>NZ_JAFIMS010000002.1:4800000-9343940 GCF_017309135.1 Corallococcus sp. NCSPR001
GCGATGAGGTGGGCCACATGATGGAGAACGGCCACTGCGTGGCCACCGTCCACGCGGAGGCCAACGCCATCATCCAGGCCGCGAAGAACGGCGTCGGAATCGACGGGGCGACCATCTACACGACCGCCAGCCCCTGCTGGCCGTGCTTCAAGCTGATCGCCAACAGCGGCTGCACCCGCATCGTCTTTGGCGAGTTCTACCGGGACCCGCGCATCTTCGAGTACGCGGCCCGGCTGGGCCTCCAGCTCGTGGGCCTGGGCGCCGCCGCGCAGCCGCCGTCGCCGGCCACCGGCACCTGAGGGCGGACGCGCTGTCCGGGGATGGACAATCCCTGGACACGCTGATCGCCCGGGATGGGATTCCCGTTCGTTGAACGACACTTTTGAGCGGTCGTAAGTGGCTGTTCCGACACGGGAATTTTAGAACTCCGGCAAGAATTACCGACCCAGGGTTGACGATCCCAAGGGTGCTCCCTAAATCCTGGCCTCGGTAGGGCGGCGGCGGGGGTGGGGCGACGGAAATTCCTAGGAGTTCCAGGTGGTTAACTCATCTGTCATGGCCAGCAGTGTGCCTTCTGTCCAGGAAGTGTCGGACCCTGTGGTGGGCGCGGCCCGCTACGACGCGGTTCCACCCTTGATGGACAGCCTGCTGCACGACGTGCGCAATCCGCTCAACGCGCTGGCCATCCATCTCGAGGTGCTCTCCGAGAAGCTCAAGGGCGAGTCCGGCCAGGTGCCGGCCACGCAGGAGAAGAACCTCAAGGCGATGCGCGAGCAGATCGCCCGCGTGGATGGCCTGCTCAAGCTCTTCTCCGACTTCATGGTGTTTCGCGGGGCGGGCCCCTCCGGGGACGCGCCGCTGTCGGACGCCACCGGCAAGGCCCTGGACGTGCTGGGGCATGAGAGCCGCCGGCGCCGCCTCCAGGTCCAGCGCCTCATCGAGCCGGACGTGCAGGCCCACCTGGAGGACACCACCGAGCTGGGGTTCTTCCTGGTGCAGGTGCTGATGCGCGCCTTCCAGCGCGCGGAGTCCGGCGCCACCGTCGTCGTGTCGGTCCGCGCGGAAGGGCCGAGCGCGGTGCTGGAGGTGGCGGACGGTTCCTCGGCGCCCGAGCGGGCGACGGACACCGTGGCCGCGCTGACGCTCCGCGCGGCCCAGCTGGGCATCGAATTCGTCGTGGAGGCGGGCACGTGCCGCCTCGTGTTTCCGCGCGCCTGAGCCTCCCCCGCCTGGGCGCTGTCGGTCTTCCATCCGGTTTCATCACGCTTCATCGCAGTGGAGGTTTTCACCTTGGGCAGCGCACGAATCCTGGCCGTGGATGACGAACGTGAGACCTGCGAGGCCCTGGCGGAGATGCTGTCCGCCTGGGGTCACAAGGTCGAGACCGCGTTCGACGGGCATGACGCCCTCCGCAAGGCCGGTGAGTTCCGGCCCGACGTCGTCCTGTCGGATCTCGCCATGCCGGAGACGGACGGCCTGTGGCTGTTGCGCAACCTGCGCGACGAGCTGCCGGATTGCCCGGTGGTGTTCCTCACCGGCCGCGGCACCATCGACACCGCCGTGGAGTCCATCCGCGAGGGCGCCTACGACTTCATCGTGAAGCCGCTGGACACCGCGCGGCTCAAGGTCTGCATCGACCGCGCGCTGGAGAAGAAGGAGACCATGCGCGAGGTGCAGACGCTCCGGCGCCGCCTCAAGCAGCTGGGCTCCACGGACCTCATCGCCGGCTCCACCGGGATGCGCAAGGTCATCGAGATGATCGAGAAGGTGGCCCCCTCCAAGGCCTCGGTCTCCATCAGCGGCGAGTCCGGCACGGGCAAGGAGGTCGTCGCCCGCACGGTGCACAACCTGTCCCTGCGCCGCGACAAGCCCTTCATCGCCATCAACTGCGCGTCCATCCCCGCGACGCTGATTGAGTCCGAGCTCTTCGGTCACGAGCGCGGCGCCTTCACCGGCGCGGATCAGCGCCGCCCGGGCGTGTTCGAGATGGCCCACGGCGGCACGCTCTTCCTGGACGAGCTGGGTGAGATCCCCATCGACCTGCAGGCGAAGCTCCTGCGCGTGCTGGAGGAGGGCCGCCTGCGCCGGCTGGGCGGCAAGGTGGAGATCGAAGTGGACGTGCGCGTGCTGTCCGCCACGAACCGCGACCTGAAGCAGGAGATCAAGAACCAGCGCTTCCGCGAGGACCTCTACTTCCGCCTCAACGTGTTCCAACTGCACCTGCCGCCCCTGCGCGAGCGCCGGGACGACGTGCCCATCCTGGTCCAGCACTTCGTGGACAAGTTCCGCGGGGACTCCGCCAAGCGCGTCTCCGGCGTGCACCCGGACGCCATGGAGGTGCTCAAGAACTACGACTGGCCGGGCAACATCCGCGAGCTGCGCAACGCCGTGGAGCGCGCCGTCATCCTCTGCGACGGGGAGCTCATCACCCGCGAGCACCTGCCGCCCGACATGGCCGGCAAGAGCCCGGAGCGCCACACGTTCAAGCTGCCGTTCGGCCTGAGCCTGGACGCCGTGGAGCGCGAGTACATCCTGGGCAGCCTCCAGCGGAACGGGAACAACAAGGCCCGCACGGCGGAGGTGCTGGGGGTGAGCGAGAAGACGCTCTACAACAAGCTCAACCGCTACGCGGCGGAGAACCGGGCCCAGGGCACCCCGGGTGGCGGCAGTCCCCTGGGAGGCCAGGGCAACGACGGCCCCATGAGCGCCAGCAGCTTCCTGACCCGCTGATCCGCACCCCGTCCGGGCCTGGCAGTTCGCCTGCCGCTGACCTGATGGGTAGGCAAGAAGGCCCGGATTCCGGGCCCTTGGCAGGGCTCCTGGACAGCACGCACGGGGCCTCCCCAGGCCGGTTTAAAGGGGCGGGGGAGGTCTCGAAAACCCCTGTCAATTCTTGACTTTTCCCCCCTGGACGGGGGATCCTCCGTGTCTCTCCCACCCGTTGGTGAGGGCCCGGCCGGGACGTTTCATTTCGGGCCACGTCCGCCCCCCATGGTGCGGTCGTCCGACGTGAGTCATCTGGGGTGCCGCCGGGGGGGCACAAGGAAGGCCACAACGCAATGAGCGACGCGCGAGTTCTTCACTTCTTCGGCGGCAAGGGCGGGGTCGGCAAGACCACGCTTGCGGCAGCGTACGCGGTGAGGCTCTCCGAAGAAGCGCCCAAGCATCGGGTGCTGGTCGTCTCGTTGGATCCGGTCCAGTCCCTGTCGGACCTCGTGAAGAAGAAGCTGCCGGCGAAGCCCACCAAGCTGCAGGCGGGCAAGGGCGAGGGCGGCCTCTTCGGCGCGGAGCTGAACCCTCCCGCGCTGCTCAAGCCGTTCCTGGCGGAGTACCTGCCGGCGCTGGCGAAGGCGGCGGTGAAGGGCACGCACCTGTCGGACGAGGAGATGGGCAAGCTCTACCAGCAGGCGGTGCCTGGGCTGGAGGAGCTGGTGGCCCTCTTCCACGTGGTGGACCTGCTGGAGTCCGGCGACTACGACCGCATCGTGGTGGACACGGCGCCCACCAGCCACACGCTGCGCCTGTTCGACATGCCGGCGCAGCTGCGCAAGTTCCTGGGCTTCGTGAAGGCGGGCCAGGACCGCGCCGCCCCGGCCCCCAGCGGCAAGGGCAAGAAGGCGGCCGCCGCCGCGGCGGAGGGCTCCGGCGGCTTCCTGGAGCAGGTGGGCCAGAAGGCGGAGAAGCTGCTCGCGCTGCTGAAGGATCCGGCGCGCACGGCCTTCCACCTGGTGGCGCTGGCGGAGCCGGTGCCCGAAGCGCAGACGCGCATGTACTTCACCCAGCTGCGCGAGCGCGGCCTGCCGGTGACGGAGGTGATCGTCAACCAGGTGGAGGACCACGAGGGTTGTCCGGCGTGCCAGGGCCGCCGCGGCCTGCAGGCGCCGCACGTGCGCAAGTACCAGGCGCTCGACAAGACCGTGCCCGTGAACCTGCTGGGCCGCCGCGAGGTGGCGCCCCGGGGGCTGGACGGGCTGAAGGAATTCGCCAAGGAGTGGGCGGCGGGCAAGGAGACCAAGGCGCTGGAGTTCAGCGCGGCCGAAGGGCCTCCGGCGCTGGTGCGCGCCCCGTCCATGCCTCCCATCGCGGCGCCTCCGCTGCCGCCCACGCGGCTCATCTTCTTCGTGGGGCAGGGCGGGGTGGGCAAGTCCTCCTGCGCGGCCGCCGCGGCGGTGACGCTGACGGAGAAGGAGGGGCCGGTGCTCCTCATCTCCACGGACCCCGCGCACTCGCTGTCGGACGTGCTGCAGAGCCGGTTGACCGACACCGAGACCCAGGTGAAGGGCACCAAGGGCCTGTACGCGCGCGAGCTGGACATGGCGGGCTGGTTCAACGCCCTGCGCAAGCGGCTGAAGGAGAAGGCGGAGAAGGCCTTCGAGGGCGCGCCCAAGGCGGGCAACGACGTGCCGGCGGACCTGCTCTACCTGCGCAACCTGCTGGAGTGCGCGCCCCCGGGCATCGACGAGCTGGCGGCCATGTCCGTGCTGACGGACGCGCTGGTGCAGGAGCGGTTCAAGCGCATCGTGGTGGACTCGTCGCCGCAGGTGACCAACGTCCGCGTGGTGGAGCTGGCGGATACAGCGAAGACGTGGCTGGGCGCGCTGCACGGCATCCTCAACAAGCACCGGGCCAAGGGCCTGGGCGAGCTGGCGGATGACCTGGCGGCGATGCTCAAGCACGTGAAGCGCTTCGAGGACGCGCTGGCGTCCCCCAGCGAGTCGCGCTTCGTGGTCGTCACGCGCGGCGAGGACCTGGCGTCGTCCCGCACGGAGCGGCTGGTGGAGTACCTCAAGGAGAAGAAGCTCCAGGTGGAGCGGGTGCTCGTCAACCGCGTGGGCCCCAAGTCCACCTGCGAGAAGTGCGAGAACCGCCGCAAGCTGGAGCTCAACGCGGCCAAGGCCATGGAGAAGAAGATCGGCCTGCCCGTGACGATGGCGCCCGCGCTGGGCCGCCACCCCGCGGGGCTGCGTGAGCTGAAGGCGTTCCGCACGGCCTGGTACGCGCTGTCCGCGCCGCCAGCGAAGATCAAGGCGGCCTGAGTTCTTCCGGCCGCGCCGGGCTCCTTCAGTGGGGGCCCGGCAACCGCAGGGTCAGGGGCAGCCGGTGGGGATACGCCCGGCGCGCCTGGCCCAGCAGGTCCACGGCGGTCGCCTCGAGTGAGCGCGCCGTCGGGGCCGCCGGCACCTCCAGGTGCTGATGGAGCACCCAGCCCGGACCCAGGAGCATCAGCGCCACCGCCGGCACGATGCACAGGGTCACCACCACGCTGGCGCCACCCACCGTGCCCAGCACCCGCAGCACCGGGGACGCCTGGATGCGCGGGCGCTGCAAGGCCGCGAGGATGCGCGCGAAGAGGGCGCCGCCCACGAGCCCCAGCACCGTGGCCAGTCCCCAGCTCAGCCCTCCCACCGGCGTTCCGAGCACCGGCTCCAACAGCGGCGGCGCCAGGGCTCCCAGCACGAAGGCGAGGACGAAGGGCGCGACCGCGATGATGGCGGCCAGCCCCCAGTGTCTGGCGTTGAGTCGATGCACGGCTTCCCCCTCGGCTACAGGGGGAAGGTGGGCACCGGCAGGCAGGCGCGCCAGGGTGGTGTCCCCTCGGGCGCGGGTAGGCGTGCACGGGGCGTCACTTCACGGCGGCTTGGCTCAGGCGTCGCACTCCGACGGGCTGTCGGTGAAGCCGCCCAGGGGCTCCGGGAAGGTGAGGGCGCCCGCTTCGTTGAGGGTGCCGGTGACGGGCGCGGCGTTGGGGAGCTTCACCTCCACCGTGCGGCCCTTGACGGTGTACGTGCCCGGGGTCCGGGACTCGCGGGGCGTGCCGGAGTCGTCCACGTCCCGCCTCCAGAGCTCCACGCGGCCCCCGTCCTGGAACTTCAGGGCCCGGACGGTGCCGTAGACGCCTACGCCGGGGCCGTACCAGGACACCGCCCGCAGGAGGGCGGGCACGTCGGCCTCCTTCTCGGGCGTGCGGCCCAGCAGCTTCTGCCAGCCGAGTGTGTCCCGGATGACGTCCAGGTCCCGGTCCTCCTTCGCCCGCTGGAGGCGGCGCGCGTCCAGGCGCACCGCGGTGGTCAGCTTCTCCAGGATGACGTCGCGGTGGGCGCTGTACTCGCACACCTTGCCCTGCTTGCGCAGGACGCCCAGGGTGGCGGCGGCGTTGTAGTGGGCCAGGGCGTAGTCCGGGGTGGCCTGTGCGGCAGCCTGGAACTTCTCCAGCGCCTCCGGATAGCGGCCGGACTGGTACAGCCGGAACCCCTGCGTATTGAGGGCCCGGCCGGAAGGAGGCGCGGCCGGAGCGGCGGACAGCGTCAGGGCCAGCAGGGAGAGGGCGAGGACCATGTTGCTCCAGACGGGCGGTCCCCCCGGACATTCCAGGGGGGTGCGTAACCGCTTGCGCGTTGATCGGTCCGAACCCTGGTGCTAGTTCGGCGCCATGGCAACAGGCATTGGCTACGCGCTCGACTTCGAGCGCCCGCTCATCGAGCTGGAGAAGAAGATCGAGGAGCTCAAGGCCCTCTCCACCAGCGGCACCGTGGATTTCTCCTCTGAAATCTCCAAGCTGGAGAAGAAGGCGAAGAAGCTCCAGGCGGAGATCTTCAGCGACCTGACCCGCTGGCAGGTGGTGCAGCTGTCGCGCCACAACGCGCGCCCGTACTTCCTGGACTACGTCCATTACCTCTTCACGGACTTCTTCGAGATGTGCGGTGACCGGCACTTCGGCGAGGACCCGTCCATCGTCGGTGGCTTCGCGCGCTTCGACGGCAAGACGGTGATGGTCATCGGCCATCAGAAGGGGCGCAACACCAAGGAGAACATGGCGCGCAACTTCGGCATGCCGCGCCCGGAGGGCTACCGCAAGGCCCGCCGGCTGATGGAGCTGGCCGAGCGGATGGAGAAGCCCATCCTCACCTTCGTGGACACGCCGGGCGCGTACCCGGGCATTGGCGCGGAGGAGCGCGGCCAGGCGGAGGCCATCGCCGTGAACCTGGAGGTGATGAGCCGGCTGCGCGTGCCCATCATCTCCACCGTGGTGGGCGAGGGCGGCTCCGGCGGCGCGCTGGCCATCGGCGTGGGCAACCGCGTGCTGATGTTCCAGAACAGCGTCTACTCCGTCATCTCCCCGGAGGGCTGCGCCTCCATCCTCTTCCGCGACGCGACGAAGGCGGACAAGGCCGCGGACGCGATGCGCCCCACGGCGCAGGACCTGCTGGAGATGAAGATCATCGACGAGGTGATTCCGGAGCCCCCGGGCGGCGCGCACCGCGACCCGGCCAAGGCGGCGGAGTCCCTGGGCAAGACGCTGCGCAAGCACCTGGGCCAGTTGGCGGAGCTGTCGCCGGACGCGCTGGTGCGCGACCGCTACGACAAGTTCCGCGCGCTCGGCATGTTCTCCGGCAAGTAGAGGTTCACATCCCATGCGACCGCTCGTTCCTCCCTACGTCGAGACGCTCAAGGCCTACGTTCCTGGCAAGCCCATCGAGGAGACCGAGCGGGAGTACGGCCTCAAGGGCGTCATCAAGCTGGCCTCCAACGAGAACCCGCTGGGCCCGTCGCCCCGCGCGGTGGAGGCCATGCGCAACGCCGTGGCGCAGGTGAACCTGTACCCGGACGCCACCAGCTTCCACCTGGTGCGCCGGCTCGCCGCGCACCTGGGCGTGAAGCCGGAGGAGGTGGTGCTGGGCAGCGGCTCCAACGAGCTCATCGAGCTGTTGATGCGCACGTTCACGACGCCCGAGGAGGAGATCCTCCTGTGCAAGGGCTCGTTCCCCGCGTACCGCATCTCCGCGCAGGCGCACGGACGTGCGTTCGTGGAGGTGCCCATGCGCGAGGGCTTCCGGTACGACCTGGAGGCCATGGCCCGCGCCGTCACGCCGCGCACGCGCATGGTGTTCCTGGCCAACCCGGACAACCCCACGGGCACCACGTTCGGGCGCAAGGACCTGGAGAAGTTCCTCGCGGCGGTGCCGAAGGACGTGCTCGTCATCCACGACGAGGCCTACGCCGAATTCGTGGACTGGCCCGACTACGCGAGCGCCGTGGAGCTGTTCCACGCGCACCCGAACCTGGTGGGGCTGCGCACCTTCAGCAAGATCCACGGGCTGGCCGGCATCCGGCTGGGCTGCGCGGTGATGGACGCGAAGCTCGCGGGCTACGTGCACCGCACGCGCATGCCGTTCAACCTGACGACGGTGGCGCAGGCGGCGGGCATGGCCGCGCTGGAGGACACGGAGCACGTGCGGCGCACGCGGGAGAACAACCGCGAGGGCCTGCGTTTCTACGGGGAAGAGCTTCCGAAGCTGGGGCTCACGCTGACGGACAGCCACGCGAACTTCGTCTTCGTGGACTGCCACCGCCCGTCCGGCGAGGTGTACGAGCAGCTGTTGCGCCGGGGCGTCATCGTGCGGCCCATGGCGGGCAACGGCCACCCGAACTGTCTGCGCATCTCCGTGGGCACGTCCCAGGAGAACGCGCGCTGCGTGGCCGCGCTGAAGGAGGTCCTGTCTTGAGCGCGCGTCCGTTCATCGTCGCCATCGACGGGCCGGCCGGGGCGGGTAAGTCCTCCGTGTCCAAGCTGCTCGCGCGGCGGCTGGGCTTCGCGCTGGTGGACACCGGCGCCATCTACCGCTGCGTGGCGCTGATGGCCTCGCGCGAGGGCATCGCGTTCGACGACGACGCGAAGCTGGGCGAGCTGCTGGGGCGCGTGCGCATCCACTTCCAGGTGGTGGGCGAGGAGAACCACGTCTTCCTGGGCGGCGAGGACGTGTCGTCGGAGATCCGCACGCCGCCCATCTCCATGGGCGCGTCGCAGGTGTCCGGGCGGCCGGTGGTGCGCGCGGGGCTGCTCGCGCTCCAGCGGCGGCTGGCGCTGGAGGCGGCGTCGGGCGCCATCCTGGAGGGCCGGGACATCGGCACGGTGGTGTTCCCGGACGCGGACGTGAAGTTCTTCCTCCAGGCGAACCCGGAGGTGCGCGCGCGCCGCCGCTTCGAGGAGCTGTTCCAGAAGGGCGTGGACAGCAGCCTGGAGGGCGTCCTCCAGGACCAGACGCGCCGCGACGCCGCGGACTCCGGCCGCGAGGTCGCGCCCCTGAAGCCCGCCGACGACGCGGTGCACGTGGACTCCAGCAGCATGCCGCTGTCGGACGTGGTGCGGTCGCTGGAGCAGGAGATCGAACGCCGCCGGGCCACGCGCGGCGCCTGAAGTCCTCCCCTAGAAGCTGACGCCGTCCGTGCTGGGGGCGGGCACCGTCAGGGCCAGCCGCGCCTGGGTGCCGTCCTTCTCGTAGAAGCGGTGGTAGAGGTACAGGTCCGCCACCACCTGCTTCACGTAGCCGCGCGTCTCCCGGTACGGGATGGACTCCACGAACAGGTCCAGGGGCATGCCGCCGCGCTCCTGCGTCCAGCGCACCGCCGCCTTGGGCCCCGCGTTGTAGGCCGCCGCCGCGAGCGCGGGGTGCGCGAAGCGCTTCATCAGCTGCGCCAGGTACCACGCGCCGTAGCGGATGTTGCGCTCCGGGGCGAACAGGTCCGCGGGCGCGGGCGCGGGCTCCGCCATCTTCTGGGCGATCTCCGTCGCCGTGGGCGGGATGATCTGCATCAGGCCGCGCGCGTCCGCCGCGCTCATGACCTCCGGCCGGAAGGCGCTCTCCCGCCGCATGATGGCCCACACGAGGAACGGATCCAGCGCCTGCCGCGTGGCCTCCGTCTCCACCGCCTGGGCGAACGCGCGCGGGTAGAACGCGGCCAGCGCGTCCGGCGCCTTCGCCCCGAAGGCCCGGCCCCACAGGTAGCGCGCCGCCACCACGTGCGCGTGGCCGAACTCACCCAACTGCAAGAGCGCGTGCGCGAACGGCAGCGCCTGGTCCGCGCCGCGCAGGCCGGACACGCGCGACTGCACCTCGTCCGCCGCGTCTCGGAAGAGGCCCGCGCGCGTCAGCGCCACCGCCAGCTCCAGCTCCGGCGGGCGGGGGAGGGTGAGCTGCTTCGGAGGCTGCGGGAAGGCCGCGGGTGGCGTGCGTCCCAGCTCGCGCAGCCGCTCCGTGGCGAGCAGCGCGTAGAACGACGCGGGCGCCGCGCTGATGACGGCTTCATAGGCGGGCCCCACCGTCGCCGGCTTGCCGCCGGCCAGCTCCTCCGTGCGCGCCTGCCAGTAGCGCGCCTGCGGCGCCATGCTCGTCTTCGGATAGGCCGTCACCAGGTCGTCCAGCGCCTGGCGCGCCTTCGCGTACTGCTCCAGCCGGATGTGCGAGAGGGCGCGGAACCACATCGCCTCGTCGCGGCGGCGCGAGCCCTTGTAGCGCTTCTCGTAGTCCGCGAAGGACTTCGCCGCGTCCTCGAAGCGGCCGCCCTGCAAGTCCAACCACGCGGCGAAGAACGCGCCCTCCTCACCGGCCGCTTGAGAGGGATAGGCCTTGTCCAGCGCGGCCATCAGCTTGCGCGCCTTCTCGTTGTCGTCCGATTTCAGCGCCCGGCGCGCCACCACCAGCACGGCCTCCGCGGCGATGGCCGGCGGCCCCTTGCGCGCCACCGCGAGCGCCTTCTCCGCCTCTTCCTTCTTGCCTCGCGCGAAGAGCACCTGCGCGCGCAGGAGCGCCACCTGCGCCACGGCGGGCGCGCCCTTCACCAGCCCGCGCTTCTCCGCCGTGACGAGCTCCTCCTCGGCCCGCGTCGCCGCGCCGTCGGAGAGCAAGCCCCGGGCGCGCTGGAGGTGTTCGGGCAGGGTGAGCTTCACCGCGGGCTTCAGCGCGGCCAGCTGCTCCAGCGCCTCGTCCGCGTAGGGGTGGGTGGGGAAGCGCAGCGCCACCGTCTTCAGGTCCGCTCGGAGGCCCGCCGCGTTGCCGGTGGCCGCGCGCGTCTGGGCGCGTTGGAAGAGCAGCTCCGCGGAGGGCTGCGCCGCCGCCGCGGACTCCAGCACCGGGGCCGCGTCCTTGGGCCGGTGTGCGTCCAGGAGCGACTCCCCCAGGCGGGCGCGGGCGCGCACGGCCAGGGCCGGGGAGGCCTTCTCCAGGGCCCGCTCGAAGTCCTTCGCCGCGCCGTTGGGGTCGCCCGCGTAGAAGCGCGCCTGGCCCAGGTAGAAGGCGTGGAAGGCCTCCAGGGGCGCGGGCGGCGCGTGGCGGGTGAGCAGGTCCCGCGCCTGCCCAGCGTCCCCGTCCGAAAGGACGAGGGTGCCGGCGAGCAGGCCCAGGCGGCCCGCGTCCGGGCACTTCGCCTGCTCACAGGCGGTGAGCTCCGCCCGGGCGAGCGCCGCCGCGTCGGACCGGTGCAGGCGGACGGCCTCCAGCGTCGCCGGGGACTGCCCCAGCGCCACCCCCGTCACCCAACCCGCCACCCAGCCGGTCCAACTCATGGGATTCTTCCTTTCACTTCGCGGCCTTGCGGCTTCGGAACGAGAGGTTTGCAGTCGACATTCCCCACCAGGTGGGCGGGGGTCGGTTTGACAGTCGGCCCGACAAGTCCTAGATCCCGCGCCCACGGGCTGGTCCCGCGGGGTTGTCGGCCCGTTGCGCTATCCGGAGGGAATCCTTACGTTGCGCCGCCGTTGAGCGCTACTCCGGACCGCCGTCGTGTCAGGAAGACCTGTCGTCGCAGGAAGACCTGTCGTCGGTAGCACCTGCTCGTTCACAGACCTCGGGGGGGGAAACAGCTCATAGGGGAGGCTCCATGAAGCCGTGTCCATCCGATCTGCCGCAGACCATCAATCCCGAAGCCGGCCCGAAGCGGGCAGGCGTCGAGACGCATCGCAACCTGAACTGCAACCACTACGACAACTGCCTCGATGAGGCCGTCCGTCGCGGCTGGCAGTCGTTCACGTGCATGAAGTGCCCGATGTACGCCAACCTCGCTCCTCCTCAGATGGGGCTGGAGGCGTACGCCACGCAGCGCCGTCCTGTCTAACCGGGACGTCTGACATGGGGCCCGTCACACCGGGCCCGCGCGAGCTTGCACCCGGTCACGCCCGAAGCCCGGTCGTGGCCGGCGTCCGCGTCGGCGTTGCTTTTCGAAGCCAGCGCTTCAGGGGACCGCGGCGTAGATGACGGCCACCCAGTACTGGCCCTGGCCGAAGCGCTTGGAGTCGCCCCGCACCAGCCCCACACCCACCCGGGTGTAGGTGGCGGTGGCCAGGCTGCGTGACTCCGGGACGGCGCCCGGGTCTCCCACCACGAAGAAGTCCACCGAAGCGGTGCCCGCGTCCGGCAGCGCGGAGAACACGCGCTCGTGCAGCGGGGACGGGTCTCCGTCTCCCGCGGTGGGCTCGTCCTGGGATAGCGCGCGGCGGGCGTGGTCCCGCGCCAGCCGCTCCAGCGCCTCGCTGCGCACCAGGGGCGGCAGCTTGAGCGTGGCGCGGTGCCGGGTCAGGGCGTCGTACACGTCCGACACCGGGTCCGCCGGGAGCGCCGCGCCGGGCGAGGCCGCGGTGAAGACCTCCGTGACGATGGCCTGGTCGCGGCCGTCCACCTTCTGGAAGGCCACGCCCACGCCCATGAAGCGGAACGCGGGGTCCAGCAGGTTCTTGCGGTGGCCGGGGCTGTGCTCGATGCCGAAGTGCGCCGCGAGCGGGCCCGCCGCCAGCCCCAGGTTCTCTCCGGCGCGCACGTAGCGCGTGCCCTCCGGGAGGCGGCGGGTGAGCGTGGAGCCGTCCGGCGCGATGTGCGCGAAGAAGCCCTCCGTCGCCATGCGCGTGCTGTAGCGCAGCGACACGTCCTCCAGCGTCGGGTCCGGCGTCAGCTCCGGCACCTTGTGCGCACGGCGCAGGGTGTTGATGCGCTCGTAGAGGGCGGTGCGGGCCTCGGCCAGCGTGGTGGGTTCGCGCTGGGACTCCTGGCCGCCGCGCGTGGAACGAGCCCCCACCTGCACCAGGAACAGCGACGCCACCTCCGGCCCCGCGCTCGCCTGGCCTACCACCTCCACGGTGTAGTTGCCGGGAGCGTCGAAGCCCACCAGGGCGCAGAAGCCATTGGTGCCGGAGGGCGCGCGGCTCAGGGCCACGGCCTCCACCTCACCGTCCGGCCGGGTGACGAAGACCTGCGGGCTCAGCAGCGGCGGCACGAGCCGGCCGCACACGCGCTTCTCCGTCCCGGCCTTGGCGATGGTGCGAGAGAAGGGGAGCACCTCCGCCTTGCGGTCCGCGACGAGCAGCACCAGCGCGGCGCGCTCGCCCAGGAAGGCCACGCCCACGCCGAAGTGGCTCACGCGGTCGTTGTTGAAGTCCGTGCGGGCGAGGAAGGTCTCGATGGCGTGTGCGTGCACCCAGGCGCGGATGACCAGCGCCTTCGGGGACGGATCCGCGGCGCCCGAGTCGCTGACCGCCTCCGTCAACGTGAGCAGGTCTGGGGCGCCGGTGGTGAACTTCGTCAGCGCCTCGCGCGCGAGCCTCCGGGCCGCGGCCTCCAGCGCCTTGTCGCTCGTGGGGGCGCGGCGGCCCACGCGTTCGAACTCGCGCTGCACGTGCAGCCGGGCCCGGGCCTCCTGGGCCTGGGGCGTCTCCTCCGGGGCGGGGTTGGCGACGGAGGCCACCTCCGGGGACGGCGCGGCGGACGCGGGCAGGACGCAGGCGCCCGCGAGCAGCAGGCCCAGGAGCGCGCGCTTCATCGCGACTCCAACTGGAAGGCGAGCGCCTTCACGGTGCCAGCGCCCAGCTTCTCGTTGAGCCGATCGCGCAGGGAGTCGGCCTGGCGGGAGAGGACCTGGGCCCACTCGGCGCTCTCCACGCTGATGATCAGCGTGCTTCCGTCCAGTTGGTGCGGCCGGCTGTGGCGCGCGATGTTCTCTCCCACCGCGGCGGTCCAGAGCGGCATCAGCGACGACGCGCGGCCCGACTCTCCCGCCAGGCGCGCCAGCACCCGGGGCAGGAGGCTCTCCAAGGTCTTCGGTTCACCGCGCGCCATCGTCGGTCCGATTCTGGAACCCCTGGCGGCGGAAGCCAACCGACACTTGCCTGCCCGCCCGTCTGATTTTTCCCGGCCCCCGGCGCCATCGCCGGTCGCGTCGCGGCCCTTCCCCCTGTAAGGTCGGGGCAAGGCCGGTCCCCCTCGGAGTTCCCATGCTTCCCATCCCCCATCCGGTCCGGTCCCCCGGCCTCGTGCTCGCATGCCTGCTGGCGTGCGCCATGGGCTGCGCGATGTCCGACCTGGATGCGCCGTTCATCCACGGGGGCAAGGCGGACGCCTTCTGCACGGTGGATCAGGACTGCGGGGACCCGGCGCTGTTCTTCTGCAACACCGCCCTGTCGCGCTGTGAGCCCTCGTGCCGGACGGACCTCGACTGTTCGGTGCAGCGCCGCGGAGAGCTCAACACCATCGCCGCCTGTGAGTCGCAGTCGCTGGGCTGCCGCTGTGACGCCAGCCGCTGTGTCCCCGCCCTCTGCACGGGAGACCGTGACTGCCAGGACGGAGAGCTGTGCCGCGACGGCGCCTGTGGGGCGCCCCCGCCGGCGTCCACCCTGGCGGCCTGCCACGTGGTGCCCGCGCACGTCATCGCGCCCGTGGGCACCCCCCTGCGCTTCGAGGCCTGGGTGTCCGATGCCGCGGGCCAGCCCGTCGTCCCGCGCGACGGGCTCACCTGGTCCGCCGTGTCGGCGCGCGTGAAGGGCGGAGGCACCGGCACCGGGGCCACGTTCACGCTGGAGTCCGCGGGCGCGGAGGTGGAGGCGGTGGAGGCCCGGCTGGGCACCGTCGCGTGCCGTGCAAGCGTCACCGTGCTGCCGCCGCACACGGCCTCCGGGCAGGTGCGGGTGGTGGTGACGGACGCGCTCACGGGCCACCCCGTGGAGGGGGCCTCCGTGGTGGTGGCGGATACGCTGGGCGGCGTGACGGCGAGCGAGTCCACGGACGCGCAGGGCGTGGCCGTGCTGGAGGCCCGGAGCGATGCGTCGGTGTCCGTCTTCCACCCGGACTTCGGCTACCTCACCGTGGCGAACTACGACATGACCGGCACGCGGGACCTGCGGCTGCCGCTGCGCCGCAACCCGGCGGACCGCGTGGGCGGCGTGCGCGCCCGGTTCACCCACCTGGCGCCCGTGGGCGTGGGCGGCGCGCTGGCCCTGGGCATGGCGGGGTTGTCCGTACCGGGGCTCCTGTCCGAGTCGGCCTCCGCCCAGGTGCAGGGGCCCGACCGGGACGTGGACCTCTCGCTGCGCGGCTTGACGCGCCAGTTCCAACTGCCCGCCAACGTCTGGGTGAACGGGCTGGGCGTCCTGCCGTCGGAGTCCGTGGACGTGCCCGGCATCCCCGGCGTGTGCGACGCGGCGCTCGCGGATGGAACGGATCCGGAGACGGCCACGCGCGCGGGGACCTGTGGCACGCGCACCGCCTGGGCGCTCACCGCGCAGGTCCCGTCCGGCGAGCTTCCCGCGGGGATGATGAATCCGAGCACGGATCCGCTGCTGCTCCTGGCGCGCGCGCTGCCGCAGTCGGGGCGGTTCTCCTCGGCCGTCCAGCGCGACGTGCGCTTCCCGCTGTATGCGCCCATCGACGGGATGAGCCCGCCGGCCGGGCCGCTCACGTCGCTGGACTTCCAGCAGGTGCCGCTGGCCTTCCCGTTCGTGGTGCGCGTCCCGCCGCTTCCGCGCTTCCGCGACAGCTACCTTGCGCGCGCGCTGGTGGTGGGCTCGGTGAGCGCGCCCGGACGGGGCACGGTGCCGCTGGGCCTGGGCGCCGCCGTCAACGCCAACCCGGTGGATCCGAACACGGACACGCAGCCCTTGTTGTCCTCGCCGGGCCTGGTGCGCGTGCGCATGGCGCCGGCCCATCACGGCCTGGAGGGACAGGCGTACCGGCTGGTCGCGGTCGCGTCGTCCGGAGCGCTGGGCGGCGAGGAGCCCGTGGGCCAGGCCACCAGCGCGGTGATGACCCCGCTGGACGCGCTCCGCTTCGATCCGGAGGGCCTCCAGCCGGTGACGCTCGGCAACATGTTCCTCGGCATCCCGGAGGGCGCCCGCTACAACCCGGACACATTGCCGTGGCACGGCCTGCTGCCGCGCGAGTGGCGTATGGACGGCGCCCCGCTGGGCGCGACGCTCGTGCGCGCGACCTTCACCAACGCGGCCGGCCGGCGCTGGACGGTCTGGGTGGACAGCCGCCGCATCGCCAACGGCGTGCGCCTGCCCGTGCCGCCCCCGGGCCTGGAGGACCGCACCTTCCAGGGCGACACGGAGGGCTCGCGCGCGTCGCTGTCGGTGGAGGCATTGAGCGTGGCCATGTCCGAGGGCCAGGGGATGAACCTCTCCGCGCTGGCGGAGACCGGAGGCATGGCGCCCGAGCGGCTCGCGGAGTCGGTGCTCGCCGTGTCCACGCTGAACCAAGGCCGGCCCCAGGTGACCTGGCTGTCGCCCACCGAGGGCGCGTCGCTGGCTCGCGGCGCCACCGTGCGCGTGCGGGTGGACGGCTTCCAGGTGGGGACGGACGCCGCCAACGGCGACGAGGGTGGGGTGCTGCTCACCGTGCGTGATGGCGGCCCGGGCTGCGACTTCTCGGTGGTGCGCGGCGACGTGGCCACGCGGTCGGGCGAGGTGGCGCTCTCCGTGCCTGTCGCCTGCTCCGGGGCGCAGGTGACGCTGGTGGCGTCGCTGGTGGACGGGCTCGGGCTGCCGCTGCGGCCCGCTGTCCGCGCCACCCGCACGGTGCGGGTGCCCTGACGTGCTGGGGTGTCAGTGCGCCTGCGACCTGGCGGGGCACCCGTTCCAGCCGTGAATTCGCTTTCGCGAATTGCGCGGTGATACGTTTGGAGTCATGGGCCAGAAGGAGACGGTCGTCACCGTCATCTCGAAGATCTCCGAGCGCCCCGTCAACCTGGACGCGGCGCTGGTGGTCATCTACGGCCTGGATCTGGGGCGCAAGTACGACCTGGCGCGTGAGGAGACGCTGATCGGCCGGTCGTCCAAGTCGGACATCCAGATTGATCAGGAGGCGGTGAGCCGCAACCACGCGCGCATCACCAACACCACCAAGGGCGTGCGCATCGAGGACCTGGGGTCCACCAACGGCACGTTCGTCAATGACGACATCGCGTCGTCGGCGCGCTCGCTGCAGAACGGCGACCTGGTGAAGATTGGCCGCACCATCTTCAAGTTCATCGCGGGCGGCAACATCGAGGCGGCGTACCACGACGAGATCTACCGGCTGACCACCATGGACGGCCTCACGCAGATCTACAACCGCCGCTACTTCGACGAGCAGTTGGACCGCGAAGTCTCCCGCAGCCGCCGCTACGAGCGCGTGCTGTCGCTGGTGATGTTCGACCTGGATCACTTCAAGGACGTGAATGACACCTACGGGCACCTGGCCGGGGACTCGGTGCTCAAGCAACTGGCGTCCACGGTGCGCACGCGCATCCGGCGCGAGGACGTCTTCGCCCGCTACGGCGGCGAGGAGTTCGCGCTGCTCCTGCCGGAGATCCACCTGACCGGCGCCCGGCAGCTCGCGGAGAAGGTGCGCAAGCTGGTGGAGCGGCAGCGCTTCGAGTTCGACAAGCAGGTCATCCCCGTCACGCTGTCCATGGGCGTGGCCACGCTGGAGCCGCACCACCGCGAGCCCGCGGAGCTGGTGCGCACGGCGGACGAGCACCTCCTCACGGCGAAGAGCCAGGGGCGCAACCGCATCTGCGGCTGACGCGCCCCCGGGTGCCCCCCGCCGTCCGCCTTCACCCCGTGAACACGGAGCGGCGCTCGCGCAGCAGGGCCTGGAGCATGCCCTGGATGGACTCGCGGGTGCGCTCGGTGAGCCGCTGCACCTCGCCCAGGTCGTCCGCGGCCTCCGGCGCCAGGCCTTCCATGGTGATGGGCTCGCCGAAGCGGATGGTCCACTTGGCGGGCAGCGGGCCGGGCGCGGTGAGCGGCAGCGACGGGAAGCCGAGGAAGCCACCGGGGAGGCGGCCCAACAGCGGGGACGTCTCCTCCGCGCCGACGATGGCCACCGGGACGATGGGCGCGCCGGTGCGCAGGGCCAGCTTCACGAAGCCGCCCCGGCCGAAGCGCTTGAGGCGGTAGCGCTCCGCGAACGGCTTGCTCGCGCCCTGGTAGCCCTCCGGGAACACGACGAGCGGCCGGTGCTCGTCGAGCAGCCGCAGCGCGTTCTCCGGCGAGGCGCGCACGGCGCCCAGGCGGTTGAAGAGGGTGCCGAGCATGGGTGCGTGGAAGACCTGATCCTCCACCAGCCAGCGGGCCTCGGGCAGATCCGGGCGCTCCCGCAGCAGCGCCTGCGCCATCACGAGGCCGTCGTAGGGCAGGGCGCCGGAGTGGTTGGCGACGAGGATGGAGGCGCCGCGCGGCACCTGATCCACGCCCTCCACGGAGACGCGCCAGTACTGCTCGTAGAGGAAGTCGAGGACGGGCTGGAGGCTCTCCACCAGGCCCGCGTCCTTGCCGTAGTCGTCCAGCCGGCTGCCGCCGCCCGCGCCCAGGCTGGTGCGCATGGCCTCCATCAGGCCGTGCATGGCGCCCACAGCGCGGCCCAGGCCTTCGCTCGCGAGCGCCTGGCCGGCGATCTCCTTCGCCAGCGAGAACATGCCCGCGGCGCGGCCCGCGAAGCCGGACGCCGGGGCCGGCTCCTCCGGACGGTCGTAGCCCTGCGCGGCCCGCTCCGCTTCCTCGGGGAGGGGCGCCCCGCCGGGGTCGCTCACGAGCGACAGGGGCCTGCGGCTGGGGGGCAGCTCGTCGTGGGTCTCGTCGGGCAGCTCCACCTCGGGCTCCACGTCCGTGGGGGCGGCGCCCTCGATGATGGAGACGGAGATGTGCACGCCGTTCTCCTCGACGCGCTCGACGCCGGTGATCAGGTCGTCGTTCTCTTCCGGGTCCTCCGGCGCGGACATCCCCTCCGGGTCGCGGCGCCAGGCATCCGCGGTCCAGGTGTCCCCGGTGTCCTCCGGAGGCACGTCCTTCGGGTCGCGGATCCAGGCGTCGGTGGGCCAGCCCCCCTCGCCGTCTTCGTCCAGGGCCCGCTCCTCGGGGCCGTTGGCGTCGTGGTCCAGCACCTCGTCCACGGCGACACCCGCGGTGGCCTCGGCCACCTGGGTGGCGACGGCGGTGGCGACCTCGCGCTCGGAGGCTTCGCCATGGCCGTGGTCCAGCACCTGCCGCACGGCGGACTCGGCCACCTCCGCGACGAGCTCCGTCGCGAGGATGCGCTCGATGTCGCGGTCCGGGCCCTTTTGTCCCTCGAACAGCTCGTCCACGGCCGTCTTCGCCGCGGTCTCCGCCGCCTCCGACGCGAGCGCTTCCGTCAGGGCGCGGTCCACCTTGCGCTCCTGGGGACGCGCGCCGTGAACCTCCTCCGCCAGCACCTGGGGCCGCGAAGGCCGGGGCTCGGCGGCGGGGCCTGGTACGGAGGGCTCACGCAGCGGCGAGACGTCCTCGCCGGCCGGATGCTGGCCCGAAGCGTGCGCGTCCTTCGCGGACGAACGCCCGTGCTTCGCTTCCGAGGCTTGCTCCACGTCGCGCGCGTCCTGCTCGTGCCGCGCGCTCCCGCGTCCGTCCGTGCGGGCCTCGAACATGTGGACCTTGGCGGCGGGCGTCTTCGGCGTCGCGGTGGCCTGCTTGGCCTCCGCGGCCTTGCCGCCCCTGGGCGCCTTCGCCTGGGCGCCGGACTTCGGCGCGCCACCCTTGGCGCTCTTCGCCTTGCCCGCTGACTTCGCGCCCTTCGCGGACTTCGACCCCGCGGACTTCTTCGCGGCCTTCGGGTCGGCCGCGTCGTCCTTCACCTCGCCCGTGCGGGGCGCGGCGCCCCGCTGGAAGGGATCATTCCCGAGGACACCCTTGGTCATGACTGGCTCCTTCTGAGCGCCGAGGCGGCGTCCCTGACATGGTGGAGGGGCACGAACCCCAGCGCGGACTCGGCGCGCTCCCCGTCCGCGACCCAGGAGTAATGCATGTAGTCGAGCAGGGCCACCGGCAACGTGCCCGCCCCCACTACGCCGAGCGCGCGAAGTGCTCCACGAAACAACGGCCCCGGCAGGGGGAGCGGTCGCGCGCCCGCCTGGCGGATGAGTCCGGAGAGGGGCAACACTCCGCGCCCCACGACGTTGAATTCTCCCGCCGCGTCCGCCCTCAGGGCCAGGTGCAGCGCCCGGCCCGCGTCCTCCTCGTGGATCGCCTGCCAGAGCGGGTCGAATCCCAGAAGCGTGGGCACCACCGCGTGCGACAGCAACCGCGTCGCCGGATTGTCCAGGCTCGGGCCGAGCAGGGGAGCGAAGCGCAACACCAGCGTGCGGGTGTCCGGGTTGCGCTCGCGGAACGCCCGCACCTGTCCCTCCACCTCCACCTTGTCGTTCACGAAGCGGCTGTGCGGACAGCCAAACAGCGGCGAGCCCTCGCGCAGGAGCGCCGGGTTGTTGCCCCGCGCGCCGTACGTCACCGTGAGCGACGGCACCACCAGCCGGGGCAGCCGCGCGCGGCCCACCGCCGTCAGCACGTTCATGGTGCCAATGACTTCCAGCTCGTGCGCCAGCGGGCCGTTGAGGATGGGCCCGAAGAGGAACGCCAGGTGGAAGAGGGCGTCCACGGGGCGCTCGGTGAGCGCGTCCGTCAGCTCGGCTTCCGCGTCGTAGCGGGTGAGGTCCACGCGGTGGAACTCCACCTTGCCCGTGCCCTGGGGCTCCTTCGTGTCCAGCACGAGGATGCTCTCCACGCCGGGGTCCGCTTCCAGCCTCGGCAGCAGCAGCCTGCCGTAGTCGCCATTGGCGCCTGTCACCGCGATGCGCATCGGGCCCTTGCCTGCTCGGATCACTTCCATTCGCAGGGGCGGGTGTTAGCCCAGCCGTCCAGGAATGTCAGCCGAGTGCACCCGTGATGTTCTGGACAACGTCATCCAGGTGGCGGAGGGTGGCTGATCGCCATGTCCCGAATCGCGCGCCTGAGCGACGTGCTCATCAACAAGATCGCCGCCGGTGAGGTGGTGGAGCGCCCCGCCTCCGTGGTGAAGGAGCTGTGCGAGAACTCGCTGGACGCTGGCGCCCGCACCGTGCGCGTGGAGCTGGAGGCGGGCGGCGTGGGCCGCATCACCATCTCCGACGACGGCCACGGCATGAGCCGCGAGGACGCCACGCTCTGCCTGGAGCGCCACGCCACCAGCAAGCTGCGGGAGCTGGACGACCTCTTCCACATCGACTCCATGGGGTTCCGGGGCGAGGCCATCCCCGCCATCGCCTCCGTGTCCCGCTTCACGCTGCACACCGCGGAGCCGGACGCGCACGAGGGCACCCAGGTCAAGGTGGAGGGCGGCGGACCGCCCACGGTGGAGGACGCGCCGCCCCGCGTGGGCACTGTCATCACCGTGGAGGACCTGTTCTTCAACGTGCCCGCGCGCCGCAAGTTCATGCGCCAGGGCGCCACCGAGCTCAAGCACTGCGAGGAGGCCGTGGTGCGCCTGGCGCTCGCGCACCCGGAGGTCGGCTTCTTCGCCTCGCACGAGGGCAACGAGCTCTTCTCCAGCCCCGCCAGCGGGCATGATCCGCGCGAGCGCATCGCCGCGGCCCTGGGCCCCGCGTCCTTCCCGCACCTGTTCCCGGTGGAGGAGCGCCGGCTGGGCGTCGTCGTCACGGGCTACCTCGCGTCGCCGGAGTACACGCTGCCCAACGCGCGCGGCCTCTATACCTTCGTCAACCGCCGCTACATCCGCGACCGCGGCCTCATCAGCACCGTGCAGCGCGCGTTCCAGGACTTCCTGCCCGCGGGCCGCCAGCCGGTGGTGGTGCTGCACATCGACGTGGAGCCCGCCGCGGTGGACGTCAACGTGCACCCGCAGAAGATGGAGGTGCGCTTCGCGGACGCGCGCGGCGTGCAGGACGCGATCAGCGCCGCCCTCTCGCGCGTGCTGCGCGCGGCCCCGTGGCTGGGCTCGCCGGAAGAGCAGGCCGCGAACCCGCAGCCCCGCGACGCCGCGCACTACGCGCACGCCGTGGAGCGCTTCCTCACCCGCGCGCAGGAGGCCACCTGGGGGGCGCCGTTGCCCACCGCGATGGACGCACCGGGAGGCTCCACGCCCGCGCGCCCGCTAACGCCGTCCTACTTCGTGCCCCATGGTGGCGCCCAGGGCAGCGCGTTCCCCGGTCCGTTCCAGGCGCCCCAGGTGCCGGGCCGCTCGCTCGGGTTCGGCGAAGCGCAGCCGCAGCTCAACGAGGCGCCGCCTCCGGGCTACTTCGCGGCGCTGCGCCCCATGGGGCTGTTGGGCAGCCGCTTCCATGTCTGCGAGGGCCCCGGCGGCACGCTGGTGGTGCTGGATCCGCACGCCGCGCTGGAGCGCGCGCGCCTCACCGCGTACATGCGCCGGTTGGAGGACGACACGAAGGCGCCGCCGCCGTCGCTGTTCGGCACGACGGTGGACCTGTCGCTGGCGGCGGTGAAGGCGCTGGTGGACGGCCGCGAGGCGCTGCTCAAGCTGGGCGTGGACGTGGAACCGTTTGGGGGCACGGCGCTCGCGCTCAAGTCGGTGCCGGCGGGCCTGGAGGGCGTGGACCCGCGCGCGCTCCTGGAGGCCCTGTCGCGCGCGTTGCCTCCGCGCAGCGCTCCGCTGGACGTGACGAGCCTGGCGGAGGCCGTGCGCGTGATGGCCTGTCACGCCGCGCGCCGCGCGTCTTCCTCGCCGCTCACCGACGCGCAGCTGCGCGCGCTGCTGGGCGAGTTGGATCGCGCGGACTTCACACCGCCGTGCACGCACGGCACGGTGGTGGTGCTGGAGATGCCGCTGTTGGAGCTGGAGCGGCGCGCCCGCTGACGGCTCAGGCCCTGGCCTTCGCCTCGACCTGCGCGCGCAGCTCCTCTTCACGCGCGCGCAGCTCGCCCGTGGGGTCGCTGGGCGCGAAGTCCTCCGCGGAGGCCACCTGGCGGATCTCCACCTCCCCGTCCTGGAAGGGGATGCGGCGCGCCCAGGCGACGGCCTCCTCGCGCGACTTCACCTCGATGATCCAGAAGCCGGCG
This sequence comes from Corallococcus sp. NCSPR001, assembly GCF_017309135.1. Lineage (NCBI taxonomy): Bacteria > Pseudomonadati > Myxococcota > Myxococcia > Myxococcales > Myxococcaceae > Corallococcus > Corallococcus sp. NCSPR001. The sequence goes on from NZ_JAFIMS010000002.1 coordinate 4,822,901, forward strand.
ATCAGCTCCTTCGTCTCCGAGAAGGGGCCATCCTTCACCGTCGTCCCCGTCTTGGAGAACGTCACGCGGACGCCCTTGGAGCTGGAGTGCAGCCCCTCTCCCGCGAGCAGGATGCCGGCCTTCACCAGCTCCTCGTTGTACCTGCCCATCTCGGTCAGCTCCTCCGTCGTGGGGAGCCGGCCGGTCTCGCTCTCGGGGGTTGCCTTGACGATCATCATGAAGCGCATGGGGAGTTCTCCTGGAACGTCGGGTTCAAAATGGCGACGAATGGTAGGGCGCGAAATCGACACGGTGGGGGACGGACCGGAAAGTTGACGCGGCAACATCCCCGGCTACGGTGTGCGACACGCCTGTAGCACCGGGCCGCGAGCGCCCGTGCCGGCAGAAAGCCCCGGGATCCACGCCTTGATGCTCCGCCGTCTGCCGCTCGTCTTCGCCCTCGCCACCGCGCCCGTCGTCGCCCTTGCCCAGGAGGAGGGCGATTGGAGCGCGGAGCGGGCGCCCAACGACCTGAATGGCGTGGGCCGCATCACCGTGCAGGCCGGCTACCGGCTCACCTCCAACAACACGCTCTACGACTCCTGGTACGGCGCCAAGGGACCGGGCAACGGCCTGGAGCGCGCGCCGGAGTCCTCCGGGGGGCCCGTGGGCGTGGCCACGTTCGCGTACGCGATGTCGGACCTGGTGGAGATCGGCATCGACCTGCTTGGCACCGCGCAGAACCTGCGCCTGTCGGAGCCCGGGCCCGACGCCACCACCGTGTCCCGCAAGGTCAGCACACTGTCGTACGGCATCCTCCTCGGCGTCCGCTTCCAGGGCGTGCTCGACGTCGGGCCGCAGGGGCTGGTGCCCTTCGCGGGCGTGCTCACGGGGCCCACGGTCATCTCCTCGACGCGCGAGGGCTCGGCCATTAAGGAGCAGGTCTCCCAGGCCTGGGTGGGCTCGCTCGGCGCCACGCTCCGGCTGTCCGCGAAGTGGGGCATCACCGCCGAGTACCGCTTCATGTTCCTGCGCGGCCCCGTGGAGTCTCCGGACACGGCGAAGTATTCGGGGCCCTTCAGCTTCAGCCACGGCGGCAACTGGTTCGCGCTCGGCATCACCTACGCGTTCCCGCCGGATCCGTCTCGCCCGCTGACCAACTTCTAGTCGCGCGGAAAGTTCCAATACGAGAGCAGGCGAGCGCGCGGAGCAGGGACTTCCGGGGAATGGTGGGCACCAAGGGCCCTGTTGGGGAGCGGAAAAAGAACCCGCCCCTCATCCCGGAGAGTCCCCTAGCATGCGTGAGTCGGCCGAAGTCATTTCCGGTCCCAGAAAGATGTCCATGGCCCCCTCTGAACAGCCGAAGACCGATCTCGAGAAGGAACTCTCCGAGCTCCGCCGCGAAGTCATCGAGTCCCGCAACCTCGTCATCAAGACGGACAACCTGCTGAAGAACCTCCACGCGGAGGTGAAGGCGGTTGGCAAGCGTCACGAGGACTTCCAGAAGCGGCAGTGGATCTCCTCGGCCGTGGCCTACGCGCTCTTCGCGATCCTGGCGGTCGGTGGCGCGGTGCTGGTGAACGGCGCGCGCAGCTCCAGCAACACCAATGAGCGCGAGCGGCTGGAGAAGCAGGTGGCGGACCTCTCCACGCAGCTGGAGAAGCAGCGCGCGGACACCACCGCGCACCTGACGGCCCAGCGCGCCGCGGGCGAGGTCTACAAGATGATGACCACGCTGCCGGGTGACGAGCGGCTCAAGGGCATCGACGCGCTGGTGAAGCTGGACACGCAGAAGCTGTCCTCGCTGGAGCGCCAGGCCCTCAACGACCGCGCCGCCATCCTGCGCCGCGAGACGGGCGACGCGGCCTTCGAGCGCGGGAAGATCGCCTTCCGCAAGAACGAGATGCCCGCCGTGGTGGAGGAGCTGTCGCGCTTCCTGGCCATGAACCCCGCGGAGGCGGAGGCGCTGGACGCGTCCTTCTTCCTGGGCACGGCCTACAACCAGCTGCGTCAGCACGACAAGGCGGTGCCGCTGCTGGCCCGCTTCGTGGAAGGCGACAAGAAGTCCAAGACGCGTGACTACGCCATGCTGCTGCTGGCCCAGTCGTACCAGGAGACGGGCGCGTTCGATAAGGCGGCGGACACGGTGCGCGACGCGCTGGCCACGTACCCGGCCACCCAGTACCTGTCGCAGTTCCGCGGCCGCCTGAGCTCCGCCAAGCGCGCCGCCGCCGGCGGTGACGCCGCCGCGGTGCCCGCCGCCGCCCCGGCCGCCGCGCCCCAGGCCGCTCCGGCCGTGGCCGCCCCCGCCGCGGGCCAGTAGTCCCCCCGCCGCCGCCGGAGGGTTCGCCTTCCGGACGGTGCGCAAGGGAAGCATTGCCACCCGGGGTCCAGGGTCGTAAGACCTGGGCCCCGTGTCCGCTCCCGACTCGCAGAAGGACCCCCGCTTCCGCCGCTACCGTGGCGCCGCGTACGCGGTCCACATCACGCTGGCCTCGCTGGTCTCGCTGTGGCTGATCTGGAACGTGGGGAACTCCGTCGCGGCGATGACGCCCGCGCGGCCCCCGCCGGTGACGCCGCCGCTCACCGTGCGCGAGTGCCTGGACGCCGCGACCGCGCACTGGAAGGACCTGGAGTCCGAGCGCGAGAAGCTCGTGCACGTCCTCCCCGCCCGCAAGGTCGACCAGGAGTGGATGCGCTTCCGCACGGACTGGCTGACGCGCGTGCGCAAGTCCGAGTCCGAGTGCGCCCTGGAGTCGAGGGACCCCGCGCGCGTGGAGCTGCGCTCGGTGTACCGCCACCTCACGCGGGTGCAGGACCTCTACACCATCCACGCGGTGCAGTACGCGGGCGAGGTGGGCGGCGCGGTGGACGCGCTGCACGCCGCCTTCGACACCGCGCGCCGCAAGGACAGCGGCCGGTAGACACGCGGCGCTCAGCGCGTGGGCAGCACGGTGGAGTAGCGCCCCGTGCTGTCGGACACGGTCTGCGCGAGCAGGATGGACTCCGGCCGTCCCCCCACCGTCACCACGCGGAAGAAGCGCACGGACGCGTTCGCCGCGATTCCGTCCGGCGCCAGCGCCGGGTCCGGGGGCAGGGTGATGCGGCCGCTCAGCGAACGCCCCCGTGACAGCGTGAAGGCGGCCAGCGTCATCACCTCCGAGTCGGCGGTGCCGGCCGGCACGGTGACGAAGCGGCTGACGCGCGGCAGGTTCTCCCCGGGCAGGAAGTCCAGCCGGTACTCGCCCGGGTCCAGCGCCAGCGCGAAGTTGCCGTCGCTGTTGGTGGTGAGCGGCGACTCGAAGCCCAGGGGCGGCTGCGGATAGCCCTCCAGGGCCCCCACCGGCTCCACCACGACGCGCACGCCCGACGCGGGGCCGGTGCCCTCCGGGTTCCTCACGCTGCCCACCACGGTCATGCGCTCCGGGCACGTCACGTCCGGCAGCACCGTGTCCACCGCCGCCACCGTCACGTTCACGGGCGTCAGGCGCGACAGCGAGCGGGGCGGCGGGACGACGACCAGCGTGAGCGGGGACTCCGCCACGCCAGGCAGGGATGTGAGCTGGTAGCGCCCCTGCGCGTCCGTCAGCGCCGGCTCGCCCTTGAAGGTGCCCCCGCCGGCCACGCGGCCCTGGAGCGACACGCGCGCGCCGGCCATGGGCGTCTGGCCGTCCCTCTCCAGCACGCGGCCCTCCACCTTCACGGCCGCGCCGGGGTCGCCCAGCTCCAGCGGGATGGAGGAGGTGGTGGACGGGTCCACCACGAAGGTCTTCCAGGGCACCTGGTCCGAGGCGCTCACCGGCGTCGCGCGCACGAGCACCGTGGCGCGCCGTGCGTCCTCCGCGCCCAGCACCAGCTGGAACGCGCCCGTGTCGCGGGCCACGCGGGCGCGTTGGGACAGCGGGCGCAGGGACTCATCCAGCACCTGCACCTCCATGTCCGCGTCCACCCGCTTCGCCCCCTGGAGCATCAGCGTCCCCGTCAGCGTCACCACGCGCGCGGCGGTGGGCAGCTCGAACGCCACCACGCCGCCGGAGGAGGGATCCACGAAGGCGTCGCGCGACAAGGGCGGCAGGGCCGGGTCCACCGGCGTGAGCGTCACGGTGTACTGGCCGCTGCCCACGGGCAGCACCCACGCGCCGTCATCCGGGGTGAGCGTCGTCTCGAAGCGCCGCGCCACGCCCGGGATGAGGCGGCTGTCGCCCGTGGCCAGCAGGTGGATGGGGGCGCGGTAGGGCAGGGGGGCCGTGCCGCCGTCCGGCGTGGCGGTGGTGCCGCGCGTGACGGTGCCCGTCAGGCGCACGGGGCTGAAGAGCTCCAGGTTCTGCTCCGCCCGCAGCCGGTCCACCGGGAAGTCCTGCGCGAGCAGGCCCGCCTTGGGGTGGGGCTGCACCTCCACGACGATGTCGCCGCCGGGGTTGCCGCAGCCATCCACGAAGCACACCTGTCCGGCGGCGCACTCCGCGTCGGAGCGGCACACCAGCTGCTCCGGGGGCGGCTCCTCCTCGAAGAAGCCGCACCCGGCCCCGGTCAGCCCGAGCGCCAGCGCCAGGGCCCGGAGCTCTCGCCTCACTGGCAGTCCCCCGCCACCGTGTTCACCACCCACGAGTACGAGGTGACGAAGCCCGGGTTCTTCACCACGCCGCCGTCCGCGAGGATGACCTCGTCGGGCGGATCCGGCTGGCGGTTGGTGAGGTGCCGGTCGGTGACGAACGCCTCCACCAGGTGGATGCCCGGCGGGGCCAGCGGGTTGTTGGCCGAGCGCAGGTCCATGCGCAGCGTGCCCCGGTCGTCACGGCGGGGCTGGCCGGTGTTGGCGAGGACGATCTGCCGGTAGTAGCCCGTGGGGTTGGACGGGTTGTAGTCCACGTACCACTCCACGGTGATGCGGTCGTCGACGTCCAGGTCCTCCACCACCACGTTGAAGTCCTGGGTGCAGCTGCCCACGCCGAAGGCGCGCAGGATGCGCTCGGAGGGCTCCACCTGCTCCTCCAGGATGCGCGGCGGTCGGTTCCTGAACTCGGGCAGGCTCTCCAGGAGCGCCACGTCCTGGGGGATGAGGCACCCGGAGCCCGTCGCGATCGCCGCGAGCCCCAGGGCCGTCACCAGCGGCTGGAGGATGCCCCGGGACTGTCGCGTCGCGTGACGGTGCATGGCGTGGCTTGGCGGGAACGCTATAGCAGTTCCTCGTTCTCGTCGGGAGGAAGCGGCCCGCCTGTCTTCTCCGCCTCCAGCTTCTCCAGGTGGCGGAAGATGGTGCGCGGGTCCACGCCCAGGTCCTTGGCCGTCTTGGTGCGGTTGCCGTTGTTCCGGGCCAGGACCTCGTTGATGTAACGCTTCTGGAACTCTTCCTTCGCCTGGAGCAGCGGCATGATGGGCTCCAGGTTCTCCGGCTTGAGGTCCAGGTCGTCCGCGCCCAGGAGCGGCTTGTCCGCCAGCACCACCGCCTTCTTCAGGCGGTTCTCCAGCTCGCGGATGTTGCCCGGCCAGCCGTACTTCTTCATGGACACGGCGGCCGCGGGCGTGAAGCCCCGCGCCTTGGAGTTGAACTCGCGCGCGTACTTCTGGAGGAAGAAGCGCCCCAGGACGATGACGTCCTCGCCGCGCTCGCGCAGGGGCGGCAGCTTCACGGTGACGACGTTGAGCCGGTAGTAGAGGTCCTCGCGGAACGTGTTCCGCTTCACCTCTTCCTCCAGGATCTTGTTCGTCGCGGCCACCACGCGGATGTCCACCGGCTCGCCGCGGTTCTCGCCGACCTTGTAGACGACCTTGTCCTGGAGCGCGCGCAAGAGCTTCACCTGGAGCTGGAGCGGCATCTCGCCGATTTCGTCCAGGAAGAGCGTGCCGCCGATGGCCGCCTGGAACTTGCCGGGCCGCGTCGCCACCGCGCCGGTGAAGGCGCCCTTGGCGTGGCCGAACAGCTCGCTCTCCAGCAGGTTCTCCGGGATGGCGCCGCAGTTCACCGTGATGAACGGGCCCTTGGTGCGCGGCGAGCGGCGGTGGATCTCCCGGGCGATGAGCTCCTTGCCCGTGCCCGTCTCGCCGGTAATCAGCACGGAGATGTCCGTGGGCGCGATCTTGTCGATGCGCTTGTACACGTCCCGCATGCCCTGGCACGCGCCCACGATGTCGCCGTAGCGCTGGTCCTCCAGCTTGCGGCGCAGCTCCGTGTTGTCGAGCTTCAGGTCGTTCACGAGCAGCGCGTTCTGCAGGAGCAGGGACGCCTGCGCCGCGAACACCGTGAGCATGTCCAGGCTCTTGGGCTCGAAGCGGTTCACCAGCCGGTCGTTGCCCACGTAGAGCACGCCGAACAGGTCGCCCTTGTGCATGACGGGCACGCACATGACGGAGTGGACCTTGAGGTTCACCACGGACTCGCTGGCCTTGAACTCCGGCGCGTCCAGCGCGTCCGCGACGATGATGGCCTTCTGGTCCTTCACCACCTTGGCGATGATGGAGTCGGACAGCTTCTCCACCGCGTCCTCGATGTTCTCCCGGGCCACGTTGCGCGCGGCCTTCACGCGCGGCTCGCCGCTCTCCATCAGGATGAGGAAGCCCTTGTCGGCGCGCGTCACCTCGATGGCCTCGTCCAGCAGGCTCTCCAGGATGCGGTCCACGTCGTAGCTGCCGAAGAGCCGCTCGCTGAACGCCGTCAGCCGCTTGAGCAGCACCAGCTCCCGGCCCACCACGCCGGGCAGCTCCGCCGTGTGCGAATCCGACGACGCCGTGGCGGCCGAGGGCAGGGACACCTCGCGCTCGGGCACCTCGCGGCGCACGGGCTCGCGGGGGGCGTCCTCGCGGGAGAAGGTCAGCTCGGTGCCGCCGACCTTGACCACGTCGCCGGTGGCGAGCGCGTGGTTGTCCCGGCGCTTGCCGTTGACGTGGAAGGTGGCGCCCAGGCTGCCCACTTCGTAGCGGGTGCCGTCGAAGGTGACGTGCAGGGCGTTGGCGGGGACGCTCGAGTCCTCCAGCGGCACGTCGTTGTCGGTGCCCCGCCCCAGGCTGGTGATGCGCTTGAGCAGGGAGACCGTGCGGACCTTTCCATCGGGGGTGCGGACGGTGAGGCTGGCCATGGGCGGACTTTGGGTTCTTGGGGCTAGAACGTGAGGGAGAAGCCGGCGCCCAGTCCACCTTGGGTGGAGTACAGCCGCACGCGCGGCGGCGCGGCCTGGGAGACGGAGGGAGAGGGCTTCGGTTCGGGGCGGGACTCGACGGTGGTGCTCGTCACCACCTGGTCCTCGTGGTGGTAGACGGCGTCCACCACGCCCAGGGTGTAGACGGTGTAGAAGCCGGTGGCGGACGCGAGCTTGAGCAACTGCCAGGTGTCCGCCTGCCGGGCGCGGTCGGTGGGGATGTAGCGCACCGGGATGGCCGCGCGGCCATCTTCATCCAGCACGTTGTCCAGGTTGATGAGCCGCTCCTCGAAGAGCGAGTCGTACGCGAAGAACGCGATGATGCTGGTGATGGCCAGCACGCCTTCCGTCGCGGCGAAGGCGATGCCCATGCCGTTGCGGCCCTGCTGGAACTGGCCGGCGCCGAAGGGGACGAAGTTGACCAGGAAGTTGCGCTTCTCCACGGTGCGCACGGTGACCTGGCGGGCCAGCTCCTCCGCGCGGCGGCGCTGCGTCTCCAGGGCGACGCGCTCCTGTTCCCGGCGCTCCTGTTCGGTCTTCTCGCGCTCCAGGCGCAAGCGCTGCTCCTGGCGGAGGAACTCGCGCTCGCCGGACATCTGGTTCTTGAGGTCCTCGAAGTAGGCGACGGCCGGGGGCGGGACGACGAAGGGGTCCAGGCTGAAGTCGGGGTCCAACCGGAGCACGGCGCGCAGGTGGCGTTCAGCGTCGTCCGTCTTGTTGAGGTTGAAGGCGGACAGGCCCGCGAGCTTGTGAAGCTCCACCAGGTCCTCCTCCGGCAGGTCGCCCCGGTCGATGCGCTGGCCGGCGCGCTCCAGCACCTCCGCGTACTTGCCGTACTCGAAGGACGAGCGCAGCGCGGCGACCTCCGGATCCGCGCCCAGGGGTGTCTGGGCGCGCGCGGACGCGGGGCCGAGCAGGGCGGCCAGGAGGAGGAACGTGAGAAGCAGCGGGCCTCGGCTCATTCGGGCGCCAGGCTCCCGCGCAGGGTGGTGGGCTTGCCGGGCTCCAGCAGGACGACGCGCTTCTCCGTCTTGTAGCCGGGGGAGGAGATCTCCACCTCCACGCGGTGCTGGAAGCTGGCGGGGCCGCGGGGGGAGCGGATGTCGAAGGGGTGCTGGAGGCTGTCGTTCGCGGCGCGCTCCACGTCTCCCACGCGCACGGTGGCGTCCGGCGGCTGGTAGTCCATGGCGAGCTGCGAGGCCTTCAGCAGGGCGCGCAGGCGGAAGACGTTCTCGCCGTCCGGCTTCACGTGGATGGTCTCCGTGGCGTCCTCGCAGTAGCCGCAGGAGACGGTGACGGTGTGCTCGCCCGGGGACAGGTGCACGTCGTGCTGCGCGAGCTGCTGCGTGCCCGCGGGGCCGCCGTCCACGCGGATGGAGCCGTAGGGGCGCACGAGGATGGACACGGGGAGCTTCCCGTTGCGCGCGGACCTGGCGTCGTCCTGCGGATCGAGGCTGGCGACCACCGTGGGGCGCGACGGCGTGCGCTCCGGTGGGGAGGGGACGCGAGGGTTGAGCTCGGGGGGAGGCAGGAGCGCGTCCCGGCCGGGAGTGCCCGTGCCGCCCGTGCCCTGCGCACCGGTGGGACGCGAGCCCGTGGCCTGCGCGCCCTGAGGGATGCCCGTGCCGTCGGGAGAACCCGTCGTGCCACCCGTGCTTGTGCCATCGGGCGGATTCGCCGTGCCACCCGCGCCCTGCGCGCCGTTCGGAGTACCCGTGCCGCTCGTTCCAGCGGTGCCAGCCGCGACCTGCGCACCCGGAGTCTTCGAGCCCTCCGCGCGCGGATCCGCCGTCCGCACCTCCGGCGTCTCGGGCGTGCTCGCGTTCATCCGGGACATCTGCCAGCCGCCCAGCCCCAACGCGAGCGCCACGCCCGCCCCGATGCCCGCGCGGATGCCGCGCCTGCGCCACGTGCGCCGCCGCTGCTGACGCTGGATGCCCTTGAGCAGCCCCAGCGCCCGTTCATTCGTCGCGTCCAGCGCGAGCACGTGGTTGAGGCACGCCAGCGCGCGCGGCGTCCGCTTCTCCGCGAGCTGCCGCTCCCCGCGCTCCAGCAGCGCCGCGACGATGCGCTGGCGCGCGAGCCGCTGGTACGACGGCGGATCCGCGAAGAAGGAGATCAGCTCCTCGCCCACCCGGGAGAACCCCAGCCCCGCGAGCGCATCCGCCAGCGCGTCGCGCAGCTTCCCCGCGTTGGGGTAGCGCCGGGCCGGGTCGCGCTGGAGGCACGTCGCGCAGATCTCCGCCAACTCGTCCGACAGCGTGGGCACGCGGCGGCGCGGGTCCTCATACGCCCCGTCCAGGATGCGCTTGAGCGTCGCCGTGGTGTTCGACGCGGTGAAGGGCAGCCGGCCCGTCATCAGCGCGTAGAACATGATCCCCAGGCTGAAGACGTCCGCCTCCGGCCCGGCCTCCAGGCCCTCGATGATCTCCGGCGACATGTGCGCGGGCGAGCCCACCAGCGCGCCCGTCACCGTCATCCGGTCCTCGATGTCCAGGAGCCGCGCGATGCCGAAGTCCATGAGCTTGAGGACCCCGTCCTCGCGCACCATGACGTTCTCCGGCTTCAGGTCGCGGTGGATGACGCCCGCCTCGTGCGCGTGCGCCAGCGCCGCCGCCAGCTCATGGATGATCATCGCCGCCAGCTCCGGCGGCTCCAGCGGGCCTTCATCCAGGTACGTCTTGAGCGTGCGGCCCCGGATGTACTCCGTGACGATGAAGGCGTCGTGCGCCTCCGCCGAGGAGAAGTCGAACACCTCCAGGATGTTGGGGTGGTGCAGCTTCGCCACCGCGCGGGCCTCGCGAGCCAGGCGACGGCGCGACTCGTCCTTGCCGGCCAGGTGCGGGTGCAGCACCTTCACCGCGACCTCGCGGTCCAGGGCCGTGTCCAGGCCCTTGTACACGACGCTCATGCCCCCGGAGCCCAGCTCCTCCAGGATGCGATAGCGACCGATATGGCGGCCGACGAGCGTCATGGCGTGCGGTGCGCGCTCTCCCCTCAGTCCCCGAACCCGATGCCCATGCTCCGCGCGAACCGCACCAGGTCCCCCTGGACGTCCACGCGTCGCTCCTTGCGAGACTCACTCAGCGGCACGGGGATGACGTCGTTGTTCCTGAGCGCCACCATGTGCCCCCACTGTCCGTCCCGCACCAGGTCCAGCACCTTGCAGCCGTAGCGCGTGGCCAGCACCCGGTCCGCCGCGCTCGGGCTGCCACCGCGCTGCAGGTGGCCCAGCACCGTCACGCGGATCTCCGCGTCGATGTGGCTCGCCAGCAGGTCCGCGCACACCTTGCCGGAGCCGCCCAGCCGCACCACGCCCCGGCCCGGGATGTCCGTGGCCTCCGCCAGCACGGACAGCGTGCCGCCCTCCGGATACGCGCCTTCGGAGATGGCGATGATGGAGAAGCTGCGCCGCCGCGTGGCCCGCCGCTTCAGCGTCTCCAGCACGGACTCCACGCGGTACGGAATCTCCGGGATGAGGATGAGGTCCGCGCCACCGGCGAGGCCGCTCTCCAGCGTGAGGAAGCCCGCGTGGCGGCCCATGATCTCCAGCACCATCACGCGGTCGTGCGCCTCCGCGGTGGAGTGCAGCCGGTCCAGCGCCTCCGTGACGATGAGCCGCGCGGTGTCGAACCCGAACGTCTGGTCCGTGCCGGACAGGTCATTGTCGATGGTCTTCGGACACCCGACGACCTTCAGCCCCTTGCCCGCCAGCTTGTCCGCGATGGACAGCGTGCCGTCCCCGCCAATCGCGACCAGTCCGTCCAGCCGCAACTCCTCGCAGCGGCGCAGGACCTGATCCGACACGTCCCGATCCACCCAGCTCTCTCCCTCCCGCACGGGGTAGGAGAACGGGTTCGCCTTGTTGGACGTGCCGAGGATGGTGCCGCCCTTGGGCAGGATGCCGCGCGTGTCCTCCACCCCGAGCGGGCGGACGAGCTCCGGCTCCACCAGGCCCATGTAGCCGTTCTCGATGCCGACGAACGAATGGCCGAACTCGTACACGCCCCGTCGCACGAGGCCCCGGATGAGCGCATTGAGTCCCGGGCAATCACCACCGCCGGTGAGGACGCCGAGTCGAAGAGGTCGAGCCATAGGAACGAAGAAAGTCGGACGCGGGTGTCAGTGGGAACGGGCGGCACTATGACAGCAACGTCGGTGCGGATTGTAGGTGCCACCCCAGGGGGGTGCAACGCACGAATCAGCGCTGACGTCGGATCCGCGCTCGCGGAGGACGCGGGGGCGGCCCCCTCAGTCGCGCTTGAGGCGACGCCGGGAGGCCAGCCGGTCCAGGAGGGCCTGGAGGCGATCCTCCTTCTGCGCGGGAAGCGCCCGGTCCGTGGGGGACTGCACGGGCATCTCGCGGGCCATCCGGTACAGCTCCTCGAGCCGCTCCTGCACCAGCTCGTTGCCGGGGCGCTCCTGGAGGGCCCGGCGGTACGCGGCGGCGGCGCCCACGTAGTCACCCAACGTGAAGAGCCGCTCGCCCTCCTGCATGGACGAGGGCGGGCCCAGCGGGAGGCGCTGGGGCTCGCGAACGCGGTTCTTCAGGAGCTGAAGCTCCTCCGGCTGGAGGCTGTCGCGCAGGTGGGCCAGCTTCGCGGCCAGGGCCTCCTCGCGCGGAAAGGCGGCGAGGAGGTGCTCGAAGAGCTCGAACGCCTCCGCCAGCTCACCCCGGCGTAGGGCGCGGTCGGCACGTGCTTCCATGTCGGCCCGGACGGCAGGGGTCATCTCGCGCGGCAGAGTAACTGTTGCCCACCCAGGATGTCACATGCGGAAAAGCCTGCGCTCGGCGGGCCGCAAGGCCTCTTCAGGCGGGCGTGGCGGACGACTCCGGCAATACCGCGCTTTCCTCGGCCCGGGCGCTGCGCCTCCAATGGCGGAAGAGCCACACGGCCACCAGCCCGTGGAGCAGCACGCCGAAGACGCCCTCGCCGTTGAAGACCCAGACCTGGCCGCCGAAGAGCCCCGGCCGGCCGTTGTAGACGCTGCCGAAGAGCTGCGGGTTGATGAGGTTCCAGCTGATGTGGAAGAGGGCGGGCGGCCAGATGGAGCGCGACGCCATGTAGAGCTGCGCGAACACCACCGCGGCCACGGCGATGGACAGCAGGAACGTCACGTTCTGCCCTACGTGCCCGCGCTGCGCCTTGGAGAAGATGAGGGGCAGGTGGAACGCGGCCCACACCGGCATGGTGATGGCCGCGGCCAGCGCAGGCCGGTGCATCCACCAGCGCGTCAGCGTCCCGCGCCAGCCCACCTCCTCACCCAGCTCGCTGGGGACGCCGAAGCCCACGACGGGCGCCCACACCAGCGCGAACACGCCGTGGCGCAGCCAGCGCCATCGCTCGGGCAGCTTCGCGCCCAGCTTCTCCACCCAGCGCCAGCGCACGGCCGCGGCGGCCAGCCACCACGTCACCGTCATCGCCCAGAACATGAGAATCATCACCGGCACCACCGCCACGCCCGTGAGCCCGAACGGGCCCTTGAGCAGCTCCGGCTGGTACGTGATGAAGGACGCGTCCCCGGTGACGAGCCGGATCGCGTAGGCCAGCGGCGTGATGACGGCGGCGTACGCCAGGGGCAGCGCCAGCCCCAGGAACCACCACTTCCAGCCAGGGAAGGAGAAGCCCACCGCGGACGGGGCCTCGCGACGGAAGAACCACGAGCACGCCAGGCCCACGATGCCGGGCACGCACATCATCCAGCGCATCAGCCACACGGACTCGCGCGTCTCACCGCCCGCGATGAACGCGATGGCCATCGTCCAGCTCACGGCGAGCGTCACCGCGATGAACGTGAGGGTTTCTTTCCGGGGATTCCTCATGTTCCGGAGCATACCGGTTGAGCCCGTCCCGTCGAGCCCAACCGACGAGGGGAGGGCGGCCAGGCCGCCCCGCGCCCGCTTCAGCTCTTGAGCTGGACCTCGCGCGCGCCCTCGAGCCGTTCGGCCTGCATGCCGCGCTCGCGAGCGGTGGTGAGCAGCAGATCCGACTCCTTCATGCGGGGCGTCTCCGGCGTGGCGGCGGGCCCGATGATGTGCTCCATCCAGGGCTCCAGGCCCATGGCGTAGTTGAAGAGCCGCTTCGCGCCCACCAGCTCCAGCAGGCGCAGGCCTTCGGTGGAGTTGCTGCCGCGGCAGCGGCGGTTCTTCTCCAGCTTGCGGTCGCGCTTCTTGGGGAAGAAGCCCTCCAGCATCCACGTGTGCGGCGCGCCGACGATCTCCGTGTTCATGAAGACCGTGTGCAGGTCGCCCACGGTGGCGCGCAGGTCGCGGTACGTCGTCTCGTCCACGCACATGGAGTCGGCGGCGAAGAAGAGCCGCTCCTCGCCCGTGCGGATGATCCACGCCGTCTTGGCGTGGGCCACGTCGCCGTGCTCGCCCATGAACGGCGCGGCGATGATCTCTCCGTCCGGGATGGGCAGGGACTCGTAGAAGTAGGGCTCCAGCACGTTCTTGAAGCCGAGCGCCTTGCCCAACAGCCGGGGCGAGTAGTCACCCGCCAGGGCGCCGCTGGCGCGCGGGACCATCAGCGTGCCGACGCGGTGGCGCAGGCGCAGCAGCGTCTCGATGTCCAGGTGATCCGGGTGGCTGTGGGTGATGACCACGTAGTCGATGCGGCGGGGCAGGTCCGCGAAGGACATGCGCGCCAGCGGGCCCATCTTCTCCGGCCGCACCGGCACCACCGCGTCGATGAGGATGGACGTGCCCTTCCACTCCACCAGCACGCACGCGTGGCCCACGTAGCGGATGCGCACCCCCGGCCCGCTCCACGTCTCGGGAAGCGTCTGAGGCGCCTCCGTGAGCAGGGGCATCAGGTCCGCGTCGGACTTCACCGCGTCTCCCAGCACGTCGCGGATCCACTCCAGCGGCTTGGGCTCCAGGTCCAGGCTGAACAGCTTGTCCAGGCGCTCGTCGTGGAACGGCACCTTCCAGTCCAGCTGCCCCGCCTCCATCAGGCGCGGCGTGGTGAGCAGCGAGTCGCGCTCCGCGTCCGCCTTCAGCCGGCGCAGCCGCATCGACTGGAGGTCCGCCTTGTAGTGACGGCCGCGGTACAGCAGGCCTTCGTGCACGCGCATCGACGGGCGGTTCACGTAGTCGTACACCAGCTCCACCACGCCCTTGAGCGGCTCCGGCAGCCGCGCGTACAGCGGCTCCAGGGACTGGCCCTTGGCCTCCGCCAGGAGCTGCGTCTGGAACTCGTCGAACGCCTCCGCCAGCTGGATGTTGTCCTCCTGCGCGGTGGTGATCCGCTGCATGAGCGCCCGCACCTCTTCCGCGCGCTCCGGCGCGATGCCCACGAACGAGCTGCCGCTCAGCTCCGGATCCTTCGCCGCCTTCGCGTGGAAGTCCGGCGTCTGCAGGTAGGCCTTCAGCAGCGGCAGCAGGTAGGCCTGCAGATGCAGGCTCGCGGGCATGGGCGCCACTGTCATCCACCAGGCCTGGAAGTCCTGGACGAGCGGTTCAACGAGGGTGGCGTCCGCGAGGCGATACAGAGGAGCAGTCATGGTGGGCGATCGAGAAGACCCCCGCGCCCGGACTCGATTCACGGCGGTTCCGATAGGGGAACTCGCGGAGTCAAGAGAGGGCGGGGTGAGAGCTGAAGACCAGGAAGCAGGGCTGACAAGCGAATGTGAGCGATTCGAGCAAATTGTTCAAGTTCAGTAGAACCCAGTCCTAGTGGTATTCTCGTATCCAGTTCTGCTCCCCCGGACTCATTGCAAGGGCGCCCGCGCCACGCACCATGTGGGTGTGTGTCGCACGGGCAGTCGGCCCACTGAAGCTCTTGCGGTGTTCTCCGGCCTTCCACATGGGTTCTTCCTTGCCGCGTTCCCCTGAGCTGACGCCCTCGAATTCCACCCTCGTCGAAATCTTGCGGAGCCGGGCCCAATCGCGGTCCGAACAGCCGCTGTACACCTTCCTGGATGACGCGGGTCAGGAAGACGGAACGCTGAGCTACGCGGGGCTGGACGCGCGGGCGCGGCGGATCGCGGTGGCGCTGCGTAAGGTAGCGAAGCCGGGCGAGCGCGTGATGCTGCTGTATCCGCCCGGCCTGGAGTACGTGGCGGGGTTCTTCGGGTGCCTCTACGCGGGGCTCGTCGCGGTGCCGGCGTATCCGCCGGATCCGATGCGGCTGGAGCGCACGCTGCCGCGCCTGCGCGCGATCATCCAGGACGCGAGCGCGACGGTGGTGCTCACCACGTCCGGCATCCTGTCCATGACGGAGTTCGTCTTCGAGCAGGCGCCGGACTTGCGCTCGCTGCACTGGGTGGGGACGGACGAGATCCCGGCGGGTGGGGAAGCGGACTGGACGCCGCCGGACGTGGACGCGTCCACGCTGGCGTTCCTCCAGTACACGTCCGGGTCCACGGGTTCGCCCAAGGGCGTGATGCTGAGCCACTGCAACCTGGCGCACAACCTGGCGCTGATCACGGACGCGTTCGAGCTGGGCCCCAGCAGCTCGGCCGTCATCTGGCTGCCGCCGTACCACGACATGGGGCTCATCGGCGGCATCCTCACGCCGCTGTACGCGACGTTCCACGCGGCGCTGATGTCGCCGCTGACGATGCTCAAGAACCCGCGCGTGTGGCTGGAGGCCATCACCCGCTACAAGGCCACGATCAGCGGCGGGCCGAACTTCGCGTTCGACCTGTGCGTGCGGCGCATCCCGGCGGAGGAGCGGCAGTCGCTGGACCTGAGCTCGTGGAAGGTGGCGTTCACCGGCGCGGAGCCCGTCCGTCCGGCGACGCTGGACCGCTTCGAGCAGGCCTTCGGGCCGCAAGGCTTCAAGCGGGAGTTCTTCTTCCCGTGCTACGGCCTCGCGGAGGCGACGCTGCTGGTGTCGGGCGGGAGCGTGGCGGCGCCGCCGGTGCGCTGCGCGCTGGATGCTCCGGCGTTGGAGCAGCGCCGGGCGGTGCTGGTGGACGCGGCGAAGCCGGAGGCGCGCGTCCTGGTGGGCAGCGGCGAGGAGCGGCCGGGGCACCCCGTGGTCATCGTGGATCCCCAGACGCGCGAGGCGTGCGCGCCCGGCGGCGTGGGTGAGATCTGGGTGCGCGGCCCGAGTGTGGCGCTGGGCTACTGGAGCAAGCCGGAGGCGACGGCGGAGGCGTTCCAGGCGCGCGTGAAGGGCACGGACGAAGGCCCGTTCCTGCGCACGGGCGACCTGGGCTTCCTGCGTGACGGCGAGCTGTACGTCACCGGCCGGGCCAAGGACCTGATCATCATCCGGGGCCGCAACCACTACCCGCAGGACATCGAGCAGACGGTGGAGGAGAGCCACCCCGCGCTGCGCGCCGGCAGCGTGGCGGCGGTGTCGCTGGAGGTCGCGGGCGAGGAGCGCCTGGTGGTGGTGCAGGAGATCGACCTGCGCAAGGCGGGCAACCTGCGCAAGCAGGTGGACATGGCGGAGGCGGCGGTGAAGGAGATCCGCCAGCGCGTCGCCGAGCGCCACGAGGTCCAGGTGCACGCCGTGGCGCTGATCGAGCCCGGCAGCATCCCGAAGACCTCCAGCGGGAAGATCCAGCGGCACGCGTGCAAGGCGCAGTTCCTCGCGGACGAGCTGCGCACGGTGCTGGTGTGGCGCGAGCCGGGGTTCGAGGAGGCGGAGGAGACGGAAGAGGCCTCGGAGCCTGTCGCGGCGCCGGTGCGTGAAGACGTGCCGGAGGCCGCGCGGGCCACGCTGACGTGGCTGGTGGAGCGCGTGGCGGAGCAGCTGAAGGTGCCGGCGAAGACGGTGGACGTGCGGGAGCCGATCACCCGCTACGGCCTGGATTCGCTGAGCGCGGTGGAGCTGGCGCACGCGGTGGAGAAGGGGCTGGGGATCGCGCTGCCCATGGAGCTGCTGCTTCAGGGGCCGAGCCTGGTGGAGCTGGCGAAGCGCATCACCGCGTCGAAGCAGGAGCCGAAGGCGGCGGTGCTCGCGCCCCGGCCGCGAGGGGCCACGCAGCCCCTGTCGTTCGCGCAGCAGCGCCTGTGGTTCCTGGACCGGCTGGAGCAGGGCAGCGCGCTCTACAGCATCCCGGGAGCGGTGCGGCTGGACGGCGCGCTGGACGCCGAATCGCTGCGCCGGAGCCTGGAGGAGATCGTCCGCCGGCACGAGTCGCTGCGCACGACGTTCCGCGAGGAGAACGGCGAGGCGGTGCAGATCATCCACCCGGCGAAGGCCTTCGAGCTGCCGGTGGTGGACCTGACGGGCTCCCCGGAGGCGTCGCGCGAGGCGGAGGCGCGGCGGTGCGTGGATGAAGAGGCCGTGCGCCCGTTCGACCTGGGCGCGGGGCCGCTGATGCGCGCGCGGTTGCTCAAGCTGGGTGAAGCGAAGCACGTGCTGCTGGTGACGATGCACCACATCGTCTCCGACGGTTGGTCCATGGGCGTGCTCGTGCGCGAGGTCGCCGCGCTCTACGACGCGTTCCGTGGCGGGCGGGGTTCTCCGCTGCCGGAGCTGCGCGTGCAGTACGCGGACTTCGCGCAGTGGCAGCGGGAGTGGCTGCTGGGCGGCGTGTTGGAGAAGCAGGTCGGCTACTGGAAGCAGCGGCTGGCGGGGGCTCCGGCGGTGCTGGAGCTGCCGACGGACTTCGCCCGTCCGGCGTCGCAGACGTACCGCGGCGCGACGGTGCCCGTGAAGCTGGGCGCGGAGCTGAGCAAGGCGCTGGGCGCGCTGGCGAAGCAGGAAGGCGTCACGCCGTACATGCTGCTGCTGGCGGCGTTCCAGGTGCTGCTGGGGCGCTACTCCGGGCAGGACGACATCTCGGTGGGTTCGCCCATCACGGGCCGCTCGCGCGCGGAGACGGAGGGCCTCATCGGCTTCTTCGTCAACACGCTGGTGCTGCGCACGAAGCTGGAGGGCAACCCGTCCTTCCGCGCGCTGCTGGCCCAGGTGAAGGAGACGACGCTGGGCGCGTACGCGCACCAGGACGTGCCGTTCGAGAAGCTGGTGGAAGAGCTCCAGCCGCAGCGCAGCCTGAGCCACGCGCCGTTGTTCCAGGTGATGTTCGCGTTGCAGCAGGACGTGCTGCCGCACTTCCGCCTGCCGGGCGTGGAGCTGTCGCCGTACGACGTGGAGTCGAAGACGGCGAAGTTCGACCTGACGCTCTACCTGACGGAGACGGCGGGCGGGCTGGAAGGCACGCTGGAATACAACACGGACCTGTTCGCCGCGGCGACGGCGCGCCGGATGATGGAGCACCTGCGGGTGCTGCTAGAGTCGCTGCTCACGGATCCGGGCGCGAAGCTGTCCGACCTGTCGCTGATGGGAGCGCAGGAGAAGCAGTCGCTGCTGAAGGACACGTCGGGGACGGACCTGCCGGGCCCGGTGCACGGGACGATGCAGGCGCTCTTCGAGGCGCAGGTGGCGCGCACGCCGGATGCGGCGGCGGTCTACTTCGACGGGCAGGTGCTGACGTACGCGCAGCTGGACGCGCGGGCGAATCAGTTGGCGCATCACCTGCGCGGCCTGGGCGTGGGCCCGGACACGCTGGTGGGTGTGAGCCTGGAGCGCTCCGCGAGCATGGTGGTGGCGCTGCTGGGCGTGCTGAAGGCCGGTGGTGCGTACGTGCCGCTGGATCCGGCGTACCCGCGTGAGCGCCTGGGCTGGATGCTGGAGGACGCGCAGGCGCCGGTGCTGCTGACGCAGCAGAAGCTGCTGGGCGTGCTGCCCGAGCACTCCGCGAAGGCCGTCTGCGTGGATTCGGACTGGGCCGTCATTGCGCGCCAGCCGACGACGCCTGTCACGACGGGCACGGGCGTGGGGAACCTGGCGTACGTGCTGTACACGTCGGGCTCCACGGGCCGTCCGAAGGGCGTGGCGATTGAACAGCGCAGCGTGGTGGCCTTCCTGCACTGGGCGACGGCTGCGTTCACTTCGCGGCAGCTCGCGGGCGTGCTGGCGGCGACGTCGCTGAACTTCGACCTGTCCGTGTTCGAGGTCTTCGCGCCGCTGACCTGCGGCGGTGCCGTCATCGTCGCGGAGAACGCGCTGGCGTTGCCGACGCTGAAGGACGCGGGCCGCGTGACGCTGGTGAACACGGTGCCCTCCGCGATGGCGGAACTGGTGCGCAGTGGGGGCGTGCCGGAGTCGGTGCGTACGGTGAACCTCGCGGGCGAGCCGTTGCTGAACCGGCTGGCGCAGGCGATCTACGGGCTGAAGAACGTGGAGGGCGTCTACAACCTCTACGGCCCGACGGAAGACACGACGTATTCGACGTACACGCGCGTGGAGAAGGACGGCGCGCGTGAGCCGACGATTGGCCGTCCGCTGACGGGTTCGCGCGCGTACGTGCTGGATGCATGGCTGCGTCCGGTGCCGCAGGGGGTTCCGGGTGAGCTGTACCTGACCGGCGCGGGCCTCGCGCGCGGCTACCTGGCGAAGCCGTCGCTGACGGCGGAGCGCTTCGTGCCCAACCCGTTCTCGGTGGAGCCCGGCGCGCGGATGTACCGCACGGGCGACCGGGTGCGCTGGCTGGCCACGGGCGAGCTGGAGTACCTGGGCCGCATCGACTTCCAGGTGAAGGTGCGCGGCTTCCGCATCGAGCTGGGCGAGGTGGAGTCGGCGCTGGCGTCGCAGCCCGGCGTGCGTGAGTCGGTGGTGGTGGTGCGCGAGGACGTACCCGGCGACAAGCGCCTGGTGGCGTACGTGGCGGGCGCTTCGCTGGACGTGGCGGAGCTGCGCAAGGGGCTGAAGGCGCGGCTGCCGGAGTACATGGTGCCGTCGGCGTTCGTCGTGCTGAACGCACTGCCGCTGACGCCGAACGGGAAGGTGGACCGCAAGGCGCTGCCGGTGCCGGAAGCGCAGGCTCAGGCCCGGTACGTGGCGCCGCGCACGGCGACGGAAGAGCAGGTCGCGACGCTCTTCGCGCAGCTGCTGCGCGTGGAGCGCGTGGGCGCGGAGGATTCGTTCTTCGAGCTGGGTGGGCACTCGCTGCTCGCGATGCAGTTGGTCTCCCGGCTGCGCACGGCCTTCAGCGTCGAGGTCCCGCTGCGCTCGCTCTTCGAGCTGAGCACGGTGGCTTCGCTCGCGGCGTTCATCGACGGGAAGCAGCAGCGGGCGGAAGGCGCGAACCTGCCGCCGCTGAAGCGGGTGTCGCGCGAGGGCGCGTTGCCGCTGTCGTTCGCCCAGCAGCGCCTGTGGTTCCTGGACCGGTTGGAGCAGGGCAGCGCGCTCTACAACGTGCCGGGCGCGGTGCGGCTGGAGGGCGCGCTGGATGTGGAGGCCCTGCGGCTGACGCTCCAGGAGATCGTCGCGCGGCACGAGTCGCTGCGCACGACGTTCCGTGAGGAGAACGGCGAGGCGGTGCAGATCATCCACGCCGTGGGCCGGATGGACCTGCCCGTGGTGGACCTGTCGAACGTGGCCGAAGCGGAGACCCAGCGCCTGGTCAACGAGGAGGCCGTGCGGCCCTTCGACCTGGGCACGGGTCCGCTCTTCCGCGCGAAGCTGCTGAAGCTCGGTGAAGCGAAGCACGTGCTGCTGGTGACGATGCACCACATCGTCTCCGACGGTTGGTCCCTGGGCGTCCTCGTGCGCGAGATGGCCGCGCTCTATGAGGCGCACTCGCAGGGCCGCGCCATGCCCATGCCGGAGCTGGCGGTGCAGTACGCGGACTTCGCGCAGTGGCAGCGGGAGTGGCTGCTGGGCGGGGTGTTGGAGAAGCAGGTCGGCTACTGGAAGCAGCAGTTGGCCGGAGCGCCTGCCCTCCTGGAGCTGCAGACGGACTTCGCGCGTCCCGCGGTGCAGACGTACCGGGGCGCCACGGTGCCGGTGAAACTGGGCGCGGACCTGAGCCGGGCGCTGAACGCGCTGGCGAAGCAGGAAGGCGTCACGCCGTACCAGTTGCTGCTGGCCGCGTTCCAGGTGCTGCTGGCGCGGTACTCCGGCCAGGACGACATCTCGGTGGGCTCGCCCATCGCGGGCCGCACGCAGGCGGAGACGGAGGGCCTCATCGGCTTCTTCGTCAACACGCTGGTGCTGCGCACGAAGCTGTCGGGCAACCCGAGCTTCCAGCAGGTGCTCAAGCAGGTGCGCGAGACGACGCTGGGCGCGTACGCGCACCAGGACGTGCCGTTCGAGAAGCTGGTGGAGGAGCTCCAGCCGCAGCGCAGCCTGAGCCATGCGCCGCTGTTCCAGGTGATGTTCGCGCTGCAGCAGGACGTGCTGCCGCACCTGAAGCTGTCGGGCATGGAGCTGTCGCCGTACGAGGTGGAGTCGAAGACGGCGAAGTTCGACCTCACGCTCTTCCTCACGGAGACGGCGGGCGGGCTGGAGGGGACGCTCGAGTACAACACCGACCTGTTCACGGCGTTGACGGCGCAGCGGATGACGGAGCACCTGCGCGTGCTGCTGGAGTCCGTGGCGGTGCGCCCCATGGCGAAGGTGTTCGACCTTTCGCTGATGAGCGCGCAGGAGAAGCAGACGCTGCTGATGGACGTGTCGGGGACGGACCTGCCGGCCCCGGTCAGCGGCACGATGCAGACGCTCTTCGAGGCGCAGGCGGTTCGCACGCCGGACGCGCCCGCTGTCTACTTCGACGGACAGGTGCTGACGTACGCGCAGCTGGAGGCGCAGGCGAACCAGCTGGCGCATCACCTGCGTGGCATGGGCGTGGGCCCGGACACGCTGGTGGGCGTGAGCCTGGAGCGCTCCGCGCGGATGGTGGTGGCGCTGCTGGGCGTGCTGAAGGCGGGTGGCGCCTACGTGCCGCTGGATCCGGCGTACCCGCAGGATCGTCTGGGCTGGATGCTGGAGGACGCGCAGGCGCCGGTGGTGCTGACGCAGCAGAAGCTGCTGGGCGTGCTCCCCGCGCATTCGGCGCGCAACGTGTTCCTGGATACGGATTGGGAGACCATCTCCAAGAACCCTGTTTCGCGCGTCGATGCGCGCACGGGCCTGAGGAACCTGGCGTACGTGCTGTACACGTCGGGTTCGACGGGCCGTCCGAAGGGCGTGGCCATCGAGCAGCGCAGCGTGATCGCGTTCCTGCACTGGGCGACGACGTTCTTCACGCCGCAGCAGCTGTCGGGCATGTTGGCGTCGACGTCGCTGAACTTCGACATCTCGGTGTTCGAAGTCTTCGCGCCGCTGAGCGTCGGTGGTTCCGTCATCGTCGCGGAGAACGCACTGGCGCTCCCGACGATGAAGGACGCAAGCCGGGTGACGCTGGTGAACACGGTGCCCTCCGCGATGGCGGAGTTGCTGCGCAGCGGGGGCGTGCCGGAGACGGTGCGCACCGTGAACCTCGCCGGTGAGCCGCTGCTGAACCGGCTGGCGCAGGCCGTCTACGAGCTGAAGAACGTGGACGCCGTCTACAACTTCTACGGCCCGACGGAAGACACGACGTATTCGACGTACTTGCGAGTGGAGAAGGGCGCGACGCGGGAGCCGACGGTGGGCCGTCTCCTGACGGGCTCGCGGGGGTACGTGCTGGATGCGCGGCTGCGTCCGGTGCCGCAGGGCGTGCCGGGCGAGTTGTACATCGCGGGTGCGGGCCTCTCGCGAGGCTACCTGGCGAAGCCTGCTCTGACGGCGGAACGGTACGTCCCCAACCCGTTCAGCGACGAGCCCGGCGCGCGGATGTACCGCACGGGCGACCGCATCCGGTGGTTGCCGAATGGCGAGCTGGAGTACCTGGGCCGCTTCGACTTCCAGGTGAAGGTGCGTGGTTTCCGCATCGAGCTGGGGGAAGTGCAGTCGGTGCTGTCCACGCAGCCTGGCGTGCGCGAGTCCGTGGTGGTGGTGCGCGAGGACGTGCCGGGCGACAAGCGCCTGGTGGCATACGTCGCGGGCGCGACGCTGGACGTGGCGGAGCTGCGCAAGGGTCTGAAGGCGCGGTTGCCGGAGTACATGGTGCCGTCGGCGTTCGTGGTGCTGAACGCGCTGCCGCTCAATCCGAACGGCAAGGTGGACCGCAAGGCGCTGCCGGTGCCGGAGGCCCAGTCGTCGCAGGGGCAGTACGTGGCGCCGCGTACGGCGACGGAGGAGCAGGTGGCCACCCTCTTCGCGCAGCTGCTGCGCGTGGAGCGCGTGGGCGCGGAGGATTCGTTCTTCGAGCTGGGCGGACACTCGCTGCTGGCGATGCAGTTGGTCTCCCGGCTGCGCACGGCCTTCGGCGCCGAGGTCCCGCTGCGCTCGCTCTTCGAGCTGAGCACGGTGGCTTCGCTCGCGGCGTTCGTGGATGCGGCCGCTTCGGGCCGTGATGCTTCCAAGGCCCCGGCGATCACGCCTCGGCCCCGGAGCGCCACGGAGTCGCTGTCGTTCGCGCAGCAGCGCCTGTGGTTCCTGGACCAGCTGGAGCAGGGCAGCGCCTTCTACAACGTGGCGGGCGGCGTGAAGCTGGAGGGCACGCTGCATGTGGAAGCCATGCGGCGGACCCTGGAAGAGATCGTCCGCCGGCATGAGTCGCTGCGCACGACCTTCCGCGAGGAGAACGGCCAGGCCGTGCAGGTCATCCACCCGGCGAAGCCCTTCGAGCTGCCGGTGGTGGACGTCTCCGGTGCGCAGGACGCGGAAGCACGGCGGTTGGCGGAGGAAGAAGCCGCGCGCCCGTTCGATCTGGGCACTGGCCCGCTCTTCCGCGCGAAGCTGCTGAAGCTGGGCGAGGCGAAGCACGTGCTGCTGGTGACGATGCACCACATCGTCTCCGACGGTTGGTCCCTGGGCGTCCTCGTGCGTGAGGTCGCCGCGCTCTACGAGGCCCAGGTCCTCAACCAGAAGTCCCCGCTGCCAGAGCTGGCGGTGCAGTACTCGGACTTCGCGCAGTGGCAGCGGGAGTGGCTGCTGGGCGGGGTGTTGGAGAAGCAGGTCGGCTACTGGAAGCAGCAACTGGCCGGGGCTCCGGCGGTGCTGGAGCTGCCGACTGACTTCGCGCGTCCCGCGGTGCAGACGTACCGCGGTGCCACGGTGCCGGTGAAGCTGGGCGCGGAGCTGAGCCGCACGCTCAACGCGCTGGCGAAGCAGGAAGGCGTCACGCCGTACCAACTGCTGCTGGCCGCGTTCCAGGTGCTGCTGTCCCGCTACAGCGGCCAGGATGACATCTCGGTGGGCTCGCCCATCGCGGGCCGCACGCAGGCGGAGACGGAGGGGCTCATCGGCTTCTTCGTCAACACGCTGGTGCTGCGCACGAAGCTGTCGGGCAACCCGAGCTTCCAGCAGGTGCTCAAGCAGGTGCGCGAGACGACGCTGGGCGCGTACGCGCATCAGGACGTGCCGTTCGAGAAGCTGGTGGAGGAGCTCCAGCCGCAGCGCAGCCTGAGCCACGCGCCGCTGTTCCAGGTGATGTTCGCGTTGCAGCAGGACGTGCTGCCGCACCTGAAGCTGTCGGGCGTGGAGCTGTCGCCGTACGAGGTGGAGTCGAAGTCCGCGAAGTTCGACCTGACGCTGTCGCTGACGGAGGCGGCGGGCGGGCTGGAAGGGACGCTGGAGTACAACACCGACCTGTTCACGGCGGCGACGGCGCAGCGGATGATGGAGCACCTGCGCGTGCTGCTGGAGTCCGTGGCGGTGCGGCCCATGGCGAAGCTGTCCCAGCTCGAGCTGATGGGCCCGCAGGAGCGTCACCAGGTGCTGGTGGCGTGGAACGACACGCGTGGCGACGTCGCGGGTGACGTGACGTTCCCGACGCTGTTCGAGGCCCAGGTGCGTCGCGCGCCGGACTCGCAGGCGCTGGTGTTCGAGGATGCCTCGCTGACGTACGCGCAGCTGGACGCGCGGGCGAACCAGCTGGCGCACCACCTGCGCACGCTGGGCGTCGGGCCCGAGGTGCGCGTGGCGCTCTGCGTGGAGCGCTCGCTGGAGCTCGCGGTCGCGATGCTCGGCATCCAGAAGGCCGGTGGCGCCTTCGTGCCGCTGGATCCGTCCTACCCGCGTGAGCGCCTGTCCTTCATGCTGGAGGACAGCGGCGCGCCCGTGCTGGTCACGCAGTCGTCGCTGAGCCAGCAGCTGCCCTCCGACGGCCTGCGCGTCGTGCGCATGGACGTGGAGGCGGCGCACCTCCAGACGCTGCCGGAGTCCGCTCCGGCCTCCAGCGCCAACGCGGACACCCTGGCGTACGTCATCTACACGTCCGGCTCCACGGGCCGCCCCAAGGGCACGCTGCTGCCGCACCGGGGCCTCAACAACACCGCCCGGCAGGCCGCCGCGGCGAAGGGCCTGGGCTCGGGACAGCGCGCGTTGCAGTACGCGGCGTCCAGCTTCGACGCCAGCGTGTGGGAGGTGTTCAGCACGCTCGTGTCCGGGGCCACGCTGGTGCTCGCGCCTCGCGACCGGCTGCTGCCGGACGAGCCGCTGCGCACGCTGCTGAAGTCGCAGCGCATCACCACCGTGACGCTGACGCCGTCGGTGCTCGCGCAGTTGAGCACGGACGGGCTGGACGGCGTGTCCACCATCGTCTCCGCCGGTGAGGCGCTGAGCGTGGAGATGGCTCGCAAGTGGGGGCAGGGGAGGACGCTGATCAACGCGTACGGCCCCACCGAGACCACGGTCTGCGCGACCCTCACGCACGGCGGTGTCCGCGCGGAGCGCCTGACCATCGGCAAGCCGCTGGCGAACGTGCAGGTGTACGTGTTGGATGCCCTGCACCACCCGGTGCCCGTGGGCGTGGCCGGAGAGCTGTACGTCGCGGGCGAAGGTCTGGCGCGCGGCTACCAGGGCCGGCCGGACATGACGGCCGAGAAGTTCGTCCCCCACCCGTTCAGCAACGAGCCCGGCGCGCGGCTGTACCGCACCGGCGACCGCGTGCGCTGGCTGGCCGAGGGCGAGATCGAATACCTGGGCCGCATCGACCACCAGGTGAAGGTGCGCGGCTTCCGCATCGAGTTGGGTGAAATCGAGGCCGTGCTGCTGC
Source organism: Corallococcus sp. NCSPR001 (assembly GCF_017309135.1). Classification (NCBI taxonomy): domain Bacteria; kingdom Pseudomonadati; phylum Myxococcota; class Myxococcia; order Myxococcales; family Myxococcaceae; genus Corallococcus; species Corallococcus sp. NCSPR001. Next base: position 4,848,844 of record NZ_JAFIMS010000002.1, read on the forward strand.
GCCACGCGGACGTGCGCGAGGCGGCGGTCGTGGTGCGAGAGGACGTCCCGGGCGACAAGCGGCTGGTCGGCTACGTCGTGCCGCAGCCGGGCCGGATGGTGGACGCGGCCTCGCTGCGCAAGCACCTGAAGGACGGCGTGCCGGAGTACATGGTGCCGGCGGCGTTCATGGTGCTGGACGCGCTGCCGATGACGCCCGCCGGCAAGGTGGACCGCAAGGCCCTGCCGGCCCCCACGGGAGCGCTCACGCGCCCTGATGCCTACGTGGCCCCGCGCACGCCGACGGAAGAGCGCGTGGCGGCCCTCTTCGCGCGCGTGCTCACCGTGGAGCGCGTGGGCGCGGAGGATTCGTTCTTCGAGCTGGGCGGCCACTCGCTGATGGCCACGCAGTTGGTGTCGCGCCTGCGCGGCGAGTTCCAGGTGGAGCTGCCCCTGCGCGCGCTCTTCGAGTCCCCGACGGTGGCCGCCCTGGCCGCCCGCGTGGACGAGGCCACCGGCGCCGAGCGGAAGTTCAAGACGCCGCCGCTCAAGCCCGCGTCCCGCGAGGGCTCGCTGCCGCTGTCCTTCGACCAGGAGCGCCTCTGGCTCTTCGAGCAGCTCACGCCGGGCACGCCCATCTACAACGTGCCCAGCGCGGCCCGCTTGAGCGGCGACCTGGACGTCGACGTGCTCCGCCGCGGCCTGGAGGAGATCGTCCGGCGCCACGAGGCGCTGCGCACCGTCTTCCATCAGGACGCGTCGGGCGCGCCCGTGCAGGTCGTCCTGGCGGCGAAGCCGTTCGCGCTGCCCGTGGTGGACCTGTCCTCGCTGCCCGCCGACCAGGCGGAGGCCGAGGCCCGGAAGCACCTGAACGCGGAGGCCGCCCGGCCGTTCGACCTGGTGCAGGGCCCGCTGCTGCGCGCCCAGTTGCTGAAGCTGAGCGCGCGTGAGCACGTGCTGTGCCTCGCCATGCACCACATCGTGGTGGATGGCTGGGCCGTGGGCGTGTTCATGCACGAGCTCCAGGCGCTCTACACCGCGTTCTCGCGCGGAGAGGCCTCGCCGTTGCCCGCGCTGCCCGTGCAGTACGCGGACTACACCCTCTGGCACCGCCAGTGGCTGAGCGGTGACGTGCTGGAGCAGCAGATCTCCTGGTGGAAGAAGAAGCTCGCCGGAGCGCCCCGCATCGCGCTGCGCACGGACGCGCCGCGCCCCGCGGGCGACCGCTTCCACGGTGACAGCCGCCGCTTCCACCTGTCCCCGGACCTCACGTCCCGCATCGAGGCGCTGGGACGAGGGGAGGGCGCCACGCTGTTCATGGTGCTGCTCGCCGCGTTCGACGCGCTCCTGCACCGCCGCACGGGCCAGGACGACATCGTCGTGGGCACGGACATCGCGAACCGCGCCCGCGAGGAGCTGGAGTCGCTGGTCGGCTTCTTCACCAACCAGCTCGTCCTGCGCACGCAGGTGTCGGGCGACCTGTCCTTCCGCGCGCTGCTGGATCGCGTGCGCAAGGGGACCCTGGACGCCTACGAGCACCAGGACCTGCCCTTCGGCACCCTGGTGCAGGCGCTCAAGCCGCCGCGCGAGCCGGGTGGCCAGCTCTTCAACGTGAAGTTCGTGCTGGAGAACGCGCCGCTGCCGCCGCTCCAGCTCCCCGGCCTGGAGCTGAGCCTCCTGGACGCGGAGACGAACGGGACCGCGAAGTGGGACCTGCTCGTCGTCGTGTTCCCGTGGCAGGGCGGGCTCACCGTCACGGTGGAGCACAACACGGACGTGCTCGACCGCGCGTCGGTGGAGCGCCTGTTCGCCCACTTCGAGTCGCTGCTGCGCGCCGTCGTGGAGAATCCCGAGCACCGCATCGGCACGCTGCCGCTGCTCACGCCGGATGAGCGCACCACGCTCGCCGCGTGGAACGACCGCCCGCGCACGTATCCGCACGGCCAGCCCGTGTCGCGTGTCTTCGAGGCGCAGGCCGCTCGCGCCCCGGACGCGGTCGCCGTGAGCTTCGAAGGCGAGACGCTCACCGCCGGCCAGCTCAACGCGCGCGCCAACCAGCTCGCGCACCACCTGCGTGCCCTGGGCGTCAGGCCCGGCAAGCGCGTGGGCGTGTCCCTGGAGCGCTCGTTGGATCTCGTCGTGGCGGTGCTGGGCATCGCCAAGGCGGGCGGCGCGTACGTGCCGCTCGACCCCAGCTTCCCCACCGAGCGCCTCTCGATGCTCATCGAGGACGCGGGCCTGTCCGCGCTGGTCAGCGTCTCCGCCATCGCGGACGAGCTGCCCGCGCAGTGGCTCCAGGTGGTCTGCCTGGATGACGACGCGGCCGCGCTCGCGAAGCGTCCGGACACGAACCTCGACACCGCGCCCACGGGCGAGGACGAGCTGTACGTGCTCTACACCTCCGGCTCCACGGGCCGCCCCAAGGGCGTGTCCGTGCCCCACCGCGCCGTCGTGCGCCTAGTGTGCGGTCCGGAGTGGGTGAACCTGTCGTCGAAGGAGGTCTTCCTCCAGCTGGCGCCGCTCGCGTTCGACGCGTCCACCTTCGAGCTGTGGGGCGCGATGCTCAACGGCGCGAAGCTCGCCGTGTTCCCGCCGCGCGCGCCCACCCTGGACGAGCTGGGCCAGGTCATCACCCGCGAGGGCGTGAGCACCCTGTGGCTCACCGCCGGTCTGTTCCACCAGATGGTGGACGGCAACCTGGACGGCCTGCGTCCCGTGCGCCAGCTGCTGGCGGGTGGTGACGTGCTGTCCCCCGCGCACGTGCTGCGCGTGATGGAGCAGCTGCCGGGCTGCCGCGTCATCAACGGCTACGGCCCCACGGAGAACACGACGTTCACCGCGTGCTACCCGGTGGAGAACGCTCAAGCGCTGGGCATCTCCGTGCCCATCGGCCGCCCCATCAACGGCACGCGCGTGCACGTCCTCAACGCGTCCCTGGAGCCCGTGCCCCTGGGCGCCCCCGGAGAGTTGTTCGCGGGCGGCGACGGCCTGGCGCACGGCTACCTGAACCAGCCGGAGCTGACGGCGGAGAAGTTCATCCCGGATCCGTTCAGCACCGTGCCGGGCGCGCGGCTGTACCGCACCGGCGACCAGGTCCGTTTCCGCGCGGACGGCGCGCTGGAGTTCCTGGGCCGCATCGATCAGCAGGTGAAGGTGCGCGGCTTCCGCATCGAGCCGGGCGAGATCGAAACGGCGCTGCGCGGACACCCGTCCGTGCTCGACGTCACCGTCGCCGTGCAGGAGGTCGCGGGCGAGAAGGCGCTGGTGGCCTACGTCGTCACGGAGGAGGGCGCGGAGCCGTTGGGCGTGGACACGATGCGTTCGTTCCTCCACGACAAGCTGCCCGCGTACATGGTGCCCACGGCGCTGATGGCGATGGACGCGCTGCCGCTCACGCCCAACGGCAAGGTGGACCGTCGCGCGCTGCCCGTGCCCGGCAGCGAGCGTCCGCAGATGTCCACGGCGTACGCCGCTCCTCGCACCATGGAGGAGACCGCGCTGTGCGAGGTCTGGGCGGAGGTGCTCGGCGTGGAGCGCGTCGGTATCGACGACAGCTTCTACGACCTGGGCGGTGACTCCATCCGCAGCATCCAGCTCATCGCGAAGCTGCGTGAGCGCGGGCTGGATCTGCCCATGGTGGAGCTGCTGCGCCAGCCCACCATCCGCGCGCTGGGCAACCTGGTGCACGCGGCCCCGTCGAAGGCCGCGGCGCAGGCCGTCCCTGGCTCGGAGCCCTTCAGCCTGCTGTCCGACGCGGACCGCGCGCGCCTGCCCTCGGACGTGGAGGACGCGTACCCGGTCGCCGTGCTCCAGGCCGGCATGCTCTTCCAGAGCGAGCTGGATCAGGCGTCCGGCATGTACCACGACGCCACCAGCTACCACCTGGAGATGGCGCTGGATGAGGCGAAGATGCGCCAGCTGCTGGCCGAGCTGGCCCGCCGCCACGCCATCCTGCGCACGTCGTTCGACCTCACCGGTTACGAGCAGCCGTTGCAGTTCGTGCACCGCGAGGCCCAGGTGCCGCTGGAGCTCCACGACGTGCGCCACGTGCCCGCCGCCGAGCAGGACGCGCTCTTGCGCAAGCTCGTGGAAGAGGACCGCTGCCGTCCGTTCGACTGGAGCCGCGCGCCGCTCCTGCGCTTCGCGATCTACCGGCGCACGGAGAAGACGCTCCAGTTCTCGCTCATCTTCCACCACGCCATCCTGGATGGCTGGAGCCTCGCGACGCTGCTGTCGGAGCTGTTCCGCGGCTACGTGAACCTGCTGCGCGGCACGCCGGCCCCGGAGGCGGCGCCGCTGGCCGTCACCTACCGCCAGTTCGTCGCGCTGGAGCACCAGTCGCTCACCTCCGGCGAGGGCGAGCGGTTCTGGAAGTCGCGCCTGTCGGAAGTGGACCGTCCTGCTCCCCGCGCGCCGCTGCCCGCGGGCCAGGAGCCGGTGCTGAGCATGCGGCAGGTGGACGTGCCCGCGGCGCTCCAGGAAGGACTCCAGCGCGTGGCGCAGGCGGCCAACGTGCCGCTGAAGACCGTGCTGCTGGCGGCGCACCTGCGCGTGCGCGCGCTCATGGAGGGACAGCGCTCGGTGGTCACGGGCGTGGTCTCCAACGGCCGTCCGGAGACGGCCGACAGTGAGCGCATGGTGGGCCTGTTCCTCAACAGCATCCCGTTCCCGGTGACGCTAGAGGACGGCACGTGGTTGGACCTGGTGCGCCAGGTGTCGAAGGCGGACGGCGACATCTGGCCGCACCGCCGCTACCCCATGGGCCGGTTGCAGCAGCAGTTGGGCGGCCAGCGGTTGTTCGAGACCATCTTCAACTTCGTCCACTTCCACGTGGCCGGAGGCCTGTCGCAGCTCGAAGGCGTGCGCCTGCTGGAGGAGACGCCGTCCACCGCGTGGATGGAGCTTCCGCTGAGCACGCTGTTCCTCCAGCGCCCGGACACCGGCGCGCTGATGCTCGTGCTGCGCACCAACGGCACGCAGCGCGACGCGGACCAGACGGAGGCGCTGGCGGGCTACTACTTCCGCGCCCTCGAGGCGATGGCCGCCAACCCGCAGGCGCGTCACGAGCACGCACGGCTGCTGCCGGACACCGAGCGCCAGAAGCTGCTGGTGGAGTGGAACGCCACGGGCACACAGCCCGCGGGCGACACCTGCGTCCACGAGCGCTTCGCCGTCCACGCGGCCCGCACGCCGGACGCCGTGGCGGTGGTCTGCGACGACGGCCAGCTCACCTACGGGGAGCTGAACCGCCGGGCCAACCAGCTCGCGCACTGGCTGCGCGCGCGCGGCGTGGGCCCGGATGCGCGCGTGGGCCTGCTCACCGAGCGCACCCCGGATGCCATCGTCGGCATGATGGGCATCCTCAAGGCCGGCGGCGCGTACGTGCCGCTGGATCCGTCGCATCCGCCGGAGCGCCTGCGCACGGTGCTGGAGGACGCGTCGGCTTCGCTCGTCGTGACCCAGGCCTCGCTCGCCGCGAACGTGGCGGACGCCTCCAGGGGACACGTGTGCCTGGACTCCGACGCCGCGATGCTGTCGCGCGAGCGTGAGGACGACCCCAAGCGCCTGGGCGACGCGAGCTCGCTGGCCTACGTCATCTTCACGTCCGGCTCCACGGGCCGGCCCAAGGGCGTGGCCATCGAGCACCGTCAGCTCAACCACTACGTGGAGGGCGTGACGCTCCGGCTGGAGCTGCCCCCGGCGGCGAGCTTCGCGTCGGTGTCCACGCTGGCCGCGGACCTGGGCCACACCGCCGTCTTCCCGACGCTGAGCGGCGGCGGCACGCTGCACCTCATCTCGCGCGACCGGGCGTCCGATCCGGCCGCGCTGGGCGACTACTTCCAGCGCCACGCGGTGGACTGCTTGAAGATCGTCCCCTCGCACCTGACGGCGCTGCTGTCCTCGCCGTCGCCCGAGCGCGTCCTGCCGCGCAAGCGGCTGGTGCTGGGCGGTGAAGCGTCCGATCCGGCGCTCGTGGCGCGAGTGCATGCGCTCGTGCCCGGGCTCGAAGTCTTCAACCACTACGGCCCCACCGAGACCACGGTCGGCGTGCTGACGTGGAAGGTGGAGCGCGGTACGCAGCTGTCCGCCACGGCCTCCGTGCCGCTGGGCCGGCCGCTGCCCAACGCGCGGATGTACGTGCTGGACGCGGCGCTTCAGCCCGTCCCCGTGGGCGTGCCCGGCGAGCTGTTCATCGGCGGCGCGGGCGTGGCCCGGGGCTACCTGGGCCGGCCGGACCTCACGATGGAGCGCTTCCTCGCGGATCCGTTCCACCCGGAGCCGGGCGCGCGCGTGTACCGCACGGGCGACCGCGTCCGTTACCTGCCGGACGGCGCGCTGGAGTTCCTGGGCCGCGTCGACTTCCAGGTGAAGGTGCGCGGCTTCCGCATCGAGCTGCCGGAGATCGAAGCCGCGATGAGCGGCCTGCCCGGCGTGGCGGAGGTCGTCGTGCTGGCGCGCGAGGACGTGCCGGGCGACAAGCGCCTGGTGGCCTACGTCGTCGCGGTGCCCGGCCACACGCTGGAGGCCGGGGCGCTGCGCCAGGGCCTGAAGTCGCGGCTGCCGGACTACATGGTGCCGTCCGCCTTCGTCATGCTGGACGCGCTGCCGCTCACGTCCAACGGCAAGGTGGACCGCCGCGCGCTGCCCGCGCCGGAGAAGGAGTCCGAAGCCGGCCGCGCCCACGTGGCCCCGCGCACTCCCACCGAGGAACTCATCGCGGGCCTGTGGTCCAAGCTGCTGGGCGTGGAGCGCGTGGGCGTGAAGGACGACTTCTTCGCGCTCGGCGGCCACTCGCTGCTGGCGACGCAGATGATCTCCCGCATCCGCAGCGCGTTCCGCGTGGAGCTGCCCCTGCGCGCGCTCTTCGAGGCGACCACGGTGGAGACGCTCTCCGCCCGCGTGGATGAGGCCGTCCGCCAGGGCTTCGGCCTGGAGGCGCCGGCCATCGTGCCGCTGTCGCGTGAGCACACGCTGCCGCTGTCGTTCGCGCAGCAGCGCCTGTGGTTCCTGGATCAGCTGGAGCCGGACAGCGCGTTCTACAACATCGCCGCGCCGGTGATGCTGGACGGCTCGCTGGAAGTGGCCCCGCTGGAGCAGGCCTTCACGGAGCTGGTGCGCCGTCACGAGGTGCTGCGCACCACCTTCCGCGCGGAGGGTGGCAACCCCATCCAGGTCGTCCACCCGGCGGCCCCCATGCCGCTGCCCCTCGTGGACCTCACGCACCTGCCGGAGGCGGAGCGCGAGGCGAAGGCGCAGCGTCTGGCGGACGAGGACGCGGGCAGGCCGTTCAACCTGGCCACGGGCCCGCTCTTGCGCGCCACGCTGGTGCGCATCTCGGACGTGCGCCACATGCTGCTGCTCACGGTGCATCACATCGTGTCCGACGGCTGGTCGCGCGGCGTGCTCGTGCGCGAAGTGGCCGCGCTCTACGAGGCCTTCCGTCAGGGCAAGCCGTCGCCCTTGCCGGAGCTGCCGGTGCAGTACGCGGACTACTCGGGCTGGCAGCGTGGCTGGCTCCAGGGCGACGTGCTGAAGAAGCAGGTCGGCTACTGGAAGCAGCAGCTCACCGGCGCGCCCTCCGCGCTGGAGCTGCCCACGGACTTCCCGCGCCCGGCGGTGCAGACGTACCGCGGTGAGACGCTGCCCTTCACGCTGCCGCGCGAGCTGTCGGATGCCCTGCGTGCCCTGGCGCTGAAGGAAGGCGTCACGCCGTACATGCTGCTGCTCACCGCGTGGCAGGTGCTGCTGGCGCGCCACGCGGGCCAGGACGACGTCACGGTGGGTTCGCCCGTGGCCGGCCGTGGCCGCATGGAGACCGAAGGCCTCATCGGCTTCTTCATCAACACGCTCGTGCTGCGCACGCGGCTGGAAGGGGACCCCTCGTTCCGCCAGGTGCTCGCGCGGGTGCGGGAGTCGGTGCTGGGCGCGCACGCGCACCAGGAAGTGCCCTTCGAGAAGCTGGTGGAGGAGCTGCAGCCGGTGCGCGACACCAGCCGCTCGCCGCTCTTCCAGGTGTGGTTCGTGCTGCACCAGGAGCTGGCGGCGAAGCTGTCCGTGCCGGGCCTCACCCTGAGCGCCTACGAGGCGGAAGCACGCACCGCGAAGTTCGACCTGGCCCTGTCCATGCTGGACGCGGCGGACGGCTTCGTGGGCCGCCTGGAGTACAACTCCGACCTGTTCGCCCGCACGACCGCGGAGCGGATGATGGCGCGCCTGCACGTGCTGCTCTCGGGCATCGTCGCGAAGCCCGAGTCCGCCGTGGGCGAGCTGCCCCTGCTGTCCGCCGAGGAGCAGCACCAGGTGCTGGTGGGCTGGAACAGCGTCCGCGCGGAGCTGCCGCGCGAGGCGACCATCCACTCGCTCATCGCGGCGCACGCGGAAGCCACGCCGGACGCGGTGGCGCTCGTGTACGAGGACCAGTCGCTCACGTACGCGGAGCTGGACGTGAAGGCGAACCAGCTGGCGCACCACCTGCGCCGCCGGTACGTCGGACCTGAAGTGCGCGTGGCGCTCTGCCTGGAGCGCTCGCTGGATCTCGTGGTGGGCATGCTCGGCATCCTCAAGGCCGGCGGCGCGTTCATCCCGTTGGATCCGTCGTACCCGGTGGAGCGGCTCGACTACATGCTGTCGGACTCGGGCGCGCCGGTGCTGGTGACGCAGGAGTCGCTGATGGACTCGCTGCCCACCGACGGCCGCCTGACCATCCAGTTGGACATGGACGTGGACGCCATCGAGCGGATGCCGGAGGAGGCGCCGCGCTCGAGCACGTCCGCGCACAACCTGGCGTACGTCATCTACACGTCCGGCTCCACGGGCCGTCCCAAGGGCACGCTGCTCCAGCACGAGGGCCTGGTGAACACGGCCCTGCGCGCCGCCGCGGCGAAGCGGGTGGGGCCGGGCAGCCGCGTGTTGCAGTACGCGGCGTCCAGCTTCGATGCGAGCGTCTGGGAGATCTTCAGCACCCTGGCCGCGGGCGCCACGCTGGTGCTCGCGCCGCGCGACCGGCTGATGCCGGACGAGCCGCTGCGCACGCTGCTGAAGGAGCAGGGCATCACCACCGCCACGCTGACCCCGTCGGTGCTCGCGCAGCTGAGCACGGAAGGGCTGGAGGGCCTGCGCAGCGTGGTGTCCGCGGGTGAGGCGCTGAGCGTGGAGCTGGCGCGCAAGTGGGGCGCGGGGCGCTTGATGATCAACGCCTACGGCCCCACGGAGGCCACGGTCTGCGCGACGCTGACCGAAGGCGGCGTGAATCCGGAGCGCATCACCATCGGCAAGCCGTGGGCGAACGCGCAGGTGTACGTGCTGGACGCTTCGCGGCGTCCGGTGCCGGTGGGCGTGGCCGGTGAGCTGTACATCGGCGGCGTGGCGCTGGCGCGCGGCTACCAGGGTCGGCCGGACCTGACGGCGGAGAAGTTCGTGCCGCATCCGTTCAGCCAGGAGCCGGGCGCCCGCGTGTACCGCACGGGCGACCGCGTGCGCTGGCTGGCCACGGGCGAGTTGGAGTACCTGGGCCGCATCGACTTCCAGGTGAAGGTGCGCGGCTTCCGCATCGAACTGGGCGAAGTCGAATCCGTGCTGCTGCACCACACGGACATCCGTGAGGCGGCGGTCGTGGTGCGCGAGGACGTGCCGGGCGACAAGCGCCTGGTGGCGTACGTCGTCGCGCAGGAGGACACCGAGCTGGATGTCGCGGAGCTGCGGCGCCACCTGAAGGGCGAGGTGCCGGAGTACATGGTGCCTTCCGCCTTCGTGGTGCTGGAGGCGCTGCCGATGACGCCCGCGGGCAAGGTGGACCGCAAGGCGCTGCCCGCGCCGTCCGACGCCCGCACGGAGCGCAGCGAGGCGGAGTTCGCCGCGCCGCGCACGCCGACGGAGGAGATGCTCGCCACGGTCTGGACGGAGGTCCTGGACGTGAAGCGGGTGGGGGTGCGCGACAACTTCTTCGACCTGGGCGGGCACTCGCTGCTGGCCACGCAGGTCGCCTCGCGCATCCGCGAGGCGTTCGGCGTGGAGCTGCCGCTGCGCGCGCTCTTCGAGGCGCCCACCATCGCGGACCTGGCCCAGCGCGTGGACCAGTCCGTGCGTTCGGAGCAGGGACTCCAGGCGCCGCCCATCGTGCCGCTGCCGCGCGAAGGCTCGCTGCCGCTGGGTCTTGCCCAGCAGCGGCTGTGGTTCCTGGACCAGATGGAGCCGGACAGCGCGTTCTACAACATCGTGCTGCCCGTCCGTCTGGAGGGTGAGCTGGACCTGGGCGTGCTGGAGCGGACCTTCACGGAGCTGGTGCGCCGCCACGAATCGCTGCGCACCACCTTCCACGCGGAAGGCGACCAGCCCGTGCAGCGCATCCACCCTCCCGCGCCCGCGTCGCTCAACGTCGTGGACCTGAGCGGCCTGCCGGACGCGGAGCGCGAGGCCGAGGCGAAGCGCCTGGCCGACGCGGAGACCAACCGGGGCTTCAAGCTGGCCACGGGGCCGCTCATGCGCGCCCTCATCCTGCGCATGTCCCAGACGGAGCACGTGCTGCTCCTGTCGCTGCACCACATCATCACGGACGGCTGGTCCATGAGCCTGCTCGTCCGGGAGATCGCCGCCATCTACGCGGCCTTCCGCGAGGACAAGCCGTCGCCCCTGCCGGAGCTGCCGGTGCAGTACGCGGACTACGCGGGCTGGCAGCGCGACTGGCTGCGCAGCGACGTGATGGGCAAGCACGTGGAGTACTGGCGGCAGCAACTGGCCGGTGCACCCTCCGCGCTGGAGCTGCCCACGGACTTCCCGCGCCCGGCGGTGATGACGTACTCGGGCGGTGGCGTGGCGGTGAAGGTGCCGCAGGCGCTGTCGCAGCGGATCAAGGCGCTGTGCCGCGAGAAGGCCGTGACGCCGTTCATGTTCCTGCTGGCGGCGTGGCAGGTGCTCCTGGCGCGCCACGCGGGCCAGGACGACATCAGCGTGGGCTCTCCGGCCGCGGGCCGCGGGCACTCGTCGACGGAGGGCATCATCGGCTTCTTCGTCAACACGCTGGTGCTGCGCGCGAAGCTGGAAGGCAACCCGTCCTTCCGCGACGTGCTCACCCAGGTGCGTGACACGGTGCTGTCCGCGCACGTCCACCAGGAGGTCCCGTTCGAGAAGCTGGTGGAGGAGCTGCACCCGGTGCGCGACACCAGCCGCTCGCCGCTCTTCCAGGCCATGTTCGTGCTCCAGGCGGAGGAGCTGTCCGGTCAGGTGTCCGTGGCCGGTCTCACGCTGAAGACGTTCGAGGCGGAAGCGCGCACGGCGAAGTTCGACATGTCCCTGTCGCTGGCGGACGCGTCCGAGGGCTTCCTGGGCCGGCTCGCGTACAACTCCGACCTGTACTCCCGCGTCACCGCCGAGCGGCTGGTGCAGCACTTCGTGATGCTGCTGGAAGGCATCGCCGCGGACATGAGCCAGCGCGTGATGGCGCTGCCGCTCATGACGGAGGACGAGGCGCGGCAGGAGCTGGTCGTGTGGAACGACACCCGCGTGGACTTCCCGCGCCAGGCCTGCATCCAGTCGTTCATCGAGGCGCATGCCCGCTTCACGCCGGACGCCGTGGCGCTCGTCTACGAGGACACGTCGCTCACGTTCGCGCAGCTGGACGCGAAGGCGAACCAGCTGGCGCACCACCTGCGCACCCTGGGCGTCGCGCCCGAAGTGCGCGTGGCGCTCTGCCTGGACCGGTCGCTGGACCTGGTGGTCGGCATGCTGGGTGTGCTCAAGGCCGGCGGCGCGTTCGTGCCGCTCGACCCGGCGTACCCCATCGACCGGCTCGACTACATGCTGGAGGACAGCGGCGCCACGGTGCTGGTGACGCGCGGCGAGCCCATGCCGGGCCTGCACGCGGAAGACCGCGTGGGGCTGCACCTGGATGACGTCCGCGACGTCCTCCAGGCCCTGCCCACAACGGCGCCGTCCGTGAGCATGACCTCCGCCAACCTGGCGTACGTCATCTACACGTCCGGCTCCACGGGCCGTCCCAAGGGCACGCTCTTGCAGCACCAGGGCCTGGTGAACACGGCCCTGCAGGCGGGCCGCGCGCACCGCTACGCGCCGGGCAGCCGCGTGTTGCAGTACGCGGCGTCCAGCTTCGACGCCAGCGTGTGCGAGGTGTTCGGCACGCTCGTCGCCGGGGCCACGCTGGTGCTCGCGCCGCGCGACCGGCTGCTGCCGGACGAGCCGCTGCGCACGCTGCTCCAAGAGCAGCGCATCACCGCCGTCACCCTGACGCCGTCGGTGCTCGCGCAGCTGGGCACCGAAGGGCTGGAGGGCCTGCGCACCGTCATCTCCGCCGGCGAGGCGCTGAGCGTGGAGCTGGCGCGCAAGTGGGGCGAAGGGCGCTTGATGATCAACGCCTACGGCCCCACGGAGGCCACGGTCTGCGCGACGCTGACCGAGAACGGCGCGAACCCGGAGCGGCTCACCATCGGCAAGCCGTGGGCGAACGTGCAGGTGTACGTGCTGGATGACGCGCTCCGGCCGCAGCCGACGGGCGTCCCGGGCGAGCTGTACGTGGCGGGCGTGGGCCTGGCGCGTGGCTACCAGGGCCGGCCGGACCTCACGGCGGAGCGGTTCATCCCGAACCCGTTCAGCCAGGAGCCCGGCGCGCGGCTGTACCGCACCGGCGACCGCGTGCGGTGGACGTCCTCGGCGGAGCTCGAGTACCTGGGCCGCATCGACTCGCAGGTGAAGGTGCGCGGCTTCCGCATCGAGCTGGGCGAGGTCGAGTCCGTGCTGCTGCATCACGCGGAGGTGCGTGAGGCGGCGGTGGTGGTGCGCGAGGACGCGCCGGGCGACAAGCGCCTGGTGGCCTACGTCGTGCCCCGGGCCGCGGGCACGCTGGACGCGGTGGAGCTGCGCCGCCACCTGAAGACGGAGGTGCCGGAGTACATGGTGCCCTCGGCCTTCGTGGTGCTGGAGGCCCTGCCGCTGACGCCCGCGGGCAAGATCGACCGCAAGGCCCTGCCCGCGCCGACGGGCGAGGTGGCGCGCACGCGCACCTTCGTAGCCGCGCGGACGCCGACGGAGGAGCTGCTCGCGGCCCTCTTCGCCCAGCTGCTGGGCGTGGAGCGCGTGGGCGTGGAGGACCACTTCTTCGAGATGGGCGGCCACTCGCTCATGGCCACGCGGCTGGCGTCGCGCATCCGCGAGGCCTTCGACGTGGAGCTGCCGCTGCGCACGCTCTTCGAGGCGCCCACGGTGACGGACCTGGCCCGGCGCGTGGACACGCTCGTGGCGCAGGGCAGGGGCGTGAAGGCGCCGCCGCTCGTGGCCCTGCCGCGCGCGGAGCGGATGCCGCTGTCGTTCGCCCAGCAGCGCCTGTGGTTCCTCAACCAGTTGGAGCCGGACAGCGCCTTCTACAACCTCCCGCTGCCCGTGCGGCTGGAGGGTGCGCTGGACGTGTCCGCGCTGGAGCGCGCCTTCACGGAGCTGGTGCGCCGCCACGAATCGCTGCGCACCACGTTCCCCATGCGTGACGGCCAGCCCGCGCAGGTCGTCCACCCGGCGGCGACGGTGTCGCTGCCGGTGGTGGACCTGTCCGCTCAGCCCGAGGACGTCCGCGAGGCCGAGGCTCAGCGCCGGGCCAACGAGGAGGCGCAGCGTCCGTTCCACCTTGCGAACGGCCCGCTGTTGCGCGTGAAGCTGCTCAAGCTGGAGGCCCAGCGGCACGTGCTGCTCGCGACGATGCACCACATCGTCTCCGACGGCTGGTCCATGGGCGTGCTGGTGCGGGAGATGGCGGCCCTCTACGAGGCCTTCGCCTCCGGCCGCGCGCCATCCCTGCCGGAGCTGCCGGTGCAGTACGCGGACTACGCGGGCTGGCAGCGCGGATGGCTGCAGGGTGACGTGCTGGCCCAGCAGATGGCGTACTGGAAGCAGCAGCTGTCCGGCGCGCCCGCCGCGCTGGAGCTGCCCACGGACCGTCCGCGTCCGGCCGTGCAGACGTACCGGGGCGCCAGCGTGAACCTGCGCGTGGGCAAGCCGGTGACGGACACGCTGAAGGCCCTGGCGCTGAAGGAGGGCGCCACGCCCTTCATGGTCCTGCTGGCTGCGTGGCAGGTGCTGCTCGCGCGCTACTCCGGTCAGGACGACGTGAGCGTGGGCACGCCCATCGCGGGCCGTGGCCGCACGGAGACCGAGGGCCTCATCGGCTTCTTCGTCAACACGCTGGTGCTGCGCACGAAGTTGGAGGGCAATCCGTCCTTCCGCGCGCTGCTGGCCCAGGTGAAGGAGACGACGCTGGGCGCGTACGCGCACCAGGAGGTCCCGTTCGAGAAGCTGGTGGAGGAGCTGGCGCCCACGCGCGACACCAGCCGCACGCCGCTGTTCCAGGTGCTGCTGTCGTTCCAGAACGCGCCGGTGCCGGAGCTGGAGGTCAAGGGCCTCACGCTGCGCGCCGTCCCGCTGGAGCACGCCACCGCGCAGTTCGATCTGAACATGACCCTGTCGGAGGTGGACGGCGAGCTGCGCGGCGCCATGGAGTACAACTCCGACCTGTTCGACGCCGGCACCGCCACACGGATGCTGGAGCACCTGCGCGTCCTGCTGGAGGGCGTGGCGTCCCAGCCGGACGTGCCCGTGCAGCGCCTGCCGCTGCTCACGGAAGGCGAGCGGACGCAGCTGCTCACGACGTGGAACGACACGCGGGCCGACTTCCCGCGCGACGCCTGCATCCACCAGCGCTTCGAGGAGCAGGTGGCCCGCACCCCGGACGCCATCGCCGCGACCTTCGAGGGTGAGACGCTCACGTACCGGCAGCTGGACGCGAAGGCGAACCAGCTGGCGCACCACCTGCGCCGGCTGGGCGTGGGCCCGGAGGTGAAGGTCGCCCTGTGCCTGGAGCGCTCGCTGGAGATGGTCATCGCCGTGATGGGCGTGCTCAAGGCCGGCGGCGCGTACGTGCCGCTCGACCCGAAGTACCCGCTGGACCGCCTGTCCTTCATGCTGGAGGACACGCAGGTGCCGGTGGTGCTGACGCAGGACTCGCTGGCGGACGAGCTGCCCGTCACCACGCAGCAGCTCATCAGCCTGGATGGCGACTGGAAGCGGAGCATCTCCCGCGAGCGCGAGGACGCGCCCGTGACGGCGGTGTCGGCCGGCAACCTGGCCTACGTCATCTACACGTCCGGCTCCACGGGCAAGCCCAAGGGCGTGGCCATCGAACACCGCGGCGTGTCCAACTACCTGACGTGGTGCTTGTCCGCGTACGGGCTGGACACGGGCGCGGGCGCGCCGGTGCACTCGTCGCTCGCGTTCGACCTCACGGTCACCAGCATGCTGGCGCCGCTGGTCGCGGGCCGGGGCGTGGTGATGGTGTCGGAGACGCGGGGCGTGGAAGGCCTGGCGGACGTGCTGCGTGACGGCACGGGCTTCAGCCTGGTGAAGCTGACGCCCAGCCACCTGCGGCTGTTGTCCGACCTGCTGGGCGCGGACGCGGCGGCGGGGCGCACGGGCGCCTTCGTCATCGGCGGCGAGGCGCTCTTCTCGGAGGAGCTGGCGTTCTGGCGCAAGCACGCGCCGGCCACGCGGCTCATCAACGAGTACGGCCCCACGGAGACGGTGGTGGGCTGCTCGGTGCACGTCGTGGCCCCGGAGGATTCCGCCTCCGGCGCGGTGCGCATCGGCAAGCCGCTGCCCAACACGCGGATGTACGTGCTGGATGCGCAGCTTCAGCCCGTGCCGGTGGGCGTGCCGGGTGAGCTGTACATCGGCGGCGTGCAGGTGGGCCGCGGCTACCTGGGCCGCCCGGAGCTCACGGCGGAGAAGTTCGTGCCGGATGCGTTCAGCACCGACGCGGGCGCGCGGCTGTACCGCTCCGGCGACCTGGCCCGTTGGCGCGCCGACGGCACGCTGGAGTACATGGGCCGCGTCGACCACCAGGTGAAGGTGCGCGGCTACCGCATCGAGCTGGGGGAGATCGAATCCGCCCTCATGGGCGCCTACGGGGTCCGCGAGTCCGTGGTCGTCGTCCGCGAGGACGTGGCCGGGGACAAGCGACTGGTCGCCTACGTCGCGGGTGACGTGGAGGTCCTGGATCGCAAGGGCCTGCGCGAGCACCTGGAGCGCACGCTGCCGGAGTACATGGTGCCGTCCGCCTTCGTGGTGCTGGAGGCGCTGCCGGTCACCTCCAACGGCAAGGTGGACCGCAAGGCGCTGCCCGTCCCCAGCGACGAGCGCGCGCAGGACGAGGCGTTCATCGCACCGCGCACCCCGACGGAGCAGCTGCTCGCCGGTGCGTGGAGCGAGCTGCTCAACGTGGACCGCGTGGGCTCGACGGACGACTTCTTCGAGCTGGGCGGACACTCGCTGCTGGCCACGCAGGTGCTGTCGCGCGTCCGGAGCATCTTCCGGATCGACCTGCAGCTGCGGGACGTCTTCAACGCGCCCACGGTGCAGAAGCTGTCCGTCCTCATCGACCAGGCGCTCCAGGCCGGCGCGGGCACCCAGGCGCCCGCCATCGTGCCGCTGCCTCGCGAAGGCCGCCTGCCGCTGTCCTTCGCCCAGCAGCGCCTGTGGTTCCTGCACCAGCTGGATGCGTCCAGCCCGGCCTACAATGTGCCCATGGTCCTTCGCCTGAAGGGCTCGCTGGACGTGACGGCACTGGAGCAGAGCTTTACGGAGCTGGTGCGCCGCCACGAATCGCTGCGCACGTCGTTCCACCTGGACAACGGCCAGGCCACGCAGGTCATCTACCCGGCGGTGTCGCTGCCGCTCCCGGTGGTGGACCTCTCCGACATCCCGGATCCGGAGCGCCACGACGAGGCGCGCCGGCTCGCGGATGAAGAAGCGGTGCACCCGTTCCAGCTGGCCACCGGTCCGCTCTTGCGCGTGAAGCTGCTCAAGCTGGACGAGGAGGAGCACATCCTCCTGCTCGTCATGCACCACATCGTCTCCGACGGCTGGTCCATGGGCGTGCTGGTGCGCGAGATGGCCGCGTCCTACGAGGCCTTCTCCCACGGCGGCACGCCGTCCCTGCCGCAGCTGCCGGTGCAGTACGCGGACTACGCGGGCTGGCAGCGTGGCTGGCTCCAGGGCGAGGTGCTGGAGAAGCAGCTCGGCTACTGGAAGCAGCAGCTGACCGGCGCGCCCTCCGCGCTGGAATTGCCCACGGACCGTCCGCGTCCGGCGGTGCAGACGTCGAACGGCTCCAGCGTCCCGGTGAAGGTCGGCCGCGAGCTGACGGAGACGCTCAAGGCCCTGGCGCTGAAGGAGGGCACCACGCCCTTCATGGTCCTGCTGGCCGCGTGGCAGACGCTGCTGTCGCGCTACTCCGGACAGGATGACATCAGCGTGGGCACGCCCATCGCGGGCCGCCAGCGCGCGGAGACGGAGGGCCTCATCGGCTTCTTCGTCAACACGCTGGTGCTGCGCACGAAGCTGGACGGCGATCCGACCTTCCGCGAGCTGCTGGGCCGCGTGCGGGAGACGACGCTGGGCGCATACGCGCACCAGGAGGTGCCGTTCGAGAAGCTGGTGGAGGAGCTGGCGCCCACGCGCGACACCAGCCGCACGCCGCTGTTCCAGGTGTCCATGACGCTGCAGAACGCGCCGGAGGGTGCGTTCAACCTGACGGGCCTCGCCCTGGAAGGCGTGGAGGTGGAGCACCGCACCGCGAAGTTCGACCTGTCGCTGGGCCTCACGGAGACGGCGAACGGCATCGAGGGCGGGCTGGAGTTCAACACCGACCTGTTCGACGCGAGCACCGCCGAGCGGCTCGCCCGTCACCTGGGCGTGTTGCTGGCGGGCATCGGGGCGAACCCGGACGCGCGGCTGCACCAGCTGCCGCTGCTCACCCAGGAGGACCGCGCGGAGGTGGTGGCGGACTGGAACACGTCCTTCCGCTTCCCGGTGGACGCGTGCCTGCACACCCTGTTCGAGCGTCAGGCGGCGCGCACCCCGGACGCCATCGCGGTCACCTACGCCGAACAGCGCCTCACGTACCGCGAGCTGGACACGCGGGCGAACCAGCTGGCGCACCACCTGCGCACGCTGGGCGTGGGGCCGGAGGTCCTGGTGGGCCTCGCGGTGGAGCGCTCGCTGGAGCTGATGGTGGGCCTGCTGGCCATCCTCAAGGCCGGCGGCGCGTACCTGCCCATGGATCCGGCGTACCCGCAGGAGCGCCTGGAGTTCATGGTGGAGGACGCGCGTGTGCCGGTGGTGCTCACGCAGCAGCACCTGCTGGACGTGGTGCCGTCGGGCGCGGCGAAGCGCCTGTGCCTGGACTCGGATGCCGCCGCCTGGGCCTCCGCGCCCACGACGACGCCGGACAGCGGCGTGGCGCCCAATCACCTGGCCTACGTCATCTACACGTCCGGCTCCACGGGCCGTCCCAAGGGCGCGCAGATTGAGCACGCACAGGTGGTGCGCCTCTTCGACGGCACGAAGCACTGGTTCGACTTCGGCGCGAAGGACGTGTGGACGCTGTTCCACTCGTACGCCTTCGACTTCTCCGTCTGGGAGATGTGGGGCGCGCTGCTGTACGGCGGCAAGCTGGTGGTGGTGCCGTACGAGGTCAGCCGCACGCCCGCGGACTTCCATGCGCTGCTCAAGCGCGAGGGCGTCACGGTGCTCAATCAGACGCCGTCCGCGTTCCGTCAGCTCATCCAGCACGAGGAGCGCACGGGCGACCACGAGGGCCTGTCCCTGCGCACGGTGGTGTTCGGCGGCGAGGCGCTGGAGTTCGGCAGCCTGCGTCCGTGGTACGCGCGCCACGCGGACAACGCGCCGGTGCTCGTCAACATGTACGGAATCACCGAGACGACCGTCCACGTGACCTACCGCGCGCTCAAGGCGGCGGACGCGGAGGGCGGGCGCGGCAGCGAAGTGGGCGTCGCGATCCCGGACCTCCAGGTGTACGTGCTGGATGCGCACGGACAGCCGGTGCCTCCGGGCGTCACGGGTGAGATGTACGTGGGCGGCGACGGCCTCAGCCGCGGCTACCTGGGCCGGCCGGAGCTGACCGCGCAGCGCTTCATCCCGGATCCGTTCAGCACGCGGCCCGGCGCGCGGCTCTACCGCTCCGGCGACCTGGCGCGGTGGCGTCCCGACGGCACGCTGGAGTACCTGGGCCGTGCGGACTTCCAGGTGAAGCTGCGCGGCTTCCGCATCGAGCTGGGCGAAATCGAGGCGGGCCTGCTCTCGCACCCGAGCGTGCGCGAGGCCGTGGTGCTGGTGCGTGAGGACGCGCCGGGCGACAAGCGCCTGGTGGCGTACCTGGTGGGCGCGCCGGGCCAGAGCGTGGCGGGCGTTCCGGAGCTGCGCGAGCAACTGCGGCGCACGCTGCCGGAGTACATGGTGCCGTCCGCCTTCATGACGCTGGAGTCGCTGCCGCTCACGTCCAACGGCAAGGTGGACCGCCGCGCGCTGCCCGCGCCGGACACGACGCGCGCGGAGGGCTCCACGCTGGTGGTGGCGCGCACGCCGCTTCAGTTGCAGTTGGTCCGCGTCTGGGAGGAGACGCTGGGGATGTCGCCCATTGGCATCCGCGACGACTTCTTCGACCTGGGCGGCCACTCCATGCTGGCGGTGCAGCTCATGGGCCGCATCCAGCAGCTCACCGGCAAGAACCTGCCCCTGGCGTCGCTGTTCCAGGCGTCGACGGTGGAGCAGTTGGCCGCGCTGCTGGAGGCCGATTCACGCGCCTGGTCGCCGCTGGTGGCGCTGAAGCCGGAGGGCACGAAGCCTCCGCTCTTCGCCATCCACCCGGCGGGCGGCGGCGTCCTCTGCTACGTGGACCTGGCGCGTGAGCTGGACGCGGATCAGCCGTGCTACGGCCTGCAGGCCCGGGGCACCGAGGGCGAGGAGCCCCTGGGCACCGTGGCGGAGATGGCCGCGCTGTACCTGACGGCCATGCGCGAGGTGCAGCCGCACGGGCCCTACCACCTGGCGGGCTGGTCGCTGGGCGGCATCATCGCCTTCGAGATGGCGCGGCAGTTGCGCGCCGTGGGCGAAGAGGTGGCGCTGCTGGCGAGCATCGACGCGTACACCGTGCAGCACATGGTGCCGGACAAGACGCCGGAGCAGGTCCTGGAGGACATGCTTACGTCCGAGCTCACCATGATGCTGGCGGCCACCACGGGACGCGATCCCATGGAGCTGCGCGAGCGCATCAGCCAGATGACGCAGGCGGAGCGCGTGAACTACTTCTACGAAGTGGGCAGCCAGGGCGACACGCAGATCGCCGACGTGGGCGTGGAGCGCGTGCGCAACCTGTACCGGGTGTTCGAGTCCACCTCGCGCGCCTTCACGCAGTACGACGCGAAGCCGCTCGACGGGAAGCTCGTGCTCCTGCGCGCCAGCCAGCGGCCGGACACGCGTGAGCACACCGGCTGGGAGGAGCTCGTCACCGGCGGTGTGGAGGTCGTGGACATGCCGGGCACGCACATGACGATGATGCGCAAGCCGCTGATCACCAACGTGGCGCGGGAGCTCCAGTCCCGCATCGTCACGCACACGACGCCGGTGGACGACCTGCAGAAGAAGATCGGGTAGCGGCGGGGCAGGGGAGCGGGCGTGGCGCGGGCTTCGGGGTTATCCTCGGGGCCCGTGCTCCTGCCCGTCCTCACCGGTGTGTGGTTGTCGCTGTCCGGTGCGCTCGGCACGGAGCTGCGGCGGGACGGCTACAGCTTCCGGCCGCCGGACACGTTCCGGATGGCGCGCTGGGAGCGCTACACCGGCTCGCAGGTGGGCGCGGTGTCGGAGGACGGCATGCGCACGCGCGCCCTGTCCGCGGCGCTGGCGGATGGGGAGGGCCCGGACGCGGCCACGTTCCTCATCGCCGTGGTGGACGGGGGCTTCTCCGCCAGCCCCGCCGAGCGCGACTCCTTCTCCACCGCCGTGGTCCATCACTTCCAACGGGAGCTGGGCGTGGCGCTGACGCCGGAGCGGGTGGACCGCGTGGGCGGGCCCGTGCCCCGGGTGGAGGTGCTGGGGACGCTGCGCGAGGCAGGGCAGGTGCGCACGGTGCTGGTGACGGGGCTGGCCTCCGAGGGCCGCCACGCCGTGGTGACGGTCAGCGCGCCCGCCGCCCGCTGGGACGCCCTGGCTCCCGGGGTGCGCGCCTCACTGGAGACCTTCCGCATGGAGGCCCCGGTGGCGGGCGTCGTCTCCCGGCGGCTCGCGGGGGCGCTGGCGGGCACCCTGGCCGGGGCCCTGCTGGTGTCCTACGCGGCCTGGCGCCGCCGCCGGCAGGGGGAGGGGCCAGCCACGCCGTAGTGGAGCCTGACAGGAGCGCCAAGGCGTCCCCCGGTGGGGCTCGCGGTGGGATACGGTGCCGCCGCCCATGTTCTCCCTCCTCCTTGTCGCCGTGCTCGCGCAGGGGCCCTCGGCTCCTCCAGAGCCTCCGGCGTCCCCGGCCCAGCCGCCGGTCCTTCCGGCGCCGGACGCTGGCGTCGCGGACTCGGTGCCGCCCCTGCCGGTGGCGTCGCTGCCCCCGGCCACGCACGAGCTGTTCCGCCGCATCCAGGGCCGCGTCTCGCAGGTGCGCATCATCGAGCGCCGCTCCGGGACGAAGTCCTCCATCGGCTCCGCGTTCTTCGTGAGCGCGAAGGGCCACGCCCTCACGAACTACCACGTCGTCTCCGACCTGGTGCTCCACCCGGAGGACTACACCGCGGAGCTGGACCGGGGCGACGCGACGGTGCCGGTGCGCCTGCTCGCGGTGGACGTGGCGAGCGACCTGGCCGTCATCCAGGTGGACGCGCCCATCAGCGACTACTTCAAGCTGGAGGAGCACGAACCGCCGCAGGGCACGCGCCTGTTCGCCATGGGCAACCCGCGCGACCTGGGCACCACCATCGTGGAGGGCACCTACAACGGCCTGGTGCGCGACGCCCTCTACGAGCGCGTGCACTTCACCGGCGCCATCAACCCCGGCATGAGCGGCGGGCCCACCCTCAGCGGCGAGGGCGGCGTCGTGGGCGTCAACGTGGCCACCATGGGCAACCAGGTGGGCTTCCTGGTGCCGGTGGCCCGGGCGCGGGCGCTGCTCGACAAGGCGCTGGAGCAGGGCGCTCCGCCAGAGCCCGCCGCGCTGATGACGTCCGTGAACGAGCAGCTCATGGCCAACCAGCAGCGCATCACCGACCGGCTGATGGCCACGGACCTGCCGAAGCAGTCGCTGGGCGGCTACCGCGTCCCCGGCCGCTGGAGCCCCTTCCTCAAGTGCTGGGGCGACACGCCGCATGACCCGGAGACGCCCTACACGGTGACGAGCTACCAGTGCTCCTCCGAGGAGGACATCTTCCTGTCCTCCAGCCACCGCACGGGCGTGGTGGCCTACCTGCACCAGCACGTCGAGAGCCAGAAGCTGGGCGCCATGCGCTTCTCCGCGCTCTACAGCACGCTCTTCTCCCAGGACCCGGACGCGGTGGCCGCCACGCGCGAGGACGTCACCAACTTCCGCTGCAAGTCGGAGTTCGTGGACGTGAACGGCCTCACGGTGCGCGCCGCCATCTGCCTGCGCGCCTACCGCCGCTTCCCGGGCCTCTACGACCTGGTGCTGCGCGCGGCCACGCTGAACGCGTCCACGCACGGCGTGGACACCAGCCTCACGCTGGGCGGCTTCTCCGCGGAGAACGCACGCATGCTGGCGCGCCGCTACCTGGAGGGGCTGTCGTGGACGAAGTGATCTTCCTGGAGGTGCTGGAAGGGGACGCCGTCCACTCGCGCCACCGGCTGGACAAGCTGCCGGTGACGGTGGGGCGCGGCTACGCCAACGACATCATCCTGGACGACCCGAAGGTCTCCGCCGAGCACCTGCGCCTGGAGCGGCGCGAGGACGGCGCGGTGGTGCTGCATGACGTGGGCAGCGTCAACGGCACCTTCCGCGTGGAGCCGTGGGCGGCATTGAAGGAGCTGGTCCTCACCCCGGACGCGCGCGTGTCGGTGGGGGACACGGTGCTGCGCTTCCGTCCGCGCTCCTTCGTGGTGGAGGACACCGTCGTCAACGAAGCCCCGGCCTCGCCGCGGGAGCGCCTCTTCGAGCGTCCCCGCGCCTTCGCGCTGGCGATGCAGGCGCTGGTGGTCTTCTCCTTCATCTCCGAGCGGGCGACCCAGTTCGGGAAGACGGACTGGGGCGACCTGCTGTTGTCCAGCGTGCTGCCGCTGGGACTGGCGCTCCTGTGGGCCGGAGGCTGGTCGCTGGCGAGCCGCATCGCCCGGCGCAGCTTCCACTTCCGCGTGCACGCCACCATCGGTTCGCTGCTGCTCCTGGGCTTCGCGGTGGCACCGCCCCTGTTCGCGCTGTTGAGCTTCAGCTTCTCGCTGGGCGCGTGGCTGGGCTTCGTGCGCACGCTGGCGGTGCTGGGGCTGGTGGGGTGGGGGATCTACTGGCACCTGCGCTACGTGACGCGCTGGAGTTCCAGGCGGCTGGTGCGCGGGCTCGTCATCGCGTCGCTGGGCGTACTGGCGCTGACCAACGTGTCGGAGCTACTGGGCAACGAGCCCTTCAGCGAGGAGCTGGAGTTCCCCCGCTCGCTGCTGCCGCCGGTGCTGCGCGTGGCCCCGGCGCACTCCATGGACTCGTTCTTCGAGGACGTGAAGCCGCTGGAGAAGAAGGTGGACGCGCTCGTGAAGGAGCGCTGAAGGCGCGTCCACCCTGGCGCTTGAGCCTACAGGCCGCGCACCGCGTGCGGCTTGTAGGGGGCCTCCAGCGCCTTCACCTCTTCCGGCGTCAGCTTGAGGCTCACGGCCTTCACCGCGTCCTCCAGGTGCTCGGGCTTCGTCGCGCCGATGATGGGCGCGGTGACGACGGGCTTGGACAGCAGCCACGCCAGGGCCACCTGCGCGGGCGGGGCCTTGCGTGCCTCCGCCACCTGCTTCACCGCCTCCACCACGTCCCAGTCCCCGGGCTGGTTGTAGAGGATGGGCGACAGCGTGTCGGAGCCCGCGCGCGTCGTGGCCTCCTTGTCGTCCAGCGACTTGCGTGAGCCGGCGAGCAGGCCTCGCGCCAGCGGCGACCAGGGGATGACGCCCACGCCCTCCGCCTCGCAGAGGGGCAGCATCTCCCGCTCCTCCTCGCGGTAGACGAGGTTGTAGTGGTTCTGCATGGACACGAAGCGCGCCCAGCCGTTGCGCTCGGACACGCTGAGCGCGCGCATGAACTGCCACGCGTACGCGGAGCTCGCGCCCAGGTAGCGCACCTTGCCCTGGCGCACGAGCTGATCCAACGCGGACAGCGTCTCCTCGATGGGCGTGTTCGGGTCCATCCGGTGGATTTGGTAGAGGTCGATGGTCTCCACGCCCAGCCGCTTCAGGCTCGCCTCGCACGCCTGGGTGATGGCCTTGCGCGACAGGCCGCGCTCGTTCTGGCCGCTGCCCGTGGGGAAGTAGACCTTCGTCGCGAGCACCACCTCGTCCAGCTTCGCGTACTTGCGCAGCGCGCGGCCCGTCACCTCTTCGCTGACGCCGTCCGAGTACATGTTCGCGGTGTCGAAGAAGGTGACGCCCAGCTCCACCGCGCGGCGGAAGAAGGGCTGCGCGGCTTCTTCATCCAGCACCCACGGGCGCCACTTCGGGGTGCCGTAGCTCATGCAGCCCAGGCAGATGCGGGAGACCCGCAGGCCCGTGTGTCCCAGGTTCGTGTACTTCATGGGTCCGCTCCTTCGTCTTGAGTGCCAGAGACGTTCGCTGCTTGCGTATTGCCCGGCATGAGCGAGCGCTTCAACCTCCTGTCGCCGGAAGTGAAGGCCAACCCCTATCCCACCTACGCCCGCATGCGCCGCGAGGCCCCCGTGTGTCAGGTGGAGCCCGGTGGCATGTGGGCCGTGTCGCGCCATGAAGACGTGCTGCGCGTCCTCAAGGACCCCCAGCGCTTCTCCTCGCAGGGCTTCCGCGTGGCCACCAACCCGCCCTGGCTGGGCGGCAATCCCTTCTCCGAGTCCATGCTCACCATGGACCCGCCCCAGCACGGCCGCCTGCGGGTGCTGGTGCAGAAGGCGTTCGGCGCTGGCGCCATGGCCCGGCTGGAGCCCCGCGTGCGCGACCTCTGCCGGCAGGCGGTGGCGGAGCTGCCCCGGGGCGTGCCCGTGGACCTGATGCCCCCGTACGCGCTGCGCATCCCGGCCGCCGTCATCAGCGAGCTGTTGGGCCTGGACCCCACGCGCGCCACGCGCCTGAAGCAGTGGGCGGACCTCATCACCGGCGGCGTCACCACCGTCCGCCCGGAGGAAGAGGACCGCAAGCAGAGGGCCCGCGACGCGGTGGCGGAGCTGCGCCAGTACTTCGGCGAGGTGCTGGACGCCCGCGCCCGCGCGCCTGGCACGGACCTGGTCAGCGAGCTGCAACAGGCCCGCGTGGACGGCGAGGCCCTGTCGAAGGACGAGCTCATCGCCTTCATGGCGCTCCTGCTGGTGGGCGGCATCGAGACGGTGGTGCACCTCTTGGGCGCGTCACTCGTCGTGCTGCGGGAGCACCCGGAGATCTGGGCCCAGCTGCGCTCGGACCGCTCGCGCATCCCGGCCTTCATCGACGAGGTGCTGCGCTACGAGCCGCCCGCCCAGGCCGCGCCGCGCCTCACCACGGAGGCGGTGGAGCTGGGCGGGGTGCGCCTGCCCAAGGGCGCCCCGGTGCTGGTGCTCCTGGGCTCCGCCGCGCACGACGACGCGCACTTCCCGGACGGCGACCGCTTCAACCTGTCCCGCCCGGGTCCGCAGAACCTGCCCTTCGGCCACGGCGTCCACTTCTGCCTGGGCGCGCAGCTGGCGCGCATGGAGGGCCGCCTGGCGCTGGAGGCCCTGCTGGACGCCTTCCGCCACCTGCAGGCCGGCCCGGAGCCCATGACGTGGCACCGCACGCTGGTGGTGCGCGGGCCCGCCACGCTGCCGCTCGTGCTGCACCCGCATTGAGGCGAAGGCAGGGCAGGGCGGCCCCGCAAAGACGACGGGCAGGTCCCCGTGAAGGAACCTGCCCGCGTCACTTCAGGAGCCGGAGCTCGCCGTTACGCCCGGACTTCCGCCGGAGGCGTGTCCGTGGTGGTGGCCGGAATCGCCCCCTCCTTGAACGGAGAGGTCTCCATCGCCGCCTTGAGGACGTCGTCCATGTGCGTGGCGAAGATGAACTCCAGCTCGTTCTTCGCCTGGTCCGGCACGTCGATGAGGTCCTTGCGGCAACGCTCCGGCAGGATGACGCGCTTGATGCCCGCGCGGTGCGCCGCCAGGACCTTCTCCTTGATGCCGCCCACCGGCAGCACCAGGCCGCGCAGCGTGGCCTCACCCGTCATCGCCGTGTCGTGCCGCACCCGGATGCCCGTCAGCAGGCTGGTGAGCGCGGTCAGGATGGTGACGCCGGCCGAAGGACCATCCTTGGGGATGGAGCCCGCGGGGAAGTGCAGGTGGATGTCCGTCTTCTCGAGGAAGTTCGGGTTGATGCCGAGCGACTCCGCCTTGCTGCGCAGGTAGCTCAGCGCCGCCGTGGCGGACTCCTTCATCACGTCACCCAGCTGGCCGGTCAGGGTCATGCCGCCCTTGCCCGCCATCTTGGTCGCCTCGATGAAGAGCAGGTCGCCACCCGCCGCGGTCCACGCGAGGCCCGTCGCCACACCGGGAACCTCCGTGCGCTCCGCGACCTCCGAGTAGAACGTCTCGGGCCCGAGGATCTCCTTCACGCGCTCCGCGCCGATGACCTGCTTCTCCAGCTTGCCGCCGGCCACCTCCACCGCCACCGCGCGGCAGATGTCCGCGATGCGGCGCTCCAGGTTACGCACGCCCGCCTCGCGGGTGTACGACGTGGTCAGGATGAGCAACGCCTCGTCCTGCACCTCGATGTGGTCCCCGTTGAGGCCGTGCTCCTTGAGCTGCTTCGGCACGAGGTGGATGCGGGCGATGGCCTGCTTCTCCTCGAACGTGTAGCCCGTCAGCTCGATGATCTCCATGCGGTCGCGGAGCGGCCCGGGGATGGGATCCAGCTGGTTCGCCGTGGCGACGAACATGACCTTCGACAGGTCGAACGCCACGTCCAGGTAGTGGTCGCTGAAAGTGCTGTTCTGCTCCGGGTCCAGCACCTCCAGCAGCGCCGCGCTCGGGTCGCCGCGGAAGTCCGCGCCCAGCTTGTCGATTTCGTCCAGCATCATGACCGGGTTCTTCGTCCCGGCCTTCTTCATGCTCTGGATGAAGCGGCCCGGCAGCGCGCCCACGTACGTGCGGCGGTGGCCACGGATTTCGGCCTCGTCACGCACGCCGCCCAGCGACAGGCGCACGAACTTGCGGCCCGTGGCCTTGGCCACGCTCTGGCCCAGCGACGTCTTGCCGACGCCCGGGGGACCGACGAGGCACAGGATGGGCCCGCGCATGTCGTTCTTCAGCTTGCGGACGGCCAGGTACTCCAGGATGCGCTTCTTCACCTTCTTGATGCCGAAGTGATCCTTGTCCAGCTGCTGGCGCGCGTTCTCGATGTCGAGGTTGTCCTCGGACACCTTCGACCACGGCAGGTCCGCGATCCAGTCCAGGTAGGTGCGCGCGACGGTGTACTCGCTGGAGGCCGCCGGGATCGTCTTCAGGCGGTTGAGCTCCTTCTGGGCGACCTTCTCCACCTCCGGAGGCAGGGCGGCCTTCTTCAGGCGCTCCTGCAGCTCGTCGAGCTCCTCCTCCTCCTCGCCCATCTCGCCGAGCTCTTCCTTGATCGCCTTGAGCTGCTGGCGCAGGTAGTACTCGCGCTGGGTCTTCGACATCTCGCCCTTCACGGCGGAGTCGATCTTGTTGGAGAGCTTGAGGATCTCGCGCTTGCGGTTGAGCAGCTCCAGGACGAGCTTCATGCGCGCCTTGAGGTCGACCGTCTCCAGCACGGCCTGCTTCTCCTCGATGGGCACGTCCACGTTGGCGGCGATGAGGTCCGCCAGGTGGCCCGGATGCGTGATGCTCTCCACCAGCTCCGTGGCGGCGGCGGGCAGCTCGGGCATCAGCTCGATGACCTCGCGCGCCAGCTTCTTCAGGTTGATGCCCAGGGCCTCCACTTCGACGTTCTCGCTGGAGGTCTTGTCCTCCACCGCGTCGACGCGGGCCTTCAGGTAGGGCGCTTCCTGGACCAGCTCCATCACGCGGAAGCGCGCGAGGCCCTGGACCACGAGCGAGTAGTTGTCCTCGCCCATCTTCAGCAGCTTCACGATGCGGGCGACGGTGCCCATCGTGTACAGGTCGGACGCGCCCGGATCCTCTTCCTCGGCGCGGCGCTGCGTCACGACGCCGATGACCTGGTCGTCACGGACGGCGTCCTTGATCAGCGCGATCGTCTTCTGGCGGCCGACGGCCAGGGGCAGCACACCGCCGGGGAAGAAGACACTGTTGCGCAGCGGCAGGATGGGCAGCACCTGCGGGATGTCTTCCTTGTTGATGAGCCCCGGAGGGGCCATCGCGGTGGGCATGGCGCTGGCCGCGGTGCCCTTCTTCTTCTCGTCAGACATGGGAGTTCGGCCTCTTCCTTGCTTGAACCCGGTCAGCAAGCGGCCGGGCCGGTGAACCATCCGGTTGTTTTCTGCGACGGATGAACCAACGTAACAACCAAACGGGACATGGCAAACGCGATGTGCGTTATTTCCGTGCCTCGTCTTCTGTACGACGCTCCTCTATGTAACGGCCCAGAAGTCTCGCGTCCGGCGAAGGGGTGGGGCATGCTCGCCCCCTCTCACGCCTGATGCGGTGCGCGAGCGCGCGTCCCCGCACTGGAGGACGATGTGAAGCTCCACACCTGCGCCCACCTGATGTCGCTGTCCGCGCTCCTGGCGCTCGGATGCCACTCCCCCGTGGATGACGACGGTTCCACGGTCCCGGACGCCTGCGAGGCGACCCCTCCGGTGGTGGCCCCCCAGAAGACGGACATCCTCTTCGTCATCGACAACTCCGGATCCATGAGCGAGGAGCAGCAGGGCATCGCCACGGAGTTGCCCGCCTTCCTGGCCGCGCTGAAGGAGGGCAACGGTGTGTCCCAGGACTTCCGCGTGGGGGTCATCACCACCTCCGTGTACCAGCGCCAGGTCTTCCCGGACGGGGGGGACGTCATCCGCTCCTTCCCGGATCAGGAGGGCCGGCTGCAGCCGGTGAGGGACGAGGCGAACCAGCCCACCGCCGAGCGCTTCATCGAGGGCTCGGATCCGCTGCTGCTGCCCAAGTTCCAGCGCCTGGTGGACCAGGGGACCTCCGGCAGCGGCCAGGAGGCGCCCTTTGAAGCGGTGCGGCTGGCGGTCGCCTCGCCCCTGGCCAGCAAGCCCCTGGAGGAGGGGGGCAACGGGGGCTTCCTTCGGGACGACTCCCGCCTGCTGGTGGTGGTGGTGTCCGACGAGGAGGACTGCAGCTCCAAGGAGCGCCCGCCCCCGGTGGCGCTGGGCGTGGACCGGGCCGTGGACGCGTGCACGGCGCAGGGGGACAAGCTGACCCCGGTGGCGGAGTACTACCAGGACTTCCAGAGCCTGCATGACAGCCAGGGCGCGTCGCGCGAGGTGCTGTGGGCGACCATCGGGCCGGTGGCGGTGACGGACAAGCGCGCGGAGTTGATCGTGGACACGACGGGCGGCACCACGAACGTGCGCAACGTCGACTGCCCGACGTCCTACGGGCCCGGCTACCGGCAGAGCGACATGTCGAAGGCGTTCGACGCGACCCGGGCGAACCTGGACTCCATCTGCAAGCCCAGCTACCGGCAGACGCTGCTGGACATCGCGGACCTGGCCACGGTGGCGCAGAGCGTGGCCGTGGTGAACCTGCCGGATCCGCGGCTCGCGGTGGTGTACGTCACGCGCGCGGACGGCTCCGTGCAGACGTGCACGGCGTCCAACGGCGACTTCCGCTACGAGCCGCCCAGTGGCGACCGCTCCGCGCGCATCTTCTTCCTGGGCCCGTGCCTGCGGCGCGTGGGCGACACGAAGGTGGAGGTGAAGGTGCTGTGCGCCGGGTAGCCCGGAGCTGATCCGCCGCGCCGTACCCGAAGGGCCCCGCGAAGGACGCGGGGCCCTTTTTCGTGGCTTGGGCACGTGACCTGTCATGTCCGGTGCGAAAAAAAGATGCGCGCGGATCCGGCCTCCACCGTCGAGCGGAGCACCCGACGCGACAGGTCCGGTCCGCTCGGAATGACGCCTGCTGGGGTGTCAGACGGCTTCGGATACTGGCCCCATGCGCGCGCGGTGCGCGAGGCGAGGAGGTCCCATGGGCGCGGCGGTCGAACGGTCGGGGTTGGCGGTGGTGGAGGAGCTGCGCGAACGGATCCGCCAGTTGCAGGCGGCGCCCCGTCGCGCGCTGTCGGTGCTGCGCACGGGCGTGGACGCGGTGGACGCGCTCCTGCCTCAAGGCGGCCTGCCGCTGGGGCACTCCGTGGAGCTGTGCGGCGAGGCGGCGTCGGGGCGCACCAGCCTGGCGCTGCGCGCGGTGGCGTCCGCGCACCGGGAGCTGCGCCTGTGCGCGTGGGTGGACGGCCCGAAGGAGCTCTATCCCCCCGCGGCGGCGGCGCTGGGCGTGGACCTGGAGCGGCTGCTCGTCGTGCGGCCCCAGGCCTTCGCGCAGCGGGTGTGGGCCGCCGTGCAGCTGGCGCGCAGCGGGACCTTCACCACGGTGGTGGTGGACCTGACGCTCGGCGTGGGCGCCCCGGGGCGTCCGGAGCGGCTGGCCCTGACGGAGGCGCGCAAGCTCGCGGACGCGGCGGCGCGGGGCGGGACGCTGGTGCTGCTGTTGACGTCGCCGGAGGCGCCCGCGGACGGGCTCGCGCGGCTGCGGCTGGAGGCCCGGGGCGTCCAGGGCTGGTCCGTAGAGCTGGAGCGCAGCCGGGGCGGAGGCGTGGGGACGCGCGTCGTGAGCCCCTGGCGGGAGCTCTACCCGGAGGTGGGGCTGGATGCCGGGGCGCGGCTCCTGGACGCGGACGTGGAGGCGCCCGGGGACGCGGGGCCGGGCTTCTACCGGGACGCCTCCGACCGCGTGCGCAACGGCCTGGGCATCCTGGGCCAGCGCCCCGGCCGGGACGCGCCCATGCCTTCGCTGGGGAGCGCGCTGTCCCCGGACGGCCGCTGACACGGAGGAGGGTGGGCCATGCGGAGGGGCTACCTGCACGTCACGCGCTTCCCGGTGCAGCGCAAGGTCATTGAATCGCCCGCGCTCGCGGGCCAGCCACTGGTGCTGGTGGAGGAGGTGCGCGGCCAGCGCCGGGTGGCCTTCGCCTCCACGCGCGCGCTGAAGGTGGGCGTGCGGCCGGGGATGACGCTGACGGCGGCCACCGCGCTGGAGCCCGAGCTGCGCGGCTTCCCCTACCGGTTGAAGGACGAGGCCCAGGCGCTGGCCGCGCTGGGGGAGTCGCTGCTCGGCCTGTGCCCGGGCTTCCAGCGCGACGCGCCGGACGGGCTGTGGTTCGACGCGAGCGCGGCGCACCTGGTGGGGGGCGAAGGCGAGCTGGGCGCGCGCGTGCTGGAACTCTGTGGCGAGCAGGGCTACCGGGCGCACGTGGCGGTGGCGTCGGAGGCGTTCACCTCGCGGGTGCTGGCGCGGTATGGCTCCCAGCGGGTGGTGGTGGTGTCCCAGGGGCAGGGGGCCCGGGCGCTGGCGCCGCTGCCGCTGGGCGCGCTGGAGGACGCGGCGGCGAAGGCCTTCTCTGTTTTGGGGTTGTCCACGTTGGGCGAGGTGGCGGCGCTGCCGGCCGGCGCGGTGACGGCGCGTGGAGGCGCGGCCGCGGCCCGGGCCCATGCGCGGTGCCGGGGCGTGGACGACACGCCCTTCACGCCGGAGCCACTGGAGGAGGTGCTGGAGGACCGGGTGGTGCTGGACGCGCCCGCGGACACCTTCGAGCCCGTGCAGTTCGCGCTCAAGACGCTGCTCGACAGGCTGGGCGCGCGGCTGTCCGGGCGGCAGCGGGCGGCGGTGCGGCTCACCTTCGTGCTGCGGCTGGACCCCACCGGCGAGGCCCAGGTGCCGCTCCTGCTGGCGCGGCCCACGGCGCGGGCGAAGCTGCTGTTGGACCTGGCGCGGCACCGGCTGGGGGAGCTGCGGCTGGAGCGGCCGGTGGCGGAGGTCGCCGTGCGGGTGGACGCGCACGACGAGGACCTGGGCCAGCAACTGGCGTTGGGGGACGCGCCGGAGGGGGACGCGGCCCTGGAAAGCGTGCTGTCGCGGCTGGCGACGACGCTGGGGGAGGGGGCGCTGTTCTCCGCGTCCCTGGAGGCCGTGCACCGGCCGGAGTCCGCGCATTCGCCCCGGGCCTTCCATCCTCCGGAGGCGCGGCGCGGCCTGCTGTCCCCGTCCGGACCGCTGGCTCCGGCGACCGAGCCCGCCTCGCCCATCACCGTCTGGCGCGAGACGGGCGCGGCCCGGGAGCGGCCGTCGCGGCTGTTGGCCCGGCCGGCCCGGCTGGACGCGGAGGTGACGGCGTCCGGGGAGTTGCTGGCGGCGCGGCTCGCGGGACGGCGGCACCGGGTGACGGCGATGGCGGGGCCGGAGCGCCTGGGTGGTGAGTGGTGGACGGACACCCCGTACCAGCGGGACTACTACCGCGTGCACTTCGAGGGGCTGGGGCCCGCCTGGGTGTACCGGGACGGGCGGGACGGGGACTTCTACCTGCAGGGGTTGTTCGATTGAGGGGCAGGCGGGTGCGGTCGGGGTGGAGGCCCCGCCGCTTGTGGCCTAGCGTGACGGCATGCGCCCCGCACGACTCCTCCCGCTGCTCCTCGTGTCCCTCGTCCTCCCGGCCTGCGCCGCCCGGCAGGTGCGCCCGGAGGGAGCCATCCGCAAGGTGGTGGTGGTGTCGGGCTCGCGCGTGGACGTGCTGCCCACGGGCTCGTTCCGCCAGGACATCATCGGGGAGAGCAACCCGCGCACGGTGCTGGCCCGCCAGACAGAGGCGGAGCTGCTCTCGCGCGGCTTCGAGGTCGTGGCCACGCGCCAGTCCCAGGCCCCGGTGCCGCTCACGGATGAAGTGGCGTCCTTCATCCAGCAGAACAAGGCCGAGGCCGCGGTGGTGGTCATCCTGGACTGGCTGGACGTGTCCGGCGCGACGGTGCTCAACCGGGTGGACGTGGTGCTGCGGCTGGGCATGGTGGCCCCCAACGGCCAGGTCCTCTGGACGGACACATTCCGCTCGCAGCCCGTGGTGAGCGCCTACCAGTCCGCGACGGACTGGAACTCGTTCCTGCGCCGGGCCGTCATCGACGCGGTGCAGGTGGTGCCGTGACATGCGGGTCCTGGTGACGGGCGCGGCGGGCTTCATCGGCGCCCACGTCTGCGAGCGGCTGCTCTCCCGGGGCGACACGGTGGTGGGCCTGGACGCGCTGGACGCGGCCCCCGGGGACGTGGCGCTGCGGCGCTCCCGCCTCCAGCGGCTGTCCGGGGCGCGCGGCTTCACCTTCCTCGCCGGGGACATCACCGACGCGGCCCGGTTGGGCGAGGCGTTCATGGCCGCGCGTCCGGAGGGCGTGGTGCACCTGGCCGCGCGCGTGGGCGTGCGGGCCCCGGACGCGGAGGCCCCGGCGTACGCGGACACCAACGTGACGGGCTTCGTGCGCGTGCTGGAGGCCTGCCGCGAGGCGCGCGTCCAGCACCTCGTCTACGCGTCCTCCAGCTCGGTGTACGGTGCGGCCACGCCCGCTCCGTTCCGCGAGGACGCGCCCGTGGATCAGCCGCTCAACCTCTACGGCGCCACCAAGCGCGCCAACGAGCTGATGGCGCACGCGTACAGCCACCTGCACCGGCTGCCCACCAGCGGCCTGCGCTTCTTCACGGTGTACGGGCCGTGGGGACGTCCGGACATGGCGCCGCTGCTCTTCCTGCGCGCGCTGGCGAACGGAGAGTCCTTGAGGCTGCACGGCGACGGGCGGATGCGGCGCGACTTCACCTTCGTGGACGACGTGGCGGAGGCCGTGCTGCGCGTGTTGGACCGGCCGCCGTCGGGGAGCCCGCCGCACAGGCTGCTCAACGTGGGCCATGGCGAGCCGGTGGCGCTGGGTGACTTCGTGGGCCTGCTGGCGCGGCACTGGGGCGCGAAGGCCCGCGTGACGTCCGTGCCCCCGGCGCCCGCGGAGATGGTCTCCACGTGGGCGGATACATCGAGGCTGGAGGCGGAGACGGGCTTCACGCCGCGCGTGTCCGTGGACGCGGGCGTGGCCCGGCTGGTGGCGTGGTACCGCGAGTGGAGCGCCGCCCGGGGCTCGTGAAGACCCCGGCCGGCGCCCGCGCGTCCTACGTCCCGCAGCGTGGGGCTACGGCAGCACCGCGAGGAAGCTCTCGACGAAGGCGTTGTTGTCCTCGCGCAGCTCCGTCACCCCCCGCTGAGCGTCCACCAGCGCGCCCAGGTAGAACAGCCCGGAGTTCTGGTCGCCGGGCAGCGTGTCCGCGGTGATGAAGAGCTGGCGCGTCGTGCAGACCCCAGCCCCCAGATAGTCCACGTCCAGCTCGCCCAGGGGCACCTGGGTGGAGGCGTCCGGCATCTCGTCCTGGAACGCCAGGGTGGGCTGGGTGGAGAGGAGGAGCTTCGTCTGGCTGTTCCAGCTTGAGGGCTGCGTGCCCTGGTTGCAGACCGTCACGGTGGTGGAGAACGTCTCACCCCTGCGCACGGCGAACGGCGCGACGACTTCCGTGACGACCAGGTCCGGCCCGAACCCCACGCCGATGCGGCCCCGCACGAAGGCGTTGTTGTCCGTGCGCAGCTCGTCGTTGGGGGACCCCGCGCGCACGAAAGCCCCCACGAAGAGGGGCGCCTCCGGCTCCGCGGCGGGCGTAATGGCCTGGAGGAGGCCTTCCCGCGTCGCGCATGCGTTCTCGGGCAGGGACGGAATCTCCACGGATCCCGCCAGGGACACGCTGGAGGCCGGATCTCCACCGGGGAAGGTCAGCTCCGGCGGCGTGGACGACGTGGAGAGGAAGAAGTCCACCGTCCGGGTGGAAGAGGGCTGCGTGCCCTGGTTGCAGACGGTGACGGGGACCTGCGCCTGTCCGTAGGGCTCGAGGTTCGCCGGCCCGCCCATCGCGGTGATGACGAGGTCCGGCGCGTCCCCCACGCCCACGCGCGGCCCGACGAAGGTGTTGTTGTCCTTGCGCACCTCCGGGGCGATCCAGTACCGGTCCACGGTGGCCCCCACGTAGTACGTGAGCGGATCCGCGCTCGTGTACCCGTAGAAGGTGCCGGTCACCGGCAGGGTGCGGCAGGTGTGCGCGGCCAGCTGGGGAATGGAGACATCGCCCAGGTACTCATCGAAGGGCACCTGCTGGTGCGTGCCCTGCGGAGGCAGGGACAGCTGGGGATGGGACAGCAGGTGCAGCGTCACCGGCAGGTTGTCCCACGAGGCCAGGGAGCCCTGGTTGCAGACGGTGAGGGTGGCGGTGAAGGACTGGCCGTACCGGATGCTGGCGGGCGGCGTCAGCGCGGTGATGACCAGGTCGGCCCCCGTCCCCACGCCCAGGCGGCCCTGCGTGAAGACGTTATTGTCTTCGCGCAGCTCCGTGCGGGTCTGGAACGGATCCACGACGGCGCTCAGGTACAGGGGCTGCTCCGGTGACGCTCCCGAGGGCCGGTCGACGGACACCATCCCCAGGGTGCTCACGCACTGCCCGGCCTCGAGCGGCGCGACGTTCAGGTACCCCGCCATGGACTGGCTGGGGTCGTTGGGGGACGGCGGCGGCGAGCCCTGCGGAGGCAGGTTCCAGGTCTCCTCCGTGGACACGACGAGCGCCACCTCCGTGGAGCTCACGCTTTCGGTGCCCACGTTGCAGACGCGCACGGTGGTGGCGAACGGCTCCCACGGCGCGACGGTGGGCGGGGCCTCCACCGCGGTGACCACCAGGTCCGGCCCGTAGCCCACGCCCATCGCGCCCGCGACGAACGTGTTGTTGTCCCAGCGCAGCTCCTGCGGCATCGCCTCCCGGTTGACGATGGCCCCCAGGTACAGCGGACGGAAAGGGATCGCGTCGGGCGGCGAATCCGCCCACCCGGAGATCGGCTGCGTGGTGCAGGCCCCCGCGCCCAGCGGTGGCAGGGACGCGTCACCCACGAACCTCTGGCCTCCCATCGGCATGGGCGGGAACGCCAGCGGATCCGGCGCCGGCAGGGTGTCGTCCACGCTCAGGTAGACCGCCACGCGCGCGCCGCTACCCAGCGGCCCCGTGCCCACGTTGCAGACCTTCACCTTGCTGGTGAAGGTCTCCCCGTGCCGCGCGCTGGCGGGCCCCTGGAGCTCGGTGATGACCAGGTCTGGCCCGCTGCCCATGCCGACGATGCCCGCGGCGAAGCCGTTGTTGTCCATGCGCGGCTCGGACTGCTGCATGTCCACGACCGCGCTCAGGTTCAGGGGCCGCTCGAACGGCGAGAGCATCGAGTCAATCGGACGCGAGGCCTGGAACGTGGAGCGCTGGGTCATGCACTGCCCGGCCGCCAGGATCACGTTGCGCTGGGCGCGGCCCTGGAAGGCGTAGGCCCGCGGGAGCTGCCCAAACACGGGGGGCGCCGGATACGGCCGCGACACGGGCGGCGCGGTCTCCGTGGAGAGGAACAGCGAGACCCCGTAGCTGTACGCGGGGTCGGTGCCCTGGTTGCAGACCGTATAGGTCGCGGTGAAGGACTGGCCGTCCTGGATGTTCGCGGGGGCGCGCACGTCGGTGATCACCAGGTCCGCGTCCGGCCCCGTGCCCACCCGCCCCTGGATGAACGTGTTGTTGTCCTCGTTCATCTCCTGGACGCTCTGGAACGCGTCGATGGCCGCGCCCAGGTACAGCGGCTGACCCGGCTGCGCCTCCATGGGCAAGTTGCGGTAGGCGTTCACCTGCACCGTCTGACACTTGTCGACGGGGAGGTAGGACACGTCCGTCCCGCCCACCGGGGCCTGGGTTGGCGTGGGGGAGGTCCCGGACGACGGCGAGATCGTCAGCTCGGCTTCCGTGGAGAGGAAGAACTCCAGATGGGCGTAGCCATACAGGTTCGCCGTGCCCACGTTGCAGACCTTCGCCTCGACGGGGAACGAAGAGTACCCCGGGACGTTGGCGGGGCCCTTCAGCGACCGCACCACCAGGTCGGGGGTATAGCCCTCGCGCACGGGGCCCTTCGTGAAGGTGTTGTTGTCGTCACGCAGCTCCGGGACGTCCTGCATCCCGTCCACACGGGCGCCCAGGTACAGCGGCATGCCCTGCTGGAAGGCCGGGGGCGGGTACGTGTAGCCGGACACCGGCAGCGTGACGCACCGTCCGGCATCCAGCCCCGGCGCCTGCGCCTGGCCGACGAGGGTCTCCGTCTGGGAGCCCGGCTGCGAGGCGGGCAGCGCGGCCTCCGTGGACAGCACCACCTCCGCGCGCACCTCCATGGCCCGGTCCGTGCCCACGTTGCACACCGTCACGGAGCCGGAGAACGGGCGCCCCGGAGAGATGTTCATGGGCCCCGTCACGTCGGTGACCACCAGGTCGGCCATGTGGCCCACGCTCAGCCGGCCCGCGACGCGCGTGTTGTTGTCCTCGCGCAGCTCCGAGTGCTCCTGACGCGGGTCGATGATGGCGCCCACGTACAGCGGCTGCTCGGGCTGGGTGGCCGCTGGGGGAATCTGGGGGAACGTCTGCGTCCGGACCGTGATGCAGCTTCCCGCCTCCAGCGGCGGCACGGGGACGATGCCCATCGGCGCCTGGACATCCACCGGCGCGCCCGGCGTGGGAAGGCTCAAGGTGTCCAGCGTGGAGAGGTAGAGCTCCGCGTCGGAGGAGGGCGAGTCTTCCGTGCCCACGTTGCAGACGCGCACGTCGGCGAGGAAGGACTGTCCCGTCCGGACGCTCGCGGGCGTCTTCACCTCGGAGACCACGAGGTCCGGGCCCAGGCCCACGCCCATCAGGCCGCGCACGAAGCCGTTGTTCGTCTCATCCAGCTCCGCCACGGCCTGCCCCGTGTCGACGCTGGCGCCCAGATAGAAGGCGGTGCCGGGCTGCCCGGGAGGCACCTGCGCGTGGGCGGTCACGGTGCGCGTGACGCACTGCTGGGGCTCCAGCGGCCCCACCTCCACCTCGCCCACGGTGACCTGCTGGGCCGGGGGCGGCGCGTTGGGGGCGGGAACCTGCTGGGTGGCCGTGGTGGACAGGTACAGCTGCACGAACGTGCCGCCGCTCTGGGGATACGCGGCCGCGGAGCCCTGGTTGCAGACCTTCACGCTGGCGGTGAAGTCATCCCCGTCGCGAACGCTGTCGGGGGCGCGCAGCGAGGTGATGACCAGGTCGGGACCGTGGTCCAATGGATGGCTTTGACCGCGGGCGGGGTTCGCGTTGGACGACGCGCCTTCACTTCCACAGCCGGTGATGACGAGCGTGCCCGCGATGAGCAGACACGCGTGTCTCCATGACGGCGAGTGCCGTTGCATGTGTTCTCCTTGGGGGTATGTGAAATCGACGAAGCGCCGGCAGCCGGGCCGGGTCCGACGCTGGTCGGACACTAAATGCATGCCCTGACAGGCGAAAAGCCAAGGCGCTTCGAATCCGAATGACATACGCCGGCCGGGGTTCTTGAAGACCCCGGCTGGCGTCCGCTTGACCTGCGTACCGTGGAGTGCGGTTACGGCGTACTGCTCACCACGAGGGTGCCGCGCACGAAGCCGTTGCTGTGCTTGCCCAGCGGCGGGACCTGGCGCCCAGGAAGAACGTCTGCGTGCCCGGCCTGCCACCGACCCCCGGGACGAACGCACTCACCGTCGACGTCACGCAGGCGTGCGCCGCCAGGGCAGGAAGGGTGGCGTCCCCCAGCCCAGCCTCCGCAGAAAAGACAAACGCCGGCCGGAGGCGGGGTGCCCTCCGGCCGGCGAATCTCATCTCAAACGATAGGGATTCTCTTTCGGAGGAATCCCCTACTGCGCCTGGCTGATGGGCGCGTCGCGCGTCAGCGTGTTGTTGTCCTCACGCACCTCGGACTGCGAGTTGGGCCCGTCCACGAAGGCGCCCAGGTACAGCGGCTGACCGGGGGTGGCCGCGGAGGGGCGGACCGCCGAGGCCTGGACGGACAGCGTGGTGCAATGCCCCACGGACAGCGCCGGCACCATGGCGTTGCCCGCGGACATCTGGACCTGCGTGAACGGAGGCTGGCCCTGAGCGGGCGTGTAGAGCGACGTCTCCGTGGTGATGAGCAGATCCAGCGGCGCGGAGCCGTACGAGGCCGCGCTGCCCTCGTTGCACACCTTCACCTGCGCGGTGAACATGTTGAACGGCGGGACGGTCGCGGGCGCGCTCACGGAGCGGATGACCAGATCCGGACCGTTGCCCACGGCGATCCGCGACGTCATGCGCGTGTTGTTGTCCTCGCGCAGCTCCATCACCTGATTGGACATGTCCACGCGGGCGCCCAGGTAGCGGGGGGAAGCGGGGTCCACGTTGGGCGCCATGGACGCGGAGCCGCTCACGGGCGTCGTCACGCACTGGCCCACGGCGAGCGCGGACACGGAGGTCATTCCGACAACGGACTCCGAGGCCGGGGGAGGCAGGAACGGATGGGACGGCATCTCCTCCACGGCCAGGACGCCCATCACGTACGAGGGCCCCGCCGGCTCGGTCCCCACGTTGCAGACCGTGACGTTGAGGGTGAGGGGGCCGCCCGGGATGACGCTGGAGGGGCCGGTGACGTCCGACACGACCAGGTCCGGACCATTGCCCACGATGAGCGTGCCGGCGACGCGGGTGTTGTTGTCCTCGCGCAGCTCCACCTGCTGCTGGTTCAGGTCCGCCACGGCCACCAGATACAGCGGCTGCGCGGGCGCGGCCGCCGGGGGCAGGGTGGCGTAGACCGTCTTCGGGTACGACGCGCAGGCGCCCGGCGAAAGCGACGACACCTCCACCGTGCCCACCATCACCTGCGACGGCGGCGGCGGGCCCTGCATGGACGCCGTCACGGAGTCCGTGGTGGACAGGAAGAGCCCCACCGTCGAAGGCCCGGAGGGCTGGGTGCCCTCGTTGCAGACCTTCACGTTCGTGGACAGCGAGGTGCCGGGCTTGACGCTCGAGGGCGCCGTCAGCGTGCGCACGACGAGGTCCGGGCCGGAGCCCAGGCCGATGCGGGACAGCGGCGACACGTTGTTGTCCTCACGCAGCTCCGGGAGGGACGACATCGGGTCCACGATGGCGCCCACGTACAGCACCGGGTTCGGCATGGCCGTCCCGCCCGGCACGGTGGCGTAGCCGCTCACCCGCCGCGTGGCGCACTCCAGGGGCTCCAGCGCCGGCGCGTTGACCGTGCCCACCGGCATGCGGGACATGGGCGGCAGACCGGACACGACGCTCAGCGAGGGCTCGTTCGTGACGTACACCTCCACGGGCACTTCGTTGGACCGCGTCGTGCCCACGTTGCAGACCTTCGCGGACACCGCGAGCGGCCCGTAGGACGGCGCGTTGGCGGGGACGTCCAGCGAGACGACGGTGAGGTCGGGCCGCGTGCCCACGCCCATCAGCGTGTCCGCGCGGGTGTTGTTGTCCTCGCGCAGCTCCGCCACGCCCTGCGGCAGGTCCACGACGGCGCCCAGGTACAGGGGCTGCTCGCTGGGATTCGCGGGCGGGCGGATGGCGGGGCCCTGCACCGTGCGGGTGGCGCACTGTCCGCTCACCATCGCCGGCACGCTGAAGTTCGTCACCGGGAACTCCGTCATGGGGCGGGGCTGGGTCCCCGGGGCCGCCAGCGACGGCACCGTGGACAGGAGCACCCTCACGTCGGCCTGCGGCGAGGACGACGTGCCCGTGTTGCACACCGTCACTGTCGCGGGAAAGGAATCGCCCTGGCGCGCGCTCGCGGGCCCCGTCACGGAGCGGAGGGTCAGGTCCGGGCCGTAGCCCACGCCCACCAGGCCCTGCACGAACGTGTTGTTGTCCTCGCGCAGCTCCGTCACGATCCACGACGCGTCCGCGATGGCGCCCACGTACAGCGGCGTGCCCGGCGGCACGGACGGCGGCGTCTGGGCGTAGCCGGTGAGCGCCACCGCGCGGCACTGGCCCGCCTCCAGGCCGCCCGAGGGCGCGCTCCCCACCATGAGCTGCGTGTTGGGGGGCGGGCTGGACTGCGGCGGCGTCAGCCCGTTCACCGAGGACAGGTACAGCTCCACGGAGCCGCTGGGGCTGTACTCCGTGCCCACGTTGCACACGGTCGCGGACGCGCTGAAGGGCTGTCCCGGCGCCAGGCTCGCCGGCGAGTCCACCTTCGTGACGACCAGGTCCGGCCGCAGGCCCACGCCCATCAGGCCCTTCACGAAGCCGTTGTTCGTCTCGTCCGACTCCGCCACCATCTTCAGGGTGTCGATGCTGGCCCCCAGGTAGTAGACGCCGTTGCCCGTGAAGCCCGCGGGGGGACTGACGTAGATGCTCAGCGAGCGGGTGACGCACTGGCCCGCGGACACCGGGCCCACGTCCGTCTGGCCCTGGGTGAGCTGGCTGGTGGGAGGCGGCTGCGTCCCCGGCCCGGGCACCTGCTGCGTGGGCGTGGTGGACAGGTACACCTCCAACTGGGTGTTGGAGTACACGGCCTGGTCACCGGTGTTGCAGACCTTCGCGGTGACGGTGGTGGACTGACCGGGCTTCGTGTTGTCCGGAGCCGTCAGCTCCGTGATGCGCAGGTCCGGCCCGGGCATGAGCGCGCCGGCCTGCCGCGCCATCTCAGGGGCTTCCTCCGGGGTGGAACCGCTGGAACAGCCGGTGAGCGCGAGCGCGCCCGTGATGAAGAGACACGAATGCCGCCATGGCGGCGTACGCCGAGACATACGGACTCCTGGAATGGGGGGAGAAGACGGTACAGGCCCGGTGTGACATCCGCCGGGCCTGCACGTCTTTTCTAGGAGTGAAACACCGGGACGAAAAACAAGTTTCAGTGTTTTCCGGACAGAGTCTGTTTCACTCCACCTCCACGCGTCCGTTGGCCACCCGCCACCGCGTGGTGGTGCAGGAGCGGGCGAAGGGCGCGTCGTGGGTGACGAGCAGCAGCGCGCCCGGGTAGTCGTGCAGCGCCGCCTCCAGCCGCTCGATGGACGGCAGGTCCAGGTGGTTGGTGGGTTCGTCCAGCACCAGGGCCCAGGCGTGCTGGCCCAGGCCGCGCGCGATGGCCAGCTTGCGCGCCTCGCCGGGCGACGGCTGTCCGGACGCGAGCAGCCGGTGCGGATCCACCCCCAGCGCGGCCACCAGGGACATCACCCGGCCGCGCTCCTCCGGGGGCAGCTCGCGCACCCCGTCGAGCAGGGCGCGCGTCTCTTCCGTGCCCAGGTCCTGGGGCAGGTACAGGAGCTTCTCGCGAGGCACGCGCGCCTCTTCCAGCAGGGCCTTGAGCAGCGTCGTCTTGCCGGCGCCGTTGGGCCCCTCGATGCGGATGCGCGCCTCGCGGTCCACGTCCAGGCGCGTGGGGCCCAGCACCTCCACGTCACCGGCCTTCAGTCCCGGCGTGTCGAACGTGAAGAGCCACGGGTTGGGCGAGCGCACGTAGTCCACGAACACGGAGCGGCCCACCGTCTTGTCCACGGTGAAGGTGCCCACCGCGGCCTCGGCGCGCTCCAGCTCGCGGCGCTTCACGGTGACCTGGTGGCCCAGGCGGGACTCGGCCCAGCTCGCCAGCGTGGAGGGCCCCAGGCCGCGCGCGTCGCTGTCGTACTTGTTGCGCATCCGCCGCGACGTGCTGCGCGACAGGGTGGCGCCCTGGTGCTCGCGCCGGGCGTTGTCCAAAAGCTGCGCGGCCCGGTCCCGCTCCGCCTTGGACTGCTGGTGGGCGGCGATCTCCGACTCGCGCTCCGCCTCCCAGTGGCCCTTCGCGGCGGAGTAGGCGCCCGGGTACAGGTGCGCCTCGCCGCCGTGCACGCGCAGCGTGGCCTGGGTGAGCGTCTCCAAGAGCTCGCGGTCATGGGACACGACGACGCCCACGCCCCGGAAGCGGCGCAGCGCGGCCACCAGCCACGCCCGTGCCTCCGCGTCCAGGTGGTTGGTGGGCTCATCCAGCAGCAGCACGTCCGGCTCGCGGGCGAGCGCCGCGCCCACCTGCCAGCGCTTGCGCTCTCCCGGAGACAGCGTGGGCCAGCGCTCCAGCGCGGTGACGTCCAGACCCAGCTGGCCCTGGAGCCTGCGCGCCAGCGCGTCCCAGGCGTCCGCGAAGGTGGTGATGTCGGGCGTGAGCGCCTCCACTCCTTGCGGACACAGCCACACGAGCGGCGAGTCCGGCTCGAACTGGAGCTGTCCGGACGTGGGCTTCAGCTCCCCGGACAGCAGGCGCAGCAGGGTGGACTTGCCGGCGCCGTTGGGGCCGACGAGGCCCGTCCAGCCGGGGGCGAGGTGGAACTCCACGTCGGTGAGGACGGGGATGGCATCGGTGAACGAAAAGCAGACGCGGTGCGCGCGCACGGAGGAGGACGAGGGCATGTTGAAGCGACTCCTGAAACCGGAAGCCAGCGCACACGTCCGGTGAGGACGCATGGGCGGCGGGGTACAGCCAGGGACCGGGGTTTCAGGCGAACAGCTTCAAGGTTCCGCGTACCTCGTTCAGGGGGAGAGCTCTGACCTCTCCCCACGTGGACAGCCGGTGCTTCGGGTGCAGCATGGGGCACCGCCCGGGCGGATGACAAGGGCCGGGCGGGTGCCGTGACAAGGGGCACCGACGTAAGAAACGCCGGTGCCCTGACAACGATTCCCGCGCTACTCGTCCGACGGGGGCGGCTGCACCCGGCGGGTGGCCGGGAGGGTGGCGCTCGCGGCGGCGTTGCGGGCCAGGGCCTGGGCGCTCAGCGCGGCGGCCGACGGGGCGCGGGCCGGAAGCTGGGGCTGGGGCGCGGCGGCCGGGGCGTCGTTGGCGAAGACCTCCTTCAGCGTGGCGATGGAGCCCAGCGCGGCGGTGGCCTCGTAGGGGACGAACATCTTGTTGTCGCCCTTGCCCAGCTCCTGGAGCGTCTCCAGGTAGCGCAGCGCGAGCACCTCCGGCGTGGCCCGGCCGGTGTGGATGGCCTCGAAGGTGAGGCGGGTGGCCTCGGCCTTGCCCTCGGCCTCCAGCATCACGGCGCGCTTGTGGCCCTCCGCGCGGGCGATCTCCGCGTCGCGCTCGGCCTCCGCGCGCAGGATGCGGGAGATCTTCTCGCCTTCGGCCTGGAGGATGGCGGCGGCCTTGTCGCCCTCGGCCTTGGTGACCTCGGCGCGGCGCTCGCGCTCGGCGGTCATCTGCTTGGCCATGGCGGACTTGATGGCCTGGGGCGGTTCAATCTCGCGCAGCTCCACGCGCGTCACCTTCACGCCCCACTTCTCCGTGGCCTCGTCCAGCACCATGCGCAGCTTGGTGTTGACCGTCTCGCGGCTCGTCAACGTCTGATCCAGCGTGAGGCCGCCCATGACGTTGCGCAGGTTCGTCATGGTGAGCTGCTCGA
The DNA here is from genome assembly GCF_017309135.1 of Corallococcus sp. NCSPR001. NCBI lineage: Bacteria > Pseudomonadati > Myxococcota > Myxococcia > Myxococcales > Myxococcaceae > Corallococcus > Corallococcus sp. NCSPR001. The sequence continues at coordinate 4,893,109 of NZ_JAFIMS010000002.1, forward strand.
TGGCGAGCGCCAGGTTCTCCACCTGGTAGAGCGCCCGGCTGGGGTCGACGATCTGGTAGTAGATGACCGAGCCCACCTCCATGTTGACGTTGTCATGGGTGATGACCTGCACGGTCTCGAAGCCCATGACCTGCTCGCGCAGGTCCACCAGGGTGTTGCGCGTGAAGCGGTTGCCGGCGCGCATCTCCATGGCGCGCGGGCTGTCCATGAAGGGGATGAGGATGTTGAGGCCGCTGGAGGCCACGCGGTGGAACTTCCCCAGCCGCTCCACGACCATCACCTTGGCCTGGGGAACGATGCGCACCCCGGTGACGATGCCGAACACGACGGCGGCGGCCAGGAACAGCAGAACAATCGTCAGTCCCATCCTTCATTCTCCTTCTTCTTGCGACGCGCCGGTTGCAGCGCGACTTCGTTGGACGCCGACGGGCGTCGCACCCACAACTTGAGGCCTTCGATCTGCTCCACGGTGACGCGCTCGCCCTCGGGCAGGGGCCCGGACAGGGAGCGCGCCATCCACAGCTCGCCGTTGATGCGCACGGTGCCCCCGTGTCCGTCCGCCAGCGCCTCCGTCACCACGGCCTCCTGGCCCAGCATCGCCTCCACGCCCGTCTTCAAGTGCTCGGCGTCCCGCATGAAAACGTTCTTGAAGAGGGTGCGGGACGCGCCGAAGAGGACGGCGGACACCAGGGTGAAGACGAAGATCTGGCTGTTGAGGCCCAGGCCCGCCCCGGCCGTCAGGGAGGCCATCAGCGCGCCCACGGCGAGCCACAGCGTCACGAAGCCGGAGAGCTTGATCTCCAGCGCGCCCAGGACGATGGCGGCGATCAACCAGAGCTGCCAGGCGGTGGTGTCCATGGGGTCCTTGTTTGGCAGCGGCTTTGGCCCCCTGTCAAACCGGGCGGCCAGGCATCCGGAATCAATCGAAACGGAGGGTGGGTTCCGGGCAAGGACCTAAGTCGGTCCAAGCCGGGGGAAAAGCGGATGCCATACCTGTCCATCCGTGGTGCACGACTGTACTACGAGGACACGGGGGGAAGCGGGGAGCCGGTGCTTTTCAGCCACGGGCTGCTCTGGGACTCCCGTCTGTTCCACCGGCAGGTGGAGGCCCTGAAGGGCCATTATCGCTGCATCGTGTACGACCACCGGGGGCAGGGGCTGAGCGAGCCCCCGCCTGGCGACTCGGTCATCGACCTGCGCACCGTGTACGAGGACGCGGTGGCGTTCATCCAGGCGCTGGGGTTGGCGCCGTGCCACTTCGTGGGCCAGTCCATGGGGGGCTTCGTGGGCCTGCGGCTGGCCGCGAGGCACCCGGAGCTGCTGCGCTCGCTGGCGCTCCTGGACTCGTCCGCCGCGGCGGAGCTGCCGCTGACGCTGGCGCGCTACCGGGTGCTGACGACGCTCACGCACTGGCTGGGCCTGAGGCCGGTGGTGGACCGGATCATGTCGCTCTACTTCGGGCGCACGTTCATGCGGGATCCGGAGCGTGCCGCGGAGCGGGCGGTGTTGCGCCGGCAGCTGGTGGAGAACCCGCGCGCGGTGTGGCGCGCCATGCAGGGCGTCATCCACCGCCGCAGCGTGGAGGGGGAGCTGCACCGCATCGAAACGCCGACGCTGGTGCTGGTGGGGGAGGAGGACGCGGTGACGGCGCCGGCGGTGGCGGAGCGGCTGCACCAGCGCATCCGGGGCGCGCGGCTCAAGCGGCTGCCCTGTGGCGGGCACATGTGCATCCTGGAGCAGCCGCAGGCGGTCAACGTCGCGCTGGGGGACTTCCTGGAGGAGGTGGAGCGCACCTCGCTCCAGGAAGCACCGAGGGCGGCGGTGAGCTAGGGAGGCCTACTGCGGGAATCGATGGTCGAGCTCGCCCACCGCATCCTGGATGGGCGTGCCCCCCAGTTCTTCGATGGTCAGGGTCGGCACGTCCTCCGCCTCGCCGAACACCATCTCCACCATCTGCCGCCGCACGAACCCGGCGATCAGCTTGCGTAGCTCCTGGGGAGGCATGAGCTTGACGATCTTGCCGTTCACATCGCGATTGAACGCGCCGTTGAAGAAGACCGGGAACCCGCCGCTGCAGTCGGTGTGCAGCATGCGGACGATGTTGGTGACGGTCTTGGCCTGCACCTGGGTGAACGCGATGTCGCCGTTGAGCAACTGCACCATCAAGTCATTGGAGCCGAGCGACTGCGTGGCGTGACCCGTCATCGGCAACGCCCCGCCCAACTGGGACGGGTTGCACGTCATCACCCCCAGGTTCGGCCAGTCGCCCTGGTGGTCGAATGCGTCGACCGTTTTCTTGACCTGTATCCAGCAGTTCGCGTCGGTGTCGGTCTTGGAGCTGTTGTGCGCCTCCGTGGTCTCGACCTCGACGGTGCCCGGTTCGAGCTGCAACTCCTTCACATAGCGCGCGGCCCGGATGCCCTCCGCCGTCAGGCGATACTTGCCGGAGATCTCCAGGTCCGGGAAATGGCCCTCCGTCAGGGGAAACACCGCGGAGATCCGCACCCGCTCTCCCTTCTGCCCTCCAACGATCAGCTGGTTCATGGTGAGTGCGCCGGCGACCACCAGCTTGAGGCACAACAAGGTATCGATGAAGCTGGTGCGGTTGCGGAGGAACTCCGAGCCGAGCGAAGCGCCCAGGAACAGCGCTTCCATGATGTCCTTCGGGTTGGCCTTCTGCGCGATCACGTCCAGCAGGTGCTCGGCGACCTCTCGGTCACTCCTGTGCGCGGTGCGCTTGCGGAAATACAGCGCGAACTCGTGATACGAGGGCGCCCGCCCCACCTTGTCGCCAATCAACTGCGCGCACAGCGCGTAGGCCTCCTTGTCCTTGGTCTTGGTGCAATCCGTGAACAGGTTCTTGAGCAGGAAGATCTTCTGGCAACCCTTTGTCGAGGGGATGCCGATCGGTATGTCGTGGTCCTCTCCATCGAACGTGGAGATGTCGCCCGGCTCGCCGAACAGCACGTAATTGCTCAGCGGCCCCAGGGTGAGCAGGTTCTGCGGCAGCAGCTCCGCGTCGATGACCTTGGCGACGTAGGCGATCGCGATCTCGTGCCACCACTTGAGGAGCTGCTTTCCAGAGATCGTGAACGCGGTGCCGAAGCACTGGAGCTCGAGCTTCGTAACGAGCGGGACGCTGGGATTGAACCGGATGGTCGGCGTATCCGCATCGAGCGTCGCCTTGTTGCATTTGCCGCAGTGGGCGCCAGAGGGCTGCACGTGCCCGCATGCCGCGTCGGAGCAGTATCTCATTTCGCTGAGAGTACAATTCCAACACACTCGCGGCAATTGCGTGGCGGCGCGCCACGAGAAGCGCGCCGCCAGCTCACGTCCTAGCTCTGGGCCGCGGGCTCGCGGCAGACGGCCTTTGACGCGTCATCGGTATCCACGGGCTGCACGGAGGCCCGAGGCTCGGAGGGCTGCGCGAACGGCGAGCTGATGCAGACGCCGTAATCACCGCAGGTGATGATGTGGCCGGCCTCCAGACAGAGTTCGGCGCACGACTCCCTCTCACAGTAGTCGTTGGTGCAATCCGGCGGACGAGCGCTGGCGGTCAGCGGCGCGAGCAGGAGGGTGGGAACCAGGAGCAGGGATCGGCGGAGCAGCGTCATGAGGCACCTCGGGAACGGGCGGCACCACTGCGGCTGAAGGCTGTCGGTGAGACGAAGACAGCCTGGCGCATGCTCGCTCGGAATCCGATGACAGATCAAACCTCATTCCTGGAGTCGGCGCGGACACCGCTCCAGGAAGAGGGACCACGACAGGAATCAGCCTTGGGCCTGATCCGCGGGCGCGCGGCAGACGGCCTCCGCGTCGTCAGCCTGGGCGGGCGCGGACGCCTGGAGCTCGGAGGACGGCTCGGCCTGGATCGTGGCCGCGCAGGCACCGTATTCGCCGCAGGTGATCACCGAGGAGAATTCGGTGCAGAGCAGGGTACAGGACCTGGTAGGGCCGCACTGGACATCACAGTCTGGCGGACGGGCGCTGGAGGTCAGCGGCGCGAGCAGGACGGCGGAGGCCAACAGCAGACGACGGGGGAGCAGCGTCATGAGACACCTCGGGAACGGGTGGCACCACTGCGGCTGAAGGCTGTCATTGCATGGGGGACAGCCAACGCGGATGTTCGCTGGAATCAATGACAAATCAAACGCGAGGGCGGCGGAAGTGCGCGCTGGTGGACGTTGGTCTTCAGCCCGCGCGTCTGGAACAACCCATGAAGTCGCCCTCTCGCTGAACGTCGATCCAATCTAGCGCCTGAACGCCCGCTCAGTATCCTGATCCGGCGTGAGCTACGCCGAGCTGGTCTGCCGGTCCCACTTCTCCTTCCTGCACGGCGCCTCCCATCCGGAGGAGCTGGTGGCCACCGCGGCCCGGCTGGGGCTGTCCGCGCTGGCGCTGACGGACAGGGACGGGCTCTACGGCGTGGTGAAGGCGCACCTGGCGGCGAAGGAGCACGGCGTGAAGCTGCTCCTCGCCGCGGAGCTGACGCTGGAGGACGGCCCTCCGGTGGTGGTGTATGCGCGGGACGCGGCCGGGTACTCGAACCTGTGCCGGCTGGTGTCTCACGGCCGGATGACGCACCCCAAGGGCGAGGCGGGCGTGCCCTGGCGCAAGGTGGCGGAGCACGCCTCGGGGCTGCTCGCGCTGCTCCCGGGCCCCGCGCCGCTGGAGGCGGTGGCCCCCCTGGCGGAGGCGTTCCCCGGGAGCTTCCACGTGGGCCTGAGCCGCTCGCTGTCGGCGGGGGACGCGGCCCGGGAGGCGCGAGCGGAGGCGCTGGCCCGCGCGCTGGGCGTGCCGCTGGTGGTCCACAACGACGTGCACACGCACCACCGCGACCGGCAGGTGCTCCAGGACGTGCTCACGTCCATCCGCCACGGGGTGACGGTGGATCAGGCGGGCACGCGGCTGTTCCCGAACGCGGAGCGGACGCTGAAGTCCCCCGGGGACATGGCGCGGCTGTTCGCGGACCGGCCGGACGCGCTGGCGCGCACGGTGGAGCTGGCGTCGCGCTGCGAGGCGTCCCTGGACGCGCTGCACTACCGCTTCCCGGAGGAGGACCTGCCGCAAGGCCGCACGGCGGATGAACACCTGCGGACGCTCACGGAGGCGGGGCTGCGCGCGCGCTATCCGGGGGGCGTGCCGCCGGAGGTGACGAAGCAGATCGACCACGAGCTGCGGCTCATCGCGGCGCTGGACTTCGCGGGGTACTTCCTGTCGCTGTGGGACATCGTGATGTTCGCGCGGGGGCGGGGCATCCTGTGCCAGGGGCGGGGCAGCGCGGCGAACTCGGCGGTCTGCTACGCGCTGGGCATCACGGCCATTGATCCGGTGCGGATGGGGCTGTTGTTCGAGCGCTTCCTCAGCATGGAGCGCAAGGAGCCGCCGGACATCGACGTGGACTTCGAGCACGAGCGGCGCGAGGAGGTGCTCCAGTACGTCTACGAGAAGCACGGCCGCCGGCACGCGGGCATGGTGTGCGAGGTGATCTGCTACCGGGGGCGGCTCGCGCTGCGCGAGGCGGGCAAGGCGCTGGGGCTGTCGTTGGATCAGGTGGACAGGTTGTCGCGGGTGGCGTCTTCACACGGCTTCCAGGTGACGCCGGACGTGCTCCAGGAGGCGGGGCTGTCACCGGCGGACGGGAGGGTGCTGCGGACGCTGTCGGTGGCGAAGGAGCTGGAGGGCGTGCCCCGGCACCTGTCCATCCACGTGGGCGGCTTCGTGATGACGCGCGAGCCGCTGGTGGACCTGGTGCCGGTGGAGAACGCGGCGATGCCGGGGCGCACGGTCATCCAGTGGGAGAAGGACGACATCAACGCGGTGGGCCTGTTGAAGGTGGACCTGCTGGCGCTGGGCATGTTGACGGCGCTGTCGCGCTGCTTCGCCCTGATTCAAAAGCATTACGGCCGCGAGCTGTCCCTGGCCACGGTGCCGCCGGAGGACCCCAAGGTCTACGACATGCTGTGCAACGCGGACACGGTGGGCGTGTTCCAGATCGAGAGCCGCGCGCAGATGAACATGCTGCCGCGGCTCCAGCCCCGGGAGTTCTACGACCTGGTGGTGCAGATCGCTCTCATCCGGCCGGGGCCCATCGTGGGCAACATGGTGCACCCGTACCTGCGCAGGCGGCACGGCCAGGAGCCGGTGACGTACCCGAGCGACGAGGTGCGGGGCATCCTCCAGAAGACGCTGGGCGTGCCGCTCTTCCAGGAGCAGGCGATGCGGCTCGCGATGGTGGCGGCGGGCTTTTCCGCGGGCGAGGCGGACGGCCTGCGGCGGGCGCTGAGCCACAAGCAGGCGGAGGCGCGCATCCTCCCGTACCGGGGCCGCTTCGTGGAGGGCTGCGAGGCGAAGGGCTACACGCGCCAGCAGGCGGAGGAGTGGTTCGACCACTTCCGGGGGTTCGCGCACTACGGGTTCCCGGAGAGCCACTCCGCGAGCTTCGCGTTGATTGCCTATGCGTCCAGCTGGTTGAAGTGCCACTACCCGGCGGCCTTCACGGCGGCGCTGCTCAACTCACAGCCCATGGGGTTCTACGCGCCGCACACGCTGGTGGCGGACGTGCAGCGGCACTGCGTGGAGGTGCGGCCGGTGGACGTGCGCCGCTCGAACTGGGACTGCACGTTGGAGGACGGGGCGGTGCGGCTGGGGCTGAAGATGGTGCGGGGGCTGGGCGAGTCCTCGGGCCGGGCGGTGGAGACCGCGAGGCGGGGGGACTACACGAGCGTGGGAGACCTGGCGCGGCGGGCGCGCATCCCCCGGCATGAACTGACGCGGCTGGCGTTGTCGGGGGCGCTGGCATCGCTGTGCGGAGCGCGGCGGCAGGCGCTGTGGGAGATACAAGCGCTGGGTCCGCTGGACGCGGACGATCTGTTCTTCGGAATGCCCATGGATGGCACCGCGGTGCGGTTGCCTCCCATGGGCGTCCAGGAGCGGGTGGTGGCGGATTACGACACGGTGGGGCTGTCGCTGGAGAAGCACCCCATGGAGTTGCTCCGGCCCACGTTGAAGCGGATGGGGGCGGTGACGGCGGAGGGGTTGAAGCGGGTGTCCGCGGGGCGGCCGGTGAGGGTGGGGGGGATGATGATCTGCCGGCAGATGCCGCCCACGGCGAAGGGGATCTGCTTCATATCGTTGGAGGACGAGACGGGGATCGCCAACCTGGTGGTGCCCTCGGAGGTGTATGCGCGGTGCAGGCAGGAGATCCACGGCGCGCTGTTCCTCGTGGGGGAGGGGATGCTGGAGCGCTCGGGGAAGGTGACGAACGTGAAGACGCGCAGCGTGGTGTCCGTGCGGCAGTGACACCCTCACCCCGCGTCGGGCTGCTCCATCGGCCGGGTCACCCGGAGCGTCGTGGTGACAGGGGACGTCGGATGCTTCGGATGGAAGGTGAGGGTCAGGTCGATGCAGTCAGGCCCCCGCTTGCCGTTGAGTTGTTCATCGAACAAGGGGAACTCGACGTCGGCGCCGAACCAGTATCCGGGTTCCAGGCTCAGAAGGTCCTCCGCACGGGCTGGAGCGGGAAAGCGATCCGCCACCAGGAACTCCACCGGCTGGGTTGTCGCGCAGTCCAAGACCGCGGTCACCTCCAGGGAAGAGTTCTCGAGGAGCCGCCGGTCCACCGTGATGGCTCCCTCCGCTGCGCTCACCAGGATGCGCCCGGAGAGGGTGGAACCGTCATAGCAGGGGGATTGGAACTCGATGAGCGGACGCGCCGCGGACGCGGTCTGGGGGGGCGACTGTGGAGCGACGACACGGCACCCGGGACTCAGAAGCAGCAGCGTCGCGAGGAACATCCGTCCGGAGTAGGTCATCTGCACTTGAACTCTCCTTCGTCACTCGGGACGCCGTACCCCTCGCCATCCCTGGCTCAAGCGTGGTGTCCGTGCGGCAGTGAACCGCGAGGAACAAGCCGCTACATCTGCACGTCTGTTCCCGTGATCCATGCGGGAGGACCCACGGGGGCATGGAACAACCCGTATTGCTGGCGATATAGGTTGCTTCTGTCTGGAGTGTAGTAGCGTGGATCAGAACGGGAGGGTACTCAGTGCGCAACAGTCTTCGGTGGTTGGGGTCGCTGCTCGATCGCGTGGGCCTGTCTGAAGTGGTGGAGGAGGCGAGCGATTGGGTGCGGTACTACGCGCAGGGCAAGCCACCTGTGAGCGAGCCCGCGCCGACCCGCGTCTCCCGCCCGGTGCACTCCGAGGCCCCGCGCGCGTCCGTGCATGAGGTGATCGAGTCCCTGCGCAACGCGATGCCGGAGCGCCAGGTGGACGCGACGGTGGTGGAGGTGCCGTTCGAGGGCCGCATGGAGCTGGCGCCCGCCGCCCGCCGCAAGACGGCGCCCAAGGCGAAGAAGGCCGCGAGCAAGAAGAGCGCGGCGAAGAAGGCCCCCGCCGCGAAGAAGGCGGCGCCCGCGAAGAAGAAGAGCGCGGCGAAGAAGGCCCCGGCCGCGAAGAAGGCGGCCGCGTCTGGATCCGCGAGCGAGGACGCGGTGTCGGTGCTGGAGACCGCGCTGCGCGGCCACGCGCGCCAGAAGGACCTGGTCTCCGCGGGCAAGGAGAAGGATCAGCTGCTGCGCTCGCTGATCCCCCTGTACCTGGCGAAGTCGCTGGACGTGGAGGTGACGTCCGGAACGACGTCGCGCTTCTGGAGCGGGCTGGGCGTGACCTACGCCGCGCCGAACGCGGCCAAGGCGCTGCGCCTGCACGCCGGCTACGCCCAGGACACCAAGAAGGGCAAGGCCATCACCGCCAAGGGCATCCGCTACGTGGAAGACGCCCTGGCGCAGGCCGCGAAGTAGTCACTGTCTGACCTGATGCCGCACCTTCGCTGCCCACCCAAGCGCGGCATCCGCCGTGTTTGGGCATGGGCAGCGATGGCTTGCATGCTGTCTTGCGCCACGACTGGGCTTCAGCCGGAGACTCAGGCTGACTCAATCAAAGCCATTTCCTCTGCTGCCTTTGAGTGGCCGGAGGACTTGGCGCCCATGGCGACGCTGGATGGGCCTGCCATCCTGGCGTCCCATGCGGCCCTTCAGGATGTCCTGAGCCGCTTTCCCAAAGCGCGCCGCAATGAATGCATCTTCACAGCGCGAGCCCTGGAGGTCGTCGTGGGCAAGGGGAAAGGCGTCTACATCGTCCGGGTGAACCGGCGTGTCGACCACTGCGAGGGAATCGGCCCGGGGGGCAACTTCGAACTCGACTGGTTCGAGCTCTATGCCGTCTCGCCCGAGGGACGAATCATCGAGCGTTATCAGTACATGCCTTGAAAAGAACCATGGGCGCTCCCGGGACGAACCCGGGAGCGCCCGTGTCGTGTGACGTCAGTGCTTCAGTACGCGTAGCACTGCACCCCCGCGTCGTTCGGGAACGCCGGGGAGGGGATGGACGTGGGATCCGCGCAGTAGCCCGCGTGGTAGGCGACGTTGCAGACCGTGCCACCGTCGGTCTCCGTGCCGCTCCCCGAGAAGGTGTTGGGATAGGAGCCCCACACCGGGCAACCATAGTCGCTGCAGTACGTGTGGATGCCGTTGTAGCAGGCGCCGAGCGTGGACTGATGGCCGGGCGACCCGGAGATGTCGATGGCGTGGCGGAATTTGCGAAACTGGTTTCCGTAGATCCAGCTGTTGATGCTGTTGGACGTCACCACTCCGATGTCGCCCGGAGCCGGGGCTCCCTGGGAGTCGAAGATGTTGAACCCCACGAAGCCCCAGTTGACCCGGTACAGCGTCATGCCCAACTGGTTCTTGTAGAAGCGGTTGTCCCGGACGTAGAGGTGGTCGATGAAGCCGCGCAGCGGATCCGTCTGGGCGAAGTAGGACTGCGCCGCGTCGAACATGTGCTGCCGCAGGTCCAGCACGTGCTGGAAGCTCTGGAGCTCCGCGGGGTGGTAGCCCACCAGCCGCTGGAAGGTGCAGTCATCCGCGTGGGCATACTGGCTGCCATCCGTCAGGAAGCCCAGCTTGAAGCCCGAGACGAAGTTCTCCGTGTAGGTCGTGGACTGCGAGTAGGGCAGGTGTCCGTCGGTGCTCATCCCGAAGAAGTTCTCCGTCGAGGTGGGCTTGCGGACCGCGACGTTCTTGAAGACGTCCGTGTGACCGCCCACCACGTTGATCGCCACCTTCACGTCGCAGATGGAGTTGTGGTGGACCTGCGAGCGCGCGTTGGGATTGCCCAGGAACTCGTAGGGATGGACCGCGCAGTAGCTCGGCGCACCCCACTCCGTCGTCGGCGCCACGCTCATGCAGTAGGCGTCCTCGGGCCGCGGGAGCCCGCTGTCCAGCTTGTCATCGGTGCCTGCGTCGCCCCCCTTGAAAACGCTCGGCTCAGGGCATCCCCCGTCGACGTCGGCAGGCGCGGAGGTTCCATTGGCGTTGCAGATCCCCGGACGGCAGTACTTTGCTTCCTTGCTGAAGAGCATGTTCTTTTCGAAGAGGCCGGGACCGGTGGGGCACCCCTCCGGCGGCTTCGGCGTCAGGGTGATCTTCAGTCCAGGCACCGTCTGACATTGCGGGTCCTCCTTGATGTAGACGGTGTTGAAGCCAAACGAGATGGCCCCGCCCACGTGGGCGATCTTCAAGTGGTGCAGGTTGACGGGGGCGCCCGTGGTGTTGTTGGACTGCTGGACACGCACCCCCACGGTCACCAGTCGCTCGGCCGTGAGGAAGTCCTCGGGCAGCGTCGCCGCCGTGGGCTCGTGCCCATCCAGGTCGAGGATGGAGTTGAGCGTGTGGCCCCGCGACGGGCAGTCCTGGGCCCGGCTGTACCCGATCCGCGTCGTGCCCGACAGGGTGAGGTACGAAACGCTGACGTTCGCCAGTTGTTGAGCCGCGGGAAGGTTGGGGTCGTCATCCACCAGGACCAACGCCTCAAGGCCCACGGCGCTGGGGACGTTGATGACGGTGGGGGCCGTGTCGTACTGCTGCGAGCCCTCCAGATGGATGCCGCTGGGGACATGGAGTCCCACGCCCTGGCTGTAGATGCCATTGATGGGATAGTTCGGGGCCGGGATCTTGGTCTCGTCGGTGACGGTGATGACGCCCGGATCGAGCACGACCTTCGGGTAGCCATTCTGCTTCGCCCAGTCGATGGCCTTCTGATACCAGATGCTCCGGGGCCCCGTGGTGGCGAAGATCCCCGTGTTGTCGTTGACGCAGAGGATGCTCGAGTCACCCCGGCAGGTCAGTCCCATCTGGCCGGGAGCGCAGAACGAATTCTGGTACCACCCATTGCTGTCATAGACACGGGCGCACATCACGCCGGGCAGGGTGTTCGGGTCGATGGAGACGCCGGCATCGAAGATTCCCCCGTCGCCACCGGGATAGCCCGGCAAGTTGGGGTCTTCCGGCTCCTCCATGGCGACCACGACGCGGCTGTCGGTGCCGGCGTCGGACGCGGAATCGGGTTGGGAGAGGCACCCGGACGCGAGCACCAGGGGCAGGGTACAAAGCAACTGTCGGAAGACAACGAGAGGGACCGGCAAGGGTGTTGGCATTGCCGGCCTCTTATTTCAAACATCTATCAAAAGATAGACGTCAGCCCGCAAGCTCCGAGCGCGAACCCGGAATGGCAGGGTTGTCCGTCCGCCGGTACGTGGCCACCACGGAGTACTTCGTGTCCGCCGTGTGGTTCCTGCTCGCCGCGTGGAACAGCCGCGCGTGGAAGAGCAGCACGTCCCCCGGGGACAGCCGCACGTAACGCGCACCTTCGATGAGCGCCGCGTTCTCCGGCAGCTCCGGCCGCAGGAACAGCTTCGCGTCGTAGCGCTCCGGCGCGAACTGCATCCGGTGCGTGCCAGCCAATACCTTGAGACCGCCGTTCTCCGGCGTCTCCGCTCCCAATGCCAACCACGTGGAGATGAGCTCCGGCCGCGTGAAGGCCCAGTACCTCACGTCCTGGTGCCATCCCGTGTCCGAGGAGAAGCGCGGCTGCTTCGTCATCACGCAGTTGTGGTGCGCCCGCGCCTGCACCACCGGCCCGTCCAGCAACTGCCCCAGCGCCTCCAGCATCCGCGCGTCGTCGAACCACGCCGCGAACAGGGGAGAGCGTCCATGCGCCTTCAGCAACCGCCGCACCGTCCGCCCGCCCTCGGCGTCGATGCTCGCCGGTGAGCCTGGATAGGCCACGTCGGCTTCGTACTCCACCGGACCGTCACCGGAGGCGAGCTGCTCCAGGATGACGGCCCGCATCCGCTCGCACGCCCCGCCCTCCACGAAGGACGGCAGGACGAGATACCCATCGGTGGCGAAGCGCTGGCACTGCTCGGGGCTCAGGACGGACATGGCGCCCGCTTCTTAATGGGCGCGCCCGCCGCGTGCATCACCCCAAGAGCCGCGAATCATCCAGGTCGATTTCATCCTGGATGAGGTCCACGCCGTTCTGCCGGAAGCGCCGCGCCGCCGCCCGGCTGCGCGGGCCGTGCCCATGCTCCAGGCACCACTGCGCGTGCTCGCTGAGCAGCGCCAGTTCCAGCGTGCGGCCCAGCGTCAGGGAGAAGCGCCGCGCCCCGGCCTCCATCGTGGTGGGGTTCGCCATCGCGCCGGACACCCAGGCCCGCGCGTGCTCCAGCGCGTCGTGCGCCGTCTTCACGCACGGCCGCAGGCCCGCGTCCGTCACCTTCGACAGGCGGCCCTCCACCTCGTGGAAGAACGCCTCCAGCGTGCCTTCCTTCGCCAGCGCGCGCAGCGAATCCAACGACAGCACGTTCGTCGTGCCCTCCCAGATGGACAGCACCTGCGCGTCCGCCTGGATGCGCGGCAGGCCCGTGTCCTCCACGTAGCCCGCGCCGCCGAAGGACTCCGTCACCTCCGACGTGATGTGCACCACCTGCCGGCCCGTGGTCAGCTTCGCCAGCGGCGTCACCAGCCGCTGCAACAAGAGCTCCTGCTCCGTCGCCGTGCGCGTCTCCAGCTTGCCCAACAGCTCCACCCCGCGGAACGCCAGCAGGAAGCCCGCCTGGAACTCCGCCTCCAGCCCCGCCAGTGTGTCCATGTGCAACGGCTTCTCCGACAGCGGCGCGCCGAACTGCACCCGGCGCTTCGCGTAGTCGTGCGCCAGCGCCATCGCGCGGCGCATGCTCCACGTGGCGCCCATCGCGTTCCAGGTGCGCGTCACGTTCAGCATCATCGCCATGTTGCGGATGCCGTCCGTCAGCCCCGCCACCGGCGTGGCCAGCGTCCCGTCCAGCGTCAGCTCCGCCGTGGGCACCTTGCGCGTGCCCAGCTTGTCCTTCAGCCGGTTGATCTGGATGCCATTGAGCCGGCCCTGCGCGTCCCGCGTCTCCACGAAGAAGAGCGCCAGCCCCTTGCCGCCAGGGCCGTTGCCCGTGGGGCGCGCCAGCGTCAGCGCCATCTGCGCCGTCGTCGCGGACGTGAACCACTTCGTGCCGTACAGCCGCCAGCCCTCGGGGGACTGCCGCGCCTCCGTCAGCGTCAGCCCCACGTCCGAGCCGCCCGTGCGCTCCGTCATCCACTGGCCCGACGTCCAGAACGTCGCCGGATCGCGCGACGTCAGGTGGGGCAGGGCGTGGTCGATGAGCGCCTGGTTGCCCAGCGACAGGAGCGACCGCGCCGCGCCGTCCGTCATCGCCAGCGGACACGAGTAGACGTCCAGCGAAGGCTGCACCAGGTAGTTCAGCGCGAACTGGTGCACGCGGCTGAGCGCGCCGTTCTTCTGCTCATAGGCCACCGCGACCAGGCCCTTCTTCGCCGTCAGCGCCTCCGCCTCCTTCCACAGCGGGGACACCTCGATGTGATCGATGCGCTGACCCCACGGGCTCCACTGCGTGAGCACGGGCTCGTTCAGCCGGTCGCGCTGCTGGAACTCGTAGAAGTACTTGCCTCCCAGCTCCCCCAGCTCGCGGAAGTCACCCTGGAGCGAGCGGAACATGTCCTCCGGAAGGGTGCGGGCAAGGTAGCTCTGGAAGAACGTGTCGTCGTCGTACTGGTTGCCAAGACCGGGGGGCGCCTGGAAGAAGCTCATGCCCCGAAGTTAACACCGCCGACACGACGGTGGGGTACAGTGGCCTCCCCCTCCCGCCGGAGCCGTGATGGCTGACTTTCCCCGCAGGCCCCCCGCTGGCCCAGGTCCGTCTCCCCTCGACGCCGAGCAGGACGAGAATCGCAGCATCACCCCGCTGGAGACGCCCGCCGCGCCGGCGAACCCCGTCCTGTCCGCGCCGCCCCGTCCGCGCGTGCCCGCCCCGGCCGGCGTGCCCCTGGGCGGAGAGCAGCGTCCGGAGCCCACCCGCTCCAGGCCCGCGCCGGCCGCGCCGCTGCCCTCCGTCATCTTCGATCCGATGCCGCGCCCCCGCATGCCGCCCGCGCAGTCCGCGGGTGTGGCCCCGCCGGGAGCGCCGCCGCCCTTCTCCGAGGAGATGCTCGACGTGCAGACCGAGCGGCGCACCGCGCCTCCCGGTCCGCCACCGTCCCCGCAGGAGCCTGACCGTCGCGCGGCCCCCGGCATGGAGCGCCGGGGGCCTCCCCCGGAGGCGGACCGCCGTGGCGCGGCTCCCGGAGCCTCCGACCGTCGCGGTTCGGCGTCGGCGCCGCCGCAGGGCTACGTGGGCCCGGAGCGGCGCGGCTTCCGGCGGGGGGAAGCGTCGGACGCCCCGGCGACGAACCGCTTCTGGCCCGCACAGCCGAAGACGCTCCATGAGGCCGGCCTCAACACCACGTTCGTGGAGGAGCTGGTCCTCAAGGCCATCTTCTTCGCGGGCGAGATGCGCGGCATGGACGTGGCCACGCGCCTGCAACTGCCCACCGCGCTGGTGGACGAGGTCATCGAGGGTCTGCGCCGCCAGAAGTACATCGACATCCGCGGCGGTGGCGCGTCCGGCGTGGGCCGCTCCACGATGATCTACCAGCTCACGACCTTCGTGACGGACGTGCTGCGGCAGATCCTGGACCGCAACCGCTACAACGGCCCGGCGCCCGTGCCGTTCAACGAATGGGTCGCGGCCGTGAAGCTGCAGACCGTGCGCGGCAACCGCATCACCCGCCAGCGCATGCAGGACAAGTTCGGCGACCTGATCATCCGCGACTACATCTTCGACGGCATCGGCCCGGCGATGAACTCCGGGCGCGCCATCTTCTTCTACGGCCCCCCGGGCAACGGCAAGACGGCCATCTGTCAGGGCATGGTCAACTGCTACGAGGGGGACATCTTCGTCCCGCACGCGGTGCTCATCGACGACTTCGTGGTGAAGATGTTCGACGCGAACATCCACCGCGCGGTGGAGGACGAGCCCGGCGCGCCCTCGTACGACCGCCGCTGGGTGCGCTGCCGCCGGCCGCTGGTGGTGGTGGGCGGTGAACTCACGCTGGAGATGCTCGACCTCGTCTACACCCCGGAGGTGAAGTACTACGAGGCGCCGTTCCAGATGAAGGCGTCCAACGGGATGCTCCTCATCGACGACTTCGGCCGCCAGAAGGTGTCCCCGAAGGACCTGCTCAACCGGTGGATCGTCCCGCTGGAGAGCGACGTGGACATGCTCACGCTCCACACCGGCAAGAAGGTCCAGGTGCCCTTCGACGTGTTCGCCGCGTTCTCCACCAACCTGGATCCCAGCGCCCTCGTGGATGACGCCTTCCTGCGCCGCGTCCGCTACAAGCTGGAGGTGCAGCGCCCGGACGAGGAGCAGTTCCACGAGATCTTCCAGGTGATGTGCAGGAAGCGCGGCGTGCCCTACGACGCGCGCGCCGTGGACTACCTCATCGACGAGCACTACCGCCCGCTGAACCGGCCCTTCGCCGCGTGCCAGCCTCGCGACCTGTTGGATCAGGTCATCGACATGGCGCACTACCAGGGGGCGGCCCCGCGCCTGGAACCCGCGCTGCTCGACTCCGCCGTGCGCAGCTACTTCGTGCGCTTCGACAAGCCCCAGACGTCCTCGCCCACCTCTGCGTCCGCGGGCTGAAGCGGCTGGGGGCCGTCCCCCGCGAACGGCCCCCACGGCGACGGCTGGAGCCACTCGCGCACCGTCTCCACGGGCACGTTGGCCAGCACGTCCACGATGGACAACCCCGTCACGAAGCGCCCCTCGCGCCCCTGCGCGTAGTCCGGGTGGCGGAAGCGCTGCCACAACAGGCGCACGTCCACCGCGCGGAAGCGCTCTGGCTTCAGGTACACCGTGGAGCCCGTCCCCGAGTAGTACGTGTGCGCGCCCGTCTGGAGGCAGTACTCCACCAGCCGCTGCGTCTTGTCCTCGCCCCGGCGCTCCAACGTGGAGGACAGCACCAGGTTCGGCTCCAGGCCCAGCGGCGCATGGAACATCGCCATGCTGGATAGGAGCACGCGCAACAGCGACCCCGGGCCGGACTCGCGCGCGGCGGCGTCGTAGAAGGGCTCCACCAGCGGCAGCACCTGCGCGCGGAAGTGCGGCCGGCCTCCGTAGAGCGTCACCAGCGCCTGGAGATGCTTGCGCGCCCAGGGCTGGCTCGAGTCAATCGCCAGGTCGCGGATGCGCGTGTCTCGGTGCGGATCCTCCAGCGGGATGGACAGCCACTGGAAGCCCGGTTCGGACGGGGGCGGCGTGGGCACGCCGTGGGGCAGGGCGACGCGCGTGCGGCGCTGCCATCCGCGCCTCAGCCACTGCACGTCGTCCAGCACCACCAGCGTGCCGGCGCGGGCCACCTGCTCGTAGAAGTCCACCCACGGCAGGTAGTGGGGCTGCTCGGCGACGAGGACTCCAGGGTGTCCGGACACGCCCCGGATGATAGGGCCTTTCAGCCGCCGCGCACCGGGTGACGGAACACTGGAGGGAACACGCGCGGGGCCTTCTTCTTGCGCACGCAGGTGGTGTCCGCGCTCATGTAGCAGGCGGAGAACGCGCGCCGCCGCTGTCCGGGCCGGCCGCGCCCGGAGCGGTGCCAGACGTGGTTGTGCACGAGCAGCGCCTCTCCGGCGCGCACCGGCAGGGGCACGACATGGGCTTCCGCGTCCGCCGCCTCCACGCGGTCCGGGGGAATCACGCCGCCCAGCGCCGTCACCAGGCCCGCGCGGTGGCTGCCGGGGATCACCTCCAGACAGCCGCCGCCCTCCGGCGCGTCGTCCAGCGCGGTCCAGATTTGGAGGTCCGGCTCGCGCGTGAGGCCCCACAGCTTTCCGCCGTCCTGATGGAAGGGCAGGTTGCTGCCGCCCGCGGGGCCCTTGTGGAAGAGGATGGCGCGGTACAGGACGATGTCGCCGGGGATGCGCGCGCGGGCGATCCGCTCGAACAGCGGGTTCTCCAGCCACGCGAGGAAGCGCGGATCCTTCTCCAGCTTCTCCAGCTTGCGGTAGTCCAGGGATGGGCCCTGCCAGCCCAGCCCCAGGGGCGCGTCCTCGTAGCGGCCGGTGGCGGCGTCTGGCTGGAAGAACATCCCGGGGTACACCACGCGGCCGAGCATCAGGTCGTCCGCCCGCTCGCGCAGGGACTCCACGCCCGCGTCGTCCAGCACCCGGCCCAGGCGCGCGAAGCCGTGCGCCTCGTAGTGGGCGAGCACGGCCGCCACGTCCAACCCTTCCGCCTCCTCACTGAGCATCGCGCGCACCATTGCCTGGAGGCCCGGGCGCGTCCAGCGCGGCCTTGCGCGGACGGGGGAGGGCGCCCTCGTGAGCGGGGCTGTCCGCCCTTGCACCCGGGCCTGCCCGGCCGCATGGTGGGCGGGAATGCCCTACCGTCGCGCCACGCACCTCGTCTCCGCCCCGGATGGCACCCGGGTGGCGGTCCACACCCACAGCTCGGGCATGCCGGAGGAGGGCCGCGACGCCGCGCTCGCGGACCGCCCCACGGTGCTGCTGACCAACGGCATCGGCACGTCGGAGAACTTCTGGCGCCACATCGTCGCCGACCTGGAGCAGGACCACCGCGTGGTGCACTGGGACTACCGCGGCCACGGCATGAGCGAGGAGTCGCGCGACGGGGACTACCGCGTGAAGGTGCACGTGGACGACCTGGAGCGCGTCACCGAGGCGGCCATGGCGCGCGGCGACGGACAGCCTCCGCACCACATCGCCTTCTCCATGGGCGTGCGCATCCTGCTGGAGCTGTACCGCCGCCGGCCGGACCTGGTGCCGTCCATGACGCTCATCGCGGGGACGCCGGGCGTGCCGGGCTCGGCGGATCCGCGCTGGGGATCCCGCATCGCCCTGTCCGCCGCGAAGGGGATGCTGGCCGCCGGAACGCCCTGGGTGCCGGTGGTGGCCCCCGCGGTGAAGGCCTTCCTCGCGACTCCGCTGGCGGATCCGCTGGCGAGGGCCGTGGGCGCGCTGCGGCCCCGGGCTCCGCGCGAGGACATCGCCGAGTTCCTCGACGCGCTCTACCACATGAGCGCGCAGGCCTATTGGCGCACGCTGCGAGGCCTCACGGAGGGCCACGCCTGGGACGTCCTCCCGTCCATCCGGGTGCCCGTGCTGATCATCGCCGCGAGCGATGACCTCCTCGTGCCGCTGTCGGAAGTACAGCGGCTGCACCGCGCGCTGCCCCAGGCCCACTGGCTCCAGGTGGATGACGCCGGCCACGCGGGCCTCCTGGAGGCCGGGACGGAGATCGCCCAGTCCGTTCGGGGCTTCCTGGATGCGCATGGATTGGCGGATTCAGCCTCCTCGCAACCCCCCGGGACTCCAGGCTGAAGCCGGGCCGGCCCGGACGACCCACCCGCACTGCCAGGTCTTGAGAATCCGGTGACCCGGAGGGTTCCATGGCCGTGAGCCAGAAGTCACCGGGAGGGGTTTGCGTCGGCCTGTAATTTTGTGGTTTGTGAGGAGGCTCAGTACTCAACACGGAGTCTCCATGTCCTGGTCTTCCCGGCACCTGCTGGTCCCTTTGTCAGCGGTGCTGTTGGTCTTGTCGGCGTGCGGTGGTGATGACGACAAGAACCCTGTCTGCGGCAACGGCATCATCGAGAGTGGCGAGGCGTGCGACGACGGCAACCGCGTCGAGGGCGACCGCTGCAACAACAGCTGTCAGGTGACCACGCCCACGACCGACGCGGGCACTAACACGGACGCGGGCACGGAGACTGACGCGGGCACGGAGACTGACGCGGGCACGGATCAGGATGCGGGCACGGAGACCGACGCCGGCACCACCACCGACGCGGGCACGGAGACGGACGCCGGTACGGTGACGGACGCGGGCACGGAGACGGACGCCGGCACCACCACTGACGCAGGCACGGAGACGGACGCCGGCTCTGGTCCGGTCGACGCGGGCACCGACGCGGGCACGGAGACGGACGCGGGCACGGAGACGGACGCCGGCACGGAGACGGACGCGGGCACCATCGACGCGGGCACTGACGCGGGCACGGAGACGGATGGCGGCGCCGTTGACGGCGGTCCGGCTCCGGACGCGGGCACGGGTTCGGACGCGGGCACCGACGCGGGCACCACGGCGACGCTCAGCGCGCTGGAGCCGGCCGCGGTCTTCGCGCGCTCGGGCACCACGGGTGAGACGATCCCGGAGCCGCTCGCGGTGTCGCTGAGCGCCGACGCCACCACGGACGTCGTGGTCCAGGTCACCTCGTCCACCCCCTCCGTCGTCATCGCGAACAACGGCCAGGTGACGGTGCCCGCGGGCTCGCGCTCCGCGCCGGTCATCGTGACGGCGAACGACGCGGCGGGCTCCGCCAAGGCGACGCTGACGGCCACGCTGGGCGCGGACTCCCGCACCGCCACCGTGCGCGTGCTCGGTGCGACGGAGGCGGCCTCGCTGGCGTTCCTGTCGCCGGAGACGGTGTCCCTGTCCTCCGGTCAGACGGCCAACGTCACCGTGACGCTCGACATCCCGGCCGCGCAGGCCACGTCCATCGCGCTGTCCACGACGGGCAACGTGGGCTCCGTGCCGGCCACCGTGACGGTGCCGGCCAATGAGATCTCCGCGAAGTTCACCTTCACCGCGGGCGCCGCCGGCTCCACGGGCACCATCGTGGCCACGCTCAACGGCCAGTCCGTGTCCGCCCAGGCGCAGGTCACCGCCGCCCCCACGACGAACCACGTCGTCATCAGCGAAGTCGCGGGCGCGGGCCCCGGCGGGGCGGGCGATGAGTTCGTGGAGCTCTACAACCCGACGAACGCGGAGGTGAACATCGGCGGCTGGAAGCTCCAGTACAAGAGCGCCACCGGCACCACCTACAGCGGCAGCTTCACGCTGCCGAACACCGCTCGCATCGCGGCCCACGGCTACTTCCTGCTGACCAACCGGGACTACGTGGGCACGGTCACCACCGACCAGAGCTGGGGCACCACCTTCGCGATGAGCGCCTCCGCGGGCCACGTCCGCATCGGGCCCGCGGCGATGGGGACCACTCCGGGTGACGCGAACGCGGTGGACACGGTGGGCTTCGGCGGCACGGCGGACTCGGCGGAAGGCAAGAGCCCTGTCACCGGGACCATCGCGACCAACGGCAGCATCGAGCGCAAGGCCAACGCCGGCTCGTCCGCGGCCACGATGGAGGGTGGCTCGGACGCGGCGAAGGGCAACAGCTACGACACCAACGTGAACAGCGCGGACTTCATCCTCCGCACCACGCGCAACCCGCAGAACAAGGCGAGCGGCACGGAAACGCCTTGACGCACTGAGCAGTGACCGGCCCCCACCGTCCGTCCAGGAACGGTGGGGGCTGGAAATACCCGCGCGCTTTCGCCATAAGCGGGGGCGTGCGAGTCGTCTCCTGGAACGTCAACGGTCTGCGCTCCATCCACCGCAAGGGCTTCCTCCCGTGGCTGTCCAAGGCCCGGGCGGACATCGTGGGGCTGCAGGAGGTGCGCGCCCGCGTGGAGCAACTCCCCGCGGAGGTGCGCGCCCCCCGCCGTTGGAAGACCCACTTCGTGGCCGCGGAGCGCCCCGGCTACAGCGGCGTGGGCCTCTTCAGCCGCCACGAACCGGAAGAGCTCACCACCACCCTGGACGCGCCGGAGATGGACGCGGAGGGCCGCCTCCAGTTCGCCCGCTTCGGCAAGCTGACCGTGGTCAACGGCTACTTCCCCAACGGCAACGGGAAGGACCGCGACCTCTCCCGCATCCCCTTCAAGCTGGACTTCTACCGCCGCCTCTTCGCGCGCCTGGAGAAGCCGCTGCGCGACAACCAGCGCGTGCTGGTGATGGGGGACTTCAACACCGCCCACCAGGACATCGACCTGGCGCGCCCGCGCGAGAACCGCGAGACGAGCGGCTTCCGCCCGGAGGAGCGCGCGGAGTTCGACCGGTGGATCCGCGCGGGCTGGGTGGACACCTTCCGTCACTTCAACGCGGGCGGCGGCCACTACTCCTGGTGGAGCCAGCGCGCCGGCGTGCGCGAGAAGAACATCGGCTGGCGCATCGACTACGTGCTCGCCACCCCCGCGGCGCTCGCCTTCGTGAAGAAGGCGGCCGTGCACCCGGACGTCCACGGGTCGGATCACTGCCCGGTGAGCGTGGACCTGGACCCCGCGGTCCTCGCCTGAAACCCCTCATGCCCAAGGGACACCCCTCATGAACGCATTGCTCTCCATCTGGACCTGGGTCGAGGTGGGCCTCGTCGCCCTGGTGGGCTTCTTCGTCCAGCTCTTCCTGTTCGTCTTCACGTTCCTGTTCGACAAGCGCCGCTACGTGGTGGGCCGCTGCTTCCGCCTGGTGGGGGTCACCGCCGCGAAGCTCACGCCCTACTGGCGCTTCGGCGTGCACGGCAAGGTGCCGGACCACGTGGCGGCCAACACCGTGGTGGTGAGCAACCACGAGTCCAACGCGGACCCGTTCCTCATCTCCCACCTGCCGTGGGAGATGAAGTGGCTGGGCAAGAAGAGCCTCTTCAAGGTGCCCGTGGTGGGCTGGATGATGGGCATCGCCGGGGACATCCCGGTGGAGCGCGGCGACCGCGACTCGGCCACCGGCGCGATGGCGCGCTGCAAGGAGTGGATGCTCAAGGGGATGCCGGTGATGATCTTCCCGGAGGGCACGCGCTCCAAGACGGAGGAGCTGCTGCCCTTCAAGGACGGCGCCTTCCGGCTCGCCATCGAGATGCAGGCGGACGTGCTGCCCCTGGCGGTGAGCGGCACGCGGCTCGCGCTGCCCAAGCACTCGTGGCGCTTCGCCACGTCGCGCGGCCTGGTGACGGTGGGCACGCCCATCTCCACCCGGGGGATGACCCTGGACGACGTGGAGTCGCTCAAGAACCAGGCGCGCGCGCAGATTGAAGCCCTGCGCGCGTCGCTCAAGCCGTTGACGGGGGGCACGGCCCCCGTGCCGGCGACGGACGCCAACGCCGCCCGCTGAGCGGCCGGCGGGCCGGGGCCCGCGTGTTGTCCAGGAACGCACGCACCCCAGATTGTTGAGCCTTCACGCGGAGGCTGGACTATGGAGTCCCCTCGGGGCCGCTCCTCGCGCTCCGGCTTGGCGCATGGCGCCCGGGAAGGAAGCGTGTGATGACGCTGGGCGGTGCACGTGAAGAGCAGCGGGTGTCCACGGGCATTCCCGGCCTGGACACCGTGCTGTGCGGCGGCTTGCGCAAGGGCCGCATGTACATGGTCCTGGGCCTGCCGGGCGCGGGCAAGACCATCCTCGCCAACCAGATCTGCTTCCATCAGGCGGCCCAGGGCCACCAGGTCCTCTACCTCACGCTCCTGGCCGAGTCGCACACGGAGCTGGTGAGCAACCTCCAGACGCTGTCGTTCTTCGACCCGGCCTTGGTGCCAGGGAAGATCAGCTACCTGAGCGCCTTCACCATCCTGGAGCAGGGGGGGCTGGACGCGCTCGCGGAGCTGGTGCGCAAGGAGATCAAGTCGCACAAGGCCTCGCTGCTCGTGCTGGACGGGCTGCTGGCGGCGGAGGAGCTGGCGCCGTCGCGGCAGGCGCTCAAGAAGTTCATCCACGGTCTCCAGGTCGTGACGGGCCTCATCGGCTGCACCACGGTGGTGCTCACCACCGGGGGCGACAAGGGCCTGCGCGCCGAGCACACCATGGTGGATGGCCTGCTGCTGCTCCAGCAGAAGACCTTCGGCGTGCGCACCCTGCGCGAGCTGAGCGTGCGCAAGTTCCGGGGCAGCGCGTACAAGCTGGGGCAGCACGGCTTCGAGATCACCGCGGACGGGCTCACCGTCTATCCCCGCCTGGAATCCATGGTGGACGGCAACCTGGTGCCCGGCGCGGGGAAGCGCGAGCGCGACGCCTTCGGCGTGGCCGGCCTGGACGCGATGCTCAAGGGCGGCGTGCCCGCGGGCTCCACCACCATCCTCCTGGGCCCTCCGGGCAGCGGCAAGACGCTGCTGGGCCTGAGCTTCCTGGCGGAGGGCGCCCGCCAGGGGGAGCGCGGCCACTACTTCGCCTTCTATGACGCGCCGGAGCGGATGCTCGCGCAGGCGGCGGGCGTGGGCCTGCACCTGCAGCCCCTGATGGAGCGCGGGGACCTGGAGGTGAGCTTCCGGCCGCCCACGGAGAACATCCTCGACAAGCTGGGCACGGAGCTGTTGACCATCGTCCGCAGCGGCCGGGTGCGCCGCGTCTTCCTGGACGGCTACGAAGCGCTCCGCCGCGCCTCCACCCGCAATACGCGGGTGGCGCGCTTCCTGGCGGCGCTCGTCAACGAGTGCCGGGTGCGCGAGGTGACGCTCCTCTACACCGCGGAGGCCACCGCCGCCTTCGGGCCGGAGGTGCGCTTCCCGCTCAAGGGCATCTCCATGGTCGCGGAGAACATCCTGTTCCTGCGCATGGTGGAGCTGCACTCCGGGCTGCGCCGCTTCATCGCGGCGCTCAAGGTCCGCAACAGCGCGTACGATCCCGCCCTGCGCGAGCTGGAAATCACGGGCAGGGGACTCAAGGTCGGCCAGCCCTTCGCGGAAGGGCAGATGTTGATGACGGGGCTCGCGCGCACGCGGACGCCAGAGCCGACCCCGTTGCCGAAGCCGCGCCGCAAGCCGCGCACGGGTACCGCGTCCTCCGCCAGGGCGACCCCGTCGAAGCCGCGCCGGAACGTCCACAAGCGCCGAGGCAGCTGATCATGGGGCCCGTCCTCATCGTCGACGACGAGTTCGGCATCGTGGAGGCCGTCCGGGACCTCCTGTCCGACGAGGGCTACCGCACGGTCACGGCCCTCAACGGCCGCGAGGCCCTGGAGCGGATGCGCCAGGAGCGCCCGTCGATGGTGCTGCTCGACTACATGATGCCGGTGCTCAACGGGCCCGGGGTGCTGGAGTCCATGCAGAAGGACCCGGTCCTGCGCGACGTCCCGGTCGTCATGATGAGCGCCAGCCCGCCGGACTTCTGGCAGCACCTGCCGTGCGCGGGCTTCCTGCCCAAGCCCTTCGACATCGAGCAGCTGCTCGCCATCGTCCGGCGCATGATCGGCCCGCCGCCGCTGACGCACTGAAGTTCCCCAGGCATCACAGGAAGTGACGCGTGGCTCGCCCCTGACCTGGGGCAGGGCCGTGTCCGCCTGCGTGCCCACCCAATCCAACACATCCCCGAGCCCACGGCGCACTGCATCAGCAGCTTGGTCGCGCGGAGCGCGTTCCCGGCTGCTTGCAAATGGGTAAAGGGGGCTGGTATTTCTTCGTCAATCGAACGAACTCGCATGTTCGCGGTGGGCGGGGACGCGGAGCGGCTCCAGGTGGCAGGGGCCCCGGCGGCGGGAGACGGCGGTTTCCCCTCTGGCGTATGCCGGCGTGGGTGACGCGACGCAGCATGCGGGCGGCGGCTTTCAGCAGGTTCGTATTTCTTCGCCGTAAGAACGAAGTCATCCCAGCAAGACAACCCGGAGGGGATTCATGCTTCGCACCAGGCGTTTCGCGTGGACGTTGACGGCCGTTGGAGTTTTCGCGCTCTCGGGGCTCGTGGGCGCCTGTGACCCCGAGGACGACCCCACGCCGGGCACCCAGAGCGACGCCGGCACCAAGACGGACGCCGGCACCAACACGGACGCCGGCACCAACACGGACGCCGGGACGAACACCGACGCGGGCTCCGAGGTGGACGCGGGCACCACCACCGACGCGGGCACGGAGACGGACGCGGGCACCACCACCGACGCGGGCACCCAGACGACGCTGCCCCTGGCGGTGGACGGCACCTGGGCGGCCAGCGGCTACATGGGTGACGGCTCGACCGAGGGCCTGCTGGTCGACGAGCCGGTCTGCGCCACGCCGCGTCCGGGCTCGGGCCTGGGGACGTGCCACAAGTTCACCTACACGAAGGGTGGCAATGGCTGGGCGGGCGTCTTCTGGCAGTACCCGGAAGGCAACTGGGGCAAGACCAGCACGCCGGGCTTCCTGGTGCCGGACGGCGCGAAGTCCGTGACCTTCTACGCCTGGAGCGAGAAGGGCGGAGAGACCGTCGACTTCTTCGTCGGCTACGGCGCTGACTCCCAGGACGGCTTCGAGAAGAAGCTCAACCCCTCCGCCGTGCTCACCACGACGCCCACCCAGTACACGCTCGACATCAGCAAGATCCGCTACGCCGACGTGGCGGCGGGCTTCGGCTGGTCCGCTGGAGGCCACGACACGCCGTTCGTGTTCTACATCGACGACATCCAGTGGAAGTAAACCCCTCTCTGAGCGCCCGGTGCGCCCAACCAGGAACGTGAGCGGACGATGAAAGCGGGAACGGCGGTGTTGACGGTCGATGCGGCGGGCATGCGCGCGCAGAACAGCGGCCTGCTGCTCAACATGATCTGGCGCGAGCGTCAGATCTCCCGGGCGGAGATCGCCCGGCGCACGGAGCTCAGCCCGTCGACCGTCTCCGCCATCGTCGCGGACCTGGAGCTGGCGGGCCTGGTGCGCAGCATTGGCGCCGGGGTCTCCCGCGGGGGCCGCCGTCCCACGCTCATCGGCTTCTGTGACGAAGCGTTCAGCCTGGTGGGCGTCGAACTGGGCGCCTCCCACGTCACCGTCGTCCTCACGGACCTCCGCGGCCGCGTGCGCACGCAGAGCAAGGCGAGCCACGCGGTGCGCGGTGATCCGGAAGGGTCGCTGCAGAAGGCCAAGGAGCTCGTCCACGAGTGCCTGGACGCCGAGCGCGTCCCGCGCCGCTCCGTGGTCGGCATGGGGGTGGCCGTGCCCAGCCCCGTGCACCCGGCGGCCCCGGGCAAGATGTCCCCGCTCATCCTCCCCGCGTGGAAGCACGTGGACGTGAAGGAGTGGTTCGAGACCACCTTCGACATGCCGGTGTTCGTGGACAACGACGCGAACCTCGGCGCGCTGTCGGAGTGCTTCTGGGGCGCGGGCTCCGGCGGCGAGGACCTCACGTACATCAAGCTCGCCACCGGTATCGGCGCGGGCCACATCATCCACGGCGACGTGTACCGGGGCGCTGGCGGAACGGCCGGTGAAATCGGCCACATCCCGGTGGACTCCAACGGGCCGCTCTGCGTGTGCGGCTTGAGGGGCTGCCTCGTCACCCTCATCGGCTCCACGGCGCTCACCGAACGCGCGCGTGAGCTCATGGGCACCCGCGGCCGCGGCAAGGGCCCCACCGTGCGCGACCTGGTGGAGGGTGCCCGCACGGGCGACGCCGCCGCGAAGCAGATCATCGACGGCATGGGCGCCTACCTGGGCATCGCCGTGGGCGGCCTGCTCAACCTGTTGAACCCCGCCATCGTCGTGCTGGGCGGGGAGATCTCCTCCGTGGGCGAGATGCTGCTCGACCCCTTGCGCGCCTCTGTGCGGCAGCGCGCCCTGTCCGTCTCCATGGCGGAGACGCGCATCGTCACGTCGGTGCTGGGAGAGCGGGCCATCGCCGTGGGCGCGGCCACCCTGGTGCTCCAGGCGGCGCTGCGCGACCGCTCCCTCTTTCCCACGCAGCACGTCGGGAGAAGTGCATGACTTCGCGCCGTCTTGTCCTCGCCCTGGCCCTCTCGGGCCTGGGAATGGCTTCGTGTGATCCGGCAGCAGGTCTGGATAACAAGCAAAACGAGCAACCCAGGCCCGTCACGGAGCAGCCGGGCACGGGCTGGGAGATCGTCTGGCAGGACGAGTTCGACGGTCCGGCGGGCTCGCTGCCTTCCAAGGACAACTGGGTCCCGGACGTGGGCGGGGACGGGTGGGGCAACGGCCAGTACGAATACAACACCGCGCGCGCGGAGAACGCGCAGTTGGACGGCGAGGGCCACCTGGCCCTCATCGCGCGCAAGGAGCGCTACGGCGGCAATGACTACACGTCCGCGCGCCTGACGACGAAGAACCGCTACGCCAAGGCCTACGGCCGCATCGAGGCGCGCATCAAGCTACCCACGGGCCGCGGCATCTGGCCGGCGTTCTGGCTGCTGGGCGCGGACGTGGACTCCGTCGGCTGGCCCGCGTGCGGTGAGATCGACATCATGGAGCACAAGGGGCAGATCCCCTCCGTGGTGAGCAGCGCGATCCACGGGCCGGGCTACTCCGGTGGCTCGAACGTCGGCCGCCAGCACGCCGTCTCCGGGCCGCCGCTCGCCGAGGACTTCCACCTCTACGCGGTGGAGTGGGAGCCGGAGCTCCTGCGCTTCATCGTCGACGACACCGTCTTCTTCGAAGTGACGCCGAAGAGCCTGCCGTCCGGCCGGAAGTGGGTCTACGACCATCCGCACTTCATCATCCTGAACATCGCGGTGGGCGGCTCGTTCGTGGGGCCGCCGGACGCCAAAACGGTGTTCCCGCAGACGATGAAGGTGGACTACGTGCGCGTCTACGAAAGGGCCGCGCAGTGAGGTTCGCCCGCGCGCTCCTGCCGCTGGCGCTGCTGGTGGCGTGCTCGTCCGAGCCGCGCCCCCGGCCGCCGGGCGTGCTCTTCGTCTCCGTGGAGCAGCAGAGCGCGTGGGTGCGCAACTTCAACCCGCTGTTCGCGGGCGCCGGTGCGCGCTGGCCCACCCGGGCGGGCGTGTACGAGTGCATGGAGATCTTCAGCGCCGCGCAGGGCCAGTGGGTGCCCTGGCTCGCCACCGGCCACGCGTGGTCCGAGGATCAGCGCACGCTGCGCTTCACCCTGCGCGACGGCGTCCTCTGGTCGGACGGCAAGCCCTTCAGCGCGGACGACGTCGTCTTCACCTTCGGCCTGCTCAAGCAGCACCCGGCGCTGGACGCGGGCGGCGTGTGGCGCTTCCTCACGGACGTGAAGGCGGAAGGGCAGGGCACCGTCGCCTTCAGCTTCTCGCGCGTGTACCTGCCGGGCTTCAGCGACCTGGCGCACCAGATCATCGTGCCCCAGCACGTGTGGAAGGACGTCGCGGACCCGGTGACGTTCACCAACCCGGAGCCGGTGGCTACGGGGCCCTTCACCCAGGTGACGCTGTTCCGCAACCAGGTCTACGAGCTGGGGCGCAATCCGCACTACTGGCAGCCCGGCAAACCCGCGGTGTCCGCGCTGCGCTTCCTCGCGTTCCCCACCAACGACCAGGCCAACATGGCGCTCGTGGAGGGGGAGGTGGACTGGGCGGGCAACTTCGTGCCGGCCGTGGACCGCACCTTCGTGTCGCGGGATCCCGCGCACCACGCGCGCTGGTTCCCGCTCTACGGCAGCACCGTCTTCCTCTATCCCAACACCACGCGTCCGCCGCTGGACGACGTGCGCGTGCGCAAGGCGCTGAGCATGGCGCTGGACCGCGACCGGCTGGTGGAGGTGGCCATGTATGGCTACACCCGCCCCGCGGACGCCACCGCGCTCAACGACGCGTACACCGGCTGGAAGGACGCGGAGGTCGCGAAGGACGCGTGGACGCACTACGACCTGGACGCGGCCAACAAGCTCCTGGACGAGGCGGGCCTCACGCGCGGCGCGGACGGGATGCGGCGGCTGAAGGACGGGCAGCCCTTCACGATGGACCTGGAGGTCGTGAGCGGGTGGTCGGACTGGGTGCGGGCGGGGCAGGTGGTGGGCCGCGACCTGCGCAAGCTGGGCATCGGCGTGACGCTCAAGACGTACGAGTTCGGCACCTGGTTCACGCGCCTGCAGAAGGGCGAGTTCCAGCTGGCCATCTCCTGGTCGCTGGACGGCCCCACGCCGTACAACTTCTACAAGTGGCTGTTGTCGCCGCGCACGGTGCGGCCGGTGGGCGAGGTGGCCGCGGCCAACTGGCACCGCATGGGCGACGCGCAGGCGGATGAATTGCTCGTGCGCTTCGAGCGCGCCGGCACGCCGGAGGAGCAGCACGCGCTGATGTCCCAGGTGCAGCAGCGCTTCTCCGCCACCGCGCCCGCGATTCCCCTGTTTCCCAACCCGTCCTGGGGCGAGTCCAACTCCTCGCGCTTCACGGGCTTCCCCACCGAGCAGAACCCCTACGCGCGGCTCGCGCCGCACGCGGAGCCCGACAGCCTGCTGGTGCTGACGCGGCTGTCCCCGAGGGAGCGCTGACCATGGGCCGCTACATCCTCCGGCGACTGGGCTTCTACCTCATCGCCGCGTGGGCCTCGCTCACGCTCAACTTCGTGATTCCTCGGCTGGCCCCGGGCGACCCGGCCGCGGCCATGTTCGCTCGCTTCGAGGGCAAGGTCGCGCCGGAGGCCATGGGCGCGCTGAAGGCCGCCTTCGGCTTCACGGACGCGCCGCTCTACGCCCAGTACTTCACCTACCTGAAGCACCTGGTGCAGGGCGACCTGGGCATGTCCTACGCCTACTTCCCCGCGCGCGTGACGGAGGTCATCGGCACGGGCCTGATGTGGACGGTGGGGCTGGCCGGCGTGGCGGTCATCATCAGCTTCGTCGTCGGGTCCTTCCTGGGCGTGCTCGCCGCGTGGAACCGGGGCGGGTGGCTGGACTCGGGGCTGGCTCCGGCGCTCGCGTTCCTGGGGGCCTTCCCGTACTTCTGGCTGGCCATGCTGGCGCTGTACCTCTTCGGCTTCGTGCTGGGGTGGTTCCCGCTGCGCCACGCCTACGGGCACGACATGGAGCCGGGGCTGTCGTTCGCGTTCGCCGCGGATGTCGCGCGCCACGCGGTGCTGCCCGCGTCCTCCATCGTGGTGGCCACGCTGGGCGGGTGGATGCTGGGCATGCGTAACACGATGGTGGCCACGCT
Source organism: Corallococcus sp. NCSPR001 (assembly GCF_017309135.1). Classification (NCBI taxonomy): domain Bacteria; kingdom Pseudomonadati; phylum Myxococcota; class Myxococcia; order Myxococcales; family Myxococcaceae; genus Corallococcus; species Corallococcus sp. NCSPR001. The sequence goes on from NZ_JAFIMS010000002.1 coordinate 4,923,044, forward strand.
GGGCACGGACTCCATCCGGCTGGCGCACGCGCGGGGCCTGCCGCCCCGGCAAGTGATGCTGCGCTACGCCGCGCGCAACGCGCTGCTGCCCAACGTCACCAGCTTCGGCATGGCGGTGGGCTTCGTGCTGTCCGGCTCGCTGCTGACGGAGATCGTCTTCTCCTATCCGGGTACGGGCTACCTGCTCATCCTCGCCGTGCGCAACCAGGACTACCCGCTGATGCAGGGGCTCTTCCTGGTCATCACCCTGGCGGTGCTCGCGGCGAACTTCGCCGTGGACCTCCTCTGCCTCTGGCTGGATCCGAGGACCCGCGCCCATGCGTGACTTCCTGCGAAGGCTCGCCCGCCACCGGAAGGCGGCGGTGGGCGGAGGCCTGCTCCTGTTCTTCCTCCCGCTCGCGGTGGTGGGGCCCTTCTTCGTGATGGACCCCACGGAGCTGGTGGGCCGGCCGCACCAGCCGCCCAACGCGGCGCACTGGTTCGGCACCACCGGCCAGGGGCAGGACGTGCTCGCGCAGACGGTGGTGGGCGCGCGCGAGACGCTGGCCGTGGGCTTCGCGGTGGGCGCGCTCGTGACGCTGATTGGCGCGCTGGTGGGCATCACCTCCGGCTACCTGGGCCGCCGCGTGGACGACGTGCTGTCGCTCACCACCAACGTGTTCCTGGTCATCCCCGGCATGCCGCTGGCCATCGTGCTGGGCGCGTACCTGCCGTCCGGCCCGCTGCGCATGGTGGCGGTGCTGACCGTGGCGGGCTGGGCCTGGAACGCGCGCGTGTTCCGCGCGGAGTCGCTGGCCCTGCGCGGGCGCGACTTCGTGTCCGCGGCGGTGGTGACGGGGGAGAGCCACTCGCGCATCGTGTCGCGGGAGCTGCTGCCCAACATGGCGTCGCTGTTGGGCTCGTCGTTCATTGGAAACACGCTCTATGCCGTGGGCGCGCAGGTGGGCCTGGAGTTCCTGGGCCTGGGCGACGTGAGCGCGGTGACGTGGGGCACCAACCTCTACTGGGCCGGAAACGACGCGGCGCTGCTCACGCGCTCGTGGTGGATCTTCGTCCCCACGGGCCTGTGCATCGCGCTCGTGGGCTTCGCGCTCACGCTGCTGAGTTCCGCCATCGACGAGATGACCAACCCCGCGCTGCGCGTACACAAGCCGGCGGCGCTGCCCGCGAGCACGGCCCCCCGCGCGCACCTGGAGAAGCCGGTGCCGGGCGTGCTCCTGCGCGTGCAGGACCTGTGCATCGACTACGCGACGGAGAAGGGCGCCTCCCGCGTGGTGGACTCGGTGTCCTTCGACGTGGCGCCCGGTGAGGTGTTCGGCCTGGCGGGGGAGTCCGGCAGCGGCAAGTCAACCATCGGCTCCGCGCTGCTGGGCCTCCTGCCTTCCTCCGCGCGCGTCACGCAGGGGCGCATCCTCTTCAACGGCATGGACGTCACCGCGCTGGAGGGCCCGGCCCTGCGCGCGTTCCGCTGGCGTCAGGTGTCCATGGTGTTCCAGAGCGCCATGAGCGCGCTCAACCCGGTGCTCACGCTGGGCGAGCAGTTCCACGACACGCTCGCGGCGCACGGCCGCGTGTCGCGCGCCGCGTCCTACGCCCGCGCTCGGGAGCTTCTGGGCATGGTGGGTCTGTCGCCGGACCTGGTGACGGCGTGGCCGCACCAGCTCTCCGGCGGCATGCGGCAGCGCGTGGGCATCGCGCTGGCGCTGGCCCTGGAGCCCCGGCTGATCATCATGGACGAGCCCACCACGGCGCTGGACGTCGTGGTGCAGAAGGAGCTGCTCCAGCGCATGGTGGAGCTCAAGCAGCGGCTGGGCTTCGCCATGCTCTTCATCACGCATGACCTGCCGCTGCTGCTCGCGCTGTCGGACCGCGTGGGCGTGCTCCAGGGCGGCAAGCTGGTGGAGGTGGACACGTCCGCCAACCTGCGCGCCGGGGCCCGCCACCCGTACACGCAGCTGTTGCTGTCGTCGTTCCCGCACCTGTCCGCGAAGGACGCCGCCCCTGAGCCGGTGCGTCAGGCGCCGGAGCTGTCCGTATCGCGGCCGTCCACGCGCGTCGCCGCCATCACCGGAGGTCACCGATGAGCGCGCCCCTCCTGGAGGCGGAAGGGCTCACCCGCAGCTACCTGGCGGGCGGCTTCTTCTCCCGCGAGCGCAAGCCCATCCTCAAGGGCGTGTCCTTCTCCCTCCAGCCGGGGGAGATCGTCGCGCTGGTGGGTGAGTCCGGCAGCGGCAAGTCCACGCTGGCGCGGCTCTTGGCCCGGCTGGACATGCCGGACGCGGGGCAACTGCGGCTCGCCGGGCGCGACGTGCTGGCGGACGGCGGCGCGCAGGCGTCGCTCGACTACCGCGGCCGGGTGCAGATGGTGTTCCAGGATCCGTTCGCGTCCCTCAACCCCGTGCACACGGTGGCCTACCACCTGGAGCGGCCGCTCGTGCGCCACGGCCGGGTGCCGAGGTCGGGCCTGCGCACGCGGGTGCTTTCGCTCCTGGAGTCCGTGGGCCTGACGCCCGCGGAGGCCTTCGCGAAGCGCTACCCGCATGAGCTGTCCGGCGGCCAGCGCCAGCGCGTGGCGGTGGCGCGCGCCCTGGCGGTGGAGCCGCAGGTCATCATCGCGGACGAGCCCACGTCCATGCTGGACGTGTCCACGCGCAAGGGCGTGCTGCAACTGCTCCGCGGCCTCACGCAGGAGCGCGGCATCGGCATCCTGTTCATCACCCACGACCTGGCGAGCGCGCGCCACCTGGCCGACCGCATCCTCGTGCTCTACGCGGGCACGGTGGTGGAGGCGGGCAGGGCGGATGAGGTGCTGCGCCAGCCGCGCCACCCGTACACGAAGCTGCTGCTGTCCGCGGTGCCGGATGGAGACGACTTCCTCCAGGCCGCGCTGCCGGTGCGCCCCGCCACGGGGCCCGCGCCGCTCGTGGGCTGCCCCTTCGCTCCGCGCTGCCCGGTGTCCGAGCCGCGCTGCTCCACCCTCACGCCTCCCGACGTCCTCCCGGCCGCGAATCACCTCGTCCGCTGCCACCTTGAAGTTCCGAAAGGAGTTACCGCCGATGCGTCAGTTTCCTCCTGACTTCCTCTGGGGAGTGGCCACCTCCGCGTATCAGATCGAGGGCGCCACCCGCGTGGACGGCCGTGGCGAGTCCATCTGGGACCGCTTCGCCGCCACCCCGGGGAAGATCCAAGACAAGTCCGACGGCTCGGTGGCCTGTGAGCACTACCGCCGCTGGCCGGAGGACATCGAACTGATGCGCTGGATGGGGCTGAAGTCCTACCGCTTCTCCATCGCGTGGCCGCGCATCCTCCCGGACGGCCGCGGCCGGGTGAACGGCGCGGGCGTGGACTTCTACTCGCGCCTGGTCGACTCGCTGCTGGGCGCGGGCATCGAGCCCTTCGTCACGCTCTACCACTGGGACCTGCCGCAGGTGCTGGAGGACCAGGGCGGCTGGCCCGCGCGCGCCACCGGCGACGCCTTCGTGGAGTACGCGGACGTCATCAGCCGCGCCCTGGGCGACCGCGTGAAGCGGTGGATCACCCACAACGAGCCCTGGTGCATCAGCTACCTGGGCTACGGCAACGGCGAGCACGCCCCGGGCCACAAGGACTGGAACAAGATGCTGGCCGCGGCGCACACGCTGCTCGTGTCGCACGGCAACGCGGTGAAGGTGCTGCGCGCCAACGTGAGGAACGCGGAGGTGGGCATCACCCTCAACCTCACGCCGGGCGAGCCCGCGTCGCCCAGCCCGGAGGACGCGGACGCCACGCGCGACTTCGACGGCGGCTTCAACCGCTGGTTCCTGGAGCCGCTCTACGGCCGGGGCTACCCGACGGACGTGATTGAAGACCACGTGAAGGCGGGCCGCATCGCGTCCCCGGACCTGGACTTCATCCAGCCCGGCGACCTGGAGACCATCGCCACGCCCACCGACTTCCTGGGCGTGAACTTCTATTCGCGCGCCGTCCTGCGCAGCAACCGCATCCCGGAGGAGCAGAACGCGCCCCGCACCGTGTTCGTGCGCCCGGACAAGACGGACATGGACTGGGAGGTGTGCCCGGCCTCGCTCACGCGCCTGCTGGTCCATCTGGAAACCGAATACAAGCCGGGCCCCCTCTACATCACGGAGAACGGCTGCGCGTACTCCACGGCCCCCAGCGCGGACGGCCGCGTGCATGACGTGCAGCGCGTGGAGTACCTGCGCGGGCACCTGGAGGCGTGCAGTGACGCCATCGCGCAGGGCGTGAGGCTGGCGGGTTACTTCGCGTGGTCGCTGCTGGACAACTTCGAGTGGGCCTACGGGTACACCAAGCGCTTCGGCCTGGTGTGGGTGGACTACGCCACCCAGCAGCGCATCCCGAAGGACAGCGCCCATCTCTATCGCGATGTCGTGGCCCAGAACGGGCTGGACGTGGAGCAGGCCGCTTGAAAAGGCTCTTCCTGACGACGTGTCTGGCGTTGTGCGGCGGCACCCAGGCTTTCGCCCAGGTGTCCGGAGCGGGCTCGCCCCTCCAGTCGCCGCCCGCCGCGCAGCCGCCCTCCGCTGGCCCCGTGGACGCCGCCGCGCCCGTGCCGGGGCAGGCGACGTCCGCGCCCGCGGATGCCCCCATCGCTGCTCCGGCGACTCCCGCGCCCCCGCCTGTCGTGGCGTCGGACGCGAAGCGCACGACGGTGACGCGGATCATCCACGACGAGCGCGGCTTCAAGCTCCAGGTGGACGGCAAGGACTTCCCCGTCCACGGCGTGAACTGGGGCTACACGCCCATCGGTGAGAACTACCGGTACTCGCTCTGGACGCAGCCGGAGGACTTCATCAAGCAGGTGCTGGCGAAAGAGATGGGGATGCTCCGCGACGCGGGCTTCAACGCCATCCGCCAGTTCGATGACATCCCGCCCGTCTGGGTCGAATACATCTACCGGAACTACGGCATCCACACGCTGCTCAACCCGCTGATGGGACGTTATGGCCACCCGGTGAACGGGGTCATGGTCGCGAACATCGACTACTCGAACCCGGAGCACCGCCAGGCCATCCTCGGCGCGCTGGCCGAGAAGGTGGAGATCTACCGGGACGTGCCCGGCGTGCTCATGTGGCTGTTGGGCAACGAGAACAACTACGGCCTGCACTGGACGTCGTTTGAGATCGAAGCCCTGCCGGGCCAGGAGGACGCCGCGCGCGCGGAGTCGCTCTACACGCTCTATGGCGAGGCGGCGCGCACGGTGAAGAAGCGGGACACGAACCACCCCGTGTCCATCGCCAACGGCGATCTCCAGTACATCGACCTCATCGCGAAGCACTGCCAGGACCTGGACGTGCTGGGCACGAACGTCTACCGCGGCCCCACCGCGCGCGACCTGTTCGCGGAGGTGAAGGCCAAGCTCAACAAGCCGGTGTTCTTCAGCGAGTTCGGCGCGGACGCCTACGACGCCCGCGCGGGCCGCGAGGACCACGTGGCGCAGGCGGAGTACCTGCGCACGCAGTGGGAGCAGATCTACCTGGAGGGCTACGGCCAGGGCCTGTCCGGCACGGCCCTTGGCGGCTTCGTCTTCCAGTGGGTGGACGGCTGGTGGAAGCACGGCCAGGAGTCCAACCTGTCCATCCACGACACCACCGCGACGTGGCCCAACGGCGGCTACGCGGCCGACTTCGTCCCCGGCCAGAACAACATGAACGAGGAGTGGTTCGGCATCGCGGCCCTGGGCCCGCCGGACTCCAACGGCATCAGCGGCATCCAGCCGCGCACGGCCTACTACGTCCTCCAGGCCGTGTTCCGCCTGGACCCGTACGCGACGACCACGAACCCGGACGTCATCCGCGACTACTTCGCGGGCATCCGTCCGTCCGCGCTCACCAGCAGCTACACCTCGTCGGTGGCGCTGGCGCGTACGGAGGAGCTCAGCGCGGTGCGCGTGTCCAACCTGCGGCTGCTCCTGGACAGCTCGCTGTCGCGAGGAAGCATCGCGACGACGCGGCCCAACCAGAGCGCCGCGGACCACACCGAGTCCATCTTCTTCGACCTGGCGTTGCAGCCGGCCAGCGGCGTCTACGGCCGCGCGTCGTTCAACGTCGTGGGCAACGTGGCGCAGAACCGGCTCAACAACCTGTTCTACGAGAACCGCGGCACGCCCGCCACGCCCGGCACGGGACAGGTCCCCGTGGGCCCCGGCGCCCCGGCGCGCGAGCAGTCGCCGTTGGATCGCTTCGCGCTGTACCAGGCGGAGTTCAAGTTCGACCGCTCGGACTTCGCGCTGGAAGGCTACTACCGCACCGGCCACTACCACTGGGGCGAGGAGGGTGACTTCTTCAACCTCTATCGCGAGGCGAACTACGGGCCGAACATCGACATCTACCACGGCAACGCGCCCTTCGGCGTGGTGTTTAGCGGCAAGAAGGCCATCGACGGATTGAAGGTCGCCATTGGCCCGGAGCTGTACTGGGGCGCCAACCCCTCCGTGGTGGCGAAGTACCGCGACAACGTGGGCCCGGTGAACGTGACGCTGGTGCACCAGGAGGACCTGGCGCAGGGCGCGTCGTCCGCCACGGCCTCCGTGGTGCGCGAGCGCATCGCGCGCAGGACGGCGCTCAACTTCCAGTACGCCACCGGCAAGCTGGTGCTGGACGTGGGCGGCCTGCTCTCCGCGCCCCAGCGCATTGGCGAGACGTTCACCTATACGCGCGCCGCTCCTGAAGGTGGCCCCAGCTACCTCAACAGCGGCTACGACGTGCTCCAGGACAAGGTGCAGTTCCTGGACACGCTGGGCGCCAAGGCGCGGCTCACCTACGACATGGGGCCGGTGCGCTGGCTGGTGCAGTCCTCCTTCCGAGGCCTCGTCGCTGACAGCGGGCCGGAGCAGGGCAACATCATCACCGGCTGGAGCCTGCGGGAGAGCGGCCGAGGCAACCACTACGCGGGCCAGCTGGGCGCGGCGTTGCAGTTCGGCTCCATCCAGGTGTCGCCCAACGTCCTGTACCAGAAGCCCCTCATCGGGCCGAACCCCACCATCCAGGACGCGTACGACCCGGCCACCGGCATGTACTACGCGGGCGTGCGTCCGCGCAGCGTGCTGGTGGACTCGTTCAGCGTGCTGGACAACCGCGAGACGCTGGGCGGCGAGCTGCTCATCACCTTCGACCCGACGCCGGGCACCTGGTTCTGGTCCTGGGACCGCGACATGCGCGAGGACGCGCCCTTCGCCGCGGGCCTGGACATCGTCTACCGGCACCAGCCCACGTCGCGCGACGCGGGCATCGCCATCCTCGCGGACGGCAGCACCATCGCCTTCGGCAGCGCGCCGGTGGCCCGTGATGAGTGGGAGACGTCCCTGCGCCTGGTGGGCAACCCCACCCAGCGCCTGCGCCTGTACGGCACGGCCTACGTGGGCAGCCAGCAGTCCTCCGGCGAGGACAGCCGGCAGGTCCACCGCTTCGGCCTGGACGGCTCCGCGCTCTACGACACGCTGCTGCTCGCGGCCCAGCTGCGCTTCAACGACTGGGGCCCGTACGACTACCACCGCGTCTTCAACCTCACCTACCCGGTGCAACTGGGCGGGGACCTGTCCTACGGGTTGAAGAAGCCGGTGCTGGGCGCGGTGTCCACGCGCTTCGGTCTGCGCGGGCTGGTGCGGATGCTGAACGAGTACTCGGAGGGCCTCAACGAGCAGGGCATCACCGAGGGCCTGAAGGGTCGCGAGTACGAGGTGGGCGCGTATGCCATCCTTTCTCTCTGAGGGAACACGCATCATGAGGACTGGTTTCCTGCTGGCCACCGTGGCCGCGCTGTCTGGCTGCTACGAGGACCCGACCATCATCTACGGCAGGCCGCTGGACGGGATGACCTTCACGGTCACCGACCCGGCCATGGGCATCTACCCGAACACCTCCGTGCTGGATGATCCGAACAACCCCTTCGCGATGTCGGGGGTGGGCACGGAGACGAAGTGGCGGATCCAGTCCGGGGCGGACCCGGTGGGGGCCTACTACGCGTGGGCCACGGTGCTCGCGAACGGGCCGTACGGTGAAGCGCAGTACTACGTGGCCCTCAACCTGGCCGCCATCTACCAGCGCGGGCTGGCGGACCAGGCGAGCCTGGCCCAGACGCGAGAGATGGCGGTGAAGGCCTACCAGTCCGTGCTCGACAACTTCCCGGACGCGGTGACCTACGACGCGTCCGGCACGGTGGCCTACGAGCTGGTGACGCCCGCGTACAAGGGCGTCGTCGAGCTGGGCGGCACCGTGGCGGGCGGCTGGGTGATGGTGAAGACCTCCAGTGGTGCGGACCGGGCGGTGAAGCCATGAAGAAGCCTGTGTGGGGCCTGTTGCTGCTGCTCTCCGCCTGCCGCCCGGATCCGGGCCCGGCGGACTACTCGGGACAGGAGCTGCCGGACCCCCAGAACCCTGACGGCGGGCCGCAGCCCGCGGACATGCTGCCGGGGCCGTTCCCCTACGAGGCCGGCAAGGCCCGCCTGATGGTGGGCATCTTCTACGAGACGGGCCGCTCGCAGGAGATCATCCTCGACAACGTCGACTCCAACTTCTACCTCTACGAGAACACCGTCTACGTGGAGTCCGACCCGGACCACGTCGAGGGCAAGTCCGCGGACCGCATCGTCCAGAACGGCAAGCCGTGGATGGGCTTCGGGGTGCACTGGAAGCAGACGCACAACTTCGACGCGTGGAAGACGCTCCACGTGAGCATGAAGTCGTCCGACGCCGCCTTCGCCAACGTGAAGATCGGCATGACCAGTGGCACGGGCACCGCGGAGAAGGGCAACCCGCTCGCCGTCACGAGGTACGGCTGGGCGAACGATGGCGAGTGGCACCACCTGGCCATCCCCGTGGCGGACTTCGTCGCGGCGGGCCTGAAGCTCAACGACGTGTCTTCACCGTTCACCTTCGCGGCGGAAGGCGGAACGACCGGTCAGTCCCTCCTGCTCGACAACCTGTACTTCACCGCGGATTAGGCAGGAACGCAGTGCCAGGAAGGGCGGGCCGGCTGTCGCCGTGTGACAGCCGGAACGCCCGAGCCTTGTCTTGAAGCCACCGTCACGCCCCCGCGCGCGGTGTCGACAGGGCAGGGATGCAGTGGCTGTTCCTACTCAAGGAGTCATCCCCCTATGTCTGGATCCTTGCCGCAATTGTCAAGCAGGGGCGCAAGCCCATGTCTCCGTGAAGCACCGCGTGTCGGGTGGTTACAAGCCTTCGCGGCGGTGCTCACGCTGGTGTCCCTCCTGGGCGCGACCGACGCCCTGGCGCAGACGAACGTCGCGCTGAACAAGGTCACCTACACCTCTTCCGCGGAGGGTCCATTCCTGGGCCAGTACGCGGTGGATGGTGACGGTGGCACCCGCTGGGCCAGTGGCTTCACGGCGAACGAATGGATCACCGTGGACCTGGGCCAGACGCGCACCATCTCGCGCGTGGTGCTCACCTGGGAGGCGGCCTACGCCACGGTCTATAAAATCCAGGTCTCTAGCAACAACACCACCTTCACCGACGCGCTGACGGTGAACACCGGTGACGGCGGGGTGGACGACGTGTCCCTGCCCTCTGGAATCACGGGACGCTACGTCCGCATGCAGGGCGTCACCCGCGCGCTGCCCGCGTATGGCTATTCGCTGTGGGAGTTCGCCGTCTATGAGACGGGCGGCACGCCGCCTCCCACCAACACGGACCTGGCGCGCAACCGTCCGGCCACCGCGTCCAGCGTGGAGGCGGACGCGGCGGGGCTCCAGCCGGGCTTCGCGTTCGACGGTGACGTCAACACGCGCTGGGCCTCCGCGCAGGGCGTGGACCCGCAGTGGATCCGCGTGGACCTGGGGTCGTCCCAGGTGGTGGGCAAGGTGGTGCTGGACTGGGAGGGCGCGTACGCCAAGACGTACACGATTGACGGCTCCAACAACGATAGCACCTGGACGACGCTCAACACGGTGACCAACGGCGCCATCGGCCGCCGCGAGATCCCCGTGTCGGGCACGTACCGTTACATCCGCATGCGCGGCACGGAGCGCGGCACGGGCTATGGCTATTCGCTGTGGTCCTTCGAGGTCTACCAGGACGGGGGCACGACTCCGCCGCCCACGCAGACCACCAACCAGACCATCAAGCTGAACTTCCCGGAGCTGGCGTACGCGAAGATCAACGTGTCGCCCGCGCCGCTGTCGGTGACGCCGGTGCCGGAGGAGGGCAACACCACGCCGTCCGTGCGCAACCCGCCCGGGCCCTTCACCTACCAGCTCACGTTCCCGCCCAACACGACGGTGACGCTGTCGAAGAACCAGTTCTCCCCCACGCAGCCCAACACGGACATCCGCCTGGCGGTGGTGGACGTGAACGGCGTGCAGCAGCGCGCGCAGTCCGTCACGGCGCTGGCGGTGCAGGGCGCGGACTGGAACGTGGAAATCTTCTCCACGGGCAATGGCCCCACGGACCCGCGCGACCCGACCATCATCCCGGACCCGTACGTGGCGCCCGCGCCGCTGCCGGTGGCCGGAGCGTTCCGCCTGTCCTCGCCGGCCAACAACGCGATGATCACCGCGACCCGCCGTCCCACGCTGTCGTGGGCCACGGTGACGGGCGCGACGAACTACAAGCTCTACGTCAACCTCACGCGCAACGACTACGACTGGATGGCGGCGGGCAACCTGCTGGACAGGTACACGCAGGTGGCGTCGCAGACGGGCACGTCCTTCACCTTCACGGACGACCTGCCGGACCGCTGGACGTACAAGTGGTACGTCGTGGCCACGCTGTCGGGCGGCACCACGTCGCGCTCGGACATCGGCAACTTCAGCGTGTACCTGCCGGTGGTGGAGACGCAGGCGGACGGCATCAACCTCATCAACGGCATCCGCGACCTGAACAAGAACGGGACGATTGAGCCGTACGAGGACTGGCACAACCCCGTCTCCGTGCGCGTGAACGACCTGCTGGGCCGCATGACGCTGCGCGAGAAGGCGCTGCAGATGTTCTACGACGCCAAGACGTACCCGGAGGCCGGCTTCCAGATGGGGCCCCTGTCGCCCACGGACATCCCCATGTTCCAGAAAGCGTCCGCGGCCACGCGCCTGGGCATCCCGCACATCGACGCGGGTGACACCATCCACGGCTACAAGACGAGCTGGCCCACGCAGCCCGCGCTGGCGGCCACGCGCGACCTGGACACCATCTACGAGATGGGTGACATCCAGCGCCGCGAGCAGCTGGCCATTGGCAGCCGAGGCACGCTGTCGCCGCTGGCGGAGGTGAACACCAAGGTCCTCTATCCGCGCACGCAGGAAGGCAACGGCGAGGACGCGGACCTGGCGGCGGGCATCACCCGCGCGCTCATCGCGGGCCTCCAGGGCGGTCCGGAGGTGAACCCGTCCTCCATCTGGGTGACGACGAAGCACTGGCCGGGGCAGGGCGCTGGCGGTGAGGCGGGCATCACCTACGACGGCACCACCATCCACTACCACATGCGTCCGTGGCACGCGGCCATCGAGGCGGGCACCAGCGGCATCATGCCGGGCTACGCGGGCAGCTGGCTGTTGGGGCCGGAGGGCTACGGCGCGGGTGACAACCCGGGCATCCTCAACTACCTGCGCAACCAGCTGAAGTACGACGGCGTCATCTGCTCGGACTGGCTGCCGTCGGGGTCGTGGGTGCGCTCCGCCACGGCGGGCTCGGACGTGATGGGCGGCGCCACGCCGCAGGCCATGGCCAACTTCGAGAACGAAGTACCCGTCGCGCGCATCAACGACTCCGTGCGCCGCATCCTGGACCTGAAGTTCCGCCTGGGCATCTTCGAGGACCCGTACAAGCAGGGCCCCGCGGGCACGTCCCAGTGGCACACCGCGGACAGCAAGGCGGCGGTGCGCCGGGCCTCCCAGGAGGCCATGACGCTGCTCAAGAACGATGGCGCGCTGCCCATCCGCCTGCCGGCGGGCGGCAAGCTGGTCATCGCGGGCCCTCGCGCGGACGACATGTCCTGCATGGTGACCTGGCGCTCGGACTTCCACGGCAACGAGTTCGGCGACCCGACCATCTACGCGGCGGTGAAGGCGCGCGCGGAGGCCGCGGGGCTCACGGTCTACAAGGACAACGCCCCCGCGGGCGTGACGCCGGACGCGGCCATCGTGGTGGTGGGCGAGAGCTACTTCACCCACGGCACGGAGTGGGACAAGGAGAAGCCATACCTGCCTGGCGACCCGATTGGCCCGGCCCACGACGCGAAGTGGGGCGACCAGTACGGCGTCATCAACAGCTTCAAGTCGCGGGGCATCCCCACGACGGTGGTGGTCATCAGCCCGCGTCCCTACGTGCTGACGAACGTGGTGCCGCTCTCCAACGCGCTGATGCTGGCGTACCGCCCCGGCGACATGGGCGGCTACGCGGTGGCGGACGTGCTGTTCGGTGACGTGCTGCCGCGCGGCAAGACGCCGTGGCAGCTGCCTCGCTCCATGAGCCAGATTGGCACGGACGTGGAGAGCAACCAGTTGGAGAAGTGGGACCTGCCGTTCGACCTGGGCGCGACGGATGCGGAGCGCGCGGCCATCCGACAGAAGATCGCTGCGGGCCAGCCGGTGCCGCCCACGTACGGCAACCCGCTGTACCAGTACGGCGCGGGCATCCAGGGCTTCGGCCTGACGGACGCGACGCCGCCCGTGGCGTTCAACCTGCTGACGCCGTCGAACAACCTGGTGATCACCGGCACGCGCCCGGCGTTCACCTGGGCGGCGAGCAGCGACCCGCAGACGGGCATCCAGCGCTACGAGGTGTTCCTGGATGGTGGCTCAATGCCGGTGGCCATCACGAAGACGCCGTCGGCGGCGCTGGACGGGCTGAAGCTGGCGAACGGGACGCACACCTGGTTCGTGAAGGCGTTCAACTGGGCGAACGGCGTCACGCAGTCCGCGACGTTCACCTTCACGCTGAACGACACGACGCCGCCCGCGGCCTTCGCGGCGCTGTCGCCGTCGGCCGGGCAGTCGGTGCCGGGCACGTCCACGCGCTTCATCTGGGAGCAGACGACGGACGTGGGCGCGGGCGTGGCGGAGTACGTCCTCATCGTGGACGGTGCGGACCGCACCCCCTCCATCCTGCGCAGCACGCCGGTGCCGGCGGGCACGAACCTGGCGCGGGGGAAGAATGCCTACGCCACGTCCGTGGAGTTCGGCAGCGCGAACGACGCGGTGGATGGAAGCCTCACGACGCGCTGGTCCAGCGTGGGCACGGCGACCACGGGTGACACGGAGTCCATCACCATCGACCTGGGGGCCATCTACTCGCTCAAGCGCATCGTGCTGAACTGGGAGGCCGCGTACGGCCGCCGCTACGTGCTGGAGGCGTCGCTGGACGGCTCCACCAACTGGACGGCGCTGAAGACGGTGGACACCGGCGACGGAGGCATCGACGACTGGACGGTGGCCGGCGTGGGCCGCTTCGTGCGCATGCGCGGTGTGCAGCGCGCGACGGCGTACGGCTACTCGCTGTGGGAGTTCGAGGTCTACGGCGTGGGCACGGAGCAGACGACGCTGAACGGTCTGTCCACGGGCTCGCACACGTGGCGCGTGCGCGCGGTGGATGGCGCGAACAACACCACGCTGTCCTCGGGGCCCATCACCTTCACGAAGTAACGGTGAGGCCTTGAGGTGAGGGGAGGGGCGGCCAGGGCGATGGCCGCCCCTCTTTCATTTCCAGGACGACCCGGGTGGGCGCCCGGGTCCGTATCCGAGCCGTGCTCCTGCCCTGGCTCAGACGCTTCGCGCTGCCGTACTTCATCCTGGGCGTCACGGGCTGCGAGTCCGGTGAACCGCCAGTGGGACCGCCGGACGTGGTGCGGGGGCCGCTGGCGTCCACCGTGGAGCGCTACGACCTCGCCTTCGACCTCACCACGGGGGAGGCGTCGTCGCGGCTGTGGCTGGACGTGGAGGCGGGCGCGCGGGGCTGCGTGTCGCTCCCGGCTCGCGCGGAGGTGCTGGACGCGCGGTGGGGCGGGGTGGCTCCCGAAGGCTTCCGCGTGGCGGATGGCCGGCTGGAGGTCTGTGGCGTGACGCCGGTGGAGGGGCCCTTGTGGCTCGACAGCCGGCTGCGTGTTCCGGAAGCCACGGTGCCGTACACGCAGGTGGGGTTCTCACGGCGGTCGGATGCACAGGGCCGTCCCTTCGCGTATCTGCTGGGCTGGGTGGAGTCCTGCGACCTCTTCGGTCCGTGTGACACGGCGCCCGGGCGGCTGGCGCACTTCACCTTCGACATCACGCACGCGCCCGGGGAGCGCGTGTTGTGTCCGGGGAGCCTGTCTCGGCGCGATGAAACACATACGCGCTGCGAGCTCCTGGAGACTCGGGCCCCCACGTACTCCGCCTTCATGGTCGCGTCGCATCCCGCGTGGGAGCGGACACGGCTGGTGGACACGGACGCGGGGCGCGTGGAGCTGTATGAGCCGCCCGGGGGACCGCTCGGGGCGGCGATCGACGCGGGCGCGGTGGCGGAGTTCCTGGCGTGGATGACGGCGCGCTTCGGGCCGCTGCCCTATGGCCCGGAGCTGCGCGTGGCCAGCGGGCGCACGGACTGGCTGGGCATGGAGCACCCGGCCAACATCGTGCTGCGCGACGATCTGCCAGGGATTGGCGGGGTCTATGCCAACGTGACGTTGCACACGTTGATGCATGAAATCGTGCACCAGTGGGCCGGAGACCGGACGACGCTGGCGAGCGCACAGGACTATCCGTGGAAGGAGGCGGTGGCGGAGTACCTCACGTATGTCTTCGAGGACGAGCACCGGAGCGAAGAGGCCGCGGTCACGCTGGCGTATTGGGACCGGTTGGCGCGGACGGCGTCCTACCATCTGCGTCCAAGAGACACGCCCGCGCCGCCCTTCCTCTCCTTCGTGAATGACATCTACGGCACGGGCACGCTGATCCTCCTGGTGCAGCTGGAGTCCCTGCTGGGGCGGGAGCAGGTGCTGGCGGGGCTCCAGGCGTTCCTTGCAGAGCCGGGCGTCCGGAGCATCGAGGACCTGCGCCAGGCGCTCGAAGGCGCTTCGGGAGGGAGCCTGCGGCGCTACTTCGACACCTGGGTGGATGGGGAAGGGGAGCCGGACTGGCCGTACTTCCAGGTGGAGTGGCGCCAGGGCGAGGTGCTCACGCTGACCGTGACGCAGCGGACGGTGACCGGGAAGGTGTATCCCTGCGAGGTGGAGTTGGAACTCCAGGGCCTGGCGCCGGAGGAGCGGCGGAGGGGCACGGTCTCCTACGGCCTGGAGCCGGAGTCCGTGACGGCAGGCCTCACGGTGGAGGGGTTGCCGTGGAAGGTCCAGCAGGTCGCGGTGGATCCGCGCAACCGCCTGGTCAATCGCAGGAGCCCGGGGCTGGTCCGGGAGCCCGCGCCCCAGCGCTGGCGGTTGTGAGTCGAAAAGGAAAGCCCCTCGAGCCAAGGGAGGCTCGAGGGGCCGTTGGCCGCGAGATGGCGGTGGGACTACGGGGTCGGCACGGCGACGGCGGGGGCAGCGGCGGCGGCTTCCTGGGCGGCCTTGGCCTCGGCAGCCTTGCGGGCGGCTTCGGCCTCCGCGCGCTTCGTGACCTCGGCCTGGGCAGCGGTCTTCATACTGGCGAGGCCCTTCTCGAAGTCCTTGCCGATCATCTGGTCCATGTCCATGACGAGGCACATCGCCTTGCTCATGAAGTTGTGGTCGCCGGCCATGGTCCAGGTGACGGCGGTGCCGTCCGTGGCGGGATTGAACGTGAAGGTGGTGATGCTGCTGTCCTCGAAGGGCTTGATGAACTCCAGCTTGATGCGGACGGACGCGTTGGCAGTGGCCTCCAGGATGGTCATGCGGCCCTCCCCGACGTCGTTGTTGCCCACCCACCCATAGGTGGCACCAACGCCCGACTCCGCGCCGTCGAAGGTCCGCTTCATGTTCGGGTCGAGGTTGTCCCAGGGAGACCACTGGTTCCACTGGTGGAAGTCATTGACGAGACCGAACGCGATGTCGGGCGTGCCCGGCACGGTGGCGGAGCGCGTGACGGTAAAGGTATCAGGGCGGGTCGCGATGAAACCGGCGAGCAGCGCGAGCGCGGCGACGACGCCAATGGCAATCTTCTTGAACATGAAGTTCCTCGAAAAGGGTCCCCTGGAAGGGGAGCCCGCGTCTTAGGCCGCCCGTTCGGTCCAGCTCAAGCCCCCCTCCGTGCGGTCCCTGCGCGAAACCCCTTCATGCCCCGTGCGTGAGCGGCTATGCGTCGACTCCGGACCCGCTCCATGCTCCCGTCTTCCCTGATGCTAACCCCTGACGCCGCGAGACAGTTGTCCCTCCTGCGGACGCTGGGGGAGCCTGAGCTGTCGGAGTACACACGGTGGCAGTGGCTGGGGTGGGATGCGTCTTCGCGCTACCTGCTGTCCGTCCAGAAGCAGGGTGGGACGCCGTTGCGCTGGTGGGACCTGCACTCGGACACGACGGCTCCGCTCTTCGCGCACCCGGTTTCCCGCTGCGTGGCCGCGTGGTTCCTTCCTGGCTCCCAGCGCCTTCTGTCCGTGACGGCGCGCGGCACCCTCCAGACCTGGTCCGTCACCGACGGCACGCTGGTATCCTCGGTGGAGACCGGCGGGTTCGTCGCCAACGCATTCCTGTCCCCGGACGGGACTCGCCTGCTGCTTGCGTCCGCCCAGGGCCGTGTCCTGCTGTGGGACCTGGAGCGCGGTTGGCTCGTGTGGCGGCTGGAGGACCGCGCGTTCCTCTACGGATGCGCGCTGTCGCCGGATGGCCGGTTCGCGGCCGTGGGCGCCGCCGAGGAACAGGATGGTGCCGCGACTCGTGGCTCTGTTCGCCTCTGGGATGCCAGGACAGGCAAGCCCGTGCGGACCCGTGCGATCGATACCCAGCGGATCTGGAATGTGGCGTTCACGCCGTCCGGAGAGTCGCTGGTCGCCGCGAACTCCGGTGGCGAGCTGTTGTTCCTGCGCCTCCCAGGACTGGAGACCCTTCGGGTCATCCAGGCGCCGGCCTCCGGCGCGATGCAGCTGGAGTTCAGCCCCAAGGGCTCCCTCCTGGCCGCCAGCGCGGACACGAGCGCGTTCGTGGTCATCGACGTCCGCGAAGGGCGCAAGGTCTTCGCCTATTCGGACCTGGATGACATGCAGGGCAGCACCGCGAACTTCTCCCCTGACGGCCGCTTCGTGTGCTGGGGCATGGACGACGGCAAGGTGGGCATCTGGGGTGTGAAGCCCAGACCGTAGCTGGTGGTAGCGTGTCTGCCATGCGTTCAGCCCCGCCCCTGCTTGTGCTGGCATGCCTTGCGGCCTTCACCGCCCAGGCCCAGACCCATATCCCGCCTCCGGCGACTGGCGCCTATGGCGTCGAGGTCGCGAAGTTCATTGAAACGAACGCGCTCCAGGAGGCCTCCGGGCTGACCTGGGCTCCGGACGGCTCCAACCGTCTCTTCGTGGTGCTCAAGGGGGGAACGGTCCGGGTCATCCAGAACGGCGCGCTCCTGCCCACGCCTTTCATCACGGAGGTGGTGGCGACGGATGGTGAACAGGGGCTGCAGAGTCTGGTGTTCGATCCGGACTTCGCGACCAACCGCTATGTCTACGTCTTCGCCAGCCAGCCGAACATCACGGTGAACGGCGTCGTCCGGTACATCGCGCAGATCCTCCGGTTCAGGGACTCGGGTGGCGTCGGTGTCGGGCGGACCGTCATCGTCGACAACATCCCCTCGGGCGTGACCCATAACGGCGGAGGTCTGGCCTTCGGTCCGGATGGGCGCTTGTATTTTGGCGTCGGGGACCGGGGGACGTCCGAGGGCGGCAATGATGACCTGTCCCAGATGTCGTCGAAGATCCTCCGCGTCAACAAGGACGGGACCATCCCCACGGACAACCCCTTCTACGACGACTGGGGGCCGAACCACGACCTCATCTGGGCGCGAGGCTTCCGCAATCCCTTCCGGATCCGCTTCCAGCCGGGGACCGGGAAGCTCTGGGCCAATGTCGCTGGCGAAGCCGCCGAGCAGATCTTCAGCGTGGGCCGGGGCGAACATGGTGGCTGGTGGCAGTATGAGAACAACCAGCCCGCGGGCTTCCTGGCGCCGCTCGTCGCGTACACGCCAGGGCAGTGGGAGGAGTACGGCTTCACGGCGAACGGCGCCGTGCGCAAGAACGGGGTCGCGACCTTCACCGTGAGTGGCACCCATCCGGTGTCCTCTCTGCGCAAGGGCAAGAAGGTGCACCTGCGTGATGTGCGAGACCCCAGCTTCAACGGGGTGGGCTTCATCACGGGCTTTCCCTCGCCCTTGTCCTTCACCGTGGCGCAGCCCGGCCCGGATGCGGTGAGCGGCGGCGGCGGGTTGAAGACAGACCCGATGGGCGACGCCGTCGTCGGTGGCGCGTTCTACGCGGGCACGCGCTTTCCCTCCGAGTACCAGGGGGACTACTTCTTCGCCGACTTCGATGGGAGCGTGTTCCGGGTCGACCTGGGAGCGGATGGCTCCGTGAACAAGGTGGACCTCGTGGTGAACTACTCCGACTGGGAGTCGTTCACCGACGTCGCGGTGGGGCCGGACGGCGCGCTGTATGTGCTGTCCCTGGGCAACATCATCTACCGCGTCACGCCGCTGCCCGCGGGCCAGGGCGTGGTCGTCTCCACCCAGGACCTGGTCGTCCCCGAAGGCGGGTCGAAGACGCTCATGGTCTCCCTGGCCATGCCGCCGACGACCCCGACGTCCGTGGCCCTGGTGAGGCGTGAACAGGACTCGGACATCCGGGTGAGCGCCGGGCAGCCGGTGCTCTTCGACGCGACCAACTGGAGCGTCCCGCAGTTCATCACCCTCAGCGCGGCCCAGGACGCGGACTCGGAGGTGGACCACGCCACGTTCTTCGTCACCATGGCCCCGGGCTTTCCGGAGGGCGTGCCCGGCGTGGAGATCCACGCGCGCACCGAGGAGGACGAAGTCCAGGCGCTCCAGCTCTCCACCACGTCGTTCGACCTGGACGAGGGAATGGGCGGCACCTTCACCGTCCGCCTGACCTACGCGCCGACGTCTCCCGTGACGGTCACCGTGGCCCGGACTTCGGGGAGCGCGGACGTGACCGTCACCGGCGGTGCCTCCCTGACCTTCACGCCCGAGGACGGCACCTCCGCGAAGACCGTCACAGTGGCGACCGTGCGCGACACCGACAGCGAGGACGATGTGGCCCTGTTGACGGTGTCCTCGCCGGGACTCACCTCGCGGGTGGTCACCGTCATCGCCAGGGACGTGCTCGGGGTGCCTGCCATCACCTCCGCGCCCCTGACGACGGCGACCGTGGGGACACCCTATGCATACACGGTCACGGCGAGCGGAAAGCCGGTGGCTTCACTGACGCTGTTGCAGGGGCCGCAAGGCATGACGCTGGACCCTGTCAGTGGACGTCTGTCCTGGACGCCCGCGGCTGAAGGGACCGTGACCGTCTCCGTGCGCGCCAGCAATGGACAGACCCCGGATGCGGTCCAGACGTTCCAGATCCAGGTCCGGGCGGCGACGGTCTTCGACGCCGGCACCAGCTCGGATGCGGGCAGCGCCGTGGACGCGGGTACCCAGACGGATGCCGGAGCCAATGCGGATGCGGGGACCGGCACGGACGGCGGAAGTGGCGCGGATGCGGGCGTCAAGCAGGACGGCGGCACGGTGACGGGCCCGGATGAGGCTGACTCCGGCGGGTGCAGTGCCGGCGCCACCGCGCTTCCGGGTGTCCTGGCCTGGTGGCTGCTCGCGGGGGTCGTGTGGCGGCCCCGCCGTGCCCGGCGGTGACCCTGCTGTCGTCAGGAATGCCTCCCGGCCTGCTGCCCGGTTGGGGGGCTTCTTCCTTGACGGCGGCGGGCGGACCCGCGCCGCGCCCTGAGGGAAAACGCCACTGCGAGCGCGATGATGAGCGCCGCCACGGCCAGCACGCTGACGCCGTCATACTTCGACAGGTCCAGAACGATGACCTTCCGGGCGATGGCGATGAGCGCGACCTCCAGGACGATTTCAACGTGCACGACGTTGTCGCGCAGGTACGCCTTGATGGTCTCCAGCAACTCCACGCCAATGAGGATGAGGAGAACGAAACCAAAAATCTCCAGCAGTTCATCCACCTCCAGGATGAGCACGGGCGGGGTGATGATGTCCTGGGCGATGATCCACCCCAGCTCGAGGGTGGCAAGCGCGACGACGACCATCATCATCACGACGACCGTGACGACGATGCCGCGCTCGAACTTCTTGATGGCGAAGTGCAGCCTTCCGCCTGGGGGTGGAGTGCCTTGCGTGCTCACGAACCGTCCTCCCTCCGCGCCCAGGCGATGCGCGCGCCCGCTCGCATCCGGGAGAGGCGCGGTGCCTGGAGGTGGCGCCACGCAAGGTGCCGCTTTCGAGCGCCTGCACGTCGGGAAGCTCGCGGGTGAAGCCATTCGTGCCTCCCCGGGAGTGAAGTTGGGCGTCGAGGGCAGGGGCGGCAATTCTCCAGGTGGAAGATGTTGGCGGCCAACGAAGCGGCCCCCAGGGGCTCCGCCTCCCGCTCGCGGATGATTAGCGTTCCGCCACGGGGAGGTGGACGTGGCGAAGCCGCGCCAGGCGGTCCGGAAGCAGACGCGCACGCCGCACGAGCGGCGGCATGACACCGCGTTGCTCATCATCGACGTCATCAATGACCTGGAGTTCCCCGGCGGGGAGAACGTCCTGCCCTGGGCGCTGCGCATGGTGGAGCGCCTGGGCCCCTTCGCGGAGCGGATGCGCAAGGCGGGCGTCCCGGTCATCTACGTCAACGACAACTTCGACCTGTGGCGCAGCAGCTTCACGGACGTCTACAAGCACTGCACCCGGCGGGACAGCCGGGGCCAGCGCGTCGCCCGCGCGCTCAAGCCCCAGCCGGACGACTACTTCATCCTCAAGCCCAAGCACTCGGCCTTCTTCGCCACGTCGCTGGTGCCCCTGCTGGAGCACCTGGGCACGAAGAAGCTGCTGCTCGCGGGCATCGCCACCAACCTGTGCGTCTTCTTCAGCGCCCACGACGCGCACATGCACGAGTACAAGATCACCGTGCTCAGCGACTGCTGCTGCGCGGAGAGCGACAAGGACCACGACCTGGCCCTGGATCAGCTCCAGCGCTTCCTGCGCGTGCGCGTCTGCCGGGGGGACGAGGTGCACCTGCAACCCCGCTCGCGCCGCCGCGCCACGCGCAAGCCCCCGCCAGAATGGAAGTGACGGGGGCCGCCTGACGCGCGCAAGGACGGCTCAGACGTCCTTGTCGCCGTCGTCATCGTCGTCGTCGAGGATGTGGCACTTGCCCGCATCCTCGTCGAGCGCCTTGCCGATGAACTCCTTCACCAGGTCGTCGCCGTTGAACACCAGGGACAGGGAGTTCTGCTCACCGCCCACGTCCTCCTTCTTGTCCAGGACGAGCCTGCCACCCAGCGCCGTCACGTCCCCGTCGACGTGCGCGCCCGCGGGCACCCGCACCTCGCCGCCGATGGACACCACGTCGCCCTTCACCTTGGCGCCGGGCTCCAGGATGACGCGGCCCCGGATGGCGGCCACGTCGTTGTCCACCACGGCGCCCTTCTTCACGATGACGTCGCCGTCCACGGCGACCGCGTCCTTGATCTTCTCCCCGGGCTCGATGACCAGGTTCGTCCCCTGGACCGCCTTGCTCCCGTCCTTGACGTTGACGCAGATGGTCTTGGCGGGGGCCTTGGCCGGCTTCTTCGCCGGTTCGGCCGCCAGGGCGGGCACGGCCAGCGAACAGGCGAGCAACAGGGTGGGGAGGAGCGGGCGGCGCATGGCGGAGACCTCCGGGACGCGGAAGGGGAGCGGCATGCCCTTGCTACGGACGGCCGCGCCCCCCATTGCATCCGGTGGCCCGCCTCAGCCGAGCACGCCCTTCGCCGCGTCGATGGCCTCGTGCGTCCCCGCGAGCGCGAGGATGTCACCCGCGCGCAGCACCTCCTGCGCGGTGGGCACCAGCACGCCCGCGTCGCCCCGCCGGATGGCCAGCACCGTGGCCCCCGTCATACCGCGCAGGTTGAGCTCCGCCAGGGTGCGGCCCACCGCCGCGCTGGACGCGCCGAGCGCCACCGACTCCGGTTCGCCAATGCCGGGCAGCATCTGACGCACGCCGTGCAGCACGTCCGGTGCCGGCTCGTCCTCGTCGCCCTTGGCGTGGGACTGGGCCGCGAGCGCCTCCACGATGACCTGCGCGCCCGCGCGCATGTGTCCCTGCAGGTTCGTGGCGCTCTTCCAGAAGGCGAAGCCCATCACACCCAGGGACACCAGCAGCAGCACCGCGCCCGGCACGCCGGGGAGGAACGGCTGGGTGATGGCCAGCACCGGCACGCCCACCATGAAGACGCTGGCCAACTGGAGCGCCACCACCAGCACCCGCCGGGGCGCCGCCGCCAGGTCCACCTTGCCGTTCGCCGCCGCCGGCAGCGCGCCCTCCGCCAGCACCACGCCCAGCCGCCGCCCCATCCGCACGATGCCCACGCAGAAGGGCAGGGCCAGCGCCGTGGCCAGGCCGATGACGATCCACGGCGTCAGCGTCTTGCCCCAGCCCATGCGCTCGTCGATGAACTCCGTCACCTGCGGCAGCAGCACGGACGTGCCAATGACGATGATGGTGATGAACGCCGCGTCCAGCAGCATCAGCAGCGCCATGCGCCGCACGCGCGCGCCCACCGTCTTCTGGCGCGGCGACGTGCGCAGGTTCTCCACCCAGCTGCCGTACAGCGACGCGAACGTCTGCAGCGGCGCAGGCAGCTTGCGGTCCACCCAGTTGGCGATGGGGCCGGACGCGCGGATGAGCCACGGCGTCGTCAACGTGGTGATGGCGGACACGGCCACCGCCACCGGGTAGAGGAACGTGCCCGTGGCCTTCAGGGACAGGCCCAGGCCCGCGATGATGAAGGAGAACTCGCCAATCTGGGACAGGCTCAGGCCCGCCTGCACGGACGTGCGCGTGCCGTTGCCCGTGAAGAACGCGCCCAGCGACACGCTGAGGATCTTCCCCAGGACGACCACGGCGGTGAGCACCGCGATGGCCAGCCAGTGCTCGCGGATGAGCGCCGGATCGATCAGCATGCCCACCGACACGAAGAACACCGCGCCGAACAGGTCGCGCACCGGCTGCACCAGGTGTTCAATCTCCTTGCCCTCGCCGGACTCCGCCACCAGCGAGCCCGCGAGGAACGCGCCCAGCGCCACCGAGTAGCCGAACGTCTGCGCCAGCAGCGCGCCCGCGAAGCAGATGCCCACGCTGGTGACGAGCGTCGTCTCCGGCCGCTGGAGCTTCGTGATGTAGCGCATCAACCGGGGCACGACGAACAGGCCGATGGCGACCAGGCCCACGAGGAACGCGGCCAGCCGGCCCACGGTGTACGCCAGGTCCCCGGCGGACATGCCGGTGCCGCTGGACACCGCGGTGAGCATGGCCATCAGCAGGATGCCGATGAGGTCCTCCACGATGAGGATGCCCACCACGATGCCGCGCAGCGCGCCCCTAATGTTCTGCTCGTCGAACGCCTTGGCGATGATGGTGGTGCTGGAGATGGCGATGCAGCAGCCGGTGAACAGGCTCTCCAGCATCGTCCAGCCAAAGGCGCGGCCGATGATGAAGCCCAGCCACACCATCACGCTGCACTGGATGACGGCGGTGAGCCCCGCGGTGGGCCCCACCTGGAACAGCCGCCGCAGGCTGAACTCCAGCCCCAGGGAGAACATCAGCAGGATGACGCCCAGCTCCGACAGCGTCTGCACGATGCCAGGGTCCGCCACCAATGGGATGGGGACGTGAGGCCCGATGATGAAGCCCGCGAGGATGTAGCCCAGCACCACCGGCTGGCGCAGGCGCTGGAAGAGGACCGTGGTGACCGCCGCGACACATAGGACGGTGGCGAGGGCTTGGAGGAACGCGTGGGCGTCGTGCATGGGGGCGCCTCTGGAGGTGATGGGCTCGCGATGACCGGCCCCGCCCGCTCCGCGCGGGGCCGGATCCACTGGAAGTTAGGGCGGACTCAGCTGCATCGCTCGAGGGCAACGGCGCCGACGATGATGAGCAGGCACAGCAGTCCGCTCCACAACAGGCGCGCGCCCTGCCACTGGTCGTGGGTGGCGCCGCCCTGCTGGGGCTGCTGCGGAGGGGAAGAGGTGGGTTCGGGGGAAGGGGATGCGGACATGAAAGAAAATCTCGCGCGGCCGCGAGCAGCGCACCGCGTGCTGAAAGGGTTGTGGAGTGGGAACGGCCTGCCCGCCTGGGCCCCAGGGGTCACACCGGGGCGGAAGATGGGCACGGGCCCACGAAAGAAGAGGGGACGAAGGAACCGCTCAGCCCTGGACCGGTGGACCCTGCGCCGGGCAGTTCACCGTCCGGGGACGGTCCGCCAGCGGCGTGAGTCTGGAGGGCAGCGCGCGGGCAAGCAGGCCCTCGGCACGCGCCAGCATCCGCGCGTCATGGCGCGCGAGGATCGCACGCAGCGTGTCCGGCCGGGGCGTGAAGGGGGTCTGGGGACGGAGGCCGGCGCCCGCTCCCTCCACCTGATCGCGCGAGCCCGCACGCGGCGCGCCTACGTGCGAGCCATGCAGCAGCCCCGCTTCCTCCCACCCCAGCTTCGGGCTGGAAGACGTGCTCGACAGTCCGGGCGTCCGGGACGCCGTGGCCTGCCGTGGGGCTCCCGCTGGAGCTCCGGTGAAGGGCGCCGGGGACAGCCCCAACATCCCCAGCCACCCGGCCAGCACCGCCGCGCACACGACCGCCATCAGGGCGAACCTGAACTCGCGGGGGGCTTCACGCCCGGTGTGGGAACGGACCGGCGTCATGGGTGGGGGGGTTAAGCGTGTCGCACCCGATGCGACAGTCGGGCGACGACAAATTACGGGTCAGCGGAAGGCCTTTATACGCAGCTGGGTTCCCACGCACCTCGGAAAATCGCGCCCTTGGCCGCGAAACTGTCGCGTGACGACGCGCAGGGATGATTTCAGCATCGCACCAGATTGACGTTGCCACCCCCCAGGGGATATCCCCTTGCGGCAACCGAAAATGCGAACCATTCTCAACTTCGACGACGGATTGGGCGCTGCCCCGACGCTGCCGCAGGCTGTGACCGCCCGTGCGGATGCGGTGCGGAGCCCGGTGGGGCTCTTCCAATCCGCGACCGCCACGGCGGATGCGGGATGGGGTCGCTGGAGCGGGGCCCTGCTGACCGCGACCGTGGCGCACGTGGTGGCGGTGGCGGTGGGGTTGATGGTGTCGACCCAGGCGCCGCCGCGGGTCACGAAGCCGGAGCCGGAGCTGGTGCTGATGGCC
Organism: Corallococcus sp. NCSPR001; assembly: GCF_017309135.1. Taxonomy (NCBI): domain Bacteria; kingdom Pseudomonadati; phylum Myxococcota; class Myxococcia; order Myxococcales; family Myxococcaceae; genus Corallococcus; species Corallococcus sp. NCSPR001. Next base: position 4,948,333 of record NZ_JAFIMS010000002.1, read on the forward strand.
TACGCGCCGCCTCCGCCTCCGCTGGGGGGTGGCGCCCTGAAGCAGGCGACCCCGCAGCCCGTGAAGCCGGTGGTGCAGAAGCCGCGCCCCAAGCACCGGGAGCTGGTGGTCCCCGCGAAGGTTCCGGAGCCGGTGAAGGAGCTGGAGCCGGTGGTGGAGCAGGAGGAGCCCCCGGCCGCGACGGAGGTGGCCGCGGTCGCGTCGCAGGCGCCCGCGGGTCCGGGCGTTCCGGACGGCGCGGTGGGTGGCGTCGTCGGTGGCGTGGTGGGCGGAATCGTGGGCGGCAAGCTCGGAGGGCAGGGCACCGCGCCGCCCATCTACACGCCGCGCGAGGTGATGAAGCTGCCGGCGCTGCTGTCCGGCAAGCCGGAGTATCCGCGCCGCGCCCGGGAGGATGGCATCACCGGCGTGGTGATGGTGATGGTCGTCATTGGCACGGACGGCACGGTGGAGCCGGGCTCGCCGCGCATCCACCGCTCGGTGCCGGGCCTGGACGAGGCCGCGCTCGAGTCCGTGGCGGGCTGGCGCTTCTCGCCGGCACTGGGGCACGACGGCGCGCCGGTGCGCGTGAAGGTCGTGATCCCGGTGAAGTTCGCTCTCAGGTAGTCCCTTCGCAGTCCCGCAGACGCCTTCATGAACCCCAAGCTCCGCTCGATTCTCTTCTGGATCCACCTGATTAGCGGCCTCGTCGTGGGGCTCGTGGTCGGGGTCATGTCGTTCACGGGCGCGGCGATCGCCTTCGAGTCGCAGATCGTCGACTGGGCGGACCGTGACGCCCGGCACGCGGCGCCTCCCGCGCAGGGGACTCCCCGCCTGACGATGGAGGAGCTGCTCGCGAAGGTGAAGGAGGCGAAGCCCGCCGTGGCTCCCTCCGGCGTGACGCTGTACCCGGAAGCGGACAGCATGGTGACGGTGGCCCTGGGGCGCGGCGCTTCCGTCTACGTCCACCCGTACACCGGTGAAGTGCGTGAGCCGGGCGCGCGGGGTTGGCGCTCGTTCTTCCACACGATGGAGGAGCTGCACCGCTGGCTCGCGGCGTCGGGCGACAGCCGCGCGGTGGGCAAGTCCATCACCGGCGTGGCCAACCTGGCGTTCCTGTTCCTGGGCCTCACCGGTCTGTTCCTGTGGTGGCCGCGCAAGTGGAACCTGCGCGCCATGCGGCCCATCCTGTGGTTCCGCCGCGGGCTCAAGGGCAAGGCGCGCGACTTCAACTGGCACAACGTGATCGGCTTCTGGTCGCTGCCCGTGCTGGTGGTGCTGACGGCGTCCGGCGCGGTGATTTCCTACAAGTGGGCGTCGAACCTGGTCTTCACGCTCACCGGCAACGAGCCGCCCGCGGCGCAGGGGCCCATCGCCTCCGCGCCCGTGGTCGTCCCCACGCCCGCGCCGGGGACTCAGCCCCAGCCGCTGGACGCGCAGTTCGCGGCGGTGATGAAGCAGTCCAACGCCTGGGAGGCCATCACCCTGCGCCTGGCCACGCCCCAGGGCGCTGGCGGCCCCGGCGGCCGTCCTGAAGGCGCCCCGCGAGGCGAAGGCGCTCCGCGCGGCGAAGGTGGCCCGCGTGGCGAAGGCGCTCCGCGCGGCGAACGCATGGCTCGCGCGGAGGGCGCTCCGCAGGGCGAAGGCGGCCCGCGCCGTGAGGGCGGTCCTCGCGGCGAAGGCCGTGCGGAAGGCCGCGGCGGTCCGAAGGGTCCGCAGGCCAGCGCCTTCACCGTCCGCGAGCAGGAGCGCTGGCCGCTCTTCGCCACCAACACGGTGTCGCTGGATCCGTTCACCGCCCAGGCGCTGAAGACGGAGACCTACGCGGACTTCAACAGCGGACGGAAGCTGCGCACGTGGCTGCGCTTCCTGCACACCGGCGAGGCGCTCGGGTGGGTGGGCCAGCTCATCGCGGCGCTCGCGTCCTTTGGCGCCGTGTTCCTCGTCTACACGGGCTACGCGCTCTCCTGGCGCCGCTTCGTCCCGCGCCGCAAGACGCAGCCCGTGACCTCCGCGGCCCCAGTGGCTCCGCCCGCGGAGTCGAATACAAACGCCGCCTGACGTTACGCTTCAGTCAACCCAGACATCTCCCGAGGCCCGGACCGCGACAGCGGCTCCGGGCTTCGTCGTTTTCACCCGGCGGCGTGTGGCATTCGTCCTTCTGATGCAAGGCAGTGCCGTAACGATCGCCTGTCTTTGTTCCACCCAGTGTCGACGGGAAGAAATTTCTTGTAACGCGAATCAGGGTCCTGCATATGAGAATCATTCTCATTTAGGCAGTGCTTCCCATCCCGAGGGGATTCGTGTCCACAGCTAAGCCCGGTCGTTCTGGTATCCGCTCTTCGAATGGCAACCCTGGAGGCGTGCGCGGCGCGCTCTGGCCCTGGGGCCCCGCCGCCGTGGGCCTCGCCTCCGCCCTGGCGGCGGGTGGCGCGGTGGCGCAGGAGGCGCCGGTGACGGGCGAGACGGCGGCGCCGGTGCAGGAGTCCCGGCCGGCGGAGACTGCCCCGGTGGACCAGGAGTCCCCGGCTCCCGAGCGCACCCCGGAGTCCGCGCCCACGGGCGCGACGGCGGCGCAGCCCAACGAGGACGACGCGTACGTCCTGCCGGAAGTGTCCGTGGAGGGTGAGACGCAGAAGTACAACGTCACGGAGCCCAGCCTGGCCCGCCTGCCGCGGCCGCTGGTGGACACGCCGCAGACCATCACGGTGGTCCCCGAGCGCGTGATGGAGGAGCAGCAGGCGACGACGCTGCGCGACGCGCTTCGCAACGTGTCCGGCATCACGGTGACGGCGGGCGAGGGTGGCCGGCAGGGTGACTCCTTCTCGCTGCGCGGCTTCTCCGCCCAGACGGACACGCTGCGCGACGGCGTGCGCGACCTGGGCTGGTTCACCCGCGACACGTTCAACCTGGAGGGCGTGGAGGTCTACTTCGGCCCGTCGTCGGTGCTGTTCGGCCGAGGCTCCACGGGCGGCGCCATCAACCTGGTGACGAAGAAGGCGCGCAAGGGCTCCTTCACGGACCTGCGCCTGTCGGGCGGCACGGCGCCCACGGGCCGCATCGAGGCGGACGTCAACCAGGAGATCTCCGACAGCGTCCAGTTCCGCGTGAGCGCCGTGGGGCAGCTGTCCGGCGTCGCCGGACGTGACGTGGTGAAGGAGAACCGGGCGGGCATCGCGCCGTCCGCGCGCTTCCAGTTGGCGGACAAGGTCGCCCTGGAAGTGGACTACTTCTACCAGCACGAGGACAGCGTCCCGGATTACGGCCAGCCGTACTTCAACGGCTACCCCGTGGGCGTCACGCTGGACGTGCCCCGCGGGAACTTCTACGGCGTGAAGGACAGCGACGCGGAGCTCGTGAACGTGCACATCGGCACGGCGCGCCTCCTGGCGGACCTGGGCAACACCTTCCGTCTGACGAACACCCTGCGCTACGGCGGCGTGGACCGCTTCGCCCGGCCCACCGCGCCGCGCGGCCTGACGCCCACCACGAACCCCACCACCATCGGACGCCAGCGCTTCGAGACGACCGCGGACAACACCTACTTCGCGGACCAGCTGGACGTGCGCGGCGTGTTCAACACGGGCTTCCTCAAGCACACGGCCAACTTCGGTCTGGACGTGTCCCGCGAGCAGCGTGAGCAGGGCCGCGCCAACCTCACCGTGAACGGCGGCAACCTGCCGGCGGACCTGTTTGATCCGGACAACAGCCCGGACCTGTCCGGCGTGGCGCGCGTCCCGGGCGCCACCAACTACAGCCGCCAGTGGAACCTGGGCGCGTACGCGTCGGATCAGATCCAGATCGGCAAGTACGTGGAGGTCCTGGGCACGCTGCGCCTGGACAACCTGCACAGCGACTACGAGACCAAGGCCGCGAACGGCGACATCGCGGCCTTCGAGCAGGAGAACAGCCTGTTCAACTGGCGCGTGGGCCTGGTGCTCCACCCGGCGGAGAACACCAGCGTCTACGGCATGTACGGCACGTCCCAGAACCCCAGCGCGGAGCTGGCGACGCTGTCCGACGCCACCGTCACCCTGGATCCGGAGAAGAACGAGACCTTCGAGATCGGCGCCAAGTCCGACCTCATCGCGGAGCGCCTGAGCGTCAACGCGGCCGTGTTCCGCACCAACAAGCTGAACGCGCGCGTGCCGAACTCGGATCCGGACGGCCCGCCCACGGTGCTGGAGGGCAAGCAGCGGGTGCAGGGCTACGCGCTGGGCGTCGCCGGTTCGCCGGTGCGCCGCTGGAACGTGTTCGCCAACTACACGTTCCTGGACGCGAGCATCCGCGAGCACACCAATGAATTCCTGGTGGACCAGCGCCTGGTGAACACGCCCAAGCGCAGCTTCTCGCTGTGGACCACGTACGCCATCCTGGACACCCTGTCCGTGGGCGGCGGCGCCACCTACCAGGACGTGGCCACGGTGAACAACCCGGCCAACGCGACGGTGCTGCTCACCAAGGTCCCCAACTTCTGGCGCTTCGACGCGTTCGCGTCCTACAGCATCAAGAAGGTGGACCTGCAGCTCAACGTCTACAACCTGACCGACAAGCTCTACTACGACTCGTACTACGGCGGTCAGGCCGTGCCGGCGGACGGCGTTTCCGCCCTGCTGTCCGCGCACGTGCGGTTCTAGTCGCGCGCGCTGCCTGCCGGGCGTAGGAGGACGTTCATCATGATGGTGCACATCCCGCAGGTCCTCACGCCCGAGCAGGTGGCCCACTGCCGCGCCGTCTTCGACAAGGCGGCGTGGGAGGATGGCCGGACCACCGCCGGCAAGCAGTCCGCGCAGGTGAAGAAGAACCTCCAACTGCCCGAGGGCAGCCCCGCCGCCCGGGAGCTGGGGGACCTGGTGCTGGCCGGCCTGGAGAAGAGCCCGCTGTTCATCTCCGCCGTGCTGCCCCAGCGCGTCTTCCCGCCGCTGTTCAACCGCTACGAGCAGGGGATGGACTTCGGCTCGCACGTGGACAACGCCATCCGGCCGCTCCTGGGCTCGAACCAGCGCATCCGCACGGACGTGTCCGCCACGCTCTTCTTGAGCGACCCGGACAGCTACGACGGCGGTGAGCTGGTGGTGGAGGACACCTACGGCAACCACTCGGCGAAGCTGCCGGCGGGGGACCTCATCGTCTACCCGTCCACCAGCCTGCACCACGTCACGCCGGTGACGCGCGGCGTGCGGCTGGCGTCGTTCTTCTGGGTGCAGAGCATGATCCGCGACGCCGGGCAGCGCTCGCTGCTCTTCGACATGGACACGTCCATCATGCAGCTCACCCGCGAGGTGCCCAAGAGCCCCGCGCTGGTGATGCTCACGGGCGTGTACCACAACCTCCTGCGGCAGTGGGCGGAGCCCTAGCCGCGGACCCCGGAGCCGCTATTCGGGGCTGACGTGCAGGGTGAGCACCGGACACACGGCGTGGCCCACCACCTTCTGCGCCACGCTGCCCAGCAGCATGCGGGTGAGCCCCTTGCGCTGGTGCGTGCCCATCACGATGAGGTCGTACTTCCCGCGCTCGGCCTCCTCCAGCACCACGTTGCCCGCCTCGCCAATCACCACGCGGTGGGACAGGGCCACGGGCGCGGTGCCGTCCACCTTGCGCAAGAGCGCCTCCAGCTCCTTGCCCGCGGTGTCGCGCGCCATCGCCTCCAGCGAGGTGGCGTCCCAGCCGGGCGAGGCCACCAGCAGGTCCGGCGCCACGTACTGCGGCGGCTCCCAGGCGTGCACGACGTCCACCGTCGCGCCAAAGGGGCGGGCGAGTTGCAGCGCGTAGTCCACGACGGACCGGGAACCGTCCTTCAGGTCCACCGGTACGAGGATGCGTGAAGGGCCTGCCATGGGTGTCCTCCTCCAGCGGGAACATGGAAACGCTTAATGCCCGCCTGCCTCCAGGGCAAGGGGACATGCAGGGCGGGCCGAGCAGCGGGGCGGGCGCGCAGGGTCACCCGCGCATGGACACCTTCCTGTCCGAGGTCCTGCCCCCTATGCGCCCTCCCATCGACAACGGTACCGTGCTCATCATCGGCGCAGCTGGCGGCATCGGCCGCGAGCTTGCCCGGCTGCTCTCTCCACGCGTCAGGACCCTGGTGCTCGTCGCGCGCGACGTGGACGACCTGGGAAGCCTGAGGCAGGAGCTGCTCGTCCGAAACCCCACCCTGGGGGTGATGATCCGCGCGTGCCGGATGGATGATCCGCGCGCCGTGGACGCGCTCTTCGAGCACCTGGAGCGCAACTACGTGCGCGTGGACGTGCTCATCAACAACGCGGACTACGCCTCCAGCGGGCTGTACGCGGACGAGCGCTGGAAGCGCATCGAGGAGCTGGTGCAGGCGAACGTGCTGGCTCCGGCCATGATCACCCACCGCCTGCTGCGCCCCATGCTGGAGCGCGGGCGGGGTGGCATCCTCACGGTGGGCTCGGGCGCGGCGCGCCTGTTCATGCCGGGCGCGGTGACGTTCGCCGCCACGCAGCGCTTCCTGGATGGCTTCAGTGAGTCCCTGCGCCTGGAGCTGAAGGACGCGGGCATCCCCGTCACCTTCGTGGCCCCCGGCCCGCTGGCGCTGGAGCCGCACCTGGAGGGGGAGGTGACGCCGTTCTTCGAGCTGTCCCTGCGCCAGTGCGCCCGCGAGGCCCTGGCGGGCTTCGAGCGGGGCGAGGCGCTGGTGTACCCCGGCCTGGGGCACCGCTGGGTGATGCGGCTGCTGCGCTTCCTGCCGCGCTCCTTCAAGCGGGGCCTGGGGCGGCTGGCGCTGGGCGGCCTGAAGCGGACGCTGCTCTTGAATCCGTCCGGGCCCACCGGGACGGATGCGCCCCCCCGGCCGGTGCTGCTGGCCGGAGGGGAGCCCTCGTCCGCGACTTGAGCGACTACAGGCCGATCTCCGCCAGGCGCGCCTTCACGCGCGTGGCCTTCACGCCGGTGTTGGCCGTGCCGCGGCCCTGCGAGTTGCCGCCGACGCCGATGTGGTGCAGCGCCACCACCTGGTTCGTGGACGTGGAGATGACGGGCGAGCCGGACGAGCCGCCCAGCGTGTCCGCGTCGTAGGAGATGTCCGTGGTGCTGTAGTTGCCGTTGAGCACCTTGCCCGGCGAGGACTTCTTCGTCGGCGTGCAGGACGGCGTCGTGTAGTAGTCGCAGTTCTGGTTCACCACGTACACGCTGGCGCTCGTCGCCGCGTTGGTGCTGGAGACGGTGAGGAAGCCGTACACCTGGCCGGGCAGCTGGCCGTTCACGGCCGAGCAGCGCAGCGCCGTCATGTCGTCGCTGCTCCACGTCTTGATGAACGTGGCGCACGGGTACCAGACGCGCGAGGCGGACGCGACGCCGTCCTCGTAGTTGAACGACACGCGCGCGCCCACCGCCTCCGAGGAGTTGCCCACGCAGTGGTTGTTGGTGATGACCACGTCGTTGGAGACGAGCCACGCCGTGCAGCGGCTGCCCACCGCCGGGATGGAGAGGTAGCCCACCGCCAGGGACTTCGTGCGCTGCGTGCCCGAGAGGGACGTGGCGCTCACCCAGTTCAGGGTGCCGACGATGACGTTGGACTCCTGTGAGGCCAGCGCCTCGTTGGGCTCCGCGTCCGGCACGTCCATGGGCTCCACGGAACCACACGCCGTCAGGCCCATCACCAGCATCGCACCCAAGAGCTTCTTCGCGGCCATCTGTGAGTCTCCCCCCGCGCGGCATTGCGCGGCGCGGAAGGCCTACGCACGCCCCGTGCCATGGCGCCCGTCAGAGGGGGCCCGGCGTCACGCTCCCGTGACGGTGGTGCGTGGATGCTCCGTGCAACCCGGTTGCGTTTGTAAAGAAACGTCACGTTCCGCGGCGAATCCCCAGCCATCCCGGGGACTTACGTGATTTTCAGGGAGTGCCGTTTTTGCGGACATGCGGGGCGCTCCTGTCCCAGGCGGAGACAGGAGCGGGGAGGGCGGAATTCTTCAGCCGATGATCATGTCCTCACGCTCGAGGGTGCCTTCCTCGAAGCGGCGGAGGTTGAAGCGGGTGAAGAGCTCGTCGGAGCCGCCGGAGGTCATCCACCGGGCCATCCGCTCCGCGACGGCGGGGGCCATCATGAAGCCGTGGCCCACGAAGCCGGACATCTGGAGCAGGTTGTCCAGGCCGGGGGTGCGCCCGAGGATGGGGTTGTTGTCCGGGGTGACGTCGTAGAGGCCGCCCCACTGGCGCAGCACCTTCACCTGGCCCACGTGCGGCAGCTGCTCCGTGAGGGCCTGGGCGAAGCGCGCCACGAAGCGCAGGGTGCTGCCCATGTTGGGGCCAGCGGGCTCCTTCGGGTCGCCCATGCCGCCCACGATTTCGCCGCGCATGGACTGGCTGAAGTACAGGCCCGTGTCGAGCACCGACACCAGCGGCGACAGGAAGGGCTTGAGCGGTTCGGTGCTGAGGATCTCGTGGCGGTGCGGCTCGTTGGGCAGCTTCACGTCCGCCAGCTTCGCGACCGCGGGGCTCCACGCGCCGGAGGCGAGCACGACGGTGTCGCAGGCGATGTCGCCCCGGTCCGTCTTCACCTTGCGCACCTGGCCGTTGTGCGTCTCGAAGCCGGTGACGTTGGTGTACGTCTCCACCTTCACGCCGCGCTTCACGCAGCCCTGCGCGTAGCCCCACAGGAAGGCCCAGGGGAAGATGACGCCGTCCTCCGGGTTGTAGGCCGCCGTCACGCAGTCCTTCATCGTGAGGTCCGGGACGATCTGCCGCGCCTCGTCCGCCGTGATGATGCGCGTGGGCACGCCGTACTTGTTGTGCAGGGCGGCGTTGCGATCCAGTCGGTACGCGGTGTCCTTGCGCTTGGCCAGGAAGAGGTAGCCCCCCTGGCGCAGCCACACGTTGACGCCCAGCTCGCGCGCGAAGCCCTTCATCAGGTCGATGGAGCGCTTGGCCAGTTCAATCAGCGCCGGGGTGCCCCACTGCATGCGCACGCCGCCGCCGTTGCGGCCGGACGCGCCCGCGCACAGGTAGCCGCGCTCCAGCACGACGACGTCCGTCTCCCCGCGCAGCGCCAGGTTGTACGCCAGCGACAGGCCCATGATGCCGCCGCCGATGATGACCACCTTCGCCTTCTGCGGCACCGGCCCTTCCGGGCGCAGCGCGGACGGGAAGTGCTCCAACTCCTGGGGCACGCCGCCCACGGGCGGGACGGACTCGTCCACGGGGGCGCTGGCGAGCACGCGCAGCTCCGTGGGGTAGAGCGGCGGGCGCGGCGTGAAGGGGACGACGGCCTCCGGCTTGAGCGCCGGGGCCTTCTGCTTGAGCAGCGCGGCCACCGCGGCGTGGCAGCTCTTGCCCTGGCAGATGCCGGTGCCGAAGCCCGTGTAGCGCTTCACCGACTCCACGTCGTGGTAGCCGCGCTCGATGGCGTGCTCCACGTCCGTGACGGTGACGTCCTCGCAGGTGCAGACGAGCGCCTTGCTCATGACAGCCCTCCCATCAGCGCCTGCGCCGCGCGCGCGCCCATGGCCGCGGCGTCCTTCGCCGTGCCCACCTTCGCCACGTCGCCCGCGACGAACACGTCCGCCGCCTGCGTGCGCCCGTCCGCGTCCGCCTCGACCTTGAAATGGCCCGCGTCCGCGTCGAACTCCACCTTCGCGCCGCCCTGGCGCGCCAGCTCGAAGCCCGGCGCCACCGGCACGGACACCACCACCGCGTCGCACGACACCTTCTGCTTGCGTCCGCCCTGGGGCGTGAAGCTCAGGGCCGTCACGCCGCGCAGGCCGTGCGCCTTGAGCCCGTCACCCACGACGGCCTTCGGGTGCGCGTTCGCGGGCAGCGGGCCCTTCAGGTCCACCACCGCCGCCACCTCCACGCCGCGCTGGGTGAACAGGTGCGCCAGCGCGTGCAGCTCCGGGCCGTGGCCCACCAGCGCCGCGACCTGGGGCGCCACGTCGTGCTTGCGCAACAGCAGGCTCGCCGCGCGGCCCGCGATGACGCCGGGCAGGTCGTTGTTCTCGAAGGGGAGGGTGGGGGGATGGCCGCCCACCGTGAGCAGGAAGCGCTTCGCGTAGACCTTGAGCAGCCGCAGGTTGGAGGCCTCCTGCGACGCGACCGCCAGGTAGCGGCCGTGCTCGTCGTCATACAGGCCGATGACGGTGGCGCCGCGCACCACGCTGCCCTGCGGGAACGCGGTGGCCTCCGGCACGAAGGGCGCGTTGTCCTCCGGGGCGCCGTGGGCCAGCCGTCCGCCCAGGTTCGCGTCGCGCTCGAAGAGCATGAACGGCACGCCCTTGCCGGCGAGCACCCGCGCCGCCTCCAGGCCTGCCGCGCCGCCGCCCACCACCGCGACGGTGGTGTGGAAGGTGCGAGGGGGCAGGGGCTCCGGGCCGGCTTCCCTGGGCAACAGGCCCAGGCCGGCCAGCTGCCGGGCCACGCGCGCCATCACGTCCTCCGCCACCGGCACGCCCGCGAACATCTCGTGGTGGTCCAGGCGCTTGGGGAAGAACCAGTCGATGGTCTCGAAGATGTCCACCTTCGCGGACGGGTACGCGTTCTGCCGCTCCAGCCGCATGCCCTCCTTCGCGGGGGTGCGGCAGGTGTAGACGTTGGGCAGCCCGTCCACGCGCATGAGGCAGTGCGAGCAGGCCGCGGAGAAGCAGTACGGCCCGCGCGGGCGGTGGTACTTCACGGAGCGGGAGAGGACGTTCTCGCCCGCGGCGATGAGGGAGCACGCCACCGGCTCGCCTTCGATGGCGGGGATGCTCTCGCCCTCGAGGTCCACGGTGATGGCCCTGCCGCGCGGGGTTGCGTCTGGGAGGCGTCGCATGGGTGCCGCGCAAAATGGCGCACCGGACGAGGCGGGTCAAAGCCTGTCAGCGGCCGCCCGCCCTCCGTCAACACCCCGTCACGACAGCGCAGGTGATGGCGCGCGAGCGTGGCACTTGTTGGAGAAGGAAAAGCCCCACTCCCGGTGCACCTGGGAGCGGGGCTTCATGATGCGGTGTGGCAAGGTCCGGGCGGCCGTGAGGCCGGGTGCGTCAAACCGGGTTCTCGCTCCGGGGGAAGATGGGCTCCGGCATGCCCCGGCCGCGGTAGCCGAACCGGGTGCGGATGACCGCGCCAAAGGCCAGCGGGGTGAGGATGAGGTTGAGGAAGACGCCCAGCACCGGGATGTGGCTCACCAGGAGGATGAGGCCCAGGCCCAGGGCGAGCACCACCGCCTGCGTCTTGCGTCCGCGCATGACCGGCAGCCGCGTGCCCACCTCGCTGGCGATGGCCGCGTAGCCCAGCGCCGTGCCCAGCATGGAGGCGACCAGGAGGGCGAACGCCACCGGGATGCCGATGAGCGTGACGCACAGGACGATGGTCAGCGGGATGAGGGCCGCCATGCCGACCAGGCCCACCCAGAAGTTGCGGGCGGGGTTGGCGCGGATCTCATCCCCCAGCTCCTTCATGCGCGCCGGGAAGAACATCTGCCCCAGGAAGCCCAGGCCGAAGAGCAGCGCGAACTGGAGGATGAAGGACGCCAGGCCCCCGCCGTCGCGGCCGCGGTCGTCATCATCGTCGGCGTCCGCCGACGCGTCGTGGTTCTGCCCTTCCTGCATGCCGCGCTTGATCTCCCCGGCCACCATGCGGCCCAGGCCCGCGCCGCCGAAGGACTCCAGGCTGCCCTCCACGAGGGCTCCGTCCGCCTTCTGCACCTGACCGCCGAAGGCGGACACGTCGCCCTCCACTCGCGCGTTGGGCCCCAGGATGACGTTGCCGCCGAAGGCGTGCACGTCTCCCTCCACGAGGCCCTGGACCTCCAGGTTGCCGCCGAAGGCGACCGCGTCGTCCTCCACGGTGCCCTTCACGATGAGGTTGCCGCCGTACACGACGGCGCTCTCCACGGACTCGCCCTCCTTCACCTCCAGGTTCTGTCCGCGCGCCACCACGTCCCGGGCGCCGCGCTTGCCCTTCTTGTGCTTGAAGCTGTCGCGGAAGCTGCGGATCTCCTCGCGGATGCGCTCCTTGGCCGCTTCCGCCTCTTCCTTCGCGGCCTGCTTGGCCTCCTCGCGGGCGCGCTTCGCCTCTTCGCGGGCTTCCTCGCGCGCCCGGTCCGCCTCTTCGCGGGCCAGCGCCTGCTCCTCGGGCGTCGCGTTCGCGTCCATGGCGGGCGGAGCGGGAGGCGCCGGCGGGGTCGCGGCGATGACGGGCGGAGCGACGGGGGCTTGGGCCGTGGGGCTTGCGCCGGACTCCTTCTCCTTCGCGGTGAGCGGGCGCAGCGTGAAGATGGACCCGTCCTGCTCCAGGTGGAGCGAGTAGGCGCGGGCCACAGTGCGCAGGGCCTGCTCGGCGCTGATGCCGCGCAGCCGCACCTCCGCGGGGGTGTCCAGGTCGCCGGTGACGACCAGGTTCAGGCCGCCCTTCTCCGCGATGGTCTTGAGCGCGTCGCGCAGCGAACCGCGGAAGCTCACGTCGATGGTGCGGGCCGGCGCGCTGGCGGCGGCGGGGGCCGGGGCGCCTTCCGCGAGCGCCACCGGGGCGCCGAGGAGGAGGGTCGGAAGCAACAGGCGGGGGAGGATCTTCATGGTCACGCTCAGGCTTCGGAGAGGGACGGAGGAGGGGAGCCGGCCAGGCGCTTCAGGCCGAACAGCGACGTGAACACGACGAGGGCGACGATGCAGGCCACCGCCAGCCCCGCGGTGCTCCACAGGGCGTGCGCACCGCTGAACAGGCCTTCCATGAACGCACGGCTGTCACGCACGCTGGACGCGAACGCGGTGCCCATGTGGCCGAGCGCCCTGTCGTTGCTGAACAGGAAGCCCAGGCCCACGCCCAGGGACGTGAGCAGGATGCAGAGGCCCGTCCACACCTCGCGGCGCTGAGGCGCGGGGCTCTCCGCGACGCGGGCCATCACGTTCACGACCAGCGACGGGGGCGGCAGCGGATCCGCCAGCCGGAACAGGTCGTTCTCCAGCAGGCGGTGGTCCTCCATCAGGGCGGCGCACGCCTCGCACTCCGCGGCGTGATCCAGGGCGGGGCCCTCACCGGCCTCCAGCTCCGCGAAGAGGATCTCCAGGTCGGGGCAGGGGGTGGGGCTCATCGCGTCTCCTCCTCGGCGGGCGCCATCTTCTTGCGAAGCTTCTCACGGGCTCGGAACAGGCGCGCCATGATGGTCCCGGGCGCGCAGCCCATGATCTGCGCGATCTCCTTCGTGGTGCGCTTCTGGACGTAATAGAGGGCCAGCACTTCACGGTCGTCCACGGAGAGCGTCTCCATGGCGGCCTCCAGCGACTGCCGCTCCTCGCGCGCGATGGCCCCGTCCTCCTGGGACGCCTCGTTGCTGGGGAGCACCTCCTTCATGGGCTCCAGCTCCTCCGTGCGCACCTTGGTGCGGCGGCGGAGCAGGTCCAGGCAGAGGTTGCGGGTGATGGCGAGCACCCAGAGGTCGAACGGGCGCGCGTCGTCGTAGCGGTGGAGGTTCTGGTACGCGCGGAGCAGGGCCTCCTGCGCGACCTCGGCGGCCTCCGCCTCGCTCTGCAACAGGCGCAGCGCCAGGCCGTACACCGGGCGCTGCACGCTGCGCACGAGCGCTTCGAAAGCGGACGGGTCTCCCTTGCGGGCGGCCTGCACGTCCGCCTTCCAGGGGAGCGGGGCGGCGTCCTCAGCCATCAACATTCCGATGGCCATGGGGAGCGAGTCGAGGGCAAGAGCGTTCACGCCCTGGAATACGGGCGCGGCGAAAGGCCATTGCGCCGCCCTCGAACATCACTTCCGCTTCTGTTTTTTCGCGGACTTGGCGGCGGCCAGGCGCTGCTTTTCGGCCTTTTCCGCCCGGCTTTCGGCCTTCACCTGCTTGCGCTGCTTCTGCTTCGCCCGGAAGCCCAGCGGGATCTCCGCCTCCGGAGCAGGCGAGGGGGCGGCCCGGACCTCATCCAGTTCCGGAACCTTTTCACGGGGCGCGCGGGCGGGCCGGCCGATGCGGCTGGGGGGACGGGCGTCCTTCGCGGGCGGTGCGGCCCGGTCGTCGCGGCGGGAGGTGCCCGGACGGGCAGGGCGCTCGGACGTGGCCGGACGCGCGGTGCGGGGCGTGGCCCGGTCCGCCAGGGTGCGGTGGCGGGAAGGTCCTTCCGAGGCGCGCGCGGCGCTCCGGGCCTCTTCCACCCGCTCCTCTTCGCGCTCGGTGGTGACGAGCCGCGGGCGCTGCGAGGTGCGGATGTCCTCCTTCGAGTCCTCCGTGTACTCGAAGTGGAACAGGCGCTTGATGACCAGCGTGGCGTACGCGCCCGGGGGCAGCGTGAAGGCCACGTTGACCTTGATGTCGCCGCGGTTCACGTCGTCGTTCTGCGTGCGGCCCACGACGAGCTTGTGCGGGAACATCACCAGCGGGCGCTGCTCCTCCTTGAAGTAGAGCATCCGCTCCGCGCCCTTGATGCGCAGGTCGGGGAGCTTGAGCTTCTCCTTGCCCAGCACCCAGGTCATGGCCTCCGCCACCTTCGGATCCTCGAAGGTGGAGTCCGGCCCCACGAGCGGGAAGGTCTTCTCGCGCAGGATGTGCAGCACGTCCGGGGTCGCGTCCCGGTAGTGCAGGAGCGTGCCGGCCTGGTAGCGCATGGGGAACATGGCTTCGCGCGGCAGCATCAGCTGGAGGTAGCGCCGGACGCCCTCGTTCCAGAGGAAGCTCTGGTACTCGAAGAGGATCATCGCCCGGTAGTCCGAGTCGATCTGCAGGAACGCGCGGAGCCAGTCGCCCGGGTGCTCACGCAGGGAGCGCAGGATGCGGTGGTACTTCTTCGCGCCCTCGAAGGGCACGCGCGCGTCCCACTTGCCCCAGTTGTCGCGCCAGAAGCCCTTCACCTTGGCGTCCTCGGTGCGGTCCAGGTCCGAGGGGCGGGCGAAGTAGTTGTGCAGCGCGGCCTCGAAGTCGCCCCGGATGAGGTCCTTGGCGATGAAGCCCTGGCCGTGCTTGAGCGCGCCGAAGCGCTGGCTGTCGAAGTAGTTCACCACGCCCAGCCGGTTCACCTCCGCGGCGGCCAGGTTCAGCGGCGCCAGCGAGTCGCGCGTGAGGGCACGCACGGTGACGGAGAAGCGGTTGGAGGTGATGTTCCTCGCGGACAGCGGCTTGTCCGTCCGGCCCAGGAACTTCAGGCGCAGGTCGGGCTCCTGCATGTCCACGTCCGCGCCATCCACGGCGATGATCTGCTCGGTGCGGCCCTGCTTGTCCTTCAGGCCGCAGTAGCTGATGGCGCCGGGCTTCAGGCCGAACGCGTCACGGATTCGGTTCACCGCGTCAAAGGTGGACAGCTTCTGCTTGTCCATCAGGTAGACGCGATGCTTGCCGCTTTCGACCTCGTCGAAGCGGTAGGACTCCTTCACGGAGAAGTCCTCGGGTTTTTGCTTGATTCGCACGACAGCCCCCTTACCACGTGGACGCCCGGATTGAAGCGTTCGCGCTGGAAATGGGCTTAACCTGCAACCCCATGAGAAACCTTCCCGCCCTGATCCTCTTGGCGCTCTCCGGGCTCGCCGTGGGGTGCGCGACCCCCCTGTCCACCATGCAGACCGCGAAGACGCTCGCACCGGGGCAGGTCCAGGTGACGGGCAGCATGGGCGTGTTCGTCCCCGTGGGCACGCTGGCGTCGGTGGTGGACGTGGGCATCGACCAGGGGCTCGAGGCGAAGCGCGCCATCGAGGAGGACCGGCCCTACAACCTCACGGAGGAGGACCAGCAGCGCCTGTTGACGGCGGGCCTGGCGCTGGCGGTGGCCCCGCCAGGGGTGAACCCGGAGCTGATGGTGCGGGTGGGGCTCTTGGACGGGTTCGACGTGGGCGGGCGCTACAACGGCAACGCGCTGCGCTTCGACGGCAAGGTGCGCCTGGCCCACGGCGGGCCGGGGCCGCGCCGCTCCTACGACCTGGCGCTGGGGCTGGGGGTGTCCAAGTACCTGTTCTCCGGGGCGGTGATGGACGTCCTGGAGGTCGTCCAGTTGGGAGACTTCAGCCGGACGGACGTGGAGGTGCCGCTGTACCTGAGCGCGGAGTACGGCGACGTGTTCAAGCTCTACGGCGCCCCCAAGTACGTCTTCAGCCACACCCGGCTGGACGCCCAGCTGGTGGACTTCTCCGAGCAGGGCAAGCCGGTGACGGGCTTCGACGCGAGCCTGCCGTCCACGGTGAACAGCCACTTCGTGGGCTCCACGGTGGGCTTCGCGGTGGGCTACAAGTACGTGCACTTCTACGCGGAGCTCACCGGGGGGTACGTCTTCTGCAACCCCCACGTCTTCGGGCAGAAGCGGGACCTGGGCGGGATGACCTTCCTGCCGTCCATTGGCCTGGGGTTCCGGGCCCCCGAGCGCCGGCCGGCCGCGTCGGTGGACCCCGCCGCCCCCGGGACGGTGGCGCCTCCGTCCCTATGAGCGGCGGGCGTGGGCGGGGGACTGACCGGCCGTGCAGGGCGTTGGCGGCCTGGAACCGGGGGGGCTTCGCGAGCGTTCCTTTGGGGCGGAAGGCTCTGGTAGTGTCCGGGCCGGTGAGGATTCGCGCGTGAACCAGGCACCCGCCCCATTCCCGCCCAGGTCCGGGTCGCACCCGCGCGGGCCGCACCTGACGGGGCGGTTCGCGGACGGGACGCTGGGGGAGTTTCCCCTGGGCCCCACCACGTCGCTCGGCCGCCATCCGTCCAACACGCTGCGGCTGGTGGACCGCGAGGTCTCCAAGGAGCACGCCACCATCGAGAAGGTGGGGCGCGACTTCGTGCTGCGCGACCTGAACTCGTCCAACGGCACCTTCGTCAACGGGCGCCGGGTGGCGGGGGAGATGCGGCTGCGGGACGGGGATGAGATCGCCCTGGGTTCCTCCAGGCTCGTCTTCCACAGCGGAGAAGCCGCGCCCGGTGGAGTCAACCCGCCCACGCTGCCGGGCGTGACGGTGGTGGCCAACGCCGTCTCCATGCCGGCCTTCCTGGCGCAGATGGACCAGGTGCCGCAGAACTTCCGTCCGGCCGACCAGGTGACGGACACCGCCGCGCTGCGCCGGGACTACGAGAAGCTGCGCATCGTCCACGAGTTCCACCGGCAGGTGAGCCTCAAGGGCACCCAGGACGACCTGTTCGAGCAGATCTTGAAGGTCGCCTTCGAACTGCTCGCGGCCGACCACGGCGTCATCCTGAAGGTGGGCCCGCAGGGGGAGTTCATCCCGGCCGCGGTGCACCACCGGCAGGGCAAGCAGGTGAACGTCATGCTGTCGGACACCGTGCTCAAGCGCGTGGTGGAGACGGGCAAGGCGGTGCTCACGGCGGACGCCATCATCGACGAGCGCTTCTCCGCCGCGGAGAGCATCGTGGCGCAGGGCATCCGCTCCGCCATGGCGGTGCCGCTGCTCGTGAACGGCGACATCATGGCGGTGCTGTTCCTGGACAGCCGCCAGCAGATCAACGCCTTCTCGGAGAAGGACCTGACCATCCTCTCCGGCATCGCCGCGCAGGCGGGCATCGCGCTGGAGAACGCGGCCCTGGCGGAGCAGATCCGCAACGAGGCGGTGACGCGCGCGGAGCTGTCGCGCTTCCTGTCCAAGGCGGTGGCGGACGCGGTGATCAACGGCGGCACGGAGGACCTGCGCCAGAGCCGGCTCGCGGAGGTGAGCTGCCTGTTCGCGGACATCCGTGGCTTCACCACCCTGGCGGAGAGCGACTCTCCCCAGGAGGTGGTGTCCATGCTCAACAGCTTCTTCAGCGCCATGGCGGACGTGGTGTTCCGCTACGAGGGCAACCTGGACAAGTTCATCGGGGACTGCGTGATGGCGGTGTGGGGACCGCCGTCGTCGCACCCGGATGATCCGGCCCGGGCCCTGAGGGCCGCGCTGGAGATGCAGGACGCCGTCACGGAGCTCAACCGGCAGCGCGTGCTGGACGGCAAGAAGCCCATCGAGGTGGGCATTGGCGTCAACACGGGACAGGCCGTCGTGGGCTACATGGGCAGCGCGGAGCGGCACGAGTTCACCGCCATTGGCGACACCGTGAACACCGCGTCGCGGCTGTGCGGCATCGCGAAGAGCGGCGAGGTGCTGGCGTCGGAGGCCACGGTGCGCAAGTCCGGGCCGGGCTTCGACGTGGAGGAGCTGCCGGTGCTGCAGGTGAAGGGCAAGGAGAAGGGCGTGCAGACCTTCCGCGTGCACGGCGCGGAGCTGACCACTTCCACCTCCCGCAAGGTGCGCTGACGGTGCGCCCCCCGTCCATGACGACCACCCAGTCGTGCCCCAACTGCGGCACGGTGCACGACACCCGGGTGTACGTGAGCGGCCAGAAGGCCACGTGCCGCTGCGGCATCCGCTTCGAGGTGCGGCGCGCGGACGTGTCCGGCATCCACCGGCCGGCCGAGCCGTCCGGCATCCGTCCGGCCGCCAAGGGCCACGACGAAGCAGGCATCGCGGTGACTTTCACGCCGCGCACGGCGGAGGATCCGCCAGAATCGACGTCACCTTCCGCTGCTCCGGGTGTTGGAGCCGGCAGGGAGGACTCGGTGGGACAGGAGATGAGGGCCGGCTCCGTCCCAGGGGGCAACGAGATGAACATCCCGCGACCGGATGGCGTGGGGAGGGCGGACGAGGGTGAGGTTCCCGCGGGGGCGGTGCCTGTGTCCGCAGGGGGCCACGACGCGCCTTCGTCTGGAGTGGCGTTGCCCGCGGCGGACCCTTCGGCCGCGGAGCTGATCAGCGCCACGCTGGTGCGTCCGGAGGCGCCGGGGGTGAAGGCCCCTCGCGCGCCGGTGAACACGGCCGTCCGCGACATCGAGAACGCGGAGACGATGCTGACGGGCGCGAAGCCCCAACTGCCGGGCCTGGAGCTGCTGGAGATCCTGGGGCGCGGCGGCATGGGCGAGGTGTGGCTCGCGCGCCAGCGCTCCCTGGGCCGCACGGTGGCGGTGAAGGTGCTGCCGCCCCGGCTGGCGAAGGACGAGGAGTTCGTGTCGCGCTTCGACAAGGAAGCGACGGCGCTCGCGGCCCTGAGCCACCCGAACATCGTGCAGATCATCGACCGGGGCGTGCAGGGCGAGCACTACTACTTCGTCATGGAGTACGTGGAGGGCCAGTCGCTGCGCCACGCGCTGAGCGGCCGGGAGCCGCTCACGCCCGCCCAGTCGCTGAAGGTGCTGCTCCAGGTGGCGCGCGCCGTGGAGTGCGCGCACGCGAAGAACATCATCCACCGCGACCTGAAGCCGGAGAACATCCTGCTGGACGGGCGGCTGCACGCGAAGGTGGCGGACTTCGGCCTGGCGGGCATCCGCGAGCCGGATTCGGAGAAGCAGCTCACCGCGACCGCGGTGGCCATGGGCACGCTCAACTACATGGCCCCGGAGCAGCGCCGGGACGCGAAGAACGTGGACGGCCGGGCGGACCTCTTCTCCCTGGGCGTGATGATGTACGAGGCGCTCACGGGCGAGCTGCCCGTGGGCCGCTTCAAGCTGCCCTCCGAGCGCGTGCGCGGCCTGGACCCCCGCCTGGACCCGGTGGTGGAGCGCCTGCTGGAGACGGACCGCGAGGCCCGCTACGCCACCGCCACGGAGGTGTGCGACGCGCTGGAGGCGCTGGTGTCCGCCTCGTCAGCCCCGCACGTGGTGGCGCCCGCGTCGGCGCTGGCGCGCGCGCAGCCCTCGCACGTGGCCTCCATGAAGGCCATCACGGCCCCCGAGGCCGCCGTGCTGGAGGCGCTCCACGCGGGCTGGGGCCGGGTGCGCACCGGCCTGTCCGTGGTGGGCGGCCTGGCCGTGCTGGGCTTCGCGGTGCGCGCCTTCGTGGGGTTCGGGAGCCTGACGGGCACGCCCGGGGTCGCGGATCCGACGCCTCCGGTCATGCACTTCCCGGCCAACACGGAAGGGGAGGTGTTCTCCGGGCTGAAGCTCACGCCGCCCGCGGCCGGCTCGGCCAGCAGCACCCTGGAGCTGGGCTTCGAGCAGGGCGAGGAGGAGATCAACGTCCACAGCGGCACGTGGACCCTGGACCAGGGCGAGCTGCGCGCCGTGCAGGCCGGCCGGGAGGCGGACGGCAAGCTGGTGCCGCGCGCGTACCTGGCGCACCGCTACTTCACGAGCGACGACTTCACGGCCGAGGTGCTGATGGACGTGAACCCGCTGGGCAAGCAGTGGTCGGTGGAGCAGGACGGGCAGCACTTCGGTGAGCTGGCGTTCCGCATCCGGGACGTGCAGGTGTCCGTCTTCGCCATCCCCGACGCGGGCATGCGCCTGTCGTGGCGCTACTTCTCCCCGGACGACGGGCATGAGGTGGTGGGCAACAGCGCGGAGGACACCAAGAACCTGGTCCAGGACGAGATGCCGGTGCCCAGGACGGGCCCCTTCCTGGTGAAGCTCCAGCTCAAGCGGCAGAAGAGCGGCGTGCGGGTGGACGCCTTCCTCAACAAGAAGCTCTTCGCCTCCAAGGTGCTGCCGGGCTTCGAGGGCCGCGTGGGCAAGCTGGCCCTGGGCTGCCGCAACCTCGAGTGCACCTTCGATGACCTGAAGGTCGTGGGGCCGCTGCAGGAGCGCCCCGCGCGCCGCGCCCCCGCCGAGTAGTCCGCCGCGGCTCCGGGATGGGGCTTGCCGCCCCGTCCTCCCGTTCCCACCTTGCTCCCGCCGGGCTCCGTTCGTCGCGGGGCCGCTTCTGGCGCGCGGGCGGGGGTGGGGCATGGCCATGGACCTGGACCTGGGGCGCGTGCTCCTGCTGCCGCTCTGTGGCGTGGGCCTGGCCCTGCTGCTCTGGGCGACCTTCACCCTGGGGCGGACGCCCACGGGCGCGCGGCCCCGGTGGATGCTCGCGGGCTTCGGGGCGCTGGCCCTGGGGCTGGTGCTCTTCGTCCCCTGGATGCGCGGGACGCCGCTGGTGCCGGTGTCGCCGGACGTGCTCGTGAAGGCGCTGGGCGCCATGCTGCTGGTGCTGGCCGCGGGCGTGTCCGCCCGGGGGGCCCGGGTGCGCCTGCGGGCGGATGCGCTGCGAGGCGCCGCGCCCATGTCCCTGGACGAGGCGGTGGAGGCCCTGCGCGCGGGGCGGCCCCCGGGCTTCGGCGTGTACCGGGGGCAGCTGGATTCCGTGGAGACGCTGACGTCGCCGGGCGGCGTGCCGTGCGCCTTCTACGACGCGGCGGTGCACGCGGTGGGGCCGCACGGCCGCAAGGGGCCGCTCCTGGCGCGTGAGCGGGCGTACTCGCCGGTGCTGCTGCTGAAGGGCGAGCGCACGCGGGCGGCGGTGGGCTTCGCGCCGTCCGCGCTGCTGGCGCCGGTGGAGGTGCGGCGGTGTCCGGCGCCTCCCGCGCTCACCCGGGCGGAGCTTCTGGGGGCGCCCGCGCAGGCGCTGTCCTGGGAGCGCGTGGGCGTTCCCGGGGAGGCGTGCCTGGTGGTGGGAGAGCTTCAGCGCGGTTCCCTCGACGGCACCTATGCGCTGCGCGGTCGCGGCGGGCGTCCGGCGCTGATGGTGCTGGGGGAGGGGGCCACCGGCACCGGCGGGGTGTTGTCCCGCCGGGCCTGGAGGCACTTCGCGGCGGCCGGGGCGCTGTCCCTGGCCGCCGTGTTCATGCTCGCCCGGACCCTGTGAGGTCCGGCCGGAGGACTACCCCGGATCGATCTGGCAGTTGTTCGGGCAGCTGTCGCGATCGTTGGAGTTACCGTCGTCGCACGTCTCACCGTAGTTGTACTGGGTGATGCCGTCGCCGCAGCGGGCGTTCCAGATGCAGGTGAGGCTGCACTTGCCGTAGCCCGGGCCGTTGGCGTTGCCGTTGTCGCACGTCTCGCCCGGGTCGACCGTCCCGTTGCCGCAGGTGGACTTGCACTCGGTGCGCTGCGTTTCGAAGTTGTTCAGGGTCAGCTTGTACGAGGACTGGGACGTGTGGCGCTCCGCCTGGAACACGACGACCTCGTAGATCTTGCCCTTCACCAGGCCCAGGCCGGCCACCGTGGGCCCGTCCGCCAGGGACACCGTGCCGGAGGTGGCGCCGTGCACGCCGCCCAGGTCCAGGGCGAGCTTGCGGTTGATGAACACCCAGACGTCGTCGTCACCCAGGAACGTCAGCACCTCGTTGCCCTTGAACTCGAACCAGTAGCGCGTCTCGCTGGTGAAGCTGAAGTTGCGCGGGGTGCCGGTGTTGTCGTTGAGCCGGTTCTCCTTGCCCAGGCCCACCCAGCCGGTGTTGTCGAGCGGGAAGAAGGTCTGATCGTCGAACAGGTAGGAGCCGTTGCCCTGCTTGTTGAGCTTCAGCGTGCCGACCTCGGTGATGTTGACGTTGGGCGTGTCGCGGTACCACTGGTCGAAGGCCGTCTTGCCGTGGGTGGTGCCGGAGGACACGCCCTCCTTCGCGTAGACGGGCTTGCCGTCCGCGCCGAGCGCGGCGAACTTCGCGCCGACGATGCCCTGCTCGGAGCCGTTCGCGTCATTGAAGTCCGCGTGCAGGATGGCGGGAGCCTTGCAGCCCGAGTTCACGCCGCAGAAGTCGCGGTAGACGACGGGGATCTCCACCGAGCTCGGCGGGGACTCCGTGACGCGGACGCAGGCGAAGCCCGCCTCCAGCTGGCACGTGGACGAGCAGCCGTCGTTGGAGCGGGTGTTGCCGTCGTCGCACTGCTCGGTGGTGTCGCCGGGGAGGATGACGCCGTCACCGCAGCGGGCCTCGCAGGTGCCGTTCACGCACTTGGGCTCCAGCACGCACAGCGGCGAGCAGCCGTCGCCCATGTCGTGGTTGCCGTCGTCGCACTGCTCGGTGCCTTCCTTCTTGCCGTCGCCGCAGGTCGTCTTCGTGCACGGCTGGCCCACGGTGTCGCACTTGTAGCCCTGCTCCAGGCGGCAGGTGTTGCTGCAGCCGTCGCCGTTGGCGGTGTTGCCGTCCTCGCACTCCTCCTCGCCGGCGATGATCTGGTCACCGCACTCGGCCGCGCGGCAGCGCTGGCCCTGGAAGGGGCAGGACCAGCCGGTCTCCACGGCGGAGCAGTCCGCCTTGCAGCCGTCGTTGGACTCATTGTTGCGGTCGTCGCACGCCTCGCCTTCCTCGACGATGCCGTTGCCGCACGCCGTCGCCACGACGCAGGGCCGGCCCCACTCGCGGCACTCGAAGCCGATCTCCACTTCCTTGCAGTCGAAGGTGCAGCCGTCGCCGCTCACGGTGTTGGCGTCGTCACAGACTTCGCCCTTCTGGACCTTGCCGTCGCCACAGACCTGGGGGCCCGGATCGTACGAACCGCCGTCGGGCAGCGTGTTGCCGGCATCGGTGGAGCCACCGTCACCGGTGCCACCGTCCGTCATGTTCGTGCCGCCATCGTTGTCGTCGTCGTCGTTGCCGGGACAGGCTGTCAGCGCGAGGAGGAGGGAAGCGAGCAGGACGCTCGCGAGTCGGGGCAGCGGGGGGGAATGTTTCAGCATGAAGGTGATGCTGAAAGCCGGTGACCCCACGTGTCAAATGGATCAGGTGTTTTCTCACCCAGCCGGTGCGTAAAAATGCATAAAGCCCGTACGGGTGTACGGGCTTGCATGCTTCGCCCTGTCTTGCGGGGCTACATCTGTTCCAGCTCACGACCCTTCGTCTCGCGGATGAACTTCGCGGCGAAGAAGATGGAGAACACGGCGGCCGCGGCATACAGGCCGTATGCCCAGCCCAGGCCGATGGCCTGCAGTGACGGGAACGTGGCGGACACCAGGAAGTTGGCCAGCCACTGCGCCATGGCCGCGATGGAGAGCGCGAGCGCCCGGATGCTGTTGGGGAACATCTCGCCCAGCAGCACCCAGACGACGGGGCCCCACGAGAAGCCGAAGAAGACGACGTAGAGGTTGGCGGCGATGAGCGCGGTGGTGCCGGCGGCGCCCTGGAGGACGGGCTTGCCCGCGGCGTCCAGCGGCGCGCTGCTGAAGAGGTACGCCATCAGGCCCAGCGTGAGCGCCATGCCCACGGAGCCGATGATCAGCAGGGGCTTTCGTCCAATCCTGTCCACGAACGCGATGGCCACCAGCGTGGTGAGGATGTTGATGACGCTGGTGATGACGGTGATGGCCAGCGAGTTGTGCTCGGAGAAGCCCACCGCCTGCCAAAGGACGCTGGAGTAGTAGAAGATGACGTTGATGCCCACGAACTGCTGGAGCATCGCGAGCACGATGCCGACCCACACGATGGGCAGGAACCCGAAGCGGCCGCCCTTCAGGTCCGACAGGTGCGGCGTGTAGTTGGTGCGCAGCGAGCGGCGGATCTCCACGACCTTGGACGGCGCGGTGTCCCCCTCGATGTCGCGCAGCACGCTCAGGGCCTCCTGCTCACGGCCCTTGGCCACGAGGAAGCGCGGGGACTCCGAGATGAAGACGGCGCCGATGCCGTAGAGGAGCGCGGGCGGCAGGCCGCTGAAGAACATCCACCGCCACGCGGTGAAGCCCAGCCAGGTGGGGTTGGAGGCGGAGCCCGCGTAGAGCGCGATGGCGAAGTCACTCAGCAGGGCCACGAAGATGCCGACCACGATGGCCAGCTGTTGCAGCGACGCCAGGCGGCCGCGCAGGTACGCCGGGGCGATCTCCGCGATGTAGGTGGGCGCCACGACGCTGGCGAAGCCCACCCCCAGGCCGCCCACCAGCCGCCAGAAGCTCAGGTCCAAGAGGGAGAACGCGAACCCCGAACCGATGGCGCTGATGATGAACAGCGCCGCCGCGAGCATCATCGCGCGCCGGCGGCCGTAGCGGTCCGCGAAGGGCCCCGCGGCGAAGGCGCCCGTCGCCGAGCCGATGAGCGCGGAGGACACCGCCAGCCCCAGGCCCAGGCTGCTCGCGGCGAACTCGGTCTTCAGGGCGGCGACCGTGCCGTTGATGACGGCGGTGTCGAAGCCGAAGAGGAACCCGCCCAGGGCGGCCACCACGGAGATGCCAATGATCCTTCCGGTCCGCACCTCCCCATGCATCGGGGGCCCGCTTGAATCGGCATCGAGGACATCCGCCATGATGTGCTCCTTCCCCTCGGATGGGCACGTGTCTGGCCCTCGCGGGGACGCACCACGGCCCTGGAAGAGAGGTGCTCCCGGATGCCCCCGAAAGGCACTCCCGGACAGGCCGCCGCCCCGATGGCCGCCCGCTGGGGGGCGGGGCTCGGGGCTTCGAGCGCGATCCGAAGCTCAGCCCTCGTCCGCCAGCCCGTACTCCTTGAGCTTGCGGGCGAGCGTGTTGCGGCCGATCTCCAACGTGCGCGCCGCCGCGGTGCGGTTGCCCTTCACGGCCTCCAGCACCCGCAGGATGTGGCGGCGCTCCACCTCCGCCAGCGGAAGCAGGAGCGGTGCGTCCGGCGCGGTGGCGAGCGGCGCGCCAGGCCCGGTGGATGTGCCAGGCCCCGTGGGCGCGCCTGGCTCGGCGGGGGAGGTCGCCCGGTCCAGGGAGGGCAGGGGCAGGTGCTCCTCCAGGATTTCGCCCTCGGAGAGCACCACGGCGCTTTCGATGCAGTTCTCCAGCTCGCGCACGTTGCCGGGCCAGCGGTAGCGCTTGAGCCTGGCGAGCGCGGTGGCGCCGAGGCGCGGCACGGGCAGGCGGTGGCGCTTCGCGGCGGTGGCGACGAAGTGGCGGGCGAGCCGCTCGATGTCCTCCGCGCCGCGCTCGCGAAGCGGGGGCAGCAGCAGCTCCACGACCTTGATGCGGTAGTAGAGGTCCTCGCGGAACCTGCCCTCCGCCACCATGCGCGGCAGGTCTCGGTGGGTGGCCGCGACGATGCGCACGTCCACCTTGACGGCCTGCGTGCCGCCCACGCGTTCGAACTCGCGGTCCTGGAGCACGCGCAGGAGCTTGCCCTGCACGGCCTGGGGCAGTTCCCCCAACTCGTCGATGAAGACGGTGCCTCCGTCGGCCGCCTCAAACTTGCCGGGCACGCGGTGGTCGGCGCCGGTGAAGGCGCCCTTCTCGTGGCCGAAGAGCTCGTTCTCGATGAGGGCGGCGGGCAGGGCCGCGCAGTCCACCTTCACGAAGGGCTTGTCGCGCCTTGGGCCGTTGACGTGGATGGCGCGCGCGAAGAGCTCCTTGCCGCAGCCGCTCTCCCCGCGCAGCAGCACGGTGGCGTCCGTGGGCGCGGCCTTCTGCACCAGGCGGTAGAGCGCCTTGAGCGGCGGGGCCTCTCCGATGATGCGGTTGAAGAAGTAGCCCACCGGGGCCTGCGGCTGATCCTTCGCGCGCTGGAGCTCCTGGTAGAGGCTGGTGCTCTGGAGGGCGGTGCTCACCTGGGCCGCGATGTCGGTGAGCTTCCGGGTGTCGTCCTCCGTGAAGGGGCCCCCGCCCAAGCGGTTGAGCACCTGGAGCACGCCGTACACGGCGCCCGCCGCGTCGCGCAGCGGCACCGCGGCCAGGCTGATGGTGCGGTAGCCCGTCATCCGGTCGATGTCCGCGAAGAAGCGGCGCTCGCCGCGCGGATCCGGCACGTGCACGGGCTCGCCGGCCTCCGCCACGTAGCCCGCGACGCCCTGACCCAGCTTCACGCGGATCTGCGCGACCTCCGGCAGGTGCGCCGCGCGGCTGAACAGCTCGCGGCGCACCGGATCCAACAGCCACAGCGTGCCCCGGTCCGCCTGCAACGTGATGGCGATGCGGTCCACGAGCGTCTGGAGGAAGGCGTCCAGGTCCACCTCGCGCCCGACGAGGCCGCCAAGGGGGAGCAGGACCTGGGACACATCCGGCGGGGACGAGGGCATGGCGGCGGGCAGCGGCGGAAGTGAGAAGGGCGCTGGAGACAGTCTATCGCACGGCTCCGGGCTCGCTGCGCTCATGCGCCCGCCGCGCGGCCCAGGAGCATGCGCTGGCCTTCCCGCGCGGGCTCGGTGAAGGGGAACAGCCCGCGCGCCTGCTGCGCCATGTCCTCCAGCAGCTCGTCCGCGTGGGACGGGTCGTGGTGGAAGAGGAAGAGGCGCCCGGCGTGCAGGTCCTTGGCCACCTTGGCCGCGTCCATCATCGTCGAGTGGCCCCAGCCCTTCTTGGACATGCCCTTCCTGCCCTCGTACTCGTCGGGCGTGTACTGCGCGTCCAGGCACAGCGCGTCCGCGCCCTCGAAGTGGCGGGCCACGTCGGAGGTGAGGCGCTCCGGCAACTCCACGTCCGTGGCGTACACGAAGGAGTGGCCGTCCGCCTCGACTCGATAAGCCATGCAGCCGTCCGGGTGCGGCACGTCGATGGGCGTCACCTTGAAGGGGCCCACCTCCACGGTGTGGCCGTGCAGCGCGGCGCCGAAGGACATCTTCGAGCGCATGGTGGACAGCGGCACCGGGAACTGCGGCGGGCGCATCTGCTGCGACAGCGTGGACTCCAGCGCCTGGGCACCGTTCGCGCCGGGGCCGTACATCATCAGCGACGTGGTGGGCAGGTACGCGGGCGTGAAGAAGGGGAAGCCCTGCACGTGGTCCCAGTGCAGGTGCGAGAAGAACATCGTCGCCTTCTGCGGGACGCCCTCGCGCATCATGACCTCGCCCAGCGTCCGGATGCCCGTGCCCGCGTCGAGGATCAGCCGCTCGCCCTGGCTCGTCACCTCCACGCACGCCGTGTTGCCGCCGATGCGCGAGCCCGACACCGCGATGCTGCCCCGAACGCCAAAGAAGCGGACTTCCATGATGGGTCTCCCGATGCGCGGAACGCCCGCTGGGGGCGCCCTGACGTGGAGGGGACAGAGCACGTCCGGTGCCAGCCCCAAGGGGCTGGAATCATTGGAGTCGTGGGGACGGCCGGGGCAGGCCGCTCCATTCTGGAGCGCTCTGGATGGGGCGGGCGGTCCAATCCGGAGCGGCCCGCGCCGTGGGGGATTCCTGGTAGACCCCGGGGCCATGCCGGTCATCGCGTTCTGCACCATCAAGGGAGGCGTCGGGAAGACGACGCTGTGTTCGCACGTGGCGGCGGCGCTGGCGGACGCGGGCCGCCGGGTGCTGCTGATGGACCTGGATCCGCAGGCGCATGCGTCGCTGGTGCTGGGCCTGGAGTCGCGGGAGGGCCCGTGCGTGGCGGACGCCTTCGGGCCTCGGCCGAAGCACAAGCTGGATGAAATCGTGGTGGCGTCACCGAAGCGGCCGGGGTTGTTCATCGCGCCGGGGGCTCCGCGCATGGCGGCGCTGGAGCGCGAGCTGTTCGGCTGGGGTCACCGGCTCCAGGCGATTCCGCGCGCGCTGAAGACGCTGTCGTGGACGCCGGACGTCATCGTCGTGGACACGCCGCCGAGCATCGGGGCGTTCGCGGAGGCCGTGCTGGCATGCGCGGACGTGGTGGTGGCGCCGGTGCCCACGGGTGCGTTCGCGCTGCAGGGGCTGGGCGAGATTGAGACGGCGTGGCGCGACGTGCGCGAGGAGGGCGGCCAGCTGGTGGCCGCGGTGAACCTGTGGGACAGGCGCACGCCCGCGACCAATGTGGCGATGGAGGAGGCGCTGAAGGACGTGACGGTGCCGGTGCTGAAGGCCCGCATCCCGCGCTCGGAGGCCATCAACCAGGCGGGGCTGGGCTACGAGGTGGTGTTCGACGTGAGCCCGAACGCGGCGGGCGCGGAGGAGCTGCGCGCCATGGCCCGCGAGCTGGCGAAGCTCGCGGGGCTGCGCTGACGCCTGGGTCCGCATAGCCCATGGTGCCGGTCCGCAGGGGGCCGGCGCGCCGGTAGGTGAGCATCACCACTTCGCGTAGGAAGACACGGGCGCCGCGTGGGCCGCCAGCGCGAACTGCTGGATGAGGTTGTGGGGGCCGTGGCTGTCCGCCGTGATGACGGGGATGCCGTCGAGCAGCGACTCCCCGGCCTTCGCCACGCCTGCGTCAGTCCCCATCGCCGTCCTCGAGGGCGGGCTCCGGCGGCACGTCCGTCGCCGCCTGGGTCTTCAGGTGCTTGGCGATGAAGGCGGCGAGCTTCTCGTCCAGCTTCGCGCGCGCCTCGTCCGGGGTGATGACCTCGAAGAGGGGCCCATGCCCCATCCCGAGGTGAAAGCCCAGTGGCCTCGCGGACTTAACGGTGCGCAGCGACGGCGTGGATCCGGTGGGGCCAAGCCAGCGATCCAGCGGCAGGGGGGCACATCCGATATGAACCTTCCCCCGCACTCCTCCGAAGTGAGGAGTAGGCCGTTCCGCGCATCGTGCCTCACGCGCTCGTTGCCAGCAAGCATCCGCCCTGTGCGGTGGCCTCCTTCGCCCGCCAAGTCCCCTCGAGCGCAGACCCGCTTCGCGACCACGGGCTCGCAGTACGTCCCCGGGCATCACCTCCAGCAGCCGTGCCTGGAGTCCAACGCGCCTCTCCAACCGCACGCACCGTATCGCTTCTCGACAGGAGCCCCCGACCATGTGGGCCGGTTGATGAACGTACCAGCCACCCCCACCCTTGCTTCCGCTGAGCGTTCTCAGTCGCTCACGAGAGAGAGGGATTGCATGTATCGTTCGATTTTGGCGCTGGCGGCATGTGGTCTGCTTTTGGGGTGCGGCGGACAGCCCGAGGACGACGAGTCCCTCCAAGTCCCAGAAGAATCCGACACACAGAGCGGATCCTCAGGCGACGCCGAACGCCCTGTCGAGGCCTTCTCTACCAATTATGCCGCGACGTCGGGGGCCCTGGCTTGGTTCACGGACTTCGACAACCTGTACATCAGGGATACCTCAGCGGATGGCCTTGGTGCCGCTGCCGTACTCTGGGTGGGGAACATTCAATACGTCGTCTGGGCAACAAACGGGCAAGGCTCTGAGAATGTCCGCAATCTCGATTTTCCTCCTAACCAGCTGGGTTATTTGTATGCCTGTGTTGGCAGGAAGCCTAATTTCTACAATTGCAACTATGATAATCCGACCCAGCTCTATACGCGATAACAAGCGCGGGTGATTCGCTCGGTATGCGGAACGCGTTACGACGCACGCTGCGTGCGTCGCTTTGCGCTGGCTGGGGCGAGGTGGCTCGAGTGGCCGCCTCTTCTCCCCGGGTATGACCGACCATCACGACTCGGCGCCGCGCGGCGGCCCAGTGAAGACGCTCCTCGTGGTCCTCTGGCTGGCGTGGTTCCAGGCGGTGACGTGGGCGGCCCTCGTCTTCCTGCGCCTCCTGCTGTGGACGTCCGGCATCCCCGCTGAGGTGGGCAGGCGCATCGCCATCGCCCTCGTGACCCTGGGCGCGGGCGTCTTGGTGGCGGTGGTGCTCGCCACGACGGACGCGCTGGAGGAGCAGGCCCGGGCGCTCCTGGCCTGGCGCGCGGCGCGGCGCCACCAGCGGGCCCAGCCGCGTGAGGTGGATGGCGGATGACGCTCACCACCGTCTGCCCTCACGAACGGCGCATGGACCTGCCGTGTCCGTACCCGAGCTGCCACGCCCGGAAGCCGGGCAGTTTCTGGGTGGACGGGACAGGGACTGTCTGGCGCAGGCAGGGCCTCCGCGGGCAGTGGACGTGGAAGCCTGCCGGCCGGTTCGACGGCGATTACCGCCCGTGACGTCCTGCACCTGCTCCCGCGAGCGAGAGGACCTACCGTCTCCGGGGCCTGAGTGTCCTGCGGGCGTGTCGCTCCCGCGCGACTATCACCGGTGCCCGGACGGCATTCGCTGGCGTCGCGCGCTCGTCTCGGGCCCGCCCGGCGAGGTGTCGCGATGGGCGTGGACTCGCTGGACGCCCGCCACACCGCGTGGGCCGCACGCTCCTGGGTGAGGCACCGCCCCTTTTGTCCGGGCATGCTCCCCGTCAGCACTGAGTCCGCCGTCCTCATCCTGGCCGTGAGCCAGCTCCTCGTGCCCCTCCTCAACGGGCTGCTGTCGCGCCGGCAGACGAAGCACGAGTCCGCAGTGGACCAGGTGCCCCTGCTGGTGCAGTCGCTGGGCGCGGTGGCCCAGGACGTGCGCGACATCAAAACGGAGCTGCGCGTGGTGAACGAGCACGGCGCGAAGCTCCAGACGCAGGATCTGCGCCTTCGGGCCATCGAGGACTGGATGGGCGCCGCGCGGCCGCAGCTGCACCAGGCGGTGAACCACGTCACGGTGCTGATGGTGGAGCGCACCTCCCGGCAGCTCCAGCATGCCGCCAACGTGGTGGCCAAGGACACAGGCCCTGGCCACCCATGAGCCTCATCCCTTGCCGTGGCGGATCAAAAGGCCACGGGCTGGCCGTTGTACGTGTACGTGCCTGCTTCTCCACACTCATCACGGGCGAAGGCAAAGCAGTCCTCAAGGCTGCCGGCGTAGGCGGACGTTCGATGGCCCGCGCGGGGGCCGACGTCACACCAGACGTGGCAGATGTTGTCGGGAGGGAGACCTGACTCGCGAACCTGCCGCTGCGCCGCGTTGCTGCTATCAGGGCCCCCTTCATCAGCCAGACCGTGCCGCGTTGGGCACTGACCTGCCTCGTAACACTCAGTGCGCTCAATGCCGCACTGGGTCTTCTCCTCGTACGTGGAAGCGAACTCCATGCAGTAGTCGTAGCTCATATCGCAGCGGTGGCACCACTCGGCGGCGTGGACGTCGCTGGTTCCTGTCTCAGAGCCAGGGGCTAGTTCTGTGCCACCACACCCCATGAGCAACCCGACTGCAATCAACCCGGCAATGATTGCCACTCGCATGTGCTTCTCCTGGTTTTGACGGTTTACGCTGCCTTATCAGGATAGCGCTGCCATTCGCGTAAGGCCAACGGACACCCCTTCTCCGGTGGACACCTGCCGTCCCCCGGAGCCCGCCGTGCCCATCACCTCGCAGCGCGCCGCCTTCCTCGCCCTCGTCCTCGCGCAGATGCACGCGCCCTACCGCTGGGGCGCGAAGGGACAGCGCGTGTCGGCGGACAGCCCACGCCTCTTCGACTGCTCCGGGCTCGTGACGTGGGCCTTCCACCAGGTGGGCGGGAAGGACTGGCGCATGACGCACAACACGGACCGGCTGTGGGCGGAGTGCACGCCGGTGGCGAGCGTGGCGGACCTGCAGGCCGGTGACCTGGTGCTGTACGGCAAGGCCGGGGACCCGGACCACGTCATGGTGCATGTGGGCGCGGGCGTGGTGGTGGGCGCGTCCAGGGGCGGCAGCAAGACGCTCACGCTGGAGGATGCCTTGCGAGCGGATGCGAAGGTGAAGGCCTTCACCCGGGTGGTATACCGGCCTAACCTGCTGGGATTCCGGTGACTGCCCTTCATCTCCTGAAGGGTGCGGTGTCGTGGCCACGAGCAGTCGACCTGACTGCTCACAGAAGCACGCAAATCGGCGGGGGCGCGCGGCTTTTGGGAGGATGGTTCATGCACGAAGACCAGATTGACCGGTTGACGGCGGAGGAGTCGCGCCGCGAATCCCTCTTCGATGCCGTGCATAAGCGACTGCAAGAGGTCGAGAAGGAAATCCCGGCACTGCTTGACGAGGCGCGGTCCATTCGTGCCAGCAAAGAGATGTGGGAGAACTTTCGGATCAGCTCGCAGAAGTGGGCCGAGCTGGAGGGAATCAACGCTCGTGTCGACTCGCTCATCAAGGAGCACGGCGTGCTGGAGGGCATAGTGGACAGGCGCGACGCTCGACGGTGGCGCTGGGTTCAACTTCTCATTGGAGGGAGCATCGCGGGCGCTGTGGCTTCGCTGGTGCAGAAGCTGGTTTCGGTCATCTTCTAGGGCGGCCGCCCCTTCTTCGTGGTGCAGCTCAACCCCAACGGGAGCAACACCATGAAGAAGCGTCTCACCCTGGCCGCGTGCCTCGCGGTCGTCCTCTCCGCGCCGGTGGCCCTGGCCCAGGCGTCCACCGGCGCCAGCTCCAGCATCCTGGACGCGCTGCTCACCCCCACCAACATCACCCTGGCCCTGGGCCTCGTGGCTGGCGCCGTCGGTCTCTTCGCCGTCGGCACGTGGCTCACTGAGCAGCGCAAGCGGCGCATCGCCCTGGGCGCTTACCACGCGTTCCACGTCGTCGAGGACATCGCCGCTGAGGACCCGGAGGAGAACCTGGTGGACAAGGCGGCCAAGGGCCTGGAGGTCATCGACACCTGGATGAAGGCGAACGGCTGGCGTCCGCTCAAGCCCGGGGAGCAAGCGCTGGCGAAGCTCCAGTTCTCCGCGCTGTACGGAGAGCAGAAGGCTGAGGAGAAGGTGCAGGCCCAGGCCCTCTCCGTCGCGCTGGGCGCCATCGGCAGCACGGCGGGGCTGCCCCCGGCCCTGACGGCGGTGGCGTCGGTCCCTACGACGCCCCGCGGGTAGCCGTCGCCGCAGGGCTGTCGCGGGTGCTGAGTGACGTGCCGGTGCGCACCGGCTACCTGGAGGCCCAGGTGGACACTTCCTCCCTCACGGGCGCCTACGCGCGCCTGGAGGGCGTGGCGCGCCTCCGGAGTAACCTCGGACTCTTCGCCTTCGCCGAGGCCAACGCCCGCGAGCGCATGGCCGGCGCGGGCGCGCGCGCTGGACGTTCGGCTGGTGAGGCACAGCGGCCCGCCCTGGGTGTCCGGGGCGGGCCGTCATGCTTTGGCGCTCAACGATGCGACTCAGGTCGCCATCCACTCAGCTCGGAAGACGATGGTTCCTTTGTGGCCCGTCTCCCATGTTGGTCGTGACAAAGGAGACGTGAATGCGACATAAGGTGATGGTACTGGCGTTGGTGCTGGGCATGGCCTCCATGAGTCATGCCCAGGGGGCGGCGAAGGCGATGGACTCCGCGTCATCGCGAACGAAGCGCGATGCGTCGCCACGAACCCAGGACCCAGAGAAGGTGCACAAGCAGGTGACAGGCGAACTGCTCCGCGTCTCGGAGGATCTCTTCTGGGTCTTCATCGAAAAGGAGCCCGCCAGGGATGGAAAGCCGGCCCAGGGGGAGACATTCAAATTCCTGGCGAAGAGCGATGCCCTGGTGAAGCAATTGAAGAGCCTTGAGGTGTTCGACGAGATCCGCGTGGACTACACGGACGTTGGCAACACTGAGGGAAAGCTCGCTCACTCCATCACCAAGGTCGAATAGGTTGGCGCGGAGGCGCAGAGAACGCCGAAGCCGACTTGAGGCGTGCGTGCCGCGTCTCCCGGGCGAGGGCGGCGGCGAGGGACAGGGACATGGCCTCCGGGAAGCCGAAGGGGTTGTGCACGGCCAGGCCGCCCCGCTCCTCGACGGCGCCCAGCGGGTAGCCGTAGGTGGTGGGCTTCTCGGCGCACCAGCGCGTGTGCTCCACGCCGTTGCGCTCTTCCGGCCCGGTGGCGGGCCACGGGCCCGGCTCGCGTCGCATGCGCTCGGCAAGGGGCGGCTTGAGGGAGGAAGCCTTCGGGCCGCGGCCGAAGCACAAGCTGGATGAAATCGTGGTGGCGTCACCGAAGCGGCCGGGGTTGTTCATCGCGCCGGGGGCGCCGCGCATGGCGGCGCTGGAGCGCGAGCTGTTCGGCTGGGGTCACCGGCTCCAGGCGATTCCGCGCGCGCTGAAGACGCTGTCGTGGACGCCGGATGTCGTCGTCGTGGACACGCCGCCGAGCATCGGCGCGTTCACGGAGGCCGTGCTGGCATGCGCGGACGTGGTGGTGGCGCCGGTGCCCACGGGTGCGTTCGCGCTGCAGGGGCTGGGCGAGATTGAGACGGCGTGGCGCGACGTGCGCGAGGAGGGCGGCCAGCTGGTGGCCGCGGTGAACCTGTGGGACAGGCGCACGCCGGCGACCAACGTGGCGATGGAGGAGGCGCTGAAGGACGTGACGGTGCCGGTGCTGAAGGCCCGCATCCCGCGCTCGGAGGCCATCAACCAGGCGGGGCTGGGCTACGAGGTGGTGTTCGACATGAGCCCGAGCGCGGCGGGCGCGGAGGAGCTACGCGCCATGGCCCGCGAGCTGGCGAAGCTCGCGGGGCTGCGCTGACGCCTGGGTCCGCTTAGCCCATGGTGCCGGTCCGCAAGGGGCCGGCGCGCCGGTAGGTGAGCATCACCACCCCCTTGGGCGTGACTTGGGACGCGGTGAGTTGCAGCATGCGCGGCTGAGTGCCCTCTCCGAAGAGGCGCCGGCCGCTGCCAATCGTCACGGGGATGACGTGCAGGTGCAGCACGTCCACCAGGTCATGCGCCAGCAGGGTCTGCAGCAGCCCCCCGCTGCCATGCACCTGCAGCTCGCGGCCGGGAGCTGCCTTGAGGCGGCGCACCGCCTCCACCGTGTCGCCCTCCAGCAGCTTCGAGTTCGCCCACTCCACGCGGCGCAGGGTGGTGGACGCCACGTACTTGGGCAGCATGTTGAGCGGCCCGGCGATGGGGTCGTTTGGCGCCGTGATGCGAGGCCAGTAGCTGGAGAAGATGTCGTACGTCCCGCGCCCGAGCAGGAACGCGTCCGCCCGGCTGAA
This sequence comes from Corallococcus sp. NCSPR001, assembly GCF_017309135.1. Lineage (NCBI taxonomy): Bacteria > Pseudomonadati > Myxococcota > Myxococcia > Myxococcales > Myxococcaceae > Corallococcus > Corallococcus sp. NCSPR001. The sequence goes on from NZ_JAFIMS010000002.1 coordinate 4,983,452, forward strand.
GATGTCCACGACGTGCGCGCCGAACTCGTCGCTGAAATGGGGCTCCACCCAGCCGCCATGGGCGAAGCCGCCGCTCGTGTCCTCGCCCGGGCCACCTGGGGCCTGAACCACTCCGTCCAGCGTCACGAACTCCGTTGCCGTCAGCTCCATCGTCGCATCCGTCCCTTCCGGGCCATCCATTCGCCCGTTCAAACTGGCGACGAATGGGCCGCGCGTGGATCGACATGCCCGTGTTTTCCGAGGCCATGGGGGACACGGGCGGGCGTGCGCTGGCTCAGGGGGTGGGCAGGCCGGGGCCGAGCGCTGCGCGCACGTTGGCGTCGGTGAAACTCGTGCCCCAGACGGCGTTGATCTCCTGGGCGATGAAGGCGGCGCCCGGCTGGAACGTTCCCTGCGAGGGCTCGAACATCAGCACGCGCGGGTCGGTGAGCTCCTGCAGGCGGGGGACCACGTCGCTCACGCCGCGGCCCTGCTCCTGGGCGGCGCGCACGCCCTGCAACCACGTGCGCACGGTGCCCTGGGCATTCGGGACGTAGAGGGGCTGCGCCGCCGCGCCCAGCGTGACGTAGAGGTGCCCCAGGCTCAGCGTGATGACGACGCTGCCGTGCTGGGTGAGCAGGGGCCCATGGTCCGGCGGCAGGGTGTTCCAGTCCACGGCCGGGAGGTTCTGGAGGTACATGGGCGTGAAGCGCTGTGGGGCCTGGGCGACGAGCGCGCGCGTGTGCTCCACGGGGATGAGCGTGTCCCAGTCATCGTGGAGGATGAGGAACGGCGTCTGGACGGTGCTGGCCAGGTGGGCGGCGGTCCAGCGCGTGTAGTCCGTGCCCGAGGCGGCCGGGTCGCCGCCGGTGGTGGCGTAGATGCGGCGGAAGTAGGGCTCGAAGAACTGCTGATAGCGCGAGCGCATGGCCGGGTCGCTCACGCGCGCAGGCACCCATCGGCTCACGTAGTCCACCTCCGCGGCGAAGTCGGACAGCGGGGACAGGGCGACACCCACGGCGGGCACCACGGTGGAGGGGGCATCCGCCGCCGCGTAGAGCGCTTCGTATCCACCCCAGGAGCCGCCGAAGATGCCGATGCGTTTCGTGTCCACGTTGGGAGCCTGGGCCAGGAAGCGCATGCCCGCGTTCATGTCGTCGCGGTCGTTCTGCAGGTCTCCGCCCGCGTAGAAGCGGCCGAAGAGGGCGAGCACGCCGAAGTCATGGGCCAGGTGGATGAAGGCCTCGCCCGCGATGAGCTCCGGCGTGGTGGGCGTGAAGGCGATGGGCGACGAGCCCGGCCCGTAATGCGGCTCGCTGTCGTCCGGGTGGATGCCGGCGCCGCGCGCGGCCCACTTCGCGTCCACGGCCTCACCGGTCCAGGCGATGCCTTCGTAGGGCTTGGTGAGCACGATGGCGGGGGACACGCCCGCCTTCCGGGGCGGGAACCACTGCGCATAGGTGGCGGCGCGGCCGGGCACCTCCAGCTTGAGCAACTGGTAGGGCCAGGTCTGGCCCGCGGCGCTGTACTCCCCGGAGCCGAGCTGCGTCACCTGGACCGCGACCGGGTCCGTCGGCGTCTCTTCCGGGAGCTGGCAGGCGTTGGTGGACGGGCTGGGGTTGCTGCAGCACGCGGTGGGGAGGGTGCCCAGGAAGGAGAGGGCCAGGAGCGTGGTCGGGAGGAAGCGCATGCCCCAGCAGACACCGCTGCGCGGAATTTCTGAAAGCGTCCCCGTCCATTCCGGACGAGGATGGCGGCACATGGACTACCAGGCGGTGTTGTCGGAGGTCTGGGACGCGGTGCGGCCGGTGGTGGGGCAGGGCCGCGTGGCGACGTACATCCCGGCGTTGGCGGCGGTGGACCCGGGGCGTTTCGGAATGGCGCTCGCGACGGTGGAGGGGGACGTGTACGGCGTGGGGGATTGGCGCGAGCCGTTCTCCATCCAGAGTATCTCCAAGGTGTTCACGCTGGCGCTCGCGCTGTCGCGGGACGGGGACGCGCTGTGGAAGCGCGTGGGCAAGGAGCCCTCGGGCAATCCGTTCAACTCGCTGGTGCAGTTGGAGTACGAGCAGGGCATCCCGCGCAATCCATTCATCAACGCGGGGGCGCTGGTCATCACGGACCGGTTGCAGCGGCTCACCGGAGATGCACGCGGCACGCTGCGGGACTTCTTGCGCGCGGAGAGCGGCAACCCGTCCGTGGACTTCGATCCGGTCATCGCGGCATCGGAGGCGGATCACGGCCACCGCAACAGAGCACTGGCCCACTTCATGGCGAGCTACGGCAACATGGAGGGCGCCGTGCCGGAGGTGCTGGAGCACTACTTCTGGCAGTGCTCATTGGCGATGAGCTGCGCGGACCTGGCGCGGGCCTGTGGGTTCCTCGCCCGCCACGGGCAGCGCGCGGACGGGTCGAGGCTGCTCACGCGCAGCCAGGCCAAGCAGGTCAACGCGGTGATGCTCACCTGTGGCACGTACGACGCGGCGGGAGAGTTCGCCTACCGCGTGGGACTGCCGGGCAAGAGCGGAGTGGGCGGAGGCATCATCGCCGTCATCCCCAACCGCTGCGGCCTGTGCGTATGGAGCCCCGGGTTGGACGCGAGGGGCAACTCCGTGGCCGGTGTGGAGGCGCTGGACCGGTTCACGACGCTGACCGGCCTGTCCATCTTCTAGATCACTGGCCTTGTTCTTCGAGGGCCTTCAACCAATAGGAACGCCCACCGGACGCCAGTGCGCCCGCCAGGAACTCCGCGAACGAATGGGCAATGACCGGACAGTAGTAGGGCTCCGGAAACCCTTCGCGGTAGCCGTCGCGAAGTGGATAGCGCTCGTGGGTCTGTTGCCCCACGTCCAGGAGCACATAGTTGCTGTCCTGGAGCTGGCACACTGCGTACCAATCCGAGGGACCCGCTGCGTCAGTGTCGGCCTGTGACATGACAACCCGCGCGCGCCGTACCTCCTCGAGCGGCAGGATGTAGTAGGGGGCGTTGGAACCGCGGAACAGCCTGGCTCCATCAAACCGCGAGTAGAAAGCGCGTAGGTCCGCATCCAGGCGCCACCCCATTCGATGTTCGAACGCCTCGACCGCCGCGGCCGTCGCGGGCGGATGCGGAAAGTGCTGGGCCGCCACTGCGTCGAGGAGTTCGGTCATCGTCGGCATGTGGCTACTCTCCGTAGGGATGGCTGACCCCGACGCTCGTCCATGGGGGTTGGCCTGCGTAGCATTGGTTGTAGACCTGATTCAGGCCTGAGTGGATATCGGCCGGGTAGGGGATGATGTTGTCCCAATCGGTCGGGTTCCCACTGTGCTTGAGGTCACGGATGTGGTGGTCCGGGTAGTTGTTTCCACTGGCATCAGTCGGCCATCGACCGAACTTCTCCGCCCATCGCTCTCGGAATCCATCCCGGATGGACTCCCAGCGGCCTCGTGCCGTTGCGTTCTGACTGACGCTCAGGGCTGGATAGTTACAGCAGCAGTTGGCGATGCCGAATCGGCTTCCCGCTCTGAACATGTTGCCGTCGAAATCCATCTTCACGTCCGCGAGCCACACGCAGCCTTGGAGCGCGTATCCCTCCCCGGAGCACTTGTCGCTGCAGTAGTTCATGAGCTGCGGACTGCACTGCCACGGGCCGTAGAAGATGTTCGCCCTGAACTGCCCGCCGCCTGGGACCGTGACTTGCGGTCCCACCCACTTGCGCCACCCGCCGCCGAGCCCATGGCGCCTTCGGTACATGCGGACCAGGACAGCGCTCCACTCAGCAGCACCGCAACGCGACAAAGTGAGGCCTTCATCGTGGTTGTCATGCCGGGAACGGTACCGGCCGGCACCGACACGCCCGCCCTCCGAGGCTGCGGCTTCAGCGCAGGCCGTCCAGCAGCGTGGCCAGCTTCTGGGGCTGGGACGCGAAGGGCGAGTGCGATGAGTCCAGCGTGTCCACGGTGAAGGTGTTTCCGGGCGTGAAGGCGTCCGCTTCGCGGATCATCAGGTCCTGGAGCGCGGGGGCCAGGGCGCGGTCCTGGGCGCAACGTATGTAGCTGCGCGGGATGCGGCCCAGCGCTCCTTCGTGGCGCTGACCTTGCCAATCTACATGGACACCGGGATGTCGGGCGTGAGCGTGAGCGCGAAGGGGCGGAGGCGTGCGAGGTCGAAGAGCTGCCGCTCCACCCGTTGTCGCGGCGGTGCGAGGCGAGGAGCCCCGCCTTGTCGTAGTGGCGAATGGACCGCGTGCTGCTGCCCGTGCGCCGGGCGAGTTCACCGATGTTCATCGTTCACTCCCATGAGGCCCCTCCCGGCCGACTTGTTCCAAACCTGTCCGACAGTCGGACAGGTTTGCCGCGGTCCGCTCCCGGCGGGGCGTCCCGTGCCGGTTCTTTCCTTCTCATCCCTGAAGACTCCATGGCCGAGAGCTTCGGGCCTGCCACCGGTGTCAAGGTCAAGACCCCGGGGGCCGAATGTGGCCGTGATGCCACCCCGGGATGCGTGGCCGCGATCTACGGTGCGCCGCGTGAGCCTGTCTTCGCCCGTGCCCCGTCCGCGTCCCGCGCTTCTCACGCTTGCCTACCTGGCGTTCGTCAGCCTGGGGTTGCCGGACGCGGTGCTGGGGGTCGCGTGGCCTTCACTGCGAAGCACCTTCGGCCTGTCGCAAGCCGCGATGGGCTTCATCCTGGGGACGGCAGCGGTCGCCTACTTCATCTCCGGGTTGTTCGCGGGCCGGCTGATGCGCGCGATGAACCTGGGGCTGCTGCTGGCGCTGAGCACCGGCTCGGTGGCGCTGGGGCTCACGGGGTACGCGACCGTGCCCCTGTTCGCGCTGTTCCTGGCCGCGGCGTGCTTCATCGGCTTCGGTTCGGGCGCCATCGACTCCGCTCTCAACAACTACGCGGCCCAGAACTTCGGCCCCAAGCACATGAGCTGGCTGCACGCGGCCTACAGCGTGGGCGCCGCGATGGGCCCGGTGTTGATGACCGCGTTGCTTGCTCGGGGCGCGGATTGGCGGACCGGCTACGCCGTCCTCGCCGTGGTGCTGGGCACGCTGGCCCTGACGTTTCTCTTGATGCGCCGGCTGTGGGGCGCGCCCGCGGGAGCGCCGGGCGAGGAGCCACGCGCGGAGGTGCCCACCGCGTCCGCGATGGAGGCCGTGCGCCGGCCCCGCGTGTGGCTGCAGATCCTCACGTTCTTCTTCTACACGGGCGTGGAGGTGACGGCGGGCCAGTGGAGCTTCACCGTGCTCACCGAAGGCCGGGGCCTGCACACCGCCGCGGCGGGCACCTGCGTGAGCCTCTACTGGGGCAGCCTGCTGGTGGGGCGCGTCCTCTCCGGCTTCGTCGTCGAACACATCGGGCCGGTGCGGATGCTGCGCGCGAGCACGGCGCTGGCGGTGGTGGGCGCGGCCCTGTTTGCCATCCCCGCCGTGCCGCCCGCGCTGGGGCTCGCGTTGCTGGGACTCGCGCTGGCGCCCATCTTCCCGGCGCTGATGTCGGTGACGCCGCGCCGCGTGGGGTTGGATGTCTCCGCCCACGCGGTGGGCTTCCAGGTCAGCGCCGCGACGACGGGCGTCGCGGCGCTGCCCAGCCTCGCGGGTGTCATCGCCGAGCGATGGGGCCTTCAGTTCATCGCCCCGTACATGCTCGGGGTGACCGTGGTGCTGGCCCTGGTGCACGGCGTGCTGTCCGCCGTGGCGGACCGGCCCCAGCCCTCCCGCTGAGCGCGGACTTCAGCTCCCGGCTGGAAGCTCCGCGCTGCGCAGCGTCTTCGGGCCCTGGTCCGTCCACTGCGACAGCCGCAGCGTCGCGCCCCGCGCCGAGGCGTGCGGCTCCACCTCCACGAAGGTGAAGCGCTGCTCCAGCTTCGCGTGCTTCTGCTTCGCCGGATCCAGCGACGGGTTGCCCTGGAGCTCCGCGAGGTACTCGCCCCACTCCTCGTCGGAGGCCTCCGGCGCCGGGAGCCGCAGGAGGGAGATCCACGTGCCGGTGTTGGCGTAGAGGGGGCCGTTGCCCTCGTGCCAGCGGGCCGCGTGCGTGTGGCCCATCACCACCGCCTGCGGGCTGTACTTCTTGCCCAGCCGCGCGGTCTCCGCGAGCTCGTCCTTGCCGGGCTCCAGGGCGAAGTAGTCCGTGCCCGTTTTGCCGGCGACCGCGCGGTGCAGGCGTGCGTAGAGCGCGAACCCCGCCTTAGCCAGCTTCAGCCGGGCGCGGCCCAGGGCCTCCGGGTTGTCGAAGGCGTTGAGCGTCTCCGGGTCGAGCACCGACAGCAGGGCGTCCACCTCGTCGTCCTTCAGGTCCACCCGCGCCAGGCTGCGCGCCAGGTGCACGTCCGCGGGTGAACCGCCCACCATGTCCATCGGTTCGAGCGCGAAGGCCGGCGCGAGCCCCCGGTTCTCCAGCAGGCGCCGGATGAGCGTGAGCGTCCCCGCGTTGAACAGGACCTTGAGCGCGTCCGGCTTCACGCCGAGCGCCACCATCACCGCGCCCTCGAAGTCCGGCTTGAGCAGGTCCATGTACCGCATGCGGTGCTGGTGCTTGAGCGGGTTGAGCAGCGTCTTCACCAGCACGGAGCCCGGCGGATAGCGGAAGCGGTTCGCCCGCTCCGAGGACAGGAGCGAGTCGTAGTCGATGCGGTTCGCCACATCGGTGTGCTCACCGTGGGTGACGAGCACGCGCGACCCGCCGACCTCCAGTTGCAGGGGCGCGGTGCCGTCCCGGAACTCCAGCCGCGAGGCGACCTCCCGGGGCTGGCCCAGCGCGGAGCGGATCACCTCCTGGACGTCCGGCAGCGCCAGCTCCAGGTCGTGGTTGCCCACCACCATCGTCGCCCGGCCTCCCGCCGCCAGGACCCGCCCGAGCGCCTTCAACGCGGGCGCCGTCGGCGCGGACGTCACCAGCGCGCGGGCCTGCTCCAGCGTCCGCTGGGGATCCACCGCCAGCGGGTCGTCGTTGAGCAGGAAGTCGAAGCTGTCGCCGTTGAGGACGACGTGGGTGGGCGTGCGGGTGAAGGAGTCGAAGAGGGCGGGCAGCTCGGCGGCGCCCGCGAAGATGTCGTAGGGGCCACCGTTGCCGAGGTGGAGGTCGCTGAGAATGAGCGTTCGCATGGGTCGATGCTCCTTTCAGGGAAGCGCCTGCAGGTCGTTGTGCCGGATGCTCACGGCGGGATCGCCGAGCACCACGTAGTTGCGAGCGTCGTTGCGTTCGATCCACCGGTGCAGCAATTCGCGCGGCGCGAGCTTGCCGTTGGACGTGTTGGCGTCCAGGTGGGTCAGCAGGATGTTGTTGGCGGCGGAGAACCGGTCGCGGAAGTCGCGCAGCGCGTGGCCCACCGGCATGCCCGCCATGATCTTCCAGAGCGTGTTGCGGAACGGGTGGATGGTCGTCTGGGTCATCTGCAGGGGCTTGATGGAGAAGCCCCAGGCCCGCTCCACGTGGCCAATCACCGCGAGCGCGCCACCGTTGGGGTGCGCCAGCAGCCGCCGGGGCAGGGCCGCGACGAAGGGCGCGCTCGCGAGCGTGTCGCCGGTGCGTGAGGCCGTGAGCGGGAACTCGTCGTTCGCGGGCGTGCCCATGCCGAAGCAGGCGAAGAAGAACGCCACCAGGCCATGGACCCGCGCGTCGTCCTGGATGTCCGACGCGGCGACGTAGTGCGCGGGGGCCATCGCGCCAAAGCCGGCCCAGTCCTGGCTCAGCAGCGCGCCCTGTTTCGTGAGCTGGAGCGGATCATTCGCCTTGAAGCCCACGCCATGGGACGCGGTGAAGAGCACCGCCGGGCGCACGTCCCGGCCGTGGAGCGCGGCCAGCAACCACTCCCGGGTCGCGTCGTCCTCGATGGCGTCACGGCTGGCGAAGCGGGCCTTCGCGGCGACCGTCTTCGCCAACTGGGGAGGCTGATCCAACGGCGCGCCCCGGGCCAGCGGTGCCACGAGGCTGTCCGCGCTGAGCTCCGTGGAGCGGTCCCCGGGGTGCTTGGGTCCCCACCAGCTCACCTGCCGGTGATTGGGCACGGAGGCGTCCGTCTCATACGCCACCACGCTGTCCGCGTAGCGCGCGTACTCCGCGGGCGTGTCGAAGCAGAGCCGGCCCACGGCGTACGACAGGGACAGCGAGTGCTGCACGTCGAACGGGATGACGTCCGGCCCACCGACGAGCAGGAGGTAATACGGAACGAGGGTCGGCTCCACGTCGCCAATGGGCGCCCCGTGCCGCTCCAGGAACTGATTCGCCGTCTCGCCGGGCTGGTAGGTGAGGACGTGGCACCGGTCCGCTTCCTCCATGCGCTCGCGCCGGTGGGCGAGGAGCGGCTCCAGGCTCTTGCGAAGCGCCTCGGAGGCGGACGCGGGGAACACCAGGCCCCAGCCGGCCTTGGTGTAGTCCTCCGGTGGTGCGTCGGGCGGCAGGCCGAAGCTCAGGCGCATGGGGAGGCACTCGAGCCACTTCCTCCATTCCTCGAAGTACGCGGCCTCACCCCGAGGCTCCGCCACCTCCGCGGCCGCGGGCAGCGCGATGGGCGGCACCAGGTACTGCCCGGTGACGCCGTCGATGCCGTTGAAGACCAGCGGATCCTCCGGGCTGGCGATGGGGCGCTCCACGTTCACCTCCTCCTCGCCATCCTAGGCGTCCCCGCCGACCTGGAAAGAGCGGACAGGGGCCCGGCTGTCAGGCCCCTGGCGTTCGCGACGGCGGATGTCGCGTGGCGGGCTCGTGCTCAGCCCCTGGGGCCGGCCTGTCACCTGGTCCACGGTCTCCTCGTCCCCTGGGACAGGAGGCTGGCGGGTTCGTGGTGGCAATCCCTTACGTCCCGTTCGCGCCTCGCTGGACTTGTGGTGTGGGAACGCAAGTCATTGTGGAGTGTCTGACTTTGGCCCGCTGCGTCTGGCATTGCGGGGCGTGTCTGTGTTCACGTCCGATCCGCGTCCGGCGCCCATGGCACCCCTCGCCATGACCGTCCGGACGCGAGGGAGAACACTCATGACGAAGAAGGCCTCGGTCCATGATGTCGTGCAGGGCTGGCTGTCCGGTGATGAGGAGTCCCATGGCATGACGAACCCGGCGGGTCCGGTGTTCGTGGGAGGTCAGCGCACGGAGCAGGCGCTCACGGAGTCCAACCTCGTGGAGAACACGGGCTGCAGCAGCTGCAGCGCCTCCACCACCGGCTTCTGCTGTTGATCCATCGCGGACCCCCGTCCGCATGAATCTCCCCTCCGGCGCCGTGCGAGTGCCGGAGGGTCTTCCGCCTTTCCCACCCCCAGGGAGCCCCTTCATGGTCCACGAGGAAGCGTCGATGGCTGCCGAGGTCCCTCCCGAGGGATGGCTCGCGCGCCCCGTGAACGTCCTGCTGGCGCCGCATCTGGACTCGCTCGCGGAGCGGCTGTCCCGGATGGAGGGGCTCTCCCCGGCGGAGCGCGGCGTGGTGGAGGCCGCGGCCCGGGAGACGCTGGGGTTCAGCGCCCAGCTCAAGCTCAACCGCGTGCTCCTCCTGGAGCTGCACGCCGCGTCGATGGAGGGACGGCTCGACGCCGCGGATGCGCCGGGGCGGTGGGCGCGGTTCCTGGAGCAGGCCTGCTCCTCCGGCTTCCACACGCACCTGCGCGGACGCTACCCGCCGCTCCTGGAGCGGCTGGCGACCCTGGGCCGGCTCCAGACCCAGGCGGTGCTGCGGCTGGCGGACCGGTTCGTCGCGGACCGGGAGTCATTGACGGAACTGCCCGGCCGCCCTCGCGGCGCGCTGAAGCGCCTGCGGTTGGGGGAGGGGGACGCCCACCGGGGTGGCCAGACGGTGGCGCTGCTGGACCTGGAAGAGGGCACGGTGCTCTACAAGCCCCGGTGCATGCGCGTGGATCGCGCGCTGGAGGGACTGCTCGCGCGCGTGCTGGCGCCGGACGCCGAGTCCACGCGGATCCGCGTGCCGTCCGTGCTGGTGCGCGCGGGCTATGGCTGGGCGGAGTTCGTGGAGCACCGCTTCTGCGCGAGCGAGGCCGAGCTCGCGCGCTTCTACCGGAACCTGGGCCATTGGCTCGCGGTGATGCGCCTGCTGGGCGGCACGGACCTGCACTCGGAGAACCTCATCGCGCACGGGCCGGTGCCCGTGGTGGTGGACGTGGAGAGCCTCTTCGCTCCGGATCCTCCCGTCCCTCCGGCGGAGCGCGGGCTCGCGGTGGACCTGGCCGCGAAGGCCATCCGTGGCACCGTCCTGCGCACGGGCCTGCTCCCCGTGAGAAGCGAAGGTCCGGGCCTGGGCGGCCTGGACATCTCCGCGGCGGGTTCGCTTCCGGGACAGCAGCCGCGCGTCCCGGCGCCCCTCATCGTCGAGGGCGGCACGGACCGCGCCCGCCTGGGCATGACGATGCTGGAGCGCCCGCACGCGAAGAACCACCCCAGCCCGGACCCCGTGCTCGCGCGGCACTGGGATCAGGTCGTGGAGGGCTTCCACGAGCTGACCGCGCGCATGAAGTCGCTGGACGCGTACGGGGGGCTGCGCCCGCTGCTGGAGCCGTTCACGGGCGCGGTGGTCCGGCGCATCCTGCGGCCCACGCAAACGTACGCGGAGCTGCTGCGCATGCTCTGGCACCCGGCCTCGCTGTACGACGCGCCCAAGGCCCACGCCCGGGCGCGGGAGGTGCTGCGCAAGAACGCCGGCGTGTCCCCTGGCGCCCCCTCCACGACGTCCGTCATCGACGAGGAGCTCTCGGACCTGTGCGTGGGCGACATCCCCGTGTTCACCCAGCCCGTGACCCGGAAGATGCTGGACGGCACGCTGGAGGCCTGGCGTTCGGTGGATGAGTCCCTGGAGGAGATGACCATCCAGAGCACGCTGATCAGCGCCTACCTCAACGAGAAGACCGTGCCGCCGCGCGTCCCCGCGCCGGCCACGCCCGCGCGCAAGGAGCGCCTGGACACGCGGCGCCGGGCCCAGCTGTCCAAGCTGCTGCGCCGCGTGCGCGACGCGGCCGTGCGCGGGCCTGACGGGACGGTGACGTGGATCAGCCCGGTGCTCGCCGAGTTCGGCTGGGCGGTGCGGCCGCTCTCCGCCGAGCACTACAGCGGGCAGGGCGGCGTCGCGGTGGTGCTGGCCCAGTACCTGCGCGAGGTCCACCACGGCCGCGCGGACCCGGTGGAGGGATTGCCCGAGCTGCTGGACGGCACGCTCGCGGTGCTGCGCGCCACGGAGGACCGCGTGCCGGTGAAGTCGCCGGGAGGCTTCGCCGGGCTCGCATCGCAGGTGTGGATCTGGTCCACGCTGCACGACCTGGGCACCGTCCCTGACGCGTTGGACCGGGCCCGCGAGCGCGCGGCGGCGCTGACGCCCCAGGTGCTGGATGCCGACGGACTGCTGGAGGTGCTAGGCGGCGTGGCGGGCGTCATCGTCCCGCTGCTCAACCTGGTGGACCAGACGGGTGAACCGGAATGGCTGGACCTCGCCGCGCACGCGGGGCGGCGGCTGGAGGACACGGCGCGCAGCGTGGCGGGGGACGCGCGGTGGTCCACGTCGATGTTCCCGGAGCCCATCGGAGGCTTCGCGCACGGCACGGCGGGCATCGGCTGGGCGCTGGCGCGGCTGGGCCTGAGCGCGGCGGGGACGGCGGCGGACCGGCGGCGGTGGCGCAGCCTGGCCGAGCGCGCCTTCGACTTCGTGGACGGCCTCTACCGGCCGGAGATGGGCAACTGGACGGACCTGCGCCGCCCGGACGCCACGGATCAGCTGACGAGCTGGTGCCACGGCAGCACGGGCATCGGCCTGGCGGCGGCGGACGTCTTCGTGCGCACGGGGATGCCCCGCTACGGGGACCTGTTCCAGCGGGCCCGGGCCGCGGCCGTGCGCGAGGGCTTCGGCTGGACCCACACCCTGTGCCACGGCGACCTGGGTTTATGGGAACTCCTGGAGACGGCGCGGCGGCTGTCCTCCGAGCCACTGTCTCCGGACCGCGAGACGCTGGACGCGGAGCTCATCTCCGGCCTGGAGGCGCGCGGCCCGGTGGCGGGGCTTGCCCGGGACGCCTTCTCGCCCGGGCTGATGGCGGGGCTGGGCGGCGTCATCCACACGCTCCTGCGCATGCACCCGGAGAGCCGGCTCGCGTCACCGCTGCTGCTGGGGCGCGCGGGGGACATGGACCCGGACGCGTTCTGACAAGCGTGCGTCACCGGCCCGTCCGTGACGGAAAAGGCCGGTGACGTTGGCGCGACATCAGTCGCGGGTGTCGCGGCGCACGGTGACCTTGCGGCCGCGCAGCGTGGAGCCCTTCAGCGCGGAGATGATGCGCGCGGCATCCGGCTCCGGCACCTCCACGATGGAGTACATGTCCGCGATGTGGATCGCGCCGATGCGCGAGGAGTCGAGCCCCGCCTCGCCCGCGATGGCGCCCACGAGGTCCGCCGGCCGCATGCCCGCGGTGCGGCCCGCGCCGATGAACAGGCGCGTGACGTTCCACTCCGGCGCGCGCTGGGGCCGCGCGGGGGCGCGCTCGGACCGCTCGCCGCGCTCGGGCCTCTCTCCTCGCTCCTGGCGCTCGCCCCGGTCGGTGGTGCGGGGGCCTCGCGCCGGGCGCTCGGAGCGGTCGCCGAACCGGCCCGGAGGCCCGGAGCGCTCGAACTTGCGCTCCGCGGGCGCCGACACCTGGGGAATCTCCTGCTCGTTGGATTCCTTGCCCTCGTCCTCCTTCTCCTGGAGGAGCTTGATGGCGGCGGCGGCCACGTCCATGACGCTGAACTCACCGGACAGGTCCTCCGCGATGCCGCGGAACCCATCCAGCTCCCCGGCCACCAGCGTCTCGCGCAGCGACGAGCGGATCATCTCCAGGCGGCGCGCGCGCAGGTCCGACACGGTGGGGACCGCGGTGACCTCGATGCGCTGGCCGGTGAGCCGCTCGATGTTGCGCAGGAGCCGGTGCTCGCGGGGCTCCAGCAGGGTGATGGCCACGCCCTCGCGGCCCGCGCGGCCCGTGCGGCCGATGCGGTGCACGTAGGCCTCCGGCGCGTTGGGCACGTCGAAGTTCACCACGTGCGTCAGCCGGGGGATGTCCAGGCCGCGCGCCGCGACGTCCGTGGCGATGAGCAGGTCCGCCGCCTGCGACTTGAACTGCTTGATGACGCGGTCGCGCTGCTCCTGGCTCATGCCGCCGTGCAGCGCGTGCGCGCGCCAGCCCCGGCCGTTGAGCGACGTGGTGAGCTCATCCACCTCCGTGCGCGTGCGGCAGAACACGATGGCGGCCGTGGGGGACTCCAGGTCCAACACGCGCCCCAGCGTGGCGATCTTGAACGCGCGCGGGACGATGTAGGCCGTCTGCCGGACGCGCGGCATCTCGCCCGCCTCCAGCTTCTCCTTCGCGATGCGCACGCGCACCGGCTCGTGCAGGTGGCGCTCCGCGATGCTGGCGATGCGCGGGGGCAGGGTCGCGGAGAACAGCGCCGTCTGCCGCTGCTCGGGCGTCTCGGAGAGGATGGCCTCCAGGTCGTCCGCGAAGCCCATGTCGAGCATCTCGTCCGCTTCGTCCAGGACCACGGTCTGCACCTGGTCCAGCTTCAGCGTCTTGCGGCGCAGGTGATCCAGCGCGCGGCCCGGCGTGGCGACGATGACGTCCACGCCGCGCTTGAGCACGCGCAGCTGCCGGCCGATCTCCTGGCCGCCGTAGAGCGGGAGCACGCTGACGCCCAGCTTCTGGCCGTAGCGGTGGATGGCCTCGGACACCTGCATGGCCAGTTCGCGCGTGGGCACGAGCACTAGCGCGGAGGTGCTGTGCGGTCCGGCGGCGCCGGGCTTCAGGTGCTGGAGGAGCGGAAGCGAGAACGCGGCCGTCTTGCCCGTGCCCGTGGCGGCGATGCCCAGAAGGTCCTTCTGGGCCAGCAGCGGCGGGAGCGCGGCGGCCTGGATGGGGGTGGGCTCTTCGTAGCCGAGCGACGTCAGCGCCTCGACGAGGTCGGGCTTGAGGCCGAGGGCTTCGAAGGACGGGGTTTCGGGGGCAGCGGGAGGCGGGGGAGCTTTCACACGGCGGCTTGTACCACTTCCGAGCCCGGACGGAGGACTTGGGACGTCGGGTGCGTCCAGGGCTGTACGAAGGACCGGGCCTTCCGGGCTTTTACGTCCCGCCGCGAAGGTGCGGTGTCAGCAGCCCGGCGACGGCCTCCGCCCCCGAGGACAGGTCCGAGGACGACAGCACCAGCCGCCGCCTCTGGCCACCCTCCAGCGCCGTGCCCTCCAGGAGGGAGGTGAGGCCCCGGGGGCCGCGGTCCAGGTCGAGCACCAGCTCCAGCGCGTCCTCCTGGGGGAACGTCAGGAGGGCGAGCGAGCGCGGCGGGCCGTCCCACTCCGGGCCGGCGTGGAACTCCAGCTCCTGCACGAAGGGCTCGTCGCGGCCGAGGGGCGAGCCGGCCTCGCAGTAGGAGTTGCGCCACTGGAAGCCCAGCTTCCGCACGGCTTCGATGACGGTCTGGAGGGACGGGTGGGGCAGGACGTGGATGCGGTCGCTGTCCTCGGGGTTGAGGGCGTTGTCAATGTCGAGCGCCGTCTTGATCCACACGGGCGTGCCGCGCTCGGTGATGGGCGTGTGGGCGGGGATGCGCAGGGAGAAGGGAATCTCGCGCTCCTCGCGGGGCTGGAGGGTGAAGGGGTTGGAGACGCGCCAGGTGCGCACGACGGCGTTGAGCGCGCTGCGGCGGTCGTTGTCGCGCTGGAGGTACTGCGCCATCAGGTGCAGGTCGATGCGGTCGATGCGCTGGGGCGTGTGGCCGCCCTGGACATGGACGAGTCCGCGCAGGTCGCCGCCCGCGCGCACGGTGTCGTGTTCCAGGCGGGTGTCCACCCGCGCGCTGCCAATGCCAAGGCGGGCGAGCATCTTCATGAAGGGCATGGGGGACGGCATAGGCTGGATGGACGCCGCGCGAAAGCCTGTGTGGCTGGCCGCCTGCCCATCATGCGGCCCCTGTGCCGGAGGGACGGGCGCGGCTTGCGGGCTGGCCCAGCGCGTCACCAGCGTAAAGCCTCACCACGGGAGAGGTGCGTCATGGCGCAGGGGACATCCAGGCGGGTGCGGTACGCGGTGGTGGGGGCGGGCAACCTCGCGCAGGTGGCCATCCTGCCGGCGTTCCCGCACGCGGAGGAGAACTCCGAGCTGGTGGCCATCATCTCCTCCGACAAGACGAAGCGGGTCGCGCTCCAGGAGAAGTACGGCGTGGAGCACGTGGGGGGCTACGAGAACTTCGAACAGGTGTTGCGCGACTCGAAGGCGGACGCGGTCTACATCGTGCTGCCCAACACGATGCACCGGGCCTTCACGGAGCGAGCGGCCCGCGTCGGAGTGCACGTCCTCTGCGAGAAGCCGATGGCGACGTCGGTGGAGGACTGCGAGGCGATGATCCGCGCCACGAACGAGAACGACGTGAAGCTGATGGTCGCGTACCGCCTGCACTTCGAGGAGGCGAACCTCCGCGCCATCGAGCTGGTGCGTTCAGGGCGGTTGGGAGACCCGCTGGTGTTCACGGGGACGCTGACGCAGCAGGTGCGAGAAGGGGACATCCGCACGCGAGTGGACGTGGGAGGCGGGGCGCTGCTGGACGAGGGGCCTTACCCCATCAACGCCGCGCGCTACCTGTTCCGCGACGAGCCGCGCGAGGTGTTCGCCTTCACGGGAGGCGGCAGGGACGGGCGCTTCCACGGCGTGGACGCGTCCGCGTTCGCGCTGATGAGGTTCCCGAACGGGAGGGTGGCGCAGTTTGCCATCAGCCACGAGGCCTCCGCGGTGTCGAGCTACCGCTTGGTGGGGACGGAAGGGGACCTGCTGGTGAAGCACGGCTTTGGCTACGGCACGGACATCCAGCACGAGCTCACGGTGGGAGGGGAGACGGAGACGCGGACGTTCAAGAACAGCGACCAGTTCGCGCCGGAGCTCGTCTACTTCTCGAACTGCATCCTGGAGGACCGGGATCCGGAGCCCAACGGCATCGAAGGTCTGGCGGACGTGCGCATCATCGTCGCGTTGCAGGAGTCCGCGCGCACGGCGAAGCCGGTGAAGCTGGCCCCGTTCGAAAAGCCGAAGCGGCCGACGTTGGACCAGCTCATCGTGAGGCCCCCCGTGGAGCCGCCCGAACCGGTGAACGCACCGGCTCCGGCGGAGGGGTAGGGCGTGGGGGTTGAGGGCTGTGTTCATCGGTGTTCTGGTGGACGCATGGACGACCCTCAGGAGTTCGCGCGTCAGGTGTTCGCGTCGCAGCCCTTCAGCCAGTTCATCGGCGCGCAGCTGGCCAGCGCCGGGCCTGGGACCGCGGAGTTACGGCTGCCCATCGTGGACCACCTGAAGCAGCAGCACGGCTTCGTCCATGGGGGCGTGCTCAGCTACCTGGCCGACAACGCCATCACGTTCGCCGGAGGCTTGGCGCTGGGCGGCAACGCGCTGACCTCCGAGTACAAGATCAACTACCTGAAGCCCGCCGTGGGCTCGCTGCTCATCGCGCGGGCCCAGGCGAAGGCCGCCGGCAAGCGGCAGGCCGTGTGTCAGTGCGAAGTCTTCGCCGTGAAGGATGGCGCGGAGACGCTGTGCGCCCTGGCGCAGGGGACCGTCGTCTCCGCGGCCTGAAGGCTCATCAGAACTTGAACAGGTCCTTGATGCCCTTGCCGAGGTCCTTGGCCGTGTCGCCGACCTTGTCGGTGACGTTCTTCACGGCCTCGCTGACCTTACCATTGGTAAAGTTGTCGACCGTGCCTTTCAGCTTGTTGAAGTCGATGGTGTACGAGGTGCCGACACCCACGCCGCGCGCCGCCTTGGCCTTGCCGCCGATGGTGAGCTTGCCGTCCTCGAAGGCCACCTTCGCGTCCCCCGCGGCGCCCACGTCAGCGATGGCGCTGCCCGTCACGGAGCGTGGGGCGGTTGGCGACGCATGGGAGACCTCGGGGAAGGCAAAGGATTTGGAGGAAGGGCCGGAGTGCGTCCGGTCCGTGTGCTGAATCCCTTGCACACGGCGCGTGCCATGCCTCCGGCGAGGCCGTCCTCCCTCTGAGCGCGTGTTTCTGGAGGTGCCTGGGAGGCTCGAAACTGGTGAGCTGGAACATCAGCGATGGTGACTGGTGTCACTAGGCGGCCGTCCCGCGCTCGGGGTCCCTATACTCCAGGGATGATCGCGAGGAATGCCAGATGAAGGGATTCACCACCCAAGAGCCGGTCGAACTGCTCCTGGACTTCGTCCGGACCGAGAAGGGCGACGACGCACACGCGTTCCGTTTCGAGCCGCAGGACTACCTGCTCCGCAAGGACAAGGGAGCCGTGAGCCGCGTGAGCTTCTCGTGGGACTCGGAGACGATGAAGGACCTCGAGAGCCTCCAGGGCCAGGTGCCCGCTCCCAACGCGGAGAGCCGCCTGGGCAACAAGCTGCGCTCG
This sequence comes from Corallococcus sp. NCSPR001, assembly GCF_017309135.1. NCBI lineage: Bacteria > Pseudomonadati > Myxococcota > Myxococcia > Myxococcales > Myxococcaceae > Corallococcus > Corallococcus sp. NCSPR001. The sequence continues at coordinate 5,000,779 of NZ_JAFIMS010000002.1, forward strand.
CTGCTGGGCGGGGAAGAGGCGCGGATCGAGGCAGCCCTCACGGAACGACGGTCGGTGCGGCTCACCATCCGGTCCAATGCCGCGGAGCTCTATGCGCTCCCCTGGGAACTCTTGAGGCTGTCAGGGCAGGGGATCCCGCTGTATGCCTACCCGGAGATCACCCTCCGCTACACGTGGCCGGGGACTTCGACCGCCGCGCCGGTTCCGGCTTCGCGGCTTGAGGGCGGCCGGATCCTCTTCGCCTGGTCCGAGGCGGGGGGTGACGTTGCCTGGGAACTGCATCTGGACGCGCTCCAGGGTGCCGCTAGGGCAGGACACCTGCCTTTCGACCCCGTCAAGGACGTGCTGCCTGCTGTCTCCCTTAAAAGGCTTGCCGACAAGCTGGAGCAGGCGAGAGCAGAAAGCCGGCCCTATGCGGTCCTTCATGTCCTCTGTCATGGGAAGGAGATTCCGGGCGAGTCCAAGGCGTTTGGTCTCCGCTGGGACGGCAGCTCTCTCCTGGTTCTCGAGGACATCGTCTCCGCCAATCGGCTGAGGGACCGCTTGTACAAGTATGCCGCCGAACTCCGGCTCGTCGTGCTGTGCGTGTGTCAGAGCGGCAATATGGGGGAGCCTGGGAGCCACCTTGGCAGCGTGGCGCATGAGCTGCACCGGGCCTCGTTCGAGGCGGTGGTGGCCTCCCGCTTTCCGCTCTCGGTTCCGGGATCCGTCACCCTGACGCGGACGCTTTATGGCCGGATGCTGGAGGGGCTCACGTCGCTTGAGGATGGATTCGTGGCCGCTCGGGAGGCGTTGAACGACGCCGCTCTGCCCACGCTCGACCACGTCGCGATCCAGCTCTACGGCCGCCCCGAGGATGGCTGGAATACGCGTCCCTTCATCGTCCGGCCCTACCAGGGGCTGCGGGCGTTTCAGCCAGAGCATGCGCGCTTCTTCTTCGGGCGCGCGACGGAGCGTGACGCACTCCTGAAGAGGGTGCTGGAGGCCCGAGCGGGGCAGCTTCCGCGGCTTCAGGTGCTGGCCGCGGCCTCCGGCACGGGCAAGTCCTCGCTGGTGCTCGCGGGCGTCGTGCCGGAGCTCGTCCGTATGGGCTGGCGATGGAAGGTGCTCCGGCCCTCAGAGCTGTCTCAGGAGGCCGCATCGTTCGAGGCAACCCCGGGGGAAGGGCCTCTGCTCGTTGTCGTGGATCAGTTCGAGGAGATCTTCACGCGGACATCGTCTCCCTCGGAGCGGGACGCGATCGTCCAGAAGATCGGGACACTCGCGCAGCTTCCCGAGGTCGTCGTGCTCTGCACGCTCCGGGTCGACTTCCTGGGGCGCTGCGGGGAGGTGACCGTGGAGGACGGAGGACGGCGCCTCGATCACGTGGTCTATGACGAAGCGCACCGGATGTTCCTATCCACCTTGGACGATGCTCGGATGGCCGAGGTGATCACGGGGCCGGCGTGGCTGGTTGGGCTCGAATTCGAGGAGGGACTCGTCGAGGTCCTGCGCAGGGACATCGCGGGGGAGTCCGGGGCGCTGCCGCTGCTCGAGTACGCGCTGGATCGGCTGTGGGAGCAGCGGAAGGGCCGGCTGCTGACACACGAGGCATACCAATCCATTGGCGGGGTCGAGGGCGCGGTCTCGGGGACGGCGGATCGCCTGATGGCTGGCTTCTCGGAGGAGGAGAGGGCGCAGGTCCGAAGGCTCTTCGTCGCGATGGTGGGCATCCGGCAGCAGGGGGCGCTCGATACGCGCAGGCGGGTGTGGATGGACGATGCGCGTCCCGCGGAACCCGAAGCGCGGGCGGCATTCGAGCGGGTGGTGGAGGCGCTCGTGGCGAGCCGCCTGGTGGTCAAGGGGATGGACACGGCCTCCCAGCAAGGCGCATGGCTGGAGGTGGCGCACGAGGCACTCCTCCGGAAGTGGCCCTTGCTGCGCGAGTGGGTGGCCCAGGACGAGAAGCTCATCGAGCAGCGGCATGAGCTGGAGGTCATGACCGAGGGCTGGGAGCGAAGCCGGGGCGACGCGGATGGCGGAGCGTCGTACCTGCTCAGGGGCAACCGGCTCCGCCAGGCGGCGGAGCTTCGGAAGCAGGTGGGGCTGGGCGACCGGATGCTTCGCTTCATTGAGGCGAGTGAGGAGTTCGCAAGGAACCGCCTGTCACCGCTCGATGACCTGGAGGAGCAAGGCTGGGGCATTGTCGTCCCAGAAGGGGCACGCGGAGATCGACTGCTGGAGCTCATTCGAGAGCTGGTGGACCACCGGGAGCGGATCCAGCGCCGGCCCGTGCAGGTGTTTCGTGCTCCGCCGGGGCTTGATGCCACGGAAGCCATCCGGTGGAAGCAAGGTGTCTATCAGAGCCCCGGCATCTCACCTCGCGACAGGCCCAACTACCTGTTGATCCTGGGAGATCTGAACGAGGTCTCGCTGGACGTGCAGCAAGAACTGGCTGGCGAATTGATGATTGGGCGCCTCGCGTTCCGCAAGGACGAGCACTACTCGGCCTATGCCGCGAAGGTGGTTCGGTGGGAGAAGGATTTGCCTGCAACGCCTAGCTCAAGGCTTCTCTTTTTGTCGGTCAGGGATGGCACGCCCTCAATGGAGATCACGTTCTCCGCACTGGCGGATCCCTGTCAGGAGGAAGTGCGCAAGGAGATGGTGAAAGGGCTCTTCCCTGAGGTCCATCTTGAGACGATGGCTGGACCGGAGCTGAAAGATGAACTGCTGTATTGGGGATCCATGCGCACGCCGAGCGTCGTGGTTTCCACGACCTACTCCTTGACAGAGCCCAGCCATGGTTGGAGTTCGCCAGAGGAGCAGCGTCAATACCAAGGAACTTTAATCATCGGTGGCCCTGTTGGGGGCGCGCTCTCGGCTGCGGAGGTCGCGGGGCAAGTGTTCCTTCCCGGAGGGGTGTGGTTGATGTTGGCGGGTCATAGTGCGGGGACCCCAGGAAATGATCGTTACGGTCCAATCCTTGAAGGAAGTCGACTCAACAGGAGGCAGTTTTCCACTCACGCAGAGGTGCCCTTTGTCGCCGCGCTTCCACAAGCGCTGCTCTCCAATCCTGACGGACCCCTCGCCGTGATCGGGTGGGTGAGTATGGGAATGACCAGCGTCTTCTTCGATCTCACGAAGGAGAAGCGCAAGCTCTCCCGCTTCCTGGAACTTCTCCGGGTTGTTTGCCGAGGGAGCAGGGTGGGGACAGCCATGGCTCGCTTCTATCGAGACATTCCCGCGCTAACGACCGAAGCGTTCACCCTGTTCGAGCAGGAGCAGGCGATGAGTTCGTTGAATTGGGACCAGTTGGATGGACAACACCGCGCCCTCATCCAAGTGGAGCGCCATTCCCTGCGGGACATCATCCTCCTGGGGGATCCTGCGGCGCGGCTGCCGATCATGAGCCAGACGCTCAGCTCAAGATCGGACGCGCGATAGTTCCGCGAGACCTCCTCACGCCAGTGCGAGGGTGAGGATGTGCTTGCCGGGGGCCAGCAGGTTCAGCGTGTAGCCGCTCTTCGCGGGCGGGTAGCGCTTGACGAACTCCTGCACCCCAGGCGCGTTGTTGGTGACATGCAGCGTGAAGCGCCTTTGCTGCTGCCGCGCGGCATCCAGGATCCACTCCAACGTGCTCAGGTCCGGGTTGTCGTGCTTGCCATTGGCGGAGATGACGTAGTGGTCCGCCGTCACCTGCTGGAAGAACTCCGCCGTGACGTTCCGGTCGCTGCCGTGGTGCGGCACCTTGATGCAGTCGAAGTGGATCCGGCTCTTCTTGTCCGGAAGGTACCCAGCGGCCACCAGGCCCTCCAGGATGAAGTCGCCCCGTCCATCGCCGGTGAGCAGGAGCGTGCGGTTGTCTGCCTGCGCTACCAGGATGAGGCTGCTGAGGTTGGGGACGCTCCGGTCGGACATCGCCGTCGGCTCGACTTCCCCCTTGGCGATCCTCCTCTCGTTCTTGTCGAGCCACTGCTGCCACATCTCCCGCAGCGCGACGAGGTTGGCCTGCGTGGGGCCCACCACGGTCAGGGCCAGGTTCGCCGACATGAAGGGCTTGCCCTGCGTATCCACGCAGATGGGCAGGTCTCCGAACCCCGGGTTCACCGGCAGGCTCAGGTCCGTGGCGAGCCCCCGCAGCTTGCTGCCATTGCTGATGCTCGTCAGCGCGCCGGGAGTGGCCTGGAGGGCGGCCTTGTTGGGAGCGCTGTCCACCGCCTGGGCCAACCGCTGCTGGAGCTGAGGGGACAGCGTCTGGCTGAACGCGTTGTGCCACAGCGCCCGGGGCTTCACGAGCGGTTCGTTTTCGTTCACCTGCTGATGGACGAGCTCCGCGAACAACTCCACCAGCCCCATCACGTGGTCGTCATCCACGTGGCTGAGGATGACCAGCTCCAGCTCGCGGTGGGAGAGCTGGCTGAGCACCCCGCGCAGGTGCGCTTGGTAGACGCCCTGGGGGCCGCCGTCTATCAGGATGAAGCGCGGCTGCGACTCCTTGCCATATTCGACCAGGAGGGAATCCCCTTCTTCGGCCTGCACGGTGTGAAGCTTGAACATCGCTGCCTCCTTCAGGGGTTGGATGCTTTCACGGGCTCGAGCCCGGACTCCAGCTCGCCCGTGACGACAAGGGCATAGTCCTGGATCTTCAGGAGGTTCCACGCCTCGACCTGGACGAAGTAGCGGCCGGCCTCGGGGGCTTCGAACCGCACGATGGAGACGTTGTTGAGGTCATCCCAGATGGCCACGCCCTGGGAAGAGCGCTTGCCATTGCCCAGCCACTTCCGGCCGTTGGGAGACTGCACTGTCAGACGGAGGGTGTTCTGCATCCCATTGGCCGGCGGGTCGGTGTGGGCGAGGCACACCCTCAGCGGGTGGCCCTCCCTGACCTGGACCGAGAAGAGGAACATCTCGTTGGTGGCTGGCAGCTGGAGTTCCGGCTTCCGCCAGCTGTCGATGAAGGCCAGCTTCATCCAGGGCTCCGCCGGGTTGGGCAGCGTGGTGCGCATGGACACGCGCCCGAACCCCTGATGGTTGTTGGGGGGCACCTCGCGCTCCAACACGGCATCCTCGCCGGTCAGCCAGCGCGTGCCGTTGATGAGCGTGGCCTTGAGCAGCGCGGCGCTGGGCTCGTGCGGGACGCTGGCGTAGTACTCGCGGACCAGGGCGGCGCAACCCGAGACGAATGGCGCCGCCATGCTGGTGCCTCCCAGGTAGGCGTAGTGCTCGGTCCCCTTGGCCGGCGCCCAGAATTTGTGGAGCGGCGCGGTGCTGGCGCGGGTGGACAGGATGTCCGTCCCGGGGGCGACCAGGTCTGGCTTGATGCGCTGGTCCACGCACGAGCCGCGGCTGCTGAAGGCCGCCAGACACTCGGGGTCACCGGAGATCCTCGCCTCGGACAGGGGAGGAGCGATGAACCGCTCGCTCCAGTATTCCTTGTAGGTCCTCTGCGAGCGTCCGCCCTTCGTGCGCGAGCTCCGGCTTGCGCCCACCACCAGCGCATTCTTGCAGCTGGCGGGCGCGCCCACGGACTGCAAGTCGGAGAACCCGGCGGGGCTGTGGACGTTGTTCGCGGCCGTGCCTGCGTTGCCTGCCGCGAGCACCACGAGCATGTCCCGGCGCAGGGAGACGTACTCATCCACCTCCTTCGAGCTCAGCGTGTAGCGTGCCTTGGCATCCGCTCCCCAGCTGTCGTTGTGGATGCGCGCGCCCTCTTGATACGACTGTTCGAAGAGGTCCCCCAGCCGCAGGGGCAGGCCGCCCAGCTTGCCCTGGTCGTCCATCAGCGACTGGAAGACGAGCCGGGCTTCGGGAGCGACGCCCCGGATGAGGCCGCTGGAGGCGGCTCCCGTCCCCACGATGGAGCCAGCCACGTGTGTCCCGTGTCCATCGGGATCGCTCGGGTCATCCTTGCGACCCAGGGGGAGGGCCTTGTGGATGCGGTCCTTCAGATCCGGGTGCGTGAGGTCGATACCGCTGTCGGCGACCGCCACGAGCTGCCCCTTGCCCGTCCAGGGCGGCCCCGCGGCTGACGGCGAGGCGGGATCAATGCCCAGCAGCACCCGCGTGAGATCGTTGTAGAGGACAGGCGGCAGGTACTCTTCGATCTCCTCCACCTGGGGATGGGAGGCCAGCCGCCACCGGAGTGAGGCGGTCATGCCGACGCGGAGCTTGCCAGGCGTGCTGGCGATGACCTTGGCGCCCTCCTTTCGCAGCAACTCCTCGAAGGGCGCCTGTGCCTGCGGGGACTTCAAGAGGACATCGAAGGTCTTCGTCTGAAGAGCCACATCGCCCTTGGGGGTGTGCTTCTCTTCGCCAAGGAAGGGAATGGACACATCCCCGAGGTGCCCGGACTGACCGGGCGGCCATGAGACGACAGGCTGCGCCACCACCTTGCGCACGAAGGGCAGTCCCTGGAGTCGTGCGGTCAGCCCTGCTGGCCCGCTGAGCAGGAACGCGAACCGCGCGACCCTCCGTGACACCTCCAGCCCCAGCTTCTTCAGCTCATCGTGCCAGCCCGGGAGGAGGGGACCGGCGAGGGTCAGGACATAGTCCTGGCGCGTCTGCTGCGGAGGCGTCACGCCCTTCGGGATGGGGTACAACGAAGAGGGCGTGGGCGCCGAAGGCGCGTCCGGGGTCTTCAGCCCTTCGGAGCCGGGAGAGGAGAGGAACGTCAGCCCCCAGACCGGTGGCTTCTCCAGCACGTCCTCCAACTCCTCGACGATGAGCCCGCCCTGCCGCAGGGCCTCGATGCCCTGGGAGTCAATCTCTCCCAGCACGAAGGCCCTGCCCACCTCCGCGCGCTGGAGCGCCTGGCGGGCGGTGTTCAGCTCGTGCTGATGCATGCAGTGGACCGCGACGAGCTTCCTGGCCATGCGGCGAGCATGCCGAAGACCGATTCCACTTGCACGCCGTGAGAGGCTTCAATGCGTGGGAGAAGGCTGGAGCTCCGGACATCCTGGTGTGAGACGGCCAAGGAAAGCCTTGGCGAAGGTGTCACCGTCCGCCGCGTCGTGGTGGAGCCCACGGAGGAAGGACTCGCGCACGGCGTGGTGCTCCGCGAGCGAGAGCCGGTAGGAGCGGCCGTCATCCCGGAGGCGGAGCCCCGTCAATGCCTCGCCCGCGGTGGCGAGCCAGCCGGGCCGGCCCGTCAGCTTGGGCGCGATGGGGAGTTTGCGGAGCTGGCCGTTGGAGTGGAGGAGGAGGACCGACTCCGAGGCGCTATCGAAGGCGGCGTGGACGACACGAGGGGAGAGGTGCTGCTCCTCCAGGAGCGGGGTCCCCGAAGCGAGGTCGAAGACGTGCAAGGTGCTGTCCGGCTCTTCGCCCATCCAGCCCATTCTGAGTGTTCCGGGCTCCTGGCCGAGCTCGGCTCCGAACCCCAGCCACCGTCCGTTGGGACTGACAAATGGGGAGCGCATGCGCGCATCATCCAGCAGCCCCGGAACGAACCAGGGCTGGGATGAATCCATGTTCAAGAAGAAGAAACCATCCGGGGAATGCTTCAGCCCGACCTGTGTCTCCAGCAGCTTGATGAGCAATGCGGCCTCGGAGGTGGCCGACGCGGCTCCTGGTCGAGCATCCGCGGTCACGTCCCTTGCCTCTCTGGCGAGCGCGAGGAGGAGCCTGGAGCTGAGCGGCGACGCCAGACGCGGGAAGACGTGCAGCGGCTTGTCCCCTCCCATGAAGCTCCAGAGCTCGATACGCGCCGGGGTGACCCGCAGATAGAGATGCTCCCCGAAGATGAGGTCCACGTTTGCTCCGAGCAGGTGATGCCTGGGGGCAGACCACACCGCCTGTTTCTTCTTCAGGTCCCAGCGCTGGAGCTTGAGCCCACCCCAGCCCGCCGTCAGATACTGGCCGGTCCGATCCAGCTGCATGGATGCCGGAGGGCCCCATCTGGAGCTGTCGCCAGCCGGCAGTGTCTCCGAGAAGGAGAACTCCTCGACCGGGCATCGCGGATCCAGCCGGAGGACTTGAAGGGTGACCGTCTTCGTGAAGGGGTCCGAGGCGCCGCTTTCAAAGGAGAGCAGCAGGCAGCTCTCGTCGGCGCTGAACTGCGCTCCCACGGAGAAGGCCGTCAGCACCCGGGGCTGTTTCCAAAGTGGCCGCAGGCCTTCCACCTCCCACAGTTGAAGGTGTGCCCGCGGGGAGTCCTCCCTGATGGTGACCAGCCACTTGCGCTTGCTGGAGAAGGCCGCTTGGGTCACCCGGTCCAGACCGGGCAGGGACTGAGTCGTGGTCCCCGGCTGCTCCAGGACATTCGAAATGCGCAAGGTGCCTTGGTGGGTGAGCTCAAGGAGCCGTCCCTCTTCATCCACCTCCAGTTGGGATGAGGCGTCCTGGCTCATCAACAGGGAGGGCTGCGTCTCCAACGGTGCCATCTGCCGGGTGGGCAGCGGCCGTCCATCCTCGCTGCTCCAGGCCTTGATTGCCCCAGTGTCCGAGACCGCGAGGACCACCGTGTCTCCGCGAGCGAAGAAGTAGTGGGGGGCGCCATCCAGGGGGGCGGACGGCAGCGGGCGGCGCTGGTTGACCTTCCAATCCCATACGAGGGCATTTCCCGCTCCCAGCAGCAGCACCTTGTGCCCCGTGGAGCCGATGTGGAATCCGCCCTTCTCGAGGGGCGTGGAAGCCTTGAGCCGGCCCGTGGAGGCCTCGAAGATTCGTAGCTCCTGCGGCGCATCAAGCTGGGCGGAAGAGAGGGTGAAGACAAAGCGCTCGGAGTCTCCCGTCACAATGGCATCCCTGACGGGGTGCGTGTGCTGCATTGGGACGACTTCCGGGGCCGGTCGTCCGGTCTCCATGTCCACGAGGCGCACTTCGTAACGCTGGGTGGCTTCGTCGTTGTCGATCGTCAGGAGGTGGCGACCGTGGAGCTTCAGCGACCAGCCTGGATGTGCCGCGATGCTGAGAGGACCGGCGCGACGGAGGAGCCCCTTGGGGGCGTTCCTGGGGCGAGGAGCTCTCGAGGCCCAATCGATGAGCACGACTTCCGCTTCGGGGTCGTCGGAGAAGTTGAAGCCCAAGGGCCCCAGGGGCGGCAGCTCCCCGTCAGGGGAGCCCGTGCTGCTAGGGCTCGGCTTCTGAACATGCCGGGACAGGAGGACAGCCTGGCCATTGGAGGTGAATACGAGGTCCTCCACATAGGAAGTGTGCTCGTAGGCGAGGTGGTGCTCGGAGGTTCCGGTCCTGGCGTTCCAGACGTGCAGCGTGCGGGTCATGAAAGGGTTCAGCCCTTCCGTGATCGTTGCCAGCCGCTGACCATCCGCGCTGAAGGCGGGAGTGATCAGGACTCGCGCATCCTGCGCGAATGGCAGCGGGAGGATTTGGCCCGAGGTCATGTCCCAGACCTGAACGGTCCCTTCGGGGGCGGTGATGACGATAGTCTTCCGGTCCGGGCTGACGATGTACCTGCTGAAAGGCGCCGCAAGGTTCTCGACGCGGCAGGGCCCCCGATCCGCCAGGTGCAGCAATCGCAGCGCATAGGTCGAAGCCTGGGCATCCCGGGGAGGGGCGGTCGCGAAGGCCTTGCTGAGTTGCGGCAGCACGGCGAGGCTGTCGTTCTTCTGCTCCTCCCAGTGGTGCTGTGCCTCGCGGAAGAGGCTCCCGGCGAGGAGCGACTCGGCCTGCCACCGTTGCCAGAGCATCCCGCCCGCGGCACCCAGGATCACCAGGAACACGAAGGCCGTCAGCGCACGCAGGAGGTAGACGCGCCGCCAGCTCGCGCTCACCAGTCCCTCCAGCGTGGTGCTGGAACCCAGCGCGTGGGCATTCGGCCCGGAGAGGTACCGCCGGGCCTCGGCCAGCTCGGCCAGGTCCAGCAGGCCGCCCTTGCGCTTCAAGCGGAGCCACTCCTCGGACTTTTCCTCCAGCCTCCGCCGTGTCTGCTCCGCCGACCGCTTCTCCTCGATCCAGCCGCGCAGGGTGGGCCACGCCTGGAGCAGGGCTTCGTGGGAGATGTCCACCAGACGATCTGCCTCCCCCTGCTCGCCGCTCAGGGTGATGAGCCGGGTGCCCGCCAGGTACTGCAGGGTCTGCTCGAAGAGGCGGGCCTCGTCCTGCCGGGTGCGCAGCGCGGACACCGGGAGCTGGCGCCGCGTATCCGAGCGGCCCTGGCCGAACTGGATGAGGCGGAGGAACATCCTGCGCGCCACGCCGACCGTTGCCGGCTCGCGTGACAGCTCGCCCAGGGCCCCTTCGGCTCGCGCGGCCATCGCCACCGCGAGCCCGTTCAGGTGCCCCTGTCCCAGCTCCTGGTAGGCATGCGCGGTCATGATCCGCCCCGTCATGCGCTCCCAGAGCAGGACCAGCGTCTCCTGGAGCAGGGGAAGCGCGCCAGGTTCGTCCTGGACGTCCGCGAGCAGCCGCTCGGTCAGCTCCCGCTCCAGGTAGGCGCCCACGTCGATGGCGGGCTGCTCGATGGCCGCGCGCAGCGCCTGTCCCCGGAGCGGGATGATCTCCAGGCGCTCCTCTGCGGGGATTGGCCACAGATCGCTGCCCATCAGCTCCGGGTAGAAGTCCGCGCGCAGGGCCGCCACCACATGGCAGTCTGTCCGAGTGTGGAACTCTTGCAGCCCGGCGATGAACCGCCGCTGCTGCTGCGCGGACGCCAGGGTGAAGAGTTCTTCCAGGGGGTCCACCACCAGCAGCAGGCGCAGCTTCGGCGATTCATTGGCGAGGAGCTTGCGCACGGCCGGGTCTCGCTTCAGCTCCTCGAGCCCCGAGCCGGGAGCCTCTCCTGGGCGCAGGGTGCGCACCACCCACCGGGGATCCGCCAGGTACGAAGGCAGGAAGCCGGCGCGCAGGAGGGAGGACTTGCCGGAGGCGGAGGGGCCCACGACCAGGACCCGGCGGTGCTTCAGCAGCTTCTCCTGAAGACTTCCCAGCTCCTTCTGGCGTCCGTGGAAGAAGCGCGCGTCGTCGGCGCGGAAGGGCACCATGCCAGGGTAGGGACAGCGCGGCTTGCGGGCCTCCTCGGGGATGGGCCGCTTCAGCAGGGCGCACAGGCGTTCGAGGGCGGCTGGCCACTTGTCGTGGGTCGTGGCGTCGAGCAACTCCAGGCCTTGGAGATAGGCGGGCGTCTCCACCGGCCGGTAGAGCAGGGGGACCAGCGACCCGGCCGCGTGCTCCAGGTCGTAGCTCATGGCCAGCACGCTGACGAAACGGCTGGCTGCATCCGCGCGGAAGGCCGGTGAGAGCACCAGCACCGTGCGGGCGCTGCACTGGAGGGCCTTCTCGAACTCCAGCACCCGGGGCACTCCCAGGGCGAAGGCCGCCTCCGTGTGACAGCTCAGCCCCGCCCGCTTGAGCGCGTCCAGCAGGAGGCCCAGGACCCACTCCTGGTCCTGCTCGGCGTAGCAGACGAAGACATCGAACTCGGGAGGAGGCATGGGGCTGCGCCCATTCTACAAGGGAGAGAGGCGGTGCGGCACCTCTGGTGGGGCGGCGGCGGATGCCCCAGACTGCGCCTCCGTCAGGCATTGCCCTGACGGCCGCGGCGCTGCTTCCTGGAGACCCTCGATGCCCGTGATGGACAATGCCCACGCGCTGGTCGTCGGCATCTCGAAGTACCAGCGGATGAGCCCGCTGCCGGACGTGGTGCTGCGTGACGCGGAAGACATCGCCAGGCTGCTGGGGGACCCTGCCCGTGGGGCCTACGCGAACGTGCGGCTGCTGCCGGAGCAGCAGGCGACGCGGCAGGGATTGCTCGATGAGCTGGCCATGCTACGGCGCAAGACGAACGAGGACTCGGTGCTCTTCGTCTACGTCTCTTCCCATGGGGGGCGTCTGGAGCTGCCTCCCCATGCCGGCGAGTACCTGTTGCCCATTGATGCCGATGACTCGTCCGCCGAACTCCTGGCGCGAACGGGGATCTCCGGGCAGGAACTGGGCGACGCCATCCGGGCCATCCCCGCACGCAGGAAGCTCATCATCTTCGATTGCTGCCATTCAGCAGGCGTCATGAAGGCAGGTGGGGGAGGCCGCCCGGCGGCCGGGCTTGAGCGTGGGCTGTCGGATCGTTTTCTCGAGACACTCGCCCAAGGTGAGGGGACCGTGATCCTGGCCTCCTCTCGAAGTAATGAGATCTCCTGGGCTCTGCAGGGGGCGCGTAACAGCCTGTTCACCACGTACCTGCTCAAGGGGATGGAAGGCGACGTGCGCCCTTCCGAGAGCGGGCACATCCGGATCTTCGACCTCTTCGAATACGTGCAGCGGAATGTCACCGACGCCTCCGCCTTCTCTTCGGGCGCCCCCTCACAGCACCCCATCTTCCATGCGCAGAACCTGGGGGAGAACTTCGCCGTCGCACTCCACCCGCGCGGCACCGACGCGTCCGGCACGGCCGACGTGCCCTACGATGCCTTTGTCAGCTTCGTCGACCAGGAGCCCGACGCGGCCTGGGTCTACGACGTGCTCCTGCCCCGCCTGCACAAGGAGGGCTTCAAGGTCGCCACCGCCCATGACACCGGTCGGGATGTGTACCGGGTCGTAAATACCGAGCACGGCATCCAGCAGTCCCGGCGGACTTTGGTGGCGCTCTCGCAGAACTACCTGGCGGACGGGGGCGCCTTATTCGAGAACGTGTTGAGCCTGGAGGAGTCCTTCCACCGCCCAGGCCACCGTTTGCTGCCCATCAAGATCAGCCCCATCCCCGAACAGAAGTTGCCCCTGCGCTTCCGCGCGGTGGTGATGCTCGACATCACGCACAAATACCGCGGCGCCGAGGCGCTCAATCGGCTCGTCGAGGACCTGAAACAACGGCCGTGAGCGCGCGGCATAACGCTCTCATGGGCGGACCCAGGTGTACCTGGTCCGTCAGGTGGGGCGCGCCCAGAGTTCGCGGATGTCCGTTGGCAGCTCGCCCGCGATGTCGTCGCTCTCTCCCTGGGAGATCTGCGCCTGGACGGCGCTGAAGACGGCGCGGACGATGGACTCCGCGTTCTCCGCGTCCACCGCCAGGTCCGTGGCGACCATCGCCAGCATCTCCTCCCGGCCGAACTTGTGGGGCGGCGGTCCGGACTCGTGGCGGTCGCACCGCACCAGGAGCTCGCGCAGCTTGTGGGGCAGCTGGGCCTCCAGGTCGTTGTCCTCCTCTCCGAAGAGGCGCTGCTCCAGCACGCACAGCACGGAGAAGGCGGCTTGCTGGGCAGATTGCTCGCTCTGGAATTGGCCCACGTCGCGCAGGTACTTGAGGAAGGCCTTGTAGGTCTGCGACGTGCGGGACTCGTGGCGCATGCGGCGGCGCTCATCGAGCGGGATGTCCGTGGCGCGGTGCGTGGGGCCTCCTGCCTGCTGGCCGGTGCCGGGGATGTCTTGCGCTGCCATGTCTGATTCCTCGTTCTTCGGAGTGGGGTCCGACCCCAAAGCTGAAGCGCTCGCGAACCCAGAGGAAGGCACGCGCCGCCCTGCGAGCCGCCCGCTTCCCGGGGGCGGGGGCTGACGGGGAGCGCCTGCTCCCACTTCCCGTCGTCGCTCGTTGCAACGGCGCAGACGAGTCCCAACCGTGAAGAGAGGGGCCGCATGCCGCGGTCGCTCCCTCCAGCGAGGTGTCGTCATGCGTGAAAGTCTCCGTTCCAGGGGAGAGGCGCTGCGCAGCGCCGCCCGGATGATCGCGATGCGGAGGGCCGAGCAACCGGGTACCCCCTTGATCGAAATCATCACGGAGGCAGCCCGCCACTACGACCTCTCTCCCAGTGAGGAGCAGATGCTGCTGTCGGATCTGCTGCCCGGGAGCGAGGAGGCGTCCCCGACCTGACACGGCAGGGTGGATGTCTGTCATTGACTGGAGGTTCGTGAGTCGGGCGTGACCACGATTGGCGGCGGGCGACTCAAGCCTGACTCAGGTGGGGGCGCGAGCCGGGCGAGAATTTTCCTCGCAATCCGTTGCATGAATGCCCAAGCGTTGGCTGTCTGGACAAGGCTCCCTGGAATCGCTTAACTGACTCCGGGGAAGCGATTCCCCTTCCTTGGGGGCTGTCCATGAAAAGCTTGACGGTGGTGGCTGCGTTCGCGGTGTCGGCGCTGGGCATGGGTTCCGCGCACGCTGCGACGCTGACGTTCACGGTGCAGAACAAGATCACGACCAGCGCGATCACCAACTCCTACTTCAACGGCTGTGCCGCGGTCATCCCGGCCCTGAGCTCGGTGGCGGCCAACTCGATTTCGGGGGTGCACCAGACGGACTGCGGCACCAACTCCGCCGTCGTCTTCGAGTACACGAGCGGCAGCAAGACCTGTCGCTTCAACATGAGTAGCATCTGGACCCCGCCCAACCCGATCCTGGGGACGTCCGGCTACTGGACGCCTGCGGGAAGCGCCACGTCCAAGGGCAGCACGACCGCCACGTGCAAGACGACGCTGGTCGGGCTGGGCTCGAACGGCAACTACACCTGGGCCCTGTCGATGCAGTGACGCGCCGTCGCTGATCTGGGAGCCGTCCTGCCTTGTGCGGTGGGGCGGCTCCTTTCGCGTGAGGGGAGGGGCTGGAAAGGCCATGAGGCCCTGGGGTAGATGGGCGCCCATGAACCTGCTTCGACTGTCGGTTGTGGGCGTGGGCTTGGCGTTCCTGGTGGCGGGCTGCGGGGGGCGCCGGAGCCACGGCAAGGTGGACTTCTCCCAGATGGGGCCGTCCATCAATTCCAAGCGCTACGCGAACCTGGAGAAGATCGCCGCCAAGGATCTCAAGTGCGACCAGGAGCTGACGCCGCAGTACCTGGGAGAGAATCAGTACCGGATGATCGGCTGCAACACGGAGGGCCTCTACGAGCTGCGCTGCATCATGGGGCAGTGCGCCTGGATTCCGGACGTGAGGCTCCGCGCCGAGTTCGACATGGACTGCGCGAAGGCGGAGCTCCAGGCGTCCAAGCTGGACCGCGTCACCACGGGCGTCGTGGGCTGCGGGAAGCGCGCGACGTACCGGCTGCTCGGGGCGCGGTATGGCTATTCGTGGACCCTGAATTCGCCTGTGATCCAGGAGGAGACGCCGGCTCCGGCACCCGCTCCCGCTGACGAAGTGCCGCAGCCGACTTCGCTCTGACGTGCATTGCCCTCCTCCGCCATCGAACGGATGAAGCCACGGCCGTCCTCAAACAGGCTGCTCAAGGGCAGGACCTGGTTTCTTTCGCTGCCTCCGAGGCGTTGAAGCGGTGGGAGGAAGGAACGTGGGCGCTGGACCCAGGATAGGGGCACTCAGTCCTTTCAGCGGCTCCTCCACGGAATCAAGTGGAGTGGGAATCCCACCACCGAGGGGTATCAATTGATGGTTCGTGGGACGGAAGGTAGAGCGCGATCTTCCATCGTTCCTGCGCGATCCGGCCTGTTTCGAGGGCGACCTCGATCATGTGGTCGGAAGGGCCGCGCATCAAAACCAAGCAAACAGCGGTAAATCGCGGATGCGCGCGTGATGCGCCTGGGAGAATGGCATTCAGTTCGAGCATCCAGCCGAAGCTGTCTCCATCCCACAGCGCCTCGAGTGCCAGCGGGGGGCGCGGTAGCGCCTCCATGCTCGCCAGGGCGTGCGTACGCCAATACTCAGGCGTCAAGGTTTGTCTGTAGGCCAGTTTGGATTGCCGCCAGCTTTCATTGATCTCTTCGAGTTCCTGGGAGCGGATATCTAGCAGCTCCACTGCATCGCTGAGCCCGCACTGCATCCGCTCCTTGAGGAATCGGATTGCCCGGATTGTCTCCCCGCTCATGATCAATGCATCTGCTTCGCTCAGCAGGTCCGCACGAATTCTGCCTGGGCCCATGTTCACCTCCTGCGATCAGTCCTTCCAGAGGATCTTCCACGGATGTTTACGCAGGTCCGTGACCAGGGTCTTCAGCTCGTCGTAAAGGGCAGGGTCCTTGAGCAGCGCTCCACCGGTTCCCTCCCCGGAATCAAGCTGTCCGAGGATCCGGTCCGCCTTGGTGGCGATCTGCTCCAACTGGCCCGCTGCCGCCGTGAAGCGCTGGAGGGCCAGCTTCACCTGCTGGCCGTCCTCGGGCGTCAGCGGGCCCGTCACCGCCGCCAGGCCGTCCAGGGTCGTTCCGGCGGACTTCGTCAGGCCGGGGAGGTCCTTTCGCATCAGGGCCGCCACGGCGGAGGCGTCGTCCAGGAGCCTTGCTCCCTTGCCTCCGGGCTGCATGGACTCCTTGGCCAGCTGCGCGAGCTGCCTCAGGTCCTTTGACGCCGCCGCCAGCTCCGTGGCCAGGACCTTCACGTCGCCTTTGTTCTCCGTCAGGACCTCGTCCAGCGTCTTCGCCAATCGAGACACGTTGGCGGCCAGGCCCGTCACGGCCTCCGGGTCCTTTTCCAGCATGTCCGACAGCAGTGTCACGAACTTGGACAGCTGCTCCGACAGCAGGTCCAGGCGCGGCGCATCCACGCCCCGGAGTGCTTCCTTCTCCGGCAGCGGCGCGTCCGCGTTGCCTGGGTTCAACTCCAGATAGGGCTCACCCAAGAGGCCCACCGTTCCCACCGTCACCCTGGCGTCCTTGCGCAGGGCGCTCCTCGCCTCTGGCTCCACGGACAAGTCCATGCGGACGGGGAGGGGGAGGCCCTTCGCGTCCCTTCGGTCCGCCAGGAGGTGGATGGTGTCCACCTTGCCCACCTGGACGCCTCCCAGCTTCACCGGGGCCCCCTGCACCACGTTGCCTGTGTGCGCGAAGTCCACCTCCAGCGTCGCTCCCCGGCCCAGCGTCAGCTCTCCCATCAACCAGAGCAACACCAGCACTCCCACCACCGTCGCGAGCACCAGCGCTCCGACCTTCAACTCCAGCCGTTGCTCATCCATCCGTCGCGCCCTCCATGAACGGCGCTGTCAGTGTCCGCAGCTCCGGGGCAGGGGACTCCAGGAAGCCCTCCGGGCTCCCCAGGTACGCGTTGCGCCCCTTCGCCACCACCAACACCCGGTCCGCGATGCCTCTCAACTGCCGGTAGTCGTGCGACACCACCAGCGCCCCCAGGCCCTGTTCCTTCAACGACGCCAACACCGCCTCCACCTGCATCGCCGCCCTCCGGTCCAACCCCGTCGTCGGCTCGTCCAACAGCAGGTAACGCGGCTTGAGCACCAGGGCCCTCGCGATGGCCGCGCGCTTCTTCGCCCCGGGCCCCAGCTCCGGCGGCAGCCGGTCCGCCCATTCCTTCAGGCCCACCTTCTCCAGCGCTGTCTCCACGGCTTCCTCCGGGGCGCTTGGATCCGCGAGGCGCACGTTCTCCCTCAGCGTCCTCCAGTCCAGCAGCGCGGGGCCCTGCACCAGATACGGCGCCCGGCGGCGCAGCGTCACCAATGTCCGCTCCGGCTGCGTGTCCACCCGATCCCCGAACAGCGTCACCTTGCCGGCCCCGGGCTTCAGCAGCCCCACCGCCAGCCGGCACAGCACGCTCTTGCCGGAGCCGCTCGCTCCCGCGATGAACGTCAGCTCCCTCGTGGAGACCTGCGCGCTCAGGCCGTCCAGGACGCGGCGGCCCTGCTCGAAGGCGATCGCCACATCCTCGAAGAGCAGCGTGTCCGAACCGGTGTCATTCACAGGCGCACGAACTGGAACGCAAGCGACACCGTCAGGTCAATCAACAGACATCCCAGACTGGCCGCCACGACGCCTTCCGTCGTGGCCTCGCCCACCGCCTCCGCGCCGCCCCGGGCGTTCAACCCCGCCACCGCCGCCGCGAGCGGGATGTACAGGCCGCAGGCCACGACCTTCAGCCCTCCGACCAGCACGTCCCAGCCATCCACGTACCTCGGGTCCATGAACGCCCGGCCGTCGATGTTCAGCGCCACGCTCGCCACCAACACCGCCGACGCTGTCGCCGCCACCGTCCCCAACGCGCTCAGGAGCGGTACTCCAACCAGACCCGCCACCACCCGGGGTGCCACGAGGTCCGCGTACGGATCCCCCGCTGACATCTCCAGCGCCTCCACCTGTTCGTTCACGCTCATCGTGGCCAGCTCCGCGGAGTGGCTGGCTCCCGCTCGCGACGCCGTCAGCAGCGCGGACACCGCGGGGCCCAGCTCACGGATGAGCATCTCGAAGTAGGCAGGACCCAGCACCGCCACGTTGCCGATCAGCTTCTTCGCCTGCGCGTTGGCGATCATCACCAGCACCGCGCCGAAGAAGGCCATGCCGGACATCACCAGCCACACGCTGCGCCCGCCCAGCTCGTGCACCTGGGCCAGGGTTTCCCTCCACGGGATTCCCTCCCGCGCGCCGGCCCGCACCGTGCGCGCCAGCATCACGCCCGGCGCCCCGAAGAAGGTCAGGACCCGCTTCATGCCAGCCACCTGGACAGCAGCGACGTCAGCAGGAAGTCCAGGAGGAAGATGGCCGCGCAGCCCAGCACCACCGCGCTCGCCGCGGCCTCTCCCACGGCTCGGGCGCCTCCCTTCGCCCGGAGCCCCACCGCCGTGGACACCAGCGCGATCGCCAGCCCGAAGGCTCCCGTTTTCACCACGCCCCCCAGGATGTCGGAGGGGCTCAGCATCTGCGCGAACGTCCCGAAGAACACCCGCACCGGCAGGTCCAAGGTGAGCTTGGCCGCCACCGCCTCGCAGAGGATGGACACCAGGAACGTGAACGTGCTCAGCGCCAGCATGCTCAGCTCCATCGCCACCACGCGGGGCGCCACCAGCAGCGCGAAGGGATCCAGGCCAATGCCTCGCAGGCCTTCAATCTGTCCGCCCACCTTCAGCGTGGCCAGCTCCGCCGCGTTCCTCGCGCCGATCCGCGCCGACATGATCAGCCCGAGCAGCAGCGGGCCGAACTCCCACAGCACGCCGTAGCCCGCGGCCCATCCCAGGAAGGCCCTCGCCCCGAAGCGCTGGATGTAGAGCGCCGCCTGCACCACCACGATGACGCCCGCCAGCGCAGCCGTCGCCAGCGCCAGGGGCAGGGAGCCGTAGCCGAACTGCACCAGGCCTCGCGCCAGCTCGCGCCGCTCCAACCGGCGCAGACCCCAGGCCGTGCGGCCCGCGACCAGGGCCAGCGCTCCCACGCCGCCCACCGCCCGCATCGCCGAGCGTCCCAGCCACGCCAGGGCAGTGGTGCTCACGGGTGCTGGGACCGCGGAGTCATGCGAGGGCCTCGTCCGGCGCGCTCTCGAGCCGCGGCGCCGGGGCCCCATCGTGCACCAGTCTGCCGCTTCGCAGGTACAACCAGCGGGGCAGGGGAAGATCCACCGGCGCTTCCGGCGCCGCCACCAGCAGCGTTCCCTGGCCGGCGACCTCCAGGAGCACCCGGGCCACCTGACGCGCCGTGCCGGGATCCAGGCCCGCGAACGGATCATCCGCCAGCAGCACCGCCGGCCTCGCCGCGATGGCCCTCGCGAGCCCCGCGCGCTTCTTCATGCCGCCGGACAACCGCTCCGGCAGCGTGTCCGCCGCGTCCGCCAGGCCCACCGAGCGCAGCACCGCGTCCGTCCGCTCACGGGCCTCGTCTTCCGCCACGCGACGGCGCAGCAGTGGCTGCATCACGTTCTGCCGCACCGTCAGCGAGTCGAAGAGCGCGTCCGTCTGGAACACGAAGCCGAAGGACGCCTGCAGCGCGCGTCGCTCCTGCGCCGAGAGCCCGGCGACCTCCTGCCCATCCCAGGTCACCCGTCCGGAAGTGGGGCGCAGGAGGCCCGCGAAGGCCTTGAGGAGCGTCGTCTTGCCCGACCCCGAACGCCCCAGCACCAGCGCCTGCGTGCCGGGAGGAATGTGGCAATCCGTGGGCTCCAGCACGGTGCGGGGGCCGTAGCGGAGGGTCAGGGCTTCGGCGCGCAGGTCCATGGTGGAGCGGCGAGGGTCCTTTCACTTCCGCCAGTAGGCGACGGTGCCACGTTCGCCCACGACGCCGATGTTCGTCGGAGACTTCGAGTCCAGGGAGCGCAGGGCGTTCGTCCCTTCATGGACGGCGCTCCAGGTGCTGCCATCGTAGAAGTAGACGCCTCCCTGTCCAGCAGCGACATAGACCTTGCCCTGCGCCAATCCCTGCACGTCCAGGGCGTTGACCCGGAGGGTCAGGAAGCTGGGTGGGGGCAGGGTGCTCCACACCCCGAGGTAGCGCTGGAGCACCACCCCATCATCTCCCGCCGCGAAGGCAAGACGGCTGTTCACGACGTCCACCCCGCGCAGGGAGCCCGTGATGGGGGCGCTGAACGACTCCGCCTGCCACGCGCTTCCATCCGAGTTGGAGCGGAAGGCCCGCACGGACGGCTGGCCGCTGACAGTCTCGAAGCCCACGGCCAACAACGTGTCAGGGGTTCCGAGTCCATCGATGGCGCGCAGGTTGGCCTGCACCTGGGTCACGACCGTGGGCGCGGCCGGCCACCGCCAGCGCACGATGTTGCCATTGCTCGCCACAGCGAAGAGGACCGGATCGCTGCCCGCGGGCTCCTCCAGCCCGACAATCCCATTGAGGTGGCTGGTGTTTCCCGTCGCGGTGATGACGCTGCAGGGCGTGGTCGGCGTGTCCGTGGGCAGGCGGGTCGTGAGCTTTCCATCATCGCCCGCCAGGAACACCTGCCCTGTGCTGCTGGTCCACGCCGCCCGCCACTGCCCGTTGCAGGTGAAGCTCG
The DNA here is from genome assembly GCF_017309135.1 of Corallococcus sp. NCSPR001. NCBI lineage: Bacteria > Pseudomonadati > Myxococcota > Myxococcia > Myxococcales > Myxococcaceae > Corallococcus > Corallococcus sp. NCSPR001. The sequence continues at coordinate 5,021,294 of NZ_JAFIMS010000002.1, forward strand.
TCAAGCTGGAGGGCGTGGCGTAGGCCAGCTTGTCCTGCCCCGTGAACCAGGCACCCTGGGTGCCGTGGAGCGCGATGGACCTCCAGTCGACGTTCCCGCCGACGTTCCCGTTCTCTGTCCATGCGCGCGTGGCGCAGGTGGTGCCCTCGTCCACGCCTCCCGCGCAGTTGTTGTCCAGACGGTCGCAGACCTCCGGGAGCCCGTTCGCCACGTAGGCGGTGCTCTCGTCACAGTCAGTGGAGTCCCGGCTCGCGTTCGCGGGAATCGCTCCGCACTTCGAGCCCATCTGCGTGCCGGCCTTTCCGTCCCCGTCCGTGTCCACGTAGTAGGGCGTGGGCGTGGCGGTGCCCGCGCAGGTGACGCTCCCATTCGGCCCGCCGCAGGCCTTCACGCCCTGGCAGTCGAGCTCGTTGAAGCACGTCCCGCCCACGTCGAACGACTCGTCCTTCACGCCATCGCAGTTGTCGTCCCTGCCATCGCACCGGAACTCCGCCTGATCCGGATGGACGTTCAGGTCCCGGTCGTCGCAGTCGCCCGCGCGGGAGGCGGTCAGCGCGGGGCCCTCGCAGGCCACCGTGCGGGGCGGCAGGAGCCCGTTGCCGTACCCGTCATTGTCGTCGTCCGCGTACCAGGGCATGGGGCCACCCCGGATCTCGTCGCGGTCGTCGCAGTCCGTGCCCTGGTCCTCCCTGCGCACGAAGCCGTCCCCATCCGCGTCCAGGGCGGCCAGCGACAGTTCCACCGGCGTGATGCCGTCATTCGCGAGGCTCGCGGTGGCCTCGGCGGTCGCCACCTGGGCGCCTTCGCAGGACTGCTCGTGTGCCCGGGCCACGAGCTTCACGTCGTTGCTCCAGCCGGCCTGCCGGAAGACCGCCACGGACAGCGTGCCCGGAGGCGCACCGGCGGGCACGTTCACCTCTGTCATGGCGTGGCGGGACACCTCCGTCTGATCCGTGACCGTCAGCGTCACGCACCCCGGCCGAAATCCTTCGTAATGAACCTGGACCTTCAGCGCGGCGGACTTGAGCTCATCGCCCTTGGAGCACCCCGCGAGGATGCTCGCGAGCACAGCGACCAGGAATAAACGCATGGGGCACGCATTCTGGGGCGCGCCCACACCCCCGGAGTAGGGCGATGTCGCCACCCGTCGGCAATTCAACCCGAGAGCCTTCTTCCCCGACCCATAGTCCGATGCGCGAGGCATCGTCCAGACACGCTCCGCTCATCACCCCCGGGATGACGGCTTCCGTGTATAGGGGCCGCTGACCTTTCAACACTGGCCCGTTCCACCGCACCTGCCTTATGCCCACCGTCCGCCGTGCCCTTTTCGCCGCGCCCCTGGGTGCCTGCCTCTGCGCGCTGGCCCCGGACGCACTCGCCCAGACGCCGCCTGCGCCCTCCGGAGCACCCGCCGCCGAATCTCCCGCCAGCGCCTTCCCCAAGCCGCCGAGGCCGGACGCCGGGGCCGCGCCGCTGACCCTGGAGCGCGCCGTGGAGCTGGCCTCGCAGAAGAACGAGGCCGTGCTCGCCGCGGGACAGACCGCCGAGGCCGCCCAGGCCCGCGTCGCCCGCGCCCGCGCCTTCTTCCTGCCCACCATCTCAGCGACCGGCACCTACACGCGGCGCCTGCGGGAGTCCACGCGCGAGGTCGGCGGACAGACCGTCGTGCTCCAGAAGTTCAACGCCCTGGGCGCGGTCTTCTCCGGCCGGGTCGCCCTCTTCGACGCGCGCGGCTTCCCGCTCTACAAGGCCGCGAAGCTGGAGAGCGAGGCCTCCAAGCTGGACGCCGTGGAGACGCGCCGCCAGGTGGCCTTCAACGCCGCCAACGCCTTCCTCGTCACCCTGGCCAACCAGCAGGTGTACCAGGCCGCCGAGCAGCGCCTGGCCTACGCGAAGCAGAGCCTGGCGGACGCGCAGGCCCGCGCCAACGCCGGGCTCGCCAGCACCAACGACGTCACCCGCGCGGAGCTGGAGCTGGCCACCGCCGAGTCCAACCTCGCCGCCGCCCTGGGCACCGCGGAGACGAGCCGCCTGGAGCTGGGCTACCTCCTCGTGGAGCCCGTGCAGGGGGAGCTCGCGCCGCCGGAGCCGCTGCTCGCGGACGCCATCCAGCCCACGCCGTCCCTGGAGATGCTCACGCAGGGCGCCACGGACCGGCGCCCGGACATCCTCTCCGCGCGGCTGCGTGTCCGCTCGCTGCGGGAGAACGCGAAGGAGCCCCTGGCGCGCCTGCTGCCGTCGCTGGGAGCGAGCGCGCAGTACCGCCTCACCAACGAGGCGGGCCTCAACGGCAACGTCGGTGATGGCTTCCTCGCGTTGGATCTCACCTGGACGCTCTTCGACGGCGGCGCCCGCTACGCCGACCGCGATGAGCGCGTGGCCCTCGCCAACGTCGCGGAGCTGAACACCCAGGCCTCGACGCGCCGCGTGCCGGTGGACATCGAGCAGGCGAGGGTCAACCTGGAGACGGCGCGGGCCGCGCTCGCGCAGAGCGAGCAGGCGGCGAAGGCGGCGCGGAAGAACGCCGCGGAAACAGGCATCCTCTACCGCCAGGGCCTGTCCACCGCGCTCACCCTGGCGGACGCGTCCTTGAGCCTCTTCGAGGCGGAGGTGACGCTCGCGCAGAACCGGTATGGGCTGGGCGTGGCGCTGTTGGGCCTGCGGGCCGCTGTCGGACTGAATCCATTGGGGAAGGAACCGTGAAGGCAATGCAACGCACTGGAGTGCTGGCCCTGTCGCTGGCCGTGCTGGCCCTGGCCCCTGGCTGCAAGAAGGACGCGCCCGCGCAGGGCGGCAAGGGCGCGGGCCGGGGCCCCACCCAGTTCCCCGTGGAGGTCGCGCCCGTGGAGGCGCGCGACGTGGAGTACGCGGTCAGCGCCGTGGGCGCGGTGGAGGCCTTCGAGAGCGTGCAGATCACCGCGCGCGTCCCGGGCGCCCTGGAGAAGGTGTCCTTCGCGGAAGGCCAGACGGTGAAGAAGGGCGACACGCTCGCGGAGATCGAACCCGCGCGCTACGCCATCGCCGTGCGCGCCGCGGAGGCCGCGCTGCAGAAGGCCCAGGCCGCGTTGGTGGAGGCGAAGGCCGGCGCCCAGCGCCGCGCGGAGGTCAACGCGCAGAGCCCGGGCCTGCTGCCCGCGGAACAGCTGGAGACGTACCAGGCCCGCGCCGCCACCGCGCAGGCGGACATGGCGGCCGCGAAGGCGGCGTTGGATCAGGCGCAGCTCAACCAGCGCGACGCCTACGTGCGCGCCCCCATGGACGGCATCCTCCAGACGCGCACCGTGCAGACGGGCCAGTACGTGCAGCCGGGCGTGGTGCTGGCCACGCTCCTGCGCCGTGAGCCGCTGCTCCTGCGCTTCAACGTGCCCGCCGCGGACGTGACGCGGATCCAACCAGGGATGCCCGCGCGCTTCACGGTGCGCTCGGACGGTGGGTCGTACGAGGCGAAGATCACCTACGTGTCCGCGAGCGCGGATACGCAGAGCCGCATGGTGGCGGTGACCGCGGAGGTGACGGGCGAGGCCGCGCGGAAGCTGCGCCCGGGCGCCTTCGCCACGGTGAGCGTGCCAGTGGAGTCGCGCGGGGACAGCCCGGTGATTCCGCAGACGGCCATCCGCCCCAGCGAGCGCGGCTTCCTGGCGTTCGTGGTGACGGACAACAAGGCGCGCGAGCGCATCCTGGAGCTGGGCCTGCGCACGCCGGACGGGCGGGTGGAGGTGAAGGAGGGCCTCAAGCCCGGTGAGACGCTGGTGGTGCGCGGCGCGGAGGCCCTGCGTGACGGCGTGTCCGTGCGCGTGGAGCAGGAGCGCCCGAAGCCCAGGGTGGGCGGCGAGCAGCCCCCGGCCGAGGCCCGCGGCGACACGAACGCGAACCGGGCCACGGAGGGCCGTCCATGAGCATCACCGACGTCTGCATCAAGAAGCCGGTGTTCGCCTGGATGATCATGGCGGCGACCATCATCTTCGGACTGGTGGCGGCCCAGCGCATCGGCATCAGCCAGTTCCCGGACGTCGACTTCCCCACCATCAACATCTCCGTGTCGTGGGAGGGCGCCAACCCGGAGGCGGTCGAGTCGGACGTCGTCGAGTTCATCGAAGAGGCCGTGACGCAGGTGGAGGGCGTCAAGAGCATCACGTCCTCCGCGCGCCAGGGCAGCGCCAACATCACGGTGGAGCTGGACCTGTCGCGCAACGTGGACCTGGCGCTGCAGGACGTGCAGACCAAGGTGAGCCAGGCCCAGCGCCGGCTGCCCCTGGACATTGATCCGCCCGTCGTCTCCAAGTCCAACCCGGAGGACCAGCCCATCATGTGGCTGGGCGTGGCCGGGCCCTTCTCCCAGCAGGTGGTGAGCGACTTCGCGCGCTACCGCGTGAAGGAGCGCCTGCAGACGGTGCCCGGCGTGGGCGAGGTCATCCTGGGCGGCCTGCTGGAGCGCAACGTGCGCATCTGGGTGGACGCGCAGAAGCTGGACGCGCACGGGCTCACCGTCACGGACGTCATCGCCGCGCTCCAGCGCGAGCACGTGGAGTTGCCCGCGGGCCGCATCGAGACGCAAGGGCGCGAGGTCAACGTCCGCTTCATGGGCGAGGCGCTGGACCTGGAGACCCTGGCGAACGTGGCGGTGCGCGAGGAGAACGGGCGCACGGTGTACCTGCACGACGTGGCCATCGTGGAGGACGGCTTCGAGGACGAGCGGCGCCTCGCGCGCGTGAACGGCGAGCCCGCGCAGGCCATGGGCATCAAGAAGCAGCGCGGCGCGAACGCGGTGGCGGTGGCCCAGGCGGTGCGCGAGCAACTGGATCAGCTCCAGAAGGAGCTGCCGGAGGGCATGAGCGCGAGCATCAACTTCGACTCGACGCAGTTCATCGAGGAGAGCGTGCACGAGATTGAATTCGAGCTGTTGCTCGCGTGCATCCTGACCGCGTTCGTGTGCTGGGTGTTCCTGGGGTCGCTGTCCAGCACGCTCAACGTGGTGCTCGCCATCCCCATGTCGCTCCTGGGAACGGTGGCGGTCATCTACTTCCTGGGCTTCACGCTCAACACGTTCACGCTGCTGGGATTGGCGTTGGCCGTGGGCATCGTGGTGGACGACGCCATCATGGTGCTGGAGAACATCTTCCGGCACGCGGAGGAAGGAAAGGACCGGGTGAGCGCCGCGCGTGAGGGCACGGCGGAGATCACCTTCGCGGCCCTGGCGGCGACGCTGGCGGTGGTGGCCATCTTCCTGCCCGTCGTCTTCATGAAGGGCATCATCGGCCGGTTCTTCCTCCAGTTCGGCGTCACACTGTGCGTGGCGGTGCTCCTGTCCTATGTGGAGGCGATCACCCTGGCGCCCGCGAGATGCGCGCAGCTGCTCAAGACGTCGCGCGAGCACCGCAGCCGGGTGGGCGTGGTGGTGGACAAGGCCTTCTCCAAGCTGGAGGCGCTGTACGCGCGGGTGCTGGGCTGGGGGCTGGTGCGGCCCTGGCGCGTGCTGCTGGCGGCGGTGGCCATGCTGATCTTGAGCGCGTTCGCGTTCAAGGCGCTGCCGGGCGAGTTCGTGCCGTCGCAGGACCAGGGCCGCATGTCCGTGCGCCTGCAGACGGCGGTGGGCAGCAGCCTGGAGGAGACCAACCGCCTCTTCAAGCGCGCGGAGGCCTTCGTCTCCAGCCGCCCGGAGGTGACGCGCGTGTTCGTGGTGGTGGGCGGCGGTGGCGGCGGCTCCTCCGTGAACGCCGGCAACATGAACGTGACGCTGGTGCCGACGGATCAGCGCATGTCGCAGGCGGAGTTCGCGCAGGTGCTGCGCAAGGAACTCAACAGCTACCCGGGCCTGCGCGCGGTGGTGCAGGACCTGTCCCAGGCGGGCTTCACCGCGCAGCGCGGCTTCCCGGTGGAGTTCAGCGTGCGCGGTTCGGACTGGGACAAGCTGGTGGAGGCGAGCCAGTCCCTGCGCGAGCAGCTCCAGGCGTCCGGCAAGGTGGTGGACCTGGACACGGACTACCAGCTGGGTCAGCCGGAGCTGCGCATCACCCCGGACCGCGCGCGCGCGGCGGACCTGGGGGTGCCCATCCAGACGGTGGCATCCACGGTGAACGCGCTGGTGGGCGGCGTGCGCGTGGGCAAGTACAGCAGCGGCGGGCGGCGCATCGACGTGCGCATGCGGCTGCTCGCGAGCCAGCGCTCGCGGCCGGAGGACCTGTCGCTCTTGAAGGTCCGCACGGCGAACAACATGCTGGTGCCGCTGTCGGCGCTGGTGACGCAGGAGGAATTGCCCGCGCTGCAGGCCATCACCCGCCGCGACCGTGAGCGCGCCATCAGCCTCTACGCCAACGTGGCGCCGGGGGCCAATCAGGAGGACGCGCTGGCCACGGTGGAGTCCCTGGGCAAGAACCTGCCCGGCGGCATCCGCGTGGTGGCGGGCGGCGCGAGCGTGGCGTTCCGCGACTCGATGAGCAGCCTCATCTTCGCGCTCTTCCTGGGCATCGCCGTCGCGTACATGGTGCTGGGCGCGCAGTTCAATTCGTTCCTGCACCCGGTGACGGTGCTCACGATCCTTCCCCTGTCGGTGGCGGGCGCGTCGTTCGCGCTGCTCGTCACGGGACACACGCTGAACATCTTCAGCATGATTGGCCTGCTGCTCTTGATGGGCATCGTGAAGAAGAACTCCATCATCCTGGTGGACTACGCGCTCCAGCAGCGCGAGCAGGGCGCGGACGCGATGCAGGCCATGCTGCGCGCGGGGCCGGTGCGCCTGCGGCCCATCCTGATGACGTCCCTGGCGACGATGATGGCCGCGGTACCGGCTGCGCTGGCGCTGGGCGCGGGCAGCGAGACGCGCGCACCCATGTCCGTCGCGGTGCTGGGCGGCCTGTCCGTGTCCACCGTCCTGAGCCTGCTCGTGGTGCCCGCGTTCTACGTGGTCGCGGACCGCATCAAGACGCGGGTGGGCAACCGGCTCAGCAAGGGGAAGGGCGGGGACGATTCAAGCTCCGTCCACGACGAGCCCCGGCCGGTGCCGCACGGGTAGCCTTTGAGTCGACAGAGCGCCGTGGGCGGCGGTGTGCCGCTCAACGGCGCTCGATCTTGAACGTCCAGAGCATCGCGGGTTTGCCCTCGGACTTCTCGACGCTCAAGACCGTGAACGCGGTGAATGGGGGCTGCTTCTCCCTCAGGACGGTGTTGGCCACGATCGTCGACAGCTCCTCCTTCGAGGCATTCGCGAAGCGGAACATGAGCTGGTGGCCCTGGAGCGTCTGCTGGGCGGGGAGGGGGATCTCCACCTCCGGCGTCGGATCCTCGTCCGTGGCGTCTTCATCCGCGTCCCGAAGGGCCGGCAGCTTCTCCTCCCAGAAGCTCAGGGCCTGCTCGTACTGCGTGCCCAATCCTGCCTGCACGAGCATGGGTTTCATCTGCCGGATGGCCATCGCGCTGACCATGAAGGGTTCCAGGACGTCCGAGCCGTAGCGCAGCCGGTCCCGGATGCTGCGGAGGATCTGCCGGACGCTCTGACAGTAGGCCATCACGTACGTGAGCACCTCCGAGGAGCGCTCACCGGTGCGCCGGTAGATGAGGGCCGTGAGGTAGCCGTAGCCAATCCTGGCGAGGTCGTTCAACCGCGCCGTCTCGTTCGTGAGCCCCAGCATCGAGAGCAGCCACGGCGCCTGTCCGTAGTCCAGGTCGTTGTCGGTGATCCAATACCCGCCCGCGTTCAGGCTCGCGAGGTAGCGTCCCGCCGCGTTCGAGTCGCTGAAGATCCACGAGGCCTTGTCGATCAAGACGTCGTAGCGCTTGTCGGGGTTCTTTTCGAAGAAGGCGTCGTAGCCCAGGCAGAGGAAGCGGACCTGGACCTGGAGCGGGGGTGGACCCTTGAGGATGATCCGGTCGGTATAGGCGCCAATCGAGCTGCGATCCTTCACGTCCAGTTCGGGGTGGTAGAGCTTGAGGACGCGGACCCGCTCCCCCACGTCATTCGCGTCCAGGCTCACGAAGGTGTACTGGCCGGCCTGCGTCGCGGAGTAGACGAGCGCCAGGTGCTTGCTGGCCCCCAGGCAGAGCACGTGGCTCTGCGGGGTGCACCGGAGGATGTTCCGGATGCCTCCCAGCAGCCGCATGCGCTCCTGGCCGAGCTCTTCCTGGACGGCGCGCTCGTCGTCCTCGCCGCTGCCTCCATCTCCGGGTTGGGGCCTGCGGGTGCCGCAGGTCGGGCATGCGTTGACGCGCTCCAACTCCAACCTGGCCACCCGCACCGTCGCCGAGCAGTCCGGGCAGGTCATCGCCTCGTTCTCCAGGCCAGACGGCGCCGTCCCTTCGAGCAGCTCCGGCTTGCTGAAGGTGAACGGGCAGAAGGGACAGAAGGGACAGGCCGCGGTGGAGCTCCAACTCTGGCGACAGGTCCTACAGCGATACCTGAACACGGGGCCTCCTCACGTCTTGCTTCTGTCCGGCGCGCGATGAGAGCACGGACGCTCCGTGAGGAACATCACCTGTCAGGTGTGGCTGGACTGCCTCAGCGTTGGCCCGCCCGCCCGCGCGCCCCCGGCGCGGGTGGACGATGCAGGGGGGCTGGCACATGCGCAGCGTCTTCGGAACCACGGCCCCGTCTTGGGGCCCTGAACCTTCGGAGACGCTGCCATGGCCTCGACTGTTCCTCCCGACACCCACGCCGTGCCCGTCAAGGAGCGCGACGAGTCGCTCGAGCTCCAGCCGTTCCTGGATGAAATCCAGGGGGACGCCGTCATGCACACCCAGGGCCTGGAGGCCCGGGAGGCGGCGAAGGCGGTGTTCTGCTCGCTCGCCCGCAGGCTGTCGGATGGCGAGGACGTGAAGCTCTACCGCGCGCTGCCCGGCGGCATTGGCGCCATCCTGGGGGCCTGCTCGGTGCACCGGGGGCCTTCACGCGCCAAGCGCATTGGCCGCGATGAGTTCATCACCGACGTGGCGGACCACCTGAACATCAAGCCCGACCAGGCCTTCCGCGTCGTCACCGCGGTGTTCACCGCCGTGCGCGACCGCATCCCCGAGGACGAGGTCGCCGCCGTGGCGTCGCAGCTGCCCGCCGACCTGGGCGACCTGTTTCGCAGGCCTGTCTGATTGTCAGACAGCTTTCAGGAGCGGAGCCCCGCCTCGAGTCGCTGAATCGAGCTCAAGGCGCGGCGCGTCCGCCGATCTCCGGAAAGCGCTCGTAAGTCCGCTTGAGCGTGTTCAGGTGGGCAGGATCGTCCAAGTCGAGGGGCGCCTCCGTGAGCTGCACGACCCACCCGCCCGTCGCCGTGCGCCGAGCCCGCGACAGCAACTCGGCGTCGCGCGAAGGGTCCGGAAACCCGAGGGCTCGTGCAGCAGCGGCCGACCAGTAGTTCAGCCACGCGAGGTAATGCGGAATCTCAGGCGCGGGGAGTTCCCACGGGAGCTTGAGCGAGGGCAGCCCTTTCGGTGAGATATGCGGATCATCCTCCGGGTGGCGAAACTGCTCCGCCACTGTCACGGCGATTCCCTCCGGATTGACATACCCCCAGAACGCGCGAGCGCAGTCACCGATGTCCTCCAACACCGCAGCCGCCGCCGCGATGCCGGTTGCGTCCCATGGCATATCCGCATGGACTTCAAACAGTCTGAGGTTGCCTGGGGAACTGCCCGCTGGCCGTTCCCATCCGGAGAGCGTCACGCGACTGCTCGCATTTCCGCCATCGCAGACGAGCGGAATTCCCGGTCCGTCTCTTCTTCCTTTGGCCACCCACTCATCACGTTGCGGCAATGGGATGAGTTGCCCCGCGTCGGAGATTGTCCACTCCAAGCGCAAGCCGGGGAAGGTGCGTTCCATTCCATGAACAATGGCCAACGGGCGATTGTCGCCCCTGGTTGGTGCTGGGGCGTAGGCGACAAGACTCAGTGATTCCGATGGATTTGTCATTTCAACACCAGTTCATGACGACAACTCTGAGGGTGCTGTCTCGTTGAAGCAAGGCAGCTTTGTGCGCGGCACTACGCACTGCGACCCTGAAGTCGAATCCGCAGGCCCTGGCGAGTTCGCGCTCGCTCTGCATCTTGGGCACCTGATCATCGAGCACAATCCTGCGAAGATCGGGCGGGTATGTGTCAAAATTGTCGGTCTTGACCTCCCACAGCGTGCGTGTAGCGAATACCAATCCGTCAAAGTTCTTCCCATTGACGAGCACATCCCAGCCAGGGAAGCTGTTGTTTGGAATGTTGTCAGCACATTCGTTGTGTGGGTCATTGCCGCCCAGGTGTCGCACCGGGACTGGTTTGCACTCCGGGCGGCGCTCTCGCTCCAGTGGATCGGTCGGCACTGGGGGCTGCCAGTCCTGCCCCGCTGGCTCGGGCTTCGGCTTGGGCTTGCGCTGCGCTTCAGCATCTCGGGATGCCACCTTCGTTCCTCGTGAGGTCCCTGCTTCCTCCGGATAGAGGTGTCGTAACTCATACGCATCAAGCTCTTCCTTGATGGCGGCGGCGACCACCACGAAACCAAGGACGATGACGGCTCCCACGACGATCTCAGGAGCCACCAGAACGCAGAGTCCGACTTCCATGGCACCAACGCCAGCGGAGGCGACCGCGCATCTTCCCGTGGTGTCGTGGAACTCGATCCGGTCATGGTCGAGCGCCTGATAACATCGCTCGACCAGCACGGGCCAAGACTGGGAAGCCTCGCGGACAACGCAACGCCCCCCGTCAGTCCAGGGCAGCTTCGCCGCTCGCTGAAGATTGGCGAGCCTCGGGCTCCGGGTGCCCTGCGCACGGGAAGACGGTGTCGACGAAGCGCAGGCTGATAGGAAGAGCAGGAGTGCGATGCATGCGCGCAAACGCATGGCCACGACCTTTCAAGCAAGCCAGGAAGCCGCGGGTTGGGGGAGCTATCCTGGAGTAGGGCTGCACGCCCCGACGGCGAGGACGTTCGGTGAGTGCAGGAGTTCGGCAACCCGGCGCGGTGGGCAACTTCAGGCTTGAGCAGGGCCCTGGCCATCTCTTCGGCAGCTTGTCCAGTCTTTCATCCTCCGCCGCCTGCTCTTGAACGGCTCCCAGTTCCTCCGATGCGCGAGAGGTCAGTCTGGATCGACTCGAACTGAATTGCCGGGCCAGCGTCAGGAGCGCAGGCGCGGGCCGAGCAGCTTCCAGTACGTCACGGGGAAGAGGCGGGCGAGCATCGCCAGCGCCACGGCGTCCTTGCCCACGAGGATGCGCTGCTCGCGCGCTTCGACGCCGCGGACGATGATGTCGCCCGCGGCCTCGGCCGGGAGCTTCAGCATCTTCTGGAACGACTTGCGGCGGCGGGTGACCTCCTCGGCCGTCGCGCCGGTGGGGACCCGGGCGCTCGCGGCGATGGACGTCGCGACGCCTCCCGGGTGCACCACGGTGACTCCCACGGTGGTGCCCTCCAGCTCGTGCCGCAGCCCTTCGGAGAAGCCTCGCACGGCGAACTTGCTGGCCGCGTAGGCCACCTGTCCCGGCGGGGCCACCAGGCCGAAGACGCTGGAGAGGTTCACCAGCCGCGCGTCGTCGCTCTGGCGCAGCAGGGGGAGGAAGGCGCGGCTCAGGCGCACCACGCCCCAGAAGTTGATGTTGAACAGCCACTCGAAGTCGTCGCTGCTCACCTGTTCGAAGGTGCCTCCGAGCGCGACGCCCGCGTTGTTGAAGAGCAGGTCGACCCCGGGATGCTCCGCCTTCACCTTCGCCGGGAAGGACTCCACGGCCTCCTTGTCGGACACGTCCAGCCGGTGCCGGCTGATGCGCACGTCCGGCGCCTTCGCGAGCTCCGCCGTCTCCGCGAGCCCCGCCTCGTTCACGTCCGCCAGCGCGAGGTGACAGCCCTTGCGCGCCAGGCTGACCGCGATGGCGCGGCCGATGCCGCTCGCCGCGCCCGTGACGACCGCCGTCCTGCCCTGAAGCCGCATGCGCTCAGTCACGCGCCACCTCCGCGCCGGGACGGGGGCCCGCCTCCGGAAGCAGCGCCTGTCCCCTGAACTCCATGGCTTCGTCGTCCACGCGGCCAAAGCGCATCATCACCAGGTCGCGCACGTAGTTCTGGAACAGGCGCCACGGAGCGCGCGTGCCCTGGCGGGGCAGGGAGTCCAGCGCGCGCTGCACGTAGCCGGAGCTGAAGTCGAGCACCGGCTCCGGCGTCATGTCCGGGCCCGTCACGCGGGGCACGCATTGCGTGTAGCCGTGCTGCTTCATGTGGTTGAGCAGGCGGCAGGTGTACTCGGCCACCAGGTCGCACTTCAGGGTCCACGACGCGTTCGTGTAGCCGAAGGCCGCGACGAGGTTGGGCACGTCGCTGAACATCATCCCCTTGTACGCGAGCGTCCGCGCCAGTTGGACGGGCGCGCCGTCCACGGACAGCGCCAGGCCGCTGAGGATCTTCACGTTCAGCCCGGTGGCGGTGACGATGATGTCCGCGTCCACGTGCGCGCCCGAGCGCAGCTGGAGGCCCTTCTCCGTGAAGGTCTCGATGTGGTCCGTCACCACGGAGGCCTGGCCCTCGCGGAGGGCGCGGAAGAGGTCGCCGTCGGGGGCGACGCACAGCCGTTCGTCCCACGGGTTGTAGCGGGGCGCGAAGTGCGTATCGACGTCGAACGTCTTGCCGAGCGCGCGCCTCACGCCCAGGCGCAGGAGCCACTTGAAGAGCCCCGGCCGGCTGCGCGCGAGGCGGTAGAGGAGCATGCCGCGCACGACGTTCTTCCAGCGCGCGACCGCGTAGGCCGCGCGCCGGGGGAGGAGGTACCTCAACGCGCGGGCGACGCTGTCCTCGGCGGGTTGATCCGCGATGTACGTGGGCGAGCGCTGCAACATCGTGACGTGCGCGGCGCGCCCGGCCATCGCGGGGACCAGCGTCACCGCCGTCGCGCCACTGCCGATGACGACCACGCGCTTGCCGCCGTAGTCCAAATCCTCCGGCCAGTGCTGCGGGTGCACGACGCGGCCCTGGAAGCGCTCCGTGCCGGGCCACGTGGGCGTGTAGCCGCTCGCGTAGTCGTAGTAGCCGGTGCAGGCGTAGAGGAAGCCGCACGTCATGCGCAGGGGCGCGCGCTCCGGGCCCACCTCCACGTCCACGGTCCAGCGCGCGTCCCCGGAGGACCACTCGGCGCGGGTGACGCGGTGGTGGTAGCGGATCCGCTGGTCGATGCCGTACTCCGCCGCGGTCTCCTCGATGTACGCCTTGATGGAGGGCCCATCCGCGATGGCCTTGCCCCCCAGCCACGGCCGGAACCGGTAGCCCAGCGTGTACATGTCCGAGTCCGAGCGGATGCCCGGGTAGCGGAACAAATCCCACGTGCCGCCCATGGCCCCGCGCCCCTCCAGGATGGCGTAGCTCAGGGTGGGGCAGCGCTCCTGCAAATGGTACGCGGCGCCGATGCCCGACAGGCCCGCGCCGATGATCAACACATCGACGTGCGAGGACGGCTCGGCGGAGGACAGGGGCATCACGCGACTCCTCGTGGTACAGGAAGGTACCCAGCCTATGCGTCTGTTGAACAGAGGTAGCAGCGCCATCTGGTACGGTCAAGTACCAGCCCCGGGAGCCGCATGACGTCCCCCTCCGAGCAAGCAGGTGAGTCCCCCCGGGAGCGGCTCGTCGCGGGCCTGGCGAAGGCCATCGTGGAGATGGGCTACGCCCGGCTGACCATCGCTGACATCGTGCGGCACGCGCGCGTGTCGAAGCGCACGTTCTACGAGCACTTCGAGGACAAGGACGCGTGCCTGCTGGCGCTCTACGCGGCGCAGAGCGCGCGGCTGCTGGCGGAGATCCAGGCGGCCATCCAGCACGCGCCTCCGGGGGAGATGCGGGCCACCATCGGCGCGGCCGTGTACCTCTCCAGCCTCCAGAGCCGGCCGGGGCTCGTGCGGACGCTCCTCGTGGAGATACTGCACGTGGGCCCGAAGGGCTTCGAGCTGCGCCGCCAGGTGATGCGCAGCTTCGCGGAGCTGATGCGGCGGGAGTTCGACGCGGCGGGCACCGGGGAGACGCTGTCCCCGGCGATCGCCATGGCGCTCGTGGGCGGCATCAACGAGCTCATCCTGGAGGCGGTGGAGGAGGAGCGCGTCGACCGGCTCTCGGAGCTTGCCGGTCCGGTCGCGGCGTTCGTGCGAGGCCTGCTGGAGGCACGGCCTTCCGCGAAGTGAGCGGCCGCTTCAGTCCATGTGCTCCATGGGAATGCCCCGGGGCACGGCCCAGGCGTGGCTCCGCTCTTCGTAGACGGAGAAGACCGGGGCGGGGAAGGACGGATCCGTGAAGGCCCCCACGGCGATCGCCACCAGCTCCGGCTGCCGCGAGCTCACGTAATAGACCGTCGAGCCGCACTCCGGACAGAAGTGGAAGGTGGTGGGGGTGCCGCTCTCGTCGCCCTTGCGGACGAACGTCTTGGAGTGGCCCCGGATGGCGGTGATGTCTTCGCGCCGGAAGCGGGCCTGCACGGCGTACACGCTGCCGGAGCGCTGCTGACAGGCGAAGCAGTGGCACATGGAGACCCGGACGGGCTCTCCCGTGCACTCCACGCGAAGCTGACCGCAGACGCACGACGCTCGACGCTGGGACATGGGCTGACTCCTGGAAGTGGAGGGCAGTGTGTCATCCGTGCGAGCCTTCCGCACCGGCTCCAGGGCTCGGCCTTGCCCGGCCCGGAATCACATGCTAGCCGATAGGTTCTTTCGCGAAGCCGCTCACAGGGCCCATGGCACGCTCGACTCCGCATCGCATCACCTGCGCCGATGGCTTCGAGCTGCACGCCGCGCTGCACAGCCCGGAGGGCCCTGTCCGGGGCGTGGTGCTGGTGCATCCCGCCACGGCCATGCCGGCGAGCATGTATTTCGCGTTCGCGGCGCGGCTGACGGACGACGGCTTCGCGGTGGTGACCTACAACTACCGGGGCGTGCACCCGTCCGGCGTGGCGAAGCGGACGCGCGCCGGGTTCCTCACCTGGGCGGACCAGGACGTGGACGCGGTGACCCGCTGGGCGGCGGAGCGCCATCCGGGGCTGCCGCTGCTGGCCGTGGGACACAGCTTCGGCGGCCACGCCATCGCGCTGAGCGCGAGCAGCCAGCGGCTCACCGCGGCGGTGACGGTGGCGTCCCAGGCCGGGAGCCTGCGGTTCATCCGGTCCTTCCGGGAGCGGATGCTGGTCCGCCTGTACCTCAAGCTCATCGGGCCGCTGTGCGCGCGGTTCCTGGGCTACATGCCCTATGCGCGGCTGGGGCTCGGCGAGGACGTGCCCGCCCAGGCGTCGCTGGAGTGGAGCCGCTGGGCGTCCTTGCCCCGCTTCTACTTCGATGATGCAAGCGTGGACGCCGCGGCCCGCCTGGGCCGGCTGCGCATGCCGGTGCTGGCCATTGGCCTGGATGACGATCCCTGGGGACCGCCCGAAGCCATCGACCTGGTCTGCGGGCACCTCACCGGCTGCGCGGTGGAGCGCCGGCAGTTCTCCCCCGCGGACAGCGCCGGCCAGGGCATCTGCCACCTGGGCTTTTTCCGCGAGCACCACGCGGGCACGCTCTGGCCCACGGTGAGGGAGTGGCTGCGCCGCCACGCCCCGGAGCGCGGCTGAGCGCCTTCGCCGCTACCCGACCCCCGCGACGTCCGCCCAGTCATCCTCGTCGTCGGTCATCAGCTCGTCCTCGTCGTTCCGGGAGATGCGGTACGCGATGGGGGCGTGGTCGATCTGCATCCACTGGTTGTAGTTGGGAATGGGGGCCATGGTCTCGACGCGGCTGACGTCGCCCGACTTCCACATGTAGTCCAGGATCCGGGTCACGACCCCCTGGTTCTGAACGTTCTTGCCATAGGTGGCCAGCAGGGAGGGATGGACCGGCGTCCAGCCGTAGAGCCGCCGGACCTCGGCGGAAAGGCTCTTGTTGAGGCCCGGCCGTGTCTCATTGAGGCGGTCCCAGGCGAAGTTCATGTCGCCGATGAGCGCCGTGGGCTGTGACTCGTCGTGGAGGTTGTAGATGGCGTCCAGGATCTCATCGGGAGCCTTCTCCGGGTTGGCGACGATGTGGACGGCCGCCACGGTGAGGTCTTCCAGTCGCGCCCGCACCATGGGCCGCTTGCTGCTGGCGCCGATGATCTTGAGCTCCGGCGTCAGGTCCTGCCGCCACATGACGAGGAAGGAGCAGGGGCTGGCGTTGCCGTTCTTGTCGCTCGTGGCGATGTACCGCGTCGGGTAGCCCGTGAGTCGGGTGAGGAACGCGGCCAGTTCGCCTCCGCCCTGGGACACCTCCGACAGGAAGATGAGCGCGGGGCTCATCTCATGGGCCTCCATGCACCGGTGGATCCATTGGCCGATCTGCTGACAGCACCAGAGGCTGCGGGCCTTGGGCTCCAGGTTTCGAGACGCCACGGCGCTGGCCCGCTGGGTATTCCAGTACGCGATGATCACCTGCGCTCCGCCAGGACCCGGGGCTGGAACGGACGGGCGGCGACCCGCGTGCGGGGGAAGCCCGGACCCGCTGATTTCAGGGCCTTCTTCGGGGCGCTCAGCGTGGAGAGGTCCGTGACGTTGTAGGGCCCCTGCAGCACCACCGGCGACAGCCCGTTGACGATGCTCGAGAGCACCTCTCCGCTCGGAGAGAGCACGCTGACGATGTCCATCAACTGCCACTTGAGGAACATCTGCGTGTAGCTCTCGGTGGCGGTGAGGGTGTCGGAGACGTAGGCGGTGTACTCGGTGCTGAGCGAGACCTCCTGGGCGCTGGTGGAGCTGGCGCTCAGGCTGGCGGAGATGCCCACGGACATGGGCCCCCAGCCCGCGCTCGCGTTGGCGCCGAGCGAGGCGGAGACGGTCTCGGTGTTCGACGACGTCTGCTGCATGTTCGACGTGGACGTGGTGCTGACCGTCTGCGTCTCTCCCGGAGCGATGGTGTAGGACTCGGGCAGCCGCCGCCAGTACTGCTCGCGGATGGTGCGGTTGCGGTTCGCCAGCAGCCCCGCGGCCACGAGGACGCGAGGGGAGTCCGGAGGGATGATGACCTCGGAGGTGGGCTGCGGGGGCAGGCCGATGTCGTTGGGGGCCACCATGGAGTTGGGGCCGAAGAAGACGCTGGGGGTGCCGGAGGTGATGGAGCACACGCCGACGAACGAGCCCGTGTGGCGGCAGGACCAGCTGATGCAGTCCCCGTTGGCCACCCAGAAGTTGACCGCGTAGCCCGCGGGGACGACGCCCATGGCGCACCGGGAGGCGTCCTCGGCCAGGTAGAAGAGCTGCGTGTCCACGGGCAGGTTGTTCCAGAAACGGAGCGAGCGCATGCCTCCGGTGGGGGCCGAAGCCAGGGTTCCCGCGAGGGCCTGCTGATAGAGATTGTTCATGGACGGCCTCCTCCCTGGGAGAGCTCGTCCTCGAAGAGGCGGGCCCACTCCAGGGCAATGGTGTCCCACTGGAGCGTGGGACGGGTGGCGAGCGCGTGGGCGGCCCGGGAGCGGGCCTCCAGGTGCGCCCGGTCTTCGTACAGCCGGGTCAGCGCCGCGGTCAGCGCGTCCACGGACGGCACGTGGGCGTCGGTGAGGATGCGGGGCTGGCACAAGGTCAACGCGACGTCGAGCAGCTCGGCGCTGCCCGCCCAGAGCTCCCCCGGGGCGGTGTGGCCGGGGACCACCTGCGCGGCCCCCGTGGCGGCGTGCTCGAAGGCGACGAGCCCCCAGCCCTCGCTGCTGGACGTGTTCACGCCCACGTCGCACACGTTGTAGACGTGGTTGAGCTGGGCGAGCGACAGCCGGGGCGCGAAGCGCTGGTCCGTGCTGATGATGAGGCGGTCGGTGACGCCGAAGCGCGCCCCCAGCCCGCGCACGTCCCAGCCCACGTCGTCGGTGCCCATGTGCAGGTAGAGCCGGGCGTCCGGACGCCCCTGTGCGAAGGCGGCGAAGCCCTTCACCGTGAGGTCGATGAGCTTGCGCGGCTGGTTGCGGTTGGCGTTCAGGACGATGAAGGCGTCGTCCAATTCGTTCGTCCCGAACAGCGCGGCGCGGCTGGCGCGGCGGGATGCGACGAGCGACGGGCCCGGGGGCGTCAGGGGACGGAAGACGTCGGTGTCGACGCCGTGGGGGATGACGTCCACCCGGGGCCAGGTGGGCGCGGTGGTGAGCCGGGCGGCGGCGGCGCTCAGCTCGCCCTGACCGAAGCGGGTGTACGCGACGAGGCGGTGGACGCCCTGGAGCCCCGCGAGGAAATTCGGGCTCAGCGGGCCGGAGTCCACGGGACAGTA
Organism: Corallococcus sp. NCSPR001; assembly: GCF_017309135.1. NCBI lineage: Bacteria > Pseudomonadati > Myxococcota > Myxococcia > Myxococcales > Myxococcaceae > Corallococcus > Corallococcus sp. NCSPR001. The sequence continues at coordinate 5,039,480 of NZ_JAFIMS010000002.1, forward strand.
GGCCACCATCCGGTGGCGTCCGGGGACGCGGCCGAGCGCCCGGACATGGTCCCCGAGCACCCAGATGTCGTTGACGAGGAAGACGAGGTCCGGCTCCAGGCTGGCGCACAGCTCCGGCAGCTTGCTGACGCCGCGGGCGTCGTTGGCCGGATGGAGCGTCCAGGGCAGATCGTGGGCGCCGCCCGCGTACTTGATGCCGAGCTGGTGGACGTCGTAGTCGCGCGAGACGCGCCGGAAGATGCTCTCGGTGACCCGGCTGAAGCCGGTGGGGGCCACGGCGTCTCCCACCACGAGGACCCGCGGGCGGCTCCGGCGCGCGGAGCCCGGCCGGGGCGCGTCCGGTGAGTTCCTCTGGCGCTGCTCCGCGCGCCGGCGCACGGCCTCCAGCACGCGGTCTCCCAGGACGCGGTGGCGCTCGCTCCGGCGTCGCGTGAGGACCTCGTCCCGCGCCCGGAGGAACGCCTCGTCGAAGGAGACGGTGTCGGGCATCGCGAGCCCGGGATAGAGGCTGCGGAGCGAGGCGGGCAGCGCGAGCTCGTCCATCACCAGGTCGTCGAAGTCCACGACCAGGCCGGGAATGGCCTCCAGCGCCTCCTGGGCGTCGAGCAGGCCTTCGATGAGGGCCTCATCCGGGTCGTCGCGGCGCACGCCTCGCGCCGGATAGGTCCAACCCCGGCCCTCCATGGCGAGCGCCACGTCGGCGATGGAGCGGTGGATCTTCATCACCCGGAGGGCGCCCGGTTCGCGAAGCGCGGCGGAGACGACGAAGGGCTGGGTGACGTCCTTGTAGGCCCAGCCCGTGGGGCGCACCAGGTGGACCAGGTGCTCGCGAGCGGCCTCGAAGGCGGGGCCATCCGACGGGCGCAGGAAGTGCACCGCCGCGGGGTGGGGCCCGAAGCCGAAGCGCTCCAGGTTGAGCACCTCGCCGTCCGTCACCCATCCGGGCGCCGAGAGCCCCAACAGCTCGCGCGACCACTGCCACGTGGTCGACGACAGGGAGCGGGGCAGCGACACCAGGAAGAGCGACGGCGTCTCTTGGGCCGGAGGAGCGCTCATCCTTCCTCGAAGACCGTGTAGAGCATCCCGAAGGTGACGGTGACGTCCGACGAGAAGGTCGCCGTCCCCGAGATGGCCCGCGGTCCTCCCGAGGAGGCGAGCTCCATGAAGAAGCTGTCACCCGGCCCGCCGCTGAACGTCGCGATGGCGTCGGTGGTCGCGCCCTTGTGGACCGACACGTTCGTCACGCTGCTGACGTGCCCCTGGGCGACCTTCTTGATGTCCGCCTGATAGCCCTGTCCCGGGCTGGGCGTGAAAACGACACGCATGTTGCTCATGGCGTCTGCTCCGAGGTGAAGACGACGGACACGTCCGTGTGGGGGGCGAGCGCCGGGGAGAGCATCCTCGTCGCATAGGCGGAGCAGGCGTAGCTGGCATAGCCAGACACCTGGAACACGCCGCTCATGCCGGTGACCTGCCCCGAATAGACACGCACCGGGACGCTGCTGGCGTTCTGATAGCCGTTGATGATGACGGTCACAGGCGCGTTGGCCTGGTTGCGGAAGATGACGCGTACGGGGTCGGACATCCGGTCTCCGGTTCATTCCTGTTCACGTGGCGTGAAACAGGATCCACGGGACGGCGTCGCGATGCAATCACACCCATGCAAAAACAGGGTAGGAATGGGTTGGCACAACCTGCCCTACCACTCGGGTCGCATGTCTGCCCATTTCCGGGAATGGGCAGGCGCGGAGGGCTACCTTGAGCTTGGAGTTGCCCGGCCAGCTCCCACCGTGAGCGGGCGCAGGGGCGCATCAAGGCCCATCGCGATGAAGGGCGCCCAGGCGTGGGGATGCGGTTGGGTTTTCCGCAACTCCCGCATCGCCTCGCGCAGTGCCGCGGCTCGCCCCTGTCCTGCCAACAGGTTGCGGTAGTAGGCCTCCATCAGCGCGCTCGTCGTCGCGTCGTTCACCCTCCACAAGCTCATCACCACCGTCTGCGCTCCCGCCACGAGGAATGCCCGGCGCAGCCCGTACACGCCCTGGCCCAGTTTCACGTCCCCACGGCCGGTGTCGCACGCGGAGAGGACGACGAGCTGGGTCCCCCAGAGGTCAAGGCCCGCCAGCTCCAGCGCCGTCACCAGGCTGCTGGAGGGCGGGGAGGCGGAGCTGGAGCCGGAGGGCGCCGGAGCGCTCGCCCCAGCGAGGGCGAGGCCCGAGCGCAACAAGGGGTCCGTGGCGGCGCCGGTTGCCGGGGGGGCCTCTCCCAGCGCGCCGAAGTGGGCGACCGCACGGGACGCCGTGGACACGGACGCGTCCCCCAGGAAGAAGCCATGGGTGGCCAGGTGGAGGATGCCGGGGGTCGGCAGGTGCATCAGTCGCTCCTTGGTGGCCTCGGGGCCCATGAAAAGCTGGGCATGCGGAAGCAGACGCTGGATGGCCTCGGCCTCCTGGCGGGTGCCTGGCAGTGGGGTCAGCGCCCAGGCCCTTTGCACTCCATTCGTGGACAGCGTGGAGAAGAAGTCCTCCAGCGCGGGAGCGCCTCGCTGGGAGGAGGTGTGCGCCGGGAGCGGTGAGCTGAAGTCGGGGTTGGCCAGGACGACCACGGCGTCAGGGGACACCCGCTCCGGGGGGCGAGGCAGCAGGTCCTTGCCGGAGGAGACGTAGGTGAAGTCGAACGTGTCCACCAGGAACTGGTGGCCATCGTGGAGGGCGGCGAAGGGCACCAGCGCCAGTTGCCCATCGGGCGAAAGGAAAAGGCGACGGGTCCTTCCCAGCAGCGCACGCAGGGGCTGGAAGGCGAGCCGATGGAGCGCCTGGGCGGGGACTTCGACGGAGGCGTCCCGGCTGGCCAGGGCGTCTCTCAGGTGCGAGGCGGCCCGGTCGATGGGCTCGGCCGGTCCCAGGTCCAGGGCGCGGGTCGTGGCGTCAGGAAAGAGCACCAGCGCCAGGTAACGGAGTGAGGTGGGACGCGGCGCGGGCCCGGGTGCCAGCGGCCTGTCCTCGTAGGTGATGAACTCGACGAGCGCGCCGTCCTTTGGCAGGGCCGTGGCGACACGGTCAACGATGTCCGCGGGGGACGGCAGCGAGGACACCGCGCGCAGGGGGGCGGAGCGCTGGGCCAGGTCCGCTTCGAGGGCCGCGGCCTGCCCGGAGAGCTTCTGGAGGCGCTGCTGGTAGGCTTGCGGTGAGAGCGAACCGGGGCCCTGGAGTGACAGCTGCGCCAGCTGGGTGCGCAGTCCCCCCAGTTGCTCGAAGGCCTCGCGGTCGCGTGCTCCCAGGCTCCGGTAGATGGTCCGGGAGATGTTGGCGGTCTCCTCCACGGAGCGGCCCTTGAGCAGCAGGGCGGCGCCGAGGGCCAGACGCCTGACACGGGCGTTGTCGGGATGGGCGCGCAGCAGCGCGTAGAGTCGCTCCTCGTCGGCGCGCAGGAGTTGGAGGAACCGGGCCAGGTTCACCTCGGAGAAGCCAAGGGCCTCGTGGCGCAGGCGCTGCTCGGACATGGCGAACGCGCGCGTGAACAGCGGGAGTGCCTTGGAGAGGCGATTCTGGGCCAGGTGCACCACGGCGAGTTGGTTGAGTGCTTCCGCGCTGAGCGGGTGGTTCTCGGCGGAAGTCGCGCCCCGGATGGCGAGCGCGCGCGCGTAGAGGGGCCGAGCCTTGCCGTACAAACCCCGGGCCGTGTAGAGGTTGGCGAGGTCATGCATCGCGTCGGCGACGTCGTAGTCATTCCTGCCATAGGCCGCCTCCGTGATGTCCAGCGCGCGCTTGAAGAGGGGTTCGGCACGCGGATACAACCCCTGAGCCAGGTAGAGGCGGCCAAGCCTCCGGAGTGTGGGGGCGAGGTCGGGATGGTGTTTGCCGAGACGCTCTTCCCAGATCGCCAATGACTGCAGGAGGAGCGGCTCGGCACGACCCGGCAGTCCCTGTGCGAGGTAGAGGTTGCCGAGGCTGCTGAGCGATTGGGCGACTCGAGGGTGTTTCTCGCCCAGGGTCGCTTGCCGGATGTCCAGCGCGCGTTTGAGAAGGGGCTCGGCCCGAGCGTACAATCCCTGGTCCGTGTAGATTCTTCCGAGTTGGAGGAGCGGGTGGGCGAGCTGGGGATGGCGCTTGCCGAGGGTCGCCTCCCAGATGGCGAGCGCGCGCGCGGTAAGCGGCTCGGCGCGGCCATACAACCCCTGGTAATCGGCGGACATACCCCAACTGTAAAGCGTTGCGGCGACGAGGGGATGGCTCTTGCCGACCGTCGCTTCCCGAAGGGCCACGGCACGTTCGAATAGGGGCTCGGCCCGCGCAAATGCCCCCTGATACATGTAAAGCCCCGCCAGTCGGCCAAGCACGGACGCGACATCCGGAGGATTGTTGTCCAGAGCCGCTTCCCAAACGGCCACCGCACGCGACCGCAGGGGCCCGGCCCGAGCGGAGTTCCCCTGGGCCACGGAGAGGTTGGAGAGCGACCAGAGCGTGACCGCGACGTCGGGATGATGCTGGCCGAGAGCCGCCTCCCGGATGGCCAGCGCGCGCAACAGGAGCGGCTCGGCGCGAGCGGGCTCTCCCTGGTCCAAGCAATATCCGCCGAGGGTGTTGAGCGTTTGAGCGACGTCCAGGTGGTTCGGGCCGAGGGCCGCCTCCTGGATGGCCAGCGCGCGCAACAGGAGCGGCCCGGCGCGAGCGGGCAACTGTTGGGCCACGTAATTCCTGGCGAGGCCATGGAGCGACTGGGCGACGAGGGGATGGTTGGGGCCGAGGGCCGCCTCCTGGATGGCCAGCGCGCGCGACAGGAGCGACTCGGCGCGGTCGTCCAGGTGCTGGCCCGTGTAAATGCTGGCGAGGTGGCTGAGCGTTTGAGCGACGTCCAGGTGGTTCGGGCCGAGGGCCGCCTCCTGGATGGCCAGCGCGCGCAAGAAGAGCGGCTCGGCCCGGACGGGGTTCCCCTGAAGCAGGAGATGAAAGCCGAGCCTGTCCAGGCACCGGGCGACCTCTGGATGCGCGCTCCCGTGGATGGCTTCGCGCAGTGCGCACGCACGCTCACCCCGGACAATGGCATCCGCGTACCGCCCCGCGTCCCACGACGTGTTCGCCTCATCGAACGCCGTCTGTGCTTCCTGGAGCCGCGCATCCGGAGGCACCTCGCCGGCCGCCGCGCCCTTCGCACAGAGCACCATCACCACCATCATCCTGATGACAAAACGCCGCATGTGGCTCCAGGACCCCGTTTCCAACGGCCTCCTGAACCCATGGAGCCGGTGAGCTGGATGGTTGTACGGAAATTTCCAGAAGTCCTCGACTCAGAGGGCGCGACCCAGCTCCCCAGGTTGAACGCCGTCCAGGCAGCTTGGACTTGCGCGCCGACCCAAGGCACTCACTGCTGGCGCGGCTTGCGTGTGGAGCGGCAGGGAGTCCTGCGAGATTGGTCAATGTAGGGAGGGGTGGTTCGAACTGCTCCGCTGCTGCGGTATCGGTGCTCGACAAAATTGCCTGCATCATTTCTCGCCTCGGCCGCTCATTGAGATTGAGAGGGAAGCTGGATCGTCCCTCCGGTTTGTGGCAGCCCTGTCTCAAAACCCTGAGGCCTCAATAAAATGCAGACGATTCGATTGGTGATGCTGTGCGTTGCAATGGCAATTGCAGCCGTTCCCGGCACGAGCAGCGCCCAGGCTCCGCTCCTTGTCACAAGTGTTTCGGTCGATCTCGACCAGATGCAGATCACCATCTTCGGTCAGGATTTCGGCAGCGAGGCTCCGGCAGTCGGCCTTGCCGGCGACGGGCTCATCATCCTCAGCCACAGTCCAACAACCATCGTGGCGGAGCTTCCCGCGCCGGTTGCGGTCATGCCAGGCACTTACATCCTGTCGGTGACAGCGCAATCCCCGGATGCATACGGCTACGACCGATTTGGCGTCAACATCGGTACGGGCGGGCCGCCGGGGCCAAAGGGAGACGTGGGGCCCCAGGGGCCAAAGGGAGACGTGGGGCCCCAGGGGCCTCCCGGGCAGGCTGGAGCACCAGGTGCGGATGGCCTCCCAGGTTCAGTCGGGCCGCAGGGGCCCAAGGGTGACACGGGGGCGGTGGGCGCACAGGGGCCCAAGGGTGACACGGGGGCGGTGGGCGCGCAGGGGCCCAAGGGTGACACGGGGGCGGTGGGCGCCATCGGTCCTGTGGGTCCGCAAGGGCCCAAAGGCGACCAGGGAGTCCCCGGCCAGAACGGTCAGGATGGCCAGAGGGGCCAGAAGGGCGATCCCGGGCCCTCCACGATAGGCCCCGTAGCCTCGGGCGGCACTTGGCTTGGAACCGTCGTCGTGCCACCCGGCGAACAGGTTAAAGGCAATGACGCTTATAATGGGTGTCGCATCATGCTCTTGAGCCATAGCCCCACTGGACGCGTAGGCTTTTGCGGCGTCGAAAACCAGGGCAAGAGCACTGTCCGCGCTGGCTGCGATGCAGGCGTTGACGTTGTTGGTTATGCGCACTTCGAGTGCTTCAAGTAGTCGTTTACGGGGGCTTGCGAACGAAACCAGCCACAAGCTAGCGATTGAGGGCGTGAACCAGTGACACCACCTTCGCATTGCGGAGGGCACGTCCTCCGAAGCTGCCGCGCATGGTTTTGAGGACCGACACCTGAGCCTCTGACAAGGCTGGGCGCCTGCGTTCGGCGGGCGCCCAGTACGTCGCAGACGTCTGCGGCAGGGCCCAGGGGAAGGGGATGAGAAGGGCGGGCCTGGGCCGGCCCCAGGGGAACTCACGGTCCTGGTGGACAGTGCTTCCGGTAGTCGTGGGCAAGCAGCCTGGACCCGTCTTCAGTGTGACGGTGCATGGCGGCTGGCTCAACCCGGCGGAAATCGAGGTGTGTCTCGTCTCGCGCCAATGCCTGGGAACGCGACGCCAACCGCCATCGCGTTCCCATTCGTTGGGCCTTCACCCTCGCAAAAGCCCGCCGCGCCTTCCGCTACCCACCGGAGGACTTCATCCAGAGCGCTTCAGCTAGTAACGGAAGCCCAGCTGGAGCGACAGGCCGGGGTACTGATCCACGGCGCCACCGGCGACGTACGGGTCGCCCGGCTCCGGGTTGAACTTGAAGAAGTAGCGGCGCAGGTCCGCCTTCAGCCTCACGTCCAGGATGCGGTTGAGCCGGTACGCCACCGTGGCGCTGCCCGTGACGGCGCCCGCGGACATGCGCGGGAACCACGCGTCGGAGGACAGCTCGCCGGAGTCCAGCGGGTGCTGGTAGCCAAGCCGGAAGTTGAAGTCGAGCTTCTCCGACAGCGCCGCCCGCACGCCCAGCCCCAGGCCCGCCGTCTTGTACTCCACGTTGGGCAGGTCCAACGGCCGCTCGCCGTCCACCGCGTCGATGCGGAACGTGTTCATCCCGTACGCGCCGGTGATCTCGAAGCCGTGCTGCTTCGCCGCGCCGAAGGGGATGACGTAGCGCAGGCCCGCCTGCCACTCGCGCGCCGTGGTGGGGTAGGAGACCTCCCCCGAGGAGCCCGTGGACTTCAGCCCGAAGGACTGGTCGATGGAGCCCATGATGCCCAGCCGCGCCAGCGCGCCCTTCTGGAAGGCCGCGAGCGGATAGACCGTGACGTCACCCGCCACCTGGGGCGCGCCCGGCAGCGCGAAGCCGCCCACGTCCGGGCCCAGCGTGTACGGGCGCAGCACGCCGAACACGTCGTCCTTGTAGCGCAGCGACCGGCCGAACAGCTTCACGCCCAGCGCGCCCTCCACGACGGGCGCGGAGGCCACCTGCGCCTCCGTGGAGAGGGAGTCCTCGTCCGTCTTCTCCGGAGCCTTGGGCTCCCTGGGCTTCGCGGCCACCGGCTTGCGGATGGGCTCCGGGTCGGGCGACTTCGTGGGGGCGGGCGTCTCCGCGATGGGCGCCGCGGGCTTCACCGCCGGCTCCGGCTCCACCGGCTTCGCGGGCTGCACGGGGGCCACCGGGGCGGCCTCCGGCGCGGTCGACTTCTGCAGGCCGCGCTCCAGCGCCGTCCACTGGCGCTTCACCGCCACGGGCACCAGCTTCGGCGTGGCGGGCTTCGCGGCGGCGGGCGAGGCCAGCGCCTTGCCGTCCCTGCCGTTGCGCACGGTGACGCGCACCTGGTGCTTCTTGCCCACGGTGGACGTGTCCGCCACCAGCACCGCGCTCAGGCCCAGCTCGCTCGCCACGGCGGCGGCGCCGGCGGGCTGCGTCGGGTCCCTGCCGATGCGGGAGGCGGCGGCGCGCACCGCGGACTCGGGGACGACTTCGTAGCGGGCCGGACGGCGGTGGAGCTCCGCCTCCAGCGCGTCCCGCGCGGCCTCCGCGTGCGGACCGGAGGCGAGCACCGCCACGCGGCGCGCCTCCGCGGGCTGGGCCTTCTTCCGCGAGGACTGCGCTGTCTTCGCGGACGCCCTCCTCGGCGCGGCGTCCGCGGCGGGGGCGAGCAGCAGGGCCGCGCCCAGCAAGGCCGCGGCGGAGGAGAATCGGGTGCGCGTCATCACGGGGAGCCCGGCTTTCCGGCGACCAGCCACTCGGTGAGGCACGCGGTGTCGGAGGCGCTCAGCGACCCGCCCAGCGGCATCTGCGAGCCGCAGCCCGGCGACGGCGTGAGCTTCTTCAGGAAGAAGGACTGGGACGGGTTGGCGCTGTCCGCCAGCTTCGCGTCGTTGCACGCCGCGTCGGTGGTGTAGAGCCGCCCGGGGAGGCCGGCCGCCTGCAGGTCCAGGCCCCCGCCCGCGGACCCGTTGCTGGCCGTGGAGTGACACGACAGGCACTGCGCCTGGATGATGCTCGCGCCGGTGGTGCCGGTGGCGCAGGCGCTGCTGCCCCCGGTGAAGCGCTCGGGTTCATCGAGCCCGCCAGCACAGCCGGCGGTGGTGGCGAGGAGCGCGGCCGCGAACAGCGTGGCCAGCGGGGCGCGGTACGGACGACGGGCGGCGGTTGGGTTCGCGAACAAGTCGAGCACGGGGGGCAAGAGGGGAGAACGACAAGCCCCGCAGAATACCCGGGGCACGCCTGAGTGTGCACCCTTCAACGGATCCGTTCGCGCCCGCGTGACACGCGCCCGCCTGCTCCTCCAGGTGGGCCGTTGTCACACCCCCCCCTCTTCAGCGCCGGTGGGGTGCCTGGGGCTACCTGCGCTTCTTGAGGAAGCGGGTCACGCTGACCTTCCCGAACCGGCCGCCGAACAGGTACCAGGTGAGCACCGCGCCGAAGAGGGCCGCCGCCAGCGCGATGCCGACGATGCCCAGCACCGGCACGTTCCCGTACATGGGCGGCCGGGGCGCGAAGGCGATGAACGCGCCCACGATGAAGCCGCACGCGCACAGGCCCAGGAAGGCGATGACGGCCACGCTGCGCAGGTTCTCGTTGAGCTTGTCGAACTGCTCCGCGCGCACCGTGACGCTGAACTTGCCCGTCTCCAGGTCCAGCAGGATCTGCGACAGCTGCGTGGGCAGGTCCTGCGCCATGGACTGGAAGCGCAAGAGCGTGCGCATCAGGCCGCCCTGGAGCTGGGTCGGATCGTAGCGGCCCGCCATCAGCTCCTTCGCGTAGGGCAGGGCGACCTCGATGATGTTCAGCTCCGGGTAGAGCCCGCGCAGCATGCCCTCGGTGGAGATGGAGGCGCGCGACAGGAGCGCGTACTCCTTGGGGATGCGGATGCGGTACTTCACTGCCAGGTCCAGCAGGTCGCGCAAGAGCGTGCGCGCGTCCACCTGGCCCAGCGTGGTGGGCAGGTGCTGGCCCAGGATGGCCTCGATGTCGTTGCGGAAGCCCATCAGGTTGGCGCGCGCGTCCGGCACGCCCACGCGGTAGAGGATGCGCGCCACGGAGTCGCTGTCCTTGAGGGCCACCGCCAGGCACAGCATCACCAGCGTCTCCTGCATGGGGCGGGTGAGCCGGCCCACCACGCCGAAGTCCAGCAGCGCCAGCCGGTTGCCCTCCATGAGCAGCACGTTGCCGGGGTGCGGGTCGCCGTGGAACAGGCCGTCGTCGAAGAGCTGGCGGAAGCTGGCCTCCAGGATGTGCTGGGCGATCTGCTTGCGGTCCGCCTCCGCCAGCGCGGCGGGGTTGATCTTCTCCCCGCGGATGAACTCCATGGTGAGCACGGTGCGGCTGGAGAGCGCCGCGTACACGCGCGGAATCTTGAGGTACGGGCGGTCCTTGTGGTTCTCCAGGAACGCGCGGATGTTGGTGGCCTCGTTGATGAAGTCCAGCTCCTCGTGGATGGCCCGGTCGAACTCGTCCACGATGCCGGAGGGCGAGTAGATGCCCGTCTCCTCCACCACGGCCTCCAAAAGGCGCGCCAGCGAGCGCAGCACGCCCAGGTCCGCGTCGATGCGCTGGGCGATGCCGGGGCGCTGCACCTTGATGACGACCTCCTCGCCCTCCAGCGTGACCGCGCGGTGCACCTGCGCGATGGACGCGGCGGCGAGCGGCTCCGGATCCACCTGGGCGAACAGCTCCTGCACGTCCTTGCCCAAGGCGTCGCGGATCTGCGCGTGGACGTCCTCCAGGGGGATGGCCTCCACGTCGTCCTGGAGCGCGGCCAGCTCCTCCACGAACTCCGCGGGCAGCAGGTCCGCGCGGGTGGAGAGCACCTGGCCCAGCTTGATGAACGTGGGGCCCAGCTCCGCCAGGAAGAGGCGGAAGCGGCGCGCGGTGGACTCGCGGCGGGCCTCCTCGGAGACCTCGACCTTCTCCTTGCGGCCGCCGAGCATGCGCCAGACGCCCGCGCGCTCGGTCACCTCACCGAAGCCGTGTCGGGCGGCGATGAGGGCGATCTGCCGGATGCGGTTGAGGTCCTGGAGGTTCATGGCGAGGCCTGTGTCGCAGCCTGGGGCGGGCTGGCCACGTAGCGCAAGAGGACGTAGCCCACGACGGCGGAGAGCAGCGAGCCTACCAGGATGCCCAGCTTGGCCTCGGCCAGCAGGGCCGGCTCTTGCGCGAAGGCCAGCCCGGCCACGAAGAGGGCCACCGTGAAGCCGATGCCGGCCACCACCGCCACCCCGTGCAGCTGCGCGACGCTGCCGCCCGTGGGCAGCGGGGACACGCCCGCCCGCACCGCCGCCCAGGTGAACAGGAAGATGCCCAGCTGCTTGCCCACGAAGAGGCCCGCGATGATGCCCAGGGGCAGGGGCTTGAGCAGGTCCGAAAAGGACATCCCGGACACGTCCACGCCGGAGTTGGCCAGCGCGAACAGCGGCACGATGCCGTAGGCCACGTAGCCGTGCCACAGGTGCACGAAGCGGTTGAGCGGCGGCTCGATGTCCTCCAGCGCCTCCTCGATGTGGAGCAGCTGCGCGCCCCGCGCGCTCTCGTCGTCCGGCCGGGACACGAGCTCCCGGATGTACTGCGCCAGCTCCTCCAGCACCTCGCGGCCCGGGCGGGTGGGCAGCGCGGGGATGCACAGGCCCAGCACCACGCCGGACAGGGTGGCGTGGATGCCGCCGTGGTGCATGGCGTACCAGAGCGCCGCGCCCACGACGGCGTAGGCCAGCCCGTTGCGCACGTAGAAGCGGTTGAGCCCCCAGAGCACCGCGACCAGGCCCGCGGCCACCGCGAGCCACTCCACGTGCAGGCCCGTGCCGTAGAAGAGCGCGATGACGAGGATGCCGCCGATGTCGTCGAAGATGGCGAGCGCGGTGAGGAACACCACCAGCCCCTGGCTCACGCGCGCCTTCACCAGCGTGAGGCAGCCAATGGCGAACGCGATGTCCGTGGCCATGGGGATGGCCCAGCCGCCTTCCGCGGGGGTGCCCCGGGTGAAGAAGAGGTAGAGCGCGGCGGGCACCACCATGCCGCCCAGCGCGGCGATGAGCGGCAGCAGCGCGCGGGAGAAGGTGCGCAGCTCGCCCGCGGACAGCTCGCGTTTGATCTCCATCCCCACGAGGAAGAAGAACAGCGTCATCAGCCCGTCGTTGATGAACTCACGGAAGGTGAACTGGCCGCCGTGGCCCACCACCTCCAGGTGCAGGGGCGCGTCGAAGACGGCGGCGTAGGTGCCACCCCACGGGGAGTTGGCCCAGGCGAGCGCGGCCACCGCGCAGAGCGCCAGGAGGATGCCGCTGCTGGCCTCCAGCCGGAAGAAGGCCTGCACGGGGGCCAGGGCCACCTTGAACAGGGCGGGAACGGGAGGGCGGGTCGTCGTCTGGGGAGGGGTCGCCATGTCGCCGGGCAGCCTGCCGGGGGGCTGGGGGTCTGCAAACCGTTTTCGGAAAGCGGCCCGCCGAAATGTCGGACGCCAATGGTAGGCATACGCGGCAGGTAGGGGCGCCGGTTCGTTGATCCGGGGGTAAGGTCGTGAGAGAAGGTCGGGGATGGCGGTGACGCAGCAGGCGAAGACAGGCAAGGCAGCGGACGTCGTGCTGCCCGGCGAGGACACGACTCCGGAAGTCGGAACGGGTGAGGCCCCCGCGGGTGCGCGGGAGATCGCCTCCCTGACCCCGATGATGCGCCAGTACCTGGAGGTGAAGGCGCTCCATCCGGACACGGTGCTCTTCTTCCGGTTGGGGGACTTCTACGAGATGTTCTTCGAGGACGCGGTGAAGGCCTCGGAGCTGCTCCAGATCACCCTCACGGCCCGGGCCAAGGGCGCGGACAAGATCCCCATGTGCGGGGTGCCGTACCACTCCTCGCGCCGCTACATCGCGAAGCTGGTGGAGCACGGCCTCAAGGTCGCCATCTGCGAGCAGGTGACGGAGCCGGGCGCGGGGCCGGGCATCGTGCAGCGGGAGGTGACGCGGGTCATCACCCCCGGCATGGTGCTGGACGACGAGGTGCTGGAGCCGCAGGCCAGCAACTTCCTCGCGGCCGTGTGCTGGGGGGAGGCGGGCTTCGGCGCGGCGCTGCTGGAGGCGTCCACCGGCGAGTTCTACACCTTCGAAGCGCAGGGCCTGTCGGAGCTGGTGGAGGGCCTGTCGCGCGTGGAGCCGCGCGAGCTCCTGGTGCCGCAGGGCATGCGGGACGCGCCGGAGGTGGCGCAGGTGTGCCAGCGGCTGTCGCGCGTGCCGGCCGTGGCGGAGGGCGAGGGCGCGGCCTTCGAGCCCACGCGGGCCGCCGCGTTCCTGCGCTCGCACTTCAACGTGCAGTCGCTGTCCGCGTTCGGGCTGGACGGCTCGCCGCTGGCCACCGGGGCGGCCGGGGCCGCGCTGCGCTACCTCAAGGACACGCAGAAGACGCCTGCGGCGCACGTGGACCGGCTGTCGCGTCAGGAGCGCGCGGGCTGCCTGGTGATGGACGAGTCCTCGCGCGGCAACCTGGAGGTGCTCAAGAGCCTGCGCGACGGTGGCCGCAAGGGGTCGCTGTTGGGCGTGCTGGACCGGACGGCCACGGGGCTGGGCGCGCGCAAGCTGGCGCGCTGGCTGTCCGCGCCGCTGTGTTCGCTGCCGGAGATCGAAGCGCGGCTGGACGCGGTGGAGGAGCTGTCCGGCAAGAGCGTGTGGCGCGAGGAGCTGGTGGCCACGCTCAAGGAGGTGGGCGACCTGGAGCGGCTGTGCGGCCGGCTGTCGCTGGGCGCGGGCAACGCACGGGACCTGCGCGCGCTGGGGCTGTCGCTGACGCAGCTGCCCAGGCTGGGCGCGGCGCTCGCGCGGTGTGACGCGGCGCTCTTGAAGTCGCTGGCCGGGCCGCTGGGCGCGCTGCCGGAGCTGGCGGACCTGCTGATGCGCGCGGTGACGGACGAGCCGCCGGTCGTGATTCGCGAGGGCGGCTTCATCCGGCAGGGCTTCCACGCGGAGCTGGACGACCTGGTGGCGCTGTCCACCACGGGCAAGGACTACCTGCTCAAGCTGGAGCAGCGGGAGAAGGACCGCACGGGCATCTCCTCGCTGAAGATCCGCTACAACAAGGTCTTCGGCTACTACCTGGAGGTGACGAAGGCGAACCTCCACGCGGTGCCCAAGGACTACATCCGCAAGCAGACCACGGTGGGCGCGGAGCGCTTCGTCACCGAGGAGCTGAAGGAGTACGAGGAGAAGGTCCTCACGGCGGAGGAGCGCCGCGTGGTGCTGGAGCTCCAGTTGTTCGAGGAGCTGCGCGCGAAGGTCATCGCCGCGGCGCCGCGCATCCGCTCCGCGGCGGAGGCGGTGGCCACGGCGGACGCGCTGGTGTCGTTCGCGCGGTGCGCGGCGGAGTACGGCTACACGCGGCCCCAGGTGGACGCGGGGGAGGGGCTGACCATCACCGGCGGCCGGCACCCGGTGGTGGAGCGGATGCTGGGCTCGGGCGAGTCCTTCGTCCCCAACGACGTGCGCCTGGATCCGGAGGACGCGCAGCTCCTGGTCATCACCGGCCCGAACATGGCGGGCAAGAGCACGGTGATGCGGCAGGTGGCGCTGACGGCGCTGATGGCGCAGGCGGGCTCGTTCGTGCCGGCGAAGTCCGCGCGCATCGGCCTGTGCGACCGCATCTTCACGCGCGTGGGGGCGGCGGACAACCTGGCGCGCGGGCAGTCCACGTTCATGGTGGAGATGACGGAGACGAGCCACATCCTCCATCACGCCACGAGGAAGAGCCTGGTCATCCTGGATGAGATTGGCCGTGGCACGTCCACGTTCGACGGCCTGTCCATCGCGTGGGCGGTGGCGGAGCACATCCACGACAAGGTGGGCGCGCGGTCGCTCTTCGCCACGCACTACCACGAGCTGGTGGACCTGGAGCGCGAGCGTCCCCGGGTGAAGAACCTGTGCATCGCCGTGAAGGAGCAGGGCGGCAAGGTCATCTTCCTGCGCAAGCTGATTCCCGGCGGGGCCAGCCGCTCCTACGGCATCGAGGTCGCGAAGCTCGCCGGCCTGCCGCCAGAGGTGGTGTCGCGCGCCCGCGAGCTGCTCCAGAACCTGGAGTCCGGAGAGCTGGACGACGCGGGCCGTCCCCGCGTGGCGGTGCGCTCCACGAAGCGCGCGGCTCCGGCGAACGCGGGGCAGCTGGGGTTGTTCGGGGGCGCTCCGCAGCCCGTGGCCGCGCCGCCCGTGCCTCCCGCGCACGCGGAGGTGCTGGAGTCGCTCAAGGCGGTGTCCATTGACCGGATGACGCCGCTGGATGCGCTCAACCTGCTGGCGAAGTTGAAGCAGACGCTGGGGTGAGCGGGGCGCCTTTCCGGGCGCTCCATTCGAGGCGAGCTAGCCCGGATCGAGCGCCCAGGTGCCGTCGTTCCAGCGGCGCAGCGTCATGATCGCTCCGATGGCGCTAACTCCTCCCTCATTCGCTGCGGCTTCAAGTACAGCCTTGGCTTCCGCCGTTCGGTAGCGGAGCAGAAACGCAGCGGCCATGGTTCGAACATCCGGGCGGGGATGCTTCAGCAATATGGCGAGAGCATCACGCCCGGCATCTCCGTGTTCACGGAGCGCCTGAAGCGCGGCGGTGTACTTCTTGGCGTGTTTGTTTCCTGTTTTGGCATCGCCTCGATGGATGGCATCGGTCTGGGCTTCTACGTTCTGAGCGAACTGCTCGACCAGTTGCTCCAACCTCATAACCAGATCCCCTTCTTCACGTTCTCGATCGCCAGCAACCCGAACTCACGCTGGGCTGCGTAGGACTGCCCTCTCTGCCAACGTGAGTGAGACAGTCCGTACTCGGAAGTTTAATGTGCAGGGCGACCCAGGCAGGGACGATGAATCCGGTGGTGGAAGAGGTTCGGGTCCGGGAGACCGAGGTGGTGGAGAAGGCGAAGCGTCGTCGCTTCACGGCGGAGGACAAGCGGCGCATCCTCAAGGAAGCGGACCGCTGTACGAAGCCCGGAGAGGTGGGGGCGCTGCTGCGACGTGAGGGGGTGTACTCCTCGCTGTTGAGCGTGTGGCGACGCCAGCGTGAGGCCGGAGGATTGGCGGCCCTGGCGCCTTCAGCAGTTCGACGACCCGCTCACGGAACTCCGGCGGGTATGGGGGGCGTGACTTCGGCATCGTGGGACCCTTTTCGCACAGCGGGTGGGACTCCACGAAACCGGGGCAACTTCAGCGATGAAAGCGGCGCCCTCGGCGTGCACCAGAAGTTCTTCGGCCATTGTGGATTCGTGCTGCTGGCCGGGCGTCAACGCGACGTGCAGCGGCTTACCTCCCGTCGTCGTGACGGCGTGAACTTTCGTTGAAAAACCTCCTCAAGAACGCCCCGAAGCATTGCTTCGGATCCCCCTTTTCCGCCCGCGGCGTCCTGATGCGCCCGGACGACCGATGCGTCAGCAAGGGAACCAAGCTCATCCACGTCGAGCCGCAGCGCCTTGAAGATGGCTTCCCATCGCCCAGTCTTCGCCCAGCGGTGGAAGCGGTTGCAGACCGTCTTCCAGTGACCGAACCGCTCGGGCAAGTCCCGCCACTGCACCCCGGTCTTCACACGCCACACCACTGCGTTGATGAAGTCACGGTCTCCTCGCTTCGAGTGAGGGCCGCTCCTGGAGCCCAGCAGGGGTTCGATGCGGCCCCACTCGGCATCGCTCAGTCCATGTCGGCGCATCGCTCGCGTTGATCATGCCTGGCGCCAGGCAGCAACTCTGATTGAGGCCCTGCCCCAACGTGTCAGTTAGCCGGCACGCTGGGTCGACTCTCGAACACAAGATCAGGGACAGCCCCTAATCTCTCAGTTTCACTGTCTCATTCACGTTGACAGGTTCCGATGTCCGGGACGGCACTGCCGTGCTCAAATTGCGAGACGGGCACGGCGGCGACTGGGACGAGTGGCCCGCAGACTTGCGGATACGTCAGTTCCCGTTGAGGTTGTAGTAAATCTATCAAACCGTCCGTCGGGAGCGATGGTGCTGCCACGACTCAAGCGGCTTTACCTTTGGGCTTCTGAGCACCAGCAGAGTGTTGACGCAGCAGCCGAACGAGTACGGAGAAGGCCAGCTTCGGCGGGACTGCATTGCCGATGCAGTGCGCGAGGAGACCTCGATTCGAGTTCGGCCCAAAGTCGAACCAATCTGGGAAGAACTGCACGCGCGCTGCTTCATGAGGAGTCAGCGTGCGCGCCTCCTCGGGGTGGAAATACCGCCCTTGGCCGGGGCTGCCGAACCCCGTGGTGATGGTGTGGGCGGGCTCGTTCCATTTGAGCTTCCCATACATCGCCTTGTAGCGGTGCGAGGGGTTGTCGCGATGACATCTAGGCCGGAGATGGTTCGGCAAGTCGTAAGTCTCCGGGTTCTCAAGCAGATACTTCGCCCTCTCTGCATTGGCGGGACTCAGCCGGGCTGGGGTGTCGAAGATCGACTGCACGGGGAACTTCTTCTTCTGAAGGTCCTGGATGGCCCACCGCAGGGTTCGAGGCTTCTCGATCGGCGGAAAGTCCAGCAGCCGTGAGACCTCTTCGCCACGATAGGCGACCAGGATATGGCGGACGCGTTTCTGGGGAACTCCGATGTCGACCATGCGCACCAAGCGGTGTTCCACGGTGTAGCCCAGGATGCCTCTTAGGTACTCCGTTGCTCGAAGGAGCACCTCTCCATGATCGCGACGCACCCCTTGGACGTTCTCGATGAGGACATAGCGGGGCTTGAGTACCTCGGCCGCTCGGACCATCGCCATGTACAGCTCGTTCTTCTTGTCGCGTCGGCGGGTGTGGTTGTTGAGGTCCGAGTGACCTTGACAGGGAGGGCCACCCACCAGGATGTCGACCCTGCCCACCTCGCGCCGCGTCTCTTGCTCGGCGGCCGAGAGGAGCTTTCCAGGGACCAGTCCGAACCTGGAGAGTACGTCTCCTCGGTTGTTCTTGACCTGAGAGGGGAAGTTCAAGTCGTACACGGCGCGAACGCGCTCGTCCAACTCCATGGCCAAGCGTACCTCAAGCCTCGCATTGATCGCGCGGCAGGCCTCCATGACTCCCAGGGTCAGGCCTCCCGAGCCCGCGAAGAGGTCGACCAGCCTCAAGCGCTCGGTGCCACCAAGAGGCAGCGGTCGGAGCCGGCTGCGCAGGAAGGTGGCATCACCACCATCGATTTGGTCCAGGTCGTCGCTCATGGCTTCGTGACACCTGCCTCGGAGAACCGGCGGACCAGGGCTGCTGGGTCGCGCAATGCGCACTGCCATACCACGAGAACCCGATAGCCGAGTCGCCTCAGTGCCAGCGCTTTTCGGGCATCCCGGCTGCGGTTCGCGGCCAGCTTGGCTTCCCAGAAAGCGCTGTTGCTCTTGGGCACGGTCGCCAGCTTGCAGTTGCGATGACCGTGCCAGAAGCAGCCATGGACAAATACCGCCCAGCGCGCGCTCTTGTTGGCGATATCAGGGGTTCCGGGCAAGTCCCGAGGACAGAGCCGGAACCGGGCTCCCGCCTTCCACAGGAGCCGCCGAACTTCCACCTCGGGCCGGGTGTCACGCCGCCGCACGGCTTTCATCCGGCACGAGACTTCTTCCGTTGGTCGTATCCCTGGGCGAGGGAGCGTCACGCTGGAAGGATAATCACGTCGCATCAGGTTTCAGCCGCGGAAGGCCTGGAGGCTACGGGCTTGGCGCAGCCGCCTGCCTCCATCGGGAGGGTACTCGTGGAAGTTCCGTGGGTGCATCACCCGGCCGTGGGCGCGTCGGTCCTCCGTCCGCTCAAGCTCGAAGAAGTATACGGGCTCTCCGGCAGCTATCGCCCCCAGTTCCCGGGCAGGATTCACCCCGTCGACGATGACGAGATGTCCGTTGGCATCGCGCAGCTCCACCGTGTCGCCACGGGCTCCTGTCGCGACGCTCTCAAGCGTGCCCCACACGTCCAGTGGAGGCTCCTGGCCGGGAAGCTGCGGGTGCGTCCACGCCTTGGGGCCCCACTCAAGGTAGCGCCTGCACGAGGGCCGTAGGCGGCAGCCGCGACAGTGAGGGCCGGCCTCAGCCAGGTCCTCCGCGCCAAGGGTTTTACCCGCCGGGAGCTTCGTGGAGATCGTCCGGAGCAGGGCTCGCGTTTCACCGCGCTCCATGTCACCCCACGGCACGTGGTGGCGATCGTCTCCCTCAAGGAAGAGACGCACGGCCCCGGCCCCGGCCTCTTCCGCAGCCAAAGCATACAACCGCACCTGGAGCGTCGCGTCCGGTAGCAGCTGCCCCTCTTCGTCATGGAGGCGGCCGGATTTGAAATCGATGATGTCGAAAGTGCCCAGCACCGTCTGCTCAATGCGATCGGCTCTTCCCCGTAGCCGCACCGAGGGTGCAACCAGCCAAGCCTCGTCTCCCGTCTCAAGCCGTAGGGTGTCAGGGCCCTGGCCGGTAGGCACCGCCATCAGATCCCCCAGCGGCCGTACGGGCCCGTTCTTTCCCTTCAGCACCAGCCGTGAGGCCCACCGCCGGAGGCGCATCTCCCGCAGCTCCCAGGTTCTGAGCCCCATCGCTTCACGCAGGGGAACGAGTGCCTCGGTGCTCGCCATGCCGGCCAGCTGAGCTTCCGCCTGCTGGGTCACCTCCGCCATGAGCAAGGTGCACGCCTGCTCTTGACTCAGCTCCGCCTTCCAATGGCCCTCGCTCAGCTCGCGCCGCACGTGGTGCACGAGAGTGCCGACCAGCGCGTGAAGGCTCGGAGGGAGGAGCACGGAGGCGCTCCGCTCGCCAAGCACCGAGAGCTTGCACCGCCCCAGCGCGCCGAAGCGAGATGGGGAGAATAAAGCGGGTACCTCCACTCGCTCGAACGGGCTTGGGAGTGGAGGGGGCCGCGTCATTGGTGACTCCGTGCCTCGCTGACGATCTTTTCACGCACCAGTACCTGGCGGCGCAGCAGGTTGAAGCTGTCCCAGCACATGGGCAGTCCACCCGCCTTCTTCGCCTCCCCATAGGCATGGGCAAGGATCGTCCCTGAAGGCGGCCCGTTCTCCTGGCTCCAGTCCCAGAGCGGATGCCGGATGAGGACCCACGGGGTGAGTTCACCGGCCTGTTTGCGAATCCGGAAGGCGGGGACCTTGCCGAAGCAGATGCTCTCGCCCCCGAAGCGCTCGGCCATCTGCCGTGCCAGCCCCTCCGCGAACTTCGGCCAGCGGCCGAGTTCCACGTACGCCTCGAAGTCTCCCTTCCAGAGGCCCACCCCGTAGTCCGGGTCGACCATGGCCCGGATGAACGCCAGCCCCAGCTGCCAGTCGAGCAGTCCGTGGAAGGGCTGGTTGCCGTAGCGCCGCAGACAGCGGTAGCAGGACGAGTCGCACCCGGTGTGCTTCGGGTCGAGGAACTGCTTGAGGGGGTACCTGCTCTCGTTCTCTAGAATGGACTGGACGAGGCGCGCGATGCGGGGCTGGCCACCCTCCTGCTGGACGAGCCAGTCGCAGTAGCCTGCTCCGTTCACCAAGTGATCGGTTATCTGCAGCAGGGGTCGCTGGTCCTCGCGCATGTAGCGCCGGGGCTCCAGCACGTCGAACTCCTCGGGATCGATGTCCAGTTCGAAGGCGGCCCGGCTGGCGATGATGAAGCTGGCCGAGATCGCCGCCGCGCGGATGCCCAGCCAGCGTGTCACCTCGTCGTCGGCCACGCCCTCGTCCACGCGTGAGTACAGCCGGTGGAGCGCTAGGCCGTCCTTCGTGCCGTGCGTGGCCAAGTAGAGAGAGTCCGTCGTCTTGGGCGCTGCCAGCCACAGCTTCTGCTCCGTGGACTCTGGCGTGAAACTCCGTACCCGCTTGTCTAACTCTCCGTCCGTGCAGATGATCTGGTGCTCAAGCTTGGCGCCCAAGGAGCTGTCCGTGCCCTCCTTCACGCTGAAGTAGCGCCCGGCGTTCTCGTGGTTGGGCCCTCGATTGATCCGGAACGTTCGGCTGTTGCGGTACTTGAAGGGCAGCCTCCAGGTTCCCGGGGGACCGAAGCCCTGGGCCTCCTCGAAGGGGATCCGCTCCGCCTCGGCCTGGATGGAGCGATGGCGGACACCGCCGTCGGCCTCTTCCTCGGTAGTGCGCGGGAAGAGAGGCAGGTTCGTCCGGAATGCGTTGGGAACGCAGCAGCGCCGGCGTGCGTCCAGGTCAAGCGCCGTGCCGCACTCGCACTTGGTGGCCGCCTGCTGCTTGGAGAGGTCCGTCCAGGCCTGGCAGACCTTGCACTGCACCAGCTCGAAGCTATGGCTGAACGCCGAGTCCTGGATGGTGTAGATAGCCTCCCCGCCCTTGCGGCCAATGGGCGGAGTGAGGTCGGGGGTGAAGCCCACGGCTAGGTGCTCGCGCTTGTCGATGACGACGGTGGAGCCCGGGGCGAACTCGTAGATGGCGAGATCGATGTCCCGATCCACGGTACTCCACTTGCGCTCACTGCCGCTTCGCCGCAGCCCCATGTACAGCTCGCGCACCCGGGTGGGCATGCCGTACATGGGCAGCAGGCCATACTCGGCCAGCACGTGAGCCAGCCCCATCTGCTGGATGCGGTCCACGGCGGCTCTCATGCTCTGCATGAGCTCGGGCACCTTCACCTCGAAGCTCAGCGAGCTGCCCTCCTCAAGTAGTCGCGCCAGTTTCTGGGCGTAGCTCTGCTCCTCCTCAAGTGCCTTCTCCGTCCGGGCCTGCCAGGCGCTGTCCCGGAAGAGGGCCGTGGGTAGGTACTCGCCGTGGATGTCCGAGGGGATCATCAGGTCGCCCGGGAAGGGGCGCCCCGCCTTGCGCTCCTCCTCGCGCAGACGCCGGAAGGCGCTCCACAGCCAGCCCTTGCGCACCAGTCGGCCGCCGATGCTCTCCATCCGCTTGGTGAGGAACGGCGTCGGGGGAATGTCCCCCGTCATTGCCTTGGGCTCTCGGAAGTAGAAGACGTCGTGGCTCTTGGTCCGGCAAATCGTCAGGGCCAGAGAGAAGGCTTGGCCCCGGCGTCCCGCGCGGCCCACGCGCTGCTGGTAGTTGAAGCGCTGCGGGGGCATGTTCGCCTGGAGGACGACCTGCAGCGGGCCGATGTCGATTCCCACCTCCATCGTCGTCGTCACGGCCAACAGGTCGATCTCGCTCCTGAGCTTGAAGAGCTGGTTCTGCTCCCCGAGCACCCGCTCGTCCGCTTCTTCCGTTTCGTCACTGGTGCCCTCAAGGTCCTCCAGCCGTGGAACGAAGATGCCGCGGAACTGCCGCTGGCGCTCGGCGGGCGCCTCTGTCTGCCCGGTGAGCTCCTCGCAGTGGAGCCGGAAGGCGCCATGGCCGTCGTCGCCGACGAGGGCGGCAGCGCGCTGGATGCGGCGGGTCAGGAAGCTGCGCACATGCAGCTCGGCGATGGGCCGCTTGTCCAGCTTGGCCCAGTCGAGCTGGGCGAAGCAGCGGGTGCAGACGTCGGTTCCCGGGTGCAGGTGAACACGGGAGCACTGCACACACCGGACGAAGTGGGCGTCATCCGCGACGAGCTGGATGCGGACATAGGGCATGCGGATGAGCCCGTCCTTGTGCCCGGCATCCGCGAGCTGATCGAGCGCCGCCTTCAGCTGCGGCTCCCAGTCGGTGCCCCACACCGCCTGGGCGAACTTCTTCACTTTGGGGCCCACCTGAGCGGCTTCTCTCCACTCCGGGGGCATCTTGGATTGGCCCGTGTGGTCCTTCTCGGCGAAGGGGCTGGGCCAGTACCGGTAGGCATCGGTCATCACTCGGAGCAGCGCGGCCAGCTCTCCGGCGCGCCGCTGCTTCTGCTCGGGCGTGCCCTGGAGCGGCAGCGGCACCGTCGCGTACCCCAGGCCCGACTCCTCAAGCGAGAAATACGTCTTGCTGAAGACGACATCCGTCATTACCCGGTGTACCTCGGTGACGAGGTTGACGCGGGCATTGTCCATGGCGAGCGCCTCGTCGGCCTCGTTGGAGCTTGCCCAGGTTAGCTTGCCGGTCGCGGGCTCAAGCGAGAGCAGCCGGTTCCACGGGAAGCGCATCAGCACCGTGCCGCCGGGCTGTTGGCCTGCGGGGCGATCGACTCCCGCCCCATCGTAGGGGTGGACACCACACCGGGCCATGTCCGCGATCAGGGCGGGAACCTCCGATGCCGGGCCGAGCTGCTCGGGCCTGGCAATGCCGATGATCTTGGAGAGCGCGGCGCTCGGATCGAGCAGGCTGGCAAGCTCGCTCTTCTTGGCGGCAAGCTGCGGAGACAGCAAGTCCTTGACGGGGGCAGGTGCCGTGTCGAGGGTCTGCTCGATCGCGGCACACTCGGATTCGAGCTTCGCCCGCTGACTGTCGCGGTTGGCAAGGTGGTGCCGCAGCGTGCGCACGAGCAGCTCGCGGCGGACGTCCTGGTGGTGATTCTTCTCGATGGAGAGCGCCGCCTTCGCCGCGTCCTGCCGGCTGTCCGAGAAGGACACCAGCTTGGGGATCTCCACGGGGTTGGAGATACGTTGCGCGTCGAACAGCTCGGTGGCCAGGAGCTGCGTCGTCTTGGCGAAACCAGCCCGGAAGTTCCGCAAGGGAGACAGGCGATAGCGCGTGTCGACGCGGCCTTTGTACGAGGTAAGGCAGTTGGGGCAGGAGTAGGGGACGTTGGTGCCCGGGGAGTCCCAGTTGCGCTTGTGCCCGGCGTCGCTGCTACTGCCCCTCTCGTAGTACCAGCCCTCAAGGTGCCTGCTGGGGTCGAGCTCCGAGTCCTTCAGCTTGTCCCTCTTCAGGATGCCCCCTGTTTCCCGCTCAAGGACGGCCCTCAGCCACTGGCCTTTGTCCTTGCTCTTGTCCTTGGCTTCCTCCGGAGCGTCGGAGGGGCGGGGCTTGGAACTAGGCCAGAAGAGGGCGTACTGCTGCCAGGAGAGATCCTCGAAGCGCTGGGAGGCGGCGTCGTCCGGCAGCCCCTCAAGCCTGGGCTCCTGGGGTAGGAGCTCGGCCAAGTAGGGGCTGCGGGAGAAGTCGGCCCGCATGCCCCCGAAGAACAGCTCGCCGCAGCACTCGCAGTAGACGAGCTCGAAGAGCCGGTGCTCCCGGGGGCCTTGGGGAGTGTCGATGGCGATGCGGTGCGCCTGCTCGATGGTGAGCTGGCCCACCTCGGCCCGCCGCTCCTGCTTCGTCTTCGGAGCGCCGAGGCCCTTGTAAGCCGGGGAGTAGAGGCCTTCGATGCTCCGGAAGAATGTGTGGACGCGGAACGTGGGCAGATCGGGCCCTCGGAGGTAGCCGAGCGCCTTCAGCCCATCCGCCGCGCCGCGAACGAAGAGCAGCCCGCGCAGGGCTTCCAGGTGCTCGGTGGCCGTGTGCCCTGGATCGGCCGTGGGAGGCCCGAAGAGCTTCTCCGTCAGCTCGCTCACGGGCTGCGCGCGAGTGCGCCCATCGTCCTGCTGCCAGCACGCCCACAGCAGGCGGTAGGTCGCCTCGGAGATGGCATCGGAGATGGCCTGGGGCAGGAGCTTGTCCGCTCCAATGCCGAGGGCCGCGCAGACACGCCTCCACGCGGACTCAAGGGGGGGGGCCCCGTCGGGCACCTTGGCGAACAGTGGCTGAGCCAGGGGAACGTCGGGGTCGCGCCATCCCGGGCTCTGGTGCGCCAAGAGCAGCTCGCGGAAGGGGGCTGGCTCAAGCCGCACCTTCGCGGGCTCGGTGGTGGGCTCGTAGCGGCCCTTTCGCTCGTGGCCGGACACGATGGACTGGCGCCACAGTTCCTTGGAATCCTTCTCGCTCCGGTCCGCCGGGGGCAGCCCAAACGGGCCGAACATGTCCCACAGGTATTGGGAACTCTTCTCCGCCTCCGCCTGAGGAGCGGCGGGAAGCGACGCGCTTGAGGCCAGGATACGGACCTTGCCACGCTGTTTCGCGCTCTGAGTGAGGCCCAGCCGCTCAAGCAGCATGCGCAGCAGGAAGGACACCTCGGTGCCCGCTGCGCCGCGCTGCAGGTGCAGCTCGTCGAGCACGAGGAAGAAGTACGCATCGTCCCGCTCAAGCCACTTGCGCGTCTGCTCGAAGATGGGCTCTTCGACCTCGCGGTTGAGCATGGCGCTCAGCATGCTGACGTTGGTGATGAGGATGTCCGGCGGATCCAGCTGCATGTCCCACCGGTTGGTCATCTCCCCGCCGTCCACCGACGGGAACATGAAGGGCGCGTCATCGACGCCCGTGGCGGACGGGGCCCGGCCCGCGTCCTTGGCCGTGAGCTGGAGCTTCTCAAGTCGCTGGCGAGTCGCATCATCGGGAGCCCCGAAGAGCTTCTGGTAGTCCTCGAGGAGGCTCGACCGGGAGCGCTTGCCTACCTTTGGGTCCTCCGCGAACGCGAGGAAATCCGCCGACGTGGGGTCACCGTGCTCCTTGCCGTGCTCTTCGAGCTTGGCGTGCAGGTTCTCCTGGGCCTGCCTGTCCAGGGCGTGGAGCCGCGCCTGGATCTGCCCACTTTCCAGGGCCGCCATGTACTCGAAGAGCTCGCTCAGCCGGCGGCTGCGGCGCTCCCGCTCGCCCTGCCACACGTCTTCGTACGCCACGTCACCGTTGGCATCGGCCAGCTTGTGGCCCTCAAACTTGATGGAGCCGAGCTGCTTCGCGGCGGCCTTGCCTGCCATGAGGAAGGAGTCCAGCCCGCGAGGGGTGCTCGTCGAGCCGGGATGGCCGGTGACCTCGGTGGCGCCGATGTAGCGGCCGAAGAAGATGCGGTTGCCATGAAAGTGCTCCTTCATGGCCTCGCGCGCCTCGGCAGAGTCGAGCGCCTTGCGCAGGCGCACGAGCTGGTCCTCGACCAGGGCGTTCATCGGGTACAGGACGAGCGCGCGGACCGCCGCCATGCGCTTCTCGCCCGCGCGGTGCCGCGCGAAGGCGGTGTTTAGGGGATTCTTTGCGTCGGGCCGCTTGTGCTTGGGCAGCGCGAGGTAGCGCCGCCCCTTCTTCTCCTCGGAGTAGGGCTGCCCTGTCGCCGGATCGATCCACCAGTGCTGCTCAAGGTAGCCCTTCCCGGGGGCCTCCCAGCCGACGGCCTCCTGGGAGATCCGCGCCAGCAGGGGCAGCATGAAAGATTCCGTCTTGCCCGAGCCCGTGCCGGAGGTGACGACGCCAGGCATGCCGGGCCGCACGCCCCGGTGCAGCATCTGGAGCTGGTGACGATAGGGCGCGTACTTCGCTTTGCGCTTCAGCGGCAGGCTGCCCTTCTCCTGAGGCTCCGAGCCGAACAGCCCCGCCAGGGTCAGGTCGATGAACGCGCGCCGCGCTGGCTCTGTGAAGCTGGCCAGGGGACCCTCGGGTGAGGTGTCCTGGTAGAGCGCGTCGAAGGACAGCTCCGCAGGCTCGTACCGGGGAATGGCCTCAATGAGCGGCTCGGTGCAGAAGGTGCCGGGCTGGCGCAGCAGCCGGCGCCGCTCCTCGGCCACGCTCTCGTCACCGATGCGGAAGGCGGTATCGAGGTAGCTGATGTAGAGCTCGCGGATGCGCTCGAAGTTTCCAATGGGGTCCTGCATCACTCCACCTTCCTTTGAATCCACGACTCGGGAACTGCCCGCGCGGCTAGCGGGGCGAGCTTCCTGCCGAACGGATAGACGTATGAGGTGACCACCGGGCGGCCTGCGCGCTCCTCGATGCATGGGCCGGGCGCCCCAGCGCCGACCACCGTGCACAGGCGGGCCAGCGGCAGAGGCAGGTGCAAGGGGGCGTGGGCCATGGCTCGGAGCACTCCGCCCTCAAGCGTGAAGGGCGGCCGCCCCGCCTTCTCCGCGGCATCCAGGAGCGCCCACGCTCGGGAGTAGCTCCATCCCATGGGTGTCCCTGCCCGGGTGACGACGTAGATGGGGGTGCGCTGGCCATCACTGCGCCGCTCGATGCTCACCTCGCCCGGCTCTTCCGCGTTCAACTTGAAGGCGCCACTCTTCCAGCACCAGGTCGCCTCGCGCACATACATCTCCGGAGGCTCGTCCCGCGCGAGTTCGTCGCAGACGGTGAAATGCGGGGGGACGAGGGACGCTTCGGGCCAGTCGATGAACTCAGGCGGGGCGAAGGCCAGCTCCCAGGAGAGGGCCTTGAGCGGCTCTAGGGCTCCATCTTCCGCCTCCAGGTGGATGATGGGAGGTTGGAAGCGGTTGGGGGGCGCCGCGTAGGTCACCTGCAGGCCGTGCTTACGGCTCTCCGGCTCAACGCGCCTGGAGATCGTCTGCGGCAGTAGGCCCAGCACGGTGCCGCTGAAGCGGTTTCCCCGCCGGGAGATGACGAGCCGCGGCTTGCGGGCCACGACGAGCGTCTGCCTGCCATTCAAGCGCAGCAGTGTATCGATGGCGCCCACCTCTGCCAGCGACCGGAGCAGGTGGTAGCGCAGTGAGTGGTGCTCGTCCGTGTGCGTGAGCCGGGCTAGGTGCTCGTGGACTTCCCGCAGGGGGATGCCGCTGCGGCTGTGCGCGATGGAGGAGAGGACATCCAGCAGGAGCGCGGCCTCCCTGGAGTAGTCGCCGCTCACCTTTTTCGTGTCCTGGAGGTACCTGTCCAGGTCCGTCGGTGCACACTCGCTCCCTGCCGGACGGACACTGGAGTGTGCAGCCTTCACGTAGGCGGAGTGGATGGTCCGCGCCTCGTGCCGCTCGACGATCGGCACGTACTCGGAGCCCTCCCGAACGAAGACGGAGCCGGTCTCTCCCGAGAAGGCCCGCTTCCAGTGGCGCCGGTCTTTTTGAAGAGGCGAGAAGTCGTCGTCCGGCAGGACCGGTTTTGGCGCGTCTCCGACGAAGACGATCATCGTCGGGGAGTTGTTGGGGCCGATGGCCAGCCACGGAAAACCCTTGATAGCCACGAGGGACATCTCTCCGACGCCGGGCCCGAGCCAGCGCGCCGTCGCATCGAAGAACAGCATGTCCATGGTGCGGGTGCGGTCCCAGGTCGTAAGGCCCAGGGGAATCTCGCCCACCGGGCCGCGGAGGGTCTTGAGCCGGCGCGAGGTCGTCTCAAGCCAGAAGTCTCCGCTCGGCAGCCCCTTATGGTCGATCGCGAGGCTCAAGGCATCCAGGGAGACCTTCGCCTCGCCCCGGCGCTCCAGGGCATAGCCTTCGATGTGCACCTTCCAGGTCGCAGCCACGTGCAACTCGTCGAGAGCCTTGAGGTCAAGGCCTGCGGGAAGGTGCCACTCCGCTGCCTGTTGCTCGTCAGTGATGCGTTGGCACGGTAACCACGAGCCTGCGACGGCGACCTCGACCTTCTCGGCGCCGGGCGCGTGGATGCGTGGCAGGTAGCCGTTCAGCCGATAGAAACCGCCCATCGAGGTGCGTAGCCCTCCCACGAAGTGAGGTCGTTGGGGCTCCGTCGTATGGAGAAGCGCGTAGACGCCCTCAAGTCCTTCGGGCGGCGAATCCAACTGGTGTAGCTGGCAACCTTCGACCTCTCGCCACCCTGGAAGCGCACACTGGGTCTTCTTCCCTCCAAACGTCCGCACGAAGGCCTCGACCCTGTCATCGCGGACGAGGGCACGGTCGCACTCTGCCAGCTCTTCGCCATGGGCGAGCCGGTACTCGCCCGTGATGACCCGTAACAAGGGCACGACACCGCTCGCGAAGGCCCGTCGGGCCGCGCTCGTGAGGAGCTGTTCGAACGGCTGCCGCTGCGAACGGGCGGAGGCTTCCGGTACGAACCGGTAGCTGAAATCTCCTGCCTTGAAGCCGAGATCTTCACGGGTGAAGCCGGGCCTGTCGGCGTACTGCTCGGTGCAGGCGACGTAGAGGTCGAGCAGGTCGTCTTCGTCGAGGCGAGCCATCAGCGTGGTATGGCCAGTGCGCTCTAGCCCGCTCGTCCGTTCCAGACCGGGCGTACTCGCCTCCTGCGCCACGGCGCGCCAGAACGGGCTCTCTCCTGGATCCCGGCCGCTCTGCAGGTACTTGTTGAAGAAGCTGTCCAACTCCTTTTGGAACTCCTTGCCGAAGACCTGTTTCGAGCGGCGCAACGCCTCCAGCACTGGCGTGATGGGAGGTTTGTCCACGAGCAGATCCGCTTTCTCCAGCACAGCTCTCAGCTGTAGCCGATCCGCGTGGTTGGGAAAGACCAGATAAAAGGAGCGCCCGATGATCTTTCGATAGGTGTCGCGTGGTGGGAGGATCAGCTCCCGGTGCCGGTCGCGATGGCACTGCGTCCAGTCGGCGAGATCGTCCCAGACGTCTTCCAGGCTGCCGGACTCCCGGGTGGAGGAGAAGCTGCTGACAGGTCTCCCAAGCATCAGACCCATGCGGGGATAGAACTGCCCTTCATGCGGAGGGTAGCCCGATGCAACCAAGCAGGTCAGCCAGAGGCAGCCGAAGAAGTATGGCTCTTTGTCGCTGAAGCGGCTCCAATACGCGTCGGGGCTACCGCTGCGGAGACGGTACTGGAGGTAGTAGCTCTCGAAGGTGCACCTCTCCTTGTCGAGCTCCTGGCAGATGGCATCCGAGAAGGCCTTCAGCACCTCCTGCGCATGCTCGGGGGACTCTCCCACGATGATGCAGAGTTCCTTGATGGAAGCCGGGATGTACCTGATCGGCTCCGGACTCATGCTTCTGGTGAACGTGTGGGCGAAGAGCCATTCGTTCCAGTCGGAGTAAGAAGCGCTTTTCCAGGGCCTCGGCGGCAGCGCCGATGGAGTCGGAGCTTCTGGAACTACAGCGGTCATTCGAATATCCCGACCTTGATGCGGACCCACCGTGATTGCGATGGTGGTGGAGTAGTACAATGTCAGTAGACCGACCCCTGTCCCCAGCACGTTGAGCCACTTCGCAGGGTAAGGAGCCACAACATCTGGGCCGATCAGGCTGAAGGGCCCACTGCATCGGGCCGGATGCTAGCCGTACCGTGGGCAGAAAGGTTGCTTGAAGCATCGCGCCACGACAAGCCTTCGTATGACTAAGTAGGTCGCCAGAAGTTCTCTAACAAATCGCGCAGCCAGAAGCCCTCGGCGAGGCAGCCCGCCTTGCGGAGGGCGTCCTGAGGTGAAAGGCCCAGCACCCACTGGAGTGCGGCGTCGACGTGCTGCTCCACCGTCGGGTACTGCCGGTTGGCTGAAACGCGCTGCTTGAGCGGACGCCAAAGGTGGTCCATGCAGTTGAGTTCCGAGCGCTGCTTGGCCGGGTCGCCATCACGATACGCGTGCCGGTGCGCGGATTGATGGCCCCCCACAACGTGCTCTTGGCATTCTCGCCGGTAATCTTCACCAGCGACTGCTCGGCCACCGGAGCTCACGCCGCGCGCAGTGGTGGAAACCAGCGCAGCACGGTGCTGTCCATGACCAGCAGCACCGCACGGGGCCACTGGCGCTTGAGCCGCTTCAGACGGCGAACAAGGCCACTTTTTTTTGCCCCGGGTGCGGTGCTGCTGTTGCGTACACGTACCGCGGTCGCTTCCACGCCAGGCCCGCCTCATGCAACCGTCGGCGCAGCGTACGGGCTGACACCTCGAAACCCTTCCGATTGAGGTGGGTGCATAGCAGCGGCACCGTCCAGCCATGGCTGGCCCATCCCGCCTTCTGTGGGCTGGTGCGTACCACCCTGCGCAGACGCTTGGAGGTGAGACGCGGGGCTGCTCTGGGGCGGCCCGAGCGCGGGGCATGCACCAGTGCAGACGGGGTGCGCTCCGTCAGGTAGCGCTCCAGCCAGAAGTAGACGGCCGGCCGGCTCAAGGCCGCCAGGTGCGCGGCCTCGCCCGGGCTCTTACCCTCGCCGATGAGCTTGATGGCCAGAAGGCGACGGAAGTGGCGGGCATCGCGTGCCTGCCGCAGCGCCCGCTTCTGCCTGTCGTATGCTGTCAGCCCCAGTTCGGCAGGGCTCCTTGCCGGTCGCATGCATCAGAAACTGTGCATGCGGCCGGAATTTGTCTCGGAACTTCTGGCGGCCTACTTAGCCTGGATCGAGCGCCCACGTCCCTTCTTCCCAACGCTTCAATGCCTGCTGTGCTCCGAAAGGGCCCAATCCTTGTCCCTTGGCGGCATCTTCCAGGACCGCCTTGGCTTCAGCCGTCCGGTAGCGGAGCAGATGGGCGGCGGCCATCACGCGCACATCCATTCGCTCGTGTTTGAGCAGCACGCTGAGCGCGTCACGTCCGGCATCGCCGTGCGCGAAGAGCTTGTCGACGGCGGCACCGTACTTCCTGGCGTGCTTGTTCCCGGTCTTGGCGTCTCCCCGGAAGATGGCCTCGTTCTGCGCGACTACGTTCTGGGCGAACTGCTCGACAAGCTCCAGCATCTTCAACTCGTAGGGCACGTGGTCCTCGCCTCGATATGCTTGTGTACCTAAAAGGTCGTCTGTACTGGACTTTTAGGGTTTTGACGATGAAGACTCCCCGGGCGGCGTGCTCGCGCCCCTGCGCATGCCCGGAGGAGCCATGACCCCGTCCACCCCTGATCGCGGAGGCAGCACCCAGCCCGCGCGTCGCCTGCCTTCGCCGACACCTGACGCGCCGCGCTTCCTCTTCTCCGTCCAGGGCATCCGTTACGAGGCGATCCGCGAGCTGGTGCGGATGCAGACTGGGGAGCTGTTGTTGCTGACCCGTCGGCGGCAGGTGGCGGATGGCGCATTGTCGGGCCTGTGCCTCGTGCGCCGGCTGCCCAATCCCTCCACCTACCTGCGCCGCAAGCGGCTGATGGAGGAGGTGCAGCTGGCCTTCCGCCTCAACCATCCCGGCATCGCTCAGGTCTACTTCCGGAAGGTGCACGAGGACTTCCTCCACGTCGTCATGGAGCACGTGGACGGGCCTTCGCTGGAGACGCTGGTCAGCGCCGGGGTCGCGCGCGGCAGGCCTGTCTCCGAGTCCTTTGGCCTCTACGTGGGGGCGGAGCTCGCGGAGGCGCTGCATCACGCGCACACGCTGACGGACGAGGAGGGCCGGCCGCTCGGCATCATCCACCGCGACGTCAACCCCCGGCATGTCTACGTGGGAGCGCACGGCGGCGTGAAGCTGACGAACTTCGGCGCGGCGTACTCGGTGATGGTGGGGCGCGAGGAGTCGCCCATGAACCTCGTCCGGGGAGACGTGGCCTATGCCTCACCCGAGTACCTGGAGAAGCAGCCGCTGTCGCCACGCTCCGATGTCTTCAGCCTGGGCGTGCTGCTGGTGGAGTTGCTCACCGGCAAGCACCTCTTCGACGTGCAGGACGTGTCCTTCGATTCCACGGGGCTGCCGCCCCTGCAGATTGAAGTCTTCCCCTCCTTGCCGCTGACGCAGATGCGCATCCTGCTCGCCCGGTTCAGCCCGGCGGACGTCGAGGCGGCGGTCGCGGGGCTCTCGCCGGACGTGAAGGCGCTGCTGCACACGGCCCTGCGCGCCGACCCGACGGAGCGCTTCGCCACGGCGTCGGAGATGCGTGACGCGCTCCGTGCCGCGTTGGCTCGACGGCATCCAGGCTATGGGCGCCACGAGGCGTCCAAGGAGGTGGCGACCGTGCTGGCCGAGGGCGGTGGCCTGCGGGACGCGGTGGAGTTCGGCGAGGGGGGCCTCTTCCCTGAAGGGCTGGAGGCGCACGAATTCGGAGGCCTGCCTCCGCGGAAATAGCAGCCTTCAGCGGGTCAGGACGGTGGCGACATGGAGGAGCGCTTCCAACTTCTCCGCGTCCAGTTTGCGCGCGAGGTAGAGCAGCCGCTTCAGGGCGGGGGTCTCGTCCTCGCGGGGACGCGGGCGCTGGCCCTTGCGGCCTCGCACCAGGGCGGTGAGGCCCAGCATGTCCTCCGGCGACACCTTCAGCTCCGTGCACAACCGGTAGAGCGTCGGGACGCTGGGAAGCATCTTCCCGCGCTCCAGGCGGCTGTAGACGGTGGAGAGCAGACCGACGCGAGGACCCACCTCGGCCTGCGTCAGGCCCTGTTCTTCGCGGGCGGCGCGGGCGGTTCTGCCGATGGTGATGGCCAGTTCTTCGTTCATGGGACCGGCTCGGGAGCAGGTGGAGGAAGGAGGATGCGCGGCTGGGGCGTCCCAGGTGCCGCGCGAGGTGTATCAGACGATACCGGGCTGCTGGCAGCGCGCACGCCCGCGCGAAGAGGACGTCGCATGCGAGTGGCCCGAAGCGCCCAGGGAAGGACGACATGAGGCCGCCACCCGCCATCCTGCCGCCCGGGGCTGAGGTGCTGGGCTACACGGTGGAGCGCCAGCTGGGGCAGGGCGGCTTCGGCACGGTGTACCTCGCGCGCAACGCGGGCCAGCCCTTCGCCTTGAAGCTGCTGCACCTGCCGCGCGTGGGGGACCGGGTGGAGCGTGAGGTCTCCATCCTCTTGAAGCTGCGCCACCCCAACGTGGTGGGGCTTCAGGGCCATGGCCTGTGGCCACCCGGGGCGCCGCGGTTCGGCGTCATCGCCATGGAGTACGTGGACGGGCGCCGGCTGGACGTCTGGGCGGACGAGGAGAACCCCTCGGCGCGGCAGGTAACGCGCGTGGCGCTGGATGTCGCGCGGGCGCTGGCGGCTTCGCACGCGGCGGGAGTGCTGCACCGGGACGTCAAGGAGGCCAACGTCATGGTGCGGGCCCTGGACGGCGTGGCCAAGCTGGTGGACTTCGGCATCGGCGACTACGAGGGCGCGCGAGGCCTGACGGTGGACATCCTCCCGCCGGGGACTCCGGAGTACCGCGCTCCGGAGGCGTGGCGCTTCTTCCGGCAGCATGTCCACGTGCCTGGTGCCCGGTACGAAGCCGGGCCCTCGGACGACCTGTGGGCGCTGGGCCTGGTCCTCTACACGCTGCTGACGGCGCGCAAGCCTTTCGATGAGGCCGACGACCCCAGCTTCATCGAGGCCGTCATGACGCGTGATCCGGTGCCGCCGCACGCGGAGAACGCACGGGTGCCCCGCGCGCTGAGCGACGTGTGCATGTGCCTCCTGGAGAAGACGCCGGAGACGCGGACGTTGAGCGCCCTGGCCGCCGTGACGGAGTTGGAGCGGGTGCTGGCGGACGCGGATGCGACATGGGACGTGCCGATCTGCGATGCCTACGGCGAGGACACCGCGACGACGGAGGGCGACAAGGACAGTGAGGAGAAGTGGCTGCATGCGCCCCTGTACCGGCCTCGACGGGGCAGGCGGGTTCCGCCTCCTGCTGATGAGGCAACGCCGTCCGCGCCGGGGACCGAGGCGAAGCCGAGCAGGCCTGTTTCTCCGTGGGTATTTGCCGTCGTGCTGTTGGTGTTGGCCGCGGTGGGGGCGCTGTGGCTTCGAGCCTCACGCGTTCCAGGGGAGCCCCCAGCCCGTCAGGAAGTAGCGGCTTCAGGCAAGTCGCCTCAAGCTGCCCGCGCCGCGACCCCCACCGGGCCGGAGGCCCCCGCCGCGGCCGTCGCCCTCTCCGCGACGCACCAGGAGGATTCCGCCACCGTGACGACGCCGCAGAAAGACACGCAGCCCCTTCAGCTCCCCCAGAAGCCCGCGAAGAAAGGCATGGGCGTCATGGCCCGTGCGGTGAGCACGGCGGCGGCTTGCACGGCGCTCGCGTGTCCTGGAGCGCAGGTGCGCCAGCCTCCGCCGCCGGAGCCGTGTCCGATTGGCGCGGTGAAGGCCATGGAGAAGCGGGGAGCCAGAATCGGAGACAAGCAGCCGACGCTCTTCGCTCAAGGAATCCCTCATCTCATTTCAATCGGAGAGGGGCCTGTTGAAGTGCGCCTCCTGGGGGGCTGGAAGGGGCTGCCAGGCGACAGCGTCGTGTCCGGGCGCAGCATCGTGCGCGACCGCGTCTATGTTCGTCTCACCTGGGCAACGACGCCCCAAGGCGACAGCTTCCCTGTCTGTTTTGACGTGCATGCCGAAGAGGGGCCGCGAGGGATGGCGCGAGAAGCAGGTGATGACTCTCCCTCCCGCGCGCGCATCTGGACGACGGCATATGTGAAGGCCGTCGCTGAGTTCGAATAGCGACTCCAAAGGGAAGATCATCGAGTGCAATCTTCAGTGCAGGTCGTCCTCCTGGGGCTGCTCCTTGTCGGGAGCGCCGCGGTTGCACAGTTGGAGGACGCGTCTTCAGTGCCCGGAGCACGTCGCATCGAACTGGGCTCGGATGGAGCTGGCAGCGTTGGTGAAGTGATGGTCAGCCCGGGCCTCTCCACGATGCTTCTCTTCGACTCGGAGTTGCAGCGGGAGAGCATCGAACTGGAAGGCCGGGAGCGCTTCTCGCTGGTGGATGTGGGGCAGGCCACTCTCAGGCTCGTGCCTTCGGCGAGCGCCACGCCAGGCGAGAAGTTCAAACTCGTCGCGCGCTTTCGGGACGGCGCCGCGCCCTTGGCGGTGGTGTTCCTGCTGAGGGTCCATCCGGCGAAAGCCGAGGCCACCCTTGAGGTCTTCCGGAAACGGCGGACGATCGAGTCGTATCAGCAGGAGCTCCGGGATGTGCGAGCGGAGGCGTTCCATTGCCGGGAAGAGCTGGTGCGCATGACGTCCGAGCATGAGACCCCGGGCGGCCTGACAGGCATTCTCTACAGCGGGGGATTGGACCCGAACGGCGTAGCGGGGCACGTCCTGACCAAGGCCGTCGTGCAAACGTCGCCCCACCACTTGGAGGCATCGCTCGTCAATAGCTATCGGTCCAGCAAGCTGGTGGCCGTGGATGTCTGGATCCAGGTGAAGGCGGGAACGCAGCCGTGGACCGCGGAGGGGGCGGTGCTCAAAGGCAGGTCGGGTGAGGAGTTGAAGATCCTCCGCGTGTGGCAAGCAACGCCCATCCTGCCAGGAGGCCCCGGGGCACGCGTGTTCGTGGAGGCCGAGGCGCCAGTGGCTGCCCTCCAAGGACCGTTCTCACTCAAGCTCTGGGAAGCAAACGGTCCCCGGAACATCACGCTGGGGAACGTGACGTTTCCTTGAGGACTCAGGACAAGGTCAGCTGGAGCGCCTTCTGCCGGATGACCTCGATCTCCGGCGCTTGAGACTTGAGCTGTTCGAGCAGCTCCGCGTTCAGCTTCTTCCCGACGCTCCGGGGCTTGAGGAAGAGCCTTGCCGGGCGCAGGAATCGGACGAACTTCACGAGCTGCGTCGCTCGTTCTTTCGGGACGTCGGGATCGAGGATCAGCAGCTCCAGCCCTGGCACGATCGCGCCGGTGTAGTCGCCCTCGCAGGCGGAGCCATTCGCGACCAGGAGGTTTCTCTCCCCGAAGGTGAGCAGGACTCCAGACCTGCGCGCGGGGAAGAGGGGCTGCGGGGTGACCTCGAGCAGGCG
This sequence comes from Corallococcus sp. NCSPR001, assembly GCF_017309135.1. Taxonomy (NCBI): domain Bacteria; kingdom Pseudomonadati; phylum Myxococcota; class Myxococcia; order Myxococcales; family Myxococcaceae; genus Corallococcus; species Corallococcus sp. NCSPR001. Next base: position 5,075,325 of record NZ_JAFIMS010000002.1, read on the forward strand.
GAGGCTGAAGCCGTTCCGGTCCAGCACGTGCTGGGGGTGGAGCCAATGAACCTTGCCCGCGAGGCTCGAATAGAACGCCTTCTGGCCCGGAAACCGGCACCTGCCCGCCCTGGCATCCTCGATGCGTTGCTCAAGGTGTTGCTTGAAGGAGCGCGAGCACCAGATCTCCGAGGAGGGTTTCCGGAGGAGCTTGATCCCGTTCTCCAGTTCATAGGCCTCGACGCTCAAGGCCGAGGGGTCCTGCTTCTGCGTCAGTTCCCCGCTTTCGAGGATGAAGAGGGTGTCAGCGTCCGCCTCTTCCCGCTCCTCTTCCTCCGTCATCGGGTTGAAACAGCAGACGTGTCCATCAATGTCCAGGCGCAGGTTGTTGTCCGGAATCACGGTGATGGAGACTGTCGGCATGGTCGTCATCCTTGGGCGGGCGGCATGGTCAATCAATCGCTGAGCCTAGCGCGTTGATTTGGTGGATGGAGCGCGCAGGCATCATCCCGACCACGTTGCTGGGCACGCCCCGGGTCCCATCGAAGTGAAGTTCGGTTCGAGCGCCCAGGTCTCGTCATTCCCTGTCGGACCCAACAGGGAAGCTCCACCCTTGTTGCCCAGTCAGGGCCTACTCGGGAGGCGTTGATGTTCGTGCGTTGGAGCCGGGCCATCGTGTCACTGCTGTTGTTGTCCGGAGCGGCGTGGGCGGAGGAGATACCAAACGACGAGGATTCCAAAGCGGTGGAGGAGTTCATCCCCATCCAGCTCGAGGATGAGTCTCCGCCGCCAACCCCGCCCGCTTCGCGTTCGCGCTGGGCGAACCTCGTGAGCCTGGAGGCCACGACGTGGACGTTGCTCCCCCGAAGGACGGTGGATGGGGCTGAAGGCTTTCTGCAGGTGGCGCCGAAGTGGGTGGTGGCAAGGCCAGGAGTGCTTCACCTGGGCCTGGGCGCTCCGGTGCGGCTGCGGATGTGGGGCGGTGGGACAGGGGCCGGCCGCGTGCGGAAGGAGGACTGGGACACGCTGTCCGACTGGGGGCAGGTGGTGCGCATCCTTACGGTGGGAGGGGATGCGCCGAACTCGCTGTGGATGGGCGCCCTGGAGTCATACACCCTGCTGTCCGGGCACCTGGTGCGTCGATACAACAACCGGGGCAATCCCAACTATCACCCCGCTGGGGCGGTGGTGACGGGCCTGATGGCGCCCGTCTACGTGGAGGCTTTCGCCTCGGACGTGCTCGGTGCGCGGCTGATGGGCGCGGAAGTCGTCCTGGATGCGGAGCACCTCCTCTTCGGCCGTTCTCACAATCCCTTGCGGTACATGCTGTCGATGTCCGCGGTGCATGACTGGGGGAAGGCCGGTGGGGCGTCGGCCCCCATGACGCTGGCCCACCTGGATGGGACGGCCATTCTCGTGCGGCGCAGAAATCCCGAGGGCGGCTTCGAGTTGCAGGCGATGGGAGGCTGGGGTGGACGTCCCGGCGAAGGAGGTGCCTGGGGCGCGGTGGTGGGCCTGGGTGTCGAGTCCGTGTCCTCGACCTTGGACCTACGGGCGCGTCTGGAAGGGCGGCTGCAGCGGGGAGGCTTCCGCCAGGGCGCCTTCGGTCCGGACTACGAACTGGCGCGGTTCCAGGTGGCGGGACCGTCCGCCCTGCCGCAAGCGGATGCTCCCTTCCCGGATGGGGCCTCGGCCCATGGCGAGGTGATTCTCACCTGGGACGCGGAGGGCCTGGGCGTGCTGGGGAATCGCCACTTCCGCCTGACCCTGGGGGCGGAGGCCTTCAACTGGGGCCGCATGGATGCGGAGGGGCGCCTGGAGGCGCAGGTGTTCCATCGGAACCTGACCGTGGCGGCTGGCGGCATGGCGATGGGAATGGGCCAGCCGGCAGCCCGCTACCTCGCGTCGAGCGAGGTGCGGTGGCGCTTCCTGGGAGGGGCACTGTACGCGGTGGGGCAGGGCGGCACGCTGTTGTCTCCCACGCCAGAAGGGACGCTGCGGCCAGAAGCGTTCGTGGCCGTGGGGCTCGGGGTGGACCATGTGCGCTGAGCGTTGGCTGCATGGCGGACCTGGCCTCGTGTTGATGGTGGCGCTCATCGCATCAGGCTGCGCGTCGGTCCCCGCGAAAACACGCCATGGCGCCACGTTGGCCATCCGTTCCTTGTCCGGGATCACTCAGGCCGCGAGCAGCACGGTGCCAGGTGTGTACGCGGGGGACGCGGCGCCGGGCTCCCTTCATGGGGAAGGCGTGGAGGCGGCGCCCCTGGGCTTTCGACGTGGCCCGCTGACGGACGCCGTTGAAAGGACGGGGACGCGCGGCTCGGGTGGGTTGGGTGGGCTTGCCTTCGCCTGTGGTGGCAAGGCCGTGCCTTCCGGTTGGCCCCACCTGGATTCCAGCCGGGAGATGTTGGCGCCCTTCCTGACGTGTGCCTCGCCCGCGGAATTCGTGGCCATGCAGCGTGGAGTGGACATGGCCTCGCTGGTGGAGTCGCTGGAGCCTTGGGACGCCATCCGGCTGGGGGCGCTGGGGCCGCTCGACGCGCGAGCCTCGGAGATTCTCTGCCGTAAGCGCGCGGTGTTCCTTGTCGCCGCCACCGAGAAATATGGCGTGCCGTATGCCGAGGTCCTTGCCCTCTTCATCCTCCATTCGGCCTTCGACGACGAAGTGCGCGAGGTGGTGCGGCTGCTGGCGCGCGACAAGCAGTTGGGGGAGACGCTGGGGAGCATGGCTGCCGTCCGCGAGGAGCTGAAGCGGCGGGAGCTGGCGCTGGAGGACTTCCCGGAACGAGGAGATCAGGCCCCAGATGTGTTGCGCGGGCTGGGGCGAGCGGGCCGGGACATGCTCTCCAGCACCACCGTGAGTGGTGAGGCCCGGTACGCGGATCTGATGGCGATGCGGAGGCAGCTGCCATCGCCCTATCAAGTTGCCTTCGACGAAGTGCAGAAGGACTTGATGGCGCGGCACTACTCGGCCGGAAGCATCTCGGCTGGGGTCTTCGACCACCTGACGTTTGGCGTGCCGCTCGGCTTCTACCATCTGGTGGCGGGGACGGGGCACGGGGCGTACTCGCTGGCGCAAGGCAAGTACGAGCAGGCCAGCCGGGAACTCGCGCCCGCGGCCTTGACGGTGGCGCTGTACGCTGGGGGCAGGGGCGCACGGGCCCTGGTCGAGGCGCGCGGCGGACCGCGACGGATCCAGATGCCCGCATTGGACCTGGAAGGGATGAAGGCGCTGCTGGGACGCCTGGAGGAGCAACTGGGCGTCAATGCTGCTCGCGATCTGCTGCGCTACCTCCAGGCGAGCCGAGAGGGTGCGAGGGTCGCCGCCGAGTGGGGCGAGGCGGGGCTGCTGGCGCTATACGAGTCGCGCGGCAATCCGGTGAAGGCGCAGGCGGTGCTGGCGGAGGCCCACCGCGATTCGGCCCGGGCCGCGTCAACGAAGGGCGTGGCCGGGAAGCGGGCCGGCGGCTCCGCATCGCTGGCACAGGACGCAGCCGCGTCCGCGCTGGAGGCGGCGAAAGCCAAGCTGCTCCAGGCCGAACTGGAGGCCCCTGGCGCACGCCTTCCCAAGGACGTGGAGTTGCTGAAGGGGCTGGCTCCTGAACGGGATGCCCCTCCAGCGGGAGTCGAGCGGGGCGCGGGCCTCTGGCGCGACTACGTCTCCTACCGAGAGCGGCGGCTCCAGGAGATTCTGAGGGGGGCGGAGGTCAAGGGCCCCCTGAAGTGGGCGGGCTACCAGGAGATGTTCGCCCAATACAGCCGGGGCTGGGCCTTCGAGAGAGCCATGGTTGCCCTCCTGGAGGCGGATGCGGCCCTCCCACGGGCGCAACGCCGATGGCTCGGTGATTTCGAGCAACCTCGCATCGAAACGCACGTGGGGGTGATGAAGTCGGACCTGCGCTTCGCGGATGTGCTCGTCATCGAGGAACGGTCTGCTCCGGGTCGGTCTCCTCGTGTGGAGACCTTCAGCTTCAAGAGCCGTGACCTCTCACGGTTCGGATTCGACGCGCTCAAGGCCCAGATGATCGACGATGCGAGCGCCGCCATGAAGTACTACGGTGAGACCCTGCGCATTCGCCGCCCTGGAATTGAACAGACAACACAGGTCCAGAGAGTTCGTCTCATCTATGAGGGCGGTCACCTCAAGCCCGCCGACCCGAAAGCACTGAGGGCGGCACTGCGTGAGTCGCAGAATGAAGTTGACGGAGTGGAGGTGTCGTTTCGATGAATGGAGCAGGGACGCACGAGTTCAACGCTGACGACCGCCTTCGTCTCTCCTTCGAAGCGACCTTCGACCAGAAGACAGGCCTGAAGCATGCACTCGAGCCATTTCTGGACGTGCTTGAGGCACATGCGGGCGCATGGATGCCGGACATTGTTGGAGGGAAACGGCCGTACGCCTATTCTCGAGACCTCGTTCTGAAAGCGCTCGAAGAGAAGCGCGGAACGAGGAGCACATCCATTGGCCTCTCTCGTGCGGAATGGCCTTCATTGGATATGGCTCTCAGCTTCTGGCTGCCTCCCTCCGCCCCCAGGTTGAACGTCTGGATTTCCGTTCAGCCGCTTTCCCTCTTCAAGGAGTCAGAGCGCTGCCATCAGTTCGTGGAGATGGTCCGCGCCTGGGCCTCCCATTTTCCAGTGATGGGCGCCACGGCGAACAGTCTTGCCGATGATCAATTGGCGGACGCATCAGCCCTTGTCCCCGGTGATGACGACCGGGAGGGGCCGGGTGGAGCCGGGCTTCGTGAACTTTCCTGGCTCAATATCTTCGGTCCAGGGCTGGTGGAGAGGGTAGGCCGTGGGCGGATGCTCTCGACTCCCGCGCACCTCGCGGAGGAGCTACCCAACGGCTCTGTCCTTGTCGTGCTGCGGCCCACCCCCGCCGACTTCGCCAGTGAAGAGGCGCGCGTCGCCCAGGCCCGCGCCCATGTGCATCTTCGGCCGGAGCTCGACTTCGACACGGTGCTGCGGACCCTGCGAGAGCGCAGTGCTGCCCTCACGCCGGTGGCGCCACGCTTTCACCCTGACCTGGCGCCGCTCCTTTCCCGGCTTTCGTTCGAACTCGCCATCAGCGAACGGCAGCGGAGGATTGCCGAATTCAACGCCCTCCAGCCGCCGGAGCCGGAGGAGTGGCTCCCGGACGCACTCCCGTCGGACGTCGGGAATCCGGAGCGTGTCCTCAGCGACTACGACGACCTGTCCGAGGGACTCGTGGCGGCGCTGCACACTCATGTGCCCAGCATCTTCGACGAGACGCCTGAGTCCCTCACGGACCTCGACTTCTACTTCTCGAAGGAAAGCTTCCCGGAGCGGTACCCGCGGAACCTCATCGACGGGCACACCGCTCCGGCGGTGGGAGCCTACCTGGGACGCGTGCTGGTGCGGCGGCTTGGCGGGACGTGGGTGTTGCGGCAAAAGCTGGAGGAGTCTCAGGTGCGTGTCGGCCAGCGCGTCTGGCTTCCCTTTCTCCGCGCCCGCCGATACATGCGCTCATGTCCGTCGCTCCTGGACTTCTCGCTGACGCAGTTCTTCCGGGAGGCAGAGCGGCACCGGGGCTGAGCTGGAATCGGGCGCGAACACCAGCCGTGAAGTAGGCTCCCCGCCCGCCATGCAGCTCGCCATCCCCCATGCCCCCCGCGGTGTTCGACTGGCCCAGGTTCCCGGGGCGGTGGCGCGGTTGGTGCGCGGGGTGGTGCTGGGCCTGGTCCTCATCACCGTGCTGGGCCTGGGGGCCAGCTACGTGGGCCGCTACTTCATCGAGGAGCAGCGCTTCACGTCCAGCGCGGAGCTGGTGGACGCGGTGGTGGGCGCGAGCCATGCGCCCCCTCCGAGCCAGCGCGAGGACGCGGAGGGCACGCTGGACGTCCTCTACACGTTCGCGGGCGAGGACCACTCCGTGTCCGGAGTCCGCACGGCCGCGGACCACGCGGCGGGCCTGGGCCATGGCGCCCGGGTGCAACTGCTGGTGGATCCGTCCCAGCCGGGGCGGCCTCGTGAAGCGACCCATGCCCGGGCCCAGGCGTCCCGCGTGGGGCTGCTGCCCTGGGGCCTGGGGCTGGGGGCGCTGGTGGCCCTGGGCGGCTTCGCGTGGGAGGTGCGGCGGCTGTGGCGCCGGGAGGTGGTGCCCCTGCGGCTGGGCGCGCTGGTGTGGCTCACCCCGGATGACGGCTTCCTGCCGGAAGGGAAGGGCGAGGCCGTGTTCCCCGCGCACTTCTTCCGCCAGGACGTGAAACACGCCGTGCGGGCGCGCTGCCGCCCCCAGCGGGCCCCGGTGCGCAATGGCGGCAAGGTGCTGGCCGCCGTGGTGCCCTCCGAGCCGGGCTGGTGCCGCGTCATCGACGAGGAGCTGGCGCGGACGCTGGGCTGGGTGCGCTGACGGACGGACAGGTGGGGTTGAAAAGTTGCTGGCCCCCGGAGGCCGTGTGACACACGCCTGTAGCTGCAACGTCCGGAGGCTTCCATGCGCGTTCGCTTCTCCCACTTCGTGCTGCCCGTGCTGCTCCTCACGGCCCCGAGCGCCGTCGGAGCCGCCAAGCGCAACGAAGCGGAGGAGGCGTACCAGCAGGCCCGCCGCGCCTACTACGCGCTGAAGGACGACGCGTCCCGCCGCAAGCTGCGCCACCACTGGCTCAACGTCGTGCACCGCTTCGAGTCCGTGGCCACGCGCTTCCCCAAGAGCGACCGCGCTCCCGACGCCCTCTTCACCGCGGGCGACCTGCTCCAGGAGCTGAGCCGCATCTCCTTCGTGGACGAGGACCTGCAGGCGGCCATCTCGGACTACTCCAAGCTGGTGGAGGCGCACCCGAAGCACCGGCTCGCGGATGACGCGGCGCTGGCGCTGGCGCGCATCCACGTCAACCGCCTGGACAAGCCGGAGGCGGCCCGGAAGATCCTCAACGAATCGCTGGCCACCATCCCCAAGGGCGATCAGAACCGGGAGCTGAAGTCGCTGCTGGCCTCGCTGCCGCCGCCCAGCAAGACGCCGTCCGCGAAGCCCACGGTGAAGCCGCTGCCCCCGGTGGTGAAGTCCACGCCGGACACCGCTGTCGCCGCCGCGCCCCCCAGCTCGCCGCTGGTGGACGCCATCTCCAAGCTCGCCCGCGAGCCGTCGCCGGTGCCTCCGAGCACCCCGGCCCCGGTCGCCGAGACCACTTCGAAGGACGCCACGGCGAACATCGTGGACGCGCCCACCGTCGCCGACGCGAAGGCTCCGGAGGCGGTGGCGTCCGCGAAGCCGGAGGCCCGCGTGGAGGTCCCGGCCGTGGCGTCGAAGGCGCCGGCTCCGGTGGTGGACAACGCCCCGGTGGCGTCGAAGCCGGCCGCCCCCGTGGCGGTGGCGTCGAAGCCGGAGACGAAGCCGGCCGCTCCGGAGGCGCCTCGCCCGGTGACGGCGCCGGTGGACGCGCAGGTGGCGCAGGCCCGGCTCAAGGCCGTGGCGAAGCAGTCTCGCCACGCGGAGCTGACGCTGGCGGAGCAGTTGGGGCTGAAGGTGCGTCGCGTGGTCATCGACGCGGGCCACGGCGGCCATGACTCCGGCGCCATCGGCAAGGCGGGGACGAAGGAGAAGGACGTGGCGCTGGCCATCTCCAAGAAGGTCGCGGACGGCCTGCGGGAGAAGGGCCTGGAGGTCGTGCTCACGCGCGACGACGACACCTTCATCCGCCTGGAGGACCGCGCGAAGCTGGCCAACGAGGCGCACGGCGACCTGTTCATCTCGGTGCACTGCAACTCGGCGGCGACGCACAAGCTGCGCGGCATCGAGACGTACACGCTCAACACGTCCGCGGACCGCTACTCCATCCGCCTGGCCGCTCGCGAGAACGCGTCCTCCGAGAAGGGCATCAGCGACCTCCAGTTCATCCTGGCGGACCTGGCCACCAAGGCGAACACGGAGGAGTCGAGCCGGCTGGCGAACGCCGTGCAGCACAACCTGGTGACGGGCCTGTCCGGCAAGTACGACGGCATCAAGGACCTGGGCCACAAGGAGGCGCTGTTCTACGTGCTGCTGGGCGCGAAGATGCCCGCCATCCTGGTGGAGACGTCCTTCCTGTCGCACTCGGAGGAGGAGAAGCGCCTGGCGTCCGAGCGCTACCAGGACGAGGTGGCGAAGAACATCGTGCTGGGAGTGGAAGAGTTCCTCGGTGATCGCCGCCGCGTGGCCAAGGTAGACTGACGCGTTCGTCGTCGTCAGTCCCCATGGCCGAGCAGTCCCCCCCGCCCAGTCCCAAGCCTTCGCAGGACCCCCACGCGCCCCCGTTCCAGACGGAGGCGGACCTGCGCGCGTGGCTGCGGGCGGAGGGCCTGGAGCACCTGTCGCGCCTGAGCCTGTCGCTGCTCACGCCTCGCGTGGAGGCCGCGTACCTGCCGCAGGTGCGCGCCGTCATCTCCCGCCGCCGGCTGGTGGAGGTGCTGGCCCAGGACACGCTCGACCGCTGGACGGCCGAGATGCTGCCCACGCCGCGCATGCGGGACCTGCTGCCGAAGCTCGCCTGGCGCTACGTGGAGGACGAGCGGCAGGGCGCCATCGAGGCCCGGGCCTCCGTCCCGGAGCGCCTCACGCCCCCGGCCGATACGCGCACGCACACGGTCCACGGGATGCTGATGGCGTGGCGCGTCCGGGTGCCTTCGAGCATCGCGCCGCGTCCGGAGCGCGCGCTGCCGCTGGAAGCACTGGTGGAGGAGCCGGACCTGCCGGGCTTCCGCCTCAAGGAGACGCGCATCTCCGAGCTGCCGGTGTCCCCGCCGGGCTCGGGCTTCATCCTCGCGGAGGCGCGGCTGACGTTCAGTCCGTCCGGCGTGACGGCGGACTGTTCATGCGGCGCCACGTTCTGCGTGCACCAGCTGGCGGCCGTGGACACGGCGCTCCTCTGGCTGCGGCAGCGCTGGACGGAGGACTTCGGCGAGACGCTGGAGGAGCTGGTGCGGCCCGCGTGGGCCCGGACGCTGCGCGCGCTGGAGCGGGCGGTGGAGGAGAGCCCGGGCGGCGGCGGAGGCGTGGAGATCTCCTGGCGGCTGGACGTCATCGAAGGGTACGGCGTGGAGGTCGCGCCCTACGTGCACCGGCGCACGAAGAAGGGCGTGCGCACGACGGGGGCGAAGGTCACCCGGCGCAAGCTGTTGCAGGAGTACGGCTCGCAGCTCAGCCCCTCGGACTCGCGCATCGCCGCGCTGCTCACCGACAGCACGGCGCCCGCTTCGCGCGCGCTGCTGTTCGAGCTGATTGATCATCCGCGCCTGTCGCTGGAGGGCACGCAGGACCTCCCCGTGCGCATCGAACGCGAGAAGGTGGGCCTGGTCGCGGAGGACCGGGGCGGCACCGTGCTGGTGAACGCGGGCGTGGATGGCGCCGTGCTGCCCGCGCCGCTCCTGGAGCGCGTGCGCAAGGCGAAGCCCGAGGACGCGGTGTTCCTCTGGGACGAAGGCGCGCACGTGCTCACGGTGCTGGACGTGAGCCCGGAGGTGCGCGCCATGGCCACGGTGCTCCAGAAGCACGGCAACGCGTTTCCCCCGGAGAGTCACGGGGCGCTGCTGGAGCACCTGTCGAAGCTCTCCGTGCGCCTGCCGGTGGCCATGCCCCGCAGCGTGATGGGGGAGTCCATCGCGCCGCGGCAGCTCCCGGTGCTCCGGCTGGAAGGACAGCCCGGGGGCGCGGTGCGGCTGGAGCTGCGGCTGCGCGCGCTGCCGGATGGCCCGGCGTACCTGCCCGGCGAGGGGCCTCGCGACGTGCACGTGCGGCGCGACACGCGGTCGTTCCACGCGGTGCGCGACTTCGGGCGTGAGCTGACGGCGGCCGCGGCGCTCCAGGCCCGGCTGCCCTTGCAGACGGCGGAGCCGCAGGAGCTGCCGTTCTGCTTCCTCTTCCACAGCGCGCAGGGCGGGCTGGCGGTGCTGGCCGCGTGCGCGGAGATGGAGCCCCGGCCGGAGCTGGAGTGGGTGGGCGCGTCCATGCGGCTCGTGCCCAAGCGCGGCGCGGGCGACCTGAAGGTCGTCCTGGAGCGCAAGCGCGAGTGGTTCGGCGTGCTGGGCGGCCTGTCCGTGGAGGGCGAGCGGGTGGAGCTGGCGCGGCTCCTGGACGCGGCCCGGCGCAAGGAGCGCTTCGTCCAGGTGGACGCGCGCACGTGGGTGGAGATCGAAGCGGCGCTGCGCGAGCAGCTGGAGAAGCTGGCGGATCACGCGTACCTATCGAAGCACGGGCTGGAGGTGGGCCCGTCCGCGGCGGAGGCCCTGGCGGGGCTGGGCACCGCGGGCGCGCTCATCGACGCGGATGCGTCCTGGAAGACGCTGGTCGAGCGCATCTTCGCGGCGAAGGAGCTGAAGCCCCGGGTGCCCGCGGCGCTCAAGACGGAGCTGCGCGACTACCAGCTCGAGGGCTTCCGCTGGCTCACGCGGCTGGCGTCGTGGAACGCGGGTGGGGTGCTCGCGGACGACATGGGCCTGGGCAAGACGGTGCAGGCCCTGGCCGTGCTGCTGGAGCGCGCGAAGCACGGGCCCGCGCTGGTGCTGGCCCCCACGTCGGTGGCCTTCAACTGGCGGGACGAGGCGAAGCGCTTCGCGCCGTCACTCAAGGTGACGATCTTCTCCGACGCGGAGGACCGGGGCGGCACGCTGGAGCGGCTGGGGCCTCGCGACGTGCTGGTGCTCAGCTACGGCCTGCTCGTGCGTGACATCGAGCGGCTGGCCTCGCTGCGCTTCGCCACCATCGTCTTCGACGAGGCCCAACAACTGAAGAACGCGGCCACACAGCGCTTCCGCGCGGCGCGGGCGCTCCAGGCTGACTTCCGGTTCGCGCTGTCCGGCACGCCGCTGGAGAACCACTTGGGCGAGCTGTGGGCCCTCTTCGCCGTGGTCTTCCCGGGGCTGCTGGGCAGCCTGGAGGCGTTCCGCAACCGCTTCGCCGCGCCCATCGAGAAGCAGGTGGACCCGACGGCCGCGCCCGCGCTGGCCCGGGTGCTCCAGCCCTTCCTCCTGCGCCGCACCAAGGCCCAGGTGGAGGCGCAGCTGCCGCCTCGCACGGACGTGAAGGTGCCCGTCGTCCTGTCCCCGCCGGAGTGGACGCTCTACGAGGACGCGCGCCTGGCGGCCCTGTCCGACCTGGAGACGCGCAAGGCGAAGATGAAGGACCAGGAGCGGCGCATCGAGGTGCTGGCGGCGCTGACGCGGCTGCGGCTGCTCGCGTCGCACCCGCGCCTGTACGACGAGTCGTCCAAGCTGGAGTCCTCCAAGTTGGAGCGCTTCATGGAGCTCATCCAGGAGCTGCGCGAGGAAGGCCACCGCGCACTGGTGTTCAGCCAGTTCACGTCCCACTTGGCGCTGGTGCGCGAGGTGCTGGACGCCCAGGGCATCGCCTACGAGTACCTGGACGGCTCGACCCCCGCCGGTGCCCGCGCGGACCGCGTGCGTGCCTTCCAGGAGGGCGACGCACCCCTGTTCCTGATTTCACTCAAGGCAGGCGGCTTCGGACTCAACCTGACGGCCGCGACCAGCGTCATCCACCTGGACCCCTGGTGGAACCCCGCCGTGGAGGATCAGGCCTCCGATCGCGCCCACCGCATCGGCCAGCAGCGCCCCGTCACGGTCTACCGGCTGGTGGCGCGTGGGACGATCGAGGAGCAGATGCTTTCGCTCCATGAGCAGAAGCGGGCCCTGGTGGCCGGCGTGCTGGAGGGCAAGGACGCCGCCGCCCGCCTGTCCACCCAGGAGCTGCTCGGGTTGCTCGCGCAGCGGCTGCCGGGCATCGACGGGCTCGACTCCGCCGCGACGAAGCACTGAACGGTCTTTCCGTGGTTTTTCCGGGGCTGTTCAGGTGCCTGAACACGCACTGAACAGACTTTTAGCCATTTCAGCGCCGCTTGGCCTGAACGGTCGATCAGTCCTGAGTTTCTGATCGGCCATGCCTACATGAAACAGTGATCAGGTGGGCAAGGTGCGCCGTTTGTCGGCGAACAGATGCCGCCGGCACCTACATCCACCTCCCGGATCAGTATTGCCATGCCTACATGATCGCGTTTTCAGTGGGTCTCGGCACACTCAATGAAACATGTATCAAATAAATACATGCTTCATTGTGGCGATGTCTGTAGTTGATTGCAGTCAATTGCATTGATTTGTCTGTGTTTCAGTCATGAATCAGCGGGAAGAAGTGCCCGATCGGGCCGTTCCCGTGGCCCACGGCGAGCGGGTAGCGCAGGGCGGAGGTGACGTACTCCTTCGCCAGCCGCACGGCCTCCAGCGGCGGGGTGCCCAGCGCGAGCCTCGCGGCGATCGCGGCGGACAGCGTGCACCCGGTGCCGTGCGTGTTCGGCGTGTCCACGGGTGCCACGGACAGCGTCTCCATCCGCGTGCCGTCGAACCACACATCCGTGCCGCGCAGCGCGCCCGGCATGCCGCCGCCTTTCACCAGCACCACGCGGGAGCCCAGGGCGTGGATGCGCCGGGCCGCCTCGCGCATGTCCTCCAGCGTCTGGATGTCCATGCCCGCGAGCAGCTTCGCTTCATGGCGGTTGGGCGTGAGGATGGCCGCCAGGGGCAGCATGCGCGAGCGCAGCGCCTCCACCGCCTCGTTGTCGATGAGCTGCGAGCCCGCGCGGGACACCATCACGGGGTCCACCACGATGGGGCCCAGCGACACGCGGGAGAGTTGATCCGCCACGGCTTCGATCAGCGGGCGCTGGGCCAGCATGCCCACCTTGACCGCGTCCACGCGCATGTCCGATGCGACGGCGTCCACCTGCGCGGTGACGGACTCGGGCGGGAGCAGGTCCACGCGGGTGACGCCGCGAGTGTTCTGCGCGGTGATGGCCGTCACGGCGCTGGTGCCGTGCACGCGGTGGAAGGAGAAGGTGCGGAGGTCGGCCTGGATACCCGCGCCACCGCCGCTGTCCGAGCCGGCGATGGTGAGGGCGGTTGCGACAGGGAAGGGCTTCATGGGCGCGGCATCCTAGCCGCGCCCCGGCTCCTGCAACCCTGGAACTAGAACTGGTTCTGCCGGGCCTGGTCGAAGTCCACGCGGTGCTTCAGGTACAGCGTGTCCAGCATGTGGTTGCTGATGGGGTTCAGGTTGCCGTCGGTGAAGCGGTGCACCACCGCGCCCTTGCCCGCGTCCTTCAAGAAGGCCAGCGGATCCACGTCGCCGCCCAGGCCGGTGAGCGTGGGCACGGGGTCCGCGTTGTTGACGTAGTGCACGTACTGGGGGCCGTCCGGGTACTTCGTGGACGCGGCGCCGAAGGTCTCCACCTGCAGGTGGCTCAGCTTCGCCTCCACCTGCGCGGGGGACAGCCCGTCCTCCACGCGCAGCCGCTTCGCCACGTCATTCAGCGCGCGCGCGGTGATGAGGCCACCCTGGCTGTAGCCCACCAGGTGCACGTCGCGGCCAGCCTTCAGCTCCGAGTAGAGCGTGTCCGCCAGCGTGTCCACGGCCGGGTTCTTGCCCTTGTCCAGCTTGTCCGTCACGCACTGGCCCAGGTCCTTCACCAGGCCCTCGGTGGCGTTGTGGATGCCCACCACCTTCGCGCCGGAGCTGTCCGCCAGCGCCTGCATCTCACCCAGCTGCCCCGCCGTCGGCGTCATGATGCCGTTGACGTAGAGGAGGGTCTTGTCCGGGTTGGGATTGTTCTTCGGCGTGACGCCCGGCACGTCGCCGAGCTTCGTCGTCGACGGCAGCACCTTGCCGCCCGCGCCCACGAACATGCCGTCCTGCGCGCGGTCCGGCTTCGCGCCGCCAAAGAGGCTGGTGATCTCCTTCACCGTGGTGGCGTTGAAGACGTTGGCGCCCATCTCCACGAAGCGTGGGATGTCCTTGATGCCGCCCACCGCCGCGTCGATGAGGCCGCCCAGCAGACTGTTCTTCTGCGCCGGCGCGGACTCGAAGGAGGACTTCTGGAACGCGGGCTGATGCGCCGCCGGCTTCTTCGCGAGCGGCTCCGCGGCCGTCTTCGAAGTGGAGGACGGCACGGCGAGGGAACGGGTGCGGTCGATCGTGCTCATGGAAACCTCCAACCACCGGGGGAAGTGGGTCTGGGTAGGTTATCCGCATCTGGCCCGGGAAGTTGCGTCCCCTCGCGTCATGGCGTTCAGCGCTTCACGACGTGGATGTTGAAGTTGCCGGTGCGCAGGGTGCCCCACAGCCGCAGCCACAACGGGAGGAATGCCTCGGTTCCACGGGCGGTGGTGATGTCGCCCAGGTCGATGACGTGCTTCCAGCCGAAGCCCTCCGTGAGGAGCTGCTTCACGCGGGCCTTGGCGTCCACGTCGTTGCCGGACACGAAGACGTCGTGGTCGCCCGGCACGCGCGAGGGATCCACCATCACCTCGCAGTTCATCGTGTTGAGCGTCTTCACCACCTTCAGCGACGGGAAGGCGCGCTGGAGCTGCTCGCCCAGCGAGTCGTCCGGAGGCGTGGAGAGCCCCGGCGGCATGCCTTTGGTGAAGTCGAGCGGGTTGGAGACATCCACCAGCACCTTGCCGCGCAGGGCCTCCTCGCCCGCGGACTTCAGGACGTCCAGCGAGGCGTTGCCCAGCGTGCAGTTGAAGAGCAGCTCCGCGAACGCGGCGGCGTCCCGGAACGTGCCCTGCGACGCCTGGCCCCCGGCCTTCTTCACCCACGCGGCGGCCTTCGCGTTGTCCGGCGTGCGCGAGCCCATGCGCACCTCGTGGCCCAGCGCCACCAGCTTGCCGCCCAGCGTCTCGCCCACCATGCCCGTACCCAGGATCGCGATCTTCATCAGGACTCCCTTTCGTGTGGGGAGGACCCTAATCGTCAACCCAGGCGGCCGTGAGCACGTCCGGGTTGAACCATCGTCAACCCCGGGTTGACAATCCGGCCCATGGACCTGTTCACGGGCGTGTTGCCGTTCCTCCACGTGGCGGAGGAGCGGAGCTTCCGGAAGGCGGCGGAGCGGCTGGGGGTCACCGTGGCGGCGGTGAGCAAGGCGGTGCGGAAGCTGGAGGAGGAGCTGGGCGCGAGGCTGCTGGAGCGCACCAGCCGGCAGGTGGCCCTCACGTCCGAGGGCGTCGCCTTCCTGGAGCGGGCGCGCGAGGCCGTGGCGCAGATCCGCGCCGCGCGCGAGACGGTGGCCCAGGCGCACCGCGCGCCCAGGGGGCCCGTCACGGTGTCGCTGCCGTTCATCCTGGGCCCCGTGCTGCTGCCCCGGCTGGCGCGGCTCCAGGCCCGCCACCCGCAGCTCACGCTGCACGTGCGCATGAGCGACCGGCTCAGCAAGCTGGTGGAGGAGCAGGTCGACGTGGCCATCCGCGTGGGCGGGATGGAGGACTCCAGCCTGGTGGCGCGGCGGCTGTTCTCCACGCGCTGGATGACGCTCGCGTCGCCGGCCTATCTGGCGCGGCATGGGACGCCGGAGCACCCGTCACTGCTGGAGCGCCACGCGTGCCTGAAGTTCGTGGATCCGCGCGGCATCACCCGCGAGTGGCACTTCCGCGAGTCCCCCGGCGGCGACAAGGCCGGAGTGGTGCGCACGCGCGCGGCCATCGACGTGGATCACGGCCCGGCGCTGCTGGACCTGGCCGCCGCGGGTGCGGGGCTCTGCCAGGTGCTGGACTTCATGAGCGACGCGCGGCTGCGCGAGGGCGCGCTGGTGGAGGTCCTGGCGGAGTACGCCGCGGAGGGGCCTCCGGTCCACGCGCTGTGCCTGCCGGGGCGCCAGTCCGTGCCCCGCGTCCGCGCGCTCCTCCAGCACCTGGTGGAGGAGCTGCGCACCGTCACGGCGTGGTGAGCACTTCCTTCGCGGCGGGCAGGCCGCGCGGGGCCTCCGCTTCGGGCGCGGTCACTTCCACCGACGCCTCGTTGACCTCCTTGTAGAACCGGCGGCCGAAGATGACGCCCAGCACCAGCGACACCACCATGCCCACCGCGGACACCGCCGTCATCACCGTGCGGCCCTGCGCCAGACCACTGCCGAACTGCGCGGTGAGGAAGGTGCCCGGGATGGTGCCCAGCACCACGCCCAGCACGGACGGCCAGAAGCGCGCGCCGCTCGCCGCGCCCGCGATCAGCATGATGTCCGTGGGGCACAGCGGATTGAGGCACGCGAGGAACGTGAACTGGAAGTCGTGCCGCCGCGCCGCCTTGGCGATCGCCGGGTACTTGCTGCCGCACAGACGCTGCATGGGCCGCGTGCCCAGCTTGCGAGCGACGAAGTAGAGCAGGGTGGCGGACAGGAAGCTGCCTGTTAGTGAATAGAGGGTCGCGGCAAGGGTTCCGAACATCATCCCGCCCACCGCGGTGAGCACCTGACCCGGCAGCAGCGTCAGGGGCCTCACGGCCAGGAAGGCCACGTAGGCCAGGGGTGCGTAGTCGCCCAGGGGCAGCAGCAGCTCCCGGATGGTGCGCTGATCGATGAAGTCCGGCCCCAACAGCCGGAGCATCACCAGACCGCCAATGGAGACGACCATGGGCGCGAGGATCCGCAACCAGGTCTTCAGCCCACTCCTGACGCTCGCCAAAAGAACCTCCCCACACCCGCCAGACCGATGTGTCAGGCGTTGCGCACAAGGTGGGATCCGAGCAGGGAATCGGCAACGTGGGCTGAATTGTTGTGAACAACGAGAGCGTCCTGCCGGGCAATCACCCGTCCCGTCCGGATGCCCAGCAGGCCTGATAAGCGCGCGAAATCCCTGGGGATTATGCATGCAATGTCAGGAGAGAACGGCTGGCGGTGTACGGAGCTTGCTTGCATCGGGGCGCTTCCGTCCCAAGGTTTCAGGCAAGGGACACCAAGGCGCGGACGGGGTTGGGCAGTCACGAGAGGAGACACGGACATGTCGGACAAGGACAACAAGGGCAGCATGACGGTGGCTGAGGCGGGGCGTAAGGGCGGAGAGACGGTCCGCAACGAGCGCGGTCGCGAGTTCTACGAGACCATCGGCCGCAAGGGCGGCGCCACGGTGAAGGCCGAGCGCGGTCGCTCCTTCTACGAGGAGATCGGCCGCAAGGGCGGCGAGACCGTGAAGGCCGAGCGCGGCGCGAAGTTCTACGAGGAGATCGGCAAGAAGGGCGGCGATCGCGTCAAGGCCACCCGCGGTCCGAACTTCTATGAGGAGATCGGCCGCAAGGGCGGGCAGAAGGTCAAGAAGCTGATCGAAGAGGGCAAGCGCGCCGCCCGCGCCGCCATGGAGGGCCAGGCCGGGAACGCCCCCGCGCCCTCCGAGAGCCCCGCCGCTCCGGCCGCGACGCCGGAAGAGCCCGCTCAGCCGGGTGGCAACGAGTAACGGGGGACAGGAAGCGCGGTCTTCCGGTATGACGGCCGCGTGTACCTGGTCATCACGTTCCTCGAACAGGTGGAGACGACCGAGCGGGCGATCCGCCGGCTCCGGGAGTTTGGCATCCCGGAACCGCTGGTCATCCGGGCGCGCAGCGCCGCCGCGGCCCTGTCCGCGGAGGTCCCGGTGTTCGCCGGACTGCGCAGCCTCGCGCTGGGCGCGGATGAGGACCGCATCGTCCTAGTGAGCGTGCTGCCCTCCCTCCCGCAGGAGGAGCTGGATCGCATGCTCCAGCGCGTGCAACTGGAGATGGACGCGGACGACCCACCCATGGGCCGCCTGGTGGCCCTGCCTGTCCTGGCGGCGCCCACGCATCGGCGTGGATGACGCGCGGGGGCGGGCGGGTGTAAGCACGCTGCGTGCAAGCGCTGCTCGTCTTCCTCATCGTCGCGGCGTTGTCGCTGCTCGCGTCCAGCCGGTCGCTCCTGGATCCGGGCCGCTTCCCGGCGCTGGCGCAGCTGGCGGCCAGCGGCCTCTTGTTCCTCATCTTCGGGGCCCTCCTGGGGCCGTCCCTGCTGGGCGTGCTCACCGCGCGCAACCTGGACTCGCTGCGCCCGCTGGTGGCGCTGGGGCTGGGGACGGGGGGCGTGCTGCTGGGGCTCAACCTGGAGCCGCGCCTCCTGCGGCTGTTGCCCCGGCCCGTGTACGCGGCGGCGGTCGCGCACGCGGGCACGGCCTTCCTCTTCGTCGCGCTGCCGCTGTCCGTCCCGCTGCTTCTGTCCATGGGGCTGCGGCCCCTGGTGGCGGTGGGCGCGGCGGCGCTCCTGGGCGCGGCGGCGAGCCTGTCCTCCGGCCACTTCGCGGTGCTGGGCTACCGCAACGGACGGCTGGAGCGCGCGCGGGGCCTGGGCGTGGCGCTGCTCACGATGATGGACGACGCGGTGGGCCTGGGCGTGCTCGCGCTGGGCCTGGTGCTGGGCGTCACCGGCAACGCGGCGGAAGGGCTGGGCCTGTTGGCGCTGGCGCTGCTGTTAGGCGTGGCGTGCGGGGCGCTGCTGGCGTTCCTCACGTATTCGCTCAAGGACCTGGCGGAGCAGACCACGGTGACGCTGGGCATGGTGGCGCTGGTGGGCGGCGCGGCGGCGTACCTGCGGCTGTCGTCGCTGCTGGCGGGCGTGGCCTGCGGCGCGACGCTGGCGCTGATCGGCGGGCGCACGGCGGAGCGCGTGGCGCGGGCGCTCTCGCGCGTGGAGCGGCCCACGTACCTGGTGCTGGTGTTCCTGGTGGGCTGTCAGATCCACGCGCGTGACGTGTCCGCCTGGGCGATGTTGCCCGCGTTCGTGGGGCTGCGCTTTTTGGGCAAGGTGCTGGGCGGGCGGTTCGCGCAGCGGCTCACCGCGGGCGTGTTGGAGCTGCCGCCGCGCTTCGGCTACGCGCTCATCTCCCAGGGCGGCCTGGCGCTGTGCCTGGTGGCCGAGTACGTGATGCTGGTGCCGGGCTCGCTGTCGCAGCGGGTGCTGGACGTGGTGGCGGTGGGCGCGGTCGTCAACGAGATGCTCGCGCACGGGGCCTTCCGGCACGTGCTGAACAGCGAGCGCAAGGCCACGGCCTCGCGCGGCGCGTCCTCCGCCGGTGATGCGGGGGTGGCGGCATGAAGGGGTCCATCTTCCGGTTGCTACTGCTCATGGGGCTCCTGGCGGCCATCACCCAGGCGCAGGTGGTTCGCGCGGACGCGGGCACACCGGTGCTGCTGGCGGCGGGCGCGCTGCTCTTGTGCGGCCTGTTCGCGGGCAAGGTGGCCAAGGGCCTGGGCCTGCCGCGCCTCACCGGCTACCTGCTGGTGGGCGTGGCGGTGGGGCCGTACGCGCTGGGCTTCATCCCCAACGCGGGCGTGAAGGGGCTGGAGCTGGTGAAGGGGTTGGCCGTGAGCCTCATCGCGCTCGTAGCTGGTACGGAGCTGCACCTGGGGCTCATCCGCCGGGTGGGCGCGCGCGTGGCGCTGCTCTGCGCGGCGGTGTGCGGGGTGACGTTCGCCGTGTGCTTCGGGGCCACGTTCGCGCTCAAGCCCGTGCTGCCGTTCCTGGCCCCCATGACGGTGCCGCAGGCGCTGGCGGTGAGCGCGCTCATGTCCACGGTGGTGGTGTCGTTCTCCCCCACGGTGACCATCGCCATCGTGCAGGAGACGTCCGCGCGCGGCCCCTTCACGGAGTTCCTGATGGCGCTGGTCATCATCGGGGACCTGTTCGTGATGGTGGCCTTTGGCCTGGCCGCGGGCATCACCCGCGCGACGTTCGGCAACGGCCTGGACCTGGCCGCGCTGGTGGGCGGGGTGGGGTGGGAGCTGTTCGGCTCCGTGGCGGTGGGGTGCCTGCTGGCCGTGGCGATGCTCCTGTACATGCGGGGCGTCAACCGCGAGCTGCCGCTGTTCCTCGTGGGCCTGTCCTTCGCGGCGGCCGAGGGCGGGGCGCGGCTGCACCTGTCGCCGCTGCTGGTGTCGCTGGCGGCCGGGGCGATCATCGCGAACCTGGACGAGCGCGAGGGCCACCGCATCCACCAGGCCATCAACCAGGCGGGCCTGCCGGTGTTCGCGCTCTTCTTCGCCGCGGCGGGGGCGGGGCTGAAGCTGGACGCGCTGGTGACCGTGGGGCCGGCCGCGCTGCTGCTCGTGGCGCTGCGCGGCCTGGCCATCTGGGGCGCGTGCCGCAAGTTCGCGCCCGCGGAGGATCCGCGCCTCAAGCGCTACCTGTGGATGGGGCTCATCTCCCAGGCGGGCGTGACGTTCGGCCTGGCGGCGCTGGTGTCGCGCACCTTCCCGTCCTTCGGGCCGCAGGTGGAGGTGCTCATCATCGCGATGATCACCGCGCACGAGCTGGTGGGGCCCGTCCTCACCCGGCGTGCGCTCCTGGGCAGTGGCGAAATCCGTGCGGAGGAGGCGGGCGGCGGCGCATAGTGGGGGCACACCCCCTCACCCGGGGGTTGGCCTCTTCCAGGAGCCTCCCGTCATGCCCGCCGCCGTCGCTCCCATCCTCGAGGTGGACGTGGAACACCCCTCGCCCCGCCATGTCGCACGCGCGGTGGAGGTGTTGGAGAAGGGCGGCCTCATCGCCTACCCCACGGACACGTACTACGGGCTCGGCTGCGATCTGAACGCCAAGAAAGCCATTGAGCGGCTGTACCAGCTCAAGGGTCGCGACAAGAAGAAGCCGCTGTCACTCCTGTGCCCGGACCTGTCGGACGTGGCCCGCTACGCGCACGTGAGCAACTTCGCCTACCGCGCCATGAAGGGGCTCACGCCGGGGGCCTTCACCTTCATCCTGGAGGCCACGCGCCTGGTGCCGGAGGTGATGATGACGAAGCAGAAGCAGGTGGGCCTGCGCGTGCCGGATGCCGCCTTGCCCCGCGAGCTGGCGAAGGCGCTCGGCCGCCCGCTCATCACCACGTCGGCGACCCATACCGACGGTACGGTTCTTTCTGACGCGCGGGACATCAAGACGGCGCTGGGCCATGGGCTGGATTTGATTCTGGACGGCGGCGTCACGTTGAACGAGCCGTCCACGGTGGTTTCACTGATAGGCGATACGCTTGAAATCCTGAGGCAGGGCAAGGGTAGTCTGGAGTCCTGAAATCCATTCCAGAGGGGGAAGTCTTGGCCGAGGGGGACCTACCAGCAACGCCTGTCGTCGACTCACCGGAGCGGGTGCCGGGCGCGCTCGCGCTGCTGGGCCTGTTGGTGTTCCGGCCCATTGATTTGCATTACCGGCTGCGCGAGGCGGGCATCCGCTCGCCGGCGGGCCGCATCGGGCAGCTGTGGCGCGAACAGGCCGAAGGTGGCCGGGCCGCGGGGGCCTACGTGGCGCGGATGCTGCTCCTGCTCGTCGTGTTGTCGCCCACCCTCACGGTGCTCGCGGGGCTGGGGCTGCGGCTGATGGGCGTGCCGATGCGGGGCGTGTACCTGGTCTCCGCGGCGCTGTGTAGCGCGGTGGGGCTGCTGGTGGCGCTGGTGTCGGGGCTCGCGTCCGGGGTGCTGCTGGGCTCGCTGGCGAGCGTGTCCATGCTGGCGGGGCTGCACGCCACGGCGGGCGGCGCCTTCGGTCCGGAGCATGGAGGCGGGGCGGCGATGACGGTGGGCCTGTGTCTGGGCATCGTGTCCGGCCTGTCCGCGGGCAGCATTGGCGGCCTGAGCAGCGGTCGCGGTCCGTCCGTGCGCAACGTGCAGGTGGCGGCCATCGCCACGAGCCTGGTGCCCATGCTGGTGTGGAGCAGCGCCTCGACGGCGTCCTTCGCGGGCGCGGTGGCGGCGAGCGCGCTGGTGGCCTTCCTGACGTGCGCGTTCCGGCTGCCGTTCTACGCGCTGGAGGTGCTGGCGCAGGCGGTGGCGTACGCGGTGGAGCGCTTCACCGGGAAGCCCACGCTGCGCTGGGTGCCGGTGCGCCACCACAACCTGAGCTACCTGCCGCACCCGTTCCTCAGCCGTCACCTGGCGCTGGCGGTGCGCTCGCGGCCGGCGGAGGTGCTGGCGGTGGCGGACGCGTGCCTGCGCTCGCCGGGCAACATCCTGGTGGGCTGGCCCTGGGTGGTGGAGGCGCTGGAGCGCGCGCACGCCCAGGAGGCCTCGGCGGGGCCCCAGGCCTGAAGGGGCCCGGGGCCGCCTGCTGGCGCTACTGCTTCCGCACGTCCGTGACGACCTTCGCGCCCACGTCGTTGGGGGCGTAGGTCAGCCTCACGGAGTCTCCGGCCTTGATGCCCTGGAGCGCCTGCGTGAGCTGGGGCTTCGTCGTGTCCACCACGTAGGTGAGCGGCGGGGCGTCCGCGGTGGCGCCCTCCAACTGGATGCTGGACGGGCTGACGCTCTTCACCTTGCCCTCCCGGGTCTTCGTGGCCTGGGCCAGGGCGCTGTCACCCATGAAGCCGAGCATCAGCACCGTCATCCACATCCATGCCTGTCCGCGCATCCTCGCCGCTCCGGGTTGGGGGAGGGCGAGGATGCTGGCCTTGCTCACGGAGGAAGGCAACGGCGGGGGCGGACTACTTCTTCTTCAGGGACTGGATGACGCGATTGCCCTCCTTGTCGATGTTGTAGGACACGGTCACCTGGTCGCCGTTCTGCAGCTCGCTGAACTGCTGCGCGAGCTCCTTGTCCGTCTTCTTGTTGAAACGGAACTTCAGATCCCGCCCCGCGGATTGCTTCACGATGAACTCCTGCTCGGGCAGCAACGTCCTCGCCCTGGGCTTGATGATCTCCAGGGTGCCTTCGGCCTTGGAGGACTCCTTGGCCTCGGCCTCCGCCTGCGCGAGCTCCTCGTCGCTGGGCATGGAGACGGCCCCACCCGACTGCGCGGAGCCCGCGGGCTTCTTGGGCTCCGAGTCATCCTGCGCCAACACCGGCGTCGCCATCGTCAACATCGCCAGGATTCCCATCCGCATCCATCCGCTCGAACGCATCGCAGCTCCTTGATTGGGTTGCCGGAAGCGGGCCAGCCGCGTCCGGATGCGAATGAGCTTCGGGATGGCCGGGGCACGGACCCATTGCCCGGCGAGGCACTCCAGGCGGGCTGCTGGACCCTCATGGCGTCCGCACAGAAGATGAACATCGAGCGGGACGCGAGACGGGACCCGGCCACCGGCCGGGGAGTTGCCCCGTCGCGCTTCTTCGCTACCCTCCGCGGACCATGGAAGGACTGCTCGACGCGTTCATCGCCTTCATCCGCGCGGAGCGGGGCCTGTCCGGCAAGACGGTGGACGCCTACGCGGCGGACCTCACCGTGTACTTCGAGGACCTGCGCTCGCACGGCAAGGACGACGTGGCGCGCGTCAAACAGGAGGACGTGCTCGCGCACCTGGTGACGCTGGGCAAGCGGGGCCTGGGCCGCCGCAGCCAGGCGCGCCACCTGGCCGCGCTGCGCGTCTTCCACCGCTTCCTCGTCGCGGAGCGGATGGCGGACAAGGACCCCACGGAGGACGTGGACACGCCGAAGTCGCCCCGCAAGCTGCCCGTGTTCCTCACGCTGGAGGAGGTGGAGCAGCTGCTCGCCGCGCCCGACGCGCGCACCGTCACCGGCCTGCGCGACAAGGCCATGATCGAAGTGCTCTACGCCACCGGCCTGCGCGTGACGGAGCTGTGCACGCTGGAGCTCAACAACGTGCAGCTCACGTCCGGCTACCTCGTCACCCGGGGCAAGGGCTCCAAGGAGCGCATCGTCCCGCTGGGGCGGGTGGCCATTGAAATCGTCCAGGAGTACCTGTCCCGGTCTCGGCCGGAGCTGCTGGGCAAGCGCCAGGCGGACGCGCTGTTCGTCACGCCGCGCGGGGCGGGCTTCACGCGGCAGGGCTTCTGGAAGCTGCTCAAGCGCTACGCGCTGAAGGCCGGCATCCTGAAGCCCCTGTCGCCGCACAAGCTGCGCCACTCGTTCGCCACGCACCTGGTGGAGCGCGGCGCGGACCTTCGCGCGGTGCAGCAGATGCTGGGACACGCCGACCTGGCGACGACGCAGATCTACACGCACGTCAACGGCGCCCGGCTGCGCAAGGTGTACGACGAGTTCCACCCGCGCAGCGACGCGTTCAAGCCCAAGCCGTCCGCGCGCAAGCGTCCGGCCACTCCGGGGTGAGGGGGACCCGGGACCTGGGGGAGGTGCGCGTGGCGCTTGCGTCGCGCGCGAACGCAATCGCTTGCGGTGGAGACGCGCGCTGAGCGCGGCCGCGTGCCGCTGAAGGCGGTTCGCAGAGGAAGCGCAGCATTTCGGGGAAGTGGATCGCCTTGTGCAGTGCAGGACGGCGGCGGCGGACATGGCGTCCGCTGTCCTGTCGCACGGTCGTCGCGTTCCACCCCACCCGGGCGCGGTGTGGCCCACGAAGGTCTGCTCGTCCATGAAGCGTTCTCGCCAATCCCTGATGTCAGGCGCCCTGGCCCTCACCGGCTGCGTGGCGCTGTCCCTCTCCGGATGCAAGATGCCGGAGGCGAACGCGGCGGAAGCGAAGCCGCCGCCCAAGAAGGCGCCCACCGCCAACGTGGTGCCGGCCTCCGCCACCACCCCCGAGGCGTCCTCCAAGGCGCGCACGCCGTTCGCCGTGGCCCGTGAGGCCTTCGAGCGCAGCGGCGTGAACGCCAACCCCTTCGCGGACAACAACGGCAACATCCCGCCGTCGTGGCAGTACCAGGGCCCGCTGTTCAGCCTGAGCCACGACTATCCGCAGACGCCCGTGGCGCCGCCGGCCAACCCGCCGTGGATCGCCGCGCTCAAGGGGCAGCCCATCTCCAAGGCGAACGCGCTCGCGTACGTCAACGCGCTGAAGGCGTACATCGCGCCGTCCATGCAGACGCTGCTCTACGACTACCGCCGGTGGGACGCGGCGAAGGAGGGTTGGTACAACGAGCCGTGGCTCGCCTCCATCCGTGAGAGCATCCACGGCACGTACGTGGGCTCCGAGTTCCCCGCGGCCACCTTCGCCGCGTCCGGCCTCAAGGTCGACATGACGACGTACGTGCTGACCTACTACGACAAGGTTGCGGCGTACGCGCTGGGGCAGGTGTGGGGCAAGACGGCCATGAACCCCACGCTCACCAACACGTCCGCGCAGTTCCCGGAAGGCTCCATCGTCATCAAGGTGGCCCTGACGAGCGCGCTGGCCAAGGACTGGCCGGTGATGCAGGGCGCGTCGCTGTGGCCCGTCTACGTGCCGCCGCCCAACGGCCCCTCCGGCGCGGAGCCGGTGACGATGAACGCGTCCATCATGCAGTTCGACATCATCGTCAAGGACACCAAGACGGCGCCCAAGACGGGCTGGGTGTTCTCCACGCTCGTCTATGACATGCGCGTGCCGGGCAGCCCGTGGGACAAGATGATCCCCCTGGGCGCGATGTGGGGGGATGATCCCAACGTCAACTCCACGCTGAACCCGACCATGCCGCTGCAGGAGACGGTCATCAACCCCGCGGCGCCCGCGTACTCCACGGCGACGCTGGGGTGGGGCGGCCGACTGTCCGGCCCGAACGACGGCGCGGTGGTGGCCCCGGCCTCCATCAACGGGCAGATCGTGCCCGCCGTGCAGGCCTCGTCGTGCATGAGCTGCCACAGCGTGGCCGAGTGGCCCATGAAGACGTTCCTCCTGCCCACCACCACGATGCCGCCGACGGTCGTGGGCGACGCACTGGTCCTCGAGCAGCCCGGTTCGACGGCGTGGCTGAAGTGGTTCCAGAACAATCCGGGCAACGTGCCGCTGGATCCCGGGACGGTGCCCATGGACTTCGACATGGTCTTCGCCTTCAAGTCGCTGCCCGCGTGGCAGCAGGCGACGCAGGGCAACAGCGGCATGAAGGCCTTCGAGGCCGCCGACCAGCTCCGCGGCAAGCCGACCGTCAATCCGCGCGACCTCAAGTACAACGGCCAGTAGACCCGTGACCTCGGGGAGGACTCCATGCCCATCTTCGACAAGGCCATCATCGGAGCCGGTGGCGGTGCCATGTATTACCTCGATGCGCGCATGGGGTCCGACCTCACGTCGGGCATCCGGGAGCAGCTCAAGCAGCAGCTCGGTGAAATCCAGGACCTGGAGTCCCGCAAGAAGGCGCTGGAGCACCTGATGTTCGTCGGTGACAAGGACATCGACATGAAGAAGGCGCCGGAGGACCAGTCGCTCCTGGACCTCACCTCCAAGCGCGCGTTGTTCGCGAACACGGTGCTCATCGGCATGAGCAACCCGTGGCACATCACCAAGAGCGACACGCAGACGGGGCGCGGCAGCAACTACGTCGTCAATCACACCCGCCAGGTCATCAGCACCCGGCCGCTCTCCTCCTTCCAGAACTCCCAGACCCGGGCCCAGGTGAAGGAGGAGTGGCAGAAGGTCTTCCGCACGAGCGACCCCGTGCTCGGCGAGGAGGTGTTGTTCGAGCAGTCACAGGGCTACACGACCCGCGAGAGCTTCAAGGACGAGTGGCTGAACGTGGTGGCCCGCGCCATGAACCTGGGCCTGCTCTGGATCTCGGGGCACGTGACGAAGATCGAGTGGAAGGACGCCGGAGGCGAGGACGACAAGCACTTCGAGATCACCTTCGCCCCGGCGAGCTTCGAGAAGGTGGATGAGCCCATCAAGGCCCGCGAGTTGCTCGTCATGACGGGCAACGGCAGCTACCTCAAGCCGACGGAGGCCAACGGCATCAAGGCCCCCCAGGGGTGGGAGCAGGACCGGCGCATCATGGACATGGATCAGCTCATGCGCTACCTGGCGACGAGCGGGGAGACGGGCAAGACGATCTGCATCCAGGGCGGCAACGCGGCCATCGACGCGGTCGAGCAGGCCATCCGGTACGGCCACAAGGTGCACTGGCTGGTGCGCTCCGGGGTGAACATCCTCGCCAACTCCCTGCTCGTGAATGCCCCCCAGCTCGCCCAGAACGGGACCCACCTGAACCGGGGGGTGACGTCCACCTTCCAGAAGAACGTGAGCTACTCCGAGGTCGAAAGCTCTGGGGGCACGACCCTCCAGGTGAAGGCCTACAAGGTGGAGAGCAACAAGTCGAAGACGCTCCTGACCACCCTCGACGACGTCCACGTCTACGTCTACTGCATCGGGAACGAGGTCAACGACAGCCCGTCCGGGGTGGCGAAGCTGCTGGTCGACAGCCAGCTGGTGGACGTGAAGTCCAACAAGATCGACGACCCGAAGCTGGAGGCCCTCTACGACGAGGGCTGGCTCTTCCGGAGCCTGTCGCGGCGCAAGGGCGCGCTGAAGGAGGCCGCCATCGGGCTGCGGAAGAAGTTCTCCGAGCGCTGCCGACTCGACGTCCTGGGCGCGGCGTCCTTCATGCTCGTTCCACCGCAAGGGGAGCTCGGGAGCAAGCTCAAGCCCCTGACGAACTACCAGATCCAATCCGTCGCGGACGTGCGCCAGTTGGCGGCCATCAAGGACGTGATGCGGGCGTACTGCAACAGCCTGAGTGGCGCCTCGCTGGATCCGGCGAACGCGAACTTCCTGGGCGGCACGAAGAACGAGATCGCCGCCTTCATCGCCATGCACTACGAGTTCATCCCCCCGGTCGTCGCGGATGAGCTCACCACCTTCCTCATGCTCGTGCGGACGCGGGAAGAGTTCACCAACGGCTACACCGGCACGGAGATGCGCGGCATCCAGGACGCCCTGAAGCGGGTCGACGACTACTTCGAGCGGAACGCGGAGGTTCGGAAGTTCCTGGAGAAGAAGATGACCCAGGTGGTGATGGACTACCGCAAGCTCATGCTCACCCCGTTCCAGGCGGAGATCCCCGGGTTGAAGTGGCTGGACATCCACTGGGACAGCTGACCCGGGCGGTCACTATCCTGACAAACGGCTGTCACAAGGTGGGCCCAGGGTGGCTTCATGACCCCGAACGCCTTGCCACCGCTGACCCTATTGGAGCTGGCCGACACCGGCCTGCCGGGAATCGAGAGCTACTCTCCCTTCTGCCTCAAGGCCCACCGGGCCCTGAAGTACGCGGGGCTGCCATACGCCCGAGGCTGCGCGGACAACCCGGCCTCGCACCGCGCGCACAACCCCACCGGCCAGGTGCCGGTGTTGCTGGTGGGGAAGGAGGCGGTGCCGGACTCCACGGCCATCCTCGCGCGCATCCAGCAGCTCGCGCCGGGCCGCATCGACGCCTCTCCGGAGGCGCTGCTCTGGGAGGAGCTGGCGGACACGTCCCTCAACGGCTTCCTGGTCGCGTCCCGCTGGGCGGATGACCGCAACTGGCCGCGGACGCGCGCCACGTTCTTCCACTTCATGCCGGCGCCGGTGCGCGCGGTGGTGCCGACGCTGATCCGCCGCAAGCAGGTGGAGCGGCTGGTGGCGCGGGACGTCTGGCGCGCGGGCCCGGAGGCCTGCTGGCGCCGGTTCGGGGCGCTGTTGGATCAACTGGACGCGCGGGCGCCGGAGCAGGGCTTCTGGCTGTCAGGGGCGCTGAGCGTGGCGGACCTGGCCCTGTTCGGGCAGATGCAGAGCTTTCGGACGCCGCTGACGCCCTGGCAGGGCGCGGAGGTGGAGCGGCGCGAGCGCTTGAGCGCATGGCTCGGACGGGTGGACGCGGCGACCCGCACCGCGGGCGTGTCCCTGCGCGCCGCGAGCTGAGGCGCGCGGGGGGCATTCGTCGGATAGCGGAGGGTCGTTCGCGGGTGGAAGCACACCACCCAACGATCAAACGTTGAACACCGCCATCGCACGGACGTGCCGGCGCGGACGTCTTCTACGGTGCGCGCATGAACCCGACCCCGCACACGCCCCCCACTGGCGAACCCTTTCCCCTGCAAGCGCCCTCGTTGGAGTCGCTCGACGCGCTCATCCAGCGCGTCGACGGCATGTCGGAGGTGGAGCTGGATCACCTCCCGCTGGGGATGATCCAGCTCGACGGGCAAGGGCGGATCCTCAAGTTCAACCGGACCGAGGCCGCGCTGGCGCGCATCCAGGCTCGCGAGCAGATCGGCAAGAACTTCTTCTACGACGTGGCGCCGTGCACGCGCGTGCGGCAGTTCTTCGGCCTGTTCCAGGAGGGCGTAAGGGCGAAGAAGCTCTACCAGACGTTCGGCTTCGTCTTCCGCTTCGCGCACGGCGCGCGCCACGTGGCCATCACGCTGTTCTACAGCGACAAGACGGACTCGGTCTGGGTGCTGGTGTCCGACAAGAAGATGGCCGACGCGCGCTGAAGCCCGCCACGGGGCTCTCGAAGACCTTGCTCACGGTGTTCATCTTCCGGAGCCAGGCATGCGCCTCGTCGCCCAGCCGCCCGTAGACGCGCACGTCCACAGGTGTGTGCTCCGTTCTTCGAGGACCCGCCGGGCTTCCCCTGGGGGCGAGTCACACGCTAGGGAGTGGACCCGGAGGGGTCCATGGCCTTTCGAGTCCAGCTCGCTGTCCTGCTTCTCGCCTTGCTGGGGGCGTGTGCCGCCCCGAGGGGCAGGGTGCGGCTGGATACGGGCGAAGGTGCACCCATCGAGTACAGCCCGCCTTCTTCCGGCCGGGCGGTGACGGTGGGGGAGGGCGCCTTCGAGGAGGCGCTGACCGGGTTGGTGCTGGTGACGCCCCTGCGCCTTCGGGCTTCACGGTCCGGCGAATGGGTGCGCGCTTCCTACGTCACGGAGGATACGGACCGTGCCTTCGGGGGCTTCTGCGAGCCGGGAGTCCGTCGGGGTGGCTGCATCTCGTTGCTCGAAGACGTGGTGGGGCTGAGCGACTGGGACAAGTTCGGCGTGGCGCTGACGTTGTCCCTCGACCCGCTCAAGGCGAGCATCGCGAGGGCCGTGGAGGAGACGCTGGCGCCGCAGCTCTTCTACTCGGTGATCGCCACGGGCCTGGTGACCTGGGCTGCGTTGGCCGCGAATCCCGAACCCGCCTTCACCAAGGGCGCTGCGGTCATCTCCGCGCTGCTGCTGATCTACCTGGGCGCGGAGACGTTCCTGGAGCTGATTGAGGCGAGCCAGGACCTGAAGCTCGCCACGGACCAGGCCTCCACGTGGAAGGAGCTGGATGCATCCGGCCAGCGCTTCGCAGCACGGGTAGGTCCATCCATCGCGCGAGTCCTGGTCCTCTCGGTTACGGTCGCCGTGAGCCACGGAATGACCGGCGGCGCGTCGTTGCTGGCGGCCCGGATAGCGACGCTGCCGAATTTCCCGGGAGGCGCGGCGGTGGCCTCACGCGTAGGCGTCAACGTCGCGAGCCTTGATCAGGTGAGGGCGGTGGCCGTCTCGGGTGGAGTCATCACGCTCTCCCTGCCGTCCACGGTGGTCGCCATGGCGGTCAAGGGGAGCGGAACCCCGCAGGCCAACGCGAACTCCTGGGGATCCTTCAGCGCCCTCAAGAGGGCAAGAGGGCCCGCGGGCTCCGGGAAGCAATGGCACCACATCGTCGAGCAGACGGACGGCAACGTGCAGCGCTTCGGTCCCCAGGCCCTGCACAACACGGAGAACGTGATCGCGATTGACGAATCCGTCCACCAACGGATCAGTGCCTACTATTCATCGAAGGAAGTCGTTCTAACGGGCCCTCAGACCGTTCGGCAATGGTTGAGCAGCCAGTCCTTTCAGGCGCAACGCGACTTCGGAATGAAGACCCTCATTCGCTTTGGAGCCCTTCCTTGAGCACCCGGAAATTTCAAAAGGCCAGCATCGAAGATCTCGTCCAGTGGTACGCGGAGGCGTCCATCGCATATGGCCAATCGCTGGAGGCTGCGGACTCTCGGTCCGCAAATCGCGCCGCCGACAAAATCTCCGCAGCCTATAGAGAGCTTCGAAGCCGTGGCGCTACATCCCATCTCCTCGCCCTTCTCCAGAACGAGGACGAAACCGTCCGAACCAACGTCGCGGCTCATGCCATGGAGTTTGCGCCCGAGTTCGGTGAGCCGGTACTGCTCTGGATCGAGAAGCGTCCGGGGCGCAATGGGCTCGCTGCGCATTACGTCCTCAAGGCCTGGCGTGAGGGCACGCTCAAGTTCCCTTGATCAGCTTCAGCTCCTGGCGGCGTCCAAGGCCTCCCGGATGAGCGGCCGGGCAAGGTCACGAACGTGCGTGGCCAGACGTTCCTCGCTCACCGAATCCAATGACTGACACGCGGTAGGGAAGGCCAGCTCCAGGTCCACCCGGACATCCAGCTCCACCTCGCTCACCACGGCCTCTTCATCGTCGCGCCCGCATTTCGAGAGGGCGCTGGCGATCCGCGCGGGATTCACCAGACGCGACGACCAGTCCTGCAACTCGGTGAGGGACAGCCGCTGGTGGGCATCCCAGGCCGTGCTCTCGTCGAAGCGGGCCTCGTTGAACTCCTCGATCTTCCGCTTGAAGGCGACGCGCTGCCCCGGTGCCGCGGGCTGCTCGCTCTTGATGACGAGCCCTTCCGCCCAATTGTCCGCCAGCGGGGGCAGGCCCAGCATCGCCGGGAGCCGGGTCAGCGCTCGCGTGGGCGCGGCTTCCATCTGCGCCCGGGTTCCTCGCGCCACGAGGGGAGGCGCGAGCACCCCGGCGGCCTTCGCGGCCGTCTCCACGTCGCGATGCGAGAGCATCACTCCCTCTTCCTCGTCTGACCGGGCCACGAGGATATCGAACAGCACCCAGTGAAGGCCCGGCGCGTACCAGATGCCCGTCTGGACCGGCATCATTCCAGGCACGGCGGGGACCTCCGGGTGGGGATAGCGGCCTCCCAGCAGCTCACCGTAGAGGTACACGCGCGCGTCGGTGAGCCCCAGCGCCCGGACCGCCTCCAGGGCCGCGTTGCTCAAGGACAGGCGCAAGAGCTGCCATCCAAAGAAGGAATCCCCCTCCTCGAGCCACGCCTTGCGCTTGCCAAAGTGGACCGCCCCGTCCTGCACGCCCAGGACGAGCTGCGCGCCATGGAGCTTCTCCAGTGCCACCCAGCTCCCGGAAGGACTGGCCTGCCCCCGTGCATCGCCCGCGGAGGACATCTTCAGGAAGGGTCGGAAGCGCATGCCCTCAGTTTCCGCTCATGTCCCCCAGATTCAAACCATACGGATCCGTCGTCGTGCGCCTGGGCCCGGGCTCCGGGGCACCGGGCGCCAGCGGCGCCACGCGGATCAACCCCGCGGCCCTCAGTCGATCCACGGAGCGTGACGCGGCCAGCTCTCCCATCGCCGCCGTGCGCAGGGCCTGCCGGATGCTCCGGCTGCCCCTCAGCTTGGAATAGAGATACAGGTCGTCCGCCGTCAGGTCCGGCGGGGCAGGGCGGGGGATGGGCTCGAACACCAGCCTCCCGTCCAACGCGAACAGCGCGTCACTCAACGCCAGCGTCAGCCCCACCTCCGCCTCGCGGTACAGCGCGTGCGCCTCCGGCACCGGCCCTCGCTCCAGCACCTGCGCCGCCAGCGCCACCGCCAGGTCGTACTTGCGCGACGACAGGAACGCGCGCACCAGCGCCAGCAGCTCCGTGAACTCCGTGGACTCGCCCACCGTGAGGCCCGTCGACCGGTGCGGCGCCAGGGCTCCGCGCCGGTACAGGTGCAGCACCCAGCGCGCCGCGAACAAGGGCGCCTCCCTCGCGCTCGCCAGCAATTCGCCCAGCGTCGCGCCTCCGGCCGCCAGGTCCAGGAGCACGTCCTCCTCCTCGGAGAAGGTCTCCACCGCGAACTCGCGGAACACCCGGAACGTGGTGTCCAGGCGGGGGAAGATGTCCCGGAACTGCGCCCACTCCTGCACCCGCGCCACCGCATCCCGGTGCAGCGTGCTCAACGGCAGCCGCAGGCCCACCGCCCGCCCGGACAGCGGCAGCCCTGGCGTGAACTCCACCTCGCCCGACTCCCAGGCGTAGCAGTCGAACAGCGCCTCGCGCGCCTTGTGCTCCATCGCCTCCGTCAGCTGCGACAGCTCCACGAAGCAGCGCTGCACCAGGAACGTGCCGTAGGGCAGGTTGGCCCCTTCCGACGCCTCGAACGCCGCCGCCGCGCGGGGCGCGTCCAGGATGCGCAGGTTCACCAGCACCTGCGCCAGGTGCTCCCTCGGATCCGTGGAGGCCACCCCCACCAGGTGCCCGTCCCGCAGGTAGAACTCCCGGCGCACCGCGCCCCGCTCCACCCGCAGCGTCCCCTCCACCCCAGGCGTCGCGAACAGCGGGGGCAACACCAACTGGAGCCGGTAGCTGGCCAGGTTTCCTGTGAACGCTTCCATCCGTGGGCGCCCTCCAAGGCGGTCCGCTGTGCTGCGCCGGCCGCCAGGGTATCTGGGAGACTTGAGACGTCTCAACTCCCTGAAACTCCTGGACTTTTCCTGCCAGGGCAAAATGTTCCAGGAATGCCGGGCACACGAGTGTCAGGCATTGAAAGGGCCCACCTGTCCCAACGGAAGGTTGCAGCGTGACGGCGGGTGTGCGAACGAGCCGTGTCCTCCACCCGTCATTCGGAGCGCGAATCGCGATGCGGATTCTCTCAGGCGTCCAGTCGTCCGGAAGGCTGCACATCGGCAACTATTACGGGGCGATGCGGCAGTTCGTGCAGCTCCAGGACCAGGGCGAGGCCTACTACTTCATCGCCAACTACCACGCGCTCACCACCGTGAGGGATCCCAAGCTCGCGCTGGATCTGACGCGCGACGCGGCGCTCACGTACCTGTCGCTGGGCCTGGATCCGAAGAAGGCCGTCCTCTTCCGCCAGAGCGACGTGAAGGAGGTCCTAGAGCTCAACTGGATCCTCGGCACCGTGGTGCCCCAGGCCCACCTGGAGCGCGCCCACAGCTACAAGGACAAGGTCGCCAAGGGCATCAGCGCGGACTTCGGCCTCTACGCGTACCCCGTCCTGATGTCCGCGGACATCCTGCTCTACAGCGCGGATCAGGTCCCGGTGGGCAAGGACCAGATCCAACACATCGAGTTCGCGCGCGACTGGGCCGTGAAGTTCAACACCCAGTACGTCCCCGGCTACGACCCGGCGGATCCGGAAGGCAAGGAGCGGGGCCACGCGCCCGGCATCCTCAAGCTCCCTGCCGCCTTCGTGCAGGAGAACGCCGCCACGGTGCCCGGCATCGACGGACAGAAGATGTCCAAGTCGTACGGCAACACGCTGGAGCTGTTCGGCGAGGAGAAGGACATCAAGAAGCGCATCATGTCCATCAAGACGGACTCCACGCCCGTGGACGCGCCCAAGCCCACCACGGACGCGCCGCTCTATGACCTGCTCAAGCTGATGCTCCCGCCCGGTGAGTTCTCCGACGTGGACGCGTCCTGGAAGGCAGGCGGCAAGGGCTACGGCGACTTCAAGAAGAAGCTCCTGGACGCCTTCCACGTCACCTTCGGCCCCGCGCGCCAGCGCCGCCAGGAGCTGCTCAACGACCCGGGTGAGTTGGAGCGCATCCTCAAGGACGGCGCCGACCGCGCCCGGGCCGAAGCCACCCGTTTGATGGACCAGGTGAGACGGGCCGTGGGAATCCCCTGAACGCCCGTTCCTGTTCAAATGTTTGACCCCCCTGGGAGGCATTGCTAAGGAGGTCTGTCCCTCCGGCGCTCGTAAAGGCTGGAATTTCGGCCCCTTCCGCATGACGAAGTTCCCATCCCCCCAGAAGGACGCCGGCCGGTGAGCGAAGGTCGCAAGCCCCCACCGCCCGACGACCTCCCGCCGGACCCCGACGGGGAGGGATTGCCGCGCACGCCCGGAGATGCCTTCCGGGTGGCGCTGCCCAACTTCGAGGGTCCCCTGGACCTGCTGCTCCATCTCATCAAGGAGCACCGGGTCGACATCTTCGACATCCCGCTGGCGCTGATCACGGCCAAGTACCTCGAGTACCTGGAGCGGATGCGGGAGCTGAACCTGGACATCGCCGGCGAGTTCCTGGTGATGGCCTCCACGCTCGCCCACCTGAAGAGCCGCATGCTCCTGCCCCGGCAGGACGCCGCCCAGGTCCCGGAAGGGGCGGACGTGCTCGCGGCGGTGGAGGAGGCGCAGGACCCTCGCGCGGAGCTGGTGCGCAGGCTCCTGGAGTACCAGAAGTACAAGGAGGCCGCGGAGCACCTGGCCATGCAGGACATCCTGGACCGGGACGTGTTCGCCCGGAAGGTGCCCGTGGAGGCGGTCCCCATCCCCGAGGACGAGGTGGGGCTCCAGGAGATTTCCGTCCTGAAGCTGGTGGAGGCGCTCGACCGGGTCCTCGAGCGGCTGACGCCCAAGGTGCAGCACGAGGTGGTGCTGGAGCGCGTCAGCCTGTCCGAGGCCATCCTCCGGGTGGCGGAGCGCGTGAAGAAGGACGGGCAGGTGGTGTTCGAGGCGCTGTTCACGGAGGCGGCCACGCGCCAGGAGGTGGTCATCACCTTCATCGCCATGCTGGAGATGGTGAAGCGCCGCCTCATCAAGGTCTTCCAGGAGGAGCCCCTGGGCCCCATCCAGGTGACGCCCAACGGGGACGCGCTGGAGAAGCTCATCCCCACGGAGGTCGACGAGAGTGACTACCGGTAACGGTCCCGACGACGGTGACGAGACGCCCGCCCCCGGCACGCCCGGCGGCCCCGGACAGTTCTCCGAGGAGGAGATCGCATCCGTCACCGGCCCCGGCCCCGACGACGCGGAGCTGGACGGGGTGGAGGCTGCCGCCATCGAGGAGGGCTCGGACGAAGACGACAACGTCCCGGACCTCCAGTCCTCTTTCGAGAAGCTGGTCGCCAAGAGCCGCAACCTCTCCCCGGACCGCATCCGCACGGTGCTGGAGAGCGTGCTCTTCGTCGCCGAGCGCCCCCTGAACGTGGACGAGCTCTACCAGGCCACCGGCATCCCCCGGGAGCCCATCCTCCAGGCGTTGGATCAGCTCTCCGGCATCCACCGCGAGGGCATCAGCGGCGTCGTCCTCTACGAGGTGGCGGGCGGGTGGCAGTTCCGCACGGACCCCCACTCGGCGGAGTATGTCCGGCGCTACCTCCGGGTGAAGCCGCAGCGGCTCACCCGCGCGGCCGTGGAGACGCTGGCCATCATCGCGTACCGGCAGCCCGTCACCCGCCCGGAGCTGGAGGACATCCGCGGCGTGGACTGCGGCGCGGTGCTCAAGGCGCTGATGGACCGCAAGCTGGTGAAAATCCTGGGGAAGCGGGAAGAAGTCGGCCGCCCCATCCTTTATGGAACCACGCGCGAGTTCCTGGAGTTCTTCGCGCTGAAGGACCTCTCCGCGCTGCCCACGCTCCGTGAATTCCATGAATTGACCCAGGAGCACCGGGAAATCGTGGAGAAGGAGGCGGCGCCCCCGGCTCCGAAGGCGGAGGGGACGGTGGCGGCGCTGTCGGACCCGAACTTCACGAAGCGGATGGAGAAGAACGAGGCGGCCAGCGAGGCCGCCCTGGAGGAGCTGGAGGAGGCCATGGCCGCCGCGGAGCGGAGCCAGAAGGTCAGCGCCAGCATCCTGGAAAGCCCCCCTTCGCCCGAGAAGGGTGATAGCGAGGGGCCCAAGCCCGAGTGATGGGCGGCAACAACTGGAAGAAGGCACGGAATGGCGGCGGAACGTTTGCAGAAGTACCTGGCTCGCGCGGGAGTGGCTTCGCGCCGGCACGCGGAAGAACTCATCACCTCCGGTCGCGTCGGAGTGAACAACGAGACGGTGACGGAGCTGGGCAGCCGGGTGGAGCCCGGAGTGGACCTGGTGACCGTCGATGGGAAGCTCGTCACGCCGCCGGAAGAGTCGTCCTACTACCTGCTGTACAAGCCCGTGGGCGTCGTGACGACGCTGTCGGATCCGCAGGGCCGGCCCACGGTGGCCAGCTACGTGGAGGAGACGGGCCGCCGCCTGTTCCCCGTGGGACGTCTGGACTACGACGCCGAAGGGGCGCTGCTCTTCACGGATGACGGCGCGCTGGCGCACAAGCTCACGCACCCGAGCTTCCAGGTGCCTCGCACGTACCTGGCGAAGGTGAAGGGCGTGCCGGACATGCCCACGCTGGAGAAGCTGCGCGGAGGCGTGCGGCTGGAAGACGGCATGGCCACCCCGGTGTCCGTGGACATCTTCGAGAAGGCCGAGCGCAACACCTGGCTGAAGATCGTCGTGGCGGAAGGCCGTCCGCACCTCATCAAGCGCCTGTGCGCGGCGGTGGGGCACCCGGTGGTGCGCCTGTTCCGCCCGAACTACGCGGGCATCGGCGTGGAGGGCCTGCGCCCCGGTGAGCTGCGGAAGCTGAAGACCGCGGAAGTGATGCAGCTCACGGAGGTTGCGGAGGGCCGTGCGCAGCCGAATGCCTCGGACCTGAAGCTGCCGCCGCGCCGTCACGGACGTTCGGCGCCGGGCTTCGGCGGGGCGGATGACGACGACATGGAGCTGTCGATGGACGACGACGCGCCGGTGGCGCCGCGCAAGACGGAGCGCGCGGCGAAGAAGGCTCCCGCGACGGGGCCCAAGACCCGCGAGGCGCGTCCGGAGCGCAAGGAGTGGAAGGGCGTGCAGGACGGAGGCACGCGTCCCCCGAAGTTCGCGAAGCGTGGTGCGACGCTGGCCGCGGATGACGGCGCGGATCTGGATGACGTGCCGACGTTCGACGACGAAGGTGATGAGGTGGAGTCGGACGCCGCCGAGGGAGCCACCTACGGCAAGGCCGCGCGAGGCGCGGGCCGCTCCGCCAAGCCCGAGGGTGAGCGTGCTCCCCGTGGCGCCGCGCGGTTCGGCAAGCCGGCCGGTGCCGGTCGTTCCGAGGGTGGTGCGTCGCGCGGCGGTAGCCGGTTCGGCGCCGAGGGTGGTGCGTCCCGTGGCGGTGGTCGCTTCGGCGCCGAGGGTGGTGCGTCGCGCGGTGGCAGCCGGTTCGGCAAGCCGGCCGGTGCGGGTCGTTCCGAGGGTGGCGCGGGCCGCTTCGGCAAGCCGGCCCGTGCGGGTTCCGAGGGGGATGCTCCTCGCGGCGGTGGTCGCTTCGGCAAGCCCGCCGGCCGTTTCGGTGACGAAGGCGGCGCGCCTCGCGGCGGCGGCCGGTTCGGAAAGCCGGCGGGCCGTGGCGGTGACGAAGGTGGCGCGCCTCGCGGCGGTGGCCGTTTCGGCAAGCCTGCGGGCGCGGGCGGTGACCGTCCGGAGCGCCGTGAATGGAAGCCGCGCGGCGAGTCCGCCGGCCGCTTCGGCGGTGAAGAGGGCGGCGCTCCTCGCGGTGGAGGCCGCTTCGGCAAGCCCGCCGGTGCGGGTCGTGGCGGTGACGAGGGTGGCGCGGGCCGCTTCGGCAAGCCGGCCCGGGCTGGCCGCGGTGGTGATGAGGCTCCGCGCAGCGGCTTCGGCAGGCCGGCCCGTGCTGGCGCCGAGGGTGGTGCATCGCGTGGCGGTGACCGCTTCGGCAAGCCTTCGAGCCGCTTCGGCGGTGAAGAGGGCGGTGCCCCTCGCGGTGGCGGCCGGTTCGGAAAGCCGGCGAGCCGTGGCGGTGACGAAGGCGCTCCGCGCGGTGGCAGCCGTTTCGGTGCCGAGGGTGGCGCGTCGCGCGGCGGTGGTCGCTTCGGCAAGCCCGCGGGCCGCTTCGGTGACGAGGGCGGTGCGCCTCGCGGCGGTGGTCGCTTCGGCAAGCCCGCGGGCCGCTTCGGTGACGAGGGCGGCGCGCCTCGCGGCGGCGGTCGCTTCGGCAAGCCCGCGGGCCGTTTCGGTGCAGAGGGCGGCGCGTCGCGCGGCGGTGGCCGCTTCGGCAAGCCGGCCGGCGCGGGCCGTGGCGGTGACGAGGGTGGTGCTCCTCGCGGCCGCTTCAGCAAGCCGGCGGGTGGCAGCCGCTTCGGTGGCGAAGAGGGTGGGGCTCGTGGCGGTGGCCGCTTCGGCAAGCCCGCCGGTGCCGGCCGCTCCGAGGGCGGGGCGCGCGGGGGTACCCGCTTCGGCAAGCCCGCCGGTGCGGGTGGCGACCGTCCGGAGCGCCGTGAATGGAAGCCGCGCGGCGAGTCCGCCGGCCGTCCCGAGCGGAAGCCCCGTGGCGAGGACTCCGGCAGCCGGTCTCGCGGCGGCGGTGGAGCCTCGTCCAGCGCGTCCGGCGAGCGCATCGTCCGCGCGGGCGTGAAGAAGGGCCCCCCGAGCGAGGGCGGCGGCTACCAGGACTTCAAGGAGCGCAAGACGCGCGCCTCCGAGCCGAGCTGGAGCAGCAAGGCGCCTCGGGGAGGGGCAGGCCGTCCGCCTCCTCGCGGTGGCCGCTCCCGCTAAAAACAACCTTCCTCCTGGGTCGCTCCGTCGGTGGGCGGCCCGGGAGGGCGTTGATATAACCGCCGCCTACCTCCAGCGTCCGCCGCTCCGGGAGAACGATGCGAATCCGCGTGCGACCCCTCTTCCTCGCCCTGACCCTGCTCGTCGGGTGCAACGGCAACCGGGATCAGCTCCTCGCGGAGATCCAGGACCCCCGTCCCGAAACCCGCGCCGCCGCCGTGCGGAAGCTGGCCGAACAGAACAACCCGGACGACCTGGTCCTCTTCACCCGCGCCGCCAAGGACCTCTCCGCGTTCGTCCGAGGTGAAGCCGCCGCCGCGCTCGGGGAGAGCCAGGACCCGCGCGTCGTGGATCTGCTCGGAGAGCTCCTGGAGGATCCCGACGAGGCCGTGCAGGGCCAGGCCGCCCTGGCGCTCGCCAAGGTGAAGAGCGACAAGGCCAAGGCGTACCTCACGCTCCAGTACGGACGGCGGGGCCGCGCCACGCGCCGGGTCATCGTCCAGGCCCTCAAGAGCGCCAACGTCCCCGGCGCCATGGCCACCGTCGTCGCCGCCGAGTCCAAGGGCCTCTGGGACCGCAACCTCCTGGCCCTCACCGAAGGCGCGCTCCCGGAGCGCGTGGGCGCCGCGGAGGAGCTGGGCAAGAGCGGCCGCGTGGAGGCGGTGAACCGGCTGCTGCCCATGGTGCGCGACAGCCAGGTCATCCTCGCCGCCGCCGCCGTGCGCGGACTGGGCGACGCGGGCGACACCCGCGCGGTGGCCCCCATCGCGCTGCTCCTCGACGAGAGCTTCCCGGAGCTGCGCGAGTCCGCCATCGGCGCGCTGATGAAGCTGCAGGACCCGACCGCCGCGACGAAGCTCCAGGCGGTGGCCGTGGAGAAGAGCGCGGTCAGCCCGCTGGCCACCGACGCCATCCTGACCTTCCCGCGCACGCCCGCGACGGACGCCGCGCTGTGCGCCATCGCGCTCGACGGCGCCCGGGGCGAGGCCCTGGACGCCGCCCGCGCCATGCGTTCGCGAGGCGGCTGTCCGGTGGATCCCATCGCGGACCGGCTGTCGCGCCCGGCCACCGCGGCGTCGGGGCTCCAGGCGGTGACGGGCCTGGGCCCGGCGGCGCAGGCGCTGCTGCCCAAGGTGACGCCGTGGCTCAACCATCCGGACGTCGGGCTGCGCACGCTCGCGGTGGAGGCGGTGACGCACGTGGGCGATGCCTCCGTGGTGCCCGTCATCCAGAAGCTCTACGAGCAGGAGGTCGCCGGACTCGCGGCGCTGCGCGCGGACTGGATCCCACAGGCGCTGCCGCGGAAGTACGCCGCGGACCTGGATCCGTCGGCCCCGCGTCCGGAAGCGGCCAGGGCGAAGGAAGATCCCCGGCCCGCCAAGCACGCGCAGCTCTTCGA
Source organism: Corallococcus sp. NCSPR001 (assembly GCF_017309135.1). Lineage (NCBI taxonomy): Bacteria > Pseudomonadati > Myxococcota > Myxococcia > Myxococcales > Myxococcaceae > Corallococcus > Corallococcus sp. NCSPR001. The sequence continues at coordinate 5,115,492 of NZ_JAFIMS010000002.1, forward strand.
GCGGCTCCAGGCGCTCAACGCGGCCCGCGCCAAGGAGGCCGGACGCGTGGTGGTGCCGCCGCGAGTCCCCTCGGAGCTGAGCGACGACGTGGAGCCCGCGAAGCTGCAGCCGCTGGCCACGCTGCTGACCGCGCTGGGGACGCTGAAGGCGCCCGGAGCGCTGGAGATCCTCAAGGGCTACGCGGATGACGTGAGCCCGGCGCTGCGCGCCGCGGCGCTGGTGGGGCTCGCGTCCGTGGGGCCGGAGGGCATCGAGGTGACCCGCACCGCGCTGCTGGAGCCCGACCGCGAGCTGCAGAAGACGCTGGCGCTGGCGCTGGCGGAGCAGGGCGAGGCCGGGCAGCTCGCGCTGGTGGCGTCGCTGCCGAAGATGGGCAGCGAGAAGCTGGTGGTCCTGGATGCGCTGACGCGCGTGGGACCACCGCCTGCGTCCGCGTCGGAGGCGTTGCAGGGCGTGGTGAAGGAGGGTGGGGCGGAGGCGGCGCTCGCGGCGCAGCTCCTGGGGCGGATGGGCGCGAAGGACGCGGTGCCCACGCTGCTCAAGGCGCTGGACGACTCCAACAGCGTGGCCCGCCGTGACGTGCTGCTGGCCCTGGGGGCCATGGGCGACGCGAAGTCCGCGGAGGTGGTGGGGCGGGACCTGTACCACGACCTGCCGGAGATCCGGGCCGCCGCGGCCACGGCGCTGCGCAAGATGAACACCGGCGCGGAGGCCGAGCCGCTGGACGCGCTGAAGGGCGACTACTTCCGCGAGGTCCGCGTCGCGGCGGGGGCCTCGCTGACGAAGGAAGGCACGGCGGCTGGCGGGGCGCGGTGAATGGAGTCCCGCGCGCTCAAGGACAAGGCGACGGAGGCCTTCGGAAAGGGCCGCTTCGCCAAGGCCGCCGAGCTGTACGAGGACTACTGCCAGGCGGAGCCGAAGGACCACCAGAGCCGCCTGCGCATGGGGGATGCGTGGTCCAAAGCCGGTCAGCGTGACCGCGCCGTCTCCGCGTACCAGTCCGCGGCGGAGGGCTTCGCGAAGGAGGGCTTCCTCCCGCGCGCCATCGCCGCGAGCAAGCTGATCCTCGAGCTGGATCCGTCCCACCAGGGCGTGCAGCAGATGCTCGCGGACCTGTACGCGCGAAGGGGCACGCCGGCCACGTCCAGGGCGAAGCCGAAGGACGCCGCGCCCCCCTCCACCCCCGCGAGCCTCATCGCCCAACGGGAGGCCCCCAGCGCCGCGCCCCCGAAGCCACTGGAGGCCGGCGGAGCCCCGGTGGACCTGTCGGACGCGCTCCCGCCCGAGCTGGCCCTGTCGAACGCGCCCGTCGCGGACGACACCGAGGTGGTGCTCTCCGTCGAAGTGGATCTCACGCCGGCGCAGGACATGCCCGAGGCGCCCGTGCCTGTCGCCGCCGCACCCGCACCGGCGGACCAGTCCGTCCGGGTCGCACCGCCGTCCCCATCTCCCATGCCCGAGCCTTCCCAGATCCGGACGCCCAGCGGACGCTGGCAGGCGCTCGCGCCGCCCATCACGGGCCCCGACACCGCGCCGGCCTCCACCGAGCCGAAGCCCTCCGCTCCAGCCGCGCCCCCGGGCCTGCGCCCCCGCCGCGTCGACACGCCGTCCAGACCCACGGCCACGGTCGCCGCCGGAGCCTCCGTGGTGCCCACCACCGCCGGAGCCCCGGAGCCCTGGCGCGCGTCCCTGCGCGCCTCCAGCTTCACGGAGCTGGAGATCGAAGCGGACTCACTGCTGCACGCGGTGGAGCTCGCGGCCCAGCGGGGCCTGGCCGAACACGCGCCAGAAGAAGAGCCCGTCTACGAGCTGACCGAGGAGGCCGGCCCCGGCACCTGGGACGCGCTGCCGTCCATCCCGCTCTTCTCCGACCTGCCGCGCGACGCGTTCATCCAGCTCTTCGAACGCTGCCCGCTGCGGCGCTTCGGCCCCGGCGAGCGCATCCTCGCGCAGGGCACGCACGGCGACGCCTTCTACGTCATCTGCGAAGGCAGCGTGCGCGTCTTCAGGGAAGAGGACGGCCGCCGCCAGGACCTGGCCACGCTGGAGGGCGGAGCCTTCTTCGGCGAGATGGCGCTCCTGTCCGGAGCTCCGCGCGCCGCCTCCGTGGAGTCCGTGTCCGACGACACGCAGGTGCTCGAGATCTCCGCCGCCGTGCTCGCCACGCTCTCGCGCGGCCATCCGCCCGTGGCCAAGGCCCTCAAGAAGTTCTGCCGCGAGCGGCTCCTCGCGAACGTGATGAACAGCTCCGCGCTGTTCCGTCCCTTCAACCGCAAGGACCGCCGCAACCTGGTGGAGCGCTTCCGGGCCCGTGACGTGGAGCGCGGTGAGGTCATCATCCGCGAAGGCGACGCCACGGACGGCCTCTACGTCGTCCTCTCCGGCGAGGTGGAGGTCCACAAGAGCGGGCAGCGGCTGACGAGCCTGAAGGAAGGGGACCTCTTCGGGGAAATCTCCCTCCTGCAGAAGACGCCGGCCACCGCCACCGTGGAGGCCTCGCGCCACACCACGCTGCTGCGCCTGCCGCGCGAGGACTTCGACTCGCTGATCTCCAGCCACCCGCAGGTCCTGATGCTCGTCTCGGACCTGAGCGATGAACGCCTGCGCCGCACGCAGCACGTGCTGGACAGCCAGGCCGGGAGCGCGCCGGGCGACGAGGACGAAGACCTCATCCTCGTCTGAAGCGCCCTCCCGGGTCCCCGGGTCGGCATCCCACCCCGCGAGTCACCTGACGCAGCCGTACGGGACGCCAGGTTGTGACGACCGGAGGCGCCCGCTATCCTGCCCGTCATGGCTGGAGGCCAGCACGCGACAGCGGGATTGGGGCCCGACGACATCGCCGAGTTGGAGGCCCTTGGCTCCGAGCCCGGCTATGACGTGTTCCTCGCTCCCGCGCGTGCCCTCGAAGGCCCCGTGGAGGAGTGCCGCTCCAACATCGCGCTCGCCTTCCACAACACGAAGCGCGGGGTGGAGAGCGTCCTCGCCCGTGAGGCGGAGGTCGCCGCGCTCCCGGGCGTGAACGTGGAGGAGCTGCGCGAGCTGCCACTGCTCGCCCAGGGCCTGGCCTGGGCCGCGCTGCGCGTCCAACGCGACATGCGGGCCAGCTCCTTCGGGACCCTCTTCGACCGCGCCCAGCAGCTGCGCCGCAAGCTGCTCAAGACCGCGGAGGCGCTCGCGGAGGCGTCCTTCCTCGCCGCCGCGGACGTGACGGCCGCCCACTCAGAGGGCCACCGCGACGTGGTGCGGGATTGCCTGGGGCTCGTGGCGCTGTTCCGCCGGCACGAGGCGAAGCTCGCCGGCCGCTCCCCCGTCACCCCCGAGGACGTGGACGAGGTGGAGCGCGTGGCGCAGCAGCTGCGCGCCCTGCTCGCGGCCCCCGGTGCGGCCCGTGAGGACTCCAGCTCCCCGCTGCTCTTCGAGGCCACGGAGACGCGGGACCGCTTCTGGACGCTGCTCACCCGGCGCCACGACGTCCTCTGGCGCTGTGGCGCGTGGCTCTTCGGCCGGGACGTGGACATGCACGTGCCGCCGCTCCTGGCCCGCCACCCGCTGGTGCGCGTCGTCGAGCCCACGTCCATCGAACGCGCGAAGCCGCAGCAGACGCCAGCGAAGCGCGGGGCGACCCCCATCGACTACGCCCCGGACAGCAACGTGCGCTCCAAGGTCCGCTTCATGGTGAAGGTCGGCTTCGACTTTCCCTCCCGCTAGACACCCATGCCTTTCGACGTGAAGGACATCCTCCGGCAGCTGGAAGCCGGCTTCGACCCGGAGTCAGGCGCCCCGAAGTGGTGGCAGGAGAGCTGGGAGGATCCCGAAGGGTTCGCCGTGGCGCTCGCGGAGGCCCACGCGGGCCGCGGCGTCCCGCCGCCCAAGAGCCGCCCGGGGCAGCAGTACGACTTCTTCCACGACCTCATCGTGCGCCACGTCGCGCTGGAGCGCCCCGCGTTCCGCACGCACCAGCGCATCCAGGGCTGGCAGGCCCTGGGCTACCGCACGCTGCACGACCTGGCCTCGCGCCGCGCCAGCGAGTGGGCGGATCAGGGGGTGGAGCCGGGCGCCAAGGTGTGCCTCGTGCACGGCGTGGGGCAGGAGCTGCTCGTGTCGCTCCTGGCCACGCTGAAGCTGGGAGGCTGCTTCACGCTCCTGCCGCCCATGGGCCCGCGCGCCATGGCCACGCGGCTGGAGGCCCTGACGCCGGACTTCATCGCCGCGGAGCCCCACCAGCTCCCGCTCCTCAAGGGCCACGAGCAGCTCCTGCTCAAGAGCCAGGGGAGGGGAGCGCCGGGCTTCACGTCCCACACGTACAAGCCCTCGGACGTGGTGGGGCTGCTCTTCTCACCGCTGGTGGATCCGCCGCACACGCCCGTGCCCCTCACCGCGGAGAACGCGTGGCGGGGCGCCATCTGCGACGGGATGCTCACCTTCGGCCTGTCGCCGGGGGACCTGCTCGCGGCGCCGGACTTCCCGGTGCTCCAGCACCTGCCGGCGCTCTTCTTCGCCACGCTCCTGCGCGGCGCCACCTGGCTGCACCTGGAGATGGCGGACCTGGCGCTCAACCCGGCCCCGCTCCTGGAGCACCCGCTGCGCGCCCTGGGCGTCACGCCGAAGCTGCGCGACCTGCTCCTGCGCCACCGCGCCTCCCTGCGCAACGTGCAGCACTGGTTCCGCAACCCGGAGGAGCCCTTCGACGCCCAGGCCTGGCGCGCGTGGGTGAAGCAGTGCGGCCTCCAGGCCGTGCCGTCCTCCAACGTCCTCATCGACGCGTCCGCTGGCGGCGCGGTGCTGGTGTCCTCGCGCGGCGTGAACGCGCCGACCACGGACGTGCACACGGACGTCCTCCCCGTTCCGGGCCGGGCCTGGACGCTGAAGGATCCGAACCTGAGCGGGCAGGGCGCTCCCACGGACGTGGGCGTCTTCACGCTCCTTCCGGACAAGGACTCCCCGCCGGGGCACGTCCTGCTCGCGCGGATCCGCCAGCGCTACCACTACGGGGGCACGCTGGGCTTCCGGCACGACGGCCGCGCCTACTCCTCGAAGGAGGTCACCGCCGCGCTGGAGGACCTGCCCTTCCTCGCGGGCACCAGCGTGGTGCCGGTGTCCACCAGCGGCCTGGCCAGCCACTCCCGCTTCATCCTCCTGGCCTTCACCGGGGCCACGCCTGCTCCCCCGTCCGGCGAGCAGGAGATCCACCGGCGCATCGAAATGCTGCTCGGCGGGGATTTCCTACCCGACCGCATCGAGTTCTTTCCGCTCTTTCCCCACCGGGTGAAGGGCGCGGTCGACGACAGGTGGTGCGCCTCGCAGTTCCTCACCGGCGCGCTGCACAAGAAGTCGAAGGACCCGATGTTCCAGGCCCTCACCGCCCTGCGGGGACGACTGCTGGAAAGCGCTGCCGCTTCGGGTGAAGATGGCCCGTCGCCAGCGCGCTGACGAAGGAGCGGCACAATGGGTGCTCAGGTCGTGACGGGAGCGATGCTCCAATGCAGCTTCGGGATGGCGCCCTCCGCGCTGATGGTGCTCCCCGCGAACATGGTGATGGCCACCACGCCCGCGGCGAACATCATGGACAACAAGCCGCTCTTGAACATCATGCCCTTCGGCATGTGCCAGTCCCTGGCCAACCCCATGGTGGCGGCGGCGACCGCGGCGGCCCTCGGCGTCCTCACGCCCATGCCCTGCATCCCCGCCACGGTGGCCCCCTGGGTGCCCGGGTGTCCCACGGTGTTGATCGCCAACTTCCCGGCGCTGGAGAGCAACTCCAAGTGCATGTGCAACTGGGGTGGCGTCATCCAGATCACGGCCCCGGGCCAGATGGCGGTGACGGATGGGTAGCCCCGCGCAGGTGTTGGAGCCCGTGGACTTCACGCTGCTGGACGTGGAGTTCACCACCGCCCCAGTCCCCCTCGACGAGTCCGAGGGCCCGGATCCGCGCCTGGAGGCCATCACCGGCCTCGTCGCCAAGAGCGAATACGCGGACGCGGCCCGCGCCGCCGCGGGGCTCCTGCGCCAGGGCGTGCGCGACGTGCGCGTGGTGGGGCCGTACCTCTTCGGCCACTTCTTCGCGGACGGAATGAAGGCGCTGCCCGTCGTGTTCCGCTCCCTCAAGCGCACGCTGACGGAGAACTGGGACTTCTTCGGCCCGATGGAGAAGAAGCTCGTCTTCGCGGACACCGGCTTGCGCTGGCTGCTGAAGATGATGGGCAAGCACCTGGAACACCATTCGCGCCTCAAGGACGCGCAATGGCAGACCTGGAGCGCGCCCGGCAACCGCGAGCCCATGGAAGAGGCCCTGGCCCTGGGCGACCCGCTCATCGCCGCCCTCGCCATCCTGCAGAAGAGCGCGTGCATGGACGCCATGCGCACGCTGCTCGGCGCGCTGCGCTCCCACGCCCAGGCCGTGCCCTTCCTGCCCCCGCCGGAGGAGCCCGGGCCCGCCGCGGCCCCCGAGGTTGAGCTCGCCGCCGCTCCGGACGACGACGAAGGGGAGGAGGACGAGGACGACGACGAGGAGGAGGAAGAGGAGATCCGCCCCGTGCGCCGCAAGAAGGCCGCCCGCCAGGTGGAAGCGGACGCGGGCCCCACCGTGCCCATGTCCCCCGCGCTCGCGCAGTTGGTCCGCAAGCTGTCCGCCTTCGAGGCGCTGGTGGAGCGCGAGGACTACACCAAGGCGAGCGTCATCGCCGTGGACGTGCTCGCCACCGTGGAGCGCTTCGACCCGCGCGTGTACCTGCCGCAGCTCTTCTCCGGCTTCTTCAATGGCCTGGCGCAGCACGCGGAAGCCATCGAGCCCATGCTGCACAACACGGAGACGCTGTCCTTCCGCGCCATGGATCAGCTCTACCGCGTGGACCTGGACGCGTTCCTCGTCGCCCAGGCGCGCCAGCCGCGTGGCGGCTCGGAATACGACGAATAGCCCCCATGGCACTGGAGCGCGAACAGCCGGGCCGCAAGCTCACCGTCGAGGAGCGCATCAGCGAGCGCATCCGCGGCTTCGACGTGCCGGCCCTCCTGGACCTGCTCGCCAAGGAAGGCTACGGCGAGGCGGAGGTGGAGTTCCGCAGCCACCGCAGCACCGTGCACCAGCCCCACCTGGTGCATGCCATTGAATTCACCCGCCAGCCGCGCAAACGCGTGGTCATCACCGTCAACCTGGGCCTGCTCAGCCTGCAGACACCGCTGCCCTCGTTTCTCTTCCAGGCCATGGACCGCCTGGAGCAGGACACGATGGCGGACTTCCTGGGTTACTTTGACCACCTGTTGCTGCGGACCCGCTTCGCGGGCCAGTTCCCGGATCGCGACGAATCCCTGCTGCCCGGCTGGGAGCACTCCACCGCGCACCGGCTGCGCCTGCTGCGGCTCGCGTGCCCCAGCAGCCTGCACTGGCTGTTCGCCAAGGTCTTCCCGGAGGCGGAGGTGGTGGTGCGCCGCGAGACGCGCCGCCAGCGCATCGAAGCCAAGGGCATCCGCCTGGGCGCCGCCGCGCTCGGAGACGGCAGCGCGGTGGGCGGCTTCGCCACCGTCCCCACGGGCGGCGTGGAGGTGCGGCTGTTCCTCAACGAGCCGCACTCCGGCACCGGCACCCCCTGGGCCGTGGAGGCCCGCCGGCGCCTCAACACCCGCATCCTCCCGAGCCTCGCGGAGACCCCGCTCGCGCTCGCCGTCATCCTCTGCCTGCGTGATCAGAGCAGCCACGCGCGGCTGATCGACGGAAGCCACCTGGGCTACGAGCCGTTGGTAGGCGGCCCGGAGCAGACCCAGGAGGTCCTCCTCTTCACGGGGGACACCGCTCAACTGCGATCATCGGAACCCCGCTAGACCTGTCATGTCGGCTGGTTGACGGGATTTCCTGATCGCGCCTAGGCTGTAAATGTTCACTCGGCAGGGCGTACTCCCGGAGCGACAGGGCAGTACGGGGGGCATCAAACGCACTGCGATTGTCAGGGAGTCACCGTGGCCATTCAGGACCAGCTTCCCAAATCCCGCATCACCCTCACGTACCGCACCACCATCAACGGCGAGCAGGAGACGGTGAACCTGCCGTTGCGCCTCCTGGTGATGGGGGACTTCTCCCTGGGCTCCTCCGAGGACCGCAAGACGGATCTGGAGACGCGCAAGCTGCGCTCCGTGGACGGCCGCAACCTGGACGAGTTGATGAAGGACATGAAGATGTCCACCAACTTCCAGGTCGCCAACCGCATCAACCCGGACGTGGAGGAGGAGCTGAACGTCACGCTCCCCATCGACCGGATGAAGTCCTTCCACCCGGATGAGATCGTCAAGCACGTGCCGAAGCTCAAGGCGCTGCTGCTCCTGAAGACGCTCCTGGTGGAGATGCAGTCGAACATCGACAACCGCAAGGACCTGCGCCGCGAGCTCTACGAGCTGTTCTCCAAGCCGGAGGCGCTCAAGGAGCTGCTCAACGAGCTGAAGGGCTACGAGACCATGCGCCTGCCCGCCGGTGAGTCCGCGGCGAAGGCGGACGCGCCCGCCGCCGCCGCTGGCAAGCCCGCCGGGGGGGCCGCCGCCGCCACGGCCGCGGTCGCCGCCACCGTCGCCGCGGGTGCCAAGCCCCCGGCCGCTTCCTGATCCGCCTTCCCAACCCTTCGACTTCTAAAAGGACTCCGCCATGGCTGAGACCACCTACCTGAAGCGCCTGTTCACCAGCGTCCGGCTCGATCCGCCCCAGGAATCGGCGCCGATGATCACCACCAACTTCGCGCCCGCGGGCGACGAGCAGCAGGTCACCCTGGAGAGCCGCTTCCTCTCCAGCGTCGCCGCGCTGCTGCAGAACGTGGCCCCCGTGGAGGGCCCGGACAACACCGCCCGCTTCGACAAGGGCCAGGTGCTGGACGTCATCAGCCGCATCGATCGCATGATCGACGCGCAGATGAACGAGATCCTCCACAACGAGACCTTCCAGAAGCTGGAGTCCACGTGGCGCGGCCTGGATGATCTGGTCAGCCACACCAACTTCAAGGCGAACATCGCCATCGACATCCTGGACGTCGCCAAGGATGAGCTGGCGGAGGACTTCGAGAACAACTCCAGCAACATCTTCGCCGGGGCGCTGTTCGACAAGGTCTACATCCAGGAGTACGACCAGTACGGCGGCCGTCCCTTCGGCGCCATCGTCGGCCTGTACGACTTCTCCTCCACGCCCGCGGACCTCACCTGGCTGCAGCGCATGGCCAAGGTCTCCAACGCCGCGCACGCGCCGTTCATCTCCGCCGTGAACCACAAGTTCTTCGGCTGCGAGACCATCGAGGAGATGGAGGCCATCAAGAACCTGGAGGGCGTGCTCGCCCACCCGCGCTTCGGCCGCTGGAACGCGTTCCGCGACACGGAGGAGGCCGCGTACGTGGGCCTGACCTTCCCGCGCTACGTGCTGCGCCTGCCCTGGCACCCGGACAAGAACCCCTGCGACGTCCTCAACTTCACCGAGACGGCGCGCGGCGACTCCGACAAGTACCTGTGGGGCAACTCCGCCATCCTGCTCGCGCGCAACATGGTGAAGGCGTTCGAGATCTCCGGCTGGTGCCAGTCCATCCGCGGCCCCAAGGGCGGTGGACTCATCACGGGCCTGCCCGTGGACACCTTCTCCCTGCGCGGCCAGGAGGAGATCAAGGCCCCGGTGGAGATCGCCATCCCGGACTACCGCGAGTACGAGTTCGCGCGCTCGGGCTTCATCCCGCTCGTGTACCGCAAGGGTTCCAGCGACGCGACGTTCTTCAGCACCCAGTCCGCCAAGGTCGCCAAGACGTTCAAGGACCCCAAGGACTCGGAGAACTCGCAGCTCGTCACCAACCTGGCCTACACGTTCTCCATCACGCGGCTGGCGCACTACGTGAAGTGCATCATGCGCGACAACATCGGCAACACGGCGGACGCGCCCTACATCCAGCGGCAGCTGGACTCGTGGCTGTCCAACTACGTCACGACCGTGGCCAACCCGGACGACCTCACCGTGCGCCGCTTCCCGTTCAAGGCGAGCAGCGTGACGGTCTTCCCGCGCCCCGGTGAGATCGGCTGGTATGACTGCAAGCTGGCCGTGCTCCCGCACATCCAGTTCGAAGGCCTCAACGTGGAGCTGATGCTCGAGTCGCGGCTCGGTTAGGCCGCATCCCACTTGGGGCAGGTGAGAGCCTGCCCCCCTTACCCTGGAGTGACAGATGCCCCAGTTTTCGCGCAACCTGGACGTGTATCAGGGTTTCAACTTCAAGAAGGACAAGCAGACCCCCGTGGGCTACATCACCGCCATCACCATTGGCGGCGAGGCGCTGGCGGCGGATCAGGAGACCATCAAGGATCCTGAGAACCCGGACGCGGCCATCGCCGACAAGGTCGTCGCGGTGCTCAACCACTACCTGTGGGAGACGGGCGTGACGGACGCCATGTACTTCTCCGGCCAGGTGTCGGTGGCGAACAAGCAGAAGGTGGCGGAGATGCTGCTGGGCAACTTCAGCAACATCGAAGTCAACTTCAAGTACGTCATCTACGAGTACGACCCCATCGGGAAGAAGTACTTCAAGTCGAACTTCCTCGACGCGGAGATGAAGGGCCTGCTCGAGAAGAACGGCGACGACCTGAACATGTCCATCGCGGACAACGAGTCGCGCGAGGTGCAGTCGCCCAAGAACTTCACGTTCCAGATCGGCATCAAGCCGCAGGCGAGCGAGCAGTCGCTGAACCTCGCCACCTCCTCGACGAAGAAGATCGCGAAGAAGTGGGGCATCACCGAGGCGGCCGCCAAGTAGCTTTGGCCGCGGTCCGGGTCTAAACCGGGCCGGGAGCAGGATTCGCTCCCGGCCGGGTTCAGGCGGGTGGAAGGAAAGAAAGGCGCATGCAGCGGTACAAGCTCGCACGGGTCCGCTGGCACGTTGGCCAGACGCTTCTTCCGGAGCATTTCGTCGCGCAGGAGGACGCGCTGGACGCGGAGATCCGCCTCCACTCCACGCTGTCCGGCCTGCCTTCCTACGGCGTCGCGAACCTGGCCTGGAACGAGTCGCTCCTGCAGAGCGGCAGCCTGTCCATCTCCGCGCTCACCGTCGTCACCAAGTCCGGGGACCTGCTGGACGTCCCGGGCAACTCCGTCATCTCGCCCCTGTCGCTGGAAGCCGTGGGCAAGACGGAGTTCATCGTCTACCTGCACGTGCTCAAGGAGACCGTCAGCGCGGAGGGCATCCGCCTGTACGCGGATGATCCGCCGGTGCTCCAGCGCGTGCTGCACAAGCTGCAGTTGTCCACGGAGCCGGTGCTGGACGGGACCATCGGTTCGTTGGGGCTGGCCGCCGTGTCGCAGGACGAGGACGGCGCGTGGCACACGTCCCCGGACTGGGTGCCGCCGCTCCTGCTCGTGGGGCCCAACCCCTTCCTGGAGAAGCTGCTCTCCACGCTCGATGACCTGCTGGATCAGGTGCGCCAGCAGCTGCTCACCAACATCTCGGACACGTACCTGCGCACGGACCGGCTCACCAACGCGCGCCGGGCGCTCTTCGAGGTGCAGCGGCTCATCGCGCTGCGCCGGGACATGTTCCGTCAGGTGTACGTGCACCCGTACCACCTGTTCGACGCGCTTCGCCGGCTGTACTTCGAGGCGTGCTGCTACCTGGAGATGCTCCCGGACGAGCAGATGCCGGTGTACCAGCACGAGGGGCTCAACGAGGCCCTGGGCGGGTGGATCCGCCTGCTCACGCGCAGCTTCCAGCCAGAGGCCACGCGCTCCACGCACAAGGCCTTCCAGGCGAAGGAAGGGCAGTTCCAGATGACGCCGCTGCCGCCGGAGATCCGCTCCGCCAGCGAGGCGTACCTCCTGGTGCAGCGCACCCAGCCCGGGGAGCGCACGCCGCTGGACGGGGTGAAGCTGGCGAGCCCCTCGCGGCTGCCGCTGGTGCGCCGTCAGGCCCTGAAGGGCGTGCCCTTCAAGCACGTGCCGTATCCGTCGTTCCCGCACGCGCTGGGGCCGGAGATCGACTGGTACCTGCTGAGCAACGGCGAGGAGTGGCAGCACGCGCTGCGCGAGGACGGCCTGGCCTTCTACGTGACGCCCGCGCTCCGGGGCGCCCAGACCTCGCTGTTCTGGCGGAGGAGCTAGACGCCATGGCGCGCGCACCGTTCCTGGACAAGTTCGCGACCCGCAGGGAGCGCACCAACTCGCGCGACAGCCTGGAGCACGTGATGCGCAACATCGAAGCCGTGCTCAACACGAAGAAGGGCTACGGCTTCTTCATGCACGACTTCGGGCTGGGCGGGTACACGGAGAAGCTGGGCACGCGCGAGCTGGTGGAGGCGCTCACCGCTGAAATCCAGCAGGAGGTGACGCAGCACGAGCCCCGGCTGGTGGACCCGGAGGTGAAGCTGCGCGGGCGCGACAGCGCGCTGTGGCTGTACTTCGACTGCAAGGGCACCTTCGACGGGCAGCCCTGCCACCTGTCGCTGATGTTCCACTCCACCACCGGCCGGGTGCGCGTGCAGGCGGAGGACACCTGATGGCCTTCGCCGACCGCCTGGACCTGGGCCTGACGCTCACCATCGGCGGGACGGCGCACGCCATCCCCTCCTCGGACGTGCTCGCCTTCGAGCTGGACCTGCACGGCTGGGGGCACGAGGGGAGGGTGGAGTTCCGCGTGCTCGATGAGACGGGGCACGGCGGACAGAAGCAGGACAAGCTGCTGGCGGACTTCCTCAAGCCGGACCTGGCGGAGGTGGCGCTGGAGCTGAAGGCCGTGCACTCCGACACGGCGACGAAGCCCACCTTCACGTCGCTGAAGGTGAAGGGGCTGGTGCAGGAGAAGGCCCTCACGGAGGAGTCCGTCGCCCAGGCCAAGGGCGCGGGCATCACCTACCGGCACTACACCGTGCGCTTCGTGGACCCCGCGCGGCTCCTGTGGACGCAGCACCACCCCTGCGTGCTCTACACGCAGAAGACGCTCCAGGACGTGCTGGACGCGCACAAGGGCGACAAGATCACCCTGGCCAATGACTGGGCCGCGCAGCTGGACACGACGCTGCCGCTCATCTTCCTGGGCCTGTCCCCGGAGTCCGGCGCCAGCTTCTACGACTTCGTCGTCTGGTTCGTGCACACGCGCAACGGCGTGCTGGCGTACGACTACACGGCGCAGGGCTACCAGCTGCGCGCGGCGAAGGACGCCACCGGGACTCCGCTCACCCTGCGCGCGGCGGACGTGGACCGCGTGTCGGTGGTGTTCCCGGAGGTGGCCCGCCACGACGTGGCCATCCTGAATGCCGCCGCGGAGAGCCCCAAGAACCAGGCCATCACCAACGCCCAGGCCGTCACCGGCATCCGCCAGGACGTGCTGTTGCGCACGGACATCGCGGACGACGTGCAGGCCCGGGTGACGCTGGAGACGGCGCGCCTCAAGGTGCGCGGCCTGGAGGTGGAGCTGGACTGGAACCGCTTCCCGGCGGTGGCCTTCGCCCCGGGCGCGCTGGTGAAGCTGCCGGACACCGCCGGGTGGACGGCGGCGGGCGTGCCGGCCACGCAGGACTTCCGGGTGCGCCGGATGAGCCTGCGCGCGGAGCCGCTGCCCGTGGAGGAGGGGGAGATCCCGGCGGGCGGGGAAGGGGAGGAGCCCGTGCGGCGGCCGAAGCCGGAGAGCCGCTTCCTCATCTCGTTCACCACGCGGCTGGAGAAGAAGGCGGAAGCGCACGTGGACCTGCCGCCCTTCGTGACGCCGGTGTACCCGCGCTTCGTGGAGGGGCTCGTCGTCAGCGAGGTGGGCGAGACGAAGGACGAGACCTGGCAGGCGTACACGGACGAGGCCACGTCGCTGGACAGCTACAAGGTGAAGCTGCCGCTGTTCGCCAATCAGATCGTCCAGGTGCCCTTCAACGCGAACCTCCAGCCGGGGCACTTCTACTTCCCGGCCTACAAGGGCGCCCGGGTGCTGGTGGCGCTGGACTTCCTGCGCGCGTGGCTCAAGCGCCACCTGGACTGGCGGGCGGGCGCGCGGCTGCCCTCGGACGGGCAGGGCGTGCACCTGCTCGTCGGCAAGACCACGACGAGCGGCACGTCCATGAGGCACTTCTACGAGGACAACAAGCCGCTGTGGCGCCTCCAGCGTACGAACGAGAGCGACACGGAGAAGATCGAGCTCAAGGAAGGCAACCTGCTCATCCTGGTGAAGGAAGAGTCCGCCTGAGGCGGGAGGGACGATGGGCACGCTGGTTTGCAAGATCGAACTGGACAAGCAGGGAGGCATCACCGTCCAGGTCGACAACGCGGATGATCAAATCACCCAGACCATCAAGATGGACGGCACCAGCGTCACCATCACGGTGAAGGGGCAGCAGGAGACGAGCACCATCGTGCAGAAGCAGGACAGCATCGTGGTGACGGTGAAGGACCTGACCTTCGACACCGACACCATCACGATGAAGTCCAAGGGCGTCTCCAAGTGGACCAGCCAGGACACGCTCACGGTGGAGAGCACCAAGGACATGACGCTCAAGTCGAGCGCGAAGCTCACGCAGACGGCCACCAGCGACGCGAAGCTGGCCTCCAGCGCGAACGTGAACATCGAGGCCACGTCCAAGCTGGCCATGAAGGGCAACGCGGGCGCGGAGATGGTCACCTCTGGCGGCGAGGCCAAGGTGGACGGCCTGACGCTGAAGCTCGCCGGCAAGACGCAGGCGGAGATGTCCGGCGCGATGACCAAGGTGTCCGGCTCCGGCAAGCTCGACCTGGAGAGCACCGCGATGGCGAACCTGAAGAGCCCCCTGACCAGCGTGGGTGGCGGCCTGGTGAAGCTGGGCTGAAGACGGCTGACGCATACATGGCAACGACAGACGTACGGCGGGAGAGCGGGCGGTGAAGGACTTCTCAGAGAAGATCTACCTGGACTTCCTGTCGGAGCTGGACGGGCTGGAGCGCTTCCGTCAGCGCTTCCAGGAGCGGCACCCGGCGGCCCCGTTGGATCGCGAGGACCCGGACGTGCGCCGCCTCATCGAGGCGATGGCGTTCTTCTCCGTGCAGACGCGGCACGCCACGCTGCACAACCTGCGCTCCACCTGGCGCCGGCTGTTCGCGGGCTTCTTCGACTTCCTGCTGGAGCCCGTGCCCGCCGCAGCCATGGCGCAGGCCGTGCCCACGGAGAAGATGGTGGAGCCGGTGCTCCTCACCCGGGGCACGGAGCTGCGCCTGACGCCCGCGGAGGGCGTGTCGGGCTCCTTCCGGCTCCAGCGCGACCTGCGCGTGCTGCCCATCTTCCTCAAGGGCACGGACGTGGTGCCGCAGGTGCGAAGCGGCCACCGGCTCATCCTCCGCTTCGAGTCCCGCTTCGCGCGCAAGGACGCCATCGACGTGCTCAGCCTGCACGTGCGGCACCTGGACGACTACCGCTCGTCGCTGGCGGTGTTCCACGCGCTGCGCAAGCACGTGAAGCAGGTGAGCGTCGTCTACGACGAAGAGGCGGACGAGCACTCCGTGGGCAGCCCCTGCGAGGTGTCCTTCAACCGGGACCCGCCCGCGCCGGATGACAGCGGCCTCTACGCGCACCCATTCCAGCGCCTGCGCGCGTTCTTCCAGTTCCCGGAGCAGCAGCTCTTCGTGCACGTGAAGGTGCCGCCGCCGCGCGGCAGCTCCTGGATGCGCTTCTGCCTCTGCCTGGATCTGGACAAGGACTGGAACGTCGGCCGCTCGCTGCACCCGGACTTCTTCCAGCTCTTCACCGTGCCGGTGGTGAACCTCAAGGCGGAGCCCGCGCAGGTGGTGGTGGCGGACGGCACGCGCGCGGAGCACCCCATCATCAGCATGAGCGCGGGGCGCGAGTTCACCCTGCACTCGGTGACGGGCGTCTTCGAGATGACCAAGGCGGGCCTGGCCCCGCTGCGGCCCGCGTTCCTGCCCGGCAAGGGCCCCAGCTACGAGGTGGACGAGACCTTCGACGAGAAGCTCGCGTCCCGGCAGAGCCTCATCGTGCGCATGCCGGAGGCCTTCACTGCGCCGCGGAAGATCGTATTGGAGGCGCTGTGGCACCAGCCGCAGTTCTCCGCGCAGGCGGCGGGCAGGGTGGAGGTGTCCATCCCGGGCCGACACATCGAAGGCCTGAAATGGCAGACAGTGGGCAGCCTCCAGCCCCACCGCGACAGCGTGCTACGGGATGATGTCGAGGCGTTGACCCAATTCCTCGCGTGGAAGGCCAAGCCCACGCTGGGCCGCGACGAGGTGGTCGCCCTGCTGGGTCACCTGGGGACCCCCGCGGAGAGCCCGTTCCGCCGCGTCCTTCCCTGGCTCAAGGAGTTGAAGTTCAGTGTCGTGCCCGACAGCGCGCTCAAGGGGTCGGGGATCCGCCACGCGTATGAAGCAGTGATGGAGCCCTTCGATCAGAGTTTCGAGCCTGTCGTCATCTGCTTTCTTGAGCAGCTGAGGGACCTGCTTGATGCTTGGAACAACGAGGCGACCGTTGATCTCAAGGCCTCGGTGGCGGGGCTGGGGCCGCTACAGCTTCCAACATAGACAAACATCCGTATGAAACTGGAGCATTGGAACGCACTCCTGGCCACGCAGCGTCGCGTGCGCCAGCTCCTCGACCGGGCGCTGCCCGCCGAGCCGGCCCCAGGTGCGCGCAGGCCCCAGGGCAGGGTGGGCCAGGAGGCGCTGGGCCACCTGGAGCAGGCGCTGATGGTGGAGCTGGAGCGCCTGCGCGCCGCGTTCGGCGCGGACATGCGCCCGGACGAGGTAGAGGATCTGATCCGCCCCTTCGTCTTCTTCCTGGATGAGTGGGTGCTCCGGCGGCTGTCGGACGCGGAGCAACATCTCTGGCCGCTCCTGCAGCAGAACCTGTTTCAGGTGGATGCGGGTGGAGACCTCTTCTACGAGTTCGTGGAAGAGAAGTTGCGTCGCAACGATACGCCCTCCATCGTCTTCGAGATGATCCGCTTCTGCCTGGCCGCGGGCTTCACGGGCCGCCTCGTGGGGCAGCCGGAGCGCATCCGCGAACTCAAGGACCGCATCTCGCAGCGCATCCCGCAGCCGGCCGCCATGGCGCCGCCCGCGCCGGTGGTGCCCTCGGCGGTGCCCACCGTCTATGACTTCCCGGTGCACTACTACGCCGTGACGGCGGCCATCGTGCTGGGGCTGCCCGTCTTCCTGTGGTGGGTCTCCAATTGAGGCCGTTCCTGGGACAGGACAACCGGCCTCCCGCGCCGGCCCCCAAGGCTCCACCGAAGATGCTCGCGCTGCTGGACGCGCTGGAGCAGCGGGTGGGAGCGGAGCTGGGGTCTTTGAAGGAGGGCGTGCAGCCGCTGCTGGACTCCGTGCGTGAGGGCCTGGTGGCGCTGGATCCGCCCGGGGACGGGATGCTGCCGTCGCCGCAGGAGCAGGAGAAGCTGCGCGCGAAGCTGACCTCCGCGCTGGAGGAGGCGGAGGACGTGCTGGAGGCGCTCCAGCTGGCCGTGAAGCCGGGCGGAAGGAGCGGCGGCTGACGTGGGCGCGCTCCAGTCCATGCTGGCGGCCTTGAAGGCCCACTGGGTGCTCGTGTTGGGCATCGTCGTGGTGCTCGCGGCCATTGGCGTGGGCGTGACGCTCTGGTGGCGCAAGCGGCAGCAGCGCGGCCCGGTGCTCGGCGGCGAGCAGAAGCCGCTCGGGTCCGGGCAGCTCCTGGCCATCCGCAAGAAGTTCCTGGCGAAGCTGCCGTGGCGTTTCCGCGCGTCCGTGCGGGACTTCCCCACGCTGGTGGTGCTGGGCCCGGCGGGCAGCGGCAAGTCGGACCTCATCGAAGCGGAGGTGGACTGGGAGCGGCAGCAGCGCCAGTTCATGCCCAGCTACACGGACGACCCGCTCCTCAAGGTGTTCCTGGGGCCGGAGGTCGTGGTGCAGGAGCTGGCCGCGCCCGTGCTGGAGGACGACTCGCTCCACGCGCGGCGCGCGCTGCGCCGGCTGTGGAAGGCCACCTTCGGGCGCCGGCACGTGGGCCGGGCCGTCATCGTCCTGAAGGTCAACTGGCTGCTGGAGACGTCTCCGGACGAGGTGAAGCGCGTCACCCAGCTGCTGCGCGGCAAGGTCAACCTCCTGTCGGAGGTGTGCCAGGCGCCCGTGGAGACGCGGCTGGTCCTCACGCACATGGACACGCTGGACGGCTACGCGGACTTCGCGCAGCTCTTGCGCAAGAACGGCGTGCCGCTGGAGCTGGAGGTGCCGCCGCCCGGCAGGGAAGGGGAGCTGGGCGAGGCGCTCCAGCCCATGGAGAAGTACCTGGCGCTGGGGCTCACCTCGCTGTCTCCGGACGCGTTCGAGCGGCTGGCGTCGTTCTATTCGCGCGGCGGTGAGGCCTTCGCGGCGCTGGGGCGCTTCGTGTCCACGCTGCTGGAGGGCGGCTCGCTGGCGTACCCGCTGAAACTCCGGCGCGTGTACCTGTCCTCGGGCGGCACGGACGCCCAGCCCACGGGCGCGCTGGCGGTGCAGGCGGATCAACCCGCGGAGCTGCTCGTCCGGGACTACCGCTGGACGCACCTGCGCCGGTGCGCGGCCATCCTCGCGGTGGGGTGCCTGCCGGTGCTGCTGGCGTACGCGCACTTCTACCGGCTGCTGTTGCGCGCGCAGGACAAGCTGGACGCGTTCCAGGTGACGGTGCAGCGGCTGGAGGAGCGCAACCAGAGCGTGTCCGGCTCCGTGGTGGAGTCCCAGACGAACGACGCGGTGCGGGCCATGGAGGACCTCTGGGGCGCCACGCGCTACTGGCCGCCCCTGACCCACAGCTTCACGGACGAGTGGGCGGAGCTGCGCTCGCGGCTCGCGCGCAGCATCCGGTTGTCCTACCTGAAGCCGATGCTGGAGAAGTGCCAGGACCAGTGCCGGCGCTGCGCGAGCCAGATTCCCGGCTGCCAGCCCGCGCCCGTGTTCACCGGCCGCGGCACCCGCGCCCTGCCGCTGGTCGCCCCGGCGGCCCCGGTGGATGACGGCTGCCACATGGAGACGCTGTGCCGGCCGGAGGAGGTGCTCTACACGCTGGGAGTGCTCTACTCCTCGCGCAACGAGGACCTGGGCCAGTTCGTGCTGCGCAGCGTGCACGGCACGCACAAGAAGCAGCTGGGATGGACGGCGGAGGCCTTCGGGTTGAGCCTGGCGGGAGATGACCAGGCGCCAAACTGGCTGAACGCGATGGGCCTGGCGGAGCCGATGGTCGCCAACTACGTCATCGCCAGCGACAAGCCCTTCGACGAGAACGTCCCCTGGACGCGCTGGCCGTACTCCTGGCTCACCCTGGACGGGCTGTTGGGCCCGTGGCGCGAGCACTTCACGCAGCTCCAGGACACGCTGGCCGCGAAGGAGCTGGACCTGGCCCGCTGGCGCGCGCTGGCGGACGACCGGGCGCGCCTGCGCGCCACGCTGGCGGAGAGCGCGCCGTACAGCTCCGCCCGCAGGGTGATGGACCTCATCAACGCGTCGGACGCGGAGCCGGACGCAAGCCAGCTCAAGGGCGTGGGCAGCCTGCTGGACTCGCTGGACTGGATGCGCCAGAACCGCCAGACGCTGGAGGCCATCCTGCGCATGGAGGACGAAACCGACGCCGCCCTGCGCGCCGCCGCCCGCATGACGCCCGCGGAGCTGCTCACCCGCGCGGACGGCCTCTTCGCCCCCAGCGACGGTGACGCGCGCTACCAGGTGGAGGTCCTCCGGCGCGACTTCGAGTTCCGTCCCATGGACGTGTCGCGGCAGCTGCTGGACAAGGTGCTGCGCTCGCTGAAGGAGACGGGCCGCACGCCGTTCGACAGCAACTCGCTCAACCCGCGCACGGGGGAGACGACGTCGGAGGTCGCCACCGAAGGGGTGGGGGACGACGAAACGGAGTTCGCCAGCGGGACGGCCCCGGTGGTGGGCAAGGTGCTGGGCAAGGCCGCCTTCGAGGCGCAGCTGAGCCCGCTGGTGGACGAGTTCACGGAGCGGCTCGCCAAGTCCAGCCTGTCGCGCGAGGAGGCCGTGGAGCGCGCCACCTTCGTGCAGGGCAAGGTGCAGACCTTCGCGAAGCGCTACGGTCAGGACCTCTACGCGACATACCGGGGCTACCGCTTCCGCACCACGCCGCGAGGCTCGCTGGCCAGCGACCTGTCCGTGCTGCTGCAGCCGTCCTCGCCGCTGGAGGCGATGCTGCGCGACGTGGCCACCCGCGCTGGCGTGGGCCCGCTGGAGAGCGAGTACTACGCGCCCATGCGCGACGCGGTAGCGCCCTTCAAGCCGGTGGTGCAGCTGATGACGCCGGACAAGAGCGGCGTGCTCGTGGAGCTGGCGGCCTACACCACGCTGGTGTCGCAGCTTCAGCAGGAGCTGTCCGGGATGAAGCCCGCGGCCGCGAAGCCCGCCGCGCCCGCCACTCCGGCGGCGCCCGGGGCCGCGGGCGCGACGGCGTCCTCGGCGGGCTCGCAGCTGGCGGAGATGCTGTCGCCGGTGGGGCGCGTGGCGCTGGGCATGCTGCTGGAGGAGGAGGACTCGTACCTGCGCCGGGTGGACGCGTGGCTGGATCAGCACGGCCTGGTGGGCGAGTTCCGGCAGCCCTTCCGCCAGCCCTTCATCATCGTGCGCAACCGGGGCCGCGCGGAGCTGGAGCGCGTCATCGCGGAGCAGTGGACCTACCAGGCCCGCCGCACGCTGGACCCGCTGGTGAAGCGCTATCCGTTCAACCCCAGCGCTTCGCAGGAAGTGGACCCGGTGGAGCTGGAGGTGCTGCGCCGCAAGGACGGGGCCTTCTGGGGCTTCGTCACGCAGGTGCTGGCGCCCATCGTGGAGGAGCGCGGGACGGACTGGACGCTGCGCTATCCGCTGAAGTCCCGGCTGCTCCTGCCGCCGCGCATGCTCGGCGCGCTGGGCCAGCTGGGCCGCCTGTCGAAGATGTTGTGGGACGACGAGGGCAAGCCCCGTCCCATCCCCATGCAGGTGCGCCCGCTGCCGCTGCCGACCGCGCCCACGCCGGACAGCTTCGTCACGCTGTCGTACCTGAAGTGCGGCGGGGCGGCGTCGTTCGGCTTCAACCAGCGGCCGGCGTGGGGTGAGTTCCCCTTGAGCTGGTGGAGCCCGCAGCCGTCGTCCATCGGCGTGGAGCTGCGCTCGCCTCAGCGGGATGGGAAGCGCTACCGCTCCATGGAGATGTCGGAGTCGTCGTGGAACTGCTTCCGCCTGCTGGAGTCCGCGACGCTGACGGATCAGTCCAACGTGGTGTGGGTGCTGCCGGGCCGCGGGCTGGCGGCGAACGAGAAGGTCCTGGAGATCAGCTTCGGGTTGCGCGGCGAGCCTTGGGCGCCATTCCGTGGGGTGGTGCCATGAAGGGCAGGAGCGTGAGGCTGGCGGCGGGGCTGGTGACGGCGGTGGTGGCGGGCAGCTGCGCGGCGCCCAGCCTGACGGTGAACGTCAAGGCCCCGGCGGGCACCAACCAGGGCCGGCCGCTGTACATGCTCATCCGCACGGTGTCGAAGACGTCGATGACGGAGGGCTACGCGGACGTCGCGGCCAAGGTCATCAGCCCGGACGAGTCCGTGCTCCAGACGGTGGTCATCTACCCGAGCCGCACGAAGCAGGTGAAGATCCCCCTGCCGCCGGAGCAGGCGGTGGCGGTGAGCTTCCTCTTCACCACGCCCAACGGCGCGTGGCAGGCGCTGCTGGACGTGCCGGTGCCCAAGACGGTGGACATCGAGCTGCAGGAGAGCCGCATCCGCACGGACCTGCCCAAGGGCGTGCCGGCCCAGGAGTCCACGCCGGCCGCGCCCGAAGCGCCCAAGGCCCCGGATGCCCCCAAGGCGCCCGAGCCCAAGATGTCCCTGGCCTCGCCCCTGTAGGAGCGGCGGCTCAGGACGCGAGCGCGTCCAGCTTCGGCCCCAGCGCGTTGAGCGCGGACGTCACCCGGCCGTTCGCCGCCGTCACCGGCTTCGCGAAGGCGCCTCCCTGGAGCTGGGTGCCAATCGCGTCGAGAGGGGAGAGGAGCTGCGGCTTCTGCCCCGTGGCCTGCGTGGAGACGGAGTCCACCTGCGTCTGGGCGCCCGACTTCAGGCCCTCCGCGCGCTGCTCAAAGGCCGCGAGCGCCTGATCCGCCTGGGACGCGAGCGACGTCTCCGCGCTGGCGCGGGCCGTCTCCAGTGACGTCAGACCGGCCGTCACGGACGACTGGGTGGTGCCCAGGTGCGAATCCAGCCTGCCCTTCGCGGACGTCACCTGGCCCTCCGCCGAGTCGCGCGCGGTCTGCATGGCCTGCACCGCCGCGTCGATGCCAGAGCCCACCTGCGCGTCCAGGGCCTCCAGGCGCTGGGGCACCTGCGTGTCCAGCGGCGTCACCCGGGCGGCGACCTGCTGCTTCATGGCCTCAATTTGCTGCACGCCCTGGTCCTTCACGGTGCCGATCTGCGTGACGGCCGCGGCGACGATCTGGCCCACCTGCGCGGTGGCCTGCTCGATGCCCTGGAGGACGGACTGGGTGAGCGTGCCCATCTGCGTCACGGCCTGCGTGGTGGCCGTGTCGATCTGCGTCTGCGCCTGCGTCTGCACCGTCTCCACCTGCGAGATGATGGTGCTCTGCACCGCCTGGAGCTGCGTGCCGACTTGAGACGACAGGGTGCCCAGCTGCGTGGTGATCTGCCCCACCACCTGGCTGATGCCCTGCACCGCGGGGCTCACCAGCGGCTTGGGCAGGTCCGCGGCCGGGATGGCGTCCAACAGGCCCATGGCCCGCTCCAGCAGCGACTCCAACGAGCCGACGATCTGCTGGAACAGGGTCTGGAGCTGCTCCAGCAATTGCGGCAGCGACTCGAACAGCGCCATCACCTGCTGCTTGAGGGCGCTGATGGTCGCGACCAGGGTGTCCAGCGTGGTGAAGGCCGCCTCCAGCGTGGCCTTCAGCGGCGCCTTGACGGTCTCCACCGCCGTGAGCGCGCCCTGGACCACTCCGTCGATGGTGCCGCTCACCGTGGTGATGGCCGTCTCCACCTGCTTCTGCACCTGGTCGATGAGCTGCTCCACCGCCGTGAGCTGCGCGGTGACGCTGGCCACCTGGCCGGCGATGGTCTTGCCCAGCGTGTCCAGCGCCCCGTCCGCCTGCGTCTTGCCCGCGGTTAGCGACGGGGCGACCTGGGTGTCCAGCGGATCCACGATGGCGGCCGACGCAGCCGCAGCGGCCATCAGCTGATCCACCAGCGTCTTGCGCTGGCCCTCTAGCGCGGACTGCTGCTGATGGTGGGTGTCCTTTGCCGTTGCGCCCGCGCCCAGGATCTCCTGGTGCAGCGTCTTCAGCGCGCTCACGGGGTTCTTCACCGCCCCATCCAGCGTGGAGGTGAGCTGGGTGCTCCGGCCCGTCGCCGCGTCGCGCGAGGTGGTCAGCCGCACCAGCACCGCCGCCAGCGCCGCCGCGATGGTGGACCCCACGCCCGTGAGGTCCTGCGTGAGCTGCGAGCGGGTCTGCTCGATCAGCGCATGGCCCTGCGCGCGGCGGGCCTCCGTCTCCTCCTTGGACCCCTTGCGCTTCGCGAGCTTCGCGTCGAAGGACTTCTTGTCCGCGTCGCACTGCTGGGCCACCTGCTGCTGGAGCGCGGTGAGCTGGCCCTGCGACGCCTCCGCGGACGACTTCGCCTGGGCCTCCAGCCCCTGGCTCTTCGCCTTCGCCTCCTGACCCAGCGACTCCGCGTTCGTGCGCGCCGTGGTGCTGGAGGCGGTCAGCGCCTGCTGGTGACCCTCCACCTCCGAGGCCAGCGCGTCGAAGCGGGGGGAGGGGTCCGCCAGCGTCACGTTCGCCGCGTTCGCCTGCGTGAGCAACGCCCCCAGCGACGCGCTGATGGAGGGGCGCAGCGCGACGACCTGTTCCACGACGCCCTGGGCCAGGGTCTCCACCTCGCCCTTCGCGGTGGCGAGGCGCGGCGTGATGCCGGAGCCGAAGCCCTCCACGGTTGCCTTGTGCTTCGCCACGGTGGCGCGCAGGTCGTTCATTTCAGCCCCGCGAGCGCGGCCTTGGCTTCAGCGGCGGCGCCGGAGAGCGCGCCCGTCTGGCCATCCACGCCGTTGAGCGCGCCGGTGAGTTGGGCGCGGGATTCGGCGGCCTTGCCCTTCACCTGGGCCTCCGCGGCGGCGAGGGCCGCGCCCGTCTCCTCCGTGGCCGCGTTCAGCTTCGAGTTCACCGCCGCCGAGGACTCCTTGTACGCCGCCGTCGCGTCGCTCACCGCGCCTTCCACGCCCGCGGTGAGGTCGCCCTTCGCCGTCTCCACCTGCGGCGTCACGTCGTACGTGGGCGTGGTGGCGGCGGCGCCGGGGTTCTCCTTCGTCTGGATGAGGAGGTGCCCTTCCGACAGGCGGATGACCTCCGTGTCGTTGGAGTTCACCCGCCCCAGGTTCCACACCGGCTTGTTGTCCTGGAAGTCGTGCGTGAGCGCGGTCTGGTTCGTGCCGTTCTTGCCGAAGAGGAGCTGATCGCCCTGGCTGTCCTGGGGCATGCGCACGCCCTCGCCCCAGTCCAGGAAGCGGTGCAGCGCCGCGTGGTCGAAGTGCAACGCCACCAGCACCCGCTCGTTCTTGTACGGCGGGAAGTAGAACGTCCCCGGGAACTCACCGGGCTCCGCTGGCACGCTCACCGTCTTGTTCCACAGGGGGATCGCCACCCGGTAGTTCGTCACGGACGTCTTCTGATCATCCACCTGGAGATAGATGCGGTCCGTGGCCTCGCCGCCGGGGCTGTGCATCTTGCCCTCGACGTAGATGGGGTAGCGGGGCGGCCGGTACGCGGGCAGCTCCGGCACCGGATCCGACTTCTGCTCCAGCAGCACGGACAGGGAGACCGTGTAGCCCTGCATCGTCTCCTGCTGCCCGTCGTGCGGACCGGCCTGGAGCCCCACGCCGTCGAAGGCCAGCTCCGCGACGCGATGGTCCTCTCCCAGGCCCGTGAGGTCCGGGCTCCAGCGGCCTCCGTCCAGTTTGATCAACGCCCCCGGGTGCAGCGCGATGGGCGGCATGTCCAGGAACGACAGCCGCAGCCGCCGCTTGCGCACGCGCAGGCGGCCCTTCTCCAGCGACTGGCGCTGCTCCGCCTCCGCCGCGATGGGCGTGCGCACCAGCATGTCGTGCTGGATGCCCGCCACCGCCTGGGACTGCTCCAGCGCCACCGTGGTCGCCCCGGCCCCGAAGCCGTTGAGCACCCGCGTGCTGTGACGGATGACGGGCGGCAGCTCCACGTCCACGCGCGACACGTGCTTGCCGCTGAGGCCGGTGACGGTGCCCGTGGCCGGCTTCTTCGCGGAGAAGGTGTACGTGTCCTTGGGGCTGTCGTAGGTGAGCACGCCGCCGCGCGTGTCCACGAACCAGAGGACGAAGTCGTAGAAGCTCGCGGCCGCGTGGTCGTCGCCGATGCCCAGGCACACCATCGCGTGCTTCTCCTCCAGCGCGTCCCAGTCGTACGTGAGCAGCAGGCCGCCGGGCTTGTGCGCGTCCAGCAGCTCCGACAGCTTCTTCGCCGTGTGCAGCTCCACCGGGCGGTGCTGCTTCCAGAGCACGCGCGCGGGGTCCTCGAAGGTGACGGTGTACTGGCGGAAGGCCACCGCCACGCTGTCCTTGTTGCCGTGCGCGGTGCCTGCGACGCGCTTCTCCGTGACGATGCCCTGCACCACCAGCGGCGTGGACGGAGGGTCGAAGACGCCGGACAGCGCCAGCCGCACCCGCACCAGGTCCGGCTTGCTGAACGCGGTGAACAGCGCCGCGTCCGCCTTCTCCAGCGCGGTCCAGAACGTCAGCTCGCAGCGGAAGCCGGTGGGCGTCATCCGCAGGGAGAAGTCCCGCACCTGGCCGCCCGGGATGGCGAACGCCTGCTCGCCCGCGGTGACGGTCAGCTCCAGCTTCAGCTTTTCGGAGAAGGGGAGCGCCATGCCGTGTTCACCGGGCCTTCGCCTGGACCTCCTCGCGGGTCAACGCGCCCCGGGCCTCCAGCGCGTCCATCATCGCGCGCATCACGCGCGCCTGCTGCGCCACCATGCGCTCCAGGTCCGCCACCTGCTGCGTGAGCGCCTCCACCTTCGACGCCAGCTCCACGTCGCGCACCACCGGCGGCGGCGTGGGGGGGCGCGGCGGCGCGGGGGCCTCCGCCTGCTGCGGCGGGGCCAGCTCGAAGGTGGCCTCGTCCATGCCGAAGGAGAGCGGCGTGGCGGCCGTGGAGGTGATTTCGCCGTGGTAGTGGTGCCGGATGGCGCGCTCGATGGAGGACGCCGTCGCCACCACGACCTGGAGCTTCTGGCCGGAGTGGAAGGCCAGCTCCTGGAGCGACTCCACGTTGGTCGGATCCGAAGTGGCCACGGTGAGCGTCTTGGTGGCGGCGTCGTAGGCGATGGGGAAGACGGTGTAGCGCTCGGCGATGTCCACGCGCAGCGCCTGGAGGGCGTTCGGTACGGGGACGTGCGTGTCCAGGTCCACGGTGGGGATGGCCAGCTGCCGGGACAGGGCGTGCACCATGGAGCTCTCGTCCACGACGCCCATCTGCACCAGGGTGAGGCCCAGCCGGCCGCCCCACTTGCGCTGCTCGGCGAGCGCCGTCCGCAGCTGGGTTTCGGTGAGCAGACCGGCGTCCATGAGGATCTCGCCCAGCCGCCGCTTGCGGTTGGGGCCCGGGCCGGGGGGAACAGAAGGGGGAGGAGTCACGGCCGGGCAGCATATCAGCGCCGGACACTCCCCAGGCCTTCGGTGGGTCACAAACAGGCCAGGGGGGCGGGGATGGGATAGCCTTCCCCCCATGGTGCGAAGCCGAAGCGTCCTATTCGCCGCAGTCCTCGTCGCCTTCACCGCCGGGTGTGCCTCCCAGCGCCTGTCCGGCGCGGACCTGGACCGGGTCCAGCGGCCCGCCTTCATCTCCCGCATCGAGGATGGCGCGGGGCCCAAGAGCAAGGTGTTCCAGGAGGACAGCGCGTACTCCGACAAGCTCAAGAAGCTGGAGCCCAAGGAGGCGGATCGCCGGCTCACCGTGAAGCTCCAGCAGGCCGTGACGCGCTTCGAGCTCTCCGAGCGCCTGCGCGTCACCACCCTGTCGCGCCTGCCGGAAGAGGCGCCCTGGACGGACGCGGTGGACCCCGCCCGGGTGGCCTCCGCGCTGGAGAGCTTCCTGGTGGAGGAGGTCCCCGCCAACGCCCCGGACTACGACTTGATGGCCCCGCTGGGCGCGGACACCATCGTGGAGTTCGTCATCCAGGACTACGGCATGCGCAGCGATGACGGGCACGCCGGGGCCTACCTCAAGGGGTACGGGCGCATGTTCCGGCTGGACGGGCGCTCGGAGCTGTGGCGCCGGCCGTTCGACCTGGACGCGGTGGAGCAGGGCGCGCAGCACCTGGATCCGTTCAAGGTCGGCAAGGAGCCGGAGCTGTTCCGCCTGGCCATGACGGACCTGCTGGACAAGGTGGCGGACATGTTCGTGAAGGACCTGACGCCCAAGAACCGCAAGGGCGCGGCCCCCTCGGGCAGCACCGCGCCGGACACCGTGCCCTCCGCCGTCACCCCGTCGCCGGCTCCCGCGCCCACGCCGCCCGAGCAGCAGCTTCCGCCGGGCGAGCTGCCGGATCCGGACGCCTAGAAGAGGGCGTGCTCGGCCAGCAGCACGCCCAGCCCCACCGCGAAGCTGATCAGCGTCACGGGCACCCCCACGCGCAGGTAGTCCACGAAGCCCATGCGGACCTTGCCGCGCGCGGCCTCGAAGACGATGAGGTTGGCCACGCTGCCCACCAGCGTGAGGTTGCCCGCGAGCGTGGAGCCCAGCGCGAGCACGTGCCACGCCAGCTCCGGCTCCTGCATGGCCGGCACCCACGCGCGCGCGAGCATCACGAAGGGCACGTTGCTGAAGAGGTTGGACGCCACGAGCGTCAGGAACGCGAAGCCCAGCGTCTCGCGCCAGGGCGGCCCGGCCATCAGCGGGGCGAACAGATGGCGGATCTCCTCCGCCCAGCCCGCCTTGTTCACCCCGTGCACGACGACGAAGAGGCTGGCGAAGAAGAGCAGCAGCACCCAGTCCACGCGCTCCAGGGCCTCGCGCGGCTCGTGCCCGGACAGGGACATCACCAGCACGCCGCCCGCGAGCGCGCTCCAGCTCATGGGCAGCCCGGCGAAGAACGCCACCACCACGCCCAGCAGGCCTCCCAGCCCCAGCGCGAGCAGCCGGCGGTCCACCTCCAGCGGGGGCGGGTGCGTGTCGAAGCGCGCGGTCGGCAGCGCCTTGCGGAACATGTAGAGCAGCGCCACGGCGACGACGGCGGTGGAGAGCACCGCGGGCAGCGCCATGTACGCGGCGAACCGCGCGTAGCCCAGGCCGGACGCGCCTTGAATCAGCATGTTCTGCGGGTTGCCGGTGAAGGTGGCCACGGAGCCGCTGTTGCTGCCCATGCACACCGCCAGCAGGTACGGCGCGGGCGGCAGGCGCGCGTCCGCCACCACCACCAGCACCAGCGGCGTGAGGAACAGACACACGGTGTCGTTGACGAGGAACGCGGACAGGAACGCGCTCACGAACGTCACGGCCACCAGGAGCAGCCGCGGCGTGTGCGCGACCTTGAGGGCCTTGGCCCCGGCGGCGCGGAAGAAGTTCGCCTGCGCCAGGTACACGGCCAGCAGCATCATCCCCAGCAGCAGGACGAGCGTGTCCATGTCGATGGCCTGCTGGCCCCGGTCCGCGCTGTGGCCGAAGACCTCCGCGGGCGTGACGACCCCGGCGACGACCATCAGCGTGGCGCCCAGCAGCGCGCCTCCGGGACGGTCCAGCTTGATGAAGGGCAGCCTCGCCCCGGCGATGAAGATGTACGTGAACAGGAAGATCGCGAGCGCCACGGGCGCGGGACACTAGGGTTCGCGACGCAAGCGCGTCGAGGTCCCCCGGGCCCGCCTGTCCAGCAGGGAATCGGGCCGGCTACTGTCGGGTGCGAATGTGGGTGATGGGCCCCCAAAAGACCGACGCGGGAGGTCCTGACGCGCGTTGTCCTTCCGGGTACACGTCTGTACAGTGGCCGGCCCTATGAAGCCCGAGAAGGAAACCGAGGCCTTCTCCGGCCCGCGCCGCACGCCGTGGTCGGGGGCTCGCGGGCTGGACGCCGTCCTCCAGGGATGGCGGACGGACCGGCAGGTGTGGCCGAACATCGTCCACGACGCAGTGACGCCTGCGCGCTCCGGCGTGTTCGCGCCGCTGCCGGAGGGGCTGTCCCCCCAGGTCCGGGACGCGCTCAAGCGCCGCGGTGTCGAGCAGCTCTTCTCCCACCAGGCCGAAGCCTTCGAGCGCGCCCGCGACGGGGAGAGCCTGGTCATCGCCACGCCCACCGCGTCCGGAAAGAGCCTCTGCTACAACCTGCCGCTGCTGGACCGCTTCGCGCGCGAGCCGGAAGCGCGCGCGCTCTACCTGTTCCCCACCAAGGCCCTGTCGCGCGACCAGGAAGAGTCGCTGCGCGCGTTCATGCGCGAGGCGGGCCTGGGCCACGGCGCCATCACCTTCGACGGTGACACGCCGGGGGACGCGCGCCGGGCGGCCCGGGAGCGCGCGGGCGTGGTGCTCACCAACCCGGACATGCTGCACACGGGCATCCTGCCGCACCACGCGAACTGGGCGCGGCTGTTCTCGAACCTGCGCTACGTCGTCATCGACGAGCTGCACACGTACCGGGGCGTCTTCGGTTCGCACCTGGCGAACGTGCTGCGGCGGTTGCAGCGGGTGGCGCGGTTCCATGGGGCTTCGCCCACGTTCATCCTGGCGTCGGCGACCATCGGCAATCCGAAGGCGCACGCGGAGCGGATGCTGGGGCGTGAAGTGGCGCTCGTGTCGGAGAGCGGGGCGCCGTCCGGTGAGCGCCGGGTGATGGTCTACAACCCGCCGGTGGTGAACGCGGAGCTGGGCATCCGCGCCAGCTATCTCAAGAGCGCTGTGCGGCTCACGTCGGACCTGGTGCGCGCGGGCGTGTCCACGCTGCTGTTCGGCCAGTCGCGCAACAACGTGGAGGTGATGCTCAAGTACCTCCGCGACCGGTTCGTGGAGGAGAAGCTGGATCCGTCGCTCATCCAGGGCTACCGGGGCGGCTATCTGCCGGGCACCCGGCGCGCGACGGAGGCCGCGATGCGCGCGGGCGAGGTGCGCTGCGTGGTGGCCACCAACGCGCTGGAGCTGGGCATCGACATCGGGTCGCTGGACGCCGTCGTGTGCGCGGGCTACCCGGGCTCGGTGGCGGCGCTGGCGCAGCGCTTCGGCCGGGCGGGCCGGCGCGGCATGGGGAGCCTGGCGCTGCTGGTGACGTCCAGCTCTCCGTTGGATCAATACTTCGCGGCGGATCCGCGCGCGCTCACGGGAGCACCGGTGGAGCACGCGCGGATTGATCCGGACAACGTGGAGATATTGGTCCAGCACCTGAAGTGCGCGGCGTTCGAGCTGCCCTTCGAGGAAGGGGACTCCTTCGGCGACGTGCCTGTGGAGAACACCACGGAGGCGCTGGATTTCCTCACGCAGCACCAGGTGGTGCACCCGTCACAGGCGCCGGAGGGCGGGCGGCGGATGTTCCACTGGTCTTCGGACGCGTATCCGGCGCACCACGTGTCCTTGCGCAGCGTGGGCTGGGACAACGTGGTGGTCATCGAGCGCGGCACGGACAAGACGCTGGCGGAGATGGACTTCCGCTCGGCGCACACGCAGCTGCACGAGCAGGCCATCTACCAGCACGACTCCGAGCAGTACCAGGTGGAGCTGCTGGACCTGGAGAACCACAAGGCCTTCGTGCGCAAGGTGGCGCCGGACTACTTCACGGACGCGATGACGAACGTGCGCGTGAGCGTCATCCAGGAGGACCAGGGCGCGCCGCTGGGGCCCTCGCTGCACGCGGGGCTGGGCGAGGTGTCCGTCATCGAGAAGGTGGTCGGCTACAAGAAGATCAAGTTCCACACGCACGAGAACGTGGGCTACGGCGACGTGCGGCTGCCGGAGATGCAGATGCACACGTCGGCGCTGTGGCTGACGGTGCCGGAGGCGGTGGTGCGAACGATGGACGCTCCGAGGCCCGCGGTCATCGACGCGCTGCGAGGCCTGGGGTCCGCGCTGCGCACGGTGGCGTGCGTGGGGTTGATGAGCGACCCGCGCGACCTGGGACGGACGCTGGGCAGCAAGGACGAGCCGGACGGTCCGCCGCGCAAGGAAGGCGGCGTGGGCTTCGATCCCACGCTGTTCCTCTACGACAACGTGCCCGGCGGCGTGGGGCTGGCGGCGCGGCTGTACGATCAGCGCGAGGAGTTGCTCCTGCGAGGGCGCAAGTTGCTGGAATCGTGCCCGTGCGAGGACGGGTGTCCGGCGTGCATCGGGCCGGCGGCGGGTGGGCAGCCGGGGAGCGCGCCGTCGGGGTCGCATCCGCGCAAGCGGCTGGCATTGGACCTGCTGGCGGCGCTCGGCGTCGCCGGGGTGCAGTGAGGAGCACGGGCGCGGCATGGACCTGAAGCGCAAGCTGTCCCGACTCACCAACGCGGGCCCCGGCAGTCAGGCCCGGGCGCCCGTGAACACCGTGGCGGTGGCTCCGGTGGTGGAGGCGCGCGCGCAGGACGCGGCGGCCGAGGCGAGCTCCCCGTCGGCCGTGGTGACCCGGGCGCACGAGGACGGCGCCGCGGCGGTAACGCACCTGGAAGAAGCGGGGACGACCACCATCGCGGAGGTGCTGGTCCAGGCGCTGCGCAAGCGCTTGTCGATGGACGGGGAGGGTGAGCCCGCCCTCGACGTGGAAGCGACGGACGGAGGCCGGGCGCCCGAGGCTGCGTTGGAGAACGTGCTCACCGCGCGGACGGAAATCTCCGACCGCGAGGCCACTCGGGCGGAAGGCCTCGTGGACCTGCGCGAGGAGGCGCGGCGGCGGTTCGCGGCGAAGCGGGGCGGCGCGGTGGACGGCCCCGCGGATGCACGGGTGGAAGCGCTGCGCCAGATGCTGTCGTTCTGGGCGGAGCGTCAGGGCACGGCGTCCGCTCGGAAGGCGGTGGCGCCGGTTCCCGAGCCGCGCGCATTGCCGGTGGAGGCACGGGCGACGCCGCACGGCACGGTGCACGTGGCCGAGCAGGTGTATTCGCCGGACCACCGCCACGGCACCGCGCCCGTGGCGGCGGCGCTCGACGTGGAGGCGCGGCTGGTGGCGGGGCTGGCGCTGCATCCGGAGCTGGAGTCGGTGGACTTCACGCGGATGCTGATGCTGGACACGGAGACGACGGGGCTCGCGGGCGGCACGGGCACGGTGCCATTCCTGGTGGGCCTGGGCTGGTTCGAAGGCCGCTCGATGCGTGTGCAGCAGCTCTTCCTGAGGCGCATGGGAGAAGAGGCGCCCATGCTGCGCCTGCTGGCCGAGCGCATGGCCTCGTCGTCCTGCCTCGTCACATACAACGGCAAGAGCTTCGACTGGCCACTGCTTCGCACGCGCTTCGTGCTGAACCGGGTGCCGGTGCCGAAGGAGCTGCCGCACCTGGACCTGCTGCACTGCGCGCGGCGCGTCTTCAAGCACCGGGGCGAGGGCGCGCGGCTGGTGCACCTGGAGTCCAAGGTGCTGGGGCATCACCGGATTGGGGACGTGGACGGTTCGCAGATCCCGGAGCTGTACTTCCGCTTCCTGCGAGGCACGGACGGTTCGGAGCTGGTGCCGGTGCTGGAGCACAACCAGAAGGACATCCTGCTGCTGGCGGCGTTGATGGGCGACCTCGTGCGCCGCTTCCAGTCGGAAGGCACGGAGCAGCAGGACCCCCGCGACCTGTTGGGCTTTGCGCAGGTGGCGGAGAGGGCAGGGGACGCGGCGCGGGCGCTGACGTTCGCGAAGGCCGCGGCGGAGAGCGGAGGCCCGGTGGGAATTGAAGCGCTGACGCTGGCCTCGCGCCTCTGCCGCCGCTCGGGGGACTGCGAGACGGCGGTGGCGCACTTGCAGCGGGCGCTCACGTTCGCGAAGCCCGGGCAGGGAGCGGTGCTGCACCTGTCCCTGACGAAGCTCTACGAGCACTCCCTCAAGGACCTGCCCCGGGCCCTGTACCACGCCAGGCTCGCCGCCCCCGTGGAGTTGCCCGAGGACCACCAGCTCCGCATGGAACGCCTGGAGCGCCGCCTGTCGCGTCAGGGCGCCTGAGCGTCAGGCGTTCCCGTGTCGAGCAGGGCTCCGGCGTCTCGGGAGTCCATGAAGGGCAGGGGATGCGGACGGTCCGGGTCGAAGGACGGCGAGACGCCGGGGTCGGCCTTCTCCATGACGCCGCCGTCCGCGACAGGGACGTACGGCTCCATTCCATCCAGGAGCCGGCGCAGGATGCGGCCATCACGGCTGATGGCATACCGCCCCCCTGAGTCGAGTCCCGGCCGGGACCCGACGCATGCCAACGGGTCCACATCAATGCGAACGAAGACAATGTCTTCACTCTGGATGACCCTGAAGACATGCGAAGTGCGCCGTTCGGTGCAGGGCATGTCAGGCCGGTCCGGAGGCAGATAGTCGTCCGCCGCCAGGGTCAGGGCGCGGAGTACGGCTCCATCCAACACGACGGGCTGGTCGGCAGTGCCGACCTGGAGCGGCGCCTGTTCGAAGAACTGCGGGAAGACAATCGAACGGTCATCCTCCACCGGGTCCGTGCCCGCCACGAACGCACGTGCACACCCAGCGGCGACGAGTCCCAGCAGCAACAATGACGCGCTTCGCTTCATCTTCCGCGCTCCTTCATTTCGCGCTGGATGCGATACCGCTCGCCGTCCAGCCACTCCACGCGGCCGATGATCTGCCGACCCCATCCATCATCGCCCCGCAGCCATCGCAACAACTCTCCGGTTGCGGGGATGTACTGGAAGAACCCATCACACGGAGGGTGCTCCAAGCCATCGGACAAGGAGAAGAAAGCGACGATGGAAAGGGGAATCTCGCCCGCGTGCGTCTTCACGGACACACCATGCTCGATCGCCATGTCGACGATGAACCGGATGTCGCGGTCCGACAACACGTTGTCGTAGGGGTGGTTGTGGAGGACGAAGACGTAGCCCAGGCTGTTCGGGGCATAGCGCGCGTCGTCTACGCTCGACGGGAGGTCGCAGGTGCGCTTCTGGGGATCGTCGTGCATCGCTCCCGCGGCGAGCATGCTCATCTCGTACTTCCGGTCCGGCGTGTAATACAGCCATGCGCAGTACTCGCGAGAGAGGCGCCAACGCAGCTGGAAGTTCTGCCCGGTCGGTCTACCCGCGGTGGCTTGCGGCTTGCCGAGGATCAGGGGACACGCGGCTTGCAGTGCGTCCGAGAACGAATCGAATGGTCCGAAGGCGGGCAGGGGGCCCGGGATGCTCGCAAGCGGAGCCCCGTTGGAGGCCTGAACGACGCCCGGGATGGGACGTGGGCCTCCGCAGCCCAGCGCAGGGATTGAGAGCAGCGCGACAAGGGCCGCCTCACGGCAGCGCATCACGCAGGCGCGGGAACCACGAGACGAGCAGCCGCTGCGTGCCCAGCTTCACCGTGGCCCGGCCCCATTCGCCGTCGATGAAGACGCGCTTCTTGCCGTCACGCTCGTAGGTGCGTGACGGCACTCGCGCCCGGACCAGCACCGCCCCGTCCGGATACGCCCCGGCCCGCCGCTGCGCCTTCGCGAACTGGAGTGACGCCTCCGGACCTTCCACCTGCTCGATGACCGCCTCCAGCGGTTGGGGCATGTCCGGCATCTGGAACTCCAGCGTCATCCCCGGCGCCAGCTCCGGCCGGTAGTCCTCCGTAAACAGCACGTGGAGTGAGGGCAGGACCCTCCGGTTCAGCAACGCCGCCACGGGCTGCCCGGCCTCCATCTGGGCCCCCTTCGTCACCGCCACCCGGCCCACCAGCGCCTCCATCGGCGCTACCACCTCGGTCGCCCCCGACGCCGTCTCCAGCCGTGCCAGCACCTGCCCGGCCTTGACCTGCTCGCTCAGCCCCACGTCCACCGACACCACCCGCCCCGCGGTCGGGGCCGGAACGTCCACCCATTCCCCCTGCTGGAGCATCACCGGGCCTCGCGCCGTCCGGTCCACCCGCACCATCCCCGCGAACACCCCCAGCGTCACCACCGCTCCCACCGCGCTCAAGGCCCACGCCCGCCGTGAAAAGCGGGACTCCGGCTTGGGGGAGGAGGGGACAGGTGACGGAGGGGATTCGGGCCGTGGATCCATGCGCGCAACAGGATGATCCATCCCGGCCTCTCCGCGCCAGGACTGGTTGGAACGAGGGATTCACCGCCAGGCCTTCAACCGGATCCCCGAAACTTGACGGACCTGCACGCCTGCTCGCCCTACAGGGATGTATCCCTGCATCGTCCCGGGGCGCCTTGTGCCATGCTGTGCGCGCCTCGTGGATTCCTCCTTCCTCAAATTCGGGTCCCTGGTCCTCGCCGGCCTCCTCGCCCCGGGCGCGTTCGCGGCTGAAACGACGCGCGAGGAACAGGTGCGCGCGGAGCTGGAACGCCAGCTGCGCGACATGGTCCCCGAGTCCCCCTCCGAAGTGCAGGTGCTCTTCGCGGGCTTCAAGCCAGAAGACGGCTACCGGCTCGTGGAGACCGACTTCCTCCTGGATGGTGAACCGCTCGCCGTCCCGGGGCTGGACGAGCTCAACGCGCCCGGCGTCCACCGGCTCGCGAACCTGAAGGTCGAACCCGGCGAGCACACGCTCGTCTCGCGCGTCACGTACACCAACGGCTCCTGGAGCCTGTTCAGCGAGACCAACGGCTTCCTCTGGAAGATCACCGCCTCCGTCGGCTTCCAGACCCAGCGCGGCCTGCGCGTCGTGGTGAAGGCGTCCCCCAGCGTCGTGCCCAACGCGCCGGATCCGCGCCTCAAGCTCAAGCTCACCCACGCCGTCACCGCGGAGATGATCCAGCCGCTGAAGGACGAGCCCGCCGTCGTCACCGCGACCCCGCCCGTGAAGCCCGCGCCCGTGGATGCCGGCGCCCCGGTGAAGGTCGCCCAGCCCACGCCGCCGCCGGACGCGGGCGTGAAGCCCACGACGACCGTCGTCTCCGTGACGCCGCCCGTGGAGCGCCCGCCGGTGGCCGCCAGCCGCCTGCGCCTCCAGGTGACGTCGAAGAAGCCCACCCACGCCACCGCCTTCGTGCGCGGCCCGGGCGAGCCCCTGAAGCTCACCGTGCCCGGCAAGAAGCCGCAGGACGTGCCCCTGTCCGCGGGCGAGTACACCGTGGACCTCATCGCGGATGGCTTCCTCGCGCAGACGCGCCAGGTCGTGCTGGCCGCCGGGGCGGACACGTCGCTCGCCTTCGCGCTGGTGCCCGCGCCCAAGGCCGCCAAGGCCGCCAAGGTGCAGGAGGGCCGCATCGAGCTGCCCCAGCCCCTGAGCTTCGAAGAGAAGAAGCCCATGCCCGCCAAGGCCGCGCTCACCGGGCTGGAGCTGGCGGTGGACCTGCTCGTGCGCGACCCGAAGGCCCGCCTGCGCGTCGAGGGCCACACCGACTCGCGCGAGGTCCCTGAGCCCGCGCGCCAGAGCCTCTCCGACGCCCGCGCCCGCGCCGTGGCGGACATGCTGATCCGCGCCGGCGTGGCCCCGTCCCGCGTGGAGGCCGTGGGCCTGGGCGACCGCAGCCCCAAGGCCCCCAACCTGATTCCCCGCGGCCGTGAGCTCAACCGCCGCGTGGAGCTGGTGCTGCTGCGCCCCTGAGCCTTGAGGTTGCTTCAGGGCTCCTCTAGCGTCCCGGGCGTTCTTCGCCAAAGGGACGCGCGATGCCTCGCTACGAGTTCACGGAAGGCAGCTCCAGCAAGTTCTGGGAGATCACCCTGGAGGGCACCACGCTGACCAAGCGCTGGGGCCGCATCGGCACCGACGGCCAGGAGAAGGTCGAGGAGTTCGACTCCAAGGCCGAGGCGAAGAAGGCCTACGACTCACAGATCCGCGAAAAAGAAGGCAAGGGCTACGCGCTCGCCGACGGCGGAGAGGCCACCGCCGAGTCCGCCGTCAACCCGGACCTGGAGGCCGCCATCCTCGCGAAGCCCGACGACGTGAAGGGCTATCTCGCGTACGCCGAGTGGCTCAAGGGCGAGGGAGACCCGCGCGCCGAGCTGATCCTCCTCCAGCACTCCTCGCTGGAGGCGCCCGCGGCCACGCGCAAGAAGGTGGCGAAGCTCATCGAGGACCACGCCAACGAGCTGCTGGGCGAGTCGCTGATGGAGGCCGTCTCCGACGAGACCCTCAAGCTGGAGTGGCACCTGGGCTTCATCCGCGAGGCCCGCCTGGGCCAGGTGGACTACGACTCCTCGGCGAACATCCCGGACCTGCTGGCCGAGCTGCTGGCCCACCCGTCCGCGCGGTTCCTGAGCCGGCTGACCCTGGGCATGGCCAACTTCGACGGCGAGAACGATTACGACGAAACGCTCGAAGTGCTGGCGAAGGCGAAGCCCGCGCCGCCGCTGCGCTCGCTGTTCATTGGCGACTTCGAGTTCCCGGACGAGACGGAGATCTCCTGGACGCAGGTGGGCGACCTCAAGGCGCTCTACAAGGTCTACCCCCAGCTCCAGGAGCTGCGCGTGCGCGGCGGGGAGATCGGCTTCGGGAAGATCGACCTGCCGGAGCTGCGCTCGTTCACCGTGGAGACCGGTGGCCTCCACCAGGGCGCGGTGAAGGAGATCGTGAAGGCGAAGTGGCCGAAGCTGGAGTCGCTGGAGGTCTGGTTCGGCCAGGAGAACTACGGCGCGAGCGGCGGGGTGAAGGACCTCAAGCCGCTGCTCGACGCGGAGGGCGTGCCGGCGCTGCGCAAGCTGGCGCTGCGCAACTCCGAGTTCACGGACGAGCTGTGCGCGGCGCTGCCCAAGTCGAAGATCCTCGCGCAAATCGAAGCGCTGGATCTGTCCATGGGCACGATGTCCGACGCGGGCGCGGACACGCTGGCCCAGAACGCCAAGGCCTTCGCGCACCTCAAGACGCTGGACGTCACCCAGAACTTCCTCACGAAGGCGGGCCAGAAGACCGTGGCCAACATCGCGAAGTCCGTGGCGAGCGGCAACCAGCGCGAGCCCTACGACGAAGAGTCGCGCTACGCCGCGGTGGGCGAATAGCCCGCTTCCATGCCGCCGTTCCTGATCATCGGCAACCCCGGGAACAGGCGCGTCACGCTCTTCCAGGAGGCACTGGTCCGCGCCGGTCTTCCGCCCGCGCACGTGGTGGCGTGGGAGACGGTGGCCCGCACGCCTGACGTGCTCCTGGAGCTGCCCGATACGGAGCGGCTTGTCCGCATCGACGCGGCGGGAGAGGACGCGGCGGTGGAGCGCCTGTTCCTCCAGCGCGGCTTCGCGGATGCGCTCGCTGCCGGCTGCGACACCGTAACGCCTGAACAGTTGGATGCATTGCCGGATGAACACGGCCGCGTGCTCTGTCCCCGGCAGCACCACCTGGGCTTCCTGCGAGTGCTGGAGGACCTGACCACGCGGTTCGCGCAGCGCCCCCGCTGGCGCGTGCTGTCCTCGCCGAGCGCCATCGCGGACCTGTTCGACAAGCGCATCACGTCACGCCGGTACGCGGACCTGGGTATCCCCGTGCCGCCGTTCCTGGACGTGGCCCCGGGCACGACACCGGAAGCCCTGCGCCACGCCTTGCGCGAAGCGGATTTCCGCGAGGCGTTCGTGAAGCTGTCCTGCGGCTCCTCCGCGTCGTGCCTCGCCGTGTACCGGCCGGGTCGGGGGCAGGGGACGCTGCTCACCAGCCTGCATCGGGGCGCCACCGGCTGGTTCAACTCCCTCAAGGTGCGGCGGGTGACGGACGCGCGAGAGGTGGACACGGTGCTCGCCTTCCTCCTGCGCGAGGGCTCACAGGTGGAGGAGTCCCGGCCCAAGGCGCGGCTGGGCGGGGACATGTTCGACTGCCGCGTCGTCACCGTCCGCGGCGAGCCCGTCTTCACCGTGGTGCGCCAGAGCCGCCTGCCCATCACCAACCTGCACCTGGGGGGCTACCGGGGAGACCTGGACGCGCTCCACGCGGCGGTGCCTCCCGGTGAAATGGAGGCCGCGATGGAGAGCTGCCGCGCCGTGGCCCGCGCGCACGACTGCCTCCACGTGGGCATCGACCTGATGTTCGAGGACTTCTTCCACGGCCACCGCGTGCTGGAGGCGAACGCCTTCGGGGACCTGCTCCCCGGCCTCACGCGAGACGGTCTGTCCGTCTACGACTGGGAGATCCGCGAAGCGCTGCGCTGAGCGCCGCCCGTCCACAGCCGCGTCGCCGGCACGCGCTCCAGCAGCCCGGAGCCGAACACGCGATCCAGCTCCAGGTACTCCAGGTGCACGTAGCCGATGTGACACCCGCACGTGTCCTTCGAGCATGGGCGCGGCTTCAACGCCGCGTCGAAGTCTGGCGCGTAGAGGTTGCCCAGCGGCTCCTTGATGAAGTGGCACCGGTACGCGGTGCCGTCACCGTCCACGGACAGCACGGACTCGCCGCCACGGCAGGCCCGGCCCCGGCTGGGGTGGCGCGTGTTGTTCACCGGGAAGAGCGGATCGATGCGGGTGAAGCGCTCCACGTCCTCGGGCGTGTACGCGTCCAGGCCGTCCTTCACCGCGTTGATCCACAGGTACGTGTCCTCGGGGAGCTCGCGGCGCAGGGCCTCGGCTTCGTCCGCGAAGCGCCGGAAGCCCACCATGCCCGCGCTGTGCCGCACGCCGTGCTCCGACAAGTGCTGGCACTGAGCGAGGAAGCGCGCACGCTTCATCCACTCCGGATGGTACGTGGCCCAGATGCCCAGCTTCTCCGTGCGGCAGTCCGTGAGCCAGTCCAGCCGGCAGGAGAGGTTCGTCTGCACCGCCGCGCGCTCCACGTGGGGCAGGTGCGTCAGGCGCGCGAGGGCCTGCTGATACCAGGGCCAGATGAGCGCCTCGCCCCACGGCGTGAAGAACACGGACACGGTGTCCTGCGTGCGCGCCTCCACCCACTGGAGGAACCGCTCCAGGTCCGCGCGGTCCTTCGTGAGCTCCTCCTCGCTCTGCTTCCACTTGCCGAAGGGGCAGTACTCGCAGCCGTAGTTACAGCCGGACAGCGGGCCCCGGTAGAGCACGGTGAGCTTCATCGCCAGGAGTACTCCGCCATGCGCGCGCGCACGGCCTCCGAGTCCAGCCACGGGCCAATCAAATCCGAGCGCTCCACGCCCGCCGGAGTGAGCTGGAACACGCCGTCCACGTCGCGCGCCAGCCCGTGCGCCTCCAGCTCCGCGAGCATCGGGAAGTCCGACTGCGCCTCCGTGCCGAAGCGCTGGCGGTACACGCCCGGGTCCACGCCCTCCGCCAGCAGCGACAGCACCAGGTGCCGGTGGCGCTGCTCGGCCGCGTCCAGCACGAAGCCGTAGCGCACCTCCCCGAACGACGCCGTATCCCGCTCGCTGTACGCCTGGATGATGCCGCGCACCTCGCGCGAGGCCACCGCGTACTCGGACGAGTAGTGCACCGCGCCCGCGTACGAACGCGCGCCCACGCCCAGGCCCACCATGCCGTCCTCCTGGCAGCGGTACACCGCGCCCCGAGCCGCGGGCGCATGCGCCGCGCGGAACATCCGCATGGACACCTGCGTGTAGCCGCGCGACAGGAGGAAGTCCCGGCCGGTCCGGTAGAGCGACAGCCGCAGGTCGTCCCACGCGCGCGACTTCTTGCCCAGGAAGGTGAGGGGCCGCACGTAGAGCGGGTAGAGGTACAGCTCCTCCGGCGCGTACCGCAGCGCCGCCTCCAGCGAGTGGAGGAACGTCTCCACCGTCTGGCCCTCGATGCCGTAGATGAGGTCCAGGTTGAGCGTGGGGAAGCCCGCGCTCCGCAGCAGGTCCAGCGTGGCCTCCACCTGCGCCGTCTTCTGGGGCCGCTTTACCGCGGCGACCTCGGACTCCAGGAAGCTCTGCACGCCCATGCTCACCCGGTCCACGCCCCGGGCCTTCAAGAGCGCCACCTTGTCCGCGTCCACCGTCTCCGGCGACACCTCCACGGACATGGGCACATCTCGAGGATCCACGCCCAGCTCCGCCGCCAGGTCGAACACCGTCTCCAGCCCCGCGACGTCCAGCAGGGTGGGGGTGCCACCGCCAATCGCGGCCCGCGCGAACGTGGCCGGCCCCAGCGCCTCCTTCACCCGGCGGGCCTCGCGCTTCAGCGCGGCGAGCCACGCTGCGACGACGTCCTCCTTCGGGCCCGCGGCGGTGAAGAGGTTGCAGAACCCGCAGCGCATCTCGCAGAACGGGACGTGCAGGTAGAGGAACAGCGCGTCCCGCCGCTCCTTCGCCCAGACGTCCTCCAGCGGCAGCGCGGGCGTGAGCGGGCGGTAGGCCGTCTTGTGCGGGTAGCCGTAGAGGTACGCCACGTACGGCGTCCCTTCGAGCATCGACTCCAGGCGCGTCATGGCTGGGAGTCTACCGGCAGCACGAACTCACCATAGGGCACCGTCCACACCACCGGGTGCCCCAGCCGGTGTCCCGTGTAGCCGTCCTCGCCGTACGCCGTGCCGTGGTCCGAGCACACGATGCAGAACGCCGGGCCGCGCCGTCGCAGCGCCTGGAACAGGGGTGGCAACTGGCGGTCCACGTAGGCCAGGGCCGCCGCGTGCGTGGCCTTGGAGTCCTCCGTCGCCCCGGGCACGTAGTGCCGGTTGGGCTGGTGCAGCGCGGAGACGTTGATGAACAGGAACACCCGCCGCTCCCGGGGCAGCGACTCCAGGATTTTCACTGCGAGTGATGCCTGATTTTCCGTGGATTGGGGGTCGGTGACGCCCAGCTCCGGGGCCCAGTGCGCCTCGGAGAAGAGGCTCGGGAGGACGCGGCCCAGGGGGTTCTTCTGGTT
This sequence comes from Corallococcus sp. NCSPR001, assembly GCF_017309135.1. NCBI lineage: Bacteria > Pseudomonadati > Myxococcota > Myxococcia > Myxococcales > Myxococcaceae > Corallococcus > Corallococcus sp. NCSPR001. The sequence goes on from NZ_JAFIMS010000002.1 coordinate 5,157,225, forward strand.
GAAGAAGCCCGTCCCGCCAATGCACACCGTGTGATAGCCGCGCCCGGCCAACCCGGTGACGAGGTCCGGCGCGTCCAGCACGCAGGTGCCGGGGCCCGTCGTCTCGCTGCCCTCGAAGCGCAGGGCGAACGGGCGAGCGTGCCGGCCCGGGGTGACGGGGGTGGGGAGGAAGCCCGCGAAGAAGGCCTGGTGCGCGGCGTAGGTGAAGCTCGCCGGGGTGTGCCGCTCCTCCCACCGGCCGCCGGGCAGCAGCGCGGCCAGGGTGGGGGTGCGGCCTGCTTCCAGCTCCTCCCGGGCCACGTCGTAGCGGAGCGTGTCCAGCGTGAGGAGGAGCAGGTCGTGCGTGCCGACCAGCGCGTTCAGGTCATGCATGCGGACCGGTGGGGCGGGGAGGGGACCTCATCGATGGGAGGTCCCATACCCCGCCTTGGGACGGCGGGACTACGACATCGGGATGGTCGGGGCCGGGGGAAGCGAGTCGGTCGGGTTGCGCGGCTGCGCCGGGGTGGCGGCCTCGGGCGGCATGGACTCCAGCGGGCGGCGCGCGGCGTTGGGGCGCTGCGGGTCCACCGTGGAGTTGTAGAGCGTCGTGGCGAAGGTCTGCTGCCCGCCCGTGGACAGCGTGCGGAAGGCGCGGTCCAGCGCCTGCTGGCCGCCCTGCAGGCCCTGGCCCAGGGTGCGATCCACCAGCGCGCGCGCCTGCTGCTCGTTGAGGCGCGCCGTGAACGGGCCGGTGCCGGACGCCGCCGCGTCGTCGCCGGAGAAGGCGCCGCGCGCGATGGCCGCCGCGTTCGGATCCGTGAAGGTCAGCTCGTAGCTCGTCTCCGGGGGCTGGCCGGGACGCGTGGTCGTGGTCGCCACCACGGAGTCGTTGATGGCCGTGCGCGCCCGGCCGTTGCCGTCCGCGCCCACCTGCATCTGCGTCGTCTGCGTGCTGCCCGCCACGTTGCGGTCCGTCTGGCGCACGGTCTGATCCCCCGCGCCGTCCGCCGTGAGGCGCGTCTGGCGCTCGGAGGTGGCCACGCTCTGGCCCAGCACGCGCCCATCGCGGGTCTGATCCAGCGAGTCCGTGCGCTGCACGTTGCTCACGCCCGGACCGTTCTCACGGGGAAGCTGGCCGGTGCGCATGAAGTCGTCATAGGCCGCGCGGCCCTCCGGCGTGCGGATGTTGAAGTCCGCGGACTGCGAGTGACCCAGGCGCTGATCCTGCCGGCCCTCCAGGCCGCGGATGTTGGTGGCGTCCCGCTGGCGGCCGTCGCTGGTCACCGTGGCGCGCACGGTGTCCTCCGACGTGCGCTGCACCTCGAAGCGCTGCGTCTGGGTGCGGTCGTAGGACGTGCTCAGCCCCAGCCGCTCCCCCACCTTGCCCGGACCCGCGCGCAGGCCTGCGTTGAAGCCCGCCTGGCCCTGGACCTCCGCCCGGGCGCGGGTGCCCACCGGCCACGTCTCCGGGGCGGCGGGGTTGGGCAGCTCGCCATTGCGGATGGCCTCCGTGGCGGCCTGGCGCGGCACCTCCACGCGCAGGCTGCCCTGCAGTCCGAACGAACCGCCAGCGCTCACCGGACCCAGCCGCGTCGGCACGCCGCCCCGGGGCGTCGAGGCGCGGTTGCCCACCTGGCCCTGGGCCTCCAGGACGAAGTTGTCACCCTCCGTCGTCACCCGGGCGCGGCCCGAGGGGCGCAGCGCGGCGGCGGGCGAGAACGCGTCCCGGTTGCGCTCCGTCGCGGCCTGCTCCGCGGCTGACGGCTGCGCGGGGGCCTGCTCCTGCGGCGCGCTCGCGGGCCGGTGGGCGGGGACCGTCGACTGCGTCGGCTGGAAGGTCGGAGTGGGACGGTTCGGATTGATGGAAGTCATGGGTAATGAGGTTATCGGCCTTTCCGACGGCTTGTTTCCGCTCAGGGTGTGGCTCTGACACTCTTGAATCCTGAGCATTTCCAGCCACTTCCACCCATCCAGGACCACCTGGGCCTACTCGAAGAGGACGCCCACGGCGCAAAAAGCACGCCCTATTGCAACTGAGTGGCAAGGACTTGAAATACGGCAGTAATGCGTATTACAGGTTTTTCTCACTTTGAAGGGAGTGCACGACATGCAGAACATGCGGAAGCGGTTCTCGACGTCTCGTGGTGGCTGGCGGCCGGTGACGGCGCTGGTGCTGGGCTGCACCCTGGCGGTTCCGGCTGGCGCGCTCGCTGCGGAGCGCACCCCTTCATCGGCCACGCGGGCTCCGGCGGCGCCGGGCGCGGCGGTGGCGACGGCGCTCCAGGCGGGGGGCACCACGCTGGCGACGCCGTCCGGGTGGGTGTTCCACCAGACGGCGCGGCCGGTCAGCGGCCTGCGCACGCTGGACGTGGTGCGGGACACCGGCGTGCAACTGCACGTCTGGCGTGAGCGGCAGGCGGACGGCACGGAGCGCGCCTTCTCCGCGTACACGCGCGGCGGCTCGGAGCTGCTGGGCCGCGTGCAGCAGGAGGAGTACCTCATCCGGTTGGCGGAGGCGTCGTTCGACCCGCTGGCGCGCACCGCGCCGCTGTTGGGCAACGCGCTGGTGGCGGACCGGAACAACACCCTGTCGCTGGTGCAGTTCCACGGCACGCCGCTGCCGGAGTACCGGGAGACGATCGAGAACGCGGGCGGCAAGGTGCTGCGCTTCCTGTCGGACCACACGTACCTGGTGGAGATGCCGTCGGAGGTCCGCGCTCGCGTGACCCAGCTCCCGGCCGTGCGCTGGGTGGGGGACTACCATCCGGAATGGCGCCTGGAGCCGGTGCTGCGGGACGCGCTGCTCGGACGCACGGCGGCGCTCTTGCCCCAGCGCTACTCCATCATGCTGGGTGAGGGCGGCGCGGCCCGCCAGGCCCGTGTGACGGCGTTGGTGGAGCGGCTGGGCGGCAAGGTGGACCTGGTGGAGCCGGGCGGTCTGCGCGTGGAGGCCACGCTCAACCAGGAGCAGCTGGCCTCGGTCGTGCGCGCCAACGAGGTGCAGTTCATCGACCGCTGGGGCGGCCCTGGCGAGGTGGACATGGACATCGTGCGCGCGACGGGCGGCGCCAACTACGTCGAGGGGCTCAAGGGCTGGAACGGGCAGGGCGTGCGCGGGGAGATCTTCGACACCGAGCTGCGCACCACCCACCGCGAGTGGCCCACCGCGCCCATCATCCACAGCACGGGCACGTCCGGTTCGCTGCACGGGACGGCCTGCTACAGCCACAACTTCGCCAAGGGCGTGGATCCGCTGGCCAGGGGCCTGCTGCCGGGCGGGCAGGGCATCTTCTTCCTGTACTCGGAGGCCACGCAGTTTGGCGGCACCAAGTCCCGCCTCGCGATGAACCAGGAGCTGCTCAACCCGAGCGGCCCCTACCGCGCGGTGTTCCAGACCTCCAGCGTGGGCAGCACGCTGACGACGTCGTACACAACCCTCTCCGCGGAGGTGGACGACTACCTGTTCAAGGCGCCCATCCTCAGCACTCAGTCGCAGAGCAACAGCGGCACGCGCAGCTCCCGGCCGCAGGCGTGGGCGAAGAACATCGTCTCCGTGGGCGGCATCCGGCACTACAACACGCAGACGCGCACGGATGACCGCTGGTCGTCGGGGGCGAGCATCGGCCCGGCGGCGGACGGCCGCATCAAGCCGGACCTGGCGTTCTACTACGACAGCATCCGGGGCGCGTATGGCTCCTCGGACAGCGCCTACACGGAGTTCAGCGGCACCAGCTCCGCCACGCCGCAGACGGCAGGCCACTTCGGCCTGCTGCACCAGATGTGGCACGAGGGCGTGTGGGCGGGCCACGGCAAGAAGGCGGACGTCTTCACCAGCCGCCCGAAGATGGCCACGGCCAAGGCGCTGATGATCAACGGCGCGTCCAAGTACAACTGGCTGGCGGGCGGCTCGAACGCGGACATCGACCGCAACAAGCAGGGCTGGGGCACGTCCGACTTGAAGCGCCTGTACGACCGCGCGGCGAAGACGTTCGTGGTGGACGAGACGGACGTCCTCGCGCCGCTCGGGAGCAAGGCGTACACCTTCACAGTGGCCAGCGGTGAGCCGGAGCTCAACGTCACGATGGTGTACACGGATCCAATGGGCACGGTGGGCGCGGCGCGGGCGCGCATCAATGACTTGTCCCTGCGAGTGACGGCGCCCAACGGCACCGTGTACTGGGGCAACAACGGCCTGACGGCGGGCAACGTGTCCACGTCCGGCGGCGTGTCCAACAAGGTGGACACCGTGGAGAACGTCTTCCTCGCGAGCCCGGCCGCGGGCACGTGGAAGGTGGAGGTCCTGGCGGACGAGGTGGTCCAGGACGCCCACACTGCGACGACGGCGGTGGACGCCGTCTACGCCCTGGTGGTGAGCGGCGTGAACCTCGCGTCGAAGCTGCCGTAGTCGTCGCCGCGCGCGGGCTCCGGTGTCTCCGGGGTCCGCGCCGTCACGGTCAGGTGCATCTCATCCACCCGTTGACTCCTCTCTCAACCAGAATGCGCGGTTGCCGCTGCGCAGCGCACGCTCCAGGAACTCCGCGAAGCTGGATGCGATGCGCTCCATCTCCTCCGGGAATGTCTCATGGAAGGCGTCGAACAGCGGGTATCGGCCCGCCTCGCGCTGGGTGTTGTCCAGGACGACGTAGTCGGAGTCTTGCATGTCCACCAGCGTGAAGATGGACGGCGCCCCGTCCCGGTCCTCATCGCTGGATCGGATGACCAGGCGGGCGTGGCGGATCTCCGCGAGCGGCAAGACGCGGTAGAGGGCATCGGCGCGTGGCGCGAAGAGCGTGCACCCGTCGCAGTGCAGGTAGAAGGCACGCAGGTCCTCGTCCAGATCCCAACCGACGCGCGCCTCGAAGGCGGCCAATTTCGCGGGCGTCGCGGGCGTCGCGGGCGCGTTGGGGAAGTGGATCCGGGAGACTTCGGCCAGGAGTGGATCCATGGGCATGGCCGTCAATCCAGCCAGAAGAAATCATCGCCGCTGGCCAATGCCTTCTCCAGGAACTCTCCGAACGACGGCGCGATGATTTTCGTATGGCCCGGCTCCGGGAACGTGCCGTGGTACCCGTCGCGCATGGGGTATGGGTCCGTGCGCTGCGTCACGTCGACCAGGACGAAGTCCGTGTCCTGAAGGTCCACGAGCGCGTACCAGTCGGGTGGCCCGTTCGCATCCTCGTCTCGCCCTTGAATTGCCACCCGTCCGCGGCGCACCTGGATAAGGGGAAGGATCCAGAAGTTGGTGTCTGGCCAGGGCTTGAAGAGCGCGGCTCCGTCGCAGTGCAGGTAGAAGGCGCGGAGGTCCTCATCAAGCGGCCAGCCCACGCGTGCCTCAAACGCGGCGACTTGCGCGGGTGTGGCGGGCGGGTTTGGGAAGTGGTGTTGGGAAATCTGGGCCAGCAGGCGCTGCATGTTCGTGGGCATGGCGGCGCGCTCAATCCGCGTACGGGCGCGCAGGGCCGGGCGTCAGCCACTTCCCTCCGGGCGCGTAGCAGGCCGGGTACTCGGTGTTGATGGTGGTGTGAATGTCGTCGGGAACCGGGAGGATGTTTCCCGGCGCCGTTGGATCCCCTCCATGGAGGAAGTCGCGCAGATGGTGCCCGGGCCACGCGCGGCCTGCGGTATTTGGCCAGGTGCCCAGCTCCTTCGACCACTCCTCACGAAAGCGAATGCGGGACCGCGACCACACCCTCCGCAGACTCTCGGGGTCGGCCACCTTGGGGTAGTCGCAGCAGCAGTGGGTGATGGCAAGGCGGCCGCCGGCCTCCGCGGGCATGAAGAGGTAGCGCCCCTGCCAGTCCCCCTTGATATCGGCCAGCCACATGCAGCCCATGAGCGGGTAGCCCTGAGCTGCGCACTTCGACTCGCACCGGGACAGGAACGCGGCGCTGCACTGCCAGGGCCCGTAGTAGATGGTCGTACGGAGTTGCCCTCCATCCGGCGTCCTGACGACCGACCCGACCCACTTCGCGCGCGCCGGACTGCCGCCCCCACCGACAGTGGCCGAGCCGCACCCGACGAGAGCGAGGATTACGGCTGCGTTCGCGAGGCCGCGGAGGGTAGAGGTGGCTGCCATTGCACTCCATGACAACACGGCGAAAGAGGTTGGTCAGGCACGCAGTGGCGGTCAGTGTTCAGCGGGCTTCGCGGGGGCCTGCTGCTGGACCACGGGCTTCGAGGCGCGTTGGAGGACGGGCAGGGACGGGCTCAGCGTGCCCAGGTAGAGCCGGCCGTGGAAGCCCGTCTCGCCCGGCGCGTCGAAGAGGGCGACCTTGCGCGGCGTGTTCGGCTCCTGGCGTCCTTCCGCCGACGGGTTGATGCCGTGCACGTCGCAGTCCACCTGCTGCCAGACGTTGAAGCGGCAGGCGTAATGAGCGCCGCGCGCGAAGCCCACGTCCAGTGCCTTCACGGACGAGGAGGGCAGGGCGGCCGAAAGGCGGTGGCCCATGGGTTCGAACTTCGAATCCCAGTTCACGCCGCCGGTGCGCACGTGCACGTCACCCGCGAGCACCAGCATCCACGCGTCCGGGTTCTCCTTGCGGAAGGCGATGAGGTTCGCGGCCATCTCCTCCTCACGCGCGTTGCCCGCGGCCTGCTTGGAGTCGAACGCCACCACCGACACGGCATGGCCCTGGGCCCGCAGGCGGCGCGCGGCCTCCAGCAGGTGGATGACGCCCGCGCTGCTGCGCCCGTCCTGATCCACGCGCCGGAAGAAGTCGCTCAGCACGAGCAGTCGCTCCAGGTCCGCGTTCGTGCCAGCGCTGGTGAGGTACTCGTCCAGCGCGCCTTGATCCACGGACGGCACGGACAGGGCCAGCGCCACGGGGAGCTTCTTCGCGGTGGCGTCGCAGAGCATCCGGGCGGCGGCGTCCGGCAGCTCGCGCGTGCCCATGGGGTCCGCGACCAACACGGTGCTCCCCTGCGTGAGCAGCGCGTCCACACCCTCCACGGGGTCGCCGCAGCGGGGCGCGGCTTCGGGCGTCTCTGGAGTCCAGCCCGCGACCTTCACATCACGCACGGGGATGGAGGCCTTGCCGCCGACCAGCTCCAGGGAAGGGACCATCTCCAGGCGTTGGAGCAGCTTGCGCTCCTGGGGCAGGTCCCGGATGCCGCGGCGCAGCTTGAAGCCCTCCATCTGGGGGACGCCCTCGAAGGTCTCGTGGGCGAACACCTCGCGGAAGTGGTTGTAGTAGTGGTCGTTGGTCCGCTGGCTGCCCGGCTCGGGCGTCTGCTGTGTGACGGCGTCGTCCGCTTCCCGGTACTGGAGGCGGAAGATGCGCACGATGGACTGGCGCGGGCCGACCTCTTCGGGGCGCACGAGATAGCGTTCGAAGGTGCGGTTGCCGCGCACGTTCACGCCGATCTCCCAGGACTGGGAGTACAGCTCATGTGTGGTGTTGTTCTCGAAGATGTCCAGGCGCTGCTCTTCCAGCAGGCGGCGGGCGACGAACATCGCCTCGTCCAGGGGCACCAGGTACACGCGCTCCACGGTCGGGATGGGCTCCGTGTCCAGCGGATCCCCATCCAATCCGCGCGAGATGCCCGTGCACCCCGTCACGCACAGAAGCCCCAGCGTCCAGTGCCACCGCATGGTCCTGTCCCCTTTCGTGAAAGGGACAGCCCAAGGCAGGCGCCATCCCCGGACGCCTGAGTCTAGCACTCCGGGTGAGGGAATTGCGCCCCCGGTGTCAGTGCTCCGCGTCCGCGGGCTTCTTCACACCGCCATCCTGCTGCTGCTGGGCCACGGGCGCGGCGCGCTGGATGACCGGGGGCGAGGCGTTGAGTGCTCCCACCCAGAGCCGGCCGTGGAAGCCCGTGTCGCTGGGCCTGTCGAACAGGGCCACCTTGCGCGGCGTGCCCGGCTCCTGGCGCAGCTCCGCGGTCGGGCTGAGCGCGAAGACGTTGCAGTCCACCTGCTCCCAGACGTTGAACCGGCAGGAGAACTGCGAACCTCGCGTGAAGCCCACCTCCAGCGCCTTCACCGGCGACTCCGGCAGCGCCTTCGTCAGCCGCCAGCCCAGCGGCTCGAAGTCCTTGTTCCAGCTCACCGGCTTCGTGCGCACATGCACGTCACCCGCGAGCGCCAGCAGCCACGTGTCCGGGTTCGCCTGGCGGTACGCGATGAGGTTCTTCGCCATCTCCGCCTCGCGCGCGTTGCCGGAGGCGTTGTTCGAATCGAACGCGAGCACCGTCACCGCGTGCCCCTGCGCGCGCAGCCTCCGGGCCTGCTCGATGAGGCGGAGCAGGGCGCCGCTGCTGCGGCCGTCCTGGTACACGCGGCGCCAGAACGAGCTCACCACCAGCAGCCGCTCCAGGTCCGGGCCGTGGCCCGCGCTCGCCAGGTAGTCGTCCAGCGCGCCCTGGTCCTCCGACGGCATGGACAGCGCCAGCGCCACCGGCAGCTTCTTCTCCACCGCGTCGCACAGCATCCGCGTGGCGATCTCCGGCAGCTCGCGCGTGCCCAGCGGATCTCCCACCAGCACCGTGTTCCCGGCCGTGAGCAGCGGCTCCACGCCCTGCAGCGGCTCGCCGCACTTCACCGGCGGCGGCTGGGCCGTGTCGTCATCCCAGCCCTCCACCTGCACCGCGCGCACGGGCGCCGTCGTCCTGCCACCCACCAGCTCCAGCGACGGCACCATCTCCAGCTTCGCCAACAGCTTGCGCTCCAGCGGCAGGTCGCGCGTGCCGCGCACCATCTTGAAGCCCTCCATGTCCGGCACGCCCTCGAACGTGAAGCGCTCGAACGTCTTGCGGGAGAGGTACTTCTCCTCGTCCTGGATGCGCTCGTTGAGCCACTTGGGCTTCACCTCGATGTTGGTGTCCTGCTCGCGGTAGCGCAGGCGGAAGACGCGGATGACCGACTGGCGGGGCCCCAGCGACGCGCCCTTCACGAAGTAGCGCTCGTAGGTGCGGTTGCCGGGGAGGTTCACCCCGGGCTCGTGCGCGGATGTGTAGAGCTCGTTGTGGTCCGCGCGCTCGAAGACGTCGTAGCGCTGCTCCTCGAAGACGCGCCGCATGGTGAAGAGGGCCTCGTCCAGCGGGACCAGGTACACCGTCTCCTCGGTGGGGACCTCCTCATCCTCCGGCGTGTCGTCATGGAGGTCCTTCGTCAGGCTCGCGCAGCCTCCGACGCACAGTGACAGTCCCAGCAACCAGTGCAACCGCATGGCATGACCTCCGGCCCACCCGTCGTGCTCGATGTTGCTCGCGACGGGGGTGCGGCGTCCCGGCTCCCACGGCCAGGACGACGGGAATCAGTCTACCGGGAAACGCACGCAGAACACGTCTGTCAGGCAGGACGGGTGGGAGCGGCTCCCTGGCCCGTGAGCGACCGGACGACATCCAGCGCGTGCTCGGCGTGCTTCTTCACCTGGATCTGCGAGTCGAACGCGTAGCGGATGGTGCCGCCCTTGTCCGCGACGAACGTCACCCGCCCGGGCAGGAGCCCCAGGAAGTTGGTGCCCACCCCGAAGGCCTTGCGCGCCGCGCCATCCGGGTCGCTGAGAAGGCGGAAGGGGAGGCGGTACTTCGCGACGAACTTCTCGTGGGACTCCGCGGAGTCGCTGCTGATGCCCACCACGTCCGCGCCCGCGTCCGTGAAGTCCTGGTACTGATCCCTCAGGCTGCAGGCCTGGACCGTACATCCCGGGGAGTCGTCCCTCGGATAGAAGTAGATGACCATCGCCTTGTCGCCCAGCAGGTCTCGCAGGCGCACCGGCGCGCCGCCCGGCCCCTGCAGGGTGACATCCGGAACCGCATCCCCTTCTTTCAGCATCTTGGCCATGAAAATCCCAATCCTCCCGGAGCGGGAGCATGGACCGCGCATGGCGTGACCCGCAAATCAATCGGGCGGCGCGACGCGGCGGGCGTTCCGGCTTCCGTGCCCTGGCGGCATCGCCCAAGATGGCGCTCCTCCGCATCATCCCCCGCGTTTTCTTCCGCAAGAGGAGGGGAGCATGTCCTTCCACCCCCGCGGCCTTCTGGCCGCGCTCGCGCTGTTCTCGCTGTCCGGCCCCGCGCTCGCGCAGGCCCCCGCCGCGCCGCCCAAGCCGCCCGCGAGCCCCGAGGATGAGCGCGCCGCGTCCCTCCGGGCGCGCTTCACGAAGTACGAGGTGCGCATCCCCATGCGTGACGGCGTGAAGCTCTTCACGACGTTCTACGTGCCCAACGACGCGAGCCCCCAGAAGCGCTACCCCGTGCTGCTGACGCGCACGCCGTACTCCGTGGGGCCGTATGGAGCCGGCCGCTATCCCAGGACGCTGAGCCTGCCCGGCTTCGAGAAGGAGGGCTTCATCTTCGCCTTCCAGGACGTGCGCGGCCGGTTCATGTCCGAGGGTGAGTTCGTCAACGTGCGCCCCCACCGCGACACCAAGCGCGGCAAGGAGGTGGACGAGAGCAGCGACACATACGACACGCTCGACTGGCTGGTGAAGCGCGTGCCCCACAACAACGGCAAGGTGGGCATGTGGGGCGTGTCCTATCCGGGCTTCTATTCGTCCGCGGGCGCCATCGATTCGCACCCCGCGCTCAAGGCCGTGTCGCCGCAGGCGCCCATCGCGGACTGGTTCTGGGACGACATGCACCGGCATGGCGCCTTCAACCTCCAGCTCGCGTTCAGCTTCTTCTCCAGCTTCGGCAAGCCCCGCCCCGCGCCCACCGACGACACGGACTGGAAGCCCTTCGACTTCGGCACCCCGGACGCCTACCAGTTCTTCCTGGACCTGGGCCCGCTGTCCAACGCGGACGCGAAGCACTTCCACGGCGACATCGCCTTCTGGAAGGACTTCGTCGCGCACCCCAACTACGACGCCTTCTGGCAGGCGCGGAACCTGCTGCCGCACCTGAAGAACATCAAGGCGGCGGTGATGGTGGTGGGCGGCTGGTACGACACGGAGGACCTCTACGGGCCGCTGCGCACGTACGCCGCCATCGAGAAGCAGAACCCCGGCATCGCCAACACGCTGGTGATGGGCCCCTGGCCCCACGGCGGCTGGATGCGCTCGGAAGGCACGTCGCTGGGGGACGCGGACTTCGGCTTCCCCACCAGCGCCCAGTACCAGGACCTGGTGCTGGCCTTCTTCAAGCAGCACCTCAAGGGCGGCCCGGACGCGGCCGTGCCGGAGGCGTTCGTCTTCGAGGGCGGCGCCAACCGCTGGCGCCGGCTGGACGCCTGGCCGCCCAAGGGCACGAAGGAGGCGCGCCTGTACTTCCAGCCCCAGGGCGCGCTGACGTTCCAGGCGCCCAAGGCACCAGCGCCGTCGTTCGACGAATACGTGAGCGACCCGGCCCGGCCCGTGCCGTACACGCAGGACCTGAACCCCGGCTGGTCCAAGTCGTACATGACGGAGGATCAGCGCTTCGCCTCGCGCCGGCCGGACGTGCTCACGTACCAGACGGAGCCGCTGACCCAGGACCTCACGCTCGCGGGCCCGCTGGAGGCGGAGCTGTGGGTCTCCACGACGGGCAGTGACGCGGACTGGGTGGTGAAGCTGGTGGACGTGAACCCGGGGAAGGTGCCCGGCTGGACGAAGGAGCAGGAGCACTCCGGCGAGCGCGACCGGGGCGCGCAGCAGACGCTGGTGCGCGGCGAGCCGTTCCGCGGCCGCTTCCGCGACAGCTACTCCCAGCCCAAGCCCTTCACACCCAACGAGGTGACGAAGGTGCGCTTCGTCATCAACGACGTGTTCCACACCTTCCAGCGCGGCCACCGGCTGATGGTGCAGGTGCAGTCGAGCTGGTTCCCCTTTGTCGACCGCAACCCGCAGACCTTCGTGCCCAACATCTTCGAGGCGAAGCCCACCGACTTCGTGCGCGCGATGCACCGGCTGCACCACACGGCGGCCCAGCCCAGTGCGTTGAAGGTGAACGTCCTGCCCGCGTTGGACGAGTAGATCCCCGGTCCACTCGCGCGCGGTCTGCTAGGCTGCGCGCCCGCCACCAGATGACGGGAGGGACATGACCGGTCACGACCGGCCCGGCGCCGGGCGGGTGTTGCTCGACGGAGAGGTGGGGGAGGGGGGCGGCCACGTCCTCCGCTCCGCGCTGTCCCTGTCGCTCATCACCGGCCGTCCGTTCCAGCTCAGCGGGCTGCGCGAGCACCGCGACCCGCCGGGCCTGCGTCCCCATCACCTGGCCTACGTGCGCGGCGCGGAGGCGCTGAGCGGCGGCACCAGCGAAGGCGCCGTCGTGGGCTCCACGGAGCTGCGCTTCACCCCCGGCCCGGTGCGCGCGGGGGACTACCTGCTGGAGGCCGGCGCGTCCGGCAGCACGCCCCGGCTCTTCCAGTGCCTGGTGTACCCGCTGGCGCTCGCGGGCGGCGGACGGCTCACGCTGCGAGGCGCCACGCACCTGAGGGCCGGGCCCAGCTTCCACGCGCTCGTCGGCGCCTGGCTGCCGGTGGCGCGCGCGTACGGGCTGCCCGTGCAGCTGTCGCTCACCCACGCGGGCTTCCTGCCGGAGGGCGCGGGCGAATTCACCGCGGAGGTGGGCGCCCCGGCCGAACCGCCCGTGCGCGTGGATCTGCCCGCGCGCGGCGTGCTGCGCGAGGTGCGGGTGATGTCCTTCGTGGGCGGGCTGCCCTTCGCGGTGGCGGAGCGTCAGTCCCGCGCCGCAGTGGCCGCGCTGCGCGAGCGGGGCATCCTGGCGGAGGCGGACAACCGGCCGCTGGCGGTGACGCGCTCACAGGGCTCCGCGACCTTCGTGCTGGCGCAGTTCGAGCACACCGTGGCCGGCTTCACGTCCCTGGGCGAGCGGGGCCTGGACGCCGAAGGAGTGGGGCGCGAGGCGGCGGAGGCGCTGACCCGCTTCATGGAGACGGGCGGCGCGCTCGACGAGCACCTGGCGGAACAACTGCTGCTGCCGGCGGCGCTCCTGGCGTCGGGGAGGCTGGGGGCGGTGACGCCGGGCACCACGCGCTTCACCGCCGCGCGCATCACCGACGCGCTGACGGTCCAGGCGGAGGTGCTGCGGCGCTTCCTGCCGGTGCACGTCCAGGTGGAGCCGGGCGGGAGCGTGGAGATCCGCCCGGCGTGAGGAGGGCTTCTTAAGCCTCGTCCTCGGTGGCGTTGCCGCGGGCGCCGAAGGTGTTGGCGTCCGACATCTCGCGCACGGTGCCGCGGTAGGCGCGGATGGCGAAGGGCGCGGCGACGAGGAAGACGATGCCCACGAGGCCAATGGCCATCCAGGGGATGGGCGTCTCCTTGATCTGCACGTCCTTGCCGTAACCGTTGAGGTTGTTGCCCATGGCGCGCGCCTTGGCGGCGTCCTTCTCTTCCTGGGTCAACTCCTTGCGGTTCTGGAACTCCTGGGGCTGCCGGCGCTGGGGCTGCGCCAGGACAGCGCCGCCCCAGACAAGGGCGAGGACGAGGACAAGCCGGGGGAGGGAGGGGGAGGGCATGGGCCTTCAGCCTAACAGAGCCTCCCGGCGCGGGTGAACAGGGGTTGCTTCGCCCGGCCCGGGGCGTTACGCGCGCCGCATGCTCCGCCTTCCCTTCCTCCTGCTGACGAACCTCCTCCTGGGGCTGCGGCTGCTCCTGGGCCTGCCCTTTCGTCTGATGGCGGCGCGCAAAAGACCCACGTGGATCCGCTTCCGGCTCGCGGGCGAGCTCCCGTACCGCCCGCGCCCCGTGCAACGGTTCCGTATCGGCGGCGCCGCGCCGGAGCCCGCCACGGTGACCTCACTGGAGGCGTTGGGCCATGCACTCAAGGTGCTGGCCGCGGACCCCAAGGTCGAGGGCATCCTCCTGGAGCTGGAGGGCCTGGCCATCCCGGACGCGAAGCGCGAGGCCCTGCGCACCCTGCTGTCGGACTTCCAGGCCGCCGGCAAGCGGGTGGTGTCCTGGGCAGTGATGGTGGACACGGACGGCTACCCCGTGCTGGGCGCGGCGGACGAGGTGTTGCTCGCCCCCATGGGCCGGGTGGAGTTGGTGGGCTACGCCGCCGAGGCCACCGTGCTGGGCGAGGCCTTTGGACGGGTGGGCATCCACGCGCACTTCGCGCGGCGCGGCGACTACAAGACGGCGCCGGAGCTCTTCACGGACGGCAAGGTGTCCGACATCCAGCGCCAGACGCTGGAGTCCTTCCTGGACGAGCGCTACGCCGTGCTGGTGGAGGCCATCTCCCGCGACCGGGGCAAGACGCCGGACGAGGCCCGGGCGCTCATCGACGCGGGGCCCTACAGCGCGAAGCGGGCGGTGGAGGCGGGGTTGGTGGACGGGCTGGTCCACGAGGCGGACCTGGGCGCGCACCTGGGGCTGGAGGCGAAGAAGGACGAGGAGCCGCCAGTCCCCACCTATGACGCGTACCTGGCGACGCTCGCGTTCCCGCCGGTGAAGTGGCGCCGGCTGCGCCGCAAGCCCCGGCTGGCGGTGGTGGACGTGGCGGGCATCATCATCCCGGGCAGCGGCGGCGCGGGCCGGTTCGCGGCGGCGGACTCGGTGGTGAAGGCGCTGCGCAAGGCGGGCAGGGATCCGCGCGCGAAGGCCGTGGTGCTGGCGGTGGGCAGCCCCGGCGGATCCGCGCTCGCGTCCGAGCAGATTCTGGAAGCCGTGAAGCGCGTGGCGAAGCAGAAGCCCGTCATCGCGTACGTGGATCAGATCTGCGCGAGCGGCGGCTACATGGCGGCCATTGGCGCGAAGGAGATCTGGTCCGCGCCCCACGCCGTGGTGGGCTCCATTGGCGTGTTCGTGGGCAAGTTCGAGTACGGGGACCTGCTGGAGAAGCTGGGCATCCACCGCACCACGCTGGCCCGGGGCGAGAACGCCGCGTTCTTCTCCTCGTCGCGAGGCTTCACGCCTCAGGAGCGCGCCGCGCTGGAGCGCGAGGTGGAGGAGAGCTACCAGTCCTTCCTGGAGCTGGTGGCCCAGGCACGCGGCCGGACGAAGGAGGAGATCCACCAGCGCGCGGAGGGGCGCGTGTACTCGGGGCTGCGCGCGAAGGAGGCGGGGCTGGTGGACCGCATCGGCGGCTTCGAGGAGGTCTGCCGCCACGCGCTGGAAGAGGCGCGCGTCCCGTCGGACGACTTCGAGCTGGTGCGCTACGGCGGCGCTCGCGCGAAGCTGTCGTTGCTCAAGCTGTTGATGGGCGCGACGCACCCGACGACGTATGCCTTCTGCACCGCGGCGTGGAGCCTCCAGCGTCGGGGGTGAGTTCGCGGTTCACGGGACAGCCGTTGCGGATCCCGGGCGAACGCTCCCCGCCCGGAAACCGCACATTGCGGTCCATGAAAACGAACCCGTACGCAGCACTCCCCGCCGTTCCCGCGTTCCACCTCACCAGCACGGACATCCAGGATGGACAGCCGCTGCACCCGGACCACCGGAGCGCGCAGTCCGAGACGGGCGGCAAGGACATCTCGCCGCAGCTGAGCTGGTCGGGATTCCCGGCCGCGACGAAGAGCTTCGCGGTCACCGTCTTCGATCCGGACGCCCCCACGCCGAGCGGCTTCTGGCACTGGGCCGTGCTCAACATCCCGGCGGACGTCAGCACGTTGCCGCGAAACGCGGGGAGCCCCGACGCGAAGCTCCTCCCTCGGGGCGCGGTGCAGCTCCCCAACGATGCCCGCCTCGCGCAGTACCTGGGCGCCGCGCCGCCGCGAGGACACGGACCGCACCGCTACTACGTCGTCGTGCACGCACTCGATGTGGAGGCGCTCCCCATCCCCGCGGAGGCCACGCCCGCGTACCTCTCGTTCGTGCTCTTGGGTCACACCCTGGCGCGCGCTACGCTCGTCCCCACCTCCGTCACGCCCTGAACCATGCGCCGGCCCTCGCCCATTGAACGCACCGCCAGGCTCCTGGACACGACGGCGGCGATGTACCTCAAGATCCGCCAACGTGAGGCCGACCCCGTCTACGCGGGGGTGGAGTGGCTCTCCGCCGGCCTGATGTACATCCAGCGGGGCGAGAAGGTCTTCCACCAGGGCGATGGGCCCGTGCACGTCCGGGCCGGTGAGTTCATCTGGATCTCACCGGGGACCCGCCTCCAGGTGCGCAACGTCCCGGACGAAGGAGGGGAGTACCAGGCCGAGGGCATGCTCATCGCCCCGGAGCTCCTCCTCCAGGCGGAACCCAAGGCAACGCCGGGCGCCTCGCGGGTCCAGCGGCTGCGCGCCGAGGAGCTTCCCCGGCTCGTCGAAGCGCACCACCGCTGCATCGAGGCGCTCACGGAGAAGTTCCCGGAAGGCGTCGTGCGAGCGCGCGTGCTGGAGCTCATCGCCTGGCTCCGGGACCTGAACATCGACGTGAGCGCGTCATCGAGCGCGCGGCTCGGCATGAAGCGCCTGGTGTCCCGGGATCCGTCACGGGCGTGGACCCTCACGGAGGTCGCCAGGAAACTCGCCATGAGCGAGGACACGCTCCACCGGAGGCTGACGGGCGAAGCCACGACGTTCAGCAAGCTCCTGACGGAGGTCCGGATGGACCACGCCGTCTCGCTGCTCTGGACGACCGACCTGCCGGTGGGACACGTCGCCATCGAGGCGGGGTACACCTCCGCCTCGCGGTTCGCGACCCGCTTCCACGAGCGCTTCGGCATGCTCCCCTCGAAGCTCCGCGCGAAGCGGCCCCAGGCGCGTTGAGTCACGCCCTTTCACGGAGAGAATGGGCCCTTTAGCATGCGCGGCATGGCCCGCTCCTGCCCGGTCTGCCCCAGTCAGTCCCTGAACGTCGTCCAGGCCTCCGACGTGGAGGTGGACGTCTGTCCGCGCTGCCACGGCATGTACTTCGACCGGGGGGAGCTGGAGCGCTTTCCGGACCGGCCGTCGCTCAAGCCGCTGCTGACCGCGGCACGGCAGGCCGCGTCGCGCTGCCGCACGGGCGGACACCTCATCCCACGGGCCATGGCCGTCTGTGCCACCTGCCGCGGCGAGCCCCTGGGCTGTCCTGGCTGTGGCGCTCGGCTGGCGATGGTCAACGCGCGCGTGTGCAACGTGGACCTGTGCACGCACTGCGGCGGCACCTGGCTGGACGCGGGCAAGTTCGAGGCCCTGGAGAACGCCGAGGTGACGGCCCCCAAACCCACGCCTGCGACGGCCAGGGGCTGGGAGGTCGCCCCGGCGACGGATGGGGGCGCGGATCCCTGGAAGGGTCCAGGCTCCACGGCCGCGCTGCCGCCGTCGGACTCGCCCACGGGCGGCCTGGGCGTCCTCTCCCCGCTGGCCTGCGTCCATTGCGGCATCCAGGTCTCCGTGCCCCAGGCGTTCGCATTCAACGGAGACCTCTACTGCCGCGAGCACCGCCCCAAGGGCGCCGTGTCCGGCAACAGCCTCCCGAAGGACAAGGACCCGTCCAACTACCCGAACCTGGAAGACGCGTCGGACGGCGTCGACCTGGTGGACGTCGTGACCTGGATCTACCGGCTGCTGCGCCGCTGACCGTTCGTCCGCGGGAGCACCGACGGGGCGGACGTCCGGGCATTGCCGGCCCCGGAGCCGGCGTCTACCCTGCCGCGCCAGTGATGACCCGCCTCGCCCCCCTGAGCCTCCTGCTGCTGGGCACCGCCTGTGCCACCACCTCCCGCGAACCGGCCTCGGTGGCGGAGGCGTACGCGAAGGCCCTGGAGGAGAACCGGCTGTCGGACGCCTACCGCCTGACGACCGGCACCCCGGAGGGCGAGGGGGCCTTCCTGGACGAGTACTCCGAGGAAGCCGCCCGGAAGGAGCGCGCCGCCGCCGTCCGGGCAGGGACGGGCGTGCTGGAGGCCCGGGCCCCGTCCGTCACGCTGGCCCGCCAGGGAGAGGACTGGCGCGTGGTGGAGTCCCGCCCCGCGGACGTGCCCCGGGCGGCGCTGAAGAAGTTCCTGGATGAGGTGGACTCCCGCGACTGGAAGGGCGCATGGGGCCTGCTCGCCTCGCCGCTGAGGGCCCGGTACACCCCGGAGCGCCTGAAGGAGGACTTCGAGCGGGAGCCCCTGGCGAAGGAGCGCCTGCGCCGCGCCCGTCTGGCCCTCAACACCCACGTGCGCGTGGCGGCGGGCGAGGCCCTGTTCCCCCTGGGCGGCGAGCGCGCCGTGCGGCTGGTGCTGGAGGATGGCGAGTACCGGGTGGCGGCCATCGAATGACGGCCAGAAGCCGGGCACGAGCCGGGGCGCGTGGAAGGCCGGGCGGGCTCCGGAGATGTGCGTTAAACGACGTTGACAGCCCCCGGAGTGCTGGCAATCTCCGCCCCCCTTCGAGCGTGCAAACGCCCGTTTTCAAAAGGTTTCAGGTGTTCCGATGAGCGTGTCCCAGGCCGATGTGATGACGGCCATGTCGAAGGTGATCGATCCCGAGCTGCACGTCGACCTGGTGAAGGCCGGGATGGTGAAGGACGTGCGCGTCACCGGTGACACGGTGAAGCTGAAGATCGAGCTGACCACGCCCGCGTGTCCCATGAAGGGGAAGATCCAGGCGGACGCGGAGGCCGCGCTCAAGGCGGTGCCAGGCCTGAAGTCCTTCGACATCGAGTGGGGCGCCCAGGTGCGCGGCGTCGCCGGTGGCTCCGGCGGGGCCCTGCTGCCGGGCGTGAAGAACATCCTGCTCGTGGGCGCCGGCAAGGGCGGCGTGGGCAAGAGCACGGTGGCGGTGAACCTGGCCACGTCGCTCGCGCAGCACGGCGCCAAGGTGGGCCTGCTGGACGCGGACTTCTACGGCCCCTCCGTGCCGCTGATGACGGGCACCGCGGACAAGCGCCCGGTGAGCCCCAACGGCAAGACGCTGGATCCGCTGGTCGCCCACGGCCTGAAGATCATGTCCATCGGCTTCCTGGTGGAGGCGGATCAGGCGCTCATCTGGCGCGGCCCCATGCTCCACGGCGCCCTCATGCAACTGGTGCGCGACGTGAACTGGGGCGAGCTGGACTACCTCATCCTGGACCTGCCCCCGGGCACGGGCGACGTGGCGCTGACCTTGTCCCAGTCCGTGCGGGCCGCGGGCGCGGTGCTGGTGACGACGCCGCAGGACGTGGCGCTGGCGGACGTGGTGCGCGCCAAGCAGATGTTCGACAAGGTGCACATCCCGGTGCTGGGCATCGTGGAGAACATGAGCCAGTTCATCTGCCCGCACTGCAACAAGAGCACGCCCATCTTCAACCACGGCGGCGGCCACAAGGCGGCGGAGATGTTCGGCATCCCATTCCTGGGGGAGATCCCGCTCGACCTCAAGGTGCGCGAGGCGGGAGACTCCGGCGTGCCGGTGGTGGTGGGGCACAAGGACAGCCCGGAGGCGAAGGCCTTCCAGGACGTCGCCCGTGCGGTCGCGGGCCGCGTGTCCGCGCAGTCCATGAAGAGCGTGCCTCTTCCGGTGATGCAGGCCCGGTAGGACCCAACCGAAGCGCAAGGAGACCGCATGGCCCCGGCCGGCAACGACGACCTCCCGCCTGATCCGCTGTTCGATGACGACTCGGAGCAGCAGTCCGGCCGCGAGGGCCGCTCGGGCGGCTTCGTGCCGGACTTCGTGCGGCGCATGGCGGTGGCCGGCATGGGCGCGGTCTTCATGGGCGAGGAGGGCCTCCGGGCCCTCGCCGGCCAGCTCAAGCTGCCCAAGGAGGCGCTGGGCTTCCTCCTCTCCCAGGCGGAGAAGACCAAGGACGACATCAGCCGCGTCGTCACGGAGGAGCTGCGCCGCTTCATGCAGTCGGAGAAGCTGCGCGACGAGTTCCTCAAGCTGCTCTCCGGCATGACGGTGGAGGTCAAGGCGCAGATCCGCCTGATTCCGTCGGAGAAGGCGGAAGAGGCGCCCGCGCCGGAGCATCCCCCCAAGGCCCACAAGAAGGCCGCGGAGGCCCCCACCGCGCGCGTGGTCATCACGGACGTGAACGCGCGCCGTCCAGCCTCCAAGCGCTCGAAGCGGGAGTAGGGACGTGGCGGAAGAAGCACCGCGCCGCACCTGGCGTACGCACCCCCTGCCCAAGCGACTGGCGCTCATCGCCATCGTCGCGCTGGGCCTGTGGCTGTGGAAGGCCACGGACCTGCCGGAGCGTCAGCTCATCTTCCAGTTCACCGGGGACGGCTGGAGCAGCGTGCGCGCCGTGGACCTCCAGGTGCTGGACGACGAGGAGCACATCCTCAAGCGAGAGGAGCGCTTCTTCGCGAACGGCCCGCCCCCGGAGGTGACGTTCAAGATGCGGCTGCCGGAGGGCACCGTCCGCGCGCTCCTGTTCGTGAAGGTGGAGGGGCGCGAGCCGCGCGTGCGCCTGGAGGAGCGGCTCACGGTGGGCGAGGGTGAGGCCATCGTCCGCCAGCTGCGCCTCCCCGCCACCAGTCGTTGACCGGCGTTGACCCTCCTGGGGCCGTGCGTTATGGCCGCCGGCACAGGAGAGAAGACGCCATGGCTACGGAACACATCGTCGTCGTCGGAGCAGGGCAGATGGGCGCGGGCATCGCGCAGGTGGCGCTCCAGGCGGGCCTGCGCGTGTCGCTGGTGGACGTCAACAAGGACGGGCTCGCCAAGGGCGCGGACCGCATCAAGGCGGGCCTGAAGAAGCTGGTGGAGAAGGGCAAGCTGGACGCGGCGAAGCAGCAGGCCGCCGAAGCGAACCTGGCCACCTTCACCAGCGCCCGCGACGCGAAGGACGTGGACGTCGCCATCGAGGCCGTCACGGAGAACGAAGACCTCAAGCGCCGCATCTTCCTGGAGCTGGACGAAGTGGTCCGCCCGGGCGGCATCCTCGCCACCAACACCTCCTCCATCCCCATCACCCGCATCGCCGCGGCGACGAAGCGCCCCGAGGCCGTCATCGGGATGCATTTCATGAACCCGGTGCCGGTGATGCAGCTGGTGGAGCTCATCCGCGGCGCGGCCACCAGCGATGAGACGTACACGACCATCCGCACGATGGCCGAGCGCATGGGCAAGACGACGGTGGTCTCCAAGGACTACCCGGGCTTCATCGTCAACCGCATCCTCATCCCCATGCTGAACGAGGCCTGCTTCGCGCTGATGGAGGGCCTGGGCACCGCGGAGGACATCGACACCGCGATGAAGCTGGGCACCAACCAGCCCATGGGCCCGCTGCAGCTGGCGGACTTCATCGGCCTGGACACGGTGCTCTACATCGCCGAGGTGCTCCACAAGGGCCTGGGTGACTCCAAGTACCGCCCGTGCCCGCTGCTGCGTCAGTACGTGGACGCCGGCTGGTACGGCAAGAAGTCCGGCCGCGGCTTCTACAAGTACTAGCCCCCTTTCAGGAGCCCACACGCACATGGACTACCAGAACATCAAGCTCGAGAAGGACGGCGCGCTCGCCATCCTCACCGTGGACCGGCCCAAGGCGCTCAACGCGCTCAACAGCGCCACGTTCCACGAGATGGAGCACGCGCTCAACTCGCTGAAGGAGGACACGCGCGCGCTCATCGTCACCGGCGGCGGCGAGAAGTCCTTCGTCGCGGGCGCGGACATCGCGGAGATGTCCACCATCAGCGCCGCGCAGGCGCGTGAGTTCTCCGCCCTGGGCCACCGCGTCTTCGAGCACCTGGAGAACCTGCCCATCCCCACCATCGCGGCCGTGAACGGCTTCGCGCTGGGCGGCGGCCTGGAGCTGGCCCTGGGCTGCGACCTCATCTACGCGTCGGAGAAGGCGAAGCTGGGCGTGCCGGAAGTCACCCTGGGCGTCATCCCGGGCTTCGGCGGCACGCAGCGCCTCACGCGCCTCCTGGGCCGCGCCCGCGCCAAGGAGCTGCTCTTCACCGCGGACCGCATCGACGCGGCGAAGGCGAAGGAGATCGGCCTGGTGCTGGAGGTGCTGCCCCCGGATCAGCTCATGTCCCACTGCCGCGCGGTGGCGGAGAAGATCCTCAAGAACGGCCCGCTCGCGGTGGCCCAGGCCAAGCGAGTGGTGGAGTACGGCGCGGACCAGGACCTGCGCGCCGCCAACGAGCTGGAGCGCCAGGGCTTCGCCGTCCTCTTCGGTTCGGAGGATCAGCGCGAGGGCATGGCCGCGTTCCTCGCCAAGCGTCCGGCCCAGTTCCAGGGCAAGTGACGTGAAGCACGCGGTCGCGGCCGGGAGCCTGCTGTGCTTCCTGGCCGCGCCGCCGGCCCGGGCGGAGGGGGCTCCCGAGCAGGAGCCCCACGCCCCGGCCCTGGTGTCCTGGAAGCGCACGCTGTGTCTCTACACGCTGTGCTTCCTGGAGCCCGCCATCCCGGACCTGCGCCGCGAGTGGGGCGACGGCGCCCACTGGGTGCTGTCCTGGCCCATCCACCCGTGGGCCTCGCCGCCCCTGGACATCCCTGGAGCCCTGGGCCCCACGCTCATCCTGTCGCCCTTCGTGGAGCCCCAACTGCGGCTTGGGCCGTCCACCTTCCGCCTGCTCGCTGGCGGACGCGTGTATGTCTTCCCGGACGCGTACCGCTTCGGCGTGCTGGCCGAGGGAGCGGGCGTGTGGGGCGGAGACGGGAAGGGCGGGGTGGCCGGGGTGGGGCTCACCTACGACTTGATTGAAAGGCACCGGGACACCCAACCCTGGACGGTGTCGGTGGTGGTGCGCAGGACGTGGACGGACGCGGGGGCTCGCACGGACGTGTCCTTCGACGTGACGGTGCCGCTGGCGATGTTCTTTGGGACCCGGATTCCCCCTCCCGGGGACGCAGGGGCGTCTTCGGAGTAGCCCCCGGGCGGACCCCGTACTATGGGAGGTCCACCATGAACTTCGAGCTGACCGACATCCAGCGCGAGATCCAGCGGCTGTGCCGCGAGTTCGCCGCCAAGGAGCTCATCCCCAACGCCCGCAAGTGGGACGAACAGCACGCGTGGCCCACCGACGCGGTGAAGAAGCTGGCGGAGCTGTCCCTCCTGGGCATCGCGGTGCCGGAGGAGTGGGGCGGCGCGGGCCTGGACAACGTCTGCTACGCCATCGCCATGGAGGAGATTTCGCGCGGCTGCGCCTCCACCGGCGTGATCATGAGCGTGAACAACTCGCTCTACTGCGATCCGGTGTCCAAGTTCGGCACCCCCGAGCAGAAGGAGCAGTTCCTCAAGCCCTTCGCCAGCGGCCAGAAGATCGGCTGCTTCGGCCTGACGGAGCCGGAGGCCGGCAGCGACGCCGCCGCCCAGAAGACCATCGCCGTGAAGCGCGGCGACGAGTACGTCATCAACGGCTCCAAGAACTGGATCACCAACGGCCCCAAGGCCGACGCCATCGTCCTCATCACGATGACGAACAAGGAAGCGGGCAACAAGGGCATCACCGCGTTCCTCGTGCCCACCGACACGCCGGGATTCACCCGCGCGGAGCCGGACAAGAAGATGGGCATCAGCGCCGCCTGGTCCTGCTCCATGTTCTTCGAGGACATGCGCGTCCCGGAGAAGTACCGCCTGGGCAAGGAGGGCGAGGGCTTCAAGGTCGCCATGTCCACCCTGGACGGCGGCCGCATCGGCATCGCGTCCCAGGCGCTGGGCATCGCGCGCGCGGCCTTCGAGGAGGCCGTCCGCTACTCCGGTGAGCGCAAGACCTTCGGCAAGCCCATCCGCGACCACCAGGCCATCCAGTTCATGATCGCGGACATGGCCATGGAGATCGACGCGGCCCGCCTGCTCGTGTGGCGCGCGGCGCTCATGAAGGACAAGGGCGTGCGCCACAGCCCGGAGAGCGCCATGGCCAAGCTCTACGCCAGCGAGATGGCCAGCCGCGTGGCCAACAAGGCCCTGCAGATCCACGGCGGCATGGGCTACTCGAAGGAGATGGACGCCGAGCGCCACGTGCGCGACGCGCGCATCACCGAAATCTACGAGGGGACGAGCGAGATCCAGCGCATCGTCATCTCCACCAACCTGCTGAAGGAGTAGTCACCCGGTCATGAAGCGCGCGCTCCTCCCCGTGCTGTTCCTGTCCCTGGGCCTGGCCTCTCCGCTGGCGCTCGCCCAGGGCTCGTCGAAGAAGAAGGCCACGCCCGCTCCCGCGACGGCTCCGGCGACGCCCGCGCCCAAGAAGGACGACGGGCTGGACGTCAGCAGGCTGCCCTTCACCCCGGACTCCATCCGCCAGGTGATGGCCCACCACATGCCTCGCATCCAGGAGTGCTACGAGGACCACATGGTGGAGAAGGACAAGAAGGTGGAGGGCAAGCTGCTCACCACCTTCACCATCACCGCCGAAGGCACCGTGCGCAGCGCCAAGGTGGACAAGTACGGCAGCACGCTGAAGGACGCGGGCCTCAACGACTGCGTGGTGGCGGTGCTGTCGTCCATGGACTTCCCCAAGCCCCCGGACGGCCGCGACCACCCCATCGAGTACCCGTTCAACCTCAAGGCCATCGATTAGCGCTCAGGACACCCGCGCCCGTGAACTTCGACCTCACCGAGACCCAGACGCTCATCCGTGACACCGCTCGCAAGTTCGCCCGCGAGCGCGTGGCCCCGCACGCCCGCGCCGCGGACCGCGAGGAGCGCTTCGACCCGGAAGTCTTCAAGGCCCTGGCGGAAGTCGGCCTGCTGGGCGTGAACCTTCCGGGGAAGTACGGCGGCGCGGAGGCCGGCGTCGTGTCCTACGCGCTGGCCATGATGGAGATGGCCGCCGCGGACGCCTCCGTGTCCGTGGCCATGGCCGTCACCAACATGTGCGCGGAGCTCATCCACGCGGTGGGTACCGACGCGCAGCGGGAGAAGTACGTCACGCGCATCACCTCCGGTGAGGCCATCGTCGGCGCGTTCGCCCTGAGCGAGCCGCACGCGGGCTCCGACCCGGGCGCCATGCGCACCACCGCCACGAAGCGCGGCGACAAGTACGTGCTCAACGGCAGCAAGCAGTGGATCACCTCCGGCGCCTACGCGGGCGTCATCGTCGTGTGGGCCCGCACGGGCCAGGCCGGCAACAAGGGTCTGTCCTGCTTCATCGTGGAGGGCGGCGCCAAGGGCCTCCACGTGGGCAAGCACGAGGACAAGATGGGCCTGCGCGCGTCCAACACCGTGGGGCTCACCTTCGAGGACTGCGAAGTCCCCGCGGAGAACCTCCTGGGCAAGGAGGGCGACGGGTTCCGCCTGGCCATGATGGCGCTGGACGGCGGGCGCATTGGCATCGCCGCGCAGGCGTGCGGCACCGGCCGCGCCGCGCTGGAGGCCACCGTCTCCTACACCAAGGACCGCAAGGCCTTTGGCCAGGCCGTGGCGGACCTGCAGGCCCCGCGCTTCATGATGGCGGACATGCGTACGCAACTGGATGCGGCGGAGCTGCTGACCCTGCGCGCCGCCGCCCTCAAGGAGGCCGGCCAGCCGTTCACCCGCGAGGCCTCCATGGCGAAGCTCTTCGCCAGCGAGATGAGCAACAAGGTCGCGGACAAAGCGGTGCAACTGCACGGCGGTTACGGTTACATCGACGAGTTCCCGGTCGAGCGTTACTTCCGGGACGCGCGCGTCCAGACCATCTACGAGGGCACCAGCGAGGTGCAGCGGATGGTCATCGCCCGGGAAACATTCCGGCGCGAGGGGTAGCGCTCCGCTTGTCCCACACGGGGCGAGCGGGCAGGGGGCACCCGCCGGGTAGGACAGATGCGGACCCGGCCGGGCGTTCATAGAACACGGATCACCACTTGGCGCAGCGCCCCCGCTTGACTCCCGGAAACTCAGGTGTCTAGGGTGCGCGGCTTCCAACCAGCCTTGCGTTCCCATTCAGGGGACACCCGCGGTTTCCCGTCGCTCCCCGCAGGCGGCCGCGCACCCATTCAAACAGGGGGCAGTTGTACCGTTCCAAGGACTTCCCATTCATGCAGCAGAACGTGAACCAGCAGATCGACGGCGGTGACGAAGACTTCGCGGCGATGTTCGAGGCCTCGCTCAAGGAGCGTGGCGGCGACGGAATCCTGAAGGAAGGCGAGATCGTCAAGGGCACGGTCGTGCAGGTGACGAAGGATTTCGCGATCGTGGACATCGGCTACAAGTCCGAGGGTCAGGTCCCGATCTCCGAGTTCACCAATCCCCGCGGGGAAGTCACGGTCAAGGCCGGCGACCCCGTCGAGGTCCTCCTGGAGAGCCGCGAGAACGACACCGGCATGGTCGTCCTCTCCAAGGAGAAGGCCGACAAGATGCGCATCTGGGACGAGATCTCCGCCGCGTGCGAGCGTGATGAGATCGTCAAGGGCACCATCGTCGGACGCGTGAAGGGCGGCCTCTCCGTCGACATCGGCGTGAAGGCGTTCCTCCCCGGCTCCCAGGTCGACATCCGCCCTGTGCGCAACCTTGACCAGTACATCTCGAAGGAATTCGAGTTCAAGGTCATCAAGTTCAACAAGAAGCGCGGCAACATCGTCCTCTCTCGCCGCGTGCTGCTGGAGAAGCAGCGCGAGGAGATGAAGAAGGAGACCCTCAAGAACCTCAAGGAGGGTGCGGTCCTCAAGGGCGTGGTCAAGAACCTCACGGACTACGGCGCCTTCATCGACCTCGGCGGCATCGACGGCCTGCTCCACATCACCGACATGTCCTGGGGCCGCATCGGTCACCCCAGCGAGATGTTCAACGTCGGTGACGAAGTGCGCGTCGTCGTCCTCAAGTTCGACCCCGCGCAGGAGCGCGTCAGCCTGGGCCTCAAGCAGATCCAGGAGGACCCGTGGCACCGCGCCGACGAGAAGTACCCCGTCGGTACCCGCGTCGCCGGCAAGGTCGTGTCCATCACGGACTACGGCGCGTTCATCGAGATCGAGCAGGGCGTGGAGGGCCTGGTGCACGTGTCCGAGATGTCCTGGACCAAGCGCCTCAAGCACCCGTCCAAGATCCTGGAGGTCGGCCAGACGGTGGAGGCCGTCGTCCTCGACATCGATCCGAAGGCCAAGCGCATCGCGCTGGGCATGAAGCAGATCGAGCAGAACCCCTGGACGCTGCTCGAGGACAAGTACCCGATCGGCTCCGTCATCAAGGGCCAGATCCGCAACGTCACCGACTTCGGCGTGTTCGTCGGCGTCGAGGAGGGCGTGGACGGCCTGGTGCACGTGTCCGACATCTCCTGGACCCAGCGCATCAAGCACCCGGGCGAGATGTTCAAGAAGGGCGACGAGGTCGAGGCGGTGGTCCTCAACATCGACGTCGAGAACGAGCGCTTCAGCCTGGGCATCAAGCAGCTCCAGCCGGACCCCTGGGAGACGCTGTCCGAGCGCCTGCCGGTGGGCAGCCGCGTGAAGGGCAAGGTCACCAAGGTCACCGACTTCGGCGCGTTCGTGGAGATCGAGCCGGGCATCGAGGGCCTCGTCCACGTCTCCGAGCTGAAGGAAGAGCGCGTGGAGAACCCCCGCGACGTGGTGCAGGAGGGCCAGGAGGTCGAGGTCAAGCTCATCGACATCAACACCCCGGACCGCAAGGTGGCGCTGTCCATCAAGGCGCTCATCGGCGAGGGCGAGGACTACCGCGAGTACCTGCGCAAGCAGGCCGAGGGTTCCAAGGCCCGCCTGGGCGACGTGATGGCGAGCAAGCTGAAGAAGTAATCAGCCCCACGTCTTGAAGTGGATGGCGGCCGGGTTCCCCTGCGGGAGCCCGGCCGTTTCCATTTGATTCGCCCGAAACCGCCCGTGATAAGTCGCATCCCAACCTTTCCAGCGGTTCCGGTTCCCCTCTCAAGGAGACAGTTCCATGGCTCGTGAAGTCGTCATCGTGGGCGCGGCCCGTACCCCCATCGGCTCCTTCCAGGGAGCGCTGTCCAAGCTCACCGCCCCGCAGCTGGGCGCCATCGCCATCAAGGCGGCGCTGGAGCGCGCGGGCGTGAAGCCGGAGGCCGTGCAGGAGGTCATCATGGGCTGCGTCCTGCAGGCGGGCGTGGGCCAGGCCCCGGCACGTCAGGCGGCCATCTTCGCGGGCCTCCCGGACTCCGTCCCGGCCGTCACGCTGAACAAGGTCTGTGGCTCCGGCCTCAAGACGGTCATCGCCGCGGCGCAGTCCATCGCCCTGGGTGACGCGGACGTCATCGTCGCGGGCGGCATGGAGTCCATGTCCAACGCGCCCTACCTGAGCCACACCATGCGCGGCGGCTCGCGCATGGGCAACGTGGAGTTCAAGGACGCGATGATCTCCGACGGCCTCTGGGACGTGTACGGCAACGTCCACATGGGCAACTGCGCCGAGGAGTGCGCCACCTCCCAGGGCATCAGCCGCGCGCAGCAGGACGAGTTCGCGCTGGAGTCCACGCGCCGCGCCATCCAGTCCCAGAAGGAAGGCCTGTTCACTGCGGAGATCGTCCCCGTGCAGATCCCCGGCAAGAAGCCGGATGAGTTCACCACCGTCTCCGAAGACGAGGGCCCCAAGAACGCCAAGCCGGACAAGATCCCGGGCCTGAAGCCGGTGTTCAAGAAGGACGGCACCGTGACGGCCGCCAACGCGTCCTCCATCAACGACGGCGCCGCGGCGCTGGTGCTGATGAGCGAGGAGAAGGCGAAGGCGGAGGGCCGCACCATCCTGGGCCGCATCAAGGGCTACGCGCAGGCCGCCCGCAAGCCGGTGGAGTTCACCATCGCGCCGGCGGACGCCATCAACACGCTGCTCAAGAAGCAGAACGTGACGGCCAAGGACGTGGACCTCTGGGAGATCAACGAGGCCTTCTCCGTGGTGTCCATCGCGAACAACAAGATCCTCGGCCTGGATCCGTCCAAGGTGAACGTGCGCGGCGGCGCGGTGGTGCTGGGCCACCCGATTGGCGCGTCCGGCGCTCGCGTGCTCGTCACGCTGCTCCAGACGATGAAGGACCAGGACAAGAAGCGCGGCGTGGCGTCGCTCTGCATCGGCGGCGGCGAAGGCATCGCGCTGATGGTCGAGCGCTGAAAAGGACACCGCCCGCATGAACAAGGTCTACGCGAGCGCGGATGAGGCGGTCGCCGACATCCCGGACAACATCACCCTCATGAGTGGTGGGTTCGGGCTGTGCGGCAACCCCGAGAACCTCATCACGGCCCTGCACAAGAAGAACGTGAAGGGCCTCACCATCATCTCCAACAACTGCGGCACCACGGAGCTGGGGCTGGGCATCCTCCTGCAGAACAAGCAGGTGAAGAAGATGGTCGCCAGCTACGTGGGGGAGAACAAGGAGTTCGAGCGGCAGTTCCTCTCCGGGGAGCTGGAGGTGGAGTTGAACCCCCAGGGCACGCTCGCGGAGCGCATCCGCGCCGGGGGCTGCGGCATTGGCGGGTTCTTCACGCCGACGGGCGCGGGCACCCAGGTGGCGGAGGGCAAGGAGTCGCGCATGATCGACGGGCGCCTCCACGTCCTGGAGACGCCGCTGAAGGCGGACTTCGCCATCGTCCACGCCTGGAAGGCGGACACCTGGGGCAACCTGGTGTTCCACAAGACGGCTCGGAACTTCACGCCCATGATGTGCATGGCCGCCAAGGTCACCATCGTGCAGGCGGAGCACATCGTGCAGCCGGGCGAGCTGGACCCGGACATGGTGCACATCCCGAGCATCTTCGTGCACCGCATCGTGCAGGCGCAGAACCTCCAGAAGTGGATCGAGCGGCGGACCGTCCGCAAGAAGGCGTCCTGAGCCATGCCCCTGACTCGTGAACAGATCGCGCAGCGCATCGCCCAGGAGCTGAAGGACGGCTTCTACGTGAACCTGGGCATCGGCATCCCCACGCTCGTGCCCAACTACATCCCGCACGGGGTGGAGGTGGTGCTCCAGTCGGAGAACGGCCTGCTCGGCATCGGGCCGTATCCGGAGGAGGGGAGCGAGGACCCGGACCTCATCAACGCGGGCAAGGAGACGGTGACGGTGGTGAAGGGCTCCGCCTTCTTCGACTCCGCGCTGTCCTTCGGGATGATCCGCGGCGGCCACATCGACCTGGCCGTGCTGGGCGCCATGGAGGTCAGCGAAGAGGGTGACCTGGCCAACTGGATGATCCCCGGCAAGATGGTGAAGGGCATGGGCGGCGCCATGGACCTGGCCGTGGGTGCCAAGCGCATCTACGTGGCCATGGAGCACGCCAACAAGGACGGGCAGCCCAAGATCTTGAAGAAGTGCTCGCTGCCGCTGACCGGCCTCAAGTGCGTGCACCACATCGTCACGGACCACGCCTTCATCGACGTGACGCCGGAGGGCCTGGTCCTGCGCGAGCTGGCACCCGGACTGACGGTGGAACGGGTGCAGCAGCTCACCGAGCCGAAGCTGAAGATCGCGCCCGACCTGCGCGAGATGAAGTTCCAGGCCTGAAGTAGGGTGCTAGGGTGCGCTTCCGTTTCCCAGTGTGGGACGGAAGCCACCTTTCCCCGGGGAACGGAGCACCGCATGGCTGACACCTCGGAGAAGCCTGTCCCCGCGCCTCGCGCGCACCGCATCGACCATGAGCTGCCCGTGGCGTACCGCACGGTGGCGGGCTTCGTGACGGATTGGGCGGTGAACCTGTCGCGCGGCGGGCTCTACATCAACACGCCGCAGCCGCTGCCGGTGGGCACGGTGGTGCGCCTGTTGGTGTCGCTGCCGGGCGCCAGCTTCCCGGTGGACCTGTCCGGGAAGGTGACCCGCACCAACCCCCAGGGGACGCCGGGGTCCGAGGTCCCGGGGATGGCGGTGGAGTTCCTGGACGTTGACGACGAGAAGCGGTCGCGCATCGAAGCGTTCGTGGAGCGCCTGCGGGAAGCCCTGCCGGCGGACGAGCGTGGCAGCGCGACCCGGAAGTAGGGCGGCCCCTCCCAGGCGGCCCCCTCGAGTGCGCCTGCGATGACGACGCTGCCCGAATCCCCCATTGAACTGACGATTGAGCGGCTGGGCCAGCTGGGCGAAGGCGTGGCCCAGTGGGAGGGGCGCACCGTGTTCGTGCCGGGCGCGTTCCCCGGCGACACCGTGCGTGTCCGCCTGGAGGCCCAGGGCAAGGTCCTGCGCGGCCTGCTGGGCCAGGTGCTGATGGACGGGGCGGAGCGCGTGTCGTCGCGCTGCGTCCTGTCCGACGCGTGCGGTGGCTGCGACTGGCTGGAGCTGTCCGTCCCGGCGCAGCGGTCCGCGAAGCAGGAGATCGTCCTCTCCACGCTGGAGCACCTGGGCCGCCTGAAGCGCTCGGCCTTCACCGTGCGGCCGTTGATGGTGGCGCCCCGGGACTGGGGCTACCGCCGCCGCGCGGTGCTGCACGGGGCGGGGAAGGGGGCGCTCGGCTACTTCGGCCGGCGCACGCACGAGCGCATCCCGGTGGACGTCTGCCCCGCGCTCACGCCCGTGCTCACGGCGCTGCCCGGGAAGCTGGCCCCGCTGCTCAAGCCGCTGGCCAGGGACACCGAGGAGGTGCTCCTGCTGGCCGAGGGCGACAAGGCCGCGTTCGCGGTGAACATGAGCGGCCCGGTCACGGCGCGGCACCTGGAGGCGGCGGAGGCCGCGGCGCGCGCGCTGCGGTTGGAGGGCGCGGTGCTGGTGCCCAAGGAGGGCTCGGCGCGGCTCATCGGCCGGCCGGTGCTGCGCTCGCTGTCCCCGCTGCGCCCCGAGGTGCCGGTGTACCTGCGGCCGGATGCGTTCGCGCAGGCGCACGCGGAGGCCAACGTGGGGCTCGTCACGGCGGCCCTGTACGAGCTGGGCGCGAAGGAGACGGACGCCGTGCTGGAGCTGTACTCCGGCAACGGCAACTTCACGTTCCCCCTGGCGGGCACGGCCGGGTCGGTGCTGGGCGTGGAGTCGTCCCCGGTGGGCGTGGAGCTGGCGCAACGGAGCGCTCGCGAGGGCAGCGTGTCCAACGTGCGCTTCGTCCAGGGCGACGCTCGCAAGGTGTGCGACGGGCTGGTGGCGGAGGGGCGTTCGTTCGACCTGTGCCTCGCGGATCCGCCGCGCGCCGGGGCTCCGGGCCTGGCGAAGTGGATGCGCGCGTTGAACGTGCGCCGGGTCGTCTACGTGGCGTGCGACCCGGCCTCGCTGGCGCGCGACGCGGCGGGGCTGGTGGACGCCGGTTACAAGCCCGTGGCGCTCCAGGTGGTGGACATGTTCCCGCAGACGCACCACGTGGAAGCGGTGATGTCGTTCGAACGGGGAGCCTGACGCGCCATGGACGCCCGCATCGTCGAGTTCGCCGAAGTGCTTCGCCAGAACGGCGTGCGCGTCAGCACGTCCGAGGTGCAGGACGCGCTTCGCGCCACCGCGGAGGTGGGCCTCGAGGACCGGGGGCTGTTCCGCTCCGTGCTGCGCACCACGCTGGTGAAGCGCGAGCTGGACGTGGAGACGTTCCGCCGCGCGTTCGACTTCTTCTTCTCCGGCGCGGCCCGCACGTTCGAGGCACTCGACAAGTCGCTGGCGAAGCAGCTGGAGGAAGAGGGCTACCTGGAAGGCGACCTCTTGAAGATGGTCATCTACCAGATGAACCTGCTGGCGCCGGAGATGTCCCCCCTGGCGCAGGCCATCCTCGCGGGTGACCGCGCGCGGCTGGCGCAGATCTTCCGGCAGGCGTCGCTCCAGCTGGACCTGGGGCAGCTGGAGAGCCCCCTTCAGACGGGGTTCTTCACGCGGCGGATGCTCGCGGGCGCGGGCATGGAGCGGGCGCGCTCCGACCTCAAGTCGATGGAGGACGAGCTCAAGGCTCGCGGGCTGCACACCGAGGGCGTGGAGATCGTCTCGCGCCACGTGGCCGCGGCGATGCGCAAGATTGAAGAGGCCGCCCGCGCGGAGGTGAAGCGCCAGTCCGAGGCGCGCATCCGCCGCCGCACGGACACCGTCACGGAGAAGCCGCTGCACCTGCTCACGCAGGCGGAGGTGGACCAGATGGAGGCCGCCGTCCGCACGCTGGCGGAGAAGCTCAAGAGCCGGATGATCCGCAAGCAGCGCTCGCACCGGCGCGGGTCGCTCCACGCCCAGCGCACGCTGCGCCGTAACATGCCGTGGGACGGCATCCCCATGGTGCCCGTGTTCCGCACCCGCCGCCCGGAGCGTCCGGAGCTGGTGGTGCTCTGCGACGTGTCCGACTCCGTGCGCAACGCGTCCCGGATGATGCTGCTGTTCATGCACACGATGCAGTCGCTGTTCGTGCGCGTGCGCTCGTTCGTCTTCGTGTCCGACGTGGGCGAGGTGACGCAGTTCTTCAAGGACCTGGACGTGAGCGAGGCCATCGACGCGGCGACCGCCGGGCGCACCGTGTCCATGAGCTCCAACTCCAACTACGGCCGCGCGCTGGCGGACTTCACGCGCGACCACCTGGGCAGCATCACGCGCCGCACCACCGTGATGATCATCGGCGACGGCCGCAACAACTACAACGCGAGCAACGCCTGGGCCCTGAAGGACCTGAAGCGCAAGGCCAAGCGCGTGCTGTGGATCTGCCCCGAGGACCGGGGCAACTGGGGCATCGGCGACAGCGAGATGCTCACCTACGAGAAGCACTGCACCCAGGCCGTGGTCGTCACCTCCGTGTCGGACCTGGCCCGCATCGCGGAACAGCTCGTCCCCGTCTGAAAACCCCTTCACCCAACGAGGAGCGCCCCCATGGCCCCGTCCTTCTTCGACGACTACCAGGACGTCCCCAACGTGGAGACCGGTCCGGCCTTCGACGCCGCCGACGACCGCACGCTGCGCATGGCGTCCCGGCCGGTGGACAAGGCGCTGCTCGAACAGCTGGTCCGCTACCAGGAGACCTTCCTGTCGCACGTGGAGGCGGACACCAGCCCGGAGGCCATGGCCGGGGCGGCCAAGGCGGCCCTGGAGTCGAGCGGCCTGGACGTGAAGGCGGCGGAGTGGGGGAGCGCCGTCCTCCGGGCCTTTGGTGGGCGGCGGTGGACCGCGCAGCGGCTGCGCTCGAAGCTGACGGAGCTGGAGTCCCGCTCCGGGCCGGAGGTGGACGAGGTGAAGAAGCGCGTCCAGGACGAGCTGGTGAAGCAGGAGCGGGAGACGGACGCCCTGGGCCGGCGGTACGGCGTGGAGACGGTGGCCCTGCTCCGGGAGCGTGAGCCGGAGCTGGTGGCCCTGCACACCCGGCTCACCAAGGTGCTCAGCCGGGGATGACCCGGAGTGCCCGCCCGGTTGCATTCCGCGTCCGGGCGTTCCATAACGGCCCGTTTTCCTTCAAGGCCCACCCATGAAGCGCTACTTCATCCACACCTTCGGCTGCCAGATGAACGTCAACGACTCGCTCCGCATGAGCGAGGCGTTGTCGAAGATGTCCTACGTCCCCACGCCCGAGGCGGACAACGCGGACCTCATCATCCTCAACACCTGCTCCATCCGGGAGAAGGCCGAGGACAAGATGCTCTCCGCGCTGGGGCGCTACCGCGCCGTGAAGGCCAGCCGGGGCGCCATCCTGGGCGTGGGCGGCTGCGTGGCCCAGCAGGAGAAGGACAAGCTGCTGAAGAAGGTCCCGTACCTGGACTTCGTCTTCGGCCCGGACAACATCGCGAAGCTGCCGGAAGTGATCGCCCGCGTGCAGGACGCCCGCGAGCGCGTGGTGGAGACGGCCTTCGTGGACTCCGAGGAGTACGTCTTCCCGCGCGCCGACGCGGAGACGTCCCGCGGCAAGGTGTCCGAGTTCGTCACGGTGATGAAGGGCTGCGACAACGTCTGCTCGTTCTGCATCGTCCCGCACACCCGTGGCCGCGAGGTGAGCCGCAACTTCCCGGAGGTGCTCAACGAGGTGGCGGACCTGGCCGGCGTGGGCGTGCGGGAAGTCACGCTCATTGGCCAGAACGTGAACTCGTACCAGGGCGGCATCAGCTTCGCGCAGCTGCTCCTGCGCACCGCGGAGGTGCCGGGCATCGAACGCGTGCGCTTCACGACGAGCCACCCGCATGACCTGTCGGACGAGCTGATCGAAGCGTTCCGGGTGCAGCCGAAGATCGCCCCGCACTTCCACCTGCCCGTGCAGTGCGGCAGCGACCGCATCCTGAAGATGATGCGCCGCGACTACACCGTCGAGCAGTACATGGAGCGGCTGGAGAAGCTGCGCGCCGCGCGTCCCGGCATCGCCATCACCACGGACATCATCGTCGGCTTCCCCGGGGAGACCGAGGAGGAGTTCGAGATGACGATGCAGCTCACCGAACGGGTGAAGTACGACAACCAGTTCTCCTTCGTGTACAGCCCGCGCCCCAAGACGGGCGCCGCGCTGCGCGAGAAGGACTGGGGCCCCATCCCGCACGAGGTGAAGGTGGCCCGGCTGGAGCGGCTGCAGAAGCTGCAGCGGCGCATCAGCGGCGAGTACACCCAGGCGCAGGTGGGCCTGGACGTGGAGGTGCTGGTGGAGGGCCGCTCGCGCTACGACGCCACCAAGCGCTTCGGCCGCACGCCGGAGAACCGCACGGTGAACTTCGAGGGTGACGCTGCGGCGGGCTCCGTCGTGAAGGTGCACGTGGAGCGCGCCACGCCCAACCAGCTCGCGGGCAAGCAGGTGGCGGTGCTCCAGGCCCCCACCGTGGCGCCGCCCGCCGTGGAGCTGCCCGTGCCGCAGCATGTCCCGGCGGAGGCCTGACGCCTCCGCCGCTGTCCCGCCGTCGGAGGTGCCACCATGCCGTTGAAGCCGTTTCGCGGGGTGTCCCCCCGCGTCCACCCGAGCTGCTTCATCGAGGACTCCGCCCAGGTGGTGGGCGACGTGGAGCTGGGCGAGGACTCGTCCATCTGGTTCAACTCCGTGCTGCGCGGGGACGTGAACTCCATCCGCATCGGCAAGCGCACCAACATCCAGGACCTCACCATGATCCACGTCACCAGCCAGGGTGACTCGACCACGGTGGGCGACGACTGCACGGTGGGCCACCGGGTCATCCTCCACGGGTGCGTCGTGGGCCACCGAGTGCTGGTGGGCATGGGCGCCATCCTGATGGACGGCGTGGAGGTGGGGGACGACTGCATCATCGGCGCCGGTACGCTGCTGACGCCCGGGACGAAGATTCCCCCCGGGTCGCTGGTGGTGGGCTCGCCCGGCAAGGTGAAGCGCCCCATCCACGACGGCGAACGCGAGTTCCTGGTGCAGTCCGCCCTCCACTACGTGCACACCGCCGCCGAACACCGCGCCAGCCGCTGACGCGGCCGCGCTGTGCGTGTTAGGAACACCCCATGGCGCTCGCCCCCGAGACGACCCTGAAGGCCTGTCCGCTCTTCAAGGGCTTCACCGACACCGGCATCTCCATCTTCGCGGCGGCGGCCGTGTCGCGCGCCTACCCCAAGGGGACGGCCCTGTTCACCGAGGGCAAGGCGGGGGACTCGCTGCTGATCGTGGGTGAGGGCACGGTGCGGCTGAGCGCCCGGAGCCCCTCGGGCGAGGACGTGCCCCTGGGCGAGGTGACCGCCGGTGAGCCCCTGGGTGAGCTGGCGCTCGTGCAGAAGGGCGAGCGGCTGTGCTCGGCCACGGCCCAGACGGACGTGATGGCGCTGGAGATCCGCGCGGCGGACTTCCAGAAGCTGCTCGCCCAGAAGCCGCAGGCCTGCATCAAGTTGTTGATGGGCATCGTCAGCCACTTCGGCGCCAAGGCCCGGGACAACCGGGACATGCTGCGCACGCTGGTGGCGCGGGCCCCGGGAACCTGAACGACTGTCGGACAGGTGGCCCCGGGCTCCTGCCGGGAGGCCAGAACGGCGAACGGTCCTGCCACCCGCACCGGAGGTGGTTACTGTGCTCGCCTGGAGCCTCTCCAGGCTCTCGGGATGTCGCACACCGTGGGTGTGGGTAGACAGACGGGCGGCGGCTTTCGTGATGTGGCGCGGGCGCTTGAGGTGGGAAGCTGGGCGGCCGGAGTTTTCAACTGCCTCACCCGGTTGATGGCTGGGTGATGGACGGGCCGGCCCGGGTGGTTGCCGAGCGGCCCTTCGGGAAGTGATTGGACGGAACGACGCGTGGAAGAACTGCTCACCAACCTGCTCGGTAGCTCCCAGGGCCTCTTCGCCTACCTGTCCGTGTTCGCCATCCTGGTGGCGTGCGGACTGGGCGTGCCGCTGCCGGAGGACATCTCGCTCATCCTCGGTGGGTTCCTGGCGCACAAGGGCGCGGCGCACCTGCCGGTGATGATGGCGGTGGGGTTCTTCGGCATCCTGGTGGGTGACAGCCTCATCTACCTGGCGGGGCGCCGGCTGGGCACGCGGCTGGGGCGCGATCCGGGGGCGAAGGGCGGAGGGTTCTTCTCCAAGATCGTCACGCCGGAGAAGCGGGCGAAGGTGGAGTCGCTCTTCGTCACGCACGGCCAGAAGATCGTGATGATCGCCCGCTTCATGCCGGGCGTGCGCGCGGTGACGTACTTCACCGCGGGCTCCGTGCACATGTCGTACTGGCGCTTCATCTTCTGGGACGGCCTGGCGGCGCTCCTGTCCGCGCCGGTGTTCGTGTGGCTCGGGTTCCACTTCGGTGGCGAGCTGGACATGGTCATCCGCAAGCTGAAGGACGGCCAGGTCGTGGTGATGGGGACGCTGGCGGTGCTGGCGGTGGGCTACTTCCTCTACCGCCGCCGCAAGAACGCGAAGATCAAGGCCGAGGCCGCCGCCCAGGCGCAGATGACGCCGGTGGCCCTGCCGCCCGTGCCGGAGACGCTGGAGAACAGCATGTCGCCGACGCGCGCTTCCAGCCCCAACGCCTTCTTCGACGTGCCCGCCGACAAGGCGCCCACGTCCGAGCCGGACCTGAACGCGCACAAGTAGCCGCGGTCCAGCGGTGACGCGGTTCACGGACCCCGCCCCCTCGACGAGAGGGAGCGGGGTTCTTCGTTGCTACCTGCCTGCGTCCCGGAGTGCCTTCGCCAGCAGCTCCGCCACTGACTGCACCGTGGGCTCGCGCAGCAGCGTGTGGTGGGTGCCCGGCAGTTCGTGCGATTCGAGCTGCTCGCCCACCAGCGCCGCCCAACCGCCGTCGATGGGGCGTGACTCGTCCCGCTCCTCCGCGTGGATGCGCAGGACGTGTTGCTCCATCGCGGGTGGGTGGTAGCGCCGGGCCGCTTCGAGGTTCGCCTCGAAGACCTGGAAGAGGGCCGTGGCGTCCACGCCGGGCGGCAGCGCGCCGGCCTGGACCGCGGCTTCCAGCACCTCCATGATCGACGCGTCAGGTGCCAGGGCCTCCAGCGAAACGCCCAGGTCCTGCGCGAACAGGCCCGCCGCCAGCGTGCGGTCCAGGTCCGGCTCCGAGTCCGGCACCGTCTCTGGGACGTATGAGTCGATCATCGCCACCAGCTCCACGGCTTCGCCTGCTTCGCGGAGCTGGTACGCCATCTCGTAGGCGATGACGCCGCCCAGGGACCAACCGCCCAGGCGGTACGGGCCGTGGGGTTGGACACCTCGCACCGCCCGTACGTAGCTGGCGGCCAGGGCCTCCACGGTGTCCAGCGGCTGATCCGTTCCGTCGAGGCCCCGGGCCTGGATGCCGTAGAAGGGCTGATCCGCTCCCAGCTTCCGCGCGAGCTCCGCGTAGGCCAGCACGTTGCCGCCCACCGGGTGCACGCAGAAGAACGGCGTGCCGGTGCCTTCGGTCGTGAAGGGCACCAGCGGCGTGAAGGGCTTCGGCGCCTCTGGCTCGGCCTCTCCCAGCAGGACCGCGAACCGCTCCACGCTGGGGGCCTGGAAGAGCGCTGACAGCGGGAGCTTGCGGCCCGTCTCCCGGTGCACCGCCGCCATCAGCCGCACCGCGAGCAGCGAGTGCCCACCCAGTTCGAAGAAGCTGGTGCGCACGTCCACCGCGGCCACGCCCAGGGCTTCGGCCCAGAGACGCTCGAGCAGCGCTTCCTGTTCGTCCCTGGGGCCGACCCTCGCTTCGGGGGGCGCGGCTTCATCCAACGGAGCCGGCAGCGCCTTGCGGTCCACCTTGCCGTTGGGCGTCAGCGGCAGGACGGGCAGGGCGACGTAGGCCGCCGGGATCATGTAGTCCGGCAGCGAGCGCTGGAGGTGGCTTCGGAGCGGAGCGGTGTCCACCTCCGGCGCCACGTACGCCACCAGCCGTTGCACGCCCGGCACGTCCTCACGCGCGAGCACCATCGCGTCGCGGATGCCCGGGTGCGTGCGCAGCGCGGCCTCGATTTCGCCCGGCTCGATGCGGTAGCCGCGCAGCTTCACCTGGAAGTCCACGCGCCCCATGAAGTCGAGCGTGCCATCGTGCTTCCAGCGGACCCGGTCGCCCGTGCGGTAGAGGCGGGCTCCGGGCTTCGTGCTGAACGGATGCGGCAGGAAGCGCTCCGCCGTCAGGTCTGGACGGTTGCGGTAGCCACGCGCCAGGCCCTCGCCCGCGATGAACAGCTCACCCGGGACGCCCACCGACACGGGACTCAGGTTCGCGTCCAGCACGTAGGCCCCCATGTTCACCAGGGGCCTCCCGATGATGGGCGTGGGGTGCGCCGTGCCGGAGATGCGCTCCCAGGTCGCATACACCGTCGTTTCCGTCGGGCCGTAGAGGTTGAACGCCCGCGTGCGCCGCGCCTCCGCGAGCGTGCGCCACGTCACCTCGTCCACCGCCTCTCCGGCGAGGAGGATGTGCGCGGGCACATGCCCCTGCTCCAGGAGCCCCGCCTCCAGCAGCAGCTTGAACTGCGACGGCGTGCAGTCCAGGACGTCTACCCTCCGCTGCTCCAGCCACGCGAGCATCGCCTCTGGATCCTGCCGAACGGCTTCCGGGACGAGGCACAGGCAGTGGCCGTCTCCCATCAGCACCCACTGCGCCACCGACACGTCGAAGTAGTACGGCGCGTTGAGGGCCACCCGCATGCCCGGAGGCACTTTGCTGAAGCACGCCTCGGACATCGCGTGCCGCAGGTGCGAAAGCGAGCGGTGCTGGACCATCACGCCCTTGGGCATGCCCGTGGAGCCCGACGTGTAGATGACGTAGGCCAGATGCTCCGGCCGCACGCCCGAACGCGGGTTGCCCGGCGAGGACGCTTCGATGCGCCGCGCGTCCGCGTCCAGTCGCACCACGTGCCGCACCGCCGGCTGCCACGACTCCACCTGATCCTGCATGGTCAGCAGCACGGCCGCGCCGCTGTTCTCCAGGATGAAGGCCCGTCGCGCTTCAGGGGCCGCGGGGTCGAGCGGCACGTACGCGCCGCCCGCCTTGAGGATGCCCAGGAGGGCGACGATGGCCTCCGGCGAGCGCTCCAGGCAGAAGGCCACCGGCGCCTCCGGGCCCACGCCCAGCGAGCGCAGGTAGTGCGCCAGCTGGTTCGCGCGCACGTTGAGCTGGTGGAAGGACACCGTCGTGTCGCCCATCACCACGGCGGGAGCCTTGGGCGTGCGCGCCACCTGCTGTTCGAAGCGTGCGTGGAAGAGCAGGTCGGCGTCGAAGCGGGCTGTTTCGCCACTCCACTCCTCCAGTACCCACTGGCGCTCCTCGGCCGTCAGCAGGGGCAGGGTGTCGAGCGCGGCGTCGGGCTTCGCGACCGCGCCCTCCAGCAGTTGGACCAGGTGCTCGGACAGCCTACGGGCCGTGGCGGGCTCGAAGAGGTCCGTGGCGTAGGAGAGGGTCCCCTCGAAGCCCTGCTCCGTGCGGGACAGCGCGAGGTCCAGGTCGAACTTCGTCGTGGGCAGGTCCACCTCCACTGGACGCAGCGTCAACTCCGGCAGGCGCACCTCCGCGTCCGGCATGTTCTGGAGCGCGAAGAGGGCCTGGATGAGCGGCGTGCGCGACAGGTCGCGCGCGGGCTGCACGGCCTCCACCAGGCGCTCGAAGGGGATGTCCTGGTGCTCGTACGCGCCCAGCGTGGTGGCGCGCACCTGCGCGAGCAGCGTCCGGAACGACGGGCGTCCATCGAACCGCGCGCGCAGCACCAGCGTGTTGACGAAGAAGCCAATGAGGCCCTCCGTCTCCGCGTGACGCCGGCCCGCGATGGAGGTGCCCACGAGCAGGTCCTCCTGGCCGGAGTACCGGTGCAGCAGCGTCTGGAAGGCCGCGAGCAGCACCATGAAGGGCGTGGCACCCTCCGCCTGGGCCAGTGCCTCCACCGCCTCGCTCAACGGCTGCGACAGTCGCACCGGGAAGGTGGCGCCCCTCGCGGAGCGCTGGGGCGGACGCGGCTTGTCAGTAGGCAGCGCCAGGGCCTGAGGGGCTCCGGCCAACTGCTGCGTCCACCACGCGAGCTGCGCGTCCAGCACTTCGCCCTGGAGCCAGCATCGCTGCCACACGGCGAAGTCCGGGTACTGCACCGGCAACGGAGCCAGCGGCGAGGGCTGGCCCTGCCGGAATGCCTCGTAGAGCGCGGTGACTTCACGCACCAGGATGCTCATGGACCAGCCGTCTCCAATGGCGTGGTGCATGCACAACAGCAGCACGTGCTCCGCTTCGCCCAGCTTCAGCAGCGTGAGCCGCACCAGCGGCCCCGTGGCGAGGTCGAAGGGCGTCAGTGCGTCCTCGCTCGCGAGCCGGATGGCCTCCGCTTCCCGCAGGTCATCCGGCAGGCCCGTCAGGTCCACCACCGACAGGACTCCGGTGGGGGCGGGGTGCACGTGCTGGCGGGGTTCACCGTCGTGGGACTCGAAGGTGGTGCGCAGCGCTTCGTGGCGTTCCACCAGCGCGTCGAAGGCCTGCTGGAGCGCGGGCACGTCCACCGTGCCTGTGAGGCGCAGCGCCGTGGGCATGTTGTAGAGCGCGCTGCCCGGCTCCAACTGGTCGATGAACCACAGCCGCTGCTGCGCGAACGATAGCGGATGAGGACCGGGGGGCGCCGCGGGCCGCAGCGCCGGGAGGGCGCTGGCCTCCGGTGCATCCGGCAGCCGCTGGGCGAGCCCCGCCACGGTGGGCGACTCGAACAGCGCCCGGACGCCCACGTCCACGCCGAAGCGGGCGCGGATTCGGGAGACCAGTTGCGTGGCCAGCAGCGAGTGGCCGCCCAGTTCGAAGAAGTGGTCGTTGCGGCCCACGACGGGCACGTTCAGCAGTTCCTCCCACAGCGAGGCCAGGGCCACCTCCGCGGGTGTCGCCGGAGCTTCGTACGAGCGCGACGCGCGCCGCTGCGCTTCCGGTGACGGCAGCGCCTTGCGGTCCAGCTTCCCGTTGGGCGTCAGCGGCAGGGCGGGCAGGGCGACGAACGCGGACGGCACCATGTACTCCGGCAGGTGCCGGCGCAGGTGCTCGCGCAGTCCCTCCGTGTCGCCCTCCGTCACCACGTAGGCCACGAGCCGCGCATCGCCTGGCACGTCCTCGCGCACCAGGGCCACCGCGTCATTGACGCCCGCGTGCGTGCGCAGCGTGGCTTCAATTTCGCCCAGTTCGATGCGGTAGCCGCGCAGCTTCACCTGGAAGTCCAGGCGGCCCATGAACTCCAACGTGCCGTCCGGCTTCCAACGGCCCCGGTCTCCCGTGCGGTAGAGGCGGGCGCCGGGCTCGTCGCTGAACGGATCCGGGACGAAGCGCTCGGCCGTCAGTTCCGGACGGCCCAGGTAGCCTCGCGTGACGCTCTCGCCGGAGAAGCACAACTCTCCCGGCATCCCGATGGGCACTGGCCGCTGCCGCGCGTCGAGGACATATGCGTTCAGGTTCGCCACGGGCCGGCCGATGAAGGGCTCGGTCCGGCGCGTTCCCTGGATGGTGACGCCCGCCGTGCAGACGGTGCACTCCGTGGGGCCGTAGCCGTTGAAGACGCGCGTGCGGTCCGTCGCGGCCAGCTTGCGCCACGACTCCACGTCCAATGCGTCGCCTCCCATCATCACGAGGGGCGGGACCCAGGCGCGCTCCAGCATCCCCGCCGCCAGGAGCGGCTTGAGCTGCGCGGGGGTGCAGTCGAACGAGTCAATGCGGTGCTGCTCCAGCCACGTGAGCATCGCCTCCGGGTCCACGCGCAGCGCGTCCGGGACGATGTGGAGGCAGTGGCCGTCGATTAGCTGCACCACGCGGTCCATCACCGCGTCGAAGTACAGCGGCGCGTTGACGCTGACGCGCTGGCCCCTGGGCTGGCCCGCGTAGAAGGCGCGGATGAAGGCCCGGTGCATGTTGAGGATGGTGCGGTGTTGCACCATGACGCCCTTGGGCCTGCCCGTGGAGCCGGAGGTGTACAGCACGTAGGCCAGGTGCTCCGGGCCTGTCAGGGCGGGCAGGGGCTCGTGAGAGAGGGCGCCCAGTCCGGTCTGCTCCACGTCCAGCCACAGCGTCTGCACCGTGCCCGGACTCCAGTCGCCGCACGCGGCTCCCGTCGTGACGAGCACGGCCGCGCCGCTGTCCTTCAGCACGTAGTCCTTGCGCGCGGGTGGTGCCCTGGGGTCCAGCGGCACGAAGGCGCCCCCGGCCTTGAGCACCGCGAGGAACGCCACGATGGCCTCCACTGAGCGCTCCAGGCACAGGCCCACCCGCACCTCCGGGCCCACTCCCATGGAGCGCAGCCGCCACGCGAGCTGGTTCGCCCGCGTGTCGAGCTGCCGGTAGGTCAACGCCGTCTCTCCGAACACGACGGCCGGCGCATCCGGGGTGCGCGTCACCTGCCGCTCGATGAGGCCGTGCAGGGTGGCGTCACGCTCGAA
Source organism: Corallococcus sp. NCSPR001 (assembly GCF_017309135.1). Lineage (NCBI taxonomy): Bacteria > Pseudomonadati > Myxococcota > Myxococcia > Myxococcales > Myxococcaceae > Corallococcus > Corallococcus sp. NCSPR001. The sequence continues at coordinate 5,200,446 of NZ_JAFIMS010000002.1, forward strand.
GTCCACCCGCTCGCCGCTGCCCATGCGCACCAGCCGCACCAGTTCCTCCGGCGAGACGAGCGACACGTCCGACAGCGGCAGGTCCGGCGCGTCGCACACGGCCTCCAGCAGCCTGCGCAGGTGCGCGACGAGCCGCTCGATGGTGCTCGCGTCGAAGAGGTCCGCGGCGTAGTGGATGCGGCCCTCGTAGCCGTCGCGGGTCCGGTTCAGGTCCAGCGCCAGCTCGAACTGCGTCGGCGCGCCGCCCTCGAAGTGGGCCGGCCCCACGGTGAGTCCGGGTACCGCCATCTCCGGCACGGGCGCGTTCTGGAGCGCGAACATCGCCTGGAAGAGCGGGGTGCGCCCCAGGTCACGCTCGGGTTGGAGCGCTTCCACCAGGTGTTCGAACGGGATGTCCTGGTGCTCGTACGCGCCCAGAGTGGTGGCGCGAATCTGCGCGAGCAGCTCGCGGAAGGTCGTCCTCGCGCCGAAGCGCCCGCGCAGCACCAGCATGTTCACGAAGAAGCCGATGAGGCCCTCCGTCTCCGCCTGCCGGCGGTTCGCGATGGGCGAGCCCACCAGCACATCGTCCTGCCCGGACACGCGTGACAGTACGGCCTGGAATGCAGCCAGAAGCGCCATGAAGGGCGTGGCGCCTTCGGCTTGCGCCAATGCATCCACGCGCTCGCTCAAGACTCGCGGCAGCGTCACCCGGACCAGGCCGCCTTGCTGCGTGGCGGTGGTGGTCCTCGGCCGGTCGGTGGGCATGTCCAGCACGAGGGGCGCTCCGGACAACTGGTTCTTCCACCACTCGACCTGCGCTTGCAGCACGCCGCCCTGGAGCCAGCCGCGCTGCCAGACGGCGTAGTCCGCGTACTGCACCGGCAGCTCCGGCAGGACGGCGGCGCGGCCTGTGCGCATGGCCTCGTAGAGGGCCGTGAGTTCCCGCACGAGGACGCCCAGCGACCACCCGTCGGAGACGATGTGGTGCAGGTGCAGCACCAGCACGTGCTCGCGTTCATCCAGCTTCATCAGCAGCGCGCGGACGACCGGCCCGCGCTTCAGGTCGAAGGGCTTCAGCGTCTCCGCGTGGCCCAGGCGCTGGGCTTCGGCCTGCCTCGCGGCGCGGCTGCCCAGGACCGTCAGGTCCACCGTCTCTAGGGGGACGTGGCCCTCCGGGTGGATGTCCTGCACGGGCTTGCCGGACTCCATGCGGAAGGTGGTGCGCAGGGATTCATGCCGCGCCATCAGCGCGTCCAGGCTTCCTTGCAGCGCGGCTACGTCCAGGTCGCCGGTGAGGCTCAGCGCCAGCGGCATGTTGTAGAGCGGGCTGCCCGGCTCCAACTGGTCGATGAACCACAGCCGCTGCTGAGCGAACGACAGCGGCGGCGCGGACGTGCGCTCTGCTCGGACCAGCGGTGGCGCCTGGGTGCGGCGGGCATCCACCAGCCGCTCCGCCAGCGATGCCACCGTGGGCGAACGAAACAGTTCGCCCAGCGGCAGCTCCAGGCCCAGCGTCGAGCGGATGCGCGACACGACCTGCGTGGCCAGCAGCGAGTGGCCACCCAGCTCGAAGAAGTCGCCGTGGATGTCCACCGTCTTCAGTTGCAGCACCTCCGCCCAGATGCCCGCGAGCGTCTTCTCCAGCGCGCTTCGGGGGGCAGCGGTGGAACTGTCCGTGGCACGGGGCTGGGGCGCGGGCAGGGCCTTGCGGTCCACCTTGCCGTTGGGACTCAGCGGCAGCTTCGGCAGTACCACGATGGCCGAGGGCACCATGTACTCCGGCAGCTGCTTCTGCACGGACACCCGCAGTGCTCCCGTGTCCAGGCCTTCGCCGCTCACGACGTAGGCCACGAGGCGCTTGTCGCCCGGCACGTCCTCGCGCACCACGACCACCGCCTCCTCGACTTCCGGCGACAGGCGCAGCACAGCTTCGATTTCGCCCAACTCCACGCGGAAGCCACGCAGCTTCACCTGGAAGTCGGTGCGGCCCAGGAACTCCAACGTCCCGTCACGCTGCCAGCGCACGCGGTCGCCCGTGTCGTAGAGGCGTGCTCCCGGCTCGGTGGCGAAGGGGTGGGGGATGAAGCGTTCGGCCGTGAGGTCCGGGCGCTGGAGGTAGCCCCAGGCCAGACCGTCTCCGCCCACGTACAGCGTGCCCGGCACTCCCGGCGGCACGGGCTGGAGTGCCGCGTCCAGCACCCACACCGTGGAGTTCGACAGCGGCCGGCCGATGGGCACCGAATGGCCCACGGTGTCTCCGGCGCGCAGCGTGTGCGTGGCGGAGAACGTCGTGTTCTCCGTGGGGCCGTAGCCGTTGACCAACACCGCGCCCGGGGGCAACCGCTTCAGGTGTTCGCGCACGCGCTCCACGCTCAGCACGTCGCCGCCCGCGAGCACCTGCTTCACGCGGGCCAGCGCTTCACCCTGGTGCAGCACCATCTGGTCGAAGAGGGCGGCGGTGAGCCACAGCGTGGTGATGCCTTCGCGCCGCAGCAGCGCTCCCGTCTCCTCCAGTGACAAGACCCTGGGCGGCGCCAGCACCAGCGTCGCGCCGTTCAGCAGCGCGCCCCAGACCTCCAGCGTGGACGCGTCGAACGCGAGGGGCGCCAGATGGAGGAAGACCTCCTCGGGGCCGAAGTGGATGAAGTCCGCGCCGCGCACCAGACGCGTGATGCCCCGGTGCGGGACTCTGACGCCCTTGGGCCGGCCGGTGCTTCCCGACGTGAACATCACGTAGGCCAGCGCGTCGGCGTGCACGCTCAGGTCCAGCGGCGTCTCCGGCTGCCTCGCGATCTGGGATTCATCCGCGTCCAGCAGTACCTGGAGGTCCGTCACCTGCGGCAGCTCATCCGCCAGGGACTCCTGCGTGACGAGCACGCTGACGCTGGCGGCCTGGAGCATCCAGGTGATGCGCTCCGCCGGTGTCTTCGCGTCCACCGGCACGTAGGCCGCGCCGGCCTTGAGGATGCCCAGCAGACCGGTGACGAGGTCGAATGACCGCTCCAGGCACAGGCCCACCCGGTGTCCGGGCCGTACGCCCTGGCGCCGCAGGTGGTGCGCGAGCTGGTTCGATGCGCGCTCCAGCGCCGCGTACGTGAGCGTCTCCCCGCCGGACTTCAGCGCGATGGCGTCCGGCGTGCGCGCGGCCTGCTCGGTGAAGAGCGCGGTCACGGACGCGTCACGCGGGTAGTCCCGAGCCGTGTCGTTCCATCCGACGAGCAGCCGCTGACGCTCCGCCTCCGTGAGCCACGGCAATTGCCCCAGCCGCGTGTCCGGTGCGCGGACGACGGCCTCAAGCAACACGCGCAGGTGCTCCACCATGCTGGCCGCCGTGGCCGGTTCGAAGAGGTCCTGGTTGAAGACGAGTGCTCCGTCGAAGCCCTCCGGCGTGCGCTGCATCAGCCACTGGAGGTCGAAGAGGATGACGTCGGCGTTCGCTTCCAGCGGGCGCAGCGTCAGGCCGGGCAGGGACAGCTCCGGCATGGGCGCGTTCTGGAGCGTGAAGGTCACCTGGAAGAGCGGCGTGCGCCCCAGGTCGCGCTCGGGCTGGAGCACCTCCACCAGCTTCTCGAACGGCAGGTCCTGATGCTCGTACGCGCCCAGCGTGGTGGCGCGCACCTGCTCCAGCAGTTCACGGAAGCGCAGCGTGTCGCGGACCCGCGTGCGCAGCACCACCGTGTTCGCGAAGTAGCCGATGAGGCCCTCGACCTCCGCGTGACGGCGGCCCGCGATGGGGGACCCCACGAGCACGTCCTCCTGGCCCGCGTACCGGTGCAGCATCAACTGGAACGCCGCGAGCAGCACCATGAAGGGCGTGGTGGAGGTCTGTCGTGCCAGGGCCTCCAGCGCCTCGCTCAGGTCTCGCGGCAGGGGCATGGGCCGCACGCCGGCCCGGAAGGACTGACGCGCCGGACGCGGGTGGTCCGTGGGCAGCTCCAGGAAGGGCGCGGCGCCTTCCAGCTGTCCGCGCCAGTACGCCACCTGCGAATCCAGCACTTCCCCCTGGAGCCAGCCACGCTGCCAGAGGGCGTGGTCCGCGGCCTGGACCGGCAGCTCCGGCAGCGGCGACGGCTGCTCCTCGGAGAACGCCGTGTAGAGCGCGGCCATCTCGCGCACCAGCACGCCCGTGGACCAGCCGTCGGAGATGATGTGGTGCGTGTTGAGCAGCAGCCGGTGCTCGGTGGGGCCCAGCTTCATCAGGAGGCCCCGGAACAACGGCCCCTGTTCCAGGTCGAACGGGGTGTGCAGCTCCTCCTGCGCCAGCCGCGACACCTCGGCCTCCCGAGCCTCCTGCGTCGGGAGCGCGGAGAGGTCCACGTGCCGCAGGGGCATGGGGAAGGGCGGATGGATGACCTGTGACGGCGTGCCTTCGTGCGAACGGAAGGTGGTGCGCAGCGCTTCGTGACGGCGGACCAACTCGTCGAACGCCGCGAGCATCACGATGATGTCCAGCGTGCCTTGCAGCACGAGCATGCTCGGCAGGCTGTACGCGTTGCCCGCGGTGCCCAGCTGCTCGATGAACCACAGCCGGTGCTGCGCGAACGACAGGGGCAGCACGTCGGGCCGCTCCGCCCGGATCAGCGCGGGCAGGGCGGACGTGGGCGCCTGCGGAGCCTCTGGCTTCCGGAGCGCGTCGATGCGCTCGGCCAGCGCCGCGACCGTGGGGCCTTCCAGCAGGGCTCGCAGGGGCAGCTCCACGCCGAAGTGCGTGCGCACCCGCGACACCAGCTGCGTGGCCAGCAGGGAGTGGCCGCCCAGCTCGAAGAAGCCGTCGTGCCGGCTCACGGCGGGGACTCGAAGCACTTCGGTCCACAGCGGGATCAGCGCCGCTTCGGTGGGCGTCGCGGGCGGTTCGATCACGCGCTCGGTGACGGGGGCGGCCTCCGGTGCGGGCAGCGCCTTGCGGTCCACCTTGCCGTTGGGCGTGAGGGGCAGGGCGTCCAGCGGGATGAACGCGGCGGGCACCATGTACTCCGGCAGGTGCTGACGCACGTGTTCGCGCAGGGGCGACGTGTCCACCTGGGGCGCGATGTACGCGATGAGCCGGTCGTCGTGGACCTGCACCACCGCGTCCCGGATGCCCGGGTGCGCTCGCAGCGTGGCTTCGATTTCGCCCAGCTCGATGCGATTGCCGCGCAACTTCACCTGGAAGTCCAGGCGGCCCATGAAGTCGAGCGTGCCATCCTCCCGCCAGCGGGCCTTGTCGCCCGTGCGGTAGAGGCGCGCGCCGGGCTCCGGGCTGAACGGATCCGGCATGAAGCGCTCGGCCGTCAGGGCGGGCAGGCCCAGGTAGCCTCGCGCGAGGCCTTCACCCGCGAGGCACAGCTCGCCCGGCGTTCCGACGGGTGCCAGGCGCCCGTCCGTGTCGAGCACGTAGGCCCGCAGGTTGGCGATGGGCCGGCCGATGACGGGCACCTGCTGGGGCGCGCCCTGGACGACGCTGACCGTCGCGTCCACGGTGACCTCCGTGGGGCCATAGCCGTTGTAGCCACGACCGCGCTTCGCCGCGGCAAGCTGCCGCCAGGTCACCTCGTCCATCGCCTCGCCTCCGATGGAGAAGTGCTTGGGGACGTGGGCGCGCTCCAGCAGCCCGGCGGACAGCAGGAGCTTGAGCTGTGACGGCGTGCTGTCGAACACGTCGATACTCTGACGCTCCAGCCACTCGAGCAGGACCTCCGGCTCCAGGCGCACGTCCTCCGGGACGATGTAGAGGCAGTGGCCGGACAGCAGCTGGATCACCTGTTCGATGGACGCGTCGAAGTACAGCGGCGCGTTCACGGTGATGCGCTGAGCCGGCGGCAGGTCCTCGTAGATGCTCAACGTCATCGACTTGTGCAGATGGAGCACCGAGCGGTGCTGCACCATCACGCCCTTCGGCGCGCCCGTGGAGCCCGACGTGTAGATGACGTAGGCGAGGTTCGCCGGACCCGCCGCCCGGGGCGGGTTCTCCGAAAACCTGTCCGACTGTCCGACAGGTTCTGCGTCCAGCAGCACCCGGTGGGGCACCTCCGAGTGCCACGCTTCTTGCAGCGCCTGCGTCGTGATCAGCACGGTCGCGCCGCTGTCCTCGATGACGAACGACTTGCGCGCGGCCGGAGCCCTGGGGTCCAGCGGCACGAAGGCGCCTCCGGCCTTGAGCACCGCGAGCAGCGCGACGATGACCTCCGCCGATCGCTCCAGGCACAGGGCCACCGGGACCTCCGGGCCCACGCCCAGCGACCGCAGGTGCCAGGCGAGCGCGTTGGCCTTCGCGTTGAGCTGACGGAAGGACAGCGTCGTTTCCCCGAAGACCACTGCGTCCGCGTCCGGCGTCTCCTCGGCCTGCCGTTCGAAGCGGCCGTGCACCGTGGAGTCGCGCTCGAAGTCCACGACATCACCGAGCCCGGCGCGCAACAGCCACGCGCGGTCTTCGGCCGACACGAGGGACACGTCGGCCAGCCGGGCTTGGGGCCGGGCCAGCTCCTCCAGCGCCTGCCTCCACTGGCCCAGCACCCGGCGGACGGCATCCTCGTCGAAGCGGTTCGCGTCGTAGGTGAGGTGCAACTGGAGCTCGCGGCCCGGCAACACCGAGGCCGCCAGCGGGTAGTTCGTGCTCTCGCCCATCACCAAGTCGCGCAGGTCCAGCGCGGTGGAGCGGCGCAGCAGGGATTCGTCGAAGGGGTAGTTCTCGAAGATGAGCAGTGACTGGAAGAGCGGCTGTCCCCGGGGGATGTCACTCCACCCGTGCGCGGCGACCAGCGGCGTGTGCTGGTGCTGCTGGATGCCCAGGAGCTTCGCCTGGAGGGACTGGAGCCACGGCAGCACGGGCGAGTCCTCGTCAGGGAGCGTGACGCGGACCGGCAGCGTGGCGATGAGCAGGCCCAGCATGGACTCCGAACCCGCCAGCTCCGGCGGACGGCCGGCCAGCGTGGTGCCGAAGAGGACGTCGCGCGTGTCCGCATGGCGCGCCAGCACCAGCGCCCAGGCCGCCTGCGTCAGCGTGTTGAGCGTGAGCTGGTGCTGCTTCGCGAAGGCGTCGAGCGCCTGGGTCCGGGCCTCCGGAACCGCGATCGCCAGGTCGGGCTGCTCCACCACGCCCGAGGGCTGCGCGGCCAGAGGACGCACCGCGGGCAGGGGCGTGGGCGACGACAGGCCGGACAGTTGGCCGCGCCAGAAGCGCTCGTCCCCGGCGGCGTCACGCTGTCCCAGCCACGCGATGTAGTCGCGGAAGGGGGGCCGGCCCGCGGCGGGCAGCGGCGTTCCGGCGCGAAGGGCGTCGTAGAGGGCGAAGACCTCCTGGAAGAACAGCCCCAGGCTCCAGCCGTCGAACAGCAGGTGGTGGTGGCTCCACACGCAGCGCCAGCGCGCGTCCGACAGCCGCACCACCGTCATGCGCGACAGCGGGGCCCGGGACACGTCGAAGCCGCGCGAGCGGTCCTCGGCCATCAGCCGCTCCAGGGCGGCCTGCTGCTCCGCGTCCGGCAGGTGGCGCCAGTCATGCACTTCGAACGGCAGCGCCGCGTGCGAGTGCACCGCCTGCAGCGGCGTCTCCAGTCCCTTCCACACGAACGCGGTGCGCAGGATGGGGTTGCGGTCCACCGCCGTCTGCCACGTCCGCTGGAGCAGCGCGACGTCCACGTCCGAGTGGAACGTCCACGCGGTGTGCTCCACGTAGAAGCCCGCGTGCGGGTCCTCCAGGGCGTGGAAGAGCATGCCCTCCTGGAGCGGAGACAGCGGGAACAGGTCCTCCACCGTGGGGCCCTGCGCAGCCAGCACCGCGTCCAGCGCGGCCTGGGAGAGGTGCGCCAGGGGGAAGTCGCTCGGCGTCCTCCGGCGCGCGTCCTCCGAGTGGCGCTGTGCGATGAGCTCCCGCAGCACGGAGAGGAAGCGCTGGGACAGGGTCCGCACGGTCTCCTCGTGGTGCAGCAGTGGGCTGTAGCCGAAGGCCATGCGCAGCCGCCCGTCCAGCACCGAGCCATCCACCACCAGCGCGTGCGGATGCGCGGCCTGGGGGGCCACGTTCGGGCCCACGGGCTCGTCGCTCAGGGCGAAGAGGGTGCTCGCGGCGGCCGAGCCATCCAGTTGTCCCAGGTAATTGAACGACACCTGCGCCTGGGGCAATGCGGCCAGCCGGGCCCGCGTTTCGACGGGACCCAGGTGGCGCAGCAGCCCGAAGCCGATGCCCCGGCCGGGCCACGCGCGCAGCGTGTCGCGCACGGCGCGCAGCCGGTCTCCCAGCGTGCCCCTGAAAGACAGCCGCAGCAGGGCGGGCGTGAGGGACGTGAACCAGCCCACGGTGCGCGACACATCCGCGTCCGCGAACAGCTCCTCGCGGCCGTGGCCCTCCAGGTCGATGAGGACGTCGGGTTTGCCGGTCCACTCGCCCAGCGCCACGCCGAGCGCGGTCAGCAGCACGTCGTCGATGCGCGCCCTCCACGCGCCGGGCGTCTCCTGGAGCAGGAGCCGGGTGGCCTCCGCGTCCAGCTCCGCGGCCACCGTCCGGTGCGTGGCGTAGGTGCGCGGCCCCGGTCCGTCCACGGGCAGCGGCGCCACGTCCGCGCGCGCCGCCTCCAGCCAGAAGGCGGCCTCCGCGCCGAGCACGTCCGACAGGGCATGCGTCTCCAGCCTTCGGGCCCACGACAGGAAGGACGTCGTCTTCGCGGGCAGCGTGATGCCCTGGCCCGACTGGAGCTGGCGGTAGGCCGTCTCCAGGTCCTCGACGAGGATCCGCCACGACACCGTGTCCACCACCAGGTGATGGATGACGAGCAGCAGGCGCTGCGCCTCGCCCGGCCCGAAGTGGAACAGCACCGGCCGCACGAGCGGCGGCGCGGACAGGTCGAACGACGCCTGGATGCGCGTGGCCTCCGCTTCCATGGCGGACGCGTGCGCCTCGGCCGGCAGCGCGGAGAGGTCCACCTGGAGGAGCGTGAGCGGGGCTTCGTCAGGCCCGGCGTCGCGCTGGCGCCAGGTGCCCTCCGGGCCACGGAGGTAGTGCAGGCGCAGGGCGTCGTGGTGGACGACGAGCGCTGTGAGGGCCTGCTCCAGGTGCGCGGGCGAGAGCGGCTGCCGGGCCTTGAGGAGCAGGGCGTGGTTGAAGTGGTGCGCGTACACCGGCTCGCGCTCCAGGAAGCCCGCCTGGATGGGGGTGAGGGGCACGTCGCCCACCACCGGGCCCTGTTCAGCGAGGCTGGCCGCGCTCACGCGGGCCACGGCCGCCAGCGCGCCCAGGGTGGGGTGCTGGAAGAGGTCCTTCACCAGCAACTGGACGCCGGCCTGCCGCGCCTTCGCGACGACCTGGAGGCTGATGATGGAGTCGCCGCCCAGTTCGAAGAAGTTGTCATCCAGGCCCACGCGCTCCACGCGCAACACCTGGGCGAGCACCTGCGCCAGCGACTGCTCCATGCGCGTGCGGGGCGCGACGTACTCACGGCGCGAGGCGCGCTGGCCCTCGGGAGCGGGCAGGGCCTTGCGGTCCACCTTCGCCTGCGCCGTCAGCGGCAGGGCCGCCAGGGTGACGAACGCGGACGGGAGCATGAACTCCGGCACCCGCTGGCGCATGAAGTCGCGCAGCGCGTTCGCGTCGAGCGGCCCGCCGTCCGGGACGACGTAGGCCACGAGCCGCTTGTCGCCGGGCACGTCCTCGCGCACCCAGGCCACGGCTTCGCGCACGTTGGAGTGGGCGCGCAGGGCGGCCTCCACCTCCGCCAGCTCGATGCGGAAGCCGCGCACCTTCACCTGGTGGTCCACGCGGCCCAGGAACTCCATGACTCCGTCGCGCCGCCAGCGCGCCAGGTCGCCCGTGCGGTAGAGCCGCTCACCGGGCCGCGAGGAGAAGGGGTGCGGGACGAAGCGCTCCGCCGTGAGGTCCGGCCGGGACGCGTAGCCGCGCGCCAGGCCGTCGCCGCCGACGTACAGCTCGCCGGGCACACCCGGGGGGACCGGCTGTCCGTGCACGTCCAGCACGTAGAGCTGCGTCTGCGCGATGGGCCGGCCTATGGGCATCGTCGCGCCCACGGACGCCGCGTCTGGCACGGACCAGGTGGACGCGAGGAGGGTCGTCTCCGTCGGGCCGTAGCAGGCCGTGACGGCGGTCCCCAGGTCCGACTCCAGCACCCGGCGCACGTGGACCGGTGACACGACGTCACCGCCCACGAGCACGCGCCGCACGCCGCGCAGCGCCTCCATGTTGACGTCCACCACCTGCGTGAAGAGGCCGGAGGTCAGCAGCAGCGTGGTGACGCCGTGGCGCTGGAGGACCCTGGCCAGCAGGTCCACGTCCGACGGTGAGGTGGGCGGGAACACCGCCAGCTTTCCGCCGTGCAGCAGCGGTCCCCAGATCTCCAGCGTGGTGGGGTCGAAGGAGATGGGCGCGACGAGCAGGAAGGTCTCCTCCGGCCCCACGTGCCCGTACGTCGGGTGGTGCAGGAGGCGCATCACGGCGCGGTGCTCCACCGCGACGCCCTTGGGCCGGCCGGTGCTGCCGGACGTGAAGTCCACGTAGGCCAGGTGGCGTGAGCGCAGGCCGGTGTCTGCCACTCGCGACGTGGGCTGATCCGCGACGGGCGCCTCCTCCACGAAGAGGGACGGCAGCTCCACCGGCAGCGCTTCGCGCGTCGCGCGTGTGGTGACGAGCAGCTTCGCGGGCGCGTCCTCCAGCATCGCGGCCAGGCGCGCCGCCGGGTAGGACGCATCCAGCGGCACGTAGGCGCCCCCGGCCTTGAGGATGCCCAGCAGCGCGACGATGAGCTCCACCGAGCGGTCCAGGGAGACCGCCACCAGCACGTCCGGGCCCACGCCGTGCTGGCGCAGCAGGTGTGCCCACTGGTTCGTGCGCGCGTCCAACTGCGCGTACGTCAGGCGCTCCTCTCCGAACTCAAGCGCCACCGCGTCCGGGCGCAGCTCGGCCTGACGGGCGAAGAGGTCCGGGATGCACGCGTCATGGGGGTAGTCGCGAAACGTGTCGTTCCAGGCGTCCAGGACCTGGTGCCGCTCCGCCTCCGCCAGCAGCGGCAGCAGGGCGACGGGCGTCCGGGGGCTCGCGACGACGGCGCGCGCCAGGCCCACCAGGTGCTCCGCCATGCGCTCGATGGTGGCCGCGTCGAAGAGGGCGGTGGCGTACTCCAGGCTGCAGCTGAAGCCGTCGCGGCCCTCCAGCACCTCGAAGCCCAGGTCGAACTTGGACGTGTCCGTGGGGACGGTCACTCCGCTGAGCGTCAGGTCCGCGGGACGGGCCTGGGCCTCCGGGGTGTTCACCACGTTGATGCTCACCTGGAACAGCGGCGTGCGGCTCAGGTCGCGCGGCAACTGCATCGCGTCCAGCACGCGCTCGAAGGGGGCGTCCTGGTGCGAGTAGGCCTCCAGGGCCTGGGTGCGCACGCGGACCAGGAGCTCCGCGAAGGACGGCAGGCCGGACAGCTTCGCGCGGAAGGGCAGGGTGTTGATGAAGCACCCCATCAGCCACTCGAGCTCCGGGCGCGTGCGGCCCGCGATGGGGGTGCCCACCACGAAGTCGTCCTGGCCGGAGTAGCGCGACAGCATCGTCTGGAAGAGCGCCATCAGCACCATGAACGTCGTGGCGCCGTGTTTGCGGCCCAGCGCCAGCAGCGGTGTGGACACGTCCGGAGGGAGCGTGAACCGGTGCCGCGCGCCCGCGAAGGAGATGACGGCGGGACGTGGCCGGTCCGTGGGCAGCTCCAGGTTGGGCGCACCGGAGAGCCGCTGCTTCCACCAGGCGAGCTGCGCCTCCATCTCGCCGCCCTCCAGCCACGCGCGCTGCCACACGGCATAGTCCGCGTACTGCACCGGCAGCTCCGGCAGGGGCGACGGCTGGCCCGAGCGGAACGCGGCGTAGTTCGCCGTCAGATCGTGCGCGATGACCATGTTGCACCACGCGTCGGACACCGCGTGGTGGAAGACGAGCGCCAGCACGTGCACCTGGGGCTCCATGCGCAGCAGCGTCGCGCGCAGGACGCCCTTCTCCAGGTCGAAGGGGAGCAGCACGTACGCCTTGCAGAAGCGCAGCATCTCCGCTTCGCGGGCCTCGGGTGTGTCGCCCGTCACGTCGCGCAGCGGGAGCGGCAGGCTTCGCGGCGGGTTGATGTTCTGCACCGCGCGGTCGCCCTCCAGTGAGTATGTGGTGCGCAGCACCTCATGCCGCGCCACCAACGCGTCCAGTGCGGCCTGGAGCGCGTCCACGTCCAGCGCTCCGACGAGACGGAAGAGGGACGGGTTGTTGTACGCGCCGCTGCCGGGCTCCAACTGCTGGAGGTACCAGAGGCGCTGCTGCGCGAAGGACAGGGGCAGCGGCGTGTCGCGCCCCACGCGAGGGATGGGCGGCGGACCCGCGTCCATCCGGACCGGGGGCCGTGTGGCCACTTGCGACACCGGGCGCGCGGTCTGTCCCACGGCGGGATGCGCTCCAGGGCGCGGGGCTTCCGCGCTGGCGGCATGCGCTCCAGGCCACGGACTGTTCGCACCGGCAGGCTGCGCGCCAGGCCACGGGGTGTTCGCACCGGTGGGCTGAGCCCCAGGGCGCACGGCTTCCGTGCCGAGAGTCTGCGCGCCAGGCCACGGGGTGTTTGCACCGGTGGGCTGCGCTCCAGGGCCCAACGCTTCCGTACCGACAGGCTGCGCGCCAGGCCACGGGGTGTTCGCACTGATGGGCTGCGCTCCAGGGCGCAGGCCTCCCGCGGCGACAGGTTGCGCCGCAGGCCGCAGTCCATCCACGCCGACGGGCGCTATGGGACTCAGTGCCTCCACGGCGGGATGCGCCACGGGCGGAGGGGGGAGGCGGGACGGCGAGGCCACCGGCTCCACACGGCCATCCGCGCGCAACCGTGCATGGCGGCCCGTGCGGTACAGCCGGGCCGCGGACTCGCGAGGGTGCGGCACCAGGCGCCGGTGCTCTTCATCACCCGCGCGCCACAGCGCCGTGGGGAGTCCCGCGCCCGCGAGGGCCAGCTCGCCCACCACGCCCGCGGGCACGGGCTGACCGGCCGCGTCCAGCACCCAAGCCTGGAGGTTCGCGGGGATGCGCTCGCGCGGGGTGCGCGGCAGCAGGGCTCCCTCCTGGGCATCACCGGACAGCCACACCTCCACGCCCGCCGTACGGTGCAGCGCCGCGCCCAGCTCCACCGACGCGCCCTCCACCACCAGCGCGCCCACGCGGGACAACGATTCGCGTGCTCCGGGCAGCTCGCTCAGCGTGCGCGCCAGACGCGCCGACGTGTGCACCAGCACCGCGCCGGACTGGCGCGCCAGCTCCAGCAGTCCCTCCACGCCCGCCTCGGCCTCCACCAGCACCTGCTCCTGGCGGGCGGCGGCCTCCGCGTCCATGCGCTCGCGCACCACGGCCAACCGGCGCAGGCCGTCCAGCACCACCGGCGTATCCAGGCCGAAGTCGATGAGCGCCGCCACTTCGTCCACGTCCGCCGCGCGCACGTCGCGCAGCCGCCGCATCGCGCTGTCCACCGTGCCCACGAGGCCCGTCGTCTTGGCGTGGTGCTCGAAGGTGTGCTCCAGCAGCGCGTTGATGTCATCCGCGGACAGTTTCTGGATGTCCCCCTGGTAGCCCTGCGTGAGCAGCAGCGACGTGACGATGTCCACCGAGCTGCGGAAGTACGCGAGCAGCGGCTGGCGCACGAGCTTCAGCACCTGCTCTTCGTCGTCGCCCAGGTACGTGTGCAGCATGCAGGTGACGTGGCCCCGGCCCGGGTGCCCGTTGCGGCGCCACGCCTCGCGGTACAGCGCCACCTTCGGCTTCAGCTCCTCCAGCGAATGGGACAGCAGGCCCGTAAGCACGCCCGCACCCAGCTCGCCCGCCATGCGGAAGGTCTCCGGATTGGACGTGGCGGTGAGCCACACCGGCAGCTCTTTCTGCACCGGCTTCGGCCGCAGGGCGCCCTCCACCGTGGTGCCCGCACCGCCGGGCCGCTTGAAGCGCTCGCCCCGCCACAGGGCGCGCAGCGTGGCCAGCTTCTCCAGGAGGATGTCGCGGCGCTTCTCGAAGTTGGCCGGCGCGAAGGTGAAGTCCTGCGTGTGCCAGCCCGTTGCCACCGATAGACCCACGCGGCCCTGGGACACGTTGTCCACCACGGACCACTGCTCCGCGATGATCAACGGATCATGCAGCGGCAGCACCACGCTGCCGGAGCGCACGTGCACGTGCTTCGTGACGGCCGCGATCGCGGCGGAGATGACCGCCGGCTGCGGGTACAGGCCGCCGAAGGAGTGGAAGTGCCGCTCGGGCGTCCAGATGGCGGAGAACCCGTTCGCGTCCGCGTACTTCGCGCCCTCCATCAAGAGCTCGTACTTCGGCCCCTGGAGCGTGTCCTCGTCGTTGGCGAAGTAGATGAGGCTCAGGTCCATGGCCTTCGCGCGAGGCCCACCCCCGTGCAGGTTCACCAGCCCCGCGGTGATGCGCTCCGGCGGGTACACCACGCGCAGCCCGCGCGTGAGCGCCCACAGGGCCTCCAGCTCCGGCCGATCCGCGGACGGCTCGCTCGCGGACAGCCACGCGCCGCCATCCGGGGGCGACAGGCGCGTGTCCAGGGCGGTGAAGAACTCCGCCAGCTCGCGGTGCCCCAGGGCCCATGCGGGCTGACCCGCGCCCGTGGGCAGCAGCCACGCCAGGGCGTGCGCGTCCGCCACGGCGCCGGAGGAAGCCGCCGCTGCCTCCACGTCCTCCACGTACACGACGCGCGAATCCTCCATGCGCACGGAGGCCACCAGCGCGCGCGTGGTGACGAGCACCGGCACGCGGGCGCCCTCCGGCGCGTAGACGGACAGCCGCGCCAGTTCCGAAGGGCCCAGCGCGATGGCCGCGCCACCGGCGGACAGCACGGCCCACAGCGCGGACAGCTTCTCCGGTGATGAGCGCAGGCACACCGCCACGGGCGTCCCAGCCGACACGCCCAGGGCCATCAGTCGCGAGGCCAGGGCCTCCGCGCGACCGCCCAGCTCCGCCCAGGTCCAGTGGCTGTCCCCACGCGACACGGCGATGGCGTCCGCCTGACGCTCGCGACGTTCCGCGAGGAGCGACGGCACGGAGGTGAAGCCCGGCGAGGCCCGGGGCGCGGGCCAGGCGCGGCGCTCGGCCTCCGTGGCCAGGGGCAGGTGGGAGACAGGCGTCTCTGGCCGGGCGAGCCCGGCGCCGAGCAACACCTGGAAGTGCTCCACGAGCCGTGCCACGGTGGCCGCGTCGAACAACTCCGTCGCGTACTCCAGTGCGCCGTGGACGCGGCCGTGGGACTCGGAGAGCACGAGCGTGAGGTCCGCCAGCGTGGCGCCCCACTGCACGGGCGTGCCCGGCACCTCCACCAGCGAGCCACGCAGGCCGGTGAGGTTCAGCGTCGTGGCGCCCGCGGCCGCGCCCGTGTGGTAGACGAACACGGAGTCCGTCATGCGCCCGCGGCCGATGTCCTTGCCCGGGACGAGGGCTTCCACCAGGGACTCGAAGGGGACGTCGGGACGCGTCTGCGCGTCGGCGACCTCCTCGCGCACCTGGGCCAGCAGCTCGCGGAACGTCAGCCCGTCCGTGAAGCGCGTGCGGAACGCCGCCGAGTGCGCCACGTAGCCGATGAGCGGCAGCAACTCCGGCCGCGTGCGGTTGGCGATGGGCGTGCCGACGATGATGTCCGTCTGCCCGGAATAGCGGTGCAGCAGCGTCTGCCACGCGGCGAGCACCGTCATGTAGCCGGTGAAGCCCTCGCGGCGGCCGAAGGCCGTGAGCTCGCGGGCGAGCGCGGGCGGGAAGTCCACCGTCATGCGAGCGGAGGTGAGCGGGCTGTCGGCGGGGCGCGGACGGTCCGTGGGCAGGTCCAGCCTGCGCGGCATGCCGGCCAGTCGCTGCCGCCAGCCCTGGTCCTGCTCCGGCAGGTGGTTGCCCGCGACGCTGTGGCGCTGCCACGCGCCGAAGTCCGCGTACTGGAGGGGCAGCGGGGGCAGGGGCGAGGGACGGCCCTGGAGGAAGGCGTCGTAGAGCTGGCCCAGCTCCTGGACGAACAGGGCGATGGACAGCGTGTCGCTGACGATGTGGTGGATGCAGCCCAGGAGCAGGTGCACCTGGGGGGCCACGCGCACGAGCGTGGTGCGCAGCACGGGGCCATGAATCAGGTCGAACGGCTTCGCGGCGTCCTCGCGGGCGAGCCGCAGGGCCTCGGGTTCGCGGGTCTCCATGGGGCCGCGCAGCTCCACGAGGGTGAGCGGGACGTGCATCCGCGCGTGGAAGCGTTGCACCGGGCGGCCGTCCACGGCGTCGTAGGTAGTGCGCAGCGCTTCGTGGCGCTGGACGATCTCCTGGACGCCGCGCTCCAGCACCTCGGCGTTCACGTCGCCTTCCAGGCGCAGGACGAACGGGATGTTGTACGCGGACTGACCGGGCAGGTGCTGCTCCAGACGCCAGACGCGCTCCTGCACGAAGGACAGCGGCAGCTCGCCGGTGCGCGAGAGCGGCACCAGGGGCAGCTCCACGGAGACGTGTGCGTGCGGCGCCTGCCGCAGCAGGGGCTCCAGGCGCTCCGCGATGCCCGCGACGGTGGGCGCTTCGAAGAGGGCGGCGAGCGGGAGGTTCACGCCGAACGCGTCGCGCACCTGGTTGAGGAGCTGCGCGGCCGTCAGCGAGTTGCCGCCAATCTCCAGGAAGTCGTCGTTGCGGCCGACGAACTCCAGCCCCAGGCGCTCACGCCACAGCGCGGCCACGCGTTCCTCCACCTCACCGCGAGGCGCGTCGTCACGGGCGGTTCGCGAGGTCGCGGAGGCAGCGGTCTCAATCGCGTCGTGCGAGGCCGTGGGGACCGCGGTTTCTGACGTGTGAATCGAGGACGCGAAGGACCCGGTCTCAGGACCGTCAGAGGAAGGAGCGTCCGTGCGCGTGGACATCGGGCCTCTGTCGACGGAGGCAGCGTCGGTCTGCGCCAGGAGCGGTGTCGTGGCGAAGGACGCGGCGGCGCCGGGAGTTGCCGACGGAGGTTCTTCGGAGGACGAGGTCTGAGTCACTGTCGCTACCCGGCCCGCAGCTCGGCTCTGCATGGAGCCGGACGGCCCGTGGGCTCCTCCGAAGGCTCCAGCGGGTACCGGGCGCGGGGCCTCAACGGAACTTGAAGCGGGGAGGGCTGCAGCCTGCGCCACCACTTCCACTGCGGGAACACGGCCGGACGCAGGGGCTTGCGCCTTGGATTCCACCCAGACGGTCTTCTCCTGGAAGACGTAGGTGGGCAGGTGCAGCCGCATGCGCTGCTCGTGCGCGTAGAACGCGTTCCAGTCCACGGCGACGCCCGCGGACCACAGCTCGCCCACGGCCTGGAGCCAGCCCATCTGCTCCGTCGTCGTCCCGCCCATGCGCAGTGACGCGAGCCCTCGCACGCGGGGCGCTCCGGGCTCCACCGGCAGCAGGTTCGCGCGCACCAGCGGCGTCACGTCCTGGCCGGGACCCACCTCCAGCATCACCGCGCAGCCTTCCTCCTGGAGCGTCTCCACCGCGCGGGTGAAGTGCACCGGCCGGCGCATCTGCTCCGTCCAGTAGGCTGGATCCGCGAGCTGCCCGGGCCTCGCCGCCATGCCCGTGAGGCTGGACACGTAGCGCACCGTGGGCTCCGTCCAGCGCAGCGTGCCCACCACGCGCGCCAGCTCCGGCATCAACGGCTCCACGTCCGCGGAATGGAACGCGTGCGGCGCCGGCATGCGCACCGCGCCGGCCTTCTGGGCCCTCAGCTCCGCCTCCAGCCGCTCCACTTCCTCCACCGGCCCGGAGACCACGCAGCGGTCCGGCGCGTTCACCGCCGCCAGCTCCAGCCGGCCGGACAGCAGGGGCTGGACGCGCTCCACGGGCAGCGCCACCGCGAGCATCGCGCCCGGCGGCATCCGGTGCATCAGCTCACCGCGCGCCACCGTGAGGCGCATCGCGTCCTCCAGCGACAGCGCGCCCGCGACGCACGCCGCCGCGTACTCACCGAAGCTGTGTCCCATCACCGCGGACGGCGTGACGCCCAGGTCCTGCCACAGCCGCGCCAGCGCCACCTGCACGCTGAACAACGCGGGCAGCGCCACGCGCGTGTCCGCGAGCAATACCGAGGCCTCCGCGTCGCCTTCGGGCGCGAGCAGGACCGATACCCGTTCCCGCAGCGGCGCATCCAGCAACGCGAGGCACGCATCCAGGTGCGCGCGGAATCGGGGCGAAGCCTCCGCCAGCTCGCGCCCCATCGCGACCCGCTGCGCTCCCTGGCCGGAGAACACGAACGCCACGCGCGGCGAGCGCTTGCCGGTCTTCACCGCCGTCACCGGCTTGCGCAGCTGCCGCGCCAGGTCCTCCGCGTCCTTCGCCACCACCGCGTGGCGGTACTCGAACACCCTGCGCCCCACGGCGTGCGTGAACGCCAGGTCCGCCAGCGCCCGCGCGTCCACGCCCTCCGCCACGTGCGCATCGAGCTGCCGCGCCGCCGCCTCCAGGGCCTCCGGCGAGCGCGCGGACAGCACGACGAGCTGGTGGGAACGCGTGGTGAAACCACTCTGCCGCATGGGGGCTTCCTCGAGGATGGCGTGGGCATTGGTGCCACCAATGCCGAAGGAGCTGACCGCGGCGAAGCGAGGCGTCTCGCTGCGAGGCCACGACCGCAAGGTGGTGTTGACGAAGAACGGCCCCGCGTCGAAGTCGATTTGCGGGTTGGGCTTCTCGAAGTGGAGGCTGGGGGGAATCTCCCCGTGGTGCAGCGCCAGTGCGGCCTTCATCAGGCCCGCCAGCCCCGCGGCCGTGTCCAGGTGCCCCACGTTCGTCTTCAGCGACGCCAGCGCGATGTGCCCCCGGTGCTCCGCCCCCAGGCCATACGCGCGCGTCAGCGCCGCCACTTCAATCGGGTCGCCCAGAGGCGTCGCGGTGCCATGGGCCTCCACGTAGCCCACGGCCTCCGGTGACACGCCCGCGTTGGTCAGCGCCTGGGACACGACCGCCGCCTGGCCCTGCACGCTGGGCGCGGTGAAGCCGGACTTGTTCCGCCCATCGTTGTTGATGGCCGAGCCCCGGATGACGGCGTAGATGGAGTCCCCATCCCGCACCGCATCTTCCAGGCGCTTGAGCACCACCGCGCCCACGCCATTGCCGGAGAGTGTTCCGCCCGCCTTCTCATCGAACGCACGGCAGTGGCCGTCCGGGGAGAAGATGAGCCCCTCCTGCGCCACGTAACCCGTGCGCTGCGGGACCGACAGACGCGTCGCGCCCGCGAGCGCCACGTCGGACTGCCCCACGCGCAGGCTCTGGCAGGCCAGGTGCACGGCCACCAGACCCGTGGAGCACGCGGTGTAGAGCAGCGTGCTCTCACCCGTGAGCCCCAGCTTGAAGGACGTCTTCGTCGCCAGGCTCTCGTGCGTGGCCGTGCCCTGCAGCTCCATGAACGACGCCGCGTCCATCGGCATCGCCTGGCGCACGGCGTCCGTGTACCCGGAGCCCGTGGCTCCCGCGTACAGCGAGATGGCTCCAGGGAAGCGCTCCGGATCGATGCCCGCGTCCTCCAGCGCGGCCCACGCCGTCTGGAGAAACAGCCGCTGCTGCGGATCCGTGAACTGCGCCTCGCGCAGCGACATGTCGAAGAACGTGTGGTCGAACCGGTCCACGCCGTCGAGCACGCCCGCGGCCGGGACGAACGCCGGGTGCTGCCACAGCTCCACGCCCTCGGGCAGGACGGGCAGGTGCTCCAGTTCCTCCGGTGCGAAGCGCGTGATGGACTCCACGCCCCCGCGCAGGTTGCGCCAGAACTCCGCCACCGTCATCGCGCCGGGGAAGCGGCCCGCCATGCCGATGATGGCGATGGAGCCGGACGCGCCCGGCTTCGACGCCTCGCGCGGACGGTGACCGGGGGCCGGGGCCACGGACGGTGCGGCGTTCGAGCCCTGGGACTCGCGCTCCAGCCGCTGGACGAGCCCTTCGAGCGTGGGGTGCTCGAACAACCACACCACGGGCACCTCGCGCTGGAGCTCCTCGCGCAGACGCGCGGCCAGACGCACCACCGTCAGCGACGTGGCTCCCAGCTCCTCGAAGAGGTGGTCCTGCGCGCCCACGCGATCCGTGCCCAGCTCGCGGGCGAAGAGGGGCGCCAGCCGCTGCTCCAGCGGGTGCGACGGCTCCACGAAGCGGACCTGCCGTCCCGTGGACGCGGCATCCGGCGCGGGCAGCGCCTTGCGGTCCACCTTGCCGCTGGGGTTGAGGGGCAGGGTGGCCAGCGTCACGAACACCGACGGGACCATGTACTCCGGCAGCCGCTGCCGCAGCGCCGCGCGCAGCGCCGAGGCCTCCAGCACCTGACCCGCGCGGGGCATCGCGTAGGCGACGAGCCGCTTGTCTCCGGGCACGTCCTCGCGCACCACCACCGCGGCCTCCTGCACCGCGGGCAGGTCGCGCAGGGCCGCCTCCACCTCCGCCAGCTCGATGCGGAAGCCGCGCACCTTCACCTGTTGGTCCGCACGGCCCAGGAACTCCAGCGTGCCGTCCGGACGCCAGCGCACCAGGTCCCCCGTGCGGTACAGCCGGGCACCGGGCATCGCGCCGTGCGCATCCGGGACGAAGCGCTCCGCCGTGAGGTCCGGCCGTGACACATAGCCCCGGGCCACGCCGTCGCCGCCGAGGAACAGCTCGCCCGGCACGCCCACCGGCACCGGGTGCAGCCGCGCGTCCAGCACGTACACCGACGTGTTGGAGAGCGGCGAGCCAATGGGCACGGACAGGGACACCTGCTCCGGCCGCTCCACCGTGAAGGTGGTGGCGACCACGGAGCACTCGGTCGGTCCGTACGCGTTGGTGAAGGGGATGCCCAGCGACTCCACGGCCCGGCGCACGTGCGGCGCGGACACGATGTCGCCGCCCGCGTGCAGCTCCCGCAGCCGCCCGAGGATGTCCGGCCGGTGCTCCATCAACTGCGAGAAGAGGCCCGCGGGCAGATGCACGAAGGTGACGCCGTGGCGCTCCACCACGTGGGCCAGTGCGTCCATGTCGCTAGCGGGGACGTGGCCCGGGAAGACGACCAGCCGGCCGCCGTGCAACAGCGGCGTCCACAGCTCCAGCACGGAGCCATCGAAGGACACCGGCGCGAAGAGCAGCCCCGTGTCGCGCGCCCCGTAGCGCGTGTACGGCGCCGAGTGCATCAGGCGCAGAAGCCCGCGCTGCTCGATGCCCACGCCCTTGGGCCGTCCGCCGCTGCCGGACGTGAAGATGACGTAGGCCAGGTTGCGCGGCCCTACGCCGGTCTCGGGTGCGGTGACGGGCTGGTCCTCCAGCGCCAGCTCCTCCAGGAACAGGCACGGCAGGGACGCGTCGGGGAGTTGCAGCCGCCCATGCAGCTCGCGCGTGGTGACGAGCAGGTGCGGCCGTGCGTCCTCCAGCATGAAGCGCAGCCGCTGCGCGGGATAGGACGCGTCCAGCGGGACATAGGCGCCCCCGGCCTTGAGGATGCCGAGCACCGTGACCACGAAGCCCACGGAGCGCTCCAGGCACAGCGCCACCGGCACGTCCGCGCCAACGCCCCGCGAGCGCAGGACGTGCGCGAGCTGGTTCGCCCGGGCATCCAGCTGCGCGTACGTGAGCTGGGCTTCGCCGTCCTCCACCGCGATGGCGTCCGGCCGCCGCGCGGCATGCAGCTCGAAGCGCGCCGCGACGGTGCTGTCGGAGGGATAGGGCAGGGCGGTGTCGTTCCACGCGACGAGCACCTGCTGGCGCTCCTCCGGCGTGAGCCACGGCAGTTGGGAGACCGGCACGTCCGGCCCGGAGACGGAGGCCTCCAGCAACACGCGCAGGTGGCCCGCGAGCCGGGCCACGGTGTCACGTTCGAAGAGGTCGGTGCTGTATTCGATGGAGCCGCGCAGCCCGTCCTGCGTCTGCGTGAGCAGCAGGCCCAGGTCGAAGTGCGCCGTGCCCGCGTCCACCTCCAGCAACTCCATCCTCAGTCCGGGCGCTTCGAGCACCGCGGCCGGAGCGTTCTGAAGCGCGACCACGGCCTGCACCAGCGGCGTGCGCCCCAGATCGCGAGACACCTGGAGCTCCTCCACCAGCTTCTCGAACGGCAGGTCCTGGTGCTCATAGGCCGCGACCGTCGTGTCCCGCGCCTGTCCCAGCAGCGCGCGGAAGGAATCCTCCGGACGGACCCGCGCTCGCAGGACCAGCGTGTTGACGAAGAAGCCGACCAGCCCCTCCACGTCGCCGTGGGTGCGGCCCGCGATGGGGGCGCCGACGAGCAGATCCTCCTGCCGGCTGTAGCGCGACAGCAACACCTGCCACACGGCCAGCAGCGCCATGAAGGGCGTGGCGCCCTCCCGCCGCGCGAGCTCCGCCAGCCGGTCCGTCAGCTCGCGAGGCACGTGCACGGGCAGGAGCGCGCCGCGCGGACTTCGCGTCGTGGGGCGCGGCTTGTCCGTGGGCAGCTCCAGCACCCGGGGCGCGCCGGCCAGTTGCTCCTTCCACCATGCGACCTCGTCCGCGAGCACGTCGCCCTGGAGCCAGCCGCGCTGCCATGCCGCGAAGTCCGCGTACTGCACGGGCAGGGCCGGCAGCACCGGAGACACCCCGGAGGCGAAGGCCGCGTAGGCCGTGGCCACCTCGCGCACCATCACCTCCAGCGACCAGCCGTCGGAGACGACATGGTGCATGCCCAGCAGCAGCACGTGATGGGACGGGGGCAGCCGCAAGAGCAGGGTGCGCAGCAGCGGTCCCGTGCCCAGGTCGAAGGGCCGGGCCGCTTCTTCCCGCACGAGCCGCCGCACTTCCGCCTCGCGCTCCTCCGCCGGCACGCTGGACAGGTCCGTCAGAGGCAGGGCCCAGGAGGGCGTGGCCTGGATGACCTGGGAGGGGTCGCGGCCCTTGAGCGTGAAGGTGGTGCGGAGCGCCTCATGACGATCGACGAGCAACTCCAGCGCGCGGCGCAGGGCCTCCGCGTCCAGCGCGCCCTCCAGCCGCACGGCGCCCAGCAGGATGTAGGGCGTGGCGCCGGGTTGCAGTTGCTCCATCACCCAGAGCCGCTGCTGCGCGAAGGACAGGGGAAGCTCGCCGTCGCGAGGCACCTTGCGGATCGCCGGCACGCGCGGAAGGCCGGTGCGCGCGAGGAGCCGCGCCTCCACCTGGTCGGTGACGTCCGCGACGGTGGCGCCGTCGAAGAGGCCGCGCAGGGGCAGCTCCACCTGGAACGTGGATCGCACGCGGGACACGAGCCGCGTGGCCAGCAGCGAGTGGCCACCCAGGGCGAAGAAGTCATCGTGCACGCCCACGTCCGGCACGCGCAGGACGTCACGGAACAGGTCCGCGATCCGCTGCTGGAAGGGCGACATCCGCCGAGGCTTCGAAGGCGCCACGGCGACCGAGCGCGCATCCGGAGCGGGCAGGGCCTTGCGGTCCACCTTGCCCACGGGCGTGAGGGGCAGGGCCTGGAGCGGCACGAACGCGGAGGGCACCAGCGGCGCGGGCAGCCGCTCGGAGACGAAGGCGCGCAGCTCCGCCGCCTCCATCGGTGAGCGGGGCACGTACCACGCCACCAGGCGCGAATCGCCCTCACCGTCGTCGAGCACCGACGCCACCGCGGCCTTCACCGCCGGGTGCTGGCGGACGATGGCCTCCACCTCTCCCAGCTCGATGCGGAAGCCGCGCAGCTTCACCTGGTTGTCCAGGCGGCCCAGGAAGTCCAGCGCCCCGTCCTCCCTCCAGCGCACGCGGTCGCCCGTGCGATAGAGCCGTGCGCCGGGCACGTCACCGAAGGGTGAGGGCACGAAGCGCTCCGCTGTGAGGTCCGGCCGGCCCACGTAGCCCCGGCCGACGCCGTCACCGCCGATGTACAGCTCCCCCGGGACGCCTACGGGCACGGGCTCGCCGCGCGCATCCAGCACGTACGCCCGGACCCGTGTCATCGGCCGACCGATGGGGACCGATGTTGCATCCTCCGGCAGGGCTACGATGTCGTGCGTGGTGACGCCCACGGTCGTCTCCGTGGGGCCGTACAGGTTCACCAGCCGGCCCGGAGGCCCCGCGCGCAGCACCGCCCG
Organism: Corallococcus sp. NCSPR001; assembly: GCF_017309135.1. Classification (NCBI taxonomy): domain Bacteria; kingdom Pseudomonadati; phylum Myxococcota; class Myxococcia; order Myxococcales; family Myxococcaceae; genus Corallococcus; species Corallococcus sp. NCSPR001. The sequence goes on from NZ_JAFIMS010000002.1 coordinate 5,224,416, forward strand.
AGCCGCGTCCGCGTTCGCGGCCTCCCCGGCGTACAGGACCGTGCGCATCGTGGCGAAGGCATCAGGGACCTCGCGCGCCACGGTGTGGAACAGGGCCGTGGCGAACAGGGCCGTGGTGGCGCCCGTCTCCCGCAACACGCGAGCCAGTCGCACCGGCTCCAGCGTCACCTCGCGAGGCAGGATGACGAGCCGGGCGCCGTTGAGCAGTGCGCCCCAGACCTCGAAGGTGGCCAGGTCGAACGAAGGCGTGCCCGCCTGCACCATGCGGTCGTCGGGCCCGAGCTGGATGTAGCCCGTGTCCCGTACCACGTGGACGATGGAGGCGGCCGTGACGCCGACGCCCTTGGGAGTGCCCGTGGAGCCCGACGTGAAGAGCACGTAGACGCACGCGTCGGGCAGCAGCCGCACGCCCGGAGCGGACACGTCATGGCGCGCGATCGTGTCCCGGTCCGTCTCCAGGCTCACCGTGGGCCATGAGCGATCCTGGACGGACGGGGGCAGCGAGCGCTCCGTCACCACCAGCGACAGCCCGGCGTCCTGGAACATGAACGTCAGCCGCGAGGCCGGGTACGCCGGATCCAGCGGCACGTAGCACCCGCCCGCCTTGACGACGCCGAGCATGCCCACGATGAGGTCCAGGCCTCGCTCCAGACACAGGCCCACGCGGCCCTCGGGCGGGAGGCCCTGGGACAGCAGGTGCCGCGCCAGCTGGTTCGCCCGTGCATCCAACTGCGCGTACGTCAGCGTGCGGCCTTCGTGCTCCACGGCCACGGCCTCCGGAGCCCGCTGGACCTGCGCGTCGAAGCACTCCAGGAGGGACGGCGTGCTCAGCGGCCGGAGGTCCGGTGCGCTGAAGGCTTCGAGCACCCGCGCACGCTCCGCCGCGTCCATCAGGGGCAGCCGCCACACGGGCGTCGCCGTGTCGTGGGCCACGGCCTCCAAAAGGACCCGGAAGTGGGTCGCGAAGCGCGGGGCGGCATCCTCGGAGAAGAGGTCGCGGCTGTACTCGAGCGTGCCCTCCAGCCCGCCGTCCCGCGCGGTGAGCGACAGGATGAGGTCGAAGCGCGCGGTCTCGGTCGAGGTGTGCAGCCGCTCCACGTGGACGCCGGGCAGGGACGGCGTGGCCAGCGGCGCGTTCTGCAGCACGAACATCACCTGGAACAGCGGGGTGCGGTCTCCACCCCGCGCGTGCGCCACCGCCTCCATCAGCTTCTCGAACGGCACGTCCTGGTGCGCGTACGCGGCCAGGGAGGACTCGCGCACACGGTCCAGGAGCTCGGAGAAGCGAGGCGCTCCGTCCAGGCGGGCGCGCAGCACCAGCGTGTTGAGGAACACGCCGATGAGCGGCTCCAGCTCCGGCCGGTTGCGGTGTGCCACCGGCATGCCCACGGCGAAGTCGTCCTGCCCGGAGTAGCGCGACAGCACGGCCTGGTATCCGGCCATCAGCACCATGAACAACGTGGCGTCCCGGTCGCGGCCCACCTGTTCCAGCGAACGCACCAGGGACTCAGGCAGCGTGAAGACATGGCTGCCCCCACGCGTCGACCGGGTCCCCGGCTGTCCCTGCTCGGCGGGCAGGGTGAGCACGGGCACGTCCTTCAGGGACTCCTTGAGGGTGTCCAGCCGGGCCCGGGCCGTCTCGGAGTCCTCCTGCTGGCGCTGCCATGCGGCGAAGTCCGCGGCCTGCACCTCCAGCGCCGGAAGCGGCGACGGACGTCCCGCCGCGAGCGCCGGGTAGAGGCTGGCCACCTCGTGCACGAGGACACCCATGGACCAGCCATCCGTGACGATGTGGTGCATGCACAGCAGCAGCACGTGTTCGTCCGGGGACAGCCTGAGCAGCCGCGTGCGCAGCAACGGACCGGTGCCCAGATTGAACGGCCGGGTCGCGTCCTCCCGCATGTGCTGCCGCAGGAGGGCGTCGCGCTCGGCGCCTTCGGGCAGGGACTCCACCGGCAGCGGCCAGTCCGAGGGCGGCGCGTGGATGCGCTGGAGCGGTTGGCCCTCGTGATCCTCGAAGGTGGTGCGCAGCGGTTCGTGCCGGCGGACGATCTCCGCGAGCGTGCGGCGCAGCACGTCCACGTCCAGGGGACCAGAGAGCCGCAGGGCCAGGGGGATGTTGTAGAGGGTCTGGCCGGGCTCCAACTGGTCCAGGAACCACATGCGCTGCTGCGCGAACGACAGCGGCAGCGCCCCGTCCCGGGACACGGTGGGGATGGGGTCGGCGGGGTATCGGGAGGGGAGCGCTTCGATGCGCTCCGCGAGCCTGGCCACGGTGGGAGCGTCGAACAGCGCGCGCACGGGCAGGTCCACGCCGAACCGGGCGCTCACCCGGGTGACGAGCTGGGTGGCCCGCAGTGAATGCCCGCCTAGCGCGAAGAAGTCATCGTGCGCGCCCACGCGCTCCACGTGGAGCACGTCCTGGAACAGCGCGGCCAGCTTCTCCTGGAGCGGCGTCAGAGGGCCGGTGTCCTCGGTGGCGGCGGGCGTCGCGGGGGTGGGCAGGGCGCCTCGGTCCACCTTGCCGTTGGGCGTGAGGGGCAGGGCGTCCAGGCCGACGTAGGCCGAGGGCACCATGTACTCCGGGAGGCGGGAGCGCAGGTGCTCACGCAGGGCGCCGGCATCCGCCGAGGCTGGGACGACATAGGCCACGAGCCGCTGGTCGCGCACGTCGACCACGGCCTCGCGGACCTCGGGGTGCATGCGGAGCGCGGCTTCGATTTCGCCTGGTTCGATGCGGAAGCCGCGCAGCTTGACCTGGTGGTCGATGCGGCCCAGGAACTCCAACGTCCCGTCCGCGCTCCAGCGCACCCGGTCGCCCGTGCGGTACATCCGCGTGCCAGGCGCGTCGCGGAATGCGTCCGGCACGAAGCGCTCGGCCGTCAGGTCTGGCCGGCCCAGGTAGCCGCGCACCACGCCTTCGCCGCCGATGAACAGCTCACCGGAGACACCGACCGGCACCGGCCTCAGCCGATCATCCAGGACGTGCAGCCCGGTGTTCGCCAGTGGCCGTCCCAGCGGCACCGTGCCGGCCGTGTCCGTCTCCACACGATGCATGGACGACCACACCGTCGTCTCGGTGGGACCGTACATGTTGAGCAGCGCGGGGACGTGCGCCCGCAGCTTCGAGGCGAGGCCTCCCGGAAGCGCTTCGCCGCCCACGAGCATCTGCCGCAGCCCGCCCAGCGCATGCAGTGCCCGGGGCTCCTCCACGAGGGCGCTCGCATACGACGGCGTGCACTGGAAGTGGGTGACGGCGTGGCGCTCCAGCAGGTCCGCGAACGCGGCGGGCTCCAGGCCCGTGGGCGCGAGCACCACCTGGAAGCCGCGCGTCCAGGTCCAGAGCAGCTCCAGCACGGAGATGTCGAACGAGATGCTCGTCATCGCCAGCCACGTTCCCGGGCACGGCGTGACGTGCGCATCCATCGCGCGGAAGAAGTTCATCACCGTCCGGTGCGGCACGCCCACGCCCTTGGGCCGCCCGGTCGAACCCGACGTGTAGAGGACGTAGGCCAGCGTCCGTGCGTCGCTCGCGGACCGCACGAAGTCCGCGCCCAGTGAAGGGTCCACGTCGTCGAGGAGGAGCCGGCGCTCGGCCGGCACCGCGATCACGCCCTCCAGGCGGCGAGGCCCCACGAGGACCTTCGCCCCCGAGTCCTCCCACATCGCCGCGAGCCGCTGCGCCGGGTACGCCGGATCCAACGGTAGGTACGCCGCACCTGCTTCGAGGATGCCAAGCATCCCCACCGCCAGATCCACCGACCGGTCCACGCACAGGCCCACCACCGACTCCGGCCCCACGCCACGCTGCCTCAGCGTGTGCGCCACGGCCCGGACCCGAGCACGCAGCTCCCGGTACGTCAGGCGGTGCTCCCCAGCGACGAGCGCCACGGCATCTGGAGTGCGGGCCACCTGCGCCGCGAAGCGCGAGGAAAGGGTTGCGTCCGACGGGAACTCGTTGCCGGGTCCTCGCGACAGCGCGAGCAGGTGCTCCGACTCGTCGGCATCCAGCCACGGGAGCGCGTCCACCTGGCGCGAAGGATCCGCGACGGCGGCCTCCAGCAGCACGCGCAGGTGGCCAGCGATGCGGATCACAGTGTCCGCGTTGAAGAGGCCGGTGGCGTACTCCAGCCAGCCCTCGAAGCCCCGCGCGGATTCGGAGAGCGAGAGCGTCAGGTCGAACATCGCCGTGCCCGAATGAAGGTTCATCAAGCGCGACTGGAGGCCTGGCAGCACGGGGGCGCCCACCTGCGCGCCCTGGAGGATGAACATCACCTGGAAGAGGGGCGTGTGCCCGCGCTCGCGCGTGGGCTGGAGCGCTTCGACCAGCTTCTCGAAGGGCACGTCCTGGTGCGCGTATGCGCCCATCGCCGTCCCGCGCACCCGGCCCAGCAGCTCACGGAAGGTGGGCGCGCCGGATAGCTTCGTGCGCATCACCAGCGTGTTGACGAAGAAGCCCACCAGGCCCTTCAACTCCGCGCGGTCGCGGCCCGCGATGGCGGTGCCCACGCTGACGTCGTCCTGTCCGGAGTGGCGCGCGAGCACCGCCTGGAAGGCCGCGAGCAGGACCATGAAGGGGGTGGCGCCCTCTTGAACCGCCAGCGCGCGCACCGCATCAGCGAGCCGCGAGTCGAGCACCACCGGCACGCGGGCGCCCTGCGTCCCGCGCTCGGCGGGACGCGGCCGGTCCGTGGCCAGCTCCAGCAACCGGGGTGCGCCCGAGAGCTGCTGGCGCCAGTAGTCCAGGTGCGAAGCCAGCGCGGCTCCGTCCAGCCATTCGCGCTGCCACTCCGCGTAGTCAGCGTAGGTCACCGGCAGCGCGCGCAGCGGCGACGGGCGGTGTTCGCGCAGCGCCGCGTAGAGGGCGGAGAGCTCGCGCACCAGCACGGCCATGGACGTGCCGTCGGAAACGGCGTGGTGCATGACGAGCACGAGCACGTGCGTGCGCTCGTCCAGCGTCAGCAGCGTGGCGCGTACGAGCGGCCCTTGCGTCAGGACGAACGGGCGGCGGGCCTCCTCATGGGCCCACCGGGAGGCTTCGGCCTCACGTGTGTCGGAGGGAAGGGACTCCAGTGACACGCGAGCCAGCGGCAGGGATGCGGACTTCGAGATGACCTGAAGCGGCCTGCCGTCTTGTTCCCGGAAGGAAGTCCTCAGCGCGTCATGGCGCGCGGCGAGCACCATGAGACTGTCCTGGAGCACGGCGACGTCCAGTTCGCCTTCCAGCCACACGGCGGCGGGAAGGTTGTAGGTCACGTCGCCCGGTGCGTAACGGTCCAGGAACCACAGCCGCGCCTGCGCGAAGGACGCCGCCCGGTCACCATGCACATCCCTGCGATGCAGCGTGCTCGATGCAGGGGCGGACGCCTGCGTCCGGGCCGAGAGCAGCTGCCGCGCCAGGGACGTGATGCTCGGCCCCTGGAGCAACCACTCCATGGGCACCGTCAGGCGCGTCGCGCCGACACCCATTTCATGCGCCAGTTCCACCGCGCCCAGCGAGTCCAATCCGTAGCGCGTCACTGGAGCATCGACGTCGATGTCCTCACGGCGCATGCGCATGTGACGGGCCACGACATCGCGCAGCCACGCGACCAACTCTGCCTCATCCGGATTCGCGGGCAGCCCCTTGGAGCCGGACACCGCTTCGCGCGCTTCCGAACCAGCGCCAGGAGAAGTAGAGCTGACGGCTCGGCCCTCATGACCCGCCGACGGACCAGACGAGGCCAAAGGCCTGGTGGCCCCAGTCGCGCCAGAGCCCAGGACGGCTGAAGCAGCGGCTCCAGAACCGGAAGCGGCGGCTCCCGAATCAGCGGCTTCAGTCGAAGCCACCAGCACAGACGCGCTGATGCTCGCTGCTGTGTCGGACCTGGGCCTGCCGTCGCCCGGAATGGATGCAGCGCGGGCCTCAGTCGAAGCCCCCAGTCCAGATGCACCGAAGCCTGGCGCCGCGGATGAAGCGGGGAGGGGAGCCCGAGCCGTGCCGCCTGGCGGCACCGCCCGCCACGCCGTCACCTCCTGCAACGTCCCCGCGAGGAAGGCCGCGCGGCACGCATGCCGCTGCACCTTGCCGCTGGACGTCTTCGGCAGACTGCCCGGCTCAATCAGCACCACCGCGTGCGCCTGTACCTCGTGCGACTCCGCCAGCCGCTGACGGAGGGTGCCCACCGCCGCGTCCGCCGCCGCCAACTGCTCACGCAGTCCGCCCAGCCGCCGCACGTCGATTTCCTGCACGACAACCGCGCGCTCCTCGCCCCCCACCTCCACCGCGAAGACGGCGCCGCCCCCGGGCCTCAGCGCCGGGTGCGCTCCCTCCACCGTCGCCTCCAGGTCCTGCGGGTAGTGGTTTCTCCCTCGCAGGATGATGAGGTCCTTGCGCCGTCCCGTGACGTACAGCTCGCCCTCCGGGCGCAGGAAGCCCAGGTCCCCGGTGCGCAGGTACGGCCCGCCGTCCTCATGGGCGATGCGCGCATGGAATGTCTCGCGCGTCGCTTCCTCTCGGCCCCAATACCCCTGGGCCACGCTCGGCCCCGACACCCAGATTTCGCCCACCTCCCCAGGCCCACGCCGCTCCAGCGTCTCCGGATCCACGATGGCGATTCGCTGCGCCTCCAGCGTCCGGCCGCACCCCACCAGCGTGCGCGCCCCAGGCTCCGCCGCGACCACTTCCTCCGCGCGGTGCCGCTCCATCGCCTCGCCCGAAATCGTCACCGACACCGGCGGCGTCGACTTCTCGCCTCCGGAGACGATGAGCGTGCCTTCCGCCAGGCCGTAGCACGGATAGAAGGCCTCACGCCGGAAGCCACTGGGGCCGAACGCCTCCACGAAACGCTCCAGCGTCTCCGGGCGAATCGGCTCCGCGCCGCAGAAGGCCACCTCCCACCGGCTCAAGTCCAACGCTTGGCGCTGCTCCGGCGTGCTCTTGCGCACGCACAAGTCGAACGCGAAGTTGGGCCCGCCGCTGATGGTGCCCCCGAAGCGAGACACCGCCTCCAGCCACGCCATGGGCCGCTTGAGGAAGGACATGGGCGACATCAACGCCACCGGGAAGCCCCCGTACAGCGGCTCCAGGATGCCGCCGATGAGCCCCATGTCGTGGTACGGCGGCAGCCAGATGACGCCCACGCTGTCCGCACGCGCGCCGAACGCACCGTGGATGAGCGACAGGTTGTGCAGCAGGTTGCCGTGCGTGAGCATCACGCCCTTCGGCGTGCCCGTACTCCCGGACGTGTACTGAAGGAACGCGAGCGACTCCGCGCCCAGTCCCTCCGGAGCCACCCAGTCCCTCTCGCCGCCCTCCGGCAACGCGTCCGTCGCCATCCAGTGCAGCTCTCGGAAGTCCGGCGCCTGCTCGAAGACGAAGTCCGACAGTCCGAGGATGCCCGACGTGGTGAGCACCACCGACGCGCGCGCGTCCTGGATGATGGCGCGCAGGCGGGGCAGGGTGCGCTCCAGCCGCATCGGGTCCGGCGGATACGCGGGCACCGCCACCGCTCCCGCGTACAGGCAGCCGAAGAAGCCCGCGATGTAGTCCAGTCCCGGCGGGTACAGCAGCAGCACGCGCTCGCCTCGCGCGCTTCGCTCACGCAATGCGGTCGCGATTCGCCGCGCCCGGACGTCCAGATCGAACGCGCTCCAGACGGTCTCTTCACCGTCGGACTCACCCAGGAATGTGTAGAGCGGCGCGTGGGCGGATGGCCCTTGGGCGAGCTTCAGCAGGACGCCAGGAAGGGTTCGCGAGAAGTCGTGCACGGGGAGCCATCCATGTGTCGAAAAACCGCCGACACTTAATAGCAGCCCGAGTGCTCAATTCCTCGGCACTCCTGGTCACGAATCCCGGCGGGTTCGCGACGCCAGCCCACTCGGGGAGCGGGGACTCGGCACGCACTCACACGCGGCCGAGAAGCCCCTTCAACCACCCCATGAAACCTTTCTACCTTGATCCAACTGATACATCCCGTATGACCCCGCCCCCTCGATGGAGGGAGCGGGGGTTGGCGCGCTACTCCTTGTCCGCGTCGCGGAGCGCCTTCGTCAGCAACTCCGCCACCGACTGGACCCCCGGCTCGCGCAGCAGCGTGTAGTGGGTGCCCGGCAGGCGGTGCGACTCCAACCGGTCTCCCACGAGCGCCGTCCAGCCTCCGTCACCCGTGCCCGTGTCATCGGCGAGCTCCTCCGCCTGGATGCGCAGCACGCGCTGCTCTATCGCGGGCGGGTGGTAGCGCCGGGCCGCTTCGAGGTTCGCCTCGAACACCTGGAAGAGGGCGGTGGCGTCCACTCCGGGCGGGAGCGCGCCGGACCGGGCCGCGGACTCCAGCACCCTCGCGAGCGACGCTTCAGGCGCAAGCGTCGCCAGCTCCGCCGTGTCCACATCCAGGTCCGCCAGCGACACGCCCATCAGGTCCTGCGCGAACATGCCCACCGCCAGCGTGCGGTCCAGGTCCGGCTCCGAGTCCGGCACCGTCTCGGGCACATACGAGTCGATCATCGCCACCAGCTCCACGGCTTCGCCTGCTTCGCGGAGCTGGTACGCCATCTCGTAGGCGATGACGCCGCCCAGGGACCAACCGCCCAGGCGGTACGGGCCGTGGGGTTGGACACCTCGCACCGCCCTCACGTAGCTGGCGGCCAGGGCTTCCACGGTGTCCAGCGGCTGATCCGTACCGTCGAGGCCTCGGGCCTGGATGCCGTAGAAGGGCTGAGCCGTTCCCAGTTTCCGCGCGAGCTCCGCGTAGGCCAGCACGTTGCCGCCCACCGGGTGCACGCAGAAGAACGGCGTGCCGGTGCCTTCGGTCGTGAAGGGCACCAGCGGCGTGAAGGGCTTCGGCTCGGCCTCTCCCAGCAGGACCGCGAACCGCTCCACACTGGGGGCCTGGAAGAGGGCCGACAGCGGGAGCTTGCGGCCCGTCTCCCGGTGCACCGCCGCCATCAGCCGCACCGCCAGCAGCGAGTGCCCGCCCAGTTCAAAGAAGCTGGCGCGCACGTCCACGTTGGACACGCCCAGCGCCTCCGCCCAGAGCGCCGCGATCCGCGCCTCGGCTTCGTTCCTGGGGCCCACGTGGGTCTCGGTGCTCATGGGTCCGTCCACGGGGACGGGCAGCGCCTTGCGGTCCACCTTGCCGTTGGGCGTCAGCGGCAGGACGGGCAGGGCGACATAGGCCGCGGGCACCATGTACTCCGGCAGCGAGCGCTGGAGGTGGCTTCGGAGCGGAGCGGTGTCCACCTCCGGCGTCACATAGGCCACCAGTCGCGGGAGCCCGGGAACGTCCTCGCGCAGCACCACCGTCGCGTCGCGCACGCCCGGAGACGCACGCAGCGCGGCTTCAATCTCTCCCAGCTCGATGCGGTAGCCGCGCAGCTTCACCTGGAAGTCCAACCGGCCCAGGTACTCCAGGGTGCCATCCTGCATCCACCGGACCCGGTCTCCCGTGCGGTACATCCGCGCTCCGGGCTCCGTGCTGAAGGGGTGGGGGATGAAGCGCTCCGCGGTGAGGTCCGGGCGGTGGCGGTAGCCGCGCGCCAGGCCCTCGCCCGAGATGAACAGCTCGCCCGGGACGCCCACGGACACAGGGTTCAGGTTCGCATCCAGGACGTACGCGCCCAGGTTCAGCAGCGGGCGCCCGATGACGGGCGTGGGCATGGGGCTGCCCTGGATGGGGGCGATGGTGGCGTTCACGGTGCATTCAGTGGGCCCGTAGGCGTTGAAGGCCCAGGTCCGCTCCGTCGCCGCGAGCGTGCGCCACGTCACCTCGTCCATCGCCTCACCGCCGATGGAGCAGAGGCTCGGCACGTGCTCGCGTTCCAGCAGGCCCGCCCCCAGGAGCAGCTGGTATTGCGACGGCGTGGTGTCCAACACGTCGATGCGGTGCTGCTCCACCCACGCGAGCATCGCCTCCGGGTCGCGCCGCACGGCCTCCGGGACGAGGCACAGGCAGTGCCCGTCCAGCAGCAGGGACAGTTGCTGCACCGACGCGTCGAAGAAGTACGGCGCGTTGACGCTGACGCGCAGCGGCCGGGACGACGCCCGCTCGAAGCAGGTTTCGTTCATCGCGCGCCGCAGGTGCGCCAGCGAGCGGTGCTGAATCATCACGCCCTTGGGCATGCCCGTGGAGCCCGACGTGTAGATGACGTAGGCCAGGTGCTCCGGCCGCACGCCAGAGCGCGGGTTGCCTGGCGAGGACGACTCGATGCGCCGCGCGTCCGCGTCCAGCCGCACCACGTGCCGCGCTGGCGGCTGCCAGGACTCCACCTGAGCCTGGGTGGTGAGCAGCACGGCCGCGCCGCTGTTCTCCAGGATGAAGGCCTTGCGCGCCTCAGGGGCTGCGGGGTCGAGCGGCACGTACGCGCCGCCCGCCTTGAGGATGCCCAGGAGGGCGACGATGGCCTCCGGCGAGCGCTCCAGGCAGAAGGCCACCGGCACATCCGGGCCCACGCCCAGTGAGCGCAGGTGATGCGCCAACTGATTCGCGCGCACGTTGAGCTGGTGGAAGGACACCGTCGTGTCGCCCATCACCACGGCGGGCGCCTTGGGCGTGCGCGTGACCTGCTGCTCGAAGCGCGCGTGGAAGGGCACGTCGGCCTCGAAGGCAGCCGTCTCGCCGCTCCACTCCTCCAGCACCCACTGGCGCTCCTCCGCCGTCAGCAGGGGCAAGCTGTCCACCTTCGCGTCCGGCCGGGTGATGGCACCCTCCAGCAACTGGACGAAGTGCTCGGAGAGCCTACGGGCCGTGGCGGGTTCGAAGAGGTCCGTGGCGTAGGAGAGGGCGCCCTCGAAGCCCCGCTCCGTGCGGGCCATGCTCAGGTCCAGGTCGAACTTCGTCGAGTGCAGGTCCACCTCTACCGGACGCAGCGTCAGCTCCGGCAGGCGCACCTCCGCGTCCGGCACGTTCTGGAGCCCGAAGAGGGCCTGGATGAGCGGCGTGCGCGACAGGTCGCGCGCGGGCTGCACGGCCTCCACCAGACGCTCGAAGGGGATGTCCTGGTGTTCGTACGCGCCCAGCGTGGTGGCGCGCACCTGCGCGAGCAGCGTCCGGAACGACGGGCGGCCGTCGAACCGCGCGCGCAGCACCAGCGTGTTGACGAAGAAGCCGATGAGGCCCTCCGTCTCCGCGTGACGTCGGCCCGCGATGGACGTGCCCACGAGCAGGTCCTCCTGCCCGGAGTACCGGTGCAGCAGCGTTTGGAAGGCTGTGAGCAGCACCATGAAGGGCGTGGCGCCCTCCGCCTGGGCCAGGGCTTCCACCGCCTCGCTCAACGGCTGCGACAGGCGTACCGGGAACGTCGCGCCCCTCGCGGAACGCTGCGGCGGACGCGGCTTGTCGGTGGGCAGGGCCAGCGCCTGCGGGGCCCCGGCCAGTTGCTGCGTCCACCACGCGAGCTGCGCGTCCAGCACCTCGCCCTGGAGCCAGCCGCGCTGCCAGACGGCGAAGTCCGGGTACTGCACCGGCAACGGAGCCAGCGGCGAGGGCTGGCCCTGCCGGAAGGCCTCGTAGAGCGCGGTGACTTCACGCACCAGGATGCTCATGGACCAGCCGTCCCCAATGGCGTGGTGCATGCACAACAGCAGCACGTGCTCCGCTTCACCCAGCTTCAGCAGCGTGAGCCGCACCAGCGGCCCCGTGGCGAGGTCGAAGGGCGTCAGCGCGTCCTCGCTCGCGAGCCGCGCGGCCTCTGCCTCTCTCTCTCCGCCAGGGAGATTCGACAGGTCCACCACCGACAGGACACCGGTGGGGGCGGGATGCACGCGCTGGCTGGGTTCGCCGTCGCGGGACTCGAAGGTGGTGCGCAGCGCTTCGTGGCGATCCACCAGCGCGTCGAAGGCCTGCTGAAGGGCGGGCACGTCCACCGTGCCTGTGAGGCGCAGCGCCGTGGGCATGTTGTAGAGCGCACTGCCCGGCTCCAACTGGTCGATGAACCACAGCCGCTGCTGCGCGAACGACAGCGGATGAGGACCGGGCGTCGCGGCGGGCCGCAGCGGCTGGAGGGCGTTGGCCTCCGGCGCGTCCGGCAGCCGCTGGGCGAGGGCCGCCACGGTGGGGGACTCGAACAGCGCCCGCACTCCCACGTCCACGCCGAAGCGGGCGCGGATGCGGGAGACCAGCTGCGTGGCGAGGATGGAGTGGCCGCCCAACTCGAAGAAGTGGTCGTTGCGGCCCACGACGGGCACGTTCAGCAGTTCCTCCCACAGCGAGGCCAGGGCCACCTCCGCGGGCGTCGCAGGGGCCTCGTACGAGCGTGCGGCACGCAGCCGTGCCTCTGGCGAGGGCAGGGCCCTTCGGTCCAGCTTCCCGTTGGGCGTCAGCGGCAGGGCGGGCAGGGCGACGAACGCGGACGGCACCATGTACTCCGGCAGGTGCCGGCGCAGGTGCTCGCGCAGTCCCTCCGTGTCGCCGTCCGTCACCACGTAGGCCACGAGCCGCGCGTCGCCTGGCACGTCCTCGCGTACCAGCGCCACCGCGTCATTGACGCCCGCGTGCGTGCGCAGCGTGGCTTCGATTTCGCCCAGTTCGATGCGGTAGCCGCGCAGCTTCACCTGGAAGTCCAGGCGGCCCATGAACTCCAACGTGCCGTCCGGCCTCCAGCGGCCCCTGTCTCCTGTGCGGTAGAGGCGGGCTCCAGGATCCGCGCTGAAAGGATCCGGGACGAAGCGCTCGGCCGTCAGGTCTGGCCGGCCCAGGTAGCCGCGCGTGACGCTCTCACCGGAGAAGCACAGCTCGCCCGGCATCCCGATGGGCACCAGGCGCTGCCGCGCGTCCAGCACGTAGGCGTTCAGGTTCGCCATGGGCCTGCCAATGAAGGGCTCCGTGCGGGAACTGCCCTGGATGGTGACGCCCGCAGTGCCGACCGTGCACTCCGTGGGGCCGTAGCCATTGAAGACGCGCGTGCGGTCCGTCGCGGCCAGCTTGCGCCACGACTCCACGTCCAGTGCGTCGCCTCCCATCATCACGAGCGGCGGTACCCAGGCCCGCCCCAGCATCCCCGCCGCCAGGAGCGGCTTGAGCTGCGCGGGGGTGCAGTCGAACGAGTCAATGCGGTGCTGCTCCAGCCACGTGAGCATCGCCTCCGGGTCCACGCGTAGCGCGTCCGGGACGATGTGGAGGCAGTGGCCGTCGATGAGCTGCACCACGCGATCCATCACCGCGTCGAAGTACAGCGGCGCGTTGACGCTGACGCGCTGGCCCCTGGGCTGACCCGCGTAGAAGGCGCGGTTGAAGGCCCGGTGCATGTTGAGGAGGGTGCGGTGTTGCACCATCACGCCCTTCGGCCTGCCCGTGGAGCCGGAGGTGTACAGCACGTAGGCCAGGTGCTCCGGGCCCGTCAGGGCGGGCAGGGGCTCATGGGACAGGGCGCCCAGCCCGGTCTGCTCCACGTCCAGCCAGACTTCGTGGACACCGTAGGGGCTCCAGTCGCCGCACGCGGCCTCCGTCGTGACGAGCACGGACGCGCCGCTGTCCTTCAGCACGAAGTCCCTGCGCGCCGCCGGGGCGGAAGGATCCAACGGGACGAAGGCGCCACCGGCCTTGAGCACCGCGAGGAGCGCCACGATGGCCTCCACCGAACGCTCCAGACACAGCGCCACCTTCACCTCCGGCCCCACGCCCAGCGAACGCAGCCGCCACGCGAGCTGGTTCGCCCTCGTGTCGAGCTGCCGGTACGTGAGAGACGACTCCTCGAACACCACTGCGGGGGCATCCGGGGTGCGTGCCACCTGCCGCTCGATGAGGCCGTGCAGCGTGGCGTCGCGTTCGAAGTCCACCCGCTCGCCACTGCCCACTCGCACCAGCCGCACCAGTTCCTCCGGCGAGACGAGCGACACGTCCGCCAGGGGAAGGTCCGGCGCGTCACACACGGCCTCCAGCAGCCGCCGCAACTGGGCGAAGAGCCGCTCGATGGTGGCCGTGTCGAACAGGTCAGCCGCGAAGCCCAGGTGGCCCTCGTAGCCTTCCGCGGAGCGGCTCAAGTTCAGGGCCAGCTCGAACTGCGATGGGGCATCGCCCTCCAGATGGGCCGGCGCCACGGTGAGGCCGGGCACCGCCAGCTCCGGCAGCGGGGCATTCTGGAGCGCGAACATCGCCTGGAAGAGCGGGGTGCGGCCCAGGTCACGCTCGGGTTGGAGCGCTTCCACCAGGTGCTCGAAGGGGATGTCCTGGTGCTCGTACGCGCCCAGCGTGGTGGCGCGAATCTGCGCGAGCAACTCGCGGAAGGTCGTCCGCGCGCCGAAGCGCCCGCGCAGCACCAGCATGTTCACGAAGAAGCCGATGAGGCCCTCCGTTTCCGCCTGCCGGCGGTTCGCGATGGGCGAGCCCACCAGCACGTCGTCCTGTCCGGAAGCTCGCGACAGCACGGCCTGGAACGCCGCCAATAGCGCCATGAAGGGCGTTGTGCCTTCCGCTTGTGCCAGTGCGTCCACGCGCTCGCTCAGGGCGCGCGGCAGCGTCACGCGGATCCGTCCACCGCGCCGATCCGCACCGACCGTCCTCGGCCGGTCCGTGGGCATGTCCAGCACGAAGGGTGCACCGGACAGCTGCTGCTTCCACCACTCCACCTGTGCCTGGAGCACGCCGCCCTGGAGCCAGCCGCGCTGCCAGACGGCGTAGTCCGCGTACTGCACCGGCAGCTCCGGTAGGGCTGCGGAACGACCCGCGCGAAGGGCCTCATAGAGCGCCGTGAGCTCGCGCACGAGGACGCCCAGCGACCAGCCGTCGGAGACGATGTGGTGCAGGTGCAGCACCAGCACGTGCTCCCGTTCCTCCAGCTTCATGAGCAGCGCACGGATGACCGGCCCGCGCTTCAGGTCGAAGGGCTTCAGCGTCTCCGCGTGGCCCAGGCGCTGGGCTTCGGCCTGCCTCGCGGCGCGGTTGCCCAGGACCGTCAGGTCCACCCGTTCCATGGGGACGTGGCCCTCCGGGTGGATATCCTGCACGGGCTTGCCGGCCTCCATGCGGAACGTGGTGCGCAGGGATTCATGCCGCGCCATCAGCGCGTCCAGGCTTCCACGCAATGCGTCCACGTCCAGGTCGCCGGTGAGGCTCAACGCCAGCGGCATGTTGTAGAGCGGGCTGCCCGGCTCCAACTGGTCGATGAACCACAGCCGCTGCTGCGCGAACGACAGCGGTGGGGCTGAAGCGCGCGACACGGGGACCAGCGGTGGCGCCTGGGTGCGGCGGGCATCCACCAGCCGCTCCGCCAGCGACGCCACCGTGGGCGCGCGGAACAACTCACCCAGCGGCAGCTCCAGTCCCAGCGTCGAGCGGATGCGCGCCACCACCTGCGTGGCCAGCAACGAGTGCCCACCCAGCTCGAAGAAGTCGCCGTGGATGTCCACGGTCTCCAGGTGCAGCACCTCCGCCCAGATGCCCGCGAGCGTCTTCTCCAGCGCGCTTCGGGGTGTGGCGGATGCGGGGTCCGCGACGCGGGCCTTCGGCGCGGGCAGGGCCTTGCGGTCCACCTTGCCGTTGGCGCTCAGCGGCAGCTTCGGCAGCACCACGATGGCGGACGGCACCATGTACTCCGGCAGCTGTTTCTGCACGGACACCCGCAGTGCTCCCGTGTCCAGGCCTTCGCCGCTCACGACGTAGGCCACGAGGCGCTTGTCGCCCGGCACGTCCTCGCGCACCACGACCACCGCCTCCTCGACTTCCGGCGACAGGCGCAGCACAGCTTCGATTTCGCCCAACTCCACGCGGAAGCCACGCAGCTTCACCTGGAAGTCGGTGCGGCCCAGGAACTCCAACGTCCCGTCGCGCTGCCAGCGAACGCGGTCGCCCGTGTCGTAGAGGCGTGCTCCCGGCTCGGTGGCGAAGGGGTGGGGGATGAAGCGTTCGGCGGTGAGGTCCGGGCGCTGGAGGTAGCCCCAGGCCAGGCCGTCTCCGCCCACGTACAGCGTGCCGGGTACTCCCGGCGGCACGGGCTGGAGCGCCGCGTCCAGCACCCACGCCGTGGAGTTCGACAGCGGCCGGCCGATGGGCACCGAACGGCCCACGGTGTCCCCGGCGCGCAGCGTGTGCGTGGCGGAGAACGTCGTGTTCTCCGTAGGGCCGTAGCCGTTGACCAGCACCGCGCCCGGGGGCAGCCGCTTGAGGTGTTCGCGCACGCGCTCCACGGGCAGCACGTCGCCGCCCGCGAGCACCTGCTTCACCCGGGCCAGCGCTTCACCCTGGTGCAGCACCATCTGGTCGAAGAGGGCGGCGGTGAGCCACAGCGTGGTGATGCCCTCGCGCCGCAGCAACGCTCCTGTGTCACCGAGCGACAGCGCTCCAGCAGGGGCCACCACCAGCGTCGCTCCGTTCAGCAGCGCGCCCCAGACCTCCAGCGTGGACGCGTCGAACGCGAGGGGCGCCAGGTGGAGGAAGACCTCCTCGGGGCCGAAGTGGATGAAGTCCGCGCCGCGCACCAGACGCGTGATGCCCCGGTGCGGGACGCTGACGCCCTTGGGCCGCCCCGTGCTTCCCGACGTGAACATCACGTAGGCCAGCGCCTGCGAGGACACCGCCACGTCCAACGCCGCTTCGGACTGCCGTGCGATGACGGCAGCGTCCGCGTCCAACAGGACCTGGAGGTCCGTCATGGCCGGCAGCTCGTCTGCGACAGCTTCCACCGTCACGAGCAGGCTGACGCCCGCCTCGCGCAGGACCCACGCGATTCGCTCCGCGGGGGCCTGAGGGTCCACGGGCACGTAGGCCGCACCGGCCTTCAGGATGCCGAGCAGCGCGGTGATGCTCTCGAACGAACGCTCCAGGCACAAGCCCACCCGGTGGCCGGGCCGCACGCCCTGGCGCCGCAGGTGGTGCGCGAGCTGGTTCGACGCCCGGTCCAGCGCCGCGTAGGACATCCGCCGCTCCCCGGCCTTCAGCGCGGTGGCGTCCGGGGTGCGAGCGGCCTGCTCGGTGAAGAGCGTGGCCACGGACGCGTCACGCGGGAAGTCGCGGGAGGTGCCACTCCAGTCGGAGAGCAGCCGCTGACGCTCCGCCCCGGTGAGCCACGGCAACTCCGGCAGCCGCATGTCCGGCGAGCGGAGCGCGGACTCCAGCAGCACCCGCAGGTGCTCCACCATGCCGGCCACGGTGTCCGCATCGAACAGGTCCTGGTTGAACCCCAGCACGCCTTCGAAGCCGTCCGGTCCCCGGGACAGCACGCATTGCAGATCGAAGACGGTGGACGCCTTCAGGTCCTCGCGGCCCTTGAGCGTCAGGCCGGGCAGCGACAGCTCCGGCATGGGTGCGTTCTGTAGCGTGAACGTCACCTGGAAGAGCGGCGTGCGCCCCAGGTCGCGCTCCGGCTGGAGCGCCTCCACCAGCTTCTCGAACGGCAGGTCCTGGTGCTCGTACGCTCCCAGCGTGGTGGCACGCACCTGCTCCAGCAGCTCGCGGAAGCGCGGCGTCCCGCGCACCCGGGTGCGCAGCACGACCGTGTTCGCGAAGTAGCCGATCAGCGACTCCGACTCGGCGTGACGACGGCCCGCGATGGGCGCCCCCACGAGCACGTCCTCCTGTCCGGAGTACCGGTGCAGCAAGAGCTGGAAGGCCGAGAGCAGCACCATGAACGGCGTGGCGGACGCCTGCCGTGCGTAGGCCTCCACCGCTTCGCTCAGCTCGCGCGAAAGCACGAGCGGCTGGGAGCTGGCGCGATAGGCCCCCTGACCGGCCGGACGCGGGTGGTCCGTGGGCAGCTCCAGGTAGGGCGCGGCGCCTTCCAGCTGCGCGCGCCAGTACGCCACCTGCGACGCAAGCACCTCGCCCTGGAACCAGGCGCGCTGCCAGAGGGCATGGTCCGCGAACTGCACAGTCAGCGCGGGCAACGGCGACGGCTGCTCCGCCGCGAACGCCGCGTAGAGCGCGCCCATCTCCCGGACCAGCACGCCGGTGGACCAGCCATCCATGATGATGTGGTGCGTGTTGAGCAGCAGCACGTGCTTCGTGGGGCCCAGCTTCATCAGGAGGCCTCGGAACAGCGGGCCCTGCTCCAGGTCGAACGGAGTGGAGGACTCCTCCCGGGCCAGCCGCGATACCTCCGCCTCCCGAGCCTCCTGCGTCGGGAGCGCGGAGAGGTCCGCGTGCCGCAGGGACATGGGGAACGGCGGGTGGATGACCTGCGACGGCGTGCCTTCCCGCGACTGGAACGTGGTGCGCAGCGCTTCGTGGCGGCGCACCAGTTCGTCGAACGCGGCCAGCAGGACGATGACGTCCAGCGAGCCATCCAGGTCCAGCAGGTTCGGGAGGCTGTAGGCGGTGCCCGCGGTGCCCAGTTGCTCCGCGAACCACATGCGCTGCTGCGCGAACGAGAGCGGCAGCACGTCCGGCCGCTCCGCGCGGACCAGCGAGGGCAGCGCGGACGCCTCATGCGATTGCGGCTGGTGGAGCGCGTCGATCCGGCGCGCCAGCTCCGCCACGGTAGGGCCCTCCAGCAGGGCCCGCAGGGGCAGCTCCATGCCGAAGCGAGCACGCACTCGCGACACCAGCTGCGTGGCCAGCAGCGAGTGGCCTCCCAATTCGAAGAAGCCGTCATGACGGCCCACTGCCGGGACGCGAAGCACTTCGCTCCACAGCGCGGCCAGCGTCACCTCCGTGGGCGTCGAGGGCGGTTCGATGACGCGCTCGGAGGCCGGGGCGGCCTCGGGCGAGGGCAGGGCGTTGCGATCCACCTTGCCGTTGGCAGTCTGGGGCAGGGCATCCAGCGCCACGAACGTGGCGGGCACCATGTACTCCGGCAGGGTCCGCCGGAGGTGCTGACGCAGGGGCGCGGTGTCCACCTGGGGCGCGACCCAGGCGATGAGCCGGTCCTCGCGCACCAGCACCACCGCGTCCCGGATGTCCGGGTGGGTCCGCAGCGCGGATTCGATTTCGCCCAGTTCGATGCGGTAGCCGCGCAGCTTCACCTGGAAGTCCAACCGGCCCAGGTATTCGAGCGTGCCGTCCTCGCGCCAGCGGGCCTTGTCGCCCGTGCGGTAGAGGCGCGCACCGGGCTCCGTGCTGAACGGATCCGGCACGAAGCGTTCGGCCGTCAGGTCCGGCCGGCCCAGGTAGCCGCGCGTGACGCCTTCACCGGAGAGGCACAGCTCCCCCGGCGTGCCCACGGGCACCCAGCGATGGTGCGCGTCCAGCACATACGCGTTCAGGTTGGCCAGCGGCCGACCGATGACGGGCGTGGCGCGTGCCGAGCCTGAGATGCGCTCCCAGGTCGCGTACACCGTCGCCTCCGTCGGGCCGTAGAGGTTGAACGCCTGCGTGCGCCGCGTCTCCGCGAGCGTGCGCCACGTCACCTCGTCCACGGCCTCGCCTGCGAGGAGGACGTACGCGGGCACGTGCCGCTGCTCCAGGAAGCCGGCCTCTAGCAGCAACTTGAACTGCGACGGCGTGCAGTCCAGGACGTCCACCCGCTGCTGCTCCAGCCACTTGAGCATCGCCTCCGGATCCTGCCGCACGGCCTCCGGAACAACGCACAGCGTGTGGCCCTCCAGCATGAGCGCCAGCTGTCCCACCGACACGTCGAAGGAGTACGGCGCGTTGAGGGCGACCCGCAGCGGTCCGGACGCTTGGGTGAAGCACGCCGCGTTCATCGCCTGCCGCAGATGCGCCACCGAGCGGTGCCGCACCATCACGCCCTTGGGCGTGCCCGTGGAGCCCGACGTGTAGATGACGTAGGCCAGGTTCGTCGGACCCGCCACCGGCGGCGGGTTCTCCGAAAACCTGTCCGACTGTCCGACCAGTTCGGTGGTCCCGGCCGCCAGGGCGGTCTCCCAGAACCTGTCCGACTGTCCGACAGGCGCTGCGTCGCTCAGGACCGGCTCGGTCGCCACGAACCTGTCCGACTGTCCGACAGGTTTGGCGTCCCCGGCTCCCGGCTCGGTCTCCGCGAACCTGTCCGACTGTCCGACAGGTTCGGTGGGCCCCGAGGACCGCTCGGCGTCCGTGAACCTGTCCGACTGTCCGACAGGTTTTTCGTCCAGCCGCACCAGGTGGGGCACCTCTGGGTGCCACGTCTCTTGCAGAGCCCGAGTGGTCACCAGCACGCTCGCGCCACAATCCTTGAGGACGAACGACTTGCGCGCTGCTGGCGCGGCCGGGTCCAGGGGCACGTAGGCGCCGCCGGCCTTGAGCACCGCCAGCATCGCGACGACGGTCTCCACCGACCGGTCCAGGCAGAGCGCCACCGTCACCTCGGGGCCCACGCCCAGCGACCGCAGGTGCCACGCGAGCCGGTTGGCCCGCGTGTTGAGCTCCCGGAAGGACAGCGTCGTCCCGTCGGACACCACGGCGTCCGCGTCCGGCGTCTCGGCGGCCTGCCGTTCGAAACGCGCGTGCAGGGTGGATTCGCGCTCGAAGTCCATGGCGCCGCCGGTCCCGGTGCGCAGCAGCCAGTCACGGTCTCCGGCGGACAGCAGCGAGACGTCCTCGATCCGGGCGTCCGGCGGGAGCAGTCCCTCCAGCGCCTGCCGCCACTGGCCCAGCACCCGCCGCACGGCGTCCGCGTCGAAGCGGCCTTCGTCGTAGGCCAGGTTCAGCTGGAGCTCCTCGCGCGGCACCACCGTGGCGGACAGCGGGTAGTTCGTGCTGTCGCCAAACTCCAGGTCGCGCAGGTCCATCGCGGTGAAGCGACGCAACACCGACGCGTCGAACGGGTAGTTCTCGAAGACGAACAGCGACTGGAACAGCGGCTGTCCCCGGGGGATGTCGCTCCAGCCATGCGTCGAGACCAGCGGCGCGTACTGGTGCTGCTGGATGCCCAGCAGCTTCGTCTGGAGCGACTGGAGCCACGGCAGCACCGGCTCACCTTCAGCGGGCAGCGTGATTCGTACCGGCTGCGTGGTGATGAGCAGACCCAACATGGCGTCCGCGCCCGGCAGCTCTGGCGGACGGCCCGAAAGCGTGGTGCCGAAGATCACGTCACGCGTGTCCGCATGGCGCGCCAGCACCAGCGCCCAGGCCGCCTGCGTCAGCGTGTTGAGCGTGAGCTGATGCCGCCGCGCGAAGGACTCCAGCGCGGTGGTGACCGGCGCCGGCAGCGTCACCCTCACGTCGGGCCGCTTCTCGGACGTGGTGGGCCGCACCAGGGACGCCGGCCGCGCCGAGGGCAGGGGCGTGGGCGCCGTCAGGCCCGCGAGCTGCTCACTCCAGAAGCGCTCGTCCTCCCCAGCGTCGCGGCGGTCCAACCACGCGATGTAGTCGCGGAACGGAGGCCGGCCCGCGGGCGGTGGCGTCGTCCCGGCGTGCACGGCGTCGTAGAGGGCGAAGACCTCCTGGAAGAACAGGCCCATGCTCCAGCCGTCCATCAGCAGGTGGTGGTGGCTCCAGAGGAAGCGCCAGCGCGCTTCACCCAGGCGCACCACCGTCATCCGCGACAGCGGCGCTCGCGACACGTCGAAGCCGCGTGCGCGGTCCTCCGACGTGAGCTTCGCCAGCGCGGCCGGCTGCTCCGCCTCCGGCAGGTGGCGCCAGTCATGGACGATGAACGGCAGCGTGGCGTGCGAGTGCACCACCTGGAGCGGCGACTCCAGTCCCTCCCACACGAACGCGGTGCGCAGCATGGGGTTGCGCTCCACGGCCGTCTGCCACGTCCGCTGGAACAGCGCGATGTCCACGTCCGAGTGGCTCGACCAGGCAGCCTGCTCGAAGTAGTAGGCCGCCTCCGGCGTATTCAGGGCGTGGAAGAGCATGCCCTCCTGGAGCGGGGACAGCGGGAACAGGTCCTCCACCGTGGGGCCCTGCGCCGCGAGCACCGCGTCCAGCGCGGCCTGGGACAAGCGGGCCAGTGGGAAGTCGCCGGGCGTGCGCCGCCGCGCGTCCTCCGAATGGCGCTGGGCGATGAGCTCGCGCAGCACGGAGAGGAAGCGCTCCGCCAGCGCGCGCACCGTCGCCTCGTGGTGCTGCTGGTGGCTGTAGCCGAACGTCATCCGCAGCCGGCCCTGGAACACCGAGCCGTCCACCGCCAGCGCGTGCGGCTGCACGGCCCGGGGCTCCACGATGGGCCCCACCGGCTCGTCGCTCATCGTAAAGAGCGTGCTGGCGGCGGCGGTGCCATCGAGCTGGCCCAGGTAGTTGAACGCCACCTGCGCCCGGGGCAGCGCGGCCAGCCGGGCCCTCGTCTCCGGAGGCCCCAGGTGCCGCAGCAGGTTGAAGCCGATGCCGCGGCCGGGCCACGCCTTCAGCGAGTCTCTCACGGCGCGCAACCCGTCACCTGGCGAGCCGCCCTTGGGCAGCCGCAGCAGGGCCGGCGCCACGGACGTGAACCAGCCCACCGTGCGCGACACGTCTACGTCCGCGAACAGCTCCTCGCGGCCGTGGCCCTCCAGGTCGATGAGGACGTCCGGCATCCCCGTCCATTCGCCCAGCGTCCGCCCGAGCGCGGTCAACAGCACGTCGTCGATGCGCGCCCGCCAACCGGTGGGGGTCTCCTGGAGCAACTGCCGCGTCTCCTCCGCGTCCAGCTCCACCGCGACGCTGCTTCGTGACGCGTACGTGTACGGGCCCGGGCCATCCACCGGCAGCGGGGCCACGTCTCCGCGCAGCGCTTCCTGCCAGAAGGCTTCCTGCGCTCCCAGCTCGTCGGACAGGGCGTGCTGCTGGAGCCGCTGCGCCCAGGAGCGGAACGACGTCGTCTTCGCGGGCAGCACCGGCGCGCGCGCGGACTGGAGCTGGAGGTACGCCGTCTCCAGGTCCTCCACCAGGATGCGCCACGACACCGCGTCCACCACCAGGTGGTGGATGATGAGCAGCAGGCGCTGCGGCTCACCGGCACCGAAGTGGAACAGCGCCACGCGCACCAGCGGCGGGGTCGCCAGATCGAAGTCCGCCTGGAGGCGCGCGGCCTCCCGCTCCATCGCGGTGATCCGTGCCTCCGGAGGCAGCATGGACAGGTCCACCTGGGCGAGCTCGGGAGGCGCTTCCACGGGCGCCACGTCCTCCTGGCGCCACGTGCCGTCATCGGCGTGGACGTAGCGCAGGCGCAGGGCGTCGTGGTGCGTGACCAGCGCCTGGAGCGCCCGCTGCAACAGGTCGGCCTTCAGCGGCTGACGGGTCTTGAGCAGCAGGGCGTGGTTGAAGTGGTGCGGGTACGTCGGCTCGCGCTCGAACAGGTCCACCTGGATGGGCGTGAGGGGCACGTCGCCCACCACCGGTCCCTGCTCGGCGAGGGTCGCCTCACCGTCACGCGCCACCGCCGCCAGCGCGCCCAGGGTGGGGTGCTGGAAGAGGTCCTTCACCTGCAACCGCACCCCGGCCTGCCGCGCCCGGGCCACCACCTGGAGGCTGATGATGGAGTCGCCGCCCAGCGCGAAGAAGTTGTCGTCCAGGCCCACGCGATCCACGCGCAGCACCTGCGCCAACACCTGCGCCAGCACCTGTTCCCGCCGCGTGCGCGGCGCGACGTACTCGCGGCGCGAATCGCGTTGGCCCTTCGGCGCGGGCAGCGCCTTGCGGTCCACCTTGTCCTGCGCCGTCAGCGGCAGAGCGTCCAGCGGGACGAAGACCGTCGGCAGCATGTAGTCCGGCACCCGCTGGCGCATGAACTCGCGCAGGACCTCCGGCTCGGGGACGGACGCAGGGACGACGTAGGCAACGAGCCGCTTGTCGCCGGGCGCGTCCTCGCGCACCACGGCCACGGCCTCGCGCACGTCCGGATGCGCGGACAGGGCGGCCTCCACCTCCGCCAGCTCGACGCGGAAGCCGCGCACCTTCACCTGGTGGTCGGTGCGGCCCAGGAAGTCCAACACCCCGTCCGGCCGCCAGCGCGCCAGGTCGCCCGTTCGATAGAGGCGCTCACCGGGGCGCGAGGCGAAGGGGTGGGGGACGAAGCGCTCCGCGGTGAGGTCCGGCCGCGAGATGTAGCCGCGCGCCAGGCCCTCGCCGCCGATGAACAGCTCGCCGGGGACGCCCGGGGGCACCGGCTGTCCGTGCGCGTCCAGGACGTACAGCTCCGTGCACGTGATGGGACGGCCCAGGGGCACGGGGGGCTCCACGTGCGCGGGGTCGGACATCTCGTGCACGGAGGCGATCACCGTCGCCTCCGTGGGGCCGTAGCAGGCCAGGAACGTGAGGCCCGGATGTGCCTCCAGCACCTTGCGCGACTGTGCGGGCGGGATGACGTCTCCGCCCGAGATGAGCCTGCGCACGCCGCGCAGGGCCTCCGGCTTCAGGTCCACCACCTGCGTGAAGAGGCCCGCCGTGAGCATCATCGACGTGACGCCGTGACGCTGGATGACCTGCGCCAGCACCTCCAGGTCCGACGGCGACGTGGGTGGGAACACCACCAACCGCCCGCCGTTGAGCAGAGGCCCCCAGATCTCGAGCGTCGCTGGATCGAACGAGATGGGCGCGACGTGGAGGAACGTCTCACCCGCGCTCATGTCCACGAAGGCCGGGTGGTGCAACAGGCGCATCACCGCGCGGTGCTCCACCGCGACGCCCTTGGGACGCCCGGTGCTGCCGGACGTGAAGTCCACGTACGCCAGGTGGCGCGAGCGCACCCCTGACACCACGGGCGCCGTGGGCAGGTCCGTGGCGCCGAGCTCCTCCACGAAGACGGACTCCACCCCTTGAGGCAGGGGCACCGTCCCGCGCATCGAACGCGTGGTGAGCACCCACTTCGCGGGCGCGTCCTCCAGCATCGCGGCCAGGCGCGGCGCCGGGTAGCTCGGGTCGAGCGGCACGTACGCGCCGCCCGCCTTGAGGATGGCGAGCAGCGAGACGATGAGCTCCAGCGAGCGCTCCAGGCACACCGCCACCAGGACGTCCGGCCCCACGCCGCGCCCGCGCAGCAGGTGTGCCCACTGGTTCGAGCGTGCGTCCAGCTGCGCGTACGTCAGGTGCGCGTCCCCGAACTCCACCGCCACCGCGTCCGGACGCAGCGCGACCTGACGGGCGAAGAGGTCCGGCAGCACGGCGTCGCGCGGGATGTCCTGGAAGGTGTCGTTCCACGAGCGCAGCACCCGCTGGCGCTCCGTCTCATCCATGAGCGGCAGCAGGGCGACGGGCGTCTTGGGATGGGCCACCACCTCGCGCGCCAGGGTCACCATGTGCCCGGCCAGGCGCTCCATGGTGGACGCGTCGAAGAGGGCGGTGGCGTACTCCAGGCTGCAACTGAAGCCGGCGCGGTTCTCCACCACCTCCATGCCCAGGTCGAACTTGGACGTGCCGGTCGGCACCTCCACCTGGGTCAGCTCCAGACCCGCCGGGCGGGCCTTGCCCTCCGGCGTGTTCACCAGGTTGATGCTCGCCTGGAACAGCGGAGTGCGGCTCAGGTCACGCGGCAGCTGCATCGCGTCCAGCACGCGCTCGAAGGGGGCGTCCTGGTGCGCGAAGGCTTCCAGGGCCTGGGTGCGCACGCGGCCCAGCAGCTCCACGAAGGACGGCATGCCGGACAGCCGCGAGCGGAAGGGCAGGGTGTTGATGAAGCACCCCATCAGCATTTCAAGCTCCGGCCGTGTGCGGCCCGCGATGGGCGTGCCCACCACGAAGTCCTCCTGGCCGGAGTAGCGCGACAGCACCGTCTGGAAGAGCGCCATCAGCACCATGAACGTCGTGGCGCCATGCTTGCGGCCCAGCGCGAGCATCGGCGCGGACACCTCCGACGGCAGGAGGAACGTGTACCGCGCGCCCGCGTACGACATCACCGCCGGACGAGGCCTGTCCGTGGGCAGCTCCAGCGGAGGCGCGCCGGTCAGGTGGTCCTTCCACCAGGCCACCTGCTTCTCCATCACGCCGCCTTCCAGCCACGCGCGCTGCCACACGGCGTAGTCCGCGTACTGCACCGGCAGCTCCGGCAGCGGCGACGGCTGGCCCGCGCGGAACGCGGTGTAGTTCACCGTCAGCTCATGCGCGATGACCATGGTGCACCACGCGTCGGACACGGCGTGGTGGAAGGTGACGAACAGCACGTGCTCCCGGTCCCCCAGGCGCAGCAGTGCCCCGCGCACCACGTCCTTCTCCAGGTCGAAGGGTTGGCGGATGGCCTCCTGGCAGAAGCGGTGCATCGCCGCCTCCCGGGCCTCCGGCGTGTCGCCGGGCGCGTCCCAGTGCTGGAGCGGCAGGCCGCGAGGCGGGTGGATGACCTGCACCGCGTGGTCCCCCTCCAGGGAGTACGTGGTGCGGAGCACCTCGTGGCGGACCACCATCATGTCCAGCGCGGTCTGGAGCGCGTCCCTGTCCAGCTCGCCCGTGAGCCGGAAGATGGCCGGGTTGTTGTACGCGCTGCTCGTGGGCTCCAACTGCTGGAGATACCAGAGGCGCTGCTGCGCGAAGGACAGGGGCAGCGGCTGATCCCGGCTCACGCGAGGGATGGGCGGCGGGCCCAGGTTCACCACCGCCGGGGCGGCGGGCGCCACCGGACGCGGCGCCTCCACGACGGCGGGACGCGCCACGGGCGGAGGGGGGAGGCGGGACGGTGACGCCACGGGCTCCAGCCGGCCATCCCCGCGCATGCGGGCGTGGCGGCCGGTGCGGAACAGCTTCGCGGAAGCCTCGCGAGGGTGCGGCACCAGACGCCGGTGCTCTTCATCACCCGCGCGCCACAGCGCTGTGGGGAGCCCCGCGCCCGCGAGGGCCAGCTCGCCCACCACACCCGCGGGCACGGGCTGACCGGCCGCGTCCAGCACCCAGGCCTGGAGGTTCGCGGGGATGCGCTCCGCCAACGTGCGCGGCAGCAGCGCGCCCTCCTGGGCATCACCGGACAGCCACACCTCCACGCCCGCGGCCCGGTGCAGCGCCGCGCCCAGCTCCACCGACGCGCCCTCCAACACCAGCGCGCCCACGCGGGACAGGGACTCACGCGCTCCGGGCAGTTCGCTCAGCGAACGCGCCAGCCGGGCCGACGTGTGCAGCAGCACCGCGCCGGACTGACGCGCCAGCTCCAGCAGGCCTTCGACGCCCGCCTCCGCCTCCACCAGCACCTGCTCCTGGCGGGCGGCGGCCTCCGCGTCCATGCGCTCGCGCACCACGGCCAGCCGGCGCAGGCCGTCCAGTACCACCGGCGTGTCCAGGCCGAAGTCGATGAGCGCCGCCACCTCGTCCACGTCCGCCGCGCGCACGTCACGCAGCCGCCGCATCGCGCTGTCCACCGTGCCCAGCAGGCCGGTGTTCTTCGCGTGGTTCTCGAACGTGCGCTCCAGCACCGCGTTGATGTCGTCCGGCGACAGCTTCTGGACGTCGGTGATGCCCTGCGCCTGGAGCAGCGACGTGCTGATGTCCACGGAGCTTCGGAAGTAGCCGAGCAGCGGCTGGCGCACCGTGCGCAGCACCTCCTGCTCGTCGTCGCCCAGGTACGTGTGCAGCATGCAGGTGATGTGGCCGCGGCCCGGGTGCCCGTTGCGGCGCCACGCGTCGCGATACAGCGCCACCTTCTGCTTCAGCTCCTCCAGCGAGTGCGACAGCAGGCCCGTGAGCACGCCCGCGCCCAGCTCGCCCGCCATGCGGAACGTCTCGGGGTTGCCCGTGGCGGTGAGCCACACCGGCAGCTCCTTCTGCACCGGCTTCGGGCGCAGACCGACCTCCGCCGTGCTGCCGGCACCGGCGGGGCGCTTGAAGCGCTCGCCGCGCCACAGGGCGCGCAGCGTGGACAGCTTCTCCAGCAGGATGTCGCGGCGCTTCTCGTAGTTGGCGGGCGCGAAGGTGAAGTCCTGCGTGTGCCAGCCCGTGGCCACGGACAGGCCCACGCGGCCCTGGGACAGGTTGTCCACCACGGACCACTGCTCCGCGATGAGCAGCGGATCATGCAGCGGCAACACCACGCTGCCGGAGCGCAAGCGCAGGTGCTTCGTGACGGTGGCCAGGCCCGCCGCCACCACGGCGGGCTGCGGGTACAGACCGCCGAACGAATGGAAGTGCCGCTCCGGGGTCCACACCGCGGAGAAGCCGTTCGCGTCCGCGAACTTCGCGCCCTCCAGCAGCAGCTCGTACTTGGGCCCGGTGAGCGTGTCCTCGTCGTTGGCGAAGTAGATGAGGCTCAGGTCCATCGCCTTCGCGCGGGGGCCGCCATCGCCCAGGCTCACCAGCCGGGCGGTGATGCGCTCCGGCGGGAACACCACCCGCAGGCCGCGCGTGAGCGCCCACAGGGCCTCCAGATCCGGACGGTCGGAGGACGGCTCGCTCGCGGCCAGCCACGCGCCGCCGTCCGGGGGCGACAGGCGCGTGTCCAGACCGGTGAAGAACTCCGCCAGCTCCCGGTGGCCCAGGGCCCACGCGGGCTGGCCCCGGCCCGTGGGCAGCAGCCACGCGAGGGCCTGCGGCTCCACGTCCACGGCGGTGGCTTCGGTCGCGGCTGGCACGTCCTCCACGTAGACGACGCGCGCTGCATCCACGCGCACGGAGGCCACCAGCGCGCGCGTGGTGACGAGCACCGGCACCGGAGCACCTTCGGGCGCGTACACGGGCAGGTGGCTCAGGTCGGACGGGCCCAGTGCGACGCACGCGCCGCCAGCGCCCAGCACGCCCCACAGCGCGGCCAGCTTCTCCGGCGACGTGCGCAGGCACACGGCCACCGGTGTTCCAGCCTTCACGCCCAGGGCCTTCAACTTCGCGGACAGGGCGTCCGCGCGGGCGCCCAGCTCCGCCCAGGTCCAGTGCGTCTCCCCCTGGGACAGGGCGGTGGCATCCGCGTGGCGTGCGCGCCGCTCCGCGAGCAGCGTGGGCACGGGGACCAGCCCCGGCGTGGCGCGAGGCGTGGGCCAGGCGCGGCGCTCGTCCTCGGTGGCGAGCGGCAGGTGCGCCACCTGCGTGTCGGGGTTCGCGAGCGCCGCGGCGAGCAGGACCTGGAAGTGCTCCATGAGCCGCGCCGTGGTGGCGGCGTCGAACAGGTCGGACGCGTACTCCAGCGCGCCGTGGACGCGGGTGGGGGACTCGAAGAGGACCAGGGTGAGCGCGCTCAGGGTGGAGCCCCACTGCACGGGCGTGCCTGGCACCTCCACCAACGTGGCGCGCAGGCCGATAAGCTCCAGCGTCTCCGAGGAGCTCGCGCCCGTGTGGTAGACGAATACGGAGTCCGTCATGCGCCCCCGGCCGATGTCATGGCCCGGGATGAGCGCCTCCACCAGGTACTCGAAGGGGACGTCCGGGCGCGTCTGCGCGTCCGCGACCTCGCCTCGCACCTGGGCCAGCAGCTCGCGGAACGTGAGCCCTTCGGTGAAGCGCGTCCGGAACGCCTCCGAGTGCGCCACGTAGCCGATGAGCGGCATCAGCTCCGGACGGGTGCGGTTGGCGATGGGCGTTCCGACGACGACGTCCGTCTGGCCGGAGTAGCGGTGCAGCAGCGTCTGCCACGCGGCGAGCACCGTCATGTAGCCGGTGAAGCCCTCGCGGCGCGTGAAGGCCACCAGCTCGTGGGCGAGCGCTGGCGGGAAGTCCAGCGTCATGCGGTGGGAGGAGATGCGGGGCTCGTTGGAGCGGGGCCGGTCGGTGGGCAGGTCCAGCTTGCGCGGCATGCCGGCCAGCCGCTGCCGCCAGCCCTGGTCCTGTTCGGCCAGACGGCCGCTCGTGATGCCCCGGCGCTGCCACGCGCCGAAGTCCGCGTACTGGAGGGGCAGCGGCTTGAGCGGAGACGGCTTGCCCTGGAGGAAGGCGTCGTAGAGCTGGCCCAGCTCCTGGACGAAGAGGGCGATGGACATCGTGTCGCCGACGATGTGGTGGATGCTGGCGATCAGCAGGTGCAGCTTCGTGTCCAGGCGGACCAGCGTGGTGCGCAGCACGGGACCGTGGACCAGGTCGTAAGGCTTCGCGGCGTCCTCGCGGGCGAGGCGCAGCGCCTCGGGCTCACGCGTCTCCATCGGGCCGCGCAGCTCCACGCGGGTGAGGGGCACGCGCATGCGCGCGTGGAAGCGCTGCACGGGGCGGCCGTCCACGGTGTCGTAGGTGGTGCGGAGGGACTCGTGGCGCTGGACGATCTCCTGGATGCCGCGCTCCATCACGTCCGCGTCCAGGTCCCCTTCGAGCCGGAGGACGAACGGGAGGTTGTACGCGGACAGGCCAGGCAGGTGCTGCTCCAGGCGCCAGACGCGCTCCTGCACGAAGGACAGCGGCAGCTCACTGCCGTCACGAGGCAGCGGCACCAGCGGAAGCTCCGTGGAGACCGGCGCCTGGGGCGCCTGGAGCAGCAGGGGTTCCAGGCGTTCGGCGATGCCAGCGACCGTGGGCGCTTCGAAGAGGGCGGCCAGGGGCAGGTTCACGCCAAAGGCCTCACGGAGCTGATTGAGCAGCTGCGCGGCCGTCAGCGAGTTGCCGCCAAGCTCCAGGAAGTCGTCATGGCGGCCCACGAACTCCAGGCCCAGACGGTCGCGCCACAGCGCCGCCACGCGCTCCTCGATGTCGCCCCGAGGCGCGTCAGCGCGGCCGGGAGGAGGGGCAGCGGGCGCGGGTTCCACGACCATGGGAACGGCAGCCCCGTGCGCGGCCTCCTCCGCCTCCGGACGCAGCCCGTGCACCGGGACCCCGTGTGAGCCACCGGCTGGCTCCGTCGTTGCCGATGCGCCCTGGGAGGAGTCGATTGGATCCGCCATCGCCGAGGTGGATTGAGCCGCACTGGCCGGAGCCGACATCGCGGACGCAACCTGGGGGGCGAGGACCGACGCCGTGGCCGTCATCGCCGATTCGCTTTGTGAAACGCCGTTCGGAGCCGTCACCGTTGAGGACGCGCTCTGGGGAGCACTGGTCGAAGCCGACATCGCGGACGCGGTTTGAGGGGCGCGGACCGACGCCGTGGCCGTCATCGCAGAGGAGGCTTGAGGAGCACGGACTGACGCGGTGACCAGGGCCAGGTCGGAAGTCACTTCGAGCACACGCCCGGTGGACGCGGCAGGCGCCAACGGTTCGGGCGCATGATCAGCGGACGCGGCCGGAACATGCGGCGGCCGGACGGTGCCTGCCGAGGGCGGTGCGAACGGCGACGTCGTGGCGCGTGCCCTCGGCTGCACCCAGACCGGCTTGGTCTGGAACGCGTACGTGGGCAGGTGCAGCCTCAGTCGCTGCTCATGCGCGTAGAACGCGCTCCAATCCACGGACACACCCGCGACCCACAGCTCGCCCACGGCCTGGAGCCAGCCCATCTGCTCCGTCGTCTTCCCACCCACCCGCAGCGACGCCAGCGCGACGACGGAGGCACCGCCGCCCTCGGGCCTGGCGACGTTCGCGCGCACCAGCGGCGTCACGTCCTGTCCCGGGCCCACCTCCAGCAGCACCGTGCAGCCATCCGCCTGGAGTGCCTCCACCGCGCGGGTGAAGCGCACCGGCTGACGCATCTGCTCCGTCCAGTAGTCCGGCGCCGCCAGTTGCCCGGGCTGCACCACCGCCCCCGTGAGGCTGGACACGTAACGCACCGCCGGCTCCGACCAGCGCAGCGTGCCCACCACGCGCGCCAGCTCCGGCATCAACGGCTCCACGTCCGCGGAATGGAACGCGTGCGGCGCGGGCATGCGCACCGCTCCGGCCTTCAGGCCCTTCAGCTCGGCCTCCAGCCGCTCCACTTCCTCGACCGGACCCGACACCACGCAACGGTCCGGAGCGTTCACCGCCGCTACCGACAGCCGGCCCGACACCAACGACTGGACGCGCTCCACGGGCAGGGCCACCGCGAGCATCGCGCCCGGCGGCATCCGGTGCATCAGCTCCCCGCGAACCACCGCGAGGCGCATCGCGTCCTCCAGGGACAGCGCCCCCGCGACACACGCCGCCGCGTACTCACCGAAGCTGTGTCCCATCACCGTGGACGGCGTGACGCCCAGGTCCTGCCACATCCGCGCCAGCGCCACCTGCACGCTGAACAGCGCGGGCAATGCGACCCGCGTGTCCGCGAGGTCCGCCGAAGCATCGGCCTCGGGCGCCAGCACGGCCGACACCTGGGCCCGCAGCGGCGCGTCCAGCAGCGCAAGGCACGCATCCAGGTGCGCGCGGAACAGGGGCGAGGCCTCCGCCAGCTCGCGCCCCATGGCCAGCCGCTGCGACCCCTGGCCGGAGAACACGAACGCCACGCGCGGCGCCTTGCCCGGGCTCTTCGCCAGCGTCACCGGCTTCTGGAGCTGCCGCGACAGGTCCTCCGTGTCCTTTACCACCACCGCGCGGCGGTACTCGAACGCCTTGCGGCCCACGGCGTGCGTGAACGCCAGATCCGCCAGCGCCGAGTCCCCGACGCCCTTCGCCTCCAACCGCCGCGCCGCCGCCTCCAGTGCCTCCGGCGAGCGCGCGGACAGCACGACGAGCTGGTGGGAACGCGTGGTGGAACCACTCTGCCGCATGGGGGCTTCCTCGAGGATGGCGTGGGCATTGGTGCCACCAATGCCGAAGGAGCTGACCGCGGCGAAGCGAGGCGTCTCGCTCCGAGGCCACGACCGCAAGGTGGTGTTGACGAAGAACGGCCCCGCGTCGAAGTCGATTTGCGGGTTGGGCTTCTCGAAGTGGAGGCTGGGGGGAATCTCCCCATGGTGCAGCGCCAGCGCGGCCTTCATCAGGCCCGCCAGCCCCGCGGCCGTGTCCAGGTGCCCCACGTTCGTCTTCAGCGACGCCAGCGCGATGCGCCCCCGGTGCTCCGCCCCCAGGCCGTACGCACGCGTCAGCGCCGCCACTTCAATCGGGTCGCCCAGCGGCGTCGCGGTGCCATGGGCCTCCACGTAGCCCACGGCCTCCGGTGACACGCCCGCGTTGGCCAGCGCCTGCGACACGACCGCCGCCTGTCCCTGCACGCTGGGCGCGGTGAAGCCGGACTTGTTCCGGCCGTCGTTGTTCAGCGCCGAGCCCCGGATGACGGCGTAGATGGAGTCCCCATCCCGCACCGCGTCCTCCAGGCGCTTGAGCACCACCGCGCCCACGCCGTTCCCGGGCAGCGTCCCCTGGGCCCTGGCGTCGAACGCACGGCAGTGGCCGTCCGGGGAGAAGATGAGCCCCTCCTGCGCCACGTAGCCCGTGCGCTGCGGCAGCGACAGCCGCGAGGCCCCCGCGAGCGCCACATCGGACTGGCCCGTCCGCAAGCTCTGACAGGCCAGGTGCACCGCCACCAGGCCCGTGGAGCACGCGGTGTAGAGCAGCGTGCTCTCACCCGTGAGCCCCAGCTTGAAGGACGCCTTCGTCGGCAGGCTCTCGTGCGTGGCGGTGCCGTTCAGCTCGAAGAAGGACGCCGCGTCCAGCGGCATCGACTGCCGCACGGCCTCCGCGTATCCGGAGGCCGCGGCCCCCGCGTACAGCGAGATGGCGCCGGGGTAGCGCTCCGGATTGACGCCCGCGTCCTCCAGCGCGGCCCACGCCGTCTGGAGGAACAGCCGCTGCTGCGGATCCGTGAACTGCGCCTCGCGCAGTGACATGTCGAAGAACGCGTGGTCGAACCCCTCCACGTCGTCCAGGACACCCGCGGCCGGAACGAACGCCGGGTGGTACCAGAGCTCGAACCCCTCGGGCAGGGAGGGCAGGTGCTCCAGCTCCTCGGGGGAGAAGCGCGTGATGGACTCCACGCCCTCGCGCAGGTTGCGCCAGAACGCCTCCACCGTCCCCGCGCCGGGAAAGCGGCCCGCCATGCCGACGATGGCGATGGAGCCGGACGCGCCCGGCTTCGACGCCTCGCGCGGTCGGTGGCCCGGTGCGGTGGGCGACGGCGCGGGTGAACCGGGGGACCGCGACTCATGCTCCAACCGCTGGGCGAGCGACTCCACCGTGGGATGTTCGAACAACCAGACCACGGGCACGTCGCGGCCCAGCGCCTCCTTCAGGCGCGAGGCGAGCCTCATCACGGACAGCGACGTTCCACCCAAATCGTTGAACAGGTGGTCCTGCGTGCCCACGCGGTCGGCCCCCAGCTCACGGGCCCACGCGGCGGCGATCTGCTCCTCCAGCGGATGGGACGGTGCCACGTAGCGCTCGCTCCGGCCGGTGGCCTCCGAGTCCGGAGCGGGCAGGGCCTTGCGGTCCACCTTGCCGCTGGGGTTCAGGGGCAGGGTGGGGAGCGCCACGAAGAGTGACGGCACCATGTAGTCGGGGAGCTTGCGGCGCAGGGCCTCGCGCAGCCGCGTGGGCTCCAGCACCTGACCCGGGCGAGGCATCGCATAGGCGACGAGCCGCTTGTCGCCGGGCACGTCCTCGCGCACCACCGCCGTGGCCTCGTGCACTTCGGGCAGCTCGCGCAGGGCGGCTTCCACTTCCGGAAGCTCGATGCGGAAGCCGCGTACCTTCACCTGGTGGTCCGTGCGGCCCAGGAAGTCCAGCGTCCCATCCGCGCGCCAGCGCACCCGGTCGCCCGTGCGGTACAGCCGCGCCCCCGGCTTCGTGCCCCAGGCATCCGGCACGAAGCGCTCCGCCGTCAGGTCCGGCCGCGACACGTAGCCCCGGACCACGCCATCACCGCCGAGGAACAACTCCCCCGGCACGCCCACCGGCACCGGCTGGAGCCGCGCGTCCAGCACGTACGCCGTGGTGTTCGCGAGCGGCGCGCCGATGGGCACCGACGCGCCCGCCTGCTCCGGCCGCTCCACCGTGAAGAACGACGCGGCCACGGAGCATTCACTGGGGCCATAGGCGTTGATGACGGACCGGCCTCGGAGTTCCACCGCGCGGCGCACATGCGGGGCGGAGATGACGTCGCCCGCCACGTGCACTTCGCGCAGCCGCACGAGGAGGTCCGGCCGGTGCTCCACCAACTGCGAGAAGAGCCCCGACGGCAGGTGGGCGAAGCCGACCGCGTGGCGCTCCACCACGCGCGCGAGCGTGTCCATGTCTCCGGCGGGGACGTTGCCAGGGAAGATGACCAGCCGGCCGCCGTGCAGCAGCATCGTCCACAGCTCCATCACGGAGCCATCGAAGGACAGCGGCGCGAAGAGCATGCCCGTCTCGCGCTGACCGACGCGCGAGTAGGGCTCGGCGTGCACGAGGCGCAGCACGCCGCGATGTTCGTTGGCCACTCCCTTGGGGCGCCCGGAGCTGCCGGAGGTGAAGATGACGTAGGCCAGGTTGCGAGGCCCGACGGTGACCTCCGGCGCGGCGACGGGCTGGTCGTCGAGCGCCAGCGCGTCCACGAAGACGCAGGCCAGGGACGCGTCGGGCACATGCAGCCGCTCACGCAGCGCGCGCGTGGTGAGCAGCATCCGGGGCCGGGCGTCCTCCATCATGAGCGCCAGCCGCCGCGCGGGGTAAGACGCGTCCAGCGGGACATAGGCGCCGCCCGCCTTGAGGATGGCGAGCACCGTGACGACGAAGTCCACGGAGCGCTCCATGCACACCGCCACCGGCACGTCCGGGCCCACGCCCCGAGCACGGAGGAAGTGCGCGAGCGGATTGGCCCGCGCCTCAAGCTGCGCGTACGTCAGGCGAAGGTCCCCGTCCTCCACGGCGACGGCGGCCGGAGTCCGCGCTGCCTGGAGCGCGAACTGCTCGGGGATGGTCCCGCCAGAGGGGTAGTCGAGGGCCGTGTCGTTCCACGCGGTGAGCACCTGGTGGCGCTCCGCGTCCGTCATCCAGGGCAGCTCGTGGATGGACGTCCCAGGGGCCGCGATGGCGGCCTCCAGCAGCACGCGGAGGTGGCCGGCCAGCCGCTCCACGGTGTCCGCGTCGAACAACTCCGTGGAGTACTCCAGCCAGCCCTCGAAGCCGTGGGGGGACTCCGCGAGCGACAGCGTGAGGTCGAACATGGACGTGCCGGTGTGCACGTCCAGGAGCCGGGACTGGAGCCCTTGCAGGACGGGCGCATCCACACGGGCACCCTGGAGGTTGAACATCACCTGGAACAGCGGCGTGTGCCCCAGCTCGCGAGGGGGCTTGAGGGCCTCCACCACGCGCTCGAAGGGCACGTCCTGGTGCGCGTACGCCCCCAGCGCCGTGTCCCGCACGCGGCCCAGGAGCTCCCGGAACGAAGGGGCACCGGACAGTCGCGTGCGCAGGACCAGCGAGTTGACGAAGAGGCCGACGAGCCCCTGGAACTCCGCGCGCTGGCGGCCCGCGATGGCCGTGCCCACGCTGATGTCGTCCTGGCCCGAGCGGCGGGCGAGCACGGTCTGGAAGGCCGCGAGCAGGACCATGAACGGCGTGACGCCTTCGCGCTCCGCCAGCCTCCGGACCGAGTCCGCGAGTCCCGCCTCCAGCACCACCGGGACGCGAGCACCCGAAGATCCACGCCGCGAGGGACGCGGCCGATCCGTGGCCAGCTCCAGCAGCTGGGGAGCACCGGCGAGCTGCGTCCGCCAGTAGTCCAGCCGCGACTCCAGCGCGGCGCCGTCCAGCGAGTCGCGCTGCCAGTCGGCGGCGTCGGCGTAGTCCAGGGGCAGGGCGGGCAGGGGTGACGGACGGCCCTCGCGCAGCGCCGAGTAGAGGGCGGAGACCTCGCGCACCAGCACGGCCATGGACGTCGCGTCCGACACGGCGTGGTGCATGACGAGCACCAGCACATGGGTCCGCGCATCCAGCGTGAGCAGCGTGGCGCGCACCAGCGGTCCGCGCTCCAGGTCGAACGGGCGGCGGGCCTCTTCGTGGGCCATGCGGAGCGCCTCGGCCTCGCGGGCGTTGGCGGGCAGGGACTCCAGTGACACGCGCGTCAGCGGCAGGGACGCATCCTCGGAGATGACCTGCCGGGGCTGTCCCGGAGCCTCACGGAAGGAGGTCCGCAGTCCCTCATGCCGGGCCGCGAGAGCCACGAGGCTCCCCTCCAGCGCGGCCACATCCAGGTCGCCCTCCAGGCGCACGGCGGCGGGCAGGTTGTAGGACACGTCACCCGGGGCGTACCGGGACAGGAAGAACAACCGGGCCTGCGAGGACGACGCCTCACGGTCGCTTCCCACGTCCCTGCGGCGGGGCGCGGGGCCCGCCGCGTCTCGGAGCGAGGCCAGCCTGTGCGCCAGGGACGTGATGCTCGGTCCCTGGAGCAACCACTCCATGGGCACCGTCAGCCCGGTGCCCGTGCCCACTTCGTGCGCCAGATCCACCGCGCCCAGCGAGTCCAGCCCGTAGCGAGTCACCGGAGCATCGACGTCGATGTCCTCACGAAGCATCCGCACGTGCCGGGCCACGACGTCGCGCAGCCACGCGACCAGCGCTGCCTCGTCCGGATTCGCGGGCAGGCCCACGGAGCCGGGCACCGCTTCGCGCACTTCCGAACCAGCGCCAGGAGAAGTAGAGCTGACGGCTCGGCCCTCATGACCCGCCGACGGACCAGACGAGGCCAAAGGCCTGGTGGCCCCAGTCGCGCCAGAGCCCAGGACGGCTGAAGCAGCGGCTCCAGAACCGGAAGCGGCGGCTCCCGAATCAGCGGCTTCAGTCGAAGCCACCAGCACAGACGCGCTGATGCTCGCTGCTGTGTCGGACCTGGGCCTGCCGTCGCCCGGAATGGATGCAGCGCGGGCCTCAGTCGAAGCCCCCAGTCCAGATGCACCGAAGCCTGGCGCCGCGGATGAAGCGGGGAGGGGAGCCCGAGCCGTGCCGCCTGGCGGCACCGCCCGCCACGCCGTCACCTCCTGCAACGTCCCCGCGAGGAAGGCCGCGCGGCACGCATGCCGCTGCACCTTGCCGCTGGACGTCTTCGGCAGACTGCCCGGCTCAATCAGCACCACCGCGTGCGCCTGTACCTCGTGCGACTCCGCCAGCCGCTGACGGAGGGTGCCCACCGCCGCGTCCGCCGCCGCCAACTGCTCACGCAGTCCGCCCAGCCGCCGCACGTCGATTTCCTGCACGACAACCGCGCGCTCCTCGCCCCCCACCTCCACCGCGAAGACGGCGCCGCCCCCGGGCCTCAGCGCCGGGTGCGCTCCCTCCACCGTCGCCTCCAGGTCCTGCGGGTAGTGGTTTCTCCCTCGCAGGATGATGAGGTCCTTGCGCCGTCCCGTGACGTACAGCTCGCCCTCCGGGCGCAGGAAGCCCAGGTCCCCGGTGCGCAGGTACGGCCCGCCGTCCTCATGGGCGATGCGCGCATGGAATGTCTCGCGCGTCGCTTCCTCTCGGCCCCAATACCCCTGGGCCACGCTCGGCCCCGACACCCAGATTTCGCCCACCTCCCCAGGCCCACGCCGCTCCAGCGTCTCCGGATCCACGATGGCGATTCGCTGCGCCTCCAGCGTCCGGCCGCACCCCACCAGCGTGCGCGCCCCAGGCTCCGCCGCGACCACTTCCTCCGCGCGGTGCCGCTCCATCGCCTCGCCCGAAATCGTCACCGACACCGGCGGCGTCGACTTCTCGCCTCCGGAGACGATGAGCGTGCCTTCCGCCAGGCCGTAGCACGGGTAGAAGGCCTCACGCCGGAAGCCACTGGGGCCGAACGCCTCCACGAAACGCTCCAGCGTCTCCGGGCGAATCGGCTCCGCGCCGCAGAAGGCCACCTCCCACCGGCTCAAGTCCAACGCCCGCCGCTCTTCCGGCGTGCTCTTTCGCACGCACAAGTCGAACGCGAAGTTGGGCCCGCCGCTGATGGTGCCCCCGAAGCGCGACACCGCCTCCAGCCACGCCATGGGCCGCTTGAGGAAGGACATGGGCGACATCAACGCCACCGGGAAGCCCCCGTACAGCGGCTCCAGGATGCCGCCGATGAGCCCCATGTCGTGGTACGGCGGCAGCCAGATGACGCCCACGCTGTCCGCACGCGCGCCGAACGCACCGTGGATGAGCGACAGGTTGTGCAGCAGGTTGCCGTGCGTGAGCATCACCCCCTTCGGCGTGCCCGTACTCCCAGACGTGTACTGAAGGAACGCGAGCGACTCCGCGCCCAGTCCCTCCGGTGCCACCCAGTCCCCCTCGCCGCCCTCCGGCAACGCGTCCGTCGCCATCCAGTGCAGCGCACGGAAGTCCGGCGCCTGCTCGAAGACGAAGTCCGACAGCCCGAGGATGCCCGACGTGGTGAGCACCACCGACGCGCGCGCGTCCTGGATGATGGCGCGCAGGCGGGGCAGGGTGCGCTCCAGGCGCATCGGGTCCGGCGGATACGCGGGCACCGCCACCGCTCCCGCGTACAGGCAGCCGAAGAAGCCCGCGATGTAGTCCAGCCCCGGCGGGTACAGCAGCAGCACGCGCTCGCCGTGCGCGCCCCGCTCACGCAACGCTGAAGCAATGCGCCGCGCACGCACGTCCAGGTCGAACGCGCGCCAGACGGTCTCCTCGCCGTCATCTCCGAGGAATGTGTAGAGCGGCGCGTAGGCGGACGACCCTTGGGCAAGGGTCAGCAACAAGCCAGAAAGGCTTCGGGGGGCGAGGTCGGTCACGGGGGGGGCCGTCCAGGTGTCGAAAAATTTCGACACTTCATAGCAGCCCGACTGCTCAATCCCGTAGGCACTCCCGGTGATGGCTCACGGGAGGCCCTGTCTCAGGCGCGGCCGAACAGTCCCTTCAACCACCCCATGAAACCTTTCTGCTTTGACACGACGGAGACGTCCGCCGCCACTTCCGGAACGACCGACGGAGCAGCCGCCACCTTGCGCGCCGCTGGCGCCGCTGCCCCAGGCGTCACAACCGGAGGCGCCGGAGTGGCCGCCGCGGACTCCTCCTGCGCCAGCCGGGCCCTCACCGCCTCCGGCGTGTCGCGGGTGGTGAACGTGCTGACGACCTCGCGCCCCGTGGTGCCTTCCTTCGCGGTCACCTTGAGCAGCGATTCGTTGTTCACCTCGAACGTCACCGTCACCTGCACCGCGCCGCGAGGCTTCTTCGGCAGGCCCGCGAGCCGCAGCGTGCCCAGGTACTCGTTGTCCTGCGCGCGATCGGAGTCGCCCTGGAACACGGTGAGCTCCAGCTCCGTCTGCCCGTCCCGGTGCGTGGAGAGCGTGTAGCTCTTCGCCGCCGGCAGCGACACGTTGCGCTCCAGCACCGGCTTGAAGCGCCCACCCGGCAGCCCCACGCCAATGGCCATGGGCAGCACGTCGATGAGCACCACGCCTTCCAACTGCCCCAGGCTGTGCGCCAGGAGCGCCGCGCCCAGCGCCACGGCCTCGTCCGGGTGCACGCCCTTGCTGGGCGGCCGGCCGAAGAACTTCGTGATCTTCTCGTGCACCAGCGGGAAGCGGCTCTGCCCACCGACCAGGATCACCTCGTCGATGTCCGAGGGCTTCAGCCCCTTGGCCTGGAGCACCTCTTCACAGACCTGGACCGTGCGGTCCACCAGCCCCTCCGTCAGGGCGATCAACTTCTGCCGCGAGAGCGTGACGTCCAGGTCGTACGGCTTGTTGTCGATCATCGTGACGAAGGCCACGTGCACCCGCATCTCGGAGCGCTCGGACAGGGCGCACTTGGCCCGCTCCGCCGCGTCGTTGATGCGCTGCAGGGCCACCCGGTCCCCCTGGAAGGCGCGGCCCGTCTGCCGCTCGAACTCCTGCAGGAGGTACTCCACGATGGCGTTGTCGAAGTCGATGCCGCCCAGGAACGTGTCGCCGCCGGTGGAGATCACCTCGTAGACGGTGTCGTGCAGCTCCAGCACCGACGCGTCGAACGTGCCGCCGCCCAGGTCGTACACCAGCACGCGCTGGTTCAGCTTCTTGCCGTAGCCGTACGCCAGCGCCGCCGCCGTGGGCTCGTTGAGGATGCGCTCCACGTACAGGCCCGCGAGCTTGCCCGCCTCGCGCACCGCGTGCCGCTGGTTGTCGTTGTAGTAGGCGGGCACCGTGATGACCGCCCGGGAGATGGGCTGGCCCAGCTGGTTCTGCGCCACCTCCCGCACCTCGCGCAAAATCAGCGCGGAGATCTGCTGGAGCGAATAGATGCGGTCACCCAACCGCACCGCCGCCTCGCCGGACTGGCCCGCGGC
Organism: Corallococcus sp. NCSPR001; assembly: GCF_017309135.1. Taxonomy (NCBI): domain Bacteria; kingdom Pseudomonadati; phylum Myxococcota; class Myxococcia; order Myxococcales; family Myxococcaceae; genus Corallococcus; species Corallococcus sp. NCSPR001. The sequence continues at coordinate 5,265,075 of NZ_JAFIMS010000002.1, forward strand.
GATCTCGTAGTGGAAGCGGCCTTTGATCTGCCCCACGATGGGCGACGCGTACGGCCGGCCCACCAGCCGCTTGGCGCCGTACACCGTCTGGCGCGGGTTGGTGAGCATCTGCCCCTTCGCGGGGTGGCCCACCACCAGCTTGCCGCGCTGGTTGAACGCGAGGATGGAGGGCACCGTGTTGTGGCCCTCGCGGCTGGGTAGCACCCCGGGCTTGTTGCCGCGCACGAACGCGGCGCACGAGTTCGTCGTCCCCAGGTCGATGCCGATGACGGGCCCCGTGCGGGGCGGCTCCTCGACGCTCAGCCCCAGGGACGCATCCGTCACCATCTCCAGGGCGGGCGCGGGGGCCGGGGAGTCCAGCCGGGCCGGGGCGGCGCCAGACTCCGCGGCCACGGCCTGGGGCAGGGCAGGGGCCGCCGCCTGGACGGGCACGGTGAAGTCCGCCGCGCCCACGCCGTTGGGCACGGGAGGAACGTCCGACTGGGCGTGCGGGAGGATGGCGACCGCGGTCTCCAGGAACCGGCGGGTCGGCGGATCCGCCTCCCCGAACTTCAGCCCCATGCCGGAGATGCCCTGACCCTGCTGGCCCGTGACGAAGTGGACGATGGCCGCCGTATAGAGGAGCCGGTCGCCGCTTGCCAGGCGGAGGTCCAGGGTAACGGCCGTGCCTGGGGGGCGCACGGCCTTGGCGCGCAAATAGATGCCGCCCCGGGTGATGTTGCCCCCGTATTTCGCGAGGAACTCCTCGGGGGTGGCGAAGGGCAGCTTCACCACCAGCCCCACCGCCCCCGCTTGATTCAATTCCGCCAAGGCCCGGTCCAAGTCCCAAAGTGTTGGTGGGACGCCGAGTATCACCTGAAGTCCCCGGGAACGGGCGGCAAAAAACCTTCTTCCGTTGCGCGGCAGCCGCGCAAACCGTATGGACACGCACCCGCCGGGCGCTGGTGCCCCGCGGGGCCTCCGGGAGCCCCCATGTTGAACCCCGATATCCGGCTGGCCCTCACCTTCGACGACGTGCTCCTGCTGCCCGGTGAGAGCGCCGTCACCCCGCGTGATGCCGACCTCACCACCCGCCTGACCCGCAACATCCGCCTGAACGTGCCCCTCCTGTCCGCCGCCATGGACACCGTGACGGAGGCGCGAACCGCCATCGCCATGGCGCAGGAGGGCGGCATCGGCGTCATCCACAAGAACATGACGCCCGAGCAGCAGGCCCTGGAAGTCCTCAAGGTCAAGAAGTTCGAGAGCGGCATGGTGGTGGACCCCATCACCATTGATCCGAAGGCGCCGCTCGCCCGCGCGCTGGAGTTGATGAAGGTCCACGGCGTGTCCGGCGTGCCCGTGGTGCAGGGCAAGCGCCTGGTGGGCATCCTCACCAGCCGCGACGTGCGCTTCGAGAAGAACCTGTCCCAGAAGGTCGAGGACGTGATGACGACGAAGCTCGTCACCGGCCGCGAGGGCATCACCCAGGACGACGCCACGAAGCTGCTGCACGAGCACCGCATCGAGAAGCTGCTCGTCGTCAACGAGTCCTACGAGCTCAAGGGCCTCATCACCATCAAGGACATCGAGAAGCGCCGCACCCACCCGTACGCCGCCAAGGACGCCAAGGGCCGCCTGCTCTGCGCCGCCGCCGTGGGCGTGTCCGCGGACCGCGAGGCCCGCATCGACGCGCTGGTGAAGGCGGGCGTGGACGTCATCGTGGTGGACACCGCGCACGGCCACTCGAAGGGCGTCATCGAAGGCGTGCGCGACACGCGCAAGAACTTCAAGGGCTTCGACCTCATCGCCGGCAACGTGGCCACCGCGGAGGGCACGCGCGCGCTGATCGAGGCGGGCGTGGACGCGGTGAAGGTGGGCATCGGCCCGGGCTCCATCTGCACCACCCGCGTGGTGGCCGGAGTGGGCGTGCCCCAGGTGACGGCGGTGGATGACTGCGCCCGCGAAGCGGACAAGCACGGCATCCCCATCATCTCCGACGGCGGCATCAAGTACTCGGGCGACATCGTGAAGGCGCTCGCCGCGGGCGCCAGCTCCGTGATGATCGGCTCGCTGTTCGCCGGCACGGAGGAGTCCCCCGGCGACGTCATCCTGTACCAGGGCCGCAGCTACAAGAGCTACCGGGGCATGGGCAGCCTGGGCGCCATGAAGCAGGGCGCCAAGGACCGCTACTTCCAGTCCGACGTGGAAGCGGTGAAGCTGGTGCCGGAGGGCATCGAGGGCCGCGTCCCGTACAAGGGCACGCTCTCCATGAACGTGCACCAGATGCTGGGCGGCATCCGCAGCGGCATGGGCTACGTGGGCTGCGCCACCATCGAGGAGCTGCGCACGAAGGCCACCTTCACGCGCATCACGTCCGCCGGGCTCAAGGAGAGCCACGTGCACGACGTCATCATCACCGAGGAAGCGCCCAACTACCGCATGGAGTAGGGCAGGGGACTCTCCCCCGGCGGTGCGCCGGGGGAGGGATGCGGACGGCTACTTGCCGCGGCGCTTGCCGCCGCCCGTGGACGTGTCCTCGGCGGGGGCCGCCGTGGTGGACACGCGCTTCTCCGCCGCGTTGACGCGCTGGAGGAGCGACTCGCGGTCGTCCGGGTCCAGCGTCTCGATGGCCTTCTTCAGGGTGCCGAAGTCCAGGCGGGCCACCGTGACGGTGTTGCCACCCTTGATCTCCTGCACCGTGGGCACGTCCACCAGCTCGCGCAGGTAGGTCTCGAACTCCACCCGGACGTCCGCGGTCTGCTGGATGCAGGTGTCCTTGGCGTTGACCAGGTTCTGGCTGCCCTCGCGGTAGCTCAGGTCCGGGTTGCGGGACATGGCCTCCTCGAAGGTGTGGGTGCGGTCCTTCAGGGAGGAGTAGAGGTTGACGTAGTCCACCAGCCGGTCGGACTCCGGGCGGTTCACGTCGCGCGCCTTGTTGAGGGGCGCGGTGGTGTCGTCACAGGTGAGCTTGGACAGCTGCTCGACCCCGGGCGCGTCCTTCACCGCGACGCTGCGGGTGTCACGCTCCAGACGCTCGTCGGAGGTGATCTCCTTCACGCACCCCGAGGCGGACAGGAGGAGCATGGCTGCTGCAGTGGAAGCGGACAGGCGGCGCACGAACAATTGACGGCCTTTCAGCGTTGATTTCCCGAAGTTTGTAGCGATAAGGGCCCCCACCCGTCAACGACGCCCCCTGGGAGAATCGCCGGTGGACCTGCACTCCGAGAAGATCCTGATCCTTGATTTCGGGAGCCAGTACACCCAGCTCATCGCCCGCCGGGTGCGCGAGCTGGGCGTCTACTGCGAGATCCACCGCCCGGACCTCCCCGCCGCCGACATCCGCCAGTTCGCGCCGAAGGGCATCATCCTCTCCGGCGGGCCGGCGTCCGTGGAAGCGCCCGGCTCCCCGCGCTGCGACCCGTACGTCTTCGAGGCCGGACTCCCGGTGCTGGGCATCTGCTACGGCCTCCAACTGATCTCCAAGCTCCTGGGAGGCCGCATCGACCGGAGCGCCCACCGCGAGTTCGGCAGCGCCGCGGTGGAGGTGCTCGCCGCGCGGGGCCCCTTCGCGGAGTTCCGCCCGGGCGACCAGGTGCAGGTGTGGATGAGCCACGGCGACCGGGTGGACGAGCTGCCGCCCGGCTTCGAGGCCATCGGCCGCAGCGGCAACTCGCCCTTCGCGGCGGCGGCCCACAAGACGAACCCCTGGTACGGCTTCCAGTTCCACCCGGAGGTCGTCCACACGCCGCAGGGCAAGGCCATGCTGCGCGCCTTCCTCTTCAACGACTGCAAGGTGTCCGGCTCGTGGACGATGAAGGGCTTCATCGACGAGGCCGTGGAGACCATCCGCAAGCAGGTCGGTGACGAGGGCCGCGTCATCTGCGGGCTGTCTGGCGGCGTGGACAGCTCCGTGGCGGCGCTGCTCCTGCACCGGGCCATTGGCCCCCGGCTCCAGTGCATCTTCGTGGACAACGGCGTGCTGCGTCAGGGCGAGCGGGCGCAGGTGGAGGCGCTCTTCGTGGACCGCTTCCACGTGCCGCTGAAGACGGTGGACGCGCGCGAGCGCTTCCTGTCGAAGCTGGCCGGCGTCACGGATCCGGAGCAGAAGCGGAAGATCATCGGCCGGGAGTTCATCGCCGTCTTCGAGGAGGCCTCGCGCGACGTGCAGGACGCGGGCTTCCTGGCGCAGGGCACGCTGTACCCGGACGTCATCGAGTCCGTGTCGTGGAAGGGCCCGTCCGTCACCATCAAGAGCCACCACAACGTGGGCGGCCTGCCGGAGCAGATGAAGCTCAAGCTGGTGGAGCCCCTGCGCGAGCTCTTCAAGGACGAGGTCCGCGCGCTGGGCCGCGAGCTGGGCCTGCCGGACGAGATGGTCTCCCGCCAGCCCTTCCCGGGCCCGGGCCTGGCCATCCGCGTGCTGGGCGAGGTGAACGAGAAGCGCCTGGACCTGGTGCGCCGCGCGGACACCATCGTGCAGGAGGAGATCCACAAGGCCGGCCTGTACAAGGAGGTGTGGCAGGCCTTCGCCGTCCTGCTGCCGGTGCAGAGCGTGGGCGTGATGGGCGACGAGCGCACCTACGAGTCCACCTGCGTGCTGCGCGCCGTCACCAGCGTGGACGGGATGACGGCGGACTGGGCCCGCATCCCGTTCCCCATCCTGGAGAAGATCTCCTCGCGCATCACCAACGAGGTGCGCGGCATCAACCGCGTCGTCTACGACATCTCCTCCAAGCCGCCCGCCACCATCGAGTGGGAGTGAGGCGGTAGCGCTTCTCAAGTCACCGCGCGCCGGATGGCCTCCTCCACCGGCGACGTGTCCTCCGGGAGCCGCGCCAGGCTCAGGGGCTCCCGGGGCAAGAGCGGCGGCTGCGCCATGAAGCGCGGCCGCGTTCCCCGGTGCGGTTGGGCCGAGTGCACGAGGAAGGGGTGGCACAGGTACACCGTGCCCGCCTCGCCCGTGGCCAGCACCTCGCGCCGGTGGGCGGACTCCGCGAAACCGTTGGCCGCGAGCTGGCGCAGCGTCAGGCCCGCCTCGCCCGCCGGGCCCAAGAGCCGCGCGATGTCCTGGTGCGAGCCCACGCGGATGCGGGTGGGCGCGTCGTCCTCGCCCACGTCGGAGAAGAGGAAGAGCATGAGCAGCGCCCGGCCCCTGGAGGCGACGTTGGCGCGCCAGTCCATGAAGTCCGGCTTGTCGAAGTCGAAGCCCACGTCGATGTGCCACCCCACGTCGCCCGGGTCCTCGGGGGAGGGGAAGCGCACGGGGAACGTGCCCATGGCCCCGGGCGGCAGCCACCGGCCGGCGCCGACGAGCGCGTCATAGGCCTCGTGGAGCACGGGCGTGTTCGCGGCGTCCACGAAGGGCTTCTGGGTGTACATGCCCAGGCGGATGACGGGGCGGGTCCAGGTGGCGGTCCGGTCCGGGTCGCACCCCGTGTCCCGCCAGAGAAGGGCCCGGGCCTCGTCCGCGACCTCCCGGGGGAAGGCCCCGTCGATGCGAAGGAACCCGTCCCGCATGAACTGCTCGGCGCGCGCGTCCATCTGCCTCCTGTCCCCGGGGGAAGTGCCGGGGCGCCGTGACTTCACTCCAGGTAGCCGCTCTCCCTGACAAACGTCTTCACCGCGGCGGTGTCCGCATAGTCCAGTTCGATCATCCGCTGGAGCGCCGCCTGCTTGTCCGGGGCCTTCGCATGGTAGGCGCGGGCGATCGCGTAGCCCACGTAGTAGCCCAGGTCCGCCACGCCCTCCGCGTTGTCCGGGCCCGACCAGAGCCACGGCGCGAAGCGCGTCGAATCCTGGGCCTCTCGGAACCGCTCGCGCAGCGCCGCGTCGTGCTGGGGGCCGTAGGTGACGTAGGCCAGCGCGGGCAGCCGGCCGGTGACCTGCTCGGCCACGAAGTCCGCCACCCCCTCGTAGACGACCCAGTCCACCAGCACGTCCGCGGGGGCCTTCTGGCGCGTGTGCACGGCCTCGTGGGCGATGAGCAGGTCCATGCCTTCATGCGGGCGGCTCTGGAAGTAGGCCCCCAGGCCCGCGCGCAGCTTCGGTGGCAGCTCCGACACGTCCACCCGCGCGTCGCCGGTGGCCAGCTCCGCCCCCAGCAGCACCCGGCCGTCCAGCGCGGTGCCGCTCGATTGGAGCGCGCCCACGGTGAAGTACACCTCCGTGGTCCCCAGCCGGGGATAGAGGGCGCGGAAGCGCGCCAGCGTGGGGGCCACGCGGGCCACGGCCTCCCGGGCGCGTGCGGTCAGGGGGCGCACGGACTCCCAGAAGCGGGGGTAGTCACGGATGGCGTCCACGTAGCCCTGCGCCGTGTAGCGCCTGGCACGCATGAAGCTGCGCAACCCGGGCGTGCCCCGGTCGATGTAGAGCGCCTGGAAGCGGGCCAACTGCTCGGCGGGCTCCGTCGTGGCCCGCACGGCGTCGTAGGCCTCCCAGAAGTGGTCCACGTCCACCGTGGAGACAACGTCCTGGACCGCGGCGGGGGCGGGCTCCACGGGCGGCCTCGCGGCACAGGCCGTCAGGGCGAGGAGGGTGGGGGACAACAGGGAGCGCAGGCCCATGGGACTCCAGGGGAAGACATGAACGAAGAGGCTGCCCGGTTCGCACCGGACAGCCTCTGGGGACTTCAGGACTCGGCGGGGAGGACTACCCCGCCGGGTTCGCCTTCACCGGCGCGACCTTGGTGCTGCCGGGGCGCAGCTCTTCCAGGACGCGGTTGGCGCCGTAGATCTTCTTGAGCGCCTCGATGATGGCCTCCGAGTGCACGGCCACCGTGCGGTTCACCGACTCGTCGAAGCCGTACTCGCCGCCCAGCGACTGGATGTTGCCGTCGAACACCAGGCCGACGATCTCGTGGTTCTTGTTCACCACGGGCGAACCGGAGTTGCCGCCGATGATGTCGTTGGTGGTGACGAAGTTCATCGGCGTGGTGCCGGTGACGATCTTCTCCGACTTCAGCCACGACTTGGGCAGCGCATACGGCTCCTGGCCCGTGGCGTGCTCGAAGGTGCCGGACATCTGGGTGATGGGGGCGACCTGCTGGCCCTCGTCCATGTAGCCCTTCACGGAACCGAAGGACACGCGCGGGGAGAAGGTCGCGTCCGGGTACTGGCTGGTGCCGTAGATGTCGAACTTCGCCTTGGCGACCAGCTCGCTGTTCTTCTTGATGATGGACTCGACGTCGTCCTCGAACTTCTTGCGGATGGCGCGGGCGTCCGCGTCCGTCAGGACGGCCAGCTGGACCATGGGGTCCTTGGACGCGTCCACGGCCTTCTTGCCGCCGTTCCAGAGCGCCTGGCGCGCCTTCGGGTCGAAGAGCTTCGTGCCCTTCACCACGCGGGTGGCGACCTGCTCCGGGGACTCCTTGCCCAGCACCTTCTTCACGAACGGGTGCTTGGCGCCCAGCTCCTCACGCATCTTGGTGAGGCCGAACGTCAGGCGGGCGATCTCCAGGTCCGCGTAGATGGGCGCGGGGCTGAAGAGCTGCGCCTTGAGGGCGGGCAGGTTGGCGTCGTTGAACTCGCGCAGCCGCTGGCCGTTGTCCTTGGGCAGCTCGTCGCCAGCGCGCACCAGCGCCCGGGCGGTGTGGAACAGGCTGGCGGACAGGCCCTGGCCCTGCTCGATGAAGTTCAGGTCCTTGCGGATGGTGAGCAACTGGGCCTCCGCCTTGGCGATCTCATCCCAGGCGGCGGCGTACTTCTTCTTCAGCTCGGGGTTCGCGTCGACCTTCTTGCGCAGCTCCTGCTCCGCGGCGACCTTGGAGGCGAAGAACTTCTTGTCGAGCAGCGCCTCGTGGCGGCCCTTGGACGCCTTCAGGCCGTTCTCCACGCCGAACAGCAGGTTGCTGGAGATGCGCTTCTGCTCGGGGCCACGCTTCTGGAACTCGGTGAGCACGCCGCGCAGCTCGGAGAGGTACATGAGCGTCTTGGGCAGGGCCACGTCGCGGGTGTACTCCAGCTCCGCGATGGTCAGCGCGCGCGAGGTGCGGCCCGGGTTGCCGGCCACGAACGTGAGGTCGTTCTCCTTCGCGCCGCCCTCGGACCACTTGAAGTAGTCCGGCGTCTTCACCGGCTGCTTGTCCTGGTAGACGCGCACGAAGGACACGTCCAGGTCGTAGCGGGGGAACTCGAAGTTGTCCGGGTCACCGCCGAAGAAGGCGATGGCGTGCTCCGGGGCGAACACCAGGCGCACGTCCTGGAAGCGGCGGTACTTGTACAGGTTGTACTTGCCGCCCTGGTACAGCGTGACGACGTCACAGCGCACCTTGTCGTCGCCGTTGGAACAGGCCTTCTCCGCCTTGGACATCTCCGCCTTCAGCGTGTCCGAGTACTGCTTGCCGGTCAGCGACGCGGTGGCCTTGTTGAGCTGCTCGGTGATGTCGGTGATCTCGACGAGCTGGTTCACCTCCATCGCCGGGCACTGCTTCTCCTCGCCCTGCGTCTTGGCGTAGAAGCCGTTGGCCAGGTAGTCCTGCTTCGCGGTGGACAGCTGCTCGATGCAGCCGCGCGCGCAGTGGTGATTGGTCATCACCAGGCCGTCCGGCGACACGAAGCTCGCCGAGCAGCCGCCGGCCAGACGCACCGCGCCCAGGCGCAGCTTGTCCATCCACTGCTGATCCGGCTGGAAGCCGTACTTCTCCTTCACCTTGGCGGCGGGGAAGTTGTTGAACGTCCACATGCCTTCATCGGCGAGCGCCGGGGCGGCACCCACGAGGGCGGCGATGACGACCAATCGCTTCATTGAATGGGATCCTTTCGGGCCGCGGGAAGGAGCTCCGCGGGGACGGGGCGTTTGTGGTGGATGCCCCAGCGTCGGTCAAGCTGGGAAAACGCCTCCGCCAGCCGCATAACGTACGAGCGCCTGAACGATTCCCTGGGACCCCCACCGGGCAGGCGCTTTCCCCACCCGCCGGGTCCCGACGCAGCGCGTCCGGACCCGCTCAGGCGGCCCGTGCGCGCGCCCACGCGCCCGGCGTGGTGCCCAGCACGGCCCGGAAATCCGCGATCAAGTGGGCCTGATCATAGTAGCCCACCCCGGCGGCGATGCTCCCCCAGTCCGGCCGGCCGCCCTGGGCGGTGGAGGCCTGGAGCGCGCGCTGGAGGCGGACGAGCCGCGCATAGGACTTGGGTCCCATGCCGAGCACGTCATCAAAAGCGCGGCGCAGGTGCCGTTCGCTCACGCCGAGCGTGCGGGCCAGGTCCGCGACGCGGGGGATGTCCCCGGGGCCGGTGAGCAGACGGACGCCGCGCCGCACGAGGTACGCGGCGGCCGGTTCGTAGACGTCGTCGCGGTGGAGCCGGTCCACGAGCGCGGATTCCAATGTGCGCAGGCGGGCCTGGGAGGAGGGGGCCTTCGCGAGCGCCTCGCGGAGCTTCGCGCCATCCGCCTTGCCCCAGAGCGTGTCGATGGAGCGCGACCGGTGGGCCAGCTCCGACATGGGCAGGCCGAAGAAGGGGTAGGCGCCGCCGGGCTTGAACTGTAGGCCCAGCGTGTCGGGAGGAACCTCCGACGGCGCCTTGCGCACCACCTGTTCGCGCGGCCCCAGGGCGTGCACGTCGCAGGTGGTGGAGGTGACGCGGACCACCAGCTCCACGGTGCCGTCCGGCACGCGGACGTAGTCGCCGTGGGAGGGACCGCGCCAGAGGACGCGCACGCGCTGGACGAAGCGGGACAGGTCGGCCCGGGGGGCCAGCGCGTTGTCGGGCGGAGCGGCCATGCGAAGGGAAGCATGGGCTGGCCGGGCCCGCGCTTCAACCCGGGGCCGGGGCGCATGGCCGATTCCTCCAATCGGGGACCGGGGCCCGGTCCGTACCTTGCCGGGCATGCGAATCCATCACCTCAACTGTGGAACCCTGTGTCCCGCCAGTGCCCGGTTCGTCACGGGCTCGGGCGGGCTGTTCGAGCGGGCCCGGATGGTCTGCCACTGCCTGCTGCTGGAGACGCCCCGGGGGCTCGTGCTCGTGGACACGGGCCTGGGGACCCGGGACGTGCAGGACGCGCGGGGGCGGCTGGGACAGCGCTTCCTGCGACGGAACACGCCCCGGTTGGACCCGGCGGAGACGGCGCTGGCCCAGGTGCAGCGGCTGGGCTTCCGGCGCGAGGACGTCCGGCACATCGTGCCCACGCACCTGGACCTGGATCACGTCGGAGGCCTGGCGGACTTCCCGGACGCCCAGGTCCACATCTTCGCGGACGAGCACGCCGCGGCGGTGGTGCCCCCGGTGGCGGGCGCGAGGCACGGCTACAAGCCGGCGCAGTGGGCCCACGGACCAAAGTGGAGCCGGTATGCGGTGGACGGCGAGCGCTGGTTCGGCTTCGAGTCGGTGCGGGTGATTCCAGGCCTGGACGAGGAGGTGCTGCTGGTGCCCCTGACGGGCCACACGGCGGGCCACTGCGGCGTCGCGGTGAAGGGGCCCGGAGGCTGGATGCTGCACGCGGGGGACGCGTACTTCAGCCACCACGAAGTGGACCCGGTGGCGCCGCGAAGTCCGTGGGGCCTGGCGCTGTTCCAGCGGCTATACTCCGAGGACAACGCCGTGCGCCTCCAGAACCAGGAGCGCCTGCGCGGCCTGGTGCGCGCGCATGGGCACGAGGTGAAGGTGTTCTCCGCGCACTGCGCCGTGGAGTTCGACCGGATGCGTGCGTGAGGGTGGGGGCGGTAGCATGGCGGGACCTTGCGACGCGCTCTGCTCTTCGGCTCCCTCTTGTGGTCGCTGTCCTCTGCCTCCGCCGCTGAACCCGCCCGGGTCCAGGTCTTGAAAGCCGCCCGCCTCTTCGATGCGAAGGCGGGGAAGGTCGTCACCCCGGGTGTGGTGGTGGTGTCGGAGGGACGGGTGGTGGGCGTGGGCCCGAAGGCGCCGGTGCCGGAGGGCGCGAGCGTCGTGGACCTGGGCGACGCCACGTTGCTGCCGGGCTTCATGGACGCGCACACGCACCTGACGGTGGAGCCCGGTCCGGACTGGCGGAAGGACCTGGTCGACAGCTTCCAGCGCACCATCCCTGAGCAGACGCTGGACACGCTGCCGTGGGCGCGAGCGACGCTGATGGCCGGCTTCACCACCGTGCGCAACCTGGGCGCGGAGGACTTCATCGACGTGGGCCTGCGCAACGCCACCGCGCGAGGCATCGTGGTGGGGCCGCGCATCCTCGCGGCGACGTCCAGCCTGAGCTCCACGGGCGGGCACTGTGACTACGGCAACTCGTTCCGCAAGGGACTGCTGGCCCACGACGCGAGCCCCGGCGTGGCGGATGGCCCGGACGCGCTGCGCGCCAGGGTGCGCGAGAACGTGAAGTACGGCGCGGACGTCATCAAGGTCTGCGCCACGGGAGGCGTGATGAGCCTCAACGCGGACCCGGACGCGCCGCAGTTCACCCAGGCGGAGCTGGACGCGGTGGTGGACGAAGCGCACGCGCACCGGCGCAAGGTGGCCGCGCACGCGCACGGCGCGGAAGGGGCGAAGCGGGCCATCCGCGCGGGAGTGGACTCCATCGAGCACGGCACGCTGATGGACGATGAGGGCGTGGCGATGATGAAGCAGAAGGGCACCTGGTACGTTCCCACGGCCTTCGCGTTCTTCGGAATCAAGGAACTGGCGGACCAGGGCAAGCTCCCGGCGGACACGGTCGCCAAGCTGCGAGCGGTGGACAAGCGGCGGGAGCACGTGCTGCGCAAGGCGATCTCCCTGGGCGTGCGCATCGCGTTCGGCACGGACGCGGGCGTGTTCGCCCACGGGCGCAACGCGGAGGAGTTCGCGCTGCTGGTGCAGGCGGGGCTCACACCGGCGGAGGCCCTACGCACCGCCACGGTGAACACGGCGGAGCTGCTCGGGGTGTCGGACAAGCTGGGGACGCTGGAGCCGGGGAAGCTGGCGGACGTGATCGCCGTGCCGGGCAATCCGCTCCAGGACATCCGCGCGACGCAGAAGGTCTTCTTCGTGATGAAGGAAGGCGTCATCCACCGAGATGACTCAGCGGCCGGCTCACGCGCCGCGCCATGAAGACTACGGCCCCAGTCGCCAGGCCGACCGTCCGCGTCACGTGCCGGGCCAGCGCGCCCCCGGGCCGCGAGCTCCGCGAACCTGTCCGACTGTCGGACAGGTTTTTCGCCTGCCGGGCCCGCGACCTCGGCCCCCGGGCGACAGGAACCTGTCCGACTGTCCGACAGGTTTTCAGTGTCCGCCGGACCGGCGCAGCCCCGGGTTCGGGAGGCGCGAACCTGTCCGACAGGGTCTCACTGTCCGCTGGGCTGGCGCTGCCCTGGGCCACGGGCGCAGCGAACCTGTCCGACTGTCGGACAGGTTTTCCATCTTCCGGCGGGACGAGCGCGCCCCCGGGCCGCGGGCATCGCGAACCTGTCCGACAGTCGGACAGGTTTTGGCGCACGGTGCTCCTGGCGGGCGGGTTTGCGTCATGGCGGCTGTTTGCGCAGCGCGCCATGGGGCTCACTTTCGGATGAGGACGTCGCTCAGCAGGAAGTCGAGGGTGTTCCCCGTCAGCCAGCGTTCGCTCACGCCCGCGAAGTCCGGCTCCGCTTCGGCGTCGGCCTGGCGCCAGAGGTCCTCCAGGCGGTAGCGCGCGGCGGTGCAGTAGACGTCCGCCAATGCGTCGGCCTGGGGTTGGCCGCGTGAAGCCAGGGCCGACGCGTGGGCCAGCGTGACGGACATCGTGAACAGCTCGTTGCAGAGCTGGTTCATCAGGATGAGCGTCCGCTGCTTCGCGTGCAGGGCCCCCGCGTCCGGATGGCGGCGCGACAGGTCCAAGCTTCGCTTCGCGAGCCGATGCACCTCCCGAGCCGTGTGCTGGAGATGCTCGCGGTTGCGAGGGGACAGGTGCTCCTCCTCGGGGAGCGGGGCCGGGGGCGACTCCAGCTCCGCCGCGTGAGAGGCCATCGGGTAATAGAGTGAGAAGAGGCCCTCCCTCGCGGCCTTGTGGTCCACCAGGAAGTCCACGCCTCCCGCGACCCGGAAGGCCCGGGCATCTCGCAACGTGCGCTCCATCGGGACCGGCGTGGCACCCCGGGCGGCCTTGCTCTCGGACGTCTCGTAGCCTTCGGCGGCGAGCAGCGACATCGTCCGGTCGGTGATCCGCGCGCACGTCAGGGACGCGATGTTCTTGGCCGCCACCTGTTCGAACCAGCGCAGGGGCAGGGTGTCCGCCGTCACGCCCGTGAGGCTCCAGCGGGCCACGCTCTCCATGGCGAAGACCTCCGCCGCCGTGGCGGACACCTGACGCTGGATCTCGTCGAAGTCCCCGAGCCTGCGCCCCTGGGCGAGCCGCCGATGAAGGAACCCGCGCGACCACTGGAGGCACTTCTTGGAGAGCGCCAGCGACGCGGCCACGATGATGTACATGCGGCCCAGGGCGCTGAGCGGCTCCAGCAATGGCGTGTTCCGCCAGTGCTCCTGCGACATCGCGAGCATCCGCTCCTTCGGCACCCGCACGTTGTCGAAGCCCAGCGCGGCGATGGGCAGGCCTCGCAGGCCCATCAGGCTGTGCTCGGCCCGGACGTGGAAGCCGGAGCTGGAGGTCTCCACGAAGAAGAGGCTGATCTGCTCACGGCCGTCCTCCTGGAGCGTCGCGGTGACGTTCAGCAGATCCGCGATGGAGCCGTTGCCGATGAACACCTTCTCCCCGTTGAGGACATACGCCGCTCCGTCCTCCGTGGGCACGGCCGTGGTGGACGCGCGCCGCACGGAGGCTCCAATGGGCTCCGTGTCGGCCCAGCCGGAGATGACTCCGTCGGCGACGCGGCCTCGGACGTAGTCCTTGAGGGGACCGTCCTGCACGGCCTCGATGATGGCTCCCGCGCCCAGGCCGCTGTGGATGGCCAGCGTGTAGCCCACCGGCAGGCACACGCTCATCACGGCCTCGATGACGCGGAACGTGTTCAGCATGGAGAGGCCCCGGCCTCCCAGTTCCCGCTCCACCTGGAGCTTGTAGTAGCCGCGTGAGCGCAGGGCCTCGCGCAGCTCCGGTGGAATGCGGCCCGTGCGCTCAATCTCGTCCGGGTCCACGTGCTCCTGGAGGAACTGCTCGACCTCCGCGATGACGGCGTCACCTTGACGGCGTTCCTCGGCGTCCTGTTCGGGGAACGCGCGGACGAGATCCCAGCGGAGCCTCCCCGCGAAGAGCTGGCCCAGAAAGCCCTCGCGGCTGCGGGTGGCGGGGTGCAGTGGCTCGTGGCTCATGGGGTTGGCGTCCTTCTGGAGAGGGTCTCCGCGATGAGGCGCAGGAGGGTGGACTTCGGTTCTGGGTCGCGAAGGTAGAAGTGCCCACCGGGCAGCAACTGGAGCGCGAAGGGCCCGGAGGTGTGGAGGCTCCACGGCTCCAACTCGGCGCGGGTCAGGTCGTCCTGGATGCCGCCCGTGACGGTCATCACGCAGGCGAGGAGGGCTCGCTCCTGGTGCCGGTGGGACTCCACGAGCCGTAGGTCCGCTCGCAGGCCGGGGAGAATGAGCTCGCGCAGCTCTTCGTCCTCGCGCAGTTCGTGGATCAGCTCGCCGTAGGTGGGCTCCAGGGCGGTGAGGAGTCCGTCCTCGTCCAGGTGGCTCGAGGGGATGCCTCGTGGCGGGAGCTGTGGGGCCGGAGCCGCGGAGAGGAACAGCGCGGTGGGCGGCACCCGGCCCAGGTCGCGCAGGCGGCGGGTCGTTTCGAAGGCCACGACCGCGCCCAGGCTGTGACCGAAGAACGCGAAGGAGGATCCGAAGTCCACCGCTTGCACCAGCGCATCCACCAGTGCGTCCAGTTGGGTGAACGGGGCTTCTTCCGCCCGAGCCCCTCGCCCCGGAAGCTGCACGCCCCAGACCTCGATGTCCGGGAGCAGGTCCGCCCATCGGACGTACTCACCCACGGAGCCGCCGCTGTGCGGGAAGCAGAAGAGGCGCACGGAGGCTTCCGGGCGCCGGATGCGGCACGCGAGCCAGGGAGAAGTCGCCGTCATGCCGGGGCCGACTCCGCGATGAACCGGGTCAGGCGGGCCACGGTGGGCGCGCGGAAGAGGGCCTTCACCTTGAGGGGCGTGGCGACATGCGGGCGCAACCGCGCGATGACCTGCGCCGCCATCAACGAGTCGCCGCCCAGCGCGAAGAAGTTGTCGTGAAGCCCGACGCGGGGCAGCCCCAGCACCTCCGCGAACGCGGTGGCGACCCTGCGCACGACTTCGTCCTCGGGCAGCTCCGGCACCGCCGTGGTCTCAGGTTCGGGCGGCGGTGAAGCAGGCGCGTCGACGAGGTAGCGCTGACGGTCGAATGGATACGTGGGCAGAGGCACCCGGCGACGAGGAGCGCCCCCATGAAGTCCCTGCCAGGAGATCGCGACGCCCGCGCTCCACAGGCGCCCCGCGGCGGTGAGCGCGCTGACCGCATCGGACGTGTTGTCCGAGGGATGGGGCAGGGTGGCCACCGTGAGGTGCGGCCCCGAGCCCGGGTGCTGGCGCGCCAGCGTCGCCAGGGTTCTTCCGGGTCCGATCTCCAGGAACACGGCGGGCGGACCCGCGAACAACGTGTCGAGCGCGTCGCCAAAGCGCACGGTGTGGCGGAGGTGCGCGGCCCAGTAGGCCGGGTCCACGGCCTCCTCCGCGGTGACCGCCACACCCGTCCGGTCGGAGATCCACGGGAGCTGGGGCGGACGCCGTTCGACGCGCTGAACGAAGGCGGTGAACGCGGCCAGGGACGGCTCGACGAGCGGCGAATGTCCCGCGCCCGGGATGCGCAGCAGCTTCGACTCCACACCGCGCTCCATCAGTCGCGCCTGGAGCGCTTCGATCTCCGTCGCGGGGCCAGACACCGCGCACTGCGCGGGACCGTTCACGGCCGCCAACGCGAGTCCTCCGTGAAGCAGGGGCGCCAGCTCCGACTCGGGCAGTGGCACGGCCAGCATGGCGCCGGAGGGCAGGCTCGCGAGGATGCGCGAGCGCTCCAGGACCAGCCGCAGCGCGTCCTCCAGCCGGAACACCCCGGCCACCGTGGCCGCGGCATAGGCCCCCAGGCTGTGACCCACGACCGCCGAGGGCTGAACGCCCCAGCGCTTCCACAGCCGCGCCACCGCGTACTCGATGATGAACACGGAGAGCTGGCCGGTGACGAACTCGCCCATCCGGACAGAGGCCTGCTCCAGCGCGGCGGCATCCGTGGGATCCGGATGGAGCACCGTCCCCAGGTCGAACCCGAGGAGCGGCGTCAGGTGCGCACGGCACGCGTCCACGGCCTCGCGGAACGCCGGCTGCGAACCGTACAGCTCCCGGCCCATGCCCACGTGCTGCCCACCGTGGCCGGGGAACATGAACACCACCTGGCGCTCGCCGGCCTCGTGGTGCGCGGAGCCGTCCTGCTCCGACAGGGCGCGAAGGACCTCCACGGTGTCCTGGCCCACCGCGAACGCCCGGTGCTTGTGAGCGCCGCGTCCCATCTGGAGCGTCCAGGCGACGTCACCCAGCTCCACTTCCGGATGCGCGCGCAGGTGTCCTCCGAGCCGCTCCACGGCACGGGCCAGTGAAGCGGGCCTGTGGGCCGACAGCACCATCAACTGCGGCGTGCGCGAACGCTCGGAGGCGGGCAGGGTGGGGGCCTCCTCCAGCACGGCGTGCGCGTTGGTGCCGCCAATGCCCAGCGAACTGACGCCGGCCCGCCTCGGATGACCGCTGGTGTTCCAGTCCCGCAGCTCCGTGTTCACGCGGAAGGGGCCGTGCTCGAAGTCGATCTCCGGGTTGGGCCGTTCGAAGTTCAGACTCGGTGGCAGCTTCCGGTGCTCCAGCGCGAGCACCGTCTTGATGAAGCCCGCCACACCCGCCGCCGCGTCCGTGTGGCCGATGTTCGTCTTCACCGAACCCAACCAACAGGACCGGGGCTCGCGGGCACCGAAGGCCTTCGTCAGCGCGGCGACCTCGATGGGATCTCCCAGCCGCGTGCCGGTGCCGTGCGCCTCCAGGTAGCTGATGCTCGCGGGGTCCACGCCCGCGGCATGCAGGGCGGTCTCGATGACGCGGGACTGGCCCTCTACACTCGGCGCGGTGAAGCCGATCTTCCCGGCGGCGTCGTTGTTGACGGCGGTGCCTCGGAGGACGGCGCGGAGGGTGTCCCCATCCTCCAGCGCATCCGCGAGCCGCTTGAGCACGACGATCCCCGCGCCGTTGCTGCCCACCGTGCCCTGTGCCCGAGCATCGAATGCACGGCAGCGCCCGTCCGGGGACAGCGGCCCACCTTCGCTGTAGTGACCGAACCGGGGCGGCACATGTACCGACGCGCCGCCCGCGAGCGCGATGTCACAGTCCCCCGCGAGCAGCGCCTGCGCGGCCAGGTGGATCGCGACCAGGGACGTGGAGCACGCGGTCTGCACCGTGACGGCCGGCCCGCGAAGCCCCAGCTTGTAGGCCACGCGGCTGGTGAGGAAGTCCACGCCCGTGGCCAGCCGGAGCTGCCAGTCACTCGCACCCGCCAGCAGGTCCCTCCGGGCCCGCAGCGCGGACAGGTAGTCCGTCTCACTGCCACCCGCGTAGATGCCAATGGCGCCCCGGTACCGGGCCGGATCATACCCGGCATCCTCCAGCGCCTCCCGCGCGCACTCAAGGAACACCCGGTGCTGCGGGTCCAGCATCAGCGCTTCCTGCGGCGACATGCCGAAGGCCTGCGCGTCGAACCGGTCCGCATCCGTGACGAGACCGAACGCGGGCACGGCTTCGCCCACGGCGCGCTCGGTGGGAGGCTCGGCGCAGGGCTGTCCGTCCGGACCGAAGAAGGTGATGGACTCGACGCCGCCGGCCAAGTTGGACCAGAACTCCGCGGCGTTGGCCGCACCGGGAAGCCGGCACGACAGGCCCACCACCGCGAGGTGCGCCGAGCGGTCCTCTTCCTCCATCACGTCGAGCGGCGCGCTCATTCCACTTCCTCCCGCGAGCGGTCCGACGACAGCCGGCCCTGACGCCCCAGCAGGCGCGCACGGCCACTGCGCCGTTGCTCCTGGCGCTGCGCCTGCGCGGCCTCGGCCTCTCCACCATCGTCCCGGCCCTGGAGATGCCCCGCGAGCGCGCGGACGGTGGGGAACTCGAACAGCGTCACCATGGGCACGTCATGGCCCATGCGGTGCTTCAGCAGGTACTGCACCTGCGCCAGCAGCAGCGAATGGCCACCGAGGTCGAAGAAGTTGTCCTCCGCGCCCACGTGCTCCAGGCGCAGCGTCTCGCACCAGATGCCGGCGATCCGCTGTTCAGCCTCGTTCGCGAGCGGGACCCGGGGCGCCTGGGTTCCGGGCGTGGGTTCGGGCAGCGCCCGTTCATCCACCTTGCCACCATGGGTGAGCGGCAGCGCCTTCAGCTCCACGTACGCGGAGGGGATCATGTACGCCGGCAGCTCGTGCGACAGGTGCTCGCGCAGCCGCGCAGGTGTGGGCACGGCCTGTCCCGCCAGGGGCACCAGATATCCGACCAGTTGGGGCGCGCCACCGGGAGGGCTCCACGCCCGGACGTGCGCCTCCGCGAGTCCTGGATGCGTGCGCAGGCGGACAGCGACCTCCGCGGGCTCCACGCGGAAGCCCCGGATCTTGAGCTGCGCATCCATGCGGCCCAGGAACTCGAGCGTCCCGTCCGCACGGCACAGGACCCGGTCGCCCGTGCGGTACATGCGCGCGCCTGGATGTGTCGCGTACGGGTCGGGGACGAAGCTCGCGGCGGTGAGGTCCGGGCGGTTCAGATAGCCGCGCGCCACACCGGCACCGCCGATGTACAGCTCTCCCGCGACGCCCAGGGGGACAGGTTGCAGCTCCGCGTCCAGGACATGGGCCGTGGTCCCGTCGATGGGCCGGCCGATGTCAGGCAGAGTTTCGAAGGACCCCGAGGGCAGCACCTCGCCGGAGGTGGCCGTCACGGTGGCCTCGGTGGGGCCGTACTGATTGAACATCCGCCACGGGAGTCCGGGCACGGGACGCGCGTGGAGCCGGTCTCCACCCGCGAGCACCGTGCGCAACTCACACGACGCCGGCCATGGCAGCGCGAGCAGACGTTCCGCGAGCGCGGTGGGCAGGTCCGTGAAGGTGATGTGCTCGGAGAGGAGCCAGGCCTGGAGCCGCTCCGGGGACAGGCGCACGTCCTGTCCGGGGACATGCAACGTGGCACCCGCGGTGAGGGCAGGCCAGAGCTCCGCGACGGACGGATCGAACGCGGGCGAGTAGAGCAGCGTGGTGCGGCTGTCCGCCGTCAGGTTGAACGCGCGCCGGTGCCACCCGACGAGGTGGGCCAGTGCGCCGTGCTCCACCACCACGCCCTTGGGGGCGCCCGTGGAGCCAGACGTGTACATGACGTAGGCCCGCTGTCCGGGCCGATCCTCCGTGGGCAGACCACCCTGCGGCGTACCAGGGCCATGGAAGGACTCGATGCGCACGCGCTCCACCGTGGCAGGGAGCCGTTCCGCGAGCGGCCCGGTGGTAACAACATGACGCACGCCTGCGTCCGCCAGGATGAGCGCGATGCGTTCAGCCGGATGTTCCGGATCCAGGGGCAGGAAGGCGGCTCCGGACAGCATCACGCCCAGCTCGGCCGTCACGAGCTCCACGCCACGAGGCGCGCAGACGCCGACAACCGACTCCGCGCCTGCACCGTGCGCGTGAAGATGCTCGGCGAGCAGCGTCGCGCGCCGGACGAGCTCCGCGTAGGTGAGGGTGCCTGCCTCGTCGCGCACGGCAATGGCGTCAGGGGTCCGCAGGGCCTGCGCCAGGACCTGCTGATGCACGGACGGATCCGCGCTGAGGGGCTTCGTGGAGCCATTCGCCAGGAGGACCTGTCGCTCCGCGTCCGAAAGCATCGGCAGTCGCGACACCGGCACTCCGGGACTGGCCACCGCGGCCTCGATCAACCGGAGGAAGTGCGCGGCCATCCGCTCCATGGTCGAGCGGTCGAACAGGTCCCGGTTGTACTCCCAGATGAGCGAGATGCGCGCGTCACCGCGCTCGCGGTCGCCCAGGTGCCGGCCCGCGTGCGGAATGGCGACGACGTCCAGGTCCACCTTCGACGACCCGTTGCCCCGCTCGAAGATGGTGCACGAGGCATCCCCCAGCCGGGGGCTCCGCACCGCGGAGTCATGGAAGCTGAACATGGCCTGCACGAGCGGGTTGCGGCTGGGGTCACGCTTCACGCCCAGGGCTTCGATCAGCTTGAGGAACGGATACGTCTGATGCTCGGCCGCCGCCACGGTGAGGTCCCGCACCTGACGGACCAGCTCGCGGAACGTCGGCGCGCCGGAGACGTCACACCGGAGGACCACGGCGTTGACGAACATCCCGATGACATTCTCGATGTTCCGGACGCCGGCCCGGGCCGCGAACGCCGAACCGATGCACAGGTCCTGCTCGCCGGTGTAGCGGTGCAGCAGCGTGGCGAAGGCGGCGAAGAGGGCGTTGAAGAGCGTCACGCCCTCCTGCTGGCAGAACGCGCGCAGGGCGCCGGGCAGGGCGGGCGGCAGCTCCAAGCGAAGCAGGTCACCATTGAACGTCTGCACGCGGGGACGCGGATGGTCGGTGCGCAGCGGCAGCACCTCCGGAGCACCGGCCAGCCGCTTCCGCCAGAAGTCGAGCTGGGTCTTCATGGCCGGGCCGTCGAGCGCCTCGCGCTGCCACGCCGCGAAGTCGCGGTACTGCACGGGGAGCTCCGGGAGCGGCGAGGACTCTCCACGCAGATACGCGTTGTAGAGCGCGTCCAACTCCCGCATCAGCACGGAGAACGACACGCCGTCGTGTACGACGTGATGCTCCACGAGGACCAGTTCGTGATCGTCCTGAGCCAGGCGCACCACGGTCCAGCGCACGAGCGGCGGTTCGAAGAGCGACAGGGGCCGCCGCAGCTCCTGGCGGAGCGCCTCTTCACGCCGCTGTTCACGCTCGACCGGGGGCAGCTCGGACAGGTCGATCAACGGGACCCGCACCGGCGTCACGGGGAGGACGCGCTGCCACGGCCGGCCGTCTACTTCTTCGTAGGTCGTCCGCAGCAGCTCATGGCGCCGGGTGATCTCCGTCAGCGCGCGTTCGAGCACCGCCAGGTCCAGGCCGCCCAGTACGCGGAGGGTCGTCTGCGCCTGGTAGGAGATGCTGCCGGGGGACAGCTTCTGGAGGAACCAGACCTGCTCCTGCTGCACGGACAGGGTGGCCCGTTCGGGGTCGGCGACGCGGACCACGGGCGGCAACACGTCCTTCGCGGGAGCAGTTCGAAGCACGGCCGCCAGTTGGGAGATCCGGCGGTGCGCGAAGAGCTCCGTCAGCGACAGCGGGAGCCCCAGCACCTCGGCGACCCGTGCGGTGATCCGTGTGGCCAGCAGCGAGTGGCCACCCAGCTCGAAGAAGTCGTCCTCGATGCCGACCTGCTCCAGGCGCAGCTCCTCCTGCCACACCTGGACGAGCCCACGCTCCAGCTCCGTGCGAGGCGCGACGTAGGCGCTGCTCCGGGTTGTATCGGGCATCGGCAGCGCCCGGACGTCGACCTTGCCGGTGGGACCCAGGGGGAGGGCGTCCACGACGACGAAGGTCCGGGGGAGCATGGCCTCGGGGAGCCAAGCGCGGAGGTGCTCGCGGAGCTGCTCCGTCCCTGGAACGGCCCGAGCGTCCTTCGGCGCGAACCACGCCACGAAGAAGACGTCCCGATCCTCGGTGCCACGAGCCAGGACGTGCGCGGCGCCGACGTGCGGATGGGTCAGCAGCGCGGCGGTGATCTCCGCGGGCTCGATGCGGATGCCTCGGACCTTCACCTGCCGGTCGGAGCGGCCATGGAACTCCAGCGTTCCATCCGGTAACCGGCGGCCCAGGTCGCCCGTGCGGTACAGCCGTTCGCCGCCGAAGCGGGAGAAAGGATCCGGAATGAAGCGGTCCGCGGTCAGGTCCGGCGTGCCCACGTAACCGCGAGCCAGTCCGGGGCCGCCGATGAACAGCTCCCCGGTCTCGCCATCCGCTACGCGCCGCAGCGCCGGATCGAGGACATGCACCTCCACACCGCCAATGGGACGGCCAATGGACGGCAGCCGCTCCCCGGTCGATGCGTCGCCAGGAGGGACGACACCGGACGTGCTGTAGATGGTGCACTCGGCGGGGCCGTAGCCGTTCACGAACTGGAACGGCAGCCCGGGCCTGGGGTGCAGGTGCAGCCGGTCGCCGCCGGTGAGGATCAGGCGCAGGGCACAGGACTCGGGCCAGGACAGCGGGAGGACGCGTTCGGCCAGCGGCGTGGGAAGGAAGACGCAGGTGATGTCCCGCGCCAGGAGCCAGTCCTGGAGCCGCTGGGGCGACAGGCGGGTCTCCTCGTCGGGCGGCAGCTCCAGCCGAGCCCCCGCCGCCAGCGACGGCAGGAGCGTCATGACGAAGGCGTCGAAGCCGACCGAAGCCACCACGCCGATGCGATCCGCGGGCGACAGGCCGAACGTGTCGAGGTGGTACTCCGTGAAGGCGGACAGCGCCCGGTGGCTGATCATCACGCCCTTGGGCAGCCCGGTGGACCCCGAGGTGTGGATCACATACGCGAGGTGATCCGGTTGGACTGCGACGCCCGGGTTCACGTCCGGGAACGACTGGAGCGCCAGTGCCTCCGGAGCCAGGACCTGGACGCCGTCCGCCGCGAGCCGCTCGACGGACGGGCCCGTGCCGATGACGAAACGGGCCCCCGCGGAGACGGCCATGTATCGCAGGCGTTCAGGAGGGGAGGATGGGTCCAGGGGGAGCCAGGCGGCTCCGGCCTTGAGGACGCCCAGGACGGACGCGACCAGCTCCACGCTTCGCGGAAGGCAGACGCCCACGAGGAGGTCCGGTCCGGCGCCCCGGGCGATCAGCGCATGGGCCACCCGGTTCGCGTGCGCATTCAGCGCGGCGTGGGTGAGGGAGCGGGCCCTGGAGGCAACGGCGATCTGGGAGGAAAGTTCGGTCGCTCGTCGCTCGACGAGCTGATGGACGGGGGGCAGCAAGAATCCTCCAACCGGCGCCGCACCCGTCCGAAGAAAATCAAGCGTTTAGCGGATTTGGGCCGTTTTCAGGATTTTACATGACCCGGTGAAACACCGTGAGACACGTCGGGTGTTTCAGGAGCCCGGGACCCGCACGACGCCAATGATGGCCTCGGCGTCGATGTAGCCGAGCTGCCGCGAGTCCTGGGTGTTCTCGGCGTTGTCTCCCGACACCACCACCTTGCCGGGCGGGACGCGCGTCTGGCTGTCAGCGCCAATCTTCGGCCAAGCCCAGTCCGGTACCGGATCTCCCGCGACGGCGGCCACCCGCTTGATGAGATAGGGCGGGTCCTCCGCGTTCATCACCGCGAGCCGCTCCGCGGGCTGCATGAAGACGATGACGTCCGAGCGCGCGTAGCCGCCGTCTCCCGCCCGGCGCCTCGCGAGGAGTTGCTGCCCGTCGCGCAGCGTGGGCGACATGCTGTTGCCCCGCACCGTGATCACGAGCCAGCGGCGCCGGGCCCAGGCCGTGAGCGCGGCGCCCGCCACCAGGAGCCCCGCACCCACGCCCATCGCCGAGAGCATCACGCGACCTCCCGCGATGTGGACCGGGAGGCAACGCGCTCGTCCTGATAGCCGCTGGCCTGAAGGGTGAACAGGCGTGCGTACTCGCCACCCGCGGCCATCAGCTCGTCATGCGTGCCCTGCTCGATGACGCGGCCGTCGGAGAGGACATAGAGCCTGTCCGCGCTCCGTAGCGCGCTCATCCGGTGGGAGATGAGCAGCCGCGCTCGGCCCGCGCCGTGGCGCTCGAGCGTCTGGTGGATGTGGAACTCCGCGGCCGCGTCCAACCCGGAGCTGGGCTCGTCCAACACCAGCAGGTCCACGTCCTCGCGCATCAATGAGCGGGCCAGCGCCACCCGCTGCCACTGGCCTCCGGAGAGCGACACGCCCGCTGGCGCGTCGTCGTCCTCTCCCGCGAAGACGCGGCTCAGCAGCGTGTCGTAGCCCGCGGGCAGCGAAGCGAGCGTGGCGTCCATCTCCGCCAGCCGCGCCACGTCTCGGATCCGCGCGCCGTCCTTCATCCGGGCCACGTCTCCCAGGCCGATGTTCTCCGCCGCGCTGAAGTCGTAGGTCATGAAGTCCTGGAAGGTCGCCGTCATCCGCGCCCAGAGCGCCGGCGCATCCAGCTCCCGTACGTCCACGCCGTCCCAGAGGATCTGCCCTCGCTCCACGTCGTAGAAGCGGCACAGCAGCTTCACCAGGGTGCTCTTCCCCGCGCCATTGACGCCGACGAGCCCCACCGATCCACCCGCCGGAATGAAGACGTTCACGCCGCGCAAGACCCATGGGCCGTTGGCGTCGTAGCGAAACCAGACGTCGCGCAGCTCGATGCCATGTCGCAGCGGCGCCACCGGACGCGAGGGCCCCGCCGCGCGGACCGGAAGCTCGATGATGTCGAGGTAGTTCTTGAACGTCTGGATGCTGCGGCTCGCGAACTCGATCTGCGAGAGCAGCCCGTTGAAGGCGCTCTGGATGCCCGACACCGCCGCGAGGAAGAGGGCCACGTCCCCGAGCTGGAGCTGCCCCCGGATCGCCCCGCGCGCGACGATGAAGGCTCCCACCGAGGCCACCGCGGCCGTGAGCAGCGACAGCGCCGCCTGCACGCCCAACCCCTTGCGCGTCACGGCCAGCTCCTGGGTCGACGCCTTACGCAGCGACGACACCATCCGCTCCAGCAGCAGATCCCCCAGGTTGAACAGCCGGCTCTCCTTGGCCGCCCGCACGTCCACCAGCAGCAACCGGTAGAAGTCACTCCAGCGGTACGTGGGCACGAGCGCCGCGGTCAGCTCCACCATCCACCGGCTGCGCGCGAGCTGCGCCGCCAGCGCCACGCCTCCGGCCAGCAACAACAACAACGCCATGGGCGGGGACACCATCAGCACCACGGCGCTCAGCGTCCCCACCGACACCAGCGTGCGCACCATGGCGCGCACGAACTCGGCGAGCTGCTGGGGCGCGTCCTGGGCGGCCTCCTTCGCGAGCCGGAGCCGGCCGTGGAAGGCGGGGTCCTCGAAGTGGCGCAGGCCCTCCAGCGCCACCACCTTCGCGAAGAGGGTGCGCTCGACCTCGATGGTGACGCGCCAGCGGATGACCCCGGCCAGGTACTCGGTGACGTTGAGCACCGCCATGGCGCCGCCCGCGACGGCTGCGGCGCCCACCGCGAGCGTGAGCGCCCGCTGCGAGTCGGCGAGCGCACCACGGCTCAGCTCGTCCAGCAGTTGCTTGGTGAGCCACCCGCCCACGGCCGCCACGGAGCCGGTGCACAGCGTGAGCGCGAAAGCGAAGGCCGACGCCAGCGGAGCCGAGCGCCACTGGAGCACCACGGCCGCGCGCACCGTGCGCAGCACCTCACGCACGAGCCTCCGCGCGTTCCGCGGCCCGGTCATGGCAGGACTTCGTGCACGAAGTGCCCCGCGGCCGTGACCACGCCCTTGTCGACGAGCACGAGGGTAGGGTAGCCGGCCTGCTTGACCGCCCGAGTGATGGAGTCCCCATCACTCAGGTACGCCACCCGGGCCACCTGCTTCAGCGACGCCCCGAGCGAGACCACGTCCGGGTCCCCGGGGCTCCCCTCGATGAACGCCAGGATCGGCATTCCGGGCGGCGACGCGATGAGCTTCTCGCGCACCGACGAGCAGGGGCGGCAGCCGGGCGTGAAGAAGCCAATCAGGGTCTGCCCGTCGGCGAGGATGGCATCCGTCACGGAGTCGCCCTCCACCGTGGTGGCCTCGAAGCTGCCCACCTTGTCGCCTTCCAGGGGCAGGGCCGGATCCCGGGTGGGGACCTGGTTGGCCACCGTCTCCTGGAGTGTCCGCAGCCGGCCGATGAGCGCGAGCGTCAGCAACAGGTTGAGCACCACCAGCACGGCCAGGATGGCGCCACCCACGACAAGAATCTCAACCATCGTCTTTCTCAGCTCCTTCGGGCTCGCGAAGACGCGGCGATGGGCGCCGGTCCGCGAAGCAGGAACACCAGATCGTCCCAACGCGTGACGAAGATTCCCGCCAGCACGCCGGCCGTCCCCGCGATGGCCCCCATCGCCACCGTCACGGGCGCGCCCGACGCCGCGTGGCTCACGGCACCCACGGCGGTGACGGCCAGCAGCAGGACATTGCGCACCAGGTGCGCCGCGCCCACGGGGGTATTGCTGGCGCCAAAGCACCGGCAGGCCACCTTGCCGCCCCGGCGCAGCACCCATGCGATGCCCAGCGTGAAGCTCCCCAGGAGCGCCAGCGCCAGCGCATAGCCCGCGGCCACGTTCAAGAGCAGCAGGACCGCGGACGCGGCCTCCGCGAGGATCAAGAAGGCCGCGAGCGGCGAGCCCACCAGGGAGGGCGGAAGGCCGAAGTTCCCAAGCGTCTGGATGAAGTCCTCGAAGGGCTTGCGTCCGCGCGCCTTGCCGAAGGCGGCGACCACGAACACCAGGGACAGCATCAGACGACACGCCAGATTGACCGCGCTCAATGGAAGAGGTCCCAGGGACAACGGCTGGACGCCACGAAGGCGCGTCCAGCCGCGGTCATGAAGCAGAGGTCACTTGCAGCCGACGGACGCGACGCAGGTGCCGTAACAGTTGTGGACCTTGCCCTTGGTGGAGCAGCACTCGCCGTTGGAGGGCACGCAGGCGCCAGCAGGAGCCTCGGACAGGAACAGCTTCAGAAAGCGGTCGCTCAGCGTCTTGAGGATCTTCATGGGTGTGGTCCTTTCGGGACGCGTTGAGAGGGGGGTGAACAACATCCACTCAAACGCGATGCGAACGTTACCGCTCGAAGGTTCCGCAGCGAAAGGGGGCTTTCGCGCAATCTTGGTATTTGAGGATTAACGCGGCGCGCCTTGCGCGGCACGGCTGGACGCGGTGCAGCACGTCCAGCCGTGGCCGTGATGCGGGAATCAGCAGACGGTCGACTTGGTGCAGACGCCATAGCAGTTGTGGCTCATGCGCTTGGTGTTGCAGCACTCGCCATGGTTGATGACGCACGCACCGGCGGAGACCTCGGACAGGAACAGCTTCAGAAAGCGGTCGCTCAGCGTCTTGAGGGTCTTCATGGTGTGGTCCTTTCGGTATGCGTTGAGAGGGTTTCTCCACGCGACGCGAACGTTACATCCCAAAGGTTTGTCACGAGAACAGCCCATCCAGTTCTCTCAGAAAAAAGCGGATAACGCACTGCAAGATTGACTTCGCGGGAGCGGCGCACGGCGACCAGGCTTTACGCATCGCCCCGCGCCCGTTTCATCGCCCGAGCGAGCGCCTCGACCATGCGCGGTCCGGTCGCGAAGCCGCTCGCGAGCACCTCGATGCCGGCGCCGCCACGGAAGAGCACGGTCGGGAACCCGCTCACGCCCAGGGCTCTGACCTCCTGGAACTCGTTCGCCGTCGCCCGCTTCGCGTCCGCATGCTCGAACCGGTTCAGGAACACCTTGAAGTCGAGGCCGTGCGCGGCACAGATGCTCTCGTAGAAGGACGCCACGGTCGGGTCCTCTCCATCGGCGTAGAATTTTCGCTGGATGGCGGCGAATACCGCGTACGCGCGCGGCTCCGGTCCCGGCAGCTCCTCGAGCATCCCGCGCATGACGAGGAACGCGCGGCACGCAGGCTCGGTGTCGTAGTTGAACACCGGCCGGTCGAGGAACCGGGTGGAGAACGGCTGCCCGGTGCGCGCGGCAATTTCCTCCCAGTGATGGCGCAGAAAGCCTTTGAACCGCTCGTTCCAGGGGTCTCCGCCTCCCGCACGGAGCCCGCCCACCCGGATGCGGAAGGGGATGCCCCGACGGCTTGCCTCCGCCTCCAGTTGGAGAAGGCCAGGCGAGACGCCCCAGCACCAGGAGCACATCGGGTCCCCCACATAGAGCACCTCTCCCGCGGCTCCCTCGTCGCCCGACCCGGCGCTCTTCTGGACCACGCCGGGGAGCGCGCACGTCCCGGTCTCCGAATCACACAGAGCCTGTGCGTCAGGGGTCGTCTCGTTCTCGTTTCTCATGGCCAGCTCCTGGTGACGGTCATTGGCACACCCGGAGAGATAGTCCCAACCCCCTGCGTTGACGATTCGCGTGGACGCGCACAGCATGTGCGTTCATGCACATCCCCTGGGACGACCTGCAGACGGTGGAGGCGCTGGTGCGCACGGGGAGCGTCGTGGGCGCGGCGCGCGAACTCTCGCTGCGCCACTCGTCCATCTCGCGGCGGGTGGACGCCCTCGAGCGCACGCTCGGGGTGCCGCTCTTCCTGCGTGGGGCGACGCTGCGCCCGACACCGCTCGGCCTCGCCATCGCCGAGCGCGCGGGCCGCATGCGCCCCCTCGCCGTGGACGTGGGGGCGCTCATCGAGGAGCAGCGCCGGACGCGCGCAGGCCGGCTCGTCATCACCACGAACGAAGTGCTGGCGTCCCTGCTGTTCGGCGCGCTGCGCACGTGCGGATTCACGCAGCGAGTCCAGGTGCGCATCTCCGAGAACGAGCTGGCGCTGGAGCCCGGGGTGACGGATCTGGCCTTGCGACCGAGTCACACGCCGGGCGGGGCGCTGCGGGGACGGCAACTGGGGAGGCTGCGGCTCGGAGTGTTCCGGGCGCGGGCAGCCAAGCAGGACCCGGCAGCGTGGGTCCTGCCGTCCGGGAACCTGCGCACCCGTTCCTCCATGCGCTGGTGGAAGGCGGTCCCCGAGGAAGCGGAGTCCCTCGTGGAGTGTGACACGCTGCTCGGCATCAGGGATGCCTGCGTCGCGGGCCTGGGGCAGAGCGTGCTCCCGGCGCTGCTCGCCGAGGGAGACCCGCGACTGGTGCTGGAGAAGGAGCTCCCGGGCGGCCCACCGGTGTGGCTGCTGTCCGCCGCTACCCGGCGCGCGGACGCGGCGCTCCGGCGGGCTCGGGAGTCACTCTCCGAAGCCCTCCGGAGCGCCCCAGGCGTGTGGGAGGACTGAGGTCCTCGTTCAGCTCTCCGCGCTGGCGTCCGGGTGCTCCTCGCTGCACACCTGCGGGACGTCATCGGACGGGAGCGCTTCGTCCGGCATTACCGACGCCGAGGGCTCGGAGGGGGCGACGACGCCCGAGGCGCACTCGACGATGTTCCAGTCCGCGCACGTGGCCCACCGGTTGTGGAAGGCACACGGGTAATCGCAGGTCTTGTCCCAACAGATGTCATCGCACTGCGGCGGCAGCGCCAGGGCCGCGGTGGGCGCGAGGGTGAGGACCGCCGACACAGCCAGCAGGGACTTCATCAGCGTACGCATGATTGCTCCGTTCATGTGCACTGCAACTCCCAGGTGAATGCCTTTCCATGACGAAGAGGAGAGGCATTCATCCGGGGGACCCAATTCTTAGCAGGACAATGACTTCACAACCACGTCCGCAGCAGGCCGGCCAATGCACCGCTCAACACCAGCCAGGCCGAATTGACCCGCCAGCGGAGCAGTAACATTGCGCCGAGCACGGCCAGGGCCACCGTCCAGCCATCCACCAGGGCCGCGCGTCCCAGCTGCCACGTCACCACGGCCATCAGAGCCAGCGAGGCCGCGTTGACGCCATCGAGCACCGCGCCCGCGGTCCTGGACCGGCGAAGCCGGGGGATCAGCGGACCGCTGAGGGCCACGAAGACGAAGGCGGGCAGGAAGATGCCCAGCGTCGCGAGCCCGGCGCCGGGCGTGCCACCCACCAGGTAGCCAATGAATGTCGCCGTGGTGAAGACGGGGCCCGGCGTGAACTGGCCCACGGCCACGGCGTCCAGGAGCTGGGCCTCGGTGAGCCAGCCCCAGCGTTCGACGAGGTCTGCCCGGAGGAAGGCCAGCAGCACGTAGCCGCTGCCGAACAGCACGCTGCCGACCTTGAGGAAGAACAGGAAGAGGCCGCCGAGGCTGGCCGGAACGGGGGCCGTGGCAGCCATGGCGGTGACGCCGTTGAGGGCGAACGGCGCCAGAATGAGCGTTGGCCTGGGCTCAGGGGACGACCGGAGATGGCTCCAGGCCGCCAGGGAAACGCCGGCCAGGGTCAGGATGAGCAGTTCGTTGGCGCCAAGGGCGCTCGCCACGGCTGAGCCGACGGCCACGGCGCTCCTGGGGCGCGTCGTCAGGGCCGTCTTGCCGAGGCCCCAAAGGGCCTGGAGGACCACGGCCAGGATGACGGGTTTGACGCCGTACAAGAGGGCGCCGGCTTGCGGAAGGGTGCCAAAACGCACGTAGGCCCAGGCCGCCGCGAGCGTCAGGAGCATCGCCGGGACGATGAAGCACGTGCCGGCCACCAGCAGCCCAGGCCAGCCGGCACGCCGGTGGCCCAGGTGGATGGCCAGCTCCGTGGAGTTCGGGCCCGGGATGAGGTTGGTGGCGCCCAGCAGGTCGAGGAACTCCTCACGGGGCAGCCACCGGCGCCGCCGCACGAGTTCGTCTTCCATCATGGCGATGTGCGCGGCAGGGCCCCCGAAGGCCGTCAGCCCCAGCCGGAGGAAGACCCGCGCGACCTCGCCGAGTGAGCCCCGGGTGACGTCACCGGAATGAGGGGAGTCCATGCGCCGAAGGAGCCTCGTGATGAGCCGGAACCAGCGGAATCGCGGCGGATGGTGCCACGGCGCCAGGCAGGGAATGCCGATGAAGCAGGGGAGGGGGCAGGTCGTCTCCGGGGACAGGGACTTCAAGTCGGCCTCGCCCCGCCCCGCCGACACGGGCGCGCTTCGCCATGGGGGTTCGCATCTTCTGCTCGAACCCTCACAACAGGAGGATGTGCGCATGGCCTACCAAGTCTACTTCGATGTCGAGTTTGAAGGTCCCGTCCTTGACGCCGACGGCCGCCCCACCGGCCCCGTCCAAGCACAGAGCGGCCGCATCATCATGAATCTGTTCCACAACGTCGTCCCCAAGACTGCGGAGAACTTCCGTGCCCTGTGCACCGGTGAGAAGGGCTTCGGCTACCAGGGCTCGTCCTTCCACCGCATCATCCCGGAGTTCATGTTGCAGGGCGGCGACTTCACCCGCGGCAATGGCACGGGGGGCAAGTCCATCTACGGGGAGAAGTTCGCGGACGAGAACTTCCAGATCAAGCACAACAGGCCGGGGCTCCTGTCCATGGCGAATGCGGGCCCGAACACCAACGGCTCACAATTCTTCATCACGACGGTCGTGACGTCGTGGCTGGATGGCAGGCACGTCGTCTTCGGCGAGGTGGCCGATGAGGAGAGCATGAAGCTCGTGAAGGCGCTCGAAGCGACGGGTTCAAGCTCAGGCATGGTGAAATTTGGGAAGCGCCCGACCATCGTGGCCTCGGGTGAGCTGTAATCCACGGGCGCTGCTTCCGGCCGTACGGCCTGTGGACGCCAACTCCCAGGCGTGGAGCGACGCGTGGCTCGACGCCCTGGCCGGCGTTGCCGCGGACCACATCGAAGTGAGCTTCGCCGCGGCGACGAGTGGCAAGGTGGCCCGGGATTGAGCGCAGACGTCTGCGCGCGCCCCGTGGGAGACGCACGCGCCTACCGGTTGGCGGGGGACGGCGCCGACGTCGCGGCAGTTGCTTAGCGGGTGGACTATCCGGTTAGTTTACATAACGCTTCTTATCAGACGTAAACGCTAGAAATCTGAATGGTTTCGGGCACTTCCGAGGCCGCTTCCAGTTTCATGACCCACCCCCTGGAGCCCTGAAATCCTACGTTCCAGGTGGTGAGTATTTCCCACTACCTTTCAGGTGGTATGCGGCGGCTGATTTCGCGCTTCCGCGACGTCAACGCCGGGCATTCGCGAGGGACCCCTTCTGGACCTGCGAAAGCCCCGATGGGTGGCGTCACAGGGGGCCGCGCAACCGCCTGGTTCCCGGCTCGTCGGCCTGGCGGTGCCCCACCTGCGGCCGGACGTTCTGCGCCTCGTGCGTGGACGTCCTCATCGATGTCCCGGACGTCTGCGAGCTGTGTCCGCCTGACCTGGTGGCGGCGCTGCTGGAGCCCTCCGGCCCGCGCGCTGACCGCTTCTACGCCCAACCTGCGCTTGAGCCGTGGGGCTCGCGCGGCGCGCTTACTTCTTCCTCCCCAACGTCTGCGCGGCCTGGGGAGGCCGCAGACCTTCCCGCGCTGGAGTTCTGAGCCATGGCCACGAAGAAGAAGCTGACGCTGAGGAACCCTCTCAAGGCGAAGCGCGGCAGCGCCTCCCCGCATGCTGCGGCGCTGCAACACATCGACACCGCACTGACGCTGATTCCATCCGCTGCTGCGATCTCCGAGGCCTTCGAGGGTGACAACCCCCGGGAGCTGTCGGACGCATTCGCGGGGGCGATGGCCGCCATGGATGACGCGGGCAAGGCGTTGCCGGCGAACGCGGCGGCGCAGAGGAAGCTGGACGAAGCGTTCCAGTCTCTCCCCACGCCTCGGGGCGTCCTGGAGGCGTTCCGCCTCTACGAAGGCCAGCAGGAAGAGCTGGAGGAGCTGGACGAAGACGAGGAGCCGAACGACACCACCGACTATCCGTCTGAGATGGCGTCCGCTGCGAGCGGTGCCGTGTTGGCGCTGGAGAGCCTCCGGGGGGCGCTCACGGATGCGGCCCGCCTCACGGGGCTGAGCGTCTGCATTGACTGCGGGTACTGCGCACTGAGCCCCGCCCTCGTGAGTGCCCATGGCATCACCAAGAAGCACAGCGTGACCACCGTTGAAGCGCTGCGCGCGGCCGTGCGGCGGCCGGCGACGATGCCAAGCGTTCCGCTCACGGCGGCTTCGCAGCTCGACAGGGCCAGCAAGGCCGTTGTGCTCGCATCGGAGTGCATGGAGACGTTTGCGGCTGGTCTCGGCACTGAGAAGCGCAAGAACGACACCGCGCGCAGGGCCTACGAGCTGGCGGATGCACTCCGGATCACCGCACGGCAGGTCACGGAGTTGGCGGCCCGGAAGGGGGCTGACGAATGACCACGTTCATGGTCCTGGACCCCCATAGAAACCCGTGGAGCTGCCTGCGGTGCGGCGTGAACTTCGTCAACCCGGAGTCTGCGGCTGCCCACTACGCGGAGACGGGGCACGACTCGACGGGCAAGGCCCCTACTCCGGCGCCCAGGTGCCCGGAGTGTGAGCTGTTCCAGACCGACGAGGACCGGCTGGGGCCTCACGGGTCTGACTGCCGCATGGACCCGATGCAGCCCACGCTCTGGGTCTGCACCGAATGCCCCTGGTCATACCGCGCGCCCCTTGAGGACTTGGAGGTCATCGAGCGGCACCGCCACGAACAGCGGACGGGGCACGTCACGTCCACGGTGCCGGTCCTGGTCGAGAAGTCGCGCCCGCGCCCTTCGTTTCCTCCCGTCCCCACGGACGCGGCGGACCTGGCCGCGTCCGCTGCGCGGGCGTTCGCTTACGCTCGGAGCTGCCTGACGGACCTTTCGGTGGCGCTGGACAAGGACCCTGCGCCGGATGCCGCAAGCGCGTTGGAGGTCCGCCGCTGGGCCCGCTCCGCAGACAAGGACCGGAAGGCGGCGCTGTGGCAGGCGCTCCAGCTCCTCAAGCGGCGCAAAGAGAAGAGTGCGCAGGAACGCACCGCGGAAGGACTGGCGGCGGCGAAGGGCGAGGTGAAGCCTTGAGCGCGAACCCGCAGCAGGACAGCCGGGAAGTTGCGGCTGTGCGTGTCGCGAACGCGCATGCCCAGATGAAGGCCGCAGAGGAGGCGCTGAGCCGCGCACTCCAAGAGCTGGAGGGAATCACCGGGACTGGCCACGCGCCGAAGCGGCTTAAGCAGATGGTCGGGACCCTTCGCTCGGACTCGGCGTTTCTTGCGCTCTACAAGGACCGACGGTGGTTCGACCTGGACCGCATCGGAAAGGCGTCGCTGGAGGCTGAGGAATGAGCCCCCGCGCGAAGTCGAAGCTCGATGAGAAGGGTGCGCTCTTCATCGCGTTGTGGCGGGCCGGCGCGGTGATTCGTGCGGAAGCTCGTCACGGCCTCTGTGAACAGCTGCTGGGCGACGAGGACATGGAAGGCGTGCGCCGGCAGTTGCACGCGCTCGCGGTCGTGCTCGATGCCGTGCAGCACTCCGGCAAGACCAGCCTGACGGATGCCCTGCGCCAGGTTGCACGCGATGCGCTGGACGAGGATGCGCGGGCGCTGCTGGTCTTGCTGTCGGATGCTGCTGAGGCTTCCCATGCTTCGTGACAGCACCGTTGCGGACCAGCTCGAAAGCACGTTGCTGTTCATGCAGCACGTTCGGCAGGAGCTTCACGCGCTGGAGTCTGAGGGCCGCACCGTCCTCGCAGAATCGGAGCGCGCGAGCCTCCGGCGCTCCCTGGCGCGGGCCGAGATGGAAGCGCGGATGCTGCGCCATCGCGCCGTTGCGGAACGCATGGAGGCGAGCCGGCGACGGCCGAAGAAGAAACCGATGCCGGCCGTGCAGCTGCTGCTCTTCGAGATTCCGGCGCTCCCTGTCCCTGATGACGACGTGCCGACGCTCGACGCGTCGGAGTTCGAGGAGGTGCCCGACGAGGGCCCCGCAGTGGTGCTGCTGCCGAGGCCGACGTGCCCGCAGGAGCGGATGCAGTGCTCGCAGCCGGACTTGCCCGCCAACGTGGTGCGGCTGCCGGCGCGCTTCCCCGTTCGTGAGGCCGCGTGCGCGGCTGGAGGTGCGCAGTGAGGACAGAAGGCAGTGACACGAAGTTCACGGTCAACCGCGAGGTGAGGAGCCCGCGCTTCAATGGTCGCGAGTGGGACCGCGTGGTGACGGGGGCTGCGGTGCTACCGCATCCCGAGCGGCGCTGGCAGGACCATACCGAGCCCCTGACGTTCGTTCGGGAAGTTGCGGCTGACTGGGGTGGCTACCTGGCGGAGCGGCCGACGGGCGAGCCGGCGGAGCTGCCCAGTGTGACCGTGCAGCGCCTGCGGGCTCGCATCGCGGAGCTGGAGAGCCGCTCCACGGCCGCTCCCACGAAGAAGCGCACGGCGGGGAGACGGTGATGGACGCCAGCAAGCTTTCACCGTTCATTCAGAAGCACGTGGAGCAGTACGGGCTAAGCCTTCGGGCCGTTGAGTCCTCGCTGAAGGACGAAACGGCGGCCTGTGTGGCCTTCCTCGAAGCCGTCACTGCACACGGGGCGGCTTCCGACGAGGCAGCAAGAGCGCAGCTGGAGCTGGAGAGCATCGCCAATCGTCGTGAGGTGGAAGGGACGGACGCCGCCCGCGCCGCTGGTCGCCTCTTCCTCGCGGTGAGCCTGGAGGACCTGGGGCGGCAGATGAGGAGCACGGGTCTCGACCTCAATGCCCTTGTGATGCGCCATCAACAAACGATGGCGGGCACTGCGGACAGTGGCGCGGCGCTCTTCGATGCGATGGACGCATGGGTCCAAGCTTGGGAGCACGCCGGCATCGGGTCGGAGCATGAGCTGGGCCGGCGTGCGGCGCTCATGGAGGCGATGGACGCACGCAAGGCAGCGCTGACGGCAGAGGCGCTGGCGATGGTCCGCCTGACCTACGTGCTGCGGCACCTGCCCAAGGAACGCCCCACGGAGCGCCCGACGTGAGCCCCGCGACGATGCTTCCGGGAGCCAGCTCAACGCGTTGGGGCGGGCGCCCTGCCCAGACTCCGGCCGAAGTCGAGTATCAGCGCGCGGTGGTTTGGCACGCGGTGAAGCGCGAGCACCTGGCCGAGCGCGTGGCTGAGAACGTCGTGGCGCGGAAAGCCCTGATGGAGGCCGTTGCGTCGGTGGGCCCGCATCACGCGTGGGCTCGGAGCTGCATGACGGACCTGCTGACGTCGCGCGCTGCGGTGAACGCTGCGCACACGGCCGTGGCAAAGGCCGACGTGCGGATCATCAAGGCGCTTGAAGCGTGGGCAGCGGTGGAAGCACACGCAGAGGCGACCCGGTGAGGGCCGCACGCGTTCGACTGCTGGCCATCGGGTTGCCGGTGGCGGTGGTGGCTCCCGTGCTGCTGATGCGCGGGGAGCTGCTTTGCGCCGTGCTGCTCGCGGTGTGCAGCGGGGTTGGCCTGGTGCTGATGGAGGTCGGCGGCAAGCCATGACGACCCAGCGCTGTGAGTTCGTGCGGAACGGGGAGCGCTGCCGGCGCCGTGGCATCAGGCGCGTGCAGGCGCGGTGGTTCTGCCCCGGCTGCGCGGGCCGTGGAGCTGCACAGCTCCTCACGCTGACGAAGAAGAAGCACGCGCACGCCCAGGCGGCAGCGCGGAAGGAGCGGGAGACGTGAGCCCGTGAGCTGGCGGAGGGACGGCGCGGCGGTTGACGCTCGCGCCTCCCTCCCCCAGCCCGCGCAATGCGCGCGCATTGCGCGGGCGAGCTCCGGCGCAATGCGCGCGCTCGAGCTCCACCAGGCCACGCCGTCACCCGTGGGCGCCAGTGCCTGGAGCCCCCCACGGTTCGGCCGGCACTGCGGCACGTCGCCAGAAGCGACCAACGGGAGCGATGCGGGGCACCTGGTGCCGCCCGGCGAGCGGCAGCGGCAGAGGGACGGACGCGGAGCTGCTGCGCTCGATGTCGGGTGGCGGCGCCCGCCACCCGCCGCCTGTGAGTGCGAATCCCACCACCCCCGCCTCCCCGGATGCCAACCGCCCGAGCGTGACGGCCAGGCCGCCCTGCCCCGTGGTGCGCGTGGAGCCCCGGAGGTGTCCCGGTGAGGCTTCGGAGCGCTGCGCGCGTCCAGGAGGCCCCAGCGGCGCCCCAGGTGGGCGTTTCGCTGGCGTCGCCGCTGCCTGGGGTCCAGGGGGCGGCGCCCCCGGCTTGTCGTAGTAACGATAAGTCGGACAAGCGCAGAGGGGCCGGGCAGCCAGAAGCCCCTCCCCCCTCGCCGTGGGTGCCCCGGTCCTGCACGGCCTGTGAGCGCAAGAGCTGGCACATTCGGACCTGGAAGCGGAGTGAGCCCCTTTCGCGCACGGCTACGCCCTACCAGTGCCGCAACTGGCGGCACGCGGGGGACTGCGCCAGGTGGGTCAGCCAGCGGGACTATTCGCGAATCATGGCGGCCCTGGAGGGATGCGCGCTGGAGGGGCTGCTGCTGGTGGTGCTCACGCTGGACCCGAAGAACGCCCCGGCCGAGCTGGATGAGCGCTACCGGTGCCTACAGCCCCGCTGGGCGATGTTGCAGAAGTACCTGACCCGGGGATGGGAGGCCGGTGACGTTCCACGCCTGGGGAAGTTCAAGTTCGTTTCCACGGTGGAGCAGCACCGCAGCGGCACGCCGCACATGAACGTCATCATCTACTCGCCTGAGCTGGCGCAGCTCCTCCGAGAGGAGCCAGCGACGGAGGCGGAGACGGCCCGGGGAGTGGGGCCGCGCTGGTGGCGGGACCTGGTGGCCCACTGCGGATGGGGCCACCGCTCCAGCATTGGCCACGCACGCAGCAAGAGCGACGTCGCCTCCTACGCGGTGAAGGTCGAAAAGGCCGCGGTGCCTCACCCAACGCTGGTGGGCGAGGTGGTGAAGACGAGCCAGCTCCCGACGTGGGCGCCACCGAAGACGCGGCGCATTCGCGCGACGAAGGGATGGCTTCCGCCCGCGCGCCGGCCGACCCATCCGGACTGGACCGGAGAGCTGGTGCAGGCCCCGACGCCGGAGCTACAGCGCCAGGCGCAGGCGGAAGGGCTCGCACAGCTCGGGCAGGCGCTGGGGACTGGGCTGGAGTACCCAACGACTGCGCCGGACCTTCACCGGTCCGTCTGGGCGATGACGACGGGGGATGAGGTTCGCATCCTGGGCGTGAAGACGACGCCGGCGGAGGTCAGCTGTGTCTTCCGCACGGGCTGGTACAAGTTCGCGTGTCCGGAGCGCTTGCGCTGGGCGGATCCACACCGCAAGCGGACGCGTTGGGACGCCTACGCGCCGTTGACCGATGAGGCGCGAGCATGGGTCCGCGCACGGGCGGCTGAATGGGTGGAGGCGCCTCCGCCACGCGTTCTGACGCTCGACGAGCTGGTGGACGTGGAGAGGTTCCGGCGTGCAGCGAAAGCAGCGCTGACGGTCCAGGAGATTCATCGCGCGTGGGAGAACCGCCCAGCGGATGACGTCATGGACGCATGGCACGCGATGCTCGACCGCGCGGAGAAGCCGGAGGCGCCAGAGGTGGATGACGGCGGGCGCCCGGCGGAACAGTGGGAGCCTCCGCGCAGCGCGGCGGACGTGGAGCGCTTCAAGTTCGGAGCGGAGCTGACGGCCCGCTTCGAGTTTTGGCAGGACGTCGCGGAAGCTTCCGCACGCGGCGAGGACGTTGCGCGCATCGAGGCTCCGACAAACTGGCGCATTCGCAAGCCGGCACGAGGGAGGAGTGCATGACGAGGCCGAGTGATGGCAGGTGGACGCCCGCAGCTGCGTTGGGCCAGTTTCTGAGCAGCGTTGACCGAATCGCGCGAGCGCTGGAGCGGCTAGCGGTTGCGGCGGAGGACGCGACCGCTGAGCCCCGTGCGAAACGACAGGCGGAACAAGCACGCCTCTGTGATGCCGAGGGCGACCAGGGCAGAAAGTGCACTCTCCGCCTCAACCACGATGAGTTTTGGCACACGGACGGTCGCTGTCAGTGGCGTTAGGCGGTGGACTTGGAGGTAGCTCACAGGGCGCGAACACCGTGCGTTGAGAAGGGTCCGCGCCCACGCGCTTCCGCCCCTGAGTGCAGTTCGTGGAGGATGTCGGACCCAAGCGCGTCGGTCAGCGCGCTGAGGTGGGCCACGGCGTTCATGACTTCCGCGATGCGCGCAGCCTCTTTGGCGGTGATGCTGGGATGCGCTGTCGAAAGCTCAAGCGCGAGCTTCCCGATAGCGGGATAGAGGCCCTGATGGACGGCGATACACGTCTCGTAGATGGGGAGAAGGCGGTGGTGCCGAAGCTGGGTCTCGCGGTTGTGCATCAGGGAGATCATCGTTGGGAGCCTTTCGCGTCAAGGAAGTCGAGGAGCTGCGCGGCGAGCACTTCCGCGTCCGCCTGGGTCAGGTAGACGAACGGAAAGAGCAGCTCCACGGCGATGCGCGCGAGCTTGAGGCGGACGGGACGCGGAAGCCGGACCCGAAGCACGCGTAAGAGATTGAGCGAGCGCACTGCGGAAGTCAGGGCGCGTGCGCGCACAACTCGGTGAGCCCAGGCGGGACATAGGGCCGAGTGCTGATGGGCTGGTTGTGCGCGTTCAGGGCAATGAGCCATTCGCCCTCACCAGACGCGAGGCGGTCAGCGAGGATTTTCGCGCGCTTCGCCCAGCGATGGATTGTCCGCGGGGAGTGGTTCGAGAGGTGCGCGGCTTCCTTCACGGAGAGCCACTGCACAACAGGTCCGGAGGTTGGGAGGGAAGGCAGGTCCACGGGGCAGATCGTACCGGCAAAGCCTGACGGGTGCGCACCGTGGCGAAAGTGGCGAGGACGGCCGGCCGCTGGCGGCGGAATGGGTTCCGCGTCACCCATTGCGAAACGTGCGACGCGCCATGCCAACGTGGCGAGTCCTGGCGAAACCCCCGCCTGTGATGGCGGAGGCGAAAGCGAGACAACGATTCCCGCTTGCTGACGGCGGCGGTGCGTGGGTCCGCCCGTAAGTCCTGAGTCGTTGCGCCCCTTTCTGTCCTCGCGCTTTTCGCGGAGGTCCAACAGTTCGGGAACAGCTTGGCCCTGCGGGGCCGCCAGGACACGCACCGCCGCTGTCAGCTCTTTCCTCTTTCGCGGGGTGACGCGTGGCCGAAGAGCTGGAGCGGAACGCAGACGACGCGGGCGCATCGAGCGCGGCGGCGGACGCTGAGCTGCCCAGCAACGGCGGCCTGGCCGACGAGCTGCCCGAAGAAGAGCAGCGGCTACCGCCGCGAAACCCGGACCTGTTCGCGCGGAAGGCGGCGCCCGCCCCCAGCGAATACACGCCGGCTCGTGAGGAGGCCGTGCCGGAAGTCCTTCCCCCGGACGAGGCGCAACCCGCGCGGCGCGCCAGCCCCACGGGCAAGAAGATGGGCCGGCCGGTTGGCGATGACCCGCGACGGAGGGAGCGCACCTACCGGGAGAAGGTCGCGAAGTGCCGAACGCCGGAGGACTTCCGCGAAGCCAACATCTGGGCGCTCACCTATGGGGTGGCCATCAAACCGATGGCGCGTGACGCCGAGCTGGCGAAATTCGGGACGGTCGGCGGCCAGAAGTTCGTTGAGCGTGCGCGCGGCGCGGGTGCTGGCCAGGCGAAACCGGCCGTGTCCCCTCCCCCTCCTGGAGGCGGCGCCCCGGGAGCTGCCGGGCCTGTCTCGCCAGGCCCGGCCGCGCCCGCTGCCGCGTCGCCGGGGGCGCAAGCCGCCGGAGCTGCGGCACCTGGTGCACCACCAGAGCCACCACCGCCGCCGGAACCGCCCAAGTACATGGGCCAGGACTTTCAGCGCGTGCGGAAGTTCGCGGAAGCCGCGTTGCCGTTCGCGGCTCTCCTGGGCGAGGTGTCGAAGCGGGTGGGCGTGGACGTGTCACAGCCCACGAAGCGCAGGCTCTTCGCCGGCACGCCATACGAGGGCCAATACGAGGGGGACCCGGTGGCCCGCATGGCGGAGCTGGCGGGCGTCATCATGGCGAAGCGCGCCCCCACGGACGCGGAAGGCGGAATGCCGGCGGAGGTCGAGCTTGCAGGTGTGGCCGGCCTGGTGCTGTTGCCGGCGGCGCCCATCATCGCGAGCAAGGCGGGCGACTTCCTGACGGACCTCGCGGTCCGCGTGACGGGCATCGCCCAGAAGCTCTCGGGGTTCATCCGGAGCCGGCGGCGATGAAGGGAAAGCGGCGGAAGACACAGCACGCGGAGCACGCCGCGAAGAAGGCGGAGGCGTGCAAGGAATGCGGCCGGGCCATTCCGCGACCGTGGGAGCGCGAGCAGCTCGAATTCCACGTCCCGGACGTCTCCGAGTGCGTGCACATCGTCGGCATGGTGCGCATGGGCAAAAGCTACCTGGCCAAGAAATGGGCCGAGTGGCTCATGAAGAAGGGCCGCCCAGTGCTCGCCCTCGACTATCGCGGCGAGTGGGGCATTGACGGCATCAAGCGCAAGCACAACTCCCTCGGGCCGCTCAAGCGGACGGTGACAGTTTCAGAGTTCCTGGCGGATCCGGAAATGATTCTCGCGACGCGCCTGGCGCTCGCGATTCGCCCGGATGACGTGCAGGCGCTCCCGGAAGTGAAGGCTGCGCAGTTCCGCCAGGTGCTCCCGTACCTTCGCGCCCGCTCTGACGACGAGCTGCACCTCTTCGTGGACGAGGTGGGGATGCTCGCGAAGTACATGGCGAAAGAGCTGCACGACATCAGCGCCACGTGGGGCGCGGATGGGGTGCGCCGCTATTTCGTGAAACAGCGCTGGACGGACGACGAGCCGGAGAACCGCGCGCAGTGCACGAAGGTTGTGTCCTTCCGCCAGGTCAAGACGACGGACCTGCGGGGCTTGGCCGTGGACGCGGGGAAGGACTACGCGCGCGCCGTCTCGCAGCTGGCGCCACGCGAGCACCTGGTCGCCAACCTCACCACGGTCCGCATGGACCAAATCGAAGCACTGGAGGCATGAACATGGGCGAGAAGAAATACAGCGGCTGGCACATCCTCGGGGCGTTCCTCGCGGGGAACATCACGGGGGCGGGTGGCGCCGTCGCGGTGGGCGAAGCCACGGACAGCATCCGCAGTCCGGCGGAGCGCGAGGCCGCGCAGAAGGCGCGTGCCGCGACGGCCGCGAAGTAGCTCAACCGCATCACCCACCACCTGAGCAGCAAGGGCTCCAGCGTGCAGCGCGCCCGCTGGAGCCCCATCCCTCGCGCGCTCCCTTCCCTTCCAACTTCCCAGCAGGAGATGACTCCATGGCCGATAACCTGGTTCCCTTCGCGGACGGCACCAAAGACCTTCGCCCCTACGGCGACGCGACGATGACGAAGGGCTCGATGATCATCAGCCCCAAGCAATCGTGCATTGCCATCGAGGCGCGCGTGACCGCGAACGTCCTCAACTCGGACAGCAGCACGGTCGCCGCGCTGGCCATGGCGGACCGCCTGACGCTGTTGAGCGCTTACACGCTGTACGTGAAGCGGTTTCTCAGCGAGAAGGACACCATCCAGCCGTACCAGGGGCAGGCGCTCCCGGTGGTGCGCGACGACTTCCGCACGCAGCAGGAGCTGGACTTCGTGGGGCTCACCGGCAACACGGCCGGCACCCTGGGCGGAAGCTTCGCGGTGGGGATGAACAAGGTGGATTTCACCGTGCTCATCCCCATGGGCCACCTGGCGTTCATCAAGGACTCCGAGAAGTTCACCGGCATCTGCGCCGAGCAGCTCCTGGACTTCGAGGTCAAGCTGAAGATGGGCGCGGACCCGTTCAAGGCGGCCAACGTCAAGTTGGCCCTGTCCTCGCAGACCGTGACCTACGTCCCGCGCACGCGCAAGGCGCGCAGCCGCCGGCATGGCGTGGTGTTCCACTCCGCGGACATCAACAACCCGCAGTCGGACACCATCACCACCGAGTCGGGACTGGTGCTCAACATCTGGAACAAGGGCGCGCTGGCGGGGACGAACCTGGAGACGCTGCGCGTGACCGTGAAGACGGACGAGGGCGCCGTCATCGTGACGGATGAGCCGAACACGCCCGCCGAGGTGTTCAAGAAGTACGACCTCGAACCCGGCTCGGATTCCATCGAGGACTCCGGCCACACCGACGCGCGCACGCCGCTCTTCCTCAACGAGGAGAAGCCCCTGAAGAACATGTTCGCCGGCCCGGTGGCGGTGAAGCAGGTGAAGAAGAAGGAGGACTTCGACGGCATCGTCAACTACTGCCCGACCCCCAGCACCGCGCAGGTGCTGGCGGAGGTCGCGCAGATGGCGGCGAAGCTCCCCAAGAACCGCCAGCTGCTGGCCGTGAACACCGCCATCCTGGAGAAGATGGATGTGGAGGACGCCCACCTGCCCTTCTGCGGCTTCACGGGCCTCACGGACCAGGACGTGCCCTTCTACGACTACGCGGGCCTTCGCTGCCTGCCCGGTGGCGTGCCGTTCGTCGTCATCCCGCCGCAGAAGCTGCGGAACGCGGCGCTTCGCATCCTCGACGCGATGAAGAAGAGCCCCGAGTACCCGGAGGGGAACACTGGCGCCGCGGAGAGCATCCGCCAGCAGCTGGCGCGCGAGATTCCCGGCGCCATCGTGGACGTGGTTGACGGCTTCACGGTGCCCTCCTGGGTCTACAGCCAGGTGCAGTCCATGCTGGCGGCCGAGGTGAACGCCCTGGTCGCGGCGATGCAGGCGCGGCGCGCGGCCTAGTCCGCTGCCCGGAAGCATCGAGGCCGGGCGCCGCATTGCGCGGCGCCTGGCCTGATTCATCTCTCCTCCCCTTCCCGGAGTAGCGCATGCCCGCGCCCAAGTTCCTCGTGACGTTCGTTGACTGGGTGCACAGCCGATTCGGGCGCGCCCCCTCTGGTTGGCCCGTGGCGGTCGAGGATGGAACGCCCCGTCAGCTCCAGGAGGAGACGGCGCCTCATGCCGCGACGCCTGTGGAAGAGCAGGTGCTGACGCAGGCCCCAGCGCCCGCGTTGCTCACACCGCCTGAGCCGCCTCCGCCCCTCCCTCCGCCTCCGAAGCGTGACCTGCGGCCACCGTCCAACGCGCCGCAGGCGGTGGCGAACGGTGCCGCGCTGCTCGCGACCGTGCTCGCTGCAACGCCGCTCGCGCCCCTCGCGCCATTCATTGGCGCCCTGGGGAAGTTGTTGGGCGGGTGGATCAACGAGAACGACAAGGCAGCGAAGGCCCAGGCGAACCTGCTGGACGCGAGGAACGCAGCGCTTGAGCAGGCGCGCTATGTCGCGTTCATGGAGCGGTGGACGGCGGGCGTCAACCTCTACAACGCAGGCGCCTACGCGCTGGCGGAAGAGGCGTTCGCGAGCGCGGAAGCCGCTGGGCAA
Organism: Corallococcus sp. NCSPR001; assembly: GCF_017309135.1. Classification (NCBI taxonomy): domain Bacteria; kingdom Pseudomonadati; phylum Myxococcota; class Myxococcia; order Myxococcales; family Myxococcaceae; genus Corallococcus; species Corallococcus sp. NCSPR001. Next base: position 5,308,819 of record NZ_JAFIMS010000002.1, read on the forward strand.
GAGGCGCGCCTTCAGGTGGGCCGGAAAATCGACGCCACCGAAGTGGGGAGCTACCGCGCGTGGATGGCGAAGGGCTGGGGCGTGACCTCCTCCGAAGAAGACCACTTTTATTTCGACGGGTGGAGGCGGGGTGGTGGTGGGTTCACCGGCCAGCCCGCAATCTCTGGCACGGAAGGCAAGACAAACGGCCTTTGGTACTACCGCGATATCCACGGCGTGAACCGTCGCTTCCACTGGCGCTCGGATCATCCCGACTATGAAGGGACCGTCGTTCCTCCCGTCTCGGCGGAGTACGCGGCCATGGTTGAGGCGGCCATGGAGGAGCGCCGAGCGAAGGCGATGGTAGAGGAACGCACTGGCGCCGGGACCGGCGGCTACATCAACAACACGAAGAGCGACAAGCGAACGGGAACGACGCTCGATGGTGACTGGTACGACCCGGGAGCGGTCACCACTACGACGCCCACGCCGCCCGTCGTGACGCAGCCCGCGCCGTCTCCAGCGCCTGCTCCAAACCCTCCGGTTCCGCCTGCTCCAGCGCCGGCCCCGACTCCGACCAAGCCTCCAGTGCGCGTCATCACCCCGACGAAAAACCGCGACCTCGTGGATTGAGGGCGCGCCCCGCCAACCAACAACACACCGCATGACCTGGCCCGCGCACCGCGGAGTGCAGGAGGAGGAGGCACATGCTGTTCCCATTCATCATCGGATTGGGCGGCCTGGGATTGGGGCTGGGCGCTGCGAGCGTCCAGAACCGCCGCAGGCAGCCGAGAGCGAAGCAAACGCCGCCGGCGGATGTGACGTACTTCCCGAAGCCGGACACGCAGCCCCAGGGTGCCGCAGCTCCCGCATCTGCTGCCGCTGGAGCCACACCGCAGGCCCCCAGCTCGTTTGCCGCGCAGGGGTTCGCGGTGGGCGAGCCCACGGCGCCGAGCTTCCCTGCGGAACGGTTCAGCGACGAAAGCGCCCTCGCGGCCGGAATCAGGACCCTGGTCGCCGGGAGTTCCTCGGGGGACGTCCCGAAGGCGCCGGCATCCCTGGGGGACCTGGCGGTGGTGCAGCCTGGAGCGTCGCTGAAGCTCCGCGCGCCGCTGGTGGCCGAACGCCGCAAGAGGGACATCCCGGCGCCGTCGAGTGAGCTGGAGCTGCCCACCGGAGGCATGCGCAGCACGGATACCAACCTGCCCATCTTCACCCAATGGGCGACGTCCTGAAGGAAGCACGCCATGAGCGAGAAGAGCACCGACACGTGGAAGATTGTTGTGGGCGTACTGACCGGCGTGGGCATTGTTGGCGGTGGCGCTGCGCTCATGAACGCGAACAGCAAGGCGGCCAAGGCCACCGCTGCGGCTGAGCAGGCGAAGCGGGACGCCGACACGGCGGCCCGGGACGCGGCGGCCAAGGTGGAAGCCGCTGCGCGAGAGGCCGCGCTTCAGACCGCGCTCGCGCAGGCCACGGCGCAGAACCAGGCGTCGAAGCCGGGCAGTCAGTACGCGCCGGGCCCTCAGTACACGCCGCCCTCGTACACGACGCAGACGCCCTCGAACCAGGGCGGAGGCGGACTGGCGGATGACATCAACGGCTGGCTCGATGTCGCGAATAGCGCGGCCGGCCTCTGGAACAACCTCAGCGGCTTCTTCTAGCCGCTCGCCGTCGAAGTTGGAGCACGCGCAGCGAACTACACAGCGGAGGGAACGAACGATGATCGGGAAGCCCATGCGGTCCGGTGTTGGTAGCGACGGCAAAGCGACGTGGAATGGTCTGTCGGGCGTGGGCTTTCAGCTCATCCCCGGCGCAGCGAACGTGCAGCGCTACCCGGTGGATGTCGTGCTCAACGGGAACACGAACGATGCGCAGACCGTCACGGGTCCGGGCTTCTTCACGCACTCGACGCTCATCACGACGGTCCAGGTCATCCAGGGACGCCCCGGTGATGAGTGGGAGCTGACGATGCAGCCGGCCGACGAGGACATGCGCTTGCCGGCGCTGCGCACCAACCGGGACGGCTTCACCGCCATGGGGACGCGGGAGCCTCAGTTGCTCTTCGTCATCGACAGCGGCGACGCGGCGACGCTGGCGACCATCATCTCGGACTTCGCTGCGAACACGTTCACCGGGAACATGTTCGTCTACTTCGACCCCGACTATGTGAAGGGGCCGCGCCTGGGCTTCAACCCCTCGCCCAGCGACGCGGCTGCGAACGCGGAGGCCGTCCTCTCCCTCCCGGCCTGGGACCTGCGGGGCTACTCGCACGTGCTCTTCACCGCGGAAGTGGAGTGGGCGACGTCGGTGGGGCTCGATGACCCGCAGGCGGCCATCATCCCGTGCGTGGACCTCTGCCGCGCGCCGGGCGACAACGCCGTGAGCTTCCGCACCATCGAGGCGGGCACTGGCGGGAACATCGGAGGGGCGGGCACTTCGCCCGTCCCCTCCCCTGCCATCAATCACGGCGGCCGAAGCATCCGGCGCGGATACATCCTCCTGGGCGCCGAGGAGTCGAGCCAGACGCTGACCGCGACGGAGGACAGCACCCCGCCGTGGCCGGGCGTGAAGTTCCGCCTGCGCGTGACGGGCCAGCTCGACTCCGGCAATGCGGCCATCTGGAGCAGCACCTTCCGCCTGCGCATCACCGCCCAGGCGTGGTGAGGACGAGGACGTCATGACCATCAGCCCGGCAGACCGGAAGCGCATGGATGATTTGGAAGCTCGCGTGCGCGCGGACCTTCTGAAGGCGGAGAAGTGGATGGAAGGAATCCTCAACTCCGACGGTCTGCTGAGCTACGTCCCGGACTGGCTCGGTGGCGACGAGATTAAGGATTTCGTCGTCACCGAAGGCCAGCGGTCGCAGATCTCCGCCGTGAAGATGGCGCGAGAGAACTACACGCGATGGAGCACCGTCCTTCGTAGCTGGGTGGAGCGCGGCACGCGCGATGATGGGAAGGACTACACCGTCAAGACGTGGTTGGAGCTGGGGAACGCCAATGCGTCCCAGCTCGCGAGCGCGCTGGGCGCGTTCTGGGACTCCAGCATCATCCTCAACGGCGCGGCGGGCACCGCGGAACAGACCGTGGAGTCCGCGAAGGAAGTCGCGGAGGACGTGAAGAAGGCGGTGAGCAACGCGGTGGAGTCCGTCACTTCGCCGTGGAGCACGAAAACGAAGGTGCTCGCCGGGTTCGTGGGCGTGAGTGTGGGGCTCGGGCTCATTGGGTTCGGCCTCAACAGCATCCCGGGCTTTGGCCTGGTGAAGAAGGCGGTCGGATGATCCTCGAATCTCTCGTGCTCGCGGCCGTCGCTGCTGCGGGCGCTCCCAAGGTGGTGAAGAAGATGAAGCCGACGCTCGACCTGTCGGGGCTCACGCTGGCGCAGCTCCAGGCCATCATGCCCAACCTGTCCACCGCGCTCGCGCAGGAGTACGCGCCCCTCTTGGCGCTCGCGATGAACGAGGCGGCCATCAACACGCCTATCCGCCGCGCTGCCTTCCTCGCGCAGCTCGCCCACGAGTCGGGGGAGTTCCGCTGGATGGAGGAGATTGCGTCCGGCGCGGCCTATGAGGGGCGGAAGGACTTGGGCAACACGCAGCCCGGAGACGGCATCCGGTACAAGGGACGCGGACCCATTCAGGTGACCGGCCGCGCCAACTACCGCGACGCTGGCCAGGCGCTGGGCATCGACCTGGAGAACAACCCGAAGCGCGCGGCCGAGCCCGCCATCGGGTTCCGCACTGCGGCCTGGTACTGGACCAGCCGCAACATCAACGCCCGCGCGGATGCCGGTGACCTGGTGGGCGTGACCAAGCTCATCAACGGCGGCACCAATGGCCTGGAGGACAGGCGGAAGTTCTACGACCGCGCGGTCAAGGTGCTCGGGGTGACGGCGTGAGCCCCGAGACGCAGAAGGTTCTGGAGCTGGTAGCGATGGCGGTGGGCAGCGGCGTGTCCGGCGCCCTGGTCCAGAATCGCGCCCTCCGCCGGCAACTGCTGAAGGTGCGGAAGCAGCTCCGCTCGCTCAACGCCGAGTTCAAGGCCTTCAGGCACACCACCAGGAGCCGCATCGCCCTCCTGGAGGCAGCGCACCGCGGCGCCTCCCCGGCCGCGCCGCGCAAGTAGTCCCCTCCCCTTCTCGCAGTCCCACGCAGCTCCGGAGAACGTGATGCCCGAGCCCATCGAAGCGAACGAAGAAATCGAAGTGATGACGACGGCGGAGAGCGGCGCGGCCGTGACGCTGCGGAAGTTCCAGCCGCTGCCGGCGCCCGAGCTGGCGCTGGAGCCGGTGACGGAGCCCATGGGCACGCTCACCACCACCACCGAGGCCCCGGCGGAGGAGCCGCGCCATGGCCTCGTGTCCAAGCGCGTGGCGGCCGTCCTCGCGACGCTGGCCAGCGTCGGCGCGTTCCTCGCGGGCATCCTCCCCGTGCCCTACGACCTGGCGCTGGGCGTGCTGGCGATGGCGCTCGCGGCGGTTGCCGGCGTCGCCACCACCATTCCCAGCATCACCACCGGTAAGCCCCTGGTGAAGGCCAGCGTCGCGGTTCCCTGTCTCGCGGTGGCAGGCATCCTCGCGCAGTTCGCGCAGACGCTGCCGGATGGCCCTGTTCGTGGCTTCGCGCTGGCTGGTGCGGTGGGCCTGTTCGGCCTGGCTGGCGTTCCCCTCCCCTCCACGCTGGGCCAGAAGAAGGGCGGCTGACGCGCCATGAAGACCCTCCTCTTCACCGCGTCGGCGGCGGCACTCTTCGGCGGGCTGGGGTTCGTCGCAGGTCAGCGGCGCGGCCGACAGACGGCCCGTGCCCCGGACATCCTCGTCCGCAAGGAACGGCCTTCCCACCCGGCGCCGTACACGCCTCACGAGCCCCAGGCGCCAGCGGGTGCGGTGGGGATGACGCTCGCCCAGCTCCGGGAGCTGCACGGCGTGACGATGCCCCCGGGCAGCGTGCGTGGGGACACCATCGCGCAGCTGGGACGGGGGCGGTACGCGTATGCCCCGCTGGGGGGCCTGGTGGCGCTCAACAGCGAGACGGTCATTACGGCGGGAAGCGGTGGAGGCGTGGAGGTGCACCGAGACACGGCCGGCAACCTGCACCTGGTCGGCTACGTGGACGCAGCGACCGCGAATGCGCTGCGGCAGCCGAACCCGGCCCCATGCGTGTGGGTAGGCCAGCCGACCGGGGGGCGGACGCAGGTTGCGAGCATCCCCTTCACGCGGATCCAACGCGCGGAGGTGCGAAGCGACCGGGGCTTGCGCGTCCTCGTCACCTACGTGGCGTGACGCGGCACCAGGCACAGTGAACCCACGCCCCCCAGGCCCACGCGGTCTGGGGGGCGTTGTCGTTGCGGGCCACCAGGTGTCCCCCGGCCGGAGGATGGCGCCGCGGTGCCTGGCGGTGTACGCGGCGGCCATGACGGACGAGGATGACGACACGCCCGCTACCCCGGACGAGCTGGTGGCCGAGACGCGCGCGGCAGACCTGCTGCCCCGGGTGTTCCGGCTCGACGGAGCGCGGTCCATCATCGTGGAGGACCGCGAGGGCGTGCACCGCGTGGAGCTGGCCCCCCAGGGGCTCGGCTGGGCCAGGCGGACACCCCACCAGGGGGCGAAGGGCCGGGAGGTGATGAGCCGCGCGCGGCGCCTCCTCCTCCTCATCGAGACTGGCTGGGAGCCAAAGCACGCGACGCTGCACTAGGCTTCCGCTGGCGCCGTGCGTTGCGCGCCGGCAAGGTTGACTCCCTCAAGCATTGTGGCGCCTGACCTTGGAGAGGCGCCCCCAGCGCGGCCCCGCTGGAGCTGGACGGCCCGCCCTCCTCCCCTGGAGGGCGGGCCGAGCTGTCTCCTGGCGGGCGCATTGCGCGACCGGGGATGGCGGGAATTTCGCCTGCGGGTTGAATTCCGCCTGGGCGGAGACGTAGCTTAGGGGCAGGCGGTAGCGAAACTACCGCCCCAGGGTGAGGCTCGGGAAAGCCTCGAACCCTGGGGACTAACCGTCAACGGTGGTGGAACACCGAAGCCGGTTTTCTGGTGGGGACCGGGTGGAACCGGAAGCCTGCTGGAGCGCTCCCCAGACCCCCTGAAACTGTGACCGCCCCTATCCCTGGGCGAGCTTTCGCGGTTGGCCCTGACGACCCGTCAGGACCCTTTCGCTACTGGTGCGCGCCGTGGCAAAAACGGGGACAAAATCGGCACGTTTTTACGCCGAAAACTTGCAATCTTCAAGGGCTCTGACCTCACGCTTCTTATCAGACGTTTCGACCAGGGGTTCCCCAAGGATTCCAGGCGCTTCCCTGGCCCGCCCATGGCCTCCGCGGACGTCCTCGCAACTGGCTCATCCCCGGATGCTCGGGTCCGCCTTCAGGTGTCATCGGGCTCATCGACATCGTCCAGGTCAGTCGGCCACCAACCGGCCGGTGGAATCTCGTGCTTCCCGTGCCCGGGTCCGGAACGTACCTTGCCGCCCCATGCGCCTCTTCCGACGAACCGGACTCGCCGCGCTTTGCGGCCTCACCGCAGCCCTGCTGACGGGCTGTCCCGACAAGACGTCCCAGGCCCCCGTGGACGGCGGCGTCACCGGCGCCACGGCGGCCCCGGACTCGGGCCCCGAGGCCGTGGTCTTCACGCTCCAGTACCAGTCGCCGGATGGCGGCTCCGCGCTCATCCCCCTGGCCCTGGAGGAAAAACCGCTCGTGGAGCCCACGTCCGACCTGGAGCTTCGCAGCACCCTGGGCCTCAAGAACTACCGCGTCCGGCTCATGGACGAAGCCGACCGGGCCATGGTCTCCGACGACTCCGTGTCCGAGGCCGATGACGGCCTCGTGTACCGCATCCACCTGCCGCAGCCGCTCAAGACCGGCTACTCGTACACCCTCGTCGTCGACTCGCAGACCGGCTCGTCGTTCCAGGACTCGCGCGGCCGCGACGTCGAGGACCTCCGGGCCTCGTTCCAGATCATCGGCGACAAGGAGAAGCCCAAGCCGCCTCCGCCGCCCGCCAAGGGCGGCAAGAAGCGCAAGTAGCCGTCATTCCTGGGTCTCTGACTGCCCCGGCGCCTCCTGATCCGGCAACGGCTCGGGCGTGGCCGGCGCCGGGGTCGGCAGGTTCAGCGCCGTGCGCATCTCCCGCAGCTTCGCCTGGATGATCCGCATGTTCCCCGGACCCATCCGCAGCAAGTGCTTCTGGGCCTTGCTCAGCCCCTCCAGCTCCGGCGACGCATACACATACAGCGCGCCCTTGGGCTCCACCTGCACCGGTCCCTTCGGCACCGGCACCGCCAACAGGTGCTGGATGGCCCTGCCGAACGCGGTCTCGAAGCCCTGATCCGGCGGCGCGATCTCCCGGTACGCCTGGTCGATGAGCGGCTTCAGCTCCCGGTACACCATCGCCGCGCCGGACGCGTCCAGCGAGCCCAGCACCCGGGCTACCAGGTCGTAGCGCGCGTAGCTCAGCGGCGCGATCTCCGAGCGCCCGTTCGCCCCGGCCGCGCCCACCTGGAACGCCCCCACGGGCGCCATGAACAACAGCGAGGCCCGGGGGCTCTCACCCTCGGCGATGTTGCTCACGGACGCGGTGAACCGGCGCGCCAGGTCCTGCTCCTGGAGCCACTTCGCCAGCTCCGGGTCCACCGACAGCTTGCCCACCAGGTCGCGGATGCGGCCGTCGCTCTCTGGCAGCGACACCTCCGCGGGCACCTCCGCCACGCCCGCGTCCACCACCGGCGGCGCCGTCACCCCGGGCGCCTCCGACTGGCGCCTCAGGCCGAAGTACGAAGCCACCACCCCCACGACCATCAGCGCGACCAGGACGCCCAGGACCTTGCCCCGCGATGGAGACTTGGGCGGCTCGGCCTCCGGCGACGGCGGAATGGCTCCAGGGCCCTGATTCACGAAGTTCGGATCGCTCATGGTCCCGGACCTTACAGACAGGGCTCCGAGCCATTCCACGCGCGCGTGAACAATCCGCGCCGTCTGTGTTCACCGCTCGGCCAGGACCTCGTCGGGCAGCCGCCAGAGCTGGCCGTCCTCGGGCGACAGGATGAAGCCGCCGGGCAGCAGGTGCACCGACGTGACGGCCTCCGTGGACAACGGCAGCTCCCACGCACACACGGGCCGCAGCGAACCCGGGTCCAGTTGAAGCAGGTACCACTCACCCGCTTCCAACAGGTCCTCCACCGCCACCAGCACCGCCCGCTCCGTCACCAGCCCGCTGTACCCCGTGGCGAGCGTGCCTTGTTCCGGCAGCATGAACTCCGCCGCCAGCGTGGCCTCCGGGTATGTCCAGCGCCGCACCCAGGTGCCACCCACGCCGATGAAGCCCGAGCCGTCCGGAAGGAACCCCGCCGGATAGAACGGCGCCTCCACCGAAGCGACCGTCGCGCCCCGCACGAGCCCCGCCGCGCCGCGCTCCACGAACGTGAGCCACGTGCCCTCCTGGCCCAGGCTCACCGACACGCCCATTACTGGCAGGCGCGGATGCGGCATCCATTCGTGCAGCCCGTCCAGGTCGTCCTCGCCCAACACCGGCGTGTCCAGCTCCAGCCCGGCCTCCGTCCCCGGTACGTCCGATAACGTTCGGGCATCCAGGACACGCACCGAAGCCCGGCCGTCCTGGACGCCGCTCGTCCAGAGGCTCTCGCCGGTGACGTCGAACCCCAGGGACTGCGTGTGCCGGGTCCAGGCCCGAGCGGGCGTCTCCACCGGGCTCCCGTCCTGCGCCCGGCCCACCATCTCGATGCGCCCCGGGCCCAGCACCGCCGCGCACCGGAGCGACGGATGCAACGCCACGAGCCCCGCGGTCCGAGGCAGCTCCAGCGCGAGCCCCGGCGGCCAGGACTCCCGCGCCCCGAGCACGGCCAGGCGCCGCACGCCCAGGGCCAGCCCCACGGACTCGCCCGAGGGAGGCAGCACGAAGCCATCGCCCGCCCACTCCGCGTCCGTCACCGGCAACGTCGTGATTCGAGTGAGCGCGACGCGGCGGCTGGGGATGCCCCACGGCGTGGCGGGCCTCGGCCGGCCGACCCAAGGCACGACCTGGCCGCTCAGGAATCCTGCTCCATGGCCCGCACGCGCGCGAGCGTGTCGAGGTCGCGCTCGGTGGGCCCCAACTCCAGCAGCAGCCGGCTCACGTCGTACAGCAGGTCCCCGCGCTCGAAGACCTTCAGCCGGGGGACGTCCATGTTCAGGTCGTCCGCGCCCTTGTTGTACGCCAGGTCCATCAACGACCGGAGCTGGAACGAGTCGTAGAGGTTGTACTCGACCAGGTAGCGCAGGGCCTCCACGTCGCCGCGCCGCAGGTACGCGCGCCACAGCAGCACTGCGTCGTAGCCATTCACGCCCTTCAGGTGCGGCGGCCGGCCCACGCCCAGCTTGTCTTCAATCTCCTTCAGCCCGCCGCCCATCCCCAGCCGCCGCGTGACGAAGCGCAGGTCGATGTGCGCCTCCGGCACCGGGAAGTTCTTCGCGCCGAAGTACTCCTTCAGCACCGGCACGTCGAAGCACGAGCCGTTGAACGTCACCCACAGCCGCCGCTTCGCCATGGCCTCCGGCAGCGCGTCCATGTTCCGGCCCTGGATGAAGACGTGCAGCCCCGAGGCGTCGAACAGGCTCACCACCGTGGGCACCTGCGTCTTGCTGCCGTCCGTCTCGATGTCGAAGTAGACGGCGTCGTCCTGGAACTCCGGGAACAGGCGCCAGTGCTCGCGCGGCGGCACCATGCGGGCCAGGTCCTTCAAGTCCCTCCGGGCCAGCGCCGCCCGGGCCTCCGCGATGCGCTCGCGGGCCGCCGTGTCCGCCTTGCGGCTGATGACGATGCCGCCGTCCGGGAAGTCATCCCAGGTCCGGATGCCCTTGGACCACAGGTCCTTCTCGCGCCACGGCCCCACGCCGGGGATGAGCTGGAACGTGTGCAGCAGCATCAATCGAGCGCACCCAGCCTTCCCGCCAGGAGGTCGTCGAGGAGCGGAATGTCCGCCTCGCAGAACGGCAGCGCCTGCATCTCCGTGGGCGTGTGGAACGCCAGCTGGTGCGCGCCCAGCGGCTTCGGCTCGCCGGACACAATCGTGGCCGAGAGCAGCACCAGCTCCACGGTGAGGTCCGGGTACGTGTGCCGGCCCTCCCACAGGCGGCGGCCCACGGAGAGCTCCACGTCCAGTTCCTCGCGGCACTCGCGAGCGAGGGCGGCTTCGTCCGTCTCGCCCGCCTCCACCTTGCCGCCGGGGAACTCCCAGAGGAGCGCGCGGCTCCCACCGGGAAGGCGCTGCTGGACCAGGTACCTCGGCCCGCCGCCTTCCGGACCGGGCCGGGGAATCAGCGCCGCCACCACCCGCACCGTCCGGGGCACGGCGCGCGTCACCCGCGCGGCCCCTTCTTCACGTCGTTCATGTCCAGCGCGTACAGGTACGCGTTGTTGGACAGCACGTACACCCGCGAGCCCACCACGAACGGCGGCGCGGAGATGCCCACGCCCGGGTTCCAGGCCATGCGAGACTTGCCCGTCGTCGGGTCCACGAACAGCAGCGCGCGCTCGTTGGGCACCAGCAGCATTCCCCTGGCCAACACCGGAGCGAGCGCCATCCTGTTCTTGAGGGGGAGCGACCAGATGAGCTTTCCCGTCTCTCCCAGGTAGGCGTCCACGCGGCCGTCGCCGGTCGCGAACACCACCTCGCCCCGGGCCAGCAGCGACGTCAGGCCGCCGACGCTGGCGTTCCAGATGACGGCGCCGGTGTCCGCCTCCAGGGCGTACAGGCCGTTCTTGTACGAGGCCACATACAGCCGCCCCGCCGAGTCGATGGCGGGCGTGGTGTCCACGTCCAGGAACTCCGTGCCCGCGCCCGACAGGGACTTCTCCCAGACGACGCCGCCGTCCTCCACCTTGAGGGCGACGAGGAAGCCGTCGGAGAAGCCGATGTACGCGGTGTCCTGGTCCACTCGCGGCGCGGAGGCGCCCCGGACGGTGAAGCCGGACGGCGGGTCGCGCCGGTACTGCCACACCCACGTGCCGTCCGTGGCCTTCACCGCGAACACCGTGTCGGTGTCCGTGGCCACCAGCACCAGGCCGTCCGCGAGCACCGGCACCGTGGCCAGGGACTCGTTGGTGGCGTACTTCCACTTCACCGCGCCGGTGCGGCCATCCAGCGCGTACAGCACGCCGTCACCGCCCGGCAGGTAGATGACGCCCTCGCTGGCCAGACCGCCCGCGAGCGCCCGGGCGCCGGTGCGCAGGGACCAGGCCACCTTCCCGTCCGGCCCCACCGCGCGGACGTAGCCGTCACGCGTCTGCACCACGACGTTCCGGCTCTCCGGGTCGTACACCGGGGAGGCCGGCTCGCGCGGCGAGTACTCCAGCAGCGGGACCTTGTCGACGAGCCCCGCCCACCAGTTCACCTGGAAGTAGTCCACCGGCGGCTGACGGGGCGCCGCGGGCAGCTCCGGGTTGCCGTACAGCGGCGCCGACGCACACCCGGCCAGGAGCCCTGCCCCAGCCGCCACTCCCACCCACCGCTTCCACCGAGCAAGCCGCATGGTCATGAGCGCGCTACGGCTGCCCCGCGTCCGTGGCCGTCGCGGCGGGAGGCGCCGGCGTGGGCACCTTCACGCCCTCCGCGGCCAGCACCGCCATGCGCTCGGTGGCCTGACGGGCCGCGGCGCTGTTCGGATGGTCCGTGGGGATCTTGGACAGCACCTGCGCCGCCTCGTCCTTCTTGCCCTGGAGGATGAGCATGCGCGCCTTGTGGTACGCGCCCATGCCGACCAGGTACTCGCCGGTGTCCGCCTTCTCCATCGCCTCGAAGGAGGTGATGGCCTGGGCGTAGTCACCCTTGGCCTCGTAGGCGTAGCCCTGACCTTCCAGGGCGCTGGCGCGCAGGGCGTCGTTCTCCGGGGCGCCCTTGAGGAAGACGTCCAGGGACGCCAGGGCGTCGTCGTTCTTGCCCAGCCGGAACTCGGCCTTGGCCTGCGGCAGGGCGGCCGTCGTCGCCGAGCGGGTGCCGCCGTGCTCCTTGCGGAAGGCGGCCAGCTGCTTCACGACCTCTTCGTCGCGGGCCTGCACCGTGGGGAACGGGGGCTCCGTGGCGGAGGGGTCCACCGGGTCCACGCCCGTCACGGGGCGGTCCAGGACGGTGAGGGCCTGGCCCAGGGCCATGGAGGCCTGCTCCTCGCCACGCTTGGAGACCTCACTGCCGATGGCCACGCCCACCGCGCCCAGCACGAGCACGCCCGCGCCAATGGCGAGGAACTTCTGGCGCTGCATCAGCCAGTCCCTCGCGTCCGCTCCCGCCCTCTGGAAGGCGTCCGGCTGACGAAGCTCCTGCTGGCGAATCTTCTCGGTCTTCTGCTGGGCCACGATGAAGGGACCTCTCTCCGGCTCGACGGTGCTCTTCGCTCTGGGAAAGCGGCGCACTGTAAAGAGCGCCCGCTGGGAGTGTCAACGCGCGAGCGCGGTCAGTCGCGCCCCGCGCGCTTCCCACCCTTACCGCCCTTCCCCGCCAGATGCGGGTTCTTGCGGGCTTCGCGCTTGGCCTTGCCTGGCCGCTCGCGGAAGAGCAGACGGATGGGGACCCGCAAATCGAACGTCTTGCGGATCTGGTTGGTGATGTACCGCTTGTACATGTCCGGCACGCCCTGCGGTTCGTTGCAGGTGAGGGTGAAGGTCGGCGGGGCCGCCGCCACCTGGGCGATGTAGTACAGGCGCAGCGGCTTGCTCTTCACGATGGGCGCCGGGTTGTTGTCCACCATGTAGTCCAGCAGCTTGTTGAGCTGGGGGGTGGGCGCCCGGAAGCGGAACTGCTTGGCCAGCTCCACCGCCACGTCCACGACCTTCTCCACCTTGGAGCCGTGCAGGGCGGACGTGAAGATGACCGGCGCGTAGCCCACGAACTTGAGGGCGATCTTGAGGTCCTCGCGGAAGGCCTCCTGGCGGCGCTTGTCCTCCGCGATGAGGTCCCACTTGTTCACCACGATGACCAGCGCGCGGCCCCGGTCCATGGACAGGCCCGCGAGCTTCGCGTCCTGATCCACCGCGGGCTCGGTGGCGTCCATCAGCAGCACCGCCACGTCGCTGCGCTCCAGGACCTTCAGCGCCGCGATGACGGAGTACTGCTCCACCTGGTGCGCGATGGTCTTCTTGCGCCGGATGCCCGCGGTGTCCGTGAGGATGAGCTGGTTGCCCTTGTACGTGACCTCCGAGTCGATGGGGTCACGCGTGGTGCCGGCGACGTCGCTGGTGACGACGCGCTTCTCCTTGAGGATGGCGTTGACCAGCGTGCTCTTGCCCACGTTGGGCCGGCCGATGATGGCCACGCGGATCTTCCCGTCGTCCGGCGGCGCCTCGGAGTCCTCGCCCTCCTGCTTCTCCGGGAGCTTGGACACCACGGAGTCCATCAGGCTGCCCATGCCCAGGTTGTGCTCGGCGGACATGGCGTTCACGTCGCCCAGGCCCAGGCGGAAGAACTCGCCGGCCAGCGACTGCATCTGCCCGGACTCGTTGTCCAGCTTGTTGGCCGCCACGACGACGGGCTTGCCCGCCTTGCGCAGGTAGTTGGCCACGGCCTCGTCCGCGGTGGTCATGCCCGCGCGGGCGTCCACCACGAAGATGATGACGTCGCACTCCTCCACGGCGAACTGCGCCTGCTCGCGCACCTGCTTGAGCAGCGAGTCCTTCTCACCGGGGACGAAGCCGCCCGTGTCGATGAGGGTGAAGGCGCGGCCCTCCCACTCCGCGTCGGCGTAGTGCCGGTCGCGGGTGACGCCGGGCTGGTCCTCGACGAGCGCGATGCGGCGGCCCACCAGGCGGTTGAACAGCGTGCTCTTGCCCACGTTGGGGCGACCGACAATGGCGACCAGCGGCTTCATGGAGTCTCTTTCGACAGCGACGACGACTTCGAAGGCAACGACGTCAGCGGTACGGACTTCAGCGGCGACATCACTCGTACCCCAGCTTCCGCAGGCCCGCGGCGCGCTCGCTCCAGCGGGTCTCCACGCGCACGCGCAGGTCCAGGTACACGTGCGCGCCCAGGAGGCGCTGCACGGACTTGCGCGCGTCCGTGCCAATGAGCTTCAGCATCTGCCCCTGCTTGCCAATCAGGATGGCCTTCTGGCTGTCGCGCTCCACGTAGATGGACGCCGCGATGCGGATGAGGCCGCCCAGCTGGCCCGGGGGCGTGCCCGGGCGCGGCTCGCGCTCGGACTCATCGAACACGTCCACCAGCACCGCGGTGGAGTACGGGATCTCCTGGCGGCAGTGACGCAGGACCTGCTCGCGGATGTACTCCGCGACGAGGACGCGCTCCTGCTGGTCCGTGAGCATGTCCTCCGCGAAGAGGGGCTCGCCCTCCGGCAGGTGGCCCAGCACGACCTGGAACAGGTGCTCCACGCCGTCCTTCTCCCGCGCGGAGATGGGCACCACCTCCGCGAAGGGGAACTCCTGGCCGTAGAGGGCGATGAGCGGCAGCAGCTTCGACTTGGGGATGGAGTCGATCTTGTTGATGACCAGGAAGGTGGGCTTGCCCACCTTCTGCAGCCGCTCGAGGATGGCGCGGTTGCCCGGCGTCACGTCCAGCGTCTCGCCCTGGGGCGGCTCGATGAGGAAGAGGACCAGGTCCACCTCCTCGGCCGCGGAGAGGGCGGCCTCCACCATGTAGCGGTTGAGCTCACCCTTGGCCTGGTGGATGCCGGGCGTGTCGATGAACGCCACCTGCCCTTCCGGGCGCGACACCACGCCCAGGATGCGGTTGCGGGTGGTCTGCGGCTTGGGCGAGACAATGGCGATCTTCTCGCCCGTGAGCACGTTGAGCAGCGTGCTCTTGCCCACGTTGGGCCGGCCGATGAGCGCGGCGAAGCCAGCGCGAGGGGTCTTCTTCTGGGACTGAGAGGCCATACTTCCGGAGGTGATCAGTGGGCCTTCCGACTTCGTGAGACGGGAAGGCCCCGGGGGAACTGCCAGGGTACGGCGGCGGACTGCCTTAGGACGGCCGCGCCGTGGAGATGGTCAACGTCTGGATGCGCACGTCCCGGCGGGGACGGTCATTTGAATCCTTGGGAAGCTCGTTGGCGATGCGGTCCACCACGTCCTGCCCCTCCACCACCTCGCCGAAGATGGTGTACCGGTTGTCCAGGTGGGGCTGCGGCGCCGCGGTGATGAAGAACTGACTGCCGTTGGTGTTGGGGCCGGTGTTGCCCATGGCCAGCACACCCTTCTTGTCGAAACGCCGGCCAGCCTGGAACTCATCCTCGAAACGGAAGCCCGGGCCGTTGTTGCCCCGGCTGGTCGGGTCTCCGCCCTGGATCATGAAGTCCTTGATGCAGCGGAAGAAGAGCGTCCCGTCGTACAGCGGGCGGCCGTGCTGGGGCTGGAACGTGATGGGGTCCGTCCAGGTCTTCTCCCCCGTAGCCAGCCCCACGAAGTTCTCCACCGTCCTGGGCGACTCCTTGGAGAACAGGCGCACGACGATGCGCCCCTCCGTGGTCTGGAAGGTGCCGAACAGCTCCGTGCCCGCGCGGGCCTGTTCCATGAAGCTCATTGCGGGGTGCCCTTCTTGGGGGCGGCGGGCTTCTTGAGCGCCTTGTCGCTCAGCGTCACCTTCTCCAGGACCACGGGCGTCTGCGGGCGGTCCTGGGCGCTGCGCGGCACGCTGCCGATCTTCTCCACCACGTCGTAACCGGTGACGACCTCGCCGAAGATGGTGTGGCGGCCGGTGAGGTGCACGGGCGTGCCGGTGGTGATGAAGAACTGGCTGCCGTTGGTGTTGGGGCCGGCGTTGGCCATGGCCAGGATGCCCGGCTTGTCGAAGCCGCGGCCGCTCTGGAACTCGTCCGCGAAGCGGAAGCCCGGGTCGCCCCGCCCGGTGCCGGTGGGGTCGCCGCCCTGGATCATGAAGCCCGGGATGACGCGGTGGAAGACGGTGCCATTGTAGAGCGGCTTGCCCTTCACCTGCTCGCCCGTCGTCGGATCCGTCCAGGCCTTCTCACCCGTGGCCAGGCCCACGAAGTTCGCCACCGTGTTGGGCGCGTCCTTGGAGAAGAGCTTCACGGTGATGACGCCCTGGCTCGTCTTCAGGGTCGCGTAGAGGTCCTTGCCGGCCTGGACCTTCTTCGTCCACGGGCCCGGGGCGGGCTCGGCGGCCAACGCCGCGACGGCGGCCAGCGCCACGGTGAGACCGAGAAGACGGTGCATACGGGACAGCCTCCAGGGCAGGAAGGCGCGGACCCTACCCCCCACCCCCCTCCCGCTCCAAGGGCTTTCACGCCGGAGGGTCGTCCGGGGAAGGACCTCCCGGGACGGGCGCCACGACATCCGGGGATGCCACGACCGCCGCCTCCGCCTTCAGGCGCTCCAGCGTGGTGCGAGCGGCTGCCTGCTCGGCCTCCTTCTTGTTCCGGCCGGTGGCGCGGGCGTACACGGACTCCCCGATGCACACCTCCACCTCAAACACCTTGGAGTGCTCCGGGCCCGTCTCCGCCACCACGCGGTAGCGCGGCGACAGCTTGAGCTTCTCGTGGGACATTTCCTGGAGGAGCGTCTTGTAGTCCAGGCGGCCCGCGCCGGAGGCCACCTCCTCCACCAGCTCCCCGAAGATGCGGTCCACCAGCCCCAGCGCCGGCTCCAGGCCGCCGCTCAGGTACACCGCGCCCAGCACCGCCTCCATCGCGTCCGCGAGCAGCGAGTTCTTGTCGCGGCCTCCGGACTGGGACTCGCCCCGGCCCAGCAGGAGCAGCTCGCCCAGGCGCAGGCTGCGAGCCACGCGGGCCAGGCCCTCTTCATGGACGATGCGGGCGCGCATCTTGGTGAGCTCGCCCTCGGGGACGCCGGGGCAGCGGTCCATCAGCCGGTGGCTCACGGCCAGGTCCACCACGGCGTCGCCCAGGAACTCCAGGCGCTGGTTGTCCTTGAGGTTCTGGTCGCGGTTCTCGTTGACGTACGTCTTGTGCGTCAGCGCTTCCAACGCCAGGTCGCGCTTGGAGAACTGCACGCCCAGGCGGGCCTCCAGGGCCTGCACGCGCTCCACCAGGGTCATCTTCTCCACGCGAATCACTCCTGGGGTGCGTCCGGGCCCACGAGTCGCACGGCCTCCGGGGCGACCTTCAGCAGGTCCGCCACCAGCTGCACGACGCCGGGGAATTCATCCAGTTCGAAGCGGCCCGCCCACACCTTGCCCTGGGTGCCCGCCAGCAGGCCCCGGAAGGTGCGCCCGGCGATGCGCGCGGCCGCGAAGCGGTAGGCCTTGCCCTCCACCTGCAGCTGCGCCAGCAGCTCCAGGCTGGAGCGCGGCGGCACCAGCGACTGCGGGCCGAACTTCTCGACGATCTCCACGAAGCGCACCGGCTCCGCGCCGGGGGCCGCCTGCGGCGCGCGCGGCACGGGCTCGCCGAGCAGCGCGGCCAGGTAGCCCGTCAGCGCGGCCTTCTCGCGGAACTCGGACAGCTCGATGACGTGCCCGGCGGCGGTGACCAGCTCCTCCCGCCCGCGGATGGCCTGCGCGATGCGGAAGTTGCCCTGCCGGTCCGCCACCAGCTTCACCGCGAGCTGGCCCTCCCTCACGTCCGTGGAGAGCACCAGCGACGTCGGGTCCACGTCCGCGGGCAGGCCCAACAGCTGCAGCTCCTCCGAGCGGCGCTGCAGGTGGAAGACGTGGTCGCTGAAGGTGTCCAGCAGGAGCGCCTGCATCTCCTCCGCCGCGTCGATGGCGGACAGGAGGATGGGCGTCATGCCCACCACTGCGGGCGGCGAGATGGGGATGAGCCGGTCCCCCATCACCTGGAAGGTGATCTCGGTGATGAAGTCCTTGGTGATGGGATTCACCAGGGACGCGGCCTCCAGGTCCAGCATCACTTCGACGCCGGACGGCTCCTCACGGACCTGGAGCCCCAGCTCTCGCAGCCGAGCGGTATCCATTACGCGCCTTTGAAGGTCTCGCGGGCGATGATGGTCCGCTGGATCTCGCTCGTGCCCTCGCCAATCTCACAGAGCTTGGCGTCGCGCAGGTAGCGCTCCACGGGGAACTCGCGCGTGTAGCCGTAGCCGCCGTGGATCTGCACGGCCTTGTTGCACCCGCGCATGGCCGCCTCGGACGCGAAGAGCTTCGCCATGGAGGCCTCCTCCGAGTACGGCTGCCCCGCGTCCGCGAGCCGCGCCGCGCGGTGCACCAGCAGCCGCGCCGCCTCCAGCTCCGTCTTCATGTCCGCCATCATCCAGCGCAGGCCCTGGAACTCGCCAATGGGCTGACCGAACGCGGTGCGGTCCTTGGAGTACGCGACCGACTCCTCCAGCGCGCCGCGCAGGAGGCCCACCGACAGCGCGCCGATGGTGATGCGGCCCTTGTCGAGGATTTTGAGCGTGTCGATGAAGCCGCGGTCGACCTCGCCCACGATGGCGTCGTCACCGACCTCCACGTTCTCGAGGATGAGCTCGGCCGTGTCCGACGAGCGCATGCCCAGCTTCCCGTGGATGGAGCGCTGGCTGAAGCCGGGGATGCCCTTCTCCAGCACGAAGGCGGTGATGCCCTTCTGGCGCTTCTCCGGCGACGTGAGCGCCAGCACCACGAACACGTCACCCACCGTGCCCTGGGTGATGAACATCTTCGCGCCGTTGAGCACCCACTTGTTGCCCTTCTTCACGGCGGTGGTGCGCATGCCGGACGCGTCCGAACCGGATCCCGGCTCGGTGAGGCCCCACGCGCCCAGCCACTCACCGGAGGCGAGCTTGGGCAGGTAGCGCTGGTGCTGCGCCTTGTTGCCGAAGACGCGCACGTGGCTCGTCCCCAGGCCGTTGTGGCTGGCCACCGTGAGCGCGAGCGAGCCGTCGTAGCGGGCGATCTCCTCCACGGCCACCGCCACGGCGAGCGAGTCCATGGCCGCTCCGCCGTACTCCTCGGAGACGAGCATGCCGAGCACGCCCAGCTGCCCCAGCTCCTTCACGACCTCCATGGGGAACTTCTCGTCCTTGTCCCACTCGCGCGCGTACGGCTTCACGCGGCGTTCGCAGAATTCACGGAGGGAGGCCTGCAGGGCGCGGTGGCTTTCAGGAAGTTCGAAGTCCATGGTCGGGTGCGGAATCTAGAGCGTGAATGACGGGTGGGGAACTTCAGACCGGGTGAACGCCGTGCTTCTTCTCCGCACGGGGCTGGAACCGGTCCGCATACAGTGAATAACGCTGCATCAATTCCCCGCGCAGGGAGTCGCCGGGGACCACGGCGTCGATGATGAGCTCGCTGGCCAGCTTGAAGATGTCCACGTCCTGCTTGTACTCGTCGCGGAGCTTCTGGACGAAGGCTGGCCGCTCGGCCTCCGGCAGCTCCTGGATCTTGTTGAAGTAGACGGCGTTCACCGCCGCCTCCGGGCCCATCACGGCGATCATCGCCTGGGGCAGCGCCAGCGTGGCCTCCGGGGCGAAACCGGGCCCGCTCATGGCGTAGAGGCCAGCACCATAAGCCTTGCGCACCACCACGCAGATGCGCGGCACGCTGGCCTCGGACACCGCGGAGATCATCTTCGCGCCCGCGCGGATGATGCCCGCGCGCTCCACCTTGGTGCCGATCATGAAGCCCGGCACGTCCGCCAGGTACAGCAGCGGAATGTTGAACGCGTCACACAGCCAGATGAACCGGGCCGCCTTGTCCGCGCTGTCCACGAACAGCACGCCGCCCTTGTACTTGGGCTGGTTCGCGACGATGCCCACCGGCCGGCCGCCAATGCGCGCCAGGCCGGTAATCAGCTCCTGCGCGAAGAGCTTCTTCACCTCGAACCAGCTGCCCTCGTCGATGAGCTCCGAGATGAGGGCGTGCATGTCGAACGGCTTGTTCTGATCCGGCGGGACGATCTCGTCCACGCGCTTGCCGCTGTGCTTGGGCGCCTTGAGTTCGACCTGGGGCGGGGCCTTGGAGAAGTTCTCCGGGAAGAAGGCCAGGTACTGCTTCGCGGCGGCGATGGCGTCCTGTTCGGTCTTCACCAGCACGTCGCCCACGCCGGACACGGAGCAGTGCATCTTCGCGCCGCCCATCTCCTCCAGGGTGACCTTCTCCCCGATGACCATCTCCGCCATGCGGGGGCTGCCCAGGTACATGGAGGCGTTGCCCTCCACCATGATGACCAGGTCGCAGAACGCGGGGATGTACGCGCCGCCCGCGGCGGACGGGCCGAAGAGCAGGCAGATCTGCGGGACGAAGCCCGACAGATGGACCTCGTTGTAGAAGATGCGGCCCGCGCCACGGCGGCCGGGGAACATCTCCACCTGGTCCGTGATGCGCGCGCCCGCGCTGTCCACCAGATAGAGCAGCGGGCACCGCAGCGCCCTCGCCGTCTCCTGGATGCGGAGGATCTTCTCCACCGTGCGAGCGCCCCAGCTGCCCGCCTTCACCGTGGAGTCGTTGGCCATGATGGCCACCGCGCGCCCGTCGATGCGCGCGACCCCGGTGACGACGCCGTCGGAGGGCAGCTCCGGGTCCAGGTTGTTGGCGAGCTTGCCGTCCTCCACGAAGGAGTCCGCGTCCACGAGCAACCGGATGCGCTCGCGCGCGAAGAGCTTGCCCGTCTCCGCGTTCTTCGCGTGGTACTTGGGCGCGCCGCCCTTCTCCACCTGGGAGACCTTCTCGAGCAGTTTCTGATCTGAGGACATGGCCGTCGTCCCATACCAAGAAACCCCCGGCCTGGCTGCCTTCTTGCCAGCCGAAGCACCGGGCGTGCCGTCCAGCGGACGACGCATGGGGCCACGACGGAGCGCTTCGGGGGGTGTCGCTTGGGGCTTCCCTGCCTACCTTCATGTTGCACGGGGGGTGTGCACCCAGGCGGGCCACGAACCGCCCCGTGAACCGCATCCGGCCCAGGAGGGACCCATGTTCAGAGCGAAGAAGGCGACGTGGCAGGCGAAGGCTTTGGCCAAGAGCAAGCTGTACCGTCAGTTCCTGGCACACCAGCTGCTGGATCAGCTGCCCGACTACGCGGACAAGGCGGGCAAGGTGGCCCGGAAGTCCTGGGACAACTTCGATCCGGACGACGCGCTGCGCTATGTGGGATTGACGACGTACAAGCCGGCGCGCACGGGCATGGGCGGCCTGGGGGCGTTCCTGCTGGGCGCGGCCGCGGGCAGCATCGTGGCCCTGCTGATGGCCCCGAGCCGCGGCACGGAGCTGCGCACCACCGTCAAGGACAAGGCGATGGGCTACATCAACAAGCAGGGCGTGAACATCGGCGGCGAGAAGACCGCGAGCGCCTGACGTCCGGCTGAGTCTTGACGCAGGCAGGGGCAGCACGGTCCGCGGGCAACCGCGGGCCTGCCGCCCCTGTCGCTTTCGGAGAGCTCAGCGGCCTTTATAGACAGGGGGACGCTTCTCCGCGAACGCGCGGAGCCCTTCCAGCCGGTCCTCCGTCTTGAGCACCTCCTCGTACTTCTTGAGCTCCAGCGCCAGCGCGTCGTCCAGCTCCAGGCCGGTGCCCTCGTCGATGGCGTGCTTGGCGGTGGCCACGGCCACGGGGGCGTTCTCCACCACGGCCTCCGCGAGCTGGAAGGCGACCTCCAGCAGGTGCCCTTCCGGGGCCAGCCGGTTCACCAGGCCGATGCTGAAGGCCTCCGCCGCGTTCACGCGCCGGGCGGTGAGGATGAGGTCCTTGGCGCGCCCGGGGCCGATGAGCCGCGCGAGCCGCTGCGTGCCGCCGCCGCCGGGGATGATGCCCAGCTTCACCTCCGTGAGGCCCATCTCCGTGGCGGGCGAGGCGACGCGCAGGTCGCACGCCAGGGCCAGCTCCGTGCCGCCGCCGAAGGCCGCGCCGTTGATGGCGGCGATGAAGACGCAGTCGCTCTTCTCAATCGAGCGCAGGGTGACGCGCAGGCCGTTGAGGAAGGCGCGCACCTCGTCTTCCGACATGGTGGTGCGCTCCTTGAGGTCCGCGCCCGCGCAGAAGGCCTTGTCGCCCGCGCCGGTGAGGATGACGGCGCGCACGGCGCGGCCGGAGGACACGCGGGACACGAGCGCGTCCAGCTCCTGGTGCATCGCGCGGCTGATGGCGTTGCGGCGGCTCTCCCCGTCGATGGTCCAGATCTCGATGGCCCCTCGGGCCTCGACCTTGAACTCCGGCATCTTCGCTCCCCGTGACGGACCGCACCGGGCGGCCCGCGTGAATGGCGCGCAGCCTGAAACCTGTTCCCCAGTCTGGCAAGCCGTAAACGGATAGGATCCTGCCCATGCCTTCGTGCTCAACAGCGAAACGCCCGTGGCGGTGGCTGCCCGGCCTGCTCACCGTGTCCGCCCTGCTCGTGCTCGCCCTGCCGCTCGTGGCCCTGGCGCGCGGTGGTGGCGGCGAGCACTACACGTCCGGCCGCGACCGGGGGAACGGTGGTGGCGGGGGCGACGGCCTGCCCATCTGGCTGCTCTTCGAGCTGATCCGCTTCCTCTTTCTCTACCCGAAGGTGACCATCCCGCTGCTGATCCTCGGCGGCGGCGCGTACTGGCTCTACAAGCGCAACCTGCACCCGGACGCCACCACCCGGCGCGCGTTGGATCAGCGCGAGGCGGAGGTGCGCACGGAGGTGTCCGGCCGCGACGTGCAGGGCTGGGTGAACGCGCTGAAGCTCAAGGACCCGTCCTTCCAATTGGAGCCCACGCTGGAGAAGGTGCGCTGGCTCTTCCTCGAGCTGCAGAAGTCGTGGTTCCGCCGGGACATGACGCCGGTGCGCCCCTTCCTGTCGGACGCGACGTGGCAGCGCTTCAACGTGCAGCTGGCGCTGATGCAGGCGCAGGGCGTGCGCGACGCGCTCGCGGACATGAAGGTGCTGGACGTGCAGCTCATCGGCCTTCATCAGACGGAGTGGTACGACAGCATCCACGTGCGCGTGCGCGCCAGCATCCGCGACACGGACGTGCCCGCGAACCAGACGGACGCGCAGGCCATGGCCGCCGCCAGCAAGGTGGCCCCGGAGACGTTCACGGAGGTGTGGACCTTCGTGCGCAAGCCCGGCGCGCAGACGCGCATCGGTGAGGACCTGTTCCAGGGCAAGTGCCCCAACTGCGGCGCGCCCTACAAGGGCGGCGCGTCCAACACCTGCGAGTTCTGCAACGCGGTGGTGAACTCCGGTAACTACGACTGGACGCTCTCCGAAATCACGCAGGGCGTGGAGCATGTGCGCCACCACAAGCAGGTGGACGGGCTGATGCAGGCGCGCGCGGATGACCCGGCGCTCAACCTGGAGATGCTGGAGGACCGCGCGTCGCTCTTGTTCTGGAAGTGGATCGACGCGCAGAGCCGCAACGAGACGCAGCGCCTGTCCAAGGTCGCCAACGCGGACGCGATTACCAAGCTGGACGCGGAGCTGGGCCAGTTGGCGAAGCAGGGCCGCCGCCGCGTCTTCCTGGAGTGCGCGGTGGGCGCGGTGGACGTGCGCGCGCTGGAGGTGCACCCGGAGTCCTTCGACGAGGCCCAGGTGGAGATCCGCTGGAGCGCGCGCATGGGCGTGGGGCCGGTGAACGAGAAGCCGCCCAGCCTGCCCACGGTGCCTCAGCGCTGGGTCTTCACGCTGCTGCGCCGCCACGGCGCGAAGACGAACACGGACACCGGTATGTCCACGGACCGCTGCCCGCAGTGCAACGCGCCCACCACCAACAGCGCGGCCAACACCTGCGAGTTCTGCGGCACGGTGCTGGGCAACGGCGAGCGTGACTGGGTGCTCGCGTCCGCCCTCCCCTTCGAGTCCTGGAACGTCCACCACGCGCAGCGCACGTCCCGGAACGCGGCCCGCTACCAGGAGGCCCGCCGGGCCGAGCGCGGCACCGTGGCGCCCCCGCCCGTGGACGTCGGCGGGCATGGCGTTGGCGACAGCGACGGCGACCGGGTGGTCACGGACGTGAAGGAGCGCGAGCGGCTGCTCTACATGATGGCGTCCATCGCCGCGGCGGACGGTGAAGTCACCGCCGCGGAGCGCCGCCTGCTCAAGCTGTGCGCGGAGCGCTGGAGCGTGTCGTGGGCCAACGTGGAGATGGCCCTCAACGCCGGGCCGCAGCTCTTCGAGCGCCTGGTGCCACGCGGCAGCCCGGAGGCGGAGGTCTTCCTGCGCCACATCGTGGAGATGGCCCTGGTGGACGGCCGCATCGACCGCAAGGAGCGGAAGATGCTGCAGATCGCCGCCCAGCACCTGGGCCTGGAGGAGCGGCTGCCGGCGCTCCTCGGAGACCACTGAGCGGGACTTCAGGTCTGCGCGCGGCGGGAGGCCTTCTTGTCCCGCTCGCCGAGCGCGGCCTGGAGGTACTTGCCCGCGAGCTTCCGGCCGATGAGCTCCTGGGCGATTTCGCCGGCCTCGACCAGCTTGTCCAGGTCGATGCCGGTGTCCACGCCCATGCCGTGCAGCATGAACACCGCGTCCTCCGACGCCAGGTTGCCCGCGGCGCCCGGCGCGTAGGGGCAGCCGCCCAGCCCGCCGATGCTCGCGTCGAACGTGGTGACGCCCGCGGACAGGCCGACGAGCGCGTTGGCCAGCGCGGTGCCTCGCGTGTCGTGCAGGTGCAGCGCCAGCGTGTCCACCGGCATGTGCTGGAGCAGCGCCGTCAGGATCTCTTCCGTCTGGCGGGGCGTGCCCACGCCGATCGTGTCGCCCAGGCTCAACTGGTAGATGCCCGCGTCCACCAGCTGACGGCAGATGTCCACCACGCGCTCCACCGGGACGTGGCCCTCGTAGGGGCAGCCCCACACGGTGGACAGGTAGCCGCGCACGCGCATGCCGGCCTTGCGGGCGGCGGCCGTCACTTCCTTCGCGCCGGCCAGCGCCTCCGCGATGGTCTTGTTGATGTTCTTCTTGGAGTGGGCCTCCGACGCGGAGATGAACACCGCGGCCTCCTCCAGCCCCGCCGCCTGCGCGCGCTCCAGGCCCTTGAGGTTGGGCACCAGCGCGGAGAAGACGACGCCGGGGCGGCGGCCCACGAGCTTCAGCAGCTCCTCCGCGTCCGCCAGTTGGGGGATCCACTTGGGTGACACGAACGACGTCACCTCGATGCGCTTCTCCCCCGCGGCGACCAGGGCGTTGATGAGGCGCGCCTTGTCGCGGGTGGGCAGCGTGCGGAGCTCGTTCTGCAGGCCGTCGCGGGGGCCGACCTCGTACACGTCGACCCGGCGGGGCAGTTGCCCCAGCAGGCCGACCCGCGTTCGCGATGTCTCTTTCGGATCCACTGGACGTGTCCCGGGCTCCGTCACCGGCGCCCGGCTCCCACGATGAGGTCGGTCGACTCGGGTGACACCGGCGCTCCATCCAGACCGCCGTGCACCCACTGCACCGAAAAGCCCGTGCTTTCCAACAGCCCCTTCAGTTCCGCAAGAGGATAGTAACGAAGGGTGTACGCCGCTCGCAGGACACGACCGTCAGACAAGGTGAGCTGACGCTGCCCGACATCCCTTCCACGCGTCGCGTCGAAGCGGCTCTCCTCCTCCAGGAGACTCCCATCCGGTAACCGCTCGCGGAACGACGCGCCCGGACTTCCGGCCAGCCGCTCGTAGGGCACCGTCTGGAACACCAGCCGTCCGCCGGGCTTGAGCGCCCGAGCCACCTCGCGCAGCACCTGGACATGCTCCGCGTCGCTGAAGGCGAAGAGTGTCGAATACCAGGCGTAGGCGCCCCCCAGGGTCGCGTCCTGGAAGGGCAGCGCCCGCAGGTCGCCCCGCACCACGGGGAAGCCGGGGCGGCGCAGGCGCAGGGACAGCGGATCCAGCTCCAGGCCCACCACCCTGCCCGCGAGCGCGCCCTCCGTGTTGAGCCGCGCCGCGTGCCGCCCGTGGCCGCAGCCCAGGTCCACCACCGGGCCCTCCACGTCCGCGAACGCCCGGGACAGGTACTCGACTTCCCGGGCCGTCACCGCCTCGGAGAGGTACGGC
Source organism: Corallococcus sp. NCSPR001 (assembly GCF_017309135.1). Classification (NCBI taxonomy): domain Bacteria; kingdom Pseudomonadati; phylum Myxococcota; class Myxococcia; order Myxococcales; family Myxococcaceae; genus Corallococcus; species Corallococcus sp. NCSPR001. The sequence continues at coordinate 5,334,639 of NZ_JAFIMS010000002.1, forward strand.
AACGTGCTGCGCAGGTACAGCTCTCCGAAGAAGTCGTCCACGGACAGGGGGGCCCGTCAGCGCTTGAGGGCGGGCAGCTTCTCGCGCAGGCGGCGCACGGCTTCGTCCAGCACGCCCTCCGTCTTGCAGAAGGCGAAGCGCGCGAAGCGCTGTCCCAGGTGCCGGTGCTCCGGACCGTAGAAGACGCTGGGCGGGATGCCCGCCACGCCCACCTCCGTCACCAGGTGCCGGCAGAACGCGACGTCATCGTCGAACCCGTAGCCGCGGATGTCCGCGAGGATGAAGTAGCTGCCCTCCGGGGAGAAGGCCTGGAGGCCCGCCTGACGCAGGCCCGTGAGCAGCCGTTCACGCTTGGCGGTGTAGAGCGCCGTCAGCTCCTGGAAGTAGCTGTCCGGAAGCCTCAGCGCCACGGCCATGGCCGCCTGGAACGGCGACGCGGTGGCGAAGGTGACGAACTGGTGCGCGCGCTGCACGGCATCCCGCAGCGGCGGCAGCGCGATGATCCAGCCGATCTTCCACCCCGTCAGGCTGAAGGACTTGCCCGCGCTGCTTACCGTCACCGTGCGGTCCGCGAGCACCGGCACCGTGGCCGCGCGGATGTGGCGCGCGGGGGCGAAGACGATGTGCTCGTAGACCTCATCCGCCAGCACCTTCACGTCGTATTCGGCGCAGAGGTTGCCCAGGAACTCCAGCTCCTCGCGGGTGAAGACCTTGCCCGTGGGGTTGTGCGGCGAGTTGAGGATGAGCAGCCGCGTCTTCGGACCGAAGGCGGCGCGCACCTCGTCCCGGTCGAACCACCAGGTGGCGTGCTCCGCGTCCGGCGGGCGCAGCGGCACGTAGCGCGGCGTGGCGCCCGCGAAGGCGATGTTGGCGTCGTACGAGTCGTAGAACGGCTCGAAGGCCACCACCTCGTCGCCAGGGTCGACCAGGCCCAGGATGACGTCGAGGATGGCCTCCGTCGCGCCGCTGGTGACGGTGACCATGGTGTCCGGGTCCACGGCGTGGTTGTAGAAGCGCTGCGCGTGCTCGGAGATGGCGTTGCGCAGGTCCTTGGCGCCCACGCCGGGGGCGTACTGGTTGACGCCGCCCTGGATGGCCTTCCACGCCGCTTCCTTCACGGCGTCCGGCCCGTCGAAGTCCGGGAAGCCCTGCCCCAGGTTCACGGCCTGGTGCTTCAGGGCCAGCGCGCTGAACTCGGAGAAGACGGTGGTGCCGAAGCGGGAGACGCGCTGCGCGAGCACGGGCCGGGGGGACATGGGTCAGGCCTCTAAAAGGCCAGCGCACGTCCACCCCGAACCCCGGGGCGACCGGCTGGCGGTTCAGGGCCGGACGATAGCGTCCGCGGGCACGGAACGCGCGCCCTGTTCCACCGCGCGCTGCCGGGCGGACCGGGACAGGGCCAGCGCCAGCCCCGTCACCACCAGCACCAGGGGCACCGCGCAGACGAGGTCGATGGCGTAGTGGAAGCGCCCCGCCAGCGTCGCGAAGATGAGCCCCATGCCCGGGAAGAGCATCACCCAGAAGAAGCGCCGGGCGAACCGGAACGCATAGAAGAGCACCACCAGCATCACCCCGGTGTGCCCGGACGGGAAGCAGTCCCGGGTGTACACCGGCGTGCGCATCATGGACTCCAGGAGCGGCGTGAGGATCCACCCCTGCGTCGCCGGACTGTCGAACGCGCCAATGAGGAAGTACCGGGGCCCCACCGCGGGCACCAGCGAGTACGCCGCGTAGTTGAAGCCCAGGAGCAGGCCCAGCCCCAGGAGGTACTCGTCGAAGCCGGGAGTGGCCCCCCTGCCCCGGGCGTACAGGTAGACGCCCAGCAGCAGCGGCCAGATGAAGTGCCCGTAGTAGCAGAGCATCAGCACGTCGTTGGCCCAGGGCGGCACCACGTGCGCCAGCGCCACCGCGGCCTGGAAGCCGAACAGCTTCTGATCCACCGCGACGAGCTGCGCGTCCTTCAGCAGCGGGTTCATCCAGTCCACGATGGGACCCAGCCACCCGTGGGCCAGCGCCGACACCGGCAGGAGCCAGAAGTCCGCCACGATGGCGATGAGGTGGTGGCGCGGGAAGCGCGCCTCCAGCATGCGCATGGCCGGCAGGCCCAGCGCGAAGAAGAGGAAGAGGAGCGCGTTGCGGCCGGAGTGCGGCGCCCAGCGGGCCGGGCCCACGCACATCAGGGCGGCCACCGAGCAGGCCGCCATGAGGACGAGGTCCACCTGCCGGAAGCGCACGAGCGCTTCGTCCGATGACGTCACGAGGGGCCGCACGCGGCCTTCGCTGAATGACCAGATGCTCACGCCGATTTGCGCTCCCCCGGCGACTCGGCCGGCAGCTCGCCGGCCCCCCCGAGATTGAGGCTCCGCACCACCGCGCCCGTCTCCGGCGCCACCGCGGACCGCCGCCCCTTCCACCGCTCCAACAGCGCCAGCATCGCCGGGAAGAACACCGTCGTTCCCAGGAAGGTGCTCACGACCCCCAGTAGGGCAATCTGTCCGATGCTGCGCAAGCCCTGGTGGTTCGCCACGAGGAGCGCTCCGTAGCCCGCCGCGTTGGACAAGGTCGCCACCACCGCCGCGAAGCCGGTGTTGCGCACCACCCGGCCCAGCGACCCGGGGCCCTCTTCCTCGTACCGGTGGAACAGGTGCACCGAGTTGTCCACCGCGATGGCCAGCAGGTTGGGCAGCACCACCGCGTTGATGAAGTTGAGCTGGACGTCGAACAGGTACATGCCGCCCGCCAGGCACGTCATGCCCAGGAACAGCGGGCCCGCCACCAGCAGCGCGCGCTTGAAGCTGCGCAGGCTGGCGAGGATGACCAGGAACACCACCACCGCCGCGGACCAGAGGATGAACGGCCCGTCCCCGCGCACCAGGCTGAAGATGCGCGCGGCGATGCGGTTGCTGTCCAGCACCGCCAGGTCGATGCCCTTCTCCTTCGCCCCGGCGATCACCTCGTTCAGCTGCCCCGCCCAGCGGTTCAGGTCCTGGGTGTCGTAGTTGGACACGGACGGGAAGAGCAGGAGGAACATCCCCTTGCCGTCCAGCGCCTCGAAGCGGCGGCGCGCCTCCACCGGCAGCTGGTCCAGGCCGTAGGGCTTCGCGTCCACCATCTCCCGCAGGTCCTTCACGCGCGGGTCCTCTTGGGCGGACTTCGGCAGCCCGTCCAGCAGCGTCCGGATGCCGTCCATCTCCGCCTCGTGGCCCGCCACGTCGGAGGGCACCAGGTCGCTCAACGACGCGGTGCGAAGGAACACGGAGTTGGCGCCGTTCTTCGCCTTCACCTGGGCGATGACGGCCTCCACCTCGCGGACCTGCTCCAGCGTGTCCACGGCGAGGATGGCGGGGTTCAGCGGCGAGCCGATCTGCTCCGTGATGTGATCATCCAGCCGCGACGCCGGCGAGTCGCCCTTCAGGTTGCGCAGGTTGGTCTCGAAGCCCAGCCGGGGCGCGATGCCCACCGAGTACGCCGCGAAGCCCACCACCGACAGCGCCACCGCGACGATGACGCCCGTGGGCCAGCGCCGCCACTCCTTCGCCGGAGCCGGGGCCTGCTCGGCGTTCTGAGCCGCGGCGGGCGCGGAGGCCTGGGCGGCGGGCGCCGCGTCACGGCGGAACGGGCGGATGCGCTCCGCGATGGCGAGCAGCGACGGGCCCAGCGCGTACGCGGACAGCACCGCCATCAGCACGCCCACGCCCGCGAGCAGGCCGAACTGCTGGAAGGCGTGGAACTGCGCCAGCACCAGCACGAAGAAGGCCGCCGCGTTGGTGAAGGCGGACGTGAGCGCCCCGCTGAAGGTGCCGCGCACCGCCGCCGTGAGCGCCTCCTTCACGCCGTGCTGCTCGCGCTCCTCCCAGTAGCGCATGGCCAGGTGGACGCCGTACTCGATGCCCAGGCCGATGAGGATGGCGACGAGGAAGCCCGTCACGATGTTGAGGTGGCCGATGGCGCCCTGCGCGAACGCGAACGTCAGCACCAGCCCCACCATCACCGGCACGCCCACCACCGCCAGCGCGGAGATGCGCCGGGTGGCCAGCAGGATGAGGCCCACGGCGATGAGCGCGGACAACAGGCCCGCGTTGGACAGGTCGCGGCGCATCACCGCGTCCTCCTCGATGCGGTTCTGGAAGTTGCCCGTCGCCTCCAGCGTCACGCCCGGGTACTTCTCCGCCGCGAGCGTGCGGCCCGTGTCGAACACCGTGGCCACGAAGTTGCGCGCGAACTCCAGGTCCCCCGCCGTCCCCGACGGCTTGATCATCAGGTAGACCTCGGTGCCCTCCTTGTTCGCCAGCGTCTCCGGCAGCGCCGTGTCCGGGGTGTGCTTCCTGGCGATCTCCTCGAAGGTGGGCGGCGCCTCCTCCGTGCCCAGGTCCACGAAGAGGGGGCTCGCGCGCTCCTTCTCGTAGCGGACGCGGGCCTCCAGGTCCTGACGCAGGGAGGCGACCTCCGCCGTGGGTAGGAGAAGCAGGCCGTGGCGGCGGAAGAAGGCCACGTCATAGTGGTGCTCGACGTAGCGGACGGTCGGCAGGGCCTCCAGGCGCCGCTGGAACTCCGTGGCGTAGGCCTTCAGGGCCTCCGGGGCCGCCCCCTTGGCCATGATGACCAGGTAGCCGTCTCCACCCGCCTTCTCTGACACGCGTGTCAGATCCCGGACCTCCGGGGCACCCTCCGGGAGGAGCTCCACGAAGGACCCCCGGAACTCCAGCCGCGAGGCGAAGAAGCCCGCCGCGACCGTCACCAGGGCGACGGCGAGCAGCACCTGCCAGGGGCGCGACATCGCTGCCTGGATGAAGCCCTCGAACCACCGCTGCCGTCGTGCTTGAGACACCGTCTGCTCCTCTGATGCTGGCCGGCAAAGCAATAAGCCGGCCACGATCCAGGCCCCCGGAACAGACGGCCCCTCGGAACCCATTCCCCGTGTGAACCCATGTGTGCCCTGGGTGCGGAAGCATCCACTGGCGAACGAAGGCCCGGGGGCGCGGCGTGCCACCAATGCGGCATGACTGTCAAGGCGCGCCCTGACACGGATGCCCCACACCGGCTGCGATGGAACCGTCCCCGCCTTGACAGTGCGGATTTCCCTCTTTATTGACCCCCTCGCGTCGTACCCCTGGGTGTTCGCGCGGCCGGGCAATCCGAACTTGGAACGCGCCCTGCACATGGAAAGCGGCTCGGATCCACACCCCCCGACGCGTAAGAAAGACCACCATGAGCGACGTGTTCGACAAGTGCCGTACCTGGAAGGACTACCGCATCGCCAAGGCCACGGGGCTGTATCCGTACTTCCGGGCCATCGAGGCGTCGCACGGCGCCACGGAGGTGGAGATCGAGGGGCGGCGGGTCATCATGGTGGGCTCGAACAACTACCTGGGCCTGTCGGCGGATCCGCGCGTGAAGGAAGCGGCCATCAAGGCCACGGAGAAGTTCGGCACCACGTGCTCCGGTTCGCGCCTGCTCAACGGCACGCTGGCGCTGCATGAGGAGCTGGAGGCGCGGCTGGCGAAGTTCCTCAACCGCGAGGCGGCCATCGTCATCTCCACCGGGTTCCAGACGAACCTGGCGCTGGCGTCCATCCTGGGCCGGCACGACATCGTGTTCAGCGACCGCGCGAACCACGCGTCGCTGGTGGACGGCGTGCGCCTGTCGTTCGCGACCGAGCGCAAGTTCCGCCACAACGACATGGATCACCTGGAGCAGCTGCTCGCCGCGGCGGAGCCGGGCGCCGGGAAGATCATCGTCACGGACGGCGTGTTCTCCATGGAGGGCGACGTCTGCAACCTGCCCCGCATCGTGGAGCTGTCCAAGCAGTACAACGCCCGCGTGATGACGGACGACGCCCACGCCATGGGCGTGCTGGGCGAGCTGGGCCGGGGCACCTCCGAGTACTTCGGGCTGGAGAAGGACGTGGACCTGGTGATGGGCACGTTCTCCAAGAGCTTCGCGTCGCTGGGCGGCGTGCTCGCGGGCCCCTTCGAGGTCATCAACTACATCCGCCACAAGGCGCGCTCGGTCATCTTCTCCGCGTCCATGACGCCCGCGTCCATCGCGGCGGCGCTCAAGGCCACGGAGATCATCGAGGCGGAGCCGCAGCGCCGCGAGCGCCTGCTGGACATCGCGGAGAAGATGCACAACGGCTTCCGCGCCATGGGCTTCGACACGGGCGTGTCGGTGACGCCGGTGGTGCCGGTGCACATCGGCGACCAGGTGAAGTGCTTCCGCTTCTGGCGCGCGCTGCACGAGGCGGGCGTGTTCGCCAACCCCGTCATCCCGCCGGCGGTGGAGGCGGGCCACGCGCTCATCCGCACCAGCTACATGGCCACGCACACGGACGCGCAGCTGGATCAGGTGCTGGACACCTTCGAGAAGATCGGCCGCAAGCTCAACGTCATCCCGGAGACGCGCCCCACGGTGTACGAGCCGGTGAAGATCGCCCGGCCGGGCAGCGCGGTGCGCAGCAACAAGGCGAGCGAGACGTGGGCGGCGGGCAGCGCGGGCCTGCTCGCGGACAAGGGCTTCAGCCTGGAGCAGCTGTCGCGGATGTCGTCGCGGGAGATGGCCGGGAAGTTCTTCGACGCGGTGGAGCAGCTCACCTGGCGCGCGGCGAACCTGCAGCCGGAGGACCTGCGGCGGCTGGGCGGCGCGCCCAAGAAGCTGTGGGAGAAGCGCAGCGAGCTGGGCGGCGTGCTCCTGGAGAAGGGCGCGCAGCTCTTCATGCGCAACGGCAGCGACGGTTCCGACGGCAACCCGGCCGAAAGGAACTGAGCCCCACCCATGGCCCACCCCGCCCAGCACGAAGCATCCTCGCCCTCCGCCGCCATGCCCTCCGACGTGCAGGTGACCCCTGTGCGCGGCGCGGCGGACCGGACGGCGTTCATCCGGCTGCCGTACACGCTCTACCGTGACGACCCGAACTGGGTGCCGCCGCTGGAGATGGAGCGCCGCGACTTCCTGGACCCGAAGAAGAACCCCTTCTTCGACTACGCGGAGGTGGAGCTGTTCCTCGCGCGCCGCGGGCCGGACGTGGTGGGCCGGGTGGCGGCCATCAAGAACCCGCGCCACATGGAGTTCCACGGCACGAAGGAGGGCTTCTTCGGCCTCTTCGAGTGCGTGAACGACGCGGGCGTGGCCCGGGGCCTGCTGGACGCGGCCAGCGCGTGGCTGAAGGCGCGCGGCATCGACACCGTGCTGGGGCCGGCCAACTTCTCCTCCAACCAGGACTGGGGCCTGCTCGTGGAGGGCTACGAGAGCCCTCCCGCGCTGATGATGCCCTACAACCCGGCGTACTACGCGGGCCTGCTGGAGACGTGCGGCTTCACCAAGGCGAAGGACCTGTGGGCGTGGGAGCTGTCGTCCTCCACGCCTCCGCCGGAGAAGGTGGCGCGCATCGCGGAGAAGATCCGCCAGCGCGAGGGCGTCACCGTGCGCCCGGTGAACCTGAAGGACTTCCCCGCGGAGGTCGCGCGCATCAAGGAGATCTACAACGCGGCCTGGGAGAAGAACTGGGGCTTCATCCCGTTCACCGAGCGCGAGTTCGACCACATGGCCAAGGAGATGAAGGCCATCGTGCGTCCGGAGCTGTTGCTGATCGCCGAGGTGAAGGGCGAGCCCGTCGCCTTCTCCATGACGCTGCCGGACGCCAACGCGGCGTTCAAGGCGGCCAACGGGCGGCTCACGACGTTCGGCCTGCCCATTGGCCTGGTGAAGCTGGTGCTGGCGTCGCGCAAGCTCAAGCGGCTGCGCCTGCTCACGCTGGGCATCAAGGAGGGCTACCGGCGCCGCGGCCTGGACGCCATCCTCTACCTGGACACCCTGCGCACCGCGAAGGAGCTGGGGTACACGGGCGGGGAAATCTCCTGGACGCTGGAGGACAACCACCTGGTCAACCGCGCCATCGAGTCCATGGGCGGCCAGCGCTCCAAGACGTACCGCGTGTTCCAGCGGCCCGTCTGACGTCCTGAAACACCTCCGCCCGGGCGCTTTGGGCACCCGGGCGGAAGGAATCACCGCGAAGCTGTTCGAAGCGCCCTGCTCTACTTCGCCTGCGGCGCGGCGCCCGAACCCCCGGCAGCCGTCTCCTTCACGGAGGCCGCGCTGGTGTTGGCGTTCTCCTTCTCCAGTTGGGCGCGCTTGGACTTGAGCGTCGTCAGCAGGCCGTCAAAGCCCTTGGTGGAGAGGATCTTCTTGAACTGGCCGCTGTACGTGTCCACCAGCGACACCTCGTCGGTGATCACGTCGTAGATGCGCCAGTCGGCCTTGGGCGTGGCCTTGTAGAGGCGGTAATTCACCGGCACCTGGTCCGTCTTCACGGTGAGCTCCGTGTCGACCGTGGCCTCGTTCCCCTGCACGCTCTCCTTGCCGTACTTCACGTTTGCCTTCGCCTGGCCGATCGCCTTCTGGGCGTAAGAGGCGCGCAGCAGGCCCGTCATCGTCTCGGTGAAGTCCTTGCGCTGGGCCGCGGTGAGGCCCGCCCAGGCCTTCTCTCCCAGAGCGCGCTTGGCGAGCTCCTCGAAGTCCACGAAGGACTCCACGACGGTGGCCAGGGACTGCACGGAGGCGCCAGGGGCGTTGGCCGCCTTCTGCACGGCGGCGTTGCCGTTCTTCACCACGTTGAGCGGGCTCACGGGAGCGGCGGCGAGCAGCGTGGCGGCAAGCAGGGAAGCAATCATAGGGATGAAGCTCCGGGTTGAAGTTCAGGTGTCACGACACCTGTGAGGACTGGCAGCCTGAAAGGGTTATTCATCCGCCGTGGGGACGGCACCGGTGACGCGGGCGAGTGACGCCAATCCGACGCGCACGTCGTGCCAGCTCTTGCCGCGCTCGGCGGAGGCCTGGGCCAGCGCGGTGAAGGCGTCCACCAGTTCCCGCGTGTCGCCGGTGCCCAGGTCGAAGGCGGCGTAGGCGGCGGTGGCCCAGCGCTTCGCGTTCTTCTCCGCCTCCGTGAAGGACTTCGCCCGCGCGTAGGCCGCGGCGAGCTGGCTCTGCACCTGCGTCACCTCCAGCCGGATGCCCGCCTTGAGCGTCTGTTCCTGCGCGTGCATCTTGTCCAGCTCCGCGCGGGCCTGCTCCAGCTGCGCGTCCTTGATGGGGATGTCGAAGGTGCCCCGGATGACCAGGCCCAGGCCCGCGGTGCGGTCGTTGAACGGGTCGTACGCGAAGGGGCTGCGCTGGCGCGTGGCGCTGCTCGTCCAGCGCACGTCGTAGTAACCCGCGAGCCCCAGGTCCGGGTAGTAGCTGCGCTCGCGGATGATGACCTCCTGCTCGCGCGCGATGATGCCCGCGGCGATGGCCTTCAGCTCCGGGCGCCGCTCGTTGGCCAGCTTCAGCGAGCTCTCCAGGTCGGGCACGTTCACGTCGCCCTGGAGCGGCAGGTCCTCCTCCGCCACCTCCACCTGCTCGTCCGGGCCCGCGCTGGCGAGGAGCCGGATGGCGGTGAGCGCGAACTGCTCGCCCTGGATGGCGGTGGCGCGCTGCGACTCCACCAGCTGGCGGAAGTACCCCAGCTTGTAGGTGTCCAGCTTCGTCACCTGATCCGAGTCCTCCTTGAGGAGCGCGTCGATCTTGTCGCCCGCGTCCTTGAGGCGCTTGGACACGTCCTCCAGCTGCTTCAGCCCGGCCCGCGCCAGCTGGTAGCCGAAGTACGCCTGCGCGGCCTGGAAGCCGGCTTCCGCGCGCACGCGCTCACGCAGCGCCGCGCCCACCTTGGGGCCCTGCTCTCCGGCCTTCTCCAGCGCGGAGAGCTTGCCGAAGGTGTACAGCGGCAGCACCGCGTTACCGGTGGAGAACACCGTCACGCCCACCTTGCCGAAGTTCCAGTCGCCCTCCAGCGACGCCTCCGTGGTGGGCGGGCCGCCCAGGCCGTTGTTGCGCGCCTCGGGGACGGGGCCGCCCGCGCCCAGGGTGATCTCGAAGCGCGGGAACCAGGCCCAGCGGGCCTGATCATAAAGGGCCTGGAACTTGCGCAGCTCCGCGCTGGCCTCCGCCACGCGCGCGTCCTGCGTGCGCGCCCGCGCCACCAACTGGGCCAGGGTGATGGGCCCCTTTAGGAGCTTCGTGGCCTGGGCGGTGCCGGGGGCCTGGGCCTCCTCCGGGGCGCCCCGGGGCGTGCCAGGGGTGAGGTCGCCGCGCGCGCCGTCGCCCGAGCCGGGGGAGATGGGGGACGTGCCCAGGTCCTTCGCGCCCGGGGTGGCGGCGGGCGGCCTGGGCGTGCCGGTGGTGGCGCCCTGGGCGGCGTTGCCCGGCTCGGCGGCGGGGCCCGGGTTCACGGTGGAAGGGCTGGGCAAGGGCGCGCGCGTGCCCGGGGTGGGGTTGGCGGCGGACGAACCGGTGCCCGAGGGGCCGGGGGCCGGGGTGGTGCCGGGCGAGGGGGTGGGCACGGTGCCCGGAGACAGGCTGCCGGGCGAGGGAGACGCGGTCCCCGGCGCCCCTGTTCCAGGGGCATTCGAGGGGGCTGTCGTGGGCGAGATCTGCGCGCCCGCCACGCCACCGGTGAGCATCATTGCCACTGCGACGACCCTGCCGACTTCTCTGCCCATGCTGTGGTCCGCCTCGTGTGCGGCCGGGCATATCCGGAAGCCCGCGACGGCGCAGCATTTCTGTGCAGAGGGCGTAACAGTCGCGGACATTCCGTTCAGACAATGCTTTGTGGGCGCGGGCAGGGAACGCAGAATCCCGCGCCGGTTTCGACGCCTTCCTTCAAGGAAAACCCATGGCCTACACCGACCGCGTCAAGCAGATCCTCTCCTGGTATCCCTCCGACAACCCCGGCACGCTGACGAACCTGGCGCGCCTGCTGAACCACGGCACGCTCGCCGGCACGGGCAAGATGGTCATCCTGCCGGTGGATCAGGGCTTCGAGCACGGCCCCGCGCGCTCCTTCGGTCCCAACCCCGCGGGGTATGATCCGGACTACCACGCGCAGCTGGCCATCGAGTCCGGCTGCAACGCGTACGCGGCGCCGCTGGGCTTCCTGGAGGCCGTCGCGGGCAAGCTGGCCGGTGAGATTCCCCTCATCCTGAAGGTCAACAACTCCGACTCGCTGGCCAAGACGGCCGCGCCCATGTCCGCGGTGACGTCGTCCGTGAAGGACGCGGTGCGCCTGGGCTGCGCGGCGGTGGGCTACACCATCTACCCGGGCTCCGCGGCCCGTAACGAGCAGTACGAGGACCTGCGCGACATCATCGCGGAGGCCAAGTCCTACGGCCTGCCCACGGTGCTCTGGGCCTACCCGCGCGGCGCGCTGTCCAAGGAGGGCGAGACGGCCATCGACGTGGTGGCGTACGCGGCGCAGATCAGCGCGCAGATGGGCGCGCACGTCATCAAGGTGAAGCCGCCCTCGGACTTCCTGGAGCAGGCGGAGGCGAAGAAGGCCTTCGAGAAGGCGAACATCCCCACCAAGACGCTCGCGGACCGCGTGCGCGAGGTGGTGCGCTCCGCGTTCAACGGCAAGCGCATCGTCATCTTCTCCGGCGGCGAGGCGAAGGAGACGTCCGCCCTCATGGAGGACATCAAGCAGATCCACCAGGGCGGCGGCTTCGGCTCCATCATGGGCCGCAACGCCTTCCAGCGTCCGCACGCCGAGTCGCTCAAGCTGCTCAAGGACGTGATGAACGTCTTCGCGGGCAAGTAGTCCCCCGCGCGGTCATCCGTGGCGTGGCGTCCTTCCCGGCCCGAAGAGTCCGGGACGGGCGCCAGGCTTATGGGACCGTCTCGCCGTGAACGCTGGCAGGCTGGCAGGCCCTGGAGCGGCCGGCCCCCCATGCTCCTCCTCTGGCCTCCCCGAGGGGCTTCGATTACGCAACGGGGATGAATCACGGTTCCAGGATGTCCGGTGGGCATGGCGCGAACGCACCCGCGCTGGAGCCGGACGACGCCGAACGCGCGGCGGCCCAGGAGGTGCTCGCCGGAGGCGGTGAGATGGGCGCCCTGATGCGCTCCATGGACTGGGCCCGGACGCCGCTGGGTCCGGTGTCCTCCTGGCCGCGGTCCCTGCGCACCATCGCCAGCGTCTGCCTGAACTCGGGCTTCCCCATGATGGTGTTCTGGGGGCCGGACGCGGTGAAGCTCTACAACGACGCCTACAGCCGCATCCTGGGCGGCAAGCACCCCGCCGCCATGGGAAGGCCGGGACACGAGGTCTGGGCGGAGGTCTGGGATCAGATCGGCCCGTGGGTGGAGCAGGTCCGCCGCGAGGGCCGCGTCATCATGACGGAGAACCAGCGCCTCTTCGTCGAGCGCAACGGCTTCCTGGAGGAGACCTACTTCACCTTCTGCTACAGCCCCGTCCGCGACGAATCCGGGGCCGTCAACGGCGTGCTGGACACGGTGGTGGAGACCACCAGCCAGGTGCTGGACTCGCGCCGCCTGCGGACGCTGCAGGAGATGGCGACCCGCGCGGGCGGCAGCCTCCGGGTCCAGGACGCCGCCATGCACGGCATGGAGGCGCTCGCCACCAACCCCGAGGACCTCCCGTTCGCGCTGCTCTACCTCGTGGAGGCGGATGGCACCCGGGCGCGGCTGGCGGGGCGCATGGGCCTGGAGGGGGACGGCGCCTTCTGCCCCGGAGAGGTCGGCCTGGAGCCGGGCGCGGCCTCCCCCTGGCCCCTGGCCCAGGTGATCCGCTCCGGGCATGCCGAGCAGGTCCAGGGACTGGAAGCCCGCTTCGGTCCCCTCCCCCTGCGGGACGGCGTGCCGCAGCCGGGCTCCGCGCTCGCGCTGCCCATGGTCCGCCCCGGCGAGTCGAATCCCCTGGGCGTGCTCGTGCTGGGCATGTCCCCGCGGGTGCCCGCGGACGCGTCGTATCTGTCGTTCCTGGAGCTGGCCGCCAGCGGCCTGGGCGCGGCCATCTCCGGGGCCCGCGCGCACGAGGACGCCCGGCGGCAGGCGGAGGCGCTGGCGGAGCTGGACCGGGCGAAGACGGCCTTCTTCTCCAACGTCAGCCATGAGTTCCGCACGCCGCTGACGCTGATGCTGGGGCCGCTGGGGGACGTGCTCTTGGACGTGGAGCACCCGCTGGCGCCCGAGCACCGCGAGCAGCTGCTGCTCGCGCAGCGCAACAGCCAGCGGTTGCAGAAGCTGGTGAACAGCCTGCTCGACTTCAGCCGCCTGGAGGCGGGCCGCTTGCGGGCCACCTTCGAGCCCCTGGACCTGGGCACGCTGACCGCGGGGCTCGCGAGCGCGTTCGACTCGCTGGTGACGCGGGCGGGGCTGCGGCTCCAGGTGGACTGCCCTGCCCTGTCCACCCCCGTCTGGGTGGACCGCGATCTCTGGGAGAAGGTGGTCCTCAACCTCCTCTCCAACGCCTTCAAGTTCACCTTCCAGGGCACGCTCACCGTCCGGCTCCGCGAAGAGGACGGCCGCGTGGAGCTGACCGTCAGCGACACGGGGACGGGCATCCCCGAGCACGAGCTGCCCCTCGTCTTCGACCGCTTCCACCGGGTGGCGGGCGCGCGGGGCCGCAGCCATGAAGGCAGCGGCATTGGACTGGCGCTCGTGCGGGAGCTGGTGGAGCTGCACGGCGGCCAGGTCTCCGTGGAGAGCACGCCCGGCCAGGGCAGCACCTTCACCTTGTCCCTGCCCACCGGCACGGCGCACCTGCCGCCCGAGCAGCTGCGGGCCCCCTCGCGGGAGGCCGCCCGGGCCCCGAATCCGGAGGTCTTCGTCGAGGAGGCGGCGCTGTGGCTTTCGGACACGGAGGAAGCGCCCGTGCCCGCGCCCGTCCCGGAGGCGCCGCCGGGAGTCGTGCGGGGGCAGGTGCTCGTGGCGGACGACAACGCGGACATGCGCGACTACGTGCGGCGGTCGCTGGAGGGGCGCTTCCGGGTGACGACCGTGGCGGACGGCCACGCCGCGCTGGCCCTGGCCCGGCAGCACCCGCCGGACGTGGTGCTGTCGGACGTGATGATGCCGGGGCTGGACGGCTTCGGGCTCCTGCGCGCGCTGAAGTTGGATCCGCGCACGGCGCACGTCCCCGTCATCCTCCTGTCCGCGCGCGCGGGCGAGGAGGCGAAGGTCGAGGGCCTCACCGCCGGCGCGGACGACTACCTGGTGAAGCCCTTCGGCGTGCGCGAGCTGGTGGCCCGCCTGGAGGGAACGGTGAACGCCGCGCGGGCGCGGGCCCAGCGCGAGGAGCTGCTCCAGGCGCTCAAGCTGTCGGAGACGCGCTACCGGCTGGCCACCCGGGCCACGAAGGACGCCGTGTGGGACCTGGACCTGAGCACCGAGCAGCTCACCTGGAGCGAGGGCATCCACACGCTCTTCGGCTACCCGCCCGGCACGGTGCCCACGGACCTGGACTGGTGGACGGACGCCGTCCACCCCGAGGACCGCCAGCAGGCCGTCGAGAGCCTCCACGCCATCGCGGAAGCGCCCGAAGGCAGCGACTGGCGCGCCCAGTACCGCTTCCGCAAGGCGGACGGCACCTATGCCCAGGTGGAGGACCGGGGCTGGGTGGTGCGGGATGCCGCCGGCACGGCGCTGCGCATGGTGGGCGCCATGCAGGACGTCACCCTGCGCAAGACGGCGGAGGACGCCCTGCGCCGCAGCGAGGAGGAGTTCCGCACGCTCGCGGAGGCGCTGCCGGAGGCCGTCTTCGTCACCGCCCCGGATGGCTCGGTCACCTACGTGAACGGCGTGCTGACGGAGGAGACCGGCGTGAGCGCGCGGACGCTGCTGGACCGGGGCTACCGGCAGGTCATCCATCCGGACGACCTGGGAGCCAGCGGCAAGGCCTGGGTGGAGGCCCTGACGCGCGGCGACCGCTACGAGGCCGAGCACCGGGTGCGCTACCGCGACGGCCTGTACCGTTGGCACCTGGTGCGCGCCCTGCCCGTGAAGGACGCGGAGGGCCGGATCATCAAGTGGGTGGGCACCTCCATGGACGTCCACGAGCTGCGCCAGGCCCAGGCCCAGCAGCAGCAGCGCGCGGACTTCGAACAGCAGCTCATCGGCATCGTGAGCCACGACCTGCGCAACCCCGTGAGCGCCATCCTCCTGGGCGCCGCCAGCCTGATGCGCCGCGAGGAGCTGGACGAGCGCAGCACCAAGGCCGTCAGCCGGATCCAATCCGCCGCGGAGCGGGCCCACCGGATGATCCGCGACCTGCTCGACTTCACCCAGGCGCGCCTGGGCGGCGGGCTGCACATCCAGCGGCGCGCGGCGGACCTGCACGAAGTCGTGGACGGCGTGCTGGAGGAGATTGAAGCCACGCACCCGGACCGGGAGATCCACCGCCGCCGCAGTGGCAGCGGCCTGGGAAGGTGGGATCCGGACCGGGTGGGGCAGCTGGCCCAGAACCTGGTGACCAACGCGCTGAAGTACAGCCCCCGGGACACCGTCGTCCGCGTGGAGACCCACGGCGAGGCGGACGCCGTGACGCTGTCCATCCACAACGCGGGGGCCCCCATCCCCCCGGAGCGGATGGGCCGCCTCTTCCAACCGTTGCAGCGCGCCAGCGGCGAGGTGGACCACAGCAGCCGGAGCATCGGCCTGGGGCTCTACATCGTGAAACAACTGGTGGAGGCCCACCGGGGCGTCATCACCGTGGAGTCCACCGCCGAGGCGGGGACCACCTTCACCGTTCGGCTGCCCCGCGACGTCCCGGCGAACCCGTAGCCAGGACGCCGGGGCGCGGGCCCTCCGGCGGAGGCCACCCCAAAAGCAAAAGGCCCGCGAGATTTCTCTCGCGGGCCTCTCTCACTTCAGTGTGGAGCTAACCGGGATCGAACCGGTGACCTCTTGAATGCCATTCAAGCGCTCTCCCAGCTGAGCTATAGCCCCTTCTTTGCTGCGTGCTGCCCGGTCCGCCGTGGGGGGCGGTCCGTGCCGTGAGGCGGGGCGACTTCTATGGCTTCTTCGTTCCGGACGCCACAACTTTTTGCGGCTTCGCGACGGTTTTTACCTTCAAACGATCCGCCACCTCTTCTCCTTCCCGCAGCAGGTCGGTGAGGGACGCGGCGTGGTCCGCCGCCGCCTTCTCCGCCGCCGCGATGTTCTGGAGCAGCCGGCCGAAGTTCGCGGGCAGCTCCAGCCGGCCTGCCTGGACGGCCTGCCAGACGGCCTCGCCCAGCTCGCGGTGGGTCTGCTCCTTTTTGTCCTTGAGGAAGGCCGCCTTGCCGTTGGCCCGCGCCAGCTCCGTGTTGCGCTCGACGGCCTCCCGCAGCTTGGCCAGCTTGGCCTCGGCCGCCTGGAAGGCTTCGTTGATCTGCCGCATCACTTCCGTCTGCTTCGGATCTGCCGCCACGGCTGTCACCCTCGGGAGAGGAGAAGGTCGTTCGTGCGTAACGTGGCGGCTCGGCGACTGTCAACCCGCCTTGCGGACCAGCCGGGCGGCGAAGAAGCCCCCGCCGGGGACCCGGGGCGGCAGGGCGCGCAGGTAGGGGCCGTCCACGCCCACCAGGAGCTCCGCGGGCCAACCCTCCCCCACCGGCTCCAGGGCGAAGCCCGGGTGCTTCTTCAGGAAGCCCTCCACCACCGCGTCGTTCTCCTCCGGCAGCACGGAGCACGTGGCGTAGACGATGCGCGCGCCGGGCTTCACCTGCGCGGCCACCTCCGCGAGCAGCTGGGACTGCGTGGCCTGGAACTCGGTGATGGCCTTCGCGGACAGCTTCCACTTCTGATCCGGCTCGCGCGCCAGGGACCCCGTGCCGCTGCACGGCGCATCCACCAGCACCACGTCCACGTCCCCCAGCGGCACCGGGTGCGGGAACGCCACCTGCTTCAGGCCGAACTCGCGCACGCGGTCGCGCGCGTCGGAGAGCCGCCGCTTGGAGCGGTCCCCCGCGAGCACCTTCCCCTTCGCGCCCACCAGGTCCGCGAGCCCCAGCGTCTTGCCGCCGGCCCCCGCGCACACGTCCGCCACCGTCAGCCCCGCCAGGGTCGCCCCGGGAGGCAGGCACGCCAGGACGATGAGCTGACTGCCCACGTCCTGCACCTGGAGCCGCCGGGCCTTCATCGTCCGGGACTCGAAGATGCGGTGGCTGGAGTCGGAGACCCGCAGCGCGTCCGGAGCGCACGGCACCGCCTCCGCCGCCACGCCCTCCTCCGCCAGCGCCGCGAGCACCGCGTCGCGAGTGCCCGGGGGCCGCGCGCGGAAGTGCAGCGACGGCTCCTCGTCCAGGGACGCCATCAGCCCCGCGAGCGTTCCTTCCGGATACACCTGCGCCAGCCGCTGCGTGAGCCAGCCCGGGAACGAGTACCGGGTGGCCAGCCGCTCGACGATGGCCTCCGCGCCCTCCGCCGCGGCGGGCTCGGCCAGGGGCTTCGTCGCCAGCCCCTCCAGCACCGCGTCATGCAGCGTGCGCGGCCGCACCGGCCCCGGCAGCTTCACCTCCGGACCAATGCGCGACCAGCCCTCACCACAGAAGAGCCTGCGCCAGAGCGTGTAGCGGACCAGCGCCTGATCCTCCGTGAGCGCGTGCTTGCCCGGGGAGTGTCCCAACTGCCGCGCCGCCAGATCCAACAGCCGCGTGTGCCGGGACAGCTCGCGCGCCGCCAGGGCCACGAAGCGCCGCTCCTGTCCGCCCAGCCCCTCCGCCTCCCGCAGCGCGGTGGCGAGCGCGGCCTTCAGCGGCTCGCCCTTGAGGACGGCGATGTGCGTCTCCACCGCCGCGGTGGCCGCGCGCCGGGACGGACGCCCCAGACGTGACGGCTCATGCGGCGTGGGCCAGAGGGGAATGTCCACGGATGACCTCTACGCCTGGCCGCGCAGCGGAACGCACACGGCCAGCGCACCGGCCCGCGTCTTCACCTGGGGCGACGCGCCCTGGGAGAGGAACAGGTAGCACGGCGCGGCATAACGCTCGCCGTCCAGCTCCAGGTCACCCTCCAGAAGGAGGACGCCATGGGCGGACTGGGAGCGGTTCCAGGGGAAGGCTGCTTCGGCGGCCAGCCGCATCCAGGTCCGGGCACTGTCCGGAGCCGAACCGGCCCACTTCACTCCAGGTAATGCCTCAATCCACTCAGAGGAATCCCCGGCCACGGGCTCCCGGGCGGCGGCGACCACCTGGCGCTTGAGCTCCAGGAAGCGCTCCACCAGGTCCATGATGTCGTCCACCTGGAAGGGCTTGATCAGCAGCGCGTCCGGCACGGAGGGGTGCAGGACCTGGGCGACCTCGTCCGGACCGGCGGCGCTGACGATGGCCACCGGGTGGCGCTGCCGGCGCGCGGCCTCCAGGACGCCCCGGCCGTCCGTGTGCCCTCCGGCGATGCGCATGTCGGTCATCACCAGCTCGAAGCGGTCCGCCGCCAGGGCGCGCAGCGCTTCGTCGAGGGTGCCCACCGCCTGCACGTCCGCCAGCTCGGAGACCAGCTCTCCCATTCCTTCGCGGAGGCTCGGATCATCCTCGACCAGCAGGACCTTCATCGCATCTTCCAGCGCGGGGGACAGGGGAGCGCTTTCAAGTTCGGGCGGCCCGGAAGGGACGGCATCTCGGGCGCCGGGTCTGCGTTTGAAGATGGCCCTCCCCGGACTCGAACCGGGACGCGGGGTCAGCCGCAGCGGATTTTGAGTCCGCCTCGTCTACCAATTTCGACAGAGGGCCCCTTGGGTGTGAACGAGGCGGCCGAACGTATATCGCGCCTTCGGTTCGTGTGCATCCGAAGATTGCGGCTGTCCACGCACACCGCTAAAGGGGCAGCGCATGTACAACCTCCTCATCTCCCTGGCCGTCGGGCTGGCGGTCGGCGTGCTGGTGAAGTTCGCCGGCGGCTTCTCCTGGTGGGCCGGCATCGTGCCCGGCGTCATCGTCTTCTTCGCCACCTACATCGTGCTCGCCCGCCGGGTCTCCACCCGGGTCCAGGCGCTGATGACGACGGTGCAGAAGGATCTCCAGGGCCAGCCCGCCAACCAGAAGGAGGCCCAGGGCCGCGTGGACCGGGCCGTCCAGACGCTCGAACAGGGCCTGGTCTGGGACAAGTGGCAGTTCCTCATCGGCCCGGAGATCCACGCGCAGATCGGGATGCTGAAGTACATGATCAAGGATCTGGACGGCGCGAAGCCCCACCTGGAGAAGGCCAGCGGCCGCAACTACATGGCCAAGGCCATGGAGGGCGCCCTGCACTTCCGCCGCAACGACGTGCCCGCCATGAAGGCCTCCTTCGAGGCCGCGGCGAAGAGCGGCAAGAAGGAGTCCATCGTCTGGGCCGTGTACGCGTGGTGCCTCCTCCAGTTGAAGGACAAGGACGCGGCCCAGCGCGTGCTCGCGCGCGGCGTGGAGCAGAACCCCTCCGACGAGAAGCTCAAGGGCAGCCTCGCCCAGCTGCAGAACGACAAGCGCCTGAAGATGAAGCCCTACGAGCCGCTCTGGTGGCAGTTCGGCCTGGAGGCGCCGCCGATGATGCCGCCCCAGGGTGGCGGGCGCCGCGTGCAGTTCACCCACCGGCGCTGAAGTCCCGGTGGAAGTGATGGCCCGGCGCCACCGCAATGGCGCCAGGGCCTCCCTCCACCGCCTGCCTTGGCCCCGTCGATGGCGCCGCTTCGAGCGCGCGCCTCCGGGGAGTCCCCGACGGATCCGCCGCTCCATCCCACCCGGGGGCACTGGCTCCCGAGCGGCCCGCGTCCGGCAATTCCTACCGTGCGCCCGGGACTTACGCTGCAACGTCTTCCGGCTGTCTTGTTGGCTGTTTCGCGGGCCCCCATGCAACCCCCTGAAAAGAGGCCGTCGCGTCCGTGAAGCGCGGGGCACAGGGCTTGCTCTCGGGCAGGGGCACGCGGGCGATTGGAACGCATGGTTCCCAAAGCCCCCGCGGAGGCGGACGGGCTTGGCAGCCGGAGGTCTCGGGTGAAGTTTGGATGGGTGGGTGGGTGCTTGCAGAACGAGGCGGCGGCGGGTGCGCGTGGGGCGCAAGGGCGTGGGGAGCACCTGGAAGGGCGTGGCGCCCGAGACTTTCGGCCTGCCATTTCGGGACAGGCGAGCGGAGCGAACCAGTTCATGGAACGGCACGGCCGCAGCAGTGAGCGCGCGCTCCTGCTCATCATCGAGGACGACACCGGCGTGCGCGAAGGCTTGATGGACCTGCTCGCCCCGCGCTTCGACGTGCTGGCCGCATCCGACGCGGACGCGGGCGTGGAGCTGGCGCGCGAGCACCGCCCGGACCTGGTGCTGCTGGACCGGTTCCTGCCCTCCGGGGATGGGCTGGCGGTCCTGGAGACACTCCAGGGCGACGTGCGCACGGAGACGGTGCCGGTCATCTTCCTCACGGGGGACGCGGACGAGGCGACCCTGGAGCGATGTCTGGAGATGGGCGCCGTGGACTTCATCCACAAGCCGGCGAGCTCGCGCGAACTGCTCGCCCGCATCGACCGCGCGGTGCGCCAGAGCGAGCAGCAGCGCAAGCTCCAGGTGCTGGCGCAGACGGACGCGCTCACGGGCCTGGCGAACTTCCGGGCGCTGTCGGTGCGGCTGGAGGACGAGTTCAAGCGCGCCCTGCGCTACGGCTACGCGCTGAGCGTGGTGGTCATCGACCTGGACCACCTGAAGGCCATCAACGACGGCATGGGCCACGACGTGGGCAACCGCGCCATCCTGGCCCTGGCCACGCTGATGCAGGGCAACCTGCGCGAGTCCGACTTCGCGGCGCGCTTCGGTGGGGACGAGTTCGTCGTGCTCCTGCCGCACCAGACGTCGTTGGAGGCCGCGGTGTTCGCGGAGCGCCTGCGCTCGGAGCTGCGCGGCGTGAACGTGCAGCGTGGTGACGGGCGCCCGGCGCCCTTCGGGTTGAGCATCAGCGTGGGCGTGGCGGACCACACGGTCGACTCCCCGCGAGAGAGCACGGAGGCCTTGCTGAAGGCGGCGGACGCCGCGCTCTACGAGGCCAAGCGGGAGGGGCGCGACCGGGTGGTGGTGTACGGCCAGTCGGTCCACTCCTCCCCGGCACAGCGGCACTGACGGCGGGAAGGGAGCGAGGGCGCGCGATGAGCGGGACCAGCAAGCTGGCGAGTGGTTCGAGGGTGGCGATCGTCGGCGGCGGCATCGCCGGGGCGGGGCTCGCGGCCTCCCTTCTCTTCAACGGCCGCGCGCGGGGCGTGGCCCTGGACGTGCGCGTCTACGCGGGAGGCACCGAGGAGCGCACCGCGCCCCCTGCCCTGCTCACGCCGGAGTGCCGCTCGCGGCTCGCCGCGCTGGGCTGCCGGATTCCTCCGGAGTGGCGCGCCCATGAGCTGCGCGGCGTGGAGATCATCTCCCAGGGCGAGCGCGAGCTCTTGCCCTGCGCGGCCGGCGGCCTCTGGGTCGTGGATGGCTGGCCCAAGGGTGAAGGCGGCCTGGACATGGTACGCCACGTGCTGTCCACGGCGGCTAGCGCGCAGGGTGCCCGGTTCGTGAACCGCCACGTGGAGCGCGTGGAGCGGCAGGCGCCCGCCCCGGACGCGCCCACGGCGGTGCGCAACGCGGGGCCCCTGGTCGTCCGCGCGCAGGGCAGCGGCGAGCGCTTCCACGCGGTGGCGCTGGCGGCGGGCGCGGGGCCTCTCTTGGGTGACGCCTTCTTCAAGGGCTTCAAGCCAGCGCCGTCCATGCCGGCGGTGCAGGCGCGCATCACGGGCGGGATGCCGGGCCGCGACCTGATGCCGGTGGCGAGGCTGTGGGTGTCGCCGCTGCCTTCCGTGGACGCGCTGTTCCTGATTCCGGGCGCGTCGTCCGTGTACGCGCTGGCCTTCGGCGCGGCGGTGACGCCCGCGGACCTGTGCCAGGTGCTGATGATGGCCGCGCGCGACGGCCTGCTGGACGAGGGCTTCGAGCTCACCTCGCTGGAGACGACGCGCCTGCCCTTCGGCCCCGGCCGCACGTTGGTGGCGCCCGGGCAGTTGGTGGTGGGCCCCGCGGCCTTCGGCCACCCGCTGCAGGTGGGCCTGTCGGAGACGCTGGCGTCGTGCAGCCGCGCCGCGGTGGCGCTGCTGGATGGCGGGCTGGACGCGCCGTCGCTGGAGCGCCGCTACGTGCGCGATGGGCTGGGCGAGCTGATGGAGGACGCGGCGGCGGGAGCGCGCTCCATCACCTGGCTGTGCCGCGCGGGCAAGCGGGCTCCGGCGGCGTTCGTCGCGGCGCGCGCGAAGCACTCGGCGGGCGGCGTGTACGGCGGCGGCGTCTTGGGGTTGAGCTCCCCCACTCCGCTGGGCCTGCTGTCCGCGGCGCGCTGGTCGGGCGTGCGCGAGGTGGTGGGCTCGTGGCTGCGCACGCCCATCGAGCCCGTGCCCACGCTGGTGCCGGAGGTGGAGCCGGACCTCTACTACGTGGTGGACGACGACGCGGACACGCGCGAGGCGCTCACGCTCCTGTTGGAGAGCACCGGCGCGCGCGTGGTGTCCTTCGCGGACGAGCTGGCGCTGTTCTGCGCGGTGGCGCGCCGTCCGCCCACCGCCATCCTGTTGGACGTGGTGCTACACTGGGTGGACGGCCTGCGTCTGTGCGAAGGCCTCAAGCAGCACCCGCTCACCCGCGACACGCGCGTGCTGGTGATGAGCGGCCTCAACCGTCCGCACGTGCGTCAGCGCGCGCTCGACGCGGGCGCGGAGGCCTTCCTGCCCAAGCCGGTGAACCCGGACCGCCTCCTGTGCCAGCTCACCGGCCGCGTGCCGGACCCGCTCGGTTCGCCGCGTGACGTCATCCGGCCCGCGGTCGCGGAAACATTTGGCGAAGACCGTTTTGCGTCCTGACACCTACCTGCACGCAACCACAATCACGCTGACGGGATAATCCCTACAAAAGCATGAAGCTTCGCACTTCATGCTCCACTCAAAGGGAATCCCTCATGCTCGCCACGAAGTTCTTTCGCGCCACGCAGACGTCGTCCCGGTTGCTCAAGCACGCGCCGGAGATCCAGCGCACCTTCTCCACCAAGGTCCCGTCGCAGGAGGAGGTGCTCAAGGCCCGCGCCGATCAGAACCGGATCAAGTTCCAGCAGCACGACGTCATGACCGACATCATGAACGGCCTGGATCGGCGTGACGGCGGCAACAACCAGTTCGCGCCGCGCATCCGGCCGGACGTGGAGCTGACCCGCCGGGACAACTTCCCCTTCAACGAGATCCAGCCGAAGTACGACACGCCCAAGTCGGCCATCGACCGCGACGGCAAGCTGCAGCCGGTGGACGCGAAGGACCGCACGGTGACGCTGACCGCGCACGTGGACGGCGCGAAGGAGACGAAGGCCCACTCGCCCTTCACGTCCTTCAGCGGCGTGCCCGTGGGCGTGGATGGCCAGGCCACGGAGAAGAAGCTCGTGGACAACCCGGACTACGGCCAGAGCCGCATCGTCCACAACCCGGCGCACGACGCGAAGGGCGGTGACGTCTTCGACCAGTTCGACATCCAGCGGGACATCCGCACGTCCATGCACCCGGGCCTGGACGAGACGGCCGTGAACCGCAGCCAGCCCGGCACGCCGGTGTGGCAGCCGGAGGCGCACGAGCGGCCCATCCTCGCGGACGTCGGCGTGGATCCGACCAAGGGCAGCTTCACCTACCGCGAGCGCGCGATGATGAACTCCAAGCGGGATCAGGAGTACCTGGTGCGCGGCACCATCCACGACTTCACGCTGGAGCGCCCGGACGCCAAGGGCGCCCTGAAGCACGTGCCGCGGGATCAGTTCGCCGACCAGTTCGACGACGCGCACAAGAAGACGAAGTAGGCCGCGAACCGGACCGGCGCCGGGATTTCACTCGCGGATATCCTTGACTCACCGCGAGTGAAATGGCACCAGGGGTTCATCTGGCGCTCAGGCCTCCACGCGATGCAGTCCTTTTCGCAGGATGAGCGAGCCGGACATCATCGAGATGCCTCGGAAGAAGACGGCGAGCCCCACCATCGTGCCCACGAGCCACACGGAGGACGCGGGCCACCTGGCCATCACGCTGAGGCCCAGGACCAGGGAGATGAGGCCGTAGGCCAGGTCCCATCCCCACTGGAAGTAGCGGTCCATGACGGAGGTGATGACGTGGAAGAGGCCGCTGGCGAAGAAGTAGCCGGCGATCAGCAGCGTGAGGGAGGCGAGCCCCGCGGCCGGGTACATGACCGTGAGGATGCCGACCACGGTGGTGAGGACGCCTCCCAGCATGAAGGACCAGAAGGCGCTCCGGCTTTCGCTGCGTGAGCGGATGGCCGCGGCGATCTCCAGGACGCCGCCAATCACCAGCATCATGCCCACGAAGAAGACGGTCACCATGCTGGTGAAGAATGTGGCGCCCAGCAGCACGACACCCGCGATCGCCGTCAGCAGGCCCAGGAGGAAGGGGCCGCCCCACATGGCGGAGGCTCCCCGAGAGGGACGGTCCGGCCGGGTCTCCGGCGCGCGTTCGACGTTCGTTCGCATGACAATCTCCACGGTGATGGCTGCCCGCCTCGGGCCCTCGGCCGCCTGTCGGTCCGGGAGTGGACGTGGTGGGGGTAGCGCTTCCTCGTGGAAGATGGGCGCGCGACCGGGCGCGAACAATCGGCGCCGCCGGACGAAATGAGGCGGAACGGCGAGCAGGGGCCAGTGCGGCCTACCGCGCCCGCGGGGCGGGACGGGCGTACGGCGGCGCAAGGAACACCGCGCCGGGCTCCTTGCGGAACCAGGTGAGTTGCCGCTTGGCGTACCGCCGGGTTTCCTGCGCGGTGTCGGCGATGGCCTTCTCGCGGGTCATCCGCCCCTCCACCACGGCGCGGGCCTGCACGTAGCCGACGCTGCGCATGGGGGCCGCGTCCGCGTAGCCCTGCTCCAGCAGGGCCCGCGTCTCCTCCACGAGCCCCCGCGAGAAGAGCGCCTCCGTGCGCGCGTTGATGGCGGCGTAGAGCGCCTCGCGCGGCGGCTCCAACACGTAGAGCTGGAAGGGATAGCGGTCCGGCGCGAAGGCGTGGGCGCGGCGGAACTCGGACGCGGGCACGCCTGTCTGCGCGTGGATCTCCAGGGCGCGGACGACGCGGACCAGATCCTGGGGGGGCAGCTTCGCGGCGGTCTCCGGATCCACCTCGGCCAGCCGGCGATGCACGGCCTCCCTCCCCTGCTCCGCCGCGAGCGCCTCCAGCTCCGCGCGCAGCGAAGGCAGGGCGCCAGGCGCGTCCACCACGCCGTGCAGCAGGATGCGCAGGTACAGGCCGGTGCCGCCGACGACGAACACCGGCCGGCCACGTGAAGCGATGTCCGCGATGGCCGCGTCCGCGCGGCGCTGGTACTCGGCGGCGGAGAAGGGCTCGAGCGGATCCACGCAGGAGACCAGCTGGTGCGGCACGGCGGCCAGCTCCTCGGCGGTGGGCTTCGCGGTGCCGATGTCGAAGGCGCGGTAGACCTGCTGCGAGTCCGCGCTGACGATCTCCCCGCCCACGTCGCGAGCCCAGGCGATGGCCAACGCCGTCTTCCCCGACGCCGTGGGTCCAGCGATCACCGTCAACGGCACCCGCGTCTCAGCCACCAGCGTCCGCCTCCCACGCCCGCTGTAACGCAGACGCGAGGCAAGCGCGAGCCCCCTGCCTGGGACGCGGTGCCGCTTCCGTTCCGGCGCGCGGCAGGAGCCCGAGGCGGGCTCGCTCGGAGCTCCCCACAATGGCGATCGCGCTGCGTCCAGGTGCCCCTGCGCGACACCCACCACACGAGGCCCCCGCGCTATCGCGGTCTCGCTGCCTCCAGCCGCGCCCGCACCACCTCCGCGGCGCTGGCGTCCCGCGCGAACACGAGCCGGGCGGTCTCCACGGACGACAGCACGCGTCCGGCCGCGCCCACCAGCGCTCCCCGGCCCGAGGGCGTGGGCTCGGGCAACAGCGCGTTCAGCAGCAGCACGCGGGCCACCTCCCCCGCCCCCTGCGCCTCCCACCGCGAGGCCGCGTCCCAGCCCAGTGTGCCTACGGCAACGAGCGACGCCTCGGCGGTCCGGACCGGCACGTTCCAGGGCGTCCCCGCCGCGCGCCACCCACCGCCTTCCACGGGCCACACCGCGACCAGCTCATCCGCGAGCACCGTCCCGCCCGCCTCGCGCCACAGCCCGCCCAGGGTGCTCTTGCCCGCGCCGGAGTGCCCGACGAAGAGCGCGGCCCGGCCCTCGTGCACCAGCCCCACGCCGTGGATGAGCAGCCCGCCACGCCTCGCCAGCGCGGACGCGAGCATCACCTTGAGCACGTTCTCCACCGGGTACCGCCCGGATCCGATGACCGCCGCGTGGCACCGGTCCGCGGAGAGCACCGCGGAGTACCCGGCGCCCTCCACGCGCAGCGTCCCCGAGTCACCAGGCGTCAGCCGGGGCAGCTCCTGCACGGTGGGCGGAGCCTGGGGGCTGGGAGGGTTGCGCATCACCAGCCGGGCATCGGGAGCCACGGCCTCCGGAGCGAGGAACGCGCCGAACACGCGCCGGAGCGGACCGGCGAGCGCGTCATCCTCCACATCGAGCGCCACGGTCCACCCGGCCAGGGTGATCCGCAGCGCGCCGTCACGGGGACCCGGCAGGGGGTCCCCACCGTTCACGGCACGCACTCCGATTCGCCGGGGATGGTGCACATGGACAGCTGCGCCAGCGCGACGAAGGGCTGCTCCCACAGGATGGCGGGAGGCACGTACACGGCGGGCGCGGCCGGCGGCTTCGGTACCGAGGGAGGCTGTGAAGGGCGTTGTCTCACGTGATGGCCTCCCTAGAAGGGCACCGGGAAGGCACAGATACGACCATCCTCGGTACCGACATGCAACCGGTTCACGGTGTGGTCGATGGTCGGCGTGTAGAGCCTCTGCGCCGGGCCCACGGTCACCTGCCCGGTCTCGGTCCCCAGTTCGCCATCCAGTTGGTGCACCTTGCCGTCCGCGCTTCCAACGTAGACGCGCACCGAGCCACCCAGGTTGAGGGTGAACAGACCGGTGGGGCGCGCCGGGATGGGCGCTGACCACTTCAGCTCGGGCACACCGGTCCCGTTCGCCTCGACCACCTCGTAGCGCTCGACCTTGTTGTCCTCCGTGGCCACGATGAAGCCCCGGCCCTGGGGCCTCGCGAAGTGGGTGAACGCCTGCGCCGTGCCGGACCGCACGGCGGCCGTCCAGACCCTGGAATGGTTGTCCGGACTCACGCCGTACACCCGGCCGTCATTGGCGGTGACCAGGATCTGGTTGCTCGTGGCGTTGCGGACCACGCCGTACTCCAGGTCGCCCAGCTCCAGCCGCGCGACCTCCGCGCCCGTGAGGCTGTTGAGCACGCGCAGAGTGTCCGTGCTCACGCCAGAGGCCGTCGCCACGTAGAGCCGGTTCTTCGAGTAGTCCACCAGCATGCTGCCGGTCACCATGCCCAGGTCCCCGGGCCGGTAGCGCCAGATGAGCGCGCCGGTGGCCGCGTTCAGCGCGACCACCTGGTTCTGCGCGGACGAGTTGCGCGTGGCGAAGATGGCCAGGTCCACGTTCGAGTACGTCGTCCGGTACTCCGGGTTCGCGTAGTCGAGCAGCTGCGTCACCGGGAACGAGCTGATGCGCCCCAGGCCCAGCGTGGTGTTCTTCCAGAGGAACTCGCCCGTGGCCGCGTTGATCACCGCCGGCACACCGGACTCGTCGCCCACGACGAGCCACTGCTGTCCGGGCCGGCCCAGCAGCGGCACCACCGGGAAGCGGCTGCCAATCGTGCTCGGCATCTTCACGGGCCGGAACCGCTCGGCGCCGTCCTCGGACGGGTTCGCGGTGTTCGTGAGGACGCCCACCACCGAATCGTTGAAGGAGGAGAAGATGCCCACGCCCAGCTCCGTGATGGGCTGGTGCCGCGAGGCCAGGCCCACCGAGTAGCACCACAGCGGGTTGCCCGCCACGCGCGCCCGGGGCGTGGCCAGCAGGCCCACCGAGGTGGGCTGGTTGCCCGGCCCGTACCGCAGCTGATCATCCGCGTTGAACACGCGGTAGAAGTACGTCGTGCCGTTCGTCACCGCCGTGTCCGTGACGGACGACGCGGAGCTGAACTCGTCCACGTAGGCCACCGTCGCGTTGCCCAGCGCCTCGCCTGGCGCGTAGTGCACGCCGCTCGTCGGCGCGGTGTCGGGCGTCGCCCCCACCGCGCGCAGCACCAGGGTGCCGCCGTGGTTGAAGGGGTTGTCCCACGTGAGCGTCACGCTGCCGTCGCGGGCCACGCCCGTGAGGCGCTCCACGTCCGGCGCAGCGGTGACCGCGAGCAGCGTCATCGTCGCCTCCACGCGGATGCGCGGATCGTTCCAGCCCTGGTTCAGCTCCAACCGGTGGCGGAACGCCGTGTCCGAGAGGACGGCGGTGAAGCCCGAATAGGTGATGCGGAAGGTGGCCTCGCCACCCACCGGGATGCCGGACTCCGACTCCCAGAGGTAGCCGGTCGCGTCCGTGTAGACGTTCCAGTCGCCGAACGGCTGCGGCCCCGACGCGGCCACCGCGAAGTAGTTCACCGCGGGCTTGAACAGCTTCACCTCGTAGATGGGCAGCGTGCCCCGGTTCTGCACCGTGTACGCCACCGTCAGGGACGTGGCCGCCGTGGACACCGTCTCCTGGCTCAGCCGCACGCGGTGCTCCACGATGCGGCCCTTGCGAGCCGTGACCGGGTCCCCCGCCACCGACGAACCGTTGAGCGTCCCGTCCACCTGCGCCTGGAACTGGTAGCTGGCGCCGGGCGAGCCCGACACCTGGTAGCGCCAGGTGAACTGGGCGGAGGCGCCCGGGGCCAGCTGCGCCACGCTCTCCGGCGACGGCCCGGACACGAGCGACGCCGTCGCGCTGCCCAGCAGCACCGGCGCGCGCGGGCGCACCTGCGTGTACGTGTTCGTGGTGGACGTGTTGAACACGATCAGGCGCAGCGTCACCTGCTCCGCGCTGAACGCGTCTACGATGTCCATGTCCGCCGCCGCGACCAGGTTGCCCACGTTCGCCAGGGGCGAGTCCACCAGCGGCGCGTTCGCGGTGCTCGTGCGCGCCCGGACGCGCGCGGCCACGGCGCCGGCGGCGGTGGGCCTCAGATTGACCGCGAAGACACCCGCGGCGCGCACCGCCACGGACCTGCCGCCGTCCTTGGTCACGGTGGTGAGGGGCACGTTGCTCGTGGAGGTGGGGTTGTCCACGGACACGGTGGCCGCGCCGGTGCCGCGGTTCTCCACCACCACGCGCGCCACGGTGGAGCCGTTGACCGCCAGCACCCGCGGCGCCAGCGTCACGTTCGCGGCCAGGATGCTCCGCGTCCAGGCGGTCATGGCGTTGACGTTGTACGTGTAGCTCCTGCCGTCGCACTGGTCGCGGGCGTACGTCCCCGCCACCAGGCGTTCGGTGGTGCTGTCGGTGTTGCGGTTGGCCGGGCCCACCACGCTCAGCACGAAGCGCGCGGACTCGTTGTTGGCCAGGCCCCGCCCCTCGTCCACGCAGCCCCGCGTGGACTGGAAGGTGATGCGCCGCTCGTTGGCGTCGATGTACTCGACCTTCCAGTGCGGGTTCTCCTCCGCGGGCAGGCCCCCCAGCAGCTGGTAGCCCGCCGGCAGGACGAAGGACACCTCCGACAGGCGGGAGTCGTTGGTGGACGTGCTCGTGTTCGTCACCTCCAGGACGAGGTCGGACGCGTCCTCCATCACCACGCGCGCGACGGTCTCTCCGGCGGAGGGGACGGGGCGCACGGTCCAGGTCGTCTGGGAGAAGCCCACCGCGGGCAGCAGCACGGCGAAGAGCGCGAGGATGCGGACGTTCATGGCGTGCCTCACGTCACGGCTCCAGGGTGAAGGACGTGGCGGCCAGCTGCGCCCCATCCAGGAAGAAGCGCACCTGCCAGGTGCCCGTCATGCGCGTCATGGACACCGGCGTGCCCGCCACCGGCAGCGAGTAGCGCAGCGTCCGCGTCTCCTCCGGCGGCGCCACCACCGTCGCGCTCCGCTTCTCATACGGACGGCCGCCCGGCGCGATGAACTCCACGTCCACCAGGCCCTTGTTCCGCACGCCGCTCACCACGAAGTCCACGTCCACCTGCTGTACCCGGGACAGGGGCGTGGGCTCCGAACCCGCGCCCACCACCTCCGCGCTCCCGGTCGGGGGCGGCAGCGGCGCCGGCGGCGGCTCTTCTTCCGGAGGCGGCTCTTCTGGAGGCGGCTCTTCTGGAGGCGGCTCTTCCGGGGGCGGCTCTTCGCCCGCGGGGGCCGAAGGCGGCGGCCGGGCCACGCTCCCACCACCGGCCAGCACGTCCGTCGGATCCACGGGGGCGGAGGAACCGCTGCCCTGCCCCGGCTTCACGGCCGAAGGCGGCGGCAGGGGGGACACCCCTTCCGAGCACGCCGACAGCACCATTGCACCCGCCAGCACGGCCACGAGCGCCCGCATCATGTTTCCTCCAGAGGCGCGGCACCGGCCGGCGCGCGCACTTCGTCCAACAGGCCCCGCCGCTGAAGCTCCTCCAGGAAGCGCAGCGTGTCGGTCAGCACCGGACCGACGTCGGTCGAAAACTCGGAAGCCACCTGCTCCGCCACCGCCCGGGCCGTGCGCTGTCCGTCGCACAGCGCCCAGATGCGCGCCGCCGTGGGGTTGAGCCCGCGCAGCGTGCGCCCCTCCGCGTCCAGCACCAGGAAGTCCGCGCCGAAGCCCTCCCCCGAGGTCCCCAGACGCCGCCGGGGAACGCTGCCTTCCTGAAAGCTCATGCGCGGACCGTCCTTCCCAGCCACGCGGCCACCTGGCGCTTCAGCGTCGCGCGCCAGCGGCCCAGCCGCCGCGGCCCCACGTCCCAACGGTCCATCTCCAACAGCGTCCCGCCCCGGCGCACACGCCGCGCGCGTCCCAGGATACGGATGAGAGGCAGCGGCGGATCTTCCATGCCGCCATTGTCCCCGCGAAGCGCGCAGAAGCTGCCGTCGCACCAGCGAACCCGGTGCAGCACCAGCGAGGACTCGAAGCGCGCCAGCACCACCTCACCCGGGCGCGGCGCCTCCACCAGCGGCTCCACCTCCGCCACGTCCCCCGCACGCAAAGACGGCCACATGCTGTCCCCGGCGACAGGGATCCAACGGAGGCCATCGATCATGGAGACGGGCTGCGGAGCGCTCGACATGGAGGATGGAATGTACTCCAACCTCTCAATGTCCGCGAATCTCCAGAGCCTCATTCCCCCAGCGATTCCCGGGACTTACGCTGCTTAACACCTTTACTTCCAGGTTTTCAGGGAAGACAGGCCGCCCCCCTCCCCTCCGGCCTGGCGCGTCATGCCGGAGGGGCTTCTGGATCAGGCCGTGGGGACCGGAGCCGGAGCGTCCGGCTGCGCGCGCACGGTGGCGGCGACGCTGTCGAGCGCCACGGGGACGGGCTCTCCGCCCGCCATGGGCTTGAGCTTCGCCTGGCCCGTGGTGCGCTCCTGCTCGCCCAGCACCAGCGTGAAGCGGGCGCCGGACTTGTCCGCGCGCTTCATCTGGCTCTTGAGGCTGCCGCCGCGCGTGTCGAAGTCCACCTTGAGGCCCTCGCGGCGCAGGCGGCTGGCCAGCTTCAGACCCTCGTCCTGCGAGCCCTCGTCCGCCACGGCGATGAACAGGTCCGGCCGCTGGACGAACGTCTTGCCGCTCTCCTTGAGCAGCAGCACCAGCCGGTCCAGGCCCATGGCGTAGCCCACCGCGGGCACGTCCGGCCCGCCCAGGCCCTTCATCATCTTGTCGTAGCGCCCGCCGCCGCCCACCGTGCTGGCGGTGCCCAGCGCGGGGTGCGAGGCGATGAACTCGAAGACGGTGCGCGTGTAGTAGTCCAGGCCGCGCACCAGCCGGTGGTTCACCACGTACTTGATGCCCAGCACGCCCAGCTTGCGCTGCAGGTCCGTGAAGTGCGCGCGGCACGGCTCGCACAGGAACTCGAGCACGTTGGGCCCGGCGGCGGCCACCGCCTGGCACTTCTCGTTCTTGCAGTCCAGGACGCGCAGCGGGTTGCGCTCCAGCCGCTGCTGGCAGTCCGCGCACAGCTCTTCCCGGTGCGCGTTGAGGTACTCCACCAGCTTCGCGTGGTACGCGGGCCGGCAGTTGTCGTCGCCCAGCGAGTTGATGTTCAGGCTGATGTCCGTGAGGCCCAGGGCCTCCAGGAACTGCACCACCACGTCCATCAGCTCCGCGTCCTGCGCGGGCTCCTTCGCGCCGTAGGCCTCCGCGCCAATCTGGTAGAACTGGCGGTAGCGGCCCGTCTTCATCCGCTCGTAGCGGAACATGGGCCCCATGTAGAACCAGCGGGACACCGGCTCCTGGTTGTTCACCGAGTGCTCGATGTACGCGCGCGCCGCGGGCGCGGTGCCCTCCGGACGCAGGGACAGGCTGCGGCCGCCCTTGTCCTCGAAGGTGTACATCTCCTTGCCGACGATGTCCGTCTCCTCGCCCACGCTGCGCACGAAGAGGGCCGTGTCCTCCACCATCGGCGTGCGCACCTCGCCGTAGCCAAAGCGGCCGAACAGCGTGCGCGCCGTGGACTCGACGAACTGCCAGATCTCGATTTCGCCCGGCAGAAGGTCGTTCATCCCCTTCACGCCGTTGATCTTCTGGCTCACGTGATGACTCCGATACGCGTGCCCATGCGCACCACCGCTTCGGGCTGCATGCTGTCGTCCCAGCGCACGCGGCCGGGCTCGAAGCAGAGGATGACGGTGGAGCCCATCTCGAAGCGGCCCAATTCGCCGCCCTTCTCCACCGGGATGCCCGCGCTGTAGCTGTGCACCTTGCCGGGCTGGCCCACGTGCGTGGTGATGTCCTCGTAGGACGCCTTGATGCGCGACACGCAGGTGGCGCCCACCTTCACCACCGCCACCTTGCCGGCCACGGTGTCCAGGTACGTGACGAGCCGCTCGTTCACGCAGAACAGCGACTGCTTGTTCTTCACCGACGCGGGGTTCACCGGCCAGAACTCACCCGGGATGTACGCGTACCCGGTGATGGTGCCGCCCAGCGGCGAGTGGATGCGGTGGTAGTCGCGCGGGGACAGGTACACCGTCGTCCAGGCGCCGCCGTGGAAGGGCTTCGCCGCCTGCGCGTCGCCCAACAGCTCGTCCACCGTGTACTCAATGCCCTTGGCCTGCAGGCAGCGGCCGTTGTCCGCGTAGCCCACCTGGGACACCCGGCCGTCCACCGGGGACACGACGACCTTCTCGCCGGCGTCCACCGGGCGCAGGCCCGGCTTCAGGCCGCGGGTGAAGAACTGGGCGAAGGTCGGGTACTTCTCGAAGGAGTGCTCCGCCTCCTCCATGTCCACGTTGTACGCCTTGGCGAAGGTGCGCATGGCCCAGTGGTGCACCGGCGCGGGCGCGGGCAGGCGCGTGGCCAGGCCCACCGCGGAGGACACCGCCGACTTGGGCAGCACGCGCATCAACTTCATGAAGGTCTGTTCGTTCATCGAAGGTCGTCAGCTCTTGAAAGAGAGAGGTTCAACGCCCGCCATCATTCACGGGCACCGTGCCGCCGTCCTCATAACGGCGCACGGTCCGCACGGCGCTCTTGGGTAACAGCGCCAACACCCGGCCGTCTTCAATCACCAGCACGGAGTCCCGGTGGCTGGGATACCCCAGCTGGCAGGACGCCCGGTCGCTCAGCTGCCAGGTGTCCCGCATCCCCCGCCCCTCCACCGTGACGGGCGTGCCCCGGCCGAAGCAGCCCTCGAAGCCCGCCACCAGCGCGGAGGCCGGGGTGCCCATCTGGGGCCCGGCAATCACCCCGGCGTCCCCCGGCCCGGCGTCCACGGGCTCGGCCGCCTCGGGCTCGGCCTGGCGCGGGAAGTTCGTCGAGGAGGGGTCCATCGTGGGCAGCGAGCCGGCGTTGGCCACCGCGCGGCGCTGCTCCTCCTGGGCCGCCTGCATGCGCGTGCGGCCCGCCTGGATGCGCTGGAGCAGGTCCTGGGACGCGAGCGAGTCCACGCTGTCCGCGGGCACGCGCTGCAGCTGCGCTTCAATCTCCCCGATGGAGGGGTCCAGATACGCGCCGTCCAGCTTCTGGGCGTAGAGCGCCGTCCACCGGCGGCTGGCCTGCTCGAACTCGGGCGAGGACGGCGCGGGCGAGCGGCTGCACCCGCTGACGAGGAGCAATGCTGCGAGGCCAAGGCCCATGAAGGGCCGCATCGGACGGGGGACCTGGGGGCGCACGGCCCCGGTTTATGCCACCTTCCATCCGGCCGCGCCCCTTTTCCGCATGGGGCGGCGGGTCCGGCCTACACGCCCAGGAACAGCCGCTTGCCGAAGTTGAGCGCCAGGTCCGCGTCGAAGATCTTCTGCGCGGAGGTCTCGATGTCGTACTCCACGCGCAGGTACTCCACCGTGCGCGCGTCCGTGTCGCAGATGACGAAGCAGGCCCGGTTGTCGTAGTCGCGCGGCTGGCCCACGCTCCCCACGGACACGATGTACTTGTAGCCCTTGCGCAGCACGAACTTCTGCGCGACCACGTCGTTCACCTCGCCGTTGCCAATGGCGAACGCGCGGCACAGGTGGCTGTGGCCGATGAAGGTCACTTCCGGCAGCTCCGCCACGTACGGCGTCAGCTCCCGCGCCTGCTCCAGCGCGAAGATGTACTCGTACGCCTTCGGGTCGATGGGCGACCCGTGGCAGAAGCCCACCTCGCCAATGCGGTACGTGTACGGGAGGCTGCGCAGCCAGGCCAGGTTCTCGTCGGAGATGACGTTGGCGCTCCAGTCGAGCGCGTGCCGGGCGGCGTCGTAGTAGTACGAGTAGTCCATCCGCCCCGCCACCGCGGCGTCGTGGTTGCCCAGGAGCGTGATCTCCGCCACCGAGCGCACCAGGTCACAGCACGGGTTGGGGGACGCCCCATAACCGACGATGTCCCCCAGCGACACGAAGCGGTCCACCTTCTGGTGCTCCGCCACCCTCAGCACCTCCGTGAGGGCCTCGATGTTGGAGTGGATGTCGGAGATGACGGCGATGCGCATGGGGACCCTAGGGGTGGGCTTGCTGCTGGGAGATGATGCGCCGCAGACTCGTCAGTGCGTCCGCGTCCAACGCTTCGAATCTCAGGCCCATGCCCGGGGGGCGGCCGGCGGGTTGCTCTTCCTGCCGCAACCAGACGACCGTGGCCTGCGCCTGCAACTGCGTGTCCGTCGCCTGCTGCGTGAGCCTCACCTGCGCCCGCGTCCCCGCCGCCAGCGGGGTGCTCGTCCTCAGGAAGAGGCCGCCCTCGCTCAGGTTGGCGATGCGTGCATACAGGGTCACGTTCTCACCCTCGCACCAGCAGCGCAGGTGGGTGCCGACCCGCGCGTGCTTTCGATTCTCGCTCAACCGGGGGACCTCCCGACGTGACACCTTCCCGTCCACGTCGGCGCTGAAAAAGGACGTCCGCACCGGATTTATTCATCCACTGCGTCCGCCCGAGCCTAGGGAGGGTGGGTGCGGCCCGTCAAGTTCCACACCGGGCCATCCGTCCCCTTGCCAGCGCTCCCCTACCCGCCCAGCGGGCCCAGGTCGTCGAAGTGGGTGAGCTTCTTGAACTCGGCGAAGCGGGCGTGGATCTCCGGGCGCTGCACCTCGCGCAGGCGCTCCAGGCTGAACTTCTCCACGGTGAAGGAGGCCATCACGCTGCCCATGACCATGGCCTTGCGCAGCACCTGCTGGTCCACCTTGCCGCCGGAGCTGGCCAGCGTGCCCATGAAGCCGCCGGCGAAGGTGTCACCCGCGCCGGTGGGGTCGAACACCTCCGACAGGGGGAAGGCCGGGCAGGCGAAGATGTGGTCCTGGTCGAAGAGGAGAGCGCCGTGCTCGCCGCGCTTGATGACCACGCGGGAGGGGCCCATGGCCAGGATGGCGCGGGCGGCCTTCACCACGTTGTGCTCGCCGGACAGCTGGCGCGCCTCCGCGTCGTTGATGAAGAGCAGGTTCACGCGCTGGAGCGTCTTGAGCAGCGCGGGACGGCTGCCCTGGATCCAGAAGTTCATCGTGTCCGCGGCCACCAGCCTGGGCGCCTTCACCTGGTCCAGCACGCGCGACTGGAGCTCCGGGTGGATGTTGCCCAGGAAGACGTAGGGCGTCTCGCGGTAGGCGGCCGGCAGGTTGGGCGAGAAGGACTCGAAGACGTTGAGCTGGGTGTCCAGCGTCTGCGCCTCGTTGAGCTCCCAGCCGTACTTGCCCTTCCAGCGGAAGGTGCGGCCGGCCTCACGGGTCAGCCCCTCCAGGTCGATTCCGCGCCCGCGCAGGAACTGCAGGTGCGACTCCGGGAAGTCCTCGCCAATCACCGCCACCAGTTGCACGGGGCTGAAGAAGGACGCGGAGGTGGAGAAGTAGGTGGCGGAGCCACCCAGCACGTCCTCCTTCTTGCCGAAGGGCGTTTCCAGCGAGTCCAGCGCGATTGAACCGACGACGAGCAGAGACATGGAGGCTTCTTCCTGGGGGTGACCCGGCGCGCGTAAGGCTTCGCGTCAGGGCACGGCGCGTTCCAGGGGAAACCCCGTGCCCGTGCCGGGTACGACACCTTCCCGGCAACGTCAAGGGGACAACGGTCTAGAAGGTCGGGACGCCCGTGGTGGCGATGAGGGCCTTCAGGTCGTCGTCGGTGAAGAAGAAGCCCGCGCCGAAGAAGAAGTCCCGGCCGGCGATGAGGCGCCGGGTGGCCGCGTCGCGCTGCCTGGCGTTGAGGATGTCGTCCATGCCCGCCATGACGTACAGGTGGTCGAACGCCTGGGCTTTCAGCATGGCGCGCAGGCGCGGGTAGCGCAGCTCGTCCGCCGTGAAGTTGAACGCGTCCATCTTCAGCGTCAGCGCGTCGTCGAAGAGGTGCAGGTCCGCGCCCACGCCGCCCGTGGATTCAATGAGGCCCACGCGCAGGGTGGTGAAGTAGTAGCGCTTGGCGAACTGGAGGCTGACCTTGAAGGACTCCTTGGTCACCTTCTGCGTCTGGATGACCGGATCTCCCTCCGACGGCGGGTTCGTCTGCACCACCTGCGTGCTGACGGAGCCGCGCGGGTCGTCGATGATCTCCAGCAGGTAGTACTTGTCCGGCTTGGGGATGAGCTTCAGCGTCAGGCCGTTCTTCGACGCGCCCTGGGCCACGAGGTAGCTGCTGAACAGGCCCACCTCCGTCTGCAGGGTGCTCAGGCGGGTGGCGAACTCGCTCACGTCGGTGACGGCCTCGCTGAGGCGCTGGCCCAGCTGCTCGTCGGTGAGCAGCGCGCCCGCGGCGCCCTCGCCGTCCTTCACCTTGCGGGTGATGTCCTCCAGGTTGGCCAGGGTGTTGTCCAGCCGGCCCAGCGTCTGCTTGAGGCTGGAGACGCTCTCCTTGAACTCCCCTTCCCCGCTGCCCACGATGTTCTTGACGGTGCCCAGCACCTCGCGGACGTCCTGGGTGATGCGCTCCACGTTGGTGACGATGCGCGTCACCTCCGCGCCGTTGCCCTGGGTGATGGCGCGCACGTCGGAGGACACGCCCTCCACGTTCGCCATGATGGTGTCCAGGCGGTCCGTGTTGCGGCGCACCGTCGCGTCCACCGAGTCCGACAGGCGGACCAGGTTCTCCACGATGCGCTCCAGGCTGCCCGCGCCCTTCTCGCCGCCCAGCACCTCGCGCAGCGCGCCCGTCACCTGCTGGATGTCGGAGGTGATCTGCGACAGGGACTCGAAGACGGCCTCCACGCCCTGGGTGTCGATGACGCGGCGGATCTGCCCGCCGTTCTCCAGCTCCGGCGCCTGCTCCGTGCCCGGGTTCAAATCCAGCAGGTAGTCACCCAGCAGCGACTCCGAGCGCTTGGTGACCGCGGCGTCCTGGCGCAGGTCCACGCCCTTGCGGATCTTCAGCCAGATCTTCGCGCGGGTTCCTTCCAGGCTGATGTCGCTGATTTCGCCGACAGGAATACCGGCGATCTGCACCCGGCCGCGGACCGCCAGGCCGGACGCGTCCCGGAAGTAGGCCCACACCTGGGTGGAATCACTGTCGCTCAGCCCGCCCTTCTTGGCGAACAGCACGAACGTGATGAGGAATCCTCCGGCGGCGAGGACCAGCAGGCCAACACGGAAGGGCGTGACGAGCTTCTTCACCTGATGTGACTCCGAGCGCTACCACCGGCCGCGCGCGACTCTAACGATTTGCATGCCGGGTGCCAGCTTTTCATGAGGGACTGGAATCCTTGGGGGACCGGATTCCCTACCTGAATGTCCTAGTTCTTGCCGAACCAGGTCTGGAGGAAGACCTGGACGGCCGGGTGCTGGGACTCCCGCAGCTGCTCCGGCGAGCCGTGCTCCACGATGACGCCCTTGGACAGGAAGGCGATCTGATTGGCCACGTTGAAGGCGGACGCGATGTCGTGGCTGATGACCACGCTGGTGACGCCCAGCTCCTTCTGCGCGGTGAGGATCATGTCGTCCACGGAGTCCGTGGTGATGGGATCCAGGCCGGTGGTGGGCTCGTCATAGAGGACGACCTTCGGGTCCAGCACCACGGCGCGCGCCAGGCCCACGCGCTTGCGCATGCCGCCGGACAGGTCCGCGGGGAAGCGGCCCTCCACCTCGCGCTTGAGCCCCATGAGGTCCAGGCGCTTCCTCACCTGGACGCGGATCTCGTCCTCGGACAGCTTGGTGTGCTGGCGCAGCGGGAAGGCGACGTTCTCGAACACCGTCATGGAGTCGAAGAGCGCGGCGGCCTGGAACACCATGCCGAAGCTGCGGCGGACCTGCTGCAGCCCCTCCACGCTCATGGGGACGATGTCCTGCCCGTCGATGATGACCTGGCCGCTGTCCGGCTTGAGCAGGCCGATCATGTGCTTCATCAGCACCGTCTTGCCGGAGCCGGAGCCGCCCAGGATGACGCAGGTGCTGCCCGCGGGCACGGTGAGGTTGATGCCGGTGAGGACCTTGTTGCCCGCGAACGTCTTGTGCAGGTCCACGATGTCGATCATGGCCCGCTCGGAGCCGGGCGCCGTCGTAGAGCTCATCAGTGCATCAACATGCCGACGATGAAGTCGAGGATGAAGATGGCCAGCGCGCTCGAGACCATCGCCTCCGTGGTCGCCTGGCCCACGCCCTTGGCGCCGCCGGATGCGTTGAAGCCCTTGTAGCAACAGATGAGGGCCACGGAGAGGCCGAAGATGGCGCCCTTGAGCAGGCCCTCGTAGACGTCCGCTGGCGCCATCCACTGCTGGGTGCGGGACAGGAAGGTGCCGGGGGAGATGCCCAGGCCGAAGACGGCGACCACGTAGGCGCCGCTCATGCCCGTGGTGTTGAAGAGCATGGTGAGCGCGGGGACCATGAACAGGCCCGCGAGCACCCGGGGGACCAGGAGGTACTGCACCGGGTTGACGGCCATGGTCTCCAGCGCGTCCACCTGCTCGGTGACGCGCATGGTGCCCAGCTCCGTGCACATGGCGGAGCCGGCGCGCATGGTGACCATCAGCGCGGCGAACACGGAGGCCAGCTCTCGCGTGAGCGTCAGGGCCACGGTGGGGCCCACCAGGCTCTCCGCGTCGAAGAGGGCGAACGCCGTGGACGTCTGGAGGGCGAACACCATGCCGGTGAAGGTGCCTGTGAGCCCCACGATGAAGATGGAGCCCACGCCCACGAAGTCCAGCTGGGTGAAGAGGTTGTGCAGCCGGAACGGGCGGCGCACGCTCCAGCGGAAGACGTCCAGCCCCAGGGCGACCACGCCGCCAATGCTGCTGATGACGTCGATGATGCCCTTGCCGAGCCCCTCCACCGACTGGGTGAAGGCGCCGGTGAACCGGTTGGGTTTGCTGGGGGTCTCGGTGGTCATGCGTTCAGGCGGGCGACTCTACGTGCTCCGGACGGCGGCACAAGGGAACAGAGCGATGGCCCATCCCACCCCCACCTCCATCGGCTGGTTGGCCGGAGGGCTCCCACGCGGCGCGCGGGTGGGATGCGATGGGGCTTCCTCCGCCTGGGGTCGGCCGTTATGTTGCGCGGCCCTCTTTACTTCCACGCCCGGCGCGCCCTCCAGGGGAGTTGCCGGGCCAGAGCGACACGACAGCATGGCTACTCAGAAGGTCGGCGGCGAGGTGGATGCCCAGTGCACCCGCTGCAAGATGAACCTGGCGCACACCATCCTCGCGATGGTCGGTCCCAAGATCGTGCGCGTCCGCTGCAACACGTGCGGCGGGGACCACGCGTTCCGTGGCGCGGCGGGCGTCACGGACCGCCCCACCAAGGCCGCCGCGACGCGCGCTCCCCGCGCCTCTTCCAGCACGCCCCGCGCGGAGAAGGTGGTCATCTCCTTCGACGAGCAGTTGGCGGGCAAGGACATCGCGAGCGCGCCCAAGTACAGCCCCAAGGACACCTACAAGGTGGATCAGGTGCTCCACCACCCGACGTTCGGCGTGGGCCTGGTGACGGCGGTGCGCGGCGACAAGGTGGACCTCACCTTCCGCTCGGACACCAAGACGCTGGTGCACGGCAGGGGCGGCGCTCCGGCGGACAAGCCCGTCTTCAGTCCGCCGACGAACAAGCACACCGGCCCCGCGGACAAGCCCCAGGCCGAGCCGCCCCCGGAGGCGGACACGGCCGCTGAGACTTCCCTGCCTTCCGGGGATTGACCCGGAGGCCGGAGCGGCGGTCAACTGGGGTGCTGGGTGTCCCGTATGCGTCCGCCGCTCCCCCTCGTTCTCTGCCTCCTGATGCTGGGTGCCGCCGTCGCACGGGCGGATCCGCCGGAGGTGGAGGCGACGCCCGGGCGCGTGGTGCTCGGGCAGGACGTCACCGTGGAGGTGCGGGTGCGGGTGCCCAGGGGCGCCGGCCCGGTGCGCGCGGCGGCCTCTTCCGGCACCTGGGAACGGACGCGGGTGGAGGGCGGCGCCGAGCGCGTCTTCCACTGGACGCCGCCGCCGGTGCGCTACCCGCTGTGGGCGGTGCTCGCGTTCTGGGTGGAGGACGGCCGCGCGCCGGAGGTCACCACTGTCCGGCTGCCCCTCTTGGGCCGCACCACGCTGGACGTGTCCACGGCGCCGGGCGCGGAGGTCGTGGTCGTGGTGGGCGACGCGCGCTTCGGTCCGGTGAAGGCGGATGGGCGTGGCCAGGCGCAGGTGCCCGTGGAGGTGCCGCCGGATGCGACGCAGGCGCGCGTGCTCGCGACGCGGGGCACGCTCACCACGGATCGCAGCGCGCCGCTGGAGGTGCCCGCCGGGCGCCCGCTCGTCGCCGCGCTCACGCCGGATCCGCTGCCCGTGGAGGGCGGTGGTTGGCTGATCATCGCGGGGGACGAGGAGCGGATCGCGCCCTCGGAGCTGACCGTGGAGGCGGAGGGCGCCACCGTGAAGCCGGTGGAGCAGGACCGCGCGCGCTACGCGGTGCAGCCGCGCGCGGACGCCACGGACGTGTCCGTCACCGTTCGCTGGAGGGATGCGCCCGTCGAGGACGCGGTGAAGCTCCAGGGCGCGGTGAAGCCCGCCCCCGCACGGCCCGCGGAGGTGGCGATCATCGACACCGACAGACCCTTCCCGGCACACGGTGTCCTGGTCCCGGCGGCGGCGGTACGGCCGTCGCTGTTCCTCCTGGGTGGCGCCGCGTTCGCGAGCGGCGCCAATGGTGGGCCGCTGCTGGGGCTGGGCGTCTCCGTGCCGCTGCCGGTGCCGGTGCCGTACTGGCGCGTGGCGGCGGAGGCGGAGGTGGGCCTGCGTCACGCGAGTCTGGACGGCCAGCAGGGAGGCACGGAGGTGCACTCGCGCGTGTGGGGGATTCCCCTGCTTCTGTCCGCGCGGGCCACCCTTTTCCAGCGGGGTTCCTTTCAGCTGGACGGCCGTGCAGGCGGCGGAGTGCTGGCTTTGAGCCATCACCTGTCGACGCAAGGCATTGGGACCGGTGACGTCTTTCCTGCCGCCGTGGAGGAGCGCAGAGTGCGCGCCATGGGATTCCTGGCCGCGCAGGGCGCCTATCGGTTGGGCCGTTGGAGCCTCCTCACGGAGGTGCGCGCGGCGTTGGCGCCGGTGGAGACACCGTCGCTGCGCGCCCAGTTGGGTGGCGTGTCCGTGTCCGCGGGGCTGAGGTTCGTCCCGTGATGCGCGCGGGCCTGGCCACCACGGTGGGGATGGCGGTGCTGGCGTGGGCCTGCTCGGGGGACCCGTCCGCGTTGCCTCCGCCCACCATTGTCGGCGTGGAGCCCGCGACGCTGCCGGTGAACGCGAAGGACGAGGACGTCACCGTGCGCTTCGACGCGCGCTACAGCATGGCCGTGGACTACGGAGAGGAGAAGGTGGATGCGCGCATGGGCTCCGGCCGCATCTGGATGGATGAGCAGGAAGCGGTGGTGTCGAGCTTCGACCCGGCGGGCGTCGCCATCGTGACGGTGCCCCGGGGGCTGGGCGCCGGCCCGCACGCGGTGCGGCTGCGACTGGATGACGGGCGCGAGGCGGTGGCCGAAGGCGCCCTCACCCTGCGCCCTCCGGGGCAGGAGGTCATCGACCCTCCCCTCACCGAGGACGCCGGCATCCTCATCCTCACCGACGCGGGGCCCCTCGAGAGCGACTTCGACGGCGGGGTCGACACCACGGACGGCGGAGAGCAGGTGGACGCGGGCCCCGGGCCGGACGTGCCGATGCGCGCGGGCGACATCACGGGCTTCAGCTTCGACGTCATCGAAGGCACGCGTGTGAGCCGCACGGCCTTCGCCATCACGGTGCGCGCCCAGGGGCCGAGGGCCGGGCACTTCCAGGGCTCGGTGGAGCTAAGCGCCTCGCGAGGCACGGTGACCCCCTCCAAGATCGGCCCGTGCGACGTCGGCGTGTGCAACGCGAACATCGTCATGGACGCGCCCGCGGGCAACGTGCGCCTCACCGCGATGGACAGCTTCGGGGTGAGCGGCGACTCCAACACGTTCCGGCTGGAGCCGTACAAGTAGCGCCGCGCCTCACCCCGCCGCGCGCAGCAGCTCCAACGTGCGCTGCATGTCCGCGGGCAGCGGCGCATCCACGCCGCGCGCGGGCAGCCCGGGCAACGCGGGCCACTCCACCCGGGCGGCATGCAGCGGCGTCCGGGTCAGCACCTCCTGACTCCCCTGCCCTCCCAGGTCGCCCTCCGTGAGCGGCGCCTCGCGGCCGTACTGGTGGTCCACGAGCAGCGGATGCCCCAGGGACAGCAGGTGCACGCGGATCTGATGCGTGCGGCCCGTCAGCGGCTCCGCCTCCACCAGCGACGCGCTCGCGAAGGTCTCCACCGGGCGCACCCGCGTGCGTGACGGCTTCGCCTCCGGCTCCTCCGGCCTCGCCACGCGCATGCGCCCCTTGCGTCCGGCGACGAGCGGCGCGTCCACCATCCGGGGCGCCTCCAGCCGGCCCTCCACCAGGGCGCGGTAGCGCTTGCGCACCTTGCCTGTCTCGAAGGCCTGGGACAGCGCGCGGTGCACGGCCGCGTCCAGCGCGAACACCAGCGCGCCGGACGTGTCCCTGTCCAACCGGTGCACCACGAAGACCTTGCGGCCCAGGTGCGCTTCCAGCGTGTCGCGCAGGGACGGACCGCCCTCGCGGCCGGGGATGACGAGCACCCCGGCCGGCTTGTCCACCACCATCACGCCCGCGTCCTCGAAGAGGACGCGGGGAACGTCACTGCTCATTCGTAGTCCGACGCCGGCACGACGGTGATGGGGCCCAGCCCTTCCAGGAGCGGCTTCACCTCCGACGCCTTGCCCAGCACCACGATGACGGGCCGGTCCGCGAAGGCGTATTTCTTCGCCGCCGCGGCCACGTCCTTCGGGGTCACCGCGCGAAGGCGGTCACGGAACTTCTCCACCCAGTCGTCGCCCAGGCCGTGCATGCGCATGTCCGCGATGACGGAGGCCACGGACTCGTTGGTCTCCGTGCGCAGCGGATACAGGCCGGCCAGGTAGCTCTGCGCGTCCTTCAGCTCGCGGGGCTTGAGGCCGCCGTCGCGCACGCCGTGGATCTCCTTCAGCGCCACGTCGATGATCTCCCGCGTGGACGCGGTCTTCGTGAACGTGGAGAGCGCGAAGATGCCGGCCGCGCTCATCGTGTCGAAGTAGGAGCTGACGCCGTAGGTGAGGCCCCGGTTGACGCGGATCTCGTTCATCAGCCGCGACGTGAAGCCGCCGCCCAGCGCGATGTTCATCGCCGTGGCCGGGAAGTAGTCCTCGTGGCCCAGCCAGAAGCCGGGGCCGCCCAGGCGCACCTGGGACTGCGTCTGGTCCGGCTTGTCCACCAGCAGCACCGTGCCGGCCTTGGCCAGCGGCTCCTGCTTGCGGGGCAGCATCGGATCCGCGTCGGGGCCGCCC
This sequence comes from Corallococcus sp. NCSPR001, assembly GCF_017309135.1. NCBI lineage: Bacteria > Pseudomonadati > Myxococcota > Myxococcia > Myxococcales > Myxococcaceae > Corallococcus > Corallococcus sp. NCSPR001. The sequence goes on from NZ_JAFIMS010000002.1 coordinate 5,378,717, forward strand.
GTCCAGCCGGCGAAGGCGCGCTCGGCCTCCGCGGCCACGGTCGCCGGGTCGATGGCGCCCACCACCGTGAGCAGGGAGATGCGCGGTCCCATGCACTCGGCGTGGAAGCGGACCACGTCGTCGCGGGTGAAGGTGGACACGGTGCGCTTGTTGCCGCCCAGGTCGCGCCCGTATGGGTGGTCACCCCAGATGGCGCGCGTGAAGGCGCGGTCCGCGATGGAGGACGGATCATCCAGGTCGTTGGCGAACTGCGCCAGCGCGCGCTCCCGCGCGTCCACGACCTCCTTCTCCGGGAACGTGGGCTCGCGCACCACCTGCCCCAGCACGTCTAGCATCGCGGAGAAGTGCTCCGCGGGCGTGGTGAGGTAGACGGACAGCACGTCCTCGTTGACGCCCGCGTAGAGGCTGGCGCCCACGAACTCGATGGCTTCACTGATGCCATCCGCGTCCATGCGCTTCGTGCCCCGGCGCAGCAGGCGCGCGGTGAAGTCCGCCAGGCCGTCCTTGCCCGCCGGGTCCCACACCCCGCCCGCGCGCATCACCAGCCGCACGGAGACGAGCGGCAGCGGCCCGCGCTCGGCGGCGATGACCCTCAGCCCCGTGGACGTGGTGCTCTCATGCAGCGCGGGCAGCTTCAGCTCGCCGGTGGCGGCGGACTTCGGCTGCGGCGCGGCCTTCACCAGCTTCTTCAGCTTCTTGGCTTGGGCCGGGACGGCCTTCTTCGCTTGCGCGACCTTCTTGCGAGCGGCGGTGGCCTGCTTGCGCACGGCCTTGGCGGCCTTGCGGACGGTGCTCTTCACGTTGGCGATCTTTCGGGAGGCCATTGGGTTCAAGCCTCCGCCGCTTCGTCACCGGCCTCTTCGGCGCCGGCTTCGGGATGGAGGGTGACCACCGAGCGGCGCTCGGGGGCGAAGTACTTCGCGGCCACGGCCTTCACCTGCTCCGCCGTGACGGACGCGTAGAAGGTCGGCAGGGACAGGCCCTCGCGCCAGTCGCCCAGCAGGGCCTCATAGTGGCCCAGGGCGTGCCCGCGGCCGCTGTTGGTGGACAGCTCCCGCAGGTGGTCCGCGCGCAGGTTGTTCTTCGCCTTCTGCAGCTCCTTGTCGGTGACGCCCTCGCGCGCGAGCCGCTCCAGCTCCGCGTACAGCAGGGCCTCCACCTTCGCCGCGTCCGAGTCCGGCTTGAGCTCCAGGTAGAACAGGATGGTCCCCGGGTCGATGCGCCAGCTCCAGTCGAGCATCACCGACACGGCGGCCTTCTGGTCATACACGAGCGACTTCACCAGCCGGCTGCCCTCACCCTTGGTGAGGATGTACTGGACGACGTCCAGCACCAGCGTGTCCTCGTTGCTGGCGGCGGGGCCGCGGAAGCCGATCATCACGGACGGCGACTGCGCGGGGTGGCGCACCACGGCGCGGCGCTCGCCCTTCTGCTCCGGCTCCGCGTTGAGCACCGGCGCGGGCGTGGGGCCGCGCGGGATGTTGCCGTAGTAGCGCTTCACCAGCGCGAGCGTCTTCTTCGGGTCGATGTCCCCGACGATGTAGAGCACCGCGTTGTTGGGCGCGTAGTACGTGCGGAAGTACTCCTGGCAGTCCTCGCGGGTGATGTTCTCGATGTCCGCCATCCACCCGATGACGGGCCAGCGGTACGCGTGCGCCTTGTAGACAAGCGTGCCCAGCTCCTCGTCCATCATGCCGGGGATTTCGTTGTCCACGCGGACGCGGCGCTCCTCCATCACGACCTGGCGCTCGCTGGCCAGGGTCTGGTCGGAGATGCGCAGGGAGCGCATCCGGTCCGACTCCAGGTCGAGCACCGTCTCCAGCGCGTCCGCGCTGAAGTCGTCGTAGTACACGGTCATGTCGTTGGACGTGTACGCGTTCGAGCGGCCGCCGTTGGACTCCAGCGTCTTGTCGAACATCTTGGGGCCGTACTTCTTGGCCCCGTTGAACATCATGTGTTCGAACAGGTGGCTGATGCCGGTGATGCCGGGCCGCTCGTTGCGGCTGCCCACCTGGAAGAAGGTGTAGAGGCTGACCACCGGGGCCTGATGGTTCGCCAGCAGGCGGACCTTGAGGCCGTTGGGCAGGGTTGCCTCGTGAACGTCGAAGAGCGCTGCGAGGGTGGGGTCCACCGCGCGCACGGCGGTGGACCGCGGGGATGCCTTGGACATAGGTGCCACACCGTAACCACGGCGCGGCTAGAGATCCACGACACCTTGACGCAGGGCCATCACCACCGCGTCCACATGGGAGTTGACGCCCATCTTCCGGTAGATATGCGACAGGTGCGTGCGCACGGTGCGCCGCTCCAGCGTCATCACCCGCCCCACCTCCGCGTTGGACAGGCCCTTGGCCACGTAGCGCAGGACGTCCAGCTCCACGGCCGTCAGCCCCCAGGGCAGCTCGGCGGGCTTCTGGGTGGGCCTGGCTTGGATGGACTGGAAGTAGTTCCAGAAGCGCCGGGCGATGATGGGCTCCAGCACGGTGCCCCCGTCCATGACCTCCTGGATGCCGGAGCGGATCTTCTCCGGCCCCACCCGCTTCACCAGGTAGCCGGACGCGCCCGCCTGAATGGCCTCGTAGACCTTCTGCTCGTCCTCGAAGGACGTGAGGATGAGGATCTCCACCTCGGGCGCGCGGCGCTTGACCTTCTGGGTCACCTGGATGCCGTTGAGGCTGGGCAGCTCCAGGTCCAAAAGGACGAGCTGCGGGCGTTCACGGACGATGTCGTCCACCGCCTGCTCGCCGTCCTGGGACGTGCCCACGATCTCCAGCTCCGGAAAGGTGCCCAGCACCTTGACCAGGTTCCTCAGGAGCTGGGGCTGGTCCTCGACGACGAAGATGCGCGTGCGCTCCACGGAACTCACCGCCTGGTGGGGGGAGGCTGGAACTGCTCCTCCAGCTTCTGGTGCTGGCCCCGCGAGAAGCGGAGCTGGAAGTCCTTCTGCTCTCCGGTGGAGATGGCCACCACGCGGATATCGCGAGTGCCCACGCGCACCGGGTAGTTCAACAGCGGCGTCGCGCGGCGCACCTTCGCCCCGTCGATGAAGACGTTCGCCGGCAGGTTCGTGCGCAGCGTGAGGAACGCGCGCTGGTTCTTGGGAGGAACGCCGGGCTCGGCGGCGTCCTCGTCCGCGTCCTCGTCCTCGATGTCCCGCGCGCCCGGGTTGGGCGGCGGCGCGGGCGGAGGAGGCGCGATGGGCTTGAGCGCGGACGGGTTCGCGGGCGGCGCGGGCGCGTTCGGGTCGTAACGCGGCAGCTCCGGTTCCTTCACCGGCTCCAGGCCCAGCCGCCACGCGGCGACGGCGAACATGAACAGACCCACCAGCGCGATGCCGCCCGCGATGAAGAGCAGGCGCTTGCGGCGGGTGCCGGCGTCCACCGCGCTCATGCGCGGCGTCTCCACCGTGTCGAAGCGCTGGTGCACCGGCAGGTGCCGATCCGACGGCGCGGGCACGGCCATGTCGGAGCGCACGCGGCCTTCCGCCTTCGGAGGCGCCATGCGGCGCTCCGAGCGCGGCTCGGCGGGAAGGGCTTCGGTGGGTTCGGCGCGGCCCCGGCGCTCAGCGGCGGCGGGCACTCCCCCACCCGCGGGGAGGATCGCCGTCTCCTGGCCAGGAGCCCTGCCGCCAGCCCCCTTCGCGGGGCGCAGGGCCGGGCGCTTCGCCGGCTCTTCTTCCGCGCCCCCGGGGCGCATGGCCGCGCGTCGGCCGGTGGGCACGGGCGGTTCATCGTCCCCGAGCGCCGGGCCGGGGCGCATGGCCGCGCGGCGGCCGGTGGGCACGGGCGGTTCATCGTCCCCGAGCGGTGGTCCGGAGAAGTCCTCGATGACCTTCACGCGAGGATTGCGCCCGGCTCGCGCGGACGCCGGGCTGTCCGGGCGGCGGGCCTTCTGCGCGAGCACTCCAGGCGGCGCGTCCCAGCCCTGCTCCAGCGGCCCCGCGGGTGAGAGCTCGGTGCTCCGCGGTTCGCCTTCCGGCCCGGGCTCGTCGTCCAGGGGCGCGTCGTCATCCGGCGCGTAGTCCTCGGGGCGGAACGCCTCGAAGCCGGGCGCGGCCTCCTGCGTCTCGGCGGAGGCCTCCTGCTCCGTGGGCGCGCGGCTGTACGGCGCGCGCTGGACGATGGAGGCCTCGAGCTCCTCCGCGTGCAGGTCGTCCATCTCCGCGCCGGAGACGGGCTCCAGTTGGAAGGGCTCCGCGAACGGCACGGGCCCGGGTACGGCGAGGCTCACCTCGTTGGGGAACAGCTCCGACACGAAGCGCGCCACCTCCTCCGCGCCGGGCAGGCCGCCGCCCGCGGAGAGGAAGTTGCGCAGGGCCTGGGCGAACTCGCCGCACGAGCGGAAGCGCCGCTGGGGCGCCGGATCCAACGCGCGCATGATCGCCGGATCCAGCCGCGAGTTGATCCGCCGGTCCAACCGGCTGGGCGGAGGCAGCGTCTCACGGCGGGTGCTCACGCCGCTGCCGGGCACCACGGCCTCGCGCAACGTGAGCAGCTCGTACGCGATGGCGCCCAGCGAGTACACGTCGGACGCCTCCGTGGGCGGATCCCCGCGGGTGACCTCCGGTGCACGGTACGCGCTGCGGCCCCGGTGCGCGAACGTGCGCTTGAGCTGGGGCACGGACAGGAGCGCCTGGAGCGCGCCGAAGTCGCAGATGGCCGGGAAGCCGTCGCGGGACAGGAGCACGTTGCCGGGGGTGATGGCCCCATGGACGGCGCCCGCGTCGTGCGCGAGCTGCACGGTCTCCAACAACTGGATGACGATGGACAGCGCCACCGTGGGCGGCAGCAACACCTCCTTCGTGTTGAGGCGCTGGAGCGCGACGCCCAGCGTGAAGCCGTCCACGTCCTCGCGCACCACGGCGAGCCGCTGGCGCACGAAGCCCACGTCCACGACGTGGAGGAGGCCCGGGTGGCGCACGGGCTGGAGCAGCCGCACCGTCTCCGCCAGCGAGCGGGCGTAGGCGGGGTCGGAGGTGCGCGGCAGGAAGAGCTTCACCGCGACGGGGATGGAGGGCAGCAGCAGGGACTCGTACAGCTCCGCGAGGTCCCCTGCCTCCGTGCGGCCGATGAGCCGGTACGTCCCGCTCATCGTTGCTTCCGGGGCGCCTTGCGACGGCTCACGGCGGCGAACATGAACCCACACCACACGCACGACTCACCGCGCCGTCCACGGGGCAGCTCCAGGGTGCAGCCGGGGCAGCGCGGCCGGGGCCTGGCGGTGCGGACGGTGGCGGCGGAGGTGCTGGCGCGGGTGCGGACGACGGGCGGCTTGCGGGCCTCCAGGGCGAGCCGGGCCTCCAGACGGCGCACCCGGTCCTCCAGCGCGGTGATGCGAGCGGCCAGGCGCGCGTGGAGGTCCTCGGCCGAGGCCGGGGCTGGACGTGGGGTGCGCATCGTTGGACGGGAGCGTGCCAGCCCCGTGCGAAGCCCGCAAGGACGCGGGCGAACGGCCCGCGGCGCGTGTTATGTCTTGGGGTCCCGTGTCGCCCCTACTCTCGACTGTCAGGCCCATCCCTGGCGGACCCTCCGTGGATCCGCTGCACGGGAGCTTCCGTTCCTCCATCCGCCGCGAGCACGCCGACGACGCGGCCCGCCGGGCGAGGGACCTGCTCACCGACGACGTGCTCGGCCGGCTGCTCACCACGCCGCGCGAGGCCGCGGACCAGGTGCCGCATTCGCGGGACGTGTTCGTCAACCGCAACCTGCGCATGGACCACATCGAGCTCATCGGGTTCGACATGGACTACACGCTGGCCATCTACCACATGCGCCGGCTGGAGCAGTTGTCGTTCGACATGACGCTGGCGAAGCTGATCAGCGAGTACGGCTACCCGCCGTTCGTGGGCGGCCTGCTCTACGACCACCATTTCGTGATGCGCGGGCTGGCGGTGGACCGGGTCAACGGCAACGTCCTGAAGATGGACCGCTTCGGTCACGTGGGGCGCGCGTACCACGGCCTCAGGCCGCTCAAGCGCGACGCGTGGAAGGAGCTGTACCGCAACAAGCGCGTGCGGCTGCGCAACCCGCAGTTCGCGTGGAACGACACGCTCTTCGCGTTGCCGGAGACGTGTTTGTACTCGGGCATCATCGAGCTGATGGAGTCGCTGGGGCACACCGTGAACTACGGCAAGCTCTACGACGACATCCGGGAAGCCATCGACACGGTGCACCGGGACAACTCGCTCAAGCGGGAGATCCGCAAGGACCTGGCGCGCTACGTGTTCCTGGATCCGGAGCTGGGGCCGGCGTTGCACAAGCTACGCTCGGGCGGGAAGCGGCTGTTCCTGCTGACAAACTCCGCGTGGGACTACACGAACGCGGTGATGCGCTACCTGCTGGACGGGCAGCTGCCGGAGTACCCCAGCTGGCGCAACTACTTCGACTTCGTGGTGACGGCGGCGGGCAAGCCGGCCTTCTTCACGGAAGCGCGGCCGTTCCTGGAGCTGGACTCGTCCACGGAGGCCGGCAAGGTCGTGGGCGAGGCGAAGTCGCTGGAGCGCGGCACGGTGTACTCGGGCGGCAACCTGGCCCAGTTCGAGGAGTTCACCGGCTACCGGGGCGAGCACATCCTCTACGTGGGCGACCACATCTACGGCGACATCCTGAAGTCGAAGAAGTCGTCGCTGTGGCGCACGTGCATGATCGTCCAGGAGATTGAAGACGAGATCACGTACACGGACGCGCGGCGCGAGGAGATCACCACGCTGTCAGAGGTGGAGCTGACGCGCGCGCGGCTGGACGACGAGGTGAACCACCGCAAGACGGTGCTGAACACCCTGGAGCGCAGGCTGGAGCGCGAGGAACTGTCTGCTCCGGAGCGCCAGGAGGTGGAGGAGCTGCGCAAGAAGGTGAAGGCGGAGCTGGAGAAGCTGCGCCGTTCGCTCAAGGAGACCAACGGCATCGCGGACACGCTGGAGCGCGACGTCGAGGAGGGCTTCAACCCGTACTGGGGCCTGCTGTTCAAGGAGGGCAACGAGAACAGCCGCTTCGGCTACCAGGTGGAGCAGTACGCGTGTCTCTACACGAGCCGCGTGTCGAACTTCCTGCACCACTCGCCCATGCAGTACTACCGCTCGCCGCGAGACCTGATGGCGCACGAGCAGGCCGGCGCGCTGTCGAGCAAGATGTCCCCGATGGGCAGTGAGGGCCCGCCGAAGGGGTCGGAGAAGGAGTAGCTCAAGGCGTCGCGGGCAGCCGCCCCCAGATGACGTCACTGAAGCGCGAGGTGGGCTCCGGCTGGATGCCCACCTTCTTCAAGTCATCGGTGTGGCGGGCGCCCTTCACGACGACCCACCGGCGAGCGACACGTCTCCCCTCCTCCACGGCCTCAGGAGTGAGGGGGGCATGCTCCGCGAAGCGGCGAAGCACGTCGAAGGCGGGCTGGGCCTTCTTGGGCTTGGCGAACATCGGATCGAAGAAGACGACGTCAAAGGACTTCGAGGGCAGCGTCTTCAGGTACGAGTGAGCATCCGCGTGGAGCACTTCGATGGCGCACGAGTCCGCGCCCCGGTCGTAGCGCTGGAGCCCCTCCGCGGCGACGATGCACAGCGGCAGGCTCTTCTCCAAACCCACAACACGGCCCGTGGGACCCACAGCGAGCGAAGCCACCAGCGCGTCCTGAGCCAGCCCCAGGGTGCAGTCGAGCACGGCATCCCCGGGGACGATCTCCGCGACCTTGAGGAACGCGTCATCGCGCTGTCCCTGCCGCAGCCGCATGCGCCGCAGGTGCGCCATGCCCGCGTGAAAGCCGAACGAACCCTGCGGCTCCCACAGCGTCACGCCATCGCCACCCACGACGAGCAGCGCATCCACCTTGGTGCCCAGCCAGGGCGCGATGCCCTCACTGGAGCGGCGCGAAAGGAACGGCAGGTTCCACCGCTGCGCCACGGCCCGCGCCTCGCGCACCGTGGCCGCATCCGTCTTCGTGCTGGTGGTGACGGCGAGAGGAAGCGGCACCAGCGCCCTACTCCGCGACCGCCGCCAGCTTCCGGCCACCCTGCATCTGCGCCACCGTCACGGACTGGTTCCGGCCGTTGCGCTTCGAGTGGTACAGGCACTGGTCCGCCAGGTCGATCATCTGCTGCTTCTCCATCGCGTTGTCCGGGAACGTCGCGATGCCCAGCGACATGGTGATGCGCAGCGGGCCCATCTCCGTCTGGAAGACCTCCGCCATCACCGCCTCGCGGATGCGCTCCGCGATGATCTTCGCGCCCTGCACGTCCGTCTCCGGCATCACCATCACGAACTCCTCGCCGCCGTAGCGGGCGACGACGTCCGTGTCCCGCGCCAGCGTCTTGATGATGCGCGCCACGCCCTTGAGCACCTGGTCGCCCGTCGGGTGGCCGTAGGTGTCGTTCACGCTCTTGAAGTGGTCCACGTCCGTCAACATGATGGAGCACTTGCGGTTGTACCGCCGCGCCTGCGCCAGGATGTCGTCCGCGCGCGACTGGAACGTGCGGTGGTTGAGCAGCCCCGTGAGGCCGTCCGTCGTCGCCATCTTCTCCATCTGCTCGTAGAGCTGCGCGCGCAACACCGCCTGCGCCGCCTGGATGGCGATGACTTCGATCATCCGCAGCACGTCCTGCTCGAACGCCGCCTTCTTGCGCGACCCCGCCACCAGCGTGCCCAGGATGCGGTCCCCCGCCACCAGCGGGAAGATCTTCAGCGCGCCCAGGCCGCGCACCTGCGTCTCTTCATCGAAGATGACCTGGCGGTCCATCGCCTTGATGTCCCGCCCCGGCAAGGGCGCCCCGTAGCGCACCACGTTCGCCACCAGGCCGTTGTTGTCCTGGAACGTCTGGCCCTCCAGCGCCTTGCCCTGCGCCGTGACGCCCGTCATCCGCGCCACGCGGTGCACCCGCTTGCCCTCGACCTCCGACACCAGCGTCACCGCGCAGAAGTCCAGCCCCGCCAACTGCCGCGTCGCCTCCAGCACCGCCACGAACACCTGGTCCGGGCTGCCCGCGCGGTTGAGCTCCTCAATCGCCCGGAAGAACCGGTCCTTCTCGTCGCGCGTCTTGCGGATGTAGCTCATCACCCGCTCCACCTCGATGGAGCGCAGCACCTCTCCCGCGATGGTGGTCAGCATCTTCTCGTCCTGGTCCGTGAACGGCTCGTTCTTGAGCTTGTCCGCCACCAGCACGCCGCGCACCAGCCCGCTGCCCTCCAGGATGGGCACCGCCAGCAGCGCCTGCACCGTGGGGCCGCCGCCCTCGTAGTAGGTGACGCCCTTGAGCCCCTGCGGCGAGTTCATCCGCACCGGCGCGCGGCGCTTCAGCACGCCGCCGATGATGCCCTCGCCCGCGTTGAACTTCTCACGCTGCACCCGCTCCGAACCCGAGCGGCAGTCGTACAGCTTCAGGCTCCGGTCGTCCGACGTGAGCAGGAACGCCGCGCAGGTGTCCGTGCGCAGGCCCGTCTCCGCGATCTCCAGCGCCGCGTGCACCGCGCCTTCAATCTCCTTCACCGACGCGACCAGCCACTTCTCGTCGGAGTTCATCCCGCTGAAGCTGTCCTGCGTCCCGGAGGACACCAGCCGGAAGGTGCGCGCGCGCTCCTCCACTTCACGGATGCGCTTCTGCACCGCGTCCGACTCCGCCCGCTTCGCCACCAACATCCGCGTGGACAGCACCAGGTGGTACAGCCCCGCGAACAGCGCCAGGAACGCCGCGTGCGTCAGGAACCCGGTGACGTTCACCACCGGCCCACCCAGCGTCACCAGACCGTCGTACACCAGCGCCACGCCCAGGAGCGTCATGCCCGCGTTGCGAGGCAGGAACGCCACCAGGAACGCCATCAAGAGGTAGACGATGGGGAACAGCTCCCCGCCGCCAATGGCCACCACGATGAAGGCCGCGGAGATGAGCGCGCCGCCCAGCTCCAGGTCGTCGCGCAGGTCGATGACCGCGCCCACCGAGGAGCGCATGGCCCGGCGCCACGCCGCCATGCCAATGCCGACGAGCAGCCCCATCACCAGGGCCGCCTCCGTCCACCCCAGCGTGTGCAGGCCCCGGAAGCCGCCGCGCGCCAGGTGGACGAACGTGGCCAGCGCCACCGCCGCGGGGATGGCGCGGAAGGTCGCGCGCACGAGCTTCGCCGGAGAGGGCATCACAGGCAGCGAGGTCATGGCGACTCCAGGTGGAAGACGATTTCGCCCGGCTTCACATAGCCGAGCTCCTCACGTACCGACTGCTCCAGCGTCGCCGGATCCTTGCGCAGCGCCGCGATCTCCTTGCGGAGCGCGTCGTTCTGCGCGGCCAGCGCGCGGTTGCGCTCGTCGAGCGCCTCCACGTCCTGCCGCAGGCGCAGGTAGCGCCGGAAGCCCTTGGCGTCCGCCACCGAAGCGAGGCTCAAGGCCACCGCCACCACCGCCGCCACCATCAGGAGCTTTCGCCGGGACGTCATGAGCGCCGGCGAAGGTACCAGCGGCCCCCCTGCCCGCAACTATTCCGCTCCAGCCCTGTAGCACCCGGGCGGAGGCGGAAAATCAGTCCGCCTTCAGCAGCTTTTCAATGGCCTTCGCCACGTCCGCCTGGCCCTCGATGCCCTGCCACGCGGCCACCGCGCGGCCGTGCTTGTCCAGGAGCACCGTGCTGGGCAGCGCCCGGATGCGGCCAAAGGCGCTCTGGCCGTCGCGCATCCGCTTATCGGACAGGAGCACCGGGTAGGGAAAGGCGTAGTGGTTCGCGAACGGCCCCAGCACCTTGCCCTCGTCCAGGTCCATCCCCACCGCGACGACCTGGAAGCCCTGGGGGCCGTAGGTCTCCTGGAGCTTCGTCAGCGTGGGCTGATCCGCCAGGCACGGGAAGCACCAGGTGGCCATGAAGGACACCAGCACCACCTTGCCCGGGAGCTGGCGCGGGTCGTAGCGCGTGGGCCCCACCGACGGCAGCCACAGCGCCCGGTAGAAAGCGGGCCCGGCGTCCACCGGCCCGCCGTGACTGCAGCCCGCCAACAAGCCCAGGAGGCACAGCGCGCCCAGCGCCACCGCTCGCGAGAGCGTGCGTCGTCGCACCGGGCTCACCGCGCTCAGGCCTCGGACCCCGGAGGGCCGCCGCGCAGCTGACAGTCGCGACACAGGCCGTACAGCTCCATCTTGTGCGACGTCACCGTGAAGCCGTGCTTGCGCGCCACCGCGTCCTGGAGCGTCTCGATGCGGTCGTTCTCGAACTCCACGATGGTGCCGCAGCTCGTGCAGATGAGGTGGTCGTGGTGCTCGCGGCCCGCCGCCGCCTCGTAGCGCGTCTGCCCGTCACCGAAGTTGCGCGCGTGGGCCAGGCCGCACTCGTTGAGCAGCTTCATGGTCCGGTACACGGTCGCCACGGACACCTTGGTGTCCTGCTCGCGCACCTTGTTCCACAGCTCCTCCACGGACAGGTGGCCGCCCACCTCGAAGAAGGTGTCGATGATGAGGCTGCGCTGACGCGTGCTCTTCAGGCCGTGCTGGGCCATGTAGCGCGCCAGCACCTCGTCCTTGTCCTTGTCCGAGGGGCCGTGGGAGTGGGAGTGGCTGTGGTGATGGGTCGTCATCTGCAATCTCTGGAGCACCCCATGTGTTGGGGTGGGGATGCCTGCTCCCGCAAGTCATTCTGGCCGGCCGGACCTGGCAAGCGCCCGCTCCCCCGCTGACTACCATGGACTCGGGAGTCTTCGGCTTGCGCCGCGCGTGGGCTGTTTACATTGAGGCCGGACTGGCTCATTGACACCTGTCTGGCCGCGAAGATAGAGGCATCCGCCCTCGTAAACGAGCAATTTTCCGAACCTTTCCATGATCAGTCCCTGGCAGAGAAGACGGCAGCCCGATGACGTACCCACCCCGGTGGCGGTGGCGGTGTCGGACTTCTGCCGACGCGCGAAGGCTCCGGCCCCCGCACAGCAGGTCCGTGAAGCGCTCGCGCTCCTCACGGAGGACGAGGACTTCCGGGTCCGCGCCCTCACGGACGGTGAACCGGAGACCTCCCCCCTGGGGCCCTTCGCGGTGGTGGACATCCTGCGCGGCGTGACGCCGGCGCTCGCGGCCCAGCGCCAGGAGTGCGGCTACTACGACGTGGCGCAGGAGCTGGCCCAGGTGCGCGAGGAGAAGACGCCGCCTCCCGCGCCCGCCCCCACGACGCCCGTGTTCGCGCTCCCCACCCCGCCCTCCGAGGAGACGGACGCGAAGACCGGCCGCCGCAAGAGCGCGAAGGCGGAGGCCGCCGCCGTCCAGGAGCGCATCGCGCCCAAGAAGCGCACCACCGACGCGGACGACGCCGACACCGCCGCGCCCACCCCGGCGACCCAGGCTCCCCAGGAAGAGGAGGCCCCGCGCTTCCTCAAGCGCGAGCTGCCCCGCCCCCGCGGCCGCTTCACCCGCGTGGAGGCCCAGCGACTGTCGTTCTTCGAACTGACGCGCGCCGAGGGCAAGGAGACGCTGGAGGCCGCCATCGAGGCCACGGAGCACCGCTTCTCACTCCTGCGCACGCTGGAGCACCGCTACAACGGCCCGCGCGGTGAGATGACCCAGGTCGACATGGAGAACGTGCTGCGCCAGCACGGCATCATGGAGACGCTGGAGGCCCGCGAGCGCCACAACATCGAGACCGCCTACGCATCCCAGCGCGGCGCCGCCGGCCGGGTGGCCTGGGCGCTCGGCCTGTCCCCCAGCGAGTTGCAGCGGCTCACGCACGCGCTCAGGATGGAAGAGGTGGTGGAGGCCCTGCGCGAGCGCTTCCGCAACGAGGTGCTGGCCACCGGCCACCTCACCCACCGGTTGGATCTGCTCGGCCGGGACAAGTACCTGGTGGACCTGGGCATCCAGAAGCGCTTCGCCGACGCGCTCCGCAAGGAGCTGGAGCGGCTGGCGAAGGACGCCCTGCCGGACGCCACGGATCTCCACTCGCTGGCCAACGTCGTGGGGCGCAAGCATGGCGCACCCGCGGAGCTGGTGGCCCGCGCCTTCGAGCGCCTGAACATGACGGATGGCCTGCGCAAGCAGCTGTCCGCCCAGGCCCAATCCCCTTCGAACTGACTCATCGAGACGAGGTACCCACCCCATGCCCATCTACGAGTACGGCTGCTCGGCCTGTGGAAAGACCATCGACGTCCTGCAGAAGATGTCCGACCCGACGCCCCCCGCCTGCACCGCGTGCGGCGCCCAGGGCACGCTGAGCAAACAGGTCAGCCGCTCCAGCTTCCACCTCAAGGGTGGCGGCTGGTACTCGGACCTGTACGGCTCCACGAAGAAGGACGGTGGCGGCGGTTCGTCGTCCTCGTCCTCGGCGTCGTCGAGCGCGTCGTCTTCGACCGCGGCGTCGGGCAGCGGCACGAGCACGCCGGCCAGCGCTCCCGCGGCCGCGCCGAGCACGCCGTCCGCGTCCGGCGACAAGTCGTAGCGCCCAGGCTCCAACGTCCCACCGTCCTGCCGCCCCCGGCTGAAAATTCGCTGGGGGCGCGGGGAGGCCGCAGACTTGACGCGTGCCCTTTCCTCCCTCGAAGCGTCCCCCCCGCCACTGCGCGCTGTGCGGCCATCCGGAGCTGACGGATGCGCGGGGGCAGGGGCGGTTCCTCCTGGTCGCGGATCCGCATGGCCGCGGGCCCGTGTGTCCTCCGCAGCGCGGCTGCCGCAACGGCAAGCTCGCGGCGACGGACACGCCGGCGCTGACGCAGGCCATCCGCTAGGCTAAGCAGACACCCGAAGGCACGCGCCGTCCCACCCCGCGCGCCTCCAGGTGCCATGCCGCGTTCCTTCCGCTCGCTGTCGTCGTTGTTCCTGGTGCCGCTCGTGGCCGCCGCGTCCATCGGCTGCGCGTCCGCCACCCGCATGTCCCCCGAGGACCGCGCCGCGTTGAACCGCGGCCTCAGCGGCCCGGACGCGGAGCAGTACCTGCGCGTCTCCGCCTACCTGACGCCCTTCTTCGGGGACGCGTCCAAGCGGCTGCTCACGCCCTACCCGCCGGAGGACGTGCGGCTGGTGGATGACACCCAGGGCAAGCCCATCAACCCCGGCCCCATCCAGGCCACCCTCCCCGCCGGCTCGCGCGTGCGGATCACGAAGGTGGAGTTCCCCACCGCGTGGGTCGTCACCGAGCGCGTCCTGTACTCCCCGCGCACCTGGCCGTGGGTGTACGTGACGGTGGAGGGCGCCCCCGCGGGGGAGCAGGTGGTGATGGTGCTGCCGCCCAACCTCGACCGGCAGGACGCGTTCCGCGCGGAGCTGGGGAGCACGCTGTCCCCCCACCCGCTCACGGAGCAGCTCAACGGCTTCAGCACGGCGGTGAGGGAGGCCGTGCGCACCAAGACGCTGGTGCCGGACATGCCCGCGGACGCGGTGCGCATGGCCTGGGGCCCACCGGAGTCCGTGCGCCGCACGCTGGAGGGCACCGCGAAGAACGAGGAGTGGCGCTACACCGGCGAGCGCCGCAAGGTGTTCCTCACCGACGGGAGGCTGGTGCGCGCGGAGGAGGCAGGGAAGAACATCCTGCCCTGAGGCGCCTAGCGCCGGCCGCCGCGGCGGTGCTGCTTCTTGCCGCCGCCGCCACCGCCCTTGCGCTGGGCCTGGGCCTCTCCCGGACGGGTGAGGCGGGGCAATTCACCGGCCATCACCGGCCAGTAGTCGCCCTTGAAGAGCTCCTCCACCAGCTGCGCCTGGGTGAGCACGTCGCGCTTGAAGAAGGTGGCGCCTCGGCCCATCTCGTCCAGGGAGCCGCGCGCGTCGCTGCCGCCCACGCAGGGCACCTTGAGGACCTCCGCGGCCTCCACGGCCAGGTCATTGGCCGTCTGCTTCACCTTGGCGTTGTAGCCCTCCACGGCGCACAGCACGCCAGACAGCGAGCGCACGTAGTCCATGGCGGGGTTGGGCACGTCGCGGTCGAAGGGGCGGGCCGCGACGATGGCGGCGCCCAGCGCCTTCACCTTGGGCAGGCACTCGGCGGCGCTCCAGGGCTTCTCCCGGTTGCTGCCCCACATCTGCACGGGCTCCGGCGCCAGCTCCGGCTTCGGGAAGAAGCACAGGTACTGGCCCCGGTCCGTGACGAGCTCCAGGCCCACGAAGACCTTCACCTTGGACTTCGCGCCGATCTCGAACAGTTCGTCGCAGCCGTCCTGGGTGTTCGTCTCGGTGAACGCCACCGCGTCCAGGCCGAACATGGCCGCCCGCTCCAGCACGGCGCGCGGCTCCAGGTCGCACCCCTTGGACAGGTGGGAATGGGCGTGTAGGTCGATGAGCATGGGCGACGCGTGCCTAACAGGCCTCCCAGGGCCTGTCGAGCCCGCGCGCACAGGCCCTCAGGCGTACGCGTAGGACTGGAAGTTGCCCTGCTTGGCCTGGCTGTTCTTCTCCTCGTACGTGCGGATGAGGTAGCCCATCAGCATCAGCGAGGACGTGTTCTCCAGCACCCGGGACGGATCCTTGGAGATGAGGTTCGCGCTGTAGTTCAGGAAGAACTGCGCCAGCTCCTCGCCCGCTTCCTTCACGATGAGGGCGTTGAGCGCACTCGGTTCCATGGTGCGGATGGTGTTGATGAAATCGACCGCCAGGTCCTTCTTCGTCTTCATGTCCACGGTCCTGCCCCCTTTTTCCGCCCATGCCCCGTGCCGGAAATGGCCCCGGGCCCCCGCCCCAATCCACGAACCGGGTGCGACCGGGTGAACCTATGCATGCCGGTGCACCTGCAAACCCCCACCCCGTGGCGCCCCCCCGCTCCCTCGCGGATCACGACTTTTGGACCGCAGCATTTTTGACACCCCGAAACGGCGTGTGCGATAACCCCCGGTCAAGCCTTTTCTCACCACCCACAAGGAGTGGCAGGCGATGTTCACGGGCGTGAAGGTCTTCTCCGCGACGAAGGCCAAGGAGCGGGAAGAGTTGGGTGAGAACGTCACCCGCTGGATCAAGAGCAACGCGGACCTGGAGATCGTGGACCGGGTCGTGTGTCAGTCCTCCGACAACGAGTTCCACTGCTACACGCTGGTGCTCTTCTACAAGCACGCGAAGCCGCCGGCCTGACCGCCGCGGCAAGCCCCTGGACTCCTCCCGGCCCGTCCTCTTCCGGCCACGCGCCTTCCGGTGCGTGCGGGGAGGCCGGGCCTTTCTGTTTCCGTATGTTATGGTCCGCGCCGTGGCGCGCTTCGGGGACGACAGCGGGGAGGAGGACCGGCAGCTACGCACGGACGCCCTGCCGGCGATGCGCTCGGCGCGGGTGCGGGTGCGGCTGTTGGTGCTGTCCGGCCCGGACGCGGGCCAGAGCTACCCGCTGACGCCCGGGCGCTACCGGGTGGGCGCGGACGCCAGCTCCGACGTGATCATCGCGGACCGGGCGGTGTCCCGCAGCCACCTGCTGCTGGACGTGCGCGAGGACGGCATCCAGGCGGTGGACGTGGGCTCGCGCAACGGCTCGTTCTGCGAGGGCATGCGCTTCACCACCCTGGAGGTGCGCCCCGGCGCGGTGCTCACGCTGGGCACCACGGAGCTGAAGCTCGTGCCGGAGGCAGAGAAGGCGCACGCCCTGCCCCTGTCCAACCGCGAACGCTTCGGCAACCTGGTGGGCCAGAGCCGCCGGATGCGGGAGGTCTTCACGCTGCTGGAGCGCGTGGCCCAGGGCGAATCCGACGTGCTCATCCAGGGCGAGACGGGCACCGGCAAGGAGCTGTGCGCGGAAGGACTGCACCTGCACGGCGGGCGCTCCAAGGGGCCCTTCGTCATCGTGGACCTGGCGGGCGTGGCGCCGCAGTTGTTGGAGTCAGAGCTGTTCGGCCACGTGAAGGGCGCCTTCACCGGCGCGCAGGCGGACCGGGCGGGCGCCTTCGAGCGCGCGCACGGCGGCACCCTCTTCCTGGATGAAGTCGGGGAGCTGCCCCTGGAGGTCCAGCCCCGGCTGCTGCGCGCGCTGGAGCGCCGGCAGGTGAAGCGCGTGGGCGCCAACGACTACCGCTCGGTGAACGTGCGGGTGGTGGCGGCCACGCACCAGGACCTGGAGGGCGCGGTGAAGGCGGGCCGCTTCCGCGGCGACCTGTTCCACCGGCTCGCGGTGCTGCGCGCGACGCTGCCGCCCCTGCGCGAGCGGCCAGAGGACATCCCGCTGCTCATCGACACCGTGCTGGAGCGGATGGGCAAGCCGCCCAGTGCCCTGTCGGACCAGACGCGCGCCCTGCTCGCCCAGTACCCGTGGCCGGGCAACGTGCGCGAATTGCGCAACGTGGTGGACCGGGTGGTGAGCCTGGGCGAGTCCGCGCTGCCGGAGCTCCCGGACACGCCGCGCCCGCGCCCTGCCCTGTCGCCGGACCTGGACCCGGAGGACACGCTGTCGCTGGCGCTGGAGCTGCCCTTCAAGGAAGCGAAGGAGCGCCTCATCGAAGGCTTCGAGCGCGACTACCTGCGCACGCTGCTCGAGCGATGCGGCGGCAACGTCTCCAAGGCGTCGCGCGAGGCGGGCATCGACCGCGTCTACCTGCGTAAGCTCCTGCGAAAGCACGGGCTGGTGTCCGGCCCGGACTGACGGCGCTCCCCTGCCCCCACTCGCGGTCGCGGTCCTCGTGGCCCGGGCGACACTGGGGTGGGCCTCCCTGTCGGGGGTGGTTGTCGGATCGGGTTTCCGCCCCATCTTGGGAGCACCAACGCTCGCGAGGTGGGTGCCATGCGCCAGGGATGGGGGAGGTGGCTGTTCGCTGGGGGGCTCGTGCTGGGCGTCAGCGCGTGCCAGTCGCGGGACGGGGCCGTCGCGGAGAGCGGCATGGTGCCTCCGCTCGCGGTGTTCTCGTCCCGCGCGGAGGTCCCCACGGAGGAAGGCACCGGCGGGAGCGGCAGCGCGGGCTCGGTGGTGGCCGAGGCCGTGCCGGACTTCTACGGCACGGTGACGCTGTCGGGCGCGCGGGGCTTCACGGTGCGCGACGACGACGGCGTGGAGCGGCCGTTCGTGGTGGCGCCGTCCACGCGAATCCTGCGCGACGGCAAGCGCGTGGCCCGCGCCCAACTGCGCCCGGGCGTGCTGGTGCACACGACCTACGGTGAGCGGCTGGGGTCGTGGGTGGCCACCGACGTGGAGATCTACTCCGGCACGCCGTCGCGCGATTTGACGGCGGTGGCGCCGGTGAAGCGCTGACGGACGGGCGCTGGCGTCAGTAGACGGCGAGCGCCTGCGGCAGGTGGTAGCTGACGATGGTGAGCACGGGGATCTTGGGGCCCTCGTCCTCGTCGTCGGTGGTCATGCCGGAGGTGACGCGCAGGCCGTCGAAGCGCGCGAGGATGACGTAGTCGCGGCGGGTCTCCAGGAAGGGATCCGGCGCGGCCAGCCGGCCCAGGGCCTCGCGGCCGGTCTCCTCGGAGAGGTTGTCGTAGGTGCGCTCGGAGGCGGACTGGGTGGTGCTCTCGCGGGTGAAGATGGAGCCGCCCACGCGGCCCTCGCCGGTGAGCGCCGTGCGTCCGCCCAGGTCGCCGGAGGACTCCATGACAGTGTCCGTGTTGTAGGCGACGCCGACCTCGCGGCGGGAGGCCACGGACTGGAGCCCCTGCTCCACCAGCCACAGCGTGGGGCGCTCCCCTTCCGAGCGCTGGTCGGCCACCTGCGCGCGCAGGAGCACGTAGCGGCCGCGGTAGGTGTCCGGCTGGGCGACGGCGGACGCGAGCGAGAAGATGGGCACCTTGCGCGCGTGGAGCAGGCGCAGCTCGCCTTCCACGCTGCCGCCGCGCTGGGCCACCACGCGGGCGATGAGGTTGGCGGCATCCGGCCGCACGCGCAGGTCCTCCGCCCACGCGCTGCCCAGCACCGCGCCCAGCTGGGTGAAGCCGGGGCCCTCCGCGCAAATCTTCAGGGCGAGCCACGCGTCGTCGCGAGAGGTCGCCTGAAGCCTGCGGGCGGCGGTCTCGCACGCGGCGGGCGTGGAGTAGCGGGCCAGGAACGCACGGGCGTCATGCGGCGACGGAGGCGGTTCCTCCGAGGCGACGGAGTTCCGGGGCGCGGGAGGCGGCGTCCGTGGCGGAGGCGAGTCCGTGAGGGCGCGGTCCTCCAGCGCGACGTGGGAGTGCGAGGCACCGCAGCCGGTGGCGAGCGCACCCAGGAGGGTCAGCATCGGAAGACGGGGCATGGCGCGAGGCTCCTTGAAGTGCGACTGCTCGGTGGGCGCGCTACAGCGAGGCGGAGTCGGTGTGCTGCTGGCCCGCGCGCGACGGCGCCTGGCGAGGAATGGACGCGGACGAGGGCAGCATCATCGAGCACGCGTCGCGGCAGCGCTCGTCCATGCACGCGAGCGTGGTGGGCCCGGCCTGTTGCCGCGACACGGCGGCGTAGCAGCTCTCCCCGTTGCCGGGGCACTGGCTGCGCGCGGCGCACTCACAGCAGGTGGAGGCCACGGAGGCCATCAACTGCACGTCCTGGAGCACGGAGGACAGCGCGCGGTAGCAGGCGCGGGCCGCGGGGGCGAAGCGGCCCTTCGCATCCACCACCGGCGTATTGCCTTCGACGCCGCAGCGGCCCACGACGTCCGCGTACTTGCGCTCGCAGACGGCGACGAGCTTCGGGTCGGGCACGCCGTCCCGCGCGTTGCTCACGGCCTCCGAACAGAGGGCGCGCGATGCGTCCTTCAGCAGCTTGATGTTGGCGGACTCCACGTCCGCGTTCGCGCCCTTGGAAGGCGGAATCTCCGCCTCGAACACGCACTCCTTCCCCGCGCGCAGCGTGTCGATGGTGCACGACCACGCGGTGGGAGACGCGTCCACGAGCGGGGGGGCCCCCAGCGCTTCGGGAGGCAGGGACGACGGCGCGGGGCCGGACGGCGCGGCGCCGAGGAAGAGCAGGGATAGGAGCATCGCCTTCATGGGGTCAGCAGCGTAGGCCTTCGGGCCCCGCTACTCAAACCGCTCCGCCGGGCGGATGTTCGTCCACCAGCATGTCCGTGGGTCCAGGTGGACCGGTCTCCAGCATCCCCGGAAGCGCCTTTGTCCGGCCAATGACGATGGGCGGCTCGATGAGCCGGGGCGGTGTCGCCCGCGTGTCCGCCGGGTCCGGCACCCACACCGGCTCCTCCGGAGAACGTCCGCGCGTCCACCGCCGAGGCACCCGCCGGAAACCCACCGGGTACACCGTGAGCTGACCGTCCGCGTCGAAGTGGAGCCGCAGGAAGTTCTTCCAGTCCGGAATCGACAGCGACGAGAACGCCTCGTTGGGGTGACAGGAGAACACGTTGAGCGACAGCAGCAGGTACACGCCCACCACCAGCGGCCCCACCAGCGCCCCGCCGCCCAACAGCAGCAGCCCGCTGAGGAGGTCCCGCCGCAGGCTCCACTGAAGCTCCGCCGCCAGCGGCGCGGCGACGGCGGACACGCCCCAGGTGAGCAGCAGCGCCACCCCCATGTGCGCCAGTCCATGCATCACGCCAGCGGCCTTCTTCCAGCGCGGTCCCCGCCGGCCGTCCGCGAACCCCACCGCGCCCAGCACCACGCCGGCCCCCAGCACCATGGAGCCCGTGCTCTGCAACGCCGCGTTGATGAGCTCCCGGAACGAAGGGGCGCCCACCGCCCCCGCGTTGAGGTTCGCGGCCACGCCCCAGCCCAGCATCGTGTAGACGACCCCCATGAACAGGCCGAACCACGGGTTGAGCGCGGTGAACGCCAGGTTGCGCCAGGCGAGCCACTGGGACGTCTCCCGCGGCGGATAGCTCGCCTTCTGCACGAAACCGCCTGGACTCTGATCCACCCTGGGCAGGTGCGTGGGATGCAGGAACGCCCCTCCCCCACCCGCGATGATCTTCTGCCGCCCGTCCGCGTTCTCGTGCCGGCGGTAGTGGTGCAGGTCCCCCGCCAGGAAGACGCTCACCTTCTTGCCCAGCACCTTCTGCTCCAGGAAGTCGATGTTGTGGTCCAGGAAGCCGCGCCCCGCGTGAGGCATCACCTGCTGCTTCACCCACGCCGGCTCCGCGTTGCAGAGGATGACGCGGTCCGTGGCGCGCATCTGCCCGGCCACCTTCTGGAAGAACTCCACCTGCGGCGCGTCCAGGTCGGACTCCAGTTGGAAGTCCGTGCCCAGGAGCCACCAGCCGTGCGGCAGCCTCAGCGCGAAGTAGCTGCGCTGCTGTTGCGTGCGCCAGCCATTGGAGCGCCGGCCCTGGCAGAACAGGCGCGTGAAGGACACCAGCCCGTCATACCAATCATGGTTGCCAGGCACCGCGAACAGGTGCGGCCGGTGGCGCCGCTGGTTCAGCGCGTCCTCGTACGGCACCACCGTGCGCGCCTGGTACTCGTCCACGCTCGCGGTCGGATAGACCTCGTCTCCGCCGAACACGAGCACGTCGCCGCCCCGCGTGACATGCGTCCTGCCGTCCTCGTCCGTGAGCGCCAGCTCCGGCGCCATCACGGTGGACGCCACCGCGTAGGTGGAGTCCCAGCCGTCGCCCAGGTCCGCCACGTAGTCCAGCCACAGCTCGTCGCGCGGATGGCCGGTGTCGTCCACCGAGTAGTCGAACGACAGCGGCTGCGGCCGGGACACGGCATCCAGCAGCCGCCGGTCCGCCTGCTTTCCAAACGTCCCGGACAGCAGCGCCTTCATGCCCGACTTCGCGAGCACGGCCGGGTCGTACCACGACACCATCTTCCGGCCCGGAGGTGTCTGGGGCTCGGGCTCGACGCGCTGGCCCGGGAGGCGGCTCACATCGGAGGCACGGACGGCCATGGCCCCTCCTCCCTCACCTGCCACGCACGTCCCCGGGTGCCCCTGCGGTACGAATCGATGAGCGCATCCGCGAACCGGTCCGCGAGCGCCGCGATGGTGAGGCTCGGATTGGGCCCGACGGGGCCCGGCATCATCGAGCCATCCGCCACGTACAGCCCCGGGTGGCCAAAGGCTTCACCCATCGCGTCCACCACGCCCTCGTCCGGCCCGTGGCCCATGGGACAGCCGCCCAGCGGGTGCACGGTGATGACGCGGCTCAAGTAGCTGAGCGGGTTCTGCACCAGCTTCCCCTCCAGCGTCCGGGCGATGTCCGCCATCGACTGGCGCACGTCATTGAAGTACTCGCGCGAGGCGCTCATCCGCCAGTCGATGGCCAGCATCCCGTCGTCCGTCAGCCGCATGTGGCCGTTGGGGAGGTCGCGCCCCATGCCCAGCAGCGGCAACGACGTCGCGGAGCCCAGGCAGTCCCCGAGCAGCTCGGCGATCTCCTCGCTCACGTCGGAGTCGTGCGTGCGCCCCGTCCACCCGCGAATCAGGCGCCACGCCAGCTTGAGGCCGCGCTCCATCAACGGCACCTGGTGCGCGCCCTCGTAGAGCCAGTTGACGAACTCCGGGTAGCCCGCGTCCTCGATGTAGTAGCCCCGGCCGGTGCCGCCCTCCTCCCGGCTCCGGAAGTGCAGCGCGCTGGTGATGACCGGCCCGTGCCCTCCTTCCAGGATGCGCGGCAGCTGCTTGCCGGTGCTCGAATCGTGGCACTGGCGCATGAAGCCCAGCAGGTCTCCGTTGCCGCAGAAGCGCGTGCCCAACCGTCCGCTCAGCCCGGGGAAGTTCCGCTGGTTCTTCAAGAGCAGGAACGGGGTGCCGAACGTGCCCGCCGCCAGCACCAGCCGATCCGCCGTCACGGTGCTGCGCGGCAGCAGGGACTGGGGACCTTCGCGAGGCACGTCCTCCGGCGTGTCCGTGTGGTCCAGGTACCGCACCACATAGCCGCCGCCTTCCGCGGGCCACAGCTCCGTCACCTCCGCGCGCGTGCGCAGCTCCGCCCCCGCGCGCTTCGCCGCGGACAGGTACGTGTAATCGAGCGTGTTCTTGCTGCCCGTGTTGCAGCCGACGTCACACTCGCCGCAGAGGTGACAGGTGGTGCGCGTGCGGCCATGGAGGTTGGGATGCTCCTCGCGGATGGGCTCGCCCGGGACGGGCGCCTCGCCGGGGTTGCCGAACGTCACGGCCAGCGGCGGAAGTTGCCAGTCGCCCGCGCGGCCCAGGCGCTCGGCCGCGAGCTTCATGGCCAGCGTCTTCGCGGTGGAGTTGTACGGCGGATGCTCCAGCGGATAGCGCTGCACGTGCATCATCCGCTCCACGGCGTCGTAGTGCGTCTCCAGGTCCGCGCGGGTGACGGGCCAGTCCTCGTAGCCACCGTCATGCAGGTCCTCGTGGATGAAGGTCTTCTCGTCCTTGCGCAAGAGCACGTTCGCGTAGATGAGCGACCCGCCGCCCAGCCCGGCGGACACCACGCCGCCCAGGCCCTGGAAGGACCAGAGGTTGAACAAGCCGTGCAGGCCCTTGCTCGGGTCCCAGAAGTTGCGGCGCATGTCGTGCGGGCTGCGCGCGAAGGAGCCCGGGGGATACGCCTTGCCCCGCTCCAGCACGCACACCCGCAGGCCGGCCTCCGCCAGGCGCCACGCCATCACCGAACCACCGAAGCCCGAGCCCACGATGACGACGTCGAAGTGCTCATCCCTCGTGGCCATGCGGGGCCTCCTCTTCGCGCTCGCGCACCGGCGCCTCCGGGGCGTAGAGGTCCCAGAGCGCGCCCAGGAACAGGTGGCCGAAGCGGGCCATCATCTCCGCGCCCTCCACGCCCCCGCGTGACGAGCGCATGCTGGACACCAGGTGGAGCAGCTCGCGCATGCCCAGCACCAGGACGCCCGCGCCCACCACCGGGCCGCGCGCGTCCAGGCCCGCGTGCAGGTAGCTGTAGAGCCGCGTGGTGTCGCGCCAGAGGTCCGGGCCCGGGTCGTCACGCAGCGTCTTCGTGCCGTCCAGGTAGTAGTCCTGGCCGTTCGCCTGGAAGCGCAGGCCGTAGGTCATGATCTTCGTGCGGGGATCATCCGTGGCGCGGAAGAGGTTGAAGCTCCCCTCGCGCACGGGCAGGTCCATGCCCAGCGGCTTGTATTGCACGTGCGCCACCAGCCGGGCCGTGTGGTCCGGATCGCGGATGAACGCCTCCATGTCGTCGATGGTGATGGTGCAGTGCATGGTGAAGGGCGTGGAGCGCCCGTCGTGGGCGCCGGCCTCGGGGTCGGTGGTGCCCATCGCGA
Source organism: Corallococcus sp. NCSPR001 (assembly GCF_017309135.1). NCBI lineage: Bacteria > Pseudomonadati > Myxococcota > Myxococcia > Myxococcales > Myxococcaceae > Corallococcus > Corallococcus sp. NCSPR001. The sequence continues at coordinate 5,402,675 of NZ_JAFIMS010000002.1, forward strand.
GCGGACCGGACATGGTCTCGCGGAAGCTCAGGTCATAGGCGGGTTCGGTCATCTGGGTGATCTCCGGGGTGAGGGGCAGGCCCTGGCCGTCCGCTGTCGCCAGGTAGCGGCAGGCGTCCGAGTAGCCCTGGTCGATGAGGGTCTCGGCCGTGATGTGGCCCGCGTAGAAGTCCGGGTCCAGGGGCAGCGGGTGCTCGGGTTTGATGAGGTGCACGGTGACGGGCCGCGAATGTCCCGGCACGTGCTCGCCCGCGAGGATGCGCGCGTTCATTTCGCGCACCTGCTTCAGCTGGGCGAAGAGCGCGCCGTTCGCGCTCAGTTCAATCATGTGGACGTACTGGCGGAAGAAGCCGTTGGCGTACCGGGGCGTGTTGCCGATGCACCAGACGATCCACACCTCGTCCGCGCCCCGGCGCACGGCCTCCAGCACGTTGGCGTCCTGGATCCACACCGAGTCCAGGTACAGGTGGCTGTCCTTCGCCACCGGGGGCATGAAGAGCGGCAGGGAAATGCCGGCCACCAGCAGGTCGCGGTCCACCTCCGTGTGCGGGATGGCCTCGTTCGTCTTCCGGGTGAAGTCGCACACGTTGAAGGTGCCGGAGCGCTCGCGGTTCGCGCGGATGGCGTCCACGTCCACGCCCAGGTTCGGGAAGACGCGCTGGACGATGCCGTCCGCGTCCCCCAGCGAGCCGAGCTTCCAGGGCCGCGCGTATTCATCCAGCGGCATCAGCGACACGAAGTCCTTCACGTCCAGCGTCCGCCACCGCTCGCACATCTCCGCGGGGGACTGGCCGGACAGCCACATCGCCAGGGTGATGATGCCGCCGGAGGTGCCGTCCGCGTGGGAGAAGGACAGCCGCGCGTCCGTCAGCGCGCGCAGCACGCCCGCCTGCCACGCGACGCGCATGCCACCGCCCGCGAGCACCAGCGAGCGCCGGGGCGCCTCCGCCGGGAAGGACGGGACGGCCGCGCCCTCCCCGAACGTGCGCACGGGCCGCCGCGGAGTCGGCACGCCGTTCCGGGTCGCCTCCGCGATCCGCAGCGCGCTGACGGAGGGGGTGGTGACCTCTGGAGCCGCTTCCTCCGTCTCTGGCCTGAGCACGGTGATGATCTGCTCGCGCTGGCGCAGCGACGCGTAGAACCCCAACACCAGCACGGCGGACAGCGCGTCGAACGCCGCCACCCCCAGCGCCAGGGGCGACAGCACGCCGCGCGCCACGCCCACCGCCACCATGCCGCAGGCGCCCACCTTCTGGAGGCCGGTCCACAGGAAGGCGGCGGGGTTCGCCCGGGGCTCGTGCAGGCCGTGCAGGAGCAGGCCGCCGAACAGCACCATGAACATGCCCACGATGCGGAAGAAGTGCGCGGGCGCGGCGGACGCATCCGCGTGCAACAGCCTCAGCTCCAGCCCCGGCATGAACATCTGCGCCGCGCCAGTGACGACGGTGATCCATCCGATGGCCGCGAGCGCCCAGCGCCAGGGCCTTCCGTTGACGCGGGCCTGGCGCTCCAACCATCGCGACGCGGCCGGGCTCATGCGTGGGCCTCCCGGCGCGGCGGCACGGACAGCCCCATGCGCCAGCGCTCCCCAGCGGGCTGCTCCGCGCGCAGCACCCGGTGCACGAAGTAGCCCAGCGTGAGCAGCCACTGCACCGTCCACAGCCCCACGCGGATGCGGTTCATCCGCATCCACGCGTCCAGCACCTCTCTCAGCCGTTCAGGCGACGTGATGCCCGCCGCCATCTCGTCGTTGTACGGGAAGATGTAGATGCGCGTGAGCAGCGTGGCCACCACCACCGCCACCCCCACGCCCACGGGGTACCAGCGCAGGGCCGTCTTGCGCTCGCGCCACGCCAGCACTCCGGCGGACAGCAGCATCACCGCCGTCATCCAGGTGAAGAACCGGGTGGCCGCCTGCACCTGCGGCACGAACTGCAGGTAGTAGTTGTCCACCGTGAGCCGGGGCGCGATGGGGAACGAGAAGAGGATCAGCGACCAGCCCGTGCCCAGGTACATGGACGTGCACAGGAACAGCAGGCACGCGTTCGCCAGATCCAGACGGCCGCCGCGCTTCATGGCCGCGCTTCCTCACGCGGGCGTGCTTCGGGCACCGGCGCCACGGCCTGGAGCGCCCTCGGCGGAGCGCCGTCCGCCTCCGGAGGCGGCATGGGCGTCTGGTCCTGCCCCAGGTCCACCACGCTCTCGAGCCCCTCCGGATAGGTGTCCGGAGGCAGCGTGGGCTGGGTGAGGAACCACGCCTCGCAGTGGTCATCCAGCACGCCGCTGGACGACGGGAAGAACCCGGTGAAGAAGGGGCTCGGGGAGATGCTCAGGTCCCGCAGCGCCTGCACGCGCGGATGGTCCCCCAGTTCCAGCGTCCCCCACGCGCGCTTCCCCAACCGGAAGCCGAAGCGGCCCCGGAAGTAGATGGTGGACTTCATCAGCATCCCCCGGAAGGCGCAGTAGTTCACCGCCGCCATCCGCAAGGGCAGCCACGCGAGCTTCGGCCGCTCGATGCGCACGCGCACCGCCTGCTGGCCGCCCTCCTCGTAGCGGCTGCTCACGGAGCCGCTCTCCACCTGGAAGTCCAGGCGGGCCAGGTGCTTGGGCATGCCCCAGATGCCCTTGCCGCCCTTCACGGAGATCTCCGTGTTCACCGGCAGGTCCACCACGTACTGCCCCACGCCGAAGCGCTTCTGGAACAGCAGGGGCAACAGCGGCGGCGCGGGCCTGCGTCCGTGCGTGCACGCGAGCGCGATGCTGAACTCGATGTACGCGCCGATGTCCGTCCGCTTGTAGTCGATGACGGAGACGAGCAGCACGCTCCGGTCGCGCGACACGCGCAGCGGGTGCAATTCGTTGCCGGGCAGCAGGGCCGCCGCGCGGCGGGCGTCCACGGTGAAGGCGGCCAGCATCGCCGGCGCCCCCTTCGAGTCCACCGGCAGCGCGTACGGGATGTCATCCACCCGCGAATAGCGGCCGTACTGGGTCTGGATGCGTCGAGGCAGGAACATGGCGTTGCCTTTCGTCAGTGGACCGTCGTGCGATCCAACTCGGAGAGGATGAGGGGGAAGACGTCCTGGGACGCGCGCTTGCCCATGAAGACGTCCAGGTGGCCGTAGCCCGGCAGGACGTGCAGCGCGTGCCGGCCCGGGTGGAAGTGCTCCAGATGTTCGAAGCTGCGGCGCTGGCTCTCCGCGAGGAAGCAGCGGTTCTCTTCGCCCGCGAAGAAGACGAAGCGCGCGTCCGTCTGGGGCTCGCGCACGCCCAGGTCCTCTGGCAGCGCGCGGAAGCCCTCCACGGGCACCAGGTGGCCGGCGCGCACGCACTGGTCCATCTGCTTGAAGAAGCTGAAGGGCACGGGGCCGAACTCGTGCTGGAGCCAGTCGTGCGTCTGGGCGTTGAGGTTCTCGTGGCGCCAGAGCACCGGGAAGCCCGTGCCGTAGGTGAAGCTCGTCCAGCGGCAGACCAGGTTGTCGCACTCGTGATGCGTGGCCTGCACCACGCGCGTCAGCATCCGGGCCGTGCGCGTGGGGCCGCCGTAGGCCCACTGCGGATCCAGGAAGGGCGTCAGGTGCGCGACCAGCGGCACGGCGTAGTGCAGCTTCACCTTCGCCGTCCCGGGCACCACCGGGTGCAGCGACACCGCGTTGGTGATGATGAGGTCCACCTCCGGAAGGAGCCCCGCCACCGCGGCCATGGTGAAGCTGGTGGAGCCCTGGCAGTGGATGATGGCCTTGAGCTTGTCCGCGCCCGTCTTCTCCCGCACGGTGCGGATGGCGGGCGGGTGGTCCAGGACGGCGGCCTGGTCCAGGGTCCACTCGCCCGGCTCCACGTCCATGCTGGCGCGCCAGTTCTCCAGCCACACGTCGTAGCCGTCTTCAATCAGCGCATCCACGACGGTCTGGCGCACCGGCGCGCGGAAGATGTTCCCGCGCACGCCGGCGCCGTGCACCAGCACCACCGGCCCCTTGTCCGCCTTCTCGACACCGCGCAGGTGAACCAGGTGCAGCGCGCGGCCGTCACCCGCGAGGAAGGGAACGATCTCCTCGGTGTAGCGCGGCTCATGGATTGTTTCCGCGGACATGACGGCATCCCCCACACCGCAAACGTTGGTCGGTGCGCGAGGGCCGACAACCGGCGTGCAACCCCACCCGGGACACCGCCCGCTGCGCCAGCCCGGGTCCGCGGCCGATGGCGCGGCGCCTCCCTGTCACGCCGCCCGCGTCATCTCTTGCGGGAGCCGCGCGCCGGGGGCTTCGTCTCGCGGCGCAGGAAGTCCACCAACGCGCGGACCGCCGCGGGCGTGTAGCGCTGCTTCGGGTAGTAGAGGTACCAGCCCGGGAACGGCGGCGAGAACTCCTCCAGCACCGGCACCAGCTTCCCCGCGTCGAGCAGGGGGCGGAGCCATTGCTCGGACCAGTAGGCGAACGCGATGCCCACGCCCTGGGCCGCGGCGGTCAGCGCCACGTCGCGATGCGAGACGATGAGCGGCCCCTCCACCGCGATGGAGACCCAGTGGCCATCCTTCTGGAACTCCCATGAATACAGCCGGGTGCTGCCGGGCTTGCGCCAGTTGATGCAGCGGTGCGCGTGCAGGTCCGCGGGCGTGCGAGGCCTGCCGTGGCGCGCGAGGTATTCCGGCGATGCCACCGCGAGCTGCCGGAGCGTGCCGCCCAGCGGCACGGCGATCATGTCCTTCTCCAGCAGCTCACCCAGCGTGATGCCGGCGTCGAAGCCCTTCGCCACGATGTCGGTGGCCGCGTCGTCGATGGACAGCTCCAGGACGATGTCCGGATACGCTTCGCGGAAGCGGCCCAGCAGCGGCTCCAGGAGCGACGCCGACGCGAGCCGGGGCAGGTGCAGGCGCACGGTGCCCGTTGGCGTGTCGCGCAGGTGGCGGACCGCCTCCACGGCCGCGTCCATCTCCTCCATCGCGGGCTTGAACCGCGCGAGCAGCCGCGTCCCCGCCTCCGTGAGGGACATGCTCCGCGTCGTGCGGTTCAAGAGCCGCACGCCCAGGCGCTCCTCCAGGGCGCGAAGGGTCTCGCTCAGCGTGGAAGGAGAGATGCGCAGCCGCGCCGCCGCCCGGGTGAAGTTGCCCTGCTCGGCGATGGTGACGAACGCCCGCAGGTCCGCGAATTCGCTTCCGCGCATTCTACCTCCGATTCCGAAGAGCCCATCCGGTTCATACCGCATGGTCCGATGAATGGCGGGGCGATAGGAGAGGCTCTCCACCCCACGCGAAAGGCGCGGCGAGATGAGCGGCACACGGCACAAGGTCTTCCTGATCACCGGCGTCAGTTCGGGCTTCGGCCAGGCGTTCTCGCGGGCAGCGCTGGACGCGGGCCACACCGTCATCGGGACGGTGCGAAGCGAGGAGGCCCGCGAGGCCTTCGCGCGCCAGCACCCCACCCTCGCCCACGGCGTCGTGCTGGACGTGACGGACTTCCAGGCGATTCCGTCGGTGGTCGCCCGGGCGCGAGAGGCCGTGGGCCCCGTCGACGTGCTGGTGAACAACGCGGGCTACGGCCACGAGGGCACCCTGGAGGAGTCCCCGCTGGAGGATCTGCGGCGGCAGTTCGACGTCAACGTCTTCGGCGCGGTCGCGATGATCAAGGCGGTGCTGCCGGAGATGCGCCAGCGCCGCTCGGGCCACATCGTCAACGTCACCTCGATGGGCGGCTTCATCACCCTGCCCGGCATCTCGTACTACTGCGGAAGCAAGTTCGCGCTCGAGGGCATCTCGGAGGCGCTGGCGCAGGAGGTGAAGGACTTCGGCGTCCGGGTCACAGCGATCGCGCCGGGCTCGTTCCGCACGGACTGGGCCGGCCGCTCCATGGTGCGCTCGGGCCGGAGCATCGCGGACTACGACGCCCTCTTCGACCCCATCCGCCAGGCGCGACAGCAGAAGAGTGGCCGCCAGGCCGGAGACCCGGCCCGGGCCGCGCGCATCCTGCTGGAGGTCGTGGAGGCGGAATCTCCGCCCGTGCACCTGCTGCTCGGCACGGACGCGCTGCGGCTGGTCCGGGCGAAGCTCGACCGTCTCTCCGAGGAGATCGCCGCATGGGAGGCCGTCACCCGCTCCACCGACTTCGACTGAGCGATGCTATGCGTGGGGCATGAGCACGGACTGGAGCGACTACGAGGGCGGCGCGACGCTCGGGGGCATGGGCAGCCAGGGCGGCACCATCGTGCGGGACGAGGGCTTCCGTGGCCTGTCGCGACTCACCTACGAAGCGGACGACTCGCGGTCCTTCCACGTTGTCTCCTGCGGCATCTCCGGCTGGCTGTCGCATCCGCGCTTCTTCGACAACGCGCCGGAAGCGCTCCACGCCTTCGAGGCCATGAAGCCCGCGCTGGAGGAGCTGGGCACGACGCTCCCCGAGGGCGGCCCGAAATCCACGGCGGACGGACGGGCGGCGGGTCCGCTGCTCGCCGCCTTCCGGGTGCGCTTTTCCTGAGCCGCGGTCCTTCCGCGCAAGGATTGCTTAAGGTTCTCTCGAAATAACCCGGTTCGCCGTCCGGTCAGCCCCGGGCGGTCCCGTGGGCGGCACTGCCGCCGCCCCTGGCTCCCGAGCTCCCGGAGGAACCCCGGATGAAGAGCGAATCCCCTCAGGACCTTTCCCCCAAGGTCATCACGCGCCGGAGCATCCTGCGCGGCATTGGCCTGTCGCTGGCCGCGGTTCCCGTGGCGAAGCTGTTGGTCGCCTGCGGTGGCGACGACACGACGGGCGGCGACACGAACACCGGCACCGACGCGGGCGTGGTGGATCCGGGCTTCTGGGCCACGGGCGGCACCGCGGCGATGACGGCCGCCGCCGCGTATCCGGATCCGTTCGCGTCCGGCCTGGGCACGGTGTGCAACCTCGCCTGCGAGGCCACGCTGGGGCCCTGCTACGCGACCACGGTGGACCGCAAGGACATCAGCGAGGGCCATGACGGCCTGCCGGTACGCCTGGCCTTCCTCGTCGTGGACGAGGCCTGCCAGCCCATTCCGAACGCCACGGTGGACATCTGGCACGCGGGCCCGGAGGGCCTGTACTCCGGCGAGGACGCGAGCGACTTCTGCACGTCCGGTGACGCCACGGCCCGAGCGGCGCGGTGGTTCCGAGGCGTGCAGACCACGGACGCCAACGGGCGCGTGGACTTCGATACGTGTTTCCCCGGCTGGTACAGCAGCCGCACCATCCACATCCACTTCACGGTGCGAGTGAACGGCCAGGAGTTCGTCACGTCGCAGCTCTTCTTCGACGACTCGACGAGCGACGACATCGTCAACCACCAGCCGCTCTACAACACGCGTGGCGAGCGCGACACGACCAACCAGAACGACACGGTGGTCTCCGGGGACGCGGTGGGCGACTATCTCTTCGCCACGCAGCGCATGCCGGACGGCGCGATGCTGGCGTCCAAGACGCTGGTCATCCGCTCGTCGTTGAACAATGCGTCCTGCGCCATGCCGGGTGGCAGCGGCGGCGGGGGTGGACCCGGCGGTCCCCCGCCAGGTGGCGACGGTGGCATGGGTCCCCCGCCGGGCTTCGACGGTGGCAGGTCGTGACTTAGTGTGTCCGACCGGAGGCATGACGCATGGGCGACCGCATCCTGCTGGTGGAGGATGACGACCCGCTCGGGTCCCAGATTGTCGGGCACCTGCGCGGCGCGGGCTTCGAGCCCGTGTGGTGGCGCGAGGGCCGGCTGCTGGTGTCCGGCGACCTGCCGGACGTGAGCCTCGTGGTGTTGGACCTGATGCTGCCGGGCACCTACGGCCTGGACATGCTCAAGGCGCTGAGGACCTTCTCGGAGGTGCCCGTGCTCATCCTGAGCGCGCGCAACGACACGCTGGACAAGGTCCGGGCGCTGAAGCTGGGCGCGGACGACTACATGACGAAGCCCTTCTGGCCGGAGGAACTGGTGGAGCGCGTGCGAGCGCGCCTGCGCCGGCCCACGCTGCAGAAGGAGCAGGCGGTGGTGGAGGTGGGCCCGCTGCGCATCGACCTGCAGGGGCACACGGTGCAGGTGCAGGGGCGGCCGGTGGAGCTCACGCGGGTGGAGTTCGGGCTGCTCGCGGCGCTGGCGCGCAGGCCGCGGGAGGCGGTGACGCGGCAGTGGCTGGTGGAGCACGTGTTGGATCCGGAGCGTGAGGGCACGGAGCGCACGCTGGACGTCCACGTGTCGCGGCTGCGGCGCAAGCTGGGGCCGGTGAAGTGCGTGGAGACGGTGTGGGGCGTGGGCTACCGGCTGGTGCCCGGGGAGGATGCGTGAAGCTGCGGCTGCGGCTGCGGCTGGCGCTCACGGCGGTGGCGGTGACGGTGCCCGCGGTGTTCGCCCTGGTGCAGGTGGAGCACTCGGTGCGCCGCCGCACGACGGACGAGGTCATCATCGCGTCCACGATGTCGCAGATGCAGTCCGGGGGCCGCGAGCGCTGCGAGGCCGCGCCCGAGACCTGGATGGTCCGCTCCCGCTCACCCCAGCGTCCACCCTGGGAGCGCGAATTCCTGCACGACGGCACCGTCGCGCCAAACGAGCCTGCGGGCACGAGGCCCGCGGTGGGAGGCCCCAGGCCCGGGGACGAAGGTCCGCCGCGCCGGGGGCCGCCGGGGCGGCGCCTGCCGCCGGTGAGCCTCTACCCGTTCGACGGGCGGTTCGTTTCGAAAAACCCGCAGGCCCCGGCGTTGGACGACGAGCTGCGCAAGGGCGTGCAGGACGACGGCGTGGGCGTGCGCCGCTACTCGAAGGCGGACGGCGCGCTGGTGCAGGACCTGCTGTTGCGCATGCCCTGGGACGGAGGCCCCTGCGAGTACGTGCTCGCGCGCCGGGTGGAGCCCGCGGAGTCGCCGGAGGTGGGACTGCCGCCGCTGTACGTCTGGGGAGTGCCCACGCTCATCCTCCTGTCCGCGATGGTGGTGGCGCTGGGGCCGGTGGTGCAGCGCCTGCGCCGGCTGACGGACGAGGTGCGAGCCTCCTCGGGCAGTGGCTACGAGCAGCCCGTGACGGTGAACGGCAGCGACGAGATCGCGGAGTTGGCCCGCGCCTTCCAGCAGGCGCGAGCGGAGATCCAGGCACGGATGGCGCATCAGCAGGCGCGCGAGCAGACGCTGCGGGACTTCCTGGCGAACACGACGCACGACGTGATGACGCCGCTCACGGTGTTGCAGGGACACCTGGCCGCGATGCAGCAGCGGATGCGCTCGGGTGAGCCATTGGACTCAGGCCTGATGCTGTCCGCGATGAGCGAGGCGCACTACATGGCCTCGCTGGTGCACAACCTGGGAGCGGCGGCGAGGCTGGAGGCGGGAGCACCTCAGGTGCAGCACGCGCCGGTGGACCTGAACGCGCTGGTGTCACGGGTGATGGGCCGGCACCAGCCCATCGCGAGGCCCCAGAGAATCGCCCTGGAGAGCGGAGTCCCGGCGACGCCCACCTGGGTCATGGGCGACGAGACGCTGCTGGAGCAGGCGGTGAGCAACGTGGTGCTCAACGGCATCCGGTACGGGCGCGAGGACGGCCACGTGGCGGTGGTGCTGGAGACGACGCGCCACCAGACCTTCCACCTGCGGGTCATCGACGACGGGCCGGGCATCTCCGAGGAGGAGCGTTCGAGGATCCTGGAGCGCCGCTTCCGAGGCAACGCGGCGCGGACACGCGAGCCACAAGGTCAGGGCCTGGGCCTGCACATCGTGCACAACGTGGTGGAGCTGCACGGCTGGAAGATGACCCTGGCGCCGTCGGAATACGGAGGCCTGGAGGTCGCCTTCACCGGTCCGCTGATGTCTCCGCCGGAGTGACAGGCGGCAGCCTCTCCACGAACCAGTGCTGCTTGTGGCGAGGCTCCTTGTTGTACTGCTCCGCCAGCCACTCCAGCCGTTCAGGCCGGCGTGCGCGCTCGATTTCGTAGCGCACGCCGTTCTCGTCCTGGCGCAGCAGGACCCATGGGTACGGCCCCGGGGCGCCAGACGGCAGTGGAGGCGCTACGCCGCGTGGCTCGACGAAATACCCCTGCTTGTGTCCGCGCGCCTCCAGGAGGTTCGCGAAGCAGCGTGCGGAGCGCTCACGCGAGAAGCTCTCCACCTCGAACGTGCTCCCATGCGTGTCGACCCGGCACACCACCCAGCCGCCATGGCCCGCGCGACGCTGCCGCTCCTCCGCGGAAGGCACCATTCGGAAGGGCGCTTCAACCGCGAAGGGCAGATGCGCGAGGGCGTGCTCGAACTCCGCCGACTCCTCGGCGATGACCCTGACGCTTCCGTCGTAGAGGTCCAGGCAGAGGAGGAACTCCAGGCCGCAGTGTGCCTCGAGCCACCACTCACGCTCCGGGCCCGGAGGGGCGCCGTACTTCCTGAGATACTCCTCCACGTCCGGCGCTTCGACGTTCGGAGCGCCCAGCGAGTCCAGGTCCGCCGGAGCAATCGTCGCGCTGCCCATCTCTCGCAGCCGGGCGAGGCTGGGAGTCGCGACCTGCTTCAAGGGTGGCAACCCGCGGTCGACTGAGCGCATGGGCGAGAACCTACCCAATCCCCACCGTGTCCGCCCCCAAGCGGGGCGGACACAGTCCAGCTCCCCTCCCCCTCACCAGGCCACGAGCTGGACGCGACCCGGCTTCCCTCCCCCTGAATCCGCTACCGCGTCGCGGCCCGGCGCGCTGGCGTCCGCCCCTTCACGGTCCGGTGCGCCTGCGCCTTCATCGCCGGCATGCGCCGCGCCTTGTGCGTCCGCGCCTTCACCGGGCCCCGGCGCGCATGGCCCGCGGGCCGCATCGACTTCTTCGCCACCACCGTCTTCTTGCGCCGCGGCGTGGCGCGGGCCGCCGGCCTCAGCGTCTTCCTCGCCGCCGGCCGCTTGCGCATCACGGGCCTCGCCTTGCGCACCGGCGACATCTCCATCCGCCGCAGCTGCGACTCGAAGCGCGTCAGCGCCTTGCGGAACAGGGCCGCCTTGCGCCGCGTGTCCATGCGCCCACCCATCACGCGGCTCCCCATGGGGACGCGCATCGCTTCACGGCGCAGCCGGTGCGCCAGCTTCTCGTACTGGTCCACCAGGCCGCGTGCGCGCCGCACCATCCCCATCAGCTCGCGCCGGGACAGCTCCATCAGGTTGCGCGGCGCGCTGGCCAACACCAGCCGCATCTCCCGCGCGTTCATCAACGCTGACCCCGTCTCACGCATCTTGCGCATGTCCGCCCCCTCCCTCGGGTTCTCCAAACAGACGCAACGTTTGGGGTCCATCCGGGTCGCGGCAAGGAGGACGCGGCCGGGGCCTGCCCCACCGCCCGTCCCCGCGGACCAGGGCTGCTGTCCTGCACTCAGCCGGACGCGCTCACCGGAGGCGAATCCAGCAGCACCGCCAGCTTCTCCAACGCCAGCCGCGCACGCGTCTTCACCGTCCCCAGCGGCTGGCCCGTCTTCTTGGCGATCTCACTCTGGGACAGCCCGTCGAAGTACCCGAGCAGCACCACCTCCCGCTGCTCCGGCGGCAACTGCGCCATCGCCGCCCGCACCCGCGCCTGGTCCTGCGCCGCGCCCGCGGCGTCATCCGGTGACGGCGGCGTCGCGCTCACCGGCGGAGGCTGCTGCGCCACCCCCTCCACCATCCGCGACACCGTGCCCAGCGAACGCAGCCGGTCGATGGCCCGCGTGCGCGCGATGGTCGTGACCCACGTCTCCAGTCCGCCGCGCTCCGGGTCGAACTCGCGCGCGCGCCGCCAGACCTCCAGGAAGGTCTCCTGCAGCACCTCCTCCGCGTCCGCGCGCGTGGGCAGAAGCCGCACCCCGATGGCGAACGCCCGCGCGGAGCACCGCGCGTAGACATCCCGCATGGCCGCCGCACTGCCGAGCGCTACCTGCTTCAGCAGGTCGCGGTCGGCCGACAGGTCACTCGCTTGCTGGGCAGCGGAGTCGTTGGGCGCCATGTTCGTCCCGGATACCGCAACCGGAGGGGCGGATCCCAGCTTCAACCATCGGAGCCCGTCCACCCAGCCCCTCGGGGTGGGCGACCGCTCCCTCCGTTCCTAACGTTGACAGGCCAACGCGACCAGGCAGCAGCCATCTTCAATCAACAACACCCGCGCATTGCCGCCTGGAGCCACTGACTCAGAGTCCTATAAGGGGCCGCCAGCCGATATGACCGAACGACTCGGAAGCGTGTTCATCGAGAACGTCCAGCCGGAGCTGGACGCGGGGCGCTACGCCATCAAGCGCGTCGCTGGGGAGACCCTCACCGTCCGGGCGGACATCTTCAAGGAGGGCCACGACGTGCTCGTGGCCGTCGCCCGCTGGCGCCAGGTCACCCCCGCCACCCAGAAGACGGACTGGGCGGAGGTCCCTCTCGCCTTCAAGAACAACGACGCGTGGGAAGGCGTCATCCCGCTCGCGAACAACGGCCGCTACGAATTCACGATTGAAGCCTGGCCGGATCTCTTCCGCACCTGGGCGCACGAGCTGAAGCGCAAGGTGGACGCCGGCCGCGACGTGAAGAGTGAGCTGCTGGAGGGCGCCGCCCTGCTGGAAGGCGCCGCCGCGCGCGCGAAGGGCAAGGCCGCGGAGGACCACCGGCTGCTCGCCGAGGCAGGGGCCCGCCTGCGCACGCCGCCCACGCCGGACCACCTCCTCGTCGCGCTGTCCTCCGAGCTGGCGGACGCCGCGTCACGGCACCCGGACCGCACGCTCGCCAGCAGGTACGACAAGGTGCTGGAGGTGTTCGTGGACCGGGAGAAGGCGCGCAACGCCGCCTGGTACGAATTCTTCCCCCGCTCCGCGAAGCGCGACGGCAAGACGCACGGCACCTTCAAGGACGCGCAGGCCTGGCTGCCGTACATCCAGAAGCTCGGCTTCGACACCGTCTACCTGCCGCCCATCCACCCCATCGGGCGCACCGCTCGCAAGGGCAAGAACAACAGCCTGCGCGCGGAGCCCGGCGACGTGGGCAGCCCGTGGGCCATTGGCGCCGCGGAGGGCGGCCACAAGGCCGTGCACCCGGAGCTGGGCACGCTGCAGGACTTCCGCGCGTTCGTGGACGCAGCGAAGGCGCACGGCATCGAGGTGGCGCTGGACCTGGCCTTCCAGTGCTCGCCGGACCACCCGTACGTGAAGGAGCATCCGGAGTGGTTCCAGCACCGCCCGGACGGCACCATCAAGACGGCGGAGAACCCGCCCAAGCGCTACGAGGACATCGTCAACTTCGACTGGATGGGCCCCGCGCGGGACGCCCTCTGGAAGGAGCTCAAGTCCGTCGTCCTGCACTGGGTGGACAACGGCGTGCGGACCTTCCGCGTGGACAACCCGCACACCAAGCCCATGCGGTTCTGGCACTGGCTCATCCGAGAGGTGCAGGACCTGCACCCGGACGTGCTCTTCCTGTCGGAGGCCTTCACCCGCCCGAAGGTGATGAAGGCCCTGGCCAAGGTGGGCTTCACCCAGTCGTACACGTACTTCACCTGGCGCCTCTTCAAGGACGAGCTGCGCACGTACCTGGAGGAGATCACCCAGCCGCCCGTGGCGGACTACTTCCGCGGCAACCTCTGGCCCAACACGCCGGACATCCTCCCGGAGAACCTCCAGAACGCGGGCCCCGGCGCCTTCCGCCTGCGCGTGGCGCTGGCCGCCACGCTTTCGTCCGTGTGGGGCATGTACTCCGGCTACGAGCTGTGCGAGGGCCGCCCCGTGCCGGGCAAGGAGGAGTACCTGGACTCGGAGAAGTACCAGCTGGTCGCCTGGGACTGGGACCGGCCGGGAAACATCTCCGGGTGGATTGCGAAGCTCAACGCCGTCCGCAAGGCGCACCCCGCGCTCCAGCACTACCAGGCGCTGCGCTTCTTCGAGTCCGACAACGACCGCGTCCTCTTCTACGGCAAGCGCTCACCGGACGGCCTCAGCACGGTGCTGGTGGCGGTGAGCCTGGATCCGTACGCGCCCCAGGAAGCATTGCTCCGCGTGCCCATGGAATGGCTGGGCGTCAGCGCGGAGGAGACGTATCAGGTGCAGGAGCTGATGGCTGATCAGCGCTCGCTCTGGCAGGGCCCGGACGTGCAGGTGCGCCTGACGCCCGAACAGCCCGCGGCCATCTGGGCCGTGTACCGCTACCGCCGCACCGAACACGCGTTCGACTACTTCGAGTGACCCCTTCCGAGAGGCGTATGGACCTGGATCCGCTTTGGTACAAAAAAGCGCTCATCTACGAGCTGCACATCCGCGCATTCCACGACTCCAACGGGGACGGCCACGGGGACATCCCGGGCCTGATTGAAAAGCTGCCGTACCTCCAGGAGCTGGGCGTGGACTGCCTGTGGCTCCTGCCGCACTACCCGTCCCCGCTGCGCGACGACGGCTACGACATCGCGGACTACTACGGCATCCACCCGGACTACGGCACGCTGGCGGACTTCCAGCGGCTGGTGGAAGAGGCGCACAAGCGCGGCCTGCGCATCATCATCGAGCTGGTGGTGAACCACACCAGCGACCAGCACCCCTGGTTCCAGGAGGCGCGGCGCGACCCCAACAGCCCCAAGCGCAACTGGTACGTCTGGAGCGACACGGACGAGTCCTACAAGGGCGCGCGCATCATCTTCACCGACACGGAGCGCTCCAACTGGACGTGGGATCCGGTGGCCAAGCAGTACTTCTGGCACCGCTTCTTCAGCCACCAGCCGGACCTGAACTACGACAACCCCGAAGTGCAGGAAGCCATGCTGGACGTCATGCGCTTCTGGCTCAACATGGGCGTGGACGGGTTCCGCTGTGACGCCGTGCCCTACCTCTTCGAGCGCGAGGGCACCAACTGCGAGAACCTCCCAGAGACGCACGCGTTCCTCAAGCGCCTGCGCAAAACCATCGACTCCGAGTACCAGGGCAAGGTGCTGCTCGCGGAGGCGAACCAGTGGCCCGCCGACGTGCGCGTGTACTTCGGCGAGGGCGACGAGTTCCACATGGGCTTCCACTTCCCGGTGATGCCCCGCCTCTTCATGGCGGTGCGCCGCGAGGACCGCACGCCCATCGTCGAAATCATGCAGCAGACGCCGGACATCCCGGAGTCCTGCCAGTGGGCCATCTTCCTGCGCAACCACGATGAGCTGACGCTGGAGATGGTGACGGACGAGGACCGGGACTACATGTACCGGGAGTACGCCACCGACCCGCGCATGCGCATCAACCTGGGCATCCGCCGCCGCCTGGCGCCGCTGATGGACAACGGCCGCCGGCGCATCGAGCTGATGCACAGCCTGCTCTTCACCCTGCCCGGCACGCCGGTCCTCTACTACGGGGACGAGATTGGCATGGGCGACAACATCTACCTGGGCGACCGCAACGGCGTGCGCACGCCCATGCAGTGGACCGGCGACCGCAACGCGGGCTTCAGCCGCGCGGACTACGCGCGCCTCTTCGCGCCCGTCATCGCGGACCCCGTCTACGGCTACCAGTCCATCAACGTGGAGGCCCAGGAGCGGCAGAAGTCCAGCCTGCTGCAGTGGGTGAAGCGGATGATTGGCATCCGCCAGCGCTACCCCGTGTTCGCCATGGGCTCCTTGCGCTTCCTCACCACGGAGAACCGCAAGGTGCTGGCCTTCGTGCGCGAATGGGAGGGCCAGACGGTGCTCGTCGTCTGCAACCTGTCGCGCTTCGCGCAGCCGGGCGTGCTGGACCTGCGCGAGTTCGAAGGCAGCATCCCCGTGGAGTTGATTGGAGAGACGCCGTTCCCCCGCATCAGCGACCTGCCCTATCAGCTGTCGATGGGGCCCTACATGTTCCTGTGGTTCCGGTTGGACAAGCCGCTGCAGGCGAAGGAGTAAACCCGAGTGACCCCCCTGGACCTGACCAAGCTGCCCGACTTCCTCAAGGCCCAACGTTGGTTCGCGGGCAAGGCCTGGCCCATCAAGAGCGTCAGCGTGGTGGACCACGTGACCATGGAGCTGGGCACCTGCTCCTTCACCCTGGCCATCATCGAGGTCGTCTACGAGTTGGGGAACCCGGAGCGCTACCAGCTCCAGGCCCGGCAGACGCCGGAGGGCCTGGTCAGCGCGCTGGAGGACGACGACTGCGTGCGCGCCGTCTTCAACCTGGCGCGCGAGGGCAAGCAGGTGGCCTCCGGCTCCGGCCGCGTGGTGGGTGAATGGATCGCCTCCACGGACAGCGGCGTGGCGCTGCCGGAGCCGCTCACCGTGCGCCGGCTCAACGTGGAGCAGAGCAACACCTCGCTGGTGCTGGGCGAGCGGGTCATCGTCAAGATCATCCGCAAGCTGGAGGCCGGCGTGAACCCCGAATACGAGGTGGGCCGCTTCCTCGCCACGAAGACGGACTTCCGCGCGACGCCGCAGCTGGTGGGCGCGCTGAACCTGGAGGGCCCCGCCGGCGCGACGCTCGCGGTGGCGCACCGCTTCGTGCCGGACGCCGTGGACGGCTGGAAGTACA
This sequence comes from Corallococcus sp. NCSPR001, assembly GCF_017309135.1. Classification (NCBI taxonomy): domain Bacteria; kingdom Pseudomonadati; phylum Myxococcota; class Myxococcia; order Myxococcales; family Myxococcaceae; genus Corallococcus; species Corallococcus sp. NCSPR001. Next base: position 5,419,075 of record NZ_JAFIMS010000002.1, read on the forward strand.
CGCTGGAGCGGCTGCGCCAGGAGAAGGCGCTCTCCGAGCGCTTCCTCGGGGACATGCGCGAGCTGGGCGCGCGGCTGGGCGAATTGCACAAGGCGTTCGCCTCCGCGGGGCCGGACGACCTGGCGTTCTCCCCGGAGCCGCTGCTCCAGGAGGACCTGCAGCGCTGGAGCGCGTCCATCGTGGGCGAGCTGGGCGTGACGCTGGCGGACGCCGGGCGGCTGCACGCGGACCTGGAGTCCAAGCGCGACGGGCTCATCGCGTACGCGAAGCGGCTGGCGCAGGTGGCGCCCTCCGGCCAGAAGATCCGCATCCACGGTGACCTGCACCTGGGCCAGGTGCTGCGTTCGGACAACCAGTGGCTGTTCTTCGACTTCGAGGGCGAGCCGTCCCGCTCGTTCACCGCGCGCCGGGAGAAGTACAGCGCGCTGCGCGACGTGGCGGGGATGATCCGCTCGTTCGACTACGCGGAGGCCACCGTGGCGCTGGAGGGCGGCCAGCCGCGCGGGCGCGTGGGCCCCACCCGCGACGCGTTCCTGGAGGGCTACCGCCAGGCGACGCGCGGCGCGGCCTTCCTGCCCGACAGCGATGAGGCCTTCAACGTGATGTTGCGCGCCTTCGAACTGGAAAAGCTGTTGTACGAAGTGCGCTACGAACTCGCCAACCGGCCGGACTGGGTGCGCATCCCCGTCGAGGCCCTGTTGCGGATGGAGGATGCCCAGTGAGGAAGCCTGCGGACAGAGCACAGGTGGACGCGGAGCTGCAACGTGTGGTGGAGCTGAGCCACCCGGAGCCCCACTCCATGTTGGGCGTCCACCCGGACGGCGACGCGGTGGTGGTGCGCGCCTACCGCCCGGAGGCCGTGGCCATCCACGTGCTGCCGGAGTTCGGCGGCAAGGTACCCATGCAGCACCGCACCGGCGGCGTCTTCGAGGCGCGCATCAACGGCCGCACGGAGCCCTTCAGCTACTTGTTGGAGGTGGAGTACCCGGGCAAGAAGGTCTTCACGCTGCGCGACCCGTACAGCTTCCTGCCCACCATCGGGGAGATGGACCTGTACTTCGCCGGCGAGGGCCGCCACGAGCGGCTCTGGGAGCGCATGGGCGCGCACCTCATCCACCACAACGGCGTGAAGGGCACGTCGTTCGCGGTCTGGGCGCCCACCGCCCGGGGCGTGTCCGTGGTGGGTGACTTCAACGGCTGGGACGGCCGCCTGCACGCCATGCGGCGCATGGGGTCCTCCGGCATCTGGGAGCTGTTCATCCCGGAGGTCGGCGAGGGCACCCGCTATAAGTTCGAGATCCGCCCCGGCCACGGCGGCGGCGCGCTGCTCAAGGCGGACCCCTTCGCCTTCCGCACGGAGACGCCGCCCGCCACCGCGTCCGTGGTGCATGACCTGCAGCGCTACTCCTGGGGCGACAGCGCGTGGTTGGAGGCGCGCGGGAAGCACGTGGACGCGGCCCACCACCCGTGGAGTGTCTACGAGGTCCACCTGGGCAGCTGGCGCCGCGTGGTGGAGGACGGCGACCGGCCCATGACCTACCGTGAGCTGGCGCCGGAGCTGTCGCGCTACGTGAAGGAGCTGGGCTTCACGCACGTGGAGCTGTTGCCCGTGTCGGAGCACCCCTACGGCGGCTCCTGGGGCTATCAGGTCGGCGGCTACTACGCGCCCACCTCGCGCTTCGGGCACCCGGACGACTTCCGCTACCTGGTGGACTACCTGCACCAGGAGGGCATCGGCATCATCGTGGACTGGGTGCCGGGCCACTTCCCGCGTGACAGCCACGCGCTGGGCCAGTTCGACGGCACGGCCCTCTACGAGCATGCGGACCCGCGCCAGGGCTCGCAGCCGGACTGGGGAACGCTCGTCTTCAACTTCGGCCGCAACGAGGTGCGCAACTTCCTCATCGCCAACGCGCTCTTCTGGCTGGAGGAGTACCACGTGGACGGGCTGCGCGTGGACGCGGTGGCCTCCATGCTCTACCTGGACTACAGCCGGAAGCACGGCGAGTGGGTCCCCAACCGCTGGGGTGGCCGCGAGAACGAAGAGGCGATCCAGTTCCTGCGCGAGCTCAACGACACCATCCGCCGCAAGCACCCGGGCGTCGTGGTCATCGCGGAGGAGTCCACCGCGTGGCCCAAGGTGTCCCAGCCCGTCAGCGAGGGCGGCCTGGGCTTCCACTTCAAGTGGAACATGGGCTGGATGCACGACACGCTGTCGTACTTCTCCAAGGACGCCGTCTACCGGCAGTTCCACCACAACCAGCTCACCTTCGGCCTGCTGTACGCGTTCAGCGAGCACTTCATGCTGCCCTTGAGCCACGACGAGGTGGTGCACGGCAAGGGCAGCCTCTACGGGCGCATGCCGGGCGACGCGTGGCAGAAGCGCGCCAACCTGCGCGCGCTGTTCGCGTGGATGTGGGCCCACCCTGGCAAGAAGCTGCTCTTCATGGGCGGCGAGTTCGGCCAGCCGTCGGAGTGGAACCACGACAAGAGCCTGGACTGGCACCTGCTCAATGATCCGGGCCACAAGGGCATCCAGAAGCTGGTGGGCGATTTGAACCGCGTCTATCGCGACGTGCCCGCGCTGTACGACTCGGACAGCGAGCCCGTGGGCTTCCAGTGGCTGCAGCCGGACGCGTCCGCGGCGAACGTGCTGGCCTTCGTGCGCCGCTCGCGCACGCCCGGCCGTCACGTGGTGTGCGTGGCCAACATGTCGCCGGTGCCCCGCGAGGATTATCGCGTGGGCTTCCCGCTCCACGGCCGTTATGTGGAGCTCGTCAACACCGACGCCGGGGAGTACGGCGGCAGCGGCATGGGCAACCGGGGCCAGGTGCACACGGAGCCAACGGGATGGGACGGGCAGCCCGCCTCCGCGACGCTCACCCTGCCCCCGCTGTCGGTGGTGTGGTTCACGCCGGGGTAGGACGACGCCCCGGCCTCACGGAAAGGACCGGGGCATGGCGGCAGCAGCGAAGCGGAAGCTGGGAACGACGGGCCTGGAGGTGTTCCCGCTGTGTCTGGGCGGGAACGTCTTCGGCTGGACGGCGGACGAGGCGACCTCGTTCGCCGTGCTCGACGCGTTCGTGGAGGGCGGCGGCAACTTCGTGGACACTGCGGACGTGTACTCGCGGTGGGTCCCCGGCCACGTGGGCGGCGAATCGGAGACGGTGCTCGGCAGGTGGATCGCCTCGCGCAAGGCGAAGGACCGCCTGGTGGTGGCCACGAAGGTCGGCGCGGAGACGGCGCTGGGCAAGGGCCTCACGCGCGAGCACATCGAGAAGAGCGTGGACGCGTCCCTGCGCCGCCTGGGCGTGGAGCGCATCGACCTGTACTACGCGCACTACGACGACCCAAACACGCCCTTCGAGGAGACGCTGCGCGCCTTCGACGCGCTGGTGAAGGCGGGCAAAGTGAAGGCGCTGGGCCTGAGCAACCACACCGCGGAGCGCGCGCAAGCGGCGCTGGACACGCAGAAGAAGCTGGGGCTTGCGCGCTACCAGGTGATTCAACCGGAGTACAACCTGGTGGAGCGCCCGAAGTTCGAGGGCGCGCTCCAGCAGGTGAGTGGGAAGGAAGGCCTGGCCGTGGCGCCCTACTTCGGGCTCGCTGCGGGCTTCCTCACCGGCAAGTACCAGGAGGGGCAGCCGGCGCCGGCGTCACCGCGCGCGGGCAACGTGCTCAAGAAGTACGGCAACGCGAAGGGCTGGGGCGTCGTCGCCGCGCTGAAGCAGGTGGCGGAGCGCCGGGGGGCCACGCCGTCGCAGGTGGCGCTCGCGTGGCTCGCGACGCGGCCCACGGTGGAGGCCCCCATCGCCAGCGCCACGTCCGTGCCGCAGGTGAAGGAGTTGCTCGGGGCCTTCTCCCTGAAGCTGGAGGCGGACGACCTGCGCGAGCTGGACCGCGCGTCGTCGAGCTAGCGCGGGCTCTCAGCCCTCGTCGGAGACGAGCACGGTCTTCAGACGTGCCAGGACGGGCTCTGGCACGTCGAGGAAGGACAGGCCCACCTCGAAGCGGGCCACGGCGTCCTTGGGTAACTTGATGGCCCAGACGATGCGCGCCGTACATTCCAGCGAGCTACCGTCCGGAAGGAACAGCTCCAGATCCAGGCGCGAGCCCACGTCCTGCGGCTCATCCGAGTAGATGCGCGCGCCCCCGAGGCTGACGTCGAGCACCTGCTTCTTGTCGCCCACCTTCATGCGCGCGGGGCGCGAGTAGAGGGGCGCGTGGATGCGAGGAAAAGCGCGGCGATCAATGGGAGAGGTCATCTGGAGTGTCACGTTCCGCCATCCTAACGTGCCTGTCACGAAACGGCACATCGCCCTCCCATGCGAGAAGGCGGGCCCGTGGGTCGGACCACCTCCTCCGTGGGGTCGGGGCAACCCTACCCAGGGGTACCGCCCAGCCCATCCAGCTCCGGCGCGTCCCGGGCCAACTCGTCGCAGATGAGCGATTGGATGCGGAAGGCCAGCCGCGCCTCCTGCACCACTTCCTGGGCCTCCCCTTCCGTCAGCGACACCTCGTCCAGGCGGGCCACGAGCCGGCCCTGGAAGGCGAGCAGTTCCGTGGCGGACACCGCGTTGTAGAAGGCCGTGCCCCGGCCGTTCTCCAGATCGAACGCCCGCGCGATGAGCTCCGAGCGCCGGGGCGCGGTGTAGAGGTCCTGGACGCAGCGGGCCCAGGCATGGGCGATGAGCAGGTGCGGGGCCACGGCCGCCACCTCGCGGATCCGCTCGGCGTGCAGCCGCGTCTCCGCGCAGGCGAAGGGCTTCGTACGCGTGTCGCCGCAGAACCAGTCCAGGTCCGCCAGCAGCGCGGAGGCCCGCCGCAGCTCCGGCAGCCGCAGCACGCGCGTGAGCGGGCCGTCCTTCAGTGCCGGCAGCACGGACTCCAGCGCCTCGTAGATGACGTGCAGTTGGCGCAGGTGGTTCGCGTAGTGCCGCGCCCGCACGAACTGACCATAGACGCCGCCGTTCCACGAGCCGTGGAAGAGCGCCTCCAGGAACGTGGACTGCTCCGCCTGGCGCCGGGCGATCCCCGTCCCCTCCTCCAGCCGCAGCGACAGCCGCTGCGTGGACGGAAGGCCCGCGGGGGCCGTGGACGCGGACGACAGGCGCTTGTCCCTCGCGGAGCGCTCGATGCCGCCCCAGCGGATCATCCCCTGGACGGTGCTCACTGCTTCCACCCGCCGGTGGGCGCCCCGTGGGCGGCGGAGGGGGCCGGCTCCTGCGCTTCCGCCTCGTGCGCGGGCGCGTGCGGCAGCTCCAACTGGTGGATGGCCTCCACGAGGGTGTGGCCCAGCGCGCGCAGGACGTCCTCCTCCAGGCGAAGCGTCACCGGCCCCACCGCCAGGTGGATGTGCCCACAGCTGCACCGCGTCACCTCGGCGCACGGGCCTCGCGCCAGCACCGCCCTGCAGCATCCCTGACCGAGCATCGCGTCCTCCATTGATTTTGATTATCGAAATCAAATTCATGAGGCCACAACACCCTTCCGCCGTCAAGCCCGGTCCATGCCGTTCTGATCCGGAGGCCTGCAGCCAACACTCCAAAGACAGACATGAAACATGGGAAGCAAACACAAGCAATGCAATCAATTACACAAATACGCCTTTATTTGTTTCATGTTTCACCCCAAGGACGACTGGCTGCCCTTTTGTTCATGTAGGCACGGCCCTTTGCCGGCGCGGCGAAACTCCCTGAAGGTTTGTTCAGGCCTATTCAGGGGCCTTCGGCCTGTCAGGAAAACTGTCTGAAGGTTTGTTCAGGTCGCGTTCAGTTGTTTTTCCGTCGCGACTGAGGTTGGGAAAAGAGGACCATGCGACGCCCCTTCGTGCTGATGACCCTCGTGGCGCTGGCGCCCCTGGGGTCCAGCTGCCGCTCCCAGACCCCCGAGCCTTCTTCGCTCCAGGACTCGGGCGTGGTGGCGGACGCGGGCACCACCGACGCGGGCACGCCCCCGGACGCCGGACCGCCGCCGACATGGACGCTCCAGGCCACGGAGGTCCAGGTCCCGGAAGGCATGCGGGGTGCGCCGTTCGACGTCCCGCGCTTCCTGAACATCCCATCAGGCATGACGGTGTCGGTCTGGGCACGGGTGCCGGGAGCGCGCTTCATCGCGTTCTCGCCGGAGGGCACCCTGCTCGTCTCCGTGCCCGGCCAGGGCAAGGTGATGCAGGTGCGTCCCCGCGGGGCCCAGGCGCCAGAGGTGACGCAGTGGGCGGACGGGCTGGGGCGGCCCCATGACATCGTCTTCCACGAGCGCGACGGGCAGGTGTGGGTCTTCCTGTCGGAGAAGGACCGCGTCACGCGCTCGCGCTGGACGCCCGGCGAGACGGCGCGCGGCGCGGTGGAGACGGTCGTCTCCGGGCTGCCGGACGCGTCCCTGCCGGAGCTGCAAGGGGCCTACGGCCACGAGCTCAAGAACCTCGCCGTGGACTCGCGGCACCGCGTGTACGTGTCCATCGCGTCCACCTGCAACGTGTGCCTGAGCGACACCACCAGCGACCCGCTGCGCGGCGCCATCTACCGGTGGGACTGGAGCGGCGGCTCGCGCGAGCTGTTCGCCCGCGGCCTGCGCAACGCGGAAGGGCTGGCGTGGGAGCCGGGGACCGACACGCTGTGGGTGGCGGTCAACAACCGCGACAACACGCCCTACCCGTTCGACGACGGCACCGGCCGGTACGGGAAGGTCATTCCGGAGTACGTGGACAACCACCCGCCGGAGGCCCTCACCTCCGTGCGCGAGGGCGGCCACTACGGCTGGCCCTTCTGCAACTCCAACCCGGACTCCCCCTCCGGCCTGAAGCACATGCCCCTGGACCGCGACTACGACATGAACCGGGACGGCTCCAGGGCGGACTGCGCCGCGTTGGACAGGACGGACCAGGGCATCCAGGCGCACTCGGCGCCCCTGGGCCTGACGTTCTTCGACGACGCGGAGTTCGGACCGGCCTGGCGGCGCGGCGCGCTCGTCGCCTACCACGGCTCGTGGAACCGCACGGAGCGCACCGGCTACAAGGTCGTCGCCTTCCCGTGGGACCTGGCCACCCACCAGCCCACGGAAGAGGTGGACGTCGTCACCGGCTTCATCAACCCGGACCAGAGCGTGTGGGGCCGCCCGGTGGACGTGGCCCTCGCGCCGCGCCGGGCCTTCATCGTCAGCGACGACCAGGCCGGGGCGCTCTACCGCATCGAGCCACTCACCCTGCCGTAGGCCGGCATCGGGCGACGCGGCGAGGACGCGGTCAGCGCGACTCGCCGCGCGCCAGCTTCTCCACGTAGTCCGCGGGCAGCCCGGCGCTCTTCGCGCCGCGCACCAGTGCCTCCACGAAGCGCGGGCTCACCGGCCCGTCCGACGACGCGCGGCGCGGGTTGGTCACGAACGCGGTGGCCTCTACCTCCTGGCCATCCACGCGCACGCGCACCGTGCGCTCCACGCACATGCTGGTGACGAAGCCCTCCTTGTGCTGGACGATGGGCCAGTCCTTGCCGGGGATCTCGAAGAGCCGGCCGTACACCCGCGCGCCCGGCGCGTCCGTCAGGCCCGCCACCCGGCCGCCCCACCAGCGCGACGGGAAGTCGTAGACGAGGTCCACGTCCAGCGCCTCGGCGAGCCGGCCTTCCGGCAGCTCGAAGAAGCCGTAGCTGTGCTGGTGCTTCCACTCGTCGAAGGCGGCCCGGTCCAGGATGGTCGAGTACGCGAAGTACCGCCGGGGCGCGTTCGCGTCCGCCTGCTCGCGCGCCTTCATCACCTGGTCGTAGTGCGAATCCATTGCGTGTCCTCCCGCCTCTACCGCTCGCCCTTGCCGCGAGCCAGGGCGCCGTCGCGGAACGCGCCCAGCACCCCGCCCACGTCCAGGCGCGACGTCTTGATGAACAGCCGCAGCGCGCGCTCCACGTGGTCGGCCAGCACGGCCATGCGCTCCAGCCGCCGCAGCTTCTCCGCATGCACGCCGCCAGCGCCTTCGGCCAGCCGGCGCGCCTCGGACAGGTCCGCGCGGATGCGGGTGACGAAGGCCGCCTCGCGCTCCTCCACCACGTGCGTCACCATCCGCACCAGGTCCGTCTCCGCCGCGTAGCGCCACACCGTGTCCTGCGGCACGCGCACCCGCTGGACGACGCCCCAGTGCTCCAGGTCGCGCAGCAGCATGGACACGCCGCCCTTGGACAGGTCGAGCTCGCGCTCAATCTCACCGGCGGTCAGGGGTTCGCCGCGCAGGTAGAGCAGGCCCCAGACGCGGCCCTGGTTGCGCTTGAAGCCCCAGAACTCGATGACGTTGCCCACCGCCTCCACCGCGATGGCTTCCCATGGCGCCAGCCGGCCATTCATTGGCGGCGCGACGGTCTTCTGGCTCCCGGGATCCCCCCCTGTCCACAGGTAGCCCTTCATGCAGCGCGTCCCTTCACCTGCTCCGCGATGCCCTCCGACAGCCGGTGCGCCCAGCTCATCAGCTCCGCGCCCGCGGCGTCGTTCGCGAAGGGCCCCAGCTTGTCGAGCGCCGCGCCAATCTCCTGGTTCATCATCTCCATGGACGCCTCCACCGCGCCGGTGGCCTCGATGGCGGCGCCAATCTCCCGGGTGCGCTCCGGGGTGATGACGGAGAACGCCCACGCGTCCTTGAGCTTGCGGCGCAGGGACTCGTCCCGCGACACCGCCAGCAGGATGGGCAGCGACGGCGTGCGCGAGTGCACGTCCGCGTACCGGGGCTTGCCCACGTCCGTGCCCAGGATGTCCCGGATGTCGTCGGCGATCTGGAACGCCACGCCCAGGTGCCGGCCGAACGCGTCGAAGCGCGCCTGCGCCTCCGGCTGATCCGCCAGCGTCGCCGCGGCCTTGCCGCACCAGCCGAACAGCGAGCCCGTCTTGCCCTCGGCGATGTAGCGCAGCCGCGTGAGCGGCAGGTTCATGTCGCCGCGCGCCTCCACCTCCGCGATGGCCGCGCGGGTCATCTCCGTGACGATGGCCAGGCCGCTCTGCACCAGGCGCGCGTCCAGGAGGGACAGCCTTGAGAGCGCCGTGGACAGGATGAGGTCGCCGCTCATCACCGCGACGATGTTGCCCCAGCGCGCGTTCACCGTCGGGCGGCCCCGGCGGAACATGCCTGCGTCCACCACGTCGTCATGCAGCAGGCTGGCCGAGTGGATCATCTCCGCCGCCACGCCTACATCCACCAGCCGGGCGGCCTGCACTCCCACCACGCCACCGAACAGGCGGACGAGCATGGGACGGGCCCGCTTGCCCCCTGCCCCCAGGCACAGATGGCGCGCCGCATCCATCAGCGTGTCGCCCTTCACGTCCGGGCCGACGTCGCCATCCGCGAGCAATTCGGTCAGACGCTGCTCCACCTGCCCCAGAAACTCCGTCAGCTCGTGAGCGACATCCATGTGCGCGGTCTCCTTCCGGGCCGTTCATATAGTTCAAGACCGCGTGAACTGCACCTGAATCCCTCCTGCCCACCAAGCGGGCGGACAGTCAGCGGAAAGCGATGAATAAGGCCGGTTGGTGTCCGGCCGGGCCCAGGGGACTCCTTGGAGGTCCGATTGAGAGGGAATGCGAGCCCATGGGAAACGAATCCCAGTGTCCGCCGCCCTCCGTCGCCGCCTCGTCCAGAGCTTCGCCTCCCTCGCCACCGGCGTCCCCCTCTTCCGCCCTGGCGCCTCGCTGCCCGGCTCGTCCGCGCCCCTGCTGGGGGCCCCTCCGCCCCCGGACGGCCACCGGGGCCCGCCCCTGCACCGGCGCCTGAGGGCGTCGCTGAAGGTGTCCATCGTGGAGGGGATGTTCGCGGAGGTGTTCACCGCGTGCGCGGGTCCCACCGTGCTCACCGCGTGGGCCATCGCGCTGAAGCTGGGGCCCTTCCTGGTGGGCGTGATGACGGCGCTGCCGTTCTTCGCGCAGTTCGTGCAGTTCCCCGCCGCGTGGCTCACCCTCTGCTTCGGTCACCGGCGGGTGGCGCTGACGGCGGTGTGCCTGTCCCGCCTGGCCCTGCTGCCTCTGGCGCTGTTGCCGTGGCTGGGCCTGTCCATGGAGGGACAGCAGCACCTGCTGCTCGCCGTGGCCGGGGCGTCCGCGGTGCTGGCGGTGGTGGGCAACAACGCGTGGGTGGCGTGGATGGGGGAACTCGTCCCCGGCGCCGTGCGGGGCCGCTTCTTCGGCAAGCGCACCGCGCTCACCACGCTGATGGGCACCGGCGCGTCGCTCACCGCGGGCCTGCTGATGGACCGGCTGAAGGGGCTGGACGGGGTGGGCATGGCGCTGCCGCTGCTGGCGCTCGCCGCGTGCGTCATGGGCGTCGTCACCACGCTGATGATGGCCGCGCAGCATGACCCGGCGCCCCCGGGAACTTCTCCGAAGCTGGAGCTCAAGGCGGCGCTGCTCCCCTGGAAGGACGACGGGGCCCGGCGGGTGCTCCTGTACCAGGTGGCGTGGAACGCGGCGGTGGGCGTGTCCGCCCCCTTCTTCGCGCTGCACAGCCTGCAGAACCTCAAGATGACCTTCGTCATCATGGCCCTGCACGCGGCGGCGGTGGCGGGGGTGCGCGTGCTGACGGCGTCCCTGTGGGGCAGCGCCATCGACCGGCTGGGCGCGCAGCCGGTGCTGATGCTCTGCTCGCTGGGCATCAGCGCCATCCCCATGCTGTGGCTCTTGCCCTCCGCGGGGACGCTCTGGCCGCTGCTGTTCGACGTGCTCCTGGCGGGCGCGCTGTGGAGCGGCCACGGCCTGGCCATCTTCGCGCTGCCCCTCACGGTGGCGCCGCGCCACGGCCGGCCCTTCTACCTGGCGGCGTTCGCCACCGCGGGCGGACTGGCCTACGCAGCGGCGGCGGCCCTGGGCGGGGCGCTGGCGGCGCGCGTGCCCCAGCAGTTCATGCTGGGCGGCCACCTCTGGGTGAACCTGCACGTGCTCTTCGTCGTGTCGTCGGTGGCCCGGCTGGGGGCCGCCTTCCTCGCGGCCCGGGTGAACGAGCCCGGCGCCGCCACCACGCGCACCGTGGCCCAGGTGGTGGAGCGCTTCCTGCCCCGCCCGCGCCCGGTTACAGCCGGTAGTCGCGCACCATCGCCGCCACGCGCTCCGACAGGAGCTTGAGCGACACGGCGGACTCGCTGGTGTTGGCGATGCGCTTCACCGTGTCGCCCATCACCGTGTTGAGCTCGTTCACGGCGGTGAAGATCTGCTCGATGCCGGTGGCCTGCTGGTTCACCGTATTCGAGATCTGACGGGCGGACACCACGCTGTCTCGGACGATGGAGGACAGCTGGCGCAGCGTGTCCCCGGACGTGCGCACCTGGGCCAGGCCCGTCTCCATGCGCTGCGTGCCCGCGGCCGTGATTTCCACCGTGGCGAAGATGGCGGTGCTGATGTCCGCCAGGATGCCGCGCACCTGGTTCGTCGCGCGGATGGACTGGTCGGCCAGGCCGCGGATCTCCCGGGCCACCACCGCGAAGCCCTTGCCGTGCTCCCCGGAGCGCGCCGCCTCGATGGCCGCGTTCACCGCGAGCAGGTGGGACTGGTCCGCCAGGTCCTTCACCGTCTCCGTGATGCCGGAGATCTGCTCGGTGCGCTCACCCAGGGCCATGATGCGCTCGGCGATCTGCTCCACCTGCGCGCGCAGGGCCACCATGCCCTCGATGCTCTCCGTGATGGCGATCTCGCCCGTCTTGCCCAGCACCTCCGCGCGCTCCGCCACGTCGATGACCGTCTCCGCGGCGCGGGACGCCACCACCGACGTCTGGCGGATCTCCTGCGCCGTCACCTGCGTCTCCTGGAGCGCGGCGGCGTGGCGGGACACCATCTCGTTCTGCCGGCTCGCGGAGTCGTTCAGGTGGTCCACCGAGCCGCGCAGCAGGTCCGACGAGCCCTGCAGCTGCTGCAGGAGGTCCTTCACCTTGGACACCATCAAGGAGAAGGCCTTGGACAGCTGGGCCACCTCGTCCGAGCCCTCCACGCGAACGGTCTCGCGCAGGTCGCCGTGCTCCGCGATGCGCTGGGCCGCCTCCGTCAGCTGCACCAGCGGCGCCGCCACCCGGCGCGCCAGCACGATGCCCACCACGACGAAGAGCGACAGCGCCAGGATGATCACCACGCTCACCCCGGTGGTGATGGCCCGCACCTGCGCGCGCGCCGCCGTGCGGTTGAAGCCCACGTGCACGGTGCCCGCCCCGTTCGCGAAGCGCGAGCTCACATCCAACAGCTCCGCGTCGCGGACGTAGAACGTCGCCTCACCCTGCGCGCGGCCCAGCCGGTCGCGCAGCTCCCGCATCGCCGTGGCGTACTCGCCCGCCACCGCGCGCATCTGCCCGGTCCCGTCGAAGACGGCCACGTAGGCCACCTGGTGGTGGCGCACCGCCTGCTCCAGCACTGCCTGGAGCGCCTCCGTCTGGCCTCCGGGCATCGCCGCGGGCAGCGTGGCCGCCAGCGCCGAGGGCAGCGCGCCGCCCACGTCCCGGCCCTGCTCCTCGAAGGCGGAGCTGACGCGCGGGATGAGGTACCCGAAGAAGAGGACCGTGAAGAACAGCGCCACGAGCAGCGGCGCCAACGTGAGCTTCTGGGAAAGGGAGAGTCGCATCCGGGAGCGGCGCCAAATCCAGAGGAAGTCTGGGAAACGAAGCCCCCCTGGACCATCCAGTGAGGTGCCTCATTGTGGACATCCCGGAGGAGCCGGCGCAATGGCTCCGCGCATCGAAAGCCCGTGAAAGTCAGACGCCGCGCCCTGGGTAGCGACGAACCCGGGGCGCGGCGACCAGCCCGGCCGCGTCAGCCGGCCTTGAGGTTGGAGTGGGCGCTCTCGTCCCACTTCTCCATCAGGGTGTTGGACGGGAGGGTCTCATCGAGCAGCTTGCGCGCGGCCTCGGCGCCGGTGACGGGCAGCCCCTTGCGGTCAATCAGGCCCAGCTGCACCAGCACCGCGGCCTGATCCCAGTAGATGTGCTCGTGGTAGAGCTTGTCGCCGCGGAAGTTCACCACCGCCACGAAGGCCGCCTCCACGTACTTCCCGGTGGGCGGGATGCCCGGGAGCATCCAGTCCATCTCGATGTCGTGGGTGAAGCTGAAGATGAACTCGTCCACCACGCGGTCCGCGCCCACGGTGCGCGACAGCAGGGTCATCTTCGTGTCCTTGGGGTTCGCGTGGACGAAGTGGTTCGCGTAGAAGCGGTGCAGGTACTCCGCGCCCACGCCCCCCGTCATCACCGGCACGCTGTTGACGTACGGGTGGGGCACCATCGTCTTCATGGTCGCGTCCGCGTCGCGGGCGGCGAACTCCAGCTCCGTGTGCTTGTCCCACAGCGCGGCCAGGTCGTAGCGCGGCCCCATCACGCGCTTGAGCAGCGCGATGGTGCGCGTGTGCGCCGTCATCATCGACGGGCGGTTCCAGGCCGGCGACCCCTCGCGGAAGAACCCGTGGCGCACGCCCTGATAGACGTACAGCTCCACGTCCACGCTCACGTGCTGCTTCACCCGCGCCACCGCGGCCGGGGGCACGAAGCCGTCCCACTCCGCGTAGTGGAGCACCATGGGGGCCGCGCTCTCACCCGCCAGGGCGAGCACGTCCTCCATTCCGGGCGCGCAGTAGGCCACCGCGCAGTCCACGTGCGCGTGCGCCGCCAGCTGCGCGGCCAGCGTCCCACCCAGCCCGTAGCCCAGCGCGCCGACCTGCTTCTTTCCCCGGAGTCCCACCACCTCCGGCAGCGAACGCGCCCAGGCCACCACGGGCTTCAGGTCCACCTCTTCGGGCTCCCCGCGTGACGCGAGGTCCGGCACCACCACCACGTAGCCCTCTTCACTGAAGCGCTCGGCCATCAGCTTCAGGTGGGCGTTTCCCTCGAACGCCTCCACCATCAGCAACAGCAGGGCCGGACCCGTTCCAGAGGCGGGGCGTCGCACCCACGCACGCATCGGGTCGCTTCCTTCCACGGGAATCCACGTCGAGTTGTCGTTCATTTGTCGCGCACCCTCCCCAAAGCGGACACTATTCGCGCCCGGACGGACTGCCTCCCGGACGTCTGGCATTGTAGCAAACCCTCCACATACTTGCCTCAACTTATGAGAGGTTTTGATGTGGATGGATTGTTGTATGGCTTTTACGTGGAGTAATCAGCCACCACTGCAATGCGCTGTCCGTGACGCGAACGGCCTTGTGTTTCAAGCCGTCATCGGCTCGGAGACGCCCGCGCACGCAGGGTGCGCGCGCGTCTCAACCAAAGCCTGACGCGGAAGACAGAGAGAGAAGATTGTCCCGACGTCTGGGGTGGATTCCACCCGGAGGGTCCCGCCGTGCGCCTCCGCGATGCTGCGCGCGATGTAGAGCCCCAGCCCCAGGCTCTCGCGCTGGCCCGCGCCATCGCCGCGGCGGAAGGGCTGGAAGAGCGTGGGCAGCAGGTGCGCGGGGATGGGGGCCCCGGCGTTCTGGACCTCCAGATAGACGGTGTCCGCGCCCTGCTCGAAGGTGCGCAGGCGCACGGGCGTTTCTGGCGGACTGTACTTGAGCGCGTTGTCCAGCAGGTTGGCCACCACCTGCGCCAGCCGGTCCAGGTCCCAGACGCCCGGGAGGCTGTCGCGGACGAAGTCGCACAGGATGGAGCGCTCCGGTCTCGCCGCGCGCAGCTCGTCCACCAGCTTGCGGCACAGCTCGTTGAGGTCGCCCGCGCCCGGCACCACCGGGATGCCGCCGCCCACGCGCGCGCGGGTGAAGTCCAGCAGCTGGTCCACGATGCGCTGGATGCGCTCGCCGCCCCGGGCCACGCGCTCGAAGGCCTTGCGCTGGGCGTCCGGCAGCACCTCGCGCGACAGCTGGGCGTTGGCCGTGGTGAGGATGGCCGCGAGCGGCGTGCGGATGTCGTGCCCCACGATCCCCACCAGTTGCTGCTCGAGCTCCTGCGCGCGCTGCAGCTCCTCCTCCACGCGCCGGCGCTCCGCCAGCTCCAGCGCCTGCTGCCGCAGCTTCTCTCCGCGCAGGTACAGCTCCACGAACACCGACACCTTGGCGCGCAGGATGTCCGGGTCCACGGGCTTGAGCAGGTAGTCCACCGCGCCGTATTCGTAGCCCCGGGTGACGTACGCCGCCTCGCGGCTGAGCGCGGTGATGAAGAGGATGGGCAGGTGCTTCGTGCGCTCGCGGGTGCGCACCAGGCGCGCCGTCTCCAGGCCATCCAGCCCCGGCATCTGCACGTCCATCAGCACGCACGCGTACTCGTCCAGCAGCAGCGCCTTCAGCGCCTCGTCGCCAGAGCGCACCGACACCAGCTGCTGGCCGAGCGGCTCCAGGATGGCCTCCAGGGCGAGCAGGTTCGACGGCGTGTCATCCACCAGGAGGACGCGCGCGCGAGACGCCTCCGTCGATTCATCGGCGCGGCGGTGGGACGGGTCGGAGACGGCGGTGAGCACGGGCGTCCTGGGACCAGCGGAGGGCTTCAAGGCGGTGTTCACTCGGGCGTTGGGGGTGGAGTGGCTTGAGCGGCGCGGTTCCCGTGGGTTCTCGAGCGCCCGCATCCAACATGGCCCCCTCGCCACCTTGTTCCCTGCACCTGTATTCAAAAGCCACAGCAAGACAGGAATTCGAAATCAAAACTGACCCGTTGCAATTCCTGTCAGGGGCGTAGACTCCGCATACATGACGCATTCGGCTCCTCGCACCCTCCTGCTCGGTCCCACTGACTTGCGCACGCTCGTGGAGGGCGTGGGGCTGGACGTCCTGATGGACGAGCTCATCCACGCACTCACCGTGGCATTGAGGGAGTTCGACGAGTCCGTCCTGCAGGTCCCCAAGCGGGAGGGCTTCCAGGTGGTGACCGACCCGCGCCCCTCGGGGACGATGGGCTGGATGCCCGCCCTGCGGCGCGGGGACAGCCTGACCGTGAGGGTGTCCGCCTCCCTGCCCGGCAACCGCGGGGACTCGGGGCTGCCCACGCTGGTCGCGTCCCACAGCGTCTACGACGCGAAGACGGGCCACCTGGTGGCGGTGATGGACGGGGTGTTCGCCACGGCGCTGCGCACCGGCGCGGCGTCGGCGGTGGCCAGCCGCTACCTGGCGTCACCGGACAGCCGGGTGCTGGGGCTGGTGGGCTGCGGCGCGCAGGCCGTGTCCCAGTTGCATGCGCTCAGCCGCGTGTTCCGGCTGGACCAGGTGCTGGTGCACGACCTCGACCCGGACGCGGCGCGCTCCTTCGTGCGGCGCGTGGCCTTCCTGGGGCTGGACGTGCGGCCCACGCTGCTGCCGGACGTGGAGACGCGCTCGGACATCCTCTGCACCGCGACCACCGTCGCCCCGGGCGCGGGAGCCGTCATCTCCGGCCACGCGCTCCGGCCGCACGCGCACGTCAACGCGGTGGGCGCGGACCAGCCGGGCAAGGCGGAGCTGCCCCTGGCGCTCCTGCGCCGCAGCCTCGTCGTGCCGGACTTTCCCGCCCAGGCGCGCCTGGAGGGTGAGTGCCAGCAGCTCCACCCGGACCAGATTGGCCCGGACCTGGCCACGGTGGTGCAGCAGCCGGAGGAGTTCGAGGGCTGGCGCGAGCGCAACACGGTGTTCGACTCCACCGGCCACGCGCTGGAGGACCACGTGGTGACGCGCCTGCTGTTGGATCACGCGCGGCGCATGGGCCTGGGCACCCTGGTGGCGCTGGAGGCGCTGGGTGGGGATCCGTTGGATCCGTACTCGCAGGTGCGGGGGGACGCGGCCGGGCGCGCCGAGTCGCCGCGCCGCGCTACCGGCAGCTGACCGGTTCGTTTCACTCCCGGCACACAACTTCCCGTCCCCGGCGCCGATAATCGCGAAAGCAGCAGCTATCCACTATTCCTGGAATCTTACGCCATGACCGTTCGCGCCACGTCTACCCGCGCCACCGCCACCGCGCCCGCGAGCACCGCCGCCACGGCCCCCCGCACCGCCGCGCCCACGCGCGCCGCCGCCGCGTCCACGGCCCTCACCGCGCCGCCGGCCGGCCTGGGCAAGGGTGACTCCGGGGCGAAGGTGAAGCAGCTGCAGCAAGGGCTGGTGAAGCTGGGCTACATGACGCAGGCGCAGATGAACACGGGCGCCGGCTCCTTCGGTCCGCAGACCGAGGCGGCGGTGAAGAAGTTCCAGGCGGACCACAAGATCTCCGCCACCGGTTACTACGGGACGCAGACGGCGGCGGCGCTGACGAAGGCGCTCAAGACGACGACCCCGCCCACGGAGCCCGGGAAGTTCACCAAGCCCGCGGTCATCAGCGCGCCCTCGCCCAACAGCGACTCGCGAAACGGCGCGGACATCGACACCATCGTGCTGCACCACACCGGCACCAACAACGGCTCCGGGGACCTGTCGTGGATGCGCAACCCGGACAGCAAGGTGTCCGCGCACTACATGCTGGACCGCGATGGGAAGATCTACCAGCTGGTCGGTGACTCCAAGCGCGCGTGGCACGCGGGCAAGGGGGAGCTGCACGGCGTGCCCACGGACGTGAACGCGCGCTCCATCGGCATCGAGATCGTCAACGACGGCAGCGGCAAGACGGCCTTCACGGAGGCGCAGTACAAGTCGCTGACGAAGCTCGTGGGCTACCTGAAGCAGGAGTACGACGTGCCCATGAAGAACATCCTCGGGCACAAGGATGTGGCCGTGCCCAAGGGCCGCAAGGACGACCCGGCGGCCAACTTCGACTGGTCCCGCCTGCGCAAGGGCATTGGCGGCTGAGCAGCGCTCCTCGCGCCGCTCGCCCTGCGCGTGCCGCGTGTGCACTTGCGCCGGAGCGTGCTAGAAGACCGCTCCAGTGCTCCGACTCTGGCTCTTCATCTGCCTGATGCTGCTCGCTCCCATCGGGGGCGGGCTCGCGCATGCCTTCGGGCCGGCGCAGCAGGCGGAGACGTGCCTCACGGGCTGCGCGGATGACGACGCGCGGGGACAGTGCGCCCCCACCTGTGTGGACTGCGCCTGCTGCACGCACGCGAGGCCGCTGGCCGTCGCCGTGCCGTTGCCGGGCCTCGTGGACCCCGTGTTCCGGGAGCCCCCCTTCGCCCCCGAAGCCCTGGAGCCGTCCTCCGCCGACGCGGATGACATCCTCCATCCCCCGATAGTCCCTCTCGTTTAAGGCCCGCGTCCGCCGTCGTTCGCACGCGCCCCGCCACCGGTGTGCCCGGCCTCCTGCCCGGGTGCATGGGTGCGCGCGGCCTCCTTTTCCGAAGAGGTCTTCTCCCGTGTCCATCCGTTCCGCGACGGCCGCCCTCGGGCTGGCCGCCGTCATGCTCTGGCCGCGCCCTGGTGGCGCGGATCCCTCTCCCCTCACCCTCCAGGACGTCTTCGCCCTGGCGCGCGAGCACGCCCCGGCGCTGATCGAGGCCCGGGCCCGCGTGCGCGCCGCCCAGGGGCCCCTGGCGAGCGCCGCGCCGCTCTTGCGCGAGAACCCCCAGCTCGACGTCCAGGTGGGCTCGCGCCGGCTCCCCGATGGCGACCACGGCCTGGACCTCGCGGTGGGCCTGGCGCAGCCCTTCGAACTGGGCGGCAAGCAGGGCCTGCGGCGCGAGGCGGCGCGCGCGGGCCTGTCCATGGAGGAGGCCCGCCTGCGCGACGCGGAGCGGCTCCTGCTGGGGGACGTGGCCGCGGCGTACCTGCGCCTCCTCCAGGCCCGGGAACGCAAGAAGCTGGTGGACGCCGCGACGGAAGCGGCGGCGCGCACCGTGCAGGCCACGGAGCGGCGCTACGCGGCCGGTGACGTTCCGGCCGTGGACGTGAACGTGGCGAAGGTGGCGCACGCCCGGGCCCGCGCGGAGGCCCAGGTCGCGGCCGGCGAGGTCTTCGCGCTGCGCGAGGAGCTGGAGGTCCGCACGGGCTACCGCGCGAGGCCCCTGGTCACCTACGACGATGATCTACGGTCGCTCGCGCGGGCGCCCGTCCGGGAGGTGCCGGACGGCAAGGGAGCACGCGCGGACCTGGTGGCCCTGGAGCAGGAGCAGGTCCAGGCGAAGGCCGCCGCGACGCTGGGCCGGCGTCAGGTGCTGCCGGATGTGACGGTGGGCGCGCGCTACCAGAAGGAGGCGGACGAGACGGTGTTCCTGGGAACGCTCAGCGTGCCCCTGCCCCTCTTCGCTCGCGGCCAGGAGGCGCGCCTCGTGGGTGAAGCGGAGGCGGGCCGTGCCGGGCAGGAGCTCGCCGCCGCGCGCGCCGTCGTGCCCGCCCAGGTCCAGGCCGCGAAGCTCCGCTACCGCGCGAGCCTCGGCGCCCTCGGGGAACTGGAGGAGGTGCTGCCGCTGCTGGATGACAACGAGGCGCTGGCGCAGCGCTCCTATGACGCCGGGGAGATGGACCTCGCGGCCTTCCTCCTCGTTCGTCGCGACACGCTGGAGGCGCGGGCCGCGTGGCTCGAAGGCCTGCTGCGATTGGCCCTTGCTCGTGTGCAGTTGGAAGTGGAAACGGGAGTCCAGCCATGAAGCCCACGCTGATGCTGTTGCTGTCCGTCCTCGTGGGCCTCACCGCCTGCAAGTCCCCCAAGCCGGAGCACGACGACGCGCGCGAACACGGCCACGACGAGGCCGCCGAGGAGAAGCTCCACGTCGAGTCCGGAGACGTCATCCACGTGCACGTCCCCCAGGAGATGCTCCGCGACCTGCGCGTCACCACCGCGAAGGTGGAGGCCCGTCCGGGCGGAGAGAGCGTCACCGCGCTGGGCGAGCTGACCTTCAGTGAAGACGCGTACGCGGAGGTGTCCTCGCCGGTCTCCGCGCGCGTGGCCTCCGTCGCCGTGACGACGGGCCAGGCGGTGAAGCAGGGCCAGCGGCTGGCGGAGCTCCAGAGCCCGGAGCTGGGCCGGGCCCGCGCGGACCTCCAGGCCACCCAGGCCCGCGCCACCGCCGCCCGGCAGGCCGCGGACCGCAAGCGCACGCTGGCCGAGGAGCGCATCGTCGCGCGCAAGGACGCGCAGGCCGCTGAAGCGGACGCCGCCGCTGCGGAGGCGGAGGTCGCCGCCGCGAAGGCCGCGCTCGCGGCGTTGGGCGCGGGCAACGGAGGGGAAGGCACGTCCGGCTTCGTGCTCAAGGCGCCCATCGGCGGCACCGTCGTGGAGCGCGCCGCGCGGCTGGGGCAGATGGCGGATCCCTCGCAGGCGCTCTTCCGCATCGGGGACCTGTCGTCGCTGTGGCTCATCGTCCACGCGTTCGAACGGGACGCCGTGCGCTTGAAGCCCGGCGCGGACGCGCGCGTCACCTTCGCCGCGTTCCCGGGCCAGGAGTTCGCCGCGAAGGTGGGCCACGTGGGGCAGCGGGTGGATCCCCACAGCCGCACCATCCCCGTGCGGCTGGAGCTGGACAACGGCAAGGGGCTCCTCCGGCCAGGCATGTCCGCGTCGGCGTCCATCCCGCTGGGGGATCCGGGCGCCACGCTCACGGCCGTGCCGACCGCGTCGCTCCAGCGACTGGAGAACGGCTGGGTGGTGTTCCTGCCCACGCCGGAGGCAGGTGTCTTCGAGCAGCGCGAGGTGGGCCGGGGCCGCAGCCTGGGCACGCAGGTGGAGGTCCTCAAGGGGCTCGCCGTGGGCGACGAGGTGGTGGTGGAGGGCGCGTTCCTGCTCAAGGCCGAGGTGGAGAAGTCCCAGGGCGGAGGTGACGAGCATGGACACTGAAACCCGCACGACGCTGCCGGGGCGCATCCTCCGCGCGTCCTTCTCCCGGCCCGGGTTGACGGTGCTCGTCGTCCTGGCGCTGGCGGCCTTCGGCGCGATGGCCCTGCGCAACCTGCGCCAGGACGTGTTCCCGGATCTGTCCGCGCCCATCTTCAACGTCATCGTGCAGAACCCGGCCATGGGCGCCGAGGAGCTGGAGACGATGGTGGCCATCCCCATGGAGGTGGCGCTCGCGGGCCTGCCCGAGGTGCGCCGCATCCGCTCCACCTCACAGTTGGGCGTCACGCAGGTGACGGTGGAGTTCGAGCCGGACGCGGACTACTTCCGCAGCCGCCAGTACGTGGCGGAGCGCGTGGCGCAGGCGGCGGGCGAGCTGCCGCCCGGCACCGACACGCCGCTGGTGTCCAGCCTCACCGGCCGGCTCAACGAGGTCTTCGAGTTCACGCTGGAGGCGGAGCCCGGCAGCGCGGACCTGATGTCGCTGCGCGACCTGGCGGAGTTCGACATCAAGAACCGGCTGCTCGCGGTGCCCGGCGTCGCGGGCGTGGAGCGGCTGGGCGGCTACCTGCGCCAGTTCCAGGTGCTGCTGGATCCGGATCAACTGGTGGCGCGCGGCATCACCCTGGACGAGGTCCAGCACGGCCTGGAGGGCGCCAGCGTCAACGCCTCCGGAGGCTTCGTCACGCAGGGCCCCATGGAGTGGGCCGTGCGCGCGGTGGGCCGGGCGGAGACGGTGGAGGACCTGAACAACACCGTGGTCGCGCTGCGCGACGGGACGCCCGTGCTGCTGGGAGACGTGGCGGACGTGCGCGAGGCCCCCGCGCCGCGCCGGGGCATGGCGCACCGGCTGGAGGGCGAGGTGGTGAGCTGCCGCGTGAGCAAGCAGTTCGGCGCGGACACCGTGAAGGTGGCCGAGGGCGTGCGCGCGGCCATCGACGAGCTGCGGCGCTCGCTGCCGCCGGGCGTGCAGCTGCGCGTCGTCTACGATCAGTCGGAGCTGGTGGGCTCCGCGCTGGGAGGCGTGGGCCGGGCCATCCTGCTGGGCGCGTTCCTGGTGGTGGGCGTGCTCTTCCTGCTGCTGGGGGACTGGCGCGCGGCGCTCATCGTCACGCTCACCCTGCCCCTGTCGCTGGCGCTGGCGGGACTGCTGCTCAAGGTGGCGGGCGTCGGCCTGAACACGATGACGCTGGGCGGGCTGGCCATCGCGGTGGGCCTGCTGGTGGACGCGGCCATCATCGTCGTGGAGAACGTCATCCACGACCTGCGCGAGGGCAAGGGCCGCCGCACGGTGCGCGATGAGGCGCTGGCGGCGGCGATGGAGGTGGGCCGTCCCATCGCCTTCGCCACGCTCATCGTCGTCTCGGTGTTCATCCCGCTCTTCGCGATGACGGGCATCGAGGGGCGCATGTACCAGCCGCTCGCGGCGGCGGTGGTGGCGTGCCTGGCCGCGTCGCTCGCGCTGGCGCTCACGCTGGTGCCGGTGGTGTCGGGCCTGCTCCTGCGCGCGCCGAAGGAGGACTCGCCGGAGGACGTGTGGCTCATCCGCAAGGTGAAGGCCGTGTACGCGCCGCTGCTGGACCGGTGCATGCGCCACGCGGGCCTGGTGCGCGTGGTGGCGCTGGCCATCACCGTGCCCGCGCTCGGCCTGGCCTTCATGGTGGGCAGCGACTTCATGCCCCGGCTGGATGAAGGCGCGTTCCTGCTCCAGACGGTGCTTCCGCCGGAGGCGTCACTGGACGAGGTGGACCGCCTCAACCACCGCGTGGAGGACGTGCTGCGCGGGTTCCCGGAGGTAGAGGACGTGGTGCGCCGCACCGGCCGCGCCGAGCGCACCGAGGACCCGATGCCCCACACCCTGTCCGACGTGCTCGTGGTCCTCAAGAAGGACAGCGTCGGAGGCCGCGAGACGCTGGAGTCTCGGATGCGCGAGGCCCTGGAGAAGGTGCCCGGCGTGTCGGTGCTCTTCACCACGCCGCTGGGGATGCGCATCGACGAGGGGCTGGGCGGCAGCCCCGCGGACCTCTCCGTGCGCGTCTTCGGGCCGGACCTGGACACGCTCTCGGAGCTCGCGGAGCGCACGCGCGCGTTGATGTCGAAGGTGGACGGCGTGGAGGACCTGCGGGTGGAGCGGCTGAGCGGCCTGCCGCAGCTGCGCGTCACGGTGAACCGCGCGGCGGTGGCGCGCGTGGGGCTGACGCCCGGGGACGTCATCCGGGCCGTCCGCGTGGGGCTCGTGGGTGAGGAGGCGTCGCAGATCCTGCGGGGCCAGCGCCGCTACGACCTGGTGCTCCGGCTGGCGGACCACCGCCGGGGCGACGTGAACGCCATCCGCAACCTGCTGGTGGACGGGCACGACGGCACGCGCATCCCGCTGAGCCAGTTGGCCACCATCGAGGAGACCTCCGGCGCGGGCAGCGTGCGCCGCGAGGCCGGCAGCCGGCGCATCGCGGTGGAGGCGGGCGTGTCCGGCCGGGACCTGGGCAGCACGGCGGCGGAGGTGCGCGAGGTGCTGGCCACGCAGCTGAAGCTGCCCACGGGCTACTTCGTGGACGTGGGCGGCAAGGTGGAGAGCCAGGAGCGCGCGGCGCAGGCGCTGACGGTGGCCATCTCGCTGGCGCTCCTCGCGGTGTTCGTCCTGCTGTACCTCGCGCTGGACTCCGTGGCGGAGGCGCTGGTCATCCTGGCCACGCTGCCGGACGCGTTCGTGGGCGGCATCCTCGCGCTGCTCCTCGCGGGCGAGACCTGGAACGTCTCCAGCCTGGTGGGCCTCATCGGCCTGTTCGGCATCGCGGTGCAGAACGGCCTGGTGCTGGTGGCGCAGACGAAGGACCTGATGGGCCGGGGCAAGCCCTTCGCGGAGGCCGTGCGCGAGGCGAGCATCGGCCGCGTGCGGCCCAAGCTGATGACCGCGGGCACGGCCATCCTCGGGCTCCTGCCGCTGCTGGTGTTGCCGCTGCATGGGACGGAGATTGAACGTCCGCTGGCGGTGGTGATGGTGGGCGGGCTCGTCACGTCCACCCTCTTCACGCTGCTGGCCCTGCCCACGTTCTACGCGCTGGTGCACGGCTTCCAGGAGCGCCTCGCGGCCCGCGGGGCTGCCAGAAAGCTCCCGGCATGAGCCTGTCACCGGAAGCGATGGACGCGCTGCTGCGCCATCACCACGCGTTCCTGGCCTTCCTCACGCCGCGCGTGGGGAGCCAGGAGGCGGCGCGCGAGGTGCTCCAGTCCGCGTTCGTGAAGGGCATGGAACAGGGAGGCGCCCTGCGCGAGGAGCAGAGCGCGGTGGCCTGGTTCTACCGGCTGCTGCGCAACGCCCTGGTGGACCGCTACCGCCGGGGCCAGCGTGAAGGCGCCGCGCTGGAGTCCCTGGCCCACGAGCAGCCGCTGTCCACCGAGGACGCCCACGGCCTGGAGGCGACGGTGTGCGGCTGCGTAGCGGGGCTCGCGGGGACGCTCAAGCCCGAGTACGCGGAGGCCGTGCGCCGCGTGGACCTGGAGGGGCTCAGCGTGGCCGCGTACGCGCGGGAGGCGGGCCTCTCCGCCAACAACGCCGCCGTGCGCCTGCACCGCGCCCGGAAGGCCCTGGGCGCGCAGTTGGTGGAGCTGTGCGGCCATTGCTGCGCGCAGGGCTGCGTGGACTGCGACTGCGCGCCCGCGTGAAAAATCAGGTGTAAGAGCGCGCGGGGCCGGGCGTCAGCGGGGTGAACGCAGTTGGAGGTCACCCCATGGACGTCGCCACCTTCACCCGGCCGGCCCTGCCCGCCGCCACCCTCGCCTTCCTCCTCTTCGCCATGGTGCTGCCGTCGGTGCGTCTGCGCCGCCGCACGGGCCGCCCGGCGCTGGTGCTCCACCGCTCCGGCCCGCCGCTCCAGCGGGTCATCGGCGTGGGCATGGCGCTGTTCATGGGCGCCATCGTGCTCTGGAGCGCGGCGCACCTCGCCTTCGGGGAGCAGGCGTTGGGCGTGTGGCGCGTGCCGGACGCGCTCCGGTGGACGGGCTGGGCCCTGGTGGCCCTGGGGTTCGTCTTCACCGTGCGGGCCCAGGTGGAGATGGGCGCGTCGTGGCGCATCGGCATCGACTCGGACCGGACGGAGCTGGTGACGGGAGGCCTCTTCGGCGTCGTGCGCAACCCCATCTTCAGCGGGATGCTCGTGGTGGTGACGGGCATGGCGCTCGCGACCCCGAGCGCGTGGACCGTGATGGGCTGGCTCGACTACGTGCTGCTGGTGTCGCTCCAGGTGCGGCTGGAGGAGGACCACCTGCTGCGCCTGCACGGCGCCACCTATCAGCGCTACGCGGCGCGCGTGGGCCGCTTCGTCCCCGGCGTGGGGCGGCTCGGAGCGCCCGGCGTGGACACCGCGCCGCGCATCACAGTGTGACGTGGGCGGTCACACCTCGCACGAAGCGCCCATGCAAGCGTGCGCCTCAAGACGCTGTCATTCCGTGGGCTTGCGATACCTGACGCCGTGGCCCGGCCCTTGCTCGACAGGCGCCGGTGTCCTGGCTGCCGTACAGGCACATCCATTTTCGAGGTCTCGTGTGCATTGGAAATCCCCCTGGCTCCTCGCGGTTCTGCTGCTCGGTGGCTGCGCGTCCATCCAGAAGGAGCGCGGTCACCAGGAAGTGGCGGCGCTCGTGGAGGAGCGAACGGGCTTGAAGACGCGTTGGAACCAGGGAACGCCAGAGGACGCGCAGGTCCAGCAGCACCTGGATGCCCTGCTGGCCGGCGACCTCACGTCGGATCACGCGGTGGAGGTGGCGCTGCTCAACAACCCCGCCCTCCAGTCGACGTATGAGGACCTGGGCGTGTCCCAGGCGGACATGGTGCAGGCCGGGCTGCTCACCAACCCGTCCTTCGACGGGAGCATCGGCTTCCCGCTGACCTCGGACGGCGTGAACGAACACGAGTTCTCCATCGTCCAGAGCTTCGTGGACCTCTTCACGCTGCCCCTGCGCAAGCGCGTGGCGAGCGAGCAGTTCCAGGCGGACACGCTGCGCGTCGCGCACGAGGCGCTGGCCACCACGGCGGAGGTCCGCCAGGCGTTCACGGAGGTGCAGGCCCGGCAGCAACTGGTCGCGCTGCGCCGCGAGGTGTTCCAGGCCGCGGACGCGGCGGCGGACCTGTCCACCCGGCAGCGCGCCGCGGGCAACATCACGGTGCTGGCCCTGGCCACCGAACAGGCCGCGCTGGAGCAGGCGCGGTTGGAGCTGGCGCAGGATGAGCTGGCGCTGGTCGACGCAAGAGAGCACCTCACGCGCCTGATGGGGCTGTACGGCGCGAGGGTCCAGTGGAAGCTGGCGCGGAAGCTGCCGGAGGTCCCCGCCG
This sequence comes from Corallococcus sp. NCSPR001, assembly GCF_017309135.1. NCBI lineage: Bacteria > Pseudomonadati > Myxococcota > Myxococcia > Myxococcales > Myxococcaceae > Corallococcus > Corallococcus sp. NCSPR001. The sequence goes on from NZ_JAFIMS010000002.1 coordinate 5,444,983, forward strand.
CCGAGTCCTCGCTGGAGCACCTGGAGACGCTGGCCATGCGGCAGCGGCTGGACATCGACGCGGCCCGCAAGCAGACGTCGCTGCTATGGAACGCGCTGGAGCTGGCGCGCAGCACGCGCTTCTTCGGCCGCGTGGACGTGGGTGTGCACACGCACCAGGACGCGAACGGTCCGCGCCTGCTGGGCCCCACGCTGTCGCTGGAGCTGCCCATCTTCGATCAACGCCAGGCGCTCATCGCGAAGCTGGAGGCGCAGCACCGCCAGGGCGAGAACCGGCTGATGGAGCTGGCCGTCAACGCCCGCTCGGAGGTGCGCGCGGCGAGGGCGAAGCTGGTGACGCTGCGGAACATGGCGGAGCGCTACCAGAAGGTCGTGCTCCCGCTGCGCACCACCATCGTCGAGGAATCCCAGCGCCAGTACAACGCGATGCAGATCGGCCTTCCCGCCCTCCTCCTCGCGCGACGCGAGCAGGTGGAGGCCTGGAGGGCGTACCTGGAAACGGTCCGCGACTACTGGATGGCGCGGGCCGACCTGGAGCGGCTCGTGGGAGGACGCCTGCCGTCCACCGCCGCCCCCGCCCCCGCTCCGACTCCCACTCCTTCGCCCGAGCCCACCCATGAGCACCATGAAGCCCACTGACGAAACCCAGGCTCACTCCGAGGCCTCCGACAACTCCCCCGGGCTTACGCGCCGGGGTCTGCTCGCGCGCACGGGCGCGACGCTGGCGACGGGCGCCCTGCTGATGCACGGGCGCCCCGCCCAGGCGCAATCCAGCGTGCCGGTCGCGAAGGCCCCGCGCGAAGCGGCCCCGGCGGGCCAGGGCTACCGTCCCGTCGTGGTGCCCAACGGGGCGAAGCTGCCGTGGAAGCTCGTGGGCGGCGTGAAGGTGTTCCACCTGGTGGCCCAGGAGGTGGAGCACGAGTTCGCGCCCGGCCTCAAGGCGATGTGCTGGGGCTACAACGGCCACGTGCACGGGCCCACCATCGAGGTGGTGGAGGGCGACCGCGTGCGCTTCTACGTCACGAACCGGCTGCCCGCGTCCACGACGGTGCACTGGCACGGCGTCCTCCTCCCCAGCGGCATGGACGGCGTGGGCGGGCTGAACCAGAAGGCCATCGCGCCGGGAGAGACGTACCGCTACGAGTTCACGGTGCGGCAGTCGGGCACGTGCATGTACCACTCGCACCACGACGAGATGACGCAGATGGCGCTGGGCATGGTGGGCCTGTTCATCATCCACCCGCGCAGGCCGGTGGGCCCGCGAGTGGACCGCGACTTCGCCATCATGCTGCACGAGTGGCGCATCGACCCGGGGACCATGCGTCCGGACCCCAACGAGATGACGGACTTCAACATCCTGACGATGAACGCGAAGGCGTTCCCCGGCACGGAGCCGCTGGTGGTGCGCAAGGGCGAGCGGGTGCGGATCCGCTTCGGCAACCTGAGCGCGATGGACCACCACCCCATCCACCTGCACGGCTTCCAGTTCCGCATCACGGACACGGACGGAGGCCGCATCCCGGAGAGCGCGCAGTGGCCGGAGACGACGGTGCTGGTGCCCACCGGGAGCACGCGCACCATCGAGTTCGTGGCGGACGAGCCCGGCGACTGGGCCATGCACTGCCACATGACCCACCACGTGATGAACCAGATGGGCCACGACATTCCGAACATGATTGGCGTGAAGCCCGAAGGCCTGGCGACGAAGGTGCGCCCCCTGCTGCCCGGCTACATGACGATGGGCCAGACGGGCATGGGCGACATGGCGGGCATGCATCACATGCCCATGCCCGCGAACTCCATCCCCATGGTCGGAGGCAAGGGCCCGTACGACGAGATCACCATGGGAGGCATGTTCACCATCCTCAAGGTGCGCGACCGGCTGGACGGCGATGGGGATCCGGGTTGGTACACGCCGCCCAAGGGGACGCTGGCCCAGCTCGCGCTGGAGGACGAACTGCGCCGGGACGGCATCGACGTGGAGGCGCGTTAGCGCTACGAGCAGCCCATGACGAACGGCTTCTGTTGGTACGAACTGCGGTCTCCCAGGCCCGACGAGGCACGACGTTTCTACGTGAGCGTGCTGGGGACGCACTTCGTGCAGGAGATCTCCCAACTGCCCGAAGCCGCCGCCGCTCGCGGTGCCCCGAGTCACTGGCTGGGGCACATCGGCGTCGCCGACGTGGAGCGCTCCGTGCAGCGCTTCGTCGCGCTCGGAGCGGAGCGGCTCGGACCGCCCCGGAGGTCCGCGGAGGGTGTCGCCTCCACCGTGCTGAGGGATCCCCTGGGTGCCGTGGTCGCGCTGACCTCCCGGGCCGGGCGTGAGGTGCACCGCGAGTTGGCGTGGCACGAACTGCACACGGCCGACCACGTCCGAGCCTTCGCCCACTACCGCGACCTGTTCGGCTGGCGGCCCACGGAAGCGCTCCAGCTCGCTCCCGAGGTCGGGACGTATCAACAGTTCACCTGGCGCGAGGACGGGCGCAACGTTGGCGCGGCGTGCAGCACCGCGCGCCTCCCGCACATCCATCCGCACTGGCTCTTCTACTTCGCTGCCGACGACCTGGACCGAGCACTCGCGACGGTCGTCGAAGGTGGCGGAGTCGTGGCCAACAACGGCCCCCACGTCATGCCCGATGGAACACGTGTCGCCGCGTGCGAGGACCCGCACCGGGCCGCGTTCGGCCTGCGTCAGGCGCCGTGACATGAAGCCCAGTTCAGCTTCACGGGCTTGATGGAGTAGATTCGGGCCTCCCCCCGGAGGTTTCCATGACCGCCCCCCTGCCGACGCTGGAACGCCTCCCTCGCGGAGCGCTCATGCTGTTCCGCATCCGGGCGCTGCTGCGCATGGCCATCTACGGGGGAGTCGCGTTCGCCGTGGCGCTGGGGTTGAGCTTCGCCGGCAACGAGCGCTGGCCGTTCCTGCTGCCATGCGCGGTGGTGTTGGGCTTGAGCGTGTTGACGGCGTGGTATCCGCAGCGCGCGCATGAGCGCTGGGGCTGGGCGCTGCGCGAGCACGACCTGGTCATCTCCCACGGCGTGCTCCTGCACGAGGTGGTGTCCATCCCCGCGGGGCGCATCCAGCACGTGGACGTGCACCAGGGCCCCATCGAGCGCTCACTGGGGCTCGCGCGTCTGCAGATCTACACGGCGGCGGGCAGTGGCGCGGACGGAGAGATCCCCGGCCTGACGCGGGAGACCGCGGACTTCCTGCGCGAGCGGTTGGTGCGGCGCGAGGCCGACGATGTCGTCTGAGCCGGTGGCGCTGGCCGCACCGGAGGAGGTGCCTTGGAAGCGGCTGAGCGCGAAGGCGCCGCTCGCGGCGCTGGTGCCCCTGTCGGGGACGATTGGCCGCATGCTCCTGGGCGCGCTGTTGCCCACGTACTTCGCGGGTGAGCGCGGCCTGCCGGTGGTCCTCTGGGTGATCGTGCTGACCCTGGCGATGCTGCTGCTCGCCGCCGGGCTCTACGAAGTGGCGACGCTGAGCTATCGAATGGTGGGCGCCCAGTTGGAGATCCGATCGGGCATCTTCACGCGCACCTCACGTTTCATCGAAGCCGCGCGGGTGCAGAACACGGAGGTCTTGCAGCCCTTCGTGTCGAAGCTGCTCGGGCTGGTGGAGGTGAAGGTGGAGACGGCCTCCGGAGGCAAGGCGGACGGCCACCTGCGAGGACTGACGCCGGAGGAAGCACAGGCGTTGATCCACGCGCTCCAGACCGTGCGAGGCGAAGGCCCCGCGACGGTGCTCCTGCCCGGAGAAGCCGCGCCGGAGGAGCGCGTGCTCTCCGAGGCCCACCTGGGAGACCTGCTGCTCTACGGAGCCACCGCGTTGGGGTTGGGCGTCATCGCGGTGGTGATGGGCGCGCTGCATGAAATCACGGAGACCTTCCACAAGCTGCTGCTGCCGTGGATGGAGGCGCACTGGAACGCGGTGGCGGCGCCGGGCATGGGCTGGCTGGCCGCGGCGGTGGCGGCGCTCGCGGGGCTGTTCGGTCTGTGGCTGGTGAGCGGCGCGCGCGCCGTGTTGCAGTTCCACGGCTTCCGGCTGGTGGACACGGGCACGCACCTGCGAGCGGTGGGAGGACTGATCACCCGCAGGCAGGTCACGGTACGGCGTGCGCGCATCCAGCAGGTGGTGCTGGACGAACCGCTCCTGCGCCGCACGCTGGGCTTCGGTTCGGTGGAGGTGGAGACGGCGGGCGTCCGCACGGGCAAGGAAGCCGCGGACCGCGCGGAGCTGCTGGTGCCCGTGGTGCCCACGGCGCGGATGCCGGAGCTGCTGCGGGAGTTCGTGCCGGAGTTGCCCGACGCCATGCCATTCCAGCGAGCGCATCCCAAGGCACTCCTGCGGGCAAGGATCCGCGCGGTGGGCCTGAGCGTGCTGGTGGCGGCGCCAGCGACCTGGTTCTGGGGAGCCTGGGGCGCGGTGGCCTGGCTCCTGCTGCCCGCGCAGTTGTTGGGAGCCTGGTTCGACTGGCGCTTCCAGGGATGGCTCATCACGGAGGCCCTGGTGGTGGTGCGCCAGGGTTTCTGGCGCAGGCGCACGACGGTGGTGCAGCGCGCGCGCATCCAGTCCGTGAGAGCAAGACAGGGACCGCTGGAGCGCGGCTACGGCATCGGGCACGTGCGAATCGACGTCGCGGGTTCACACGTCATCCTGCCCAGCGTGGGCTGGGAAGAAGCCCAGTCGCTCATCGACGTACTCCCGGCCCGGCGTCCCGCGCGCCGGGTGGCGCCTGTACGGATTCCCGGATAGGCCCCGAGCCCATGCGCGATGGGGTCTGGGTGTTGTGCGCGGTGTTGCTGGTCTCGGGATGCGCGGGCGTGGAGGCGCCTGAGCGTCGCAGTGGCTCGCGGGTGTTCCGCCAGAGAGCGGCCTTCGCATCCGACGCTATCCCGGAGCGACGGCGAACTGCGGCCCCCCGGATCCGCCCGGCTGCCGACCCAGTCGATCCGCTCATCCATCAAGCAGTCATCGAAGCCCTCAAGGACGTGACGGGCACGGTGGAGGGTGTCGCCAGGACGCTCCCCAGGCTCGCGGAGAACACGAAGGGCCTGGGAGGTTCCGACGGCGTCTTCACCCGGTACACCGACTACGGCGCCATCCAGGTGCCATGGCTGCGGGGCACGACCGCGAGAGTGACGTCGCTCGCGGGCGCCGCGGAGTCGGTTGAGGACGCGGACATGCGAGCGGCCATCCTCCGCCTGACAGGTCCGCGTCTCGAAGCGGTCATGAGTGGCGCGATGCTTCTGGCCACATGGATCGACTTCCTGCGGCTCGCGGAGGTCATTCAGAAGGACTGCCCCTTCTACGGAGTCGAGCGGCTGTTCGTGGACCTGGACCGAGTGCAGAAGCGGATCGAGCCCACGATGACAGCGCTCGCGTCCATGGACCCCGACAAGGTGCAGGCCACGGCGACAGCGATGCCCGGACTGATGGGGCAGCTCACCCTGGAGTTCCAATCCATCCAGGAAGGCGCGCGCGTGGCGATGGAGCGTGGCGGTCGCGTCGTCGCGGCGGCCCAGGTCCTCGAAATGCTCACGCTGGTTTCAGCCCTGAAGGCGACGCTGCCAAGGCCGCCGCCCGCCGCTCCCGTCACGCTGGGAGTCGGGCTCGTGATGGGCTCGGGAGGCGTGATGATGGGCTCGCGCGTCGTCGTCACCGCCGAATGGGTCGAGCGGATGCGCAGGCTGGTACAAGCGGGAGTCATCTCCGCGCCCGTCGTCAGCGCCGCGGTCCGCATCCACGCGGGTCAGGTGCTGATGTCGCAGGCGAAGCAGGACCTGCCGAAGGGTGTCCGCGAGGCACTGGGAGACAGCCCCGAAGTCCGCGCCATGCACGAGACCGGCAGGGCCGGAGCCGGGATGTCCAGCGCCCCCAGGCACCACGTCCTGCCGCAGGAGCATCGCGAGTGGTTCGAGAAGCGCGGGTTCACGGGTGAGATGGACATCGACCAGTTCTGCGTCCGGCTGGAGCAGTCACACCACGAAGCGATTCACGGCGGAGGCGACTGGAGACTGGGCCGCATGTGGCCCAGGGAGTGGAATCAACTCATCATGAGTGAACTCCGCAAAGCGGAAACCCGTCTCGGCCGGACGTTGACGCGAAACGAGGTCCTGGACATCGTGGCGCAGTACATGGACATCTATGACATTCCGCTGAGCTTCGCTCCTGCGAGACGGCGATGACCGACGGACGCTCGTGGCAGGGAAACTGGAAGGTTCGACTGTACGAGCGAGTCCACGAACGCGGCCACGCCTCGCTCACGGAATTCGCCAACTCGCGTCCCACCGTTCCCCTCCTTGAACTCGCCCAGGAGCTTGGCAGGGACGATGTCGCCGCGATCCAGGTCTTCCAGGGTCTGCTCTCCGAGGCGGAGCAGCGTCGGCAGGTAACTCGCCTGCTGCGAGATGTCTTCGCGCGCGAAGTGGCAGGGGATTTCCCCGAGGGTTGGCCCGTCATCACGGATGAGGCGACCCGATTCCAGGTGATCAAGCTGCTTGCCCGATTGGGCGCATTCACGCCGGAAACCCATGAGGCGAGTGTAAGCCGCGCGGGAGACTCACTCCTCGCATCACCGCCTCCGGCCGGCTGGCGCCCCTTGGGTCCTGACGACGCGCTCCTCCTCACGCTCCTGCCCGACAACGAAGCCTGAGCCGCGTCACCCCGCGCGCCCACCCAGCGCCTTCATCCAGATCACGACCGCCACGGCTCCCGCGTCCGGAACCCCCTTCGCGCGCTCACCCAGGTAGCTGGCCCGGCCCAGTCGCGGTGACATGCTCGCGGTCGCCTCCGCGCCCTGCTCCGCCGCGTGTGTCGCCTCCGCCCACGCGTCTCCCAGCTCCCTCCCCTCCCGGACCGCACGCACGAACGTCGTCGCCGCCGGGTGCAGCGCATCCACCATCGTCCGGTCTCCCGGCTTCGCCCCGCCCAGCTCCGACACCGCCTCCACCGCCATCTCGAACGCCTTCGCCCAGGCCGCCGCGTCCGCCGGCTTGTTCGCCAGGAAGCGCGCCGCCCGCAGCAACGCCGTCGCGTAGAACGGCCCGGAGCTGCCGCCGATGCTCCGGCGCAACGCCTGCCCCATCTCCGTCAACGCTCCCGACGGTGTGGCCCACGCCCCCTCCGGCAACGCGCGGATCGCCGCCGCGCCGCGCGCCAGGCTCAAGCCCAGGTCTCCATCCCCCGCCTTGCTGTCCAGCTCCGTCAGCCGAGCCTCCGCCGCGTCCCAGGCGTCCGCCACCGCCAGCGCCGCCGCGCGCACCCGCGACATCACCGGCTGCGGCTTCGGATGTCCCTCCACCGTCGGCAGCGCGGCGCGCGTGGGCACCACCTGGCGCCGCGTCACCACCTGCCCCCGGCCCGGCCACGCGGGCGCCTCTGTCGGCGCGTCCAACCGCGCGAGCCTCGCGTCGTCCACTTTCAGCAACGTCAGCGAGCACCCCGGCATCTCCAGCGCCGACAGGAACGTTCCCTGCCATGCGCGCTCCACCGTCACGCCCCGCTCCGCCAGGAACGCCAGCGCCCGGCGCGTCACGATGGCCAGTTCCATGGGCGGCGTGCCTCCCAACCCATTCACCATCAACGCCACCCGGTCGCCCCGGCCCACCTTCCGGTCCTCCACGATGGTGGACAGCATCGTGTCCGCCAGCACGTCCGCGGGCTGCAACGCCACCCGGCGCACCCCTTGCTCGCCGTGGATTCCCAGCCCCAGCTCCACCTCTCCCTCCCCCAACGCGAAGCCCGGCTGGCCCGCCGCCGGCACCGTGCACGGCCCCAGCGCCACGCCCATGCTGCCCAGCGCCGCGGCTGCTTCGGAGGCCTCGCGCGCCACCTCCGCCAGCGACGCTCCCGCCGCGGCCGCCGCCCCCGCCACCTTGTGCACCAGCACCACGCCAGCGATGCCCCGGCGCCGCTCGGGCTCCACCGTGTCCCGCAGCGCCACGTCGTCCGCCACCACCACCACTTCCGTGGGAATCCCCTCCGCCCGCGCCAGCTCCGCCGCGAGCCCGAAGTTGAGCCGGTCCCCCGTGTAGTTCTTCACGATGAGCAGCGCCCCCGCCGTCCCCGCCACCGCCCGGATCGCCGCCAGCACCGCGTCCGTGCTCGGTGACGTGAACACGTCCCCCGCCACCGCCGCGTGCAGCATCCCCGTCCCCACGTAGCCCGCGTGCGCCGGCTCGTGGCCGCTGCCTCCCCCCGACAACACCGCCACCCTCCGCGCCCCCAGCGCCGCCGGCACGTCCGCGCGCACCACCACCGTCTCCCCCTCCAGCAACGCCTGGCCCGGCGACAGCGCCAGGAACCCCTCCAACATCTCCTGCACCACCGCGCGCGGCGCGTTGACGAGCTTCTTCACCATCGACTCCTTGGATGGAACGAACGGGGACGGACTGCGCTCGGCATCCACCCTTCCGCCCCCATCGCGGACCGTCAAGCCGGACGTACGCCGCGAGGCCGCGGAGAGACGTTCACGTCACAGAACCCGCTTTCCCATTGACTCCGGAAGATTTCTGAGGATGATTCTCATTATCATTCGCTAAGCCGCAACAAAACACGGCGGTCCGGCGCGAAGTGCGCCCGGGCCTGGCCGGGCCCTGTCTGACATTGCCAGGACAGGCCTGGGCCGACGTGCGTCTGGATTCAGGTGATTGTCTTGAATGCTCCATCCTCCGCCCCGCGCGAGCGCACGCTGCTGTGGCTCCTCGCGGCGGTGCAGTTCACCCACGTCGTCGACTTCATGATGTTGATGCCGCTAGGCCCGTTGCTGATGCAGCGGCTCTCGCTGTCGGCGACGCGGTTCGGAGCGCTGGTGTCCGCGTACACGCTCGCGTCCGCAGCCATGGGCGTGCTGGGCGTGTTCTGGCTGGATCGCCTGGAGCGCAAGCGCACGCTGCTGATGCTCTACGCGGGCTTCATCCTCGCCACCCTCCTGTGCGGCGCGGCCACCGGGGCCACGGGCCTGCTCATCGCCCGCACCGTGGCCGGAGGCTGCGCGGGCTTGATGGGCGCCGTCGTCATCGCCATCGTCATCGACACGGTGCCCGCGGAGCGCCGGGGGCAGGCCATCGGCACGGTGATGACGGCCTACGCGCTGTCCGCCGTCGCGGGCGTGCCGCTGGGGTTGGGCCTCGCGAACCTGGGAGGCTGGCGCGCGCCGTTCATCGTCCTCGCGGGGCTCGCGGGCGTCGTGTGGCTCTTGCTCCTTCGCTTCCTGCCGCGCGTGGACGGGCACCTCCTGGCCCAGGCCTCCGGCGCATCCGTCACCCCGGGCTTCACGCCCCGGCTGGCCTTGGGCTGGGGCCTCACCTTCACGGTGGTGTTCGCCAGCTTCCTGCTCATCCCCTACCTGGGCGCCTTCATGGTGGGCAACGTGGGCCTGGCCCTCACGGACCTGCCCTGGGTGTACCTGGCGGGCGGCGCGGCCACCTTCTTCAGCTCGCGTTGGATTGGCCGGATGGCGGACCGCCTGGGCCCCGCTCGCGCGCTGGCGCTGCTGCTCGTCGCCACCATGGCGCCGCACCTGCTCTTCACCCACCTGCCTCCGTCTCCGCTGCCGGTGGTGGCCGCCGTCTTCGTGCTCTTCATGACGCTCACCTCCGGCCGCGCCATCCCCACCATGGCGCTGGTCGCGTCGCAGGTGCCGCCTGCCCTCCGGGGCCGCTACCTCGCGGTTAACATCGCCGCCAGCGACGGGGCCTCCGGGCTCGCCGCGTGGATGGGCGGCCTGCTGCTCACCACCGCACCGGACGGCACGCTCATCGGCTTCGCGCAGCTGGGCTGGCTGGCCGTGGTCATCTCCGCGCTCGCGCTCGGGCTGCTGTGGACCTTCTCGGGCCGCGCCGTGCAACTGGACGCGACGCCCGCGCCCTGAATCCCCTTCCACCCCTCACCAGGACCCTTCATGTCCCAGACAGCGCCGCGTCACCCATCACTGCCCCGTCCCATCGAGGGGGAGCTCAAGCTGGAGCGCTCCAACCAGCTGCTGGCCGAGGCCCGCAGGTGGGTCCCTGGCGTCACCCAGACGATGATGAAGAAGCCGGACCACTTCGCCCCCGGCGCCTTCCCCGTGTTCCTCACCAGGGGCAACGGCGCGCTGGTGGAGGACGCAGACGGCCAGGAGTACATCGATTACATCCAGGCGCTGGGCGCCAACATGCTGGGCCACAACCACCCAGCCGTGGTGGACACCCTCCGCAAGCACCTGTCGGAAGGCATCATCCACTCGCTGCCCACGCCGGTGGAGGTCTCCTCCGTGAAGGCGCTGGTGGAAGTGATTCCCGGCGCGCAGATGGCCCGCTTCTTCAAGACGGGCGCGGACGCCACCTCCGCCGCCGTGCGCCTGTCGCGCCACCTCACCGGCCGCGAGCACATCGTCACCGTGGGCTACAACGGCTGGCACGACCACTTCATGTATGACACGCCGGGCGTGCCCCCGACGGTCGCGAAGCTCACCACGCGCCTGCCCCTCTTCACGCCCCCGGACGAGCCCGCGCTCCTCGAGCACATCGAGAAGCACGGCGCCCAGCTGGCCTGCGTGCTGCTGGCCATCCCGTACAACCGCACCGTCACCCGCGAGTTCCTGCTTCAGGTGAAGGAGACCTGCGCGAAGCACGGCGTGCTGTTCGTCCTGGACGAGGTCGTCACCGGCTTCCGTCTGGCCCTGGGCGGCGCGCAGCAGTTCTTCGACATCCAGGCGGACTTCGTCACCCTGTCCAAGGGCATCGCCGCGGGCATGCCCCTGTCCGCCATCGCCGGCCCGGAGAAGTACCTCTCCCGCCTGAGCGAGCTCCAGGTCTCCACCACGTTCGGCGGCGAGATGCTCTCACTGGCCGTGTGTGAGGCTGTCATCAACGAGTACCGCCGCACCAATTACGTGGAGCACATCGCCAGCCTGGGCCGCCGCCTGCGCGACGGCGTCAATGCCCACGCGCGTGAGACGGGCTCCAGCCTGGAGGTCATCGGCTACGACTCCGTGCCCTTCTTCCGCTTCAGCAAGGTCATCCCCGAGCACATCGAGCAGATGATCCCCTTCCAGGCCGGCATGGCCCGCCGGGGCGTCCTCCTCCGCCGCGACCTGAACTTCATCAGCGCCGTGCACACCGTGGAGCAGATCGATCACACCATCGCCGCCGCCGGCGAGGTGCTCCGCGAGACAGCCTCCGCCAAGGCCAGCGCCGCCTGAGACTGAAACAATCGCTCTACCACCGCCCGTGAAGCCAGACATGGGGCGGCTCCATGCATCAGCCACCTTGACAGGAATTCGCGGCCATGGCACTTCCGGGCCCGTAAATTGAGAATGGTTATCATTTTCATTCAAAGAATCCAGGAGGGCGGCGGATGTCTTCGATGACGGGGCACGCGGTGGTGACGGGCGCGGCGCAAGGCATTGGCGCCGCGGTCGCACGCAAGCTGGCGCGCACGATGCCCGTCGCGGTGTTCGACCAGAACGCCTCGGGATTGGAGCTGCTGGTGGCGGAGCTGCGCCAGCAGGGCCTGAAGGCCACCGCGTTCCCGGTAGACGTGCGCGACAAGGACGGCATCGAGGACGCCATCGCGCACATCGACTCCAAGCTGGGCCCCATCCAGGTACTGGCCAACGTGGCGGGCATCCTGCGCATGGGGTCCGTGCTCACGCAGAGCGACGCGGACTGGATGTCCACCTTCGCCGTCAACACCCACGGCGTGTTCCATGTGTCGCGCGCGGTGGCCCGGCACATGGTCCCCCGCCGCTCCGGCGCCATCGTGACGGTGGGCTCCAACGCGGCCGGCGTGCCGCGCATGCAGATGGCGGCCTACGCGGCGTCCAAGGCCGCCTCCACCATGTTCACCAAGTGCCTGGGGTTGGAGCTGGCCGAGCACGGCATCCGCTGCAACATCGTGTCTCCGGGCTCCACCGACACCGCCATGCAGCGGGGCATGTGGACGGACGAGTCCGGCCCCGCGCGTGTCATCCAGGGCTCGCTGGACACGTACCGCACGGGCATCCCGCTGCGCCGCATCGCCACGCCGGATGACATCGCGGAGGCCGTGGTGTTCCTCGCGTCCGACCAGGCCCGGCACATCACGATGCACGACTTGTGTATCGACGGCGGCGCCACGCTGGGCGTGTAGCGCGCCCGCGGTGTTCGCCGCCCCTTCCCTGACCTTCCCACAGACGTCGTCCCGAGTTGAGAATGATTCCTGATACCAAAATCACTGAGCGACAGCCGGACGCGCGGACGGTGGACGGCGTGGTGGGCGCGCCGGCCGTGTCGCGGGAGCCGGAGCAGGAGGCGCTCTCTTCGCGGCTCCTGCGCGACTACGACGCGGGCGCGTTCTTCTTCGCCTCTCCCAAGCGCACCATGCTGGCGCGCGGCGTGTTCGCCACGGTGCCGGACGCGGGCGGGGTGAACTCGCTGGACGGCCTGCCGGAGCGCGTGGCCTCGGTGCTCAACGCCTCGCGGGACGCGGCGCATGACATCCCGGTGGCGGTGGGCGCGGTGCCCTTCGACGGCAAGGTGGCGGCGCACCTCGTGGTGCCCAACACGATCCAGCGCGCGGGGCCCATGGTGTTCGACACGGCTGCCCTGGCGCGGGCTCCCCTGGCCGGTCAGTACACGCTGCGGCCGGTGCCGGAGCCCTCCGCGTACAAGGACGGCGTGGCTGCGGCGCTGAAGCTCATGCAGGAGGGCCCGCTGCGCAAGGTGGTGCTGTCGCGCTCCCTGCACGTGGACACGGCGGCGCCCGTGGACCTGCGGCAGCTCTTGCACAACCTGGCCCGGCGCAACCCGCATGGGTACACCTTCGCGGTGGACCTGCCGCAGCGCGCGGACGCGGCCCCCGGCGCGGGCCGGCGCACGCTCATCGGCGCGAGCCCGGAGCTGCTGGTGGCGCGCTCTGGCCTCCAGGTCCTGGCCAATCCGCTGGCGGGCTCCGCCGCGCGCAGCACGGATCCGGTGGAGGACCAGGCGCGGGCCACGCGGCTGATGGCGTCGCCCAAGGACCTGCACGAGCACGCGGTCGTCATCGACGCGGTGGCGGAGGCGCTTCGGCCCTTCTGCAAGACGCTGGACGTGCCCAGGGGCCCGTCGCTCGTGAGCACCCAGACGATGTGGCACCTGTCTACCCGCATCACGGGTGAGCTGAAGGACCCGTCCATCACTTCTCTGACGCTGGCGCTGGCCATGCACCCCACCCCGGCGGTGTGCGGCCACCCGACGGCGCTCGCGCACGAGGCCATCGCGAACCTCGAGCCGTTCCACCGCGGCTACTTCACGGGCACGGTGGGCTGGTGCGACGCGAACGGCGACGGTCAGTGGGCGGTCACCATCCGCTGCGCGGAGGCCGATGAGCGCACGCTGCGCCTCTTCGCGGGCGCGGGCATCGTCGTGGGCTCCACGCCGGAGGCGGAGCTCGCGGAGACCGAGGCCAAGTTCCGCACCATGCTCCAGGCCATGGGCCTGGGCCTCGAGGTGCAGCCGTGAGCACCGCTCGGGAACACCTGGCCGGCTGCCCCACGTGGCCGGAGGACTTCGCCCGGCGCTACCGTGAGGCCGGTTACTGGCGTGGGGAGACCTTCGGCCAGCTCCTGCGCGACCGCGCCCGGGATTTCGGGGCGCGCGTGGCGCTGGTGGGCGGCACGCACCGCTGGACGTACGCGGAGCTGGATGCGCGCGTGGACCGCATGGCCGCGGGCTTCCACGCGCTGGGCATCCGCGCGCGCGACCGCGTGGTGGTGCAGCTGCCCAACGTGCCGGAGTTCTATGAGGTCATCTTCGCGCTGTTCCGCATGGGCGCGCTGCCGGTGTTCGCGCTGCCGGCGCACCGCGCTTCGGAGATCGGCTACTTCTGCGCCTTCACGGAGGCCGTCGCGTACGTCATCCCGGACCGCTTCGGTGGCTTCGACTACCGGGGGCTCGCGGAGCAGGTGAAGGCCGCCACGCCCACGCTGAAGCACGTGCTGGTGCTGGGGGACGCGGGTGCGCATACGGCGCTGGCCTCCGTGCCCGCGGAGCCCCTGGCGCTGGAGGGCCCTTCGCCCTCCGACGTGGCGTTCTTCCAGCTGTCCGGCGGCAGCACCGGCGTGCCGAAGCTCATCCCGCGCACGCACGACGACTACATCTACAGCCTGCGCGCCAGCGTGGACGTGTGCCAGTTCACCTCGGAGACGGTGTACCTGTGCGCGCTGCCAGCGGCGCACAACTTCCCCATGTCCTCGCCCGGCGTGCTGGGGACGTTCTACGCGGGCGGCACGGCGGTGATGGCGCTGAACCCCAGCCCGGACGTGGCCTTCCCGCTCATCGAGCGCGAGCGCGTCACCGTCACCGCGCTGGTGCCACCGCTGACCATGGTGTGGCTGGACTCGACGCTGGCGAAGAAGCACGACCTGTCCAGCCTGAAGGTCCTCCAGGTGGGCGGCGCCCGGTTGAGCGACGAGGCCGCCGCGCGCGTGCGCCCCACGCTGGGCTGTGGGCTCCAGCAGGTCTTCGGCATGGCCGAGGGCCTGGTGAACTACACGCGGCTGGACGACCCGGAGACGCGCATCGTCACCACGCAGGGCCGCCCCATGTCGGACGCGGACGAACTGCGCGTGGTGGACGACGACGACGTGCCGGTGGCTCCGGGTGAGACGGGGCACCTGCTCACGCGCGGGCCGTACACGATCCGCGGCTACTACAAGGCGGACGCGCACAACGCGAAGGCCTTCACTCCGGACGGCTTCTACCGCACGGGCGACCTGGTGCGCCTGACGCCCGAGGGCTACCTCGTGGTGGAGGGGCGCGCGAAGGATCAGATCAACCGGGGCGGCGACAAGGTCGCGGCGGAGGAGGTGGAGAACCACCTGCTCGCCCACCCTTCCGTCAGCGACGCCGCGGTGGTGGCCATCCCGGACAAGTTCCTGGGCGAACGCACCTGCGCCGTCGTCATCCCCCGAGGCGAGGCCCCCGCCCCCTCCGCGCTCAACGCCTTCCTGCGCCAGCGCGGCCTGGCGTCGTTCAAGATCCCCGACCGCATCGAGTTCGTCGCGGCCTTCCCGCAGACGGGCGTCGGCAAGGTCAGCAAGAAGGCGCTGCGCGACAGCCTGCGCCAGTCCCTCTCCACTCCTTCTCCCTGAAACAGGAGCCCTCCATGGCACTGCCTGCCATTGCCCCCTACTCCATGCCCGGCGCGGCGGACCTGCCCCGGAACAAGCTCGCCTGGACGCCGGAGCCCCAGCGCTGCGTCCTGCTCATCCACGACATGCAGCGCTACTTCGTGGACGCCTTCACCCAGGGGCAGTCCCCGGTGACGGACCTGGTGGCCAACATCCAGCGCCTGCGCGAGCACGCGGTGAAGCTGGGCATCCCCGTCATCTACTCCGCGCAGCCGGGAGACCAGACGCCGGAGCAGCGCGGCCTCCAACTGGAGTTCTGGGGCCCCGGCGTCCGCGCCGGCCCGAAGCAGCAGATCATCGACGAGCTCACCCCGGCCCAGGGCGACACCGTCCTCACCAAGTGGCGCTACAGCGCGTTCCGCAACACGCGCCTGATGGACCTGATGCGCGAGCACGGGCGCGACCAGCTCATCATCTGCGGCATCTACGCGCACATCGGCTGCCTGCAGACGGCCAGCGATGGCTCCATGAGTGAGATCCGCCCCTTCCTCGTCGCGGACGCCGTCGCGGACTTCTCGCTGGAGAAGCACCAGATGGCGCTGGAGTACGCCTCGAAGCTCGTGGCGTTCGTCACCACCACGCAGCAGCTCATGGACGCGATGCCGGTTCAGTCGGCCGGCGCGGCGGTGGACCGCGATCAGCTTCGCGCGGACGTGGCGGAGCTGCTGATGGAGTCCGCGTCCGCGATTGGCGAGGACGACAACCTGCTCGAGCGCGGCATGGACTCCATCCGCCTGATGAGCTTGGTGGAGCGCTGGCGGCAGGGAGGCACGGAGGTGTCCTTCGTGGAGCTCGCGGAGAAGCCGACGCTCACCGACTGGTACGCGCTGCTCGCCGCGAAGCAGCCTGTCGCGATGGCCCCTGGCGCTCGCGTCTCTTGACCCGCCCTCGGGGCGGCCCCTTCTTCCCCTCGGAGTTTCCCCGTCATGCTTCCCCCATCCCAGGACCACCGCCCGCTGACCGCGGCCCAGCACGGCATCTGGGTGGGGCAACAGCTCGACCTGAAGAGCCCCGTCTACAACGCCGGGGAGTGCATCGAGCTCCGCGGCGCCGTGGACCCCGTGCGCTTCGAGTCCGCCCTGCGCAAGGCGGTGGCGGACGCGGACGCGCTGCACTCGCGCTTCGTCGCGGGCGCGGAGGGTCCGGTCCAGCGCATCGACGCGGGGACGGACTGGACGCTCCAGCACGTGGACCTGAGCGGCGAGGCCGATCCCTGGGCCGCCGCGCGGGAGTGGATGTGGAGGGACCTGGGCCGCACGGTGGACCTGGGCACTGGCCCGCTGTTCGCGCAGGCGCTGCTCACCGTGGGGCCGGAGCGGTCCTTCTGGTTTCAGCGCATCCACCACATCGCCATGGATGGCTATGGTTTCTCGCTGCTCGCCCGGCGGGTGGCGGAGCTCTACACGGCGGAGGTGACGGGCAAGGCCGCGCCGGCGGGGTTCAACCGGCTGGGCCCCGTGCTGGAAGAGGACGTCGCGTACTGGAGCGGCGCCCAGTTTGAGAAGGACCGCGACTTCTGGGTGAAGCGCTTCGAGGACGCGCCGGTGCCTCCGCTGCTCGCGGAGGCGGCCCCCATGTCGTCGCGCTTCCTGCGGCGGTCGGAGCACCTGCGGCCGGAGTTGATGGCGGCGCTGCAGGCGGGCGCGAAGCAGGCGGGCGTGAGCTGGTCCGACCTGGTGCTGGCCGTGACGGCCATCTACCTGCACCAGCGCACGGGCGCGCCGGAGGCCGTGCTGGGCCTGCCGGTGATGGGCCGGCTGGGTTCGGCGTCGCTGCGCGTGCCGTGCATGGCCATGAACATCGTTCCGCTGCGCGTCTCCGTAAGGCCGGACGCGGGGCTGTACGCGCTGGCTCGCGACGTGGCGGCGGAGATGAAGGCCGCGCGTCCGCACCTGCGCTACCGCTACGAGCAGCTGCGGCGCGACCTGCGCCTCGTGGGTGGACAGCGCAAGCTGTTCGGCCCCGTCGTCAACATCATGCCGTTCGACTACGCCCTGGACTTCGCGGGCGTGCCGGGCACGGCGCACAACATCTCCGCGGGTCCGGTGGAGGACCTGTCCTTCGGCTTCCATGCGCGGTCGGGTGGAACGGCCCTGCGCGTGGATCTGGACGCGAATCCCTCCTGCTACACGGAGGCCGCGCTCAAGGAACACCAGCGCGGGTTCCTCCAGTTGCTGGAGTCGTTGCTGGCTCAGCCGGAGCAGCCGGTGCGGCGTTCCGCGACGGGCGAGGTTGGCTCCGTCCTGGATGGCGGACCGGTGCCGCCGGTGCGCCCGGTGCTGGAGCTGCTGAAGGCCCAGGCCGAGGTCCGTCCGGACGCGGTCGCGCTGGAGCACGGCCGCTGGCGGATGACCTACCGCGAGCTGGTGACGGCGTCGCAGGCGCTGGCTTCGCGGTTGGTTGAAGCGGGCGTGCGGCCCGACACGGCGGTGGCGGTGAAGGTGCCCCGGGGCATCGACGCCATCGTGTCCAGCCTGGGCATCCTGTTCGCGGGCGCGGGTTACCTGCCCATCGACCCGACCGGACCGGCCACGCGCAACGCGGCCATCCTCCAGGACGCGCGGCCCGCCGTGATGGTGGTGTCCGAGCGCCCCTTGCCCGACACGGATCCAACCGCGCCGGGTGGGCTCGTCGTGCAGCGGCTGGACCAGGCCGCCACCTCGGCGCCGGATTCGACGGAGCCTGCCAGCGCGGCGGCTCCAGCTGCCCAACGGCCAGGTGCACGCGATGCGGAAGCCGCGTCGAGCGCCGAGGTCCGGCTCGCTTACGTCATCTACACATCTGGCTCCACGGGGCAGCCCAACGGCGTGCAGATTTCGCACGGGGCGCTGGCCCACTTCGTCGCGAGCGCGACGCAGCGCTACCGCGTCGGTCCCGAGGACCGGGTCCTCCAGTTCGCTCCGCTCCACTTCGACGCGAGCGTGGAGGAGATCTTCGTCACGCTGTGCGCGGGCGGGCGGCTGGTGCTGCGCACGGACGAGATGCTCCAGTCGGTGCCGCGCCTCATGGAGGCCTGCGCCGAAGCGGGCATCACCCTGCTCGACCTGCCCACCGCCTTCTGGCACGAGCTGGCCTACAGCCTGTCCACCGGCGCTGCCCGGCTGCCCGACGCGCTTCGCACCGTCATCATCGGCGGCGAGGCGGCGCTGCCGGAGCGCATCGTCCGCTGGAAGGACGTCGCCGACGACCGCGTGCGCCTGCTCAACACCTACGGCCCCACCGAGGCCACCGTCGTCGCCACCGTCGCGGAGATCGCGGGGCCGGACGCCCTGCCCTCCAGTGACGAGGTCCCCATCGGCCGCCCGCTGCCCGGTGTCATCGCCGCGGTCGTCACGCCGCAAGGACGGCTGGCCGCCCCCGGCAAGGAGGGCGAGCTGTGCCTCATGGGCGGCGCGCTCGCTCGCGGCTACCTGGGCCGCCCGGAGCTGGATGCCGCCCGCTTCACCCGCCTGGACGCGGTGGAGGGAACGCCCCGCGCCTACCGCACCGGCGACAAGGTGCGCGTGCGCGAAGACGGCCAGCTGGTGTTCGTGGGCCGCGTGGACGATGAGTTCAAGATCAGCGGCCACCGCATCGACCCGGCTGAAGTCGAAACCGTGTTGCTGAAGTACCCCGGTATCCGCGAGGCCGCCGTCGTCGGACAGGTGCTGCCGGGCGGCTCCCGCCGGCTGTGCGCGCACCTGGTGGCCTCGCCCGAGCCGTCGCCCGCGGAGCTGCGCAAGCACCTGCTCGCGGCGCTGCCCGCCCCCATGGTGCCCGGCGCCTTCGCCTTCGCGGAGCGGCTGCCGCGCACCAGCACCGGGAAGATCGACCGCAAGGCCCTCCAGAACGCGACGCCCGCGGACGAGAGCGCCGCGCTGCTCGCCTCCGCGACCCCCATGGAGCGCACGGTGCTGGAGGTCTGGGAGCAGGTGCTGGGCCGCGCCGCCACGTCGCTCCAGGACGACTTCTTCGAGCTGGGCGGCCAGTCCCTCCAGAGCATCCAGGTGGCCAACCGCCTGGGCATCGCCGTGGGCCGCGACGTCCCCGTGGCCACCGTCTTCAAGCACCCCACCGTGTCCGGCCTCGCCCAGGCGCTCCAGGGAGGAAGCACGGGCGGCGCGGAGGCTGGCGGCCTCACCGCCGCGATGCTCGCGGACGCGGAGCTCGGCGAGGACATCGTCCCCTCCACGACGGGCGAGGCCTGGGCGCGCGAGCCGTCGCGCCAGGACTACCGCCAGGTGCTGCTCACGGGTGCCACCGGCTTCGTCGGCGCGCACCTGCTCCACCAACTCCTGACCCGAACGGACGCGCGCATCATCTGCCCCGTGCGCGCGAAGGACGAGGCGCAGGCGATGGAGCGGCTGCGCTCGGCGCTGACCGGCCAGAAGCTGCCCCTGAACGGACTGGAGGCGCGGGTGCTCGCGCTTCCGGCGGACCTCTCCCAGCCCCTGCTGGGCCTGGACGCCACGCGCTTCCACGGGCTCGCGGCCGAGTGCGACGCGGTCATCCACAACGCCGCCGTGGTCAGCGTGGTACGCGAGTACGGCAGCCTCCAGGGCGTCAACGTGCGCGGCACGCGCGAGCTGCTCAAGCTGGCCGCCGCCGTCCGCCCCAAGCCCTTCCACTACGTGTCCACGCTGGCGGTGGCGCCCCAGGCGAACCTGTCCCCGGACGTGCCGGAGGCCTTCGTCCCCGCGCACCCGGGCCTTCGCGACGGCTACCAGCAGAGCAAGTGGATCGCGGAGCGGCTGGTGCAACAGGCCTCCGAGCGCGGCCTGCCCGCGACGGTGTACCGCCTGGGCCGCGTGGTGGGCGCTCCGGACACCGCGCTCGTCAACACGCAGGACCTGGTGTGGCGCATCGTGCTCGCGGGCCTGCCCGTGCGCGCCCTGCCGCTCCTGGACGTGGGCGAGGTCTGGACGCCGGTGGACTTCGTGGCCAGCGCCATCGTCCAGCTCTCTCGCGCGTCGCATCCGGGCGCGGTGTTCAACGTGACGCCCGCCGCGGAGGTGCGCCTGTCGGAGCTCTTCGGCTGGGTGCGCGACTACGGCTACCCGCTGGACTTGTGCCACGTGCCGGAGTGGCGCGACCGCGTCGCGAAGGGCTCCGGCGGCCACGACGCCACGCTCGCGTTCTTCGACTTGCGCAGCGGGGACTCCACTCCGGCCTTCGGCCTGGGCCCCATCCGCTGTGAGCGGTTGTTGGCCGCGCTGGAGGGCACCGGCGTCCGCTGCCCTCCCACGGACCGGACCCTCCTCTACCGATACCTCGACTCCTGCGTCGCGCAGGGAATCCTGCCCCCGAAAGTGACGGCGCTCCCGTGACGAACTCCTCCTGGTCCCCCTCCTCCTGGCGGGCGAAACCGGTCCGCTACATCCCCGACGACTACCCGGACCCGTCCGCCCTGGCGCGCGTGGAGGCGGAGTTGGCGCGCCTGCCGCCGCTCGTGCACGCCGAGGAGACCCGCCGTCTGCGCGAAGCCCTGGGACAGGTGGCCGAGGGCAAAGCCTTCCTGCTCCAGGGCGGCGACTGCGCGGAGAGCTTCAAGGAGTTCTCCGCGCGGAACGTGCGCGACACCTTCCAGTTGCTGCTCCAGATGGCGGGCGTGCTCACGTTCGCGGGTGGCTGCCCGGTGGTGAAGGTGGGCCGCATCGCCGGCCAGTTCGCCAAGCCGCGCTCCAACGCCACGGAGACCGTCAACGGCGTCACCCTGCCCAGCTACCGCGGCGACATCATCAACGGCATGGACTTCGACGCGCGCGAGCGCACACCGGATCCCCAGCGCCTGCTGCGCGCGTACCACCAGTCCGCGGAGACGCTGCAACTGGTGCGGGCCTTCGCGCGCGAGGGCTACACGGACCTGACCCGCCTCCTGGGCCACCGGCCGGAGTCCGAAGGCGCCGTGCGCCCGGTGGACTTCTTCACCAGCCACGAGGCCCTGCTCCTCAACGTCGAACAGGCCATGACCCGCGTCGATGAGGCGACGGGCGGCTGGTACGACACGTCCGCGCACATGCTCTGGATTGGCGAGCGCACCCGCCAACTGGACGGCGGCCACGTGGAGTTCATGCGCGGCATCCAGAACCCCATCGGGCTCAAGTGCGGTCCCACGATGGAGCCGGACGACCTGGTCCGCCTCATCGACACGCTCAACCCCCAGGGCCTCCCCGGAAAGCTCACGCTCATCGGGCGCTTCGGTTCGGATCAGGTCGCCGCGCGCCTGCCCCGGCTGATGGCCGCCACCCGGCGCCACGGCAGCCCCGTGGTGTGGTCCATCGACCCGATGCACGGCAACACGCACAAGGCCAGCAACGGCTACAAGACGCGCTCGCTGGAGCGGATCCTCGCGGAGGTGATGGGCTTCCTCCAGGTCGCCGCCGCCGAGGGCGTGCACCCCGGTGGCCTCCACCTGGAGATGACCGGTCAGGACGTCACCGAGTGCCTGGGCGGCCCGCTGGACGTGTCCGAGGACGACCTCTCCGACCGCTACCACACGCACTGTGATCCGCGCCTCAACGCAGACCAATCCCTCCAGCTCGCGTTCCGCGTCGCGGACGGCCTCCACACCACGGTGCGCACCCCTCAGGACCGCGCTGCCTGACTTGCCATGGAGCCTTGACAGTCCGGAGTACGTGCGGCTAAACGTCGCGCCGTTGAAAATGATAACCATTTTCATAATCACGACCCAGGCGAAGCGCAGGTGGCGGTCCCAGGTGGGCGTGGCCCTGCTGTCTTCCATCTGCTTCGGGGGCCTGGCGCACGCGGGAACGACCCAGGCGGAGGCTCCGGCGGCCACACCCGAGGCCGCTCCGGCGGAGCCCGTCATCGAGCTGCCGAAGCTGATCCACGCCGTGGAAGCGCCCTACCCCGAGGAGGCGGAGCGCGCGCGGTTGGAGGCGAACGTCCGTCTGCGCCTGCGCGTGGACACGCAGGGCGTGGTGACGGAGGCGGAGGTGATGGAGCCCGTGGGCCACGGCTTCGATGAAGCCGCGCGCACCGCCGCGCTCCAGTTCCGCTTCATGCCCGCGAAGCGCAACGGCGTCCTGGCCCCCGCGCGCGTCACGTACACGTATGTCTTCCAGTTGCCCGGCCGCTCCAAGGCCGTGGCCGCCACGCCCCCGCCCGCGCTGTCCAGCGGCCCGAAGGCCCCGGCCTCCCAGGACGACGAGGCCCCGACCGAGTACGAGGAGGACGTCGAGGTCACCTCCGTGGGCGAGACGCGCGCCGAGCGCCGCCGCAAGTCCGCGGAGGCCGTGCAGGTCATCGAGCTGGAGCAGGCCCGCATGGAGTCCGCCGACCTGGGCACCGCGCTGGCGCGCACGGAGGGCGTGGACGTGCGCCGCACGGGCGGCCTGGGCAGCGGCGCGCGCATCTCCATCGCGGGCCTGTCGGATGATCAGGTGCGCTTCTTCATCGACGGCGTGCCGCTGGAGTTCGCGGGCTACGGCCCGGGCCTGGCGAACGTGCCCGTGAACCTGGTGCAGCAGATGGAGGTCTACACGGGCGTGGTGCCCATCCGCTTCGGCGCGGACGTGCTTGGCGGCGCGGTGGAGCTCGTCACGGACCAGGACGTGCGCGGCTCGGCCGTGGCGGGCTCCTACGAGCTGGCCTCCTTCAACACCCACCGCTTCACCGCGAGCGGGCGCCACTACCAGGACTCCACCGGCCTGATGGTGCGCGCGCACGGCTTCTACGACGACGCGCGCAACGACTACCCCGTCAACGTGGAGGTGCCCAACGACCTGGGCAAGCCCGTGCCCGTGGAGGTGCGGCGCTTCCACGACGGCTACCGCGCGGGCGGGGCTAGCGTCGAGGCGGGCTTCGTGGACAAGCCCTGGGCGCGGCGGCTGCTGGTGCGCGGCTTCTTCAACGCCGCCGGCCGCGACATCCAGAACGACGTCAACATGGAGTCCGCCTACGGCGAGGTGACCACCGCCGACGGCTCCGCGGGCGCCACGCTGCGCTACGCGCAGACCTACGACCCGGGCGTGAGCGTGGACGCGGTGGGCGGGTACACGTTCCGCCGCAACCGGTTCCTCGACATCGGCTCGTGCGCCTACGACTGGTATGGCCGCTGCTTCCTCACCCTGCCCCAGCCCGGGGAGATCACCGAAGGCGGCACGGAGCGCTACGTCAACCAGCACACCGCGTTCGCGCGGCTCAACGCCGCCTGGACGCCCGTGCCCGGCGGCCCGCACACGCTGCGGCTCGCGGTGTCGCCCACGTTCGTGGCGCGGACGGGCGAGGACCGCCGGCTCCAGGCGAACAACCAGCCGGATCCGCTCTCCGCGCCCCGAGGCGTGACGTCGCTGGTGACGGGCCTGGAGTACCAGTTCGATGCCATGGACGGGCGGCTGCAGAACATCGCCTTCGTGAAGGACTACCTCCAGGACGTGCGGGCACGGAAGCTGCTGGCCAGCGCGGAGTTCCTGGACCAGGGCCGCACCGCGCACGAGCTGGGCGTGGGGGACGGCCTGCGCTTCCGCATCACCCCCGAGCTCAGCGCCAAGGCCTCGTACGAGTGGGCCACGCGGCTGCCACGCCCGGATGAGCTCTTCGGTGACGGGAACCTCATCGACGCGAACCTGACGCTCCAGCCGGAGACCAGCCACAACTTCAACCTGGGGCTGGGCTACGCGTCCGAGCCCGGCCGCGCCGGCAGCTTCCGCGCCAACGTGGGCGGCTTCGCCCGGCTGACGGATCAGCTCATCATCCTGATTGGCCAGGGCAGCTCGTTCACGTACCAGAACGTCCATGGCTCCCGCTCGCTGGGCGGAATGGGCTCCGTGGGGTGGACGTCGCCGGGCCGCTACCTGAGCCTGGATGGCAACGCCACGTATCAGGACCTGCGCAACACATCCGGCGAGGGCAACTACGCCGAGTTCAACGACCAGCGCATCCCCAACCGTCCCTACCTGACCGCCAACGGCAGCGCGCAGGCCCGGGTGACCGGCCTGCTCAAGTTCCAGGACGAGCTGCTCGTCACGTGGCGCACGCGCTACTTGGACGGCTTCCTCCTCTCCTGGGAGGCGCTGGGCAACGACGAGAAGCTGGGCATCGATTCACAGCTCACGCACGGGCTGGCGCTCACCTACGTCATCCGCGACATGACGACGCGGCTGAGCTGGACGCTGGACTTCCAGAACATCACCAACGCCCAGACCTACGACTTCTACGGGGTCCAGCGCCCCGGTCGGCTCATCGCCGCCAAGTTCACGCTGGAGCGCTGAACATCGCCTCCCTGTCTTTCGCCGCACCCACACCCCACTTGAAAGGGAAGTCCTTTGAAGCCTTCACCCTTCCTCCGCACCTCCGCGCGTCTGCTCCTGACGCTCTCCCTCGCCTTCACGACGGCGGCCTGCAGCGACGACGACGACAACACCACCCCGGACGCGGGCACGGGCACCGACGGTGGCACGACGACGACGCCGATGTACGCGTTCGTCGCGCAGGTCAGCGTCGAGGGCAACTCCACGAGCTACGTCATCCTGACGGAGACGCTGGACCCGGCCACGCCGCTGTCCACGGCCAACGCCACGCAGATCAACGGCCGCGCGCTGGGCTCCGGCATCTCGAAGACGGGCTCCCTCTTCGTCTCCAGCAGCGCCGGCGCCACCGTCACCCGCTACGACCTGACGGCCAGCAACACGCTGGAGAAGACCGGTGAGGTCACCTTCGCGGGCAAGGGCGTCACCTCCATCGGCGAGTACCAGAACCAGTTCCAGTTCGTCTCCGAGACCAAGGCCTACTACTTCGACGGCCGCAACTCGCAGGTCATCATCTGGAACCCGAAGGACATGACGCTGACGAACAGCATCTCGCTGCCGGCGATGACCGTCGCCGGCAGCTCGACGACCTTCGCCTCCAACCCGCTGCGCGTGGGCACCAAGGTGCTGATGCCGCTGGGCTGGCGCGCGGGCGCCGCCGTCACCAAGAAGGCGGGCATCATCGTGGTGGACACCACGAACGACGCCGCGGAAGTGGTGACGGATGAGCGCTGCGGCTACGTGCGCGACGGCATCGTGGGCACGGACGGCAAGGTCTACCTGGCGACGGAGGCGTACGGCGCCGCGGAGAAGCGCGTGTCCGGCTCCAACCCCAGCGTGCCCACCCCGTGCCTGCTGAAGTTCGACCCGGCGACGAACAAGTACGACGAGTCCTTCTTCAAGGAGCTGAGCACGCTGACGAACGGCGGCGCCACCGGTTCGCTGCTCGCGGGCCCCAACGGCACGGGCTACCTGCGCGTGCTGGATGAGACCGTCTCCCCGGTCGCGGCGGACACGGTCGCGCGCACCCTGGCGAGCGCCGTGGCCTGGAAGTGGTGGAAGATCGACCCGGCCGCCGGCACCCAGGCGACGCTGGTGGACACGCTGCCGGCCAGCACGGGCAGCTCCTTCCTCTACGAGATGAACGGCCGCACGGTGTTCAGCGAGTTCACCAATAACAGCGGCACCACGAACTACCGCGAGCTGACGGACCTGAGCGGCAACCTGGTGGCCACGCACCAGGGCCTGTCGTTCTCGTTCCTGCAGCTGCGCTAGTCCGCAAGGCCGCCTGAAACATCCGGCCCCCGGGATCCGAAGATCCCGGGGGCCGTTTCATGACGGGAAGCTCACGTGCACATCAGCCACGAGCACTTGCCGGACTGGCACTCGCGGCCGGAGGAGCACAGCGAGCCCTTGGGGCGCTTGTTCACGCACTTGCCGTCATTGGTGCCCCAGCCGCAGAACTGGTTCGAGGCGCAGTGCGAGTCCGTGGAGCAGGTGCAGACACCCGGCACGTCACCGCAGTCGTCCCACGCGCTGCACAGGCTGGACTTGCACTCCGCGTCGAAGCGGCACGTCTCCGACACCAGCTTGGTGCTGGGGGCGTAGGCCTTGCCGCAGATCTTCGGGTACGCCGCCTCGCGGGTGGCCTTGGCGACGTAGGGGTCCACGCCGCCGGTGTCGATGTCGTTGGCCGCGTCCGCCATGCCGGTGCGCGTCCCGTTGGCGCGCTCCCACATCCGGATGAAGTTCTCCGCGGAGCCCTCCAGGCCCGAGGTGTTGACGCCCAGTTGCTTCAGGTCCTTCACCACGTCGGGCAGCAGGCCCACGTGGGCCAGGCCGTACACGTCGAAGTCGGTGCCCAGCGGCGGCGGGCCGGAGACGCGCTGCTGCTCCTCCTGCGCGTCCGCCTCCGCGCGGAAGCCCGCGGAGCACGCGCCGAAGTCACCGAAGCGCGGGCGCGTCTGCTGGATGAAGCCGTTCAGGTCCGCGCCGAAGCCCATGTTGACCTTCAGGCCCTGGCGGCCGAACTCGTACGCCTGCGCCAGCGAGCGCGTGGAGCCCTGGCAGTTGTTGGCCACCGGCGTGCGGTTGTAGTTGCGCGTCTCGTCGTGCGCGGTGCGCAGGCCGAACATGCCGCCCGTCTGGCGCACGTAGCGGACCACCCACGACGGCGTCGTCTTCTCGTTGGCGGCCAGCTCCGGGTTCATCACCTCGCGGAAGTGGCCGTGGGAGATGAACAGCGGGTAGTACGTCCGGCCCTGGGACAGGGCATAGGCGTCCTGGACGCTCTTCTCGGACATGTGGGCCATGTCGATGAGCATCCCCTTGTTCATCATCTCCTGGACCAGCGCCTTGCCGTCCGCGGTGAGGCCCTTGGTGTTCTTGCAGTTGGCGTCCACGTCGAAGCCCAGCGTGAAGCCGTTGCCGGTGAGGCCGCAGTCCGTGTCGATGTGACAGTTCTCCAGGAACTGGGCCACCTGGAAGATGGCGTTGTGCGGGGCCGCGCCGCCAAAGCGGTTGTCCAACTGGTGCACGGGCTGCAACGAGCGCACGCCCAGCGAATAGACGCGGTTCAACTCCGCGCGCCAGTCCTTGGTGCCAAAGAGCTTGCTGGACTCGATGGAGAGCACCATGGCGAGCTTGCCCTGGGCGATGATCTGCCGGGCGTGCGCGGGCGACAGGGCGATCTCCGCCCAGTCCGTGCGCGCGTCGAAGTCACGGGCCATCTGGAGCTGGACGTCCACGTCCATCATCTCGTCACAGGGCCGCTTGAGGTTCTGGTACGGCAGCGCCTTGCAGAGGAACTCGTTGCTGACGAGCGACACCATGACCAGGGACATGCCGCCCTGGCGGGCCTTGTTCAGCCAGCCCTCCCACGCCTGCTGGTGCGCGATGGTGTCCCAGCGCGGCCACTGGGTGGGCGTCTCCATGCGGCCCAGGTGCAGGCCGGTGTCGCCCTCGGTGCCCTCCACCTGCCCGATGACCTCCGACGCCACCGCGCCCCCCACGCCGAAGACGTCCGACAGGATGGGGATGCCGCCCAGGTTCACGCTGCCGGAGTTGGGACAGAGGTTGAGCATGTCCCGCAGGTCCATGCGGACGCGCGCGTGGTCGCTCTCCGGCATGCCGCCGTCACAGCTCGCCAGCGTGCCGGTGTGGCCACCGTGGAACCACCCGCCGCCAAAGGCCTCTTCCGCGAACATGTGGTGATGCATCTCCGCGAAGCCGCTCACCGCGAGCGGCTGGGCCACCTCCGCGGGCGCTTCCGCGGGTGCGGGCGGCTCGTCGGTGACAGGCCCGCAGGCCAGCGCGAGCGACGTGGCCGCGAGCAGCGGTGAAGACAGAAATCTTGAGACAATTCGGGAATGACGCGACATGCGATGCACCTTTCCGGGTGGAGGTGCACCGGGCGTATCAGCACCGGTTCCAGCTAATCAAATCTCACGGTCTAAGCGCGGTGACGCATGACATTGACGCACTGCGCGGCGCGGCGGGTTGTCACCTGCTCGCGCCGTGGCCATGTGTGCTTCATGGCGGCCATCGACACGCTTCCAGATCCTCCGTTGCCGGAGCTGCTGAAGCGCGTGGGCTTCCGGCGGAGGCGGCGGGGGTTTGGCTCGGCCACCCAGTTGCTCTGGAACAGGGTGGAGAGCAACACCTCGCTCCTGGAGCTGTGCCGGATCCGCAAGGACCTCACCGACGAGGACGAGACCGTCCTGAAGCAATGTCAGGAGAAGCTGGACGCCGCCTGCTGGTGCCTGGACAAGCCCTCGGGGCGCTGGTCCTTCTCCTACTGGGAGCTCATCCACGAGGTGGACGGGCTGCTGCTCCTGGTGATGCCCGCGTCCATGCTGGTGCCCCGGGCGCTGGAGATCCAACAGCAGTTCGAGCGCCGGGTGACGGACTCCGCGCGCGCCCAGCTCTGGCTCGGCGCGGACAGGACGAGCGGTCCCCTGCCCCGGTGCGTGCGCGGGCTCACCCACGTGGACGATCCCCCGCCGCTCAGCACCGAGCAGGGCCGGTATTGCCGCAGCGTGCTTCGCGGGGCGCTCGACACCGTCAACCAGCAGGTGGACAAGACGTTCTGGCAGCTCTCCATCAATGTCTCGCTGCAGATCTTCAGCACGCTGCTGTTGCTGGCGGTCTTCGGCATCTCCTTCCTGCTGCTCTCGCGCGAGCTGCTCCAGACCTGGCCGGGGGAGCTGATTCCCCGGGGCCTGCTGCTGGTGGGCTTCGCGGGGGCCTCCGGGGCCATCATCTCCAACATGCTGTCGAAGGAGCGCTTCCTCGTCGCCACGGGAGCGACGGGCCGCTTCTTCGCCTACCACCTGATGGTGAAGCCCGTCATCGGCGCGTTCGCGGCGCTGATGCTCCTGTTCCTGGAGCAGTCCCGCATGCTCCTGTCGGTGGACACGCGGGCGGGAAGCACCGGCGTGGATCCCAGCCCTGCGCTCCTCCACATCGTCGTGAGTGACAACCAGGCCGTGTTCTTCACGCTGATGGCGCTGTCGGTCGTCGCGGGCTGGTCCGCCGACAAGCTCCTGGGTTCCATCATGGACAAGGTGCTGGGCCGGCTCCTCGGCCAGTCGGAGAAGGTGCTGCCTCCGTCCAGCCCCGCGGGCACGCCTCCGCCACGCGCGCCGGCGCCGGCCGCGCGGTGAGGCCTCAAGCGGGCGCGGGGGCTTCGTGGCGGGGCATGGCCCTCCGGGCGAAGCGGGCCAGCGCGGCAAGCAGCTCGTCCGCCATGTGCAGCGCATTGGGGCGCCAGGGCGCGGTGAAGCGCGCGTCCATGCTGGTCTGGCGGATGGTGGACAGCCACTCGTGCACCACCCGCTCGGAGTAACCCGCGCTGCGCGCCGCCTCGTGCAGGAGCGAGTATTCGCGCAGGAGGAAGGTGGAGAACGTGACGGGGTCGTCCGCGCCCAACGCGATGGGCACCGGCGGGGGCGCGCTGTCATCGGCGCGCGGGGGATTGAGGCGAAGGATGGGGTGGTTGCGCAGGTCCATCAGGTTGCCGATGAGCAGGTTGCTGGACGGGTTCACCTCCACGACGGTCCCCCGCGCGCCCACGTGCCGGCGCATCGCGTCCTGCGCCGCCCGGAGCGCCTCCACCTCCGACGCATCCAGCGGGATGTCCACCAACTGCTGCCCGCGCTGGAAGACGCGCTCGTCCTCCCGGTAGGCGATGAGGAGGCTGCGGACCTGCTCCGCGTTGAGCACCCGGGTCCAGTCCAGCCGGCGGAAGGCGCGGCTGAAGGCATCCAGGCCCACGCCGCCCTCCTCCCGCGCCAGCGGCGGGCTCCAAAGCGTATGCAGCACGTGGTGCGCTTCGGCCAGCACGTGCGGCGCGACGCAGTCTCCGAAGACGGACTCGGACAGCTCGCGCAGCATGTTCTCCACGCGCTGCGGGCGTCCGGGAGGTGCCTGCGCGGCGAGCGCCGGTGGCAGCCGGTAGTCGCCGTAGAGACGCCACTCGAAGACCAGGTCCCACAGCCGGTCCTCGGCCGGCATCATCACCGCGCCCACGGACTCGGCCCACATCCCGGGCTCCACGCCCAGCGCGGTGGCGTGGCCCAGCCGTCCTCCCGTGCGGTCCAGCAGGTAGTGCAGGCTCTCATAGATGCGGCGCAGGCCCTCCATGAGGTGCCGGTAGTCCTCTCCCACGTGCGACGTCAGCCGGAGCGGCGGCGCGCCCCGGGCCTCACGCCTCGTCGCGGCGCGCGCGGCGCCCCACCGCACGTAGCGGTACAGCGGCGCCAGCACCCACGTGGGCACGCTCAATTCGTCCGACGCCACGTCCAGGCCCCGCACCAGCCAGAGCGACAGCGGCACCGCCTTCAGCAGGTCCACCAGCGCCTCCGCCTGCACCGACTGCGCGGCGAAGTAGTCGGAGAACCGTCCGCCCAGCCGCACGCGTCCCTCGGGCACTGGCTCCGCGTACGTCCCCACGCCGTGCGCGGGCGGCTGCCCCTGCGTCCAGTGCCGGCCGGGGTCCCGGGACTTGATGAGGTGCATCACCACGCCGAACTCCGGCGGGCGCCCTCCGACAGCGCGCTCACCCGTGCGGCCCAGCACGCCCCGCCACGAGCGCGTGAGGGAGGCCAGCTCCTCCGCGATGAGGATGGGGTCGTTCGCGAGGCTCGTGCGGACCTCCAGCGCGGCGATGGGCTGGTCGCCGCCCGCCACGGCGTAGGACACCTCCGCGCGCACGGCGCGCAGGGGGCGCTTCATCGCGCCCGGGCGGCCATAGAAGCGGATGAACCACTGGAGGCCCGCGGTCAGCGGCCGCTGCACGTAGGCGCGGTAGCTGAGGCACCGCACGCGCTGGACCTGCCAGAAGAGCCGGTCGAAGTGCACGTCATGGAGGCCCGCGCGCTCCATGCGCCCCAGGTGGTTCAGGCCCGCGCGCACCAGCCAGCGCTCCCCTCCGTTGGGGCTGCTCAGGCGCAGCCGCAAGGCGACCGGATCACACCGCCGCCACACCTCATCGAGCGTGGCGGGCGGGTCGGTCACGTTGCGGACCGCCAGCGGGTGGAGGTCTTCGTACAGGCCGCGCAGCTCATCCAGCGCCGGGAGGACCTCCCGCCGGCCCCGCGAGAGCGCCTCCAGCGTGCGGGAGAGGACGCGCCGCCGCTGCGGCAGCCACGCCTGGGATTCGGAGAGGCCGCGCACGAAGTCCAGGAGCGGAGGCGTCTCGCGGCGCAGCAGGACCTCCGCGAGCACACAGCGGGTCACCGCCGCCGCCAGCAGCCAGCGCAGCATCAGCTCCCCTTCGTCGAAGGGCAGGCCGGGCCCCGTCAGGGCGCGAGGATCCAGGCCCGCGTCGCCCACGGCGGACAGCAGTGACGCCCACAGGAGCGGGAAGTCCATGCCCGCGCCGACGTGGTGGTGGACCTCCGCCACGCCCCGGTCCAGCAGGTGGCGCACCAGCAGCGGCGGTTCGATGTCCACGCGCGTGGGAGGCGGCTCCACCGGCACGGCCGCCAGCAGCAGGTCCTCCGGCATCGCGAAGGTGAGCCAGCGGTAGTGCGTCAGCGCCTCCACCGCCTCCGCGCCCGTGCCCTGGAAGATGACGGTGACGCCGGGCCTGCGCTCCAGGTGCGTGTCCGCCAGGTGCCGCAGGTAGTGGAACATCGACACGCCCGTGCGCGGAGCCTGCCGGTGGCTGGCGTGGCCTCGCGAGGGGAACCAGAACGCGTCGCGCACGGCGATGATCCGGTCCAACGACCAGCCGCTGGCGTGCTCCGACAGGCTCTTCTCGCACTCGCGCCAGAGCGCGCGCGTGGGCTCGCCGGAGGCGCCTTCCAGCGACGGAACCAGCTCCGTCACCGCTGAACGGAAGGCCCCGAGGCTCGTCAGCGGGAAGCTGGCCACCTCGGCTCGCACGTAGGCCTCCGGGACGCGGCGCGGGGCCAGGTTTCCCGGAGGGGGGCGCGCGCCCTCGTTGCTCACGGGTGCTCATCCGTGGACGGAGGCGCCATGCGGGGCGGCGCGCCCATCACCACCCCCACCAGCGGATCCCCGTCGTGGTCCATGACCGTGAACCAGGCGTCCACCAGTGTGTCGAGCCAGCCGTAGTACGTCTCCGACGCGCGCCCGCCGCCCGCGCCGAGCGCCTGACGCAGCGACTCCGCCGCGCTGGAGCGGTTCACCGCGTCGCGCACCCGCTGCTGCCGGAAGGCTGCCAGTCGGGGCGCCTGGGTGCGCCAGTCCTTCATCAGCGTGTCCCAGCCTTCATTCGGGCGGGCGACGCCGGGCGGCTGGCGCAGCAGGCTCCGCGCATCGAAGGCGAGCGCGAACTCCGGCAGCACCTGGAGCGGCAGCGTGTCGCGCAGCCAGGTCCGAGCCGTCCAGAGCCGGTCGTATCCGGCGCTGTGCTCGCGGATCCGCGAGACGAGCTCCGCCACCGTGTCGCGCACCTGCTGCTCATAGCGCTCCAGCGCCAAGGCCAGCCGTGGAGCCTTCAGCACGGACACGGCGCCCTGGCGTTCATCCCCCCAGCTCCACTGCCCCAGCGCCATCCCGGCCACGGAGCAGATGTTCTCCACCCACGCGGCCTGGATGAAGCGGGCGCGCAGGGTGACCTCCTCCGCGTCGCCCGCGGTGAGGAAACCCCTGGGGAGCCGCGCGAGGAACGCGCGCCACTGCGCGGTGAGGATGGCGAACTCGATGAAGGTGTTCCACGAGGGCGGCGTCCACCAGAACGCGGCCTGGACGAACGGCTCGCCGCGCGCGCGGCCCGACCAGAGCTCGTGCACGGTGACGACCATCTCCGGGCTCATCTCCAGGGCCGTCACGTCCGCGCTCAGCACTCGGGGCCGCTCGAAGAGCATCAGCACGTCATGCAGGACCATGAACCAGCCGGCGACGCTCGCGGGCAGTGGCGCTTCGCGGCCGGGCACCTCCAGGTCCTCCAGCATCAGCACCACCTCGTGGAAGCGGCGCAGGTGCACCTCCGTGCCCAGCACCCGGGCGTGCGCGCCAATCCCATCTCCACCGGGATCGCGCGGCGGCGCCTGGAGGACGCCGTGGAGGCTGGTGCGCTTGGAGCGGCGGATGGGCTTGCCCGTCAGGTCCAGGCAGACGCGGCCCTGGTCGTCCTGCCGGAGGATGCGGTGGTGCAGTTGCTCGCTGGCCCAGGCCGGCAGGTCGCTCTCGTCGATGGCGTTGCGGAGCATCTCCGACGCGATGCGGACCACGGGCTCGCCCTGCTCCGGCGCGGCCCCGGCGGTGGGCGCGGTGGAGGACAGGACCTCACGCCGGACGGCGTGCCACAGGTCCTGCAGGGTGCGCGCGGGCAGCGTGAGCGCGAGCCTCCCCACGTGGTGGAGCAGCGGCCCGTCCGGACGCTCCTCGGTTTCGCGGACCTCCGCGTCGTCGGTGCGGAGGGCTTCGCGGTAGCAGCGCGCCACGTCGGGCGCGAGCCGGCCCTGCAAGTCGAAGAGGTCCGCGAAGGTGTCCAGCACGCGCGACTCCGTCCGCTTGCCGGCCGGGAGCCGCAGGCGCCGCAGCAGCGAGCCCAACGGCTCACCCCGGCCATCCACGGGGAAGCGCCAGGACTCGTGGGGCTCCACCAGGTCCAGCACGATGCGGTAGCTGGGCGGCAGCGCGCGGCGCAGCGTGGTGGCCGCCTGGCGCCGGGCGATGGCGAGCGTCTCCTCCTGCCCGCGCGCGCCAATGCCGGCCTGCCCGGAGATGATCAACTCCTTCTGGAAGGAGCGCTCCATGAAGCGCTGGAACTCCTGGTGGCCGGCGGCCAGGACGAACCAGAGGTGGCGGCTGGCCACCATGCGCGTGAGCTTCACGATGTTGTATAGGTGCTCGATGCTGCGGTCCACGTTGTCGATGGGCAGCACCAGCAGCACCTGGTCACCGCCGGACGCGCCGAAGCGCGGCATGGACAGCGTGCGCGCCACGTCCTCCATGGCGTCGGCGAAGCGCGGCTGGAAGTTGGCGTAGATCTCCGATGCGCGGATCTGCTGCTCCGCGCGCACGCGGGCATCGGTGGTGGACGGGATGTCCTCCCACATGAAGGACGCGTCGCGGATGAGGTGATCCAGCTTCCCCCACGTCTCCTCCGCGCCCTCTTCCAGGATGGAGGAGGACCACCGGGCGGACTCGCCGCGCGTGCCCTTCGCGCGGCGGGGTTGATCCAACGCGGCCCGCACGCGGACCAGCAGCGTGGCCAGCAGGTTCGCCTGCGTCGGGACGGGCTCCAGGTCGAGCGGCTCCAGCCAGAGGATGCGGCGCTCCAGCCGTTCGAGCGTCCGAGACAGCGCGGCCACCTCCGGACCGGGCGCCCCGGCCACGAAGGACTTCCAGTCCCGCAGCGCCTGCACGGCGCTGAGCAGGAGGGTCGTCTTCCCGGAGCCCCTGGAACCGGACACGAGCAGGCTGGTGGAGAGGTGTTCGGTGTTGGCCTCATCCCGCGCGCGGGTCTCACAGGCCGCCTCCAGCCAGGAGAAGAGCTCCTGGAGGCCCTGGCGGGTGGGGCTCAGCAGGTCGTCCCAGGCGAAGGCCTGCGCCTCCGGCTGGGGCGTGGGCAGGTAGGGCTGGCCCGCCTCCGGGGCATCGTGCGGTGTCGTGGCCATGGCCCCGGAGGATGGGCGGGCGACTCCTCCATGCGAATCGCCCTGGAGTCAGGCGGGATGTCGCGAGGTGGAAGCAGCCCGGGCGCGAAGTCCGAACCGCGCGACGTGCACACCGTTGCGGGAGGAGGCGGCGCATGAAGCCAGGGCAGCACACCCCCGAAATCGAATCCTTCTACCACCTGGGGCCTGGCCCCCTGGGGACGCATGCCTGTCAGGGCACCGCCTGCTTCGTCGCGCGCCACCTGGATGCCACGCGCTGGCGGCAGGCCACCTCGGGTGACACCCGCCTCTACTGCCTGGGCCAGTGCTACCAGGCGCCCTCCGTCACGGGAGAGCAGGCCCGCCCTGAAGTGCACATCCGGGCCCCACACGCCATCACGCTGGGGCGCGTGGCCAGCGGCGGAGCCCGCTCCCTCACTGAGGCCACCCGCCAGGGGGCCTACGCGGCGCTGGACTTGGCGTTGTCCTCGCCTCCCGAAGTCCTGGTCGCGCAGTTGGAGCGATCCGGGTTGCGCGGCCGTGGGGGCGCGGGCTTCCCCACCGCACGCAAGCTCCGCGCGGTGGCCGCCGCTCCCGGCGAGGAGAAGGTCGTCGTTGCCAACGCGGATGAGGGCGACGCTGGGGCATACATCGACCGGTTCCTGATGGAAGACGACCCCCACGCCGTGCTGGAGGGCCTGCTGCTGGCGGCATACGCGGTGGGCGCCCGCCGGGGCGTCATCTACGTGCGCAAGGAGTATCCGCTCGCGGCGTGCGCGCTGCACGTGGCTTTGCACGAAGCCCATCGCGTGGGCCTGTTGGGTCCACACATTCTAGGCAGCGCGTTCTCCTGCGAGGTCTCCATCGAAGTGGGACGCGGCAGCTACCTGTGTGGCGAGGAGACGGCGCTGCTCAACGCCCTGGAGGGACGCCGGCCCTTCGTGCGCGCGCGGCCCCCCTACCCCGCCCAGGCTGGCCTGTTTGGTCGGCCCACGCTGGTGCAGAACGTGGAGACGCTCGCCAACCTCCCGTGGATCGCACGCCACGGCGGTGAGGCCTACGCGGCGCTGGGCATCCCGGGCAGCCGGGGCACGAAGGTGCTGTCCCTCAACTCGCTCTTCCACCGCCCGGGGCTCTACGAAGTCGAGCTGGGCACGCCGGTGCGCACCGTGGTGGAGGAGCTGGGCGGCGGGCTGCGCACCGGTCCGCTGAAGGGCGTCCTCATTGGAGGGCCGCGGGCGGGCATCCTCCCTCCGCACCTGCTGGACACGCCGCTGGGCTTCGAGGAGCTCCAGTCCGTGGGCGCCTCCGTGGGGCATGGCGGCGTGGTGGCCTTCGACGCGAACACGTCCATCGCGGCGCTGGTACACCACGTCTTCTCCTTCGGCGCGTACGAGTCGTGCGGAAGGTGCACGCCCTGCCGCCTGGGGGCGTCGCACGTCGAGCGGCTCTTCGCGCACGTGCTGGACGCCGGCACCGCCCCGCGTGACAGCGCGGCGGACTGGGAGGAGGTCGCCGAAGCGCTGCGCCTCACCAGCCTGTGTGGACACGGCACCGGCCTGGGGGAGTTCGCCCGGAGCGTGCTGCGCTACTACCGGGAGGAGGTGGAGGCATGCTTCGCGTGACCATCGACGGGCAGCCTCGCGAGTGCGCGCCCGGCACCGTACTGGAGGCACTGGAGTCCCTGGGCATCTCCATCCCCGCGCTGTGCGCCGACCGACGCCTGACACCGGTGGGCGCGTGCCGCACGTGCATCGTGGAGGTGGAGGGCTGCGTGCATCCTGTGGCCGCCTGCACCACCCCGCTGGCGGAAGGCATGCAGGTGCGCACGCGCGGTCCCCGGGTGGAGGCGCAGCGAAAGGTGCTGCTGCGGCTGCTGGCCTCCCAGTACCCGGCCGAAGCGGTGGCGCGCCATCCGGACAAACCCTTCCACCGCGCGCTGCGCGAGTACGGCCTAGCGGACGAGGCGCGCGGCGCGCACCGGCCGGAGTCGCCGGACGACTCGCACCCGTACATCCACGTGGACATGTCCCAGTGCATCCACTGCTACCGCTGCGTGCGCATCTGCGACGACGTGCAGGGTCAGTTCGTCTGGCGGGTGTGGAACCGGGGGGAAGAGACGCGCATCCTCCCGGACGGGCCGGACCTGAGGCAGAGCTCGTGCGTGTCCTGCGGGGCGTGCGTGGACAGCTGCCCCACCGGCGCGCTGGAGGACCGCACGCTGCTGGACCGGGGCTGGCCGCAAGCGTGGACGCGGACCACCTGCTCCTACTGCGGCGTGGGCTGCGAGATGGACGTGGGCACGCGCGAGGGCCGCATCGTCACCGTGCGCCCCTCGCGCGAGGGCCCGTCCAACCGGGGCCACCTGTGCTCCAAGGGGCGCTACGCCCACGACTTCGTGACGGCGCCGGACCGCGTCACCGTGCCGCTGCTTCGAGAGGCGGGAGGCTGGCGGCGGGCCTCGTGGGACGAGGCGCTCGGCTTCATCGCGGAGCGCCTGCGCCGCCTGCGGGACGCGCACGGCCCGGACTCGGTGGGCATGCTGGGCTCCGCGCGGGCCACCAACGAGGAGAACTACCTGGCGCAGAAGCTGGCCCGCGTGGTGCTGGGGACGAACAACGTGGACTGCTGCGCCCGCGTGTGCCACGCGCCCAGCGCCGCCGGGCTCAAGCGGATGCTGGGCACGGGCGCCGCCACCAACTCCTTCGAGGACGTGGAGCACGCGCGCACCCTGCTGGTGGCGGGCAGCAACGCCACCGAGTGCCACCCCGTCGTCGGCGCCCGCATCAAGCAGGCGGTGCTCCGGGGCGCGAAGCTCATCGTCATCGACTCGCGGCGCACGGAGCTGGCGCGCTACGCGGACGTGCACCTGCGGCCCCGGCCCGGCACGGACGTGCCGCTGCTCAACGCGCTGGCCCAGGTCATCATGGCCGAGAGCCTGTGCGACGAGGACTTCCTGCGCGAGCGCGTGGACGCCCTGGAGGACTTCCAGACCTTCATCCGCGACTGGACGCCCGAGCGCGCCGCGCGGTTGTGCGAGGTGGACGCGGAGGACCTCCGGACGGCCGCGCGCCTCTACGCCACGCACGGCCCGTCCATGATGGTGCACGGGCTGGGCATGACGGAGCACGTGCAGGGCACGGAGACGGTCATGGCGCTGGTGAACCTGGCGCTCCTCACGGGCAACCTCGGCGGGCCGGGCATGGGCGTCAACCCGCTGCGCGGGCAGAACAACGTGCAGGGCTCGGCGCACATGGGCTGCGAGCCGGGGCAGCTCACCGGCTACGTCCCCCTGGAGGAGCACCGCGCCCGCTTCGAGGCCGCCTGGGGCGCTCCCCTGCCCGCCACGCCAGGCATGGATCTGATGCGGATGATGGAGGCGGCGCACGGCGGGCGGCTCAAGGCGCTGTGGGCCTTCGGCTACGACGTGCTGCTCACCAACCCGGGGGCGAACACCACGCGCGAGGCGCTGGAGCGGCTGGAGCTGCTGGTGGTGCAGGACCTGTTCCTCAACGAGACGGCGAAGGCCTGCGGCCACGTCTTCCTGCCCGCGTGCACCTCCTTCGAGAAGGACGGCACCTTCATGAACGGCGAGCGGCACGTGCAGCGGGTGCGCGCGTCGCTGCCCCTCGCGGGGGAGTCCCTGCCGGACTGGGAGATCCTCCGCCGCGCGGCCCGCGCGCTGGGACACCCCGAGGGCTTCGACTTCAGCTCTCCGGAGGAAATCTGGGACGAGGTGCGCAGCGTGTGGTCCGCGGGCGCCGGCCTGTCCTACGCGCGCCTGGAGCACGGCGGCCTCCAATGGCCCTGCCCCGACGAGGCGCATCCCGGCACCCGGGTGCTGCACACCGATGGCTTCGCCCTGGGCCCTCGGGCGGCGCTGCGCCGCGTTGGCTACACGCCGTCCCCGGAGGCGCGCACGGAGGACTTCCCCTTCGTGCTGATGACGGGCCGGCGGCTGTATGGGTTCAACGCGGGGACCATGACGTCCCGCACGCCGCACGCGCGGCTCCAACCCGGCGACTGGCTGGACATGGCCCCGGCGGACGCGCTGCGGCTGGGGCTCCAGGATGGGGCGCGCGTGCGGGTGCGCAGCCGGCACGGTGAGGCGGTGCTGCCCATGCACCGCGCGGAAGGGCTGCGGCCCGGCGAGCTCTTCACCACCTTCCACACCGCGGAGACTCTCATCAACGCCGTCATCGGCCCGCATCAGGATCCGTATACCCATACGCCCGACTACAAGGTCACCGCCGTCCGGGTGGAGTCCGTGGAGTAGCCGGGGCGCGGCGCCAGGCGGCGCCCCGCTCGTGGCACCCCGCCCCGCGCCTCCCTACCCTCATCCTCGAGGGCCCGGGATCCTCGCCGGGAGGTGCCATGGCCGACGCACAGTCCCAGACCGCGTTGAGCGCCCTGCGCATCGACCGCTCCGCTGCCCCCATGAAGCGCCGGCGCAGGCTGCGCTGGCTCATCCCCGTGGGGCTCCTGGTGGCGGTGCTCGTCCTGGTGGCGGGCGCGGTCACACGCCGCGCGCCCACCGTGCGCGTGGCCGAGGTGCGCGAGCCGCTTCCCGGCGAGCAGCAGACGGAGCTGTCCGCCTCCGGCTACGTCGACTCGCGGCGCCGCTCGGTCATCGCGCCGCTCGTCGCGGGCCAGCTCGTGGAGGTCGCCGTGGAGGAAGGAGAGCCCGTGCGGCGGGGGCAGGTGATTGCCCGGCTGGATGACCGGGATGCCCGCGTGGTGCTGGATCGCGCCGAGGCGGCGGTGCGGGCCTCCGAGGCCCAGCTCGCCTCCTCCGAGGCCCAGGCCCTCAACGCGCAGCGCACCACGCAGCGCACGCGCAACCTCGCCCGGCAGGGCGTCGTCCCCCGGGCCCAGCTCCTGGACGTGGAGACCGCCGGCCGCGCCACGCAGGAGGCCCTCAACCTGGCCCGAGCGCAGCTCGCCGTCGCACGCCGGGCGAGCGAAGCGGCCCGCCTCCAGCTCTCGCACACCGTGGTGCGCGCGCCGTTCGACGGCACCGTGTCGAAGAAGCTCGCGAACGAGGGCGCGGTGCTCGCGCCGGCCGCCCTCACTGGCACCAACCTGGGCGGCATCGTGGAGCTGGTGGACCTGCACGCCCTGGAGGTCGAGGCCGAGGTCAGCGAGGAGCAGCTCTCGCGCATCCGCATCGGCCAGCCCGCCCTCATCTTCCTGGACGCCCTGCCCGGGCGCGCCTTCCCCGGCCAGGTGGCCACGGTGCGCCCCGCCATCGACCGCTCCAAGGCCACCGCCACGGTGCTGGTGCGCTTCCAGTCCGTCCCCCAGGGGGCGCTGCCGGACATGGGCTCCAAGGTGTCCTTCCTCCGCCAGCCGCTGCCTCCCGGACAGCTGGCCGCGCACGGACAGCCTCCGCGCGTGCCCGCCAGCGCGGTGGTGCGCGACGCGAAGGGCACCGCCGTGTGGGTGGTGAAGGACGGACAGCTTGCGCGCCAGCCGGTGCGCGTGGGCGAGCGCGTGGGGGACGAGGTGTCCCTGACACAGGGCCCGGGGGCGGGCACACAGGTGGTGGTGGCCCCGGACCCGAAGCGCCTTCACGACGGCCGGCGCGTGAAGGTGGAGGCGGGGAGCGGATGAACCCGGACGCGCTGCCCGAGGCCCCGCCCCCCATGGTGCGCCTGTGGGGCGTGTCGAAGACGTACCGGCGCGGCACGGTGGAGGTGCCCGTGCTGGCCGAGGTGGACCTGACCATCGGCACCGGCGCCTTCGAGGCCTTCATGGGCCCGTCCGGCTCCGGCAAGTCCACGCTGCTCAACCTCGTCTCCGGGCTGGACCGGCCCACCACCGGTGTCGTCGAGGTGGCCGGACGCGACCTGGCGCGGATGGACGACCGGGAGCTCAGCGACTGGCGCGCCGCTCACGTGGGCTTCGTGTTCCAGCTCTACAACCTCATCCCCGTGCTGACGGCGGCGGAGAACGTGGAGCTGCCCCTCCTGCTCACGCCGCTGACGCGCGGGGAGCGGCGCCAGCACGTGGCCGCCGCGTTGGAGCTGGTGGGACTGGGCCACCGCGTGGGCCACCGCCCGCCGCAGATGTCCGGCGGCGAGCAGCAGCGCGTGGCCATTGCCCGCGCCATCGTCACCGACCCGGACCTCATCATCGCGGACGAGCCCACGGGGGACCTGGACCGCAAGGCGGCGGAGGCCGTGCTGGATCTCTTCGGCGTGCTCCACCGGGAGCTGCACAAGACGCTCGTCATGGTGACGCACGACCCGCAGGCCGCGGAGCGCGCGGGCCGCGTGCACCACCTGGACAAGGGGGTGCTCCAGTGAACTACGTGGGATTC
Source organism: Corallococcus sp. NCSPR001 (assembly GCF_017309135.1). Classification (NCBI taxonomy): domain Bacteria; kingdom Pseudomonadati; phylum Myxococcota; class Myxococcia; order Myxococcales; family Myxococcaceae; genus Corallococcus; species Corallococcus sp. NCSPR001. The sequence continues at coordinate 5,485,762 of NZ_JAFIMS010000002.1, forward strand.
GCGAGCCGCGACCTGATGCGAAATCCGCTGCGGCTGACGCTCACCGTCCTCGCGGGCGCGGTGGGAGTGACGGCCTTCATCTTCCTGAGCACCGTCGTCGACCTCTTCTATTACAACGCGCGGGCGGCGCAGGTGGACCGGCTCATCGTCCGCAACAAGGTGTCCTTCACCCAGCCGCTGCCGCTGTCCTACTACGCGCGCATCGCCGCGCTGCCGGGCGTCACCTCGGTCACGCACCAGGAGTGGTTCGGCGGCAAGCTGGGCGACTCGCAGAAGGACTTCTTCGCCAACTTCGCCGTCGACGCGACCACCTTCCTGGACGTCTTCCCGGAGTACGTCGTTCCCCCCTCGCAACTCGCCGCCTTCCGGGGCGACCCGTGCGGCGCGCTCGTGGGGGAGCAGCTGGCCCGGCGCTTCGGATGGAAGGCGGGGGACCGGGTGACGCTCAAGGGGCAGCTCTATCCCGGCGACTGGACGTTCAACGTGCACGGCGTCTACCGCGGCGCGCGGCCCGGCGTGGACACCAGCACGCTGGTGTTCGGCTACCGCTGCCTCAACGAGAGCGACCGGTTGACCGACGCCATGAAGGACAAGGCCGGCATCTACGCGGTGCGCGTGGACGACCCGTCGCGCTCTGCCGAGGTGGCGGCGGCCATCGACCACCTGTTCGACAACAGCCCCTACCCGACGAAGACGGAGAGCGAGAAGGCCTTCCAGCAGGGCTTCGTGGCCATGTCCTCGGCCATCGTCACCGCGGTGCGGGTGGTGTCCAGCGTCATCCTGCTCATCATCCTGCTCGTCATCGGCAACACGCTGGCCATGGGCGTGCGCGAGCGCACCCGCGACATCGCCACCCTGCGCGCCCTGGGCTTCCGCTCGCGCGCCGTGGTGGCGCTGGTGCTGGCCGAGTCCTCCTTCATCGGCCTGTGCTCGGCGGCGCTGGGGGTGACGGCCGCGCCGGTGCTGGTGGGAATCTTCGCGAACGTCATCGCCTCGCGGTTCGGCCCCATGCCGGACCACCTCACGCGCGGGCACACGCTCTGGGTCTCCGCGCTCGCGGCGGTGGCGGTGGCCCTGCTGGCGGGCGTGGGGCCGGCGCTGCGCGCGGTGCGGCTGCCGGTGGCGGAAGGCCTGAGGAAGGTGGCCTGAGCGATGGTGCCGCTCTACTACAACGCCCGCAGCCTGTGGGCGCGCCGGCTGTCCACCGGCCTCACGGTGGTGGGGCTGGGGCTCGTCGTCTTCGTCTTCTCCGCGGTGCTGATGCTGGCCAACGGCATCGAGTCCGCGCTGGCCTCGGGTGGAGACGCGTCCAACGTCGTCGTGCTGCGCAAGGGGGCCACCAGCGAACTGGTCAGCGGCGTGGAGCGCGACGCGGTGCGCATCCTCGCCACGGATCCCCAGGTGGCGTCCGGGCCGGACGGCCAGCCGCTGGCGGCCGGAGAGCGGGTGGTGCTGCTGACGCTGCCCAGCGGACGCACGCAGGCGATGAACACGTCGGCGCGCGGCGTCAGCGCGGAGAGCTTCGAGGCGCGGCCGGAGGTCCAGCTCGTCTCCGGGCGCAGGCCCCGGCCGGGCACCAACGAGGTGGTGCTGGGCCGCTCGCTCGTCGGGACCTCGCCAGAGGCCACGCTGGGAGGGGAGCTGCGGTTCGCCCGGCAGCGCTGGCCGGTGGTGGGCGTCTTCGCCGCCCGGGGTGGCGCCTTCGAGTCCGAGGTGTGGGCGGACGCCATGCGCCTGGGCACGGCCTTCGGGCGCGAGGACTACAACTCCGCGGTGGTGCGGCTGCGCTCGCCCGCGGAGGTGGAGGACTTCGTGAAGCGCGTGGAGGCCAACCCGCGCTTCACGCTGGAGGCCAAACCCGAGCCAGTGTACTGGGCGGACCAGGCCAGCGGGCTGGCCGCCTTCATCCGCGTGCTGGGCCTCTTCGTGTCCTTCGTCTTCAGCGTGGGCGCGGTGCTGGGGGCGATGATCACCATGTACGCCCAGGTGGCGACGCGCGTCGCGGAGCTGGGGATGCTGCGCGCGGTGGGCTTCCGGCGGCGCAGCGTGCTGGCCAGCGTGGTGGTGGAGTCCGCCATGCTGGGCGCGGCCGGGGGCGTGCTGGGCGCGCTGGGGGCGTTGGCCACGCGGTGGATCCACATCCGCACGCTCAACTTCCAGACGTTCGCGGCAGTGAGCTTCGGCTTCTCCCCCACCCCCGCCATCCTGCTGGGCGCGCTGCTGTTCGGCACGGGGATGGGGCTGCTGGGTGGGCTGCTCCCCGCGCTGCGCGCCTCGCGCCTGTCCATCCTGGACGCGCTGCGAGCCTGAAGGCCCGAGGCCCATGAGCACCTCCCCCCAGCCTCGGGACGCGCACCACGGGCTCCCCGCCATGTGGGGCCGGGCGCTCCTGATGGGGCTGCTGCTCGCCGGCCTCGCGCTACTCGCGTCCTCTGAGGCGTTCCAGTCCCTGGTGGACCGGGCCATCGACGCGGCGGCGCCGATCATCTCCACGCATCCCGTCTGGGGCGCGGTGCTCTTCGTGCTCCTCTCCGCCCTGTCGGCGATGCTGGCCTTCTTCTCCAGCGCGCTGCTGCTGCCGGTGGCGCTCCAGGCCTGGGGAAAGGCGGTCTGCGCGCTCCTGCTCTGGTTGGGCTGGATGCTGGGCGGCGCGTGCGCCTACGGCATCGCCCGCGCATGGGGCAGACCCGTCATCCGCCGGCTCACCTCCGAAAACCTGCTCGCCCGTTACGAGGAGCGCATCTCCCGGCGCACGCCCTTCGGGGTAGTGCTCCTCTTCCAGCTCGCCGTCCCCTCGGAGATCCCGGGCTACGTGCTCGGCCTCGCGCGCTATGGGCTGCGCCGCTACCTGGCCGTGCTCGCCCTGGCGGAGCTTCCCTACGCGGTGGGCACCGTCTACCTGGGCGCCAGCGTCCTGGAGCGGCGCACCCCCGCGCTGCTGGGACTGGGCGCGGCCGGCATCCTCGCCGGCCTGTGGGCCTTCCATCTGCTGCGCAAGCGACTGGGCGCGCGGCCGCCAGGGGCCCGGAAGCGGGATGACACGTCGTGACCTGTCACGGGCCGGCCGCGGACCCCAATGAAGAGGTGGTGGACCTGCTGGCGCTGTCGCGGAGCACCTTCGAGCAGCCCCGCGGCACGGCTCCGGGATGAGCGGCTTCAGGGCCCCTGGTTGTCGCGCACGACGGATGCCGTCTGATCCAACTCCGCGGACAACAGCACCCAGAAGTCGTCGAGCGAGACGAGCCCCACCACCTGTCCCTGCCCGTCCACGATGGGCAGGCGGCGCACGCCGTGCTGACGTAGGGCGAAGAGGGTCCTGTCGATGGAGTCCTCCAGACGGGCGACGAACGGCCTGGGCGACATGACGTCCGCGACGGAGGTGGCGGTGGCGTCCTTCCGCGCGGCCAGCACCCGGGTCACGATGTCCCGGTCGGTCAGCATGCCCACCGGGCGCAGGTCGTCTTGAACCACCACGAGCGCGCCCACGTGCTGGTCGCGCAGAGCCTCCGCGGCCTCGGCCACGCTCTGCGTGGGCTGGATGATGGCCACCGGTTTGCGGCAGAACCTTGCGAGCGACATGGTGCCTCCCCGGGACGTCGCGGCCATGCGTCCAATCGCACGGCCGGATGGCGGGGCGTCCCCGCGTGCGTCCTCCACCCATGGACGCAGCGCACGCCAGCGGCCAGATGCAACCCGGCGGATCACGGCGCGTCGTCGTGGCCCGAGCCATCCCGGAGGGCAGGCCAGACGCCCGACGATGTCGGCTGCCCCACGAGAGCTGGAGCCGGAGGTCGCATTGCCGCAATCCCTCTCAAGCCTCAGCCTGCGAGGCCATGCAATCCCTCAAGCTGGCACTGATTGGTTTGTTGTTGCTGGGGAGCCAGGTCGCCTGGGCGCACTCGTCGCGTCCGGCTGTCTGGGGCGAGAGCGCGATGGTGAAGGTGCGCCCGGAGACGCCTCCCCGCGTCCAGCGCTCCGTGTCGCTGACCGCCGCGCGCAACGAGTTCGTGTCCTTCCAGGTGGTGGTGCACGGAGGCCGGTCGGGCCTAAAGGGCGTGAGCGCCGCCCTGCCGGAGCTGCGCGCGGGCCGCTCGCGCATCCACGGCGGGGACCTCCTGCTCTACCGGGAGGCGTTCCTGGACATCACGACCCCCACGCCTCCGAACACGACGCCCGGGCGGTGGCCGGATGGCCTGGTGCCGGACGTGGACGAGGTGGTGGGCGAGAAGCGTCTGGCCTTTCCCTTCGACGTGCCCGCGGGCGAATCCCGCGCCATCTGGATCGACGTGCACGCGCCGCCCCACGCGCGTCCGGGCAACTACCGTGGCGCCGTGTCCGTGAAGGGCGACGGCTTCAACTCGCGGGTGGAGGTGCGCCTCCAGGTGGTGGACGCGCGGCTGCCGAGCACCTCCTCGCTGCGCAGCGCCTTCCTGCTCTGGCCGCCCCACGTGTGCCGTGCCTTCACCGGGGATCCCGTGTGCCCCGTGGACACCCAGGTGCGCCTCTTGAAGCTCTTCCACCGGATGGCGCTGGAGCACCGCCTCACCCTGGCGAGCGGCTTTCCCCGGGAGGTGAACCTGCCCACGTGGGATCTGCCGGACTACGACACGTTCAGTGAGCGCTGGGGCCCGTTCCTCGACGGCTCCGCCCCCAACCGCCTGCCCGGGGCGCGCATGACGGCCTTGCAGTACCTGGGGCCCGCCAACGGCGCGGCGCTGACCGAGTTCCAGACGCAGGCGGAGGCGCGCGGCTGGCTGTCGCGCTCATTCGACTACGTGGGGGATGAGCCGCCCTACGGCTCCACCTGGGAGGCGGTGGCGGCACGGGCGGCGCTCACCCGCGCGGCGGCCCCGAAGCTGCGCACGCTGCTGACCAGCACCGTCACCGAGGTGGAGGCCCACGGGCTGCTGGAGGAGATCGACATCATCACCGTGCTGGTGAACTTCATCGACGGGACCCGGCCGCCCTACGAGGGCGACCAGCGCCCGAAGTACGACGACTTCCTCGACCTTCCCCACCGTGAGCTGTGGCTGTACCAGAGCTGCGCGAGCCACGGCTGTTCTCCCTCGGAGCCGCCCCCGCCGGAGAACAAGCCCGGCCAGGGCTGGCCCTCGTACATGGTGGACCGCTCGGCGGCCAAGGCCCGCGGCATGCAGTGGCTGGACTTCATCAACGGGGCCAGCGGCGAGCTGTACTACCAGACGGTGGGCCTGCTCTACACCGCGTGGACCACGCAGTTCCGCTTCAATGGCAACGGCGACGGCACCCTCTTCTACCCGGGGCTGCCCTCCTTCATCGGCGGCACCACCGAAATCCCCCTGCCCTCGCTGCGCATGAAGCTCATCCGGCAGGGCATGCAGGACTACGAATGGCTGAAGCTGGTGAGCGACGCGGGCGACCCGGCGTACGCGCGCGCCGTGGCCCGCAAGCTCATCCCGCACGCCTGGGCAGTCCCGGACGACGGCGAGGCCTTCGACCGGGCACGGCTCCAGCTCATCCGGCGCTACCTGCAGCTGTGCCGTGACCGCGCCACGCCGCCGTAGGCCACGGCGGGCGCGGACGCGCCGCTCACGGTTCGTAGCAGGGACCGCACTGGCGCACCTCGACGGTGGACCACTCCGCGGCGGGGCACTGCGTGGCCAACTCCAGCGCCTCCTCGCGCGTCTTCACGTCCACGAGGAAGAAGCCGCCGATGATCTCCTTGGACTCCGTGAACGGCCCGTCGCTGAAGCTGAGCTTCCCGTCACGCCGCTCCACCCGGACGCCCTCGGCGTCCGAGCGCAGGGAGTCCCCCGCGAGGAAGATGCCTCGCTCCTGGAGCGACGCCCCGAAGCGCAGCATCCGCTCCATGCGAGCCGCCGCCACCCGATTCTCCTCCTCCGTGAACGCCTTGCTGTTCCCCACCTGCTTCACCACCAGCATGTACGCCATCGCCTGCTCCTTGTTGGGGGCGCAGCCTATGCCACCGGTCCCACGCGGCCACCACTACCCTCGCGGTCGAGGATACCGGGCCTAGAACGGATATCCTTGTCAGCCCTGCTTGCGAGGCTGACGACCCATGCGCACATCCCGAATCCCCCTTTCCCTGTTGCTGACCCTGACGGCGTTCGGCGGCTGCCGGAACGACGATCCACCCGCCTCCACCCCGCTCAAGGCCACCCTTCACCGCACGTCCTACGGCGTCCCGCACATCCAGGCGGATGGCTATCGCGGCCTGGGCGCCGGCATCGGCTACGCGCAGGCGCAGGACGCGGTGTGCATCCTCGCGGATCAGTTCCTCAAGGTCCGTGGCGAGCGCGCCCGCTATCTGGGCCGGGGCCCGCAGGATGCCTTCCTCGAAAGTGACTTCACCTACCTGGGGCTCGCGCTGCGGGCCCGCGCCGAAGCCGGCTTCGCGGAGCAGTCGCAGGAGCTGCGCGACCTGATGCAGGGCTATGCCGCCGGTTACAACCAGTACCTCGCGGACGTGCCGGCGGATCAGCGTCCCGAGCCCTGCCGGGACGCCGAGTGGGTGAAGCCCATCAGCGCGTACGACCTGATGGCGTACCACCTGGACCTGTCGCTGTTCGACACGCTCATCCCGCTGCTGGGCTACGTGGGCAACGCGCAACCACCGGGCGCGGAGACCGGAGGTGAGCGGCTCCAGTCGAGGCCGCTCGCGCTGTCGCCGCGCAAGGACGAGCTGGGCAGCAACGGCTGGGCGCTGGGCCGAGAGAAGACCGCCAGCGGCCGGGGCATGCTCGTGGCCAACCCGCACTTCCCCTGGGAGGGCAGCCTCCGCTTCCACGAGAGCCACCAGACCATCCCCGGCAAGCTCGACGTGTACGGCGTGTCCCTTCTGGGCGTGCCGGCGATCAACATCGGCTTCAACCGGGACCTCGCGTGGACGCATACGGTGACGGCGTCCAGCCACCTCACGCTGTACCGGCTCAAGCTCGTGCCGGGCGACCCCACGGCATACGTCTACGACGGAGCGACCCGCCGCATGACGTCTCGGACCGTCACCGTCTACGTGCGCGGGGACGACGACCGCATGACGCAGGAGACGCGCACCTTCTGGCGCAGCCACTACGGCCCCATCCTGGCCGGCCCCGGCGCGGACTGGACGGGCGAGACCGCGTACACGACGCGCGACGCGACCGAGGACAACCCGCGCTTCGCGGAGCACTGGGTGCGCCTGAACACGGCCCACGGCATCGACGAGGCCGCGGACGTGGAGCGCACGGTACGCGGCGCGCCCTGGGTGAACACGCTGATGACGAGCGCGGCTGGAGACACGCGCTACGTGGACGCGTCCCGGGTCCCCTACTTGAGCCCCGCCACCGTCGCGGCGTATCGCGAGTCGCTCGAGTCCACCCCGGACGCGCCGGTGTTCGCGTCGCTGGGGCTCGTGCTCCTGGATGGCAGCACGTCCCGCGACGAATGGGTGGGCCTGGACAGCGAGTCGCACGGCCTGGTGCCCACGGACGTCATGCCGCAGCTGCGCCGCACGGACTTCGTGATGAACGCGAATGATCCAGCGACGTTCACCAACCCCGCCCAGCCCCTGCTGGACCTGCCCTTCCTCTACGAGATCTTCGGGACCCGCGGCCGGATGAGCACGCGCTCGCACATGAACCTCACCCTCATCACCGAGCAGGGGGACACCGCGGCGGCCGGGAGCGACGGGCGCTTCACGCGCGAGGAGGCCGAGCAGGCCATCCTGAGCAACCGCACCTGGGTGGCGGAGCAGCTGCGCACGGCCGTGGTGCAGCGCTGCCAGGGCGCGGAGCCCATCGTCGTCGACGGCGCGCCGGTGGACATCGCGGAGGCGTGCGGGCTGATCGCGGCGTGGGATGGCCGGCTGGATGCGGACCGCACGGGCGCCATCGTCTGGCGCGAGTTCCTCAACGGCTTCAACCGCTCCGACCTCGTGGACCGGGGCGCCCTCTTCGCGCAGCCCTTCGATCCGGCCCGCGCCGCGGTGACGCCGGCGGGCCTGGTGCCCGCGCCGGAGTCCGGAGCGGATCCGGTGAACCAGAAGCTGGCGGAGGCCGTGGCGCTCCTGGGCAAGGCGGGCCTCCCGGTGGGGACGAAGCTGGGCGACGTACAGTTCGCCTGGAAGGGAAACCGCAAGGTGCCGCTGCACGGCGGCGCGGCCTTCGAGGGCGTCACCAACGTCGTCGGCTACTCCGGCGCGAACGCGACGCTGCTGCCCCAGTCCCAGCCGCAGGGCCCGCTGCTCTCCTCCGGCACGGGGCTCACGCCGGAAGGCTACCTGGTCGACTTCGGGACCAGCTTCCTCATGGTGATGGAGTTCACGCCGGAAGGCCCCAAGGCGAACGCGGTCCTCTCCTACGCGGAGTCCACCGACCCGGAGTCCCCGCACTTCGCGGACCAGACGGACCTCTTCGCCAGCAAGCACTTCCGCCCCGTGCTCTTCAACACGGCGGACATCCTCGCGGATCCGGCGCTCACCACGCTGGAGCTGCGCATCGAGGCCACGTCGAAGCTCGAGTAGCGGGGCGTGCTCAGCCATGGCCATGTCCGCCGGGATGTCTTGATAATCCGTCACTCCCATGTATCAGTGACTTGCGTTGACAGTCCCTTCGAAGCCCTGTAACCCCGGGGCTTCGGAGCCAGACACCATGATCGTCCGGGACGCGCTCGAGCACGCGAAGCATTGGGTGGACACCGAAGGCAGCCGGATCCCCGGCTTCATGGGGGCCTACGTCGCGGGGCGCATGGCGTCGCTCCCGCTGGACACCCCCTTCAGCACGTGGCGCGACGTCGACCTCGTCGTCGCCACGAGCGACGCGGAGCAGGCCCGGGCCTCGCGCCTGGAGATGCTCCACAAGGGCGTCATCGTCGAGTGCTCCGTCCTGGACGCGGCGCTGTTCCAGAAGTTCGAGAGCGTCGTCTCCAATCCGGAGCACGCGGACAACGTGCGCGAGGGGCGCATCCTCGCGGACCCCACGGGCGCCTTCCAGACGCTGCACGAACAGGTGGCCCGGGAGTTTCCCCGCCGCACCTGGGTGAAGGCCCGCTGTGACTCCCACCGGCGCGCCGTCCTGGGTCACCTGGAGCAGGCCATGCAGGACGCCGGCGCCGGAGCCATTCCGCGCATGCTCCTGAACTTCCACGCCGCCATGGTGTACCTGTCGGGGCTGGTGGCGCTGTCCCACCTGAAGCCCATCACCGTCCGCCAGTGCTACGTCCTGTCGGGTGAGCTGCTGGAGCGGCAGGGGCACGCGGCGCTCCACGAGGAGTGCCTGGCGCTGCTGGGCTGCGCGGACCTGTCTCGGCAGGACGTGGAGGGCTACCTCGCGGACTTCATGAAGGCCTTCGACCGCGCCGTCGAGGTGAAGAAGGGCGACGTGCCCTATGGCTTCAAGCTCCGCGCGCACCTGCGGGGCGCGTACCTGGAAGGCACGCGGGAGATGATCGACGCCGGACGGCACCGCGAGTCGCTGTTCTGGTTCTTCGGCCTGTACTTCCTGGCCCTGATGGTCATCCAGAACGACGCCCCCGAGGCGGAGAAGGCCGCGTTCCAGGCCCGCTTCCACGCCTTCTTCGGCCGGCTCGGCTTCCTGCCCAACTCCCCCTGGGCGGCCCGGTTCCAGCAGGCGAAGGCGGTGTTCGAGAAGATCTCCCGCGCCGCGGACGAAGCCATCGCGGGCAACACCTTCCTGCCGGACTGACGCGGCCTCCTGCCCATGGCGAACGTCCTCATCGCGCCCTACCCCAGCCACGGCCACGTCAACCCCACGCTCAAGGCCGCCCGGGCCCTGCGCGAGCGCGGCCACCACGTGGTGTACGCGGGCCCCGTGGATGCCCGGGAGCTGGTGCTGCGCGCCGGGTTCGAGTTCCTCCCCGTCCTGGAGGAGCAGTTCCCCGAGGGCAGCTTCCACGCCTTCGGGGCCCGGGGCTTCCTGGAGCACGTGCGCAAGCTGCGCCAGTACTCGCGGCGGGTGGATGACGCGCTGAAGGCCATTGGCGACGGCGCGCTGGACGGGCTCTTCGAGCGCACGCGGCCGGACGTGGTGGTGTGCGACTCCATGCTGCCCTACCCCGCCATGGTGGCGCGCAGCCGCCAGGTGCCCGCCGTCTTCTTCAACGTCACCATCCCGCGCGAGCTGGTCCACCCGTTCCTCGCCCGTCCCTCCACCACCCTCTCGCGCCGGGTGCGCGCCATGGGCGTGCACACGCTGCTGTCGCTGATGGAGCTGCTGGGCGTGGCGCCCAGGATGCGCAAGCGCCACGCGCGGATCGCCCTGCGCTACGGCTATCCCGTGGAGGAGCTGGCGACGGAGCCCGAGCCCATCCTCGTGCGCGGCATCCCGGAGCTCATCCTCGCCCCGCGCGAGTTCGCCGAGCCTTCCGGCAGCGTGGACTCCACGTACCTCTACGTGGGGCCGAGCGTGGACCTGGACCGGCCTCCGTCCGACTTCCCCTGGGAGCGGCTGGCGGCGGACAAGCCGCTGGTCCTCTTCTCCCTGGGAGGCATGGGCGGCTACAGCCGCGCCCTGGAGACACGGGTGCTGGACGCCATGTTCGAGGTCGCCCGCGAGCGGCCCCAGTGGCAGTTCGTCTTCGCGGTGAACCCGACCCACGAGACGCAGCGCTTCGACGCGCTCTCCAACGTGGTGGCGGTGAAGCACGCCCCGCTGCTCCAACTGCTGGAGCGCGCCACCGCGGTCATCACCCACGGCGGCTTCAACACCGTGAAGGAGTGCATCTACTTCGGCGTGCCCATGGTGGTCGTCCCGCTGGCGTTCGATCAGCCGGCGGTGGCGCGCCAGGTGGAGCTGCGCGGCCTGGGCGTCCACTGCCCGCCCAAGACGCTGGAGGCCTCACAGATGCTGCGGCACCTGGACGCGCTGGTGGGCGATCCCCGGTGGCGCAAGGCCATGGAGCCGCTGCGCGAGCGCTTCCACGACAGCGAGCGCAACGCCTCGGCCGCGGACGCCATCGAGCAGCTGCTCCAGGCGCCCACGGCAGGGAGCGCCGCGATTACGCCGGCTGCTTCCGCACGGTGAGCTGGAAGCCCTTGCGCACCACCTGCAGGCGCCGCCCGGCCGCGGAGACGAAGGCGTCGATGCCGATGTCGGGCCGGTCGATGCTCTCGTAGTTCGCCAACTGCGCGGTGGCCATGCCGTAGTCGTCGAAGGTCATGATGCCGCCCGGCTTGAGCAGCCGGAAGCACAGCACCGCGTCCTCCAGCGTGTCGTACGCCTCGTGGGAGCCGTCCACGTAGATGTAGTCGTACACGGGCTCCGCCGGGAGCTGCCGCAGGACGACGCCGGACGGGCCCGCGCGCTTCTCCACGCGCTCGGCCGCGCCGCTCGCCGCCAGGTTCTCGTCGAACAGCTTCGCGGCGTCACCCTGGAACAGGTCCACGCAGGTCAGCCGGGAGCTCGCGTGCGTGAGCACGTTCTCCAGGAGCCAGAGCGAGGAGCGCCCCTCGAAGCTGCCAATCTCCAGCGCCCGGACGCCAGGGGCGCCCATCAGCGGGGCGAGCGTCTCGCGCCACTCGGCCTCGCAGTTGGACATCCAGTCCGAGGAGAAGCGGTACTTGCCCACCTGACGCGCAGCGGGGTTGCGCTCCAGGTACCCATGCACCGCCGTCTTCACCTCCGGGCTGACCCACGGGAAGTCCAGGAGCCGCGTGAGCGCGGTGCGCACCGTGAGCTTCAGGTTGTCCACCGAAGCGGCGTGCGGCCCCAGCCGGGCCACCGCCCCGTCCGTCAGCATCCCGCTCAGGCCCTCCACTTCCTTGATCCACCCGAGGATGGCGGGGTTCGCGGCGGCGGGCTCCATCCGCAGGAACCCCTGGAATCGGGCCGCGAGCGAGGACACCTGCGATGCGAGATCAATCCCGGGATTCACTCTGCGACCTGCCTTTCACTTGGGAGGGGGCCGGGATGGTTCCATGACGCAACTCGCGTGGTCAACGAGAGGCAGGCAATACAAGAAATAAAACCCATCCAGGAAATCGCTTATAAGGGCGCCCCATCCTCGACAGGGCCTCACGGCCCAGCCCGCCTTCGCCATGAACGACACGCGCCTCCTGGTCAGCAGCATCATCCGGATCACCGAGCCGGGCGCGCACAGTGGCTCCGTGCGGCTCGTCAGCGTGAACGAGCGACGCGTGCTGGCGAAGTGGCCCATCCCCGAGTCGCCGTTTCGCGCCTTCGATCCCAACCCGCGCGGCGGGCTGCGCGGCGCCCGGGGCATCAGCGGGGACGCGGAGCGCATTGTGGTGTCGGTGACGGACCGCCTCTATGTCTTCGACCGCGCCTGGAAGCAGGTGGGCGAGCTGACGCACCCGCTGCTCGGGCAGGTGCACGACATCCTGGTGGAGCCGGACGGCGTCTGGGTCACGGCCAGCGCGTCGGACGTGGTGATGAAGCTGGGCTGGGACGGCGCCGTCCTCCGCGCCTGGAGCTGGCGGGAGGACAAGGCGCTCGCCCGGGAGCTGAACCTGCTGGACGCGCTTCACGGCGAGCCGTGCGACGACTACCGGGACCCGCGCAAGCTGCCCACCGCGTTCGACTTCGTCCACGTCAACAGCGTGGCGCGCTGTCCCGAGGGACTGCTCCTGTCCTTCGGCTTCGTCCCTTCGCGAGCGTCGCGGCGCATCCAGTGGCTGTTCGACCTCCCCGGCGCGCTGCAGCGGCGCCTGGGCAAGAAGGAGCAGGCGGCGCGGCCCTCCAGCCTCTTCGCGCTGCGCTTCATGGCCTCCAGCTTCACGTCGTCATCGTGGGTGGGCGTGCTGCTGCCGGACCAGGGGCCCGCGCGCGTCGTGGCCCGGCAGGACCGCATCATGCGGCCCAACCACAACCTGCTGCGGCACGGGGACACGCTCGTCTACAACGACACCCACGGCAACCGGCTGGTGCAACAATCCTGTGACGGGAGCTGGAGGAAGCACGTGGAGATCCCCGGCGATCCGCCCTTCGTCCGGGGGCTCGCGCCGTTCGGTGGCAACCGCTTCCTCGTGGGCAGCCAGCGGCCCGCGGCCCTGTACGTCGTGGACCTGGACGCGGGGAGCTGTGACCGCCTGATGGAGCTGGAGGGCGGCTCGCCCCACGAGTGCGTCTACGGCATCCACGCCGTGCCGGACGGCTTCGGCGAAGCGCCGGCCTCGCTCTGGGGACAAGGCACCGCCGCGCCCGGCGACGACATGCCCTCACGGGTCGCTTGAGCCCCTGTCACACGCGACCGCGTTACATCCTTTTTGTCTCGAAGAACGAATTAATACCGCTGTAATGGTTTGGCTGAAAATCAAGGCTGGTCAATTTGACCTTGCGAATCAGGTTTTCCTATCCTCCGCGCGCGATGCCCCCTGCCCGCTCTCCGAGGATCCCTTCCGCCGTCCCCTCCCACTCCACGCGTCGCGGTCCCTGGCAGCGTCGTGCGCTCGCGCTCGCCGTGCTGCTGGGCGTTTCCGCGTGCGATGACGACCCGGAGGCGCCGCCCACGCCAGAGCCGGCGCCACGCTACGAGGCGACGATCCGGCGCTCGGGCAACGGGGTGCCCCACATCACGGCGAAGAACCTGGGCAGCGCGGCGTTTGGCCAGGGCTACGCGTTCGCCCAGGACAACGTGTGCACGCTGGCGGATCAGATCCTCAAGGTGCGCAGCGAGCGGGCCCGGTTCCTGGGCCCGGGCGCGGGCAACGCCAACGTGGCGAGTGACTTCGGCTACCTCTCCCTGGGTGTCCATGCGCGCGCGAAGGACGCGCTGCCCGCGCTGCCCGAGGACGTGCGGGCGATGATCCAGGGCTACGCCGCCGGCTACAACCACTACCTGTCCCAGGTGGAGCCCGCCGCCCGCCCCGCGGCCTGCGCCAACGCCGCGTGGGTGAGGCCCATCGACGACGTGGACCTGATGGCGTACCACATCAGCCTGGCCCTGCTTTCGAGCAGCTACCAGTTCGTCGCGGCGGTGACCAACGCCCAGCCGCCCACGGTGACCGGCGGGCAGCGCATCGACGTGCCGCCGCCGCAGGCATTCCAGCAACTGCGCGATCACGACCTGGGCAGCAACGGCTGGGCCATTGGCGCGGAGCGCTCCGCCAACGGCCACGGCATGCTCGTGGCCAACCCGCACTTCCCCTGGCAGGGCGAGCTGCGGCTGTGGGAGAGCCACCTCACCGTGCCGGACGTGATGAACGTCTACGGCGCGTCCCTGGTGGGCGTGCCCGGGGTGCTCATCGGCTTCAACGACAACGTCGCGTGGACGCACACCGTGTCCGCCGGCCAGCGGATGACGCTGTACCGGCTGAAGCTCGTGCCGGGCAAGCCGACGCACTACCTGTACGACGGGCAGGAGCGCGAGATGACCGCGCGCACGCACACCATCCTGGTGCGGCTGCCGGATGGCTCGCTCACGAACATCTCGCGCACGCTCTACAGCAGCCACTTCGGTCCCATGCTCGCCATCCCGGGCGTGACGGACTGGACGGCGCAGGTGGCGTTCACCTACCGGGACGCGAACCTGGAGAACACCGTCCTGCTGGCCCAGTTCCACGCGATGAACCGGGCGAAGAACCTCCAGGAGTTCAAGAACGCCTTCGCCACCGTGCAGGGCATCCCCTGGGTCAACACCCTGGCCACGGATCGCGACGGCAACGCCTGGTACACGGACGCGGCGGCCACGCCCAACTTGAGCCCCGCGGCGCTGGATGCGTGGCAGCAGGCCACCTCCGGCGCGGATCCGGTGGCGACGCTGTTCTTCCGCAACCTCAACCTGGTGCTGCTGGATGGCAGCACCTCCGTCAACGAGTGGGTGGAGGCCCCCGGCGCCCGCAGCCCCGGCCTGGTGCCCTTCGCCCAGGTGCCGCAGCTGGAGCGCCGCGACTTCACCTACAACGCCAACGACAGCTACTGGCTCACCAACCCGGCGCAGCCCCTGTCGGGCTACTCCCCGATGCACGGGCCCGGGCCCCGCAGCCAGCAGCCGCGCTCGCGCATGAACCTGGTGATGCTGACCGAGCAGTCGGCGGACGGCGCCTCGGGCGCGGACGGCAAGTTCACGCTGGAGGAGCTCCAGGCGTCCATCCTCAACAACCGCAGCTCGGTGGCGGAGCTGCTGCGCCCGGCGCTGGTGGCGCGCTGCCAGGCCACTCCGTCCGCGACGTACCAGGGCAAGGCGGTGGACCTCACGCAGGCCTGCGCGGTGCTCGCCGCGTGGAACGGCCGCTTCGACACGGACAGCGTGGGCGCGGTGCTTTGGCGCGAGTTCATCGGCGCGTATCCGGTGAACCAACTGCTCAACAAGGGCACCCTCTTCGACACGGCCTTCGACGTGAGCGCTCCCTTCACCACGCCCAGCACGCTCCCGCCCGCGCCCGCGCAGGGGGAGGACCCGGCGCTCGTGAAGCTGGCGCAGGCCGTGACGCTGCTGGACACGGCGAAGATCGCCGTGGACGCCCCGCTGGGCAGCGTGCAGTTCGCGGAGCGCGCCGGCCAGCGCATCCCCATCCACGGCGGCCACAACCACGACGGCGTGGCCAACGTCGCCATCTACGGCACGCTCCAGTCCTCGCTCGTCGACCCGGTCCCTCCCCGGGGGGCGGTGCTCAACGGTGAGACGGGCCTGAGCACGACCGGCTACGTCGTCAGCACCGGCTCCAGCTTCATCCTGGCGCTGGCGTACACCGCCACGGGCGTGGACGCGCGCGCCCTGCTCACCTACGGCCAGTCCGGCGACCCCGCCTCGCCCTACTTCACGGACCAGACCCAGCGCTTCTCCCAGAAGCAGTGGCGCACCGTCCTCTTCAACGAGGCGGACATCGCCGCCGACCCGGCGCTCACGCAGCAGGTCGTTTCGGCGCAGTAGGTCCCGTATCTCGCAGCAAGGGCCGCTGGCCCGGAACGCTTCACCCCGGTCACCCGTCCCCGTCGGGTGACCGGGAACACCCTTCGCCCATGCCTTCGCGGGCGGTCCGCCTCCCTCCCCGTGGGAGCGCGGACCGTCACGCCACGGCGCCGGACCGCCCCGGGCCCCGGGCTCCGCCGCATCTCCATACATAACAGTAAATCGTGAAAAACATGTATGTCAAACTTCACGTGAATCACGGCGCTGCTTCGTCACTCGTCGCGCTCCTGCGCCAGCAGGCAGAGGCACGCGAGGAGGCGCCGCTCTACACGTTCCTGGAGGAGGACGGCTCCGAAGTCACGATGACGCGGGGGGAGATGGACCGCTGGGCGCGGCGCATTGGCGCGGCGCTGGAGGCAGTGAGCCCGGCGGGGGCGCGGGTGGTGCTGCTGTATCCGCCGGGGCTCCAGTACATCGCGGGGTTCTTCGGCTGTCTGTACGCGCAGCGGGTCGCGGTCCCGGCCTATCCGCCGGATCCGATGCGGCTGGGCCGGACGCTGCCCCGGCTGCGCTCCATCATCGAGGACGCGCGGGCGACGGTGGTGCTCACCACGTCGTTCATCGCGTCGTTCGCGGAGATGTTGTTCGAGCAGGCGCCGGAGTTGAAGGCGTTGCACTGGGTGGCCACGGACGAACTGCCGGAGGAGACGGGGCAGGACTGGCGGCCCGCGGACGTGGGGAGTGATGCGCTGGCGTTCCTCCAGTACACGTCCGGGTCCACGGGCACGCCCAAGGGCGTGATGCTGAGCCACGGCAACCTGCTGCACAACCTGGGGCTCATCTCGCACGCGTTCGAGAGCCGCCAGGACTCCGTGGGCGTCATCTGGCTGCCGCCGTACCACGACATGGGGCTCATCGGCGGCATCCTCCAGCCGCTGTACGCGGGCTTCCCCGTCGCCCTGATGTCGCCGCTGGACTTCCTCCGGCGCCCCATGAAGTGGCTGGAGGCGGTGTCCCGGTTCAATGGCACCATCAGCGGCGGTCCGAACTTCGCGTTCGATCTGTGCGTGCGCAAGAGCACGCCGGAGGAGCGCGCGGCGCTGGACCTGAGCAACTGGGAGGTCGCGTTCTGCGGCGCGGAGCCCATTCGTCCAGAGACGCTCGCGAGGTTCACGGACGCCTTCGCGCCCTCCGGCTTCCGCCCGGAGTCGCTCTACGCCTGCTACGGCCTCGCCGAGGCGACGCTCATCGTCTCTGGTGGCAAGAAGGGCGTGTTTCCCGTCCACCGTCCCTTCGCCTCGGACGCGCTCGCGCGGGGTGAGGCGCGGGAGGATGCCGGCGGTCCGATGCTGGTGGGCTCGGGTGGAAACCTGCCCGACCAGGAGATCCGCATCGTGGACCCCGCGACGTGCGAGCCGTGCGCGCCGGGCCGCGTGGGAGAGATCTGGGTCCACGGTCCGAGCGTGGCCCGGGGCTACTGGGAGCGTCCGGAGGAGACGGCCCGCGCGTTCCACGGCCGCGTGGCGGGCGGCGGCGACACGGTGTACCTGCGCACGGGGGACCTGGGCTTCATGCAGGACGGGGAGCTGTTCGTCTCCGGCCGGCTCAAGGACCTGATCATCCTCCGGGGACGCAACGTCTACCCGCAGGACCTGGAGCAGACGGTGGAGCTGAGCCACCCGGCGCTGCGCCCGGGGTGCACCGCCGCGTTCGCCGTGGACGTGCAGGGAGAGGAGCGGCTCGTCGTCGTCCAGGAAGTGGATCCGCGCCGCATGACGGATCCCGATGAGGTGACCGCGCGGGTCCGTCAGCGGCTGGCGGAGCTGCACGAGGTGCCCCTCCACGCCCTGGTGCTCATCGAGCCCGGGAGCATCCCCAAGACATCCAGCGGGAAGATCCAGCGAAGCGGCACCCGGGCGGCCTTCCTCGCCAACGAGCTGCCCGTCGTGACCGCCTGGCGCGAGGAGGCCGTGACACCGGCCACCCCGGCGCCGTCCGCCCCTTCCCTGCTGGCACCGGACGCGTCGCTCGCCGACACCACGGCGTGGCTGCGCGGGACGATGGCCCGGAGCCTGCGCCTTTCCCCCGATGCGCTCGACGGGGAGCTGCCCATCACCCGCTTCGGCTTCGACTCGCTCGGCGCCATCGAGCTGGGCCACGCGCTGGAGACCGGCGCGGGCGTCGCCGTGCGCATGGAGGAGCTGCTCCGTGGGCCCACGCTCGACGAGCTGGCGGTGCTCATCCACGAACGCCGCCGGTCCGCGAGCGCCAGGCCCGCGCCCATCGCGCGCCGGGGCGACGACGCGCCGCCGCGCCTGTCCCCCGGCCAGGAGCGGTTGTGGTTCCTGGAGCAGTTGGAGCCCGGGAGCGCGCTGTACAACATCACCGCGGCCGTGCGGTTCCAGGGACCTCTGGAGCCCGCCGCCCTGGAGCGCGCCTTCCAGGACGTCGTGCGCCGCCACGAAACCCTGCGGACCACCTTCCACGCCGCGGAGGGCGCGGCCGTCGTGCGCATCGCGCCGGAGGCGTCCTTCACGCTCGGCACCGGTGACCTGCGCGCGTTGTCCGCGCCCGCGCGCGAGCAGGAGCTCCAGCGCCGCGCCGACGCGGAGGCGCTCCGGGGCTTCGACCTGGGCACGGGGCCGCTGCTGCGCGCGGTCCTGCTCAGGACCGAGGAGCACGAGCACGTGCTGGTGCTCACGATGCACCACATCATCGCGGACGGCGTGTCCATGGAGGTGCTCGTCCGGGAGCTGGCGGTGCTCTATCCGGCGCACGCCGGAGGCCGCCCGGCCGCGCTGCCGGAGCTGACGCTGCGCTACTCCGACCACGGCGCGTGGCAGCGGGAGATGCTCCAGGGCACCAATCTGGAGGAGCTGCTCGGCTTCTGGCGGCGCGAGCTGGAGGGCGCTCCCGAGGTCCTGGACCTGGCCGTGGCACAGCCCCGGCCGTCCGCGTCCACGCACCAGGCCGCCAGCGTGGAGGTGGGCCTCCCCGCCGCGCTTCTGGAGCGGATGAAGGGGCTCGCGCGTGAACAGGGCGTGTCGCCCTTCGTCGTCCTGCTGTCGGCCTACCAGCTGCTGCTGGCCCGCTACTCGGGTCAGGACGACATCCTCGTGGGCACGCCCGTCCATGGCCGCGAGAGGCCGGAGGCGCGGGAGCTCATCGGCTTCTTCGTCAACACGCTGGTGCTGCGCACGCGGCTGACGGGCGTGACGACCTTCCGCGAACTGCTCGCGCGCGTGCACGACGTGACGCTGCGGGCCTACGCCCACCAGGACCTGCCGTTCGAGAAGCTGGTGGAGGCGCTGCGGCCGGCGCGGCACCCGGGAGCTTCGCCGCTGTTCCAGAACGTGCTGGCCATCGTTCCGGATCCGCTCGCCACGCAGCCGCTGCCGGGCCTCACCCTCCAGCAACTGGAGCTCCCCAGCCACTTCCTCCAGGGCGACCTGCGCCTGGCGCTGTCCGAAAGCGCCGCGGGACTCCGGGGCCGGCTGGAGTACAGCACGGACCTGTTCGACGCGGCGGCGGCGCGCCAGTTGGTGGCGCACCTGAGCGGCCTGCTCACGGCGGCGGTGTCCCAGCCGGATGCCCCGCTGGAAAGCCTGGACATGCTGGAGGCCGGTGAACGGCACCGGCTCCTCGTGGACTGGGCGGAGACCCGCGCCGGTGAGCCGGACGAGAGCTGCGCGCATCGTCTCTTCGAGGCCCAGGCCGCGCGCACTCCGGACGCCACCGCGCTGCGTCTTGGCGACGCGGCGCTCACCTACCGGGAGCTCAACGCGAGGGCCAACCGGCTCGCGCGCGTGCTGCGGCAGCGCGGCGTGGGCCCGGAGACGCTCGTCGGGCTGTGCTTCGAGCGTTCGTTCGACATGGTCGTGGGCCTGCTCGCCATCCTGAAGGCGGGCGGTGCGTACGTGCCGCTCGATCCGGCCCAGCACCCGGAGCGGCTCGGCTTCATCCTGGAGGACACGCGCGCACCGATCGTGCTCACGCGTCACGCCCTGCTCCCGAAGCTGGGCGGACGGGATGCCCGCGCCCTGTGCATCGAGGACGTGGAGGACGCGTGCGCCCGGGAGTCCGGCGAGGACCTGGAGGGCGGCGCCACCAGCGGCTCGCTGGTGTACGTCATCTACACGTCCGGTTCGACGGGCCGTCCCAAGGGGACGCTCCTGCAGCACCGCGGCCTGTGCAACACGGCTCGCGAGACGGCCGCGATGATGCGGCTGGGCGCGGGCAGCCGCCTGTTGCAGTTCTTCGCGCTGAGCTTCGACGCGGCTGTTTCGGACATCTTCCCGCCCCTGCTGTCAGGCGCGACGCTGGTGCTGGCGCCCCGGGACGCGGTGATGCCGGGCGCCCCGCTCGAGCAGACCCTGCGGGAGCAGGAGATCACCGTCGTCACGCTGACGCCGTCCGTGCTGGCGCAGTTGGATCCGTCGCAGGCGACCGGGCTCCAGACGCTGCTCACGGCGGGCGAGGCGTGCACGCCGGAGCTCGCGCTGCGCTGGGCGGACCGGCTTCGCTTCGTCAACGCCTACGGCCCCACGGAGGTCACCGTCTGCGCGACGTTCAACCCGAACGTGGATCCGGAGCGGCCTACGCTCGGCCAGCCGCTGGCCCACGTGCAGGTGTACGTGCTGGACGCGGGGCTGCGGCCCGTGCCGGTGGGCGTCCCCGGTGAGCTGTGCGTCGCGGGCGTGGGGCTCGCGCGCGGCTACCTGGGCCGGCCCGACCTGACCGCCGCGCGTTTCGTGCCCAACCCCTACGCCCGCGTTCCCGGCGCCCGGCTGTACCGCACGGGCGACCGCGTGCGCCGGCTGCCCGACGGAGGCCTGGAGTACCTGGGCCGCGTCGATGATCAGGTGAAGCTGCGCGGCTACCGCATCGAGCCGGGAGAGATTGAAGCGGCGCTGCGTGCCCGGCCGGGCGTGCGCGACGCGGCGGTCATCCTGCGCGAGGACAGCCCGGGAGATCCGCGACTGGTGGCCTACGTGGTGGCCACGCCCGACGTGGCGCGCGGCCTGCGCGAGGCGCTGGAGTCCCAGCTGCCGGACTACATGGTCCCGTCGGCCTTCGTGCCCTTGGAAGTGCTCCCGCTGACGCCGCACGGGAAGCTGGACCGCAAGGCCCTGCCGCCGCCGGGAGCACCGGACACGGCGCGGGACGGGAGCTTCGCCGCGCCCACGACGGACACGGAGCGCCGGGTGGCCGCGCTCTGGGCCGAGGTGCTGAAGACCGACCGCGTCGGCCTCCACGACGACTTCTTCGACCTGGGGGGCCACTCCCTCATGGCCACGCAGGTGATCGCGCGCATCCGCACGGCCTTCGGAGTGGAGCTGCCCCTCAGCGCCTTCATGAACGACGTGACGACGGTGGCCGCGATGGCCCGTCACATCGACGCGAACACCCAGCCCCGCCGGGCCGTGCCCCCGCTGACCGCGCTGCCGCGCACCGGTCCCCTGCCCCTGTCGCTGGCGCAGGAGCGGCTGTGGCTGGCCGACCAGCTCTCCCCGGGCTCGCCGCTCTACAACGTGCCCGCGGCGGTGCGGATGCACGGCACGCTGAACCCGCTGGCGCTGGCGCAGGGTCTGGCCGAGCTCATCCGCCGTCACGAGGCGCTGCGCACCGTCTTCCGCCAGGACGAAGCGCGCGCGGTGCAGGTCATCTCGCCCGCATCCCCTCCGGCGCTTCCGCTGGTGGACCTGTCGGGTCGCCCGCGCGACGAGGCCGAGGCCGGCGCACGCCGGCTGGCGCGCGAGGAGGCGGTGCGCCCGTTCGACCTGGAGAAGGGCCCGCTGTTGCGCGCGGTGCTCTTGCGCCTGGCCGAGCAGGAGCACGTGCTCTGCCTGACGCTGCACCACATCGTCTCCGACGGCTGGTCGGGCGGCGTGTTCCTGCGCGAGCTGGCGGCGCTCTACGGCGCCTTCAGCCAGGGACAGCCCTCGCCGCTGACGGAGCTGCCGTTCCAGTACGCGGACTATGCCGCGTGGCACCGCGGCTGGCTGGAGTCCGGCACGCTGGCGGAGAACCTGGGCTGGTGGCGCAAGCAGTTGGAGGAGCTCCCCACGTTGCAGCTGCGCGCGGACGTCCCGCGCCCGCCCGGCGAGCGCTTCCAGGGCGACGGCCGACGCTTCACCCTCCCCGCGAAGCTGACCGGGGAGCTGGAGGCGCTCGCGCGCGCCGAGGGCGCCACGCTATTCATGGTGCTGCTCGCCCTGTTCGACGTCCTGTTGCAGCGGCACACGGGCCAGGACGACATCGTCGTCGGAACCGACATCGCGGGCCGCGAGCACGAGGCGCTCGAAGGCATCATCGGCTTCTTCACCAACCAGCTCGTCCTGCGCACGCGGTTGTCCGGGCAGCCCACCTTCCGGGAGCTGCTCGCGCGCGTGCGGCAGGTGGCGCTGGACGCCTACGAGCACCAGGAGACCCCGTTCGGGCGGCTGGTGCAGGAGCTGCGTGATCAGCGCGCCACCACGGGCCAGCCGCTCTTCCAGGCCAAGCTCGTGCTGGAGAACGCCCCCATGCCCGCGATGCGGCTGCCGGGCCTCTCCCTGGAGCTCATGGAGGGTGAGAGCAACGGCCTGGCGCGCTGGGACCTGCTCTTCATCCTCACCCCCGAGGAAGGCGCGCTGAAGGTCGTCGCCGAGTACAACACCGACGTCCTCGACGGCGAGGCGATGGAGCGGATGTGGGAGCACTTCCTGCGTCTGGCCCACTCCGCCGTGGCGAACCCCGGACAGCGCATCCACGCGCTGTCCATGCTGCCTCCCGGGGAGCTCCAGCAGTTGGCGGCCTGGAGCGGCCCGGTGCGCGGTGTTCCTCCCGCGCTGTCCATTCCCGCGTGCTTCGAACAGCGCGTGGCGCAAGCCCCCGGCGCGGTGGCGCTCGTGTTCGAGGGACAGACGCTGGACTACGCCGGGCTCGACCGCCGCGCGAACCAACTGGCTCACCACCTGCGCGCGCAGGGCGTGGGGCCCGGGGCCCGGGTCGCGCTCGCGCTGGAACGCTCGCTGGACCTGGTGGTGGCGCTGGTGGCCATCCTCAAGGCCGGTGCGTCCTACGTGCCGCTGGACGTGAACGACCCGCCGGAGCGCCTGGGCTTCCTGCTGGAGGAGACGCGGCCCGCGACCATCGTGACGACGTCGGAGATCGCGGACGGCCTGACTGCACAGTGGATCCCCTTCGTGTGCGTGGACACGGACGCAGCGGCGATCGCCCGCGCGCCGGTGCACGCCCCCGCGCACGGCGTGGGCGCGGAGTCCGAGGCCTACGTCCTCTTCACCTCCGGTTCGACGGGCCGTCCCAAGGGCGTCGCGGTTCCGCACCGAGGCGTGCTCCGGCTGGTGAGAGAGCCCGGCTGGGTGCGCCTGTCGCCGGAGGAGACGCTGCTCCAGCTGGCGCCGCTCGCCTTCGACGCGTCCACCTTCGAGGTGTGGGGCGCGCTGCTCAACGGCGCCCGGTTGATCATCGCGCCGCCCCAGGCGCTGTCGCTGGATGCGCTCTCCGGGCTCATCGCGCGCGAGCGCGTCACCACGTTGTGGCTCACCGCGGGCCTCTTCCATCAGGTCGTCGATTCCCACCTGGAGGCGCTCGCGCCGGTGCGCCAGCTGCTCGCGGGCGGTGACGTGCTGTCGCCCCCGCACGTCGCGCGGGTGCTGGAGGCGCACCCGGGCTGCCAGGTCATCAACGGCTATGGCCCCACGGAGAACACGACCTTCACCTGCTGCTTCCCGATCAAATCCCGCGAGGACCTCCGCGCGGGCGTGCCGCTGGGCCGTTCCATCCAGGGCACGCGCGTCTACGTGCTCGACGCCGCCATGGAGCAGGTGCCCATGGGCGCGCCCGGCGAGCTATACGCCGCGGGCGACGGTCTGGCGCACGGCTACCTGAACCAGCCGGAGCTGACGGCGGAGAGGTTCGTCCCGGATCCGTTCAGCACCCTGCCCGGCGCGCGGCTGTATCGCACGGGCGACCGGTGCCGCGTGCGCAGGGACGGCACGCTCGAGTTCCTCGGCCGCGTGGACCAGCAGGTGAAGGTCCGCGGCTTCCGCATCGAACCGGGTGAAATCGAGACCGCCGTGCGGCGGCACCCGGCGGTGCAGGACACCGTGGTGATGGTGCGGGAGATCGCCGGGGAGAAGTCCCTGGTGGCCTACGTCGTGTCCACCGAGGGACGGACGCTGACCATCGACGCGGTGCGCGCGTTCCTCGCGGACAAGCTGCCCGCGCACATGCTGCCCGCGGCGCTGGTGACGCTCGCGGAGTTGCCGCTCACGGCCAATGGCAAGGTGGACCGGCGCGCGCTGCCGGCGCCGGACGGCGAGCGCCCCGAGCTGGGCACGAGCTACCAGGCCCCCCGGACTCCCACCGAGGAGATCCTCTGCGCCGTGGGCGCGGAGCTGCTCGGCGTGGCGCGGGTGGGCATCGACGACAGCTTCTTCGACCTGGGAGGCGACTCCATCCGCGCCATCCAGTACGTGGCGCGCTCCCGCGAGCGGGGGCTGGAGCTGTCGGTGGCGATGCTGCTGGAGAAGCAGACCGTCCGCGCAATGGCGGAAGCACTCCAGGGACAGGTGCGCGCCGCGGCGGACGCGGCCGCCCAGGCGCCGTTCGCGCTGCTCTCCGCCGGAGACCGTTCGCGGCTGCCTCCGGACCTGGAGGATGCCTATCCGCTGGCGACGCTCCAGGCGGGCATGCTCTTCCAGAGCGAGTTCAGCCAGGAGACCGCGCTCTACCACGACGCATTCAGCTTCCACCTGGAGGTGGACCTGGAGCCCGTGACGCTGCGGCGCGTGCTGCGAGAGCTGGCCATGCGCCACGCGGTGCTGCGGACCTCGTTCGACCTGGCCCACTACGACGTGCCCTTGCAGTTCGTGCACCGCGAGGTAGAGGTGCCCCTACACGTGGAGGACCTGAGCGCCATGTCCCGCGCCGATCAGGACCGCCACCTGGTGGCGTGGCTGGAGCGCGAACGCTCCCGCCCCTTCGCCTGGGAGCACGCGCCGCTCATCCGCTTCGGCTTCCACCGGCGGACCGGACGGACGGTGCAGCTCTCCGTCATCTTCCACCACGCCATCCTGGATGGCTGGAGCTTCGCCTCGCTGCTGGCGGAGTTCCTCCCCCGCGCCCTGGCCGTGCGACAGGGTGCAGAGTCGCCCGTCCCACCGCTGGCGGCGGCGTACCGCGAGTTCGTGGCGCTCGAGCGCCAGACGCTCGACTCCGAAGCGGCCCAGCGGTACTGGCGCGAGCAACTGGCGGAGGTGGCCCGCGCGAGGGCGAACGCCGCGCCCCGGTCCCCGGCGCAGGGGCCCGGGCCGCTGCTGTTCCGCGAGTTCCCCCTGTCGGCCTCCACCACCCAGGGCCTGCGCGCGCTAGCGCACCAGGCGGTGGTGCCCCTCAAGAGCGTGCTGCTCGCCGCGCACCTGCGCGTGCGCGGCGTGCTCGACGGGTCCTCGCACGTGGTGTCGGGCTTCGTGGTGAACGGACGTCCGGAGGTGACGGATGGCGAGCGTGTCCTGGGCCTGTTCCTCAACAGCGTGCCCTTCGCGCTGAAGCTGGGAGGCGGCAGCTGGGTGGAGCTGGTCCGCGACGTATTCGCTCGCGAGCAGGCGCTCCTCCCCCACCGGCGCTACCCGATGGCGCGGCTACAGCAACAACTGGGCGGCCGTCCCCTGTTCGACGCGCTCTTCAACTTCGTCCACTTCCACGTCTCCGCGGGCCTGACGGGCATCCCGGGCGTGCGACTGGTGGAGCCGTACTGGGAGACGTCGTGGCTGGACCTGCCGCTCGACACGACGTTCAGCGTGGATCCGGAATCACAGGACGTGAAGCTCACGCTGCGCAGCCACGGACGCGACTGGGACGAGGCGAAGCTGGACCGCATCGCCGGCATCTACCTGCGCACGCTGGAGCGGATGGCCCTGCATCCCCGCGAGCGCTACGAGCACAGCCAGCTCCTGGACGCGAGCGAGTACGGACACCTGCTGCGCACCTGGAATGACACGGCTACGGCCTCCATGCCGGCGCCCCACGTCGCGGCGCTGTTCGAGTCCCAGGCGCGGCGCACGCCCGACGCCGTGGCCGTCGAGTCCGGCACCGAGCAGCTGACATATGGCCAGCTGAACGCGCGGGCGAACCAGTTGGCGCGCGTCCTGCGCCGCGGCGGCGTGGGGCCGGAGGTCCGCGTGGCGCTCGCGTTGCGGCGGAGCCCGGACCTTGTGGTGGCCGTACTCGGCGTGCTCAAGGCCGGAGGCGCATACGTGCCCCTCGACCCGAGCTACCCGCACGAGCGGCTCGCCTACGTGCTCGAAGACAGCGGCGCACGGGTGCTGGTCGCCCACTCCGAGCTGCGCGGCGCGCTGCCCCGCATCAACGGGAACACGCTGTGCCTGGACGAGACCGACCTGTCCTCCGAGGACGGCACGGACCTGGGTGTGGCGGTGGCCCCGGAGCAGCTGGCGTACGTCCTCTACACGTCGGGGAGCACCGGCCGGCCCAAGGGCGTCATGGTGACGCACGGGGGCGCGGTGAACTACCTCGCTTGGAGCCGTGACGCCTATGACGCGGCGGCGGGCGCGGGTGCACCTGTGCACTCGCCGCTGGGCTTCGACCTGACCATCACCAGCCTCCTGACGCCGCTGATGGCCGGTGGACGCGTCGTCCTGGTGCCGGAGGGCCGCGCGGGCGAGGGCCTGGCGCAGGTGCTGCGCTCGGGCATGGACCACTCCATCGTCAAGCTGACGCCCACGCAGCTGTCCCTCCTGGAGGCGCAGCTGTCGGACGTGGACGTCGCGGGACGGGTGCGCTGCTTCGTCGTGGGCGGCGAGGCCCTGACGTCCGCGACGCTCGCGTCCTGGCGGAAGCGCGCACCGGCCACGCGCATCATCAACGAGTACGGCCCGACCGAGACGGTGGTGGGCTGCTGCACCTTCGAGGTGGGGCCGGACGCTCGCTTCGACTCCGCGGTCCCCATTGGCCACCCCATCGCGAACACGCGGCTGTACGTGCTGGACGCGCACGGGGCTCCCACCGCGGTCGGGGTCTCGGGCGAGCTGTACATCGGCGGTGCGGGCGTCGCGCGCGGCTATAGCCAGCGTCCGGCCCTGACGGCCGAGCGCTTCGTGCCGGATCCGTTCGCCTCCACGCCGGGACAGCGCCTCTACCGCACGGGCGACATCGTGCGCTGGCGCGCCGACGGGCAGCTCGAGTACCAGGGCCGCGTCGACGACCAGGTGAAGGTGCGCGGCTTCCGCATCGAGCTGGGAGAGATCGAAGCGGTGCTGGCGGAGCACGCGGCGGTGCGTGAAGCGGCCGTGGTCGTCCGCGACGCGGGCGGTGACCGCAAGCTGGTGGCGTACGTCGTGCCCCACGACTCGATGCCGGACCCGCTGGAACTGAGGCGCTGGTTGCTCACGCGGCTGCCGGACCCGATGGTGCCCTCCGCGTTCCTGTCGCTGGCGGCGCTGCCCCTCACCGTGAACGGCAAGGTGGACCGCCGGGCGCTACCCACCGTGGACGCGGATGAGGCCACGCCGGGCACGACCTACGTCCCGCCCGCGACGCCAGTGGAGGAGCGGCTCGCGGAGATCCTCGCCCGGGTGCTGGGCGTGCCGCGCATGGGCCGGGAGGACGACTTCTTCGCGCTCGGCGGCCACTCCCTGACGGCGACCCGGGCGGCCGTGCGCATCCGCGAGGCCTTCCGCATTCAGTTGCCGGTGGGGACCCTCTTCGAGGCGCCCACCGTGAGCGCGCTCGCCGCCCATGTCGAACGCGCCATCGGCACCAGCACCGGCATCCAGTGGACCGCCATGTCGCGCATCCCCCGCGACGGCGTGCTGCCCCTGTCGTTCGCCCAGCAGCGCCTGTGGTTCATGGATCAGCTGGAGCCGGGGAGCGCGTCATACAACATCCCGGCGGCGGTGCGCATCGACGGCGCCCTGGACGTGGCCGCGCTGGAGCGAGCCTTCGCCTCACTGGTGGAGCGTCACGAATCGCTGCGGACGACGTTCCGCGCCGAGCACGGCCAGCCAGTCCAGGTCATCTCCCCGGACGCCACGGCGCCGCTGCGCCACGTGGACCTGCGCGGGCTGCCTCCGGCGGAGCGCGCCTCCGAGGAAGCCCGCCTGATGGCGGAAGAAGGCCGCACGCCGTTCGACCTTCAGCGAGGCCCCCTGCTGCGCGTCACGCTGCTCCAGCGGGACGACCGCGCGTTCATGCTGCTGGTGACGCTGCACCACATCATCTCCGACGGCTGGTCCACCGGGGTGCTCATCCGCGAGGTGGCGGCGCTCTACGAGGCCTTCACGCAGGGACGCGGCTCGCCCCTTGAGCCCCTCCCCTTCCAGTACGTCGACTACGCAGCCTGGCAGCGGCGGTGGATGGAGGGGCCGGCGCTCTATGCGGAGCTCGACCACTGGCGCAAGACGCTCGCCGGCGCGCCGCCGCTGCTGGAGCTTCCCACGGACCGTCCGAGGCCGCCCGTTCGCGCCTACCGCGGCGCCATCCATCCGATGGCCCTGCCCCGGGACCTGTCCGAGCGGGTGAAGGAGCTGGGCCAGTCCGAAGGGGCCACGCCATTCATGGTGCTGCTGACGGCGTTCCAGACGTTGCTGTCGCGCCTCTCCGGCCAGCACGACTTCTGCGTGGGAACGCCGATCGCCGGACGCACGCGCGCGGAGATCGAAGGCCTCATCGGCTTCTTCGTGAACACGCTCGTCCTGCGGGCGAACACCGAGGGAGATCCCACGTTCGTGGACCTGCTGTACCGGGTGCGCGAGGTGACGCTGGCGGCGTACTCCCACCAGGACGTGCCGCTGGACAAGCTCGTCGAGGAGCTGCGGCCCGAGCGAAGCCTGAGCCATCCGCCCCTCTTCCAGGTGGTGTTCGCGCTCCAGGACGCGTCGACGGCCGAGCTGGCGCTCCCCGGGCTCGTCTTCCGTGAGCTGCCCACCGGCAGCCAGGCCTCCAAGTTCGACCTCTCGCTGTCGCTGCGCGACGGGCCGGACGGCTTCGACGGCGTCATCGAATACGACACGGACCTGTTCGACGCCGGCACGATCGACCGGATGGCTGCGCGGCTGCGCGTGCTGCTGGAGGCCATCGTGGCCGCGCCAGAGGATCGGCTCTCCCAGCTGACGCGTGCGCTCGCGACCGACCTCGTCGAGGCCACCGCCCTCCCCGCCCACGACTCCCCGGGCGTGCTCCCGCGCATCCAGGGCTGGGTGGACCGCACGCCCTCCGCGCCCGCGGTCATCGACGCAGAGCACGTCCTCACCTACGCGCAGCTCGACCGTGAAGCCACGCGCCTCGCGCGCGTGCTGCCGCGCCCGTCCCCCGGGAACATCCGTCCCATCGCGGTGCTGATGGAGCGCTCGGCGTCGATGATCGTCGCGCAGCTGGCCATCCTCCGGGCGGGAGGCGTGTTCATGCCGCTCGATCCGACGCTGCCGGACGCGCGCCTCCACACCCTCCTCATGGAGTCCCAGGCCACGACCGTCGTGACCACCCCGGCGCACGCGGCGCGCATTCCGCCGTCGCTGCGGGTGCTCTTCGCGGATGGCACGACGCCCGGCGCCGAAGCCGCGCCGGGAGCCACGGCCCTGCCCGCGGACCCGCCGCCGTCCGCGCCCGCCTACGTCATCTTCACGTCGGGCACGACGGGCGTCCCCAAGGGCATCACCGTCTCCCATGGCGCGCTGGCCCACCTGACGGACTGGCATCAGGTGGACATGCCCGTAGGCCCCGGTGACCGCGCGGCCGTGCTGGCCTCTCCGGCCTTCGACGCGTCAGTGCTGGAGATCTGGCCCAAGCTCGCGTCTGGCGCGGCGCTGGTCATCGTCCCGGAGGCGGTGCGCGCGGATCCCGCCGCGATCGCGCGCTGGCTCGCGGAAGCCGCCATCCAGACGGTGTTCTTCACCACGGCGCTCGGGGAGCTCGTCCTCGGGGAGCAACTCCCGGAGCACCACACCCTGCGCATCATCAGCGTCGGTGGTGATCAGCTGCGCCGGCGTCCGCCCCAGGGGGCACCGTACCGCTTCCTCAACGTGTACGGCCCCACCGAGGTGGCGGTCCTCGCCACCTGTGACGTCGTGGCACCCGAGGGCACCGAGGAGGGACTGCCGACGATTGGCCGCGCGATCTCCGGAGCACGCGTCTACGTCCTGGACGCGTCCCTGCGGCCGGTGCCGGCGGGCGTACCCGGTGAGCTGTTCCTCGCGGGCGGCGGCGTCGCCCAGGGATACCTGAACCGGCCGGACCTGACGGCCGAGCGGTTCCTGCCGGATCCGCATGGCCCCGCCGGAGCGCGCATGTACCGCTCGGGCGACCGCGCCCGCGTGCGGGCCGATGGCCGGTTGGAGTTCCTGGGCCGGCTCGATGGCCAGGTGAAGATCCGCGGCTTCCGCATCGAACTGGGCGAGGTCGAAGCGGTGCTCGGCTCGCATCCCGCGCTGAAGGAGGCGGTCGTCACGGTGCAGGACGTGGCGGGAGACCGCCGGCTCATCGGCTACGTCGTGGGCCGCGAGGCGGTGCCGTCCGCGGCGCGGCTGCGGCACTGGATGCTCGAAAGGCTGCCGGACTACATGGTGCCCGCGGCCTTCGTCGCGATGGACGCGATGCCCGTGTCCACCAGCGGCAAGGTCGAACGCAAGGCCCTGCCCGCCCCGGACGCGCGCGCCTTCGCGAGCGTCGAAGGCGCCGCCCCGCCGCGGACCCCCACGGAGGAGATCCTCGTGGGCCTCTTCTCGCGGCTGCTCGGCGTGGAGACGGTGGGCATCCGCGACAGCTTCTTCGACCTGGGCGGACACTCGCTCCTGGCCACGCAGCTGGTGTCCCGGCTGCGCGGCGCCTTCGGCGTGGAGCTCCCCCTTCGGGAGCTGTTCCAGGCCGCGACGCCGGAGCACCTGGCCACGCGCGTGGAGGCCTTGAAGCGCGAGCAGGGCGCGCCCGGCATCCCGGCGCTCACGCTGATGCCACGAGGGGAACGGCTGCCGCTGTCGTTCGCGCAGCAGCGCCTGTGGTTCCTCGACCGGCTGGAGCCCGGCAGCGCGAACTACACCCTCTCCCAGGCGATGCGGCTGAACGGACCGCTCGACGTGGACGCGCTGGAGTGGAGCCTGTCGGAAGTGGTGCGCCGCCACGAGAGCCTGCGCACCACCTTCGCGATGGAGGAAGGCATGCCCTACCAGGTCATCGCCGGGGACCTCCCGTCCATCCTCGAACGCGTGCGCCTGGACGGCACACCCGAGGAGCGCGAAGCGGCCGCCCTGCGCCGGTGCGCGGAGGAGGTGCGCCGTCCGTTCGACCTGGCGCGCGGCCCGCTCATCCGGGCGGTGCTGATGGAGTGCGCCCCGGACGCGCACGTCCTGATGATGACGATGCACCACATCATCTCCGACGGCTGGTCCGTGGGCGTGTTCGTGCGGGAGATGGCCACCCTCTACGAGGCACGCCGTCGCGAGGAGCCCTCCGTGCTCGCGCCGCTGCCCATCCAGTACGCGGACTACGCGCTCTGGCAGCGTCAGTGGATGGAGGGCGGAGTCCTGGAATCGCAGCTGGCATGGTGGAAGGCCCACCTGGCCGGGGCACCCCGCGCGTTGGAGCTGCCCACGGACCGTCCTCGTCCCCCGGTGCGCACCTCGAACGGCGCGAGCCACCGCATCCGGTGGTCCTCGGAGCTGTCCGCGCGCGTGCGGACCGTGAGCCGAGAGGAAGGGGTCACGCCCTTCATGACGCTGCTCGCGGCCTTCCAGTCCCTGCTCGGCCGGTATGCCGGACAGGACGACGTCAGCGTGGGCTCCCCCATCGCCGGGCGCACGCGCGAGGAGACCGAGCCGCTCATCGGCTTCTTCGTGAACACACTGGTGCTGCGCACGAGCCTCGCCGGTGAGCCCACCTTCCGTGAGCTGCTGGGACGCGTGCGCGACGTCACGCTGGGCGCCTAC
Source organism: Corallococcus sp. NCSPR001 (assembly GCF_017309135.1). Classification (NCBI taxonomy): domain Bacteria; kingdom Pseudomonadati; phylum Myxococcota; class Myxococcia; order Myxococcales; family Myxococcaceae; genus Corallococcus; species Corallococcus sp. NCSPR001. The sequence continues at coordinate 5,517,510 of NZ_JAFIMS010000002.1, forward strand.
GCCCACCAGGACGTGCCGTTCGAGAAGGTCGTCGAGACGCTCCACCCGGAGCGGGACCTCAGCCGCACGCCGCTGTTCCAGGTCCTGTTCGCGCTCCAGAACACGGCGCAGCCGACGCTCGCGCTGCCGGGATTGGCGGTGACGCCGCTGGAGCCGGACCTGCCCACCGCGCGCTTCGACCTGAGCCTCACGCTCATGGAAGAGAACGGCGTGCTGACCGGGGCCATGGAGTACAACACCCAGCTGTTCGACCGGCTGACGCTCGAGCGGATGGACGCGCACCTGGTGGCGCTGCTCGAAGGCGTGCTCGCGGATCCGGGGCGGCGGCCCTCTTCCGTGGACCTGCTCTCCGAGTCCGAGCGGCATGAAGTGCTCACGGGCTGGAGCACCACGTCGGTGGCCTTCCCCGACGGCCTCGCGCACGAGCGGTTCGCGCAGTGGGCGGCGCGCGCTCCGGAGGCGACCGCGCTGCTGTTCCAGGATCAGCGAGTGAGCTACCGCGAGCTGGAGCGGCGGTCGAACCAGCTCGCGCACAAGCTGATGACGCTGGGCGTGGGCCCCGAGGTCCGCGTCGCGCTGTGCCTGGAGCGGTCGGTGGAGCTGGTGGTGGGCATCCTCGCGGTGCTCAAGGCAGGCGGTGCATACGTGCCGCTCGACCCGAGCTTCCCGCGCGAGCGGCTGGCGTACATGCTCGAGGACAGCGGGGCCCGGCTGGCGCTGACCCAGCCGCCGCTGGCGAAGGACCTGACCGCGCTGGGTGTGGCGGTGCACGTGCTGGAGCCCGGCGCGCCCCTGTCGCAGGGGATGCCGGAGACAGCTCCCGCTTGCGCCATCCACCCGGACACCCTCGCGTACCTCATCTACACGTCGGGTTCGACGGGCCGGCCCAAGGGCACGCTGCTCACGCATCGCGGCCTGCGCAACACGGCGCTCGCGGCGGTGGAGGCCCATGGCTTCCATCCGGAGAGCCGCGTGCTGCAGTTCGCCCCCATCGGGTTCGACGCGTCCGTGTGTGAGGTGTTCGCCACGCTGCTCGCGGGAGCGACGCTGGTCCTGGCGACTCGCGAGGCCATCCTGCCTGGACCTCCGCTCCACGCGGTGCTGAAGGACCAGGCCGTCACGGCGGTCACGCTGACGCCGTCGGTGCTGGCGCAACTGGAGCCCGAGGGCCTGCCCGCCCTCACCACGATCATCTCCGCCGGCGAGGCCTGCCCGCCCGAGGTGGCCCGCCGCTGGAGCCGTGGCCGGAAGCTGCTCAACGCCTACGGCCCCACGGAGGTGACCATCTGCGCCTCCATCAACGACGCGGTGGACCCGGAGGCGCCCACCATCGGCCGGCCGTTCCCGAACGTGCGGGTATACGTGCTGGACGCGCGCCTGAGGCCCGTCCCCGTGGGCGTGGCCGGTGAGCTGCTCGTGGGCGGACCGGGCATGGCCCGCGGCTACGGCGGACGTCCGGAGCTGACGGCGGAGCGGTTCATCCCGGATCCGTTCGGCCAGGAGCCCGGAGCGCGCCTGTACCGCACGGGCGACGTGGTCCGCTGGCGCGCCAACGGCGAGCTCGAATACCTGGGACGCGCCGACGCCCAGGTGAAGCTGCGCGGCCTGCGCATCGAGCTGGGCGAAGTGGAGTCCGTGCTGCGCGAGCACCCGGCCGTGAAGGACGCCGCCGCGGCCGTGCGCGATGACGCCGGAGCACGCCGATTGGTCGCCTACGTCGTGAGCAGCGGGCAGGACCTCCAGGCCTCGCAGCTGCGCGAGCACCTGGCGCGGCGGCTGCCGCAGTACATGGTCCCCGCGACCTTCGTGGCGCTGGAGTCCCTGCCGCTGTCGTCGAGCGGCAAGCTGGATCGCAAGGCGCTGCCGGCCCCCGACGCGGGCCAACTGGGCACGGCGACGCCATACGAAGCGCCGCGCAACGACATCGAGCGGACCGTCGCGGGCATCTGGCAGGAGGTGCTCAACGTGCCACGCGTGGGCCTGCACGACGGGTTCTTCGACCTGGGCGGCAACTCGCTGTCGCTCGTGCAGATCCACAGCAAGCTCCAGAGCGCGCTGGGCATGCAGCTCCCCCTGGTGGAGCTGTTCCAGCACCAGAGCGTGGCCGCGCTCGCGGCCCACCTGCGCCGCGCCACGGAGGCCGCGCCGCCCGCCACGGAGACCGCCGCCGACGAGGAGCGCTTCGACACGCGGCGCGCCCTGCTCTCGCGGCAACAGGCCCGCCGAAGGGGCCGCGCCGAACCCACCGAGTCCGACCTGGACGGCGAACCCGAGGATTCCCATGAGTGACACCCCCGAGCGCTCCGCATCCCGTCCAGAAGGCGTGGCGATCATCGCCATGGCCGGACGGTTCCCCCAGGCTTCGACGCTCGAGCAGTTCTGGGACAACCTGCGCCGTGGCGTCGAGGCGCGCACGGAGTTCACCGACGTCCAGATGATCGCCGACGGCGCGGACCCGGCACGCATCCACCAGCCCGGCTACGTGCGCGCGGGCTTCGTGCTGGACGACGTGGACCGCTTCGACGCGGGCTTCTTCGACTTCAGCCCGCGCGACGCGGAGGTGCTGGACCCGCAGCACCGCGTCTTCCTGGAGGTCTGCTGGGAGGCGCTGGAGCGCGCGGGCTACGCGACGCGTGCGTTCCGCGGGCTCGTCTCCGTCTTCGGCGGCGCGGGGCCGTCCTCGTACATGTACAGCAACCTGCTGTCCCGCCCGGACGTCCTCCAGGCGATGGGCACGTTCCAGGTCACGCTGAGCAACGACAAGGACTTCCTGCCGCCGCGCGTCTCCCACAAGCTGGGGCTGCGCGGCGCGAGCATCGCGGTGCAGACAGCGTGCTCGTCCTCGCTGGTCGCGGTCCACCTCGCGTGTCAGAGCCTGCTGACGGGTGAATCCGACGTGGCCCTGGCGGGTGGCGTCTCCATCGCCACGCCCCAGCGCACCGGCTACCCCTATCAGGAAGGCGGCGTCGTCTCGCCGGACGGGCACTGCCGCACCTTCGACGCGCGAGCCGCTGGCACCGTGCGGGGCTCGGGTGCGGGCGTCGTCGTGCTCAAGCGCGTGGCGGACGCACTGGCGGACGGCGACACCATCCTGGCCGTCATCCGGGGCTCCGCCATCAACAACGACGGCGAGGCGCGGCTGGGCTACACCGCCCCCAGCGTCGAGGGACAATCCGCCGTCATCGCCGAGGCCCTGGGCCTGGCGGACGTGCCCGCGGAGACGGTGACCTACGTGGAGGCGCACGGGACGGCCACGCCCCTGGGCGATCCCATTGAAGTCACCGCGCTCGCCAAGGCCTTCCGCTCAAGGCTCAAGCCCGGTGCCACGGCGCGGTGCGCGCTCGGCTCGGTGAAGACCAACATCGGGCACCTGGACGCCGCCGCCGGCATCGCCGGGCTCATCAAGACGGTGCTCGCCCTCCAGCATCGCGAGCTGCCGCCCAGCCTCCACTCGGAGACGCCCAACCCCCGGCTCGACCTGGCGAACAGCCCGTTCTTCATCAACGGGACGCTGCGCCCCTGGTCGTCGGATGGTGCGCCCCTGCGCGCGGGCGTGAGCTCGTTCGGCATCGGCGGGACGAACGCGCACGTCATCCTCGAAGAGGCGCCTCCCCGGGAGCCGGCGAAGGCACCCGGCCGCGCCTGGCAACTGCTGCCCCTGTCCGCGCGCACCGCTCCGGCCCTGGAGGCCGCCACGAACAACCTCCGGGCCTGGCTGGAACAGCACCCGGAAGCGGAGCTGTCCCAGGTAGCCCACACCCTCCAGGTGGGACGCCAGCGGTTCGAGCACCGCCGCGTGCTGCTCTGCCGCGACACGAACGACGCGCTCACCGTGCTGGGCGCGCAGGGCCCGGAGACCGCGCAGCGCCTGAGGACGGAGGTCCAGGAGGCCTCCACGCGTCCTGTCGTGTTCCTCTTCCCCGGACAGGGCAGCCAGTACGTGGGCATGGGCCGGGAGCTGCACGCCTCGGAGCCCGTCTTCCGCAAGCACGTGGATGACTGCTGCAACCGCCTGAAGCCCCTGCTCGGCTTCGACCTGCGCGAGGTGCTGTTCCCGCCCCAGGGAGCGGACATCGCGGCGGCGGAGGCCCGGCTCACCCGGACCGAGGTCACCCAGCCCGCGCTCTTCGTCATCGAATACGCGCTGGCGAAGCTGTGGGGTTCGCTGGGCGTGACGCCCCAGGGAATGCTCGGTCACAGCGTGGGCGAGTACGTCGCCGCGTGCCTCGCGGGGGTGCTGTCGCTGGAGGACGCGCTCGCGCTGGTGACGGCGCGCGGTCAGTTGATGCAGTCGCTCCCCGAGGGCGCGATGGTGTCCGTCGCGCTACCGGAGGCCGAGCTGCGGCCCCTGCTGGGCCCGGCGCTCTTCATCGCCGCGGTCAACGCGCCCTCGCTCTGCGTGGCCTCGGGGCCCACGGAGATGGTGGAGGCGCTGGAGGCGGTGCTCACCCGGCGCAAGGTCGCCTTCCGCCGGCTGCACACGTCGCACGCCTTCCACTCGGCGATGATGGATCCCATCCTCGACGCGTTCGCAGCGAAGGTGCGCGGCGTGAAGCTGTCACGGCCGAGCAGGCCGTTCGTCTCGAACCTGACCGGCACGTGGATCACCGAGAAGGAGGCCACGGATCCGGGCTACTGGGTGGAGCACCTGCGCCAGGGCGTGCGCTTCTCGGACGGAGTGCAGCGGCTGCTCGAGGATCCGTCGAACGTGTTCCTGGAGGTCGGCCCGGGCACCACGCTCGGCGCGCTGGTGCGGCAGGCGTCGCGGCCCCAGGGGCAGCCACCGCTCACGCTCCTGTCCACCCTGCGCCACCCGCGTGAAACGGTCTCCGACCGGGAGCGCTTCCTGGAGACCGTGGGCCGGCTGTGGATCGCCGGGGCCACGTTGGAGTTGAACGGGCTCCAGCCCGCGGACCACCGCCGCCGGCTCCCCCTTGCCACCTACCCCTTCCAACGGGAGCGCTACTGGATCGACGCGCGTCCCGCCAGCGCACCGGCGCTCGCACGCGCGGCATCCCCGGGGCTCGCGCGCAAGGAAGGCACGCTGGCCGACTGGTTCTATGTCCCGGGCTGGAAGCAGACGGCCCCGCCCGTTCCACGCACGTCCTCCGCGCGCTGGCTGGTGTTCCTCGACGACAGCCTGGGACCGGCGCTCGCGGATCAACTGGAGGCCGCGAGCGAGGACGTCGTCCGGGTCGCGACGGCGGACGCCTTCAGCCGCCAGGGCCCCCGGCGCTTCACCCTGCCGTCTGGACAGCCGGAGGCCTATGCGCGGCTGCTCGCGGAGATGGACGCCGAAGGCTGGAAGCCTGAACGAATCCTCCACCTGGGGAACGTGCGCGCTGAGGGCACGGCCCTGGACGAAGCGGTGCGCGGGTTCCACGACCTGCTCCACCTGACGCAGGCGCTGCACGCGAGAGGGACGGCGGACGCAGTCGAGTTGAGCGTCATCACCGCGGGAGCCCAGGACGTCACGGGCGCTGAGTCCCTGCGGCCTGAGAGCGCGCTCCTGGTGGGCGCGTGCCGCGTCCTGCCGCAGGAGCACTTCCCGGCGCTGCGCGTGCGCACCATCGACCTCGACCCCACGGAACTGGGGACCGCACGGCTCGCGAAGCATCTGACCCAGGAGCTGCGGGCGGAAGCCACCGAGCCAGTCATCGCGTACCGCAAGGGCCGCCGCTGGACGGAGACCTACGAGCGCGCGCGCCCGCCGGACCCCGGCACGGGCCTGCTGCGCGAGCGGGGCGTGTACCTCCTCACGGGCGGACTCGGACGCATTGGCATGGCGCTGGCCGAGGAGCTCGCCACAGCGTTCCAGGCCCGGCTGGTGCTCGTGGGCAGGTCCGCGTTCCCCGCGCGCGAGGAATGGGACGCGTGGCTCGAAGCCCACGCCGCGGAAGACACCACGTCCCAGCGCATCCGCCGCCTGCGCGAACTGGAACGCCGGGGCGCCGAACTCCTGGTGCTCCGCGCGGACGTCAGCGACGAGAAGGACCTGGCGCGGGTGCTCGCGCGAACCGAGACCCGCTTCGGCGCGCTCCATGGCGTCATCCACTCGGCGGGCAGCCTGGGCGCCAGCGCCCATGTGCCCACGCTCGAAGCCAACGAGGAGCGGCACGCGGAGCAGTTCACGGCGAAGGTGCGGGGCACGCGGCTCCTGGAGCAGGCGCTGCGAGGCCGGCCGCTGGACTTCGTGCTGTTGCAGTCATCCCTGGCGGCGGTGCTGGGCGGCATCGGGTTCGCGGCCTATTCGGCGGCCAACCTTTTCCTGGACGCCTTCGCCGCGCGCCAGGCACGCAATGAAGACACGCCGTGGTTCAGCGTGGACTGGGACGGCTGGAGCGAGGAGGACGCACTCGAGCCTGAACGGATGGCGCTCACGCTCGCGGAGGGAGTCGCAGCGTTCCGCCGCGTGCTGGCGGGAGACGTCCGCCGCTGGGTCGTGTCGACGGGAGACCTCGCCGCGCGCAGGGCCACGTGGATCCAACCAGCGGCGGCGAAGCGGGAGCTGACGGGCGCGGCCTCGCACGCGCGGCCTGAGCTGCCCACCGGCTACGTGGCGCCGCGCGACACGCTGGAGAAGGAACTGGCGGACGTGTGGCAGGACCTCCTCGGCGTGACGCCGGTGGGGATCCACGACAGCTTCTTCGAACTCGGCGGTCACTCGCTCCTGGGCACGCAGTTGCTGTCCCGCTTGCGAGAGACGTACCGGGTCGAGCTGCCCATCCGGACGCTGTTCGAAACGCCCACGGTGGCGGGGCTCGCCCAGGCCATCACCGCGAGCCGCGGCACGGCGGAGCCCACCCATCCGGCCGCTGCGGCCGAAGCCCCCATCGCGGCCACCGGTCCCACGAAGGCCCCGCTGTCCTTCGCCCAGCAGCGCCTCTGGTTCTGGGAGCGCCTGGAGCCGGGCACCTCGGTCTACTCCATCCACACCGCGCTCCAATGCGACGGGGACCTGGACGTGAGCGCCCTGGTGCGCAGCCTCCAGGCGCTGGTGGCCCGCCACGAATCCCTCCGGACCACGTTCGTGGAGGACGGCGATCAGGTCTTCCAGGTCATCGCGCCCCGGCTGGACCTGGAGGTGCCCATCACCGACTTGCGCGACCTGCCGGAGTCCGCGCGGGCGCAGGAAGCCCGCCGCGTCGCCGAGGCGGAGGGGCACCGCCCCTTCGACCTGGAGCGGGGGCCGCTCATCCGCGCCGGGCTCATCAAGCTGGGCGCGCGACAGCACGTCGTCACCCTGACCGTGCATCACAGCGTGTTCGACGCCTGGTCGCTGGGCCTCGTCATCGGAGAGCTGGCGGAGTTCTACGCGTCCTTCGCGGAAGGCCGGCGGCCCCGGCTGCCCGAGCTGACCCGGAGCTACGCGGACTTCGCTCGCTGGCAGCGCGAGCGGCTCCAGGGTGAGGTGCTGGAGGCGGAGCTGACGCACTGGCGCGGCCAGTTGGCCGGAGCCCCTCCGGCGCTGGAGCTGCCCACGGACCGTCCCCGTCCGGCGACCCCGTCCTATGACGGCACGAGCCAGCCGCTGGACCTGCCCCGGGAGCTCACGGACGGCCTGAAGGAGCTGAGCCGCCGTGAAGGCGCCACGCTGTTCATGGTGCTGCTCGCGGGCTTCCAGGCGGTCCTTGCCCGGCACTCGGGCCAGGACGACGTCGTGGTGGGAACGCCCATCGCGGGACGCAACCGCAAGGAGCTCGAGGGCACCGTCGGCTTCTTCATCAACACGCTCGCGCTGCGCACGCGCCTGTCGGGCAACCCGACGTTCCGAGAACTGGTGGGACGCGTGCGCGAGGTGACGCTGGCCGCGTACGCGCACCAGGACATCCCCTTCGACAAGCTGGTGGAGGCGCTGGCGCCGCCGCGGGACCGCAGCCGGTCGCCGCTGTTCCAGGTGCTGCTCATCCTGCAGAACGCGCCGGTGCCCGAGCTGGCCCTGCCCGGAGGCCTGACGCTGCGCTCGCTCGCGGGAGCGGAGGAGGCGGCCCGCTTCGACTTGAGCCTCTCCTTCATGGAGACCCCCGACGTCCTGCGAGGCACGCTGCGCTACGCGACGGCGCTGTTCGACGCCGCCACCGCGCGCCGCCTGCTGGAGCACCTGCGCGTGTTCCTGGAGGCCGTGGTCGCGAAGCCCGATCAGCGCGTGGACGGAGTGCCCCTGCTGTCCACGGACGAGCGCCGCGAGCTCCAGCGTCTGGAGTCGGGCGTGCGCGAGCCGCCCACGCCCCAATCCATCCTCGAGCGCTTCCACGGCCACGTGCAGCGCGCACCGGCATCGCTCGCCGCCCTCATGGGCGCACGCACCGTGAGCTACGCGGACCTCGCGCGCGAAGCCCGCCGCATGGCCGCCGAGCTGGCGCGGCTCGGAGTCCGCCGGGGGACGCCGGTCGCCGTCTTCCTCCCCCGCTCGCCCGAACTGCTCTCCACCCTGCTGGGAGTGTTCGAAGCGGGCGGCGCCTACGTGCCGCTCGACCCGGGCTATCCGGCGGAGCGCATCGCGTACATGCTCGACGATGCGAGCCCCCGCGTTGTCGTCACGGACGGGCCTCGGTGCGAGCAGCTTCCGGAAGCATGGCGGCGGCACGCGGTGCGCATCGAGAGCATCGCCAGCGCGTCCATCGAAGGCTTCCAGCCGGTCCCGGTCCAGGGCGATGACATCTCGCACCTGGTCTACACGTCCGGCTCCACCGGCAGACCCAAGGGCATCATCTGCCACCACGCCGGCATCCTGAACTACGTGGGCTATCTGGAGCGCACGTACAGACCGGGCCCGGGGGATGTCGCCCTGCAACTGGCGTCGGCCTCGTTCGACGCCTCACTGCGCGACATGCTGGCGCCGGTGTTGATGGGCGTCCCCGTCGTGTTCGCCGAGGGCGAGCGTGGGCGCGACCCTGAGGAACTCCTCGCCACCATCGAGCACCACCGGGTGACGCTGCTGCCCAGCGTGGTGCCCAGCCTGCTGCGCCTCTTGCTGGCGGCGGCGGACACGCGCCCTCGCGACCTGCGCACGGTGCGGGTCATCCTCTGCAGTGGTGAGCGGCTCCTCGCCACGGACGTCGAGCGGGCCCGCGCTGTCTTTGGCCCGGACGTGGGAATCGTCAACCAGTACGGCCCCACCGAGTGCACGCTGACGAGCACGTTCCACCGGGCGACGCCCCAGGACGTCACGAGCGTGGTGCCCGCCGGGCGGCCCATCGACAACGCGGAGGTGTTGCTGCTCGACGCGTCGGGCGAGCGCGTGCCCACGGGCGTCGTCGGCCACATCCACATCGGCGGCAAGGGCGTGACGCACGGGTTCCTCGGGAGGCCGGACCTCACCGCGGAGCGCTTCGTCCCCCACCCGGGCCCAGACCGGATGGGCGCGAGGCTCTACGCCACGGGCGACTACGGCCGCTGGCGCGCGGACGGCATGCTGGAGTTCGTCGGCCGGCGTGACGACCAGGTGAAGGTGCGCGGCAACCGCGTGGAGCTGGGAGAGATTGAATCCACGCTGACGCGCCACCCCGGCGTGCGCGCGGCCGTGGTGCTCGCGATCTCCGAACCGGACGGCGGCGCGAGGCTCGTGGCCTGCGTCGTCCCCAGCGACGTGGGGGCGCCCGGCGACAACGACCTGACCGCGTTCCTCGCGGCCCGTCTGCCGGAGCCCATGCTCCCGTCCGCCTTCATCAGCGTGGACGCCCTGCCCCGCACGCCCAACGGCAAGGTGGACCGCGCGGCGCTCATGCCCGCGGCGACTGAGGCCCGGCGGCGCGGAGGTGCCGGCGGCGATCAACCTGTCGTGGCGCCGAGGACACCGACGCAAGAGATCCTCGCCGGACTCTTCGCGCGGCTCCTGTCGGTGGAGCGCGTGAGCATCCAGGACAGCTTCTTCGACCTGGGCGGCCACTCACTGCTCGCGACCCAGGCCGTGTCGCGCATCCGCGCGGCCCTGGGCGTGGAATTGCCCCTGCGCGAGCTGTTCGCGCACCCGACCGTGGAGGCCCTGGCCGAGCGCATCGACGAGCGCCTCCAGCGCCAGGGCACGGGCGTGGACCGGCCGGCCATCGTCCCCGTCCCGCGTGGACAGGCGCTGCCGCTGTCCTTCGCGCAGAAGCGCCTGTGGGTGGTGGACCGGATGCGGCCCGGCAACGCGGCCTACAACATCTCCGGCGCCATCCGGGTGGAGGGCGAGCTGGACGCGGACGTGCTCGAGCGCAGCATCGCGGAGATCGTCCGCCGCCACGAGAGCCTGCGCACGAGCTTCGATCTCGTGGACGGCGAACCCGTGCAGCGCATCACCGCGGAGCTGGAGGTCCCGCTGGGACGCGTGGACCTGTCGGACGTCCCCCGGCCGGAGCAGGACGCGGTGGTCCTTCGCTACGTCAGCGATGAAGCGGGCGGCTCGTTCGATCTGGCCCGGGCACCGCTCTTGCGCGTGTCCCTGCTGCGGCTGTCCGCGCGGGAGCACGTGCTCGTCTTCGTGATGCACCACATCATCTCCGACGGCTGGTCGCGGGGCATCCTCGTCCGGGACCTCATGGCGCTCTACGTCGCCTTCGTCGCGGATCAGCCCTCGCCCCTGCCGCCGCCGGTGCTCCAGTACGCGGACTTCGCCAGCTGGCAGCGCGGCTGGCTGAAGGGTGAAGTGCTGGAGGCCCAGCTCGACTACTGGCGGCGGCAGCTCGCGGACGTGCCGCCGGTGCTGGCGCTGCCCACGGACCGCCCGCGCCCGCTGACGCAGAGCCTGCGAGGCGCCCACCACCGCGCCACGCTGCCGCCCGCGCTCGTCGAAGCGCTGAAGGGCCTCAGCCGCGCGGAGGGCGCCACGCTGTTCATGACGCTCATGGCCGGCTTCCAGGCCCTGCTCGCGCGCTACACGGGCCAGGAGGACCTCACCGTGGGCACCGATGTGGCCGGCCGCAACCACGCGGACATGGAAGGCCTCATCGGCTTCTTCGTGAACCAGTTGGTGATTCGCGGACGCCTGGGCGGAGACCCGGCCTTCCGCGAGCTCATCCGCCGCGTGCGCGAAGCCTCGCTGGAGGCGTACGCGCACCAGGACCTGCCATTCGAGGAACTCGTCCGCGCGCTGAACCCGGAGCGCAGCCTGGGCCACACGCCGCTGTTCCAGGTGAAGCTGGCGCTCCAGAACCAGCCGCTCACGGAGCTGAAGCTGCCGGGCCTGACGCTGGGGGGCGTGGCGTTCGAGAACGCCTCCTCCAAGTTTGACCTCACCCTGGTGCTGGAGGAGTTCCAGGGCAGCCTCGTCGGCGTGTGGGAATACAGCACGGACCTCTTCGACGCGGCGACCATCGCCCGCATGGCGGAGGCCTACCAGCGCGTGCTGGAAGCAGCGGTCGCGGCACCGGAGACGCGGCTGGCCACCCTGCCCGTGCTCGCGGACGCGGAGCGCCACCAACTGCTCGTCGAATGGAACGCCACGGACGCGGAGCTGCCCGCGGACCTGCGCGTGCACGCGCTCATCGAAGCGCAGGCGCGCCGCACGCCGCATGCGCTGGCGGTGTCCCTCCAGGGACAGGCGTTGACGTACGCGGAGCTCGACCGGCGCGCAAACCAGCTCGCGCGCCATCTGCGAGGCCTGGGCGTGGGCCCCGAGGTGCGCGTCGGCGTCTGCATGGAGCGGGCGCTGGAGCTGGTGGTGGCGCTGCTCGGAGTGCTGAAGGCAGGCGGCGGCTTCGTCCCGCTCGATCCCGGCTACCCCACCGAACGGCTCTCCCTGCTGCTCCAGGAGTCGGCGGTCTCCGTCCTGCTCACGCAGGCCGCGGTGCTGGATGAGCTCCCCCTGCGCTCCGAGCTGCCGGTGTGTCTGGACACGGAGTGGGCGGGCATCGCGCGCCATCCGAACACGCCGTCGGACGTCGCCGTGGCCCCCGGGGCGCTGGCCTACGTCATCTTCACCTCGGGCTCGACGGGGAAACCCAAGGGCGTCCTGCTCACCCACCAGGGCCTGTGCAACACGGCCCTGGCCCAGGCGGCCGCGTTCGACATCACGTCCGGCAGCCGGGTGCTCCAGGCCGCGGCGCTCGGCTTCGACGCCTCCGTCTCCGAGGTCTTCGCCACGCTCGTGGGCGGCGGCTGCATCCACCTGGCCCCGCGCGACGCGCTGATGCCGGGGGCACCGCTGCGCAATCTGATCCAGCGCGAGGGCATCACCACCGTGACGCTCACGCCGCCGGTGCTGGCGCAACTGGACCCGGCCGGACTGGAAGCGCTGCGGGTGGTCATCTCCGCGGGCGATGCGTGCACGCCGGAGATCGCCGCGCGGTGGAAGCCGGGACGGCGCCTGCTCAACGCCTACGGGCCCACCGAGGTGACGGTGTGCGCGAGCATCAGCCCTGACGTGAACATCGAGCGGCCGAGCATCGGCCGTCCGCTGCCGAACGTGCGGGTGTACGTGCTCGGCGCCCGCCTCCACCCCGTCCCCCGGGGCAGCACGGGCGAGCTGTACGTCGCGGGCGCGGGTCTGGCGCGCGGCTATCTGGAGCGTCCGGACCTCACGGCCGAGCGCTTCGTTCCCTCCCCCTTCTCGACCACGCCCGGAGCCCGGCTGTACCGCACGGGAGACCTCGTGCGCGTGCTCGCGTCCGGAGAGCTGGAGTTCGTGGGGCGCGCGGATGATCAGGTGAAGGTCCGTGGCTTCCGCGTCGAGCCGAGGGAGATTGAAGCCGTGCTCGCCCAGGCCCCCGGCGTGAACGAGGCCTGCGTCGTCGCCCGTCCCGATCCGTCGGGAGGCAAGCGGCTCGTGGCCTACTTCGTCACGCAGGACGATGGCACGGCCGCCATCGATTCCCTGCGTGCGTTCATGAAGGGCCGGCTCCCGGACTACATGGTGCCGTCCGCGTGGGTCCCCCTCGCGGCACTGCCGCTCACGCCCCACGGCAAGCTGGACGTCAAGGCGCTCCCGGAGCCTGAAGCGGTCAGCGGAGAGCGCAGGACGCGTCAGCGCACTCCGCCCCGCACGCCGACCGAGGAACTCATCGCTGGAGTGTGGAGCGACGTCCTCCAGGGCGCGCCCCTGGGCGTGGACGACGACTTCTTCGAACTGGGAGGCCACTCCCTCATGGCCACCCAGGCTGCCACGCGCATGAGCGGCATCTTCGGCCTGGAGCTGTCGCTGACGGACTTCTTCGCGAAGCCGACCATCGCGACCCTCGCCGCGCACATCGATTCACTCCGAGGCACGGCAGGGCCGAGCCTCCCGCCCATCACGCCCACGGCCGCGTGCGAGCTGCTGCCCCTGTCGACGCGGCAGCAGGTGTACTGGTCGGATCCCGCGAAGGGCCCCGAGGACCTCGCGCACTCCACTCCGACGGTGTTCCGGCTGGAAGGCCCGCTCGACGCTGGCGCCCTGGGCGAAGCGCTCGATGCGCTCATCCGGCGCCATGAAATCCTCCGGACGTCCTTCCCCCGCATTGACGGCATCCCCATGCAGCGCATCGCTCCGCACGGAGACGCGCGGCTCCAGGTCACCGACCTGGGCGAGCTGCCAGCGCCCGCGCGCGAGTCCGAGGCGTCGCGGAGGATCGACGAGGAGCTGCGCCTGCCGTTCGACGTGGAGCGGGGCCCCGTGTTCCGGGCCCGGCTCTACCGCCTGGAGGCGGAGCAGCACCTGCTCTTCATCAACCAGCACCACGCCATCACGGACTACGTGTCCACGGCCCTGCTGCTCGGGGAGCTGGCGGAGCTCTACGCCACGCGCCGTCAGGGCCTGCCCTCACGGCTCCCCGAGCCCGCGTTGCAGTACCGGGACTTCACCCGCTGGGAGCACGCCTGGCTCCACGACGGAGCCCTGGAGTCCCTGCGCGCGTACTGGAGCCGCAAGCTCGCGGGACCGCTCCCCGCGCTGGCGCTCCCCTACCGTCCGGCACGCACGGGTGACGAAGCTCGCGGGAGCGCCGCCCATCCCTTCCAGCTCACGCCCGAACAGGCCAGGGCCTTGCGCGCGCTCTGCCGCAAGGAAGGCGTCACGCCGTTCATGTTGTTGCTCGCCGTCTTCCAGGTGCTCCTCGCGAGGGACGCGGATCAGGAGGACGTCTGCGTCGGCTTCTCGCACGCGAACCGCCCGCGTCCGGAGCTGGAGAAACTGCCGGGCATGTTCGCGGGCTACCTGGTGGTCCGCACGGACCTGACGGGAGACCCCGGCTTCGTGGACGTCCTGCGACGGGTCCGGAGCACGTACCTGGAGGCGTTCCATCACCAGGGGCTTCCCCACGCCGAACTGGCGGCGAGGATGCCTCCGCCCTGGCAGGTCGGCTTCTCCTTCACCGCCATGGAGCCGCACCGCCCCGCCCCCGTGGCGGACCTGACGGTCTCCGTGCTGCCGCTCCAGCGCGAGCAGTCGCTGACGGACCTGAAGCTCAACGTCGTCGAGGACGCGGCGGGCCTGGGAGGTACGTTCGAATACCGGGCCCACCTGTTCGACCGGGAGCGCATCGCGGCGATGGCGGAGGACTTCCAGACACTGCTCGACGCCATCACCCAGACGCCCACGCGGCGCCTGAGCGAGCTCCCCCGGCGAGGACCGGCCCCCGTGCTCGCCCTGCCCGGTGACGACACGCCGTAAGGGGTGCGGCAGGCGGAGCTTCATGGAGAGCATGGACAGCCGAGCCCCCCTGCTCTCCATGGGACGCTGCCGCACTTCCCCCATCCTGGTGGGATGCGCCATCGTTCCGCATGCAACTGACAGCTTCCGGAACCCCTTATCTGTTCTTCACGGGTAAGGGCGGAGTGGGCAAGACCTCGCTCGCCTGCGCGACGGCCATCCGCTTGGCGGATGCGGGCAGGCGCGTGCTGCTCGTCAGCACGGACCCTGACTCCAATCTCGACGAGATGCTGGGCGTCGAGTTGTCGCGCCAGCCCAGGGCTGTTCCCGGAGTCCCGGGCCTGATGGCGCTCGACATCGATCCCGAAGCCGCCGCTGACGCCTACCGGGAGCGGGTCCTCGCGCCCTTCCTCGGGCACGCGCCCGAGACGGAGGTGAAGAAGATCCGGGAGGAGCTGTCCGGCGCCTGCACCACGGAGATCGCCGCGTTCGACGAATTCGCCGGGCTGCTGGAAGCGACGTGGCGCCAGCAGTTCGATCACGTGGTGTTCGACACGGCACCCACGGGCCACACCCTGCGTCTGCTCAGCCTGCCCCGGGCCTGGACCGACTTCCTCGACAGCAACACCCGCGGCGCCTCCTGCCTCGGGCCCCACTCAGGGCTCACGATGCGCAGGGAGCGCTTCTCCGCGGCCCTCGCCGCCCTCGCCGATCCCCAACTCACGACCGTCGTGCTTGTCACGCGGCCGGAGCGCGCGGCGCTTCAGGAGGCGGAGCGGACCGCTGGCGAGCTGCGCGCCTTGGGACTGGTCCACCAACGACTGGTCATCAACGGCGTCTTCCGGCCCATGGCCCCGTCGGATCCGGTCGCCCTGGCCATCAGGGAGCGGGAACAAGCCGCGCTGGCACGCATGCCGCCAGCGCTCCGGTCGCTGCCGGCCGAGCAGGTGGCTCGAGTCGTGCGCGACCATGCCCGACGTGTCGCGCTCGTGCCGTGGATGGCCCAGGAACCTACCGGGCTGGAGCGGCTCCACGCACTGGCAACCCACCCAGCCCGAGGGGAGCGTGACTCAAACGCTCCGGACTCCATCCTCCCTGCCCGCCCGGCGAGTCCAGCCCTCGTGCTCCAGGAACGCCATGACGCGGGCTCGCACGTCATCGCGAATCTCGCGCACGCGCTCCACCGGCTTGCCCTTGGGGTCTTCCAGCGGCCAGTCCTCCCGCTTCAACCCCGGCACGTACGGGCAGGCGTCGCCGCACCCCATGGTGATGAGCCACTGAGCGCCCTGCGCCAGTTCGTCCGTGAGGCGCTGGGGCCGGGCGCCCGACAGGTCGACGCCCACCTCGGCCATGGCGGCCTGCACCTCGGGATGAACGCGCTCACCGGGCTGGGTCCCGGCGGAAACGGCACGCGCCCTGGCCGGATCCACCAGGGCGTTGAAGAAGGCCGCCGCCATCTGCGAGCGGCCGGCATTGTGGACACAGGCGAAGATGACCGTGTTCATCGCGAGGACTCCGATGGAGGAGGCGAGGTGTTCTCGAAGCGGCGGGGCAGCACGGCGTCACGGGCCTCAGGGAAGAGCCGCCGCCTGAGCCACAGCGACAGGTAGACGAGCGCGGCGTCACGGGGGGAGGTGTCAGCTCCCGGTTGCCTGGGGCGGAGGCGAGGCAACCGGCCCGCTACGCGCTCGCCCGTCGATGAACGCCTCGATGGGGCCCGCGGCCTCGTGCGTCTGCTCGGACCGAACGAAGTGCGTCCGCAGCTGCTCACACGCCTGCTTGCAGGCCGGATCCCGGAGGACGGCATCGAGCGCGGTGAGCAGCCGCTCCGCGGTGAAGTCGCGAGGCGCGATCGTCCGCCCCACCCCGTGCAGTTCGACCAGCCGCCCGATGTCCGGCTGATCGAACTGGAGCGGGATGGAGACCATGGGCACGCCGAACGCGATGCACTCCTTCACGCTGTTCGTGCCGGCGTGGTTCACCATGACCGCCGCCTTGCGCAGCAACCCCAGCTGGGGCGCGACCTTCACGGCGATGACCCCGGGAGGCACGTCGAACATCGACGGCTCCATCGATGAGCCCACCGCGATGACGAACTGGAGGTCCGGACGCCGCGAGGCCGCCAGGAAGGCCTCCCGGAGGATGCGCAGGTTGTGCGCGGACGTCGCCGCGAGCGTCCCGAGCGCGAAGAAGACCAGCGGACGCTCTTCGCTCACCTGCTCCCAGGGGAAGTCGGGCTCGCGGCGGTCCCGGTCGATGCACGGCTCGATGTAGCAGTATTCGCCCGGAGCGCTTTGCACGCGGACCTCCGCGAACTCGCGAGGGCACAGCAGCAGCTCCGGAGAGAGCGCGCGGTCCAGGCCGGGCATGCCCCGGACGTCTTTCAGCGGATAGCGATGCTTGCGCGCGAGCGCCAGCAGCGAGGGCTTCAGGCGGGGAAAGAACCCGAGCGCCGTCAGGAGCCACTCGCCCGGCATCGCGCCGCCGCGGCCCGGTCCGCGCTGCGCCCCGGCCTCACGCGGAATGAGCTCCGGGGGAATCGTCACATTCATCTGGAGCACCGGGATGCCCAGGCCATGCCCGATGACGGAGAGGTGCCGGAGCTTCTCGTCGCAGATGAGCAGGTCCGGACGCAGCCCCCGCAGGGCGTCATCCACCTCCCCGTCCACCATCCGCTTCAGCGCCTGATTGAAGCGCGCGGCCTGTGTGCGCAGGAACCACAAGAGCCGAGGGCCCTTCAGCCGCGCCGCGGTCGCGCGCAGCTCGCTCAGCTTCCCCTTGGGGAAGACGTCCGCGAACAGGGGCGTGAACTCGAAGCCCTCCGCGCGCACCTCCTCCTCCAGCTCCAGGATGCCCAGGTAGTGCACCCGGTGCCCCCGCCGCTGCAGCGACCGCGCGATTCGCAGGCTGGGATTGACGTGACCCGGCACGGGCAGGGGCGCGATGACGATGGTGGCCATGGGGCACTTTCGGGCGTGAGAACGGGCAATCCTGTTTATCAGGTGCTTTTATCTTGGAAATATTGTAAAACACGCCAGCTTGGATCTCCCGTGAGCCACTCCTTGGACATCGCGCCAGTTCAGCCCGTCCGCACTCCGGCATGGGACGTCGAAGGGGTCCCGGCTCCGAGGGAACTGCTGGGCATCGTCGGAGGCCTCGGGCCCCTGGCCTCCGCGGAGTTCCTGAAGACGATCTACGAGGAGAACCCCTTCGAGCTGGAGCAGGAGGGGCCGGCGTGCATCCTCCTGTCCTATCCGAACGTGCCGGATCGCACGCAGGCCATCCTGCGAGGCGAGGAGACGGCGGTCGTGCGGTGGCTCGAAGGCGTCATGAGCCGCCTGCGTTCGCTCGGCGCACAGCGCATCGTGATCGCATGTGTCACGATGCACCACTTCCTGGGATACGTCTCACCGGCGCTGCGTGAGCTCACCGTCTCGCTCGTGGACATGGTGCTCGACGAGGTGATTGCGTCCGGCAAGCGCTGGCTCATCCTCTCCAGCCAGGGCACTCGCACCGCGCGCGTCTTCGAGCGCAACGAGCGTTGGCGCGTGGCGGAGCCGCACCTGCACTGGACCACGCCCGAGGAGCAGGCGGAGCTGCACGAGGTCATCTACCGGCTCAAGAAGCACGGGGACGCCACCGAGGCGACCGCGCTGTGCGAGCGGCTGGTCCGCACCCACGACGTGGACGGCTTCATCGCGGGCTGCACGGAGCTGCACCTCGTCACGAGGCAGCTGCGCACGCTGCCTCCGGACGAGCGGGTGCGGAGCATCGACCCGCTCTTCCTCGTGGCGAACCGCATGCCGGGCCGGCGTCAACCGGCCTGAGCGCGGCGCCGGGCCCTGCTCAGTTGAGGAAGGCCTTCCAGGACGACATGAGGAACGTGAGCGCCTGACGCTCGACCTCGGACAGGTCCGGATGCCAGGTGTCGACGAGGAGGACGGCCCGGAAGCGGTCGGAGTCGTTGCGGACTTCGTGCTCGAAGGAGTCGTCGAACACGATGCAACGGCCCTCTTCCCAGCCGCGCGTCTCGCTGCCGACGCGCATCTCGCAGGCCGGGGGAACGACGAGCCCCAGGTGACACCGGATGCGGGTGTTGGTGAAGCCGCAGTGGGGCTTCACCTGCGTCCCCGGGGCCATGACGGAGAAGTAGGCCATGCCCGCCACCTCGATGCCCGGCACGTGCGCGAGCGCCCGGGTGGTGTTGGGGCACGAGGCCTGGTTCTCCACGAAACGGTGGCCCGTGTTGAAGAAGTAGAACGTGTCCCACTTGCCGCGGACCGCGAGCATGCGGGACTCGGGGTGGGTGCTCAGGCTGCCGTACTGCTCCAGCAGCTCCGCGCGGATGGCCGGAAAGGCCTGCTCCAGCGCTGCGACGAAGGCATGGCGCTGGGGGTCATGCCACGGCTTCGCCTCCAGCCCCGGGCACATCATCACCGGGTTCTGGAGCGGCGCGCCGCGGACCTCCGAAGAGGACAACCCCTCCACCAGGCGCGCGATCTTCGCGGGCTCGATTTCACGCTGCTGCGCCCAGTTCTTCAGCGCCATCAAACTCGCGGCTCGGGGATCCATCGGCATGGCTTTGCGTCTCCAGAGGGCCGCCATCCTGACTGGTGGATGGGAGACAAATCAATAAAATCCCACAAGGCTAGTTAAACGGTTCTATCTAGCTTGGATGGCGTGACCATCGCCAAGCCGCGCGTTTCCCAGACAGGGCCAGGGTGGAGGCTCCGGTTGAGGTACCAGTGGGCGGGCCTGCGGGGGGCCTATGCCTGGTTCCGGGCGCGGTACGTCCTGCTCAGGCCCCTGCCCGGGGACATCTACATCGCGACCGCGGCGAAGGCCGGGACGACGTGGATGCAACAGATTGTCTTTCAATTGCTACACAAGGGACACGGAGAGTTCGAACACATCCAGGACGTCTCGCCCTTCCTGGACACGCTGGGGACGAAACCAGAGAGCCGTGCACTGCTGGCCGCGCTGCCGTCGCCCCGGGTCATCAAGACGCATCAAAATCACGCGCTGTTGAGGCCACCGGCCAGCAGCCGGATCATCTACGTCACGCGGGCGGCCTCGGACAGCTTGCTCTCCTACTACCACCAGCAGGTCCTCCGTCAGGGCGGGAGCCAGGACTTCGGGCAGTACCTCCAGGGGGCGCTGCGGCACAACGGCTGGTCGTCGCATCTGCGGTCCTGGTGGCCGCACCGCAAGGACCCGAACGTCCTGCACGTGCGCTACGCGGGCCTGGTCGCGAACCGGGAGCAGGAGTGCCGGCGCATCGCCGCGTTCCTGGGCCTGCGCCTGGAAGAGGCGTGGCTGCCGGGCATCCTGGAGAAGACGAGCTTCGACTACATGAAGCGAAACACCCACCGCTTCGACCCGCTCCGAGGCAGGCCGGGAAGTGGCAGCTTCATCCGCGAGGGGAAGGTAGGCAGCGGCCACGGCGCGCTCGACCTGGAGCACCAGGCCCTGCTGGAGCAGGCGTTGGCGCCGCTGTACCGCGAGCTTGGCATCCAGGGCGGCGAGGTCTGAAGCCTCCCGCCGCCCGCGTTACCGCTCAGTCCTCCAGTTGCTCCGGAGTGAGGCAACCCGCCGCGAGGTCCAGATCCTCCAGCGGGATGCGCTGGATGTGCTCACGGGGCTCATCGACGTTGTCGCGGTACTTGTGCGAGCCGCTCTCGTAGGTGACCCAGATCTCACCATCGATGATGTTCACGCCCTGGGCATAGGGGTCGATGAGCCCGTTGCCAATGTCCACGCGCTTGTCGATGTCCGCGGAGAACGTGTCCTCGGTGGACGTGAACGGCTGGTAGATGAGCTTCTTGTCGCCCGTGGTGAAGATGATGCCGTCGTCGGTGACGGTCATCCCCTGCGCGCGGTCCGGGGCACGGATGGGCCCCTCACGAGAGTCCTCGATGAGTTCGCCGGTCTTCTCGTCGATCTCGTAGCGCCAGACGGCGCCCGCCTTGCCGTCGCCGTCCTTGCTGTAGCCACCGATGTACGCGTAGCCATCCTTCACGGTCATGTAACTGCCAGCGGAGACCAGGCCGATGCCCGTGGCCGGATCCTTCAGGTCTTCAGGCTTGGGGACATCCATGACCTGCGAGGGCATGGCCTCGCGGCACTCGTTCTGCGCGGCTTCGATCTCCTCGCGCGTGTAGACGTAGATGTGATCCGTGTCGGAGACATAGACGTGGTCACCATCCGTGGAGACGCCGCCACCATGGCTGGGAGGACCCGCGGGCGGCGGTCCACCGAGCACGGCCTGATGCGTCTCCTTCCCGGAGTCCTTGTCCTGCACGGACAGGAGCACCCGGTGGTCGTCGTTGTAATAGGTCGTGAGCACTTCACCGCGCTTGGCGTCGTAGCCCTGTCCCTGGGGAGTCCATCCGGCGTCCAGGTGGATGAACTCCGGGCCGACCTTCTCCCCGCTGCTCGCCTTCGTCAGCGGCGAGTCCACGCTCGCGGCAGCCGCGGCCGAAGGCGTGTTCCCGTAGCCGCTGAGGTTCACCGGGCTGGCCTTCGCCGCGTCCAGACCGTCCTGGAAGTACGGCGCGGCGGTGGGAGCGGGCGTGGGCGGAGGCTGGGGGGCCACCGGAGGCTTGGCGAGCGCGGTCTGGACCGTGCTGACGACCTGGCGGATGAGGGAGCTGATCAAGGGCCTGTCTCCGGGTGAAGATGCGTGGGGCACGAATCCTAAATGACGGAATGGTGGCGTTCCTCCCGCCATTCCCGGGGAATTATCGGCACTCGACGCTTCGGAGTTTCCGATTCCATGTTGATTCGAATGTTTCAGGAGGTAGGCCTGACTTGGCGCGCCGACGGCGGGATGGCGCCTCGATGCCTGCCACCTGCTGGTGGCGGATCGCATCCTTTCTTCAAGGGGAGCACGCCATGCCCATCTACGAGTTCTTCTGCCGCAAGTGTCAGGAGCCCTTCACCGCGTTCATGTCCATGCAGGAGCACGACGAGCGAGCACCGAAGTGCCCGCGCGGCCACGACGCGAAGGAGGTGGAGAAGCGCATCTCCTCCGCCCATGCCGTGACGACAAAGAAGTCGCTCACCTACTGAAGGACTCGGGGCCTCCGGTCCTTCGTCGATGATGACTCCCAGCCAGCAAGACAAGGGGTTGGTTACCCTCTTCCTCTGCGGCGACGTGATGACCGGCAGGGGCATTGATCAGGCACTGCCCCACCCTGCTCCACCCGGCATCCATGAGTCCTACCTGAAGGATGCCCGGGCCTACGTCGCGCTGGCGGAAGAGCGCAACGGCCCCATCCGCAAGCCGGTCGGCTTCGGAGAAATCTGGGGAGACGCGCTCGCCGCGCTGGATCAGGCCGCGCCCGACGTCCGGCTCATCAACCTGGAGACAAGCATCACCACGAGCGATCAGTGGTGGCCCGACAAGGGCATCCACTACCGCATGCACCCGGAGAACGCCGCCTGTCTCAAGGCGGCCCGAATCGACTGCTGCGCGCTGGCGAACAACCACGTGCTGGACTGGGGTTACCCGGGGCTGACGCAGACCCTGGCCACCCTCCGCCGTCAGGGAATCGCCACCGCGGGACTGGGGGAAGACCTGGAGGAAGCCCAGAAGCCCGCGCTCCTGGCCGCCGGTGCCGGGCGGAGGGTCGTGGTGTTTTCGGGTGGAGATGTCAGCAGCGGCATTCCGCCATCCTGGGCGGCGAGGAAGGACAGACCGGGCGTGGACCTGCTGCCTGGTTGTGCGGAGTCCTGGACCGCGAGGGACGCCGGCTGGCACCGCGGACGCGGGTGGAGCTGGATGGGAACGGGGTCCTCCTCCTGCAATGGGAGTGAGGAAGGAGCCCGGCGCGGGCGGTGACGAACGCCACCGCCCGCTTCGATTCATCAGGGACTACTGGATGGTGTACGCCACCGTGCCGCTGCAGCTCCCGCTGGAGTAGCAGCCGGCGCGGATCTGATAGGTGCCCGCCGTCGTGGCCTTGAAGCTCGCGTAGGACAGCGTGCCGCAGGCGTCGTCGTTCGAGGCCACCTGGGTGGTCCCGTTGTACAGGCGCAGGTACGTGTCACCCGAGCCGGAGGCGCCCGGCACCGTGCAGGTGCCGAACTTCAGGGTCTGTCCGGCGGCCAGCGTGACGTTCTGGTTGACAGTGTTCTGGTTGGCGCTGTTGGTGTTGGTGGCGTTGAAGGTGAACGTCACCGGCGTCGGGGGCGGCGGGTAGCCAGCGCACAGGCGCGTGCTGGTCGCCACGCCGCAGTACTCGTCGATGGCCGGCCGGACGTACGTGATGTCCTCGCCGCGGCAGCCCGTCTCCGTGCAGGTGTTGACGACGTTGCAGCTCCCGTTGGCTTTGTAGTCAGTCTCACCGCGCACCAGGATGCCGGCCACGGTGTAGCCATTGTTCTCATACACGCCCGAGCCCGAGTTGCCGCCGAACGTGTCCGTGGTGCCCACGAAGTAGTCCAGCGTGCCCGCGCGCGCGTCACGCACCGAGCCACCCGAGTCGATCTTGAAGGGAATGCCGCTGCCCGATCCGATGACCGTCACGTTGGTGCCCACGGGCAGCGCGGCGTTGCCCGCGCGAATGGGGGCGGGCGTGAAGCGCGGGGTGGCCGGCCGGTCCAGCCGGACGACGGCGAAGTCCAGGTTGCGACCGCCCACCGTGGCCTGCTGGCGCGCGACAATCGCCTGGCAGGAGAAGATGTCCGCGGTCGTCACCGTCTGCAGGGTGCCGGCGGCGGTGCGGTAGAAGTTGAAGACGAAGCGCGTGCTGGAGCAGGCCGACGCGCTGGTGATGCAGTGGCCCGCCGTGAGCACCAGGTCATCGTCGATGAGCGTGCCGGAGCAGAAGGCCGGGGTCAGGTCGTCCAGGAAGCGCTCGGAGGTGCAGAGGTTGTACGCGGAGCGCAGCGTGGACGCGTTGAAGGTGACGTTGTTGGGGTTGGTCGCGTTGAAGTCCGACGGGTTCATCAGCGCGACGGTGGACTGCTGAGCGCGAGCGCGCAGCGTGGCGTTCGCGTGCGCGTACACGTCCGTGCGGTTGTCGGTCCCGTAGACGACGGGCTGCTGCTCCGTGCCCACGGGAGCGCTGTCGGTGGGCTCGGTCTCGGGGGCCGGTCCACAGGCCACGAGGGAAAGGGTACACAGCAGCGTTCCAAGCAGCGTCCTACGGCCGGAAGTCCGGGGGATTCGCATGTGCTGAACACTCCTTGAGGGTAAGGACCGCCCGCCAGGAGGCGAGCAGCGGACCGCATGCTCGCGCCAACCATGCATTTTCTGCAACCTGCACTTAACGATAACTCAGCGTGATACCGGAAGTCCCCGCAGCCAGGAGTGCATCATTCCTGCGGGGATGAACTTCGCTGTGTCACGCGTCAAGGTCGCGAATGGCTCGTCGGCAGTTCCGCTCGAGTTCCTCCAAACCCGCTGCAAGAGCCCGGCGCGACTTCGCGCGCAGGAGGAGCTCTCCGGCAAGCTCCCGTGTCTTCGCAATGGGCTCGTCGTAAAGCCTTTTCACAACTCCGTCCGCCTGCTCCATCAACGTCGCCCGGAACTGGTCGCCGGCATCGTCGAACTGAATCCGAACGTCTGCGCGAGCGCGGCGCATGGCCCGTTCGCCTTCCTCACGAGCCTTCTCCTCGCGGTAATTCAAATACACCTCAAGGCCGACAAGAAGCGGCCCCAGCGCCTTGCCTGCCTCTCCGAAGAAAGATCCAAGCTTCTTGATGCCCCACGGTTTGAACTTGCCA
The DNA here is from genome assembly GCF_017309135.1 of Corallococcus sp. NCSPR001. Lineage (NCBI taxonomy): Bacteria > Pseudomonadati > Myxococcota > Myxococcia > Myxococcales > Myxococcaceae > Corallococcus > Corallococcus sp. NCSPR001. The sequence goes on from NZ_JAFIMS010000002.1 coordinate 5,541,787, forward strand.
CCAAGGAACTTGTAAATCTTCGCGACCGCCTCGCCGACCTCCTTTCCGTTCTTCGCGATCTGCGCCGCCCCAGAACGTGCCGACTTCAGCAAGGAGTCGCGAAGGCCCTTCGAAATGCCGTCGCCCTCCTCTGGGAGGTCGGGCCGGGAAAAGTCGACGGAGAAGTCCTCAAGGACCTTCTTCGCTGCGGGTGACGCTTCCAGTTCCTCAAGCCGGTTGGCGATGTCGTGGGAGAGCCGTTCGACAAGAGCGCTGAACTCATGGCCGGTCTCTTCGACCACGCGCTCGATCTCGCCGTTGATCTGCCTCCAGAGCGCCTCGATTTCCTCGGGCGCCACCTTGCTATCTAGCGCCTTGAGGATCCGCTCGCAGGGCTTCACCAGGCGAGCGCGTGCGCGATCACAAAGCGCGTTGAATTCGTTACGACCAGCGGTGCGGCCTTCACTGAGCTGGAAGGCCTTCCGGCGAAGAAACGCCTCGGCGTTTTGCGCGGAGGGATCCTCAGCGAGCGCCAGCGCACGAGCATCTCCGATCAAATCGAGCAACTGCTGGAGCGGGCGAGCCGCCTGCCCGAGCAGCCCCCGCTCCCGCGTAATGATGTCGATTGCCTCGAAGAGGGTGTCGAAGCGGCTCTCCATGAGGCGGCGCTGCTTGCGCGCCTCATCCGTTTGAGAGAGCGCCGAGACGTAGTCTCGCGCCGAAACGACGACCGGGCCGAATGGCTCGATCGACAAGGGCTGGATTTCCTCGGCCAACGTCGACTTGATGAACGCGACTGCCTCTTCGGGAGTGCGTCGATCGAGGTTGAACCGATCGAACTTGTTCACGACGAGGAGCATCTGGTGGCTCTTCGCGAGCCTGTCGGCGGCCATCCGGAAATACGGGAGGCTCGCAGCATTGAACAATTCGTTGGTCACCACGTAGAGCAGCAAGTCCGCATCGGCGATGGCCCTGCGGGCGCGCTCGTCGTGCTCGAACTGTCCCGACAGCGTGCCTGGCATGTCGACGAGGTCGATGTCTCCAAACGGGTAGAATGTCACCTCGGAAGTCGTCGGTCCCGCGGCGACGGCGATGCTCTGCCCCGTGAGCGCCTGAACAAGGCTGCTCTTTCCAACGGAGTACTCACCGGCGAGCGCGAGCGACAGGCGCCGCGGATCCAGCCGCACTGTTTCCCGAGTGCGGTCGAGCAGTTCGCGGGCAGGCTCACCGGCGTCCTCAAGGAGGCAGGTGAACTGGTCGAGTGCGTGGCGCGCAGTCTCTCGGGCCTCTGCGAAACGGAGCCGGCGTTGCCTCATCGGGAGCCTCGCTGTTCAGCCCGCGCTTTCGTCACGAGCGAGATTTTGACACCGAGCACTTCGCTGGCGAGGAGCAGGTTTCGGCTGCGCCTGCCGCGGATGGCTCCGACGAGTGGCCCATCCGCCTGAACCGAAATAACCTGGCTGATGGAGACCGCTCGAGGGTCGAGCCGCGCTGGCCGAAGCGCATCCACCACCATTTCACGTGTCGTCCGCTCGCCGGTATCAGCAACCACGTCAATGGGCGTACCGATGTGGGCCTGGATCGCCCTCAGTTGCGCTCCGCCACGGCCTACAACGAGGCCGATGGGCGAGCCTCCGTCGGAGCACCACACGCGGAGCTTGGCGCGGTAGCGCATCCACTGGGTCGCGTCGACGAGTTCGACCTTTCCCGACCGGAATGCCGGGTGGCACTGAGTGAGGAGGACACGGTAGGAGGCACGTGCCAGAACATGACGGGAGTGGTGCAGCGTATCGACAAGGGTCCCTGTCGCCCGCACGAGCCCGTCGAACGCATCGCAGAGACCACCGAGGAAGTCACCGACGGAGTGGCCCGTTTTCGCGGTGGCCGCCTTCGTCCACTCGTAAAGACGGTCATTCAAGCTCCGGTACGCGGTCCAGAGCTGGTCCTGCATGGCCTGCCGGAGGTCCCGATGCTGGCGGTTCAGCTCTCGCGCTGCACTCGCATCCAATTCCTCAGCCATCGTTTCGACGCCCGACGAGAATAGCCAGCCCCCAAGAAGCGATCCGACAAGCGCGCCAATGGGTCCGAGCAGCCCACCGATGGCGCCTCCCAGGACGGCGCCGCCTCCGCCAGCAAAAGGCTTGCTGCGACGCAGAAGGCGCGCCGCCCCCTTCTTCCAATCCTGACTCTCGAATTCCGGCTCGTCCACGTTCTCGATTTCGGCTTCGATTTGCATGAGAGCGACGAGGTCGCTTCGCAGACCCTCGCGAAAATCCTCGACGTTCCGTTGCAATCGCTTGATCACGCCCTGTTGATATCCGTGGGCCATCTCTTGGACCGTCTTCCAGCGGCAGACCCGGCGGAACGCATTCTTGGGCGATTCGGATTTCTCCCCTCGGATGATCTCTCCTGCGAGGTCGTAGAGCTGGTCATTCACCCGTAGAAAATGGCCTTTGAGTTGCGAGAGCTCGGTGGCCGAGTCCACGGTGACGCGCTCGAAACGCCTTGCGGCCTCGCCCCGCTTGCGACGCAATTCCGGGAGCTGCCGCTGCAACACGGGCAGGTCCTCTTCCAGTTCATCCGCGATGCTTTGCGCGAACCACGCGAGCGCATCGAACGGTGCCGTCGCACGGATGGCCAGGCCATCCCGCGTGAGGGTGTTCGCCACGACGCGGATGACATCGTCGATGCGACTGTGTTCCCAGAGGAACGCTCGACGGTCTGGGTCTTCCTCACGCTGCGCCTCGAAGGCGACGTTCGCGCAATACGGAATGATGGGGACCTCGTCCCCCGGAAAAGCGCTCTGAAGCTGCACGCGGATGAGTTCGACGTATTCGCTGACCTCACGCGCATCCCACGCATCATCCAGGTCTCCGGCAAGGAGCCTCCTGTTCGCGGCCTTCACGTTGAGCAGGACGGCCAGACGCTTGTGCTGGCCGCGGATCTCCCGCATCCGCTCGAACAGTTCGGGTTCGATGGAGTCGTCCGCGACGACCATGCAGATCAGGTCGGCACGGGTGACGTAGGACTCAGCGACTCCGGCGAGTTCCTTTCGAAAGCCCAGCAGTCCAGGTGTGTCGACAAGAAGCAGGCCGTCACAGGGCACGCCTTCAATCTTCTTCGTGTAGTCGGGTCCGCCGTCGCCGATCGTATCCCCACTCCCTGCGCTGATCGCCTCGATCGTGGTCGACTTCCCGGCCATGGTCTTGCCGAAGAACAAGACCGTGAACGTGTCGAGTTGTTCCCGCCGGAGCTCGTGCGCGTCGACCAAATCCTTGAAGCGCTCCTGGATACGCGCACGCTTCTGCTCGAGCAGCGGAGCGACCGCCTTGCGGAGCTGCGCATGCGAGTGACGGCCGAGCTCCATCCGCGCGACCTTTTCAAGCTCCGCATCAAAGGCACGGAGCGCCTTCTCCATGCGGCCGAACTCGGCCTGGGTGGCCGCGAAGCTCTCGCGAGCCACGTGACGGCACCGCGCGACACTGCTCTTCAGGTCAACGCGACCGAGACGCTCGCGACGGGCACTCGGACGAACGGCGGGCTGCGACATGCCAGGCCTCCCCTCGGCTCTCGGTCACACTGGCCGACGAGATTCCACCGTTCAAGGTGACTCCCCATGAGAGGTAGGCGGAGCTGTAGGCGCGGAGGTTCTCCCAGGGGAAGCGCAGCGAAGTGTCTAGCCGGCTCACGCCCACGTAGGGCCAGGGCTCGCCACCTGCCCGCTCGCGGAAAAAACAAAGGCCCTGGAGTCACCGGCTTGCACCGGAAACTCCAGGGCCTTCATTTTGGTCGGGGCGACAGGATTTGAACCTGCGACCACTTGCACCCCAAGCAAGTGCGCTACCAGGCTGCGCTACGCCCCGAGAACCGCCGTCGTGAAACGGTGCTGCCTTATGCCCTCGCCGCTTTCTTGGGTCAAGCGCGAGGTGACGGACACCGGTGAAAAAAACCTACTCGTCACCCTCTTCCATTCCCTCGTCGAAGTCCTCGCCCCGGGCTTCCGCCGCGTCCGCCGCCGCCTCTTCCTGCGCGTCGATCTCCGCGTGGTTCTCCGGGGGTGCCTCGCCGTTCAGGGCACTCTTCAACACCTGGCTCGGCCGGAAGGTCAGGACCCGGCGGGCACTGATCTCGATCTCCTTGCCCGTCTGCGGGTTGCGGCCCACGCGCGCCTTCTTCTGGCGCACCTGGAAGTTTCCGAACCCGGAGATCTTGATCTTGTCCCCGCGCTCCAACGTCTCCTTCACGGTGTCGAAGACGAGCTCGACGATCTCCGCCGACTCCTTCTTGGAGAAGCCGACCTTCTCGTAGACCCCCTCGATGATGTCCGCTTTCGTCATGCGAGTCCTCTGGCACCCGTGATTGGCCGGTGAACGCGGGGCATGGTGTCAGCCTTCCCCGAACCGTGTCAACGTCCTGACTTCATTCAGGAATTCAGGCGCGCAGCGCCGCTCCCAGCCGCTGGTTCACCTCGGTGATGATGCGCTGGTGGGCCGCCGTGACCTCCGCGTCGGTCAGCGTCCGCTCGGGCGAGCGGTACCTCAAGGCGTACGCCAGGTTCTTCTTCCCCTCGGGGATGGGCTTGCCCGTGTAGACGTCGAACACCAGCGCGTCCTCCACCAGCGGGGCTCCCACCTCCAGGATGACCCGGCGCACCTCCTCGTTGCGCAGCTCCAGCGGCACCACCACCGCCAGGTCGCGCAGCACCGCCGGGTACTTCGGCAGCGCCGCCGCCTGCGGCACCAGCCGCGCCGCCGCGTACAGCGGATCCGTGTCCAGTTCGAACACGAACACGCCCTCCGGCAGGCCCAGCGCCTTCGCCACGCGCGGGTGCACCTCGCCCACCAGGCCCAGCACCGTCCCGTCATTGAGCGCCACCTGCGCGCAGCTCCGCGGGTGGTACGCGGGGGCCTCCGCAGGGGTGAAGGCCGCGCCCTCCACGTGCAGGGCGTGCAGCAGCGCCTCCACCGCGCCCTTCGCGTCGTAGAAGTCCACGCGCGAGTCCTTCTGCGTCCAGCTCCGGCCACCGCCCCGCAGGCCCCACACCAGGCCCGCCACGCGCGGCACCTCGCGAGCCGCCGGGCGCATGCCCTGCCCGCCCTGCGCGTCCCGGAAGTACGCCCGGCCCGTCTCGTAGAGGCCCACCGACTCCACCTGATGGCGCACGCTGCGCGACAGGTTCTCCAGCAGGCCCGGCAAGAGGCTCGTGCGCATCACCGACTGCTCGACGCTCAGCGGGTTCATCAGCGCGATGGGCGCTTCCTTCCCGCCCAGCACCTCCAGCGACTTCGGCGCCACGAACGAGTAGTTCACCACCTCGGACAGGCCCACGCCGCCCAGCGCGTGGCGCAGCCGGCGCTCGGCCTCCATGGACAGGGGCTCCGGCGCCAGCGTCTCCAGCCCTCGCGGCAGCCGCGCCGGGATGTTGTCGTAGCCGTACACGCGGGCGACCTCCTCCATCAGGTCCTCCTCGCGCTCCACGTCCACGCGCGCCCGGGGCACCTCGTACGTCGTCTGCCCCTGCGCCTCCTCCACGGACTTGAAGCCCAGCGCCGTCAGGATGCGCCGGACCTCCGCCTCCGGCACCGCCACGCCCAGCACCTTCTCCACCCGCGCGTAGCGCAGCGTCGCCCGGCGCGGCGCCAGGGGCTCCGGCTGCACGTCCACCCGGCCCGGCGCCACCGTGCCACCCGACAGCTCCGCGATGAGCTGAGCGGCCCGGTCCAACGCCGGCAGCACCGCGTCCAGGTCCGCCCCGCGCTCGAAGCGGTGCGACGCCTCCGTGTGCAGCGCGTAGCGCTTCGCGGACCGGCGCACGCCCGAGCCGTGGAAGTGCGCGGACTCGATGACGATGCGCTTCGTGCCCTGCGTCACCTCGCTGTCGCCGCCGCCCATCACGCCCGCCAGCGCCTGGGCGCGGTCGCGGTCCGCGATGACCAGGTCGTCCGCGTCCAGCGTGCGCTCCTTGTCATCCAGCGTGCGCAGCTTCTCGCCCGGCTTCGCGGTGCGGACGACGATCTCCTGGCCCGCCACCTTCTCCAGGTCGAACGCGTGCAGCGGCTGGCCGTACTCCAGGAGCACGTAGTTGGTGACGTCCACCACGTTGTTGATGGCACGCACGCCGCACGCCTTCAGCCGGTCCTGCATCCACTGAGGCGACGGCTGGACGGTGATGCCCTCCACCACCCGCGCCGCGTAGCGCGAGCAGCGCTCCTTCGCGTCGATGCGCACCTTCACCAGCTCCGCCACGTCCTTGCCGGACTCGGTGGGCTTCGGCTGCGGCGGCTTCAGCTGCGCGCCCGTCACCACGCCCACCTCGCGCGCGATGCCCAGGTGGCTCAACGCATCCGGCCGGTTCGGGGTGACGTTCACCTCCAGCACGGAGTCATCCAGCCCCAGGGCCTCCGCGATGGGGAGGCCCAGCTTCGTGTCCGCGGGGAGGATGAGCAGGCCGGACGAGTCCTCAGTGATGCCCAGCTCCTTCGCGGAGCAGAGCATGCCGAAGCTGTCCACGCCCCGGAGCGCGGCCTGCTTGATCTCCATGCCGTTGGGCAGCTTCGCGCCCACCGTGGCCAGCGGCACCTTGTCACCGACCTTGAAGTTCTTCGCGCCGCACACCACCTGGAACAGCGCGGAGCCGCCGATGTCCACCTGCGTGACGGACAGCTTGTCCGCGTTGGGGTGCTGCACCGACTCGCGGATCTGCGCCACCACCACGCCGCGCAGGCCCTCGCCGGGGCGCTCCACGCCTTCGATCTCCAGGCCCGCCGCGGTCAGCTTGCGCGCCAGCTCGTCCACGGACGGCGGCAGCGCGACGTAATCACCCAGCCACTTCACTGAAATCTTCACAGGGTTGTCCTCTTGAGTGGTGGGCCGGAATCAGAACTGCGCGAGGAAGCGCGCGTCGTTCTCGAACATCATCCGCAGGTCGTCGATGCCGTAGCGCAGCATGGCCAGGCGCTCCACGCCCATGCCGAACGCGTAGCCCGTCACTTCCTTCGGGTCGTAGCCCGCGGCGGTGAAGACGTTCGGGTGCACCATGCCGCTGCCCAGCACCTCCAGCCAGCCGGTCTGCTTGCACACGCGGCAGCCCTTGCCGCCGCACGACGCACAGGTGACGTCCACCTCCGCGGAGGGCTCCGTGAAGGGGAAGAACGACGGGCGGAAGCGCGTGCGCGTCTCCGAGCCGAAGAACGCCTTCACGAACGCGTCCAGCGTGCCCTTCAGCTCCGCGAAGCTCACGTCCTTGTCCACCAGCAGGCCTTCCACCTGGTGGAACATGGGCGTGTGCGTGATGTCCGAGTCCCGCCGGTACACCCGGCCCGGCATCACCGCGCGGATGGGCGGCTTGCGCGACAGCATGTGCCGCACCTGCACCGGCGACGTGTGCGTGCGCAAGAGCGACGGGCTGTCCGCCTTCTTCGCGTGGCCCAAGGAGGGCTCGTCCACGTAGAACGTGTCCTGCATGTCCCGCGCGGGGTGGTCCTTGGGCAGGTTCAGCGCCTCGAAGTTGAAGTAGTCGAGCTCGATCTCCGGCCCAACGGCCACCTCGAACCCGAGGCGCGCGAACGTGCGGACGATGTCCTCCAGCGTGCGCGACACCGGGTGCCGTCCGCCGGGCAGCACCGCGCGCCCGGGCAGCGTCACGTCCAGCTTCGGGCCCTTCAGCTGGGCCTCCAGCGCGGCCTCCTCCGCCCGCTTCGTGGCGTCCGCCAGTAGCTGCTCCAGCTCCGCCTTGACGGTGTTGGCGATCTCTCCCAACGCGCGCCGCTCATCCGGGGGCAGCTTGCCCATGCCGCCCAGCACCGCGGACAGCTCGCCCTTCTTGCCCAGGTAGCGGATGCGCAACGCCTCCACCTGCGAGGGCTCCGACACGCCGGAGATCTCCTGGCGCGCCGCGTCCGCCAACGCCTGCAACCGGTCTCGCATGGTCCTCTTCCCGCCTTCCATTCACGCCCCGGAACGCCTTCTGGCACCGGGCAAAAAAAAGGGCCGCCCCCTGGTGGAGGCAGCCCGTTTCAGCTTCGGGAGCCGGCGTCACCGCCGGCCGTGTCTCAGGCTGCCTTCGCGATGTTGGCGATGGCGGCAAAGCCCGCGGGGTCCGCGATGGCCAGATCCGACAGGACCTTGCGGTCCAGGGAGATCTTCGCCTTCGCCAGGCCGGCGATCAGCTTCGAGTAGGACAGGCCCACGGTGCGGGCGGCCGCGTTGATGCGGACGATCCACAGGGAGCGGAAGTTGCGCTTGCGCACCGCGCGGTCGCGGGTGGCGTAGTCCAGGGCGCGCTCGACGGCCTGGTTCGCACGGCGGTAGCAGTTCTTGCGACGGCCGCGGAAGCCCTTCGCAAGCTTGAGAATGCGATTACGACGACGACGAGCCTTGAAACCCTTTTTGACGCGCATGACACACTCCTGACTTCTGGAAGGGAGCCCGGGGCGCTGGCCTCACGCCGCTCCGCCAGGACTCACGATTGGTTCAAACCCGAGGACGACTCAGGCGCCGTAGGGGAACAGCTCCTTGATGACCTTCTTCGCGTCCATGTCGCGCAGGTGGCCCGTGCCACGGTTGCCGCGCTTCTGCTTGGGCGTCTTGGAGAAGGTGAACAGGTGCTTGCTGAACGCCTTGCCGAACTTCACCTGGCCGCTCTTCTTCACGTGGAAGCGCTTCTTCGCGGCGCTGCGGGTCTTCAACTTGGGCATGATCCCAAACCTTCCTTCTGCCTGTCGGCCGGCAGTCTTCGTGACTGACGGCGGACCGGGACACACGGTTCCCGGACGCTTTGGGCGGAAGCCTCTATCACTCTTTTGCCGCGACGGGGGCAGGATTTCCTACCGCCGACGCGGAAACGACCGCCGTGGCGACCGCCGGCCTGGCTTCCTGCTTCTTCGCGGCCGCCTCCACCGCCTGGCGGGCAAGCTCCCGGGCGCGCTGGGCCACCTTCGGGTTGGGGGCCAGAATCATGAACATCTGGCGCCCCTCCATCCGGGGGTTCTGCTCCACCACCGCGATTTCCTTCAGGTCCTTCACCACGTCGTCCAGGATGGCGCTCCCCAGCTCCTTGTGGGTGATTTCACGACCCCGGAACTGGATGGTGATCTTCGCCTTGTTCCCTTCCTCCAGGAACCGGCGGGTGTTGCGGACCTTGAACTCGTAGTCGTGCTCCTCCGTCTTGGGGCGGAGCTTCACCTCTTTCAGGTGGACCACGACCTGCTTCTTCTTGGCGTCCGAGGCCTTCTTCTTCTCCTCGTACTTGAACTTGCCGTAGTCCATGATCTTGCAGACTGGCGGCTTGGCCATGGGGGAGATCTCGACCAGGTCGAGACCGTCCGCCTGGGCGCGCGCCAGGGCTGCTTCGAGGGACATGACTCCGAGCTGCTCGGCGTTGGGCCCGACGACGCGGACCTCCCGGGCTCGGATACGGCGATTGGTTCTCTGATCGCGGACGATGGGAGGACCCTCCGACGGCTCGGGGGATGAGGGCGTGCCTCAATCCCCGGAAGTCGCGCAAGTAGTCCAGCCCGGACGGGGAGTCAAGTCCCCTACACAACTCAGGGCAGCGCGGCTTCCTTCGCCAGCAGCGCCTCGAAGTCCGCGGCATTCATCGTCTTCAGGTCCTCGCCGCCGTACCGGCGGGGGGCCACGGCGCCGGCCTCCACCTCGTTGTCACCCACCACCAGGGTGAAGGGGACCTTCTGCATCTGGGCTTCGCGGATCTTCGCGTTGAGCGTCATGCCGCGCTCGTCCAGCTCCACGCGGAAGCCCTTGGCGCGCAGGTCGTCACGCACCTTGCGGGCGTAGTCCAGCTGACGGTCCGCCACGGTGACGATGGTCGCCTGCACGGGGGCAAGCCACGCGGGGAAGGCGCCTGCGAAGTGCTCGATGAGGATGGCGGTGAAGCGCTCGAAGGAGCCGAAGATGGCGCGGTGGAGGACCACCGGGCGGTGCTCGGCGTTGTCCTCGCCCACGTAGGTGAGGTCGAAGCGCTCCGGGGCCAGGTAGTCCAGCTGCATGGTGCCCAACTGCCACTTACGGCCGATGCTGTCGGAGACCGCGAAGTCGATCTTCGGGCCGTAGAAGGCGCCGTCGCCGGGGGCCAGCTCGTACGCCAGGCCCAGCGACTCCAGGGCCGCCTTGAGGCCGCCCTCCGCGCGGTCCCAGAGGGAGTCGTCGCCCAGGCGCTGCTCGGGGCGCGTGGACAGCTTCACCGCGTAGGTGAGGCCCACCGCCTTGTAGACGCGATCCAACAGCTGCACGAAGCGCCGCACCTCGTCGGTGATCTGGCTCTCCATGCAGTAGATGTGCGCGTCGTCCTGCGCGAACTGGCGCACGCGGGTGAGGCCGCCCAGGGAGCCGGCCGCCTCGTTGCGGTGGAGCACGTCCTGGGTGTGCAGGCGCAGGGGCAGGTCGCGGTAGCTGTGCTTCTTGAAGCCGTAGAACAGGTGGTGCGACGGGCAGTTCATCGGCTTGAGGGAGAAGTCGTGCTCGCCGGACTCGCTGTCGAGCACCAGGAACATGTTCTCCTTGTACTTGCCCCAGTGGCCGCTCGTCTCCCAGAGGCCCTTGTTGAACATCAGGGGCGTCTTGATCTCCACGTAGCCGTCACCGGCCGTGAGCGAGCGCATCCAGTCCGACAGCGTCTGGTAGAGCGCGGTGCCCTTGGGCGTCCAGAAGGCGGCGCCCGGCGAGTACGGGTGGAAGTGGAAGAGGTCCAGCTCCTTGCCCAGCTTGCGGTGGTCGCGCTTGCGGGCCTCTTCGATGCGCGTGAGGTAGGCGTCCAGGGCCTTCTTGTCGAAGAAGGCCGTGCCGTACACGCGCTGGAGCATGGGGTTGCGGTGGTCGCCGCGCCAGTACGCGCCGCTGGAGGAGAGGATCTTGATGACGCCGATCTTCCCGGTGCTGGGCGCGTGGGGCCCCAGGCAGAAGTCCACCCAGTCGCCGTGCGTGTAGAGCGTGAGCGTCTTGGCGCCCTTGGCGGCGATGTCCTTGACGATCTCCACCTTGAACTTCTCGCCCTTCTCCTCGAAGAGCTTGATGGCGTCCTCCATGGAGATCTCGGTGCGGACGAACGGCATGTCCTGCTTGAGCTCCGCGTTGGCGGCCGCTTCGATCTTCTCCAGCTCCTCCGGCGTGAAGGGCTTCTCGCGGAAGAAGTCGTAATAGAACCCTTCTTCCGTCGCGGGACCGATGGTCACCTGCGTGCCGGGGAACAGCTTCTGCACGGCGCTGGCCACCACGTGCGCGGCGTCATGGCGGATGAGGTCCAGGCCTTCCGGGCTCTTGGACGTGAAGATCTGCAGCTTCGCGTCCTCGTCGAGCGTGCGGGCCAGGTCCATGTCCTGGCCGTTGACCCGGGCGAACAGGGCCGCCTTCGCGAGCCCCACGCCGATGCTGCCCTTCACGAAGTCCGCGATGGTCGTGCCCCGGGCGGTCTGCTTCTGGCTGCCGTCGGGGAGCGTCACCGTGATGGATTCGGACATGGCGGATAAACCTCTGCGCTGGAAAAAACCGCGGGCGGCAGGCTTTTGAGAAAGCCGGCCGCCCGCGAGATGGATCACTTACTGATGATGGGTCGTAGTGGGATCGAACCACTGACCCCTACCGTGTCAAGGTAGTGCTCTACCGCTGAGCTAACGACCCGTCGTGCGGATGGGCGCGGGGAATAACAGCGGGCTCCCGCACCTGTCAAGGAACATGAGCAGGGGCCCTGATCTTCCCCATGCTCACGACTCCAACAACGCGCGGACGCGTTTCATCACCGCGTCGAACATGGCGGGGGTGAGCCTCCCCGTCTGGGTGTTCTGCTGGCTGACGTGGTAGCTGCCCACCAGCCACCGGCCGTCCGGCAGCCGGAACTCGGCGCCATGGCCGAAGGCGGGACGGGGCGTGGGGAGCGGACCGCCCGTGCGGGCGGCGGACGCCAGCGCGGCGTTCCACCCGATGGCCCCCAGGGCGAGCAGCACCCGTCCGGGCAACAGCGCCATCTCCCGGTCCAGGAACGGCGCGCAGCGGGCCAGCTCCTCCGGCAGCGGCTTGTTGTCCGGCGGCGCGCACCGGCCGGCGGCGACGATGAAGGCGTCCGTCAGCTTCAGCCCGTCATTCCGGTGCTCGCTGTGCCCCTGGTTCGCGAAGCCCGCGCGCTGAAGCCCCGCGTAGAGGAAGTCGCCGGAGCGGTCCCCGGTGAACATCCGCCCCGTGCGGTTGGCCCCGTGCGCGGCGGGCGCCAGGCCCACGATGATCAGCCGGGCCTTCGGGTCGCCGAAGCCGGGGACGGGCTTCCCCCAGTAGTCCCAGTCGCGGTAGGCGCGCCGCTTCACGCGGGCCACCTCCTCGCGCCACGCCACCAGCCGGGGGCAGGCCCGGCACGCGATGATCTCCTGGTGCAGCTTCTCCAGCTTCGTCACGGCGCCTGGACGCTCCCCTTGTAGAGCTGCGTGCGGCGGTAGCGCTGGAGGACGACGCTCAGGACGACCTTCAGGATGGCGCTCGCCGGGACGGCCAGGAGGATGCCCACGAAGCCGAACAGCTCACCGAACGCGAGCACGGCGATGATGACCGCCACGGGGGCCAGGCCCACCTTCTCCCCCACGACGCGCGGGGTGATGACGAAGCCCTCGGCCAGCTGCCCGACGATGAAGGTCGCCGCCACCACCGCCAGCTGCCACGGCCCCTGCCAGGACAGCAGGACGCCCAGCACGGCCAGTACCACGCCGATGCCCGTGCCCAGGTAGGGCACCATGTTGCCGAAGCCTGCAATGAGGCCAATGGCGATGGCCAGGTCGATGCGCGCCACGGACAGGCCCACCGCGTAGAGCACCGACAGGATGGCGCCCACGGTGAGCTGGCCCTGCACAAAGGCGGACAGCACCTCGTCCACCTCGCGGAAGCGCTGGGTCACCAGCACCACGGAGCGGCGCGGCAGCAGGTCCTGGATGCGCCCCATGAGGCGCGGGTAGTCCTGGAGGAAGAAGAACGCCAGCACCGGCACCACCGACAGGCCCAGCAGCGTGGCCGCGAAGCGCGCGGTGTTGCCGGCGAAGCTCGCCACCAGCCGCGCCGCCGTGGGGCCCGCGCTCTGGAGCAACTCGGAGGCCTTCTCACCCAGCTCCGCGGTGCGCTGGCTCACCAGGTCCGGCAGCGACACGCCCAGGAGCGACTCCACCTGCGGCACCACCTGGGTGCTGGCGCGCTGGAAGAAGCCGGGCAGCTTCGCCGCCTCGTCGCGGAACACCGGCACCAGGTACAGGCCCGCGCCCACCATCAGCAGCGTGCCCGCGAAGAAGAGGATGGACGTGCCCCAGGTGCGGTCCACGCCGCGCTTCTCCAGGAGCGTCACCAGCGGGTTGAACGCGTACGCGCCCGTCAGCGCCAGCAGCACCGGCACCGCCACCCCGCCGAACACGGACAGGAGCGCGAACACCAGCGCCAGCGAGCCCACCATCACGCCGGACCAGATGAAGTCGACCCGGCGGGCCTCCGCCTCGTCCAACGCGGAGGGGTCGCCAGGCGGGGGCACGGGCTCCGGGTGCACGACGTGCAGCACCGGGGATACTTCCGGGGTGGCGATGGGCTGGGGGACCGCCTTCACCGCGCGCTCACTGCCTCTCTTGCGACGTCCGATGACCGCCTCCTGTCCCCGCCCATCCTACGGCGTCTTCGGCCCCTGATTGCGGTCCTTGAGCGGTCGCCCGCCTCCTCGCGGTGTAGGGGGCCAGCCCTGGTGGACCCCTCAGGGAGGAGCCCCGCCTTCGGGCGCCAGGGGCCGGAGCTTCACCTTCAGCGTCATCCGCGCGCCGTTGGGCTGGTAGTAGGTCGTGTAGGGGTAGAACCCGCGCTTCTTCACCTCCACCTGATGGAAGCCTGAGTCCCCCATCCGCAGGCTCCGGGACACCCCGGCGAAGTCGCTGCACGTCCCCTGCTCCACCCCGTCCAGGAGGATCTGCGCGTCCGAGGGCTCGCACCGGAGCACCAGGTCGCCGCGCTTGGCGGCGTTGGACGCCATCAACTGTTCCGCGCGGGCCACCGTCGCAGGCTGCTCCTGCTTCGCCGCGCAGCCGCTCATCAGCGCCGCGGCCAACGCGATGCGCGTGAGGGAGCGCGCGGACATCACTGCGTGACGATGACGACCCGGCCCTCGGCCAGGAAGCGGGTGTTGGCTTCGGTGAGCGCGCGGATGCCTTCGGCGCTCAGGACCAGGTCGGAGCCCTGGAGCTGCGCGGCCTTCACCACCAGCGGCTTGTCGCCCACGCGCGAGGCCTTCCGGGCCGCGTCCAGGCTGTTGAACCAGGCCGCGACGCCCGCGGTGCCGCGCGCCTCCTCCGTGAGCACCGTCGCGCCGTAGAGCGCCCTGCCCGTCCCGTCCACCAATCGGGGCGCGAGCACCGGCTGCGCGCCCAGCCCTCGCGCGTCCACCACGAGCCCCGTGTACTTCGCCGCGCCTTCGGCGTTGAGCACGATGGCCGGCTCCTGCGCGGGCGTCAGCGCCGCGCTGAGCACCGCGAGCGGCACCTCCACGTCCATCTCCACGCCGCTGTCGGAGAAGTAGCGCGTGGCCACGACCTTGTAGCCACGGATGGCGCCCTCGACGCGGCTCTTCACTTCGTCGCGCGCCAACTCGTCGCCCACCGTGCGGCCCGCGCTCACCTGGATGCTCCGGGCCTGCTCCAGCAGGTTGCGGAACGCGTCCTGCTTCGCGGCGCGCTCGGCGCCCAGGCGCGCCTGGCCTGGATTCGCGGCCTTGAGGTCCGGGGCCCCGGCGCCCGTGGCGCGCAGGATCTGGCCCTCCCAGTTGATGCCCGGGTTGCCCACGCCGCGCACAGGTTCAGCGGCGGGCGTGGCGGGTGCGGCGACCTTCGCGTCCTTGCCCTGGCCCAGCGCCGTCAGCGGCACGACCAGCAACAATCCCCACAGCGAACGCCTCACGGAGCACTCCTCCCGTTGTCGCCGCGACACGTCGGCGAGCGCACAGGGAACCTCTCCGGTCATTCAAGGGGGTCACTTCGCGCGAAGTCAAGGCGACCCGGAGACAGTCGGATCCGCCTGATGAGCCCGGCGCGGGGTACCGCGAACCGCCGGTGGCACCGCGCAATCGCGGTGACGCACGCGGAGGGTAACGCCTTGTGTCAGTTGCCTTCGGTGTGACGGTCGACGTAGGCGTCGATCATCTTGCGGTGCCGCTCGGTGAGCAGCGTGAAGCGCACGCCGGACTGCTCCTTGCGGCCCAGTTCCTTCCACTCGCGTACGACTTCACCCTCGGCGTAGATGATCTCCTCGGAGCCGGGGAGCTGGAACTGGAGGCCCACGCGGCGCGCGTCGTGCTGGGGCTCGATGAGGCGCGAGAGACTGACACCTTCCTGGCTGATGTCCGCGGCCCGGGTCATGTACGGCACGCCGCCCATGTACTTGTTGAGGTAGATGTCCAGGGGCGCCCGATTGGCCTTCCGCTTCTCGCTCATTGGCTCATGACCTCCGGCTGGTGCAACAGGCTGCTGCGGGGGTGCAGCGACCTGAAGGCACAGTACGTTCAGACGTCATGCGCGCAAGAAAACGGCGCCCTTCCCGACCGCCGGGCAGGCCTGCGTGCGCTGGGGTTTTCCGCTCGCTGGATTCTTCGCGTTGGCCTGTGCGCGAGGATGGCCGACCCACGGCGCACGAGCGGCGCTATGGTCCCTCTCATGCTCGTGAAAGGCGGAAGCATGCGTATGCAGTGGAAGGCGGCCCTGGTCCTGATGCTCGGTGCTCCGGGCATTGCCCTGGCCCAGGCCCCGACGAAGAGCTCCAAGCCGGCCGCCGCGCCCCAGGCCGCCGCGAAGGCCGCCCCCGCCCAGGCGCCCGTGGAGCTCCAGACGGATGATCAGAAGACCATCTATTCGCTCGGCGTCTCGCTGGGCCAGAGCGTGACGGCGCTCGCGCTCACCCCCGAGGAGCTGGCCCTGCTCCAGCGCGGCATCCAGGACGCGGTTGCCGGCACTCCGCCCGCCGTGGATCCGAAGGAGTACGGGCCGAAGATCCAGACGCTGGCCAAGTCGCGCATGGCGCAGGTCAACGTCACCACGTTGGATCGCGCGTCCAAGGAGCCCGGGGCCACGCGGCTGCCCTCCGGCGTCATCTTCCGCGAACTCAAGGCCGGCACCGGCAAGTCGCCCCGCGCCATCGACACCGTGAAGGTGCACTACCAGGGCACGCTGGTGGACGGCTCGGAGTTCGACAGCTCCTACAAGCGCGGCATGACGGTGGAGTTCCCGCTCAACGGCGTCATCCCCTGCTGGACCCAGGGCGTGCAGAAGATGAAGGTCGGCGGCAAGGCGAAGCTCACCTGCCCCGCGAGCACCGCGTACGGAGAGCGCCCGCCCACGGGCTCGCGCATCCCGCCCAACGCCGTGCTCACCTTCGAGGTGGAGCTGGTGGACATCCCCGGCAACACCGCCGCCACGCCCTAGCCTCCTTGCGACGGGGACCCGCGCGCGGCGGGTCCCCGCGAAGGCTTCACTGCACGGGCACCTTCACGGACCGGCCGCCAAAGGGCGGGTTGGCCATGATGGCCTGGGCCAGGCGGTCCGCGAAGGCACGTCCCTCCTTCTGGAAGGACGCTGTCTCCTCCGCGTTCAGGCGCACGCGCACCTCGAACTGGACGAAGCCGCCCACCACGACCTCGATGGACAGCCCCCCGTCCCGGCCGCGCAGCACGCGGTACAGGAGCGGGCTCTGGAGGAGCACCTCCTCGTCGCTCACGGGATCTCCGCCACCTGCGTGTCCGCCACCGGCGCGTTGATGACCATCACCTCCGGCGCGCCGCCGGACGTGTAGCCACCGAACTTGAAGCAGTCGGTGTCCTCCGGCGTCTGGCACTTCCACACGCCGGGGTCCGCGTCCACCGGCAGGCGCGTGCAGACCTTCTGCGCGCCCAGGTCCAGCGTCATCATCCGCAGCGGGCCCTCGAAGTTCTTCGCCGGCAGGCCCAGCGCCTGGCCCAGCACCGCCGGGTCGTGCGTGCCGTCCGCCGTCTTCGACTTCTCCACCGCGCCGTGGATGGCCGCCGACGGCGCCGCGAACAGGTAGCAGGCCGTGTCGTTGCAGCGGCCGAAGTTCTTCGCGCCCGTCTGCACCACGAACTTCTGGTACGCGCTGTCCGTCATCAGCCACGACACCTTGCGGTCCGGGAAGTTCTTGGCGATGTGCTGATCAATCCCGTAGGGGCTGGCCATCGTGTCCGCCTCCTTGGAGATGGCCTTCTGCGTGTCGTCGCAGTAGTCCACCAGCGACGCGGTCGCGGGGGTCGGCTCGGTCGTGTCCGGGGTCTTCGTGCCGCCCTTCGTCGTGGCACAGCCCACCATCGTCGACAGGGAACCCAGCACCAGCGCACGAGAGATGAAATTCAAGGTCAATCCTCCAGAAGAGTTAAATGGGGAATGCCCGAACTATCACAGCGCGGCTTCGGTGGCGCGCAACAAAGCGTCCGCGCTGACGGGGGCGCCGGTGGCGTGGCGCATCCATTCGTCCGGGGTGACGGAGCCGAAGGTGGCCATGCGCTCGAACTCCGCGCCCAGCGGGCCGTGCTGCTTCAGGTGCTCCTCAATCTGGAAGGCGATGAGGTGCCCGAGCGGGTAGTCCGGCAGGTACAGCGGGTAGCTGATCATGTGGCTGTAGATGCCCAGCACCGGGCTGTCCTTCCGCCCCAGCACCGGCGCGTAGTAGCGGTTCCACACGTCGCGGGACAGGCCGGCCACCGCGTCGCGCAACTGGGCGGGCGTGGCGTCCGGGTGTTCGTACATCCAGTGCCACGTGGCCATGTCCACCAGCGCCACGCCGGCGATCTCCCACGCCTGCCAGAAGTCGTTGAGCACCCGCTCGCGCTCGCTGGCCGCGTCCGGCTGGCCCAGACCCAAAAGCTCCAGGTCGCGCGCCTGGAAGACGAACGCCAGCGCCTCCGTGAAGGCGTTGTTGGGGACGCCGGACAGCAGCGTGTGGTCCACCTGGTACAGGCTGAAGACCTGCTCCACGTTGTGCCCCAGCTCGTGCACCGCGATGTTGTAGCCCTTGTAGTCCATGCCCCCCTTCTCCACGCGCGTGCGCAGGCGGGGGAAGTCGCCCCGGCGCAGCGCCTGCTGGGCATGGCCCGCGCCCCGGGAGGCGTCCACGCGGATGTATGAGGCGAGCACGTCCGCCTTCTCCCGCGTGAAGCCCAGCCCCTGGAGGATGCGCGGGATGTCGCGCGCGAAGGCGTCTGCCGTGGGGTAGCGCTTGCGCGTCAGCGCGTCCAGCTGCGCCTCCGGCACCTTCGAGCCCGGACGGAAGCCGGGGTACCACAGGTCCTGTGGCTCCAGCGGGCGGCCCAGGCGCGTCTCAATGAGCTTCGCCACGCGCGGCACCAGCGGGGATTCCAGGAGCTGGGTGAGCAGCGCGCGCACGCGCTCCTCCGGCAGGCCCCGGTCCAGCTCGAACGCACGGGCGATGCGCGTGGGGGCCACCGGCGAATGCGGGTCCACCTTCCGCGATGCATTGAACGTGGCGAGCAGCCGCGCGTAGCGCGTGTCCGGCTCCGGCGCGGTGTCCGCCTTCACGGCGCGCTGGGGCGCGTTCGCCTCCACCGTCTCCGGCGGCGCCACCGTGACCTTGTTGGTGAACGGATCCCAGTCCACGCGCGGGTTGTCGATGACGGCGGCGGGAATCGTCTGCGTGACGATGCGCTCCATCACCTGGACGATGGTCCGCTGCTTCGCCAGGCCGAGCGGGTCCGTGTAGTCGGCCTTCAGCTCATCGCGCAGGTTCCAGTGGCTGATGAGGCGCAGCCCCTGGGGGAAGAGCCGCTGGCCCTTCGCGTCCACCAGGTGGTGCATCCAGACGTTGTACTCGGCGATGTAGAGGTTCGCGTCCGCGATGGCCTGCGACACCTTCTGCTCCACCGCCGCGGGCACGCGCCGGTTGAAGCGCGACGCGAGCTTCGCCTCCGCCCACTGGCGCCGCGTCCACGACGGGCCCTCCTTCACGCGCTCGGCCAGCGTGGTGAGCGGGAAGTTGAGCAGCACGACGAAGCCCGGCTTCGCGTTGAACAGGTCCGACGTGACGTTGGCGGACGGATCATACGCCGCGAGCAGCGGCTCCACCGGCAACAGCGGCCCCAGGTCCAGGTCCGTGAACCACTGGAGCTCCCGGCCCAGCTCGTTCATGTGGCCGTCGAACTGTTCGAACAACCCTTCGAAGCGCGTGAACGTCGCGTCCAACTGGGGGCCCGTGGGCAGGAACTGCTCGCGCGCGAAGGCGGCCAGGTCCCCGTCCTCCGGGCGCCAGAGCACGGCCACCTGGTCCACGCCTCGCTCGATGCGGGCGCGCTGCGCCTCGCCGTGCTGCTTCACCAGCTCCTGCTTGAGCGCGGCCAGCGAGGCCTTCGACACGGGGGCGGACGGCGCGGCCATGACGGCGCTGTCCGGGGGCGTGGCGGGGGGGGTGGGCGACGTCGTGGCGCACCCGAGGGCGGCCACCAGGGGGAGGAAGCGCGGACGGAAAGCGGGCATGCGGGCTCCGGAAAATACAGAAGGCCCGACCCGGTGAGAGTCGGACCTTCTTGGGTGAATCAGGAAACGGTCAGGCTCAGGCGGCGCGAACGTTCTGCGCCTGCAGGCCCTTGGGGCCCTTGGTGACTTCGAACTCCACCTTCTGGCCCTCGGCCAGGGTGCGGAAGCCGTCCATGTTGATGGCGGTGTGGTGGCAGAACACGTCCTCGCCGCCGCCATCCTGCGTGATGAAGCCGAAGCCCTTCGCGTCGTTGAACCACTTCACGGTACCAGTCGCCATTTGCTGTTCTTCTTTCATCGCGGACAGGAAGAGTCGCCGTCCGGTCCTACAGAGTTCAACCCTACAAGACGGGCGCCAGCCTAAGCGCCCGTCCCGGGGGAAGTCCACTCCCTGCTCACGTCACCAGCCGCACTTCTGGCCCTTGTTCTGCTCCTGGAGCCAGCGGCGCAGCGGGGCGAAGTACTCCAGCATCGGCGTGGCATCCATCTGGCGCGTGCCCGTCATCGCCGCCAGCGCGTCCGGCCACGGCTTGCTCGCGCCCATCTCCAGCATGGCCTGCAGGCGCGCGCCCGCGGCCTTGTTGCCGTAGATGGAGCACTCGTTGAGGGGGCCCTTGATGCCGGCCGCCTCGCACAGCGCCTTGTGGAACTGGAACTGGAGGATCCGCGCGAGGAAATAGCGCGTGTACGGCACGTTGGCGGGCACGTGGTACTTGGCGCCCGCGTCGAAGTCCTGCTCCGTGCGCGCCACCGGCGCGGCGATGCCCTGGTACTTCGTGCGCATCGCCCACCAGCTCTTGTTGTAGTCCGCCGGCTTCACCTTCCCGCTGAACACGTCCCAGCGCCACTGGTCCACCAGCAGGCCGAAGGGCAGGAAGGCCACCTTCTCCAGCGCGTCCTTCAGCTGGAGGTTGATGACGTTCTTGTCGTTCTTCTCCACCGCGTTGAGCAGCCCCGCCTGCTGGAGGTAGGCCGGGGTGATGGAGAGCGTGAGCGCGTCGCCAATGGCCTCGTGGAAGCCGTCGTTGGCGCCGGCCTGAAAGAGGACGGGGAGCTTGTAGTAGTACGTGTAGTAGTAGTCGTGGCCCAGCTCGTGGTGGATGGTGACCAGGTCCTCCTCGGTGGGCTTGATGCACATCTTGATGCGCAGGTCGTTGTCGTACGTCACGTCCCAGGCAGACGCGTGGCAGACGACGTCGCGGTCCTTCGGCTTGGTGAACTGCGAGCGCTCCCAGAAGGTCTGCGGCAGCGGCTTGAGGCCCAGCGAGGTGAAGAACTTCTCACCCAGCTTCACCATCTTCTGCGCGTCGTAGCCCTGCTTCACCAGCGCGCTGTCCACGTCCAGGCTGGCCTGGCCGGGGAACGGCTCCACCAGCGGGTAGATGTTGTTCCACTCCTGCGCCCACATGTTGCCCAGCAGGTGCGCGGGGATGGGCTTGCCGGCGGGCACGGCGGCCTCGCCGTACTGCTTCGCGAGCCGGCCGCGCACGTAGCAGTGCAGCTCGTCGTACATGGGCTTGACCTGGCCCCAGAGCCGCTGCGCCTCCTGCTCGAACTCCGCGGGGGTCATGTCGTAGGACGACCGCCACAGCGTGCCCAGGTCGTTGAAGCCGATGTCCTTCGCGCCCGAGTTGGAGAGGTTCACCAGCTGCGTGTAGAGCGGGCGCATGGGTCGGCTGATGGCGTGCCAGCCGGTCCACGCGTCCAGGAGCGCGTTCGCGTCGCGGCTCTCCGCCATGACGTCGGACAGCTCCTCCAGGTCGCGGCACTTCCCCTTGCCGTCCTTGCCGCAGTACTTGCCCTTGCCGTAGAGGCCCTCCAGCTTCGCGGCGGTGGCGGCCAGCTCCGCGCGCTGCTTGGGGTCCGCCGGGGCGGGCAGCGTCTGGGACACGCGCAGGAGGTGCAGCATGCGCGCGGTGTCCGCGTCCAGCTTCAGCCCGTCGAAGCGGCGCGCGTCCTTGATGGCATTGTTGACGTAGGCCATCACCTCTTCGTTCACGGACGCGGCGTTCCGCTCCGTGTCGTCGGTGATGTACGTGCTCTTGATCCACTCGGCGGTGGCCTGGCGGGTCCAGAGCTGCTTCAGGTCCGCGTTGAGCTTCTCGGCGAACTGCTTCGCCTCCGCGGGCGTGGCCTTCGCGGCCGGAGCGGGCGTCGTCTTCGTCTGCGCGCTGGCCGCGGGCGCCGCGAGCGACAGGGCGGCCAGGGCCGCGCGAATGAGGGACTGGGGAGTGCGGGTCATGGGCGCGGACACTATGGGAAGTGCCCTGCCCTCGCACCCGCGAAGTCACGGCGCCCGCGCGCCCTGTCCCTTGTGTGGACGTTGCGACATCGCCTCCCGACGCAGTGCGAAAACCGCGCGGTCCTTCTCCTTCGCCTCCAGCATGAAGTCCGCGGGCCCGTCGAGCGCGGCCACCATGGCGCGGAAGTCCACCGGGTCGACGAGGTCCGAGTGCGCGCCGGGCCGCCCGCCCGCCTTCTGTGACGCCAGGTGGAATTTGGGCCGCAGGTCCAGCGCGCGCCAGGTGGTGGACGCTTCGCGCACCAGCTCCTTCACCGACATGGGTGGATCCGACGGCAGCACCGCGTTGTGCAGGTTGTCCCCCACCATGGGGACGCCGTGCTCGCGGGCCAGCGGCAGCACCTCGCGAGCGGTCCAGACCTTGTCATCGTGCTCGATGGTGAGCCGCTGACGCAGGTCCTCCGGCATCGAGTCCAGCATCCGGTGCGCGGCGTCCAGCGCCTCCGGGCGGCTGGGGGCGGCGCCGCCCACGTGGATGACGACGCGGCACTCGGGCCCCGCCTCCAACAGGTCCAACACGCGCGCGCTGTAGCGCAGCTCCGCGATGGCGGCGTCGCGTACGCGCTCGTGGCGCGAGGACAGCGACGCGCCGGCCGGAGACGGATGCAGCGACAGCCGCTGGTGGGACTGGCGCGCGATGCGGGCCAGCGTGGCGAAGGTCCCCGCGAAGGTCTTCCACCAGGGCAGCGTGTTCACCGGGTGTGAGCCGAACGGGATGAGCGACGACCCGATGCGGAACACGTGGATGGCGTGCTCCGCGTTGAAGCGCAGCAGTTGCTCCAGCTCCTCCAGGTTCTGCGCGGCGAGCGCCTCCAGTCTCTGCGGCGTCGCCGTGGCGAGGCGGCAGGTGTGACCGGCGCTTACGCCGAGCGTCAGGGATTGGGCCACGTAGCCCAGGCGGTAGCTCGAAGGGCCTTCCATGCCAGCAAAGGTCACCACGCTCGGGCCGTGCGACCGCAGCGGTGGGGCCGTCCGGAGGGCAACCAGCCTCGACGGGCGCGCCCTGCCGTGCTGCTACAGGCAGTGACAGCTTTCCTTCATGCTTCTAGGACACACGAAGGATGCGCACTGGCCCGCGCCAGAGGCGGCGATGGACCAGGCGCGCGAGTTCCTGGAAGCGTGCCGGGACAAGCACGTGCTCGTCGTGCCGCACACGGACGTGGACGGGCTCACCTCTGGAGTGCTGATGCTCCGCGCACTCCAGTCGCTGGGCGCCCGGCCGACGGCGCGCCTGCCGGGCAAGGGAGAGGACGTCCACCACCCGGGCTTCCTGGAGCGCCTGGGAGCCTCCTCCACGGAGGCACTGGTGGTGCTGGACATGGGCAGCCGCGCGGAGCCGCTGCTGCCCGGCGTGCCCACGCTGGTGGTGGACCACCACGCGTCGGAGGCGTTCCCGCCCGACGCGCGGGTGCTCACCGCCTACGGCCATGCGCCCGTGGCGAACACGAGCCTGCTCACGTACGTGCTCACGTCCTCGTTCATCGTGCCGGGCCCACTGGAGTGGCTGGCGGTGCTGGGGACGGTGGCGGACCTGGGCGCGGACGCGCCGATGCCGTTCCTCAAGGACGCGCTGCGGCGGGCGAAGCGCTCGTCCATCACGGAGGCGGTGGCGCTGCTCAACGCGGCCCGCCGCTCCAGCCGGTTCGCGGCGCCGCTGGCGATGCAGGTGCTGCTGCGCGCGGGCAACGCGACGGACATCGCGGAGGGGCGCGTGCCCGGCGTGGACGCGCTGCGCGACTGCCGCCTGGAGGTACAGCGCGAGGTGGCCCGGTGCGCGAAGACGCCGCCGCGCTTCGCGGGCAACCTGGCGCTCCTGTTGTTCAGCTCCGAGGCGCAGGTGCACTCGCTGGTAGCCATGCGCTGGATACAGCGGCTGCCGGACCACATCGTCGTCGCCGCCAACACGGGCTACCTGCCCGGCCGCGTGAACTTCGTGCTGCGAAGCCGCGAGCCCGTGGACCTGCTCGCCCTGCTGCGGGGCCTGGACCTGCCGCCGATGGGAGGCTCGTTCGCGCATGGCCATTCGCGAGCCACGGGCGGCAGCCTGCCTCCCGCGGACTTCCTGCGCATGATGGACGCCCTGGGCTTCCGGGGGCTGAGCGACCGGGACGTGGAGCGGCGCGGCGTGGCGCCGGGCTGAGGCGCCCAGGGCCGTTGCGATATGACGGAGGGGATGACTCGCGCCCTCCCCGCCCTCCTCTTCTCGCTGTGTCTCGCCTGCGGTTCGACGAACGATGATCCGCCCAACCCCGGTGGCGAGGCCTGCGAGCGGTACTCGTTCCCGCTTTCGGACACGTCGCCGGCCAATCACGTGAGCTCGTGCGGCAGCACCGCGTGCGGCAACGGTGAGAACCCGCCCAACTCCGGCCTGCATTGCTCCACGTGGCTGTCGTGCCGCAACTACACCGAGGAGCAGCCGCGCTGTTCGTGGATCCACAACCTGGAGCACGGCCACGCGGTGTTCCTCTACAACTGTCCGGAGGGCTGCCCCGACGAGGTCGCGAAGCTGGAGGCCGCGATGGCGAAGGCCGCGGTAGGCAGCAACGGCGTGCGCCGCGCGCTCGTCACGCCGGACTCGCAGTTGCCCAAGCGCTTCGCGGCGCTGCTGTGGCGCCGCACCTACCTGATGGACTCCGTGGATCCGGACGCGCTCACGTGTCTGCTCGCGCTGCAGGATGTAGACGCCAATGAACCAGGACTGACCTGCCCTCCATGAAATGTCAGCAATAACGGAACAAATTGCATACACGAACACCGCGCCAAATTTTTGCGTGCGCTGCCTCAGGGTCTCTTAATCCGAGACACGCGCCGCCCCTGTTTGACCCGCCTGCGCTTCCCCGGGCGGTCCTGAGTCCACCACCCCCTTTGTCGGGGGTGGCGCGTCGACATGACCGACACCGTCGACGCCCCCGTGTCCCCCCGGGGTCTGGCTCCTCGAAACATCGCTGATGCGTTCGAGGTCCAGGCCGCGCTCCGTCCCCAGGCCGTCGCCGTCCGGTGTGACGGGCAGCAGCTCACATACGCGGAGTTGGATGCGCGGGCGAACCGGCTCGCGGGCTGGTTGAAGGCGCGGGGCGTGGGCCGCGAACGCCCCCAGGTGGGCGTGTGCCTACCACGCTCGGTGGACCTCATCGTCACGCTGGTCGGCGTCCTCAAGGCTGGCGGTGCGTACGTCCCGCTGGATCCGGAGTACCCCTCGGAGCGGCTGGCCTTCATGGCCACGGATTCGCGCGTGCGGATCATCGTCACGCATGCCGGGCTGGAGTCACACCTGCCGTCGGGGGACTGGCACACGCTCCGGCTGGACACGGACGCGGACGCATTGGCGGGGTTCAGCGACGGGCCCATCGCGCGCGACGTCGTGGAGGACGACCTGGCCTATGTCGTCTTCACATCGGGTTCGACGGGCCGTCCCAAGGGCGTGTGCGTGCCCCACCGGGGCGTGCTGCGGCTGGTGCTGGACGCGGACTACGTGAACCTGGGGCCAGATGAAGTGCTGTTGCAGTTGGCACCGGTGGCGTTCGACGCGTCCACGTTCGAGCTCTGGGGACCGCTGCTCAATGGAGGCCGCGTCGCCGTGTTCTCGCGAGGGGCCTCCGCGCTGGATGAACTGGGAGACTTCCTGCGCGAGGAGCGCGTGACGACCGCGTTCCTCACCACCGGCCTGTTCAACACGCTGGTGGACCGGGGCCTGCCGGGCACGCAGACGCTGCGACAGCTCTATACGGGCGGCGAGGTGATGTCGCTGCCCCACGCGCGCCGGGCGCTGGAGGCCCTGCCGCGCACGCGCATCTTCAACTGCTACGGCCCCACGGAGAACACCACCTTCACGAGCTGCCAGCTCCTGTGCGCGCCGCTCGGCTCCGAGCCGGCGCCCATCGGCCACGCCATCTCCGGCACGCGGATGTACGTGCTGGACCCGGAGGGCCGCGAGCTGCCCGTGGGCGCCGTGGGCGAGCTGTACACCGGAGGCAGCGGCGTCGCGTGGGGCTACTGGGAGCGTCCGGACCTCACCGCCGAACGGTTCCTGCCGGATCCCTTCAGCACCGAACCGGGCGCGCGCATGTATCGCTCGGGGGACCTCGCGCGGCGGCTCGAGGACGGCGCGGTGGACTTCGTGGGACGCGTGGACCACCAGGTCAAGGTGCGCGGCTTCCGCATCGAGCCGGGAGAGATTGAAGCGGCGCTGCGCCTGGAGGCCTCCGTGCAGGAGGCCGTGGTGATGGTTCGCGAGGACGTGCCGGGAGACCGGCGGCTCGTGGCGTACGTGACGGCGTCAGAGCCCCTCACGGCGCCGGTGCTGCGGGCGCACCTGAAGAGCCACCTGCCCGCGCACATGCTGCCTTCGGCCATCGTCGTCCTGGACGTGATGCCGCTCACGGCCAACGGCAAGGTGGAGCGCAAGGCGCTGCCGGATCCGCGCGACTGTCCCGGGGCCGAAGAGGACTTCGTCGCGCCGGAGACCGCGCTGGAACGGACCGTCGCCCGCGTCTGGGCGGACGTGCTGCACGTGGAGGCAGTCAGCGCCACGGCGGACTTCTTCGAGCTGGGTGGGCAATCCCTCCTGGCCACGCAGGCCATCGGCCGGCTGTGCGATGTGCTCCAGCGTCCCGTGCCGCTGCGCCTGCTGTTCGCGAACCCCCTCCTGCGCGACTTCGCCGCCGCGCTGGAGATGGCCGCGCCGACGGTCGAACGCGCCGAGGCGCCCATCCCTCCGTGCACGGATGCGGCGCGGGAGCAGTTGTCGTTCGCGCAGCAGCGGCTGTGGTTCCTGGATCAGTGGATGCCGGGCTCCGCGTTGTACTCGCTGCCGTTCGCGTTCCGGCTGGAAGGGCCGCTGGACACTGCCGCGCTGGAGCAGGCGCTTCAGGCCGTGGTGGACCGGCATGAGTCCCTGCGCACCACCTTCCCTGGTGAAGGCACCGCCATCCAGCACGTCGCCGCGCACCTGCCTGTGACGCTGGAGCGCGCGGAGTCCAGCTCGGAGGCGGAGACGCTCGCGTGCATGCAGCGTGAAGCGGAACGGCCGTTCGACCTGGCCCGGGGGCCGTTGTTCCGGGCGCTGCTCATCCGTGAAGCGGAGCAGCGGCACGTGCTGGTGCTGAACCTGCACCACATCGTCTCCGACGGCTGGTCCTTTGGCGTGCTGTACCAGGAGCTGTCCACGGCGTACCTCGCTCGGGACCTGGCGCCCCTGCCCCTCCAGTATCCCGACTACGCGGCGTGGCAGCGCCAGTGGATCCAGGGCGATGTGCTCCAGCGGGAGCTGGGCTTCTGGGAGCGGGAGCTCGAGGACGTGCCGCATGTGCTGGAGCTGCCCACCGACCGGCCTCGTCCCGCCGTGCAGCGGTTCGCGGGTGCCATCCATCGCTTCACGGTCCCGGCGCGGCTTCACCGTTCGCTGGAGGAGCTGGCCCGCCGCGAAGGGGCCACGTTGTTCATGGCCCTGCTCACCGGGTTCCAGGTCTTGCTGTCGCGCTACAGCGGACAGCGGGACTTCGTGGTGGGCACGCCCATCGCGAACCGCACGCGGAAGGAGCTGGAGGGGCTCATCGGCTTCTTCGTCAACACGCTGCCCATCCGTGCCCGCTTCGAGGGAGAACCGTCGTTCCTCCAGCTACTGGGACAGGTGCGTGACCGCGCGCTGGGGGCTTACGCCCATCAGCACCTGCCGTTCGAGAAGCTGGTGGAAGCGCTCCAGGTCGAGCGCGAGCCGAGCCGGACGCCCCTCATCCAGGTGCTCTTCGCGCTCCAGAACGCACCCACGTCGCGGCTCCAGTTCCCGGACGTCACCGTCACCCCGCTGACACTGGACACGCGCACGTCCAAGTTCGACCTGTTCCTCGCGCTGGAGGAATCCGGTGACGCGCTCGCGGGCACGCTCGAATACGCCACGGCGCTGTTCGATGCGGCCTCCATCGAGCGCCTGACGGAGCACTACCTCCAGGTGTTGCGGTGCTTCGTGGAAGCGCCGGACCGGGCCACCGGAGACGCGGTGCTCTTGTCGGAGGCGGAGCAGCGGCGGGTGCTCCGCGATTGGAACGCTTCGGCGCGCCCCTACCCTTCGGAGCTGTCCATCGTGGACGCCTTCGCGCTCCAGGTCGCGCGGCGGCCCGATGCCATCGCAGTAAGCCATGGCGCCGTGACGCTCACGTACGCGGAGCTGGATGCCCGCGCGGAGCACCTGGGCCGGCGGCTGCGGTCGCTTGGCGTGGGACGGCACACGCCGCAGGTGGGCGTGTGCCTGCCGCGCTCGGTGGACCTCATTGTGTCGCTCCTGGCCATCCTCAAGGCGGGCGGCGCCTACGTCCCGCTGGATCCGGAGCACCCTTCCGAGCGGCTCGCTTTCATGGCCACCGACGCGCGACTGGTCGCCATCGTCACGCATGAGGCGCTGGCGTCGGGGTTGCCTCCAGGTTCATGGACGCCCGTGTGCCTGGATGTGCCGTGGGAAGCCGTGGAGGCACCGGCGGCCGGGCCCGTGATGCCGGTGGACCTGGCGCACATCATCTACACGTCCGGTTCCACGGGCCGTCCCAAGGGCGTGTGCATCCCGCATCAGGGCGTGGTGCGGCTGGTGCTCAACCCGGACTACGTGCGGCTGGGGCCCGGCGACCGGATGGCGCAGTCCACGACCATCGCGTTCGACCTGTCCACGCTGGAGATCTGGGGCGCGCTGCTCAACGGCGCCACGCTGGTCCTGTTCACCAAGGACGAGATCATCGACCCGGATGTCCTGGCGCGCAGGCTCCAGGACGAGCGCATCACGCACATGGTGCTGGCCACGGCGCTGTTCAACCACGTCGCCCGCTCGCGCCCCGAGGCCTTCCGCCACCTGTCCTGGATGATCTTCGGCGGCGAGGCCGCGGATGCCGCCAGCGTCAACGCGGTGCTGTCGCACGGCGGGCCCCTGGCGTTGCTCAACGGCTATGGCCCGACAGAGAACACGTCGTTCAGCACGTGGCACCGGGTGCCGCACGCGGGCGTCGACTCCGTGCCCATCGGTGGGCCGATCTCCAACAGCACGGCGTATGTGCTCGATGCCCGGTTCCACCTGGTGCCTCCAGGCGTCGTGGGCGAGCTGTTCGTCGGGGGTGACGGACTGGCGCTCGGGTATTGGGACCGGTCCGGCCTCACAGCGGAGAAGTTCATTCCCCATCCGTTCAGCGACGTGCCCGGGGCCCGGCTCTACCGCACGGGCGACCTGGTCCGGCAGCGCGCGGATGGCGTGCTGGAGTACGTGGGCCGCCGCGACCATCAGGTGAAACTGCGAGGCTTCCGCATCGAGCTGGGCGAAGTGGAAGCAGCCCTGCGGCAACACCCCGCCGCGAGGGAAGCGCTCGTGCTGCTGCGCGAGGACACACCGGGAGACCGCCGGCTCGTGGCCTATGTCGCGGCCACGGACGCCACGGACACGGTCTTCCGCGAGTTCCTCCACGCACGGCTCCCGGGCCACATGGTGCCCGCCGCGTTCGTGGTGCTGGAGTCGTTGCCCCTCACGCCCAACGGGAAGATCGACCGGCGCGCGCTACCTGTTCCCGAGGCCCCCAGCCCCGAAGGCTTCATCGCGCCACGGAGCCCGATCGAAGCGCGGATCGCCAGCATCTGGGCCGCCGTGCTGGGCGGACGCGAGGTGGGGGCGCACTCCCACTTCTTCGACCTGGGCGGGCATTCGCTGCTGGCCACGCAGGTGGTGTCCCGCGTGCGGGATGCGCTGGGTGTATCGCTTCCCGTGCGCGCGCTCTTCGAGGCACCGCGCCTGGAGGCGTTCGTCCGGACCGTGGAAGGCCTGCTCGCGGAAGGACACCGGGAGGCCTCGCGAATCCCGGTGACACTTTGCGGGGCCGGACTGCTTCCGCTGTCCTTCGCGCAGGAGCGGCTGTGGTTCCTGGGCCGACTCCACGACGCCCCCGGCGTCTACAACATGCCCATGGCGCTGCGCCTGGACGGTCCACTGGATGTCCCGGTGCTGCGCGCCAGCCTGGAAGCGCTCGTGTTGCGGCACGAGTCCCTCCGCACCACGTTCCCCGAGGGCGACCGTCCCACGCAGCACATCGAGGAAGCGCCTGTCTTCACGCTGGAGGTTCAGCAACTCGACGACGGGGCGCGGGTCCAGGCTCTCTTGCGGCAGGAGGCGGAGCGGTCCTTCGACCTCGCGAAGGGGCCACTGTTCCGAGCGCTGCTGCTCCGGCTCGGAGACACGTGCTCGGTGCTGGTGCTCAACCTGCATCACATCGTGTCCGATGGCTGGTCGCTGGGTGTGCTCTACCGTGAGTTGTCCGCGGAGTACGGCGCACGGCTCCAGGGACAGCCGGCGCGACTGTCACCGCTGCCCGTGCAGTACGCGGACTACGCGGCCTGGCAGCGCGAGTGGCTCCAGGGCGACGTGCTCCAGGGGCAGCTCCGCTTCTGGAAGGAACAGCTCGCGGACGCGCCGCATGTCCTGGAGCTGCCCACCGACCGCCCACGCCCCGCGGTGCAGCGGTTCGATGGCGCCACGTTCCGATTCACGCTGCCTTCCGCGCTCCGCCATTCACTGGAGGCCCTGGCCCGTGAAGAAGGAGCCACGCTGTTCATGACGTTGATGGCGGGCTTCCAGCTGCTGCTGTCGCGTTACAGCGGGCAGCGGGACTTCATCGTCGGCACGCCCATCGCGAACCGCACGCGCGCAGAGGTGGAAGGCCTCATCGGCTTCTTCGTCAACACGCTGCCGCTGCGCGCCCACCTGCGCGACGGTGCCGCCTTCCGGGATGTGCTCAGACAGGTGCGGGACCGGGCCCTGGGGGCATATGCGCATCAGGAGCTTCCGTTCGAAAAGCTCGTGGAGGAGCTGCACGTCGAGCGCGCCCTGAGTCACGGGCCGCTGGTGCAGGTGATGTTCGCCTTGCAGAACGCGCCGGGCACGTTGCCCCAGCTTCCGGGCCTCCAGGTCCAGGCGGTGGAGCTGCCGCTCCAGACCTCCAAGTTCGATCTCAGCTTGATGCTGGAGGAGACCGGCGACGGACTCTCGGGCGTCCTCGAATACGCGAGCGCGCTGTTTGAACCGCACACCATCGAGCGGATGGCGGGCCACTTCCACCGCCTGCTCGAAGGCGCGCTCCATCAGCCGGATGCGGCCATCCATGCCCTGCCCTGGCTCTCTGAGGCAGAGCGGCATCAGGTCCTCGTCGGCTGGAACGACACCGCGCGGCGCTACCCACGCGACGCCTCCCTCGTGCGCGCCTTCAACGCGCAGGTGGCAGCGCGCCCGGAGTCCATTGCCGTACGACACGGTCCGGAGGCGCTCACCTACGCGGAGCTGGACGCTCGCGCCAATCAGGTCGCGTGGGCGCTCAAGGCCCAGGGGGTTGGACGGGATGCGCCGCGTGTTGGCGTGTGCCTGCCACGCTCCATCGATCTCATCGTCGCGCTCGTCGCCATCCTCAAGGCCGGTGGCGCCTACGTGCCGCTGGACCCGGACTATCCGGCGGATCGGCTCGCCTTCATGGCCTCGGATGCCCGGCTCGTCGCGGTTGTCACTGCGTCGGCATTCGTGAGTCATGTCCCGGAAGGACCGTGGAAGGTCCTGCGACTGGATGCGCTCCCGAACGGGTTGGAGCGCCACGCACCTCCGGATGCGTGCACGGGCGATGACCTGGCGCACGTCATCTACACGTCCGGCTCCACGGGCCGGCCCAAGGGCGTTTGCATCCCGCACCGGGGTGTTGCCCGTCTGGTCCTCGACCCTGACTTCATCCAACTCCGCCCCGAGGACCGCATCGCCCAGACGTCCACGGTCGCCTTCGACGCCTCGACGTTCGAGCTATGGAGCGCACTGCTCAACGGCGCGACGCTGGTCCTGCTGTCGAAGGAAGAGGTCATCGAGCCCGCGGTGCTCGCGCGGCGCGTCCGCGAAGAGGGCATCACGGTCCTGTTCCTGACCACGGCGCTCCTCAACCACGTCGCGCGCACGGACCCGTCGCTGCTCAAGGGCCTGCGGTGGCTCCTGTTCGGTGGCGAGGCCGCGGACCCGGCCTGCGTCCGCGCCATCCTCTCCCACAGCGCACCGGAGCACATCGTTCACGCCTACGGGCCCACGGAGAACTCCGCCTACAGCACGTGGTTCTCTCCGACACACGTCGAACCCGATGCGGTGACGGTGCCCATCGGGCGCCCGGTCTCCAACAGCACGGCCTACGTGCTGGACGCGCACCTGCACCCGGTGGCACCCGGCATCGTCGGTGAGCTGTTCGTCGGCGGTGACGGCCTTGCCTGGGGCTACTGGGAGCGGCCTGAGCTCACCGCCACCGCGTTCATCCCCCACCCCTTCGCGAACACTCCGGGTGCCCGCCTCTACCGCACCGGCGACCTCGTCCGTCAGCGCCACGACGGTGCCTTCGACTTCGTGGGCCGCCGCGACCACCAGGTCAAGGTGCGCGGCTTCCGCATCGAGCCCGGTGAAATCGAGGCCGTCCTGCGCCAGCACGCGTCCGTGCGCGAAGCGCTGGTGCTCGTGCGCGAGGACTCCCCAGGCGACAAGCGGCTGGTGGCCTACGTCACGTTCCGCGACGCGGTGACGGGCAGCGACCTGCGCGCCCACGTCCAGGGCTCGCTCCCCAGCCACATGGTCCCCTCCGCGTTCGTGCTGATGGACGCGCTGCCCATGACGCCCAACGGGAAGGTGGACCGCCGCGCACTACCCGTGCCCGAAGGCGAGGCGCCGACCACGGCAGGCACACGAACGCTGACCGCACTGGAGCAGACGTTGAGCGCCATCTGGTGCGCGGTGCTCCAGCGGGCCCACGTCCCGGTCGATGCGAACTTCTTCGACCTGGGTGGACACTCGCTGCTGGCCACGCGGATCGTCTCCCGGACGTCGCAGGTGCTGGGCGTCCCCGTCCCAGTGCGGACCCTCTTCGAGTTCCCCACCATCGAAGCCCTGGCACGCGCACTGGAAGGACTCACGCGGGACACGTCGCAGTCCGTTCCGGTGCTTCGGACGTGGAACCGCGAAGCACCGCCACCCCTTTCATTCGCGCAGGAGCGGCTCTGGTTCCTCAACCAGTTCCACTCGGACCGGGCCGCGTACAACATGCCCATGGCGCTTCGGCTGGATGGGGCGCTGGACGTGGAGGCGCTGGAGCACGCCCTCCAGGTGCTGGTGGACCGGCATGAATCCCTGCGCACGGTGTTCCCGGGTGAAGGCGTCCCCGTCCAGCGCATCCTGCCCCGCATGCCCGTGTCCCTCCGCCGGGTCGATGCATCCTCCAGGGACGAAGCGGAAGCCCTGCTGCGCGAGGACGCGGAGACACCTTTCGACCTCGCGGAGGGTCCGCTGTTCCGTGCCCTTCTGGTGCGCGAGGACGCTGAGCACCATGTGCTGCTGCTCAACCTCCACCACATCGTGTCCGACGGTTGGTCGATGGGCGTGCTCTACCGCGAGCTGTCCGCCGGATACGGAGCGCGTCACGCGGGCCTGACGCCCCTGCCCGTGCAGTACGCGGACTACGCGGCGTGGCAGCGACAGTGGCTCCAGGGCGATGTGCTCCAACGGCAGCTCGACTTCTGGAAGCAGCAACTGGCGGATGCGCCGCACGTCCTGGAGCTGCCCACCGACCACCCCCGCCCGGCCGTGCAGCGGTTCGCGGGGGCCACCCACGTCTTCACCCTTCCGCGAAGCGTGCTCGAAGGATTGGAGGACCTGGGCCGCCAGGAAGGAGCCACCCTGTTCATGACGCTGATGGCGGGCTTCCAACTGCTGTTGTCGCGCTACAGCGGGCAGAGGGACTTCATCGTCGGCACGCCCATCGCGAACCGCACGCGCGAGGAGGTGGAGGGCCTCATCGGCTTCTTCGTCAACACGCTACCGCTGCGGGCCCACCTGAGCGACGGTGCCGCCTTCCGCGAACTGGTGCGGCAGGTGCGCGACCGGGCCCTGGGTGCGTACGCGCATCAGGAGCTTCCGTTCGAAAAGCTCGTGGAGGAGCTGCACGTCGAACGTGCCCTGAGTCACGGGCCGCTGGTGCAGGTGATGTTCGCCTTGCAGAACGCACCTGGGACGCCGCCGCGGCTTCCAGGCCTCCAGGTCCAGGCGATGGAGCTTCAGACCCCGACCTCCAAGTTCGACCTCACCCTGGCCCTGACCGAAACCCCGGAAGGCCTCAGCGGCACGTTCGAGTACGCGACCTCGCTGTTCGAACCTCGCACCGTCGAGCGGATGGCGGACCACTTCCGCCGGCTCCTCGAAGGCGCGCTCCATCAGCCCGACGCGGCCATTCATGCGCTCCCCTGGCTCTCCGAAGCGGAGCGCCAGCAGGTCCTCACGGCCTGGAACGACACGGGCCGGCCCTATCCGAGGGACCTCTCCCTGGCGCTGGCCTTCGAAGCCCAGGTGGCCACGCGTCCGGAGGCCATCGCCGTGCGCCAGGGCTCGCAGGCGCTCACCTACGCGGAGCTGGACGCCCGCGCCAATCAGCTCGCGTGGACGCTCAAGGCGCAGGGCATTGGACCGGATGCGCCCCGCGTTGGCGTGTGCCTGCCGCGCTCCATCGATCTCATCGTGGCGCTGGTCGCCGTGCTCAAGGCGGGCGGCGCCTACGTGCCTTTGGACCCGGACTACCCGGTGGATCGCCTGGCCCTCATGATCTCCGATGCGAAGGTGCATCGGATCATCACGAGCTCGGCGTCCTCGATCCGGTTCACCTCGGACAGCGCCAGTTGCATCCGCATCGATGCGTTGGAGGCCCCTGCCCATCCAGGCTCTCCCTACGACGCGACGCGCTTCCATCCCCTGGAGCCCGCGTACGTCATCTACACGTCCGGCTCCACGGGCCGGCCCAAGGGCGTCTGCGTCCCGCAGCAGGCCGTGATGCGGCTGGTGATGGACCCGGACTACATCCCCTTCGGCCCGGACGACCGCGTGGCCCAGGCGGCGACGGTGTCCTTCGATGCCTCGACCTTCGAGGTGTGGGGCGCGCTGCTCAATGGCGCCACGCTCGTCCTGTTCTCCAAGGAAGACATCATCGATCCCGCGACGCTGGCCCGGGGTCTGCGGGACGAACGCATCACCGCCCTGTTCCTCACCACGGCCCTCTTCAACCACGTCGCCCGGACGGAGCCCACGGCCTTCAATGGCCTGTCCACGCTCCTCTTTGGTGGCGAGGCCTCGGACCCGGCCTGCGTGAACCGGTTGCTCGAGCACGGGGGGCCGCGCAGGCTGGTGCACGTCTACGGCCCCACGGAGAGCACCACGTTCAGCACGTGGCACCTCGTCACGGAGCCCGTCACGGGCACGGTGCCCATTGGGAAGCCCCTGTCCAACAGCACGGCCTACGTGCTGGACGCGCACCTGCACCCGGTGGCACCCGGCATCGTCGGTGAGCTGTTCGTCGGCGGTGACGGCCTCGCCTGGGGCTACTGGGAGCGGCCCGAGCTCACCGCCACCGCGTTCATCCCTCACCCCTTCGCGAACACTCCGGGTGCCCGCCTCTACCGCACCGGCGACCTCGTCCGTCAGCGCCACGATGGTGCGTTCGACTTCGTCGGCCGCCGCGACCATCAGGTCAAGGTGCGCGGCTTCCGCATCGAGCCCGGTGAAATCGAGGCCGTCCTGCGCCAGCACCCGGCCGTGCGCGAAGTGCTGGTGCTCGTGCGTGAGGACGCCCCAGGCGACAAGCGGCTGGTGGCCTACGTCACGTTCCGCGACACGGTGACGGCCAGCGACCTGCGCACTCACGTCCAGGGTTCGCTCCCCAGCCACATGGTCCCCTCCGCGTTCGTACTGATGGACGCACTGCCGCTCAACGCGAACGGCAAGGTGGACCGCCGCGCACTGCCCCGTCCTTCCGACACCACGGAGACGGACGAAGCCGGCGTGATACCTCGCACGCCGCTGGAACAACAGATCGCGAACGTCTGGGCGGAGGTCCTGGGGCGCACGGCCATCAGCGTCACCGCGAGCTTCTTCGATCTGGGCGGCCATTCGCTGCTCGCGGCACAGCTCGTGTCCAAGCTGTCCGAGCACTTCCCGTTCAAGGTCCCGCTCCAGGTCCTCTTCCAGAGTCCGACGGTCGCGGCGCTCGCGCAGTGGATCCAGGCGAAGCTCACGCCCGATGCACCGGTGGTTACGCAGGGGCCCACGCTTCCGGAGGGCATCGTGCGGCTCCAGGAAGGACGGTCCGACCTTCCGCCGCTGTGGTGCATGCACCCGGTGGGCGGCACGGTGTTCTGCTACCAGGACATGGTGCGTGCGCTCGGTCCCGACCGCACGGTGTATGGCTTTCAGGCTCCGGGAGTGAACGGCGAGTGCCCGCCGCTGGGCAGCATCGAAGTGCTCGCGGCACACCATCTGGGCGCCATGCTCCAGTGGCAGCCCCAGGGGCCCTACTACCTCGTGGGCCTCTCCATGGGCGGCACCATCGTCTACGAGATGGCCCAGCGCATGCTCGCGTTGGGCATTCCTCCGGCGCTGCTCGTCTTCCTCGACACGCCGGGTCCTGGCCAGATGCCCACGCAGTTCGAGGACGACGCCGCGCTGCTCGCGGCCATGTTCGGCGATGACACCCCGGCGCTCGCCCAGCGCCTGCGCGCCCTTCCTCCGCATGAGCAGATGAAGGAGGTGCTGCGCCAGGCCCGCGAGGGCGCGACCGTGCCGGACTCGTATTCGCTGCGCGACCTGGAGATCTTCCTGGACGTGTGGAAGGCCCACATGCGCGCCCTCTTCAGCTACGCGCCCGTGCCCTACGAGGGCACAGCCACGTACCTGAAGGCCCAGGTCCACGTGCCACCCCACCCGCTGCACCCGGAACAGCCGTGGCAGGGGCTCGTGCGGCGCGGGCTGGAGGTGCTGCCCGTGCCCGGCAACCACCAGACGATGATCGAACCGCCGAACGTCGACACGATGGCGCGGCACCTGACCGCGTGCCTGCGGCGCATCGAGGACACCGCGCCCCGAAGCTCGGTCGCATAGCGGTCCAGGGAGCCACCGCTGGCCTGACCGGGAAGTGGACGGTCAGGGGAACGCGAGGGGCATCAGCGGAAGGACTGAGGGCGCCGGAGCGTACTAGCGCCCCCATGACCAACACCATTCGACGCGCCTTCGCGGCGCTGCTGACGCTGACGTGTCTCGGGGCGATGTCCGCCCAGGCCGCCACGGGTGTGCAGGGCCCCGTGCCCCCGGCCTTCCAGAATCGCTTGATGGTGGGCCTCTTCGAGGAGGCCGGCCAGAACTGGATGCGCGACAGCAACGTCCCCTGGGACGCGCGCTACCGCTACTTCACCAAGGGCTGGGCGGACAACTGGGGCTACGGCGCCCGTGACGGCAGCTGGGCGGCCAGCTTCTTCACGGAGACGAAGGCGCAGGGCTACGTCCCCGTCGTCACCTACTACCAGCTCTTCGGTGAGCCGGGCGGCGGCGAGCAGGAGACGCTCGCGAAGCTGAAGAACGCCTCCACCATGCGCAGCTACTTCGAGGACGTGAAGCTGCTCCTCCAGCGCGCGAAGGCCTTCGGAAGCCCGGTCATCCTCCACGTGGAGCCGGACGCGGTCGGCTTCATGCAGTTCCAGACGGCCTCCAACCCCAACGCCCCCGCGGCCATCGCCTCCTCGGGGATGCCGGAGCTCGCGGGCCTGCCCAACACCGTCGCGGGTTGGAGCCTGGCGTTCCTCCAGCTGCGCAAGGCCGTGGGCGCGAACAACGTCGTGCTGGGCCTGCACATCTCCGCGTGGGCCAGCGGCAAGGACATCGCGTTCAACTCGCTCACGGATCCGCTCCAGCCGGAGGTGGACAAGGTCGTCAACTTCCTCAAGCCGCTGGGACTGGGCACCAACGTCACCGGCGCCACCTACGACGTGCTCGTGGGCGATCCGCTGGACCGCGACGCGGACTTCTACCGGCTCACGCAGGGCGCGGACCACACGTGGGACATGAGCGATTCCGCGTCCCTCACGTCGCGCTCGTACAACCGCTACGCGGAGTGGCTGCGCCTCTGGAACCAGACCAGCGGCAAGCGCTGGATGCTGTGGCAGATCCCGCTGGGCAACTCCAACCACCTGAACATCAACAACAGCGGTGGGCCGCGCCAGGGCTACAAGGACAACCGCACCGAGTACTTCTTCGGCACAAGTGGTGATGCGCACCGGCGCAAGTTCGCCAACGTGGGCGTCGTCGCAATGCTGTACGGCGCGGGCGCGGGCGGCCAGAGCTCCTACCAGAACGACCAGGGCACCGACGGCCAGCCGTACCTGAAGCAGCGCGCGGGCACGTTCCTCAACGCGGGCGGGCTCACCCTGCCCGCGGCCGGCACCACGCTCCCGTCCCCGGGCGGCGGCGGATCCACCGATGGCGGCACCGTGGACGCTGGCACCCCGCCGGCCGATGCGGGCACCTCCGACGGCGGCGTGGACGGCGGCACGCGTCCGGACGCAGGCACTGACGGCGGCACCGGCTCCTCCGACGCGGGCACCCCGGCCGACCCGTCGAAGTACGGCTTCGAGTCCAGCGCGCAGGGCTGGAGCGCTGGCGGCGCCGCGCTGTCGGCCGTGAGCAGCACCACGGCCAGGGCCTCCGCGGGCATCCGTTCGCTGGCCGTGCCCTTCAACGGCACGTCCGGCAACGGCACCGTGGCCGTGTCCAACGCGGCTGTGCCGTCCGGCAAGACGGTGACGTTCCAGCTGTGGCTGCCCACCGGCAGCGGCATCACCGGCGTCCAGCCCTACACCCTGGAAGGCGCCTCCGCGAACTGGCGCTGGACGGGCAACTGGATCCCCGTGAGCAACCTCAAGGCCGGCGCCTGGAACGCCATCACCGTGAAGCTGCCCTCCGGCTCCACCAGCCCGCTGTACCAGTTGGGCGTGGAGTTCCAGACGAAGGGCACGTGGAAGGGCTCGGTCTACCTCGACGCCGTCAGCTGGTAGTCCAAGCAGTTCCCGGTCCCGCGGGCGCGTGCATCCGTCCGCGGGACCGACGTAGGGTAGCGCCCCCCGTGAGCACCCTGCCCTCCGCCGTCCCCGCCTCCCGCGAGCGCGTGCGCGCCATCGACTGGCTGCGCGGCCTCTCCGTCCTCTTCATGATCCAGACCCATGCGCTCGTGCTGCTCACCCCCGAGCTGCGCAAGAGCGTGTGGACCGGACGGCTGCTCAAGGTGGACGGGCTGGTGGCCCCCGCGTTCATCTTCTCCGCCGGGTTCGCGCTGGCCCTGCTCCTGGTGCGCAGCGCCGCCTCGGGCGTGCTGAACGAGCGCGTGCGCCGCAACCTGCGCCGCATCACGGAGGTGTTCGCCGTCGCCGCGCTCGTCAACTGGGTGTGGTTCCCCATCCGCTCCGAGCCCGTGTGGCTCCTGCGCCTGGACATCCTCCACTGCGTGGGGCTGTGCCTGCTGCTCACCCTGCCCATGGCCGCGCTGCTGGCCCCGCGTCCGCGCGTGCTCGCGGGCACCGCGTTCGTCCTGGCGATGGTGGCGTTCGCGCTCGCGCCCTTCAGCGACTCCGCGGGCGAGCCCTGGGCGTCGTTCCTGCGCAAGTCCAACTGGGCCCCCTTCCCGCTGGTGCCGTGGGTGGGCTTCGCGTGGCTGGGCGCCTTCGCGGGCTGCATCGCGGGAGCGTGGGGCCGCAAGGGCCTGGCGCGGGCCCTGGGCTTCCTCATCGCGCTGGGCCTCGTGGGCACGTTGATGCCGGGCGTGCTCAACGACCTCTACCCGCCCCACCGCTTCTTCGTCACCAACCCGTCCAACTCCGCCACCCGCTTCATGTGGGTCTGCGCGGTGCTGCTCGTGCTGTTGTGGGTGGAGGGACAGATGGCGCCGGACGCGAAGCCTTCCCGCGCGCGGCGCTTCCTGGAGGTGTTCGGCACCGCGTCGCTGTCCGCGTACTTCTTCCACGAGATGCTGCTGTACTACCGCGTCTTCGGCGTCTTCTCGTTCCAGAAGCTGTGGGGCGACTCCAGTGGGTGGCTGAAGTACACGGGCCTGCTCGCGCTGCTCATCGCGTGCACGTTCGTGCTGTGCGTCGCGTGGGATCCGGTGGAGCGCGCGGGCAAGAAGGCCTTCGCGCGCGCCGGACAGTGGCTGCTCAGTGCGCCGCGCTGGCCGCGGCCTGCTCGAAGGCGCGGATGATCTCCGGCGGGGCCTGCACCAGTTCGATGAGGACACCCTCGCCGCTCAGCGGGAACTGATCGCTGGCCTTCGGGTGGATGAAGCACACGTCGAAGCCCGCCGCGCCCTTGCGGATGCCGCCGGGCGTGAAGCGCATGCCCTGCCCTTCCAGCCACTTCACGGCCACCGCCAGGTCGTCCACCCAAAGCCCCACGTGGTTGAGCGCGGGGTCGTGGACCTTGGGACGGCCGTCGGGATTGACGGGCTGCATCAAGTCCACCTCCACCTTGAAGGGGCCCGCGCCCGCCACGACGATGTCCTCGTCCACGTTCTCCTTTTCGCTGCGGTAGGTGCCGTGGGCGGTGAGGCCCAGCGTGTCCACCCACAGCTTGCGCAGGGCGCCCTTGTCGAGCCCCCCGATGGCGATCTGCTGGATGCCCAGAATCCGGAACGGTCGTGTCGTCTCCATGGCCGGGGACCGTCGCAAATGGGGTCCCCCCACGCAAGCGCGGCCCACGTCAGGCCCCGGGAAAAATTCACCGGATAAACCCATTCCGGAGGTCGGTCGTTTCCAGGGGCACGCTGACTTCCTCCCGTCGTCCCGGAGCCGCCCATGTCCCCTTTCTTCTCGAAGCGCCGCGTGTCCTTCGTCAGTGGTGCCCTCCTCTGCGCCAGCCTCGCGGGCGCGTGCTCCTCGCTGGAGCCGGCGCAGGGCGTATCGGCGCGCAACGAGCTCAAGCCCCAGGCCGTGGCGAGAACCCAGAGCGCCCCCAAGGATGAGGACTTCGCCACCGCCCAGATGGCGCCTCCGCCCCCCTCCACCCCGGCCCCGGCCGAGGCCCGGAAGAAGGTCCGTGAAGCCGCCGCGCCCTCGCCCGTCGCCGACGCCGAATACGACAGCGCCCCGTCCGCGTCCCTGGCCGCCCCTCCTTCGGAGCCGGCGATGCGCCGTGCGCCGGGCAAGGTGATGGCTGGCGCGGGCGGCGCCACGGCCATGGGCGCCGTGGCCCCGGCCCCCTTGCAGCAGCCGATGGAGAAGTCCAAGAGGGAGCTGACCGACGACAAGTCCCAGGTCGAGGGCGGCAACGTCTTCGAGACCTACAAGGCCAACGCCTTCACCGAGACGGCGAAGGACAACCTGTCCACCTTCGCGGCGGACGTGGACACGGCCTCCTACTCCATGGCGCGGCGCTACCTACAGAACGGCCAGCTGCCGCCCACCCAGGCGGTGCGCGTGGAGGAGTTCGTCAACTACTTCAAGTACCGCTACACGCCGCCGGAGGAAGGCGCGTTCACGGTGCACCTGGAGGGCGCGCCCTCGCCCTTCAACGCGCGCCGCCAGTTCGTGCGCGTGGGCGTGCAGGGCAAGGTCGTCTCCAGGTCGCAGCGCAAGCCCGCGCACCTGGTGTTCCTGGTGGACACCAGCGGCTCCATGGCGTCGTCGGACAAGCTGCCGCTGGCCATCGAGTCCATCAAGGTCGCGGTGAAGAACCTCAATGAGAACGACACCGTGGCGCTCGTCACCTACGCGGGCTCCACGCGGGACGTGCTGCCCCCCACGCCCGCCACGGACGTGAAGAAGATCCACGCGGCGCTGGACACGCTGGTCGCCGGTGGCGGCACGGCCATGGGCTCCGGCATGGAGGCGGCCTACAAGCACGCGGTGAAGAAGGCGGCGGGCGGCGTGGTGTCCCGCGTGGTGGTGCTCACGGACGGCGACGCCAACATCGGCCCCAACCTCTCCCCGAAGCAGATGCTGTCCAGCATCGAGAAGTACGTGGCCGAGGGCGTCACGCTCACCACGGTGGGCTTCGGCATGGGCAACTACCACGACTCGCTGATGGAGCAGCTGGCCGACAAGGGCAACGGCAACAGCTTCTACGTGGACAGCATGAAGGAGGCGCGCAAGGTCTTCGAGACGCAGCTGACCGGCACGCTGGAGGTCATCGCGAAGGACGTGAAGTTCCAGGTGGAGTTCAACCCCAAGGCCGTCAGCCGCTACCGCCTGATGGGCTACGAGAACCGCGACATCGCGGACAAGGACTTCCGCGACGACAAGGTGGACGCGGGCGAGATTGGCGCGGGCCACACCGTGACGGCGCTCTACGAGGTGGAGCTCACCGCCGAGGCGCCGCAGGAGCTGGCCACGGTGCGCATCCGCGCCAAGGCGCCCAACGGCACGGAGGCGAAGGAGCAGGCCTTCCCGCTCACCCGCGCCAACCTGAAGCCGTCCATGGACGCCGCCTCCAATGACTTCCGCTTCGCCGTCGCCGTGGCCGCCACCGCGGACATCCTCCGCGCCGCGCCCGCCGCGGAGGGCTGGAGCCTGGCCACCA
This sequence comes from Corallococcus sp. NCSPR001, assembly GCF_017309135.1. Classification (NCBI taxonomy): domain Bacteria; kingdom Pseudomonadati; phylum Myxococcota; class Myxococcia; order Myxococcales; family Myxococcaceae; genus Corallococcus; species Corallococcus sp. NCSPR001. The sequence continues at coordinate 5,583,977 of NZ_JAFIMS010000002.1, forward strand.
CGCAGAAGCTGGCGGAGGGCGCCGTGGCCGGCGACTCCGACCGCACCGAGTTCGTCCGTCTCATCGGCCAGGCGCGCGCGCTGACGACCGCGTCCGCCAACGGCCGCTGAAGGCAGCACCCAGCAAGACGCAACGGGGACGCGCAGCAAGGGGGGCTCTGCCCGCCACCGGGGATGCACCGGTGGCGGGCAGGGCTTTTTCAGGGGTGCGTCAGATGACGGTGATGTTGGGGGGCGTGGTGGTGGTGAAGAAGTCCACGAAGCTCGCGTACCAGTAGGTCCCCGACTTGCCGTTGATCTTGCACGCCTTGGTGCCGGAAGAGGCCACGGTGGTCCCGTTGCTGCTGACGCTGAGGCTGCCCGTGCTGATGCTGCCCGTCATGTAGTCGCAGTAGATGTCCGCGTTGCGAGTGGTGGACAGCGTCGTGGGGTCCACCCGGCGCACGGCGAAGACGTACGGCGACGAGCCGGTCCAGCTGTTGCGCTGCACGAAGCCCACCACGAGTCCCAGGCTGGAGCCGGCGAGCGACACCGGACCCGGCGCATCCAGCGGGACGGTCTGGACGACGTACGACGCGCCAATGGTCAGGGTGCAGCTGGCGCCGCCCGTGCGGGTGACGACGACGTTGTACTGCGGCGGAGACGTGGTGATCTGCACCGTGGTCGCCTCGTAGTCACAGCCCTGCGAGGACGCCGTCGTCAGCCGCGCGCCCTGCTGCGCGAGCTCCGCGCCGTCCTCCTGCTCCGGGGCACCACAGGCGGAGAGCATGAGGGCGGAACCCAGACACACCACGGACATTCGCTTGTTCAGCATGGGAATTCCTTTCCGATTTTGGGGAGGGGGAAGGCCCGGACGCTAACAAGCCGGCCTGACGGAACCAAGACGCGGAGTCCTGTCTGTCCTTGACGCGGAGCGACGCGTGTATACTGCGCGGTATGAACCGACCCGCTTCGTTGCAAAATGCGTTGGTGTTGGCCCTGGCCTCGTTTGCCTGTGGGGCATGCGGCGACTCAGCCTCGGGCGGAGGCGTGGCGCTGGGCTCCGAGCAGAAAGGGATTGCGACCTTCTACGACGCCACCGGGGCCGGCAACTGCGGCTATGATCCGGGCGGCGACCTGATGGTGGCCGCGATGAACCGCGAGCAGTACGACAACAGCGCCGCCTGCGGCCAGTGCGTGGACATCGTGGGGCCCAAGGGCAACGTGCGCGTGCGCATCGTGGACCAGTGCCCGGACTGCGATAAGGGCCACCTGGACCTGTCGCGCGAGGCCTTCGACAAGGTGGCGGAGGCGAAGGACGGCCGGGTGAGCATCACCTGGACGCCGGTGTCCTGCGACGTGTCCGGCCCGGTGAAGTACCACTTCAAGGACGGCAGCAATCCCTGGTGGACGGCCATCCAGGTGCGCAACCACCGGCTGCCCATCAAGAAGCTGGAGTGGAAGCGCGACGGGGATTGGAAGACGCTGGAGCGCCAGAGCTACAACTACTTCGTCACCGACTCCGGCGTGGGCGAGGGCCACTTCCAGCTGCGCGTCACCGCCAGCGACGGCCAGCAGTTGGTGGACTCCGTGGAGAAGGTGCTGGACGACGACACGGTGGACGGGGCGGAGCAGTTCGCGCCCCAGAAGTAGGCGCGCCCCTTTTCGCCGCCCCGTCCGTCAGCGCGTCAGAACGTGAAGATGGACGGGGACGTGGTGCTGGTGAAGAAGTCCGGGTAGCTGGCCACGTAGTTGTTCCCGGAGCCCGTCTGGCCGGAGATGGTGCCGCTCTTCGTGCCGGACACGGTGAGCGTCGTCCCATTGGATGCGATGGACAGGCTGCCCGAGTAGATGGAGCCCGAGCCCAGGAAGATGGACAGCCCCGTGGAGCGGACGATGGCCAGCGTGTCCGGAGCCACGTGCCGGATGCCCAGCGACTGGGGCGAGCTGCCGCTGACGCTCGTCTTGTACGTGTAGCTCACCGCCACGCCCAGGTCGTTGGCCGCCAGCGACAGCGTGGGCGCGGTGCCGGTGGACGAGCCCACCACCACGCTGCCCGCGCCGAAGGCACAGGCGGCATCCGCCGCGCGCGTGACGGTGACGTCGTAGATGGGAGGCAGGGTTCCCGGCCGCGCCGCGGACGACACCGTGAACGAGCAGCCCTGGGACGTCCCCGTCACCAGCGCGGACTCCTGGGTGGCGAGGCCCTCCTCACCTTCCACGCCAGCACCACACGCCGTGAGTCCGGCAACCGCGCAAAGGGAGACGACCGACTTGAAATCCAGCATGACATTGCACTCCAGGCTTGGGGACAGACAACACTCCCCGTCCTAGAGCGCAATGCCAGACTTTGAAAGCCTTCTTCGCAATCCCTAGCGCCGGAGCATGCCGCGCAGCAGCTCCAGGGCTTCCGTGACCCCCTGCCAGACCTGGAGCGCCTTGATGCCCTCCCCTTCGCCCTGCACGTTGCGGCGGGCGGCGCGCTCCAGCGGCAGCAGCGCCCCCTCCACCAGCTCAATCTGACGGCTCAGTTCCGCCGGGGACGGACCATTCGCGGCGCGCTGGAGCGACTCCGCCTGAGAAGGCAGGGACACCGACACGGGCCGGTCCGCCAGGGCCGTGATCGCCTTGGAGAGCTGCGCCATGTACGGACCGAAGTCCGGCGCGGGCGCCTGGGGCATGGGCGCGTTGCGCAGCGTGGGCGCCTCCTCTGCCTGGGCGGCCACGCGCTCGGTGAGGGCCTTGAGCAACTGCGCCAGGTGCTTGAGGTACGGGGCCAGGTCCGTGGCCGGCGCCTGGGCCACCGGGGCGGGCATGGCCGGGAGGGACACCTGCACCGGCGCGGGCGGCTTCTGGGCGGCCTCGCGGCTGACGCGGGCCACCTCCAGCACGGCCTCGCGCAGGGCCTCCAGGTGCGGGGCCACGGGCGTGTCCTCGCTGGGGGCGTTCGCCTGCGCGGCGGCCTGCACCACCGCGTCGCGCACGGAGCCCAGTTGTTCCTCGATGGCGCCCAGCTGTCCGGTGACGCGCGCCACGGGGTCGTCCTCCTTGCCCCCCATGCGCTTCACGCGGGCGAAGCCCTGCTTGATCTCCTCCCAGCGCTTCGCCTTCTCCGGCGTCAGGCGCCCGCGCATCTCCGCGAGCTTGAGCAGGTTCTGCTCCGCCGCGGTGGTGAGCGTCTGGGATTCGCCCTGGTAGTGGTCGTCGATGCGGCGCTCCAGCTCGTCGTCCGTCATCGCGGAGACGACCTTCTCCGCCATCTTGCCCATGTTGCGGTAGCTGCCCTGCAGCTTGAACGGCGGCTCCGTGCGGAAGCGCTCGTCCTGCGCGGCGGACGCGATGTACTGGAGGTTCACCTTGAGCAGCACCTGCTGCACGCGGAACAGCCGCTGGAAGACGGCGATGATCTCCTGGAGCTCCGCCGCCGCGTAGCCGTGCTTCAGCTCGCCGGACGGGACGTCCTCGCCCTTGGCCATCCGGATGAGGCGGTGCACGTCCTGCGGGTCGCGCGTGGCCAGCGGCGCGAGCACCGGGTTGGAGGTGAGCGCGTTCTCCAGGTAGCTGAGCGCGAACAGCTCCTCCTTGCCGTCCAGGATGTCACCCAGGTTGTAGGTGTCCGCGCGGTTGGCGAGCATGTCCGGGATGCGGAAGCGCTCGCCCGTCTCCGTGTACGGGTTGCCCGCCATCACCACGCAGAACTTCTTGCCGCGCAGGTCATACGTGCGCGTCTGGCCATTCCAGACACCCTCCACGCGGCGCTGGCCGTCGCACAGGGAGATGAACTTCTGGAGCAGCTCCGGGTCCGTGTGCTGGATGTCGTCGAGGTAGAGCATCACGTTGTTGCCCATCTCGAAGGACAGGTTGATGCGCTCCACCTCCTGCCGCGCGGTGGCGTTGGGCGCCTCCGACGGATCCAGCGACATCACGGAGTGGCCCAGCGCCGGCCCGTTCACCTTCACGAAGGTGAGGCCCAGGCGGCTGGCCACGTACTCCATCAGCGTCGTCTTGCCGTAGCCCGGCGGCGACATGAGCAGCAGCATGCCCATGCGGTCCGTGCGCTTGCCCTCGCCCGCCGCGCCCAGCTGCTTGGCCAGGTTCGCGCCGATGAGCGGCAGGTACACCTCGTCGATGAGCCGGTTGCGCACGAAGCTCGTGAGCACCTTGGGCGTCAGCTCCTCCAGCCGCAGCTTGCGCCGCTCGCGGTCCAGCAGGTCACGCAGGTACGCGCGGTAGGCCACGTACGCGGGCACGCGCACCTGGCGGAACTCGCCCAGCCGCGCCAGGAACTCGTCCAGGCGCAGGGACAGCTTGCGGTCCTGGATGCGCGGGTGGCTGCCCAAGAGGCCCGTGGCCTCCGTGGCGGTGAGGGCGCCCGCCGTCTCGCGGTCCAGCTTGCGCTCGGTGAGCAGCGCCACCGCCGTCTCCAGCGCGACGTGGGCCGCCTCGCCCGGGCCGCCTTCACGGCGGGCCAGGAACGCGTCCACCCAGGCGCGGGCGATGCGCAGGCGCTCCGGCAGGTTCTTCTCCAGGCCGCGCAGGTCGTCGTCGAACGCGGCGCGCGAGCCGTGGCGGTCCAGGTGCGCGAGGAAGGCATCCTTCAGCGCCAGGGCCTCGCGGCTGGTGGTGAAGCGGGGGCGGTCCACCGCCAGCTCCTCCACGAGGTAGCGGCCCGCCTGCCGGCCCTCCGCGGGCGAGGCCGTGAGGCCATGCCCCTGGAGGAACGCAAGCACGCGCTCGCCCAGTTCATCCCCCAGCGCCACCAGGTCCGAGCCGATGTCGAACGCCTGCCGCAGCCGCGCGAGGCTGCGCGCGCGCCGGTGGAACACGCCGCGCAGCGCGTCGTCCGGGTCGAACGCCCAGTACAGCGCCGCCCAGGCGCGGGGCACCGGGGCGAAGCGCAAGAGGCCCGCGCCCTGGTGCAGCGCGAGCAGCTTCTCCAGGAGCGCCGTCGCGTCCGCATCGTGCACGCCGCGCTCGTAGCCCTCGTCGAAGCGCTCCGCCGCGTACGCGCGCACGCGATCCAGCAGTTGCCCCTGCGCGCCGGCCTCATACAGCGCCGCGAGCGTGAGGCCGCCCTTCCCCTCCTCCGCGTCCATCAGCAGGCCCGCGGCCAGGTACTCCGCGCGGTACACGTCGCGCGTCTCGGAGACCAGGTGTTGATCCCAGAGCTCGCGGTACTTGAGCAGCTCCGGGTCCTCCAGCTTCTGGGTGTAGTCGGAGCCGGTGAGCTGGAGGTACAGCGCGCCGTCGCGAGGGACGAGCGTCAGCTCCAGCGGCTGCGTGTTCACGTGGAAGCGATAGGGCCCCAGCTTGATGAGGCCTTCGCCACCCTCGAACAGGTCCTGCTTGTCGCGCAGGGCGCGCAGGGCGTCCTGCTTCGCGGACTTCACGCGCGACAGCACTTCGTCCGCGCGCACGCTGTCCTGGAGCGCCAGCAGCTGTTCGGACAGCTGCCGCAGCTTGAGGATCATCGCGTCGGACGCGAAGTAGGCGTTGAGCTCGTCGTCCGCCTTGAACGACTTCGCCCGGCGCTGCACGCCCTGGAGGATGCGTTCCGCCGCGCCGAAGAGGCCCGAGGCCCGGCGCTGACGCTCGTCCACCAGCGCCTGCTTGCGCGCGCCGAAGGCCTCCAGCAGCTCCTCGCGCTTCTGGGTGATCTGCCCCAGGAACTCGTCGAACTCGCCGAAGCGGCCCTCCAGCTCCTCCAGCAGCACGGTGAGCTTGGAGAGCGCCTCGTCGCACTTCTCCGGCGAGTCCGCCTGCGACAGCGCGTTCTCGATGCTCTGGCCCAGCAGCTTGAACTGCGCGCCGAACTCCGCGCGCTTCTCCTTGCCGGACAGCTCCTTGCGCTTCGCCTGGAGCCCCGCGCGAACGCGGTTCAGGCGGCTGAACAGCTCGGAGATGCCCTCCAGGATTCTGGCCCGGGCCAGCGGATCCCCCACCTGGAGCCCGCCCACCACCTCCCCCAGCACCTCCAGGCCCTGGCCGGTGCGGTCCACGTCCTCGGCCAGCGGGGCCAGCTCAGCCGTCGTCGTCAGCGGCTCCAGCCGCTCCAGCAGCCCGTCCAGCCGCGAGGCCAGGGGCTGGAGCGCCTCGCCCTTCTGGAGGAAGTCCACGCACGCGGTGCTCACCGCGTCGGACGCGGCCACCACCGCCTGCTCCAGGGCGTCCACGCGCCCCAGGTCCATGTAGCGGATGTCCTTCAACGTGATCAGGTGCCCGCGGTGCCGGCGCAGGTCCGCCAGCGCGCGCATGAACCCTTCCGCGTCCGTGAGGCCTTCCGGCTGCGCGTTGAGCAGGAGCGTCTCCTGCGTCTGCATCGCCTGCGCGAGCGACTCCTCCGCGCGCTTGCGCATCGCGAGGACCTTCTCGAACTCATCGATGATGAGCTCGGAGGTGCGGCGCAAAAGCTCGATGGGCTCCTGGAGCCCCACCTCCGCGTGGGACAGCCAGTAGTAGGCGTCCAGGGCCCGCGTGGCCGCGTTGACCAGGTCCTCGTAGGTGCGGCGCGTGGGCTTGTCCGTCTTCGCCACGCGCGGCAGCGTCAGCGCGTCGCTGATGCCGCGCACCAATTCGGCGTTGCCCACCTTGCCCAGGTAGCCCGGCGCGGGGGGCAGCTTCGCCGCGTGCTCGTCGGAGACGAACGGCGTCTGCCACACCTGCATGGGGTGCACGCGCGTGGGCTCCTGCGACGTGGCGCGGAACACCACCAGCCCGCCGTCCGCGAAGAGGCTCATGCCGTTGGCCTGCAGCGGCGTCTGGACCTCCTTGCGCACCAGGTTGTACGGGAAGAGCACGTAGGCGCCATCATCCCGGCGGTGGAAGACGTAGAGCACGTCCTCGCCGTTGGGCGAGCGCACCGCCTGGTGGAACTCCATGCCCTCCGACGCGCCGTCGAAGACCTTGTAGTCGCCCGTCTGCAGGTAGTAGCCGCCCGGGAAGACGATGCCCTGGTCCTCCGGCAGCCGCACGCACGACTGGCCGATGGCGTCGATGCGCACCACGTGCTGGGTGCGCGAGTTGAAGACGAGGTAGCGGTGCGCCTTCTCCCGGAACGGGAGGATGCGCAGGAGGATGAGCCCGCCCACCTGCGTCCAGGCGAACTCCGCGTCGTCCAGCGACTGATCCGGGTCGTCCACCGGCTCGCTGTAGATGCCCAGGCCGGTGGTGGTGTTGTCCTCCACCTTCACGGTGAGGTCGCCCTTCACCGTCTCCACGAAGACCTGATCCAGCACGTTGACGTGCGGGTGCTGGCCCAGCACGTACTGTTCGCGCGTGGCCACCGTCCACTCGAAGTCGTGGGACGGCGGGTAGACGTGGTCGCGCTCACCCTGGTTGTCCACGTAGGTGGCGCGGCCCTCCACGTCCACGTTGAAGCGGAAGACCTTGAGGTCGCGCGCGGACTGGCCCGTCTGGAACACCGCGAGCAGGCGCGAGTCCCGCCGCCGCAGCTGCAAGAGCTTCGCGTCCTTGTAGTACTTGTACAGCTCGCTGAAGTCCTTCACGAACCGGGGGTCCGCGAGGAAGCCGCCGGCCTCCGTGGGAGGCACGGCGGAGAGGTCGAACCCCTCGGCCGTCTTCTCGAAGCGGTGCAGCGAGAAGACGTCCGAGACGTTCGTCTCCTTCTTCAGGCCGATGAAGACGTTGTAGCCGAAGAGGAGGTACTTCCCGACGCTGACGATGTCGCGGGGGACGCAGTTGTTCTCCGTGCGCACCCGCTCATTGCCGATGACGGTGAGCTCCGTGCCGCCGAACAGCGCCTTGCGCCGGGCGTTGAGGTCGTTCGCCTGGGTCGCCAGCGCGTCCGCCTGGGAGAGGAGGCGCGCGCGGATGACCTCGTAGCTGCCGCCCTCCAGCGTCGCCTCGCCCCCGGGCGCCTGGGCGCCCGGGGTCTTGGTGCTGTCAGTTGCCATGGATGTTCACCGGAAAGGGAGTTGCGATTGGCGGGAGGCTTTCAGCCCTGCTGCTTCTGCGCGAGGGCCGCGGCTTCCGACTGCACCAGCGCCTTGATGCCGGCGGCGGTGGACTCCGTGGGGCTCACCGACATCCGGTTGAGCAGCGCCGCGACGGCCAGGTTCTGCGCGTCGTTGCTGAGGCCCGGCTTGGAGAGGATCTCCTTCAGGTCCGCCGGCAGGTCCTTCTCACCGTTGAGGTAGCCGCCGAGCGCCTTCTTCAGCGACTCGCTGTGCTCCAGCGCGCCGTCCACCGAGCTGCCGACGGACACGGCCTTGACGAAGTTCTCGAAGAACTTCCCGTCGCCGCCGACGATCTGGAACTTCGCGTTGGTGAAGGCCTGGGCCAGGACGGTGGCCTGGGCCTGGGCAATCTCCTTGCGGACGTTGATGGCGGCCAGCTCCACGTCGCGCTCCTTCTGGAGGCGCAGGCGGTACTCCTCGTGCTCGCGGCCCACGCCGTCCAGGGCCTTCATCGCGGCGGCCTTCTCCGACAGGCCCCGGGCCTCGGCCATCAGCTTCTCCTGGATGGCGGCGGCCTCGGCCAGCTGCTTCTCGCGCGTGGCGAACGCCTCCGCCTCGCCGCGCTTGTGGATGGCGGTGGCCTCGGCCTCCTGCACGCGGGCGTGGGCCAGGCCCTTCTGCTCCGCGCCAGCGGCCTCGGCGAGCAGCTTCTCGCGCACCGCGGAAGCCTGCGCCTGGCCCTGCTTCTCGATGACGGAGGCCTCGGCCTCCTTCACGCGCACCTGCGCCATGCCCAGCTTCTCCGTGGCGACCGCGTCCGCTTCACGCACGCGCACGGTGGCGAGCCCCGCCGCGGCGGACTCGGCCTGGATGCCCTCGGCCAGCCGCATCTTCGCCTTGGCCTGCTTGTCCGCGGCCTCCAGGTCGGCCTCGGCCAGGGTCAGCTTCTCCTTGGCGAGGAACACGGAGATCTTCGCGCTCGCTTCCGCGGCGGTGACGTCCTTCACGGACGCCTCTTCCGCGTGCGCCTGGGCGGTGATGATGATGGCGTCCTTGGTGCGCTTGGCATCCGAGGTCACGCGCAGGTCCTTGATGTTCTCCTCTTCCTGGGCGACGGTCTTCTCCACCGCGATGCGGGCGCGGACGACGTCGGCGATGGCCTTCTTCTCCGACTCCAGCGCCTTCTCCTTCGCGATGCGCTGCAGCTCCGTCTCACGCTCGCGGTTGATGGCCTCCAGGGCGCGGTCCTTCTCCACGCGCTCGGACTCCACGCCCACCACGCGCTCACGGTTCTTCTGGGCCACCTGCACCTGGCGCTGCTTGTTCTCCTCGTTGATGGCGATCTCTTCTTCCGCCTTGATGCGCGCCAGCTGCGCCTTGGCGAACTCCTCGCTCTTCACGCGGTCGGCCTCGGCCGTCTCACGCGCCTGGATGCTGTCGATTTCGCGGCGCTGCTTGGCGGCTGCCTCCTCGCGCTGACGCTCGAGGGCGAAGATGGCCTCGTCGGCCTCCACGTTGCGCTTGGTCACCGCCATGCGCTCGGACTGGCGCAGCTCGTTGGTGAAGACGTTCTGCTCGGTGGTGAGCTGGGTGATCTTCCGGATGCCCTGGGCGTCCAGGATGTTGTCCTTGTCGAGCATCTCCACCGGGGTCTGCTCGAGGAAGTCGATGGCGCAGTCCTCCAGCATGTAGCCGTTCAGGTCGCGGCCGATGGTCTCCACGACCTTGTCCTTGATCTCGTCGCGCTTGGTGTAGAGCTGCTCGAAGTTGAAGGACTTGCCGACCGTCTTGAGGGCCTCGGAGAACTTGGCCTCGAAGAGGTTCTCCAGCGTCTCCTGATCCGACGCGCGGGCGCAGCCGATGGACTGGGCCACCTTGAGCACGTCCTCACGCGTCTTGTTCACGCGCACGAAGAAGGTGACCTTGATGTCCGCGCGGATGTTGTCCTGGCAGATGAGGCCTTCCTTGCCGCGGCGGTCGATTTCGACCGTCTTCAGCGAGATGTCCATCACCTCCGCGCGGTGGACGATGGGCAGCACCACGGCGCCGGTGAAGGTGACCGTGGGCTCGACCTTCATGGTGTTGACGATGAGCACCTTGCCCTGATCCACCTGGCGGTAGAACTTGGCCACGCTGACGAAGATGCCGAAGAGGATGATGACGCCGCCGCCGATGATTGCTGCCAGGCTGATGGGATCCATGGCCTATCCTGTGAAGTCCGTTGGGCGGGCCTTGTTCCAAGCACTCGGGGTCCCCCGCGAAAGCCACCCGGTGCCGATTGTCGCGCCCGTCCGGAGGAGCCCGGCGGACGCCAATGTTCATCGCTGTGAGCGGGCCCGCGCGACGGCCGCTGCCTTCAGCGGATCCCGCAGCTGCTCCATTTCCTGGGGGAGGAGCCAGTCCACCGGCTCCACCTCGTACACGCCCCGCTCCGCGTCGTAGCCGAGGATGAGTGCCGGCTGGCCGCGCTTGAGCTCGTTGGGCTTGTCACAGAAGACATTCAGGATGAGGCCCGCGGCCCCATCGTCGAAGGTGGCGTGGCCGTCCTTCGCCGTCACGCTGCCGCTGGAGATGGTGCACACGCGGCCCATCAGCGCGTCGCGGCCCGGGGCCTTCTTGGCGATGAAGATGGGGCGCAGGGGCCGCACCGCGAGCCCGGCCACCACCGTGCCCACCGTCGCGCAGACGAGGCCCAGGCCCGTGCTCACGAGCCACGAGGGAAGCATGGACAGCGCCGAGTGCGTGGCCTGTCCGCCGAGCAGCGACAGCGACCAGGAGAGGAACACCACCAGGCTCACCGACACGGTGACGGGGATGCCCCCGAAGCCCAGCGCCGCGAGCAGGCCGGTGGCGGCCTCCGCGTCGTGCAGGTGCGAGTGCCCCGCGTGGTCGCCGATGTCATGGCCCCCGACGGCCTTCGCGCCCCCCTCCAGCAACCCCGAGGTGGCCTTGGCGCCGCCCTCGAACGCGCCGCTCACCGCCTTGGCGCCGCCCTCCAGGTCCACGTCGCCATCCAGCATGTCGATGCCCGCCGCGCCGATGATCACGCACAGCCAGTACGCCAGCACCACCCCCAGGAGGATGGTGAAGATCGCGGTCGGGAACGCCAGCAGGGCGGCGAGGAAGGTCGTCATGCCTCGGGAATAAATTGAGAGGTGGGAGTCACAACGAACTCTAAACGACTGCACCCATATCCGAAAATGCCACCGGGGCTTTTCCGGCTGCCTGCTGTCCGTGCCGCCAGGGGGCAACCGGTTTGCCGCCCCGGCGTGGGCTGCGCACTACAGGGAGGCGATGCCCTACCACGCCACCGTCTCAGAATCCGAGCGCGTCCCCTCCGCGAGCCGACGGGGGATGACCCAGCTGGAGCGGCTGCGGCAGGACGGCCACCGGCGGCTGGGGACGATGAAGCGGGGCTTCCGCTACGTGGACGCGCGGGGCCGGGCGGTATCGCCAGCGGAGCGGGAGCGAATCGACGCACTGCGGCTGCCTCCCGCCTGGACGGACGTGGCCATTTCGCCCAGGGGGTCCGCGCGCCTTCAAGCCGTGGGGCGGGACGGGGCGGGCCGCTGGCAGTACCGCTACAGCGAGGCGCACACGCAGAAGCAGCGGGACGCGAAGTACCAGCGCATCGTGGGCTTCGCGCAGGCGCTGCCGAAGATGCGGCGCCAGGTGAGCAAGGACTTGCGCAAGCGGGGGCTGGGCCGGGAGCGGGTGCTCGCGGGGATGCTGCGCATCCTGGGCACCTGCTTCATCCGCCCGGGCAGCGAGCGCTACGCGGAGGAGCACGGCAGCTTCGGGCTGGCCACGCTGCGCGCCCGGCACGTGAAGGTGCACGGCGACACGGTGGTGTTCGACTACCCGGGCAAGTCCGGCGTGCGGCAGCACCGCGAGCTGAAGGACCGGCGCGTGGCGACGCTGGTGCGGCAGTTGTTGAAGGTGCCCGGGCGCGACGTCTTCAAGTTCGTGCTGGATGACGGCGCGGTGGTGGACGTGCGGCGCCGGCACATCAACGAGTACATCCAGCAGGTGATGGGCCCGGGCTACAGCGCGAAGGACTTCCGCACCTGGGCGGGCACGCTCATCTGCGCCTGCGCGCTGGCGAGGGCCCGCGAGCGCGTGAAGGAGGACGGCGACGGCGGCCCGGTGAAGAAGACCGTGCTCAAGAAGAGCATGGTGGCCGCGGTGCGCGAGGCCTCCGAGCAGTTGGGCAACACGCCCGCGGTGGCGAAGGCGTCGTACATCTACCCGTCCGTGCTCGTCCTCTTCGAGCGGGGCCAGGTGGTCGACCGCTACTTCAAGTCCGTGGACGAGCTGGCGGCGAGCGCGGGCGAAGGCATGCACTGCTCGGAGAAGGCGCTGCTGCACATGCTGGGCAAGACGAAGCTCAGCGCGAAGCAGGCTTCCGTGTAAGAATCACGCGGAAGGAGGCAGTCCCTGGCACCTTTCCTCGGCCCCACTCGCGCGATGGTCCTCCAGTGGCTGCGGGCTCCCGGCGCGGAGCAGCGACTGCCCTTGCACCTGGGAAAGGGCAGTCCGGCCGCCATCATCTCCTTGAAGGAGGGGCAGTGGCGGTTGGAGCCCTTGGTCCTCGACGCTGCCGCCAATGACCGCCGGTACCAGGAGTCCATGCGGAGCACGGGGATGTGGGTGCCCGAGATGGCCTGGCCCAGCCTGAAACCGGGGGAACCGATCATCTCCGTGGGGACTCGCGAGGAGTTCGTCGCGAAGTTGGAAGCGTTGAGCTGGACCTACGGCTGACCGTGCCCGAGTACGTCACCCACCGCGGCGCCCTGCCCCGCGCCGAGCTGGAGTCCCTGGGGGATGCCCTGCTCGGCTCCCGCTTCGTCGCGCGCAGCCCGTTGATGGGGACGTTCCGCGCGAGCCGGGGCTTCGCGTTCGTCTTCACGCGCGAGGGCCGCGCGACGCTGGAGGCCCGCTTCCCGTTCCTGTCCGTCTACCTGCGCCGCATCCTCGACGACGACAGCGCGCGCGGGCTCCTGCCCTGGACGCAGCGCTGGTTCGGAGGCCGGGACACGCGTCCGCGTCCCAATGCGTTCTACCTGAACCTGCTCTTGCTGGACGCGGGCACGCCGGTGGGACGCCACATCGACGCGACGTTGCAGGAGCCCAGCGGCGTCCCGGACGCGACGCCCGAGCACGTGAGCGTCCTGTACCTACGGGTGCCACGGGGCGCGCGGGGAGGCGCGCTGCGGCTCTTGCGAGACAACCGGCTCCAGGGCGAGGTGCGGCCCCGGCCGGGCCTGCTGGTCCACTTCCGGGGCGACCTCCAGCACGAGGTCCAGCCCTTCACCGGAGGCCCGGAGGGCGCCCTGCGCGCGAGCCTCGTCTGCGAGCAGTACGCCTTCGCGGACGACGTGCTGCCCCGGCTGCCGGTGTTCCGCATCCAATCCAAGGCGGGCTTCTCCGCCTTCCTGGAGGCCCAGCGCGAGCGCGACGGCGCGGCCCCTTCCGTGGGAACGCTGGAGGAGTGAGCGCGCGCTGGAGCCCTGCTCCTGGAGCGTGCGGGCGCACGGGCAGACCACCGCTTGCGCCCACCGGGCATCATCCCAAGGCTTGAGGTTCACCTTTCTCAGGGGAGGACGACCATGGCGGGCAAGAAGCTGGAGGGCTACGGCGAGACCAGTGAGCAGCGCCAGCGGCACCTGGAGAACGACGGGTTCTCCGAACGGGCGCCCCAGACACCCGAGGAGCTGGAGGAGGCGCGCACCGAGCCGGAGGACGGCCATCAGGTGGTGACGCTCCATCCGCTGGAGACGGAGCGTCCGGACGACGAAAGCTGAGGCCCTCCTCGCGCCGGCTCAGAAGGGCGCGCCGACGAGATCGACCTTCACCTTGCCGCTGTTGATGTTGACGATGAGCGTGCGGGTGAGCTCCTGCTGCTGCTCCAGGGGAAGCTGGGCCAGCAGCGCGCGCAATTGCTCGCGCTGCGACCCGCTCCAGCGCCCGGCGGCCACCGCGTTCTCCACCAGCTCCCGCCCCTGGCTGAAAGCGGCCACGCTGCGTGGGGCCGGTTCAGGGGGCCGGGGTTCTGGCGCGGAGGGTGCTGGCGCGGGGGCGGCGGCACGCAGCTCCTCCTTGAGGATCTGACGGATGTCCTCGCGCAACCCGGCGGTGTCCACGGATACCGCCGCGCGCAGGTGCGGCGGCTCCACGGAGGGCTGGCATGCCTCCAGCTTCCGCAGCGCCTCCTCGAGCCGGGCCTCCCGCCGCTCCAGTGCGTCGGACCGCACGGCGTGTCCCTCCGAGGGCCTCAGCCAGGCAGCGGCGCCGAAGCCGGCGCCTCCGGAGAGGATGGCGATGCCCACGAAGGGCCACAGGCGGGAGGTGCTCATGGGCGCGAAGAAATCACGGCGCCTTCGGTTCGAAGTACGAACTGGTGTCGACCATGAGCTGCGTGCACTCGCCGAGCGCGTCCCACGCGAAGTAGACGTACGAGTCGCTCTTCAGCGCGCGCGCCGCCGCGATGAAGCTGGCCCGGCTGGAGTTGCAGGTGACGTAGTTGCCGGAGGCGTCCTCCGCGTAGGCGGTCATGGTCTCGCCGCCCAGGGTGACCATTGTCGACACGCCAATGAACTGCCGGGTGTCGGCCGAGTTGCGGGCACTGCCAAGCGTGCCAAACGCGAACCGGGCCGAGGGGAGGACGTTCACGGGCGACGTGAGCTTGTAGCCTGCCCAGGCCGTGGTGCCGAGCCCCAACGCAGCGACCGCCAACCCCGCGACGAGTGTCTGCTTCTTCATGATGTTTTCCCTCTGGAATGACGCAGCCGAAGAGCCACGAAAGAGCGGGCCTCCGTAGCGGACCGCCGCATCTCCCGTCAAGCGCGGAACACCGGCAATCACAGCACTCTGTTGTCGCCTGTCAGGCAACGACAGACGTCAAGTGCTTTTGAAGAAACTCCATCTGAAGCCATGGAGCCGGTGAAGGTGCTCGCGCTCTGGAACGACGCGAGCGGGACGTGGCACGAGGAGGACTGGAGCGATTACGAGTACGTGGGCCTCTGCCGCGACCTGTCCTTCGGGTTTACGCGTTCCGAGCGGGCGTGAGACAAGGCTCCATGCCCGACTGGAAGCGGTTGCAGAAGCTCAACGACGGGGAGCCCATCTGGTACTCGGATCCCCAGCTCGATACGAAGGACGAGGTCTGGCTCTACAACAAGGGAGGTGCCCTGCGCGTCTGGAGCGCGGGCACGCTCGACAAGGAGGACCCGAACGTCTTCAAGGGGCTTGGGCCCGTCGAGCGGCGGCACACCCTGTACCGGCTCAGCTCCCTGCTCCACGTCGATGTCGAGGTGCGTGGCGCGCGGTCGCTCGTCCGCCGCGGGACGCTGAACGGCGCGCACCTCGCCTCCCGCATCGAGACCTCCCGCGTCGAGGCCCTGCTGGCGCGCTACCGCAAGCTGGGCTTCAAGGACGGCGCGCCGTGGAACGCGACGAAGAAACTCGTGACGCGCCGCCAGTACCACCGGGCTCCGGACAAGTCCTGGGAGGTCCTCGTGGACGGCGAGCATGTCTTCGAGGACTACTCGGAGCAGACGACCCTCGCGAGCCGTGAAGCCGCCCTTGCCCGGGCCGAGCAGCGCGTTCGCGCCAAGGAGAAGGCGGGCTTCGTGCTCCAAAACATCGAGCTCACCGAAGCCAGGTTCTCCAATCCGGAGCCCAAGCCCGCCCCCAGCGCGCCCAGGCCTGCGCCCCTGCCCAAGGGGCCCTCCTTCCCGAAGCCCCAGGACGCCTTCGAGGCCGTCGACGTGGCCATCGCGATGCTGAAGGACCTGCACGCGCGCTTTCCCACGGGGCACTTCGTCGCGGAGCAGCTCGACGCGGCGAAGGAGAAGAAGCGCATCGCCACGGCCGAGGAGCATGTGTCCTTCTTCAAGCGCATGCACAAGGCGCGCATCGGCCGTTGGAGGACGGCGAAGCCAGGCAAGCCAAAGAAGCGTGAGTCCAGTTGGGACTACTTCCTGCGCGTGTATGGCTCCATCACCTGGATTGTCGGCAGCGGTGCCGACCAGGATCTGCCCATGTTCCTGTGCGGCAACGTCACCGGCGGTGGCTGGAGCTGCCTGGAGGTGGCGGAGGACCTCTACGCGATGGAGGACCTCGTCGAAGCCACCGGCAACACGGACCTGGAGGACCTGAGGGTGTTCCACGGCGGGTGGCACACCTCCAGGTCCTTCGCGTTCGATCCCCGCATGAGGTCCGCTACGGGAGAGCTGTCCATCATCCCGTTCGACGAGGGCATGGAGAAGCGACCCAGGGCCGTGAAGCGCGAGCGCGTGCAGCCCTTTGGCCTGTGGCTCCACAAGCGCGTCACCCAGCTCGTTCGCATCGCGGAGCGGAACCTGCACGCGGCGCGGTGAACCGCGCTCAGAACGCGACCTGGAACCGGGACATCACCACGTTCTCGGCTTCCCGGTCGCCATCCACCGCCCCGCCTTCGTAGCGCGTGTGGTGGTAGTTCAACGCGACGCGCACGCGCCGGTTGAAGGCGAAGAGGGTGGCGACGCCGAAGCCCTGGGCCTGGCTCACGGAGCGGGTGGGGTCCGCGAACACGGGGAACGCGTCGTCGTCCAGATCCAGGCCCTGGTAGCGCACGGAGATCTCCAGCGCGCCGCCCTTGCCCGTCTTGGGGTCGAAGGGGCGGTGCGGCTTGGGGCCCGTGAAGGACGCTTCCCCGCCCAGCACATACGACGCATACGCCTGCCACGCGTGGTGGCGCAGGCGCGCGCGCTGGTCACCGATGCTCACCTCCTGCGACGACAGGACGTACTCCGCGAGGAGCCCCACCGGGCCCCAGTAGAAGTAGCCCTGGGGCGACAGACGCAGGTGCTCTCCGTCCGCGATGACGGTCGGACCGGCGGTCCCGTTGTTCAGATAGTTGAAGATGATCTCCTGGCCGGTGCTGCGCTGCGGCGCCAGGGCGGTGGTGGAGGTGTTGGCGGAGGGCGTGCCGAACTGAAGTCCCCGGGTGACGGCGAAGCCCAGGCCCAGGCCCTGGAGCGCGGAGCCCGTGTCGCCCTTGAAGGGCTGGGCGAAGACGCGGGCCACCAGGTCGAAGCTGTCGTCCGTGTTGACGTCGATGCTGGCGCCGTCGGGATCGCCGTTGACCACCGCGAACGCATAGCTGAGGCGCCCCCCGGCGATGTCTCCGTGCAGTTGCAGGCCCGCGTCGCGGATGGGGACCAGGCCGAAGGTGAGCGAGCGTTCGATGAAGGGGACGTCCGTGTTGGCCTGGAGCAGCTCCAGCCCGAAGGGCGTCTTGAAGCGGCCCGCGCGCAGGCGCAGCCACTCGACGGGGCGCAGGTCGATGTACGCGTCCTGGACGAGCGGTTGATTGACGCCGAAGTCCGGCATCAGCCGGAAGTCCACGAAGCCGAACAGCGTCCCGTCCAGGAAGGGGCGCAGGCGCCGGATGAGGAACGTGTTGGTGCCGGTCCGGTCCGAGTCCGCCACGTAGAAGCGGCCGTCTCCCTGGAGCTGTCCGCGGATCTTCAGCACGAAGGCCTTGTCGGCGGTGGAGAAGACATAGCCTTCCTCGGAGAGCTGGACGCTGGGGGGCTCCGGGGACTTTTCGGGCTCGGTCGCCTGGGCGCGGGCTGGGGGCGCGCAGAACAACAGCAACCCCAGGGTGGCGAGGTGGGCGGCGGAGAAGGCGGACACGCGGGACCTTTCAGTCGAGGGACGCCAGGGACGGGAGGGGGCGCCGGGCAGGCACCCTTCCCGCGTGTCGTGAGGCTGTCAAGCGACCCTTCGCCGGTGTTGCATCCGCTCAACGGCTACGGCGCGACCTCGGCGATGCTGTATGTGAAGTCCCTTGGGAAGAAGAACTTATAGACACCGCCCCCCCGGACGCGCCGAAGCGAGAGGAAGTAGCGCGCGGTGGCAGGCGCCGTGAACTCCGTGCCCGGCGGATAGTCACTCTCCAGGCTCTCCGCGACGATGGCGCCCTGGGCATCCAGCACCGTCGTGCCTGCATAGAAGGGGGCGGTCCCCTGCGAGGAGAGCCGGTACTTGTGACCTTCCACGAGGTCCACCGCGAGCACGTCCACGTCGCCCACGGGCCAGAACGACACATCGGTCGTCGAGGGCACCGTCACCACCGTGGCCTCTGGCGGCGCATCCGGATGGTCGTCCAGCCCGCTGTCCCCCGCCGTGCACTGATAGCCCTCCACCGCCCCTCCTCCCTTCCCCGCCCTGGAGAAGACACGCACGTAGAGATCCTCTCCGGTGTCGTTCTCGCCGGACAGCGCAACCTCCCCGTCCCTGGGCCCCGAGTAGGAGTACGTGTTGAGCACGGTGCCATCCGCCCTCACCATCTCCGATTGGGGGCCGAAGTTCGGCCCGGCGCAGCGCACCGACAGGATGTGTCCCTTTGGAATGGAGAACCGGAAGACATCCACGTCGTCCGGGAACGGGGCGTTCAGGACGCCGCTGAACTCCGACGGGACCGCCTTGGAGACGGCGTCCTGCACCGTGTCGCCCTCGGCGTCCTGGGGCTCGGTGAAGTCGAAGGTGTACCGGCCGAACTTGACCGACGAGTTGATGGACGCGCGCACGTCCACGATGACGGTCTCATCCAATGCCGCACGCCAGGTGATGGTGGAGTCGGCGTAAGCCTTGTAGGTGACGGGCGGGAGGGGCTCCAGCGTGACCGGATCGAGCCTCCGCACCTCGCAGCCAGGCAGGGTGTCCGCCTGGCAGGAGAACCGGTAGAAGTGTCCGGCCTGCGTGGCCAGTTCGTGGCTGCTCAACGGCTCCGCCTCCGTCAGTTCCCCTTCCCCGCTGTCCCCGGGATTCAGCACTCCCGACCCGGCGTCCGGAACCGGCTCGGGCTTCGCCGGGTCCTTCTCACAGGACGTCAGCAGCAACCCTCCCACCAGCAAGGACAGCGCTCCGTAGCGTCGGAAGGTTGTCTTCGAACTCATGACGGCTTTGCCTTTCATTGGTTCCCCCCCGGCCATGTTGCGCCCGTTCCAACGCAAAGCCAACCTCTGGGTGAGACGTCAGCCCGCGAGCGCCTTGGGGCGTGAGGGCATTTCGAGCTGGGCCTGCACGAGCCGTGCGTAGGCCCCACCTCGCGCGAGCAGCTCCGCGTGCGTGCCCTGCTCCACGATGCGGCCCTTCTCCATGACGAAGAGGATGTCCGCGCCGGCCACGGTGCTCAGCCGGTGGGCGATGGTGACGCGGGTGCATGAGAGGGATTGAAGCGCCTGCTGCACGCGCCGCTCGGTGACGGCGTCCAGCGCGCTCGTCGCTTCGTCCAGGAGCAGCACCGAGGGCCGGCGCACCAGCGCGCGCGCCAGGGCCAGCCGCTGCCGCTGTCCTCCGGACAGGCTGGCCCCCTGGTCTCCCAGGGGTGTGTCGTAGCCCAGCGGCAGCGCGAGGATGTCCTCGTGGATGCCCGCGCGCGTCGCCGCGTCCACCACGGCGGACAGCGGGATGGACGGATCCGCGAAGGCGATGTTGCTGCGCACCGACGCGTTGAACAGCCGCGTGTCCTGCACCACGATGCCCAACTGCTGGCGCACCGAGTCGCTCTCCAGCTCCGTCAGGTCCATCCCGTCGAAGAGCACCCGCCCCGCCTCCGGCCGGTACAACCCCAACAGCACGCGCGCCAGCGTGGACTTGCCTCCGCCGGAGGGGCCGACGATGGCCGCCCACTGCCCCGGGGCGATCCTCAGCGACACGTCGTGCAGGGACGGTGACTCCAGCGCGCCGTAGCGGAAGCGGACGCCCTCCACGGTGATGCCGCCCGCCAGCTTCGGCGCGGGCCGCACCTTCCGCGCGTCCTGCTCCGGGGCCGTCTCCAGCAGATCGTCGATGCGCTCCAGATAGCTGCCCGCGAGCTGCAACTGCCCGCCCACCGCGACCAGGGAAGCCAGCGGGGCCAGCGCGCCCAGGGCCAATGCCTGCGCTGTCAGCATCGCCCCCAGCGTCAGCTCGCCGCGCAGCACCTGCCAGAGCCCCGTGCCCAGCAACACGGAGGGCGCGCCCACCTGGAGCCCCGCCGCCAGCGCGTCCACCACGCCCTGGTAGTAGCGCTTGCGCGAAGAGGCATTGAGCTGCCGCGTGTAGAGCTCCTCCCAGTGCCCCACCGCCTGTCCCTGCGCGCCGGAGGACTTCAGCACCTCCATGCCGGACAGCATCTCCACCGTGAAGTCCTGGGACTTCGCCTGGGCGTGCATCTCGCTGGCCAGCAACTCCTCGCGCTGGCGGCGTGTCAGCAGCAGCACCAGCACCTGCGCCACCGCAACCGCCCCCACCGCCAGGAGCAGAGGCCGGCTCAGGCCCGCCAGCATCGCCACCGAGGACACGATGAGCAGCCCGTCCAGCATCACCGCCAGCGTGGCCGAGCCCAGCGCCTCGCGGATGATGGCCAGGCTGTTGATGCGCATCATCAGGTCGCCCGACGAGCGCTGCTGGAGGAAGGCATACGGCAGCGACACCAGGTGCCGCACCAACTGGCCCGCCATGCCCACGTCCAGCGCCACGCGCAGCCGCACCAGCAGGGCCGAGCGCAGCGACGTGGCCAGGACGTGGCACACCAGCACCAGCCCCACGCCCACCCCGAGCGCGGCCAGCAGGCTCGTGTCCTGACGCGGCACCACCCGGTCCACCGCCATGCCCGTGAGGAAGGGCAGCACCAGGGACAGCACCTGCAGCACCAGCGACACCGCGAAGATGCGCGTCCAGTTGCCTGCGTGCCCGCGCAGCAGCGCAGGCAGGCGGCGCAGCAGGGCCGGCCGCGTGTGGCCTCCACGGAGCGCGGGCGTGGGCTCGAACAGCAGCGCCACGCCGGTGAAGGCGTCGCGGAACGCGTCCCAGGACAGCCGCCTCCGTCCCAGCGCCGGGTCCACCACGTCCACCCCACCCCGCCACAGCCCGTCGAAGACGACGTAGTGGTTGAACTCCCAGTGGAGGATGGAGCCGCGGTCCAGCGCGGGCAGTTCGTCCATGCCCACGCTCACCCCACGCGCGTCCAGGCCGAAGCGCTTCGCCGCCTCCACCAGCGCCAGTGCGTGCGCGCCACCACGCCCCGCCCCCACCGCCCCGCGCACCTCCGCGGGCCGCGCGGGGGCGCCATGGTACGCGAGCACCATGGCCAGGCACGTGGGGCCGCAGTCCGCCGCGGTGAACTGCTGGAGGAACGGCACCCGGCGCCACCGCCGCTTCAGCTCACGCCACGCTCCCATGGCTCACCTCCGCCCGCCGCGAACTTGCGTCCACAGCGCGGCCAGCAGCGACTCCGTGCCCACCTGCACTTCGACCGTGCCCGGGGTGCCCGGGGGGCCCGACGCCTCGCCACTCGCGGACGAGACCTCGTGCGCCCGGACGAGCACGCCCGAGGCCAGCTTTCCGAGCGCCCCGTTGAACGCACCCGGCCCACGTGGCTCCGTGTCCACCCACTCCACCTCGTAGTCGCGCGGCCCCTGCGCCATCCGTGCTCGCACTCGCAGCCCAGGACGCAGCGCGCCCTGGTGCGGGCCGGGCACGGAGAAGAACAGCCGCGTCCGAGCTTCGCCCTCGGGTGGAGCGCCCTGGGACAGCACCTCCACCACACCTGGGACGCTCACCACGCGGGCCACCGGCACGCGCGTCGCGAAGAGCCCCAGGCCCGCGAGCGCTATCGCCAAGGGCAATGGCAGCCAGCGCACCCATCCCGGATGCTCCAGCGTCGCCCGCTCCACGGCGGACCCGCGCGCGTGGCGCTCCAGGGCCTCGCGCCTGAAGGGTGTGCTCCCGTCCTCAGCGGCCATGTCCCGGCTCCAACGGCGGACGGAAGGACGCGAGCAGCATCCGATCCCACGCCGGCTCCTCGTCGCTGATGGCCGCCAGCAGCGCGAGCGCGATGCCCACCGAGCCCGTCAGGAAGCTGGCGTTGTCCTCCACCCGGTCCGGATAGATCTCGCGGGGGAACCACACCGCGTAGCCGCCGACGCCTTCTCCGGGCACGCGCCGCGCCAGGAGCCTCGCGAAGCACTCGCGCGCCTCGCGGCCGAAGGCCTCCTCCCCCGTCAGCCGATACATGCGGTGGAACAGGTGCGCCAGCCCGGCCTCGCCGTGGCACAGGCCGCCGTCCATCACGTCGCGCGTCTCCTCGGGTCGGCGCACCGCGCGCAGGCCCGTCTCCACCGCCACCCGCTCCCACTCCGCGTTGCCCACCGCTCGCGCGGCCATCAGCAGCGTCGCGGCCACGCCCGGATCCCCGTAGCACCACGCGCCCCGCGACACCTGGGAGCGCCGCACTTCGTCGTCCGCGTAGTAGGCGAAGGCGGACAGCGAGCCCTCCGGCTGCCTCTGCGCGAGCAGCCATCGCACCGCCTCCTCCAGCGCGGGCCCCACCCGCGCCCGGTCGACGCCGTGCGCCCACGCGGCCGCCAGCAGGCCCACCACGCCCGGGTTGCCGTGGGCCACGCCCAGGTTGTAACCGCCGTCCTGCTGCTTCTTGCGGGTGGACGTGGGGATGAGCTCCGGAGGGGTCCGCCACGCGCGTCCTTGCGGCCCCAGCTCCGACACGGCCAGCAGGTGGTGGACGACGCGCTCCAGGCACCGCCGCGCCCGGGCCCCCGGCAGCCGCTCCAGCGCGAAGACGCCCAGGCCCACCAGCCCGGCGATGAGATCGTAATGCTGCACCCAGCGCTCGACGCCCAGGACGTCCTCCAGCGCCGCCTCCACGTCCTCCAGCGGATCATCCTCCGCGCCCAGTTGATCCGGCAGCAGGTGCGCGCCCAGGTGGTGCAGCACCCACGACACCTGGACGAAGCCGCCATGCAGCGCCGGGCGCATCCCCCGGCGCCCCACTTCATCCAGCGCCCCGTCCAGGAAGCGCGCCGCGTGCTCCGGATCATCTCCCCCGGGCCACACGCGAGCCAGGTAGCCGTGCAGCAGCGCCTGGCTCGACAGACGCTCCGCGATGCGCGCGCCCTTGTGGGTGAAGGGCTTGTGCAGCTCGGAGGTGATGGCACGCACCGTCTCCGCGGCCTGGTCCGCCAGCGAGCCGGTGAGCAGCGGCCACCACCGGGGGGACTCCTGTGGGGGACGGATGGAATGGGCCATCATGGGCGCGGCTCCTGCGCGCGGGCGCGCGCGAGCTGGGATTGGTACATCCGGGCGAGGAAGTCGTAGAGCACCAGCTCCTGCGCGCGCGCCGCCGAGCGCAGCATCCGGTTGGCGTGCATGTGCAGCAGGGTTCCAGCCAGCGCGGGCAGCGCCACGCCGAGCCGGCCCTCATGGGAGGCCGCCACCAGGCGCCGCCGCACGGGGGCAAGCCGCTCCGAACGTTCGCGCAGCACGGCGAGGCCCTCGACGAGCAGCGGGCCTTCTTCCGCGTCTGGAGCCCAGGCCGCCTCCAGTGCGGCGCGGGCCTGCCGGTAGCGGGCACCGAGCTGGTGCGTGAAAGCCGTGTCCATGCGGAACTCCCGCCCGAAGTAGTCGCGGGAGCGCTCGGCCACCGTCAGCTTCGCGCGGAGGTCCAGACCCAGGTCGTCCAGCAGCAAATCCATGCCCCGCAGGGTGAGCTGCCACCGGGCCTCCGCGCCCGCGTCACCGTCCAGCAGCGCCATCAGCTTCAGCACCGCGTCGCTGTCCACGTGGAACAGCTCCTCGGCCAGGGCCATGCCCTCCGGACCACCGTAGCGCTCCAGCTCCCGCTCGTACGTGTCGAGCTGCACCTTCCACACCACGCCCTCCCGAGCCAGCGGCGCCACCGCGGCGGACAGCGCGGGCAGTGCGTCCCGGTGCAGGCGGGCCGGATCCCCGTGCAGCCGCAGGCGCAAGTGCCAGTCCGGATCCTCGAAGCGGATGAAGAACCAGCGGTCCACCACGCCCTCGCGGACGAGCCGCTCCACCAGCGGCGCCACCGCGTCGCACAGCACGTCATCCGCGCCAGCGGTGCCCGCGTACAGCTTCGCGTAGAGCCACTCCGAGCCGGGCGCGAAGTGCCGGGGGGCGCCCGCGGCGGGAGCCTGGCGCGGGGCCGGCGCGGAGACCGTGGGCTCCTGACGCCGCACCATGGGGAGGAACAGCTCATGGACGAAGCGTCCCTCCGGGCCGTGGGCGCACAGCGCGTCCGGCCCGACCAGTTGCTCGCGCAGCACGGCGCGGGCGCTGTCCTTCACCAGCGACGCGAGCGTCTCCACGCACAGGACGTTGTCCAGGTCCAGCGGCAGCACGTTGTCGCCATTCACCAGCGCCACGTGGCGCGGCAAGCCCAGCCGCTCGCGAAGCGCCTGCACGGCGCGGAAGCACTCCTCGCCTCGCGCCGCGCTCAGCGGCTTCAACACGTCCGGCCCCAGCCGCCACCTCGCCAGTGACAACACCACCCGGCCGGACACCACCCGCGGCAGGAAATCCAGACCCTCCAGCGCGCCCCAGCTCCACGACAGGCCCACCGCGCGTCCCTCGTGCTGGAGCATGCACAGGAAGCGGTAGACGCCCAGGCCCCGGGAGAAGTTGTGCGCGGTGGTGAGCCTCGGCAGCACCTCGCGGCCCAGCCGCTTCGAGCGCAGCACCACGCGCCCATCCACCACCGACACCCGCAGGTCCTCCACCGGGATCTGCCGCGCGTCGGGCGCACCGGAGGCTCCCAGGAAGGGAATCTCGTGCCCGCGCAGTTGGGGCCGCAGCAGCACGTTGCCGATGCGCCCCTCCGGCAGGTGCACCACCTCCGCGAAGACGGCGTCCGGGCGGAGCGCCTCCTCGGCGCGCAGGTGCCGCCCCACCGCGTCGCGCAGCGCCTCATCCCCATGACAGAAGCGGCCCAGGGTGTTGGCGCCAGAGGGCCCTCCCGCGCCGCGCAGCACCAGCGAGAAGTCGCCTCGCGTGAAGGCCTCGTCCGAGCCGGCCAGCACGCTGAAGCCCACGGAGATGGCGTCCGGCGGCGGCGCGGCCTTCTCCGAGGACAGCGCCTTCAGGTCCTCCTCGCCCAGCGTCAGCACGCGGGCGCCAGGGCTGCCGGTCAGCCGGCGCATCAGGTGCAGCTCGCGCGCGCCAAACACCCCTCCGGCTTCCGTCGCGGCGGGGAACGCCAGCCCGCGCAACAGCGGCGCCCCATCCGCGGCGGGCGCGTTGGACACCTGGAAGCCCACGCCGGACTCCTCGTCGAGCGCCTCCAGCAGCGGCACCTCGCGGCCCTCGTAGCGGCGGGTGAAGGCCTCGCAGAACGCGCTCAGCGGCGAGCGGCCCACCTGAGGCCCCATGTGCCGGACGAGCTCCACCGCGCGCGTCACCTCCGCCAGCACCTCCGGCCCCAGCGTGGCGCCGGGCGCCGGACGGTAGAGGTCCACCTGGAAGAGGCGCGGGAGCTCCACCTTCACGGGAAGCGCCTCGAGCCGCGTGGCGATGGCGACGTAGGCCTCCTTCGACCGGCCTGGACCTTCCGCATCCAGTCTGGTCAGGTGATCTCCAACGTCCGCCAGGCACGTGGCCGCATCCATCGCCACCCGCGCGGCCTCACCCGGGCCCGCCTCTTGCGCCAGCACGCGCAACCGCTCCACCAGGTACGGGAGCGGCTCCGGCCCGGTGACGGGCACGGCCAGCTCCGGCACCAGCAGATCGTTGTCCACGAGCGTGCGCACGTACTCAGCGGCCT
Source organism: Corallococcus sp. NCSPR001 (assembly GCF_017309135.1). Classification (NCBI taxonomy): domain Bacteria; kingdom Pseudomonadati; phylum Myxococcota; class Myxococcia; order Myxococcales; family Myxococcaceae; genus Corallococcus; species Corallococcus sp. NCSPR001. The sequence goes on from NZ_JAFIMS010000002.1 coordinate 5,609,482, forward strand.
CGTGGGCATCCACCTCTGCGTCCAGCGCCACCAGCGTCCGCACCAATTGCTCCGGCCGGGCTCCTGCGCGCGCGCTCTCCAGCACCGCTTCCAGGTACGCATCCGGCCGCACCGAGGACAGGTGGTGCCGGCGCACCGCGCCTGCGTGCCGCGTCTCCACGTAGCGAAGCCGCCCGGCCGCGCGGTACAGGCTGCCATTGGGACGGTAGCGCAGCACCTCGTGCAGGGCCGGATGGCGCACCAGCGCCCCCACCAGCCGCGTGAGGTAGTCCATATCCAGACGCGTGTCGCGCTGGCACTCGCGTGCGTCCGCCACCGCCAGGTGCGTGCGCGCGCCCAGACGCCCCACGGAGCACGACGCGAAGAGACCGAAGGGCGTGCAGCGCCCCGCCATGCGCAGGAAGTAGCGCACCAGGGCCCGCTCCACCTTGAGCCCGTACTCGCTGTCCGGCGACTGGAACCAGAGCGGCAGCCCCTCCTCCAGTGAAGGCGACGCGACGAAGAGGGCCTCGCGAACCTCCGGCCGCTCCACGTACGCGCGCAGCCGCGTGCGTAACAGCGTGCGATCCGCGTCCAGCGCGTTCGCGAGCGACCCGGTGGCGTGCGGCGCGGTGAGCTGCGAGCTCCACTGCTCCACTGCGTCGAAGGGCAGGAGCGGAGTGCGCAGGACGAAGAAGTCCGCGGGTTCCATCAGGGACGGGGCGGGAGGCGGGCGCTGCCCCTCGGGAGCGCGGCGGCGGGGCTGGGACATCGCGACGGACCTCGGAACCGGAAACCGGGTGCGGGAAACGCCCCGGGCCGGCGAACACCGGCCCGGGGCAAAACCTCTCACCATGCCTCGGAAGCGAACCTCACCTCCGAGCACACGGCGCGAACCGCATCAGAAGCAGCAGCCGAAGTATTCCTGCGTCTGGCAGAGCGCGTTCGTGTAGCAGACGGTGGCCTCGGTCGGATCCGTACCATCGCAATCGTAGACGGAGGGCGGAATGCCACCGGCAACCTGCTTCAGCTGGGTCTCGTTCAGCGCGCGCAGGGTGTCCTTCGACAGCGTCAGCTTCTTGGTGGGCTTCTTCATGGTTTCGTTCCTGGATGTAAGGCCGCACGGAATTGCGCGGTCGAAACGAAATACGAAGCACCCCCGAATTCCTGGTCGTTGCTCCAATCGCTTATCAGCGATTCGCGTCCAGCGGAGGCAGCCACGTCAGCACGTTGCGCGTCCACAGCTTGCGAAAGGTGGCGACGAGCTTCGCGCGCTCCGCGGGATCCGCCATCCCGTTGGCGTCGGCGATCTCCCCGATGCTGGAGGTTCCATCCGCCAGCCCGAGCAGCTCCCGCTCCAGGTCGCTGGCGCCCAGCCCCGGGGGCAGCAGGAAGCGGGTCGGATCCAGGCCGGTGGTGCGCTCCGCGCTCCGCGCGGTGGGGCTCTCCAACAGATGCGGGTGCACCCACGCGCGGCTCCAGGAGCCCACCGCCAGCGGGCGCAGCGACTCCACGCGCTCTGGCGGCACGTCCTCGCGCAGCACCTGGAGGAGGGACTCCAGGTTGAGCAGCGCCCGCGCAAGCGGCGGTGCCATGCCCGAGGGCACCGGCGCACCCGCCATCGCGCGCACCGCGAACACGGCGGTGGCGATGGACACCATCACCCCCGCGTTGGAGGCCCCGACGTGCAGGGGCCCTCCGGCCAGTCGCACGCGTCGGCGGCCCTCGAAGACGAGCGGCCACAGGTCCGGCCGGGACTCCACCGCCAGGCGCTCCTGCTCCGCCGGGGACCGATGCGGGTGCGCGTGCTTCACCTCCTCCAGGCTGACGGACTCCCCCAGCCCACGCACCTCGTCCTCCGTCAGCACGCCCGCGCGCGTGAGCAACCCCAGCACGTGCGGGGACAAGCGCGCGCCGCACGCGGCCACCAGCACATCGCATGGCAGGTGACGCGCCTCGCCGTCCTCGTGGTACGTGACGCCTTCTCGGGTGACGCGCACCGCGCTGGCGTTCGGCACCAGCCGCGAGCCCGTGGCTTCCACCAGCCGTGCGAAGTGCGGCAACCGGTGGAGCCCCCGCGACTCGCCGCGCATCAGCAGTGTCACCGGATGGCCCGCCATCATCAAAGCTCCGGCCTGTTCGAAGCCGGAGATGCCGCCGCCCAGCACCGCCACGCGCCGGCCGGCCACCTCCGCCGCGGAGCGCAATCCCTCCCGCACCTCCACTCGCGAGCCGGGCTCCACCGCGTCCGGTGGCAGGGGCCGCCGCTCATACCAGGCGGTGACGAGCACCTCTTCGGCGCGCACCTCGACGCGGCCCTCGGGCGTCTCCACCTCCACCGTCACGCCGTCCGCGTCGGGGCGCAGGCCCACACAGCGGTGGCGGCAGCGGATGTCCAGGCGTCCCATCTGGATGACGCGTGCGTAGTAATGCAGCACGTCCTCGCGCTCGCACTCCAGCGCGTCGCGGCAGTCCAGCGGCAGGCCACCCACCTCCCAATGCGAGGCGGGCGACAGGTAGACGAGGCCCTCGATATGGGCATGCAGCGAGGCCAGCGGGGTGGCGCCAGCCTCCAATGCCAGGGCGGGAATGCCACGCGCCCGGGCCTCGAAGAGCGCGGCCACCGCGGTGGGGCCGCCGCCAATGACACACAGCTTCGTCGTGAGGAGCGTCATGCGCGTGGCAGCCTATACACGCTTCGGACGGCCGAAAGCGATGGGACCTTTTTTGAAAGGAAATCGAGCCAGGATCGCCGCCTCGATTCGTATGCGGTGTGGACCATCCAGTGAGCGGGGAATCGCATGCGCATCTTCCAGGACATGGGGAGGCTCCTTCAGGAGCGGTGGCTGAAGGTCCAGCACAGCGAGGAGGCCTTCCCCGACATCGCGGCCGAGGTGCTGCGGGAGATGGCTCCGCACCAGGCGTTCAAGACGCTGGAGCCGCTGGAGTGGCTCTACGGCACGCGCGACTTTCCGAAGCAGCTCACCACGCGTCCGGGCTTCGGCCAGCCGGCGCTGACGGTGTTCTCCGACGCGCGCCTGCTCATCGACCTGTACTACTGGGTGGACGGCACCACCGACATCCACCAGCACGGCTTCTGTGGCGCCTTCCAGGTGCTCCAGGGCAGCAGCATCCACGGGCACTACCGCTGGCACGAGCGGCACAAGGTGAACAGCCGCGTCGCGTTCGGTGACATGGAGCTCTTGTCCGTGACGGGGCTGCGCACGGGAGACATCCACCGCATCCTCGGAGGGGACCGGTACATCCACTCCCTCTTCCACCTGGAGCGGCCCTCGGTGACGTGCGTGGTGCGCACGCTGCACTCGCCGGAAGGGGGCTACCAGTACTCGTACAAGAAGCCCCACCTGGCCTACTACCCGGGCGGCGAGGACGCGCACACCCACAAGGTGCTCCAGTCCCTGTCATTGCTGGCGGAGCTGAACCCGCCGGAGCGCACGCGGCTCATCAGTGGCCTCATCGAGCGCTCGGACCTCCTGACGTGCTTCCTCGTCTTCGAGCGGCTGCTCCAACTGCACAAGAAGCTGGAGGCGCTGGATCCGTACTGGGACGTGGCGGTGCGAACGCATGGCGCGCTGGCGGAGGAGCTTCGTCCGGTGTTCAAGGAGTACATGCGCCAGGCGCTGCTCATCGACCGGCGAGGACAGGTGAAGGATCCGGAGCACCGTTACTTCCTCGCGCTCCTCTTGAACGTCGAGCGTGGCGAGCACATCCAGCAGCTCGTGCGTCAGCGATATCCGGACCGGGATCCGGTGGACCTGATCATGAAGTGGGTCACCGCGCTGACGCAGCCGGCGGAAGGCGGGGGCCGGACGCGCGACTCGCTCGGGGTGCCGCTGGACGAGTCCGCGCTCATCGTCTTCCGCGAGCTGCTGTACTCCCGCGGCCATGCGGAGGTGATGGCCCGGATGAAGGAGACTTTCGACGAAGAGGAGGTGGACGGTCAGTCGGACGACATCGCCGCGCTGGCCGCCTCCCTGCGCGAGTCCACGCTGTTCCGCCCCCTCTTCCAGGGGTGAGCGGGCCCGGGTACCTTCCCCTGTCAGCCCTTACCCTTCGGACGGCTCACCGTATACATGACGATGTTGTGATCCGAGCCCCCGGTCGGGCCGGCCCTCACGTTCGTGACCTTGGCCCCGTAGGACATCGCGTAGTCGATCTTGCCGTGGCCGTGGCTCTCCACGCCGCCGTGGAGCTTCATGCCCGCCTGCTGGGCGATCCAGCCGGGTGACCACTTGCCCTTCGTGGACGCCGGCTCGTTCCAGTCACCGCCGATGAGCAGGCCTTCGTCAGGATTCTTCGCGATCTTCCGCTGCGCGAAGCCGAGCAGCTTCTCGGAGAGCGACTTGTAGGTGCTCACGCGGTTCTTCGGCCCGACGGGCTCGCCGCCCTTCCAGTCGACCGATGGCGGCTGGTGCGCGGAGACTACCTGCAGCCAACCCGCGAGCTTGACCGCCGTGGCCGCACGCGGCGGAGCATGGCCACCGCGCACGGTGGTCCAGCCGCCGCCCTCACCCTGGATGGACGTCTTCTGCCCCTGGAGCAGGCTGTCCTTCACGAGGATGCCCGTCTCGCCATGGTCCTTGGCCCCGGGGAAGGTCACCAGGTGGTAGCCGGGGATGTTCTCCAGGGCCTTGTGGTAGCCGTTGATCTCCTGGAGCTGGACGAAGTCGAGCTTGTTCTTCTTGGCGAAGTCGCCCAGCCACTTCTTCACGTCCTGGGGATTGCGGTCGCGCTCGACGTTGTAGGTCGCGCCCCTGAGCTGCGACGGCGTCTTGCCCTTGCGGTCGCTTCCGCCGGCCGCGCTGGCCTCGGCGGTCGTGGCGCCCTCCGTGCCAGGGGTGGCGGTGGCGCTGACGCGCTTCAGCGATGAGTCCATCCGCTCGCCGACGACCCCCTTCGGATTCCCATCCCAGCCGTTGTCGCGTTTGAAGGCGACCACCGCCTTGGCGGTCTTGGCGTCGAAGCGGTCGTCCGCGGGGCCCTTGAGGTAACCGGCTGACTTCAGGCGCTCCTCGACCTTCTGAACGCGGTTGCCAGTGGAGCCAACGTGGAGGGGACGGTGGGGATGGGCAGTGGTTCGCATGATTTCCCTAATTCTCGCCCATCGAGAGGAAATGTTTCTTCGGTTCTTGTCGGCGGGGTCAGGCCTGCCGCGCTGCGGCAAGAAGGCGCGGTTTCGTGGAAAAGAATGCAGTGATTGAAGGGCCCTCTCGACACGGGCGTGCGGACCCTTCACACCCAGCCTTTCACAGGGGGGAATGACACGATGAGCACTGGAAGCTTCATCTGGTACGAGCTGATGACCCAGGATCCCAGCGCCGCCGCCAGCTTCTATGGCGCCGTCGTGGGATGGAAGATCTCCGACCCGCCCGCGCCCATACCGGACGGAATGGACTACCGGATGATCATGCGCGGCGATGGTGGCTCCGCCGGCGGCGTGCTGCGCCTTTCGCAGGACATGGTGCAGCACGGGGCACAGCCTTGCTGGCTCGGCTACCTGCACGTGGCCGATGTCGATGCGTCCCTCCGGGCCATGGTGGCCGATGGTGCCAGGGTGCTGATGCCACGCAGGGATCTCCCCGTCGGTACCATCGCGATGGTCGCCGACCCGATGGGCACGCCTTTCTACGTGATGGCGCCCATTCCGCCGCCCGGCAAACCCCAGGCGAAGAGCGACGTCTTCGACGTGAAGGAAGCACAGCGCATCCGCTGGAACGAGCTGGCGAGCCCTGAGCTCACGCGCGCCAAGGCGTTCTACGCGAAGCACTTCCACTTCCAGTTCAACGACGTGATGCCCATGGGCCCGATGGGCGACTACTGCTTCATCGACCACGACGGCGTTCGGCTTGGCGCCATCATGCAGAAGCCCGCCGAGAACCCCGGCCCCACCGGCGCCTGGCTGTTCTATTTCGGCGTTCCCTCTGTCGCCGAGGCACAGCGCGCCATCACCGCCAACGGCGGTAAGGTGCTGCAAGGCCCGCACGAGGTGCCCGGAGGCGACTGGATTGTCGTCGCAACGGACCCCGCGGGGGCCACGTTTGGTGTTGTAGGACGCAAGGGCGAGTGAGCCCAAGGAGCGAAATCGTGACGACCCCTGTGAACAAGACCGTCATCTGTCTCTGGTACGAAGGCGGTGCCGCGGAGGCGGCCGCCTTCTACGCCCGCACCTTTCCCGGCAGCTCCGTCGGCGCCACGCACCGGGCACCGGGCGACTACCCGGACGGCAAGGAGGGGGACGTCCTCACGGTGGATTTCACCGTGCTGGGCATTCCGTGCCTTGGCCTCAATGGCGGCCCTGCCTTCAAGCACAGTGAGGCCTTCTCGTTCCAGGTCAGCACGAAGGATCAGGAAGAGACGGACCGCTACTGGAATGCCATCGTCGGCAATGGCGGTCAGGAAAGCCAGTGCGGCTGGTGCAAGGACAAGTGGGGCATCTCGTGGCAGATCACCCCTGCCGCCCTGTCGGACGGCATGAGCGATCCGGATCCGGCCGCGCGCAAGCGGGTGTTCTCCGCGATGATGGAGATGAAGAAGATCGACATCGCGAAGATCAACGCGGCGCGCAAGGGCTGAGGAGACGCTGTCGCCGCAAGCAATCCCCTAGAGCCAGGGCCGCAGCCGCTCCCGCAGCGTGCGCACTCCAGGCAACGCCTGCGCCAGGGTGCGGTAGAGCGGCCGGCCGAGCCGGAGCGTGGCCTCCGCCCACTCCGGAGGACTGGGAGCCGGAGACTCCGGAGGACTGGGAGCCGGAGACTCCGGGGGCTGGGGCCGCGAGGGCCCCGGCGCTGACGCCGCTTCGAGCGCCGCCGCGCGCAGCGAGCGCACGCGGTTGGCCCGCTCCTGCTCGCTCTCGGTGCCCTCGATGCGCATCAGGCTGACGAAGAACTCGACCTCTCCTGGAGAGGTCGACGCGAAGTCCGCGAGCTGGAATGGGAACATCTCCAGCTCCGCCAGCGTGGCCGCGGCCTCCAGGAACGAGTGCGGAGTGAAGACCCAGCAGTGCACGTCCGTGTAGCCGGTGGCCGTCACCGCCTCCTGGGACTTCTGAAGCGCGTTCTGGAGCGTGCCGGAGCACGGGAGCTGCTCCGCGTCGATGGCGCCGCTCCACATGGCGTTCGCGTCCACCTGGCAGTAGTAGGCCCAGAAGTCGAAGACCTGCTTCACGGTGGGGGCGGTGCGGCGCGACAGGAAGGCGTCCACCAGCTCCCCGGGGGTGCTGACCGGGCGCTTCGCATCGAAGCAGAAGCGCTTGTCCGGGATGGCCAGCGAGATGATCCCGCCGGGACGCAGTGCCTTGCGCAGGTCCTCCAGCCAGCTCACGGGGTCCGGCACATGTTCGATGACGTGGCTCGCGATCACGAAGTCCACGCGCCGGTCGCCCAGCGCGGCGGACAGCGTTCGCGACGAGAGGTCCACGTCGACGTCCACGATGGTCGCGGTATCCCAACCGTGCCCCGCGTACTTGCGCCGGAGCACGTCGGTGCTCGCGTGGTCGGCGTAGAGAATCCGCCCGGCGGCACGCGTGACGATCGGGTTGGCGAGCGGCCCTATCTCCACCCCCTCCATCGTCGAGAGTTGGATGGCGCCCAGAAGTCGCTCCTGGCGAGTCTTCACCTGCACCGGCTGCATCGACGTCTCCTCATTCATCGTGGCCGGCCACTATGCCAGCACCCTTCCAAGGCCTCCAGCGCCCGGCATCCACATGCCGTCACCCAGGTCATGCCGGGCGACATTCACCGGGGCGCGGGGCGCCGACGAGGAGGTCTGGGGACTTGGGGTTCTTGCACCGGATTCGCTAGAAACCCCGCCGTGCCGACCCCATCCCTCTCATTACGCGGTGGCTTCGCGTCCTCCACGCTCGCGCTCTGGCTGATGTGTCTGGCCCTGTTCGGCATCTACACCGTGAGCGAGGCACGGCTGCAGACGGACTCGCTGTGGTCCATCCCCTCCGCGGCCAGCATCCTCCATGAGGGCAACACCGACCTGGACGAGTTCCGGCACTCGTTCTTTCCAGGCACCGCCTATGCGCGCAACGAGGCCGGCGGACACACGTACTACGTGTACCCGATGGGAGTGGTGGTCTCCGCGCTCCCGCTCCTGGCCGCCGCCGAGGGACTCATCTCCCTGATGGAGCCGGTGTTGCCCCGCCTGGGGACGCTCGGCGCCGACGCGCTGGCGTGGCGTACCCTGTTCCGGCATACCGGCCGGGAGTACCTGGGCTCCTTCGCCCGCACCGAGCAGCTCATCGCGTCGTTCTACGTCTGCGCCGCCGCGGCGGTGCTCCTCGTCACCCTGCGCAGACGGGTGTCCCCGGGAGCGGCGCTCGTCAGCGTGCTGCTCTTCGGATTGGGGACCACGGCATACTCCACCGCGAGCCGGGTGCTCTGGCAGCACGGGCCCGGGCTCCTCGCCATCGCCTGCGTCATGCTGTTGATGGCGCGGCCCGAGCAGACCGCGCGCACCGCGTTCCCGCTGGGCTTCTGGGTGGCGGCCGCCTACGCGTGCCGGCCCACGCACTCCCTGAGCGTCCTGGTGGTCACCGGGTTCATGGCCCTGCGCTTCCGCCGCCAGTTGCCGGCCTACTTCGCGGGCGCGGCGGTCGTGGCGATTCCCTTTTGCGCGTACCACCTGTCTGTCTATGGGTCGGTGTTCTCGCCCTACTACCGGCACTCGGTGGATCCATTCGCCGGCCCGTTCTTCATGGCCCTGGCCGCCAACCTCGTCAGTCCCTCGCGAGGCCTCTTCACCTTCTCACCGTTCCTGGTGCTGGGCGTCGTGGGCTTCGTCCAGCGGTGGCGCCGCCGGAGCCTGGAGCCCTATGAGGTCGCCTTCGCCCTCATCCTGGTCCTGCACTGGGCGGCCATCTCGTCCTTCTTCATCTGGTGGGCCGGGCACTCCATTGGCCCGCGCTTCTTCACCGACGTGCTGCCGTACCTCGTCTACTTCCTCGCGTTCCCCGTGCAGACGGTCCTGGAGGCCCCCTCACGGCACCGCATCCTCGCGGGCGCGCTCGTCGTGACGGCCGTGTTCAGCGTGTTCATCCACTGGCGGGCCTCCAATTCATATGACGTCCACAACTGGAACTCCTCGCCAGTGAATGTGGACAAGGATCCCATGCGCGTCTGGGATTGGAAGGACGCGCAGTTCATGCGCGCTTTCCATCAACCTGTTGTCGGGCGCTGACGGAAGGCGCGCGGTGATGTCCCTTCCCGGCTACCTCGCGCTCCAGCTCAGATGCCAGTTGAGACTGTTGGCCATAGCAGGATTGATGTCCGGGAACCGGACGTAGACCCGGGAGCCTGTGGGCGAGGGATAAAGATGGCCGTGGCACCAAAGCGCTCCCATTGGCCGCCGTCGCCTCCAATGGAGGTGAAGTACAGCGGCGCCGTGCCGAAGCCGCATCCCGCCGTGTTCACGTCCAGGTAGATGCCGCTGGCGCCGTACTGCTGCCAGGCCGTGGCACCAGCAGGGGGCTTGCCCTTGCAGACGGCCGTGGAGGCGTACAACGCATTCGGCTCGGCGATGTCGCTGGAGGTGAATTCCCCCATTCCCACCTAGCGGAAACAGGAGTTCATGAGGAAGCCCCCGGTGGTTGCTGTGATGGGTGAACCCGGGACGTGGTGGGTCGCGTCGACGCCAGCGTCTCCTTCGTTGCCGCCGATGCCGCAACTGGTGGCGCGGTTGTAGCCGTTGGCGAAATAGATGCCCTTCATGAGGGGCCAGACCTCCCCCGTCCCAGGCTCGTAGACCACCCCACGCGCCCGTTGGCCTTGCCCTCCAGGAAGGCATAGGGCCAAGCGCTGTCGTACCGCATGGAGGCATTCGTGACGTAGGCCGTCCCGTCTGCGGCGATCGCGACCTCATCCGCGAACTCCAGCCAAGCGCCTTCGACCCGGTCCGCCAGCGTGCGCACGATGCCCTCCAGACTGATGCCGACGAGCCCCCGCAGTGCCAAAGCGCTCAGTGCAACAGCGCTGGCAGCTCCGGCCCTGCTTTGGCTCAGCCCCCTGCGCTTCGGGGTGGTCCATGCGCCGGGGCCTGCTTCACGGGCCGTGAGGGCCCAGGTGCTCTACAATGGCGCGCGACCCAGCTGGGCGGCGCCACTTACGCCAACACCTGGCTCCTGCCCCATCCAACGGTAAGGCCGCCCCGCTTCCTCGGCACCGGCAACGTGCCGGCCCCGTGCGCGCCTCGCTCACTTGCATTGACGCACTGCCCAAAGTGGCGTTGACGATCCCACGACGCAGCAGCCGAGTATCGGAGAAGCGCAACTGGAACATAATACTACCCGGTCACTTGAATCCAGGGGGCCCGTGTGATCTACGGCCGGGATGACACCCGCGCAGCTCAAGAAGCTGGATGAGGCGCTGAGCGCCTATCTCGAAGAGATGGTCGCCGGCATGGGGCGACTGGAGAGACGGCGCGCCATGGAGGCCTATGTCACGGGCCTACTGCTGGATGGGGAGCGCAAGAGCATCGAGCCGATGGCGGCCCGGCTGGTAGAGGACGCCAGGGATGTCGAGGCAATGCGCCAGCGACTGCAGCAGTGCGTCTCGCAAGGGACGTGGAGCGACGAGGCGCTGAGGGAGCGACTGGCGCGGAAGCTGGAAGAGTGGCTGCCGGAGGTGGAAGCCCTTGTGGTGGACGACACGGGCTTCCCGAAGAAGGGGAAGCACTCGGTGGGAGTCGCCCGTCAGTACTCGGGGACGCTGGGGCGCACGGACAACTGCCAGGTGGCCGTCAGCCTGCATTTGGCTGGGGCTCGTGGCAGCGGGTGTATCGGCATGCAGCTGTACCTGCCCGAGGAGTGGGTGACGGAGAAGGACCGACGCAAGGCGGCCGGAGTCCCCGAGGCGGTAGGCGCCTCGCGCAAATGGGAATTGGCGCTGTCGCAGTTGGATGACGCGTTGGAGTGGGGCGTGCGCAAGCACGTCGTCCTGGCGGATGCGGGGTATGGCAATTGCCGGGAGTTTCGCGAAGGACTCACGGCACGCGGGCTGCCCTACCTCGTCGCCGTGCCGGGGCAGCACAAGGTGTGGCCTCCGGGGGCGACGCCGCACCTGCCCGTGAAGAAGGCGGGCGCGTACGGACGCCCCCGGACTCGCTTCGTCGACGACAGCGGCGTGCAGCCCTGGACGATTGAAGAGCTGGCGCGCCAGTTACCCGAGGAGGAGTACCGCCGCATCAGCTGGCGCGAGGGCAGCCGCGGCACGCAGTCCTCCACTTTCGCCGCGGTGCGAATCCAGGTCGCTGAAGGCCATGTCGTGCGCAAGGCGCCCGGCGCTCCCGAGTGGCTCCTGTGTGAGTGGCCGCCGGGCGAGGCCGCGCCAACGAAGTACTACCTCTCGTCTCTGCCGGAAGACACGCCCCTCAAACGCCTCGTCACCCTGGCGAAGCTGCGCTGGCGCGTCGAGCGCGACTACCAGGAGATGAAGGGCGAAGTCGGCCTGGACCATTTCGAGGGCCGCACCTGGAGAGGCTTTCACCACCACGCCACCCTCTGCATGGTGGCCCATGGCTTCCTCGCGCTCCGTCGAGCGCTTTTTCCCCCGGAGGAGGATTCCCTGGACCCTTCCCCAGGTGCGTCGGCGGCTTCAGCATCTGCTGCTGCGCCGCCTCGGCCATTGTCCGCTGTGCCTCCGCAGACTCGGCGCTCGCGCTCCTCCTCGAGGACCGTCACGCATCTGATCAAGTAGTAATAACAGCTCCTAACAAATGCCAGGACACAGGCGTCGTAGGAGCATGATGCAGCAGCCGAGGACGAGAAAGCCGAAGTGGACATCGTCCCTGCGCTCGTCGCGGACGCGAAGGCGGCGCAACTGGTTCTTCCAGGCCAGCGTGCGCTCCACGACCCATCGGTAGCGTCCGAGCCTTTCCTTGGACTCAACGCCGGGACGCGCGATGCGGGCGGCAATGCTGCGTAGACGAAGCCCGCTCCGGTTCTTCCTGGAGGCGTAGGCCTTGTCGGCGTGGAGTTTTCCCGGGCGGAAGCGGCGCTGCCCCGAAGGCATCCGCACCGCAGGCACGGAGTCGACGAGCGGGAAAAGTTCGTGCGTGTCGTGGACGTTGGCGGCCGTCACGGACTCGGTGAGCGGCAGCCCCTGGGCGTCTACGAGAAGATGATGCTTGCTACCCGCCTTCGCTCTATCCGTCGGGCTTGGGCCCGTGAGGGCCCCCTTTTTGACGCCCGGACGGACGAGGAGTCGATAGCGGCGCGGGAGAAGTCCACCTTGCCGCGCAGGCCCAGTTCATCCAGCAATCGCGCCTGGAGCTTTTCCCACACGCCAGCCCGGGTCCATTCCTCCAGCCTGCGCCAGGCCGTCATGCCCGACAGGCCGAACTGCTTGCGAGGCAGCATCTCCCAAGGGATGCCACTTCGGAGCACGAAGACGATGGCTTCCAGCGCCGCGCGGTCATCCGCCCGAGGACGGCCCACTTTCTTCTTGGGCCGGGGCGGCGGCAGCAGCGGTGCCACGCGCTGCCAGAAGGCGTCGGGGACGAGTTCGCGGACCATGCCCCTCAACCTGGGGACGCCCCTTGCGCTCTGCCAGCCCAGTCCTGACTTTCGTTAGGTGCTGTAAACCAAAGCGGTCGCCTCATTCGAGGGCTCATGAGTCCTATATGTAGTGCTATCGTCGAAATAGCTGAAAGGGCGCATGTTCACGCGGCTACCACATGACTTCTCCAAGCATCCCCCGCGACCCACTCACTGAAGCGCATGCCTCCATTCGAGGGTACGTTCATCAGTTGCTGCGCGCCGTAGAGTTGCTGACCTCCAACGCCCCTGCCCTCGTGGTGGCCGTCGAGGCGTTCGAGGACGTGGTGACCGTTGCTGGTGCCTCGGTGGTTGCAACCCAGGTAAAGGATCGGATTGGCACCTTTTCCCTCACTCAGGAGAAAGCATGCAGGATGCTCGAACGCTGGGCCGTGGAGGCTTCAAGCAACAACAACATCCGTTTCATATTCCTTAGCACCCAGCAACCGGGAAACCTACACGACTCTAGCTCGGCCTTTATTCGCTGGGTACAAGGCAAGCAGGATTCTGCTACACGGGAGGAAATCCGGAGTTCGCTCGGAGGCTTTCTCGCGGGATTCAAACCCTCCACATTCCCGAAACTCACAGGCTTCGTTACTGACGAACTGAAATTCGAGAGATTCTGGAGCCTCGTCCAGTGGGATCTCGGAGCCGAGAGCCTAACCCAGCGGTTTGATCGCTTGGTAACGCACACCGCTTCATCGCGGGGGATTGACAGCGAACATGCGCGAAACATCGTCTCGGGATGGCTCGGGGAGATGGCGCTCTCTGCGTCCTCGTCCGAGTTTAACGAGCGCATTTGGACCTATTCACGACTCCAGAATAGCACTCCAAGTTTGCGGGACCGCCAACTGGCGGAGCTTCTGCTCAGGATGGATCGCAGCGAAGAGGTCCTGGCTGCCATCGCGAGCATACGCGACTTGCTTCAACAGCGAACGTTCAACAGCAAAGCGTCTCTAAAGCCCCCAACCAGCGCAAGCTCTACTCGGCTCGACAGTAAGATGAAGCAGATCCTAGACTCACTCTTGAGCGGCAAGCAGCGCGTCGCACTTAGAGGGCGTCCAGGAGATGGCAAGACCCAGGTAGCTTGCCAGGTTGCTGCCGTTCACCCAGACGGCGCCTACTTCGAACTCCCTCGCTCCAACGGCCGCACTCCAGAGGAGGTCTGGTTGCAGGGCCTTCAGCAACTTGGGGCGGAACTCCTCGTCACGGATGTTACCAAGCTTGAGTTGAAGCCCCTGGTCGGCCGCGTGCGTGATGCGCTGGTCGAAAATGGTAGAGGACGTGTTCTTGTAATCGATAACGCGGATGTCGCGCCATCGTTCGATATCCGGGACTTGCTCAGAGCTGGCGCCGGGGGAGCCTGTATCTTGGTTGGACCAGGGGTGAACGACGTCGATGCCTCCTTCAGCCTTGAAGCTCCGTCCGCCGAGGAGTTTCTCGAGATTGCGACGGAGGGAGCGCAGCTAGAGCCGAAGAGCCGCGATTTGGTACGTGTCATTGGCGAACTCTCAGATCACAGCGCGCTCATCGCGAGCTGCCTCAAGTGGCTCAATCAGGCCACTGGGTTCGTGCCTGACGATCTGGAGGAGTTCGAGCAGACCCTTCGCGCGGGAAATTTCGGGTCAATCGACCAGAAGATCGAAGCCGGCATTCACAAGACCTGGGCATGCCTTTCAGACCTCGACCGCAAGCGGTTGGCCTTCATCATTGCCCTCGGCCAAGTACAGGTTCCCATTCTGTGGCTGCCCGAGCCACTGCGGGTCGGCTCTCCCCGAAATTGGGCGATGCTTAATGACGCCGGTGTCGCTTTTCGCGCAGGCATGGGAGGGGAGCGGTTCGTGCGCATTCACCGACTCATCGCGGCGTGGGTAGACGCTCATGGCGATGTCGATGTGGGCTCGGAGGTGCGTAACGCGCTGTTGTCATGGACTCGACAATCAGACTTGGCGGACGAGTTGAAGAGTCACCCGCTTCGCATTCAGTCCTTTGTGAACGGCTATCGATACCTTCTGCGAAAGGCACGTACGAGTGGTGGTCCAATCGCGGAGGATGCCGCGCTGGTCGAGACTTACATTGACTGCCTCTCTCACGTGCCCGATGTAGAGGCAGGGCTTCGACGAATCGCGTCAGACCCGGTCGTAGACGTGGCTCGGCTGCCACCGGTCGCCCTCGGCCAATTAGTGGACACGGTGGGGCCGGTGACCGCGAGCAAGTCAGATTATTTGAGACTCACCCGGCTGACAGCTCTGACTGAGCTTGCGCTGTTCGTCGAGACACATGGAGTGCCCACCGATGTTGTCACGGATGAAGACGAACAACAGGTTTCTGCTGCACACCACTATGCAAAACAGCTTCTAAGAGATCCAAACTCCACCGATGAACAGCGAGCGAAAGGGACAGACCTCTTGCTCGCGATTGATGCTCTCTCGACGGCGATGATTCAGAAGGGGGGCCGCATTGTTGCGTGGGAGATCCATCGAGCCCAAGCAAGACTCCAGCTGGCAAGAGGCCGGAGCACACTGGATTCAGCTCGTCGTGCGCGACTCCTTCTCGATCTGGAGGATCGATCTTCGGCAGTCCTTCCGATCTACCTATTGGTAGATCTTATCTTGCTGGTACTAAGGCTGGACGACGTTCCAGAGAGCATCGTTTCACCCAACATGCGCGTTCACCTGTTGGACTCAGGTCTGAAACTATGCCAACACCAATCAAACCCTCACGTCCAGGCGCGATTCCTGCGGGAGGCGGCACAGGCCATTCGCCGACATGGAGTGGGCTCATCTCGGGACGTGCTCGACACTTTGCGATCGTTCATTGGGCGCGTCCGGGCAAATGAGGCCGTCCTGCGGGAGACCAGCCCCGATCTAGCTCAGGCCCTCTTTAAATCTGCGGAAAGTTTGACGGATCCGAGTGCGTTTGATGCCATCGCCGAAGCAATGGACTTGTTCGCGAGCGCACGTTCGTATTTCGACACATACATAGTCACGCGAACAGCTGCCGTGGCGCGCGAACTTGGACTTCCGCTACTCGCACAACGCCTACTGACGGAGGTGGTGTCGCAAGACGAGAAAGACAAGTACTGGAGTACATTAGAACTCGCAAAGGCGTATCGATGGGCGGGAGATGCGGCGACAGGCATTAAGACGCTGGAGGCGCTGCTGGCGGCTCCGAACCTAGGCGCGACCAGACCGCATTCTTCTCTCGAGCATGCCCGTCGGAACTGCGCGCTGAGAGATGAGCTAGCAAAAGCTCATCTAGCGCACCGTGCCCAGGAGAATGCACGCAGGCTTCTAGAGGATAATGCGATTAAATATGCTGAGCTTGGAATGAAGCAGATGGTGATGGACTGTCAAAAGTGGCTATCCAGTCTCGACAATCCCCGAGCTAAAGGAGGGGCCCTGGAGGACGAGTGGCGCAAAGGCGAACGCCTCAGGCACCTATCTCCCGAACGACTGCGGGCAACGGAGGAGAGGGCGAATGCGGTTGTCGCAAGGCTACTCAGTCTACCTCGTCGATAATGCTGCAACGGAAGGCCAATTGGTGTCTTTGGCGACTTCGCTTCGCCGACACAGGAGTTCAGCAGACTCGTACATTCCTCGCTCACCTACTTTGAGAAAAACGCCCACAACTTGGGGCAGCTTCGGCGGCGGATGCTTCGCGAAGTACGCAGGCGTGGCGACGATGGCTGAACGCAGGCGCGGCCCCAGCGGAACCGCCACCATGTCCACAACCACGCGCTCTTGGAAGCGTACGCCCGCGACGGCTGCACCCGGCAATCCATCCACGAAGGGGCCCCTCCCCGCCCCCTCCGGCCCGCGCTTCCTGCTGACGGGCCAGCTCGGCCCGGCGGCGGCGCCTATCGTCGGAGACGAGCACTTCGGCCGGGGGATACGTTACTTGACGACGCGGACGGCGGTGAACGCGCGGCGGACATCGCAGCGGTAACCCTCGTACTGCGAAAACGTGTTCCCGCGTGTTTCACCCTGTACGTGCCCGGCAGGGGCAGGGGCAGGGGCATTGTGGTGGTCTCCGGAACGGCGCCGAGGGTGCCTTCCAGTTCGAACTCGTGGAGGTCACCGTACGTGCTGGTGTGATAATCATCATCGGCATCCACCTTCCGGCCACCATTGCCTTTTAAGTGGCCCGACAGCCGCCGCTTGCCAGTGTGCACGTTGAACCAGTCGTTGGAGGAGTCGTACTGGTTTTGGGTCTTGAAGGGCTGAGGACAATAGCCAGTCAGCCGCAAATCCACGAGAGTGGGCTTTCAGCGCTTCAGCCACATCGGCTCGCCGGGGCACAGCCGGCAGCGGGCCTCGCCGTTGGAACAGGAGGTCGCGCAGGACGGGAGCGCCGCGCGGGCCGAGCTTCCAGCGCGGTACAGCAGGTCCTGGTACGCGATGGAGCCCACGATGGGGTGCATGCTCTGGAATTGCACCACGGTGGCCCCCGAGCGCTTCAGCCGGAAGGTCGGCGTCCCCACCGCCAACGCCGTCCGGATGGCCTGCACGCCGCCCGCTGTCTTGTCCACGCCGTAGGTCGTCGTGCCCTGCGTGATTTCGAGCCGGCCCGCCGACGTGAGGAAGCCCACCAGCTCCACTTCATTCGTCGCCGGGCACCCTGCCCTGCACACCGCGAGGTTCGCTGATGTCTGGGTCGTTGGCACGAGGGACTGATTGTGGATGCGGTGGTTGTAATACAGCACGTCGCGCTCGATGGTCGGCCGCGTGCCCGTCTTGAACCACTGGATGTAGTACGCGGTCATGTCGTACGCGGGCCACTGCTTCCCCGTCGACGGCCGGATGTTGTGGTGCTCGTGCTGGTCGTTCCAGGTGACGATCTGGACTTCGTCCAGGCCGTCCGCGATCACATTCTCCCAGATGGAGCGGAGCGTCAGGGAGTTGCGCGCCTCCCAGAAGGCCTTGTCCTTGGGCCGGTAGTCCTGGCTGCTCATCGGGTGGATCCATGACTTCCCGTACCCGGCCGCCTTCGTCTTCAGGCTCCCGGAGTACCCCGCCGTCGTCACCGGGACGGCCGTTCCCCACCCGGCGTAGGCATCCCCTACGTTCTTGTACTCCTCGAAGAGCGCCGTGCTTCCGGTGCCCAGGAAGACGGGCACCAGGTACAGGCTCATGCCCAGCTCCGTCGACGCGCGCTGCTTCACGGTGGCGTAGAACGCCGCCGTCCGGCCCTGCGCGGCGGGATTGAACAGGCCCACGACATACTTCCCATCCGGCCGCCGCAGGAGCGCCGTGTAGCTCTTCAGCTGGTCCAGGATGCGAATCATCCGGTCCTGGTCCCCTGCCTGGCTCCCCGTGCTCAGGATCGTCATGTCGAAGTTGGGGATGATGTCGAAGTTGCCGGCCTGCGAGGCCGCGTCGGCAATCGTCTTCGCCCGCGTCCACACCGCGCCGTTGTTCACGTCGCTGTCGGTCCACAGGTTCAGATAGAAGCCGTCGATGCCGATCCTGGCCGCGAGCTCGATTTCGTCCTTCGCGTCGCGAAGCCGCCAGTCCGTCTCCGTGCGGGGCTGCCTGGGGAGCGGCCGCTCCCGCATCATGCCGCCGTAGGCCGCGTGGGTTCCGCCCTCGCCGTTCACCGCGATGTAGTTGCGCTCGTAGTAGTCGTTGGACGTCGGGTTGGTGTTGTCCATCGACACCGGGTAGTAGTGCCAGTGCGCGTACACCCGCTTCGCGGAGTTCCGGAGCGTGGTGCGCGGCACCGCGGTAAACGGCCACTCACACGGGCCACAGTCCGGCCCGCAGTCGACGCCCGTCTCGGTGCCGTTGCGCACCCGGTCCGAGCAGGTCGCGGCGGACGTCACGCTCAGCGGGACGCTGTACCGATTGTCGCTCTCGTTGGTCTCCGCTGGCAGGCGGTTGATGTCATCCACATGCGCGAGGAGCGTGTGAGCCCCCGCCGTGGCCGGCGCGGTCCACACCTTCGTCCCCGCAGGACCGGAGTTGGCGGTGAGCGTGACGCTGGCCCCCGGCGCGAGGGAGCTCGTGTGCGTGTCCGACCACGACACCTGCGTGCCGTCCACCCAGAAAGAGAGGCCATGGACGATGCCCGCGGGCGTCGCGACGTTCCCCGCGTTCTGGATGGTTGCGCTGAAGGTGACAGCGCCAAGCGGGGCCACCGTGGTCGGGATCACGCCCGTGACGACGAGGTTGTATCCATCCACGAGCGCATCCTGCCGCGAGGACAGGGGCTCCTCGATCGGATCCCCGCCACAGCCCATCCACGCGGCCAGCAGCCCCACGGATAGGACCTTCCATACGCTCTTCAAGTTGTGAATCGCCGGTTGCATCCAGAGGCTCCGTTCAGGATCCCGCCTCTTGCTATCGCGTTCCACCGGCGGGCCGGCTCCATTGTCGCGGTGAGGATGAAAGGGTTGCTTCGGGAAGCGCCCACCGCGACGTGGTGCTGTCACGGCTTCGGTGCGGGCTTCTGGGCCTGGGGGGTGCGCAGGTCCGCGCGCACCACGGCGTCGCCGAAGCGCTCCACGTTGGTCAGCCAGGCCGCCGCGTTCTTCACGTAGCGCGCGGTGCCCGCCGTGTCCCACTTGTTGTAGAGGCGCGTGAAGCCACCGTCGAAGATGGCCCGCTTGCCGCCGTGGTCGTAGAAGGCCGCCACCAGGTTGCCCGCCGAACCATGAAGCAGCGGCGTGAGCTGCTGGCTCGGCTGGAGGGTGGCGATGGTGATGCCCTCGTAGAGGTACTCCAGGCCGGTGGTGAGCAGGTGCCGGCGCAGCAGCCCCGGGCCCTCCCCGTCCTTGCGCAAGCCGACCGTCTGGTCGCCGATGACGTTGCCCTCCATGACCGTGCCCAGCAGCGCCTGGCCCACCACGTTGGCGTCCGCGTAGTAGGGCGCGTTGTCGCCCCAGATGTACACGCCGTGGCCCGCGTCGAAGTACTCCTTGATGACCTTCACGTGCTCGGGCGTCAGGCGCGGCGTCGAGTCCGAGATGATCCACAACTGACACGCCTTCTGGAGCCCCTTGCGCAGCTCCTTGGGGCTGGGCGCGTCATTGACCCAGCGGTACACGGAGAAGCCCTTCTCCTTCAGCGCGGCCTTGGGCAGCGAGAAGTCGAAGTCCTGTGTGTAGAACTGGAGCACCGCCACCGTCTGGCCTTCGAAGGCGCCATCCACCGCGAGGTCGTTCTGGTTGCCTTTCGCGTTGCCAAAGCTGTCGCGTGCCGCGGGGCGCACCTCTTCGCGCGCCTCCTGGGTGCCGTCATTGCGCGTCACCACCTTCTGAATGCGCTCCATGGGAGCGTTCTCACCCGCGGCCTTGTTGTACTGCGCGAGGGCCGGAGTGGCGGACAGGACGAAGGCAATGCAGCAGAACAGCGGGCGGAGGGCACGCACGGGAACCTCGACGGGAAGGATGTGGCACCTTCCACGCACGGCCCCGCGAAAAGTTCTTCAGCTGGCCTCGGCCATCAGGGCAGGCGCGGGCGGGGCTCCGAAGAAGCGCGAGAGCTCGGCCTGGGCCTCGCGGGCTTGCGCCGCGCTGATGCGCCCCTCGCGCTCCAACCTTCCGATGATGACGCCCGTCCGGGTGCGCAGGGTCTCGGGCCGCTGCGCCGGCAGCCAGCGGCGGGGCGCGGGCAGCATGGCCGCGAGCATCGCGCCCTGCGCCACGCTGAGCGCCCGGGCCGGGACGCCGAAGTGCTCGCGCGCCGCGGCGTCGATGCCGTAGACGCCCTCTCCCCACTCCACGACGTTCAGGTACAGCGCGAGGATGCGCTGCTTGGACAGGTGCGACTCCAACTGACGGGCGAGCAGCAACTCCTTGCCCTTGCGCAGCAGGCTGCGGTCCGTGGAGAGGTAGAGGTTCTTCGCCAGTTGCTGCGTGAGGGTGGAGGCGCCGCGTCCCAGGCGCGCCTCGCGCACCGACTGCTCGAAGGCGTTCTCCACCTCGGTCCAGTCCACGCCCTCGTGCCGGTAGAAGCGCGCGTCCTCGGAGATCAGCACGGCGTCCACGGCGTGCGGGGCCACCGCGCCCAGCGACACCCAGGACTGGCGCACGCGAGGCTTCGTGCCCGCCTCCAGCGCCTCCTCGGCTCGCTGGGCCATGAGCGCGGTGGTGCGCGGGTTCTGCGTCCGCAGGGCGCCCACGTCGGGCATCCGCGCGAACTCCACGCCGAGCCAGAGGGCCAGCAGCAGCCACCCGCCGAGCACCCAGCGGCCCCAGCCCGAGCCGGAGGACTTCCCCACGGCGCGCCGGGCGCCAGCAGAGGGCGGCTTCGGCTTCGTCTTCTGGGTCCGGACGGTGGAAGCACGCGCAGAGGGCGAACGGGATGTCATGGCTACACCTACATCTACCCTGATCAGCCCCCGCTGTCCAGAAGACGGCCGGGGCGGCCCGGCGGATTTAACCCGGCTTAATTCGTCCGCTGCGGCGGTCCGCGCGACAACCCCTGTGACTGTCTCAGAGGGGGAAGTCCACATGCAGTGGCCAATTCGGAGCTTTCAGCCGTTCATCAACACCGTGAAGCCGTCGAGCAGCGGAGCCGTGAGCGCGCCGCGGCAGGCGCCGGCCGGTCCGCCGCGGCCGTCGGGCGGTACGTCGTCCTGGGGAGGCGCGTTCACCGACGGCTTCAGCGCGAGCACGCCGGGGGCCTCGAAGCGCAACCCGCTGAACGTGCCGGACGCCCCGCCCTCCCCCACCGACACGCCGATTCTCTCGAAGCCGACCGCCGGCGGGGATTTCGCCGCCAGTGGCTCGGTGATGCTGGGCCCCCATGGCATCTCCGGGAGCGCGAGCCTCGATGCGGGGGTGAAGCTGGAGACTGGCATCTTCTCCATGACGGTGGCCGGGTACACCGAGGTGGGGGCGAGCTTCAGCCGGGACGCGTCGATGACGACCTTCAGCGTGGAGGCCGAGGTCGGCGTGAAGGGAGAGCTCGAAGCGGACACGCCGCAGGTCACCGTTACCGGCACCGCCCAGGCGGGCGTGCGTGGCAGCTACCAGGTGACGCTGCCGACGGCGGCCGCGGCGGGCATCACCTCTCCGGAACAGGCCGCCCAGCAGCTCAACCCGTCCCTGCCCCAGAACCTGCCGGTGGGCGCCACCGTGACCCTCACTGGCGAGTCCTTCGTGGGTACGGGCATGGAGGTGGTGTTCAAGAACATCTCCGGCATCTTCGGCGCCATCGGGGGGATGAGCACCGAGAAGGCCAGCGGCATGTCTCTCGCCGTCACCCGGCTGGATGACAAGACCGTCCGGGTCACCGCCGGTCCCACGGAGGCGGTGTCGCGCACGCTCGAGGGGAAGCTGGGGGTGTTCGGTGTCGCGTTCGGCGCGACGGACACGCGGCGCGTGGAGGGGCAGCTGAGCTCGCGCCAGGTGGACTTCGACATCTCCACGCCCGCGGGACAGGCGGCCTACGACCGCTTCCTCGCCACGGGCGAGCTGCCGAAGAACGACCCCGCGAACGGCACGTCGAACGCGGCGACGGTGCAGATTGCTTCCGACACGCTCACGCGGGAGGTCATCTTCGCCATCGACCTGGGCGCGGCCGTGATCGACAGCAACGTGTACGTCGCCACGACCTACGACGCCGGTGGCCCGACGGAGTTCCAGTACACGGGCACCAAGGGGCCCGTCACCTTCACGGTCAATGGTGAATGGAAGGACCCCGAGGACCCGTCCACGTACACCTATGCGGCCACGTTGCCAGACCTGGCCTCCGGTACCGCGAATGGGCTCCAGGACGTCTTCCCGAACACGACGGGGAGTGGCACCACGGCGTCCGTGTCCTTCACCTACGCGGAGGCACAGCAGGTCCAGCAGCTCGCCAAGGATTGGTTGACGGCCATCGAGCAGGGCCGCCCCGGATACGCGGGCAACACGCCGGAGCCCTGGGTGATGGATGTCGCCAACGCGGCGACCCCTGAAGAGGCCATGGCCCTGCTGCTGACGCCGGAGACGAACAACGTCCCCGATGTGGTGGCGGAGCGCGTGTCCAAGCTCAGCGGCTTCCAGATCAACAACGGCGGAGGACAGATGCCAGGGTCGCTCACGCTTTCAGAAGGCTGACCTGGAGATTGGGCAAACTCGACCCACGGGCGAAATCGACCCATCAACAAAACGGTGTCTGTCTTCTCGGATCCGAGGTCCGGTGCGTCAAAACGTGAGCTTTGTTGCTTACTGGATGTATTCCAGGCTCTAAGACGCGTTTCATGCACAAAGCCAGACTTTCCCTTCTCCTGCTCAGCGCGCTCGCGCTGGGTAGTTTGAGTTGCAACTCAAAACCCGTGAGTCCCACGCCGGCTGTCACCGCGAAGTCTCGGGCGACCCTCACCACGGGATGGCAGGAGACAGGCTCGATGAGCCTGGCTCGCAGGTTCCCGACGGCCACCGTGCTCGACTCCGGCAAGGTGCTCGTCGTGGGCGGCTGGGACCGCGATTTCCACGCCTCGGCGGAGCTCTATGACCCGAGTACGGGCACGTGGCTCTCTACAGGCGCCATGCCCCTGGGACGCGAGGGACACACCGCCACCTTGCTGTCTTCGGGTGAGGTGCTCGTCGTCGGCGGCGAGATTCAAGCCACGCCGGGCTACACCGCCTCCGCGCTGCTGTATTCGCCGCAGACGGGCCTCTGGACGCAGGCGGGCGCCACCTCCAGTGCTCGCGCCTACAGCACGGCGACGCGGCTGCCCTCCGGCAAGGTGTTCGTCGTCGGTGGCGGCGACAACAGCGGCTCTCTGGCCCGGGTGGATGTGTATGACCCGGCAACAGGCTGGTCCGTTCTGCCCTCCGCGACGAACGACGAGCGCAGGCGCCACACCGCGACGCTGCTTCCCTCCGGAAAGCTCCTCGTCGTCGGCGGACGGGGCTGGCGCATCTTTGAAACGGCGGAGGTTTACGACCCGAACAACCCGGCCTCGGGCTGGACCTTTGTCGCCCCCATGGCCACGCCTCGCTACGACCACACGGCGACGCTGCTGCCCTCCGGCAAGGTGCTCGTCGCGGGCGGCAGGAATGCAACAGGCCCGCTCAACACGTCCGAAGTCTATGACCCGGCCACGAACAGTTGGACCGTCGCGCAGATGGCCACGCCCCGGACGCTCCACACCGCGACGCTGATGCCCTCCGGCAAGGTGCTTGTCGCGGGCGGCGAGACGTCCTCCCCTCTGGATTCGACGGAACTCTACGACCCGGAGACCAACTCCTGGTCCGCCAGCGTCTCACTGCGGGCTCCCCGCCGACTCCACGCGGCGGTCCTGCTGAGCGCCACCTCCAAGGTCCTCGTGCTGTGCGGGGAGAACGTTGTCGCGGGCCAGACCGTGAAGCTCAACACCGCGGAGCTGCTCGGCACCTGTGAGACCGTCACCTGCAACACCGCGCCGAGCCAGTGCCACTCCTCGGCGGGCGTCTGCTCCAACGGCGGCACCTGTACCTATCCGCTTCTGCCGGCCGGCGTCAGTTGTAACGACGGTAACGCCTGCACGGGGAATGATGTCTGCAGCAGCACCGGGACGTGCTCCGGCACCGCCATCGCCTGCGAGGCGCCTCCCGGGCAGTGCTACCAGAGCGCGGGCTCCTGCTCCGGCGGCTCCTGTTCCTATGCATACAAGGCGGCGGGGACCCAGTGTAACGACGGCGATGCATGCACGCTGGGCGAGACGTGCAACGGGGCCGGAGGATGCGCGGGCACGCCCGTGAGCTGCACGACTCCGCCCGGCCAGTGCTATCAGGCCGCCGGCACCTGCAACGGCGGCACGTGCAGCTACTCGCCCAAGGCGACAGGCACCGCTTGTGATGATGGCAACGCGGGCACCATCAACGACGTGTGCAACGGCTCCGGAAGCTGTGCCGGCGTGGTGGCGTGCACGACGCCGCCGGACGCGTGCCATGGCTCACCAGGGACGTACTCCAACGGCGCATGCACCTACCCGCTCAAGCCGACGGGGACCTCCTGTGGCGCCCCCTCCTCCGGCACCTGGGGCAGCTGTGGCGGCTTCAGCGACACGTGCGATGAGACGGGGACCCAGTCGCGCACCGTCACTTCGTACGCCTGCACCAGCACGGGCACGTGTGCCAGCACCCAATCGAGCGAGACGCAGGCGTGCACCCGCGGCACCACGGGGACTGCGTGCAACACGACCTACAGCAACTGTGGCGCGTGCACCGGCTTCAGCGACACCTGCGATGAGGGGGGCACGCAGTCCTGCACCGTGACGAACTACACCTGCGCGAGCGGTGCCTGTAGCGCGTCGAGCTCCGGCGCTGGAACCCAGGCGTGCTTCCGCGACACCGACGGCGTCCAGTGCAGCTCCTCCACCAGCTGTGGCGCCTGTGGTGGCTTCAGTGACTTCTGTGACACCACGGGCACCCGCTCCTGCACCGAGAGCTCCGTCTCTTGCTCGGGAGGCGCGTGCAACTCCGGCAGCAACAGCACCTATCCGGAGTCCTGCTCCAGGACCGTCAACACCAACTGCCCGGCCACCAGCTATGGGTCGTGGAGCGGGTGCAACAACAGCTGTGGCAGCTCCAGCCAGTCCCGCACGGTGACCACCTACAGCTTCAACTGCGGCACGGGCACCTGTGTCCCGAATTCCTACACCGAGACGGCCTCGTGCCCGATTCAACCCTGCCCCTCGCCCAGCTATTCGAGTTGGAGCGCCTGCGGCGGCTTCGATAATGCCTGCGACTCCACGGGCACCCAGTCGAGGACCAAGACGTCCTACTCCTGTTCAGGTGGGACGTGCGCTTCGAGCACCAGCACGGAGACACAGTCGTGCTCGCGGACGACCAACCCACCGACGTGCTCGGGGACCACCTACGGGGCGTGGAGCGCATGCAGTGGCGGCAATGGCTGCGGAATCGGGAGGACGCAGTCCCGGACGGTGACGACCTCCAGCCTCAACACCGCGACCTGCCAGTGCGTGGGGAGCACCACCACCGAGACGCAGGCGTGTCCGGACAACCCCGTACCGCCGACGTGCCCGGGGACGACCTACGGCGCGTGGAGCACGTGCAGTGGCGGCAATCCCTGCGGGCAGGGAGGGTCGCAGACGAGGTCCGTGACGAACTACACCCCCAACGCAGCAACCTGCCAGTGCGCGCCGAGCAGCAGCACCCAGACGCAGGCGTGCACTGCCGCTCCAGCTCCCTTGTGGGCGATCTGCAATGGCGCGTGTGTGAGCACAGCCAATGACAGGAACAACTGCGGTGGCTGTGGGAATCGATGCCCGTCCCCGACCAACGACTGGACTTGCGACGAGGGAATGTGTGTCTGCGTAGGGATCACGTGCGGCTAGCGCCGCTGCGCTGAACGGCTGGCGCGCGGCGGGCAACTTCGACCCAGGGGCGGACCAGACACTTTCTGTCTGGTCCGCCGCGATGGCGGTGAGCGTCAAAAACATGGGCCCTGTTGCCTGTTTGGCTTACTTCAGGCTCTAAGGCTGCTCATGCACAAAGCCAGACTTTCTGCTGTCCTGTTCAGCGCGCTCGCGCTGGGTATTTTGAGTTGCAACTCAAAACCCGCGAGTCCTGCACCGACCGCCACCGCGAAGTCCCAGGCGGCCCTCGTCACGGGTTGGCAGGAAACAGGCTCCATGAGCCTGCGCCGTAGGCTCCCCACGGCCACCGTACTCGACTCCGGCAAGGTGCTCGTCGTGGGCGGCTGGGACGGTGAGTTCCTGGCCTCGGCGGAAGTCTATGATCCGAGCCCGGGCACGTGGCTCTCCACGGGGGCCCTGGCTTTGGGACGGGAGGGGCATACCGCCACCCTGCTGTCCTCGGGTGAGGTGCTCGTCGCTGGCGGGGAGATTCAGTCCGCGCCGGGCTACACCGCCACCGCGTCGCTGTATTCGCCTCAGACGGGCCTCTGGACGCAGGCGGGCGCCACCTCCATGGCACGCGCCTACAGCACGGCGACGCTGCTGCCCTCCGGCAAAGTGCTGATCGCTGGAGGCGGTGACAACAGTGGCTCTTTCGCCCGGGTGGACGTGTATGACCCAGCAGGAGGCTGGTCCGTTCTGCCCTCCTCCATGAATGACGAGCGCAGGCGGCACACCGCGACGCTGCTGCCCTCCGGAAAGCTCCTCGTCGTCGGTGGGCGGGGCTGGCGCATCTTCGAAACGGCCGAGGTGTACGACCCGAGCAATCCGCAATCGGGCTGGGCCTTTGTCGCCCCCATGGTCACGCCCCGCTACGACCATACGGCGACGCTGCTGCCCTCCGGCAAGGTGCTCGTTTCCGGTGGCAGGAATGCAACGGGCCCTCTCGACTCGTCCGAAGTCTATGACCCGGCGACGAACAGCTGGACCGTCGCGCAGATGGCCACGCCCCGGACACTCCACACCGCAACACTGCTGCCTTCCGGCAAGGTGCTCATCGCGGGTGGTGAGACATCCACCCCTCTGGACACGACGGAGCTCTACGACCCGCAGACGAACTCCTGGTCCGCCAGCATCACGCTGCGGACTCCGCGCAGGCTCCACGCAGCGGTCCTGTTGAGCGCCACCTCCAAGGTCCTGGTGCTGGGAGGAGAGCAAGTTGTCGCGGGCCAGACCGCGAGGCTCAACACCGCGGAGTTGCTCGGCACCTGCGAGACCGTCACCTGCAACACCGCGCCGAGCCAGTGCCACTCCTCGGCGGGCGTCTGCTCCAACGGTACCTGTACCTATCCACTTCAGCCGGCCGGCTTCAGCTGTAACGACGGCAACGCCTGCACGGGGAACGACGTCTGTAGCAGCACGGGCACCTGCTCCGGCACTGCCATCGCCTGCGAGGCGCCTCCCGGGCAGTGCTACCAGAGCGCGGGAACCTGCTCCGACGGCTCCTGCTCCTATGCCTACAAGGCGGCCGGGGCCCAGTGCGATGACGGAGATGCATGCACGCTGGGCGAGACGTGCAATGGGGCCGGCGGGTGCGCGGGCACGCCGGTGAGCTGCTCCACTCCGCCCGGCCAGTGCTACCAGGCCGCAGGTACCTGTAGTGGCGGGACGTGCAGCTATGCGCCCAAGGCCGCGGGCACCGCCTGTGATGATGGCAACGCGGGCACCATCAATGACGTGTGCAGCGGATCCGGAAGCTGTGCCGGCGTGGTGGCGTGCACGACTCCGCCGGACGCGTGCCATGGCTCACCGGGCACCTACTCCAACGGGGCATGCACCTACCCGCTCAGGCCGGCTGGCACCTCTTGCGGCCCGGGACAGATCTGCACCGCGACGGGGATGTGCGCGAGTGGGTGCTTGATCGCGGGGACGTTCCACGCAGCGGGGACGACGAACCCGAGCGGGGCGTGTCAGGTGTGCAACCCGAGCGTGTCGACGACCAACTGGAGCTTCAAGCCGGCCGCGACGGAATGCCGCGCCGCAAGTGGACCGTGCGATGTGGCGGAGTCCTGCTCTGGGACAGCAGCGGACTGTCCGGCGGATGGCTTCAAGGGCTCGGGCACGGCGTGCACGAGTGACAACAACGCGTGCACCCAGGACACGTGCAATGCAGCGGGAAGCTGCACCCACCCGCCGGTGGCGACTGGCACTTCATGCGGATCGGGGCAGCTGTGCAATCCAGCGGGCCAATGCCAGAGCGCGTGCTGGATTGCGGGGGTGTATTACTCGGCTGGAGCGACCCACCCCAGCTCCGCGTGCCTGGAGTGCAACCCCAGCCTCTCGGTGTCCCAGTGGAGCAACAAGTCCGCTGGCGCCACCTGCGGCCCCACCACCTACGGCGATTGGGGGTCGTGTTCTGGCGATACTATCTGTGATGAGTGGGGGCACCAGTCGCGCCCAATCACGACCTATACCTGCACCAGCGGCGGGATCTGTGCCAACTCCAGCGTGAGTCAAACGCAGGACTGCCAGCTCAATACGAACGGCCAGGAGTGCGGCTATAACGAAAGCTGCGGCTCGTGCGGTGGCTTCAATGGCACCTGCGGTGAAACGGGTGGCCAGACTTGTTCCTACACGTATTACACATGTAGCAACGGAGCGTGCCAGGCTTCGGGCGGCGGGTCCTGGCAGGAGCCCTGCTCGCGCGACACGGGCGGCATTTCCTGCGGCACCTACAAGACCTGCGATGCAAGCTGTTTCATCGTCGACCAGTGCACCGCTGGGGGGTCGAAATTCTGCGGCACGTACGAACTCAAGTGCGGCGGAGGCTCTTGCAATACTTTTGGGAACATCCTTGAGACCCATACAGAGTACTGCTCGTACACACCGCCTGGGCCTCCCACCTGCCCTGCCCCCTAGCGGCGTCACGCCGCGGAGGCCCGCCTGGCCATCACGGACGGGCGGGCCGGGTACACGGCCGCGAGCGCTCCGAGCAGGATGTGCAGCAGGAAGAGGAGCGGCGTCTGCCGGTACTCCCACTCGGAGAGGCTCTGGACGAAGGCGCCTAGCAGGCCAAAGAAGACTCCAATCCCAAAGCGTGAGCGGAACGCGGACGAACGGCTGAAGAAGAAGCTGGCGCTCATCGTGAACCAGCGCAGCCAGACACCCGCGAACAGGATGACTCCGGGCCAGCCTGTCTCACCCAGCGTAATCTGATACAGGCTGTGCGCCGGAGGCGCCTGCGCCGCGTCCACGTTCGAACCCGCCGGAATGGGCCCGTCCGGCGGTGCCTCGTCGGTACCCGTATAGGGGAGGTAGCCGTAACCGAGCCTCCTGCCGTACGTGTTCGAGACCCAGTAGGACCAGTTGTTCAGCCCGACGCCGAAGAAATGGTCCTCGCGCATCAGCCGCGCGAGATAGACGTACGTGCCGCGCCCTTCGTACTCCCTGCCTCCGAACTCCTTGGACAGTCCACCCTCTGACTCGAAGCGGGCCTGGAAGGACGGCGCCAGCTTGAGCCCCACGGGGATGGCCGCGAGGAACAGCGCGAACGACACCGCGAACATCTTCGGGGTGGGCTTCAGCGCTCCGCACGTCAGGGCCACCCCCACCAGGAGCAGCCCGAGCGAGACGAGCCCCGCGCGCGACACGGTGCACAGCACCGAGAAGGAGCCCAGGAAGGTGGCCACTCCGCACAGGCGCTGGAGGCGGGGCCCCACGTCCGAGAGCGCCACCGCCAGCAGCACCGGGACGGCGATGAGGTTGAACATCGACAGCGTGTTCGGGTGGAACAGCGTCCCATCCGCCCGCGCGTGCCCCAGCACGACGCGGGAGTGGATGACCCAGAACCACTCGTAGATGATCGTGATGGCCAGCGCCGTGACGATGCGGCGCAGGTCCTGCTCGTTCTTCACGTAGTACGCCACCGCCACGTACACCATGAGGCCGCGGACCATCTTCGACAGCTCGAACAGGCCGAACAACTGGGGCTCGGAGAGGAGGATGTTCACCGCGTTGTAGACGATGAAGACGACCATGCTCACGAGCGCGCAGGGCACCCCGAGCCGCTGGCCCGGCTGGCGCTTCCGCAGTTCGTCCGCGAGCAGGAAGATCCACAGGAAGTCGAGCCAGCAGAACTCAAAGCCTCGGGTGGTGCCGCGGTACCACTCGCGGCTGAAGAAGTTGATGGTCCGCGCCGAGTAGTGGGTCGTGCCCCAGATGAGCAGGCCCGCGCAGAGGTGCTTCAGTCGCGGAGACCTCCCCACGGCGGCGATCCCCGCCGGAATCGCCACCGTGCACAGGCTCAGGAAGATGAGGGACTTCGTCTCCATCAGCGCGCCGCGATGTCGATGCGGCGGTAGAGCTCGTAGTCCTCGAAGAAGCACGCGAGGAATTCGCCCCCGTCTACGTCCTCCAACGTGTGCCAGCGCGGCTCCGCGACACGACGCTCCATCTGCGAGGCGTGACTCGCCAGCGCGGCGCGCTTCCGTGCCAGCACGTCCCGGATGAGCACCTTCGTCCGGAACTCCCTGGCCATCCAAAGCCCCATCCGCGTGGATACCGCCACCGACAGCAACGACCGCCGGCTCTCCTCGAAGCCCACCATGGGCCAGTGCCGCCAGGCCCACACCGCGTACTCGTACAACGTCACCGGCAGCCCCACCCTCTCCACCGCCTCGCGCACGATGAGGTTCGTGCTCACATGGTCGGGGTGCTCGCCCCGGGCGTACGGGACGAAGAGCTGCTCCGGCCGATGCCGCCACAGCAGCTCCGCCACCCGCGCCACCGCCGCCTCGCGGCACGCGTCCAGCTCGCGGTCGGGAAAGCCCAGCAGGAAGACGTCCTTCTCCTCCACCTCCAGGACCTTCGCCGCGCCCCGCACCTCCCGCGCCCGCATTGCCTTCAACTCGTCGCCCGGCAGCAGGGACGGATGCGAACCGGCGCCATCCGTCAGGCAGACAATGCGAACCGTCGCCCCCACGCGCCGCTTCTGGAGGATGGTGCCCCCGCAGCCCAGCGTCTCGTCATCCGGGTGCGGCGCGAACACCATCGCCGGACGCCGGAGTGCGTCCGCGTCGAACGCGCGGGCCCGCCGCTCCAACGACATCCGCTGCAAGCGACGGAGCGCCCGCCGCACCGGGGTCCCGTTCATCATCGCCGCACTCCCTCTTCGAGGACGGCCTGGTAGAGGGCCTCGAGCTTCCGCGTCACCGCGTCCCAGCCGAAGCGCCGGCGCACCAGCTCCGCGCCCGCGCGCGCCGCAACCTCCAGCCGCTCTGGATGGGCGAGCGCCTGATGCAGCGCCGCGGCCCAGTCCCGCACCTCCAGCGTCGGCACGCTCAAGCCTTCATCGCCAATGGCGCGGGCGAGGTCTGCCAGCCCCGAGTGCACCGCCAGCATCGCCGGCCGGCCGGCCGCCCACGCCTCCAGCACCACCAGCCCGAAGGCCTCATGCACCGACGGCATCAGCGCCAGCCGGGTGAGCGCCAGCAGGTCCGGGACTTCCGTCTCCGCGTCCAGGTTGCCCAGCAAATGGACGCGCGCCCCGAGGCCCAGCGCCGCGATCTCGCGCCTCAACTGCTCCTGGTAGTCGGCGTCCACCACCGCGCCCGCGAGGACGAGGTGATGATCCTCGGGTGCTCCCGCGGCGAAGGCCCGGATGGCCAGCAGCTGGTTCTTCTGCGGCGTGATGCGCCCCACCAAGGTGACGAGGGGCACGCCCGCGAACCGTGGCCAGCGCTCGCGCGCTCGGGCTGCGCTCCCGGAGGCCAGCCGCTCCAGGTCGACGCCCTGGTCGATCCGCACCACCCGCGCCCCCACCACCTCGGACAGGGCGCGCCGCTCCTCCTCGTTGAAGGTGATGACACGCGCGGCGTCGTGGAGGACGCGCCGGGCGCCGAGCAGCATTCCGATGGGCTGCCCCACGTCGATGCCCCCTGAGTGCCGCCGTGCGGTGTCCCGCGCCAGCTGCTCCCTTTGCGCCAGCAGGGGCCCATGCACCGAAAGGACATACGGGCGCCCCGTGAGGCGCATGGCGGTCCGCACGGCGCCACCGATGCGCCCGGCCGTGTGCAGGTGCGCCAGGGCGAGGCCCCGGTCGCGCGCGAGCCGGAGGGGCTCATCGAAGGTGATCAGATTGCCTGCGTTGGCGACCAGCGCCTTGCGCTTCTCAGCCGAGCCGATGAAGGGATTGAAGGCCCTGAAGCGCACCAGTGGCACCTCGGGGCCCAGCGCGCCATCCGGCTCCGAAGGACCACCGGGTGCGTGCACCTCCGGGCCCCAGCCCCACCGCGCCAGCCGCCGTGTGACCTCCACGACGTGCGTCTCCGTCCCGCCCCACTCCCTCGGATTGTATTTGCGAAGGACGTGCACCACGCGCTGCGCCGGACGCTCCACGACAATCATGGGCGCAGGCCTCACGCAATTCGCGGACCAGACACACCGCCCCACCTCCAACCTGGCCCATTTGGAGACGTCTCAAAGAGAGACATGCGCGCTATCTCAAACGAGGAGGAGCGCCTCGCGCGGCGGCATGCCCCCTGCAAAGTGGCGCCCGCACCCGAGCGGAGGAAGCGTCAGCGCGTGAAGGTCACCGTCCTCACCAACCTGTACCCCCCTGATGTCCTCGGTGGCTACGAGCTGCTCGCGCGGGACGTCGTGGAGGCGCTGGAGCGGCGAGGACACGCGGTGGAGGTGCTCACCACCGGCGATGGCTCGGAGGCCGGACGCGTGCTGCGCACGCTGTACCTGGCACGTCGCTTCGGCCGGTCCGCGGGCCGGGATCGCCTTCGTCACTTCGTGGCCGGCGCGCTGAACACGGCGGCGGTGCGCCGCTACCTGCGCGTCCACGGAAGGCCGGACGCGGTGCTGGTCATGAGCCAGCGACGGATGGGGCTCGCGCCGCTGCGGGCGCTCCAGGAAGCTGGCGTGCCCGTGGTCGTCACGGTGAACGACGACTGGCCGGTGGCGTTCAGCGTGGGGCGGGACGCGCGGCCCAGGGCCCGGCTGGGCGGTCTGCTCGATGAGTTCCTGGTGCCTTCGCGGACGTGGAGAGGCATCCAGCCCGCCGCGGTCGCGTGGCTCTCGGACGCGGTCCGGCGCACGGCTCTCGCGGCCGGCGTGCCGCTGGGCTCCGGCGTGGTGCAGCCGCAGGGCGTGGACCTCTCTTGCTTCACCGCGCGGCCCTTCCGGCCCATGCGCCCGGAACCCCGGCTGCTCTTCGTCGGCCGGCTCCACCCGAGCAAGGCCCCGGACGTGGCCATCGACACGCTGGCGGAGCTGGAGAAGCGCGGCCTGCGGGCCACCCTCACGCTGGCGGGCGCGGCGGACGAGCCGGCCTACCTTGCGGCCTTGCGTCAGCGGGCGCGAGCGCTGCGGGTGGACGGACGCGTGACCTGGGCCGGCAAGCTGCCTCGCGAGCAACTGCCCGCGCTGTACCGGGACGCGGACGCGCTCCTGTTCGCGTCGAAGCTGGAGCACGAGGGCCAGGGCCTCACCTACCTGGAGGCGATGGCCTGCGGTCTGCCGGTGGCGGCCTCCCCCAGCGGTGGCGCTCGCGACTTCCTCGAACGGCACGATGCGTCCCTGCTGGTGAAGGCCTGCACGGGGGACGCCTTCGCCGGGACGCTCGCGGCCCTCCACCGGGATGCCTTGGCGCAGGAGGCGCTCGTCCAACGCGCGCTCGACATCGTGAGGAGGCACGCATCCCTCGATGCTTACGTCCGCTGCCTCGAGCAGCTCCTGCGGCGCGCGGCGGCCACCACGGTGCGGTGAAGGCTCACTGCCTCCGCAGCACCACCTGCTGACCGAGGCTCGGGTCGGTGTTCCCACTCCGCAGGCGCTTCTCCCCCCACTGGTGACCCTTCCACCAAGCCCAGTGGTACACGAGCCGCCGAGGGAGGCAGAGCGCCAGGCCCGCGGCGTCACGCGCCTGGAGGTGCACGGCCGCATCCCGAGCCCATGACGTCCCCACCCGGCGGGCCAGCCCCATGAGCGACGCGCGGTCCCCCAGGATGAAGGCGTCCGCCTCACCCTCGATGAAGCGGCGCCCATACAACTGCTTGAGCGTGTAGTTGTGCGAGTGCATCACCAACGCGTCCGGCACGTAGCGCACCCGCAGCCCGTGGTTGCGCGCCCAGTGCCCCCACTCCGTGTCTTCGGAGCCCCACGCGTCCTCGTAGAACGGGTGCTTCCGCCACGCTTCGCGCGTCATCGCCGCGAATGGCAGGGAGTACGTCATCCAGGGTGGCGCCTCTCCCTTCTCCGGGAACGCCACCGCGTAATCGCGCCGCACCCACGTGTGCGCCTCCGGCCGCGGAAGCTGCCGGGCGAACGTCGCGTCCGCCTCCCCGCGCTCGATGGGCGCCAGCAGCCGGTCCAGCGCTTCAGGCGTCAACGGCACCACGTCGGAGTTCTGGAAGACGACGAGGTCTCCCGTGGCTTCGCGGATGGCCCGGTTGAGCACCGCGCCTGGAAAGTACGCCTTCGCCTCGATGCGGATGAGGCGTGCCGGGAAGCGGGAGACGATGTCCAGCGTCGCGTCCCGGGAGCCCGAGTCCACCACGAGGAGCTCGAAGTCCCGGCGCGCCTGCGAGCACAGGCCGGAGAGCGCCTGTCCGATGACCCAGGCCGAGTCCTTCGAGCGCATGATGACGGTGACCTTGCGCTTCATGAACCCGCCTCCAGGACGAGGCCGAGCTTCCGCGCCACGTGCGTGAAGTTGGGGTCTCCGGACTCGCTCCAGAACCGCAGATAGGCGTGCCGCAGGTCCGCTGGCGAGGAGCTCGCCGCGCCCAGGACCGTCCGGGCGAACCCGGCGCCCTCGGTCTCTCCCACGCCGAACGCCACGAATGGAAACGCCGCCGCAAGCACTCCGCGCGGTCCACCGAGCCTCAATCCCAGCCGGGCCCGGAGCCCCAGTTCCGGCGAGACCTCTGGCCGGAACCGCACCGCGTTCCGGGCCCGCCGTAGCAACACCCCCGGCCGCAAGCCGCCCTCTCGCAAGGAGTGCTTCAGCGTCCGTTCGACGTACCCGTCCCAGCTCAAACCGGGCACAGACAGCCGCGCGGCCTCACACACGAGGTGCACGTCCGCGAGCCTCGCCCGCACCTCGTCCATCCAGGGCCCCAGCTCGCGCCCGGCGAAGCGCGTGTCATCCGGCTCCAGGCGGAAAGCGCTCGCCTCGTCGTACAGCCGTCGGAAGCCGTCCGGCACGTCGCGCCGACCGGCCATCCGCCGCCGCTTCTCGACGTAGCTCCAGTCGTACGCTCCCAGGAAGTACAGCAGCGCGTCGCCGTAGCCGATGATGGCCTTCGCCGTGTGCCGGAGGATGGTGCGCCGCGCCTCCCCACCCAGCGAGCCCTGGTCCCGCAGCGCCTCGTTGATGACGAGCAGCGTCCCCCGGTTCACCGCCAGGTTCCGAATGTCGTCCGGGAGGATGGCGTCGCGCGTGAAGTGCTTCAGCCCTGGCAGGAACGACGCATCGCCCGCCACCGTCTTGTGGCCGAACCGCATGTCGTACCACATCACCAGGCACGGGGACCTCCGCAACGCCCGCGCCGTGATGATGCCCAGATCCAGTCCCAGGCCATGCCGCTCGCGCAGCGGCTCCAGCGCGGCGTCCAGCTCCGCCTTCAGCTCCGCGCGTGGCGCCCGCTCCAGCACCAGCAGGAAGTCGAGGTTGTTGTGGGGCCGCTCGGCTCCGTCCCGCCGGTCCACGCCGCCCTCGCCGCGCCCGTAGCCGCCCATGAGGGCCAGCGTCCGCAGCGCGCTCCGGGGGACGTGCCAATCGACGACGTTCGCGGCCTCGCCCACCACTTGGGCGATGCGCGCCTCCACTTCGGCCGAGCCCTTCAACGTGAAGCGTCCGTCCATCACGCAGCCCTCCTTCCCGCGCGCGCCACGGACTCCAGCAGCGCCAGCAGCCGTGTCACGTGCCGCTCGGGGGTGAAGAGCTCCTGGTAGACCCTCAGCGCGCTCTCCCCGAGCCTCTCGCGCCGGTCCGGCCCGGCCATCATCCAGTCCATCGCCGCCGCGAGCCCCCGTGGATCATTGGGCCGCACGCCCCGCCCCGTTTCGTCCGTCAGCCACTCGCCCACGCCGCCCACGAGACTGGCGATGACGGGCGTGCCGTGCGCCATCGCCTCGACGCCCACCAGGCCGAACGTCTCCGGGGCGCGGCTCGGGAAGACGACACACGCCGCGCGCCGATACAGCGCGGACAGGGACTCGGGCGCCAACGCGCCCAGGAAGCTCACCCGCCCCGAGAGCCCGAGCCCGTCCACCATCGCGCGCAGCTCCGGCTCCTGCCGCCCCTTCCCCGCGATCTCCAGCCGGCAGGGACGTGTGGTGCGCGCCAGGGCCTGGAGCAGCACGTCCAGGCCCTTGCCCGCCGTCAGCTGCCCGGCGAAGAGGAACAAATCCGACTCACGCGCCACGGGCGACTGTGGCGCTGGCGGGACCTGTGCGTACAGCGGAAGGACGTGCATCCGCTCGCGCTCGAAGCCATGCGCCACCACGTGCTCGGCCATGTACCGCGATCCCACCACGAACGCGTGATGGCGTTGGGCCAGCGCCTGCTCCGTTCTCAGGCCCCGCAGCGAGGCCAGCTTCAGCCCGGGCCAGGCCTCCGAGCGGCCCAGGAAACCGAGGCACGGGTAGCAGGCCGCGCCCACCGTCTTCGTGCACGTCTGCTTCCCGAGCACCGTGTACTTGTGCTCGCGCAAACAGAACAGCCGATGGTCATGGAAGAAGCGCACCACCGGCGCGGGCTGTTCCAGCAGCGCGCGCTGCGCCGTCAAGCTCGCCAGTTGGTGCACGTAGACGACGTCCGGCTCCAGCTCCCTCAGTTGCCGCGACAGGTCCACGATGGGAAACACGCCCGCGAACGGCTCCTGCATCACCGGATGCGGATCCGGCGTGACGTTCACGTCGTAGAAGAGCAGCGACTCCACGCCCCGCTGGCCCAGCTCCCGCGCGGTCTCCCGCACGTAGCGCTCGGCGCCGCCGAAGGGGCTGGCGCCGTCGTTGATCCATGCGACCCTCAAGCCCCTGCCCATGGCGTCCTCCCGCCCAGCCCGAGCATCAAGCGCACCCACCCGGCCACATCCACCAGCGCGCCATGGCCTCCGGGCAATGATGTATCCGAGGCGATGGCGGCGTACGCCGAGGGGCTGTCCACGTCGTAGCCGTGCATCCCCCGCATCGCGCCTCCCACGAAGCTGGGGGCGAACAGCGCGCCCTCCTCCAGGACGAAGAGGGCCCTCCCATACGGCGCTCCACGCACCGGCGCCCGCCGCTCCCTCAGCGCCCCTTCGTCCAGCCACCGCCCCCGCAGCCCATGCGCCTCCACCCGCTCACGCGCCCGCGCCAGCACGGGCTCCTCTCCCCAGAAGCGCATCATCGTGCTGTCCACGAACAGCCGCGTCCCGCGCAGATCCCGGAGCAGCCGGCGCGGATCCACCACATCGCGGATGTCCGCCATCCCGTGGTCGCCCACGACCACCGTCGTCACCTCGCCGCCCCCGGCGCGCATGGCCTCCACCGCCCGCTGGATCCATTCGGAGACGCGACCCGCCGCCGCCCGCGCTTCCCGGCTGCCGTTGCCCGCGCGGTGCAGCGCTCCGTCCAGCTCCGTGGCGTACGCGAACGCCAGGTCCGGCTTGCGCGCCCGCAGCACCGCGCAGGTATGCGCCCAGCGCTCCTCCTCCGGCAGTTGCCACGGCGCCGCGAACACCCGCATGCCCGCGCGCCTCGCCTCCGACAGGAATGTCTCCACCCCGCCGATGCGCTCCGCGTTGAACAGGTCCTCCCGCTCCGGCAGGTCGAGCCAGCGGAACAGCTCCGGCGGTACCCGGTACAGGTCCACGTACCCCGTCAGTCCCGCGGTCTTCCGCAGCACCCTCGCCGCCGCGCGCCGCAGCTTGCTTCGCTCGTGCACCAGCTTCGGCAACAGCCCCAGCCATCTCAGGGGCGACAGCACCCCGTCTCCATCGTTCCGCGCGTGGGCGAAGAGGCACATCCGCCCGTGCCGCTCCGGGGGCGTCCCGGTGAGGATGGTCGGCAGCGCTCCGCATGAATAGCCGAGGATGCCGCGGAGCCTGCCCCGGTGGGGCAGCCCGCCCAGCCCTCCGAAGGACTCCAACTGGGACGGGCCCAGCGCATCGACGAAGACGACGAGGACGCGGCGCTGACCGGAGGGGCGCGCCAGGACGGGCCCACCCACCGGCGCCTCGGTGCCGTCTCCGTATGGACGCATCTCATTGCGGGACATGGTGTTGTCTCATTGCGAGAGGGACGCCGCGCTCACGTCCATCGCGAGGAAGCGAAGGCGCGTCATGCGGGGCCGCGCTTGCCAGAAGCACGCCAGCAGCAGTGCTGGCATTCACCGTGCACCGGGCCCGTCCCCATGGAGCACTCCAGCGCCGCGGTTCGAACCCTCACGCCCACGGAGAGCGAGCTCGCCGACGTCGGAGCTCCTCTTCTCCTCGGGGATGCCCAGCGGGCCTTCGCCACGGGAGTCACCACCCTGCTCATCGATCTGCGCCGCGTTTCACGGCTGGATGCGCGCGCCGCGGACACCCTGGTGCGGTTGGCGCGGCGGGCGCCCGGGCACGTCCGCCTCGTGCTGCTGAGCCCCGCTCCCTCCGCGCGGTTCATCCTCCAGGCGCTGAGGCTCGAGGAGATCTTCGATCTCCACGAGGACGCCGCCGAGGTCCTCAGGGCCGCAGGCTGACGGAGACGCCCGGGATGTTCTCACTGGAAGAAGGCGCGGAGCCGGGTGCTCCAGCGCCGCGCATGCGGCAGGAGACAGGGCGCTCCGGCCACCCCATCGATCCCCTGCGCATCGCCCGGGTCCTGCGGCGCGGCTGGCGCGTCATCGCGGGAGTCTTCCTGGCGGGCACCCTCTTGAGCGTCGCGCTGGCCAAGACGGTGGTGCCCCGCGAGTTCACCGCGCGCACCGTCCTGCTGTGGGAACCCGTGCACGTCTCCGCGGTGACCTCTCCCGAACGGGAGATCCAGACGTTGATGGACACCCTCAAGCTCCCCAACAACCTGGAGGAGCTGCGCAAGCGCGCGCGCCTGCCCATGACGCTCGATGCGCTGGCGCGGCGGCTGGACATCGCCGTGGCCCGCGACTCCAACATCCTCACCCTCTCCGCCATCGCGGACAGCCCCGAGGAGGCCTCGCGGCTCGCGGACATGATGACGCGGGTGTTCCTCGACAGCCGGCGGGACTCGGAGCGGACCCGGGCCGAGCAGCAGCTCCAGGCCCTCACCTCGGAGGTGGACAAGGTGCAGGCCCAGTTGGAGGAGGCCCGGGCGCAGTACGACCGCTTCCGAGGGGAGACCGGCATCGCGGACCTCACGCTCGACCGGCAGGCCGCCATCGAGGAGGCCGCGCGGCTGCGCACCGAGATGAACCGCTTCCGGATCGAAGCGGAGTCCTCGGAGGCCAAGGCCGCGCTGCTGAAACAGGCGGCCCGCGAGCAGCCCGGCAAGGTGGTGCTTTCGGAGACGGAGAGCCACTACGAGCAGCGCAAGCTGGCCGAGCTGCGCGCCGAGCTCACCGCCCGCAAGGCGAGCCTCTCCGAGGAACACCCGGAGGTGCTGGGACTCTCCAGCGCCGTCCAGGCCCTGGAGTCCTCGCCGGACAGGGGCACCATCTCCGACCGCGTGGTGGGGACCAACCCCGCGTGGACCTTCCTCCAGAACAGCCTGATCGACGTCGACACGCAGCGCGAGGTGGCCCAGAAGAAGTGGCGCTCCTACGCCGAGGTCGAGTCCTCGGTGCGCGACCGCATCACCCGCCTGTCCTCCATCGAGGGCCAGGCCAGCGTGCTGCTCGCGCAGGTCCAGCTCACCGCGGCGCGCCTGGCGGACCTCAAGACGCGCCAGAAGGTGGTGGAGAGCGAGGTGCGCCAACCGCAGGTGGAGCTGCGCGTCCTCACCCCCGCCACCCCGCCGCTGCTCCCCTCGAAGTCCTACCGCCGCCTGGTGGCCCTCCTGCTGCCGCCCCTCTTCGCGCTGCTGGCCGCGGTGGCCCTCGGCGCCTCCGCGCTGCGCGGCCTCAGGTTGTGGACGCCGGCAGAGCTCTCCTTCTGGGTCCACGGCCCGGTGGTGGCCGCCACGACGTGGCCCGCCACCTCCGAAGGATTGGAGGATCTCGCCGCGGACCTCCGCGCCGCGCTGGACGAGGCGAAGGGCACCACGCTGCTGTTGCCCCTGACGGCGGCGCAGGCCGGGCCGGCGCGGGAGCTGCTGTCCCGGCTCGGGGCGGGGAACGTCCCGGCCCGGGATGGCGTCCCGGAGCAGGATGCGCGGGTGGTGCCATGGGAGGAGGCGGAGCGCGCCATGGCGCTTCGCCGCGCGGCCCGCCAGTGCGACCGGGTGCTCGTGCTCGTCGCGTCGGGCGCGCACTCGCTCTTCGAGTTGGTGGCGCTGCGGCGGTTGCTCGGGAGCGAGGGGCGCATCGGACTGGTGGTGGTGGGGCTCGGCACCGACCTTGCTACCGCTCCGGATCGCGTGGGCGAGGTGCCGGGCTTCTGGTCCGGGGCCGCAGCGTCGAAGGGCGCCGCGCAGGGAGCCGCAACGACATGAAGACGACCTCTCTCTGCTTCATCACCGAGCCGCCCGCCCTCCGCCGGAACTGGGATGCCCTGCCCCCCGCCCTGCGCGGACGCGCGGCACGCATGCGGGCCAAGGCGCGGCGCGCGAGCCAAGCGCTGGCGCTGCTGTCCGTCGAGCTGGGCCCCGTGCTGCGGCGGCTCATCGACATCCTGGCGATGGGCGTTGGCCTGCTGCTCGTCTCTCCGCTGCTGCTGGTGACGGCCGTCCTCATCAAGCTCGACAGCCGCGGCCCCGTCCTCTTCCGCCAGGAGCGGATCGGTCAGCACGGGCGCCCCTTCCAGCTCCTCAAGCTGCGCACCATGCGCGTGGGCGCGGACGCGGAGAAGGCGCGACTGGCCGCCCAGGTGCCGGGCGCGGTGGACGGCGGGCGCTTCAAGCTGCGCGTGGACCCGCGCACCACCCGGGTGGGCCGCGTGCTGCGCAAGTACAGCATCGACGAGCTGCCCCAGCTTTGGAACGTGCTGCGAGGGGACATGACGCTGGTGGGCCCGCGCCCGACGCTCTGGAGTGAGGTGGCGAAGTACCGCGCCCGCGAGCTGCGCCGGCTGGAGGTGCGACCCGGGCTGACGTGCCTGTGGCAGGTGGAGGGCCGCAGCGACCTCTCCTTCGAGCAGCAGGTGTCGCTGGACCTCGAGTACATCGACCGCGTCACTCCGCGGCAGGAGCTGCGCATCCTGGCCAGGACGATTCCCGCGGTACTCACCGGCCGAGGGGCCTACTAGCAACGGGAGTGACACCGCCGTGTTCGCCGTCATCCAGCGGAGCGCCGCCACTCCCGGCGCGGGGTTGCTGTCCGTGGCCGGGCACCCGCTCGTCACCCGCCAGTTGCAGTGGCTGCGCGAAGCGGGCTTCGAGAAGGTGGCCATCGACATCGGCTCCGACGCCCGGGACGAGGCGCTGCGGCACGTCGTCTCCCAGCAGGAGGCGCTGGCCCGGAACGTGGTGTTCGTCCCCACGCCCTCGTTGCTCCAGCCGGGCGTCATCGCGGACTCGGCGGGCTTTCCCGCCGAGGCGCCCTTCCTGGTGCTGCCGGACGCCGTCCTCGGCAACTCCGACCTGGCGGCCTTCTACCGCCGGGCGCCGGACCGGGGCGTGCGCGTGGGCCGCCTGGCGCCCCCTCCCGCCGTGGAGCCCTTCACGCCGGCCGAGGTGCACCTGTTCACCGCGACCACCGGTCCCGTGGAGTTGGAGGACCTGCCCGGGTGGGGCACGCGCATCGAGACGCCCGGCGCGGCGCTGCGGCTCGCGTGCAAGGCGTTGCTGGGGCGGCTGCCGCAACCGGAGGGGACCTCCTCCCTGCTCATCCACGCGGCCGAGCGGGAGCCGGGCGTCTGGGTGGCGCGCGGCGCCCGGCTCCAGCCCGGCGCGGAGGTGTCCGCGCCGGTGCTCATCGGTCCTGGCGCGCTGGTGTCCAGCGGGGCGCGCGTCGGGCCGGGCGCTCTCATCGGACCGCGCTCCATCATCGAGCGCGGCGCGACCATCGTGAACGCGGTGGTGGAGGCGGAGACCGTGGTGGGCGAGGGCCTGGAGGTTCGCGGCGCCATCGCCGCCCCGGACGGGCTGGCTCCGCTGGATGGCGCCGGCCCCCTGCTCCCGCTGGGAGACCCCTTGTTGCTGGCGCAGCGGTGGTTGCTCGCCCAGAGAATGCTGCGCCTGCTGGGGCTCATCCCATGACGGAAGCCGCCTCAGGAGTGCGGCCGGCTGGAGACCTGGGGGAGCCGCTCCTCGGGCCTGGGCTCGGACGGGATGCGCAGCTCGGCGAGCCTGCGGTAGAGCGTGGCCCGGCCCAGCCCCAGCAGCTTGGCCGCCTGGGTGACGCTGCCGTTCGTCACCGTCAGGGCCTTGATGATCTCCCGGCGCTCCAGCTCGCGCAGCGGCACCACCGCGTCAGGCGGATGGGACGGGCCGGCGGAGACGGCGCTCATGGACGCGGGAGCGACGGGGATGGGCGGCAGCACCAGGACGCGCAGCTCCGGCGGCAGGTCCGCGAGCTCGATGTGCGTGCCGTCACAGGACAGGACCGCGCGCTGGACGACGTTCTGCAGC
Organism: Corallococcus sp. NCSPR001; assembly: GCF_017309135.1. Lineage (NCBI taxonomy): Bacteria > Pseudomonadati > Myxococcota > Myxococcia > Myxococcales > Myxococcaceae > Corallococcus > Corallococcus sp. NCSPR001. Next base: position 5,651,987 of record NZ_JAFIMS010000002.1, read on the forward strand.
TCACGCACGTTGCCGGGCCAGCGGTGGCCCAGGAGCGCCTCGCGCACCTCGTCCGTCAACCGGAGCGCCGAGCCGCCGAACTTCTCCAGGAAGTGGTCGACGAGCAACAGGATGTCCGTGGCCCGCTCCCGCAGGGGAGGCACCTGCACCGGGTACACGGTGAGCCGGTAGTACAGGTCCTCGCGGAAGCGCCCCGCCTTCACATCCGCCATCAGGTCCCGGTGGGTGGCGGCGATGATGCGCACGTCCACGCGCACCTCCGTGGTGCTGCCCACCCGGCGCAGCACCCGCTCCTGCAGGATGCGCAGCAGGCGCACCTGGACGGCGGGGCTCATCTCCCCCACCTCGTCCAGGAACAAGGTCCCGCCCTGCGCCTGCTCGAAACAGCCGCGGTGCGTGGACAGCGCGCCCGTGAAGGCGCCGCGCTCGTGCCCGAAGAGCTCCGACTCCAGGAGTGACTCGGAGAAGGACGCGCAGTTGACGGCCACGAAGGGCCCCCGGGCCCGCAGGCCCTGCTCGTGGATGGCATGCGCCACCAGCTCCTTCCCCGTCCCCGTCTCGCCCAGGATGCACACCGGCACCTCGGACTGGAGGATGCGATCCAACTGCCGCGCCAGCGCCCGGATGGGGGCGCTGCGCCCCACGAGACCGCCAATGAAGGGCCCCTCACCGCCCTCCTTGGAGCGCCGCGGTACCAGCCCTCGCATGCGGCGGGCCTTCGCTGCGTTCTGCAGCGTCAACTCGAGCCGGGCCGCGGCCACGGACTTGTCGAGGAAGGCGAAGGCCCCCAGCCGGGTGGCCTCCACCGCGGTGTCGAGCAGCAGTTTGCGCGTGAGGACAATGACGGGGAGTGTGGCGTCGCGCGCACGCAAATGCCGGAGCACGTCCATGCCCGCCATGTCATCGAGATCCAGCTCCAGGCAGACCGCCATCCACTCCGCGCTGTCCGCCTCCAGTGCCTCACATCCCATGGAGTATTCGCGCGCCGCGTAGCCCGCGTCCTCGACCCAGGCTCTCAGGCTGCGCCTGGCGAGGTCATCCCTATCAATTATCACCACAGGGGACTTCCGGTTGAAATCCACGGCGTTCACGGTAGCGGGTCTCCTGATGCGTGGCGATGCGCGAGCGGCACATCCAACACGACTGTTTGCACACGCCATTCCTGCACGCTGAGACGCCTGTCTCTCCATTTCCGTCAACGTCTCCGTGACGCACGTCAATTCCTGACACTCTTCGGGCTTGAAATATCTCGGCATTCTCAGTCTGAGACATCCCAATCCGAGACATCTCAATCTGAGACAACGAAGCGCTTCCAAGCCCGCGCATGGCGATACCAGGCGTCCGTGAGCAGTGGTTTCCGCATTGCAAGCGGAAGCACCCCATGCTCTTGCTTACCCAATCAGCACATGCCTGCCTGGAGCCGCTGCGCTTCCTGCGCTCGGACGGGGCTCGCGTCGTGGACGCCGTGCGGGCCCGCGGCGCGCGCTTCCCCACGGCTTCGGCGCTGGCGGATCCGTCCTTGTGGGCCATGGGCCTGCTGCGGTTGAGCGCCTCGCTGCGCAGGGCCCTGGGCTCGTCGCTGGGCCTGTCCACGGTGCTGCGCCTGGGCTTCCACATCGATGTCTGGACGGATGACATCGGCCCCGGGCTCAGGCTGCCGCACCCCTTCAACATCGTCATCGGTGACGGGGTGGAGATTGGCCCCGGATGCACCATCCTCCACGGCGTCACCGTCCAGCGGGGAATGGGCACGCGCATTGGCCGGGGGACGGTGCTGGCCAACGGGACGACGGTGCTCGCCGGCTCGACGGTGGGCGACGGATGCCTGGTGGGCGCGGCCAGCGTGGTGCGCGGGAGCATCCCGGCGGCCTCCGTGGCGGTGGGAGCGCCCGCACGGGTGGTGCGGATGTCCCGGCCCGGGGAGGCGGCGCCATGAGGCTCGCCGTCGCGTTGGGGGGGACGGACTGGGGGCGCTCGGGCATCGGCACGTACGTGCGCGCCGTGGTGCCGCGCCTGGCGCGCGGTCTGGCGAAGACGGGAGGCCGTCTGGTGGCGCTCGGCACGGCCAGGGACTTCGCGGCCTATGCCAGCGAGTTGGGGGAGGCGGACCGCGCCGCCATCCTGGACGTGGTCGACCGGCCGGCGTTGGGCGCGTCGTGGTACCTCGCCCGCTCCGGTGCGCACGCGCGCGCGGCCGGCGCGGACGTGCTGCTGCTTCCCGCCGCCAACCGCCGCGTGGCGCTGCGCCCGTGCCTGCCCACCGTGGGAGTGGTGCATGACCTTGCCCAGTTCACCGTGCCGGACAAGTACGACCGGCTTCGCACCGCGTACGTGCGATGGCTGCTGCCCAAGGCGTTGAGGTCCTTCGCGGCGCTCACCGCCGTCAGTCACGCCACGCGCAGGGACATGGCGAGCTTCCTCTCGTGCGCGCCCGAGCGGATCCACGTCATCCCCAACGGCGTGGACGCGGACCGCTTCGCGCTCGGGGATGACGGCCGCTCCAGCGCGGCGCGCGAGCGCCTGGGGCTGACGGCGCCGTACCTGCTGTACCTGTCGCGGCTGGAGCACCCCGGGAAGAACCACCTGCGGCTCCTGCGGGCCTTCGCCGCGTCCTCGGCGCGGCACAGCCACGCCCTGGTGCTGGCCGGCGCGGACTGGGGCGCCGGGGCGCTCATCCGGGAGGAGGTCCAGCGCCTGGGCCTCCAGGAGCGCGTGAAGGTGCTGGGCTACGTGGAGGACGACGCCATCCCGGCGCTGGTGGCAGGGGCGCGGGCCGTCATCGCGGTGGGGCTGTGCGAGGGCTTCGGCCTGCCCGCGCTGGAGGCCATCGCCGCGGGCAAGCCTGTGCTGGCGGCCCGCGCGGGCGCACTGCCCGAGGTGGTGGGCGAGCTGGGAGTGCTGTGCGACCCGCTCGACGAGCAGGACATGGCGGCGGCGCTGACGAGGGTGGTGGGTGACGAGCCGCTGGCCGCGCGCGTGCGTCGCGAGGGCCCCGGGTACGCCCGGCAGCGCAGTTGGGACCGCGCGTGCGACGACTTGCTGGCCCTGTGCCGCTCGGTGGGAGGGGCACGATGAAGACGCCCCTGCCCCGTGCCCAGCTGCGCGACGTCCTGCGCGGGCGGGCCCCCCTGGTTGGCGCCCGCTTCAACGAGGCACTGCCACGCGGCTTCCTCTCGCCGGTGGAGGCGCGCTGGCTGCTGGGCGTGCCCTACGGAGACCTCCCCGGTGATGAGGCGCGCTACCTCGCGGTCCGCACGCCCGCGAGGGACCTGGGCGTGATGGTGCGCGCCTCGGTGGCGCGCGCCCTGGCGCCGCCAAGAGGCGCCGAGCCCAGGATGCGCCCGTGGATCGTCTCCGCGCAGGTGGACAACCTCACCATCGAGGAAGCGGTGGAGCGGATCTTCACGCCCGCGGAAGGGGGCCGGGCGAAGCTGGTGCCCTTCGTGCACCCGCATGCGCTGAACCTGGCGGCCCGAGACAAGGCGCTCTCGCGGATGCTGGAAGAGGCGGACCTCGTCCTGCCGGACGGCATCGGCATCCGGTTGGGCGCGGCGGTGCTCGGGGTGGCCATGCGCCACAACCTCAACGGCACGGACCTGCTCCCGGTGCTGTGCAGGGAAGCGAGGGCGCGCGGGTGGCCCATGGTGCTGGTGGGCTCCGCGCCCGGCGTGGCGGACGCCTGCGCGCAGAAGCTGCGGGAGGCCCATACTGGCCTCGCGCTGCCCATCGTCTCGCACGGCTTCCTTCCCGAAGCCGAGTCCCGCGCCCTGGCGGACTCCATCTCCCGGCTGGGGCGATGCCTGGTGCTGGTGGGGATGGGCAGCCCGATACAGGAGCTGTGGGCGCGCAAGTACCTCTCCGGGGCCGCGCACGCCGTCGTCCTCACGGTGGGCGGGCTGTTCGACTTCTACTCGGGCCGGATGCCGCGCGCGCCCATCGCCTGGCGCGAGATGGGCCTGGAGTGGCTCTACCGCCTCCTGCAGGAGCCCCGGCGGATGGCCCGCCGCTACCTCTTCGGCAACCTGCTCTTCATGCTCCGCATCCTCTTGCAGCGGCGGCGCTGAGCGCGGGGGCGGCCCTCCCCCGCCACCAGAGCAGGAGCGCCATGCCGGTTCCCAGCAGCGTGACCAGCGAACAACTGAGCGCGCTCTCCAGCGGGCCCCGCGCGGCGAGCGGCGCGAGGCCCCAGCCCGCGGCGAGGGCCACGAGCACCGCGGCTCCCGTTGGCGCCAGCGCCCGGAGCACGTCCTGGAAGCGCCACTGGAGCAGTGCGCCGAGCTTGCGCCACACCAGCACCGCGATGAGCGCGTTCCCGCAGACGGTGCCGCCAGCCACTGCCCAGACACCGGCGTACCCCACTCCGAGGACGGACACGGCGACGTTCAGCGCGTGGCCGAGCATCACGGGGTTGGCCACGTCCCACGGCGTCGCGCCGCCCACGGTCAGGGTCACGGACGCGGCCTCCTCGGAGGCCGCGATGATGGCGGCCACTCCCAGCAGGCCCACCGCGAGCGCGGTGACCCGCTCCTGCGCGAGTCCTCCCACCCAGGCCTCCAGCAGCGCGGTGCCGTCGAGGGCCAGCGCGATGACGCCGCTCGATACCAGCGCGCCCATCGCGGCCGTGCCCAGCCGTAGCGCATCCGCGCGGTGCTCGGGGTTGCCCAGCCGGTGGAGCAGCCATCCGCTCAGCAACTTCCCGGTGGAGAGGATCTGCTCCACGGCCCGGGATGCCACCTGGTACGCGCCCACCATGCTCAGGGAGGCAGCGGTGGTCAGGATGAAGACGTCCGCGCGCACGGCGGCGGCGACCCCGATGTTCATGGCCAGGGCCCCCGCCCCCTCCCGGAAGGCGTCGCGCACCCGGGCCCTGTCCGCGGGCCAGCCCGGCCGGAGATCCACCTTCGGGTCCACGCGCCTGGAGGCCACCACCAGGACGAAGAGCTCCGCGGCGGCCCCCGACAGTACCCCCATCGCCGGACCGAACAACGAGCGCGAGCTGCTCAGGAGCACCACGGTCAGCCCGACCTGGAGCGCGGCCGCGAGGGCTCGAGCCCAGGCGAGCGCCGTGAAGGCCCCGCGGATCAGCAGGAACGAGCGGAAGGGAGAAGAGAGCGAGCCCACCCACCCGGCGGCGAGCACCGGAAGCGCGGCGCGGGCGACGTCCGCGCGGAGCGCCTCGGTCGCGGACGGCAGATGGAGCAGGAACGCGTAGGCCCCCACGCCCAGGCAGGGACAGACGACGGTCACCACCAGGAGCGTGAGGCGGAGCATCTGCCGTGTGGCGTCGTCATCCGGCCGGGCCGCCGCGCGCTGCACGACGACGCCGAGGCCCAGGTCCGACAACCCGAGCAGGAAGCCCGTGGTGCCCAGGACGGTCCAGGCTCCGAGGCTCTCCGGGCCCAGCATGCGCACCACGAGCGCGACCGTCACCAGCCCTGCCGCGATCTGCGTGACATGCCGGGCGCACGTCGAGAGCAGATCCACCATCATCCTCAGGGGCGACCGCGCGGACGTCATCGCGCCCCCTGGTGCAGCATGCATGCCGCATCAGCGTGACTTCACGGCGCGCACGCCGGTGATGACCTCGTAGTGCGGATCATGCAGGTCCAGGTCCGCGGCCCGCAGGTCCTCCCGGGCCAGGCCATGCAGGGCCGCGACGGCGGCGCGGACGTTCCCGAAGGACTCCACCCGCACGTTGCCGGTGCCGAAGGACTCTTCGAAGAGCCGGTGGACGGACTGGGAGGTGAACCGCCAGCAGTCCGGCCAGCGCTCCATGGCGCCCCGGTCGACCTTGATGATGCCCGGCACCGTCACGAGCGCCACGCCGCCCGGTTCGAGGATGCGGTGCATCTGGCGCACGGCGGCGCGGACGTCGAAGACGTACTGCAGCACCTGGGTGAAGACGAGGCAGGTGAACGCGTCCTCCGGGATGCCGGGGGCCTGGGCGATGTCGCCCACGAAGGTGGCCTCCGGGTTTCCAGGCAGCGCGTGGAGGATGTCGGACCGGGTGACGCGGCTGGCGCCGAACCGCCGCGTGTACCGGGCGTCACCGACCTCCAGGACCCGGCCCTGGATGTCCGCCGCGTGCTTCGTGAGGAATCGCTCGATGTAGTAGCGATCGACGGGCTGGCCGCGATCATGTCCCCAGTGCTCGCTGATGGGCGTCGTGCGGCCCAGGCTGCCCCAACGCACCCATCCCCGGGAGACCCGCCGCGGCTGCTGGGACAGCCACCGGTACAGGCCCTCGGGCACCACGCCGCGGAGGAGTCTCTTCGCTTCCGTGGGATTCATTGGCGCCTCCTTCCCTTCAAGCCCGAGCCGGACGAGCGCAAGCGGAGAGCCAGTCCTTGCGCTGCCCCATCCTCGCGGTGGGGCTCAGGTGGACCTTCACGATCCTCCCCAGCAGCGCCAGGGTCCGAGGGAGCGGCTCCCGGGCCTTGTCCCGGTGCATCAGCAGACGCCGGGTGTCTCCGACCAGCTCCCGGAGGTTGACGGTCCAGTCCACGTTGACGGGGGTGATGGACTCGACGTCGAAGCCTGTCTTCTGGAGCAGCCGCCGCATCGTGGCCTCCGAGAAGAAATACAGGTGGCGGGGGACGTCGGTGACGCGACTCACCGGCATGAGCTCGCGGAACTTCGCCCCGTCCGCGTTGGGGACGAGCAGCTCCATCCGGCCGCCGGGCGCGAGCTTGCGGCACACCTCCCGCATCATCTGGGTGGGAGACGCCGCGTGTTCCAGCACGTGGGAGAGCCGGACCCGGTCGAAGTACCCGTCGGGTAGCTCGTGGAACTCCCGCACCGCGCGCAGGCCGTGGGCCCTGGCCGCCTCCACCGCTCGCGCGTCCGCGTCCAGGCCCCACGCCTCGTGTCCCTGGAGCTGCTGGTGGAAGAGCCACTCGCCGGAGCCACACCCGACATCGAGGACCTTCTCGGGCCGCTCGGCGCGCGCCTGCCCGTGCCGCGGTGGCCGGGTGTCATAGGGACGGAAGCTGTAATAGTCGTCCGTGTAGTAGTCCGTGGCGGCGATCACCCGGCGCGTGTCGGTGAAGATGCAATCGCACCCCTGGCACTGCCGCAGCTCATACGGATGGCCATCCGCGCGCTGTACGACGTTGTAACTGATACCCAGCAACTGGGAGTCGGTGCCACCACAGAGGTCACAAGGCGTCATGGGCTTGCGGGTGGCCCAGGCAAGCACCATGCCGCCCTGGAAGCCGCCGCCCGGCTCCTGCTCTTCTGTTTACGAGACGCTTTTTCATCTCAACTTGAGACAGCCGAGACACGTTCGCGGCCCGGCTTCGTGCTCGTGGCGGCGGCGCGGTTCCTGCTCTCCCGGCCCGTCATGAATCATTTCCAGGACGGCACGGAGAGTACGGCGAAGGTGCGGGTCCTCTTCGTTGCCTGGTTTCTGCGCGAGGACCGGCGGTGGCTGGGCGAGTTCCTCCCGCCCGAGCGCTTCGAGTGCTCCTACGTGGGCCTGGAGGAGCGTGTCGACTCGACCCGGAAGCGCACGCCCGGCAAGAAGTGGTGGCAGCTCTTCCGCCTGGCGCTGAAGGCCCGGCGCCAGCTGGCCCGGCATCCACCGCATCTCATCGTCACGGCGTTCCCCCAGGTGGCCTTCACCGTGGGGCTCGTGAACCTGCTGACCTTCGTGCGCACCCCGCACGTCGTCTGGTACTTCAACTGCGGCCATGAGTACCGGGGGCCGCGCAGGTGGTTGTCGCGGCTCGCGTACCGGGGCATTGACCGGTGCCTCGTCTACACGCGGCACGAGCGCTCGGTGTATGCGCGCGTCTTCGCCCTGCCGAAGTCCCGCTTCCAGTTCACGCACCTGACCGGCGCGGAGCTGAAGGCGGAGGACTTCCGTGGGGCGCGCGCGGACTTCGGGCTGGCGCCGCGCTACATCGCCGCGCTGGGCTCGTCGGGCCGCGATTACGCCACCCTCCTGCGGGCCGTGGAGGGGCTGTCCATGCAGCTCGTCATCGTCGCGCACCCCCATGCGCTCCCGCCCGGGCCCGTGCCTGCGAACGTCAAGGTCCTCACCAGCATCCCCCAGCAGGACTACCTGCGGATCATCGCGGAGGCGGAGTTGGTGGCCATCCCCGTCAACAACCGGGAGACGGCGAGCGGCCAGATGACCCTGATCCAGGCCATGGCGCTGGGAGTCCCCGTGGTGGCCACGCGGTGCATCGGGACCGAGGACTACATCCGCCACGGAGAGAATGGCTGGTTCGTCGAGATGGGGGACGTGGACGAATGGCGGCGCACCCTGCGCTCCATCCTGGACGCCCCCGAGGAGCGGCAACGGCTGTCCACCGAGGCCCTGCGCTTCGCCCGGGAGCGATTCACGGATCGGACCGGCGCCCGCGTGCTGACGGCGCTCGCCGGGGAGCTGTGCCCTCGCGGACCGCGATGAGCGACTTGGTCAACGGCCCGAGGCGCTCGCGCAGGATGGAGGCTTCGGGAAACAGGGCGGACAGCGTCCTGGCGTCGAGGAGCCGGAACTCCTCGACCTTGGACATCGCGTCATCGATGTCCGGTGAGCGCACGAGGTGCCCCAGGCCGGTGCGCACCAGCAGCGCCGCCTGCATGGGGACAGGCAGCCAGTGAAACCCTGGCGCCATGAGGTGCGGCTCGATGGGGAACCAGAAGTTCGGCGTCTGGATGAAGAGCGCGGGCGCCAACCGCCGGGCCTCACGCGCGAACTGCTTCATCCGGGCCCATGAGCCCAGGTGTTCGATCATCGAGTTGGAATGAACGATGTCGAATTGATGGTCGGCGAAGCGTGACAGGTCGCAAGCATCGGCTCCGACCCACGAGAACCCCGGTCCCAGTTCCGGGGCCGGGCCGCCCGGCAGGTTGATGAGGGTGATGGCGGCGCGATGCTCACGCAGGAACCCGGGCGGGAGGATGTTCCAGTAGACATGGGTGCCGCCGACATCGACGATGTCGACGCGGCCGCGCCGACGGTGGACCGCTTCGATCATCGCGAGCAGAGGCGCCAACCGGCGCCGCCGCAACAGGCTGCTGACGCCGTGTGAAATCCGTTGCTGGGTGGATCCGCTGGACATGCCCATGGTGGGTTGCTGCTCCTTTGGAGGTGGACGCCAGGAACAAGAACCGTGCCGCAGCGGAAGCGCAGTGCCCGGGTCCCAATTGAATCATCATTGTTCACGTATTCAATGAAACGCAGGCCTGTCTCGTTTCCAATCGCGACCATCCAGAGCGAGGACGGCCTGAGCCACATGCCTGTCGTTGGGTCTACGAGGCGGGGTCGCAATTACTCCCTCTGGTTCACGCCTCCACCGGTGCTTGCCTTCTGCATCAAAAGCAGAGGCCCTGTTGCCTGTCCGACACATTCCAGGCTCTAAAGCGCCTCATGCACAAAGCCAGACTCTCCCTTCTCCTGCTCAGCGCGTTCGCGCTGGGCAGCTTGAGTTGCAACTCAAAGCCCGCGAGTCCCGCGCCGGCCGCCAGCGCGAAGTCCCGGGCGGCCCTCACCACGGGATGGCAGGAGACAGGCTCGATGAGCCTGGCTCGCAGGTTCCCGACGGCCACGGCGCTCGACTCCGGCAAGGTGCTCGTCGTGGGCGGCTGGGACCGCGATTTCCACGCCTCGGCGGAGCTCTATGACCCGAGTACGGGCACGTGGCTCTCCACGGGCGCCATGCCCCTGGGACGCGAGGGACACACCGCCACCCTGCTCTCCTCTGGCGACGTGCTTGTCGTCGGCGGGGAGATTCAAGCCACGCCGGGCTACACCGCCTCCGCGCTGTTGTATTCGCCGCAGACGGGCCTCTGGACGCAGGCGGGCGCTGCCTCCATGGCTCGCGCCTACAGCACGGCGACGCGGCTGCTTTCCGGCAAGGTGCTCGTCGTCGGTGGCGGCGACAACACTGGCTCTTTTGCCCGGGTGGATGTGTATGACCCCGTAGGGGGCTGGTCCGTTCTGCCCTCCGCGACGAACGACGAGCGCAGGCGGCATACGGCGACGCTGCTTCCCTCTGGGAAGGTCCTCGTCGTCGGCGGGCGGGGCTGGCGCATCTTCGAGACGGTGGAGGTTTACGACCCGAGCCATCCCCAAGAGGGCTGGACCTTTGTCGCCCCCATGGCCACGCCCCGCTACGACCACACGGCGACGCTGCTGCCCTCCGGCAAGGTGCTCGTCGCGGGCGGCAGGGATGCAACAGGCCCGCTCAACACGTCCGAAGTCTATGACCCGCTGACGAACAGCTGGACCGTCGCGCAGATGGCCACGCCCCGGACGCTTCACACGGCAACGCTGATGCCCTCCGGCAAGGTGCTCGTCGCGGGCGGCGAGACGTCCTCCCCGTTGGACACGACGGAGCTCTACGACCCGGAGACGAACACCTGGTCCGCCAGCATCACCCTGCGGACTCCGCGCAGGCTCCACGCGGCGGTCCTGCTGAGCGCCACCTCCAAGGTCCTCGTGCTGGGGGGTGAGCATGTGGTCGCGGGCCAGACCGCGCGGCTCAACACCGCGGAGCTGCTCGGCACCTGCGAGACGGTCACCTGCAACAGCGCGCCGAGCCAGTGTCACTCTTCGGCGGGCGTCTGCTCCAACGGCGGCACCTGTACCTACCCGCTTCAACCGGCGGGATTCAGCTGTAACGACGGCAATGCCTGCACGGGGAATGATGTCTGTAGCAGCACCGGCACCTGCTCCGGCACCGCCGTCGCCTGCGAGGCGCCTCCCGGTCAGTGCTACCAGAGCGCGGGCTCCTGCTCCGACGGTTCCTGCTCCTATGCCTACAAGGCGGCCGGGGCCCAGTGCGATGACGGGGATGCGTGCACGCTGGGCGAGACGTGCAACGGGGCCGGAGGCTGCGCGGGCACGCCGGTGAGCTGCACCACTCCTCCCGGACAGTGCTACCAGGCGGCGGGCACCTGCAACGGTGGGGCATGCACCTATGCGCCGAAGGCCGCGGGTGCCTCCTGCGATGATGGCAACGCGGGCACCATCAACGACGTGTGCAACGGAGCGGGGGCATGCGCGGGAGTCCCGGCATGCACGACGCCGCCGAGCGCGTGCCATGACGCCCCAGGCACGTACGCCAATGGGGCCTGCACCTACCCGGTGAAGGCGGCTGGGACGGCATGCGGCGCCGGACAGGTCTGCAACCCGGCGGGCCAGTGTCTGAACGGGTGCTGGATTGGAGGGGCGTACTACGCGGCGGGAGCCACCCATCCGACCGTGGCATGCCAGGAGTGCAACCCGGGCGTCACGACGAGCGGTTGGAGCAACAAGGCCGTGGGCAGCACGTGCGCTGCCCCCACGAATGGAAATTGGGGGAGCTGCAATGGATTCAGTGACACGTGCGATGAGACGGGGAGCCAGTCGCGCACGGTGACGGCGTATGCCTGCACCAGCAGTGGGACGTGCGGCTCCTCCACCAGCACGGAGTCTCAGGCGTGCACACGCAGCACGGGCGGCACGGCTTGCGGCACGAGCTATGGGGGTTGGGGAAACTGCGGAGGCTTTGATGACTTCTGCGACACGACGGGGACGCAGTCGAGGACGGTGACGGCGTCGACGTGTGGCACCGGGACATGCAACGCGTCGAGCACCAGCACGGAGACGCAGGCATGTACGCGAGCGGCGCCCAACACGAGCTGCGCGGCGCCCAGCTACGGGGCGTGGGGCGCGTGCAGCTTCAGCGATGCCTGCGCGCAGACGGGGACGCAGTCGCGGACGGTAACGACCTCCAGCTACAGCTGCGCGACCGGGCAGTGCGTGGCGTCCACGAGCACCGAGACCCAGTCCTGCACGCGCAACACGGACGGCAACACCTGCGGCACCCCCAGCTACGGAGGCTGGGGCACTTGCAGTGGCTACAGCGGCACCTGCGACGAGACGGGGACGCAGTCACGTTCGGTGACCTCGTATAGCTGCTCCAGCGGGACGTGCCGTTCCTCCACCGGCACGGAGTCGCAGACGTGTACCCGTAACAGGGACGGAGTGTCTTGCGGTACGAGCACCGGGACATGGGGAAGCTGCGGAGGCTTCAGCGACTTCTGCGACGCGTCGGGGTCCCAGTCGAGGACCGTGACGGATTACGAGTGCGGCGGTGGTTCGTGCGACGTCGCGAGCAGCGACACGCAGACGCAGACGTGTACGCGGACGCCTCCCGGTCCTCGGCCCTGCCCCCCGAGCTATGGGGGTTGGAGTTCCTGTAGCGGGTTCAGCGATGCATGTGACGCGACAGGCACGCAGTCTCGCCAGGTGACGCAATACACCTACGACTGCGCGACAGGACAGTGCACGCCCATCTCCAACAGCGCGGAGACGCAGACGTGTACGCGGACGCCTCCCGGTCCTCAAACGTGCCAGCCGCCAAGCTACGGCGCGTGGGGCGCGTGCACCCGCGCCACCCCCTGCGGGCAGGGGTTCCAGGAAAGGACGGTGACGACCTACAGCTACAGCTGCGCAAGCGGGACGTGCGGGGTTGCGACCACGACCACGGAGACGCAGGACTGCTCGCTCCCCTCGTATCCTGGCTGGACGCTGTGCGGCACCACGTGCACGGTTCTCGATTACGACTCCGACAACTGTGGCTCCTGTGGAAATGCGTGCACTGGCCCCAAGTACAATATCTGTATGGAGGGGCGCTGCTGCTACTCGTCGACCAATTGCTTGTAGAGCCTCGCCCTGAATCATGACTTGAGGACAGGCGCAACTCTTGTCGCGGTCACTCGCCTTGCTTCCCCAATCCGTGGAAGCAGGGCGTTTTTTTGTCCGGCAGCGTCCGAGGAGGAGCGCGGCTGCGCCTACCGGCCGCCCTGAATGGCGAAAGTCTCGCCAGGGCGCGGGAGCGTCAAAATGCGTTGGCACTGTTGCCCGCTGGACACTTTTCAGGCTCTAAGACGCGCCCCATGCACAAAGCCAGACTCTCCCTTTTCCTGCTCAGCGCGCTCGCGCTGGGTAGTTTGAGTTGCAACTCAAAACCAGCGAGTCCCGCGCCAGCCGCTACCGCGAAGTCTCGGGCGACCCTCACCACGGGATGGCAGGAGACAGGCTCGATGAGCTTGTCCCGCAGGTTCCCGACGGCCACCGTGCTCGACTCCGGCAAGGTGCTCGTCGTGGGCGGCTGGGCCAACGAATTCCAAGCCTCCGCGGAGCTCTATGACCCGAGCCCGGGCACATGGCTCGCCACGGGTGGCATGCCCTTCGGGCGCGAGGGGCATACCGCGACCCTGCTGTCCTCAGGTGAGGTGCTCGTCGTCGGAGGCGAGATTCAAGCGGGTTCGGGTTACACCGCCTCCGCGCTGCTGTATTCGCCGCAGTCAGGCCTCTGGACGCAGGCGGGCGCTACCTCCATGGCCCGCGCCTACAGCACGGCGACGCGGCTGCCCTCCGGCAAGGTGCTCGTCGTCGGTGGCGGCGATAACAGTGGCTCTTTTGCCCGGGTGGATGTGTATGACCCGGCGGGAGGCTGGTCTCCCCTGCCCTCCGCGTTGAATGATGAGCGCAGGCGCCATACCGCGACGCTGCTGCCCTCCGGGAAGCTCCTCGTCGTCGGCGGCCGGGGCTGGCGCATCTTCGAGACGGCGGAGGTGTATGACCCGAGCCATCCCCAAGCGGGCTGGACTCCGGTCGCCCCCATGGCCACGCCTCGCTATGACCACACGGCGACGCTGCTGCCCTCCGGCAAGGTGCTCATCGCAGGCGGCAGGAATGCAACGGGCCCTCTCAACACGTCCGAAGTCTACGACCCGGCCACGAACAACTGGACCGTCGCGCAGATGGCCACGCCTCGGACGCTCCACACCGCGACGCTGATGCCTTCCGGCAAGGTGCTCGTCGCGGGCGGCGAGACGGCCTCCCCTCTGGATACGACAGAACTCTACGACCCGGAGACGAACTCCTGGTCCGCCAGCGTCCCACTGCGGGCTCCCCGCCGGCTCCATGCGGCGGTCCTGCTGAGCGCCACCTCCAAGGTCCTCGTCCTGGGCGGGGAGAGCGTCGTCGCGGGCCAGACCGTGAAGCTCAACACCGCGGAGCTGCTCGGCACCTGTGAGACCGTCACCTGCAACACCGCGCCGAGCCAGTGTCACTCTTCGGCGGGCGTCTGCTTCAACGGTGGAACCTGTACCTACCCGCTGCTACCGGCGGGCGTCAGCTGTAACGACGGCAACGCCTGCACGGGCAATGATGTCTGTAGCAGCACGGGCACCTGCTCTGGCACCGCCATCGCCTGCGAGGCTCCTCCCGGTCAGTGCTACCAGAGCGCGGGTTCCTGCTCCGACGGTTCCTGCTCCTATGCCTACAAGGCGGCCGGGGCCCAGTGCGATGACGGAGACGCGTGCACGCTGGGTGAGACCTGCAACGGGGCTGGAGGATGCGCGGGCACGCCGGTGAGTTGCACCACCCCGCCTGGCCAGTGCTACCAGTCGGCGGGCACCTGCAACGGCGGCACGTGCAGCTACGCGCCCAAGGCTGCGGGAACCCCCTGCAACGACGGTAACGCAGGGACCATCAACGACGTGTGCAACAGCGCGGGGACGTGCGCCGGGACGGCCTGCACCACCCCGCCCAACACCCAGTGCTACAACCCGACGGGGACGGAGTCCAACGGCACCTGCGTCTACACGCCCAAAGCGGCCGGGACTGCTTGCAACGACGGCGACGCGACCACCCGTGGCGACGTCTGCAACAGTGCAGGGACGTGCGCCGGGGCGGTGTGCAACACGCCGCCCGACACCCAGTGCTACAACCCGATCGGCACGGACTCCAACGGCACCTGCGTCTACACGCCCAAAGCCAACGGCACTGCCTGCAACGACGGCAATGCCTGCACCCAGAGCGACACTTGCCAGAGTGGAACCTGCTCCGGCTCCAGTCCGGTCGTCTGCACCGCCTCGGACCAGTGCCACACCGCCGGCACCTGCAATCCGAGCAATGGCACCTGCTCCAACCCCTTGAAGCCCTCCGGCAGCACCTGCAACGACGGCAACGCCAGCACCGTCGGCGACGTGTGCAGCAGCACCGGGACGTGCGCTGGGACGGCTTGCAACACTCCGCCCAACTCGCAGTGCTACAACCCGACGGGCACCGACTCCAACGGCACCTGCGTCTACTCTCCCAAGGCCGCTGGCACCGCCTGCAACGACGGCAACTCCACTACGCGGGGCGACGTCTGTAACAGCAGCGGGACGTGCGCAGGGACGGTGTGCAGCACCCCGCCCGACACCCAGTGCTACAACCCGATCGGCACGGACTCCAACGGCACCTGCGTCTACACGCCCAAGTCCAATGGCACTGCCTGCAACGACGGCAACGCCTGCACCCAGAGCGACACCTGCCAGAGCGGCGCCTGCACCGGCTCCAGCCCGGTCGTCTGCACCGCCTCGGACCAGT
This sequence comes from Corallococcus sp. NCSPR001, assembly GCF_017309135.1. Classification (NCBI taxonomy): domain Bacteria; kingdom Pseudomonadati; phylum Myxococcota; class Myxococcia; order Myxococcales; family Myxococcaceae; genus Corallococcus; species Corallococcus sp. NCSPR001. The sequence goes on from NZ_JAFIMS010000002.1 coordinate 5,667,366, forward strand.
GCCACACCGCCGGCACCTGCAATCCGAGCAATGGCAGCTGCTCCAACCCGCTCAAGCCCGCCGGGAGCGCCTGCAGCGACGGCAACGCATGCACGACGGGAGATGTGTGCAACAGCGCCGGCACGTGCGGCGGCACAGCCATGAGCTGCTCCACCGCGAGCACGACCTACTGCAGCGGGAACACCGTCCGCAGGTCCACTGGCACCGGAACCTGCAGCGGCGGCTCCTGCAACTCCACCGACACCGTCGTCCAAACTTGTCAGACCGGCACCAGTGGCGCCTACTGCAGTGGCAACGGCGCCTACCAGACCGTCTACGGTGGATGCAGCAATGGCGCCTGCACCTCCAGCGAGCAGCTCATCCAGACGTGCTCCCCGTCGGACAGCTACTCCTGCAGCGGCAACACCGTCCGGCGGACCACCAGCGGCTTCTGCAGCGGCGGTGGCTGCTCTGGCAGCACCACCACCACCGTCACGACCTGCTCCCCCACGGACAGCTACTCCTGCAGCGGCAACACCGTCCGGAAGACCACCAGCGGCCTGTGCAGCGGCAGCGGCTGCTCCGGCTCCAGCACCGTCAACGTCACGACCTGCACCCCCACGGACAGCTACTCCTGCAACGGCAACACCGTGCAGAAGACCACCAGCGGTCTGTGCAGCGGCAGCGGCTGCTCTGGCTCCAGCACCGTCAACGTCACGACGTGCTCGCCCGTGGACAGCTACTCCTGCAGCGGCAACACCGTCCGGAGGACCACCAGCGGCCTGTGCAGCGGCAGCGGCTGCTCTGGCTCCAGCACCGTCAACGTCACGACGTGCTCGCCCGTGGACACCTACTCCTGCAACGGCAACACCGTGCAGAAGACCACCAGCGGCCTGTGCAGCGGCAGTGGCTGCTCCGGCTCCATCACCACCAACGTCCAGACCTGTGGCAGCGGACAGATGTGCAGCAACGGAGCGTGCGTCCAGGTCGCCTGCACCTCGGGGCTCACCATGTGCGACGGGGTTTGCACGGACCTGCAAACGGACTTCCACAACTGCGGCGGCTGCGGGAACGATTGCGCCGGCACTGGCTATCACTGGTGCGAATGGGGTAGCTGCGCGGGCATCTTGTAGAGGGAGTCCCACCGACCCGTCTTGATGCCAAGGCCCTCGCTGAACCCCTGCCGCTGAGCCGTATGGCAGGCGACCTCCTGGCGGACATGCATCGCCAGGAGGTCCATGCGACTGCCAGGGCCGCTCCCCCTTTCAGGGGACTGAGCCCCGGCAGACGGCGACTCAGCCCTTGCCGCCGTCCTTGAGGTTCAGCAACTGGACGGCTGCGTCGAGGGCGTCGCGGTCCTTGAGGTACTCCGCCTCCTGCTGGAGCTGCTTGTACTGGCTCGTGGTGACCTTGGGCAGGTCCCCATCGATGCGCTTCTGGTAGATGGGCTCCGTGGGGCGATCCTTGTGGAAGAAGGTCTGGTCCACGGACTCGGCGCGTTGGGTGCCGGGACGGACGTTGAAGCGCGTGTCCACGAGGATGTTCGGGTTGCCGGAGATGGCCTTGTCCGCGGGAATCATGGCCGTGTTGGCGCCGTGGGAGGCCGAGGCCAGGTTCTGCGGCGTTTGCGTCTGCTTGCCGCCCTCGCCATGGCCCATGCCGTGGAGGATTTCGTAGGGGGTGTCCCCGTCCGCGGTGCCGATCTTCTTCTGGTACTTCGTGGAGCTGGGCTCGCCCCCCGTCATGCCCCTGAAGACATTCGTGTGCTCGCCCTTGTCGCGGTCCGGCACCGAGGTGAGGACCTGCTGGGGCCCGAGCCCGCGGCGCTCGACGGGCCCTTCGAAGAAGAGGCCCTTCTTGTCCTTCGCCTGACTGCCGACGTGGGCCAGCAGGTTGAGCCCGTCCTCCGGCGTGTCCTGGGTGGTGCGCAGGGACGACATGTCGCCGGTGCGGGCGGAGTGGGTGTCCTGCAGGCCCACCGCGTTCTGCTGCTGGTACAGCTCGGCGGCCGAGGGGGGCTTCTCGCCCGTGGCCGCGGCCCGCCTCGGCCGCTTCGACGCGCCCGCGTCGAACGTATCCGCATCATCCCGGGGGCGCTTCGTCGAGGAGGAAGCAGAGGCCTGTGTCTGGGGCGGAAGCGACGGGCTGCGCGTCGGCGTCACGCCGCCCCCGGAGCCACTGGGACTGGGACTCCGGCTGGGGCTGGGGCTGGAGAAAGAAGGCGATCGCAGTCTGGGCATGAGGGACTCCATCAACAGGCGGGGAAGCGTTATGCGGACTGTGGCTGTCGTTGCCAACGCGATGCAAGCCTATCGCGGCCCAAGCGTCTTCAAATGACAAACATCCCTTCGCAATGGTTTCCATGCGCCACGGACCTACAGCAGGTGGCAGAGCCACACGCTGGGAATGGCGGCATGGAAGCCGGTCTTCTCGAAGGCGCGCCGCACCGCCGCGTGGCTCGCATCGCTACCGGACGGAGAGCTGGCCCTGTTCGAGGATCTCCACCAGCGCGTCGAACACCTCGGGTCCACGCTTGTGGAGCGCCAACAAGTCGACGGGGACCCGCCACTTGTCCAACTCGTTGATGAGCCAGCGAAATGCCTTCGCGTCCATGACGGCCACATTCCCTGTTCAAGCGGTGAAAACAAGCCTGCTCGCATCCCTGGGACGAACCGTAGAGTGACTGCATGACCTCTCCCTGCTCGTCCTTCCCGTGGTCCCCTGCCCTGCGTACCACCGCCGCGCTGGGCTTCCTGTCCCTGGCGGCTGGCTGTGGCCCCGAAGCCGAAAGCGCTCCGCCCGCCGTGGAGCAGGCCGCTCAGCCTCTCCTGGGGGCCACGCCCGCCGCCGCCGGTGAGTTCCCCTGGATGGTGTCCCTCCAGGACCTGGCCGGGAACCACCTGTGTGGCGGCACCATCATCAACACCCACTGGGTCCTCACTTCACGCCAGTGCGTGCTGGGGACCGGCACCGTGACGCCCCCGCATCCCAGCACCCTTCGTGTCGCGGCGGGCAGCAACAGTCTGGCATCGATGAGCAGCGTGGGTCAGGTGAGCACGCTGCTGGATATCATTCCGCTCATTGGCTCGTGGGATGTGACGCAGGGCAAGGACGCGGCGCTCCTGCGGTTGATGACCCCGCTGACGCTCGATGGCACCACGGTGGCGGCCCTGCCGGTGGCGACGGCGGCGGATGTCTCCGCGGGCTACACCGCCCCGGGGGTCATCGCCACGCTCGCGGGCTGGGGGCAGACGACCCCGGGCAGCGCAATCCCAGACGCTTTGCAGAAGATGAGCGTGCCGCTGATGTCCAACGCGGATGCCTCCCTGGCGCTGGGGCAAACCCTCACCTCCGACCAACTGGGGGCGGATGGTTCGGCGCAGGGTAACGCCTTCTGTACGGGGGACGTGGGGGGCCCGCTGGTGGTGGACGGCCCCTCCGGGAAGGAGCTGGTGGGTGTCGCCAGCTACAACTTGGGCTGCTCGGCGCCGAACATCTTCGAGCGGGCGGATTACCTCAAGGGGTTCATCGACTACATGACCCCGCGGCTGAACACCGCGCCGAGGGCGACGCTGCAACACGTGAACGCCCCTCAGGGCGGCTGGAAGCACTACTCCCTGACCCTGCCATCGGGCATCCCCGCGTTCACCGTGACGCTCGCGAAGGGCACCGGCAATGGCACGCTCTACGTGCGCTACAACGCAGCGCCCACGCTGACGAGTTACACCTGCCGCTCCGGCGCCACGGACAGCAACCTGGAATACTGCTCCCTCTTCTACCCAAGCCAGGGGACCTGGTACATCTCCGTGTATGGCGAGACGGCCGTCACCGAGGCCTCCATGCTCGGGCGCACGTTCTATTGATGGCGGCCGCCTGCTCCGGGTGCCGTGAGGACAGGGTAGGCTTGGGCGCTCATGAGCACGAGCGGAACGGCGGCGCCCGGATACTGGCTGGAGGTCGACCTCGCGCTGGCTGGCGATGAGGTCAGCGCCACGGCGCGGGGCAGCGGCGGACAGCAGCCCGCGCCGCACAGGTTGGGGCTCGCGCACTCGCGCGACGCCCTCCGCCGCTTCGGTGAGTGGGTGCGGGACGCGGCCGTGCGCGGGGTGCCCCTGGAGTCTCCCGAGCAGGCGCGGGCGCTGCACTCCGCCCTCTTCCGCGAGGGGCTCCAGGAGGTGCTGCTCGAGCTGCGCGGCGTGTCGCGCAACACCGGGAGCCAGAAGCCGCTGCTGCTGCGGCTGCTGCCTCGGGACCGCGAGCTCCAGGCGCTTCCCTGGGAGGCGCTCTGTGGACCGTCCGGGCCGCTCGACTTCCTCGGCATCTCGCCGGAGATGTGCATCGTGCGCGGGGTGCAGTCCACGAAGCCCTGGCTGCCTCGCGAGGTCACCGGGGCCGTGCGGCTGCTCGTCGTCTCTCCGCTGGATGAAGAGGCACCGGCCCGCCTGCGCGCCATGCTCCAGCCGGCCATCGACGCTGGAGCGCTGGAGTGGATGGAGCCGCTCGTGGGGCCGCGCTCGCGGCGCGACTACGTCATCGACCGGCTCCGCTCGGAGCCCGCGCCGCACATCCTGCACTTCATCGGTCATGGCGGCGTGGACTCGCGAGGCGCCCCGGTCCTGCAACTCATGGATGCGGACGGCGCGTCCGCGGGGCTCTCCGTGGAGCTGCTGGCGAAGGAGCTGGCGGGAGCCTTCCGGGGTGACTTGCGATTGGTGGTGCTCGAAGCCTGTCAGGGCGCTCAACCGGGGGCGCTGACGAGCGCGGCGGAGCTGCTCGCGCAGGGGGGCGCGGACGCGGTGGTGGCGCACCTGTGGCCGGTGAAGACAGACGTGGCGCGCGCGTGCTCGCGGGCCTTCTACCGCGCGTTGGTGGGAGACACGCGGCACCGGGGCGACGTGGCCCGCTGCCTCCATGACGCGCGCAGCACGGTGCTGACGGAGTTCGGAGAGAGCGCCGAGGCCTTCTCGCCGGTCCTGTACCTGCGGGGCAGCGACACCACCCTCTTCTCCTTCCGGCCCGCCCGGACAAACACCGCGCCCCGAGCCCCCGTGCGGACCGAACCGGTGCGCGGCGAGGACCCGTCCGTGCGCGGGCTCCTGGACCTGGTCTCCCGTCCCTTCTCGTTGGTGCTGGGCGACCATGGGGGCACCACGGACGAGGACCTGCGGGAGCTCTTGCATGGCCGGATGCGGGGCACGCCCTGGGCCGTACCGGAGGCCCTGCCGATGAGCGCGCTGGCGCAGCGGTTCACGCTGCGCTTCGGACCCAAGACGCTGGACTCGCACTTCCAGGAGGTGTTCCGGGACGCGGCGCCCACGCTGCCGCTGGTGGAGGCGCTCGCGCGGCGGCTGAGGCCCGGCGTGCACATCACGCTCTTGCGCATGCCCGTGCTGGAGCAGGCGCTCGCGCTGCACCGGCCGGAGCTGCCGCTGTATGTCATCCAGCCGTCGTCGCCCGACGAGGGCTCCGCGCTGATCCGACGGCGCCTGCCGGGACAGGACTGGGAACCGCTCGACGCGCTGCCCCTGGACTTCGACCCATCGCGCGATGTGGCCTTGGTGCGGTTGTACCGGGGTTATCTGCCCGACCGCGTCTTCGAAACACCCCTGCTCACGGAGGACGACTACCTGCACGGCGTGCGGGACCTGGAGTCCGTCCTGCCTCCGGACCTGGCGGACGCCATCCTGGGGACGCTGGACAGCCGGCCCGCGCTGCTCGTCGGACTGTCCTTGCTGGCGTGGCACCACCGCATGCTGCTGTCGCGGCTGTTCGGACGACGGCCACTGCCGCGCAAGAGCCTGGTGCTGCTGGAGCCCGGCGTGCATGAGGCGGAGTCGTGGAAGTCTGGCCGGGGGCTGCCCGCGGGCGCGGGCATCCAGGTGGTGCAGGCGGAAGCGGACGCTGTGGCCGAGACGCTGGGAGGTTCGCGATGAGCGGCCCGGTGAATCCCTTCCTCGGGCCGCAGCCCTACCGCGCGGCGGACCGCGAGCGCTTCTTCGGCCGCGAGACGGCGACCCAGCGGCTGGTGAACCGCATCCTCGCGCACCCGTGCCTCACGCTCTTTGGTCCTTCGGGCGCGGGGAAGTCGTCGGTGATGCAGGCCGGTGTGATTCCGCTGCTGGAGGAGGCGCACGAGTTCCGCACGGTCCGCATCGACGGGTGGCTCGCGGGCGAGGCTCCGCTGGCGCGGCTCGTGCGCACGATGCACACGGAGCTGGAGCTGGGGCCTCCGCCGGAGCCAGCGGGGACGGTGGAGGCGCTGGACGAGGCGCTGGAGCTTGCTTCACAGCGCTCGGACCGGCCGGTGCTGATCTACCTGGATCAGTTGGAGCAGCTCTTCCTGCCCGGGCGCGACGTGGAGGCGACGGGCGCGCTGCTGAAGGGACTGGACGCGCTGGCGCGCAAGCCGGTGCGCGGACTGCAGCTCGTGCTCGCGATGCGCGAGGACTACCTGGGGCGCTTCCGCGACCGCGTGCGGGGCCGGCGCGAGCTGCTGGAGCAGGGATTCCGGCTGGGGCCGCTCACCGTGGGCGAGATGGTGAAGGTGTCGTGCCGGCTGGCCACCGAGAAGGGCCTGCCTTCGCAGCCGTGGTCCGAGCAGGAAGTGCGCACGCTCATGCGGCAGGTGCGCATGGCGGGCCAGGGCGAACAGGACGATGACGCCGAGGTGCAGGCCGCGTTCGCGCAGATCGTCTGCCGGGCCCTGTGGGACGAGCGGGCACGGGGCCAGGCCGTGGAGCCTGTCGCCGCGGAGCCGATGGTGCACCGCTACCTGGAGGCGACGCTGGACGCGCTCGGCTCCGACAAGAAGCGGGCGGCGCGCCGGTTGCTGGAGCAACACCTCATCGCGAGCGACGGCAGCCGGACCCTGCTGACGGAACAGGAGGCCCGCGCCGAGCTGCCACCCGAGCACGCGGACGAGGTGCTGACGCACCTGGAAGCGGCGGCGGTGCTGCACGCGGAGCAGCACCAGGGCAGCCGATACTTCGAACTGGGACACGACTGGCTCGCGCGCAAGGTCTTCGAGCTCAAGCAGCAGCGCATCGAGCGTGAGTCCGCGCAACGACAGCGCCGGCGTGAAGCGGCAGAGCGGCGCAGGCTCATCATCGTGGCATCGGTGGCGGTAGGCGTGGCGGTGATGATGGCCCTGCTGCTCATCTGGGCCTGGGCGGAGCGCACCCAGGCGGAGCAGGCGAAGAAGGTTGCGGAGAGCGCGAAGCAGGAAGCCGACCGGCAGGCGCGAGACGCGCGGGGCCTGGCGTTGATGACGGGGGCCCGCGACCTGCAAGGCCGCGGCTACACCGCGATGGCCACGAAGCTGCTGCTCGAAGTGCCCGAACCCGAGCAGGCGCGGTGGTGGACCCAGCTGGCGCATGACTTCCTGAAGGAGCCCCTCCCGGAGGTGACCTTCCAGGGAACGAGTCCACTGCACCTCGCGGCCTTCAGCCCGGACGGCCAGCGGGTGGCGGCGGCCTCGCGGGAGGGAACCGCGTGGGTCTGGCGCGTGGACGGCAGAGGCACCCCCGTGGTGTTGACGGGCCATGTGGGCCGGGTCCGCTCCATGGAGTTCAGCCCGGATGGGCAATGGATCGTCACTGCCTCCCAGGACGCCACCGTGCGGGTGTGGCGCGCGGATGGGACGGGCACGCCCGTGGTGCTCCAGGGGTACGAGGACACCGTCCACTCCGCGAGCTTCAGTCCGGATGGCCAGTGGCTGGTGACGGCTTCGGCGGACATGAGCGTGCAGGTGCGGCGGGCGGACGGAACCGGCAAGCCCGTGCTGCTGGCCGGGCACGAGGCCTCGGTCCTGTCCGCGCGCTTCAGCCCTGAAGGACGGCGCGTGGTGACGGCGTCGTACGACGAGACGGCGCGGGTATCGCGGGTGGATGGGAAGGGCTCGCCCGTGGTGCTCAAGGGGCACACCCAGCCCGTCTCCTCCGCTGAGTTCAGCCCGAATGGTCTGTGGGTGGTGACGGCGTCCGAGGACAAGACGGCGCGGGTGTGGCGGGCGGATGGGAAGGGCTCGCCCGTGGTGCTCAAGGGACATGAAGAGGGTGTGTACTCCGCCAGGTTCAGCCCGGATGGCCTGTGGGTGGTGACGGCTTCGGCGGACAAGACGGCGCGGGTGTGGAAGGCGGATGGGACGGGCAGCCCGCTCGTGCTCGGAGGACATGAGGCCCCTGTTTTCTCCGCCGGATTCAGCCCGGATGGCCGGTGGGTGGTGACCGCGTCCTCTGACGGGACCGCGAGGGTGTGGAAGGCAGATGGGATGGTCCCGCCCCGGGTGCTCAAGGGGCACCAGGGCTGGGTCGATGACGCGCGATTCAGTCCGGACGGGCAACGGATCCTCACCGTGTCCCGGGATGGAACCCTCAGGGTCTGGAAAGCGGGCGAGCCGGATCTTCCCGTGGTGTTCCAGCGGCCAGAAGAGGGGGTCTGGTCCGCGCGGTTCAGTCCGGATGGGCAGCGGGTCGTCACGGCGGGCACCGACGGAGCGGCACGCATCTGGCCCGCTGACGGGACGGGAGTTCCCGTGCTGCTCGATGGGGGCGCGAGCTCCGTTTCATCGGCCGCGTTCAGCCCGGATGGACGCCAGGTGGTGATGGCCACCAAGGACGGAAGTGCGCGGGTGTGGCGGGCGGATGGGAAGGGCTCGCCCGTGGTGCTCAAGGGGGATCCGGTCACGCCCATTGGATCAGCGGAGTTCAGTCCGGATGGCCAGTCGGTATTGATCACGCGCTGGTTCGGCGGCGCGCCCCAGGTGTGGAGGGCGGACGGGAGCGGGCCACCGAGGATGCTGGGGGACGATGAAGCGCACTTCGCCCGGTTCAGCCGCGACGGCCGGTGGGTGGTGATGGCGTCGGGCCGAACCGCCAGGGTCTGGAGGGCGGATGGGACGGGCACGCCCGTGGTGCTCCTGGGGCATGAGGATGACCTCTCCTCCGCCGAGTTCAGCCCCGACGGCCAGTGGGTGGTGACGGCGTCCCAGGACAAGACCGCGCGGGTGTGGAAGGCGGACGGGACGGGCACCCCCGTCGTGCTCAAGGGGCATGGGGGTGCCGTCTACTCCGCGAGCTTCAGTCCCGACGGCCAGTGGGTGGTGACGGCGTCCCAGGACAAGACCGCGCGGGTGTGGAAGGCGGACGGGACGGGCACCCCCGTCGTGCTCAAGGGACACCTGGACCGCGTCACCTCCGCCGGCTTCAGCCCGGATGGCCGCCGGGTGGTGACGGCGTCCGAGGACAGAACGGCGCGGGTGTGGAGGGCGGACGGAACGGGCACCCCCCTGGTGCTCCAGAGCTGTGAGTCGGAGGTCGCCTCCGCCGAGTTCAGTCCGTCCGGGCAGCAGGTCCTGACGGTGTGCACCGATGCCCAGGCACAGCTCTGGCCCCTGGATGTTTCGGAGCTCCAGCGGCGGCTCCGCGCCATCAACAAGGACTGCCTTCCTCCGGACGTCCGGCGCAGCTACCTGGATGAAAGCGAGGAACAGGCGGCCCGCGGCTATGCGGAGTGCGAGCGGGTCCAGGGACGGGATCCGCTCGTGACGCCGCCACCGACGTTAAGGCTGCTGCCCTGAAAGCCTCGCGGCGGGATCTCCGAGCAACACATAGCCGCGCAAGTCATTGCGCTGCATCCACTGATAACCCTGTCGCTTCGGGTCGACCGGATCCGGAACGCCATACACCTGCGCGTCCTGCCGCGCCCGGTAGCCCGCCAGCAGCGCGTCGTTGACGCTCCGGTACGCGCTCATCAGCGCATCCAGGGCGACGCCCGCGCGGCTGCCATTGGACAGGATTTGCAGCGCGGAGAGGACGCGCGAGGCTCGGCTGCGCGTCATGTCCTCCGAGTCCAGGAACCCGAGCGTCCACGCCAGGTCGCTGTGTCCGATGATGCCCAGCGGGCCGCGTGGATTCGCCAGCAAGGCTTGAGGCAGCGCCGCCACGAAGGGACGCTCCCCTTCCCTGGGCAGGCTGTGCAGCACGGAGGCGGGACGGCCCGCGAACCCGCCTGCCGCGGCGATCTGCGCGAGCCATGCATGGAACGCGCTGTCCGGCGGCGTCGCCGCGCCGAAGCACGCCACGCTGAACCACATGCCTCCGGGCAGGAACGGCGTGTCCCGCAGCAGTGCTCCCGTGAGCGGGGGACCTCCGCCCAGCGTCAGCGCGCCTTGCAGCGCCCGCTGCTCCTCGGCGGAAGCCCAGCCCTTCGAGGGCCGCCCCAGCCCATGCGCCACCGTGAGCATCACCGCCGAGCGCGCACCCGCCGCGGCCTCCAGGAGCCCATCCGCGTCCGCATAGTCATAGGGAACCTCCTGGACCTTCAACGCGGGCCGCTTCTGCTTCCACCGCGTCTCCATCACCTGCCGGCAGGGCTCCACCAGCAGTTGGTGTCCCGAGGCCGTCGCCGTCGTCCCATCCCGCGCCGTGTACAGGAGCATGTCGGGGGCCTCTGGAGGCGCGCCCCGCTTCTCCGCCGCGATCACCTTCTCGGCGTAGGCCGTGTAGCCCGCGAGGTCCGGCACACCCTCGGGAAGTCCCACGTGAAGCCGTCCCACGAACGCGCCATGCGCGAGCACGTGCTGCAACTCGATGGACACGTCGGGCAGGTCCCCGAGCAGCAGCAGGTACCTGGGACGGTCCTCCTCGGGGACGTCCTCGGCCCGGTGCACCGACTCCCTCCAGCGCACCGCCGCGCTCGCGTCCATGCCCGGAGGCACGCGGTAGCGCATCACGGGGGCGCCCTGCTCCTCTTCGCGGTGCTGGATGAGCGGCTCGATGGCGCGAAGCATGGCGTCGCCCGTCGTGCCTTCCGGCGCGATGACACCCCAGCGCTGCGCGGGCAGGTCATTCGGGTTCGCGTCGGGGCGCTCCAGCGTCATGCCCTCGGCACGGCGAGCGAGCGGCGCGGGCCTGGGAGCATCCCGGGTGGCGTCCGCGGGAAGCCCTTCCTCCAGCACCGGCCGGCGGTCGTCGGCGCGCGCGAGCAGGAGCTGCAGCGATTCATCCTTCACGGGCTCGGGCATCCTTCGGCTCCCAGTGGACGTTCGTCCTATTGATTCCAGAATCCGGAGACCGGTCCAGGAACTGGAAAACGGCTCCGTCCGCGCACGCTCCCTCTCTTCCAATCCCTTGCAATGATTGGAATGAGCGGATGACACCCCGCGTGGCACAACCGCTGCACTGTTGTTGTGCATGCACGGTAAAATCCTCCTCCTCGATTCGAAGCCCCCGGTTCGTGGGGCAACGGCGCGTCACCTGACGGCCGCGGGCTTCACCGTCCTCACCGCTCGCACGGATGCCCAGGCGCGAGGCCTGCTGGACACGAACCTGTTCGACGCGGTCCTCATCGACCATCCCTTCGGCCGGCCCGGCATGGAGGAAGGTCTGCGGTTCGCTCGCGACCTGCGCCTGCAGGACTCGCACCTCCCCATCCTGCTGATGACGGCGCTGCCCCTGGACGAGGTCCGGCACTCGGCGTGGGCCAGCGGCATCACCAAGCTGCTGCCCAAGCCGCAGCTGATGCCGGTGCTCATCCTCCACCTGTCCGCGCTCATCCCCGCGGCGGCCAACGAGGACCAGCCCCAGCCCCTCTCCATGCGCTGAAAAGCCGGGCTGCCGTCCTTGTCTGGTTCAGTCCGGATTCCGGAAAATGGATCCGCAACCTGGACAAATGCGCGCGGCGGACGCGTTTCCGCCGGGCCAAGTGGTTGTAAAGACTTCACTGATTTATTCCCGGGGACCCTGGCCCCTCCCTTGCTCATGCTTCCCTGTGTGCCCCGGAACCTGCTGATCGTCGATGATGAAACGGTCCTGTGCTGGGTCCTGGGCCGTTTCTTCTCCCGCGCCGGGTACGAGGTCGACTCGGCCACGGACCTGGACGAGGCCCTGGAGCGCGTGAAGCGCGGCCGGTACGACCTGGTCATCAGCGACCTGCGCCTGAGCGGAACGCAGTCCGAGGAAGGGCTCATCATCGCGGAGCGGCTGCGTGAGTCCTCCCCCGCCACGCGCATGGTGCTGCTGACGGCGTTCGCGACACCGGATTTGGGAACGCGCGCGCAGGCGCTGGGCGTGGACCTGGTGCTGAGCAAGCCCCAGCCGCTGCCGGACCTGGCGGAGCACGTGTCGCAATTGCTGGAAGCTCCGCGCTAAGAAAGCGCGCTCGCCAGCGCAGAACTCCTGCATGGATCCACTCCGCGTCCAGGTGCCTTCGCGGCGACGCCGCGGTGCGAGCCCATCGCATCCGCTCGCGCCGTCCGGATTGACGCACTGGGACTCGCGTGGGAGCGGATCCGGATTCTGGAAAATGGATCCGCAACCTGGACAACGCGCTCCGTGTGGGCGCGTCCCTTATTCCAACTGCGCGAAAGAATTCATTGGAGCCCCTTCCAAGGGGGCTGGCCCTGGCCTTGCTTTTCCGCTGCCTCGTGCCCACGCCCCCGCGCAGCGCCCATGACGCGACACCGCTCACTAGCTCGGTGCTCCCCCGGCACCTGAACCTGCCCGCGCAAGCGCCTGGACACACGGCGGGAGCGGGTTCCCCCACACCCCCGCTCCCCTCCCGCCGACCCTCTCCGCCACGACACGGACGGACCTCCATGGACCCGACTCCCAACGACCTCCCCCTCGCTTCCGGCCGGGTCACCGTCCCCCTCGCGCGTGCCTGGATGGCGTCGTGCCTGGTGCTCCTGGCACTGCTTCCCCAGATTGCCTCCGCCGCTCCGGCGCTGCGCTACCAGGTGGATCAACGGGGCGACTTCGTCCTGTTCGGCAACACGCTGTCCCAGGAGTGCCGCTCCGGCACCCCGGCGCCGTTGACCGGGACGGTGGGGGCCTGCGGCACCAACATCACCGACCAGGCGTCCGACGTGCACTGGACCACCGACGGCCTCACGGCGTTCGCGGACACGTCGGTGGCGCCCGCGGACTCGAGGAGTCAGGCGGTGCTGACGCTGCCCGCGGGCGCGGTCGTGACGTACGCGCGGCTGTACTGGGGTGCGGTGCGCTCGGTGGCGAGCCGCACGGGCACCACGCAGCCGGGCACATCCGTGACGCTGTCGCGGGTGGGCACGGGGGCCTTCTCCACGGCCATCACCGCGGACTCCAGCAAGAGCTACACGAACGGCAGCAACTACTCCTACCAGTCCACGGCGGACGTGACGGCGCTGGTGCAGCAGCGCGGCACGGGCACGTACCTGCTCGCCGGCGCGGACGCGCTGGACTTCCGCAACGTCAACGACACCTTCCCCTACTCCGGCTGGTCGATCGTCGTCTTCTACCGGCTGGCCAGCGAGCCCCTGCGCAACCTCACGCTCTTCGACGGGCTGGATTCGGTGAGCAGCGGCGCGAGCGCGACGGCCACCCTGTCCGGCTTCCTGGTGCCGGCCTCCGGCTACACGGCGAAGCTGGGCGTCATCGCCTACGAGGGTGAGAACTCATTCACGGGCGACTCGCTGACCTTCAACGGCGTGGCGCTGTCCGACGCGCAGAACCCGGTGAACAACTTCTTCAACGGCACGCGCAGCCGGCTGGGCGTGGCGCAGAGCAATGAAGGCGACCTGCCGCGCTTCGCCGGCACGCCCGGCACCACCGAGGGCCTGGACATGGACGTCGTGGACATCACCGCGCGCGTCTCCGCGGGCCAGACGTCCGCCACGGTGTCCGCCACCTCCACGTCGGATCAGTACCTGCTGGGCGCGTTCATCACGTCCATCTCCACGCAGAAGCCGGACTTCATCCAGACGGTGAAGAGCGTGGCGCCGGTGTCCCCGCGTCCGGACGGCAGCCTGCGCGGCGGCGACGTGCTGGAGTACACGGTGCAGACGACGAACACGGGGGATGACTCCGGCATCCTCACGGTGCTCACGGACAACCTGCCCTCGAACGTCACCTACGTCCCGGGCTCGCTGCGGGTGACGACCGGCGCCAACACGGGCGCGAAGACGGACGCGACGGGTGACGACCAGGGCGACTACGACGCGGCGAACCGCCGGCTCACGGTGCGCCTGGGCACGGGCGCCAACGCCACGCAGGGCGGCGTCATCAACATCAACGAGAGCACGACCATCGTGTTCCGGGTCACCATCAACGTGGGGGCCTCGGGGAGCATCGACAACCAGGCCATCGTGCGCAGCACCGGGCAGCAGGGTGCGCCGGAGACGACGTTCCCGTCCTCGCCGCCGGTGGGGACCGGGCCCACGTCGACGCCGGTGGGTGCGCCGGCCGCGCCCGCGGTGACGACGCCCACCGTGGGCTCCACGCTGGCGACGGGCACGCCCACCTTCAGCGGTACGGCGGAGGCAGGCAGCACCGTGACCGTTCGCGAGGGCACGACGGTGCTGTGCACGACGACGGTGAACGCGTCCGGCAACTGGAGCTGCACCTCCTCCGTGCAGCTCCCGGATGGCGCGCACACGGTGACCGCGCAGGCGGCGGATACCAGCGGCAACCTCAGCCCCACGACGTCCGTGGGGTTCAACGTGGACACGACGGCGCCGGTGGCCCCGGTCATCTCCACGCCCACCCAGAATGCGCAGCTCAACACGGCGACGCCGACGTTCACCGGCACTGCGGAGGCAGGCAGCACCGTCACGGTGCGCGAGGGCACCACCCTCCTCTGCACCACGACGGCCAACGCCGTGACGGGGACCTGGAGCTGCGCGTCCAGCGTGACGCTGGGGTCCGGCCCGCACACCGTGACGGCGACGGCGCGGGACGCGGTGGGCAACACCGGTCCCGCGTCCGCCGGTCGCACGTTCGTGGTGGACGTGACGGCTCCGGCGGCGCCGGTCATCGTCTCGCCCGCGAATGGCGCGCCGGTGGGCACCACGACGCCCACGTTCAGCGGCTTCGCGGAGGCCGGGAGCACCGTGTCCGTGGTGGTGGGTGGCGTCACGGTCTGCACCGCGACGGCCAATGCCTCCGGCGCCTGGTCGTGCGTGTCGACGACGACGCTGCCCCAGGGTGCCCAGACGGCGACCGTCACCGCCACCGACGCGGCGGGGAACACGGGCCCGGCGAGCACGACCACCTTCACCGTGGACACGGTGGCTCCGGCCGCTCCGGTCGTCACCGCGCCCACGGCGAATCAGACCGTGGCGACCCGGACACCCGTCCTCTCCGGCACCGCCGAGGCGAACAGCACCGTCACCGTGCGCGAGGGCACCACCATCCTCTGCACCACGACGGCCAACGCGTCCGGCGCGTGGTCCTGCACCTCGTCGACGCTCGCGGACGGCTCGCACACCATCACCGCCACCGCGCGGGATGCGGCGGGCAACACCGGCCCGGCGAGCACCGCCGTTCCCTTCACCGTGGATGCCACGCCCCCGGCGGCGCCGATCGTCACGGCCCCGACCTCCGGGCAGACGCTGACCACGCAGACGCCGGTCCTCTCCGGCACCGCCGAGGCGAACAGCACCGTCACGGTTCGTGAGGGCACCACCGTCCTTTGCACCGCGACGGCCAATGCGTCTGGCGCCTGGTCCTGCACGTCCTCCACGCTCTCGGAAGGCCCGCACACCGTCACCGCCACCGCGCGCGATGCCGCTGGCAACACGGGCCCGGCGAGCACCGCCGTTCCGTTCACCGTGGACACGGTCGCTCCCGCGGCTCCGGTCATCGCGTCGCCCACGGCCAACCAGTCGGTGGGCACGCAGACGCCGGTCCTCTCCGGTACGGCGGAGGCCAACAGCACCGTGACCGTGCGCGAGGGCACCACGATCCTCTGCACCGCGACGGCCAATGCCTCCGGCGCCTGGTCGTGCACTTCCTCCACGCTCGCGCAGGGGGCTCACACCATCACCGCCACGGCGCGCGATGCGGCGGGCAACACCGGTCCGGCCAGCACGGCCGTGCCGTTCACCGTGGACACGGTGGCTCCGGTTGCTCCGGTTGTCACGGCGCCCACGTCGGGTCAGACCGTGACGACGCAGACGCCGGTCCTCAGTGGCACGGCGGAAGCGAACAGCACCGTGACCGTGCGCGAAGGCACCACCGTGCTCTGCACCACCACGGCCAACGCCTCCGGCGCGTGGTCGTGCACGTCCTCCGCGCTCTCCGAAGGGCCGCACAGCATCACCGCCACCGCGCGCGATGCCGCTGGCAACACGGGCCCGGCCAGCACGGCCGTCTCCTTCTCCGTGGACTCCATCGCTCCGGTGGCTCCGGTCATCGCTTCGCCCACGCCCGGCCAGGTCGTGGCGACCCAGACGCCGGTCCTCTCGGGTACGGCGGAAGCCAACAGCACCGTGACCGTGCGTGAGGGCACGACCATCCTCTGTACTGCCACGGCCAATGCATCCGGCGCGTGGTCGTGCACCTCGTCGACGCTCGCGCAAGGCTCGCACACGATCTCCGCCACGGCGCGGGATGCGGCGGGCAACACGGGCCCGGCGAGCACCGCCGTTCCCTTCACGGTCGACTCCATCGCTCCCGTCGCGCCGGCCATCACGGCGCCTACGGCCAACCAGACGGTGGCCACGCAGACGCCGGTCCTCTCCGGTACGTCGGAGGCCAACAGCACCGTCACGGTTCGTGAGGGCACGACGGTCCTCTGCACCGCGACGACCAACGCCTCCGGCGCCTGGTCCTGCACGTCCTCCACGCTCACGGACGGCACGCACAGCATCAGCGCCACGGCTCGGGACGCGGCGGGCAACACCAGCCCTGCCAGCACTGCCGTTCCCTTCAGCGTGGACACCACCGCCCCGGCGACTCCAGTCGTCACGGCGCCCACGTCCGGACAGCAGGTCGCCACGTCGACGCCCGCCATCACGGGCACGGCCGAGGCCAACAGCACCGTGACCGTGCGCGAAGGCACCACCGTGCTGTGCACCACGACGGCCGACTCCAATGGCAACTGGTCCTGCACGTCCTCCACGCTCACGGACGGCCCGCACACCGTGTCCGTCACGGCCCGCGACGCGGTGGGCAACACCAGCCCCGCTCGCACCGTGTCCTTCACGGTCGACACCACCGTGCCCGACGCGCCGGTCATCGCCACGCCCGCGAATGGCGCGGTGCTGCCCGCGGCCCCCGCCACGTACAGCGGCACGGCCGAGCCCGGCAGCCGCGTCACGGTGACGGTGGATGGCACTTCGCTGGGCACCGTCACCGCCAACAGCTCCGGTGAATGGAGCGTCTCGCCCGGCCCCGCGCTCGCGGATGGCGGCCACACCGTCACGGCCGTCGCCCAGGACGGCGCGGGCAACACCAGCCCCGTCGCCACCTCCACCTTCACCGTGGACACCGCCGCGCCGGACGCGCCGGTCTTCACCGCGCCGGCCCCGAACGCGACCGTCACCACCGCGCGGCCCGTCATCACCGGCACCGCCGACCTCGGCTCGCAGGTGACGCTCGTCATCGGCGGTATCTCCTACGGTCCGGTGACCGTGGATGGCACGGGCCACTGGAGCTTCACGCCCGCCACCGACCTGCCCCAGGGTCCTGTCACCGTCACCGCCACAGCGACGGACACCGCGGGCAATGTCAGCGACGCGGCCCAGTTGACGTTCAACGTCGACTCGGAGCCGCCCGACACCGTCATCACCTCGCAGCCCCCGGTCGCGAGCAACAGCACGTCCGCCACGTTCACCTTCCAGGGCACGGACGCGGACGTCGCCAGCTTCGTCTGCACCCTGGATGCGACCAGCGTGGCGTGCGCCTCGCCGTACACGGCGACCGGCCTGGACGAGGGCTCGCACACGTTCACCGTCGCCGCCGTCGACTCGGCCGGCAACGTGGACCCCACGCCCGCCAGCTACACCTGGACCGTGGACCTCACGCCTCCCGACGCGCCCATCGTCCTCCAGCCCACGAGCGGCGAGGTGCTCACCTCCGCCTCGCCCGTCATCACCGGCACCGCCGAGCCGGGCAGCACCGTGTACCTGGTGCTCGACAATGGCGCGCCGCTGGGTCCGGTCCTCGTCAACAGCCAGGGTCAGTGGAGCTACCCCGTGCAGGCCACGCTCGCGGACGGCGCGCACACGCTGAGCGCCACCGCCACGGACGCTGCGGGCAACACCAGCCAGCCCGTGTCGCTCACCTTCATCATCGACACCGACGCGCCGGACACCACCATCGAGTCGGGCCCCGCCCAGCCCTCGAACAGCGCCAGCGCCACGTTCGAGTTCAGCTCCACCGGCGGCGGCATCAGCTACGAGTGCAGCGTGGACTCCCTGGAGTTCAACGCCTGCGACAACCCCTTCACCCTCGACAACCTCTCCGAGGGTGAGCACACCCTCGCGGTGCGCGCGGTGGACGCGGCGGGCAACGCCGACCCGACGCCTGCCGAGTACACGTGGACGGTGGACCTGAGCCTCCCCGAGGCTCCGGCCATCACCTCGCCCGCGAACGGCGCGCTCTTCAACACCGGCGCGGTGTCCTACGCCGGCACCGCGGAGGCGGGCGCCACCGTGCGCGTGACGGTGGATGGCGTCTTCGTGGGCACGACCGTGGCCTCCGACACCGGCGCTTGGACCTTCACCACGGGCCCGGTGCTGGACACCGGCGCGCACACCGTCAGCGTCATCGCGGTGGACGCGGCCGGCAACGTCAGTCCGTCCGCGAGCGCCACCTTCACCGTGGACCTCGTGGCGCCGGACACGTCCCTCACCGCGTCCGTCCCGGCTGTCACGTCGAGCCGCGACGCCTCCTTCGAGTTCGCCTCGGACGACGCCACCGCGACCTTCGAGTGCCGCTTCGACACGGGGGCCTTCGTCCCGTGCACCAGCCCCCAGACGCGGACGGACCTCGCGGACGGCACGTACACCGTGCAGGTGCGCGCGGTGGACGCGGCCGGCAACGTGGACCCCACGCCCGCCACCTTCACATGGACCGTGGACACCACCGCGCCGGACACCTTCATCCGCTCGGGCCCGGTCGCGGACAACGCGCCGAACCCGGCCACGTTCGACCTGGACTCCAACGAGACGGGCGTCACCTACGCGTGCAGCCTGGATGACGGTCCGTTCACGTCCTGCGCGGACCCCGCCGTCTTCACCGTGACGTCCGGCCCCCACACCCTCGCCGTGCGCGCCACGGACGCGGCGGGCAACGTGGATGAATCGCCCGCCACGTGGTCCTGGACCGCGACCGATGACACCGACAACGACGGCCTCACCGACGCGGAGGAGGCCCAGTACGGCACCGACCCGCGCAACGCCGACACCGACGGTGACGGGCTCTCCGACGGCGTGGAGGTCCACTCCGGCCGTACCGACCCGCTGGACGACGACTCCGACGACGACGGCGTGCTCGACGGCAACGAAGACGCCAACCACGACGGCATCACCCAGGACACGGAGACCGACCCGACCCTCGCCGACTCCGACTCCGACGGCCTCACCGACGGCGTGGAGCTGGGCCTCACCGCGCCCCAGGGCACCGGCACCGACCCGGCCCTCTTCGTCGCGGACGCGGACCCCACCACCACCACCGACCCGCTCAAGGTCGACACCGACAACGGCGGCGTCTGGGATGGCTTCGAGGACAAGAACCACAACGGCAAGGTGGACCCGGGTGAGACGAATCCGCTCGACGCCGCCGACGACGTGGACGCGGATGGCGACGGCGTGGACAACGCCACCGAGTTGGAGCTGGGCCTCGACCCCTTCAACCCGGACAGCGACGGCGACGGCCTGCCGGACGGCATCGATGGGCTGGTCGACACCGATGGCGACGGGAAGATCGACGCGCTCGACACCGACAGCGACAACGACGGCCTGACGGATGGCGAGGAGGACGTGAACCACGACGGCATCACCCAGGACACGGAGACCGACCGGCGCAAGGCCGACACGGACGGCGATGGCCTGATGGATGGCATCGAGGTGCGCGGGCAGAACCCCACGAATCCGCTGGCCCGCGACACGGATGGCGACGGGCTGTCGGACGGCGAGGAGGACACCAACGCCAACGGCATCCGCGACGCCACCGAGTCCGACCCCAACAACGCGGACACCGACGGCGGCGGCATCCCCGACGGCGTCGAGGTGAAGGGCGGCACCAACCCGCTCGACCCCGACGATGACTTCCAGGTGCTGGGCCGCGGCTGCTCGACGGGCGGCGCCGGGGGCCTGCTCCCGCTGGCGCTGGGGCTGCTGTCCGTGCCGTTCCTCGGCCGTCGCCGCCGGTTCGGTGCGGGCCGGGGGCTGGCGGTGACGGTGGCGGCGGGCCTGTCGCTGGGCGTCGCGTCGCGTGCGCAGGCCCAGGCGTCGGTGTCGCAGGCCATCGACGTGCAGCAGTACAAGCCGGGGCCGGGCGCGTACGACGTGCTCGGGCTCAACAGCGCCCGCGTCGCACCTCACCTGACGTGGAACGTGGGCGCGTCCCTCAACTACGCGCACCAGCCGCTCAACTTCTACGACCCGCGCGAGGACACGTTCGTCTACCGCATCGTGGAGCGGCAGGTGTCGTTGGACCTGATGGGCGCGGTGTCCCTCTTCGACCGGTTGGAGGTGGGCCTGGTGCTGCCGCTGACGGTCACCGGGTCGCAGCCCGCGGGCCCGGTGTCGGAGCAGTTCGCGGACGGCGTGGGCACGGCGGGCCTGGGTGACCTGCGCGTGGTGCCCAAGCTGGCGCTCTGGAACAAGGGCGCGCTGAACCTGGCGGTGGTCGCGCCCTTCACCCTGCCCACCGGCGGTGGGGACCACTTCCTGGGCGCGGAGGGGCTCACCTTCCAGCCGCGCGTGGCCGGTGAGTGGACCACGCCGTCGCTGCGGCTGCTCGCCAACGTGGGCGTGAACCTGCGCAAGGCGCAGGACCTGCGCAACCTGCGCGTGGGCAACGAGCTCGCGTTCGGCGTGGGCGCGGAGGTGCCCATCACCCAGGCGCTGTCCGCACAGGCCACGCTCGCGGGCGCGGTGGGCCTGTCGGAGTCCGACAAGGAGGAGTTCCCCCTGGAGCTGCTGGGCGCGGTGAAGTACCGCTTCGCCCAGGGCTTCGCCGCGCACGTGGGCGCTGGGCCGGGCCTCACGCGCGGCTACGGCACGCCCGCCTTCCGCGTGCTCGCGGGGCTGGCCTACACGCCGGGCGGCACCCCGGCCCCGGTGGCCGCCGCGCGGGCCCCCACCTGCGCGCTGGGCCCCGAGGACTTCGACGGCTTCCAGGACGACGACGGCTGCCTGGATCCGGATGACGACAACGATGGCATCCCCGACGTGAATGACACCTGCCCCACCGAGCCGGAGACGGTGAACGGCTACCGCGACGACGACGGCTGCCCGGACACGGTGCCCGAAGCGAAGCCGGAGTCGCGGCCGGGCTCGGAAGGCACTCCGCCCGCGGCCGTGCTCGCCCTGCCGCCCGCTCCCGCGGACACGGACGGCGACGGCATCCCGGACGCGGAGGACCGCTGCCCCACGGCCGCCGAGGACAAGGACGGCTTCGAGGACGAGGACGGCTGCCCGGATCCGGACAACGACAAGGACGGCATCCCGGACACGGAGGACCAGTGCCCGCTGGAGGCGGAGGTCATCAACGGGGTGAAGGACGAGGACGGGTGCCCGGACAAGGGCGCGTCGAAGGTGCGCCTGGAGGGCTCGCGCATCGTCATCCTGGACAAGGTGTATTTCGCCACCGGCAAGGACGTCATCCTGGACAGGTCGTTCCCGCTGCTGGCGCAGGTGGTCTCCATCCTGCGCACCCACCCGGAGCTGGAGTTGGTGCGCGTGGAGGGCCACACGGACAGCCAGGGCGACGATGCGAAGAACCTGGACCTGTCGCAGCGGCGCGCGAACATGGTGGTCGTCTGGCTGAAGAAGGCGGGCATCGCGGCGAACCGCCTGGAGCCGGTGGGCTATGGTGAGACGAAGCCGGTGGACACCAACGACACGGCGAAGGGCCGGGAGAACAACCGTCGCGTGGAGTTCAACGTCCTGAAGACCGCCGGACAGGCGGAAGGAGTGTCGCCGTGAGGAAGACGGGCGCCCCCCTGATGCTGTCGCTGCTGCTGTCGGCCTCGCCTGTCGCGGGGCTCGCGGCGGAGGCGGACAGCGCCTGCGGCGGGCTGACGTTCGACAACGGGCGGCTCACCACGGGCCAGCCCCTGGAGGCGAAGGGGCCCCGGACGGAGGCCTGCCTGCGCGAGGTGGCGGAGGCCGTGAAGGCGCGCCCCGCCATCCGGAGCCTCACCGTGGCCGCGAAGCTGCCGGACGCGGAGCGGCTGGACGGCCAGGGGCTGGCGGTGGCGAAGGCCGCGGCGGAGGTGCTGGTGAACGCGGGCATCCCCCGCACGCGCGTGTCCTTCGTGGCGCCGCCCGCCGACGCCAACACCCCGGGCCGGCTGCAGCTCGCGTACGTGGAGCGCCCCATGCAGGTCGCGGTGGCCCGGCTGCGCACGGTCAGCGGACAGGTGACGGCGAGCACCGGCGAGGGCCCGCCCACGTCGCGCCTTCCGGGGGATTCGCTGTACGCGGGTGAGCTCGTGGCGACGGACGACGCTGGCCGGGCAGAGCTGGCGCTGGCGGATGGCAGCGTCCTGTTCCTGTCGCCCCGGAGCGCCGTGCGCCTGGGCACGCTGGAGCTCACCGCCGAGCGCCAGCGCAAGGTGCTGTTGGATCTGGTGAAGGGCACGGTGGAGACGCAGGCGGCGCCGGGTGGCGCGGGCTCCACCTTCGAGGTGCGCACGCGCGGCGCGGTGGCGGGCGTGCGCGGCACGCGCTTCCGCGTGTCCCAGCAGGAGGACGGCACCAGCCGCCTGGAGACCCTGGAGGGCAAGGTGGCCCTGGTCGCGGAGGCAGGCTCCGTGGACGTGGACGCGGGCTTCGGTTCGCGGGCCCGGGCGGGCCAGGCCCCGGAGGCGCCCCGCGCGCTCCTGGCGGCGCCAGCGCTGGAGCGGCCCCGGGGTGGCACGTACCCGAAGGCGCCCTCGCTCGTCTGGAAGGCCGTGCCGGGCGCGAAGGTGTACCGCGTGGAGATGGGGACGACGGCGGATTTCGCGGGCGAGGTGAAGGTCCAGGAGTCGGCCAACCCCACGGTGGACGCGGCGGCGCCGGGCGCGGGCAAGTGGTTCTGGCGGGTGCTGGCGGTGGATGCCGACGGCTTCGTAGGCTACCCGTCGAAGATCTTCAGCTTCGACATCGCCGGGTGAGATGACGCTGCCTGCTCGCGGTCCCAGGTCCACGTGGCTGTCCTCCCCCGCCCTGCCGCGCTGGCTGGGCGTGAGCGTGGGCCTGCTGCTCGCGGTGGGCACAGCGGTGACGGGCGGCGCGCCGGGCCCGGGCGAGCGGGCCCTGTACGACTTCGCGGTGAGCCGGCTCCTGCCGCCGCTGCCGCCCAGGGCGGACCTGGTGCTGGTGGAGGTGGATGACCGCGCGCTCGCGGCGCTGGGCGAGCGCTGGCCGCTGTCGCGCGCCACCTGGGCGAAGGCCTTCCAGGCGCTGGCGGCCTACCGGCCCAACGCGGTGGTGGTGGACATCCTCTTCGACGCGCCGGAGTCCCGCGACGCGCTGGAGCTGGGCGAGGACGTGCTGGAGCGCCTGCGCACGACGGGGCTCGCGGACACGCCCGCGGGCGCCACGCTGGCCCGCGACCTGGAGGCGCGGCTGCACGCGCAGGACGGGGACGCGCGGCTCACGGAGGCCTTCTCCGGGGTGGGCACCGTCATCCTGGGCAGCATGGCGCTGGAGGAGGACACCGGCGGTGTGCCCGTGAAGGGGGATCCGCTGACGCCGGTGCCCCTGGACGCGGACCGGCTGCGCTTAAGCGCGAAGGGCCTGTCCACGAACCTGGCCCCGCTGCGGCTGGCGGCCTGGGGCAGCGGGACGCTGAACGTGCTGCCGGACGAGGACGGCGTCATCCGGCGCTATCCCTACGCCGTTCGGGTGGGCGGCAGGGCGTGGCCCTCGCTCGCGCTGGCGACGGCGCTGCGCCTGTGGCCGGAGCGCTCGGAGGCGCTGTTGCGCGTGGCGGCCACCGACGACGGCGCGCCCCTGATGCGGCTGCCCGCGCCGGACTGGCTGCCGCGCTTGAGCCTGGCGGACGTGCTGGCCGCGGGGCCGTCCTCGGTGGGGCTGGACCTGGCGCTCCGTGAGAAGACGGTGTTCGTGGGCGTCACCGCCACGGGGCTGCACGGCCAGAGCACCCTGCCTGGCCAGCTCGCGGTGCCGGGCGTGGAGATCCACGCCTTCGCGATGGACAACCTGCGCACCGGCCGGGTGCTGCGGGCCACCCGCCCGGCGGAGCTGCTGGGGCTGGTGGAGACGGCGCTGGTGCTGGGCCTGCTCCTGTGGCGCAGGGGCCGCGCGAGGAGCCTGGGCGCGGTGGTGGCCCAGGCCGCGCTCCTCGTCGTCGTGCACACGGTGTTCGTGGGCTGGCTCCTGGCGGACCCGGGCTGGGTCGTGCCGCTCCTGCCCGCCGTCGTGGGCGTGGCGCTGGTGACGCTGGCGGAGGCCGTGGCGCGCACCGAGGACCTCCAGCGGCAGAGCGGCGCCCTCAAGCGGCTGTTCGGCCGGTTCCCCCGGGAGGCGGCCCCTCCGCCTTCCGAGGCGCGCGACGCCGGAGTGGCCCCGGGCGCGGCGGACCCGGGGGCGTCCCGTTCGCTGACGGGTGAGCACCGGTCCTGACGCGGGCGTTGGCGCTCGTGGAAATCCACGAGGCCGCCTCGCACCGTCGGCCCATGGACGAGCGGCCCTGACCTGGACAAAGGGCCAGGGTACGCAACGGCGAGGCGCATGGCAGCATGAGTGGAACGACATGCCGCGCTACGCCCTCATCGCCGAACCGGATCGCCACCGTGCCGCGGGCCTGCTCGCGCTCGCGCAACAAGAAGGATTGGAAGGCGTGGTGGCGCGAGATGGCGCGGAGGCCCAGGAGCTGATGCGCCTGCGCGGCTCGCCCACGCTGCTGGTGACGGACCTGGCGCTGCCCCGGCTGGACGGTTTCGCGCTGCTGGCGTGGCTGCGGGGCCGCTCGGATGCGCGGCACACGGCGGTGATGGTGGTGACGTCGTTCGACGAGCTGCGCGTGCGCGCATGGCAGCTCAAGGACGCGCTGGGCATCCACTCGCTGCTCAGCCGGCGCGCGGGACCGGAGGCGATGCGCGATGGCGTGCGGCGCGCGCTCGCGGGCCAGCTCGCGGGCCATGGCCAGCTGGAGCTCAACGCGGACGAGGAGAAGCGGCGGCTCGCGCGCATCGACGAGCTGAAGCTGGTGGACGCGGACCTCCCCGACAAGGAACTCCAGGACCTGGTGGCGGAGGTGGCGCAGGCCTTCGGCGTGCCCGTCGCGCTGCTGACGCTGGTGCTGGGAGACAAGCAGTGGTTCAAGGCGCACGTGGGGCTGCCCGCGGCGCTCGCGAAGGACCGAGGCACGCCGCGCGACTGGGCCTTCTGCCACCACGTGGTGCAGGGCCGCGAGGCCCTGGTGGTGCCGGACGCCACGCGCCACCCGGTGTTCCGCGACAACCCGCTGGTGCGCGACGGCATCGTCGGCAGCTACGCGGGCGCCCCGCTCATCACCTCCACGGGGGAAGTGCTGGGCTCGCTGTGCGTCATCGACACGCGCCCGCTGATGTTGGGCCCGGAGGACCTGGCGGCGCTCCGGGAGCTGGCGGGCCGCGTGGCGGAGAACCTGGAGCACACCGCGGCGCAGGGACGGGCCCGCCCCGCCCTGCCGCGTCCCCAGGGGGCGGCGGAGCCGGTGCTCACCGAGGCGGCGGCGCTGGCGCTGGTGCGCGAGGCGGTGAGCGCCCTGGAGGTGCCCGTGCTGGTGGTGGCGCCGGGCCGCAAGCCCTTCGCCGCCAACGCGGCCCTGGCGGAGCTCCTGGGACTGCCAGAGGAGCGGCTGTCGGGCATGGCCTTCGATTCGCTGTGCCAGCACATCGCCAGCCTGACGGCGGACCCCGGCGGCACGCTGCGGCAGTTGGACCTGGCGGCGGAGAGCTCACGCGGGCTGCACCTGACGCTGTCGCTGGAGCGGCCCCGGCCGCGCGTGGTGCGCTGGGTGGCGCGGCCCTTCTTGGTGCCCGGGGGCATCGCGCAGCTCCTGTCGTTGGTGGACCTGGGCATCGGGGCGGACCTGAAGGGCACACGCGAGCGGCTGTTGCGCCACGACGCGCTCACGGGGCTGGACACCCGGCGCGAGGGCGAGGAGCGGCTGGCCAAGGAGATTGGCCGCTGCCGCCGGGAGGGCCTGCCCCTCAGCGTGCTCCTGGTGGACCTGGTGGAGCTGGGCACCGTCAACCGCACGCGCGGCTACGACGCGGGGGACTCGGCGCTGCGGGAGCTGGCCCGGACCGCGGAGGGCCTCTGTCCTCCGCCGGGCTTCGTGGTGCGCTGGACGGGGGACACCCTCCTGGTCGCGCTGCCTGGAGCGGATGCCGTGGGCGCGGAGGCCGCGCGCCAGCAGCTCCATGACGTCCCCGGCCAGCCCGCGCGCGTGTCCATCGCGGTGACGGTCCTGGGTGAGGAGGATCCGCACGGCACCCTGAACCGGGCGCACGCCGCGCTGGTCCGGGCGAAGTCGGAGCGCAAGGCGACGCCTGCGCGCGATTGAAGCCGCCCCCACGGGCGCGGCCGACGGAAAACCTGTCCGACTGTCGGACAGGTTTGTAGGCGGCGGTTCCCACGCCCGGCGGCAAGCCAATCTGATGGGTGGGATGGCCTCCGACTGGCGGACCGGAGGGCCCGAGCGTCCGAGCGGTGCGTCAATGGCGTGAAAACCCCAAAGGCCCTGGCTATCGAAGGGCTTTTCCGCCCCCCGTGGCGTGAGGGTCCCCCTGATGATCCCCTTCTCCGTCCTCGACCTGTCCCCCGTCATCTCCGGGGGCGACGCCGGCCTGGCCCTCCGCAACAGCCTGGACCTGGCGCGCCACGCGGAAAGCCTGGGCTACAAGCGCTTCTGGCTGGCCGAACACCACAACATGACGGGCATCGCCAGCGCGGCCACGTCGGTGGTCATCGGGTACGTGGCGGGGGGCACGAAGACGATTCGCGTGGGCGCGGGCGGCGTCATGCTGCCCAACCACGCGCCGCTCATCATCGCGGAGCAGTTCGGCACGCTGGAGACGCTCTACCCCGGCCGCATCGACCTGGGCCTGGGCCGCGCGCCGGGGACGGATCAGCGCACCTCCGCCGCCCTGCGCCGGGGACTGGGCGGCGCGGACAGCTTCCCGCAGGACGTGGTGGAGCTGCAGAACTACTTCAAGGAGGCCACGCCCACGCAGGCCGTGCGCGCGGTGCCGGGCGCGGGCCTGCACGTGCCGCTGTGGCTGTTGGGCTCCAGCACCTTCAGCGCGCAGCTTGCCGCGGCCCTGGGGCTGCCGTTCGCGTTCGCGTCGCACTTCGCGCCCGCGCAGATGATGAGCGCGCTGCACCTGTACCGCACGCAGTTCCGCCCGTCGGACGTGCTCCAGAAGCCGTACGCGATGATTGGCGCGAACGTCTTCGCCGCGGACACGGACAAGGAGGGGCAGCGCCTCTTCACGTCGCTGCTCCAGGCCTTCCTCAACCTGCGCCGCGGCCGGCCGGGCCCGCTCCTGCCGCCGGTGGACAGCCTGGACGGTCAGCTCAACGAGATGGAGCTGGCGGAGATCGAACACATGCTGGCGTGCACCGTGGTGGGCTCGCCGAACAGCGTGCGCGAAGGCCTCCAGTCCCTCATCGAGCAGACCGGGGCCGACGAGCTGATGGTGACCGCGCAGATCTACGACCACGCGGCGCGGCTGCGCTCCTTCGAGATCGTCTCTCAGGTGCGCGAGCAGCTCACGGCCGCTGACACGCGGCCCGCACCGTCCCCGCAAGCCGCGCGATGAGCTGGGCGTCGTGGCTGCCGAAGACTCGGCGCGAGCCGCCCGGCAGCCCCAGCACCAGGTAGTGGGTGTCCTCCACCACGAGCAGCGCGGCCATGGACGCGAAGAGGCCCAGGGCGGTGACGACGAGCCCCGCCTCGAACGCGCCCTTCAGGGCCGACACGCTGACGGACAGCCAGGACAACAGCGGCAGCCCCAGCGCAGCGGCCAGCCCCACCGCGAGCAGGTAGGGCCACACCTTCGGGGTGCGGCGCGCGGTCTCCACCTGTTGCACGTCGCGCAGCGCCCAGCTCTGGCCGCCCACGACGAGCCGCTCGGCGGTGACGTGGACCTGGCCGGCCTGGAAAAGGGAGGTCTCCCCCGTGTCGGACACCGGCTCCGGTGCGGTCACCGGGCGGCGCTCCACTTCACGCAGGGGGACAACGGGGCGCAGCGCGGTGACGACGGCCATCGGTTCACCCATGGGTGGTCTCCAACAGAGGAAAGTGCGAGCGCAGGAGGGCGCGAAGCTCATCGAGAGGGCGGCCCAGCGCGAAACATGCCCGGGCCCCCTGACACAGGGCTCGGGACACCAGGCGCTCGTCCGCGAAGGGCAGCAGGATGACGACGGGCGCGGTGGCGGCGCAGTGACGCGCATGCGTCAGCACCGGGAGGATGGCCTCCCCGCGCTCCACGTGCGCCAGCACCAGGTCCGGCCGGGCCGCGTCCCCCGCGTCCAGGAACAGGGCGATGCCCAGGTCGCCCAGCACGTCCGCCAGCAGCGAGGCCAGGGACTCATCCGCACCGAGCAGCAAGGCCCGGGTTGTGCGCAGGGACACCACGGCCCCACGTCACAGCAAGCTACATGCCGGAACCACCGTCCCCCGGGGCTCCCGAGTGATCACCCCTGGACCGTGGCAATCCGCCAGCCCCCCGTGGCGCATTGCCACGCCCCCTGGCGCGGCGCGCCTACCGCTCCCGCTCGCGACGATGGATGGTGGACACATCGATGCCCAAGAGCTCCGCGGCGCGGGTCTTGTTCCCGCCGCAGTGCTGGACCATCCAGTGGATGTACTCCCCCTCCAGCTTGCGCAGGGTCCACACGCCCTCCCGCGCCTGGGCGAAGGGCGTGGCCTCCTCCGCCGAGGGCATGGGGGCATGCGGCCTCAGGTCCTCCAGCGTCACCGTCTCCCGGGGGACGAGCACCACCAGCCGCTCCACTAGGTTCTCCAGCTCGCGCACGTTGCCCGGCCAGGGCATGGCGCCCAGCGCCTCCACCACCTCCGGTGACAGCGACGTCACGCGGGAGCGCGGGTTGCGCGCGCGGGAGCGGGCGGTGAAGTGCTCCACCAACTTCGGGATGTCCTCGCGGCGCTCCTTCAGCGAAGGCACGCGCAGCGTCACGACGTTGAGCCGGTAGAAGAGGTCCGCGCGGAAGCGCCCCTCCCGCACGCGCGCCTCCAGGTCCTGGTGCGTGGCGGCGATGACGCGCACATCCACGGTGCGGCTGGCATCCGAGCCCACCGCGCGCACCTCGCCGTCTTCCAGGATGCGCAAGAGCCGCGCCTGGAGCTCCGTGGGCATGTCGCCAATCTCGTCCAGGAACAGCGTGCCTCCGTGCGCCTCCACGAACAGGCCGCGCCGCACGGACGTGGCCCCGGTGAAGGCGCCCTTCACGTGGCCGAACAGCTCGCTCTCCAAGAGCGGGCCCGGCAGCGCGGTGCAATTGACGGCGACGAAGGGGTGGGACGCGCGAGGGCCCTCGACGTGGAGCGCGCGGGCCACCAGCTCCTTGCCGCTGCCGCTCTCGCCCCGGAGCAGCACCGGGGCCGCCGCGTGCGCCACCCGGTCGATGAGCTCGTACATCCCTCGCATGGGCGCGCTCCTGCCCACCAGCGCGCCCAGGCCGGCTCGCTCCTGCGACGCCTGCTTCAGCGCCCGGTGCTCCGCGCGCAGCCGGCGGTCCTCCAGCGCGCGGCCCAGGTACAGCCGCACCTCGTCCAGGCGGAAGGGCTTGGTGAAGTAGTGGTACGCGCCCCGGCGCATCGCCTCCACCGCGCTCTCCACGCCGCCGAAGGCCGTCATCAACAGCACGGGCA
Organism: Corallococcus sp. NCSPR001; assembly: GCF_017309135.1. Lineage (NCBI taxonomy): Bacteria > Pseudomonadati > Myxococcota > Myxococcia > Myxococcales > Myxococcaceae > Corallococcus > Corallococcus sp. NCSPR001. The sequence goes on from NZ_JAFIMS010000002.1 coordinate 5,697,170, forward strand.
GCTCCGGATCCACCGCGCGGGCGGCGTCCAGCACGTCCAGGCCGTCCACCTTCTCCATGCGCAGATCCGTCAGCACCGCGTCGTACACGCGCGAGCGGATGAGCGTCAGCGCCTCCTGCCCGCCCGTGGCCAGGTCCACCGTCCAGCCCGCGTCGGCCAGCGGCTCCTGGAGCATGCGCCCCATCTCCACGTGGTCGTCCACCACGAGGATGCGCGCGTCAGACGGCAAGTCGCTCGGCATTTCGTTCCTCTGGGACAGCGCGGGCCACCGGCCACAGCACGGTGACGCGGGTGCCCTGCCCCGGCGTGCTCTCCAGCTCCACCCGTCCGCCGTGGTTGCGCACGACGTGGGCCACCATCGTCAACCCCAGCCCCGTGCCCTGCCCGCGCTTCTTCGTCGTGAAGAACGGATCGAACACCTGGTTGAGGCGCTCCTTGGGAATCCCGCACCCGTCGTCACGCACGGTGAGCGCGACCAGGCCCCACGTGCCCTCCTCCGGGCCCGCCAGCGCGGAGGCGGAGACCTCCACCTTCCCGCCCTCGCTGCATGCGTCGCACGCGTTGAGCGCCAGGTTGATGAGCACCTGCTGGAGCTGATCCGCGTCCGCCGCCAGTGACGGCACGGACTCCGGCACGTCCACGCTCAAGCTCACCCGCCGCCGCTCCGCCTCCACCTGCAACAGCTCGTGCACGCTCCGGACGATCGGCCCCAGCGCCACCGGCCGCACCATCGCCGGTTGCAGGCGGGAGAAGTCCAGCAACTGGCGCAGCGTGCGGCTCACGCGGTCGATCTGCTCGACGATGACGCCCAGCCCCGGCCCTTGCGGATGCGAGGGCCCCAGCTTGCTCTGCACGTACTCCGCCCGGCCGCGCACCACGCCCAGCGGCGTGCCGATTTCATGCGCGATGCCCGCCGCCAGCACGCCCACCGTGGCCAGCTTCTCCGCGCGGAGCAACTGCGTCTCCAGCGCGCGCACGTCGCTCAGGTCCTCCACCACCAGGAGCGCTCGCGTCTCCTCCTTCGGGTCCTCCGCGGTCAGCGGCACCGCGTGCAGGTTGTACGTGCCTTCCTCTCCGAAGAGCGCCAGCGGTTCGCCCAGCAGGCTCAGCGGCCGGTCCTCCTGCCGCGCGGACGCCACCAGCGCGGACAGCCGCTCCACCACCGGCGCCGCCGCACCAGGGAACGCGGAGGCCAGCGGCGCGCCCGTCACGTTGCCGGGCACGCGCGAGCGCAGGGCCTGGTTGACGGCGCTGATCCGCCCGTCCTCCGTCAGCGCGAGCACGCCCGTGGGCAGGTGGTCCAATATCTTCCGCGTCCGGTCATGGAGCGCGGCGAGCTGGGCCGCGTGCCGGCGGCTCTCCGTCAGCGCCACCGCTCTGCGCCGCGCCAGCACCACGTACACCGCGAAGGCCACCAGGAAGAACGCCACCAGCGCGCCCGCGCCCAACAGCCGCACCACCAGCGACTGCTCGTGCGAACGCAGCGCCGCGGTGGACACCAGCGTCGCCACCGCCCAGTGGCTGCCGCCGCGCATGCGGATGGGCGTGTAGACGGCCACCACCTCCGCGCGCCCCAGCCCCAGCCGCTCCGCCTCCTGTTCGGACAGGGGCAGCATGCCGCGCGCACCGGCCTTCAGCCGCGACACGAGGAACGCGAAGCCCGGCACGCCCGAGTCCTTCTGGCTCGCGCGGCCGAACCACTCCGCCAGGGCCGGGTCGCTGGCGGGCGTGGGCTGGCCATGCGTGCCCACGAGCAGCATCCGCGCCTCCAGGTCCGACGTGACGATGCGCAGCGGCGCGAAGAACGACTCCGTGTCCACCAGCACCGCCACCGCGCCCTCGGGCTTGCCGTCCGTCGCGGGCAGCGCCGTGGCCAGGATGCGCAGCCAGCCACCGTTGGCCGCGTCCAGGATGGGTGACGTGGTGAGGTCGCCCGGAGGACGCAAGAGCGCGCGGCGCGCCGTGCCGGCCATCTCCGCCACCAGCCCCTCGCGCGTCACCTGCGGGTCCGGCTTGCGGTCCAACAACAGGAGCCGCTCCGCGCCGTCGCCGTCATACGCCGCGATGGCCTTGTACTGGCCCACCGCCTCCAGCAGCGCGCGCAGCTCCCGCCGGTGCTCCGCCAGGCTCCCCGGTTGGGACATCAGCTCGCCGGCGAAGCGCAGGTTCTTGCCCACCTCCTCCAGCGAGTCCGTGACGCCGCCCACCGCCTCGTCCAGTTGCTTCTGCCGGTCCCCCGCGAACTGCTCCACCAGGGTCGTCCGGCTGCGCTTCACGAGCGTCCAGACCCCCACCCCCACGCTCGCCAGCGCGGCGCACAAGAGGAGGATGGGCAGGAGGGTGGACCGCATGAGGGGCCCCCAACCTAACCCGTTGGGTGGGCCCAAGTCCTTGTTTCCAAAAGCTTTTATCCCACCTGCTCTCGGGTACTTGCCCGTTGACGGCCCGCGTCGCGGAGTGCTACCTACCGGTCGGTAGGTGAAGTGACCTACCGGTCGGTAGGTGGTTCCAGCCCGGCGACAGCAGGCAGGCCGGCAAGGGAAGGCACGCATGACACCCACGGGGCGCAAACCGGACGAGGGCGAGCGGTACCGGACCATCCTGGAGACGGCGGCGCGGCTCATCTGCGAGCGCGGCTACGAGGGCACGTCGATGCAGGAGATCGCCGCCGCGTGCCGGATGACCAAGGCGGGGCTCTACCACCACATCCAGAACAAGGAGCAGTTGCTCTTCGCCATCATGAACTACGGCATGGACGTGTTCGAGGAGCAGGTCCTCGCGCCCGTGCAGGACGTGGCGGATCCGGTGGAGCGGCTGCGCCAGTGCATGCGGCAGAACATCCACCTGGTGACGAGCGGCCGCAGCAAGGAGGTCATCATCATCCTCCACGAGCACGCCACGCTCACCGGTGAAGCGCGCGAGTACATCGACCGGCGCAAGAAGCGGTACGTGAAGTTCCTGGAGGACTCGTTCGCGGAGGCCAACCGCCTGGGCCGCCTGCGCGGCGTGGTGGACCCCACCGTCGCGGCCTTCTCGTTCCTGGGGATGATCCTCTGGGTCTACAAGTGGTTCAAGCCGGACGGGCGCCTCACCGAGGAGCAGATCGCCGACGGCATGGTGGAGCTGCTCTTTCCCTCCGCCGCTCCGGCCGTGAGCGCTCCGGCCCCGTCGTCTGAAGACGCGCCCGCGCTGCGCATGGTGCCGCGCGCTGGTTCTGGAGGAGAGCCCCAGTGAACCGCGCCCGTTGGAGTTCCCTGTCGGAGGCGGTGGCCTCCATCCCGGACGGCGCGTCGCTCGCGGCCGGCGGGTTCATGCTGGGCCGCGCGCCCATGGCGCTGGTGCTGGAGCTGGTGGCGCAGGAGAAGCGCGGCCTCCAGCTCATCTCCCTGCCCAACCCGCTGCCGGCGGAGTTCCTGGTGGCGGGCGGGTGCTTGAAGCGCGTGGAGCTGCCCTTCGGCGCGCTCGTGCTGGAGAACCGAGTGCGCCCCCTGCCCTGCCTCAAGCGGGCCATCGAGGCGGGCGACATCGAGTGGCGCGAGCACGACGGCTACCGCGTGGTGCAGCGGCTGCGCGCGGCGTCCATGGGGCTGCCCTTCATCCCCGCGCCGGACGCGGACGTGTCGGAGCTGGCGGAGGTGGACGCGCCGCGTACGGTGGAGGATCCGTTCACGGGCCGCCGCGTGCCGGTGGAGCCCGCGTACTACCCGGACGTCGCGCTCATCCACGCGCGGGCCGCGGACGACAAGGGCAACCTGCTCATCGAAGACCCCACCACAGACCTGCTCGTCGCGGGCGCGGCGAAGCGGATCATCGCCACGGTGGAGGAGCGCGTGCCGAAGCTGTCGCGCGTCACCATCCCTGCGTTCCAGGTGGAGCGCGTGGTGCTCGCCCCCGGCGGCGCGCTGCCCACGGGCTGCCTGGGTCAGTACCCGCATGACGACGCGATGCTCGCGGCCTACCTGGCCGCGGCGGATGCGGGCGACGCGAAGGGCTTCCTCATGTCGCTGCGCGCGACGCGGAGCGCGGCATGACGACGACGACGGTGGACGCGACGCCCGCGGAGACGGTGGTGTCGCTGCTGGCGCGGGAAATCGAGGACGGATCGGTGGTGGCCACGGGTGTGGCGTCGCCGCTGGTCATCCTGGCCATCGCGGTGGCCCGGGCCACGCATGCGCCGGGGCTGACGTATCTGGCGTGCGTCGGTTCGTTGGATCCGGCGCTGCCGGAGCTGTTCCCCTCGTCCGAGGACCTGCGCTACCTGGACGGCCGCTCCGCGGAGGTGAGCATCGCGGACCTGTTCGACCACGCGCGGCGCGGCCGGGTGGACACGGTCTTCTTTGGCGCGGCGGAGGTGGACCCGGCGGGCCGCACCAACATGACGGCGTCCGGCAGCCTGGACAAGCCGCGCACCAAGTTCCCCGGCGTGGCGGGCGCGGCGACCTTGCGCCAGTGGGTGAAGAACCCGGTGCTGCTGGTGCCCCGGCAGTCGCGCCGCAACCTGGTCCCCCAGGTCCAGGTCGCCACGACACGCGACCCCAGCCGTCCGGTGCGGCTCATCTCCGACCTGGGCACGTATGAGCTGGGCGGGCCTCGTGGGGCGCGGCTCCTGGCGCGTCATCCGTGGGCCACGGTGGACGGCATCGCCGAGCGGACCGGCTTCGAGTTCGCGGTGCCGGACGCCCTGCCCGTCACCTCCCTTCCGGACGCGCGCACGGTGTCGGCCATCCGCGCGTTGGACCCACGCAACCTGCGCGACGCGCTCGTCGGCGGCTGAAACACATCTCCCCAACCTTCAAGAAGCAGCACGGAAAAGAGGCACCGCATGGAAGCCGTCGTTCTTCGCCAGTTCGGGAGTGCAGAAAACCTGCGTCTGGAGACCGTGCCGGTTCCCCGGCCGGGCAAGGGCGAGGTGCTGCTGAAGGTCCACGCGTGCGGCGTCTGCTACCACGACGTCATCAACCGCCGCGGCAACCTGCCCCGCACGCACGTGCCCGCCATCCTGGGGCACGAGGCCGCGGGCGAGGTGGTGGAGGTGGGCCCGGACACGGTGGGCTGGAAGGTGGGCGACCGCGCCGCGACGCTGCAGCGCATGTCCTGCGGCGAGTGCTCGCTGTGCCTCTCCGGCCGCAACAGCCTGTGCAAGACGGACAACCGCTTCTTCGGCGAGGAGCTCCAGGGCGGCTACGCGCAGTTCATGGTGGCCCCGGTGCGAGGCCTGGGCCGCGTGCCGTCCGACCTGCCCTGGGCGGTGGCCGCGACGGTGTGCTGCACGCTGGGCACCGCCGTGCACACGCTGCGCACGCGAGCGAAGGTGAAGGCCGGTGAGACGGTGCTGATCACCGGCGCCAGCGGCGGCGTGGGCCTGGCGGCCGTGCAGTTGGCCAAGGTGGACGGGGCGCGCGTCATCGCCATCACGTCCGGCGAGGCGAAGGTCGCTGCCCTCAAGGAGGCTGGCGCGGACGAGGTCATCGTCTCGCGGGGCCTGGACTTCGGGTCGGAGGCGCGCAAGCGCACGCAGGGCCAGGGTGTGGACGTGGCGGTGGAGATCGTCGGCAGCGCCACGTTCGATCAGACGCTCAAGGCCATGGCGCCCGGTGGACGCGTGGTGGTGGTGGGCAACCTGGAGTCGGGGGTGGTGAACCTCAACCCGGGCCTGGTCATCGTGAAGGAGCTGGAGATTCTTGGCGCGTACGCGACGACGCGCGAGGAGCTGGACGAGTCGCTGCGGCTGACGGCCAAGGGCCTCATCCGCCCCTTCGTGTCGGAAGAGGTGGCGCTGGCGGACGCGGGCCGCGCGCACTTCCGCCTGGAGAACCGGGAAGTGGCGGGCCGGCTGGTGCTGGTGCCCCCGGCGGCTTGAGGCCGTCTGGATTCGTGACCTTTTGACTTTGAGGAGCTCCCCATGAAGAAGCGGGTTGGAATCGAAGCGCTGGCGGTGGCTGTCCCCCGGCGGTACGTGGACATCGAGGACCTGGCGCGGGCGCGCGGCGTGGACCCGGCGAAGTTCACCGCGGGCCTGGGCGCGAAGGAGATGGCGGTCAACGATCCGGGCGAGGACTCCGTGTCGCTGGCGGCCACGGCGGCCGCGCGCCTCATCCAGCAGCAGGGCGTGGACACGTCCAAGCTGGGCATGCTGGTGGTGGGCACGGAGACGGGCGTGGATCACTCCAAGCCCATCGCGTCGCACGTGCACGGTTTGCTGAAGCTGCCGCGCTCCATGCGCACGTTCGACTCGCAGCACGCGTGCTACGGCGGCACGGCGGGCCTGATGGCGGCGGTGGAGTGGATTGCCTCCGGCGCGGGGGCGGGCCGCTCCGCGCTGGTGGTGTGCACGGACATCGCGCGCTACGGCCTCAAGACGGCGGGCGAGCCCACGCAGGGCGGCGGCGCGGTGGCGCTGCTGGTGTCGGAGACGCCGGACCTGCTGGCGGTGGACGTGGGGCTCAACGGCGTGAGCACCGCGGACGTCTACGACTTCTGGCGGCCGGTGGGCCGGCGCGAGGCGCTGGTGGACGGGCACTACTCCATCACCTGCTACCTGGACGCCATGGCGGGCGCGTACCGGGGCTGGCGCGAGCGCGCCATGGAGCAGGGGCTGGTGCGCTGGGATTCGAAGCTGCCCAGCGAGCAGTTGGCGCGCATCCTCTACCACGTGCCCTTCTGCAAGATGGCGCGCAAGGCGCACGCGCAGGTGCGGCTGTGCGACCTGGAGGATTCGAGCAGCGGGCCGGCCACGCCCGAGGCGCGCGACGAGGCGGCGAAGTCGCAGGCCAGCTACGACGCGCAGGTGGCGAAGTCGCTGGGGCTGAACGCGCGCGTGGGCAACGTCTACACGGCGTCGCTGTACCTGGCGCTCGCGGGCCAGTTGCACGCGGAGGGCGCGGCGCTGGCGGGTCAGCGGATCGGCCTGCTGTCCTACGGCAGCGGTTCCTGCGCGGAGTTCTACTCCGGCGTCGTGGGTGAGAAGGCCGCGGAGCGCATGGCCCGCGCGGACCTGGACACGGTGCTGGCGAAGCGCGAGCGCGTGTCGGTGGAGGAGTACGAGCGACTGATGAACCTGCCCTACGACGCGCCGGAGGCGATTGCCCCGGAGCCGGGCACGTTCCGGCTGGCGGAGATCCACGAGTTCCGCCGCAAGTACGCGGGGGCGTAGGGCTCCACGGCTTCCCTGAAAGTCCCACGGGCGATGCGCGCTTTGCGGCGTGCATCGCCCGTTCGCGTTCGCAGGATCAGAGCGAATCGAACTCGTCCGAGAACAGCAATCGCTGTCCCAGGATCGCCAGCTCCAGGAAGGCCACGAACTCATCGTCCTTCCCCTTGAGCGTCCGGACCCCGATGGCGGGACTGATCCGGATCAAGCCCTTGTAGTTCTCGGACGAGGCCGTCGCGACCGAGAGGTAGGCATTGATCCTGAACAGCCCAAGGAACCGCTCCTCACTAGTCCCAATCAGCAGATCCGGTCCGGCGCTCAGTCGCCAGTTGCCTCGGGCTTCATCGACCCCGCCGATAAAGGCCGCGAGCTGGACTCCGTTTGAATGAGCGGGTCCCTTGAAGACCGCTTCATTGCACACCTTGCTCGGCACCGTCGTGGAGGGGGCATCGTCGTCCAGGGGGACATCGCCCTCGGGCCGGCACCAGCTCACCTTCTCCTTCGATGCCGTCCACTCCGAGCGGTAGTTGACGAGCCCTTCCAGCGTCAAGGAGACCGGCCCGCGAGCAAGAATGCTCGAGAAGGCGGCGCCAGCCTTCCCGATGACTGGCGTCTTGGACTGCTCGAGCAGGACACCCGACCCCTGCGAGCTGGCGTCCCGGTATTTGAACGAGGCCCTCCCGACCTTCAGGCCCAGCCGGGCGTTCCAGGGCGGAAAACGTCGGACGAAGAGACTCTCGGCATCCAGGTACATGCGACTGCCGGCCGCACACAGGTTCTCCGTAGGAAAACCCACCGGATCCTCAAGGGGCCAGTCGGGCAGAGGGCATCCCTCACGGCCATAATCGGCGCACCGCGCATCGCATGCCTTCGCGGCCTCCAGCTTCTTCTCGATGCGCACCCCCAGTTCCGGCTCCAGGTCCGCAGCCCGAGCCACCTCCTGCTGCCCCCCACAGAACGCCTCGGGTGGCACGCTGAAGAGCGCCTGGCCTGCCCGGTCCTTGAGGTACGTCTTCCTGCTTTCGCAGAACGTCTTCACATCCGCCGTGCTGGACACCCCGCACATCTGCTTGCATTGGGCATAGGCGCTGTCCTTGGCACGCGTAATCGGATGTTCGTCGCCAGGGCCAACGAACTCGTCAGCATCGCTGATGCCACTTAGCGCCGCCGTCACACCCAGGGTCCACGGCAGGGAATCGCCGGATTCGCCAGAGCCAGCGCCCCAGAAGGTGGCAATCCCATTCGTGGTGCTGACTTCATAGGTTCCCGTCACGGACATATCGACTTGTTTAGTGGCCGCCCAGATGGTGCCCGCCCCCACCTTGAACGTGCTTTCACCGCTGGAAGAAGCCTTGAGTGACACAGGCAGCAGGTAGGCGGTTTTCCGCTTTGGACTGACATCCTCGGCTGCCGCCATGACTAACGGCATGAGCCAGACGAGCACCCCCATCCCGGTCGCCATCAGGCTCCGGGGTACGCAGCACACGGAGCGCATCATCGGGCCACCCCGAAGAGGAAGTTGATCCCATGGAATCCTGACTTCGCGGTGTCCGAAGAATACTCGGCGAACGGCTGTTCCTCTCCGTCACGGTACGCCTTGATCGTGAAGGCCCCATCCCCACCCTGGAGCTGGACCCAGTACACATAGAGTCCCGGGTCAAGAATGACGGGATCGCTTCGCAAGGCGGGCCGCACCTTCACGCTTTTGTAGAGTGCAGGTGCTTTTCGCAGGACCGGGGCGCGATAGATATTTCCGTGGCCATTCAGGGACGGCTTGTCTGCCTTCATTCCGAACGTAATGACGGGTATCTCTCCTCCTATGTCTGGCGTTTAATAGAACGCGACACCTCCAATTCCTTGCCTCCCGGAAAAGGTCCATGGCCCACGCCTCCGGGGTCTTGTGTCCAAGGGGAGCAGGCCCTGTGCCCGCGCCTTGCCCTTGAACCGTGGAGGGCCGCATGCAGACCTATGGCGCGCTGGTGGCGCACCAGGCGCTGCACGCGCGCGACCCGGAGATGCACGAGGCCATGGCGCGCATCGCCGAAGACGAAACCCGGCACGCGGGCCTGTCCTGGGACATCGACGCGTGGGCCACGCCCGGTCTGTCCCCCAAAGCGCGGGCCGCCCTCCACGACGCCCGGCGGCAGGCCATCGCGGTGCTGCGCGCGGAGGTGGCCGCGCCGCTCGACTCGGAGCTCACCGCCGACGCCGGCCTGCCCTCTGCCGAAGTCGCGGCGGCGCTGCTCGACTCACTGGAGCAGTCACTCTGGGCCTGAGTCACAATCCCAGGAAGGCGAGCACCGCTGACAGGTCCTCATCCGACAGGGCCTCACGGCTGTAGAGGGGCATGGTGCCGCCGACGCCGAAGAAGCTGCCATGACGCAGCTTCTCGATGAGCACCAGCCGCGGAGGAATGCCGGGGAAGACCTCTGCGTAGGTGTCCGTCACCTCCGGCAATACCGACGCGAACGTCGTCAGCCTTCCCTCCCCTGTGTGCGTGGCCCCATGGCACGTCTGGCAGGCGGCTCGGTACACGGTGCCGCCCCGTCCGGCGTCACCGGCCGGCACGTCCTGGATATCCTTCACCACCGTGAAGGGCAGCGCGGGTGCGTCCCTGTCCGGGCTGATCCGCACCAGGTATTCGTACAGGGCCCTCGCCTTGGGGTCCTCCCGCGTGAGGGGGGACACGCCGCGCATGAAGCTCAGGTAGCAGAAGTTCACCGCGCCCAGCAGGTCCGTCTCGTAGCCGCCCCACCACGTCTCGCGGAACGCCACGTTCTCCAGGGGGTAGCCCGCGAGCATCCGGTCCGGATCCGGCGTGGCGCTCGTGGCGTGGCAGGTCGCGCAGGAGAAGCTGTTGAACTGACTGTCCGACAGCCTCGCATCCTGGAAGAGCGTCTCACCGAACTCCGCCGCGGGCGTCGCGCCGCCACAGCCCGCCAGCAGCGCGCCCAGCACCCAGAGCCACCTCATGGCCGGCTCCGCAGCAGCGCCACCGAGTCCGGGAAGAGCCCCACCTGGACCGTCTTCACCACCCGCCGCTCCTCCAGCGACACGACGTGGAGCGTGCCCGGCCCCACGTGGTCCCCTTCGCAGACCGCGAGCGCGTGGCGCTCGTCCGGCGTCAGCATCACCTGGTGCACGTTGAGGCAACCGCTGGGCGCCAGCGGAATCTCTCCGGGCACCGCCTCCGGATGGGCCGCGTCGATGATGGCGATGGAGTCCACCGACTGGTACGGCATGTAGAGCGTGCGCCCATCCGACGTGAAGACCCCGAACATCGGCGCGCCCGGCAGCCACACCGTGCGCTGGGGATCCATCGTGAGCGTCACCGGATCCAGGTACTGCACCGCGCGGCTCGCGAGCGAGCTGATCCACACCGCCCCCGTCGTGGGCGACACCGTGAGCGCATAGGGCTGGTGAAGGGGCCGCACGGCCGTGCCGGTGTTCTCCGCCACCTTCACGCGGCGCACCGGGTGGTCCGCCTGCTCCAGGTCGACGATGGCCACCTCGTCCGACCAGCAGGCGACGTAGGCACGCTTGCCGTCCAGCGACAGCCGCACGGCGTGAGGCGCGGGACACACGGGCACCATCGCCGTGCGCGTCATCGTCCGCGCGTCGAGGATGGCCATCCGCGCGTCCATCTCCGACTCCTTGCCTCCCCGCCGCGCCACCTCCGCGATCTTCAGCAGGTCGAAGTGCGTCTGGAAGAGCGTCCGCCCGTCCTCGCTGAGGATGACATCGCCCGGGTTCGGATCCACGCGCGCGGAGCCCACGACGGCGTGCGTGGCCGCGTCCAGCTTGAGGCAGTAGCCATCCGCCGTTCCCGAACCATGCGTCCCGTGTGGTCCTGAGCCGGAGCCGGGCACGTAGTTGGAGATGCCCACGTAATAGAAGTCGTTCTCCGGCGAGACGGCCGTGTGGTGCGGCCCCTCCAGTTCCACCGGGTTGAGCCCCACCGGGACGCGCGCCAGCTCACCCCAGGTGGGAGACTCCATCCCGTCCAGGTCCAGCAGACTGAGGGTGTCCTCCAGGTTGTTGGTGATGATCAGCCGTCCGGCGGGCCCCACGGGCGGCGGCGGCGCGGACACCGGCCACGGCGCTTCCACGCCGTACTCCAGCTCCGGCACCTGGAGCGATTCCAGGTCCGTCTCCCCACAGGCCCCGAGCACCCCCACCGGCAGGGCGAGCAGCAACGCCCTGACGGCGTGGCCCATGCGACGCCTGGAAGCCGTCATGATCGGCGTCTCCGGGGTCCGCGTCCCCACGCCGCCGCGAGCACCAGGAGCGCGCCCGGCACCAGCCCCGGCGCCGTCGCGCAGCCATCCGAAGCCGCCGGCGTCACGGGCTGCTCGGAAGGCCCCGCGTCCGGCGTGGGCCCCACGCCCCCGTCCGGACCCGCGCCGTAGAGCTGCGCCAGTTGGGGCCACAGGGCGGGACACCGCTGCTGCACGGGCGTCGAGGCGGGACACAGGTGCGCGCCCTGCACGTCGCCCAGCTTGAACATCGGGTCCCAGGTCGTGCCGTCGTCCACGCTTTTCGCCAGCGCCCAGCCGCCCGTCCAGCCCGGGCCACAGCCATAGAGCGTCCCGTCGCGCTTCAGCGCACAGGCGTTCCCGTTCGGCTCCGCCAGCTCCGTGAAGGGTCCGTCATCCTGCCCCCGGAACAGGTGCGTCGTCGTGGAGACCCAGACCGTGCCCCCGTCCGGGGACGCCTCCACGCTGCCGATGCGCTCGTAGGTGTCCATCACCGGCGTCAGCGTGACGCCGCCGTCCGTGCTCTTGAGGAGCCAGTCGTGCCCCTGGGCGGAGACCTTCGCCCACAGCACGTCCGGTGAGGCGTCGCTCACGCGCAGCAGCACCAGGTCATACGGGAGCTTCAACGCGGAGAGCGGCTGGGCCAGCCGCGACCAGACGCGCCCGCCGTCGTCACTGCGCGCGAGGAACTGTCCTTCCGCGTCCTGGCCCGACGCGTAGACGCGCAGCGGATCCGACGCGGCGACGCGGATGGCGGAGAACTGGGAGCCCGGCGTCGGCGCCAGCGCCTGGACCCAGGACTCGCCGCCGTCCTCGGAGCGGTACAGCCCGTTGCTCTGGGACGGCCGCCCCGTGCTGACGTACAGGAAGCGCTCGTCCACCGGGTGCACCGCCAGGCTCGTGACCCACGTGTCCTTGAAGTAGCCGTGCGCCGTCCAGGTGCAGCCGCTGTCGTCGGAGCGGATCAGCGCGCTCCCCGTGGCGGCCAGGATGGCCCCGCCGGACAGCCAGAAGTAGCGCTCCGGACGCCAGATGGCGATGCCCATGCCCTCCGGGCAGATCCACCGCCACGTCGTCCCCTGGTCGCGGGAGATGAGCGCGCCCGAAGCGTCCCCCATGATCCAGTCGTCCTCGTGCCCCCGGCGCACGTTGATGCTGCTCGCCTCGTCGGGCATGCCCCAGTGCGCCCCGGCGGGAGCGGCCCACAGGGACAGGAGCAGCGGCAGCCTCCAGGACAGGAGGACGGATGTCTTCTTCACGGTGAGGCTCCAGCGCGGAGAGGAAACAACGAGCGGCCGGGCACCGGATCCGCTCCGGGGCACGGCCGCTCGCATGGGGAGAGGCGCTTAGTTGGGCGCGCTGCGGTACTCGAAGTCCTCGAGCGTCATCAGGTAGTCCTTCTTGTCCTCGCGATACCGGATGCAGTAGCGCGTCGGGTAGAGGCCGGAGACCTCCATCGCCGGAGGCGCCTTGATGGGGCGGCAGTCCTCGGCGGGCTTGCTCTTGGCGAAGCCGCCCTCGACGACGGTCTCGAAGTACGTGATGTGGCCGTCATAGGCGCCGTAGACGAACGCCTGCGTGAAGGGCTCGCCGTTGAAGGGCGACTCGGCGATGTCCGCCAGGTGGTTGCCCATGCGCGCGGACACGCCCTTCTGGTTCTCGAAGCCCGTCGGGTAGAAGGGCGCCGGCGGGTCCTTGATGGCCTTCGCGTAGTCGTTGCAGTCCGTGTAGACGCCGCACGGGCCGGTGCGGATGAAGTTACGCGTCACGAAGTCCTGCATGAAGAAGTGCAGGTCGAAGTGCCCCTTGTCGAACGCGCCGATGGGGCCGTGGCCCCGGCCCTGCCAGTTGAACATGATCCACTGGAAGGGGACGTCCTTCATCTTGGGGAACCAGAGCACGCGCTCGTGGCCGCCGTTGCACTCCTTCTCCGGGTCCGTCACCCCGTCGTTGTTCATGTCCCAGCACGTCTGCCCGTCGTTCGTCGGCAGGTGCGGCAGCATGGGCAGCGTGTCCATGGCGGCCTGATCCACGGTGACGCCAATGGCCTTCACGGAGCCGTCCGCGTTCTTGTGGACGATGGACTGCACGTAGCCGTCACCAAACGACACGCGGTTCTCCATCAGGTCGCACGTGCCGCGGTACGCGCCGTCCTTCAGCTTCTTGGACAGCTCCTTCTCGGAGATCTTCTGGACCTTGTTGTCGACACAGGCCTCGACGGTCTCCCCTTCATCGGAACAGCCGGCCATGCCCAGCAGGGCCGCACCCACAATCCACGGACTCAGACGATGAAACACGGTTGCACTCCTTGTGAACGAAACGCGATGAACGAAGCAGAAGCCCTGGCTCACGCGCGCAGGGCGGACGACAGCGAGCCCACGAGCGCGTCGAGCCCGTGGCTGAACAGCGTGTAGTGATTGCCTTCCAGCTCCACGAGCTGGCCGCCCGAGGTGAGCCCCAGCCACGCCTCCGCGTTCTGCCGAGAGGCGCCTCCGGGCTGCGCGCCCCGGCAGAACCAGACGCGGCCGGCGTAGGGCCGGGCCTGGTACGCGGTGAGGGCGCGCATGTTCGCCTTGAACACCTCCGCGTGCGCCCCCAGCGTCGCGCGGTCGAGCTCCGGAGCGATGGCCTCCTGCGCCCGCAGGTCCTCCACCACGCGCTCCAGCACCGCGTCCGCGGGCAGCTCCCGCAGCGCGCCCGCATCCACCGACACGCGGCGGGCCGACAGGGCGGCCAGGTCCTCCGCGAAGCGCGCCATCAGCGCCGCCTCGTCCATGGCGTCCCCGCCCTGCCCCGCTGGCGGGACGAGCACGTCGATGAGCGCGAGCGTGGAGACGGTGTCCCCCGCCGCCTGGAGCTGGCGCGCCATCTCGTAGGCGACGACGCCGCCCATGGACCACCCGCCCAGGTGATACGGGCCGCGCGGCTGCACGTCGCGCAGCGCCTCCAGGTACGCGGCGGCCATGGCCTCGATGGACCGGGCCGGCGCACCGGGCGGCACCTGGAGCCCGAAGACGGGCTGCTCCGTCCCCAGCTTCCGCGCCAGCTCCGCGTAGCAGAGGACGCTGCCGCCCACCGGGTGCACCAGGAAGAGCGGAGGCCGCGTGCCCGAAGGCTGGATGGGCACCAGCGCGCCATGCCCCTCGCGCCGAGGCGCCTCCGGCCCGGCCAGGGACGCGGCGAGCAGCGCGATGGTGGGCATCTCGAAGAGGGTCGCCAGCGGCAGCTCCCGTCCCACCTCCTGGCGCAGCCGCGCCATCAGCCGCACCGCGAGCAGCGAGTTGCCTCCCACCTCGAAGAAGTTGTCGTGGACGCCCACGGGGCCCGGCAGGAGCCCTTCCCAGAGGCCGGCCAGCGTCTTCTCCAATTCGGTGCGCGGCGGCACCTTGACGCCGGTCTGCTTCTGCGGCTGCGTGCCCTCCAGGGCCGGCAGCGCGCCGCGGTCCACCTTCCCGTTCGCGCTGAGCGGCAGCGAGTCCAGCGTCACGAAGGTCTGCGGCACCATGTACTCCGGCAGCTTCGCGCGCAGCGCCTCGCGCAGCGCGTCCAGCGCCGGGGGCGCCTCCGCGTCCAGCACCACGTACGCCACGAGCCGCTTGTTGCCCCGCTTCTCCCCCACGGCGGACGCGACGGCGGCGCGCACGCCCGGGTGCTGGAGCAGCGCGTTTTCAATCTCGCCCAGCTCGATGCGGAAGCCCTGGACCTTGACCTGGAAGTCCTCGCGGCCCAGGAACTCGATGTCGCCGGATGGCAGGAAGCGGCCCAGGTCGCCCGTGCGGTACAGCCGCTCGCCCGTCAGCGGGTGGCGGATGAAGCTGGCGCGGGTCTTCTCCTCGTCCCGCCAGTAGCCACGCGCCACGCCCACGCCGCCGATGAAGATCTGCCCCGGCACCCACGTGGGGCACGGCATCAGCGCGTCGTCGAGCACCAGCATCTGCTGGTTCAGCATCGCCTTGCCGTAGGGGATGCTGGGCCAGGCGGGGTCCACGTCGCCAATGGGGTAGACGATGGACCAGATGGCCGCCTCGGTGGCGCCGCCCATGCTGTAGACGGCGGCGTTCGGCGCCACGGCGTGGATGCGCTCCGGCAGCGACACCGGGATCCAGTCGCCGCTCATCATCACCGTCTTCAGCTGGGGCCACGTCTCCCCCAGGCCCCCCAGGTGGTCGGCCATCATCTCCATCAGCGCAGGGACGCTGTTCCACACCGTCACGCGGTGCTCGCGCACCAGGTGGAGCCAGCGGCCGGGCTCACGCAGCTCGCCGGGCTCCGGGATGACCAGCGCGCCGCCCGCGGCCAGCAGGCCGAAGACGTCCCACACCGACAGGTCGAAGTTCATCGCGGACAGCGCGAAGCCCCGGCTGTCCGGACCGACGCCGTAGCGTGTGTTGACGTCCAGCAGCGTGTTGAGCGCCGCGCGGTGCTCGATCATCACGCCCTTGGGGTGCCCCGTGGAGCCGGACGTGTAGATGACGTAGGCCAGGTCGTCCGGACGCTGCACGCTCGGCAGCGCGTCCGCGGACGGCCGCTGCGCCTGCGGCCCGTCAATGGCCAGCACCGCGCTGGGGTCCACGCCCGAAAGCTCCAGCTTGAGCCAGGACTGGGTGAGGACCTGCCGGGCGCCCGTGTTCTCCAGAAGGTAGGCAAGGCGCGCCGGAGGCAGGTGCGCGTCGATGGGCACGTACGCGGCGCCGGACTTGAGGACGCCCAGCGCGGCGACGACCTGCTCCCAGCCCTTCTCCATCACCAGGGCCACGAGCGCATTGGGCTTCGCCCCCTGTTCGCGCAGCCAGTGCGCGACGCGGTTGGAGGCGGCGTCCAGCTCTCCATAGGTGAGCGTACGGCGCGAGGTGATGATCGCGGCCCGGTCTGGCTGGAGCGCGGCGGCCCTCACGAACGGCTCGTGCATCAGGCCCTGCGCCACGGGCGCGGCCGTCGCGTTGGCCTCCCGGCGGACGTCCAGCTGCTCCACGGGCACCAGCAGCCGCGTGCGCTCCGTCCACGCGGCGGGCTCCGCCGCCAGCCGCGTCACCAGGCCGGAGTAGGCCTGGAACATGGCGTCGATCATCCCCGCCGGGAACAGCTCCTCCACCACGTCCCAGTTGAGGACCAACCCACCGCCGTCCTCCACGACCTGGTGGTCGAGGAACACCTGGGGCGTGCGGATGCTGCTGTGGATCTCCTCACCGCCCGTGCCCATGGTGAGCAGGTGCTGCGCGAGGCCGGCCGGAGCGGCGTCGCCTTCGCGCGAGTGGAAGTTGATGGTGCTCGCGTAGACAACGGGCATGCGGGCGCGCCGCATGTCGCCGTCGCGCCGGTTGAGCTCACGCAGCACGCGCACGCCGCTGAACGACGCGTGGTCCAGGTCGTTCCAGAGCTGCTGCTGGAGCCGCTGCGCCCGCGACGCGATCGACTCCGCGCGCTCCACCTGCACCTCCAGCAGCGTGGTGGCGCTGAAGTTGCCGAGCACCCGGTCCACGTGCGGGTGCAGCGGCACGCGGTTGAAGAACAGCACGTTGAGCGTGAAGGCGCGGCTGCGGCCCCAGGTGGCCAGGATCTCCGCGTAGGCCGCGCACATCACCATGGAGGGCGTGACGCCCGCCTCGCGCGCCAGCTCCTTGAAGCGCGCCCACTGCGCCTTGGGCAGCCGGAACGAGCGGTGCGTGAAGCGCGGCAGCTCCAGCGTGCCCGGGTGGCGGGCCATGGGGAGCTCCGGCGCGGGCGGCAGTTTGGGGACGCGCTCGAGCCAGTACTTCTCCGCGGCGGCGTACGCGGGGCCGGACTCCAGCGCCTGCACGCCCAGGACGTAGTCGCGGAAGGTGATGTCGATGGGACGCAGCGCCCCGGCGCCCTCGCGGTACACGGCGGACCATTCCTTGAAGAGCAGCGACGTGCTCCACGCGTCCACCACCAGGGCGTCGAAGCCGAGGTGCAGCCGCGTGCGCTCGTTGTCCAGGCGCGTGGCCCGGACGTCGAACAGCGGGAAGCGGTCCGTCTGGAAGACCTGGGTGGCCATCTCCGTGCGCAGGGCCGCGAGCGCGCGCTCCACCTGGGCCGCGTCCTGGCCCCGCAGGTCCACCGTGCGGATGACGAACGGGGGCACCGTGGGCAGCACCCGCTGCTGTCCGTCCGGCGTCACCACCGCGCGCAGCATGTCGTGGCGCTGGATGATGACGTCCAGGCTCGTGCCCAGCCGCTCCAGATCCACGCCCAGCAGGTCCACCTCCAGGAAGAAGTAGGTGGACACGCCGCCCAGCTCGAAGGAGCGCGTGCGGCCCAGCAGGTACGCCTGCTGGAGGTCCGTCATGCCGAAGGGCTGGTGGCGCCCCTCGCCGTCATGCACCAGCACCTCCACCGGGGCGGCTTCCGAACTCGCGGTCCCAGCAGGGTCCGCCGCGCTGTTCGCCGGAGAGGCCTCCAGCGAGAGCTGTCCGAGGATCTCCGAGCACAGAGCCTTGAGGCTCGCGCCCGCCAGGAGCCCGCCGAGCGACAGCGCCACGTTCAGCTCGTTGGCGACGGCGCTCTTGAGCTCCAGCGCCATCAGCGAGTCGAAGCCCGCGTGCGCCAGCGGCGCGTCCACGTCCACGTCCGAAGCGGAGGCGCGCAGGATGACGGCCACCTGGGCGCGCAGCCACTCCACCAGCCGGGGCGTGCGCTGCGCCACCGGCAGGCGCGCGAGCACGTCCCGCAGGCCCGACGAAGCGGGACGGGCGGCGCCCGCCGACGGGGTGACCTCCGCGCGCGTCACCTTCTGGAGCGCCTGGACCGTCGTGCGCTTGAGCAGCGCCCCTTCCGCTCGCAGGAAGACGCGGCCCTGCGCGTCCGCCACATCCACGTCCGCGACGATCGTCGTGTCCCCGTCCTTCCAGGGGCGCAGCCGCACGTGGGCCCGGGTCGCCGCCGCCGGGGTGGCGGGACCGACGACGAAGCGGGCGACCTCGACGATCATGTAGATGGCGTCCTCGGGCACGTCGCCCGGCAGGCACGCGAAGACCGCCTGGAAGAGCGCGTCCACCAGGCCCGGGTGGACGCGGTAGCCCTCCGACTCCTTCGCGTCCGGCGCGCGCATCGTCGCGAGCGCCTCGCCCTCGCGGAAGCGGACCTGCTCGATCCACCGCGCCGAGTGCCCGAGCACCAACTGGCGCTTCTCCATGCGTGCGTAGAAATCCGCGCCGTCCAGCGTCTGCCCGCAGCGCGCGAGGATCGCGTCCACGGACTCCAGGCCCTTCTCCTCCTGGGCCTCCGCCAGCCGTCCCTCCACGTGCACCGCCCAGGCGCTGGAGTCCTCCGAGGCCCCCGGCGGCAGGCTGTGGAGCGCGAAGCTCCGCTCGCCCTTCGCGTCCGGCGGCTCCACCACCAGGTGCGCGACGCGCGTCTCCTCGTCGTCCATGAGGAGCCCGCGACGGACCGACAGTCCGTCCACGCGGCAGGCTCCGGCGCCCGGCGTCAGCGCGTGCCAGGACTGGAGCGCGGCCTCCAGGAAGACGCCCACGTTCACCACCCGCATCCCGCCCATCCGGCAGTCCGCCAGACACGGGTGCTGGGCCGCGTCGTACCGCACGCGGAACTGCGCCGAGGGCAGCGGCGACGGCAGCCGGTGGCCCAGCAGCGTCGTGTCACCCGCCTCCTCCTGCACGGAGACCTGCGAGCGGACCGCGGCGCCGGGCGCGGGGGCGGCGTACCAGTACCGCTTCCGGTCGAAGGTGTACGTCGGCAGGGGGACGCGACGCGGCTCAAGCCCCGCGTGCAGGCTGTCCCACTCCAGGTCGGCGCCGCGCGTGTACAGGGCGCCCGCGCTCTCCAGCATGGAGCGCTGGGCGGACAGCCCCTTGCGCATGGAGGGCAGGAAGGCGCGATCGCCCGCGGGCGCGTAGCGCTTCACCATGCCGATGAGGTGGGGCGCGGGGCCCACCTCCACGAAGGTGTCGAAGCCGTTCTCGAACAGCCACTCCATGCTGGCCTGGAAGCGCACGGCCTCGCGGGCGTGGTCGCGCAGGTAGCGCGGCCCCAGCATGCCGGGCTCCACGGGCCGGCCGGTCAGGTTGGAGATGAGCGGGAGGGTCGGCTCCTGGAACGTGAGCCCGGACGCGGCCTGCTCCAGCGCATCCAGCATCGGATCCAGCAGCGGCGAGTGGAACGCCTGCGAGACGTTGATGCGCTTGTGCTTGTGGCCCTGCGCCGTCAGCGACTGGAGCACCTGCTCCACGGCGTCCGCCTGGCCGGAGATGACGATGTTGTCCGGTGCGTTCACCGCGGCCACGGACACGCGGTCGGCCTTGCCCTCCAGCGCCGCGCGCACCTGGGCCTCGCTGGCGAAGACGGACGCCATCGCGCCCGCCGCCGGGAGCGCCTGCATGAGTGCGCCGCGCACGGCGAGCAGCGCCACGGCCGCCTCGGGTTCGAAGACGCCCGCGACGCAGGCCGCGACGTACTCACCCACGCTGTGGCCCAGCACCGCCGAGGGGACGACGCCCCAGCTCTTCCAGAGCATGGCCAGCGCGTACTCCACGGAGAAGAGCGCGGCCTGGGTGTAGCGGGTCTGATCCAGCAGCCCCGCCGTGAAGCCCTCCCCGCGCAGGAGCGTGAGCAGCGGCACGTCCCAGTGGGACTTCAGCGCCTCCGCGCAGCGATCCAACGCCTGCCGGAACACCGGCTGCGAGGCGTGCAGCTCCACCGCCATGCCCGGGAACTGGCTGCCCTGGCCGGTGAAGAGGAAGGCCACCTTCGGCCCCTGCCCCACCTGCGCGCGGCCCAGGGAGGCGCCCGCCGGCAGCTCACCCGCCGCGATGGCGGACAGCGCGTGCTGGAGCGACTCCAGGTCGTCCACGGGCAGCGCCACGCGCTCCGCGAACCGGGCCCGGCCGGTGTTCACGCTGAAGCACACGTCCTCCAGCAGCAGGTCGCGCTTCGCCGCCAGGTGCGTCGCGTGCCGCCCCGCCAGCCGCGCCAGCACCGCCGGGCTTCGCGCGGACAGGGTGAAGAGCTGCGTGCCGGGCTCGAAGGTCCGCGCCGGGCGGACCACGGCCGGGGCCTCCTCCACCACGAGGTGCGCGTTGGTCCCGCTCGCGCCGAACGAGCTCACGCCCGCGATGCGCGAACGCTCCGCGCGCGGCCACGCCTGGGGCCGGGTGGAGATGGCCACCGGCAGCGCCTCCAGGTCGATTTCGGGGTTCAGCTCCTGGAACTGGACCTGGGGCGGCAGCTCCTCGTTCTGCAGCGCGAGGATGACCTTCATCAGGCCCGCGGCCCCCGCCGCTGGCTCCAGGTGCCCGATGTTGGCCTTGATGGACCCGATGTGGATGCGGTCGCCCTCCGCGCGCCCCTCGCCCAGCGCCGCGCCCAGCGCGCGCACCTCTATCGGGTCGCCGAGCGGCGTCCCCGTGCCGTGCGTTTCGACGTAGCTGACGCGGTCCGCGCCCACGCGCGCGGCCTTGAGCGCGCCGCGGATGACGTCCTGCTGCGCCGCGGGGTTGGGCACCGTGAGCCCGCCGCTGCGGCCGTCCTGGTTGACGCACGAGCCGCGGATCAGCGCGTGGATGTGGTCCTTCGCCGCCACCGCGTCCGAGAGGCGCTTGAGCACGAAGACGACGCAGCCCTCGCCCCGGGTGTAGCCGTTGGCATCGCGGTCGAACGTCTTGCAATAGCCGTCCGGCGACAGCATGCCCGCGCGCGACAGCACCACGAACCACTCCGGCGACAGCAGCACGTTGACGCCGCCCGCCAGTGCTAGCGAACACTCCCCCGCGCGCAGGCTTTGACATGCCTGGTGCAGGGCGACGGCGGAAGATGAACAGGCCGTGTCCACGGACAGGCTGGGACCGCGCAGGCCCAGCCAGTACGACAGGCGCCCGGCCGCGAACGTGGACGCGTTGCTGGTGAGGCAGTAGGCGTCCAGCTGATCAATCGGCGTCTCCTGCATCAGCTTCTGGCAGTAGTCGTAGTTGGTGATGCCCACGAACACGCCGGCCATGCTCCCCTCGAGCTTGTCGAAGGGCTGCGCCGCGTTCTCCAGTGCCTCCCAGCTCACCTCCAGGAACAGGCGCTGCTGGGGGTCCAACGTCGCGGCCTCGCGCGGGGAGATGCCGAACACGCCCGCGTCGAAGCGGTCGACCTGCTCCAGGAACCCGCCCTTGAAGCGCTGGCCGTCCGGGGTCGCGCCGCGCTCCTGGGGGAAGGTGCGGATGCCGTCGCCGCCAGAGCGCAGGAAGCGCCACAGCGAGGACGGGTCGTCGTTTCCGCCCGGCAGGCGGCAGGACATGCCCACCACGGCGATGGGCTCCGAGCGCTGGGCCTCGACGGCGTCGAGCTTCCCGCGAAAGTCACGGATGCGCTCCAGGGCACGCTGGAGCAGTTCGTCGCGGTTGGAGGCTTCGTTGGAAACCGGCGGGGTGCTCATGACAGGTGGTCCTTGCTGGAAATGGAGGAGGTCTCTTCGAGCTCCCGGGCCAGGAGGTCGGCGATGCTTTCGGCGCCGCCTCCCTTCGCCGGAGACAGGCCCTGGGACGCCAGGGGCTGCGGCTCACGTGGCGGTGTGGCGGGCGCCGGGGGTGGCGTGACGAACGTGCCCAGTTGCCGGGACAGCCGATCCACGGTGGGGTTCTCGAAGATGACGGTCACGGCGAACTTGCGTCCCAACTGCTGCTCCAGCCGGTTGCGCAGCTGCCCGGCCATCACGGAGTCCATGCCCATCTGGAAGAAGCCGCCCTTGGGATCGAGCCGGGCCGCGTCGAACTTCAGGATGCGCGCCACCTCCGCGTGCACCAGGCCGCGCAGCTTCGTGGCGCGCTCGCGCTCCGGCAGCTCCGCCCAACCGGCCAGCTGCGGCGAGGCCGGGACGCGGACCTCCGCGGGGCGGCGGGCGGGTTCGGGGGGCGTGTCACGCACCGCCGCGCGGGGCAGCTCCAGGCTGGTGGAGCGCACCGACGCGAGCATCGTGACGGGCCGCTCCTTGAACCAGAAGGACTCCCGTTCGAAGGGATAGGTCGGCAGCCGGAGGAAGTGCCCGTGGGGCGCCAGCAGCCGCTCCAGGCGCAGGCCCAGGCCCGCTGCGTGGAGCGCCGCCGCGGACGTCAGCAGGGCCCCCAGCGCGTCCTGGTTCCCGCTGAGGCAGGACACCGCCAGCACGTCCGTCAGTCCCTGGCGCGCGGCGGCCTCCGCCACCGGCGCGGTGAGCACCGGCTCCGCGCCCAGCTCCACGAAGAGCACATGGCCCGCGCGCAGTGCCTCCTCGATGCCCGGCACCGCCTGCGCGGGCCGGCGCAGGCACCGCGTCCAGGCGCCAGCGCCCAGGGACTCGCCTTCCAGCACCGTCCCGTCCGCCGCGTACAGGGGCACCGTCGTGGGCCGGGGCATCAGTCCCGCCAGCGCCGCGCTCAGCGCTCCGGCCGCCGCGTCTCCCTTCGCCAGCAGGGCGCCGCACTCACGGGCGACGCGCGCGGCGTCCTCCAGCGACAGCGCTCCCGCGACGTGGGCCGCGGCGATCTCCCCCACGCCCTGCCCGAGCACCGCGCCCGGCTCCACGCCCCACGAGCGCCACAGCTCGGCGAGCGCCACCTGCACGGCGAAGTGCTCACCCACCCCGTCCGCGCCCTGCCCCTGCTGGAGCGCGCCGCGACAGCGCTCCAGTGCCTGGGCGAACACCGGACAGTCGCGGCCCAGCGCCGCCAGCCGGGCCCCCGACAACCGGGGCTCCGAGGGGAAGAGGAACACCGGCCGACCCGGCCTTCCGGCGGTGCCCGTCCATGCGCCCGGGGGCCGGACGTCCTGCTGGAGCGCGCGCAGCTGCTGGAGTGCGTCCTCCCGAGTCCGGACGACGAGCCCCACCCGGTGGTCGTGGTGCGTCCTGCGCAGCGCGGCCGTGGCGCAGATGTCCTCCAGCGATTCATGCTGGCCGGCGCCGTGGGTCAGATGGTCCGCCAGACGCCGGGCCACGTTCGCCAGCGCCGTGCGGCTGCGGGCGGAGAGCACCAGCAGGTGGGCGCGCTCCGCGCCAGGCAGGGACGGCCGGACGCTGGCCTCGGGCCGCGCGGACTCCAGGGTGCCCAGCACGACGTGCGCGTTGGTGCCGCCCGCGCCGAACGAGCTGACCGCGCCGTACCGGCGCTCCGCCGGATCCGTCCACGGCGTCGACTCCGTGGGCACGTAGAGACGCGTGCCGTCCAACGAAATGTGCGGGTTGAGCGCCTGGAAGTGCAGGTTCGCCGGGATGACGCCGTGCTTGAGCGACAGCGCGACCTTGAGGATGCCGACGATGCCGGCGCCCGCCTCCAGGTGCCCGATGTTCGTCTTGATGGAGCCGAGCGCGCAGGGCCGCCGCTCGCCCTCCGCGGCGCCGTAGACCTCGGAGAGGGCCTCCACCTCGATGGGGTCGCCCAGCGACGTGCCCGTCCCGTGCGCCTCGATGAGCCCCACCTCCGAGCCGGTGAGACGCGCGCGCTCCAGCGCCTTGCGGATGACGGCGCGCTGGGCCCCGCCGTTGGGGGCCGTGAGGCCGTTGCTGAGTCCGTCCTGGTTGACGGCCGAGCCGTGGATGACGGCCCACACCGGGTCCCCCGCCGCGATCGCGTCCGACAGACGCTTGAGCACCACGACGCCGCAGCCCTCGCCGCGGACGTAGCCATCCGCGCGCGCGTCGAACGTCTTGCAGCGCCCGTCCGGCGCCAGCGGCAGGCCCTTGGAGTGCGCCACCGACACCACGGGCGACAGGAGCAGGTTGAGCCCGCCCGCGATGGCGGTGGAGCTCTCCCCGTGGCGCAGGCTCTGGCAGGCCTGGTGGACCGCGACGAGCGACGAGGAGCAGGCCGTGTCGAAGGCCATGCTCGGCCCGCGCAGGTCCAGCAGGTACGAGAGCCGGTTGGGGATGATGCAGTTGGTGCCGCCCACCAGCGAGTACGTGCCCAGCACCTGCGGCTCGGAGAGCTGGAGCTGGAGGTAGTCGTTGCCGTTGGCGCCCACGAAGACGCCCGTGTCCGTGCCCGCGAGCGCCTTCGCGCTCAGGCCCGCGTCCTCCAGCGCGTGCCACGCCACCTCCAGGAAGAGGCGCTGCTGCGGATCCATCTGCTCCGCTTCCCGGGGCGAGATGCCGAAGAAGTACGGGTCGAAGCGGTCGGGCGCGTCGAGGAACGCGCCGTAGCGCATGTGCATCCGCCCCGGCGTGGCCACGTCCGCGTCGTAGTAGCGAGACAGGTCCCACCGGTCCGCGGGCACCTCGCTGACGGCGTCGACCTTGCCACACAGCATCTTCCAGAGGGTCTCCGGGGTCTCTCCGCCCCCCGGGATGCGGCACCCCAGGCCGATGATGGCGATGGGCTCCCGTCCACGGGACTCCAGGGACTCGTACCGGGCCCGGAGGTCCTTCAGCGCGTCGAGGCTGCGCTTGAGCAGCGTGGGATCATTCGCGGTGGGCAGCGGGGCCGTCATGGTCAGGACTCCTTGATGAGGTGGTGGACCTGGGCGAGCTCGGCCTCCAGCAGCCGCTCCAGCTCCAGGTCGGAAGGCAAGGCCGCGTCCGCGGGAATGACGGGGGCGGCGGGCACGGGCGCGGGCGGCACGGCGCGCGCCGGAGCGGGCCGGGACGCGGACGCGGACGGGGCCTGGGTCAGGACGAAGTTCGTCAGCGCCTCCACCGTGGGGTGGTTCCAGAGCGCGGTGGCGGAGAGCCGGATGCCGGTGCGCGCCTCGATGCGGTTGCGCAGCTCCAGCGACATGACGGAGTCCATGCCCAGGGTGCGCAGCGGCTGGTCCACCGGGACACGCGCCGGGGCCAGCTTGAGCACCGTGGCCACCACCTGCCGCAGCTCGTCCTCGGCGCGGGCCCGCCGCCTCGTGGGCTCCAGCGCGCCCAGCTCGTCGAACAGCGTCCGGGACGCAGCGGTCGCCGGGCGGACCTCGTCGTTCCGGGCGACGGCGGGCCTCGCCACGTCGAGCACGCGGACCTTCAGCCCGTCGACGTGGAACAGGGGCTCGCCCGCGTCGGTGAACGCCACCAGGTCCACCTGGAACACCGGCGCCTCACCACCCGGACGGCGCTGCGCGTGGACGTGGAAGGTGCCTTCCGGGAGGCGGTGGAGCGCGAACCCGTCCACCCCCACGCTGATGAGCTGCCGTCCCCGGAACACGAGGCTGGGCGGCAGCGTGGCGATGGAGAGCTGGAGCGCGGAGTCGATGCAGGCCACCCGGGCCAGCTCCGGAGCCACCGTGGCGGAGGGCGGAAGGATGCGTCCCAGCGCCTGCGCCTCGCGGGACCAGACGCAGTCCACGCCCCGGAAGGCGGCGCGGTACTCCAGCCCGCAGCCCGCCAGCAGCTCGTAGTACCGCACGGAGTCCAGCAGCATCACCGCGGAGCCGCGCAGCGCGTCCCGGAGCGCCAGCGCCTCCTGCGCCCGCTCCCGGCCCACCGCCGCCGCCGGCCCCGCGTCCACCAGGGCCCGCGCGTGGGGCACCCACGTGCCGCCCTCGCCCTGGGAGAACACCTGGAGCTCGCGCTGCGCGTCGCGCACGGAGAGCACGGTCTGCACGCGCGGCGCGGGCTCGGAGCTCTCGCCCACGATCAACGGCTGCGGGAAGGCGATGTCCCTCAGCGCCACGGGCGCGTCCCCCAGCGCCTCCTTCGCGGCCCGCAGCGCCATGGACAGGAAGACGGCGCCGGGAACCACGGCGTCACCGCCCACGCGGTGGCCGGCGAGGAAGCCGGACACGTCCGCGCCCCACCCGGCCTGCCAGTGGTGCAGCCTCGGCTCCACGGCGGACGGGAAGTGGCTGCCCAGCAGCCCCTCGCCGCTCGGGCGGCTGACGGCGATGGGAGCACGGACCACGGGCGCCGGCTCCAGCCAGAAGCGCTCGCGCTGCCAGGGGTAGGAAGGCAGCGGCACCCCGGGGCGCCCCGCGCGGGTGACGGCGCTCCAGGCGGGCTCCAGGCCTCGCGTGTAGAGCGCCGCCAGGGAGCGCAGCAGCGTCTCGCGCTCGGACTCGTTGCGCCGCAGCGACGGCAGCACCTCGCCCGGCTGGTCCACGTCCGCCAGCTCCTGCTCCACCGCGGGCAGCAGGATGGGATGCGGGCTCATCTCGATGAAGACGTCGTGTCCCGCCTCACGCGCGCGCCGGACCGCCGAGGCGAAGAGGACGGGGTCGCGCAGGTTGCGCACCCAGTAGCCCGCGTCGAAGTCGCGGCCGTCCGTCACCGCGTCCAGGACCGTGGAGTGGATGGGCACCGCCGACGGCGAGGGCCGGACGTCCGCCAGCACCTCCAGCAGCTCGGCCTTGAGCGCGTCCATCTGCGGGCTGTGGGAGGCGACATCCACCTTGACCCAGCGCCAGAAGACGCCTCGGGCCTGGAGCGCCTGGGAGATGACCTCCAGCGCCTGCGGCTGGCCCGACAGCACGGTGGAGCGGGAGCTGTTGCTCACGGCCACGGCGACCTGCGCCTCGTGGCCGCGCAGGACCTCCCGGGCCTCGTCCAGCGTGAGCTCCGCGGCGAGCATGGCGCCCTGCCCGCTCACGCGGCGGAGCAGCTGGCTTCGGCGGCAGATGATCCGCGCCGCGTCCGCCAGGTTCAGCGCACCCGCGACATAAGCCGCCGCGACCTCGCCCATGCTGTGGCCGATGACCGCCTTGGGCCGCACGCCCCAGGAGCGCCAGAGCGCGGCCAGCGCCGCCTCCACGGCGAAGAGAACCGGCTGCACCACGTCCACCCGGGCCATCCGGGACGCGGACTCGGACGCCTCCAGCTCCTCCAGCACGGACCAGCCGGTGAACGCATGGATGGCGGCGTCGCACCGCAGGAGCTCCGCGCGGAAGACCGGCTCGTCACGCAAGAGCTGCCGCGCCATCCCGTGCCACTGCGAGCCCTGCCCCGGGAAGACGAACACCACCGAGGGCGCCTTCGCGAGCGCCGGGGTCACCAGCCGCTCATGGGGCTCGCCCCGGGCGAACGCATCCAGCGCCTGGGCCAGGTCCTCCGTTCCGCGCGCGACCACCGCCAGCCGCTCCGCGTGGTGCGTCCGGCGCAGCGCGGCCGTGGCGGCGACGTCCTCCACCTGCGTCCAGGGCGCCTGGCGCAGCGTCCCGGCCATGCGCGCCGCCAGCTCCCGGAGCGCCTGCGGGGTATGGGCGGACAGCGGCACCATCGCGTCGCGGGGCGCGGGGGGGGCCGCCCCCGCGCATCCCAGCCGGAACAGCGTGGCGCGCGCTTCGTACAGGGCCAGCCGCTCGTCCTCGTCCCGCGTGGTGGACGGCAGGACGACCGGAGGCGGCTGCCGGCCCTCGGCGGCCTGCTGCAGGGCGCCCACCAGCACGGGGTGCGGGCTGAGCTCCACCAGCGCGTCCACGCCGTCCGCCACCAGCGACGCGAGCACCGGAGCCAGCCACACCGGCGTGCGCAGGTTCTGGCCGAAGTAGCGCCCGTCCACCTCCGGCCCCTCCATCCGCCGCCGCAGCGCAGTGGAGATCATCGGCAGGCGCGCGGGCTTCGGACGCAGCCCGGCGAGCACCGCCTCCAGCTCCGGGAGGATCTCGTCGATCTGCGGGCTGTGCGCGGCGACGTTCACGCGGATCCGCGCGCACAGCTCCTTGCGGCGCTTCAGCTCCGCGAGGAGCGCGTCGAGCGCGGCCGGGTCTCCGGACAGCACGGTGGACCGGGGGCCGTTGTGGCCGGCCAGCACCACCGCCCCGTTCGTGGCCTCCAGCAGCCCGGTCAGCGCGTCGGGCGGCAGGTTGACCACGGCCATCCCGCCCCGGTCCGCCAGCAGCTTCTGCAGGCGGCTGTAGTGGTGGATGACGAGCGCCGCCTCCTCCAGGTCCAGGATGCCCGCGATGTGCGCGGCGGCGATCTCCCCCAGGCTGTGCCCCACCACGACATCCGGGGTGATGCCCCAGGCGCGCCACTGCTCCGCCAGGGCCACCTGGAACGCGAAGAGGAGCGGCTGCACCACGTCCACGTCGTCGTAGCGGGCGACGCCCTCCGCCTTGAACAGCTCGTCACGGAGCGACTGGCCGGAGTGGACCGCCAGGGCCGCGTCCACGCGCTCGAAGGCCGCGCGGAAGGCGTCCTCCGTCAGCAGCATGCGCCGGCCCATGCCCACCCACTGGCCGCCCTGCGGAGCGCAGACGAAGGCCACCTTCGGAGGCCGGCCAGGCGCCATCCCCAGCGTCACCGTCCCCGCCACGCCATCCAGGAACCCGCCCAGGCGCGCCTCCAGCTCGCCCCGGGTGCGCACGCACACGGTGAGCCGCTCCGGGCCACC
The DNA here is from genome assembly GCF_017309135.1 of Corallococcus sp. NCSPR001. Lineage (NCBI taxonomy): Bacteria > Pseudomonadati > Myxococcota > Myxococcia > Myxococcales > Myxococcaceae > Corallococcus > Corallococcus sp. NCSPR001. Next base: position 5,725,816 of record NZ_JAFIMS010000002.1, read on the forward strand.
AGAAGCCTCCGGCGCCAGCGCCGCGTGGAGCGCGTCGAGCGGCATCCCGGACCGCAGGGCCTCCAGCGCGCGGCGGGCCTCGCCCTTCAGTCCCGCGGCATCGGGCGCCGCCAGCCCCACCCAGGCGAGCCGCGACGGCGGGGCCTCCTGGAGAACGACGTGGGCGTTGGTGCCGCCCCAGCCGAACGCGCTGACGCCCGCCACGGCCGGCCCGTCCGGCACCGGCCACGCGCGGGTCTCCCGCGAGACCTCCAACCGGAGCTCCTCGAAGGGGATGAGCGGGTTGGGCCGCGTGAAGTGGAGGCTGGGCACCACCGTGCGCTGCTCGACGCACAGGCAGGCCTTGAGGAAGCCGGCGATGCCCGCGGCCCCCTCCAGGTGCCCGATGTTGGTCTTCACCGAGCCGATGACCAGCGGCGGACCCTCGCCGCGCGCCTTCGCGAACACAGCCCCGAGCGCGCCCGCCTCGATGGGGTCTCCCAGCGCCGTCCCCGTGCCGTGCGTCTCCACGTAGCCCACCGCGCCGGGCGCCACGCCCGAGCGCGCGAGGACCTGCCGCACGAGCTTCTCCTGGGCCTCCGGGTTCGGCGCCGTGAGGCCGTTGCTCGGCCCATCGTTGTTGCTGCCCGTGGCACGGATGACGCAGCGGATGGTGTCGCCCGCGGCGAGCGCGGCGGAGAGCGGCTTGAGGACCACCACGCCCCCGCCCTCTCCGCGCCCGAAGCCGTCCGCGCTCGCGTCGAAGGCCTTGCACATGCCGTCCGGTGACAGGCCGCCGAAGCGGGACAGCGCCACCATGGTGTGCGGCGAGGCCATCACGCTGACGCCACCGACGATGGCCGTGGTGCTCTCCCCCGCCCACAGGCTCTGGCAGGCCAGGTGGACCGCCACCAGCGACGACGAGCACGCCGTGTCGATGACGAGGCTGGGCCCCTGGAGGCCCAGCACGTACGACAGCCGGTTGGCGATCATGTTGAGCGCCTGCCCGGTGGCCGTATGCGGCGTGATGCGCCCCGGCTCCGCGCCGCCCAGCTCCGCGTAGTCCCGCCAGATGGCGCCGACGAACACGCCCGTCGCCGTCGCGTGCAGCTCGCGCGGGACGATGCCCGCGTCCTCGAGCGCCTCCCACGCCAGCTCCAGGAACAGGCGCTGCTGCGGATCCATCTCCGCCGCCTCGCGCGGGGAGATGCCGAAGAACAGCGGATCGAACCCCGCGATGTCCGGCAGGAACCCGGCGCGGCGCGGCACCGGCGCGCTGGCACCGCCCATATCCGCCTGCTGCAACCGTCCGTCCGTCCAGCGCCCGGTGGGGACCTCCGACACCGCGTCGCGTCCGGAGCGCAGCAGCTCCCAGAACGCGGTGAGGTCCGGCGCGCCCGGAAGGCGGCAGGCCATGCCCACCACCGCGATGGGCTCGTCGCGGGCCACGGAAGGCCCGGCGGCCTCCACGGGCGCCGGGACGTCCGCGTCCCCCGTGGCCAGGTGCCGCATCAGCGCATCCACGCTGGCGTGGCGCCAGAAGACCGTGGGAGACACATCGCGTCCCGCCAGCTCCGTCAACGCCCTCCCGAGCGCCACCGCGCCCAGCGAATCCAAGCCGTAGTGGCTGAAGGGCCGGCGGGAGTCGATCTGCTCTGGCGACAGGCCGTTGCGGCGCGCCAATGCCTCCAGCAGATGGGAGCGGATCACGGACAGCACGGAGGCATCCGTGACAGGAGCAGCGTTCGTCGGCGCACCCAAGGCAATTCCCCCTGACAGCCCTTCCCCAAGGGCTCGGTTTCCACGTCAGCGCAAGGCAGACCCCGCCCGCGCCTGAAGCAACTCAAGACACGACAAGACCGTCACCGCGAACGCGGACTCGCGCGCCAGCGCGAAGGGCCTGGGCGCGAAACATCGGATGTCTGGGAGGAAGCCCCGGGGCGTTGCCGGGGCCCCGGGCACTACGCCGTGCGCGCCGCCGCCCCAGCCGGGCGGGTCCACGCGAATTCCTTCAGCGCCGGCTCCAGCTCCACGCCGCCCAGGTGGTTCGCGTAGTTCACCAGCACCTGCTGGGAGAGGGCGAGGATGACGTCGAGCGCGTTGGCGCTCGTGAAGCCCTGGGCCGTGAACCGGCTCCAGAGCTCGTCTCCCACGGTCCCCTTCTCACGGACCACCGTCCGGGTGAACTCCGCGAGCACCTCCAGCCGCGGATCCGGCAGCGTCGTCCCCGACCGGAGCGCGGTCACGAGCGCGTCCGGGACCTGGAGCTTGCGACACAAGAAGCTGTGGAAGGCCATGCAGTACGAACAGTCGTTCTCCCAGCCGATGGTCATGATGACCACCTCGCGCTCCACGGGGCCCAGGGAGGACTGCGCCAGCAGCGGCCCCATCTGCGCGAAGGCCTGCGTCATGCCGGGCGACTCCGCGATGAGCCCCAGCAGGTTCGAACGGAAACCGGCGGACTTCTCCACCGCGGCAAGCACCGGACGGGACTGCTCCGGAGCGCTCTCAATCGTATGAATCCTCAGTCGCCCCAAGACTCATCCTCCCCACGAATTGGAATGTTGGATTCAGTTGACAATGCCACCGCGAGAAATGCGTTTCAACAAAGAATTACATTCATTTCAATTTTCCCTTGCGCCTTTCGCGACTGATTTATGGGGATTTTCTGTATGATTATCGCCCGAAAAATCACCAGCAATTTCGGCATGTTGAGAAAATTTCGGAAGAATCGACAGGTCCGGCGTAACGCCAGCCAGGGGTCGCGACCTTAATCACAGGCAAGCCGCAATCCTGCGGCATCAGGAGTTCTCAATGTCCCGTCTGAACCTTGTCGACCTTTCGCACGCCACGCTCAAACCCATCAAGGAGAAGCTGGGCGCCAACCTGCCTCCGCCGGTCCGGGTGCTGGCCAATTCGCCCGCGGCGATGAGCGCCTTCTTCGCGCTGCACGGGACGCTGGGCCAGGGGCAGCTGACGCCGCGCGTGCGAGAGCAGATCGCCCTCGCGGTGGGCAACGCGCAGGGCTGCCGCTACTGCGTCTCGCACCACACCCAGCTGGGCCGCAAGACGGGCCTCTCCGATCAGGAGCTGGATCTGGCGCGCTCCGGCAAGGCGCCGGACGCCAAGGTGGAAGCGGCGCTCCAGTTCTCCCGGCAGATCGCGGCGCGCCGCGGCGCGGTGACGGACGCGGAGCTGGCGGCGGTGCGTGCCGCGGGCTGGACGGACGGCGACGTGGTGGAGATCCTGGCGCAGGTCGTCGCCACCACCTTCGGCAACTACCTCAACCACCTGGCCCAGACGGAGATCGACATCCCGCCCGTGGACCTGGTCCCGGCGGCGGTTATCGACGGAATCCACGCGTGACAGCGACCTTCGAGCCCGGGGCCCGCTTTCCCGACCTGGAGTTGCGGGACGGGATGGGCAAGCCCACGCGGCTGGCCGAGGCCATGGGCGGCGAGGCGGCGGTGGTCTTCTTCCTCCGCAACGCCGCCTGTCCGGTGTGCCGCAACCATCTGAAGACGCTGGCGAAGCGCCAGGGTGACATCGCGGCGAACCAGGCGAAGGTGATCTCGGTCATCCCGGACGGGCCCGAGGAGGCGCGCGAGCTGTCCACCTGGCTGGGGGTGCCGGTGCCGGTGCTGACCAGCGGCACGGGCACGCACGCGGAAGCAGGTCTGGAGCCGATCCTCTGGGGCAAGCTGCAGCCGAGCGGCACCGTGCTGCTGGCCCCCTCCCGGGAGGTCGTCTACGGGAGGCAGTCCGCCCTGCCGCCGCTGGGCTTCAACGAGAAGGAACTGATGACCGCGCTCGCGCGCGGAGCGCATCGCCCGGTCTAGACGACGCAAGTCGTCATGCGTCATCCAGGTGTTCCGGCCTTCCCCCTTCGGCGGCTTTCGCCGAAGGGGTTAGGATGGCGGAGCCATGCCTGATGACAGCTCCCCGGACTCCGCCACGGAACGCGCCCAGTTCCTCTCCTGGATCACCCTGCTCGTGCACCAGCACCGCGCGCGCCTGGTGACGGCCGCGAGGCGCCGGGGGCTGCCTCCCGAGGACGCGCTCGACTGCGTCCAGGACGCCTTCGTCACCTTCCTGCGGATGCCGGAGGCCTCGACCCTTTCGGCCCGCTCCAACGAGGTCGAGCGCCTGCTGTCCACGCTGGTGGCCCACGCCGCGCTGAACCAGCGGCGCAAGCTGGCGCGCCGGGCGCTGCCGACCGACATCGAGCTGTCCGACGTGGCCTCCGACCTGCCCTCGGCGGACACGCTGGTGGCGGAGGCGGAGGCGCGGGTGAGCCTGGTGCGCTGCGTCCAGCAGCTGTCGCAGATGCAGCAGGCGGTCATCCGCCTCCGGCTCCTGGATGAGCGTCCAGGCGAGGAGGTCTCCTCGCTGCTGGAGATCTCACCGGAGAACGCGCGCATCCTGCTGTTCCGCGCGCGCCAGCGCCTGCGGGAGTGCCTGGTGCTGGCGATGAAGGACCCGGGGCCGCCCGACCTGGCCGCCGCGGAGACCGCGCCGTCGACCCTGCAGGACAGCGCCGCGGCCCAGCGCCTCCGGCACTCCTGAGGGGGCGCTACAGCACTTCGGCACCCAGGTCGGGGAACACCTTCCCCACCTTGCCGAGCAGGTAGTCCCCGTAGGTGCCCTGGAAGGCGTGCACGCTCCGCCGGTCCCACCGCTCCGCGTGGTCGTCCGCACCCGCGTCCTTCAGCGCGGGCGAGTCGATGGCGCGCACCTCCGCGGTCCAGTCCGGATCGAAGAAGAACGGCAGGGACAGCCGGTCGCGGCCGGCTCGGTTGAGCACCCGGTGCGGCGTGGAGCGGTACACGCCGCGCGTCATCCGGTCGAGCATGTCCCCGATGTTGCACACGAACGCGCCCTCCACCGGCGGCGCGTCCACCCAGCGCGTGTGCCCGTCCTGGCGGGTCTTCACCTGGAGCCCGCCCGCGTCGTCCTGCTTGAGGATGGTGAGCACGCCGTAGTCGGTGTGCTCGCCCACGCCCCACACCGGCAGGCCCTGCGCGTCCACCTCCGGGCCCGGCGGGTAGTTGAAGATGCGGAAGAGCACGGTCGGATCCGCCATGTACCGGGTGGCGAAGAAGTCCGGCTCCAGGTCCAGGCTGAGCGCGATGCCGGACATCAGCGCGTGTCCCAGCGACGTCAGCGCCGCCATGTACGCCAGCACCGCGCCGCCCAGCGCCTCCGGCTCCCGGGGGAACAGGTTCGCGCCGTGCAGCGGAGTGCCGGCGCGCACGCGTGGATCCTCCGGCGGCAGCTCCGTGCCGAAGTACAGCCCCTCCTTGCGGTCCGGCCGGCCTGACGTGAGCTCCCCGCCCACGGGGAAGAAGCCCCGCCACGCCCTGCCCCCGCGCGCCATGCGCACCCGCTGCTTCTCCTCCTCCGGCCGCGCGAAGAAGTCCCGGGCCAGCGCCTCCAACCGGGTCTGAAGCCCCACGTCCACGCCATGGCCCACGACATAGAAGAAGCCGGTGTTCCGGCAGGCCGCGCCCATGCGAGCGGCGGCCTCCCTCCGGGCCTGGAGGCTCGACGTGGGGTCGACGAGGGCTCGGACGTCGATGAGGGGCACGGTCTCCATGGGGTGGACTCTAGCCAGACCGGGGCCCCTTCCCGCTACCCTCGCGGTCCATGACCTCCGCTCGCGTCCCTGGCTCCCCGCTGCGCGTGGGCCTCCTTGGCTATGGCTTGTCCGGCTCGCGCTTCCACGGGCCACTCATCGCCGCGGAACCCGCCTTCACCCTGACCGCCGTGGCGTCGAGCCGCACGGAGGCCGTGGCCCGTGACTGGCCGGGTGTCCGCACGGGAACCGTGGAGACGCTGCTGGCGGATCCGGACCTGGACGTGCTCGTCGTGTGCACGCCCAACGCGTCGCATGCCTCGCTCGCGGAACAGGCGCTTCGCGCGGGCAAGCACGTGGTGGTGGAGAAGCCCTTCGCGCTGGACGTGGACGAAGCGCTGCGGCTGGACGCGCTCGCGAAGGAGCGAGGGCGCTGCCTCACCGTGTTCCATAACCGGCGCTGGGACGGCGACTTCCTCACCGTGCGCCAGTTGCTGGAGCAGGGACGGCTGGGGACGCTCTACAGCCTGGAGAGCCACTTCGACCGCTTCCGGCCGCAGGTGAAGGATCGCTGGAAGGAGCAGGACGTGCCCGGCGGCGGGACGCTCTGGGACCTGGGCTCGCACCTCGTCGACCAGGCCGTGCAGCTCTTCGGCCTGCCAGAGTCGGTGGTAGCGGACCTGGGCCGGCAACGTCCGGGCGCGCGGGGCACGGACTGGTTCCATCTGGTGCTGCGCTACGGCGCGCTGCGCGTGGTGCTGCACTCCGGCTCCGTGGTGCACGCGCCGTGGCCCCGCTTCGTGTTGCAAGGCGACCGCGATGCGTACGTGAAGCACGCGCTGGATCCGCAGGAGGGACAGCTCGAAGCGGGCCTGCGTCCCGGCCACCCGGACTTCGGCCGCGAACCTCCGGAGCGCCACGGCCGGTTGCTCGCCTCGGGGGAAGCGGTCGCCACCATCCCCGGAGACTACGGCCAGTTCTACCGGCAGCTCGGCGCCGCCATCCTCCACGGCGCGCCCGTCCCCGTGACGGCGGTGAGCGCGAGCGAGACGGTTCGGGTCATCCAGGCCGCCATCCAGAGCGACATGGAAGGCCGCCGCGTTCCGCTGGCTTCACTCGGCTGAAGCGTCAGAGCGTCTTCTCCAAGACCACGAACGTGGGCGACGCGTAGCCCGCGTGCGTCCCATGGGAATGGAAGACGTAGCCCTGACGCGCGTACCACGCATGGTGCGACGTGAGCGCGAGCCGCACCGACAGCCGCACGCGCGTCTGCCCCAGCTCGCGCGCTCGGGACTCCACCGCTTCCATGAGGCGCAGCGACGCGCGCTGACCCCGGTGCGCGGGCAGCACCGCGAGCCGGTCCAGGTACAGGTGATCCCCCTTCGGGTGGAAGAACACGCAGCCGAAGAGGATGCCGTCCGCCTCCGCGACGAAGGCGCCGCCGTCCGACAGCTCGCGCCGCACCACGGCCTCCGTCTTGTCGTGCGCGCTGGAGGGCGGATCCAGGCGGCCCCGGTACTCCTCGAAGGCCTCGCGCAGCACCTGGGTGATCCGCCCGGCGTCGGAGGGCACGGCTTCGCGGATCCGGAAGGGCTCGGGCATCCCCGAAGTCTAGTGGAAACGTCAGGCGCGGGCGTTTCACCACCACGGTGAAACACCGCTGAAACATGTCACCAGAGACCGGGCGTGGAGCGGATTTCCCGCTCTGTGCCCACCGCCCGCGGGGCCGCGCTCCCGAGCGGGCTGACAGCCAGGCCCTCTCGCCCAAATCGCTGCGGGTGTGTCGGAGGGCCTGTCTACTATCCCGCGCGCTCGCGAGCCCGGGGACCTGTCACATCTCCTCCACGAGCGTTCGCGAGCCCCCCTCCCAAGGAGTCCCTGGCCCATGGCTTCCACCCCTGAGCAGAAGCGCGCGCGTCTGGCGGAACTGCTGCGCGAGAAGCGCCGCCCTACGTCCCGGGTCCCGGCGTCGTTCGGCCAGGAGCGCATGTGGTTCCAGGAGCGGCTGGCGCCCGGGCAGGCGGGATTGAACCTGCTCTTTTCGGTGCGCCTGGAGGGCCTGCTCGATGTGCCGTCGCTGGCGGGGAGCCTGAACGAAGTGGTGCGCCGCCACGCGGTGCTGCGCACCACCTTCGTGGAACAGGACGGAAGGCCATGGCAGCGCATCGCGCCGGAGCTGGAGGTGCCCCTGCCCGTGGTGCCCGTGGCGGACGCCGCGGAGGCCTGGCGCAAATTGCACGAAGAGGCCCGCGCGCCGTTCGACCTGGAGCACGGGCCGCTGCTGCGCGCCGTGCTCTTCGCCGTCTCCCCCACCGAGCACCTGTTGCTGCTCGCGCTGCACCACACCGTGTCCGACGGCTGGTCCATGGGCCTGCTGGTGCACGAACTGGGCGTCCTCTACGAGGCCCTGGCATCTGGCGGAACGCCGGAGCTGCCCGCGCTGGCGTTGCAGTACGCGGACTTCTCCGTATGGCAGCGGGAGGCGTTGAAGGGCGAGGCGCTGGAGGCGTCGCTCGACATGTGGCGCTCGCGACTGGATGCGCGGGCGTTCCTGTCGCTGCCCACGGATCGGCCTCGCGCGGGAGGGGCGGACAGCCGGGGCGCGACGGTGTCCGCGATGCTCCCCGCCGCATTGCTCCAGCGGCTCGCGGCCCTGGCGGCGCGGGAGGGCACCACCCTCTTCACGGTGTTGCTCGCGGGCTTCAACGTGTTGCTCCTGCGCTACTCCGGGCAGGACGACCTCACGGTCGGAACGCCCGTCGCCGGACGCTCGCGCGCGGAGCTGGAGCCGCTGGTCGGGTTGTTCGTCAACACGCTCGCGCTGCGCACGTCGCTCGCGGGGGATCCATCGTTCCGCGCGCTCATGGGCCGCGTGCAGGCGACGTCGGTGGAGGCCTTCGCGCACCAGGACGTGCCCTTCGAGAAGCTGGTGGAGGTGCTCCAGCCTCCGCGCCACCTGGACGTGCCGCCGTTCTTCCAGGTGATGTTCGTCCTTCAGAACACGCCCCTCCCGGCCGTGCGCCTGCCCGGGCTGTCGCTGGACGCGCAATTGGTGGACAGCGGCTTCGCGCAGTTCGACCTCACCCTCTTCGCCTTCGAACAGGCGGACGGCGTGCGCCTCACCGCCGAGTACCGCATCGCCCTCTTCGATGAGGCCACGATGGTGCGGCTGATGGGGCACCTGCGCGTCCTGCTGGAGGACGCTGTCTCCCGGCCGGATGCACGCCTGTCGGAGCTGTCCCTCCTGGATGCGGCCGAGCGGCAGCGCGTGCTTCATGCGTGGCGCGGGCCCCGGGTGGCGTTTCCTCGCGGGGGGCTGCTGCATGAGTTGGTGGAAGCGCAGGTGGCTCGCACGCCGGACGCGGTGGCTGTCACTTTCGGAGAGACGGCGCTCACCTATGCGCAGCTGGATGCCCAGGCCAACCAGCTCGCGTGGCACCTGCGCTCCGTGGGCGTAGGGCCGGAGGTCCGCGTCGGGTTGATGCTGGAGCGGTCGCTGGAGCTGGTGGTGGCGCTGCTCGCGACGTTGAAGGCGGGAGGGGCCTATGTACCGCTGGATCCGTCCCTGCCCGCGCGGCGGCTCACGTGGATGTTCGAGGATGCCCGGCCCGCCGTGGTGCTCATCCAGGAGCGGCTGATGGCGCGGCTGCCGGAGGGGACCTCCGTGCCGGTGCTCCGCCTGGATTCGCAGTGGGCGGAGGTGGCCCGGCAGCCATCCGGCGCGCCACCTCCGGTGGCCTCCGAGGACGCGCTGGCGTACGTCATCTTCACCTCCGGCAGCACGGGGCGGCCGAAGGGCGCGATGAACGCGCACGCGGGCATCGTCAACCGGCTCCAGTGGATGCTGGGGACGCTGCCGCTGTCGCCGGGCGACGCGGTGTTGCAGAAGACGCCGTTCAGCTTCGACGTGTCCGTGTGGGAGTTCTTCTGGCCGCTGATGGTGGGCGCGCGGCTGGTGGTGGCCCGGCCCGGAGGACACCAGGAGCCGGACTATCTGGCGGACCTCATCGCGCGGGAGCGCGTCACCGTCACGCACTTCGTGCCGTCCATGCTCCAGGCGTTCCTGGAAACGCCCGGCCTGGAGCAGTGCACGTCGCTGCGCCAGGTGGTGTGCAGCGGTGAAGCGCTGCCGCTGGAGCTGGCCGAACGGTGCCTGACACGGCTGCCCCATGCCCGGCTGCACAACCTCTATGGCCCCACCGAGGCCGCGGTGGAGGTCACCGCGTACGAGTGCGTCCGAGGCGCGCTGGGGCGCTCCGTGCCCATCGGCCATCCGGTGGCGAATACGGCGATCCGGCTGCTGGACGCGTCGCTGCGGCCGGTGCCCCAGGGTGTTCCCGGTGAGCTGTTCATCGGGGGCGTGCAGGTGGGCCGAGGGTATCTGGGCCGCCCGGACCTGACCGCGGAGCGCTTCATCCCGGACGCGTACAGCGACACGCCCGGGGCCCGGCTGTACCGCACGGGGGACCTCGCGAGGTGGCTGCCCGATGGCGCCATCGAGTACCTGGGCCGAACCGACTTCCAGGTGAAGGTGCGCGGGCTTCGCATCGAACTGGGAGAGATTGAATCCGCGCTGGAGCAGCACCCGGCCGTGCGGCAGGCCGTCGTCGTGGCGCTCGCGGGCGTGACGGCGAGCGACACGCGGTTGGTGGCGTATCTCGTCGGCAGGCCGGATGTACCGGGGACGGAGGCCCTTCGGACGTTCCTCTCCGAAAAGCTCCCTGAGTACATGGTGCCCGGTGCCTTCGTCTCGATGGAGGCCCTGCCCCTGACGTCCAGTGGCAAGGTCGACCGCAGGGCGCTGCCCGTGCCCGAGGTCGCCTCGGCGGTGGCGCCGGAGTACGTCGCGCCGCGCACGCCCACGGAAGAGCGGCTGGCTTCGCTCTGGGCGGAGCTGCTGCGCGTCGAGCGCGTGGGCATGCACGATGACTTCTTCGCGCTGGGAGGGCATTCGCTGCTCGCCACGCAGCTCCTTTCGCGCATCCGCTCAACGTTGCGGGTGGAGCTGCCGCTGCGTGCGGTCTTCAAGGCGTCCACGCTCGCGGCGCTGGCCTCGGCGCTGGACGAGGCGCGGATCCGGAGTGATGGACCCGGTGCGCCGCCGTTGCGGCCCGTGAGCCGGGAGGGTGAGCTGGCCCTGTCCTTCGCGCAGCAGCGCCTGTGGTTCCTGGAGCAGCTTCAGCCCGGTGGCGTTGCGTACAACCTGCCCGGGACCGTCCTGCTCGAAGGCGCGCTCCATGTTCCCGCGCTGCGGCAGGCCATGGATGCGCTGGTCGAACGCCATGAAGTACTGCGCACCACGTTCGCCGCTGGAGCCCACGGGCCGGTTCAGCGCATCGCGCCCCCGGCGCCCTGCCCGTTCGAACTCGTGAACCTGGATGACTCCCGGCTGCGGGACTTCGTTGCCGAGGAGGCGCAGCGGCCCTTCGACCTGGCGCGGGGCCCGCTCTTCCGCGCGGTGCTCGTGCGGCTGGAGGAGACGCGGCACGTGCTGCTCGTCCTCACGCATCACATCACTTCGGACGGCTGGTCCACGGGGGTGCTCGTGCGCGAGCTGGTGGCCCTCTATCACGCCTTCGCTTCCGGCCAGCGGCCTTCGCTGCCGCCACTTCCCATCCAGTACGCCGACTTCGCCGCGTGGCAGCGCTCCTGGCTTCAGGGAGACGTGCTCACCTCGCAGCTTGCATGGTGGCGGGAGCAGCTCGCGGGTGCGCCTCCGCTGTTGATGCTGCCCACGGACCGGCCGCGCCCGGCGGTACAGACGTTCTCGGGGGACTCGCTCGCGGTGCGGCTGGCCCGGAAGCTGACGGACGGCGTGCATGCCGTGGCCAAGCAGACGGGTGCCACTCCCTTCATGGTGCTGCTGGCCGCGTACCAACTGCTGCTGTCCCGATACGCCGGGCAGGACGACGTCAGCGTGGGCGCTCCGGTCGCGGGCCGCACCCGTTCGGAGACGGAGGGGCTCATCGGCTTCTTCGTCAACACGCTGGTGCTGCGTGCGCGCATCGATCCGCGCGCTTCGTTCCGGACGCTGCTCGCCCAGGTGCGCGCCACGACGCTCGGCGCCTTCGAACACCAGGAGGTCCCCTTCGAGAAGCTGGTGGAGGAGCTCCAGCCCGAACGGGACCCGAGCCACACGCCGTTCTTCCAGGTCACCCTCACCCTCCAGAACGCACCCACCGCGGAGTGGCGGCTGCCGGACCTCACGCTGCGTGAGCTGCCGCCTCCCTTCACGCCGTCGAAGTACGACTTCAGCCTCATCCTGGAGGAATCACCGGACGGGTTCACCGGCAGCCTCCACTACAACACCGATCTCTTCGACCCGGCCTTCCTCCAGGCGTTGATGCAGGGCTACGCCTCGGTGCTGGAAGCGCTTCCCGGACAGCTGGAGGTCCCGGTGGCGCGGCTGCCGCTGATGCCCACCGAGGCACGGCGTCAGGTGCTGGAGGACTGGAGCGGCGTCTCCGCCGTCCGGGACTTCTCCTCGCGGTCCATCCCGGCTCGCTTCGCGGAGCAGGTCGCTCGTGCGCCGGACGCGGTGGCGCTCGTGTCCGAGTCCGGGAGCCTGACCTATGCACGGCTCGATGCGCGGGCGAACCAGCTCGCCCACCACCTTCGCGCCTCGGGCATCTCCGAGGGCAGCCGCGTGGCCGTCCTATTGCCGCGTTCGCCGGACCTCATCGTCTCGCTGCTGGCGGTGCTCAAGAGCGGCGCGGCCTATGTGCCCATCGACCTGAATGCTCCGCCCGAGCGCTGGTCGCTCCTGCTGGAGCAGTCCGGGGCGGGGATGGTCATCACGCTGGAGTCGCTCGCGGATGAGCTGCCGTCGTTGATGACGCCGCTGGTGCTGCTGGACGTGGAGGCGTCCCGGCTGGCTTCACGTCCGGAGACAGCGCCGCCGGAGGCGCTCACGACAGGCGACCGGCTCGCCTATGTCCTCTTCACCTCGGGCTCCACCGGGACGCCCAAGGGCGTCTGCGTTCCGCACCGTGCCGTGTCGCGGCTGGTGGTGGACACCGGCTTCATGCGCTTCGGCCCGGAGGAGGTGGTCCTCCAACTCGCGCCGGCCGCGTTCGATGCTTCGACGCTCGAGATCTGGGGCGCGTTGCTGCATGGAGCCCGGCTGGTGCTCGCGCCTCCGGGGGAGCTGTCCCTCGCGCGCATCGCGGAGGTGCTGACAGAGCAGCGTGTCACCACGCTGTGGCTCACGGCCGCCCTGTTCGAACAGATGGCCGTGCACCATCCAGAGGCCCTGGCTTCCGTGGCGCAGGTGCTGGCGGGAGGCGACGTGCTCCCGGCGTCCCGAGTGCGGGAGCACCTGGCGCGGATGCGCCCGGGCACGGTGTTGATCAACGGCTACGGGCCCACCGAGAACACCACCTTCTCCGCCACGCACCGGATGCACGCGGGCGACGCCGTGGAGGCCGCGGTCCCCATCGGGCGTCCGCTGCCTCACTCCACCGCCTACGTGCTGGATCCGGCGATGCGGCCCGTCCCCCCAGGCATGCCCGGGGAGCTGTACGTCGGCGGCGAGGGACTGGCGTGGGGCTATCTCCACCAGCCCGCCCTCACCGCCGAGCGCTTCGTGCCGCACCCGTTCAGCACGACACCGGGGGCACGGCTCTACCGCACCGGCGACAGGACGCGCTGGCGCGCGGACGGCACGTTGGATTTCCTGGGGCGCACCGACTTCCAGGTGAAGCTGCGCGGCTTCCGCATCGAACCGGGCGAGGTCGAAGCGGCCCTGCGCGGAATGCCGGGCGTGCACGAAGCCGTGGCCGTGGTGCGCGAGGACGTCGCCGGGGACAAGCGACTGGTAGCCTACGTCGTCGGGGAGGCGCTGGACGGCAGGGCCCTGCGCTCGGAGCTTCAGCAGCGGCTTCCCGACTACCTCATCCCCGGCGCCTTGGTGGTGCTGGGCGCACTGCCGCTCAACGCCAACGGAAAGCTGGACCGCTCCGCCCTTCCCGCTCCCGAGGCTCCCTCGGCATTGGCGGACACGTACGTCGCGCCTCGTGACGCGATGGAGGATCAGATCGCCGCGCTCTTCGCGGAGGTGCTGCACGTTCCTCGCGTGGGCATCCACGATGACTTCTTCGACCTGGGCGGCCACTCCCTGCTGGCCACGCAGGTGGTGTCGCGCCTGCGCTCGACGCTGGGCGTGGAGCTACCCCTGGGCGACCTCTTCGCCGCGCCCACGGTGGAGACGCTCGCGGTCCGTGTGGCGGCCCTTCGCTCTCGGGAGGACTCCCGGCCGGGGACTCCGCCGCTCGTGGCCATGCCGCGCTCCGGTCCCGTGCCGCTGTCCTACGCGCAGCAGCGGTTGTGGTTCCTGGATCAACTCCAGCCCGGCAGCGCCTTCTACAACGTGCCCGGCATCCTGGTGCTCGATGGCGCGCTGGATGCCTCCGCGTTGGAGCAGTCCCTCCAGGCCCTGGTGCACCGGCATGAAGTCCTGCGCACCACGTTCGTGTTCGATGGGGATTCGCCGGTCCAGCGGCTCCATGACGAAGCGGCACTCACGCTGTCCGTCGTTTCACTGGAGTCCCTCTCCAAGGACCACTGTGAAGCGGAGGCCCACCGTCACGCCGCTTCCGAGGCTTCGCGGCCCTTCAACCTGGGCACCGGGCCGCTCGTGCGCGCCGTGTTGCTGCGGCTGGATTCACGGCGTCACTGGTTGCTGCTCACGCTGCACCACATCGTCTCCGATGGTTGGTCCATTGGCGTCTTCGCTCGCGAGCTGGGCGCACTCTATCGGGCCTTCGCTTCCGGTCAGTCGCCAGCGCTGTCTCCCCTGCCCATCCAGTACGCGGACTTCGCCCTCTGGCAGCGCTCGTGGCTCCAGGGAGGCGTGCTCCAGGCGGAGCTGGAGTGGTGGCGGCGGGAGCTCGACGGCGCGCCCACCGCGCTGGAGTTGCCCACCGACCGGCCTCGTCCCGCTTCGCAGTCGTTCCGGGGGGCGTCGCTTCCCGTGGCGCTGTCTCCGGGCGTGTCCGAAGCGGTGAAGGCCCTGGCGGCCCGTGAAGGCGCCACGCCGTTCATGGTGCTGCTCGCGGGTTTCCAGCTGCTGTTGTCGCGCTACTCAGGCCAGGACGATGTGCTCGTGGGCTCCGCCATCGCCAACCGCAACCGCGCGGAGACCGAGGGGCTCATCGGCTTCTTCGTCAACACGCTGGTGCTGCGTGCGCGCATCGACCCGCGCGCGTCGTTCCGGGCGCTGCTCGCCCAGGTGCGCGCCACGACGCTCGCGGCGTACGCGCACCAGGACCTGCCCTTCGAGAAGCTGGTGGAGGGCATGCAGGGGGCTCGGGACCTGAGCCGGTCTCCGCTGTTCCAGGTGGCGTTCACCTTCCAGAACGCTCCTGTGGGCGCGCTGGACCTTCCCGGCCTTCGCCTGGAGCTGCGCGGCGGGGAGCTCACCACCGCGAAGTTCGACCTGGACTTCAGCCTCCAGGAGCGGGACGGCGCGTTCAGCGGCGACCTGAACTTCAGCACCGACCTCTTCGACCCCGCAACCATCGCCCGGATGATGGCGCACTTCCAGGTGCTGCTCGGCGCGCTCACGGCCCGGCCGGATGCGCCCGTGCGGGAGCACTCGCTGCTCGACGGCGAGGAGCGCCAGCGCGTGCTCGTGGATTGGAACGCCACGCAGCGTCCGCTCGCGCCCCACACCGTGCCGGAGCTGTTCGCGGCCCAGGTGCTCCGTGCTCCGGACGCTGTCGCGGTCCAGCACGAAGGACAGGTGCTCACCTACGCGGCGTTGGCGGAGCGGGCACGGCGGCTGGCCCGGCGCCTGCGCGCGTTCGGGCTCCCTCCAGAGGCTCGGGTCGCGCTGTGCGTGGAGCGAGGGCTGGAGCTGGTGGTGGGGATGGTCGGCATCCTGGAGGCGGGCGGCTGCTACGTGCCCATGGACCCTGCCTATCCGCGCTCCCGCCTCGCGTTCATGTTCAAGGACGCGGGCATCGCCGCGGTGGTGGGCCAGCGATCTCTGCTGAGCGCCCTTCCCGAGCACTCCCTGCCCACGGTGATCCTTGCGCCGGACGCGGAGGAACCGGCGCCTGCTTCCGTGGACGTCACCGTGCGGCCGGAGCAACTGGCCTACGTGCTCTACACGTCCGGATCCACGGGTACGCCCAAGGGCGTGGGCATCACGCACCAGTCCATCGTGCATCTGGTGCGGGACACGAACTACGTCCAGCTCGGGCCGGACGACTGCGTGGTGCAGGCGGGCACGCCTTCGTTCGACCTGGCCACCTTCGAGGTCTGGGGCGCGCTGCTCAATGGCGCGCGGCTCGTCATCCTGCCGCGTGAAGTGACGCTGGCTCCGGAGGAACTGGCTCGCACGCTGCGCGAGGTGGGCGCCACCACGGCCCTGTTCGCCACGGCCCTCTTCCACACCGTGGCGCGTGAAGTCCCGGATGCCTTCGCCACAATGCGTACGGTCCTCTACGCCGGTGAGGCCGCGAACGTGGATGCGGCGCGCGCGGTGCTGCGCGCGGGGCCTCCGGGACGGCTGGTGAACCTGTATGGCCCCACGGAGACGACCGTGGGCGTCACCACGCACGACATCGTGGACCTTCCGGAGCACGCGACGTCGGTGCCCATCGGCCGGCCGATGACGCGCGTCCAGACGTACGTGCTGGATGCGCACGGACAGCCCGTGCCTGTGGGCGTCGCAGGCGAGCTGTACCTGGGCGGTGACGGTCTGGCCCGGGGCTACCTGGGGCGCCCCGCGCTGACGGCGGAGCGCTTCGTGCCTTCACCGTTCGGAGACGTGCCCGGTGCGCGGCTGTACCGCACGGGAGACCGGGTGCGCTGGCTCGCGGACGGGACGTTGGACTTCCTGGGCCGCATGGACACGCAGGTGAAGCTGCGCGGCTTCCGCATCGAACTGAGCGAGGTGGAGTCCATCCTCCGGCAGCACCCGTCGGTGAAGGCCGCGGTGGCGGGAGTCATCGGGGATCGCCTCGTGGCGTGGTTCGTGCCGGGCGCGCCGGTGGAGGCAGCGGCGCTGCGTGCCTTCGTCTCCGAACGGTTGCCAGCGCCGCTGGTGCCCTCCGCGTTCGTGTCGCTGGACGCACTGCCGCTGACGCCCGTGGGCAAGGTGGACCGCAGGGCGCTGCCCGCTCCGGATGCGCGCTCGGTCGCGGCCGGCCCCGTGGCTCCGGAGCGGATGACGCTCTTCCAGCAGCGCATCGCCACGCTGTTCCAGGAGCTGCTCCGTCTGGATTCGGTGGGGCTGCACGACGACTTCTTCGTCATCGGAGGCCATTCGCTGCTGGCCACGCAGCTCGTCTCCCGGCTGCGTGCGACCTTCGGCGTGGAGCTGCCACTGCGCGCCCTGTTCGATGCGCCCACCGTCGCCCGGCTCACGGAGCGGGTGGAGGCGTCGCTCCTCTCGCGCGTGGAGGGACCGCGCATCCCGGCCCTCGTCGCCACGTCGCGGGATAGGGAACTGCCGGTGTCCTACGCGCAGCAGCGGCTGTGGGTGGTGGAGCAACTCCGCCCGGGCGGCAGCCACTACACCCTCGCCACCGCGCTGCGGATGGACGGCGCGCTGGACGTGGTGGCGCTGCGCCGCGCCCTGGAGCTCGTCGTCTCCCGGCATGAGGCCCTGCGCACCACGTTCGCGATGAAGGAGGGACAGCCCGTCCAGCACGTGCACCCGGCGGGTGCGTGGGAGCTGCCGGTCACCGACCTGACCACCCTGCCCCCGGAGTCCCGCGAGGCCGAGGCCCAGCGGCGCTCCCAGGAGGAAGCCGCGCTGCCCTTCGACCTGGGCCGGGGACCAGTGCTTCGCACACGGCTGCTCCGCCTGGACGCTCGGGAGCACCTGTTGCTCCTGTGCATGCACCACATCGTCTCCGATGGCTGGGCGCTGGGCGTGCTCGTCCGCGAGGTGGCCGCTGCCTATGAAGCCTTCGCTTCTGGCCGGACACCCGCGTTGCCGGCGCTGCCGGTGCAGCCCGCGGACTTCGCCGTGTGGCAGCGCTCCTGGCTCCAGGGTGACGTGCTGGCGCGGGAGGTGTCGTGGTGGAAGCAGCACCTCGCCGGGGCTCCCCAGGTGCTGGAGCTGCCCACGGACAAGGCGCGTCCGCCGCTCCAGTCCACGAAGGGGGCGCTGCTCCCCGTGCACCTCCCGTCCGAGGGAGTGAAGCGGCTGGTGGCGCTGGGCCGCTCGGAAGGCGCGACGCCGTACATGGCGCTGCTCGCGGTGTGGCAGGTGTTGCTATCGCGATACTCGCGGCAGGAGGAGCTGCTGGTGGGCTCGCCCATCGCGGGCCGCGACCGCGCGGAGCTGGAGGGGCTGGTTGGCTTCTTCGTGAACACGCTGGTGCTGCGTGGGCGCGTGCGTCCGGGGGACTCGTTCCGGGCGCTGCTCTCCCAGGTGCGGGCCACGGCGCTCGCCTCCTTCGAGCACCAGGACCTGCCGTTCGAGAAGCTGGTGGAGGAGCTGCACGTGGCTCGCGACCTGAGCCGCAACCCATTGGTGCAGGCGGTCTTCGCGCTCCAGAACGCGCCCACCGGGGAGCTGAAGGCACCGGGGCTCACGCTGCGGCCCGTGCCGGTGGACAACGCCACGGCCCGCTTCGACCTGGGGCTGCTCCTGCACGAGGCGCCGGACGGCCTGCGCGGCGTCATCGAATACAGCACGGACCTCTTCGAGCGCCCCACGGTGGAGCGGCTGGCCGGCCACCTGCGCACGTTGCTGGACGCCGTCGTCGCCGCTCCGGACGTTCCCCTGGCCCAGGTGGAATGGATCACGCCCGAGGAGCGCCATCAGGTGCTCACGGCGTGGAACGCCACCGGCGTGGACTACCCGCGTGAGTCGAACCTCGTGGGACGGTTCGCGCTCCAGGTCGCGCAGCGTCCGGAGGCCATCGCGCTGGAATCGGGGGATGCGCGGCTGACGTATTCGCGGCTGGATGCCCGGGCGAATGCGCTGGCCTGGGTGCTGCGCTCGCAGGGCGTGGGGCCGGATGCGCTGGTCGCGGTGTGCCTGGAGCGCTCCGTGGAGCTCGTCGTCACGCTCCTGGCCATCCTCAAGGCGGGCGGGGCGTACGTCCCCCTGGATGCCGCATACCCGGCGCGACGCCTGGCCCTCATGCTGGAGGACGCGCCGCCCCGGCTGCTCGTTACCACCCGCGCGCTGCGGGCCTCTCTGCCGGTCGCGGAGGACGTGCCGTGCGTCTTCGTGGAGGAGACGCGGCTGGAGGAGCAGCCCTCCACGGCTCCGGACGTGGCGCTCTCCTCGCGGAACCTCGCGTATGTGGACTTCACCTCCGGCAGCACCGGCCGCCCCAAGGGCGTCGCCGTGGAGCACCGGGGCGTGCTGCGGCTGTTGCACGGTGCCCCCTGGGCCCGCTTCACTCCAGACGAGACGTTCCTGCTGATGGCGCCGCTGTCCTTCGACGCGTCGACGTTGGAGCTGTGGGCGCCGCTGCTGTCCGGCGGCAGGCTCGTGGTCTTCCCGCCGCGGCCTCCCACGGACCTGGAGCTGCTGGGCCAGATCATCCGCCGCCATGGCGTCACGTCGCTCTACCTGTCCGCGGGGTTGTTCGCGCAGGTGGTGGACGTGAAGCGGGAGGTGCTGCGCGGACTGCGGCAGCTCTTCGTGGGCGGGGACGTCCTGTCCCCCTCGCACACGCGCCGCGTGGTGGAGACGCTGGGCCTCCCGGTGGTCAACGGCTACGGCCCCACCGAGGCCACCGTCTTCACCTGCTGCCTCCGCATGGAGCGGCCCGAGGACGTCCCGGCCGAGTCGATTCCCATCGGGCCTCCGCTGCCGAACACGAGGACGTTCGTGGTGGATGGCTCGCTGCGGCCGGTGCCCGTGGGCGTTCCGGGGGAGCTGCTCATCGGCGGGGACGGGCTCGCGCGGGGCTACCTCTCGCGCCCGGACCTCACCGCCGAGCGCTTCATCCCCCACCCCTTCGCCGCCACTCCCGGTGAGCGCGTGTACCGCACGGGGGACCGGGTGCGCTGGCGCGCGGACGGGAGCCTGGAGTTCCTGGGCCGCATCGACACCCAGGTGAAGGTGCGCGGCTACCGCATCGAGCTGTCCGAGGTCGAAGCCGCGCTCCGGGACTGGCCCGCGCTCACCGATGCTGCCGTGCTCGTGCGCGAGGACGTGCCCGGCGACAAGCGGCTCGTGGCCTACGTGGTAGCCGGAGCGCTGGACGTCCAGGCGCTGCGCGAACACCTGCGACAGCGGCTGCCCGAGTACATGGTCCCGGCCGCGTTCGTCCCACTGCCCGTGCTGCCGCTCACCGCCACGGGCAAGCTGGACCGACAGTCCCTGCCCGCGCCGGACGTCGCGGCGAGTGCTCGCAAGGGGCGGTTCGTGGAGCCCGCGGATCCGCTGGAGGAACAGCTCGCCGCCATCTGGGCGCGGGAGTTGGGCGCCCGGAGCGTCGGCGTCCACGACCACTTCTTCGAGGACCTGGGCGGCACATCGCTCACCGTGGTCCGCGTCGCCAGCCGGTTGCATGAGGCGCTCCAGCGCGACGTGCCCGTGGTCTGGCTGTTCGAACACCCGACGGTACACGGGCTGGCCCGGCGGCTGGAGCGAGAGGGGCACTCCGTGCGGCAGGGCCTTGCACCCTCGCCGGTCTCCGTCCCGGACGCGGACGCCGCATCACCGGTCGGGCCCGTCATGCCTGACCACTCCGCATCCATCGCCGTGCCCAGGAATCCCCTGCCCGCTTCGGTCCCCGCGTCCGTGCCTTCCAGCTCCGAGGCCACTGCCGTCAAGACGGCGGAGGCGTTGCCGTCGAACGCCATCGCCATCATCGGCATGTCCGGGCGCTTCCCTGGCGCGGCGTCGGTGGAGGAGTTCTGGCGCAACCTGCGTGAAGGCGTGGAGTCCATCTCCCGCTTCACTCCGGAGGAGCTGGAGCCGATGCCCGGCCTGCCTCCGGGCGTGTCGCTGACCCAGCATCCGGGGTTCGTGCCCGCGCAGGGTGTGCTCGCGGACATCGACCAGTTCGATCCCGCGTTCTTCGACATGTCCCTGCGCGAGGCGCAGTGGACCGACCCGCAGCAGCGGATGTTCCTCCAGTGCGCGTGGGCGGCGCTGGAGGACGCGGGCCTCGACCCCGCGCGCTTCTCGGGCGTCATCTCCCTCTTCGCGGGCGCGAATGAGTCCGGCTACGCGAATGAGGTGCAGCGGCACCTGCCGTTGGACTCGGCGGCGTTCTTCGAGCTGTACGGCACGGCGACCTACCAGAGCCTGCCGACGAAGGTGTCCTACAAGCTGGGGCTCACCGGTGAGAGCATGCTCGTGTACACGGCGTGCTCCACGGGGCTCGTGGCCGTGCACGTCGCGTGTCAGAACCTGTTGTCCGGCCTGTCGGACGTGGCGCTCGCGGGCGCGACGCGGCTGTCGGTGCCGCAGCGCACCGGCTATGTGCACCAGGAGGGGATGATCTACTCCCCGGACGGCCACTGCCGCGCCTTCGATGCGAAGGGCAAGGGCACCGTCTCCGGCAGCGGCGTGGCGGCCGTGGTGCTCAAGCGGCTGGAGGACGCGGTCCGCGACGGCGACCCCATCCACGCCGTCATCCGAGCCACCGCCGTCAACAACGACGGGCGCGACAAGTCCGGCTTCACGGCGCCGAGTGTGCAGGGACAGGCGACCGTCATCACCCAGGCGCTGCGCCGTTCTGGCGTGGCGGCGACGGACATCGGCTACGTGGAGGCACACGGGACGGCGACTCCGCTGGGAGACCCCATCGAGGTCGCGGCGCTCCAGCGCGCCTACGGCCTGGGGCCCGAGCACCGGGGCACCATCCCGCTGGCGTCGCTCAAGACGAACGTGGGCCACCTGGACACGGTGGCGGGGCTCGCGGGGCTCATCAAGGTCGCGCTGTCGCTGCGCGAGGAGGAGATTCCCCCCAGCCTCCACTTCGAGTCGCCGAACCCGCGGATCGACTTCGACGCGGGGCCGTTCTTCGTCAACACGCGCCTGCGGCCCTGGCCTCGGGGGAAGACGCCCCGGCGCGCGGCGGTGAGCTCGTTTGGCGTGGGCGGGACGAATGCGCACGCCGTGCTGGAGGAAGCACCCACGGTGCGGAGCGGGCCCACGACGCGCTCGCATCAACTGTTCGTGCTGTCGGCGCGCTCGCCGGAGTCGATGGAGGCGGGGGCACTGGCGCTGGCGTCGCACGTGCTGGCGGACCGGTCTCCGGAGGCACTGGAGGCCGCGTCGTTGAAGCTGGCGGATCAGGTCCTGTCCGCGCGTTCGCCGGAGGCCCTGGAGGCGGCGGCGAAGCAGTTGGCGCTGCGCGTGCTGTCGGCGCGCTCGCCGGAGTCGCTGGAGGCGTTGTCGGCGCGGTTCTCCGTGGAGGTCTCGGAGGATGGAGGAGCGTTCGCGGATGCCGCGTACACGCAGGCGGTGGGGCGCCGGGCCTTCGAGTACCGGCGCGTGGTGGTCGCCCGGGACGCGGCGGACCTGGCGAAGCAGCTTCGCAAGCCGGCTACGCCTTCGCGCCTGAAGGACGTGGAGGGGGCGCGGCGCAAGCGGGTGGCGTTCGTCTTCTCCGGTCAGGGTTCGCAGCAGGTGGGCATGGGCCGGGAGCTGGATGCGACCGTGCCGGCGTTCCGCGCGCAGGTGGATGCGTGCCTGGCGCTGCTGGATGCGCCGCTGCGTTCGCGGGTGGAAGCGCTGCTGCGTCCGGGAGCGGACCAGGAGGCGTCCGCGATGCTCTCCGACACCCGGGTGGCGCTCCCGGCACTGTTCACGGTGCAGGTGGCGTTGGCTCGGCTGTGGCAGGCGTGGGGCATCGCTCCGCACGCTGTGTTGGGGCACAGCTTCGGTGAGTACGCCGCCGCCTGCGTCGCGGGCGTGCTCTCGCTGCCGGATGCCCTGCGGCTCGCCGTGGTCCGAGGGGAGCTGATGCACCGGTTGCCTCCGGGCGCGATGCTCGGCGTGGCGCTGCCGGCAGCGGAGGTGCAGCCGCTGCTGTCTGGACGGCTGACGCTCGCGGCGATCAACGCGCCGGACCGGTGCGTGGTCTCCGGGCCTGTCGACGAGGTGGAGCGTCTCCAGGCGGTGTTGCAACAGCGCAAGGCGGGCGCGGTGCGCATGCCGTCAGGACATGCGTTCCACTCGGCGGACGTGGAGCCGGTGATGGCGGAGCTGGCGCGTGCGGTGGGGGCGCTCCAGCGGAACGAGCCTTCCGTGCGGTACGTCTCCAGCCTCACGGGCGCGCTGGCGCGTCCGGGCGAGCTGTCCGCACCGGAGTACTGGGCCACGCAGATGCGGCAGCCCGTGCGCTTCACGGACGCGGTGGGGGCCTTGTTGGAAGAAGGGTGCAGCGTGCTGCTGGAGGTGGGGCCCGGCCAGGACCTCACCCCGCTGATTCGCGCGTGCCTGGGCGAAGATCGGGAGCGAGTGAAGGCGCTCGCCTCGCTGCGGCGAGGTGGTGCGACGACGGAGCAGTCGGGGTTGCTCCAGTGCGTGGGTGAATTGTGGACGCAGGGCCTGGAGGTGGACTGGACCGCGTTCTACGCCCACGAGCAGCGCCGCCGCGTGCACCTGCCGACGTACAGGTTCCTGCGCAAGCGCTGCTGGGTGGAGCCTCGCGGGCAGGACGGTGCGACCACGGAGACGGGCGCCACGCCCGCGCCCGAAGTGATCGCGTCCCCTGAGACGCTCCCCCTCCCCACGAGCCCTCACGCCGACAAGTCCGGTCTGTCCTCCGCTTCGCCCGTGAGCACGAGCGCGGCGGTGGCGCATCCGCCCGTGGAGTCCTCTGCCCGCCCTGCCCTCCCGGTTCCAGGGGGCCGTGAGGACGCGCCGCGCGGTGACGTGGAGGTCCGCATCGCCACGCTCTGGCGTCAGCGCCTGGGCGTGGACTTCGTTGGACGCGACGACAACTTCCTCGAGCTGGGCGGCAACTCGCTGATGGCCGCGCAGCTCCTCAACCAGCTCCGCGACACCTTCCACGTCCAGGTGCCGCTGGCGGCCCTCTTCGAAGCGCCCACCGTCGCCGGGCTCGCCTCCCGCATCGAACCGCTGCTCCAGCAGGCCCCTGCCCGGGAGCCCACGCGCGAACTACCGCTCGTGCCCCGAGCCCGGACGGAGCCGCTGCCCCTGTCCTTCGTGCAGGAGCGCGTCTGGCGCCTGGAGCAGCACCTCCCCGGCCTGTCCGCGTACACGATTCCCTTCGTCCTGCGCCTGGAAGGCCCCGCCAACGCCGCCATCCTGGAGCGTGCCCTCCAGGAGGTCGTCCAGCGCCACGAAGCCCTGCGCACCACCTACGACGCCGTGGATGGCCGGCCCGTGCAGCGCTTCCATCTCCACGTGCGCATCCCGCTTCCCATCGTGGAGGTGCAAGGCACGCCCGCGGAACGCGAGGAGGCCGCGCTCCAGATCGCCCGTGAGGACGCCGCGCGCCCCTTCGATCTGGTGCGTGGCCCCGTGCTGCGCACCACGCTCGTGCGTCTGCGCGCGGACCTGCACCTGCTGGTCTGCGCCATCCATCACATCGTCTGCGACACGCTCTCCACGTCCCTCTTCCTCCAGGAGGTGGGCCAGCTCTACGCCGCCTTCCTCCAGGGCCGGCCGTCCCCGCTCGCGCCCCTGCCCGTGCAGTACGCGGACTTCGGCGCGTGGCAGCGGCAGTCGCTCGCAGAGGCGCGCTTCCCGGAACAGGAGCAGTGGTGGCGTCAGCGCCTGGCAGGCATGCCGAAGCAGCTCGGCATCCCCACGGACCGTCCCCGGCCCTCGAGCTGCCCGCTCACCTCCGAGCGCATGGTGCTGGACTTCCCGCCAGCGCTCGCGGAAGCGCTCGTCGCCTTCGGACGCAGCGAGGGCTTCACGTCGTACATGACGGTGCTCGCCGCGTGGAACGCGCTCCTGCACCGCTACACCGGGCAGGCGGACCTCATCGTCGGCACGCCCATCGGCAACCGCACACGGCCGGAGCTGCTGCCGCTCATCGGATACGTGGCGCACTCGGCCGCGTTCCGCACCCACGTGGGAGATGACCCGAGCTTCCGCGAGCTCCTGCACCGCGTGCGACGCGAGGTCACCGACGTGCAGTCCCGGCCGGACGTGCCCTTCGAGATGCTCGTCGAGCAGCTCGTCCCCGGACGCGACATCGGCCGGGAGCGAATGACGGACACGGTGTTCGTCTACCACTCGAACCTGGAGATGGGCGGCGACGCGCTGGCGGCCGTCGAGGCTCGGGGCACCTTCATCGAAGTGCCGGGCACGCCCGTGCAATGGGGCGCCACGCTGTCGGACCTGACGCTCATCCTCACCGAGGAACCCGGCCGCGTTCACGGCGCGCTGGAGTACGCAACGGAGCTGTTCGACGCCTCCACCGCGCGGCGGATGCTGGAGCACCTCCAGGTGCTGCTCGGCGCGGCGTTGGCCCGGCCCGAGGAGCCCCTCTCCCGCCTGCCGCTGGCCACCGACGCCGAACGCCTCGCATGGCCCGCGCCGCCGCCCGTCCCCCAGGCCCCCGTCCTGCCCGCACGGCTGCGCGAACACGCGCTGCGGCAGCCGGACGCCGTCGCCGTGGAGCAGGCCGGGCGGACGTGGACGTGGAGGGAGCTGGCCTCGCGCGCGAGAAGGCTCGCCCTGAAGCTGCGGGAGCAGGGACTGCGGCCGGGAGAACCCGTGGCGCTCTGCCTGCGTGCGTCGCCGGAGAAGCTGGCCGCGCTGTGGGGCATCCTGGAGGCTGGCGGCGCGCCGGTGGCGCTCGGGCCCACGGACCTGGACTCGCTGGCCGCCTACGCCGTGGAAGGCAGTGTCGTGCCCCGGCTCATCACCTGGCGCGGGCTCTTCACGTCGGCACGCCTGGAGTCCTCACGCGTCCTGCACGTCGAAGAGGTGCTGGGAGACGTGTCGCCAGTGACGGAGGCGCTGCCGCTTCCGCCGCCGGAGTCCCTGGCGTGGCTCCTGCCCATGGGCGCGGGCCAGCCCGCGTGGGCGCTGAGTCACACGTCGCTCACGGGGTTCTTCGCGGGGTTGGATGCGCGGCTGCGTCCGGCGCCGGGCACCACCTGGCTCGCGGCCTCCGAACCCGCTCCCGAGAAGCCCGAACTGGAAGCCCTCTGGGCCCTGTCCCGTGGCCTGCGCGTGCTGTTCCCCTCCGAGGCCACCGCATCGCGCAGGGGTCTCTCGGAGGAGGCGGCATCGCGTCCGCTCCAGGTCAGCCTGTCGTACTTCGCCAATGACGAGGACTCGCTCACCGGGCCCAAGTACGAGCTGCTGATGGAGGGCGCGAAGTTCGCGGACGCGAACGGCTTCTCCGCCATCTGGACGCCCGAGCGGCACTTCCACTCGTTCGGAGGCATCTACCCGCAGCCCGCGGTGGTCTCCGCCGCGCTCGCGTCGGTCACGAAGCACCTGCGCCTGCGCTCCGGCAGCGTGGTGCTGCCGCTGCATGATCCGCTGCTCGTCGCGGAGCAGTGGGCCGTAGTGGACAACCTGTCGCAGGGCCGCGTCGACGTATCGGTGGCGACGGGCTGGCACGTGCAGGACTTCATCTTCGCGCCCGGGAACTACGCGGACCGGCGCAACATCCTGCTGCGCCACCTGGAGACGCTGCGAGGCCTGTGGCGCGGAGACCGGCTGCGGCGCCCAGGCGGCAACGGCGTCACCGTGGAGGTGGGCCTGCGCCCGAAGCCGGTGCAGCGCGAGCTGCCCGTGTGGCTCACGGCCACCGCGAACCCGGAGACGTTCCGGCTCGCGGGCGAGCTGGGCGCGGGCGTGCTCACGGGGCTCTTCGCCCACTCGCTGGAGGAGCTGAAGCCGAAGGTGGCCCTCTACCGGGAGGCGTGGCGCCGCAACGGCCACCCGGGCCGGGGCCACATCACGTGCATGCTGCACACGTACCTGGGTGACGACGAGGCGGAGGTCCTTCGGAGGGTGCGCAAGCCGTTGCTGGCGTACTTCCGGAGCTCGGCGGACATCACCACGTCGCTGCTCGCCGCGCAGGGGTATCAGGGGGAGATCGCCAAGGTGTCCCGCGAGGACATCGACGCGCTGCTGGAGCACACCTTCGAGCACCACGCGAAGGGCACCGGCCTCATCGGCACGGTGGAGAGCGGCATCCAGCGGCTGCGCGACGTGCGGGCTTCGGATGTGGACGAGGTGACGTGCCTCATCGACTTCGGCCTGGAGACCCCCGTCGTCCTGGAAGGGCTCAAGCGCCTGGCCATGGCACGCGAGGCCGTGGCCGCCGATGCGTCGTCACACTCGCGGCGCGTGCGCGGTGAGCACGACACGGATGCGGCGGAGTTGCTGTCCCTGGCCGCGCGGCCGGGCGCGGTGCTGGTGAACACCACGGCACGGCTGGCCCGCGCGTTGACGGACCTGCCGGGAGCGCGCGAGGCCCTGGCGCCGGTGGGGGCATGGGTCCTGGAGAACGCGTCCGCGGAGCTGGCGTCGGCGCTCCAGCGGACGGCGGGCGGCGACGTGCTGCTCGCGGGAGAGGCCCGGGAGGGAGGCCTGCTGCCGCGTGCACCGGAGGAGAAGCTGCCCCCGGGCCTGGAGGTCTGGGTGCTGGACGCGGCCGGTGCGCCCGTGCCCTCGGGCGTCGTCGGAGAGCTGGCCCTGTCGGGCGCGGGTCTGCCTGCCGCCCTTTGGAAGGCAAAGGGTGAAGCACCGGACCGGTTGGTGCCGCATCCGAGGAGTGGCTCCGCGAGCCTCTACCGCACGGGCCGCGCCGTGCGCCTGCGCGCGGATGGCCGTGTCGAGGCAGTGAACCTCCCTGCCTTCAAGCTGCCCGCACCGCGAGCCGTGTCTCCAGGCGCGGTGAGCGCGCTGGCCGTCGAGGCGCCGAACATCCCGCCCGCTACCGACGGCCGGGCCACATCGACGGTGTCCGCCGTCGTGGCATCCGGTGCGCTCCAGACAATCCCGCGTGCGCCTCGCGACCGGCCGTTGCCGCTGTCGTTCGCGCAGCAGCGTCTCTGGTACCTCCAGGAGCTGGAGCCGGAGAGCACCGCCTACAACAACGCGATCATCTTCCGGCTCACGGGCACGCTGGAGGTCACCGCGATCCAGACGGCGCTCCACTCGCTCGTGGAACGCCATGAGGTCCTGCGCACCACGTACACGCTGGGCGACACCGGGGCCGTGCAGGTCATCCATCCGACCGGCACCCTGCCCCTGGAGACGGAGGACGTCCCCGGCGACACGGCCGAAGCGCGCGAGGCCGCCATGCTTCGCCGCTGCCAGGCGTACACCGCCACGCCCTTCCACCTGGACACGGGCCCCGTGGCCCGCGCGCTGCTGCTGCGGCTGGCTCCGGACACGCACGTCCTCCACCTGCTCCTGCACCACGTCGTCTCCGATGCCTGGTGCACCCTGGTCCTCAGCCGCGAGCTGCCGGTCCTCTACGCCTGCGCGAGCGCCGGTGTGCCCTCCGTCCTGCCGCCCCTGCCGGTGCAGTACGCCGACTACGCCGTGTGGCAGCGCGCGTGGCTGACCGGGCCGGTGCTGGAGGAACAGGCCCGCTGGTGGAAGGACCTGCTCCAGGGCACGCCGCCGCTGGAGCTGCCCACGGACAAGCCCCGTCCCGCCGCGCAGTCCTACGCGGGCGCCGCGCACGCCTTCCACCTGCCGCGTGAGCTGTCCGAGCCGCTCCTCGCGCTGGGCCGCCGTGAAGGCGCCACGTCCTTCATGGTCCTGATGGCGTTGTTCCAGGTGCTGCTCGCCCGCACCTCCGGGCAGGACGACTTCGCGGTGGGCACGCCCATCGCGGGCCGCTCGCGCCCCGAGGTGGAGGGCCTGCTGGGCTGCTTCGTCAACACGCTCGCCTTCCGCGCGAGGCTCGACGGGGCTCCGGGGTTCCGGGAGCTCATCGCACGCGTGAAGCAGCAGGCCCTGGGCGGCTACGCACGCCAGGACATGCCCTTCGAGCAGCTGGTGGACGTGCTCCAGGTGCCTCGCGACCTGAGCCGCACGCCGGTGTTCCAGACGGTCCTCAACGTCATCAACGTGCCCGAGGCACAGACGACCGGAGGGGCCGGGCTCCAGATTGGTGGCGTGGACGTGCCGGTGACGACGTCCAAGTTCGACCTGTCCCTGGAGGTCTGGGAACAGCGCGACGGCCTGCGCTGCCGCCTGGAGTACGCCACCGCCCTCTTCGACGCCGCGACCCTGGATCGCATGGCGGAGCACCTGACCGTGCTGGCGAAGGCGATCGTCGCGACGCCGGACGCACCAGTCTCCACCCTGTCACTGCTCACGCCGGCCGCGCGCGAACAGGTGCTGCGCGGGTGGAATGACACGCACGTGGTCTTCCCCACGGGTGCCACGCTCCATGGCCTCTTCGAGGCTCAGGTCGAACACACGCCGGAGGCCATCGCGCTCCAGTTCGAGGAGCAGCGCCTCACGTACGCGCAGCTCGAAGCCCGGGCCAACCAGCTCGCGCACCACCTGCGTGCGCATGGCGCGGGTCCGGAGACCCTGGTGGGCGTCTGCATGGAGCGCTCGCTGGAGATGGTCGTCGCGCTCCTCGGCGTCCTGAAGGCTGGCGCGGCCTACGTCCCGCTGGATCCGGCCACGCCCACGGAACGGCTCACCGGGATGCTGGAGGACACCACCGCGCCCGTGCTCCTCGTGCAGGAGCGCTTCCGCGCCACGCTGCCTTCGCGGGCCGCCCAAGTCATCGCGCTCGACACCGGGTGGGAGGCCATCGCGCGTGAGCCCACCGTGCGGCCTCCGCCGCTCGCGGGAGATGACTCCCTCGCCTATGTCATCTTCACGTCGGGCAGCACGGGCCGTCCCAAGGGCGCGATGAACGCGCACGCGGGCATCGTCAACCGCCTGCGCTGGATGCAGGGCCGCTACGGCCTGACGCCGTCGGACACGGTGCTTCAAAAGACGCCGTTCAGCTTCGACGTGTCCGTGTGGGAGTTCTTCTGGCCCCTGATGACGGGCGCGCGGCTGGTGCTCGCACGTCCTGGTGGCCATCAGGAGCCGGACTACCTGGTGGCGCTGATGGCGCGCGAAGGGGTGACGACCACGCACTTCGTGCCGTCCATGCTGCGCGCCTTCGTGGAGGAGCCCGGCCTGGAGTCGCTGACGCGCCTGCGCCAGGTGATGTGCAGTGGCGAAGCCCTGCCCGCGGACCTGGTGCTCCGTGCGCAGGCGCGCCTGCCCCACGCCACGCTGCACAACCTCTACGGCCCCACCGAGGCCGCCGTGGACGTGACGTCCTGGGAGTGCCCGCGCGACGAAGCCCTGCGTGCCGTTCCCATCGGGAAGCCCGTGGCGAACACGCGCATGCACGTCCTGGATCGCCACGGCCAACCGGTGCCCGCAGGCATCCCGGGCGAGCTGTTCATCGGCGGCGTGCAGGTGGGCCGGGGCTACTGGCGCCGCCCCACCCTCACCGCCGAGCGCTTCATCCCCGACGCCTTCAGCGAAACGCCTGGCGCACGCATGTACCGCACGGGCGACATCGCCCGGTGGCGCACCGACGGCACGCTGGAGTACCTGGGCCGCGCGGACTTCCAGGTGAAGCTGCGCGGCTTCCGCATCGAACCAGGCGACATCGAAGCCGCGATCCAGTCCTGGCCCGGCGTGCGCGACACCGTGGCCGTCGTGCGCCACGAAGGCTCGGGAGGACCGCGTCTCGTCGCCTATGTCCGCGTCGAGGGAGGGACACTCGACGTGGCCGGACTGCGCGCGTTCCTGCACGCGCGGCTGCCCGAGTACATGGTGCCCTCCGCCATCGTCCGCCTGGAGGCCCTGCCGCTCACCTCCAGCGGCAAGGTGGACCGCAAGGCCCTGCCCGCGCCGGACGCCCCCGCCACCGGACGCGCGGAGCCCATCGCCCCGCGCGACGACACCGAGCGGGCTCTGGCGGACATCTTCGCGCAGGTGCTCGGCATCGCGCGGGTCGGCGTGCGGGACAGCTTCTTCGAACTGGGCGGACACTCGCTGCTCGCGACCCAGGCGGCCGCGCGCGTGCGTGCGCGTCTGGGCCAGGAGGTGCCGCTGCGCACGCTATTCGAAGCCCCCACCGTGGAGGCGCTCGCCCGGCGCATCGCTCCGTCCGGAGCCGTGGCGCCCGCGCCCGCCGAGCCGGAGAAGGCCGAGCCCACCGGCCTCACGCCGTTGACCCGCGGCGTGCGCCCCGCCGTGCTGCCGCTGTCGTTCGCGCAGCAGCGGCTGTGGTTCATCCATCGACTGGGCACCGCGGACACGGCCTACAACATGCCGTTCTCGCTGCGGCTGGAGGGCACGCTGGACCTCGGCGCGCTCCAGCGGAGCTTCGACCGGCTGGTGCGCCGGCATGAAGCCCTGCGCACCACGTTCCGCGAGTACGAAGGAGCCCCGGAGCAGGTCATCCACGCTCCCGGTCCGCTGCCCCTGCGCCAGGTGGACCTCACCGGCGACCCGGAGCAGCGCCGCGCCGAAGCCACCCGGCTCGCCCGGGAGGAGGCGCGCACCCCGTTCGACCTGGAGCAGGGTCCCCTCCTCCGGGCCCTGTTGCTGAAGCTGTCGCCCAACGAGCACGTGCTGGTGCTGAACCTGCACCACATCATCTCCGACGGCTGGTCCACCGGCGTCCTGGTGCGCGAGATGGGCGCGCTCTACGCCGCGCTCTCCAGGAACCTCCCCTCCCCGTTGCCCGAGCTGCCGGTGCAGTACGCCGACCACGCGCTGTGGCAGCGCGGCTGGTTGCAGGGCGCGGTGCTGGACGCGCAGCTCGGCTACTGGCGGCGGCAGCTGGAAGGCGCGCCGTCACACCTGGAGCTGCCCACGGATCATCCGCGTCCGGCCCGGCAGACCTTCCAGGGCGCGTTGATGCCCTTCACCCTGCCACGGGCTTCCAGCGAAGCGCTGGAGGCCCTGGCGAAGCGCGAGGGCGCCACGCCGTACATGGTGCTGCTGGCCGCGTTCCAGGTGCTGCTCGGCCGCTACGCCGGCCAGGATGACGTGCTGGTGGGCTCGCCCATCGCGGGCCGCCGCCACGCCGAGTCCGAGGCGCTCATCGGCTACTTCGCCAACACCGTCGTCCTGCGCACGCGGTTGCGCGACGACGACACCTTCAGCGCCCTGCTGACACGCGTGCGGGACACCACCCTGGGCGCCTACGAGCACCAGGACCTCCCGTTCGAGAAGCTCGTCGAGGCGCTGCACCCCACCCGCGACGCGTCCCGCACGCCGTTCTTCCAGGTCATCTTCACGCTGCAGAACGCGCCGCTGCCGCCGCTGGCCCTGCCCGGCCTGACGCTCCAACCGATGAACGCCGACCCCGGCGCCATCCGCTTCGACCTGGAGCTGCTGCTGCACCGCGCGCCCGAGGGCTTCACGGGAGGCCTCAACTTCAACACCGCCCTGTTCACGCCCGGCACGGTGGCCAGAATGGCGAGGCATCTGGGGGTGCTGCTCGAAGCCGCGGTGGCTTCACCCGAAACGCCGCTCGCGCGCCTGTCCCTGCTGACGCCCGAGGAGCGGCACCCGGTGCTCGTCTCCTGGAACGACACCGCGACGGAGTATCCGCGTGATGCCTCCGTGCCCGCGCTGTTCGCGGAGCAGGCCGCGCGCACGCCGGACGCCGTCGCCGTGAGGATGCCCACGAGCCCGGGGGCCCTCCTGTCAGCGGACACGGCGCGGGAGCTCACGTACGGCGAACTGGACCGGCGCTCGAACCAACTCGCGCACCATCTGCGCCGGCTGGGCGTGCGGCCCGGAGACCGCGTGGGGCTTTGCGTGGAGCGTTCGCTGGAGCTCGTCATCGGGACGCTCGGCATCCTCAAGGCGGGCGCGGCCTACGTGCCCGTGGAGGCGAAGGCCCCGGCGGACCGCACGGCCTGGGTGATCCAGGAGGCGGGCGTCAGCGTGCTCGTCACGCGGGAAGCGCTGGCGGATGAGCTGCCGGCGGTGGCCGGGCTCCTCGTGTTGCTGGACGCGGAGGCGGACCTGATCGCGAAGCAGCCGGCCACGCCGCCCGACGTGCGAGTGCCCGCGGAGGCGCTGGCCTACGTGATGTTCACGTCGGGCAGCACGGGCCGTCCCAAGGGCGTCTGCGTGCCCCACCGGGGCATCGTGCGCCTCGTCCGGGGCAATGGCTTCATCGCCTTCGGTCCGGAGCAGGTGTTCCTCCAGGCCGCGCCGGTCGCGTTCGACGCCTCCACGCTGGAGGTCTGGGGCGCGCTGCTGCATGGCGCGAAGCTGGTGCTCGCGCCGCCGCATGCGCTCTCGCTTTCGGAGCTGGGCACGCTGCTCGCCGTGGAGGGCATCACCACGCTGTGGCTCACCGCCGCGCTCTTCGAGCAGATGGTCCTCCACGAAGGCGCCTCGCTCGCGGGAGTGCGTCAGGTGCTGGCGGGCGGAGACGTGCTGCCCGTGCCTCGCGTGCGCGAGCACCTGTCGCGGATGGCGCCGGACGCCGTGCTCGTCAACGGATACGGCCCCACGGAGAACACCACCTTCTCCACGACGTGGACGCTACGCGCGGGAGACACCGTGGAGCGCTCGGTGCCCATTGGCCGGCCGCTGGCGAACTCCACCGCGTGGGTGTTGGACACGCACCTCCAGCCCCTTCCGCCGGGGCTCCCCGGCGAGCTGTACGTCGGCGGTGACGGCCTGGCCTGGGGCTATCTCCAGCGGCCGGACCTCACCGCCGAGCGGTTCATCCCCCATCCCCACTCCGCCACGCCGGGGGCCCGCCTGTACCGCACGGGCGACCGGGCGCGTTGGCGCGACGACGGCGCGCTGGAGTTCCTGGGCCGCACCGACTTCCAGCTCAAGCTGCGCGGCTTCCGCATCGAGCCCGGAGAAGTGGAGGCCGTGCTGCGCCAGGCTCCGGACGTGCGCGAAGCCGTGGTGCTCGCGCGCGAGGACGTGCCCGGTGAGAAGCGGCTCGTGGCCTACGTGGTCCTTGCCGACGACAGCGCCAGCACCGACCGGGTGAAGGCGCATGCGCAGCGGCAGCTCCCGGACTACATGGTGCCCTCCGCCTGGGTGGCGCTGCCGTCCCTGCCGCTGTCACCGAACGGCAAGGTGGACCGCAAGGCCCTGCCCGCGCCCGAAGCGCCCGGGTCCACCGGGGCCACGCGCGAAGCCCCACGCGACGCCGTGGAGACACAGCTCGCGGCCATCTGGGCGGAGGTGCTGCACCTGGACGCCGTGGGCATCCACGACGACTTCTTCGAACTGGGAGGCCATTCGCTCCTGGCCACGCAGGTGGTGTCGCGAATCCGCGCGGTGCTCGGAGTGGAGCTGCCCCTGGGGGAGCTGTTCAACGCGCCCACCGTGGCCGCGCTGGCACGGCACCTGGGCGCCACCACGACCCGCCGCGAGCACGTGCCGCCACTCACCCGGGCCCCGAGGCCCCCGCTGCTGCCGCTGTCGTTCGCGCAGCAGCGGCTGTGGTTCATCGACCAGCTCGAACCGGGCAGCGCCCTCTACAACATGCCCGTCGCCCTGCGGCTCGTCGGCGCGCTGGACGAGGCCGCGCTGAAGGGAAGCCTGGACGCGTTGATGGCGCGGCACGAATCCCTGCGCACCACCTTCCGCACGGAGGCGGGCCAGCCCGTGCAGCACATCCACGCGCAGGCCACCGTGCCGCTGGAGCGCGTGGACCTGACCACGCTGGAGGACGCCGAAGCCCGGCTGCACGAAGCGGAGCGCCGAGTGACCGCGGAGTCCCAGCGGCCGTTCGACCTGGAGCGAGGCCCCGTCATCCGCGCCCTGCTGCTCCAGCTCACGGACAAGGAGCACGTGCTGGTGCTGCACCTCCACCACATCGTCTCCGACGGCTGGTCCCTGGGCGTGATGGTGCGAGAGCTCACCGCCCTCTACGCGGCCCTGCGTGAAGGCCGTCCGCCCGCGCTCCCGGAGCTGCCCGTGCAGTACGCGGACTTCGCGCTCTGGCAGCGAAATTGGCTCCAGGGAGAGGCACTGGAGGCGCAGCTCGACTGGTGGACCCGGCAGCTCGAAGGAGCGCCCCGGACGCTGGAGCTGCCCACGGACAAGCCCCGCCCCGCCGTCTCCACCCAGCGCGGCGACACTGTGCCGGTGCACCTGCCCCTCGCCTTGTCCGAACGCGCGGAGGCCCTGGCGAAGCAGGAGGGCGCCACGCCCTTCATGGTGCTGCTCGCGGCCTTCCAGACGGTGTTGCACCGCTACTCCGGTCAGGACGACGTCCTGGTGGGCACGCCCATCGCGAACCGCCGCCACGCGGAGACCGAAGGCCTCATCGGCTTCTTCGTCAACACGCTGGTGCTGCGTGGAAGCTTCGGCGCGCGGACGACGTTCCGGGAGCTGCTGGCCCAGGTGCGCGCCACGACGCTGGGCGCCTACGAGCACCAGGACGTCCCCTTCGAGCGGCTGGTGGAGTCCCTGCAAACGACGCGCGACCTGGGGCGCATGCCGCTCTTCCAGGTGATGTTCGCGCTCCAGAACGCGCCGGTGCCAGAGCTGTCGCTGCCCGGCCTCACCGTGGGCCCGGCGGCCCTCGCGGAGCGCACGACATCCCAGTTCGACCTGAGCCTGGACCTGGACCGCCGTGAGGACGGCTTCCGGGGCAAGCTCGAATACGCCACGGACCTCTTCGAGCGCCCCACCATGGCGCGGCTCCTCACGCATCTGCGCGTCCTGCTGGAGGCGGTGCTCACGAATCCGGACGGACCGCTGTCCGGCCTGTCCCTTGTGTCGGAGGAGGAACGGCGACAGCTCCTGGGCGACCTGGCCGGTGGCGTGTCGTCCTTCGAGGGTGACAGCACGCTGCACGGCCACTTCGAGGCCCAGGTGGCGCGGACGCCGGACGCGGACGCCGTGGTGTTCGGGGACACGACGCTGTCCTTCCAGCAGCTCAACGTGAGAGCCAACCGGCTCGCCTGGCACCTGAAATCGCTGGGCGTGGGCCCGGAGGTGACGGTAGGCCTGTGCCTGGAGCGTTCGGTGGAAATCGTCATCGCACTGCTCGCGGTGAACAAGGCCGGAGGCGCCTTCGTGCCCCTGGACCCGGCCGCGCCCGCCGCCCGCAAGTCGTTCGTCCTCAAGGACTGCGGCGCGTCCGTGCTGGTGACGACGGGGGCGCTGCAAGAAGCGTGGCACCCGGAGGTGGCCCACCGGGTGCGGCTGGACGAAAAACCTGTCGGACAGTCGGACAGGTTTTCGGAGAACCTGCCGCCGGCGGCGGGGGCGGAGAACCTCGCCTACGTCATCTACACGTCCGGCTCCACCGGGACGCCCAAGGGGGTGATGGTGCGGCACCGCTCGGTGCTGCACCTGCGCCATGCGCTGCTACGGACCGCCTACGCGGGGCTGCCTCCGGGACTCCGCGTCAGCATCAACGCTCCCCTGTTCTTCGACGCCGCCATCGAACAGGTGCTGCAACTGCTGAGTGGCCACTGCCTGTGCCCCGTTCCGGAGGACCTCCGGTTGGAGCCGGAGCGGATGCTCACGTGGCTGGAGCGGACACGGGTGGACGCGCTGGACTGCACGCCCGCGCAACTGAAACTCCTGCTGGACGCGGGGATGCTGGAGCGTCCCCGCCTGCCGTCGCTGATGCTGGTGGGCGGCGAGGCGCTGGACGAGGTGATGTGGCAACGGCTCGCCGAGACGCGGCGCACGCGGGCCTTCAATGCCTACGGCCCCACCGAGTGCACCGTGGACGCCACCGTCTGGGACATCCAGGGAACGTCCCACGCGCTGCCTGTCATCGGGCGGCCGTTGGACAACCTGCGCGCGTACGTGCTCGACGAACGGCAGGAGCTGGTGCCCTTCGGCCTGCCGGGTGAGCTGTGCTTCGCCGGTGAGGGCGTCGCGCGCGGCTACCTGGGCCGGCCGCACCTGACCGCCGAGCGCTTCATGCCAGACCCCTTCGGCGCGGAGCCCGGGGCGCGCCTGTACCGCACGGGCGACAAGGCCCGGTGGCGCGAGGACGGGACGCTCGAGTTCATGGGCCGCCTGGACTTCCAGGTGAAGCTGCGCGGCCATCGCATCGAGCTGGGCGAAATCGAGTCCACGCTGCGCGCCCACCCTGACGTCCGGGACGCGGTGGCCCTGGTGCGTGAGGACGTTCCGGGCGACGCGCGCCTCGTCGCCTACGTCACGCCGGACGTGGACACCGCCCCACTGCACGGGCACCTGCGAAGGCACCTGCCCGAGTACATGGTGCCGGCCGCCCTCCTCGCCCTGCCCGTCCTGCCGCTGACGCCGAATGGCAAGGTGGACCGCAAGGCCCTGCCCGCGCCGGACGCGTCGCGCCTCGCCGCACGCGTCTTCGAGCCGCCCGCGACTCCCACCGAGGAGCGCCTCGCCGCCATCTGGGAGGAACTGCTCCGCGTGTCTGGCGTGGGCCGTCACGACAACTTCTTCGAGCTGGGCGGACACTCGCTGCTGGCCACGCAGGTGGTGTCGCACGTGCGCGCGCACTTCGGTGTGGAGTTGCGAGTCCGGGCCCTCTTCGAAACGCCGACCGTGGCGGGCCTCGCCCGGCGGTTGACGGACGCCGCGACCGCGCCCGCGCTGCCACCGCTGACGAGGACGCACGGGGACGGACTCGCGCCCCTGTCCTTCGCGCAGCAGCGGCTGTGGTTCATCGACCAGTTGGAGCCGGGCAGCCCGCTCTACAACATGCCCTTCGCGCTGCGGCTGTCTGGAGCGCTGGACGTCCCCGCCCTCCAGCGGGCCTTCGACGCGCTGGTGCAGCGGCACGAAACCCTGCGCACGTCGTTCGAAGTCCAGGATGGAACGCCCCGTCAGCGCATCCACCCAGCCCCCTCGGGAACGCTGCGCACGGAGGACCTGGAGCCCCTACCCGAGGACGCGCGTGAAGCCGAGGTCTGGCGCCGGGTGGACGCGGAGGCGCTGCGTCCCTTCGACCTGGGCGCGGGTCCCCTCGCTCGCTTCACCCTGCTGCGGCTGGCTTCGAGGGAGCACGTGCTCCTGCTGTGCACGCACCACACCGTCTCCGACGGCTGGTCCTTCGGGGTGCTCGTGCGCGAGTTGGTGGCGCTCTACGAAGCCTTCCGCCAGGGCCAGCCGTCGCCGCTGCCGGAGCTGCCCGTGCAGTACGCGGACTTCTCCCGGTGGCAGGCCACGTGGCTGGAAGGCCAGGTGCTGGAGGGACAGCTCGACGGGTGGAAGCGGCGGCTCGACGGGGCGCCGCAGGTCCTGGCGCTGCCCACGGACCGGCCCCGTCCGGCCCGCCGCTCCGCGCAGGGAGCGCGGTGGCCCGTCCAGCTGACCCCGGCCTTGAGCGACGCGGTGGAGGCGCTGGCGAAGCGGGAAGGCGCCACTCCCTTCATGGTGCTCATGGCCGCGTTCCAGTTGCTGCTGTCGCGATACTCCGGACAGGACGACGTGCTGGTGGGCACGCCCATCGCGAACCGCCGTCACGCGGAGACCGAAGGGCTCATCGGCTTCTTCGTCAACACGCTGGTCCTCCGCGCCCGCTTCACCGCGGACACGTCGTTCCGGAAGGTCCTCGCGCAGGTGCGCGCGATGACGCTCGGCGCGTACGAACACCAGGACCTGCCCTTCGAGCGGCTGGTGGACGCGCTCCAGCCCGAGCGCGACCTGGGGCGCACGCCGCTCTTCCAGGCTCTCTTCGCGCTGCACAACACGCCGGAGCCGGAGGTCGCCCTCCCGGGCCTGACGCTGAAGGCGGTGGAGGTCCCCTCCACGGCGGCGAAGTTCGATCTGGACCTGGCCCTCACCCGGCGGCCCGACGGCTTCCAGGGGGCGCTCACGTACAGCACGGACCTCTTCGACGCCGCCACGATGCAGCGGCTGATGGAGCGCTGGAGCGCGCTGCTGGAGACGATCCTCGCCGCGCCCGACGCGCCCCTGGACCGACAGACGCTGCTGACGGACGAGGAGCTTCACCGGATGCACATCCCGGATGCCCCGGCCGCCCGTCCCTCCGAAATCACGGAGGTCGCCCCGCGCGATGACCTGGAGCGGGAGCTCGTGGCGCTCTGGGAGGAGCTGCTGGGAGTCCGGCCCATTGGCGTGACGCGTCCGTTCTTCGACCTGGGCGGCCACTCCCTGCTCGCCGTGAAGCTGATGGCGCGCATCCGGGAGCGCTTCCATCGCGAGCTGCCCCTGGCCGCCCTCTTCCAGGCGCCCACGGTGGAGACGCTGGCCCGGCTGCTGCGCCAGGCGCCCGAGGTCTTCTCCCCGCTCGTGCCCATCCAGCGCGAGGGCTCTCGGCGGCCCTTCTTCTGCGTCCACCCGGTGGGCGGCAACGTGCTCGCGTACGCGGCGTTGGCGAAGCAGCTGGGCCCGGAGCAGCCGTTCTATGGGCTCCAGTCCCAGGGGCTCGACGGGAGCCGTCCGCCGCTCGACACGGTGGAGGCGATGGCGGCGCTCTACGTGAGCGCCATGCGCACCGTGCAGCCCCAAGGTCCCTACCGGCTGGGCGGCTGGTCCATGGGAGGCGTGGTGGCCTTCGAGATGGCCCGTCAGCTCCAGGCGCGGGGCGAGGCCGTGGAGCTGGTGGCCCTCATCGATGCGAGCCCGGCGACGGAGGACCGCGTGCCTCTCGACGTGGACGACGCTGACCAGGTGGCCGCGCTGTTCGAGCTCGACCAGGGACAGCTCGCGGCGCCGGAAGCGGCCACGGCGGCCGGGCGCACGCTCCTGCAGGTCTTCACGCGCAACCTGCGCGCCCTGAAGCACCACCGCCCCGGAACGTTCACCGGCCGCGTCCTGCTGCTCCAGGCGGGCGACGGCCCGGCGCGCGGAGACGACGGCTGGAGCGGGCACGTCCGGGGCGAGCTGACGCGGGAGGTGCTCCCCGGCACCCACTACACGCTGCTGCACGCTCCCCACGTCCAGCGGCTCGCGAAGCGGTTGACCGAAGCGCTCCAGGGCGCGGTGCGGGAAGCGTCCCGGTAGGCCGGAGCCCCTCCGGCGCCATGCCGCCCGCATGGCGCCGGGGCGCACGTGAAGGGCCCCGAGGGGGCATGACAGGCCACCTCCTGGTGCCGCCCGCATGGCGGCGCCGGGGGCGCACGTGAAGGGCCCCGAGGGGGCATGACAGGCCGCCTCCTCGGAGGAACCCGCGCGCGTGCCAGGACTGGCACGTTCGCGGCGCGGCCATGTCACCCGTTGGACCGAACTCACACGTAACGCCCCGGAATCCCGACGGCGAGGCCCTGGCGGCTCGCGTGGCCCCGGCCTTGCCATGGGAAGGCCTCGCAACCGCTCACAGGAGTCCCGCCCCATGAACGCCTCGAAGCCTTCCGTCCTCCCCCACCTCCTCCGCCGCGCGCGGCCCTTGACCTGGAGCCTCCTGGCGCTCGCCGCCGCCGGCTGTGGCGCCAGCGACAGCGACAGCACCCTGGCGGAGCACCCCCAGGACCTCACCGCGCGGCCCTCCCGCTGCCTGGACATCCGCGCCGCCCAACCCGGAGCGCCGGACGGTGACTACGTGCTGTACGTGGCGGGTGACACCAGCGCGTCCTGGACCGCCTACTGCCACGACATGACCGGCACGCCCACCGAGTACCTCCCGCTCACGCGCACGGGCGCCGACGCCAACTTCTCGCAGTACACGGCCGGCGGCTCCTCCCCCGGCACCGACGTGCGCACCCACTTCACCCGGCTGCGCATCGACCCGGTGACCCTGCGCGTGGACACGGCGGACCAGACCTTCGCCTCCTCCACGGGCGAGCTGACGCACTCGCCGGAGACCGTCACCGCGATGACCTATGGCGTGGCCATGGCGTGCGGCGGCGGCCAGGGCCAGGGCAACGTCGACCTCCGGGGCACCCCGTTCACGGTGGAGGCGGAGTCGTTCGGCGTGGGCGGCGCGGGCACGACCGGCGCCGCCGTCACCAGCGAGGACGGCCAGGTCGTCACGCTGTCCGGTGGCGGCTTCTGCGGCTGGGTGGGCCCGCAGGGCAGCTACAACCCCTTCAACCAGCATGGGGGCCTGCTCCAGCTCCACTACCGCGGCGGGGATCGCCCCGCGACCTGTCAGGAGCTCCAGGCGGCCCGCCCGGGTGCGCCGGACGGCGAGTACGCGCTGTTCGTGAACAAGGACCCGCTGAAGCGCTGGACGGCCTGGTGCCAGGACATGGCCGGCACGCCCAGGGAGTACCTCCCCCTGGTGCACACGGAGGACGGCGCGAACTACTCGCAGTACACGGCGGGAGGGAACTCGCCGGGCACCGACGTGCGGACGCGGTACACGCGCGTCCGGCTGAACCCCGTCACCCTCGCCGTGGACACCGGGGACCAGACCTTCGCGACGTCCACCGGCTCCCTCAAGCACGTCGACAGGGAGCCCGTGACGGCCATGACCTACGCGGCGGCCATGGGGTGCAGCCGCACGGGCCTGGCCAACGTGGACCTGCGAGGCACGCCGTTCTCCGTGCCCACCGGCGGCATCGGCCGGGCCGGCCCCTCGAGCGAGTCCTCGTGGTGGGCCTTCCACGACAGCAACCAGGTGGTGGAGATGCACGGCTACGGCGGCTGCGGCTGGGTGGGCCCGCAGGGCAGCTACAACCCCTTCAACAAGAACGGCGCCCTGCTGCCCCTGGCGTACACCGTGCCGCAGCCGTAGCCCCTGACGTTCAGGGCGACGGCATCAGCCCCGCGCCGGGCTTCACCAGCACGGCGCGGGAGTAGGCCATCTGGAACCCCATCCGCATGGAGTTGCGCTCCGTGGGGATGCCGGGCGAGGACATGATGGCCGCCAGGTCACTGCCCTTCTCCAGCCCCCGCGCCAGGCGCGCGGCGATGAGCGCCTGCTGCACGCCGCGCCGCCGGTACGCCGGCAGCACGGACGTGCCGAACAGGGACGTGAGCCCGTCGCTCACCTCGCAGGCCCCTCCCCCCGCCGGCACGCCGTCAATCCACGCCAGATACGAGTCCGTGCTGGGATGGTGCGCGGCCTTCAGGCCCATCTCCCAGAAGATGTCCGGCATCGACTCGCCCTCCGGCACGAAGCCGCTGCCGGCGATCTCCACGTACCTGCGCACCGCCGCGTCGTCGGACGGATCCACCCGCTCCACGCGCAGCCCGGCGGGAGCCCCCTGCGTCAGCCGCGACAGGTCCTCTCCCGCCCGAAGCGGCCGGTACAGCACCGTCTCGAACTCGCGCAGCACGAAGCCCCGGTCCGCCAGCCCCTTCAACAGGGACTGGGGCGCGAAGGGGCTCAGCTCCGCCTTGGGCTCCACGCCGCGCGACGCGAAGAAGTCCACCAGCGCGTCCAGCTCCGCGTCCGTGACGTCCCGCGCGAAGCCGTAGCCGCACGACTTGTTGATGTAGGAGCCCTCGCCGCCGAACGCCATCCAGCCGTCCGCCAGCGGCGCGGAGGCCGTGGAGAGCGCCACCGCGGAGGTGGCCTGCTTGTGTTCGAACCGCCGGGCGATCTCCACCAGGTTCACGTCGTTCATCCGCCCCGTTTACACCGGAGCGGGCCGGCGCGTCAGTGCGCGCAGGCGCTCCCCAGCCCGTCGCCCGGGATGCGCGCCTCCCGGACGCCGGGCCCCAGCGGCCGCACCTGCCCGGGCACGTAGGTGGAGGCCATGTCGAACACGGTGCGCAGGGCCCGTGCGCCCAGCCCCTCCCGCGCCGCGTTGTGGAGCAGCCCGGTGTCCTGGTGCGCGGCCCCGCAGAAGACGCCGCCCAGGCCGTACGCGGCGGCGAACTCCGCCTTCGCCTTCACCGTGCGAGGCGTATCCAGGGTGATGAGCTGCCGGGACTCCTCGCTGTAGAGGTAGTCCGCGTCCGCCCAGCGGTCCGTGCACAGGTCGAAGCCGTTGCGCCCCACGGGCGGCCGGGCCGAGTAGTCCACCTGGTTGCGCAAGAGGTCGTACAGCTCCACCACGCCCGCCTCGAAGGTGCCCAGCGCGGCCCCCTCCGGGTTGTACTGGAGCGAGTCCCGGCTGGCGCCCGCCGCGGCCTGCCCCTCGGACGCGTAGCCCAGGTGCAGACACGCCGGGTCCACCTTGCGCGACAGGAGGAGCTCCACCGCCGCCTCGATGGAGTGCGGCGAGCCCGCGTAGCGCTTGAGGTTCGCGTGGTGGACGATGGAGCGCGACGTCCCCGGGCTGAAGAAGTCGAAGCCCTTGAGGTAGACCCGGTCCAGCCCCACGTCGCGGAGCGCCGGCACGTTCACGAGCCGCAGCTTCGCCAGGTCGCAGCTCGCCGCGACGGAGATCTCCTTGCGGCCCAGGCCGCGCTCCGCTGCGTCCAGCGCCGCCCGCAGCTCCGCCACCAGCCGGACGTAGTTCACGCTGTCGTCCTTGGAGGACTCATCGCTCGAAAGCCAGCCGCCGCCCAGGCAGTCCCAGTCCAGGTCCACGGAGGAGAACATGGGGAAGAGGGAGAACAGCTCCACGATGCTGGAGACGAACTCCGCGCGCTCGCGAGGGCTGGCCGCCATCCCGGAGAAGTGGCCGGACATGAGCCACCCGCCCACGGAGAACGCCAGCTCCAGCGCGTGGCCCTCGGCCGCGGCCTGTTGCTGCAGCGTCCTCAAGGCCCCCAGCATCCCCAGGGCCCGCTCCTGGGAGAAGTACAGCGCGTGGTAGTTGGTCAGGTTGGCGCCCACCTTCGCCATGGACACGCCATGGAAGGGAAACGACGCCACGTCCTGCAGGTAGTCCACGATGGTGACGCGCCCCCGGCGATCCAACTGCGCCCCCCGGGCATGCTTGCGGATCTGCGCGGCCCTGGGCCCCCCGTCCCCCACGATGCCCAGCGACCCGAAGATGAGCCGGTCATACGCCGTGGGCGGCAGGCGCGAGACATCGAAGCCCCGCCCGAAGAACCGCGGCTCCTCCAGGCCCAGCGGCCGGCCGTCCTCCAGGCCCAGGTCTGAAACATAGGCGGACAGCCGGGGCGCGCCGCGCGCCTGGGGATAGACATTGTAGACGGGCCGCCCCACCCGGACCGACGTATAGGAGAGATTGCTCCCCAGCCCGTCACCCCGGTATCCCACGGTCCGGTAGCCCCGCCGCGTCGAGACATCGTCCAGCGTCAGCGCATCCGGGACGAACACCTCCGGCACGTACTGCTTCGGTTCCGCCCGCCGCACCCCAGCCCATCCCCGCTTCGAATCCATCATGACCTGACTTCCCTTTCACTGGTTGGAGAGACACCGCACCATCAAACCCAGCCAAGAAATGCGATACCCCGGGCGCCCGCGCCACGCCGTCCCCGGGGCAATGCCTCACAAGGCAGCCACCTGCACCGGGAGGACGGGGACCGGAAGCTGAAGCCCGCACCCCGGGGCGGCAACTGCATCGCCGGTCCCATCCCGAGAAG
The DNA here is from genome assembly GCF_017309135.1 of Corallococcus sp. NCSPR001. Classification (NCBI taxonomy): domain Bacteria; kingdom Pseudomonadati; phylum Myxococcota; class Myxococcia; order Myxococcales; family Myxococcaceae; genus Corallococcus; species Corallococcus sp. NCSPR001. The sequence goes on from NZ_JAFIMS010000002.1 coordinate 5,769,585, forward strand.
ACAAACACGACACATGTTGAAATCACATCCTTAAAGGCGACAAACGCGCTTTCACGAATCAACCGGAAGTACTGGACGCCATGCCCGGAGGCATCCGACACCAGGAATCACGCACGCGCGGGCATGGATCCGCGCGACATCAAATCCTGACGAATATCGTGGCGACGAAGACGGCCCGGGCCCGTTGACACGGGGATGGGCGCCGCGCCGGTGTGGGTGGGAGGCCGCCTCATGGGACCCAGGTCCACGGGCCCCACCGCATACCCCCAGGCACATCATCCGCCTCCGGGGCTGGGAGTGTGTGCGTGGAATCACCCTGACCGTTCCTCGTGGCCGGATAGCGGCGCACATGTCCTCCCATGCCGGGACTTGCCCCACCCGTCCCCGGGGCCAGGGGGCTCCCTCCCTCCGGCCGGGTGCCAATCACATCCATGAAATGGATCTTGGCTCTCGCGAGCCGCCGTCCGGCTCGCCAGGAATCACGCAGCCCGCGGGTCCTGAAGACAGCACCCATCCGGCACCGGGCCACCGCGGCAGTCCGCCGCGGCCGTGGCCTTGCTACATCCGCGAACCCGTTACACCGAAAGAGAAGACAGACACATGGCCGTCAATTTCATGCCTCGCGCCTACGCCCTCGCCGGCTCCTCCGGGGGGAAGCCCTCCCGCGCCACGTCCTCGCTGATCACCCTGACCGCCAGCTGGAAGGACGCCGCCCCGTCGGAGTACTGGCGCACGCTCACCCTGCGCATCACCAACTACTCGGACGCGCCGCTCGCCAATCCGCGCATTGGCATGAAGAACCCGCTGGCGGACCGGGGCGTGCAGATCGCGAAGAACGCCGGCACGGGCGATCTCACCGTGAAGGGTGACACCGTGGAGTTCAACCTGGAGTCGCACCTGCTGCCCATCCCGGCCCATGGCGGCTTCAAGGAGTTCTCGCTCGCGTACAACCATCCGCAGGGCGGGTTCGACCTGGAGACGCTGCCCACCCAGTTCACCCTGGACGGCAACCCGGTGGTGCCGCCCGACGACAAGGAGCCGCCCACGGTGCCCCAGAACCCGCGCCTGGTGTCGGCGGGCATCCGGAGCGTGTCCCTGGCCTGGGACGCGTCCACGGACGACACGGCCGTCGCCGGCTACGACGTGCACTACGGCAAGACGGGGCAGCCGCGCGACCAGGTGGCCCACGCCACCACGCCGGCCCTCACCGTCACGAAGCTGGAGTCGGACGTGGAGTACACCTTCACGGTCCAGGCCGTGGACATCGTGGGCAAGCGCTCGCAGGAGTCCGCGGAGCTGACCGCGCGCACGGGCCAGACGCTGCCGGACCACGGCGACTGGACGGTGCGCCGCTCGCCCTTCGTGGACTACACGGCCGGCGAGACGCCGAAGATGCTGGAGGCCCTGGAGCAGGCGGGCCTGGACGGCGTCACCCTGGCCTTCCTCGTCGCCGGCAGCGGCTCGGGGACGGACCCGAAGCAGGTGTACTGGGGCGGCTACGCGGAGCTGACCGATTCGTCGGACGGCGCCCAGTACCAGGCCGAGGGCACCACGTCCCACTACGGCAAGCAGGACCTGGAGGCGTTCCGCCAGAAGGGCGGCCAGGTGGTCATCTCCTTCGGCGGCGCGTCCAACCACCCGCTCGAGGAGAACGAGCACGACGTCGCGAAGATCGCGGCCATCTACTCCGGCGTGGTGAAGAACTACGGCGTGCGCCACATCGACTTCGACTTCGAGGGCGGCTTCATCAACAACGTGGCGGCGCTGGACCGGCACATCGCGGCCATCACCCAGGTCCTCCGCGAGGATCCGACGCTCCAGGTCTCCTACACGCTGGCGGTGGACGGCGCGCCCGGCTCGCTGGAGGGCTTCAACCCGGACGGCGAGCGCTTCGTGCATGCGCTGGCGGAGGCCGGCATCGAGCCGTCCCTCATCACCGGCATGCTGATGGAGTTCGGGCAGTCGGCGCCGCTGGACGACCCGTACCAGTGCTGCGTGTACGCGCTCAACGGCATGCACCGGCAGATCCAGGCGGCGTTCCCCCACTGGAGCGCGGAGAAGGTCTGGCGGCGCATCGGCGCGTGCCCCATGTACGGGACGAACAACAACACGCGCATCTTCTTCCACCTGTCGGACATGGAGAAGCTGGTGCGGTTCGCGCATGAGAAGAACCTGGGCAACATGTCCGGGTGGGACCTGACGCGTGACCGCAACCAGGGTCACAACCCCATCTGCAACCCCGGCAACTCGCAGGACATCTACCTGTGCACGCGCGAGGACCAGAAGCCGTACGACTTCGCGCGCAAGGTGATGACCTTCCAGCCGGAGGACGAGTCGGCGGACCGGTCGCCCGGCAAGACGTCGGTGACGCTGACGGTGAACGGCCGGTCGGTGACGCTGGAGTTCTGAGCGCCAGGACGGCGTGAGCGGTGAGCCTCGGAGGTCCGGCTGCCCGCGAGGGAAACCGGGCCTCCAGCGGCGCTCACCCGGGCCCGCCTCCGTGGGATAGCGGGGGCGGGGACAGCAGGCCGTCCAGCACGCCGTAGGCATAGAGCGCCGCGAAGGCGTAGGCCCCCACGAGATAGGAGACGTTGAAGGCCCGGGCCGTGGGCGCGTCCTGGGCCGAGTAGCGGCCGTCCGGGCCTCGCAGGGACAGGGCCACGCCCAGGGAGACGGCGGACACGGCGAACGTCGCGCCCTGCCCCACCGCGAGCACCTTGCCCTTGGTGTTCTGGCCGTGCACGAGGTGGCCCACGCCGAACGGCACCAGGTACCAGCCCCGCGAGGCCGGGCGGGATTCGACGAGGACGGGAGCGGCGGTGGAGGCCGCGGGCGCGGGCAGGAGCGCGGGGGCCCGGAGCCGGGCGGCGCGCCCGGCGATGCGGTCGTGCCGCCGCGCGCGCACCCGTTCGACGAAGGCGATGAAGTCCGGCGGATACACCAGGGGGTCCAGCTTCGCGGCGGAGTCGAGCGCGAGCCCTTCCACGGCCTCGTGCTCCGCGCGGAGCAGGTCCTCCTGGGCGTGGAGCGTCGCCGCGAGCAGCAGGTGGGCTTCGGCCTCCTCTCGAGGCTGGGAGAGCCGCGAAGGCTGAAGCAGGGCCTCCAGCTCGGTCCGGGCACGAGGCAGGTCGCCGGACTGGTAGGCCTCGCGGGCGGGGCCCAGCGGGGAGGACGCCGCGAGCAGCAGGGCGACGATGGCGGACTTCATGGAGCGGACCCCAGCACGACCGTGGTGCGGGACCCCGCCACCGCGTCGAGCGATTGCCTCAGCACGTTGCCTCCCGGGTCGCGGGCGGACAGGAGGTGTCCCCCGTGCGTGAGCTTCAAGGGGGCGCGCAGCGGCGCCACGCCGACCTCCACGCCGTCGACGAAGACGCGGGACGCCGCGGGCGCGACGATGGTGACCTCCGCGTCACGCACGCGGAGGGCGACTTCCCGCGAGACGGCTGCGCCGGCAGCCACTTCGAGCACCTCCTCGACGGGCTCGCACAGGGGGTTGGCGAAGTGGAGCCGGTGCGAGCCGGGAGACAGCCGCAGCTCGCGCAGCCTCGGCGTGTAGCCACGGCTCTGGCCGTCCACGAACACCTCGGCCCAGGGGCGTGTCGTCACCGTGAGCGTCGCGAAGTCCAGGGCGTCCGGCACGCGCACGGGCACGTCATCGCCGGTGTGCTCCAAGGGCGCGGGCCGCTGCGAGGCGTCCTGGGCGGAGCGGGCCCGCGGAGCCGACGCGGCCTTGGACGACCTGCCCGGGACCTCCGGACGCGCGGCCCGGACCTGCGTCCCCGCCGACGTTTGATTCATGGGACGTAAAGATCTCTCCGCGACATCCAGGCGGGTGACCGCCACGGGCGCGGCGGAGTCCTCGTCTGTCGCAGGCCGGCCAGCGCCGGACGGAAGTGAGGCCGAGTCGGCCATTGTCGCGGCAGGGTCGGCACCGGGCGCGGGCTCGGCGGAAGCCTTCGACGGAGTCGGTCCCGTGGCCACCGTCGAAGCCCTGGACCCCTCCGCGCGCCAGGCCCATGTCCCCAACCCGCCCAGCATCCCCGCGAGCACTACGCCCGCCAGGAGCCCACGCTTGTGCCCCGCCCACGCGCGCCTGACGCGGCCGTTTCTCGTGGGACGCGAGCGCAGGAGCGCCAGCACCTCGGGGGCCCCGGGCCGGAGTGTCATCGCGGCGTTGAGGCACCGGGCAGCTTGCGCGCCCTGCCCCGCGGCGAGCAGCGCGCGGCCTTCGTTCAGCAGCCGCTGGAACCCATCCTCACGCCAGCGGGCCACGGAGGACTCCGGAGCCTGGAAGAAGGCCCGTGACGCTTCGGCGGGAGCACCGACCCACGGCCGCAGCACGGCCTCCAGCTCCCGGGCCAGCGCCCCTCCCTCCACGGGCCGGTCTCGCGCATCCCGGGCAAGACACCGCGCGACCAGCGCGGACAGGGACGCGGGCGTGCCTGGCGCGGCCTCCGCCAATGCCGGCGCCTCGCGGGTCATCACCGAGACCGCCAACCGGGCACTGCCCTCCCCCGCGTGCGGCGTCGTGCCCACGCACAGCTCGAACAACACCACGCCCACCGCGTAGACGTCAGACGCCGGGGACCACGCGCCGGTGTCGATTCGCTCCGGCGCCATGTACGCCAGCGAGCCGATCACGGCCCCCGTGCTCGTCAGCCGGGCCCGGTCCGCCAGCGCCGCGATGCCGAAGTCCGCGAGCTTCAGCGGCCCGCCTCGCGCCACGAGCACGTTCTCCGGCTTGACGTCCCGGTGCACCACGCCGCGCGCATGCGCCGCGTCCAGCGCGCGAGCCAACTCCCAGCCCAGGAGCGCGACCGCCTCCGGCGGCATGGGCGCCAGGCGCCGCGCCAGCTCACGCAGGTTCTCCCCCTGCACCCATTCACAGACGAGGAACGGGCCGCGCACGGCGTCCTCGCCAAAGTCATGCACCGCCAGGACATTGGGGTGCTGGAGTGAAGCCACCACCTCCGCCTCCTGGCGGAAGCGCTCGGTGAGGCGTGCGTCCAGCCCCGGGTGCATCACCTTCACCGCCACGCGGCGGGACAGGCGCAGGTCGTGGGCGAGGAAGACCGTCGCCATCCCGCCCCGCCCCAACTCCTGCTCCAACTGGTAGCGGCCGGCCAGCAGTTCGCCCGTCATCGCGCGCGCAGTCTAGGAAGCGCGATCCCCGGGCGCAAACGCCGGGGCTGCCTCACTGCTGGCATACGCGAAGGGAGGAGCCGGGAATCAGCACGCACCCACCGGGCTTCGCGCCGGGGCACTCCGCATCCGACCGGCAGGGCTGGTGACAGCGCCTTCCCTGCCCGGAGTCAGTGCAGAAGCCGCAGCGGGCGCAGTCCATGGAGGTCTCGCAGGAGTCGCCCAGGTGCTCGGGGGACAGGCCCTCGCAGGTCTCGACGCACAGGGACTCCGGAGCCGGTGAACATTGGTAGCCCGTGGGGCAGCCCCGCTCGCAATCACGTGAACAGCGTCCCTTCACGCAGTACGTGTACGTCGGACAGTCCAGGGGCTCGAAGCAGGGCTCGGTGAGACGGGGACCCGGTTCGCATTCCTCGTAGAGGGCGGAGCAGCGCTGGTCCTCGGGACACTCCCGGTCCGCGGCGCAGGAGAGCACGCAGGCATCCCCCGAACAGCCAGCGTCCAACGCCTCACGCACCTGGATGTCGAGCGGACACCCCGTGGCCACGAGCAGAAGCAGCATCAAAAACGAGAGCGGGAAGCGCATGGGCTCAAGAGAACTTCGAGGCGTGGGACGAATGGTCGCTCCGGACGCTACTCCTCCTCCGCCTCCAGCCAGAACCACTCTTCATTGGAGCGAAGCGCTCCGCCCAGGAACTCCGAGAATGAGCCCGCGATCTGGCGGTTGTAGGCAGGGTCCGGAAACGCTTCACGGTAACCATCCCGGATGGAGTACCGCCCGCCCGACTGATGGCTGACGTCCACGAAGATGTAATTGGTATCCCGCACCTCGCAGACCGCGTACCAGGACGCCGGACCTGCCCTGTCCGTGTCATCCTTGAGAAGGACAACGCGAGCGCGGCGAATCTTCGCCAGCGGGTAGAAGAAGAACGCGGGGTCGACCCGGTCGAACAACTTCGCGCCATCGCAATGCAGATAGAAGGCACGAAGGTCCGGGTCCAGGCGCCATCCGACTCTCTGCTCGAAAGCCTCGATCTCCGCCGGAGTCGCGGGCGGGTTCGGAAAGTGGCGCCGTGAAACTTCCTCCAGCAGCGCCGACATGGCTTCGGAGCTACTCGCCATAGGGATGATCCACGCCTACACGCGTCCACGGAGGCTGGTTCGCGTAGCATTGGTTGTAGGGCCCCAGCAGGTCCTCATGAAGGTCCTGGGGGAACGGCAGGAGGTTGTCCCAGTCGGTGGGGTTGCCGCCATGCTGAAGGTCGCGGATGTGATGGCCCTGGTACGGCTTTCCATCGGCCTCCGTTGGCCAGTTACCGAAACGCCGCGACCACTCCTCCCGGAACCCCTTGCGCGCCTTGTTCCAGCGATTGCGAGCAGCTTCGTTCTGGCGAGGCGTCAGTGCTCCGTAGTTGCAGCAACAATGCGCCATCCCAAACCGGCTGCCGGCCTGAACCAGCGTGCCCTGAAAATCCATCTTCACATCCGCCAGCCACATGCATCCCTGGAGGACGTGACCGCTTCCCGCGCACTTCTCCTGGCAGTAGGTCATGAGCTGGGCGCTGCATTGCCATGGCCCGTAGTAGATGACGGTGCGGAACTGCCCGCCTCCTGGCACGTTCACGAGCGGCCCGCGCCACATCCGAACCGCACCAGCGCTGGGTGGGAGGGGTGCTTCGGCACAACCTACGGCCACAGCAGCAAGCGCCGTGAGCAATCGCCACGATGGGACATGCTTACGCAAGCGGGCCTCTCAATCCTCTTCCCCCAGGTATCGGAACACGGAGCGCACGCCGATGCCCAGGGCCCGGGCCGCCTCCTTCTTGCTGCCTCCGCTGCGGGCAATGGCCTCGCGCACATAGCGCAGCACGAAGGCATCACGCGCCTCATCCAGGGGCACCAGCGGCGCCGTGTCCGCGGCCAGGTCCAGGTCCTCTACGCCGATGAGCTCCCCTGAGGCCAGGATGGCCGCGCGCCGCACGCGGGACACGAGCTCGCGGACGTTTCCCGGAAAGGGATGACCGCGCAGGGCCTCCGCCGCCTTCTGCGTGAAGCCCCGGGCTCGGCCCGCCTCCTGCTTCAGGACATGGTGCGCGATGAGCAACACGTCGTCTCCGCGCTCCCGCAGCGCGGGCACCTCCAGGCGCACCTCGTCCAGGCGGAAGAGGAGGTCCTCGCGGAAGGCGCCCCGCGCGACGAGCGCCTTCAAGGGCTGATGCGTGGCGGCCACGACGCGCATGTCGACCCGGCGGGGACGGTGCTCGCCCAGCCGCGTCACCTCGTGCTCCTGGACGACTCGCAGCAGGCGCGACTGGAGCGGCAGCGGCATGTCTCCAATCTCATCCAGGAACAGCGTGCCCCCATCCGCCGCCTCCACCAGCCCCGCGCGGTCGGAGGCCGCGCCGGAGAACGCCCCGCGGACGTGGCCGAACAGCTCGCGCTCGATGAGCGACTCCGGCAGCGCCGCGCAATTGATTGCAACCAGCCGCCCGCGCCGGCCGCTCCGCCGGTGGAGCGCGCGGGCCACCTCCTCCTTGCCCGTGCCCGTCTCGCCCTGGATGAGCACGTGCAGGGACGTGGGCCCCAGGCGCTCCACCTGCCGGTAGAGGTTCCGCATGGCCGGGGACTCACCGATGAGCCCTTCGAACGTGGCCGCGGCGATGCGCTGCGTGAGGCTGTCCACCTGGGCGCGCAGCTCCGTCAACTCCCGCGACGTGGCCAGCAGCAACGCCGCGAGCGACGACAGCGCCATCGCCTCCTCCAGCTCACGAGTCGCGAACGGAGGACTGCCCAGGCGCCGTCCCAGGTACACGACGCACAGCGGCGCGGCGCCCGCGCGAAGCGGCAGCACGAGTGCGGAGGTCAACCGCAACGCCAGCACACTGGGGGCCCCCGCGAGCGCCGCCTCCGCCGCGACATCCGGCACCAGCACCGGTGCCCCCGAGCCCACGACCTGATCCACCAGGCTGTCCACCACCACCGAGGCCGGCACGGAGCCGGTGGCCCCCAGCACCCGCCGCCGCTCCCCCTCCACCGACACGAGGAACCCCACGTCCGCGGACGTGACCTCCGCGATGCCCCGCAGCGCCGCCTCCAGCAGCTCCGACGCGGGCCGCTGCACGAGCAGCCGTGAGGCGAAGTCCGTCAGCACGCCCACCAGGCGGGAAGGCGCCGGGGAAGGCGACGCCCGGACCGGCGCCTCCGAGACCGTCAGCGTGAGCGACGCCTTGCCCACGCTGAACGACTCCCCCGGCTCCAGCGGCGCCAGCTCCACCCGCCTGCCGCGAACCCGGACGTCACAGTCCGCGCTCGCGGCGGACACCGTCCACCCGCGCGCGTCACGGAACACCAGGGCATGGCTGCCCTTCACGCCGGGCGCGGAGAGGACGACATCGCATGCGGGCTCGGAGCCCACGGACACCACCGGCTTCTCCAGCGAGATGGAGCGGCCGTCCGGAAGGGAGAGGAAGAAGCGCATCCGCGCCCATCCTACTGTCCCCCCGCGGGCGGCGGTTCCTCCCATCCCCCACCCAGCGACAGGAACAGGGCAATCTGATTGGACACCAGGAGGGTCTGCGCGGAGGCCAGCGACGCCTCGGCGTCGGCCCGGGTGCGCTCCGCGTCGAGCACGGTCAGGAAGTCCTCCCGTCCTCCTCGGTAGAGCGCGTCGGCTTCGCGCGCGGCCTGGGCGCTGAAGTCCCGGGCGGCCGTGAGCGCGGCGACGCGCTCCAGCTCCTGCGTGTACTGCGTCAGGTTGCTCTCCGTCTCCAGCAGCGCGTTGAGCACCACGCTGTCGAACTGCGCGAGCGCGGCTTGCGCGGTCGCATCCGCCTGGGCGATGCGAGCCCTGGCGATGCGGGTGTTCGGGAACGTCCAGGACAGCAGCGGCCCCAGGCTCCAGCTCAGCGTGCTCTCCTGTCCGAAGGTGCTCATCAGGCCTCCGGAGCCCGCGGACAGCCCGAAGCTCACCGTGGGATAGAGGTCCGCCGTCTCCACGCCGATGCGCGCGGTCGCCGACGCCAGCGCCCGCTCCGCCTGCCGGACGTCCGGACGCCTGCGCAGCAGCGCGGCGCCATCCCCCACGGGGATAGGCGAGCTCAGCCGTGGCGGCGTCTCACACGCCTCCACGTCCGGAGGAAACGCCGCGGGCGGCCTGCCGCTGAGCACCGCCAGCCGCAGCAGCGCGATGCGCCGCTGCACCACCAGCGGCGGCACGTTCGCGCGAAGCACCTCCACCTGCGCTTGGGCCCGGCTCAAGTCCAGCGGCGTCCCCCGCCCCGCCTCCACCAGGCGCCGCGTCCGCGAAAGGCTCTCCTCCTGCAGGGCCAGCACGCGGCGCGCCACCACCACCTCGTTGCCCACCGAGCAGACGCTCGCGTACGCCCGGGTCGTCTCCGCGGCCACCGTGATGTGCGTCAGGTCCAGCGCGGCCTGGACCGCCTCCGTGTCCGCGCGCGCCGCCTCGATGCCCCGGCGGATCCGCCCGAACAGGTCCAGCTGATATGACACGTCGAAGCCCAGGCCATAGTTCGCCGACGGCCCGACTGGCGGCGTCCTGCCCACGTCCGCCGACGCGCCCACTGAAAAGGAAGGCAGCCGCGCGCCTCCGACCTCCGCCAGCACCGCCCGCGACCGCGCGAGGTTCGCCTCCGCCACCCGCAGGTCCACGTTCGACTTCAGCGCCTGCCGCACCAACCCCTCCAGCACCGGGTCCTCGTACAGGCGCCACCACTCCCCCGGGACGGGCGCCGACGAATAGTGCGGCTCCGTTGCGCCCAGGAATGCCCCGGTGGCCTCGGGCGAATGGACGGCCGCGGACGGCGGAGGCCCCCGGTAGTCAGGCCCCACGGTCGTGCACGCGGACACCAGCAGCGCCAGCCCCACCCACGGCCCCCGCGTGCTCATGGGCGGACGTCCCCGTTGCGGCCGGTGGAAGCCCCGTCCCCCTCTTCATGCACCGTCACCGTCGCGGTGCGTCCGGACACGAGCCGGACGCCCTCGGGCACCGAGTCCAGCGCGATGCGCACGGGCACCCGCTGGGCCAGGCGCACCCAGCTGAACGTGGGGTTCACATTGGGCAGGAGGTTGGGGCCCGCCGCGCGCTCGCGGTCCTCGATGCCCGCGGCGATTCCCTCCACGTGTCCGCGCAACAGGGCCGGCTCGCCCATGAGCCGGATGGTGACCGGGGCGCCAATGCGGATGCGCGGCAGCTTCGTCTCCTCGAAGTAGCCCTCCACGCGGAAGGAGTCGCTGTCCACCAGCGCCACCATCTGCTGGCCGGCGGTGGCGAAGTTGCCCGGATCCACCTCCAGGTTGGTGACGATGCCGTTCACCGGCGAGCGCACCGTGGAGCGGTCCAGGTTCAGCGCGGCGATGTCCCGGTTGGCCAGCGCCTGCTGGAGCGCCCCTTCCTCCTGCTCCGCGCGCGACGCGCCCTGCTCGCGGGCCTCCTCGGACACGAGCTTGCCCAGGCCCTGGTTGCGCTCGGCCTCACGCCGCGCCTGCGCCAGCACCGCCCGCTGGCTCATCACCGCCGCCTCCGCCTGCCGCAGCGCGAGCTCGAACCGGGCGCGGTCGATGACGAAGAGCACCTGCCCCCGGGTCACCCGCTGGTTGTCCTGCACCTCCACGGACGTGACGACGCCCGACACGTCCGGCGCCAGCAGCACCACGTCCGCCTGCACGCGGCCGTCGCGCGTCCACGGCTCGACCTGGTAGTGCCGCCACAGCCACCTGCCCGCGAGCAGGGCCAGCACCACGACGGCCGCCGTCACGCCGATCCGGATGAGCCGCGGGCGCGTGGGTTTCATGGCGTCTCAGGGGACCCGCGAGGCGATGAACGTCACGGCGAACCAGAGGAGGACGAACAGCGCCAGGTCGAAGAGCGCCGGGTGCCACACCCAGCGGTAGACATGGAGCGCGGCCAGCCCCCGCCGAAGGGGAACGCCGAGCGCCACCGCGACCAGCGCCCAGACGAGGAGCGCGGGGACGAAGACCCCCTGGACGTCCAGCTCGCCCCTCATCGCGCCGCCTCCAGGGGAACAGCCCGGTAGGGCGCCGCGTCCGGAAACAGCGCGCGCCGCAACCCCACGAGCGCGAGCACCCCGTCGCGCTTCTCCGAGGAAGGCGGCGCGTCCGCGACGCGGCCCAACGTCGCGTCCAGCGCCCCGAGCAGCTCCACCGGTGGCGCCGTCACCCGCCCCCGGGAGCGCGCCTGGAAGTGCCCGGAGATGCGCTGGAGGAGCAGCCCCGCGGACTGGTTCGCGGCGGTCCCCACGTGCGGACGGACTCGCTGGAGGTCCACGACGTTCAAGCCCAGCCGCAGGTCCGCCAGCGCATCCGCGGCCTCCAGCGCTTCATCGCGGGACGTGGCCAGCGCCAGCCTCGGGGTGAGCAGGCCCAGCCGGTCCAGCATGCGGCTCGTCCAGCCCAGGCGGTCCGGCACGCCCTCGGCGGAGGCCAGGCCCGCCAGCTCCCGCCACCCGGTGCGCAGGAGCCGGTGCGCGCTCCAGTCCGTGCCCACGGAGCGAAGGAAGCGGGTGGACAGCGCGGCGGCGATGAAGCCCGCGGCCTGCGCCAGCGAGCTGTTGATGAACTCCGCCAGGTCCGCGGTGTAGCGCTCCTGGAGCGACAGCGTCCCCAGGAGGCCCAGCACCGCGATGCTCGCGCGCCCCGCCCACCACGGGTCCGCCATCAACAGCCCCATGCCCAGGAGCGTGGGGGCCAGCACGGCGGCCAGCAGGGGAAACCCGTCGATGCCGGGCAGGATGCCGAACAGGTACACCCCGCCCACGACGAAGGACACCCCCGTGAAGGCCAGCGCGGACAGGATGGCCGGCACCGGATCATCCTGGGTCGCGAAGAGGCAGCTGTAGACGGCCGCCATCATCGCCGCCGCGCTCCCCTCCGGCCACGCGAGCGAAATCCACACGGCGCAGCAGAGCAGCACGGCCGCCGCCGCCGCGATGCCGGACAGCAGCGCCAGCCCCCGGTCGCGGTGCAGGGGACGCTGGACGCGCGCGAGCAACAGCGGCGTCAGGCGCTCCGGCGCGGGCCCGGTGGGGTCGCGGATGAAGGCGCGCAGATCGCGGCAGTCCTGGACGGTGTCCACCAGCTCGCCCAGGCGCACGGCGAGGCTGGTGGTGACGAGCGCGGTCCAGTCCGCCTCCGCGTCCAGCGGCGGCGCGAGCGCGGCGCAGGCCTGGGAGAGCCGCTCGCCTTCGGCGCGAGGGGCATCGGGCCCCGCCTGGATCCACGCGCCCAGCGCGTGAAGGAGCGTGTCCCGCCTGGCGTCAGGCCCCCCGCCCGAGGCCTGGAGGACCGCGAGCCGGTCCTCGATGCTGGAGAGGATGGGCAGCAGCATGGACATGCGCTCATGCAGCGCGCGCACGGCGCCGGCCCGGGGGCGCAGGCCCGCGGTGTCGAACGGCAGGTGCGTCGCCAGCAGGTGCAGCGTGGTGACGTCCTCCGCCAGCCGGTGCCACTCGCGGCGCGTGCGCGCGTCCTTGCGTCCCGCGAGCGCGTCCTGGGCCCACCGGCCCGCGTCCGCGAGGAAGCCATCGATGCGGTCCAGCAGCACCGGCCCCACCGGGCGCGGAAAGAGCACGGTGTGCACGACGGTGGCGCACACGATGCCCAGGCCAATCTCCTCCACCCGCACCAGCGCCGTGTCGAAGAGGACTCCCGGCGAGGCGACGCCGGGAAAGCCGATGATGGCCGCCGTGTAGCCGCCCAGCATGAAGACGTAGCTGCGCGGCGTGCGGTCCAGGAGCGCCAGGTACAGGCAGAAGCCCACCCACAGCGCCATCGCGAGCGACAGCAGCTCCGGCGCGTTCACCAGAGGGGGGACGAGCACGCAGGCCATCACCGCGCCCAGCACCGTGCCCAGCAGCCGGAAGACGGCCTTCGAGCGCAGCGCGCCGGACAGCGGCTGGCTGACGACGTAGACGGTGATCATCGCCCAGTACGGTCTGGGCAGGGAGAAGCGCAGCCCGAGGAACAGCGCGGCCATCGCGGCGACGAAGGTGTTGAGCGAGAACACCCATGCCCTGAGCCGCGGAGTCATCATCTCCGCGGGTCTAGGCCGCGCTCCCCGGCGCTGTCGTCAGCCCCGGGGTCTCACTCCTTCGTGAGGTCGTAGACCTCCTGGATGTTGTGGAGCGTCTGGACGAAGTCCAGCTTCAGGTCCTGGAGGATGCCGTTGCGCAGGTCGAACACCCACGAGTGCACGACGGGGAAGCCGCGCGCCAGGTAGGACTTCTGCACGGCGGCGGTCTTGATGATGTTGATGCTCTGCTCCAGGACGTTGAGCTCCACCAGCCGCTCGTAGCGCTTCGTCTCGTCCGCGATGCCGTCCAGCTCCTGCTTGTGGAACCGGTACACGTCCCGGATGTTGCGCAGCCAGGGGTTGAGGATGCCCAGGTCCTTGGGCTGCATCGCCGCGCGCACCCCGCCGCAGCCGTAGTGGCCGCAGACGATGATGTGCTTCACGTCCAGGTGCCGGACGGCGTAGTTGATGACCGACATCACGTTCAGGTCGACGTTGTTGACCAGGTTGGCGACGTTGCGGTGCACGAACACGTCACCCGGCGGCAGTCCCATGATCTGGTTCGCGGGCACGCGGCTGTCCGAACACCCGATGTAGAGGAAGTCCGGCTGCTGCGACACCGACAGCTTGGTGAAGTAGTCCGGATCCGCGCGGAGCTGCTCCTCCGCCCAGGCCTTGTTGTTCTCGAAGAGCTTGTCGTAGGGGGTCACGGGCGGGACGGTCGCACGGGCGGCCCCCACCGTCGAGCGTTCACTTCTTCCAGTGTTCACGCGCGGCCACGAAGCATCCAGTCCCAGTACAGGCGCGGCAGTCCGTACTTCTTGAGCAGCCACAGGTCGCGGCGCTCCACGAAGGTATTGATGAACGGCAGGCTCGGCGCGGGCTGGCCGTCGTAGTCGAACTCGGCGAGCAGCATCCGCCCATAGCCCGTCACCAGCGGACAGGACGCATAGCCGTCATACCGCGCCGTGGGCTCGCGCCCCTCCATCACGGCCACCAGGTTCTCCACGAGCACCGGCGCCTCCGCCCGGATGGCGGCCCCCGTGCGCGACGTGGGCAGGTCGCTCGCGTCTCCAATGGCGAAGACGTTCGGATGGTCCGGGTGCTGGAGCGTGTGCTTGTGCGCCTTCACCCAGCCCGCGTTCGGGCCGTCCTGATGGGCCAGCGCGCTGCGCTTGATGAAGTCCGGCGCGCTCTGCGGCGGCGTGACGTGCAAGAGGTCGTACCCCACGGTCACCCACTCCCGCTGCCCGTCGCGCGTCACCGCGAAGAGCGCCTCGCGGGAGTGCGCGCGCACCTCCACCAGGTCGTGGCCGAAGTGCGTTTCGATGCCGTAGCGGTTCACGACGCCCTCCAGCACCCGCGCGAAGGGCTGCACCCCGAAGAGCGCCTTGGCCGCCGAGCCGAAGACGACGCGCGACTTCCCGGCGAGCCCGCTGCGGCGCAGGTGATCCGCCACCAGGTACATGATCTTCTGCGGCGCCCCCGCGCACTTCACCGGCGTGGCCGGATGGGTGAACAGCGCCGTGCCGCCCTGGAACGCCCGCACCATCTCCCACGTCTTCGGCGCGAGCCGGAAGTCGTAGTTGCTGGACACGTACGGCGTCTTCAGCGCCTCGCGCAGGCCTCGCACCCGGTCCCAGTCCAGCTGGATGCCCGGAGCGACCACCAGGAAGTCATAGGTCAGGCGCGTGCCACCCCGCGTGAGCACGAGCTGCCGGACGGGGTCCACCTCCTCCGCCCGGTCCTGGATCCACCGCGTCCCCTTCGGGATGTAGTCCGCCTCCGCCCGCACGGTGCTCGCGATGTCCGCGGCGCCCGCCCCCACCAGCGTCCACAGCGGCTGGTAGAAGTGCTGCGCCGAGGGCTCGACCACCGCGACGCCCCGCACGCCCTTGCGCCGCAGCCGCGCCGCGACCGTGAGGCCCGCGGTGCCGCCGCCGATGATCAGCACCCGGTGGTGCTCCGCGGCGGACGACGGCTTGAGGGGGGCGAGAGCGTTCATGTGAGCAGGCCGCGAGCCTGCCCACGCCCCTCTCACCGCGCCAGCTGCCCCGCGATGCGAACAGACGTTGCCCGGTCCACATCCGGTATCGCCAGAGTTCCCCTTCCCGGAGCCGGCGTTCCAGCGGACAATTCACACGAAGGGCGCTGAAGCCTCCTCCGCGCCCGAGACTCCGACATGCTCTTCCGCCAGCTCTTCGACTCCGAGTCCTCGACCTACACGTACCTCGTCGGCGACGAGTCCACGGGCCAGGCCGTCCTCATCGATCCGGTGCTGGAGCAGGTGGACCGGGACCTGCGGCTCGTCGGGGAGCTGGGGCTCGTCCTCACCCACGTCTTCGACACCCACGTGCACGCGGATCACGTCACCGCGTCCGGAACGCTGCGGGAGCGCACGCGGTGCCAGGTGGTGGCTGGAGCCGGTGGCGCCCGGTGCGCCGACCTGCACGTGCGGCATGGAGACACGGTGCACGTGGGACAGTGCGCCTTCCAGGTGCTCGCCACGCCGGGCCACACGGACGACAGCGTGAGCTACCTCCTGGGCGACCGCGTGTTCACCGGGGATGCGCTGATGGTGCGCGGCAACGGCCGCACCGACTTCCAGAACGGGAGCGCGGGCCAGCTCTACGACTCCATCACCCGCGTCCTCTTCCAGCTCCCGGACGCGACGCTCGTCTTTCCCGCGCACGACTACCACGGCCACACGGTGACGAGCATCGGCGAGGAGAAGCGCCACAACCCGCGGGTCGCGGGACGCAGCCGCGAGGAGTTCATCGAGGTGATGAACAACCTCCAGCTGCCCCGCCCCAGGAAGATCGACCTGGCCGTCCCGGCCAACCGCGCCTGTGGACGGATGGAAGCGCCCGCGCCGGAGGCCTGAGCTCAGGCCGGCTTCGCCAGCTCCGCGTCAATGGCCTGGACCAGGCGCGGATCCTCCGCCGTCACGTCCGGCGCGAAGCGGCCCACGACGCGGCCATCCCGGCCGATGAGGAACTTCTCGAAGTTCCACTGCACCTCCGGCTTCGGGTTGGCTTCGATGCCGTAGCCCTTGAGGTTCGCGCGCATGGACCCCTCGCCCGTGGCCTCCGGGATGGCGCCGGTCAGCGCGTGGTAGAGCGGGTGCTTGTCCTGCCCCACCACGGAGATCTTCGCGTACAGCGGGAAGGTCACGTCGTACTTCAAGGTGCAGAACTGCTGGATCTCCGCCTCGCTGCCCGGCTCCTGGCCCAGGAAGTTGTTCGCGGGGAAGCCCAGCACCTCCAGGCCCTGGCCCTGCCGGCTCGCGTAGAGCTTCTGCAGGCCTTCGTACTGGGGCGTCAGGCCGCACTTGGAGGCGACGTTCACCACCAGCAGGACCTTGCCCTTGTGCTGCCCCAGCGTCCGGGGAGCGCCGTCGATGCCGGTGAGGGGGATGTCGTAGAGGTTCTGGCTCATGTGCTGGCTCGGTCTCCGTTTGAGGGGGCGGCCACTCTAGCCCAGGCCTGTCCAGGCAAAGTGCCATCCCCGGTGTGGTGATTTGCGGCGGTCGTGGCGCGGCGCAAGGCACCGGCCCCTGGAGGGAACGGCTGGCCCGGGCTTTGCGTTGTGTGGACTCCCCCGCACTCCCCATGCACCGGCTCCTCGTCCCCCTCGTCCTCCTGCTCGTCGCCCTGGCCAGCGTGGCGGGCGGAGCCGTGTGGTTCATCCAGCGCGACCGGCAGGCGCTCGTGGAACAGTTCGGACGCGACCGGCAGGCCCAGTTGGAGGAGGCCGCCAGCGGCGTCGCCCGGTCGCTGGAGGACCTGGGGGACAACCTGCGCTTCGCGAGCGAGCTGCTCGCCCAGCCCGGCTCCGCGGGAGACCATCACAACGAATTGCGCGCCCTGCTGGAGGCCGTGGGCCAGTACCGGGCCATCGCCGTGATGGGCCCGGACGGCGAGGAACGGCTCTTCCTGGTCGACCACAAGTCGCGCCACCTGCCGAGGGACGCCGTCCATCCCCCGGCGCTCGCGGACACCGCGCGGCAGGCGCTCACGGCCCCGGTGGGGCACGTCATCCCCTCGCACCCCATCGAAGGCGCCGCGTCCTCCGGCTGGATGCGCGTCTTCGCCATGCGCATCGACTCCGACACGCCCGGGAGCGGAGGCGCCATCGCCATCCTCGTGGACACCGAGCCCCTCTTCGCGCCGCTGCGCATGGTGACGGTGGAGGAGAGCACGCGCCTGCTGCTGCTGGGCGCCCACGGAACGCCCGCGCCCATGAGCGACCCGGCGCTCGCGTCCTGGCACCGGCGGCTGGAGGAACCCGAGGGCAAGCACGTGCCGGGCCTGCGCACCCTGGTGGCGCGGATGCGCGCGGGCGCGGCGGGGACGCTGCGGCTCAACGAGGCGGAGGCCACGCGCCTGGGCCTGGGGGCCGCGGACGCGGTGGCCACGTTCCGGCCCCTGCGCATGCGGGGCGAGGCCTCCTGGTCCGTGGCGACGCTCTCCTCCACCAGCGCCCTGCGCGCCCACGAGCGCACCCTGGTGCTGCGCCTGTCGCTGGCGGCGCTGCTCGTGGCGCTGTTCCTGGTCGCGTTCGGGACGCACGTGGTGCTCGCCAACCGCCGGGCGGTCGCGCTCCAGGAGAGCCTGCGCCACGCCGCGAGGTTCGCGCACCTGCACGAGAAGACGCAGAAGATCCTCGACCACATCCCCACCGGCATCCTGGCGCTCGACCGCGAGGGCCGCATCAGCGCCGTGAACCAGGCCCTGCGCGCGCGCCTGCCGGCCACCGTCGTGGGGAGCACCCTCCCGGAGGCCTTCCCCACCGCGCCCACGGCCGCGGTGCAGCGGCTGGCGGCGCTGGTGCTGGCCGCGAAGGACAAGGGAGTGGTGCGCAGCCTGCACGGCGAACCGCTCAGCCTCTTCAACGAGAAGGACCAGTTCAACGTCCACGCCGTCCCGCTGGAGCACGGCGACGGAGAGGCGAGCACGCTGCTGGTGCTGGAGGACCTGAGCAACGTGCGCATGCTGGAGGACCAGCTCCTGCGCGCGGAGAAGCTGGCCACGGTGGGCGTGCTCGCCGCGGGCGTGGCCCATGAAATCGGCACGCCGCTGGGCATCATCCGGGGCCACGCCGAATACATGCTCCAGAAGGTGGGCGGCGTGGAGCACCCGCAGGGCCGGGGCCTCAACGCCATCGTCACGCAGATCGACCGCGTGAGCCGCATCATCCGCCAGCTGCTGGACCTCTCCCGCCTCCAGCCCGCGCGGGCCGGCGTCGTGCCGCTCGCGCCCGTCGTGCGGGGCCTCCAGGAGCTGCTCGACGTGGAGGCCGAGCGCCGCCACGTCCACTTCGAGCTGGACGTGCCCGAGCGGCTGCCCAGCCTGGCGGCGGACGCGGATCAGCTCCAGCAGGTGCTCCTCAACCTCGCCCTCAACGCCTGTGACGCGTGCAGCGCCGGAGGCCACGTGCGGCTGAGCGCCACGGCGTGCATGGCGGGGGACACGCCCGCGGTGGAGATCCGCATCCAGGACGATGGCCGGGGCATCGCGCCGGAGCACCTGCACCAGGTGTTCGACCCCTTCTTCACCACCAAGAAGCGGGGCCAGGGCACGGGCCTGGGGCTGAGCGTGGTGGCGCAGATCGTCCGCAACCACGGTGGCCAGGTGGGGGTCGAAAGCGAGCCCGGCCGGGGCACCGTCTTCACGTTGCGGTGGCCGGTGGCCGCCGCTTCCGGCTGGGAGGAACGGCATGCCGTCTAGCGCGCGCATCCTCGTGGTGGATGACCACGAGGAGATGGGACAGATGTTGAAGGAGCCCCTCACGGACGCGGGCTACCGCGTGGACCTGTCCACGGGCGGCGCGGACGCCATCGCCCAGCTGAGGGCCCGCGTCTACGACGTCGTCCTGTGCGACCTGCGCATGGAGGAGGTGGACGGGCTGGACGTGCTCGCGGCGGCGCGCCGGCACGACCCGGAGCTGCCGGTGCTCCTGATGACCGCCTTCGGCGCGGTGGAGAGCGCCGTGGAGGCGATGAAGCGCGGCGCCTACCACTACCTCACCAAGCCCTTCCGCCTGGACGAGGTGCTGCTCCACGTGGGGCGCGCGCTGGAGTCCCGGCGCCTGCGGACCGAGCACCGCGACTTGAAGCGCCAGGTGGCCCAGCGCGGCGGCCTGGGCTCGCTGCTGGGCCACAGCGCGCCCATGCGCACGCTCTACGAGCTCATCGACCGCGTGGCGGCCTCGGAGGCGCCGGTGCTCATCCGGGGCGAGAGCGGCAGCGGCAAGGAGCTGGTCGCCCGGGCGCTGCACTCCGAAGGGCCCCGGAGCCAGGCGCCCTTCGTGGCGGTCAACTGCACCGCCCTGCCCCACGCCCTGCTGGAGAGCGAGCTGTTCGGCCACCTCAAGGGCGCCTTCAGCGGCGCCACCACCACGCGCCGGGGCCTCTTCGTGGAGGCGGACGGAGGCACGCTCTTCCTCGACGAAATCGGGGACATGCCCCCGGAGCTCCAGGCGAAGCTGCTGCGCGTCCTCCAGGACGGCGAGGTGCGCGCCGTGGGCGCGGATGGCTCGCGCCGCGTGGACGTGCGCATCCTGGCCGCCACGCATCAGGACCTGGACGCACGGGTGAAGGAGGGCCGCTTCCGCGCGGACCTCTTCTACCGGCTCAACGTCGTCTCACTCCGGGTGCCGCCGCTGCGCGAGCGCACGGAGGACATCCCGAAGCTCGCGGAGCACTTCGTGGCGCAGGCCCGCGCCCGCAACCCGCGCTCCGCCGTCACCGCGCTGGCCCCGGAGGTCGTGGCCACGCTCTCGCGCATGCCCTGGGCCGGCAACGTGCGCGAGCTGGAGAATCTGGTGGAGCGCTTGGTCGTCCTGGGCGCGCAGCCCACCGTGGACCTGGCCCAGCTGCGCCTGCACACCACGGACGCCGCGCCGGAGGTCCACCCGCTGGCTGCGGCCCACGGACAGGTGGTGCCGCTGAGACAGCTGGAGGGTGAATACATCGCGTGGGTGGTCGCCCGCTGTGGAGGCAACAAGACGCGCGCGGCGGAGCTGTTGGGGATTGATGTCTCCACCATCCACCGCAGGGAGAAGACGGACAGCGGCGTTTCGCAACGCTAGGACGACGCGCTTTGCGAGTCATCGCGCCACCCCGCGCGAGACTCCAGACGCAAGGGACCTCGGCACAGCCCTTGCTCATGTCTCAGGGCATGAACCGAACCCACCTGGTCCTCCTGCTGTCTGTGATTGGCCTCACCGGTTGCGCGAGGCGCGCGGCCAACACCCGCACCGACGATGCGGTGACCCACTCGCCGGCCCCCACCGCCAGCGACCGTGGCAACGCGGTCAAGCCCGCGCCGGACGACACGGAGCAGGCGCTCGCGGCGCTCAACGCCGCGCCCATCTACTTCCCGCTCGACTCCTCCCTGCTCCCGTCCGAGGCCACCGACGAGCTGTCGCGCATCGCCCAGGCCCTGCGTCAGCGCAGCCTCGCGAAGGTGACGGTGGCGGGCCACACCTGCGAGCTGGGCACGACGGAATACAACATCGCGCTGGGCCAGCGCCGCGCCGCCAGCGTGCGCGCCTATCTGGTGAACCTGGGCGTCGATCCCCATCGCATCTCCGTCATCTCCTACGGCGAGGAGCGCCCCGCGGACGCGAACGCCCCGGAGAAGAACCGCCGCGCGGAGTTCTCCTTCCGCCTGGCCGAACAGGCCCGCGCCGGCGAGCTGTAGACCCTCTCTCCCTCCCTCACCGAGTCCCCACGCACATGAGCCCCAGCGAAAACGCCCCCCTCCCGCCGTCTCCCCTCCGTTCCCTGCGCTGGCCCCTGGGCATCGCCGCCGCCGTGGCGCTCCTGGGTGGATCGAGCTACCTCCTGCTGCGCACGCCGGAGCCGCCTCCCGCCCCCACGCCGGCCATCGCGGAGCCCACGCCTCCGGCGCCGCCCGCGCCCCCGGCGGTGCAGCTCTCCGGCACCGACGCTCGCGTCAGGGAGCTGTTGAAGGGGCTCTCCGGTGACGCGGACTACGCGCGCTGGCTGGCCTCCGAGGACCTGGCCCGCCGCTTCGCCGCGTCCGTGAATCTGGTCGCCGAAGGCCAGAGCCCGCGCATGCCGCTGTCCTTCATGGCCCCCACCGGGACCTTCCGGGTGACAAAGCGGCACGGCCACACGGTGGCGTCGCCGGAAAGCCATACCCGCTACGACGCCGTGGCCCGCGTCATCACCTCCCTGGACGCGAAGAAGGCGGGACAGGTGTATCAGGAGCTCAAGCCGCTGCTGGACGCCGCCCACGCGGAGCTGGCCCCGCCGGGCCGGAGCCTGGACGCGACCCTGTCGCAAGCCATCGGGCGTCTCACCCGCGTCTCCATCCCCAAGACGCCTCCGGAGCTCACGCCGAAGGGCGCGCTCTACGTCTACGCGGATCCGAACCTGGAGGCGCTGGGCGCGGCGGAGAAGCACCTGCTGCGCATGGGCCCGGAGAACATGCGCAAGGTGCAGGCGAAGCTCACCGAACTGGCGGCCGGCCTGGGCCTGCCGTCGCAGGAGCAGGCCCGCAGGCCGTAGCACCCACGGTCGCCCGCCCAGGTCGGCACGGCAGGCGACAGGCCTTCGCGCAAGCCCGGTGGCTTCACCGACTGGCGGGAGGCACCTCCATGGCCCAGCTTTGGGATGGCCATGGATGTCCCCGCCTCGCTGCTCGACTTCTCGCTGGTCCAGGAAACCTCGCTCGACCGGCGGCACCGCTTCCCCCGTCTCGACCGGGTCTCGCGGCCCGTGCGCATCGTCTTCCTGATGCTGGTGAGCTGGCTGCCGCTCCTCGC
Organism: Corallococcus sp. NCSPR001; assembly: GCF_017309135.1. Classification (NCBI taxonomy): domain Bacteria; kingdom Pseudomonadati; phylum Myxococcota; class Myxococcia; order Myxococcales; family Myxococcaceae; genus Corallococcus; species Corallococcus sp. NCSPR001. The sequence goes on from NZ_JAFIMS010000002.1 coordinate 5,791,573, forward strand.
CCTGTCGCTCCTGGAGGGTGGGCCGGTGGCACACGCCTTCCTGCGCAACGTGGCGACCCATGTCGAGTTCCTGGTGTCCCTACCGCTGCTCGTCGCGGCGGATGGATACATCGACATGCGCCTCGCGGCGGCCGTGCGCCATTTCGTCATCTCGGAGCTGATTGATGCGCGGCACCTGCCCCGCTACGAGGCCATTGCTCGCGACACGATGCGGGGGCGGCGAAGCGGCCTCATCGAGGCCGGGTTGCTGGTCATCTCCTTCGCCCCGTCCTTCGTGCACCTGCCCTACCTGCCGAACCGTCCGTCCTGGCTCCATGTGGAGCCCGGGGGCCCTCTCACCCTGGCCGGGTGGTGGTACCTCGCGGTGAGCATGCCGATCATCCGGTTCCTGCTCCTGCGCTGGCTGTGGCGGGCAATCCTGTGGGCGACGTTCCTGTTCAAGGTCTCCAGGCTGCCGCTCGCCCTCGTGCCCACCCACCCGGACGCGGCGGGCGGCCTGAGCTTCCTCGGGACCATCCAGGCCAGCTTCTCCCTCATCGTCCTCGCGGTGTCCTGCACGTTGACCGCACAGCGCCTGTCGCGCGCTCCCAGCACGAACTTCAGCGACTACGCCCTCCACCTGTTCGCCTTCGCGCTCCTCTGCCTCGCCGTCATCTTCGCCCCGCTGCTGCCCTTCTTTCGTCAGCTGCTGAGGGCGAAGCGAACGGGGGACCATGAGTTCTCGGCCGTGGCGGCCTGGCACTCGCAACACTTCGAGCAGCGGTGGTTCCAGCGCGAGCTGCCGAAGGGGCTGGACCCGCTGACCGCGGAGGACTTCTCCTCCCTCACGGACCTGGGCACGTCCTTCAAGGCCGCACGCGCCATGCGCTGGTTTCCGGTGGACATCCGCGCGGCGCTGGCCGTCGTCGCCGCCGCCATGGCGCCCATGGTGCCCCTGCTCCTCGCGGACCGGCGCTTCATCGAGGTGCTACTGGAGCTCGGCAAGAGCGTGCTCTGATCCGGCACCCCCACGATGCACGGTCCTCAGAGCAGGATGTCGGTGCCCACCGAAATGGTCGGCCCCGTCTGTCCAGCGGTGTAGAAGCCGAAGTTGGAACCGGTGGGGCTGCGCTGGACGTAGATGAAGTGCAGGTTCAACCGCCAGCTGCGCGCGGCCATGGGAAACACGCTGACGCCACCCGACAGCTCCCAGGGCTTGCGGTCGAAGTCGTCGAACACCAGCGAGCCTGTGGAGTACACGCCCACGTACTTCGGGACGACCATGTACATGGCCTGGGCGAAGAAGCCGTGGTCGAGGAGGGCGTCCTGCGGCAGCGGCCCGGTGGCCAGGAAGTCCGACAACCGGCGGAAGAAGTACTCCCCCTGGAACGTGAAGCCCCGGTACTTCGCCCCGGCGTCGAACGCCAGCACCTGGTAGTTGAGCTTCTGGACCGTCACCCCGTCCGCGAGCGCGCCCTCCTCGAAGGCCAGCAGCCCATCGGAGAGGCGGATCTGCGTCTCGTTGGGAGGCGAGCCCAACTGGTTCGCCCGGTCCTCCCGCGCATGCGCGGCGGAGATTCCGAAGCGCGTCGCCACCTTCGGGTGCTCCTCGAAGTCGGCCAACCCGCCGCGGAGGCCGAACTCGCCGGTGGTGGGCATCCACGAGACGGAAGCGCTGTAGGCCAGGTCGCGCGAGTCATTGGAAGCGGTGATGCCCAGCTGGCTCAGGTTCGTGTTCACGGAGACCGTGTAGAAGAACCGCGAGAGGGGCTCGCCCTTCAGCCACACCGCGGAGGAGAACCCGCCGCGAAAGAACTCCTCGCCCATCTGCCGGTCGCTGGACGCCCAGAACGGATGGGAGCCCTGCATCGAACGCGCGGTGAGCGTGGGTCCGATGCCGGCGCCCAGCGTGAGGGCCTTGTTGAACTTGAACTGCAGGTTGCCGAAGGCCAGCGTCTGCTGCGTGGTGGGCAGCGACCAGACCGTCACCGTGTAGTTCAGGCGCGGGTGCAGCGCGAAGCCCGAGAACCAGACCATCGTGCGGTGCCAGTTGATGTCGTTGCGGGTCTTGACCTCGCGCTCGCGTCCCAGATGGTCGACGAAGGTCTGCTCCCCCGGGAGTTGATTCACATAGCGCACCAGCCCATAGAGGCTGATGTTCAGGCTGCCCCAGTCGGTCTTCAGCAGTTGAAAGCCCCGGGCCGGAGTGAACTCGCCAGCGACGGTGTTCTCCGCGGGCTCCAGGTCCTGGTCATCCGCGGGGGTGGACTGCGGCGGTGGGTTGACGGGGGCTTCATCCTGGGCCCTGGCGCGCAGGGGGATGAGCGCCAGCCCGCAAGCGATCAGCGCCAACAGGGTCGCGAGGCAGCGTCGACGGAAGTGCGGAGACATGGGCGCTCAGGGGGCGGCGGAGGGGGTTCGTTGGGAGCGCTCCCACGCGCGGACCTTCAACCGGGCCGCGTCGAAGAGCCGCGCGAAGTTGCCCTGGAGCAGCTTCGTGCGGGCCTCCGGCGACAGCAGCTCCAGCATGGGCGCGTACTGCGCATAGATGCGCAGGTACTTGGACTGGCTCTGGGGAGAGACCTCGTCGGTGCCGAAGAGGAAGCGGTCCGGATGCCGGTTGATGGTCTCCGCCACCCGCCGGGCGGTCTCCGGAGTGGCCACCACGTACTTCGCGAGCTCGGTCCAGGAGATGTCCATGGACACGTGGCGGAGCGCCGGGTCCGCCAGGATCTCCTCTATCAACGCCAGGTGATGTTCCACCGGACGCACCACCCGGCCGACCCCGACGTGCGCCCAGACGAGGGTCGTCTTCGGATGCCGCTTGAACAGCGCCTTGAGCTGCTCCAGGTGGACCGGCGTCGCTCCCTCCTCCGCGAAGGGCGCATCCAGGTCGTTGTGCAGGAGCACCACCAGCCCCACCTCACCGGCGAAGTCCAGGATGCGATCCAGGGCCGGGTCGGTGAGGCTGGCCACCTCACCCGCGACCTTCGAGGAGACGAACTCCTTGTGGATGGTGAACTCGCCAATGCCGCTGAACACGCCGGGGTACACCGTGAGCACCCGCCGGATGTGATCCACCGCGTACATGTCCGTCGGGTTGAAGCCGGTGATCATCGGCTCGAAGCGCGCGCGCTGTTCCTTCGGCAGGGACAGGTACGCGTTCGCGATGAACGCATCCGTGAAGGAGTAGTAGTAGAGCGGCGCATCCGTCTGCAGGTAGTAGGTGGGCGCGGCGTCCCCCGACACGCGGTAGGACCACTGCTGTTGCAGGGGGATGCCGAACAGCGTGGCCCGGCCGACCTTGTCCCCCATCAGGCCCAGCAGGTGGCGGATGTCGCAGCCCTCCTGGATGTAGTTGGTCAGGTGCACATGGGAGTCATTGAAGAGGAAGGGCCGCTTGGGGGGCTGAGCCACGGCGTCCGCCGCCAGGAGCAGGCCGAGCGCGAACCACGGACACCACGGCGTCATCGGTCTGGGCGGTCGAGCCATCGCCGGCCTCCGGGCAGGGAGCCGCACGCTAGGCATGCCCATCCCTTCAGGGTGAGCCGCCCCCGGGTGCATGAGCGATGTCTGCCGGGCGGAGGGGCCGACTCCATCCCGGCCCTCCCTGCGGTAGGCGTCACTGCTCCTTCTTGAACGTGTGGTCGAACGAGTACTTCATCGAGAACTGCAGCCGGTAGTCATCGTAGGTATAGCCGCCGCGGAAGTTGCGGCGCTGTCCCCACGAGAACTCAGGGCCGAAGTAGAAGTCCTCGGTGGGATGGACCAGCACGTTCGCCAGGGCGTAATTGCCAGCGCTGAACGCGGTGTCGCCCTGGCCATTCGAGTTCACGACGTTGACCCACGAATGCCCGATCGTGCTGGTGAACAACTCGCTCCAGGTCAGGTCCAGGAAGGCGACCGTGCTCACCATCTCCAGGCCCACGCCCTCGGCCGGCTTCGCGGCGCCGGCCGGGTTCAGCCTGACGGCGACGTCCGCTCCGGCGTCGTTCATGTAGTTCTCGATGGCCTTGCCATAGACGACCTGGAGCCGGAGCAAGGCCTTCTTCCAGGGGAACTTCAGGTTCGAGCTCAACGCGACGCCCGCCCCCACGGTGTCCCCGGAAAGGTCGATGGCGTCGTCGTTCAGGTCATCCCAGCGGAGGTAGCGCACGATGCCCGCCAGCTGCACATGGCCGAAGCCGCCGGTGTACCGGTAGTGGGCCGTGACGTCCGGCGCGGGGAAGCGCGAGGTGACGTTCTCCAGCTCGATGCGCTGGGAGTAGTTGTCGACGTCCGCCGAGCCGGCCGGACTTTCGAGCGAGAGGTGGACTTCATGCCTGGGCCCCTGGAGCGGGCGCCAGCGGATCTGGGCATTGCGGAAGAACACCATGCCGCTGGGTCCCCAGTACTCGATGGAGTTGGGGAAGACGTCCGGGTCCATGAACCCGCTCCACGTCTGGCCCGCGCCGAACTGGCCGAGCTCGCCGAAAGCGTGTCTCAACCGAAACGTCGTCTGGCCCGCCTCTTCGCCGACGCCGAACAACTCCGCCTCCAGGTGGACCTTGAGGCCGCCCAGCCGGGTGGGCACGAAGCTCTTGATGCCGAGCCGGCTCTGCCGGACGCCGAAGAACACGCGGCCCTCGCCGCCGAACTCACCGTCGAACGCGGGCAGCTTCGTGGGCCGCAGGACGTCAAACCAATTCGGGTCGATGGTCCCGAAGTTGTAGCCCGAGTCGGTCATCGCGAAGCCGTAGACCTCCAGCTGCGGCCCGGTGGGCTTCTCCTCTTCCTGAGCCAGGGCCGGGAGCGCGCAAAGGCAAGACGCCCACACCCCGCCCACCACCCACCGCCTCATCCGCATGAGAGCCCCCGTCCCCGGAGGCTCGAACCTGGAAGCAGGCGCATGCCCCATCAACCGTGCGCCCGTGCAGCGGGAATGGAGCCGCGCTCACACCCGGGTCGTACGGAGGGGCGTCAGCGGGCCACCTTGCGCGAAGGGGACTCCTCCCGGACGATCAGCAGCCCATCCATGACCGTGGCCCAGGGAGCCTTCATCCACGAGGTATAGGTCAGGGGACGGGCCACCCTGGGCCCAAGCTCCCGAAGCGCGTGCCCATCCAGATAGCGGGTGTCCGCGGTGTGGTTCACGAACGCCTGGCCCTCCAGCGAATCGGGCGGCGCGGGCGCAAGGTCGAACGTGTTGGGACTGGTTCCGATGGAATAGCGCCCGGAGCTCGCGGAGAACCCCAGCACGAAGGACTGTTCCCCGAAGCGCTCACGGACGTCGCGGGACCCATCTGGCTGCGCCTGCGCCCGGGCTCGCGCGGAGGCCTCCCGGGTGAAGTGCCGCACCAGATTGCGAGCCATCTGCAGTTGCTCCGGGGTCGCGGGTGCTCCGGGTTTGGAGAACGCCGACTCCCACGATGTCGACCCGGGCGGAGAGCTCACGGGTCATCTCCTTCGTCGCCCAGGTGCCCCCGTTGATCTGATCATCGATTCCACCGACCACGAGGCTCCCCGCCCGGAGCCCCCCGGCCAGGAACGGAATCAGGGGTGCCATCTCCGGGCTGGACCACATGCCGCCAATGGCAGTCGCGAGCATGTCGTCGCTGACAGGCTGGCCCGCCTTCAGCAGCGCCTGGATGCGGAGGAAGTCGTAGCTGGCTGTCTCGATGAAGAAGGCGTCGTACCCGCACTCCTCCACCAGCCTGCGGGTCAACTCCGCCTTGAAGGCCACGGTCCTGGCACTGCCGTGGTGGGATTCCTCTCCCAGCAGCGCCATCTGCTTGCCGCAGAGTTCCTGGACGATCCGGTCCGCGTCGGAGAGCCGGGGGGCCTCGGTACGGGGTGACGAGGCACAGCCCGACAGCAAGGGGATCAGGAGCAGCAGGTATCGCATTCGCAGCCCTTCCATGCGCCGGCCATCATGACCCGGATGGCCGGCGGTTGGAGTGGCTTTACAGCAGGCACTTCAGGGTCGAGGGATCGCACTCGAGCCCGGAGTTGCAATACTTCAACTCGCAACACGGCTGCTTCCAGGCACCGCAGCCCGGCTTGTTCTGGGCGGAGACGTCATCCGAGACCGCATCCGTCGTGGGCGCCTGGACGTCGGCGGAGACGCCTTCCATCTGCTCGGCGTCCGCCGTGTCCGTTCCACCGCATGCCAGCGCCAGGGACAGGCCCATCACGACGAAAGCACTCTTCACGACACGCGTCAGCATCGGGAGCTCCTCTCGGTGAGTACCGCGCCTGTCTGAATATCGAAAACAAGCATGCGCGTGCAATCCAATGCCTTGCACGCGAACCATCCCGTTGCAAAGGGATTGAAGCCCAGGTGTAGAGCTTCACGGCGCGCTCGCTTCCGCGAGCGCGGCCTCGTCACCGTTCAGCGAAGGCCTTCTCGGTGACGTAGTGGCCGGCCTCTCCGGGGGTGCCCTCCCGGAAGCCGCGCTCCTCCAGCATGGTCGTGAGGTCCGAGAGCATGCCGGGGCTGCCGCAGAGCATCACCCGGTCGGTCTCCGGGTTCAGCACCGGCAGGCCCACATCCTTGAAGAGCTTCTCGCTGCGGATGAGGTCGGTGATGCGGCCCGTGTTGCGGAAGTCTTCGCGCGTGACGCTCGGGTAGTACGTGAGCTTCTGCTTCACCAGCTCCCCAAAGAACTCGTTGTGGGGCAGCTCGTGGAGGAAGAGGTCGTGGTAGGCCAGCTCCTCGGCGCGGCGGCAGGTGTGGGTGAGGATGACGCGGTCGAACTGCTCGTACATCTCCGGGTCCTTCACCAGGCTGAGGAAGGGGGCCAGGCCCGTGCCGGTGCTCAGCATGTAGAGGTTCTTGCCGGGCAGCAGGTGCTTGAGGACGAGCGTGCCGGTCGCCTTCTTGCTGACGAGGATGCTGTCGCCCTCTTTGAGGTGCTGCAGGCGGGAGGTCAGGGGCCCGCCGGGCACCTTGATGCTCAGGAACTCGAGGTGGTCTTCATAGTGCGCGCTCACCATGCTGTAGGCGCGCAGCAGCGGGCGGGCCTCGACCTCCAGGCCGATCATCGTGAACTGGCCGCTGGCGAAGCGGAAACCCGGGTCCCGCGTGGTGACGAAGCTGAAGAGGGTGTCAGTCCAGTGGTGCACGCGCAGCACGGACTCCTTCATGAGACTGCTCACGGTTGTTGCTCCAGAAGAGGGCCGGCGGCGTTCTAGACCACCCGAACGCGCCAGTTAACGGGCGATGTTGTGCGACAGATTCCCCCCTCCGTACCAGAGGAAGAAGCCCGGCGGGCAGCCTTGCGCTTATCGACGGCTTCAGCTCTCCAGGGGGACGCCGGCCGGTGCCCCCCTCCCCCCTCGTTCAGCGCTACGCGCCTGCCCTCCCCCCTATCAGGGCAGGCGCGTAGCAGTCATTGCGTGTCGTTATTGAGCAACCCGAAGCTATGCGACACGGCCACGCCCACCAGCGCATCCCGCAGGCTGGAGGCCTCCCCCGTCCAGTTGACGGAAGCGCCGAGCACCGTGTCCTTGTCCAAGGCGAAGCTGGCTTGGGGGCCAAACTTCACGCTTGACGGGTTCTCCGCGCAGCCCTGGAGGCATTGGAGCAGCTTCGCGCCCGCGGACACCTCCAACCGCTGCTTCAGGAAGGCGGCTCCGGGCCTCCAGGCCAGGCCCACACTGCCTCCCGCCTGCCAGGCTCGCTCCACGCGAAGGCCACCGTCCTCCTGCGGAAGTTCCCGCACCTGCGACTCCATGTCCGCGTTGATGATGAGCGACGTACCGCCCCAGAGCTTCTGATCGTAGGCCACGTTCGCGGCCAGCCGCTCCAGCCGCTGGGAGCGGAACCCGTAGCCCATGCTGGCCCCCATGCTCAGCCCGGGACGGATGCGGGCAACCTCCGCGTCCTCGGTGGCGGTGCGTTTCTCCAGGCACAGCGCATGCCTCTTCTCGTCTTTTCGATTCCGCTCCTCTTCCTTTTCCTGCGCCGTCTTCTTCTCGTCCTCCTCCTTCTCCTGCGCCGTCTTCTTCTTCTCTTCCTCCTCCGCCTTCTTCCGCTCGGCTGCGTCACACGCTTCCAGGGCCTTCACGGAGGCATCCGTGAGCCGCTGCATGTCCGCGGGGGAGAAGGTGCGGACGTCGCGAAAGGGCGCGGCCCACTTGAGGGAGAAGGATCCGATGCCGTCATTGATGCTGTAGGCGCCCGCCAGCTGCAGGCTCGTCAGCGCCGGCGTGCCCGGAGCCCACAGCGCGCCAGGAGAGAAGCCGACCGACAGCACCGACCCCTCGCTGTTTGCTTCACTGGAGAACTTGAACGACTCCCCCACCGTCGGTCGGCTGAAGAGAGCCGTCGAGGAGGAAGCCATCCACGGGTCCACCGTGGGCTGACTGTCGCGCTTGGTGGCGGAATCGGTGGCCTTGACCACGTCGACCTTTGGAGAACCGGCCTCCGCCGGGTTGTCTCGATTGACCGCGGAACCCGCGGCGTCGACAGCGGATGGCTGAGGGGGACTGTCGTCCGCGCTGGCACTCGCGGTCATCAGGACCACGAGCGTGATGCCCCCTCGGCAGAACCCCTGGGAGCGGATGCGAGTGCTCACGACTGCTTCCCTCCGAAGCGCACTCTGCAGCTGAAGCTGTCGTCGTTCGGCTTGCCGGGGTCATTGTCGCGGCCCTGCTCCAGCAACTTGCGCTGGCCGCTCACGTCCAACCAGAGCTGGTACTTCCAGCCTCCGCTGAAGAAGCGCATGAGCGCCACCAGCTCGTTCTCCGTCCCGGCGGGCTTCAGCATTGATGCGGGAATGGGAACGAAGAGCCGCCCACCGGTGAAGATGCCCTTCCCGGCGGGAACGGGCACATCATTGCAATACAAGTAAAGGCTCAGCTCGGCATTCTCCGGGAACCACGCGAAGGCAATCTCAGCATGTGGCGGCGTCGCCGCCACCACGTTCGACGGCACATGCTCCGCAAGATGCACATCCAGCGTTCGAAGGCTGTGCAACAACTCTCCGGCGGGCGCGTCCACGACCAGCGCGTGCTGGAGCTGACCGCGCAATGACTCGTACTGAGGCAGCAGTGAGACATTCTTTGATGGCATGTTTCCCCCTGGGCGGCGCCGGGACTGGCGCTGCGTCCGTCATCCAGAAGACAGCAACCGTCGTGCCGTCCGCTCCACGCGCCGCCCCCTGAGGAGGAACAGGGTGAAAGACACCTTCCACCCTGTGTCCCCTGGTCGGCATCAGCCAGGGCCCTGGTCGGAAAGGACCAGCGGAAAGCAAAGAACAACCGTTCTGCTCACGCGGCCTTTATCTGGCTCTCGGGCTTTTCCCCGGTGCCCACCGGGGACGCGCCACGGTCCTTGTTGTCCGGTCTGCTCGCCGAGCGGACCATGCTCAGGCGGTTGAGCAGGTCGAACCAGAACGGTGCACCGAGTGACACCGCCAGCGCGGTCACCATCAGCCCCAGCAGCTTCAGCATCCACGCAGTCAGCCACCCTGGCAGCGTCGCCTGCGTCGGCAGGGACAGGAGCTGTGGAGACGACAGCCCCGAGACCTCCGGCCCGGCTCCCCAGCCGAACGGCAATCCCAGATCCGTGGCCTTCTGGAGCGCTTCCCGCAGCGAGGGAGCCTTTCCAGCTCCCTGCCCCTCCGAAGAGGGAGGTGCTTGGCCTGTTTCACCTTGATTGGCGGCCGACCCCGCCACGGACGCCTTGACATGCTCCTCCGCGATGGAAACCACGGACGCACGCCATGCCCCATCCCTCGCCAGCAGATTGGCCAGGCGCAAGGTGTCCGCGTTGAACCCGGCGGCGATCACGAAGCCGAGACCGAAGATGATCCATTGGGTCCGGCGCTTGTACCAGCCGGACACCCGCTCCATGGAGGCATCGAACCAGTCTTCGATGTACTGCTTGAATCGCGCGGGTTCGCCTCCGGAGGCCTTCAAGAGCGGTCGCAGTGCCTTCTGCAAGCTGCCTTCGACCTTGTCGAGCCCCTTCGGGTCCAGCGAAGCCGTCGTGGACATGCCCAGCACATCGACCAGCACGAGCGCGAAGGTGTGGGCTGGAATGTAAGAAGGCTTTGCTTCGTCTTCACGCATCAACCCCTGGATGAGCGGATGCGCATACACACGGTTCAGGGTCGCCTCGTCCCTCACGAGGCGATGGATGCCCGCCTCCAGGTCGGTCGCGCGTTTGCGAAGGACGGACTCCAGCAGCTCGGTCGCGGCCGAGCAGACAAGGCTCAGCTCCAGGTAGATGAAAGCCAGACCCACCATCACGTCAATGATTGTCGAATGAAGCATCGGGCACCTCCGGGGCCAGGTGCCCCTTCAGCAACCCTGATGCCGTCCAGCTCACACGAGTCTCCGCATGGCTGGAGATGGCCGGTGGACATCCTCGACCAGGAGGCATGGACACAATGGACGGAAGCGTCCGGAGCGCGGGCTATTCGGCCTCGGGCGGCTCGTCCTTGCGCTCCAAGCGGCGCTCCACTGCCTTGCGGCCGATGCCGAGCAGCCGCGCCGCGCCGCTCTTGTTGCCGCCAGCGAGCGCCATGGCCTCGTTGAGCAGGGTGGACTCGATGGCCTCGAGCTTGTTCGCCACGGGCAACTGCAGGATGGCGCGTGCCATGGCCATGAGCCCGTCCTCCGCGGGAACCGGGCCCTGCGTGGGTTCCATGTAGGCAGCCACTGTTTCCGCGCCAATGAGCTCCTCGTCACAGAAGACGGCGAGGCGATCGATGAAATTGCGAAGCTGCCGGACGTTGCCTGGCCAGGAGCGCCGGGACAGAGACTCCAGTGCCTCCTGGGAGAAGCGCAACGGACGCGACTGCTGTCGGCAGAAATGGGCCACCAGCGCGGGGATGTCCTGGGTCCGCTCGTCCAGCGAGGGAACGCGCACGTTGAGGACATTGAGCCGGTGGAAGAGGTCCTCGCGGAAGCGGTTCTGACGCACACGTTCCTCCAGCTTCGCGTGTGTGGCGGCCACGACCCGTCCCTGGAATTGCTCCTCGGTGGTCGAGCCCACCCGCCGGAAACGCCCCGTCTCCAGCACGCGCAGCAGCTTCGCCTGAAGGGACAGCGGCAATTCGGCCAGCTCGTCCAGGAAGAGCGTGCCCCGGCGCACCGCGGTGAGGTAGCCGTCCTGTCTCCGGTCCGCGCCCGTGAATGCGCCCCGCTCGTGGCCAAAGAGCTGGGACTCCATCAGCAACTCCGGGATGGCACCACAGTTGAGGTCCAGGAGCGGATCCGCGGAATGAGGCCCCAGTGCGTGGATGGCGCGCACCACCACCTCCTTGCCCGCCCCCGTGGGCCCGGTGACGAGCACCGGCCGATCCGAGAGAACGACGCGCTGGATGGTGGTGCGCAGGCGGCCGATGACCTCGGAGGTGCCCACCAGCCCCTGGATGCCTGTCTCCGGGGTGAGGCGCGCCCGGAGGCGCAGCACCTCGTGCTCCAACCGGCGCCGACTTCCGAGCCCCTGGATGATGGGGAGGACCAACTCCTCGCATAGTTCGTCCTTGAGGATGTAGTCGTACGCCCCCGCGCGCATGGCCGCGCGAATCTCCTCCATTTCGCTGGAGGCCGTGACGACGACGGGAAGAGCGGTGGACTTCTCGCGGATCTCCGCCACCAGCACCAGCCCGTCCCGATTGCGTGCGTCCGCGTCCAGCCGCACGTCGATGAGCCCGATGTCGATGTCGGTGGTTGTCAGCACCCTCCGCGCCTCTTCGAGCGAGGACGCCTCATGCAGCACCAGTCCCTCCTGCGTGGACAGGATGCTGGCGAGGATGCGACGCGCACTGCGCTGGTCGTCAACGATGAGGATGTTCATGGGCCGGTCGGGTTCGTACTCCTGGGGTCCAAGACACCGCAAGCGATGTGCCACTGTCACATCACCCCCTCGCACGTGGCCACGGTTTCCTACACACGGAGCGGTGGACGGAAACGACCACCCGGCACGTGACGCTGGTCGGAAACGGACAGCCTCACGACGCCCTTCAGCGACGTCTCGCGCGTGACGCGGCGGGCCAACCCCTCTCACATCCTTAGAGGCCCACCATGCTCCCCGTGAGACAGGGCGTTGGTTCAATCCTTGCCATGGGAAGGCCCCGAGCACTGCCAAGGGAGGGGACTCGCCATGACGGATGAGAAAAACAGGCTGAAAGGCACCAAGAAGACACACAAGGGGTCGCCGCAAGGGCTCGCGGCGCACGAGGGAGCAAAGAATCTGCGCGCGCCTCAGGCCCCCGCCGACTGGGTGTCGAGAGCGAGGACCAAGCTCCTGGAGGCCGTGCAGAAGCGCGCGCTCGAAGCGCCACCTCCGAAGCCCAGCAGCAACCTTTCGGAGGAGATGGATCGCCGCGACACTGTGCGCCGGGTGCTGAAAGCGATCTTCTCCGACACGACCCCGGCCAACGCCGTGCGCTTCCGGCGGGCCCTGGAGACTTCTCCAGAAGAGACCGCAGCCGTCCTCACCTCGTTCAATGTCGAGAATGGCCAGAACCTGGGAGAACTCAAATTCAACTCGGACCAGAACCAGGGGCTGAATGAAATCCTGCTCTTCCGCAAGTTCGCGCCCATCGCCCCTGTCGAAAAGGACGGCGTCACCGTCAAGCGGCAGGTCCTCCACTTCTGGACGGAGTTGCTGTCAAAGCAGACCGCGCAGGTGGAGGATCTGCATCTGCGTGTGAGTGACTACGCTGCGGACCGGAACGACGCCAGCAAGTGCGAGCGGGTGCTCGAGACCCTGCGACAGTACGCGCCCGAGGGCGCCTGGAATCGGGAGCATGTGGACGCGCTCGCGGAGATCAACACGGAGAGCATCCAGTTCAAGAGCCTCGCCTGGCTGCACTTCCCCGGTGTCATCTGGTGAATCGACCATGAACGCCCAGGGAATGGATGCCACCTACCAGCGCCTGACCCAACACCTCCCAGCGCCCCTCCGCCAGTACGGAGGAACCCTCCCCTATCGGCTCGGACTCACGCGATGGAAGGACGGCTGCTGGGAGGACTTCTGGGTGCTCGACATCAACCGGGATCTGCCCGGCTACGTGGCGGAGGATCCGGACCGGCCGGGACACCTGCTCGTTCCGAGGGAGGCGCTCGCTCACTACCGCGCGGCGCACCACTGCGCCGCGATCCATGGACTCATCGCCGACCGGCTGGTGGATCGGCAGGTCGCACCGGACGTGGGCATGTTGGTGTACCGCGGGGTCTTCCTGCGCTCGTGGGAGCACGAGCTCACGGCGGCACTCGACAACCGGCGGCTTGCGCGTCAGGCGTTGGCGCAAGCCCTGGTCTCGCTGCGCAGGGGCACCGCGCTGGAGTTGAAGACGATGGCGCTGCGGCGGATGGACGTGGCCACCTACGCCGTGCAGACGCGCGAGAAATTGCGGTGGGGCGGCACCGCGGCGGTATGCCTTCTGCGGCACGCAGGACAGCCCGAACGCGCCGCCCTGCTCGAGCGCAGCTACGACCGGTTCTGCTTCGCGCTGCAGTGTCTGGACGATGCCCTGGACTGCGAGGAGGACGAGCGGACGCGGGGCACCAGCATCCCGGCGGTGCTGGGGTTGCCGGAGGGTGCGCTGGTTCGAGCGCTGCCCTTCCTCATGGAGTCAGCGATCACCCTGGCGGAGCAGGCCCGCCTGGTACGGCTGTCCACCTGGATGCGGGGATTCGCCCAGTTGGTGGGGGGAATCCAACCGGACGGCGTCCCCGCCCATAACGAGGAAGCGGGCCGTTGGCTCGCCTCCATCGCGGAGGAGGTCCTATGACGGCCCGACACATTGGATATGCACGCAAGCTCGTCATGGATGAGATGCGCATCCCGCCGGGACTCCTGGAGAAGTACGGGGACAAGGTCCTGGTCGTCTGGCGTGGCTCCCCGCTTGAAGGCAAAGAGCCGGCGGCCACTCTGGGTTCGCTGACGCTCTACGTCCTGGAGCGTCACGAGGTGCCGGATGCCGACAATGCCTCGCTGGTGTCCGCCGAGCCGGTGTTGTGCGCCCGGCGAGGCCGGCAGTCGCAACTCCTGGCCCGCGCTGGTGTAGACGTGCGCGTCGGCATTGATGACGAGGTCTGCACGTCCGACTTCCTTCTGCAGCAACAGGGTAAGTTGAAGGCGATGGGCGCTCCCCGGGACCTCCTCCTGGAGGAGACGAAGGTCCCTCCCAAGCCCCCCCCGGCCGTCTTGCAGCACGAGCCGGAGCTGTTCGTCTCCGCGCTGGAACTCATCGGGCTGTCCCAGGTGCGTGCGCTCCAGAAGGGCATGCCCGGGAAGGTACGCGTGGCCATCCTCGATGAATCCTTCGCGGGCATCCCGCCCGACCAGGGTTACCCGGCACCTGACTTCCACGGGCTGGAGCGGCCTCCCCCACCGCGAATCACGCTCTCCCCCGCCATGGAACACCACGGGACGCGGATGGCAGTGGCCCTCCAGGAGGCCCTGGGCGAAGGCGTGGAACTGGGCCTGTACCGCATGGTCCCGCATGAGGCGGACGTCCACAGCTCATGGATCGCCCCCGCGGACGTGGCTCTTACGCTGGCCCATGCCATCCAGGATTGGAAGGCTGACGTCGTGCTCATTCCCATGGGGGATGGGCTCTGGGGCACGCCGCGCTACCTCCATGCGGTGCTTCGCGAGGCCCGGCGCGTCGGCCGCGACGGCAAGGGTGTCCCCATCATCTGCGCCACAGGGGACACTTCCTGGAACCACGACCAAGGGGACGCCATGTCCCATGTAGGCCCCATGTCCTATGCCATGGGCGCGGACGAGTTGCATGCGCAGCCTTGGGTCATGGCCGTCACCGCCACGGATACCGCAGGGCGGTGGTACAGGCGCTTCGACGGAACATGGACCGGTCCCATCGGCAGGTTCGGGCCCTCGGTGACGCTCAGTGCCCCGGGAGAGTTGTACCGGCTCGGCATGCTGCAGGAACGGCTCGCGGATGATACGAGCATCGCTTCAGCGCTCGTCGCGGGGGTGGCTGCGGTGGTGCTGCGCCAGGCGCCATGGCTCGACGCGGACGAGGTCCGCGCACTTCTCCAGTGGACGGCGGACCTCCCACCTGTCGTGGACGGAGGGCCGGGCCCCGCGTCCGAGGGCTTCAACGAGTGGGATCGGCTGGGCCACAACCTGAAGCTGGGCGCCGGGCGCGTCAACGCGCTGGCCGCCGCGCTGGCTGCCACGGACCCGGTCTGCGCCGCCCTGCTGCTCACCCGCCCCCGCCCCGGCCCCATTCCGACCCGGGGCGTGGCCGAATCCGACCCTGCGATGCTGCGCGCGCTCGCGTGGCTCGGATGGACAGAGGAGAAGCACGCCGACTTCCCAACCCCATGGCAAGTGGTGCTGGACGCCTATCTCCAGGTGCGCGGCTCACTGGCTCGCCTCGTGCTCCACTCCTGGCGGTGGAGGGAGGCCATCATGTGGCTGGCCCGGCACCTGATGGCCTTGTGGACGACGGATGGAGATCTGCTGGACAGAGAAGGCTTGCGAGATCATGGAGCCCTCCTGTGGCGCACACACTACATGCTGGACGCGTTGCGCGCGGAGTTGGAGTCTCCGGCCTTCCAGCGAGAGGCCAAGGAACTCCTCCCGTGGGTGAGCATGATGGAGACGGCACTGCGCGAGGTATCTGGTGGCCAGCTCCAGCGGTTCCTGTTCGCCTTCAACAAGGGGGCGTTCGAACTTCGGTGGATGCCCTCCTTTCCCCGAGGCAACGACCTGGTGGCGCCGCAGACCCACGACACCCCCAAAGAGAGGCTGGGGTAGCCTGAAGCAATGCCCTTCTCCGGCAGCGTCCCCTGGCGCCAATCCAGGCCCGTGACGTGGCTCGTCGTGACCGCGGTGGCCCTGCTGCTGGCAGTGGCCGCCGCGGCCGCGGTGAATGCATGGCGCAGTTTGGGAGCGCCCTTCCCCGGGCTCTTCGTGGATCCGTACGCGGACTTTTCCAACGTCTCCATGCCGTCCTGGGCACAGGAGGAACTGCCGCTCAAGTATCCCGACCGGCTCGTCGCCATCGCAGGCCAGTCATTGCCGCGCGATCTGCCCTTCCCGTCCCAGGCCGCCGCCGCGCGCATGGCCGCTCTCGCGCGAGACGGGGCCACGGAAGCACGGCTCACCTTCGCCACATCAGAAGGACCGCGCGAAGTACAACGCCCCCTGCTGAAGCTGGGCACCAACGAGGTGGGCTTCTTCTTCGGCTTCTACGCCGTGGTGGCGCTCTTCCTCCTCTGGACAGGCGGCGTGGTGCTGATGATGGCGGGACACCGCCCGGGCGCACGCGCCTACGCCGCGTGGACGGTGGGCGCGTACCTGCTATTCCTGACGTTCTACGACTACCACACGACGGCGGAGCTCCCCGCGGCCTTCTCCCTGGGCGGCGTGGGCTTCGACCTGGGATTTCTGTGGCTGGCCTATGCCTTCCCAGAGCCCCCGAAGCGCGGGCGCGTGGTGCTGCGCACGGTGCTGCTGGTGGTGACGTTTTGGGGCGTGGGTGCCGCGGTGTGGATGGTGGTCGCGCCATGGCTGGGACATGACGCGTCCACCACGCGCCAGGTGGTGGGACAGGGCGTCCCGGCCAGCATGGCCGTGCTGCTGCTCTCCATCGTGCTGCGCCTGGGCCGGGGCAGCGGGCGCGAGCGGGCCGAGCTGCTGTCCGCCGCCTGGGGACTGGCCGCCGCGCCCGCGACGCTGGCCGTAGGCTTCTTCGTGGCGCTCGCGTCCGGCAGCGGCGTGGTGCACCTGTTCGTGCCCTTCGTCATTCCGCTGCTGCCGCTGTCCATCGGCTTCGCACTGGTACGCCACAACATCCTGGAGACGGACGTGGTGCTGTCGCGCCGGCTGCTAGCCGGGCCCATCGCATTGGCCTCGCTGGGTGGCGCACTCCTCGCATGGCTCGCGCTTCGGCTGCTGGTGCGCGAGGGCGTAGAGACATGGCTCCCCACGCTGCTCTCCGTCCCCGTGCTGGTGGGCGGGCTCATGGCCTGCAACCGCTTGACGCTGTGGCTGTTCTTCCCCGCCGCGTCTCAATTCCGCCCCAGCATCGAGCAACTCAGCGACCAACTCTCCAGCCTCCACGAATTGCCCGCCATCCGTCAGGCCGTGGAGGCGGTCGTGTCCCGCTGGTTGCCCACCAGCGGCCCCGTGCGCGTGCTGGAGGCGCGAGAGCTGACGTCGGTCCCCCACCTCCCCGAGGACGCGCTGGAGCGGCTCAACACGGGCCAGCACGTGTGGACGTTGGAGACGCCGTGGCAGCGACTGCTCGTGGTGCCCATGCGTTCCCTGGGGCGGCTGCGCGGCGTGCTGCTGCTGCCCCCCAAGCACCAGGCCGCCCTCTACACCAGCGAGGACCTCACGCTGCTGGCCACCATCGCGAGCCTGGGCGCGGTGTCGCTGCACCACGCCGAAGCGCTGAAGGAGCTGGAGGCCCTGCGGCGCAGTGACGTGGAGGCCACGCGCGACGAGAAACGGTTCACGCTCGGCCTGTTGGGCGCCGAGCTCTCACACGAGATCGCCTATCCGCTGAACTTCTTCCGCTACCTGCTCAAGCGCAGCGGCAAGGGCCACACGTTGGAGCCCCAGGACGTGGAGATTGGCAGCGAGGAGGTGGCGCGGCTGGAGCGGATGCTCGTCACGCTGCGCAAGCTGAAGTCTCCCGCGCCACAGCTCGCGTCGGTGGCGCTGGTGGGTCCGCTCAAGCGCGCGCTGGAGTTGATCCGCGAGCCCGTGGAGGAAAAGCGGCTCTCCGTGTCCGTGGAGGTGCCGGACGACCTGGTGGTGCTGGCGGATCCGGACATGGTGCTCCAGGTGTTCGCCAACCTGCTGCGCAACGGGGCGCAGGCGGCGGACCCCGGGGGGCGTCTCGGCGTGAGCGCCTCGCTGGCGGACGGGGGCATCCAGTTGAACTGCTGGGACTCAGGGCCTGGAGTGCCCGAGCCGCTGCGCGACAGCATCTGGAATCCGTGGGTGACGACCAAGGAGGGCGGCTCCGGGCTGGGGCTGGCCATCACCCAACGGCTGGTGAGCAGCCTGGGGTGGCGCATCAGCCTGGAGCGGACGGAGGAGCGCACCTGCTTCTGCATCCACGTGCCGGAGCGTGCGCGCCTCACGTCTCCGGCGTTGAACTCCACCGCCGCGAGCGCCTGAAAAACGAAAAAGGCCGGCTGCCACAGGGGCAACCGGCCTTTTTCTTCTTGGAGCCGACATCCGGATTTGAACCGGAGACCTACTGATTACGAATCAGTTGCTCTACCAACTGAGCTATGTCGGCGCACCGAAGGCGGCGCGTAAGTACCATCCGCATTCGGACCCGGCAAGGAGTTTCTCCGGGGTTTTTCAAGGCCCCGCCTCCACGCCCGCTTCTACCCCCCAGAAGCCCTGACATGGATGACACGGCGCATCCGTTGAGGTGACACACCGCGTCGGCTAAGCCCGCGACTTTTCTCCCTAATTTGGAGAAATGGCCCGGCGCCAGACTGGTTGAATCCCCGTGGCGCCTGTGCTCATAAGGGCGCCGCTTTCCCCAGTGGCCCCCATCCGGGTGGGCCCTCAAGGAGCACGTTCCATCATGGCCAGCGAAGAGACTTTCATGCGCGCCCCGGCCCCTACGCCCAAGCGCACCATCTACACGGAGGCGATGGAGATCTTCCACTTCGCGGCGGATCTCATCGGCCTGGACAAGCGGGTGCGTCTGGAGCTCGAAGAGCCCGACTACGAGCACATCTTCTACGTCACCGCGAAGCTCAAGGACCGGCTCGTGCCGCTGTCCGCCGAGGGGGCGAAGTCCTTCGCCGACCTGAATGTCACCCAGGTGCGCAACCCCGAAGGCCTGGAGCGCCTGGCCAACGGCAACATCATCCTGAACGGCCGCGCCCTGCTGGGCTCGGACGTGGCCATCCGCCACGGCCACCTGCGGCTGCCGGACGGGCTGGTGTACCAGCTGGTCCCCGGTGAGTCGCAGCGCTTCAAGGCCTACCGCGTCCAGCACAACCAGGCCCGTGGCCCCTACAAGGGCGGCCTGCGCTACCACCGCGAGGTGTCCCTGGACCTCTTCAAGGCCCTGGCCGCGGAGATGACCTGGAAGACGGCCATCGCGGAGGTGCCCTTCGGCGGCGGCAAGGGCGGCATCCAGCTGGATCCGCGCGAGTACGGCCGCGAGGAGATCGAGGCCATCACCCTGCGCTTCATGTACCGGCTCAAGAGCCTCATCGGGCCGAACATCGACATCCCGGCGCCGGACGTGGGCACCAACCCGGAGATCATGGCGCTGCTGTACCGCCAGTTCTCCGACGGTGAGCGCGAGCGCCACAACCTGCGCGGCATCGTCACCGGCAAGGACGTGCGCATCGGCGGTTCGGAAGGCCGCGGCAAGGCCACCGGCCAGGGCGTCGCGTTCTGCATCGAGGACTACTACGCCGACCGCGGCGAGAGCGTGAAGGGCAAGACCTTCGTCCTCCAGGGCTTCGGCAACGTGGGCAGCCACGCCGCCAACATCCTGTCGAACATGGGCGCGCGCCTGCTCGCGGTGAACGACGCCGACGGCTCCATCTTCAACGGCGACGGCATCGACGTGAACGCGCTGTCCGCGTACGTGTCGGATCCCAAGAACCTCAAGCGCTCCGTCGTGGGCTTCCCCGGCGCCCAGCGCATCGAGAAGAAGGACCTCTGGGACGTGCAGGCGGACATCCTCGTCCCTGCCGCGCTCGGGGGGGAGATCACCGCGGACATCGCGGAGCGCCTCAAGGTCAAGCTCATCGCGGAAGGCGCCAACGGCCCCACCACTCCGGAGGCCGACCGCGTGCTGCAGAAGCGCGGCATCGAGCTCATCCCGGACATCATCGCCAACGCCGGCGGCGTGACGGTGTCCTACTACGAGTGGATCCAGAACAAGCGCATGGAGCGCTGGAGCGAGGCGGAGGTCGATCAGCGCCTCGAGCGCGCCATGAAGCGCAACTACCGCATCATCCGGGACATCTCGCGCAACCAGCCGCGCAAGACGGAGATGCACGACAGCCGCCCGTACTGCATCGGGAAGCCGGTGGACAGCCGCTGCGCCGCCATGATCCTGGCGCTCAAGCGCATCGAGGCCCACTACCTGCTGGAAGGCTTCTCGCAGTAACCGGCGCCGCCGATTCCCGCGTCGCCCCCCGGGGCACGGTGTCTTCCCTCTCAACAGGGGAAGGGCCGTGCCCCGTGGTGTTTCAGTGCATCACCCGCTCGCGGTCCACCAGGAGCAGCGGCGCGTCATCCAGGGTCTCGTAGGCCACGATGCGCAGCCCCACGCCGCGGCTGTTGCCGGGACGCCCGTCCTTGCGGCCAAAGGCCAGCGCCACCTGGTAGCGGACCTCGCACAGGCACGTCATCTCCGTGCCGTCCTCGCCCGCGAACGTCACCTTCAGCTTCTCGCCCAGCCCCAGCGAGTCGCGCACCTCGATGAACATGCCCCGCGCGCTGATGTTGCGGCCGATGCCCCGCATCATCCCGTCCTGGGTGGACAGGTACACGGTGAAGATCTTGTCGAAGCGCAGGTGGGAGCGGCGTTCCTGGGGCTGCGTGTTCATGCGGGGAGGGCTCCGAGACAGGTGGGGACAGGGGCAAACTACACGGTAGCCAGATGTAGGCAAATAATCACCTACATCCACCCTGACGCACCGTGACTCACCCTGTTCCGGTTCACGGGAAAGCGCTGCCCCCGGCGCGGCGGGAGTGGCACCATCCCCAGGCTGTCCTTCCCCCCTTTTTTCCGGAGTTTCCCGCCGTGAATCGCATCCTGGCCGCCGCCTTCGCCCTCCTTGTGCCCACGCTCGCCCTGGCCGACGTCGACTCGCGCTTCGCGAAGCTGCGTGACGAGTCCGAGCCCCTGGGGGGGCTGGGGGCCTTCCTGGAGAAGTACGTGGGCGAGTGTGACGGGGCGCTCGTGGACCCGCAGTGCAAGCAGCAGGCGGAGGCCTTCCGCAAGAAGTACACGGGCAAGCGCCTGTACATGATCGTCACCGAGGACGACGCAGGCATGCTGTCCCCCGGCGACTTCAACCCCGGCAATAACGAGTACACCATCAACATCACGCCCTTCTTCTCGGGCGGGAAGTACGGCCTGTGCCACGGCGCTCCGAAGAAGACGGACGCGCAGGGCAACCCGGTGATGAACTACCTCACGGTGAGCGGCACGGCGCCGGACATGTGGAACGGCGGCACCTTCCAGCGCGTCTTCAGCACCCGGGGCGTGCGCGCGCAGGTCGTCTTCACGCCGCAGTCGGTGTGGACGCTGCCCAAGAAGGGCGGCGGGAAGAACTACGGCGTCAACGCCCGCATCGAGGCCATCCTCGTCACCGAGGGCCGCACCGGCAACCAGATGGGGCTGTGGATCAACGGCAAGGACGCCGCGAAGTAGCGCCGGCGCGTTCTCAGCGGGCGATGGCGATGTACTGGAGCGCGTCGCCCCGCTGGACGCGCAGGAGGATGCTGGCCCCGGCGCTACCCCGCTCCAGGGCGGCCTTCACCCCGGCGGCATCCTTCACGCGGCGGCGGTTCACCTCCATGACGACGTCGCCCGCGCGCAGTCCGGCCTGCTCCGCCGGGCTGCGCGGCACCACGCCGGACACGAGCGCGCCCAGGAAGGCCTCGTAGCCCAGGGGCGCGGCCACCTCTGGCGTCAGGTCCCGCAGCACCAGCCCCAGGTCATTCGCGCTGCTGCCGCCCCGGTTGGAGAGCCCCTCCGTGGCCTCCTGCGCGGGCCGGGCCACGAGCCGCACCGCCACCTCCTGGGTGCCGCCGTCGCGCAGCAGCGTCAGCTTCGCCTCCGTGCCCGGGGCCAGGAGCGCCACCTTGCGCAAGAGCTGGAGGTAGCTGCCAATGGGCCGCCCGTTCACCGCCACCAGCCGGTCCCCGGGGCGGATGCGCGCCTGGGCGGCGGGGCTGCCGCGGTAGACGTCCTTCACCACCGGCGCCGTGGCGGTGGCGTCCGCGCCGTCCTCGTTGATGACGACGCCCAGCCAGCCGCGCTCCAGCTTCCCGTTCTCCCGCAGGTTGGGCAGCAGGTCCTTCACCAGGTTGATGGGCACCGCGAAGCCGATGCCCTGCCCTTCGCTGATGATGGCGGTGTTCACGCCAATCACCTCGCCCTTCATGTTGAAGAGCGGGCCGCCGGAGTTGCCGGGGTTGATGAGCGCGTCCGTCTGGATGAAGTCGTCGAACTGGCCCACGCCCAGCACGCGCTCCTTCGCCGAAATCATCCCGTGCGCCACCGAGTGGTCCAGGCCGAACGGGTTGCCGATGGCCACCACCCAGTCCCCCACCTCCAGCGCGTCCGAGTCCCCCAGGAACACCGCGGGCAGCGTCCCCAGCCCGGCGCCGTTCAGCCGCAGGAGCGCCACGTCCGTGGACGCGTCGCGGCCCACCACCTCCGCGGGGAACTCGCGGCCGTCCGCCAGGCGCACGGACACCTGCTGCACGGGCACCTCGCGGGGGCCGTCCTTGCCCGGCGTGACGCCGGAGCCGGTGGGGTACACCGCCGGCCCTTGAGCGTTGGCCACCACGTGGTTGTTGGTGACGACGAGCCCGTCGGGCGTCAGCACGAAGCCGGAGCCGGTGGAGCGCTTCACCGCGCCCGCCACCGCGCCGGGCCCCACCGTGGTGATGTTCACCACGCCCGCCTCCACCGCGCGGATCAGCGGCGCCAGCGACGTGGGGGGCGTGAAGCGCGGCAGGCCCGCGTAGCCTGCGGGGCGCTCGCGCCACAGCGAGGACACGCCCGCGATGGCCGGGGCGTCCACCGTCGCGGGCGCCGGAGAGGCGAAGTAGGCCAGGTGCTCGCGCACCCGGGCCTGGAGCCAGGGCTTGAGCGGATCCTCGGCGGCTCCCGCCACCGAGGCGAGCGCCACCGCGCAAAGGACGCTGAACAGTCGGACGGACACGGGGTGGCAGCTTACACGGCGGGCCATGGCGTCAGGGCCCAACAGACCGGTGGCCGCCCCCCTTCCCGGCCCGCTCAGGCCTGGGCCGGGGCCACGTACCGGGCCACCTTCACCCGGGCGGGGCGGATGACGCGGTCCTTCAGGCGGTAGCCCGCTCGGAACTCGGCGACGACCTTCTGGTCATCCGCGGGGACGGGCGTCACCTCCATGTCCGCCGCCTCGGCGAGGTTCGGATCATACGGGCGCCCCACCACCTGGATGCGCTCGATGCCGGTGGCCTGGGCCTTGGACAGCAGGCTGTCGCGGATCATCCGCACGCCCTGGACCACCGGGGAGGAGTCCTGCTGGCTGGCGTTGAGCACCAGGTCCAGCTCGTCGATGGCCTCCAGCAGCGTGCGGGCCACGTTGCCGCGCTCCACGTCGAGCATGCGCTCGCGCTCGCGGGTGATGCGCTGCTTGAACTCCTCGCGGTCCTTGGTCAGGTCCTGGAGCCCCCGGGCCAGCTCGTTCACCCGGCGGCGCGCCGCCTCCAGCTCCGCCTGGAGCCGCGCCACCTCGCCATCCTGGGCGGCGTCGGCCTGCGTGTCATCGGCCGCCTCCACCTGGGTGTCAGCGGGGGGCTGCGTCTCCGGGGTCTCGTCGCTGCGGGGATTGCCGTCCATTGTCGAACCTGCGCCAGGGGTTGGAAGAAGCGAACCTCGATGAGCGGCGCGAACGTAACCGCGAGGACGGTCCTGTCAACGCGCCTAATGGTTGGACGGGGCCTGGGGCGGCGCTTCCGCCATGAAGCCGTGATCCACCTGCCCGGTCACCTCGTCGATGATCTCCACCTGCGCGGCGCGAAGGGAGTAGTAGAGGAGCCACCGCTCGGCGGCCGTCAGCGTCCCCGCGGGGAGCGCCTCCTCGATCTCCTGCACCGTGAGCCGGCCGTCCTTCAGGCCCTTGGCGAACAACGCTTTCCGCGCGACGTAGCTCTTTCCAATCCGGTTCTCCACGGCGACGCCTCCTTGTCGTTGGAAAGTAATTTCGCCCACCGGTCACCGCAGGCTGGCGGTGGATCCGGTGGGCGAAGGGCTGCCCGGAGGGCAGGCAGGCAAGAACTAGGAGTCGAGCTTGCCTTCAGCGTGCTGCGTGGGCGGCACGTTCGGCTCGGACTCCGTGCCCCCCACGGGGTGCGCGGAGATGACCGTGCGCGCTTCCGGGTGGAGCAGGCCGCGCTGCGCCAGCACCTTGGGCCCCAGGATGGTGATCATCGCCTCCTCCTCGATGACCTCCGTCGCCAACAGCCGCGCCGCCAGGGCCTCCACCTTCTCACGGTTCGTGTGGAGGACCTCCCGGGCGCGGTCCAGCGCCTCGGCGACCATCTTGCGGACCTCGTCGTCGATCATCCGCGCCGTCTGCTCGGAGTAGCTGCGAGTCTCCGGCATGCCCGCGGACCGCAGGAAGCCGGGCCCCTGCTCACCGCTCAGCGCCACCGGCCCCAGCGTGCTCATGCCGTAGTCGCGGACCATCATCTTGGCGATCTCCGTCGCCTGCTTGATGTCGTTGGACGCGCCGGTGGACACCTCGCCGATGAAGATCTCCTCCGCCGCGCGGCCGCCCATCATGCCGGCCATCTTGTCGCGCAGCTCGTCGAAGGACATGAGGTAGCGGTCCTCCAGCGGCAGCGACATGGTGTAGCCCAGCGCCGCCAGGCCGCGCGGGATGATGGACACCTTCGTCACTCGCTCCGCGTAGGGCAGCATCCAGCCCACCACCGCGTGGCCCGCCTCGTGGTGCGCGACGATCTCCTTCTCGCGCTCGTTCATGCGGCGGTTCTTCTTCTCCAGGCCCGCCACCACGCGCTCGATGGCCTCCTCGAAGTCCGCCCGCATCACCGCGTCGCGGTTCTTGCGCGCGGCGAGCAGCGCCGCCTCGTTCACCACGTTGGCCAGGTCCGCGCCGGCGAAGCCCGGCGTTCGGCTGGCAATCACCTTGAGGTCCACGTCCTGGGCCAGCTTCACGCCCTTGGCGTGGATCTCCAGCACCCGCTCGCGGCCGCGCTTGTCCGGGCGGTCCACCAGCACCTGCCGGTCGAAGCGGCCCGGGCGCATCAGCGCGCTGTCCAAAATCTCCGGGCGGTTCGTCGCCGCCAGGATGATGAGGCCCGCGCGGCTGTCGAAGCCGTCCATCTCCGCGAGCAGCTGGTTGAGCGTCTGCTCGCGCTCGTCATGGCCGCCGGCCACGCCCGAGTTGCGGCTCTTGCCGATGGCGTCCAGTTCGTCGATGAAGATGATGCACGGCGCCTTCGCGGTGGCCTGGGCGAAGAGGTCGCGGACGCGGGCCGCGCCCACGCCGACGAACATCTCCACGAACTCCGAACCGGAGAGGTTGAAGAAGGGCACGCCCGCTTCACCCGCGACGGCCCGCGCCAGCAGCGTCTTGCCCGTGCCCGGAGGGCCCACGAGCAGCACGCCCTTGGGGATGCGGCCGCCCAGGCGGCGGAACTTCTCCGGCGTCTTGAGGAACTCGACGATCTCGCGCAGCTCGTCCACGGCCTCGTCCACGCCGGCCACGTCCTTGAAGCCCACGCCGGTGTCGGCCTCCGCCTGCACCTTCGCGCGCGTCTTGCCAAAGGACATGACGCTCTGCGGGCCCTGACCCATGCCGCCGGACATCCGGCGCATCATGAAGCTCCAGAAGAGGATGAGCAGGCCCATCGGGATGAGCCAGATCCACAGCACCTCGCTGAAGCTGGACTGGGGCACGGCCTCGAACTGGATGCCCTTCTGCTCCAGGAGCGGCACCAGGCCCTCGTCACCGGGGACGCGGTAGGCCATCCACGGCAGGGCGGAAGGCTCGCTGCGCAGCGTGCCGCGCTCCCCCGGAGGAGGCTGGGCATTGTCCTTGAGGAAGCCCTTCACCCACTCGTTTGAAATCTGGACACGGCTGAACTGGTTGTTCTCCACCGCGTCGCGCAGTTGGCTGTACGACACCCGGCGCACGCCCGCGTCCTGAAACACGTTCCGGAACAGCAGGAACCCCAGGACGAGCAGGAGGATGTAGCCCAGTGGTGAGCCGAACTTGAACCCACCTTTCGTGGGTGTTGGCTTGTCGCTCTTCTTTCCGCGCGGGCCCATCCCCGGCGGCAGGTCCTGTGGCTTCATCGTCGGCACGCTCGCCCTCCCCCTCCCCCGTGCATTCGACACCATGTCGGATGACGGTTCCCTCAGCCGGCCAAAGATGGTCACCACCGCCAAGCCGTCAACCGCAGGGCGTGATCGGATGACGACGAACGGGGTCGGGACTGTCCGATCAGCGGCAGTCGACGCGGACCAGGGGCTCGCCCGCGAACTCACTGCCCAACAGGTAGCCGCGGCCGTCCTGGAGGAACGTCACGGCCTCGGATTGGGCCTGGCTGGCGCCGGGGACCTCCACCACCTGCGCCTTCACGAAGTCCTCCAGCCGCTTCGCGTCCGGGCGGCGCAGCTCCCACACGCGGGTGTACGTGCGCACCAGCAGGCGCTCGCCGGAGGGGTGCAGGGCGGCGGCGGTGGACAGGCGGTCCACGTCATCCGGCACGCGCAGGGTGCCCAGCTTGCGAGCCTTGCCCGTGGCGCCGGGCTTCAGCCCCTCCACCGCGTACAGGTCGCCCAGGGACACGCGCGTCTTGGTGAGGATCCCCACCTGCCCGGAGCGGGCATCCACGATGAGCGACTCGGCGTCATGGGCGCCGTCCTCGTAGGTGAAGGGCAGCGTCTCCACCGCGACCGAGGCGTTCTCGACGGAGGCGGGCTCGGGCAGCCGGAACAGGCGCACCTCCTTGCGCCGCTCGAAGTTGTCGCCGGTGTCCGCCAGGAAGATGCAGGACGCGTTGCCCCCGGGCGCGCACGGGCCCACGGCGATGTCCTCGATGTCGCGGGGGTCCGCGCCGGTGAGGCTCAGCGTGGCCTTCACCGCGCCCGTCTCGTCCAGGGCGAACAGCTCGAAGGCGTTGTTGGAGTCGTTGTGTCCCCAGAAGATGCCCGGGTGGCGCTGGCTGGCGGCCAGGCCGGACAGCTCCGGGACCTGTCGGGGCACGGTGCCCGTCTGGCGGCCGTCCGTGTAGAGCAGGCAGCCCTCCATCCCCGTCGCTGGCACCTGCTGCATGCCGGCGTCCGGAGCGCTGGCGCCCGTGGGGGCGGGGCGGGAGCTGGAGCAGGCGGCGGACAAGAGGAGGCCCGCGGCGGCGGCGAGGCGCGTGGAGGGGCGCATGGTCAGTGGTCCAGGTCCAGCAGCCGGGCCAGGGTCTTCGCGTCCGCGTCGGGGAAGCGGTATTGGCCCATCTCCTCCAGCGCCACCCAGCGGTGGTCATGCACGCGCAGGTGGTGGATCTCCGCGTCCGGGTCGCTCAGGCGGCAGCGGAACACGCGGAAGTCGATGTCGTAGGTCGGGTACTCGTGGTGGGTGTGCATGACCTGCTCGAGCACCACGATGCGGACCCCCATCTCCTCCTGCAGCTCGCGGGCGAGCGCCGCCGTGTCCTGCTCCCCCTCCTCCACCCGGCCGCCCGGGAACTCCCACAGCAGGGGCAGCGACGCGGTGGGAGGACGCTGGGTGATGAGGTAGCGACCCATCTCGTTCTGGAGCATCGCGCCGACGACTCGCACGTGACGACGGGTCATTCACTTCTCCTCGATTGGGGTCCCAAAGATGGACGACAGGGTGCGGCGGCGTAACACAGCCCCTGTCCCGCGCCAATGCGCAAGGCCCCACCTGGCCAGCAGCGTGCGCATGCCCGGGACGCGAGGCCACCCCACCCGGCCCCGCCGTCCGGGGGTGGGTCAACGGGATTCTCGGGCGGGCCCGGACGGGCCTCGGGTCACCTGGAACCGGGGGAGGGCGGGCTGTTGGGGACTTCACGTCCCGGGGAGGCGCTCCCTGGCCGGGCCACCGTCCATGAGGGGTGCGTGTGGGATTCAAGTGACGCGCGGGCCGGATGGCGCCATGCTCGGGGGATGACACAGAGTCGGAGAGAGCGGGCCGAAGCGCTTGGCGCCGCGCTGAAGGCAGCGCGGCAGCAGGCGGGGCTCTCCATGGAGGAAGTCGCGGAGCATCTGGAACTGGGCGTGGAAGTCCTGGCCCGCGTCGAGCGAGGGGTGATGGTCCCCACCATCCCCACGCTGAGCCGGTTGTGCGCCCTGATGAAGCTGGACCCGGACAGTCTGCCGGACCTCCCGGAGCTGAGTGATTGACGCGTCTGGCGGGCCCCTCCCCGGCCCGCCGGCGCGTCGCCCGTCTCCTCAGGCCAGCCGCCCCACCAGGTGCGGCTTCCCCTCCTCCGACAGCACCCGGAACGCCACGCCCGCGGACTCGCGAGCCGTCTGGAACGTCACCCGGGACGGAAGGAGGAGGGGCTTCTTGAAGTCGCAATCCAGCGAGAGCGCGTCCGCATGGGCCGCTTCGCCCAGCTCCGCCACGCAGCGCGCGAGCGTCCACATGCCGTGCGCGATGGCGCGAGGGAAGCCGAAGGGCTTCGCGGTGACGGCGGTGAGGTGGATGGGGTTGAAGTCGCCGGAGGCCCGCGCATAGCGGCGCCCGGTGTCCGCGGGGATGCTCCAGGGCGCGGGGCGGCTGGACGCGAAGCGCGTGTCCTCCGGCGGAGGGGCCTTGCGCGCGCCGTCCTTGTCCTTCCGCTCGGCATCGCGGCGCAGCATGGTGCTGACGGCCTGCCACAGCAGCTCGCCGGTCTCCTGGGCT
Organism: Corallococcus sp. NCSPR001; assembly: GCF_017309135.1. Lineage (NCBI taxonomy): Bacteria > Pseudomonadati > Myxococcota > Myxococcia > Myxococcales > Myxococcaceae > Corallococcus > Corallococcus sp. NCSPR001. The sequence continues at coordinate 5,820,142 of NZ_JAFIMS010000002.1, forward strand.
TCGACGCGAGTCTCGATGTCGAACTCATCGCCGGCGGGCGCTTCGCGCCGGGCTTCGAAGCGGCAGGCCACGGTGAGCGCGGTGGTGTCCGGCACGCGGCGGTGCTGCTGGATGCGGTTGCGCACGTGCACCATGCCCACGGCGGAGTACGGGAAGTCGGGCAGCCCCAGCAGCTCCATGTGCAGCGGCGTGGCCAGCACCTGCGGGTACGGGAGCGGCAGAAAGCCGTCGGCGTCGAAGCCGCACGCGGTCCGGTAGCGCTCCAGCAGCACGGGCGTCGCGCGGCAGCCATGCGCCCGCAGCGTCAGGGCCGGCAGCGTGGCGCTGCCCCGGGACTTCCCGAAGGGATTCGCCGCGCGCAGGAGCGTGGCGGGCATCGACGGGAGCGAGTGCAGGTCGAGGATGGGAGCGGACATGCGGAGGATTCTCCGACACCCGCTCCCGCCGCGCGCGGGATTTGTGAGCCCTCGCCCGGCGTCAGCTCTTGAGGCCGTGCCGGCGCAGGAGCCGGTACAGGTAGACGCGGTCCATGTCCGCCGCGGCGGCGGCCTGGGATACCTTGCCTCCGTGCAGCTTGAGGAGCGCTTCGACGTAGTCGTGCTCGAAGGCCTCCAGCGCCCGGCGGCGCGACTCCGCGTACGTCAGCGAGGCATCCACCGCGCGAGGGGCCGTGGAGGCCAGGGCATTCACGGCATCCGGCGACGTGGGCGGCAGCGCGCTCTGGAAGACGAGGCAGCGCTCCAGGTGGTTGCGCAACTCGCGCACGTTGCCCGGCCAGGCGGCGCGCTGGAGGCGCGTGAGGAAGTCCGGCGTGGTGAGCCTCGCGAGCTGTTCGGGCGTGGCGCCCAGCCCCGCGAGGATGCGCTCGACGATGAGCGGGATGTCCTCCGTGCGCTCGCGCAGCGACGGCAACGGGATGCCCACCACCGCGAGGCGGAAGTACAGGTCCGCGCGGAAGCGGCCCTCCTGGACCTCCGTGCGCAGGTCGCGGTGCGTGGCCGCGATGACGCGCACGTTGACCGGTTGGTACGTGTTGGAGCCCAGGCGGCGGATCTCCCGGTTCTCCAGCACGCGCAGCAACTTCGGCTGGAGCTCGGCGGGGAGCTCGCCAATCTCGTCCAGGAAGATGGTGCCTCCGTCGGCCTCCTCGAAGGCGCCCACGCGCCGCTGGATGGCGCCGGTGAAGGCCCCCTTCTCGTGACCGAACAGCTCGCTCTCCAGGAGGTTGGCCGGGAGCGCGCCGCAGTCCACGACGAGGAACGGCGCGTTCGCGCGAGCCCCGGCGCGGTGGATGGCGAGCGCCGCGCGGCTCTTGCCCGTGCCCGTCTCCCCTTCCAGCAGCACCGTGGCGTCGCATGCCGCCGCGCGCGCCATGCGCTCGAAGCTGGCCCTCGCCGTGGCGGACGTGGCGACCAGCTCTCCGAAGGTCGCCTGCTGCTGCGTCCCCGGTGCGAGCGACTCCCCGCGCTCCGGAGCCACCTGCATCCGGAGCGCGCGCTTCGCCTCGTCGCGGTTCAACGGCGCGGGAGCGACCGTCTCGTCCCGCGCGGGCGGATATCCCCCCGTGGATCCGCTCCGCCCCCGGGCCCGCGACTGGCGCCACCGGACCCCGTCCACGTAGGTCCCTGGACGTTCATCCTGGGCCCGCGCGCGCCCCCCCTTCTGCTCCGACTTCATCTCGCAGTGGAAACGCGTCACGGCGGACTCCTCGCTCGGCAGGTTCATTGAGGAAACGGTTCCCCCCTGGGACCGATGACGGATGGTGGACCGCGCTCAGTAGGCGCGGAGGATCTTCAGGCGCCAGCCCTGCGGCCACAGCGAGTCGTAGGAGCCGCGGTAGCCGCTGTAGTCGGAGCCGTACAACTGGAGCTCGCCCGCGGTGCCAGGCCGCCACACCGCCGTGTAGTAGGTCTGCCCGTTCACCAGGTACGGCTCCAGCAGCTTCAGGCGCCAGCCCTGCGGCCACAGCGAGTCATACGTCGCGCGGTAGGACGCGTACGTGGCGCCGTACACCTGCACCTCGCCCTCGGTGCTGGGGCGCCACACCGCCGTGTAATAGGTCAGCCCGTTCACCACGTACGGCTGCAACAGCTTCAGGCGCCAGCCCTGCGGCCACAGCGAGTCGTACGTCGAGCGGTACGACGCATAACTCGCGCCGTAGATTTGAATCTCCCCTTCGGTGCTCGGGCGCCAGACGGCCGTGTAATACGTCTGCCCGTTCACCACGTACGGCTGGAGGATCTTCAGGCGCCAGCCCTGCGGCCACAGCTCGTCGTACTTCGCGCGGAAGGCGGTGTACGTGGCGCCGTAGAGCTGGATCTCGCCTTCGGTGCTCGGACGCCAGACGGCGTTGTAGAGCACCTGCGTGCCCACCACGTACGGCTGCAGCGTGTGCAGGCGCCAGCCCTGCGACCAGAGCTGATCATACTTCTCGCGGTAGTCCGCGTAGGTGCGGGCGTAGGCCTGGATCTCCGACTGCGTGCTCGGCTCCCACACCGCCGTGAAGGTGCCCGGCAGGTTGGGCACGCCCACGTCCGTGTACTGGGTGATGCGGCACGCGGCCGTGTTGGGCAGCGGCACCTCGTTGCGGCGCAGCGCGCAGGCGCGGAGCTCGGCGGCGGCCGCGGCGTTGTCCGGGTTGTAGTAGGTGGAGCCCGGCGTCATCCAGATGGGCGACGAGGGCGAGTGCGGGTTCTTCGCCACCTCCGACGTCGCGGTGGCGCGGATGCCCAGGTCCAGCGCCACGCCGTCGTCGTAGCCCAGCTGGTTGTTCGTGCCCATGCGGTGGCAGCCCAGGCACACGTTGCCAGCGACCTCCACCTTGTAGGCCTTCCACGTCGCGAAGTCGGCGCCGATGAAGCGGTACGGCTGGTCGCGGTTGAAGCCGTAGTCGCCCGCGCCCGGCAGCTTGTTCACGCCCGTCACCTGCGTCAGGTACGGCGAGCGGATGAGCGCCCCGTTGTCATGGCAGCGCACGCAGCGGATGGACGCCGTGTCCGCGGGCGTCTTCCAGCTCCACGCACCCGTGCCCTTGGAGGGCGCCTTCACGTCCGCGCCGTAGAGCGTGCCCAGCGCCTGGTAGAAGCAGGTGGCGCCGTTCTTCTTGTTCGTCTGGATGACGGCGATGTCGCCGTAGTAGTTCGCCGCGTTCCCCTGCTTGCGGCAGTGCGCGACGATGGACACGTCCGCCGTGTCCTTCAGCACCTGGAAGCGGCTGCCCGGGTCGCACTGCTCGTTGAGCCGGTTGGGCCGGTCACACTTGCCGTTGACGTGGTTCGTCGTGGGCACGAGCGTGCCCAGCTCGCAGTTGAAGTCCGGCACCGTGGCGCCGATGGCCGCGTCGCACTTGGCCGCGTACTGCTCCAGCGTGTCCGACAGCGCCGACGTCTGCTGTGCAAGGACGGGCTCGCCGGAGGACGACACGAGCCGGTGCTCGGCGTTCACTCCGGTGCCTTCACCACACGCACCCAGTCCGACCGTGGCGGCCAGGCCCAGCAGGGCCCACGCCGCACGCAACGAAGTCTTCATGACGAATGCCTCTCTTGCTTCCCTGGAGACACGGCGACGACGCGCGCGTGGAGGCATGCCGTCTCCGTCAGCCGACGGACGGACCTGTGACCCGGGACCCCTCCCAGGCGTGTTCCAGCACCCCTCGTGGGCCTTTACGCCGGGGCTTCTGGATATTCCCGGACATTTCCCGGGGCATTTCGCGGAGCGGTCAGCGGACGGTGAGGTCGACCACGAAGCCGGCGGCAGCGTCTCCCTCGCGGGAGGCCTCGATGACGTCGGGGCGCTCGTCGCCCACCCACAGGCCCAGCACGTCGTACACCAGCCACTGCGCCAGGGACCGGGAGGCCCCCTGCGCGGCCTCGCGCGGTACGCCGGACAGGGCGCCCTGGGTCTCCATCGAGGCCCGGGCCAGCCGGGCCGGCATCACCCACAGCTCCGGGCGCACGAAGGCGGGTACCAGGAAGAGGCAGAACGCGGCCTCCGTGCGGGAGAGCAGCGCGTCCAGGCGCTCGCGGCCCAGGCGGAACGTGGGCAGCCACTGCCCCTCTCCGCGCTGCTCCAGCTTCGCCACCGGCACGCGGACGACCCGGCGTGTGCGCACGAAGCCCTCGCGCTCCACGGACACGATGAAGGCGATCTCCGACGCGGCCTCCGGAGAAGGCTCCGGGTGGCGGTGCACCGTCATGGACAGCGACAGCGGCGACGCCACCAGTGACCCCAGCGCCGCCTGCACATGCGCCAGCTCCGAGCGCAGCCCTTCGAGCAGCCCCGCGACCAGCTCCGGCGTCTCGTCTCGGAAGCGCTGGAGATGGCGCTGGGCGGCCTCCGCCTCCACGCGTCCCACCGCGCCCACGAGCACGTCCTCCAGGTCGCGGTCCCGCAGCCAGGTGCGTCCCCCCAGGGGCACCGCGCGCGTCACGTGCAGGTGGCGCAGGGAGGCCGTCAGCGTCGAGGGCTCGGAAGCCTCGGAGGGAGGTGCGTGCTTGTCCTGCCCTGCTCCGGCCTGGAGGTAGGACTGGAGCGAGCGGGCACGGAAGCGGGCCCGCGGAGACGGATGCTCCAGCATCTTGCGCACCAGCCGCCGATCCGTGGCGTTGCGGACGAGCGACAGCGTGGCCAGCTCCGCCTCCGACGAGGCCTCATCGGGTGCGCACCACAGGAGGAACTCGATGGCCGCCTTGCGCAGCACGGGCTTGCGGCCCATGCGCCAGGTCACCTCCTTGCGCCAGGCGACCAGGCCATCCAGACCGGGCCGCGCGGGCGTGCGGAAGCGCGGCCACATCTCCGCGCACTCCTCCGCCAGCCACACCAGGTGCGTGAAGCCGGGCAGCGACTCCAGCTTCGCGCGGGCGCGGGTGCGCCGCTCGAACGCCTCCGGCACGCCACGCCGCACGGAGGCGCGGAACAGGCGCTCCTCCAGCCACAGGAGCGTGAGCGCCAGCGCGGGCTCGGCCTTGCGCATCGTGCCCTGGCAGTGGTCGAGCACGAAGCGCGCGTGGCCCAGGTCGGCGGCGGTCTCGAAGTCGCTCTGCACGAGCGCGCCCAGTGCGCCGCGCAGGCCGTCCACCGGGGGCGCGTCAAAGAGCGTGAGCAGGTCGCAGAGGTTCTCCACCACCGCGGGCGGTCCGCCCACCTCCACGGTGCGCGCCAGCAGGAGCCCCGCGCGCGAGCACCAGTCCGGCTCCTTGCGCCCATTGGGGTAGCACGCGAGGAAGCCACGCATGCCGCTGCGGCCGTCCGGCGACGTGGCCAGCGCGAAGAGGCGCTCACCCAGCACCTCACTCGCCTCACGCCACGGGATGCGCGCGGCGCGCGTGCGGATGAAGTCGGTGAGCTTGTCGCGGCCCCCGTCGCGGGTGTCGGGGAGCAGCGAGCGCAGCTGCTCCAGCAGGTCCACGGACTTCGCGCCCGTGCCCATGACGTACTTGAGGTCCACCTCCACCGAGTCCTGGAAGCGCAGCGCGCGGCCGTCGTAGGTGCAGGGCACGTCGCGCACCAGCGTCGACAGCGCCTCCGGGTGGCGCTTGAGGTGGCGCGTGAGCACCGTGGAGATGGTGAGGGTGCTCTCCCGCTGGATGCGCTCGGCGCTCTCCGTGTCGCCCGCCTCGCGAAGTGCCGCCACCGCCGCGTCACGCCTCGCGATCAACTGCTTCAAGAGCCCCGCGCGCGGCTCTTCGTAGGGCCAGAGCAGCTCGCTGAGCGACGCCAGGAGGAAGAGGAGCTCGGCAGGGGTGCGCTCGCCCGGAGACAGCCGCTCCCACGCGGCGGCCTGGGCACGCGTGCGCTCCTCCAGTGAAGCCCCGCGCACCCAGCGGGCGAAGTCCTCTCGCCACTCCGCGCTCGACGCCACGGCCTCTTGCGGCGGCGTCGCGGAGACGCGCGCATGGAGGGCCTGGAGCGGCTCCGGCCAGGAGGAGGCTTCAACCGACGGCATGAGGCTCACCCGGACCTCGGAGCGCCGGCGGGCGCCAGGGCCGTGGGCTCGGGGCTGGGGGCCACGGTGATGATCACGGACTTCGACGTGGGCGTGCGGCTCTTCTCCGCGAAGCTGCCCACCGGCACCAGCACGTTCGCTTCCGGGAAGTACGTCGCCGCGCACTGGCGCGGGATGTTGTACGGCACCACCAGGAACTCGCGCGCCACCCGCGTCTCTCCCTGGAAGTGGCTGGTGAGGTCCACCTTCTGCCCCGCCGTCAGCCCTCGCGCCTTCACGTCCTCCGGGTGCAGGAACACCACGCGCCGCCCCTGGTGGATGCCCCGGTAGCGGTCGTCCAGTCCGTACACGGTGGTGTTGTACTGATCATGCGAGCGCAGCGTCATCATCATGAGCTGCCCGGGCTCCAGCCGGTGGCGCGGCATCAGGTGCACCGTGAAGTGCGCCTTGCCGTCCTTCGTCGTGAAGCGGCCCTCGCGCGGACCGTTGGGCAGCGCGAACCCGCCGGGCTGGTGCACGCGGCGGTTGAAGTCCTCGAAGCCCGGGATGCAGCGCTGGATCAGCTCGCGGACCCGGTCGTAGTCCTCCACCAGCGACATCCACGACACCTTCGAGCGCGCCCCCAGCACCGCTTGCGCCAGCCGGGCCACGATGACGGGCTCGCTGAGCAGGTGCTCGGACGCGGGGGCCACGGCGCCGCGCGATGCGTGCACCATCCCCATCGAGTCCTCCACCGTCACGAACTGCCGCCCCGACGCCTGCACGTCGTGCTCGGTCCGCCCCAGGCACGGGAGGATGAGCGCGCGCCGGCCATGCACCAGATGCGCGCGGTTGAGCTTCGTGGACACGTGCACCGTGAGCCGCGCGCGCCGGAGTGCTTGCGCGGTGAACTCCGTGTCGGGCGTGGCGGACAGGAAGTTGCCGCCCATGGCGAAGAACACCTTCACGCGCCCGTCGTGCAGCGCCTGGAGCGTCCCCACCGTGTCCAGGCCGGTGTGGCGCGGCGGCGCGAAGCCGAACTCCTTCGACAGCGCGTCCATGAACTCGGGCTTCGCGTGCTCCCAGATGCCCATGGTGCGGTCGCCCTGCACGTTGCTGTGACCGCGCACCGGGCACACGCCCGCGCCCTGCTTGCCGATGCTGCCGCGCAGGAGCGTGAGGTTCACGATCTCCTGCACGTTGCCCACCGCGTTCTTGTGCTGCGTGAGCCCCATGGCCCAGCAGAAGATGGTGCGCTCCGAACGCGCCAGGATGTCCGCGGCCTCTTCAATCTGCTCGCGAGGCACCCCGCTCTCTTCCACCACGTCGTCCCAGGACACCGTGGCCAGGTGCGCCACGTACGCGTCGAAGCCCGCCGTCCTGCCCTCGACGAAGGCCCGGTCCACCACCGTGCCCGGGGCCTTCGCCTCGCGGTCCAGCAGCGCCTTGCCCAGGCCCTGGAGGAGCGCCACGTCGCCGTTGATGCGCACCTGGAGGAACAGCTTGTTCAGCGCCGTGCCCGGGCCGAACAGGTGCAGCACCTCCTGCGGGTGCTTGAAGCGGTTGAGCCCCGTCTCCGGCAGCGGGTTGACGCTGACGATTTCACAGCCCCGGCGCGCGGCGGCCTGGAGCGCCGTCAGCATGCGCGGGTGGTTGGTGCCCGGGTTCTGCCCGATGACGAAGATGGCCTGCGCGTGGTCGAAGTCCTCCAGCGTCACCGACCCCTTGCCAATGCCAATCGTCTCCGACAGCCCCGTGCCGCTCGACTCGTGGCACATGTTCGAGCAGTCCGGCAGGTTGTTGGTGCCGAACTGCCGCACGAACAACTGGTAGAGGAACGCGGCCTCGTTGCTCGTGCGGCCGGACGTGTAGAAGGCCGCCTCGTCCGGTGAGCCCAGCGCGTTCAACTCCTCCGCCACCAGCGCGAAGGCGTCATCCCAGGAGAGGGGCTCGTAGTGCGCCGAGCCCTCGCGCAGCACCATGGGGTGCGTCAGCCGGCCCGCCTTGCCCAGCCACAGGTCGGACTGCTCCGCGAGCCGCGCCACGCTCCACTCACGGAAGAACTCCGGCGTCGCGCGCTCCTGCGTGCCCTCCTCCGCCAGCGCCTTCGCGCCGTTCTCGCAGTACTCCTGCACGGACCGGTGGGAGGGGTCCGGCCACGCGCAGCCCGGACAGTCGAAGCCGTCCTGCTGGTTGACCTTCCAGATGAGCTTGCCGCCGCGCCACGGGCCCGCCTCTCCCAGCACGTGCTTGAACGCGCTCAGCACCGCCGGCACGCCGCCTGCCACCGTCTTCACCGGCCCCACGTCCGGAGCCCGGTTCTCCAACGGAGGCTGGGCCGCCGGCACCGCCAACGCGCTCCCCTTCCCGTCCTGTCCCTGATCCATGTCCCACCTCTGCGCGGGCGGGACTCTACCGCGCCCGCGTCCTCCCGGCAGGCCCGGGGTCTGGCGGAACTCTCCCGGGATCAGCCACAAACATGTTTTCCAAGTTTAACAGGGTTCATGCAGGATACCCCCGCTTCAACCCCCGCAGCAGGAGGCATCCCCCATGAAGGCCTTCCGTTCCGCCGTCATTGCCGCGCTGTTCGTGTCCCTCCCCGCCCTGGCCGCCCCCGTGGTCCACAGCATCTGGTCCAGCCGCGGCCTCTACGTCGCCGACAGCACCGGGCGCTACACGGTGACGAACTCCAACACGGTCGTCGCCTGGAACCAGTCCACCAACACCGCGTTCGTGAACTTCCACGGGTTCGCGGGCGGCAACGAGTACGACTTCGAGCTGGTGGGCTCGCCCGCCATCTCGACCACCGTCGACGACATCTCCGGCATCTGGAACATCCGCAAGAACGGCGCGTTCATCTGCACCGGCTGCTCGGGCACCGCGTACGCCCTGAGCCTGCCCGTGGGCAACTACTTCAAGTTCTACGACTCCACCAACGTGTTCCACTTCAGCGCCTACATCGACGCGCGCAAGGACTACTGACGCACGGCGTCCAGCGTGTCCGGGAGTGACGTTGGCCCTGCACGCAAGCCCCCCGCGGCCCCGGGGGTTCGGTTAGGGTGCGGCGCCCCCTTTCCAGGAGTCTTCCGCATGTCCCGCATCATCCGCGCCTCTCGCGGCACCACCCTCTCCTGCAAGGGCTGGGTGCAGGAGGCCGCGCTCCGGATGCTAATGAACAACCTCGACCCGGAAGTGGCCGAGCAGCCCGGAGACCTGGTCGTCTACGGCGGCACCGGCAAGGCCGCCCGGGACTGGCCCTCGTTCGACCGCATCGTCCAGAGCCTCCAGAGCCTCACCGACGAGGAGACGCTGCTCGTGCAGTCCGGCAAGCCCGTGGGCATCCTGCGCACGCACCCGGACGCACCGCGCGTGCTCATCGCCAACTCCAACCTCGTGGGCCACTGGGCCAACTGGGAGCACTTCCACGAGCTGGAGAAGAAGGGCCTGATGATGTACGGCCAGATGACGGCCGGCTCGTGGATCTACATCGGCACGCAGGGCATCCTGCAGGGCACCTACGAGACGTTCGCCGCCGCGGGCCGCTTCCACTTCGGCAGCGAGGACCTGGCCGGCCGGCTCATCCTCTCCGGTGGCCTGGGCGGCATGGGCGGCGCGCAGCCGCTGGCCGCGACCATGAACAACGCCGTGTTCCTGGGCGTCGAAATCGATCCGCACCGCGCGCAGCGCCGCGTGGAGACGCGCTACCTGGACGTGGTGGCCAAGGACCTGGACGAGGCGCTGGCCCTGGCGAAGGACGCGCAAGCCAAGCGCGTGGGCCGCTCCATCGCCATCATCGGCAATGCCGCGTCGGTGTTCCGGGAGCTGTACAAGCGCGGCATCAAGCCGGACCTCGTGACGGACCAGACGAGCGCGCATGATCCGCTCAACGGCTACATCCCCACGGACCTGTCGCTGGAGGCCGCCGCGGAGCTGCGCAAGCGCGACCCGGAGGGCTACGTCAAGCGCGCCCGCGAGTCGATGATCATGCACGTGCAGGCCATGAACGACTTCCAGGCCGCCGGCAGCCACGTCTTCGACTACGGCAACAACCTGCGCGGCCAGGCGAAGGTGGGCGGCATGGAGAACGCCTTCGAGTTCCCCGGCTTCGTGCCCGCGTACATCCGCCCGCTCTTCTGCGAGGGCCTGGGGCCCTTCCGCTGGGTGGCGCTGTCCGGAGACCCGGAGGACATCCGCCGCACGGACCGCGCGGTGCGCGAGCTGTTCCCCCAGAAGGCGTCGCTCAACCGCTGGCTGGACATGGCCCAGGAGCGCGTGGCGTTCCAGGGCCTGCCCGCGCGCATCTGCTGGCTGGGCTACGGCGAGCGCGCCAAGGCGGGCCTCGCGTTCAACGAGCTGGTCCGCAAGGGCGAGGTGAAGGCGCCCATCGTGATTGGCCGCGACCACCTGGACTGCGGCAGCGTCGCGTCCCCCAACCGCGAGACGGAGGCCATGAAGGACGGCTCGGACGCGGTGGCGGACTGGCCCATCCTCAACGCGCTGGTGAACGCGGTGAACGGCGCCTCGTGGGTGTCGTTCCACCACGGCGGCGGCGTGGGCATGGGCTACTCGCTGCACGCGGGCCAGGTCATCGTCGCGGACGGCACGCCGGAGGCCGCGCGCCGCATCGAGCGCGTCCTCACGTCCGACCCCGGCATGGGCGTGCTGCGCCACGCGGACGCGGGCTACCCGGAGGCCATCGACGTGGCGAAGGAGCGGGGCGTGCGCATCCCCGGCCTCACCGCCTAGAGTGCGGCGGATGCCACGACGCGTCCGACCCTTCGTGATGACCGCAGTGCTGGGTGTGCTCGCGGGCTGCACGCCCACCACCGCCGGGCCCATGGTGATGCGCCTGGGCCCGGGCGTGCCCGACCGGAACTTCTTCCAGCTGGGCCTGCGCGCCGGCCCCCGCCTCAACGCCCCGCAGCTGTCGGAGCGCGGGGAGAACGGCACCTTCCAGGGTGACGCGAAGCCCTTCCAAAATGATCAGTGGGGCATCGACATCGACGGCTCGGTGACGGTGCCCGTGAGTGACCGGCTGTCGTGGCACGTGGGCCTGCAGGGCGAGTTCGTCGGCCTGCCGGTGCCCGCCTACGGCGTGTACTCGGGCATGTCGTATTACATCGGCTCGGAGAGGGTGGGCCTGGCGCCGGCCCTCTCCTTCCGGGGCGCGTCCGACTTCGGGCTGGGGGACACGGACAGCACCAGCAGCCTGTTCGGCGTGGAGGCCACCTGCGCGTTCACCGTGCAGCCGGAGCCCGGCATGTCCCTGGGCCTGGTGCCGTTCTACAGCGTGCAGCAATCGCTGGTGAACCCCGGCTCGCAGGTGACGACGCACTTCTACGGCGCGGTGGTGGCGGCGCAGCTCAAGTTCGGCGAGACGCGCACGAAGCTGGAGCTGTCCGGCGGCTTCGGCCGGGCGCGCTCGGGTGACACCCGTTGGAACGCGCCCGTCGTGGGCGCACGCGGAGGACGCTGAACATGGAAGCCCTGGACCTGTGGGTGCGCAACACCTCCGAGGTGCTCACCGTGGAGGGCACCCACCGCGAGCCCGCGGAGAAGGCCCTCACCCCGCGCCCGGGAGCGGGCATCGGCGTGAAGGACGGCCGCGTGGCCTACGTGGGCCCGGAGTCCGGCCTGCCGAAGGGCGCGCTCACGGACGCGACGGAGGTCATCGACGCCGAGGGCGGCTTCGTGGGCCCGGGCTTCGTGGATCCTCACACGCACCTGGTGTTCGCGGGCGAGCGCTCCGCCGAGTTCGACCTGCGCAACCAGGGCGCCACGTACCTGGAGATCGCCAAGGCCGGCGGCGGCATCGCCAACACGGTGAGCGCCACGCGCGCCGCGAGCGAGGAGGAGCTGGCAGAGCTCGCCCTGCCCCGCCTGGAGCGGCTGCTCGCGCAGGGCGTGACGACCGCCGAGGTGAAGAGCGGCTACGGACTGAATCTGGCGGACGAACTCAAGATGCTGCGCGCGGTGCGCAGGCTGGGCTCGCTGTCACCGCTGGAGCTGGTGCCCACGCTCTTGTGCGCGCACTCGGTGCCCCCGGAGTACAAGGAGCGCCGCGCCGAGTACCTGGACCTCTGCATCAACGAGATATTGCCCGCCGTCGCGCGCGAGGGCCTGGCGCGCTTCTGCGACGTCTTCACCGAGGACAGCGCCTTCACCGTGGAGGAGTCCCGCCGGCTGCTCAACGCGGGCGCGGCGCTGGGCCTCACGCCGCGCCTGCACGCGGATCAGCTCACCGCCTGTGGCGCCTCGGCGCTCGCCGCGGAGGTGGGCGCCGCCAGCGCGGACCACCTGGAGCAGGTCACGGACGAGGGCATTCGCGCGCTCGCCGCCGCGAACGTCACCGCCGTACTCGTGCCCACCTCCACCCTCTTCCTGCGCATGCGCCCCTACGCGCCCGGCCGGAAGCTGCGCGACGCGGGCGTCAATGTTGCTTTGGGTTCCAACGTGAACCCCGGCTCCTCCATGACGGAGAACCTGGCGTTGGTGCTGGGGCTCGCCTGCCTGGAGAACGGCCTGTCGGCCGCAGAGGCCTACTGGGCCGCCACCCGAGGGGCCGCGCAATGCTTGGGGTTGCAACGGCAGGGGCGTCTGGCAGTGGGCGATGCGGGCGACCTGGTGCTCTTCGCCTGTCGCAGTTACCGGCATCTGCCTTATCATCTGGGTATCAGTCACGCGCGCGTGGTGGTGAAGGGCGGACATGTGGTGTTTCGCGCGCGTATGAATCACTGCCCCTGATTGGATGCCGCTGAACAACTGGCATCAGACGAGGGGGCAGGTGGAACTTCCCTCGTGGGCCGGCCGTTGTAGAGATCAGCTGCCACCATGTGCCGATTATTTGGATTCAGGAGTGCTGTTCCCGCTGCTGTCCATACCGCCCTTGTGACGGAGAGGAATTCCCTCCTCATCCAGTCGCGTGAGCACAAGGACGGTTGGGGTATCGCCACGTACGGGATGGAGTCCTCGCCGCTCGTCGCACATGGCGTGGGCCCCGCGCACAGCGACCCCGACTTCGAGCGCGTGTCGAGCCAGGTCTCCGCGCGCACGGTGGTGGCGCACATCCGCCTTGCGAGCGTGGGCGCGGTGGAGCTGCGCAACTCGCACCCGTTCCACTTCGGCCGCTGGTCCTTCGTGCACAACGGCACGCTGCGCGAGTTCGCGAAGCACAAGGCCTCCGTGGAGGCGCTCATCCACCCGGAGCTGCGCTGCAACATCAAGGGCACCACGGACAGCGAGCGCTGCTTCTACCTGTTCCTGTCGCGGCTGTCGGCGCGCGGGCCGCTCGACGGCACGGTGAGCGTGGAGGCGATGGCGCAGGCGCTCGCGGAGACGATGACGCTGGTGGCCACGCTGACGGACGTGCCGGGGAGCCGCGAGCCGAAGGAGCGCTCCGCGATGAACTTCCTCGTCACGGACGGCGAGGCGATGGTGGCCACGCGCCGCAACCGCACCCTGTTCATCTCCTCTGGCATCGGCGGGTGTCCGGAAGCGCTGCGCGGGCCGAACACGGGCGTGCCGCTGCAACAGTTCCTGGTCGCCAGCGAGTCGCTGTGCGGCGGGCCGCACTGGGTGCCGGTGGATGAAGAGGACGTGGTGGGCGTGGACTCGCGGCTCACGTTCCACCGCTGGAAGGTGCAGACGCTGGCGGACGGGGTGCTGAACCCTCGGCCGCCGGAGCAGCACGCCACGGTCTGATTCAGCCCAGCCACGCCTCGAGCAACGCGGCCGGACGCGCGCCAAAGGCCTCCACGTCGAGGCTCCGCGCGTCCTCTCCCGCATGGCGGAGCGTGACGCGCAGGAAGTCGCGCGGCGCCGCCTGGGGGATGCGGTCCAGCCACTCCACCAACATCGCGTGGTCGCCGCCCACCAGGTCCAGGAACCCGGTGGCGTACAGCTCGTCGTAGTCCGTCAGGCGGTACAGGTCCGCGTGGTACAGCGGGATGCGGCCCGCATACGGGTACACGATGGCGAAGGTGGGGCTGGCCACCTCGGACTCCGCCACGCCCGCCCCTGCCGCCACGCCGCGCACCAGGTGCGTCTTGCCCGCGCCCAGGTCGCCAATCAGCCCCACGAAGTCCCCGGGCTGGAGCAGCTGTCCCAGCTTCACGCCCAGCCGGTGCGTCTCCTCCGGCGACGGAGACACGAGTCGCCGCGAGCGAGTGGGCTGCTCCGCGCCGCTCATCGCGACCTCCGCGCCGCGACGAGGCCGTGGCCCACGAGCACGTCCACCCGGCGCGAAGAGAGCAGGCGAGACATCCGCTTGCGCATCGCGCGCTCCGCGCTGAGGCAGGGCCGAGCGCCGCAAGACACGGAGGCGCGAAGGGCCGCGCCCGCGCCGCTCATCGCTCCCACCGCGTCCAGACGTGTCCCAGCCCAATCAGCAGGTCCGTGGCGATGAGGCCCATCAACCCACGCTGCTGGGCCATCAGGTCGCCCGCGAGCCCGTGTGCGTAGACGGCCGTCCACGCGGCCTTGGGCAGCGGAATCCCCTGCGCGAGCAGCGCGCCGCACACGCCCGACAGCACGTCGCCCGTGCCGCCGGTGGCCATGCCCGCATTGCCCGTGGGGTTGATGAACACGCGCCCACCGGCCTCCGCGATGAGCGTGCGCGAGCCCTTGAGCACCACCGTGCAGTTGAGCGACGTGGCCAGGTTGAGCGCCACGCCCACGCGGTGCGCCTGCACGTCCTTCGTCGTCCTGCCCCACAGCCGCGCCATCTCTCCCGGGTGCGGCGTGAGCACCACGGGCCCCTTCGCCTCCCGCAGCACCTTGAGGTCCTCGGCCACCGCGTTGAGCGCGTCCGCGTCCAGCACCGCGGGCACCTCCACGGACGCCAGCAGGTCGCCAATCAGCGCGCCCGTCTCCGGGCCCCGGGGGATGCCCGGGCCCATCACCAGCGCGTCCTTGCCCTCCAGCGCGGCCTTGAGGGCCTCCAGGTCGCCCTTGCCCAGCGGGCCTTCACCCGGCAGCGGGATGCCCATGATCTCCGGCGAGTGCGCCATCACCCACGGCAGCGCCTCCGGACGCGTGGCCACCGTGACGAGCCCCGCCCCGCTGCGCAGCGCGGACAGGGCCACCATCGCGGCGGCGCCCGTCTTGCCCGGGCTGCCCGCCACCACCAGCACGTGGCCGTAGGTGCCCTTGTGCGAATCCGCGCGGCGCCTGGGCAGTGCCTCGCGCGCATCCTTCTCCTCCACGCGGAACAGCTCCGCCCCGGACACCGCGCGAGTGGACTCACCGCCCAGGCCGATGTCCACGCGCCGCACGTCGCCGCACAGCGAAGCGCCGGGCTCCAGCTCATGCGCGGGCTTCACGAAGCCGAAGGCCACCGTGACGTCCGCCTCCACGCACGGAGAGAAGGGCTCAGCCGTGTCGCTCTGCAGGCCGGACGGCACGTCCGCTGCCACCACCTTCGCCCCCGCGCGCCGCCACCGCGCGACCGTGCCGACAGCGTCCGCGAAGACGCCCTCCGGCGCGCGCTTCAGGCCGGTGCCGAAGAGGGCGTCCACCACCACGTCGCCCGGGCCCGCCTCCGGCAGCGCCTCGAAGGCGCGGGGCGACTCACCGAAGCCCTCCAGCGCCTGGAGGTTGCGCTTCGCCTCCGGGGTCATCTTGCCGGTGTCCCCCACCAGCGACACCACCACCCGGGCACCGCCTTCCAGGAGGAAGCGCGCGGCGACCAGGCCATCCCCGCCGTTGTTGCCGGGGCCGCAGAGCACCGTGAAGCGCCCGCCCTGTCCCGCGACGCTCCGGGCCGCCTCCGCGAGCGCCCGGCCCGCGTTCTCCATCAACAACCCGGACGGCATCCCATGCTGCTCTTCGGCGGCCTTCTCGGCCTCACGCATCTGGTTCGCGGTGAGCACGCGCTGCATGGCTTCCAACCTCCCTACCTCGTCTGGAGCACCACCGTGGCCGCGGCCACGCCGGCATCATGGGTGAGCGCGAGCATCGCCTCCCACCCCCGCGCTTCCATCACTTCACGGGCCACACCGGAGAGCACGAAGCGCGGCGGGCCGCCCTCGCGCACCACCTCCATGTCCCGCCACTTCACGCCCGGAGGCACGCCCATCGCCTTCACCAGCGCCTCCTTCGCCGCGAACCTCGCCGCGTACGCGCTGGCCGCGTCGTGCCGGGGCGCGCAGTACGCACGCTCGCCGTCCGTGTACACGCGCGCGAGGAACGCCTCCGCGCGCGGACCGTCGAGGATGCGCTGGATGCGCTCGATGGAGCAGAGGTCCAACCCCAGGCCGACGATGGGCATACCGGCTACCCCGGGTCGCGCATCAGTTCGAGCATCTCGCGCACCGCGCGCTCGAAGCCCACCAGCACCGCGCGCGCCACGATGGCGTGCCCGATGTTCAGCTCGTCGATCTCCTGGATGCGAGCGATGGCCTGCACGTTGTCGTAGTTGAGCCCGTGCCCGGCGGCCACGCCCATGCCCAGCTTGGCGCTCGCCTTGGCCGCGTCCACGATGCGCGCCAGCTCCCGCGCGCGCTCCTTCTCGTTGCGCGCCTCGCAGTAGCGGCCCGTGTGCAGCTCCACCCGGTCCGCGTTCACCTTGTGGGACGCGCGCACCTGGTCCAGGTCCGGATCGATGAACAGCGAGACGGCGATCTCCCCGTCCTTGAGGTTCTTGATGATCTTCGCGATGGACTCGCGCTGGCCCGCGACCTCCAGGCCGCCCTCCGTGGTGAGCTCCTCGCGCCGCTCGGGGACGAGCGTCACCACGTCCGGCTTGTACTCGTAGGCGATCTTCACCATCTCCGCGGTGGCGGCCATCTCCAGGTTCAGGAGCGTCTGCACCGTCTCGCGGAGGATGCGCAGGTCCCGGTCCTGGATGTGGCGCCGGTCCTCGCGCAGGTGGATGGTGATCTGCCGGGCGCCGGCCAGCTCCGCCATCGCCGCGGCCGTCACCGGATCCGGATACACGGTGCGCCGCGCCTGCCGCAGCGTCGCCACGTGATCCACGTTGACACCCAGTCGCTGTCCCATCGTCCCGCTCCTTGCCCTGGCGCGGTGCGGGATTGTCCAGGGACCCGGGCCCGCGCCGGCCCCTCTATTCGTGGCCGGCGTCCGGAAGTCAACCGCTGTCGCTAACCGTTCAGCGCCTTGGAGAGCGCCTCGACGATTTCGCGGGCGTACGCCTCGTTGCGCGCCGCGTCCTCGCCTTCAATCAGGACGCGGGCCTTGGGCTCCGTGCCGGAGAAGCGCACCAGCACGCGGCCGTTGCTGCCCAGCTTCTGCTCCACGTTCTTGATGGCCTTCATCACCGTGGGCAGCTCACCCAGCTCCTTCTTCTGCTTCACCACGACGTTGAGCAGCGTCTGCGGCACCGGCTGGAAGATGGAGGCCAGCTCCGACAGCGGCTTCTGCTGGCGGCACATCACGGCCAACAGCTGCAACGCCGCGAGCGTGCCGTCGCCCGTGGTCGTGTGGTTCAGGAAGATGAGGTGGCCGCTCTGCTCGCCGCCCAGGCTGTAGCCATTGCGGCGCATCTCGTCCACGACGTGCCGGTCGCCCACGCGCGTGCGGACCACCTTCACGCCCCACTGGGACACCGCGCGCTCCAGGCCGATGTTGCTCATCACCGTGGAGACGAGCGTCTTCTTCTTCAGCTCCTTGCGCGCGACGAGCTCACCCGTGCAGATGGCCATGATGGCATCGCCGTCCACGACGTTGCCCTTCTCGTCCACGACGATGAGGCGGTCCGCGTCGCCGTCCAGCGCGACGCCCAGGTGGGCGCCGTGCTTCACCACCGCCTTGGCCAGGCCCTCCGGGTGGAGCGCGCCGCACTTGTGGTTGATGTTCTTGCCGTCCGGGGACACGCCCAGCGCGATGACCTTCGCGCCCAGCTCCTCCAGCACCGCCGGAGCCGTGCGGTACGCCGCGCCGTTGGCGCAGTCCACCACGATGGTCATCCCCTCCAGCGTCAGCTCTCGGGGGAAGGTGGCCTTCAGGTAGACGATGTAGCGGCCGCGCGCGTCGTCCAGGCGGATGGCCCGGCCAATCTTGGTCGCCGTGGGGCGGATGTTGTCGATTTCGCCGCTGGAGACCAGCTCTTCAATCTTGGCCTCCGTCTCGTCCGGCAGCTTGAAGCCGTCGCGCCAGAAGAACTTGATGCCGTTGTCCTGGTACGGGTTGTGGGACGCGGAGATCACCGCGCCCGCGTCCGCGCGCATGGACGTGGTGAGGTTGGAGATGCCGGGCGTGGGCAGTGGGCCCACCTGCTCCACGTCGACGCCCATGGAGATGAGGCCGGCGGACAGGGCCTGCTCCAGCATGTAGCCGGAGAGGCGCGTGTCCTTGCCCACGATGACGCGGTGGCGGTGCGGACCGTTGCGGATGAGGTACGCCAGGGCGCGGCCGAGCCTCATCGCGACCTCGGCCGTCATCGGATAGACGTTGGCCACGCCACGAACGCCGTCCGTGCCGAACAGCCGCTCCGTCTTCTGCGCTTCCTTCGGGGGCATGTCCATCCTGTACGCCATGTGTGCCGCTCCACCTTTCCCATTGCCGGAAGGGCTCCGGCCACTCGCGTCCGGGGCTTATACCCCGTCCAGCACATGGGCCCGAAGCTAGGGATGCGGTGCCACCCAGGCAAGCGCCCAGGCGTGCGGACCTGCCTTGTTCAAGACGCCGGGGCTTGTCCCCGTCAGCCGCCGTACAGGTCGCCGCCGCCCCGGGCCCTCCGGATGGCGTCCGCCACGGCCAGCGCGTCCCGCGTCTCCCCCACGTCGTGCACCCGCACCACGTCCGCCCCCCCCAGGACGGCCATGGCCGCCACGGAGCCCAGGGTGGCCGCCAGGCGCTCCTGGGGGCCCTTGCCGCCCGTCAGTTTCCCGAGGAAGGACTTGCGGCTGGTGCCCACCAGCAGGGGCTGCCCCAGCCCCCGCAGCTCCTCCAGGCGCCGCAGGAGGAAGAGGTTGTGCTCCAGCGTCTTGCCGAACCCGATGCCCGGGTCCAGGAGGATGCGCTCGCGCGGGATGCCGGCCTCGGTGGCCTGGAACATCCCCTCCTCCAGGTAGTCCATCACCTCGCCCACGACGTCCTGGTAGCGAGGCGCCTCCTGCATCGTCCTCGGCATGCCCTGGGTGTGCATGAGGCAACACGCCGCGCCCGCGGCGGCCACCACGCCCGCCAGCGCCGGGTCCGAATGGAAGCCGGTGATGTCGTTGATGAGGTGGGCGCCCGCCTTGAGGGCCTCCTTCGCCACCGCCGCCTTCGTGGTGTCCACGGAGATGGGCACGGTGGAGCGGCGCTTGATGCCCTCCACCACCTGGAGGATGCGCGACAGCTCCTCGTCCGCGGACACCGGGAGCGAGCCCGGGCGGGTGGATTCACCGCCCACGTCAACGAGGTCCGCGCCCGCGTCCACCAGCTTCAGCGCGTGCTCCACGGCGCTGGCCGCGTCCGGGAGGCTGCCGCCGTCGGAGAAGCTGTCCGGCGTCACGTTCACCACGCCCATGAGGTACGTGCGCGTGCCCCACTCGAACCGGCGCCCGCTCAGGGTCAGCGCTGGCAGGGGCGCGGGGGACAGCGCCTCCTCCAGCGCCCGCGCCAGGCCGTCCGTGCGCGGTGACTTGCGGGCGAGCGCAATCAGCCGGTCGAACTGCTGGCGGCTGCCGGACAGGAGCACCTCGCCGGGGTGGTCCACGTGTCCGCCCGGCGTCCAGGTGGGCAGCTTCTCCCGCTCCTTGGAGCCGTACGGCGGCACCAGCTCCTCCTCGTAGGAGGGGCGGCCCCCGGTGACGAGCACGTGCGCGTAGCCCAGCTCGCGCGTCAGGTGCTCGCGGTTGCGGGGGGACAGGTTCAGGCGGCGGAGGACCAGCGACAGGTCGTCGGGACGGTCGCGGGAGATGAGGCGTGCGCGCAGCACGGTCAGGACCCCTTCGGAGCGTGAGGACGGCGAGCAATCAGTGTCGCCGCTTCGCGCGGTCCAGGGAAGGGAGGACGGCGGGAACGCGCACGGGGCCCGGCGCCTGTCGAGGAAGGCACCGGGCCCCGGGTGCGCCGCTCACCCCGTCACGGGTTGAACTGGATGAGCCCCATGTCCGTCAGCCCGGAGGAGTAGAACGTCGTGGCGCCCACCGGCGTGGAGCCCTCGAACGTGAAGGCCAGCCGGACGCCGCCGTCCGGCAACACCGCCATGAACGCGTTGGACACCTGAGGGCCCAGCATGCGCGACCAGCGGTGGGCGCCCGTGGGGCTGAAGCTGGCCAGGAACCGGGGCGGGTAGGCTCTGGGCAGGCCGACCGTGCCCAGCTCGCCGCCGCCCAGGTCCGGCGTCGGTGACGCCACGATGCCATTCACCACGAGGTTGCCCGCGCCATCCACCGCCACCTGTTCACCCGTGTCACCGGAGCCCGGGTTCGCCAGCACGCGCACCCAGCCCTCGCCGCCGGATGCGGTGAGCGTGCCGAACATGCCGTCATCCGCCCAGTACTCGTGGAGCGGATCGCCGCTCGTGTACGTCTGGCCCTGGAAGGTGAACTCTCCGTTGAAGTCCCCGGCGAACGCCGCGCCGCCGTCCGGCAGGGGCGCCACGCCGTTGATGCGGCCGACGTTGCCCTTGAACCCGTAGCGCCACACCGGCGCGCCGTTGGGCGTGAAGCGCGCCACGAAGGCCGCCCCGGCCATGGCACCCGGGCCCGCGAGCACGGCGTTGTTGCCGCGGCCGCCCATCACGATGTTGCCCGCCGCGTCCGTGGCGAGCGCGGACGCCGAGCTCCACTCATCCACGGTCTCGAAGGCCTGCGACCACTGGTGGCCGCCGTTGTAGTCGTACTTCACCAGGAACAGGGACTGGGTCTGATCATCGGTCGATTCGCTCATCCGTCCCGCGTAGAGCTCGCCGCCGCCCAGGTCCACGTAACCCTCGAAGTGCCCCGCGACGATGACGCTCCCGTTGGCGTCGGTGGCGACGGCGGTGGGCACGGCGATGGACGGGTAGATCCGCCCCTCTTCCCGGCCCGGCCGCTTCTCCGCCCGGAAGCCGTGCGCCCAGACGGGGGTGCCCGTGGGGGACAGCTTCAGCACGAACACCCCCTGCGCCCCCAGGTTGGTCTCCACGGACTCCAGCGGGCCCGTGCCCAGGTCCGGGCTGCCCTCGTAGGAGCCCACCACCAGCACGTTGCCCAGCGGCGTCACCGTCATCGCCTGCAGCACCACCTTCTCTCCCACGCCATACGCGCGCGACCACTGGTGCTGGGCCGCCGTGTCGAAGCGCGCCACCAGGAAGCCCGAGGGCCCCGGCAGCGCCGCGCCGCCCGCCTTCGCCGGGCCGCCGTCATAATCGCCGCCCAGCACGAAGCCCGTCCCATCCGGCAGGTTCACCAGCGCCCGTGCGCGCTCCCGCGCCGTGCCGCCCAGCGTCTTCGTCCAGGCCTGTCCGGGCGTGCCCGCGCCCCGGTAGGTGCACCAGTCGTAGCGGTAGATCGTGTCCAGTCGCGGCCGCCGCGAAGCGTTGGACGCCTCGCGCGAGGAGAACTCCGCTCCGTCGTCGCCCATGGGCAGGACGCCCACCTCCAGGAGCGAGCGCGACCGCGCGGCGTCCTTCACGTCCACCATCAGCCACGTGTCGCTGGCGACAGACGACGCGGTGGCGATGGCGGGGCCCTCCACCGGCCGGGTGTTCCAGACGAGGTCGTCCTCGCGCACGCCGCCCGTCACCGGATGGAAGGACAGCCCCGTGTCGGTGCCCTGCTTCGCGTACAGCCGCAGCCGCGCCTGGATGAGCGCTCCGCCCTCCCCCTCCAGGTTGAAGCGCAGATACGACTGGTAGCGCGTGGGCGCCGCGTCCACGTACAGCGTGGACAGGCTGCTCATGGGCAGCTCCGGGTAGTCACTCCGCACCGCGCCGTCCTGCACCGCCACCAGCGTCCGTGAGTCCAGATACGTCTGGGGCTGGCATGAGGCGGGCAGCGCCGTCTGCTCCACCGCCTTCAGCGCCCCCTCCTGGACCCCGCCCTCTTCCCCTGTCGCTCCGCCGCACCGTGGCAACACCGCCAGCATCGCCAGCGCCGCCGCCCCCTGCGCGCCCCGCTTCCATCCGTTCCGCATCGTCGTGTCGTCCCCCGACGGGGCCTTCTTGAGCCCCGCGGTCCCTTGAAACTGCATCCCAGGTGCCAGCACGCATCCGCTCGCGGACAGGGGCCCCGGCCTCAAGGGAGGGAAGACGGAGGGCGCGCGGTGGCGCCTGGAGTCCACAAGGACAAACGAAAAGGCCCTCCCCGGTACCAAGGGAAGGGCCTTCGTCACTTCAGGAGGGAACCTTGAGAGGCTTTACGCCTTCTTCGGCTCCATGTTGGGCAGGCCCTCGAGCGCGTCGAGGATCTTCCGCTTGTCCTTCTTCTCCGTCGGCTTCGGCGAGGAGCTCACGCGCGGCGCCGGGCGCTCACGGGTGAGCTGGCCACCCTGGAGGATGATGTTCACGTCCTCGGCGTCGAGCGTCTCGTACTCCACCAGGGCGTCGGACACGCGCTGGAGCACGTCCAGCTTGTCCGTCAGCAGCTGCTTGCCCAGGGTGTAGCAGCCCACCACGATGCTGCGGACCTCCGAGTCGATCTGCCGCGCGGTGTCCTCGGAGTAGTCCTTGGACGAGTTGAAGTCGCGGCCCAGAAAGACCTCACCGTCGCTCTTGCCGAACGCCAGCGGGCCCATCTTCTCGCTCATGCCCCAGCGGCACACCATGGCGCGCGCCGTCTCCGTCGCACGCTCGATGTCATTCGCCGCGCCGCTGCTCATCTCGTTGAACATGAGCTCTTCGGCGATGCGGCCACCCATGGCCATGGTGATCTGGTCGAGGATCTGCTTGCGGTAGCCGTTCACCTTGTCCTCGGTGGGCAGGCTCCAGGTGACGCCCAGGGCCTGACCGCGCGGGATGATGGTGACCTTGTGCAGCGGGTCGCAGCCGGGCAGCAGCTTGGCGAGGAGCGCGTGGCCGGCCTCGTGGACGGCCGTGTTCCGCTTCTCCTTGTCGGTCATGATCATGGACCGGCGCTCCGGGCCCATGAAGACCTTGTCCTTCGCCTGCTCGAAGTCCGCCAGGTCCACGCGCTCCTTGTTCTGGCGCGCGGCCATCAGGGCCGACTCGTTGACCAGGTTCTCCAGGTCCGCGCCCGTCATGCCGGGCGTCCCGCGGGCGATGACCTCCAGCTCCACCTCCGGGGCCAGCGGCACGCGGCGGGTGTGCACCTTCAGCACGCCCAGGCGGCCCTTGAGGTCCGGACGGGGAACGATGATGCGGCGGTCGAAGCGGCCCGGGCGCTGGAGCGCCGGATCCAACACGTCCGGACGGTTGGTGGCGGCGATGAGGATGACGCCGTCGTTGGACTCGAAGCCGTCCATCTCCACCAGCAGCTGGTTGAGCGTCTGCTCACGCTCGTCGTGACCGCCGCCCAGGCCCGCGCCACGGTGGCGGCCCACGGCGTCGATCTCGTCGATGAAGATGATGCAGGGGGCGTTCTTCTTGCCCTGCTCGAACAGGTCGCGCACGCGGCTGGCGCCGACGCCCACGAACATCTCCACGAAGTCCGAGCCGGAGATGGAGAAGAACGGGACGCCTGCTTCACCGGCCACCGCGCGGGCGAGCAGCGTCTTGCCCGTGCCCGGAGGCCCCATCATCAGGACGCCCTTGGGGATGCGGCCGCCCAGCTTGGTGAACTTCTTGGGGTCCTTGAGGAAGGCGACGATCTCCTCCAGCTCCTCCTTGCACTCGTCCACGCCGGCCACGTCCGCGAACGTGACCTTGTTGTGGCTCTCGCTGAGGAGCTTCGCCTTCGACTTCCCGAACGTCATCGCCTTGCCGCTGCCGCCCTGGAGCTGGCGCATGAAGAAGATGAAGAACAGGAACAGGAAGACGACGGGCATCCACTGCCCGAGGATGGTGAGCCAGAGGCTGTTCTGCTCCTCGCGCTCGTACTTCACGTCCACGCCCGAGGCGCGGAGCTGGTTGAGCACGGCCACGTCCGGCGCGGGCCCCGTCGTCCGGAACTTGTCGTTCGAGTCGCTGAACGTGCCGGAGTAGGTGTTGCCCTTGACGGAGACGGCACGGACCTTCTTCTCCTCCACCTTGGTCAGAAGCTGGGTGAAGGTCGGTTCCTGCACCTGCTCGTTGCCTTGCGAGAAGAAATTGTAGAAGGCGACGAAGAGGACGATCAGGATGACCCAGAGCCCGATGGTCTTGTAGGTCGAACGCACGTTTCAGCTGCCCTTTCGGTACTCGGCGGGATGAGGGCCGTGCCAGGAGGAACCCTGGCGAAGTTCGTCATGTGCCCGGCGCCCGCCCGTGTGCAGGCCAGCGACGGACCGTATCAGCAACAGCAAAAAGCCCTCAACTATTTAGGGGACCGCGACCATCCCCCGTTTCAGAGCTTCGACTCTATAACGGAGGGGTCTTCCGTTCGCTCGTGAGCGGAGGAAAGGCCCACAGGGAGTGTCGGGAAGCCACCTCGCGCGAACCTGCTCCGGGTTCGACGAAGCGCGGCAGGATGCCGGGAAGCCACAACGGTTCATCGCGCGCGTCCACCACGACAGGCCGGGCGTCGCGCTCTTCCGAGGGGATTCGGGCATCCACCATCACGTCCTGCACCTTGCGGTGGCCCGCGCGCGTGCGGACGCGATCGCCCTGCTTCCTGGAACGCACCGTGAGTGGCCACGCCGTCCCCTCCTTCAACACCAGGGCCAACACGCCCGGGGGCGGCAATCCTTCCGCGGCCACCTGGAAACGCCACGCGCCGAAGTCCCCTTGCGCCCCGGGCCCCGCGAGCAACAGCGGCGTGGGCGCGGATTCCCCTCCCGGCGCCACGCAGCGCACCCGCCCGCCGGTGGCCTTCAGGAGGAAGCCGTCGCTCAGCGGCATGACGCCCCCGCGCGCCACCACCTCCCGCGCGCGTTCCAGCGTGGCGTGGTCCACCCGGGCGCCCGCCGTGCCCAGCAGCCGTGCGAGCACGCGGCGCCACAGCGGCGGCTCCAGCGCGCGAAGCCCCACGGCATCCAGCCCGCCTCCGGGCAGCGCCAGCCGCGCCCACGCCCCGTCCGCAAGCCCCTCGAGCAGGGCCTCGTCCTCGGAGGCGAGCCGCGCGAAGGTGGCCAGGTGCTCCACGGTGCTGAAGCCCGCCGCGCGGTGGAGCGCGGGGAGCACGCCCTGGCGCACGCGCGTGCGGAAGTAGGCGGGGTCCGCGTTCATCGGATCCACCACGAACCCCACCTCCTCGGTGGCCAGGAAGGCGAGCACGTCCTCGCGCGAGCACGCGAGCAGCGGGCGCAGGAGCGTGTCCGCGCGGGCGTGGATGGCGCGCGCGCCCCGGAGCGCCGCTCCCCGGGACAGGCGCATGAGCAGCGTCTCCGCCTGGTCGTCGAGCGTGTGGCCGGTGGCCACGAAGTCCAGCCCGCGCTCCCGCCGCAGGACCTCCAGGGTCGCGTACCGGGCCTCGCGCGCCCGCGCCTCCATCCCCGCTCCGGGCGACAGCGCGAGCCGACGGACGTGGCAGGTCAGTCCCAGGTGCTCGGCCAAGCCTACGACGGAGGTCACCTCGCGCGCGGCCTCCGCCCTCAGGCCATGGTCCACCGTCGCCACCTCCACGCGCATCGCCAGCGCGTCGCTCACGCGGGCCGTCCCCACGAGCAGCGCGGTGGAGTCCGCGCCTCCGGAGACGGCGAGCAGCACCGAGCGCGAGCGGGCGCCGTGCTCGGCATACGAGCGGGCGAGCTTGCCCGGCAGCGAGGAGCTTTCAGGAGACGCGTGAGGCATGGCGCCAGCGTTCGGAATGGAGTGTCAGATGACCGGGTTACAGATTCGCGGTGGACGGAAGGCGTGGGGATGCATTCCATGATTCCCACAACGCAGGGACGCGGGGCGGAAATAGAACGGCGCCTCGCGGTTGTTGGTCGGACGTTCTGGACTTCATGACGTTGGACCTAGGGGTCCCCCCCCTCCCCCTCTGGGTCCACGGGGCCGCTCGGAGATTCGCTCCCTGCGGTCCCTCTTTCCGAAGCGCCCCGGTCTCCCTCGCGGAGGCCGGGGCGTTTCTCTTTTCCCGCCACCCAGTGTCGGAAGTGGGGCGTTCAGCCCGCGGGCGCACGCTTGAGTGCTCCGAAACCGTTGACCCTTCAGGGCGTCTGTCGGATAACCGCTCCGGTGTGTTCAGGTCGTCACCTCGAATCCGCCCCGGAGACCCAGGCATGGCAGGCACCGACAAGCGCAAGCAGTCGCTGTACTTCCCCGAGGAGATGCTGAAGGAGATCCAGGAGGAAGCGAACCGGCAGGACCGTTCCCTCTCATGGGTGGTGCAGCAGGCCTGGAAGATCGCCCGCGACCGCATCAAGTCATTCCCTGCCGTGAACGACGTCACGGGCGACGAGCGCACGGACCCGCGCGAAGAAAGGCCGTAAGGCAGGGCAATGGCCACCACGGATCACCGCAAACAATCCCTCTACTTTCCCGAGGACATGCTGGAAGAGATCCAGCGTGAGGCCACGCGGCAGGACCGTTCCCTGTCGTGGATCGTCCAGCAGGCATGGAAGGTCGCCCGCGCCGACATCCGCCGCATGCCCTCGGTCAACGACGTGCTGGGCCCCCTGCCTCCACGGCCGGTGGCCGCCGCGGCGCAGACGGCCACCTCCGCTCCGGCGGTGGTGACCTCCAGCGCTCCGGCATCCTCGGACGAGCCCTCCAAGCCTTAAGGGGCTCCGTCCATCCCGGCCCCCGCGAGGCCCGACACCGCGCGCGACGTCAGCGCGGGGCGGGCCGGGCGGGCCGGGCGCAGTTGGTGAAGACGATGCGCGGGGCTTCCTTCAGCGCCTGGACCGGGCTGGGGTACGTGCTCTTCATGTACGCCGCCGCGATGTTGGCGTCCGTGCCGCCCAGCTTGCGCGCCGTCACCGGGTTGCGGTCCGGGTCCTGTCCCGCGTCGCCCAGGATGCCGCCGTAGCCGTCCCCTCCCTCTAGCAGGAACGTGGACATCGCCACCCGGTAGCGGATGGACGCGTCGTCGCGCGCGGGGATGGACACGTCGCGCCCGCGCACCCGCAGCGCCGTCACGCGCTGGCCCACCGGACGCCCGCAGTCCACGCGCAGGGTGGTGCCCTCGGAGACGTGGAGGAACGCGCCGGAGGGCGACACGATGGCCTGCCCCTCCACGGCCAGCGCCTCCACGGAGTGCTCGAAGAGGTCCACGAGCTGCTTCTCCGTGAGGTCCACCGTCACGAGCAGGTTCTCGAAGAGGATGACCTCGTGCAGGACGCCGTCGGTGAGCGGCCCGGTGCGCAGGGACGTGCGGGTGACGCACAGGCCCTCGTCGCGCAGCGAGCCGCCGTTGATGATGCCCAGGTCCGTGGGCTTCGCGGCGCCATCCTCCGCGTGGAGGAACGCGTCCGCGGCCAGCTGTCCCAGCGCGTTGTTGTCGTGGCGGGTGAAGGCGGAGCCCAGCTGCACCTCCTCGCCCAGGTAGCCCACGACGGCGTCGGGGTCGTCCACCAGCGGGGTGCAGGAGTCGTTGTACGCGAGGCAGCCGGGCAGCAGCGTGAGCGCCGCGAGCGCGGCGGTGAGGTGGCGGCGGTCCATCAGTAGGAGGCCCTCAGGGTGAGGTAGCCGGACACGCCCTCGCGCGGCAGCAGGCCGGTGACGCGGTCCGGACGGGGCACGTCGTCGCGCAGGTCGTGGTCGAAGAGGTTCTGGGCGTAGAGCGTCACCTCGAAGTGCTCCCAGATGGGCTCGGTGCGCAGCTGCGCGGTGATGAGGCTGTAGGCGGGGATCTCGTAGCGGCGGATGAGCTCCAGCGTGGAGCGGTTGTTGTTGCGGCGCTCGGCGCCGGAGCGCACCACCACGTCCAGGTTCAGCCAGTCCCCCAGCGGCATGGACACGCCCGCGTTGAAGCGCGCCTGGGGCACGTCCGTGAGCAGCCGGGACTGCTCCGGCAGCTCCAGGTCCTGCGCGCGGGACAGGCTGGCGTTGACCCACGCGACGGCGCGCTTGGACGCTTCCAGCCGGGCCTCCGCCTCCACGCCGTACACGCGCACGCCCAGCTCGCGGTTGCGCAAAGGGACGATGTTGCCGCTGGTGTCCACGGGGGTGATGGGTGAGGCGAAGTTCTGCAGGAAGGCGTTGGCGCGCACGCGCACGCGGGTGTCGCCCGCGGCCTGGACCAGATCCATGCCCAGCTCGAAGGTGTCCACGGTGGTGGGCTTCAGGAGCGGGTTTCCCTCGAAGCGGCCCTGGTTGTAGTCGGTGTCGGGGATGCGCTCGACCAGCTCCTGGGGCGTGGGGGCGCGGAAGGCGCGGCCGTACAGCGCCTTGAGCACCAGCGCGTCCGACGCGGCGATGACCAGGCCCACGCGCGGGTTGACCCGCACCACCATCTTGCTGGCGTCGAGCGTGCCCGACGCCTCCGCGTCGGGGAGCTGGATGGCGTCCAGGCGCAGGCCGAAGGTGAGCGTGAGCGCGGAGAGCACGGTCCACTGGTCCTGCGCGGAGAGGCCCAGGTTGAGGCGGCTGGCGGCCGCGCCCTGCGTGAGGTCCACCAGCCCTTCAGGAACGGCGGGGCTGGGGCGCAGGCGGCCGTCGAGCGTGTAGTTCGTGGTGTAGTCGTACTGGGACAGCGACTGCTGCTCGGCGACGAAGCCCAGCGTGAGGTGGTTCTCCTTCGCCAGCGCGAGGTCCGCGTCCACGGAGGCCGTCACGGTGCGCACGGTGACCCGCGTCTGTTCCTGAAGGCCTTCTGGGAAGAGGCGGTCCAGGCCGTCGCCAGTGCGGAAGTCGAGCGGCGTGAGCTGGAACAGGCGGTCGGTGGACTGCTGATCGAAGCCCAGCCGGGCGCGCACCTGGCCGCTGTCGGAGAGGGGCCGCTCCCAGGTGAGGTCCGCGAGGAGCATGTCCCAGGACAGCTGGGAGTCGTTGCCCACCGTGTCGAACAGGCCGACGAGCGCGTCGCGCTTCTCGGAGAGGTAGCGCGCGGTGACGCCCACGCGGCCGGCGCTGTCCAGGCCGTAGGACACGCCTCCGCCCGCGTTGACGAGGAACCGGCCGTCACGGGTGCGGCCCGCGGGCTGGTCCACGTCGCGCAGGCCCTGGGCCACGGACTCGTCGTCGAGCGCGTCGTGGTCGATGACGAGCGAGTCACCCTCCTGGGTCCAGAGGTCCAGGTCCGCGAACAGGCGCAGGTCGCCGGTGGTGTGCGCCGCGGACAGGTGGCCGTCGGTGGCGAGCGCCAGGCGTCCGTCGTCACGGGGGACGCCGCCGGTGGTGATGGCGCCGCGCACGCCGTCGGCGTGGTTGGTGACCAGGTTGACGACGCCCTGGAAGGCGCCCGCGCCGTAGACGGCGGAGCCGGGACCGCGGATGACCTCGATGCGCTCCAGGTTCTCCACCGGCAGGTTCATGAGCGCCTTGCCGTCGAAGAAGTTGTTGAGGCGGTGGCCATCGAGGAGGAAGAGCACCTCCGCGTCGTTGCGCAGGCCCCGGATGGAGGTGCGGTGGAAGCCCTGCACGTCGCGGCTGACGGACACGCCGGGCACCACGTCCAGCACGTCCGCCACCGTGCGGGCGCCCAGCGCGACCATCTGCGCGCGGTTGAAGGACGCGCCGATGGCCGGCACGGTGCGGACGGACTCCTCCTGGAGCGTCGTCACCGCGAGCACGTCCTCCGCGCTGTAGAGCGCCAGGTCGTCGTCCATGGTGCCGCGGGACGAAGAGGAGGCGCGGGGTTCCGGAGGGAGGTCCGCGTTGAGCGCGGCCATGGCGTCGTCGGAGCCCGAAGCGCGAGTCGAGGCGCGCGGGTCGGACGTGTCCGTTCGGGTCGAAGCGCGCGAACCGTCTGTTCGGGCCGTGGGCGAAGCCGGGGCGCGCGAGTCCGCGCCGTCCGTGCGGCTCGAAGCCCGTGAATCGGACGCGGTTGTCCGGTTCGAAGCGCGCGGGTCCGTCCCGCTGGGGGTGCTCGCCGCGCGTGAGTCGGAGGCTCCCGGACGGGAAACCGCGCTGTCCACCCGGTTCGAAGTCCGCGAATCGGTGGTCCCCGCGCGTGCGTCCGGACGAACGGTGGAAGGAGGCGGCGTCGGTGCGCTGCTCGCGTCATCGTCCTCCCCTGCCCCCGACGGCGGCGCGAAGGCGTCGATGTCGGGCGAGGACCTCGGGGCTTCACGGGTCCCCTTGCGGCCCGGCGGCGCCCGTCCCGGCGGCGGCTCCGGGGTCTGCGCCCCCACCATCACCCGCGCGGGCCGGAGCGCGGACATGAAGAGCGGCGTGCGCGCCCCATCCATCATCGCGGCTTCGACGAAGTACTCCACGCCGGGTGACACCATGTGCTCGGCGGGAATCACCGCGCGGTACAGGTCTCCATACTGCCGCTCCATGGGGACCTGGACGTACGGCTCGCCCGGGCCGCGATAGCGGACGAAGAGTTCCAGTACCTTGCCGCCATCCACCAGCGTCGCGTCCAACTGGAGGGGCTGCCGGGCCTCGGCGCGCGGCGGAGATGCGTGCAGCAGCGCGGCCTCTTGCGCGTGAACGGGGGCCGCGGCGAACACCGCGGCACAGAGGATGAGCGTGCGAGGAAGAACGGTCTGCAAGATTGACGACGATGGTCCGTTGCAGGGCCATGCGAGTCAAGCGGGCCACCCGCCCGCGCCCCGCTGATTTTTTGCCGCCCCCGCGAGCGCATGCGACGGTGCCTGTCGCTCCATGCGCGCGTCGCTTGCCCTTCACCTCGCCCTCTTCCGCCGCCAACGCGCCCAGATCGCCCGGGTGGTCGAAGGCCGCACCGAAGCCTTCCGCGCCTACGAGGCCCGCTACCGCCGGCGCACGAGCACCTACCAGCGCGTGGTCCCCCTGGCCCACGTGCACCAGCGCATCGCGGCGTCGGACCTCGTCTACGTCGGCGACTACCACACGCTGCCGCTCGCCCAGCAGACCTACCTGGACCTCGCCGAGCGCGCCCTCGCCTCCGGCCGCCGCGTCGTGCTGGCGCTCGAGTGCGTGGAGGGCCGTCATCAGGCCGCCCTCGACGCGTACCTCGCGGGACGCCTGCCCGAGCGCACCCTGATGTCCCGGCTGGGCCATGGCCCCACCCCGGGCTTCGGTCCCGGCGCCGGCATCCGCGCGGTGCTGGCCTTCGCGAAGCGACTCAAGCTCCAGGTGGCCGCCATCGACCGGCGCGCCCAGGGTGAGCGTTCGCTCGCGCTGCGCGACGCCTTCGCCGCGGAGCGCATCGCCCGCGTGGCCCGCGCGGAGGACGTCCCGCTGGTGATGGTGCTGGTGGGACAGTTCCACGCGGCGCCCTGCCACCTGCCCGCGCAGGTGGAGCGCGCGCTGGGGGAGGCCCATCCGCGCCGCGGCCTCGTCGTGTACCAGAACGCCGAAGGCCTCTGGTGGCGCCTCGCGCGCGAGGGCCGGCTGGGGAGCGCGGAGGCCGTGGAGTTGTCGGACGGCGCGCTGTGCCTGATGAACGCCTCCCCCGTCCTCTGCCAGCAGAGCTTCCTGGACTACCTGGAGGCCGAGGGCGACGACGCGCCCCTCCTGGACCGCAGCGCCGCGGAGCGCTTCCGGGACATGGCGGAGCTCATCGGCCGGCTCGCGGGCGTGCCCGTGGGCCGCGAGCTGGACTCGGTGGAGGTGACCACGGCGGCGGACGGCGACGTGCTCGCCCGCATCCGCCGCAGGGGCCGCTTCACCCAGGCGGAGCTGTCCCAGCTGCGCAAGCACATCCTCTCGCGTGAGAGCTGCTACATCCCCCGCGCGCGCACGGCCTGGCTCGCGTCGCTGTCCCTCAACCACGCCGCGGAGGAGGCCGCCCACTTCGTGCGCCACTGCGCCGTGGGCGACGCCATGGACGCGCCGCGCGGTGCGTCCGAGGCCTTCTACGCGCGCTGCCTGGAAGAGGCCCTGGGCTTCTTCGGCTCCAAGCTGATCAACCCGCGCCGCACCTGCCCCAACGTCACGGAGTGGGCCCGGCGCTTCGGCGAGACCCGGGGCCTGGAGCGGCAGATCGCCGCCTTCGTCCTCGCCCACAAGGCCACGGAGTCCGAGGCCCCCGACGAGGCCGTGAAGCTCCTCCCCCTGCGCCGCGACCGCCTGTTCCACGGCGTCAGCCACGCGCTCGGGTACCTCCTGGGGGACAGCCTCTACCGGGCCTTCGACGCCGGCCAGGTGGACACCGCCGACATTCGCGCCCTCTTCCGCGACCCGCTCGCGGATCCGCGCGCCGCCTATCTCGCCTGGGCCGCGCGCCTGCGGGGCATCTAGGCCCGTGGTGGCGGCGACCCAGCTGAATCCCGCGCGCACTTGAAGCTACATTCCGGCGGATGACCTCATCCCCTCGTCCTCTCACGGGCGTTGTGTCCGCCGTGCTCCTGTCCCTCGCCGTGGGCCTCGTGCTGCCCGGGTGCTTCCCCACGCAGGGCGCCTGCGTCCACGGCTCGTCCATCTACTTTTGCAATGAGGACACCGAAGACGAGTGCCGCGACTTCTGGTGCGACGGCTGGGACTACTGCGGCTACTTCGACGGCGACTCGTGCGAGGACGTG
The DNA here is from genome assembly GCF_017309135.1 of Corallococcus sp. NCSPR001. Lineage (NCBI taxonomy): Bacteria > Pseudomonadati > Myxococcota > Myxococcia > Myxococcales > Myxococcaceae > Corallococcus > Corallococcus sp. NCSPR001. Next base: position 5,852,585 of record NZ_JAFIMS010000002.1, read on the forward strand.
GGATTCTCCGCGGTGTCGCTGGACAGCTTCTCCGAGCCGAGAACGCCGGAGTGGAGCTGGGGGACGCCTTCGGGCGGCTCGGGCGGTGGTGGTGGTGGCGGAGGCAGCAGCGGCGCGTGCGCCTACTACGACGGGAACCTGAACCGCGTGCTCTGTGAGCAGCGCACCAGCGCATCCAGCTGTTCGGGCAAGTGGATGGGCAGCGGCACCAACTGCTCCGGCATGAAGTGCACGAGCAACACCGACCCCAACACCTGCACCGTGTCGGGTGGAAGCTCGGGCGGCACCTGCACGGCCACCTACCAGGGTCCCACCGGCGACGCGCAGGTCTATACCCAGTGCGCGTCCGTGTGGAACTACCGCTGCCAGCAGAAGAACGACAGCGCGGCGGACCAGAACTGCCTCGTCTACGACTCGCTCGAGGCGACGGTGGAGTGCCCGTACTGCCCTTGAGACTCCACCGGCGCCGCGAGGCCTGAAGCTCAGGCCTTGTTGGCGATGGTCTTCGGCGGCAGCTTGAGGACCTGGCCCACCTTGATGTGGTCCGGGTCCTTGAGCTGATCCTTGTTGGCCTCGAAGATCTTCGGGTACAGCTTCATGTCCCCGTAGATGTCCTTGGCCAGCTTGCTGAGCGTGTCGCCGGACTTCACGGTGTGCAGGCCGTAGGGCTCGGCGTGGGTCACGTCGAGCATCACCATGATCTCGTCGTTCCACTTCGGGTGCTTCGCCTTGATCTGATCCCACATGCGATCGCGGTCGAAGGCGTGGTCGACGCTGCCCTTGATGATGAGCTTGCCGTTCTCCTCGCGCGTTTCGATCTTCGCGCCCACGTTCTTCGCCACGTCCAGCACGTCCTGGTAGTCGTTCTGCAGGGCCATCCGGCGTCCTCCTGTCGTGAGGGCGCGAACTCAAGCACCGCGCCCGCAGGCAATGACGGACCACCGGGCAGGCCGTGAACGAAGCTCAACACTGCGCAAGCGGGAGCTGTTCAGAGCACCACGTCCGCGCCGGGCTCCGGTTCGACGTTCAGCTCCCCGGGCGGCGCGAAGGAGCCGTCCGGCCGCAGCTCACGCAGGACCTCCTCGCGGCTCAGGCGCACCTCGCGGATGGTGCCATCCGGCGACAGCGCGTAGACGCGGTCCTGGTCCCCTCCTCCCACGAAGAGGCCGCCCAGCGCGGGATAGAGCATCACCAGCGCGAGCTCCGTCTCCAGCGGCCCCGGGAAGAGCACGTGCGCGTGCGCGGAGAACTGGGGCCGCTCGCCGTCCCCATCCGGCGCGACGGACACGGGGATGAGCCCCTGGTGCAGGGGCAACTCCAGGAGCTTCTGGCGGCCGTCCTTGCTGAACTTGAAGCGGAAGTCGCCGCCCAGCAGGTACAGGTCCGAGTCGTCGAAGCCCTGGAGCACGTAGACGGTGATGCCGTCGTCCTCCTCCACCACGACGGGTTTGAGCTGCTTGCGGCCGTGCACCTGGAAGACGCGCTCACAGGCGGCGCTCACGGCGCGCGCCAGGGCGTCCATGCCCTCGGGCAGGGACTCGACGGGGAAGTCCTCCATCTCACCGGAGAATTCGATGGGCGCGCGGTACGCGTACGCGGGAACGAACATGTCCTGCGGATTGAAGCGGCCGAAGACGGAGTACCAGGCGTTGCCGCGCGGCACGGTGAAGAACCAGTTCATCCGCGCGCGGTCCAGGTCCGGACGCGCGAGCAGCAGGTCCGTGGCGCTGATGGCGCCCTTCTCCGATTCGACGATGTACAACGCGCGCTTCTGCACGCGCTGGAGCTCCGCGTCCGTCACCAGCACCACCGAGGCCTGCGCCGCGTCCGGCGCGTCCACCGGGGCCTGCGCCGCCGCGGCCTGCGTCGCGCTGGAGTGCGCGCGGCAACCGGCGATCAATGCGACGAAGGCGACGAGGAGACTGCGAAGCATGGGGGACTCCCGCGGACGTAAGGGGCCCGGTCAGTCTGTGCCGGCCGGGGCCCCCGCGTCACGTCCCCCGCGCATCAGGCGCCCTGCTGCGTGGGCGCCAGCGCAGCCTTGATCTTCTCTCGCAGGGCCTTGCGGCGCTCCTTGAACTGCGCGCGGGTGGCCTCGTCCACCTGGCCGTTGGCGGAGGCGCGCGCGGCCTTCATCTCCTCGTGCAGCTGCTTCGCCTCGGCCTTGAAGCCGTCGGCCTGGGCCTGCGTCAGGCGCCCTTGGGCGACCTGCTTGTCCAGCCGGTGCTGCATGCGGCCGAACTTGTGGCCCCCGCCGCCGTGTTTGCCCCGGCGTCCCTCGCACTGGCCGGCCCTGGCGTTGGGGTCGGACGGCGCGGCGGTCTGGGCGAGCGCGGGAACGGCGAGGAGCAGCGTGGCGACGGCGGTACCGCGAAGCATGGACTTGAGCGACATGGTGTGTGGACTCCGGGTTCAGGTCAAAACGCTCCGGGAGCAGCCGTGCAGCCTGCTTCCCGTCGCGCTCTGACACTCAAAACCCCGGAGCCCGCCGAAGGTTAAATCGCCTCCGGAAGACCGCCGGCTACTGGCAGTCCGCCATGCCGTAGTTGAAGTCCTGGCGCGGCGTGTGGCCCGGGTCCTGGTTGATGGCGGCGATGCTCAGGTCCGTGTACGACACCGTCTGCGTGCCGCCGATGACCATCTGCGTGCGCTGCACGCGCGTGGTGGACAGCACCACCTTGCCCGTCGTGCCGTTGGGCTCGATGCGGAAGCAGTTCAGGATGCGAGGGTCCACCGTGGAGCGGTTGCAGCGCGTGTACTGGCCCAGCACCGTGCGCTGCTCGTACGTGCAGCGGCAGTCCCAGGGATCGTAGGCCTCCGTCACCGTGGCCGCCTCGTAGCCCGTGGCCGTCTGGACCACCTCCAGGTAGCTGCCGTCCTGCGGCTGCGTGCAGCGCAGCACCGTGTCACCCACCGCGCCCTGCTTCACCTCCGCCAGCGAGGGCTCCACCGCCACCTGGGCGCCAGCCTCGATGGCGTTCAGCGGATCCCGCGAGCCCGCACCCTCACAGCCCAGGCCCATCAGCGAAACACCCATCAGCAACAAGGCGGAAAGACGCAGCGACACCTTCATGGACGACTCCTACGAAAGGGGGGATGTCCGGGAGGACCCGGACATCCCCCCTGTAGGCTTTCGCGGTGGCCGGGCGCAACGCCCTTCTGTGTCACGAACGCGATACGGGCTTCAGTGCACGCGTGGCGATGAAGGTGGGCAGGAACGTGGAGAGCAGATCCTTCTGCTCGTACTTGTCCTCGAAGAGGTTCGTGAGCACGAAGCCCGCTGCCATCTGTCCGCCCAGCTGGTCTTCCAGCGAGTGGCCCACGCACATGGGCTCGTTCTTGTCGCTGTAGCGGCGGCGCTCCTCGTCCGTGAGGCTGGTGAAGTCCGAGTACGGCATCGGGTACTTGAGCCGCATCACGCCCCTCTCCTCCTCGACCGGGTCGAAGAGGTAGCGCACCGGGTTGCAGATGCCCGACAGGAGCACGCCACCGGGGCGCAGCACGCGGAAGGCCTCGCGCCACACCGGGAGGATCTCCTCCGCGAAGCAGTTGGAGCACGGGTGGAAGATGAGGTCGAAGCTCCCGTCGGCGAACGCGGACAGGTCACGCATGTCGCCCTCCACGTACTGGAGCGTGAGGCCCTCGCGCTCGGCCACCTTGCGGTCCTGCGCCAGCTGCGCGGGCGAGTTGTCGAACACGGTGACGTTCGCGCCCGCCGCCGCGAGCACCGGGCACTGCTGGCCGCCCGCGCTCGCCAGGCCCAGCACGTCCTTGCCCTTCAGGTCCCCGAACCACTCGCGCGGCACGGGCTTCGTCGGGGTGAGCACCACGCTCCATTCGCCCCGTCGCGCGGCGGCGATGACCTCCGGGGCCACCGGCAGCGTCCACTTGTTGCCGCGCCCCACCTCGCCGTTCCACGCCTCGCGGTTGTACGTCCGCACGTCCAGGTCAGTCTTCATGCAGCACCCGTCCTTCCATGCCTCCGGCCACGGTGACGACCTCGCCCGTCACGTGGCCGGAGATGCGATCCGACGCGAGCGTCACCACGACGCGCGCCACGTCCTCTGGCTGCCCCACCTTGCGCAGCGGCATCGTCCGCGTGACGAGGCCGACGAACTTCGGGTCCGTCAGCTTGTCGCGGTTGCGGCCCACCTCCGTCCAGCCCGGGCACACCACGTTGACGCGGCCCATGGGCGCGATGCGGTGCAGCTCGTTCTTCAGGCTCTTCACGAAGCCCGCCGCCAGCGCGCCCTTCGCCGCCGCGTAGTCCGTGTGGCCCGCCTCCCCGAAGAGGCCCGCCGTGGAGCTGATGATGACGATGGTGCCCGTGCCCGTGGTCTCCACGTGGCGCAGGAACGCGCGGCAGCTGAGGAACACGCTGTCCAGGTTCTGCGCCAGCGTGCGGCGCCAGCGCTCCAGCGACATCTTCCACAGCGGCTCATCAGGCGCGGGGTACACGCCGGTGTTGCACACCAGCACGTCCAGTTGGCCCAGGTCCTTCACCGCCTGGGGCACCAGCGCGTCCACGTCCGCCTCCACCGTGAGGTCCGCGCGCACGGCCGCCCCGCCCACCTCGCGCGCGAGCGCCTCCGCCTTCTCCTGGCTGCGGTGGTAGTGCACCGCCACCTTCGCGCCCTCGCCCGCGAACGCCCGCACCAGCGCGGAGCCGATGCCGCCCGCGCCGCCCGTCACCAGCACGCCCTTGCCCTGCAGTCCCGTGTCCATCGCTTCGCGACTCCTCGTGGGCTCCCGTCAGAGCGGGAGGAATGCGCGGCATGATGCCCGAGCCCTCCGGTGCGGACAGCCGGGACGAAGAGGCGGTGTCGCCGAATGCGCTGAGAGCCGGGCAGCGGGACGAAATGCGCGCGACGTTCCTGACAAAAACGAAGGCCCGGGACGTGTCCGCCCCGGGCCTCGCGTAACGAATCCAGGATTCTTCAGCCCAGGCGCAACAACTGCCGGGCCTGCTCGGGGGTCGCGAGCTCACGGCCAGCGGCACGGGCCCGCTTCGCGGCCTCCGCCACCAGCTCGAAGCTGCCCTTCGCGAGCACGCCCTTGGACAGGTAGATGTTGTCCTCCAGGCCCACGCGCGCGTTGCCGCCGCGCTTCGCGGCCTCCTCCACGAACGGGAGCTGCTGGCGCCCCACGCCCGCCACCGTCCAGGAGCTCCCCTCCGGCAGCGCGGCGATCATGAAGTCCAGCACCTCCGGCCGCGCCTGGAGCGTGCCCGGCACGCCCAGCACGAAGTCGAAGTGCGCCGGCAGCTCCACCAGCCCCTCCTTCGCCAGGTAGCGCGCCTCGTCGATCATCCCGACGTCGAAGCACTCCAGCTCCGGCTTGAGGCCAATGCTCTTGATGCGCTTCGCGATGTCGCGCACCAGCGGCCGGGGATTCCAGAACACCTCTTCCCCGAAGTTCACCGTGCCCGTGGTGAGCGTGGCCATGTCCGGCTTGTCCGCGCCGGTGAGCGTGAGCCCGCCGCACCGCTCGTCCACGTCCATGCCCACCGCGCCGCCCGTGGACACCTGGACGAGGATGTCCGTGCGCTTGCGGATGGCGCGGATGGCCGCGCGGAACAACTCCGCGTCCTGCGACGGCTTGCCCTCCGCCGTGCGCACGTGGATGTGCACCATCGCCGCGCCAGCCTCGCGGCACTTCGCCGCGTCTTCAGCAATCTCCTCCGCGGTGATGGGCAGGTACGGCGTCTGCTCGCGCGTCGTCTCCGCGCCCACCAGGGCGGCGGTGATGACCATGGGCTTGCTCATCGCTTCACCCGCTGCTTGTCCTTGGGCACCACGCACGTGCCCGAGGCGCGGCACACCACCACCGCCTCCGGAAGCACGTCCGCCGCCGAGTCATTCACATCCGGCCGGGGCTTGATCACCTTGCGGGCCTCGAAGCGCATCTTCCGCGACGTGTTGCCCTCGCTGACAATCTCCCCTTCCGCCTCGATGAAGTCCCCCGCGTACACCGGGGCCAGGAACTCCACGGAGTCGTAGGCGCGGAACAGGCCCTCGTCCCCGTCGGAGCGGATGCACAGCTCCGTGGCCACGTCCCCGAACAGCCCGAGCATCCGCGCCCCGTCCACCAGGTTGCCGCCGTAGTGCGCGTCGTGGCTGCCCATGCGCAGCCGCAGTACCGCCTTCGTGCCAGTGCTCACGAGGGTTCCCCCTGGTAGTGGGAGTCCGCGGACTCCGTGCCTTCCTTCTTCATCACCGCGTGCACGATGTAGTTCGCCACGTCGGACGGCTTGGTGCCCGGCCCGAAGCCCGCGTCGAAGCCCAGCTCCAGCGCCAGCTTGTGGTCCACGCGCGGCCCGCCCAACAGCAGCAGCGTCTTGCCGTGGATGCCCGCCGCCTTCGCCGCGTCGATGAACTGGCGCGAGTTGTCCTTGTGCACGTCACGCTGGGTGACGACCTGCGAGACGAGGATGGCGTCCGCGTGCTTCGCGGTGGCCTTTTTGATCAGGTCCTCGTTGGGCACCTGGCTGCCCAGGTTGAAGGCCTCGAAGCCGGGGTAGCGCTCCAGGCCGTAGTCGCCCGCGTAGCCCTTCATGTTGAGGATGGCGTCGATGCCCACCGTGTGCGTGTCCGTGCCCGTGCACGCGCCGAAGACGACGATGCGCCGGCGGACCTTCTCCTTGATGAGCGCGTTGAGGTCGTCGAACCCCATCTTGCGCACCACCACCTCCGGCACGTCGATCTCCGCGTAGTCCAGCGTCACGTTGGAGCGGGCGTAGACGACGAAGAACGTGTACTGGTCCGCCGCGCGCTCGGCGGCGGCCACCTTCACGTCCGTGAAGCCCATCTTCTTCGTGAACTGGGCGGCGGCCTCCTTGGCCTTCTCCGACAGCGGCACGGGCAGCGTGAACGACAGCTGCACCATGCCGTCGTCGCGACGGTCGCCGTAGGGGCGGATGATCTGCTTGCTCGGCTTCACCATCGAACTAGCCCTTCTTGCCCTTGGGCGGCGTGAACGACACGCTGGTGCCCACCTTCTCGGCCACCGCGGCGAAACGGTCCTTCTTGCCCTGCTCCATGTAGAAGACCACCGACCACGTCGTCTTCCCGTTGCAGCCCACGTACGTGACGGTGTCCACGTTGCCGCTGCCGTCCGGCGCCGCGTCCGTGTCCGTCTTGGTCGCCGCCGGCTGGCCGCCGACCTTCAGCATGGTCCAGCTGTCGCCGCCCATGTTCGCGAGGATCTTCGTGCGGCACAGCTCCGCCTTCATGCCCGCGGTCTGCACCGTGCCCACGTCCACCATGAAGTACGCGTCGCCGGAGGGCGCCAGGAACTTCTCGGAGCCGTCCACGTTGGAGCGCGTCCACGCCGCCGGCGCCTTCAGCGCGATGTTCTTCACCGTCACGCTGCTCAACGCATCCGCGCTGCCACCCGCGGCCATCATCACAGCCACGAAAGTACCCAGGATCATGACGCCTCCAGCATTTCCAGGAACGGGTTGAAGTAATCCGGCGCCTTCTCCAGCACGCCGTCCAGGCCCTTGCCACCGGTCTCCTCGCGCTTCACGTCGCCGAAGCGCCCCTTGCCGATGGCCGCCACCATGCCCTCGGTGTGGCACTCGCGCAGCAGCTCCTCCGCCTTGGCGAAGACCTCTCGCGCGCGGTTGGCGATCTTCCCGTCCTCGCGGACGGTGAACTCCTCGTCGATGCCGCGGGCCGCGCGGTGGATGTACGACGCGGACTTGAGCGCCACGTACCGGTCCGCGAGCAGCGGCGTGTGCATGGCCTCCGTCATCATGCCCAGCAGTTGGATGCCCTGCCGCGTCCAGATGGCCACCAGGTCCGCCATCACGTCGTACGCGTGGCTGAAGAAGATGTCCGTCTCCTTGTGCTTCGTGGGCGGCATGTACTTGAGCGGCGCGTCCGGGAAGCAGCGGCGCACCAGCATCGCCTGCGACAGCTCCAGCAGCAGTGTGTCGTCGCGGTACGGGTCGATCTCGTACGAGTGCCCGATGCCCAGCTGCCAGTCCTTGAGGCCCGCGCGCTTGGCGAAGCACTCGTTGATGAACTGGCTGGCGATGACGGTGTGGGCCGCGTCGTACGCGTCCGCGGTGGTGATGTAGTTGTCCTCGCCGGTGTTGATGATGATGCCGGCCAGGGCGCAGATGCGGCGGCTGAAGTACTGGTCGATGAACGTCCGCCGCATGTTGATGTCGCGGAAGAGGATGCCGTACATCGCGTCGTTGAGGAGCATGTCCAGCCGCTCGTACGCCGCGCAGAAGGCGATCTCCGACATGCACAGGCCGGACGAGTAGTTGGTCAGCTGGATGTAGCGCTTGAGCTTGCGGCTCTCGTCATCCAGGGCCTCGCGCATCACGCGGAAGTTCTCCTGGGTGGCGTAGGTGCCGCCGTAGCCCTCCGTCGTCGCGCCGTGGGGCACGTAGTCCAGCAGCGACTGTGCCGTGGAGCGGATGACCGCGATGACGTCCGCGCCCGCCTGCGCCGCCGCACGCGCCTGGTCCACGTCGTCGTAGATGTTGCCGGTGGCGACGATGACGTACTTGTGCGGCGCGGGGGACATGGGGAACTGCTCGCGCAGGGCGTCGCGCTGGGCGATGCGGGCCTTGAGCTCCGTCATCGCGGCGCGGGCCTCCTCGCGCACGGCGTCGCGCAGGTTGGCCTCCATCTCTGGCGACAGCGCGCCCAGCTTGTCCGTGGGCAGCGCGGTGATGCGCTCCACGGCGTCCAGCGGACTGCTGGCGCCCAGCTGCAGCGCGCGGCCGTACCAGTACGCGGCGCCCCGGTTGAGCACCCCGGCGGATTGCAGCTTGTCCACCATGAGGTTGGCCAGGGGCACGCCACGCGCCCCCGCGCCGGAAATGCCAAAGAAGCGCAACACGGTGCGCTCATTGGAGACGGTGGTGTTGCGTTGGATGAGGTCGAAGATCGGATTGACGATCTCGTCCGCCAGCTTGCGCGCCTGAGCAATCCGCGCGTCGTCGATGAACGGGCCTGACATGCGCGCACCCTACCCGAGCGCCGCGTCCTTCGGCTCAAGAACACGGGCCCTCGCACCGTCAGCGAACGATGCCGCACCGCGCCTCTTGAATGGCGAGACGCATCACAGCACCCTTCTCACCGGAATGTCGCTGCGCGCATGAACACCGATAGAGCGGTGACCAGCATCACCGATATTTCGGTTCGTCCACCGAATGGGCGGTGACCGTCCCCAGGCCATCAGGCGCAACCTGTTGGAATGACAGGCGGTCAGCGTTCGGCACGAGGCGTGCTCTTGGGGTGGCCCGGTTCCCCCGCAACCCCAGGAGTCCCCTTTGAACCGACGCTCGTTGATGCTCGCCGTCCTGCTGTCTGGCGCCCCCGTCCTCGCCGCCGGCAACCCGCCTCCCATCACCACCGACTCGGGCGCGCCGCTGGGCACGAACCAGAGCTCCAAGACGGCCGGCCCGCGGGGCGGCATCCTCCTGGAGGACTTCGCGCTCATCGAGAAGCTCGCGCGCTTCGACCGCGAGCGCATCCCGGAGCGCGTGGTGCACGCGCGCGGCGTGGGCGCGTACGGCACCTTCGAAAGCTACGGCGACTTCTCCAGCCTCACGCGCGCGTCCGTCTTCTCCCAGAAGGGCAAGAAGACGCCGATGTTCGTGCGCTTCTCCACGGTCATCCACCCGAGCGGCTCACCGGAGACGCTGCGCGACCCGCGCGGCTTCGCGCTGAAGTTCTTCACGGACGAGGGCAACTGGGACCTGGTCGGCAACAACCTGCCCGTCTTCTTCATCCGTGACGCCATCAAGTTCCCGGACATGGTGCACTCGCTGAAGCCGTCCCCGGTCACCAACCGGCAGGACCCGAACCGTTTCTTCGACTTCTTCAGCCACCAGCCGGAATCCACTCACATGATCACCCAGCTCTATTCGGACCTGGGCATCCCGGCGAGCTACCGGCAGATGGACGGCAACGGCGTGCACGCCTTCAAGTTCGTCAACGCCAAGGGCCAGGTGAAGTACGTCAAGTTCAACTGGAAGTCGCAGCAGGGCGTGAAGGGCCTCACCGCGCAGGAGGCCACGAAGCTGGGCGGAGAGGACTTCCAGCACGCCACGCACGACCTCTACACGAACATCCAGGCGGGCAAGTTCCCCTCGTGGGAGCTGAGCGTGCAGGTGCTGGATCCCAAGGACCTGGACAGCTTCGCGTTCGATCCGCTGGACGCCACCAAGGAGTGGCCCAAGGACAAGCTGCCCCCGGTGAAGCTGGGCCGGTTCACCCTCAACAAGATGCCGGACAACTTCTTCGAGGAGACGGAGCAGTCCGCCTTCTCTCCGGGCGTGATGCCGCCGGGCATCGAGCCGTCCGAGGACCGCCTGCTGCAGGGCCGCCTCTTCTCCTACGCGGACACGCAGCGCTACCGCCTGGGCGCCAACTACCTGTCCCTGCCGGTGAACCGCGCGCGCGCCGCGGTGAACAACAACAGCCAGGCCGGCGCGATGAACAGCGGCAACACGAAGTCGGACGTGAACTACGAGCCCAGCATCACGCGGGAGACGCAGGACACGCCCTCCGCCCTCTTCTCCAACGCGCCGCTCACCGGCACCACGCAGCAGCGCCCCATCGAGAAGACGGACAACTTCTCGCAGGCGGGCGCCTTCTGGTCCTCGCTGGACACGGGCGCCAGGGAGCGGCTCATCCAGAACCTGGCCGGCGACCTGGGCCAGGTGCGCGACGCGAAGGTCAAGGCGCGCATGGTGGGCCACTTCTACGCGGCCCACGCGGAGTACGGCACGCGCCTGGCCAAGGCCGTGAACGTGAAGCTGGACGACGCGAAGGCCACCCTCGCGCCGCTCGCCACCAGCGGCCAGCCGTGACCTGAGCTCACCGGGGCCGCCGGTGGCACGGCGGCGGCCCGCCCTCCCCCTTCACGATTCCTTCGCTGGAGACGCCCTCATGGTTCGCAAGCTGCTGCTCGGTTCGCTGGGTCTGGTGATGCTGGTATGCACGGTGCTGACCGCCGCGTGGATGTCCCTGCGCGCACCGGCGACGCCCGCCGGACGGCTGCTCGCCACCAGCGATGCGGAGCGCTACCTGCTCGCCGCCGCGCGCGAGGGCGAGACGGACATCGTCCAGGGGCTCGTCAAGGCGGGCACGCCCGTGGAGGCCCGCGACGCGCGAGGCTTCTCCCCCCTCATCCTCGCCGCCTACCACGGGCACACCCAGACGGTGCGGGCGCTGCTCGACGCCGGGGCGGACGCGTGCGCGGGTGACAGCCGGGGCAACACCGCGCTCATGGGCGCCGCCTTCAAGGGCTACGCGGACGTGGTGAAGCTGCTCTCCGCCCAGCCCTGCGCGGTGGACCAGACCAACCGGCTGGGCCAGACGGCCCTGATGTTCGCCGTCCTCTTCGGCCGCACGGAGGTGGCCGACCAACTGCGCCACCAGGGCGCCTCTCCCGCGCTGCGCGACGCCAGCGGCCGCTCCGCCAGTGATTGGGCCCGGACCCAGGTCCCCACCGCCCCCGTGGCGCCCGCGGCACCCGCCGGCAGCCCCCACACCAGCCGTCCTCGGACGGCCGATTTCCCATCTCCTGAGGCTTTGTGATTCCCTGGAGGGATGGGATTAGTCGGTTTAATACACGAATTCCAATTCATACAAAATTGCCACATTTTTCCAGCTACCCTTGACTCCGAGTGGGGGGTTGGCCGCATAACATCCCGCGTCCTTCCAGGAGTGCAGGGATGAAAAGCCATCGGGCAATGCCAGTGCGCGGGTGGGTGGGCCTGGCCCTCGCGGTGATGTTGAGCGGTTGCGATTTTGGCGGAGGTCCGGATGAACCCGCGCCGCCGCTGACTCCCCCTGAGGCGCCGAAGCAGGTGGTCGCGCAGGCCGGAGACGCATCCGCTTTGGTGACGTGGACGGTGCCGCCCGATGATGGCGGCAGCCCGCTGCTCTACTACGTGGTGCGCTGTGTCCCCGAGTGCGGCGGCGCGCTGGTGAAGGTGCCGGACACGCAGGCCACGGTGCTGGGGCTGAACAACGGCTTCACCTACGTCTTCAAGGTCGCCGCGGTGAACGCGATGGGCGAGGGCCAGGCCTCCGTGGAGACGGACCTGGTGACGCCGAAGGCGGGCATGAGCATCCCGAACCCCACGGTGCCGGGACAGCCGCGCTCGGTGGTGCCCACCGCGGGCAACGGCCAGGCGTACGTGAGCTGGCTCGCGCCCGCGAGCTACGGCGGCCGTCCGCTGTCGTACTTCAAGGTCATGGTGGAGCCGGGCGGCCGGGTGCAGCGGGTGGACGCGCCCGCGTCGGGCACGCTCATCGAGAACCTCGACAACGGGACGGCGTACTCCTTCACCGTGTGCGCCGCCAACGAGATGGGTGAAGGCCCGTGCACGCGCCAGACGGCCACGGTGACGCCGCGTCCGGGCGGCGCGCCCACCCAATGGGTGATGGGCTACTGGGTGGGCTACCAGCGCGACCTGTACCCGGTGGACTCGGTGGACATGTCCCTGCTCACGCACGTCGTGGTGGGCCGCATCCGTCCGCGCATCGACGGCACGCTCTACACGGACTTCGACGTGGACGCCGTGGAGGGGCCCAAGATGGCCCGGGCCCTGGCGCAGCGCGCGCACGCGGCGGGCAAGAAGGCGCTGCTGATGCTGGGCGGCATGGGCGAGTACGACGGCTTCAAGGGCGCGACGGAGACGCTGGAGAAGCGCCGCAACTTCGTGCGCAACATCATCACCACCATGCGCGAGCTGCAGTTCGACGGCGTGGACGTGGACTGGGAGCCCATCCTCCTGCCGCAGGACAGCGCGCCGCTGCTGGCGCTGCTGGACGAACTGCGCGCCGCGGACGAGAACATCATCATCACGGTGCCGGTGGGCTGGGTGAACTCCAACTTTCCGCTGGGCAAGGTGGACGCGGAGTTCCACCGGCAGCTGGCCGCCCGCGTCGACCAGATGAACATCATGGCCTACAAGATGAGCGGCCACTGGGGGCAGTGGCAGAGCTGGCACTCCAGCGCGCTCTTCGGTGAGAGCTCCGGACACCCCAGCTCCGTCGCCAGCTCCGTGCAGGCGTTCCTGGACGCGGGCGTGCCGCCGCAGCGCATGGGCGTGGGCGTGGGCTTCTTCGGCACCTGCTGGAAGGGCATCACCGAGCCGGGCACCCCGCTGGACGGGCGCGACGACATCGCGGAGGAGCAGAGCGACAACGCGATGAGCTACGCCAACATCCAGGCCCTCTATTACTCGCCGGAGGCGTACCGCTGGGACGACGTCGCCAAGGCGCCCTACCTCTCCTTCCCCACCGCGTACGGCCCGCAGTCCTGCAACTACATCTCCTACGAGGACGTCGCGTCCGTGTCGGAGAAGGGCCGCTGGGCGCGGGAGAAGGGCCTGGGCGGCAGCATCATCTGGACCATCAACCAGGGCCACATGCGCACCAAGGCCCTGGGCTCCAGTGATCCGCTGATGCAGGCCGTGCACACGGCCTTCCTCAAGCCCTAGACGTAGCGGGACTCGAAGAGCTGGCGCAGCGACGGTTCGGTGCGCAAGAGGTCCAGCGTGAGGGCGGCGTGGTGGGGCACGTACCCATTGCCCACGAGCATGGTGACGTCCTTGCCCACGCCCTCCGCGCCCAGGGCCGCCGTGGTGAAGCTGGTGGCCATGGAGAAGAAGATGACCGTGCCGCCGTCCTTCACGGACAGCAGTGACGCCATCTCCGTGTTGCCCACGCTGGCGCAGTTGACGACCAGGTCGCAGAGCTGACCGCCCGTCGCCTTGGACACGGCCTCCATCACGTCCACGCCCTGGGTGGCGTCCACCTTGAGGGCCTCGTCGCACAGGCCGATGGCGGACAGCGCGTCCAGCGCCTTCTGGGAGATGTCCAGCGCCAGCAGCTTGCCCCGGCTCTCCAGGCTGCGGCGGGCCTGCGCCAGGCACAGCGCGCCGCTCTTGCCCGCGCCCAGCACCGCCACCGTCATGCCCGGACGCACGTGGCGCGCCACCAGCGCGGGCGCGCCGCAGACATCCAGCGCCGCCAGCGACAGCGTGTCCGGCATGTCCTCCGGGAGCTTCGCGTAGATGCCGCTCGCGAAGAGCAGCGCGTGGCCGCGGATGTCCACGCGGTCGATGTCCGCGTGCACCGCCTTCACCTCTTCGATGACGAGCGGCGTGAGCGTCAGGCTCACCAGCGTGGCGATGCGGTCGCCGGGCTTGAGCACGCCGTTGGCGGGGTGCTTCGCGCCCAGCTCCTTCACGCGGCCAATGAGCATGCCGCCGGAGCCGGTGACGGGGTTCTGCATCTTGCCGCGCTCACGGACGATGTCCTGGATGCGGGACGCGATGCGCGCGGGGTCTCCGCCCACGTCGTCCTTGATCTGCTTGAAGGACGCGGCGTCGATGTTGAGGCTCTCCACGTCGATGAGCAGCTCCGACTCGCGGCACGGCAGCGAGGGGTCCAGCTTGCGGGCGCGCTGCGGCAGCACGCCCTTCTCTCCCATGACGCGCGACAGTCCGTAGGTATCCATGGGCTCCCCTTATCAGTCCCGAGCCAGCAGCGGCACCAGCACCGACAGCGATCGCTCGAAGCGATACGACACGCCGGAGTGGCCGTCCTCGAACTCCTCGTGGGCCACGTCCACGCCGCCGGCCTTCAGGTCGTCCGCCACCATGCGCGTGCCCCAGCGCAGGTTGAACTCGTCGCGCGTGCCGGCGTCCAGGTAGACCGTCTTGAGCTTGCGGAACGAGTCCATGAACTTGGGCACGAAGCGCACGGGGTCGTGCACGAGCCACCGGTTCCACACGTCCAGGCGCAGCTTCGCGTTGTGCTGCTCGAAGGGCAGCTCCAGGTTGAGCGGCTCGCCCTTCTTCGGCGAGTACGCCGCCGCCATGGCCAGGATGTTGATGACCGGGAAGTCGTCGCCGCGCACCTTGGTGGCCACGGCGCGCTGGCGCAGCTCCGTCACCCACGCGTCCACGCCGCCGGCCTTCATCAGCGCGGTGGCGGCCTTGGGCAGGTCCGGCATGTACGAATATTCGAAGTAGGAGTCCGGCGCGTGCGCGCCCAGGAGGGAGAAGACCTCCGGGTGGTAGCGGCCCATGACCAGCGCGCCGTAGCCGCCGGAGCTGTGGCCCACCACCGCGCGGGACGCGGCCTTGGGCAGCGTGCGGAAGGTCTTGTCCACGAAGCCGACGATGTCCTTGACCAGGTAGTCGCGGTAACGGCCGATGGCGTCGCTGTTCACCCACTGGCTGCCGCCCAGCTTCGTCCACGCGTCCGGGAAGACGCCGATGACGGGCGGGATGGCGCCCTGTTCGATGAGCGCGTCCAGGCGGTCCGGCACGGAGGGCGAGAAGCCGGACGCGTTGGTCCACGAGCCGCCGCCGTTGCCGAAGGCGTGCAGGAAGTAGACGACCGCGTAGCGCTGCGAGCCCTCCGCGTAGCCCGGCGGCAGGTACACGGTGAGCCGGCGGCGGGCCGGATCTCCCAGCGGGTTGTTCTCCAGCGCGGGGGAATGCACTTCACGCGTCTCGAGCACGCCCTTCATCGGTGCTTCTCCTGGTCGCGGTGCGCCGCGCGTTCTACGCGCTGGAGCCCGGGTGCTTGCCGAACAGCTTCATCACCTGTTGCAGGTCCTCCCACGCCTTGCGCTTCTCCGCGCTGTTGCGCAGGAGGTACGCGGGGTGGAAGGTGGGCATGAGCTGGATGCCCTCGTATGCGCGCCACTGGCCCCGCATCTTGGTGATGGGGGTGGTGTCCCGGAGCAGCGTCTGCGCCGCGAACTTGCCCAGCGCGACGATGACCTTCGGCTGGATGGCGAGCAGCTGCGAGCGCAGGAAGGGCTCGCACGCGGCGATCTCATCCGGCTCCGGGTTGCGGTTGCCGGGCGGGCGGCACTTCACGACGTTCGCGATGTAGACGTCGTTGCGCGTGAAGCCCATGGCGCCGATCATCTTGGTGAGCAGGTCGCCGGCGGCGCCCACGAAGGGCACGCCCTGGAGGTCCTCGTTCTCACCGGGGCCCTCGCCCACGAACACCAGGTCCGCGCGAGGGTTGCCGGAGCCGAACACGATGTTCTTGCGGCCCGTGCACAGCTTGCAGCGGCGGCAGTCGCCCAGCTCGCGGCGGATCTGATCCAGCGTGGGGCGTTCACCCTCCACGACGCCGGGCAGCGCGCCGTTGTAGCGGGGCGCGGACTGGGGCACGTCCAGGAGCACGCCGGGGACCCCGGGAACGGGAGGGGCCGCGACACGAGGGGCCGGGCCTTCGGAGGCCAGCGGACGCGACGCGGCCAGCGGACGGGAAGCGCCCAGGGGCTGCTTCATCGCGGCGTGCAGGGCGTCGCGCGACGGGGACTCCACCGGGGGCCGGGGAGGCGGGGGGGCGGCGGCCGGCTCGGGGGCCTTGGTCCGGGCGATCATCGTGCGCACGGACGAGGCGGCGGCGCGCTGCTGCTGGAGCTCGGCGGCGACCTTCGCGTCGACGAGGAGCGAGCGGCCCGCGCTCTCCTCCTGCCAGAGCAGGTGGCGGCGCACGTCCTGGAGCACGTCGGCCAGCTCCTGCGTGGAATCAGGCGTGTCGTCGTTCACGGGGGTGATCGGTATCGAAGGGGCCGTCCCGGCGCAAGGAAGCAGCCGGAGAAGTTGCCTGTACGCTTAGCCCAGGGTCGGGGCTTGCGCCACCTTCCGGGCGGAGGCCCCGGGCACTGGTCGAATCAGGACACACCCCCGGAGTAACGCCCTTGGCCATGGGGCGGACCTGGGGAAGATGCCGGCCTTCCTTTCCATAGGAGCAGCTCCCACATGATCAAGGTGGCCATCGTCGTTGGCAGCACGCGGCCCGGACGCAAGGCGGACAAGGTCGCGGCCTGGGTCCACGACATCGCGAAGAAGCGCAGCGACGCCACGTACGAGCTCGTCGACATCCAGGACTTCCACCTGCCCCTGCTGGACGAGCCGACCCCGCCGTCCGCGGGCAAGTACACCCAGGAGCACACCAAGAGGTGGAGCGCGGCGGTGGAGGGCTACGACGCGTACGTGTTCGTCACGCCCGAGTACAACCACGGCCCCTCCGGCGCCCTGAAGAACGCGCTCGATTACGTCTACAAGGAGTGGAACAACAAGGCCGCCGGCTTCGTGGGTTATGGCAGCGCGGGCGGCGTGCGCGCGGTGGAGCAGCTGCGCCTGGTCGCCGCGGAGCTGCAGCTGGCCACGGTGCGCGCGCAGGTTCAGCTCTTCCTGGCCACCGACTTCGAGCACTACACCGTCTTCAAGCCGGACCCGGCCAAGGAGAAGCAGGTGAACGCGATGCTGGATCAGCTCGTGTCCTGGGGCACGGCGCTGCGCACGGTGCGCGTGAAGCCGTAGCGGCCTCAGGTGTCCTGGCGGGCCCGCTCCGTGGCGGCCCGCCGCAGCGCCTCGGCCGTCTCCGGGTCCGCCGGGAAGAACGACTCGATGGCCAGCTCCGCGAGCGTGATGTCCACGGGCGTGCCGAACACGGTGATGGTGCCGAAGAACGACAGCAACCCCAGTGACGTGCGGATGCGCAGCGGCACCACCACGCCGCCAAAGTCGCGCGCCTTGGAGTCAGGGGCGGCCTCCGGCACCGGGTAGCCGCGTAGCTCCTCCAGCAGCGCCGCGAGCGTGGCGTCCCCGGAGACGTCCACCTGCCGGGTGAGACGGTGGAGGACGTGGTCGCGCCACTGGCGCAGGTTGTCGATGCGCGAGGCCAGCCCCTGGGGGTGCAGGCTCAGGCGCAGGACGTTGATGGGCGGCGTGAGGAGCTCTGGCGCCAGGCCCTCCATCAGGATGCCCAGGGCGCGGTTCGCGGTGACGAGCGTCCAGTGCCGGTCCACCGCCAGCGCGGGGTACGGCTCATGGCCCGCGAGCACCAGCTCCACGGCCTCGCGCGTGGCATTGAGCGCGGGGTCATCCAGGGGGCGCTCAGCGAAGACGGGCGCGAAGCCCGCGGCGACGAGCAGGCTGTTGCGGTCTCGCAGGGGCACGTCGAGTTCCTCCGCCAGGTGCAACAGCATGTCGCGGCTGGGCTGGGAGCGGCCGGTCTCCAGGAAGCTCACGTGACGGGTGGAGACCTCCGCGCGCAATGCGAGGTCCATCTGGCTCAGCCCGCGCCGCTGCCGCCAGCCGCGCAGCAGTTCTCCCACGGGGCGGCTCTGCTGAAGGCTCGTCATGGGTGGGGAAGATAGGAGGCGCACGTCATCGCTTCCATTCCCTCGGAGGTAATCGACGCCGCGCACCCGGCCGCGCATCTTGTCCATCAACGACGGACGGCCTTCCCAGGGCCCGCGCCGTCGCGTTCATCCATTCCACTGAAGGGGACGTCTGCCATGACCAAGACGAACGTGTCGGGAAGCCTGTTGCGCCGCGTGCTGCTGCTGGACGGAGTCGCCAGCGGGGCGACGGGGCTGTTGGGGGCGCTGGCCGCGGGTCCGCTCGGGGAGCTGACCGGGCTGGAGCCGGGCATCCTGCGCGCGGCGGGGCTGGGGCTGATCCCCTTCGCGTTGCTGCTGGTGTACCTGGCCTCGCGGGCCACCCTGCCCGCCTGGCCGGTGTGGTGCGTGGTCGCGGTGAACGCGATGTGGGTGGTGGACAGCGTGCTGCTGCTGACGCACGGGCCGACGACGCCCACGGGCCTGGGGGTGGCGTTCGTCATGGCGCAAGCGCTGGCGGTCGCGGTGTTCGCGGCGCTGGAGTACGCGGGCCTGCGTCGAGGTGCCGCGACGGCCATGGCCTGAGTGTCCGGTCCGCGCGGTTCGGGCGTCACGCCGTGCCGCGCGGAGGGACTCCCGTTGTTATCGTGGTGGGCCATGGCTTCCTCCATGCGCCAGTGGCTCCTCGTCGCCGTCTTGTCTTCCAGTGTCATGGGCTGCGCCACGATGGGCGGCCTGTTGAACCGGGACCTGGTGTCGCTGCGCTACGGCTGGCCTGAGCAATCCATCATGCGGGTGGTCCACACGGTGAACGTGCGCACGGACTGGAGCGACCGGAGGACAGCGCAGCGGCGCTTCACGCTGACGCTGGGCCCCGCGGACGCGAATGGCGCACGTCGACTGGGCATTCACGACGTGGAGGTGACGGAGGCCCCCTTCCCTGCCTTCGTGGAGCCCCTGGCCACGTCCATCATCGACGCACAGGGGGACTTCCAGGGGATTGATCCGCTGGAGGAAGGCCCCGGACTGGAGTTGCTGGACGCGCTGCCGGTCAGCCCTCGGAAGAAGGCGCAGATGACGAAGGCGCTCACGAATGGATTGGAGCGGGACGCCCGCGACCGGTGGAACCAGTGGGTGGGCAGCTGGCATGGCGGGCGTTTCAAACCGGGCAAGCTGGAGGTCATCGCAACGACCATCGCCGTGGGCACGGGCCTCAAGAAGTCCGAAGAGGTGCCCGCGGAGGACCGCCAGCAATTGGACGTGGGCGTGCCCTGCTCCGACGCCGTGCCTGAGCCCAGGTGCGCGAGGCTGCACGTCGTGCGCGAGCCCGTGGGCCAGAAGGATGACACGCAGGGCCGCTACGCACGGCTGGAGTTGGAGTTGGTGACGGATCCCGCGACACTGCTGCCGTACTCATCGCGGCTCGTCCGCATGGATCGCGTGAACTGGGCCGACGAGGGTGAAGAGCCCGACTACCACGAGTCCGTGCAAGTGGAGCAGTACACGTTCCTCCACGGCGTGGAAGCGGTGCCGGGACAGGTCGCGTCCGTGGGCTCGCGTTAGCCCGAGCTTGATTGTCGAACGCGGGCACGTCGCGCTATCACCGCCTGCCGTGACAGCCATTCGTCCCATCCGGCGTGCCGCGAGCGCGGCGTCCATCGTGGCTCTTGTTGGGTGCGGGTCGGCCACCCTCGGCACCACGGGCAAGCCCGCCATGGCGAAGTGGGTGGCGCCGGTCCTCAGAACGCCGGATGGCGGTCAACTCCAGACGACCATCTATTATGGGCCCTGGCAGTGCAGTGCTGAGTTCCTGTCCCGCTGCGAGTCGAAGTGCGCGTCGCAGGGCCATGCACTCATGGGCTGCATGTGGCTGGCCGACATCAAGGGGGACTGGAAGGGGCGCTACTTCTTCATGCCAGCGGAGGCCGGTGGTCGAATGGCCATCACCCACTGCTGCTGTGACTATCCGGCGGTATCGGACGGGAAGTGGCGGCGGGACACCTGGGACAATGCGCGCGCACGCTATCGGCGCGAGTGGAGTTCTGAATTCGGCGAGTGGCCCACCAACCCCAACGGGGTGCCATGGGCCGGGCACCATATCTTCGACCTTGGCCACGGCGGAGCACCTGTGGCGAAAGACAATGTGCTGCCGGTACCTGGGGACGTGCACGGAATCTTCAACAAGGAATACCCCGCTTGTTATGCCCCAGGGGGCAAGTGGTTGACGCCTGGGCCTGCGCGCCCCTACGTGGATTGAGGAGCCTTCATGGCCATGGACCGACTGCTGGCTGAAGTCTCCCGGCTCCACTTCCCGCGTCCGCCCGCGACGCCCGCGCAGATCACCGCCTTTGAGGCGCGCGTCGGCTGGAACCTGGACCCGGATCTGCGCGCCTTCTACCTGCACTGCGATGGATGCACGCTCTTCGAGACGTTGCCAGACGCGAAGTACCGCGTCCTCCCACTCGACGAGATTCAGCGCGCGCGACGTGCGATCAGGGCCTCGGAAGAAGATGAGGACGGAGCCGCATCGCAGTACACACTCGTGGATATGCAGGACACCAACTACGTCGTCATGGACGTGGCGCAGACTGTGAATGGCCGCTACCCGCTCTTCGACGCGTGGCACGAGACGTACCCCCAGGTGGAACGTATCGCCTCGTCCTTCGAAGACTTCCTTGAGAAGGCGCTTCGCAGCGGCAACCGCGCGTTCTGGCTAAGCAGCGAGCCGCCGGAGGAATAGGCTCGCCCGGCTCAGCCCATGCCCACTTCGGCGAAGTAGTCGAGGAACGCCCGGATGCGCGCCGGGAGGTGCTTCGTGGGCTCCAGGAACACCGCGTGGAAGACGACGGTGTCCCCCGGGTTGCGCTCTTCCAGCACGGTACTGAGCCGTCCGGCCTTGAGGTCCTCGCGCACCTGGAACGCAGCGATCCGCGCGAGTCCAGCCCCCGTGAGCGCCAGGTGCCGCAGGGCTTCTCCGTCACTGGCGAACAGCGAGCCGGAAACCGGCACGTTCACGGTGGCGCCGCGCTCCACGAGGGGCCACTGCTCCAACGCGGGCGTGTGACTGGCCCCCAT
The DNA here is from genome assembly GCF_017309135.1 of Corallococcus sp. NCSPR001. NCBI lineage: Bacteria > Pseudomonadati > Myxococcota > Myxococcia > Myxococcales > Myxococcaceae > Corallococcus > Corallococcus sp. NCSPR001. Next base: position 5,873,804 of record NZ_JAFIMS010000002.1, read on the forward strand.
GCGCGCATGCCGTTCCAGGTCCGCTGCGGACTTCGGAGTGCCCATGCGCTTCAGGTACGCAGGTGAACCCACGATGACCTTGCGCGTCTCTCCGAGCCTGCGCGCGACGAGGTTGGACGACTTGAGCGGGCCCGCGCGAATGGCCACGTCCGCGCGATCCTCCAGCAGGTCCACCACGTGGTCCGTGAGCCCGATGTCCAGGCGGATGCCCGGGTAGCGCTCCTGGAACGCGAGGACCTGCGGCAGGAGGAAGTGCGTGCCGTAGGGCACGTTGGTGTTCACGCGCACGCGGCCCGACGGCGCGTCGTGGGACGTGACACCACGCTCGGCGGCCTCCAACTCCGCGAGCACCTGCACGCTGCGCTCGTAGAAGACGCAGCCTTCGGACGTGAGCTGGAGGCCCCGGGTGTTGCGGTGCACGAGCCGTGCGCCCAGACGGGCTTCCAGCCGCGCGACGAGCTTGCTGACCGCCGACGGCGTCATCCGCAGCGTGCGCGCCGCGGCGGAGAAGCCCTCCTGCTCCACGACCCGGACGAAGACCTCCATCTCCCCGGAGCGATTGATTTCCAGACGCGCCATTGACTTGAACTCACAAGCCTTGTGCCTGGGGCGGCTCTACTGCGTGACAAGGCCCACGAATACTAAACCCGTGCGGCCCGGAAACGGATCCACGTGGGGCCGCATGGAGAACCCCATGTCATCCCCCAAGAATGTCGCCCTGGTCGTCGGAGCCAACGGAATCGCGGGACTCAACCTCATCGAACACCTGGAAGCACTCGGCGGCTGGGAGGTCATCGGCCTGTCGCGGCGCGGAGGAGAGAACCGCCCGGGTGTGCGCTTCATCTCCGTGGACCTGCTCGACGCGGCCAATAGCCGCGAAAAGCTGAGCGGCCTGACGCAGGTGACCCACATCTTCTACGCCGCCTACCAGGACCGGCCGACGCTCGCGGAGCTGGTGGCGCCCAACGTCGCCATGCTCGTTAACGTGGTGGACGCCGTGGAGCCTGTCGCCAGGAACCTCCAGCACATCAACCTGATGCAGGGCTACAAGGTCTACGGCGCGCAATTGGGCCCCTTCAAGACGCCCGCCCGGGAGACGGACGCGCCGCACATGCCGCCCTCGTTCAACGTGGATCAGCAGGTCTTCCTGGAGCAGCGGCAGCAGGGCAAGGGGTGGACGTGGTCCGCGCTCCGCCCGTCCGTCGTCGTGGGCTACGCGATGGGCACGCCGATGAACGTGGCGTTGGCCATCGCGGTGTACGCGTCCATGTCGAAGGAACTGGGCATCCCACTGCGCTTCCCCGGACCGCCATCCGCGTACGACGTCCTCATGGACATCACGGACGCGCGGCTTTTGGCGCACGCAATGCTGTGGGCGGCGACGAGCCCCGAGGCCGCGAACCAGGCCTTCAACATCAACAACGGCGACCAGTTCCGCTGGAGCGAGCTGTGGCCGAAGATCGCCCGCATGTTCGACCTGAAGGTGGCCCCGCCCCTGCCCATCTCCCTGGTGGAGACGATGGCGGACAAGGCACCGCTCTGGGACAGGATGGTGGCGAAGCACGGGCTCGCCCCCACTCCCTACACGGACATCAACCCCTGGCGTCATGCCCAGGGGATGTTCTCGATCAACTTCGACTTCCTCGCGGACCCGTCCAAGGCGCGCCGCCACGGGTTCCCGGGGCACATCGAGACAGAGGCGAGTTTCCGCGAGGTCTTCGAGGACTACCGCCGCCGCAAGGTCATTCCCTGAGCGCTTCGACGGCGAGCGCGATGAGGCACCTGGTCATGCGCGGCGGCCGAGATGGCATCTCTCCAGGCGGGGGATGCCATTTATCGACGCAACCCATGCGCTGGAGAAAGCGGTGGCTCAACAGTTGTCCCACTTCGCCTTCTCGAGCGTCCAGCCTCGCTGTCCGCAGTAGTAGGTCCCGTAGTTCGCGCAGTTGCCGTAGATGACGCTCCGGAACGGGCCATAGAAGTGGCCCGGACGGTTATCTCCGGTGCAGGCTGCGTAGCAGCAAGCCGCGGAAGCTCCGACGCTCCGCTCCTCTTCCTGCGCCCGAGAGGTGAATTCCGAACCGGCGGCCGGCTCCACTTCGGAGGGACTGCCGCTCTCAACCGTGACAGGCCCCTGTGAACCCTCCGGGACATCCAACTCACCGCCACCGCACCCGACCGCAAGAGTCGCACCGAGGAGAAGGACGCCAACACCGCCGAAACGGGTCTTCATCATTTCCGCCTTTCGAGAGATGCGCTGCGGGTGGGGTACCTCACGCAGGCGTCGACAATCTCGTGCGGACGGCGTCCATTGGCACCTGCTCCAAGATGTGGTGTCAGTGCGCTCTCAAAGGCATTCCCGAACAACAAGAAGTGAGAGCATGGGCCTTGCCTGTTCTCTGCGTTCCAAGTCACTCCCCGAGCGCTTCCACAACGAGCGAGCGGAAGTAGCACGCACCCGGGTCCGCATCCGTCCGGGTGTGCCAGATGAGGCTTTGGGTCATGCGCGGTGACGGAAAGGGCATCTCCACTGTGCGCAGGGGCACTCCCGCCACCAGGTCGGGGCGGGCCGCCGCCATTGCCGACGCGAAGAAGTGCGGGACGGCGAGCCCTATCTCCCGTGTGAGCCCGTGCTCCTTGTTGAAGCGCTCAGCCGCGCGGTGACACGAGCAGCAGCGCAAGAATCTCCGCCGCCACCGCGCGCTTGCTGCCCTGCAGCACCTGGTCAGGACCACCGCGCGAAATCACCGTCACCTGGTTCGTCTCCGTCCCGAACCCCGCGCCCTCCGCGGTGACGTCGTTGGCGACGATGGCGTCCAGGCCCTTGCGCTCCAGCTTCTCGCGCGCGTGCTCCACCACCCGCTCGGTTTCCGCCGCGAAGCCCACCAGCACCGGACGCTTCGCCTTCCCCGCCACCTTGCGTGACGCCTCCAGGAGCACGTCCGGCGTGCGCACCAGCTTGAGGTTCTCGGAGCCCTCGCCCTTCTTCACCTTCTGCGGCGCGCGCGTCTCCGGCCTCCAGTCGCTCACCGCCGCGGTGGCGATGAACGCGTCCGCGGACTCCACTCGCGACAACACCTCGCGCGCCATGTCTTCCGCGCTCACCACGTCCACGACCTCCAGGCCCGTGCGGTCCACCGCGCCCACCGGGCCCAGCACCACCGTCACCTTCGCGCCCAGCGCCCGTGCCTCGTGCGCCAGCGCCAGGCCCATCTTCCCCGTGGACGGATTGGAGATGAACCGCACCGGATCCAGGTATTCGCGCGTGGGACCCGCCGTCACCAGCACCGTCTTGCCCGTGAGCGGACCACCCCCCAGCCTCGCGGCCACCGAGGACACGATGGCGCCCACGTCCGCCAGCCTCCCCGCCCCCACGTCGCCGCACGCCAGCATCCCCGCGCCCGGCCCCACCGTGCTGAACCGCGACTCCGCCAGCAGCGACGCCACGTTCTCCTGCGTCCGGGCGTTCTCCCACATCGCCACGTTCATCGCGGGCGCCAGCACCACCGGCCCCTTGAAGGCGAGCAGCGACGTCGTCACCGCGTCCCCGCCGAAGCCCGCGCGGATCTTCGCGATGAGGTCCGCCGTCGCGGGCGCCACCACGTAGAGCTCGCCCCAGCGGGCCAGGTCCAGGTGGCCGAAGTTCCCCTCCTGCGCCGGGTCGAAGTAGTCCGTGAGCGGCGGGTGCCCCACGAGCGCCTGGAAGGTCAGCGGGGTGACGAACTGGCGCGCGGCCTCCGTCATGGCCACCCGCACGTCCGCGCCTGCTCGGCCCAGCTCACGCACCAGCTCGCAGGCCTTGTACGCCGCGATGCCGCCACCCACGCCGACGATGATGCGGCGACCCTTCAATGCGGATGCGTCCATGCGGCTTCATTACGCGCCGGCCCGCCCGGTCGCAACACGACTACCGCAGGGACACCTCGCCCTGGGTGGGAACGTCCACCGAGCGCACCACCGGGCCCGACCCGGGCATCTCCGCGTGGAAGTACCCCCATACCAGCGTGTACCGGCCCGGCCGCAGCCCCTGCACCACCACCCGCTCCGACATGGGCTGGTACACCAACTGCGCGAAGGGCGAGCGCAACAGCTCCGTGGGCGGATTGCCCACCGCGCCCACGTCCCCAGGCACCACCCACAGCGCCTTGCCCCGCTCCGGCTGGATGAGGACCGTCACGGAGCCCGTCCCCGGCACCGGGCCCAGGTCCAACGTCATCTCCGTGCCCGCCACCCGCACCACCACCGCCGGCTGGCCCGCGCCGCGCCCGCCCACCACGAAGCGGTAGTTGCCCGGGGACAGGTCCGCGCTGTAGCGGCCATCCGCGCCTGTGATCAGCGACACCGTCTCGCTGCGGTCCGCGTTGAGCCCCTCCACCTGCGCGCCCGCCGCGGGCTGCCCGTCCGCCAGGTACACCCGGCCCGTCAGGTGCGTCGCGGGCTTGAGGGTCAGCTCCACCGGCGCCGTGCTGCCTCGCGGCACCTCCTGCGTGCCGCTCACCTTGCCCTTGCGCGCGGACACCGTGAAGCGCGGCACGAAGGGCGGGCTCGCCAGCGTGAAGTTGCCGTCCGGCCCGGACAACACCGACCCGTCGCACACGTCGCACGTCACCACCGCGTCCGGCACCGCGCCACCCGACGCGTCCCGCACCCGCCCGGATACCGACGGCGCCTTCACCAGCACGATGTCGCCCATGTCCTGCGGCGTCGAGGGGCGGTCCACTACCTGCGGCTCGTACCCCGCCGCGTCCACCGCGACGATGAGCCGGTCGCCCGCCGTGGACAGCGGCAGCTCGAAGCGCCCGTCCGGGCTGTTCACGTCGTGCTCGTCCACCCGGAAGCGGCGCACCGCCTGGCCGGAGTCGTCCACCACGCGGCCCCGGAACGTCGTGCGCCGGCGCATCTTCACCTGCACCGGCGGCCCGCCCGGCTTGCCCTGCGGCCGCTCCAGCGGCTCGTAGCTCGCGTGGCGCGCCTCCACCGCGTAGGTGCGGTCCGGCCGCAGCGCGCGGAACTCGAAGTGGCCGCTCGAGTCCGACTGCGTCGGCTCCGCCACGCGCGGCGCCACGCTCATCGCCGCGCCCACCACCGGCTGGCCGTCTTCGTCCACCACGTCGCCCGTGAGCTGCGCGCCCGCCTCCAGCTCCACCGTCACCTGCTGCTTCGTCCCGTCCTGCACCGTCACCGGCCGGGGGCTCGATGGCAGGTACTCCGGATGCGACGCGACCAACTGGTACGTGCCCGGCGGCAGGCCGCGCATGGGCACCACGCCGTCCGGCCCGGAGGGGCGGTCGCTGCGGAAGATGTTCTCCGGATCCGCCCACATCGTCACGTCCGCGCCCTCGACCCGCCGGCCTCCGCTCGTCACCGTCACGTCCGCGCCCGCCTTCGCCTCCAGCGACAGTGTCACGTCCGTCGCGGGCGCCGACGCCTGCACGCTGCCGCCGCCCCACTCGGAGTGGTGCGCGTGCAGCGTGTAGAGCCCCGGCATGGGCACCTGCGCCGTGAAGTGGCCGTCCTCGCCCGCGTTCACCACGCCGCCCGTGGGCTGCACCAGCACGGACACGCCCGCCGCGGGCCGGCCGTACTCGTCGATGACCTGCCCGCTGATGACCGTCGCCTTCGCCAGCTCCAGCTCCAGCGGCGTCTCGCCCGGCGACACACGCGCGGGCAACTGCGCCGCGGTGAAGCCCTCCGCCTGCCCCTCCAGCACGTACTCGCCCGGCGCCAGCGGCCCCAGCTCCGCCAGGGCCCCGGTGGGCACCGCGTCGCGGCGGATGAGGTCGCCCGCCACCGTGCGCAGGAGCAGCTGCGGGTTGGGCACCGGCTGACCGTCCTCGTCGACAATCGTGACGAGCAGCCGGCCCGCGGCCTCCAGCACCAGCGTCACCTGCGTCACCCGCTGCGACAGCGTGAGCGTCTGGGGCGTGGAGCCGAAGCCCGGCGCCTCCGCCGTCACCACCACCTCGTCCGGGTACAGGCCGTTGAAGCGCACCGGCCCACCCTCCGCCTTCGCGTGCTCCTCGCGCGTCAGGTGGTCTCCACGCAGCCGCACCGTCGCCGCCGCGGGCGCCCCGTCGCGCAGCACGCGCACCTCCAGCGTGCGCGACGGCGTCAGCTTCAGGCGCAGGGGCTGCGAGTCCGCCTCCACCTGCTGCGCCACCGCGGGCTGGAAGCCCTCCGCGTCCGCGAGCACGTAGAAGGGGCCCTCGCCCAGGCCGGACAGCGTGAAGGCTCCGCCCGCGCCCGCCACGGCCTCGAAGGGAAGCGGCACCTTGCGCGACACCGCGCGCACGCGCGCCCCGGGCCTCGCCTGCCCGGAGTCATCCACCACCGTGCCGGTGATGCTCCGCAAGGGCGGCAGGTACAGCTCCACCGCCTCGCCCGGCGCGGCCCGGTCCTTGAGCGCCACGCCCAGCCCCGCCGAGCGCGCCCACACCGTGAAGGACACGCCCGCCAGGTGCTCGAAGCGGAACTTCCCTTCCGCGTCCGTGCGCACCGTGGCGCGCGCGGTGAGGAAGCCCTGCTGCTGTTCGAAGAAGGCCCGCGTGTGCAGCGCCGTCTCATGCGCGGTGCAGGCCAGCAGCGCCAGTCCGCACTCGTCGCACCGCACGTCCGCCAGCGTCCGCTCCGCCGAGGCCGCGAGCGACACCTCCGCGTCCGCCACCGGCCGGCCGTTGCCGTCCAGCACGCGCCCGGTGAGCGTCAGCCCCTCCTGCGCACCGGACGACACCGCCACCGCGTTGAAGGCGGGCATCCCCTGACGGATGGAGCTGGCGGAGACGGGCGAGACGGGGCGCGCGGCCGGAGCGCCCCACCGGGGCCCCAGCATGATGGCGGCGAGCGCCAGCACGGCGGCCACCGCGATGAAGACCCATTTGCGCATGTGTACGCGGCCGGGACCTTACTCCCAGGCCGGCCCCCCAACGACGGTTTCCCCCGGAAAATTCCAGAGCGTCCTCTTGAGGACGCCCCGGGGGGCGTGGGAGTTCCCGCTTCAGTCCTCGGCGAACGGTTGGATGGCCTGCGCCACCGCCAGCTCCTGCCGCGCCTCGCTCAACTCCGAGTTCGTGGCGCGCAGCCGGTCGCTCAGCACCTGCACGAAGCTCCAGAGCATCTTCACCGCGAGGATCGCCTCGCGCTTCATCAGCCCCATCAAGTCGGAGCGGGCGATGACCATGGTCCGCGTGGGCTCCGTGGCGCGCACGGTGGCGGAGCGGGGCGCGTTGTCGATGAGGCCCATCTCACCGAAGTGGCCTCCGGAGCGCAGCTCCGCGATCTCCACGCCGTTCTTCTCGATGGCCACCCGGCCCCGGATGACGACGAAGAGCTCCTCGCCCGGCTGCCCCTCCACGACGATCTCCCGACCCGCGGGGTAGGTGCGCGTGGTGGCGATGGACAGCACCGCCGTCTGCTCCTTGTACGTGAGGTGGCGGAAGAGCGGGATCTTCCGCAGCGCCTCCATGCGCGACTGCGCCTCGCTCGTCTCCTCGCTGGCGAGCGCCGCGCTGTCGCCGGCCACCTTCACCACCACGGCGGTGATGTTGTCCTTGCCGCCGCGCTCGTTGGCCATCTCCACGAGCTTGCGCGGCAGGTCCCCGGGCTGCAGCCCCGCGACCAGGGGCAATATCTCCTCGTCCTCGATGTAGCCGTGCAGGCCGTCCGAACAGAGGAGGAACACGTCACCGGGCATCAGGTCCACGATGAGCGTGTCGACCTGGACGGACTCCTGGATGCCCACCGCGCGCGTAATCACGTTGCGGTACTGCGAGGTGGCCGCCTGCTCCTTGGTGATGGTGCCGGCCTTGAGCTGGGCGGCGACGAGCGTGTGGTCCTCGGTGAGCCGGTGGCACTGCCCGTGCCGCACCAGGTACACGCGGCTGTCGCCCACGTGGCCGATGACGCCCTTGTTGCCGCCCACGGCCAGGCACACGAAGGTGGTGCCCATGCCGCGCTTGGAGGCGTCCGTCATCGCCGTGCGGTAGATGTCCGCGCACGCGCGCTGCACCGCCACCTCCACCAGCGCGGCGGCGGCGGAGCGGCTGTCCGCCGTGGGGTTCTGCGCCAGGTCCTTGAGCAGGTGCCGGTTGGCCGCGATGTGCTGCTTGACGACCTCCGTGGCCCGCGCGCTGGCGACTTCACCCGCGGCGTGTCCGCCCATGCCATCGGCGACCATGAACAGGCCGAGCGACGCGTCCACCATCATCGCGTCTTCGTTGTGTTGCCGTTTCCGGCCGACATCGGTCAGCCCGAAGGCTTCTGTGGTCAAGGCCACCGCGAACGCTCCATCCGTGCCTAGAGGGTGACTCCGCACGTTACGCAGGCCGCCGAAGACGTGGCAAGGCTTCAGGGTTGCAGGCGCACCGACAGCAGGCGCGCGAAGCCTCCCGCCGTGTAGAAGCTGACCTCCACCTGACCGAAGCGCAGCCGGACCCCGTCCTCCACCGCCATGGGTTTGCGGGCCAACAGCCGGCCCCCGGCCACGTACGAGCCGTTCTTCGAACCCGCATCTGTCAGTAGAAAACCGGTATCCCCCGCGTCCCGTGAAAACCACGCGTGAAAACGGGACACGCTGCCGTCATCCAGGACGACGTCGTTGTTGCCGGTGCGCCCCACGGTGATGCCCCGGCCGAAGGCGTTGCCCTGGGACTTGAGCACCGGGAAGACGATGGGTTCGTCCTGCCCGAGCGTCGGCGGCCCCGCGTTGGTCACCGTCCGGATGGGGTACTCCTCCTGGTCGGAGGGAGTCACCCCGCCCAGTGGGGGCGTGAAGAGGAGGAGCCCCGCCGGGAGTCCCCGTTCGAACTCCTCGCGGTTGCGCAGGTAGCGCGCGACGTGGGCACTGAGCAGCTCGACCATGGACGTGGAAGTGGCGCCCTACCCGCACCAGCAGGCGGGGCCGCTCTCGCGCAGGGAGTGTACCGCGCCCTTACCGCCAATCCGCGAAAAATCCGATGTTCACGCCACCCACGAAGTCACGCGCGAAGCTGCGGTTCTTCAGGCCGAAGGGCTCCGAGTAGCCCAGCGCCACGCCCACGCCCACGTCCCGGGGCAGTTGGTAGCCAATCTGGACGCGCCCCTGGACGGAGCCCGCGACGCGGCGGTCCGGAGGCTGGGTGGTGAAATGGGCGCCGTAGAAGGTGGGGCCGCCGGTGACCTGGAAGCCCCAGTGGACCTTGCCCGGCAGGTGGTTGCGGTAGCCGAAGCCCAGCTGCGCGTTGTGCTCGTAGTAGGAGGTCACCGGGAGGTAGAGGTTGCGGCCGGCCAGCGCGCTCTCGGGCAATGTCGCCGCCCACCCCACCCCACCCTCCAGGACGGCGATCCACGCGTCCTTGCGGTCCTGGAAGATGGTGAACTCCCACTGGATGCGCAGGTTGGGGATGATGGCGCCGTTGTTGATCTGCGTGCCCAGGAACACGCCCCGGGGCAGCCAGAAGGGCGTGGGCGACACGTGGCCCCGCAGGTCCAGGGCTTCACGCGACTGCGCGGCGGCGGACGTGGAGACCAGGGCAAGCGAAGCAACCAGCAATGCGCGAGCGAGGTGGAGCATGACCTCTATCCATCGTGGCAGCGCGCACTTGTCAACGAAGTGTTCCGTTGGCTATGACACGCAACGCCCTTCCTGCCGTCGCGGGAGGTCACCAGGAGCGGAACACCGAATGCCAGTCGTCACGGTCCGGGCCAGCAGCAAGCAGGGTCCGGCACAGCTCGACACGCTGGTCCGCAAGGTCACGCAGAAGACGTCCGGGCTCCTGGAGGAGAACGACCGGGTGCTGGTCGTCTACGGCGAGGGGCGCGCCAACCTCTATTACGAGGGTGCGCCCCGGCCGCGCGGCGTGTCCCGCCCGGCCTGACGGTCCGGGTTGCCCTCAGTCGTCGGGCCCCAACCTGCGCGCGCGCTGGAAGAGCGCCGGCGGGTTCCTGTCCACGGCCGCGATGAGGCGCTGTCCCAAGAGTTCGTAAGTCTCCGTCTCGATGGGGCCCCTGCCCGGGGCCTCCAGCCCGTCGAAGTTGCCCACGCGGTAGCGCGCGGCGAAGACGAACTGGAAGTCCGGCGGCGCGAAGAGGTGTTCCGGGTCCCCCGCCGGGTGGACGTCCATGGCCCAGCGCGGTTCGAACGACGGCGGGTGGATGCCGCGCTCCACGCGCTCCATGTGCTCACGCGTGTAGAGCCCGGTCATCTCCTCCAGCGTCGCGCCGGACTCGAAGCGGACGTGCGGGTAGAAGCGGTAGCAGGGGTGCTGCGGATCCAACGCGTAGAGCCAGCCGCCGGGCGGGGTGAGTTCGCGGAACACGGCGAGCATCCGCTCCGACAGGTCGCGGTAGAGCTCCAGCCGGGCGTCGTGTTCCAGACGGAAGAAGTCCTCGCCCACGACGAAGCGCACGCTGCCCTGCTCAGGGGAAGGCCACGGGTGGTCCAGCGCGTGGCGCTCCGCATCGCCCGACAAGGGCATCCAGGCTTCGGCTTCGGTTCTGAGTTTGAGCACGACGCCTGCCCCCCTCTCTGCGCGAAAGTCAGGGTATGCGCGCAACGCGGGAATCACGCAAGCACCTGCCGGGAGGGGTCAATGCACGGCACCCGACGTCCACCGCGACGAAGGCAGGATGTGGAAAGCCGCTGGGGCCACTCACACCCGGTGTCGCGCGATGGACGCTGGGATTGCGCCGGGTGAATCAGGGCACTGCCACTTCGTTGCCCTGGAACGTGTAGTCGAAGGTCCCCACGCGGATGCCCTGGCCGTTCGAGACCTCATCGAGCGTGCCGCGCACCACGGTGCCGTCGTAGTCGATGATGAGCTGCTGTTTCTCGACGCGACCCAGGCCCAGGCGGAAGTGCAGCCAGAGGTTCTCCCCCAGCTCCGCGGGCACGGGGCACACGAGGATCTGATCCGGGCGCACGTCGCTCAGCAGCTCGACCTCCACCTCTTTGCCGTCCTCGCCGGGCAGCGCGACCTTCGCCTTGTAGCTGGCGGAGAGGGTGCACAGCAGCTTGTTCATCGAGATGATGGCGTCATCGTCGTTGTAGACGTTGAAGCCCACGTCCAGGTCTCCCTCGGCCACCTTCGCGCCGGTGTCGAGCTGGAGATCCAGCGCGTACGTCCCCTGGTACTTGCGGTCGATGTCGTCCTGTCCGCAGCCGGTGAGAGCCGTCGCGGCGAGCAGCAGGCCCGTGATGAAGGACTTCGAGCCGGGGTTCTTGCGTGCGTAGGTCATGGGATTCCTCTCCAAGGTGGGGGTGTCTGTCCATGAAGGGCCTTCCCGCCCTTCTCTTTCCCTTGGTCGCCGCGGGCCTTTGAATTGATCAAACAATCCAGACGGCCAGACTTCAAAATGGCGCGGGCGAAGCGAACACCAGACGCTCGCCGGTGCGTGGATGCACGAAGGCCAGCGCGTCGGCATGGAGCATCAGCCGCACGTCCTCTCGACCCAAGCGCGCGTCCCCGGTGATGGGCAGTCCCAGCCCCAGGCGATGCGCGGCATGGATACGCAACGTGTGGGGCACTTGGGTCGTTGGAACGAATTCCACCCGGGTCCGGGCCGCTTCGCGACGGAGGACCTTCCACGCGCTCCGGGTCCGCTTGCCGTGGCGGGCGTCCACGCAGTCCTCCAAGGTCGCGTGGGCCACCGGGCGCAGCGGCAGGTCGATGAGGCCGGCGTCGCCCTCCACGAGGCCGTCCACCCAGGCGACGTGACGCTGCTCCGCCTCGCGCTGGGAGAACTGGCGCTGGAGCGAGGCGCGGGTCACCGCGTCCCGGGCGATGACGAGGAGGCCGGAGGATTCCGGGTCCAGTTCGTGGAGGAAGCTGGCGGGGACCAGGTCCGGGAACCGGGGCTGGAGCCGGACGAGCACCGAGTCGCGCGTGGGCGCATGGCGTCCGGGGAGCGTGGGCAGTCCCTCGGGCTTGTCGATGACGAGGAGCCACGGGTCTTCATGGAGGACGCGCGGTCCGGGGACGGCTGGCGCGGCGGGAGCCAGCTCCACCACCAATCCCCGCAGCATGTACGGCAGCACCGTGCCGCACTTGTTGTCACACGCCGGGTAGTACGCACCGGACTCCCGGCGGCCATCGAGCGGCGGGGCTCCCCACCAGAACTCCGCGAGCTCCAGGGGCGTCAATCCGTTGCGAAAGGCATACGCCAGCAGCTTGGGAGCGGCGCAGTCACCGGCGCCACCGGGAGGCGGCTTGGGCGCGAACAGCGAGGCCAGTGTCTGGGTTTCACCGCGTGCATTGGGAATGACATATCCCTGGGTCACCTGACGCCACAAAGCACGCGAACGTTCGGCGCGCACGTGCTCCACGTCCGCCAGGCGCGCTTCCACGTCGCGCAGCGAATCAGCGCGTCCCTGTGCGCGCAGCGCCTCCGCTTCCTGGCACAGCGCCGCGTGCTGGTGTTCCAGCTTGGCCAGCTCTGCCTCTCCCGCGGGCCAGAACGCGTTGCGGGCCACCGGGTCGAACAGCGGCGACACGAAGCCCTCCACGTTCCACGCGCCGTTCAGCATCCCGGAGAAGGCGCTCAGGTACCCCACCCGCCCGTCAGGTGCCACGACCACCAGCACGCCGAACATCTTGCCGCCACCGGGCCGCCACAGGGCTTCGGAGGACGCGGGTTCTCGCCGCAGCCGCTGCTGGAGCGCCTGCGCCGCGCGGAGGCCCCAGGGGCCTGGAGGCGCTGGGTGGAAGGGATTCGCCAGCCGCGTGGGCAGCGGACCTTCGACGAGCGCCAGGGGCTGGATGAGGTCCGCCTCGTCTGTTGGGGTCTTCATCCGGGCCCCATCTTCGCCTGGAGGACGGCTTCTCGGACTATGTTTTGCCGTGCACTTCCTCAAGCAAGCCCCCGTCGCGCCGCTGTCCACCCTGGTGCAGGGGTACTGGTTCATCCAGGACCTGAAGGGTGCCCACGAGGGACGGCCCATCCAGACGGCGCCGTCGCCCACGGCGGTGCTGACCCTCAACTTCGGCCGGCCGTGCACGAGCGACTTCGCGGCGGGAGGCCCGCGCGCCTCGCTCCTCGGCATCCAATCCCACCGCCGCGATTGGCGCTCGGGAGAGGGCTGCGCCTTCGTGATGGTCATGCTGACGCCGGTGGGGCTCGCGCGCCTGTTTCCCGCGAGCGGCCCGTCCACCGGGGACGACCTGCTGGAGCTGGGTGCGGTGCTGGGCGATGGCGCGTCCCGGCGGCTCGTGGAGGACCTGTCGGCCGCGTGGGAGCCCCACCGGGTCGCCGCGCGGCTGGACGCCTGGCTGCTCGAACGGCTGGCCACGACGAAGCCTCTTCCCGAGACCGAGCGGCTCACGCGGGCCTGGGACGTGCTGCGCCGCACGTCGCGAGTAGAAGCCGCGGCGCGGGCCGTGGACGTGTCGACGCGGCAGTTGGAGCGCTGGTTCCAGGAGCACCTCGGACACTCGCCCCGGCAGTTGGCCGCATTGGAGCGGATCCACCACAGCCTGCTCGCGGCGCAGACGGGGCAAGGGGATCCGCACGAGGGGTTCAGCGACCAGGCCCACCGCATCCGCATGTGGCGCCGCTACCTGGGCCTGACACCCGGGCGCTTCGACCGGACACCGCGCTCGATGATGGCGGACTACTTCAACCCCCGCCGGGAGGCCCCGGCGCTCGCGCACTTCCTCTGAAAGACTCGGGCATGTCGCATTCGTTCAAGACGGCCCGGGCGGCAGGAAGGCAGCGTGGGCTCCACCATGTCCCTCCATGCCGGGTTCCTCGATTACGCCGACGGGGAGACGCACTGTGAAGGGTACGTCGCCCACGACTCCGCCCACGCGGGCCCGCGCCCCTGTGTGCTGCTTGCCCATGCGTGGGATGGGCAGAACGCCATCATCCGCGCGATGGCCGAGCGGTTCGCGGCACAGGGCTACGTGGGCTTCGCCCTGGATGTGTATGGCAAGGGCATGCGGGGCGAGGTGACGGGGGACAACTCGCACCTCATGGGGCCCTTCCTGGAAGACCGCGCGCTGCTCCGCCGGCGCATGCGTGCGGCGCTGGAGGCCGCGAGGCGTCACCCGCGCGTGGACCCGGAGCGCGTCGCGGTGCTGGGCTACTGCTTCGGAGGGCTCTGCGCGCTCGACCTGGCCCGCGCGGCACCGGAGGGCTTGAGGGGCGCCGTGAGCGTTCACGGGATGCTCCACCCGCCACGGTTGGGCCCCCAGCCGCCCATCTCCGCGAGCATCCTCCTGCTGCACGGATGGGAAGATCCGACCGCGAAGCCGGACGCGGTGCTGGGCATCGCGCGGGAGCTGACCGAGGCGGGCGCGGATTGGCAGCTCCAGGCCTACGGCCACGCGATGCATGCCTTCACCTTCCCCGGCGCCCAGAGGCCCGAAGCGGGCATCCAATACCACCCGGTCGCCGCGAGGCGCGCGGACGCCGCCTTGCGGACGTTCCTGGCGCAGGTCCTGGGTGAAGCGGCTGCGCCGCCGAGGCAAGCTGAGGCGTCAGGCAACGGATGACGGGGGGCCGGCCCGGCGTTCACGTTCCAGAGCCTGGGAGGCCTTCATGACGGTCGACGTGGAGCGAGCGCTGGCGGAGGTGCTGCCGGCGGAGGCGATCATCACGGATCCCGACGTGCTCGCGGCGCACCGGCGCGACCAGGCGGAGTGGGCGTCCTCGGGCATGCCGAGGGTGCTGGTGCGGCCCGCGTCCACGGCCGAAGTGCAGGCCGTGCTCCGCGTGGCCACGGCGCTGCGCGTGCCGGTGGTGCCCCGAGGCGCGGGCTCGGGCCTGTCGGGCGGCGCGAACGCGAGCGAGGGCTGCATCGTCCTGTCGCTCATGCGGATGAACCGCATCCTGGAGGTGGACCGGCGCGGCATGCTGGCCGTCGTCCAGCCCGGCGCGCTCAACGGCGCGGTGAAGGCCGCCGCCGCGGAGCAGGGCCTCTGGTACGCGCCGGATCCCGCGAGCTGGGAGTTCTCCTCCATCGGCGGCAACCTGGCCACCAACGCGGGAGGACTGTGCTGCGTGAAGTACGGCGTGACGGGCGACGCGGTGCTGGGGTTGGAGGCGGTGCTCGCGGACGGCACCGTGGTGCGCACCGGCGGGCGGACGGTGAAGAACGTGGCGGGCTATGACCTGACGCGGCTCTTCATCGGGTCGGAGGGCACGCTGGGCGTCCTCACCGAGGCGACGCTGCGGCTGCGCCCCCGGCCGCCAAAGGCGACGACGCTGGTTGCCGCGTTCCCCACGCTCGTGAGCGCGGGCACGGCCGTCTGCGACATCATGGAGCGCTCGCGCCCGTCCGTGCTGGAGCTGATGGACCGCACCACCGTGCGCGCCGTGGAGTCCTGGAAGCCCATGGGCCTGGACGTCACCGCCGAGGCCCTGCTCATCGCGCGCTCCGACGCGGGAGGCGTGCAGGGCGAAGAGGAGCTGGCGCTGATGGTCGCGTCCTGTGAGCGGGCCGGAGCGACCTCCGTGATGAGCACCGCCGACGAGGCCGAGGGCGAGCTGCTCATGGGCGCCCGGCGCTTCGCCTTCCCGGCGCTGGAGCAGCGCGGTGCCACGCTGCTGGATGACGTGGGCGTGCCCGTCGTGCGCATCCCGGAGTTGCTCGCGGCGGTGGAGCGCATCGCGCGAGTGCACGGGGTGCTCATCGGGACCTTCGGGCACGCGGGCGATGGGAACATGCACCCCACCGTCGTCTTCGACCGGAAGGATCCAGCGGCGCTGGCGCGGGCGAAGCAAGCGTTCGACGACATCCTGCACGCGGCGCTGGCCCTGGGAGGCACCATCACGGGCGAGCACGGCGTGGGCTCCCTCAAGCGCGGGTTCCTGGGCGCGCAGCTGGGCCCGGAGACGCTGCGCCTGCACCAGGCGATCAAGAGCGCGCTCGATCCGCTGGGCCTGCTCAACCCCGGCAAGGTGCTGTGATTCCGGCGGGTTGGCGGCGGCTCGGGAAAAAATAAATCCGGTGTCGATCCCACCGGAGCACATTCGTCGCGAGGGTGAAGGCGTCGTTCACCTCATCCACTTTCTTCCGCCAGGAGACGCACCATGGGCACCAAGATCTTCGTCAACCTCCCCGTCGAGTCGCTGGATCGCGCGGTCGGTTTCTTCACGAAGCTGGGCTACACGTTCAACCCCCAGTTCACCGACGCCAACGCCACGTGCATGGTCATCAGCGAGGACATCTACGTGATGTTGCTCGTGAAGCCTTTCTTCAAGACGTTCACCCAGAAGGAGGTCGCGGACGCCACGAAGACGACGGAGGTGATCATCGCGCTGTCCCAGGAGAACCGCGCCGCCGTGGACGCGCTGATGGAGAAGGCGCTGGCGGCGGGCGCGAAGGAGACCAAGGACAAGACGGACATGGGCTTCATGTACCAGCGCAGCTTCTCGGACCTGGACGGCCACCAGTGGGAGCCGTTCTGGATGGACCCGGCCGCCGCGCAGCCGCAGCAGTGATTCAAAGGGGGCGCTTCATGCCCTCGTGGCTCGCCACGAATCCCAGCCGCGCATAGAAGCGGTGGGCTTCGTGGCGGAGCTTGTCCGTCGTGAGCTGCATCAGCCCGCAGCCCCGCGCCCGCGAGCGCTCCATGGCGTCCACCATCAACGCCTCACCAATGCGCTGCCCCCGCAGGTCCGAGCGCACGCGCACCGCCTCCACCAACGCCCGGCGCATGCCGCCCCGGCTCAGGCCGGGGATGTACGTGAGCTGCAACGTGGCGACGACCTGCCCGTCCTGTTCACCCACGATGAGCTCGTTGTTCGGGTCGGCGGCGATGTCGTCGAACGCGGCGCGGACGGAGGGACTGACCTCCGCCGTGTAGCCTGTGCGGGCCTGCGCGATGGCGTCATCCGCGAGCAGTTGGAGGATGCCAGGCAGATCCGTGTCGCGGGCGATGCGGAAGGTGATGGGGGCCATGGCCGTCCAGCCTGCCCGGAAGCCTGTTCCAGCATCAAGCCGGTGAGCCGGGCTCCACCAGAGCCGGGGCCTCCACGTCGATGCCGTCCCGGCGCAGCGCATCCGTGCTCGCCGCCTGGGCCCGCGTGCCGGGTGGGTTGTCATACCAGCCCGGGTCCTTGTATCCATCCAGGCGCTCGCGGACCTTGAGCACGGTGAGCATGCCACCCATGGTGATGGAGTCGTGCTTGCCCTGGCGTCCCATCATGGGAATGGAGTTGGACGGGACAGGCATCCCCATCTCACCCATCTGAGCCATGCCTATCTGGCCCATCATCATGTAGCCGGGCGCCGGGTCAGGGTTCCGGGGACGTCCTCCTCGAGGACCGGTGCGTGCTCGGTATCGGGGGTGCGGGTGCTCATGGGGACCTCGTGGCCATTCCGCGATGGCAGCCAGGATGAGGCCCCCTGTCGATGTCCCGCGGTCCAGGGGGGTTCACCACCTCACGGCTCCGCCAGGGATTCAGGCGGCAATCCACCGCCTCCACCGCCGTCCCACGCTGGCTCGGGCAGGCCATCCTCCAGCTCCGGCAGCAGCTTTTCCCTGGGGAAGTTCGAGCCTGGGAGGAAATGCCATGAGGAAGCTTGGATACGGTCTGCTCATCACCACGGGACTGCTCGTCGGACCGCTCGCTGGAGCCCAAGGCACTCCGAATTCCGAGCGCCAGACGAATGCCCCCGCGCAGCAGCAAGCCGGCTGCCCCTGCGGAATGATGGGCCATGGCATGGGCGGAGCGGGAATGAGCTGCCCCATGCGCGGAAAGGCAGACGTGAAGGTGGAGCAGACGCCGACAGGGGCCGTCCTTCGGCTCACCGCGAAGGACCCCGGTCAGGTCGAGGACGTCCAGCGCATGGCGGAGAGGATGCAGCGCTGCATGAGCGGAAGCGGCACCCCACAACAGGGGCAGCCTTCCTCGCCCGGGCAACAGCAGCGCTGACGAGCGCGCCCTCCGCGTGGCGGTGCGTTAGAGGGAGAACCTCACGCCCACCCGTTCATGCAGCAGGTGAACGTTCGTGCCCAGCACCCGCACGTAGGTGTAGGCCGCTTGCACGTTGAGCGAGAACCACCGGTTGGGGTGCCACTCCACTCCGGCCCAGACCTCCGGGAAGGCGCCCAGGCGCGACTCGAAGTTGGGATCATCAGAGTCGCCGTCGTCGTCATCGAAGTCCAGGTCGAGCGACTGCACGGTGGTGACGAGTGGGAGCCCCAAAAACTCCCTGCCCGCCCCCGCTGCGCCAAGCTTCAACCCGGCTCCCAGGTACGGAACCCATCGCTGGTCCGCGTCGGAGCGCCAGCGGTAGAGCAGCCCCGGGGTGACGCCCACTTCGGAGAAGGTGGAGTCCCCGGAGCCGCCGACCCCCGCCTCCACTGGCAGGCGGAACGCCCACCGGGAACCGAGATCAATCTGGAGCGCTGCCTGCAGGCTGATGCCGACCGCGACCCGGCCGCCCGAGAACGCCTGCACGGGCCCCACGGAGAGGGGCTCCAGGTTGACTCCCGCGCCGAAATAGCCCGAGCGGGGGACGTCACCTGCGGTTGCCGTGGATGCGAGGACGACGACAAGAAGCGGGACGAGCGTCACTTCAGCTCCGGAGGGGCGGAAAAGGGAATCTCGGGACAGCCGAGGGTTGCGGAGCTTTCGACTCTACTTCGCCACCGCTCCCGAGCCACGCTGTCATTGCGCGGTACCCCATCCAGTCGTGGTGGGTGCGCAGCCGCGCCTCGCCAGGTGCGACTTCCCCAGACGTTCCACCGCGCGTGTGAGAACGAACCGACGACAGGTGAGCATCGGTTTCGCGCCTGCGCTTGTTATCGTGCGCGCCCATGAATGAGCCCACGGCCGTGACGGATCCTCGCATCGGCTCGGTATTGCAGGAGCGCTACCGCATCATCGAGCGGCTCGCCGCCGGTGGCATGGGCATGGTGTACCGGGGCGAGCGGCTGGAGGTCGGCAAGTCCGTCGCCATCAAGTTCCTGCACGCGTGGGCGGCGCGGGATGACGACTTCCGCAAGCGCTTCCAGGTCGAGGCGCGCGCGATGAGCCGCCTCACCCATCCGTGCTGCGTATCGGTCATCGACTTCGGCGTGGATCAGGAGTCGCCGTACATGGTGATGGACTTCGTCACCGGCGAGACGCTGCGGGCGCTGCTGCGCGACGGCCCGCTGCCCCCGGCCCGGGCCCTGAGCGCCGTGCGGCAGGTGCTCGCGGGTCTGGCCCATGCGCACGACCAGGGCATCATCCACCGCGACATCAAGCCCGAGAACATCATCGTCACCCACGCCGTGGGGCTCGGGGAGCAGGTGCGCATCCTCGACTTCGGGCTCGCCAAGCTGCGTGACGAGGTGACGGGCCTCACGTCGGGGATGATGCTCGGGACACCGTCCTACATGGCCCCGGAGCAGATCCACGGCGAGCCGGTGGGTCCGCCCACGGACCTGTACTCCACCGGCGTGCTGCTCTACGAGCTGCTCACCGGGAAGAAACCCTTCAACGCCACCAGCAACGCGGAGCTGCTGCGCATGCAGCGCGAGGTGACGCCGCCCCGGTTGCGCGACGCCGCTCCTGACGCGGGCTTCAACGCGGAGCTCGAAGCGACGCTGGCGAAGGCGATGGAGAAGGCCCCGGGGGATCGCTTCCAGTCCGCCACGGAGTTCCTGGCCGCGCTCGAAGGGGCCGGAGCGGGTCCGGAGGTGCGCTCCGTGGCGCCCGTGGCCGGCGATGCATCGGGGGCGGCGCGAGCCTCCACGCCCATGCCGGCACGTCCCAAGGAGGAGGTGCTCGCGACCCGAAACGCCCGTGCGCAGCCCCGGGCGACGCCGGTGGGCGTTCAGGCCGAAGCCCGCGCGCCGGAGCCCGCACCGGTGGCTCCGACGGAGGCCGTGGCCAGGAAGGAGGAGTCCGAGGCCACGCTCCGCTCTGGACCCATGAAGCCCCCGCCCGTCCAGAGCCGCTCGCGCCGGGTGGTGGGAGGCGCCGTCGTGCTCTCCATGGTCGCGGTGGGTCTTGGCGGGTGGGCGTTGGCGTCAAGGTCCGCGGGCCCGGCGCCGGTGTCCCCGGAGCGGCCGTCGCCCATGGCCCCGCCAGCCGAGGAAGCACGGGCGGAGGCTCCAGCGGGAGCCACGGCCTGGCAGCCCGTCGTGGAGCAGCTCCCGGGCATCGACGACGTGCATCGGTTGATCAAGGCGCAGCGGCGGGACGCGGCCCTGGCGGCGTTGAAGAAGCTGGCGGCGAAGTACCCGGCGAGCGCCTACGTCCGCTATCTGGAGGGGAACGTCGACTTCGACAACCTCCGCTGGGTGGACGGCGTGGCGGCCTACCGGGCGGCACTGCGCAATGACGCCGCGTACGGCAACGCGCCGGTCGTCATCCAGGACGCCATCCGCTGCCTCGTCAGCGACCGGTTCCACGGCACCTGCGAGGACTTCCTCCGCAAGGACCTGGGCGAGGCCGCGGTGCCTTCATTGGAGGAGGCCGCCCGCGAGCACCCCATGGCCAGCGTCCGGACCCGGGCCGCGGCGCTGCTCCGACAGCGTGGGGCGGAGCGACGGGAGTGACGACGGCTCGGGCGCCAGGGCCCCCAGCCGTTGCCTTCTGAGCGCGCGGAGGGGACTCGCGGACACTGACCCCGTCAGGGGGACAGGGAGTAGATCCACGCGCTGTCCCCATGAGAGTCCATTCCCGTTGCGTCTTGATGTTTGTGATGGGATTGATGCTGTGTGAGCTCGGGTGCGCGACCTGCCCCCTGGGGACGGCCCCCTCCCCGCGAAATCCAATCGCGGGGGCTGCGAGCATCATGCGCTGGAGCAAGCCCCAGCGGCTCTCCACCGGACCGTCGCTGTCCTGGGAGCACACGCGCGTGGTGGCGGGCCCCTCCGGGAGCGCGATCGCCGTCTTCGCGCATGTCACGACGCAGAACGCGCCCTACGACTACACGGCGCTCTACGCCAGCCGCTATGTCGCCACATCCGACACGTGGACGCCCGAGCAGCCGCTCCAATCCCAACCCGGCCACGTTCTCCGGAGCAGTCTGGCCGCGGATGAGCAGGGCAATGCCATCGCTGTCTGGCTCCAGCAGACCCCGGCCGGCGACACCCTCTTCGCGAGCCGCTTTTCGGCGGCGACGAGCCAATGGAGCCTCGCGCTACAGCTCACGTTCCCCCTGGACGACACACCCACCATGCGTCTGGCCATGTCCCCCACGGGTGACGCGGTCTTCGTGTGGACCACGCTCTGCAAGACGCTGTGCAAGCCCGCCGAGCACCGGGTGATGGCCATGCGCTATGCGGCGGCCAGCAACCGGTGGATCCAGCCGCCGGTGCCCCTCAACTCGGCGCGCGACACCCCGTCGCTCTGGCCCGCCGCCGCCCTCGACGTGAACGGCAATGCGCTCGTGTTGTGGCAGCAGGCGGACGCCCGCGGGACCCAGGCCATTCATGGCAGTGCGTTCAATGCCGACAAGCTCCAGTGGTGTAGCGATTCGATTTTGAGCCGGACGAACTACGGCGCGGCCTCGACGCCCGCCATCGCCATGGACGCGGCGGGCAACGCGATCGCCGTCTGGCCACAGCAGCTTTCGACGCTGGACGGCAAACTGATGCAGGGAATCGACGCACGCCGCTACGACCGTGCGAGCAACACATGGCAGCCCTCCGTGCGCATCGATTCGCACATCTCCGATTACGGAGGCATGTTCAACCCCTCCATCGTCATCGCGACGAACACGGGCGATGCATTGGCCGGCTGGCTTTACCTGCCCCATCCCCCTCCCCTCACCGGAGCCGCCGAGGGACGCGTGTACATCGCGGCGAAGGAGGACTGGGACATCCGTCCGCGCTTCGACCGCAGCGTCGACCCGAACAACCCGAGGCTCGGAGGCACCGTGCTGGGCGGATACCCCGTGCTCGGCTCCGACCCGGCCGGTGACCAGGTCGCCTTCTGGGCCCAGTCCGACCACACAGCCTGGGCGAGCTACCAATACGCCCCTGGCAACTTCCGGGCCCCGGAGCCCCTGCGGTCCGCGCCGGGAGCCGTCGTGGGCGCCATCACGGGGGCCATGGACCTGAATGGGCATGCGACGGCGGTGTGGATCGAGACCACCACGGATGGCGACACCCTCTGGGTAGCTCGCTACCAGTAGCCTGGAGCCCCCGTCGCCCCAGCAGGCAGCCGGTCCAGGGGCGGAGGTCGGAAGGCCCTCTCGCAGCCCCGTCAGGACGGGCCCGGGGCCTCGTCCGAAGTTCTTGCGGTCACGGCCCTGGCCCGGTATACGGGCGGGGCTTCACGGCCAGGTAGCTCACCTGGTTAGAGCGGCGGTCTCATAATCCGCAGGTAGTCAGTTCAAGTCTGACCCTGGCCATCAAGCAGCCCCGGAGTCACTTTCCCAAGTGATTCCGGGGCTTTTTCTTGCCGCAGCGCCCGCCCGTCCCCCTTCAGGGGGATTGTCAGGTCCCCTCCTGGCGCGGTCCGATTCCCCTGTCCCGAGGCGCAGCACCCATGCTCCGGGGGGAGTCCGCACGATGTTGGATGAGGAAATCCACTCGAAGGCCCGGGCCGCGGCCATCCGCTGGTCGCGCTGGCGGCTGGGCCCCCTTGGTTTCGCGGACCTCATCACCCGGGTCGACGCGTCCGTGCTCCGCTACGGGCGGCTCGTCACCCGGTACGCCGTCCGTACCGGCACCTGGGCGGCGGAGGCCTACGCGGGCGGCGCGAACACGGCCCGAAGCTCCCGCTCCACGCCCCCGGTCTCACTCGACACACTGGACCTGTGGAGCGCGTCCCCGGAGGCCCTGGCCGAACAGTCCTCCCACCTCGCCGTGTGCGGGGACTGTCAAGGCGCCGGCCAGGTGACGTGCCCCACGTGCCGGGGCTCCCTTCGCGCGAGTTGCTCCGGCTGCGGCGGGTCCGGCCGGCGGATGAGCCGGGCGCGCAAGAGCTACCGGATGGTGAACTGCACGGAGTGCCGGGGTAAGGGCACGAAGAAGTGCGTCCGCTGCACGAAGGGCCTGGTGGGCTGCCGCACCTGCCGGGGCTCGGGGACGCTGCGCCGGTGGCTGAAGGTGTCGACCGTCGAACGCACCCAGGTGCGTACGTGGCCGGATGCGAAGGCCCTTTCCTCTCACAAGGGCCTGCTGGAGGATTCGAAGCGGGCCCTCCAATGGCCGGGAGCACGTGCCCTGGCTTCCGTGGAGCACGCAGGTCCCCTGCCCGACTCCGCGCTGGGAGAGGAGATCCGTGCCGCGGGCTTCATCGCCGCGCGGGCGTCGCTGGAGCCCGAGCTCGAACCGCTGCGCGCACGAATCCTTTCCCAGACATTGGATGTCTTTGAAGCTCCGTCCGCGACCGTCTGTTTTGAATTCGCGGGCAGGCCCGGGTTCATCCACCTGCTGGGACACGGTCTCCAGCCCACTCAGGCCCGCGATACCTCCGCATTCCACCGGCGCGTCGGAGCCCTGATGGGCGTGGCCATGGCGGGCTTCTTCGCCGTGCCCTTCCTGGTTGGCGCTTTCATTTCACGGCACAAGTTCTACGAAGAACCGGCCCAGAGCGGGCTCGCCATGTTGGCGATCCTGGGGCTCTGGCCCGGAACCTGGTGGTGGGTCGCGAGCGCGCTGCGCCGTCGACGCACCGGTGGCGCGAAATCCCCCGCGCGGTGGCACGACCGGATTGGTATCGGACTGACGGGACTCTGCGCGCTCGTCCTCGCGGGATGCTTCCTCTTCATCCGTCCTTCGGTTCCGGAACTGGCTCGCCTGACGTCCGCCGGTCAGCTTCGTGAAGCCGAGCTGCACGCGGACCTGCTGGAGGCCAGCGGTGAATCCAGCCCCGAGTACATCGAGGCGCGGAACGCGTTCGTTCTCGCGCGCATCCGGGGCATGGACAATCGCGACGCCGTGAAGCTCATCCGCCATTACGCGGGCTCCGGAAAGGGAACCGACCCGCTGGAGGCAGAGTGCGTGAAGCTGCGCGAAGCCTGGGCGCGGTCCGCGCTGGAACGTGGCGAAGAGGACCGGGTGGAGGCCGAGCTGAAGGCCCTGTCCACCGAGCGGGCTCAGGCCTCCGTCATGGATGGACTTCGGGCGAAGCTGGAGGACCTCCGCATCGCGAAGGGCAAAGCCGCGCTGGAGAAGGGAGACCTGGCCGAGGCCATCCAGGTCCTGTCCCGCATCCAGGCCCGGACGCTCGCCGCCGAACGTCCCGAGCCGCTGCTCACCCAGGCCTACCTGCGTCAGGAACACGCATGCCCTGCCCGCGATGTGCGCTGCCGCGCCACGGCCCTCCACGCCGCGGTGGCGGTCGACACGGGTGAAACGGCTCGGGCCGCCCTGGCCTCCTTCCGGGGCGCGGAGCTCACCCGGCTGGCGAAGGCCACGGCCCACGCGGGAGGGCTCGGGGCTTCGCTGCGAGAGCTGCGCACCGCGGACGAGGAGGCGGATGCCCTGCTCGCGGTGCTCGGCGGCGACCCTGACGTGGCCGCCGCCCGGGCCGCGATCCTCGGCCGCAGAGAGGCATTGCTGCGCAATCGGTTTCCCCTCGGTGAGCCCGTGGAGGTCGCCCAGGCGCAGCTCGGTCCCTCCGGACTGGAGATGCAGCGCGCGGACGTGTTCCGCGTGGTGGACGCGCCTCCGGGAACGCTCACGTACCTGTTCATTGGTCAGGGCATGACCCGGGGCCTCTACGTCACCGCGCCGGACCATGGGCAGGCGGGGCTGTCGCCCGCGGCGCTCCAGACCGCGGCGAAGCGCTTCACGGGCCAGGAGTTCTCCGCGAAGGACCTCGTGCATGCAGGCAGGGGCGTGGCCCATGTGACGGTTCGCCTGGGGCGGCACACGGCCCTGCTCGGATGGCATCACGACACGCTGGTCGAAGCACAGATTGGACGGGTGGATCCATGAGGCGCGGCAGCAAGGTGATGCTGGGATTGGGTGCCATCGCGGCGCTGGTGTGTTCACACCTCGCGTGGGCACATCCGGGACGTACCAACAGCTCCGGCTGTCACAACGAACGGGCCACGGGGGGCTATCACTGTCACGGGGGTGGCGGCGGCGGTCGCTCCAGGGGATGGAGTACGCCTGCCGTGGAAGCCGAGCCGACGCGTCTCCAGGTCATCGCCATCCCGCGCGCCCGCGTATGGATCAACGGTGCCTTCGTGGGCATGTCCCCGACGCCAGCGGTTCGTGTCGACGGGGCGAAGGTCCAAGTCCTGCTGGAGCACGCCGCGCTCGGCCGCCACGAAGAAACCACGACGGTCGAGCACGGGAGGACGACCGCCCTGACGGTGAGGTGGTAGGCGAGCCGACTGGCCTGCATCCCGGGGGCCCACGTCCACGTCCGAAAACGGCCAGACATCCAGGGCCCGCCGTGGGACGTTCCCCCCATGGACGGCCTGGACCCCACCGCCTGCTACCGCGCGCTGACGACGCGGGACTCCCGCTTCGACGGGCGGTTCTTCACCGCCGTGAAGACGACGCGCATCTACTGCCGCCCCATCTGCCCGGCCCGCGCGCCCCGCTTCGAGAACTGCACCTTCTACCCCACCGCCGCCGCCGCCCAGGAGGCGGGCTTCCGGCCCTGCCTCCGCTGCCGGCCCGAGGCCTCGCCCTCGCTGGCCCCCTGGCGCGGCACCTCCGTCACCGTCTCGCGCGCCCTGGCGCTCATCGCGGACGGCCTGATGGACGCCGACGAGGCCAGCGTCGAGGCGCTGGCGGACCGGCTCGGCGTTGGAGACCGGCAGCTGCGCCGGCTCTTCCACCAACACCTGGGCGCATCACCGGTCGCCGTGGCCCAGACGCGCCGCGTGCTCTTCGCCCGGCAGCTCATCCACGAAACCTCCCTCTCCATGGCGGAGGTCGCCCTCGCGTCCGGCTTCGGCAGCGTGCGGCGCTTCAACGCCGTCTTCCAGTCGCTCTACGGCCGGCCTCCGGGCGCCCTCCGCCGTGCCCGGGCGGCTCCGGTGACATCCTCGGGCCCCGAGGTGACGCTCCTCATCCCCTACCGGCCTCCCTACGACTGGGACGCGATGGTGGCCTGGCTGACGGCCCGCGCATTCACCGGCATGGAGCACGTCGAGCCCGGCCGCTATCTGCGCACGTTCACGAATGCCTGGGGCCAGGGCGCCGTGGAGGTGTCACCCGCACCGGGGCTCGATGCCCTGCGCGCCACCCTTCGTGTCAGCGACGTGCGGATGCTGCCCTCCGTCGTCGCCCAGGTCCGGCGCGTCTTCGACGTGGGCGCGGACGTGGAGTCCATCCGGGCCCACCTGTCGACGGATGCCCTGCTCGCGCCCCTCCTCGCCGCGCGTCCCGGCCTTCGCGCCCCGGGCGGCTGGGACGGCTTCGAGCTGGCGGTCCGCGCCATCCTCGGCCAGCAGGTGACGACCGCCGCCGCGCGGCAGTTGGGACAGCGGCTCCTGGGCCTGCATGGCGAAAGCCTGGATCCGGCGCTCACCGGCGACGCCCGGCTCCAGCGCGCCTTCCCCCGTCCCGAAGTCCTCGCCGCGGCGGACCTCACCGGCCTGGGCATGCCGGCCGCTCGGGCACGGGCGATCTCCCAGTTCGCCGCGGCCGTCGCGGCCGATTCTTCGCTGTTTCAACCCGGCCCGTCGCTCGCGGACACCGTGGCCCGCTTCACGCGCCTGCCCGGCATCGGCGAGTGGACCGCCCAGTACATCGCCCTCCGCGCCGTCCGGGAGCCGGATGCGTTTCCCGCCTCCGACGTCGCCCTGCTGCGCGCCGCGACGGAAGCCGGGAGCCCACGGCCCACGCCGGAAGCGCTGCTGCGACGCGCCGAAGCCTGGAGCCCCTGGCGCGCGTACGCAGCCCAACACCTCTGGACCTCGGTGGCCCTCCAGGCCCGTGAGCCCAGGCCGGATCCTCAAACCAACACCCGAGCGCGGCGCCTCCCCACCGCTCCTCCCCGCCGGAAAGCCCATGCCTGACCGTCCGCGCTTCTTCATCGATTCCTCGCCCACCCCCGCTGGCGTGGCGCTCCTCGTCTGCGATGAGGAAGGCCGCCTGCGCGCGCTGGACTGGGAGGGCTACGAGGCCCGCATGCACCGGCTCCTGCGCCTGCACTACGGCGAGAACGGCTGCGTCCTGGAACCCGCGCGCGATCCCTTCGGCCGCACCTCCGCGCTCCAGGCGTATCTGCGCGGAGACCTGGGCGCCATCGCATCCCTCCCCGTGGAGACCGGCGGCACACCCTTCCAGCGCGAGGTCTGGCGCGCCCTCCGGGAGATTCCCGCCGGTACGACGACCACCTATGGGCGGCTCGCCGAACGCATCGGACGGCCCAAGGCCATCCGCGCCGTGGGCCTGGCCAATGGCGCCAATCCCATCAGCATCGTCGTCCCGTGCCACCGCGTTGTCGGTGCCAATGCCTCGCTCACGGGTTATGCAGGAGGCCTGGAACGCAAACGCTGGCTGCTCAATCATGAGCAGACGCACGCCTGAATCCCTCTCACCCCAACATCGGAGTTCCCACGCATGACCGCCCGTCCCGACACCGCCGCCACCTTCCGCGCGCTGCACCAGGGCCCGGACCTGCTCCTGCTTTCGAATGCCTGGGACGCCGGCAGCGCCCGCCTCTTCGAGAGCCTGGGCGCGAAGGCCATCGCCACCACCAGCGCCGGCATCGCCTGGGCCCTGGGCTTCCCGGACGGCAATGCGCTGCCCGTGGACGTGCTCGTCCACACGGTGCGCACCATCGCCCGCGCCATCCGGGTGCCCCTCACCGTGGACGCCGAGGCGGGCTACTCGGATGACCCGGCCACCGCCGCGGAGAACGTGGCCCGCCTTTTGTCCGAGGGCGCCGTGGGCTGCAACCTGGAGGACGGCAACGGTCCTCCGGAGCTGCTCGCCGCGAAGATTGAACGCGTGAAGCAGGCGGGCGCGCGCCTGGGCGTGGACGTCTTCGTCAACGCGCGCACGGACGTCTACCTGCGCAAGCTCGTGCCACCCGAGCGCCGCGTGGAGGAGACCCTGGCCCGTGCCGCCCGCTACCAGCAGGCCGGCGCGGATGGCCTCTTCGCCGCGGGCGTCACGGATGCCGCTGAAATCCAGGCCCTCACCCGGAGCACGTCGCTGCCCGTGAACGTGCTCGCGCGGCAGGACCTCCCCGCCGCGGCGGAGCTTCAGAGGCTAGGGGTGCGGCGGCTCAGCGCCGGGTCCGCCATCTCGGAGGCCATCTGGGGCCGGGCCGGGGCGCTCGCCTCCGCGTTCCTCCGCGAGGGACACTCTCCGAGCCTGTTCGAAGCCGCCGCCAGCTACCCGTCCCTCAACGCGCTGATGAACCCGAAGTAGTCCCCCAAAGGAACCGAGCCATGTCCCAGGAGGATCGCCAGCGCTGGAACGACAAGCACCAGCAGGCCACCGCGACGCGGGAGCCCTCTGGCTTCCTCCGCTCGCTCGAGGACCGGCTGCCTCACACGGGCCGGGCGCTGGACCTGGCAGGCGGTCCGGGACACGACGCGTGCTGGCTCGCGCGACGCGGCCTGGACGTCACCCTGGTGGACATCTCCGACGTGGCGCTGGCGCGGGCGGAAGGACTCGCGCGCGACGCGGGCGTGACACTCACGCGCCTGCGCCTGGACCTGGAGACGGATGCGTTGCCGCCCGGTCCGTTCGACCTGGTCGTGTGCTCGAACTACCTCTGGCGGCCGCTCCTCGCCGCCGTGCCACGGCTGCTCGCACCGGGTGGGTTGTTCGTCTTCGCCCAGCCCACCCGGCGCAACCTGCAACGCCATCCGCACCCGTCCGCGCGCTTCCTCCTGGAGGAGGGGGAACTGCCCACCCTGCTCCAGGGGCTCCAATCCCTCTCATTCACCGAGGACTGGACGGACGCCGGGCGTCATGAGGCGCGGCTTCTGGCTCAGAAGCTCCAGCAGGCGCCGTAGGCGGTACGGCCACAGTAGTAGTTGGCCCTGTTCTGGCACTCGCCCTTGGGAACGTTGTCGGTGAGGGTGAGCCAGGCGCTGGTGGAGGTGCACTTGATGGAACAGCGGCGCGCGCCGTCGTCCCAGCCCTCACACAACGGCTGCTCGGACGTGGCGATGGAGGGCTCCTCCGTGACGGGCGCCTCCGTCTCCATTCCACCACAGGCCATCAGGAGGGAACCGAACGCGAGGCTGGCAAGCAGGGTCTTCATCTTCATGGGGATGGATCCTTTTCGGAATTCCAGGCGAGAGGTTTTTCAGTAGCTCCAGCAGGCGCCGTAGGCGGTACGGCCACAGAAGGAGTTGGCCGTTTCCTGGCAGTGACCCTTGGCGATCGGCGTGTCCAGGGTGATCCACCCACTGGTGGAGGTGCACTTGATGGAACAGCGGCGCGCACCGTCGTCCCAGCCCTCACAGAGGCCCTGCTCCGTGGTGGCGAGCGCAGGAGCATCGGAGGCGTGCGCCTCCAACCCCGCCTCCGGGCCGCAGGCCATCAGGAGCGAACCGAACGCGAGGCTGGCGATGAGCGTCTTCACATGCATGGGGAGTCCTTCCGGATGATGCCGGCGGGGTGCACGGCGCTCCGACCATACCATGCAAAACGTCTTTTACCTCCAATACGAGAATTAGCAACCTAGCGAGCCATCCCTTGCCTCGCTGATTCAGCTCCGGCGCTGGTACTGGAGTTCGATGGCCTTCTGCGGTGCCGCACCCGGCTCGATGTTGAAGTGCGTGATGACCAGCGCATCCGGACCGGTGAGCTCGAGGTCCACGCGCCAGCCCCAGCGGGGCGACTGCTCACCGGTGGAGTAGCTGCCGGTGACGGAGATGCGGTCGTCCACCCCGGCCTCTCCCTGCAGCGCCATGATGTCCGTGCCGACGTGGAAGGTGTCCACCCACGACAGGGTGAACCGCCGCCCGTCCAGGTGGTAACCCAGCGTCGCGATGCCGGACAGCGGCTTGCCCCCAAAGGCGGACGTGTACTCGTACACCACGAAGCGGCCGTCGAGCACGCTCCGGAAGGTGCCGGAGGTGGGCGACTCATCCTCCAGTTTGTCGGGCTGGAACCACGTGCGCGCGACGCCGTCCCACGTGCCGACCAGGCGGGAGAGGAGGTGGTGGGGACCCGCGGACAGGGATTGCTGCAGACGTTCCTGGCTCATGGGCGCGGAGTCTCCTGGATGCTCCCCGGGCAGGTCCACTGCGCCGGCTGTTCCCCGGGCATGAAGGCTCCGGCGTCGCTACATTGCCGTCCCTGCTTCGTTACCCCTCAGGAGCCTCCCTTGCCTACGACCCCTGCCTATGCCGCCCCCAGCGCGAAGGCCGCGCTCGGCCCCTTCACCGTGGAGCGCCGCGAGCCGCGTGCCCAGGACGTGCTCATCGACATCCAGTACTGCGGCGTGTGCCACTCGGACATCCACCAGGCCCGCGACGAGTGGGGCGGCGCCCTCTTCCCCATGGTCCCGGGCCACGAGATCGTGGGCAGGGTGTCGCAGGTGGGCAGCGCCGTCACCACGTTCAAGGTGGGTGACACCGTGGGCGTGGGCTGCTTCGTGGACTCGTGCCGCGAGTGCCCCCAGTGCCTCGCGGGCGACGAGCAGTACTGCGAGCGGGGCGCGGTGAACACCTACAACGGCCGCGAATACGACGGCCAGCCCACCTACGGCGGCTACTCCACGCGCATCACCGTGGACGCGAAGTACGTGGTGCGCATCCCGGAGGGCATCCCCCTGGACCGCGCCGCGCCGCTCCTGTGCGCGGGCATCACCACGTACTCGCCGCTGCGCTATTACGGCGTGAAGGCCGGCAGCAAGCTGGCCGTCGTGGGGCTGGGCGGCCTGGGCCACATGGCCGTGAAGCTGGCCCGGGCGATGGGCGCGGAGGTGACGGTGCTGAGCACCTCGCCGTCCAAGCGCGACGACGCGCTCGCCCTGGGCGCCGCGCACTTCGAGGCCACGTCCGACAAGGCGACGTTCAAGAAGCTGCGGCGGTCCTTCGACTTCATCCTGGACACCGTCTCCGCGCAGCACGACTACAACGCCTACCTCAGCCTGCTGAAGACGGACGGCACGATGATCATCGTGGGCGCGCCGGAGAACCCCACGCCGCTGGCGGCCTTCTCGCTCATCCCCCGCCGACTCAAGCTGGGCGGCTCGATGATTGGCGGCATCCGGGAGACGCAGGAGATGCTCGACTTCTGCGCGAAGCACCAGGTGGCCGCCGACGTGGAGGTCATCCCCATCCAGAAGATCAACGACGCCTACGAGCGCATGCTGAAGAACGACGTGCGCTACCGCTTCGTCATCGACACGGCGAGCCTGAAGTAGCCGCCCCCCAAAGCCCCGGCGTCGCCCCGGCGTCCCTGCACGCCGGGGCCTTCCGCGAAGCCTCAGCCGCGCCAGGCCGTCCAGAGCGACACGAAGCCGAAGAGGAAGAAGAGCGCGGCGGTCACCCAGCGCACGTACTTCATGTTCACCCGGCCGGACAGCCGGTCGCCCAGGAACACCGCGAGCCCGTCCGACAGCAGCATCCCCGCCGTCGTCCCCAGCGTCACCAGCACCGGGGCCTGGTAGCGCGCGGCCACCGCCATGGTGGCCAGCTGCGTCTTGTCCCCCATCTCCGCCATGAAGAAGAGCGCCACCGTGGTGAGGAAGGCGCCGAAGCGCGGGGGCTTGCCGCCGTCTTCATCCAGCGTGTCGGGCTTGAGCGTCCACAGGCCGAAGCCCAGGAACATCACCGCCAGCAGCAGCGCCATCACCCGCGCGGGGACGTGCGTGGACACCCACGTGCCCACCGACGACGCCAGCGCGTGGTTGGCCACCGTGGCCACGAAGATGCCGCCCAGCACGACCCACGGCTTGCGGAACCGGGACGCCAGCGAGAACGCCAGCAGTTGGGTCTTGTCCCCCATCTCACTGGCGGCGACGAGAACGAATGAACCGACAATGGCTTCCAACGACACGATGGCACCCCATCCCAGTTCCTGGCGCGGAGGATGTCGTGGGGTGGAGCGCTTCAGGGAGGAGCGCGCACGACGGACCTCGGCCAGGGAGCGTTATCCCTGTCCGAAGGTCTCGTTCGTCTCGCGCGCTTGCGCGGGATGGGGGCCCGGGCTGTCACCAGCCAGTGTGTCGAGCGCCCCTCCGCCCCTCGCTGCCGGGCGGGAACTACTCCCCTTACGTGGATGCGCGAGTAACAGCGCACCGGGTTCCGAGTCAACCACCCGCGTCGGCTGTTCCTTTTTTTGACGGCACGAGAGGCCGACCCCCTAATGCCCACGCCAGGTCGGTAGCGGCCTGTAGCAGCATTCCTGGAGGAAGCCCGATGCAGGATGGAAGCGCCAGCCCGCTGAGCCCCGACGCTCCGTCGTCCCCGTCCGCGGTGGAACCCGGTGAGGTCCGAAGCCCCGAGGCCGACATCGTCTCCACCCACGTCCTCGTCCCCGAGGAGCAGGTGCACAAGCTGCGCGAACTGGCGCGGCGCACCCGCATCCACCAGAGCGAGTACCTGCGTGAAGCCGTGGAGGACCTGCTGTCCAAGTACGGCCGCATGCCCGCCAAGACGGAAGGCGAGTCGTGAGCGGCCCCCTGCTCCGCCGCCGGGTCCGGTCGCTGCGCGAACGGCTGTCGCGCTGGCTGGAGCAGGAGCTGTAATCCTCCCGTCATCGGCTCCAGGCCCCTCCTGGAGCGGTCCGGGAGGAACACGCTAGGGTGTCCCGCCTCTCCTTCCAGGAGCCGCGCCCCGGATGCGTCCCTCCCTGCTGTCCGCATTGTTCGCGCTGGCCGCCACCGGCTGCGCCACCCCCGGTTTCGAGAAGCTCTACCCCGGCATGACGGCCGCCCAGGTGGCGGACACCATGGGCCGGGGACCGGAGCGGGCGCAGGAGTTCTCGGACGGCTCGGCGGCCTGGTACTTCGACGAGGACCACTGCGTGCTGATGCGCGGCCACGTGCTCGTGGCCAAGTCCACCACGCGGACGCGCACCGCGGTGCACACGCCCGTGGCCTCGCTGAAGGATTCCGAAAAGGCCTGGTGCGGTCCGCCGGGCACCGACGGCAAGCACGAGCAGCGCCTGGAGACGCCCTTCGGCACCTTCAAGGGCTCCGTGGATCCAGCCTCCGTCACCGAGCAGGTGCGCAACAGCGTGCGCGCCCAGCAGGTGCCTCCCGCGTCACCGCCCCCCACCGACGGAGGGCAGGCCCACCAGCCCGCCCCGTAGCGCCGGAGGGCCTCAGGCCGCCGACGAGCGGGTGACCGTGGTGTCGTCGTCCTTCTTCATCTTCCCCGCCAGCTCACGGAAGGACATGTGGCTGATGGACAGCAGGACGAGGCCGATGACGATCTGCTGCAGCGTCTGGCACAGCCACAGCACGTTCGCGTAGGCGAGCCCGTGCGCGTTCACCATCGCGGCGGGCATGAACAACCCCAGGCCCACCTTGGTGGCGGCCTGGAAGGTGCCCATCATCCCGGGCGCGGCGGGGATCATCACGCCCACCACCAGCACGCACATCACGATGTAGGACTGGAACAGCGTGAGGTTCATGGGCTCGCAGGCCATGCCCGGCGCCGCGCCGGAGCAGTCGAAGGCGCGCGCGAGCAGCGCCATGCCCAGGCCGTTCATGCCCCAGTAGGCGAACGTGTAGAGGAAGAAGAGGGCGATGTGCTTGCGGTCGGGGAGCTGGCGCATGGCCCCCACGAAGCTGTCCACGATGTCCGCCACCTTGTCCGCGACGCCCGGGGAGAAGCGGCCCACGGTGGCGCGCACCAGCCGCACCGTGCGCTCCTGCTGCCACAGGCCCAGCAGCAGGAACACCAGGCCGCCGCCGAACACGGCGAACATCAGCCACGCGCCCAGCTTCACGTACCGGACCTCGGGGGTCTCCGTGGGGACGAAGAAGAGCAGCACGCGGAACAGCGCCGCGACGAAGAGGCCGTCCACGATGCGCTCCAGCACCACGGACGTCATGGCCGCGCTGCGGCGGATGGAGCTGCGCTGGGCGATGAGAAAGGGGCGCGCGAACTCCCCCAGCCGGAACGGCAGCACCAGCAGCATCATGAAGCCGATGCCGGACGCTTCGTTCAGCTTGCGGAACGGCACGTGCTCCAGGCCCGACAGCAACGCGCCCCAGCGCAGCGTGCGGAAGACGTGAATGCAGGCGAGGCACAGGAAGTACGGCAACAGCCACGCGTAGTTGGCCGCCTTGAGGCTGGCGACCTGCGTGGACACGTCCGTGTCCCGGAAGGCCCACCACATGAAGGCGACAGTGACGAGCAGGCTGGCGATGAGGTTGACGGCGCGTTTCACGGCAGGCGGGTATACCGTCACTCTTCGCGCGACTCCAGCGGCACGCCCTGCCCCTGCCCTTCGGGGCGCACGGGCGCGGGCCTTCCGGCGGCGCGCTCCCCTGCCCTGTCGTTCGAGCGGTCCGGGAATCTTCCAGCGGTGGACAGCGGCGACGGCTCAGGCGTCGTGATGGCGGCGCGGCTCACCGTCGGAGGGCAGCTCGTCCTCCTGCTGCTCGGCCTGCCGGTCGGGCACGCGGTACTCCTCCCCCAGCCAGCGGCCCAGGTCGACGGCGCGGCAGCGGCGGGAGCAGAAGGGTTGAGAGGTGTTCTCCGGACGCGGAGGCACGGGCTTCTGACAGATGGGACACGGCGCGAGTGACATGGCGGATGGAGTCCTAGATAAGCCTTGACGCTCCGGCGGGCCAGGACGTTTCGTGCCCGGCCCCGTGAAGATGCCTCCGGAGACCGCTCACACGCTGTTGCAGGGCGACCGGCTGTCCCGGGACTTCACCGCCGTGGGCG
Source organism: Corallococcus sp. NCSPR001 (assembly GCF_017309135.1). Taxonomy (NCBI): domain Bacteria; kingdom Pseudomonadati; phylum Myxococcota; class Myxococcia; order Myxococcales; family Myxococcaceae; genus Corallococcus; species Corallococcus sp. NCSPR001. Next base: position 5,908,458 of record NZ_JAFIMS010000002.1, read on the forward strand.
TGGAGGACACGGTCGCCCAGGCGCTGGAGAAGCTGCGCGCCCACCCGGGCACGGGGGAGATCTTCTACTGCTACGCGTGTGACCCGGCCGGCCGGCTGGTGGGCGTGGTGCCCATCCGCAAGCTGATCCGCGCGGCGCCCGACGAGCAGATCGCGTCGCTGATGTTCACGCGGGTGGTGAAGCTGCCCGTGGACGCCTCCGACGCGCTGGTGGAGGACTTCTTCGTCACCTACCGCTTCCTGGCCTTCCCGGTGGTGGACGCGGAGGGGCGCATCGTGGGCGTGGTGGAGATGAACCAGTTCGTGGACGCGTTCTCCGACACGCTCTTCGACGAGGTGGAGGGCCGCGTGCGCGACGAGGTCTACCGCTTCGTGGGCCTGCCCCAGGACGAGGCGCGCGAGACGCGGCCCGGGCGCATGGCGCTCAAGCGCTTCCCATGGCTGCTCGTGAACATCGCGGGCGGGTTCCTGGCGGCCACGACGACACGGCTGTTCGAGCGCACGGTGGCGGAGCTGGTGGTGGTGAGCGCCTTCATCCCCATGGTGCTGGTGCTGTCGGAGAGCCTGGGCGTGCAGACGACGGCGGTCTCGGTGTCGATGGTCACGCAAGGCGACGTGGACAAGAAGCGGGTGGCGCGCGAAGTGCTGGCCGCGAGCCTGGCGGGGTTGATGGCGGCGGCGGTGGTGGCGCTGCTGGGGCGCATCTATTCGCCGGGGTTCGGCTTTCCCCTGGCGCTGTTCGTGGCGGTGACGGTGTCCGCCACGTTGGCGTCGAGCCTGGGCGGCGTGCTGCCGTTCCTCTTCAAGCGGCTGAAGGTGGATCCGCACCTGGCGTCGGCGCCGCTGGTGCTGGCGGTGTCCGACAACGTGACGCTGCTGGCGTACTTCGGGTTGGTGACGTGGCTGTTGTTGTAACGATGGATGGGTCTTCTTCCGGTAAGGGGGCAGGTCATGAAGGTCGTGCGCATCACGAAGCCGGGCGGTCCGGAGGTCCTCGCGTTCGACGAGCGGCCGGAGCCGGTGCCGGGGCCCTACGACGTGCAGGTGCGCGTGCGGGCGAGCGCGCTGAACCGCGCGGACCTGCTCCAGGTGCGCGGTGCGTATCCGCCGCCGCCCGACGTGCCACAGGACGTGCCGGGGCTGGAGTACGCGGGTGAGGTGGTGGCGGTGGGCCCGCGCGCGAGCAGGTTCCAGCCAAGCGACCGGGTGATGGGGCTGGTGGGCGGCGGCGCGTGGAGTGAAGTGCTCACCACGCACGAGCGCGAGGTGCTGCACATGCCGAAGGGGCTGGACTTCGCGGACGCGGCGGCGCTGCCGGAGGCGTACCTCACGGCTTACGACGCGCTGGTGCTCCAGGCGGACCTGAAGCCCGGGGAGACGGTGCTGGTGCACGCGGTGGCGAGCGGCGTGGGTTCCGCCGCGGCGCTCATCTGCCGGGCCATGGGCGTGCGGGTGGTGGGCACGGGGCGGAACAAGGACAAGCTGGCCAGGGCCTCCGAGTGGGGCGTGGGCCATACGGTGCTGTGTGAGAGCAACCCGCCGGTGTTCGCGGACGCGGTGCTCGCCGCGACGGACGGCCGTGGCGCGGACGTGTGCCTGGACCTGGTGGGGGGCGCGTACCTGCCGGAGTCCGTGAAGGCCATGGCGCGCCTCGGGCGGCTGATGCAGGTGGGCTCGGTGGCGGGCGTGCGCGCGGAGCTGGACCTGGGGCCGGTGATGCGCAAGCGGCTCACGCTCAAGGGGACGGTGCTCCGCAGCCGGCCCGCGGAGGAGAAGATGCTGCTCACGCAGGTGGCGGAGCGGCAGCTGTTGCCCCTGTTCGACTCCGGCGCGCTGCGGGCCGTGGTGGATGCCGTATTGCCCATGACGGAGCTCCGCTCCGGGTTGGAGCGGATGGCGGGCAACAGCACCGTGGGGAAGATCGTCGTCCGCTGGGACTGAGGCCGCTACACGCTCCGCTTGCGGGCGGGAGCCTTCTTCGCCGCTCGCTTGGGAGCGGCCGTTGCGGGCTCCAGCGCCTTGAGCACCCTGGCGGAGGCGCAGCGGCGCCAGGCCTCCTCGAGCAGGACCTGCAGCAGGCGCCGGTCCACGGTCCTCAGCCGCACGATGACCATGGGCCAGTCTTGATAGTGCGGCGTCACTTCGAACATGTCGGGCTTGGAGTCCAACAGGGCCTCGCGGTGGTCGAAGTCCACCTTGATGACGATGGAGTCGTCATCCAGCACCCGCGCGAAGAGCTTGTCGCTCACCCGGAACCCGGGTGTTCCATAGGAGGGGCGCTCCTCCGTCGACGGCAGGGCAAGCGCCATTTCGCGCACGTCGTCCACCGTGAGCCCGCCCTTGCGCTTCGCCACCGTCTTCTTCCGCGTCGCCATCCCGTTTCCTCCCTGCCCTGCCGCCAGGCACCACCGAAGCCATTGCGCCCGGGGAGCGGAACCGTATCCTGCGCCGCCATGGCTACCCACTTCGACCCCGCCGCCGCCGCGCAGCCGGGCTCCGGCATCTTCGGCCTCCCCCACTCTCCCGACGAGGCCCACGTCGTCGTCATCCCCGTGCCCTTCGAGGCCACCACCAGCTACGGCGGAGGCACGTCCGACGGCCCCGCGGCACTGCTGGAGGCCAGCAAGCAGGTGGACCTGTTCGACGTGGAGACCGGCCGGCCCTACGAGCGCGGCATCGCCATGCTGGAGGCCCCCGCCGACCTGCACATGTGGAACGAGCGCGCCAAGGAGCGCGCCCAGCTCGTCATCGAAGCGGGCGGCATCGAGTCCGGCGAGGACGAGCTGCTCGCCGCGGCGAAGGACGTGAACGGCTTCAGCGAGAAGCTCAACGAGCACGTCTACCGCACCGCGAAGCAGTGGCTGGAGCAGGGCAAGCTCGTGGCCGCCGTGGGCGGAGACCACGCCATTTCCTTCGGCATCATCCAGGCCCACGCGGAGAAGTACCCCGGCATGGGCGTGCTGCACCTGGACGCGCACGCCGACCTGCGCGTCGCGTACGAGGGCTTCACCTGGTCGCACGCGTCCATCTTCTACAACGTGTGCGAGCGCATCCCGGGCGTGAAGACGCTGGTCCAGGTGGGCCTGCGCGACATGAGCGAGAACGAGCACCGCTACATCGAGGACTCCGGCGGCCGCATCCACGCGTTCTACGACGCCGTCCTCCAGCAGAACCGCTTCGACGGTCTGCCCTGGAACCAGCAGGTGAAGCAGATCGTCGACAAGCTGCCGCAGCAGGTCTACCTGTCCTTCGACATCGACGGCCTGGACCCCGTGCTGTGCCCGCACACCGGCACCCCGGTTCCCGGCGGCCTGTCCTTCCCGGAGGCCACCGCGCTCGTCGCGGGCGTCGTGCGCTCGGGCCGCACCATCGTCGGCTTCGACCTCACCGAAGTGGCCCCCGACCCGGAGGGCAGCGAGTGGGACGCCAACGTGGGCGCCCGCCTGCTCTACAAGATGATCGGCTGGATGCTGAAGTCGCAGAAGGCCTGAGGCGTCAGGCCACGCGCGGCAGCGACACGCTGAACGTCGCGCCCTGCCCGGGGCGCGACTCGGCGGAGAGCGCGCCGCCATGTAGCTTCGCCAGCTCCGAGGCCACGTAGAGCCCCAGCGCCTCTTCGCGCGCGGGGCCCTCCGGGAAGGGCTGGAACAGCCGGGGCAGCTCCGCTTCGGGGATGCCCGGCCCCGGGTCGCTCACGCGCACCAGCACCTGCTCCGCGGACGACTGGAGCTCCACGCGCACCCCGCCCTGCCGGGCCGCGTTCGACAGGAGCACGTCGAACACCTGCTCCAGCCGCTCCGGGTCGAACCTCAGGCCCACCGCCTCCGGGGGCACCGTCACCTCCACCGGCACGCCGGGCCCCAGGGTGCGGCACCGCGCGAGAGAGGCCTCCAGCGGCTGGCGCAGGTCGCCCTCCACCGGCCGCAACGTCACGCTGCCCGCGCTCAGCCGGGCGGCGTCCTGGAGGTAGCGGCCCATGCGCTCCAGCGACTGGAGCTGCGCGCCCAGCGCCTCCACCGCGCCCCTGCCCGGCGGCGGCAGGTCCCGAAGCGCGCGCAGCTCGTGCTTCGCGGCCTCCAGCGGCCCCTGGAGCGACTGCGCCACCCACCGGCTCAGCGCCTCCACGGGCGTGGCGGGCTCCGGGGGCGCGGCGGGGGCCTTCGCCAGCACGTCGTGGACCAGCGCCTCGAAGTCGGTGATCTCAAAGGGCTTGTTGAGGAACGCGGCCGCGTCCGGAGAGCCCTGCTGGAGCACGGCGCTCAAGAGGATGATGGGCACCTCGCGCAGGCCCGGCTCCTGCTTCAGCCGGCTGCACAGCTCCATGCCGCTCATGCGCGGCATCATGTGGTCCGTCACCACCAGCCGCGGACGGTGGGCGCGGGCGAGCGCCAGGGCCTCCTCGCCATCCCTCGCGCGCACCACGTCGTGCCCCAGGTCCTCAATCACCTGGCTCAGGACTTCCAGCACGGCGGGTTCGTCATCCGCGACCAGGACGAGACTCATGCGCAACCACTCCCAAGGCCCCCGCGGGCAGCCAGCGACACGCCGCGCCGGGACTCCCAGGGCGGCCCCTGCTCCCCCAACGCCGCAATCGGCCCAGGGCAAGGACGTTCTGCCTGAAAGTGCGTTCGATCACGGCCGCACCATCTGGTCTATGAAGAGCGGGACGCCGCTTCCAGACACCCAGGGAATGGCTGAGGCCTTCCCGACATTCAGACTGTCTTCCGGGAGACAATTCCCGGCGGCGTACGGAGGAAGGCATGAGGGCAGCACACATCCGGTGGGGGCTCTTGCTGTGGGGGCTCGTGCTGGCGCTCCCGGCGCACGCGGACCTGTCCCGGCGCCGCAGCGACGTGGTGGAGGTGGTTCAGAAGGTCTCCCCGGCGGTCGTCTACATCGGCACCGAACAGGAGGTGGAGTCGCGCTTCCGGGGCCGGCCCCGCTCGCCGCTGGAGGAGTTCTTCGGTCAGGGGATGGCGCAGCCGGAGACGCGCCAGCGCATCACCGGCCTGGGCAGCGGCGCCATCATCGACCCGTCCGGCATCATCGTGACGAACGACCACGTCATCCGGGGCGCGTCCGCCATCCACGTGGTGCTCGCCGACGGGCGCACCTTCGACGCGGAGGTGGTGGGCAGTGACGCGAACAACGACCTGGCGGTCCTCAAGGTCAACGCGAAGGAGCCCCTGCCCACCGCGAAGCTGGGCACCAGCAGCGACCTGATGATTGGCGAGACGGTGGTCGCCATCGGCAGTCCGTTCGGCCTGAGCAAGACCGTCACGGCGGGCGTGGTGTCCGCCACGGGCCGCACCTTCCGCGCGGACGACCGCGTCTACAACGACTTCCTCCAGACGGACGCGGCCATCAATCCGGGCAACTCCGGCGGGCCGCTGCTCAACGTGGACGGGGAGATCATCGGCATCAACACGGCCATCTACGCCAACGGGCAGGGCATCGGCTTCGCCATCCCCGCGGACAAGGTGCGGCGCATCGTGGAGGAGCTCACGCGCTTCGGGAAGGTGCGCCCCGCGTGGGTGGGCATGGACACGGCGGACCTGCCCTCGCAGGTGGCCGCGCGGCTCGGGTGGGACCGCACGTACGGCGTCATCGTGACCAACGTGGATCCGGACAGCCCCGCCGCGCAGGCCGGTGTGCAGCGCGGTGACGTGGTCGCGGAGCTGGGCGGTTCGCGGATCCAGGACGCGGAGGATTTCGACTCGCGCGTGCGCGGTTATCCGGCCCGCTCGGTCTTCCCCCTGGTCCTCTTCCGAGCAGGCGGCAACCGCACGGTGCAGGTGACGCCCATCGAATTTCCGGCTCGCCTGCTTGAGAACCTGGCGTGGGAGAAGCTGGGACTGCGCGTGAAGGAGAGCAAGGGCGGGATGGCGATCGCGTCCGTGCGTCCGGGCTCGGCCGCCTCGGAGATCGGGCTGGAGCCGGGGGACGTGCTGCTGCGGATGAACAATCAGCCTGTCCCCACGGGTGACACTTTCCGTGAAGCCCTGCTGACGGCGCGACGGGGACGTAGCGTGCTGTTGCTCGTGCGACGCGGGCGTTACGGCTACCACCTGACGCTGCCTTTCGAAGGCCAGCGACTCTAGGCGCGACCCGGGGATTCCAGGATCGACGGGAAGGGCACTAGCATGCCGTTCCCATGAGTTCGCCTCGCTATCAGTCACTCGGCCCCCTCCTCGCCGGAGAGGGCTCGCGTGCCTTCCTCGGACTGTCGCTGGAGGAAGGTGCCACGCCCCGCCCCGTGGTGCTCATCTGGGCACCGCCTGAAATCGCGCAGAACCCGGAGCTGGTGGCGCGCCTGGAGCGCGAGACGAACCGCGCCATCGTCTTCGAGCACCCGAACATCCTGCGCGTACACGGCCTGGAGAAGCTGGACGGGGGCCTGGCGCGCGTCACCGAGTTCGCGGACGGCGAGCCGCTGCGGCGCGTGCTGGAAGCGAACCCGCGCATGTCGCCCGCGTTCGCGGCGCTGGTGGTGGCGGACGCGGCCATGGGGCTGCACTACGCGCACGTGGCGGGCAACGACGACGGCTCGCCGCTGGTGCACGGAGACATCCGGCCCGAGACGCTGATGGTGTCCTTCAGCGGCTACACGAAGGTGACGGGCTACGGCGCGCTGTCCGTGGCGCCGCGCGAGCGCGGTGGCAAGCGCGTGAAGAACCGCCGCGCGTACACGTCCCCGGAGCAGCTCCTGGGCGGACGTGAGGCGGTCAACGTGCAGTCGGACGTGTTCCTCCTGGGGCTCACGCTGCACGAGTGCCTCACGGGGAAGATGCCGTTCAAGGAGTCGGCGGATCCGGACAAGGCGGTGCTCAACCGCGCCTTGCCCCCGATGCCGGCGGACGTGCCGCTGAAGCTGGACGCCGTCGTGCGCCGCGCGACGACGAAGCGGGCGCTGGAGCGCTATCCGTCGGCGCTCGCGTTCCGCGAGGCGCTGGTGGATGCGATTGGGAAGTTGCCCACGCACGAGGAGTTCGCGGAGCACCTGGCGAAGTTGTTCCCGCCGGAGGCCGAGGCTCGCGCGGCGCGGCGGGCGACGATTGAGAAGGGCATCGCGGAGGCGCTGGCGAAGGCGGGCATGCCGGCGCCGCAGATCGCGGAGCTCATCGCGAACGGCGCGGGGCTCGCGGAGCCCGTGAAGAGCAAGGTGCCGGAGTTCTCCTCGGCGGAAGCCAGCAAGCCGGCGACTGTGCAGCCTGTGGCCTCCGCGCCCGTGCAGGCCGCCGCGCCCGCGCAGACGCCGGTGGCTCAGACCTCCACGCCCGTGCAGGCTTCGACGGCCGCTGTCACGCAGAGCGCGCAGGCAGCGACGCCCGCGAAGAACACGTCGACCGCTCCGGTCGCTGCGACAGCGCACACGTCGGGGCCGAACACGAGCGCCGCCTCGGTGCCTGCGGGCGCCACGGCACAGGCCGCGACACCCTCCCCTGCTCCGGCCGCATCCCCGGAGACGCGGCCCTCGGGCCCCATCTTCGGCGGCGCGGCGAGCCCCACGGCGCAGACGGTGGTCGCGCAGAAGCCTTCACGCTCCTGGGTGCCGTACGTGGTGGGCGGACTCGTGCTGACGCTCGGCGCGGGCGCGGTCATCGTCCAGCGCCAGCTCCAGGGCACGATGACGGTGGAGACCTTCGACGCGGGCCTGCCCATCGTCGTGGCCGAGCCCTTCGACGCGGGCGTCGAGGACGCGGGCGTGGATGCCGGTGTGGACGCGGGCCCCGTGATGGGCATCCTGGACCTCACCGTGGAGCCGCGCGTGGAGGTCACGCTCAACAACGCGCTGCTGGGCCGCACGCCGCTGTCCGCGTCGCTGCCGCCGGGCAAGCACCTGCTGACCTTCACCAACGGCGCGCTCGGCATCTCCGTGTCGCGCACGGTGACGGTGGCCCCCACGGGCCGCTCCGCCTACCAGTTCTTCCTCAACAAGGCCTTCATCAACGTGCGCGGTCCCGCCGGAGCCAATGTCTCCGTGGACGGCAAGCCCGTGGGCACGGTGCCCGTGGAGGAGCTGGACGTCTTCGAGGGCTACCACCGCCTCAACGTCAACGTGGGCCCGTCACACTGGCAGAAGACCTTCACCATCGAGCCCGGCCAGCGCGTCAACTTCGACGTGGACTTCCAGGAGCCGCAGGAGGCCGCGGAGGAGTAGCCGCTTCGTTCATCAGACGGGTTCATGTCATCGACTGACGACTCCAACGTATAAACCGATCATGAACCTGCTCCTGAACCTGTTGTGGATCATCTTCGGCGGAGGGCTGGTGCTCTGCCTCGAGTACCTGCTCGGTGGGCTGTTGCTCTGCCTCACCCTCGTCGGCATCCCGTTCGGCGTGCAGTGCTTCAAGATGGCCGGCCTCGCGCTGATGCCCTTCGGCAAGGACATCGAGGATCTTCCCAGCGCGGGCGCGATGAGCTTCGGGCTCAACGTCGTCTGGGCACTCTTCGCTGGAATCTGGATCTTCCTCACCAACGTCGTCATCGGCGTCGGCCTGGCGCTGACGATCATCGGCATTCCGTTCGCGCTGCAGCACCTCAAGCTCGGAATGGTCGCGTTCGCGCCCTTCGGCAAGCGCATTCGCGGCTGAGCGCCTCCCCCGGTTCCCGCCGCGTGAGGACGCGGCGGGGCCGGTCGCGCTCAGCGCATCTCTCAGCCCCGCTGAGTCGCTACGCGTCTTGCTGGCCCCTGAGGTGTCGCCACGTCTTCCGGGGTCCCCAGATCACTGCCATGAACAGAATGGACATGGCCGCGAGCACGAGCGGAATGACGATGGGGCCCAGCAGCAAGCCCGCGAAGAAGCCTCCCACGCCCCAAGCCCACCCGCCGGAGATGAAGCCCCACACCGCCCCCGTGATGCATCCCAGGAGTGCGCCGCCCAGCAACACCGGCTCAAGGATGGTCATTCGGAAGAGGATAGCTTTGGGAGGCATCCGCTGCCCCCACAACGGCTCTCCGGCTCAGGCTGATCTCGTGCGCAGCCGGCCTTCGTAATCACGCTTGCCGATCGGTACACCGCGCGAGCGGAGGATGTCGTAGGCAGTGACAGCGTGGAAATGGAAGTTCGGCAAGGAGAACGAGAGGATGAACGTCTCCGACGTGAAGGCGAGCCTCCGCGGACCGATCTGAAGATCCAGCTCCTTGCCCGCGCATGGATTTATCTCGTCGGGCGTGAACGCCTCCAGCGCCTCTTCCGACTTGCCCATCATCGCCTGCAGGTCGGCGAAAGGAACGGGTCCAACCAAGGGCGGCGGGGAGAACACACCCGTCTTGAGAGCTTCCACTCCCCACACGGAATGGTGCCATGTGGCTTCGACCTGGAAGTGGAAGGGCGCCATGTCGTCGAAGAGGCGCACGTTCACGAAGTCGTCGGGATTCGCCCCCGTCTCCGCGCAGTGTCTGGCCGCACGGTCGAGAAAGCCTGCCACGGCCCTCACGGTCTGCAGGAAGGTCGGCACGCTGAGGTCGTAGAGTGATGTTGTCATGGGCGTTCCCTCGCATTTTACCGCGCTGAGCCCGTCTCGCGGAACCCGCTTGCTGTTTCACCCGCCGTCCATGCCAGACTGGCCGGATGAACCGCGTCCTCCTGCTGGCCGCACTGGTGAGCCTCGTTGCGTGCAAGGGCAACATCGGGCCAAACACCAACGACGGCGGCACCAACAACCCCGTGGACCCAGTGGACCCGGTGGATCCCGGTGGGAACGCGAGCGCCGCGTGCGTGGTGCAGTCGGTGCTCGCCAATCGCTGCGCCAGCTGTCACGGCGCGATGCCGACCCAGGGCGCGACGATGCCGCTGCGCACCCTGCACGACATGCGGGTGAGCTCGGCGATGGATGGGAAGCTCAGCAACGCCCAGCGCGCGCTCATCCGCATGCGCGACGACGCGTCTCCGATGCCCCCAGCCCCCCATCAGCGCGCGACCGCGGCCGAGCGCACCGCGCTCGAGACCTGGATCAAGGAGGGGATGCCCCTCTGCAGCGGCACGGACGGGCCGCCCGTGACCGTGGTGGCCGAGCCCAACCTGCTCGATCAGTCCGCGCTCTTCACCTGTACCGACGGCGTGCGCTCGGATGCGCCGACGCGCATCCGCCGCATGAACCGGCGCGAGTTCACCCGCAACGTCGGTGGCTCGGTCGAGCGCAGTTGGACCGGGTTCAGCTTCTACGACAACCCGCTCGATCCCAGCGCCATCGAGCAATACAGCTCCTGGGCCACGGACGAGACGCTGGACGAGGCCACGGTGGAGCTGTTCCTGCCAGTGGTCGGCGCGGCCGCCTCGCCGTGGACGATGAACTACCCGGACGGCAACCGGATGGAGCGGGTCTTCACCAACAACCGCTTCAGCTGCATGTTCAACGACGCGAACCCGAGCGACACCTGCAAGCGCTTCCACCTCGGCCAGATGCTCGAGTTCGGCGTCTTCTTCCGCCCGCCCACCGAGGATGAGCTCACCCGCCTCACCGCCTTCGCGACCACGGTCATCGCGCAGGAACCGAGCTACTCCCCGCAGATCCGCGCGGACTCCATCACGCGGATCTCCAACGCCGCGTGGATGATGACCGGCGCCATGTTCCGCCGTGAGATGGGTGGCGATCCGACCGACGGTCGCGTGGCACTGACCAGCCTCGAGCTGGGCTCGCAGCTGACCTACGCCCTGGCGGGGCGCGCGCCCTCGGCCACGCCGAGCTTCGTGTGGCCGTACTATTCCGCGCCCCTCGAGGGACATCTGGCGGACGTGGCCGTCGCCGCGAAGGATGGCTCGCTCACGCAGGATGCGACGACCGCGGCCCTGATCCAGAAGTACCTGGGCGGCGTCGACGCCAACCAGAACGGGACCCCGCGCTTCGACCTGGTGCAGGACTACAACGAGGAGCAGCGCTCCAAGCGCGGGCAGTACTGGCTGGGTGACGGCGTCGCGGGCTTCTTCCGCGAGTGGCTCGGCTACGGGCACGTGTCCGCGGTGTTCAAGGAGTCCCCGGCGGCGACCTCGCGCTTCGAGCTCGAGGGGCTCGGCTACATCAGCTCGGTCTCGTACGACAACCTGCTCACCAACTTCCATCCGCTGGAGCCGACCTTCATCCAGCAGTTCGACGATCTGATCGCGCGGGTGGTGGTCGAGGACAAGGACGTGCTGGCGAACCTGCTCACCACGCGCACCTTCTACGTGCCGTCCATGCAGAACGCGGCCTACGACTCGCACAAGGGCCTCTCGCACCCCTACAACGTCAGCGAGATCCTCCCGGCGACCGTCGCGGGCCGCTGGAAGACGCTGCCTGCCACGGAGCGCGCGGGCGTGCTGACCCACCCGGTGTGGCTGGCCGCGCACGGCGGCAACTTCGAGGACGATCCGTCCATCGTCCACCGCGGCAAGTGGGTGCGCGAGAACCTCCTGTGCGGCTTCGTCCCGCCGCTCAGCAGCGTGCAGGTGGCGGCCCAGGTCGGCGCTCACGCCGCCGACAAGAACGCGCGCCGCCGCCTGCAGGAGGCGACCGCCGGAGCGCAGTGTCAGGGCTGTCACCGGCTGATGGAGCCGCTCGGCCTGCCCTTCGAGATCTACAACCACGCGGGCTTCCTGCGCGCTCGGGATCACTCGCCCAGCGGAGGCTGGACCACGCCGGACGGAAGCTCGACGCTCACGTCGATGCCGGACCCCGCGCTGGAAGGTCCGGTGCGCGACGCGGTGGAAATGAGCGAGCGACTGGCGACCTCGCCGCACGTGAAACGCTGCTTCGTGCGGCAGGCCTTCCGCTACTTCATGGGACGCCCGGAGAACCCGACCGACGCCTGCACGCTGACGCAGATGGAGCAGGCCTATGATCAGAACCACGGCTCGTTCTCCAAGATGCTGACCACGCTGATGACCAGCGACACCTGGAAGACGCGGCGTGCGCCGCAGGCTGGAGAGTGACTGCCATGTTCTCGCGACGAACCGTCCTGAAGGGCATGGCCGCCGGCCTATTCGCGCCCTACTTCCGCGACGTCTATGCCCAGTCGTCGGCGTTGCCGGCGCGCGTGGTGCTGGTCCTCGAGTGCAATGGCGTCTACCCCCGCGCGCTCCTGAGCACGGGCACGCGCGCGGCGCTGGGGGGACGCGCCAACACGTCCGACCGCCTCTTCTGGGACGCGTACAAGGACACGCCGCTGGTGCGCGAGGGCGACAACCTCGCCAGCGCGATCAGCCTCGGGCCGCTGGCGGAGTCTGCCGGCAAGATCGACCTGGTGAACCGCTCCGCGGTGCTGCTGGGGCTCTCGAACCTCATCGCGGGCGGCGGGCACTCCAGCGGGACGGGCGGGCTGAGCTGCGCGGTGAACGGCGCGGGCGCGACCTTCGACGCGGTGATCGCACCCCGCCTGCGCCGGGGAGCACCGTTCGACGTGCTGCGCCTGGGCACCAGCTCCGCGCGCGTGTCGATCGTGTACGAGACCTGCGCGCTCGGGCCCCGCAAGCCCGCGGGCATCATCGTCAACCCGTCGCTCGCGTTCGACAGCACCTTCGGCTCGCTGCTCGGCGGCTCGACGAATGGGCGCGATCGCAAGATGCTCTTCGACTTCGCGCTGGCCGACTCGCGCAAGGCGCTGGCGGAGTTCAAGGGCAACTCCAACGAGCGGCTGAAGCTGGAGCGCTACGTCTCCTCACTCGAGTCGCTGCGCACGCGAGAGGATCAGCTCACCGGAATGGCGGACCGCGTGCGGCCCTACCTGCCCGTAGCGCCCAAGGACAACCCGCTGCTCACCGGCGCGGGCTCACCGCCCGACTCGCTGAAGTGGTTCGAGGCGCAGTTCCAGATCGCCACGGCGGCCCTTCTGGGCGGGCTGACGAACACGGTCGTGCTGGCGACGGGCACCTCGGGCTTCGACGTGGCCTACGGCCCGGACGTGAGCGACGTCGCGCGACACAACCTGCAGCACGGCCTGGATGCGGGGCAGAACTGGGAGAAGGTCGCCGAGGTCACCCGCCGCCACGTGCAGTTGGTGGCGAACCTGGCCAGGACGCTGGCCGCCACGCCCGAAGTCGGCGCGAGCGGCTCGATGCTGGATCACACGGCGATCGTCTTCATGTCCGACAACGGCGAGCAACACCACTCCACCTCGCGTGAGTGGCCGAAGCTCGTGGTGGGCGGCAACGCGCTGGGCCTGAAAACCGACGGGCGCACGGTCGTGTACCCAAAGTACGACGCGCCCCGGAACCGGCAGGTCTCCAACCTCTTCAACACGCTCGGCCACGCGTTCGGAGACGCGGACTTCAACACCTTCGGACAGGAGGGCAGCACGCGCATCGCGCCGGGACCGCTGAGCGAGCTGTATGGCTGAGCCGCGCGTCCAGCACGTAACGGAGCACGGACTGCTGGGGCAATAGGCAGCGCCTCCATCAATCCCTGAAAGTCCCCCCTGCCCAGAGAAACTGGGAACACGGGGGGCTGCTTCATGAGGAGAGCTTCGTTTTCGCTGGTGCTGGCACTCAGCCTGGCGCTGTTCGCGGGCTGTTCCGCCACTTCGTCTGACACCGGCTCGGCGCGGTTCGCCGTCTCCGCGCCCCAGGCGCTCGCCTCTGGCATCTCCCGCGTCTCCGTCACTTCGAGTGGCCCGGACATTCCCTCGGTGACCGTGGACTTGGCCCAGACCGATGGTGTCTGGGGTGGCACCATTGGCAACATCCCCGCGGGCCCGGACCGCTCCTTCCTGGCCCAGGCCTTCGACGCCTCGGGCACCCTGCTCTTCTCGGGCTCCGCCTCCGGCGTCTTCATCCTCGCCGGACAGACGACCTTCGTCGCCATCACCCTCCAGGAGCTCAACCCTCCGCCTCCCTTCGACAACGAGGCGCCGCTCATCGACTCGCTGGTGGTCTCTTCCACCTCCGTGCCCTTGGGCCGCCAGATCAGCTTGAGCGCCAGGGCTCATGACCCCAATCCGGGTGACAGGCTCTTCTACGCCTGGAGCGCCACCGCGGGCTCCTTCACCTCGCCCTCCTCGGCCTCGACGTACTGGACGGCGCCTGACTCCCCGGGAATGCAGCAGCTCTCCCTCACCGTGATGGACTCACGCGGACTGGCCTCGAACCTCCTCCTGCTCGTCAACGTGACCGAGGACGGTTCAGAGGGGGAAGCGGCGCTGCTCATCTCCTTCAACAGCTCCCCGCGGGTCGACGCGTTCAGCGCCGTCCCCACGCAGCTCGCCGTCGGGCAGCAGACCTCCCTCTCCGTCTCCGCGTCCGACCCGGAGGGAGACAGCCTCTCCTACTCCTGGAGCGCGACGTGCGCGGGCACCTGGATCAACGCCCACTCCAGCGCCCCCCTGTTCACGCCCACGGCGCTGCCCGAAGGGGCCTGCAACAACTGTCGTCTGACGGTCTCGATCTGGGATGGGCGCGGTGGGCAGAACACGGGCACCGTCGCCCTCTGCGTGGGCCACCGCCCCCCGGTCCCCCACCTCGCTCCCGTCATCGTTCGCTCCTACCGTTCCTCGGACACCGCCACCGGCGGACAGGTGCTCACCTACGAGGTGGTCGCCAGCGATCCCGAGGGCTCCGCCCTGTCGTTCTCCTGGGCCGCCACCGCGGGCGTGCTGGACACGGCCACGGGTGACGCCACTCGCAGCCGCGTCACCTGGACCGCCCCCCTCTGCGTCAGGGCCAGCACCACTCCCACCATCACCGCCACCGTGACCAATGCCTTCGGCCTGAGGGTCACCCGGAGCTTCCCGGTGGCGGGGCTGCCAGACTGTTCCACCGCGGGGGCTTGGGTCCTGACGGGATCGATGAGCACACCTCGCCTCGATGCCACGGCGACGCTGCTGCCCAACGGCAGGGTCCTCGTCGCGGGGGGAGCGATCGAAATTCCTCCGCTCATTCGCAATTTCACCGCTGTCGAGACAGCGGAGATCTACAACCCGACCTCGGGCACCTGGAGTGCTACCGGCTCCATGGCCACGCCTCGCTTCAGTCACACGGCGACGCTGCTGCCCAACGGCAAGGTCCTCGTCGCAGGGGGAGACGGTGGTGACGACACCCCCCTCGTGACCGCAGAGCTCTATGATCCGGCCTCGGGCACCTGGAGTGCCACCGGCTCCATGACCGCCCCTCGCCTGGGGCACACGGCGACACTGCTGCCCGATGGCAAGGTCCTTGTCGTCGGACGAGGCGACACCACCAACGTGGGTCCCTTCGCGGAAGTGTATGACCCGAGCTCCGGCACATGGGCCGCGACCGGTCCCATGACTTCACATCGCTATTACGGGCACACGGCGACGCTGCTGCCCAACGGCAAGGTCCTCGTGACCGGGGGATACGACTTCGACAGCGGAGCCCTCGCGACGGCGGAGCTGTACGATCCCAGCTCGGACACCTGGAGCGCCGCAGCTTCCATGCTCTCGACTCGCTACGAGCACACGGCGACCCTGCTGCCCGACGGAAGAGTCCTCGTCGCAGGTGGAGACACTCCGCTCCCCACGATGGCGGAGCTGTATGACCCCAGCTCGAACACCTGGAGTGAGACGGGCTCCCTGCTCCTGCCTGCCTATACACATACGGCGACCCTGCTGCTGAACGGTCAGGTCCTCGTCGTGGGGCCCTTCCGCGAGGTGACGGAGGTGTACGATCCGGCCTCGGGCACCTGGCTCCTGACGGAGCCCATGGCCGAAGGGCACGATGGCCACACGGCGACGCTGTTGCCCGACGGCCGGGTCCTGGTCGCCGGTGGCCTCACGGCGACGGCGGAGGTGTTCGGCCCACCCTCGGGCACCTGGAGCCCTATCAGCGCCACGCTCGAGCCTCGCCTCGGGCAGTCGGTGAGCCTGCTGCCCGATGGACAGGTCCTCATCGCGGGCGGTGTCTCTCCCAGTGGAGTTCCTCTCGCAACCGCGGAAGTGTACGACCCGACCTGGAACACCTGGCACGCGACCGGCTCGATGGCCGCGGCGCGCGGCGGGCACACGGCGACGCCACTGCTCGATGGCAGGATTCTCGTCTGGGGAGGAGGAACCCTCAGCGCTCCCCTCCTGACGGCGGAGCTGTACGATCCGACCTCGGGCACCTGGAGCGCCGCCCACGCACTGCCCGAGCCCCTGCGTCTGGTGGCGCTGCTGCCCAGCGGCCAGGTCCTCGCTGAATCAAGCTCGGCGATGTGGTTCTACGATCCCGCGTCGGATACCTGGACCGCGAGCCCCACCCCACCCCCGCCCCACTTCGGGCCCGCGACGCTGCTGGCCAACGGACAGGTCCTCTTCCGGAGCAATCCCCTGTGGAGGCTGTACGACCCGGTCTCGGATGCCTGGAGCACGACCGACGCCCCCATCGGAATCGCCAGAACCGCCACCAGCTCATCGACGCTGCTGGCCAATGGAGAGGTCCTCATCGCGGGGGGATACGACTACGTATCCGATCAAGTCTCGAGGGCAGCGGAGTTGTACGATCCGGCCTCGGGCACCTGGAGCGTTACCGGTGGCATGAGTGGTCGCAACGGGCACTCAGCCACGCTGCTGCTCAACGGCAAGGTCCTCGTCGCGGGAGGAGAGGTCTATCCCTTCCCGCCGGATCCTCCCCGGATCCTTCTCTCGTCGGCGGAACTCTATGACCCCACGTCGGGCACCTGGAGTGCGACCGGCTCCATGACCGAACCTCGCAGCGGGCACCAAGCGACACGGCTGCTCGACGGCAGGGTCCTCGTCATGGGGACCTCCGAAGGACCGGGAGAGGTCTATACCCCCTGATCCCAGCCCGCCTCGCGACGGCCGACGGAACATCGGCGCGCACCGCCTGGGCAGGTTCGCGCCACGACTGCTCAGGGTATGGCTGGGATTGTGCCGGTGGCGCAGGGCTCGCAAGCCTCGCCTGGCCGCCAGCGTCGTGCTTCAATTCCTCTCTCCTCCTGCAAGGACCGTGGATGAAGCGCTTCCTGATGTTGTCCGCGATGTGGGCCGGCCTGACGGCCTGTGGTGGTCTGGCGTCCAATGAATCCCCAGAAGAATGGGGTCAGCAGTCCGGAGCCCTCGTCTCGTGTTCGACGACCTGCCAGACGGGGACGCTCTCCTGTCAGGGCTCCGCCTGCTCCGCGGTGGATGGCTTCAGCGTGCAGTGTGATGGCGTCTACCAGTACTGCCCCCCGCCCCCGACTGGCGGCGCCTGCACCGCCGGGTCGTGCTGGTCCATGCATGGCTCCAGTTGCAACGTGGGCCCCAACGTCTGGACGGACTGCTGCGTGGACGAACAGACGCCCAGCAACTGCATCTGCTCGTACCAGGGTACCTGGGAGTGCGACCTGCCCGCTGTCGGCGGGTAACCGGCAAAGCGCATCAGGACACAACAGCGGGCACCTTCCGGGGGCGGAGCAGCGCGGCGGCCAGTACGACGCCGTAGAGCGCCGCGCTCCCGTGGACCGCGAGCGCGAAGGCGAGTGAGGCACCGCCACGCATCACGGTCAGCGCGTCCACAAGGGGCATCACCATGCAGGCGAGGACGAAGGCGCCCGCGGCCTGCCGCTGCCGGATGGCCACCAGGGCGAACATCGCCAGGGCCACGCCCAGGTCCCGGCCCGCCTTCACGTACAGCCAGGGGATGACCTCGCTCCCGGAGTCGCGCAGACCGAAGCCCCTGGCCGCGCTGAGCGGGTCCCGCACGGCGTTGAGGCTGAGGAACAGCATGAAGGCGCCCAGCAGCAAGGTGGCCAGGGCCGTGGGCGAGGTGAGCTTCCAGGACAATGGTGAGGGGTTCGGGTTCATGAGGCCTCCAGCGGCAGCGCGGGTGTCGTTCATGGACGTGAATGTGACGTCCGGACCGCGAAGTGGCCATTCGCGGATGGCTCAACCTTTTGTCTGAAACGCTCAAGGCGCGAGCGTTGGGGACAGCCCGCTGCTAGCCTCAAGGCCATGGCCCTCTCACACGCCTCCGACCTGCTGGGGCAGATCCTCGAGCGGACCCGACTGCGCGGGCAGCTCTACTGCCGCACCGTGGCGCGGGCCCCCTGGGGGCTGCGCTTTGCTCCCACGGCCTCGGCGTCCCTGCATCTGGTCCTCGCCGGCTCCTGCCACCTCACGCAGGGCCGGGACACCGTCGCGCTGGGGCCGGGGGATGTCGTGCTGCTGCCGCGCGGCGACGGGCATTCCATGGCGGACTCGCCCCGCAGCCCCAAGCTGCCGGTGGAGGAGTGGCTGGCGACACGTGGCGAAGGGGCTTCCGCGTATGTGCTGGGCGGGGACGGCGTGGAGTCGCGGGTGCTCTGCGGCTTCTACGCGTTCGACGAACCGGGGGCGCACCCCGTGTTGCGGCTGCTTCCCGAGCGGGTCCACCTGCGCGGGGCCTCCGAGGACGCGCGTGCGCTGTTGCCCACGGTGTCGCTGCTCGAACGGGAGTACGAGCGGGGTGAGCGGGGCGCCTCGGTCATCGTCTCCCGGTTGCTCGACATCCTCCTGGTGCAGGTGCTTCGCGCCTGGGCCGACGCGCAGCCGCCGGGCGGCGCGGGCTGGTTGGGGGCGCTCGGCGATCCGACGCTCGCCAGCGCCCTGGGCTGGATGCACGCGGAGCCGGGGCACGGCTGGACCGTGAGCGAGCTGGCGCGGCGCTCGGGGACCTCGAGGGCGACGCTCGCGCGGCGCTTCGCGAGCGAGGTGGGCGTGGCACCGCATGAGTACCTCACGCGGCTCCGGATGCAGGAGGCCGCGCACGCGCTGCGTGAGGGACAGGACGGGCTCGCGGCCATCGCGGGCCGCGTGGGTTACGAGTCCGAGTTCGCCTTCAATCGGGCCTTCCGGCGGGAGATGGGCGTGCCTCCCGGCGAGTACCGCCGCAAGGCCCGTGAGGGTTGAGCCGGAGAGGGAACGCTTGAAAACGCTCCGCGGATGTACGCCAGCAAGCCCCAGGGAGCGCCCAAGGCAACGGGCCCCCCGCTGTAGCCGGCGGGGGCGGCGGACGTCCGCCCGTCCTGACGGCGGGCATGCGGGCAGCCTCTCCGAGGAGGGGTCTGGCCGGTCGCCTTCCGGGGCCCACGTCGAGGGGCCAACCTTCGCGAGACAGGCTCCGCCCGGCCCCGTTTTGCGTGTGTTAACGAGTGCGATTGATGAGCTCCTCGACCCGCACGGGCACGACGGCCCCCAGCGACCCCATGACGTCGGACGTTCACCGCCGCGAGGCGGCAGCGGTGCTCGAAGGCGGAGGCGAGATGGGCGCGCTCATGCGCTCCATCGACTGGACACGGACTCCCGTGGGAGCGCCCGGGACGTGGCCCCAGTCCCTGCGCACAGCGGTGAGCATCCTGCTCGAGTCGCGCTTCCCCATGTACATCGCGTGGGGACCCCAGCTGGTCCAGTTCTACAACGACGGCTACCGGCCGGTGCTGGGCGCGACGAAACACCCGGCCGCCATGGGCCACGGCGCGCAGAGCACGTTCGCGGAGAGCTGGCACATCATCGGCCCGATGTTCGAGGGCGTCAGACAGGGCACCGCGGTCGGCTCCGAGGACTGGATGCTGCCCCTGGACCGCAATGGCTATCTCGAGGAGTGCTACTTCACCTACTCCTACAGTCCCATCCGGGATGAGACCGGCGGTGTCGGAGGCGTGCTGGTCACCCTCACGGAGACCACCGGCCGGGTGCTCGGCGAGCGGCGGCTGCGGACGCTGCGGGACCTGGCGGCACGGGCGGGGACGGTGAAGCGCGAGCAGGACGCCTGGCGCGAAGCGGCGGTCGCGCTGGAGGCCAACGGCTTCGACATCCCCTTCGCCCTGCTGTACCGCCAGGGGGACGCGGGCCAGGGCCTGGAGCTGGTGGCCACGGCGGGCTGGGGGCAGGACACCGCCACGCCCGCCGCGCTCTTCGGCACGGACACGGCCGGCGCGGCGTGGCCCTTCGCGGAGGCGGCCGACGCCCAGGGGCCCAGGTTCGTCCCGGACGTGCAGGCGCGCTTCGGGCCGCTGCCCGGCGGAAGGTGGCCGGAGTCCCCCCGCACGGCGTGGCTCTTCCCCATCACGCGGGCCGGCGCCGAGCTCCCCTATGGCTTCCTCGTGGCGGGTGTGAGCGCGAGGCGCGCCCCGGACGACGACTACCGCGGGTTCCTGGGGCTGGTGGCGGATCACCTCGCGACGGCGCTCGGCAACGCCCGCGCCTACGAAGAGGAGAAGAAGCGGGCGGAGGCCCTGGCGGAGCTCGACCGCGCGAAGACGGCCTTCTTCAGCAACGTGAGCCACGAGTTCCGCACGCCGCTGACCCTGATGCTGGGCCCCATCGAGGACGGCCTCGCGGATGACCGGCAGCCCCTGCCTCCGGCGCAGCGGGAGCGCCAGGAGGTGGTGCGCCGCAACGGCCTGCGCCTGCAGAAGCTGGTCAACACGCTGCTCGACTTCGCCCGCCTGGAGGCGGGGCGCGCCCAGGTGTCCTTCGTCCCCACGGACCTCTCCGCGCTCACCGTGGACCTCGCCAGCAACTTCACCGCCGCGGCCGCAGCCGCCGGGCTCACGCTGCGCGTGGACTGCCCGGCGCTGCCCGAGCCCGTCTACGTGGACCCTTCGCTCTGGGAGAAGGTCGTCCTCAACCTCCTCTCCAACGCGTTCAAATTCACCTTCGAGGGAGGGATTCGCGTCGCGCTGAAGTGGCTTGGCGAGCAGGTGGAGCTCACCGTCCAGGACACGGGCATCGGCATCCCGGAGGAGGAGCAGCCCCGCGTCTTCGAGCGCTTCCACCGCGTGGAGGGCGCGCGGGGGCGCAGCCACGAGGGCACCGGCATTGGCCTGTCGCTGGTGCGGGAGCTGGTGCACCTGCACGGGGGACGCGTGACGGTGACCAGCGCGCCGGGCCAGGGGAGCACCTTCCACGTCCTCGTGCCCACCGGCTCCGCGCACCTGCCCCGGAGTCCGGGTGCGCCGGCGCCAACTCTCCCGGCCACCGGCATTGGCCCCAGCGCGTTCCTCGCGGAGCTCTCCCAGTGGAGCGGGGCCGCGCCCGTCGCGACGCGGCCCACCGTCCGCGCGGACGCCCGCATCCTGGTGGTGGACGACAACGCGGACATGCGCGCCTACCTCACCCGGCTCCTGGAGCCCCGCTGGAGCGTGGAGGCGGTGAACGAGGGCGGGGCCGCGCTCGCCGCCGCGCGCGCGCAGGCGCCCGACCTCATCGTCTCCGACGTGATGATGCCGGGGGTGAATGGCCTGCAACTGGTCCAGGCCCTGCGCACGGACGAGCGCACCCGCGCCATCCCCATCATCCTGCTGTCCGCGCGCGCGGGGGAGGAGGCCACCATCGCGGGGCTCGACAGCGGCGCGGACGACTACCTCGTCAAGCCCTTCTCCGCGAACGAGCTCATCGCACGCGTCAACGCCCAGCTCACGGTCGCGCGGCTGAGGCAGGAGGCCCTGGCCGCGGAGCGCGCGCACGCGGAGGAGACCCAGCGGCTGCTCGAGGCGTCCCGCCGCGCCACGCGCCTGCGCGAGGAGACGCTCGCCGTCGTCAGCCACGACCTGCGCTCCCCGCTGACCGCCATCCGCGCCGCCACGGAGCTGCTCCAGCGGCTGCCGCCCGAATCCGAGGCGACTGCCCGCGCGCGCAAGCAGGCCGACGCCATCCGCCGCTCCGTGGAGCGGATGAACCGGCTCATCGAGGACCTGCTCGATCTGGCCAGCATCGACGCGGGGACGCTCGCCATCGAAGGCCGCCCGCAGCCGGTGGCGGAGCTGCTCCGCGATGCCCGGGAGATCTTCGAGCCCCAGGCGGCGGAGAAGGGCCTGGGGTTCGTCGTGGAGCAGGAGCCCGGGCTCACCCTGTGGTGCGACAGGGAGCGCCTGCTTCAAGCGCTCGGGAACCTGCTGTCCAACGCGCTGACGTTCACCCCCGCTGGCGGCAGCCTCCACCTGCGGGTGGGCAGCGAGCCCGGCACGGACGCGCTGCGCTTCAGCGTGGCGGACACCGGCCCGGGCATCGCCGCCAGCGTGCGGCCGCACCTCTTCGACCGCTACTGGCACGCGTCGCAGCGGCGGCGCGACGGACATGGCCTGGGCCTCTCCATCACGAAGGGCATCGTGGAGAGCCACGGCGGGCACATCTGGGTGGAGAGCGCGCCCGGCCAGGGCACCATCTTCCACTTCACCCTGCCGCGCGAGCACGGGTCCCAGGCGCTCGCCGCCTCCGTGCCGCACACGCCACCGCCGGAGCCCACGCCGTCAGCGCCCCCGGCCATGGAGGAGCCCTTCATCCAGCAGGGCGGCGACATGGGCGCCATGATGCGGGCCCATGACTGGTCCACGAACTCGCTGGGCCCGCTGGAGCAGTGGCCCCAGTCCCTGCGGACGTCGGTCAGCACGATGCTGCGCTCGCCCTACCCCATCATCCTCTTCTGGGGCCCCGAGCTGCGCATGCTCTACAACGACCCGTTCCGGCCCATCCTGGGGGCGAAGCATCCCCAGACGCTGGGCGCGCGCGGCAGCGAGGCGCTCGTCGAGGAGTGGGGGCAGCTGGGCCCGTTGATCCAGCGCGCCCAGGACACGGGCGAGCCCATCTACATCGAGGACGGGAACGTCAACTTCGCGCGCCGCCCTGGCGGCCTGCGGGAGGAGTCGTACTTCACCTGGTCCTACAACCCGACCATCGGCGAGTCGGGGGAGATCGCCGGCATGTTCGCCATCGCGAGCGAGACGACCCGGCAGGTGGTGGGCGACCGCCGGCTGGCCATCCTCCGGGAGCTGTCCATCCGCACGGCGCTGGACAAGACGGTCGAGGGCGTCTTCCGCTCGCTGGAGGACGTCCTCGCGCAGGCGGCGCACGACGCGCCCTTCGCGCTGCTCTACCTGGTGAAGGCGGATCAGGCGCGCCTGGTCAGCTGCGCGGGCCTGGAGCGCGGGACGGCCGCCGCGCCCGTGACGCTGGCGGCGGACACCCCATCCTCGTGGCCCCTGGCGAGCGTCGCGGGGGCGCGGCAGGAGGTCCTGCTGGAGGACCTGGCCGGGCGCTTCGGTCCCCTCTCCGGCGGCCCCTGGCCCGAACCCACGACGCGCGCCCTGCTCCTCCCGGTGCCCATGGGCGCGGAGACCGACACCCTGGCCGTGCTCGTGGCGGGCCTGAGCCCGCTGCGCGTGCTGGACGACGAGTACCGAGGCTTCCTGCAACTGCTGGCGCGGCAGCTCTCCGCCAGCATCTCCAGCGCCCGTGCCTACGAGCAGGAGAAGCAGCGGGCCGAGGAGCTGGCCCGGCTGGACGCGGCGAAGACGGCGTTCTTCAGCAATGTCAGCCACGAGTTCCGCACCCCGCTCACGCTCATCCTTGGCCCCGTGGAGGACGCGCTGGCGAAGCCGGAGAAGGCGCTGGAGGGAGAGCCGCTGGAGCTGGTGCGCCGCAATGCCTTGCGGCTCTACAAGATGGTCAACACCCTGCTCGACTTCTCCCGGATGGAGGCGGGACGGGCCCAGGCCCGCTACGCGCCCGTGGACCTGTCTGTCTTCACCACGAACCTCGCGAGCGCCTTCCAGTCCGCGGTGGAGAGCGCGGGCCTGCGGCTGGTGGTGGATTGCCCTCCCCTGCCCGAACCCGTCTACGTGGACCCGGAGCTGTGGGAGAAGGTTGTCCTCAACCTCATCTCCAACGCGGTGAAGTACACCTACCACGGGGAGATCCGCGTGAGCCTGCGGTGGGAGGACGCGCAGGCCGTGTTGCGCGTCGCGGACACGGGGGTGGGCATCCCCGAGGAGGAGCTCCCGCGCGTCTTCGAGCGCTTCTACCGCGTCCGCGTCACCCAGGGCCGCAGCCATGAGGGGACGGGCATCGGGCTCGCGCTGGTGCAGGAGCTGGTGAAGTTGCATGGGGGCGGCGTCGCGGTGACGAGCCAGCTGGGAACGGGCACCACCTTCACCGTGCGGCTGCCCCGGGGGACGGAGCACCTGCCCCCGGAGCGCGTCGAGCGCACGTCCCGGCCCCACCCGGTGCCCTCGGGCGCAACCCCCTTCGTGGAGGAGGCGCGCCGCTGGTCCACGGACGTCAGCGCCGCGGACGCCGTGGCCGCTCCCGAGTCCGGGGCGCTGGACTCGGAGGTTCCCCTGGAGCTCGCGCGCTCCCGCATCCTCCTGGTGGACGACAACGCCGACCTACGCACCTACGTCACGGGGCTGCTCAAGCACGGCTTCCCGCACGTGGAGACCGCCCGCCACGGACAGGAAGCGCTGGAGCAGGCGCGCGTCCGGCCGCCGGACCTCATCCTCTCCGACGTGATGATGCCGGTGCTGGATGGCTTCGGCCTGGTGCGCGCGCTGCGCGCCGACGAGCGCACGCGCGCCATCCCCATCATCCTGCTGTCCGCGCGAGCGGGCGACGAGGCCACGGTGGAGGGCCTGGAGAGCGGCGCGGATGACTACCTGGTGAAGCCGTTCTCCGCGCGCGAGCTGCTGGTGCGGGTGCGCACCCAGTTGGAGATGGCCCGCGTGCGCCGGGAGGTGGTCCGCAACGAGGTGGAACGGGACGCGCTGCGCGAGTCCGTGCGGACGCGGGACGAGTTCCTCCGGCTGGTCAGCCATGAACTGCGCACGCCCGTGAGCGCCCTGTCGCTCAACATCCAGTCCCTGGTGCGCGGCCTGGACGTCCCGGCCGCGGACGTGACGGCGGAGGCCACGCGGGTCAAGGCACGGGCGACGGAGAAGCACCTCCAGCGCCTGGCGCGCCTGGTGGAGCAGTTGGTGGACGTGTCGGAGTTCGTCACCGGGCCGCTGGACCTCTCACGTGAGGAGATCGACCTGGCGCGGCTCGCGGCCGCCGTGGTGGAGCGATCTCGGGAGAAGGCGCTTCGCGCGGACTGCGTGCTGACGCTCGATGCGCCCCTGCCGGTGGTGGGGCACTACGACCGCGCGAGGTTGGACCAGTTGCTCGACAGCCTCGTGGACAACGCGCTCAAGTTCGGGACGGGCAGGCCCGTAGAGGTCCGCGTGGCGAGCGCGGCGGGCCGGGTGAGCCTCGCGGTCCGGGACCATGGCGACGGTGTTGGGCCGGAGGACCAGGAGCGCGTCTTCGGGCGCTTCGAGCGCGCGGTCCCCGCGAACCACCATGGCGGCTTCGGGCTGGGCCTGTGGATGGCCCGCCACATCGCGGAGGCCCACGGAGGGAGCATCCACCTGGAGCCCACGGAGGGTGGAGGCGCCACCCTCGTCACGGTGCTGCCGCTGGACGTGCCCCCGGCAAGCTGAGCTCCGGTGGCGGTAGCACGGGGCCTGCGTGCGGACGCAACGCGTGTCGCGTTCGCTGCGTACGCAACGGACGCACGGCGCGCGGCACCGGCCCGATGAAACACTCCGGACCGCCGTGAGCAGCGGGGTTGGCGCCTGGATTGCTCTGTCGGCGTCCCATCCCGGTCCCGGTGCACGAGACCGCAAGAGGGGGACGTGACATGAAGAGCGCGTGGCTGCTGCTCGCGATGCTGTGCGTGGGTGTGCCGGTCCGCTCCGGCGCGGACGAAGAGCCTCGCAACGTGGAGACGACCTGCAACCGCGGGAAGCACTACGAAGGCGGGCTCTGTTACGAGCGGTGCAAGGAAGACTTCAAGGGCGTGGGCCCGGTCTGCTGGGCAGACTGCCCGGACGGCTACAAGGATGATGGCGCGCTGTGCCGCAAGGACGCGCACATCATCCCGAAGGACTCCTATGGCCGCGGGGCCGGCACGCTGTTCGGGTGCGGCGACAAACAAGAGCAGGATGGCGGGCTGTGCTACCCGAAGTGCAGGACGAATTACGATGGCGTGGGCCCGGTGTGCTGGCAGAAGTGCCCGGACGGCTACAAGGACGACGGGGCCCTGTGCCGGCGCGATGCGAAGGCCAAGAGCGCCAACACCTCGCGCTGCGCCGCGTATGACAAGTGCGGCCTGACCTTTGACAAGGGCTGCTCTCGCTGCCCTTCGGGCTACAGGAACGATGGCTGCACCTGCTGGCGGGACGCCCACATCTTCGCCAAGAACTCCTATGGCCGGGGCGCGGGCAGCCCCATGCACACCTGCGGCGCCGACGAGGAACAGGACGGCGCGCTCTGCTATCTGAAGTGCAAGGCCAGCTACCACGGCGTCGGCCCGGTGTGCTGGACGTCATGCCCGGACGGCTACAAGGACGACGGCGCGCTGTGCCGCAAGGACGCGCACATCATCCCGAAGGACTCCTATGGCCGGGGCGCGGGGACGGTCCCCCCTACCTGCGCGACGCCGAGCTTCACCAAGACAATGCCTCCGGTGTCGGACCTCAACGCCTTCACGATGATCATCGCCTCCGACCCCCAGTTCCCCTGGTGGAAGGACTCGCCGCCGTGTGACGACGACAAGTGCACGAAGCGCAACTCCAAACGCGCCAACAGCGACCAGGTCCGGGCGATGAATGACATCCAACGCGCGTCCAATCCGCTCCAGCCGGGCACCACCGGAGTGTGGCCCTCCGCGCCGAACATCGAGGGAGGCGGCGCGCCCATCCAGAAGCCCCGGGGCGTCATCATCAATGGAGACCTGACGGCGTACTGGTTCGACTGGCAGGTGGACCTCTTCGAGCGCTACTACACGCTGCCGGGCACCCTGCGCTGGCCGCTCTTCATCGGCCTGGGCAATCACGACTACGCCAACAACCTGGGGGATGGCTGGTGGCTCGAACCGCCCTACTACCTCACGCTCGGGAGCAACGGCGCGGCGGCCAACGCCCGGGACTTCATCAAGACGATGATCCACTGCGACAAAGTGCCCAACTTCCCGGCCTCCCTCATCCAGAGCTTCGAAAAGCGGAGCCTCGCGTACTCGTGGAACCAGGGGAGCTATCACTTCGTGCAGCTCCACAACTACCCAACGTACTCGGCGAAGGCCATCGACATCTCCCCGTCCATCGACTGGCTGAAGAAGGATCTGGCCGACGCGACCGCCGCGGGCCGCAAGATCATCCTCAACATGCATGACTACGGGGAGCACATGAAGCAGGACGACCCGGCGTTCCTGGAGGCCATCAAAGGGCAGAACGTGGTGGCCATCTTCGCCGGCCACATCCATGAGGATCATGGCTACAGGACCCAGGTGACAGACACGAAGATCCCTGTGTTCCTGAGCGGCTCCTCCGACATGCACACCTTCCTGCTCGTGCAGTTCACCGACACGTCCTTCACGGTGGGCGTCATCAATAGCGAGGACGGGAAGACGGAGTTCCTCGACCCCGCGGATGACCATGACCTGAGGACGGTGAAGGTGCCCGCATTCCAGCCGCCAACCCGGCGCTGAGGCCGCAGGCGGGAGGCACGGGCGTCACGGGCCCGGCTGGGACGTGGCGTTGGCGGAGCCCGGACACCGGGCGGAGAACTCCGGGGCGAGATCCCGCTTGCCCTGGAGCTCGAGGTAGCGCCGGATGAGGCACAGGCGGGCCTCGTCGAACGCGGCCCCGTCATCCGGCACACGCCAGGCCGAGGGGACGAGCCTCTGCGCCACGCGCCGCGCGAAAGCCGGGTCACCCGCGTCGCTCACGGCCTTGAGCCACTCGAAGTCCTGGACGCCGAGCCGGATGAGCTTGAGCCGGATGGAGGGCACCGGCACGTTCGTGGCCCCTCCGATTCGCTCGGCGGTCCCCGGGTAGAAGAGCGTTCCGTCTCCGTTGCCATTGAAGCGGTACTGGTTCGTCCAGGCCGTGGAGAGCATCCCCACCGTCTGGTAGTAGAGCTCGCCCGTGGCGCCCGCCAGGAAGGACACCCACTCCTGGGCGCGCGCCTTCGTGGCCGGCCGGTCCGCCATATAGGAGGGCCACCCCTGTCCCGGTTGGTTCTCCGGCGGTGCGTCCTCGGCCACGCAGCCGTGGGACATGCAGCTCTGATAGGTCCAGAGCTCCCGGTGGGGTTGCGAGAGGAAGTCCGTGTAGTGCTCCACCTGGTTTCCCACGTAGGGCGGCTTCGTCCCGTCCAGGAAGTTGTCGAGGACGACGATGGTGTCGATGAGGCCGAGCAGTTGGTACGTCTCCATGTCCTGCGCCGTGGAGGTGAGGAGCGTGCGGACCTCGGGCGCCGCCTGGCGCGACAGGGTGGCGCGCTCCTCCACGGCTTCGAAGGTAATGCCATACGGCGGCTCGTCACCGACGTAGTCGAAGGCCCGCGACAGCCAGTCGCGCTTCCGGGCTTCCTCCTGGAACTCCGCGAGGCCCTCGGCCGTGGCCGGGCCCAGGTACTGCCAGCTGGTCATCCGCGCTCCCTCCAATCGCGAGGGAGCGGTGCCGTCGAGGAACGGGCCCCAGTTCTCCTCGAAGGTCTCCCAGTCCGGCAGGCTCCAGGTCGCCTCGCCCGGCCGACGCGGAAAGGCGCTGGCCAGGGAGATGCGGTGTTCGAGGGCGAGCCGGTGGAACTTCTGGAGCAGTGGCACCAGCGTCTCTTCGCCGCATGCCGGGGTGCCGGTATAGGCAAGACAGACATGCGGCGGCCACAGGAGGAAGGCGGACCTCAACGAGGCCGTGCTCGGCATGAGTGCGTCGACGACGGTGAGGTGGACCTGCACCTTCGACTGAAAGCCATGGTCCGCGGTCACCTGTACGGTGCCCTTGTAGTGGCCCGGAGGGGCATTCTTCGGGACAAGCACATCCACCCAGATGGCGCGGGCCTCGCCCGCGGGGACGTCGAAGGGGAAGGCCTGGCGCTTCTCTCCCACGCTCTCATCCCTGTCTGGAGTCAGCCCGTCTGGCCAGCGCCCCAGCTCGGAGTTCCCGGTGGAGCTCCGGGTGATGTCGAGAAAGGTCTCCTGATAGAGCGTGATGTCGCGGCCCCCGATGTTCCCCGGTCCCTGAAGGGCGCCCAGGCTTGCGCGGACCCCCGTGAGCCCTGCCCTTCCGCCGTGGAGCCCTACCTGGAAGGAGACAAACTCATTGCGCGCTGCAACCAGTTGCAGCGCGGCTCGAGGACCTGGCTCGGTGCCGGGTCTTATCTTCGTGGTCGCGGTCTCGCCCCAGACGCGCGGGGCGGATTGCGCGGCGACGGTGGTGGAAAAGAGCAGCACCATCCAAAGCACGTGACGGGAGGGGGTTCTCATGCCCGACAAGCTATGGACCGGGGAGAGCGGCGGAAATCCAGACATGCCGCCCGGCTGCCTTCCAGCGTGCCTGTGATAGGGCGGGCCGAAGACGGCTGGGCTCCGGAATAGACTCGCGGCGGCGCCGCCCATTCTTCCAATGCCGCTCCCGGTCGCTGGCGGGCGTCAGGCCGGCGCGAGTGCGTGGACGCTGTCCAGCGCGCGTGCCACGTCCGCGTCATGCGTGACGACCACCAGGCCGCGCCCGTGCGCCTTCATCCCGTTGAGGTCTCGCATCACGCGTGCCGCGGTGCGCGGATCGAGATGCTCGGTGGGCTCATCGAGCAGGAGCCAGGGGGCCTCCGAGAGCCAGGCCCGCGCGAGGAGCACGCGCCGCCTCTCGCCTCCCGAGATGGCCTCGCCCCCGCGGCCAAGGGGCGTGTCGAGCCCCCGCGGCTGCCGTGCGTACCATTCCCCCAGCCCAGCCTTGCGCAGCGCCGCGATGGCCTCGTCGTCGGTGAGCGTCGCGCGCACGACCCGGAGGTTCTCTCGCAGGGTGGTGTCGAAGAGGTGCGCATCCTCGGTCAAGCAGTGCAGCAACTCCACGCGACGCTGCTCGCTCACGTCCTCGAGCGAGACGTCGCCGAGCTTCACCCTCCCCTCCTTCGGAGGGAGGTGCCCCGCGAGGCTCAGCAGCAGCGTCGTCTTTCCGCTCCCGCTGGGCCCGGTGAGGGCGAGCGACCTGCCCCGCCGCACGGTGAGGTCGATGCCCGAGATGGCGGCGCTTCGATCTGGCCAGCCACACGCGAGTCCCTCCGCGCGCAAGGGGCCCGCTGGCGCGGGAGCTGCGAGCGCGGCGGATGGAGTCTCCGCCTCGGGTGTCTCGAGGAACGGAAGCAGCCGCCGGGCCGCCTCGGTCGAGCGCAGCAACTGGGTCAGCGCCGCGGGCATGGTCTGAAGGGCCTCGAACGCACCGAGCGGCACGAGCACGACGACACAGAGCTCCACCTGGGAGAGCGCTCCGCGTCCGAGCGCCGCGAAGCCGAGGACGAGCGCCGCCCCTACGCTCGCGCTCCACGCGCCATGCAGCAGGAAGGTCGCGGCGGCGGTCCAGCGAGCGGCTCGCGCACAGAGGCGCTCCAGGCGGAGGTCATCCTCGCGCAGGACTTCAAGCAACACTGGCGCTCGTCCCGAAACCCTCCACTCCGCCGCGCCTTCGAGCAGCTCCAGGGCGGTGGACAGCTGATGCGTCCGGGTGGCCGACGACGCCTTCTCCGCGAGGGCCAGCGCGCGCGCATTCATCCAGGGCGCCACGCCCCCCGCGACGGCCAGGCACACGGCCAGGGCCCCCGCCGCCGCCGGGAGGAAGAAGGCGAGCAATACGACGCTGCCCACACCGACACCGGCCGCGATGGCCATGGGCACGAGTGAGCGGATGACCGCCTCACCCACCGCGTCCACGTCACCGCCGAGCCGCGCGACGAGGTCACCGCGCTTGAGGCCGAGGACCCGGGGAAGCGGCCCCCGCGCGAGCGCGTCGACGAGCTTCGCCCTCAGCCGAGCCATGCCTCCCAGGGCCAGTTCGTGCGCGACGAGCCGGTGGGCGTAGCGGAGGCCCGCGCGCGAAAGCCCCAGGGCCCGCACGCCGACGATGGCGAGCGTGAGGTCGAGCACCGGCGGCATCTCGGCCGCGCGCGCGATCAGCCACGCGGACAACGCGCCCAGCGCCGTCGAGGCGAAGAGCGCGGCCGTCCCGAGCGCGACTGCGAAGGCCACCGTGCGGGGACGCAGCCCGAGTTCTGGCAGCACCTGGAACAAGGGATGGCGACTCATGCGGCCTCCGCGAGCGGGGCCAGGGAGGCCGCGGGCGCCCACCCTGCGGGACGCAGCCCTAGTTCCGGCAGCACCTGGCGCAAGGAGTGGCGGCTCATGCGGCCTCCGAGATCGTGTCCAAGGATGTCGCGGGAGCCCACCATGAGGTACGCAGCCCGAGTTCCGGCAGCATCTGTCGCAAGGAGTGGCGGCTCATGCGGCCTCCGCGAGCGGAGACAGGGAAGCCGCGGGCGCCCACCGTGCGGGAACGCAGCCCGAGCCCTGGCGGCACCTGGCACAAGGGATGGCGACTCATGCGGCCTCCGCAAGGGTGTCCAGGGATGCCTCGGTCGAGTGGAGCGTGACGACGTCGTCCGCGATGGCCAGCGTCCGCGCGCGGTGGCTGACCACGAGGAGCGTTGTCCCCTGCCGGGCGCGCTGCTTCAGCGCTTCGAGGACGCGCTGCTCGGAGGCCTCATCCAGATGCGCCGTGGGCTCGTCGAGCAGCAGCAGCCGCTCGTCGCCCGCGAGGATCCGCGTGAGCGCGAGCCGCTGCCTCTGCCCGAGCGAGAGCCCCTGCCCGTCCCGCCCCAACCGCGTGTCCCAGCCTTCGGGCAGCCGCGCGACAACGGCGTCGAAGCCGGTGGCCTCCGCGGCGGCCGACAGGGCGGAGGCCGGAATCACGCGCCCTCGACAGACGCTCTCGCGCACCGTGCCAGGCTCCAGGTGGAGCCGCTGAGGCAGCCACGCGAGCTGGGCCCAGTACGTCGTCAGGTCGAGCGACCCGAGCGCGAGCGGCGCCGCGCCTTCGGGCCGCAAGAAGACGCCACCGCACGTGGGCCGCAGGAGTCCGAGCACCACCGCCAGGGCCGTGCTCTTGCCCGCGCCGCTCTCCCCTCGCAACCCGAGGATGCGTCCCTGCCCCAACGGCAGCACGAACGAGAGCCCCTCCGGTGCGCGGACCCCGACATCGCGCGTGGCGACCGAGACGTCCCGCAGCTCCAGCGTCCCGGAGGTGAGCGGTGGCGCGGCGAGCGCGCCGCGCGCGGGCTGAGGGGCTTCGAGCCGCGCGATGGCCTGCGCCGCCGCCTCGGCTCCCTCCGCGGACGCGTGGAAGAGCGCGCCCACCTGGCGCAGCGGCGCATAGACCTCTGGCGCGATCAGCAGCACGAAGAGGCCCGTCTCCAACGGCATCGCCCCTTCGAGCAGCCGCAGGCCAATCCCCACCGCCACGCTGGCGATGGAGAGCGTGGCGATCAGCTCCAGCACGAAGCTGGAGAGGAAGGCCCGCCGCAGCGCCTGGAGCGTGGTGCGCGCGTGCGCCTCGCTCAGCCGCAGGACCTGGGCCGCGACGCCGCGCTGCCGGCCGAGTGCCCTCAGCGTGGCGAGCCCGGTGATGAGGTCCAGCACCCGCGCGCTCAGTTGCTGCATGCTCGCGAGCTGCCGCACCGTGGCCTCGCGCGTGAAGCGGCCCACCAGGACCATGAAGAGCGGGATGAGCGGCAGTGAGCCCGCCATCAAGGCCGCGGAGACCGGATCCTCGCGCCACACGCAGACGAGCAGGGCCGGCGTCGCGAGCGCCGTGAGCAGCAACTGCGGCACGTAGCCTTCGAGATAGGGCTGCAGCGCGTCCAGCCCACGGGTCGCGAGCTCCACCTGCGCCACCCCGCCCGCCGAAGCGCGCTCCCCCTCCGAGCCGGACGCCAGCCGCGCGAGCAGGCCTCCCCGCAGCTGCGCGATGACCCGGTGCGCGCCCCGCTTCCCCGCCCATTCCTGGAGCCCCGCCAGGGCCGCGCGCAGCAGCCACACGCCGCCGAGCCAGAGCAGGAGCCTCCCATGGCCCCCGGCCACCTCGCGCGCATGCCCCAGGAGCCGCGCCAGCCCCCGCGCTTGCAGGACCGTGAGCGCGACCATCCCGAGCCCCAGGCCCGCGGTGAGCAGCACGTAGCGCCGCGCGGCACTCGCGTACCGCAGGAGCTTCGGGTCGAGCGGCTTCATCGGACGCTCAGCCCTCTCCCAGCGCCGGGTGGAGTTCGTCGACGGTGACGCGCTGGCGGAAGACCCAGTAGGTCCAGCCCTGGTAGGCCAGCACGAACGGCACCAGCGCGACGGCGACGTAGGTCATGATCCGCAGCGTGTAGGGAGTGCTCGAGGCGTTCTGGACGGTGAGCGAATGCGCAGGCTCCAGCGCTGGCATCACGTCCGGGAAGAGCGAGCCGAAGAGCAGCACGACCACGCCCGCGATGGCCAGACAGCTGAAGGTGAAGGACCAGCCCTCCCGCTCCCGCCAGACGCTCAGCGCCGCCGCCCCCAGCGCCAGGGCGACAAACCCCAGCACCGGCCACGTCCAGGCCACCGAGTAACGCACCTGCGTCCACAGTCCGAAGGCACCGCTGACGCCGAGCGTGGGCAACGCCATCCGCCGGGCCCAGCCGAGCGCCCGCGTCCGCAGCGTGCCCTGGGTCTTCAGCGCGATGAAGACCGCGCCGTGGCTGAGAAAGAGCAGCGTGGTGGCCAGGCCGCCGAGCAGCGCGAACGGCGAGAGGAGGCCGAGGAACGTCCCGGTGAACTGATGATCCGCGTCGAGCGGCACCCCGCGCACGATGTTCGCGAAGGCGACGCCCCAGAGCAGCGCGGGGATCCACGACCCCACCTGGATCGCCTGCTCCCAGCGGCGCTGCCACCGGGGGCTGTCCAGCTTGGAGCGGAACTCGAGCCCGACGCCGCGGACGATCAACGCGATGAGGATCAGGAAGAGCGGCAGGTAGAAGCCGGAGAAGAGCGTCGCGTACCACTCCGGGAAGGCCGCGAACGTCGCGCCCCCGGCGGTGAGCAGCCACACCTCGTTGCCATCCCAGACCGGACCAATCGTGCGCAGCACCGCGCGGCGCTCCGCCGGGGTCTTGCCCAGGACGGAGAGCCACATCCCCACGCCGAAATCAAAACCCTCGAGCACGAGGTAGCCCGTCCAGAGGACCGCGATGAGACAGAACCAGAGTGTATTCAGTTCCATGATTGTTTACCGATGCCAGGAGAGAGGGCCGGGAGCTCAATAGCCGAACGACAGCGGCGCGGTTTCAGGATGGCTGTCCTCGTTCGAGAGGGTCGCCGGATGTTTCAGGCTCGCCCGGACGAAGTGCCGCATCAGGTAGAACCAGACCGCCGCCAGCGCGCCGTAGACGCAGGTGAAGCCAATCAGCGTCGTCCAGACCATGGCGGGGGAAACGGCGGTGGACACGCCGCTGGCCGTCAGCAGGCGAAGCGCGTCCACCCCGGTGGGGTTGGGCGCCACCAGCCAGGGCTGCCGCCCCATCTCGGTGAAGATCCAACCGAAGGAACACGCGAGGAACGGGGTGGGCAGCGCCGCGAGGCAGAGCCGGGCGAACCGCTCCGAGTTGCTCGCCGCGCCTCCGCGCGTGAGCCAGAACCCGAACAGCGCCAGCACCGCGCTCCCCACGCCCAGGCCGATCATCAAGCGGAAGGACCAGTAGGTGACGGCGAGGTTGGGGGCGTAGTCCGGCCCCGCCCCGTAGCGCTCCTCGTAGCGCTTCTGGACGTCATTGACGCCTTCGAGCGGCGCCTGGAAATCCGCGCGCGCGAGGTAGGACGTGAGGCCGGGGATCTCCAGCAGGTGGCGCACGCCCCGGCAATCGTTGCTCAGGTCTCCCACCGCGAGCAGCGAGAAGGGCGCACCGGCGCGTCCGTCGCAGAGCGCCTCGGCCGCAGCCATCTTCATGGGCTGCTGCTCGAACATCAGCTTCGCCTGGGCATCCCCGCTCACCGCCACGCCAATGCCAGACACGATGACGGTGACCAGGCCGAGCCGGAGCCCACCGCGAAAGGTCTGGGCCGCCACCGCTTCACCCGACCGGCTGGAGCGCACCATCAGCCAGCCGCAGATGCCCGCCACGAAGGTGCCCGCGACCAGGAAGGCGGAGGTCACCGTGTGGGGGAAGGCCACGAGCGCCGTGTTGTTGGTCAACACCGCCAGGATGTCCGTCATCTCCGCGCGCCCGGTGGCGGGATTGAAACGCGCACCCACGGGGTGCTGCATGAAGGAGTTGGCCGCGAGGATGAAGTAGGCCGAGAGGTTCACGGCGAACGCCACCAGCCAGATGGAGGCGAGGTGCAGCGCGCGCGGCAGCTGCTTCCAGCCGAAGATCCAGAGCCCCAGGAACGTGGATTCGATGAAGAAGGCCGCCAGCGCTTCCATCGCGAGCGGAGCGCCGAACACGTCCCCCACGAAGCGCGCGTACTCGCTCCAGTTCATTCCAAACTGGAACTCCTGGACGATGCCCGTCACCACGCCGAGCGCGAAGTTGATCAGGAAGAGCTTGCCGAAGAGCCGCGTCAGCCGGAGCCACGCAGGCTTCCGGGTCACCACCCAGAGCGTCTGCAGCAGCGCGACGAGCGGGGCGAGCCCGATGGTGAGAGGCACGAAGATGAAGTGATAGACCGTGGTGATTCCGAACTGCCACCGCGCGAGCTCTAGGCTGGTCATGACGGGAAGGCGTCATTGCAATCCCCCCGCCGTGCACGCTGCCTCGGATACCCCCTGGCGCTCGCGCAACCCCTGCGCGGCGCCATCGAGAGCCCGCGCAGATTCTGCGCTCCAGCGCGGCGGTTTGAGGCCCAACCGGCGGACCTCACACCGTCCGGGAGAAGCGGGGTTTCGCGGCCCTGGCGAGATAGGCGTCGAACACCATCGCCACGTTGCGCACGAAGAGGCGGCCGAGCGCCGTCAGCTCCAGCTGCGTGCCGTCGCGGACCAGGAGCCCGTCAGACTCGAAGGCGCGCAGCCGCTCCAGCTCCGGGGCGAAGTACGTCCCGCCGTCATCGCCGAGGTCCGTCCAGAAGTTGCACATCAGCTGGGTGATGACGGCGCGGCGGCGCCGGTCATCGTCGGTGAGGACGATGCCTCGTTCAGTGGCCAGGCGCCCCTCGGCCACCCGTGCGTAATAGGACGGCAGCGGCCGCACGTTCTGGGCATACGCCCCGCCCACGTCGCTGATGCCGGTGCTGCCCAGCGCCACCACGTCCGACGCGGCCTTCACCGTGTAGCCCTGGAAGTTGCGGCCCAGGCGGCGCCCGGCCTGCGCGCGCGCCAGCTCGTCCTCGGGCACCGCGAAGTGGTCCATGCCGATGGGCCGGTAGCCCGCCGTCGTGAAGGCCTCGCAGGCGGCGCGGAACAGCTCCAGCTTGGTGCGGGCGTCGGGAAGGGCCTCCGCGGGCATGCGCTTCTGGTGCTTCAGCACGTCCGGCATGAAGGCGAAGGAGTAGACGGCGAGCCGGTCCGGCCGCATCTCCAGCACCGTCTCCAGCGTGCGGCCCCAGCGCGCCGCGTCCTGGTGGGGCAGGCCGTAGATGAGGTCGAAGTTCACGCCGGTGAAGCCCAGCACGCGCGCCTGGTCCAGCAGCGCGCGCGTCTGCTCCGGCGTCTGGAGGCGGTTCGTCGTCCGCTGCACCTGGGGGTCGAAGTCCTGGAGCCCCATGGACACGCGGTTGAAGCCCAACTGGCGCAGCAGTGACAGCTGGCCCGGCGTGGTCAGCGCGGGGTGGACTTCGATGGCCACCTCCGCGTCCGGCAGCGGCGTGAAGCGGCGGGTGAGCTCCGTCCACAGCCGCTCCAGCTGCGCCTCGGTGAGGAAGGTGGGCGTACCGCCGCCCCAGTGGATCTGCGACAGACTCCGCCTCGCGCCCAGCCGCTGCGCGACCAGGTCCATCTCCATGCAGAGGTGGTCGAGGTAGCGGTCCGCCGCGCCCGGGTCCTGGCTGATGACCACGTTGCAGCCGCAGTACCAGCAGAGCCTGCGGCAGAATGGCAGGTGGACGTAGAGGGACAATGGCTGCGTGGCCTCCCGCGCGCCGGCCAGGGAGAGGCGCTCCGCCAGGGCGTCGGGGCCAAAATCGCCGCGCCACTCGGGGGCGGTGGGATAGCTGGTGTAGCGAGGGCCGGCGACGTTGTAGCGGGCCAGCAGCTCCTCGGACGGCGTGGGGATGTCGAAGCGGGGCTCCATCATGGCCCTGCCCTGTTCCAAACCCCGTGCCAGCGCACGCCCCGCCGGTGGACAGCTCGGCCACCGGCGGGGACGCCAGGCCTTCGAACGTCAGGTCGCGTCGTTGTCGCGCAGGAAGGCCAGGCGCTCCGCGAACTGCTGGAGCGTCTTCACCTGGGGCGACTCCAGGTAGTACCGCCGCTCGTAGTCTTCGATGGCGGAGGGCGTGAGGGGCGCGTCACCCCGGTCCCACGCGGGGTTGTAGAGGGCCCGGAGCTTCTCCATGTC
Source organism: Corallococcus sp. NCSPR001 (assembly GCF_017309135.1). Taxonomy (NCBI): domain Bacteria; kingdom Pseudomonadati; phylum Myxococcota; class Myxococcia; order Myxococcales; family Myxococcaceae; genus Corallococcus; species Corallococcus sp. NCSPR001. Next base: position 5,945,505 of record NZ_JAFIMS010000002.1, read on the forward strand.
GAAGGGCTCCTTGCCGGACGTGGCCCGGGCCTTCGCGACCTGCTCCCGCTCGGTAGCCTTGCGCTGCTGCTGCGCGGCGCGGAGCTGCTTCAGGGTGTCTTCGGCGGATGTCGGCATGCGCGTTCCTCGAGGGTGCAACACTCTGTTTTCAGGCTAGGGCCGCGAGCGGCCCGCTTCAACCCATGGGATGAGGCGGGCCCCTCCGTGGCTCACTCTGTCTTCTTCGAGTGTTGTTCCAGGGCCTCTCCCAGCGTCTTGCCTTTGTACTCGGTGAGGCGGGCCCGCATCTTCTGCGCGAACCCGGGGTCGGTGATGGCGCCCACCTGCCGGTTGATGAAGGCATCGTCGATGACCGTGTTCTTCACGCGCTCGGCCTCGGCGGCGGGGCTCTCCATGACGGCCCTGTCGAAGAGGGCCTGCTTCTCCGCCGTATCCGGCCCGTGCCACACGCCGTTGCGCTTCTCCGCCACCAGCACCTGCTTGCCGGTGTTGTCCGTCACCATCAGCTTGTAGTCGGTGATCTTCGGGTTGTTGATGACGCCCTGGAACTCACCCTCGCGCCCCATGAGCAGCTCGAGGCGGTTCTGGCGCACGCCCTTGAAGCCGCCCTCCACGGCCTCGAACGGGACGAGCGGATCCGCGGTGCCCGGGTTGCGCATGAGCACGCGGACGCTGGACGTCTCCAGCGGGACCTCCAGGTCGACGATCTTCACGTTGCGGCCTTCCACGGCCTTCAACATGCGCGGGATGTCGCTCTCGCCCGCGAAGCGCTTGTCGTAGACGACCGAGCTGCCCGGCCGCGAGAGCATCTCGTTCTCCACCCGCTGCGAGATGATGGAGCCCTCCACGTGCGCCTGGGACGTGGAGATCTTCCCGTCGTGCTCCGCGGCGATCTTCGCCTTGATGGGGTCCGGGTTGAGGGCGCCGCTCAGCTCGCCGTGCTCGTCCAGGACCTTGCTCTTGAGGTGCGGGTCGCTCTTCACGGCCGTCGTCTTGCCCGCGGCGGTGTTGCCGCGAAGCGCGTAGACGGTGTTGGGCTCCAGGCGGTCGGAGAGCGTCTGCGCCTTGTCCAGCTCCGTGTTGAGCAGCTTCTGCTGGAGCTCCCGCCGCTCCGGGACCCAGTTCTTGGGCTCCTCCAGCCACGTCCACAGCGAGCCGTCCTTGGGGGGCTCGCCGACGGTGAAGGCCTCGAAGGTGCTGACCTTGCCGCCCGAGCGCTCCAGGATGGCCTGACGGACCTCGTAGCTGCCGGCCGTCTTGCCCGTGCGCAGGTCCGCGGCCTTGACGAGCTTGAGGACGTCCTTGGCGTTCTCCGGCGTCACCGTGCCTTCGAAGACGCGGCCCTCGGAGGTCGTGAAGCGGATGTGGGGGCCGTTCGTCTCCAGGGCGCCCTTGGCCCGCACCTCGCGGATGAGCTGCCCGGCCTTGGCCGTGCCCGCGCCCACCACGCCACCGGTCGCCGCGCCCACCGTGCCGTCGATGGCGGCCCGCTTGCCCACCTCGACGAAGCCGTTGACGACGCCGTTCTCCCACGTCTCGCTGCGCGTGGCCGCGTCGAAGGCGCCACCCGCGGCGCCGCCCACCGCGCCTTCCTTCGCGCCCTGGATGGCCGCGGCCTTGACAGACGTCTCCACCGTCTCGCGCACCGCGGTGCCCGCGACCTCCTTCGCCGCGGTGGTGGCGCCCGTCCGGGCCCCGGCCGTCACGGCCCCGGCGCCCTTCCCCACCGGCAGCACCGCCGTGCCGCCCTCCACCGCGCCAATGCCCGCCTGGCGCAGCAGCTCCTGTCCGCCGGCCGCGTCACCCTGGAGGGCCGCGTACGTCCCCACGCGCGTCGCCGCGCCCAGGGCCGCGTAGCCCGCGATGGCCAGCGGCGTGGCCGCGCCACCCGTGCCGATGACGGCCGCGGTGGTGACCACGACGACGGCGGCGCTGGCCGCGCCGTCCGCCAGCGAGTCCTTGCTCGTCTGGAGCGACTTCACGTCGTCCGCGGCATAGCCGGTGAGCGTGTTGGCCCGCTGCGTGTCGCCGGTCTGGATGGCGGTCTCCGCCCGCGCCAGGTTGTTGTTGATGAGGTCGTTGTCGGACTCGCCCTTGAGGGCCCGCTGGACGCCGCCGAGCACCGAGGCGCCGAAACCCGACTCGTTCGCCTGCTGTTCACGCAGGCGGCGCACGCGCTCCTGCGCGGCGTTGGGATCGTTGGGGTTGACCGCGCCCAGGTCGTAGTCCTGCTTGAGCAGCTCCAGCTCGTCGCGCCCGTCCAGCTCCGAGTCCAGCTCCGCGCGCAGGTCCTTGCCGTACTTCTCCTTGTAGGCCGCGGCGATGTCGTCGAGCTCGGGCTTGGACTTGCCCTCCAGCGTCTGGCGGATGGCGTCCTCGTCGGTGCCCAGGCCGTCCATCGCGAGGTGGAGCTTCTCGGCGGCGGCCTCGGCCTGCGCCTTCTTGTCGCCCGGCGCGGGAGGGTTGAGCAGCCGCAGCGTCACGTCCGCGTCCGCGCCGCCCCAGCCGCGGATCTCGCTCTCCAGCGACTTGCCGGTCTGCCGCTGGTATTCGCTCTTGATGGCGTCGAGCTGGGCGGGCGTCTTGCCCTCCAGCACCTTGCGCACGCCCTTTTCGTCCGCGCCCGTCCAGCCGCTCATGGCGTCGCGGATGCGCGCCGCGTCCGCCTGGCCGGGAGTGCCCTGGAGCAGGCCCATGGCGCGGTCGTAGTCCTCGCTGCCCAGCTCGTCCTTGAGGCGCGCGGCGACGGCGGGGTCCTTGGCCAGCAGGGCGCGCTGTTCGGGCGTCGCCTTCTCCAGGCGCTCGAAGATGCGGTCCTCGTCGGTGCCCAGGCCGTCCATGTCCCGCTTCAGGCCGTCCTTGAGCGCCTGGGTCTCCAGCTCCAGCTTCTGCTGGGGCGTCTGGGCCTGGCTCGCGCCCAGCAGGCTCCGGGCGCGCGACATCTCGCCCGAGTCCAGCTCCTTGCCCAGCTTGGAGAGCATGAAGTCCTCGGCGGACTGACCCGCCGGGGCGCCGCCGTTCTGCTCCGCGAACTTCTGGGCAATGGCCTTGCGCTCCTCGGGCGAGCGCTTCTCCAGCGTCTTGAGGACCTCTTCCGAGGAGCCGAACACGCCGTCCAGCTCGGACTGGATGACGACCGCGTCGTTCTTCGCGGTGTCGCCCTTCAGCATCGCCTGGGCGCGCGTCCAGTCGTCTCCGCCCAGTTCGTCCTGGAGCTTGGCGTCCAGGTCCTTGTTGTAGTGGTCCTTGTAGGCCTGGCGGATGAGGTTGATCTGCTCGGGCGTCTTGCCCTCGAGCGTCTGGAAGATCTTGTCCTCGTCGGTCCCCCACCCGGTGACGCCGCCGTCCGTGGCCTCGTAGAGCGCGGTGGCGTCCTTGCTGGCCTGCTCGGCGGTGTACGCGGGGGTCGCGGGGGCCTTAGCGGGGCTCGCGGTCGTCGTGCCCGGGGGCGAGTCCGCGACCATCATGCGCTGGAGCTCGGGCGTGACCTTCGCGTCCGCGATGGCCTTCTGACGCTCCGGCGAGCCCGGGGGCGCGGAGAAGATCTTGTGGGCGGAGGTCGCCGGCAGCGTCCCAGACTGCCGGTACTGCGGCTGCTCCTTCAGGAAGGCCTGGAGGTTGTCGTAGCTCTTGCCGCTGGAGGGGTCGACGACGCGCTCACCCTGCCGCACGATGACGTGGCCGGTCTGCCCCTCCTGGCCGGGACGCGTGTCCTTGAGGAACACCAGCTCCGAGCGGGCCCGCAGCGCGGGGGTCGCCGTGTCCACCCAGTCCGCCGCCTTGTCCAGGCAGTTGGCCTGCGCGTCCTGGGTGTTCTCCGTCAGCAGCGAGCTGGCCGGCGGGGCAATCTGCGGGCCTTCCCGGGGCGCGGTCCGGTCGAAGCTGGACTGTGCGTTGGCCGGGACGGTGTTCGCCGCGGGCTTCGTCGCGACATTCGCGGGCGGAGGCGGAGGCGGCGGCGGTGGCGCAACCACCGGAGGCTGTGTCGTGACCGGCTGCCGAGGACGATTGCTACCAGTTCCGTCGATACCCATGCGCTTCCCCCAATCGGGCGCAGCAAATTGATGAGGGCCGCTCACATCGGGCCCACAAAACCCCTCGGCTGATTATCCATCAAAGGGACTCGCGGTTGCGTCCCCTGTCGCGGCTGGACAGAAACCCTGGAATTACCATGGGTTGGGCACCGCTCAGCGCCGGCTGGCGCGGGCGGGAGCGGCCTGGGGCTTGGGAGGACTGAACGACAGCTCGCGCAGGCGCATCTGAAGCGTCGCGAAGCTGTCCATGCGACGGGGGGCGTCCTTGTCCTCCGCGCGCAATGCCAGACGCGTCTCGACGTCCAGCTCGAAGCGCGTGGGCCACAAACGATCCAGGCTGAACGTGCAGCCGCCCTGACCTCGCACGTAGGTGGTGAGGGATTCGCCGCCCTTCTTCGTGCGGAGGTTGTCCGGCGCGGGCTGGGGCTTGGAGGTGGACTCCAGCTCCAATCGCAGGCCGAAGCCCGTGGCCTCCCGCTTCTTGAGCTCCAGGGTGGTCCGGGCTCCGGCGAGGGGCCCCTTGCCGGGCAAGGGAGGTGACCAGCGGGCCCCCAGCCCCACGGCATCGGTGGGCAGCATGCGCCCGAGGCCCGCGAGGGTGGCCGTCGCCTGCTGGAGCTGGGTGCGCACGGGGGCGGCCATGTCCTTGGGCAGCTTCAGCGTGAAGCCCTGGGAGCGTCCGTCCGCGCCCACGCGGCCCTCACCCGTCAGTCCGGGCAGCGGTTCCAGCTGCGCATGGAGCTTCTCCACGGCCTGGGGCGGCGTGCCGGGCTGGATGAGGAGCGCCGCGTTTTCGAGCGTGAACTGGAAGCGCACCTCTCCGGAAGCGGACACGCTGAGCACCTCCGCGGCGAGCACCATCTGGACGCCGGGAACGGGCGGGAGCGGCGTCTTCTGGCCCGCGTCCTTGATGGCGCCCTGGCTTTCGGAGCGGACGCGGATGCGTTGCACGCTCCCCACGAGAGGGCTGAGCCGCAGCGGCGCAAGGGGAGCACTGCCTCGTTCAAGGACTTTCATGGGAGCGGGAGGATAGCGCTTCCGTCGTCCGGAGGGAGGCTTCGTCCTAGCCGAGGAGGACGGCGGGGTCCGCCACCACGAGGTCCGCGCCGTGGCGGCGCAGCTCGGCAGGCTGGCCCACCCTGTCGACGCCAATGACATAGGCGAAGTGGGCGGCCCTCGCGGCCGCGACGCCGCCGGGTGTGTCCTCGAAGAGGACCGCATCGTCGGCGTCCACACCGAGGGCCCGGACGGCCGCGAGGTAGAGCTCGGGGGGCTGCGTGGCGTCCAGCCGCGCGTCGAAGAGCGCCGGGATGCCGGCGGACTGGAGCAGCTCCGCGCCGTGCCTGCTCGCGGAGACGGCCGCGGTCCGGAGTCCCTCGGCGCGCGCCGCCTGGACGTAGCGGACCGTCCCCTCGTAGGTGTCCACCCGCTCCTGCCGGAGCAGCTCCACCAGGAGCTCGCCCTTGCGGTCGTTCAGCGCGTGGACCGTGCCCTCCGGCAGTTCAATGCCGCGGGCATCGAGGAACGCGTGGATGCCTTCCAGGGGCGGCTTGCCGTCGAAGTAGCGGCTGTAGTCGCGCACCAGGTCGAAGGGGATGAAGGGCTGACGTGAGGACCGCGCCCGCTGCCGCAGGTAGTAGTCGCACAGCTGCTTCCAGGCCCGGGCGTGGAAGCTGGCCGTCTGCGTGAGGACGCCGTCGAGGCCGAAGAGGCAGGCCCGCGCGCGCGGCGGAAGTCCCAGCTTCGTCCGCGCGAGGGGCGGCTGGCCCAGGATGAAGGTGTCCACCGCGTGGGCGAAGCCCTCCTCGTCGTTGGTGCGCGTGACGTGGCGCGCAGGCCGCTGGACCTCCGGGCTGGCGTTGCCCATGGCGATGCCCATGCCGGCGATGCTCAACATGGGCAGGTCGTTGGCCATGTCCCCGATGGCAGCGATCTGCTCCAGGGGAAGCCCGAGCAGACGCGCGGCCTCGCGCACGACCATCCCCTTGTTCGCTTCAGGGTGCGTGACGTCGACGTAATAGGGCGTCGAACGCGCCGCAGAGGCCTCGGTGCCCAGCCGCAAGGCGAGCTCCACTTCGCAGCGCGCGACCTTCGCCGTGTCCTCGCTCACCCCGACGAGCTTGATGACTTCATCGAGCGCACCGTGCAGGTCCGCGATGACGACCGGGTCGAACCCGACGTTGCTCCGCTCGCGCGCCACGCGGAAGGCCTCGGGGGCGCGCAGGAACCACTCCGCCCCCTGGTAGACCCAGACATCCAGGCCCGCCTGGAGCATGAAGTCGACGGCCTGTCTGGCAATGGCGGGCGGCAGGGTCCGCTGCGCCAGCACCGTTGTGAGATCGGGTTTGACGTAGACGCCGCCGTTGAAGGCAGCCAGGGGCGCGGTGAGCTTCAACGAGGCCACCAACCCCGCCATCCCACGCGGCGGCCGCCCGCTCGTGAGGGTGAACTGGATACCGCTGGCGCGCAGCCGGGCGACGGCCTCGCAGGTTCGCGGGGTGAGGATCTTGTCCCGCGTCACCAGGGTCCCGTCGACGTCCGCGATGAGCAACTTGATGGTCATGGCTGTCTCCGCCCGCCCGCCGCCTCCACACACCGGGCGTCCTCGGTGACAGTGGGCCTGCATCAAGATGGCATCGCGACGTGGGCCGTACCATCCAGCCTGGCGCTCAAAGGCAGACCCGTTGCCGAGCGCCCCACCGCCCGTTGTTGGCGCACCGGGGCGCCCTCAGGTTTCCCTCCGGGGGGATGGGAGGACCACATGTCGACGATGCCAGGACTCGGTGAAACCGCGCGAGCCATCATCGCGGACGGAAAGGGCATCCTGGCGGCGGATGAGACGGTCGCCACGATCACGAAGCGCCTGACCGCGCGCGCAATCGAGTCGACCGCGGACAGCCGCCGCGCGTACCGGGAGCTGCTCTTCGGTACGCCCGGCATCGCCGGGTTCATCGGCGGTGTCATCATGCAGGACGAGACGATCCATCAGCGCAGCGAGGCTGGAGCTCCGCTGGTCGAGCTGCTGGCGGACCGAGGCATCATCCCCGGCATCAAGGTCGACGCAGGCGTCCACCCCCTGGCCGGCGCGCCGGGAGAGTCCGTCACGGAAGGGCTCGACGGCTTGCGCGCGCGGCTCGAGGAGTACCGCGAACTGGGCGCGCGCTTCGCCAAGTGGCGCGCGGTCTTCGTCATCCGCGCCGGGCTGCCCACCGCGGCGTGCATCCACGCGAACGCGCACGCGCTCGCGCGCTACGCCACCCTCTGCCAGGAGCAGGGCCTGGTGCCCATCGTGGAGCCCGAGGTCCTGATGGAGGGCGCGCACGCGCTCGAGCCGTGCGAGGACGTGACGGGGCGCGTGCTGCAGGCGGTCTTCGATGAGCTCTTCGCCGCGGGGGCGTCCCTGGAAGGGCTGTTGCTCAAGCCGAACATGGTCACCGCCGGCCACGGCTTCGCGAGGCACGTCCCGGTGGCGGAGGTGGCGGAGGCGACGTTGCGCGTCCTGAGGCGCCACGTGCCACCCGCGGTCCCTGGAATCGTCTTCCTGTCCGGCGGACAGGACGCGGTCCTGGCCACGGAGCACCTCAACGCCATCAACGCGCTGGAAGGCCCGAAGCCCTGGACACTGAGCTTCTCCTTCGGACGCGCGCTGCAGGACGAGGCGCTCGAAGCCTGGCGGGGCCAGAGCGCGCGCGTGCCCGCCGCCCAGCGGGCGTTCCACCACCGCGCCCTGTGTGACAGCGCGGCGGCCCAGGGCGCGTACAGCGCGGACATGGAGGGCGAAGCGGGCTTCGCCCCCTCCGACTCCACGCTCCACATCCACCACTGATGGGAGGCATCTCATGGCACACCCCGAAGGAACGGAAGCGATGGAGGATGGGTCGCCGTTGTCCGCCAGGGAGCACGGCCCGGGGCCCTCTGCTCCAGGCCGCGAGCGGACCCGGGGCGAGGGACCGCTCACCGCCAGGGAAGTGGAGTTGATGAACGCGTACTGGCGGGCGTGCAACTACCTGTCGGTGGGGATGATCTACCTCCAGGACAACCCGCTGCTGCGACGGCCCCTGACGCCGAAGGACGTGAAGTACCGGCTGCTCGGCCACTGGGGCGCGAGCCCGGCGCTCTCGTTCATCTGGGTCCACCTGAACCGGCTCATCGTCGAGCAGAACCTCGACGTCATCTTCGTGGCCGGGCCGGGCCACGGCGCTCCGGGCGTGCTCGGGCCGGCGTACCTGGAGGGCACCTACTCGGAGGTCTATCCGGACAAGAGCATGGACGCGGAGGGGATGCGAAAGTTCTTCAAGCAGTTCTCCTTCCCCGGGCACATCGGCAGCCACGTCACCCCGGAGACGCCCGGCTCCATCCACGAAGGCGGCGAGCTGGGCTACAGCCTCTCCCACGCGTACGGCATGGCCTTCGACAACCCGGACCTCATCGTCGCCTGCGTCGTGGGGGACGGCGAGGCCGAGACGGGGCCGCTCGCGACGGCCTGGCACTCGAACAAGTTCCTCAACCCCGTGCGGGACGGCGCCGTGCTGCCCATCCTGAACCTCAACGGGTACAAGATCGCCAACCCGACCATCCTCTCCCGCATCAGCCCGGAGGAACTGGAGGCGCTGTTCGTCGGCTACGGCTACAAGCCCTACTTCGTCGAGGGCAGCGACCCGGCCCAGATGCACCAGAAGATGGCGGAGACCCTGGAGCAGGCCGTCGAGGAGATCCGCGCCCTGCAGAAGACGGCGCGGCTGACGGACACCCCGACGCGTCCGCGCTGGCCCATGATCATCCTGCGCTCGCCCAAGGGATGGACCGGTCCAAAGGAGCTGGACGGGCACAAGCTGGAGGGAAGCTGGCGCTCGCACCAGGTCCCCTTCGGCGACGTGCGAGGCAACCCGGCCCACCTGAAGGCGCTCGAGGACTGGATGCGCGGCTACCGGCCCGAGGAGCTGTTCGACGCGACGGGACAGCTGATGCCGGAGCTCCGGTCGCTCGCGCCCAAGGGAATCCGGCGGATGAGCGCGAACCCCCACGCCAACGGCGGCCTGCTCCGCAAGGCGCTCAGGCTGCCTGACTTCCGCGACTACGCGGTCAAGGTCGGCTCGCGCGGCACCACGCTGCATGAGAACACGAAGCCGCTCGGCGAGTTCCTGCGCGACATCATGCGCGACAACCCGACGAACTTCCGCGTCTTCGGTCCGGACGAGACCGCCTCCAACCGGCTCCAGGCCATCTACGAGGTGAGCGGCAAGACGTGGATGGCCAAGATGGTGCCGGAGGATGCCGACGGGGGCTACCTCGCGCGGGACGGCCGCGTCATGGAGATGCTGTCGGAGCACACGCTGCTGGGCTGGCTGGAGGGATACCTGCTCACGGGGCGCCACGGCTTCTTCCACACCTACGAGGCGTTCGCCCACGTCGTGGACTCCATGTTCAACCAGCACGCCAAGTGGTTGGACATCAGCAAGAACCACGTGAGATGGCGGGCGCCCGTTGCGTCGGAGAACATCCTGCTGTCCTCGACGGTGTGGCGTCAGGACCACAACGGGTTCTCACACCAGGACCCGGGCTTCATCGACCTGGTGACGAACAAGTCCGGCTCGGTCACGCGCATCTACCTGCCGCCGGATGCCAACACGCTGCTGGTGGTGGCGGACCGGTGCCTGCGCAGCACCGACTGCGTCAACGTCATCGTCGCGGACAAGCAGAAGCACCTGCAGTTCACCAGCATCGACGAGGCCATCGCCCACTGCGCCAAGGGGCTCGGCATCTGGAAGCGGGCCAGCACGGACGAGGACGTGGAGCCGGATGTCATCATGGCCTGCTGCGGTGACGTCGCGACGCAGGAGGCCCTGGCCGCCGCCTCCATCCTGCGCGCGCGCGCACCGCACCTGAAGCTGCGCTTCATCAACATCGTCGACCTGTTCAAGCTCCAGTCGTCGGCGGATCACCCGCACGGGTCCACGCAACGCGAGTTCCAGAGCCTGTTCCCGCCGGGCAAGCCCATCATCTTCAACTTCCACGGCTATGCGTCACTCATCCACAAGCTGGCCTATCGCTTCATCGACCACGAAGACCTGCACGTGCATGGCTACCGGGAGAAGGGCAACATCAACACGCCCTTCGAGCTGGCGATCCTCAACGAGACGTCCCGCTACCACCTGGTCATCGACGTCATTGACCGCGTGCCGGGGCTGGGCGCGAAGGCGGGGCACCTGAAGGAGGAGATGAAGAACGCCATCCTCGACAACCTGGCCTACGCGCACGAGCACGGCCGGGACCGGCCCGAGGTCGCGGGCTGGACCTGGCCGGACTGAGGTTCGCGCCACGGCGCTCCCGGGCCCTGGAAGCAGGCCCGGGAGCCGCCGCGTCAGGCGCGGGGCTCGGTGAGGATGTAGGCCGCGTTGACGAGCGAGAAGTGGCTGAACGCCTGCGGGAAGTTGCCCAGCTGCGCGTGCAGCTTCGGCATGTACTCCTCGGCGAGCAGGCCCAGGTCGTTGCTCAAGGACAGCAGGTGCTCGAACAGCCGCCGGGCATCCTCGAAGCGCCCCATCATCTGGTACGTGCCGGCGAGCCAGAACGAGCACGCGAGGAAGGTCCCCTCCTCTCCGCTGAGCCCGTCCACGGAGCCGGTGGCGTCCGGCTTGAAGCGGAGCACCAGCCCGTCCTGGAGCAGCTCGCGCTCGATGCACTCCACCGTGCCCACCACCCGCGGGTCCGTTGCCGGAAGGAAGCCGGTCATCGGGATGTAGAGCAGGCTCGCGTCCATGTCCTTGCCGCCGTAGTACTGCACGAAGCTGTTCATCTCGCGATTGAAGCCCTGCGCGCAGACCTCCTCGAAGATGCTCTCCCGGGCTTCCAGCAGTTGCTCCATCGGGGCCGTCAGCTTCGTCTCATCCGAGGCCTTGATGGCCCGGTCGATCGCCGCCCACGCGGCCACCTTGGAGGCGGTGAAGTGGCGGTTGGGGCCGCGCATCTCCCAGATGCCCTTGTCGGGCTGCCGCCAGACCTTCATCGCCTGCTCGGCCACGTTGAGCAGCGCGCGCTGCGCGACGGGGCCGACCTCGCCGAAGTATTTCGCGCCCGCGTAGAGCACCGCGGCCACCTCGCCGAGCACGTCGAGCTGGAACTGGTTGTAGGCCCCGTTGCCGATGCGCACGGGCTTCGCTCCGCCGTAACCGTCGAGCCAGTCCAGCTCGGACTCCGTGAGGCGGCGCTCGCCTCGGATGCCGTACATGATCTGCATCTGGGCGGGGTCTCCCGCGATGGCGCGCATCACCCACTTCCAGAACGAGGTTGCCTCGTCGTTCAGGCCCGCGCGGTTCAGGGCGTTGTGCGCGAGCACGGCGTCACGCAGCCACGTGAAGCGGTAGTCCCAGTTGCGTTCACCTCCCGGCGTCTCCGGGAGCGACGTGGTGGGCGCGGCCACGATTCCGCCCGTGCGCTCGTAGCTGCAGGCCTTGATGGTGATGAGGGAGCGGACGACCTCGTCGCGGTATCTGGGCGGCGGGACGATCTGCGACACCCACTGGGTCCAGTAGCGGTGGGTCTCCTGTTCAGCCTGGTCCGCATCCAGGTTCGGTGGGATCTGATCCAACCACGAGTAGTTCCAGCTCATCACCCAGGAGAACCGCTGGCCCTCGGTCACCTCGAAGTTCGAGACCAGCGGGGACGCGGTATCCCTGTCCGTGCGCCGGATGAACAACGCGTCCGGGCCGGCGAACGCACGGAGCGAGCCGCCCATGCTCTCCACCCTGGGGATGGAGCGGCCAAAGGCGAAGCGTGGCGTCAGCTTCGAGTGCATCGCCACCGTCCCCTTCACGCCCACGAGCGTCCGGACGATCCTGGGGAACTCCTGGCCGACGGGCATGAAGTCGATCAACCGGACGGTGCCCGAGCCGCAGGTGAACTCCGTCTCGAGGATCAGGGTGTCCTTGCGATAGCGGCGGGTGATCTTCTGGATGGACTCCCTGGGTCCCAGCGCCCACTCGCCGTTCTCCTCCGTCCCGAGCAGGCTCGCGAAACAGGCGTCCGAGTCGAAGTCTGGCAAGCACAACCAGTCGATGGTCCCGTCCCGGGCGACCAATGCCGCCGAGCGCATGTTTCCGATGAGCGCGTGATCCTCGATCCTGCGGTTCGCCTGGATCCCAGGCTGCGCCGGGACGACAGGCTCCCGGGCCTTCTGTTGTCGCGTGACTTGTTCCGCCATGGCCGTGGCTCCCCCTTGCCTCATGATCAATCCTTGACGCTGGCGTCCGGGATGCGGAGGCGCAACCGTCACGGCGGAGGGAGAGCGACCGCCTGGTGCTCCGGGGGCACGTCCCAGGCATGCCCCCTGTCGGAGGGTAGCGGCCGTCAAGGCTTCAAGAAGCCAAAAGCCTTGCAGCTCTCATTCCGGACGTACCTGAAGCGTTGGAGGGGCATGCGTCCGATGTTGGAGTGAGGCTCCGGCGAAGCAATGCAGAGCGCCGGCTTGGGTGTGCCCGGCTCGGCCTTGCCGACCGTGAAGGAGTAGGACATCGACGGTGATGCGCTCGGAGACGTGATCTGGATCGTCGTCCCGTCGGGGAACGGAACGCCACCGAACCCCGCCTTCACGGCCCCACCGTCGACCTGCGCGGTGGCGGCTTGCGCCGGGCACTGCGTCTGCGCGCCCACCCACGCGAACAGCTCCCCCACCCCCGTATCCAACAGCATGGTCCCGCACAGTGGCTTGCCTGGACCGCCGTTGGACGGAGTGATGGTCAGGCAGCCGCTGGCCTTGCCATTCGTGTCGAGGCGGGCCCAGGTGATGCCCCGGGTCTCGGTCTCGTTCAGCCCGACCGTGATGCCTTCGGGCCCGAAGATGTAGCCCACCGCCGGGAGGTTCGGGAGTTCAGCGAAGACGTTGGTGTGGCTGGCGAGGGTTCCGTCCTTCCGCACGAGCTGGGCAGGGGTTGGCTGGAAGCCCACTCCCATCATTCCGAGGGTGCTGTTCTTTGTCACCGGCTCGCAGTGGCTTTCCTTCCCGCAGGTTTCCGTCACCGCATAGACGGTCACCTTGGCCGCGGTCGGCGCGTTCGGTAACGCCGCGTTCGCGGGCACCGGGTTGACGGTGACCGGCACGTCGACGAGGTAGCCACGATAACTGAACCCGCTGCTGCCATAGCCGTAGGGCACCAGGCCAGACACGACCAGGGAGCTGCTTGGGAGGGCTTTCGGATCCGCTGGCAGCCCGCCCACCTTGTCGTAGGGGAGGACCAGCAGGTTCGAACCGGTATCGACGAGGACCGTGTACGGAAGCCCGCCGTTCACGCTGACATTGAGGTGGTAGCCGTTGGCGATGGGGACGGTTTTGTGGGCGGGCTTCGATGCGCTGGGCCCATGGACGGACTTGAGCTTGTACACGGTCCCCGGTTCGTACTTGCAGACCGGTTGGACAAAGGCTTCGGGGGGCGTGGCCGCGACGACGTAAAGCAGGGACGCGGCGATGGCGGTTGACATGTTGTAGGTCTGGGGGAACCCAGCCGTCCTGGCGGGTTGCTCAGCCCTTGCCTGCCGCGCCTGGGCACCCGTGAAACGGGCCTGACCTGCTCAGTCCTCCCATTCGACATCCACGGCTGGCAATGATTACCCGCTCCCTCGCAGATGTGCATTCTTCTTGAGGCCAAACATGCCCTGTTCAAACCACTCGACCGAGGCCGACGCAGACTGCGTGCCTTGCTTTGTCGAGCATGCGCTGCGTGTCAACTCCATCATCGCGCAGTGGAAAAAGGACGAACTGGACGAGGATGCGAAGAAGGAACTACAGGAGCACCGAAAAAGCCTCGATTCGCAATACCGAGCGCTCAAGCTCCAGGGAGACAATACCGATCTCTGCCGAATCATCCTTCGCGAACTCAACGGACATTTTCGGCGACTCGAAGCGTCAACCATAGGAGACTGGAAAGCCATTACGAACTGGACCATCACAAATGAACATCTCGCCCTGTATCGATCCCGCATCAGGAAGATGGGTATTTGGATCGGCTTCACGGAACTAAACAGGCTCGGACTGATGTTCTCCGTGCGATTCAGGATTGCCATTCCATCAGAAAAAGACTGGCGGTACCTGACGGCCGGCGACCCTGAGAGCACCTGGGAGGTAAACAATACCGCCCTTCAATGGGATGGCACGCACTATCAAGTGGCCAAGCTCTCTTCCGGCGCCGATCCCCAGATCACGGACCACATCACAACCAATCCGCTTGGAGACTGTGCCCTTGAGTCCTTCTTGACACTGATTGGCGACCCCTCGGAGTTCGCGCGGAAGCCAATCAATGCGCTCAGCAATGAAAAGATAGACCTGGTCATGAAGTTCATGGATGTCCTCAACACGCGGACCGACATCAGCGAGCCCGTTGATGCCACCAATACGAAATATCTTGATTCCATCATGAAACTCCGCGACTTGCTTGCCAGAGACATGCTCGACGCCGAGGTAAGCGACGCAATCATCGCTGAAGGGGTGTTGCCAAAAAATGATGACAGCGACGTTTCGGACAAGACCGCCCAAACCTTGAAGGCGCTTGGCGAACTCTCCAAGGCTGTTTTCACAAGTGCCGGCAAGAACGCGACTGAAGTTCAGGCCATCTGCATGGATGAATACATCGTCGTGACGGCGAACAAACCGTCGACACTCGCCAGTATTTCCGCAAAGAGCTCAATCAAACTCCTCCCAGACAAGGACACGAACAAACAAAGCTTCGCCGAGAGCAGGACACTCCTGAAGGAATACGGGAGTTGCAAGTTCGCCAACACCACTGCTGAATGCATCAACAAGATGACCGGCGGCAAGTGCGTGATCATCCTCAAAGAGCAAGAAGAGGCCCCAACAGATCTGCATGCGGAGCAACGCTTGCTGCTGGTCCTCGCAGAGCGCTTGAAAACCAACAACGTCCCCAAATCTGTCTACATCGCGGGCGCGAAGCCCCCATGTGCAACCTGTGGCGGAGTCCTGCGTGCGCTCAAGGAGGAGATCAAAAATCTATACGCGTTGGATTTTGACTACACCAAGCGCAAAGACGAAGGAGGCCACATCGACCATGCAATCAACCTCAAAGTCGAGAAGGCTGGCTCACCGTACTATACGCTGACGAGCAGGTATCAGCAGGCCTGGCAGAAAATTCCCAAGAAGCAGAAGGCTGGCAGCCAATAGCCTCCCGGGTCCTGGGTGGCGATCCACGCCCGGTGCTTAGAGCGCGTTCTTCGGGCCCCAGGTTCGACAAAAGTTCCCCCCTCCTTCCGGCACCGCATCTTCGCCGGCTGCTCGCGGCCGGAACCGGACCGCGTCAAGAAGGCGAGCACTACACGTGCGCCTCCGCGATGGCGGCGCGCAGCTCGTTCGCCACTGCCTGCACGTGTGGCTCGGTCAGCAGCGAGACGTGGTTGCCCGGGACCATGCGCAGGCGCAACGGCTGGGTCGTGAGGTCCTCCCAGCCCTCGGTGACCGTTTCGCAGAACTTGCTGTCGATCGCGCGCAGGAAGGTGATGGGCCCCCGGAAGCGTTCGGCCGGCACGTAGGCGGAGTCGCTGGCGGCGCGATAGAGCGCCAGGATGTGCTCGATGCGCGCGTCGGGCTCGTCCGGTGGATAGGCCCCGTGCCTCCTGGCGAGGTCCATGAAGTGCCTGACGCGCTCGCGCGGATCCAGGGTCCGCATCTCTTCGCTCTTCAGCCCGACGTCCACGTCGAACCAGTACCGGAAGCCCGCCGCGACGATGGAGTAGAACTCGACCAGGTCGGTCAGGAAGGTCTCGTTCGGCATGCGGAGGTTGAGATTGGCGGGCGACCAGGCGTCGCACACCGCGAGCACGGCCACTTGTTCCCCGTTGCGTTGAAGCTGCAGCGCCATCTCCAGCGCGACCATGCCGCCGGAGCAATGGCCTCCCAGGAGGTAGGGACCGCGCGGCTGCACGGTGCGCAGGGTCTCGATGTGGTCGGCCGCCATGTCCTCGATTCGCTCGAACGGCGCGCGCTCGCCATGGAGGCCTCGGGTCTGAAGGCCGTACAGGGGCTGATCCGGCCCCATCCAGCGCGCCAGCGCATAGGCGTTGAGCGGGGCCCCCTCCCCGCCTGGCAGGAAGAAGAAGGGGCGCTTCGAGCCGTTCGGCTGGAGCGGGATGAGTGGCTGCGTGTTGAGCTTCCGGGAGCGCGCGCGCAGCAGACAGCCCGTTCGCTCGATGTTCGGCGCATCGAGGAACGCCGCCATCGAGAGTGGGCTGTCGAACCGCGCCGAGATTTCGGCGACAAGGGCCTCCGCCCTGGCGTGGTCTCCGCCAAGGGCGAAGAAGTCCTCCTTCATCCCGAAGTCGTCACGGTGCAGGACGTCGGACCAGAGCTGCTTCAGCCGCAGTTCGTAGAAGTCTCGGGGCAATCCAGGATGCGCGGGCATGGTGTTCCTCATGGATGTGCGAGCCCCCGCGAAGCGAGGGCGTCTGTCGATGGGAGCGCGCCGAAGGGCACCCCCGGGCTGGCGAGCTCCTGGTCGCGCATCCGGCGCTTGACCTGGATGGGCAGCACGCCGGAGGCCGCTTCGCGCGTGAGCACGCTCGCGATGAGGTGCGCGACGCGCGACCCATCGCAGTACCCGGCGATGGCCGCCCGCTGGCGCGACTGGATGGCGGGGTCCACCGCACGGCGCAGCGTGGCCAGCGCCCGCTCCGCATCACCGCCGAGGGTGTCAAGGAGCACCGGCAGCGGCGAGTTCCGGTGTGCCGCGCACTGGCTGGCATACAGCCGCTCGAGCTGGAACGCGTAGACCGCGCGCTCCATGGCCACCTCCGCGGTGATCGCGTCCACGGCGCCGTCCGGTCCCACCAGGGGGTCGGGGGACATGAGGAGGGGGGGAATGCCGTTCACCAGCGCGGCGCCGATGCTGCTCAGGCCCGGGCGGCAGACGAAGGCCGCCTGGGGCTTCGCGGCCAGGGCCCGGAGGAACGTGCTCCAGTGCTCGTCGATCCACCCGAGCAGCGTCACGTTCCCGGGCTGCGAGCGCTCGAGCTCGAGCGCCAGCCATGCGCGATCCTCCGCGCTCCCACCCGCGAACAGGAAGTGCACCCCCTCCATCCTCGCCGCCATCTCCAGCATCGCGCGCCAGTGCCGGCGGCTGCAGGTGGAGAAGCCGTTGCCCTGCGACACGAGCACGACGCCGCGCGAATCCTCCGGGGTGAAGAGGTGCTGGAGCGTCGGCGAGCGCTGGGCGAGGACGGCCCCTGCCCTATCCGCGGCCTGCTCCGGGCAGAGCGCGCTGGCCTGGCCGAGCGGCGGGATGACCACGTAGGGCCGCCGGCCCGACTCCAGCGACAGCCAGTCACGCCAGTTGATGGCCTGATACCATAGGGTGCCGCTCTCCGGCACGGCGGCCATGAGCTCCCGGCTCGAGGCCTCGAAGTCGACCGAGGGGTTGCGCCGCGGCTCGATGCCCGAGGCCCGCAACGCGTCCCTCAGCTCGCGCCGTGTGTGGATCGCCGGGGCGGACGCGGCTACGAGCTCGGCCATTCCCGGCGCTACCGATGCCTCGTCCGTCTGGCGAACCCGCCGACGGAGCCAGTCGAATTCCTCGAACGCGTACCGCACGGCGTGCAGGGGGACGTCCTTGCGCTGCGCATGCTCCGCGAGCTGGTGAAGGATCCAGGTCTCTGGCCGGCAGTCGTTCACGATGGCGGCCGCGCCCGCGCTGGCCCGGGCCAGCTCACGGTTGACCGCGAGCCACAGGAGCGCGGCCTCGCGGTTCAGGAACTCCGGCCGCGAAACGTTGGCGACATCGTCTGGCGTGACGGTCCCCGACTCCGCGTCGCTGTAGTGGAGCGGAACGACGTGGAACCCCACGGTGTCCCCGACCTTCCGGCGCGCGTACGCCGCGTCCTCCTGCCGGCGGATCGCCGCGGTGAACGGGATGGGGTCCGGGAGCCTGGCGAGGGCGCCATGCACGGCCGGCACCCAGCCCGTCGTGTGCCCGAAGGATTGCGCGACGTACAGCACGCTCGTGGGAGCCGACGCGCGATGGGCCTCCACGCGGAAGCGGCCCGCGTGCCTGGGATCCGGGCCCGTGACATAGAGCGGGGCCTGCTCCTCCAGCAGCGACATGCCCTCGCGTGGGACGAGGATCGCCCGCCGCGCATCGCGATCCGAGACCAGGATGCTGTCCAGGCCGGCGAACAGGGCGTACGCCGCCGTGTCCCGGGCAGGCAGCGCGGCCTCGAGCGCCAGGGGATTGCCGGCGACGGCGATGCGCGGCGGTTCCCCCGGCGCGAGATACGTCACCTCGATGCGCCCGTGCGAGAGCGCGACGACCGCCCCCCTCAGCACGCAGGACGGCTCGTCCCGCGGCGGGTGCACCAACAGGGCCTGGGCGTTCATCGGGTGGCGCTGTTCGCGGCGAGGTCGCGGGCGATCATGTCTTCGTAGGTCTCCGCGCGACGGGCGAGCGTCGCGCGGCCCTCGTCCAGGATCACGATGCCGGGCTGCGGGAAGCAGAAGGAGTTCGAGAAGGAGACCAGATACGCCCCCGCGTCCATGACCGCGAGCGTGTCTCCCACCTGGAGCCGCGGGAGCTCGATCTCCGTCCGAAGGCGGTCCATGGGGCTGCAGGTGGGACCATCGAGGGAGTACGTCTGGCTGGGGGACTCCCCCCACCGCTCGACGTGGAAGATCTCGTGATACTCGCGGTGCAGGATGTGGGCGATGTTTTCGCCGGCATCCAGGATGGCGCGCGCGGGCCCGGCTCCGGCCGCGTTGAGACTGCTGACCTGGCAGAGCAGCAACTGGGTGTTCCCGGTCATCGCGCGTCCGGGCTCCAGGAAGATGCGGGGCACGGGACGGCCGGCGCGACGGAAGTGGGCCTCGACCCTGCCGATGAGCAGCGCCAGGTACCGTTCAATCGAGAGCCTCCGCTGGACCCGCTCCGCGAGCGGTACGGGAGAGTCGTCCAGAGGCAGCACCGTCGGGACCGCGAGGCTCCCACCCAGGTCGAGCATCTCCACGTCGAGCCCGAGCCGGCCGTGCAGCGTGTCGCAGAACTCCAGCACCTCTTGAACGAAGCGCTCCAGCGTCTCCGCATCCTCGATGGCCACGCCCCGGTGCGCGTGCAGCCCGACGACCCGCAGCGAGGGGTGCATCATCGCCTCCTCGTAGGCCGCCAGCGCCTGGCCTCCGGCGATCGGGATGCCGAACTTGCCGGACCAGCTGTCCGAGGTGGCCACGCGCATGCCCACCCGGGGGCGCTTCCCGAGCTCCGCGGCGGCCCCCGCGACGAGCGCGATCTCCTCGCGATGGTTCAGGTGGGTGATGAGCAGCTCGCTCTGGACCACCGTGCGGGCCACGTCCGGCGTCTTGCCGGGGCCGTTGTAGATGATCCGCTCGGACGCGACCCCGAGCCGCTGGGCGAGCCACAGCTCGTACGGAGAGACGACCTCGGCGCCCACCCCGAGCCGTGACAGCCGCTGGAGCACGGCGGGGATCGGATTGGTCTTGTACGAATAGAAGATCTCGGCCCCCCGCATCCGCCCCTCGGGCATCTGCTGGAAGCGCCGGACATTCTCGGTGAGCCGGGCGCCATGGACGACGAAGAGCGGGCTCCCCCAGCGCTGCGTCAGGCTCGCGAGCGACCTTTCTTCCAGGCACAGCCCGCCTTCGGCGCGCGTCAGGCCCCAGGTCCCTGGAGGAAGGGGCTGGGGAGCTGGGGTGTTGTTCGAGCAAGCGGTGTGGGACGTGGGCACGAAGAGTCCTTTGGGCCGTGCATGAAACGGCCGAGACACTTCGTGAGACAGCAGGGCCCGTGCCAGTGCCTGGAGTCCCGGGGCGCCTCGGAGGCACCGGCCGATACACTCCGGCTGACATGCCGCTGACATGTCACGGCCGTGGCTTGACGTGTCAGCGATGCAGGTGGCGAGCGTTACTCCGTCTCGCCACCCGCGTGTTTCATGCGGGGCCTGGCCAGCCCACGCCTCCCATCAAGGGGTCAGTACGTGCAGCGCAGGACCTGGCGGTAGGTGCCGCACTGGCTGAAGTCCGTCGTGCCCGCAGGCTGCGAGTGGTAGCAGGCGGAGACGACGGGGTCGCAGGGCGGGCTGGGCCAGACGTCGTAGGCGTCACCGTCGGTGAGCGCGAACTCCGTCACGCGCGCCACCAGCCGGGCGGTCTTCTGCATCGTCGCGCCGTTGTCGCCCCCCGCGCTGAACGCGAGCGGGACCGTGTGCGGGTCGATGGCTTGGTGCAGCTTCGTGTACGTCCAGTCGAGCTTGTAGTTGGGCCGGCCGTAGACGGACGGGATGCCGTCCGGCGCCGTGACGGAGAGCCAGTCGGTGTACCCGGAGACCGACGCGTGGCCCCGGTAGAGGAGGTTGTCGTAGCCCTGGACGACGTAGCGGGGGGTGACCGCCTCGTCGATCCAGATGCCCGAGTCGCCGCGGAAGTCATAGAAGCGCGGCGCCACCACGATGCGCGCCGTGTACGAGCGCGGCGTGCCCGTGTTGGTGGTGACCTTGACGAAGAGCGGCAGCCCGGAGAGCACCGTGTTGAGCTCGTGGCCCTCGTGGAGGACGATCTCGAACCGGCGCTCGCTGATGACGCTCGCCTCTCCGAAGGCGTCGTCCGGGACGAAGCTGAGCACGTCCGCGAGGTAGCGGTTCGCGGTGGCGTGGAGGATGAGGGCGCGCACGCCGTCGCGCTGCTCGAAGGTGCCGAGCGTCTCGAAGCTCAAGCTGTTGTCGCCCACCGCGGCGTAGAGGCGGGTCGCCGTCTCCGCGGCGGTGCTGACACCCAGCTCCTCCGTGGACTCCACGGAGGCGGTGTCGACAGGGGCGTTGTCACAGGCGGCGAGCGCGGTGAAGCAGGTCAATGCAAGGGCACGCAGATGCATGGGGGTCTCCAGGTGAGGAATTCCATGTAACACACGCCGGTGACACGCCCACGGCGGGGATTGTGGCGGTCGTGTGACGGCCGCCGCCTTCACAACAGGCTCCGGCTCCGCGTCCTGGCTCCAACGCCTATCGGAGCGGGCGCTCAAAGCTCCAGAGGGAGAGGTCTTCGATGAGCCTGGTGAAGCAGCAGGGCATCCTGAGTCCGGGGACGCAAGCCGCCAAGGACGCGGACATCATCATGACGGCGGCGGTCGTCGGGTGGGCATGGAGCCGCCTGACGAACGCGGACGTGAACAAGCGGCACGCTCGGGTCGACTTCGAGGTGGAGGACGGCCACAAGCTGACCGAACAGCAGCTGCGGGAGAAGCCGGTGGACCCCACCCACCTCGCCGCCATCCAGAAGCTCAACCGGCTGCTGCAGGCGGCGGGGCTGAAGCCCGACCAGAAGGTGGAGCTGGGCACGACGCCCATCTGGACGACCGGTGGCCGCATCACCGGCGGCAGCGGAGACAAGAACCCCAACGACCCCTACCGCTACGACCCGCCGCTGCCGGCCGGCACCGCCGACAGGCTGTTCCGGCTGGCCACCCAGCCGGACACCGCGGACAAGCTGGGCTACCAGGGCCGCGGCGCCTACACGGGGTTCATCGACGGCCGGACGGATGGACAGACGGGCCTGATGAGCACCTTCCGCCACAACGTGCCGTTCGACATCACCTACGGGCGGCGGTGGCACCCCCCGGAGGCGCCCGCGGACCGGGTGTGGGGGATGATCGGCCCAGAGGCGCTGCAGGACCACGAGGACCGCGACCCGGACAAGCAGGGGCTCAAGCAGCAGGGCATGCACTTCGAGGGCCCCGCGCCCCAGCGCGGCCATGACATCTGCGCGTACACGCACGGGATGATCCAGGCC
This sequence comes from Corallococcus sp. NCSPR001, assembly GCF_017309135.1. Taxonomy (NCBI): domain Bacteria; kingdom Pseudomonadati; phylum Myxococcota; class Myxococcia; order Myxococcales; family Myxococcaceae; genus Corallococcus; species Corallococcus sp. NCSPR001. Next base: position 5,967,321 of record NZ_JAFIMS010000002.1, read on the forward strand.
ATCTACGACGTGCACGTCCACAAGCTGGCCAACGACCTCAGCCCGAACAAGAAGACGCCCTACAACCCCGGCACGCCGTATGAAATCGCCGTGGGCAGCAAGACCACGAAGCTCGCCTCCTGCTTCCCGTGCAGCATCTTCATGGAGGCCACCGGACACCCGGCCTCCTCCACGCACCTGGGCCGCGGTGAGTCCTGGAGCCCGCTGTTCCCGCCCCCCGGCTCCACCACCACGCAGCACAAGGCCTGGCAGGCGTGCAACACGCAGTGGCAGGACTACTGCAAGACCATCATCGACGCCGGGCTCCAGTGCCTGAAGAAGGCCCCGGCCCAGCTGAATGACGACTGGAAGGTCAGCCTGGGCGCGCTCGACCTCTACCTCAACGGGCCGAACGGGGTGAACAAGACGCCGGCCACCGCGGCCCAGGCCTACGCCAACCTCATCCTCGACGCCGTGACGGTCCACGACCACGAGGTGAAGCGCATCGAGCGGACCCTCAAGTAATCACACGCATGCGGCGGTTCCCGGCTCGAGGCCGGTGACCTCCGACAGGCCTCACGGGGCAACCGCCCCGTGGGGCTTCTTTTATTTCCGCTGGGAATCACAGCCGCGCCGCCGGTGCCGTCCTGGCGGCATGATCCGAACGCACATCTCAGAGGCCTGTGAAGCAAGGGACCTGGCGCTGCTGGACGCGGTGCTCTTCGTCGTCCAGGCGAAGGGCCCCGTCACCCCGGCGAAGCAACTGGAGGCCTGGCGCGGCGTGCTGGGCGACCCGGAGGTCAACGACCCCCGGCGCGAGTTGCTGGCCCATCGCCTGGCGCGCCGGACCGGAGCCCCGCTGGAAGGTGACGCGCTCTTCGCGTCGCTGCGCGTGCGGCTGCCGGACACCTCCAACCGCCTGCTGGCCTATGGCCTGGCGCTGCGGGCCGCGCACGGCGGACGCCAGGGTCCGGCGCAGCTGCCGCTGGCCCAGCTGTGCCGCGAGCTGGGGCTGACGCCGGCCCAGGCGCGCGACATGCGCCTGGGCATCCAGGATGGCATGTCCCCCGTCGCGCTGGCGGCGGAGCCCGCGCACCCGAGGCACGCCCGCGTGCTGGAGGCGGTGCTGCTGGCGGCGGGGCTGGAGGTCCACCTGACCGAGGCCGAAACGCTGGCGCTGGAGGCGTCACGGGAGGACGCGCCCTTCCTCCAGGAGCTCACCGGCCAGCTGCTGCGCCGCATCGCCTTCGGGTCCCAGGTCGTCTCGCCGCTGGAGGCGCTGTGCCAGCGGCTGACGGACATCGCGCTCGCGCCCGCGACCCTCGCGCAGCGCTGGGGCCTCTTGCGGCTGGCGTACTGCTTCTCGCACGCGGTGGGACACGACCTGGGACAGCAGCTCCTGCTCGACCTGCTGCAGGAGCTGCTGCACCTGGGGACCGTGGAGGCGGCCCGTGCTACCGCTCCCGAATCCGCGCGTACCTGAGGATGTGCATGGGCGGGTACAGCCCCAGCGCGTGCGCGGCCGGCATGTTCACCTCGAAGGAGAAGCGGGACAGCGTCTCCACGGGCAGCTCCGCCGCTGAGCGGTGCTCACGCAGTATCTGCGTGGCCTTGAAGCCCGCCAGGCCCCCCACGTTGTAGAAGGGCGCCACCAGCCCCATCATGCCGCCTGCCTCCAGCTGCACCTCGATGGCGCAGAAGGTGGGCAGGCCCAGGCGGATCGCTTCGTCCATCAGCAGCTGGCTGTGCGGCGCGAAGAAGTTCACCGGAGGCAGGTACACCAGGTCCGGCCTCCGGGCCGCCAGCGCCTGCATCATCGCGGGCAGGCGCGCCGCGTCCGGCTTCCCATCCTTGCCGAGCGGATGCACCGGCACCAGCTCGATGCCCGCCTGCGCGGTGAGCTGCTTGAGCTTGTCGAACATGTTGCGCTGGGACGGCTCGGACGGGTTGTAGGCGACGCCCAGCCGCTTGAGCGGCATGAAGGACTGCATGGCCTTGAGCTGCACGGGCAGCGAGGCCACGTGGATGGCGCCGGTGAGGTTGCGCCCGGAGCCCTCCAGCCGCGTCACCAGCCCCGAGGCGATGGGGTCCGACACCATGGCGAAGACGACCGGCACGTCGGTGATGTGCCGCGCGGGGTCCACCTCCCCCACCCGGCCCACGAGCCCCTCCGTCACCAGCGTGCTCTGGGCGTAAATGAGGTCCGGACGCCGCGCGCGGATCTCCTGGATGACCGCGGGCAGCCGGTTCGCGTCGCCTTCGATGTTGCGGACGGTGAACTCCACCTCCAGCCCCGCGCTGAGCAGGTAGTCCCGGAAGCCCTGGTCCGCCTCCGCGCCGGTGCGGTGGATGACCATGAAGACGCGGTACGGCTTCGCGGAGGCGGAGGCCGCCGACAGCAGGACGAGCGTGGCGAGGAAGGCGCGGGCCGTCATCTCCCCGCCTCCGTCCGGGCGGACGCGCTCCGCCACATCCGGCCCTGACGGTCCAGGCTGTGCCGCAGGATGTGCTCGATGACGTCCGCCTGCTGGAGGCCCGCGTGGCGCGCGGTGAACATCACCGCCGCGTGGCTGCCCAGGTTGCAGCCGATGTTGAACTCCAGGAGGAACAGCTCGCCGGTGTCGCGGTGCTGGCGGAAGTCGACGCGCAGGTAGTCGAAGTCCCGCACCGCGGCGCACAGCCGGAGCGCGTACATCCGCAGGCGCTCCGTGAGCGGGCCCTCCTGCGCCATGCGGCGCTCGCGCCCGCCCTCCAGGAGCCGCTTCTGCCGGTGGGTGACGATGCCGTGCGGCAGCGAGGACGTCTCCTCCGCGACGCCCAGCACCTGGGGCTCCTCGCCGCCCAGCACCGGCACCGTCAGGTCCAGGCCGGGCACCAGTTGCTCCACGAGGCAGGCCTGGCCCAGGTCCTGGAACAGGCGCAGGCGCGCGTGCAGGCCGGCCTCCGTCTCCTGGATGCTGTCGTCGGAGATGCCCACGGACGCGGCGCCGAAGCGCGGCTTGATGATCCACGGTCCCTTGAAGTCCGGCGCGGGCGGCAGCTTCCCCTCCGCCGGGCTCGTCACCCAGGGCGCAGTGGGGATGCCCAGCGAGCGCGCCATCAGCTTGGTGAGGTGCTTGTCCTCCGCCAGCGCGCGGATGTTGGGCGGCGCTCCCAGGTAGGGGACCTGCAACCATTCGCAGAACGCCGACGTGAAGACCTCCGAGTTGCGCACCGGCGCGCGGTTGAGCAGCGTGAAGACGTAGTTGGGCTCGCTGCGGATGTGGACCAGGTTCTCCAGCGAGCGGCACGGCGTGCACCGCAGGCCCAGTCCGGTCAGCGTGTGGAACAGCTCGTGGTTGTAGCGCGGGAGCACGCCGTGCTCCGGGTGCAGCTCGGGCCAGGGGGCTCCGGGGTCCGGCGCGTACTGCGCGAGGAACAACACGTCCAGTTGCTCGCGCTGCGTGGGCGTCAGCTTCAACAGGTTCTGGGTGATGGCGGTCATGGGGCTTTCGGAGTGGGAGTGGTGGGTGGAAGGGATCTCAGGAAGAGGTAGGCGGCGAGGCCCGCGGTGAGCGCGAGCATCCCGATGCCGATGACGTGGGTGCTGCGCACGAAGCCGCTGGCGCCCAGCAGCGCGGCGGCGAGCAGCGGGCCGACGAGGCTGCCCACGCGCTCGATCATCCGGAAGACGGACAGGAGCGAGTCCAGGCCGAACCCGGCGCACTCCTCGGCGAAGAGCGGTGGAATGCTGGCGAGCAGCGGCGTGGCCGCCAGGGCCTGTCCCAGGCCCACCAGCAGCACCGCGGCCAACAGCGGCCACGAGCCGCTCGCGGACGCGAACAGCAGCACGCCCAGCCCGGACAGCCCGCCGCCCACGAGCATCATCCCGCGGTGCCAGCCATGGCGGTCCGCCAGCAGCGACACCACCGGCGTGGCGAACACCGTGACGATGAAGTAGCCCATCATCAACCGGCCGATGGCGGCTTCGGTGAAGCCCATCTCATGCAGGCGCAGGGGCGTCAGGTAGAAGAGGAAGCCCGTCAGCACCAGGCGCGCCGGCATGGCCGCCAGCAGGATGAAGAGCAGCACGCGCCCGCGCTTGAGGATGCCCAGGTAGGCCGAGGCCGCCGCTGGGCGGACCCCACCCTCCTCCCGTGCACGGACGGGCCCCAGGTCCGGCGCCAGCAGCAGCACCAGCGCCATGGCCAGGGCCACCAGCCCCGCGGCCACCCCGAACGTCGCCGCGTAGCCGATGCGGTCCGCGAGGATGCCGCCAATGGCGGTGCCGCAGACGCTGGCCGCCGTGGACGCGCCCACGAACACGCCCATGCTCCGCGCGCCGTGGCTCTGCTTCGACGTGCGCGCCACGTGCAACAGCGCCGTCGTCGTCACGATGCCGTAGCCGCCCGCGGTGACGACGCGCCAGAGGAAGAGCTCCGTGAGGCTCGACGCGAGGCCCGTCATGAACAGGCCCAGGCCGGCGGGCACCATGCCCACGAGCATCGCCACGCGGCTGCTCCGGGTGTTGAGCAGGCGCCCCGCCAGCGGCGTGCACACCACCATCGCGGTGACCCACAGCGACATGGGCAGCGCGACCATGAAGCTCTCGGAGAAGTACGGGCCGGGCTGGTACAGCCGCTTGACGAACAGCGGCCAGAACGAGCGCGACAGCTCCGAGCCGAAGAGGAAGACGAACAGCGGCAGCCGCAGGTCGCTCGTCCCGGGCTCCTCCAGCGCGGCGGGGGCCTTCGGGTCTCCGAAGCGGAAGCGCTCGCCCAGCGTCCGGGCCGCGGGTTCGTCCAGCGCCGCGTGGCGGCGGTTGAGGCCGCGCACCAGCCGGCCCGCGGCGGCCAGCGCCCGGGTGGCCTCGTCGTGCAGCCGCACCCGGGCCTGACGCGTGAAGTCCCCCTCCCCGCCCAGCTCCAGCAGGCGCCGCAACAGCCGCAGCGGCCGGATGACAAGCAGGCCCATCAGCGCCATGAGCACCTCCACCGTGACGAGCGCCGTCACGAACAGGGTGATGAGGATGTCGGTGTGGATCTCCTGGAGCCGCTGTTCGGCGTACGTCGTGTCGATGCCCAGGTGCAGTTGGCCGATGACGCGTCCCCGCGACTCCACGGGGTGGACCAGGTCCAGGTCCCCGTCCAGGCGCGCCAGTCCACGCGACTCTTCCAGCGTGTGGGCCTTGAGCACCTTGTCGAAGAAGGACGCGGGCTTCGCCTTCAAGTCCCTGGACGCGTACAGCAGGTGGCCGTCCGGCGAGGCGAAGCCGATGTAGCGGATCTCCTCGTGGCCCAGGGCCGCGTCATCCAGGTAGGCGTCCGCCGCGCCCAGCCGGTTCACCGGGATGCCCAGGTCCGCGGCGCGGTGGAACTGGAGCGCCACGGTCTGGGCCAGCGTCTCCGCCTTGGCGCGCAGGTCCGGGCGCAAGGACTGCTCGAACAGGCGCGAGGCCTGGATGGACGCCACCACCAATGTCGCCACGATGAGCAGCGTGGGCAGCAGGCTCACCTTCCAGATGCGGCTCCGGGACAGACTTCCGTCGTTCGTGGGGGGGCTCATGCCGGGCCCTCCAGTGAGCGCTCTGCTTGGGCCAGGGCCAGGGAGGCCTCCTGGTAGCGGGCGTCGAAGGCGCGCAGCGCTTCGTCGGACGGGGGCACGTGCGCCGGGCCGTCCATGTTCCGGAAGGCCTGCTCCATCGCCTGGAAGCGCTGGCCCAGCGGCCTCAGCAACATCCACATCACGGCGCAGACCAGCGCGAAGCCGACGGCCAGCGGCCACAGCGCCTGGCGGGCGAAGGTGTGGAGGAAAGCGCTCGCTCTGGCATCCAGCGCCTTGCGGTCATAGGCGATGAGCACCAGGCCCACGGGCTGGCTGAAGGGGTTGAGGATGGGCGCGCCCACCAGCAGGGCCTCGCGGTCCGAATGGCTCCAGGTGCCGCCGTGCGCGGCGGCGGCGGCCTCGAACCAGGCGGCCCGCTCCCGGGCGGAGCCGGGCAGGTGCGTGGTGGCGTGCAGCCCGCTCTGGAACAGCACCGTGCCCCGGCGGTCGAGGATGGCGACGCCCCGGATGTCCGGGTCCATGCCGGACACGCGGGTGAGGATCTGCTGCGCGTCGCGCACGGCGGGCAGGGCCAGCCCCAGGTCGATGGCCGCCTCGGTGGAGGCCTTCGCGTCCAGCGCCAGCACGCGCAGCCGTGACTGCTGAAGTTCCCCGAGCGTCGTCTCGAACTTGGCGAAGTTGAGCAGGACGATCAGCGCGATGGAGAAGCACAGGATGGCCGCGGTCGCGGCCCCCAGCTTGAAGAACAGACTCATGGCCCGTGCTCCCCTCTAGAAGAACCACTGGATGCGCATGAGGAGCTCGTCGTAGTGGGGGCGGCCTCCGGCGAAGACGTACCGGCTGGCGTTGAACATCCAGCGGGTGTTGGAGTTGAGGTACCAGTTGAGGCCGGCCGTCACCTCCTGGAGGCGCTCCTCGGAAGGCCCGTCGTGGCCGGGCAGCCCCTCGAAGCGCAGCCGCGCGAAGCCGTAGCGCAGCCCCAGCTCCCAGGCGCCCGCGCCGTACTTGTCCGCGCCCGGGTCGAACGGCCGCGCCGGATCCACGCCCCGCTCCTGCTTCTTCTCGCCGGTCAGCACCCACGTGCCGGAGGCGTAGAAGGCCTGGGAGCGCAGCCCCGCCAGGTGCACGCGCCGGTCCTCCTTGCCCAGGTCCGAGGCGGTGAGCCAGCCCTCGCGCGAAGGCGAGAAGAAGCGCGCGTACTCCACCTTCAGCGACGTCGGCCCCTGGAACGAGACGAAGTCCGCGCCCAGGCGCCATTCGGGCGGGACGACGAACAGGCCGGTGGCGCCCGTGGCGTACGTCAGCTTGTACTGGGGCGCTGTCAGGAACGAGAGGCCCGTGGCCAGCTTGCCGCGCGCCTCCTCCGGCAGGTTGTCGCCCAGCGCGTGGGTGGCGCTCACCGCGACGGAGACGCCCTCCGCGGGCGTCACGGCGATGCGGCCCGCCAGCATCTTCCCGCGGTCCTCGTCGCGCGCCTTGCCGCTCGCCTCGTTGAAGAGGCCCAGCCAGTACTCCACGTGGTTGCCGGCCAGCTCGCCATGGAGCGCCAGGCCCTGGTCGTACCGGGGCAGCACCAGGGAGAAGAGGAGGGATTGCTCGACGAAGTCCAGGAAGGTGGAGGACGTCTCCAGCCACTCGTAGCCGAAGGGGACCTTGAGGCGGCCCGCGCGCAGCCGCAGCCAGGGCGCGGCGCGCAACTCCAACCAGGCGTCCTGGTAGAGGGGCGTATCACGCAGGCCCACGTCGGTGATGAGCCGCACGTCCGCGAAGGGCGCGAGCGTGCCGGAGAGGTTGATGCGCGCGCGGCGGACGTAGAAGGTGCTCGCGAGCCCATCGTCGGTGGGCGTCAGCCGCAGGTCCGTCTGCAGGCCCATGCCCACGCGCAGCGCGGACCGGCCGTCACGGCTCTGGAGCACGGTGGCCCCCGTGGGCGGCGCGGATTCCGCGCGGGCCTGGGGGGCCAGCAGGAGCGTTGATACAAAAACAGACATCAAAACAAAGGCACGCAATTGGGGTGTGGGCATGCCCCTGGGACGGCGCCATGGCTGTCTTTGTGAACGGTTCACACCGGTGGCGCCAGGCCGTCCTTGGTGGACCATGTCTGTCCATTCCCTCCGGCACGGTCGCGGGTTGCGCCGGGCCCGGCTTGGCGCCCTCCTCCTGGTGCTGACCGCCTCGCTCGGAGGGGTCGTCGCCCTGGGGCTGGGCGAGGCGTGGCGCGGGGATGCCCGCCTGCAATTCGAGCGGCTCGCGGCGCAGGGCGCGATCATCCAGGGGCCGGTGGAGATGTTCCTGCGCGTGGGCATGGCGCTGGAGCAGTTCACCGGCTTCACCCAGCTGGCGCGCACGCTGCGCCAGGCGGACCCCACGCTGGAGGCGGTCCGCGTCCTGGATGACCAGGGCCGGCTGCTCTTCTCCGAGCCCCCCGGCCCGGAGGCCCCCGCCCCCGCGGCCCGCCGCGTGACGCCCCTGCCCCACCAACGCTTCAAGGTGACGGAGGACGCGCGCTCTTTCCTCGTGTCGCTGCCGCTGTCGGACCGCTTCGGGGAGGTGGGCCGCCTGGAGCTGGTGATGTCCCGGGACGCGGTGTCCCAGCGGGTGCTGCGGCGCTGCCAGCCCCTCTTCACGCTGCTGGGGGGATGTCTGTTGTTCCTGGGGGCCTTCGTGTGGGGCGCGCAACGGCTGTGGATGCGGCAACCCCGGCGCTGGCTGGGCGCGGCGTTCGGCGCGGGCTTCCTGGGCCTGACGCTGGCCACGTCCCTGGCGCTGGCGGACCTCTATGCGGACGGGCTGCACCAGCGCACCAGCAGCCTGGCGCATTCGCTGGCGCGGCGGTTGAACGAGGCGGCGCGGCTGGGCCTGACGCTCTCCCACCTGCGGGGCCTGGACACCCTGTTGGAGGAGTACCAGCGCACCAACGCGGACCTGGGCTCGCTGGCGCTCATCGCGGATGAGCGGGTGCTCGTCCAGGTGGACGCGGGCGCGGAGCGCACGGGGGATGAGCGCTTCGAGTACACCATCGACCTGGAGCTCACGGAGGGCCCGTGGAACCTCCCCGTGCGCCTGGAGGTCGGCGCCGCGAAGGGCGCGCTCCAGGCGCGGCTGTGGCGCACCGTCCCGGGCTTCGTCTTCCTCTTCGCCGCCTCCAGTCTCTTGGGCCTGCTGGTGCTCGGAGCGCTGGCGCCCCTGCCCCGGCGTGGCTCGGGCTCGCGCGTCTTCGAGCAGCGGACGGTGGGCCGGTTGCAGCCCCTCGCCTTCCTCGGCGGCTTCCTGGAGGGGCTCCCCTTCGCTTTCCTCCCCGTCGCCGCGGAGGCCCTCTTCCCGGGCGGTGGCGCCGCGCTGCTCGCCGTCGCGTTCCAGGGGGCCTGCGCGCTCGCGTTCGTCCCCTCCGAGCGTTACGCGCGGCGGGGGCAGCTCCAGCGCTGGCTCGTGGTGGCCCTGGGCGTGTCCATCGCGGCCTTCGCGTTGATGGCGTTCACCTCGGACCTGCGCGCGTGGCTGGTGCTGCGCGGGCTCTGCGGTTTCGGGCTGGGGGCGCTGGCCGCCGGGACGCGGGCGTATCTGCTCGCCGCGCTTCCTCCGGGTCAGCCGCCCCGGCGCCTCGCGCGGCTCACCCTGGCCCGGGGGGGTGGCCTGCTCGCCGGCATGGTGCTGGGCGCGCTCGTGGCGGCCCACCTGGGCCCGTCCCCGGTGTTCCTGTTCGCGGCCCTCTGTGGGTTGGGCGCGCTCGCGTATTCGCGGCTCTGGCTGCCCCCGCTGGCGGCGCGGGACCGGCCGGCCGCGCCTCGTCCCTTCCGGGCCTCCCTCACGCTTGCGCCGCTGCCTCCAGGAGCGTGGAGTCCTCGCGAGCACCGGTGGGCGCTGCTGTTCGTCGGGCTGCCGTCGTGGCTCGCGCGCGGGGGCGTGCTCGGGCTCGTGTTGCCCCTGTGGCTCATGGGCGAGGGCAAGGACACGGACCGCATCGGTCAATTGCTCGCCCTCGTCGCGCTGGGCGCGTTGCTTCCCCACGCCCTGCCCGCGCGCCTCGACGGGAGCCGGCGGCTGCTTCAGGGAGGCGTGCTGGGCACCGGGCTATCCCTGCTCGCGCTCGCGGCCTCCGGCTCGCTGGAGCCCGTCCGCGCGCTGGCGCTCTGCCTGCTGGGCGTGTCCCTCGGGCTCGTCCACGTCCCGCTCGACCATCACGTCGAAAGCCAGCCTGTCGAGGGCGTGCGCAGGCGCTCCTGGACCTTCATCGCTCCGCTGCTCGGCGTGCTCGGGCAGTGCGTGGGGCCGCTCCTCGTCAGCGCCTTCTGGAGGCCTCCGGAGGATCCACTCCCGGTGCTCGGAGGACTGGGCGTCGGGGTGCTGCTGCTGGGGGCCGCCCATTCCTGGATGACCCGGGCCCGGCCCGGTCGCGAGGTGCGCCATGCGTGACTGGCTGCTGGGTCTGCTGCTGCTCCTGTGCGTGCCGCTTCCGAGCCAGGCACAGCCGGACGACATCTCCACCTGGGTGGCCCTGCCCCCGGAGACGCTTCGCGGCTGGCGGGTGGAGGCGACCGCGCAGCGGATCCTCATCACCCCCGAGCAGCCCCCCACGCCCCAGGTCCAGGTGCGTGAGGTGCTGGTGCTGCTCACCGTGGCCCAGAGCAGCCTCAACTGGATCCTGGAGGGCATGCTGCCCGTGCTGCGCAACCAGCACGTGCGGGTGGGCCTCACGCTCTACAAGCTCGGCACGGGGCGCGAGGAGCAGGAGCGGATGCTGGCGCTGGCGGACTCCGGCCAGTTCGACCTCATCGTCGCCATGGGCTCGGACGCGACGCGCTTTCTCTACAACCGCTTCGGCAACCAGCCCACGCCGGTGGTGGCGCTGTGCAAGGCGCCGGAGCTGTGGCTGGGCTTCGAGGAAGGAGCGTCACAGCAGGCCAAGCCGGACAACATGGCCTTCGTCTCGCTGTCGCTCTCTCCCGACGTGCAGCTGCACTATCTGCAGGAGCTGCTGGGCCCGTTGAAGGCGCTGACGGTGGTGTACGACCGCCGCAACCAGAGCACGGTGGAGGTGGAGGCGGAGGCCATGCGGCGGCTGTCCGCGCGGGATGGCTTCCAGTTGCTGGAGCTGGCGGTGGAGGGCAAGCGCGGCGCGGAGGAGACGCTCTCCGAGCAGCTTCCGCGCATGGCCCGCGCGATGCGGCAGATAGACCCCGGCGGCAGGCACAGCCTCTTCTGGGTCACCACCTCCTCCGCGGTGTACGACGAGCTGGAGCGCATCGACCGGTACTCCGAGGGCATCCCCGTGCTGGGCTCCGTGCGCGAGGCCGTGCGCGAGGGGAACGCCAGCGCGGTCATGTCCATTGGCGTGCCCTTCAAGAGCGCAGGCCAGCTGGGCGCGCGCTACATGCTGGAGGTGCTGGGCTCGCGCCTCCCGGCGTCGCGGCTCCCCATGGGGGTCATCTCCCCGCCGGACCTGGCCATCCACCTGCGGCGCGCGCGGCAGCTGGACATCAAGCTGCCCTTCCACTTCCTGGAGCAGGCCAGCTCCCTCTACGACCTGGATGGCCGGCTGGTGCGGCAGGACGGACAGTCCGCCGTGTCCGCTCCGGCGGCCTCGCCATGAGCGCTGGCGCCGCGAGGCCCGCGCCCCTGGAGCTGCTGCTGGAGCTGGTGCGCGCGCACGAGGCAGGCGACCCCTTCCACTTCCGGATGGAGCCGCAGGAGTACCTCTTGCGGCGGGCCCGGGGCAGCTACGCGCGCGCGGCGCTCGACTGGGAGCCAGCGCTCCTGTCGGACCTCGCGGAGCTGGAGAAGCCCCAGCCGGACCGCAACGTGGTGCAGCGGCTGGGAGAGCGGCTGCGCGCGTTCCTGGAAGCCGTGGGCTGGGACGCGCAGGCGAACGACATCGCCGCCGCCGTCCAGGTGGGGCGCCCGGTGCACCTCACCTTCCGCTTCGCCGCGGCGGAGCTCTTCGCGCTGCCCTGGGAGCTGCTCACGCTGGGCACCTCCGGGCGCACCGTGGCGGAGCTGCCCGGCGTCCTCATCCGCTACGAATGGCCCGCTTCTGGAGACGTGCCCATGCCGGGCACTTCTCGACAGGGCCGCGTCCTCTTCGCCTGGTCCGCCGCCGGAGGCCAGGTGCCGGCCCGGGCGCATCAGCGGGAGGTGAGCGGCGCCTGCCGCCAGGGCGCGTATCCGTTCGAGCCGGAGCGGGACGTGCTGCCCCACGTCTCGCTGGCGTCGCTGTCGGAGGCGCTCAACCGCCCCGGCGAACCGGTGTCCGTGCTCCACCTGCTGTGCCACGGCGGACGGCGCGGGCAGACCTACGGCCTGCTCTGGGATGCGTCGTGGGAGGGCGGCGAACCGGAGCTGGTGGACGGCGCGACGCTGCGCCAGCTGCTCATGCCCCACGCGGCGACGTTGCGGCTGGTGGTGCTGTGCGCGTGCCAGAGCGGCGCGGGCGCGACGGACAACCACCTGGGCAGCGTGGCCCAGGCGCTCCACCGGGCGGGACTGCCCGCGGTGGTGGCCTCGCGCCTGCTGCTCTCCGTGCCGGGCTCCGTGGTACTGACGCGCGCCCTCTACCGCGCGCTGCTGGTGACGCCCGCGTCGCTGGAGGAGGCGGTGGGGGATGCACGGCGCCAGCTGGCGCTGGACACCACCGCGTTGGATCACGTCTCGCTCCAGCTCTACGCGCGCGCGGAGCACGGCGGAGACACGCGCCCGGTGGCGCTGAGGCCCTACCGGGGCCTGCTGCCCTTCCAGCAGGAGGACCGCCGCTTCTTCTTCGGCCGCGAGTCGCTCCAACAGGAGCTGCTCCAGCGGGTCCATGAAGCGGTGGAGGGCCAGCGTCCCCGCTTCCAGGTGTTGGCCGGTGTCTCCGGCAGCGGCAAGTCCTCGCTCGCCCTCGCGGGCCTCCCCCAGGAGCTTCGGGCGGAGGACTGGGGGGTGCGGCTGCTCAAGCCCGGCCAGGGCGCCGCGGAGACGCTCCACGAGGTGCGCCAGGTGTCTCCGGAGCGCCGGCAGCTCCTGCTGGTGGATCCCTTCGAGGACCTCTTCACCGCGATGGAGGCCCCGGCGCGCCGCGACCTGGCCACCGCGCTGTGGAGCCTCGCGAAGGATCCGGAGCGCCGGGTGGTGGTGCTGGCCACGCTCCAGGTGGACTACCTGGGACGCTGCGGCGACCTGGTGGTGGACGCGGAGGGCACGCGTTTGGACGCGGCCGTGTATTCGGACGCCCACCGCCTCTTCGTCACGGAGCTCCAGGGCGACGCGCTGCGAGCGGCCATCGAGGGCCCCGCGCACAAGGTGGGGCTGCGCTTCGAGGCCGGGCTGGTGGACCGGCTCCTCCAGGAGGTGGGGCAGGAGCCCGGGTCGCTGCCGCTGCTCCAGTATGCGTTGGATCAACTCTGGGAGGAGCGCGAGGGACAGCAGCTCACCCACCGCGCCTACGCGGCCCTGGGCGGCGTCGCGGGGGCGCTGAAGCGGGCGGCGAACCGGCTGTACGAATCACTGCCCCCGAGCGCCCAGCAGCAGGCGCGCCGGCTGCTGGTGGAGCTGGTGGACTTCCAGGGTGGGCCCTCGCACGGCAGGCGCCGGCGGGTGCGCTCGCAGCAACTGCGCCCCACCCCACCGGAGCCCCGCGCCGACTTCGACCGGGTGCTGGGCGTGCTGCTCACCGCGAGGCTGCTGACCCGGGAAGAGGACGCGTCGGGCGTGGAGTGGTTGCAGCTGTCGCACGAGTCCCTGCTGCGAACCTGGCCGGAGCTGGAGGAGTGGGCCCGCGCGGACCGCGAGCGCCTCCAGCACTTCCGCGAGCTGGAGTCGTGGGCCCGGGATTGGCTTGCCCACCGGAGCGCTCCCGATGGCGGCGCGCCCTACCTCTTGTCCGGAAGCCGGCTGGGTTACGCGCAGGACATCCTGCGGCGCTACAGCGAGGAGCCGGGCGAGGACGTCCTCCAACTGCTGGACGCCAGCGTGGCCTCCGCCGAGGCCCAGGACGCATCGGCGCGCCAGCGCCTGGTGCGACTGCTGATGGCCGCGCTGGTGGTGGCGGTGGGGATGGCGGGGCTCGCGTGGAACGCGCGCCAACTGGAGGCACGCGCACAGCGGGAGCGGCAGGAGGCGCAGCACCACGCCCAGCGCGCCCGGGACCTGGTGCTGCTGGACGTCGCGCGGAAGCTGCGGCGGGACAACCCGACGCTGGCCCTGCTCATGCTTCGCGAGGTCCAGGAGCCCGGAAGGCTCCGGGGCTGGGCCCAGGATGTGTCCGGGGTCCTCCAGGAGCCGCTGAGCCGCGCGGTGCTGCGCGGCCACACCCAGGCCGTGGTCCACGTGGAGGTCAGCTCGGACGGGCAGCGCGTGGTGACGGCGTCGAAGGACGGCACCGCGCGGCTGTGGCGGACCAGCGGCGAGGGCGCGCCGGTGGTGCTCACCGGCCACGCGGGGCCCGTCTACCACGCCACCTTCAGCCCGGCGGGAGGGCAGCGCGTGCTCACCTCCTCGCATGACGGCACCGCGCGGCTGTGGAACACAGCGGACGGCGCGTTGCTGCACACGTTCAGACATCGCGGCGTCGTGCAGTGGGGGGCCTTCAGCCCGGACGGCCAGCGCGTGGCCACGGCCTCGCGAGACGGACTGGCGCGGCTGTGGCGCACGGACGGCACCGGTGAGCCGCGCGAGGTGCGGCACCGGGGCGCCGTGCAGACCGTGGCCTTCAGCCCGGATGGGAGATGGATGCTGACGGCCTCGCTGGATGGCACCGCGCGACTGGTTCCCGTGGAGGGGACGGAAGGCCCGCGCGAGCTGCCCCACCCCGCCCCCGTCACCTCCGCCACGTTCGACCCGGAAGGCACCCACGTGCTGACGGTGGCCCGGGACGGCGTCGCGCGCGTCTGGCCCGTCAACGGCGCCACCGCCCCCGTGGTGCTCAGGGGGCACCAGGGCGAGCTGACCACCGCGAGCTTCAGCCCGGACGGGCACCATGTGGTGACCGCGTCGGTGGACACCACCGCGCGTCTCTTCCGAGCCGATGGGCGGGGCGAGCCCCGCGTGCTGCGCGGACACCAGGGCGCCGTGCGCCTGGCCACGTTCGGGGGGCCGCTGGGCGAGTGGATCCTCACCGTCTCCTCGGACACCACCGCGCGGCTGTGGTCCGCCCGCGAGGACACGCCGCCCCGGCTGCTGCTCGGCCACCGGTCCACGCTGCTGTGGGGCGGCTTCGGTCCGGACGGCAAGCAGGCCGTCACCGCCTCCGTCGACGCCACCGCGCGCGTCTGGCGCCTGGACGCGACTCAGGACTCGCTTCCGCTCCAGACGTCCGGAGGCTTCCTCTGGTCCGTGGCCGTCAGTCCGGACGGCACGCAGGTGGCCACCGCGTCGCAGGACGGAGCGGTGCGCCTCTGGTCGGAGGACGGCCGGGCCACGCATGTCTTCCGGGGCCACACCCAGGACGTGCGCTCCGTGGCCTTCAGCCCGGATGGCCGGTGGCTGCTGACGGCCTCGCTGGACGGCACCGCGCGCCTGTGGCCTTCGGATGGAAGCATCGCGGGCCGGCGCGTGCTGGCGTCCCAGCGCGAGCCCTTCTTCAGCGCCGCCTTCAGCCCGGACGGCCTGCGCGTGGCGCTCGCCTCCAGCGCGCGAGCCACCCGCATCGTGAGCGTGGATGGAACGCGGCCGCCCATCCCACTGGAGGGGCACGGCGACCAGGTCCGCTCCGTGGCTTTCAGCCCGGACGGCCAGCGCCTCATCACCGCGTCTCAAGACGGCACCGCCCGCATCTGGAGCGCGGAGGGGCGCCTCACCGCCACGCTCTACAGCCACGATGACTGGGTCCTCTCCGCGGCCTTCCACCCGAAGGACTCGACCCAGGTGCTCACGTCTTCGCAGGACGGCACGGCGCGCCTGTGGACCGTGGAGCACGGCCGGGTGCGAGGCGTGCGCGCGCTCCTGCGCCACGACGCACCGGTGCCCTGGGCCGCCTGGAGCCCGGATGGGAGCCGCGTCGTCACCGCGTGCGCGGATGGCCGTGCCCGCGTCTGGCTCACGGACGCCCCCGGCGAGCCCTACCTCGTCCTCTCCGCGCACGAGGGCGAGGTGACCTCGGCCGTGTTCAGTCCCCGCGCGGAGGAGCCCCGGCTCGTCACCGGCTCCACGGACGGCAGCGCCCGGGTGTGGCGTCCGCGCGAGCCGCTCCCCATCGAGCGGCTCCAGGAGAAGCTCCAGGCCACGAGCTCCGCGTGCCTGACGCCCGGCGAGCGGCGCGGCCTGCTGGGCGACCTGCCCGCGAAGGCCCTGGAGGCCAACACCGCGTGTGAGCAGCGGCATGGACGCGCACCGCTCCCGGACGAGCCTTGAGCCCTCCAAAGGCGCTCACAACTCAAAGACACCCGGCGTCTTCCAGGCACCCACAACCCGGGAGTCCGTCCGATGGCCTTCTTTGGCTTTGGTTCCAAGTCCCCCAAGTCCTCGCGGTCTGGCGAGTCCACCGAGTCCGCCGAGCCGAAAAGCGAGACCTTCCAGCCGCTGACGCTGGAGCAGATGCGTTCATTCCTCCCCCGGCTGCCCAGGGCCCGCGCGCAAGAGGTGCTGCCGCACCTGAACGACGCCATGTCCGAGGCGGGCATCAACACCCCGCGCCGCCAGGCCGCGTTCCTGGCGCAACTGGCACACGAGAGCGCCGAGTTCCGCTACTTCGAGGAGCTGTCGTCCGGCCGCGCCTACGAGCGGCGCAAGGACCTGGGCAACGTCAATCCGGGCGACGGCGCGCGCTACAAGGGCCGCGGGCCCATCCAAATCACCGGCCGCACCAACTACCGCGCCGCGGGCAAGGCGCTGGAGTTGGACCTGGAGGAGAACCCCGCCCGCGCGGCCGACCTGGACGTGGGCTTCCGCACCGCCGCCTGGTTCTGGAACAGCCGCAACCTCAACAAGCACGCCGACAAGGGCGAGTTCGACGCCATCACCCGGCGCATCAACGGCGGCTACAACGGCAAGGCCTCGCGGGACACCTACTACCAGCGCGCCTTGAGGATGCTGGACAAGAAGTGATGTCCCCCTGAAACGCGAAGAGCCCGCGGCCTTCCGAAGGCCGCGGGCTCGTTTGTCATCATGGCGTCTACTTGCGCTTGGCCGGAGCGGGCTCGGTCGTCGCTTCCTCCTCCGCGGGGGCGCTGTCGGAGGACTCGGTGCCGCTCGCCAGGTGCTTGCCTCCGGGGCGGAACAGCATGCGCACCGTGAGCTTGCTGGAGTCCTTCTCGTTGAGGTCATGCAGGCGGGTGTGCTCCTTCTTGGTGCCGCCGCCGAAGAGGGAGAACCAGCGCTTGGGCTGCGGCTTGTCCTCGGGGATGTCGCTGTCCTGCTCCGTCATCTCGAAGTCGAAGCTGGCGGAGACCTCCAGCTCCGCCACGGAGAAGGAGTAGTGCTTGCGGGCCGTCTCCTCCGCGATGTCGAGCGAGGACTGGACGGCCAGGATGAGGTCGTGGATGAGGACTTGCGCGTGGTCCGGCGTGGGATTGGGCTTTGCCATGGGATGGGATTGGGGAAAGAAGGGTGGATGGCAGACCGCCACCGCCGGTGCCCCTGAACGGAGCACCGGCGGCGACGGGTGTGTCTTGCTTCAGCGTGTTTCGCGGGGCCAGACGGCGGGCGTCAGGCGCCGCCGCCGGTGGCGCCACCCTGGGCCGCGAGCACCGCCGCCGGCTTGATGGTGCACTTCACGGTGAGACCCATGTGCTCCTTGTAGTCGAGCGTGAGCTTCTCCTTGATGCTCATGCGCCAGACGTTGAGGGCAACGTCCGTCTCGCTCTTGATCTCGAAGTCGCTCGTGAGGTTCACCTCGAAGTAGTACTCGGCGATCGTCATCGGATCCATGCCGGACGACATGAGGCGCTGCGCGGTGCGGGCGGCACCCGCGAAGGCGATGATGTAAGCGGACAGCTGTGCGGCGGACTGCATGGGCGTGCTCCTGGGATTGGGTTGACGGCGACATGCCGGGCACTGCGTCCAGAGGACGCCGCACGCCATTTGTGTGTGAATGCCAACGCCAGACATCCCTGGCTCACACGTCCGCCCTCCGGCGCGTCCTGCCGTCACGCGCACGACTTCCCGCGCGCGTGACGCCAGGAGCCCTCCCGAAGATGAGCACCCAGAACGTCGAGCTGTTGTTGTCCCACGCCGATTCACACGAGCCGGTGGCCCCGGACGGCCTGCCCGCCGACGCCGCCACCCAGGTGCCGCGCGACGACGACGCGCGGGGGCGCGAGGAGAGCCACTTGTGGGACGACGGCGAGGACCCCAACTCCCTGCCCGCGCAGCGCTGGGGGCTGGTCGCGCCGGAGGGGCCCGAAGGCGACCGCCTGCTCGCGCTCGTCGAGCCCCTGCGCCGGCACCGGCAGGAGCAGCAGGACGGCCACCCGGTGCGCGTCTACCGGGTGAGCCCGGAGCTGGCGGCGGAGGGCCGGAACCTGGAGGACTTCACCCGCTGGGTGCGCGTCGTGCTGGACGACGAAGCGGTGCCCGTGGAGGACCGGCCCCGCTACCTGCTCTTCCTGGGGGACTTCCACCAGGTGCCCTTCGAGCTGCAGCAGGCCGCGGCCCACGACGCCTACGTGGGGCGCCTGGCCTTCCGACGCGACGAGGACTACGCGGCCTACGTGGACAAGGTGCTGCGCTGGGAGAACGCCCCTTCCGCGCAGCGCCAGACCCGCTCGCTCTTCTTCACCGTCCACGACGGCACCGCCGCGACGCGGACGGGCTACCAATCCCTGGTGGCCCCGGCCATCGCGTCCGCCCGGCAGGCGCGGGAGTTGGGCCGCTTCCCCGCGCGCGACGTGCTGGAACTGGGCGTGCCGGGAGAGCCCGGCGCCACCGCGCTCCTGGAGCAGGCCGCGCTCCAGGAGCCCACCCTGCTCTTCTCCATGAGCCACGGCCTGGGCAGTCCGCGCGCGGGCTGGCGGAGCACCGACGCGAAGCTCGCGCTCCAGGGGGCGCTCAACCTGGGCGAAGGCCAGCACCTGGATGGCGCGGCGCTGGCCCAGCGTCCCTTCCTGCCCGGCGGCGTCTGGTTCCTCTTCGCGTGCTTCGGCGCGGGCACGCCGTCGCGCAGCGCCTTCCATCACTGGCTGAAGCAGTTGCAGGCGGGAGGCCAGTTCAGCGGAAGGCTGGAGTCGCTCACCTCGGCGCTGCCCCGGCCCGGAGAGCGTCCCTTCGTCGCCGCGCTGCCGCAGTCCGCGCTGGCCAATCCCCAGGGCCCGCTGGCGGTCATCGGCCACGTGGACCTGGCGTGGACGTATGGCTTCCAGGACCGCGACCAGCGCCAGGGCAAGGTGTCCCGCTTCATGGAGCCGCTCCAGCAATTGGCGCGCGGACGGCGCGTGGGCCTGGGCCTGAGCTGGCTCCTGCGTGGAGGCCACCAGGCCAACCTGGAGCTGACCACGCTGTATGACCAGGAGGAGGCGGCCCGGAGCGCCGGGAAGCCCTCCACGGTGGATCCGCTGCGGCGCTCGCACCTGTGGATGCTCCGTCAGGACCTGGGCGGCTACGTGCTCCTGGGCGACCCGGCCGTGCGTCTGCCATTGGCCCCGCGCTGACGCATGAAACAACAAGAACCCCGGGCGGCGCATGGGCCCCCCGGGGTTTGTCTGCCGCGACGCCCCAAGCTCAGGCGGAGCGGTGCCCGCCGCGCTCCACACCGTGCAAGGTGAAGTTGCGCAGGGTGTCGTCGGCCAGCTCGAAGAGGCTGGCCTGCGCCTTGAGCAGCTGCTCACGCGCCACCTGCTCCAGCGCGTAGAACGGCGCCAGGGTCTCCAGCGCCTTGCGCGTCCACTCCTCGTGCCGCGAGCGCAGCGACCTGGCGGCGGCGTCCCCCTCCACGAACTGGCGGGAGTACTCGAGCGCGGAGCGCTGGGCGGCGATGGCCTGGTGCAGGGCACCCCGCCCCAGGTCCATCAGGTGGGCATACGGATCGATTCTCTTCGCTTCGGTCATGGCATTGCTCCTTCGGGTTGTGACAGGTGGCCCCTGCTAGAGGCGGTGGACGACGGCGCCCCCTTCGGCCGGCGACAGGTCCTCGTCACCGAACGCCTGGGGCCCGTTCGCTACGGACTGCGTCCACGGCGAGGTCGCCAGGGCGCGCTTCATGTCCCGGTAGCCGTCCGCCCGGCGCTCCGCGATGGAGGCGCGAGAGAACTCCGCGTCGCTGCTGGAGATCTGATGCTCACCGCGCTGGTACGTCAGGTGGATGATGTCCAGCCGGGGCGCGGGCTTCGCCAGGGGCTCGTCGCTGAACGCGAGCGGCGAGGACGCCGACACGTGCCGCGTCACCTGGGTCGCGGTCCGGCGCAGGTTCCACACGGTCGCGAACTGGTCCACCTGCTGCGACGTGCGGCCCGCGAACTGGATGGACTTCATCCGCCAGCTCGCCTCGTCCAGGTTCTGCGGCAGCGGCGCGCGCGCCTCGAACAGGTCGATCATGAAGACGAGCGAGTGCCGCTGGGGCGGGTCGTCCAGGATGGCGTTGAGCGGCGTGTTGGTGACGCAACCGCCGTCCCAGTACAGCTCCCCATCGATGAGGCTGGGAGGGAACGCGGGCGGCAGCGCGCCGCTGGCCAGCACATGGTCCGGCCCCAGGGCGCCCCGCGTGTTGTCGAAGAACACCAGGTGCCCGTCGCTCACGCGGGTGGCCCCCAGGCTCAGCCGCGTCGCGCGGGAATTGATGTAGTCGAAGTCCACCAGCCGCCGCAGCGTCGAGCGCATGGGCCGGGTGGAGTAGAAGCTCAGCGCCTCCGGCGAGCCCGGCGGCGCGAGCAGCGGGGACACCGCGCGGGGCGCGTAGAAACCGGGCTGGCCGAAGAGCAGGCTCGTCATGTGGCTGCCCAGGTTGAAGAGCTGGCGCAGGCGGCCCTTGAAGAGCGAGCCCCACTCACTGCCCGGCCAGGACACCTCGCGCCAGAACGCCTCCAGTCGCTCGAGCCGCTGCTCCGGGCGGTTGCCCGCGACCAGCGCGGCGGTGAAGGCGCCAATGGAGATGCCGGAGACCCAGTCCGGATGCAGGCCGGCCTCCTCCAGGGCCTGATACGCCCCCACGTGGTAGGCGCCCAGGGCCCCACCGCCTTGAAAGACGACGATGACCTGCGGGCGCTCCTGGGGTGCTTGCGGCTGTGTCATGGATGTCCTCTCGCGGGTGCTGCGGTGGAGTGCTGCCCCGGAGGAGCGGAGGGCTGATGGATCCCAATCCACCCTTCCCAGTCCCCCGCTCCCCGAGGCAGCGCACCAGGGACGTCCACGCCCGGGCGGTTGTGAATCCACGCTGACCTTCGAGCTCACGGCTTTCACACCCGGCGGTCGTCCGCGTCATTGAGGCGCAGCTTTCAACCCCCGGAGACAGACATGAGTGGACGCGTGGCAGTGGTCACAGGAGGAACGCGCGGCATTGGCGCGGCGAGCGCCGACGCCCTGCGGCAGCAGGGGTACCGCGTGGCGGTCACCTACTATGCGAATGAGCAGGCGGCGCAGAACTTCACGGGGCGCACCGGCATCCCGACGTTCCGCTTCGACGCCGCCAACACCGCCCAGTGTGTCGCGGGCGTGAAGAAGATCGTCGACACGCTGGGCCCCATCGAGGTGCTGGTGAACAACGCCGGCATCACCCGGGACGCCATGCTGCACAAGATGACGTCCGAGCAGTGGAACGAGGTCATCCAGACGAACCTCACCTCCTGCTTCAACCTGTGCAACGGGGTGGTGGGCCCCATGCGCGAGCGCGGCTTCGGCCGCATCATCAACATCGGGTCCATCAACGGGCAGACGGGGCAGCTGGGCCAGACGGCCTACGCGGCGGCCAAGGCGGGCATGCACGGCTTCACCCTGGCGCTGGCGCGCGAGGGCGCTGCCCGCGGCGTCACCGCCAACCTCATCGCGCCGGGCTACATCGACACGGACATGGTGCGCAGCGTGCCCGCGGACGAGCTGGTGCGCATCCGCTCGCGCATCCCCGTGGGCCGCCTGGGGCGCTCCGACGAGATCGCCCGCGCCGTGACGTTCCTCGCCTCCGACAAGGCCGGCTTCATCACCGGCTCCACGCTCACCATCAATGGTGGGCAGCACATGTACTGAAGGAGGCCGCGAATGGACGCATCCCTGGAGCCCATGCGGCGCGCCTTCCTTGAAGTCCTCCTGCGGCTGGCGATGGACCCCCAGCGGATGCTCGCGGCGGGAGTCGACCTGTGGGAACGCTCCCTGCGAGGGGGCGTCCCACCGGAGCCTGCCCCTTCCACGCCCGACCGCCGCTTCCGGGATCCGGCGTGGAGGGAGCAGCCCTTCTTCGACGGCCTGCGCCGCGCGTACCTCACCGGCGCGGGCTGGCTGGAAGACACGGTGGCGCGGACGCCGGGCCTGGACCGGCACACGGCGCACCAGGCCCGCTTCTACGCGCGTCAGCTCACCGACGCGCTGTCACCCTCCAACTTCCCCGCGCTCAACCCGGAGGTCCTCCGCGCCGCGCGCGAGTCCCGTGGGCTGAGCCTGCTCAAGGGGATGGAGGCGCTGTGCGAGGATCTGGCGCGGGGCCAGGGCCGGCTGGCGACGCGCATGACGGACCGGCGGACGTTCCGGCTGGGGGAGAACCTGGCCACCACGCCGGGCGACGTGGTCCATGAGGAGCGCCTGTTCCAGCTCATCCAGTACCGGCCCACCACGCCCACCGTGCACCGCCAGCCGCTGCTGGTGGTGCCGCCGTGGATCAACAAGTTCTACATCCTGGACCTGCGCCCGGAGAACTCGTTCGTCCGCTGGGCGGTGGAGCGCGGGTACACGGTGTTCCTCATCTCCTGGGTGAACCCCGACGAAACGCACGCGGACGTGGACTGGGAGGACTACCTCGTGCACGGCCTCATCGCCGCGCTGGAGGCCGTCTGCCGCGCCACCGGCGAGGAACGGGTCTCCACGCTGGGCTACTGCATCGGAGGGACGCTGCTGGCGTCGGGGCTCGCGTGGCTCGCCGCCCGGAATGACGGCCTCATCGCCAGCGCGACGCTGCTCACCACGCAGGTGGACTTCAGCGAACCGGGGGACCTGGGGGCCTTCATCGACGCGCCGCAACTGGAGCGGCTGGAGGCCCACATGCGCGAGCGCGGCTACCTGGAGGGGCTGGACATGATGAACGCCTTCAACCTGCTCCGGGCGAAGGACCTGGTCTGGCCCTTCGTGGTGAACAACTACCTGCTCGGCCGGGAGCCGGCCCCCAGCGACTTCCTCGCGTGGAGCACCGACCCCACGCGCATGCCCGCGCGCGCGCACGCGACGTACCTGCGGGAGATGTACCTGCACAACCGCCTGGCCCAACCGGGCGCGCTGTCGCTCGCGGGCGTCCCCCTGGACCTGGGACAGGTGAAGACGCCCCTCTACGTGCAGGCCTGCCGGGAAGACCACATCGCGCCCTTCCGCTCGGTGTACCGGGGAGCGAGGCACTTCGGGGGGCCCGTGCGGTTCGTGCTCGCGGGCTCCGGCCATGTCGCTGGCGTCATCAACCCGCCGTCCGCGAACCGGTATCGCCATTGGGTCTCGAAGCCCCGGCAGGATGCGTCGTCCGGGAACGCAACCGCGTCATCTGGAAACGCGTCTGCGTCCCACCCAAACGCGGATGGGATTGCGTCACATCCAAACGCAGTTGCGTCACCCGGGGACGCGGATGGGATTGCGTCGCGCGGAACGGTGGATGTGATTGCGTCGATATCGGACGCATCGGCGTCCTTCGAGGACGCGGATGAGATTGCGTCGCACGCGGACGCGGACGCGTGGCTTCAGGACGCGGTGGAGCACCCCGGGTCCTGGTGGCTTGACTGGGAGTCCTGGCAGTCCAAGCGCTCGGGAGGACGCGTCCTGGCCCGGGTCCCCGGCGAGCGGGGGCCGCGAATCATTGAAGCGGCACCGGGGCGCTACGTGCGCTCGCGCATCCTCCCGGAATGAGCGGCGCGAACCGTGCTCCGCCGGCCTGCCCGGACGGAGCACGGACCTGCGCTCAGCGGGGGCACGGCTCTTGCGAAAGGGTGGTCCGCAGGATGCCGTACGCGAGCTGGATGCGCTTTCTCACGTTGCAGCTGGTCAACCGGAGCTGTTCCGCGATGTCGGCATAGGACATGTCCTGGAGGTAGCGCATCACCAGGGGCACCCTCAGATTGGCGGGGAGCGCCTGGATGCATTCATGGACCGCCGCGGCGCTCTCGCTCTGGAGCAGGCCCGCGTCGGGCAGCTCCTGGGACTGGGGCTCCGAGGCCTCCAGGTCCTCCATCCACTCCTCGGCGTCGCCCCAGCGCTGGCGCTCGCGGTGGATGTCCATGCAGACGTTGTGGAGGATGCGTCCCAGCCAGGCCCTCGGGTTGAGGATCTTCCCGGGCGACACGTAGTTCTGATGGGCCCGGAGCATCGCGGTGTCCACCGCGTCCTCCGCGTCCACCACATTCCCTCCCATCAGCCGCAGCGCCTGCTGAAACAACGGCTCCTTGTGCTGCTCCCACACACGCCAGAAAGAGGGATCGGTGTTTTCTTTCACGGTTTCCAGGGCTCCAAAAGTGCATCTGGAAACGGTGCAGCGAGATGTCTGTGAATAACCCTTGACCCATCCGCGAAAACGGCACCCGAGAAATCCACGGGAAATCACAAGCCGTAGTGATCCGCGTCTTCCCGGCGTTCACCCCACGAACGCATGGCGGAGCCAATGAGCGCGCGACAGGAAGCGGAGCCGGACACCCTCGAGGAAGAGAACCCCCTGAAGGAGCACCTCGCGCTCCAGTGGAGCAGGCAGGCGGGCGCGAGCTTCCCGAAGTTGTGGGTGGGTCATCTGGAGGGAGAGGAGCGTGGCGTCTTCGCCAAGGTGCCCATCGCGGCGGGAGAAGAGGTGCTGCGGGTGCCCCGCGCGTGCCTGGTGACGCTGGACGTCGCGAAGGCGTCGGACATCGGCCGGCGCATCGACGCGCACGCGCCCGACACGAACGAGGAGTGCTACCTGGCGGCGTTCCTGCTCCAGGAGCGGGAGCGTGAGGACTCGGCCTGGAAGCCGTACCTGGACGTGCTGCCCCGGTCCTTCCCGCACCTGCCGCTGTTCTTCGACGCGCAGGAGCTGTCACTGCTCCAGGGCTCCTCCGCGCTGCGCGAGGTGGCGCGGTGGAAGGAGATGCTGCTCGGGCGCTACGCCACGCTGGCGCAGCGGGTGCCGGGCTTCGAGCGCTTCACGCCCGACGCGTACCTCTGGGCGCAGCACGTGTTGATCAGCCGCACCTTCGGCCTCACGCTGGCGGGCAAGCTCGCGCGGTGCTTCGTGCCGGTGGCGGACATGCTCAACCACCGGGCCTCGCCGCGCCTGGTGTGGAGCCACGCGGAGGACGGTGAGGCCTTCGTGCTGGTGGCGCAGGAGCCGGTGGCCGCGGGCGAGGAGCTGCACATCAGCTATGGCGTCAAGCCCAGCTGCCGGTTCCTGCTGAGCTACGGCTTCGTGCCGGAGGACAACCCGGACGACACGCTGGTGCTCTACCTGGGCGTGGCCGAGGACGCGGTGGAGGCGGAGGCCAAGCGGGAGCTGCTCGCGCTGGCGACTCCGTCGTCGCGGCGCCGCTTCGAGGTGCCGCTGCACTACGGGCACTCCGCCACGGTGGCGATGTTCTCCTTCCTGCGCGTGGCGTGCGCGAACGCGCGGGAGCTGGCCCGGCTCACCGAGGAGGCCCGCGAGGAGCAGGGCCTGGGCGAGGTGCCACCGCTGAGCGCGGAGACCGAGGAGCGCGTCTTCCACGCCCTCCATGACGTCTGCGAGGCGCGGCTCGCGGGCTTCGAGACGACGCTGGAGGAGGACGAGCGGCTGCTCCAGGCGGCGGACCTGTCGCGCAACGCGCGCAACTGCCTGCTCTTGCGGCGCGGTGAGAAGCGGCTGCTCCAGGTCTGGGCGGGCCTGGCGCGCGCCTTCCTCCCCGCGCTGCGCCCCACCCCGCCCTCCCCCGACGTGGGCGGATGAGCCGGCTTCATTCCCAGACTTCAGGACGACAGGACATGACCATGGACAAGAAGATCATCGCGGTGGTGGGAGCAACGGGCGAAGAGGGAGGCAGCCTCGCGCGCGCCATCCTCGCGGACCCGCAGGGCGGCTTCACGGTGCGCGCGCTCACGCGCAAGCCAAACTCGGAGCTGGCGCGCCGGCTGGCGAGGCTGGGCGCGGAGGTCGTCGCGGCGGACGTGAGCGACGCGAAGAGCCTGAAGGCCGCGTTCGCCGGAGCGCACGGCGCCTTCTGCGTCACCAGCTACTGGGAGAAGCCCGACCCGGAGCGCGAGCTGGCGCAGGCGCGGACGATGGCGCACGCCGCGAAGGAGGCGGGCGTGGCGCACGTCGTCTGGTCCACCCAGGAGGACACCCGGCGCTTCATCCCTCCGGAAGACAACCGGATGCCCATGCTCAAGAAGCACTATCGCGTGCCGCAGTTCGACGTGAAGGGCGCGAGCGACGCGTACTTCAGCGGCCTGGACCTGCCGGTGACGTTCGTGCGCGGCTCGTTCTCGTGGGAGAACCTGCTGTCGTTCGGACTGGGCGGGAAGCGCAACGCGGACGGCACGTTCGACTTCGTGCTGCCCACGGAGGACCGGAAGCTGCCTGGCATCGCCACGGAGGACGTGGGCGGATGCGTCTACGGCCTCTTCCAGCGTGGGCCGGAGGCCTGGGCGGGACGGACGGTGGGGCTGGCCAGCGAGCACGTGACGGGCCCGGAGATTGCCCAGACGCTGAAGCAGGTGCTGGGACAGGAGGTGGTCTTCCACACCATCGAGCCGGAGGTCTACCGGACGTTCAATTTCCCCGGCGCGCCGGAGCTCGCGAACATGTTCCAGTTCATGCGGGACTTCTCTTCGGAGTACTGCGGCGCCAGGGACCCCGGGCTCACGCACGAGCTGAATCCCCAGGTGCAGACGCTGGCCCGGTGGGTTGAACGCAACAAGGCCCGCTTCGTGCGCGCGGCGTGATGGGTGCCAGGCCCTGCCTCCCGGTTTCGAGGGAGGCAGGGCGCCCTTCAGCCCGCGAGGACTTTCAGACCGAGATCTCCCGGCCGCCCCCACCCACCCCGGGAGGAGGCGGCGGAGGCCCCTTGTCCCAGCCATCCTTCCAGAAGAGCCCCATCGCGCCCTGGCAGCTGAGGAAGAACAGCGCGGGGGTGACGATCTGCTTGGGCAGGTACTTCACGAGCCCCTTGCCGAGGACCCAGCTGAAGGCCGAGCCGCCCACCAACTGCCCCACCTGCTGCTTCGTCCAATCGAGGGTGTTCTGCTGAGCCTCGGGAGGCAGCGCGTTCCAGATCGTCGTGACGATCGTCGGATCGACCTTCAGCCCCGTGGCGTACCGGAACCCGGCCTTCAGCGCCCGGGCCGTGAGCAGGTTGTGGTACTGGATGACCTGCTGCTGCTGGGGCCCCTGCAGGCCCAGCTGCCCGAGCGTGCGAAGCCCACCGACGAACAGCTGCGGGGGCTTGCTCGCGAGGCCGTAGTAGATGCCCCAGAAGAACGGATACTGCTTCTGTTTGTCGTCACCGCTCACGGTCTTGTCTCCTTGGATGTGGGAGAGGCCTCCCACGGAGAAGACGGTGAAGCCGTGCCGCGCGTGAAGCTCAGGGCTCGCGGAAGCCGCCGCGCACCCAGGCGTTGGCGGTGTCCCGGGTGAACTTGAAGTTCGGCGGCACGCGATGCTTCGCGACGGTCGCGCCCGCGTCGTCGATGGCGGAGAGCAGCGCGTGGGGATCGTACTCATCCGGCACGAGCTCGAGCCGGACCTCGTACCAAAGCCCCTCCCAGGCGATGGAGAGCTTCTTGGTCATGGCCTGGTCGCGCTGACGCGCGGAGCGATCCAGCACCTCCGACGCCGTCTTCACGAAGGTCGCGAACGCCGGCGCATCGAAGGGCTTGGGGTTCTTCTTGTCACGGCCCATCACCCACGGACTGATGAGGACAGGCTCGGGGATCCCCTGCTTGCGGATCTCCACGGCCCAGCCGTCGTCGTCCTCGTTCTTGATGACCCGGGCCGACCAGCCGTTCTTCCTCCAGAACGTGGGCTCCATGACCTCGGGTTCGGCCGGCGTGCTCTCGTTGCTCATGGGCGCTTCTCATAACTCCAGCCTCTGACGAAGTCCCCCTCCACGTGGCGGGGCCCGGGTCATTCGCTCAGGAACTCTTCAAGCGCCCGGGCGAGCGCCTTGGGGTCCACGGCATGCGTCTGTCCCTCCAGCGTCCGGTGGCGTGCGCCGGGGATGGCCCGCGCCAGGGTCTGGTTCGCTTCGCGCATCCAACCCGGGCTCGCGCCTCCGTCCATGACGAGCGTCGCCGCGCGGACGGCCGGCACCTGCTCCAGGCGCGAGGGGCCACGGGCGGTGATGAGCAGGTCGTAGCTCAGCGTGTGAGCGAGCTGCTCGAGCCCCGCCCACATCGGCGCCTTGCGCAGCTGCGCGACGGCTGGCGCGGGCATCTGCACCACCCTCGTGAGGAACAGCTCGACGGCCTCCGCGCGCCGGTGCCCCCGGGCGGCCTCATCCAGTTGCGTCGCGAGGACTTCGAAGGCCTGGGCCCGCTCCACATCGAGGATGACGGGAGGCTCATAGGCGACCAGCTTGGGAATCGGCAGTCCCCGCACCGCGGCGTCGAGGGCCAGCAGGCCCCCCGACGAGATGCCGAACACGGCGGCGGATCCGCCAGCGGCGGCGATGAGGGCCGCGAGGTCCTCCCCTTCCCGCTCGGGAGCATGGGGTGGTGTGTCCCCGCTGTCCCCACGGCCGCGCCGGTCATAGGAGAACACGGTGAAGCGATGGGCCAGCAGGGCCGCCAGCGGAGTTCCCGAGGACGCCGCGGTGCGGTCGCAGAACGCTCCGCCCACCAGGATGAGCGGCGGGCCCTTGCCGGTGGTTTCAAATGCGATGGACGTCCCATCGGCGGAAGTAACGGTGTGGATGCTCATGGCAGCTCCTTCAGGATGAGGCCGCGGGACGGTAGCCGTGCGTGCGGAAGGGCACGTCGAGCTCGCGACAGACTTCGGTCAGGACCTCGGGCGAGTGGTAGTAGTTCCGCAGCCGTGAGATGCGGTCGCCGTCCAGTTCGACACGCACGACGGAATGCACCTCGGCTCCCGACCACCAGAGGAAGAGCGACTCGCCGCGATGCGTGCGGAGCTCGCAACGCGGTGGCTCCACGAGCACATATCCGCCCTCGGGGCAGCCGAAGAGCGTGCCCTGGAGCGAGCCCTCCCGGACCGCCTGGGCTCCGGACTCGACCTTGAACCCCGGGTACTCCAGGGTCGCCGTATCGAGCAGGAGCGCCGTGAGACGATCGAGGTCCCGCGCGTTGAAGGCGTCGCAGAAGGCGTTGAGGACGGCGGGAGCCACCGGCGCGGGCGCATCCGTTTCGGGCGTCAGCAGCTTCGCCCGCCCCCGGTGCAGGGCGGCCTTGATGGCGCCGGCCGTGGTGGAGAGCGCCTCGGCGGTCTCCTCGAGTGACATCCCGAAGGCATCCTTGAGCACGACCGCGGCCCGCTCCTGCGGCGAGAGCTGTGAGAGCAGCGTCCCCGCGGCCTCACGCGTCGCGCGAGGCTCTGCGTGCGTCGCCGGCTCCGGGACCTCGACGCCATCGGAGGCCGGTATCTCTCGCGCCTGCCGCATCCGGTTGAGCCACAGGTTGCTCGCGACCCGGAAGAGCCACGCCCGCGGGCTGCGCGGCGGCTCCTCCATGACGGCGAGGCTCGCGAGTGCCCGGGCCATCGTCTCCTGGGCCATGTCCTCGGCATCCCAGGGGCTGCGCGTCAGATGCCGGCAGTACCGGTAGAGGTCCGGGCGGAGGGGTTCGTAGGTCTCCAGGAAACGGTACGGGGTGCTCATGCCGGAGAGACACGCGACGGGGAAAAAAGGATACGTCGGGCCAGCAGAGAAAAAGAGCCCTCGCCTCCCTGCCTGCCCCTACCCCTCAAGGCGTGCGCGTCAGGGGTGATTGCTAGGGTTGTCTCCATGGACGTGCGCAAGAAGCTGGAGATCCTCGCGGATGCCGCGAAGTACGACGCCTCGTGCTCGAGCAGCGGCGGAAAGCGGAAGGCGGACAAGGAGGGGCTCGGCAGCGTCGAGGGCATGGGCATCTGTCACAGCTACACGCCGGACGGACGGTGTGTGTCGCTGCTCAAGATCCTGCTCACCAACTTCTGCATCTACGACTGCCAGTACTGCATCAACCGCATCTCCAGTGACACCGCCCGGGCGCGCTTCACGCCCGCGGAGGTGGTGCGGCTCACGCTCGACTTCTACAAGCGCAACTACATCGAGGGCCTGTTCCTGAGCTCCGGCGTCATCAAGAGCCCGGACTACACGATGGAGCAGCTCATCGAGGTGGCGCGCACGCTGCGCGAGGAGCACGGCTTCCAGGGCTACATTCACCTCAAGGCGGTGCCGGGCGCGTCCCGGGAGCTCATCGACCAGGCGGGCCTGTACGCGGACCGGCTGAGCGCCAACATCGAGCTGCCCACGGACGGCGACCTGAAGAAGCTCGCGCCGGAGAAGAGCTTCGCGGTCACCGGTGGGACGATGAAGGAGATCTCCGCCCGCGTGGAGCAATCCAAAGCCGAGCGCCAGGAGAGCCCCAAGGCGCCGAAGTTCGCCCCCGCGGGCCAGAGCACGCAGATGATCGTCGGCGCCACGTCCACGCCGGACGCGGCCATCCTCGACACCGCGAACCGCCTCTACACGCGCTTCAAGCTCAAGCGCGTGTACTACTCGGGCTACAGCCCCATCCCGCTCGTCGACGCCCGCCTCCCCGCGAAGTCTCCGCCGCTCGTGCGCGAGCACCGGCTGTATCAGGCGGACTGGCTCCTGCGCTTCTACGGCTTTCGCGTGGACGAGCTCGCGCCGCCCGAACAGCCGGACCTGTCGCTGGAGCTGGACCCGAAGCTCGCGTGGGCGTTGCGCCGGAGGGAGCTGTTCCCCGTGGACGTGAACCGAGCCCCGCGCGAGTCCCTGCTGAGAGTGCCGGGAATGGGCGTGCGCACGGTGGACCGGCTCCTGCGCATCCGCCGCTGGCACCGCGTCACGCTCGCGGACCTGGGGCGGCTGCGCGTGCCGCTGGCGCGCATGAAGCCCTTCATCGTGACGGCGGACCACCGGCCCACGGGGATCATCGACTCCGCCCGGCTCACCGAGCGGGTGACGCCGCCCGCCACCCAGCTCTCGCTGTTCACCTCCGCGCGAGAAGCGCTCACCGGAGAGCTCTGATGCGGGTGGAGGTGGGGCCGGAGCTGGACTCGTTCCGGACCGCCGCGCGAGGCCTGCTCGCCCGGGGCGTGTCCCCGGATCAGGTGCTCTTCACCGAGGAGGGGCGCGGACAGGGTTCGCTGCTCGCGCCGGACGTGGTGCCCGCGAGTGATCCCATGGCGGCGCTGTCGGTGCCTCCGGCGTTCCTGGAGCTGGCGGAAGAAGTGGCGTACCACCGCGCGCCCGAGCGCTGGGGGCTGCTCTACCGGGTGCTGTGGCGGCTGACGCACGGGGAGCGCAAGCTGTTGGAGGTGGAGAGCGACGCGGACGTGTACCGCGTGCTCACGCTGGCCAAGGCCGTCAAGCGAGACGCGCACAAGATGAAGGCCTTCGTGCGCTTCCGGCGGGTGGAGCGTGACGGCGAGGAGTTCTTCATCGCGTGGCACCGGCCCGAGCACCTCATCGTGCGCCACGTGGCGCCCTTCTTCGCGAGGCGCTTCCCCTCCATGCGCTGGAGCATCCTCACGCCGGACGCGAGCGTGTCCTGGGACCTGGAGCAGCTCACGTATGGGCCGGGAGTGCCGCGCTCGCAAGCCCCCGAGGGAGATGCGCTGGAGGAGATGTGGGGGACGTACTACGCGTCGACCTTCAACCCGGCGCGGCTCAACGTACGGGCCATGCGAGCGGAGATGCCCAAGAAGCACTGGGCCACGCTGCCGGAGACCCGGCTCATTCCGGAGCTGGTGCGCCAGGCGCCCGCGCGCACCTCGCGCATGGTGAGCCCGAAGTTGGAGCTCTCCGAGTCAAGCCGCTTCCTCCCCGAGCACCGGGACCTCGCCTCGCTCGCGCAGGCCGCACAAGGCTGCCGGGCCTGTCCGCTGCATGAACGGGCCACGCGCACGGTGTTCGGAGAGGGGCCGGTGGGAGCACGGCTGATGCTCGTGGGCGAGCAACCGGGAGACATGGAGGACCGGGTGGGCAAGCCCTTTATCGGTCCGGCGGGCCAGCTGCTCGACCAGGTGCTCGCGCAGGTGGGCCTGGACCGCGAGCAGCTCTACGTCACCAACGCGGTGAAGCACTTCGGGTGGGAGGCGGGTGAGGAGAAGCAGCGCCTGCACGCGAAGCCCGGACGAAGCGAGGTGCTCGCGTGCAAGGCGTGGCTGGACGCGGAGGTGGCGCAGGTGAAGCCGAAGATGATCCTCTGCCTCGGGGCCACGGCGGCGCAGTCCTTCCTGGGGCTGGGCTTCCGCATCAACCTGAGCCGGGGACAGGTCTTCGAAACGCCGTGGGCGAAGGCGTGGATGGCGACCTTCCATCCCTCGGCGCTCCTGCGAATGCCAGACGAGCGGGCGCGGGCCCAGGCGCGCATCCACTTCGAGGAAGACCTGCGCCGGGCGGCCGACACGCTGCGCGCGCCCGGGTGAAGGCGCGGGTTCGATTCCCTCCGCCTCCACAAGAAGCAACCCACCGCCTTGAGCCGCGCCCCCTCCAGTCGAGGGGGCGCGGTTTGACTCCAGGGACCAAATCCGGTCAGTTGGGACCGAAATTGGACCAAACTGGAGTCTTTCTGCATGGGTAGCGGCAAGGTCTGGACAGGCAAATGGCAGGGCGGGCGCACGTTCACGGCGAAGGACGGCCGCCCGGTGTACGTGCTGCGCAAGATGGTCGCGGGCAAGACGTACACGGTCCACCTCGACGCCCGCAGCGAGACGGAAGCCGAAGCCGAGCTGGCCCTCTTCATGCGCGATCCCGAGGGCTACCGCACCAAGGGCGAAGCCCAGAAGCTCAAGCAAGAATCCGCCGTCTACCTGGACGCGCCGACCGTGGGTCGCTACCTGGACTTCATGCGGCGCGCGGGCACGACGAAGCGCTACGTGAGCAGCGTTGGCTTTTACTTGGCTGCGTGGGCGGAAGCGTTCTCGGGCCGCGACTTGCACACCGTCACCCTCCAGGACCTCCTACGCGAGTTGAACCGGCAGCCCACCGCGCGCAAGAACCGGGTGACGGCCCTCAAGGCGTTCTGCGCGTGGCTGCGCGAGGAAGAGGGCACGTTGACGGTGGCGGAGGACGCCACCATTTCCCTCAAGGTGCCCGTCAGCCGTCCCGAAAAGTCGGTGCGTGAAAAGGGCTACAGCATCGAAACCATTGAACGGCTCTACCGCGCTATCACCGGCTGGGAGTTCACTAACTTCGACCAGGAGGCCACGCGCCGGGTGACGGACGTTCAATGCGTGCGCGACGTGCTGTGCCTCCACGCTAAGACGGGGATGCACGGCACGGAGATTGAGCGGCTTGCCCAAGGCGAGGGCAAGATCACGGTGTTGAAAGAGCCGGGCGAAATCGCCGCAACCCTTCGGTTCGTCCACAAGAGCGGGCGTGTTCACGTCCAGAGCATCGACCGTCAAGCGCTCGCGGCAGCGCAACGGCTCCAGGCGCGCGGTGCTGCGCCTGTGGACAGCCACATCCGGCGCGTGGTGCGACGGGCCTGCAAGTCCCTGGGCATGGAGTTGGTGCGCTTTGGGGAACTACGGCACAGCTTTGTCACCTGGGCTTCTGAATGCGGCCAGGAAGTGCGGCCCAAATCGGGAGGGCTGCCGCTTGCTGCCATTGCCGCCGTGGTGGGGCACACGTCGCCCGCGACCACCAAGCGCTTCTACGAAAACGTTGCGGTGCCGCCCATGATCAAGGTGCCGCTCCGGCTGGAGCATCCCGAGGATCCGGCAGTGCTGCCGCTCAAGGCTGCCGCAGCATTCTGAGAATCGCGTCCCGTGTCTCCCGCCCGGTGGAAGTGCTCCGGGCGGGTTGCCGCTTGAGCTTGGGGGTTGGCTCGCGGCCGAAGCGCTCCTGGAGTGCTTCAATGCTCTCCATCGTCACCATGGCCGTTTTGCCCACCTTGGGGGCGCGGCTCAGCGCGCCAGCCTTGAGGAGTGCGAAGACCTGGGAGCGCCCACAGCCGAGAAGGGCCCTTGCCGCGTCCACGGTGACGGCGCGGGCGGCCTGGATAGGGGCCGCTTGGGTGATGCGAGCCTGAATCACACCCACGGCCTCCCGCAGCCTACGGAGTTCATGGTGGATCTCCCGCAGCAACGTGGATTCGGTGCCGCTGTCCATGGCGGGGGGATGCTGGGTGTTGCTGGTGTCCTCGTTTGTGTCCTTCATGGGTGCCGACCTGATGGCGTCTGGATGCCCCGTGGGGCGTCCTGGCGGTGTCCGTAGTGAGGAGTGCCGAGCGTCGGAGTTTTCTCCGTCCGAGGGCCCGCCTTCCAAGTGGAAGGCACCCCGCAGCCTCACTGCGTCCACTAATTTTCTCGCATAAGACAAACAATTGTCAAACACCTACCTCAAACACTGCTCTCCCCACATGGCGGGAGTTTCGCCGTATCGAGCATGTATTTTCGCACTCTAAAGGAGACAGTTTCGCGCCGGAGCTTCGCCGTTTGGAGCAAATCATTTCGCCATCTGCAATTGTGCCGCAGGAGGCGCGAAATGGTGATTTGTAATTGCGCCGCACGGCGCGAAACGTTTCGCGCCGTGCGGCGATGCAGCGGCGCAATTTCGCGCGTGCGTTACGGCGGGCGCGTCCTCCGGCTAGATGGCGCCGCGCGGCCCGTTTCGCGCCGTTTCCGGATTCGGAAACGCGCCCACGGGGATGGCGCGCTTTCCCCCGGCCCCACTCTGCTGCGTCTCAGTCGGACGGACCTCGCGGCGCGTAGGGGCGCACCTCCAGCCGTTGCCGGGGTTTCGCGCCGACCCGCGAGCAGCCGCGCCGCTGGCGTAACGAAACGCGCCGGCCGAGGGCGCGAATTGGCCCCGTGCGGCCCTGGTGTGTCGGGTGGGGGCATTTCGCCGCGTGAGCCGTCCCCACGCGCTGCGTTTCGCGCGCGGTGGAGGATTTCGCCAACGACTCGCCGGGGCGCGCGGGTGCCCTGCCGGATTTGCGCCGCTGGGCCTGACGCGGGCGATCCCTCCCCTCCATTTTCGCCCGCGTTCGTGATGATGCCGCCTGCTAGCCCGCTTGCCCGTCGGGGCAGATGCCGTGCCCCGTTCCATGACGCGCGGTTGCGCTCGGCGCGCTGTCGTTGGCGTTCGGTGTGGGGTGTTGGGGCTCCACGGGCTCCGAAATGGCGCGTTGCTTGGGGCTGGCTGCTGCACACCGGCTGGACTCCACTGCCTCCGAGGGGGGCCCCGGTGCGGCTGCTGGCCGATGCGTACCGGACGGACTCCACGTACCCCGAGGTGAGGCTCGGCGCGCGTGCTCGCCGCTGCTGCGCCTTGGCGTTCTCCACCGCCTCCGAGGTGAGGCTTGGCGCGCATGCTGGCCGCTGCGCACCGGCAAGACTCCACGCCCCATGGTGAGGCTCGGCACGCGTGCTCGCTACTGCGCACCGGGCGGACTCCACCGCCTCCGAGGTGAGGCTCGGCGCGCATGCTCGCCGCTGCTGCGCACCGGGTGGACTCCACTGCCTCCGAGGTGAGGCTCGGCGCGAAACGGCTCCACGGCCCCGAGCGGGTGCGGTGCTTGGGTGCTGGTGGCTGCACTCGGATTGGGTTCCATGGACCGAGGTGATGCTCGGGCGCGGCCGGTGCTGGCTGCCGCTGCGCCCTGGTAGCCTCCCGGGCCCGAGGTGGCGCGAGGCGCGAAAAGGCGCCATGCGCCCAAACGGGTGCGCGGCGCGAAACGGCTTCCCATCCCCGAGGGGACGGCGCGAAACGGCTCCCAGGACTCCGAGGGAGGCGGCGCTCGGGGCGGGTGGCTGCCGCGCACCGGCCGAATCCATAGCCCCCGGGGGGATGCTCGGCGCAATGGTTCTACGGTCCCGAGGTGGGGTGGTGCTCGGCGCGGGTGCTAGCTGCTGCGCACCGGCCGGGCTCCGCTCGCGCCGAGGGGGCTCGGCGCGAAACGGTTCCACGCGCCCCAAAGTTGCGTGGTCCTCGGGTACTGGTTCACGGCTGCGCACCGGCTGATTCCACGCGGCCTGAGGAAGTGCGCAGCGCGAATCTGTTCATCGCGGCATGACTCCAGGCGCGTAGCGCCTGGCCAAAGCACCGCACCCCCTTGGTGCGCAGGAGCGCCGAGTCTCACCACGGACGTGCGCCGCAGCACCCCGGCGCCGAGCCTCACCACGGACGGGGCGCAGCATCCCGGCGCCGAGCCTCACCACGGGGCCCGGGAGGCCGCCAGGGCGCAGCGGCAGCCAGCACCGGCCGCGCCGAGCGTCACCTCGGACGTATAGAGCGCGGCCGATGCGCGGCGACCGTATCCGCGCCGCGCCCCCCTCGGAGCTGTTTCGCGCCGCGCATCACCTCGGAGGCCGTGGCGCCCGGCCGGTGTGCTCACCTCGGGGCGGGTGGAGTCCGCCAGGGAGCAGCCCCCGCACGCCGCACCCCCTCCGGGGCGCATGGAGCGTAGCCGGTGCGCAGCGGTCAGCACTCGCACCACGCACCACGCCACCTCGGAACCGTGAATCCTTTTCGCGCCGAGCACCACCTCGGAGCCGGGGAGCCATTAGGCGTTGTGCCACCTCGGAGGCTATGGAGGGCAGCCGGTGCGTCGTGTCCAGCACCCGCGCCGAGTACCACCTCGGAGCCGTGAAGCCTTTTCACACCGTGCCACCTCGGGGTGCTTGAAGTGCGAGCGGTGTGCAGTCGCACTCGCGCGCCGAGCCTCACCACAGCCCGTGCGCCGCAGTGCCCCGGCGCCGAGCCTCACCACGGCCCGTGCGCCGCAGCACCCCAGCGCTGAGCCTCACTACGGACGTGCGCAACAGCACCCCGGCGCCGCCCCCTCAGGCGCATGGAGCCCGGCCCGTGCGCAGCAGCCCCCCAGCGCCGCCCCCCTCGGGACGGGTGGAGCGCGGCCGGTGTGCACAGTGACGATCAGCACCCGAACACCGCACCACCTCGGAGGCCATTGCTCCCGCCAGGGCACGGGGGCAGCCAGCAGCCTCACCGAGCACCACCTCCCCGGCCGGTGCGCAGGAGCGTGCAGCTATGGGTTTCCCACGGAGAGGGACGTTGCACCAAGCCTCGCCGGTTAGGACAACGGGAGCTACCAGCATGTATCTTCGCGCAGCCATGACCGACTACACTTGGAAGCCCATTGAAGACCTGAGCGAGCGCGAGCTGACTATCGACCTCGGGGACATCAAGCCTCTTTACGCAGCGTGGCAAGCAGCGCAGACGAAACTTAAAGCATCAAAGCCAGAGAGCCTCGCACGCTTCACTGAACGCCTCGTTCGCAGTATGAGCATCGAGACGGGAATCTTGGAGCGCCTCTACGATCTCGACCGGGGAACCACTGAAGCATTGGTTACCCATGGCTTCGCAGAAGACTTCGTTAGTCGTTCAAGCACCAACGTCGAGCCATCAAGGTTGATCGACATTCTGCGCGACCATGAAGCCGCCGTTCACGTGACGATGGACTGCATAGCGAAGGAGCGCCCTTTGACTCGCGGCGTCCTCCACGAACTCCATTCGATCCTGACCCGACACCAGAGCACGACAACGGCGGTTGACCAGCTCGGGAACAGAATGGAGATCCCTCTCATCAAGGGGGCGTTCAAGAGCCAACCGAACAACCCGAAGCGCACTGATGGCAGTGTCCACGAGTAATGCCCTCCGGTGCATGTCGAGTCGGAAGTCGACAGGATCCTCAAGGGGCTGACCGACCACCCCACCGCCGATCCGGTCGTTCTCGCGGCATGGGTCCACCATCGGTTCACGCAGGTTCACCCGTACCAGGATGGCAATGGAAGGGTTGCACGAGCCATCACCCTGCTCGTTCTCCTCCGTGGAGGGCTACTGCCGCTCGTCATCGACCGCGACCTTCGGACCGAGTACATCGCTTCGCTTGAAGATGCTGATCGCGGAGATCTCGGGCCTCTGGCGCGCCTTTTCGCTCGGCTCGAACGAGCAGCCATTCTTCAAGCATTGAGCATCGACGCCGACACAGAAATTGCTCGCGACAAGACGCTCACCTCGGCCGTCATCGAGAGCCTCGCTGCGAAGTTCAGCAAGCGGCGTGAGCAAAAGGACGCTGACCTTCGAACGGTGGATCGCATCGCGGTCGAGTTGCGCCAGCAAGCCCGGAAGGGCACAGAGCGGGCGCTCAATGCACTCAAAGGTCCGCTCAAAGACCTTGGGGAGCCTGAGATCCATTTGGTATCCGGCGGGCCCGAATTGAAAAACGCTCATTGGTACAAGTTCGAGGTCATCAAGTCGGGTGAGTCCTCGGGGAAATACATTAACTTTGGGGAAGCTCACTACTTCATCAAGGCGACGACGAAGGTGGAGACGCAGCGCCTAGTCTTCGTTGTATCCCTGCATCACGTTGGTCGCGAGTTGACGGGCGTGATGGAGGCGACGGCTTTCGCGAGGCTAGAGTCGTTCGAGGAACCCAACGACAAGGAGTACGTCTCGCAGCAGTTCTTCCCCTGCGCCTTGGAGCCGTTCGTGTTCACATGGAAGTCAAAGGCGATAGAGATCGCGGCATCCTTCGACAGGTGGCTCGACGCTGCGCTCGCAGTGGCCCTTCAGGAATACGGGAACCGGCTCTGAGCGCTTTCCGCTAACCGTAAGCGCGATGGCCCAGTTCTAAAGCGGCGAGCCTGGGCGCGGGGCTCCACGGGCCCGGCTTCACCTTGAGGAAGAACTTTGCCGCCGCAGGTGTCAGGCGGGAGGGACGCCCTGGGGGCGCACGCGCCCCCAGGGCCTGGGCGCCCTCCTCGCGCCACCTCAGATGCCACGCGTGCACTGTCCGGGCAGTTACACCCAGTATTTCCCCTACCGGTCGCACTCTGACCTTCAGCCTTCAACAGGATAGCTACGGCATGGAGCGCCACCCCCAGCCGCCGCAGCGGAGCCATCCTGTCAGGAAGCGCCGCTCCCGGCAGTCAGCCGCCCACCCTGCTAGAGCCTCTTGCGGCGTACGTTGCTCACCACCGCAGCAGCGTACCTCTGAACAGAATTACTTCGTCTGGCTTAGGGCATGGCCGCTGCCAGCACCCGCGCCGAGTGCCACCTCGGAGCCGTGAGGCCCTATCGCGCCGCGCCACCTCGGAGGCCGTGGATCGCGCCCGGTGCGCAACGGCCAACATCCTCGCCAAGGACCACCTCGGGACCGTGGAGCCCTTTCGCATCGCAGCACCTCGGGTCGGGCATCCTTTCGCGCCGAGGATCATCTCGGAGGCCGTGGAGCCTTTTCGCGCCGAGCATCCCCCCAGGGCCTTTTGCGTCGCGCACCCGTCCGGGCGCGTGGCGCCTTTTCTCGCCGCGCGCCACCTCGGACCCGGAAGTCCACAAGGGCGCAGCGGCAGCCAGCATCGGCCGCGCCGAGCGTCACCTCGGGCCATGGTGTCAGGGCACGGCGGCAGTCAGCACCAGCCGCGCCGAGCATCCCCTCGGACCGTGGCCCCCGGTCGGTGCCCAGTCGCCCGCTACGCTCCGAGCACCGCGCCACCTCTGGGCGCGTGGAACCCTTTCGCGCCGAGCGCCACCTCGGAGGCGGTGGAGCCCGGCCGGTGCGTTCCCCTCGGGGCCGGTGGAGTCCACCAGGGCGCCCCCCCTCCACTCCCCTTCGGGGCGCGTGGAGCACGGACGATGCGCAGCCGCCAGCACCCGCGCCGAGCCCCCCCTCAGGCCCGTGGAGCCCGGCCGGTGCGGCGGACCAGCACCCGCACCTAGAATCACCTCGGGACGGTGCAGTCCGGCCAGTGCGCAGCCGCCAGCATCCACGCCGAGCACCCCACGGGCCGTGGAGCCCCTTCGCACCGAGCCACCTCGGGGCGCGTGGAGCCCGCCAAGACGCAGCAGCCCCCCGCACCGAGCCGCCTTGGACCGTCACGGAAAGGGGGCCAATGACTCGCACCCGCCAGGCATCCGCCAGGCGCACCTTCAAACCCGGCCCCGACCCCTCACGTTGCCAGTGCCTGCATTGGGAGCGCTCTCGGGGGGAAATCGGTCTGTTAGGGTCAACGCATGAGGTTTCGTCCCTTGCCACAACTTCCCGGGCTTTTGGTGGTGCTCTTGTCCTTCGTGACGTGGACAGCGGCTGCGGATGACTCCTCCTCACCCAAGGCCCGGGTGAGGAGCGTTGCACTCACCGCGAAAGCCGAGGGCGTGCGCGTCTCCACCCGCATTCCCACCACGCTCACTTTCGACACGCCGATCAACGCGCAGGCCGTGAAGCTGGGCGATAAAGCGCCTGTTGAGATCCTGGGCGTTGGAGAACGCTCCGTCACCCTCCGGGCGCTGGAGGAATTGAGCGAAGCGGTGACGTTGCGCGTGCCGTTTCTCAACGAGTCCAGCCTGACGGCGCCCGTCTTTAAGCTCACCACGGCTGCCGACGTGGTGGACGCGCAAGTCATGGTGTTCCGCGACGCCAGCGCACCGGAGCTGATGCAGGCCCGGCTGGCCGCGTTGGAGGCCCGCTGCTCCGCCTGTG
Organism: Corallococcus sp. NCSPR001; assembly: GCF_017309135.1. Classification (NCBI taxonomy): domain Bacteria; kingdom Pseudomonadati; phylum Myxococcota; class Myxococcia; order Myxococcales; family Myxococcaceae; genus Corallococcus; species Corallococcus sp. NCSPR001. Next base: position 6,007,491 of record NZ_JAFIMS010000002.1, read on the forward strand.
AGGCGGCACTCGCCGCGCAGCGCGAGCGCGGCAATGCCATGACCCCCTCCGGATGGATTCTCTCGGGGCAGGTGAGCCAATCCGGCCTCATAGTTAAACAACTCCGCACGCCGCCCGGCAGTGCAGCGGCGGGCATGAAGGTCGTGTCCGTCTACCGCTTCCAGGCGGGGGCGTGGGTGGTGCTCGCCGTGATGGTGGCGAACCGCTCCGGGCAACCCTGGAGTCCAGGCAAGGCATGGTTGGAAAATCCGTCCACCGGCCGCCGCGTGGAGGCACGCACGGTGGCCATGGTGCCGGACGTGCTGCCGCCCAACGGCACGGGCCGCGTGGCGGTGGAGTTGGATTGGAAGAAAGGGGAGTCCGGGCCGGACGGGGAAAACTTCCGGTTGGTGATACAGGAGGCGGCGGACGGCGCCCGGCCCCTGTCCATTCCGGGCGTGGTGCTTGAGGACGGGACTCCAACGCAGGAGAAGAGCGGACCATGACGACGGCGGAAGTCTTCAGCTACCTCAAGCCCGGCTCCCGCCTGGGGGCCTACCGCGTCCGCGAGTGGAAGGGCGGGGGCGCCTATGGCGACGTCTACCGGGGCGTGAAGGACGGCAAGCCCGTGGCCCTCAAGCTCTCCAAGCACCGGCAGCACAGCGCGGACCCTGGAAAGACGGATGAACGCCTGCTGCGCGAATTGGTGTGCCTCGTCCACGTGGACCACCCCCATATCGCCAAGGTGCAGGGCTGGGCGCGCACGCCGCAGGGACGTGGGTATCTGGTGCTGGAGTACGTGGACGGCTGGACGCTGGCGCACTGGCTCCAGGACGCGCGGCCCACCTTCCAGCAAGTGGTACGCCTCTTCGCGAAGCTGGCCCATGCCTTGGAGCACATGCACGGCCGGAGGGTGCGCCACAGAGACTTGTCGCTCTCCAACGTCATGGTGCGCAAGGTGGACGGCGAGCCCGTCCTCATCGACCTGGGCGCGGGGGAATACTCGGGAGCGCAGGAGTTGACGGATGCGCCTTTGCCCCCGGGCACCAACCGCTACCGCTCTCCGGAAGCGGCGCGCTTTTTCAAGGAGAATCAGAACAACCCCGACGCGCGTTACCCCTTCCCGCCCGAGGATGACCTCTACTCGCTGGCGGTGTGCCTCTATGACGCGCTGACCGATGCGGAGCCCGCGCGCGGCGGGTGGGAGGCGCGCAAGGCGCCCCGCATCGACGTGAACAGCCCCACGTGGGCGCCCCCGTCCGCACGCACCGCCAACCCTCGCGTGCCGGAGGTGTTGAGCGAGTGGGTGGAAAAGTGGATGGCACGCGACTTCGAGAAGCGGCTTCCCTCGCTGGCCTCCATGCGGGAGGCGCTAGAAGCGCTGGGGGCCCAGGATGGCGCGGAGTGGCTGGCCCCCGTGCAGGCGCCTCCGGAAGCGGGCTCCGATGTCCCAGAGGCCACGGGCCGCCCTCCAGGGAAGGCACGGCGGCGCGTGCTGGCGGGGGCCGTGGCCGCCGTCGTGCTCGGCGCCTTCGCCTTCGCCTTGCTGCGCGAAGCCCCCACGCGAGAAGCGCCTCCCGCCCCAGTCATGCCGGAGTCCTCCAGCGGCCCGCATGCGCAGGCCCCCCAGGCGCTCCCTTCACCGCCCGCACCGTCCGCCAGTGCAGTACCGTCCCCGTCCGAGGTGCCCCCCGCCGTGAAGGAAAGTCCCTCTGTGCTTGCCCCCACGAATCCGTCCTCGAATCCGCCCGCTGCGAAGCCGCCCATGAAGTCCGCGCCCGCTTTCAGCCGTGGATTCCTCAAGAAGTGCGCGGAGGCGGGGGCTTTGGCCGCCGCGCTGTTGGGCTGTCCCGCGCAGCCCATCAAGCCCACGCAGCAGAGTTGCCCCACGGAGTCAGTGAGGAGCATGAAGAGGCTCGGCCTATTTGACGGCATGAGTCCCAACATCCTTGTTGACGCGAAGCAGCCCGACTTGGAATCGCCCGACGAATGCGAGGCCTCTGGCCGCGTGTGGCGAGACGGTGAGTGCCTGACCCTGCTGGGCGATGGGAAGCTCGAATCCGAAATTCGGGAAACAATCGGCAGGTTGCCCGAGGGCTCGCGGCTCTACGGCCGAGTGTGGACGGAAGGGGAGACGGTGGTGGGCCGCTACACCCGGGCCCGTCTGCCCAATGGCGCAGAACACGAAGTCTGCGTGTCACTCTCGCTCAATGGGGGCTTGGACAAGCTGCCCGGCTCCAAGCCCGGTGCCGCGCTGGTGCGTCCGACAGACGGTGCGATCATCCTCGGAGGGGCGCAATAGGCTTTGAGCGCGGGGCGTAAAGGCGCGTTACAGAAGGGCGCCTGAAAAATGCCCCAATGGCTTCAACCACGGTGTTGCAATAATGCCGAGCCTTCAACCCGTGGCGTCCTTCTCTTTCGGGCCTACCTATCAGTAATTTCCTTCCTACATGGGCGCGGCGTCCGCGCCCGCGTGCCCACAAGGAGATTGCCCTGTGTCGTACTCTGGTACTTCCCTGTTTCCCGAAGGACTGGTGCTCTTTTCGCTCAAGGGTACCACTTACGAAATGCTGGAAGACCTGGGCCCCGGCCACCATGGCGAGCGCGTCCTATCAGCTCTCCAGCGCGTCAAGGACAAGGTGGTCCGCAGGGTCATCCTCAAAGCGCTGCCGCTGTCTGACTCCTCGGCCGCGTGGAAGGAGGCACGTAAGCGACTGGAGGAAGAGATCCAGTTAGCCACCTTCCTCCGACACCCGAACATCGCCTGCGTCCATGGGGCGCACAGAGCCAAGGGCACCCTGTTTGTCATTACGGAAGCTGTCTCCGGCTTCTCTCTGAATACACTCCTTGAAGTCGCGGCAGCGCGGGGGAGCTACTTCCCCGAAGCCTTCATGCTGTATGTCGGGGCCAAGATTGCGGGGGCCTTGGCGCATGCGCACACCTGCCGGAGCGCGAAGGGGGATCCGCTGAAAATCGTCCACCGGGCGATTGACCCGACACGCATCCGAGTGACCTTTGATGGACAGGTCAAATTGACTGACTTTGGCGTGGCATCCGCACGACTTCCCGGCCAGCGCACCACGCGTCGTCCCGGCACCCGGGGCGAAGTCTTTTGGGCTTCTCCGGAGGCATTGCTATGCCAGCCAGAGGACGCACGCTCGGACTTGTTCACGCTGGGAATTGTGCTGCTGGAGTTCGCCACCGGCAAGCACCTGCTCAGTGCCTACAACCTGCTGACAAAAGATTTATGGGTGCTGGTCCCGGAGGGGGAAACGGAGCCGCTGCGCAGTGCCGTCGCACGAATGAGGAACGCATGGGGCGGGGTGGACCCGGAGGAAACGATATTGCGTGCGGCCACCTTCACCCCGGCCGATGTAGAAGCGGCAACACAAACGCTTTCAGAGCCCACCCGGGCTGTCTTCCGCAAGCTGCTGCGGCGCAACCCGGTAGAACGGCATATGTCCGCGCTGACGCTGCAAGACGACTTGACGAAGGTGCTGCGCGCGCGAGGGAGCTACACCGCCAGGATGGCGGCGCAGGAGATTCAAGCGGCACTGCGAGGGGCTGGCCAAGCGATGGCCGAGGATGAGGAAGGCCCAAGGAGTCTGAGGCACCAGGACTTCATCACAACGGAACCAAGCCCGGCATGAGACTGCTTCTCAACGGCCAGTGCCATGGGGTGGGCGCCACGTTGCATTAAGAGGGTGTTGAGCAAGAGCGAGCAGGCAGGCTGCTTTCGAGAGGTCCTCACCACTCATGTGCCTATTCGTCCGCTATGGAGACTCATCGCATTGGGGTTGGCCGCTCGTCTCAACATCTTCTAAATCATTGAGCACATAAGCCTTAGCCATAAACTCTTCGCTGAATGCCCTCCAACCACATGACTCAAATTCTTTCTGGGAAATGATGTACACATTCTTGAGGCCATGGAGGCGACTTGCAGCGCGAAGATGTCTAAAGTAAGGCAAAAGGTAGGAAAACTGGGTGTCAGACCTAGGAGAGCTTGAGGAACTTCCGCAAAGAGAGAAGACGAGCACGCCATCCGTGGAGCTATCTGAAAAAAATTTATCTGCAAGACACATCTCGCCGACTCCTACCTTCCGGTCATTCGTGCTTGATGATTCAAACACACAAACGATCCTGCCTTGTGCGTCGGCGAACGAACGATCCGGACGGTACTCGTTTGGTCCAATGGCGCTGCCGTTGGAGTGGGAGTGGAGTGCCCAACCCTCCGGGAACGAGATTGGGGCCTGCTTGAAATTTGCGTCTGTCATGGCAAGGTCTAACTGTGGCTTACAGGGATGCGAGGATGCTAACGGATGCGGGACGAACTGACTAAGGAAGGCGCAGATACGTTTTGGTTCCTTACTAACTGGGAATTCGACTCTGGCCTGATCGGCCTAGCCGAGCACCAAGAGCGTTATAACATTCTTCAATGGCTGTCGATGCGGGATCCGAGTGCCGGCGGCGGTCAAGGCGACGATCCGCGCGGAGACTTGAGGGGATCCGCTGATTCATCACGACCAGAAGAGCAGGTTGAGCGCTCAGACTCGACGGCTGTCCGAGAAAAAGCCGCAGGCGCAGGGATACAGCAACCTGCCGCAGTCGCACGACAGTTAGATGCGAATCCACCCTTACAGCTCATCCCGCCTGAACTCAGTGAACGCTGGTGTTTCACGAAGAATGACGCCGATTTCTACCCATCGGTGCCGCACGGCCACCTAAACGACAAGACGAACCCGTGGCCCAAGCTCAACCCTTACTCGGGGCGTGCGTTCGCTGCGAAAGACAGTGAAGACAAAAGGCACCGGCTGGAGCGGCGGGAGATGATCGCGCTCTGGAATAGTCGTAGTTTCCGAAGTCACGCTCTGGACACCATTGTCTGGTATCAAGCGACCTACGCCTACCATAGGTTTCCTGTGGTAAATCCTCGGCGGCTACCACGCAAGCGTCGGCCGTAGCTTGCCGAGGAACGCGGGCTTCGGCCGACGCGCCCAGTTGGAACAGGGGAGGCTGCATATCGCGACATCCGCTCAGATCAACTGGCCTTCCTCCTCAGCCCCAAACAAGCACTGCATCTGAGTTTGTCTCCGAATATTTGGCGGCATACTTAGCGCGCCGGTGGGTCGTGCCGACACTCGCGGGTTGTGACATACCAGTGGGTGCCCGGGGCGGTCGGGTAGCAGGGGCTCGATTCGCCGCCACAGCTCATCCGGGACGCGTCAGCCGTCGTCCTTCTTCATTACACCATGGCTCCGTCCTCCTGCCCCTTCAACACAGCAGGCGGACGGCTTTTTTCCCTACCAAAAGGGACCCTTAGCTTACCCGTCCGACACTCGCGCGTTCTACCGGCCTCGCAGGCAAGCCCCGACATGCGAGGACTTCAGTGGCCCCACAAGCACGCCTAGATGCGTGAGGGCTCTGCGGGCCCGGCTTCACCCGTCCGACGTGCGCGCTCCTCGGGTGAACCTGAACGCACGCGCGCTCCACCAGCCCGGCTTCACCCGTCCGACACGGGCGCTCTTCACAGGCCCGGCGGCTGGGGCCGGGCCGCCGCGCGCAACGTGGGCAGCGCTGCGGCCCTGACTCGTGCCCCATTGGGAGATATTCCGGTGGATCCCTCAGGAGAACGGCCCTCAGGTTGCTTCCCCCCCGCCCACCAACGTGTGCTAACACGCCGCCCTCCTATGTGTGCCCCCACGACTACGCGGACGGTCTCAGAAGCCCGGCGAAGAGGCCGCTGCTACTCAGTTGCTCCCACGCCGCGCCCACCTTCCCAGAAGGCCGTAGGACGGGCGGCATATGTCCCTCTCCTGAGCGCCGCAAAAACCAAATGAAAAACCTCTTCTGCGACCGCGCACACCTGTCCAACGAAGCATCTGTAGAGCGTTTGTTCGTTGATCGTCTCTTGCAACACCTCGGTTACAAGGACGCTCAAATTCTACCCAAGACGTCCATCGAAGAACTTCCCATTGGAAAGGGCTCGAAGAGACTGCGCTACAAGCCGGACTACGTACTAGTGGTGGGACGTGCAGCGCGATGGGTGATAGATGCCAAGGCGCCCAGTGAAAACCTGGATAACTGGACTGAGCAATGCGCTAGCTACTGCCTTGCCATCAACAGCAGGCTCAAGCCAGGACAACCGCGTGCGCGCTACTTCATGCTTACGAACGGACTTGAGGCGCGCGTCCATGCGTGGGACGACGCCACACCGCGCTTAGTGCTCAACTTCGCGGACTTCATGCTGTTGAGCACGAAGCTTCAAGACCTTGAGGCGCTCCTCGGTGTTGATGCAGTGAAAGAGTGGGATTCAAAAAAAACAGACGGCGGCGCAGAGCGCATGATGAATCTCGCTCGCCCCACCTCGAACAGCATCAATGCGGTCTTTTCCGAGTGCAATAATTACATCTACAAGCATGACAATATCTCTCAGGCTGCTGCCTTCAATGAGTTCGTGAAGGTCATCTTTCTGAAGATCAAAGCGGACAAGGAGTTGCACAGGAAGTTTCCAGCTGAAATGAGGGCGGGAGAGCCTATTCCCGCGTCTGCGGTTACTTTCTCCGCCCAAGCGCTTGACCAGTTGGAGAGCCAGACCGACAACCCGCTTGACGTGCAGTTCCAGAAACTCCGTGAGGCGCTTGAGTTGGAGGTCGTGAAAGGCCATAAAAAGCGCATCTTCGATATTTCTGAACGCATCAACCTCCAGCCAGATACGGCGAAGGAAGTTGTGCGGCGCCTCCAGCACCTCGACCTTTTTGGTATCGATGAAGACCTTAATGGGCGCTTGTTTGAAGCGTTCCTCAGCGCAACGATGCGCGGTCGCGATCTCGGCCAGTACTTCACGCCTCGTAGCGTAGTGAAACTGATGACGCGCCTTGCGGATCCGAGGATTCACGCCGACCGCACTGACCGAGTGATTGATCCTTGCTGCGGTTCAGGCGGGTTCCTCATTGAAGCCATGGCTGCTTTGCAGCGCCAAGTTAACGAAAACATGGCACTCTCTGGATCCGAGCAGCAGAAACTTCACAAGTTTATTCGTGAGAAGGCGCTCTTCGGTGTCGATGTTGGTCGCGATCCCCCGGTCGCCCGCATCGCTCGCATCAATATGTACCTGCACGGCGATGGCGGAAGCCGGATCTACTTGGCTGATGCCCTCGACAAGAAGCTAGACCCTGCGAAGAGTCTGGCTCCGGAACTGTCTGCTGAGCTCTCCGAGCTTCGCAAGGTTTTCAGTGGCAAGGATGGTGAATTTGACATCGTTCTCACAAACCCTCCATTCTCGAAAGAGTACGATCCCAAGGTTCCGCGCGAACGGCGGATTTTGAAGGCTTTCGACGTAGCCAAGAACGCTGCGTCGGGCAACACGCTCAAGTCCAACGTTCTTTTCATTGAGCGCTATCGCGACCTCGTTCGTCCTGGCGGCAAGGTGCTTGCCATTGTGGATGACAGCCTCCTCGCAGGTGACTCATTTCGCGACGTGCGCAAGTTCATTCATGCCAATTTCATTGTGCGCGCGGTCGTTTCTCTGCCCGGCGATGCGTTTCAGCGCTCGGGAGCACGCGTAAAGACATCGGTGCTGTATCTCACCAAGCGCAAGTCGCCCAGTGACCAGCAGCCAGCCGTGTTCATGTACTACTGTCGAACTATCGGAGTAGACGACTCCGCACGCCAGCGTCCGACGCCAGATGACGCCGCAAGGCGCCAAGCTGCTGCGGATGAAGTTGAGGCAGTAATTGAGGCTTTCAAGCAGGCACAGTCCGGAGCAGACAAAAGACACCTCGTTGATGCAGCCCTGTTGGTGGACCGCCTTGATGTGAAGAACTACGTCGTCAAGAAGGGGCGGCGTGCGGCCGACTGGCAAAGTCGAGGCTTGGAGGTCGGGCCGCTTTCCCGTTGGGCTAGTCGTAGAAAAGAGGTGTGGGTTGGTGAAGATTCGGACGTGGTCCGTGCTCTGAAAGTGACCTACGACGGGCGTGCGGAGTTCGAAGAGAAGGAGCGCGACACCCTGAAGTATCGAGACTTGTACCTAGCTCGTGGAGGGGACATTGTCGTTTCCCACATCAACGCCGTTCATGGCGCGGCGTGCGTGATTCCGCCTGAGTTGGATGGGGCGGTGGTTTCCACCGAGTACACAGTTCTTACCCCTAACGAGAGCATAGATGCATACGCGCTTTGGGCCGTGCTACGCAGCCCCGAGGTGCGAGCGGATATGCTCGCGAGCACATCTGGACACGGACGTCACCGCATCGACTCCGATCTCTTCCTTGCACTGCAAGTACCCCGCCCGGCAGATGCCGTCATGACCAGCACGGCGAATGCATTCCGGCGCGCGCGCGAGCTAGAGGAGGAGGCCGAACGCCTTCGTGCTGAAGCTCAAGAAAAGCTTGAGGAGGAGACGGAGCTTACAAGCGATGAGGCCCACAACATCATCGCGGCATTCAAGCCGCCCCGCTGAGAAAGAACGCTCCGCGACCACCGCACTAGCACCAAGCACATCGGCGGTTTGAGAATGGCCCGGCCAAGCGCAATTAGCTGCTACGGCGCAGCGGGCGGGCTCTACGGCTCCGAGGTGGTCTCCTCGGCGCGAGCCCTGGCCGCTACCGCGCGCCGTCACGGCTGGCCCTGAGGTGACTTGGCAGCCCCCTGGCTGCCGCTGCGCACTGGGCAAACTCCACGGGCCCGCGAGGCCACTCGACGCGAACGAGCACCCTGGTTCGGAGTAGCGCGGCGCGTGTATGATCGCCAGCACTGCACACCGGCTGGGCGCTACGGCTCAGAGGTGGCGCGGTGCTCGGATCCTGTCTGGCGCTGCGCCCCGCCCGGTCTGGTACTTCCGCAGGGACCAAAAAAGAACCAAATCTAGTGGACGGGTCTGGACTCGCCCGGACAGGAAACCGCCCCCTTTCTCAGAGGGAAAACCGGGTGGGCGGCCCGCGGCCCGAGCAGGGACCAAATCCGCCCACGAGGCTTCGAATCCCGCCGCCTCCATCATTCCGCATCGGTCTGCCACCCGAGGTACGGGCAGGAGCCCCGGAGGACTCCTCCCGCCTGAGAGGCGTCTACAAGCAGGAATACCAGCCCGCCGAAGCCGTGGCGGACCGCGCGCCCGTGGCGTCAATCACATAGACGCGGGGATCGATGTCCTGCCACGGGGTTCCCGCCCCTGGCTCCGAGCAGGGGAAGGGATACTCCGACCCTCCTGTATGAAATGGAGCGTTGTACGTCTTCTTCGTGAGGTAGATGTAGATCCGTTCGCCCCAGTAATAAGTGTATGGAGGCACGCCGCCCGTCACTGAGCTTGAGCAGTTCACATCGTACGTGTCCTGAACGCAGGCAATCGTCACGACAGGGACGGAGAGCGAGGTGCGACCGGACGCGGCCTGCATATCGGCATCCTCGGGCGACGGCGATTCCGCGTCAGAAGGCGGCCCACCGCACGCAGTGAGCAGCGACCCTACGGACACCGTCAGCACGAACGAGCGAATCATCAAGACGGACTCCATGCATTGAGGGGAACGAATGCATGGCAACTCAACTCCAGACACCCGCTGGAATCAACGCGCAGCGCATCAACTCCAGCGTCAGCCCTCCGATTCTCAACAGACACGACTGGGTTCTCAAGAACCCAGTCACCCTCCCGCGCCGCCGTCCCCGACAGCCGCAGCGATGCACCCCGCCCCATCACGATGAAGTGAGTTCAGGGCGTCAACGAGTCACAGCGCGCGGATCTCTACATCCCGCGCACATCGTTCGCCGGCTCGACGCAGCCGACCTTCTCAATGGGCAGGGGTGCGTGGCGGTGGGTGCCGGGCTGAATGTCAGACGTGTGTCCTTTGCTCTCCTCGGAGGTATCACTCCCAGGGGGCGTGGATGCGAATGACGCGAAGTGGGGCTGTCTGGCTGTGGCTGCTGTTGCCGGTGGCCGCATGGGCCGAGGACGTCCCGGAGGTGCCAGCCGCGGAGGAGGAACGGCGCGCACGGGGCGACGCCTGGCGCAACCTGCTGCGCGTGGAGGTGACGACTTTGTCCTTCCTGCCGCACGCAGGCGTCGGCACGGACGAAGGCTTCCTCCAGGTGGAGCCGACCCTCATTCTCGACGGAGGCGCGGAACTCGGCCTCAACCTGGGCGCACCCGTGCGGTTGCGTCTCTGGGGTGGTGGAGGGGCCGCGGGCCTCGTGCGACGCGAGGACTGGGACAGTCTCTCGGATTGGGGGCAGCTCGTGCGCGGCCTCAAGCTGGGCTCGAACGACGCGCCCGTGGGCGTCTGGTTCGGCGCGCTGGAGTCCTACAGCCTGCTGTCCGCGCACCTCGTGCGGCGCTACTCCAACCGAAGCAACCCTGACTACCACCCAGCAGGAGGCTTCCTCACGGGTACGCTGGGACCCCTCTATACGCAGGCGTTCGCTTCGGACGTGCTGGGCGCGCGCCTCATGGGGGCCGAAGCCGCGCTGGACCTGGAGCACGTCCTCTTCGGCCAGCCCCGCGTGCAGGGCCGCTACACGCTGGCACTGTCGGCGGTGCATGACTGGGGAGAGGCCGGAGGTCGCGCGCCTCCGGTGACACTGGCGCATCTTGATTGCACCGCCGTGGTGGTCGTGCGGCCGGGCTTCGAGGCCCACGTGATAGCCGGTTGGGGCGGACGGCCCGGCGCGGGCGGCGCATGGGGGGCAGTGGTGGGCGCGGGCGCGGATGCGGTGACACCCATGCTGGACATGCGTCTGCGATTGGAGCTGCGTCGGCAGCACGGCGGCTTCCGCCAGGGATACTTCGGCCCGGACTATGAGCTGGCGCGCTTCAAGGCGGCGGGGCCGGAGGGAGTGCCACTTGCGGATGCCTTCTTCCCGGACGGGTATTCGGCCTATGGCGAGGCGGAGGTGGGCTGGGATGCGGTCCGCTATGGCGGCCACTTCAAGCACCTGAAGGTGTCGCTGGGCGCGGAAGCCTTCTCGTGGGGCCGCTTTGACGTGGATGGGCGCGTGGCGATGCAGCTCTTCGCGCGCAGCCTGGAAGTGGCGTTGAAGGGGCTGGGCGTGGGCATGGGGCAGCCCGGTGCGCGCTACCTTGGGTCCGCCGAAGTCCGCTGGCGCTTCCAGGGTGGGAAGTTCTACGCGATGGGGACGGGCGGCACGATGCTCTTCCCCACGCCGGAGGGGACGCCGCGGCCGGGGGCATTCGCCTCCGTGGGCCTGGGGGTGGACAGTGCGCGCTGATGCCCTCTTGCTGGCCCTGGTGCTGATGGCCACCGGATACGCCTCCGTGCCGCAAGCGCCTGGGCGTGGCCGAAGCTTGGGCTATACGCCGCGAGAGGACTCCTCGCCCGCGTGGGTGGAAGCTCCGAATGATGAGCCCCCGCGCGCCTGGGATTCTCGCCCTCACGCACTCTCCGGTTCCACGCAGCGGCTTCTTCGCCGCCAGCAGCCGCGTGACGAAGTGACCGTCGTGGGTGACGTCAGCCGGGAAGCAGCCGTTGGGGGCGGAGCCCAGAGCACTGCATCGACGCGACAGGCGGTCCTCGACGCCACAGGCGAGGTGAAGGGCTCCCTGCGCAGCGTCGAGGCCGCGTTCACCCAACTGGCGGCCCGTCCTCCAAACCTTTGGGGCTTCAGCCTTACCGGCGGCATTTTCACGCGCTACCTCGACCAGGGCTCCAAGCAGGTGATGTGGCTTCAGGGCGCGCTGGGGAGTGCCACCGCGCTGACGAAAGTGGCCTCGGAAGTCGGGGAGCCGGACATGGAACTGGGCCTGCTTCGCATGGTGGGGCCAAAGCTCCAGGCGGCTCAGTTCGGAACCCTCCTCTTGGCCACCTGGGTGGACTTCCTGCACCTCGCGGACGCAGTGCTGCTCAACTGCCCCATGTGCAGCGTCGAGAAGCTCTTCGTGGACCTTCAGCGCGTGCAAGCGCTGATGGAGCCCACGCTGGCGGACCTCTCCTCTCTGGACCCGGACCGGGTGGAGGCGGCAACCCTCGCGATTCCCGAGTTGATGAGGAAGCTGACGCGTGAATTCGACACGCTCCAACGGGAGACCCGCGAGACCATGAAGCTTGGCGGACAGGTCATCGCGGCGATGCAGGCGGTGGAGATGGTCACGATGATCTCCACGATGAAGATGGCCCTGCCACGCGTGCCGCCCTCGGCCCCTGCGACGCTCGGCGTGGGACTGGCAATGAGTTCAGGCGGCGTCATGGTGGGCTCGCGGCTGGTGGTCTCCGCCGAGTGGGTGGAGATGATGCGAAGACTCGTGCAGGCGGGGGTCATCTCCGCGCCTGCCGTCGGCGCGGCCGTCCTCATCCAGGGCAGTCAGGTCACGATGGCCCAGGCTCACCAGGACTTGCCCAAGGGCGTGCGCGAAGCGCTGGGGGACAGCCCCGAAGTGCGCGGCATGCAGGTGACGAGCAGGTCGGGGGCTGGCATGTCGGACGGCCCCAAGCACCATGTGCTGCCGCAGGAACACCGCGAATGGTTCGAGCAGCGCGGCTTCAAGGGCGACCTGGACATCGATCAGTTCTGCGTCCGCCTGGAGCAGGCCCACCATGAGGCCATTCATGGTGGGGGGGATTGGCGCCTGGGCCGCACATGGCCCGGTGAATGGAACCGAATGATCATGGGAGAGTTGCGCAGGGTCGAAGGCAGGATCGGACGAGCGTTGACGCGCAATGAGGTCTTGGACATCGTCGCGACGCGTATGAAGGCTTATGAAATCCCGCTGAAGTTCACCAAGGGAAGTAGCCGATGACCGACGGGCGTTCGTGGCAAGGGAACTGGAAGGCCCGTTTGTATGAGCGCGTCCGGGAACTCGGTTACGACTCGCTCACGGCTTTCGCAGAGGCGCGTCCCAGCGCGTCGCTGGTAGCGCTGGCCGAGGAACTCGGTCCAGATGACGTCGCTGGAGTGCAGGTGTTCAGTGGGCTTGTCGCCGAAGCGGAGCGCATCCACCGGGTCACGCGTTTGGTCCGTGGACAGTTTGTGCGTGAGATGAGCGAGCATCTACCTGGGGGCTGGCCCGCTACGATGGATGACGCAAACCGTTTCAAGGTCGCGCGCGCGCTCGCCGGTTGGGCCTCTTTCACTCCGGACACTCACCAAGAGCGCGTTGACCGGGCCGGCGATGCACTCCTCTCCAATCAGCCCCCCCCGGGCTGGCGCCCGCTTGGTCCTGACGACGAGTTGCTCCGCACGCTCTTGCCGGACGAAGAAGCCTGACCGGAAGTGGCGACCGGCCGATCCAACAAGTGCCGTTTACCCGGGATGTCGCCGATGCGTGGCGGGAGGAGCCGGTACAGCGGGAGCCCGGCCTAACCCTCCGCGAGCGCCCTGCGATGGATGGCCACCCAGAAGTCCGCCGCCTGGCGTGCGCCGTCCAGCAGGGGCTCGGGGCCGTGCGCACCGAGTGACTCGCAGAGCGCCTGGGCCCGCAAGCCGTGCTCCACGTCCACGTCCAGGTGCACGAGCAGGAAGCGCGCCCGCGTCCTGTCCAGGCCGAGCCGCCCCAACCCCTGGCGTGCATCGCCCCCGAGGTGCCGCGCCACGCCCTCCAGCACGTACAACGCCCCGAGGAACGAGAGCTGGCGCTCCGCCGGGATACCTTCCCAGAAGGCGTGGAACGCGGAGACCTCGCGGGGCGTGACGTCCGACGGCGTGCGCCCGAAGGCCGCGAGGTCCGCCTTCGCGAGCTGGTAGTGGGACTGCTCGTCCGCCGCGAGCTCCGCGAAGAAGGCCTTCAGCTCGGGGAGCGTGGCGCGCTCGGCCGCGAGCCGCAGCCGGTCTCCGCTGCGCAGCGTGTAGTGGTACATCATGTCCAGGAAGGCCACGTACCGCTCGGGCGTCACCGCCGGCAGCCAGCCCGCGACCTGCCGGGCCATGTCCACGGTGAGTGCCTCCAACTGCTCCCGCATCGACACCATCTCAGCCCCTCCGGGTTGAAATCAGTCCGCCCAGGGTGCGCCGCGCGTGCGCGAGGTGCGGCGCCGCGCGCTCCAGGCCCAGCTCGTCCACCGCCACGACCCCCGCGTCCAGGAAGCCGTCGCCGCCCAGGCCCCGCCCGCACGCCGTGGGCACCGCGCGCACGTCCACGGGGCGCAGAAGGCCCCCCGCGTCCCGCGCGAGCGCGAGCTTCAACACCGCGCCCGTCTGGCACGCCCGCGTGGGCATGATGCTCAGGAAGTTGCCGAGCGAGTACGCAATGAGCCCCACTCGCGGCGGCCCTCCCCGGCGTACCTGCGCGGGGCACGTGGGGTCCCCTCCGTCGATGGAGACCAACTCCACGGGCTGCAGCACGTGCGGCGAGGAGCCCAGGACGATGTCCGCCCCGCGCTCGATGAGGCGGTAGGCGTGCTCGCGCTGGAGGGACTCGGGCCAGGACTCGTACTCGAAGCCCCAGTGCGGCATGAGCACCACGAGGTCCGGCCCCACCGCGCGCGCCGCGTCGATGAGGGCGCCCAGCCGCTCCCAGTCGGGCGCATGCTTCGGGCTGCCCAGGCGCGTCACCGGAACGCCCTCGGGCGGCGCCCCCTTGAGGTGATTGATGTCATACGTCACCGCGGCGATGCCCAGGCGCACCCCGGCCACCTCCAGGCCCGCCACCGCGTCCTCAGCCCGGGGGCCTCCGACGCAGCGGTGCTCCGGGCGGGCCAGCACGCTCTGGCGCGTGCGCTCCAGCCCTTCCGCGCCCTGGTCCAGCGCGTGGTTGTTGCACAGCGAGAACACGCGGTGGCGCGCGGTACCCTCCCACGCGTCCAGGTAGCCCGGCGGCGCGTTGTAGTGGAGCGTCTCGTAGACGAACCGGGGCACGGGCCGCGCCGGGTCCACGGGCGTCTCCAGGTTGGCGAAGGCCACGTGCGCGTCCGCCATCAGCGCGCGCACGCCCGGGGAGAGCGCCTCGCGGAAGCCGCTGCGAATCCACATCACATCGCCCACGGCGCACAGGTCGAGCGCCGCGGGCGCGTCGGGCTTCCAGCTCCCGGAGGCGAGGTGCCGCTCGACGCGCGCGAAGTGCTCGGCGTCCTCCGTGTGGCGCGGCTCGGGGACGTGGAGCAGGCTCTTGGCGATGTAGCGCAGGTTGAGGTCCCAGCGAGACAGCGGCCAGCGGCCGTCCTCGTAGCGGATGTCCGCGTACAGCTGGCGCAGGGCGTTCATGGGCGCTTTCGTTCCAGGGTGACGAGCCGCACGTCCTCGTCCACGACGGTGGGCCCGGCGAGCAGCGCGCGTCCCATGACGTCGAGGTAGCTGTCGAAGACGGGGGCGCCGCGCGCGAGCAGCCCGGGGCGCAGGTGGGTGTGCAGCCTCGCGAGGTTGTAGCCGGGCACGCGCGGATAGAGGTGGTGGTCCAGGTGGTAGTTGAGCCCGTTCCAGAGAAAGGTGACGAGCCGCGTGCCGCGCACCGTCGTCGCGGTGTGGAAGCGGTCCCCGCGCCACGTGTTGGCGTGGTGGTCCGCGATGGACTTGAGGCCGTTGAGGGGGCTGGCGAAGAGCACCGGCAGCAGCCAGCACTCCACCGCGCCGGGGACGAGCCCGTGCCGCGACAGCAACCAGAAGAGCCCCGCGTAGAAGCCCGCGTAGCCGAGCAGCACCGCGCCATGGCGGAGCAATCGCTCGCGGCAGAAGTGCTGCAGCGGATAGAGGACGTTGAAGTAGATGAGGCTCAGCGGGAGGCCGAGCAGCACGGTGGCATAGAAGAGCGCGCACAGCCCGAACGAGCGGCGGCCCGCGTTGTAGGCGTCGGGGTCCTTGTCCGTGCGGTTCCAGCGGTGGTGCGCGAGGTGATCATGGCGCATGGGCTCGTAGGCGATGCCCACGAGCAGGCTGAGCGCGTTGCCGAAGAGGCGGTTCTGCCACGGCCTCGGGAAGAGGTTGTCGTGCCACGCGTCGTGGTCCAGTTGGATGAGCCCCATCACCGCCCCACCCGCCAGCATCCACAGCGGCAGCTTCACCCAGACGCTGTCCGCGCGGGCAATGGCCACGGCCGCCACGACCCAGACACCCAGGTGCAGCGCCGCCATGCCCATGGCGCGCAGGGGACGGATGCGGAGCAACTCCACCAGCTCGGCGCGGGAGGGGCCGGGCTCCGGGGGCGCGGCACCGGGCGAATCAGCGGGATGTAAGAGGGCTGGCTGCATGGCGCGTCAGAAGTAGCGAGGGACGCGCTGGCAATAGCGCGCGTAGGGCTCACCGAGGCGGTCCGCGAGGAACCGCTCCTCCTGGAGCACCAGTTGATGGAATAGCCCTCCGAGCGCCGCGCAGGCGCCCAGCGTCACCACGGACGGAGCCCAGAGCGAAGCCCCCACGAGGTACAGGTAGGAGAACACGTAGATGGGGTTGCGCGAGTAGCGGTGGAGTCCCCCCTCGTGCAGCTCGGGCCGGGCCTCCCCCGCGTCCACGCCGATGCGGAACGCCGGGCCCATTCCATACTGGGCCCACAGCATGCCCAGGAGCCCTACGACCCCGAGCACCCAACCCGCGAGTGGAGGAATGGGCAGCAGCGGCCGTCCCCAGGGCATGACGGACCACGCGGGCCAGAACGCGGCCGCGAGCACGGAGCCGGCCCAGAGCAGCGAGAACCCGCTGATGCGCCGCGTGACGCGCGTGTGCGTGGAGTCCGCCGCCGCGCTCCGGTAGGCCAGCGGGCTGCGCCCGAAGCGCAGGCGGTAGACGAGGCTGGAGCCCAGGTGCCCCGCGAGCACGTGCAGGGAGATGAAGCCCAGGTACACCCCGGGCGCCTCGCGCAGCCCCATCATGGCGCGAGCACCTCCGCCCGCAGGCCAAAGCCCGAGGACGCCCACCCGGCGACGCGCTCCGTGAAGTCACGCAACTCCTCGCGCGTCCAGAGGCCCTCGAAGGCCGCCGTGCTGATGTTGAGCGTGTCCGCGAACGACAGGCCCGTGGCGCCCCAGGTGGCCGTGTGGCTGCGCATGGAGCGGATGCGGAACGGCGCCTGCGTGAAGTGCGTGTCCATCCGTCCCAGGTAGGTGGCGACGAGCGTGTTCGTCCGGGGCTCGGCGATGAGCCCGGGACGCGCGTTCTTGCGCAGCACCCGCGCCGGTGCGAGCCGGGCCACCGCCATGCACTCCAGCGCCGTCGTCCAGTGCACGCCCTCATCGAGCACCCGCCGCACCTCGGCGCGGAGGAAGCGGGCCAGCTCGCGCGGGGCCGTAAGCCGGGCGCGGACGTCCTTCAGGGAGATCTCCACCGGCACCGCGGAGCAGCCATTGCCCAGCGTCCGCCCGAGCCCCAGCATCCGCCGCAGGTCCACCGGCATGCGCAGGCGGATGAGTCCGTCCGCCGCGGACTCTCGCAGCGCCACGCCCGCGAGCAGCGCGGAGAGGAAGACCTCCGACGCCTGGAGGTCCGTGTCGCCCTGGGGAAGCGTGAGCCGCGCCGTGGCGGAGAGCGCGTGTCCGGCGGTGTCTCCACTGCGGCGCAGCCCCATTCCCCGCTGCGCCAGAAGCCGCCGGCGCGGACGCATGAGCCCCAGCACCCGGCCAGGATGGCGCAGCGCCGCGAGCAGCACCTTGCCATCCGTGAGCGTCGAGGGCTCCAGCGGGTGCGACTGAGACCCGCGTCCCGCGCAGAGCAACCACAGCCGCTCCAGCAGGTGCGCCAGCGCCTTCGCGTCCCCGATGGCGTGGTGCAACTGGATGCCCAGCAGCCAGGGCCCCTGGGCCGCGTCCACCATGGGATGCAGGTGCAGCCGCAGCGGCACGTCGCGCGTGAGGTCCACCCGCGTGTTGATGATCCGCGCCACGGCGTCGGGCTCGGACAGGGGCTCCGCGCCTTCCACCAGGGCCGCGTCCACCTCCGCGTCCCCGCGCACCGCGGGCACCCATGCGCGGCGCGCGTCGTTCCAGGCCACGTTGAGGCGCTCGCTCTCCCGCACCAGCGCGCGCAGCCCCCGGCGCAGGAGCGCCACGTCGGGCCTGTCCTCCAGCCGCAGCAGCACCGTGGCCCAGATGGTGGCGACCTCGCCGTCCAGCCGCGCCATCACCGTGTCGACGAAGTTCGCGCGCATCGCTCCCTCCATCCCGCGAAGAGTTCTCGGGCCCGCGCGCCATCCAGCCGGGCACGGCTCACGGCCTCGCACGCGGCCCCCGGGTCCGCCACGGCTTGAAAGACGAGCTCATCCGGCTCGTGCTGGTGGAGGCGGATGCCCGTCGGAAGAAAGCCGGCCGCGAGGAGCACCGGCGTCCCCTCGGCCACCCCCTGGGGCTCGCCCATGGGCAGGTGGATGAGGTCCACGCGCGCCCGCTCCGACGTGAGCGTCGGGGTGCCCTCCGCGCTGAAGCCCACGAGGACCCGCCGCTCCAGACGCAGCGACGCGTTCCACTCGAGCGGACGCAGCACGGCGCCCTCCCCCCCTGCCCTGCGCTCCAGCGGCGTGAAGGCCACCGACTCCGCGAGCCCCACCCCGGCCAGGATGGACGCGAGCCACTCCCCCCAGGGGCCTTCGGGCAGATAGCGCCGGCGTGGCGGCGGGGGCGCGAGCACCGTCGTCATCGCCAGCGCCTGCATGGGCACGCCCGAGCCCTCCTCCACGCCCATCACCGTCTCGCCCCGCGTGTAGTTGACTACGAGGCCCATGGGCGTCGCCCGCATGAAGCGCGAGGCGTAGCGCTGCGCCATGACGTGCAGCGTGGAGGTGTTCTGGTGCAGGAAGCCCACCCAGCGCCCTAGCCGCTCCAGCAGCGAGCCCCACAGCGCCTCGTGCTCGGCGCGGCCCATGAGGGTGCGGCGGCTCGGCAGCGCCACGGAGAGCCCCGAGTCCAGCGAGTCCCGCCCCGGCGTGCTCCACAGGCCCGTGTGCCACAAGAGCGCCCCCCGCGCGTCGAACTCGCCGAGGCTCAGCAGCGCCCCGTCCCTCCAGAGCCGCCCGGCGCCGCCGGGCTCGTAGAGGAACGGGTAGGAATACGTCTGCGCGTAGCGCGCGTGAAGCAGCTCGCGGAAGGCCGGCTCATCGGGCTCGGCCAGCCAGCGCGTGTGTGCGCTGGGGTTGGCGGCGCGAAGGTCGTCCATCAGGGAAACAGCTCGGTCCCGGCCCATGGGCGCTAGCAATGCATCCTTGAGGCCAGCCGGGAAGGCCCCGCGCCCACCCGGACGCAGCCTCGCTCGCCCAGCGCCGCGTGCAGCGCCCGGCACACGGGTGTGAAGCCCCCTGCACAAATGAGCCAGGCGGCCGCCCGCGGGAACGAGGACTTCCTTCCCGACCTACGCGCTCGCGCCCAGGCCGACGAGCAGCTCGTCCAGTTGCTGGAACGTCTCGGCCAGCGCATCCGCCGCCCCGCCGGCAGCGTCGAGCGCTTCCTTCGAGGGGTAGAGCTCGCTCACGACCAGCAGCGTCTTGCCCTCTTTTTCCTCGAAGGTGACCGTGGTGACGGACGCATTGTCACCCCCTTCCTCATTGGTCCAGACGAGGCGCGAGTGCGGTGTCACTTCGGTGTACGTCCCGAAGAACGCCATCCCCTGGCCGAACACCAGACGGTACGTGCCCCCGGTACGCACATCCATCTCGCAGGAGACCAGGGTCATTCCCATCGACTTCGGCACCCACCATTTCTTGAACAGCTCGGGCTTTGTCCACGCTTCGAACACGATGCGTGCCGGAGCATCGAAGGTTCGCGTGACGACGGTCTCACGCTCGGACTTCAGTTCCACGGTCGTGCGGTTCTTCATGGGTGTGAGCTCACTCTCTTTTCTTGCGTCCATTGACCTGCTCCTGCCGCTTCAATTCCTCGACGACCTTGTCCAGTTCGTCGAAGCGTGCATCCCAGAGCTGGCGATAACTCGTGAGCCAGGCCATCTCCTCCTCCAGTCGGCGCGGGCCGATCCTGCAGGTCCGCACGCGTCCGACCTTCTCCGTGATCACGAGCCCGGCCCGCTCCAGGACACCGACGTGCTTCTTCATGCCCGTGAGGGTCATGTTGAACTTCGCGGCGAGGTCCGTGATCGAGGCCTCCGCACGCCCGAGCTGCTCCAGGACACCGCGTCGGGTGGCGTCGGAGAGCGCGGCGAACGAAGCATCGAGCCCGGCATCTACATACTGAACCATGTGGTTCAGTGTCTAGCACGCGGATGGATGGCGAGCACAAGAAAAATGGGGGGCGGTTGAAGGTGAGGGTTGGAGCGGAGGGGCTGAGGAGGGCCGAGGACAGGAGCCGCCTGAGCACCCCATGGGGCACACTGGAACGGATCATGCCCACTCGCGGATCCAACTGCTGGTGAAGGTGGCCGGAGGGCTTCCAGCGCGATGGTGAAGACCGGAAGGCTGCGGTCCCGCACTCGCTCTCGCGAGCGCGGAATGCCGCGAGGTGTCTTCTGTTCCCCTCGTTACTTCACTGCGCCCAGGATTAGTTAGGGAATAGGTCACGAACACGAGCGAACGGCTCGCCCTTTTCGGCAGCATGACGCACCTTCTGTTCTAATACGTGGTTCATCGGTATCTCGCGAGAGAGAGCGTCCCAGAGGTCGAGGCCATCCATGCAGATGACGCGCTTGCCGCGTCCGAAGGCGTGCAGCCCATCTTCAGTGAAGCCGCTATGACTGATGAACAGACCTCGGGTCCACGCGGCCTTCTGTTCCACCTTGCCGTGGAAGGCGTGCAACTCCGCGTTACCGATCGACGCCCCGTGCCACTTGGCTTCTAGGAGATAGACCTCACTCCCGAGCAGGAAGCTGCCATCGATCTGCTCGCCCTGAAGCCGGAAGGCATCACGCGCCGCAAGGCCGTAGGCGTCGAATAGGTCCTTGAGGAACCTCTCGAAGGCATAGCCTCTCGGATGTGGATTCAGGTTGGCGAGAGCCATCAAGGCCGCCCTAAGCTGCGCCGCCTTCTCTCGGTTGAAGGCGGGAGCCGCTGGGGCCTGCTCTCTTCTAGGCCCTCCCTGAAGACGATTGATGAGTTCGAGCAGACGCCCGTGCGCGTTAGCAACTATCTCTTCGCGGCACGCTTGTTGGCGGCGCGCCTCCCGATACTCCCAGAGCGCGTTGAGCGTCCGCACGGCTGTTGGAGCGTCCACTTTCCTGAGAAAGCAACGGAGCCGCTTGGCCTTAGAATTGCCGTCATCCTGATAAACCGGGTTATCTATGTCGATGTTCAGCTCGTCGGAGAAGAACCGAGACATCGTCCGATCAGAGAAATCCAGCACGTAGCCGGTGTTCATCTCGAAAATACTGTCGAGGAGAATGAAGTCAACTGGGCGGATGTTGGCCATGCCCCTGAGGATAACCCGACGGACTGCGGAACAGCTGGAGCACGCCCAGTGTTGAGGCGCTTGGGCCTAGTTTCGTAGGCGCGCGGTTCCATCATCAAGAGGCAGGCCTGGGTTATCGCTGGACTCGGCTGCCTCTAAGGGCAGAGGTCCCCTAGCCTCTGAACTCTGGAGGCAACAATTGAGGCCCACGGGAGCCTCCGGGGACCAAATCAGCCGGACTCGTGCGGACTCACCTGGACGCTAAGAGGGCCCGATTTTCAGAGGGGAAACCGAGGGGGGCGCCGTTTTCGGAGTGGGCCGGTTTATCCCCTACAGGGCTTCGGCTCCCGCCGCCTCCCCTCTTCAATGCCGGGAAAAGATCCGGTGGAGCCGGTACTTGCCCTTCAGCGTCTGCGTGTCGCCACAGACGGGGCACCGGAACTGGGCTGCGTGGGGACTGGGCTTCGGAACCGCGGCGGGATTCGCCAGGGCCACCCCCGGCAGGGCTCCTCGTGCCGTCGTGGCTTCCCTCCAGGCCAGATCGCTGACGATCTGATCCGCGATTCTCAGCGTCTTTCCCAACTGGACGGTGCCCATGGCCCCCGCCGTCTGAGCTTGAAAGAGAGCACGGCCCACCTCCGCGTTGCGCATCGCATCGCTCTCGGCGCCTGCGATCTGGGTCGCTGGACCGACGGCGAAGGTGGCGTTGCGGACCGCGCCCGGGCCTGCGCTGATGAGCGCGGTCAACCTCGCGGCAATGTCTCCCACTTCGCCGCCGCCGTTGTTCCGGTCCGACGCGATGGGCGCCAGGTTGGCGAGGCTCAAACCACTGTTACCACCGGGACCGGCCTGCTGCTGGAGCCGGTCGACTTCGGGATCACGCCGTGCCGCCCCGGCGATGTCCCAACACAGTCCACCCCCGGTGGGCTCCTCCCCCGCGTGGTAGGCGATATCGAAGGTTCCACTGCGCCCCCCGACAATCACGACATCGCGTCCCAGCTGCCGCATCCGCGCCTTGAGGGCGGCCCAGAAGTAGGCGCGCTGACGATCGGTGCGAGCATGATTCGCGTAGAGGTCGATGTGGTTGGCGCCACCGCCCCCTGGAGGGCGCCCGAAGGTCACCAGCCTTCGCGCGCCACGAGCTCCGTCGACCGCGTTGAGCCGGGCCGCGGTGGTGTTGTGCTGGTGGTTGTAATCCTCGACGCGATTGGCCAGCAGGATGTAGCCGGCGTGGGTGCTCAGGCAGCCAGGATTCTGGGTCAAGGTCTGGATCGCGCCATCAATGGCAACCCGCTCCGCGTTCCCCAGGTTCAGCGTCAGGCTCTGGCTGAACAACTCACAGGCGACGTCCGCGTCGGAGCGCTGCTCATCCAACGCCTGCTCCCGCGCGGCCTCGAAGACCCGGCGTGACGTGCTCAGACAGCTTTCGACATTCGTCCCCACGGGCAGGGACGCGCGCGTGATGTGGACGGGATGCCAGTGCGTCGGCTTGGATCCTCTTGCCCAGTCCGGAGGATGCTGGGGCGGCGTGGGTCCGGTGACCAGGATGGTCCGCCCGCCCAGGCCCTCGTCGACCAGCTGTTCGATCATGGCGGAGCAGACCCGCAGATGCTTCTCGGTCGGCCCGATGCGGATCGCCACCGCGAGGTCGGGGCAGAGCCTCATGGCGACGATGAGCCAACACAGGTCGCCGGTCATGTCGCTGTTGATCGCGATCGCGCTCGACGTGCTGAGTGGCATGGCGCCCAACCGCGCCGTGGGCGTCGCGGTGGGCAGTGCATGGGCCGCGCTCTCCGCCCGGCGGACGCTCTCCGCCAGCTCCGCGAAGACACGGCCGGAAGCAGCCACGTCCCGGGTCAACCAGACGCCCAGCGTGTTGTAGCGCGCCCTGGGGTTGACGCCGGGAGGCAGCGCGGGAGCCCCCGGGGCGGAGTCACGCGGATCAATGGCGATGGCCCAGTCCTTCGCGGTGAGCCGGGTGGGCGCGGGCCCCCCCGGCGCGCCTCCCGTGCGGATGCCACCGACCGCCGCGATGTGATTGTTGGCCGCGACGGTCCCCCCACCATTGGTCCAGGTGTATTCGATGGGGTTGGTTCCAGGGACGGGCGTGAACGGCATCGAACCTCCAACGCGTAGGGAGCGACGGATGCGGCGCCGGAGTATAGGCGGGAATGGACAGTTCAGCCGCGACGTAGCAGGTCGGCTCGCATCGCCTCCACCGCGTCCTTGGCTTCCTTCAGGCCCACGCCATGCTGATCGCGGTAGAGCTTGATGGCCTGGATGAGGTTGTTGCTTCGAACGGCGCGCTCGATGGCGTCGTTCGCTTCCGGGCCGGACAACTCACGGGGTTCCAGAGACTCCATGAGCGCCCGGCCATCGCGCATCGCCTCCACCGCGTCCTTGGCCTCCTTCAGGCCCACGCCGTGCTGGTCGCGGTAGAGCTTGATGGCGTTGATCATCTGCCCGGACTCGATCAACTCCGCGAGGTTCCGCCTGCCCTCCGCTGGAGACCGGTAGGGAGGCGGCTCCGAGGGCTGCTCACGGTTGGACGAGCGCAGCCAGAGTCCGATGAGGGCCCCCATGAACACGGCGACCCCCAGCAACACCAGAAATAACGAGGACATCTCCCGAGCATACAGCTCTCAGGGGACGCAGGGTGTGTACAGCTCCGCCGTACCGGCACTGGGGGACCCACCCGAGAGGAGCACATTCCCGGTATGCAGCAAGGTCGCCGAGTGGTACGCGCGCGGAGAAGACATGGACGCGGTCTGGCTCCAACCGACACAGGACTGCTCGTCCGGACACCCCTGGGCAGTGATCCGGTCCGAGGCTTCCGAAAGAAGCACGGGATCGGCGGGTTCAATAGAGCAGCCCCCCAGCAGCGACACCACGAGCGACAGCACCAGATGAATGGATGCTTTGTTCAAGGCTCAGCCTCCCGCGTAGGCCTTCCGATTTTCGGTGAGGAGACTGACGGCCATCCCAACGCTCCACCATCACCCTGGAAATGGAAGAGGAGTGACATCGCGCACATGAAATGTGGACGTGTGACCTGTGGATTGGACCCACGAGCAATGACAGTCATTGACCTCACCCTGAAGGACAGCCGGGGCGCGCTCCGGGACATGCGCTCGTGTGGGACGCGCAATCTGGCTGTGACCTCAATCGCACCAGGACGTGCCATGACCTTCCGGAATCCCAAGCGCATCCGCTGCGCTATGATGGCGCGCTCCTCCTTTCAGACGGGGCGTGGTGAATCCATCCATTCCGTGGCAGCGCTTCTGGATCGCTCGCGGCGAAACCCCACCGCTTTCCGATGAGGGCTACCTGCTCGACAGGGGGGGCACGTCCTCGAAGCTCGTCTCCTTGCCTGCGCTGCTCTCCACGCACTGCGTGGCACTGCTCGGAGAGCCGGGCATGGGCAAGACCACCACGCTCCAACAGGAGCGGCAGGCCATCCGGGAACACTGCGCTCGCGTGGGCGCGCACCTTCTCTGGCATGACCTGGCCGCGTTCGGAGATGAGGGGCGGCTGGCGCGAGCCCTCTTCGAAGGAGAAGCCATCACGAAGTGGAAGACCGGGGAGGGTCCGCTCTACATCGTCCTGGACAGCTTCGATGAGTGCCACCTGCGCATCGAGACGCTGAGCAAGGTGATCCTGCACGAGCTTCGTCACCTTCCCATCGACCGGCTGTTTCTCTTCATCGCCTGCCGTCCCGCCCACTGGCCGCGCAGCTTTGAAAAGAGCTTGAGCGAGCTGTGGAAGGACGGAGGCTTCGCCGCGGTCGAGCTCGCGCCCCTTCGCAAACAGGATGTCGAGCAACTGGCCCAGGCACGGCAAGTGGATGCGGCGAAGTTCCTCCTGGAAGTGGCCCGGCGAGACGCCACGGCGCTCGCCCTCCGCCCGGTGACCCTCCAATTCCTGCTGCGCGCGTTCAAGCAGGGACGGTTCCCGGCGGATCGGTGGACCCTCTATCTGGAGGGCTGCGGCCTGCTGGCACAGGAGAACGATGAATCCCGCGCTGAATCCGGACAGCGGGGCCGCCTGGGTCCAGAGGCCCGGCTGGCCGTTGCCTCGCGACTCGCGGCGCTGACGCTGCTGTCCAACAGGGATGTCATCTGGCTTGGCCCGCCGGATCCCGATGCGGACGTCCCCCACGGCGTGCGGCTTGAAGATGTGACGGGCGGCGAAGAGGAGGATGGCAATGGCCTGCGCGTGGCCATCACGGAAGAGCCCCTCCAGGAGACGCTGCGCACCGGATTGTTCGGCAGCAAGGGGCCCCGGCTCGCGGGCTGGGCCCACCGGACCTATGCGGAGTTCCTGGCGGCCCTCTTCCTGAAGCGGCGCAAGGTCCCGCGCGAACAGCTCGCGAGCCTCTTCCGGCATCCAGAGGACGCGGCCCAGCTCATCGTGCCCCAGCTTCAGGAGGTGGCCGCATGGCTCGCTTCCCAGGACGAGGGCTTCCGCGAGTTCCTCCTGGAGACGGATCCCTGGGTCCTCCTGCGGAGTGACGCCCTCACGGCGAGTCCCCTCCTCCGGGAGAGGCTCGTGGACGCCCTCATGGGCACGCTCGAAAAGGGCACGTCCCTGGGGAGCGAGCTGGCCCCCCACCCATCCCTTCACAGGCTCGCGCATCCAGGGCTCGGGGCACAGCTCCGCCGCTATCTCCATTCGACTCCCGACCAGGCTCGTGTCCTTGCACTCGCGCTGGACATCGTAGGTGCCTGCGCAGAGCGCTCGCTGGCCTCCGAATGCGCGGACATCGCGTTGGATGCCAGCTTCGAGGTGAACGAACGGCACCGTGCCATCCAGGTCCTGGGCTTGCTCGGAGACAAGGAGGCCTGGTCCCGGCTCCGCCCCCTGGCGTTCTCGGAGGTGGATGACGAGTCCAAGGGGATCCTGCGGGAGGAAACCCTCACCCTGCTCTGGCCCCACGAGATTTCCACCGGGCAGGTCATCGACATGGTTCGGACCCGTCCCTGGTACTCATACCTGGGCATGCGGTTCCGGGCGGCTTGGGAAGAACACCTTCCCCTCGCGGACCTGACGCTGGCCCTGAGCAAGATCGCGCAACCTGCCATGAAAGGAGAGGAAGGACTTCACAGTTCGGCGTTCAAGGAACTCAGCACGACCGTGCTCCAGAAGGCGTGGGAGCACCTGGACATGGCTGGGGTCTTCGAGCCGTTTTGTTCCGCCGTCTGGGCCCAGCTGAAAATGGGATGGGATGTTCTTCCCCATGCCAGGGAGGATCTCAGCCCCCTTGCGGGTTGGAACCTCCGCGGCGAAGAGGAGCGTTGGCGGCTCATCCAAGGACTTGCCTCGATGCGAACCGCCTCCAGGGATCTCTGGTCGCTGGCGCAGGTTCGTCCCCCACTCTTCTTCGACCGAGACTTTCATCCGCTGTTGCAGCGTGCCCTGAAGTCCTCGTCGCCAGAGGAGCAGTCGTCCTGGGCCGAGCTGGCGGCTGAGGTCTTTTCGAGAGCAGACCCTACCCACGAAGCCGCGCTCAATGAGGCCACGCAACAGCATCCGCTGTTGGTCCATGCATTCGCGAGGGTCCAGGACCGGGAGGCGAAGACACCCTCCAAGGTGGAGCAACGTCCACGGCAGTGCGAGCAACTGCTGGTTCGCATGGAAGGTGGCGATGCTCGATGCTGGCCGGAGCTCGTCCAGCTCCTGTCCAGCTTCCACGAGGAGAAGTTCGACCTCTTCGCTTCAGGTCAGTACTGGACCACCCTTCCAGAGGAACTTCAGCAGCGCATCACCGTCGCGGGAGCCGGCTACGTCAACCTCCCTGTCCCAACCGAAGAGCCCTGGCTCGACAAAGGCGGACAGATTCCATGGGAGGCCTGGAGCGGGTACGCAGCCCTCATGCTCCTGGCTCGGCGCGCGTCGGATGAACTGGAAGACCTGCCCCCGGCCGTCTGGAGGAACTGGGCCTCCTTGATCCTCACCGCGCCTCGCTGGAATTCGGACAAGAACGACGAGCATCGCAAGCGCATCGTGGGCCTGGCCGCGCGGCATGCCCCCGCCACCGTGGAGGCTTGTTTCCGGCGCAAACTGGCGGTCGAGGAATCCGAATCGCGAGGCTATCCCTTTCTCGACGGCTTGACGATGTCTTGGAATGGCGTCCTGACTTCCGTGGCGTTGGAGTCCTTCCGCCGTCCGTCCCTTCCAGAGCCGCTCCGCCAGCACCTGTTCTGGATATTGCTGGAGCATGCCCCGTTCCAGGTTCTACCCTTCGCGAAGCAGCGCCTCACCGCGAAAAAGGGCGTGTCCCGAGCCATCAAGATCGAGCTCGCCAAGACCCTTCTCTGGCGGGCTCCGACGTTGACGTGGGAATGGGTCTGGCCCCTTCTTCAGCGGGATGTGGACTTTGGCCGAGCCGTGATGGAAGCCCTCGTGGCGCGAGGAGTGGGATTCGCCATACACATCGGCATCTACTCTCCAGCCCAGCTCGCGGACTTCTATCTTTGGATCGAGCGGCACGGCGGACCTCGCGTCCCCCGGAGTGAGAACCGATTTGGGACGGTGATGAACTCCCGCCAGGATCTGCATTCGATCCAGTCCAACATCTGCGGCTTCTTGTTGAGACAGTCCTCGCGGGACGCATGCCTGGCCCTCGAGCGGCTGAACCACGAGCTTCCCGGCCAGAAGTCGCTGCGCATGGCGCTCATCCATGTACAGAACAACTTCCGGACGGAAAACTGGCACCCTCCGGGTCCCCGCCAGTTGCTGACACTGCTTGTCTCGCCCCAGGCACGCATCGTCCAGAGCGCGGCCCAGTTGCTTGATGTCATTGTGGAGTCACTCGGCCGGCTTCAGGCGGAACTCCATGGCGAGACACCCGCGCTCGAATTCCTCTGGAACGAATGGAAGGAAGAAGGTGGGCCGGTCCGGTTCAAGCCGAAGAAGGAGAACCTCCTCTCTGACTGGATCAAACGTCACCTCGCACAGGAGCTCGCGGGACGACGCATCGTCGTGAACCGCGAGGTGGAGATCCGTCCCACGGAGCCCCTGCGCCCCGGACAGCGCACGGACCTGCTCGTCCAGGCATTTGCATCCGAGCGGGAAGCCCCCATCAGCGTCATCATCGAGGTCAAGGGCTGCTGGAACACCGGCCTATGGACGGCCATGCGCGAGCAACTGGTGGATCGCTACCTCGCGGAGAACGCCTGTCAGCACGGCATCTACCTGGTCGGCTGGTATGCCTGCGCTCATTGGGATGAGACGCGTGCACACCCCACCGAGGGACGTGCCATCCCCCAGGACCGCGCGCGGCAATGGCTCCAGGAACAGGCGACGGAACTCTCCCGGGGGAACGTCCAGGTTCGCTCCTTCGTCCTGGACGCCGCATTCCGGGCGGAGCGGGAAGCGCCCCCTCCGCGCAAACGCCGGTGAAGCGCGCCGGGCATCTACAAGCCGCGCTCCGTCAGGGCGCGGTCCAGATGGCGGCGATGCCCTCGTTCTGCGAGGCGCCGCCCGTGGTGTCAATGAAGATGGACCGGATGCGCTTGGTGGACTGGAAGCCCACGAACTCGAAGGCATTGCCCCCCGTATCGAGCACCGCGTCCTCGAAGACCTCCTGGGTGGCGTCCGTGAAGGTCAGGGTCACCTTGTGCTGGGCACGGCTGTTCGTGAGCAGCTCCAGGCCCACGGCGGAGACGGGGCGCAGGAAGGCGATCTCGAAGTCGTCCTCACCGTTGGCGAGAACCGTGGGCTTCACAGGCAGCGGATTCGTGTTGTTGTGATTCCAGCCAGGGCCCACGAAGCAGATCCAGTTGCTGGCGCGAGGCGCCAGGACGTTGACGGTGGGCGCACTGGAGCCCCACGGCAGGTCGATACCCCACTGCGGCTGGATGCAGCTCGACGCCGCTCCTGAGGGATGATCGGGATACGCGTCGAACGCGTCCGCGGGGAACGTGAGCTGGGTGGCCCCGGTGGCCGCCGTGAAGTCCGCTTGCTGGGTGAAGACCTGGGCCAGGTCCGCTTGCTGCGTGCCGAGCACCGCCCCCTCTTCGTCCTGCATCGGGGCGCCGCACGACACCAGGACTCCACAGCGCCTCCGCGGGACAGAACTTCTGGCGGCGGCGTCCGTTGAATGCCGCCATGGCCCACTTCGTCCCGTTTGCCCTGCGCGCGCTCCTGCCGCTGGGGGTCGCAGCAGTCTTCGTGATGGTATCGCCCCAGGTCCAAGCGGCCCGGGCCACCTCGCGCTCCCTGGGGGGCGAAGACCGCTACCTGACCCACGTCACCACCGACAAGCCGCTCTATCGCCCCGGGGAGCAGGTGCTGGTGCGCGGCCTGGTGCTGGAGGCCTCCAGCCGCAAGCCCTACACGGGCTCGCTCCAGGCTCAGGTGGAGGTGCGCGGGCCCAAGGGGGACGTCGTCACCACCAGCACGGCGTCCACGGCGGACGCGGTCTGGGGCTACGCCTGGCCCATCCCCGCCGGCCAGCCCGGCGGTGAGTACACCCTGCGCGTCACCTACCCGTGGACCGGCGCGGCCCCCGCGGAGCGCAAGTTCGACGTGCGCGCCTACCGGGCCCCCCGGCTCAAGTCCCAGATCGAATTCCTCCGGGATGGCTACGGGCCGGGCGACACCGTCACCACCACGCTGGACGTGAAGCGCGCGGAGGGCGGCGTGCCCGAGGGCGCGAAGGTGACGGCCAACGCGCTCGTGGATGGCGCCACCGTGGCGCAGGTGCCGTGCACGGTGGACGCGAAGGGGCGCTGCACGGTGCGCTTCCCGCTGCCCTCGGCGATGGAGCGCGGCGAGGGCACGCTGGCCTTCACCATCGAGGACGGCGGCGTGGTGGAGTCCGCGGCGAAGACGATCCCCATCCTCCTCCAGACGCTGGACCTGGCCCTGTATCCGGAGGGCGGCGACCTGGTGGCGGGGCTCGCCTCGCGCGTCTACTTCGAGGCGCGCACGCCCGCGCGCAAGCCCGCGGACCTGGTGGGCCAGGTGGTGGAGGTGGACAGCGGCAAGGTGGTCGCCCATGTGCGCTCGGAGCACGAAGGCCGTGGACGCTTCGAGCTGACCCCGCAGGCCGGGGTGAAGTACGCGCTGCGCATCGACTCGCCTTCGGGCATCCGCAAGCGCTTCCCTCTGCCGGAGGTGAAGCCGAGGGGCGCCGTCATCCGCGTGCGCGAGGACGTCGTGCCCGCGGGCAAGCTGGTGCAGCTCGTCGTGGGCCTGAACAACGTCGGCCGCGCGACGGTGACGCTGAGCCAGCGCGAGGTGCGCGTCGCGTCGGCGGTGCTGGGCGACGTGCGGGGCGGGCCGGTGACGCTGGATCCGGGCGAGGCGGACGGCGTGCTCGTCGCCACGGTGTGGGACCACGACGGGCGGCCCCTCGCGGAGCGGCTGGTGTTCCGCCAGCCTTCAAAGGAGCTGACGGTGGAGCTGAAGGCGGACCGCACGCGCTACGTGCCTGGGGGCCCGGTGCGGCTCACGGCCCGGACGACGCGCGGCGGCCAGCCGGTCTCCGCGCTGGTGATGCTCACCGTGACGGATGACGCCGTGCTGGAGCTCCAGGAGAAGCGCGACCAGGCGCCCCAACTCCCGGTCATGGTGCTGCTGGAGCCGGAGGTGAAGGAGCTGGCCGACGCGCAGCTCTACCTCGACGCGAAGAACCCGAAGTCGAAGCTGGCGGTGGACCTGCTCCTGGGGACGCAGGGCTGGCGGCGCTTCGCGCTGACCGACACGCAGGGCTTCCTCGCCCGGCATGGTGACGCGGCGATGCGCGTGCTCGCGGTGCGCTGGCCGCGGGAGCCCGTCCGCAAGGCCCGGCCGTCTTCCATCAGCAAGGCCGGACGCGGCGATGTCGAGGGGATGGCCCCGCCCATGATGGACCGGGCCGTGGATGAAGAGGAGGACGCCTTCGCCGGCCTGGCGCTGGACGCGGTCCGCCCCGAAATGGCCCCCGTCGCCGCGGCGGCTCCGCCTCCCATGCCCCCGGCTCGGATGGCTCCGGAAGTGGAGGCCCCGGCCCCCGTGCTCCAGGTGGCGAAGGAGGAAGAGGCGCCGAGGGAGCGGAGGGTCCTTCGCGCGAAGCGGGACATCAACGCCGACGACAAGCAGCTCAGCCAGGGGCAGCTCATCTACCTCCGCGAGTTCGCGCACACCGCGCGGCCGAACCGCAAGGCGGGAGACCGGGTCGACTTCGCGGAGACGCTCTACTGGAACGCTGGCGTGCGCACGGATGCCCGCACTGGCGAGGCGCGGGTGTCCTTCGCGATGAGCGACTCGGTGACGACGTTCAAGGCCTTCGCGGGCGCGGTGGGCGGTGACGGCGCGCTCGGTTCGGCGGTGGCGGAGCTGGAGTCCGTGCAGCCGTTCTACGCGGAGCCCAAGCTGCCGCTCGAGGTGACGTCCGGAGACGTCGTGCGGCTGCCTGTGGCGCTGGTGAACGGGACCGAGGCGTTGCTTCCGGGCGCGGGGGTGAAGGTGGAGCTGAAGGGCGACGTGAAGGTCTCCGGCGGTGCCACGCTGGACCTGGCGTCGCAGGCGCGGGGCCGGCAGCTCTTCTCGCTGGAGATTGGCCAGGAGACCCGGCCGGTGGACGTGAGGCTCACGGCGAGCGCGGGCGAGTACACGGACGTCGTCACCCGCACGCTGTCCATCAAGCCCCGGGGCTTCCCGGGCCGCGTGTCCTTCGGAGGGCTCTTGTCCTCGAAGGGCCCGGCGGCGCACCGGGTGGTGCTGCCCCAGGGCCTGGTGCCCGGCAGCGTGCGGACGTCCATCGCCGTGTACCCGGGCCCGCTGGCCAACATGACGGAGTCGCTGGCCCGCCTCATCCAGGAGCCCTCCGGCTGCTTCGAGCAGACCAGCTCCACGACGTACCCCATGACGATGGCGCAGCAGTACTTCCAGACGCACACCGGCGTGAACCCGGAGTTGGTGGCGAGCGCGCGCGAGAAGCTGGAGCGCGGCTACCAGCGGCTGGTCGGCTACGAGACCTCAGAGAAGGGCTACGAGTGGTTCGGGCAGAACCCGGGCCACGAGGCGCTAACCGCGTTCGGCCTGCTGCACTTCACGGACATGCGCCAGGTGCGCGACGTGGACGCCGGAATGCTGGAGCGCACGCGCGCGTGGCTGCTCCAGCAGCGGGACGGCCAGGGCGGCTTCAACCGCAAGCGCCGCGCGCTGCACGTGTGGGTGGAGGACCCGGACACGTCGAACGCGTACATCGTCTGGACGCTGCTGGAGAGCGCGGGCCAGCCGGCCTCGCAGGCGAAGGAGCTGGCGCGCGAGGTGGCCTCGCTGAAGGCCGCCGCGGCGAAGAGCACCAACAACTACGTGGTGGCCCTGGCGGCCAACGCGCTGGCGCTCGCCGGTGACACCGCCGAGGCCCGGAAGCTGATGGGCCGGCTCGCCTCCGCGCAGGGACAGGACGGCGTGGTGGGCGGCGCGACGCAGTCCATCGTGGGCAGCTCGGGCGAGACGCTGAACATCGAGACCACCGCGCTGGCGGCGTTGGCCTGGATGCGCGACCCCACGTACGTGGGCAACGTGGAGCGCGCGATGAAGTTCCTCGCCGAATCCAGCGACGGAGGCCGCTACGGCGCGACGCAGAGCACGGTGCTCGCGCTGCGCGCCATCATCGCCTACGACAAGGCGCGCGCGTCCAAGCTCACGCCGGGTCAGGTGCGCGTCTACGTGGACGGCCGCCCGGTGGGTGAGCCGGTGCGCTTCGACGGCGCCTCGCAGGAGGCCCTCAAGCTGCCGGACGTGAGCGCGCTCCTGGGCGCGGGGGAGCGCCGCGTGGAGCTGCGGATGGAGGGCGGCGCGGAGCTGCCGTACTCGGTGGAGGTCACCTACAACACGGTGACGCCGGACAGCTCCAAGGACACGGCGGTGACGCTGGAGGTGGCGCTGGCGAAGACGGCCCTCACCGAGGGGGAGCCCACGGAGGCACGCGTGGTGGTGGCCAACCGCACCGGCCAGCGGCTGCCCACGGCGGTGGCCATCTTCGGCGTGCCGGGCGGGCTGGAGGTGCGGCACGACCAGCTCAAGGAGCTGGTGAAGCGCCAGGTGGTGGATGCGTACGAGGTGCTCGGGCGCGACGTCGTCCTGTACTGGCGTGGCATGGAGCCCCACAAGCGCATCGACGTGCCGCTGTCCCTGGTGGCCGCGGTGCCCGGCACCTACACCGGCCCGTCCAGCCGCGCGTACCTGTACTACGCGGACGAGCACAAGGTGTGGAGCGAAGGCGTGAAGGTCTCCATCGCACCAAAGCCGTAGCCGGACCGGATCGACCGGGCCTCCAGCCAGGGATTGGCGGGGATGACGTATAGGCAGGCACCCCAGCCCCTGCTCACGTCCATGGCCCAACGTTCCCAGCCCTCCCGTCCGTCCCAGAGTGGGCGCGCCCTCCTCGTGGCGCTCGCCCTCCTCCTCCCGCTGGCCACCGCGTGTGGTGACGAGGAGCCCATCGAGCAACCCGTCCCCGTCGAGCCCCAGGCCGATGCGGGCGGGCAGGACGCGTCCACCTCGACTCCCGACGCCTCGTGTGCCGGCGCCACCTGCGATGCGGGGACGACCGACCAGGAGCCACCCGACGCGGGCACCGCGGATGGCGGTGCCACGGATGCCGGTGCCACGGATGCCGGCGCTCCGGATGCCGGACCGGACGTGCCCCTGCCCCTCCCTGTCACCTTGAGCGCGCCGTCCGAGCTGCTCGTGCGCGGCGACGACTTCGCGGTCCTGCGTGTGGGCGTTGAGCGGCGCGAGGGCTTCACCGGCCCCGTCACCCTCGCCATTCGCGGCCTGCCCTCCGAGGTCTTCGTGGCGGACCGGTGGGTGTCCGCGGACACGAACGCGGCGGCGCTGGTCGTGAGTGTGTCCGGGCGCGTCGGCCCGGGGACCCGCCTCGACGCCACGCTGGTGGCCACGGCGGAGGGCCGGTCCACCTCGCGGCCCTTGCGGATGGTGGTCGCGGGCCCCTCCTTCACGCTGGACCCCACCTTCCCCGTGGTGCCCCTGGGCTGGACGGACTGGTCGCGGTTCTTCGACGTGCTGCCAGACGGCAAGCTGATCACGGCCTATCCCATCGCCAGCGCCTCCTGGCCGAGCGCCCAGGGCTTCGTGCTCGAGCGCCACCATGCGGATGGCATCCCGGACCTGACGTTCGGAATGCTCGGGTCGGTAACGCACACGCGTCCGGCGGTGTCACACATGCTTGCGTTCAAGGCCCTGCCCACGGGAGGGAGCCTCGTGGCGGGCGCCGCCGCCGACTGCCACGACGGCGACAACGCGACTCCCTGCACCATTCTTGTCTCGCGCCACCTCGCCACGGGCATGCTCGATACGAGCTTCGGGGATGAGGGCGTCGCGTCGACGCGCTTCAATGCCGCTTCCCGTTCCCTCGTGAAGCTCCTCGTGGACGAGGCGGGCCGGGTGTCGGTGGCCCTGACGTACTACGACCCGACCCAAAGCGGACCCTACGTCTTCGCCGTGCAGCGGTGGGAGGCGGATGGCAGGCCCGTCGCGGGGTTCGGGACGGAGGGGCGGGCAACGTACGCGCTCCCGACCTACGAACAGCGCTTCAGCCAGCTCCGCGAGGCCCTCCAGCGGAAGGACGGAACCGTGGTCATCGCCGTCTCGCTCTTCGACACGGTCAGCCCGGGCAACCACGGACTGGGGTTCGTCCGCATGGACGGAAAGACCGGGCAGGCCGAGTGGTCGGTGGAGAGCAGTCCCAATCTCCATCGGAACGTCACCACGGACGGGCACGGCCGGTTCGTCTCACTGCTCAACACGTATGCCCCGGGTTATGAGCTCCTCGTGCAGTGGTACGACGAAACCGGCACGCGCATCTACCGCGGCACGGGAAGCACCACGATGCCGCCGCGCCAGCTCGCCATCGGCTCGGCCAATGAGCTGTTCTTCGATGACGTGGGCACGCCCTACACGGTGGGACAGGTCGAGGTGGGTGGAGGGCTGGGGGTGGTCCGCTTCACCCGGCACGGGGCGGTGGACCCGGGGTTTGGCGTCAACGGCCTCGTCCGCTTGGACGCCCGGCTGAGTTCCGTGTCTGGCTTCATCCGCGAGCC
Organism: Corallococcus sp. NCSPR001; assembly: GCF_017309135.1. Taxonomy (NCBI): domain Bacteria; kingdom Pseudomonadati; phylum Myxococcota; class Myxococcia; order Myxococcales; family Myxococcaceae; genus Corallococcus; species Corallococcus sp. NCSPR001. The sequence continues at coordinate 6,042,709 of NZ_JAFIMS010000002.1, forward strand.
GAATGGCTGTCTGCTCGCGAAGACGGTGCCGGAGCCGGGACTGGTCCGCTTCTGGCCGTGACGCCCCGCTACTCCGCGAGTCGCGCCAGCGCGTCGAACAGGGGATCCTCGACGAAATGAACCGACTCATGGAAGGACTCGGACCTCAGTCCCGGCCAGGCACCGATCCACTGGTAGGGACTGAGCCAGACCGAGCCCTTCGCGTGATCCAGGCGCAGCGCGCCCATCAGGCCCCGCTTGCCCTGCATCACGTTCACGTGCACCACGCGCAAGGTGCCGCTGGAGACCCTTCCCAGGAGCCCTCCGGAGGCATCTCGCGCGGAGAGGTCGTCCTCCGACGGCTCCAGATACATCAGGGGGTCCTTGCAGTAGGTCGAACCGTGAGCATCCACCTTGAAGGCCAGGAAGAGGATTCCAAACAGGCCGAAGAGGAAGCCGAACATCAACAACCCGGTCACGAAGGCCGTGGCGTCGAATCCCGGCCAGCCTTGCAGCAGTGCGAAGCCCACCGAGCACACGAGGGTCGCCGGGCCGATGGTCTTCAGGGCCGCCAGGAAGAAGCGCGCGTGATTCAGCCGCCACAGGGTGTATCGCTGGCGTTCAGGGGAGGATTCCATCCCGCTACGATAGAACGGGGGCCCCTTTCCGCGCCGCGCCCTTGAGATGATCCGTCCCGATTCCGCGGTCATGGCCCTGCTGGCCCGCGTCTACGACTCGCGCAACAACTTCTTCGATGCGGTGGAACTTCAGGTTCTGAGCGCAACTACCGCCGGCCGTCCGGGTTCATGAGGGCTTTCCTGGAGGAATTCCCCATGAAGCGAAGCGGAACAGCGCGGTTCATCTGGGCGTGCGCGGTGTGGGCCCTGGGCAGTGCCGGCTGTGGGCACCCGGAGGACACGTTCGACTCCGGCGATGGGGTGACCTGGGGAACGTCCCAGGCGGCCCTCACCGTGTACGAACAGGCCGCGCTGGACACGGCCAACAACGCGGCGGGCTGCAAGCCGCTTGGGAACTTCTACTGGGAGCTCGGCAACGGGACCGGGCCGATTCATGGCTTCACGAAAGGCAGCGGCGTCACGGCCACGACGGTGATGCCCATCGCGTCCGCGAGCAAATGGCTGTACGCCGGGGCCTACGTGCAGTCCAAGGGGTACGCGAACCTCACCGCGGATGAGAAGAAGCGGCTCAACTTCACCAGCGGCTACATCGACGAGAACACCACCCTGTGTGACGCCGCTGGGACGACCGTCACCGCGTGCTATGGGCCTTCCTTCAAGGACGTCACCTGGCGCCCGCTCCAGATCGGCCGCTTCTTCTACAACGGCGGACACATGCAGAAGCTGGCCCTGGATGACATCGGCGCGCGCCGGGGCACGGGCCTCCTGAGCGTCATGGACTGGCTCAATCCCCTGCTGGGCACCACCTTCCCGGAGTCCGACAGCGACGTCGCCGTGGCGGGTGGTTTCTCCGGCAGCGCGGCGCAGTACCGCGTCTTCCTGCTGAAGCTGCTCAACAACCAGACCGCGCTGTCCTCCAAGCTGACCGTGGACTCCGTTCCCGCCTGGCCGGGAGGCCCCAACGTGGCCTCCACGCCGTGGTCCGGCGCGGGCGAGGCCTACTACGGGCTCGGGCACTGGATTGAAGGTGAGACCGTCGGCGGCACCTGGACCGTGACGGGCCACTCGTCGGCCGGGGCCTTCGGCTTCTATCCGTGGGTGAACGCGGCCAGGACCCGGTACATGGTCCTGGCGCGCAGCCGTCAGTTGGGCAACGAGGAGGGCGAGAAGTCACGCGCCTGCGCCCAGACCGTCCTCAAGGCGTACGACACGGGCGTGGCTCAACCCTGAGTCACGGAGTAGCACCCCGGGCGAACATCCGGCCCAGCCAGGCGTCGCGCGTCGAAATGCAGGCGCGCGCCACGTCGGACTGAGGGGCGATGTCGTAGAAGCCGTGGAAGGCTCCGCCCCAGACGTGCAGCTCACACTCACCCCCTGCCGCCAGGATGCCGCGCGCATACGCGACGGCTTCATCCCGGAACGTCTCCCCTGCCGCGACGTCGATGAAGGTCGGCGGCAGCCCTCGCAGGTCCGTGGCACGCGCGGGCGCGGAATAGGGAGACACGTCCGGGCCTCCACAGCGCTCGCCCAGCACCGCGCGCCACGCCGTCAGGTTACTGGTGCGGTCCCAGACTCCGACGCCGTCATACCGGTGGGCGGACTCCGTCTCGTTGCGGTCGTCCAGCATCGGGCATTGCAGCAGTTGCCCCAACAGCTTCGGGCCCTGCCGATCCCGGGCCAGGAGCGTGGTTCCCGCCGCGAGCCCACCCCCGCCGCTCCCGCCGAAGATGACGAGCTGGTTCGGATCAAACCGCAGCCGGTCGGCGTTCGCCGTTATCCACACCAGCCCGGCGTAACAGTCCTCCACCAAGGTCGGCGCCGGGTGCTCGGGAGCCAGCCGGTATTCCACCGTCACGCAGACCGCGTCATGACGGAGCGCCCAGTCCACGAGCGGCTTCGCTCCCGCGAAGCGGGTCCCCATCACCATCCCGCCGCCATGGATGTGATAGACGGCCGGCCCCGGAACCGAGTGGCCCTGCCGGGCAATGACGGAGACGGTAATCTCGGCGCCCTGATAGCCGGGGATGCGGTGGTCGACGCAGTGGACCTTCGCGTCCCCCAGCAGGTCCTCCCGCGTCACCCGGCTCAAGCCACGGAAGTGCTCCAACTGCGCCAGCGTCATCCTCCGGGGCACATACCCCTCCAGCGCGGGCAGGAGCGCGGCCAGCTGAGGATCGAAGTCGATGGGGAGAGTGCTCATCCCCGGAGAGGATCAAGCCCCGGCGCTCGCGTCAAATGATCTTGAGAGACAGCGGGCCGGGCGCCCTCCCCGCCCCTGGTCCGCCCCGGGCCAACTGGCTAGCATCCATCGCCCCCGTCACCTGAAGGGAAGCCATGTCGAAGCAGTGGGTACTTTCCGGCGCCGGGGCCACCTACGTTGTCGTCCTGTGGAACGACGCGGAGGCGAAGAACACGAGCCGCCGGGTCGCTCCCGCCGTGATGCAGATGTGCCTCGACGGGTGGATGCGCACGCACCGGCAGGCCCTCCGGGAGATGTACACCGCCTGCGCGGCGACGCCGGGCTCCGCGACGTGGCCGGCCGACCCCGTGATGAAGCAGCGCCTGGCGGATGCCTTCAAGACGGGGAAGCTCGTGGGGCTGACGCGCGCCAACACCCCAGCGGTCATCAAGCCCGCGGCCCCCCTGCCCGTACGGCCTCCGGACGGCCCGCCCGCGAATGGGGTGGGCATCGTCATGTGGAACAAGTCGCCCCCCCTCCAGCTGCGCTCCAGCCCCGAGCAGGGCAACAACGTCCTCGGGACCCTGGCGTTCAACACCCCCGTGCAGGTGATTGCGCAGATGCCCGGCGGCTGGCTGTCGGTGAGCACGCGGGACGGGCGCGTGGGCTTCGTCTCCGGCGACTACGTCTGGTCCGCGCCGCGCCACCCGATGCCCGAACCGAACGCCCGGCTCCACCGCGTCGTCAGCGGCGTGAGCGGCACGGCCATCGCCATCGCGGAGGCGTACTACGGCGACGTCGCGCAGGCGTGGGGCGCGGACCTGCGCTTCTTCGTGGCCGTGCTCGCCCAGGTCAACCGGCGGGCCATTCCCAACACCACGGCGGGCTGGAAGTCGCTCGAGTTCAAGGCCGACACGTACATCTGGATCCCCAGCAAGGACTTCGCCAAGGGGCTGCGCGGCTCGGTCAACTCGGGTTCGTACAGCTTCAACGTGGTGGACGCGTTCGCCTCCGGCTTCCAGCGGGTGGCCGAGCTGCTGAGCGACATCTGGGAGGCCATCAAGCTGTCGCTGAAGTACATCCCCGAGGCAGTCACCCGGCACGTCGAGCAGGCCCTGCGCACTGTCCTCATCGCGCTCCTCGAGATGGCGGTGGGCGCCATCCTCTTCCTCGCCATCTGCACGGCGGTCGGTGCCGCGCTGGGCGCGCTCGCGGGCGGTGCGGGCGCCGCGCCGGGTGCGGCCGCGGGGTTCGAGGTCGGGCTCGCGCTCCTGGAATGGATGGGATTGGCCTTCCTGGCCAAGTGGATCTTCGACTCGCTCAAGAAGATCGGCTCCGCGTTCGGGAAGTTCTTCAGCAAGGTGTGGGACGCACGCGGGAACGCGCAGCGGCTGGAGGAGGCGGCGCTCGAACTGGCCGAGACCATCGGGGTCCTCGCGGGCGTCCTGGTCGAGGTGCTGGCGATGTGGGCCGCGGCCAAGGGTGTTGGCGCCGCGCTCAAGGCGCTCAAGGGCACCGCTGTGGAGAAGGCCTTCGGCTCGACCCGGCTGGCGTCGTGGCTCAAGGAACGCGCCGCCAATCACGCCGCGGGCAAGTCCCCGGTGCCCGGGCCCCGCCAGGTGGCCAGACGCCTGCGCGAGCGCGAAAAGCCCCCTTCGCCCACCATCGCGGAGCTCGCCGAGCAGGCCGCGCCCCTCTACGAGAAGGAGCTGGCGCCCGCTCGCAACCTGATTGCACGGGTGTTCAAGGAGATGGGGTCAGTGCAGGCGCGCGCGAAGGATCCCGTCTCCGCGGCCAACCGGTTGCAGCGCGCGGTCGACCGGTTCGGCGCGAAGGTCTCCACGGTCCAGGAGGCCATCGCGAACCTCTGGGATGCCATTGGCACGCGGCTCGTCCTGTCGGACACGTCACCGGCGGCGATGACGCGGGTGGTGAACCGGCTCGCGGAGGCCATCCGGCTGGGGGAGATGGAGGTCATCGAGATCAACAACCTCCACGGGCCCGGGGGAAAACCCTATTTCACCGCCGAGCACCTGGAGATGTTGCAGGTCGCGGCGATGGAAGGCGGGAAGCCGCCCCTGCGCATCACCGAGTCCAAGCTGATGGACAGCGGCTACACGGTGGTGTGCGCCTACCTGAAGCACGGCAACGGCGTGCGCGGCGAGTTGCAGATCATCGGCAAGGAGGTGCTGACGATCGCCAACGCCGAGCACATCCCCTACGACGTGTTGCTGGGCAAGCCGCTCGTGCGCAACGTGCCGAAGGCCGCGGAGGTCGAGCTCCAGGCCCTGGTCAAGCCCGTGGAGGCCGCCATGTCCTCGCTGACCAAGGCGCAGGAGGCGCAGTATCTCCAGTACCTCAACCAGGCCTACATCCACGCCCGCATGATGGAGCTGGGGCAGGCGTCCAACGCGCCCCCGCTGCCTCCGGGGCTGAGCCCGGTCTTGAGCATCGAACGGATCCAGGCGCTCGAGCGCGCCATCGCGGCCATCAAGGCCCGGTACAAATCTCCCTGAGGCCCCCATGCAGATCGTCCTGAACGAACAGAAGCTGCAACAGGCGATTGGCGCCGCGCTCCACGAGCTGTCGGGGCGCGCGCTCCAGGGCGTGCCCGACACGGGGACCTTCACCGCGGTGAGCACCCGCTTCGCGGGCGGAGCGCTCGTGGAGGGCGTGGGCGACGTCGAGCTCCGGGTGGCCCCGCTGACCGGGGACAAGGGCAAGCTGGAGCGCTTCTTCGAGGTGCGGGTCTCCACCCCCAGCGGCGGCAGTCACTCCTCCACCTGGGTGTTCTACGGGAAGACGGCCGCCCTCAAGGAGGTGCTCAAGAACGAGGCGCCCCTGAAGGGAAAGATCCGCGCGGCCATCGTGGCGGAGGCGGAGTCCCTCCAGCGCAACGAGCTGGGGTGAGGCGATGCCTCAAGCGTCGCTGAAGCTCGCGGTCAGGGCGTGATGGTCGGAGGCCGTGCCCACGTCCACCACCTGAGCCGAGATCAGCCGCCGGGCCAGCGCGGGCGAGGCGAAGACGTAGTCGGTGCGGAAGTCGAGGACCTCGCCCTCGCGTTGGCGCCGGGCAGTGGCCCACTGGGAGGAACCCGGCTTGAGGCGCAGCGTGTCCCGCCAGCCGAAGCCCTCCAGGTCGTCGATGACGTCGAAGCGTGGCGGGTGGCCGTACTTGTCCACCCTGGCGCGGCGGACGCGATCCGCCAGGTCCACCGGATAGGGGTCCGAGCGCGACAGGGAGTTGAGGTCCCCGGCCAGGAGGAAGGCCCGCGAACCGAAGGCCGCGGGCTCGATGAGGGAGCGCAGGTAGCGCGCCTCCACGAAGCGCAGGGACTCATGGTGGGAGTCGAAGTGGGCCGCGAAGACGGTCAGCGGCTCCGCGCCCGTCTCCAGCTCGCATTCAAGGAGGCAATGGCCGATGAAGTGGGCATCCGCGTGGGCGCGGACCGAGCGCAGGGGCCAGCGGCTCGCGACGGCGACGTGGTAGCGGCTGCCACTGGGACGGGCACGCGCGGTGCCCAGCCGCACGTGGGCGTCGGTGGCGGGGAGGCCGAGCGTGGCGGCGACCTGACGGAGCCGCTCGCCGTCCTCCCACCCCAGGCACTCCTGCAGCACGAGCACGTCCGGGTTCTCGCGAGCAATGAGGGCCAGGAGCAGCGGCATGCGCTCCTCGCCTCCCATCAGGATGTTGAGCGTCATCACCTTCAGCGGCATGCCGGACAGACTACCCCCGCCGACGTCCAGCGGGGCTCTCGTTCATGGCGCGTGACGAGCCGCTCGGCCTACTGCACCTGCTGCGGCTCCTGCGCGCAGAGGAACTTCCAGGTGAGCGAGTAGGCCGACGTCGCGCCCCAATTGATCAAGTAGGTCGAAGGCGGGCAGCCCCATTCGCGTTCGCCCACCAGCACCGTCTTGGAGCTGTCGGTGTAGTAGCTCACGTGCGTTCCATACTGGAGGCCGCCAATGGGGCCCAGTTGGGTCGCGTCATCCACGGTCGGCGTGGGAGGAGTCTGGGTTTCGCCCTCCTCCAGTCCAGCGCCACATCCCGCCAATTGGAGTGAAAAGACCGCCAGGGAAGAAATCAGCAGACGCTTCATCGGGCATCTCTCCTATTTCTAGCGTGAAGCGCGATCCTACATGAAAGGCTCTCCCCATGGACTCTCAGGAGAACAGCAGCCTGCGAAGCGTGTTGTTGACGCAACTCGACACGGCCTGGGCGCTCACCCAATACCATCTCAATGGGCTGACGACGCGGGAGTGCCTCCTGAGGCCCGCGCGCAAGGGGCTGCACGTGGAGCAAGGCCAGGACGGCGTCTGGCGCGCCGAGTGGCCGGAGTCGGAGGCCTATGACATCGGGCCCGCATCCATCGCCTGGCTGACGTGGCACATGGGCTTCTGGTGGTCGATGGTGCACGACCACTCGTTTGGCGCGGGTGCGCGGAAGCGCGAGGACGTGCACTGGCCCGGAACCGCCGAGGGCGTCCAGGCCTGGATCACATGCCTGCACGACCAGTGGCGCGGCGCCGTCATGGGACTGGACGACGCCGAGTTGCACTCGACGAAGCGCACGCGGTGGCCCCTGGAGGGCAGGCCCTTCGCGGACATCGTCGCGTGGGTGAACCTGGAGCTGATGAAGAACGCGGCGGAGCTGGGCTACGCGCGCTTCGTCCTGGCCGTGGCGGACAGATAGGGCTGAGCTATACCGGGACGATCCACGCGGAATGAAGCCGCTCATCGACTGGCTCGCGCACCACCGCGCGTTCTGGTCCGAGCACGTCGACCGCCTCGAACAACTGCTGGAGACAATGGACCCATGACCTCCTCCGACAAGACCGCCTCGCAGCGCCGTTCGAATCCCGCGGACAGCCATGACCTGATCCGCGTCCAGGGGGCTCGCGAGAACAACCTCAAGGACGTCAGCGTGGAACTGCCCAAGCGGCGGCTCACCGTCTTCACCGGCGTCTCCGGCTCCGGCAAGTCTTCGCTCGTCTTCGGCACCATCGCCGCGGAGTCGCAGCGGTTGATCAACGAGACCTACAGCGCGTTCGTCCAGGGCTTCATGCCCACGCTGGGCCGCCCCGAGGTCGATGTCCTGGAAGGCCTGACCACCGCCATCATCGTCGACCAGGAGCGCATGGGCGCCAACTCCCGCTCGACGGTCGGCACCGCGACGGACGCCAACGCCATGCTGCGCGTGCTGTTCAGCCGCCTGGGCAAGCCGCACATCGGTTCGTCCAACGCCTTCTCCTTCAACGTCCCGTCGGTCCGCGCCACCGGCGAGATGACCGTCGAGAAGGGCGAGGGCAGCAAGACCGAGAAGAAGGTCTTCAACGTCACCGGCGGCATGTGTCCCAAGTGCGAGGGCATGGGGCAGGTCAGCGACATCGATCTGACCCAGCTCTATGACGACAGCAAGTCGCTCAACGAGGGCGCCATCACCATCCCCGGCTACACCGCGGACGGCTGGCTCGTGCGCATCTTCGGGGCCTCGGGATTCCTCGACCCGGACAAGCCGATCCGCAAGTACACCCGGCAGGAGCTTCACGACTTCCTCCACAAGGAACCGACCAAGGTGAAGGTCGAGAAGATGAACCTCACCTACGAGGGGCTCATCCCGAGGATCCAGAAGTCGTTCCTGTCCAAGGACGTGGACGCCATGCAGCCGCACATCCGTGCCTTCGTGGAGCGCGCGGTCACCTTCACCGCCTGCCCCGAATGCAAGGGCACCCGGCTCAGCGAGGCCGCCCGGTCCTCCAAGATCAAGGGCATCAACATCGCCGACGCCTGCGCGATGCAGATCAGCGATCTGGCCGAGTGGGTGCGCGGCCTGGACTCGCCGTCCGTCGCTCCGCTGCTGGCGTCGCTGCGGCACACGCTCGAATCGTTCGTGGAGATCGGCCTGGGCTATCTCAGCCTCGACCGGCCCGCCGGCACGCTGTCGGGCGGTGAGGCGCAGCGCACCAAGATGATCCGCCACCTCGGGTCCTCGCTCACCGACGTGACCTACGTCTTCGACGAGCCGACGGTTGGCCTGCACCCGCACGACATCCAGCGGATGAACGAGCTGCTGCTGCGCCTGCGCGACAAGGGCAACACCGTGCTCGTGGTCGAGCACAAGCCGGAGATGATCGCGATCGCCGACCACGTCGTCGACCTGGGCCCCGGCGCCGGCACCGCTGGCGGCGAAATCGTCTTCGAAGGCACCGTCGAAGCCCTCCGCGCCAGCGACACGCTCACCGGGCGCCACCTGAGCGACCGGGTCGCCCTGAAGCCGTCCGTGCGCAAGTCCTTTGGCGTCTTGAAGGTGCGCGGCGCCAACACGCACAACCTGAAGAAGGTCGACGTCGACATCCCGCTCGGCGTGCTGGTGGTGGTGACGGGCGTGGCCGGGTCGGGCAAGAGCTCGCTGATCCACGGCTCGGTGGGCACCCGGGACGGGGTGGTGTCCATCGACCAGGCCCCGATTCGCGGCTCGCGGCGCAGCAACCCCGCGACGTACACCGACCTGCTGGAGCCGATCCGCAAGGCCTTCGCGAAGGCCAACGGCGTGAAGCCCGCGCTGTTCAGCGCCAACTCCGAGGGCGCCTGCCCGACCTGCAACGGCGCGGGCGTCATCTACACCGACCTGGCGATGATGGCCGGCGTCACCACGGTCTGCGAGGACTGCGAAGGCCGGCGGTTCCAGGCGTCGGTGCTGGAGTACAAGCTCGGTGGGCTCAACATCGCCCAGGTGCTCGACCTGCCCGTGAAGGACGCGGTCGCCTTCTTCGGCTCAGGCAAGGCGCAGACGCCGGCCGCGTCGGCCATCCTCCAGCGCATGGCCGACGTGGGTCTCGGCTACCTCCGGCTCGGCCAGCCGCTCACCACGCTGTCGGGTGGCGAGCGGCAGCGGCTCAAGCTCGCGACGCACATGGGGGACGAAGGCGGCATCTACGTGCTCGATGAGCCGACCACTGGCCTGCACCTGGCTGACCTTCAGCAGTTGCTCGGGCTGTTGGACCGGCTGGTGGACGCTGGGAAGTCCGTCATCGTGATCGAGCACAACCAGGCGGTGATGGCGCACGCGGACTGGATCATCGACCTGGGGCCGGGGGCGGGCCACGACGGCGGACGCATCGTGTTCGAAGGCATCCCGGCGGACCTGGTCGCGGCGAAGTCGACGCTGACCGGCAAGCACCTGGCGGAGTTCGTCGGCAGCGCGTCGAAGGCTGCCGCTGTGAAGGCCCCCGAGCCGACCCGGGCGCGTTCCCAGAAGCGATCTTCCTGAAATGGTAGCGTTCCCCCGGCAGTCGTCCCGACACCGGGGGAATCATGGCCATCACGATGTCACCGCAGGAGTACGCCACGGCGTTTCGCATTCTCGCGGCGTCCGCAAGGCATCCGACGAACATCCACCACATCGTCACGGAGCGGCTGTTCCCAGGTCTCCCCGAGCACCCCACCCTGCTGGATGTCGGGGCGGGGGCCGGCAAGGTCGCGGAACGGCTCGCGCCGCATTTCGACTCGCTCACCCTGCTGGAGCCCCACCCCGAGCAGAGCTCCGGCTTCCATCATGAGAAGGCGACGGTCCTCCCTGTCTCCCTGGAGCGGTATGTCTCCAATGACAGATACGACCTGGTCGTCTGCTCGCACGTCCTGTATCACGTGCCTGTTTCCGAGTGGGGAGGCTTCATTGACAGACTGCTTGGCTTCGTGCGGCCCGGCGGAAGCTGTCTGATTGTGATGGCCGCCGCCCGGGGGCCGACCCATGCGATGTGCCGGGAGTTCTCGGACTCCCTGCACTTCAGCGAAGAGGTCGCCGCTGAATTGCAGCGCAAGGGTTTGCCCCACGAGTCGATCGCGACGATGAGCGGGTTCGCCGCGAAGACCTTCGACGAGATGTACACGCTCTGCCGCTTCCTCGTGCTGGAGGGGTGTTTCACGGCCGCGCAACTGGCGGCCCTGACCCCAGATGAGGCGCGAAGGCTCGATGCGCGAATCCGTGCCCATGCCGAGCGTTGCCTGCAACCTGACGGAACGTACCGGCTGGAACAGGACGAGGATGTGATCCTCATCCCCCGGTAGCCGCCACGCTCCCCCTGGAGACGACGTCTTCCAGGGTGGGCGCCATGGGGAAGAGCGTCATGCCTCCGCATGCATGGACAGTGTCTGGAGGGGGAGCCCGGACGAGGAGGGGCTCCCACGTATCCTGGCGCGATGAACGCCCTTGCCCTGCTCGCCCTGGTCATCCCGGCCGCTGCCACTGACGACGGCTCGCCGCAACCCTGGTTCACGGTGGGTCCGCTGCTGAGCATGAGCCGCCGCCAGGAAGACACCGCCTGGGGCGTGGGCCTGGAGTCCACGCTCAACGTGGCGATGCACAACAACAGCATGCGCTCCTTCAGGTCGGGCGCCGTGGGCGTCTTCGCTCAGGGCCAGTGGATGGATGGGAATCACGCGCGGCTGTGCGGCGGAGTCCAGGGCACCTTCCTGCTCTTCGGACTGGAGACGGGCGTGGCCCACGAGACAGGGACGACGGCCCACCGGCCCACGACTTCACTCCACCTGTCGCCGTTCCTCGGCTTCGTCTACGGCTCCGTGGGCGTCCGCTTCAGCCTCCCCTTCCAGGACGGCCGGGACGCGTCGGGGCGACTGCCGTATGGGAGGGAGATTGGCCTCACGCTGACCCTCAAGAAGCCTTTCTCCCCCATGCTCTGAGCGTGCCCGACTTGAAGCCCGAACCCACGGAAGCGCTCCATCTCCTCTTCGATGAACAGGGCCAGCGGGTGGGCGACATGCCTCCGGTGAAGTGTGGCCTGTGCGGCGCACTCGCGCGCGCACGGACACTTGCCTCGGGCATGCTGCACGGCGATGCCGGCTGGGATTGTCCCTGCGGGGCCCGGGGCGTCCGTGTCGAACTGGTGGACCTGGATGAGGTGTATCCGGACGTCCTGGAAGCCTGGGGGCTCAAACCCGCCGACCCCGCCCTCGCCCCGCCCGAGCCCGTGGGGGAGTCGGGCCTGCTGTTCACGAGCCATGTGGACGGGCATGGCCTGCGCACCCAGCTGTTCGAAGAGGCGCGACGACAGGGCGCCCAGGTCGCCGCATCCCAGGTGCGGGTGCGAATCACCACGCCCAGGCAATCCTTCCCGGACTGGACCTGGGATGTGCTCTGGGCACGTCCCTTCTCCCAGCGGAATTGAGGGGCACGTTACCGGTGACATTCAATTCCGTAGGTTCTTCAGCCATGCGGAACCCGGGGCCTCATCCCGTATGCTCCGCGCCCCATGTCCCTGAACCTGAACGCCCGAAGCGCGCTCGCCGCGGCCTCGCTCCTGCTGACGCCTCCGGCGCTGGCACAGGCACCGCAGGATGGCACGCCGCCCGCGGAAGCGGCCCCGCCCGCGCAGGCCCAGCCCGTCATCACCAAACCTCCAGAGCTGCTCCAGCAGGTGGAGGCCCTCTACCCTCCCGAAGCGCTCGCAGAGGAGCTCACCGCCTCCGTTCGCCTCATCATCACCATCGCCGCGGATGGCTCCGTGTCGGACGTGTTGCCCACGGAGCCCGCGGGCCATGGCTTCGACGAGGCGGCCATCGCGGCCGTGCGCCAGTTCCGCTTCTCCCCCGCGGAGGTGGACGGTGTGCCCGCGCCGGTGCAGGTGGAATACATCTACCACTTCACCCTCAACGCCCCTCCCGAGGAGGCCCCCAAACCGGACCAGGCCCCGGTGGCGAGGAAGGCCACGCTCAAGGGCCAGTTGATTTCGCGCGGCAGCCGCTCGCGCGTGGCGGGAGCCACGGTCCGCTGCGGTGACGACCCGGAGGCGCCCGAGGCCCTCTCCGATGCGGACGGCCGCTTCTCCCTCGACGTGGCCCCTGGCGAGTGCGCGGTGCGCGTGGTGGCGTCCGGCTACCAGCTCTACCAGACGAAGGAGGTGCTCCAGGAGGACGAGACGACGGAGGTGAACTTCTTCCTCGCCCCCACCGGCGGCGCGCTGGAGACGGTGGTGCGCTCCGAGCGGCCGAAGAAGGAGGTCGTGCGCCGGACCATCACGCGCCAGGAGGCGCAGCGCACGCCGGGCACCTTCGGCGACCCCATCCGCGTCATCCAGACCCTGCCGGGCGTGGCGCGCGCGCCCTTCATCTCCGGCCAGCTCCTGGTGCGCGGCTCCAACCCCGGTCAGACGGCGACGATGATGGACGGGGTCGGCATCCCCCTCCTCTTCCACCTGCTCGGCGGGCCCTCGGTGGTGAACGCCGAGTTCATCGACCAGCTCGACTTCTTCCCGGGCGGCTACGGCAGCCAGTACGGCCGCGCGGTGGGCGGCATCGTGGAGGTCGGCACGCGCAAGGGCGCCGCCGACACGTTCCATGGCTCGGTGAAGGTGGACCTGCTGGACGCGGGCTTCTTCCTGGAAGCCCCCATCACGGACGGCATCAGCGTGGCCGCCGCCGCGCGGCGCTCGTACATCGACACGATCCTCCCCGCCGTCCTCCCCAAGGATGAAGGCAGCACGCTGTCCGTCGTCCCCAAGTACTGGGACTACCAGCTGCGCGTGGACTTCGGCGCGAAGCGGGATGCCCGTTCGGAGGAGGAGGCCCGGGCCCTGGCGGGCAGCGGACGCAGCACCGGCTACGTCATGGCCTTCGGCAGTGACGACCAGCTGCGCCTGGTGACCGGCGGCCCGGAGACGGAGCGCGACCTGACGGTCGACACGCACACCCTCTTCCACCGCATCAAGGGCGACTGGACCTACCGCAAGGGCAACCTCACGTCTGTCTTCACGCCGTACGTGGGCTACGACGGCACCAGCTTCAGCTTCGGCGCCGCGAAGCAGGACGGCGTGGGCTACACGGTGGGCGCGCGCGAGGTGCTGGGCCTGGAGCTGTCCTCCAACCTCACCGTGCGCACCGGCCTGGACCTCATCTACGAGCACCAGTCCTTCGACGTGCAGTTCCCCGCGCCGGAGAACTTCGAGTACGTGGCCTTCCCCGGCGCCGAGTCCGTGGGCGAGCTGCTGGTGGAGCACATCGGCCTGGGCTCGTTCGACGGTGCGCTCTTCGTGGAGGCGGACCTGAAGGTGGGGAAGTTCATCTTCACCCCCGGCGTGCGCGCCAACTACCAGCGCGCGGGCGACGCCCGGAACGTGGCGTTGGATCCCCGGCTGTGGGTGGCCTTCAACGCCACCGAGCGCACCCAGCTCAAGGGCTCGCTCGGCCTCTACAGCCAGCCGGGTGAGACGTTCCGCTTCATCACCCTGCCGTACGGCAACCCGGACCTCTCCTACCAGCGCGCGTTCCAGAGCAGCCTGGGCGTGGAGCACCGGCTGACCGACGTGTTCAACGTCGACGTGACGGGCTTCTTCAACCGGCGCTTCAGCAACATCGTGGCGCCCGGACAGCTCGTCTCCCTGCCGGGCGGAGGCGTGTTCCAGGTGCCGTACTCCAACGACGGCATCGGCCGCGCCCTGGGCCTGGAGGTGATGGTCAAGAAGCAGCGCGCGTCCGCGACGGACAAGTGGTCCGGCTGGCTGTCGTACACCTTCAGCCAGTCGCTCGATGGACGCGCGGGCCCGCTCCCGGAGGGGAACGGCGGCTTCGGCGGCGGCTTCGGTCCCACCGGCGACGATACGGCGTATGGCCTCAGCCCCTTCGACCAGACGCACATCCTCACGCTGGTGAGCAACTACGTCCTGGGCAACGGCTGGGAGCTGGGCGGGCGCTTCCGCTACACCACCGGCCGCCCCACGACGCCGCTCAACCACACGTTCGACCAGTACCAGGTGGACCGCAACCGCTTCAGCGGCCTGTACGGTCCCTATGCGTCCGCGCGCATGCGCGGCTTCCACCAGCTGGACGTGCGGGTGGACAAGGGCTGGCAGTTCCAGAGCTGGACGCTGGGGCTCTACCTCGACGTGCAGAACCTCTACAACGCGGAGAACACCGAGTTCACGTTCAATGACTACCGGCAGCGCCGCGAGTACGAGGTGCCCGGCATCCCCATCCTCCCCGTGGTGGGCGTGAAAGGAAGCTTCTGACATGAAAGCCCTGCTCAACACCGGAGTCTTGCTGCTGTGGGGGCTGGCGGCCATCGCCTGCGTCGAACCCGAGGACAAGCCGTCGAACGTGCACGACCTCCGGGTGCTCGGCGTCTCCACGGAGCAGCCCGAGCTCATCGCCTCCACCTGCGACCAGACGCCGGAGGCCTTCGACGAGCTCGCGGCGGAGGTGACGTACCGCGCGCTGCTGGTGGATCCCGCCGGCGAGGGACGCCCCCTCCAGTACCAACTGTGGGCCTGCGCGGCGCAGGACGACCGCACGTGCGCGACCGAGGCGGACCGCGTGCTGCTCGCGGAGGGCACCACGAGCGCGGGCGAGCTGACGCTGCCCATCCGCCCCGGCGCGGCGCGCGTCGCGGGGGACAAGCTGCTCCTGGAGCGCGTGCTGGAGGAGGACGCCTACAAGGGTCTGGGAGGCATCCGCATGCCGCTCGTCCTGCGCGTGTCGGCGGGCGAGGAGGAGATCTACGCGCAGAAGCTGATGGTCTTCTGGTGCCCGGTGGTGGAGGGCATGACGGCCAACGTGCAGCCGGTGCTTCCGGGCCTGCGCGTGGACGACGTGCCCTGGCCGGAGGACGCGCCGCTGGAGCTGAGCGGCCCCGGCCCGTTCGTGGTGACGGCCGAGGACGTGTCGGACCGGGAGGAGAACTACGTGGTGCCGGGCCTGCGGCTGGACGCCGTCCACCTCAAGGAGGCGTGGGAGATCGCCTGGTACTCCACGCTGGGAGAGTTCAGCCTGTCGGAGACGGGCGGCGCGGACTTCGGCGGCCAGCAGGGCCGCCACCGCGTGGAGTGGGAGCCGGCCCAAGGCGCGGCGGCCCAGGACGTGACGTTCTATGCCGTGGTGCGGGACGGGCGCGGCGGCAGCTCCTGGTTGGTGCGCCGGGCCCGCTGGAGCCCCTGAGCATCGCCTGAGCATCGCCTGAGCATCAGGGCGTGCGTGGCCCGCGAAGCAACATCCGCGGGCCGCGTAGCCTCCGGGGCAACGCAAGACGTGGCCCCCCGGGTGTGATTCCGCGCGGTTGAACGCGGCCACTTCCTTGCAGCGCATGCGGGCACTCCCATGGAGGTCCACGCATGAGACGCGACCGACTCATTGCTTCGCTCCCCCTTCCCCAGGTCCGCCCCGCCCTGGGCGCGCTGCTGTTCGCGGCGTCGCTGTGCACGATGACGGCCGAGGCCGCGCCCCTGCGGGTCATGCCCATGGGGCTTGGCTCCGGCTCCGTCACGGGGACCGGCATCAACTGCGACAACGGCGTCGGCAGCGATTGCGACGAGACCTATAGCGCCAGCGCGTCCGTCACCCTCACCGCCACGCCGTCAGCGGGGTCCTCCTTCGAGGGCTGGAACGTGGACCTGGACGAGGACCCGGCGTCCACGCCGGACTGCACGGGGACGGGGCCCAGCTGCACGCTGTCCATGGGCGTGGCGCGGTCCGTGAAGCCTGTCTTCCGGCTCGCGGCGGGCACCCTCAATCCCATCCCCGTCGCCAATCCGAGCGCCATCACGTCCGAGGAGCTCGAGGCGTATCTCAACAATCCCGCCAACGCGGCCACGAACACCGTGGCCCGCTTCGTCAGCGTCCTGCCGGAGGAGTACCGGGCCAGCCCCATCCTGATGGCGCGTTCGGAGAGCCTCCAGACGGGCACGGCGGCCCACCCGCGCCTGCTGCTCTCCAGCAAGGACGCCCGGTCCGTCTTCTCCATCGGGCCCGCGCCGCATGCGTCCTATCCAGGCTCGCATCCGGACGTCATCGAATACATGCAGTGGGACGAGGCGACGAAGAACTTCCGCTTCCACGAAATCATCCTCACGGCCATCCCCCAGATGGGCTCCATCCCGCCGCGCTCGCGGCACATCGAGAAGGATGATGGGAAGTGCGCGGCCTGCCACTCGACGCGCAACGTGTTGAACCGCACGGGCATCCCTGGCACGGATGGCTTGCCGGTGGGGGTCATCAAGACGAAGAACAAGCCCAACTGGGACCCCTACGACAGCTGGGGCGGGATGCTCCCCTTCAACCGGGATCGCCTCTACCAGGGCTCGGTGGACATCGCCGCGTTCCGAAAGCTCTTCAACCCCTGGACGTGGCGGACGCAGCCGGAGGTGCGCCGGCTCATCGAGCAGCTCCGGCTGCAACCGCCCGCACGGGTTCCGGTGGGCAGCCCCCACCGCATCACGCGCTACCGGGGCGGACCCAACGACGGGACGCCTCGCTTCAGCTTCGACCCGCCGGCCCCGGTGACGACCGAGCCCGCTCCCACGGGGAGCGCCCCCACCATCGCGACAGCCTATGAATTCAACGCGCAGCCGGGCACGGGCGCGCTCACGTCCGTCACGCGGGGCGGCCCGTCCGTCACGCTGTTCCATGACTCGCCCATCTCCGGGGACGAGGGGCGTGGCGTCCAGCTGTTCGACCTGCTGGGCGGTCTGGACGGCACCCTCAACCAGCGGCGCATCGCGGACGAGCTCGCCAGCCACCGCTGGGCGACCGGCGGCGTGTACGTGGACCCGCGCCCGGTGGCCCTGGCCATCACCAAGGGCTGCCTCACCATCAACGCCTCGCTGGACACGGTGCAGAGCAGCCCCTCGGGGCTGGCGGTGGACCTGCCCTTCTTCACGTCGCGCAACGGCATGGGCATCAACGCCCTGCGCGCCGACACCCTGGCGCGCACCCAGAGCATCCCGCGCCGCAAGGCGGACATCGAGAAGCTCAACCTGAGCCGCGCGGGCGACCCGTACGTGAAGAGCGGGACGACGGTGAACGGCCTCATTCCGCAGTACGGCGCCGCGACCAGCGCATCGACGGACGTGTCGTTGCCCCGGCTGCGTCAGGAGGTGTTCCGCCGGCCCATTGACACCCCGGCCCCGGACTCGACGGTGATGAACGGCATCCTCGTGGACCGGGAGCAGTACAGCCCCAACACGAACCTGGTGACGCTGTACCGCTACTTCCTGGAGCCGCTCGGCGTGTCGGTGGACAAGTGGTCGCTGGGCGTGCGCGGACGCTCGCGCGCCTATGGCTTCGCCGACGTGTTCGGCAGGTACACCGACGTCCTGCGCACGGAGCTGGAGGCGAACCTGACCGCGGACCCCATTCCCGGCCTGGCGGCGCCCTACTCCTGCGCCAGCCTGATTCCGGCGGTGAACGCGACGCTGGCCTCGCTGCCGGCCGCGAGCGCCGACCCGACGTACACGGACGTGCAGCGCATCTTCAACAAGGCCTGCATCGAGTGCCACGGCGGGCTGGACTATCCGCCGTACAAGAACTTCGGCACCTACCTGAACCTGGCCGAGGACCAGAGCGCCCCCGGCGTGAATCCGCTCACGGCGCCGTACGCCATCGCGGCGCCCATGGCCACCAGCCTGACGGGACCGCTGTTCGACCGCATCACCCGGACGTCGGAGGACTGCCCCAACGGGATGATGCCGTGTGGCGGTCCGCCGCTGAGCAAGACGGACGTCGAGACCATCAAGCGGTGGATCACCGGCGGCAATCCCTCCACCTGGGGAGACCCGCACCTGACGACGATGGACGGCGTGCGCTACGACTTCCAGGGGGCCGGTGAGTACGTGCTCCTGCGCGACCCGGGGCTGGAGCTCCAGGCGCGTCACACGCCCGTGCAGACCGAGCAGCCCGTGGGGCCGGATCCGCACACCGGCCTGACGTCCTGCGCGAGCATCACGACGGCGGTGGCGGCGCGCGTCGGCCCGCATCGCGTCAGCTACCAGATGAACGCGGAGAAGCCGGAGCTGCTGGAGCTGCGCGTCGACGGCAAGCCGGTGACGCTGGACAAGGAGCTGCTGCTCCCCGCCGGAGGACGCATCACGCCCACGGGGACGAACGGCGGCATCCGGATTGAATCCGCGGGAGGCACGCGCATCACCGTCACCTCGGATTGGTGGGCGCACTACCGCCTCTGGTACATGAACATCGACGTGCGGCAGGCGCGCGCCACGGAGGGCCTGCTGGGCCCCATCGCCCCGGGGAACTGGCTGCCCGTGCTGCCGGATGGCTCCCAACTGGGGGCGCGTCCCGTGGACCTGGAGGACCGCTACGTCGGCCTGTACGAGAAGTTCGGCGAGTCCTGGCGGGTGACGAAGGACACGTCCCTCTTCGACTACGTCTCCGGTTCCTCCACGGAGGCATACACGCTGCGCGAATGGCCCGGGTACAAGGCGGATGCCTGCCGCATCGAGAAGGCTCCGCCCGGCATCCCGGTGGTGGAGCCGCTGAAGGCCATATCCCTGGAGGAGGCGGAGGCGCTGTGCAAGGGCGTGTCGAAGCAGCGCCTGCGCGACTGCGCCCAGGACGTGGCCGCGACCGGCGATCCGGTCTTCGCCAGGACGTTCCTCACGACGGAGAAGCTGGGCCGCAACCTCGCGCCAGAGACGCTGGAGCTGGTGTCGCCGAGGGAGAACGCCGTCACCTCGTCGGCGGTGACCTTCGAGTGGAAGGACGCGTACGACAAGGACGGGGACGCCGTCGTCTACCGGCACTGCGTCTGGGACGTGAACACCCGCTTCACCTACGCGGCCTGCACGAAGGGCGTGCCCGAGCAATCCAGGACGGTGAAGCTGGAGGGCGGCAGGGACTACTTCTGGAAGGTCCTCGCCGAGGACGGCCGGGGTGGCACCACGGAGAGCCGCACCTGGCGCGTGACGGTGAAGTAGTCACACGTCGCGGGTGAAGGATGAAGGCCGTGGTTTGCCCGGGCAAACCACGGCCTCTCCTGGCAAGGTCTTCCGCCATGCCACGAGCCAAGAAGCCCGACACCGCCGCGCTGATGACGAAGGCGGATGCGTTGCTGGATGAGATGCCGCCCCAGTTGGATCAGGCCATCGCGCTCCTGCGCGAAATCGTGGAGGCGGATTCAAGGCACCTGCTGGCGCTGCACTCGCTCAACTGGGCCCTGGACCCGACGCGGCGCATGGAGCCCCACCGCTGGGAGCGCGAGGTGAAGGCCGAGCACTGGCGGGTTCGCGACCGCGTCCTCGAACTGACCCAGGGGACGAAACCCAGCGGAACGCTGTCGACCGAGCAGAAGGCGCGCGCGCTGGCGCTGAGCCAGTGGGCCGAGGACCTGGTGCGGCGCAAGCCGACGGACGCGCAGCTCCAGCAGGCGGAGGCCGCGCTGGTGGAGGCCGAAGCCCTGCGCGACATCGCGGACCACGCCCGCGCACGCCGGGGGCTGGAAGCGTGGCACGCGCTGCGGCGGGACGCTCCGGAGCAGGGTTACCGGAAGCTGCTCGCCCGGGTGGAGGCGGCTCCCGACCCGCGCGCCCGCGACGACGGGGGCCACGAGGATCCGTTCGCCTTCCAGGGCCTGGAGGGCGCCTTCTCCGACGAAGGCTTCCACACGTGGCTGCGGAAGCAGCGCCCCCCGGCGCACAAGTCCAAGGCCCTGGACGACGCACTCCTGCAGGCGGCGGGGCTCGACGCGGCGCCCTTCTTCGGCCCTGGCTTCGAAGGGGAGTGGCGCACGGGCCGGGTGCTGGCCCTGCTGGCGTTGGGGGCCAGGCTGGAGGCCCGGGACAAGAACAAGCGCGGGGTCCTCCACCTGGCCGCGATGGTGGACGACGCGTCGCTGGTGAAGGAGCTGCTGCGGCTGGGCGCTCCCGCGGACGCGACCGATTCAGCGAAGGCCACGCCCCTGCACGCGGCGGCCGAGCACGGAAGCACGGCCTGCATCGCCCTGCTGGCGAAGGGCGGCGTTCCCGTGGACGCGCTCGACGACGCGGGGCGCACGGCGCTCTTCAACGCGCAGCGGGCGGACGTGGCACGAGCGCTCATCGACGCGGGCGCCAACCCCAACGCGGGCAAGGGCTGGACGCCGCTACACCAGCACGCGCGCTTCAAGGAGCGGGGGCCCGTCATCGAGGTCCTGCTCCAGGCCGGAGCGGATGTGGCGCGCAAGAACGCGGCAGGACAGACGCCCGCGAAGGAGGCGCTGGAGCACAACCATCCGCACCTCGCCCGGCTCATGGGGGCCAGCGCTCCCGCTGGGAAGAAGGGCGCGCTGGAGGTGCAGCCGATGCTGGACGCGCTGACCCGCGAGCGGGAGGCATTGCTCGAGGCCTGGTACTACGAGGACAAGGACGTGGACGCCGTTGAGCAGGTCCTGAACCGGCTCACGCTGGAAGGCGCCACGTCGTGGGACGCGCTCGCGGCCGCGGTGCAGGGCATGCCTCCCTGGACGGCCATGGCCCTGGTGGATCTCGCCCGGGAGGTGCTCCCGACCGAAGCGAAGACGCCATCCCTCTCCCAGCTTCCACGCTTCGTGCGCGGAGACCTGGTGGTGAAGGGCGACGTGCACGTGGACGGGCCCCTGCTGGTGACGGGGAACCTCATCGTGGAGGGCGTGCTGAGCAACGCAGGGCCTGAAGGCATGCTCGTGGTGGGCGGCTCGCTGCGCGCCCGCCGCGTGGACTCGGATGGAGAGCTGATCGTGGGCCAGGACCTGGAGGCACAGGTCGTCCGGGGGCACGGCAACGACGCGACGCTTCGGGTCGGCGGCGTGCTGAAGGCCGAGGCCGTCATCGCGGAGGACCACGACGTGCGGGCCCAGATGAAGGCAACGCACCGCTCCGCCAGGACAGACTGACAGATGAGCCCGAGGACCGGCACCTCGCAGTCGTGCCGGTCCTCGGGTCAGTACACCCGCCCGCCACCGGCTCCCACCTTGGGCCCGTTTGGAAGCACCTGCTCAAGGGGGCGGCGGATGAAACGGATGAAAGCGGCGTTGTTGACCCTGGCGATGGGCGCGAGCCTGGGATGCGCCACCACGTACGACCCGTATTACTACGACGACGTCTATTACGATCCGTACTACGGGGCGTACGACGCGGCCTGGTCCTATGCCTGGGTCGACCCTGTCTACGGCTATTGGTACTACGCCATCGGCAAGGTGCAGGCCATGGCCGTCGACCCCGCCACGGCGGCCACCCAGCTCGCGGCGAATGCCTCCACCGCCTTCACTCCCGCCGGCTGCGCCACCGCGACCGCGTCGGGCGGGACGGTGAACTACACCTTCAACGACTGCACGGCGGAGGTCTCGCTCACGCAGATCTCGGGCAACGTGCAGGTGGTGCTCTCCGACAACCAGGGGCAGCTCGCGGCCACGGCCAACTCCAGCGATCTCACCATCAACGGAGAGCCGTACAACCTCTCCCTGCAGATCGCCGGCGCTCCGCCTGAAGGCAACACGCGCAAGGTGACCATCACCTCCAACAGCTACTCGCCCAACCGCTACGACTCGCGAACGGCCCAGAGCACGGTCACCTGGGAGGCCGGCAGCGGGTGCATCACCGTGGACAGCACGTCGCAGGCCACGAAGGGCGGCCTCAGCTCGACCACGACCGTGTCCGGCTACCAGCGCTGTGACCACCAGTGCCCCACGGCGGGGATGGTGCAGGTGGAGACGACGGAAGGGACGTTCACCACGACGTTCAACGGCGGCAACACCGTCGAGGTCATCGCGCCGAACGATGACGTCAAGACGTACAACATCGACTGTTGAGCACGAAGTCGCGGGCGTCTGGCCCGCGCCTTGCTCAAGGGCAGACCCGAGGGCTCCCATGACGGCGCTCCGGGTCCACGCCCTTCCCGGAGCCGTTGCACCGTGGCCATCGCGCCACGGTGCGCGGCTGTGGCGCCACACGCCACCATGTCCCCATCGCCCTGCCCCCGCGCCTCCATCCCAAGCCGCCACGGTCTGCTGCCCGCGATCCTCTGCAGCATCCTCGCGGTGGACCTGCTGGCCCTGAGGCTCGACTGGAGCGAGCGCGCGAGCTTCGCCTTCCTGTCGTGGAACCTGTTCCTGGCCTGGGCGCCGTACACCCTGGCCCTCGTCGCACGCGGGCTGATGGTGCGAGGCCTGGGCCGCCCATGGCTATTGGCCCCGCTGGCGTTTGGATGGCTCGCGCTGTTTCCCAACGCGCCCTACCTGGCCACCGACTTCATCCACCTGCGTCAGCGGCCCGTGGTCCCGCTCTGGTTCGACGCCGCGCTGCTGGCCCTCTTCGCCGCCACCGGGTGGCTGCTGGGCCTGCTGTCATTGGACATCTGGAAGCGGTGGCTGGAAGAGCGCTGGGGCCGCACGGCGGCGTGGGCCTTCGTCGCCATCACGTCCGGCCTGTGTGGCTATGGCATCTACCTGGGCCGCGTGGAGCGCTGGAACAGCTGGGACGTGCTCTCGGAGCCGGGCCGCCTGCTGCGCGCCATGGCCTCACACGTGAGGGATCCGCTGGCCCACCCCGCCCTGCCCTCGCTCACCCTGCTCTTCGCCCTGCTCCTGCCACTGTCCTACGCGGGCTATGAGGCGCTCGTCGCCCGCCTGTGCCGCCAGCGCGCCCCCCTGGAGCGCTGAAGGTCCAGGGGGCCGCGAGGCGGCGGCGCGCTCACGAGCGCCTTCGCCGGGCTAGCGGAACCACCGGAGCCCGGCCACGGCGTCACCGTCGTGCTCGTAGTACTCGACGACGACAGAGTGCTCACCGGCGCGCATCCAGCGCGCCTGGATGTAGCTGGTGGAGGACTGGTCCCTCCAGCCGTTGATGATGCGGCTGCCATCCACGAAGACCCGGATGCCGTCATCCGCCTGGGCCATGAAGAAGTAGAGGCCCGTCGCGAAGTAGAACCGCCCCGTCCAGCGCACGGAGAAGTCATCCGGGCCCACGCCAGGCAGGGGGCTGCCCGTCCCCCAGTACTTCGTCAGCGGAGCCCCCTCGCAGCGCACCCGCACCGGGACGCCCGCCAGCTCCCGGTTGGTGAAGTACTCCGCCCGGTACTGCCCCGCCGGACACTCCACGGGTGCGACCGGTTCGAAGAAGGCCGTGACGCCCACGTCCTCCGTTCCCACGTGGAGGGTGTGCTCCGCGGCCCCGCCGTCGGACCAGCCGGCGAAGCCGTAGGTGCCCTGGGGCGATGGCGCGAAGAGCGCGTGCGAGGAGCCCGCGATCACGGAGCGCACCAGCGGTGATGGGCTGGCCGTCCCGTCGAACACCACCTCCAGCCCGGGAGGCGACGTCTCCAGCGTCACCTGCACCTTCAGGGGCAACAGCGTCACGCTCCGGCTGCCCGTCAGCCCCGCGGAGTCCGTCGCGGTCAGCGTCAGCGCGAAGCGCACGTCGTCGCCATGGTCCGGGATGGTGAAGGATCCGCTGGGGCCCTGGCCCTCGTCGTAGGGATGGGAGTGGCACGCGCCCGGCGTGCAGTGCACCAGCGTGAGGGTCCACGCCATCCGGTCCGCGGGGATGGCGCCGTCCTCCGCGTCGCTCGCCGAGCCCGCGAACGACACCACGTCCCCCACCTTGAAGCGGTACGTCTCCGGCGGCGCGTGGATGGACACCACCGGCGCCAGGTTCCCCACGGAGATGCTCACGGAGGCCGTGCTGCTGCCGCCATGTCCGTCGCTGACGGTCAACCGGGCCACGTGGAGGCCGGCCAGCTCGTACAGGTGCTCCGGGTTCGCCACGCCCGACACGGACTCGCCGTCACCGAAGTCCCACACGTACTGGAGCGCGTCTCCGTCCGTGTCGTGGGAGCCGGCGCTGGAGAAGAACACCCGCAGGGGCGGCCCGCCTTCGCGCGGCGTCGCCGAGGCCACCGCGACCGGCGGCGTGTTGGTGCCCGGGTAGCGGATGCGGCGCAGCTCCCCCGCGAGGATGTCCACGAAGTAGAGCTGGGAGCCCGGCCCGCTGCTCAGGTCGACGACGCCGCCCGCCTCGGTGGCGAAGGTCGCCACGCTGCCCGGCACGAGCTGCTCATTCGCATCCACCCGCAGGACCCGGACCCATTGCTGGACGTAGTCCGCGAAGAAGTAGGCGCCCCGCCACTGCTCCGGGAACGCCGGGTCCTGGATGAAGGCACCGCCCGTGACCGTCTGGCCCTCGGCATGCGTCCAGGAGTACAGCGGCGGCCGCACCGCGCCCGGTCCCTTCGCATACAGCGCCTGGCACGTGGCCTTGGGTTCGTAGCCGCGCTGGCGCCCGGGGCCCTCGTAGCAGGGCCAGCCGAAGTTCGCGCCCGGGGTCGCGACGTTGATCTCCTCATGCTCGTTCCAGCCGACATCCCCCACGTAGGGCGTCGCGGTGCCCGGCCGCAGGTTGAAGCGGTACGGGTTGCGCAGCCCCAGCGCCCACACCTTCGAGCGGTTGGCCTGGCCATTCCCATTCCAGAACGGATTCGACGCCAGGCCCTCGCCGGTGCGTGAGACGCGCAGGAGCTTGCCCGCCAGCGAGTCCAGGTCCTGCGCCCGCAGCGCGTCGTCGTCCACGGCGTCGAAGCTGGACCCGTCTCCCAGCGACACGAAGAGGGTGCCATCCGGCGCGAACCGGATGTTGCCCACGGAGTGCGAGGCGCTGTCCGCGGGGATGCAGTCGGAGCCGGGAGGCAGGTCCTTGCAGGAGCCGGCCCATGCGGTGCCCAGCAGCACCGATTCACTGTCGGGCGAGGCCGTGTCCCCGACCGCCGTGTAGCGCGCCAGGCGCGACGTCTTGGGCCCGTCATCGTCCGTGGCATCGTCGTCGTAGGTGTAGAGCAGGTAGAAGTAGCCGTTCCGAGCGAAGTCGGGGTCCACCGCGAGCCCCAGCATGCCCCGGTCATGGTGGCTGTTCACCCGCGCGCTGAGGTCCAGAAAGGGCGTGGGCACCAGGACGCCGTCCTTGATCAGCCGGACCACCCCCGCCTTCTCCGCGACGAGGATGCGCCCATCCGGCAGGTGCGCGAACGTCGTGGGGTAGTGCAGGCCGCCCACGACGAGCTCGGACGTGAAGCCCCCCGGAAGGACCCGCGCCGCGGGCTCCGGAGCCCGGGCCCCCGCGAGCAACACCCAGCCCAGCCCGAAACAAAGACAGATGGCGAATGGATCCGGCCAGCGGCGCGGCAAGGACATGGGGCCCCCTCCAACGGGTGCGAAAAGAGTGGGCGCAAGCTGGTGCCTCTCCTCCTTCCGGCCACCCGTCCCGGGGCCATGGACCGCTGTCACCTTGCGCGCGGCACCCCAGCCGAAGAGGGCCGAGCGCGGCTTGCTCCGTCAGCGGCGCGAGGTGCGTCCCCAGCGCAGCGTCAGCCCGGCGTAACCGGTCGGCTGACGGCGGCCGTCCCTCACGTCGAACGGAAGCTCGAGGCCGCCCTCCGCGCGCAGCTCGAGCGAGGGATTGAGCCGGTAGGCCACGCCCAGCGAACCGCCCGGCGCGACCATCAGGCTCGAGCCGGCGAGCCTGCCCTGGAAGACGGTGAGCGGGCCCGCGAAGGCCCCCATCAGCGACGCGCCGCCGGTCAGGGTCCAGCGGCCATTGAGGCGGTAGTCGACCAGCGCCTGGGCTCCCAGCCGGAGGTTGACGGGCTCCGTGGAGTTGTTGGTGATGGGCACGTACCAGACGCCCGCGCTCGGGGCGACGGACACGGTCCAGGGGGAGCTTTCCATCAGCCGGTGCCGGGTCCCCAGCTCCAGGCCCAGCAAGGTGAGGCGGCCGCCCCAGTCCCAGTTCTCACCAGCCCCCTTGCGGAAGGTGAGTTCGGGGTTGGGGAGGTAGGCCCGCTCCCGGCCGCGCTCGAAGGCGATCGTGTTCACGGAGACGCCGACCTCGGTCGTCCCCACGGGGGTCGTCGCCGCGCCCAGGTTCCTCGCGCCGCTCAGACAGCCGGGAGCACAGAGGAGCAGCGCCCCCATCCACAGCGTCCGCATGAGAGACCTCGGCATCACTGCGGCCATGCGAAGCGCACCCAGACCGGCTGGTGATCACTGCCGGAGGGGCGCGTGTCCACGCCGCGATCCACGGGGGTGAGCCCCCGGGCGAAGACGGAGTCGAGCGGCAGGCCGCCGATGACGGAGTCCACCGTGTCCCCCACCCCTTCGGAGGCCCACTGGAAGCCCCACTGCGAGAACAGCTTCACGGTCTGCGTCAGGCTCCCCGGGTCGGAGGTGTTGAAGTCGCCGGCGATGACCTGCGACGGCGCCGCGCCTTCGACCGCGTGGATGACGGTCTCCGCCTGATCCAGCCGCGCGCCCAGCCCCACGATGGGGGTCGCGCCGTGCACGGAGACCACCTGGAAGGGCGTGCCCCGGATGTCCACCGTCGCGGCCACCCCGATGCGGTGCTGCTGGTGATACGGGTCGTCGTGGGGGAGGTTGATCTTCTGGTCCGCGGTGATGGGCCACCGGCTCAGCACGGCGTTGCCGAAGTCATCCCCGTCCTTGGCCACGGAGGCGGGGTAGTAGACGTAGGACAGCCCCAGCTCCCGGGCGATCCGCTCCACGGCGGGAGCATCCATCTCCTGCATCGCGATGACGTCCGCGCTGGAGAGAGGAGGGTTCGACAGGGACGCCACCGCCTCGGAGACCTGCTCGGCGAACGCGAGGTTGTACGTCACCACGGTGACCGAGGAGGGAACCTCCACGGCCACCGGCTGCACGGGCCGGTAGTCCCCGCTATAGCGAGGCCCCTCCGCGTCGGAATAGCTCGCCATGATCGGGCACCCGGTCAGGGGCCCGAGCAGCAGGAGCGCCCCCAGCCAGACGGCCGGGCGGGCTCTATCGCACCGCAAGGACTGACTCATTCCGGCAACAAACGCCGCGCAACCCCCACGACTTCCACCGGGCCAAGGCCCACGCCTGCATGACCGGGAGGGCGCGGAGTTCACCATTGGCTGGTGCGCACGCCTGCCCCTCCCGCGAGCACGGTCTGGAATGCCCGAGCCAACCCTCGCGCGAGACCCGGGCCCCGTATTCGCGCCGGGCCATTGGCTCTATCCCTTCGCCTCGCGCGGCGGGCCAGAACCTTCCGCGCCCGCCGTACTACCCGCGGTACCCACGAGGCAGCTGAATGAACCAGGAACAGTTCTCCATGCAGGGGCAGCAGATGTTCGCCGAGGCCCTGAAGGCTCGGATCGTCGACGCCGTGCACGAGCGCGTCGTGTCCGGCCTGGAGGAACGGATCGGCACGGAGATCCGCGAGCGCGTCAGCGACGCGATTCGCGGTGCGCTGCGTGAGCGCATGCAGATGAACATCCCGCAGGGGGAAGGGGTCGGGGCCGGGATGCCGTTCGACACGGAGCAGATCGCCGAGGCCATCCACCACCGCCTCACCGACGTCATCCATGAGCGCATCGTGAGCGGCGTGCACGAGCGCGCCCGCGAGGTGCTCCGCGAGCGGTTGGGCGAGGCGCTGCGCACCGCCCTGGCCGAGAACTGGATGAGCATGCAGCAGGGGCACGGGCACTTCGACCCGCAGCGCATCGCCGAGCGCGTGCGCATCAAGCTGGAGGACGCGCTGCGCGACCGGCTGGGCAACGTGGTGCGCGAGCGCGTTCGCGACGCCCTGCGTGAGCGGCTGGGCGAGGCGCTGCGCTCCGCGCTGTCCGAGCGCAGGATGGGCATGGAGGGCTTCGGGATGGACCCCGAGCGCATCGCCGACACCCTCCGCACCCGGCTCGCCGACGCCGTGTCCGAGCGCATCCACCCCGTCGTGCGCGAGCGCGTCCGCGAGGCGATGAAGGAGCGGCTGACGGACATGCTGCGCTCCGCGCTGTCCGAGCGCCGGGTGCAGATGGGGCAGATCGACCCGGAGCGCCTGGCGGACACCCTGCGCGACCGCATCGCGGACACCCTGCGGGAGCGCGTCCAGAGCGGCCTGCGTGAGCGCGTGCGCGACGCGCTGCGCGAGCGCCTGGGCGACGAACTGCGCGCCCGGATGACCGAGCGCACCCAGGGCGTGATGGGCTTCCAGCCGCAGGGCATGGGGATGATGGACCCCGAGCGCATCGCCGAGGCGCTCCGCGGGCGCCTGGTCGACGCGCTCCACGAGCGGCTGGCCAGCAACCTCCGCGAGCACCTGCAGGAGGCGCTGCGCGACCGCCTGGGTGACGCCCTGCGCGAGTCGATGGGCGCCATGGGCGGGGTGGGGCACGCGATGCGGGGCGGGTACGGTGAGCAGCACATGGGCGGCTACCAGGCCCAGGGCCCTGGCCCGGTCGACACGGAGAACCTCGTGTCCGCCATCCGCGAGCGCGTGGGCGAGGACCTCCGCGAGCGCATGGCGAGCATGGTCCGCGAGCGCGTCGCCGAGGCGGTGCGCAAGGAGCTGAAGAACGGCGTGGGCGGCACCCAGCCGCTGGCCTGACGGACACTCCGTCGAAGGCTGAAGGCGCCCTCCCCTCCTCCGTCACTTCAGGAGGAGGTGGAGGGAGTCGCGTCCCCCGGTCACGGGCTCGTCTTGCGCTTCTCGAGCTGGGCCACATAAAGCGCCCGCTCCTCGGAGAAGGCCTTCGCGACGCTGGGCCGCTTCTGCAGGCGCGCGAAGTAGGCGCTGATCGCGGGCCACGTCTTCAGGTCGATGGGCGTCGCCGCGCACCAGTTGAGCACCGTCATCAGGTACGCGTCCGCGACGCTGAAGCGCTCCAGCAGGAACTCGCGTCCGGTGAGGTGCTTCTCCAGGTAGGCGAGCCGGGTGGCCCCCTTCCCCAGGGCATAAGCCTTGGCGCCCTCGGGCGACGATGCGTCGAGGAGCGGGGTGAAGGTCGCCTTGTGCAGCTCGGTCCCGATGAAGGACAGCCACTGCTGGAGCCGCACGCGCCCCCGGTGGTCGGTCGGCGCGAGCTCCGCCTGGGGCAGCGCCCCGGCCAGGTATTGCAGGATGGCGGCGTTCTCCGTGAGCACGTCTCCGTCGTCGGTGCGCAGCGCGGGGACGAGCCCGAGCGGATTCACCTCCAGGTAGTCGCGCCCATCGAGCGTGCGCTTCGCCTTCGAGTCGACTTCGATGAACGTCGCCTGCGTGCCCGCCTCGTACAGGCAGACGCGGGTCGCGGCCGAACAAGACAGGGGAGAGTAGTAGAGCTGCATGGGATGTCCTCCAGGACATGGTGCGTGGACCTACGCGGAAATGCGAGGGCCACTCTCCGCCTCCGGGATGGATGCGTCCAACGCATCGTTGGTATAGGCTCGATGCATGGATGACATCGCCCCGCCCTCCCCCCGCCTCGACGTGCGCGACCTGCGCGTGGTGCTGGCCCTGGCCTCCGCCGGAACCACGGCCCGGGCCGCGGCCGCGTTGCACCTCACGCAGCCGGCGGTGAGCCGCGCGCTGCTCGCGGCGGAGGAGCGGCTGGGCACGCGGCTCTTCGACCGGACCCCACGTGGGCTGGTGCCGACGCCCGCGGGCCAGGAGCTCGTCGCGGGCGCCACGCGGCTCCTGGTGGAGCTGGGCGACCTGGAGCATCGCGTGCGGGCGCCAGTGGCCCCCGCCATCCGCCTGCGCCTCGTGTGCGAGTGCTACACCGCCTACCACTGGCTGCCGTCCGCGCTGGTGACGCTGCGCAAGAGCCTGCCGGGCCTCCACCTGGCCCTGGCGGTGGAGCACACCCAGGACCCCGTCGCCGCCCTGGTGGCAGGAGAGCTGGATGTGGCGCTGCTCACGACGTCCACCGTCCCTCGCGCCGGACTGGAGAGCCGGCCGCTCTTCTCGGACGAGATCATCTTCGTGGTGGCCGCGTCGCACCCGTTGGCGTCCCGCCGGGCGCTCACCCGGGAGGACCTCCGCGAGCACACCCTGCTCACGGGGCAGACCCCCGCGGCGGAGTCGCACTGGTTCATGACGCAGGTCTTCGGCCGCGAGCGGCCCCGGCTCCGCGTGGAGCGGCTGCCGCTCACGGAGGCCCTCCTCGACGTGGCCCGCGCGGGCCTGGGCGTCGCGGTGCTCTCCGAGTGGATCACCACCCCTCACCTGGGCAAGGGGGACCTCGTCGTGAAGCGGCTCGCGTCCGGGCCCCTGCGGCGCCCATGGCGGATGGCCTGGAGGAAGGAGGTGGGAGACGCCGCGCTCCGCCTCCACGCCGCGCTCGAGCCCACGGTGCCCCGGGGGCTCGCGGTGGTGTAGCGGACAGCTGTCCGCCATTGAGACCCGGCGGCCCGGGTCCGCGAGAGCTAGGGCGTGGGGCCGGGAGAGACCTGCGTCGCCGTGGCCTCCAGCCGCAGCGTCCGCGTCACGCGCGTGCCTTCGTCCAGGCCCTCACCGAAGGGCACCGGCATGCTGTCCTCCGGGCGCGCGGGCAGTCCCTGCGTCACCGACGCAGGCACCGCGTAGGTGTGCTCGCCCACCCTCACGGTGGGGCTGCCGCCCGCCGTTAGCTCCAGTTCCAGGTCGAAGCCCCCGGAGGACGGCACCCAGTAGCGGAACAGCACGCCCTGGGCCGCGTTGCGGGTCCGCAGCGTGTCGCCCGGGGCCTGCTGGCCCGCGAGCCGGGCCGAGACCACGGCGTCTCCGGGCAGCACCTGCACGTCCACGAAGGCCACGTCCGGACGGGACGGGGTGATGTGGAGCGACACCTTCCGGTGCCCGCCCCCCGCCCCTGCCTCCATGCGCGTCTCGACCGCGGACCCCCGCACGTCCTCTCCTGGCGTCGGTGCCGGCGCGTTCCAGAACGGCCCCTTCACCTCCGGCAGCGCGTCCATGGCCTCGCGCTTCGGGTCACCGCCCAGGTACGCGCGCGTCCAGTCATTGAGTACGGGATCCGAGGACACCCAGCGCGCCGTCTTCGCATCCGCGTCCACCAGGTACAGCAGGCCCGTGGGGCGCGGGTTTCGCGCGTCGAAGCGCTGACCGGCGGCGAGCGACACCAGCAGGCCCAGGCCGAGCAGCGCGGCCCCACCCGACGCCCACGGCAGCCCCCGGCCCGCCAACCACAGCCAGCCGGGCGCGAGCAGGCAGATGCCGAGCATCAGCAGGTCGGAAGGCACCGCGGCCCGCTCCAGCGGCAGCACCGTGTAGAACGTCGCCAGCACGCCGGGCAGCAACAGCAGGAGCGGCAGCGCCGCCAGTCCCCACAAAGGCACACACCATTGGGTCAGCGGCTCCGTCCCCCGGCCTCCCAGCCACAGGAGCAGCAGGACCATGCCCGCGAAGGGCCAGAGGAACAGCGCGCTCGCGCCCGGCAAGACGAAGCTCACCGCGATGCAGATGACCGCCCAGGGCACGCAGCCGCCCGCCGCCAGCTCCATCACCGGCGCGCGCCTGCGCAGGTACAGCCCGACGCCCATCGCCGCCATCACCCACAGCACCACCGCGAGGATGAAGCGCGCATTGTCCTGCGTCTCCGAGCGGCTGAGGGCGCGGAAGCCGGGCTGGAGGGCGCGCAAGAGCGGCCACGCGAGCCGCGCGAGGCTGCTGGCCAGGAAGCCCACGAGCAACAGCACCACCGCCTCCCGCGCCACGGCCCACACGCGCAGCTGCTTGCGCTGGCGCGCCCGGAAGATGGCGAACACGAACAGGCCGCCCCAGAGGACCGCCAGCGGCACGGCCCAGGAGCGGGGGTAGTGGACGCGCAGCGGGCCCGCGTTGAAGTAGATGAGCTCCTCGCCCTCCGGTACGGACGCCTCGCGGGAGATGCGCCGGGTGAGCGCGAGCAGCGTGTCACCCTGCTGCTGGAGGAGCCCGTCGGAGACCGCGTCCACGGTCTCCTTGCGCGAGTGGTAGGCCTGCGTGCCCTCCACGTTGGCGAAGTTCAGTCCCTGCCAGCCGCCCTGCCGCAGCGCCGTGAAGTCCGTGGCGTTCTTCATCCGCTGGTACACGGCGGTGAAGAGCGAACCGGCGCCGACGTCCGGGGCTTCCTCGGCGAGCCTGCGCACGAGCCAGCCGCCGCCCGGGGAGACCTCGAACATCAGGAGCGGCCCCGCGTTGCCGCGCGCGTCCACGTTGAGGACCACGCCGGATTCCCGGGCCCAGGGGTGGGACGCCACGAAGGCCGTGCTGCCCAGCAGGTGTTGCTCCTCCGCGTCGGTGAAGAGGAACAGCACATCGCCCGCGAGCGCCGGCCCTTGCTGGAGCGCCCGCGCCACCTCCAGGATGGACGCGACGGCGGCGCCGTTGTCGGACGCGCCCGGCCCCGTGGGCACGGAGTCGTAGTGGGCCACCAGCATCACGGTCGTGCCCTTCGCGCCGTCCTTCGCGCGAAGCCGGCCCACGACGTTCTCCACGTTCGCGGCGGGCCGGGGGATGCCCTGGGTGGGAGCGAAGACAGGCTCGCGCTGGACCTGGACCTCCGCGCCCACATCGCGCAGGCGCGCTTGCAGGTAGTCGCGCACCTGCGCGTGCCGGGGCGCCCCAACAGCGTGGGGTTCAGCGCCGATGAAGCGCAGGTGCTCCCGGGCGCGTTCGGCGGAGAACCGCTCCCCGGGCGCGGAGGCGGGCACCGGCGCCGGCAGGGAGCTTCCGCGCAGCACCAGCAGGATGACGCCCAGGCCGAGCACCGCGGTCACCCACCGTGCGACCGACGACGCGCGAGAGGAAGCACTGCGGTCCAGGCCCGCGGTCGGGGCGGTGTCACTCATGTTTCAGTCCTTCAGGCGCGTCCCCCTTCAGGCCGGGGACCGCGGGGGAGTTCGCGGAGTCCCCGTCGAAGGGGGTGTCCATCGCGCGGGCACTCTACGTCACCCGGAATCCGGCGGACACGCCGACGTCACGCCCCCGGCCTGGCCCCGTGAAACAGGGCGAGCAGGCCG
Source organism: Corallococcus sp. NCSPR001 (assembly GCF_017309135.1). Lineage (NCBI taxonomy): Bacteria > Pseudomonadati > Myxococcota > Myxococcia > Myxococcales > Myxococcaceae > Corallococcus > Corallococcus sp. NCSPR001. The sequence continues at coordinate 6,076,040 of NZ_JAFIMS010000002.1, forward strand.
GCGGCGGATGTTCTTGCGCGGCGGTGTTCAGCGTCTCCTCAGCCACGAGAACAACCTGTCACCGCGCCGCTCCAGGTCCCTGCCCTGAAGCGGATTCTGCGCCACCCACTCGAGGTATCCCTCCAGGTCACCTCGGGCCGCCTCCAGGGAACGGCAACCGGCGACCACGTCCAGCAGGGCCTGTTCCGCGCGCTCGATCTGGTTCTGGGGGGGATTCAACGACTCCCGCGCGGTCGTGTCTTCGACCCCGAGCACGGCCACATTTCCGAAGGACTCCACTCGAGGCGTCGCACCGGGCGTAGCGAAATGAATCCGCTCGGTGGGGCCACGAACTTCGGATTTCACAAGTCCGGTCGGGAGCGACTCGCTCCGGCAGACGAAGTATTCGAGACCGCCCCCCTTTGGAGGCCAGTGCGATGGCAGCACGGGAGCGAGCTCCGCGCCAGCCATGCCTGGTCCCAGTTCCTCCCGTGCTTGCTCCACGAAGGCGCGGGCGGTCTTGGCGGTCTGACAGGAGTCATCCTTCGGCTTCATCGCGTGCGCTTCCTTCGCCTGCGCCGACGGCGGTGGACGCACGTCATCCCTCTGCGTCTTCTCCGGACAGCCGAGGAGCGGCAGCATCACCAGGACCCGTGCGATGCGGAGTGAGACCCTCATACGTTTTTCACGCGCTTCTTACGCTCGGCCTCTGACTGGCCACGGAGGTCCAGGAACGCATAGTTGGGGGGATACTCTTCCGCGAAGGCCAGGAAGTCCGTGTCCTTGACGGAAGCCTTCCGCGACTTGTTGTTGAGCGCGGCGAGCAACGCGTCAGCAGTTGGCTTCATCACGGACTTATCGAGGTAGGGATCCATCACGAACCCGCGCCGTGGCGCATTCCGGGAGATGGCGTCACGAAGGTTCCACACTGCTATCTCGCCCCCCTTGTTCACGCGGGAGTTGTTCGCGGCGGTGGCAAGGGTATGGACCACTGTATCCACATCCAGGTCGTAGACCACGAACGCGTGATCGATGTTCGCGTTGCCAGTGAAGACCGCGTGGGAAATCTGCGTCCCTGGAGTCTTGATGATATCCGAGAGTACGCTGAACGAGACCTGAGCGTGTTCACCGCAATGCCCGGCTCCATACTGCAGAACCAATGCCGCCCCCTGCTCGGGGGAAAGTCTGAACGACTTGCGGATGTTCCGGATGAAGCTGACTGGCGATGACACCCAGGTCGATTGGTGCAGGGTTCCAAAAAGATCCGAAAGCAGCCGCTGGTGCCGTTCGGTCTTGAGATCCTCTCGTGCCTGCCCCCAGTGATTCGCGGTCACCACGAGGCCATCGATGTCGTCGCGCAGATCCGTTGCCAGCGCCACCGCGCTCTTCCCCTTATGGCGGTTGACGAGGCTCGCACGGAACTGCTCACCGCGAGAAAGATCCGAGTAGTTGACCAGATAGGCAAACACGCTCTGTCGCCAGAGCTGGATCTCTGGTTTGCTGGCGGCCGCGTCGGTCCCCAACTTGGCGATCTTGGACCAATCCATGGCGATGAGCTTGCGCATGGCTTCCCTGCGGACAGAGTCGATCCCGTTCAGGAAGTCCAACTCGAAAGTGAGCGTGACCGCTGGCGGCTTCCCCGCAAGTCCCGGCTTCACATCACTCTTCACCAGACGGCATGGAAGCGATTTCAGCGACTGGGTCGCGGTCTTGTAATCGATGCTGATCTTCCCCGCTGACGCGGAGTGGGTAAAGGTATCGAGAATGGCCTTTGAATCGCGCGGGTTCGCCAGGTTGTTCAAGGCGGGCCCGGTGAGCGTCATCTGCTCCAGCATGGCGTCGAAGAAACGCGCGTAGGTGAAGGTCAGGTCGATGGTGCAGCTTGCCCTCGTCCCCGCGGCGACAAGGTCCTCGATGTCGATGCCCGAGGTGGGGAGGGTCGTATAGGTGTTCAGCGCATCATCGAAGAACCGATGAGTCTTCGTCGCCTTTCGGGTCAGCACGACGTTCTTCGCGCTCGTCGTGGCCGTGATGACGAATTCGGTCACAGACTCGTTGGCAAGGGTGTACGGGAACTTCTTGAGGGTCGTGCTGATGGCGTTGGCGACGGTCTCGCCTTGCCACGTCAGGATGACCGCCGCGGACAGGCTTCCAGCGTAGTTGATGACGCCCATGACAATTCTCCCTCCCACTTACACCAGGGAATCCGGGTCGCCAGGAGAGGGAACCTCGGGAGGCCATACCCCGTCGGTTCTGTACGTCTGATCAAACGGCTCCAGGAATGACCAGGGATCCGACGGACTGGCTGGCTTGACCACAGTCATCTGTGTCTGGAACGAATCGGCTGGTGCGTTCATCGCCCACGCTGGCGGCGTGGCATCCACGAGTTCGACGACCGGAAGGCGGGCCCGGTTTGTGAGCTTCGCCCGGGGAGCGCTTTCGAGAGCGGCGATACTCCTACAGCTGCAGTTTGAACCGAGCCCTTCGGGCCCGATAGTGGCACTGCATGGCCACGGCTTGGTGGTGGCGTCGCCAGCGACTCCACGCGAGGACATGCGCAAGCGGAGCCGCCACACGCCGCAGAAGCGCTACCAGAAGCACTCGCACTTCCTGGACGGAGTAGCGGACGAAGGCCGTTAGTGAAGGCCGCGCCGGGCGAGAAACGCGCGCATGGGGTTTCTGCGCCTCGGCAGGCCGAGTGCTTTTGGGGGCAGGCCCTCCTGGAGTTGCTGATTGGCCACGGCACGCGCGGCGGCGAGAAAGACGTGGGCCACCAGGCACAGCGTCATATGCCGGTGCCAGGCCGTCCAGGTGCGCACCTCATAGTCGGCGAGGCCCACCTCGTTCTTGGCGGATTCGAAGTCCTCCTCCACGGCCCACCGGCTGCCCGCGGCGCGCACCATCGACTCCAGTGAGGCATTGCGCCGGGCATGGGCGACGTAGAAGGCCACCTTGCCGTCCGCGAGGCCTCTGCGAAAGAGCAGCCACCGCGACAGGCCCAGGTGCCGGTTGAGCCGCATGCGCGCCCAATCATAGAGGCGAGGGCCCTTGGTGCCCGCGCCTGCGGACAGACGTGTCCAGTCCTCCGGAGGGACCTCCTCCACCATGTCTCCAGGCTTCACCTGGTAGAAGCCGCGCCAGACGTGCGTATTGGAGGCCACCGCCAGCACGTAGGGCTGGTGCAAGTCTTCGAGGAAGCGGCGCAGGGTGCTGTCGCGTCCATAGACTTCGTCCCCCACCACCCACGCCGGCTTCAGTCCCGCGCCCAGCGCCCGCTGCAGCATGCCTTGCGCGAGGGCCGGTTTGGATTCGAAGCCCACTTCGTCCGGAATCCCTCCCGCTTTGCGGCGGGCCGCATCCTCCGTCCAGGGCTCCGGCAGGTACAGTTCCCGGTCCACCAGCGCATGCCCGCGAGGCGTCACGTACGAGAGGAAGACGCCCACTTGCGCGTTCTCCACCTTGCCCGCGGTGCCCGTGTACTGGCGCGCCACGCCCACGGACTTCTCTCCTTTCTTCAGGAAGCCCGTCTCGTCCATCGCCAGGATGCCGCCTTCGCCCAACGCCCTGCGCGCGTACTCCAGCACGTCGTCGCGTACTGCATCCGCGTCCCACTTCGCTCGCAGCAGCAGGTGCTGGAAGGCATAGGGCGCTTGATGCCCCGCATCCTCCGAAAGGCCCCACACATTCTTGCGCTGTGCCCGTCCCAGGAGGGCCTTCACGTACTCGACCGCAGTGGCGTGCGCCTCGCGCCTGCGGAAGTGCGGCTGCAGCCAGGCGCCTATCTCCTCCAGCTCCGTCACGAGACGGCCAACCAGCCGGACTTCCGGTGCCTGCGCTTCTGTGGCTGATGGCTGCTGCATGGGAGGTCTCGTTCCTCCCCCTCCTGTTTCTTCAACAGGAGGAAGCCTGCGGAGTCTTCCGAACTACAGCTGTAGGAATACGGGCCAACCTCCACTGCGGCTTGGAATCTGGCATCACGTGGCTCCGTCAAACAAAAGGCGCGTGGATGCCGAATTCTACACACTTTGGGCAATGCCATGCGAGGGCCCGGAACTGAAAGGTTCCAGGCCCTGCGTCTCTTCAAGGCATGACCTACCGCTCAGATCGTCTTCTTCCCCGGCAGGTCGAAGCGGTCCAGGTTCATCACCTTGGTCCACGCGGCGATGAAGTCCTGCACGAAGTGCGCTTCGCCGTCGCGGGCTGCGTAGACCTCCGCCAGCGCGCGCAGCTGCGAACTCGAGCCGAAGACGAGGTCGGCGATGGTCGCCGTCCAGCGCAGGTCGCCCGTGGCGCGGTCGCGGCCTTCGAACAGGTTCGGCGCCGTCTCCGAGCGCTTCCACGCCGTGCGCATGTCGAGCAGGCTCACGAAGAAGTCCGGCGTCAGCTTGCCCGGACGCTTCGTGAACACGCCGTGCGGCGTGTGGCCATGATTGGCATCCAGCGCGCGCAGGCCGCCCACGAGCGCCGTCATCTCCGGCGCGGTGAGCGTGAGCAGGCTGGCGCGGTCGATGAGCGCGGCGGCGGTCGTCGCTTCGGCTCCCGCGCGGACGTAGTTGCGGAAGGCGTCCGCCGCCGGTTCGAGCACCAGGAAGGCTTCGACGTCCGTCTGATCCTGCGTCGCGTCCATCCGGCCCGGCGTGAAGGACACGGTGACCTTGTGGCCCGCGTCGCGCGCGGCGGCCTCCACGGCCGCGGTGCCGCCCAGAACAATCAGGTCCGCCAGCGACACCCGCTTGCCACCCTGCTGCGCGCCATTGAACTTCTGTTGGATGGCTTCGAGCTTGGAGAGCACCTTCGCCAGTTCGGCGGGCTCGTTGGCCTCCCAGTCCTTCTGCGGCACCAGGCGGATGCGAGCACCGTTCGCACCGCCGCGCATGTCGCTCCCCCGGAACGTCGACGCCGAGGCCCAGGCCGCCTTGACCAACTGTGGGATGGACAGGCCGGAGCCGAGCAACTCCGCCTTGAGCGCGTCGATGTCCGCGGCGTCGATCAGCGGATGGTTGACGGCCGGAATCGGGTCCTGCCAGAGCAGGTCCTCCTTCGGCACCAGCGGGCCCAGGTAGCGCGACCTGGGGCCCATGTCGCGGTGGGTCAGCTTGAACCAGGCGCGCGCGAAGGCGTCCGCGAACGTCGCCGGGTGGGCCATGTAGTCGCGGGAGATGCGCTCGTAGACAGGGTCGAAGCGCAGCGCCAGGTCGGCGGTGGTCATCATGGGCGCGTGGCGCTTGCCGGGCACGTGCGCGTCCGGCACGGTGCCGTCGCCGCTCTTGCCCACGGGCTTCCACTGGTGCGCGCCGGCCGGGCTCTTGGTCAGCTCCCACTCGTAGCCGAACAGCGTCTCGAAGTAGGTCATGTCCCACTTCGTCGGCGTGGGCGTCCACGCGCCCTCCAGGCCGCTGGTGGTGGCGTGCGCGCCAATGCCGCTCTCGTAGGTGCTCTTCCAGCCCAGCCCGAGCTCCTCGATGTTCGCGCCCTCCGGCTCCGCGCCGACGTGGTGCACCGGACCTGCGCCGTGGCACTTGCCGAAGGTGTGGCCACCGGCGACGAGCGCGACGGTCTCCTCGTCGTTCATCGCCATGCGCGCGAACGTGTCGCGGATGTCGCGAGCGGAGCCCACCGGATCCGGCTTGCCGTTCGGGCCCTCTGGGTTGACGTAGATGAGGCCCATCTGCACGGCCGCCAGCGGGTGCGCGAGCTCACGCTCGCCGCTATAGCGCTCGTCGCCCAGCCAGGTGGACTCCGGACCCCAGTCAATGGAATGAGGCTCCCAGATGTCCTCCCGTCCGCCGCCAAAGCCAAACGTCTTGAGGCCCATGGACTCCAGCGCCACGTTGCCCGTGAGGATCATCAGGTCGGCCCAGGACAGCTTGCGGCCGTACTTCTGCTTGATGGGCCACAGCAGGCGGCGCGCCTTGTCCAGGTTGCCATTGTCCGGCCAGCTGTTGAGGGGCGCGAAGCGCTGCTCACCGGAGCGCGCGCCGCCACGGCCGTCGAAGATGCGGTAGGTGCCCGCCGCGTGCCACGCCATGCGGATGAAGAACGGGCCGTAGTGGCCGTAGTCCGCCGGCCACCAGTCCTGCGAGTCGGTCATCAGCGCGTGCAGGTCCTTCACCACCGCGTCCAGGTCGAGCGTCTGGAACTCCGCCGCGTAGTTGAAGTCCTCGACCATCGGATCCGACAGCGAGGAATGCTGGTGCAGCATCGCGAGGTTGAGCTGGTCCGGCCACCACTGCGTGTTCGTGCGCGCGCGGCGATTGCCGTGCGCGACGGGGCACTTGATTTCGTCGGTCATGCCGAAACCGTAGGCCGGCGTCGCGATCGCCGGACTCCACACTTTCAGCTGGGTTCAACAGCCGTCTGCTATCGAACCCAACTCACGCCCGCGGATGGGCGGCGTCATACACTTCCTGCAACTGCTCGAACGTCACGTGGGTGTACTTCTGGGTCGTGGAGAGGCTCGCGTGGCCCAGCAGCTCCTGGATGCTGCGGATGTCCGCGCCGCCGCCCAACAGGTGCGTGGCGAACGAGTGACGCATCGCGTGCGGGCTCACCTTGCGCGCCAGGGCCAGCTTCAGCACGTACGCGTCCAGGTGCCGCGCGATGCTCCGGGCCGTCAGCCGGCCGCCCTTGAAGTTGAGGAAGAGCGCGTCCGGGTCCTGGCCCTCGCGAATCTCGGCCAGCAGCTCGCCTCGCCTCGCGAGGTACGCCTCCAGCGCGCGGATGGCCTTCACGTTGAGCGGCACCAGCCGCTCCTTGCTGCCCTTGCCCATCACCCGGACGATGCGGCTGCTCCGGTCCACGCCCAGCAGGTCCAGGCCGCACAGCTCGCTGATGCGCAGGCCCCCGCCGTACAGCATCTCCAGGATGGCCTTGTCGCGAAGCCCCAGCACCGTGTCCACGTCCGGCATGTCGAGGATGGCGAACACCTCCTCCACCGGCAGCACCTTGGGCAGCGACTTCGGCAGCTTGGGGCTCTTCACCAGCTTGGCCGGGCTGGCGGACAGGAGCTTCTGCCGCACCAGGTACTTGTAGAACGACTTGATGCTCGCCAGCCGCCGCGCGCGGCTGGTGGGCGCGTGGTCCACCGCGAGCGTGCCCAGGTAACCACGGATGGCCGCGTGCGTGCCCGCGAGCAGCGACAGCTTCATCCGCTCCACCAGGTAGCGCTCATAGTCCTTCAGGTCGATGAGGTAGTTGCGCACCGTGTGCGGCGACGCGCCCTTCTCACCTTCGAGGTGGACCTTGAACTGCTCCAGCAGCGGGGACAGGGTGGACATGGTCGGCGAAGCCTAGGGGGCTCGCGGATCCTCGCAAGATTCACGTCCGCGCGCGAGCGTCCGCCGCTCGTGACAGCATGGACGGCATGACGGTGGACCTGCGAATCGCCTCCTACAACATCCTGGCGGATGCCTACGTCAAGCCCGAGTGGTTCCCGCACACGCCCGCGGACCTGCTCCGGCCGCGAAGCCGCCACGCACTGCGGGTCCGCCGCATCCTGGACCTGGACGCGGACATCGTCTGCCTCCAGGAGGTGGAGCCCGACAGCTTCGCCGCGCTTCAGGAGGGCCTGAAGCCACACGGCTACACGGGGGTGATGGCCCAGAAGGGGCAAGGCCGCCCCGATGGCTGCGCCGTGTTCCACCGCCTGGGACAGGGTCCGGTGCACCGGGCCCACCATTTCCAGGACCGGCTGGAGGACGGACGCATCTCCGGGCACGTGGCGCTGGTCGTGGACTTCGACGTCGGCGGAGCGCGGCTGCGCGTGGCCTGCACGCACCTGCGCTGGGACCGGCCCGACAGGCCGGTGGAGCAACACCAGGGCGTGCGGCAGGCCACCGAGTTGATCGACGAGTTCGTCCGGAAGGATCCGGAGGCCCTGTGGATCGTGTGCGGCGACTTCAACGCCCAACCTGGAGAGCCGCTGGTCCAGGCGTTCGAAGCGGCCGGGCTGCGGGATGCCTACGCGGGGCGGTATCAGCCGACCTGCAATGCGAACGGCCTCCCCAAGACCATCGACTTCCTCTTCCATTCCGCCGCGCTGCGAGCCTCGCCGGACCCGTTGCTCGCGCTGGACGAGCGGACACCCCTGCCCTCGGAGCAGGAGCCCTCCGACCACCTGCCCATCTGCGCGCGGCTGCTGCGTTGACGTGCCACGGCGGATGGACGCCGCTTCCAGGCGTCCATCCGCCGTGCCGCTTCACTCAGTAGGCGATGAAGCTCGCGAACTCGCCCGGATCGAACGACCGCAGCGTGCCAAGCCCGAACGCATCGCCGCTGCAGTCCGCCGTCCGGTAGGCAATCACGTGCTCGAAGTTGCTCCACCCGATCAGGAGGCCGGCGGTGGCAGGGAACGCATGGCACTCGCCGTCAGGGGCCGGGAAGTTCGCCAGGGGCGTCACGTAATCGCTGCTGTAGAACGTCAGGCCCGACTCCCAGTCGTTCGCGTCCTCGGCGAACGCGGCAGTGGATGAGATGGCGATGCCCGCGACGGTGGCGACGGCAAGAGCAGCACGAAGAGCGGTTCTGCGCATGGCGATATCCTCTCAAGACGGGATTGTCTTTGAATCGAAGGATATCGAGAATGACTTGCAATATCGACAGCCAATTCCACACCCGCAGTAGACCCGCTGAAGCGCATCAGCAGACATGCTTGATGTGCTCCTTCAACGACGCCCATCGCCCTACCCCGCCACGGCCTCCGTGATGCTGAGCGCGGCCGGCGTGGGGATGACTCGCGACAGCCTCAGGCCTGCCCGGGCGAAGAGCTTGCGGAAGTCCTCCTCGGTGCGCTCCCGGCCCGGCAGCGAGGCCAGCATCATCACGTCGAGCACCTTGCCCCCGTGCGGCGCGCTTCCGGGCGGGATGACCGTGTCCACGACGAGCACCCGGCCGCCCTCGGCCATCTCGCGGCGGCAGTGGCGCAGGATGTCCACGCACACGTCATCACTCCAGTCATGGAGGATGCGCTTGAGGACATACGCGTCCGCGCCGGAAGGCACTGTCTGGAAGAAGTCCCCTGCCACCAGCTCGCAGCGCTCGGAGAGCCTCTCCAAGGCGATGCGTGCCTCGTCCAGGACGTGCCGGTGATCGAAGAGCACGCCCCGGACCGACGGCGCGGAGCGCAGCACTTCGATGAGGAAGCCGCCGTGGCCACCGCCCACGTCCACCACCTGCCGGCAGGCGCTGAAGTCATAGGCGCGGGCGATGGGGCCGTTCTCCAGGTCCGACAGGCTGGACATGCCCCGGTGGAAGGTGGCGCCCGCCGCGGCGTTGCTGGCGAGGTGGTCGAAGAACGGCTTGCCGAAGATGCGCTCGAAGGCGTTCGTCCCCGTCCGCACGGTCTGCGCGAGCGCCCCGGTCGGGGCCCAGAAGATGTCCTGCGTGAGCATCAACACCGCGCTGCGCAAGGAGCCGGGGGCGTGGGTGCGCAGCAGCTCCGAGGCGGGGGTGAGCCCGAAGTTGCCGTCGCCATCCTCGGAGAACACGCCAGCGCTCGCGAGCAGCCGCAGCACGCGGTACAGCGACGCCGCATCCGCGCCCACGTCCTCCGCGAGCCGGGCCACGCTCTTGGGGCCCTGCTCCAGGTGGTCCGCGACTCCCAGCTCCGCCGCCGTGGCCAGCGCGCCGGAGACGATGAAGCCAAATCCGATATCGACAATGAGCTGCGCCGGATGGACGTTCGGTGAGGTCATCCACCGGGCGTACTCCCGGTCAAATCCAGACGTCAATCGAGTAGGCTCGCGGCATGAAAATCATGCCCAGCGAGAATCCGTCCCCTACGCAGCAGCTGTTCGCGGCAATCAATGGCCATTGGATCACCCAGGTCGTCGGCACGGTGGCCCGGCTGGGGATCGCGGACCTGCTCGCGGGAGGCCCCCGCGACAGTGACTCCATGGCAGCCGAGCTGGGCGTCCATCCGGGCGCCCTGTTCCGGCTGATGCGAGGCGGCCTCACCGCCGGCGTCTTCGCGTCTCCTACCGAGCGGACCTTCGTCCTGACACCGATGGGCGAGGGGCTGCGCTCGGACGTCCCGGGCTCACTGCGGGCGGTGGCCATCATGCAGAGCGACAAGTCCCACTGGTTGCCCTGGGGGCTCCTGTCAGAGGCCGTGCGCACCGGAAAGGCCCCCGTGCGGGCCGCGCTGGGCTCCGACATCTGGGAGCACTTCGCCCGGCATCCCGACGAGGCGGAGCACTTCGCCCGGGCCATGGGCAACCTGTCCGGCCTGGTGGGCAGCGAACTGACGCACCACATCGACTTCGCCCCCTTCGCCCGGGTGGCGGACATTGGAGGCAGCCACGGCGACCTGCTCTCACACGTGCTGCGCGCCCATCCCTCCTGTCGCGGCATCCTCTTCGACCTGCCCCGGGTCACCGAGGGCGCGAAGACGGCGCTGGAAACCCGGGGGCTCGCCAGCCGGGTGGAGGTGGTGGCCGGGAGCTTCTTCGAGCCCGGCATCCCCGCGGCCGACGCCTATCTGCTCAAACACATCCTCCATGACTGGGAGGACGACGCCTCCCTCACCCTCCTGCGCCGGATCCATGAGGCGGCTCCCTCCGGGGCGCGGCTCTTCGTGCTGGAGATGGTGATTCCGGACAACCGCAATCCAGACCCCACCCACCTGATGGACCTCAACATGCTGGTGCTTGCTGACGGGCGCGAGCGCACCCGGGACGAGTTCCAGGCGCTGTTCGCCGCGACCTCGTGGAGGGTGGAGCGCATCATCCCCACCCGGAGCGGGGCCAGCATCATCGAGACCGTGAAGGCCTGAGCCATTGAACGAGCGTCGTGGGATGACCTCACGACGCCTGCTCCTCGGCGTCTGTCTTCCGTGGAGAAGTCAGACAACCCTCCCGGCCTCAACAAGGGGGCGCACGTGCTGATGACGGATTGAGCAGGGCCTGGCCCTCAAGGCGCTTCTTCGAGGACGAAGCCGAATTGACGCACGTCTTCCCCCACACGCTCATCCAGGAGGCAGTGCACGTACACCGGCCGGTCCGTCACGCGCGCCGTGGAGAGGAACTCCCAGGTGATCTTCTCCGTGAACTTCACGATCAGCCGCTTCGCCACCGGACCCGACGGAGTCTCGAGCTTCAGCAGGAGCCACGCCTGGCTTCGGTCGTTCCGGGAGGCGCTGACCTCCTTGATGACGGCGAGATAGCGTTGCCCCTCGCGGCGGACACGGTCGTACCGGTTCTGCTCCCAGGACGGGATGCCGACGAAAAGCAGGCCCCCGATGGCCAGGAAGAGGGCGATGACAAAGGCGAATGTTGCCAGGAGCATTGAGGCAGCATACCCACATCCCGGACAATCAGTGTAACGCCATACACTCTCGGGCATGGCCCTCGAGTCCCCTGCCCTTCGTGCAGTCATCCTCGGTTGTGCCCTGCTGTCGTCGTCCTGCTCGGACACGTCCAAACCCCCGCCCCCGCCCCCGCCTCCTCCCGAGGACCCCTGGGACGGGACCTATACGCCCCTGGTCGACCCGTCGGACTGGGTCGACCGGGGCGAGTACGCCCCCTGCGCGTTCACACCGCTCCCGGGGACCGTCGTCGACTGCGACGACCCGTCCCTCTTCGACCTGTCGAAGTGCGACACCGCCTCGCTCGCCACCATCGAGCCGCATGGCATCTACCAGGTGGACATGCGCCACGCCTCGGGCCTCGCGGACTTCGCCGGCATCCGGGTCCCCGAGGATGGCGGCACCGCGACCATGAACTCCCTCCCGACGATGCGGAGCGCTCCGGTCGCGCGGCAGCAGCTTCAGGGAAGCTTCCGCGTCTCCGCGCGGTACACCTTCCGGGACACCGTCCGGAACCTGGTCTTCGAGGGCTGCGGCGTCACCGGGCCCGGGCTGGTGACCGGATGCTTCGCCCGCTGCACCAATGGCAAGGTCGCCACCTCGGGCACCTTCGAGGCCGCGCGGATGACCTGGGCGCGGAACGAGTCCGAATCCTCGGGAGGGCTGCGGCTCCTCTCCGAGACCCATGTCCAGACGGTGCGCCCGGTGGATGTGTATGTCCACCGGGGCCACGCCTACGTCGTCTCCATCGACGACCCGCTCACCCAGGCCCCGGGAGGGCTCGCGGTGATCGACGTCCGCGACCCGAGCCACCCCGTCATCACGAAGCGGATCACCCTCCCGGGCGACTCGTACTGGAACGCGGCCTGGGCCAAGGACGACGCGCTCTACATCGCCAGCAAGAGCTCGGGCGTCATCGTCTTCGACATCACCCACCCGGAGGACCCGACCTTCGTGCGCAGCGCGCCCGGTCGCGGTCCCATCGATGTCCACACGATGTTCGTGGAGGGCGACCGGCTCTACGCCGTGTCACCGGGCCCCGCGCCCACCGGCGAGACGCTCATCTTCGACATCTCCACGCCGCTCCAGCCCGTCCTGCTCAATCGCTTCACCGCCGCCGACACGGAGTCCGCGTTTCCCTCGGCGCACGACTCCTTCGCCTATCAGGACCGGCTCTACGTCAACCACTTCAGCGCGGGCTACGTCGTCTACGACGTGAAGGACCCGATGAGCCCGCTGGAGCTGGGCCATTACACGTTCGAGACCGACAACAGCTATTCGACGAGCCACGCGAGCGCGGTGGGCACCTTCGCGGGGAAGACGATCGCGTTCGAGGGAGGCGAGTACCAGGGCGCCCACCTGCGCGTGCTGGACGTCACGGACCCCACGAACATCCAGCTCATGGGGCGCTACAAGCTGCGGCCGCAGACCTCCATCCACAACATGATCCTCAAGGACCAGCGGCTCTACATCGCCTACTACCAGGAGGGGCTGCGCGTGCTGGATGTCTCCGTTCCCCCTCGGCCGCGCGAAATCGCCTGGTTCAACACCTTCCGTGAGTCCGACCTGAACCGGGGCGATGACCTGCTCGAAGGCGCCATTGGCATCCGCGTTCCCGGAGACGGCCACGTGTACGTCGTGGACACCTCCCGGGGCCTGCTCATCTTCAACGAGCCCTGAGCTGGCGCGAGGGGGTTCGAATTGGGGATGATGCCTGCCTCTTCAGGGGGAAGGTGTCGATGCGCGCCGTGGTCGTGATGTGGCTGTGGGCTTCAGTGGTTGGGGCAACGGAGCTGTCCAACGAGTTCTCGCTGGAGTCGCCCCGGTACGGGCGGCTGATGGCCAACGTCGTGTCGCCACGCGCCGCGACCGGTGGCGGCGTCACACTGCTGGTCTGGAGCGACGATCGGCGCGGGGAGCGCAGCGCCTTCTATGGCACCGGCCCGGAGATCTACGCCGCGCGCATCGACGCGGAAGGCAACCTGCTGGACCCGGCCGGCATCCCCCTGTGCACCGCGTCCCACAGCCAGGAAGCCCCCTCGGTGACGTGGGACGGCAAGCAGTTCCTCGTCGTGTGGCAGGACTACCGGGACAACCGCAACTTCGCCATCTACGGCGCGCGGGTGAGCCCCGACGGCACCGTCACCACCCCACCCGATGGCTTCCGCATCTCCGCCCCCATCCCAGCCATCGACGGAAAGTGGGAGGTGGACCCGAAGGTGGCCTCGTCCGGAGGAGTGAGCCTGGTGGTGTGGCAGCGCGGCGGCGTTTATGACTACGACATCCTCGGGGCCCGCATCCGCGACGACGGCACCGTGCTGGACACCACTCCGGGGGTGCTCGTCTCCACCGCCGGCAATCAGGCCAACCCGACCGTCGCGGGCGGTCCCGATGGCTTCCTCGTGGCCTGGCAGGATGGCCGCCACCAGGTGGGCGAGACCACCCAGTGGGACATCTACGCCACGCGGGTCGCGCCCTCCGGCGAAGTGCTGGACGCCGCGGGCATCCCGGTGAGCGTCCTCGCCTCGAGCTACCAGACGTATCCCCGGGCCCTCTTCGACGGGACGAACTACCAGGTGCTGTGGGGCGACAGCCGGAACTCCTCCGGCTACGGCGACTTCTACGGGGGGCGGGTGAGCGTCGCGGGTGAACCGCTGGACGGCACCGGGGTGCGCATCACGCCCGCCAGCTACGACTACAAGCAGGGCCCGGCCATCGCCTTCGACGGGACGCAGACGTGGGTCGTCTGGCGCGCCGCGACCGGCTCCTACGACGAGCGCTTCTACGGGGTGCGCTTCGGCAAGGACGGCGTGGTGAAGGACGCCGCGCGGGTGCCCCTCTTCACCCACTCCGGGCAGAAGACGCTGTCTGACCTCGTCTTCGACGGCACGCGGCTGCGCGCGGTGTGGGCCGAGTACGTTGGCTCGTACGGCCTCAAGTCCGGACGGTTCGAGACGAACGGCACCCCGGTGGATGGAGCGGGCCGCTTCCTCGCCTGGGGCGCCAATGTCCAGGACATCCCGCGCGTGGCCTCATCGGGAGGCACCGGGCTCATGGCGTGGCGGGACCAGGTGGGCGAGGAGGCCGTGAGCACCGTCAGCATCCGGCTCCAGCCGCTGAACGCCGACGGGCTGCCCACGGGCGACGTGCGGGTCCTCCCCTTCCCGACCTATGTGGCCGGTCCGACGCTGGGTGCTGGCGACGGTATCTACCTGGTGGCCTGGGGTGAAGGGGGCTCCAGCTATGACCTCAAGGCCCAGCGGGTGCGGCCGGACGGAACGCTCATCGACGCGCAGCCCCTCACGCTCGCCACGTCCACCCGCTCCGGTCCCGCCTCCATCGCCAGCGCGGGAAACTCCTTCTTCGTCGTCTGGGAGGCGGCGGGCAGCCGCATCACGGGAGTCATCGTGCGCGAGGACGGCTCGGTGTCCAGCCCCATCTCGCTTCCCAGGCCTGCCTCCAACACCCAGACGCAGAGCCAGCCGAAGGTGGCCTTCAATGGCACGCACTTCCTGGTCGTGTGGACGAACTACAACGGCGATTACGACATCCATGCCGCCCGGGTCAGCCCCACCGGGCAACTGGTGGATGCGACACCGCGGATCATCTCCGCCGCGGCGTCCTACCAGTACGAGCCGGACGTCGCCGCGCATGGCGACTTCCTGGTCACCTGGTCGGACTACCGCAAGGGAGGGGGCTGGCCGGAGATCCGCGCCGCGCGCGTGGCGAACGACGGCACGCTGAAGGACCCGGACGGAAAGGTCGTTGTCCCCGGGGGTTCGATGAAGCGCTACGCGCAGCCGATGTTCGACGGCGCTGGCTTCACCATCCTCTGGCAGCAGGGGTCGGATGCATTCATGGGTCCCAAGCTGGCGCGCGTGTCGCTGGACGGGACGGTGTTGACGCCCGAGCCGCTGGACGTCTGGCGCGCTGAGGACAACGCGAGCCCGGCGGGCATGACCCTGCTCGCGCCCTACAAGGCGGTCATCGTCTACCAGCGCTTCGATTCGGGCCCCGGCCTCTACATGAAACGCGTGCACGGGCGGGTGCTGAGCATCACGCCGGAAGAAGACAAGCCGGACGCCGGCAGCGGTGACGCGGGCCTGGACAGCGGCGTGGATGCAGGCACCGACGGTGGGGGTGGCGTCGCGGATGGTGGCAGCGACGCGGGCGCGGACGGCGGTGTGGATGCAGGCATGGACGGCGGCACGCGGCCGGATGCGGGCGTGACGGTCGATGCGGGGACGAGCGTCGACGCGGGCACGGGTTCCCCGGAGGAGCCCGAGGACTCCGGCTGCGGATGTTCGTCCGCGGGCGCGCCGTTCTGGGGCTTCCTGCCCCTGGCCCTGCTGCTGCGCCGCCGCCGGGCTCGGTCGGCGTAGGAAGGTTGCACAGCGTGGCCCGGCAGGTGTCTGCTGCCGGGCCCATGTCACGCAACACGCAGTGGAAGGTGGCGGGCTTCGGTGTGTCGGCCCTGGTGCTCGTCGCCGCGTTGGTCCTCGCCAACGGACCCCTCAAGGTCCATGAACCGCTGTCCCTGGAGGCGAGCGACCGGGAGGATTACGCCCAGTTGGCGCTGGAGACCCTCCGCGCCGCGGACCCCACGGGCGAATGGAAGTACGACCCGGAGCAGTTCCTCATCCAGCGCTACGCCCCGGACGGCGGCCTGGGGCTGACCCTCAACCTCGCGAACTTCTACCGCGAGTACCAGGACGCCCCGCCCGAGCGGCGCGCTGAGGTGCTCGCGCGGTTGGGGCGGACCGGCGTGCTCCCGGAGGCCCCGGCCACCTACGAGCAGGCGCGCCCCCTGCTGATGCTCGTGGTGCGCGCCCGCGACACCTTCGAGGCGTTCTCCCAGCAAGCCGGTGAGTCATCGCCGGTGTCCTGGCGGCCGGTGGGCGAGGTGCTGGCGGAGGCGCTCGTCCAGGACACCCCGGACGCCATGCGCTACGTGCCCACGGAGGAGCTGACGCGCTGGGGCATCACCTACGAGCAGGCCCGCGCGGACGCGATGGCCAACCTGCGGAGGCTGGAGGCCGCGCCGCTCCGGCACCTGACCCTGGGCGTCTGCGGCCTCTTCACGAACGACAGCTACGGGGCCTCGCGGATGCTGCTGGACGACGTGGTGCGCGGCTGCGAGGTGAAGGGCGATCCGGTGGTGGTCGTCCCCAACCGGGACACGGTGCTCATCACCGGCGCGGAAGACGCCACGGGCCTGCTCACGCTGGCGGAGGCGGCCCTGGAGGGCGTCCAGGCGCCGCGCCCGGTGGACGGGCACGCGCTGCGCCTCACCTCCGACGGATGGAAACCCTTCCTCCCCGAGCCGAAGAGCCCGGCGCGGAGCATCCTGGAGAAGCTCGCGTTCACCAGCCGGCTGCGCGGCTACCAGGAGCAGACCGAGCGGCTCCGGAAGCAACAGGAGCAGGAGCACCACGACGTCTTCGTCGCCAGCCTGCTGCCGGAGAAGGACGCCCAGGGACGCTTCTTCGGGCAGACCGTCTGGTCCAATGAAGGCGAGTCGCTGCTCCCGCGAGCGGACGTCATCCTCTTCGTGGACGCGACGCTGGGCCCGGACGCGCCCCCGGTGGCCGCGGTCCGCTGGGACCTGGTGGTGCGCGATGCAGGCACGCTGCTGATGCCCGAGCTGGGCGTGTACCCAGAGCGCTACCGCGTGACGGGCTTTCCCTCCAAGGAACAGCTCCAGCGCTGGAAGGCCGACCCGACGGCCATGGACGTGCCCTGACGCCAGGCCTGCCCCGCGGGCGGTATGCTCACGCGGCCCCCCACCTGGAGATGGCCCCTGGCGCTCGTTCCCCTCTACAAGCCGCAGGACCTGGTGAAGAAGGCCTCGAAACAGGCCGTCTTCCCGGCGCTCAGGGTCGCGCCACCGCCGTCCCAGCAGCGGTCGCTCGTCGGGTTGAAGCGGTTGATGCACGCGCGAAACCTGGACCCCCACGGACTGGAGGCCACGGTCTACGACACGCAGGGCTGTGTGCTCAGCGGGGCGCTGCACGAGGCCGCCGACCTGTCGGAGAACACGAACCCCATCACCGAACCGGGCACCGGCATCCTCTTCAACGGGGACCACAACCTGCTGTCGCTGGAGGTGGGTGGCCCGGTGGTGGCGCAGTCCTTCGACCTCTATTACCTGCACTGGGGCTTCGACAGCACCCACTGCGTGCGGCTGGGCTCGCACGCGAACTACTTCGTCACCGCCGCCCTCCAGGGGTGCTCCATCTTCGTCACTGGAGATCCGGCCTCGCCGACGGTGTACCACCTGAACGCGAACTCGGAGGGAGCGAACGCGCCCAACGACGCGGCGAGGTACCAAGCGAAGGTCCAGGCCATGGAGGCCCGCTTCAACGCTGCCCGGAAGGTCATGGGCGGCAGCCAGCAGTCGTCGGCCTCCGCGTCGATGCATGACTACATGCCCGGCATGTTGAGCGCGGCGGGCACCGCCCAGCTCGAATACGAACGCGGCGTGAGCGGCGCCTCCTGGTACCACGTGGGCACCCATGCCTTCCGGTCGTTCTGGAAGGTGGACCAGGACGAGCTGATCCAGTTCGGCACCGTGTTCGGGGTGCGGGAGTCGGGGCGCTGGTCCTTCTACTTCCAGAAGCGCAGCCGCCACGACTACCGCTACAAGACCTGGACGTCCGGCCGCACCCGCCGTGCCGAATGGAGCGCGGAGTGCCACCGGTTCTGGCCCGCCTGAGCGGCATCTGCTCAAGTGCCCTCCGCACACTTCCCTGGGAGGGAACGGATGGACGGCACGTACAAGTCATTGCGCATCGAGAAGGCTGACGGCATCGCCGAGTTGGTGCTCACCGGCCCGGGCAAGGGCAACGCCATGGGCCCGGACTTCTGGCGGGAGATGCCCGAGGCGCTCCGCGCGCTGGACGCCGACGATGACGTGCGCGTGCTGCTGGTACGCGGTGAAGGGCAGAACTTCACCTACGGCCTGGACCTGATGGGGATGATGGAGTCCCTGGGGCCGCTGCTCACCGGCGAGAGCAACCTGGCGCTGGAGCGCAGCCGGCTGCTGAAACTGATTGGAGAGATGCAGCAGGCCACGGAAGGGATGGCCCGGTGCAAGAAGCCCGTCATCGCCGCGGTGCATGGCTGGTGCATTGGTGGCGGCATGGACCTCATCGCCGCGTGTGACTTCCGGTACTGCTCGCAGGAGGCGAAGTTCTCCCTGCGCGAGGTGAAGGTCGGCATCGTCGCGGACCTGGGCGCGCTCCAGCGGTTGCCGCGCATCATCGGTGAGGGGAACACGCGGGAGCTGGCCTACACCGGCGGAGACGTGGACGCGGCACGCGCGCTGCGCATGGGCCTGGTCAACGAGGTCTTCCCCTCCCCCGAGGCCCTGCTCACGGAGGCGCGGGCGACGGCGAGGCGCATCGCGGACAACCCGCCGCTCGTGGTCCAGGGCGCCAAGCAGGTGATGGAGTACTGCGCGGACAAGTCCATCGCGGATGGGCTGCGCTACGTGGCGGTGTGGAACTCCGCGTTCCTCCAGTCGCTCGATTTGACGGAGGCCTTCTCCGCCTTCGCCGAGCGCCGTCCGCCCAAGTTCCAGGGCCGCTGATGACCCGGTATTACGTCAAGCTGAAGGCCCCCAAGGGACAGAGCGTTCCGCCGTTGCTCGCCCGCTTCGCGAAGTGGCTCGCGAAGCAGGAGCACGGCGCGTTCGGAACCTTCGAGCTCAGCTTACCGAAGATGCCGGGCGGGCTGCGAGACGCGTGGTGCTTCCTCTCGCTGCCGGACGGTTCACTGCTCGCGCTCGTCTCGACCGTGAAGCCGGCGCCCGTGGTGCTGTTCGATTCGGAGTCGGACGCGCTGAAGGTCGTCGCGCCCAGCCTCGAAGCGTTCCTGCTCGCGCTGGGCAAGGGGAAGACGCGCCTGGACGATCTCGATGAGGGCGACGCGCGCGAAGCCCTGCGCGCGTGGCTTGCGAAGGAGGAGGTCCAGGCCCCGAAGCCCGCGAAGTTCAACGTGCGGGCCTACCAGCGCGAAGCCACACCCGCGCCCGTCGTGAGTGAGGGCGTGAAGAAGCTCGCGCCCCTTCCGCGCGGGCTGGTGTCGCTGCTCGGCAGGCATGTGAGCGACGCGAAGCTGTCGGCGGATTTGAAGAAGCTGAAGCTGCCAGCGAAGCTGCCCAAGGCCCAGGGAAAGCTGAAGGACACGAAGCGCGGCATCACCATCAGCGTCGGGCGCAACGGTGTCATCAGCGAAGTGCATCTCGGTGAGAAGTACGACGGCCCGCTCGCGTTCAAGCTGCCCTCGGGCGTGAACGACTTCACGGCGACGAAGCTCCTGGGAAAGCCAAAGGGCGAGCTCAAGAAGAAGCACGGCGGTCCGTTCTGGGAGAAGGTCCTCGACGCCGACCGTGGCATCTACTTCTCACGCAGCCGGGGGCACTTCGACTGGTGGTCGGAACATCGGTTCTTCATCAAGGCGAAGTGAGCCGGCATCCAGGAGTCTCTTCATGCGCCTGCTGAAGTTGCCCTGGTTCCGCAGAGCGTTCCGCGCTTTCGCCCTCGAGCGGCAGCGCGGTGCTTCTCCTCGTAACCAGCGGGCGACCCGTAGTCGAGCGCGGAGTGGCGCCGGAGCGGATTGTACCAGCCTTCGAGGAAGCGGAAGACGGCCATCCGCGCCTCGGCATGAGTTGTAAAACGGCGGCGTGCGAGCAGCGCGCGTCCGCCACGCGTGGTGGAGGCAAGCGCCTAGCGCGACCGAGGAGCGCTTGTCTCCCATCCGGCCATCCGCCGGATGCGTTGAATGTCTTTTAGGTTTTCCTTCCGCACAGGGTGGGCTTTGCGCAGAAAGAGCAGGTGCCTCTCTGCTTCATCCAGCTTCCGCCGTGCCGTCTCGGATTGCCCAGGAAACTGCTTGACGGTCAGCGCAAATAAGCACGCGATGTGCGCTCGCCTTCCTGGATTGTCGTAGCCCAGCTTTTCAGTGCGCCGCAACGCGCGGTTGAATTCAGCCCAGGTGCACTCGCGCCCGTAAGCGCCCAGCAGAATGTCTTCTGCGGTCCTTCGCTTGATGACAAGCTGCTCTTTCGGCGTCTTGGCCTTGCGCAGCCATGCTCGCTGGTGTTCCAAAAATGTGCGCTCGAACTCCGCGAAGGTCGCCTTTGACAAAGAGAGGTGAAGCCTACCGCTCTCCAGTGCGCCAATGGGCTCGCGTTCTGTCTTCTGCGGCTGGCGGTTTCTCATCCTCCTGGACACCTTTTCCCGTTGGCAGAGCTGGGCCAAAAACCCCTGCGCGTGCAGTATTCGTAACAAGCTTTACATTGCGTCTCATTGTGGACGCGGCCGGGCTTTGCTCCGCCCCCTTTGTTTACGCACTTGTCATAGTGGGGCTCGCATATTTCTGATCGCCAGCGCTCCCTCTCTGCTGGTGTTGGTAGCTCTTCTGCGCTTGCGGAGTCCGTAGACCCCGGCGGCGGGAGGAGGATGGGAGGTTGAGGCGGTCTTACAGGCGCTTCAGCTCCGCAACTTTCAGGGCTGTACGGATATCTCTTAAGGCAACAGGAAACAGTCGAGTCGCTTTGGTTGCACTCAGTTTGCGCCAAGGCAAACACCGTTCGTCCTGCTCTGCCTGTTCTATTCGATTTAGCAGAAGTACAACCAGCGAAAAGCAATAGTGCTGCGACCGCCAGTATCGAAGCGAAATGCGCTCGACCTGGTCTCGCTGCGATTAGAACCCGCATAACTGCCTCATCATCAGAATCCAGTGTATTTCTAGATTTTCAGGCTGTATGCGGTGAGCGTCAAGGTAGTTGTCGCGTGAGGATGAGAAGCTGGCCTACATGCCCGAGCATTACTTCGATCTGAGCGACGACATGACCCTTCCAGGTCGATGGGTGCTCGGCGCCCCTACTGACTCTGAGGGCAGAGCTTTGAGTGAGCCGTGGGTGTTCACTGACGGAACACGTGTTGACGCTCCGGACCGCGTGAAGCTCCCGCTGTATCTTCCTGGAACAGCGCTCGACTTCTCGCTAGCGGCCCGATCAACGCCGGTCGTCCACGCCAAGGTGGCATCCGTTTTCGCGGACCTTGCTCCCGATGACGTGCAGCTCCTACCCGTAGAGGTCGAAGGCCAGTCCGAACAGTTCTTCATCCTCGTGGCCACCAAGCTGAGCCACTGCATTGACGAGAAGGCCACCGAGGAATTTCAGAAGTGGACGCCCGAGGACGGGCGCCCTGAGAAGGTTGGAAAGTACCGGGACGTCTGGGGAATGCGGATTGACGCTTCGCAGGTCGGTGACGCGAAGGTGTTCCGCCCCTGGGGATGGCCCATCGTCCTGATCGTCCGCGAGGAGATCCGCGACGCACTTGAGCGCATCGGGGCCACGGGAACGAAGTTCGAAGCGGTTTAGGTGAACTCACCGCGCGCAGCGCAGCGCGACCGCGTGCGGGTTGTCGAGGTAGTCCTGCCAGAACTCCTGGCCATACCGGGCGATGCCCTCGGGGGAGCATTCCGGGCGCGTCCAGGTGAGGTCGTGGAAGCCCGCCTCGCGCAGCGCGCTTTCGTACGTGTTCCGGCTCCAGTGGGAGAAGTGGATGGTGAAGGGCGTCTTCGCGCTCAGCTCCGCGGAGATGGTCTGCCCTTCCCGGGGTGACTCCGGGAAGTCCAGGATCTTGATGCCGTAACGAGTGCTGTTGGGCCCCTTCGCGCTGAACTCGGGGTTGAACGCGTAGGTGACGAAGCGGCCCCCGGGCTTCAGGTGGGCATGGATGTTCCGGCACATGCGCAGCAGGTGCTCCGGCGACTGCGCATAGTGCAGAAGATAGACGGCCGTCACGCAATCAAAGACACCCAGCGGCGTCATGCCGGCCACGTCCGCCACGTGGTACTCGATGCCCAGCGGCCGGGCCGCTTCGTGTTGCCGGGCGACGCGAATCATCTCCTCCGAGATGTCCACGCCGACCACCCTGTGTGCTCCCCTCGACTGGAGCTGCCGCGTGTACAGCCCGTCACCACAGGCCAGGTCCAGGACGGACTGCCCCTCTACGGCCCCCAGCGCTTTGAAGAAGGTATGACCTTCGAGGTACTCCGAGCGCACGGGCAGGACATCCCAGTCCGACAGCTTCACGGCGAGGTCATCGTATTGTGCCGCCATTGCGCACGACCTTTCGTGGCATCCGCCTTCCACGGAAAGAGTCTACTCCGGGGATCCCGGCGGTAGACTCGCGGCATGGAAAACACGCCTGGCGACAGCCCGTCCCCCACGCAGCAGCTCCACCTGGCCATCACCAGCTACTGGCGCACCCAGGTCATTGGCACCGTGGCCCGCCTGGGCATCGCGGACCTGCTCGCGGCCGGGGCCCGCGACAGTGAGTCGCTGGCCACCGAATTGGGTGTCCACCCGGATGCCCTGTTCCGTTTGATGCGCGCCGGCCTCGCCACGGGCATCTTCGTGGCCTTCACCGAGAAGACCTTCGCCCTGACACCCATGGGTGAAGGCCTGTGCTCGAACACGCCGGGCTCGCTGCGGGAGCTGGCCATCATCCAGAGCAGCCCTTCGCATTGGCTGCCCTGGGGGCGCCTCACCGACGCGATTCGCACCGGGAGCGCTCCCATCCAGGCCGCGCTGGGCTCCGACATCTGGGAGCACTTCGCCAAGAACCCCGACGAGGCGGAGCACTTCGCCCGGTCCATGGGGGACTGGTCCGAGATGGTGTCCAGCCAGGTGGCCCGGCACGTCGACTTCTCCGCCTTCGCCCGCGTGGCGGACATCGGAGGCAGCCACGGCGACCTGCTCGCGCAGGTGCTGCGCGCCCATCCCTCCTGCCGGGGCATCCTCTTCGAGCTGCCCCAGGTCGCCGAGAGCGCGAAGCCCGTCCTGGCGTCCCGGGGCATCGCCAACCGGGTGGACGTGGTGGCCGGGAACTTCTTCGAGCCCGGCATCCCTCCCGCCGACGCCTACCTGCTCAAGCACATCCTCCACGACTGGGCGGATGACGCCTGCTCCACCCTCCTGCGCCGGCTCCACGAGGCGGCCCCCGCCCCGGCCCGGCTCTTCGTGGTGGAGATGGTGATCCCGGACAACCGCACGCCCGACATCACCCACCTGATGGACCTCAACATGCTGGTGGTCGCCAACGGACGCGAGCGCACCTACAACGAGTTCCAGGCGCTGCTCAGCGCGACCGGCTGGAAGATCCAACGCCTCATCCCCACCCAGAGCGGGACCAGCATCATCGAGGCGGCGAAGGCCTGAGCAAGGGGGCGGCGCTACCGGCGCCGCCCTCCTTCACACCGTAAGACGGATTACAGCCGGACCTGGAGCTCGTAGCGGCGGTTCTGCGCCTTCTTCGCCTCGGTGTTGTCCGGCTTCACCAGCATGCGCTCGGAGCCGTAGCCCACGGCGGTGATTTCACCGCGGGGGATGCCTCGCGCGACCAGTTCCTTCACGATGGTCTCCGCGCGCTGCTCGCTGAGCGCCTTGTTCTTCGCGGCGTCACCCGTCGAGTCGGTGTGGCCGGAGACCTCGAACTTGTAGCTCTTGACGCCCGCGGCGACGAGCTGCTTCTTCGCGTCCACGAGCGCGTTGGTGAGCTTCTTGAGCTTCGCGTCGCAGCCGGGGGCCAGCTCCGC
Organism: Corallococcus sp. NCSPR001; assembly: GCF_017309135.1. NCBI lineage: Bacteria > Pseudomonadati > Myxococcota > Myxococcia > Myxococcales > Myxococcaceae > Corallococcus > Corallococcus sp. NCSPR001. Next base: position 6,099,933 of record NZ_JAFIMS010000002.1, read on the forward strand.
GGTGCCCGTCTTGAAGCTGCACTGGTTCTTGCGGCCCTCGTCCGTGAGCTTCGTGTTGACGCGCTTCTCCACGGTGGACTTGCTGGCGTCGCCCGCGGCCTTCTTGAGCGAATCAAAGGGGCTTTGCGCGGCGGCCACGCCCGGAACGGCCAGCAGCGATACGGCGATGCAGAGCGCCTTGAGCTTCATCCGTTGGACTCCTTGGGCTCCAGGGGGAAGGGAGCCGGAGCCAGACGCTGCCGAGGGCGGAGCGCCGCGTCCAGTGACACGGCGTGGGCCGTGGAGACGCCTGCTGACTACTCGCCCCTCTTTTTCTTCCCCCGCGCGACTTCTGTAGCCAGGGCGTCCAACTTCGGCGTCCAGAACGCCCGGAAGCGGTCCAGCCAGGCGTCCACCTCCGCCAGCGGCGCGGCGTCCACGGCGTAGAGGCGACGGGCGCCATCCACCCGCACCGTCGCGAAGCCGTTGTCCCGCAGGACCTTCAGGTGCTGCGAGACGGCGGACTGCGTGATGCCGAACTCACGCTGGATCACGTCCACGACCTCGCCCGAAGCGTGCTCGCCTTCCGCGAGCAGCTCCAGGATGCGGCGGCGGACCGGATCGCCGAGGACGTCGAAGGCGTGCATCAGCCCCCTGTATAGAACGCGGCCGTGCGCTCGGCCATCCCGCGAGCCACGTCGGGCGTCTCTCCGCCCGCCACGTGGGCGTCGGCCCAGGCCTGGGCGCTCGCGCGCATGAAGGTCTTCGCTTCGTCGGAGTGCACCCAGGACGCGGCGGCCTCCGCGGCCACGTCCTTGCCCGACTCCAGGTACAGGCCCAGACCCAGGAAGCTCAAGTCCCAGCCCACGCCGGTGGCTCCGGGACCGAACTGGCTCCAGAACTGCTCCATGTCCGCGGAGTGCACGATGTGCTCGAGCGTCAGCCGCGTGCCCTTCCCTTCCGGCGCCAGGCGGAGGGTCACCCAGCTCATCCCGCCGTTCATCTCCCAGGTCAGGTCGAACGCCTCGGGCTTGTCACAACGCGTGATGGTCCCGCCCGCGTTCCCCTTGATCTGATAGCGGCCGCCCTTGCGCAGCTCACCCTCCACCGGCGCGAACCAGCGCGGGATGCGCTCCGGGTTCGTGATCGCATCCCACAGGTCTTCGACTCCGGTGGGATACACGCGCTGCGCGACGACCACGTGGGCCGGCTTGCCTTCGTAATCGCGTTCGACGCACGCGCGGAACTGGGCGCCAATCAGGGTGTGAAGCATGTGCGGACCTCCTCCGTTCACCCGAGTCATTACAGTCCGCACTCATATTAGTCAATTCTAATACGACCCCAGGCCTCAGTCCTTCTCCAGCAGGACGTACTCGAGGACGTACGCGCGCAGCCGCTGGCGCACGTCATCGCTCAGGGTCAACGTCGCCTGCGGATGGACGCGCGAGGCGAGCTCGAAGAGCACGAGCATGTTGGCCATCCCGGCCTCGACGATGCGCTTCATCCGCTCCAGGCCCTCGTCTGGGGTCCCCGCGTCCGCGCCCTTCTGCGCCTTCGCGACCTCGTAGCCCGTGAGCGTGGCGCCCAGGCACTCGAGCTCCTCGATGGAGGTGAACTGGGTGTCACTGTCGCTGCCGGTCAGCTCCTTGCGGTGCGAGGGCTCTCCAAGCCACAGCGCCTTGCACGCCGCGAACGCGAGCCACGCGGTGCCGTAGTGCCCGTCGTACACCGCCGAGACGCCGGTCTCCGTTCGCTCGGCCATGCCGCGCGGCACCATCATGTCGGGCGTGATGACGAGCCCGAACCCGGGATACATCTTGAGCAGCTTGCGCAGCGTGGGCAGGCGCGGGTTGAGCACCAGCGCGGTGGCGAAGGCCTCGCGGGCCTCGGCACGCCGCCCCAGCCGGGACAACGCGTGGCCCTGGAAGAAGTGCCCTCGGTAGTCGTCGGGGTTGTGCTCCGCGGCCTTGCGGTAGTAGCCGAGCGCCTCCTCCGCCTTGCCGGCGAAGAGCGCCGCGTCTCCCCGGAAGATCCAGGCGTTCGCGCACTTCGGGCAGACCTCGGTGGAGCGCGCGTACAACTTCGCCGCCTCGTCGAAGCGGTTGGCCTGGAAGTGCGGCTCGGCCTCCGCCAGCAGGCGCTCCGACTCGGGGTCGTTGTATGGCGGCGCGAGCGTGGCCTTGCCCCCCTCCCTCACGACTCGCGCATAGGGCAACGGCTGGATCCGCTGGGGCCAGAGCGTGTCAGCCCATCCGTCTGGAGGGGAGTCCTTCTCGTCCAATGCGTACTTCACGGGCGAAGCCTCCATGCGCTGGAGGATCTCCGGCAGTGTCAGCAGGTTCTTCTTCTCCGCGGTTGCCACCTGCGTGGGCGCGGCGTCGAGAGAGGTGGCTGCCGTCGTGGCACAGCCGAAGGTGAGCGGCAGCAACAGGACGAGGAAGGTGCGATGCATGGTGGCCATCGTACGCCTGAGCTCTCGTTCCGCCTCACCCGCCACGCATGCCTTCATCCTGATTCGCGCATGATTGGATGCGCGTCAGTCCTTCGTGTCGTCCACGAGGTGCACGGGGACACCGGGCTCGGCGGTCTCTCCGTCCACGTCCTGGAGGTCCAGCGCTCCGGTGGAGAGGACCCAGACATCCAGCGTCGCGTCCTCGTCGGTGTTTCCCACGCACACCAGGGTGATGTCGCAGGCGGGGCACGTGCCGGAGACGCCGAGCCGGGCCTTCAATGACGGATGCAGCACCTGCACGTCGAAGGGGCGCAGGTAGGTGAACCGGAAGGTGTCCGCGCCGATGGCCATCGCTCCCTCTGGAGCCTCGCTTCGCTCCTGGTCGCGAACCTCCATCGGTCCCCGGCCCGCGAAGTACGCGTAGCGGTTGCCCCGCTCGGGCGCGAAGCCCACCTTCGCGAAGACCGGCTCGTAGGTCTTCGTGTCCTGGAAGTGGCGTTTCTGGAGCGCGGACCAGGCCTTCAGGTTCGACTTGCACTCCGCTGCCTTGGCGCGCTGGCCGAACCGGACGAAGTTCCGGACCGTGTTGACGGCCACCACGCCCACGCACGAGCAGGCCAGCAGGCCGAAGGCGATGAAGAACCACCTCCGGCGGGAGCTCATCCCAGCGCCATCGCCGAGCCGACGAAGGCCGTGACGCTCCGGTAGCCCGCGGGTGTCGGCTGAAGCGCGGCGGTGCTTCCGGTTCCCAGTTGCGTGATGCCGCGAGGCAGGAAGCGCCCCAGGTTCCACGTGCGGCCCTGGAAGACGAAGTCCTCGCTGGAGCACAACACCGCGGAGAAGAGGTTGCTGGAGAGCGGGCCCACCGCGGTCCCCACCACCGTGGAGAGGCGCTGGAGCGTCGCGATGGGCTGACCCACACCGAAGCTCTCCGGCGCGGAGAAGTCTCCACGGGGCTCCGGGTTGAAATACAGGGTGAAGCGGCCCACCGGATCCAATGACACCGTGAGGTCGCCGTTGGTCAGGTGCTGGGGCGTGAAGGGCTCGGCGCGGAAGGTGAAGAAGGCCGTGGCCTCTCCCGGTGGTCCGTTGAAGAGCGGCCCCTCCACGCCTCCCAGGTGCGCGAAGTAGCCCACGTCCTGCACCTTGCCGTCCAGTGCCTCGTAGAAGCGCCCGATGGCGTACCAGACGATGCCCGCGATGGCAGGCGGCCCCAGGTGCCTTGTCTCCTGGTTCATGACTTCACTCCTCGCCCGCGAAGGCGGAGACCACCCGTTCGATGACGTCGCGGCCGGCTTCGTCCGTCGAATCGACGGTGGTCCAGATGAGCCAGTCGCCGTTGACCGTGCCGGCCCCCTGCTTCCCTTCGGGCACCTGCTTCATCAGCCTCACCTGCGCCGCGCTCGCTTCGTGGTAGCCGTCGAACAGGTAGACCGAAGCCCGGGCCGAGCACGACGTCCAGGCCTGCCCGAACCCCGCCAGGGCTCCGAGCTCCTGGACGGCGGGAGCTGGCGCGGCGGGCTGGACCGCGTCGCCGCCGGTGCCATGACGCAACAGCGCCTCACCGCGCTTGAGAGACGGTGCATCCGGATTCATGGGGCTCCTTCGCGGCGGGTGCTCCTCGCCGGTTTCGTTCGCGCGCGGTGACGGACCGCTTGCACACGCGCAGAGCAGCAGCGGGAAGAGCAACGCGAGACGTGGTCGCATGGCCCTCGCGATAGCACCTTCCCGCGCCGCCCCGCCAGCCGGCCTCCGCGTCACTCGGTCAGCCAGCGCGCGGAGGACACCTTGTCGTTGAAGCCCCAGGCCTTGCTGTTCAGGTTGGCTTCGTGGAGCTCGCCGTCGCCCACGAGGTCCCTGTAGCTGCCCTTGTAGTTCGAGTCGTCGTAGAGCCGCACCCGGTGGCCCGGCGGAATGCACCAGCGCACCGAGGAGGTCTTGTCGTTGAACCGGTCGACGTCGTCGAAGCGCGCCCAGTTCTTCAACCCCTGGTCGCTGAAGTCGAAGATGACGCCCCGGTCGCTGAAGTCGGAGTCGTCGTAGAAGTCGACGTAGGCGTGCCCGATGTCCGTGCGGCAGCGGGAGTCCGCCCAGATGCTCCGGAACTCCACCATCTTCACCGTCGAACCGGGGCCGTCATCCGCGTGCTCGGTGCCGTAGAGGATGAGGCCCCGGTCGGGTCCCACGAAGAGGCCTCCGCCAGCGTCCAGGTTGCACTGCCGCGAACCATCGTTGCTGCAATACAGGTGCTTGGACGCGACGTGCTCCAGACGCATGTGGCCATCCAGGTGCACCCGGTACAGGTGCACGTAATCGTCGCTCACCGCACCCCAGCGCAGGCCGCCCAGCCGCGTGCCCACCAGGTAGAGCTGTGAGTCATTGCAGTCCGTCACGAAGTTGAGGCTCTGGAAGGCGCCCCACTGCCCGTCCGGCAGCTCCGACTTCTGCCACCTGTCGACGCGCACCCACTGGTTGGTCGCGGAGCGGAGGCCGGTCTCCGAGGAGCGGAAGACCTCCAGCGTGTTCGCGTCCACCTGCCCGAGCACGAGCAGGAAGTGCCCGTCCGACAGCTTCGTGAACGACGCAGTTCCCGCGGTCGCCGTTTCACCGTGGACGAAGGCGAACGGGCCCGGCGACAGGGATGCGTTGTAGTCATAGAGCGCGATGCGCCCCAGGCCGGGCCCCTCTTCCATGGGCAGCGCCAGGATGTTGCCCACCGCCTGCATGCCGCCGCCGTGGCGGTAGCCGTCCAGCACCGGCAGCGCCGCCACCGCGGCGTCCGCGCCCGGCGGAGCGGTGTCCTCGGGTTCCTTGATGGAGGGGCTCAGCCGGTTGGAGCGCAAGCGCCCACCCTCCCCGTCGCGGGTGGCCATGTGCACCAGGTGCCCCACGTTGCCGCCAGGAGCGTCATCCCGCTTGGACAGGACGAGGAGGCGCCCCGAGAGGGCCGGCAGCCGCTGGATGCCTTGCCAGTGATTGCCGCCCGGGTAGGCCACGTTGAGGTTGAACGGCCCGGGATGAAAGCCCAGCACCTCGCCGTGGTCGCGCAGCTCCTGGAAGCGCAGCGGCACATCCGGGCTGCACAGGTTGCAGTCCGGACTCCCCCAGACGCAGGCGGTATCGCCTCCGAGCCCGAGGGCCAGCGGAGCCGTGGTGGTGGCGAGAGAACCCGGTTCACAGCCGGCGAACGCCAACAGCGACAGGGCCACGGCGGCCCCGTAATGACGATGGACGCGTTGCATGGTTCCTGGGCCTGCCTTCGTGGCTACGGGTCCTGCGGCCACTGCGGGCAGTTCGGACCGGTGCAGATGGGGCCGCAGTCCGAGCACCAGCCCATCTCGTGGGCGTCGCAGAGGTGATCGCCACACGTCAGGCTTCCGCAGTCCGACAGGCAGCTCGTCACCGTCTCGTTTCCGTTGCACAGACCGTCGCCGCACCACGTGGAGGGGCCACAGTCCCAGGGGCAGGTGGCGTTCGTCTCGCCGTTGTTGCACCAGCCGTCACCGCAGTAGGGCGCGGGCGTGCAGTCCTCGGCGCACGTGTTGACGGACTCGCCGTGGGCCGAGTCACAGATGCCGTCACCGCAGATGAAGGCGCAGGGCAGACAGTTCCACGGGCCCTCGCCTCCACAGGGACATTCGGAGCCGAGCTCGGACTGGCTCCGCGCCAGCGACGTGGACTCCATGTCCACGCTGCCGCACGCGGCCAGCAATCCCAATGACAACGACGCGAACACCTTCAACAGACGTGCCTTCACGGATGGCTCCCGGTTGGAGAGACTCCCAGTGATAGCACACAGCCTGTATTACCGGTTAAACCGCCCTCCCCTGAACGCCCGCGAGGACAAGCCTCGCGGGCGTCACATCATCCTTCGATGGGCTCGGAAGGAGGCGCGTCAGTCCCAGCGGCTGGTGAGCTTCAGCTTCCACTCGCGCAGCTTGCCGTTGCCCACGCCCGACGGGTTGACGATGTGCAGCTTCCACAGGCCGTTGACGGAGCCGTCGCGGGGGATGCCGCGCGTCACCGGGATGCGCTTGGGCGGCGTGCCCTCGTTGGGGCCGTCCCACAGGAGCGCCGTCTCACCGCCCGGATCCTCCAGCGTGAGCACCAGCTTGGACGGGTTGTTGTGCGCCAGGTCCAGCTCCACCGTGATGTCCTCCGGCACCGTCGCCAGGCCCACCACCGGCTGCGTCGCCGTCTGCGGCGTCGTGTTCCCCTGGAGCGTCAGGTCCGCGTAGGCCGTGAACTCGCCAGACATCCATGCCGGCCGGCACCAGCCCTCCGTCGCGCCCGAGTCCAGCCCGTGGCACGCCAGCCCCTCCTGACACGGCACGAAGCGCGAGCACGACATGCCGTCGCCCGGGATGGGCAGCGTCGTCACACAGCGGCCGTAGGGGCTGGAGCCGTCATACGGCTTGCCCTCGCAGTGGAGGTTCGGCCCGCACGTCCCCACGCCCGTGCAGGGGTCGCCCTCCTCGCCCTGCAGGGTGGCCGTCTTGAGGTTCTGCAGCGCCGTCGCGTCCACGGACGTCAGCCGGCCCAGCGTCAGGATGTCGTAGAACGGCCGCGCCGCCACCATCGCGCTCGCCGCCGCAGCGGGCACGTTGTACGTGGACTGCAGCGCCGCCTGCGACTGCGTGTTCACCACCGCCAGCACCCGGCGGGCCTCCGCCACGTTGAAGGACACGCCGTGGAAGGTGCCCACCCAGCCGTCCACCGGCAGCTCCACCCGGCCCGTGCCCCGGGCGTACGCCTCCAGCGCCGCCAGCGCCGCGGGCCCCACCTGGGGCAGCGCGTCCACCTGCTCGACGGAGACGAAGCGCTTGTCATCCGCCGTGTGCGGGATGCCGTCCGGCCCGTAGCGGTAGTTGATGATGCTCTGCGCCGCCTGCGCGTTGAGCGGCACCTGCGTGTCCAGCATGTTGAAGGTCAGGGCGTACTCGTTGAGGAACAGCACCACCCCGATGCCCGCGGGCGTGCCCGTGGCCAGCTCCTGCGTCTGCACCGCCAGCGCTTCGGCCGGCGTGTCCGACACCGCGGCGGCGCCGCAGCTCAGCAGGAGGGGAACCGAGGAAAACGACAGAAAACGACGGAGTCTGGAGTTCATGGCGTCCATGTACTCCAAGACAGGCCGCGTGTCGGTGACCGTTCAGGTCCTGTCTTGATACAGGGCGATGACGCCGTGGACCTGGTCGGTGACCTGCTGGAGGCGGTCCGCCGCCGCGTGGGTGGCCTCCACCCGGGCCACCGAGGCCTGCATCAGCGCCGTCAGGTCCGACACGGCGGTGAAGATCTGCGACACGCCCGCCGACTGCTGGCTCACCGAGGCCGAAATCTGGCGGACGGCGTCCGCGTTGCCCTTCACCAGCCCGGACAGCATGCCCAGCCGTTCACCGGAGGCGCGGAGGGTCTCGATGCCCCGGCCCATGCGTTCGCCGCCCTGGCGGGTGAGGTCCACCACCCCCTGGATTCGGGAGCGCGTGTCATCCAGCACCGCGCGCACCTGTTGCGTGGCCGTGACGGACTGGGACGCCAGGCCCCGCATCTCCCGCGCCACCACCGCGAAGCCCCGGCCCACCTCGCCGGCCCGCGCCGCCTCGATGGCCGCGTTGATGGCGAGCACGTTGGACTGGTCCGCCAGGTCCTGCACCGTGCGGGTGATGCCGGCGATCCGCTCCGTGAACGCCGCCAGCCCCTGGATGCGCTCGGAGAGGTCCGCCGTCTGCGCGCGCAGGTCCGCCAGCCCCTCCACGCCCTGGCCGATGGCCTCTTCCACCGCCGCGCCCACATCCCCGGCCTGCTGCGTGGCCTCCAGCACCCGGGCGGCCTGCGCCGAGGCGACGATCGACGTCTGGCGGATCTCCTCCGCCGTCACCCGCGTCTCCTCCAGCGCGCGGGCCTGGCGGGAGAGCTCCTGGCGCTGCTCGCCGGTGGACTCCGTCAGCGTCGTCACGGCGTCGCGCAGCGCGCTCGCGGTGCCCATCAGCGGCCGGACGACCTGCTCCTCCACCTCGGTCCGGGACAGCTCCAACTGCGCCTCGCGCCGCGCGGCCTCCCGGAGGTCTCGCTGGCCCTGCACGCAGGAGGCGACGAGGAAGACGTCCTCGAACACCACCCACGCAGTGTGCTCCATCCACCGCCAGGACTCGCGGGCGTGCATGCCGAAGATGGACTCCGGCCAGAGCATCCCGCGCAGGAAGTGGTCCGCCGCCACCACGCCGCTGAAGGTGAGCAGCACCTTCCAGTCCCGGTAGATGGCGAGCAGCGCCAGCGAGCCGAAGATGTGGAAGTGCGTCTCGATGCGGCCGCCCATCAGGTGGATGAGCAGCCCGGACATCAGCGCCTGCCCCACCGCGATGACGTGCCGGGTGGACTCGCGGCCGGGGCGCGTGAGCGCGAGCACCACCGGCAGGCTCCCCAGGACCAGGCCCAGCCCCACCGCCGCCACCACGTGGGAGTGGACCGTGCTCTCCAGGCCCTCCCAGGCCCGGGGCGACAGGTACGCCGCCGCCGCGACGCCGCCCAGCCACTGCAACACCATCAGGACCACGAAGGTCCGGTCCGTCCGCCGGCCCAATGCCAGACACTGCGCATCGAACAGCTGGCGCGCGCGCTCGGACACGGCTGCTTCGGACAGCTGGATTCTCATCACGTGTCGTGACCCACGGGCGAAGGGGGTGTTTCAAGGGCACAGCCATAGACAGGCGCGGTGGCGGCGCTGGGGACCTCCGCCGCCAGGAGGTCCCGCAGGGCCCTTCCCCCCGCGCTGTCACCTTCGTGGCCCCGCGCGGAGGTGATGCCGCCGGCGAAGCGCTCCTCGCCGTCCGGCGAATAGAGGACCACCTGTCCCGAGGTTCGCGCGCCCAGCTCGCGCGCCACCTGCCCGTCCACGTCCGCCACCACCCTTGCCCCGGGCAGGGCCATGGCGCGCATCCACAGCTCCGAGCGCTCGAAGTCCGGCGGGGCGTCACGCGGCGCCCAGACGAACACGCGCGTGGAGAGCCGCGCGCCGTGCCGGTCCAGGAGCTTCGTCAGCTCCGCCAACGTCGCGCGGGAACACGGGCAAAGGGGGTGGAGGAAGACGAGCAGCGTCCACGTGTCCGGCGCCCGCGGGAAACGCTCCGGCAGCCGGACGGGAGGCGTGGCCGCGAGCCCCGGCGCGCTCGCGTGTGACCACACGAGCCCGAGCCCCAGCGCGCTCGCCACGAACCAGCCGCCCACCCACCACGGCAGCGCCCGGCGCTCGCGCGCACTGTGTTTCAGACCCTCTTCAACGGATGTCCGGGCCGGGACATCCACGGGGCCATGCGAGACATCCGGGGCTGCCATGTCCGGTCATGCTGAAGAGTTCCCGCGCCAATGGCAACGCAAATCCAAACAGGCAAGGCTATACAATCCCTGAACCAGGAATTGTGACAAACCCAGATGTCATCCCCTTCTGGGCAAGAAGCCCGGCCGTCCAGCCGTGAATTCTTGTTATCACTGTTCCCAGAGCCGGATTTCGGTGCCCGCGCGGCGGACGAGCAGCGGGCTGGTGGCGCCGTCCACCGGTTCGATGCGGCCTGGAAGTGTCGCGGACTGGACGCACCGCCATCCGCGCCGGGCGAGCGCCGCATGCACCTGGGCGCCGAAACCTCCGCCGTAGGACGTGAGCAGGTGGGAGGCGTGCAGCCGGTCCAGCAGGTCGCGGGTGGCGTCCTCGGACAGGTAGTAGAGCACCTCCGCCAGCAGCACCAGGTCCGCCTCCAGCGCCACGTCCTCCGCGCTGGCCTCCACGATGCGCACGCGCGCGTGGCCCCCCAGCCGCTCGCGCAGGCGCGTGACGAAGCGGGGCTCGGACTCCACGGCGCGGATGTTCGCGTCCGGGAAGAGCGTCAGCAGGTGCCCGGTCATCATCCCCTCGCAGGCGCCCACGTCCACCACGCGCCTGGGGGGGCTCGCGTGGCGCAGTGTCCCGAGCACCTTCGCGGTGAGAGCGAAGCGCTCCCCCTCGTAGGTGGACTGGGCGAAGCCCCAGGGGTCCGCGAGCTCGGAGAAGATCTCCGGCTTCGTGAGGGACAGGGCGCGCACCACGTCCCCGGCCCGCACCTCGGTGAAGGCCTCGATGCCGGGCCCGTCGCGCACGGGGTCCGTGCACGCGCCCGAGGCGGCTCCGTCCGGACGCTCCCGGTAGAGCGAGTTGAGCAGCCCCAGCTTGCGCTGGAAGGCCGCGTCGTCCAGCACCGTGCAGGCGGTGGGCCTGGCGCCCGTGGCGGGGACCCACAGCCGGTCGAAGACGCGGCTGACGAGCAGCGCCACCTCGCGGTGCAGCGGGGCGTCCTCCTGCGGGCTGTGCGTGTAGACGCGGGCGCCGCCCCGCAGCCGCTGCTCGCGGCACCAGGGCCCCACCTCCGAAGGTGACAACAAGAGGTGCGTGCTCCGCGCGCCCAGGGCGCGGCCCACGGCCTCCAGCTCCCGGCCCGCGCTCCCGTCCTCCGTCACCACCGCCACGTCCGCGCCCGGCGCCACCGTGCTGAACAACCGGACGACGTCCTCGGGGTGGGCCACGACGATGAGCGCCGGGGCCTGCTCGTTCTCAGCCATGTTCCGCGCTCCACATTGAAAAGGGATTCCGGCAGGGGCTCAGCCGTGGGCCGCGCTCCAGTCGGACACGTCCTGCGCCTCCTCCTTCGGGAAGCGCAGCAGCGGCAGCAGCTGCTCGCGGATGAGCGGCTCCCAGCCCAGCCGCTCCGACAGCGCCCAGCCCGTCGCCAGCAGGAGGCGGCCTTCGTGCGCGTCGCGCGGGAGCCTCCGCACCACCTCCTCCGCCACGCGCTCCGCGGTGTGCAGCTCCTGTTCCCGCAGCACGCTGGCGGGCAGCGCCTTCCAGGTCTCCACCGAGTGCGCCACGCCCGCGGCCCGCGCATCCGCCACCGGGTCCGACACCACGAGGTTCGGATGCGCGGCCTCCGACAAGCCCTGCCGCTCGCACACCGCCTTCAGGGCACGCCGGGCGCCGCTGACTCCGGAGATGACGCAGATGGCGCCGCAGCCCAGGGCCTCCAGCTGCGCCAGGCCATACGACTCATACAGCGACTGCCCCAGGGACACGTCCGTGGCGCGGTGCAGGTCGTCCCGCGTGAAGTCCAGGCCCGCGGGCCACGTGGGCTGGTTCACCAGCGCGATGTGCAGCCCCGTGTCCTTCGCGTTGAACGCGTCCACCCTCGCCTTCAGGGTGCGCAGGTTGTCGGACGGCTCCGCTTCGTTCCATTCCGTCACCATCACCAGCAGCGCGGGCTTGCGCTCCGGGGGCAGCAGCGTGGCCAGGTGCTCGCACACGTCCACGTCGCGCCAGAGCCCCTTGCAGACCTCGTCCCGCGCGATGTGCGTGAGGAGCAAACGGAAGTCCCTGCCCCACGCCTTGCGCGCATGGGCCAGCACCTTCGCCCGCGCGGCCTCCTTCGCGTCCCAGCCCGTCTCGATGGGCCGGTGCCCGTGGGGCACTACCGTCAGCGGCTGGAGCGCATAGCGCGCGTCCAGGAACCGCAGCTCGTCCGCCACGGACGCGCTCACCGCGCCCACGCGGTCGCACAGGTGGCCGTTGCGCAGGATTTGGAAGTTGGGCCAGGTGCCCACGGGGTACACCTCATCCAGCGTCTTCCCCTGCTCCAAACCCAGACGTTGGATGTTGTAGAAGCGCGCGTCGGACGCGCCCTGCCCTGCCTCGCCGTACTCCACGAGCACCCGGGGCGTGCGCACCTCGCCCGCGTAGTACACGGTGCGGCACCAGCGCCGCCCGTCGAGCAGCGCCTTGTACGCGAGCGGCAGCGACAGGTGCTCCTGCGCGAGGATGACCGTCCCCGCACCGTCCTTCGGGCGCAGCCGCTCCAGCGCGTCGAAGACGGGCTCCGCGAGCACGATGGCCAGCATCGCGTCATGGTCCAGCGCGGGCGCGTCCATCAGGCCGTGCCGCACGGCCTTGCGGAACAGGCGGTTGATCCAGGGCGCCGCGCCCAGCCGCGTGCCGAAGCGCTGGCGCCACATCCGCGACAGCCCCCGCCACGCCGCCGGACGCGGCCCCCGGCAGTCGAACGGGAGGTCCACCCCCAGCAGCGTGTGCAGTCGCGCGAGGAACCGGGGCAGCGTGCCCATCCTCACCCGGTAGCCCCGGAGCACGTCCGTGAGGTCCACGAGCAGCACCTCCACCGGACCGCCCGGAGCGTCGCGCCGCCCGTAGACGAACGACACGTCGTGCTGCTCCTCCACCGGCCGGAAGACGCGCTTCCACCGCTCCGGGTTGTCCCGGCGCAGGCCGCTGTAGAACACCTCGCCGTGCGCCTCCAGGTCGCGCGCCAGCGACTCCTCCGGCGCGTAGCTCCCCAGGCCGCATGGCCGCACCGTGGGGCTCACCAGCAGCGTGCGCGGGAAGGCCCGCCGGTACTCGGGCTCGGACAAGAGGTGCTCCAGCACCACGCCCATCCCGCCCAGCGTGCGCGTGGCCTCATAGGAGAGGTGCACCAGCATGCCGCCGTCCGCCCAGGGCTCCCTCGTGCTCATGGCGCCACCGTCCAGACGCGTTCGGCCATCCCGCGGCCCGCGCCCAGCCGCCGCGCGTGCGCCTCCACCGCGGGCAGCGTCTGGGGCTCCAGCTGGCTCGCGTAGAAGGACAGCCCGCGCAGCTTCGCGGACCACAGCGACGTCACGTCCAGGCACCGGGGCGACAGCCCGAGCGCCCACGCGTAGTCGACGATCTCATCCTCCAGGTGGTGCGCGGAGTACGGCAGGTCCTCGTAGTAGACGACGTTGTGCCCGCCGCGCAGGGCCCGCACCGCGTCGCGTACCATCAGGTGGTCCACGTGGTGGGAGATGCCCAGCGGCACGTAGCAGATGGCATCCGGAGACACGCTCGCCAGCACCTCGCCCAGCGCCAGCATCACGCGCGAGGCCAGCGCCGCCCGCGCCTCCTCCGCCTCGGTGGGCCCCCCCGGCGGTGCACGCAGGCTGGTGTCGCGGAAGCCCAGGTGCACCAGGTCCAGCCCGTGCGCCCGGGCGAACCTCCGGTCCTCGCCCATCCGCAGCGACGTCACCGCCATGGCCCGCGACGGGTCCACCGGCAGCACGAACTCCCAGCAGCTCTGGGAGAAGACCGTGACGAGCGTGGGCACGATGCCCCGGGGCACGCCGAGCAGGCTCGCGTACGCGCCCAGCGCCACGTCATCCGGATGCGGGGAGAAGAAGACGTGCTCCGGTCCGTCGTCCCGTCCGTCGCGCGCGAGCTCAGCCACGGGCGCCTCCGGCGAGCGGCGGCGCGGGCCACGCGTCCAGCGGCAGGTCGTGCAGGTCGCCCTCGGGCGTCACGAAGCCCAGGATGACCACGCGCTCGCCGTCGTTGTGCACCGTGTGCCGGAACGCCCGCACCGGCGCGTCCAGCTCGCGCGTCAGCCCTTCGGAGAAGCGGCCGGAGGTGATGAGCCAGTGCCCCGCGTCGTTGGGCATCAGGCGCGGCGTGTTCCCGTCCAGCCACACCAGCCCCGGGCGGGACTCGCCCAGGTTGAAGGTGAAGAAGCTCTTGTCCGAGTGCGGCTCCGACGCGTGCGCCACCACCTCCCGTCTTTTCCGCGCGGTGCTGGGCGCGTGGTACTTCACGAACCGCACCGCCCCTTCCGTGCGGCGGCGGAACAGGCGCGTGAGCCCCCCGGGGCGCAGGCCGTAGCCCAGCTCCAGCGCCTCCAGGAGCACGAGGCCCACGGCGTGGCAGGCGTCGTACGCGTCCTCCGAGGCCTCCAGCAGCTCCCGCACCGGCTCCGGCACCAGGCGGCGGCGGAACACCGTCCACGTCGCGGGCTTGGCCATGAAGGCCTCGATGGGCTGCCGCACCACCGCCGACTCCGGGTACCAGGTGGCGTTGTAGCCCGTCTCGAACACCGTGGCCGCGGGCAGGAGCGCGTGCAGGTACGGGTGCGCCAGGAGCGCGTGCTGGAAGGTCGCCTCGTAGCGCTCGTACATCCCCGCCAGGGCGTGGCGCTCCAGGAAGGCCGCGGGGCGCTCCAGGTAGAAGAAGCCGCGCTCGGACAGGTGGGTGACGAGCCGCCGCGCGAAGGACTCCCGCTGACGCGGCGTCCCGGACACGAAGTCCTCCAGCTTGAGCGGCCGGATGTCCGCGAAGCGCTGAGGCTGACGGCGCACGAGGCCGTCCCGCGCGGAGGTGAAGGGTCTCGGTGGCAGGGACGGGGCCGGTGTCCGTGGCGCGGTGGCGGGCATGGGATGTCGGGTCGTCATGGGTGGGATTCAGGCTGGGACGTGTCGCAGGCTACGGGTGGCGTCTGACATGCGTGGATCCACCCGGACCCGGACCCGGGTCCAATGCCTCTCAAACCCAGTCACCTCCCAGGTCGCGTGACACACACGCACCGTCACCCACGCCCGCCGGGCCGCGCGGCACGGACGGGGGGCCATCCGTCCACCTGGAGACATCGCATCTTCGCTCTGGAAAATGACCCGGACCGGTGGGTCCGGAAGACACCTCCGGGAGCGCTGGTTTCACCGGCTTGTACGGGTGGAAACAGCGATTGCGACGCGGGGGCCGGTGCCTTGACGGCGGCCCCCGCGCTCGCGCCCAATCCCTGTCATGCCTCCGCATCCGAGACGTCTGCTCATCACGCTGCTCCTGGCTGGCACCTGCGCCTGTGCTGCTCGCGCGCCTGTCTCGCGGGACGTGGAGGCCCTGGCGGCCCTGCGGTTGGAGTCCATCCGCCCGCTGATGCCTTCCGCGCCCCGCGGGGTGCGCGCGGAGCGCCCGGTGACGACGGGGCTGCGCCTGGACGTGATGCCGGACCGCGCGCGCGTCTTCGTGGACGGACGCGCGATGGGGCTCGCGCGGCACCTGGGGACGCTGCTGCCGCTCTCGCCCGGGGTCCACCAGGTGAGCGTCCGGCTGGAGGGCCACGACACGTGGCGGGCCGAGGTGATGGTGGGCGACCGGCCTGAGCCCATCCAGGTGACGTTGACCGCTTCGCCGTGACGCGAAGCGCACCGTCCATCCGAAGGGGGGAGGCACAGGCGTGAAGCTGCCAAGGAGAAAGGGCCGGCTGTTCCGGCTGCCGTTCGCGGATGCGCCGGAGTCTCGCGCGCGGCTGTGGAAGAGCATGACGGAGCACGGCCTGTTCGTCCCCGAGGACACGCCGCAGCCCATCGGGACGGAGTTCGCGCTCCAGGTGGCCTTCCAGGGGGACGGGCCCGTGGTCTCCGGCCGCGTGCGGGTGATGGAGCACGGCGTGTCCGGCTGGGTGCGCGGCTACTTCGTGAAGTTCGTCGCGCTGGACACGGGCAGCCTCCCGCTGCCGCTGAGCGCTCGCGAGCCGATGGCTCCCGCGGCGGTGGGGGCTCCCGCCGCGAGCACGTCCGCCGATGCTCCGCGGGGGAACGCGGAGTCGTGGCGGGAGGAGCCGACGCCGGTGGGCATCCGGCCGCGCTCCACGGTGGAGGGCGCGTCCGCGCTGAATGACTATTCGCATCTGGAGCTCTTGCACGCGCGCGACCCGGAGGCGTGGCAGGGCGGGCTGCGGCCGTTCGACGCGTTCGGGCCCTACCAGTTGCTTCAGCGCCTGGGCGCGGGCGGCATGGCGGAGGTCATCCTCGCCCGGCGCACGATGGCGCAGGGCGTGGACAAGCTGGTGGCGCTCAAGCTGGTGTTCCAGGAGTACGCGCGGCACCCTCGCCTGTCGGAGCTGTTCCTCACCGAGGCACGGCTGAGCGCCACGTTGCAGCACCCCAACGTCATCCAGGTGTTCGACGTGGGCAGCGCGGCGGGCCGGCCCTTCATGGCCATGGAGTACGTGCACGGCCGCAACGGCGCGGACCTGGTGCAGGCGCTGCGGCGGCGCGGGCGTCCGCCTCCGGTGGCGTTGGCGGTGACCATCGCCATCGAGCTGGGCAAGGCGCTGGAGTACCTGCATGGGCAGCGCGACCTGGACGGGCGCCCGCTGCACCTGGTGCACCGGGACGTGAGCCCGGGCAACCTGCTCGTGGGGCTGCATGGCGAGGTGAAGCTGGTGGACATGGGGGTGGCGTCCGCCAGCATCGCCAGTGGGAATGACCTGCTGGTGGTGGGCAAGCGCGCGTACATGGCGCCGGAGCAGGCCGCTGGAGTGCGCCCGGAGCCCGCGTGGGACATCCACGGCATGGGGCTGGTGCTCTATGAGCTGCTCACGCTGCACCGGGCCTCGGAGGCCTCGGGTGGCACGGAGGGGCCTTCCGGGCTGTTGAAGCCTTCGCACTTCAATCCCCAGGTGACGCCGGAGCTGGAGCGGCTGGTGCAGTGGGCCACGTCGCCGGAGCCGTCCTCCCGGGCGCCCAGCGCCAAGGTGCTGCGGCATGCGTTGGAGCGCGTGCGGAGCACCCTGCCCCCCTTCGACCTGGTGCAGACAATGCACGAGCTGTTCGGCGACGCGCTGGACCGGGGCCGCCGTGAGACGGAAGTGTTGATGGGCGCCGCGCGGGGCAAGGACCGGCCGCACGCGTTCCCGCGCTACCGCCGATGGCGCGCCGCCGTGGAGCAGCGCATTCCGGTGGCCGCGAAGCTGGCGATCGCGCGGCATGGCAGGGCGCTGCGGTGGAGCGCGCTGGTGTTCACCGTCCTCTGCGCGACGGGCGCGGCGCTGCTGTGGCCTCTGCGTGCGAGGGAGACGGAGCTGGCCGAGCACCTGACTCGCGCGGACCGGTTCATCGCGGTGGCGAAGCTGTCGGGCGCGGGGGAGGACACGGCGCTGGCGCAGCTGCGGGCCGCGCGGTCGCTGCGGCCCGAGGATCCGCGCGTGCGTTCACGGCTGGCGGCGCTGGCGGATGCGTTCGAGCGGCTGGCGGCGGAGGCCACCCAGCGCGGGGACCTCACGGAGGCCATGGCGCATCTGCGCGCCGCGCTGGAGGCGGCACCGGAGCGGAGCGCGACGCGCGTCCAGCTCCGGCTCCTGGAGGAGGAGCTGCGCAAGGCACCTTCCGGTTGGAGGGTGCGATGAGCGCGGCGGCCCTGGCGATCCATCAGGCGATTGGTTTCCGTAGGGATGAGGGCATGAGACGTCGAGGCACATGGGGGTGCGTCCTGCTTCTCTTGGTCGCGGGCTGCTCGCGAACCTCGGAGGAAGAGGGCGCGGTGGAGACCGTGTCGCGGGAGCTGTCCGCCATCGTGGCCACCTGTGCTGTCGCGCGCGGCCCTGTCGAAACGCTGCGCACGGCGAACGCGTACTGGGAGCCGTTCGAGGCGGGCGCCACGTTCCGCTCCGGCGACTGGGTGCGCACCGGGCCGGAGGCGTCCACGCGCATCGAGCTTCGGGGCGGTGGCCGCATCGAGTTGGAGGAGCGCACCGTGGTGATGGTGGAGCGGCCCGCGCCTCCAGAGGGCGGCGGTTCGGTGGTCGCCCTGGAGTCAGGGACCGCGCGGGGGCTCCTGCCTGAAGACGCGCTGCCCGACGGTCCGCTCGTGCTCCGCGGCGACAATGGACGGCAGGTGGCGCTCACGGTGGAAGCGCACGCGGGCCCCACGGAGTTCCGCGTCACCCGCACCGCGCGTGGCATGCACCTCAGCGTCTCCCGCGGACGGCTGCTGCTGTCCGAAGGCATCCACCGCCGCACGCTCGAGGCCGGCAACTGGCTGGACGTCGCGCGCGGCCTGGAGGACGCCGAACACGATGGCTCGCCCTTCCCCACCAGCCTCTCGCCGGGCGTGGACGCGCGCATCGCGTGGCGCCCGGAGCTGCGCATCCCGTTGAGCTGGAAGCCGCTGGATGGCGCCCGGAGCTACCAGGTGCAGGTGGCGCGTGACCTGGGCTTCACCCGGCGCATCGTGGACACGCAGGTGGAGGGATCGGACTTCGCGTTCGTCCCACCGGAGCCCGGCATGTTCGTCTGGCGCGTGTCCGCGCTGGATGAGGCTGGACGGCCGGGCGAGTCCGGCTTCGCTCGCCGCATCTTCGTGGAGCGCCAGCGGCCCCGGGGCCTGCTCGTCACGCCGCGCGATGGCCACGAGGTCCCGGTGGGCGCTGCCTCCGAGGAGCTCGTCTTCGCGTGGCAGTCCACTGGCGGTGAGCCACGCTACCGGCTGGTCGTCGCGCGCGACCGCGAGCTGCGGCAGCCGGTCATCGTGCGCGAGGGCAGCCCCCAGCAGGTGGTGCTGCCCGGCCTGGCTCCCGGTGAGTACTACTGGGGCGTGTACGTGGCGGAGGAGCCGCCCGTGCCGCTGTTCCAGAAGGCTCGCAGGCTGGTGGTGCGCGGGGCTTCCGGAGACCTCGCGCGCGATGCGCTCCTCCCCATGGACCCCTGAGTCTGGCCATCCGCTGACGCGTCATGCACCTCCGCTGACATGTCACACGGCGACGTGCCGTCGCACGTCCAGGGCAACAGCCAGGGAACATGAACGCGGCACGTCGATTGCTGTCCCGCTCCGCACTTGAACAGGAGCATGCATGCGCTTCATGAGCGGAGTCGTCGTCGCGGTCGGTCTTCTCGGGTGCGGTGGTCCGGAGGCCGAGCAGGCCCCCTTCGAGACAGTGGGTCACGCGGACCAGGAGATCGTCGGAGGCGTCGAGGCCCGGCCGAACTCCCACCCCTGGATTGTCAGCCTGCAGCAGTACGGCAGCCATTTCTGCGGGGGCAGCCTGGTGCGGGTGAGCGCGACCCGGGAGGAGAGTGATATCGTCCTCACTGCTGCCCATTGCATCTACGACGGCTACTCCAACCTCACGGCGTCCGCCGGGGCGCATGACCTTTACCGGCCCACGTCCACGCAAGTGACGGCCCGGGTGGCGGTGGCCGTCTACCACCCCCAGTACAATCCGGACACGACGCTGAACGACATCGCCGTCCTCAAGCTCGACAAGCCCATCAAGTTCGACACGAGCGTCGCCGGGGCTTGCGGCCAGTCCTCGGCCATGCGCCCCAACCCGGCCGCCCAGCTCGCGGGCAGCAACACGCGCGTCCCTGTCTGCCTCCCAGCCTCCGGAGAGCGCGTCGCTGAAAACACGATGGCGACGGTCGCGGGCTGGGGCCTGACACGGGAAGGGGGCTACGACACATCCAGCATCCTGCTGCAGGTGGGCGTCCCTGTCCTCGGGCATCAGACCGTCGCCAACAGCTACAGGTCACAAGGAATCGTCATCGACGAAGCCGCCATGTTCGGGGCCGGGTATGCGCAAGGGGGCAAGGACGCATGCCAGGGCGACAGCGGCGGGCCGCTCGTCGTCAAAGGCGCCCAGGGCTACGTGCTCCAGGGCATCGTGAGCTTCGGGGTGGGCTGCGCGCGGGCAGGCCTGCCCGGCATCTACACGCGGGTCTCCAACTACATCCCGTGGATCAACGCGCAGGTCCGGACCCTCAGCGCCGTCAGGTAGGCTCTGGAATCATAGGAATATTTCTGCCGGTCGTAAAGGGCCTCGCCCAGAAGCATACGTTCGAGCCCTTTTGGGCTTGGACGACGCCTCGACATTCAAAGGTCCGGGATGCTCCAAGAGGCGCGGAAGGTACGGGCTAACCAACTCAGCATGAGGTTAGTAGCCCACGGCCTCTCAGCAGCCTTGGCGAAAGATAGTTAGGCCCCAGAGGAAACGCACGGCTCGCTCAAGGCAGAAGCTCACCCGAGCAAAAGTCCTTCCTGATAGAGTCGATGTCACACACCTAGCGGAGGCGTATGTCACTCATCTGGTTCATCATCAAGGGCTATATTTTCGGCATGCTGTATAGTGGATTCATCGCAGTCGCACTCGTGCCTGCCATGCCAATAGCAATGGCTGCCACACCAAAGCCTGCTCAGTCTCCAAGCATCGAATCCAGCGAACCCAACCAGAAGAACCCGCTGATGACTGCGATTATAATCACCCTAGTCCTCGCTCTTTGCTCTACTCAAGGCGCCATCGTCGCGGCAGCCGTAAAACTTTCGCTATCCGCACGCCCTGATGCATGGTGGCCACTGTGGTATGCATTTGGCTTTGGAGCTGCCATTCCGCTGGCCCTTGGCTCCCGTGGTGATTCCGATGAAGGTGAATTCGGCAAGCTAGTAGGCTTCGTTGGGGCCACCGGCGGCTACATTCTCGTGTGCGTCTGGCCCACTGCCATGCCTAATCTTCTGCTGCGAGCATCGATGGTCCTCGCTGTATAGGAAACAACCACGACTGCGCAATTCAGTCACTCATGAATCCGCAAGTAAACCCAACACAAAGCCCCACAACCACCGCCCAACACAACCACAAGCCACAAACCAACAGTCAATCAACCCAGGAAAACTATGCCTCACATAGAGCGCGCCCTCTTTGTCATCGGAGAACAGGGCGACGGCAAGAGCACACAACTCCGAAGCATGTTTCGCGACTTCCGCCTCAACACGTGGGGAGACATTCCCTCATCGCACAAAATCCGCCACATTTACGCCCTAAGCAATGAACGGAGACTATACCTTCGACTAACCTCTCCTCACGAGCGAGGCGAAACCAGGACAAGATTCCATGATAAATTCAAGCGAGTCCTAAAGCATGGGCATCGATGGAACTTCGCCTGTCCGATACAGCCTGATGCCTTCAACAAAATGCCTGACGCAGTAGAGACCATCCTTTACTTCGCAGAGCAATTTGAACCAGAACGCGTCAGAGCAGTGTTTCTAAGTCCCAATTGGAAAGGCACACCGAAAGACCCTGCCAAGCTCGCAAAGATGCACACCCTTCTTTGGAAGGGGAAGGTGGAATGCATCAGCGTTGACGCACGCACTCCAGATCTTAACGGAAAGATCTTGTCGGGCTTTTTTGATTTCACCTGACGCCAACTGTTCACCTCAAACACTCACCACAAAGAATGGCATTAGATCCTCCACACTCATTTCTAACCAGCAACAACGAACTGGCTGGTTCGGCTGTATGACTTCGCCTCGGTGCCCTTCGGCGTCGATGCAGGGGACGGCCGGGAGTCCTTCTCCGTGTCCCTCAGCGAGTCCGGGCTCCAGGACCTCTGCAAGGAGCTGGGCCGGCGGGCCCCTGCCTGGCGGAGGCCCTGCCAGCATTTGACAGACACCGCCGCGCCTTGACGCGGCGGGAGGCCCGCGCGGCCTTTATGATGCGCGCCGTGTCACGGACCGTCCGCCGCATGGCGCCGCTCCACCTCCGCCCCGGGTGAATGCATGTTCGTCGCTCTTGGAGTCCTCGCTGGCGCCGCCGTGCTCGTGCCCACCGCGCGTTGGTGGTTGATGCACCGGGTGGGCACGCCCCGAGCGAGCGAGCCCTTCGACGGACACGTCTACCGGGTGGGCAAGGCCGTCATCGCCGAACGGCGCTGCGAACAGCCCCGCGCCACGGTCATCGTCATGCACGGCTTCGTGGCGGACATGCGCTACTTCACGCACCACTACGGCGAGCCCGACCTCCAGCTCATCCTGCTGACGAGCTGCGACTACCACCTGCCCATCACCGACCCTCGCGAGGCGTCCGCCCCCTGGGCGAAGGTGCCGGTGGAGCCGGAGGGCACCATCGCCCATGACGCCGCGGTGCTGGTGCAGGCACTGGAGCACCTGCCCCGGACGGACGTCGTGCGCGTGCATGGCCATTCGCGCGGAGGTGCCGTGGTGCTGGAGGCCGCGAAGCTGCGGCCGGACCTCTTCGAGCGGGTGGAGGTGGTGCTGGAGGCACCCGTGCTCCCGCAGGCCCGCCCCTACCGGAGCCTGACGCCCTCGCAGTTGTGGCTGCTGCCGTTCCTCATCCCGCTGTGGCGGCTCGCGCCCATCGCGAAGCACAACCGTGGCGCGTGGGGGCCGCTGGAGAATGCGCGCAAGCGGGAGCTCATCATGGCCTTCCCGTTCAACCCCAGGCGGGTGGCGACGATGATGGCCAACCTGCGGGACATCGAAGCCTGGAGCCAGGCGCGCGATGCGTCCCTGTTCGGCAACGTGCGGCGCGGCACGTTGCTCGTCCCGGGGAAGGACCGGGTGCTGGAGTCCGCGTCCATGCGGGAGAGCGCCGGGCGCGCGAAGCCGGGGCTCAATGTGGTGGAGCTGGACGGGTGCAGCCACTTCGTCCTGTGGGACCGTCCGGATGCGATGCCCGTGCTGGCACCCACGCCTGAACGGTCCACGGGAGGCGAATGAGCTACGCGCTCTTGCGACGCCGCATCATCGCCTCGTACGAACGGCCCACGCCCTGGGAGAGGATGAGCAGCTCGCCCACGTCCGGCGGGGTGAACTGCTCCGCGCCGTTGTCCACGTAGAGCAGGTGGACCACCTTGCCGCGCACGAGCAGCGGCAGGATGACCGCCGTCGAGGGGAAGCCTCCGCCAATCAGGCGGTAGAACATGCCCATCGCCGCGTCGCGCTTCACCGGGCCGACGAAGTGGGAGCGCAGGTCGCGCACGAGGCGGAAGGTGCTCTGGTCGCGCAGCGGCACGCCGATGCGGCGGACGCCTTCGTCGCTCACGCCCTGCCCCATGCCGTGCCAGCCGGTGACGAGGTTGCCCTGCACGGACAGCAGCAGGCACCGGCGCCACTTGCCCATGGCGAAGCGGAGCACCGTGCGGGCCACGTCCTCGCGGTCCGAGCTGCGTCCCAGCTCCGCCTGCGCCTCCGGGAACGTGAGCGGCGTGGGAGGAGGGGCCACCGGCATCGCGGCCACGGGCGGATTCGGCGCGGCTCCCGGAGGCATCGCGCCCGCCGCACCGGCCTGCGCCGCGACGTGCGCGGGCACGCCTTGCGCTCCGGCTTGGGCCACGACGTGCGCGGGCACTCCCTGCGCTCCCGCCTGCGCCGCGACGTGCGAGGGCACTCCCTGCTTCGGCGCGCCCTGCCCCACCGTACTCGCGGCACGGGCCGCTTGCGCGGGCACTCCCTGCACCGGGACGGACGGTGCGATGTGCGCGGGGATGTCCACCCGCGGCGGCACGGGTGCTCCGGGACGCGCCTGCGCGGGCATCGCGGGCCGGCCCTGGGGCGGCGTGGCCACGGGCGCCTCCACCACCTCCTCGCCGGTGATGATGATCTCCCCCTCCAGCACGTCCGCTTCCGCATCCGAACCGCCGCGCAGCGCCTGCGCGTAGACGGATTGGAACTCCTCCTCGCTCATCAGGTCCGGCGGGCGCTCCGCCGCCTTCTGCAGCTCCGCCGCCGCGCCCTTCGCGGGCCTCGGGCGGACGGCGTTCATGTCGATGGCCCGCAGCTGCCGGAACGCCTTCGCGTGCCTCCGGAGCAGCTGGTTCATCCGGAACTCGGGGATGACCACCGGCACCACGCGCTTGCCCGTCTTGAACGCGATGGCGTCCAACGTCGTGAAGTCATGCGGGTTCACCACCGCGACACTCAACCGCGTCGCGTCCGCCCGCATGGGCAGGTACTCCTTGTCGTCCGCCTCGTTGGGGTTCACCAGCGCCACGGCCTTCGGGTCGGGCACCATCTCCCCGGACGCGTAGGCGCAGTTGTGAAGCCGGCCCAGCGCCTTGGCCAGGTCCTGCTCGGACAGCAGCCCCAGCTCCACCAGGTTCGTCCCCAGCCGGCCGCCGTGGACCACCTGCGACTCCAGCGCCTCCTCCAGCCCCGCCGCCGACACGAGGCCGTCCTTCACGAGCAGTTCACCCAGGCGCATGGGGCCGCTTGTAGCCATGCCCCGTCACCCTCCGCAAGCACCCGGCCGGGCACGCCTCCCTAGTCGTCTGGGTGGTGGCTCAACCCCACCCGGTTGCCCTCCGGGTCCCTCACGTAGAGCGTCCAGCGCGTCTCGTGCTCCAGCGGCACCCCCGCGCGGGCCAAGGTCTCCACCACCCCACCCCGCGCCTCGCGGGGAATCCGGAACACGAGCATCAGCAGCCCCGGCGCCGGATGGCGGAACGGCACCACCTCCGGCGTCCCGTCCACCGCCTCGATGGCCAGGAAGGCGCCCCCGGGGACGCCTACCCAGATGCTCCGCAGGGTGCCGTCCTCCCGCAGGTGGCGCTTGAGTTCCGGAAAGCCCAGCAGGTCGCGATAGAACGCCGTCACGCGCTCCACGTCGTTCGCTTGAATCGCCACGTGGTGGAAGCCCTGAACGTCCGTCATGGAGTTGATGGTAGGGTCTGCCGGCCCATGGCGCGACTGCTCATCGTGGAGGACAACCAGGAACTCGCCTCCCTCATCGCCACGGTCGCGGAGACCCGGGGCCATGAGGCGCTCACCGTCTTCACGGGGGAGTCCGCGCTGGAGGCCCTGGGCCCCCACTCGCGCTTCGACGCCGCGCTGGTGGACCTGCTCCTGCCGGACATCCGCGGCAGCGAGGTGCTGGGCGCCCTGCGCGCGCACGCCATCCCCGCCATCGCCGTCAGCGGTGTCTACAAGGGCGACCGCTTCGCCCAGGAGGCCATCAAGGTCCACGGCGCCTGCGCCTTCTTCGAGAAGCCCTTCGAGCTGGACGTCGTCATCAGCGCGCTGGAGGAGGCCGCCGGCGTGCCGCCCGTGACGCACGGCGAGTTGCTCGACGAGGTGGACCTGCTCGTCCTGGAAGAGCTGGTCCAGGAGACGCCCGCGGAGGAGGAGCCCGCGCTCACGTCCGTCCTCACCCCGTCCGAGCCCTCCGAACCCTCGCCCCCGGAAGAAGCCCCTGGCGTGTCGGAGGCCCTGCCCCTGCCCTTCGCGCAGCGCGACGCCGTGTGGACGGAGGCCGCGCCCGCGCCCGTGCGGCAGCGGCGCCAGTTGCCGGAGTGGTCGCTCGGCGGAGACCTGGCGCACACGTCGGTGCCCAGGCTGCTCAACGCCTATTACGAAGCGCGCCACCACGGTGAGCTCAAGCTGCGCCAGGGCACGGTGCTCAAGGTCGTCTACTTCGAGGCGGGCCGCGTGGTGTACGCCGCCTCCAACCTGGCCCCGGAGCGCTTCGGCCGCTTCTGCCTGCGCAAGGGCGCGCTCACGGAAGCGCAGCTCGCGGAGGCCGCGGGCTACGCGCGCGAGCACTCGCTGCGCACCGGCGACGCGCTGCTCAAGCGCGGCCTGCTCAGCCCCAAGCAGCGCCGCCAGCTGCTGGAGGAGCAGGTGAAGGACATCCTCTGGTCCACCTTCGCGTGGACGGAGGGCGGCTACGGCTTCAGCCCCATGCGGCCGCAGCGCGCGGACCTGGTGCCGCTGTCGCTCTTCCCCGGCGACCTCATCCTGGAGGGCGTCACGCGCACGGAGACGCTGGTGGCGCTGCGCCAGCGCATGGCGCCCGGACGCCGCCTGTTCCCCACGGCGGATCCGCCCTACGGCCTGCACGAGCTGAAGCTGGCGGGGCCGCAGGCGATGCTGCTCGCGTTCGCGGACGGCACGAAGACGGTGGAGGACCTGCTCGCCCTCACGGACCTGTCCGAGCGCGAGGCCCTGGCCACCCTGCGCGGCCTGGAGCTGTCGGGCGTGCTGGAGGAGCGTCAGCAGACGCCCAACCGCCGCCAGCGCATCAGCTTCGGGCTCTGACGCCCCGCCGGCGCCGCGCGGCCCACGCCAGCGCGCCCAGCCCGAACGCCGTCACGCCCGAGCCCCCGCCGGAGCACCCGCATCCCGACGTGGAGTCCGGCGGCGGCTCCGCGTGCGACACGGCGACCTCGCGCAGCGACGCCGTGCCCGAGTACTTCGGCGGAGCCAGGAGCGCCGTGCGCACCACGTACGTGAGCGTCGCGGTCGCGCCCGCGGGCAGCGGCACCGGCGCCACCTCGAAGTGCCGCGCGGACGCCTCCACCGGCGTCACCGGCTGGCCATTCAACGTCACGCTCTGGGGCACCATCTGCGCGCCGGTGACGGTCTCCCGGTAGTGGAGGGAGCTCACGTCGCAGGCGGTGTCGTTGCGCAGCGTCACCGTGACGCCCACCTGGCCGGAGTTGACGCCCTCCCCCGTCTCCGTGCGCCGCGCCACCCTCACGAAGGGCCGCGCGCCAATGCGCACCGCGTGCTCGCGCGCCGCCCCGCTGGCGCCCTCGCCCGTGGCCGACACGTCCAGGGTGACGAACTCGCCCACCAGGGACTCCAGCTGCGTGTCCACCGTGGCCAGCGACACCGAGTCCCCCTGGCCGACGAGCGACGCCATCGCCGGCCCGCCGTCCTGTGCCCACTTCAGGTCCACCGCCGAGCAGGCCCCTTCCGGAATCGTCTGGCGCAGCGTGCCCCGGGCACCCTCGCCGCAGGTGGCGACGAGCTCACCGCTCAGCTCGCCCAGCACCACGTCACGCGCCTGCCGGGGAAAGTCCCGGGTCGCCTCTGGCGCCACGACGCCGCCCTCGTGAACGCGCGCGCGCACGGTGTAGTTGGCGCTGCCGCACATGGGAGGCAGGTCCAGCGCGAAGTCGCCTCCGCCTCCGGTGGCCGTCCACGTGTCGAACACCTGGCTGGGGTCGTCCCGGTCCTCCAGCGTCACCACCGTGGAGAGGGGACGCATGCCCGTGCAGTTGAGCGGCGGATCCGTCTTCACGTGGCCGCGCAGCACGCGCTCCTCCGCCGGCTCCAGGTCCACCAGGGTCTTCACCGATTCCAGGGGCACCCAGCGCGGCTTCACCGAGACCTCCACGTCGGAGGAGGGGCTGTCGAGGACGAAGCCGTCCACGGTGATGCGGTTGAAGGCGCGCAGCTTCAAACTCAGGGGCTCCGCGCACGTCCCCCCGGCGAGCAGGACGGAGTTGCCCTCGACGGGGTCCTGGCCCACGGGACGCTGGTCGTTGCCCTGGAGGGCCGTCACCGACACGTTCGAGGGATTCTCCAGGACCGACCAGAACGTCGACACCGGCGGCAGTCCTGGCGTTCCGGGAGTGCCCCCGCACACGTGGCTCGCCTGGGGAAGCAAGGCCGCGCCGGAGAAGACGTCACGCGAGGCGCTGGTGAACGGCGCCTCGGGGGGGCCCCATGGGTGGAGCCGCACCGGGACGCTCGTTGCCGGGGAGTCCAGGGTCCCGTCGTTCGCGGTCACCGCGTAGTTGTAGGCGGCCGTCCCCGGCTTGCAGCGCTCCGCCTGCGAGGACGGGGGCGTGAACGTGGCGACGGCCTCCTTCACGTCGAGCCCGGGTGCCGCGGGGGGCACCGTCCAGGTGTAGCTGACGGGCTCGCAGCCCGTGGTGCCCCGCGTGGCGGTGAAGGTGCCGGAGGACCCTCCCATGAAGAAGTCGTTGGCCGTCGCATCCACCTGGGGCGCGCCAGGCTTGAGCGTGTGGTTCAGCACCAACTTCACCGCCTTCTGCGTGTCATGCACGCGCAGGCCGTCGGACGCCACCACGTCCAGCCAGGACGTCTGGGATGCGCAGATGCCCGAGGGCGCGGTGAGCGTCAGCTTGAGCCCACTGGCCTCGCGCGAATCGAGCGGCGCCTGCTCGACGGTGATGGGACTGCCGGCGCGCAAGGTGGCGGAAAGCCGTACGGCGTCACCGTCCGGGTCGCTCAGCGCGAGATCCACGCTCTGTTTCGTGCCCTCATCCACACTGATGTCCAGGAGCCCGCTCACGTCGGGCGGGCTTTCGTTCTTGTAGATGAAGACGTTCTGCGCGGAGCCGTAGAGGATGGCGACGCAGTAGGACGCATCAGCACAGGACAGCTGCACCGGGGCCTGGGTGATGCCTTTGGGAAAGGACTGACTCCGCCGCCAGAGCGTTCCTGGAAGCGCGGGCGGAACCACCGGCTCCGCGCTGTACGCCACCACCTGGCCGTCCGACTGCTTGAGGAGCAGCAGCCCGAAGCCTGTCCCCGCGCTGGAGCCGCTCGAGACATCGAGCGCGAGCGCGTCGACGGAACCGGGCGCCAGCGGGATGGGCTCGAAGGGATAGGTCGAGACGCCCAGGGTCCCTCGGAACAGGCCCGTGTCGTTGCCGAAGAACGCGAGCGGCTGGTCCGGCGTCACGCCCGGCAGCAGCACCACGGCGTGGGCCCACTTCGGAGGGGTGATGCCCGTGGCCACGTAGGCCACTCCGGTCGTGCCCCGGTACCAGAGGAAGTTGGCCTTCTCCGCGGACACGGAGAAGAGCGCGTGCGGCAGGCCATCCGCCTGCGGGGGTAACACCGCGAGGTGCGGCTGGGCGTTCAGACCCGGCAGCGGGGGCGTCAGGGTGCCCCACTCCGCCGTGCCCTCCTTGGGGAGGAGCGAGGTCCGGAACTGCGGGGTCATCAAGGGTCGCTCGGCGGCGACCGCGTACCCCACGCCCCCATCCGCCGTGACGCGCACGGCCTTCACCTCGTACTCACCGCCGTCATCGGGGAAGAGGTGCTTGCCGTTGTCCGCGGGCGAGCAGTTGTTCACGCTCTGGAGCGTCCCGTCCGTGCGGATGCCCACCACGCAGGTGGACCCACTCAGGAAGCTGCCCGCCGTGCCCATGTTGAGGGTCGTCACGACGTCATCCCGCGACACGTACAACTGCGTGTCGGTCGCGACGGCGAAGAAGCCGGGACGGAAGACGGCCACGTCCTTCGGTGCGCTCTGGGTCTCCACGTTCGTCCAACCCGCATGGGCGACGCCCGCGCACAGCCCCAGTCCCAGGAGGATCCATCCGGCTCGCACGTTCGTCATCCCTCTGCCCGGCGCCTACCAGGCCACTTCCGCCCGGAGATAGAGGCGATCCGGAGCATTGTCCGATTCGGCCTCCAGACCCAAGCCGCTGAAGCCCAGGACCGTGTACCCCAGGGCCACCCGCAGGCGCTCGTCCAGCCGGTAAGCCACCTCCGGCCGGAGCGCCGTCAATCCCTGGCCGTCCGCCGCGGAGGTGCGCCGGGCCGCCTCCACCGCGACCTCAACTGCCCCCAGCAGCCGCACCGAGGGCCGCAGCGTGCCCGTCCACACCCAGCGCGAGGAGTCGCCCAGGCTGGAGCGTCCGACGTGCAGGCCGGAGGCCACGGAGAACCGCTCGCCCAGCCGCACCGCCGGCATCAGCGACACCGTCTGGAGCACCCGGTCCCCGAAGGCGAAGCGGGCGCCCGGGGACAGCTCGCGCGTGAGGCCGTACCGGGCCACCACCAGCCAGGGACCGGGCCGCCAGACGAGCGCCGCGAACCCTTCCGCGAACCGGGCCTCCAGCCCATCGCGGCCCGCCGTGTGCGCGAAGTCCAGCCGTCCGGAGGCCGTCACGTCCTTCATCAGCTGGCCCTCCGCGGCCAGCGCCAGCACCACCTGGGTGCGGTCCACCGGGCCGGAGGCGCCGCGCGCGGGGGTGCCCTCCTCGTGGCGCAGCTCGGCGCGCACGTCCGCGCGGAAGCGCTCGCGCAGCCACTGCGCGGACACGCTGGCCACGTCGCGCGTGAGGTCGCTCTGGATGTCCAGCGGATGGCGCACGCCGCGCTCGTAGCGGGCCCCCACGTTGAGGCCGCTCTGGCCCACCGCGTACTGGAAGCCCACGGCGCGGGCCTGGCGGATCGAAATCGCGTCGTGCGCGCTCACGTCCTCCACGAACAGGGTGGTGCCGTCCCCCATCTCCGTGCGAGCCCCCGTCACCGCGCGGCCCAGGCCGAAGTCCGGCCCGTCCACGTCCACGGAGTAACCGCCGTAGTAGGTCTCATTGCCGCGCCGCGCGCGCGCGTCCAGCCAGACCTGCGGACCCAGCTCCGGCCCCCAGCCGCCCTTCACGCCCACGGACGTGTCGCTGTCCAGGTTCACGTCCACGCCCGCGGAGGTGAACGTGTCGTTCATCCGGCCCAAGCCCGAGCCGCGCTCGTGCAGCCGCTGCCGGTGCGCCGCGGACACGGTGAGGCGGGACGTCAGCATGCGGGACACCGAGACGCCGAGGGACGTCCGGCCGCCTTCGCGCGCGGCGCCCTCGCCGGGCACCTCCGTGGCGCGCAGCCAGCTGTCGCGCAGCTCCAGGCGCACGGTTCCTTCGTCATGCGCATAGGCCAGGGCGGCGCCCAGCGTGCGGGCACCGAAGGGCGTGTCCTCGAAGGGCAGGCGCGGATCCGCCGAGCGGCGCTCGTCGCCCAGGAGCGTGAGCGCCAACGGGCCCACGGGCTGCGTGACGCGCAGGGACAGCTGGCGGAAGCGGGCGACATCCAGGTGCGCGCCGTCGGAGAAGCCCTTGGAGCGCTCGCGCCACACGGCCGCCACGGAGCCGCCGTGGCCAGGTCCCAGGACTCCAGGGCCGCTCACGCGCAGGGTCACCGCGCCGCCGTGGTCATCCTGCGTGCCCACCGGACGGAGGAAGGACAGGCCACCATCGTCCGACACGCCGAACACGGAGGACTCCACCGCGAGCCCCCGGCTGCTCGCGGCCTCCGCGAGGAGCGAGTAGCCCCACAGCTCCGTCTGCCCCCGCCCCGACAAGAGCTGGAAGGGCGCCCCCAGCCTGCGCTCGCGCACGGCGGCCAGGCCGACGGTGGAGTCGCGCCAGCGCGCCCAGGCCTCGCCGCCCACCGAGTCGCGCGGGTCGCCCGTGTGCAGCACCGCGTAGTCCACCACGAGCACCGGCTCCGGCGCCTCGGTGAGCGCGTCCGTGCGCAGGAACGACGCGCCGGCGAGGAACGACAGCGGGCGCGCGAGGAGGATGCGGCCCGCGAGGTAGTCGATGTCGTAGTCGCGGCCCCGGATGAGGTGCTGCTCGCCCAGCGGCAGGCCGGTGACGCCGTCGCGCACCTCCACGCGCACCAGCTCGGAGCCCTCCGCCACGGTGCCGCCGCCCAGGTAGTAGAGGCTGCCGCCCGTGGCCCGCAGCTCCTCGTGCGCGGGCGTCGCGGCCAGGCCGCGCGTGGGGTCCACCAGCCCGCCCGCGAACGCGTCCAACCCCACGCTCACGGGGCCCAGCTGCTCACGCAGCTCCGCGTAGGGGCCGAAGAGCGGGCGGTGGTAGCGGCCCACCTCGCGGTCCTGCAGGAGCGCGCGGTAGGTGCCGAAGCCCGCGCGGCCGTACTGCTCATGCCGCGCTTCCAGGCGCAGGCGCCCCTCCGTGGGGTTGGGCGTGAGGGACACGGAGTTGTCACCCCACTCCGCCGGGGCGAGGTCGGGGTCGGGCCAGCGGTCGAAGTGCTCGGGCCTCCGGGGACGCAGCCAGTCCGCGAGCGGCGCGTCGTCCAACTGACGCAGGTCGGTGTCGGTCAGGTCCAGCTCGCCCACCACCTGCACGGGGCCCAGCCAGGCCTCACCGTGGAGGGCGCCGCGGCCTCGCAGCCGGAAGCCTCCGCCGGCCGGCGCGAGGCTGGCCTCCACGTCGAGCAGGCCCACGACGAAGGGCCAGGCACGCGCTTCGACCGTCACGGACACGGCGATCGGGGGCCGCTGTGGCGGGGCCATCGAAATGGGGACCGTGTTGCGTCCCGACACGAGCCGCACGGGCAGGCGGACCTCGCCATCAGGGCCCGCGACGAGCTGGGCGTCCGGGGCCGTCACCCGGGTGCCGGGGGCCACCTCCAGACGCAGGAAGGTGTCTCCCGTGGGCAGGGGGGAGCTCGGGGACAGCCCGTGCACGGCGCCCACGCGCACCTTCTCGCGAGGGATGACGATGAAGCCGTGCTCACCGCGCCGGACCACGTCGAAGGACTGCTGGGTGAACACCACCGCGCCATCGGGCGAGGTGGTGGTGATGGCGATGACGTTGTCCCGGGCCGGATGCAGCAGCACGCTCGCGAGCCACGCGCCGGAGTCGTCCACGGTGGCGTCCACGTCGCCCGCGCGGACCCGGTCTCCGGGAGAGGCCTGGCCGCTGATGAGGAAGCGCAGGTTGCCGTGGTCGGCGGCGCGCGCCTCGGGAGGCCGGCCCGGGGCGGAGGTCATGGCCGCGTGGGGGCGCGTGGGCGGCGTCCGCACGGCGAAGTCCTGGAGGGCGGCGGCGCCCCAGGGCACCTCCACCGTCGCGACGCGGGGCACCACCTGGCTGGACACCGGCAGGCTGCGCGGATCCACCTTCAGCGCATGGCGGCCGGGGCGCAGGTGCGGGCCGCCGGTGAGGTCCGGCACGCGCGAGTCCACGCCGGTGAGGTGGTAGCGGCCGAAGGCATCGGTGCGCACCTCGCGGCCGGTGGCCAGCACCAGGCGCACGTCCGAGAGCCCGGGCTCGTCGGGTCCACAGAGCCCATCTCCGTCCACGTCCACGCAGACGCGCCCGGCGATGGTCGACGCCTGCGTCGGTAGATCCGCGGACAGCGACTGCGCGGACGCCACGGTCGACAGCAGGAGCAGCGCGAGCAAGACGCCCGCGGTCGAGCCCGGCAGCGAGGCCCTCCGCCACGCCCTGGCCTTCAAGGCCGCACCTCTTCCATCGCCGTCACGCCGGTGCGCACGTCCGCCACCGACACACTCACGGGGCCCTTCGCGCCATGCACGGTGAAGCGCGTGAGCCCGTCCTGCACGGACACATCGCCCTTCTCACCCTCGGACAGGGCGACGTGCACCGGGCGATCCTTCAGCACCTGGCCGCGCGGGTCCTCCACCCAGCACGTCACGAGGGCACCCTCCACGCGCACGCGCACGTTGACGGGCAGCGGCGGCGCCAGCTCTACCCGCTGCACGACGGGCGCGGGCACCAGCGGCGCGGACTCCGGGAACACCGGCCCCTGGGGGCCCAGCACGTGCACCGTGACGTCCAGCCCCGGCCACACGGCGTGCGACACGCGCACCTTGCCGGGCGCCCACCCGCTCACGAACAGCGTCCCGTCTTCCCCCGTCACCTGCTCCTTGCCGTTCACCCGCAGCGGCTGACGGGGCACCGGCCAGCCCGCCAGGTCCACCACGCCCGCGACCAGCCCCGAGGGAACCCGCCACACCCCGAGCCGCGCGGGCTCCGTCCCGAGCGGACCGTACGCGCGCGCCGACACGGACGTGTTCACCGGGTCCGCGTTCCGCGGCGCGGTCCACGGGACCGTGAACGTCCCCGGAGGGGACTCCACCGCCGGCCCCACGGTCCCCTCGGAAGAGGTCACGTCCACCTTCGCGTCCGGCCGGGGCTGCCCGGCCGCGTCCCGCGCCGTCACCACCACCCGCGCCACCGACCCCGCGTGCACCATCGTCTCGGACAGCGACACCGTCACGTCGCGCACCGGGCCCTGCACCAGTTGCATGGGCAGCGACTCGCGCGAACTTGGGCCCCGCTGGGGCCATGCCGCCTCAATGAGCTCATCCGCCGCGAGCTTGCGCGGCGCCGTGTAGCGCCACTCCAGCATGCCGTTCGTGTCGCGAACGGGCCCGTCCAGCCGGCCGTACTTCGCCTTCACCGTGACGCGCGCATCCGCCACGGGCTGTCCCTTCGGATCACTCGTCGCGCACAGGAGCCGGGCCTGGGACACGCCGTCCGCGGGCAGCCGCTGCGGGTTGAGCACGCACGCCAGGCCATCCGTGGGCGGCAACTGGAGGTCGATGGCGATGCGCTCCACGTGGCCCGTTTCGTCCTTCACCTCTCCGCGGGCCAGCGGGTAGCCGGGAGGCACCACCAACGGCAGGACGAAGCGCCCCGCCGCGTCCACCGGCGCTGGCCCGAAGCGCGTCCCCGCCACCTCCAGCGACACCTGCCCCCCCGGATCACTCCGGCCGGGCAGGTTCACCGCCGCCGCCAGCGGAACCAGCAGCCGCCCATACGCCCCATGCACCGACTGCGGATGGGGCCACGCGGACAGCGCGACGAGGATGGCCGCCTCGGGAAAACGTGTGGACGGCAGCACGTAGCGGGCGGTGTACGTGCCCGGCCCCGTGCGCTGGAGCCCCTCCACCTGCCCGGTGCTCGCACGCAGCACCGGCGGCGCGCCGCTGTCATCCGGCGTCCCATCCTGCCGGAGCCGCTTCACGGTGAGCGTCGCCTCCGTGTCGCGCCCCTTCACCGGCAGCGCGGGCTCTAGCGACAGCTCCATGCGGCTCGCGGGCGGCCCCACGTCGTAGCGGCCCTGGACCTCCTCGCCGTCGCCCTTCACGCGCACCACCACCTCGCGCGACCGGGCCTTGGGCACCACGACCCAGGTCCGCAGCGGCGGCGCCTCTGGACCTGGCTTGAGCTCCGCGCCCTCCGCGGTCACGGAGGAGGGGGTGAACGCCACCGGCTGGCCCCCGGCGTCCCGGCGCACCACCGCGACCGTGAAGCCCTCCGGCGGCACGGGCGCGTCCGGGCCGAGCAGCTCCAGCGAAGCCGCCCAGACCGGGGCAGAAACCAAGATCAACGCGGAGAGCAGGAGACGTTCCAGGGCTCGCCGACTCTACAAGG
Organism: Corallococcus sp. NCSPR001; assembly: GCF_017309135.1. Lineage (NCBI taxonomy): Bacteria > Pseudomonadati > Myxococcota > Myxococcia > Myxococcales > Myxococcaceae > Corallococcus > Corallococcus sp. NCSPR001. Next base: position 6,134,431 of record NZ_JAFIMS010000002.1, read on the forward strand.
CCCTCCGCCGGGACGGCACCACTTTGGTGCCGTGGGCCGCACGAAGGCGGTCCCCTTCGTCACCCGGGAGGCTCCCGCTCCGCCGGCCCACCCATGAGGTGGGCCTCTTCTCCCAGGACCCGAGGCCCCGCCCGGTGGATCAGGGCGTGGAACCGCCGGTGGTCTTCCAGGGGTCCTCGACCTCGACAATCGGCCGTGTATCCAGGACCAGTTCGCGCTTCTCCTCCTGGCGCGCGCCACCCACTCCCACGGCGCTCACATGGACGGTGTTCTTGCCCTTCTCGAGCGGGACACCGAGCTTGAAGTTCCCCTCCTCGTCCGTCAGCACGCTGGCGCCGTTCACCGTCACGCGGCTGCCCGGCTCCGTGCGGCCGGCGATGGCGACCTCTTGATTCCGCTGCGTCTTGCCCCTGGGCCAATCCATCTTCAGGAACACGGTGCTGGGGATGGAAGCCGGCTCGGTGGGGGCCCGCCCGGGGCGGACGATGGACTGCTGGCCGGCGCGCACGATGACGTACTTGCCTTCCTTGCCGGTCAGCTTCACGTCGCCCTCGCGCGTGCCCACGCTCACGGTGCCCTTGCCGTTGTTGCTCATGGTGAAGGTACCCTGCGAGGTGCTGGCCTCCGCGTCGCCGTTCTTCGCCTTGAGGATGAAGGTGTGGCGGACGTTGGGCCGGCCTCGCACGGTGGCGGTGGCCATGCCGTTGTTCAGGAGGAACTCCGACAGCTGGTCGGACAGCTCCGCCACGGAGACCTCCGTCTCGGCCTCCATGCGCAGCTCCACGGACTCACCGTTGAGCACCACGGCCCAGGATCCACGACCGGTGCGCACCACGTCCGTGGGCCGCAGCGGCATGTCCTTCCTGGCGGGCTCCCAGGCCCCGGCCTCGCCGTGCCTCACCTCCACGGTGCCTTCGAAGGAGCTCAGCACCAGCTCCACGGCCTTCTTCGCCTCCGCCTGCGTGACGGCGGGGCGCGGAGGCGCCTGGGGCGGCAAGGGCGCGGGGGGCTCCCGCAGGAAGACGAACCAGCCCACCGGCAGCGCGGCCAGGATGAGCACGAGTCCGATGAGGAACGGCGCCTGTCGCCTGCGGGATGGGGGAGCAGCCATGCGATGGCCCTAGCTACCACACGCGCCGGGCTTCATGCCCGGGGCAGCACCACGGTGAACCGGGCCCCCTGCCCTTCTTCCGAGCGGACCTCCAGCGTCCCCCCGGCCTCCGTGACGATGCGCCACGCGACGCTCAGGCCCAGGCCCACATTGGACCAGATGTCCTTGGTGGTGAAGAAGGGCTCGAAGATGCGCGGCCGGATGCTCTCCGCGATGCCCCGGCCGGTGTCCTCCACCTCCAGGATGCACATTCCGTCACGCTCGCCCGTGCGCAGGGTGAGGCGCTTCACCGGCGTCTTCAGCATCGCGGTGCGCGCGTTGGACAGGAGCGCCAGCACCACCTGCGACAGGTGACCGGGGTCCGCCTTCACGCGAGGCACCTCCGCGCCCAGCTCCGTCACCAGCTCGATGCCCTCTCCGCGCGTCTGGTTCTCCGTGAGGCTCAGCGCGTCGCGCACCACCGCGTTCAGGTCCACGGGCCGCAGGTCCGGGCGCTCGCGCTGCTGGGAGAAGCGCAGCAGGTTCTGGGTGATGTCCTTGCAGCGCTTGGCGCTCTGTTCAATCTTGCGCAGCGTCTCGAAGTCCATGTCGTCCGGCGCCCGGTCCAGGAGCAGCAGCTGCACGTTGCCCAGGATGCCGGCCAGCGGGTTGTTGATTTCGTGCGCCACGCCCGCGCCCAGCTGGCCCACCGCCGCCAGCTTCTGGGCCTCCACCAGCTGCAACTGCGCCTGCCGCAGCTCCGCGGTGGCCTCCTCCACCCGGACGCGCAGGTCGTCGTTCCAGCTCATCAGCCGCGCGCGAGACGCCTCCAGCTCCGCGCCCATGCGGTTGAAGGTGGACGCCAGCTCGCTCAATTCGTCCTGGCCCTCCACGCGCAGGCGGCGATCCAGCTCGCCGCGGCCATAGGCCTCCGCGCCCACCACCACCTCCGCGAGCCGCCGGTCCAACCGCCGCGTGAAGAGCGCCCCCAGCGCCAGGAGCACCAGCAGCGCGCCCGCCACTGACGCGAGCACCGTGGTGCGCAGCTCCCGCACGGGGGTCAGCGCCAGGGCCTCGTCCTCCGTCACGACGACGCCCATCTCCAGCGTGTTCACCCACGCCACGCTCACCCGGCGCGCGGGGTCCTTCAGCTGGAAGCTGCGCCCACCCTCCGCGTTCAGGGCGGACTTCAGCGCCTCGCGCAGCTCCGGCTCCAGCGCCACCATGCGGCGCGTGGCCTGGGAGCTGGCCACGACGCGCCCCTCGGAGTCCACCACGTCCAGCCGCTGCCCGTCGTTCGCGCGCCGGGCGAGCAGCGCCTCCAGCTGCGTGAAGACGAGCTCCGCGATGGCGTACGGCGCATCCTCCGAGGCGCCCAGCTTCACCGCGACCGCCACGGCGGCCACGCCCGAGCCCGCGTGCACGTACGCGGTCCCCAGCGCCGCCTGGCCCTTGCCCCCGTCCCGGAAGTTCTCCACCGGCACCGCGTGCGCCAGCTGGGGGACGCGCGCGGCGTCGAAGGCGGGGTGGCGCTCGAGCGGCTCCGCGCTCCGGAACACCGCGGGCCCCAGGGGCTGCCCGTTCGCGTCCGCCTGGATGACCGCGCTCACCGAGGTGGACTGGCCATACAGGAGCATCAGCATGCCGCGCACCTCGTCGGGCGTGGCGCGCTCCCAGGGCAAGAGCTCCGCGGAGCGGGCGAGGCCGTTGACGACCTCCATCAGGCTCGCCTCCACGGCCTCGGCGGTGGCGGTGGCGAGCGCGCGCTGCTGCTCATCGATGCGCTGGGCCAGCGCGTGCTCCGAGCGCGACAGCAGCAGGAAGCCGACGATGGCCAGGGGCAGCACCGTCGCGGCGAGCATGAAGAGGACGAGCTGCTGGTAGAGCCTCATCCGGTGACGGACCGGACCACGCGCTCTAAGTCACTGCGCAGGAAGACGGAGCCGGAGATCGCCTTCGCCTTCTTCTTCATGTCGGCGGCCCGGCGCGCCAGCTCCGCGTGGTCGTGCGACACGCCGTCCGTCATCACCGCCACGACGGACACGCTCATGATGGGGAACTCGCGCTTCTCCCCGAAGCGGTCCTCCGCCTCGATGTGGCCGCGCTCCCGGTCCTGCCGGTCGTAGTAGAGCGGGATGATGCGGTCGAACTGCTCGATGGCCCGCTGGCACACCCGGTCCACGGACTCCACGGAGGTGATGAAGACGAAGTCGTCCCCGGCCACGTGGCCCAGGAAGTCCCCCGGGGCGCCTTCCTGCTGGAAGACCTCCCGCATCAGGTCGCCCGTCTGGCGCACCACGCCGTCCGCCTTCGCGAAGCCGTAGTAGTCGTTGTAGGCCTTGAGGTTGTCCAGGTCCAGGTAGCAGAACGCGAACGGCTGGCGCGCACCCAGGCGGCGCTGCACCTCGCGCTCGATGGCGGTGGAGCCGGGCAGCTGCGTGGTGGGCGACGAGGACAGCTCCTGCTCCTTGCGCCGCAGCATGCTCTCTACGCGCGCGCCCAGCTCCAGCGCGTCGAAGGGCTTGGTGATGTAGTCGTCCCCGCCCAGCTTCAGCGCCCGGACCTTGGACGACGTCTCCGTGCGCGCGGAGATGAAGATGACGGAGATGTGGCCGGAAGCGCGCTCGGCCTTGATCTCCTCCAGGAACGCGAACCCGTCGCCGTCCGGCAGCGTGACGTCCAGGAGCACCGCGTCCGGCCTGCGCTCGCGCAGCGAACGCCGGCCCTCCTCCACGCTGTGCGCGACGCCGACCTCGAAGCCCAGGCCCTCCAGGACCTCGCGGCAGATGAAGGCGATCTTCACGTCGTCATCCACCACCAGCACGCGTCCGTGCTGCGCCCCGGCGCGGCCCCGCGCGAGCGAGTCCACCGTGGCGAGCAGCTTGTCGCCCGCAAGGGGGCGCACGAGGAACGCGTCCGCGCCGGCCCGGAAGGCGCGCTGGCGCTCGTCGAACGCGGACGTGAGCAGCAGCGGCGAGCGGCGCGTCTCCGGATCATTCCGGAGGATCTCCGCCAGCCGCAGGCCGTCCACGTCCGGCAGGCGCACCGACACCAGCACCACATCCGGGTGGAGGTTGCGGGCGGCGGACAGCCCCTCCTCGGCGGAGGCCGCCAGACGCACCCGGTAGCCCCGGGCGCCGAGCAGCGCCTTCATGATGTGGCCCACCTCGGGCTCGCCCTCGATGATGAGCACCTTGCCGCGCGAGTCCGCGCGGATGGGCTGCGGCGCCGGCAAGAGCGTGTCCACGGCCGCCTGGGACAGCACGTCCTGGGGCGGCTCCGTGGGGAGCACGGCGATGAAGCGCACGCCCGTCTGGGACGGCTCGGACCAGATGCGGCCGCCGTGGGCCTCCACGATGTTGCGGCAGATGGGCAGGCCCAGGCCGGTGCCGCGCACGGTGCGGTTGGCCTGCGTGCGGGCCTGCTCGAAGCGGTCGAAGATGCGCTCCAGGCTCTCTTCCGGGATGGGGTCGCCGCTGTTCCAGCAGGAGAGCACCACGTAGCCGGGCAGGCTGGACGTGGCGCGCAGCTCCACGCGCACCTCGCCGCCCTCCGGCGTGAACTTCACCGCGTTGTTGAGCAGGTTGTTGAGCACCTGGTTCACGCGGTTGGGGTCCACCATGGCGCGCAGCGGGTGCTGCGGCAGCAGCGGCACCACGCGGATGCGCTTCTCCGCGAAGGCGGGCCCGTACTTCTCCACCACGCGCTGGACGAGTTCCTCCAGGTAGATGCGCTCGAAGCTCATCTTCAGCCGGCCCTGCGCGTACTTCGACAGGTCCAGCAGGTCGTCCACGATGCTGTTGAGCTTCTCCGCGGAGTCCTTGGCGAGCGACAGGTAGCGGTGCTGCCGCTCGTTGATGTCCCCCGCCATCCGGTTGAGGACCAGGTCCAGCGCGCCGGTGATGGAGGTGAGCGGCGTGCGCAGCTCGTGGCTCACCATGGAGACGAAGGTGTCCTTGCGCTCCTCCAGCCGCTTCTGGTCGGTGATGTCGCGCAGCACCACGCACACGCCGCGCAGGGTGCCGCGCGCGTCGTTGACGGGCGTCACGGTGGTCTGCACGGTGCGGTCGAAGAGCTTCACGTCCTCGCGCAGCACCTGGTGGCCGCTGTACTCCAGGTTTCGGACCAACTGGAACGGCTGGAAGCCCAGGCGCTCCTCCAGGAGCCGGTTGGAGGGCCCCTGCCCCTCCTCTCCCGCGTGCAGGATGCGGCGGGCCGCGGGGTTCATCACCACGATGTCGTTCTTCTCGTCGGTGAGCACCACGCCGTCCGCCATGGACGCGACCATGCGCTCCATGCGGTGGCGGGCCTCTTCCTCCGCGGAGCGCAGCGACTGGATGGCGTCCGCCGTCTGGTTGGCGAGCACGTCCAGCAAGAGCCCGTCGTCCTCCGTGAACGCGTCCGCGCGGTGGGAGAACAGCGACAGCATGCCCACGGGCTTGCCCGCGGCGGTGAGGTTCACCGTGAGCTGGTTGGGGTAGACGACGGGGGACGCGGAGTCCTGGGTGGTGGTGCCGGTGACGCGGGTGATGACCCGGTCCTCCGGAAGCGTCAGGCCGCTGCTCTTGCGGTACGCGCCGAGCATGGACTCCTTGACGCCCAGCAGCGCCTCTTCCCCCACGTTGCCCACGCAGCGCAGGCGCAGCGTGGCGCCCCGCTGGCCGTCCGGCGCGATGAGGGCCGCGCCGCAGTCGTACGGCAGCACGCGGGCCACGGCGGTGAGCACGCGGTCGATGATGGCGTCGTAGCTGGCCGGGTCGTTCGCGCTGGCGCGGCTGACCTCGTAGAGGACGAAGAGGGCCTCCACCCGCTGGTGCAACTGGCGGATGAGCTTCTCCTTGTCCTTCTTGAGCTGGGCGAACTCCACCGCGTTCTTCACGGTGATGAGCAGGTCGTTCACGTCCCAGGGCTTGGTGACGTAGCGGTACACCTGGCCCTGGTTGATGGCCGCGATGATGTCCTGCGGGTCCGTATAGGCGGTGAGCAGGAGCGTCGTGACGTCGATGCCCTCGGCCCTGGCGGCGTTGACCAGGTCGATGCCGGTCATCTCCGGCATGCGCTGGTCCGTGACGAGCACGTCCACGGACTCGGTTCGCAGGATTTCCAGGGCTGCCTTGCCGTGGGGGGCGGTGAGGACGCGGTAGCGTCGCTGGAACATCCGGCTGAGGATGTCCAGGACGTCGGCCTCGTCATCGACGAAGAGCAGCGTATGGCGGAGGTCGGACACGGCGGCGCCAAGTGTACGCCGAGATCAACGCGCCTCCTCAAGCCGCGAGAGGGCCGGGTGGGGGCAGCACGGCGGGTATGGGTGGGGGTACTGAACAGATTGACTCTACACGTATGTTCAGGGAGCATGGGCCACTGAAATTCTGTTGCCCATCACCGCCAGAGCAGGCGGGCGACCGAGCGAAGGAGTGCGGCCATGGAAGAGCTCACGGAGCGCCAGCGCGAAATCCTGACCTTCATCGTGAAGGAGACGGAGGTCCGAGGCTTCCCCCCGACCATCCGGGAGATTGGGGAGCACATGGACATCCGGTCGACCAACGGGGTGAACGATCACCTGAAGGCCCTGGAGCGCAAGGGTTACCTGACGCGGGGCGAGCAGCAGAGCCGCTCGCTGGTGCCCACCAAGCGGGCGAGGCTGCTCCTGGGCCTGGGGATGAAGAGCCGGGACTCCGGCATGATCGAGATCCCCCTCCTGGGCAAGGTGGCGGCGGGTGCGCCGGCGCTGGCGCAGGAGCACATGGAGGACTCGGTCAAGATCGACAGCTTCCTCCTGGGCGGGGTGAACGGCCGGGAGGTGTTCGCGCTGAGGGTCAAGGGCCAGTCGATGATCGACGACGGCATCCACGACGGGGACTACCTCTTCGTGAAGAAGACGCCGTCGGCGCAGCCGGGGGAGATCGTCGTGGCGCTCATCGAGGACGAGGCCACGGTGAAGCGCTACTACCCGGAGCAGGACCGCATCCGCTTCCAGCCGGCGAACGCGACGATGCAGCCCATCTACGTGAACCGCTCGGACTTCCGCTCCACGATGATTCTGGGGCAGGTGGTGGGCGTGTACCGGAAGCTGCAGGGCGGCCGGACGTAAAGCAGTTCATGGCACCTCCGCCCGGGCACGGTGAGCCCGGGCGGTCAGCGGACGGGGCAGGCACCGCAGTCGAGCGCATGGCCGCAGCCGTCCGGAACCACGGTTCCGCAGGAGCGGCCCAGCGAGGCGCAGGTCGCGGGCGTGCAGCAGGTGTTGTCCGCGGTGCAGGTCTGGCCCTGGGGACAGACGCCGCAGTCGAGGCCGTCGATCATCTCCGCGAAGCTGTCCCCCAGCACTAGCGAAGGGGGCGACATGGCACGGGGCAGGAATTCCACCGGACTCAGGTCCTGGAGCTTGATCAACAATCCTTCGTGGACGGTGACCTCTTCTAGCGTCGCGCCGCGAAGGACCTGGAAGCCCTGGGTGATGTGAACGCGCTCCACCGACGTCACGGTGCCGAGCCCGGAGTTCTGGGAGCGCGGCCAGGTCCGGGGAGCAGGCGGAGGCGGGCGTTCAGCGCACGCGAGCGTCAGCGTCAGGACCAGCAGACCGCACAGGCGCAGCATGGGTTTCCCCCCTCGGACTCCAGGCACGGCGCGACAATCACACTTCAGTGAACCGCATTCCCGTGGCGCGAATGCGTTCCAGGGCGAGCTTGATGTCCTCCGAGACGATGAGGGTCCCAGCCCATCCCTCCAGCCGGAACACCTTGGACTCTCCAACCCGGGTTGGATCGATGTGCAGGTCGTCCACGGCGTAGTACTTCCCGACCTTCTCAGGCAGTCCATTCTCGGCGGTCCAGAATTGGACCTTCGAGCGCGACTCGTCGATGCAGCGGATCAGCCGGGTCGCCACCAGGATTCGGAAGGGATCTTCTTCCCCTTCGACGTTGGCGAGAACGAACTGAACGTCATTGGGGGCCATGTCCGTGAAAATCGCGGCGACACGACGACCGACCACCGGAACCATCGACGCGGTCTGGGTGAAGTCGAGCGCCTGTCCGGGCTGTTCGACAGGGATCCGAAGGCGCCCTTCGATCGGCACGCGATGCCCGCGATTGAAGATCCGGGCATCCTCCAGTTCCTGCAGACCTGTATCCATGGGGTCATCCAGGTGCCAGCGCCCGGGCCAAGAAGCGTCATCCGACAATTCAAAGAATCGTGAGGTCATGGCGACAGTCAGGGTCGAGCACCGTGCGTCACAAGAAGGTTGAGGTCGGATCCAGGAGTCGCGACCTCTCTGGCCAATCGCCGAAGGGCCTCTTCGATTGCCGTTCGGCAGGTCGTCACCGTGCGGCAGTCCTCGGTCGCCTCGTACAAGCGCTTGTACACCGTGCGGTGATACTCCTCGGGATGAGGACCTCGATGGCCCGGGACTTCGACAACGTTCTCCGCGTCCTTCAGCTCCATGCCCGCCTTCTTGAAGATGCGCTGGAAGCGCGGCGTCCACGGGCCTCCACGATGCGTGGACACGTTGTTCCTGAGAGTCGCGAGGTGGTGCTTCTGGCTGCCACCGTCTGACGACATGGCGACTGCGTTGGGCGCCAGCGCGATGGTGAAACCCTCCGCGGTCATGGCTACGGACCGCACACCTCCGATTCCCGCGTACGAGTAGCCCGCCTGAGCCTCCACTGCGAGCGCGGCTTGCGCAGAGCCAGGGAGCACCGGGGTCTTCGCCGCGAGCCCCACCGTGTTGCCCACCGCCGCCGTGGCCAGCATCACGAAGACCCGCGCGGCGTTCCTCCCCAGCACCTTCCCGTAGCCCTCCCCTGCTTCGCGCAAATCGTCGAACGTCAGCGCTCGGTCCGCCTGCCTCACCAGCGTCAACCACCCGTTCAGCAGTCCCCACACCGTGTCCACGCCCAGATATGCGATGGCCGTCGCGGTCATCAGCGCCGCGAGGCCCTTGGACACGGGCTCGGGCAAGGACCACAACAGCAGGTACACCGTCACCGACGCCGTCACGGTGGCCAGGACCGCTTGCGGATTCACCACCCCCCGCAGCGCCTCCGCCGTCTCCTCCCACACCGAGTCCATCGCCAACGCCAGGGCCAGCGCATACCGCCCGTCGCTTCCGAGCAGCGGCCCCTCCTCCTGCAACGACAGGCAGTCCCGCCCCTGCTTCTTGCGCTCGCACCAGCGCCCATAGGCACGCGTCAGCTCCGCCGACGCGTCGTCCAAGAGGTGCAGCTCCCGCGCTTCCGCTTCCCCAAGAGGGCGGATCCGATGCGTGCTCGCTTCGTACCCGAACACGCCACTGCGTTCCGGCATGCCGAACAACGTCCTCGCATCCCGCAGCGGATGCGCGAACGGCCGGACCTCCCGCGCGAACTCCGAAACGGCCCGCTTGAACTCGCCCTTCGTCAGCTCCGCGTCCTCCAGCGGAGCCTCTTCCTCCACCCGGGGCGTCACGACGACCGGATCCGCACGCCCTGTGTCCAGGCGCACGACCCGGTTGGATGCGCAGCCTGTCAGGAGGAGAAGAAGGCAGAGCCAGCCACGAAGCATCCGCGCACCTACGGGCACTTCATCACCACATAGGTCCGACCTGCTCTCGTCAGCACCAGTCCCGGGAACAGTAGACCTATCCAATGCATGAGCCATCACCCCTGAAGATTTCCCTGCAACGCCCGCAGTCAGACTTCGGTGAACCGCATTCCCGTGGCGCGGATGCGTTCGAGGGCGAGCTTGATGTCCTCGGAGACGATGAGGGCGATTTTCCAGCCCTCGGTCCGAAACACTTTCGTGGTGCCGACCTTCTTCACGTCGATGTGAAGATCATCCACCGCGTAATACGTCCCAACCTTCTCCGGCAGTCCATCTTCAGCGGTCCAGAACTGGACGGCAGAGGCCGGCTCATCAATGCAGAGGATGCACTTCGTGGCCACCAGGATGACGTACTGGTCTGGCATGCCCTTGATGCGGACGGGAATGAGCTGAACATCCGCAGGAGCGAGCTCGGAGAAGATGGACGCCACCTTCACATGGACAACCGGCGTCAGTCCGACTCCCGCGTTCGAGAAGTCCAGCGCACGTCCCTGCTGATCAATGGGCACGGTCAACCGGCCAGAGACCGACACCGGATGCCCCGCACGGAACTGCCAGGGATCTTCGACCTCCTGGCCTTGCTCATCGACAGGGTCGCCGAGGTACCAGGTCCCAGCCTGAACGTCTTCGGACAGCTTGAAGTAACGACGTGTCATGGGCTCTGGGCTTTCAGCCGCCTCGGGTGACAAGAAGGTTGAGTTCTGTCCCAGGCTTCTTGACGTCCCTGGCCAGGATTTCAAGGGCCCTTGTCAGAGCCGCACGGCAGTCTTCGACCTTCCTGCAATTCGCCGTGGCGCTGTTGAGCCGCTCCATCACGAGTTCATGGTACCGCTGGGGATGAGGACCTCGATGGCCCGGGACCTCGACGATGTTCTCCGCGTCCTTCAGCTCCATCCCGGCCTTCTTGAAGATGCGCTGGAAGCGCGGCGTCCACGGGCCTCCACGATGCGTGGACACGTTGTTCCTGAGAGTCGCGAGGTGGTGCTTCTGGCTGCCACCGTCTGACGACATGGCGACTGCGTTGGGCGCCAGCGCGATGGTGAAGCCCTCCGCGGTCATGGCCACGGACCGCACACCTCCGATTCCCGCGTACGAGTAGCCCGCCTGAGCCTCCACTGCGAGCGCGGCTTGCGCAGAGCCAGGGAGCACCGGGGTCTTAGCCGCGAGCCCCACCGTGTTGCCCACCGCCGCCGTGGCCAGCATCACGAAGACCCGCGCGGCGTTCCTCCCCAGCACCTTCCCGTAGCCCTCCCCTGCTTCGCGCAAATCGTCGAACGTCAGCGCTCGGTCCGCCTGCCTCACCAGCGTCAACCACCCGTTCAGCAGTCCCCACACCGTGTCCACGCCCAGATATGCGATGGCCGTCGCGGTCATCAGCGCCGCGAGGCCCTTGGACACGGGCTCGGGCAATGACCACAACAGCAGGTACACCGTCACCGACGCCGTCACGGTGGCCAGGACCGCTTGCGGATTCACCACGCCCCGCAGCGCCTCCGCCGTCTCCTCCCACACCGAGTCCATCGCCAACGCCAGGGCCAGCGCATACCGCCCGTCGCTTCCGAGCAGCGGCCCCTCCTCCTGCAACGACAGGCAGTCCCGCCCCTGCTTCTTGCGCTCGCACCAGCGCCCATAGGCACGCGTCAGCTCCGCCGACGCGTCGTCCAAGAGGTGCAGCTCCCGCGCTTCCGCTTCCCCAAGAGGGCGGATCCGATGCGTGCTCGCTTCGTACCCGAACACGCCACTGCGTTCCGGCATGCCGAACAACGTCCTCGCATCCCGCAGCGGATGCGCGAACGGCCGGACCTCCCGTGCGAACTCCGAAACGGCCTTCTTGAACTCGCCCTTCGTCAGCTCCGCGTCCTCCAGCGGAGCCTCTTCCTCCACCCGGGGCGTCACGACGACCGGATCCGCACGCCCTGTGTCCAGGCGCACGACCCGGACGGACGCGCAGCCCGTCAGGAGGCACAGCAACAGCAGGCACTGCCACCCACTGCGCATGCCTACGGGCACTTCACCACGCCACCATCCGCTGCCGCCGCGGCCACGCGGGCGCACGCGGCCTGCACGGCGGCCGTGTCCTTCAGGTCTCGCGCGAGCCTCGCGGTGGACAGCTGCAACTCCATGTTCTTCGCGTGCCCCGGCTCCGAGCCCAGGCTCGTCAGGATGCGTAGGGCGTCCTGCTTGCGCCCCATCGCCGAGAGCAGGTCCGCCAGTTCCTGCATCTCCCCCACGTCCGCTCCCGACACCGTCTCCAGCGCCTTCTGCAGCTCGCCTTCCGCCGCCGCGCGGTCGTTCGCCGTCAGGTGTGCCTTCGCGAGCGCCACGTGGACGACGGCGCGGTCCTTCACCTTCAGGGACTCACCGTAGGCCTTCAGCGCCTCCTCGCGCTTGTTCAGCTTGAGCTGGATCTCCGCCACCAGCTCCCACAGCGTCGGATCCTTGGGCGACTTCTTCGCGGCCTCCTCGTACACCGCCGCGGCTTCAGGCAACCGGCCCGCGCGCACCTCCGCGTCTCCCAGCGCCGTCAGCACCTCCGGCGTCCTCACGCCCTGCCCCGTCACCTTGCGCAAGAGCCCGAGCACCTCGTCCTGCCGCCCCTGCTTCGTCAGCACGTCCACCGCTCGCACCAGCAGGTCGGCCTTCGACGCGTCCGGCGCGGCCTCGGCCGCCTGCGTGAAGTCGCGCACCGCCTCGTCGTGGTCGCCGCGCTCCTCGGCCAGCTCTCCCAACTGCTCCAGCGCGTTGAAGTCCTTCGGATGCAGCGCCAGCGCCTTCTGCAGCGACTGGCGCGCCTCGTCCTTCTTGCCCAGCTGCGCCTGGATGAACCCCAGCCGGCTCCAGTTGGTGGAGCGCTTCGCGTCCAACCGCAGCGCAGCCTCGAACTCCTTCTCGGCCTCCTCCAGCCGGCTCATCGACAGGAGCACCTCGCCCCTCGCGGCGGGCAGGCGCGGGTCTCCCGGCGTCAGCGCCTTCATCTCGTCGAAGGACTTGAGCGCGGCGTCGAAGTTGCCCTTGAGGTACTCGGAGTTGGCCTGGAGGTAGAGCCCTTCCGCCTGGTCCTTCGGGTCGAGCTTCGGCGTTTCAGTGCAGGCCCCGGAGGCCAGCAGGGCGATGAGCGGCAGGGCACGCAGACGCGAGGACATGAGAGGCTCCGGAAGACTCAGAAGTGATACGCGATGCCAGCGTTGACATCGAAGTTGAGGCCGTCGCCCGCGCCGTCGTCCGCGAGCCCCAGCACCGCCTGCGCGATGTTCGTTCCCAGCTCCAACTGGAAGCCCACGTGGCCCACCAGCAGGTACTCCAACCCCACGAACCCCACCACGGACGGCAGCGGGCCCGTGCTCTGGAAGATGCCGTAGTCGCCGAACGACAACTGCACGCCCAGGCCGAAGCCCCAGTACGGCCGCAGGTCCTTCTCCAGGCGGTGATAGTGCCGCGCCCCCACGATGCTGGGCAGCACGTTGAGCTCGCCCTCGTCGGCGCCGCCCACATGCACCCAGGTGAAGCCGACCTGGACGAAGCCCTGCCATTCCGGGTGGAACCAATAGCCCATCTCCAGGTCCAGGCCCGGGTTCAGGGACGACACCTTGTCGATGAAGCTGTTGTTGAAGCGCAACCCCAGCGTCAGCCCGCCTCCCGGCGACGACGCGACCGCGCCCCCCAGCAGCGGCCGGGCCGGGACGACCTCCCTGGATGAATCCAGCGCGACGCTCAACTCGTCGGACACGGCGAGGACCGCGCGCAGCAGCTCGCCGTCCTCGGAGGCCTCCGTGCGCGGCCGGGCCAGCGTGCGGCCATCCCGCGTGTCCACGAGGCTCGCGTCGAGGAGGTACTGCCCCCCGAAGCGATCCAACCGCCCGGTGAGGACGTAGCGCGCGCCCGTCAGCGAGGACAGCTCCTGGACGCAGTCGCCCTTGTCACACGGGGAGTTGCCCACCAGCGCCTGCTCGCGTCCGGCCCCCGCGCGCTGTTGGAGCTCCCGCTGGGACAGCACGCGCAGCCGGGGTGACTCCGCGAGCCGGCCCGCGATGAGCGACGTGATGCCCTCCGCGGCATCCCTCCCCGCCGCGTTGGCCGCCAGGGGCAGGACCGCCACGGTGGAGGGCTCGGTGACGGCTGCCCGCTCCTGGGCGAAGACAGGCGAGGCCAGCGATACGAGGCACGTGATGAAGAGCCGGGAGAGGCGGGACACGGCCGACACTCTACCCTCCTCCCGGCCCGCGCCCAGGCCTTCCGTGGCCGCTTCCCTGCCCGCTCAGCCCTACCGGTTGAGCTTCGCCGCGATGGAACGCACCACGACGCGAGGGCTGACCCGCACCGAGAAGGCCGCCAGCCAGTTGAGCACGCCGTGGATGGAGACCACCCGGCCCTTCATCATCGCCGCGTAGGCATGGCCCGCGACCGCGGGCGCCTCCGCGACGCCCGGCCGCTTGAACAGGCGGGACTCCGCGTTCCCGGCGCGCCCGGCGAACTCCGTCTTCGTGGCGCCCGGACAGTGACAGGTCACCGTCACGCCCGTGCCCTCCAATTCGACCGCGAGCGCCTCCGTGAACGACAGCACGAACGCCTTCGTCGCGTAGTACGTGGCCATGTACGGCCCCGGCTGGAAGCCCGCGGTGGACGCGATGTTGAGGATGCGCCCCTGCTTGCGCTCGCGCATGGGCCGCGCGAACAGGTGCGTGAGCTTGAGCAGCGCGGCGCAGTTGACCTCCACCATCTCCGCCTCGCGCCCCAGGTCCTGGTCCAGGAACGGCCCGGATGAGCCGAACCCCGCGTTGTTGACGAGGAAGTCCACCGCGAGCCCCAGCTCCCGCACGCGCGCGAAGAGCTGCTCGGGCGCGGAGGGCTGTCCCAGGTCCGCCGGCAGCACGTGCGCCTTCACCCCGTGCGCCTGCTCCAGCCTGCTGGCCAGTTCCTCCAGCTTCGCCACGCCGCGCGCGACGAGGATGACGTCGTGCCCGTCCTTCGCGAACTGCTCCGCGAATTGCACTCCGAGCCCCGCTGACGCGCCGGTGATGAGCGCCACTTTCCGCGACATGGTGATGCCTCCCGGCGGGCCGATATAGCAGCACTGTGGGAACCCGCGTGCAGAAGGCCCCAGCCCGCGCACAAAGCGGTTGCCGCTGGGGATCCACGGCCATATTCGGAGAAGAGGACCCCGAGGACGTGGAGCCCGGCATGGAGCGGATGGACACCCTCGAAGCGCTGCTCGCACGTGGACGGGCGGAGGACGTAGCGCTCGGTGCGCCCGGCAGGCAGGGCATGACGTACGGTGCGCTGCGGGAGCTCACCACGAAGGTCCGTGGGCAACTGAATGCGTGGGGGCTGGGACAGGGAGACCGCGTCGCGCTGGTGCTCCCCAACGGGCCGGAGATGGCGGCGGCCTTCCTCGCCGTGGCGAGTGCCACGACGACCGCGCCGCTCAATCCCGCCTACCGCGCGGACGAGCTCACGTTCTACCTGGACGACCTCCAGGCCCGGGCCCTCATCGTGCTCGAAGGAGCGGAGGGACCGGCCCGCGAGGTTGCGCGCGCACGCGGTCTTCCGCTCATCGAACTGCGTCCGACGCAGGAGGGGCCCGCGGGGGATTTCAGGCTCGTGGCCGGGCAGCCCTTCCCGGGCGCGGCGCGCCGTCCCGGCCCCGCCTCCACGGACGACGTCGCGCTGGTGCTGCACACGTCGGGCACGACGGCGCGGCCCAAGCAGGTGCCGCTGACGCATGCGAACCTCAGCGCGTCCGCGAGGCACATCGGCGCGCTGCTGGGCCTGGGGCCCGAGGATGCGTGCCTCAACATCATGCCGCTGTTCCACATCCACGGGCTCGTGGCGGCGGTGCTGTCGAGCCTGACGGCCGGCGGCCGCGTGGTGTGCACGCCCGGCTTCAACGCCCTGCGCTTCTTCTCCTGGTTCGAGGAGGCCCGCCCCACCTGGTACACCGCCGTCCCCACCATGCATCAGGCGCTGCTGGAGCGAGCCCACCGCAACGCGGACAGCCTGAAGAATCACCGGCTGCGCTTCATCCGCTCCTCCTCCGCGTCGCTGCCGCCGCAGGTGATGGCGGAGCTGGAGCGCGTCTTCGGCGTGCCCGTCATCGAGAGCTACGGCATGACGGAGGCCGCGCACCAGATGGCCTCCAACCCGTTGCCGCCGCGTCCCCGGTACGCGGGTTCGGTGGGGCTCGCCGCCGGGCCTCGGGTCGCCATCATGGACGAAGCAGGCGCGCTGCTGCCCCCGGGCGTGATGGGCGAAGTGGTCATCCGCGGCCCAAACGTCATGTCCGGCTACGTCAACAACCCCGAGGCCAACGCGCGCGCCTTCACGCACGGATGGTTCCGCACGGGCGACCAGGGGACGCTCGACGCGCAGGGCTACCTGCGGCTCACCGGACGGCTGAAGGAGCTGATCAATCGCGGCGGGGAGAAGGTGAGCCCGCTGGAGGTGGACACCGTGCTGTTGGATCATCCCGCCGTGCAGCAGGCCGTGACGTTCGCCCTGCCCCACCCCAAGCTCGGCGAAGACGTGGCCGCCGCCGTCGTCCTTCGCGAAGGCCACACGCCCACCGAGCGCGAGCTGCGCGACTTCGTGGCCTCACGCGTGGCGGACTTCAAGGTGCCCCGCCGCATCGTCTTCTTCACGGAGCTGCCGAAGGGCCCCACCGGCAAGGTGCAGCGCATCGGGCTCGCGGAGCGGCTGGGGCTCACGTCATGAGGATCGCCATCTTCGGCGCGGGCGCCATCGGCGGCTTCCTGGGCGTCAAGCTGCTCCAGGCCGGCGCGGACGTGACCTTCATCGCGCGAGGCGCCCACCTGGACGCGATGCGCGCCCACGGCGTCACGCTTACCAGCGGCGGCGAGACGGTCACCGTGCATCCGCATTGCACGGACTCGCCCGACGACGCGGGCCCGCAGGACTACGTCTTCCTCACGCTCAAGGCCCACGCCCTGCCCGCCGCGGCGCCCCAGATCGCCCGGCTGCTGGGCCCGGAGACGGCGCTCGTCACCGGCATCAACGGCGTGCCCTACTGGTACTTCCACGGACTCGAAGGCCCGTACGCGGGCCGCCACGTCGAGAGCGTGGACCACGGCGGCATCATCCTGCGCACCCTGCCTCCCGAGCGCGTCATCGCCACCGTGGTGTACCCGGCCGCGGAGGTCGTCTCGCCCGGCGTCATCGTGCACACGTACAACGACCGCGTGACGCTGGGCGAACCCGACGGCGGCAAGAGCCCGCGCGTGCAGGCCCTGTCACAGCTCATGATGAAGGCCGGGCTCAAGTCGCCCGTGCGCCCGCGCATCCGCGATGAAATCTGGGTGAAGCTCTGGGGCAACCTCGCGTTCAACCCGCTGTCCGCGCTCACCGGCGCGACGCTCGACGTCCTCTCCCGCCAGCCGGACCTGCGCGCCGTGGCCCGCACGATGATGCTGGAGGCCCAGGCCGTGGCGGAGACGCTGGGCACGCGCTTCCTCATCGACGTGGATCAGCGCATCCAGGGCGCGGCCCAGGTCGGCGCACACAAGACGTCCATGCTCCAGGACCTGGAGCGCGGACGCCCCATGGAGATCGACGCACTGCTGGGCGCCGTCGTGGAGTTGGGCCAGCTCACCGGCAAGCCCATGCCCACCTGCGAGAACATCCTCGCCCTGGTGCGCGAGCGCGCCCGCCAAGCCGGAGGATACCCGCCGCGCGCCACGCCTCCCGCTCCCGGAGAAACCTAGTCCCCAGCCCGTCCAGCGCCTGCTTCGACTCCAGTCCAGGTGGGCCCCCCATCTTGCAAGTCCCGGGTCGACCTGCGGATGCTCGCTCGACGGAAGGAGCGTCGGTGCGGGCCTGGACGGTCCGCTCCGACGTGTCGCGTGCATGGACCTGGAAGAGTTGCGTGCCTTTGTCGGCGTCGCTGAGACGGGCTCGTTCCTGGCCGCGGCGGACATCCTGGGAGTGTCGAGGACGACGCTCAGGCGTCGCGTGGAGGCGCTGGAGGCTCGCGCGGGAGTGCCCCTGCTCAAGAGCACCCGGACGGGCGTGGTGTTGACGGAGGCAGGCGAGGTGCTCGCCCGTCGCGGCCGGCTGATGATGCAGGAGACGCGCGCCCTGGTGGCCTCACTGCGCGAGGTCGGGCAGGTCCCCGCGGGGCTCCTGCGCGTGGTGCTGCCGGTGGGCCTGCCGCCACACCTGCTGTCGCCGCTATTCGGCTTGCTGCGGAGCACCTATCCGCTCCTGCGGGTGCACGCGTGCTTCAGCGACCATCCGCTGGCGGAGCCGCTGGACAACGTGGACCTCGCGGTGCACTTCGGGGAGGACATGCCCCGGGGCCCCTGGATTTCCCAGGTGGTGCTGCGAGTCCGCGAGCGCCTCTGGGCAGCCGAGGCCTACCTGCGTGAGCGCGGTGCGCCCGACTCCGTGGAGGCCCTGCGGGGCCACGAGCTCTTCTCCTGGGAGGGCCCCGGGGGCGACGCATGCCTGTGGCCCCAGCTTCGAGGCCCCGCGTTCCAGGTGGAACCCGCCCTCATCTCCACGGACATCCATTTCATCCGGGCGTGCTGCCTCGCAGGGCAGGGCATCGGGTTGATTCCCAGCGTGGACCTGGCGGACCCGGGCGAGGCGGAGGGGGTCCTGGTCCCCGTGCTCGCGGACGTCGTGGGGCGTGAGCAGCCGCTGCGCGTGAGCGTCCCGGAGGCGCTCAGCGAGCTTCCGAAGATCCGGCAGGTGCTCGAACACATCCGGCGGATCATCGCGCCGCTGTGAGGCGCGCTCGTGGACCGAAGACGGTCATCGGGTGGCCACTTCTGGCCATCCGCGAGGGCAGGCGTCCACGCTACGCCATGAGGCGTTCTCGTCGTGCTGGAGCCCGCCATGCGAATTCCCCTGTCCCTGACCCTCGTCCTGACCCTCGGCGCGCTGTCCTCCCATGCCAAGGATCCCGCGCTCGGCGCGACGACCTTCACCGTCTACGAAGCCTTCCTCAGCCCCGCCCAGGAGCCCGGCGAGGAGTCCGAGACGCCCAAGCCCCTGCAGAAGAGCCTTGGGGCCACCGCGCCCTCGACGCCGAGGGAACAGCGGCCGTCCCGGGGCCATGGGGTGCTGCGCTTCTCCAAGGACCTGACCCGGGCCTACGTCGAGGTCGAGATGACCGGCGTCAATCCCGCCGACATCCTCATGTTCCACATCCACTGCGGCCCGCCGGGCGTGCTGGGTCCCGTGGTGGTGGATTTCGGCGAGTCGGGCAACCTGACGAAGACGCTCGCCAACGGACGCTGGTCGGTGGAGCTGACCAACGCGAACGTCACCTTCATCAAGGACATGAAGGGCATGAAGTCCGGCCTCCCGGAGAGCTGTCCGGCGGAGCTGGGCTTCCTGGCCCAGACGCGGACGCTGGCCGGGCTCGAGTCGCTCGCGCGCAAGGGCGTGCTCTATTTCAACCTGCACACCAAGGCCCATACCTATTACGGAGAGATGCGCGGGCAGCTCTACGCCGTCCAGCCCTGAGCGCCGCCCACGTCCGGCGGCACGAAGACTAGTCGTTCGCGGACGGCATGACGCCCAGGTACTCCAGCGGATCCGCTGGCTTGCCGTCCACGCGCACCTCGAAGTGCACGTGCGGGCCGGAGGTGCGGCCGGACTCGCCCACCGTGGCGATGACCTGCCCGCGCCGGACCTTCTGCCCCGTCTTCACGCGCAGGTCGCGGTTGTGCGCGTAGAGGGTGATCAACGGCGACGCGTGCTCCACGATGACGATGAGGCCGTAGCCCTTCTGCTCGCCCGCGTAGAGGACCGTGCCCTCCTGCGCCGTCTTGACGGGCGTGCCCGCGGGCGCCGCCAGGTCGATGCCGTCGTGCGGCTCCTTGCCCTTCTTGCCAAAGCGGCCGTACAGCACGCCCCGCAGCGGCCAGTCGAGCATCCCCTGCGTCGCGAGCCTCGGACGCGACGGCGCGCCCGGACGCCCCGACACCACGCGCGCGCGCGGCTCCTCGCGGCGCGCCACCGCCGGCACCGAGCGGCGCGGCGTGGACACCGGCGCCTGCCCCGGCTTGGAGAGCACCAGCTCCGGCTCCTCGTCGGACAGCGGCCCTGGGTCGCCGTACTTCGGCGGCTCGCTGCCTGGAATCAGCAGCTCCTTGCCCACCGCCAGCTCACGCGGATCCTTGATGCCGTTGGCCTGGGCCAGCTCCTCCACCGTGATGCCGTACGTCTTGGCGATGCGGTACATCGTCTCGCCCGCCGCCACGCGGTGGCGCACCGCCACCAGCTCCGGCTCCTCGTGCGAGGGCCTCAGCGCGAAGGACAGCGGCTTGCCGTTGCTCGTCGACTCGGGCCCCACGCCCGCCGTGTCCAGTTGGGAGGAGGAGGCGGCCTGGGTGCCCACGCAGCCGCTGAACAGCGCGGCCGCGAGCAACACCCAGAGCGCCCTGCCCGCTCGGCTGGAGCCGCCCGGCCCCAACCTCAGGCACCGCCGCCCGGACCGCGCCGCTGGAAGCCCTGCAGGTTCCACCCGGAGAGTTCGGGGATGCGACCGTGGTCGGTCATCTCGAAGTGCAGCGGCGTCACCGACACGCGCTTCTCGTCGATGACGGTGTTGCAGTCGCTGCCCGGGATGTCGTCGTGCGCGTACTCCGTGCCGCCAATCCAGTAGTACTTGCGGCCGCGCGGGTCCTCCTTCTCCACGACCTTGTTGCCGTAGGAGTGCCGCCCCTGCTTCGTGATGACGTAGCCGTCCGGCTCCACGCCCCCCGGGATGTTCACGTTGAGGAGCATCCGGGGCGGCAGGGGCCGCGACAGCGCCTCCGTCACCAGCGCCCGCGCGAAGCGGCCCGCCGGCCCGAAGTCGAACGGCCCCCGCGACACCAGACTGAACGCGATGGCCGGGATGCCCAGGAACGCGGCCTCCATGGCCGCCGCCACCGTCCCGGAGTACGTGACGTCGTCCGCCAGGTTCGCGCCGTGATTGATGCCGGAGACCATGAGCTGGGGACGATTGTCCTTCAGCAGGTGGTTCACCGCCAGATACGAGCAATCCGTGGGGGTGCCGTCCACGGCGAACCACCGCTCGCGCACCTCCTTGATGCGCAGCGGCCGGTGCAGGCTGATGGCATGGGAGGCGGCGCTCTGCTCGCGGTCAGGCGCCACCACCCACACCTCGCCCAGGGGACTCACCGCCTCCACCAACGTCTGCAGCCCTTCGGAGAAGTAGCCGTCGTCGTTGGAGACGAGGATGCGGGGGCGCGAAGTGCTCACGGTCACTGCTTCTTCGCGAGCGAGCGGAAGGCGGTGCGGCCCGCGTACCGCGCACCGGCGCCCAGCTCCTCTTCGATGCGCAGCAGCTGGTTGTACTTGGCCACGCGGTCCGAGCGCGACGCCGAGCCCGTCTTGATCTGCCCGCAGTCCAGCGCCACCGCCAGGTCCGCGATGGTGGTGTCCTCGGACTCGCCGGAGCGGTGGCTCATGATGGACGTCATGCCCGCCTTGTGCGCCATGCGCACCGCGTCGAACGTCTCCGTGAGCGAACCAATCTGGTTCACCTTCACCAGGATGGAGTTCGCCGTGCCCGTCTCGATGCCCCTGGACAGGCGCTCCACGTTGGTGACGAAGAGGTCGTCGCCCACCAGCTGCACCTTGTCACCCAGCGCGTCGGTGAGCTTCTTCCACCCCTCCCAGTCATCCTCCGCCATGCCGTCTTCAATGGAGATGATGGGGTACTTCTGGGTGAGGCCCCGGTAGTACTCCAGGAGGCCCTGCGAGTCGTACTCCTTGCCCTCGCCCTTGAGCTTGTACTTCTTGGAGCCCTTGTCGAAGAACTCGCTCGCGGCCACGTCCAGCGCCAGGAAGAGCTGCTCGCCCGCCTTGAAGCCCGCGGCGTCGATGGCCTCCATGATGAGCTTGAGCGCCTCCTCGTTGGCCGGCAGGTCCGGGGCGTAGCCGCCCTCGTCGCCCACGCCCGTGGCCAGCTTGCGGCCCTTGAGGATCTTCTTGAGCGCGTGGAACACCTCCGCGCCCCAGCGCAGGCCTTCGGCGAACGTCTTGGCGCCGGCGGGCACCACCATGAACTCCTGCACGTCCACGCGGGTGTCCGCGTGCGCGCCGCCGTTGAGGATGTTCATCAGCGGCACGGGCAGCGTGCGCGCCTGCAGGCCGCCCACGTAGCGGTACAGCGGCAGGCCGTGCGCGTCCGCCGCGGCGCGCGCGGTGGCCATGGAGACGGCGAGGATGGAGTTGGCGCCCAGCTTGGACTTGGTGGACGTGCCGTCCAGCTCAATCATCCGCTGGTCCACGGCCACCTGGTCCACGGCGTCCATGCCGATGAGCGCCGGCCCGATGGTGTCGCGCACGTGGTCCACGGCCTTCTTCACGCCCTTGCCCAGGTAGCGGCCCTTGTCGCCGTCACGCAGCTCGTGCGCCTCGTGCTCGCCGGTGGAGGCGCCGGAGGGCACCGTCGCGCGGCCACGCGAGCCGCCCACGAGGAGCACTTCGGCCTCCACGGTCGGGTTGCCACGGGAATCGAGCACTTCACGCGCCAGGATTTGAGCGATCTCGGTCATAGGGCGCCGGTTGTACGAAGCACGGGCGGAACGGGCAAGCACGCTCGCACTGGCTGCCTGCTACAGTGTCCAGCCGCCGAATGCCTCCTCCTCCCAAGCGTCGCGCCACGGGCCCCGACCCGCTCCCCGGGCAGCGCGCCCGGGGCGCCCTCCTGGGCCTCGCCATCGGCAATGCCCTGGCCGTCCCCACCGCGGGGAGGCCCTTCTACGCACCGGCCTTCCCCCAGCTCGCCGAGGGGCCGTACCAGGGCATGCACGGGGGCGGTCCGCACGACCTGCGCAAGGGACAGGTGACGGAGCCCACCCAGCTCGCGGTGGCGCTGGCCCTCAGCCTGCGGGACATGAAGCGCTACGACGCGGGGGACGCCCTCAAGCGCTACCGGGCCTGGCAGTCGCACGCCTTCGCCGTCAGCGAGCCCATGAAGGAGCTGTTCCAGGAGTGCGACGCGAGCCTCCCGCCCGTGGTGAAGGACTCCGGCAAGCGCGTGTGGCAGAAGAACCTCCGGCGGATGGCCCCCGCGGGCGCCCTGCCGCGCGTGGTGCCCCTGGGCGTGCACCTGGCGAGGGACGCCTTCGCCCTGGCGAAGGCGTCGCTGGAGGACACCGCCCTCACCCACTTCGACCCGCGCAGCCAGCTGGCCGGCGCCGGGCTGTGCGCCGCCATCGCCAAGGCGGTGACGGGCGGACCGAACCTGAAGGCCGCGGACCTGCTGCCCGCCGCGGAGGTGGGCATCTCCCTGGCCGCCGCCGCCTTGGGGAAGCAGGAGAAGGACTACGTCCAGGAGGTGGCCTTCGCCGCGAAGCTCCTGCGCGAGGACCTGACCCTGGCGGCCCAGGACGACCCGCAGCTCTACGGCCCGGAGCTGCACATGCACCGGCCCGGCAATAACGCGGTGCGTGCAGCGTTCCGGCTGGCCTTCTGGGAGCTGCTGCACGTCCCCACCGCCGAAGCGGCGCTCCTGGACGTCGTCCACCGGGGCGGCGACACGGAGGTCCACGGCGCCGTCACCGGGGCGCTGGTGGGCGCCTTCCACGGCGAGGGCGCGCTGCCGGAGGAGTGGCGCCAGAAGGTCCTGCTGGCCCTCCAGCCCTACAACCCCCTCCAGAAGGGAACGGTGCTGTGGGAGGTGTACCACCCCCGGCACCTGCTGCTGCTGGCCCCGGGGTGAAGAGGCCCGCAAATGCGAAGCCCGCGGGGGTCGTCCGGGAAGGGACGGCCCGGCCGCGGGCTTGAGGACACGCCGTGGCTCCGGGGCCACGGGTGGGATGGGGTCATCAGCCGAGCAGGTCGATGACGACGACGCCTCGTGACGGCTTCTCTTCCTCGGTGTCCGTCCTCCGGTGGGGACGGTCATCGGGTGCAGGCAGTGGGAGCTCCACCACCGGCCGCTCGTAATCCTCGCGGCGGAGCCGCTCGCGGCGCTTGATTTCTTCAATGATGAACGCGTCGAGCATGGGTTCGGTTTCTCCCTCAGCCTACGTACCCCGATGTACGCCCGCCGTCCCGCCCCCTTACCACTTCCACATCTCTTTGATGCAAATTAAGAACCCCGGTTTCTTTGTAGGAACGGACCCCTGATTCCGCATGGCTGCTCGTCCAGCTCCCGACATCCGGGGCAGAGCCACCGTGCCACGGATGTCAGGGAAGCATCCGTGGACGTTCAAAATTCGCCTGATCCTAATGCGCCCGCCGCGCGCCGCAACACGACTCATTTCAGGTGGCCCCCCTCCCCCTGCGTGGCACGGCTCCAGCCGAAAAGGGCCCGCCCGCCCTCCTGCTCCCTTGCACGGCACGGACCGTACGGGATGACAGGCAGGCGGGCGGAGACCTGACGCGGAACGTCAGCGGTGACGAAGGCCGTCGACGAAAGGCGCCGACGCAGGCCGTCAGGCCGCTTCCGCGCGGCGCTTGAAGGCCTCCAGCATCTTGGGGAGCTGGGTCTCCGTCAGGGTGTTGATGATGGCCTTGGGGATGAGGGCGCCCAGGGCCATCTCCACGTTGTAGGTCGCGCGCGTCTTGCCTTCGCCCTCGGGCTCCAGCGTCCAGCTGCCCTTGTTGTCCTTCATCACCTCGCCCTCGACGAAGGTCCAGGACATGCGCTTGGGGCGCTCCTCGGTGACGCGGATGGTGTACTTGATGCGCTTCACCACATCGACCTCGTAGTGCACCTGGACGGTGTTCCCCTGGCGCTGGGAGGTGGAGACCTTCTTCACCTCCGGGAGGAACTCCGCGTAGCGGTCGTAGTTCGTGATGATGTCGAAGACCTTCTCGACGGGAGCGTTGATGGTGATGGTGCGCGTGGCGCCGGCCATGGCGGTGTCTCCGGTGGAGTGAGGGACGAGGCTGACGGACAGCTTACGGCGCGTAGCCCGGCTTCTTGTCGAACTTGTGGACGGACTGGATGAAGCGGACGGTGCCCGTCTTGCTGCGCATGACGACGGAGTGCGTCTCACAGCCGCCGCCGAAGAAGCGCACGCCCTTGAGGAAGTCGCCGCTCGTCACGCCCGTGGCCGCGAACATCACCTCGCCGCGGGCCAGCTCCTCCGCGGCGTAGATCTTGTGGATGTCGGTGATGCCCATCTTCTTGGCGCGCTCGATTTCGCCCTGGTTGCGAGGCACCAGCCGCCCCTGCATGTCACCACCGGTGGCGCGAATGGCGGCCGCGGCGATGACGCCTTCGGGCGCGCCGCCGATGCCCATGAGCACGTCCACGCCGGAGCCCTCGAAGCAGGTGGCGATGGCGCCCGCCACGTCACCGTCCTCGATGAGGCGCACGCGCGCGCCCGCGGCGCGGACCTCCTTGATGAGGTCGGCGTGGCGCTCGCGGTCCAAAATCATGACCGTGAGGTCCTCCACGTAGAGCTTCATGCGCTCCGCGATGGAGCGCAGGTTCTCCGTGGGGGACTTCGTCAGGTCGATGGCGCCCCTGGCGCGCGGGCCCACGGCGATCTTCTCCATGTACGTGTCGGGCGCGTTGAGCAGGCCGCCGTGGCTGGACATGGCCACGACGGAGATGGAGCCCGGGCGGCCGTAGGCGCACAGGTTGGTGCCCTCCAGCGGGTCCAGGGCGATGTCCACCTCGGGGGCGCCAGCGGCGCGGGCGCCCACGCGCTCACCGATGTAGAGCATGGGCGCCTCGTCGCGCTCGCCCTCACCGATGACGACCGTGCCGTCGATGTTCAGCGCGTCGAAGGCGCGGCGCATCGCGTCCACGGCGGCCTGGTCGGACTCGTCCTTGTTGCCGCGGCCCATGAGCCGGGCGGAGGCGATGGCCGCCATCTCGGTGACGCGCACGACCTCCATTGCCAGGTTGCGATCCATTGTCGGGTGCTCCTCGTTCGGGAATTCGGGAAGGGAAAAAGTCAGATGTCGGAGTCGTCCGCGGACTTCAGGCGGGCGATGGCTTCGGGCAGCCGCTGCGGTTTGCCGTCGCGCCCCACGCAGGCGTGCAGGGTGCGGCCGGTGCACAGGAGCGTGGGGGAGTCACCGTCGCGCAGCAGCTGGTAGGTGAACACGAGTGACGCGCGGCGCAACTCTCCCAGGGTGGTGCGGATGAGGAGCATGTCGTCGTAGCGCGCGGACGCCTTGTAATGGGCGCTGGCCTCCACCACGGGCAGGAGCAGCCCGGTGCTCTCCAGTTCGCGGTAGCTGCCTCCGTGGGCGCGGAAGAACTCGCTGCGGGCGAACTCGAAGTAGCGGAAGTAGTTCGCGTAGTAGACGACCCCCATCTGATCCGTGTCGCCGTAGATGACGCGCAGCCGTGCCTCGACCATTGAGGCGCCCATATCAGGGCGGGGTGACGTGTCCAAGCGGTGGGCGCGCATGTTGGTTGCTTCTGTTCATCCGGCCGGAGAGGCTGCCGCACCATGTCGCGCCTGATTGCCGCCCTCCTCGTCCTGTTCGCCCTGCCCGCCTCCGCCAAGGCCCCGAAGCTCACGCTATTCATCAGCGTGGACGCCATGGGCAGCGACGTCCTGCTCAGAAACCGTCCGCGCCTCACGGGGGGCCTGGGCCGGCTGCTCTCCACGGGCGCGTACTACCCCTACGCCCGGTACGCCTACGCGGAGGCCCGGACGGCGCCGGGGCACGCGACGCTGGCCACGGGCGCGAACCCCTGGCGCCACGGCATCGTGGACAACGACATCTACGACCGCGCGGCCGGGCAGGCGGTCCAGGTCTACACGGACCCGACGCACCCGGTGCTGAACGGGGAGACGCCCGCGGGGTCGGACACCAGCCCGGTGAACCTGATGGCGGAGACGCTGGCGGACCGGCTGCGCGTGTCCACGCAGGGCCGGGGCAAGGTGGTGGCGCTGTCGTACAAGTCGCGGGCGGCCATCCCGCTGGCCGGGCGCCAGGGCCAGGCCTGGTGGTTCGACGAGGCGACGGGGCGGATGGTGACGAGCACCTGGTACGCGAAGGCGGAGCCCGCGTGGATGCAGGCGTTCAACGCGCGCAAGCTGCCGGACGCGGCGTTCAGCAAGACGTGGGAGCTCTTGCGTCCGCGCGCCGAGTACATCGGCGAGGACGACCGCCCCATGGAGCCGGAGGCCTACGGCATGGGGCGCGTCTTTCCCCATGCGCTGAAGGGCGGGCAGCAGGCCCCCGGGCCGGCGTCGTACCGGGCGTTCGCGGTGTCGGGGTACTCGCATGACCTGCTGGTGCAGGCGGCGAAGGCGGCGCTGGAGGGCGAGGGCCTGGGCAAGGACGACGTGCCGGACATCCTCGCGGTGAGCTTCAGCGGCACGGACGCGGTGTTCCACGCGTTCGGGCCGTACTCGTGGGAGATGCAGGACACGATGCTGCGGCTGGACGTGGCGATGGGAGAGCTCATCGCCGCGGCCGAGCGCGCGGCGGGGGGCAAGGCGAACCTGGTCATCGCGCTGTCGGCGGACCACGGCGGCGCGGAGATCCCGGAGGCGTGGGCGCAGGCGGGCGTGCCGGCGGCGCGGCTCAACCCGGTGGAGGCGGCGAAGGGGCTGGCGCAGGAGCTGAAGGCGAAGTTCAACGTGGACGTCACGGTGAAGCTGCTGGAGCTGGACGTGTACCTGGGCGGCAAGGCGCTGGAGTCCGGCCAGGTGGACGCGGTGGCGGTGCGGCGCGCGGCGGCGGCGTGGCTGGCGAAGCAGCCCTATGCCGTGTGGGCGGTGGCCAAGGACGACCTGGACACGGCACCGGATGAGGGCGGGCTCATGGCGGCGATGCGCCGTGGCTACTACCCGGTGCGCAGCGGTGACGTGCTGTTCATGGCGAAGCCGTTCCAGGTCGTCAGCGACTACCCGCGCGGCACGAACCACGGCACGCCGTACTCGTATGACACGCAGGTGCCCGTGGTGTTCGCTGGCAAGGGCGTGAAGCCGGGGCTGTACCTGGAGGAGATCAACCCCGTGGACGTGGCCCCGACCCTGTCCGCGCTGCTGGAGATGGGGATGCCCGCGTCGGCGGAGGGCAAGCCTCGCGTGGAGGCGCTCACCGGCGCGCGGTGAGCCCCCTCACCGCGAATGAAGCCCTGCCTCCGCGCTAGGCGGAGCGGGGCTTGCGCGCGGGCTTCTTCGTCGTCGCGATCTCCAGCGACAGGTCCATGGCCCGCGCCGAATGCGTCAGCGCGCCCATCGACACGAAGTCCACGCCCAGCTTCGCCAGCCGGGGCAGCCGGTCCAGCGTGACGCCGCCCGAGACTTCGATGGGCACGCGGCTTGCCGTCAGCTTCACCGCTTCGCGGATCTGCGCGTCGTCCATGTTGTCCAACATGATGACGTCCGCGCCCGCGGCGATGGCCTCCTCCAGCTGCTTGAAGTTGGTGACCTCCACCTCAATCTTCACCAACCGGGGACCGTTCAGCTTCGCGCGGCGCACCGCTTCGGTGATGTCACCACCTACGGCCGCGATGTGATTGTCCTTGATGAGGATGCCGTCGAAGAGGCCGAAGCGGTGGTTGGACGCGCCGCCCATGCGCACTGCGTGCTTCGCGAGGCCCCGCATACCCGGCGGCGTCTTGCGCGTGTCCAGCACCCGCAGCTTCGAGCCCCGCACGGAGGTCATCGCCTGCTGGGCCAACGTCGCGATGCCGGCGGCGCGCTGCACCAGGTTGAGCGCCGTGCGCTCCGCAGCCAGCAGCGAGCGCAGCTTGCCGTGGACGCGCGCGGCGACCACCTTCGGTTTGATCTCCTCGCCGTCGCGCTTGAGGACCTCCACCTCCACCTCCGCGTCCACCATGTGGAAGACGCGGACGAAGGCGTCCAGGCCGGCGACGATCATCTGCTCCTTCGCGACCAGCTCACCGCTGCCCTCCGCCTCGGCGGGGACCACCGCCAGCGAGGTGACGTCCCCCGCCGCACCCAGGTCCTCGTCGAGGGACAGCGCGATGAGCCGATCGAGATAATCCTGCTGCACTTCCGCCTCCTACCGGCGCGCCTTGCGCGCCGGCTTGCCCCGAGTGGTCTTCTTCGCCGCGGCCTTCTTCGCGGCCGTCTTCTTGCCCGCCGCCTTCTTCGCGGAAGCCTTCTTCGCCGGGGCCTTCTTCACCGCCGCCTTCTTCGCGGCCGTCTTCTTGCCCGCCGCCTTCTTCGCGGAGGCCTTCTTCGCCGGAGCCTTCTTCGCGGCCGTCTTCTTGCCCGCCGCCTTCTTCGCGGAGGCCTTCTTCGCCGGGGCCTTCTTGCCCACCGCCTTCGTCGCGGCGGCCTTCTTCGCGGCCGTCTTCTTGCCCGCCGCCTTCTTCGCGGAGGCCTTCTTCACCGGCGCAGCCGAACCCTCCGGCGCCTCGCGGGTGTCGCCGCCCTCCTTGGCCCGGTCGAACTCGCGCATCGCGTCGTCCACGAGCCCCATGCTCATGTACGCGACGCCCAGGTCGTGGTGGTCCGCCGCGGACAGCCCTTCCTTGGTGCCCTCGCGCAGCTTGTTGAGGGCCTCCTCCACCACCGGATCCGCGGCCTGGGGCGCCTGCGAGGCCTCCTCGGCTTCAATCTCGCCCTTCAGCTCCTGCCCCAGGTTCACCTCTTCGTCCTTCGGCGCCCGCGGCTCGGCGGCCACCTTCACCTGGGCTGTCTCGGGCGCGGGGGACTCGGACGCTTCAGGGGCTTCGGACTCGGTGCTGCCCGGTAACGGTGACGGCGTCTCGGACATGGGGGGCTCCGGGGCGATGCGCTGGAGGTGATCCTGCAGCTTGACCGTGCGCTCCTGGAGCTCCGTCACCCGGGCCTTGTCCTTCTCCACCACGTCCGGCGGAGCACGGGCCACGAAGTTCGGGTTGTCCAGCTTGCGCTGCAAACTGGCGAGCTCCTGCTCGGCGCGGGCGATCTCCTTCTTCAGGCGGTCGCGCTCCGCGTCCAGGTCCACCAGGCCCGCCAGGGGCACGTAGATCTCCAGGTTGCCGCTCACGAACGCCGCCGCCTGCGGAGGCTTGGCGCCCGGGGGGCCCACCACCACCTCGGACAGGCCCGCGAGCGGCATCAGGTACGCGCGCCAGCGCTCCAGAAGCTCGCGCGTCGTCGCGTCCGGGCTCTGCACCACCGCCTTCACCTTGGCGGACGGCGGCAGGTTGCTCTCACCGCGCAGCGTGCGCAGGCCCTCGATGGCCGCGATGACCGGCGCCATCTCGCCTTCCGCGGCCGCGTCCACCCACGCCGACTCCGGCTCCGGGTACGCCGCGATGCAGATGCTCTCCGTGGGCCGGGACATCGGTAGCTTCTGCCAGATCTCCTCGGTGATGAACGGCATGAACGGGTGCATCAGCCGCAGGATGCGGTCCAGGCACGTCACCAGCACCGCGCGCGTGGTGTCCTTGGCCTCCGCGTCCTCGCCGTACAGCGAGCCCTTCGCCAGCTCGATGTACCAGTCGCAGAACTCCGCCCACAGGAACTGGTACAGCGTGGACGCGGCCTCCGCGAAGCCGAACGCCTCCAGCGACGCGCGCGTCTCCTGGGTCGCCTTCTGCAGCCGGGAGAGGATCCATCGGTCCGCCAGCGTCAGCTCGCGGCCCTCCAGCGGCGTCTTGTCCAGGCTGAAGTCGCCCATGTTCATCAGGGCGAAGCGGCTGGCGTTCCACAGCTTGTTGCAGAACGCCTTGTAGCCACCCAGGCGATCCATCGACAGTTTGATGTCACGGCCCTGCTGCGTGAGCGACGCCAGCGTGAAGCGCAGCGCGTCCGCGCCGTGGGCGGGCATGCCCTGCGGGAAGCGGTTGCGCAGGGACGGCTGCAGCGACTCCGCCTTCGCGCCGAGGATGACGTCCAGGGGATCGATGACGTTCCCCTTCGTCTTGGACATCTTCTCGCCCTTCTCGTCGCGCACCATCGCGTGCAGGTACACGGTGCGGAAGGGCACATCGCCCATGAAGTGCAGGCCCATCATCATCATCCGGGCGACCCAGAAGAAGATGATGTCGTGGCCCGTCTCCATCACGGACGTCGGGTAGAAGGTCTGGAGATCCGCCGTCTGCTTCGGCCAGCCCAGCGTGGAGAACGGCCACAGCGCGGACGAGAACCAGGTGTCCAGCACGTCCGGATCCTGCGTCAGCTCCTTGCCGCCGCACTTCGGGCAGGACTCTGGCGGCGTGCGCGACACGATGACGTCCGCCGTGTCCTTGGAGCGCTCCTCCGCCGGGGTGCACGCGCCGCAGTACCACGCGGGGATCTGGTGGCCCCACCACAGCTGGCGGCTCACGCACCAGTCGTGGATGTTGTTCATCCAGTGGAAGTACGTGTTCGTCCACGACTCCGGGACGAACTTCGTGCGGCCCTCCTCCACGGCCTGGATGGCCGGCTTCGCCAGCGGTTCAATCTTGATGAACCACTGCGGAGACAGGCGCGGCTCCACCACCGTGGCGCAGCGCTGGCAGGTGCCCACGTTGAGCTTGTGCGGCTCCTCCTTCTCCAGGAGGCCCAGCTCCGTCAGGTCCGCGAGCACCTGCTTGCGCGCCTCCGCGCGATCCAGGCCCGCGTACTTGCCGGTGTCCTTCGTCATGCGCGCCGCTTCGTCCAGGATGGACAGCATCGGCAGCTTGTGGCGCAGGCCCGTCTGGTAGTCGTTGAAGTCGTGCGCGGGCGTGACCTTCACCACGCCGGTGCCGAACTCCATGTTCACCAGCTCCCCGTCCGCGATGATGGGGATCTCGCGGTCGGTGAGCGGCAGGGACACGCTGCGGCCCACGAGGCCCAGGTAGCGCGGGTCATCCGGGTGCACGGCGACGGCCGTGTCGCCCAGCAGCGTCTCCGGGCGCGTCGTCGCCACGGTGAGCGAGCGGTCGCTGTCCTTCACCGGGTAGCGGATGTGCCAGAGCGAGCCGTTCTTCTCCTCGTGCTCCACTTCCAGGTCGGAGAGGGCCGTGCGGCAGGACGGGCACCAGTTGATGAGCTTCTGGGCCCGGTACATCAGGCCCTCTTCGTACAGCCGGACGAAGACCTCGCGCACCGCGGCCGAGGACTGCTCGTCCATGGTGAAGCGCTCGCGGCTCCAGTCCAGGGACGCGCCCAGGTAGCGGTGCTGCTCGCCGATGCGCGCGCCGAACTTGCCCTTCCACGTCCAGACGCGCTCGAGGAACGCCTCGCGGCCCAGGTCGTGGCGGCTCTTGCCTTCCGTCTTCTTGAGCTCCTTCTCCACGACCATCTGCGTGGCGATGCCCGCGTGGTCCGTGCCGGGCAGCCAGAGCGCGTTGAAGCCGCTCATCCGCTTCCAGCGCGTGAGGATGTCCTGGATGGTCGCGGTGAGCGCGTGGCCGATGTGCAGGCTGCCCGTCACGTTGGGCGGCGGCAGCACGATGCTGAACGGCGGCTTGGAGGAAGGGGCTTCGGCGCGGAAGTAGTCACGCTCCAGCCAGTGGTTGTACCACCGCGCCTCCACTTCGGAGGGCTCGTAGGCCTTGGACAGTTCAGTCGTGTCAGTCATTGCAAGCGGCCGGCCCCCGACGGGGCCGGCGGGGAATCAGAGGGAACTGCGAATCAATGCTGGGTCTCGCGGTCCTTGATGAGCCGCTCCAGCTCCTCCCGGATGATGGTCTCCGCCAGCTGCGGTACGACCTCCCAGGCGATCTTCTCGATGACCTCGCGGGACGCCTTCGACAGCGCCTCGCGAAGCAGGGCCTCGCCGCCATCCGCGGCCGGACGGGCGCGCGCGGGCGTGGCGGCGGGCGCCGGAGGGCCACCGATGTCCAGGGAGATCTCCTCCGCGCCGCTGGGCTCGGGCAGCGAGTCCTCGATGCGGATGCTCTCCGTGCGCGCCTGAGCGGCGGGCGCGGCCGGAGCGCCCAGCCCGAACGGATCCCGGGCACGGGCGGCCGGAGGCACCGCCGCGGGCGGAGGCGCGGACGGCAGCGGCGCGGCGCCCGGAGGACGCGGGAAGCCGCCCGGGATGTTCGGGGCGCCAGGGCCCGGAGGACGCGCGGCCATGCCCGGAGGCGGCGCACCCGGAGGACGCGCGCCAGGAGGAACAGCGCCCGGCGGAGGACGCGCACCCGGAGGCATGGCGCCCGGAGGCGGCGCACCCGGAGGACGCGCGCCCATGCCCGGAGGCGGCGCACCCGGCGGAGGACGCGCACCCGGCGGCATGGCGCCCGGAGGCGGCGCACCCGGAGGACGCGCGCCAGGAGGAACAGCGCCCGGCAGCGGACGCGCGGCGCCCGGCGGCGGCGGCACACCCGCGCCCGGAGGACGCGCGCCCGGCGGCGGCATACCCGCGCCCGGAGGACGCGCACCCGGAGGAACAGCGCCCGGAGGCGGCGCACCCGCGGGACGCGCTCCCGGAGGCGCGGCGGCGGCGGGCGGCGCACCGGCCGGAGCCACCGGGGCGGCGGTCTGCGGCAGCACGCGCGTCGCGGCGGACGCGGGCATGGTGTTGGACTTCTGGCCCACCAGGGCCTTCACCTTGTCGAGGAGGATCTGGCTCTCGAAGGGCTTGGTGATGTGGTCATCCGCCCGGGCGGCCTTCGCGCGGTTCTCGTCGAACGCCTCGAAGGTGCCGGCCAGCAGCAGCACCGGGATGGCCTGCGTGGAGGGGTCGCTCTTGAGCGCCTCGCAGACCTCGTAGCCGCTCTTGCCCGGCATCATCACGTCGGCGAGCACCACGTCCGGACGCAGCTCGCGCGTGCGGGAGATGGCGTCCAGCCCGTTGTCCACCGCGGTCACCTGGAAGTCTTCCGTCGCGAAGATCATCCCGATCACCTTGCGGATGGTGAGCGAGTCGTCGGCGATCAGCAGATTCTTGGGCATCGGCTCCGGCCTCGGGGGGCGCATACCCCCCTGAATTCGTTTGAGATTTCGGGCGAGCAAGCCTGCCTGCACGCCCTGTGTCAATCGGAGAAGCTTAGGATTCGCGCTTTGGGCCGATCAAGAAAACATGCGCTGCAGGTCCAGTAACATCACCGGATCCGGCAGCCCCGGCGCCCGGAATGTTCCGGGAAGCTCGGCCGGCTTGAACTTCTGCAGCACACCGAGCACCCGGGTGGCTGCCAGCCCCACGTTCCGGCCCGCCAGCTCCGTGAGGACGAACAGCTCCTCCACCCGGGCCGGCGCGCCCAGCAGCGCTGGAATCGAACAGATGGGCCAGAGCGCCTGCGCGTGCGGATAGACGCCCGCCACCGGCCCGCTCTGCACCGGGAGCACGCTGAACGCCTCGCCCCGGGGCACCACCTGGGACACGCAAGCGAGCGGGACGCCGAACAGCACCCCCTGGGACTCCAGCACCAGCGCCCGCTCCGGGGGCTCGTCCGCCCAGTGCACGGGCCGGGGCTCCGGCGGGGCCGCGCGCGGGCCTGCCCGGTGCGGCAGCGCCTCCACGATGAGCTCCAGGTACAGCCGGTCCTTGTGCAGCACCGCGCCCCGGCTCAGCGGCGCCAGCGAGTCCGCCAGGCCCGGCGGCAGCAAGAAGAACGGATCCCTCGCGACATCCGCGACCTCCACCACGGCGCGCACCCGCACCGCGAGCGTGGGGCTGACGTCCAGGACCACCACCATGCCCGGCACGTCCTCGGGCAGGCCGCCGAGCAGCGCGGCGAGGTCCTTCACTTCCAGTACGCCGCGCAGACTCGCGCCGCGAGCGCCCGGCATCGCGACCTCGATGACGGACGTGGCCTCCACCGCGTAGCGCGTCTCACCGGCCTCCACCAGCAGGCAGAGCCGCCGTCCGCTTTCAAAGGGCACGGCCGGGGACCCTAGCAGCCTTCCAGCGTTGGGTGCTAAGCCCTGAACAGTCATGGCGCGACTGCTCCTCGTCGACGACGAAAAGATCGCCCGCAACCTCTACGGCGACTACCTCACGGCCGCGGGACATCTCGTCACGGCGGTCCCCACCGTGGCGGACGCGAAGGCCGCCCTCTCCGCGGAGCGGTTCGACGCGGTGGTGACGGACCTCATCCTCCCCGGCGGCGACGGCATGGAGGTGCTGCGCCACGTGCGCGAGCGCTACCCCGGCGTGGAGGTGCTCGTCATCACCGGCCTGGACAAGGTGGCCCCCGCGGTGCGCGCCATCAAGAGCGGCGCGGCGGAGTACCTGGTCAAGCCCGTGGCGCCGGAGGCCCTGGAGCACGCGCTGCGCCGCGCGCTCACCACGCGAGACCTGATGCGTGAGAACGCGTCCCTGCGCCAGCACGTCGCGCTGCTGGAGGCAGGCCAGCGAATCGCCACCACGCTCGACCGCGAGCGGCTGTCCACGGCCGCCTCGGACGCGCTGGAGTCCATGGCCAACGCCTCCGCGGTGATGCTCCTGGAGCGCGACCCCAACGGCGCGGGCTTCCGCTCGCACGGCATGCGCGGGCTGCCGGTGGACCTGCACGAAGCGCTCGTCCCGCAGCTCATCGAGCGGCTCTCGGGCACGCGCACGCCCGTGGAGCTCGACGGGCTCCAGGTCCCCTGGCCGCGCACCCTCTCCTTCCCCGCCGTGGACGGAGAGCTGGTGCTGGGCCACGCGGTGCTCTTCCACGACAGCGCGCCCGCGGAGCACCACGCGGAGACCGTGGGCTTCCTCGTGCGCAACTGGGCGCTGGCCCTGCGCAACCTGGGCCGCTTCGCCGCCGTGGAGGACCTGGCCTACGTCGACGACCTCACCCGCCTGTTCAACACGCGCTACCTGCACCTGGTGCTGGACCGCGAGGTGAACGAGGCCCTGCAGACGGAGCGCCCCTTCTCCCTGCTGTTCCTGGACCTGGACCGCTTCAAGGCCATCAACGACACGCACGGGCACCTGGTGGGCTCGCGCGTGCTGGTGGAGGCCGCGCGCGTGCTCAAGGGCTGCGTGCGCGACCCGGACGTGGTGGCGCGCTTCGGCGGCGACGAGTACGTGGTGCTGCTGCGCGGCACGGACTCCGGCGGGGCCCTCAAGGTCGCCGAGCGCATCCGCCGCACCATGGAGACCCATCAGTTCCTGGGCCGCGAGGGGCTGGCGCTCAAGCTCACCACCTGCATCGGCGTGGCCAGCTTCCCGGAGCACGCACAGGACAAGGACCACCTGCTGGACCTGTCCGACCGGGCCATGTACCGGGGCAAGCGGGGCACCCGGAACGTCGTCTACATGGCGGCGCAGGACCTGGAAGCCACCCCGGCCGAGCGCCGCCAGAATCCCCCGCCCCCGCAGGGACAGGGCTGAAGAAGCCGGACGCGCGCGCTACTTGCGCAGGCTGCCCACGGTGAGCCGCTTGGGCAGCTCCACCTCGGCGGCCTCGCTGCCGCCGCCCTCGCTCACCGCCTCCACCTCTTCGTGGGAGGCGCCGGTGGTGATGAGGCGGTACTTCTGGGACGCCTCGCGGTCGTGCTGGGCCTGTTCCGGATCCAACCGCGCGATGAGCTGCCAGAAGAGGGCCGCGTGCTCGCGCTCCTCGTCCATGACGTGCCGCAGGATGGCCTTCGCCTCCTCGTTGTCCGTCGCGTCCAGGTGCGCGGCGTAGAGGTTGATGGCGTCCAGCTCCGCCTCGATGTTGAGCCGGATGGAGCGGGCCAGTTCGGAGTCCGTCAGCTTCCGGGGCACCAGCGAGTGGAACGGGTTCGTCTGCGGCATGAGGACCTCGGCGACCAGGGCCGGGCTGGAGGGCGTGCGCGAGCATCCGTTTGGTCGCGAGCGCGGTCAACCGAATCCCGCGGGGGGTGCGTTGCGCGTGAACACCTGCCTCCGCCATGCTCCCGAGCATGGAGACCCCCTCGCCGCTCGCGCAGCTGCTCCAGGCCCTGGACGCGGGGGACCTGGAGAAGGCACGGCTCGCGGCCGTGGCGCTGCAACGCGCCAACGCCCACACCCACCAGGTCGCCGCGGAGGTCCTCCACGAGCTGCGTCAGCCCCTGCTGGGCGCGAAGGCCTACGCCCAACTGCTGGCCGAGGAGGCAGGCTCCAGCGGCCCGCTGAAGCTGCTGCTCGCGCAGGTGGAGCGGATGGAGCAGATCGTCTCCGACTTCATCCGGCTGGCCAGCGAGCGGCCGGCCCCGCAGCAGCGGCTGTCCCTGGCCGCGCCCATCTGGGCGGCGGCGAAGGTGTTCAGCGTCAACCCGGACTCGGCCCGCATCTCCCTGGAGGTGGAGGCCCCCGAGGACCTCACCATCCAGGGCAACGCGCGGCTGATTGAGCAGCTCACGCTCAACCTGCTCAACAATGCTCGCGACGCCATGTCCGGCCGGGGCCGCGTGAAGGTGACGCTCGCGCGCGAAGGCGCCTCCGCGGCCCTCTACGTGTCCGACTGGGGACCGGGCATCCCGGACGAGCTCAAGACACGCATCTTCGAGCCCTACGTCTCCGCCAGCAAACGCGGCACGGGCCTGGGGCTCGCCGTCTGCCGGAGAATCGCGCAGGAGCACCAGGCGCAGATTGCGTTGGTGCCGCCCACGACGCTGCGCGAAGTGCCGCCCCCGGCCACGGTGTTCCGCGTGCTCTTCCCTCCCACGGACGCGCCGCGCCCGCCGCGCAAGCGCCTGCTGGTGGTGGACGACGAGGGCATCATCCGGATGGTCTTCAAGGACCTGATGGACAAGGAGTGCGAGGTCATTGAAGCGGCCACCGGCGAGGCCGCGCTCGAAATCCTCCGCTCGTCCCGAGTGGACCTCATCGTCACGGACAAGAACCTGCCCGGCATCTCCGGCCTGGAGCTGGCCCAGCACGCGCGGAAGCTGGACCCCGCGTCGCGCGTCATCCTGATGACGGGCTACCCCTCGCTGGTGACGACGCAGCAGGCGCTGCAACTGGGCGTGGTGGACTACCTGCTCAAGCCCTTCGACGACATCCGCCAGGTGCGCGCGCTCTTGCGGCAGGCGCTGTACACGCCGGCCGCGCCGCCCGTCCCCGCCCCCAGCGCCGCTGTGCGCCGGGTGGACGTGCTGGAGGACAACCCGGCCACCGCGCGGCTGATTTCAGAGGCGCTGACGCTCCTGGGCCTGGAGGCGCGCGTCGTCGCGGGCGCGGAGGTGGCCACGATGGAGCCGCCCGTGGGCGTGGTGGTGTCGTGGGACTTCGCGCCGGCCTACGGCAAGAAGGCGCTGGAGCTGGCCCGGGCCCTGAGCCAGGGCGCGCCCTTCGTCGTGCTGGCCGAGCACCTCACCATGGACACGGCGCTGGCGTCCCTGCGCGCCGGGGCCGCCGCGTGCCTGCCCAAGCTGCTCTCCGACACCTCGGCGCTCAGCCGCGAGCTGGGACTGGCCTTCAAGAAGACCGCTTCCTGAAAAAGACTCCAGCCCCGGGCGCCCCGCTCTCGCGAGGCCCACCGGGGCCGGAAAACCCTCTACGGAGCTACGGAGCCTGGATGCCGGCTCAGTAGTCCATGTCGTCGCCGCCGTACTCCGGCATGGCGCCGCCACCCGCGCCGCCCTTGGACTTCTTCTTGGGGCGCTCGGCGATCATCGCCTCGGTGGTGAGCAGCAGGGACGCCACGGAGGCGGCGTTCTGCAGCGCGGTGCGCTCGACCTTCGTCGGGTCGATGACGCCGGCCTTCTCCAGGTCCTCGTAGACCTCCGTGCGCGCGTTGAAGCCGAACGCGCCCGTGCCTTCCTTGACCTTGTTGATGACGACCGCGCCCTCGATGCCGGCGTTGCTGGAGATCTTGCGCAGGGGCTCCTGCAGCGCCTTGCGGATGATCTCCACGCCGAAGTCCTGCTCGCCGCCCAGCTTCAGGCCGTCCAGCGCCTTGAGGCTGCGGATGTAGGCCACGCCGCCGCCAGGGACGATGCCCTCTTCGACGGCCGCGCGGGTCGCGTGCAGCGCGTCCTCCACGCGGGCCTTCTTCTCCTTCATCTCCACTTCGGTCGCCGCGCCGACGTTGATGACCGCCACGCCGCCCACGAGCTTCGCCATGCGCTCCTGGAGCTTCTCGCGGTCGTAGTCGCTGGTGACCGTCTCAATCTGGGTGCGGATGAGCTTGATGCGCCCCTCGATGTCCGCCTTCTGGCCGGCACCGTCCACGATGGTGGTGTTGTCCTTGTCCACCGTGATGCGCTTGGCGCGGCCCAGGTCGGTGAGGGTCAGGTTCTCGTACTTGTGACCCAGCTCCTCGCTCACCACCATGCCGCCCGTCAGCGTGGCGATGTCCTTGAGCATCTCCTTGCGGCGGTCACCGAAGCCCGGCGCCTTCACCGCGGCCACGTTCAGCACGCCGCGGATCTTGTTCACCACCAGGGTGGCCAGGGCCTCGCCCTCGATGTCGTCCGCGATGATGAGCAGCGGCTTGCCCGAGCGCGCCACCTGCTCCAGCACGGGGATCATGTCCTGCATCGACGAGACCTTCTTCTCGCTGATGAGGATGTAGGGGTCGTCCATGACGACCTCCATGCGGTCGCGGTTCGTGACGAAGTACGGCGACACGTAGCCACGATCGAACTGCATGCCCTCCACCACGTCGAGCGTCGTCTCCAGGCCCTTGGCCTCCTCGACGGTGATGACGCCCTCCTTGCCGACCTTCTCCATCGCGTCCGCGATGGTCTGGCCGATGGTCTCGTCTCCGTTGGCGGAGATGGTGCCCACCTGCGCGATGGCCTGCTTGTCCGTGGTCGTCTTGGACATCTTCTTCAGCTCGGCGACCACCACCTCCACGGCCTTGTCGATGCCGCGCTTGAGGTCCATGGGGCTGTGGCCCGCGGCCACCAGCTTCAGGCCCTCCTCATAGATGGCGCGCGCGAGCACGGTCGCCGTCGTGGTGCCGTCGCCGGCCTTGTCGGAGGTCTTCGACGCGACCTCCTTCACCATCTGCGCGCCCATGTTCTCGAAGCGGTTCTCGAGATCGATCTCCTTGGCGACGGTGACGCCGTCCTTGGTGATGGTGGGCGAGCCGAAGCTCTTCTCGATGACGACATTGCGGCCCTTGGGACCGAGCGTCACCGCGACCGCATCCGCGAGGACCCGGACGCCGCGCAGGATGGAATCGCGCGCGGACTGATGGAAGAAGATTTCCTTCGCTGCCATCGTAACCTCCTAGAATACTTGGGGAATTTCTGAGAATGGGGATGGCCGTTAGCACTCGGCCATGTCGAGCGCCAACATAAGGGCCGCATCGACGATGTCAACGGAAAGGGGCAGGCGTGTGGGCCTGAGGACGCCTTCCGGCCCGCTCGGGTGGGGGCCCGGGACGCCCGGGGAAGGCCCTACTCCGCGAAGCGCACGAGGTTGAGCAGTTGCCCCATGTCCAGGGGCTTCTGCAGGGTGATGGCCACGCCCTTGCGCAGGCCCCGGTCGGAGATGTTGGCGTCCGTGCTGGCGGTCATCATCAGGACGGAGATGTTCTGGAAGCGGGGGTCCGCCTTCAGCATCTCCGTGAAGTGGATGCCGTCCAGGTGGGGCATCAGGTAGTCGGTGATGACCAGCCCCACGGGGTGGCGCTCCATGATGTCCAGCGCCTGGAGCGCGTCCGACGCCGAGAACACGGTGTAGCCATGCATCTCCAGGTAGCGAGAGAGCATGGTGCACAGCTCGTAATCGTCATCGACGACCAGGATGTTCACGGGGTTCGGGCCAAAACGGGGCGCTGGAAGGTAACAGCGACGCCGGTCGTTGACAACGCGAAGGGCGGCTTCTTAGCTGCCTGCCCGTATGGCGAAGCGCATGGCGAAGCAAGGGGAGGCGCGGGACATGGACGCGCGGCTGGAGGGGGTCGCGGACGCCTTCGAGGCGAGGGACTTCGAGGCCGCGCTCGCCAGCGCCGACGCCCTGCTCCGGGACGTTCCGGATTCACCAGAAGCCCTGCACTACCGGGCCGCCGCGCTGGTGGAGGTGGGCCGCCTGGAGGACGCCGGCAAGGCCTATGGCGCCGCCCTCAAGCTGGCCCCGGAAGACCTGGAGATCCTCTTCGGCGCGGCGGAATTCCTCGTGTGCCGCACCGGCGAGGACCGCGAGGCGGTGGAGGAGGGGCTGGAGTGGTGTGGCCGCGGGCGGAAGCTGGCGCAGCGGGCGGACGACGTGGAGCTGGTCTACGAATTCCTCCTCCTGGAGGGCATGGGCCTCAACCAGCTGGGGGAGTGCGAGTCCGCGCTGAAGATCCTGGACCAGGCGCTGACGCACATGCCGCGCTCTCCGGACGCGCAGTTGGAGCGGGGCATCGCGCTGTTCGAACTGTGCCGCTTCGCACCCGCGCAGGAGGCCTTCGAGCGGGTGCTCAAGGACGCGCCGGACGAGGCGTGGGCGCACCACTACCTGGGGCTCGTCGCCGAACGGCGCGGGGACGCGAAGGAGGCGAAGAAGCGCTTCGCCCGGGCGCAGGCGCTGGCGCCGGAGGAGCTGCCGCCGCCGGTGGCCCTGGAGGAGGCGGCGTTCGACCGCGCGGTGGAGGACGCGATGCGCGCCCTGCCCTCGCAGGTGAAGCAGTACATGGACAACGTGACGCTGGCGGTGGAGGACCTGCCGTCGGATGAGGACCTGCTGGGTCAGCAGCCGCCGCTGTCGCCGTGCATCCTGGGGGTGTTCCGGGGCACGCCCGTGGGCGAGCGCAGCGTGATGGACGCGGCGGATCACTTCCCGCCCTCCATCGTGCTGTACCAGAAGAACCTGGAGCGCTTCGCGCGCACCCGCGAGGAGCTGATCGAACAGATTGGCATCACGGTGATGCACGAAGTCGGTCACCTGATGGGTCTGGATGAAGACGACCTGTGGGAGCGGGGACTGGACTAGCGCCGCTCTCCCCTGCCCTGATGCGCGCCATGCATGCATGGACGAAGCTGGGGCTGATGGCGGCGGTGCTGGGACTGACGGGCTGCCTGGGCGGCGGCGACGACGACGGGCCGCGCACGTGTCCGCAGGTGGTGGTGTTCGCGCGCTCGGACAGCGAGACGTGCAAGTCCTTCCCGACGCCGTGTGACGTACCGGAGGGGTACGTCGAGTGCTGCGGCGGCCTCTTCGGGGGCTGCGCGGGGAACGTGTCGG
This sequence comes from Corallococcus sp. NCSPR001, assembly GCF_017309135.1. Classification (NCBI taxonomy): domain Bacteria; kingdom Pseudomonadati; phylum Myxococcota; class Myxococcia; order Myxococcales; family Myxococcaceae; genus Corallococcus; species Corallococcus sp. NCSPR001. The sequence goes on from NZ_JAFIMS010000002.1 coordinate 6,175,937, forward strand.
GGAACACCTGCGTGGATGATCCGTCTGACACGTGCCAGCCCGGCGGCAGCGCGGACTGCCCGGGCATCTGCCAGTCGACCAGCGGCGGCTGACCGGGTCAGGCGGCGCGCGAGCCCTTGTCCTCGAAGTAGGCGCGGCGGGCTCGGGCGCAGGCGGGGCACTGCCACTGCACCAGGGTGAGGTGGCGGTCGCCCAGGACGATGGCCTCGTGGCGGAGTGAGTCCCGTGGGGCCTCGCGGGTGGCTCCGCAGGCGCAGCGCAGCCGTCCCAGCGTGGACAGCAGCTCCTGCGGGCTGGTGATGGGGATGGCGGACCCGGCGCTGTCGCCCCGGTGGTCGGCGTCGAACTTGCGCGCGAAGGCGCGGCGCCGGCCCCAGGCGCGGCCCTTGCGCCAGAGCTCCACCGGACCGCCCTTCACGACGACGAACATGAGCAGGCCGCAGACCGCGATGACGCCCAGGAGGACGGCGCCGGGGACCGCTGGGGGCTCATGCCGGGCCCGGCGGGCGGACCGGCTCCCGAGCTGGACGTAATAGCCGCGATGCTCCTCGGTGGAGCGCAAGGCCTTCACGTACTCCGCGATGCGCTCCGGCGGGACGGAGTCCGCGAGGCTGCGGTAGCGGTAGTCGAGCACCAGCGTCTTTCCGATGGGGCCCGTGTCGGACTCGAAGTGGAAGGCCGGATCGTCCACGGTGCTGTGCTCCCTGCGACCGGGAAGGGGCTCATCGGCCTTCAGCGTGATGCGGTGACGGGCGAAGACGGGGTGCCCCATCTCGAGCGGAAAGGCGCGGCGGGAGTAGCTCGGCTCCTTGAGGTACTCACGCAAGCCGTGCGCGGCGAAGTCCCGGTGGCCGTCGGCGGACCAGAAATCCTCGATGCGGTAGTACTCGCGCACGACGAGCACGTTCTTCGCGGTGTCGTCGTCCACCGTCAGGGGCTTCTCGACGGCGATCTTCGCGTCCGTCTTCGCGTAGTAGTTGACGTAGTAGCGGGACAGCTCGGCCAGGGACGTGCTCGCGAGCGAGCGGCGCATGGCGTTGGCGGATTCGCCCGTGCGGGTGGTGACCACCTCGAGCGTCGCCGGCCCGTCGCGCTTCGTCGCGACGTACGTCTCTTCCACGAAGACGGAGGGCTCCTTCAGCGTGGGCGCGGGGATGACGGAGAGCGCCGTGGTGCCGGGGGCCACGATGAGGGCCCGGCCGTAGGGAGGCGGTTCGTAGCGGTCCAGTCCGCCGCGCTCCAGCGTCGACGTGGGATCCACCCACAGCTCACGGCCGTCCACGGTGGCGTGGACGATGGCGTGGTCGAACGCGGTGGCGGTGGGACGCAGGCCGTCCAACAGCCGCGTGATGTCCGTGTTCACGAGCGCCGGCTGCGCGTCGATGCCCAGCCCCTTGAGCAGCGCCACCAGCAACAGCGACTTGTCCTTGCAGTCGCCGAAGCGGCGCTGGAGGACCTCGTCGGGCGGATGGGGCTGGTGGGAGTTGGGGCCCATCTCGATGCCCAGGTAGCGCACCTCGTCCTGGACGAAGCGCAGCGCGGCGACGAAGCGCGCCTCGGGCGTGGGCTCCTTCGCGAGCCGGCGGACCTCCTGATCCAGCGCCTTGGAGCGCGCGGGCACCTGGAAGAGGGACGAAGCCCAGCGCGCGACGTCGTTCCAGTCCTTGTATTCGCTCAGCTGGACCCACGGGTAGACAGGCTGCCATCCGGGGACGTGGTCCTCGGAGCGGACGGCGGGCACGTCGCGGCGCTCCAGGATGATCTCCCGTTCGCCGCCCAGCATCGACTCCGAGCGCGACAGGCCCGGCGCCGCGAAGTCGCGGATGAAGAGCGTGCGTCCCCTCCCCTCCGGCCACAGCAGGCGGTAGGAGAAGTGGACCACGCGGAAGGGCTGGCCCGCGGTGACGGCGTCGGAGAAGCGGCCGCCGAAGACGGGGTTGGCCCCTTCGAGGGAGTACGCCACCTCCACCGTGTCGCCGACGCGCACGTCACGCAGGAAGGGCACCACGGAGAGGGCGCCGTTGTAGAGCCGGTTCTGGAGTTCGGTCTCCTGCTGGATGACGCGGGCTTCGGAGGGCTGGAAGACGTCCTCGCGGCGGCCGTCGCGGATGCGCCAGATGCCGTGGATGGTGAGCTTCTGGTAGGTCGGGTCGAAGCGGATCTGGATGTCCGTGACGCGGTCGATGCCCTGCGGCGCGAGCACCTTCCGGGCCGCGTGCACGTACTGCTCGCGCGAATGGCCAGACACGCGCACCTGTTTATCCGTCAGCAGCCAGGCGACGCTCGTCTCGTCATCCCCCGCGGTCTTCGAGCCGGACTCCGGAGGAATGGGGAGCGGCTTCACCCATCTGGCCGGAGGGCCGACCCGGAAGGGCAACGCCGCCGTCGCCGCATGCGCGCTCAAGGACAGACACAGACACAACAGCAGGACGGACACCGGAAGAAGGTCCGGTGCCAGGAGGACGGAACGGAAGATTCGGCGCATGGCGGAAGGGCCTCATCATGGAACCCGGATGACGCGCCGGGCAAGACGCCCCCAGGGAAACCAGGCGAGCGTCCCCGCTCCATTCACCAGTGAAAACCGTCATGCAGGCCAGGCCTGGAATCGCCGAGACACGGGCTAGGGTTGCGGCCCTCGGATGGAAGGCCAAGGAGGCTTGGGATGATGGTCAACGTGAGGCAGGTCGCGACGCGGCTGAAGAGTGCGTTCCTGGCGGACCCGGAGCGGTTCTATACGAACGAGACAGGAGCCTGGGTGGCGGGGATGCCGACGCCCCAGGACATCCGGGTGACGACGGGCCGGGAGCCCTTCTGGATCAACCTGGGCTACTGGGAGCACGTGGAGAAGGTGGACGACTCCAACGTGGAGCGCGTGGGGGAACTGTTCCGGTCCGCGCAGGCGGAGATGGCGCGCCTGTTGGCGAGGACGGCGAAGCTGGGGCCTGGGGATGCGGTGTTGGACTGCGGCTTCGGTTACGCGGATCAGGACCTGCTGTGGGCGGAGGAGTTCAAGCCCGCGAGCATCCTCGGGGTGAACATCACGCCGAACCAGGTGAAGGTGGGCCGGGAGCGCGTGAAGCTGACGGGGCTGGAGGGCGTCGTCCGTCTGGAGGTCGGGAGCGCGACGGCGCTGCCGGGGCCGGAGGGGGCGTTCGACGTGGTGTTCGCGCTGGAGTCCGCGATGCACTTCCGGATGCGGCAGGACTTCCTGCGCGAGGCCTTCCGGGTGCTGAAGCCGGGAGGCCGGCTGGTGATGGCGGACATGGCGCAGAAGACGGACCGTGAAGCTGGAGCAGGACTCCGCGCGCGGCTGCGCTACCGCTACTGGCGCGGGCTGATTGCGTTCCCGGAGGAGAACGTCTGGTCGACGGAGCGCTACCTGTCGGAGCTGCGCCGGGCGGGGTTCCAGGACGCGAAGGTGGAGTCCATCGCGGACGACGTGTACCCGGCGGTGAACACGGCGCTGGTGGCGCTGCGGGGCATGACGCAGCTGGAGCGCAATCCGGGGAGCACGTCCCTGCACCAGGTGCGCGCGGACGTGCACAAGGCGATGCGGATGACGACGGAGCAGCTCCAGTGGCCCGCGCTGTTCAACTGCGACGAGTACGCCGTGGTCTTCGCGCGCAAGCCGTGACCGTGGTTGACGGACCGGGGCGGAGCGGCGGTAATCGGAAGCGGTAGGGCCTCCGGACCTGGTGGCCGGCCCGGTCTTCAAAACCGGTGAGGGGCTGCGAGAGCAGTCCCTGGCGAGTTCGATTCCCGTGCCCTACCGCCACACTTCCTCTTTGATTCCGACGTCCCTCGGATGAGGACTGGAGCAAGGCACACCGAAGTGCTCGCGATCGAGAGCGATTATGGCCCCCAGGGCATCAACGCGGAGGCTGGTCCCGTGGGCACTCGCGGCAATCCTGCTGACAGGCGTGGTGGGGCAGAGCGGATGCACCCATGGGCGTGGTCTTGTCATCGGACGCATTACACCTGAACACTTCCGCTTCAAGACAATCGTCGCGGTAGACGCCGAAGAGATGCGGCCTGATGGCTGGCGGGCTGTCTGCATTCATGCACGCATCACGGAAGGCGGCTCAGGAGCTACCGACGTGTGTAGATTCGAAGTGGGAGTTCCGATCCGCAACATCCAGCAGAGCGAGGTCCCCCTGGAGGTCGCCCAACAGGTTGCTACGTATCTGGCCAACATGGCGGCGCAGGAAATTCTATCCAATGCGCAGCAAGGAGAGATGATCGCCATCCTCTGCCGACGTTTCAAAAACAAGTATGAGCACCTGCTCAGGGAAAACATCGCCGGAGCCCGTGTTTCGGAGTGCACGACCCGAGGCCTGGATCCCGTATATTTCGACATTCCGCTGAAGGGCGAGGCGAATGACTGAAGTGACACGAGAGTCGCTGGTGGAAATCGCCCGGCAATACCATCCCGCTGGCTTCCCCGCGGAGGATGATGATCTGACCGAGTCAGTGCCAGCGCATCAGCGCACACCCGAGCACGCACGGTTCATGGCGGCCTGGGACAAGGCATTGAGCGGGACTGAGTGGAAGAACTTCATGACGGAACTCAGGCGTGCGCTCCCAGGTGAAAACATCGGCGGCGGGACTCAGCCCTATGTCTCGGCGTGCATGCGCTGTTTTCTATACCGAACGGAGCCAATGCCCGGAGGCGAGCGTCTCGCGACCCGCGTTGCTGCCGCAGTCAGCGTGCTTGCACCTTTTTACATTGTATATGCCACCACCCAACTCTGGCGTCCGACCTACACTGCCTATCCCATGCAGGCAGACCGCTCCCCCGAGAGAGAGGGAGCGGGTGCTCCGGCCTTTCACCTTCACCACTTCTCCTCTCCACAGCTGACTTTTGATCCTCCAGCGGCTGTCAGGCCTGAAGCGGATACGCTGGCGCGCAGCATAGAGGAAGTGCTCGGGTGTCGCCCCTTCCCGTTGGCTTTCGCGGGAGTGCCGCTTCCGGAGCTGCGCGTGGGCTTCTTCAATGGTGAAGGTCCCCCGACGCTCCTGGACGCGCTCTTCTCAGATAATCTCGCCCATTTGCCTTGACGGACCGCATTCGATGCACGACCGACTCGGGGGTCAGAACCGTTGGGGGCATGTCGCTCGACGATGCGGCGAACCAAGCCTCGGCGTCCGGGATGCGCATCGACCCGGCGAAGGTGGGAGGCGCCAAGGTGTTCCGCACCTGGGGCTGGCCCGTGGCCCTGATCGTGTCCGAGGAGATCAAGGAGACCCTGGAGCGCGCGGGAATCACCGGCGCGAAGTTCACCGACGTAACGGCCCCTGTACCGCACCGGATTGTTGAGACACCAAGTTGGTCGTAATCAGGCCGCCTGCTTCGATTGCATCAGCGCTCGCCGGGCCTGACTCGGCGAGAGGAAGTTGTGACGCTCCACCCTCCCCGCTCCAGAGGGAAACTGGCCGACCCTCAATCCCCTTGGGCACCTCGCAAATCGGTCTGGCAAGGCTTCAAAACCGGTGAGGGGCTGCGAGAGCAGTCCCTGGCGAGTTCGATTCCCGTGCCCTACCGCCAAATGATTCCGAGGGCTGCGCCTCACCTGCACCATGGAAACCGTACCCGGCCGCGTCCGGGATCATCCAACCCAGTCCACTCGACTGCGTTACCGCTGCGTTACTGCGCAGCAGGTAACGGCGAGGACTCAGCAACTGGCTCCATCAGGGGAACATCACGTTGCCAAACACGACAGTACGCGACCCATCTTCCTCCCAGAGCTTGAGTGAAAAGGGCCCTCGAGTTGTTTCTGCTGAGGCCTCGGCTTCCACAACAACCCGACCGACGTTTCCTCCTGGAATTGGCATTCGCTGCCATACGCGGATCACCTTCAACTCCACGCCAGCCTTGCCTTTGAGCGTTGCACCCTTCGCGAGCCATGGCTGAGCCCCGACCTTCACGTCCAACTTGATGTCCACCGCTACGCCCGTAGTGGAGCGATAGCTCGTGATGTAAGAGGCCGTCAGGTCACGCCCAGAGGCTTGGGAGAACTCAAGGGTCACGACTTGCCCGGCAACACCACGCTCGTCCATTCCTCCGGTGGAGATCAGGCCCGCCAGCCCTCCCGGAGCATCGTGCTCCGCCATCAGTCTTGCGTTCTCATTTTGGCAGCGCAGCAATTCCGCATGCGCCTCGCGGGCTTCCTGCTGGTACGTCTCAATCGTCCGCTTGCCGCGATAGACCTCAATGAGAGACTCGGCTTTTGCCGGATGGATCCGCAAAAGGAAGAATGCACGCAAGGGGGCTGCGCCATCCTTGAATCGCACGACCAGACGAAACCGCTCGCCTGGAGCTACACGCGACGAAGGCACCAGTCGAATCGTGGCTTGCCCCACATCCACCAGTGCAAAGCAATCTCGCCCCTCCAACTCGACACTGTCGCGCATCAGGTCGGAATCGAAGAAGAGAGCCGTCGAGAGTCCAGGACTGATCGCGATCTCGGGTGCGACTTGAACATCGTCCGGCGACAACTCGATGCGTCGTGCGCCCGGCACCGATGCTGAACCCTCTGACTGAGCGACGGCTGTTTCGGCGACGAACAGCAGCCCCAGGAGCACGACGAAAGAAGAAGATGACACTCGGCGATTACTCCCAGCTGGTGCTGTTACTCAAACTCGCTCACCGCCCTCACGTATTCGCTCGTGAAGATACGGCCATTGGAGGGTGAGTCGTTGCCGGGCTCGCGTGCCATTCCTCGTTCCCCGTCTTTCACGTCGTAGACCTCCAGGCAGACAGGAAAACTGTCGCCCTTTGGAGTAGTCGCCGAGGTAAGTCGCCCGTAAACGCGGTCTCGCACGATTAGCCGGCCAGACAGAACCGTCCCGTGCGGCATTTCCTCCCAATCACCGTACAAGAACACCTGGGAAGGGCCTTCCCGAACAGAAATGAATTGCGGGCGGTCACGGGTGAAAACGGCTTCGTGCCTGTCCCCAATGTCGATGCCCAGCTTCGCCATGGCCTTCACTGCACCCTTTGGGCACGGCTCAGGAGGAGGCGCCGGACGCACCTGCGGACCAGGACAGCCCATGAGCGCCGAGCATGCCGCCGCCGTGCTCACCGCACGGGCCATGACGCGCAAGCCCTTCTTCGCGGGCGTGGAGGGAAGCTGAAGGGGCTGCGTCTCTTTGGGCTGCGTCGTCACGGTGGCGGAATCCTCCTGGAGCGTCGCGGGGAGAGCGACGGCCGCAGCGGTGGCCTCCGGCCCGATGGGAACTGCGGCGCGGTCAGCTTGAGGCGACTTGCCAGAGGGCGCTACTTCCTGACGGACGGGGACAGGCCGCGCGACGCGTGACATCCCGAGGCCCCACGCCGCCCCTGACAGGACGAGCACCGCTGCGAGCGCCGCCCATGCGCGGAAGGCCCCGCGCCGCGCAGGCGTCACACGCACGGTCGTCACGGGAGGCGGTGTCGCGTCCACAGCAGCCGCGCCCACCGCAGGCACCTGCTTCCGGTGAACGCGTTTGCCGCGCCGAGGGCGGTGTCGTGGCTGGTGCCGCCACTGCTCGAAGCTGTCGATGTCCTCCCCGTCTGTCGTCGCGGAGTCCTCGTCGTAGGCGTCGCAGAGCGGCACGTCCCACGTCGCATCCGCGCCGCCTAACGCCTGCTCCAGCGCCACGCAGAGAGACTGGGCGCTCGGCGTGCGCGCCTCGGGCGTCTTCTCCAGGAGCTGCATGCACACGTCGCTCAGCGCCCAAGGCACCCGCTCGTTCTCCTCGTGCGGCGGCGTGGGTGCATTGGAGAGAATCGCCTCCGTCAAACTGGCGCCGTCCTCACCATCGAAGGGGAAGCGTCCCGTCAGCAGTCGGTAGGAGACGAGCCCCAGCGCCCACAAATCGTCCGCCGGTCCCGCGGTGTAACGGGCGTCTGGCGCCTCACGATGGGCTCGCAGGAAACGCCACGCCTCCGGAGAGCGGTAGTCCACGGTCCCGGGCGGCAGGATGTCCGCTGTCAGCTCGCGCGCGCCCGCGTAGTCTCCGATGCCGAAGTCCACCACCTTGGCCAGGCCGTCCGAGGCGCGCACCATGACGTTGGCCTCCTTCACGTCCCGGTGCACCACCCCATCCGCGTGGGCAGCTGCGAGCGCCCGTGCCACGCCCAGCAACGCGCGCGCCGCCTGCCTCGCCGTGGGGTTCTCCGCGTCGGCCCAGGCATCCAGCTGACGCCCCTCCACGTACTCCATGGCGATGACGATGAATTGCGGCTGGGCCACCGGCCAGTAGCCATGGCCCAGAATCCTCACCACGTTGGGGTGGCGCAGGCGGGTAAGTATGGAGACTTCGCGCTCCGCCCTCTCCCCCACGCGCGGCAGGTGTAGCAGCTTCAGGGCGAAGCGCTGGCCCTCGCAATGCGCAAGGTACACCGTGCCGAAGCCGCCCTGCCCTAGTTGGCGCTCCACCGTGTAGCCCAGCACCTGGGCCCCAGCAGACAGCACGGCCGGAGGTGGCCCCCGCATCATGGCGACCTTCTTTCGGGCTCCCTGGCCTCTCGCATGCGGCGTCCTCTCAGCGGGGCGCGGACCCTACCAGAAGCGTGAGAAGCCCGGGAATCCCTCCCTCTGGCTGCACGCTCTAGAAAAGACTCGTGGAGTTCATCCAAATCCACCGGACCTCCAGCGTTCACCCTTGGCCGATTTTTGTGCTGCGCGCTGGGCGGCATTCCAGGCGAGCTGATGGGCCACTTGCCCGCTTCCAGCGACTTCCCTGCGCGGCACCAACTCCTCCTTCGCGTGCGCCGGCGGAACGAGCCCCAGCTGCGGGCGTTGCTCCTTCTCCTGCCCGAGCCTCGGTAAGCGGCCCGGCCGAGCGCGCCCTCGGATACGCTGCGCCCGTCATGAATGAGGAACTTGGCATCACCATCGGCACCGAGGCCCGCGCGGCCCGCCAGCACCTGGGACTGACGCAGGCCGAAGTCGCGGAGCGCGTTGGGCTGGTGCACCCAGTCTACAACCGCCTGGAGCGAGGGAAGATGCTCCCCAGCGTCCCGTCCCTCTACCGCCTCTGCCGGGAGTTGCAGGTGTCCCCCGAGAAGCTGATGGGGCTCACCGCGACGGGCGACGTGCGCAAGGGCACGAAGACCAAGCCCAAGGAAGAGGACGCCCCGGAGCTGCGACGCCTCCTCCACCTCGCGCGCAAGCTGGACGCGGAGGACCTCGCAGCCCTCCTCCACGTCGCCTCGGCCCTGGCGCGCTGAAGCTTTACTCCCGCTTCAAGCCCTCCAACTCGTGGGCATCCAGCCCCTCGGGGAAGAAGCCTTGCTCGCCGAATTCCACCTCGTCACGAAGGGCGCTGCCTTCCGATAGCACCTGGGCCCACTCCGCTGCGGCATCCTGTCGGCCGTAGCCCGGGTTGCGCCTCGCCAGGGCCACTCGCATGGCGTCGCGCATGTCGGCCGCCGTAGAGAATCGCTCCTCGGGATTGGCGCGCAGCGCGACATGCAACATTCCCTTCACATCCGGGGACAGTGAGGCCACGGCCTCCTTGACGTTCTCCGGCCCGAAGCTGGCCAACAGCACCTGCATTTGCGTCAGCGGCAGCGAGGGGAGGATCTCCGGCTGGAGGTGAGCCATCCCCTTGAGCGGGCCCGACACGTCCTCCACATCGAAGAGGTGCTTGCCGGTGAAGAGTTCCACCAGCAGGACGCCCAAGCCGAAGACGTCGGAGCGCGGCGTCAGGGGCTTCCGCGTCAGGTACTCCGGCGAGGCGTAGGCTACGTCTCCACGCACGAGGCTGGCGGGTGACTCCTCGCGCCCCACCACCAGCGAGTAGGCCGCGCCGAAGTTCGTCAGCTTCACCTCGCCTTGCGTCCCCACGTAGACGTGCCGGGGATTGACGTCACGGTGGATGACGCCCAGCGACTTGCCGTCCGCGTCCGTCAGAGTGTGCGCATGGTGCAGTGCCTCAGCGATTTCCGCGCCGACATAGAGGGCGAAGGATTCGGAGACGGGACGGCCACGAGCCACGCCCGCACTCACCAGCGTCTCCAGCGATGGGCCGTCCACGTACTCCATGACGACGTGCAGCGTGCCCCGGTGCACCTTGCGGTGGAAAACCGTGGCGATGGCCGGGTGGCGCAAGCGGAAGGCCAGCTGAATCTCCTCCCCCAGCCGCGTGCGCTGCATGAAGGTGGAGGGGTTCGCCAACCGCCGCACGAAGCAGAAGCCGGGGAGCTTGTTGCCCCGTTCCGAGAAGCGCTGGGCCAACATCAGCAACTCCCCTGTCTGCATCAACACCAACTCGCGGACGGCCTCGTATCGAATGCCGTCAATGGTGAAAAGGTGCAGGGGCCTCCCGGGCGTCGGCGGAAGCTGCCTGCGGCACGCGGAGGCTTCGGTGCGCGCCAGGTCGTCGGTCGTCGTGTCGGGCATGGCTCCTCGGGAGGCGGGAGAAGTGGCGCGGCGGCGCCTCCCAAGGAGTTTGAGCGTAGTTAACTTTTAAAGTCCACATTCATGGACTCTAAAAAGCAATAACCGCACCTGGGCAAGAGCGAAGCCCGCCCCTGCGCCGAGCACTACCGACAGCATCACAGCCAGGACAGGGACGGAGCGCGACTGCTGGCGGAGCACCTCGTTCTTCCTAGAAGCGGCACAGTTCGCGGGCCGTAAGGATGCAGCGCTCCGTGGACAGCCAACATCCTTCGGACACCGCCACCATGCGCCCATCCTGAAGCGTCACTGTGACACGGGCCACGTCCAACACTTCGCCTTCCGCACGCGCACTCACTGTGTCGTAGCTCGGCGTAACCTGAAGCATCCCCTCATCTAAATCAGATAAGTCCGAAGGTTTCTCGGAAGACGGCGTGCTCGCGAACGAGTTGCGCGAATCGCTCCACCAACGGGCGGAGTCGTTCATCGCTCATGCGCGGCATGGCCATGAAATAGTAGGTGCCTTGGGTGAAGAGAGAGTGCGTACGCCGCTTCACCGTATTCACCCTCAAATGCTTGTCGTAACCCGGTGCCTCGCCCGCGGCTCCCAGCAGCGTCAGAAGAACCTGGGCCAGGGCACTGACGAGCAGCAACCTGTCTCGACGCTTGGGCGTCTTCACGCGCACCTGCTTCAGCCCCATGCCAAACTTGAGGTCCTTCACGTCCCGGAACGTCTCCTCGATGGTGAATCTCCGGGCGTAGACGTCCAGCACCTCCTGGGCCGTAGCTTCCGTGAGGCTTGATGAGGCTGGCCACGAGCGTCTCCTGGTCGTCCTGCTCGAAGTCCGTCCAGTCCAGCGCGATGACCGCCTCGGTCCGCTCCGCCAGCACGAAGGGCACCCAGGACGCGAAGAGCTTCCAGACGCCGAAGCCTCCATTCGACAGCAGTCGGTCCACCTGCTTCACCGCGCGCTTGGACGTGACGTCCTCTCCACGCGCCCACGCCATGGCCTTGCCGATGGCCGCCACCGACAGGCTCGCCGCCTGCACCGCCCCCAGCGTCGCGTGCGACAGGGACAGGATTCGTTTGACGTGCAGGTCGTCCTCAAACACTTCCGTCAGGAACGCCCGCACCTGCTCTTCGTCGATGGCCACCTTGCGCGTCATGGTGGCTGCCTCTTTGCACTGACACCAGCGCCCTCGCACGCAGCCGCCGAGCGAGCGTGGGCTGATCAACTCGCTAAATGAGGGGATCCCTCAGCTGCCACTCCTGTGGGCGAACTCCTTCATCTTGCTGATAGGTCCACGAGGGTAAAGAGTTGAAACAGGCTGTTCGTCTGCGGGATCGGCACGTCGCGGCCACTCTGGACGAAGAGTCGATGACGTCGTTAACGGTCACCTTTCGGCCCCATGGAGGAAGCGTGGCACCGTGTACGAACAGCAACTCGCGTCCGAGAGAAAACCTCCTTTGTGGCAGGTGCTGCAGTCCGGGCCCACTGCAACTCAAGGCCGGGACGCTGGTGAACGTCCCGTGCGCCCTCTCGACGAACGCTTGGAACTATCCGTTCCGCTTCGCGAAGTCGTCCATGAAAGAAACCAGCGTCTTCACGTGGTCCACGGTCACCGCGTTGTACAGGGACACGCGGATGCCTCCTGTGATTCGGTGGCCCTTCATTCCGACCATGCCGGCCTTGGCGCCTTCGGCCACGAAGGCCTCTTCCAGCTTTTCGTCCGGCAGGCGGAACACCACGTTCATGTACGAGCGTGACGCCTTCTCCACCGGGGCCCGGTAGAAGCCCGCGTTGCGGTCGATGGCCGCGTACAGCAACTCTCCCTTCTCGCGGTTCCAGGCCTCGATCTGCTTCAGGCCTCCCACTCCCTTGATCCACGCGAGCACGTTGCGGCAGAGGTAGATCGAGAAGGTCGGGGGCGTGTTGTAGAGCGAGTTGTTCTCCGCGTAGGTCGCGTAGCGGAAGATCTTCGGGATGTCCTTGCGGCCCTTCGCCATGAACTCCTTGTTCACCAGCACCAGGACGATGCCCGAGGGTCCGATGTTCTTCTGGGCTCCCGCATAGATGAGCGCGAAGCGGCTCACGTCGATGGGCCTCCAGAGGATGTCGGAGCTCATGTCCGCCACCAGCGGCACCTGCCCCACTTCCGGGAAGGTGTGCCATTGCGTCCCGAAGAGCGTGTTGTTGCTCGTCATGTGGACGTAGGCGGCCTTCGGATCCAACTGGAGCTCGGCCTGGGTGGGGATCCGCGTGAAGCGCTTGTCCTTGTCCACCGTGTTCGCGGCGATCCGCGGCGTGCCGTAGTAGCGCGCCTCGTCCACCGCCTTCTCGCTCCAGCCTCCCGTCACCACGTAGTCCGCGGAGCCTCCCTGGGGCAGGAAGTTCATCGGCACCTGCGCGAACTGCTGCGAGGCGCCTCCCTGGAGGAAGAGGACCTCATGCGTGTCCGGGACGGCCAGCAGCTCCTTCACCAGGGCGATGCCCTCGTTGTGCACGGCTTCGAACGCCTTGCCCCGGTGGCTGTGCTCGATGATCGACATCCCCGTGCCCTGGAAGTCGAGCAGCTCGTCCCGGGCCCGCTCCAGCGCCGCCGTGGGGAGACCGGCCGGGCCGGGATTGAAGTTGATGACGCGCATGGCTTGTCCTCTGGGAAGTGAAGCGCTCCGGCATTCTCGCCCGTGGGGCTCCGGGGGTCATCTGCAACGTGGGCTCTGTCGGACGGTGGCCTTCGTCCGCCCGGTGGGGGTGGTAGCGTCCCGGGTGTGTCCCCTACTCCTTTGGCCTCCGCCTTTCTCGCGGCTCCTGGCCGCGCGCCTGCTTCGCTTCCGGAGCCCTCGCGTCTGGAGGAGCTGCTCCGTGCTTCCGTCGACCGCGCCCGGGCTCGCTGGCCCGGGGTGGAGCTGGAGCCGCTCTCCTTCGTGGCGTTCGTCGCGGAGCGGCTGACGTCTCCGACGGCGCTCCTGGAGGCGCTCGAAGGGGCCTCGCCTGCCTTGTCGGAGCTGTACCTGGCCTTCGGGTGCCTGCGACATGACCGCGCCGCGCTCCAGTTCTTCGAGGACTGTTACCTCCGTGACGTCGGCGCGTTTGTGTCCGGTGTGGACCGCTCGCCCGCGTTCGTCTCGGAAGTCCGGCAGGGGCTTCGGGAGAAGCTGTTCACGGGTGAGCCGAAGATCGCGGAGTTCACCGGGGGCGGCGCGCTGGGCGGATGGGTTCGGGTGGCGGCGCTTCGCATCGCGCTCAACTTGAAGCGCTCCGAGGCCCGGGCCGACTCCGCCGCTCAGGACTCCGTCGAGTCCGCGTTCGGTGAACAGCTGGGGCCGGAACTCGAACACCTGCGCTCGCGGTACCGCGAGGCCTTCACGGAGGCCGTGCGCGCGGCTTTGGGTGAGCTGTCCGACCGGGACCGCACCCTGATGCGCCTGTACCACGTGGAGGCGCTGTCCCTGGACGCCATCGCGGCGCTCTACCGCGTCCACATGTCCACCGTGTCCCGGTGGCTCAGCAGGGCGCGGGAACAGGTGGCGGAGACCACGACGCGGCGGCTGTGCGAACGCCTCGGGGTGGGCGCTTCCTCGGTGGACAGCATCGCGGCGCTGGTCGTGAGCCAGGTGGACCTCAGCCTGACGCGGCTGCTCGGTCCGGGGGGCTGAACTTTCGCTGCAAGGTATTTCCCGGCCGGTGTCAGGGCGTCGAAAGGCCCCTCCCGGGCTTCACCGAGGAAATCCTCATGCGCGTCCGTTCCTGGCTGTCCGTCATCACCCTCGCCGCCACCGTCTCCGCCTGCGAGCCGTTCCCCGACGATGCCCCCTCCATCCCCACCGAGGTGCAGTGGCCCGGCGAGAGCTTCTTTCCGGAGGGCATCGCGGCCTCGAAGGACGGCACGCTCTACGCGGGCAGTCTGGGCACTGGCGCCATCGCTCGCGTCAAGCCGGGCTCGCTGGGGGCCGAGGTCTTCGTCCCGGGCCGGCCCGCGTTCGGCGTCTACGGGCTCGAGGTGGATGAGGCACACGACACGCTCTGGGCCTGCACCTACGACGACCTGCTGCTGCCCGCGCAGGCCTCGTACCTGAACGGGTATGCGCTCTCCACGGGCGCCCTGAAGGCCAGCCACGCCATGCCCAGCGAGGTCAGCTTCTGCAACGACGTCACCGTCGATGTCGCGGGCAACGTGTACGTGACGGACTCGTTCGGGAACGCGATCTTCCGCCTGGCCGTGGGTGGGACGGCGCTCGATACGTGGTCCGCGGATGCCGCGTACGAGCCCTCCGAGCCGGGCCTCATCACCCTCAACGGCATCGCCTACGACGGGGCCAACCGGCTCTACGTCGTGAAGAGCGACACGGGCGCGCTGTTCTCCATCGACATCCAGCCGGATGGCAGCGCGGGGGCGCCCGTGACCATCCCGGTGACGCCGGCGCTGGAGACGCCGGACGGGGTCGAGTGGGTGGACTCGGGCCGGCTGTTCGTCGTGGAGAACACGCCGGGACGGGCGTCCCTGGTGACGCTCGGTGAGGGCGCTGGCGCGAAGGAGGTGCTCGCCAACGGCTTCGTGGAGCCGACCGCCGCCGCGCTCACAAAGGACGGCGCGTGGGTGCTGGAGTCGCAGATGGGGTTCTTCTTCGGCACGCCGGGGACCCCGGCCCTGCCCTTCCGCGCGTACCGGGTGGCGGTGCCCCCTCTTCTGCCCTGAGCGCGAACGCTCATAGAGTCGCGCCCCACCATGTCGGGATGTCCGTCCGAGGAAACGATTCTCGCCTTCGTCGAGGGCCGCCTGCCGTCCGAGCAGCGCGGCCTCGCCGAGGCGCACCTGTCCCGCTGTGACTCCTGTGGGTCGCTGCTCGCGGCCGTCGCGGCGACGTGGCACGCGGAGGGCCGGTTCGGGGAGTCGGCTCCTCCTCTCCGCGCGTTCGCTCCTGGGGAGCAGGTGGGGCCGTACGTCATCGTCGACCATGCGGGCAGTGGCGCGATGGGGGACGTGTACCGGGCTCGCGATGGGCGGTTGGGACGGGACGTGGCGCTGAAGGTGCTCCCGGTCCGGTTCGCACAGGATCCGGAGCGCCTGGCCCGCTTCCGACAGGAAGCCCGTGCGGTGGGCGCGCTGTCCCATCCCCACCTGCTCACCCTGTTCGACGTGGGCACCCATGAGGACGTGCCGTACCTCGTCACCGAGTGGCTGGAGGGGGTCACCCTGCGGACCCGCCTGATGCGTGGGCCTCTGCCTCCGGAGCAGGCGCTGCGGCTGGGCATCCAGCTGTCGCAGGGGCTCGCGGCCGCGCACTCGCGTGGCGTCATCCACCGCGACCTCAAGCCCGCGAACATCTTCCTGTGCTCGAATGGCAGCGCGCGGATCCTCGACTTCGGGCTGGCCCGGCTCACCGAGCGGACCGAGGAGGCCTCGCTCACCCAAAGTGGAGCGATGGTGGGCACCGCCGGGTACATGGCTCCGGAGCAGATCCGCGGGCAGGGCGTGGATGCTCGCGCGGATGTGTTCTCGCTCGGCGCGGTGCTTCATGAGGCCGTGAGTGGTTTTGCTCCCTTTGGCGGTGACAGCCCGGTGGAGCGGATGAGCGCCGCGCTCCGCGATGCGCCTCCTGTGCTTCCGGGAGAGCTGGGGACTGTGATTGCACGCTGTCTGGCGAAGGACCCAGGCGAACGGTTCCAATCCGCGCAGGACCTGGCCTTCGCGCTGGAGTCCATCGTGGCTCGCGGTGCGCCCCTGGCCTTGCGGCGCAGGGGATTCCCACGCCCTGCCCTGCTGGCGGCCGCTGCGGCCTTGCTGCTGCTTGTCGCCGGTGGCTTCCTGGTGTTTGGACACAGACCGACGCCCGTGGCGGTGCCCGCGGCGCAGGCTTCACGCCCGACGTACCGCCCCGTCACGTTCCGCCGGGGCCATGTGCTCAACGCCCGGTTCTCCGCGGACGGACACACGTTGATCTATGGCGCTGCTTGGGAGGGCGGCCCCGCGGAGCTCTACAGCGCGCGCACGGAGCGTCCGGTGTCACAACCGCTGGGACAGCGCGCGGATGTGCTCGCCGCGTCTTCCAAGGGGGAGCTGGCGGTGCTGCTCGAGCCGCGGTTCTTCGACGCCGACCATGGCAGCGGGACGCTGGGCTTGATGCCGCTCGCGGGCGGCGCGCCCCGGGCCGTGCTCGATGGCGTGCTGGAGGCGGACTGGGGACGTTCGAATGGACCGCTCGCGGTGGTGCGCCGCGTGGGCGAGAGCTTCCGGCTGGAGCAGCCTCCCGGCACGGTGCGCTTCGAATCCCAGGGGTGGATCAGCCACGCACGCGTGTCTCCTGACGGCGCGCGGCTCGCGTTCCTGTTCCATGAGCATCCCAAGGACGACCGGGGCGGAGTCTGGGTGCTGGAGAAGGACGGTCCGCCCCGGGAGCTCTCTTCGGACTGGGCGAGCGTCCGGGGCCTGGCTTGGGCTCCGGATGGCAAGGAGGTGTGGTTCACCGCCTCCCGGACGGGCGTGGACTCCGAGCTGTTCGCGGTCGACCTGAACGGCACGACGCGGCCGGTGGATCGGATCGCCGGGCGGATGGTGCTGCATGACATCTCCCAGGATGGCGCTGTCCTGGTGGATCACCCGATGATCCGTACGGGGCTGTCATTCGGGCACGCGGGCGCGGAGCGGGACCTCACCTGGTCGGACTCGTCGTTCATGACGGACATGTCCCGCGACGGCAAGACGCTCCTCTTCGCCGAGGGCTCGGAGGTGGAGGGCCCCACCTACGGCGCCTATCTGCGCACCTCCGATGGCGCGCCTCCGGTCCGACTGGGCGACGGCATCCCCATGGCGCTGTCTCCGGACGGCAAGCAGGTGCTGACGGTGCGCTACGGCGAGCGGATGGAGTTCCTGCTGCTGCCCACGGGCGCGGGAGAGCCCCGGTCCTTGTCGCTCGCGCCTGTCACCACGGTGCTCACCGCGCGCTGGTTCCCGGATGGGAAGCGGCTGCTCCTGCGCGCGCACGAAGAGGGACGTCCTGCACGGCTCTGGGTCTTCGAACCCGGCGCCGGAGCCCCCAGGCCCATCACGGCGGAGGGCATGGGCCTCACCGCGGCCATCTCTCCGGACGGCTCACGGCTCGCGGCGGTGGACGCGGCGGGAGACCTGCGCGTGTTCTCCGCGACGGGCGAGGCGCAAGGCACCGTCCCCGGCCGGTTCACGGATCAATGGGTGGTGGGCTGGGACGCGAGCGGAGCGGCGCTCTACCTGCGCAGCGTCTCGCTCCCGGTGCGCATCTCCAGGGTCGACGTGAAGACCGGCGTCAGCACGCCGCACCTGACGCTCCCCGCGGGAGGCGTCATGCCGGGCCTCATCTCCGTGATGACCCTGGCGATCTCCGAGGACGGCAAGTCCTACGCCTACAGCTACAACGAGGCGCTCTCCCGGCTGTTCCTGGTGGAGGGATTGGCTGCCGGGCGGCACTGAAAGCATCCGAGAACCGCGCCGCTCCGGACCGTGCCGAGCCGGGCCGCGCGGTTCCCGTCACTTCACTTCACATCAGGCGCTCTTCAGGTTCTCGTTCACGAAGTCCCAGTTCACGAGGCTGTTGAGGAAGACCTCGACGAACTTGGCGCGCAGGTTGCGGTAGTCGATGTAGTAGGCGTGCTCCCAGACGTCGACGGTGAGCAGGGCCTTCTTGCCGTGCTTCATCGGCAGGTCCGCGTTGGACGTCTTCATGATGGACAGCTTGTTGCCATCCTTCACCAGCCACGCCCAGCCGGAGCCGAACTGCGTGATGGCGGCCTCGGTGAACTGCCGCTTGAACTCGTCGTAGGAGCCGAAGTCGCGGTCGATGGCGGCCGCGATGTCACCCGTCGGCTTGCCACCGCCGGCCGGCTTCATGCAGTTCCAGAAGAAGGTGTGGTTCCACACCTGGGCGGCGTTGTTGAACACGGCGCCGTCGCTGCTGAGGATGACTTCCTCCAGCGACTTGGCGGCCTCGGGCTTGCCGGCGGTCAGCTCGTTGAGCTTGTTGACGTAGGCCGCGTGGTGCTTGTCGTGGTGGAACTCCAGCGTCTCCTGGCTCATGTGAGGGGCCAGCGCGTCCTTCTTGTACGGGAGCTCGGGCAGCGTGAAGGGCATTTGGGGTGCGTCCTTTCCAGGTTCAGTGAGGTTTCAGCTACGCGTTCGCTACTTCGGGGCGGGCCCTGGCTCCGGGTGCGCTGTCAGCGCGCGATACGCCCGGTTCCAGTAGAGCAACGGTTCTCCGTCTACTCCCCGCTGGATGCGCTCCACACGGCCCACCAGCAACAGGTGATCGCCGTAACGGTGCACATCCAACAGAGTGCACGCCAGACCCACCAGGCTGTCCCGCACGAAGGCTCCTTCGTCGAACATCCGGCCTTCGGCCTCCCCCTTCGCGCAGTGGACCGACACGTCGCGTTGGATGGTGGACAGCACGCTCACACTGAAGCGGCGGGCGGCCTCCACCCGCGGAAGCGTGCGGGAGGACTGCTGCAGCGCCAGGACGATGAGCGGAGGCGTCAGGGAGAGGGAGCTGAAGGAGCTGATCGTCGTCGCCGCGATCCCGTCCGCGTCACGGACGGAGACCACCGCCACCCCGCTCGCCCACCGGGACATCGCCTCCCGGAAGTCCAGGGCCGACACCCCTTCAGTACCGCTCTGAGTCATGTGCCGGTCTCTACCACCCGGCCCGCCACCCGGTCAGCACTTCCTCCAATCCATTGGCGGAATACCAATGGGGTGGCAGGGAGGTGTCTGTCAGGCCACAGGGCGTGGTACCGAGACGGACCCTTAGACTTCCATTCATAACCCCACCAGCGATGGGGTGGGAATGCAGTCGTTCGGGCGGTCGCACAGCCACGTTCATCCTCCTGGTTTCAACTGGTCCCGCGCCTGGCGGTATCGACTTCGGTGACAGCCGTTCCCGGGTGGCCGCTGGCGCCGCGTGCGATGAGGCCCAGCACGGGCTTATCGACGAGGCGGGCGGTGGCGCGCGCGTTCGGCTCGTCCATCAGCGCGGAGACCCGTGAGTCCACGCAGCAGCGGTACAGGTGGTTCAGGAGGTCGTCGCGGCGGCGCAGCTGCGGCTGGAAGAAGAAGCACTCCTCCTGGAACACGAGCGTGCGGCCCCGGGCCCAGGCGCCCTCCACGGGCACCAGCGCCTGGGAGCGCTGCCTACCCACGCGGTAGCCGTCCTCGCAAGGAGCCCAGCACCACCACGTCGCCGGGCTTGAGGCGCGAGGCCGCCGTGACGGAGCCGCGCAGCGCCGGATCCAACGGACCCAGTGAGCACCAGAAGCCTCCAGCGCGTCTCCGCGACCTGCGTCCCGGTGGACTGCGCCAAGGTCGCGGTGGCCACCACCTCGCCCATGAGCCGGGTGTCCACCTGCTCGTAGCGGACGATGAGCCGCAGCACGGGTTGCCCCTGCGCCATCAGCACGGCCACCGGCAGCGTCTGCGCGGCCACGGCGCCTGCCGCGACACGCAGCCCCAGCGACAGCGCCAGTCCATCCGGGGCCGGATTGTCGGCGTGGAAGGGGTCGGGCACGGCGAGCGTGGGGTAGATGAGGACGGAGGCGGTGCCGGTGCCGGACAGGAATGGCACGCGCGAAGGCCGGTAGCCTTCATCCACGTAGCCATGCGCGGCGAAGACACGCACGTCGCCGCTGCGCAATGCCACCCGGCCCTGCCAGAGCAGTCCGCTGAGGATCTCGCGAATCACGCGAAACGACCCTTCAGGGCAATGACATGTCTGGTTTCAAACTGCTGCGTCACGGCACCCCCCGGCACCCCGCTGAAGCCGCCCATCTCCCGCTGTGACACGCGAAGGGCGGCGACAATGAACCAAGACATCAGCCGGCGTCAACACTGCACGTTTGTCTGGCTTTTGGATTCTGTGTGTCTATTCCGACGGCGGTCTCGACCCTCGGGGCGGGTGGGACGGGATGGACGTCCGCTGTGTCACACGCCACCTTCCAGGGAGAGGGAGCGGCGGATGCGATTCGTGGACTTCGTAGCCCTGGCCGCTCAGCTGTTCGAGGCCGCGGGCGTAGGCACGATGGTGGTGGGAGCGGGGGTCTCCGTGGCGCTCGTCCTCCGGGACGCACGGAGCGCGCCGCGCGCGCAAGCGTACCGTCAACTGCGCCACTACCTGGGCCGCGCCATCCTGCTGGGATTGGAGCTGCTCGTCGCGGCGGACATCATCCGCACGGTCGCGGGGGCACCCACACTGAGACAGGTGGTCATCCTGGGCCTCATCGTCCTCATCCGGACCTTCCTCAGCTTCACGCTGGAGGTGGAGGTCGACGGCCGCTGGCCCTGGCAGTCCCGGCCACGCAACGAGGACGGTGCCGGTCCTCGTGCGTGAGACGGGTTGGAGAGGGCATGCCCTCCAGCCTGTGCCAGGGGGCGCGGCCAGGCGGCAGCCGCGCCTCCGGGACGGTGTGGATTGCCCATGGATGCTGGCAATGCACACCCTCCAGGTCAGGCCACTCCCATGGTGGGAAGCGGCGTCACGGGGCCCTGCCTCCAAGCTCGCCGGGAAGGCCGGGGTCAAAGGAGGCGTGCGTGGAGAGCCCCGGCGCAAGCTTCGACCCGGATACCATCGATACCCTCTCCGACGCGCACTCCCGGCTGCTCCTCGAGACGCTGGTGGCGAGCACGCCAGTGGGGCTCGCGGTGGTGGACATGGAGCAGCGCTTCGTCCAGGTGAACGACGCGCTCGCCGCCATGAACGGCCTCCCGCGCGCCGCGCACCTGGGGCGCAAGGTGCAGGACATCGTCCCGGAGATGTGGCCCACCCTGCGTCCCCAGTACCAACGCATCCTGGAGGGCGGGAGCGCGCAGACGGTGGAGGTGGTGGGCGCCACCTCCAAGGAGGTGGGCGTGGAGCGCCACTTCCTCGTCAGCTACTACCCGGTGCGCACCAACGCCGGGGTGCTCCTGGGCATCGGCGTCATCGTGGCGGAGGTCACCGAACAGCGCAGGGCCCATGACGCGCTCCAGGCCAGCGAGCAGCGCTACCGCTCCCTGGTGGAGGCCATGGCGCAGCCGGTGTGGTCCACCAACGCCCGGGGCGAGGTGGTGGAGCCCGCGCCGCGCTGGATGGCCTTCACGGGCCAGACGCAGGCGGAGCACCTGGGCCTGGGCTGGCTCTCCGCCATCCACCCGGACGACCGAAAGCGCGTGGTGCGCGGCTGGGTGGAGTCCCTGCGCACGAAGACGTCCTACCGGGGCGAGTTCCGCCTGCGCTTCCACGCGGGAGGCTACCGGGACGTCGTGGGCCGGGCCGTGCCTGTGTTCGGGAACAAGGGCGCCATCCGGGAGTGGGTGTCCACGGCGGAGGACATCACCGAGCGCAAGCAGGCGGAGGCCCAGGCGGAGAACGAACGCGCGCGGCTGCGCTCCGTGCTCACGAGCGCCCCCGCGTCCATCGCCATCCTCTCCGGCGAGCGGCAGGTCTTCACGCTGGTGAACCCCCTCTACAAGGTGCTGTCGGGAGGCGCGGACCTGATGGGCACCTCCATCCGGGATGCCGTGAACGAACGGGGCGTCGAATACTCGCGGCTCCTAGAGAAGGCCTATCACCAGGGAGAGTCGTTCATCGAGAAGGAGGTCCCGGTCGTCGCCGACTTCCAGGGCGACGGGGTCCCGTCGACACGGCGGTTCGACGTGGCGTACCAGCCGCTGCGGGACGTGCAGGGCCAGGTGGACTCCGTGCTGTCGTTCGCCGTGGACGTGACGGAGCGGGTGGAGGCCCGCAGGAAGCTGGAGGAGTCCGCCGCGTCGCTGAGGAACCAGCAGCAGTGGCTGGAGGCGATGCTGGACCGGACGCCCGTGGCGATCATCCTGGTGGAGCCCCGGACCGGCCGCATCATCTTCGCGAACCAGATGGCCCGGCAGATGGCCGGCGGCGAGTTTCCCGGGGGCCTGCGGGAGGAGAACTACACGGGAGGCGAGCACCGCTTCACGGACGAAGCGGGCCGGGAGCTGGCCATGGAGGAGATCCCCGGCATCCGCGCGCTGAGGGGCAATCCCGTGCACGGGGAGCCGGTCGTCTGGCACACGCCCACGGGGCAGTACTCCCTGCTGGTGGAGGCGGGCACCCTCCCCGCCCAGCACGGTCATCCGGAGGCGGTCCTCCTGGCGCTCCAGGACGTCACCGAGCTGCGCAAGACACAGGCCCAGCTCCAGCACGCCGTGTCGCTCCGGGACGAATTCCTGACGGTGGCGTCACATGAATTGAAGACGCCGCTGACGCCCTTGCAGCTCAAGCTCCAATCCCTGGTCAAGGACGCACAGACGGAACAGACGCTGGAGTCGCTGCGGGAGCGCGTGGTGAAGACCGCGGAGACCATCTCCGGGCAGATCCGCAAGATGACCACGCTCATCAACGATCTGCTGGAGGTGACACAACTCACCGGCCCCTCCGCGCCGCTGCAACTGGAGGACGTGGACCTGACGGACGTGGTGCGCGACACGGTGGAGCGCTTCCAATCCCAGGCGGCGAAGGCGGGCTGCGAGCTCATCATCCGCGCGACACCGGGTGTCATCGGCCGCTGGGACCGCCACCGGCTGGAACAGGTCGTGAGCAGCCTCTTGTCCAACGCGTTGAAGTACGGCACGGGGCACCCGGTGACGATTCGCGTGGAGCAGGCCCGCGGCCGGGCGAGGCTGAGCGTGAGGGATGAAGGCATTGGCATCGCGCCGGGGAGCCTCCAGGCCATCTTCGAGAAGTTCACCCGCGCCGTGTCGACACGGCACTACGGCGGTCTGGGATTGGGCCTCTTCATCACCAGACAGATTGTCGAAGCCCACCACGGCACCTTGCGCGTGGAGAGCCAGCCGGGCCACGGCGCGACGTTCATCGTGGAGCTGCCGTCCCCCTGAGCCGGAACACCAGGACCGAGCAGGTCGCCAACCCCATGCATCAGGGCCGGGCCGACCCCATTGCCTGCTCACCTCGCGGCGTATCGCTATGTTTCGTATCGCTGTCTGGGTATGATGTCCGCCGGGGGAGCGCGTCCCGCGCCATCATGCCCATGCCCAAATTCCTGTCAGTGCACGGCGCCGCCGCCGCGGTCCTGTTGAGCGCCCTGCCCGCCTGGGCCCAGTCCGCCCTGCCCGGCTTCGAATTGGAGCACCTGGAGATCAACCCCGGCCGCGGCACCGCGGTGATGCGCAACGGCGAGCTGCTGGTGCCCGGCGGCATGAGCCTGGGGCTCGTCGGCCAGTATCAGCAGCTGCCGCTGGTGCTCCTCAACGGCGAGCGCCGCCTGGAGGCCGTGCGCAACCGCGCGTCCTCCGTCCTCGCGGGCAGCTACGGGGTGCTGCCGTGGTTGGAGGTGGGCGCGCAGGTGCCCGTGGTGTTGTGGCAGCAGGGGGATGATCCCGCACCCCTGGGCCTGACGCCGCTGGCCGCGCAGGGCCTGGGCACCCCGGAGATCCAGGCGCGCCTGGGCCTCCTGTCGCGCCGGGACGACCACCCCGTGGACCTCGCCATGGACCTGGGCGTGGGCCTGCCCATCGGCAGCGCGGCGGTGCTGGGCCGGGACCGGGGCCTGCGCGTGCGCGCCCTCGCGGCCGTGGGCACGCAGGTGGGGTTCCTCAAGCCCGCGCTGGAGGCCGGCGTGCTGCTGCGCTCGCGCAATCCGCTCTCCGCGCCGAGCGCCTCCGGGCAGACGCTGGAGATGCGCCTGGGCGCCGGGGTGACGACGGCCGGACAGGGGCTGCGCGGCGAGCTCGCGGTGAAGGCCGCCTTCGCGTCGGACATGAACCAGCCCTCGGTGGAGGTGCTCGGCGGCGGGCGCATCCCGCTCTCGGAGGGACTGGAGCTGCACGCGCTCGCCGGGCCCGGCCTGGGACGCACGCCGGGCACGCCCATCGCCCGGGTGCTCCTGGGCGTGTCGTTCCGCCAGGAGCCGCCGCCCCGGATGGAGGTGCTCCCGGAGCCCGTGCCCCAGCTGCGCCTGGAGGAGTTCCAGAAGCCGCCGGAGTACGTCCCGGACACGAGCGTGGAGCCGGTGCCCACCCGCGAGCTGCTCCCCCCTGAACCCGCGCCGTCCTCCTCGCCATGACCTTCGAGCCACGCGTCGTGCTCGCCGCGTTCGACGGCACCCAGCCGCCTCCGGAGAGCGTGCCGGCGTGGCTCGCGAAGAGCTGGGAGGATCCGGACGGCTTCGCCGCCGCGATGGCGCCCGTCCACGCTGGACGCGGCACGCCCTTCAAGAGCCGCACCGGCCAGCACCACGACTTCTTCCACGACCTGGTGTCCCGCCACGCCACCTCGGACCGCATCGCACTGCGCGCGTACTCGCGGACGCAGGGCTGGCGCACGCTGAGCTACCGCCAGCTCCAGGAGCAGGCCGCGCGGCGGGCCACCGGCTGGGCGGCGCTGGGGGTGAAGCCGGGCGCGAAGCTGTGCCTGATGCTGCCGCCGGGCCCGGAGCTGATGGTGTCGCTGTGCGCCGCGCTGGGCCTGGGTGCGTGCGTGAGCCTCCTGCCGCCCGGGGCCCGCGCCTTCGTGGCGCGCCGGCTGGACGCGCTCGCGCCCCAGCACATCGCCGCGGAGCCGCACCAGGCGCCGCTCCTGGGCAAGCACGCCGCGCGGCTCTTGCCGCTGCAGACGCAGGTGCCGCCCGCGCTCGCGTCGTACACGTACAAGCCCGCGGAGCTGGTGGGCCTGCTCTTCTCGCCGCTGGCCAACCCCAGCGACGTGCCCGTGCCGCTCACCGCCGGGGACGCGTGGCGGAGCGCGCTGGTGGACGGGCTCTTGACCTTCGGCCTGAACCCAGGGGACCACCTGGCGGCGCCGGGCTTCCATCTGCTCCAGCACCTGCCGGCGCTGTACTTCACCACGCTCCTGCGCGGCGCGACGTACCTGCACGTGGAGCCCGCGGACCTGGAGGTCTCTCCCGCGCTGCTCACGGAGCACCCCGTGCGCGCGCTGGGCCTCACGCCCGCCATGCGCGACCTGGTGGCCCGCGCCCGGCTTCCGCTCAAGAACGTGGGCCTGTGGTTCAGGGATCCGCAGGCGCCCTTCGATTTCCAGGCCTGGCGCGACGCGCTCAAGGCCACCGGGCTGGCCAGCGTGCCCGGCGGCAACGTGTGCGTGGACCCGGCGTGGGGCGGCGCGGTGCTGTGCTCGCACCGGCGCGTGGCGGCGGACGTGCACACGGACATCGCCCCCGCGCCCGGACGCGCCTGGGCGCTGCGCGACTTCACCGACAGCGGGCAGGACGCCCCGGGAGACACGGGGCTCTTCACCCCGCTGCCCGACGCCGGACGGCCGCCCGCGCACGTCGTCCTGACGCGGGTGCGCGGCCAGTACCACCACTTCGGCGGGCGCGAGCCCCGGCGCGAGGGCCGGGTGTTCCTCTTCGCGGAGGTCTCGGACGCCCTGCGTGAGCCTCCTGGCCCCCGGCTGGACGCGGTGGGGCTGGCCGTGCCGGTGAGCGGCATGGCGGGCGCGTACCGCGGCGTGTTGCTCGTCTTCACCGGCGACCTGCCCCCGGGTGTGGAGGTCAGCGAGGCGGACGTGCGCCGCCGCATCGAGCAGGCCCTGGGCGCGGACGCGCTGCCGGACCGCATCGAGCGCTTCGCGCTCCACGCGCGTCGCCAGGACGGTCAGCAGGACGGGCCGGTGGATGAAGAGTGGTGCCGCGCGCAGTACCTCACGGGTTCCCTGAAGCTGAAGTCGGGAGACCCCTTGTTCCAGGCGCTCACGTCGCTGCGCGCCCGGGTGGAGTCACGCTGATGGGAATCCAGGTCGTGTCCGGCGCCATGCTCCAGTGCAGCTTCGGCGTGGCGCCCTCCTCGCTGGTGGTGCCGCCCGTCAACCAGGTGAACGCCACCGCGCCAGCGGCCACCATCATGGACAACATCCCGGGCATGAACGTGCCGCCCTTCGGCATGTGCCAGTCCCTGGCCAACCCCACCGTGGCCGCCGCCACCGCCGCCGCGATGGGGGCGCTCACCCCCATGCCGTGCATGCCCGTGCTCCCCGCGCCGTGGACGCCGGGCTCGCCCACGGTGCTGATCAAAGGCAAGCCCGCGCTCACCGACAAGTCCATGTGCACCTGCGCCTATGGCGGGATGATCAAGATCAACGTGCCCGGCCAGACGACGATGCAGGTGAAGTGACTCACGGCAGGGGCACGTAGCGCAGGGGCGCCTCGCGCTGGGGCAGGCGCACCTCCAGCTCCACCACGTCCTCCGCGCTCCAGATGGCGAACAGCTCCACCAGCCGGCCGCACAGCAGGTCCACCAGCGGCAGCAGCGACGCGTCCATGGGCCCGAAGCCCAGCTGGTACACGTACTTGAAGCCCGCGGCGCTCCGCGCGAAGGGCTTGGACTTCACGGACACCTCCGTGAGCGACGGCAGCAGGTCCCGGAAGTGCCGCTGCGTCCGCACGCCCAGCACGTCCAGGAGGAACAGCAGGTCCTCGCGCCCCAGGAACCGCTGCGTGCGCAGCGCCAGCAGCTGCAACAGCGCCTGCTGCCCGTGCTCCACCGGGTTGTCCCCGCCGGGCGCCACCGCGCCCACCAGGCTCCACGGCACGCCTTCCAGGAAGCGGTCCGCCAGCACCGGCCGGTAGCCCCGCGCATCGAAGCGCGGCGGCAGCGGCTGGTGCCACAGGCCGTCCACGCCCAGCCGCACCGGCTTGAGGAACGCGTCCGGCATGTCCAGCGCCAGCCACGACGTGCGCGCCAGGCCCTGGCCCTCGTGATCCAGCTCGTACGTCTCCGCGCCTCCAGAGATGGCGCCCGGGCGCAGGGGCACCATGCCCTTCGGGGTCAACTGGTACACGCCCGTGGCCGTGTTCAGCCGGAAGCCCATGGACGAATCCGGGTGCTGCACCGCGTGCCGCTCCTTCGTGCCGTCGTGCTCCACGGGCGCGGCCATGGCGCGCTGCAGGTTCACCACCGCCACCGCGTGCGGCACGAACGAGTCCGGCCCCACCACCAGCTCCGACGGCCAGCGGCCCGCCATGCGCAAGGTCAGGGTGAAGCCCTGCCAGTTGCGGGGGGCCGGCGGGACGCGGGCCTCCAGGAACAGCTCCTGCTGCGGGAAGTGCAGCAACTGCCGCAGCCGCTGCAACGGGTGCTCGGACGGCTCACCATCCGCGGGCACCGGCCGGGGCGCGCCAAAGCGCACCGGGCCCGAGTGCGCGTCGAAGGGCTTCACCTCGTGCTCCGCCGCCCCATCGTCGAAGCTCACGGTGGCGGAGCGCACGGAGCTCTTCAGCTGGAAGAACACCGCCAGGGACGCCCGGAAGTCGTTGAGGTGGTTGATGTGCAGCCGCACCTCGCCCGGCGAGTCGTTGCGCGGAAAGCCGCCCTCGAAGACGAGCCGCAGGAGCGCGCCGTCCTCGCCCTGGCGCTCCAGCCGCGCCTGGGTGAGCCGCACGGGCAACAGCCGCACCGGGGACAGCGTGCGCAGGGAGAGCGGCCCGGTGGGACCGCCGCCCGGGCCCGGGTTGAGGAGGAAGGGCGTGCCCCGGGGCAGCTCCGCGGCGTCCACGAAGCGCGCGTCCGGCTCCGCGCGGAACATGGCCATGGCCGGGATGGGATGGAGCAGGTAGGCGAAGTGCTGCTGGAACAGCCGCAGCGTGCTGCGCTCCAACGCGCGCTGCCCCGCCCGGCGCGTGCGCGCGGTGAACAGGGCCATGGCCTCCGTGAGCCGCCGCACGTCCGCGTCCTCGCCATCCAGCGGCGCGGAGGGGTGCAGGGCCGTGTAGCCCAGGCGGAACTTCTCCAGCGCCTGGAGCTCCTCCAGGAACGACGCGTAGAGCGCTTCATCCATCCGCATGGCCTACTCCCCCTCCTGCACGCGCAGGAACATCCGGCCCTCGGTGACTTCGATGAGCTGGGTGTCCTTCTCCAGGGTGCGCTGGATGCGCAGCATGGGCTTCGAGTCCTGATACAGGTGCTGGATGGACGTCTCGCTCTTGTCCGTCTTGCCGAGCAGCAGGTGGTTGCCCTGCGACTCCTTGGGGAGCCGCGCGCCGGGGCGCCACTCCAGGAAGCGGTCCATGCGCGCGTGCTGGTAGTCCAGCGACACCAGCACCCGCGTCCCCTTGTCCGCGGGGAAATAGAAGTGCCCGGGCTGCTGGTGCGGCTCATAGGGGCAGCGCACCTCCTTGTCCCACAGGGGCAGCTTCACCCGGTACGACTCCACCGACGTCTCTTCGTCCTGGCGGATCTGATAGGTGCGCTCCGGCTCCCCGCCCTCTTCACTGACCACCCGCCCCTCCGCGAGGAAGGGCCAGCGCGGCGGCCGGAAGCGCGGGCGCCGGAAGGTGGGATCCGCGGCCTCCTCCAGCGTGGCCTTCAACTTCAGCGAGTAGTCGTTGGTGGCGCTGTCCGGGTCGTGCGCGGCGTCGTCCTCCACGGCGCGCGCGTCCATTTCCAGCGTGTGGAGCCGGTACTGCTTGCCGTGCGTCGCGGCCTGCGTGCTGAACTCCCCCAGCGTGTAGAGCCCGTTGAGCACCAGCGACGCGCGGGGGTAGCTCGCGAAGGACAGCCGCACCTCCGGACCCTCCATCTGCTGGCGGTTCGTCTCCAGCGTCACCCGGTCCGTGAGCGTGTCCTCCAGCGTGGAGGTGACCAGGCATTCGGTGAGGACGCCCGCGATGGCGTCCGCGTTCTCCACCGCCTTGCGCTTCGTGCCGGCGTCCACGTAGCTGTTGAGCACCGACAGCGCGTCCCGCCGCGGCTCCGGGTAGCGCAGGTCCACCTCCGCCACCTCGTCGCGGGTGAACACCAGCGCCTCGCCGCCTTCGGGCTTCGCGGCCGCGAGCGTGTACTTCCCTTCCGCGTAGTCCAGGAACATGCCCGCGTGCATGCGCGCCTGCACCCAGTGCAGGAAGTCCAGGAAGCTGGCGCCGGAGTCGTCATCCGCGCCCAGCCCCAGCGCGTGGAGGCCGTGCTTCGTCCCCGCGGCCTCCCATTCGTAGGCCACATCCAGCCCCCCGGGCGTGTTCGCCTGGATGACCGCCTGCAGCGTCTCATCCACCCACACGCCGCTGGGGAAGTGGCGGCGCCACAGCATCGCGGCCGGGTCCACCAGGCGGATGCGGTAGCGCCGCTGCATCACCGGCGCGTCCTTCACGTTCGCCAGCGAGCGCTCGCGGACGTGGCGCTCCTCCACCCGTCCCATGAGCTTCAGCGGCAGGGCCTCCGCGCCCTCGCGCCCCTCCGCCTGCGCGCCGTAGCGGCGGTCGATGGTCAGCGTCGCCGTCAGGGGCTTGGTGTCGGTGAAGGGGGTGAAGAGCGTGTCCTCGTCGCCGCTCTCCTTGCACATCACCCACCACTCCACCTGGGCCTCGAAGCCGTAGGAGTGCGCCTTCACCGACAGGCGCTTGATGCTGCCCGAGGGCAGCGTGAAGGCCTCGTCACCGGCCTTCAGGTCCAGCGTCATCTTCAGCTGTTCGGTGAACTTCATGGGTCGTCCTCCCCCGCGTCCTCTTCCGGAGGCCGTTCGCGCAGGCGGCGCGAGCCCGGGTCCAGCAGCAGGTCCATGGGCTCGTGGGAGTCACGCAACAGCAGGCGCACCACCAGGCCGGGCGCGCCGCCGGCCGAGGCGGGCGCCTCGTCAATGGACACCACCTCCACGCGCGGCTCGTAGCGCGACAGCGTCTCGCGGATCTCCGCGCCCAGGCCCGCCACGCGCTCCGCGTCCGAGCGGAACCCCGTCTCCGTCAGCCCGAAGCCGGGCAGCACGGAGGCCGCGCCCCGCTTGGCCTGGAACAGGTGGCCCAGGTTGCGCAGCACGGCCTCACGCGGCGTCTCCACCACCCCCAGGAACTTCCGGTGCAGAAAGCCCACGGTCCCCTCCCCGCCTAGCGCCCGGCTGCCTTCGGCGTGCCCATGCTCATGCCCTGCCGGTCGCCCTCGGCGCGCGGCGGCGCGGCCACCGGCACGGACGTGTCGCCCAGGAAGATGAGCTGCCGCAGCGGCTTGCCCTCCGCGCCCGGCAGCCGCTCGTAGCCCAGCTGCCCCCGAGGCCCCAGGCGCACGGTCCGCCCATGCGCGAGCACCGTCAGCACCACCTCCAGTTGCATCCGCGCGGGGGCGAGCAGCGGCAGGATGTGCCGGTGGAAGCGGTGGCGCACCCGCGCGGGCCAGTCCCGCCCGCGCATGTCCGCCTCCTCGTCCGCGAACACCTCCACCTGGAAGCCGCTGATGTCCGTCGCGTACGTCTGGCCCAGGATGCCGGTGCCATCCAGCGGCGTGGGGCCGTGGGCAGGCCGCATGCCGGAGAAGCGCGTGCGGAAGGCGCGGCGGACACACGTCACGCGCAGCTCCGGGAACACCTGCTGGAACAGCCACTGGAGCGTGGCCTGCGAATCCACGCCCACCATGCGCAGGTAGAAGCCCTTCGTGCGCTCCCAGTCCCCCACCAGGCCCGTGTCCCGTTCAGGGTGCAGCGCCTCCACCAGCGCCAGCAGCAGCCGGTGGTCGAAGAAGCGGATGAAGTCGAGGAACGGCTCCGGCTCCGGCAACTGC
The DNA here is from genome assembly GCF_017309135.1 of Corallococcus sp. NCSPR001. Classification (NCBI taxonomy): domain Bacteria; kingdom Pseudomonadati; phylum Myxococcota; class Myxococcia; order Myxococcales; family Myxococcaceae; genus Corallococcus; species Corallococcus sp. NCSPR001. The sequence continues at coordinate 6,206,818 of NZ_JAFIMS010000002.1, forward strand.
TCGGCCACCTGGAGGAAGTAGCTGGGCAACAGGCCGGGCGTGGCCAGCAGGCCCAGGTTGAGCGTCACCACCACCCGCCGCACCGGGGAGACGTGGAACGTCACCGCCTCCACCAGCGACGCGGACGCCACCGGCTCCGGGTTGCTTTCGAAGAGCACCCGGTCCCGGCCATAGCCCTGCGTCTCCAAGAGCCGCAACAGCGGCCCCAGGTCGAAGTCCTTCGCGCGGGCGCGGATGCGCCGCTCCAGCGGGGACAACAGCGGCGTGGCGCCGATCATGACCGGGGCCGCCTCACTCGCCCGGCCCCACGAAGGCGCCCAGGTCCACCTGGTAGAACTGCGCCAGGGTGCGCCACTCCATGGTCTCCTTGCGCTCCCAGTGCTCCTGGATGTCCCCCACGTGGCGGTTGAGCAGCGCGCCGAACGACGAGAACAGCTCCGGCAGGTAGCGGCGCGGGTCGAACTCCTCCAGCGTCCGGAGCACGTCGTCGCTCACCATCGCGGCCTTCTGGAAGTCGCCGCGCTCCACCAGCACCTCGAAGGCCTTGAGCTTGTCGCACAGCTCCAGCAGGTGCACCGACCCGCGCAGCTGCAGCGGCCCCGTCGTGCGGGGGAACGGCGAGGGCGGCGTGGCCGCGGCCGCCGCGGAGGCCTTCGCGCCCCGTCCCTTCGCGGGGGCGGCGGGCTTCGCGGGCTCCGGGGCCGGCGCGGGAGCCGCCGCGCGCTCCTGCGTCGTCTCCTTCAGCCACAGCCCCAGCCCCGACAGGCCCTGGGCTCCGTTGCGGAACGCGGGGCCTTCCAGCGCGCCCTGCAGGGCCTGGATGCCGCGCAGGGCGTCCTTGCGCTTGGCGTCCGTGAAGCCCTTCGTCCACGCCTCCCAGCCCGCGTCCCTCTTGCCGTGGTGATACTTCAGCGCGCTCAGCAGCGTCTGGAACAGCCACGTCAGCGCCTTGTTGAGCAGCACCGCGGACTTGGACTTGTCCTTCCCCTCGCCTTGCGCGGCCTCCTCCGCCGCCGCGCGCGCGAGCGACGCCAGCACCTCCATCACCTCCGGCAGGCGCGCGAGTCCGTCCTCGCGCAGCGCCACGAAGAGGTAGTTCGCCGAAAGCCGGACCTCGTAGACCCCCTCCGCGTCCAGGGCCTCGATGGCGTCCGCGGCCTCCGCGTAGGCCTCCCGCTGCACCAGGTCCGCCACCGTGAGGAAGCGCGGGTCATGCGACTCCAGGCGCTCCAGCGTTCCGCCCTCCACGGGGCGCAGGCACAGGCTCAGGTCTCTCATGGTCTGTCTTTCCACTTCATGTTACATGTCTTTCATTCACAAGGACAGACACTCCATGCCCATCGCCAAGCCCGATGTTCTCGAAATCGAATGCAACTGGCAGACCGGGTTTCAATACCGGCCCGGCTTCCGGGGCGCGCTGGGGTACCTGCTGGAATGGAACGGCTGCGGGGGGCTGAACCTGGCGAAGGACCTCACCCTGTTCTCCCCCACGGTGGGGGACTTCGGACCCAAGGCGCAATGCATTGGCCTGATTGAACGGCTGTCCATGAATGGTGCTTCCGGCCCCCTGGAGTTCACCGTGTACGTGGGCCGCGTCACGGCCGCGAACGTGCTCAACCACTTCGCCAAGCCCCTGGACAACCTGCGCCTGAAGCTGGCGTGGGCCATCATCGACTTCGATGAAGCGGGTGACACCTGGTTCGAGGCGGCGAAGCTGAAGAGCCCCGCCTCCGCCGAGGCGCTGATGGACACGGAGAAGGGCCGCCCCAAGGTCTTCCTGGACAACCAGCCCGCCACGCTGGGCGAGGACCTGGACATCCGCTTCCACCGCTTCCAGTTCCGGGTGGTGCCCGCGCCCAAGAAGAGCACCACCCTGGAGTTCGCCACCAACTCCCAGGAGCGCCGCGTCACCAAGTGGGGCTCGGACAAGTAGCCCCCAAGCGGAAACGGGGAAGGCGCTGTGTCCGCCCTCCCCGCCCGCGCTTCAATCCCTTACGACTGGCTGCCTTCGACGTAGCCCCAGGCGTACACGTCCTTGTCCATGGAGTTGTGGCCGTAGTGGATGTTGCACAGGTGCGCCTTGTCCGGGATGAGCTGGAAGGTCATCTGGCAGAACTTGACGTCCGTGACGCCCACGTTCTCCGGCTCACCCACGTGCAGCATCACCTCGCTGCCCTTCTGGTTCAGGCGGGCGGACATCTCGTTGGCGGGGCCACCGGCCTCGTCACCCAGCGGATAGCACTTCTCGAACCACTTGCCCTGGGCGCTGTCCCACTCGCAGATCCAGAACTTCAGCTGACGGATCTCCGTGTTGGTGATGCCGGTGAAGTCCGCCTTGTTCTCCGGCGAGATCAGCACCGTGAAGTCCATGGGGTCGAGCTTGCCGCCCTCCCACTGGAGCTGGGTGATGAGGCCCACCGCGCGCACGGCCTTCTTCGCGCCCACGTCCTCCAACTGCACACCGGCGTAGGCGGGATCGCCCACGAACGGGGTGTAGAAGAGGCTGCTGCTCTTGGGGAAGGAGCCGTCGTCCTTGCCCATCCCCTTGATGTCCAACAGGTAGCCCACCGGGATGTTCTTCTGGGGGCGCTGCTGGATGGTCTGCTGCCAGTCACACGAAATGCCAAGCGGTCCATCACCCATGGTTTCGGTCCTCCAGTTTGCTGCGGGGTTTGTCAGCCGAGCCGCGCATCCACGCGAAGGTCCACGTTCATGCCTTCGAACTGGATGTGCGGGAGGACGGAGAGGTTGCAGTGGTACCAGCCCACCTTGCCGGGCACTTCCGCCACGGTGAGGTTGTAGGCCTTGAAGGGGTAGTAGCGCAGCGTCAGGTCATCCGGGTTCACCAGCGTGGTGACGTACCGGGAGATCCACCGGTCCAACTGCTGCTGCATGTACGCCGCGTTGGCCGTGCTGCCGATGTTCTCGCGCATGATGGCCTTCACGTAGTGCGCGATGCGGCTGATGGAGTACGTGTAGGCCAGGTTCGTCACCAGCTGCGAGTTCTCCGAGTCCTTGGCGTCCTCGAACACCTTGGGCTTCTTGAGGGACTGGACGCTGAAGAAGACGGCCTCCGCGCTGCCCTTCTTGTGGATGAGCGGGATGAAGCCGCCGTTGGCCAGCTCCAGCTCGCGGAAGTCCGGGATGGACATCTCCACGGGCAGCTTCATCTCCTCCTCGCCGCGCAGGTGCGTCAGGTGCACGGGCAGGCCCGCCACCAGGCCGCCGCCCTTGGGGCCGCGGATGTGCTGGCACCAGCCGCTCCCCGCGAACGAGCGCACCAGGTTGCGCGCGAACAGCATGGCCGCGTTGCCCCAGAGGTACTCCTCCTCCTTGTCGCCCTTCACCGCCTCCGTGAAGTTCATGCCCGGGGCCGGGTAGGTCTCCGGGTTGTAGGGCGGCCGGACGATGTAGCGCGGCAGCGTGAGGCCCACGTACGCGGCCTCGTCCGTGTCACGCAGCGCGTTCCAGGCGGAGTACTTGGGCGAGTCCAGCAGGCTGGACACGTCACGCAGTTGGGACACCTCCTTCATGGTGTCGCAGCCGAAGAAGCGCGGGGACACGGACGCCACGAACGGCGCGTGGCTGGCCGCGGCGATCTTCCCCATCGTCTTGAGCCACAGCATGTCCTGCGGCGTGTTGGCGAACTCGAACAGGCCCACCAGCGCGCCGTAGGGGGCGCCGCCGTACTGGTCGTACTCGGCCACGTACAGCTTCTTGAAGAACTCCGAACCGGCGACGTCCGCCGCGTTCGTCTCCAGGTCGCTGTAGGCCTCCTCCTTGGAGACATCCAGCAGGCTCAGCTCGATGTTGGCCTTGAAGTTGGTGTTGCGCACCAGGTCGTTGAGCGCGGTCCACTGCGCCTCCACCTCCTGGAACTCCGGCGCGTGGAGCACGGCGTTGAGCTGATCCGACACCAGCGCGTCGATGGTGCCCACGAGCTCCTGCACCGTCTGCTTGTCGAAGCGGCCCTCCTCCGTGTCCATGTTGTGGACCATGGCCGCCAGGCTGGAGACGAAGCGCTCCTCGGGGGTGGCGTCGTCGGGGATGACCAGCAGGTCGGTCTGGGCGGAGGCGTCGCGCGCGGCGGGCACGGAGCCCAGGCGCACGCTGTTGAGGAACAGCGGAAGGTCCAGGGGCACATCGGCCACGGCGGTCGTCGCGGTGGGGGAAGACGCAGGAGTGGTGGGCATGGAGAAAGGCCTCGTTCAGGAAGGTCGTGGGGAGGGGCTTTCGCCCGGCATCACGTCGTGGGCGGCTGCGGGTTCGTCGCGGCCAGCTTCGGCAGGCTCATCGACTTGAACGCGGCCAGCTCCGTCTTCAGCTTCTGGACGGCCTCCGGGTTCTGCGCGAGCTGGCGCACCAGCTGGCGGAACTCCTTGCGGTTGTCCAGGTTGCCCTGCAGCTCCAGGAGCAGCTTGCGCAGCGTGAGCAGCGCGTTGATCTTCGGCACCTGACGGGCCACGTCCACCGGGCTGAAGGACTTCATCGAGTCCAGCTTGAGGCTCACCTGCAGCGGCGCCGGCGCCGAGCCATCCACCGGGTCCTTCTTGTCCACGCGGTTGGGCACGCTGAAGTTCAGCGTCATGCCCATGTTCTGGATGACCTGGTTCAGGTTCTTGCCATCCAGGTTGCGGATCTCCCGCTGATCCAGGTCCTTCTTGCGGTCCACGGAGGTGCCCTTGGAGAAGTCCCCCATCACCAGCAGCCGGAACGGAAGCGCCTTGTCCGCCCGGGTGCCATTCACCTGGGTGCGGTAGGTCAGCGTGATGCGTGATCTGGGAATTTCGTCGGTGATGGCCATGAGTACCCCCAAGTACTGAACCGCCGTTTGTGAAAGAATTGATAAACCATACGAATACACAAAAGCAATACACCCCCAACACATGACCTGACACGATGGGCCCATAATCACCCGGGGTGACAGGAAGGACCCAACCCATGGCATTGCCTGCCCGCCGGGGCGAGAAACCACACACGGTGGATCAGCCAGGCTCACTTGACGTCACAGGCTTCAGGCCGGTAGCTTTTTCTAAACACTGTCACCCAGCCCGAGCAAGCTTTTGCCGGGCGGTCCCTGTGACAGGAAAACCCTCTCCCGCCGCCCCTGGTCATGACCCCAGACACACTCGCGCGAGTCCTGTGGCAGGAGGGGCAGACCCTGCTGCCCGAACACTTCCGGGCCCAGGAGGAATCCCTCTCCACGGAGGCCCGGCGCTACGCGGGATTCGCGGGCCTGCCGGTGGTGGGCGTGAGCGGCTTGCGTTTCAACGATGTATTGCTCGCCAAGGGCTCGGTGGCGCTGGAGGAATTGACCGCGGTGTTACCGGGTGGCCACCTGGTGGAGGTGCCGGGTAACGCGGAGGTGACACCGCTGTCACTCGAGGAGACAGGGCGCACGCGGGTGACGGTGTATCTGCACCTGTTGGGGGTGCTGGAGCCCCGCGAGGACCTGGCGCCCGCGGGCGGTGAGACGCCCAGCGTGGTGCGCGCGGGACGGCGGCTGTGTCTGTCCCTGGAGCCGGTCGTGGATGACACGGTGAGCAGCCTGTCGCTGGCTGTCTTCACCCGGAACGCGGACGGCCCCTGGCGGCTGTCCTCCACGCACCTGCCGCCGCTCTTGAGCGTGGGGCCCCACCCGTTCCTCGAGCCCCTGTTCGAGCAGCTGGACGGGCTGCTCCAGCAGGCGCAGGGGCAGCTGCGCACGTCGCTGCGCGAAGGCCTGGTGCGGGGTGACCGGCTGGCCAGCGCGCGGCGGGCGCTGTGCGAGGTGCGCAGCCTCCAGGTGCTGCGCCAGGACATGCGCCACGGCCTGCTGCCGCCGCCCTACCCGCTGGTGCAGGCGCTGCGGCGGCTGTACTTCGAGACGTGCTGCTACCTGGAGGCGGAGCCGGACGACGACCTGCCCGCGTACGAGCACGAAGCGCCGGGCCCGGGGATCGCGCGGTGGATGGAGCTGCTCACGCGCGGGTTCCGCCCGCAGGCCAGCCCCATGTCCTACCGCGCCTTCGACTTCCAGGACGGGCACTTCAGGCTGACGCCGCTGCCCAAGGAGACGCCGCCGCCGGACGACTTCTACCTGCTGGTGCGCCGGCAGGAGCGCGACCGGCCCCGCTCCATGGAGGGCGTGAAGCTGGCCAGTCCCCTGCGGCTGCCGGCGGTGCGGCGCCAGGCCTTGAAGGGCGTGCCGTACCGGCACGTGGCCTTCCCCTCGTTCCCCCACGCCTTCGACGCGGACATCGACTGGTACCAGCTGACGCCCCAGAGCGAGGAATGGCAGTCCGCGACGCGCGAGGACGGGCTCACGTTCTTCGCCACGCCCGCGCTCGAAGGGGCGCAGGTGCTCCTCTACTGGCGCAGGGCCTGACGGCGGACCGAGGGGGGAACGGCGCGCATGCCCAAGCTCATCTGCATCATCGACATGGACAAGGAGAAGGGCCTCATCCTCACCACGGAGGACAAGGACGGGAAGATCCTCCAGACGGTGAAGATGGACGGCGAAGCCATCACCCTGGAGGTGAAGGGTGACAGCGCCACCAGCACCATCGTGCAGAAGCAGGACAGCGTCACGGTGACCTGCAAGTCCTTCGTGCTGAAGGCGGAGACCATCGAGGTCACGTCCACGAAGGCCTCGTCGTGGAAGAGCGACGACACGTTCGCGCTGGAGAGCGCCAAGGCCTTCAGCGTCACCACGAAGGACGAGCTGACGCAGAAGGCGGCGAAGGACGCGACCCTCTCCTCGGACAAGGCCGTGACGCTGAAGGCGGCGAAGAAGTTCAGCGTGGAGGGGGACGACATCCAGGTGGAGGCCAAGAGCGGCGCGGTGGCCCTGAAGGCCCCGTCCATCAAGGCGGAGGGCCAGAAGGACGTCGCCATGGAGGGGGCGCAGGTGAACGTGACCGCCAAGGCGAAGCTGGGGCTCAAGGCGGACGGCGTGGCGGAACTCAAGGGCGGCATGGTGAACGTGGGTTAGCGGGGGGCGCGGATGAAGCTCGAGCACTGGCAGGTCGTCTTCACGCAGTACCGGCAGGCCCAGTCCGTGCTGGACGGGTGGCTGCCGCAGTCCGCGCCCGGCTCCGCCGCGGCGGCGGGGCTTCTGGGCCGCGAGGGCCTGCGCCGTCTCCACGACGAACTCCTGGAGGTGATTGAGCGGCTGCGCGCGGGCCTGGGCGCCCACGCCCGCGACGAGGAGGTGCAGGACGCGCTCAAGCCCTTCACGTACCTGGTGGACGAGCGCGTCCTCCTCAGGCTCGCGGACGCGGAGCAGCCGCTGTGGCCGCTGTTGCAGTACCGGCTCTTCGGCGAGGACGGCGGCGGCGAGGCCTTCTACACGCTGGCGGATCAACGGTTGGACCAGCCGGGCTCGCCCGCGCTGCTCTTCGAGATGCTCCACTTCTGCATCACGGCGGGCTTCGGAGGCCGCTACCTGGGCCACACGGCGAAGCTGCGCGAGTACCAGGAGCGGCTGTCCGCGCGCATCGTCACGCCCCCGCCCCCGCCCGCCCCCGTCGCGGCCGGCGAGTCCCTGGGGCCGCTGCTCTACACCTTCCCCGCTCGCTACTACGCGGCCAGCGCCGCGAGCGTGCTGGGGCTGCAGTGCCTGCTCTGGTGGGTGACCCGGTGAAGCCTCAAGCCGCCGCCGCCCAGGCCCCGGCCGCGCTCGACGCCGCGCCCGCGCTGCTCCAGGAGGTGCGCAAGACCCTCGCCGCGCGCCTGGGGGTCGGGCGATACGGCCTGGAGCCCATGCTGGACGAGCTGGGCCAGACGCTGGCCCGCCTGATGCCGGGGCCGGGTGACGCGCGGTTGTCGCCGGAGGAGCAGGAGAAGGCGCGCGCGTCGTTCGCGGGCACGGTGGACACGCTGGAGGACGTCCTGGAGGCCCTGCATCGCTCGGGCCGGGCTGGGCACGTCCTGGGCTGGGGAGAGCGCTGAGCCATGGATGTCATCAAGAAGCTGATCGCCTTCATCCCGCCGAAGTGGAAGCCGTATGCGCTGCTGCTCGTGGCGCTGCTGGCCATTGGCATTCCGCTGTTCCTCGTGTGGCGCGCGAAGCGCAAGAGCGCGCCGGCGGGAGGAGGCGCCGCCGCGCCGGAGCCCCTGGCGAAGAACCGGCTGCGCAAGGTGCGCGAGAAGTTCCTGGCCGGGCTGCCGCTGCGCCACCGCGTGGCGGTCCGCGACCTGCCAGGTGTGGTGGTGCTGGGGCCGGCGGGCGCGGGCAAGTCGCGGCTGATTGAACTGGACCTGGACTGGAAGCGGCAGGCGCGGCAGTTCCTGCCCAGCCTCCTCTCGGACTCGCTGCTCCAGGTGTACCTGGGCGCGGACGTGGTGGCCCAGGAGCTGTCCGCGCAGCTCGTGGAGGACGAGTCGCCCCAGGCGCGAGAGGCGCTGCGCCGGCTGTGGAAGGACAGCTTCGGAAGCGGCCAGCAGGCGCTGGCGGTGCTGGTGCTGGACGCGCGCTGGCTGCAGGACACGCCGCCGGACGAGGTGCGCCGCTCGGCGCAGCTGCTGCGAGGCAAGCTGAACCTGTTGGCGGAGGTCCGCGGGAGCGCGCTGGAGACCCGCGTGTGCCTCACCCACCTGGATGAGCGTGAGGGCTACGCGGACTTCGCGAAGCTCCTGCGCGCGCACCACGTGCCGCTGCGCTTCCCCCTGCCCCCGCCGGGCCAGGAGCCCAGGCTGGGCTCGCTGCTCAAGGCGCAGGAGCAGTACCTGGCGCTGGGCCTGACGGCGCTGCCGGTGGAGTCCTTCGAGCGGCTGGAGCGCTTCTACTCGGAAGGCCACGCGCCCTTCGAGGCGCTGTCGCGCTTCGTGACGGCGCTGATGGAGGGTCAGACGCTGGCGCACGCCCCCACGCTGGCCACGGTATCGCTGTCCTCCGCGGACAAGGACGCCAGGGACCCGGACGTCCTGTCCGTGTCCGCCGAGGCCAGCACGGCGAAGGCGGTCCACGAGCGCTACCTGCACATCCACCTGCGCCGGGCGGTGCTGCTGGGGCTGGCGTGCGCGCTGCCACTGCTGGCCGTGTACGGGCACTTCGCGTGGAGGCTGGGCCAGGCGCGCACCCGCGTGCAGCGCTTCGAGGAGATGGTCCAGCGCATCCGGGACCAGGGGCAGTCGGTGTCCGGAGCCGCGGTGCAGGAGCCGGTGGTCGCCGCGGGCCAGTCCCTGGACTCGTTGTGGCGGGCCATGAACACGTGGCCCCTGCTGCGCTACAGCTTCACCGACGCGCGAGAGGACCTGCGCCAGCGCCTGGCGCGAGGCATCCGCGAGGCCCACATCCGGCCCGCGCTGGAGAAGTGCCACCGCCAGCCGGACACGTGCCGTCCGGAGCAGGTCGTCTACCTGCTGGCCACGTTGCACGGCTCGCGCGAGGAGCCGCTGGGGCAGCTGGTGCTCTCCAGCCTGAAGACGCGCCCGAACTGGAGCTTCGTGTCGGAGGGCGGCGAGGCGGACTCCCCGGGCAATGTGGCCGCGTCGGAGGCGGGGCGCTCGTGGGTGGCGGCGGTGGGTCTGAACGAGTCGCTGGTGGCCGACTACGTCGTCATGAGCAATCCGCCGTGGTCCGCGCCGGACACGCCCGAGGCCAGCTGGGCGCGCTGGCCCTTTCCGGAGCCGCTCACGTTGGAGGCGCAGCTGATGCCGTGGCAGGCGCACCTGCGGCGCTTGCAGGACCTGCTGGCGAACCGGGCCGTGGAGCCGCGCGAGCTGGAGCGCCTGGACGCGGAGCTGGAGTCCATGCAGGACGAGCGCAGGCGGCTCCAGACGCTGCTGGATGACAGCGCGCGCTTCAGCAACCTGCCGCGCGCGTTGGAGCTCCTGGCCGCCTCCGAGGCCCGCGTGGACACCAGCCGCTTCCGGGGCATCCCCTCCACGCTCAAGACGGTGGCGTGGATCAACGACCACCGCGAAGTGCTGACGAACGTGCTGCGCATGGAGGAGGAGGCGTACCTGGGCGTGAAGGCGGTGCAGAAGATGACCGTGGCGGAGCTGCTGGTGCGCGACGGGCTGTGGCTGCCGGGCAACGGCCCCGCGGTGCTCCAGGTGCCGGTGCTCCAGAGCACCTTCGAGTTCCGTCCCAAGGACGGCTCGCGGCTCCTGCACCAGGCGCTCCTGCGCTACCACGAGAAGACGGGGCGCCTGCCCTTCGGAGTGGTGGAGGGCGAGGAGGCCGTGGCGTCGCGGGGCGGAGCAACGCTGGCGGCGGACCGGCTGGAGTTCGACACGCGGCTGCGCCCGCTGGTGGACGAGTTCACCACGCGCATCAAGGGCGCGGGACTCCCGGTGGAGGAGGTGTCGCAGCGCCAGGAGCACGTGCGGCGCAAGGTGAACCAGTTCGCGTTCCAGTACCGCAACCGCCTCTTCCAGCGCGTGTCCACCTACCGCTTCCAGGCGGTGATTCCCGCGCTGCTGGCGGAGGAACTGTCGCGCCTCACGCAGCCGTCCTCGGAGCTGGTGGACATGCTGCGCGACGTGGCGCAGGGCGTGGCGCTGGAGCCGCTGGACGGCCCCTTCTACGAGTCGCTGCGCAACGCGGTGGCGCCGTTCAAGCCCATCGCCACGGTGATGAAGCCAGACGAGACGGGCAACTACACGGCGCTCAACCCCTACCGGGCGCTGGTGGCCCAGATGTCGGACGAGTTGAACGCGGTGCCCCGTCAGGGCGTGGTGCCCGCGGAGGCGACGGCGTCGCTCAACGGAGGCCTGGCCACCGGCAGCGCGCAGCCGGCCAACGGAGCCGCGAGGTTGCCGGAGCTGCTGACGCCGCTGGGGCGCCTGGCCTTCTCGATGATGCTGGAGGACGACACGTCCTACCTTCGCAAGGTGGACGCGTGGTTGGATCAGCAGGGGCTCATCGGAGAGCTGCGGCAGCCCTTCCGCCAGCCGTTCCTCGCGGTGCGAGAGCTGGGACAGCGCGAGATCGAGCGGACCCTGGAGCGGCAGTGGGACGACGCCTCGAGCCGGTTCCTGCGTCCGCTGCTGGGCCGCTATCCGTTCACGCCGGACGCGTCGCAGGAGGTGGACCCGGGAGACCTGGAGGTGCTGCGCAAGCAGGACGGAGCCTTCTGGGAGTTCGCGACGCGGGTGCTGGCGCCGGTGTGCGAGGAGCGAGGCTCGGAGTGGGTGGCGCGAGGCGCGCTCCAGTCGCGGCTGTCGTTGCCGCAGGGGATGCTGCCGACGCTGGGGAGGCTGTCGAGGCTGGCCCGCATGTTGTGGGACACGGAGGGGCGTCCCCGCCCGCTGATGTTGCAGGTGATGCCGTTGCCGCTGCCGAAGGCGCCCACGCAGGGCAGCTTCGTGACGCTGGGATCGCTCAAGTGCGGCAAGACGACGTTCCTCGCGTACAACCAGAGTCCGTCGTGGCAGGAGTTCCCGCTCGCGTGGTGGGACCAGCAGACGGCGTCGCTGATGCTGGAGGTGCGAGCGCCCGCGGACCAGTCGGTGCAGTACGCGTCACTGGAGAAGTCGCGGTCGGCGTGGAGCTGCTTCCGGCTGCTGGAGTCGTCACAGTCCACGGAAGACCCGCAGCACCGCCGTTGGTCATTGAGAGCGCGAGGGGCCACGTCCACGGACGGGGTGATGGACCTGCGCTTCGGGCTCAAGGGTGAGCCCTGGATCCCGTTCCGCGAGGTGCCGCGATGAGGCGCTGTATCCCGTTGCTCCTGACGCTGCTGACCGCGTGTCAGCCAAGCACGCTGCACCTGAGCGTGAAGGCCCCGTCGGGGACGAACCAGGGCCGGCCGCTGTACATGCTGGTGCGCAAGGTGGACCCGAAGCAGTTCGCCGTGGAGTCCTACGGCGAGGTGTCCGCGCGCATCTTCCAGCCGGACGCTGACGTGCTGCTGTCCGCCCTGATCTATCCGGGAACGCTGCAGCGCCTGAAGGTGCCGCTGCCGGACGACGCCGCGCCAGTGGCGGTGTCGTTCCTCTTCACCGCGCCAGACGGCACCTGGCAGCAGTTCGTGAACACCCCCACGCCGGGCTCGCTGGACATCGAACTGCTCGAAGGGCGCATCCGCACGGGAACGCAGCCCGCGGCGCCCAAGGAAGGCGACGACGCTGCGAAGCCGCCCGAGCCGCCCGCCGCCCCGAAGCCTCCACCCTCCTCCACCGCCAAGGCCCCGGCCCTCCACGCCGAGAACTGAGGTCGCCTCATGCAACGCATCCTGCTCATCCTGACGGCGTCACTGTGCGTCCTGACCGCCTGCGGTCCCGAGGCGGAGAAACCACCGGAACCCGGCACTTCCAAGAGCACCGTCGGCGCGGCACTGCGACCGGACGATCCCGTCCCTTCGCTCGAGTTGAACGACACCTCCATCGACTTCGATCCCCAGGCCTCGTGCGTGCCGCGAGAGAACTCGCTCACGCTGACCAATACCGGCACCGAGGATCGCAAAATCTACCGTGCGACCATCACCGGGGGATTCACCTTCAACGGTGTGCACGGAGCGACAGGTCCCGGCTGCAACACCAACTGCAATGTGCCGCCCACGCCGGCCAACGGCACAGGCGCGATGACCGTGAGAATTGGCTTCTCTCCAACCCAGCCCGGAAGCTTCCACGGGACGTTGACGCTCTACACGGATGATCCGGTCGCTCCGACCATCACCGTCACGCTGGACGGCACGGCCACGGGTTCGTTGCTCATCGTCGGACAGACCTCCGTTGTGTTCGGAGCGCAGAAGGTGGGCACACCTTCGTCGCCGTATTCGATAACGATCAAGAACTTGGGCACTGACACGTTCGTCGGGACCCCCAGCACGGAAGCCCCCTTCAGCGTCCCGAGCACGCCTCTGACCATTCCCGCAGGCCACACGGAGAGCGTGGCCGTGACGTTCACCCCCACGCTTTCGGGCGCCGCTTTCGGGACCCTCACCCTGGCCAACATTTCACAATGTCCTGCTCCGCCCACCGTATGGCTGAGCGGGCAAGGCCTGTCGCCGGCCAAGCTGGTGCTGAGCAGCGGAACCCTGGGATTCCCGAACACGACCGTGGGCGACGTGAGCGCTGAGAAGGAAGTCACGGTCACGAACAGTGGCGACTATCCGCTGACGGTGACCCAGCCGCCGTTGAATTCGAACTCTTCGTTCGAAGTGACCCCCATGGGGGGGGACTACACCCTCTCTCCTGGGGAGCCCCAGATCCTGAAGGTGAAGTTCAAACCTGCCTCAGCCGGGGCGAAATCGGAAGACGTGCTCTTCACGAGCAACGGCGAGTCCCCCCAGCCCAAACTCACCTTGTCTGGAACCGCTGTCGCGGCGCCCCTCGGGAAGCTCGTCTTGAGCCGCACCGTCATGGCCTTCCCGCAGACGCCCGTGGGCAGCGCCAGCTCCCAGGAAGTCACGCTCCGGAATGAAGGCGGCAGCCTGCTCAAGGTCACCGCTCTCAATCTGCAGCCAGCGAGCTCGGCCTTCACGGCTGATGCCGCGCTCCCCTTCGAACTCACCCCCGGCGAGATCCGACAACTGAAGCTGACGTTCACCCCGGCCACGTCCGGGAGTGCCTCGACCCGGATGTCCTTCACCAACACGGGCTCCACCGTGCCAACGCTCGACCTGTCCGGAGCCACCCCGCCGGTCGTCGCCACGAAGCTCGTGCTGAACAGCACCACCATCGACTTCGGGACTCGTGACGCGTGTGCTTCAACGGAAGCTTCTGTCATCCTGCGCAATCAATCCGGGTCGAACCTCAACATCCAGAACGCGAGCATCACCGGGGGCTTCTCCCTCGTCGGCCTGTATAAAACCCCGACCACGGCCTGCGGCTTCCCCTGCACTGTTCTTCCCTCGACCCAAGCCAACCCGAACGAGGTCACCGTGAAGGTGGCCTTCGGCCAGAAGCAGCCTGGCGGCTTCCAGGGGACGTTGACCCTCTACACGAACGATCCAGACATGCCCTCGCTCACGGTGGCGCTCAGCGGCACCGCGGAGGGCCCGCTCCTCGTGTTCGAGCAGCCGGTCGTGGACTTCGGCAGGCAGCAAGTGGGCACCCAGTCGCCGCAACGCCAGGTGAAGGTTCTCAACCTGGGCAACAAGACCTTCTCCAACACGCCATCGCTCACCTCACCCTTCAGCTTGACGCCTGGGACCCTGACCATTCCCGCGGGCCAATCCGGGCAACTCGCCGTCACGTTCGAGCCCACATCCAGGATCCAATCCACCGGGACGCTCACGCTCACGAACAGCTCCAGCACCACGCTCTGCCCTACTCCCCCCACGGCCTCGCTGAAGGGTGAAGGCTTCCAACCCGCGACGCTTGCGTTGTCCCGCCCTACCCTGACCTTCGCGGAGACGTCCGTGGGCGCCACCAGCGCCGCCCAGGAGGTCACGGTTCGGAACGACGGCGACGAGTTGCTCAGCGTGACCCAGCTTGCGCTGGAGAAGAATCTCCACTTCGAGCTCAACCCTTCGGGGTCCTTCAGCCTCGCTCCCGGCGATACCCACCTCCTGAGGGTATCGTTCAAACCCACCGCCGCCGCCGCCGGACTTGTGTCGGACACCCTGACCTTCGCCGGCGCTGGCACGGACGCCCCCAAGCTCTCCCTGAAGGGAACCGCGAAGGCAGTGCCCCCAGGCGAGCTCAAGCTGAACCGTGCGCAGGTGGCCTTCCCGCGCACGGCGGTGGGCAACACCAGCGCCGCCCAGGAGTTCACGCTCACCAACGCCGGCGGCAAGCCGGTAACCGTGTCCCAACTGAAGTTTGCTCAAAAGCTGCACTTCGAGGTGGATACCGCGGGCCCGTTCACCCTCGCTCCGGGGCAGACCCAGACGATGAAGGTGACGTTCAAGCCGACCGCCCCCGGGGAGTCATTGCTGGACGAACTGGCTTTCGAAACCACGGATGACCCCAGCGCGCCCAAGCTCGAGGTGTCTGGCTCCGCGACACCTGGCACGGCCTGCATCGGCATCGCGCCCGCGTCGTTCTTGTTCTCGGACCAGGCGGCGGGAGACCCGGTGGGAGAACAGAAGCTGGTGAAGGTCACCAACACGGGCACAGTCGCGGTGACGGTGACGCCCCAGGTGACAGAGGGCGCTCCCCATTACACGGTGAGCTCCACGGCGCCATTCACACTGGAGCCGGGTTCCACCGGGGTCGACCTCTTCATCAAGTTCAAGCCCCTCGCTGACGCAAGTGGCAACGTGGATGGCACGCTCACCTTCAACACCTCCCCCGCCACCAGCCAATCCTGCCTGACCAGCGTTCCCCTGCGTGGCAATGCGCGCAAGACCTCGCTGGTCGTCAATCCGACGTCTCTGGACTTCGGCAGCTGGACCGTGAGCGATAAGCCCCCGACACGGCTGGTGACCCTCAAAAACTCCACGAAATGGCCCGTCAAGGTGAACTCCGTGTCCGCGGCGTCCCTTGCGCCCTACACGCTCACGGGGATTCCCTCGGGAGGGCTGACCGTTGAGCCGAACAGCACTGAAACGTTGACGGTGGCCTTCGCGACAACCACCTGGGGAGAGTCCTTCGCGCGAACGCTCGAATTCGAGACAGATGCCAGCGAGGAGGTGGCTCCCGTTTCAATCACCGGGAAGGCGCTCGCCCCCGAACTGACGCTCAAGGACAACCCCGACGGCACCCTGTTGTTCGAAAACGCGGCGCCAGGAGGAGAACGCCTGGCCTACGCGAACTTGTACAACACCGGCAACCATCCGCTTTTCCTGTCGGAGATTGTCCCGGACAGCAAGACGTTCTTCCAGGTCGTCGACTTCCTGGCCCAGACGGTGGCCCCCGGTGAGAAAACCACGGTGAAGTTGCGCTTCAGTCCGCTAACGAGCGTGGGCGACCTGCAGACCCAGCTGCGGTTCTACACCACCAACAAACGCGAACTACCGCCGGTGCTCATCCTCAAAGGCAACTCCAATGGCCCCAACGCCATCTTCGGAGCATCCGAACTGAAGTTCGGCCATAGTCAGATCAACGTGACGGCCGTGGATGAGAAGAGCCTGAGCCTTCGGAATGAGCTTGGCGCCTCCGAGGCGCTCCGGGTGACGTCGATCAAAGTGTTGCACTTCAACTCGGTGTTCTCGGTGGATCCGATTACCTCCAGCGAACCCGTGCTCAGTCCTGGCTCGACGCGGACGCCTGCCTTCAAGGTGAGCTTCCGTCCGACCGAGGTGGGAACTCGGTACGACGACACCCTGGCCATCGAGTATCGCGGTGTGACCTCGGGTCTCGTTACGACACGGACCTTCCCCTTGAGTGGCTTTGGCGCGGATGCGGAGTTGTCGTCGGATGAAGCCAAGTACAACTTCCCCGCTACGCTCAAGGACGCAACGAGCGAGCACGAACTCATCATCAGGAACACAGGCCTGGTCGATGCCTACATCGAAAGCGTGACGGTGTCTCCGTCCAATGGCTTCCTTGCGGACGTGGTGGGGTGGCCTGAACGGCTCGTCAAGGTAGGCCAGCAACGCAAAATCATCTTGAAGTTCAGCCCCACCACGACCACGGGATCCTTCTCTTCCACACTCAGCATCCGGCTCAGGACCACCCCCGTCAATGCCACGGCCGTTGACGTGGAACTGACCGGGGTGGCCTCCATCGCGAAGCTTGAGTTGGGCCGGAGTCAGATTGATTTCGGAGAGGTCCCACGACACACGACGAAGATCCAGAATGTCACGCTCAAGAACATCGGGTCCGCGAGGCTCACGATCTTCAGCATCCAGGCCACGGACATCTTCACCGTGCAGTCTCTCACCGACAACGGGACCTTCCCCATCATCCTCGAGGGGAATGAGACGGAGAGTGTCGCAGTCAAATTCCGTCCAGTTACAGCGCTGCCGGTGAATGCGACGCTCAAGGTGATGAGCGACTCGGACCAGTCCATGGAGCTCCCCATCTCCGTATCCGGTGTGGGAACCGTGCCAGTGATGGTGCTGCCAGGTGGAGTACCCAAGTTCGCGCCACAGGCCATTGACGTCGAGGGCCCCACCCAGCGCGTCCCGGTGAGGAATGACGGCAAGGCGGACCTGGTGATCTCCTCCATCACAGCCACCGGCGAGTTCTGCCTGCGGCCCGATCCGGTGCCCAACCCCTTGCCGGACTGCTCGACCCCACTGACTGGCTTCACCGTGAAGCCCAGCGAGACCGGCTATTTCTGGATCTCGGCAAAACCTACCGCTCGGGACGAGCGCACCAGCAATCTCATCATCGCGAGCAACATCGAGACAAGTCCCCTCATCATGGACTTGAAGGTGAATGGTATAGGCATCGTGAGCCTGCCCACGGGGGTTATCTTCGGCCCGGTGAACTTCGGCACGTATCTGGACAAGGAGGTGACGGTCCAGAACTCGGGCATCACCCCCGTGATTGTTTCGGTGGACTTCGACGCGGGAGTTTCCGAATTCACCAGCTTGGACCAGAAGCTGGACGTGCCGGCGGGAAGCAGCGCCCAGCTCAAGCTGCGTTTCCGCCCGCTGGGTTCGACGGCGGGACTGAGGTCCGCCGGCGCCAGGTTGGTCGTTCAGGGTGGGGCCCAGATCCCCTTCACGGTGGAGGCCATCGCCACCTCCGTCCGCATGGCGGTGACGCGCACGGACGGCAAGGCGTTTGACGGCACCCTGGACTTCGGAGGGACGCGTGTGAACGCGAACTCGGACTTCATCAATCTGCGGCTGACCCACGTGGCGCCCAGCGGCCCAGCGAGCGCGGGGACCGACGGCGGCGTCGGTTCGGACGAAGGCCAGCTCAGCATCCAGGACCTCGCCGTGGAAGGGGTGGATTCGAAGTTCTTCGTCCTCCAGAAGCCCTCCAAGATGCCCGTCGTGTTGGGACGTAATGGCAGTGTGGACCTGCCCATCCAGTTCCACCCTGATGCCCAGAGGAACTTCAATGCGGTGCTGCGCATCACCTCTGACGACAGCCAGGCGAAGATCCTCTCCGTAACGCTGTTGGGCCGTGGCCGGACGAACCAGCTCAGCCTGTCCACCCCCGCGCTGGAGTTCGGAGCACGAGTCGCGGAGTCCTCGACGTCGGCCATCCGCTCGGTGCGGCTCACCAATGAGTCGCTTCAGCCGCTGCGGGTCGACGGACTGGAGATCATCGGCGCCAGCGAGCATTCGGAGCCGTCGCACTTCAACGTGGAGTCCGGCCCCGCGCTGCCGTTCACGCTGGCAGCCCAGGAGTCGAAGGAGATCTTCGTCAAGTACGTGCCGCGTCCGGACGTCACGTCCAAGGCCAACCTCCTGGTGGTGACAAGCGACCTGGAATCGCCGGAGGCGCAGGTGTCGCTGTCGGGCCGAGGGCTCTCCACGGTGTTCCGAGCGCTCAGTCGCACGGTGGACTTCGGCACCGTGCGCCAGGCGGAGCCGGCGGCGACCAAGGTGGTGCTCACCAACGACACCACCCAGGAGCTGGTGCTGATGCCGCCCAAGGTGGAGGGGCCCCAGGCCGCGAACTTCGTGGTGGTGTCACCCATTCTGGGAGCGGAGGGCCGCACGCTAGCGCAGGGTGACTCGCTGACGTTGGATCTGAAGTACGACACGACCGTGATTGGCGCGTCGAAGGCGGCGCTGGTCCTGGGCACGAAGGACCAGGAGCGCGCGGCGCTGGTGGCCCTGTCGGGGGTGTCGGTGGCCAGCTTCCTGACCATCGAACCCATGGAGCTGGACCTGGGCTGGGTGGACATTGGCGCCACGAGCGCGCCGCGCACGGTGACGCTCACGAACCAGTCCGCGTCGCCAGCGAGGTTGAGCGTGGTGTCGAACAGCAATCCGGCGTTCGAAATCGACGCGAGCGCCCTGGACGCGGAGCTGGCGCCAGGAGCCCAGACGACGGTGGGCGTCACCTTCCGTGGCGAGGTGGGGGGCCCGGCGGAGGGGACGCTGAAGCTGCGCCTGCGAGGCGAGACGACGACGGAGGCCGCGCTCACCCTGAAGGCACAGGCCCGGACCCTGGGCGGCCAGGGCGGCGGCTGCGCCTGTGGAACCAGCGGAGATGGGGGCGCGGCGCTGGCGCTCTTGCTCCTGCTGGGCCTGGGGCTGGCGCGTCAGACGCGGCGGGCGCAGGCCGAGGACTGACGCTCCGGCGAATCCCGGCCCATGGAGGGAAGCCCATGGGCCGGTTGGAGAGCTCCCATCAATCCATCCAGCTGCACTCTGCAGGAGCGGGTGTCATGACCCAGCATGTCGTCAAGGTCGGAGAGTCGCTGTACAGCATCGCCGCGTCCTACCGGATCGCGGACTGGCGCGTCGTCTACAAAGACCCTCGAAACGCCGCGCTCCGGAAGACTCGGCCCAATCCCGACCACATCAAGCCGGGTGACAAGGTCTATATCCCGACATCCAACGTGCTGGCGGTCGCGTCCGGCCCAGGAGCGGCAAAGACACACGCGGCTTCCTCCAATGCGCTTCGCATTGATCTGAACGCACTGCGGATCCAGACTCAGCACATCCGCCAGGACAACACCCGGGTCGCCACACGGCCCATCGTCATGCCCAAGGCTCCACCCGAGCCATGGGCCGAGGACTTCACGCCCGACCATGCGTTCTACGAGTACCTGGCCCATGATTTCTCCTACTTGAACAACCAGGGCGGCGGCACACAGGGTGGCGAGAGGTTCCTGTATCGCGCTGAAACGCCGGAGCTCTGGGGACTGCCGGAGCTGAAGTTCCCGGCGACCTATGCGGTCTCAACCAAACGCCCCTACTCCAAGAAGCCGGGCACCCAGCCCCTCTACTACACCATCGTCCAGATGGAGGGCAGCGACCCTCATAACAAGACCCATGGTGTGTTCGCCTACTGGCTGCAGCCATCCCGTGGAAACCATCCCATCATCGCGGTCCGCGGCACCGAGTTCGAGAAGGCACCCGATGCGGTCGCGGACATGGACCCCGCAGGGGTTGGCGCCACTGCCTTCAAGCAGGCCCGCACGCTCTTCCAGACACTGCTGACGCGCATTGGCCGGAAGGACATCGTTGTCGTCGGTCACAGCCTGGGCGGCGCCATGGCGCAGCGGGTGGCGGTCGACTTCGGGGACTCGGTTCTCCAGGTGGTGACCTTCAACTCACCCGGCGTCGACAGGAAAACGGCGAATCGCCTCAAGGCGCCCAAGGGTCCGCTGGCGACTCACTATCTCACCCAGGGAGATGTCGTCTCACTCGCGGGCGAGACGTTGCTTGCAGGCAACGCCACAATCCTGGAGGGGGCCGCCACGGCGGAACTGCGAAGGCTTCTCAAGGACGGCTCTCTGCGCAAGGTGGATGAGCTCCTCACCGACGTGCTGACCCTCGTCTTCAGAATCGCCGTCAAGAGGGACCTGTTCCCAACGGTGCTCAAGACCTCCAACATCCTGCAATTGTTCGCCGCGGCGACAATCGCCTGGGCCGGAGGGGACGCCAAGGCCGCCCAAAGCGTGGGAGGAGCGCTTGGGGCGCTCCACAGCCAGCGTTTGCTGGGCCCCAACGGGACCACCAAACGCACCCGGCTCACGGTGGGCCCCCAGTCCAACGACAACATCCAAAGCCCCATCGTGGAGGAGATGCGGAAGAAGCGGCTGGGGGTGCTCAACATCCCGGGCCTCTACCAGTCGGTGATGAAGCAGATCGGCGCGCTCATGAAGACACCGGCCACGTCTCTCATGAAGGAGCTTCTGTCTTACGACTCTCCCCTGCCCAAACTCGCTCGCACGCTCCTTCCTCCGCTTGTGACGCTGAAGGTCGCGCTCGATGAAGTGGGGGGAATGCAAGGCCTTGCCATCAAGTCGCTGCATCTTCCTCCTCCAAAGTTCGATGTGAAGATGCTTCAACCAGATCGGCTGACCATGGACCGCGACAACACCTATGTGGCCAGGAGGCTCCCCCTTATCGACCAGAGGAGCCTGGAAAGAGGCCCGGCACAGCGCTCTCCGGGTCCACGGTAAACCCGCCAGGAGGTGGATGATGGACTTCACGGATCTCAAGATCGCCAGGGGCAGTGGCAACTTTCATGTGAATCAGTTCCGGATCCACTTCAGCGTCCCCGGACTTCAGGGCGATCCGCAGAAGCAGCTTCCGTTACTCGTGGGAGAATTCATCAAGGACTTCCCCACGTTCTTCAATGGCCTTGGCAAGAACATGCAGGAGAACCAGGCGAGCGTCGCCTGGTCGACCCGGCAGTTCGAGCGCACCCGGACGCTTCGCTTCCTGCTCGACGTCAAGCTCGCGGCGCTGGGCATCAACCTGCCTGACTTCCACAGCGATTGGGTCCACGTCCTCTGGCAGGATCCCAACAAGGGGTTCGCCGCGCAGACGCTCAAGCGCAACTTCCCAGAGGGCGCGGAAAAGATACTGCAGTGGATGCCGGGCACATTGCTCCACGCCTTGATTCAATACAATGCGTACCATTTCCTCGCGGGTCGCCGGTCCTGGGTCTTCGGGCTCTTGCAGCCGGGGATGCCGGGGTGGAACGGAGCAAGCCTCCAGGTCGGCAAGGTAGAGGGCGGCAAGTTCACGGCATACAGTGGTAGCCCTACCCCGGTCTTCTACCTGGAGTCCTCCGCGGTCGAGCGCTCCTCGCTGCTCTTGTATAAGCTCATGGAGGTGGATCCAGGGGTCGTCATCGACATCCGGAAGACCATCATCTCCCTCTGGAGCATCCTCCTCGCGAACTATGTCCACTCCAAGGGCTTCCGTCTGAATGTGGTCCATCCCAAGGCCTATGGCTCGGATGACGGCGCCGTCCTCTGGGAAACCCAACCTGAATGGCGGGGCGTCTATCGCCGGAAGGTGGAATTCAAAAGCGCACAGGAGCTCTCCGCCAAGAAGTGGGTCCAGCATCTGCTGGACCTCCACCCCGCGCTGAAGAGCCAGCCGCTTTCGGATACCACGTTCAAGGGCTTCGGTGGCGGCAACTCCGGCGGTGGCGGCGCCAGCGGAAGTTGGTGAGCCATCAGCAATTCATTCGCGTGAGTACTCGCCACCGCGCATGTGCGAACTGGAGAACAGCCTCCTATTGCTCAAGGTCGGAATAAGCTCGCTGTGCAGATTATCGCTGGAGCCTCCAGGCGTGGAAAATTTGCCTTTTTTGTGGCTAGCTACGAGGCGCAGAGGAGGGACCACTGACACTGCACCTGCGAGGAGAGCCAACGGCGGAGGCTGCGCTCATGATCTAGGGCTAAGTCCTGGGAGGCACAAGCGATGGATAATACTTGTGAACCCAACGGGGACGGGCGTGCCGAGTTAGTATTACTGCAGCTTTGGCCATTCAGATGCCAGGGCAGTGCCGTCTCCACCAACAGGGTCTCGACTGACGAAGACTTACCAGATCCGCTGGGAACATTCTTAACACCAGCCCATACCTTTTCAAGACCGCAGTTGACTCACATGCCCACATGAACGCCATCCAAAAACCGTAGCGAATCTTCGCCAACACCTTGCTGGGACTCCGAATGCAATTAGAACAAAGACCAGCGCACAATCGCCCTCAAGATTTGGAAAACACAACCAACGAACACAGAAAAACATGAAAACCACAGACCCACACTGTAAATTCACACTAGAGGACGAAAAGGCAGGAAGAGTAAAATTCAAGCCACCCAAAGTAAGTGTAGAACGAATGGACACGGACACACTCTTCGGCATGAGCGACAGAGAAAGGAAATCCTGGTATCAGGGAAAAATCTCAAACTACGACAATCAACTCACAGAAAGCTCCATCAAAAACAAGATTCCCAAAAAACTCATAGCCGCAATAATACTAAACGAACTCGCCGACATTCAACTTGCAGATCAAATCCAAGAACAACTCGATCTGACCGACGGCTCTTTTGGTCCGGCACAAATGCAGGTCTTTGACACAGCGCTAAAATACGGCCACGTCGACATAATACAGAGCCAATTAAGCTCAACGCCAAAAACGATAATTACACCACGAAGAGTGGTCAGCATCCCCGAGAATTCAAGAATCGCAATCCACATCAGCCATCGACTTCGAATAATGCAGGTTGCCATCGAGGCGGTAGCGAGAGAAACCAACAGGCTACTCAACCTGATGAGGGCCAACATACTGAAGCCATGGCAGAAAGAGCACTCACTCAATCCGCCACCTGTTCCCAAAAAAACCACATCGAAATCGATACAATCCATGTACTACGAAAAAGGCCAGATCGGTGGCGCAGACAAGACCACGCGCTTTATGTATTTATGCGAGACAGTATCCGCCGCATACAACTCGCCAGACATTATAATTACGAGCAAGGAATTTAAATCACCAATCAAAGAAGCAATGAATCCGGCGCCAGAGCCAGAGTCAGAATCGCCGCTCCAGCAATGGATTCGCCACTACAAAAAGCCATACAAAAACGCGCGAGCACATGGCGGCAATGGCGGAATGATTGGGTCCGATATTGCGAATTTCGAGCTCTTCAAGTAGCCTCGCCAACAACATCAGTCGAAACAAAAATCCGGATTGCGGCGAAGGCAAACGACGACCAAGTATTGGGCATTGTGGACTTCCTACAATCCACAGCCATTCTCCTCAGTACTTGGTCCCGGTCGCGCCACGGGCAGCACCGTGGAGGTCGTTCCCATGGGGAACTCAACGACGATCCAGCAGCCCGTCGGGACTCGTGCCTCCTGGAAGGGCCAGGTCACCGCCCCAGCCCGTGGAAGCACAGCCAGACCCTTCGGAGCTCCGTGCCGGGTGCCTCGCTGAGGGGCGAGTCCAAGGCGAGCACCAAGCGCCAGGGGAGCACGTCCCACCGGATTGCGACCACCCGCGAACCCTGCGCGACTCCGAACCGCTCGCCCCCCTGCAGCTCCACCACCGCCACATCCATGGCCTTGCCGATCCCTAACTTCAAGCCGCCGCGGCCACCTGACCGTAGTAGTGCGCCGTGAACTCGCCCTCGGTGGCGAAGCGGGGATAGCGGCCCTCGGCCAGCGTGGGCGCGTCTGGCAGGGCGTTGGCGCTGGAGTGCTCCAGCAGCGCTGACAGGAAGCGCGCGTAGGCCTCTCGCGGCGCCAGGCCGGGATAGCGCTCCGGCAGCCCGAGCCCGGCGGCCGGGACGCGCAGCACGGTCGGCCCGCGCTGCGGGTCCCCCCAGGACACCACCAGGTCGGTGAGCACCGTCTGCCTTGGGGCCGCCCCTTCGGGCCCGGCGATGGGCAGCATCCCCACGGCCACCGCCATGACCTCCGTGACGGCCAGCGACCGGCGCTGGCCTCCCTGGGACTCCACCATCAGGGCCTTGTCGGTCAGTCCCAGGATGCGACAGGGGATGATTCGCGGGGGCAGCGTGGGGCCCCCGGGCGACTCGGGCGCCAGCGCAGCGACGGCGCGGGTCCTTGGCGTGGAGGACTCCGTGTCCAGGGCGATCCCCCGGTCCTTCATCCGCGCCTGCATCCGCTCCGCTTCCACCTCCAGCTCGCCGATCCGCTCCGCCAAGGCCGCGGCATCCCCTGTCGCCAGCGGCTTCGCCCGGGTCAGGTACTCCACCGCTTTCTCCGGAGCGTCACGGCGCGCCAGCCGCAGCTCCGCGGCGCGGACCAGGGCGCGCACCGCCATGGGGCCCGTGCCCTTGCCGGCCGCGGCGTAGAGCGACTCGGCCATCCCGAGCGCCGTGGCAGGAGCCCCCTCCTGGTCCATGCCCTGCGCCACGCGCCAGGCGACACCGGGGCGCAGCCGGTCCACCGGGAACAGCTCCCCCATCTGGTCCACCACGTTCCAGAGGGGTTCGGGGAGGTCATGTCCGACCAGGAGTTGCAGCGCCTTCTCCACCCTCGCGGAGCCGGAAGGCACCCGGCCGTCCTCCAGCTCCATCCGCCCCAGGGAGAGCAGCGCCTCGGTGTTGTCCGGATGGTCCGCCAGGATGCGCTGGAAGGTCGCTCGTGCCTTCTCCCGGTCACCGGTGTCCAGCGCGCTCTGCGCCTCCACCATGCGCGGGTCCGCCACCCAGCCCCCCTCCCGAGCGGCGATGGCAGGTGCGACGAAGCGCTCCTCCAGGCGTGTCACTCGCAGCGCGCTGGCCGCGACGAAGCCGAAGACGAACCCGCCAATGTGCGCCATCACCGCGACGCCCGTGTTGGTACCCAGGACCATGAAGTCGAACACCTGGTTGCCAAACCAGAGGCCCGCCCACAGCCAGCCCGGCACACCGAACGTGCCCCGCCAGATCTTCAGGAACCAGAAGAGGTAGCCCACGCGAACCCTGCGCGTGGCGAAACGCAGACAGAAAGCGCCCATGCACGCCGCCACCGCTCCGGAGGCACCGACCATCAATGTCTGGGATTGCGTGTCGAGCGCGAAGTGGGCAATCCCCGCCACCAGGCCTCCCACCCCGTAGAAGGCAGCGAACAGCGGCCGGCCCCAGGCGTCCTCGAGCAGCAACCCCACGACGTAGAAGAACAGCAGGTTCCCCAGCAGGTGCATCCACCCGAGGTGCAGGAACATGTACGTCAGCCATCCCCACTGCAGCAGGCCGCGCGCGGGCACGAGCCCCAGTCGGTGGAGCAAGCCGGAATCCCTCGCCTCCAGGACGCTCGTACAGTGCGCGTCGAGCCGCGCCTGGAGCGCATTCACATCCACGCCTCCGGCCGGAACCTCCGCCTCCTCCTTCAGCCGGGCCAGGAGCGCCTTGCCGTGCTCACTGAGCAGCGCGTTGCAGCCCTGAGGGAACTCCAGCTCTGGATGCGCGAGCGTCTCCTGGATCAGCTCGCGAAGCTCGCCTTCCCCTACCCCGCCCGGGTTCGCGGGAACCACCCAGGTGATGAAGAAGGCCACGGCACAGATGGCGGCGATGGAGACGGAGACCCAGGGGCGACGGTCCAACGTCGCACCCTCCACTCCAAGCGGGAGCAGGAACACCATGACGGAAGCCTCACCTCGGCGGGCGGGGCCCCCCACCCATGCGACTCGCGCATGGACATAGCACGCCAGGGCGCAGGCCTTCAGCCGGCGCACCCAACAGGACTTATCTTCAATTTCGTGAAAACAGCCATGTCGAGCAACTCACATGGCTCCCGGCGCACCGCTCACGGACTGTGACTCCGCGACGGCGGTACGGCGCTCTCGCTGGCGGTTGCGCTCAACGTCGCCATGCAGTCATCCAGGGTCGGATCTCCCGGCAGGTCCGCGACAACGAAGACAGAATGGTCCCCGGCCTCGGTCGGCTTCAGCACGAGCGCGATGCTCGCGGAGGCAGTCCCTACAATCGCTGGCATCGCGCAATTGATGCGCAGTCCGGAGACGTGACACGGCAGACCTGTTCCATCCGTGCTTCGGAGCAGGGTCATGGCCTCGGGCAAGATCACCCGAACGGAGAGGCCCGTCGCGGGGAGGTTGCCTGTGTTGGTGACCGTCGCCGACAGCCGGAGCTCCTCGTTCACGAGGACGGAGGACGGCGCCAGGGATGCCACGAGCCGCGCATCCGCATAAACGAGGTTCGGATCGCACGCGTCTCCGATGTGGTCTCCATCACGGTCCTGCTGTTCCGGGTTGAAGACAAGCTGACAGTTGTCCTCGCGGACGCCCAGGCCGTCCCCGTCATGATCCACATCCGGGAGGGATTGCTTGCGGTCGACAGGCATTCCCGCCGTACGCCCCTGAGAGACGACCGTCCGCTCCGCGCATGCAGTGACCATGCATCCGAGGAGGAGCCATCCTCTCAGGCCTGGGGGCACGAATCGTGAGGTGGAGTGACTCACGTCATTGCGCTCCAGGTGCCAGGCCCGGCGGCCCCCAGTCTCCCAGGGGCCGCGAGTCCACACAAGCCTACCGCCGCGCCGGGGGCACGCCGATCTCGCCGTACAGGTAGCCCTGCAGCGGCTTCACCGCGAGGTCCGAGCGCTTCAGCGACTCCAGCGCGCCCACCGCCATGCGCGCCGCCTGCACCGTCGTGTAGTACGGCACCGAGTGCATCAGCGCCTCACGGCGGATGGAGAAGCTGTCCGCGATCTCCTGCTTGCCGAAGGTGGTGTTGATGACCAGGACGATCTCCCCGTCGACGATCTTGTCGACGATGTTCGGCCGGCCCTCCTTCACCTTCTGCACCCGCTGCGACTCGATGCCCTTCGTCAGCAGGTAGTCGTGCGTGCCCGCCGTCGCCGTCAGGGTGAAGCCCATCGACCGCAGGCGCTTCGCCAGGTCCACCACCGCCGGCTTGTCGTCGTCCTTCACGGAGATGAACACCCGGCCGCTCTTGGGCAGCTTCACGCCCGCCGCCAACTGGCTCTTCGCGAACGCGGACGCGTAGTCCTCCGCCAGGCCCATCACTTCACCCGTGGACTTCATCTCCGGGCCGAGGATGACGTCCACGCCCGCGAAGCGCGCGAACGGGAAGACGCTCTCCTTCACCGCCACGTGCCGGAACTCCGGCTCCTCCGTGCGGTCCAGCTCCTTCAGCGTCTTGCCCACCATGCAGAGCGCGGCGATCTTCGCCATCGGGACGCCCGTCGCCTTGGAGATGAACGGCACCGTGCGGCTGGCGCGCGGGTTCACCTCCAGGATGTAGATGTTCTTCCCCTGGATGGCGAACTGCACGTTCATCAGGCCCACCACGCCCAGCTCGCGCGCCATGGAGATGGCCTGGTCCTTCATCCGCTCCACCAAGTCCGGAGACAGCGAGTGCGGAGGCAGCGTCGCCGCCGCGTCACCCGAGTGCACGCCCGCCTCCTGGATGTGCTCCAGCACGCCGCCAATCAGCACCTGCCCGGTGCGGTCCGCCACCAGGTCCAGGTCCACTTCAATCGCGTCCTTCAGGAAGCGGTCAATGAGCACCGGGTGCTCCGGCGACGCGCTCACCGCCTCGCGCATGTAGCGCTCCAGGCTGGCCGCGTCGTAGACCGTCTCCATCGCCCGGCCGCCCAGCACGTACGACGGGCGCACCATCACCGGGTAGCCAATGCGCTCGGCCACCTTGAAGGCCTCCGCGTGGCTGCGCGCGACGCCGTTCTCCGGCTGCTTCAGGCCCAGCTTCTCAATCAGCTTCGCGAACTTCTCGCGGTCCTCCGCCCGGTCGATGGCGTCCGGCGACGTGCCCAGGATGGGCAGCCCCGCCTGCTCCAGCGGCACGCTCAGGCGCAGCGGCGTCTGCCCGCCGAACTGCACGATGGCGCCCACCGGCTTCTCGCGCTGGGACACCTCCAGCACGTCTTCAATCGTGAGCGGCTCGAAGTAGAGGCGGTCGGACGTGTCGTAGTCCGTGGACACCGTCTCCGGGTTGCAGTTGACCATCACCGTCTCGTACCCGGCCTCGCGCAGCGCGAAGGCCGCGTGCACGCACGCGTAGTCGAACTCGATGCCCTGGCCGATGCGGATGGGACCGCTGCCAAGGATCAGCACCTTCTGCCGGTCCGTGGGGGGCGCCTCGTCCTCCTCCTCGTAGGTGGAGTAGAGGTAGGGCGTGTACGCCTCGAACTCCGCGGCGCAGGTGTCCACCCGCTTGAACACCGGTCGGATGCCGCGCGCGTGCCGGTGCGCCCGCACCTCCGCCTCCGGGTAGCCCATCAGGTTGCCCAGGTACTTGTCGGAGAAGCCGTGCGCCTTGGCCTGACGGAGCACGTCGTCCGCCAGGTGGTCCAGACGGCCAATGTCCGCCAGCGCCTGCGCCTCGCGCACCAGCGCCTCGATGTGCCGCAGGAACCACGGGTCGATGGCGGAGAGCTGGTGCACCTGCTCCACCGTCATGCCCTCGCGGAAGGCCTGCGCCACGAACCACGGGCGCTCCGGACGGGGCACGCGCAGGCCCTCGTGCAGGACCTTCTCCCGCTCCTCCTTCTCCGTGGGCAGCTCCGGCGACTCCAGGCCCACGCGCCCCAGCTCCATGGAGCGCAGCGCCTTCATGTACGCCTCGGGGAAGGTGCGGCCAATGGCCATCACCTCGCCCACCGAGCGCATGCTCGTGGTCAGCGTGCGGTCCGCCTTGGGGAACTTCTCGAAGTTGAAGCGCGGCACCTTCACCACCACGTAGTCCAGCGTCGGCTCGAAGGAGGCCGGCGTGTCGCGGGTGATGTCGTTGCGCAATTCATCCAGCGTGTAGCCCAGCGCCAGCTTCGCGGCGACCTTCGCGATGGGGTAGCCCGTCGCCTTGGACGCCAGCGCGCTGGAGCGCGACACGCGCGGGTTCATTTCAATGACGACCATGCGGCCGTCGCGCGGGTGGATGCCGAACTGGATGTTGGAGCCGCCCGTGTCGACGCCGATCTCGCGGATGACGGCCAGCGACGCCTGCCGCATGCGCTGGTACTCGCGGTCCGTCAGCGTCTGCGCCGGCGCCACGGTGATGGAGTCACCGGTGTGCACGCCCATCGGATCCAGGTTCTCGATGGAGCAGATGATGATGACGTTGTCCGCGGAGTCGCGGACCACCTCCAGCTCGTACTCCTTCCAGCCGAGCACGCTCTCCTCCACGAGGATGGTGGAGGTGGGGCTCGCCTTGAGGCCCGAGCGGCAGATGGCCTCGAACTCCTCGCGGTTGTACGCGATGCCGCCGCCCGTGCCGCCCAGCGTGAAGGACGGGCGGATGATGGCCGGGAAGCCGATCTCCTCCACCAGCGCCATGGCGTCCGTGAGCGTCGTCGCGTAGCCGCTCTTGGGCAGCGCCACGCCGATCTTCTGCATGGCCGCCTTGAAGAGCTGGCGGTCCTCGGCCTTGTTGATGGCCTCCAGGGACGCGCCGATGAGCCGCACCCCGTACTTCTCCAGGATGCCCTTCTCCGCGAGCGCCTTGGCCAGGTTCAGCGCCGTCTGCCCGCCCATGGTCGGCAGCAGGGAGTCCGGGCGCTCGGCGGCGAGGATCTTCTCCGCCGCCTCCACGGTGATGGGTTCAATGTAGGTGCGGTGCGCGAACTCTGGGTCCGTCATCACCGTGGCGGGGTTGCTGTTGAGCAGCACCACCTCCACGCCCTCGTCCCGAAGCGCCTTGATCGCCTGGGTGCCTGAGTAGTCGAACTCGACGGCCTGCCCGATGACAATCGGGCCCGAGCCAATCACGAGAACCTTCCGGATATCGGTACGCTTGGGCATCGGGCGCCCCCCATACCAACGTCCGCCCCCACATGCACGCGGTGCGTTGTGGCATGCGAAGGACCTGTCCGATTGGCCGCTCGCTCGGGGACCTGCTCCGGCGTCCTCTGCTACGCTGCCGCGCTTCCCTCCGGAGGTTTCATGCGTCGCTGGCCCCTGGCCCTGCTGGTCCTTCTCTCCGCGCCCGCCCTCGCCCAGGACACCGCTCCCGCCGCCACGCCCGCCCCCGCCGAGCCCACCCCGGCGCCGACGCCTGCTCCCGCCGCGCCCACCCCGGCGCCGACGCCTGCCCCCGCCGAGACCACTCCGGCGCCCGCCGCGGCCCAGCCTCCGGCGGCGGCTCCCCCCCCGGCCGCTCGCAAGCCTCCGCAGGCCGCCGCCACGCCCCCGGCCGCCGCGCCCGTGCCCCCCACGGCGCGCCCGCCCACGCCGCCCACGCCCTCCACCGCGGGCACCGTCCAT
Source organism: Corallococcus sp. NCSPR001 (assembly GCF_017309135.1). Lineage (NCBI taxonomy): Bacteria > Pseudomonadati > Myxococcota > Myxococcia > Myxococcales > Myxococcaceae > Corallococcus > Corallococcus sp. NCSPR001. The sequence goes on from NZ_JAFIMS010000002.1 coordinate 6,237,223, forward strand.
CTGGGCCCGGGCCGCGAAGCCGCGCGCCCCACCGAGGAGGACCTGTCGCCCGAGGGCATCGCCCGCTCGGTGATCCACAACGAGGCGCGCTTCCTCTTCCAGAGCCTGCTGACGGGGGATGTGCGCACCGCGTCCACGGAGCTCATCTTCCCGTTCCAGCTGGAGGACAAGCGCTTCAACACGCCTGACGAATTGGTGCAGGCGTGGGTGAAGCAGCTGCGCGCGCGGCGCACGGACCTCATCACCCTCTACGACATCGAAGTGCTGCCCATCGCGGAGATGGAGAAGAAGTACGGCAAGCCGCCCGCGCGCCTGGGACTGGATCCGCGCGCGCTCAAGGACACCTGGGCCGCGGTGGGCAACCTCTCCGGCCACGCGGCCATCTTCCTCTTCCGCGGCAGCCCGGACCTGACCTGGCACGCCTTCGCGTACACGGACTGAAGAGACGCCCCGGTGCGCCCGGCGTTCCCACCGGGGCCACCGTCCTCCCAGACCGCGCCCGCGCTCAGCTCAGCGCCGCGACGAAGTCCCGCAGGCGCGTCAGGCCCTTCTGCAGCACCTCGCGCGAGGTGACGAAGCTCATGCGGATGTAGCCCGGCGCGCCGAACGGATCCCCCGGCACGGCCGCGACCAGGAAGTCGTTGAGCAGCGCCTCGGAGAGCTGGAGCGAGTCCGTCAGCGGCTTGCCCTGGTACGTCCTGCCCAGGAGCCCACGCACGTCCGCCATCGCGTAGAAGGCGCCCTCCGGCAGCCGGCAGCGGATGCCCGGGATGGCGTTGAGCCCCGCGACGAACAGGTCACGGCGCGCGCGGTACTCGTTCACCATCGCGGTGATGGTGTCCGAGGGGCCGTTGAGCGCCGCCAGCGCCGCCTTCTGCGTGATGGAGGACGCGTTGGACGTGGACTGGTCCTGCACCAGCTGCATGCCGGAGATGAGCGCCTTGGGGCCCGCCGCGTAGCCCAGCCGCCAGCCCGTCATCGCGTGGGACTTGGACAGGCCGTTGGACACCAGCAGCCGCGGCACCAGGTCCGGCGCCACGTTGCCCAGGTTGAGGAACGGCTCCCCCGTGTAGAGGAGCTTCTCGTACATGTCGTCGGTGACGATGATGCAGTCGTGGCCGCGCACCGCGTCCGCGATGCCCTCCAGTGTGGCGCGCGAGTACACCGCGCCCGTGGGGTTGGCCGGGCTGTTGAGGATGATGGCGCGCGTGCGCGGGGTGAGCGCCTTCTTGATGGCGGCGGGGTCCGGCGCGTAGCCGTCCTCCTCGCGCGTGGGGACGATGACCGGCGTGCCGCCCGCCAGGTGCACCATGTCCGGGTAGCTCACCCAGTACGGCGCGAAGACGATGACTTCATCGCCTTCATCCAGCAGCGCCTGGAAGCAGTTGTAGAGCGACTGCTTGCCGCCCGCTGTCACCACCACCTGATCCGGCGCGTACTTCAGGCCGTTGTCCTTCTCCAGCTTGCGGCAGACGGCCTCGCGCAGCTCCGGCATGCCCGCGGTGGCGGTGTACTTGGTGAAGCCCGTGCGCAGCGCGTCGATGGCCGCCTGCTTCACGAACTCCGGCGTGTCGAAATCCGGCTCACCGGCGGCGAGCACCACCACGTCCTTGCCGCTCGCGGCGAGCGCCTTGGCGCGGGCATTGAGGGCCAGGGTGGCGGAGGGCTTGATGGCTTGCAGCCGGCGGGCGAGTTTCATGCGCCTTGCCTAGCGCGGAACTCCCGAAGCGGACAAGCCCGCTCGCACGCCGCGAGGGCCGGATGCCCCTAGAGAACGACCCTAGGGTTTCGGGCCGAACTTCTTCTTCAGCCCCGCGTTGACGTTTGGCGGCACGAGCCCGTCCACGTTCCCCCCGAAGGTCGCGACCTCGCGGACGAGCTGCGAGGAGATGTAGAAGTAGTCCTCGCCCGTCATCATGAAGACGGTGTCGATGTCCGGCGCCAGCTTGCGGTTCATGTTCGCCAGTTGGAACTCGTATTCGAAGTCCGACACCGCGCGCAGGCCGCGGATGACGACGCTCACGTTGCGCTGGTGCACGTAGTCCACGAGCAGCCCGTGGAAGGCGTCCACCTCCACGCGGGGGTCGTTCACCGCCTCGCGGATGAGCTCGATGCGCTCCTCCTGGCTGAAGAGGGGCGTCTTCTTCGGATTCACCGCGATGGCGACGATGAGCCGGTCGAACATCTTCAGGCTGCGCTGGATGAGGCTCAGGTGCCCGTTGGTGAGCGGATCAAACGAACCAGGATAGATGGCGACCGGCATGGGTGCGTTGAAGTCTCGGCGGCCCCACGGGGCCGGTCAAGCGCACGTCACGGAGCCCGGTAGAAGCTCACCAGGGTGTCCCCGAAGCGGCGCTGGTCCTCCAGGGTCAGCCCCGAGTGGGCCTCCGGGGCCGCCTCCCGCTTGTCGTGCTCCACCATCACCGTGCCGCCCGGCGTCACCACGCCCGCCGCCACCACCGCCTCCAGCACCGTCTCCACCACGCGCGCCGCGTAGGGCGGATCCGCGAAGACGAGCTCGAACTTCGCCCCCTGCTTGCCCAGCGTCTCCAGCGCGCGGACCACGGGTTGCGCCAGGATGGACACCTGGGCGGTGAAGCCCAGCGCGTCGGTGTTCTTGCGGCACAGGGCCAGGGCCTCGCGGTCCTGGTCCACCAGCACCAGCCGCCCCGCGCCCCGCGACAGGGCCTCCAGCCCCAGGGCGCCGGTGCCCGCGTACAGATCCAACACGGCCTGGCCGTCCAGGAACTGGCCCAGCATGTTGAAGATGGTTTCACGGACGCGGTCCGCCGTGGGGCGGATGTGTCCGGACGACGGCTTGGGCCCCGTCAGGGCCCGGCCCTTCGCGCTGCCTGCAACGATGCGCATGCGCGCCCTTCTATCCCAGGTCCCCGTCCGGCTTCGCGAGGAACGCCATGGCCACCGACGCGGAGCGGTGCGCCCCCAGCGCCCCCAGCGCCTCCGTGGCCTCCGCGAAGGACAGCGCCTCCAGCGTCTCGCGGGCGGCGGGCGTCAGCGGCGGCAGCCCCTCCTCCAGCACGGAGAGCAGCTCCCCGGCCGGCATGCCCGCCGCCTGGGCGCGCGCCACCACCGGCTCGCGCACCTCCGGAGGCCAGGCGCGCAGGGTGAGCGGACCGAAAGGCCCTCCCCGGTCCACCTTGCGCACGCCCGCGGCCACGTAGCTGGACAGTCCCCCCGAAGGCCCGGTGGAGGCCTCCGCCACGGCCACCGCCACGCCCTTGCCCGCGGCCGTCTCCACCACCTGGCGCAAGAGCTCCACGTCCAGCTCCGTGCCTGGCTCGCCATGGCCCAGCTGCGCGTCCGACACGCGGAGGAAGCGCGGCGGGACCTGCCACTGCGCAAGCCCCTCCAGTAGCGTCGCGCACGCGTCCACCAGGCCGCCCGCGGACAGTTGGGGCGGGGACACCTCCAGCGACAGCTCGCGCTCCTTGAGCGGGCCCACCAGCGCGTTCACCGCCTCCACGGCCTCGTAGGAGGTGAGGCGCGACAGGTCCAACGACACCAGCGCGAAGCCCGCGTCCACCACGCGGAAGATGCCGTCCTGGAGCGCGTCCAGCACGTCCGCGTCCGTGGAGGTGACGCGCAGGGGGCCGGCCTGGAGGAACAGGGGCCGGGTGTGCCCGGCCTCCTGCGCCGCCGCGTGTACCGCCAGCACGAAGCGCTCCGGCGCGCCCCGGTCCGCCAGGGGGTGCGGGCAAGAGAGGCCCAGCACCGAGTCCTCCGCGCGGGCCGCGCCCAACAGGCCCGGCAGCGCGCCCTTGGACAGCACCGGCAGGCACGGCAGCGCCATGGGCGTGGACTCCAGCGCCCCAAGCAGCTCCCGTGGATCCAACAGGGGCACCCGGGAGCCCGGGCCCACCCGCGCCACCACGTTGCCCGGCCGCAGCGACAACACCTTGTCCAGCACGCTCATAGGAGCCGGCGAGAATCTCCGCCCCGCGCCCCTTTCGCAAGGACGTCAGTGCACCTCGCCCAGGTGGGCGTACGACTGGCTCTCGATCTGGATGGTCGTGTGGTCGATGCCGAAGCGGTCGAAGAGGTCGTGCTTCACGGCGGACAGGATGTCGTCGTTGTTGCAGACCATGGGGTCCGCCACCACCAGGTGCGCGGACAGCGCGTACATCCCGCTGGAGATGGTCCACACGTGCAGGTCGTGCACCGCCTGCACGCCCGGCACCTTCGCCATGAGCGCTCTCACCTGCTCCAGGTCCACGTGCGCGGGCACCGCCTCCAGCAGCACGTCCACCGCGTCCTTCACCAGCCGCAGCGCGCCCACGACGATGATCATTGAAATGAGCACGGAGATGATGGGGTCCACGACGTACCACCCGGTCCACCACATGATGCCCGCGCCAATCAGCACGCCCACCGACGACAGCGTGTCCCCCAGCACGTGCAGGAACGCGCCGCGCACGTTCATGGAGTGCGTCTGGTGCAGGAAGCCCAGCGCCGCCAGGTTCGCGACGAGGCCAATGCCCGCCACCAGCGCCATGGGCCCCAGCTCCACCGGAGCGGGCGTGCGCATGCGCTGCCAGGCCTCCAGCAGGATGAAGATGGTGATGACCAGCAGCAGCACCCCGTTGAGGAGCGCGCTCAGGATCTCCATCCGGTAGTAGCCGTAGGTCTTCTTCAGGTCCGCGGGCCGCCCTGCGAACCACAGCGCCAGCAGGCTCAGGACCATGGCCGACACGTCCGTCAGCATGTGCCCGGCGTCGGAGAGCAGCGCCAGCGAGTTGGTGAGGAAGCCGCCCACCGCCTCCGCCACCATGATGGTCGCCGTCAGCCCCAGCGCGAACAGGAGCCGCCGCCGGTCCTTGCGCCGCTCCTCCGCCAGCCCGCCCTTGCGGGGCCCGTGCGAATGGCCGTGCCCATGGCCGTGCGAATGCCCATGGTGCGAGTGGTCATGGTCATGGTCGTGCGAATGACCGTGTCCGGCCCTGCCGTGTGTATGTGGGGGTGCGCTCACAGGGAACCAGGGTACGCGATCAGCGCCATTATCGGACAGGTGCCGCTGGATTGATTTCGGACAACCCCGTAGATCCGTTGTCCTGATCCGCAACAGGCCGAGGGACGCGGGGATGGACTTCGAGAAGCATCAGAATCTGCACACCATTGTCATGTTGAGGGATGTCATCCGCAAGTGGTGGCAGGTGGAGCTTTCCTTCGCGGATCGCAACGGCGTGGTGCACGACTGGCAGCGCGGGGATTTCATCCCGCCGCCCAACGACTTCTGCCGCCACTCGCTGGGGGCGCGGGAGGGGATGCGGCGGTGTGCCCAGTCGGTGCGGGTGCTGCACGAGAAGTTCAAGGCCGCCAAGAACCTGCGCCGCTCGCTCTTCCACGACTGCCACCTGCGCCTGTCCATCGTGGGCGCGCCGCTCTACATCCGCAACGAGTACGAGGGCTTCCTCTTCGTGGAGGGCTTCGCCCGGCAGCCGCTCACGCCCGGCGACGGCCAGGTGCTGCTGAGCAAGATGCGCGACATCGCGCCCGGGGCGATGCTGGAGCTGGAGGGCGCGGCGGAGCGCGTGCCGGTGCTGGACGGCTCGGAGCTGAGCAAGCTGTCGGACCTCCTGGAGTTCGCGGTCACGGAGATCGCCAACCAGGAGGTGGAGCTCACGCGCAAGGAGGAGACCATCCAGTCCATGGCCTCCGAGCTGTCCAACCGCTACCGCTTCGAGAAGATCATCGGCCGCTCCGGGGCCATGAACGAAGTGTTCCGCCTGATGGAGAAGGTGGCCCACTCCGACTCCACCGTCCTCATCAACGGCGAGTCCGGCACGGGCAAGGAGCTGGTGGCGCGCGCCATCCACCACAACGGCCCGCGCAAGGACAAGCCGTTCGTCGTGCAGAACTGCTCCGCCTTCAACGACAACCTGCTGGAGAGCGCCCTCTTCGGGCACACCCGGGGCGCCTTCACCGGCGCGCTCAAGGACAAGAAGGGGCTCTTCGAGGTCGCGGACCAGGGCACCTTCTTCCTGGACGAGGTGGGCGACATGTCCCCCGCCCTCCAGGTGAAGCTGCTGCGCGTGCTCCAGGAGGGCACCTTCCTGCCCGTGGGCGGCACCCACTCCCGCGAGGTCGACGTGCGCGTCATCGCCGCCACCCACAAGGACCTGGGCGAACTGGTGAAGCGCGGCGAGTTCCGCGAGGACCTCTTCTACCGCATCAACGTCATCCGCCTGCAGCTGCCGCCCCTGCGCGAGCGCAAGGACGACCTGCCCGTGCTCATCGACCACTTCCTGCGCAAGCACCACCGCGAGGGCCAGCGCGCTCGGGGCCTGGCGCCGGAGGCCCTGGGCATCCTGGGCGCGTACGCGTGGCCCGGGAACATCCGCGAGCTGGAGAATGAAATCGAGCGGCTGCTCGTGCTGGGCGGCGAGCTGGAGACCATCCCCGCGGAGCTGCTCTCCAGCCGCATCCGCGACGCGGTGGTCCCTGGCGGCGGGCCCTTCATCGCCCCGCGCGCGCACGGAAAGCTGCACGAGGCGGTGGAGTCCCTGGAGAAGGAGATGATCCACCAGGGCCTGGTGCGCACCCGCTACAACAAGAGCCGGCTGTCTCGGGAGCTGGGCATCAGCCGCTCCAACCTGCTCTTGAAGATCTCCCGCTACGGGCTGGACAAGGGCATCCCCGAAGGACTGGACACGGACGAGGTGGAGGCGTGAGCGCACCGCATGGACAGGCGGTCTCCTTCCGGCAGGACTCGCTGCGGGTGCCGGACGGCGCGGACCTCTACTACCAGGTGCGGGGGGACGGCGCCCCGGGCATGGTCCTCTGCGACGGCCTGGGCTGTGACGGCTTCGCGTGGAAGTACCTGCTGCCCTACCTGGGCCGGCGCCACCGCGTGCTGCGCTGGCACTACCGGGGCCACGGCAAGAGCACCGTCCCCACGGACCGCACGCGCATTGGCATGGCGTACACCTGCGACGACATGGCGCGGGTGATGGACGCGGCGGGCATGGACAAGGCCGTCCTCTTCGGCCACTCCATGGGCGTCCAGGTGGCGCTGGAGTTCCACCGCCGCTACGCCCGGCGCGTGGAGGGGCTGGTGCTGGTGTGCGGCAGCTACGGCATGCCGCTGGACACCTTCCATGACTCCACGCTGCTCAAGCGCCTCTTCCCGACCTTGAGGGCCGCGGTGGAGCGCTTCCCCCGGCACACCGCGCGCATCGTGCACGGGGCGCTGACCACGGAACTGGTGGTCCAACTGGCCATCCGCCTGGAGATGAACCCGGAACTCATCGCGCGAAACGACCTGGCCCCCTACTTCACGCACCTGGCCCGGATGGACCCCGTCGTCTTCGTGCGCACCCTGGACTCGCTGGCCAACCACACCGCCGAGGACCACCTGGTCCACGTGGACGTCCCCACCCTGGTGGTCGCCGGGGAGAAGGACCGGTTCACCCCCGGCTGGCTGTCCCGGAAGATGGCCGAGCGCATCCCCTCCTCTGAACTCCTGATGATTTCCGAGGGCACCCATACCGCCCCACTGGAAGTCCCGGGGCTGGTGGAGCTGCGGGTGGAGCGCTTCCTGAGGGAGCGGCTGGGGGTGGAAACCGCCGAGGTCCCCCCAAAGGTGGGATAAGCGCCCAGTTGGCGGGGGGCCTGATTGTTTGCCTGCTGGACACCCGCCTTCATTGCAGGTGGAAAGCCCCCGGCATATAAGCCCCCGCCTTCCGGGTTCCGGTGGGATTGAGAAACCCCGTTCTGGGCGTCTCTCCTCGCACCTTCATTTCCGTTAGTTGGTCCTGATGATCTCTCGCGAAAACATCCGCAACGTCGCCATTGTCGCCCACGTTGACCACGGCAAGACCACCCTCGTCGACCACCTGCTGCGGCAGGCGGGGACCTTCCGCTCCAACGAGCACGTGGCCGAGCGGGTCATGGACTCGAACGACCTCGAGCGCGAGAAGGGCATCACCATCCTCGCGAAGAACACCGCCGTCTCCTACAAGGGGATGCAGATCAACATCATCGACACGCCGGGCCACGCCGACTTCGGTGGCGAGGTGGAGCGCGGTCTGCGCCTGGTCGATGGCGTCATCCTGCTGGTGGACGCCGCTGAAGGTCCCCTGCCCCAGACGCGCTTCGTGCTCAGCAAGGCGCTGGCCATGGGCCTGAAGACGGTGCTGGTCATCAACAAGATCGACCGTCAGGACGCCCGGGCCAAGGACGTGCTGGACCTCGTGTACTCGCTCTACATCGACCTGGGCGCGAACGAGGAGCAGTTGGAGATGCCGGTCCTCTACACCGTCGCGCGCCAGGGTCAGGCCTCCACGTCGCTGGAAGTGCCGGGCAAGACGCTGGAGCCGCTGTACGACGCCATCATCAAGCACATCCCGCCCCCGCCCGCGCCTCCGGCGGAGCAGACGACGCTCCAGTTGCTGGTCGCCAACCTGGACTACGACGACTACGTCGGCCGTCTGGCGGTGGGCCGCGTGCAGGCGGGCCGCATCACCCCGAACATGCCCGTGTCCGTCGTCCGCGAGGGCGGCAAGGTGCAGCAGGGCAAGATCGTCAAGCTGTTCGGCTTCTCCGGCCTGAAGCGCCAGGAGATCCCGGACGCGGGCCCGGGTGAGATCGTCTCCATCGCGGGCATCGAGGAAATCAGCATCGGCGACACCATCGCGGACTTCGAGAAGCCCGTGGCGCTGCCGCGCATCACCGTGGACGAGCCCACGATGATGATGATCTTCAAGGTCAACGACGGGCCGCTGGCGGGCAAGGAGGGCAAGTACGTCACCTCCCGCAACCTGCGCGAGCGCCTGTACCGCGAGGCCTACCGCAACGTGGCCGTGCGCGTGGAGGACACCGCGACGCCGGACGCGTTCCGCGTGGTGGGCCGTGGCGAACTGGCGCTGGCGGTCATCATCGAGAACATGCGCCGCGAGGGCTACGAGCTCACCGCCTCCAACCCGGAGCCCATCACCAAGGAAGTGGATGGCCAGGTCCACGAGCCCATGGAGCTGCTCTTCTGCGACGTGCCGGAGAACAGCGTGGGCGCGGTGACGGAGCGCCTGGGGCCCCGCAAGGGCCGCATGACGGACATGGCGCAGCTGGGCTCGGGCCGCACCCGCCTCCAGTTCCGCATCCCCGCGCGCGGCCTCATCGGCTTCCGCTCGGAGTTCCTCACCATCACGCGTGGTGAAGGCATCATGAGCAGCCAGTTCGACGGCTTCGAGCCGTGGTTCGGCTACATCCCCAAGCGCGCCAACGGCGCCATGGTCTCCGACCGCCTGGGCGACACGGTGCCGTACGCGCTGTTCAGCATCCAGGAGCGCGGTCAGCTCTTCGTGGGCGCGGGCACCACCGTGTACGAGGGCATGATCATCGGCGAGCACTCGCACCCGTCCGAGCTCAACGTCAACTGCTGCCGCGAGAAGAAGCTCACCAACATCCGCGCCGCCGGCCGCGACGAGAACGTCATCCTCGTCCCGCCGCGCGAGATGGGGCTGGAGAAGGCCCTGGAGTGGATCGCCGACGACGAGCTCGTCGAGGTGACGCCCAAGTCCATCCGCATGCGCAAGAAGGCGCTGGCCCACGGCGAGCGCTACCGCGCCGAGCGCGACCGCAAGCGCGAGGAGCGCGCCGAGGCGGAGTAGCCCTTCCGTCGAGACGCCTGAGGCTTCCAGGGGCCGTCACCTTCGCGGGTGGCGGCCCCTGCTTCGTTCCGGCTTCAGAAGCCGAAGCGGACGAGCCGGGCACGGTACGGCGTGGAGTTGCTCCGGTTCCCCTGGTCGTCCCAGCCCTTGAACTCCACGTCGTCCAAAAGCCGCTCCGTCTGGCCGTTGACGGTGACGGCGTTGATGAGCGGCAGGGTGATGGAGCCCACGTTGCGGCCCGCGAGCTGGTTGCCCGGATCCAACGCCTCCTGTCGGCCCTGGGAGCAGCTGTCGGTGAAGTAGCAGCCCCGGTCGCAGGCGGACTTCGTGTTGTACGAGCCGTGCTTGTTCACGGCCACGTAGATGCGCGGCGCGCCCCGGTACGCCCCCGCGTACTCGAGCTGCGCGTAGCCGTACCAGCCCGAGGCGTCGCACGCCGTCTCCAGGTGCGCGGACAGGAAGGCCTGGTCCAGGTACCAGCGGCCGTCGTCTCCATGGTGCACGTCCAGCACCTGGAACTCGGAGTCCCCGTCGTGGGCGAAGACGTTGAAGATGCCCAGGCTGGGGATGCCGTGGTCCTCGTAGTACGCGGACAGGTAGAAGATGCGCAGCGTGCGCTGCGCGGAGTTCAACGGCCGCGCCGCGAAGTACGGCCGGCGCGCCACGCCTTTCTCCCCCTGGGCAATCCACAGCGTGGGCATGAACGCCGCGGCCACCCGGAGCTCGCAGCTGTCGCTCACTCCGTCATGGTCCGCGTCCGGCAGCTGGCCCCAGCACGCCTCCGCGGACGGCAGGTCCGGGATGCCTTGCGCGAAGGCGGGGACGGCCAGCAATGACAGCACCACCACCCACACACGCGCGTGGGAACGGATAACGGGGGTCATGGGCTTACCTGGAAAGAAACGCGAGGGTGACTTTCAGGGTGAGCACACGACCGTCGGAGCTGAATCCGCCCCCCGGGCCGGGGCACCTGTCCGGCGTCAATCGAAGCGGTAGTGCAGCACCATGTCGTGCACGTCCTCACCATGCTTCGCCACGAAGCTGCCGTGGCCGCTCAGCCCCTCCAACGCGCCCGTGCCCGAGCCGGGAACGACCTCCCAGTCGGACGTGGCCGTGTCGTGCGCATAGACGCCCCGGTGGTTCAGCACGAACGCGCCCTGCCGTCCCAGGAGCGTGCCCGTCACCCGCTCCAGGCCCACGAAGTGACACGTCCCGTCAGCGCGGTAGTCCGACAGGTACGCCAGGACGCCCTGCCCCTCGAAGTCGCCCTGGAAGCCGCGCGTGCAGGTGGTCCGCGACAGCTTCACGCCGCCCTCCCCTTCACCGAAGAAGTCCTCCTGCCAGTTCGCCATCGAGAAACGGATCTTCGCGGGGGTATCCATGGTCCAGGCCACTCCACGTCAGGGGCGCGGACGCGCCATGCGTCCATGCACGGCGCACGCGAATAGCAGCGCCTCCCGGGATGTGATTGTAGAAACACGTCAGGACGCGGACGTCCGGCAGGAGGCGGCAAGGCGGGTGGAGTCGAACGCGGGCAAGCCTCGGGGCGTGTTGTATCCCCGTCCGGACTCCCGGCACTTCGAGCACGTCCGCGTGCTGCCCTCGGAGGACCTGCGTCCATGGGTGGAACACTTCTGGGCCGTGAGGTGGGATCTGCGCGGACAGCCACCCGTGCACCAGCAGACCCTGCCGCACCCGTCCGTGCATTGGGCCTTCGAGGCCGGCACGTCACGGGTGGGCGGCGTGAATCCGGGCCGCTTCTCCGTCACGCTGGAGGGCCTGGGCGGCGTGTTCAGCATCAAGTTCCGGCCGGGTGGCTTCTTCCCCTTCGTGGGGACGCCGCTGTCCACCCTCACGCGGCGCACCGTCCCACCGGGCCCGCTGCTGGGCCCCCAGGCGATGGAACTGGAAGCAGCCATCCTCGCCACCGACGTCACACGCGACGCGGACCGTGAGCGCATCGCCCTGGCGGAGGCCTTCCTGCGGGAGCACAAGCCCGCGCCGGATCCGAACGTGGCGCTCGTGCAGGGGCTGGTCACGCGCATCCTGGAGGACCGCGCGGTGACGAAGGTGGAGGACCTGCTCACGCCCGGAGGCCCGGGGCTGCGCACGCTGCAGCGGCTGTTCAACCGCTACGTGGGCGTGAACCCCAAGTGGGTCATCCAGCGCTACCGCCTGCATGAGGCCGCGGAGCGGCTGCGCGAAACGCCGCCTCCGGAGCTGTCGCGGCTGGCGCTGGAGCTGGGCTACTTCGATCAGGCGCACTTCATCCGAGACTTCCGGCGCATCGTGGGCCGCACGCCCGCCGGCTATGCCCGGTACGGGAGGGAACGACACACATGAAGACGATTGGATTGCTGGGCGGCATGAGCTGGGAGTCCACGGCGGAGTACTACCGGCGGATCAACGAGCACGTGAAGCGGGAGCTGGGCGGCCACCACTCCGCGAAGGTCGTCCTCTACAGCGTGGACTTCCAGGAGATTGAACACGCCCAGAGCGCCGGCCGGTGGGACGACGCGGCCCGCATCCTGTGCGACGCCGCCCGGGCGCTGGAGCGCGCGGGGGCCGAGGCCCTGGTGCTGTGCACCAACACCATGCACAAGCTGGCGCCGGAGCTCACCGCCGCCATCCGCATCCCCTTCCTGCACATCGCGGAGGCGACCGCGCAGGAGATCCTCCGCGCCCACGTGAAGACCGTGGGCCTGCTCGGGACGCGCTACACGATGGAGCAGGACTTCTACAAAGGCAGGCTCGCCGAATCGGGCCTGGAGGTCCTGGTGCCCACCGACGAGGAGCGCCAGCAGGTCCATGACGTCATCTACCAGGAGCTGTGCCTGGGCCAGGTGAAGGCGGCCTCCCGGGAGCGCTACCAGCGCATCATGGAGGGCCTGGTCCGCCGGGGCGCCCAGGGCATCATCCTGGGCTGCACGGAGATCACCCTGCTGATCAAACCCGGCGACGCGTCCGTGCCGGTGTTCGACACCACGGCCATCCACACCCTGAAGGCCGCCGCGTTCTGCCTGGGCGCGTAGCGCGCTTCAGAACGTGTACTTCACGCGCGGGAACACCGCGAACGACATGATGTTCGGCCCGATGATGTAGCGGCCGAGCAGGTCCGCGCCCACGGAGAAGTGGTCGAAGGACGTCGCGTACTCCACGCCCACGCCCAGGCCCGCGTTGAAAGCGTTGATGGACTGGCCCGGATCGCCGTCTTCCGGATTCACCGGCCGGGGCTCCAGGCGCGTGTAGCCCGCCGCCACCTTGGGCGTCAGGTAGAAGCGGTTGGCCAGCCGCACGTGGTACGCGGCCGTCAGGTCGCCGAAGGCCACCGTGAAGTTGTCCGACAGGGCGCAGACGTTGGAGTCCGGCAGATAGCCCGCGAAGCAGTTCTGCGCGGACGAGCCCAGCGCGAAGTGGGCCCCCAGCGAAATCTGCTCCGTCAGGTCGTACCCGATGCCCAGCTGCACGTATGACTGCGCGTTGGAGTAGCTGTTCTCGCCGCCCACCGTGAAGAACACACCGAGGTCGGTCTCGGTGAAGAACCCCCGGCGCGGCTCGAACGGCACACCCTCCGGCGGCGTGGCCCCCAGGGCCGGCGTCGCCAGCGCGAGCGCGGCCAACAGCAGCGACTTCCTCACGACTCCTCCCGTCACGTTGTCCTCCTGCTCCCTCGCACGCCTGGCAGCAGTGGCACGGACAGTAGTGACGCCCGGCACGAAACGGCAGCGGGGAAAAACGAAAATGGCGTGGACCGTTTCGTCCACGCCATTTCGGTCTTCCAGTCTACGAATCGTGGCTTTGTGCCGTTACTCCGCGGCGTCAGCGCCCGAGGGCGAGAACAGCCAGGGGTACGTCACGTTCACCACGCCGCCGCCCTTGGGCTCCGGGAACTTCCAGCGGCGGATGCGGGAGATCATGCACTGCTCCGCGGGAGAGCTGCCCAGCGTGGACTCGGACACGCTGGCGTCCGCCACCGCGCCCGCCGGGTCGATGGTGAAGGCCACCGCGACCTTGCCGGCCAGCGACGGGTTCTTGTTCAGCTCCGACTCGTAGCAGTACTTGATCTCGTTCTGGTGCCGCCGGATGACCTTGGCGATGACGTCCTTGTCCAGGCCGCCAATCACCGTCGTCTTGCCGGGGATGACCTTGGTGACGGACTTGCCACGGCCGCCCAGGTCGATGCCGCCCGAGCCGCCCGTGCCCCGGCCGTTGCCCTGGGTGCCCAGGCCGCCGATGCCCAGCGCCGTGCCGCCACCGCCGTTGCCCGTGCCACGCGAACCCAGGCCGCCCACGCCGTGCGCGTCACCCATGGCCGCGCCGCCCTTGAGGCCGCCCAGCGAGTTGTTGATACCCGTGCCGATGCCGCCCGGACCGAACACGTCGGAAGCGCCACCCTTCATGCCCTTGAGCGCGCCGAGGAGGCCCACCTTGCCCACCACCTGGCGGTCCTTCTCCTTCTTGGACTTGTCCACCACCGGGGTGCCCGGCTTGGAGGGCGCCGCCTCCTCCTGCTTCGCCTCCTGCTTGCCGAACTTGCCCTCTTCGTCCTTGGCCTTGGCCCCCTCCTCCACACCGGAGAGCTGGAGCTTCTTCGCCTCCACCTTCTTCTCCGGGGCGATGAGGAACTTGGCCACGCGCTGCTGGGACTCGAAGACGTCGTCCGCGGACTTCGTGTCCGTGTGCGGCGTCAGCATCATCGCGGTGACGAACGCCGCCGCCGCGAGGATGCAGATGGCGGCGATCTTGAAGAAGCTGAAGTCGCGGTCGGACAGCGACGTCGCCAGGATGGCCGGCGACGGCTTCACGTAGCGCATCACGAACGCCACCGTGCCCAGCGACACCTCCGCCCGGTCATGCAGGCCCAGGGTGAAGAGCTGCTCCTGATCCGCCGTGGCGTTGTTGAGCTGGCCCGCGGCGCGCAGCGCGTCCTTCGTGCGCACGTCACCGTTGTTGGTGACGAAGACGCCGGAGCCCGCCGGAGCGCGCAGCTCCAGCTTGTCGCCCTTGCTCAGCGCGAGCACGTGGCGCTTGCCCACCTGCGGCGAGAACACGGTGAAGGTGTTCTTCGCGGCCTCGCCGATGGTGACCGGCGCGCCGTCCTTGAAGTGCTGGACCTCCAGCATCTGGTCGCCCCAGAGCATGGAGACCTGGAGCACCTTCGCGTCCGGCGTGGGCTGCGCGTCCCTGGGCAGCGGCTCCTGCAGGTGCGGCGGAGGCTGCGGCTTGCGGGCCTGGGCCACCTGGGGCGGCGTGGCCTTGCGCGCCGCCACCGGAGGCGGCGGAGGGCCGAACACCGGGGTGGACGTCACGTTCGTCGAAGCCTGCGTGCCCAGCGCGCCCGCCGGAGCGGAGCGCGGCGTGCTCACCGTGCCCACCACGTTCGTGGGCGCAGCGTTCATCGCGGGTCGCGGAGGCGGAGGCGCCTGCCGCATGTTGGGAGGCACCGGCGCCGCGTGCGCCGCCGGAGCCGGAGCCGGAGGCATCACCGGGCGCTGCTGGAACACGCCGGGCTGCGCCACCGCCGCCGCCGGAGCCACCGGCCGGGGCGCGTCACCGAAGAGCACCTCCACCTGGGAGGTCCCCACCGTGAGCACATCCCCGGGCTTGAGGGCCGTGGGGATGATGAGCTTCTGCCCGGACACCTGCGTGCCGCCTTCACTGCCCAGGTCGATGGCCGTCACGGAGCCATCGTTGTCCACCTTCAGCATCACGTGGAGGTTGGACACGCGCGGATCCTGAATCTTCACCGCCGCCTGGGCGCCCGACCCCACGATGACACTCTCCGCCTCCGAAACCGTCTCCTGGATGGAGCCGTCCGGGGTGGTGATACGAAGCGTCAATCCGTTTTTTCTCGCCGCCGCCATGAAGTTCTTCCTTCTTCCCTTCCCGTCCCGAAAACGTTCAACGCCACCTGTGCTGTCTAGAGATTGTCCGCGGACTTCTGAAGTTCCGGGTCGAAGTTCTCCCGGACCTTGATGAGGCTTTGGAAATCCGTCTTCTTGCGGTTGAGGACGTAGGAGCCTTCCGGCTTGGTGAGCTCGCCCTCCACCGCCACATCCGTGAAATCAATCACCGTCTTCTTGCGGTACACGGTGCGATCCTCCTCCTGGATGATCTTCACCGAGTCCTTGCCGTCCTGAGCCAGGGCGGGAGCCGCCACCCCCAGCCCTCCCACCATCACCATCGCTGCCAGCAGTCGTTTCATGAGATGTCTCCGCCAGGCCCGCTTCGCGACTTCCATTGCAGGGCTCGCACCAACGCCAAGTCCCTGGATTCTAAGGGAGCCGCCCGGTCGCTTGCACCTGGGCGGCTATAGGTGGGAAGAAAGTTCTCGTCCTTCCCGCCGAGACGACTGTTGTTTCTTCAGGGCGTCGGAGCAGGCGCCGGAGCCGTCTGTCCATTGCCGGACGCATCGTCGGACGCGGGGGCAGCCTCGGCCGGAGCTGTCTCTTCGGTGGCCTCGGGCGCGTTGGCGTCCTGGGGCAGCTGGTTCATCACGGACGAGCCCGCGCCCCCGGTGGCTTCAGCGTCCTTCTTCTCTTCGCCCCCGGCCTCCGCGGTGGCGGCCGGAGCCGGCGCCGGCGGCGGGTTCTTGAGCATGTTCTGCAGGCCGTTCACCTTGGCGGTGATGAGCTGCTTGTCCTGATCCGTCGTGGAGGACAGCTCCTTGCAGCGGTCCAGGAACGCGATGGCCTTCTCATAGGCCGCGCGCTCGGACGCGTACGCCCAGCCCGCGCCGCACACCGCCTCCGGCTTGTCCGCGGCGCGCGCGAGCACCTTCTCGAACGCCTCGCCCGCGGCGACGCCCTTCTTCGGATCCAGGCCCTTCTGCCCGTCCAGCGCGTACGCCAGGTACAGCTGGCCCTCCAGGCCGTCCGGCTCCAGGGACAGGGCCTTGGTGAAGGCCTTCTCCGCGCCCGCGTAGTCGCGGTAGCTCAGCGCCAGGGCGCCCAGGTTGAGGTGCCCGGGCGCGAAGTTGGCATCCAGCGACACGGCCTTCTGGAACTGGGCCAGGGCGCGCGGACGGTCGTCCATCTTCAGGTAGATCATCCCCAGCGTGTTGGAGATGGCCGGGTCGTCCTGCGCTACCTTGCGCGCGTTGACGACCAGGAGCTCCGCCAGGCGGTACTGGCCCCGGTCGTACGCCACCAGCGCCAGCGTCTTGTACGCCTCCGGGTTGTCCTTGCTGCGCGCGAGCACGCGCCGGCCGGTGGCCTCCGCCTCATCCAGCTTGCCCGCCAGCCGGTACGTCGCGGCCAGCGCGTTGAGCACGGGCTCATCGTGCTCATGGCCCGGCGTCTGGAGCGCCTTCGTGTACAGCGAGAGGGCCTCGTCCAGTTGGCCCTCGTGCCGGTGCATCAGCCCCAGGTTCATCACGGACGGCGTGTGCGCCGGATCCAGGGCCAGCACCTGCTCGTACGCCACGCGGGCGTCCGCCGGCCGGCCCTGCTTCTCCGCGATGACGCCCAGGTTGAAGCGCGCGTTGAGCGCCTTGGGCTGCTGGTCGACGACGGCCTCGAAGCCCTTGCGAGCGGCGTCCAGGTCACCGGCCTCGTAGGCCTTCAGGGCCTGCGCGAACTGGCCATCCGCGTCGTCCTTCTCCGCCGGGGCGGGAGGGGGCGCGGCGGGGACCGTGACGGCGGGCTTCTCCACCGCGTTCATCGCGACGGGCGTGGGCCTGGGGCCCGTGGCGCAGGCCGTGGTGAAGGCGAAGGCGAAGGCCCCCGCCAGGAACATGCGCTTGGTGCGAAAGCCGTTCATCCCCGTCGTCCCCATCCCCTTCAACTGGCTGCTGATGTCGATGCTCTGGTTCGTCTTCACGGCCGCACCCCCTCGAGCGACGCGGTGGGTTCAGGCTTCGCGGCGCCGGAGCCTTCCGGCGTGCCCTCGGGCGGCGCGGGCTTCGCGCCCCCGGCCGGCACGGCTTCCGGCGCGGGAGTCGTCGCGGCGGGCTTCGGCTCCGCGGAGGCGCTGATGGGGCCGTTGAGGTCCTTCAGCACGCCCGAGGCGATGCGCGAATCACTGCTGCCCCGGTACGTCACCGGCTTCACCTGGGCGTAGGCCCCCGGGCGCAGCGTGTTGATCTGATCCTGCGCGGCCAGCGTCCACTCGCTGTAGATGCCCAGCTCGTAGGCCTTCTGGAGGCCCTTCTCCAGCGCCTCGTTGGACTTCTCCTCCAGGGGCATCGCCAGGTTCTCCAGCTCGCCGCGGTACATGCTGAGCTGTTCGTCATCCAGACCGGACGGATCCGGCGAGTCCATGATGTTGCGGGCGAAGTCCGCGTACGCGAGGCCGATGCGGGTCAGCGCCGCGATGCCCCACTCGCCGGAGCCCGTGGCGAGCACCGCCGCGTACTCCTTCTCCACGCGCAGCATCTCCTTCTGCTTGGCCTGCAGGTCGCGGCGGATGGTGGAGACGCGCGTGAACTTGATGTCGCTGAAGCGCTTCCACGTGGGCTCCAGCGCCAGGAAGCGCGCGTGGCCGTACGCGTTGAGCACCGCGGTGTCCTTGCGCACGCCCTCCGGCAGCTTGTTCCAGCCGCGCACCAGCTCGTCCTGCGCCTTCTCCTGGCCGCGCACGTCCTTCATCTTCTGGTACGCGAGCAGCTCGTGGTACCGCGCCAGGTACGCCTGCCCCGCGGCGGTGCGCGAGTCACGGCCGTAGTCCTCCACGAACCGGTTGAAGGCGCGGGCCGCGTCGCCCCACTTCTTCTCCTTCTCCCAGACGAGGCCGATGGAGAAGGCCACCTGCGGCACGTCCTTGCGGTCCTTGAAGCGCGCCAGGTAGTTGTTCCACGCTGTCACGGCCTTCTGGGACTCGCCCAGGCCGTCGTACCAGACGCCCGCGTTGAAGAGGGCATCCGCCACCCACTCGCCCGCCGCGTCCACCTGCGCCTTGCGCTCGGCGGCCCTCTGCGCGCGCTTGGACTCCACGTCCTCCACGGCGCCCGGCGTGTCGTCCTTCTTCGCGACGGGGGTGGCCTTGGCCTTCTTCTCCTTGTCCTTCTTCGACTGGGACTCGCGGGCCTTGAGGGCCGCGTCGTACTCGGCCACGAAGGACTCGGACATGGCCGCGGCCTTCTTGAACTCGGCGACCTTCTCGTAGAGGCCGGACAGCGTGTAGCGCGTCTTCAATTCGAAGTTGCTGTTCGGGTACTCCTTGAGGACGCGCTCACCGGCGGTGATGCCCTTGTCCACCTCACCGGCCTCCTGCGCGATGACCATCGCGTAGGTGAGCGCGCGGTCCGCGTTCTCCGACTTGGGGAACTCGGTCACGAAGGACAGGAACTCCTCGGCGGCCTTCGCCGGGTTCTTCTCCTTCTTGTAGACGACCTCGTCCACGTACTTGTACTGGCTGCCCTCCACCACGCGAGAGACGCGCAGGGCGAAGTCCGAGCCGGGCTTGGACAGCTTCTTGTTGGAGAGGAACTTGCGCGAGAGCGTGTTGAGCTCCTGCCACTCCTCGCGGCTCTCCAGCACGTACATGGTCAGGTCCGCGGCGTCGCGCGAACGGCGCTCCTCCGGGAACTTCTCGATGATCTCCCCGAAGCGGCGGGCCGCGTCCACGAAGTGCGCGCGGTCGTAGAGGATGACGGCGGCCTGGTAGCGCAGGTCGATCTCATCCTGGTTGCCCGGGAACAGGGTGTTGTACGTGTCGCACGCGGCGACCAGCCGGTCCTCGAACTTCGTGAGCGGCTGCTCGGCCTGCTCCTTGGCGTCGCGCTTCACCAGCTTCTGCTTGGCGACGTCGCCCTTGTCCTTCTTCTCGTCGACCTTCTGGCCGTCCTTCAGGTCGCTCTTGGCGATCTGGCCGCGTTCAATCTTGACGAGCTTGTCGTAGGCGAGCACCGCGTTGTACGAGGCGCTCTTGCGGTAGGCCTCGTTGGAGACCTCCTTCGCGGAGTCGCGGTCCGGGATCTTGAACGCCACCACGGCGTCGTACTCACCGGCGGCGGCCTCCCACTCCTCCAGGGCCCAGAGGATTTCGGCGTAGAAGAAGCGGATGTTGAAGGCGGAGTCCGCCACGAACTCCGGGTTGTCGCTGGAGGCGAACGCGTCCACGTACTGCTTGTAGATGTCGCGCGCGAGCCGGTAGGTCTCCACCTGGCGCGTCTTCTGCGCCTCCTGGTGGTACTCGGTGACCATCACGCGCATGGCCTCTTCGGTGACGCTGAAGGCGTTGCGCAGCACGCCCGCGTTGCTGGCGTTGGCGGTCCACCACTCGCCACCCGGGCGGTAGAGGTCCACCATCCGCTTCATCTCCTTGCGGACCTGCTGGCGCTGGCGAAGGCCCTCGAACGCGCGCACCACCGCCTGCTGGTACTCCGGCGCGTTCGCGCCCATGGGCGAATCGTCGATGAGCGTGCGGTACACCAGGATGGCGCTGTCGAAGTGGCCCGCGTCCACCAGGCCCGCGGCCGTCTTCGCGAGCAGCCGGCCCTGGCGCTTCGCCGGGGCCTTCTCCTTGAAGTAGGCGAGCGCCTCCTTCGGCTGATCCAACTGGACGTAGAAGACGGTGAGGTCGTTGAGGGCCTCCGTGCGCAGGTCGCCCAGCTCCTCGCCGCGCTGGCTCGCGTAGTCCACCACCTCGTGGAGCTTCTTCAGGCCCGCGTCCAGGTCGCCCGCGTTGAAGTCACACCAGGACAGCTTGTAGGTGGCGTAGGCGTAGATCTTGGGAACGCCGGAGTCGCGCGCCTTCTCGTAGTTCTCCTTGGCGGGCGCGAGCTTGTTGTTCTCGAAGTAGTGGTTGCCCAGCTGGATGTACGCGTCCGGGACGAACTGTGACTTCGGGAAGTCGCGGATCAGCTCCTCGTAGCGCTTCACCGCGTCGTCGCGGCGGTTGAGCTCGTAGAGGTTGTAGCCCAGGGAGAAGAGGACCTCGTCGCGGGCCGGGTAGTCCGGGTACTCGGCGAGGATGGCCTCGTAGATGCGCATCGTCTCCGCGCGGTAGCGCTCGGACTCGCGGTGGTCCTGCTCCGGCGCGGCGGCCTTCTCCCCGCGCGCCACGGCGGCGTCGTAGGCCTTCTCCGCCGCGAGGAACTTCTCCATCTCCAACTGGTAGAGGTACTTGGACTTCTCCCAGTAGAGCTCCGACAGGCGGTATTGCATCTCCGCCTTCTGCGTGGAGGTCTCCTGCAGCTTGGGGATGAGGCGCTTGAAGCCTTCAATGGCCTCGTCGCGCTTCTTGTCCGCCAGCGCGTCCTTCTTGGAGTCCGCGATGCGCGGCATGTCCGCGAACTTGGCCGTGGCCGGCTTCACCCGCGCCGGGCCCTTGCGCATGTCCTGGGGCGCCACGCCGGGCGGCAGCTCCGCCTTCTTCGCCGCCTCCTTGTCCTTCTTGCTCGCGGACTCGGCCTTCCTGGCCGCCGCCTTCGAGGAGGACTTCTTCGTCGCCACCTTGCGCGGCGGTGCCGTCTCCTCCGCCGCCTCCCCCACCCCACCGGCCGCGAGCGCGACGCCCACCGCCAGTGCACCGAACCGAAGAACCACCTTCATGCGAGCTCCTGGAGAACCGCGCCTCGCCTGCCTGGGAAAACTTCTGCCCAGTTGGGAGGGACGACGGAAAGTAGACGCGGGTACCCAGATTGAGAAGTGGCCCGGAACATGCCTTGTGCCCCGGCGTACGCGATCACGCTGGCGCAACTTCCAGGACTCAACATCACGCGAAGAGGCCCCGTCCCCCGTGACAAACGCACGGTGGCGGGGCCTCTTTGGATGCGTCTTCAAGGGTGCCGGGTGCGCCCGGCTCCTACTTGCCTGCTTCCCGGCCTACTTCTCCTGGCGAGCGGGGCAGCCACGCTTGAGCGTGTACTGGTAGTAGCCGATCTCGTCGATCCAGAACTCGCCCTGGAAGCGCCAGTAGTTGTAGTCCGCGCCGGGCATCTTCGGGCGGTAGAGCGTCTGGCGGGAGAGCAGCGCCTTCTGGTCCACGCCCTCGGAGAAGAGGTCCTTCTCATCCAGCGCCGTCTGCACGCGGATGATCTCCGCCTGGTCGGAGAAGGTGCGGAGGTTGTCCGCGGCCTCCTGGATGCGGTTCTTCGCCAGCGTGCCGCCCACCTGGAGCAGCGTGGTGCGGATGTCCTCGAGCGACGCCACCGTCTGCGCGGCGAACGGCGTCCCCTTCCAGGGGCCTTCGCTGATGGCGCGCTTCTCCTGGTCCACGCGCGACAGGGTCCGCATCACTTCGCGAATGCGCTCGTTGTTGCGGATCCACAGGTAGACGGCGCGCGGCAGGCGGCGGTTCTCGGAGGCCACCAGGTTGAAGGCGTTGATGGGCGCCACGTCCTCGCCGGTGAAGGGCTCCAGCTGCTTCGCCATGGGCCCATAGCGCTCGTCGAACGCGGCCAGCGTCGTCTTCACCTCGTCGTAGAGGCACGAGTAGTAATAGACGGTCGCCTTGAGGATCCACGACTCGGGCTGGAAGGCGCCCTCGAACTGCGGCGCGTGCAGCGCCTGGAGGCTGCCCAGCGCGCCGCCGAAGTCCTCGTTCTGGAAGCGGGCGAAGCCGTTCTCGAACAGGGCCTGATCCCAGAAGCGCGCGTAGCGGGGCACGCGTTCATACGCCTTCACCGCGTCCGCGTACTCGCCGCGGCGGTAGTGCACACGGCCCAGCGCCAGCAGCGCCAGCTCGCGCGTCTCCGGCAGCTCCACCTGCGGCTCCTTCGTGGTCAGCACGGCCTGGAACGCGGCGATGGCCTCCTTGTCCAGCGTCTCCCCTTCCCCGGGACGCCCCGGGAAGCGCGGGTCCGCGAGCACGGTGCCCAGCAGGTAGCGGGCCTTCGCGTAGACGCGGCTGTCGGCGGGCACGGCCTCCAGCAGCGCGCGGGACTCCTCGAAGCGCATGCGGCGCTGGCTGGCGGTGCCGACCAGGTAGTTGATGCGCGCCAGGACCTCCTTGGGCAGCGTGACCCACTGGTCGCGCACCTCGTCGGTGTAGGCCTGGTTGAGGATGCTGGGGATGAGGTTCTGCTCATCCAGCCGCTGCTGCATGTCCACCAGCCCCTCGATGGCCTTCAGGTACGAGGGGTGCTTGGGGCCGGCGTTGACGATGGCCGCGTAGGAGATGAAGGCCGCGACGGGCAGCTCCTTCTTGGCGAAGGTCTGCGCCAGGTAGAACTCGGCCTTGCCCTTCAGGTCCGCGTCCTGCCCTTCCGCCAGCTGCGCGAAGAGGGGGGCGGCGGTGTCCAGCTTGCCTTCGTTGAAGGCGGACAGCGCGCGGTTGTAGGTGCCCACGTCCTGCTGGGCGAGGGCCATCGAGGGCACGGCGAGGGGCCCGAGGACGACGAGGAGTCGGAGCAGTCGGGACATGGTTAGAAGAGCACCGAGAAGCCAGCGTAGAAGCTGACGTTGTTGAGGACGTCCGACGAAGGCTCGGCGACGAGATCCCGCCCGAGGATGATGTCCTCGCGGTAGTTCTTCTTCGTCTTCGGGTCCACGCCGTCGAACTTGGACACCTTGCAGCTGCCGCTCAGGTTGAGGCCGTCGAAGGGCTGGTTGGCGGCACGCGCGGCCTCCAGCGCCTCGAAGTCCGCCAGGTTGCAGCCGTCCACCTTGTCCACGCGCGCGGTGTAGATGAGGTCGCGGACCTCCAGGCGCAGGGCGTAGTGCTCACCGAACTGCACGCGGAAGCCGCCGCCCACCTCACCCAGGAACTTGTTGCCCGTGTCGCCGAAGCGCGCGGGCACCTGGTACGTCTCGCCGTCCACCTCGTTCGCCACCTCCGGGCGGATGAGGTGGCGCGTCTTGCCGATGCCCGCGCCGCCTGAGAGCACCACGCTGAACTGCGCCAGCGAGTTGTTGAAGAAGGCGAACTTGCCGTAGAGCGGCGTCACTTCGACGCCCGCGTGCGCGCCCCACTGGAGGAGCAGCGACGAAGCGGCCTGGGCCTGCTCGCGCACCTTGTCGATGAGCTCCAGGTTGAAGTCGCTCTCGTCCGAGTACCAGTTGTACTGGCCGCCCACCTGGAGCGCGAAGTTCTCCTGCAGGTGGTAGACGTAATTCAGCGCGGTGCCCACGTGGTTGGTGAACTTGCCGTTCACCTGCACGGCGGCGGGATAGAGCACCAGCTCGTGCTTGCCCTCGTCCGCGAAGCGCTTCTTCTGGACGATGTGGACGTTGACGTTCGGGTTGTAGAGCGGCGCGCCATTCACCAGCCGCTGCTGCTGCGCGTCCGTGGTGCGCGGCGCCTCGCCGGAGTCCAGCACCGGCGCGTCCGTGGGAGGCGTGGCGGCCGGAGCCTGGGCTTCCGGAGCCTGCGAGGACGGCGCGTTGTCGGTGTCGTCCTCACCGGTGACGGCGGGCGCGGCCGGAGTCGCCGGCGTGGCTTCAGGCTGGGACTGGGGCACGGCCGGCGCGTCGCGCTCGGTGCGCTGACGCTCCGGCGGCTCGGCCGGTGAAGGAGAGGCCGGCGCGGTCGCATCCGGCCCCGGAGCGGCCGGCGGCTGCGCCGGAGAGGCGCCTTGCGCGAACGCGAGGGCAGGCACCGCGGCAACGAGGAGCGCGATGGAACGGAAGGGTCGCATAGGAATGGGTCAGAAGGAGAAGGTGTAGCCGAGGTCGAACTGCACCAGGTGCGTGAGGCCCGGGCTGCCGGCGGGCTCACCGGTGGGATTGCCGGCCTCCCAGTCGTCGCGCAGCAGGTTCACGCGGTAGCTGTCCTTGAAGATCCAGTCGCGCAGCTCCAGCCGGATGCCGTGCTGCTCCTTGATGAAGAAGCGGAAGCCCAACGCGGCGGACACCACCGGCGCCACGCGCGACTCCTTCACCCAGTAGTTCTCCGTGGCGCTGCCCCGGTCATCCACGGCCGTGCGGTTGTCACAGACGCCCGCGGCCCGGTCCACGACCTGGGTGCACTGGATGACGGACTGGCGCTTCAGGTTGGTGAGGCCGCCGCCCGCCCAGAGGTACGTCTGGAAGTGCACCGGGATGTCCGCGACCAGGGAGATCTTCCCGTAGATGGGAGCCCACCGGGCGCCGACGACGCCGTGCAGGTTCATCCGCCACATGTCCTCCAGCTCGTCCGTGACGCGCTTGTCCTCGCGGTCCAGGAAGGACTCGGAGATGGAGCGCGCCAGGCCCGTCTGGCGGCTGACGGCGTAGCCCGCGCGTGCCTCCAGCGCGAACGTGTCGAACAGGTTGTAGGCCAGGCCTACGTCGAAGAAGTAGTGCGCCGTCAGGTGCGTCTGCACTGGCAGGCCCACGGACAGGGACAGCTCCGGATGGCCCGCGGGCTTGTAGAGCCGGTTGCGGACGACCGCCGAGTCCAGGACGCCGTCTTCCTGTGCGGCGGCGCCGAGCGCCGTCAGCGAGAGGCTCAGCGCGGCGAAGACGCGAAGCGTGCGTGCTTTCATATCTCCTGCCCGGCCCGGGGGTGGGCCGTTGGGTGATCCGGAGGGCAACCCGTCTGCTTGGACGGCGAGGCTCCGGCGTGGGACAGCGATGTGAGCACGGCGCCCATCCACCGCAAGCGGATCCCAGCGGCAGTCGGTAAAGTTTTCGCCCTTTGCCCCCAGGGCGACCAGCACTCAACGTTTCCAGACGGATGCGAGGCCTCGAGGCCCCGCGCGCGACGCGCGAAACACACCGCGCCCGGAAACGACGAACGCCCCGCCCGGCCACCCGAAGGTGCCCGAAGCGAGGCGTCGAATGGGGCGCGGTGTGAAGCGCCCCGGCGTCAGCGGCTGCGAATTACTTCGCGGCCTTGTGCTGCGCGCGCATGGCCACCTTGATGGAGGGGCGCACGATGACGATGCCGTCGTTGTGGCCGGCGACCGCGCCCTTCACGAGCACCAAGCCCTTCTCCACGTCCACGTCCACCACGGTCAGGTTCTGCGTGGTGACGCGGTCGACGCCGTAGTGACCCGGCATCTTCTTGTTCGGGTACGTACGGCCCGGCGTCTTACGCTGACCGATGGCGCCCGGGTGACGCTGATACTCGTGCGTACCGTGGGTCTTGGTCTGCGAGCCCTTGAAGCTCCAGCGGCGCATGACGCCGGAGAAGCCGCGGCCCTTGGTCACGCCGGTGACGTCCACCAGCTCGCCCTTGGCGAACATGTCCGCCTTGACGGCGTCGCCCACGTTGAAGCCCGCGGCCTCCTCGGCCGTGACGCGGAACTCACGCAGGTGACGGCGCGGCGTGGCGCTGGCCTTCTTGAAGAAGCCGAGCTCCGGCTTGTTCAGGAGCTTCTCGCGGATCTCGCCGAAGCCCACGGTCACCGCGGAGTACTGATCCTTCTCCGGGGTGCGCTTGCCGACCACCAGACAGGTGTTGACGTCGATGACCGTCACCGGAACGAGGTTGCCCTCGTCGTTGAACACCTGGGTCATGCCGATCTTCTTGCCAATCAGACCCTTCACGTCGTCCTCACAGCGAGCGCCCGTGGCGCTGAAAGCCCAATGAAATCAATGAACTGAACTGGCCTACACGCGTATCCGCGGCCGCCAGGAAGCGGCGCAAGATAGCAAACAGGTCCCCTACGTCAAGCACCAAGGGTGGGCGTCCCCCTCACTGCGCGACATCCAACCGCGGGTAGAAGGGGTCGAGCTGCTTGTCCGCGATGCGCTGGGCATACACCTCTTCGCCGAGGAGGAACAGGGCCTGATCCAGATAATCTTCCGCCCCCTTGATCTCTTCCTCCTTGGTGGCGATGGCCTGGTCGAGTTCCGCCATGCGGGCGTCGTGCTGCTGCTTCTGCTCCTCCGCGGCGTCTTCCAGCTCGATCAGGCGCTTGTGCGCCAGGATGCCGGCCCCGCCGGGCTGGCCGGGGGTGGGCGTGAGGGCGGTCGCCAGCTGGGACTCCCAGTCCTCCACCTCGCGCGCCAGGCGCATCTGGGCGATGCGGTTCTTCTTGAGGTTCTGCTTGGCGGCGTCCAGCTTCACCGGATCCTGGGTGGTCATCTCCAGGTCCGCGAGCTTCGCCTCCAGCTTCTTCAGGCCCACGACGGCGTAGCGCAGGTCGGCGCGGCGGGTGGCCAGCGTCTTGCGCAGCCCCTTCACCTTGCCCTCCACCGCCGTCACGGCCTTCTGGTACTTGCCGGTGATCTGCTTCTGGGCCGCGCACTCGTCCTCGTGCTGCGCCAGGAAGTCCTGGTAGGCCACGTCCTCGTCATTCATCTCCGCTTCCAGGGCCGCCAGCTCGTCCCGGCGCGCCTCCAGCACCTCTTCGGCGCGGTAGACGCGTTCCATGGAACGGGGGCAGTTCGGCTTGCCCGGGAGGACATCCCGGGCCAGGTCGCCGAGCTGGAAGATGAGATCGTTGTAGCTCTCCTTCGCCATGGGCCGATTCATACGCCCAAGACGCCGGGACTGTCACCGGCCGAGCGCGTTCCAGGCGCCCGGCCCCGGCCTCGCGGCCTCAGGAATCCGCGGGAGCCGCGACGGCCTGGGACTCGCCCCGCCGCACCGCCGCCAGGGCCCCTTCCGCCAGGGCGAGCAGCTCCCGGGCGCGGTCCTGCTCCTCGGTCCGGTTCAGTTCGCACACCCAGGCCGAGGACAGGTCCGCGTGCTGGCGCGCCATCTCCGCGGTCGTCTCATAGCGCGCGGCGGACGCACGGGCGAAGGCCCCCTCCCGGCGCAGCTCCAGCACCGTGTCTGGATCCAGATCGATTTCCTCCGGGGGCACTGGCAGCGGCCCTCGCCCCAGCGCCGCCAGGCGGGCCAGGAGCCGTGATGCATGGGCGCGGCAGAAGGCGGCCAGCACCATCAGGCGCGCCCGGACCCGCGCGTCGTTCATGCGCTCCGCCAGCCCCGTCATGCGACGGGCCGACACCACTTCTGCTTCCCACGCGGCGGCCAATGCGGCTGCCAGCCGGGTATGCCTCGCTCCCATCAGCGTCCCTCCCCCACCCTCGTGAGACGCAAGCTAGGAACGCTGTTGGTGCAATTCAACCGACCGCACGAGCAACCATCCAATAAAGCCCCACTCCCGCGAGGCAGATGGATGACAGGCGCACAACCTTCGAGTGCAGAAGGGGCCTGCGCTGGACGATCCGCAGCACGGGAACCAGGAAGGCCACTACCGCCGCCTGCCCCACCTCCACCCCCAGGTTGAAGCCCACGAGCGCTGGCACCACGGCCGTCCCCAACCCGTGGCCGCCGAGCACGCTCGCGAAGCCCAGCCCGTGCACCAGGCCGAAGAGGAAGGTGAGCCCCGCGCGGTGCCCGTGCCGGCGCAGGAACAGGTTCTCCAGCGCCATGTAGAGGATGGACGCGGCGATCGCGGCCTCCGCCCACCGGGTGCCCCGCGCGTCCAGCGTCACGTGGCCCAGGACGGTGAGCCCCAGCGTCAGCGAGTGCGCCAGCGTGAAGGACGTCACCAGCAGGAGGATCCGCCGGAACGAGCCGCCCACCAGCAACACGGCGAACAGGAACAGGAGATGATCCGCTCCGGCCAGGATGTGGCGGATGCCCTCGCCCACCCAGCCGGCGAACCCGCTCACCGCCCCGGGCGCGACCTCCACTTCATGGGCGTGGACGGCGGCCGGTCCCAGCAGGAGCAGCGCCAGCAACACCACCCGGACCCAGGGCAACGGCTTCATCGCGCGAAGGAGCCTGCCCTCCGCGCGCCCTGCCCGTCCACTACTCGCTCACGAACTCCAGCTGCACCTGCTGGCGGCCCGAAAGCCCGCCGTGGCGCGCGCCGCAGCGCGGACAGACCATCGGTTGATCCCACTCCCACTGCGCCTGCACCTCGTCCCCGCAGCAGACCATGGGGAGCGTGCGCAGCAGCTCCTCGTCCGGAGGCAGCGGCCGGGGCAGCGGCTCCGGCGCCACGGAGACGAAGGTGGGCCGCGGGTTCTGGGACAGCGTGCGCTGCACGTACGCCAATTGCTCGTACCGCACGTGGTTCGCCCACGCCCGAGCCATCTGCTCCACGTGCGCGGACTGATCCGGCGTGAGCCACGCGTCCGGCAGCGCGCGGTGGCCGCAGTACAGGCAGTGCCACGCGGGCAGCTCCTCCGCTGTGTACGCCTCGTGGAGGTTCTCGAAGGGGAAGTAGCCCGCGAGCAGCCGCTGCAGCATCCCCGCGTCGTGGCGGCTGGGCCGCGTCTTGAAGGAGCGCTGGCAGCGGGGACATTCGCGCCGAACGAAGCCCGCCTTGTCCCGCGGAAGCTCCAGCCACGCCATGTCCAGCTCCGGCAGGTTCATGCCATCCCCCGTCGGCGTCCCAGCGACGCGACGGCCAGCACGAACGCGACGAGCGAGAACACCAGGAGGAGGTGCACCCACTGCCCCTCCGTCGAACCGGTGATCAGCCCCATCACCCACAACACCATCAAGATGACGCCCATGGTCCAGTACACGCCACGCCTCCCGCCACAATCGGGCCCCGAAACTCAGACCGGGCCCAAGCTAGGAACGCAGGCGCACCGCGGCAACAGGTGGAGCTTTCTGCAGGGTCAGGTTGGGAAACAAACTTCCCAACCCGGGCATTTTTTCCGGCCGCCGTGGGCCGCGCCGGTCCTGTTTCCAGCCCCTCTCTTAAGGATCCGTGAGGCAGCTGGCGCACGCCACGTACGCTGGCACGTTGCCTGCTTAGCCGCTGGGTGTGGGCGAGTCAGTGGGCGCGGGCGGTTGGGGCGCCAGGGGAGGGCGAGATGCGGGGTTGGACGGTGGCGATGGTGGCGGCGGCGATGCTGGTGGGGGCGGACGCGGTGGCTTTCCCGGTGCAGGTGCCGGTGGGTGCCCAGGGTGAAGCGCCGGACGTCGCGGCCCTGAGGGCGCAGCTGGCGGAGAAGGACGCACAGCTCAAAGCCGCCCTGGCCCGGCTGCAGCAGTACGAGGACGAGGCGGACTACCTCCGCGCGGAGCAGATGGGCGTGGCCGAGGCCGTGCGCGCCTCCGGGCTCCCGGAGCGGCAGCAGCGCCGGCTGGCGGTGGCCATCGTCCGCGAGGCGGAGCGCAACAACCTGGATCCGCTGCTGGTGGTGGCGCTGATCCGCTGCGAGTCCTCCTTCAACAACTACGCGGTGTCCGGTGTGGGCGCCATGGGCCTCATGCAGGTGATGCCGGACACGGGCAAGTACCTGGCGGAGAAGTCCGGCTGGCGGCTGGGCCGCCACACCAACCTCTTCGACTTCGAGACGAACGTGAACCTGGGCACGGCCTACCTGGCGGACCTCATCAACCGCTTCGGCTCCGTGGAGGGCGCGCTCGTCGCCTACAACGCGGGTCCCGGGCTGGCCAAGCGCATCCTCGCGAAGAAGGAGAACCGGGTGAAGTTCATGGCCGGCTATCCCGCCAAGGTCGTGAAGGAGTTCCGCAAGCTGAAGGCCCAGCAGGAGCGCGCCATCAGCCTGCGTGCCGAGCAGCCGACAGCCGACCGCAAGGGTTGACCGCTGCGCGACACGCGCTTCGCCCGGTCGCCAACACTCCGGCCGAAGTTGCATGCCCGCCACTAACCTGATCGCCGGTGAAGGTGCACTGTCCGGCTCCGGCTGTGCACCCCCACCCCCCGGTGGGAACCCGGACCACCCCTGTGGCCCGGCAACGTGTGGCAGCCGCCATTTCATCGCGAGCTGCACACACGTGCACACCTCAGCGGGAGCGCGCATCATGACGGGGCTTCAGATTCATCGGCAGGAGGAGGCGGCGGGTCGGATCACGCTGCGCCTGGAAGGAACGCTGGACGGTCGTACGGCCCAGGAGCTGAGCAACTCGCTCCAGGCGCTGAGCCAGATTGAGGGCCAGGTGGTCCTGGACTTCGCGCACCTGCGCGAGTTCAAGGACAGCGCGGTGGGCATCCTGACCCACGGCCTGAAGGACAGCGCCGTGCAGCTGCGCGGGCTGGCCACGCATCACGAGCGGATGTTCCGCTACTTCGGCGTGCTGTCCTCGCCGACGACGCACCGGGCGTACTACACGCCCGAGGACATCTTCTCCGTCTGAGTCCTGGGTGGCCCTCCGGGCCGTGTGAATCCCCGGCAAGCGCCCGCGCCTCCAAGGCAGGCGGGCATCCGGCGTGGAACACGGGCGGCCTGGAGGGTGCCGGCGGGCGCTCGCCTGGGCTAGAGTCCGCGCCCAGATGACCCAGCCCGCTCGCGTCCTCGGTCCCGTCCCCTCCCCTGCTTCCGCGCGCGCGGTGATGGAGCGGCTCGCCGCCCAGCTTGGCCGCGCCGTGCAGGGCAAGCCGGAGGAGGTGCGGCGCGTCGTCACCTGCGTGGTGGCCGGCGGGCACCTGCTGCTGGAGGACATGCCCGGCGTGGGCAAGACGACGCTGGCGGAGGCGCTGGCGCGCGCGTGCGCCCTGTCCTTCGCCCGCATCCAGTTCACCGCGGACCTGCTGCCGGCGGACATCCTGGGCGCGCAGGTGTTCCACGCGCAGACGGCCACCTTCTCCTTCCGGCCCGGGCCGCTGTTCCGGCAGCTGGTGCTGGCGGACGAGCTCAACCGCGCGCCCCCGCGCACCCAGTCCGCGCTCCTGGAGGGCATGGCCCAGGGCCAAGTGTCGCTGGACGGGCAGACCCACGCGCTGCCCTCGCCCTTCACCGTGGTGGCCACCCAGAACCCGGTGGACTTCTCCGGCACCTATCCGCTGCCGGACTCGCAGCTGGATCGCTTCCTCGTGCGCCTGTCCCTGGGCCACCCGGCGCCGGACGTGGAGGCGCGCCTGCTCACCACGCGCGGCGCGGCGTCCCCGCTGCCCTCCGTGGAGGCCGTGACGGGGCCGGAGGAGCTGGCGTCGCTGCGGGACTTCGCCCAGGACGTGAAGCTGGACGCGGCGGTGGCGGACTACGTGGTGCGGCTGGCGCGGGCCACGCGCGAGCACGGCGACCTGGAGCGCGGCGCGTCCACCCGCGCGGTGCTGGCGCTGGGGTCCGCTGCCCGCGCCCAGGCCCTGTGGGAGGGGCGCGACTTCGTCACCCCTGGCGACGTGCGCGCCATGCTGGTGCCCTGCTGGGCGCACCGCGTGCTCTTGCGGAGCGCCGTGCAGGGGGTGTCCGCGCGGGACGAGGCGGCGCACCTGGTGGAGGAGATCGCCCGCAAGGTGGCGGCGCCCCGGTGAAGGCCCCCGCCCGTCCCCCCTTCAAGGCGCGGCTGCGCGCCTTCTTCCGTCCGCCGCGCACGCTGTCGGTGACGAAGACGGGCCGCACGTACCTGGTGGTGACGTTCGGCGTGGGGCTGGGCGCGCTCAACACGGGCAACAACCTGCTCTACCTGTTGCTGGGCCTGCTGCTCAGCATGGTGGTGGTGTCCGGCGTGCTGTCGGAGCGCTGCCTGCGCGACCTGACGGTGCGCCGGGTGGGCGCGGACGCGGCCTTCGCGCGCGAGCCCTTCGCCTACCGCTGGGCGGTGTCGCGCAAGCAGGGGCACGGCTTCGCGCTGACGTTCTCCGAGGACCTCTCCCCGCTCACCGGCACCGGGAAGCTGGGGCACCTGCCCGCGGGCAGGGAGCACATCGTCCGGGCGGACCTGGCCGCGCCACACCGGGGCCCCGTGCGCCTGTCCGGAGTGCGCGTCACCACCACGTGGCCGTTGGGCCTCTTCGCCAAGACGCGCGTGTTCTCCCTGGAGGGGACGCTGCTCGTCTACCCACGCCGGGGCTACGCCTGCAAGGAACCGGGGCCCGCGCAGAAGGGCCCCCGGGGCGAGGCGGGCAGCCCGCGCCACCTGGACGGCACCGGCGACGTGGCGGGCCTGCGCGAGCTTGGCGCGAACGAAGACGCGCGCCGCATCCACTGGCTGAAGAGCGCCGCGGCGGGGCGCCTCTTGAAGGTGGAGCGCGAGCGCGAGGAGCGCCGCGTCTGGAAGCTCGCGCTGGAGACGGGCCTCACGGGTGACGCGCTGGAGCGCCGCTGCGAGGAGGTCGCCGCCCAGGCGCACCAGTTGCTGGACGCGGGACATGAAGTGGGCCTCCAGTTGCCGGAGCGCGCGCTGCGGCCCGCCGCGGGGGCTTCGCAGGAGCGCCGCATCCTCCAGGCGCTCGCGTGGCTGGGCTTCGAGGGCGCGGACGCAGGGACGGACTCCCGGGAGGCGGCGTGAAGCGCCCCTTGCGGCTGCGGCTCGTTCTGCGCGACCTGGCGGCGGGCTCCGCGTTTGGCGCGATGGCCATGTCCGGCCAGCTCCCCGTGTGGGTGCTGGGCGTCTTCGCCGGGGCGCTGGTGCTGGCGCTGTGCAACGTGCGGCTCGTCTCGCGCTTCTCCCGCCTGTCCGTGCTGGGGCTGCTGATCGCCGCGGTGCTCCTGGGCCTCCAGCTGACGTCCGGCGCGATGAACGCGGTGGTGGCGGCGTGCGCCTTCGCGAGCCTCATCGCCGCGCAGCGGATGCTGTCCACGCCGGACGCCGCGGCCGAGGGGCAGACGCACCTGACGGGCCTCCTGATGGTGGCCGGTGGCGCGGCGCTGTCGGGCGACATGTCCTACGCGCTGTGCCTCATCGCCTTCGGGGTGCTGGCCAGCCTGTCGCTGGCACTGGGCGTGGTGGAGGCGGCGGTGCCGGACGACGAGCCCGTGCCGGTGCGCGCGGTGCTGCGGCCCTTGTCCGTGGGCGTGTCGTTCGCGGTGGCCGGTGCGGTGGCCTTCTTCGTGCTCTTCCCCCGCCTCAACTGGGCCATGGTGGGGCCGCGCTCGGGGCCGGGCCTGGGCGCGGTGAGCAGCGCGGGCTACTCCAACACCGTGCGGCTGGGCGGCGCGGGCACCATCAAGGGCAACCCGCGCGTGGTGCTGCGCGCCACGCTCACGCCCGACCCGGGCCTCGAGGCGCTGGACGCCTACTGGGTGGGCCGCACCTACGACACCTTCGACGGCATGGAGTGGACGAACGTCGTCGGCCCGCGGCAGACGGAGCGGCAGATCACCCTGCGCCCCGCCAGCGACACGCTCCTGCACCAGCGCATCGAGCTGTTGCCCGCGTACGGCGCCCGCACGCTGATTGCCCTGGAGACGCCTTCACGCCTGGGCAACGCCATGGCCCACACGCCCACCGGCACCCGCAACAGCCCGGTGCAGCTCCAGGGCGGCGGCGAGGTGCGCTTCACCATCGCCGCGCCCTCGTACACCTACGAGGCCTACAGCCTGCCGCCGGACGCGAAGAACGGCCTGGCCCCGGGCCTGGTCCAGGCCGAGCGCGATCAACTCCTGGCGCTGCCCGAGCACCTGGACGCGCGCGTAGCCCAGCTGGCGGCGCGGGTGCTCCAGGGAGAGAAGGAGCCGCTGGCCGCGGCGCGCAAGCTCACCGCCTTCCTGCAGCGGGACTACGCATACACGTTGGAGCAGGCAGGCACGCCCGAGGATCCGCTGGCGGAGTTCCTCTTCGTGCGCAAGTCGGGCCACTGCGAGCACTTCGCCACCGCGCTCACGCTGATGCTGCGCACGCAGGGCATCGGGGCGCGGCTCGCCACGGGCTTCTATGGCGGCACGCGCATGGACGGCGGCTACCTGGTGCGCGCGGGCGACGCGCACGCCTGGACGCACGTGCTCGTCCCGGGGCGGGGCTTCGTCACCGTGGACGCGACGCCACCGTCGAACCGCACGAGCCAGGGCTCCGTGCTGCTGGAGAAGGTGCTCGCCCTCTACGAAGCGGTGGAGGCGCGCTGGCGCAACTCCGTCGTCGACTACTCCTTCCGCGACCAGTTCGAGCTGGCGAGCGCCCTGGTCCGCCCGCCGCGCCGCGCGCCCGGCGCCCCCGCGAACGAAGCCCCCAGCCGCCTGCCCCCGCCGCGCGCGTGGGTGACCGCCGCCATCGTGGCCTTCGTCGTCTGGCGCGCGGGCCGCCTCGTCTCCCGCTGGACGGGCCGCGCCCCGGTGCTGGAGGCCACGCGCTTCCTCGACCGGGTGGACACGGCGCTCCAGAAGGCCCATGTGCCGCGCTTCGAACACGAGACGCTGGAGGACCTGACCACGCGCCTGGCGCGTGAAGGCCATCCGCTGGCGCTGGCGCTGACGCCCCTCACCCGCCGCTACCTGGAGGCCCGCTTCGGCGGCCATGCCCTGCGCGAGGGAGAGGCCGAGCACCTGCTCGCCACCCTGCGCCACGCGCTGGAAGCGGAAGCCGCCCGCCGCACCGCGAAGCCGGCCGGACAGGCGGGCCCTACCGCCCGCGCCTCCTGAGCGGAAGAGAAGTGCCCTCCGGACGGAAGCGGGCTTCCGTCGCCGGTCGCCCGCCCTCCCCAGGAACGCCCGGCCGAGGTGGAGAAATGTCTCCACCCTCCGCCATGCGGCGCCATTAAGCGTTTCACGGAACCCCATTCGCGGACGTCATGGCGACGTGCGCTCGAGGGCCGTGCGCCGTGCATTTTCTCCCCTCGCAGACCCCCGGATTTCCAACCGGCCACGGGTAACCGTTACAGACCGTTTCCAGGCGACGCCCACCTGCGTCCTGCAACCCCTCGGAGACACACGCGAATACATCCAACCCTGGTTGGCATCCCGGTTGCTCAGGGCAGACACGTCAAGTTGTAGGACTTGAACCCAGAGCACCTTTCAAGCGCCTCCGCCGCGGCAGGAGGCCCGATTTGGAGAACCCATCCATGCAGGCATCGACCGAGCAGTCGTCCAATTCTGGCTCCCTCGCGATGTATCTCTCGGAGATCAACCAGTACTCGCTCCTGAAGGTGGAGGAGGAGCAGGAGCTGGCGCGCCGGTTCATCAAGGGGGACCTGGCCGCCGGCCACCGCCTGGTGACGAGCAACCTGCGCTTCGTCGTGAAGGTCTCCTACGAGTACCGCTCCTACGGCATCAAGATGTCGGACCTCATCCAGGAGGGGAACATCGGCCTGATGAAGGCGGTGCAGAAGTTCGACCCGGACAAGGGCATCCGCCTCATTTCGTACGCGGTGTGGTGGATCCGCGCGTACATCCAGAACTACATCCTGAAGAGCTGGTCCCTGGTGAAGCTTGGGACCACGCAGGCGCAGCGCAAGCTGTTCTTCAGTCTGGCCCGCACGCGCCGGGAGCTGGAGAAGCTGGGCAGCGGCGAGGCCGTGGTGAACGTGGATGAGATTGCCCGGAAGCTCCATGTGAAGCCCGGCGAGGTGCGTGAGATGGAGCAGCGCATGGGCGGCCGGGACCTGTCCCTGGACGCGCCCATGGGCGAGGACGGCGGCAACAGCCACGTGGACTTCGTGGTGAGCGCCGCGGCGCCCCAGGACGACGAGTTCGCGGACAAGGAGGAGGCGGGCCTCATCAACAACCGCGTCCGCACCGCCCTCATGCGCCTGGATCCGCGCGAGCGCTTCATCATCGAGCAGCGCGTGATGAACGAGCGCCCCATGACGCTCAAGGAGCTGGGCGAGCACTTCGGCTTCTCCCGCGAGCGCGCGCGCCAGCTGGAGATCCGCGCCAAGGACAAGCTCAAGTCGGAGCTGGCCGCCCTGATGGCGGAGGTGGATCCGGAGACGATGGCCGCCCAGGGCTGAAGGGGCAGTTTTCGCACCCCGGCGGAGACCCTGCTACAACGGGCCCCCTGATTTCCTGTCAGGAGTGCCTGCTTGTCCCACGGTTCCCCGCCGGTCGTCGATGATCGCGTCCCCCTCGCGGAGGCGCATGGCTCCGCCCCGCACAAACCCTATGTGCCCCCCGAGCAGTCGCCCGCGGAGCTGACCATCCGCGGCCTGGTGCTCGGGTCGGTGCTGGGCATCGTGTTCGCGGCGTCGTCCGTGTACCTGGCCATCAAGGTCGGCCTCACGGTGTCCGCGTCCATCCCAGTGGCGGTGCTCTCCATCGCCATCTTCCGGGCCCTGGGGCGCTCCAGCATCCTGGAGAACACCATCGTCCAGACGACGGGCTCGGCGGGTGAGTCGCTCGCGTTCGGCGTGGCGGCGGCCCTGCCCGCGCTGCTCATCCTGGGCTACGACATCAGCCTCACGCACGCGTTCCTCACCGCCGCGCTGGGCGGCGTCCTGGGCGTGCTGATGATGATCCCCCTGCGCCAGGGCCTCATCGTCCAGGAGCACGGCAAGCTCACCTACCCGGAGGGCACCGCCAGCGCGGACGTGCTCATCGTCGGAGAGCAGGGCGGCACCAACGCCCGCACGGTCATCCTGGGTTTCATCATCGGCGGCGTCTACAAGTTCGCCTACTCCGGGATGAAGCTCTTCAAGGAGGCCATCGGGACGCCCATCAAGGGGCTCAAGGCCGCGACGCTCTCCACGGAGGTGTCCCCGGAGCTGCTCGGCGTGGGCTACATCATCGGGCCTCGCGTGGCGGGCATCACCTTCGCGGGCGGCGTGCTCAGCTACCTCATCCTCATCCCGATGATCTCCTTCTTCGGCAGCGGCATGGAGACGCCGCTGCTGGTGCACAACGGGATGTTGATCAAGGACATGTCGCCGGATCAGATCCGCAACGCGTACGTGCTCTACATCGGCGCGGGCGCGGTGGCGACGGGCGGCCTCATCAGCCTCATCCGCTCCCTGCCCACCATCGTGGGCGCCTTCAAGCGCAGCGTGGAGACGCTGCGTCAGTCGCGCACGCAGGGCGCCCTGCCCACGGTGCTGCGCACGGATCACGACCTGCCCATCACGGTGGTGCTGGTGGGCAGCGCGCTGCTCATCCTGGCCATCTGGCTGGCGCCGCCGCTGCACGTGAACTTCATCTCCGCCATCCTCATCGTCATCTTCGGCTTCTTCTTCGTGACGGTGAGCGCGCGCATCACCGGTGAGATTGGCTCGTCGTCCAACCCCATCTCCGGCATGGTGGTGGCCACGCTGCTCGTCACCTGCCTCGTGTACCTGCTGTTCGGCTGGACGTCGTCGCCGGACCGCTTCATGGCGCTCACCACGGCGGCCATCGTGGGCATCGCCGCGTCCAACGGTGGCACCACCGCGCAGGACCTGAAGACGGCGTTCCTCGTGGGCGGCACGCCCAAGAAGCAGCAGATCGCCCTCTTCGTGGGCGTGCTCACCAGCGCGATGTTCATCGGCCTGGTGCTGGTGCTGCTCAACCAGGGCGCCACCACGGTCATCCCGGAAGCGCACCCGGGCGTGCAGGTGACGGAGCTCACGCAGGAGACGCGCACCCAGCACACCTACCGCTGGGCGGTGTCCCAGGACGCGCTCACCCAGCGCGGCATGACGCCCGCGCAGCTCAAGCGCTCGCTGTGGGCGGAGCGCCTGGACGTGGCGACGGTGGACGGCGGGCTGGAGCTGCGCAGTTGGCGCCCGATGCCGCCCGAGCAGTTGTCCGGCCTCACGCTGGCGCCGGCCAACGGCCCGTCGCTGAAGCTGTCGGACGCGGGCGCCATCACCGCCGGTCCGGACCGCGTCTACAAGGAAGGCTTCGTGCGCGGCGCGGACACGCCCGTCCCCGCCGGCCGCTACCTGGTGGATGGCCAGGGCACCATCCAGTACGTGGTGGACCCGGGCATCGGCGGGCGCATCAGCGAGTACGAGGGCCAGACGCTCACCCGCTACTCCGCGCCCAAGGCGCAGCTGTTCGCGCTCATCATCGACGGCATCCTCACGCAGCGGCTGCCGTGGGACCTGGTGCTGCTGGGCGTCTTCATCGCGCTGATGCTGGAGCTGTGCGGCGTGTCCTCGCTGCCCTTCGCGGTGGGCGTGTACCTGCCCATCAGCAGCAGCGCCCCCATCTTCGTGGGCGGCATGGTGCGCCACTTCGTGGACAAGCTGCGCGGCGGCAGCGCGGCGGAGTCCGAGTTCTCCCCCGGCACGCTGATGTCCTCCGGCTACATCGCGGGCGGCTCCATCGCGGGCGTGCTGATTGCCTTCCTTGAAATCGCCAGCGACGGCGCCTGGACGCGCGCCATCAACCTGCCCGCCCTCTTCGGCCATGAAGGCGCGGTGGGCGCCTTCCTCAACGCCGTGGGCGAGAGCGAGCTGGCGCACCCGACGTGGTCCAACGTCTGGGGCCTGGCGTTCTTCGCCGTCCTCACCGCGGTGCTGTTCCGCTCCGCCCTCAAGGGCAAGAGCGGCGCGGAGTCCCCGCCGCCGTCGCACTGACGGCCAGAAGCACCCTCCCCGCTTCGTTCCCGGCGGGGAGGCCCTGGCCTTACAGCCCGGGCACCGACGGCGGCACCTCCGTGTCGCCGCCGGAGTCCCCCGCCCCCTTCGCGCAGACGTACTCCGCCCGCAGCGGCGTCACGATGCCGAAGGTGAAGGCGTAGACGAACGGGCTCCACCACGGCCAGTACACGTCCACCCGGGACAGGCCATGCCGGCACTCCGCCGCGGCCACGTTGGACGTCGTCAGCCCCTCCACCAGGCTCACGCCCGTCTGGGACTCCGGTGCGCCGTCGCGCGGCGCCGGACTGCGCACGCTCATGCGGAAACAGCCCGTGAGGGACGCCAGGACCAGGGCGGACACGGCCAGTCGCTTCATGGACGGGACTCCGGACGGCAAGGGGGCCCCTTGCGTAACACACCCGGGCTTCACCGCCAGTCCGCCCCTGTTGCCCAGGTGTCACGCCAACCCCCTGGATTCAGGGCGCTTCCCGAATTGGGTCCTGAACCTGGACGGGAGTACACTCAAGCTCCCCCCATCGGGGCCTTCCGCCCCCTCCGGATTCTTCAGGTTTCATGGCACAGCCCCAGAAAGTCACGGACGCGACCGCGGAACCGGAGCAGTCGCCGGAGGTCCGCGAGAAGGTGGAACTGGCGAAGACGTTCGCGTTCCACCTGCTCAAGGGCATCAAGCAGATTGGCATGTACCGCCACAACGAGGCGCGCTTCCCGGAGTTCCTCTCCAAGGCGCTGGAGGCCATCTCCACGTACACGGAGAAGTTCGGACCGCTCTCGCTGAAGGTGGAGCAGCAGAACTTCATGCTGCACGGCGAGCCGCTCTTCTCCGAAGAGTCGCCGCTGCCCTACAAGTTCTTCCGCGACGGCATCCGCCAGCTCATCTTCCGGCCGGGGCTGCCGCTGGAGGAGCTCGTCACCCTCACGCTCATCGCGCTGTCGGAGCCGGAGCGCGGCGCGGACGACGTGCTCGCGCAGCTGTGGCGCGCGGGCATGCAGCAGGTGG
This sequence comes from Corallococcus sp. NCSPR001, assembly GCF_017309135.1. Classification (NCBI taxonomy): domain Bacteria; kingdom Pseudomonadati; phylum Myxococcota; class Myxococcia; order Myxococcales; family Myxococcaceae; genus Corallococcus; species Corallococcus sp. NCSPR001. Next base: position 6,276,764 of record NZ_JAFIMS010000002.1, read on the forward strand.
AGTACGTGGTGGTGGAGGGCTTCTCCATGGAGGGCGCCTCCGAGGACGAGGTCCAGGTGGAGGTGGACAAGGTGGTGGGCTACCTCTACTCCCGCCTCCAGACGAACTCGGATGACTTCCTGCGCTTCGCGCGCGTGTCCGCGGAGGACCTGGACGCGAAGCTGGACGGCGTGGAGCAGATCCGCGGCCTCGTCGTGGGCGGCCGGCACGCCTCGGACGACCTGAAGGCTCGCATCCAGCGCGAAATCACCGAGGAAGAGAACGCGCGCCTCTTCCCGAAGCTGGTGGGCGCGGTGTTCCAGGTGGTGGAAGGCGGCGTGGATGACGCGGCGCTGCTGGAGGAGATCTTCCTGCAGCTGTTGGACATGCTGCTGCTCCAGGACGACTTCGCCACGGTGAATCAGATCGTCCTCAAGCTGCGCGCGCTCTCCCAGCGCGAGGGCGGTGAGGACCTGGGGCGGCTGCTCACCAACTTCCTCCACAAGATGGGCGAGGAGCAGCGCCTCACGCGAATGGGCGAGTCGCTGAAGACGACGCGCACCCGCCAGCCACAGGACGTGACGCGCTACCTGCAGGCGCTGGGCGTGGACTCGGTGCTGCCGCTGCTCAGCGTGCTGGAGACCATCGAGCTGCCGGAGAACCGCGCGCTCTTGTGCGACGTGCTGGCCACGTTCGCGCGCGACCTGCCGGAGCCCTTCGTCGCGCGCCTGTTGTCGGACCGGCCGCAGACGGTGCGCGACATGGTCTACATCCTGGAGAAGAGCAACCACCCGGAGCGGGTGAAGATGTTCGGCCAGGTGATGAAGAGCCCCAACCTGGTGGTGAAGCTGGAGGTCATGCAGATCATCGGCAGGGGCCGCTCGGCGGAGGCCCGGCGCATCATCCTGGATGCGCTCACCGACGGCGTCTCCCAGGTGCGCATGCTGGCCGCCAAGCTGCTGCCGGAGTTCGACCGCGAGCGGGCCTTCACGGACCTGGTGCGGCAGGTGCGCGACCCCAGCTGGGACAAGAAGACGTCCGACGAGAAGGCCGCCGTCTACGCGGCCATCGGGTCCACCAACCTGCCCGCCGCGCTGTCCATGATGCAGCAGTTGCTGACGGTGAAGCCGTCCCTGCTCAACAAGCGGCGGGTGATGGAGGACAAGCTCCTGGCCATCACCGGCCTGGGCGGCGCGGGCTCCATCCAGTCCTACAAGATGTTGCAGGGCGTGGTGGAGGACAAGGCGCAGCCGCTGGAGGTCCTCACCGCGGCCCGCAAGGCGATGTACCAGACGCGCAAGTCCCTGTTCGGGGACTCGGCGCTCCCGGAAGAAGCGAGCTGACACCATGGCCGACAATCTGAAGATCAATCAGACCCAGGACGAGAACCTGGGCGAGTACGGTCGAGAGCACAACGAGAAGCTCCAGAACCTGTCGCGCTCCATGCTCGCGGGCCTCTACATGCTGGTGCGCTCGGTGAAGATGTATGACCCGGAGAACGCCGTCTTCGAAAAGCCGCTCCACCAGCTCCAGGACATCATCAACCAGATCATCGGCAAGGAAGGCCGGCTGGAGCTGACGGGCGTCAAGGACTCGTTCTACTTGAACGGCATGCTGGTGAAGGTGGACCTGAACTCCATCGAGAACCAGCGCTACCTGCTGTCGGAGATGCGCGCCAAGGACGTGGGCGGCATCACGCTGACCAAGCCCGTCACCACGCAGGAGCTGAAGAACTTCGTCTGGATCTTCAGCAAGGAGCAGTCCTCCACCGCGGAGGAGGACGGCCTGCAGGGGCGCAAGCTCCTCAACATGCGCGTGGCGAAGTTCTCCAAGCTGAAGGAGAAGCTCAACAAGGACATGGACACGCCGGGCGACCAGAAGGTCGACCGCAAGAAGTACGCGATGACCGTGTACGCCCGCGCGGTGTTCTTCCTGCAGAAGTACCTGGAGTCCGTGCGCGCGGGGAAGCCCATCGGCTCGTCGCGGGCGCTGCGCCTGGTGCAGGACTTCGTGGACATCTCCTACGATCAGCGCACCCACTTCCTGGGCATGACGACGCAGAAGCGCGAGGAGGACTACCTCGTCTACCACCAGGTGAACGTGGCGCTGATGTGCATCGTGTTCGGCGCGGAGCTGGGGCTCACCAAGCCGCAGCTGCGCGACCTGGGCTACATCGCGCTCTTCCACGACGCGGGCATGACGACGCTGCCGGAGGAGCTGGCCACCAAGCGCGGCGCGCTCACCGCGGACGAGAAGACGACGGTGGCCCGCGCGCCGCTCATCAGCGTGCGCAACATCCTGATGGAGAAGGGCTTCAGCCGCTCCACGCTCTTGCGCGTGGTGACCACGTTCGAGCACAAGACGGACTACGGCACCGCGGTGCGGGACGCGCGCGGCAACATCCAGATGATCATCCCCAAGACGAACCTGGGGGTGTACGCGAAGATCATCGCCATCTGCGACGCGTACGACGCGCTCACCTCCCGCAGGCCCTACCGGGACGCGTACGGCCCGGAGGTGGCGCTGATGCTGATGTGGACGGAGATGCGCCAGAAGTTCGACCCGGAGCTCCTGTCCGTCTTCATGCGGGTGATGGCCATCCAGCCCATCAAGGTCCTCTCCCGCCGTCAGCAGCAGCTCAGCGTTTCCGGCCTGTAGCCTTCTTCACCGGGGCCTTCGCCTTCGCGGGAGGCCCCGGGGGGACGCTCGCCTCGCGCAGCACGGTGAGCGCCTTCTGGAAGTCCTCCGGCAGGGGGGCTTCCAGGTCCAGCGCCTTGTGGGTGCGCGGGTGTTCGAAGGCCAGGCGCCACGCGTGCAGCGCCTGGCGGCCCAGCGCCTGCTGCGCGTCCGCCACCGCGCCCTTCGCCTTACGGCCGGCGCCGTAGAGCGCGTCGCACAGGAGCGGATGTCCGGCCTCCGCCAGGTGGACGCGGATCTGATGCGTGCGGCCGGTGAGCAGGTCCACCTCCACCAGCGCGGCGCCGTCGAAGGCCTCGCGCACGCGGAACAGGGTGATGGCGGGCTTGCCCTCCTTCACCTTGCCGGTGAACTTCTGGCGGTGGATGGGGTGGCGGCCGTAGAGCGTCTCGATGCGCCCCTCCGCGGGCGGCGCGCCGTGCACCAGGGCCAGGTACGTCTTCTGGACCTCGCGCGTCTTGAAGGCCTTCTGGAGCGCCACCAGGGCCCGCTCGTGCTTGGCCACCACGAGGCAGCCGGTGGTGTCCTTGTCCAGGCGGTGGACGATGCCGGGGCGCAACTCGCCGCCCACGCCGGCCAGGTCCTTCACGCGGTGCAGCAGCGCGTTGACCAGCGTCCCGGACGCGTGACCCGCGCCCGGGTGCACCACCATGCCGGCGGCCTTGTCCACGACGACGAGGTCCCGGTCCTCGTGCAGCACGGACACGGGCAGGGCCTCCGCCTGCGGAATCGCGGCGACGGGCGCGGGGACGTGGAGGGCCAGCAGCTCGCCTCCGCGCAGGCGCTGCGCGGCCTTGGCGGGCTTGCCGTCCGACAGCACGTGGCCGTCGGCGATGAGGCCCTGGAGGCGGGAGCGGGTGAGGTCCGGGAACGCGCGGGCCAGGTACGCATCCAGGCGCTCGCCCCGGGCCTCGGGGAGGGCGCGGTGCTCGCGCGTGTCGGGTGAGGCCACGGGGGTGGGCGCTACCAGATCTTCGACTTCACGTGCGCCTTGGAGCGCAGCACGATGTCGTTGATGGCGCGCTCGAAGAAGTTCGCCTGGGTGCTGATCTCCGCGCTCACGCGGCTCTTATAGAGCGCGCGCCCCTCTTCCAGTTCCTCCTTGAGGACCTCGAAAAGGTTGTCCTGCTCGATGCCCTTGATGATCTTCTGCTCGTTGTAGAGCGAAATATCGGAGGCGATCGCGCGGGCGAGTCGCATCGCCTTGACCTTTTCCTCTTCCGTCATCGTGCCACTACTTAGGCACCCACCCCGTGCGAGTCAACTTTTCCCGTCGCACGGGAGGGTGCATGGCCGACTCCCGGTCAACGGCCCGACTTGGCGGGTTTCTCGGAGAACAGCGCGAGGTAGCTCTTGGACACGCGCAGGGGGTCCAGGCCCAGCTCGCGGGCGAGGTTCATGAGGATGCCGCGCAGGTACACGGTGGTGGGCAGCGCGGTGTAGCGGTCCGCCTCCACGTTCTCCAGGTGACGCACGGAGATGCGGGTGCGGTCGGCCAGCTGCTGGATGGTGAGGCCCCGGGCCTCCCGGACGCGGCGGAGCAGCTCGCCGTTGAACTCGGCGTCGGAGGGGATGTCCACGCCCCGGGGGCGGGCCTCGCGGACCTTGGCGGCCACCTGGGCCAACGCGGACTCGGCGGTGGCGATGGCGGAGTCCTGGGCCAGGACCTGGGCGTCCCCCAGCTTGCGGACCGTGGGGCCCTTCACGCTGCCCGGCCCCGTGGGGCCGTTCTGCGCGGGACGCGAGTCGATGGGGCGCGACGTCAGCGGCCGGACGGCGGCGCGGGAGGCCCCGGTGGCCGGGACCCGGGCCAGCGCGGTGGTGCTGGAGTCCAGGGTGGGGTTCGGATCCGACTCGCCCTGGGTGGTCGTCACGGCCGAGGCGTCCGCGACAGGCGCGGGGCTGGAGGCCACGGATCCGGCCTCGGGGACCTGGGGCGTGGCGCTGGATTCCTGCGCGGGCGTCGCGGCGACCGCGTCGGGCACGGGCGTCGCGCCGACCGGCACGGCGGGCGTGGCGCCGGCTTCCGGTGCGGGTGGCGCGGCCACCGAAGCGGCGGGCGTAGCGCTGGCTTCCGATGCGGGCGGCGCGGTGACTGGCTCAACGGGCGAAGCGCTGGCTTCCGGAGCGGTCGTCGTAGCCACTGCCTCAACGGGCGAAGCGCTGGCTCCTGGCGCGGGCGGCGCTGCCACTGGCTCAACGGGCGAAGCGCTGGCTTCCGGCGCGGACGGCGCGGCTACCGGCGCGGCCACGGCATGGGTGCCCGTAGCGGGCTGAGGAGCGGGAACCTCTGTCGCCGTGGAGGCAACAGGAGCCATGAGGGTCTCCACACGGTCCGGCGCGGCCGCTGCCGCAGGCTCCACGACAGGGCTCGCGGGCACGGAAGCGGATCCGGTCGGAGGCAGGGCTTCCACCTGGGACGCAGCCGCCGTGGCAGCGGGCTCGACGGGGCCAGACGCCTCCGCCTTGGGTGCCGAGGCAGCCGGCGCGGTCTCGGCGCCAGGGGACTTCGCGTCCACGGCGGGGGCCGGGGCTTCGGCGGCTCCCCTGCCCTGGCCGCGCAGCGGACTCGCGGGGACGTAGACGAACGACAGGCTCCGGGTGAACGAGGCACGGAAGGCCTCCACCACCGCCACGCCTCCCACCATCACCGGCTCGGGGGGCACGCCTGGAGCGTCCTTCCCCGAGGACTCCTGCCGCTTCGACTCCTCACCGCGCATCCGCTCCTCGCTCTTTCCAGGCGTCCCACTCGCGCGAGAGGCCTCCCCTTCATTGTCGTTCACGGAAGCCGCGGCCTTCAGTCGCGACTCCGCCTCCAGCCTTTCGGCATCCACCGCACCCGCGGCCTTCGCCAACGCCGCCGCCGCGGTGGCCAGCGCCTCCGCGACACGCGCGGCCGAGTCCACCGCGCCCACCGCCTCCGCCGTCGCGACGGCCTTCGCGAGCCGCTCCGTGGACAGCCCGATGGAGCGGTCATACTCGACGCGCAGGTCCGCGTCGGTAAGCATCTCCATCGCTTCGTTCATCCGTTCACGCAGCGCTTCCACCTGATCCGGATCCCCCAGCGCGTACACCGCGATGGAATCCGGCGAATACAGCTCCATCAGGCGCTGATGGGCCGCGCGGATCTCCGTGTCGGTCGCCGAGGGCGGCACCTCCAGGAGCTCGTAGTAGGTCTGCTGCGCGAAGGGCTTCATGGGATGGCGGACTCGGGGGAAAGGCCGTCGAGCGTCAGGATGCGCGCGGCGATGCGCTGGAGTCCCTGGGACACGGGCGAGTCGGGGCGCTCGAGGAGCACCGGCTTGCGCTTGCGCACCGCGCGCCACGCCTCATCGTCGTGGCGCAGGGCGCCCAGGTCATCCATGTCGATGCCGAAGAACTTCTTCCACGCGGACACCATCGCGGCGCCGACCTTCTCGTCCGCGTCCGTGCGCGCCTGGTTCACGACGAGCCGCACGTGGAACGCCGCCAGCTCGCGCTCCAGCCGCTCCGCGTCCGAAGGGGCCTTGCGCCGCACCTGCTCGACGATGTCGTGCAGCGTCCGCAGGCCGCCCTCGCGGGTGGACAGCGCGCCATCGACCATGTCCTGGATGCCGTAGCGCGCCTCCGTCTGCTGGAGCTTGCGGAAGAAGGCCGCCTTGACGAAGCGGTACGCGTTCTCCACGGATGTGGGCTCCGGCAGCACGACGAGCAGGCCGTGGTCCGCGATGAGGAAGAAGTCGAGCGTGTTGAAGCTGGTGCCCGCGCCCAGGTCCAGGATGAGGTAGTCCGCCGTCGTCTGGGACAGCAGCGTGCGCAACAGCTTCTGCTTCTGCGCGTACTTGAGGTTCGCCGCGTCCAGCGAGTCCTGTGCGCCCGCGATCAGTGACAGCCCGGGCACGCCGGTGGCGACCATCACCTCTTCGAGGTTCGCCTTCCCGCGCCGCAGGAAGTCCGACAGCGTGGCCTCCGGAGGCCCCACGCCCAGGCAGGTGTGCAGGTTGGCGCCCCCCAGGTCCGCGTCGACGAGCAGCACCTTCTGGCCTGCCTGCGCGAGCGCGACGCCCAGGTTGGCGGACACCATCGACTTGCCGATGCCGCCCTTGCCGCCGCCCACCGCGATGATCCGCCGCGCGCGGGAGCGCCGGGCAAGGCCCGCGGGTCCCGAGGACGACACGTCATTGCCTGCACGCGGCGAGGTGCCAGCAGCCAGCGAGGCGGGAGCGGATGGAGGCAGGGGGGCGGGCTTCACGAAGGCTCGCATCAAAGCCCGTCCTACCGCCCGAGTCGACACCCCGCCATTTCACGACCGGCCCCAGAGCGCCGACAGCCCGCGCCCCGGCGCCAGGAGGCTCGGGGAGCAGGCGGCCGGGGAGCCGTTCGCTGTCACTCGTCGAGCAGCTCGACGTTCCAGTACGACACGTCCGCGAGGTGCAGGAACGGGAGCCACTCGCGGTAGGTGATCTTGCGGATGGCGCCGCGGAACAGCGGCGTCCAGCGCGGGCGCACGGGTTTCTTGAGCAGCCGCATCCCGGCCTGTTCCGGGGTGCGCCCGCCCTTCTTCAGGTTGCAGGGGACGCAGGAGCACACGACGTTCTCCCACGTCGTCTTGCCGCCCTGGGTGCGCGGGCTGACGTGGTCCAGGTTGAGCTCGCTGCGGGGCAGCTGCTTCGCGCAGTACTGGCAGGTGTCGTTGTCGCGCGCGTAGATGTTGAGGCGCGAGAAGCGCACCTTGGCGCGCGGCAGGTGGTCATACGCGCCGAGCACGAGGACGCGCGGCACGCGGATGGTGCGGTCGATGGTGGTGATGCTGTCCTGGGTGGCGCTGAGGGCGGCCCAGTCCTCGAACTCATACAGGCGGTACTGCTCGTCGATGGCTTTGGCGACGCCCTGATACAGCAGGGAAAAAGCCCGTTTGACCGACGTCACGTGAACCGGTTGGTAGTACCGGTTTAAAACGAGCACGGCGCTGTTGATCATGGCTGGCTTCCCGAACGGGCGGCCGCCACAGCCTGCGCGACCTGCCCCAGGTCCTCCTCTGAGAGACACCGGACGTCGAGAACGACCTCGTCATCCGCAATCCTGCCAATAACGGGCACCTCGGCTTCGCGCAGACGTTCCAGGAATACTTTCGGCGCTTCTACGGTGAGGCTGCAAGCGTAGGAAGGCAACCGGGCCAGAGGCATGGCACCTCCACCTACCTGTCCATCCACGGACACGACACGGCCCTCCACGCCGCTCGCCGCGAGTAGGGCCGCCAGGCGTTCGGCACGGGCTTGCAACAAAGCCGGTTGCTGGGTGAGCAGGCTTTGGGTGGGGACCACCTCCGGGCGGCCATCCCGGTATAGCTCCAGCGTGGCCTCCAAGGCCGCGACCGTCATCTTGTCGACACGCAGCGCACGTGTGAGCGGGTGGGATTTGATGCGCTGAAGCAGGTCCGCCCGGCCAACGATGACGCCCGCCTGGGGACCGCCAAGGAGCTTGTCGCCAGAGAACGCGACAACGTCCGCGCCCTCCCGGATGGCCTGGCCCACGGTGGGCTCCGGGGTGAGTCCCGGGCCAGACAGAGGCATGAGCGCGCCGGAGCCCAGGTCCTGGAACACGGGTACGTTACGGGAGCGTCCCAGTTCGGTGAGCTCCGCGAGGGACGCCTCTTCCGTGAAGCCAACGAGCGCGAAGTTGGAGCGGTGGACCTTCACGATGAGGCCGGTGTCCGGGCTCAAGACGTTGGCGTAGTCCGCGCGGCGGGTACGATTGGTGGTGCCCACTTCGACGAGCTTCGCGCCGGACTGACGCATGACATCCGGGATGCGGAAGCCGCCGCCGATTTCGACGAGCTCGCCACGGGACACGACGCATTCGCGACCGGACGCGAGCGCGGCGAGGACAAGCAGCACGGCGCCCGCGCAGTTGTTGACGACGATGGCGTCCTCCGCGCCGGTGAGCGTGCGCAGAAGGCCGATGAGCGGCGCGTAGCGGCTGCCACGCTCGCCTTCGTCCAGGTCGTATTCGAGGTTGGAGTAGCCCCGGGCAACAGCGACGACGCGATCCACGGCTTCAGGAGCCAGCGGTGCGCGCCCAAGGTTCGTATGGAGCACGACGCCAGTGGCGTTGATCACGCGCCGCAGGTTCGGCGTGGCCAGGGACGCAAGCGCCGCCTCAACGTCCGCGTCCTCGAAGGGACGCAGGTCACCGGCGAGGAGCCGGGAGCGCACACGTTCGACAGCGAGCCGCAGCGCCGCGACCGCGCGGGCATGGGGAAGGTTCGCGAGCCGGGACTCCAGCGACGACCGCCGCAGGAGTTGTTCGATGGAAGGAAGACCGCGAAGCAGCGCGTTCTTGCCATCCGGGGAGTTCGACGCAGCGCCCATGCCAAGAGCCTACTCTAGCTTTGGCACGGAAGTTGACGCGACCACATGAACCCAAAAGCCAATTCACCCCCCATCTTTAGAACGGTATCTCATACGGATCCTCTTCCCACCAAAAACCAAACCACTGAATAGAAAAAGCACTCTCACTCAACGAAGGAATATGCCGATATTTGATTTCATAGTCGAATTTATACCCACTACCCACCTTCCTCCAGAAATCCTCTACCGCACTAAGCGCCCCACAAACACGCTCAACTCTTGCGCTGTTGAAGTTCAGAAACCACTCACGATCCTCCTCGTAAAACTTAACCAAGCCCTCTTTGACGGCCGTCTGCCACTCATGGGCTTCGGAATCAAATGCTCTAAACCCCTCTCCCATCCCCACGGCTCTCGCATAAGCCATCCGCATTACGACCTGCGGCACGGACTTTGCTGCCTGATTAAACTTAGCAACCAAGCCTTTAAACTCAGCATCTTCCTTTTCAAACTTCGTGCTGGGCGAAAGAAGCCCCCCAGAAACGCCTGATGTCGCCAATGGCGCCTTCTGTTGCGGCGCATCGGGCATAGGGACTCGAGCTAACTTTTTTAACTCCTCAGCCGAGGCAGCACTAGCCTTGAGCTTTGCAGAAAGCTCGTCTATCTGCGCCTCCAATTTCTTGTACTCTGAACGTTCTACCACATCCGGCGCTGGCAATTGAGAGAGGCAGCCGGGCAGACCCGCAAGGAAATCTTCAACCTTTGATACAAATATCCCTGTACGGTTGGGCCGATGCCAGTCTGCCGCGCTAAACCGATCGTAGAGCTCAAATATTTTCTGCTTGTCCCCGACTCGAATACAATGCATGCCATACAACACGCCCTCAAGACTGCCAAAATCAACTGGCGGAACAAGAATCGGCAGTAATTTCTCCGCAGCCCAAGCGACCCCCAATTCACTCATGCAAAAAGGGCTTCGGTAATAGTTTGGGGAAACCAGAGCGATAACAATCCTGCAACCGGCGATTGCCTGCCGGATTCGCGGATTAAAGTTCTCACCCGCTTGTATTGGGCTGCTTGGCGCTGAAGTATAGAATATTTGTGCCGGAGAAAGCCCAATGCCTGCAACAAGCAATTGCTCAACGAAGAACCCAACCAATCCACGATCGGCAGAGGAGTGGCTTATGAATACCGGTTCTGGGTTAGAAACTGCGGGCGAAGTGGTAGACATGCGGTAGTCGTATTGGAGCAGGCGAGCAGGTATTCCCCAGAGCATAGTTGGCCCGGAGCGGAATCCAAAAAATCCAGCAAACACGCCTGAACATAAAGCCAGGAGTCATGTCGGACCCAGCAGGCAATTCCTCATTCTTGCAAGTCGAAAATCGGAAGCTCGGCAGTTCGTTCTGCTGTCATGGATGGACTTAAAAGCACTCGCTACTCCCGTCCACGCTAGCCGCCTAATGCATCCTTGACCAATCAACATGCAAGCACTGCCACTTTTTCACCACAACTAAACCACTGGATTAACTCATCATTTAACTGAAGGCGCAAATCCCTATACTCCTAAAAATGGCCAGCCGCCACAGTTGCGGCACACCGTCCAATCAAACACTACAAACCTGCTACCACCCGCCATAGGGCACGGTGATGGCCTCCATGTAGTGGCCACTGGGGTCCTGGAAATAGACCCCACGGCCTCCATCATGGGTGTTGATCTGGTTCTCCTGGTGGCCGAACGGGTCCGCCCAGTGCTGGATCTTCCGGTCGCGGATCTTGGAGATCAGCGAATCAAACACCTCTTCCGACACCAGGAACGCGTAGTGCTGACCGTGGATGGCGTCCTTCGTCGTCATGTAGTCGAGCGTCGCCCCATCCGACAGCTTCACCGCATGGAAATGCCCGAAGCGCGTGGGCTCGGGCAATCCCAGCAGCTCCGCCAGGAATCGCGCGGACGCGACCTGATCCTTCGCGTGGACGATGGTGTGGTTGAATTTGACAGACATGGAGGCCCCCTGGAGAAGGAGCCTCCTATAACGCCCGCCCCCGCTGGAGTGCCAGCGGCCACAGCTTCGCCAGTTCAGCGCGCAGCACCGTGGCGCTCGCGTAACGCTCCTCGGGCTGCTTCCGCATCAGCTTGAGGACGACCTGCTCGAAAGCTTCCGGCAGCTCTGGACGCCGCTTCCTCGGAGGCACGGGCGTCTCCTGCACGTGCATCAGCATCAGCGGAATGGGCTGCGCATGCCGGAACGGCAGTTGCCCGGTGAGCAGCTCGTACGCCACCACGCCCAGCGCATACAGGTCCGTGGCCGGGGACACCTCCGCCCCCTTCACCTGCTCCGGCGCCATGTACTCCGGCGTCCCCAGCGTCGCGCCCTGCGCCGTGTTCCCCATCACATGCGCGCTCTTGGCGAGCCCGAAATCCATCAGCTTCAGCACGCCCGTGCGCGTGATGAAGAGGTTCCCCGGCTTCACGTCCCGGTGCAGCACCCCACGCGCGTGCGCGTGCTCCAGCGCCACCGTCGCGTGCATCAACCACCGCAAGGCGTTGGCCAGCGTGGGGCGCCCCTCCTGCATCACCTGCCGCAGATCCCTCCCCTCCAGTAACTCCACCGTCAGGTAATGCCTCTCCCCGTCCGAGCCCGCGTCGAACACATGCAGGATGTTCACGTGCTCCAGCGCCCGGGCGTGCTCCACCTCCTGGCGGAAGCGCGTCACCATCGCCTCGTCGGCGTACGGCACGGCCAGCACCTTGAGCGCCACGCGCTGCTGCTTCTTCACATCCAGCGCCTGGTACACCGCCGACGTGCCGCCCACGCCCAGCCACTTCTCCACCCGGTAGCGCCCCGCCACCACCTGCCCGGGGACGAGCCCCTGGTGCACGGGCGCGGGAGGCCGGGGCGTCACCGCCCCCTGGAGCAACGTCCCCCCCGGAGACACGGGCGTCCGCACCTGCGGCAGCGTCGGCTCGGACCCGTCCTCGGCCACGGCGTTGCCCGGCCGCGCGTTCAGCGCCTCCGGGCCCAGATAGGTCAAGCCTCCGCTGTCACGGTCCTTGGAATGCACCCCGCCCTCCCCCCTCACGGCTCCAGCAACGAGACCGGCGCCGGCGCGCCCGCGCCTTCGAGGTCCAGGTGCGGCGTGGGCAGGTTGTACTCCGCGGCGGCGAGGGTGGCCTCCACCATGATGGGGCCCGAAATCTCCGAGGGCTCGCCCTGGCAGAGCACCTCCACCACGTGCTCCAGCGTCCACTTGCCCATGCGGCTCACCTCCAGCCGCTGGCCGTTGAACTTCGCCGTGTCCGACAACTGGCCGCTCGCGGAGAGCTTCGCCTCCACGGATTCACCCAGGTAGCCGCGCGCCAGGTTCAGCACCCGGTCGATCACCGCGTTCCAGGCCTGAAGGTGCGTGCGGTCCTGCGCCTCGTCGATGATGTCCAGGCCCACCTGCAGCCGCTCCATGCGCTCCAGGAACTGCTGCACCAGCTTGCCCCGGATGATGCGGCCGTGCTGCGGGGCGATCATCTCCACCGCGGGCGAGAGCTTCCGGATGGCCGCCACCGCGCGCACCAGCGCCGAGTTCACCGGCATGTAGATCTGATGGAACGCCCGGATGCCGTTCCAGTCAGACTCGTCCGCCCACAGGCCCTGGGCCTTGCTGTCCGTGAGGCCTCCGAAGAGGTCCCCCGTGAAGAGCACCCGCGTCTGCGGGTCGTACAGCATCACCGCGCCCCGGAAGTGGCAGAACGGCGACGGCACCGGCAACAGCTTGTGCCCCGTGGGCACGCTCAACCCCGCGGAGAACTTCTCCGTCGGGATGAAGCGGTTGCGCGGCAGGTTGAAGTGGACGATGAGCCGCCAGGTGTCCTCGGAGCACAGGATGCTCGCGCGCGGCGAATAGCGCGCCGAGATGATGTTCGCGGACGACCCCACGTCCGGATCCTGGTGGTTGATGAAGAGCGCGGACAGGCGGTCCATCCCCCCAATGAGCGACACCACCTTCGTGTGGATGGTGGAGAAGTCGCTGCTCGACCCGGGGTCGATGAGGAGGTTGAACTCAGAGGGTTTCTTCGTCCGTTGATCCGTCCCCTGAAAGCGGCGCAGGAACGGGTTCGCGAAGAAGATGCCGCCGGGCTCGCGCTTCCCGACCCAGAAGGTCTCGGGGGCGATCTCCACGGCGGTGCGGTTGAGGTCTATCTGTTGAGGGCTGGGGGTGCTGGGCTGGCTCATGGCGTGTTTCCTTCACGCAAACGAGGGGGGTGGAATTGCGCCGCAACCCTACCAGCCCACCGCCACCCCGGGTCCCCTTCTGGGACCTATTCGCAAGAGGGCATGAGCCGCGCTTCTCGCTCTGCCCCCCGCACGGCAATCAGGACCAATTCAGTCCTCGCCGGACTCCTTGCCTGGCCGGTCGTCGAAGAGTTGCACCCAGCGTCCGTCAAACCCGCCGTTCTGAGGCAGGTACCACCCACCCTGCAGCCAGAAGCCCTGCTCCCGCCCGTCCGTGTCGTCCGTCACGCCCGAGTGCACGAAGTAGTCGTGTTGCCACCAGTATGAGTTCACGGACGCCAGGTAGCCGCTGGCGCTCATGCGCGTCTGCCCCCGCGAGTCCACCACCGTGCCCGCCCATGACTTGTCGTGGAACGCGCTGGACCCGCCGCCCCCCGTGTCGGACGCCTTGTCGTTCAGCTCGAAGGTGCCGAAGAACCACTTCTTCGACGGGTAGCCCTCGCGGTCGTCCTGCCCCTCCACGTCGCGCGTCTTGGAGAAGAAGCGCTGCATCCCCACGCTCACCTCCGCCTGCCCCGCCTCGTTCACCACCGGGCTCTCCAGGAAGAAGAACTGGGGCTCGTCCGGCAGCCAGTGCGTTGCATAGCCCCCGTGCTCCCAGTGCGTGGGGAGGATGTCCGCCAGGTCCTGCAGCTCGTACGTGACGCGCTTCACCGCGGGCCAGTTGGCGGAGTCCCCATTGTCATAGCGGCTGGCCAGCGCGTCCGCCGTCGAGTACCGCACCGGCTGCGCGTTGAACGCCGCCACCGCCGCCCCGTCGTCCTCCGGCACGAACACGTAGTGCAGCTTCTTGCGCCCGTCGTCGTTGTTCACGTCCGCCTCCGCCTTGCCCCCGGACGCCATCCGGCCCGCGAAGAACGAATACGGATCCGTCACGAAGCGCAGCTCCTGCCCGTGCGGCGCCAGCAGCTTGTCGGACCACTCCGCCTGCCAGATGAGCAGGTGGCTGCCCGTGCCCGTCTGCATGAACTGGAGGTCGCCGCTGCCCGCCCGGCGCACCACGTTGCGCTTGTGCTGCGTCACCACCGCGTACGCCACGGACTCCCCGCTGCCCGGATTGCCCACGACGTTCTTCACCTGGAGCTCGACGCGCTCCCAGTCATGGAGCTGCCAGTTGCCCGCCGCGTTCTTATCCAGCGCGTGATACAGGTGATACACGAGGGTGAGGTTCTTGCCCCCGTCCATGTACTCAATCAGTGACGTGTAGAGCGTCGGCCGGATGCGCCATTTGTCGAACGCGCTGGGGCCCACGCGCGACGCGTCCACGTACTGGTTGATCTGCTTCCAGTGCAGCTTGTTGTTGGAGAAGTCCCCGTCCTGGTCGAAGTCGAAGTTCGTCAGCCAGTCGTAGCCGTGCTCGTTGCCGTTGCCATTGGCGCGCTTGAAGATGACCGGCGCGTAGTAGCGAAGGAACGCCTGCCGCTGCGCGTTCGTCAGCGACCAGGCCTGTGCCTCGGCTTCCGCCGGAAGACACAAGGCCACCAGGGTGAACAGCGCGACCGCGAGGGGAGCGATTTTCGTTCGGAGGGTGGACATGGCGGCCTACGAAACCACGGCCCGCCCCTCCCTATACAAGGAATTCACGAATCAGCGGGACCTATGGACCCGGCTGCCGCCACTCTGGCTTTCGGCGCGCGTAGAGCACGAAGGGCACGGCGCCCAGGGCGAAGACCAGCCCCGCCAGGTTCGCCACATAGGCGATGGGTTGTTCCACCTTGAGTTGCTTGGGCGGCACGAAGCCCACGATGAAGGCCAGGGCGGAGGACACGATTCCCACACAGGCGAGCAGCGGCAGCGCGGGCGCCCGGTAGCCTCGCGGGATTTCGGGACGCGCGCGACGCAGCTTCAGCGCCGACACGAACAGCAGTCCATACATGGGGATGTAGAGCTGTGTCGTCATGGCGGCGAGCGCCCAATAGACCTGATTGACGTCCTTCGCGATGAAGAACCCCAGGGCGAGCAGCGCCACCAGCACTCCTTGCGTCGCCAGGAGCGCCGTGGGAGTGCCATGGCTGTTGGTGCGCTGGAAGAGCGGCGGCAGCAAGCCCTTGCGCCCCACCAGCAACAGACTGTGGTTGGGTCCCAGCATCCAGGTGAGCACCGTGCCCAGCGCGGCGATCAGGAACAGCAGCGCGAAGACCATAGCCATCCGCTTCAAGCCATACACGTCCAGGTATGTCTCGAAGGCCTGGATGAGCCCCGCGCTCAAGTCCAGCCGCTTGTGCTGGACGGCCACGGCGACGCCCAGCGTGGAGAAAACGAAGATGAGCGTGGCGAGCAGCGCCATCAGCACCATGGCCTTCGGATAGCCATGGCGCGCGTCCTTCATCTCCCGGACGTGCACCGCGCTCACCTCCACGCCGCCGTATGCGAGGAAGTTGCCCACCACGAGCACCAGCCCGCCGATACCGGACCACGGCGGCAGGAGATGACTCGCCTCCAGCGGCGTGGCCGATGCGTGGCCGCCGAGGAGGTACGCCACGGCCAGCAGTGTCAGCAGGGTCGTGGGGATGACAATGCCGAGCACCACGCCCCATACGGAGAAGCGCGAGGCGTGACCCACGCCGTGCAGGGCCACCGCTGCGCACAGGCCGAAGCCCACCAGCACGAAGGCGCCGTTGAAGGGGCCGTTGAGCGCGAGAACGGGCGACACGATGTACGCGAGGTTGCCCGCGGCGAAGGACAACAGCAGGGGATAGAAGATGATGTTCTGCACCCACTGCTGCCACGCGGCGCAGAACGCCCACTTCTCACCCAGCGCTTCGTGCACCCATGTGAAGACGCCTCCAGGCCAGGTGCTGCCCAACTCGGCGGCGGTGAAGGCCGCGGGCAGCAGGAAGACCAGGGCGGGGAGGATGTACAGCACCACCGACCCCAGCCCATACTCGGACATCGCCGCGACGTTGGTCAGGTTGATAACGGCTGACGCAGACAACAGCCCCATCGCGGGCCAGCTCATTCCCCGACCCGGACGGCTCGCGGGAGTCCCAGCGGACGGCACGTGCATGGCGGGCCCCCTTTCGCCAGGGAGTTGTCACTGACTCCGCCCTGCGGCAAGAACGCGGCCTTCCCCCAAGTCCGCGAGTGAAAGGTCGTCCCATCGCAAGGCGGTGCGCAGAGCAGTCCCTCGCACTCTCAGCCGGCCCGAGCGTTGATTGTCATTCCTTTCGCCGCCCCCCTGACGGGGCTCGAATCGAAGCAGCAGGAGGCGGCGCCTTCGCGAGCCCGCCCTCCCGTGTCAACGCGATGCGCTCGGCATCACCGGCACCTTGGGCGCGCGGCCGTAGAGCAGCTGGTAGGTGTTGTAGGAGCGCAGCACGCGCTTGATGTAGCCGCGCGTCTCCGCGATGGGGATCTCCTCCACCCACGCATCCAGCGCCAGGTCCGGCTTGGCCGCGCGCCAGCGGTTCACCGCGCCGGAGCCCGCGTTGTAGCTGCCCACGGCGTAGGGCGTGTGGCCCTTGAACTGTTTGATCAGGCCGCCCAGGTAGTGCGCGCCGAAGCGGATGTTCAGCTCCGGCTGGAGCAGCGAGTCCACGGTGAAGTGCTTCACCTTGAGCTCGCGCGCCACGCCCTTCGCCGTGGAGGGCATCAGCTGCGTGAGGCCCAGCGCGCCGGCCCAGGACAGGGCCTTGGGGTCCAACGCGCTCTCCTCGCGCATCAGCGCCTGGAGCAGGTCCGGCTCCACGCCCGCGGGCGCGGTGTGCTTTTCAATCAGGTCGCGGAACGCGTTGGGATAGGCCACCTCCCACACCGGCCGCGTCTGCGCGGTGATGCGCCCGCTCAGGTCCTTGCGCAGCGCGAGCCGCGCGATGGCGTGCGCCGACCGCGCGTCACCGGACTGTGACAGCACCATCACCAGGAGCCGCATGGACTCCGGCGGCTGGTTGGCGCGGTTCACCAGCATCAGCTCCGACGACACGGAGTCCGCGAAGCCCAGCCGCAACAGCTCCACGCCCGCGCGGAAGTGCGGGTCGTCTCCCATGGGGCCCGCGAACATCGGCCAGGGGCTGGCGGCCTCCGGCACGTCGAAGATGGACGCGGACACGGCCTCCAGCCGCTTGGGGTCCAGGTCACCCAGCTTCGAGCGCGCCATCAGGCCGTAGTACGTGGCCGGGTGCTCCACCGCGAGCTTCTCCATCAGCTCCGCGGCGCCCTGGATGTTGCCGCGCTCCTCCAGCGTGCGCGCCCGCCAGTAGCGCGCGCGCTCCACGTCGTAGGACTCGTCCGCGTTGGCGAACTGCTCCTCGATGCGGTCCAGGAAGGAGAAGCCCCCGTCCTCCACCTTCGACGTGCGCGCCACCCAGAAGGCCTTGAAGAGCGCCTCGCCCAGGAAGTCGCCCTTGGGGTACAGCCGCGCGACCTCATCCAGCCGCGCCATGGCCTCCTTGGGGCGGTTGGTCTTCACGTACAGGTCGGCCGCGTAGAAGAGCGCGTCGTCCGCGAACGAGTGGTCCGGGAACTCCTTCGCCAGCCGCTCGTAGGTGTCCGTGCCGCGCTGCTGATCCACGATGGAGCGCGACGAGCCCAGCACGTACAGCGCGCGGGCCAGCAGGTCGCGGTCCTTGCACTGCTCCACCACCGGCGTGAGGATCTGGATGGCGGCCGTGTGCTGGCGCTCCTTGCGCTGCCCCTTGCCGAACGCGAAGTGCGCGCGGCACGCGAGCGCGTCCGGCAGCTTCAGCGTCTTGAGCATCGGCTCCAGGATGGCCATGCCCTGCTTGTTGCGGTGCGCTTCAATGAGCGCCTCCGCGCGGCCCACCTTGGCGTCCACGGGCGGCGTCTGCCCCTTGAGGCGCTTCTCCACCTGCTTGACGATGGGCGACAGCGGCTGGGCCGCCCACAGCTTCCACAGCGCGGCCTTCTCCGCCGCCTTGTCCTTCTTCTCCACCGCCAGGTCCGCCGTGGCGATGAGCGCCTCCGCGCCCACGTTGCGGCCCCAGCCCGTCATCATGCGCTGGGTGAGCGGCGTCAGCGCCTCCATGGCGCCGTCGTAGTCCTTCTTCTTGCGCAGCACGCGCGCCAGGCCCAGGCGCGCGTCCACGTACATGCGCGAGCCCTCCGGCACCTGCTTGAAGCTGGCCGCCGCGTCCTCCAGCCGGCCCTGGGACTCCAGCGCCACGCCCGCGTGCGTGAGGCAGCGGTCCTTCAGCGCCGGGTAGTCGTTGGCGAGCGCCCCCATCTCCGTCGCCGCCGCCTTGTCGTCCCCGGCCCGCACCGCGGACAGCGCGCGCAGGTAGCGCACCGGCGGGCTGTCCCCTTCACCCTCCAGCAGCGCGCGCGCCTTGGTGTACTGGCCCTTGTCGAACGCGTCCTTCGCGTCCTTCTTCTTGCCGTCCGCGAAGTACGGCGTCAGGTCCTCCAGCCCGTAGCGGCGCCCGCGGTGCACCACCGGCGTGGGCGGCACGATCCCCGGGAAGGCCGGGTTGAACACCTGCACGTAGCCCACCGGCAACGGCGCCTTGTCCGCGTCCGGCGGCGGCGTCAACTGCGCCTCCGACGGCGCGTTGTCGGTGCGCGTCGTGGGGGCCTGATCCGTGTCGTCGCTGGAAGCCGGAGCCGCGGGAGCCGTGGCTGCCGGAGCGGTGCCGGGGACGGCGGGGGCGGGAGCCTGCGCGGACAGCAGCGCCGCGGAGGCGAGGAGGGCGAGATGCTGGAGGGACACTTTCATTCGCGGGGGCCTCGGGGACCCTGGGAGATGCGCTCGGGCACGCCCGAGGACAACTGGGGATGGTTGGAAAATTTCCAGCCCCTGACAGAGGTTAGACTGTCCGCCTGCACATGGATATCCGCACCCAAAGCGCACTGCTCGCTTCCATCATCGGTCTGGCGCTGGGCGTGTCCATGTTGTTGCGCCCCGGACGGCCCCGGGTCCTCACGCTCTACTCCGTCTTCACCCTGACGGTCGCCGGGTACTACCTCAGCCTCTTCTTCCACAGCATCTTCCCCCCTCAGGACTACCCCTGGGTGTCCCGCATCGCCCTCGGGGCGACGGTGCTCGTCGTCTCCCTGGTGCCCGGGGCGGCGGTCGCCTTCTTCCTTGAGTTCCTGGGGGTCAGCAAGGGAGCGCATCAGGTCGGCCGGCGGCTCGCCCTCCTGTCCGGCGTGCTGGGCCTGACGGTCGCCGTTACACCGTTGGCGGACAAACCGTGGGCCCGTCTGGCGCTGGGCGCCTGGGTGCTGGGCACGTTGTTCACTTCCGTGTCCTTGCTGGTCCACCGGGTGCGCACGACGGAGTCGCGCATCGAGCAGTTCCGGCTGGCGTACCTGGCCATTGGCGCGGGCGCGGCGGTGCTGTTCAACGGGCTGGACTTCCTGTCGCGCAACGACATCCCGTTCCCCACGCTGGGCCCCGTCTTCGCGACGCTCTACCTGTTCTTCCTCGCGCAGACGCTCTTGCGGCTGCGGCTGATGGACCTGCACGAGCTGCTGGGGAAGATCGCCTCGCAGACGGTGCTGGCCATCATCCTGGCGTCGGTGTTCACGGTGCTGACGGCGTGGGTGGACGAGAACACGTCGCTCTTCGTCTTCAACACGGTGGTGGCCGCGTTCGTCATCCTCATCCTGTTGGATCCGCTGCGCACCAAGGTGGAGGAGATGGTGGTGCGCATCTTCTTCCGCGAGCGCTTCGCGCTGCTGGGCACGCTGAGCACCCTGCGCGTGCGCATGGCGTCCGTCATCGAAATCTCCGAGCTGGCGAACGTGGTGCTGGACGCGCTGCACGAGACGGGGCGCGTGACGCACGCGTCGGTGTACCTGATGGCGGAGGACCGGCCGGGCTACCGGCTCCTGGACTCGCGCGGGCCCCTGCCGGTGGCGCTCCTGGACACGGCGGCCGCGCGCGGCGTGCTCTTCGCGGTGGCCAGCGGGCAGAAGGCGGTGCTGCTGGAGAACATCGAGCGGCGCATCTCCGTGATGCGGGTGCAGGCCGTGGAGGGCAAGCGCTTCCGGGACGAGCTGAAGCGGCTCAACGACACGCGCGCCGCGCTGCTCCAGATGAAGGCCGGCATCAGCGTGCCGCTGATGGGCAATGACCGCGTCATCGGCTTCCTGAACCTGTGGGACGAACGGGTGCCGGAGGCGTACGCGTCGGATGAGATCGCGCTCATCCTGGAGGTCTCCGAGCGGATGGCGACGGTGCTGGAGAACTCCAAGCTGTACGAGAAGATCCGCGAGCGCGACCGCCTGGCGGCGCTGGGTGAGATGGCGGCGGGCCTGGCGCATGAAATCCGCAACCCGCTGGGCGCCATCAAGGGCGCGGCGCAGTGCCTGGACCCGAAGAAGCTGCCGGGCGAGGACGGCGAGTTCCTGGACGTCATCGTGGAAGAGGTGAACCGGCTCAACGGCGTGGTGACGGCGTTCCTGGACTACTCGCGTCCGCTGAAGCAGAGCTTCGGGCCCACCGACCTCAACGAGGTGGTGACGCGCACGATGCGGCTCATCCAGAACGACATGCCGCCCACGGCGGAGCTGGCGGTGGAGCTGGACCTGCGCCTGCCGCGCGCGGAAGGCGACGCGGAGCAGCTCAAGCAGGTGTTGATCAACCTGGTGCAGAACGCGGTGCAGGCGCTGGGGCCGCAGCCGGGCCGCATCACGGTGCGCACGGAGAAGCCAGAGCGCTTCGGCGACCTGCGCAGCGCGGGCGGCGAGTTCGTGGAGGTGCGCGTCTCCGACAACGGCCCGGGCATCCCGGCGGATCAGCAGCCGCACATCTTCGTGCCCTTCTTCACCACGAAGCAGAAGGGCACCGGCCTGGGGCTCGCCATCTGCCAGCGCATCGTGAAGAACCACGGCGGCAGCATCAGCGTGCAGAGCAAGGTGAGCGAAGGCACCACGTTCATCATCCGCCTGCCGGCGCTCCCCTCCGAGCCGGTGGAGGGCGCCCTGCCGGACGGCACGCCCGTGCCGCCCACGCGCCCCTCCCAGCCCGCCCTCCCCGTCCCGGAGGAGCTGCGCGAACCCACGCCGGCCCCGAAGACGCCCGAGCCCAAGCCGAAGAAGGAGAAGCGCCGCCGCGCGGGCTGAGTCGCGCGGCATCCCGTTTCCGGGAAAGACCCGGTAGGCTGAGGGGGCCATGCAGGCGTGCCCCTACTGCCAGACGACGATGCGCAACACCTACGCCCGGGGGCTGGTGCGCGACGAGTGCGGCGCCTGCGGGGCCGCCTGGTTCGAGGAGGAGATGCTGGCGCGCGTCGTCGGCGGGCCCACGCTGACGGCCGTCTTCGAGCAGGCGAAGGGCAAGCCCGGGCGGTGCAAGGGCTGTGAGGCCGCGCTCCAGTACGTCCCGGGCTGTCCCTCCTGCGGGAAGCAGGCGCCCACCTGCCCCACCTGCGGCAGCGCGCCGCTGCCCGTGGTGGACCTGCGGGACGTGACGGTGGACGTCTGCACGAAGTGCCGGGGCGTGGCCTTGGACGGGGAGGAGCTGGGCCGGCTCCAGAAGGCCGCGGAGCCGGAAGCCCGCCCCGAGCCGCGGCCCATCGCCGCCGACTTCGAGCACGAGTACGACCCGAAGCGCAGCCTGAGCCTGTTGCCCAAGGTGCGCGTGGGTGACGAGCCCGCCTGCGTGACGTGTGGCCGGCGGATGGACGTGCGCTACGGCTTCGTCTGGGAGGAGCGGCTGTACTGCGGAAGCTGCGCGCCGGAAGGCTCCGCGCCGTACACGGACGAGCTGACCAAGGCCCAGCCCAGCGAGACCTACGGCCGCCGCGCCCGGCACCTCAACAACAGCGCCGCGGAGTCCGCCGTCGTGTGGCTCCTGTCGAAGATCTTCAAATAGCCGTTGTAGCGATTCAGGTTACAAATCAGCGTCGCGCACGACGCATTTGTCACGTTGAAAATTTCACCCGGGGTATTGCACCCTGTCTGGATGAAATTGACCTGTCTCATCGTGGCCGCGCTCGTTTCAATCCCATTACACGCAGGCGCTGGGGAGGCCATTGAAATCAAGCTCGCGTCGAAGGTAACGAAGTTCCCGGCGGACACGCCCGTGGACCTCGCCGTGACCTTCACGAACGTATCGAAAGAGCCGGTGCGGATCCTCGGCTACCAGACGCCTGCCCTGGATGGCATCCAGGCGGACATCCTCACCGTCGCGCTGGAGCGCAAGCCGGTGGAGTACATCGGCCGGCTCTACAGGCGCGGCGCGCCCGCGGACAGCGATTACCTCACGCTGAAGCCGGGAGAGAGCATCTCGGGCATCGCCTCGCTCTGGGACAACTACGACCTCTCCGTCTCGGGCACCTACGCGGTCCAGTTCAAGACCGAGCTCCTGGACGCTGGAATGGGCAAGGGGACGGTGGTCTCCAACGTCGTCTTCCTCGACATCGAGGGTCGCGAGCCGCCCCTGGATCCGGACGACCTGGACGACGAACCGCAGACCAAGATCGTCAGTGGCAGCAACGAGAAGTGGAAGTCGTGCAGCAGCTCGCAGAAGAACGCGGTGATCGACGCCCGGCAGCACGCCCTCAACTACGCGAACGACTCCTATGACTACATGGTGGCGGGGAACCCGGTGACCCGCTACACCCAGTGGTTTGGCGCCTACGACAGCTCTCGTTACAGCACCGTCCGTGAGAACTTCCGGAAGATTCGCAACGCGGTGGACAACGAGACGTTCAAGTATTACTGCAATTGCAACCAGAGTGGCGCCTACGCCTACGTCAAGCCCCGGCAGGAATACAAGATCCACCTGTGCCCGGCGTTCTGGCCCGCGCCCATGACGGGCCCGGGTTCCAAGGCAGACACCCTGATTCATGAAGTCAGCCATTTCCGGGTCGTGGCGCAGACGGATGACGTCGTGTACGGCACCTCCGCCAGCATGTCGCTCGCGAACTCCAATCCCAGCAGCGCCATCCGCAACGCGGACTCGTACGCGTTCTTCTCCGCGGCCACGCCCTACAACCCCTACAACCCCTGCGCGCCGACCGTCACGTCGCACACGGGCGCGCCCCTCACCGCGAGCTGGGATGGAGCGAACTGCCACGTGATGAACGTGCCCTCCGGGCTGACGGCGTTCGTCCACAACAACGCCTACTACGTCAACGCGGTCCCCGGCACGTATTGCCCGGCGCCTTCCGGCTGGGACACGGCGAACTGCTACATCCTCCCCTACCCCTCCTGGAGCACCAGCTACTTCATCTGGTCGGGGAACCTCTACCTGACGCCCGGCCCCGGCAATGCGTGCCCCGCGCCGTCGACGTTCGACGGGGCCAACTGCTACGTCATGCCGCTGCCGTGGGGTTCGGCGCCGTTCAAGTGGGCGAACAACCTCTACATCACGCCGCCGCCCCACTGCGTCATCGGCGGCTATGACGGTGCGCACTGTCTGGTGGGCACGGCTCCCGCCAGCCGGAACGCCTACCTCTGGGGCTCGGCCTTCTATTACGGCCACTGAGGCGGATGGACACCGTGTCATGACGGGTTGTCATTGCTGTCACCGCGTTCACTGACACGAGGTCCCTGACCGGGCTTGAGGGCCAACAGCGCTCCCTCTGGGACAGCCGCTGGCCCCTGGCTTGCTCAAGGCCTCCCTGTTCCAAACAGGGAGGCCTCATCGTGAACCGTGAGCTGCAGCGGCCCATCCAGGGCCTGTTCGTCCTGCTTGTCTTTGCGTGTGCCCTGACGGCCGCGCTCATCGTGAATCAGGTGACCAGCGCCTTCGTGATGCCAGGCATCCGGGACACCTGGGCCGCGGCTCCGGCGCCATCGGACGTCCCTCCCGCCACGCCTCTGGATGGGGCGCAACTGGCGAGGCTGACGGGGCTCTCAGCCAACACCGGCGTGGAGGTGCCTCCAGAGCCGCCGCCGGACGTCCGCCGGAGCACGCTGGGCATCCGGCTGCTGGGCACGCTGGTGGCGCAGGATCCGCATTGGTCCATGGCCTCCATCCATGAGCTCCCGGCTGGCAGTGCGCGCAGCCTGATGATCAGCGACACCATCCAGGGCGCCCGTGTCTTCGCCATCGAGCGGGAGCGCATCCTGCTGCTGGTGGATGGACGGCTCGAATACGTCGACGGCTCCGGGAGCGGAACGCCCGCCCTGGTGAACGTCCAGCCAGGGGCTCCCGGCCTGGGCCACGGCATCCGGGAGACGGGCCCGGACACCTACTCCGTGCCGCGCGAGGACGTCACCGAAGCGCTCACGCATCTGAACGAGCTGTCCATGCAGGCCCGCGTGGTCCCCGCCTTCAAGGACGGCCGCCCCGTGGGCTTCAAGCTGTTCTCCATCCGGGAGAATTCCTTCTACTCCCGGCTGGGGCTGCGCAACGGAGATGTGCTCCAGCGCATCAACGGCCTGGACCTGGACAGCCCCGACAAGGCGCTGGGGGCCTTCACGAAGCTCCGAGACGCCCGGCGCATCGAGCTGCGAATCGAGCGCGGTGGCGTCCCGATGCAGAAGACCTTCGACGTCCAGTAGGCCCCGTCAGGCCTGCGCCGCCGCCAGCTTCTCCTGCGCGGCCTCCCACCGGGCGTAGAGGTCCTCCAGCTCCTCCTTGCCAGCGCGGTGCGCGTCCATCAGCGGCTTCGCCCGGGCGAAGTCGTTGTAGAGCACCGGGTCCGCCAGCTGCGTCTCGCGGTCCTTCTGCTCGGCCTCCACCTTCGCGATGCGCTCCTCCAGCTTCGCGATCTCCTTCTTGATGGGGCCCTCCACCACGGAGCGCCGCTGGCGCGCCTCCGCCTCCAGCCGCTTGCGGTCCTTCTCCGACACCGGGCCCGCGGCCGCCGCGGCGCCCTTCCCGCTCGACGCGCCCGTGTCCGCGCCCTCCGCCGACAGGCGCACCTGCTCCTGGTGGTAGAGGTACTCGTCCAGGTTGCCCGCGTGGGACGTGAGCTTGCCGTCCGCCACCTCCCAGACGTGCGTGCACAGGTTGTTGATGAAGCTGCGGTTGTGGCTGACGAACAGCAGCGTGCCGCCGTACAGCTTCAGCGCTTCAATCAGCATCTCCGACGAGTCCAGGTCCAGGTGGTTCGTCGGCTCGTCCATCAGCAGGAAGTTGGACGGAATCAGCAGCAGCTTCGCCAGCGCCACGCGGGCGCGCTCGCCACCGCTCAGCACGCCAATGGGCTTCTCCACGTCGTCGCCGCTGAAGAGGAACGCGCCCAGCACGCCGCGCACGTAGCTCTCCGGCTTGTCCGCCGCCAGGGGCCGCACCTCCTCGATGATGGTGTTGTGGCGGTCCAGTTTGTCCGCGTGGTGCTGGGCGTAGTAGCCCACCACCACGTTGTGCCCCAGCGACACCTTGCCGCTGTCCGGCGCCAGCTCCCCCGCCACCATCTTGAGCAGCGTCGTCTTGCCCGCCCCGTTCGCGCCTACCACGGCGATGCGCTGGCCCCGCTCCAGCCGCGCATCCAGGCCGTTGTAGACGGTGAGCGCGCCGTAGCGCTTGGTGATGCCCTCCATCAACACCACGTCCCGGCCCGAGCGCTCCACTTCCGGGAAGCGGAACTTCATCGTCTGGCGCTCTTCCAGGACCTGGACCTTCTCCAGCTTGGCCAGCATCTTCGCGCGGCTCTGCGCCTGCTTCGCCTTGGTGGCCTTCGCGCCGAACCGGTCGATGAAGCCCTGCAGCTCCGCGCGGCGCTGCTCCACCTTCTCCGCCCGGGCCTGGAGGAGCACCATCTCCTCCGCGCGCTGGCGCTTGTAGTCCTCGTAGTTGCCGGCGTACTCGCGCACGCCCTCCATCTCCAGCGACACCACCCGGTTGATCTGCCGGTTGAGGAAGTCGCGGTCGTGGGAGATGAGCACCATCGCCTTGTTGGAGCGGCGCAGGAACCCGTCGAACCACGCGAGCGTGGGCACGTCCAGGTGGTTCGTGGGCTCGTCCAGCAGCAGCAGGTCCGGGTCCTGGAGGAGCAGGCCCGCCAAAGCCGCGCGCATGCGCCAGCCGCCAGACAGCGCCTGGGTGGGCTTGGACAGGTCCGCGTCCTTGAAGCCCAGGCCCTTGAGGATGCGCTCGGCGTGGTGGCGGCCGTAGCGGTTCTCGAAGTCGTCCAGCTCCGCGTGGAGGTCCGCCAGCGTCTGCGCCAACTCCAGCTGCTCCTCCTCGTCCGTGCTGGCCGCGAGCGCTCCTTCCGTGTCCTTCAGGCGCGACTCCAGCGAGTCCCGGCCGGGGACGGTGCTCATCACCGCCTCCACGACGGTGCCCTCCGGCAGGCCGGCGATCTCCTGGGGCAGGTAGCCCGCCCGGGCCCGGCGGCTGTACTGGACGGTGCCCCCGTCCGGCTGGCTCGCCCCGGCGATGATCTTCATGAGGGACGACTTGCCCGTCCCGTTGGCCCCCACCAGACCCACCCGGTCCCTGGGACCGAGGGTGAAATTGTCCTCGTCGAAGAGGACCTTCTTTCCGTAGGCGAGGCTGATGTCCTGGGCGATGACGAGGCTCATGGCGGAGGGGGGAGATAACAGCCGGGAAGCCCTTCGGGAACGGTCCTGATGCCTGCCTGACTGCCCAGGGAGCACATCTCCCCGGTTGGGCGGAAGGCGGGGCTTGCCTATACTCCCGCCACCCATGGCCGCTCCCTGTCCCCACTGCGGTAGTACCGAAGGTCAAGATCACCTGTGCGCGGCGCAGAGCCTCCAGCTCCTGGGCCAGGTGCTGGACGGCCGCTACAAGATTGAGAGCGTCCTGGGCCAGGGCGGCATGGGCATGGTGTTCCGGGCCACGCAGACGTCCGTGCAGCGCCCGGTGGCCGTGAAGACGCTCAACCCTTCGTTGGCCGCGGCGCCCCAGTTCTTCGAGCGCTTCCGCCGCGAGGCGGAGATCGCCAGCCGCCTGCGCCACCCGAACGTCATCACCATCTTCGACTTCGGCCGGGCGGCGGACGGCACCTGCTACTACGTGATGGAGCTCCTCAAGGGGGAGAGCCTCAAGGAGCTGGTGAAGCGCGAAGGGCCCATGACGCTGCGCCGCGCGGTGAACCTGCTGGAGCAGGCCACGCTGGGGCTGGCGCACGCGCACGAGGAGGGTTGCGTCCACCGCGACCTGAAGCCGCACAACATCATGGTCCAGGCGCTCGACGGGAAGGACTTCGTCAAGGTGCTGGACTTCGGCCTGGTGAAGGCGCTGGAGCAGGACGAGGAGGAGCAGCTGACCTCCACGGGCCAGGTGCTGGGCACCCCGCAGTACATGCCGCCCGAGCAGGCCGGCGGCGAGTCCGTGGATCAGCGCTCCGACCTCTACTCGATGGCGGGAGTGCTCTACTTCTGCCTCACGGGCAGCTCGCCCTACGGCGCGAACACGGTGCGCAAGGCGCTGACGGCGTCGCTGACGCAGCCCGTGCCCCCGGTGAACAGCAAGCGCCAGGGCGCGCCGGTGCCGCCGGAGCTGGACGCCTTCTTCACCAAGGCGCTCGCGCCGGAGAAGGAGGACCGGTACCAGAACGCGCAGGAGTTCATCGACGCGCTGCTGGACGCGGTGGAGGGCCTGTCCCCGGAGGAGCTGGACGCGCACCCCACGGGAGGTACGCCCGGCGCCGAGCGAGGCACGGGCAGCCGAAGCCGCGCGGGCTCGGGAAGCCGCGCCGGTTCGGGCAGCCGCCTGGGTTCAGGAAGCCGCGCGGGCCGTGCACCGGCCACCGGCAAGACGGGCTCCCGCGTGGGCATGGCTCCGCCCCGGGGCAGCAGCACGTCCGCGGGAGCGCAGGCGGCGCCCAGGGCGACCTCCAACGGGAACAGCCCGGCGCCGGTGGCCGCGAGCCGGCCCCGTCCCCCTGCCCCCCGCGCTGCTGAGCCGGAGCCGGAGCTTCCGCCTCCGCCCAAGGGCATGTCCGGGGGCGTGAAGGCGGCCATCATCGGCGTGCCCCTGCTGCTGATTGGCGCGGGCGTGGCGGTGGTGATGACGCGTGGGGGGGGTGAGGCGACGCAGACGCCGCCTCCCGTGGCGATGACGCCTCCGAAGGCCCCTGTGGACGCACCGCCCACGCGGGTGCAGGAGCCGCCGACGGCGCCTCCTCCGGCGGCGCTGCCGCAGGACGTGACGGTAGAGTTCACCTCCTCGCCGTCCGGCGCGGCCATCTTCGACGGCGATGCGCAGATCGGCACCACGCCCACGAAGCTGCTCATGCCGCGCTCCAAGGTCACCGAGCTGCGCTTCAAGCTCTCCGGGCATCAGGACCAGGAGAAGACCCTGGACTACAGCCGACTCGCGGACACGTCGGAGCAGCGCGTGAACGTGCGGCTGGAGCCGGTGCGCGCCGCCCCGCCGCCCCGGCCCACGAAGCCCGTGAAGACCGGCGGCAGCGACCCGGGCATCGGCGTGTTCGAGTAAGCCGTAGGTTCGATTCCCGTCGCCTCGATCCCGAGAAGCCCAGCAATCCTAAAGGGTTGCTGGGTTTTTCTTCATGTGCCCCATTGTGCCCCTCTGATGTCTCTAGCCCAGCGCGGCGTGCGGGTGGGGGATAGACCGCTCCAACTCCTGCACCGCGCGCTCCCGCGCTTCGGGTGACAGGTGCGCCTAGCGCATCGTCATTTCGATGGTCGCGTGCCCCATCAACTCTTGGATCACCTTGAAGGCCACGCCCAGCATCTTAAGGTGGCTGTCGTAGGTGTGCCGCAGGTTGTGCTCCCAATGGAGCCCTTTAGGCGGCTGATGCCCGCCCTACGCAACGCCCGCTGGAGCGGAGCCTAGTCATCCCAGCGGTGAGCGGCTGACCGTCCGGCTAGCAGAACACGTAAGGGTCGCACAGGTGGCAATGGGCCTTGAGTGCTTCCTCAGCCGACGCCGGCAGGTCCATGGTCCTTTCCCATCCACTCTTGGGCACCCACACCACGCCGCACCAGATGGTCAGGCGCACATTGAGCTTGCCGCGTTGCAAGTCCAAGTCGGTCCACTGGAGTCCGATCAACGCCCCAAGTCGCAGGCCCATCTTGAGCGCCACTAGGATCAACGTTCGCCATTCCGGCTCAGCAGCGTTGAGCAGGCGTTCGGCGTCTTCGAAGGATAGGAAGTGTCAAAGGTGGGCTATTTCGTCTTGAATAGCTTGACGCGCGGGACGTGTTGGAGAACGCCAACCTGCACATAACTACTCGAAGCAGGAGTGATACAGCGCAGCGCCGTGTGTCCAGACTCGGGGCGAAGCGCGACCTGACCGGAGGTAATCACAGAGAGTATGGAAACGAGAAAGGCGACGTAACAATCCCCGGTGAACACTACCGAACCGAGCCCGTGTTGCCGCCCGGCCCCACGGGAACGAGACATCGCCATGAAGAAGAGTACGCAGGGGGAAGCCACGCCGTCGAGTTTGCGGTTCAAAGCGCTGGAGGCACTGACGCGGGAGCAGATTCAGCACAGGCTGCAGCGGATTCTGGAGGGGGAGCTGCCGGCCTTCTTGGGGCGGCCAAAGAGCGAGCGGCGGACGGAGGTGGACGCAAAGCCGGGCTACCGTAACGGGCACGGTAGGGAGCGGCGATTGGCGACGAGCATGGGGACGGTGCGGGTGAGTCGGCCGCAAGTGCGGGGAAGCGAGGAGCCGTTCGATTCAAAGGTGCTACTGCTGCTCGTCAGGCGCACGAAGCAGGTAGGGGCACTGCTGCCGACGCGCTACCTGCACGGCCTGGCGATGGGGGACTTCGAACTGACGCTGCGGGGCCTCCTGGGAGAAGGGGCGCCGCTATCGAAGGCGAGCCTGGAGCGATTGAAGGCGGGTTGGCAGCAGGAGCACGCTGAGTGGAGCCGACGCTCGCTAGTGGGCAAGGAGGTGGCGTACGTCTGGGCGGACGGGGTGTACGTGAAGGCGGGGCTGAAGAAGGAGAAGGCCGCGGTGCTGGTGCTCATGGGGGCGCTGCGGAACGGACGAAAGAAGTGCTGGCGCTCGTCAGCAGCCACCGGGAGTCCGAGGAATCGTGGGCCGAGGCGCGGCGAGACTTGAAGAAGCAAGGGCTCGAGGAGCCTCGGCTGGTGGTTGCCGATGGCCACCTGGGAATCCGGGGCGCGGCGGCGCAAGTCTGGCCACAGGCCGAGCACCAGCACTGCTTCAATCACAAGCTGCCCAACGTGCTGGACAAGCTGCCGAAGAAGGAGTTGGCGGCGGCCCGGGTCCTGCTCAAACCCATTCCCCATGCCGTAACCCGTGCCGAGGCCGAAGCGCAGTGCGACACCTTCGTCGCCGAAAACCAGCAGAAGGAGCCGAAGGCGACCGCGTGCCTGCTCCATGATTGGGAGCGGCTCGTCACCTACTACCGTTTCCCCAAGCAGCACTGGAAGCATCTGCGCACCGCCAACAGCATCGCGAGCCCCTTCGCGTCGCTGAGGCTGCGCACGTACGCGGCCAAGCACTCCCACAAAGTGGAGAATGCCACCGTGCTACTCTGGAAGCCGCTGTTCGTCGCCCAGAAGAGCTTCCGCAAACTCGATGCCGCCGAGCACCTCCGAGACGTGCTCGCCGGCCGCACCTACGAGGGCGGCAACCTCGTAATGCTACCTCCGGGGACTCGCCGCGCCGCCAAACACGTTTCCACACCAATTGACACGACCTCTCAAGCGGTGCGCTCCTCCACAACCAACTTGAGGCTTCCGACAACAGGCTGGCTCAAGTTCTCAGCATCGATTTCCCACCGCACTTCGTAAACGCCCGGTTGACACGGCGGAGCGACCCTGAGGCCATCTTCGCCTGTGAATGGCCAGCGCCGTCGCGGGGCGATGCGGTCGAGGCGCAAGGACACCGCGCCATCCTCCACTCGAAGGCGCGAAACATGCCGAAGGGTGAGCTTCGTTGGAATGTGCGATGGGAGGGTGATGCTCGGGACAGCAAATTCCCGAAACATCGCAGGCAATGCGAACTGCTGCGTGTATTGCCTCATGAGCCGAGCTGCTGCGCCGATGACAGGCCTTTCCGGGACCTTGAGGGGCACCTCCGTCCGAGGAGGCTCGTCGGCCTCCCAGACCTCGAAGCCCTCTGGGAATGTCAACGTCACAAGCACGTCCGATGCCGTCGCCCGTTCGTTCTCGATGACGACGCCCAACGGCACCCCATGCTTCTCGTAGCGAGTCGACGCGTTCTGTCGCACCCACCGATCCCTGTTCTCCGGCACTGCCAACAAGGCCCGAACCTCCTCGTTGTACCTTCGCGCGCGAGCAGCATCGTCGGCAGCAATGTCAGCGGCGCCCAACTCGGTCTCGGAGAATGGGTTGACCACCCTACCCAAGTTCCGCAGGCGATTGGGAACAGCCGAGAGACGGGTGCCGTCGGCAGACTCCCCAGAAGTCAGAGTCAGGAGAAGGGAGAGCTGAGGCTCCTCTTCGTGCGGGCCGAGCCTGGACCACCCGGGGAAGTGCTTTGCTAGCAGCTTTCGGTGGCCAGATAGCTCAAGGGCAATGTCCTCCCAGAACAGTAAGAAGACGCGGAACTGCCCCGCTTGGGCACGCTTCTGGTCAAGCAACCTGACTGCACGCTGCACCTTTGCGTCAGCAGGTGCCGTCGTACAGATGAGCAACTCCGAGAGAGCTGGCTCGAATGATTCAGCGTCGCTGACGCACTCCTCGGCTACCTTGAGGTCAAGGCCATCGGTCCGCTTGCATTGCGCTCCTGCATACTGCCCGGGTGCCAGGTGCGCTGCCGGCCCGTAGATGTCCACCCCGGCTTGGCGTTGGCCGCTGCGTCCGTTTCTTGTGACGTTCGGCGTCTTCCAACGCTCACGCAGGACATCGGCTACGAGATCTTCGAACTCGTCCCACCCCTTGGGACGAGGCAACTCGGTCGTTGGGGGCGATGGCATGGTGCTGATGTCCGAAAACCCCGCGCGGACTAACTGGGGTTCGAAGTGGAATATCGACGGCTTACACCGGGGGCCTGACTATGCGCAGAAACGACCGTTTCCTGCCAGCAAGAAGCGGCACCCCAACGTCAGGCGAGCTAGAATCTGCGGCTATAAATGAAGCCGCAAATCTCCGAGTTCTCCTTCGGCTATGCCCTGACCGAGGCGCTGGTTCGAGAAGGTACATCGCCGGTCCTCGCTGCCCCCCTCTTCCCATCCCTCCTGAAAGAGGGCGCACCAGGCGGTGGCTACGACCTGATGCTGACGCACGCAGACGGCCTGGCGTTTCTCCAGTTCAAGCTTTCGGACCACATGGTCAAGAAGAGCGCCAGCGAATGCGGCAAAGGACACTTCTCTCCGCCTTTCTTCCGAATGCACATTCGTCCAGCATCAATATCCAACCAACACGCGATGCTCTGCGAGTGGGCGCAGAAGGGCCACTGGGTCTACTACGCGGCTCCAGCCTTCCATACCCAGGCCGAGTTCAACGACGCCTACCTTCAAAGAAAAATCGTTGACCGCACGTTCTTCATTAGCCCTCTCCAGATTGGAAAGCTCTCAACGAGCGAGGAACACCATGTTGCCTTCGACACCTCACACAACCACCGGGTCTACTCGAAGAAGGGAAGAGCAGTGAGCGGTGCATTCGGCCGCAGGTGGTTTACTGAACTGCGATCGGAGGGTCTTCGCATTCCTCGCGGCGAGGTGCGGTCGGTGGCCGAGAGAACGGTGAACGAGCTAACCGAGTTTCTCCAGGAGCGCGGGCGGTCCAGCGATGCAAGGCTTGTTCGTGAAACGCTTGCCCGAAGGAACGAAGATCCGGTCGCGCAGCTTGCCGACCTGTCCCGGACACTGCTTGATTGCGAGGTTCTGCTAGTCGGAGAAGGCACCAGCGAGAAGAAGGGCACGACCCAAGTCCCCTGACATCAATGCTGTCTACCTGCACCGCACTCGGAGGTGTTAGCGGCGGAGCAGGGCTCGCCTG
Organism: Corallococcus sp. NCSPR001; assembly: GCF_017309135.1. Classification (NCBI taxonomy): domain Bacteria; kingdom Pseudomonadati; phylum Myxococcota; class Myxococcia; order Myxococcales; family Myxococcaceae; genus Corallococcus; species Corallococcus sp. NCSPR001. Next base: position 6,309,787 of record NZ_JAFIMS010000002.1, read on the forward strand.
ACAGCGGCTAGGCGTTCCTACAGGGTGCTGTAGTTGCGCTCAGGCATTTCGTGGCCCTTGATGACGCCGAAGATGGCTCGATGTCATTGAGTTCGGGACTGTCGGGCGGCAGGGAAAAGAGGTGCACGCCGTGGCGGGCCAGGTTTGGGAGGGCACGCCGGATGTGCAGGCTGCGGTGGGTGTTGCTGTTGTCCAGCCCCACCCAGGTAGGCGGAGCTCACGGGCGCATCAGTGACTGGAGGAAGTGGAGTATGTCAGCCGCGTTGACAGTGCGTGGCATGACTCGGAAGTGCAGTCCTGGCCACGGCCACAATGGGTAGTAGGCTGCCAGCGCATTGACACGGTTGCGGGCAGTCGCCCCGTACCGGACGAGCCGACGCTCGCCAGCAGCCGTCCAGCTGTAGCCGACGGGCTGCGTCGGGGAAATGCAGCACTCCTGCAGGAAGTACAGCCGCACTCTCGCGCCGCAGGTATTTTTTGAGCCTAGCCGGTGGACTGGGCTTTGGGGCGCCATCCACACCTGACGCTGTAGCGGCTGCCACTCTACAGCCCGTTGAGCGACCGTGGCGCCCTCTGCGCCAGCGCCCGGTCCCAAGCGGTGCTCCGTCCTCTCGGCTCACTTTGGAGCCCGACCCAATCAGCCGAGGCGCGAATCAGGAGACTTCCCATCGGATCGACACAGCCCTATGTGTTCGCTGCGTCTTTTCATGGAGAACCGCCCGGCATGTCGCGCCCTTCTCCCTCACGCCACTGCTTCGCCGTGCTCACACGGTGCCTCGCGCTCTGTGGCATCGCACTGGGAGCGGCGTGCGCATCCACTCCGCCCACACCCGCCGTGGACGCGCCGGCCATCATCGCTGACGCACGGAAGATCGTGACGCCGGAGGCGTGGAGGAACTGCTCACGATTCCGGTGGGCGGGACACACCAATGGATCTCCGTCCGGGGTCGTGACCGGGACAATCCCATCCTGCTGATGATCCACGGTGGGCCTACCTCGCCGGAGCTGCCGACGAGTTGGGCCTTCCAGGGCGGCTGGGAGGACTACTTCACCGTGGAGCAGTGGGACCAGCGCGGCAGTGGCAAGACGTACAACGCGAATGACCCCGCTCGCATCGCGCCCACGTTGTCGCGCGAGCGCATCACCGAGGACGCCGTGGAAGTGGTCCAGTACCTTCGCCGCCGCTATGGCAAGGAGAAGGTCTTCGTCCTGGGGCACTCCTGGGGGAGCCTCGTCGGCCTGGGGCTGCCCACCGCCATCCCGAGCTGCTGTTCGCCTACGTGGGGATGGGGCAGGTCATCAGCGGCCAGGAGAACGAGCGCGTCAGCTATGCGCTCACGCTCGCCGCGGCGGAGGCCGCGCACAACACGGAGGCCCTCCAGAAGTTGAAGTCCATCGCGCCCTATCCCGAGCAGGACGGGTCGCTCCCCCTCCAGAAGCTCGGCATCGAGCGCAAGTGGTCCAACGCATTCGGAGGACTGGTGCATGGCCGCGACGGCATCAGCCACTACCTGAATCTCGCGGAGCTCTCCCCCGAATACACCGCCAGGGATGTGGCGGCGATGGACCTGGGCTCCCAGCTTTCCTTGCCCAATCTGCTGCCGGACCTGGCCCGGGTCGACTACGGGCGGGTCACGGACTTCGGCTGCCCGATCATCCTTTTCGCGGGGAGGCACGACACGACCACGCCCTCGCAGGTCGCGGCCAACTGGCTCCAACAGGTGCGCTCGCCGGGCAAGCAGCTCGTCTGGGTCGAGCACTCCGCCCACATGATGATGGTGGAGGAGCCCGGACGCGTGCTCCTCCACCTGGTGCAGGACGTTCTGCCGCAGGCGGCGCGCAGCCCTGCTCAGGCTCGGTACTCGTGCGGGATGAGCCAGAACACCGCCGTGCGGTGCGACACGGGAAAGTAGACGACGTACACGTCGTGGAAACGAAGGTCCCCGGTAGAGGGTTCCTTACAGCGCCGCCGGGCTGGGGCAGGTGCTGTAGCAGTCCTCGCGCTCCGGCGCGCACTGGGCCGGCGTCGGGGAGTTGCGCAGGCAGTAGGTGTAGGCGAGGTCGCACGCGTACTCGCACGGCGGCGGGCGCATGGCCTGCACCGGGCTGGCCACCCAGGGTTGGCATTTGGCGTAGCAGACATTGCTCTGCGCCTCGCAGGCGGCGTCCTGCTCGGGCGACGTCGACTGAAGGAAGCATTCGTCATACTGGATGAAGCAGGCCCGCTCGCAGGCCCTCTGCGACCGGGCCGTCACCTCCGAGGCGGGCGCCCGGTAGGAGGAGCAGAATTCGGCGCAGGAGTTGCTCTCGTCGCGGCAGAGTTGCAGCTCCTCGGGCGTTGTCGCCTGATAGCTACAGGTCCGGTAGGCCGCGAGGCATTCCCGCTCACATGGCGTCAGCGTCTGGGATTCAACGTCCCGCGAATCCATGTCCACGCCGCCACAGCCCGCGAACAGACCGACCGACAGCAGTCCCGCGATGATTGCCAGACGCACGCCATGCTCCTTGAGTTGAGAATGAAGGTGCCCCATGAGGAGCCGTGCGAGAGTGACAGGCATCGCCAGGACCGTCACCCCGAGATGGCGTGTAAGTGACAGGACTTGAACATCCCGCTCACGCCTGAAGGCCCCTCATCGGGGGCTGGGCTACGACAAGCCTTTGCGAGTGAATATCGAGACAGGGACGGAGGCGAGGGCACAAAGCTCCCGCACTCTGGCGTCCCTTCTCGTACGGCCTTGCTCCCCCGCTATTGCACCGTCACGGAGATCGCCGCGGACGTGGTGACATTGCCCGCCACGTCGGTGGCCCTGGCCGACAGCGTGTGTTTGCCCTTGGCCGCGCTCAGGAGGTTCCAGCTCACGCTGTAGGGCGCGCTGGTGTCCGTGCCGAGCACGGTGCCACCATCGTAGAACACCACCTGGGTCACACCGGCGTTGTCGCTCGCGCTGGCTTGAATGGTGGTGCTCAGGAACAGGGCCAACAAGGTCGCCCCATTCGCCGGAGAGGTGATGGCCACGGCCGGAGCGGCGTTGTCCACGGTGACGTTGCGCAAATCAACCTTGACGTTCCCGGCGGCATCATAGGCCTTGGCGTAGAGCGTGTGACTGCCATTGGCCGTCCCCACCGTGTCCCAATTCACGGAGTACGGCGCGGTGGTCGCGGTGCCGATCAGCGTCGAGCCGTCATGGAACTCGACCTTCGTGACGGCCCGGTTGTCGCTCGCGCTGGCCGTCAGCGGCACGCTCCCCCGGACATAGGAGGCCGCGGGAGCGGTGAATGACACCGTGGGCAGAGCGTTGTCGACGATCACCTGGACCGCCACGGAGGTTCCCGTCCGGCCCAGACCATCGTAGGCCTTCGCCGTGAGCGTATGGGTGCCCGAAGCCACGCCCTCGGTATTCCAGCTCACGCTGTAGGGGGCCGTGGTGTCCGTCCCCAGGAGCGTCGCGCCGTCATGGAACTCGACCTTCGTCACACCGGTGTCGTCCTGCGCCGTGGCCGTCACCGTCACCGTGCCGAGCAGTTCGGCATTGCTGGCTGGAGCGGTGATTGCCGCCGTCGGAGCGAGGTTGTCGACGATCACCGAGACCCCGGCGGACGTCCCCGTGAGGCCCGCGCTGTCGTAGGCCTTCGCCGTGAGCGTATGGGCGCCCGCGACCGCGCTCGCGGTATTCCAGCTCACGCCGTAGGGGGCCGTGGTGTCCGTCCCCAGCAACGTCGCACCGTCATAGAACGCAACCTTCACGACGGCCAGGTTGTCGGTGGCGGTGGCTGTCACCTGCACGATCCCCTGGACAGTGCCCGCGGCCGGAGCGGTGAGCACCGCCGTCGGAGGCGTTACGTCCGCCTCCGGCGGGCCGACCGCGAACATCAGGTCGTCATGATCATCATAGGCGCCGGTGCTGCACGCCGAGGCGGTGCTGCCACCAGACAAGTAGTTGGCGCGAACCGCCTGCACGCTTCCCGCGGGCAACACGTACTCCGTCGAGAGGACCTGCGAGCCACTCGCGCTCGCCCGGAGCGTGGTCAGGTACGTCCACACGGGGGCGGAGGCATCGCTCGCGGAGTAGAGGGCGACCGCATCAGAGTAACTATTGTCGACCATGGCCCCGACCTCGATCCGGACGCGCTTTCCTTCCAGCAGGGATGCTCCATTCACGCCGGAGACCGCGATCCAGCCGACCCTCCCGGACGGGTACGAGCCCCCTACCCCATCGGCACAGCCATCGAGCGTGTTGGGCGGGTGGAGCTCCGGGAACTGGGAGACGACACCGCGGCCCTGCAGGAGCGACTCGGAGTCACAGACACTGGAGACCTGGGCGCACGCGGGAACCTTGCGTGTGGCGTCGTACACGGCGGTACCCGGCTGGGCCACGCTCACCGTGACCGGAGCGCTGGTGGTGAGGTTGTTCGCCGCGTCATAGGCCTTCACGGTGAGGGTATGGCTGCCATTGGGCACCGAGTGGCTGTCCCAGATCATGGCGAAGGGCGGCGAGGCGCTGGACACGGCGCGGATGCCATCCACGTAGAGGTCGACTCCCCGCACGCCATGGTCGTCGCTCGCGCTCACCTGGATGGAGATGAGGCCCGCCAGGCTCGCCCCCTGCGAGGGCGAGGTGATGGACACCGTCGGAGGCGTGGAGTCGTTGTCCACGATGAAGGAGCGCGTGGCCGATACACCCACGTTGCCGGCGCCGTCGTAGGCCTTGGCGATCAGCGTGTGGGCGCCGTTGGCGACACTCCGGCTGTCCCAGAGACGGCTGTAGGGTGCGCTGTCGCCGCTCGACCCCAGCAACTGTCCATCGAGGAAGTAATCCACCCGGGAGATGACATCATCATCGGCGGCGTTCGCCTGGAAGAAGGCATAGGAGCTGACGGTGGCGCCCTCCGCCGGTGAGCTCACCGAGACCGTGGGCGCGGTGACGTCGCGGATCACCGTCACCCCCACCGCGGGCGAGGTCCCCACGTTGCCATAGGCGTCAAATGCCTTGACCGTCAGCGTGTGGCTGCCATTGGCCACCGCGCTCGGATTCCAGGAGATCGCGTAGGGCGAAACGGAGTCCGTTCCCATCAACGCACCGTCCACGTAGAGCTCGACCCGGACGATCTGCGTGTCATCGGTGGCGGTGGCCTGGACCTGCACGGTCGAGCGGACCGTGGCACCCGCCGAGGGCGAGGTGATCGACACCGTGGGCGGAGTGTTGTCACGCACGATGGTCACGTTCACCGGCGCGGACACCTCCACGTTGCCCGAGGTGTCGTACGCGCGGCTGGTCAGGGTGTACGGGCCGGGGGGCTCGGCGGTGGTGTTCCAGCTGAAGGCGTAGGGAGACGTGGAATCGGTGCCGAGCAGGCGCGTGCCCGCGTAGAGCTCGACCCTCGCCACCTTGCTCGGGTTGCCGGCCGTGGCGGAGACCGTCACCGTTCCCACCACGGTCGCCCCGTTCGAGGGGCTGGTGATCGTCGTGAGGATGGAAGCGTGGTCGTTGTTCACCGTCACCACCACGGGGCTCGAGGGGCCCGCGTTCCCCGCGACGTCCCGGGCCACCGCCGTCAGCGAGCGGCTGCCATTGGGCGTGTTCCAGCTGTTCCAGCTCACGCTGTACGGCGGCGTGTCATCGGTGCCCAGGAGGGTCGACCCCTCGTAGAAGTCCACGCGCGCCACGTCGTAGTCATCACTCGCGCTGGCCGTGGCCGTGGCCATCCCTGTCAGGACCGTGCCTTCGGCCGGAGAAGTGAGCTGCGCGGAGGGCGGCGTGGTGTCCGGCTCGTCCGCGAGCGTGAAGACCAGGTCATCGTGGTCAGCGTCATTGCCGGAGCTGACGGTGCACGGGGACTGGGTGTGCGTGCCGAACCAATAGCTCGCGCGCACGGCCTGCACGCTTCCGGCGGGAAGCCGGTACTCCGTGGAGAGGGTCTGTTGGCCATAGTTGCCCTGAGCGATCGTGGTCAGGTAAGTCCACGAGGGGTGGGCCGCGTCACTCGCGTAGTAGAGATCCACCCCCTCCCGGTTCGGGCTGAGGGCATTGACGGTGACATCGATCCGGACCCGCTTCCCGGCCGCCAGGTTCGTCCCATCCGGCCGATACACGCGGATCCGCTCGATGGCGGTCGAGGTGCCCGGATAGAAGGTCGCGGTGCCGTCGGCGCATCCATCCAGCGTGTTGGGCGTGTGGGCCTCGGAGGGAGAGCCCCTGTTCGCGAGCAGCGTGACCGAGTCGCAGTAGGACGACGGCGTGGTGCAGACCGGAACCTTCAGGGTCGCGTCGTACGCCGCGGCGCCCGGGTTGCTCACCGTCACGGTGACGGAGGCGCTCGTCGAGCCATTGCCGGCGGCATCCAGGGCCGTGGCCATCAGCGTGTGGCTGCCATTGGCCTGGAACGTCGAGTCCCACGTCAGCGAATAGGGAGCCGAAAGACGGGTGCCGAGCAGCTTGCCATCGACAAAGTAGGTCACCTTCCCCATCTGCCGGTCGTCATTCACGGAGACCTGGAGGGAGACCGTGCCGCTCACGTTCGCGCCGGAGGCCGGCGAGACGAGGGCTACCGTCGGAGGTGTGTTGTCATTGTCCAACACCACGTTCAGCGGCCCCGCCATGGAGACGTTGCCGGCGGTGTCATAGGCCTTCACGTAGAGCGCCCAGGGACCGTTCGTGAAGTAGCGGGCGCTCCAGGTCACATCGTAGGGCGCCGTCGAGCTGCCTCCGATGAGGCGATAGTTGGAGGGCGGGAGCAGATAGAAATACTCGACACGCACGTTCCCGCCCCTGTCGTCACTGGCACTGGCGGTCAGGTGGACCTCCCCGCTCACGGCCGCGCCCTCCGCGGGTGAGAGGAAGGACACCTGCGGCGGGACGATGTCGTTGTTGACGATGACGTCCACAGGAGCCGACAGGGTGTCGAGGCCCGCCGCATCGTAGGCGCGCGCCGTGAGGCGATGGGCGCCGTTGGGCAAGCCCTTCGTAGGCCACGTCAGGGTGAAGGGAGGACGGCTGGCCATGTCGACGAGGGTCGCGCCGTCGTACAGCTCGACGCGCGCCACGCCGAAGTTGTCGCTCGCCACCACCCCGACGGTGACGGTGTTCTCCACCACCGCGCCCGCCGTGGGCGAGGTGATGACCACCGTGGGCGGAGAGGGGTCCAACTCCTGTCCCACCGCGAAGACCAGGTCATCGTGGTCGGAGCGGGCGTCCGGGTTGCACGCCTGGGCGCTTCCTCCGGCGCGGTAAACCCCGCGAATGGCCTGCAGTCCGCCCGGAGGAAGGAGGAACCCGGTCGAGAGGACCCGGTCCCGATAACCGCCGGGAGAGAGGGTCGTGAGGTAGGTCCAGACGGGGTTGCTCGCGTCGGCCGCGGTGTAGAGGTCCAGGAACTCCTGCCCGTACTGGTGGCTGGCCCGGACCGTCGCCTGGATCGTCACCCGCTTGCCCTCCGCGAGCGCATCCCCCGCGTCCCGGAAGACGGCGAGCCGCTGCAGCGCGGGGCTGGGGAGATCCGGCCGGTCCGTTCCATCCGCGCAGCTCCCCGTCAGGGTATTCGGTGCATGCGGCTCGGGGCCGAGCGCTCCCCTCCCCTCAAGCAACCACACCGAGTCACACCGGCTGCTCACGCTCGCACAGGCGGGCACCTGCCACTGCGCGTCGAAGGCCGCGTTGCCCGCGTTCTGCACGGCCACGTCCACGGGCGCGCTCTGCGACCCGCCACAGCCGTCGTCGTAGGCCCTGGCGGTGAGCGTGGTGGAGCCGCTGCTGGCGGTCGTGGTGTCCCAGGCCAGCGCGTAGGGGGGCGAGGTGACCGTGCCCAAGAGGTGCGTGCCCGCGTAGAACTCGACCTTCGTGACGCCCACGTCATCCGTGGCGTTGGCCGTGAGCGTCACCGTGCCGCTCAGCGCCGCTCCGGCCGCCGGTGCGGTCAGGGCCACCTGCGGTGACCCGGTCGCCTCCAGCACCGGGCACGGGGTGAACAGGAGCCGGTTCGGCGCGCCCTCGGTGCCGGAGACCTTGTCCGGCGTCACGCGGCTGATGATCCTGTTCGCGACCTCCTCGGGCGTGGCGGTGGGGTTGGCTTCCAGGTAGAGCGCGACCGCGCCCGTCACATGGGCGGCGGCCATGGAGCTGCCGCTGGCCAGCAGGGTGTCGCTGTAATGACCATAGGTGCCCGTTTCACCCGGCCAGGCCGAGGTGATCCCCGAACCCGGCGCGAAGAGGTCCACGCAGCTGCCGTAATTGGCATACGAGAACCGTTGGTCCGTGTCGGTGGTCGCGCTGACGGTGATCGCCGCCGGAAGTCTTCCGGGAGAGCGGGAGCACGCATCCGCGCCGAAGTTGAAGGGGCCGCCCTCGGTGTCGCCCGCGGCCACGACGTAGGGGATGCCCGCGTTGATGGAGCGGGTGATCGCATCCTCCAGGGCCTGCGTGTCGGAATAGGCCGTCAGGCTCAGGTTGGCCACCGCCGGCTTGATGTGATTGGCCGTCACCCACTCGATGCCCCGGATGGCGTCGGACACGTAACCCGCGCCGTCGCAGCCGAGCACGCGCACCGCGTGGAGCTTCACCCCCTTGGCGACGCCGTAGGTCTTGCCGCCAATGCTTCCCGCCACGTGGGTGCCGTGGCCATTGCAGTCCGGGTTGCCCTGGTTCCCGCTGTAGCTGGCGACGTCGTATTCGAAGCGGGCGCGCCCCTCGAACTGGGTGTGGGGCGTCCAGATGCCCGTGTCGAGCACGTAGACATGCACCCCGCTGCCCGTCCGGCTGTAGGAATAGCCCTGGTCCAGCGGCAGGTCGTGCTGATCAATTCGATCCAGGCTCCACGGAGGAGACGGCTGCGTGCTGGCGGCCCTGATCATCCCGTCCTCTTCGACGTAGCGCACGCGCGGGTCCAGGCTCAGCCGCCGTGCGTCGGCCTCGGTCATCATCGCGACGAACCCCGGGAAGGCGTGCGAGTACACGTGCCCGACCTTCGCCCCGTGGAGCGATGCTACTTCCGAGGCCACGGAGGCCACGCGCTGCGTCGGCGCCTGGAGCGCGACCAGCGAGGTCTTGTCCTCGAGGACGACGATGTATCGCCCCGGGAAGGCCTTCGCCGTCTTCAGCAACCGGGTGCCGGCGACGAACGCCTTTCCGCCCGGGCTCACGCGCAGCGGGGATTCGGCCTCCGCCGTGCCGGAAGAGGTCTTCGAGTCACAAGCCAGCAGCGTGACGCCGACGGCCACCAGTAGTGGAAAAATCCGCATACTCTAAATTGAGTGACGGACGTGAAGTGGATCGCGCTCCGGATACAAGGTGCGGGCTGTAACGGCGGGGTTCAGTAACGACCTTCAGGCTCCCGATGCGCGGGCACGGCAGGTGACACGCCGTGCCGCGACCGTGAAGGCTTGAGGCTGCCGGCGACACAGGGGGGTTCGACATGAAGGGCAGCATCGGCATCTGGGTCTGTTTGGGACTGTTGAGCGGATGCGCCACGAGCGGGCCGACCATCCTGGCCCCCTACACGTTGCAACCCGCGTGTGACGGGGGCGATGCCGCCGCGTGCACCGAGCTGGGCATCATCTACTCGCTGGGCGCCGGAGTCCCCGTGGATGAGGGCCACGCCAACGCCTTGTTTGAAAAGGCCTGTGCGGCAGGACATGCCAAGGGATGCTTCGGCCTCGGCGTGTCCTATGAGAATGGCCACGGAGTGACCCGGGACGATGTCCACGCCAATGCCTTGTACGAACAGGCCTGTGCGGGCGGAGTCGCCGCGGGCTGCCACAACCTCGGCGTGTCCTACGAGAAGGGCCGCGGAGTGCCCAGCGATGATGTCCGCGCCAACACCTTGTTTGAAAAGGCCTGTGCAGGCGAAGTCCCCATGGCCTGCCACAACCTCGGCGTGTCCTACGAGAAGGGCAGCGGAGTGCACAAGACGGATGCCCGCGCCGCTACGTTCTTCGAGAAGGCTTGCAGGGGCGGATATGCCCCCGGGTGCTACAACCTCGGCTTGTTCTACGACAGAGGCCGGGGAGTGCCCCGGGACTGGATCCGCGCATCCGCGCTCTATGAGGCAGCCTGCACGCGCGGAGTGGCTGAGGCCTGTCACAACCTCAGCGTGAGCTACAGAAAGGGCAAGGGAGTCCAGAAGGACATGCGTCGCGCCGCCATGCTGCTCGAAACGGCGTGCTCGGCCGGACTGGCCGACAGTTGCGCCGACCTCGGAATGCACTACCAGAACGGTGAAGGAAAGCCGATGGACGTGGCCCGCGCCGCCAGCCTGTATGAAAAGGCGTGCACGAACGACAGCGCCCTCGGATGCAACAACCTGGGTGCACTCTACGTCAAGGGCCTGGGCGTACACAGGGCCGTGGATCATGCCGCCACGCTCTTCGACAAGGCTTGCAAGGGCGGATACGCGGGAGCGTGCTTCAACCTGGGCATCCTCTATCGAGGCGGTGTTGGAGTCCCTCAGGACGAAGCCCAGGCCGTCACGCTCATGGAAAAGGCCTGCCAGGCCGGCGTCGCCAACGCATGCGTCAAGCAGTGACGGCAAGGCCAAGGGTGTATCAGCGACATCCGCGCCAGAGTTCGACGCCCACTCGAAGGACCTCCAGGGGCGATGGAGGCGGGCGGAGCCAGGGCGTGGAGGTGGTGGCCTGCGTCGCAGAGGCTATACTTCGCCGCCGATGGCGAGCATTGGACACGTGGCAATCGGAATGGCCGCGGCACGGGCCTGGGTAGGCAAGGACGCGTCGCGCGCGAAGCTGGTGCGGGCGATGGTCGCGTTCTCGGCGCTGTCGATGTTGCCGGACGCGGACGTCATCGCGTTCGCGTTCGGCATCCCGTACGAGGCGCCCTGGGGCCACCGGGGTGCGTCTCACTCGTTCGTCTTCGCGCTGTGGGTCACCGCCATCATCGTGGCCATCGCCCGGCGCGCGGGAGCACCGGCGCTGCGCACCTTCCTCTGCGTCGCGTTCGTCGCGTTGAGCCACGGACTGGCGGACATCCTGACGGACGGCGGGCTTGGCTGCGCGTTGTTCTGGCCGTTCTCGTATGAGCGCATCTTCGCGCCCGTCACCCCCATCCCGGTCGCGCCCATCGGGCTGTACATGTTCTCCCCACGCGGGCTCTACGTGGTGATGTACGAGCTGCTCTTCTTCGCGCCGTTCTTCCTCTACGCGACGTTCCCCAGGAAGAAGCCCCTGGCGGAAAGCACCGGGTAGCCAGCGTGGCCTCGCTGTTCACCCATGCCGCCTGGACGGCGCTCGCCGTTCGCGCGCGGCCGGGGGCCGTCCTTCCACGCCGGGTCCTGATCACGGCGGGGCTCTGCGCCATCATCGCGGACCTGGACTTCGCGCTGGCGCCCCTCAGTCAGCACCCCGGCGACCTCTGGGCGCACCGGGGACTGCTGCATTCGCCCCTGTTCCTGCTCGTGCTCGCCGTCGTGGGCGCGGCGCTGGTGACGCCCCGTGGCGAGTGGCGCCAGCGCCTTGGGCGGTACGCGCTCGTGTTGTGGCTCGCGGGTTGCGGGCACGTGCTCCTGGACCTGCTCACCTGGGGTGGGCCCGGCACGGCGCTCCTCGCCCCCTTCTCCGAAGCGCGCTTCCAGTTGCCACGTGCGCTGCGGCTCGCGCCCGTCGTCCCGGTGGGGATGGATGAATGGCTGGGACGGCTCGGCGTGCAGGTGCTCGCGGTCGAGTCGCTCTTCATCCTCCTCCCGACGCTGCTCCTGGTGCGCGGCGCCACGCTGCCTCCAGAACCCACCGCGCGTCGCGGGTGGACCGTCCTCTTCGGTGCGTGGGCGCTGCTGGCGGCGGCCTTGCGCGTGTTCGGGCCCACAGGCTTCTCGCTGCCCCCGGAGCGCGTCATCTCCGCCCTGCCATCGGAGCCAGGCGAGCGGCCCGAGGCACTCCCAGGCCCCGCGCTCGTCACCCGGTTCGACGAACTCCAGGCGCGCGGCCTGTTCAACCGTCCCCTGGCACCGACGCGGGTGCCGTGGTCCTCCGAGTTCTATCCCTTCTGGTTCGGAGGCCAGGCTGGCCGATGGCGTGACTCCGTGCCGACCCTGGTGGGGAGGACGCTGTTCGGCGTGGAGCCGCCGTCCGCCCCGGCTCCGGGGGCTGAGCTGTTCGGGCTGTCTCCGGTGGAGAAGTACGACCTCGCCTCGGGAGCGGTGGACTTCCCCGCGACGAAGGCGGCGCTCGCGGAGACGCACAACCGCCGACCCCGGCCCAGGTTCTGGTTCGGGCTCTGCAACGGAGCGGCGGCGGCGGCGCTCGCCCTGGAGGAGCCCTTCCGCACGGTCGATGTCGTGGCCCGCGATGGGCGCAAGATCCGCTTCCATCCCAACGACGTGAAGGCGCTGCTCGCGGCCGCGTACTACCAGCCGGCGGAGATCCATACCGTCAGTGAGCTCTGCACCGGGTCGGGCTTCGACGTGAGCGCGCGTTGCAGCGTCCACCCCGCCGCCTTCGCGCTGGCCGTGTTGAATCGCCTGGGGATTGGCGGCCAGTCCTTCGTCGTGGAGGTCCATCCCACGAAGCAATCGCAGTACCACTCAGTGGCCGGTGCCACGGTGCGGGTGACGCGCGAGCCCTACGCACCCTCCAGCGAGCCCCTGGCGCCCGGGCTCGCTCCGCGCGTGACGAAGCTCGTGGACGTCGACCTCGAGTTGAGCCTCAGCTCCACGCTGCTCCCCGCGAGCGCCACGGACATCCTGGATCCGAAATGGTCCGAGGGCAGCGGATACATGAAGGTCGGCGCCAGGCCCCTCGTGCAGCACTACCCGATGACGCTGGCACTGGATGCCTCCGGTGAAATCGTGGGCGGGCGCTACACGGGAGACCCTCCGGACGGGCCGGACCAACTCGGGGTCACCAGCCCCCTGCCCGCCCTGCGCGCGGAAGGCGTCGTGGACGCCGCCCCCCCGCTGCGCTGGCAGGCCCTCGAAGCGCTCGCGAGGGCCAGCGTGAGCACCAATCCGAGCCCCCCCACCGTGGACGTGAAGGTCTTTGACGCCAGCCCCCCACCGCCCTGAGGCAGGTGGACGCCGCGGCCTCTATGATAGGCTTTGAGGTCCACTCGAAGGACCTCCAGGGGTTTCTCATGAAGCTCTCCCTTTCAGCTTTGGTGACGTTGGTTGGCCTTTCCCTCATCGGGTGCGGTGGCCCAGCCCTCGACGACAGCCTGACTCCCGAGGCCGAAGCGCGTACGGTGTCCCAGTTCGGAACCTGTACGGCGACCTGCGCCGGGGGAACGTCGGTCTCCTGTACGGGGACCACCTGCTCGTCGACGGACAACCAGGGCGTGACGTGCGACGGCGTGCTGACCGCGTGTCCGTCTTCCTGCGGCGGACTGCTGTCATGCAGCACGTACGTGAACCAGCGGTGCACGACCCCTGGCGCCACGAAGGCCTGCTGCAACGCCACGACCCACGCGCCGGACTCCCTGCTCTGCTCGGGCTCGGCGGCCACGGGCTACCGCTGGCTCAACTGGTAGCAGGGATGAATCCGCTGGGATGCGGGCGTAAGAGCAGCGCAGTCCGGACTGGGTGTCTGCATACCCGGCGCACCCCGCATCCCAGTCCACAAAGACAAAGAGTGTCTTTGTCAGGACGTTCCCTCAAGGTATGTCAGGGCCCGGAACGGGTGCCTAAGGCACCCGTCTGGCTTGCCGGCCGGCGCAAGCCATTTGAGGGGGAAGTCAATGAACAAGGCAGTGAACCACCGCGGGACGCGAGGCGTCCGCGCAATGGTGGGGAGCATCTTCATGCTGGCGCTGGTCGGGGCCGGTTGTGGACGCGAGGAGAAGGAAGTGCCGGAGAACACCCCGGCGCCGGAGGTCACCGCCCAAGCCACGGGGCCTTCCGAGAAGCGTACGGCGTTCCTTCAGCTGGTCCCCGGGCAGCCGCCCCAGGAGGTGCGCTACCACGTGGAGGATGGCTGGGCGGTCGCCTTCGGCGACGTCCTGCTGGGCCCCGTGGACTGGGTCGAGGCGGAGACCCAGCGCCTGCGCGCGGGAGGCCCCACGTCTGGCTCCAGGGTGAATGCGTCCAGCGTGGGCTACCACGACGCCAAGAACCTCTGGCCGAACGGCGAGGTGACCTACACCTTCGCCAGCGGCTTCCCGGAGTCCCGCAAGGGCATTGTCTCTTGGGCCATTGAGGAATGGGAGAAGAAGACCGTTGTCCGCTTCAAGTGGAAGGCTTCGTGTGGCTCCGGCGAGGATTGCGTCATCATCAAGCAGCCGAGCACTCCCAAGTCGTGTAATTCCGTCGTCGGTCGACTCTTCGGTGGGATCGGGTTCTCCACCCCCCAAACGCTCAACCTGGGAGCGGAATGCACGAATGGCCAGGCCCTCCACGAGCTGGGGCACGCCATCGGTCTGCACCACGAGATGTCCCGGTCGGACCGGGATCAGTACATCCAGGTCCACCCGGAAAACTTCGCCGACGGCCTGGATAACTTCGACAAGGTCAATGAAGCCATCAACAGTCCGTATGACTACGGCTCCATCATGCATTACTCGGTCACCTCCGGCTTCTCCAAGAAGGATGCGAACAACAACGACCTGCCGCTCTTCACCACGCTCCAGCCCGTCCCGGCAGGGGTGACGATTGGCCAGCGCGATGGGCTCAGCGACTGGGACGTTCTGGGGCTGACGTCCATGTACGGCAGCTACATCAGCCAGAAGTATGGCGTGTTTGGAATCGCGACCATGGGTCTGCCCACGGGTCCCGAGGGCATCGCCAAGGACCGTGGCATCTACCGCCCGTACACCCATGGGTTCATCTACTTCCACCCGGACGTAGGCGCTCACATGGTCCGCAATGAAATCGCCACCAAATACGCGCAACTGGGCCACGAGAACAGCCCGCTGGGCTACCCGCTGGACGACACGCAGACCCTCTCCAGCGGCCTGAAGCGCAATCACTTCCAGGGCGGCACCATCACCTGGCATCCGGTCGCGGGCTACCGCGTGAAGTACGGCTCGGACATCCAGCTCCAGGGTGACTTCATGGACCTGGGCTACGACCAGATGCTCTACATCAACACGGACGGAAGCGGCGCAAAGGTGAAGGTCGTCAACTACGGCAACCTCACCCCGCCGGGAGTCGCCGGATACGTCGAGCAGTGGGGAACCCATCCGCTGCTCAGCGGGTGGATCGACGAGGACGACGTCCAGCTCGTGGGCGACTTCATGGGCCTGGGCTACGACCAGGTGATGTTCATCAACCGCAGCGGGGACGCGGGCCGGCTGATGGTGCTGGACTTCAAGAACCCGGCGCAGGTCCCGGCCGTGATGGTGGGCTACGAGGCGTACTCGGAGAGCACCCTGCTGGGCGGCTGGCTGGACGACGAGGACCTGCAGTTCGTGGGTGACTTCGCCAACCGGGGCCGAGATCAGGTGATGTTCATCAACCGCGATGGCCAGGCGGGCAAGGTGATGATCATGGACTTCATGATCCCCTCGGCGCCGGGCCGCTTCGGCTCCATCACCTACCGCGAGGAGTGGGGCGAGTCGCTGGTCCTGAGCGGCTGGCTGGACAGCAACGACCTTCAGCTCGCCGGGGACTTCAGGGGCCTGGGCTACGACCAGCTCATGGTCATCAACCGCAGCGGCGACGCCAGCAAGGTGGCGGTGGTGGACTACTCGACGGGAACCCTGGGCGGGGTGTTCATCGCGTCCGAGAGCTGGACGAGCACCTCCTGGCTGACGAGCAACTGGTTGAATGACGACGACCTGCAGATCGTGGGCGACTTCCGGGGCCTGGGACGCGACCAGGTGATGTTCATCAACCGGGGCCAGGATGGCGGCAAGGTGATGGTCATCGACTACGCCGTCAACGTGCAGCCCACCCAGTTGGGCAACGCCGTCTACCAGGAGCCCTGGAGCATGAGCGGCTGGCTCACCACCGGCTGGCTGGATCAGGATGACACCCACCTGGCCGGAGACTTCGGGCAGAAGGGGCGCAGCCAGCTGCTCTCCATCAGCCGCACGAACACCTCCGGCAAGCTGCAGATTCTCGACCTGGGCACCGGCGTGGCCCCCGGCAGCCGCATCTACAACGAGTGGTGGAACTCCTACTCCATGCTCGACGGCTTCCTGGACTGACGTCTCGGGATGAACCGGCACCCCGGGGTTGGCTCACGCCGGCCCCGGGGTGTAGCGATGCAGGAGTGTACGGCTACTTCGTGACGAAGAAGTCCTTCAGCTCGTCGGGGGTGCCATTGAAGTAGTTCTGGTCGACCTGCCCTTTGATGCCAGACACCTCGCCGTTCTCCGTGTACTGCCAGAAGTGCCAGCGCTTCCACCCTTTGGGGAGCTTGGGCTCGGACTGATTCTTGTACGCGGCGAGCCAGAGCGGATGATCCACGAAGTAGGCGTGGTCACAGAAGCGGGTGCTCCACGTCACGTGGTTCGTGTAGATCATCGGCTTGGAGCCGAGCTCCTTCTCCACGCCCTGTGAGAAGCGCTGGAGCTTCTCCGCGAGCTGCTCGCAGGTGAAGCCGCTGTACTCGCCCTTGAACTCCTCCACGTCCACCACGGGAGGCAACTCACCGGGGTCGGACTTCAGGCGCTCCGTGAAGTTGGCCACCTGCTTGTCCACGTCCTCCTTGGGGTGGAAGAAGTGGTAGGCCCCGCGAGGCAGCCCTGCCTTCCGGGCACCGCTCCAATGTGACGCGAAGCTGGGGTCCTTCTTGCCCGTGGACTCCGTCGCCTTCACGAAGACGAAGCCGGCCCTGGCCTTGAGGTCATCCCAGTTCACGGTGGACTGATAGCGGGAGACGTCGATGCCCCGCAGCCGGGCCTTCGTCTCCTGCACCTTCACGGCGGTGGCAGCCGGCTCGGCGGCGAAGGCCAGGGAGCCGCAGGCCACGAAACCCAGCGTGCTCATCCTGCCCAGCATTCTCATCAATGATTTGCTCGGGGACATCTCGGCGCTCCTTAGTAGACGGTGAAGTTGAGGGTGAGGTTGGGGCGCACGCGCTGAGCGCCCGCCAGGGGGAGATGGACGCCGCCGCCCAGGGCCACTCCCAATGGGCGGCCCTTGTGGGACGGGCTGTAGGTGACGAGCGCGTCGCCACCGCTGCCCTGCAGGGAATCGAAGTCGGAGGAGAAGCCTCCCGCCAGACCAACGGCGCCCAGCCGAACCACGCTCACCGCGGCGCCCAACCGCAGCGGGCGCTCCGAGCGGAACGAGCTGCCCACGGTGGCCATCCACTCCGGGCCCCACGTCACCGACCGGGGCGGGGGGCCCATCTCCGGTGCGTTCGAATAGGTGAAGTCCGCGTCCACCAGCTGGGCCTCCATCAGCTCGCGGTACTTCCCCTCCCCTTCCGCGGAGACCTCCACGAGCTGGATGCGCTCGGCCATCAGCGAGCCGTCCAACTGCTGCGTGACGGTGCCCTTCACCCGGAAGAACTGCTTTAATTCCAGGGTCTCATCTCCCTGCACCCAGATATTGGGGTCGGAGAGGCGGACCCGCTTCTGCTTGTCTGAAAATGCGTAGGTGATGACAGGCTCCGGCAAGGAAGGCTCCATCGCGCGAGCCACCTCGGTGCCGGTCTCGCCACGCTGATCCAGCTCGAAGACGGAGCGGGAGAGGCTCTTCAATGCAAGGCCATGCTCGCGGCGGAGCTTCTCGAACTCCGCGTCCTTCGACGTCAGCTGCGCGGTGTATTTCTTTTCGAGTGCGTCCTGTGACACGAGCCGAGACCGCGCAGTGCCAAGCTGTGTGTTGAGGGCTTCAATCTCCTTCTCACGCGCGGTGAGGTGCCCCTGGAGCTGGCGTTGGAACTCCGCCTCTCGCTGTTCCCACTCCCCATCCCGGTAGCGATGGGAGAGGTACGCTCCTCCCGTCGCGGAGCAGAGCACCAGGACACCCAACATTGCGCCTGACTTGAGCCACGGCATGAATGTCTCATCCGGAAGACTGCGTGCATGTCCCAATGACCTTGCGCTCGAAGATCATTGCAGAAGGCATGCCTGCGCCCCCCTGAGAGGACGCCACCGCCGCGGCCCCAGGTCTTCCCGCCAGAGTCCTTCGCCTTGACGCGCAAGTGACGCGCCAGCGCCGGGTGGCTGCTCATCACGACGTGGGGTTAGACTCCCCATCCATGATCAAGCTCCACCAATTCCACCCCTCCGGGAATTGCTACAAGGTCCGCCTGCTGCTGCATCAGCTCGCGATTCCGTTCGAGACGCGAGAGGTGGACCTCTCCGCGGGAGCGACGCGCACGCCGGAGTTCAAGGCGATGAACCCCATTGCCCGGACCCCTACCGTGGAGCTGGAGCCCGGGGTCTTCCTCGCCGAGTCCAACGCCATCCTCTGGTATTTCGGCGAGGGCACGCCCTTCATCCCCAACGACCGCCTGGAGCGGGCGCGGATGCTCCAGTGGATGTTCTTCGAGCAGTACAGCCACGAGCCCTACATCGCCGTGGCCCGGGCGTGGCTCACCTTCTTTGGCATTCCCTCCGGCAAGGAGAAGGAGCTGGAGGAGCGCATCCTGAAGGGCTACGCCGCGCTCGACGTCATGGAGGGCGAGCTGCGCAAGCGGCCCTTCTTCGCGGGCGAGCACTACAGCCTCGCGGACATCGCGCTGTATGCGTACACGCACGTGGCGGAGGAGGGCCGGTTCGACCTGGGCCGCTACCCCGCCATCCGCGCCTGGTTCGAGCGCGTACAGGCCCAGCCCCGCCACCTGCGCATCACCGACGTCGTCAAGACGCCGTAGGCCCCGGAAGGGGTTTGCGCCGGGTCTTCAGCGCCCGGCGTGCACGCTGACGGTGCGCCCGTTCAGCGGCTGCAGGGGGCGGTTGTTCGGGTTGAGGTGGGGCAGCCGTTCGAACGCGGCGATCTGCGCGTCGGACATCTGGATGGGCTGCTTCATCACGTACCACTGGAGCCCCTGCGTGCACGGAGGCGTGGTCAGCGAACCCGCGTACTGGAAGAAGGCCTTGTCGTGCGGCAACAGCGCGCTCGCGTTGAGGAGCGCCCCCGCGGGCGAGCTCTCCTCCCCCATGTGCCGGGGCAGGTGCCGGAAGGCGGTGAACAGCGCCGCGTTCACCGCGCCCTCCTCGATGAGGACTCCGACGACCAGCGCGGGCGTCCCATTCGCGTCCGTGTGCACCAGATGCAGCTCGAGCGGGTACTCCACGCCGTCCTTCGTGTGCTCGCTGGGCGTGTGGAAGTGGAACTGCGCCAGCTTGTACTCGTTGCCCCCCACCCGGACGGTGCTGCCGCTGTCGTAGGTGAACTGCACCGTGTGCCCCGTGTTGAGCATGCGCACGCGGCTGGTGGCGTAGTGGAAGCTGGGAACGTCCAGATGCGGGCGCGCGGCCCCCGCGGTCACCAGCGCGATGGGTGACTGCGCCTCGCCCTGCGCGCAGATGGCGTCGCCGGGCAGTTCGCCCCAGTGCTCCGGGCTCAGCGTCTGGTCGTAACCCCAGTGCGCATCTTCGCTGGTTGTCGTGACGGAGGCAGGCGCCCCATCGGCGGCGAAGGCATTCGGAGCAAGCAACAGGGAGGTCAGCAGCGCGCCCCGAAGGGCACGCACGGAGTCGGTACGGGAGAGCATCATGGTGGGGAGTCCTCGGCGACGGTCATCCATCGCGGGGCGCCCTCATAACCGGCGGCGCGGGCCGGCGCAGATTTCTGATTATTTCTGACTGACCCGCTTTCCCGCGAAACGGCCGTTAGCGGGAGAGCGACTCGAGGGCGTGGATGGCCTCGAAGAGGACGGCGCGGAACTCGTGGTCGTCGTCCTCTTCGTCCAGGGCCTCCCGGTGCGCCAGCAGCAGCGGGAGCAGCGACACGTCCTCCAGCGCCTGGGCGGCCTCCACGTCCAGCGTGGTGACCACGGGCCCCTCGTCCAGCACGCGCCGCAGCGGCTCGAGGACCCGCGCGTCCTTGCGCAGGGCCAATCCCAGGAGGGCCTCCCCGCGAATCTTGACGTGGGGCTCGGCGAGCCGCTCCACCAGCGCCTCGCGCAGCTCCGGCGTGTCCACGTCCCGCGCCTGGGAGCCGAGCGTGAACGTGGCCCACTCGCGCACGGTGTCGTCAGCGTCGCGGGAGAGGTGGATCAGTGCCTCCATCGCCTGGGCGTCCCGGTGGCTCGCCAGGCCCATGACGACGCCGAAGCGGACGGGGGCCTCCGGGTGCTCTTTCAGGGAGAGGAGCGCGGGCACCGCGCGAGCGTCCCCCAGGTGGCCCAGGGCGGCGGCCATCGCCTCCAGCACGGCGGCGTCCTGCTCCTTCGCGAGCGCCGGCAGGAGCGCGTCCGTGAAGCGGGCGACGCGCTCCGGGGACCGGTGCCGGAACTCCAGCTGCGCCAGGATGTTCGCGCCACGTCCCCGCTCCTTCGAAGAGGAGGACTGGAGCCAGGCCGCGGCTTGCTGGAAGACCTCTTCCCCACCCCGGTGGTGCAGCTGCCAGATGGCCCGCCACGCGCCCGGGTCCTCCTCGCCGCCCTGGAGCGTGCGCGCGAACAGCTCATCGGTGGAGAGGTTTGCCTCGGGCGGGGAATCCATGCCGGGGAGCCTAGCGCCGGACGCCCACGGCCTCCCAGGCATTGCCTGACGCACGGGCCCGGCGCCGTCGCGCCGGGCCCGCGTGAGTTCACTTCAAATCACGGCGTATACAGCTCCGTGGACGGCCCACTGGACGTCGCGCAGCCCACGGCCAGCACCTCGCCGGTGGACAGCGGGGTGAGCGTGTGGCCCGCGCGCGTGGCGCTCATGCTCGTGGTGGCCGTCCATGCGTTGGTGGCCGGGTCGTAGCGCTCCGCGCTGGCCTGGGGGAACGCCGACGACGCGCCGCCCACCTTCCACGTGCCGCCGGACGCCAGGAGCGCGCCCGAGGGCAGCAGCGCGCTCGCGTGGCCATGCCGGGCCGTGGCCATGGCGCCCGCGGACGCCCAGAGGCCCACCGGCTGGAACTTCTCCGCCGCCGACTGCGACGCCTGGCCCACGTAGGAGCCGCTCCCCGACAGGCCTCCCACCGCGAGGGCCGAGCCATTGCCCAGCAGCTCCAGCGTGAAGTCGGTGCGCGGCGTGCTCATGCTGCTGGAGGTCGTCGTCCAGGTCCCCGTGGACGGGTTGTAGAACTCCGTGCTCGCGAGCCGGTACACCGACGTGAAGACCATGTAGAAGCCGCCGGTGATGAGCACCCGGCCGTTGCCCAGCAGGACCGCCCGGTGGCCCATGCGGCCGGTGGCCAGGCTTCCCGTGGTGGACCATGTCCCGGTGGTGGGGTCGTACAGCTCGGAGCTGGTCAGGTAGACGCCGCCGTTGGCGCGGCCGCCCGAGACGAGCACCTGCCCCGAGGGCAGCAGCGTCGCCGTGAAGCCCGTCCGCGCGTTGACGAGGCTGCCGGTGGCCGTCCAGGTGCCCGCGGTGGGGTCGTACAGCTCCGCCGTGGTGATGGTGCTGTCCCAGTTGCCTCCAATGACGAGCACCTTGCCGTCCGCCAGCTTGACCGCCGCGTGGCCCGTGCGGGGCTCCGTCATCGTCCCCCCGGAGGTCCAGGCATTGGTGATGGGGTCGTACCGCTCCACGCTGTCCAGTTCGTACCCGAGCGGGTCACCGCCGCCCACGACCAGCACCTCGCCGGAGTCCAGCGAGGTGGCGGTGTGGCCGCAGCGGTTCGTGGCGAGCGGCGCGCCCGCGCGCCAGGTCAGCGGCCCCGCGTCGTACAGCTCCGCGGCCGCCGTGTAGCCCGAGCTCGTGTTCCCGCTGGCCACGAGCACCTGCCCCGTGGGGAGCAGGCTGAACGCGGACTGGTCGCGGCCGGTGAGCAGGCTGGCCGTGGCCGTCCACGTCCCGGTGGCCGGGTCATAGGTCTCCGCCGAGCCGCTGTTGTCGAACACCAGCACCCTGCCGGACGGCAGCAGGACGGCGCTGGGGTTGAAGTAGGTCCCCGTCATCGAACCCGTGTACGCCCAGGTGTTCGTGGTGGGGTTGTAGAGCTCCGCGGTGGCGGTGCCGCTGCCTCCGGCCACCAGCAGCTTGCCGGACGGCAGGAGCGTGGCCGTGTGGCTGTAGCGGGCCCCGTTCATGGCGGTGCCGAAGGTCCACGTGTTGGTGGCCGGGTCATAGAGCTCCACCGTCTTCAGGGTGCTGGTTCGGCCGCTGCCGCCCGCGACCAGCACCTTGCCGGAGGGCAGCCGCGTCGCGGTGTGGCGGTAGCGGTTGGTGCTCAGACTGGGACCGGCGGTCCACGTGTTGGTGGCCGGGTCATACAGGTCCACGACGCCAATGGGCCCGATGGGGCCCGCGCCGCCCGTGATGAGCACCTTGCCGCTGGCAAGCACCACGTCCTTGCCCATGCCGCGCGCCTGGGGCCCGCCGGGCGTGGTCGTCCAGGCACCCGAGGTGGGCTCATAGAGCTCCGCGGTGGCCACGTAGACACCCGCGCCGCCGCCCGCGTAGCCGTTGGCCACCAGCACCTTGCCGTTGCCCAGCGCCGTGACGGTGTGGCTCACGCGAGGGGTCGCCATGGAGCCGGTGGCCGCCCAGGTGCCGGTGGCCGGGTCATACAGCTCCGCGCTGGTGGTGGGGCCGCTCGTGTTGCCGCCCACGACCAGCACCTTGCCCGAGCCCAACCGCGCCGCCACCGCGCCGCTGCGCGCTGTCAGCATGGCGCCGGTGGACTGCCACCGCGGCGTCCCGAGCGCCGCGCGCTGCGTGCCAGGGCTGGAATCCGTTGCGTCCTGTGCGTCCGCGCCGCAGGCCGCGCAGGCCAGCGCCAACAGGAGAGAAGGAAAGGCTGCAAGTCTTTTCAGGGATGAGGGCATGGGATGACCCACGTCGCGGCAGGGTCTGCCATTCGGACGGGGCAGCGCATCCTGCGGCCTCGCACTGCGCGGTTTCAAGTCAACCATTGCGCGACGGTCCGCGGTCGTCATTCCAAGGCGGCCGGGGCGATTTCACCCCACGCGCGCCGTCGCTGGGCCCGCGTCAGGGCCATTTCCTATACAGCGTCCGGCGTTGGCCACCCACCCGAAGGACGTGTGATGAGAGCTTCACTCCGACTGACTCAAACCCTGATGTTATGCCTTGCCGGAGGGTCTTGCGCCCCCAGCCCTTCCGATACGGATTCCGCCCCGGATGCGAGTGTATCCGTGGCCCAGACGCTCGCATCGACAGACGCGCAGTACGACGCCTCACTGGCGGCGCCCGCGTGCACCTCCCACGGCGCCCGCTGTGATTCCAACACCCTGCTGACGGGCCGGGGCACCGTGGGCCCCGAGTCCCATGCCCCCAACACGTTGGGCGGAAGCTGCGCCGACGGGAACGACGGCACCTTCCAGTCCGACGCCTCCGTGGAGGCCCTCCGCGTCTCCACCGTGGATGGCGTCTCGTGGCTCGCCCAGGGGCGGAACGTGAAGGTGGAGGCGGACGTGTGGGGTGCGCCCTCCGCGGGCAGCGCGCTGATGCTCTTCCGGGCCGAGGATGCCACCGCGCCTCAGTGGGTGTACCTGGCCACGCTGCCCGCCGCCGGCGGCGCCGAAACGCTCTCCACCACCTTCAAGCTCCCCGCGGGCAGCTTCCAGGCCGTGCGCGCCGTGCTCGTGGACGCCGCCCAGGCCCAGGGCGCTGAGTGCACCCCCGGGGCTGTCCATGACCATGACGACCTGGCCTTCGCGGTCGCCGCGCCGGACGTCAGCTCCCCGGAGCTCTCGCACTCGCTCCCCGCCGGGACTTATGTCACCGGGCTGGTGACGCTCGGGGCCAATGCGGTGGATGACCAGGCCATGGGCCGGGTGGACTTCTATATCGACAACGTCCTCGTGGGCAGCGACAGCAGCGAGCCCTTCGAGTGGGTCTGGGACAGCGCCTCCGTGCCCAACGGCACGGTCATCTGGGTGCTGAGGGCCTACGACGCCGTGGGCCATGTCCGGACCGGTTCCATCAACCTCTACGCCCGCAATGACCGGGATCCGCCGACGGTGAGCCTCCGTGCCCCCTTGGAGGGAGCGACGGTGGGCGGGTCGGTGAGCGTCGTGGCCAACGCCACCGACGACATCGGCGTCACGCGGGTGGAGCTCTATCTCGATGACACCGTGCTGCTCGGCACGCGCACCGTGGGCCCGTACGGTGTCGCCTGGAATTCCCAGACGGCGTCGCCCGGCCCGCATACGCTGACGGCCAAGGCGTTTGACGCCTCGGGGAAGATGACGACGTCGGTGCCCGTGCACGTCACGGTGGACCCGGCGCCCATTGTGGCCCTCGTGTCGCCCGCGGCGGGCACCGTGCTCACCGGCACGGTGACGCTTACCGCCACGGCGACGGACAACACGCCCGTCTCCCGGGTGGACTTCCGCTCGGATGTGAACTTCACCACCTTGTGCAGTGCCTACAGCCCCTCCTTCAGCTGCAGCTGGAACAGCCGCAATCTGCCCAATGGTCCCACCCGGATCCGGGCCGAGGTCCGGGATCCGGCGGGCAATCTCGTCGACTCCGAGAGGATCCCCTTCACGCTGGACAACGACCTCACTCCGCCCACCGTGACCGTCACCGCGCCCGTAGCGGGAGCGACCGTGCGGGGCAACGTGGTGCTCTCCGTCGACGCCTCCGACAGCAGCGGGATCGCCCATGTGATGTTCCTGGTGGACGGCACCGCGGTGGGCTCAGACGCCACGGCGCCGTACACCTTCACGTGGAACAGCGCCCAGTTGGCGAATGGCACCCACACGGTGACCGCGCAAGTCTGGGACTCGCTGTACAACATGGGGAGCTCGACCCCGGTGAACATCACGGTGGACAACGACAAGGTCGCGCCGGTGGTTTCCTTCACGTCGCCCGTGGAGGGCGCCGTCCTGCGGGAGACCGTCACGCTGGCGGCCACCGCGAGCGACGCCTCCGGCATCAACCGTGTGGAGTTCCACCGGGGCTCCACGCTGCTCGCGATCGACTCGAGTCCGCCCTTCACGTACGACTGGGCCACGCGCGGGCTCGCCAATGGCGCGTACACACTGACGGCGAAGGCGTACGACGGTGCGGGGAACATGGGCAGCACGCTCCTCAACGTGACGGTGGACAACGACCGCACAGCGCCCACGATCTCCTTCACCTACCCCGCGCCCGACGACATCCTCGTCCGCGACTCGACGTACCTCCTCACCGTTTCAGCCAGCGACAACGTCGCGGTGACCCGGGTCGACTACTTCCTGGACGGGGTGCCGATCAGCTTCGTCACGACGGCGCCCTTCTCGAAGTCCTGGTACAACTCCGCCACTCCCGGGACTCACACCCTGTCCGCGACGGCCAATGACGCCGCGGGCAATCTCTCCGCCAGCGCGTCCGTGACGGTGTTCGTGCTGTATCCGCCTTCGCCCAACATCAGCCCCTTCACCTACAGCGCGCGCAACACGAATGACGCGACGGTGGGCACGGTCAACCAGTCCATCGCGATGGTGGCGGGACAGACCTTCACGGTGGGAACCTGCGGCGTGGCGGGCTCGACGTTCACGGGAGACACCTCCCTGCGCCTCTTCAGCCCGAATGGGACGCAGGTGGCCTTCAACGACAACGCGTGTGGAGGGGCGGGCTCGAACTTCGTCTACACGGTGCCGACGACCGGCACCTACTCCTTCCAGGCCGGCTGCGCCGCGAACACCGCGTGCTCGGGCACCGTGGCCTGGACGCTCAACTCGCCGTATTCAAGCTCCGGGACATTCAACTACAGCGCCGCCAATACCAGCAGCGCCACGGTGAACACGGGGAACGTGACCCTCACCCTGCTGGCGGGGCAGACCTTCACGGCGGGAACCTGCGGTGTAACGGGCTCGAGCTTCTCCGGGGATACCTATCTGCGGCTCTACGGACCGAGCGGCACGCAGCTGACCTTCAACGATGACGCGTGCGGCGGCGTGGGTTCGAAATTCGTCTACACGGTGCCCGCGGGCGGAGGCGGGAGCTATCAGCTCCGTGCCGGCTGCTACTCGAACACCGCTTGCAGCGGCACCGTGGCCTGGACCCTCCAATAACAGCCGTTGGTGAACCGGGGCGCGGGGAGGCCTCCTTGTTCCTTCCCGCGCCTTCACATGCACGGTCTATCGCAGCCAGCGTCGTGGGCCGACACAGTCCTCATGAGCTCTGTTGAAGTTGAAGTGGAACGAGATGCCTGGGCATCCGAATGCCCTCCCAGATAGCGACCTGCTCCATTCCCACGATGAGGAAGAAGAGAGAGGAACCTTCGAACCGGTCCTCCTTCAACCGTCTTCTCCAGCCATCGACGTCAACGCTGGAGGGAGTGGGGACTGGTTCGGGATGGGTGTGCCACTCCCCCAGATAGTGGCAGGTGCCTTGGGATTCAGCCCATCGAGCATCGATGACCGACTGATGCCGTGAGGGCGCACGGTGGAATCGGAGCCGTGCCCGCGAGTCTCCCGTCATGGGCGTTGTCACTTCGTCGATGATGATGTCGTCGCATCCCTGGATCTGGCGGCCGAGAAGCACCCCGCCCGCCTCCGTCTGGGACGGTTCCAGTTGCCGGAATGGATCAAGCCGCGCAAGCACCTCGGGAGACACCTTCAAGACGCCGCCACCGGCGCGCCTGAACAAGAGACCCTTCATGGCTTCAGGTGGGCGCGCAGATGGGGCAATCCAACCGCCTGAAATCAGAGTGGTGGCTTTCCCTGGTGTCCTGCCCCGTGAGGAACCGGGGCGTGACGGTGTACCCCGCTTTCTGGAAGGGGGCCGAGTCGCTCTTCCAGGAGAACAACGTCGCTTCATCGATCTCCTTTCGCAGGGAGCGCAATGCCAGGCGCGCCGCCAGTTCCGCCGTTCGCTGAGCATCGAGGTTCGCGAAGGGCAGATAGCTGGTCCCACACCCAAGCACGTCCCGTCCGTAACTGACGCCCGGCGAGGCGAAGGCCGCCCGATTCTCCAAGGGGCCTCCTTCGACAGGGCGTTCATAGAGACACTCCAGGCAGCCTCGTTTCCTGCCGGGCTGCCCCGCCACGTGGGTCAGCAGCGAGTGGCCGCCCAACCCGTATGGCTCCAACCACGCGAAGAGCACGGGGGGATTCCCGGCATCCATCCAGGCCCATTCGTTCAGATGAAGATCCAGGACGGGAATTCCCATGGCGGCGATCACCAAGTCATAGGAGCGGAGGCGTTCGGAGTGCTCCTTGAGCCACCATTCAACCGATTCGAAGACCGCCTCCATTTCAATATATGGCGTGCGCCAGAGGATCTCCGCGCTCAGCGCATGGACTTTCGGCTGACGACGCCAGGACATCCCGCAGACGTGCCGGTACGTGTTTTCTGGGGCAAGAACGTCCGGGTCCACCAGCGTGAGATGTCCGACTCCTGCCCGAGCCAGCGCCATGGCCAGATGGCCACCGACGGAACCACACCCCGCGATGAGCACCTTGCACTTCTGAAGGTCTGGCTCCGCGCCACCGCGAGGAAGGAGATAGGAGCGGTCCCACCGGACGAGGTGGATGGGCGTCAACTTCGCATTCGTGTTGTCTGCGAGAAGCGGATGCCTTTGCTCGAACTGCGTCACCTCCAGGCCCAGAAGGGCGCGGTCCGCTCCAGTCCGCTCCAGTCCCAGGATGAGAAGGTGCCGTGACTTGTCGCAACGGCTGATGAGGTTCGTGAGCGCGGTCCTGAGCCCATCCGGGAGCCGCCGCGCATACGCGCGCAACCCCGCCGGCGTCGCGAGTTCCCCCACGTTGAAGCCAGCCGCATCTCCTTCTGGAGACAGCGGCAGATAGAGGGCATTGACGGCATGGAGGCGCTCAGCCGGAATGGACAGGCGTGAGCGCGAGTAGGTCTCCGCATCATCCGCGACGCCCTTCATCTCCGTCGTTGTCTGGAGCACGGATACAATCCGGGGCTCATCCCGGACCGTGATGAGGCAGTCAAGCGCGCGTCCTTCCGCCAGCCCCTCCCAATATGCGACGGCTTCCCGCAGGAACTCCCGGCCACGGTTGCCAGTCACCAGGTCCTGGAGCATGTGGCGGACCCGGAGGAGTGATTCCTCAACGATGGCTTCAGGGTCCTTCCGGTCAAGCAGCGTCAGATCCGAAGTATAGCAGAGCGTGTTGTCGCTGAATCCGTGAGGGAGCATGAGGGCGGGCGTCATCCCCTCGATGGAGATCACCGGCAGGCATCGCGGGAAGGTCCAGGGCAGGCGAATGCGCAGACGGAACGTGTGTTCCGCCACACTCAACCATCCCGTGCAGGTGGCTTCTTCGTACCCGAACTTGTTCGAAGCTGTCTGCAACAGGATAGGGCCGCAGTTCTCCAGAATCCCACGCCGGGAGACCTGTTCGAGCGTCCGCAGGTGCGAAGCCTGACGCTGGGCCTCCTCGCAATACGGATTCACGCGGAGATCCCCCCACCGGCGACCGCGCGGCTTCCGGGACGGGCGCCGCTCGACTTATCGGGAACGGGGAACTTCGGGCCGAACGCATCGCGTAGGGTCTCGCAGGCGGTGACAGGGTCCGGATCCCGGGTTGCGTCGTCCAGCTTCTCCTTGAGTTGGAGAAGCCGCTCCCGGAACGTCGTCATCTGGCCATCCGTCATCTTCGTGAAGATGTCCGTGCCCGGTGCCACGGGAACAGCGACGGAGAGACGGTACACCGGCGCCCCATCCTGCTTCGTTCCGACGACCTGGAACTTGGATGCCAGGGTGGCGACGAAGCCCCGCAAGGCCTCCAGGTCATCACACCTGGTTCGTGCGGCAAAGGCGTCCTGCTTGACGCGTGGTTGGAACCACTGTCCGGCCGCGACTGTCAGCCCGATGCCTGACGGCGCGTTCTGACCATCCGTCTTGAACTTCTCCGTCTTCCAACGCTTCAGCGCCCGGATGATCCGAAGGAACTGGTCCTGATCCATCCCGGTGAATCGCTGCTCCACCCAGCCGATGAGCCCTTCGGGGTCCGACTCCTCCCAAGAGCGGTTCTTCTCATCCGCGCCGAGTTTCCCCTTGGCAATGAAGAGCCGCTTCGTCTCGCTTTCCGGGTCATCGTAGGCGTAGACCGCGAGATCGACATGGAAGGCCTGTTCTCCGTCACGGGTGTACTTGACCGTGACGCAAGAGCGTCGGATCTCGGTTCCCAACTCCGTGTGGTCCTTCAGGGCCTTGGCCACCAACTCCTTCAGATCCACGGGGTTGGGATAGTCCTCCTTCGCGCAGTTGAACTTCAGTCCCACGTCGATGTCGTAGTCCTGTCCCTCCGCGGGGTGGATGCCCGTCCCCATCTCGTAGCTCCCTTGATTGATGAACTCGAAGGAGGGGACCGTCTCGCCCTCTTCACGCAACTGCGCGAAGGCCTTGCGGAGCTTCCCCAGGATGATGTCCCGCTTATGGATGAGCTCCTTGTTCTCCTTGAGCCGCGTGAGCCGGATTGCGTCATCGAACTGCTCGAACTGCTTCTGGACGTCAGCCATGGCGGGTTTCGCTTTCTTGCGAGACTGGATTGAGCAGGGTGACAGAGGGGCGTCCCTCTTTGGCGGCCGTCAAAGCCAAACGCCACCTGTATCGGGGGATGTCTTTGCCGTTGTAATTATAGGAGTAACATTCCGGAAGGCCGGTGGATGCCAGCGCCCGGCCGACGTGAAAGGCGATGCTGACAGGGACGGCAGCGAAGACGTGGACACTTTTGAATTCATTGCGTCCACTGACATTCACTTCAATGGCATCACGGATGACCTTGGCGTATTCAAGAACCTGGGCCTCACTTTGAACAATGCCCTTTTGGGGAAGCTTCAACTGAAGGTGGAGATCCAGGCGGACCTCCGACTCCGGCAGGACCTCAGCGCAGTCCTTCACTTCGACCTCGTTGGAGACGGAGATCCTGACGCGCGCCGCGCAACCCGACTTGCGGGAGTCGCAGGTCACTTCAAGCCGCGGACTGGAGCCCGGCGGCTGCGTGGACCAGGTGAAGCGCTGGAGGGACCGGTCATGTTCAACGACATGCACCAATCGATTATTCGCAAGGTATCCGGACAGGAGCGCCAGGGGCACGTAGGGAAATCCGTAGTAGAGGATCGCGGTGCCACGCTCATTAAAAGTGCTTCGGAGCAAACCCTTCGGTGCCGCCAGTCGCTGGACCTCTTGCTCCAGGTTTTCCCATTGGCGCTCTCCAATGGCTTCGTATTGGTCGATGAGGACGATGCCGGGCCGGATGTTCCGGCGAGCGAAGAGCTCTGGAGCATCCTCTTCGTGTGGTTCCACTGAAGTCCGGGTGAGTGCCTCATGGCAGACGCGCACCAGTTCCTCGCGGGCCTCGGCCCCGGATGGACGGCGCGGCGGAGGACTGAACGGATAGAGCGCGGGCTCGTCCCCTGCCCGGGCATAGAGCTGAAGTGAACGGCTGTCGCGATAGCAATCTGTTTCGCGAAGGCGGCGGCGTGTGGCGGAGAGCGCGGCTCCCAGGTTCGCTCCATCCACGAGCAGCCGGGTATAGAGCGTGCGGGCCAGCACAATGGAACCTGGACAACTCAGCGGGAATCGGGAGGCGATGACCGCGGGTGCCCCATTCGTGTGGAGCATCTGGGCGATGCTCCGCATGGGATGGGCTGGGGCACCCGAGTCTCCACTCTGGCAAGCGCTGAGCGTGATGAGGCGGAGGGAGTTGGCCTTCGCGAAGAGCAGAGTGCCCAGTCGCCGGGCATTGACGGTTTCGGCCCCCTCCGTCGGCTCGAAGGCGTTGAGCTCAAGGCCATACGTGCCATCGCCCAGATTCTTTCCATGGCTCAGCAGGTGAAGGGCCGTAAACGGGCGGGAGCTTTGCCGGATCCTATCTTCGAGCAACTGCGCAGTGGCGTCAGGCAGGACGTCATTGTCCGGGTCGAAGTCGAACCGGGCCGCAGCGCACGCTTCCTTGAGTGCACTCAGATGCTCTTCGTGGGGAACCCATCCACCCGCGGATGACCACGCGAAGAGGATTCGCCCCTGGGGCCGGGAATCGGGCTCATGGCGAGGCTCGCAGTCGTACTCATATTGCAGCACGCAATCATCCGTTTCGGCGAATGGAGGCCCGTTGCCAATGGTCAGGAGTTCCCACGGGAGAAAATACAATTCGTCCGCAACTGCGGCGCAAAGCGTCAGATGGACGGGGCGGCCTTGATGAAGCGCATCCTTGATGTGTGACTCGACCAGGGCCCAGCCCGCAGGGCTGAGAAAATCACCCAGGGCCTTCGAGAGCCGCTCGCCATGGGCACCACCTGGGTCGTTCCGTGCGAGCGCCTCCAGGTCCTTGCGGAGCTTCGACCAGCGAAGTTCAATCGATGCGCCAGTGCCTCGGGAGTGCCTGGCGTGGTACGACCTCGACTGCCAGGCGAATTCCTTTTTGGATTGCCCAGTGAACTCCAGCTTGATTTCCAATGGGACAGGCTTGGGAGACATGGCGTCTTCCTGCTGTTGTATGACTTCGGAGACGAAAGACGCCTTGAGATTATTTTTGTTACCTCCGGCGCAGCGGAAGCTGGACCGCGGGATCTCCAAGCAGCACGAAGCTCGAAAGGTCGTGGTACAGCATCCACCGATCGGCCTGCTCGGCGGGGCTGCCGGCATAGGTCTGGCCGGACATGAGGGCCTTTCGTTGCTGGTGGTAGCTGGACGTCAAGGCTGCGCCTGTCTCGGCAACGGCCTTGAGGATGCCGGCCATGGCGGCCCCTACTCTTCTCCGTTTGGCGAGCGCCTGGATGAAGCCCGCGAAGCGCATGAACCTGCTGCGGCCCCGGTCGTTGAAGCTCTGGGTCCACGCCAGGTCCACGTGTCCCAGCACCGCGAGGGGCCCCTCTGGATTGGACAGAGCGGCTTGTGGGAGCGCGGCGATGAACGGGCTGTCCTTGTGAGGGCGCATCAATGCCTTGACGAGCGCCGCCTCCCTCGGTTCGAGGTCATGGAACCATGACGCATAGGCGCTTTGCTCCGGGGTGCCGCCGCTGAAGCACGCGAAGCAGAGCCAGATTCCCCCCGGCAGGAAGGGGACCGTCGCGACATCCTCCGCGCAGAGCAGTTCGTCCTGGGGAAGGAGCAGCGCGCCCTGGCGGGCCCGCTGCTCCTCGGCGGAGTTCCAGTTCCTGCCCTTGGGCTGGCCAAGCCCATGGCTGAGTGAAAACAGCACCGACGGTTCGGCTCCTCGCGCGAACTCGAGGAACCTTGCGACAGCGGAGTCCTGCCCGATTCCCTGTTCAATCCAATGACGCGGCGGATCCGCGGGAAGCCGGCCCTCCCGCTGAAGCCGTCGGCACTCCTCCACACTCGGCACCATCAACTGGTCATGGCCGATTCGGGTTGCGTCCGTATGGTCGCGCGCCGTGTAGAAGAGCGTTTGCGCCCGCTCCACATCCGACGGTGTTCGTGCCCAGCGGACGACCTTCTGGACATAGGCCCGGTAGCCGTCCTCGGATGGAAACACCAGGCGGCCCACGAGTGCGTTGGTGGCCAGGACCTGCTGAAACTCCAGGGAGACCGCGTCCAGATCGCCGAGGATCAACACGTATCGGGGACGGTCCTGCTCCTGGCCATTCTCCGTGTCGAAATGGCGTTCCTTCCACCGATGGGCTGCTTCCCGGTCCAGTCCGGATGGAACCGCATAGACGCGAACCTCGCCCCCCTGCTCTTCCTGGCGAAGCTCCCGAAGGGGCGCGATGAGCTCCAGCAGCCGCTCTCCCTCGGGTCCCCGTGGGTAGACGATGCCCCAGCGCTGTGCCGGAAAGTCATCCAGGTCCCCCGCGTCACTCCACAGGTATTTCGGTGGTGAGATGCCATGAAGGGAGGGCGGGTTTCGCAACACCGAATCATCAAACCCAGGGCAAAGAACGGGCTCGCGGGTGTCCGCGTGCGCGAGCAGCAACTCAAGGGACATTGATGGACTCGCTAGGGATTGGAGGTGGCCGGCAGTTCCAGATAGCGGTCCAGCACGTCCCTGGGCAGGGCTGGCCGGGCATGCAGCTCCACACGGGACTGCTCGCGCACCGCCTGATTGATGAGCGCGCCGAGCGATTCCTCCAACAAGCCCTTGCTCGCGAAGAACACCTGTCCGGGATCCTGCGCGACGCCAAGCGCGAGGAACGTCTTGGGGTCTTCCAAGGGCATGAGCAGGATGCACCGGTCCGCCGTGCCCTCAAGCCACAGCGGGCTGGCGGTCCCCGCCACGTAGTCAGGCACATTCCTGGGAGCGAAGCCGCGCACCGGAGTGCCCGTGGGCCCCTCCACCTCGTGGCCCTCCCAGGGAGGGTTGCTGGCGTACTGCTCGAGGAGCCAGCGTGGCAGCGGGGGCCATTCGTAGAGCCGCACCTCCGCGCTGTCTCGGACCATCCTCTCGATGAATGGACCCAGGTTCGTACTCACCCGTCCCCTGCCGACGAAGCATGGCGCATCCGGAGCAAGCACTCCGAATGCCAGGAACTCCGTCGGCCGTGACAAGGGCATGAGGTAGACGAGACGTCGCGCTGTCGAGTCTCGCGGCCAGAATGCCTGCTCTTGTGTGAACTCCAGATCGAGGTACGGCAGATTCGGCGTGTCCAAGGCGCGCTTCCTCCAGATGGATGCAGGTGTGGGATTCACCTGGCATTCAGGACGCCCTTTGGACCGTTTTGTTACCTTGCTTCATTCAAATAAAAGAATGCCATCAAGCCAACTCCTGTCGCGCCCATCCTGGCGCCAGGCCTCACGCTCATCGCGGAGGGCAATCGCCGCGGGCTGTCCCGCGCGCAGCCGCTCCCGGACCTGGTTGAAGAATGCGTTGACCTCCTTGTCCAACAGGTCAATGGG
Source organism: Corallococcus sp. NCSPR001 (assembly GCF_017309135.1). Taxonomy (NCBI): domain Bacteria; kingdom Pseudomonadati; phylum Myxococcota; class Myxococcia; order Myxococcales; family Myxococcaceae; genus Corallococcus; species Corallococcus sp. NCSPR001. Next base: position 6,343,501 of record NZ_JAFIMS010000002.1, read on the forward strand.
CGCGGCCAGGACACCTCGTGCTCCTGCGTCAAGGAATGCCGCGGGAATGCTCAGGGGCTCATGGACGGCGTAGGTGGTATGGGCGGCCTTGCACGCGGCCAGCACGACGAATGGCGCGTTTCGGAGCGTCGCTGTTCGGACCTGGGCGGCGTGCAGTTCAGGTCCGTCCGAGTCCTGTGCCAGGAGAAGAAAGGAAGCACTGGACCCGGCGTGGATGTCACCGTGAGTCACCACATCGACCTCCGACGCATCTTCCATCATGGCGAGCACTCGGGCCGGTGTGGCTTGAGCACCCGAAAGAAGGACCTGTTCCTCCATGGGGCCGAAACCGGGTTGCCAGTCATTCAGTCTGGGCAGGTCTCGGCCTGGAGGGAGGGAGACTCCCGCAACCACCAGATGCCGGGCCATGCCGGAGGGGGGCTGGCGCCGGGTTTCGGTGGTCCGCGTGAGGTAACTCCATGCGAACGTGGAAGGAAGGAGCCCTGCACGGCCATGCAGGGGTGCGCGCGCGAGCACGTCCACCTGGGCACATTCGCGCAGCGGGGCGAGCACGGACGCAGGCACCAGGCCATCGAGCCTTGCCGCCAGGGGCTGGCGCCGGCTCGCGTCGTAGTAGCCGGCGAGCGTGCCCTGCGAGTCCAGGGAGAGAACCAGCGTGCGTTCGGAGTCAACGGTGGCCGCGACGAGGCAGCGAGTGGGAAGAGGGGTGCCGCGCTCCCTTGCCATCAATGCGAGTGCTTCCGTGAAGGCACTCCGATGCCCCGCTTCCATGATCAGGGAGGTGAACCCATAGGCCCGCACCCGCCTGGCCGCCGGAAGTCCTTGCATCGCGGCGGGTCCCACCTGGCTCAGGAGGTCGTTCAACAATGCACGCCCACGCGCCGGGTCCTGCTCGATGACGAACCGCCCCATGGCGTGGGCAGTGACCCAACGCTCCCCCTGCTTCACAGGGGGAATCGCGTTTGAGGCCTTTTGAAGTTGTTCTTCATCCCCGGGGCTGCCGCGAAGCCGGGCGACATCCGCCAGGGTGAAGGCGCCACTGGCGGAGAGTGGGAGGCCCGTGGCAAGCGCCGAGTCCAGCTCATTCCTGGCTTCGTCCACGTTCAATTGGTGCCACGCCACGTCCGCGAGCGCCTGGTGGACCCGGCGCCGGGTGTCAGGATCCTCCGGGTCACGTTCCAGGATCTCGCCGTAGTACGCGCGCGAGAGCGGAGCGTCATTCACGAGGCGGGAAATCTGGGCGACGTTCAACAGCAGGTCTCTTTCCAGGTACCAGTCACCGTTTCTGCGGGTGAGGACCAGCCCCTGCTGGGCATGTCGCCGTGCATCATCGAGCCGGTGGAGCTGGGTGTAGAGGGTGGACAGGTCGATGTCGATCTGGATGCAGCGGTAATCCAGACCGGGCGAGGTGCACAATCGCTGGGCTTCCAGCAGCGTCTGGACGGCCTGGTTCCAGTGGGCCGCGGTGGTCCACTCGGTGGTCCCCACTCCATCCTCCGCCGCGCGGCTTCGCTCCTCCGTCGCGCGAGCCCTGGCCGCGGTCAGGGTGAACCAGGGGTCCCCGCTCGCGGTGGCCTTTTGCTCGAAGAGGGACAGGTGCTGGGGGACGGCTCCCATGAAGACGAGTGCGCCAAGGAGCAGGTCATCCTCTCCCGCGGTCTGGAGCCGGGTCAGGAACTGCTCTTGCTGGGCCTGGGTCAGCCGGTCGTGAACCAGGTCCGCGTATGTCTTCGCCAAGGGACCTCGGTGCTGAAAGTCCGATCCAGCAATCCGGGCGACATAGTCCTGAAGCACCCGTCCGCCCGCGCGAGCATCCAGCTTCCTCGCCAGGGGTTCGAACTCCAGGACCCGGGCTCGGCTGGTCGCGGACCGGACCGCGTCGTAGAAGTAGATGCGGGCGCTGGGCCAGAGGCTGAAGTCACCGGGCAGCGCCGCGGGGTCCAGGTCCACGAGTGACCTGCCCAGGGCATCCTGCGCGTCGCGCTGCGTCCTGTCAGGCATCATGTGCCGCAAGGTCCGCGACTTCTGCAGGGCTTCTTCCGACCAACCGGGTTCCTTCAGATTGGCGATGTCCGTGAAGGCCCTGGCCGCCATCCATGGCAGCTGGAGCTCCCGAAGAGCCAGGGCCCGGTTCCAGAGGGCCTGAGGCATCTGGGGGCGTTGCGACAGTGCCTTGTCCGCCGCATTCAAGGCTTCTTCGAAGGAGCCTTGGATGAGCAGGACCGCAGCCCGGTCGGCTTCGCGTTCCGGGGACGGGTGGAGCTTGTCCAGGACGGAAAGGACCTGCTTCGTGGCAGAGGGACCCTCCCGAAGGAGCATGGCCGTGGCCAGTCCCTGGTAGTCCTTCTCCCGTTGAAGCTCACTCAGGACGTCATATGCCGGAGGGCTGGAGGAAGGGCCGGCCTGCGCCGCCATGGGTCTGCTGGTCAGGGGGCGATAGCGGACCATGGACGGATGGCTGAGCCTGGGCTCCAGCGGACGCTCCGGGCCTTCCACAAGGAGCGTGGAATGGGCGGATGGAGGCCCAGAAGGCGTCCATACCAGGAGCAGCAGCACCACGACCACGAGCGCGGATGACGTCGCGGCGAGGATTCTGGGCTGCTTCCACCAGACGGCAGGAGCCTCCGGGGACGGTGGCCGCGGAGCCTTTGATTCCTCGGATGTGCCGACGTGCTCCCTCGCCAGGAACTTGAACTGGAGCAGGGCCGGAATCTCCCGCTGACAGGTCACGCAGTCCGGCAGGTGTTGGCGGAAGTCCTCGGCCTCCTCGGGCGAAAGCTCACCATCGACGAAGAGAGCCACATGCTCGCAGGGGCTGGCCATCAATTCACCTTGTGGCGCGGGCGAAGGAGCGCACCCAGCTTCGCGCGGATGTCATGGAGTCGCTTGGAGACGGTGCCCACCGGGATGTTCAGCGCCAGGCCGATGTCGCGGTACTTCATCCCTTGCGCATACAGGTCGTAGGTGGCCCGCATCGCAGGGCTCAGGGTTTCGACGGCCTTGGCGAGCTGGTCCGGAGTCACGTCATCGAGGTCCGGTAGGGCCACATACTTCGAGGTCGCCTCGGGCTGTCCCTGCCGGGTCGGATCCGGGAGGTGCTTCTTCTGGACCTGCTGTTTGCGGCACTGGCTGAAGAAGAGGTTGCTGAGGGTCGTGTTGAGCCAGACTCCGCAGGTCTTCCTGTCAGGAAGAGACTCGCTACGGCTGAATGCGTCGATGAAGCGCAGGATCGTCTCCTGCACGAGATCCTCGGCGTCCGTTTCGTTCCTGCAGAGGTTCCTCGCCTGGCTCAACAGCCAGTCGCGATGCTGCATGGCGAGTTCGCCCAGGCGCTGGGCACTGGCTTCTGTCCTCATGTTGGGCGGAAGCCTCGCCATCCCCTTTCGGGCAGAAGGAAGGGAGGTGGCAGTACCTCGTGCCTGCCCCCGTGGCTCGGGAGTATGCATTTCCTGGGGCGGATCCGCGTCGGATGGAGGGGCATCGGGTAGGGACATGGGAGCTTGCCTGCGCACCAGACTCCCAGCGGCCGTTTTTGTTACCTCCCCTGATGACTCCAGACATCAGGCCCCCGACTCCAGTCACCAGGGCCGCGGCCTTCGCTTGACGCAACCTCCTGGAATCAGGAGGGGCATGGGCCACCTGGGGCCGTGAAATGGTGGGCACGCGGGGTGCAGTAGGGGTGGTCCGTCGCTGCACTCCGCTCCCGAGGCCCTCCCATGAAGCTGCGCTCCTCTTCGTTCTCCAAGCCCTCTTCGTCGTTCGGCTCCAGCGCCACGTCCCGCCCCCGCGCCGACAGCCTGCCGGCGAAGCCGGAGACCGCGAAGCCGAGGCCGGTGGCGACGCCCGCGCAGCTGCAGGAAGGCAAGAACAACCTCAAGCCCACCGACTACGGCGTGGTGGACCCCAACCTCCAGGGCATCCGGACGCGCCGTGACAGCCGCCAGTCCGGCGCGCAGTTCGCGGACTTCACGCAGGACGTGCGCACCTCCACCAACCGCCTCACGAGCAAGCCCGTGGGCAACCAGATGCTGAACGACATCAACGGCCGCACCCAGGCCGTGAACCCTGGCGCCACGGGCACGCAGCGCAAGCCGCTGACGGCGATGGACATCTACTCGGGCCGCGACTCGGCGATGCCCAACTCGCACGTGCCGCGCAACGACGGCACCCTGTCGTCCACGCGCCCGGCGTACCGCTACGACGGCCAGCCCGGCGCCGGCACCGCCAGCGACGTGAAGTACAACGAGAACGGCGGCGGCCAGCGCTTCAACAGCCTGGGCCACGAGTCGGTCCACGCCTGGCGCGCGTCCAATGGCCTCCAGGTGAGCCCCCTGGCCGCCAGCAAGCACAGCGACGCGGACGTGTTCAAGCAGCACCCGTCGCACTCGGCCAACATGAAGGACACGGTCGACAACCGCCTCCGCCTCACGGAGGAGTTCGAGACCATCGGCCTGCGCCCCACGCCGCACACGAAGAACACTGGGTCCCCGTCCGAGAACGCCATCCGCGCCGAGCACGGCCTGCCCTCCCGCCAGGACTACTCGGGCCTGAAGCCCGACGGGAAGAACAGCAACGACCAGGCCTTCAAGAACTACGACGAAGGCACCGACGCCCGGAACTTCTTCCAGAAGCTGTCCGGCCAGCCGTCGCCCTTCCAGAAGATCGTCGGCGACCTGGAGAAGTGAGGCACAACGGTGAGCCATTCGGCCCTGGAGAAGTTCTCAGGGGCCGTCCCGAGCTAGCATGAGCGCTCCCGAACACGCCCATGCAGGCAGGAGGGCCGCGTGGCCTCCGTTGAGCGCATCAACCCGAAGTCGCAGGCCCTGGAGCTCCAGACATCCATCACGGACGTGATGGATGCCCTCGCGGTCCTGCCGTCCACCCAGAAGGCCCGCCGCTTCCGAAGCCGCGTGGGGTACCGGCTGGCCTCCCTGGCGAGGATCGGGGTCTTCCTCCTCCTCCTGTGGATTGCTGGCACCGCCGACGGCCCGCTGGACGTCGTGGCGGGAGTCCTGGCGTTCGTGATGGGCGTGGTGCTGTGGTTTCGCAACCTGCTGCCCCGCCGCTTTCACGCGGAGGGACATCCGGGCGATGCGCTGGACCGCCGGCCGGAGCTGGTCCGCCGGGTGCTCCTGCGCCTCAAGCCGGACCTCGCCCCCAACACGCCCGTGCGCCTGCGGCTTCGTCCCGACCCGCGTCCGGAGGGCCCGGGTTCGAGCTTCTATGACTTGAAGCTCACCCGGAAGGTCGTGCCGGATGTGCTGGACCCATGGCTCACGCTGGAGACGCGGCTGGCGGATGGCGCGCACCTGCGGCTGAGCGCGGTGGAGCGCCGCAGGGTCAAGGAGCGCGTCCCGGGACCCAACTCGACCTCGCGTCGCAGGAAGACCAAGGAGTACGACACCCTGTTCCTGGAGGCCCGGCTGCGCGTGAAGGCGAAGCGGCACCCGCGGCTCGCGACGCTGTCACTGGACCAAGCCCGGGAGGCGGTGCTCCTTCCGCCCGGTGCGAAGCTTCAGCGGCTGCGCATCACCGGAGAACAACTCCGGCTCCGGATCCGGCTGGAGGAGTCCTGGCTCCCCCATGTCCCGAAGGACGCGGCGGCCGGAACGTCCCCTGCCCCGGACGCGTCCCGCGCGGTGACGATGATGCTGCTGAGCCTCTACCAGGTGCTCCACCTCGCCCGGACGCCCAAGGCCGTCAAGCGCCGCCGCTCCGGTTGAGCCTTCAGAACCCCGGGGGCCCTTGAGGGTTGGGGGTTGGTGACCGCTGAAACACTCCACGTCCCGCGTGTCACCGCCTCGGCTTTGCGCTGGCCCGCCGGACCGCCTTGTCGCGGCGGGACGCCATCCCCACGTTCGGAAGCCCGGTCAGGGGGTCGCGAATGGTGGTGTTCCTCATGGACGGGCATTGCGCGCCATCAAGGGTGGTGCGCCACTCGACCGCGGCGCGCAGGCTGCGCCTCGAGGTCCCCGACCTGCGATGGAACACCTTCCTCGGCAAGCGACTGGAGCGGACCTTCGCCACCTGGCCCGGCGTCGAGGAGGTGAGCGCGCACCCCCGCACCGGACGGCTGCTGGTGCACTACGCCCCGCGGGCCCCGCTGCTGGCCCGCCTGCGAGAGGAGCCTGACGCCCGGCCCGCTCCCACGCCACGCAAGGCACACCCGGCGCAAGGCGCGCGGCGCGGGCCGCGGGAGCCTTGGCACGCGATGACCGTGGACGCGGTGCTGGCCCGGCTGGACGTGAGGGAGCAGGGCCTCGCTTCAGAAGAGGCGGCCCGGCGGCTCAAGCGCTTTGGCCCCAATGTCGTGCAAGAGGAGGCACCGCGCTCGCGTCTGGCCATGATGGGCTCGCAGTTGGCCACCGTGCCCACGATGCTGCTGTTGGGTTCGGCGGGAGCCTCGGCGCTGGCGGGAGACGGGCTGGAGGCGTCCGCCATCCTCACCGTGGTGGGGCTCAACGCGGGCATCGGCTACCGCATCGAGCGCCGCAACCAGGAGCTGCTCGCGTCGTGGCAGAAGCTGGAGGCGGGCGCGGCGCAGGTGCTGCGCGGCGGCGTCCTCCTCACGGTGCCCGCGGCGGAGCTCGTGCCCGGGGACGTGGTGCTGCTGCGCGCGGGCGACGTGTTGCCCGCGGACATGCGCGTGCTGGAGGCGCACCGGCTCTGCGCTGACGAAGCGCCCCTCACCGGCGAGAGCGAACCGCAACCCAAGCAGGCCGCGCCGGTGGATGCGCGGGCGCCGCTGGCCGAGCGGACGTCGCTGTTGTTCGCGGGGAGCTCGGTGGCCTCGGGACATGGGCGCGCCCTGGTGGTGGCCACGGGCGCGGACACGGAGATGGCGCGCGTGCGGGAGCTGGTGGCGCAGGAGTCCGCGCCGTCCACGCCGCTGACGCGCAAGATGGGCCAGTTGGACCGGCGCGTGGCGGCGGTCTCCGTGGGCGCGGCGGCGCTCTCCGCGGTGGCGGGCCTGGCCCACGGCCGCTCCGGGCCCCAGGTGCTGCGCGGCGCGGTGGCGCTGGGCGTGGCGGCGCTTCCCGAAGGCCTGCCCCTGGTGGCGACCGCGGCGCTGTTGCGCGCCATGCAGCGGCTGCATGCGCGCGGCATGGTGGTGCGGCGCGTGGTGGCCGCCGAGGCGCTCGGAGGCGTCACCGTCATCTGCGCGGACAAGACGGGCACCCTCACGCGCAACGAGATGCGGCTGGAGGTGCTGGACCTGGGGGATGGCCCCCTGGAGCTGTCCTCGTTGCGTGCGCGCCCCCAGGCCGTGCTGGAGGATCCACCCACGCTGGCGCTGGCGCTGGCGCTGCTCAACAGCGACGTGGACATCCACCACCGCGGCAAGACGCTGGAGATGTCCGGCAGCGCCACGGAGAAGGCGCTGGTGGCCGCCGCGCACGCCGCAGGGCTGGACGAGACCGCGCTGCGCCACGCCTTTCCTCGCCGGCACCTCCGCGAGCGCTCCGAGGCCGTCCACTACGTGCTGAGCGTCCACCATGCTCCCTGCGATGGCAGGGTGGCCTTCATCAAGGGCGCTCCCGAGCAGGTGCTGGGCATGTGCGAGCGGGACTGGAAAGGGCCGCTGGACGCGGGGGCCCGGGAGCGGCTGGCGAGGCGCAACGACGCGCTGGCGGCGGACGGACTGCGGGTGCTGGCGCTGGCATGGCGGCGGCTTGTCCGGGACGAAGGTCGCGTGCCGGAGGACGGGTACACATTCGCCGGCTTCGTGGGGCTGAGGGACCCGCTCCGCGAGGGCGCGGCGGACTCGGTGCGCCAGGCGCGACGCGCGGGCATCCGCACGGTGGTGTTGACGGGAGACCAGCCCCGCACGGCCGAGTCCGTCGCCCGGCAGGTGGGTCTGGAGGGCGACACCCTCACCCCGCATGAACTGGCGGAGTTGCTCGAGCTGTCGGGCGACGTGCTTTCGGACCGGCTCGCCCGCACCGCGGTGCTGGCGCGCGTGACACCGGAGGACAAGCGGAAGCTGGTGAAGGCCCTGCGCGCGCAGGGCGCCATCGTCGCCATGGCGGGAGACGGCATCAACGACGCCCCGGCGCTCCGGGCCGCGGACGTGGGCGTGGCGGTGGGCGTGCGCTCCAGCGACATGGCGCGCGCGGTGGCGGACGTGGTGATGGCCAGCGAGGACCTGCGCAGCATCATGTCCGCGGTGGGCGAGGGCCGCATCGTCCAGGACAACCTGCGCCGGGCGCTGCGCTTCCTCTTCGCGACCAACCTCTCGGAGATGACACTGGTGTTGGGCGCGAGCCTGCTGGGGCTGAGGGAGCCGCTCTCACCGCTGCAGTTGCTGTGGATCAACCTCCTCACGGACACGTTGCCGGGGATCGCCCTGGCGCTGGAGCCGGGAGACCCGGCCATCCTCGACCGGCCTCCGGCGCCACCGGCGATGCCGCTGCTCACGAGACCGGCGGTGTGGCGGGTGGCGCGGGACGGCGCGCTGATGGCGGGCGTCGGAGCCCTGGGAATGGCCCTGGGCGGCCCACCGCTGGCGTTCGGGACGCTCACCGCGGTGCAGCTCGGCTATTCGGCCGTGTGCCGCGCCCCCCGGGAGGCGCGGCGGCATGTCCCCGCGGATGGCGAGTGGCGCATCTACGCCTTCGTTGGCGGTGCCACGGCCCTGCACGCGGCGGCGCTCACCCTCCCCCCGCTGCGGCGGGTGTTGCACCTTCCAGCGCCCACGCCGCTGACGTTCGGCGGGCTGGCCGTGGGCCTGTTCCTACCGGTCCTGGTGGGCGCAACGCCCGCGTGGGGCGCTCAGGTGGTGCGCCGTGCGCGGCGGGTGACGGACTCAACCCCTTCCCTGGAGACACCCTCATGAAGTTCGACCTCCCCTCCTTTCTCATGGGCTACGGCGCGGGCGCGGGCACCGTGCTGGTGACCCGGCATCTGCGGCCGCTCCTCTTGGAGGTGGCCACCTCGGCCTACCACTTCGTCGACATGGTGATGGCGCGTGCCGCGATGAAGCACGAGGACCTCGAGGATCTGCTGGCGGAGGCGAAAGCGAGGGCACGCGGCGGCGACCGCAAGCGGCCCGCGGACGAGGCCCGGGCCTAGGGAGCGCACATGGTGAAGAGCATCCACGTCATCCACACGTCGCCGGGGCGCACGCGCCTGCGGCTGCCGTGGTTGCGGCGCGCCGGGAAGGCGGCCGCGTCGCTGGCGGACGACCTGCTGCGGGTGGAGGGCCTCAACGAAGTGCAGGTGCGGCCCTTCACCGGCAGCGTGCTGTGCATGCACGACCCGGAGGAATTGGACGTCGAGCGCCTGCTGGAGGAGGTGTGCCGGATCACCGGCGTGGACACGGTGGTGCGCCCCGGAGAGGAACTGCCCGACGGGGACGCCCTGCTGCGGTCCTTGAAGGAGGGCAGCGGCCTGGCGCGAGCGGCCACCTCGTTCATCAAGGGACTCAACGTGGACCTGCTCCGAGCCACCGAGGGCCACGTGGACCTGGGCGCGCTGACGGCGATGGGCTTCGCGGCGGCGGGCGTGATGAACGTGGCCGTCAAAGGCAAGCTCGAAGCCCCGCCGTGGTTCAGCCTGGGCTGGTGGGCCTTCCGCACCTTCGCCACCATGGAGGAACAGGCCATCCAGAACACTCCGGCCCAGGTGCGTCACGACAACGGCAATGGCAACGCGGCCCCGGCTGAAGCCGGTCCGCGGTGACGGCCCATTGCAAGGCACCAGACAGCGCGGCGGTTGAACCGGTGAGCCTTTGAGCCCCACGGCCATGTCCCCAAAGTCCTGGGGTCAGGAGGGGTTCATGACAGACATAGGAAGCAGCGCAAGGTGGAGGAAGAGGTGGTGCGGGCCCATGCTCGCCCTGTTCCTCGGAGCGACTCCCCTGCTCGTGGGCGCACAACCGGAACCAGCCGCCGCCGAGCGCACCGGGGCCGATGCCCAAATCGATCCCAAGGCCCAGCGCATCCTGCGCCAGATGAGCGACTTCCTGGCGGAGCAGCGTGAGTTCTCCGTCCGCACCGAGGGGACGCTCGATGAAGTGCTCGACTCGGGGCAGAAGATCCAATTGCAGCGCGCGGGCGACGTGCGTTTGCAGCGGCCCAACCGGCTGCGCGTGGACCGCGCTGGAGACCTGGCCAGGCTCCACCTCTACTACGACGGCCAGCGCCTCACGGTCCACGGCGAGCAGGCCAACGCCTATGCGACGACGCCTGCTCCCCCCACCCTGGATGCCACGCTGGACATGGCCTCACAGCGGCTCGGATTGGATGCGCCCGGCGGTGACCTGCTCGTCAGCAATCCTTACACCGCCCTCACCGAGGACGTGCGCTCCGGGAAGTACCTTGGCCAGGCCAAGGTGAACGGCGTGTCCACGCACCATCTGGCGTTCCGCAACCGCGATGGCGTGGATTGGGAGGTGTGGGTCGAGGACGGCCCGCGGCCCCTGCCGCTCAAGTACGTCATCACCTCGCGGGACCTGCCAGGAGCACCGCAGTACTCGGTGACGCTGTCGGAATGGAACCTGTCGCCCCAGCTCACCCCGGATCAGTTCCAGTTCACGCCCCCACGCGACGCCACGCGGGTGTCGTTCCTCGCACCGGGCTCGCAGGGCGGAGCGCAGCAGCAAGGAGGCTCGAAATGACGACGCATTCGCGCAGGCCCCGCCAGCGGGCGGCGGCGATGTTGCTGGGGCTCTTCTTCCTGGGAGAGGTGGTCCCGGAGGTGGCCCTGGCCCAGTACTACGGCACGTCGCGCCGGGTGGCGCGGCGCACTTCAAGGCGCACGGCCGCACGTCAAGATGCCTACTACGGCAACAACACGACCGTGGTGGCGGCGCCGGTGGGAGCGACCACCGTCACGGCGCTCCCGGCGGGCTGCGTGGCCTCCACGGTGGGAGGGGTCGTCTACCAGCAGTGCGGCAGCGTCCGCTACCGCCCCTTCTACCAGGGGGACACCCTCGTGTACGTGGCCGAGTAACCGCTTTGCGGGCCGGGGCGGCGGCGTGAGAGCCTCGGACGACGGCTGGCAAGGCCGCAATCCCGGAGGCAGAAGCGTTGGGCTTTGGAAATCGGTCAGCGTTGGGTTCGGTGGTCCTCATGTTTCTGGGCATGGCCATTCCTGGGGTGGCCAGCGCCGTGCCTCCGGCCCGGGACGGTCTTGAGCTCAAGCGCTTCAAGGCCAGCGAAACGACCGGGACGATGTTCATCCTGCGCGCCACCGGCTGTCACAAGGCGGGCGACATCTGTCAACTGGAGCTTGAGCTGAGCGATGGGGCGGGCGAGAAGCGCAAGGCGAAGCTCCCCGCCGGCATGGCGTACGGGATCAAGCGCGACCCCGAAGAGCCTGATTCCATCGATAGCTGGTCATCCGGCGACGAGGAGCATGAGGTCTCGACCTGGGTCGAGCCGGTACGGCTGGAGGCCACGGGGTGGGGACTCCTCTTCACCCAGCAGACCGGGTTCGAACATCTCCATCGCCACCACCGCCTCTTCGTGGTCAAGGACGGTGGCGTGGCGGAAGCCTGGAACGGAGATGAGAACTTCGCGGGTCCGGAGGGCTCCACGGTCAGGCCGTACCGGCTGACGCCGGGCTCACCGGTCGAAGGCTTCTTGAGGACGTATCTGCTTCTTTCCGCCGAGCCCGACCAGTGGACGATCGATGCCTACCGCTGGGATGCCGCTGATAAGAAGGTGGTGAAGGAGCTCCGGAACCGGCCGCCGTATTACGCGGCCATCATCGGGAGCTTCAAGACGGTCCAGGAAGCCGTCGCATCCCGCGACGCCGCGCAGTTGGAGAAGGCCTGCGCGAAGAACTTCCTGGTCCTCGAGACCACGCCGCACAAGCGCCTGACGCCAGGGCTGTTCATCGTGGCGAGCATCCAGCCGGAGAAGAAGGCAGCCGAGGCCGAGCTGAAGACGGTGGCCGCCTGCAATCCCAAGGTCTCCGGCTACGTCAAGGCGCTCTGAGCAGCCTCAAAGATGAGGGAAGGGAGCGTCGCTGCTGCCGCCCAACAGCACGGGGAGCTTCAGGCTCAGGACGACGGCCCCTTCAAAGCCATACCGGGGCCGGTGGTCCTCCGTGCCTGCGATTGGAATGCTCAGGCGGAGGCCCACCGAGCCGAAGATGAAGGAGAAGTAGGGCGCGACGTGGAGCCCTGTCGTGGCCACATTCGTCCGGGTCTGTGTTTCGTGCATCACGCCCAGCTCCAGCCCCAGCAGGATGAGGCTGCCCTGGATGCCCGCGCTCAGCCGGTTGTGCGAATCCTCGATGCGCTGCGCCTGGCCGAACACGCCCAGGGCATGGATGTCATCCACGAGATTGAGGGACGCCTCCAGGCCCACCCCGGCCCCCCGCGACGAGCTGCTGAACAAGGGGCCAATCATGAGCCACGTCTCGTCCTTGGGCAGGGAGGGATCCGCCCGGGCCACGGACGCGGTGAGGACGCACAGAAGAAGCAGGAGGCGGTTGGACATCCCCGCACGCGTTAGCAACCGGCATGCCCCAGGCCGCCTCCTCTGGGAGCCATGCCGTGTCGTGTGCAGCGGGCTGCACGGTGTGCACCGCAGGGCACGTCTTCGCTCAGGTCGCGCGCTGCTTCAACGTGGACGCGGAGCGCAGCAGGCCCGCGCCGCTCACGATGAGGATCCCGGTGAGGACCAGCACCGCGCCCACCGCGAAGGAGAGGTCCGCCTGTTCATTCAGCACGAGGATGCCCGCGCTGATGCCGAACAGGGGCGTCATGAACGAGAACACCGACAGGTTGGAGGCGAGATAGCGGCGCAAGAGCCAGAACCACGCGAGGTAGCTGGCGAAGCAGACGATGACGCACTGGAAGAACAGGCTCGCCCAGGCCACGGGGACCATCGTGATGGGGCCGGCCTGGCCCGTGAGCAGGGCCACGGGGAGCAGCAGCGCGGCGCCGCCCACCAACTGATACAGCAGGGTCTGCGTGGGCGGAGCGTCGGACAGTGACGAGTTGCGAATGACCACCGTGGTGGCGCCCCAGGACAGGCCCGCGAGCAGCCCCATCGCGTCGCCCCGGAGCACGCCCGGGCCGAGGCCGCCTCGCAGCCAGCCGCCGCCGAACGCCAGCGCGATGCCCGCGAACGCCACGCCAATCCCCAGCCACTGCGTCCGCTTCAGCCGCTCGGAGGGCACGAGCCAGTGCAGGCCCAGCGCGGAGAAGACGGGCGCGGTGTAGAGGAAGACGCCCATGTGCGAGGCGTTCGTGTGCCGCAGCCCCTCCGCCACGAAGAGGAACTCCAGGGAGAAGAGCACCCCCACGAGCATGCCGGCGCGCCACGGCCCGCGGCGCAAGAGCCCCCGCTCGCCTCGCACCCAGCACAGCAGCGCCACCAGCAGCGCGGCCACGGCCGAGCGCAGCGCCATCTGCATCAGGTTGGGGACGTAGGGCGCGGCCAGTTTTACGGCCACCTGCTGGAGGCCCCAGATGGCGCACAGCACGACCATGGTCGCGAGCGCGAAGCCATCCGCGGGTTTTCGTTGGGAGCTCATGACTTCATCCTGCGGCTGACGGGGCGGATGGATATAGCGAGATTCCGACAACCCATCCCGAGAAGCCGCCATGGCGAAGCAGCTGCCAGTTCCCTTCACCTCAAAGCTTCCACACCCCGTGTATTTCCGCGCGGCGAACCTGCCCGCGGCGGCGGCGTATCCGCGTCACCGCCACCCCTGGGGTGAGTTCGTCTACGCGTACAGCGGGGTGATGGAGCTCAAGCTGGCGGGCAGCCACTACCTCGCCCCACCGCAATACGGCATCTGGCTGCCGCCCGACCTGGAGCACCGGGGCATGAACCGGTTCGAGGCGAGCCACTGCTCGCTCTACCTGGACCCCGCGTGGTGCCGGGGCCTGCCCAGGACGGCGTGCGCGATGGCGGTCAGCCCGCTGATGAAGTCCCTGATGGAGCACCTGCGCACCCACGGGCTGGCGCAGCCACGCACCAGCGCCGAGCGGAGGTTGTTCCGGGTGCTCATCGACCAGTTGGCGCTGGCCCCCGCCCATGGAAGCTACCTGCCCATGTCCGATGATCCGCTCCTGCGGCCGGTCCTCACGGCGCTCGAGCAACACCCGGAGGATGAGCGCTCCCTGGCGGAGTGGGCCAGGGAGCTGCACACCACCGAGCGCACGCTGGAGCGGCGCTGCCAGCAGCGCCTGGGGCTGTCGTTCAGTGAATGGCGCCAGCGGCTGCGCGTGGTGAAGGCGCTGGCGATGCTGGAGCAGGGGCACGCGGTCGAAGCCATCGCGCTCGACCTGGGCTACAGCAGCGCCTCCGCCTTCATCGCGATGTTCCGGCGGATGACAGGCACCACGCCGGACAAGGTCCGCGGCCACGGCTTCGTGGCGTCGTGAGAAGCCGGCTCAGGGGACGGCGCTCACGTCCACGTCGATGACGCGCGGCTCCTCGGTGCTCGTCGTGCTGGTGACGGCGGGCATCGCGGCGGAGACCTTGAGCGTCAGCGCCCATGCGCCCGTGGCGAGCCGGGTGGGCACGTACTTCCAGGAGAGGCGCACGGGGCCCGTGGTCTCCCCCTCGGCCTGGAGCGCCGCGCGCGCCCGCTCTTCAATCTGCGCCGTCGTCAGCCGCGTCCGGAGCAGGTGGCCCGAAGTGCCCAGGGCGGGCCAGCTGATGAGCGCGCGCTGGAAGCCGCCATCCGGCCCGTGGGAGACCACCGCGCGGTGGCCCTCCACGCGAATGCCGTTGATGGCGCGCATCACGAAGGTCTTGTGGCGGTGGAGCGCGGGCGTTTCGAGGCCCGCGGGGTCCTCGCTCTGGGTGAACGACTTCACCTGCCGCACCGCCCCGATCTCCGACGTGGGGATGCCCCAGCGCTGCAGGCGGGCCAGGGCGGTGCGCTGCAGGATGGCGGGCTCCTGCGGCGTCTCCGGGCCACTGGCGACCTTGTTCAGCACCAGCACCTGGCCTTCGGACGGGTCGCGCTCCAGCTTCCAGGACTGGGACTCCAGGTCCGCGCGGGGGCCCAGCGTCCCCGTCTGGGTGAAGGGCTCCGTCGTCCCCACCAGGGAGCCCTGCAACGCGGCGTCACCGAAGGCGGTGCTGGGAAGCAGCGTGGTGGGGAGGCCTCCGGTGGGCGGCGTGGCGATCCGCGAGGAGTCGAAGATGAAGCCGAGGGTCGCCCGGGAGGACTGGGTGGTGACGGCGGCGGGATCCATGAAGGCGCCTTCATCGCAGCCAGACATGGCGGCGAGCGGCAGGACGGTCAGGAATCGGATGAGCAGATGGCTTTTCATGGCGGTTCGTTCTTTCGGTTCGAAGTCGTGGGTGGCGTGGGTCACTCGGGCAGCTTCTGCCCGCCGGAGGGGTCGCAGCCCCCCACGTAGAAGATGGTGGAGGCGACCTTGCGCCCGGTGCTCTTGCGGTCGCGCCAGCCACCGGCCTCGAACATCGCCACGCGCTGCGCCTTGGTCTCACCGAAGACGATGGACACCGGGCAGTCGTCGTTGTCGGTGCCCTTGTCCCAGTCGTAGGCCTCGTCGAGCCAGTTCTCGCCCGCGCCGTCGCCCCGCGAGTTCGCCACGTAGCGCTGCACGTAGCTCGTCACGAAACTGCCGCATGACGAGTCGCCGTGAAACGCATTCCACATGCTGAAGCCGCTGGTGGGCGTCACGAGCGCCGTCCGGTACCCGCCCTGCTTCCACACCTGGTAGTCGCCGGACTGGCAGGCCTTCACGACGGCGATGTTCAGCTTGCCGTTGCCCAGGCTCATATGGGTGTCCGTGACGGCGGAGCACGCATCCGCGTTGGTCCCCATCACGAGCCAGCTGCGGAGGTTCGCCTCGCTGTGGCCGCCGTGGGTGTGCACGAAGAGGACGTCCGCGTCGTCCACGCCGGCGTTGAGCTGGGTGTCCTTCGCGTCGGCCAGAGCCCCCTTCGAGGCGTCGGTCCAGAGGTCCGTGCGCGCGCTCGAGTTGTTGATCGCGCGGACATCCGTCCAGAGGCCGGCGCTGACGAGCTGGTTGAAGTAGTTCGCGAACGCCCCCGCCGTCGTCGTATGCACGGAGTGCGATTCGGCATTGCACTGACCCGCGCCGCCGAAGTTGGCGATGCCGTAGACATGGGTTTCGTTCGCCAGCGCCGCCGCGGGCAGGAGCAGCGCGAGCGCCGCGCCCGTCCACAGGTGAGTCTGCATCCGGAGTTTCATGGTCCGTCTTTCCCCCCGTCTGGGGTGTGGGTGACGGCCCATCAACGAAATCCGGGCGGAATTTCCCTCACCCCCTTCGCGCGAAAGTTCCGCGGGGACTCTGCGCGAATCCACACACGAAAATACGGCGGACGGTCTTGTATGCCCGGTCCAATGGTTGTTCCGTCATTTCGCATCTATCCATTCTCCCAGCTCTCAGGGAGACCACATGCAGACACCCCCGATGCAGCCTCACGACGTGCGGGCCGCCATCCGCGCTGCTGTCCTGGAACTGTGGTGGGTCGCGGATTGTGTCGTGTTTCCGGCGTCGGTTGACGCGGCGCGCGCGGCGGAAGGCTTCCGGGTCTACGTGGCCACCCGGGGCCACCTGACCGAGCCGATGATCGTCCAGCACATCCGCACCCACTGTCCCCACAAGGTGGGACCGCTGCACGTGGTCCTGGTCCCGACCCTTCCTCTTTCGGACACGGAGGCGGCCCTGCGGACCTCCGGGATGGGGACGCTGGATGAGGCGGTGGTCGACACCTGGCAGAAGGTCGTCGACGGCCTCCTCGGCGCCGAAGCGTGGCAGGTGTCCGTCGAGGACCGGGCATTCCCGCCCGGAGCCCTCCGGCTGCGGCGGCCGCCCCAGGCGTCACCGGTGACCGGGGGCCGCACGACGTCCGCGAGGAGGCCTGACGCCAGCACCCGGCGGGCCTTCACCGACGGAGGGCCCGCGCTGACAGGTCCGGAGAAGACGCTGGTGGACGTCCTCCTGTCCGCGGTGGAACAGGCCCCCGGTCAACGGATGATCCACCTCGAGGGTGACGGCCTGGAGCTGCCTGACACCTACCAGGAGCTGCTCCAACGGGCCCGGAGGGTCGCGGGCGGCCTGCGTGCCGCGGGGCTGCGTCCTGGCCAGACGGTGCTGCTCCAGCTCGCGGGCACCTTCGACTTCATCACCGCGCTCTGGGGGGCGCTGCTCGCGGGCGTGGTACCCGCCCCCGTGGCGGTCCCCGCCGAATACGTGGACGGCGTTCCCGGCATCAGCAAGCTGGTCGCCGCCTGGACCGCGCTCCACCGGCCGCTCGTCATCACCCAGCTGTCGCGGCTGGACTCCCTTCGCTCGTTCGCCCGGGACGCCGGCCATGCGCTGAAGGCCACCCCCATCGAGGAGCTCACGCGCCAGGTCCCGGTCGAGCCCTACCGCGACGCGGACCCCGACTCCGTCGCGCTGCTGTTGTTCACGTCGGGCAGCACGGGGATGCCGAAGACGGTGCCGTTGACCCACCGGGCCATCCTCACCGAGGCCCGGGGCAGCGCCCACGTGAAGAAGATGGGACCCGAGGACGTGTCCTTCAGCTGGATGCCGCTGGAGCACGGCGGCAGCATCGCGATGATGCACACGCGCAACCTGCTCTCACGCTGCGCGGAGGTCCACGTCCCCACGCAGCTCATCCTGGGGGAGCCGCTGCGCTGGCTCGACTGGATGGAGCGCTACCGCGCGAGCCTGAGCTGGGCGCCGCACTTCGCGTTCGGCCTGATTGTCGGCGAGCTGTCCCGGATGACCGGCGAACGGAGGTGGGACCTGTCCCGCGTCCGGATCCTGATCAACGGCGGCGAGGCCATCTCCGCCCGGGTCGCCCGTCAGTTCCTGAAGGCCCTGGCGCCCCATGGCCTGCGGGGATCCGCGCTCTGCCCCGCGTGGGGCATGTCCGAGACGTCCTCGGGCGTCACCTATGGCCTCGACTTCCGCCTCGACACCACGTCCGAC
Source organism: Corallococcus sp. NCSPR001 (assembly GCF_017309135.1). Taxonomy (NCBI): domain Bacteria; kingdom Pseudomonadati; phylum Myxococcota; class Myxococcia; order Myxococcales; family Myxococcaceae; genus Corallococcus; species Corallococcus sp. NCSPR001. The sequence goes on from NZ_JAFIMS010000002.1 coordinate 6,361,412, forward strand.
GAGGACGAGGTCGTCTCGCTCGGGCCGCCCATCCCCGGCGTGCGGCTGCGCATCGTCGATGACAGCGACGCGGTGGTCGCCGAGGGTGAGGTGGGCTCCTTGCAGATCCACGGGGACACGCTGCTGCGGGGATACGTCGAGAACGACGTGGCCAACCGGGAGTCCTTCACGTCCGAGGGGTGGTTTCGCACCGGAGACCAGGGCTACCTGCTCGACGGCCGGCTCACGCTGACGGGGCGCTCGCGCGACACCATCATCATCAACGGCGCCAACCACTTCGGCCACGAAATCGAGGCCACCGTCGAGTCGCTCCCCTTCATCGACCGCTCCTTCACCGCGGCGTGCGCGGTTCGCGTGGAAGGCGCGGTGACGGATGAGCTCGCCCTCTTCTTCCACCTGCTGCCGGGCACGAGCGAACAGGAGGCCCTGCCACGCATCCGCTCCGCCGTGGCGCGTGTCCATGGCGTCAACCCCGCCTACCTGCTCCCCGTGGAGCGCGCGGACATTCCCAAGACGGACCTGGGGAAGATCCAGCGGCCCGCGCTCGCCCGGCGCTTCGCCTCGAGGTTCGCGGCCCGGAATCCGGAGGCCGGGCATGACACCCTGCCCGCCTGGTTCTTCCACCGCGTCTGGCGCGCCTCGCCCCTGGCGCCCGCCCTGCCCGCGAATGAGCCCGTGCTGCTCGTCGCGGACAGCGGGGGGCTCGCCGAGGCCGTGCGGCGCGAGCTGTCCCGCCGTGGGCAACCCTGCGTCACCGTCCTCCCGACCGTGGGGCCCGACGTCATCCGCGAGGGCCCGCACCGCTTCCGGATGGACGTGGAGAACCCGGCCCACCACCGCGACCTGCTCCAGGCCCTGCGGACGGCGGGCTTCACTCCCAGACATGTCCTCCACCTGGCAGGCTCCGCCACGCCGGACCTGCCTCGAACGCCCGAGGCCCACCGCGACGCCTGCCTTCGTGTCTGCGGCGGGATCGTCCCCATGCTCAAGGCGCTGGACGCGCTCGCGCCCCGGCAGGTCCTGCTGAAGGTCATCACCCTCCAGGGACAGCGCGTCAACGACGAGGAGCCGCTCTACCTGCCTCACGCGGTAGCGCGCGGCCTGCTAGCGGGGGCCTCGCTGGAGCTGCGCTGGCTGCGCGTCACCCACCTGGACCTGCCTCGCGAGCGCCCCGAGGCGAACGCACGGCGCATCCTGTCGGAGGTCGATGCCCTCACCGTCGAACCGGAGGTGGCCTGGCGGGGGGATCAGCGGTTCGTCACGAGAATGGTCCCCAGCTTCCCCGAGGGGTCGGTCCTCGATGCCTCCATGAATGAGCAGGGAGGGCTCGTCGTCCTCACGGGCGGCCTGGGCACCGTGGGACGGCAGGTCGCGGATTGGCTCATCCGCCAGAAGCCCTCTCGCATGCTCATCCTGGGCCGCACGCAGGAGGCGGCGCTGTCCGATGAACAGCAGGCGGCCCTGACCGCGCTGCGTGAGCAGGGCCGCGTCGATTACCAGGCCGTCGACGTGCTCGACGCGCAGAGCGTCCTGGCCGCCATCGAGCAGGCGGAGTTCCTTGCGTCCCAGCCGGTGAGCCGGGTGTTCCATCTGGCGGGCCACTACGAGGAGCGGCCCCTCCTCGAGACCACGCCCCAGACCCTGGCCACCGCGCTGGGACCCAAGCTCGCGGGGGCGTGGAACCTCTGGCAGGTGGTGCGCCAGCGGCCGGACGCGCAGCTCGTGCTCTTCTCCTCCGCGGTCGCGACCCTGGGTGGCGCGTTCCAGGCGGCCTACGCCGCCAGCAACGCCGCGCTCGACGCCTTCGCCGAGCAGTGTCAGCAGGAGGTCCAGGGGGAGCCGTGTGCCCCGGTGTGCCGGAGCATCGGCTGGAGCTACTGGCGTGGCGACGGCACCCGGGAGCTGGAGGTGACGGGCCAGGCCACGGCGCGCGGCTATGCCCTCATGGAGCCCGCGCAGGCCCTGGCATCCCTCCCCTTCGCGGTCCGCGCGCCTCGGGCCTCCGGGCTCGTCGGGGTGCTTCCTGGCGGGCACCTCCTGCGCTCCCGCGTGGAGCGCCCGCCCGCTCCGCTGCGAGACGTGGTCGCCCGGGGGCCCGGGCGGCTCAAGGACGCGGCGCGGGCCACGGTCGCGCCCATCCGCGTCACGGATGCCCTGGGTGTGGCCGTGCCCCTCTCGGTCGAGGAGACCACCGGCGCCGCGCGGCCCGCCTCCGACCCGACCGCGTCGACGCGGCGGCTGCGCCAGCTTTTCGCGGACGTGCTCGGACAACCGGACGTCGGAGACGAGGACGACTTCTTCGACCGCGGTGGCAACTCCATCCAGCTCGCGCGGCTGCATCGCGGCATGGAGGCCCTCTTCCAGCGCGAGATCCGCTGGGCGGACGTGCTGCGCTGCCGCACCGTGAAGGCGCTCGCGGACCTGCTCGCGGGTGGAACGGCCCAGGAGACCCGCTTCCTGACGAAGGACGGCCTGCGCTTCGCCTACCGCGTCGTGGCGGGCCCCGCGCGGCCGTTGATTGGCTCGCCCATCATCATCGCCAGCGGCGCCTTCCAGGACATGTACGCCATGCCCAAGCTCGAGCGGCTGCTGCATCCGCTGGGCGAGTTGATCATGGTCGACCTGCCCGGCTCGGGCGTGGCGGACGACCTGCCCCCGGAGCGGGGCTTCGATTTCCTGGCGGACTGCATCGAACACCTGCGCGAGCATCTGGAGGTCCCCAGGGTCCACCTCGTCGGCATCTCCTACGGGGGCTCGACCGCGTATGAGTTCGCCCACCGCTACCCGGACCGTGTCGACCACCTGGTCATCGTCGGCGCCTCGACGGAGCTTCCCGAGGATTCCCTTGCCCGCTTCGACGTCAACGCGGAGGTGATCCTCGAAGGTCAACTGGAGTCGTTCGTCCAGAAGCTGGTGGCCGCGACGATGACCCAGGATCCCTCGCACCATGTCCGGGAGGCGGAGTCCACCCGGCAACTCGTCGAGAAGGCCTTCCACCAGGTCACACCGAGAGAGGCGCGCCGCTACACCCACGTGCAGAACCGGCTGCTGGCCAGGGCGCGCGATCCCGAGGACAGCCCCATGCACCGCCCCGCCCTGGTGTTCACCGGCGAGTACGACCCCATCACGCCGCCGGGCTACGTCCGGAGGCTGGCGCAGACCCTGCCCGGAGCCCTGTTCACCACGGTGCGGGAGGCCGACCACCTGGTCCTCATGGAACGTCCCGAGGAGATGGCCGACCTCATCCGCCGCTTCCTCCAGGACCAGGACCTGGGAGGGCTCGACTACACCACCGCCATCGAGCACCCTACGCCCCCCAGGGCCGCGCTCACTTCACGCGACAAGCCTCGCGGCGGGATCGCTGTCTGAACAATGGGGAGGGGCAGAAGGATGCCGCGCAAGCAGCAGGAGCACGGTCTCAGTCACGCGGACCGCGTCGCTGAGATCGAGCGGAAGTTCGGACGCGCCCAGGTGGAACCCGTGCTCCAGCAGTTGAGCCGGGTCTCGAACCCCACGGAGAAGCTGCTGGGCGCCATCGTCTTCCTCGCGCGGGAGGGCCACGTCGAGGACATCGCCCTCACGGTGGCGGACGCCAACACGAACCCTTCCAGGATCCTGAACGCCGCGACGGTGAAGGACGAGCGCGGTTAGGGGTTCCATCGTGCACGACGGGCAGTGACGGTCGTGTTCCACTGCTCGACCATCAGGTCGATGAAGCGCCGCACCTTCGCCGGCAGGTGACGCTTGCTCGGATAGAGCGCCATGATCGGGACGTGCTCGGTCTCACAGGACGGGAGCAGCGCCTTGAGCCGCCCGCTCGCCAGGTCTTCGTCGACCAGGAAGCCGGGGAGATAGGCGATGCCCAACCCCGCGACGGCCGCGTCGCGGATCGCCTCGCCGCTGTCGAGCCGCAGGCGGCCTCGTCCTTCCACCTTCACCGTGGCGCCGCCCTTCTGGCGCAGGTGCCAGGGCTGCCGCCGGGTCCGGCTGCTGAAGACCAGACACTCATGCGCTGACAGGTCCTCCGGCGTGCGGGGCTCTCCGCGCGCCTTGAGGTAGGCGGGCGCCGCGCAGACGTACACCGGGTAGCGGGCCACGGTCCGCGAGACCAGGCGCGTATCGGTGCTGGAGGCGTTGATGCGCACCGCCAGGTCGTAGCCCTCCTCGATGATGTCCGAGACGCGATCGGAGAAGCTCACCTCCGCCTGCACCTCGGGCCAGGTCCGCAGGTAGTCCCGCAGCAGGGGAAGGACATGCAGCCTGCCGAACGCGGCGGGCAGCGTGAGCCGCAGCACGCCCCGTGGAGTGCCCGTGCGCTGTCCGACGCTGGCCTCCGCGTCGTCCAGGGCCGCGAGGACCTGCAGGCAGTGCTCGTGGAAGACACGGCCCTCGTCGGTGAGGCTCAGTTGGCGTGTCGTGCGATTGAGCAGGCGCACCCCCAGACGGGACTCCAACCGGGCCAGGGCCTTGCCCGCCGCCGAGCGCGTCAGGCCGAGCGCCTCTCCGCCGCCCACGAAGCTGCCCGCGTCCACGACGGACATGAAGGCGAAGATCTCATCCAGGTGGGCGCGTTTCATCGAGAGGGCTCGATTGTAGCGACCGCGTCGCTGGAGAGGGGAACGCCGTTCGTCAATGGGCCCGGTATACGAGCCCGGCACTCACCTCCCCTCTGGAGATCCTCCATGCCCGTGACCCTGCTCAACCCCGACGGAATCATGAAGCCCGACGTCTACCGGCAGGTGGCTATCGCCACCGGCACCCGGCAGGTGCACATCGCGGGACAGGTCGCGTACGACGCGGACGGCAAGCTCGTCGCGCGCGGAGACCTGGCCGGACAGGTGGCGCAGGCCTACCGCAACGTCGCCATCGCCCTCGCTGCGGCGGGCGCAACGTTCGACGACGTCGTCCGTCTGACCCTCTACGTGGTCGACTGGAAGCACGAGCGAATGCCTGAGTTCCTCGCCGGCATCGAGCAGGCCGCCAGGGAGCTGAAGCTCACTCCGGCGCCAGCATCGCTGATCGGGGTCTCCGTGCTCTTCGAGCCGGACGTCCTGGTCGAGATCGAGGCCACGGCCGTCGTGGGCTGAGCCGCGACGCAGGGCATATGCTGGGGCCCATGAGCCCCTCTCCCCTCCCGGATGAAGCCGCGCCCCACCGCGACGGCTACGCTCGACGCGTCGGCTTGTTCTCGGGGGTGATGCTCGTCATTGGCGGCATCATCGGCTCGGGCATCTTCCTCAACCCGGCCATCGTCGCGCAGCGCGTGCACACGCCCGCGCTCACCCTGGCCGTGTGGATGCTCGGCGGCGTGGTGGCGCTCATTGGCGCCTTCATCTACGGGGAGCTGGGACAGCGCACCCCCAAGGCGGGCGGCAGCTATGTCTACCTGCGCGATGCCTTCGGCCCGCTGCCCGCGTTCCTCAACGCGTGGGGCCTGATGCTGATGATCGCCACCGGGGCCATCGCCGCGGTGGCCGTCACGTTCGCCAACTACACGCTCGCGCTCACCGGCCTGGGGCCCGGGTTCCGCTTCCCCCTCGCCGTCGGCGCCATCCTCCTGCTCTCCGGGGTGAACTACTTCGGCGTGCGGCCCGGGGCGCTCACGCAGAACATCTTCACCGTGCTGAAGCTGCTGGCGCTCGCCGTGCTCGTGGGCGCGGGGCTCCTGCTCGAAGGCGTCCGGCCCGCCGCGGTGGAGGCCGTGGCCGCTCCGGTGGCGCCTGACTCCCTCGTGCTCGCGCTGGGAGCGGCGCTCGTCCCGGTGCTGTTCAGCTATGGCGGGTGGCAGCAGACGAACTTCGTGGCCGAGGAGCTGGTCAACCCCGAGCGCAACCTGCCACGCGCTCTGTTGCTCGGCGTCATCGGCGTGGTGACGGTGTACCTGCTCGCGAACCTCACCTACCTGCGCACGCTCGGCGCGGCGGGGCTCGCGGCGAGCAGCGCTCCGGCGGCGGACGCGCTGGACCAGCTCATCGGGCCTGCGGGCCGCACGTTCATCACCCTGGGGGTCGCCCTCTCCACCTTCGGGTTCCTCAACCTCGTCATCCTCGTGTCGCCGCGCGTCTACCAGGCCATGGCCGCGGATGGACTGTTCTTCCCGTGGATGGCCCGGCTGCACCCGCGCTTCCGCACGCCCTCCAACGCCATCCTCTTCCAGGCGGCCTGGGCCATCCTGCTCACGGGCACGGGCACGTACGGCGAGCTGCTCGATTACGTCGTCTTCGCCGACTGGCTCATCTTCGGCGCCACGGCCGCGACGCTGTTCGTCTACCGCGCGCGCGAACGGCAGGGCCTGGTGCCCCGCGCCGCGTACCGGGTGCCCGGATATCCCGTCACCCCGCTCCTCTTCATCGCGGCGGCGCTCTACGTGATCCTGGGCTCGACGGCCTCCAACCCGCTCAACGCGCTCAAGGGAACGTTGCTGTTTGGCGCCGGCGTCCCCGTGTTCCTGTTCTGGCGCCGGCGCACCCGGCGTCCCGAGACCCCGCCCGCCCTGGGCACGCCTTGAAGCTCCGAGCGCGACTGCCAGCGATTGAAGCCATACACAGTCACGTATGCCTTTGGCCTGCTCGCCCGCCTACCCGGCGAGCGGGGGTGCTCCGGCCCCAGGCGGCGTGTATGGGCAGACCCGTGGAAACCCCCTAGCCACCACCCCCAACGCGATGTGCAACACGGCCCGGATGCAATCATCCGTGCTCACAGGAATCACACGTTTTGCTCGTTCTGATTTGCAGTTAAATCAAGACCAGTGTTAGGAATGCCTCGGCTTCGGCCAACCCCACACAAATCAACTCAGGAGTAGTCCATGACGAGGAACGTGAAGCGTTTCCTGGCCGCCTCCCTGTTGTCCCTCGCGCCGTCGGTTGCCTTTGCCGCTCCGGCCGATCTCGGGTTCCCCGACTTCCTCTCCCAGCGCAACGAGTACGTCAGCGTTCGCGAGGGCGCGTTCGAAGTTCCGCAGGTGAAGGGCGGCGCGGCCATTGGCCCGGCCCTGGAGAACTTCTTCGTCTCCAACCAGAGCGGCGCCAACATCTACCTGGGCCTCCAGACCATCAACGGCACGTTCAACGGCGTGTACTCGCCCTATCCCGTGCCCACCGCCAACCTGGGCGGCTTCCAGGTCAGCGCCCCCGCGCCGGCCCCGTCGTTCTCCCAGCAGTACTACTGGACGGTCGACCCGGCGAACCCGGCCGGCGCGAAGACGTGCATCTGGCGCGTGGACATCGCGGACAACGCCGGGGCCTGCAGCGCGACGGTCTATTACGGGACCTACGGCGGCGCCATCTGCACCCTCGACGCCGTCAACTCCTACATCGACATCAACACCTGCGAGGCGCAGATCGTCACCAACATGCAGTGACGTGAGCCTCACGCCGCCCGGGGCCCTCGAATGAGGCCTCGGGCGGTGCCCGCCCCCGGGAGACGACCCATGAGGCGCAAGCATTGGCATTGGCGTGTCGCCACCACCCAACGTGAGTTGGATGACGCGGCTCGCATCCGCTGGGCTGTCTTTGGCGGAGAGATGGGATTGCTGTCCGAGCAGTCAGCGGTGTCCCGGCGGGAGATGACCTGCATCGACACGCTCGACACCACCGTGCACGTGTTGGTCCATGACGGCGCCGAGCCGGTGGCGACGATGCGGATTGCATTGCCCAACGCGGAGGTGGCGGCGAACCTGGGCGTGCGGGTGGGCCTGGAGATGGAGCAGCGGATGGACCTCTCCGCCTTGCTCCGGCCGGGGATGGTGTTCGCCGAGCCCTCGCGCTTCTGCGTGCTGCCGGAGTGGCGGCGCTCGGAGGCCGTGACCTGGCTGCAGGCGGGCATGTACGCGGAGAGCCGGCGGCGGGGAGTGACCCACTGGATTGCATCCGCGAACCTGGAGACGGATTCGCCCGAGGACGCCCTGCTGTCATGGCAGGTGGTGGCGAGCCGGGGATGGCGCAGCCCGTGCTTCCAGGTGGCGGTGCCGGATCCACGGGAGGCCGCGGCGCAGTCCCGGACCCCCTACTACACGCCGGAGGAGCGGGCGCGGGCGAAGCAGGGGTTGTTGGACGGACTGCGGGTCCCCAGGTCGCCCTCGCTCTTCGCCAGGACGATGGGCGCGCGCTTCATCGCGGAGCCGCTCTACGACGCGTATTTCCAGTGGTTCACGCTGCCGTTGATCATGGCGCTCGACGAGATCCCAGCGGAGACGCTGGCGCGCTTCCATGCGTTGGAGAGCGGTGTGAGCTCCGCCGCCTAGCCTGGGGTTCATCTTCAAAACAGACATCCACCGGGCGCCCGGAATGGCCCCGGACAGGAGACGCACGTGCAAACACAGACGGAGCAGCAGGGAACGGGCTGGTTGGCGGCGCTGGACGCGGAGGCGCGAGCGCTGGTGGCGGCGGTGGATGCGCAGCCCGACGCCCGCCGCATGCTGGAGGGCACCCTCGACGCGGAGGGCTACATCCACTACCTCGTCCAGACGTTCCACTACGCCCGCTGGAGCACGGCGCTTCTGGGCGAAGCGGGCCTGCGGCTGAGGAAGCTGGGGCGGCATCCGGAGCTGGCGGAGCTCCTGGTGCAGAAGGGCGAGGAGGAGCGGGGGCATGACCTGTGGTTGCTGTCCGACCTGAAGAACCTGGGGTGGTCGCAGGAGCAGGTGGAGGCGGCGGCGAAGAGCCCGGCGGTGGATGCCTACACGGGGTGGAACTTCTTCACGTCGCGCGCGGGCGTACCGACGGCCGTGCTGGGGACCGCGTACGTGCTGGAGTACCTGTCGCAGACGCGGGCAGGCCAGTGGGCGGAGCGGATGCGGGCGGCGTCCGCCATCCCCAACATCCACAAGTCGGTGACGTTCCTGCGCAGCCATGGGGCGCTGGACGGAGACCACGTGGCGGAGATGGTGAAGCTTTTGGGGAAGCTGACGGACCCCGAGGATCAGGAGGCCATCCTCTTCTCGGCGCGCGTCGCCCGGAGCGTCTACCCGCGCATCTTCCGTGAGGCTGGCGCCTCCAGCCTTCCCCTCGCGGCATAGGAGCGCCGGAATCGGCTACGCTCACGGAGCGCGGCCGGGAGCATGGGGCCCTGACCGCGACGGGATGGGGGCATCCAGGATGAGCGCGGTCGTCGCCGGAGTGTGTCTGCTGGTGGAGCTGGGGCTGGGCGTGGCGCTGCTGGTGGGCACCTTCTTCACCCTGGCCTTCAGCAGCGAGTCCTACCGGCACTCCGCCACGCCGCTGCATCAGTCGTTGAACGGCCTGGCCTTCGTGCTCGCGGTGCTCCCGCTGCTCCTCACGCTCTGGGTCGGCTGGCGGCGCTTCCTGTCGGACCGCCCGTTCGACGCGGTCCCGCTGGGGATGGGCCTGCCCATGGTGGCGCTGGTCGCATGCGCCGTCACCGCCGCCCTGTCCATCATGGGTGGCGAGTGGTCGACGTCACGTCACCGCGCGCGGCAGGAGCAGGAGGCGCGCTTCGCGCTGCGCGCCGCGGTGGAGGGCGGCGCGGTGGACAAGGCGTGTGACCTGGTGGCCTCGGACCCGCGCGCTTCGGCCGAGGACATGCGCCGTTGCCGCGAACTCATCGAGTCCCGCCCCGACGTCGAGACCCGCTGGGCCGAGCTCTCGAAGTTCGCCGACTCGCGAGGCGGCTTCAACTCCTGGCACCTGGGGCAGACGGGGCTCGCGCCGGACTGGGAATGGGGCAGGACGGTGCCGGTCATCCGGCATGAGCAGGAGTGGTTCCTGCGCACGTTCTATGAGACGTGGCTGGCCCGGACCCAGGACCTGCCGACCCTGGACGACCTGAACGGTCTGCACCAGGCCCTGGTGAGCAGCACCCGCTACCTGGGCTGGGACGCCCGGGCCGTGGAGACCCTCCGCACCCAGGTGCTCCCCACGCTGCGCGCACGGTTGGAGGCCCAGGACGCCCGCCTGCGCGCCACGCCGGGCATGGACCCCTGGGTGCTGGACGCGATCCGGGACCGGATGCAGAGCCTGGAGACGAAGCCTGACGAGGGCGTGGAGCCGCTGCCCCCGTTGCCGGGGACGCCGTCGCCCCGAGACATCGGCGTGGCGCGGCTGGACGACACGGGCGCGCTGGACCTGTGGCTGCGTGCCACGCCCACCTCGGGGAGCTTCGGTGACGTCTATGTGCGCCGGGCCTCGTACGACAGCGAGTACGAGAAGTGGCTGAAGTACCTGGGGCCCCTGCGTCCCGGGGAGCCGCAGTTCATCCCCGCGCCCTGAGCAGCTTCCCGGCGAGCAACTCGCGCATGCTCACCGGCTCACGCTCGAGCAACCGCCGCAGCGTGGGGTCGACGGCGGCGAACTCGCCATCGCGGCTCGCGCGATAGAGGCCGAGCGAGATGCCGACCACCGGCGCGGGCATGCCGCTCGCCACGAGCTTCGCGCGCATCTCATCCTCCGACACGGTGCTTCGACGGATGGGCCGTCCGAGGAGGTCCGACGCGATGTCGCACAGCTCACCGAAGTCGAGTGCCTGCGAGGCCGTGAGCGGCGGCGTCGGCCCGTCGAACCGCCCCTCGTTCGTCAGGACCACCGCCGCCGCCTCCGCGAGGTCGGCGTGCGTGGTCCAGGAGACCTTTCCATCCGCCGGGGCCTCGAAGACTCCCGCTTGCAGGGCTCGCTCCAGCAGGAACGCCGCGCTCGACGCGTAGAACCCATTGCGAAGCGAGGTCCACGCCAGACCGGACCCGGCCAGCATCTGCTCCGTCGCCGCGTGGTCGAGCATGGGAGGAAACGCCGACGTGGGGCTCGCGCCCATGTGGCTCGTGTAGACGATGCGCCGCGCTCCAGCGGACCGAGCGGCGTCGATGGCGGAGCGATGCTGGGCCAGGGGATCGCCCCCGTGCGCGGCCGCGTTCGACGAGACCATCAGCACCTGGGTCGCGCCCTCGAAGGCCTGCGCGAGGCTCGCCGGCTCCGCGAAGTCCCCCCTCCGCACCCGGACGCCCCGTGCCGCCAGGTCCTGGGCCTTCTGGACGTCCCGGACGCTGACGGCGACCCGGTCCACGGGGACGCGGGCGATGAGCTTCTCCACGATGAGGCGGCCAAGCTGCCCGGTTGCTCCGGTCACGACGATCATTGAACGACCCCTGTCCAGTACCATCGGAAACACAATTCCGATACCGGCGATAACGTAGCGACTGCTATCGCCGTTATCAAGTCTTCGTTACCGACGTTCCGGCAGCCGCGTGCTAAGTCGGTCGCATGAAGGATCGCGAGAAGGCCGCCGCCGAAGACGCCGAGGGCCCCGATACGCGCGCGCGCATCCTGGTCGCCGCAGCGGAGCTCATCGCGTCAGGAGGGCCCGACGCCGCGACGACGCGCGCGGTGGCCGCCGCCGCCGGGGTGCAGGCGCCGACGCTCTACCGGCTCTTCGGGGACAAGCGCGGCCTCCTGTCGGCCGTGGTCGAGCACGAGTTGACGAGCTACGTGGCGAAGAAGGCCGCGCGCAAGCCGCACCCGGATCCGCTTCAGGACCTGCGGATGGGCTGGGACATGCACGTCGCGTTCGGGCTCAGCCACCCAGGGCTGTTCGCGCTCATGTGCAGCGACCTGGAGCCGGCTCCCGAGTCCTCCGTGGTCAGCACCGGCAACGACGTGCTGAGGCGCCGCATCCGGAACATCGCGCTCGCGGGCCGCCTGCGGGTCAGTGAGGAGCGGGCGCTCGGCCTCGTGTCGTCGATGTGCAACGGCGCGGTGCTCACGCTCCTGCGCCAGCCCGAAGGGCAACGCGACCCCGGCCTGTCCGATGCCGCGAGGGAGACGGTCATCGCCGCGATCACCAGCGAAGCAGCGCGTCCAGCGAACACGGAGGCCCGCTCAGCGGCCACCACGCTGCGCGCCTCCCTGGACCGGATCACCGTCCTGACCCCGGGCGAAAGCGCGCTGTTGAGCGAGCTGCTGGCGCGCATCACGGACGCCGGGTGACAGCGCGTCGTCAGGCAGGGGCCGGAAGCCGCCGGTCCCCTGCTTGAAGCGAACCGCTACGGCATGGGCCGAGAACCGGAGGAAGGCGCTTCCGGAACCGCGGGCCAGCCGTTGGGCCAGGTGATGGCATCCACGAGCATCACCCGCGCCGTGTGGGCGCTGTTCCACGCGTGGTAGACCATGATGGTGTCCCCGCCGGGGCCGGTGACCACCGAGTTGTGGCCGGGCCCCACCCAACCGCCGCCCGTCTTGAGGATGGGATTGCCCAGCTTCGTGTACGGCCCCAGCGGGCTCGTGGCCCGGGCCACTCCCACGGCGTAGGTGCTGTTGGCGTACGAGTTACCGCTGTAGAAGAGGTAGTAGTAGCCGCCCCGCGCGACGACCCACGGCGCCTCGACGACGCCGCCCTCCCAGCCGAGCGTGTTGCTCATCAGCGTGCGGCGCGTGCCGGTGAGCGACAGCCCATCCGCCGACAGCGTCTGGCCATAGATGGGCGTGGTCTGCCCCACCGCGTTCCCGTCCGCCTTCCACACCAGGTACGGCACGCCCGCGGTGTCGTAGAAGAACGTGGCATCGATCATCCCCATGCCCGTGTCATGCACCAGGGGATGGCCCAGGTCCGTGAAGGGGCCCAGGGCGCTGGTGGCCGTCGCGGCGCCGATGGACAGCTTCCCGTCCTGGTGGCGCGCGGTGAAGTACGCGATGTACCGGCTGCCCACCTTGTGGATCTCCGGCGCCCAGAAGTCACCCGTGGCCCACGTCGGCTTGCGCGTGGAGGGGAAGATGGTGCCGGCGGACGTCCAGGTGACCAGGTCCTTGGACGTGCGCAGCGGGAACGCGTTGGCCGCGCCTCCGGACGTGCAGGCCGCGACGTACTGCGTGCCGTCGAAGATGACGCCCGGGTCCGCGCAGTCCACGGGCACCACGGGGTTCTGGTAGAGCCCGCCACAGCCCGTGTAGCGCAGCGAGATGCCGCACGCGTTGGTGCCGCTGAAGTACGGCGCCCAGTCGTTCGACAGCACCGTGTACGAGTTGGGGGACGCGTTGGTGCAGCCCCGGTCCCACGTCACCCGGCCGCCCACGTCGTCGTACTGGGCCGGGTGCCCCGCCGGATGCAGCCACGCCGGACCGTAGGTGACGCGCGTCGCGCAGGCCGCGGCGCCACCACAGTCCGTCGTGTCGAGCGCCATCACACAGGCGTTGTTGCCGGTGAAGTACGGCTTCCAGCCGTTGGACAACACGGCGTAGGAGTTGGTGCCTTCGTTGACGCAGCTGCCGTCCCACGTCACCAGGCCGCTCGCGATGTCGTACTGCTCCGGGTGCCCGGGGTGGATCCACCGGTCCCCGTAGGTGATGCGCGTGGAGCACGCGAGCGCCCCGCTGGACGTGGCCAGTTCGGGGCCTTCGGGGCGCTCCTCACCACAGCCCGCCGCGAGCGCGGCGAGGACGACAGCGGACAACAAAGGGGGGTTCTTCATCGATGGACCTCCAGGCCTGCGAAGACTTGGAAGTCCTATTTATCAGTTTTTACTTGTTGTCGAGTCCCCATCGCGCCCGCGCGTGGGAAGGGTCGGTCAGCGAACCTCGAGCTCGTAGATGCGCGTCGCCGGGTCGCCGTTCTGGCTGGGGGTGGTGATGTTGAGCCGGACATAGCGCGCGGAGGTGGCGCTGATGGCGTGGGTGGTGGTGTTGGCGGTGTTGTTGGTCACCGTCACCGGGGTGCTCCAGTTGGTGCCGTTGGTGGAGGTCTGGAGGGTGAAGGCCCGGGTGTTCCAGGTGCTCGCCTCGCCGCCCGCGCCGGCATGCTGGACCGTGAAGCGGCTGACCGTCTGCACCGAGCCGAGATCCACCTGCAGCCAGGCGCCCGAGGCCAGCGAGCAGAACTTGTCGGTGGTGCCGCCGGAGACGCTTCCGTTGACCGCCTTGGCCGGTGACTCACTGCTGTTGCAGGCCGTGGATCCGGTCGCCGGTTTGTTGAGCGCCAGGTTGGCGTAGCCCGCGCCGACGGAGACGGCCTGGGTCTTCGTGTGGCTTGCGCCTCCGTTGTCCGTCACGGTCAGGCTGACGTTGTAGTTGCCGGCGGTGGCATAGACGCGGCTGGGATTCGTCGCCGTCGAACCGCTGCCGTCGCCGAAGCTCCAGCTGCGCGAGGTGATGGTGCCGTCGCTGTCGCTGGAGGCGTCGCTGAAGGTCGCGGTGAGTCCGCTCACGGTGACGCCGAAGTGGGCCACCGGCGGGGTGTTGCCGCTGACGGCGGTGTTGATGGCCGCCGCGTACTGCGCGCTCGTGCCCTGCGCCGAGCACTTCTGGATGTCGTCGTACAGCCACATGAAGCCGCCGTGGATGCCGGCGGTGCTCTTCCAGTTGCTCATCTTGCTCTGCACCGTGGCCGGGCTGTCGCCGCTGGCGCAGTTGGTGCCGTGGCGCGACCACAGGCCGGGGTCCACGGTCATGCCCATGGCGGTGTTCCAGCTCGCGGGGTTGTTGCCTGCGCCGCCGTCGTAGACCTGGAGGTAGATGCCGTCGACCGCGCTGCCCAGGTTGTCCTTGAGGCCGCGCCAGAAGGCCTGCTGGGTGTAGGGCGCGAAGGTGATCTTGAAGCCCTGGCCGATGAGCATCTGTCCGAACTGCGTGGTCGGAGCGAGGTCGTAGGCGCTCTCGTCGTCGAAGTTGACCGCGTCCGCGCCGGTGACGGCCTTCAGCGCCTGGAAGTTGCGGTACAGGATGCTGTTGGTGCCGGTGCCGCAGACGAGCGTGCTGCCGCAGCCCGCGGCGGTGCCGTTGACCAGCCGGGCCATGCGCTCGAAGTCAGGCACGCTCCACGCGCCGATGGACACCTCGATGCGATTGACGGAGGTCGGCGCCGTCTTCAGCGTGGCCAGCCGCGTGGGCCAAGCCGGGTCGCCGATATAGGCGCCGTTCCGGACGACCGGGATGTCGTTGTAGACGAGGTCGCCGTTGTCCTCGATGTGGAAGCTCCAGAGGATGACGGTCGTGAAGCCCGAGCCGCGCAGGTCGTTCATCACCGCGGTGCCGCCCGAATAGAACGGGCCGCCGCCGTAGATGGCCGAATCAGCGAGGGCCACTGGCGAGACCGTGGCCAGCGCGAGGGCAAGGCAGGACGCGAGGTGCTTCGACTTCGGCATGGTGTGCTCCCCCTGTCGCCATCGTGGCGACGGCGAGACATTGCGAGCACCAAAACCAGCAAGTCAATTCTATTAAGAAAAACTAGAATATAACGAAATCACCATCACGGCGCGTCGCGGGTTCCTAATCGCGGAAGTGCGGCTCCGCGATGGAGGCCCCCCAACAGCAGGCGTCTTCTCCCGCCTCGCCGGTGGGCAGCGTCGTGTGGAGCGAGGCGCCAGGCTTCACGTCCTCGAAGTAGAAGAGGTTCTTGGGGAGGAGGATGAGGGCGCGGTCCGCCTTGCGCGTGTGCAGGGTGAGTTGCGCCAACGCCGGGTCGGCCACGTCCGCGGGGCCCTTCGGGAAGAACGCCTCCTGTCTCTTTGGAGCACGCTCCCCCTGCGGGCGGCAGCCGCCATCCTCCGTGGAGACTTTCACCTCGCGCACCTGGCAGCCTTCGCCTTCCGCGAAGTGGAACACCGCGCGCACCCGGGTGAAATAGCAGTCGGGGGCGCCGCAATCCTCGCTGTGGACGTCCGCCACCGCCGTCAGGCGCACCTTGTTTCCAGGCAGGGACTCCACCATGCCGCTGCGCGCGTAGCGCTGGAACAGGGGGGCCTGGGCGCACGGAGAGGCCACCGGAGCCGCCGCCCGGGGCGCTTCGCCGGGCACGGACAGCAGGAGCGCGAGGAGAGGCGAGACGTGCTTCAGGAACATGGCTGAAGTCATACCAGACGCCGGGTCCGGCCTGTCGCGCGACACGCCGCGCGTAGCGGGTAGCCACGATTTCCCGCGCCGCGTGTCCCGGGTGAGCATCCGCACTCCACGTCACCACCGGAGTTCCGCATGCGCCTCCCCACTCCGTTCGCCGCTGCCCTCCTCCTGCTCACCTCCGCGCCGGCGCTCGCCGCGGAGCCCCCGTGCAGCACCGTCTGCGCGAGGTATCCGCTCTGCGTCGATGTCTGCAGCGTCAACGGCCAGGACACGAACTGCGGTGACGCAGGCTATCGCTGCGTCGAGTCACTCGGAGTGGGCGCTGAAGCCACGGCCTCGGAGCTGTCCGCCGATGAAGACGCCCGGGTGTGCCGCGAGGGTCACCCGGACGGCGAGCAGCCCCAGACCGTCGAGGGTTGAGCGACCTTCAGGCAAGGGGCTACCTCTTCCCCTTCCCCTTGCCCCCCTTGTGGTGATCATCGTGGTGGTCGTCGTGGTCGTGGCGCCGGTCGTCCGGGCCGCGTTCACGGTACGACGCGGGCACGGCGGCCTTCTTCCCGTGCTTCCACCGCTTGTAGCGCCCGGGGGGCAGCTTGACGACGGTGACGGGGACCCGCCGCTCCTCCACGACCACCCAGCCACCGCGGTAGTCGCGCGCCCGGAACCACCGGCCATCGCGGCGCACCCAGTACGCATCGTCCACGACGTAGAGATCCTCGTCGTAGTCCTCCACCACCTGCACGCCAGGCTGCACGACGACCAGCGGCGGCGGGGTCGTGAAGACGATGTCGGGGAGCTTCACATCGATGTCGACACGCACCTGCCCGAAGGCCATCGCGGGGAGAAGGATCAACGCTGCCAGGAGTCGGTTCATCCGGCGAGCCTAGGGGCGCGCGTGCGCGTCAGACAACCTCCATGACCTGTCGAGCAGATCGCTCGCACCGTGTGTCATTGCGCTCAAAGTCATTGAGCGAATCCAGATTTCATAACACCTGGAAACATGCAGCCGGGGACCGCCCGGCCTCGCCCTCTAGTCGCGGACCACCGCCACGTCATCCACCTGCAGCCAGGTGTCGCCCGCGTTCGCCCAGGTTCCGGCGTACACCTCCACGCTGTGGTTGTTGCCGGAGTTGAAGGTGACGGACTGGAGCGTGTAGCCGCTCAACGGCTGCGTCAGGTGCACCTCGTTGAGGATGGGACCGGCGTTGAGCACGCGCGCGCCGAAGTAGCCGTCGTTCTGGTTGGAGGACGTCTTCACCCAACCCGTCAGCGTGTAGACGGTGTTGGGCATCACCGCGACCTCCTGCTTGAGGGCGTTCCAGCCGGTGTTGTTGCGCACGAAGCCGTTGTTGGCGCCGGTGCGCGCGAAGCCCAGCCCCCGGTCGACGCCGCCGTTACCCTGGACGTACCAGGGTGAGGTGGCGGTGGAGGACGGCTGCTGTTCGAAGCCGCCCTGCGCCACCAGGTTCGCGCCTCGGGTGAGGCTCACGTCATCCAGCTGCGCCCAGGTGTCGCCCGCGTCCGCCCACACACCGCTGTAGACCTCCACGATGGAGTTCGCGCCGGAGTTGAAGGTGACGGTGCGCTCCGTCCACGACGGCAGCGAGCCGTACTGCGTCTCTCCCAGGACGGCGCCGTTGCCCGCGACGCGCGCACCGAAGAAGCCCCGGCTGGAGTTGGACGAGGAGCGCAGCCAGCCCTTGAGCGTGTAGTCCGTGTAGGGCTGAACCACGACGCTCTGCTTGAGCGCGTTCCAGCCGCTGCTCCCCCGCACGAAGCCGTTGTCCTGGCCGGAGTGTGCATTGCCCAGCGCCCGGTCGATGCCGCCCGCGCCCGCCAGGTACCAGGGCGCCATCGTCGGCGTCGCGGCCTGCGTCTCGAAGCCCGGCTCGGACAGCAGGTTGTTTCCGTCCGCGTCGGCCGTGAGCGTCGCGCGCATCAGGAACGTGTTGTAGGGCGTCCACTGCGAGGTGATGAAGTACAGCTCGCTGGCGCTGTTGCCCCACGGGTGGATGAAGCCGTTGTAGATGCCGGGAAACGCGGCACCGGTGGCCAGCGGCTTCTCCCCGCTCCACGGCCCGGTGGGTGTGCCCGCGTCGCGCATCACCACGGCCTGCCGGTGCTCGTTGAGGTACGTCATCAGGAAGCGGCCCAGCGCGGCGTTGTACGCGACGGACAACTCCCCCGCGGCGCCGATGACCACCGGCCGTGCCGCCGCCTGGGACGCGGACCAGCCGTTGCCGTCCCAGTACCGGTACGCGTTGATGTCCAGCAGCGCGCCCTCCGGCACGCGCGCCAGGTGCACGTTGCCGAAGCGCCCGTTGGGCGTGGCGTACAGGTAGACGAAGCCGCCGTTCTTCACGAAGGCGCCCATCTGGAAGGGATTCGTGAACGACGCGTTGTTCACCCAGCGCGCCGTGGGGTGCTTCACCCAGTTCTGTCCGTTGTCATCCGAGTACGCGATGCCCGAGTAATTCGTCGTCCACTGTCCCGGGTCGCCCCAGTGCTTCACGGACATGTAGTGGATGTAGTGGCGCGTCCCCACGCTGACGCCCGCGGTGGGGATGACGGTCATCTCGTCGTTGTCCACCTTCCGGGACGCGAGCACCTCCTTCGCGTGGCGGGTGCGGTCCTGGATCATCGTGGTGAAGGTCAGGCCATTGGACAGCGAGGTGTCCGCCGAGCGCGCCAGCACATTGCTGCGCCAGCCGCCGCCGCACCCGCCGTTGCCGCACCAGCCCACGCCGAAGGTGTCCCCGAACAGGACGAACACCTCACCGCCGCCCTTGTCCCAGACGATGCCCAGGTCCGTGCCGTACACCTCATGGTTGGTGTGCGTCTGGTTCGGATTGGGCAGCGTCTCCCCCGCGGGCGTGGCGCCCGTCACCCGCGCCACCTTCGTCACGTTCGTGGGCGTCACCGCCCCGGCCGTGCCCGCGCTCCCCAACAGACACACCGCCTGCAACACCACCGCGCGCCTCATCATCTGGACTCCTCCGGCAAGGAAATTTGCATTCACCGCGAAAGCTCTAAATCAAGAAATACTCAACCTTGAGTTGAGGACTCCAGTGTCCGGTGGATCAGCGGTAGCGTGGGGGCGCCCAAGGAGACGTGGATGCTCGCCTGCGTGGACGTGGACTACCGCCCCGACGTCACCGTGGCCGCGTGCGTCCTCTTTCGCGCGTGGACGGACGCCAAGGAGGCCGGGCACCTGGTGGACCGGGGGCCCATCGCGGCCCCCTACGAGCCCGGCCAGTTCTACCGCCGCGAGCTGCCGCACCTGCTGCGGGTGCTCGCCGACGTGCAGGAGCCGCTGGAGGCCATCGTCGTGGATGGCTACGTGTGGCTCGGAGAGGGCGTGCCCGGCCTGGGCGCCCACCTGTACGAGGCGCTCTGCCGCACGGTGCCCGTCATCGGCGTGGCCAAGACGCCGTATGTCACCACGGGGTCCGCACTCCCCATCGTGCGGGGGCAGAGCCTGCGTCCCCTGCTCATCACCGCCATTGGGATGGAGACCGCGACCGCCGCGGAGCACATCCGGCGGATGCACGGCGCATCACGCCTGCCAACGATGTTGAAGTTCGTGGACCGGTTGTGCCGTGAGTCCTGACGGAGGGACGAGGACATGCTACCCCAGGGCCATGGATCGTCCCCGCCGCCCCACCGCCTCTCCTTTCGAGTTTCCGCCCGGCGCCGCCTTCACCTGGCACTCGGAGAGTGACGAGCCCGCCCCCACGCGCCTGTCGCCCGTGGATGACGGGCTCAGCGCTGACACCGCGCTCAAGCGCGTCCGCCGGGGCGAGTTCCTGCGCTACACCGGCGACTTCCACAACGCGAAGCAGCTGTTGGGCGCGTTGGGCCGGCGGCTCGAACGGCCCTGGCAGGCCCGCTCACCGCTGGAGGCGTTCCGGGCCGAACGCCGCGCGCGGCAGCAGGAGCACGCGACGCTGTCGCGCATCGTCGTCGCGCTGGACCGTGGCTACCGCATGGAGCTCTCACGCGCGCCGGACGTCGCGGAAGCATGCCGGCAGGTCTGGGGCGAGCCGACGGAGGACTTCACGGTCGTGCCGCTCAAGCAGTTGCTGGGCATGCTCGGGGCCGCGGAGTGGCGGCGCAAGGGTTTGGAGGTCCCGGGGCTGAAGGGCCTGCTGCATCCGCACTACGGCGTCTACCTGCCCACGCGCACGGACTACGTGGAGCTGCTGGCGGCCGTGCCGGACGTGAAGGGCAAGCGCGTGTTCGACGTGGGCACCGGCACCGGCGTGCTGGCCTTCCTCCTCCTGCAGCGAGGAGCGGCGTCCGCGCAGGCCACGGACTGCGACTCCCGCGCGGTGGCGTGCGCACGGGAGAACGCGGAGCGGCTCGGCCTCTCGCAGCGCTTCCAGGTGACGGAGGCGGACCTCTTCCCGGAAGGAAGGGCGGACGTTGTCGTCTGCAATCCGCCATGGATTCCCGAGCCGCCCAAGAACCGGGTGGACCGCGCGGTGTTCGACGAGGACAGCCAGTTCCTGCGCCGCTTCCTGGAAGGGCTCCCCGCCGCGCTGAACCCCGGGGGAGAGGGGCTGCTCATCCTCTCGGACCTGGCGGTGCTGCTGGGCCTGCGTCCGGCCGGGTGGCTGGAGGAGCAGTTCGAGCGCTGCGGCCTGAAGGTGACGTGGCGGAAGTCCATCCCGGCGCGGCACTCCAAGGCGAAGGACAAGGCGGACCCGCTGCACGCCGCGCGCTCCCAGGAGATCACCACCCTCTACGGCCTCGCGCCCACCGGCGGATAGCCAGGGCGCTCCGTTGGAAGGAAGGGCCGTCCCTCCGGGGTGATGGCCGCGGGCTTTCGCGCGTCCCACCCTTGCCTCGACAGGAGGCAGGTTCATGGAGACTTCTCCCTCGGCCCCCGGCTCGCGTCCACGCTTCGCGGTCATCACTCCCAGCATGGACGGGCGCGCGGAGTACCTGGCGGAAGCCAGGGGCAGCGTGCGCGCCACAGTTTGCGCTCCGCTCGGGTTCGACGTGGAGCACCGGGTGCATGTCCAGCAACAGCGCCTGAGCCCGGGCGCGGCGCGCAACGCGCTCATCCGCGAGTCGGATCCGGACGCGTGGATTGTTCCGCTCGATGATGACGACCTGCTGTTGCAGCGGACACTGCACCACTACGCCGAGCTCATCCTCCAGCATCACGCCCGGCGCTGGTTCGTCGCGGACTTCGTGCGCGTGGACGAAGAGAGGCGCTACCTGCCAGGCCAGGACTACGCGGCCTGGACGTTCCCGACGCCCGTGCGGATGCTGATCGCCATCTTCCGGGCGGAGCACTTCCTCCAGGGCAACGTCTGCTTCCACCGGAGCCTCTTCGAACAGGTCGGCGGCTACGACGAGTCGCTCTGGATGGCGGAGGACCTGGACCTCTATGTGCGCTTCCTGCTCGCGGGACACCTGCCCGTGAGAGGCGCCCACCTGAGCCACCTGCACCGCGTCCACCCTGGCAACAGCAGCCGGGGAGTCGACGTGGGGCGGCACCACGCGGACCTGGAACAGCTCTACCAGCGGTATGCCCCACGCCTCCTCGCGCTGGGCGTGCCACCTCCGGCGCCACCCGCGGTCCCAGGCCGTTGATACGCCCGCGGCCCGGCTCATCCCGTGCGCGTGGCCACCGCGAGGGCCGCCGGAATCCTCTCGCGCATCCATGCCACGAACCTGCGCAGCCTCGCCGGATGGAAGCGCGCGGAGGGGTAGAGCAGGTACATGGGCAGCGGCGCGGCCTGCCATCGCGGCACCAGGTGCAGGAGCCGGCCGCGCCGGAGTTCCTCCTGGAGCACCCAGGACGAGCCCACGCAGACGCCCAGGCCCTTCACCGCGGCGCTGCGCAGGGCGTAGAGGCTGTCCGTGCTCACGCGCGGCTGGAAGGCGATGGGCTGGACCTCGCCGGTGGCCACGTGGGTGAGTGAGATTTCGTTGCGATAGAACGTGCGCAGGGACAGCCAGGGCAGCCTCGCGAGCTCGTCGGGATGCGCCGGTGCGGGCCTTCCCGCCAGCACCGAGGGCGCGGCCACGACGATGCGCGGCACCTCCGCCACGCGGATCGCCACCACGCTGGGGTCCTGCACCTCGCCCACGTGGATGGCGCAATCGATGCCGTCCGCGATGAAGTCCACCGCCCGGTCATGCAGCAACCATTCGACGGAGACCCGAGGGTGACGGCCCAGGTACTCCGTCAGCGGGTCCACCAGCAGCTTCTGCCCGAACGCGTGAGGCACCACGACGCGCAACGTGCCCTCCGGTTCGTCGCTCGCGCCGCGCAGGTCGGACTCGAACAGGGCCCAACTGGCCAGCAGCTCCTTCGCCCGCTCGTAGCAGCGCGTCCCGTCCTCGGTGAGCTTCATGGCGTGGGTGGAGCGCTGG
Organism: Corallococcus sp. NCSPR001; assembly: GCF_017309135.1. NCBI lineage: Bacteria > Pseudomonadati > Myxococcota > Myxococcia > Myxococcales > Myxococcaceae > Corallococcus > Corallococcus sp. NCSPR001. The sequence continues at coordinate 6,383,575 of NZ_JAFIMS010000002.1, forward strand.
AGCAGCCGCAGCCCCAGGGAACGCTCCAGCGCCTGGAGCCTGCGGCTCACCGTCGGCTGCGTGGTGCCCAGCTGCGCGGCGGCGGAGGACAGGCTCCCGGCGTCGACGATGCGAATGAACGTCTGCATCAGCTCCAGCCGGTCGGCATTGGCGGACGCGGGGATTCCCGGCGGGGACCCGCGCCGCCGGGCCGGCTTCGAAGCGTTGGGCATGTGAGCCTGCTCCCAGAGGAGTGATACGCCACGCGTATAACCGCTGTACGGAGCGCGCGTCTACCGTCTCCCCTTCCTCTGACGCACTGTCACCTCGTCGCGCAGCACCCGAGGTGAACATCATGTCCTTCATTCGCGCCGTACATGGAACCGCCGGAACCGGCGTCCTCCCCTCACCCGCCTCCGCCACCCGGGCCTCCCTGTCGCACGGCCTGCGGCTGCTGCTGGCCACGAGCGCCGGCCTGTCGGTGGCGTCCATCTATTACAGCCAGCCGATGCTGGGGGTCATGGGGGGCACGCTCGGCGCCTCCGACACCGCGGTGGGCCTGGTGCCCATGCTCACGCAGTTGGGCTACGCGCTGGGCATCCTGCTGCTGACGCCGCTGGGCGACCGCTTCGACCGGCGCCGCATCATCCTCATCAAGGCCGCGCTGTTGAGCGTGGCCCTGCTGCTGGGCGGCCTGGCCCCGGGCATCCAATTGCTGCTGGGGGTGAGCTTCGCCGTGGGCCTGACGGCCACGGTGGCGCAGGACATCGTCCCCGCCGCCGCGACCCTGGCCTCCGAGCACGAGCGCGGCAAGGTGGTGGGCACGGTGATGACGGGCCTGCTGCTCGGCATCCTCCTGTCCCGCGTCATCAGCGGCGTGGTGGCCGAGCGCTTCGGCTGGCGCGCCATGTACGGGGTCGCCGCCGCCAGCGTGGCCTTCGTCGGCGTGGCGGCCTGGCGCGGCCTGCCCCGCTTCCATCCGACGAACACGCTCTCCTACGGCGCCCTGCTCGGCTCGCTGGCGGGCCTGTGGCGCAAGCATGGCGCCCTGCGCCGGGCGGCGCTGGCGCAGGGGCTCATCTCCATTGGCTTCAGCGCGTTCTGGTCCACCCTCGCCGTGATGCTGCATGGCGCCCCGTTCCACCTGGGGAGCGCCGCGGCCGGTGCCTTCGGGCTGGCGGGCGCGGCGGGGGCGCTGGGTGCTCCGGTGGCGGGCCGCATCGCGGATCGCTACGGGCCGGAGGTCGTCACGCGCCTGGGCGCCGGCCTGACCGTCCTGTCCTTCGCCACGATGTTCGCGGCGCCGTGGCTCGAACCCCATCACCGGCTGTGGCTGATTGGCGCCAGCGCGATTGGCTTCGACCTGGGGGCGCAGGTGACGCTCGTGGCGCACCAGACGCTCGTCTTCGGCATCGAGCCCGCCGCCCGCAGCCGCCTCAACGCGGTGCTGTTCGTCGGCGTGTTCGCCGGCATGTCCGTGGGCGCTGCGAGCGGCAGCCTGGTGCTCGCCTCGTGGGGCTGGATGGGCGTGACGCTGCTGGCGACGGTCTCCGCGCTGGCGGGCCTGCTGGTCCGCCTGCTCCCCGCGGCCCGCTGACCGGGTGCGGACACCGCGCCCCGTCCCCAATACGGGGACGGGGCGCCCCTGCCCCATCTACTGCACAGCGTGTTCGGACAGCATCCGCACGTTGAGCGCGCCGTTGGCGAAGAACTGGCTGTTCTGGCCCACGCGATGCTGCTCCAGCCGGCGCTGGAGGTTGACGTCGTAGCGGCCCAGCTTCATCAGGCCGTCGTTGAACCAGCCATCCCCCTGCCCGGTGCCATCCACGTACTCCGCATACGCCTTGGGCGCGGGCCAGATGACGGTGTTGAGCGTGGCGACGAACCGGCGCATGTCCGCGTCCGTCCACTCCATGCCCGCGTCGTGGGCCTCCACGATGAAGGCCAGCACGTTGTTCGCGTGCGCCACGTCCTGGCCGGGCTGATCATTCGTGTCCCACTTGTCGTTCCAGAACCAGGCCGCCGGTTGGTCGGGGTTGGGCGACAGCTTGTCGCGCAGCGAGGACGGGAAGTTCGGCATGCCGTGGTTGATGTTGTCGAAGACCTCCAGGTAGCGGGCCCTCCGCGCGGGGTCGTTGGTCATCCGCGACAGGTCCATGGCGATGAAGGCCCAGTGCGCGGCCATGTGCGTGCGGTTGCGGTAGACGAAGTCGTTCGCCCCGCGCTGGTACCACTTGTCGAAGATGTTCCGCTCCGTGAACGTCAGCAGCCGGTCGTACTGCCTGCGGTAGCTGGTGGAATTGTAGAGGTCCGGCGTCTCGCGGATGACGCGCAGCATGCGCGTGACGTAGCGCCAGCAATAGCTCTCATAGAGCGGCACCTCCTGCCCGGCCGGTGACGACAGGGCCGAGGACCAGCCCAGGTACGCGTCCTTGAACTGGCTGTAGGGCAGCGACGAGGAGACGCGGGCGGAGGCCACCAGGTTGTTGACGTAGAGCAGGGCCCGGTCCAGGTACGCCCGCTTCCCGGTGGCGCGGTACATGGCCGTGTTGGCGTCCAGGCCATAGGCGAGGTTGTAGAAGTCCCAGCTGTCGCGTGAGTTGCTCCAGGGCAGGAAGGTCTGCATGTGCTCACGGCCCCACGCGTCCACGAACATCCCCTCCCAGGCCGCGACGGGACGAAGCCCCGCGGGGGCCGGAGGCAGCGCGGGGGGAGCCGGAGCCTGCGCATCGTCTCCGGACGCGGAGGATGGCTCCATGGGAAGGGCCTGCATCTCAGGGGACTCGATCCGTCCCACGGCCTCACATGCACTGCACAGCAACAGTGACAGCATCAAGATGGGGACACGCATCCAGCGAGAGCGGCACGAGCAGCGGGGGTTTGACATCGGGGGTCCTCGCTTCAGGTCGATGTGGCCTGAAAGGGTATGGACGCGAACGGACGCGCCCAATGCCCCCCAGGGAATGGCCGCCCTTCCAGGAGCCGACTCCCGCGTGCCCCGGACGCTTGCCTCCCCTGGCCGTGGCGTCTGGGTCTGGACAGATGAAGCGTCCAGCACCGGCCGCGCACGCCAGGGCAGGTTCGAAAGTCGAGACGGCCTCTTGCGCGGCGGTGATGTCGCGGCACCGAAATGTTTCGAGCCGGCTGTCGCCGCGAGGCACGTAGCGCACCTCCACGGACACACCGGACGCGGGCCACGCGCCTGGATGTGATCGCCCCGGGGTGGTCCGGGTCAGGGAGAGGCTGGAGCGTGCCCGCCTCCAGGGAGAAACTCACCATGTCACACAGGAATCTGGCCGCTCTGGCCACGGCGCTGCTGCTCATGGCCGCAGGCGCGGCCGAGGCGAAGCAGTGGCGGTACGCGGGAATGCACCCGCGCACCGGGCAGCCCGGGGACGGGCTGTGCCACCTCGAATCCATGCACGTGCACTCCGCCGCGCCGTTGTACGCGGACACGCTCTACCGCACGCGGGACAACGTCTACGTCTTCATCGGCGATCCCACGCCCTTCGGCTACGAAGGTCCCCGGCACTCCTACTACGGGCACCATCCGGTGGTGCTCAACGTGCTCATCGACATCGACGTGAATGTGGACGTGGTGGAGTACTGCTATCACGACGGGCCGCACTACCACGCCTATGAGCCGCCGCCGCGCCAGGAGTTCGTGGAGAAGGAGGACGTCCACTACTACGCGGGTGAGTACCCCGAGGCGTATCAGCGGGAGAACCCGAAGCGGGTCCGGGTCAACACGGTGTATCGCGGCTGGAACGTGCCGCGCCCGGTGGTGGCGTTCGCGCCGCCGCCCCAGTACCACGGCCCCATCATCCAGGTGGGCTTGAACGTGGACGTGGACGTGAAGGTCGGAGCACGGCCACCGCCGCCCTCCCGCGAGGTCATCATCATCCGGGAGGACGACGATGATGATCATCACCACGGCCACGGTCATGGCCATGGCAAACACAAGAAGCACAAGCACAAGGGGCGGGACTGAGCATGCGCCGCATGGTTTTCGCGCTGGGGGCGTTGCTGCTGGCGGGGTGCTCCCGCGATGCGAACGACGTGCTGGACGCGTGGAGGGCGGCGGGTGAATCGCCCTCCGGCTTCACCGACGTCGGCGAGAAGCTGCCCGGCGGCAGGTGCCAGGCCGGCAAGGTGAGCGGCCTGGACGCCACGGTGTGCCTCTTCGACGGCGCGGAGCAGGCCCGCAGGGCGGAAGAGGCCGGCTGGGCGCTCATCGGCGACGCCGTCGGCTCCACGGTGGTTTCGGGCAAGTGGGTGCTCGTCGTCGCCGATCCCCGCAAGGAGGATCCGAGCGGGCGGCGCATGAACGCGCTGGTGAAGGCGTACCAGCAGAAGACGCGCTGACGCGGGCGCGTGAGCTTTCGCTGCCTCCTCAGAGGCAGCCCAGCTCCATGGCGCGGAGCACGGCGCGGGTGCGGTCCCTCACGCCCAGCTTGGAGAGGATGCTGGAGGTCTGGTTCTTCACCGTGCCCTCCGCCGTCCCCAGCGCGTCGGCGATCTCCCGGTTGCTGAGGCCCCGCGCGATGAGGCGCAGCACCTCCACCTCACGGCGGGTGAGCCCCTCCGGCAGGTCCGCGTGGGGGAAGTCCCGGGGCAGCTCCGCCATGCCGCGCGCCACGCGCTCCGCGACGCCGGGCGGCAGCAGCGTCTGACCGGACGCGACGCGCCGGATGGCCTCCGCCAGCTCCTCCAGCGACACGTCCTTGAGGAGGAAGCCCTGCACTCCCAACCGGAGCGCTTCGATGAGGACGGCGTCCTCGTCGAAGGTAGTGAGCAGGATTACGCGCCGGTCCACGTCCGTGCGGCGCAGCGCGCGCAGGGCCTCCAGCCCCGTCATGCGAGGCATGCGCACGTCCAGGAGCACCACGTCCGGGTTCAGCTCCGCGACCTTGCGCAGCGCCTCCTCGCCGTCCGAGGCCTCCCCCACCACCCGCAGGTCCGGCGTGAGGTCCAGCAGGCTCCGCAGGCCCTGTCGCACCAGGGCGTGATCATCCGCGAGCACCAGGCGGACCGTGTTCATGTCCCCACCCCACGCTCTTGCGTGGCCGGCAGCCACGCCTCCAGTTCCAGTCCCGTCCCCGCCGCCGCGCGCCACTCCACGCGCCCGCCCAGCCGGGTGAAGCGCTCCTGCATGCCGGTGAGCCCCGCGCCGGGCGTCACCCTCACCGCGCCGCTTCCGTCATCCCGCGCGTGCACCCGCACCCCTCCGTCCTGCGTGGGGGCAATGGCAATCCACAGGTTGCGGGCCCCGGCGTGGCGCAGCGTATTGGTGAGCACCTCCTGCACGCAGCGGAACAGCGAGTGCGCCGCTTCGGTGGACTCCAGGGCCAGCTCACCAGGGACCTCCAGGTGCACGGCGAGCCCCGGGGCGCCCTCCGCGAGCGCGCGCAGCGAGGGCAGGAGCGGCAGGGGCGCCTCGCGCAGCTCCGTCACGGTGCGCCGCACCTCGGACAGGAGCGTGCGGGCGGTCTCTCGTGCGCGGCGCAGGTGCTCGGCGGCGGCCGTGTCCTTCGCGGTGTACGCGGCGGCCTCCAGGTTGAGGCTGAGCGCGGTGAGGTGGTGCCCCACGGAGTCGTGCAGCTCCCGCGCGATGCGCAACCGTTCGCCCTCGCGCTCGCGCGTGGCGAGCAGCACCTGGGTGGCCTGGAGCTCCGCGTGCACCCGGGCCAGCTCGCGGCGGGCCTCGGCCTCGCGGACCATCACCAACGCGGTGCCGAACGTGAAGCCCTGGAAGCCGGCGAAGATGAGCGTCTGCACCAACGCATGGACCGGCGGGCGCTGGATCGCGAACACGACGAGCATTCCCAGCACCTGGGCCCCCACCCACGCCAACGCGCGGCGCTGGGGGAGGATCTCTGGCACCTGTCCGGCGGTGATGGCGAGCAGCGCGCCGTCCAGTCCGCTCCCTCCCGTGGCGATGCAGACGAGCGCCGCGAGCGCCTGCGCGGCGAGCAGCGGCAGCTCCCCCCTGCCCTGCACCCGCGTCTGGAACCAGAAGGCCCCACCGAAGGTGAGGAGCGCGAGTCCCCACAGCAGCGTGTCCGGCGCCGTCCACCGCGTGGGCTCACGCGCCAGGTCCTCGGCGCGCGCGAAGCCGACCACGGCCCAGGTCAGCATTCCGGCGACGAAGAGAAGACGATGGGTGGCGGCGGGCTTCGCCACGGGGGACTGCTCGGGCATGGCTCAAGGACCCTAGGCCAGCCGGGGCGCGGGGGCCATGTGCCGGAAGTCACATGCGGACCGTATGACTTCCGCCAGATGGAGGCACACGCGCCGACGCGTACCTTGCTTTCCGGACTCGCAACACGTCGGAGGCACCCGTGTCGTTCTATCTCTTCGCCCGCTGGCTCCATATCGCGTCGGGAATCATCGCGTTCGTCACGCTCTGGCTGCCCCTGGTGGCGCGCAAGGGAGGCACCCTGCACCGGCGCGTGGGCCAGGCCTACGTGGGCGCCATGATCTCCGCCGCGATCTCCGCGCTGGCCATCTCCGGACCGCGCTTCCTCCAGGCACCGGGCGAGCAGCCCATGGACCTCTTCTTCATCTACATCGCGCTGCTGAGCGCGGCCTCCGCGTCCATGGGGGTGCGTGTGATACGCACGAAGACGCGCACCGGGGCGAGCACGCACCCGCTGGACGTGGGCCTGTCCACGTTGCTCCTGGGCATGGGGCTCTTCACCGAGGCGTACGGACTGCGGATGGGCGTGCCCCTGCTCTGGGGCTTCGCGCCGGTGGGCATCCTCTCCGGGCTGACCGGGCTCTGGTACTGGATGCGTCCGCCGCAGGACCGCATGCACTGGTGGTTCCAGCACATGGGCGCCATGGTGGCCTCGGGCATCGGCACCATCACCGCCGCGCTGGTGGTGAACGCCCGGCATGTCGGCATCGAGGGCCTCCAGCTCGCGCTCTTCCTGGGGCCCACGGTGGTGGGCGTGGTGGGGCTGAACCTGTGGACGCGCTACTACCGCCAGCGCTTCGCCCGGAGTGCTTCGGCTCCCGCTAGCGTCCCCTGGACAGGGGCCGCAGCGCGGCGATAGCCAGGTCCACCACGGTGTCGGCGTACGCGCTCGTGAGGGGCGCGGTGCGCAGCAGCCACCGATGGAAGAGCGGCCCGACGAGCAGCTCCACCGCGACATCCAGGTCCACCCCCTTCGCGACCTGACCCGCGCGCTGGGCTGAACGCAGCCGCTCCTGGATCGCCCTCAGGTGGGGCCGCAGCACGGCCTCCACGAACTGCTGGGCCAGCACGGGGTCCGCCTGCGATTCGGCTGTGAGCGCGCGCGAGGGCAGCTCGAAGCGCGGATCCGTGAGCTCCCGCACCGTGGCGCGCAGCACCTCCCGCAGGTCGGCCTTGAGGTTGCCGGTGTCCGGCAGCGCCGCGGGCTGGTGGCCTCCGCTCAACTCCACGAAGGCGTCCAGCACCACCGCCCCCTTGGAGGGCCACCACCGGTAGATGGTCTGCTTGCCCACCCCCGCCCGCGCCGCGATCGCTTCAATCGTCAGGCGCGCGTAGCCCATCTCACCGACGAGCTCCACGGTGGCCGTGAGGATGGCCTGGCGGGAGCGCTCACTGCGGCGGGACGGTTCCGGGGTCTTCGGTTCAGCCATGGGCGGCCAGCCTACCAACTCACGAGACGGCACGTCTCGTCTTGACATCCAACACCTCCAGACGGATTGTGACGAAACGAGACGGTTCGTCTCGCCACCCTCCGCCAGGAGAGCGCCATGTCTCGCCGTGCCCACATCGCGATGGTCAGCATCCCCGCCCATGGCCACGTCAATCCGAGCCTGGAGCTCATCCGGGAGCTGGTGTCCCGAGGCCACCGGGTGACGTACGCCAACGACACGGACTTCGCGGAAACCATCTCCCGCACGGGCGCGGAGCTTCGCCCCTACCGTTCCCTGCTCCCCCGCGAAGGCGCGCCGGACACCCGCTGGCCCGACGACCTGGTGGGACAGCTGGACATGTTCCTCGATGACGCCATGGCCATGCTTCCGCAGCTGCGCGCGGCGTATGAGCACGACCGGCCGGACCTCTTCCTCTATGACATCGGCTGTTCCACGGCGCGGATCCTCGGAGAGAACTGGGGCATCCCCGCGGTCCAGCTCTCCCCCTCCTCCGTCGCCTGGGAGGGCTACGAGCAGGACATGGCCGCGCTGGTGGAGACGCTGCGCACCGACCCGCGCGCCGTGGCGCATTACCAGCGCTACTCCGCCTGGCTGAAGGAGTGCGGCGTGGCGGAGACCGACGCCATGCTCTTCGTCGGGAAGCCGCCGCGCGGACTGGTGCTGATTCCTCGCGCGCTCCAACCCCAGGCGGACCGCGTGGACCGCAAGCGCTTCACCTTCGTGGGGCCGTGCTTCGGGGATCGCTCGGCGCAGGGGTCGTGGCAGCGCCCCCCAGGCGCGCGCAAGGTGCTGCTGGTGTCGCTCGGCTCGACCTTCACGCGCCAGCCCACCTTCTACCGCGCGTGCCTCGCCGCGTTTGGCGGGCTTCCCGGCTGGCACGTCGTGCTGCAGATTGGCAAGCACGTGGCGCTGGAGGACCTGGGAGCAATCCCAGACAACGTCGAGGTCCACCGCTGGGTGCCGCAGCTGGCGGTGCTCGAACAGGCGGATGCGTTCATCACCCACGCGGGCATGGGTGGCGCACAGGAGGGCCTGTACTGCGGGCTGCCCATGATCGCCGTGCCCCAGTCGACGGACCAGTTCTCCAACGCCGACCAGCTCGTCGCGCTCGGTGTCGCGAAGCGGATCGACACGGAGGACGCCACGGCGGACGCGTTGCGCTCCGCGCTGCTCCAGCTCACGGAGGATCCGGCCGTCGCGACCCGGCTCGCGGCCCTTCGCCAGGAGCTGCGAGCGGAGGCTGGGGCCGCGCGCGCGGCGGCGCTGCTGGAGGAGGAGTTCCGCCTGTAGATGAACCCGGGCCCCTACTCGATCCGGGCAAGGACCTTCGACCAGCGCTCGCGCATGGCCTCGCGGACCTCCGTGTCCGGGAGCTTCTCCATCTGCACGTGGAGGGAGGCGCCCTTCGTCTTCGGCGTCACAGTGAGCTGCAACGTCGCCGGCTTCTTCCAACCGTCCGTCTCCCAGGTCATGCGAAGGCGCTGGCCGGGCTTCACCCCCCGGACCTCGCCTCGCACGGCGGGGACGCCGCGACGCTTGGGCGCCGCATAACGGCCTCCCACTTCGGCCTGCAGCGTCGCGCCAGCGCCCAGCCAGCGCTCCGGCTGCGTCGTGATCCAATCCCACAGTTCGGGGGCGCTCATCCGCAGCGTGCGCACCACGCCCACCTGAAAGCCCGTGGTGGCGGCCTTCTTCTTCGCGGGCGTGGGCTTCTTCGCGCGAGTGGCGATCTCCGCGAGCCTCGCCTCCACCAGCTTCTTCACCAGCTTCGCGGGGAGCGGTTCATCCGGAGGAAAGGTGACGCCGCTCTTCGACGTGGCGTACCCCTCCAGCTCCGACGCCATCGCCGGCACCACACCGCCGCTGAAGGGGTAGTAGCCGCAGTGGTTCTTGAAGAAGGCGAAGCCCGCGACGGCGCTCCCATCCACCTTGAAGGCGGGCATCTGGTAGCTGATGGTCTCCGTGGCCTTGGGGAGCAGCTTCCGCAGCTGCGCGCGAAGGGCGCTCAGGGTCTTCTTCGCCGCCGGGTCGGGCACGCTCGCCAGATAGGCGTCGATCGTCTGTGGGACTCGGGTCTTCTTCGTCGCCATGGCGGCTCCTGTCTGTCCGGAAGCGTGGGTGCAACGGGCATGGCATCATCGACGGCCGGCAACCCCAGCGGAAGAGGCCCCGTGAGCGTCGCGACAGTCGATGAAGGTCCGTTGCTGGGCCCGAGCTTCTTCCTCAGCCGGACGGCGCTCCGCTCACTCGCGCTGGCGCATCGCGACGCCTACGGCGGCGCCCGGCCCCATCCGCACGTCGTCATCGATGGTTTCCTGGGGGAGCGGCTGGCCACGGACCTGGCCGGCGTCTTTCCAGGCGCGACCGGAGCCCCCTGGATGCGCCGGGATCATCCAGAGCAGGCGGCCCGCCTGGGACAGCTTCAGCGCAAGGCCTTCGAGGGCGTGCACGGCGCGCTCCGGCACCTGCTCGCGGAGCTCTCGGGCATGGCGTTCCTCGACTTCCTGGAGACGCTCACCGGCGTCAAAGGGCTCATCGCGGATCCGCACTTCCGGGGCGCCGGATTGCACCTCACGCTGCGCGGAGGCCATCTGGCGCTCCACGCGGACTTCAACCGCGATCGCACCCGCGCGCTCTCACGGCGGCTCACCGTCCTGTACTACCTGAACCCGGGCTGGGAGCCCGCGTGGGGCGGAGACCTGGAGCTGTGGAACGCCGATCTCTCCCGGTGCGAGGCCCGCATCGCGCCGGTGTTGGATCGGCTGGTCGTGATGGCGCATGGCGACACCCACTGGCACGGCCACCCCGCCGCGCTGGCGTGTCCCGACGGACGGGGCCGGGCCACGGTCGCGGCCTACTTCTACACGGCGGAGGAATCCCCGGACGCTCCAGAGGCCCACAGCGCTCTCTGGGCGCCACCGCGCCCCTGAATGGCCGAGCCGTCGCTGTCCACGACGACGGACACACCGACCGGGGCGGAGCATCCTGAAACGCGTTGGCTCTCCACCAGGACGGTCGTTATTCGATCGTGGAGTTCGTCACCCGGATGGGCGTGTCCGCGTGGTTCGAAATCTGGGGATAGGTCTCGTACCAGGACCCTCCCTTGTTGTTCTGGATGACCGAACGGTCGATGCGGATGTCGCCCGAGTGGTCATTGCTCACGAAGAAGATGGCGCTGCCGTGCGCGTTGACCTCGTTGTGTTCGATGCGCGTGCCACAGAGCGACAGCGTCATCGTATTGCCGTCGTTGTAGATGGCCCCGCCGCTGCCACCGCCCGGCGTGCCCGGCTGCGCGGGATTGGCGCCGTTGCCGATGGCCCGGTTGTGGGAGAAGAGGCTGTTGATGATGGTCCACGACACGCCAATGCTGCTGATGCCGCCGCCGTTGGAGCAGACCCCGCCGTAGCCCTCCTTGCCGCCGAAGGTCGTGTTCACCACGTAGACCGGCTGGTCGTCATACTGGTCGAACACGCGCAGCGCGGCGCCGCCGACGTCCGGGCCGGTGTCCGCGCACACGTTGTTGAAGAAGCGGGAGTTGATGACCTTCACCCGTCCGCCGCGCACCCAGACCGCGCCGCCGCCGTCGTACTCCTTCTCACTCTTGGAGCTGGCGTCCACGAAGGTGAGGTTCTGGAGCGTCAGCCGCGGGTGGTCCTGATCCTGGCAGTGGGAGGTCGTCCACACCTGGGCCTGGTCGCAGGTGTTCATGTAGAGGATGCGGTGCTTGCCCGCGCCGCTCAGCGTCACCAGCCCCTTGCCGTCGATGACGATCTCCGGCCCCTTGTCGTTGAAGACCTTCGCCGTCCGCTCCAACGTGATGACGACGGGCTCCGGACCGCAGTCGAAGGTGATGACCCCGCCCTTCGCCACGGCATTGACGAAGGCCTCCGAGGTACAGCTCGCCGCCGTCCCCGTCCCGACCACGGTGGTGGGCCGGGACACATCCGCGAGCCCCGCCTCGGCGGGCACGGGGCACGTCGCCTCGGCGTTCGGGTTGCCGGCCGGTGGCCCGTCCTTCGGATTGGTCAGCGGGTTGGGCACGTCCACGCCCTCATCGTCCGAGCAGCCGGCGGCGCACATCAGCGCGGCCCCCACGGCCAGCGAGCGCAGCGTGGACACGGGGAACCGGTGAAGTCTCTTCGGGTGCATTCAGCCTCCAGGAGGGAGGCAGTCTAGGGCGGCACGCTTGCGACAGGCGCGGATTTGGGGCACGAGACGCGCCGTGATCGTTCGTCCCCGCCCTGGCTTCTTCAAGCTCCTGTTCGTCGTGCGCGGCACCATCCTGCCGCGCGTCCTGCCCCACGTGCTGGGGGTCGCGGCACTCGCCTCCCTGGTCGTCCTGACGCTCAAGCAGGGCTACATCCGGCTTCCGGTCACCTCCCCAGCGCCGCTGTCGCTGCTCGGCATCGCGCTCTCCATCTTCCTCGGCTTCCGCAATAACGCCTGTTACGACCGCTGGTGGGAGGGACGGAAGCAGTGGGGCGCGCTCATCATCGAGGTGCGCGCCTTCACCCACGCGACCATCGCGCTGCTGGACGACGGGCGCGCCGAGTTGCCCGACGCCGGACGGCAGGCGGCACGGAGGCTGGTGCACCGCACCATCGCCTTCCCCTACGCGCTCGCCGCGCACCTGCGTTCGCAAGACGCTTCAGAGGCCATGGGCCGCCACCTGGAAGAGCCCGAGCGCTCGCGCGTCCTGGGCAGCGGCAACCGCCCCAATGCCCTCCTCCGTGAGCACCAGCTGGAGCTGGCCCGCCTCCTGCGGGAGGGCCGGCTCACCGACATCACCTGGGCCACCTTGAACGAACGGGTGCACGCGATGATGAGCATCTTCACCGCCTGCGAGCGCATCCGCCTCACACCCCTGCCCTTCGCCTACACGGTGCTCCTGCACCGCACGGCCTACCTCTTCTGTCTGCTACTGCCCTTCGGCCTCGCCGAGTCGATGGGTTGGTTCACGCCCGTGCTCACGGCCATGATCGCCTACACCTTCTTCGGCCTGGACCTCCTCAGCGAGGAGATGGAAGAGCCCTTCGGAGAAGCGCCCAACGACCTGCCGCTGCTCGCGATGTCCCGCACGGCGGAGATCAACATGCTGGAATCGCTGGGAGAGCCTCAGCCGGAGCCGCTGCGCCCCAGGGACTTTGTCCTCGGCTGATAGAAACATTCCTGTTCGTATTTTCTGTAAATACTGCTTTTGCTAGCTTGCCTCGGACGCGCCAGGAATGGCCTGCCGCGCCTTCCGAGGGAACCATGCTCAAGCTCCTGTCCTCAGCCGTCCTCAGTCTGCTGCTCTCCCTGGGCTTGTTGCCCGCTTCATCCGAGGAGACGGAAACGGCGGCGCTCGCCAGCACCACGACCACGGTCGCGACGCACAACACGTGGTACGGGCAGGCGAACATGAAGCCGCTCGCGGACATCATCGGATGGCAGGAGGTGTCCACCGCGGAGGGCCACTCCAAGCTGGGGGAGTTGGAGTACTACGCCCACTTCCGGCCCGGTGAGGACCGGCTGGACGCGCGCAACTCCATCGCCATCTCCTGGCGCAAGAACAAGTTCGAGAAGACGGGCGACGGTTCCCGGCTCACGCACGGCGGGGAGGCCGGGGTGACGCCGTCGCGCTTCGTGAACTGGGTCGTGCTGAAGAACCTCGCGACCGGCGAGAAGCTGGCGTTCGTCAACACCCACTACATCTCCGGTGCCTGGAACGGCGAGCACCCGGAGCGTCAGGAGCGCTGGCGGACGCACAACGCCGTGGTGCGCGAGGTCGTCGCGGAGCTGCGCGGCCGGGGGCTGCCCGTGGTGCTGGTGGGCGACTTCAACCGCGCGCTGTCGCAGGACATCCCCGGGATGAACCACCTGAACACGGCGGGCGTCAGCGGCGTGCCCATCGATCAGATCTACGTCAGCATCGGAATCGGCACCGGCCCCGCCGAGCGGCTGGAGAAGTACGGCTCCGACCACTTCGCCTACACCGCGACCGTCCAGTACTGAGGATGAGGCCGGGGCGGGAGGACCGCCCCGGCCCCCGCGCTACCAGCAGGTGAACTGGAGGTTGTCGTACCGGACCGACGCGGTTGTGAAGACCAGGGTGCGCAGGTCCCCCTGGGCGAAGTTGCTCTCACCGCAGGCGCAGGTCGCACCGGTGCCCGTGCACGACGTCCAGTTGGTGATGTCCCCGCTCGAGTCCTTCCGGTACTCGGCGTTGAAGACCGCTTTGTTCTTGTTCGTGAACCAGGTCTTGTACGTGCCGCACTCGTTGAACCGCTGGCACTCCTCGTTGATGGCGAAGTCGAAGGAGTCCGCGAGCGCGGGGACCTGGTCCACGTCATTCTTGAGTGCGATGCCCAGGCACAGGGAGTGGGCGGTGGTGGCCAGCCAGCGGTTGTAGTCGAGCTGGTTCGCCGCCGTGAGGCCCCAGCAGGCCTGGTCGGTGCAGTTGATTTCGTCGTCGTGCGAGTAGCCGTCGATGTTGTCCGGCTCCACCGCGTCGCAGCCCTTGTTCTTCGCCAGTTGCATGCGCGACGTCATCACCGTGCGCACCGCCGGCTTGCGGTGATCCAACCACCACTCACAGCCGCCGCCACTCGTGCACCAGTCGCCCATGATGTGCACGGACTGCGAGCAGTTCTCCCCTGGGGTGCAGTACGTGTCCTGCGGGAACTGGTTCGCGTCCTCCCGCCAGTCCTCATAGGAGCCCGCGCTGAAGTAGCAGACCACCTTCTTGCCGGCGGTCTTGTACTCCTGGATCTTCGCGGCGGTCGTGTTGAAGAGGTCGACGACGTAGACCTGGGCGTTGAGGTTCGTGGGGATGGACGCGTGCTCCAGGTCCCACATCCAGGTGGTGCCCTTGGGGAAGGCCGCCACCGTGCAGGCGGAGGCCTCACCACAGACGTTCGGGGTGCCACCACCGCCGCAGGTCGCCGGGCTCTGGCAGGTGCCGCAGCTGGAGACCGTGCGCGACTGGCCACAGTTGTCCGTGCCCGCCACCGTGTCGCAGTTCTTGCCCAACCGCGCGCAGAAGGCCGCGTCCGTCTCTGGCGTGCACGACGAGGCGATGTCCCACGACACCTGGAGGCGCAGGCTGTCCAGCTGCGCCGCGTCCGTCCCGGCTCCCTTGATGAGGCGCGCGCGGATCTCCCCGGTGCTCGACACGAAGTTCGACGCGGTCTCCGTGGTGGGCAGCGCGAGCGTCAGGGCTGGCGTCCATACCCAGTCACCGCGCCCCTGTGAGTTGGCGATGCTGACCCAGCTGGAGGTGGAGAACCGGTAGAGCTGCCACTGATAGTAGGACGCGGCGACGCCGGGCCCCTGGTACTTCGTCAGCAGGCTGAGCTGGGAGACTTGAGCCGGGGTGGGCGCGGCCTGGGTGAGGCTGGAGAGATTGAAGGACAGGTAGCCCGTGTAGCTGGGGCTGAACTCGATGTACTGCGCATAGCAGTCCGCGTACGCGCCGACCGTGCAGTTCGCGCTGTTCGTCTTGAGCACGGCCATGCCGCCGCTCTTGCCCGACGCGTCCGTGTTCGCCTGCGTGCTGACCGAGGCGAAGTCGATGACCTCCGAGCCCGGCAGGGCCTGCTGCTGGTCCCCCGGAGCCAGTGCGACCTCCCCTTCCGATGACATACACGCGGACAGCAGCAAGAACAGACAGGCACTCCATTTCGACATTGCGCCTCCAGGGTTTGGGCCGGGCTATCACAAAATCCACGATTTACCGACCGCGGGAGGGATTCAGCTTCTGATGGTCAAGCGTCCAGGACCGCGCGCCGGACCAGTTCACGCAAGTACCGCGCCGCCGGGTCGGCATGGGTGCGGTCGTGCCAGCACAGGGCCAGCTTGACGATGTGCGCGGGGACCGGCGCGTTGACGCCGCGAACCCCCAGGCGCGCGCCCTGCGCCGCGACGAGGGACTCCGGCAACGTCGCGACCAGGTCGGTCGCGGACACGATTGCCGCCGCCGTCAGGAAGGACGGCACCGTCATGGCGACCTCCCGGCGGATGCCCGCGCGTGCGTACGCGGCGCCAACGAGATCCCGGAAGCCCTTGCCCGGGACCATCTCCACGCCCACGTGACGGAGCGCGCCGAGCGCACGCGGGGACAGGCGCCTCGTGAGCGCGGGGTGCTCCTCGCGGGCCACCAGGACGGTGCGCTCGTCCAGCAGCGGTTCGACGTGCAGGCCCGCGCCCCGCCCGGCGAGGCCGATGTGCAGGTCGACCTGTGACGACGTCAGGTCCCCGAGCGCCACGAGCGAGGCGATTCCGACCACGCAGAGGCGCGCGTCCGGCATCTGCTGGGCCATCCGGGCGGCGATTCGCGGTCCCCACGTCACCTGCCCCGCATCAGCGACGGCGAGCGTGAAGGTGCGCGTGCAGCGGGCCGGCTCGAATGGGGCCTCGTGAAGGCCGGACTCCAGTTCGCGCAGGCCCCGGGCGATGGCGGGGGCCAGCGCGAGCGCCCGGGGCGTGGGGACGATGCCGCGGCCCTTGCGGGTGACGAGCGGGTCGCCCAGCACGGACCGCAGGCGCGCCAGGCTGTTGCTGATGGCGGACGGCGTGACGTGGAGCCGCTCGGCCGCGCGCACCACGCTGCGCTCGGTGAGGACGGTGTGGAGCACCAGCAGGAGGTTGAGGTCGAGGGCGGCGATCGAAATGCTCACGGTTGGTGAGCCTAGACCTCACGAACCATCACTACCAGCGAGGTGTCCCCTTCCCCATCATGGGTGCATGCACAGACTGCTCGGCTGTCTCGTCGCGGGCGTGCTCATCGCATGCCACACCTCTCCACCGCTTCCTTCCCGGAGCACGCCCATGTCCATGGTTCACCAGGTCCAGGTCCTGGATTCGTTCATCTCCTACCGTGAGGCTGGGACGGGCTCGCCCATCGTGTTCCTGCACGGCAACCCCACGTCCTCACACGTGTGGCGGAACGTCATCCCGAGGCTCGCCGACCGGGGCCGCTGCCTCGCGCCCGACCTCATCGGCATGGGGGATTCGGGCAAGCCGGACATCCCGTACCGGTTCGCGGACCACGCGAGGTACCTCGATGCATGGTTCGACGCGCTCGGCCTGCGGGACGTCGTGCTCGTCGGCTACGACTGGGGCGGAGTGCTGGCCCTGGATTGGGCGCGGCGACATCAGGAGCGCGTGCGGGGCGTGGCCGTGTTCGAGACGTTCCTCCGCCCCATGCGCTGGAGCGACTGGCCTCCCCAGGGCGAGCAACTGTTCCGCGCCCTGCGCACGCCGGGACTGGGTGAGACGCTCGTGCTCGAACAGAACGCGTTCCTGGAGAGGTCCTTCGCGAATGGCGTCCAGCGGGGCCTCGCGGAGAGCGACCGGGCCGTCTACCAGGCTCCCTATCCAGACGCGGCGTCGCGACGTCCGGTGCTTCAGTGGCCTCGCGAGATTCCTATCGACGGTGAGCCCGCCGACGTCGCCGCGGTGATCGAGCGCTATGACGCGTGGCTCGCGCAGCCCTCCGTGAAGCCGGTGCTCCTGCTGACGTTCGGCGACGCGGGGCTCAACGCACCGCACATCATCGAGTGGGCGCGAGCCCACCTCCCGGCCCTCGAAATCGTTCCGCTGGGACGCGCGGGGCACCATGCGCCGGAAGACGCACCCGAGGACATCGCGCGCGCCCTGAGGCTCTGGCTGGATCGACACGCGGGATGACGCTGCTCCGCACGTCGACATTCGCGGCTCAGCGCCGCCGTCCGCCGCCTCCCGGGCGTCTTCCATTCCTGGGCGGCTTGCCATGGTGGCCCCGCGGCCCTCCACGCCAGGGGGCGCCGCGCTCCCGCTCCTGTTCCGGGGGCTGACGCTCCCGGTTGGCCTCGGCGATCTCGTCCGGCATCCAGGGCTGGTCGAGCAGCTCCTGGAGTTCGAGGAGTGAGCGGGCCTGGAGCACGCCCCGCCGGCCCCGGGCCACGCTGAAGCGCTGGGGCCGGTCGAGCAGCGGCAGCTCCTCCTGCACCAACGTGCGGGCGAGCTTCTCTGGCAGGAGCAGCCGCACCACGCCCCGCAGGGCCCCGTCCGACAGCTCCTCCACGTCGTATTCGAGCGGCACCGCGTGCTCGCGGACCTCCACGGTGTCCGGGAGCGCCAGGAGTTTCTGACGCGTCGTGCGCGGCACGAGCGCGTCCAGGTCCAGCCGCAGCGGGCGCTCCCGGAAGTCGTCGAGCGTGTCCACGCCGTCCAGCTGCGCCTCGTAGAGCGCGGTGAGCTCCGGGTGCCCCAGCGGCGCGGTGATGCCTCCCGAACGGCGCCACAGCTCGCGCACCTCGGCGATGGCGACCCGGTGACGGTCCACCGCGGGATGGGGTGCTTCGCCTCGCGCCAGCGCCTCCGCGAGCGCGTGCCGGGCCGCCTTGGCGAGCTCCGGCCCCCAGGCGCGCAGCACGTCCACTTCCTGCTCCAGCGTGAAGCCGTAGTAGTCCAGCCGCTTGACGAGCACGACCGAGCGGAAGCGCACGTCATACGTGAGCGCCTCCGCGTGACGGCGCGCGTAGCGGCGCAGCAGCGACTGGGGCAGTTGGGTGCCTTCGATGGCGCCCTGCGACTCACCATTGCGGTCGGCGAAGTAGCGCAGCGTGCCCACCACCGCGCCCAGGTTGCCGCACACGCTCGTCTTCGACACGCGGGTGAGCTCACCCCAGGCCGTGCGCTCGTCGATGACCAGGTCGAAGGGCATGAAGCGCGCGAGCAGGTCGCAGAAGTGATGGTGGACGCTGGAGCTCGCGAACGGCATGCGCGCGGGCAGCGCCAACCCCACGCTCCGGTACACGCTCGCCATCGCAAGCGCCGCGTCCTCCAGGGCCTTCACCAGCACCCCGCGCCCCTCCGCCCACACCGCGAGCTTCTCCGGGTTGAAGACGTGGCGCGGCAGCCCCTGCACATCCCCCACAGTGCCCGTTTCCCGGAAGGCCTCGGCGTACAGGTTGTACGCGGTCAGGTGGTCGCTGCCCTGCACGAGCACGCCCTCCAGGTTCCGCTCCTCGCGCGTCATCCGGTGCAGCGACTCCACGGCGCTGCACACCGCGAGGAACGGCAGCAGCGTGTCCTCCGCGTTGACGATGAGCTCCGCCCAGGGACGCTCCACGGGCAGGGCCTCCACCGCGCGGCCGTAGTCGGACAGCCGTCCGTCCGCGTCCACGATGCCGCGCGCCTCCAGCTTCGCGAGCGCCCGCCGATAGGCGGCGCGGTCCAGCGGCACGGGCAGGTCCAGCTCATCCGCCCGCACACCCAGGGCCGCCGCGGTGAGCGCCACCCGCTCCGGCTCGCCCGCGAGCTGGAACTCGGGCTCCGTGGGCCGCAGCGAGGCGAAGTGGATCAACCGGTCGCTGAGGATGAAGACGCGCCCGCCCGCCACCCGCCCGTGCACGCGCCCCGCCATCTGCAACAACTCGTTGTTGCCCAGGTGCACGCGGGTGAGCACGTTGCGGCTGCCCTCCACCACGTTCGAGAAGCGCAGGTCGTCGATGACGACGGTGTCCAGGCCCGGCACGTTGAGCGCGCTCTGTCCCGCCGCCGTCATCGCGAGCACGAAGGGCCGGGGCGCCGTGCCCTCCAGGAAGGGGCGGATGGCGCGCAGCGGTTCTCCGCCGTGATAGTGCGCCGCGTGCACCTCCGGCGCGCGCGCGCGCACGTGGGCCGCCGCCTGCTCCACCCCAGCGCGCGTGGCCAGGAACACGCCCACGCCGCGCCCTCGCTGCTGCGCGTCCCGCAGGAAGGCGTCATCGAGGAAGGACAACGGCTGGCGGCGCTCCACCTCCACGAGGGCCGCCTTGGCCGGGTCGAAGGTGGACACCTGGAGCACGTCCGCGCTGTCCAGGTAGCGCGAGTAGAAGGCCGGATCCACCGTGGCGGACAGCCAGATGAAGCGGCAGCCCACGCGCTTGCCCAGCGCCAGGCACAGCTCCAGCTCCGCGGAGGTCTGGTGGATTTCATCCACGATGAGCGTGTCCTCGCGCCGGATGACGCCGCCCTGGAACCAGCGCCGCGCGATGCCGGTGGTGACGATGGCCACGTCCGCGAGCGGTGTCTCCGCGGTGGCCTCCCGCTCACGGTTGACCACTGTCACCCGCAGGGGCCGTCGGCCCGTGATCTCCTCCGCGATGGGGCGGATGGCGAGCGTCTTGCCCGTGCCAGTACCCGCGACGATGCCGAACCCCTGCCCGCTCCGCGCCAGCGCAAGGAGGCGCTCGCCGTGGTGCTCTTCCAGGTACGTGCGCAGCTCCAACCCGAGCGCCAGCTCGATGGTCTCGCACGCGGCCCGCGTGGGTGCGATGACGACCACCCGTCCGCGCTGGAGCGCCGTGGAGGAGGAAGCGTCGGTGCGGGGCGGCAGGAAGCGGTCGGTGGGCGTGCGCACGAAGGCCAGTGATACGCACAGGAGGTGCCTCGGGGAAGCGTCAGATGCGTCCGGGACCAGGCAGAACGAGGCAGGCACCCGCGCACGCCAGGGTTTCTGGACGTGAAGCCAGTGGAAATGTCGTCCACGGCGCATCCGCGGAAGGCCGCACGCCAGGGCTTCAGGCGCCACACGGACGCCTGGCCCCAGGGCAAGGCCCTCATCGAGAGCCGAGGACGCCCATCGCGCGTCCCCGGCTCGTCAGGGTCAGCGGCTCAGACCGCCTCCGCCTCCGCCTGAGCCGCCCGAGCTCGAGCCCGAGCCCGAGCCGCCAGTGCTCGAACCACCGCCACCGGAGCCGCCACCACCCGAGCCGCCAGTGCTTGATTCGCTGCCCGTGCCACCTCCGCTGGAGGTACCGCCGGAGGTGGAGCCGCCGCCCATGCCGCTGCCGCCCGTGCCGGAACCGCCGGTGCCGCCCGTGCTGGAACCGCCGGTGCCGCCCGTGCTGGAGCCGCCCGTGCTGGAACCGCGAGTCCCCTGGCTTGTCCCCGAACCGGATCCGCCAACGTCGCCAGAGCCGGTCTCGGATCCCTCCGAGTCCTTGGAGCTTCCGACGTTCGTCCTGCCGCCGACGCTTGGGGCCATCCATCCGGCGCCACCCGTTCCGGAGCCACCCGTTCCGGAGCCCCCCGTTCCAGAGCCCCCCGTTCCGGAGCCGCCCGTTCCAGAGCCACCCGTGCCGCTCCCCTCCGCCCCCTCACCTTTCGTGGTCTTGCACCCCGCGCCAACGAGCAGCGCCGACACGAGCGTTCCCAGCAGCACCGCCTTGAATGCCTTCATTGCATGCACCTCCCTCACTGGCCCGGGTGGAAGGTCGAGAAACAGCTCCTCGGGAGCCACTGACCCTGGGGGTGGGTTTGGAGTCGGGTACGCACACCTCGGATGGGACGGGGAGGCTTCATCGAAGAGGCGTCGGCACCCACCCCCGGCCCTCGGTGTCGAGCCTCGTCGAATCGAGGACTCGTCTCTAGAATGGACGGGCTGTTCAACCCGGGAGGTCGTACATGCGCAAGGGAATCGCGAAGTTCGTATTCATGCTGGGCGTCGTGGCCGGTGGCGCCGTCGGGGCGCTGATGCCCACCAACTCCGAGGCCATCGGCCTCTGCTCCAACATCTGCATGAACGAAGACTGCTCGTGCTTCCGCCAGTGTGCCGGCGTGGGCGGTGGGCAGTGCGTGTGTTCGCCTGAGACCATCTGCCAGTAGGCCGCAGCGGATGAACCGCGGCCGGGCCTGCGTGGTGGGCCCGGCCGTACGACCCGGCCACGTGCAGTCAGTCCTGGGGACGTGATGGGCTCAGCGGCCGCAGCTGCATTCCCCGTAGATGCACCTGGTGTGGAGCGTGCTCTCCGCGAGGAGACAGCTCATCTGGCACTTGAGCGTGTGACAGGGCAACCGATACGGCTCTCGCAGCTCCGCCAGCCACGAAACCCCAACCCAGAGCGCAGCGCCCGCTACCAGCAAGGCAATGCCCAGGACCATGACGCGCGCCGGCTTCCGTGTCCGAACGGTCTGGGCCATGGCTACTGCCGGACGTCGTTCACGTGGTTGTACGGCGTGCCCATTTCGATGGTTTCTCCGTTGGCGGCCGTGCGGTTGACGGTGGAGATGCTCCACACGTCCAGCGTGTCATCGTCGTCCACGTTGCCCACGCACGCGGCCGTCACGATGCAGTCCGGACAGGTCCCCTCCACGCCTGGCTTCACACCCGCCTGGGCCAGGGCCGCCTCGATGGCCTCTGGAGCGAGCGCGGGGAAGGCACTCCCCACGGGGATGATCTCCTCCGGCATCCGCAGCACATAGGCATAGCGATTGCGCGGTCCCGCCTCGATGCCCATCGCATCGAGGCTGACCAGGGGCTCATCGTCCACCAGGCTCACCCTGGCCGCGGTGAAGACCGCCTTCAGGTTCATCTTGCACTCCGCCTGCTTCGTGCGCGCCTGGAACTTGATGAAGTTGGGGATGGCGAGGGCGAACTGGATGCCGATGATGAAGGGCCCCAGTCCCGCCACGACGAGCGCCGCGGTGGCGAGCCCCCTGCGTCCGGCATGCTCCGGCTTGCCTGTCTTCAGCATCGCCAGGATGGCCAGCACGAGCCCCACCGGCCACAGGCAGTAGATGCACATGCCCGCGATGGCGAAGCCCAGCGCGACTCCAGGCAGGGCGGTCTTCTTCGGCGGGGCGGACTCAGGCGGGATTCGGGTCGTCACGCCCTTCATCGTAGTGCGTGGCGTATTGCTGACGGAGCACGAATTTCTGGGCCTTGCCAGTGCTGGTCTGCGGCATGGCCGGGAGCAGGACGATGGCCTTGGGCACCTCGAACCCACCCAGGTGCTGGCGGCAGTGGGCGTTGATCTCCGCCTCCGTCGCGGAGGCGCCGGGCTTGAGCACGACGAAGCCCGTCACCGCCTCCGCCCAGCGGGCATGCGGCAGCCCCACCACCGCCACCTGGAGCACCGCCGGATGACGCAGGAGGACCTCCTCGACCTTGATGGACGGGACGTTCTCTCCGCCCGTCTTGATCATGTCCTTCTTGCGGTCCACGAAGAGCAGCTGGCCGTCGGCGTCGAACATGCCCAGGTCGCCGGTGTGGTGCCAGCCGAAGGCGCTCGCCCGCGCGGTCGCCTCCGGGTCCTTGTAGTAGCCGAGCATCACGTTCGGCCCGCGGTGGACGATCTCCCCCACCTCGCCGCGCCCGAGCAGCCGGCCCTCGTCGTCCATGATGGCCGTCTCGTTCGTCACCGCCGAGTCGCCCCAGTACGAGCCGAACCGCTTGAGCTGCTGCTCCGGCTTGAACAGGGTCGTCGCGGGGTACATCTCCGTCTGTCCCGACGCGAGCGCGAAGCCGCCCGGGCAGAAGTGCTCGATGAGCTCCACGAGCATCGTGCGGGCCATGGGCGCCATCACGTAGAGGCACAGGCGCAGGCTGGACAGCTTCGTGGCCGGACGCGCCGGGTGCGCCAGCATCGCGCCGTACATCACCGGCAGGCCCATGAGGAACGTGATGCCGCGCTGCTCGATGGTCGCCAGCATCGCGCCCGGCTCGAAGGCCCGCCGCACGACGACGGTCGCCCCGGCCAGCAGGAAGGTCATCACGATGGCGTGCTGCGCGCAGTGGAACATCGGGAGCACGCAGAGGGTGGAGTCCGACGTGCGCATGCCCAGCTCGAAGAGGTTCCCGCTCAGCGCCGCCTGCACCGACGCATGCGAATGCATGACGCCCTTCTGCAGGCCGGTGGTGCCGCTGGTGTACATGATCTGCGCGAGCTGGCCGCTCTGGATGTCCACTTCCGGCGGCGTGCCGTGCTGCCCCTTCAGCATGTCCAGGAACGCGACCGTGTCCCCGCCCGGCGCCGCCTGCCCCTCCGGCACGCAGACGATGACGCGGGTGCCCAGCGCATCGAGCATCGCCCGCAGCCCGGGCTTCGCGAGGAGCTCGGCGTCGACGACGGCGTGCGTCGCCTCGGCGTGTTCGAGGATGTACCGGACGGCCTCCACGGAGAGGCCGGTGTTGATGGGCACCCAGACGAGCCCTGACTTGTAGATGCCCACGAACGCGGTGACCATCTGCGCGGAGTTGCCGCAGAGCATCGCGATGCGCGACCCCTGGGGCAGCCCCTGCGCGAGCAGGTAGTGCGCGAACGCGCTCGAGCGCCGGTCGAGCTCCGCGTAGGAGAACTCGAGCTCCCCGTCGACGAGGGCCGTCCGCTCCGGCCAGCGCAACGCCGACCGGTGGACGATGTCTCCCAGCGAGACGCGGCTGATGCGCGGGGACCGAGGTGCCTGGATCGCGGACATCGTGTGCTCCATTCCGCCCGTTCGGGCGTCGGGTCGAACCGGGTGCCCCCGCAGCCTATTTCGGCGCGGCCCACGAAGGAGGCCGGCGCTCCAGGAAGGCGAGCATCCCCTCCTGGGCCTCCTCGGAGGCGAACAGCCGGCCGGAGAGCGCGACCATCTCGGCGCCCCCCGCGTCGATGCGCGCGCGCAGACCGGCGGCCACCAACTGCTTCGTCTCACGCAGCCCCTGCGGCGACGACACCCGGAACGTCTCCAGGACCTGCTCGACGGCGCCCTCCAGCGACGCGTCCGGCACCGCGGTGGTGATGAGCCCGATGCGCGCGGCCTCGGCCGCGTCGAAGGCCTCACCGGTGAGGAAGTAGCGGCTCGCCGCCCGGCTGGTCAGGTGCGGCAGCGTGGTGAGCGAGATGACCGCGGGCGTCACGCCGATGCGCGCCTCGGTGAAGGCGAACTTCACGGACTCCGCGACGATCGCCACGTCGCACGCGCCGACAATGCCGATGCCGCCCGCCCTCACCTGCCCGGCGACCTTCGCCACGACGGGCTGGGGCAGCGTCACGATCGTGCGCAGCACGTCGAGCAGCACGCCCGGTGCCTTCGCGGCGCCTCCATCCGCCATCTCCGACAGGTCCGCCCCCGCGCAGAACGCGGGCCCCGTCGCCGCGAGGACGACCGCGCGCACGCCCGGGTCGGCGCCCACGGCGTTCAGCCGCTCCAGCAGCTGCGTGACGAGCGCTCGCGACAGCGCGTTGCGGTTGCGCGGCGAGTCGAGCGTCAGGGTCGCGACGCCACGAGAGACTTCGTACCGGACGAGCGGTGCTTCACTCATGCTGCCTCCTTCGCCGCGGGGGAGACGACCGCGACCACATGCCGTGCCGGAACCTGCGCCCCGACCGTGACGTTCACCGCCGTGACCACGCCATCCGTCGGCGCGATGAGGGACGACTCCATCTTCATCGCTTCGAGCACCACCAGCACGTCGCCCTTCTTCACGGTCGCGCCGACCTCGGCGCTCACCCGGATGATGCGGCCGTCCATGGGCGCGCGCAGGCGGCCATCGCTGGCGCGCTCGCGTTCGGAGGGCGGCCGGAAGGACACGTCGCGAAGCTGGCGCGTGATGCCGTCGAGCGTGCACCAGAGCGTGCCGCCCGCCCGGCGGTAGCGGACCGCGCGGCGACGTCCCGCGACCTCCACCTCGGCGCGTTCGGCGGACAGGGCGCGCAAGGACAGCGAGACCCGCGTGTCGCCGACACCGACCTCGTAGGCCTCCGGAGCGACGGGGCGCACCGAGGCGCGGAACTCCGAAGCACCGTCATGCAGGCTGACTGGCACCGGCAGGGCGTAGGAGCTGCTCCAGCCCGTGAGCGTCGCGTCGAAGCCGCCCTTCCGGGCCAGCGCCTGCGCGTCGTCATGGAAGAGCAAGGCGGCCAGGATGGCCTGGTCCTCCGGGGAGGCCTTCCCGAGCGTCTGGAGCGTCTCCGGAGGCGTGTGCGCGCCGACGAAGCCCGTGTCGTACCGGCCGGAGCGGAAGGCCTCGTGCCCGAGGACGTGCTGGATGAACGCGCTGTTCGTCGTGACGCCGAACACCGTCAGCTCACGCAGCGCCGCGGCCAGCCGCTCGCGCGCCGTCTCGCGGTCCGGTCCGTACGCGATGATCTTGGCCTGCATGGAGTCATAGAACGGCGTGATGTCCTGGCCTTCACGCACGCCATGATCCACGCGGACGCCCTCCCCTGCCGGTGGCTCCCACGCGAGCAGCCGGCCCGTCTGCGGGAGGAAGCCCTTCGCCGGGTCCTCGGCGCACAGGCGCGCCTCGATGGCGTGCCCGCGCCAGGTGATCTCCGGCTGCGTCAGCGGGAGCGGCTCACCGTCGGCGACGCGCAGCTGCCACTCGACCAGGTCGAGCCCGGTGATGAGCTCCGTCACCGGGTGCTCCACCTGGAGGCGCGTGTTCATCTCCATGAAGAAGAAGTCGCCGTTGGGCGCCAGGAGGAACTCGATGGTCCCCGCGCCGCGATACCCGATGGCGCGGATGGCCTGCACCGCCACCGCCCCCATGCGCTCGCGCAACTCGGGCGTGACGGCCGGAGACGGGCTCTCTTCAATCACCTTCTGGTGCCGGCGCTGCACGGAGCAGTCGCGCTCGCCCAGGTGCACGGCGTTCCCGTGTTCGTCCGCGAAGACCTGCACCTCCACGTGACGCGCGCCTTCGATGGCCCGCTCCAGGATGAGCTCGCCGCTGCCGAAGGCGTTCGTCGCCTCCGAGCGCGCCGAGCGGATGGCGTCGAGCAGCGCGCCCGGCTCGCGGACGAGCCGCATGCCGCGCCCGCCACCGCCCGCCGCAGCCTTCACCATGATGGGGAACCCGACGCGCTGGCCCTCGCGGACCAGGGCCTCGTCCTCCAGGGACTCGCCAGGGCGCGCGGCCTCGTAGCCGGGGATGCAGGGCACGTCCGCGGCCTGCATGCGCAGCTTCGCCTGCCGCTTGTTCCCCATCAGCTCGATGGCCTCCGCGGGCGGCCCCACGAACACGAAGCCGGCCTCCGCGCACGCGCGCGCGAAGTCCTCGTTCTCCGACAGGAAGCCGTACCCGGGATGGATGGCGTCCGCGCCGGACGCCTTCGCCGCGGCGAGGACCTTCTCGATGGAGAGGTAGGACTCCCTCGCGGGCGGCGGCCCCAGGTGCATGGCCTCGTCCGCGAGCCGCACGTGCGGGGCATCCCGGTCCGCGTCGGAGAAGACCGCGACCGTGCGCAGCCCGAGCCGGCGGCACGTGCGCAACACGCGCACGGCGATCTCACCCCGGTTCGCCACCAGCACCTTGTGGATGCGTTTCATGATTCCCCTCGCTACAGCCGGGCGACGCCGAAGGAGTTGGGCGACAGCGTGCGGCGCGAAGCCTCGTCGCACGTGGCCAGGATGAACCCGAGCACCCGCCGCGTGTCGCGGGGGTCGATGACGCCGTCGTCGAACAGCCGGGCGCTGCAATTGAAGGCATCCGACTCGCGGTCGAACTGCTCGATGAGCGGCTTCGCCATCCCGTCCAGGAACTCCTGGTCAGGCGGCAGCCCCGCGCGCCGGGCCTTCTCCGTGGCGACGATGGTCAGCACCTTCGCCGCCTGCTCGCCGCCCATCACCGCCGTGCGCGCGTTGGGCCAGGCGAAGATGAAGCGCGGGTGGAACGCGCGGCCGCACATGCCGTAGTTGCCCGCGCCGAAGGCACCGCCCATGAGGAGGGTCATCTGCGGCACGGTCGCGTTGGCCACCGCCTGGAGCATCTTCGCGCCGTGCTTCACGATGCCGCCCTGCTCCGACTGCGTGCCCACCATGTAGCCGGTGGTGTTCTGCAGGTAGATGATGGGCGTGCGAGCCTGGCAGCAGAGCTGGATGAACTGCCCCGCCTTCGTCGCGCCCTTCGCCGTGATGGGCCCGTTGTTGCCGATGAGGCCCACCGCCCGGCCCTCGATGCGCGCCCAGCCGCAAACGGTGAGCGCGTCGTAGTCGTCCTTGAAGGGCGAGAAGTCCGAACCATCCACGAGCCGGGCAATCACCTCGCGGCAGTCGTAAGGCTTGCGGTGGTCCATGGGCACGACGCCGCACAGCTCCTCCACCGGGTAGCGCGGAGGCTCGAAGGCGGGACGCGCGGACGCCGGCAGGGCGTCATTCCATCCGAGCGAAGCGACGATCTCCCGCGCGATGCGGATGCCGTCCGCGTCATCCTCCGCGAGGTGGTCCGAGGTGCCGGCCACGGTGGTGTGCATCTCCGCGCCGCCCAGGTCCTCGTCCGTGGCGACCTCGCCCGTGGCCGCGAGCAGCAGCGGCGGGCCGGCGAGGAACACCTTCGCCTTGCCGCGCACCATGACGACGTGGTCGGACAGACCCGGGATGTACGCGCCGCCCGCCGTGCTGGAGCCGTGGACGACGGTGACCTGGGGGATGCCGGCCGCGGACAGCTTCGCCTGGTTGTAGAAGGTCTCCCCACCCGGGATGAAGATCTCCTGCTGGTAGAGCAGGTTCGCCCCGCCGCTCTCCACGAGCGACACCACGGGCAGCCGGTTCTGAAGGGCAATCTCCTGCGCGCGCAGCGCCTTCTGGACGCCCCAGGGCGTCGCGGTGCCGCCCTTCACGGCGGAGTTGCTCACGAACACCAGGCAGCGCACGCCGGACACGAAGCCGATGCCGATGAGGGTGTTTCCACCCGCCAGCGAGCCGTCGGTGTCGTCGTGGTGCTTGTAGCCACAGAGCGTGGAGAGCTCCAGGAAGGGCGAGCCCCGGTCGAGCAGCAACGCCAGCCGCTCACGCGGGAGCAACTGCCCCCGCTGCTTGAACTTGTCCCGGGCCAGTTGCTCGGTGTCGCGCGACTTCTGCTCGATGGCGCGCAGCTCCGCGACGCGGGCGAGCATCTCCTGACGCTGCGTGGTGAAGGTGGCGGAGGCCGGTTCGACCTGGGAGACGAGCGTGGGCACGTCACTTCTCCTTCGGGCCGTCGAGGATGGCGGGCCCCTTGGCCAGGTGGAACCCGTCGTAGGGCTTCGAGTTGTCGTGCTCCGACAGCGGGAACGCCTTGGTGTTGCAGGACGCGCCGCCGTCGATGCGGATGACCTCGCCGGTGATGAACGCCGCGACGTCGGAGAGCAGGAACACGATGGCGCCGCTCACCTCCGCCTCGGTGGCCAGCCGGTGCAGGGGCACCTGCTTGCGCAGGAAGGGGATCATCTCGCGGACGAAGGGGTCCTCGTAGGTGTCCAGCCCGCTGGAGGCGACCCAGCCGGGCGCGACGGCGTTGACGCGCACTCCGGAGGCGGCCCACTCGACGGCGGCCGTCTGCGTCAGGTTGAACATGCCGGCGCGCGCCGCGCCCGAGTGCCCCATGCCGGGCATGCCGTTCCAGGCGTCCGCGAGCATGTTCACGATGGCGCCACCGTGCTCGCTCATGGACTGGGTAAACACCTCGCGCGCGACCAGGAAGCCGCCGGTGAGGTTCGTGGAGACGACCGCCTCGAAGCCCTTCTTGGAGATCTGCGACAGCGGCGACGGGAACTGCCCACCGGCGTTGTTCACGAGCCCGTGGATGCGGCCGTGCTCCTGGACGACGGCGGCGACCATGGCCTTCACCGCGGCCTCGTCCCGGATGTCCACGGCGTGCTGCGTGGAGGCGTAGCCCTCGGCGGAGAGCTCGCCAGCGACCTTCGCGAGCTTCTCCGTCTTGCGGCCCACCAGGACGATGTGCGCGCCGAGCGACGCCAGCTCATGCGCGGTGCACCGGCCAATGCCACTGCCGGCGCCGGTGACGATGATGGTGCGGCCCGCGAAGGAATTCGGGGCGAAGACTGAACGGTATCCCATCGTGTTGCTCCTCAACCGCGCGCCTTGCGGGGCAGCGTTCCCATGGCCTTGCTGATGATCCCGAGCATCACCTCGTCGGCGCCGCCGCCAATGGAGCCCAGCCGCAGGTCGCGGTAGGCGCGGGCGACGGGGTTGTCCCAGGTGAAGCCCATGCCGCCCCAGTACTGGAGGCAGCCATCGACGAGCTCGCGGGCCAGCCGGCCCGACTTGAGCTTGCACATCGAGGCGAGCTTCACGACCTCCGGGTCGTCCTTGTTCTCGATGTACATGCCCACGGTCCGGTAGATGAGCGCCCGGAGCGCCTCCACCTCCGTCTGCAACTCCGCCAGCCGGAAGTGCACGCTCTGGTTGTCGAGGATGGACTGGCCAAAGGCCTTGCGCTGCCGCGTGTACTCCGCCGTCTGCGCGATGAGCCGGTCGAAGGTGACCAGCGTGCTGGCCGACACGAACAGCCGCTCCTCCTGGAACTGCTGCATCTGCATCGCGAAGCCGCGCCCCTCATCTCCGATGCGGAAGCGCGCCGGGACGCGCACGCCGTCGAAGAAGAGCTGCGCCGTGTCGGACGCCCACATGCCGAGCTTGCGGATCTTCGACCGCGTGATGCCAGGGCGGTCCATGGGCACGATGATGAGCGACTTGTTCGCGTGCGCGGGCCCATCCCCCGTGTTGGCGAGCAGGCAGATCCAGTCCGCCTGCATGCCGTTGGTGATCCACATCTTGCTGCCGTCGATGACGTAGTCGTCGCCGTCGCGGCGCGCCGTGGTCGTCACGCTCGCCACGTCGGAGCCGGCGCCGGGCTCGCTCACCGCGATGGAGCAGACGCGCTCACCCGTGAGCGTGGGCGCCAGGAACTCCCGCCGCAGCTCGTCGTTGCCAAAGCGCGCGAGCGCGGGCGTGGCCATGTCCGTCACGACGCCGATGGCCATGGGCAGCGCGCCACACGTGCAGTGGCCCAGCTCCTCCGCGAAGGCGACGGAGAACGACGCGTCCAGTCCCAGCCCGCCGAACTCCGTGGGCTTGGTGATGCCGAGCAGCCCGAGCTCCCCCAGCTTCTTGAAGACCTCCCGCGCCGGGAAGATCTCCGCGGCCTCCCAGGCGTCGACGTGCGGGTTCAGCTCCTGTTCCACGAACTTGCGGACGGTCTGGCGGATGGCGCGGTGTTCCTGGGTCTGCTGCATGGGCTTCCTCGGTGGGCTCGGGCGCGTGCGAAGGCGCTACAGAAGCGATTCAGGGATGTCGACGTGGCGCGAGCGAAGCCACTCGCCGAGCGCCTTGGCCTGTTGATCGAACCGGGTGGAGGACGACACGCCCTCGCCGAGCAGGCCCTCGATGATGAAATTCAGCGCGCGCAGGTTCGGGAACACGTGCCGCTGCACCTTGAGGTCCCGAGCCTCCGGAAGCAGCGTGCGCAGCCGCTCCTCCGTCAGCGTGTGCGCCAGCCAGCTCCAGGCCGCGTCGGTGCGGACCCAGACGCCGATGTTCGCGTCTCCGCCCTTGTCACCGCTGCGGGCCAGGGCCACCTGGCCGAGCGGCACGCGCCGGGTGGGGCCCCCCAAGAGCGGCGCGGGCAGCGACGGCGCGGGGACGGGTTCGAGCCGCCGCGTCTCCTCCGTGGGATGCACGTCGATGCGCCGGCCATCCGGGAGCACCGCGACGTGCGGCACCTTGCGCGCATCCACATAGCCCGGGGTGTAGACGCCGAAGGGCGAAGCGTCGCTGGGCAGCGCGGGCAGGAAGAAGCCGGGGTAGCTGGACAGGGCCAGCTCCACCACGGCGCCGCTGAAGGAACGGCCCGCCACCTTCGGGTCGGCGTCCTTCACGGCGACCCGCAGCGTCGCCGACGCCTGCTCCTCGCTCGGAGCGTCGGCGTGGTCGGTGCGCGCGAGCGTGTAGAGGACCTCCGCGGGCCGGGGCTTGAGCGTCGCGTCGAGTTGCGCCCGCACGAGCGCGGCCTTCTCTTCGATGTCCAGTCCTACGAGGATGAACCAGGCTTCGTTGCGGAAGCCGCCGAGCCGGTTCAGGCACACCTTCACGTCCGGAGGAGGCGGCTCGCCGCGCACGCCCGACAGGCGCACGCGGTCCGTGCCGTCCGCGTCCACCACGATGGTGTCGAAGCGCGCCGTCGCGTCCGGGCCGGCGTAGCGGGCACCGCCAATCTCATAGACGAGCTGGGCCTTCACGGTGTCGACGGTGACGGCGCCGCCGGTGTGTGGATGCTTGGTGATGATGCTGGAGCCGTCCGCGAAGATCTCCGCCAGTGGGAAGCCGGGCCGGCGCACGTCGATTTCGCCGAAGCGCGCGAAGTTACCGCCGGTCGCCTGGGCTCCGCACTCCAGGACGTGGCCCGCGACCATGGCGCCCGCGAGCCGGTCCCAGTCGTCGCGCTTCCAGCCGAAGTGGGCGGCCGCGGGGCCCACGACGAGCGAGGCGTCCGTCACGCGTCCCGTGACGACGATGTCCGCGCCCGCGTCCAGGCACGCGGCGATGCCCCAGCCACCGAGGTACGCGTTCGCCGTGAGCGGCTGATCGAAGCCCAGCTCGTCCGCTCGTCCGACGAGGTCATCGCCTTCGACGTGCGCGACGTTGACGGTCAACCCGAGCTTCGTGGCGAGCGCGCGAAGGTCGCTCGCGAGCCCCGCCGGGTTGAGGCCACCGGCGTTCGCGACGATGCGCACCTTGCGCTCCACCGCGAGGCCGAGCGTCTCCTCCAGCTGGCGCAGGAACGTCTTCGCGTACCCGCTGGCCGGGTTCTTCAGCCGGTCCCGCCCCAGGATGAGCATGGTCAGCTCCGCCAGGTAGTCGCCGGTGAGGACGTCCAGCGGACCGCCCTCCAACATCTCCCGGAACGCGGAGAAGCGGTCGCCGTAGAAGCCGGATGCATTGCCGATACGCAGCGAACGCGCGTCCATCGCACCTCCTGAGCCAGGGAGCGCCGAGTCTGTCCCCCACGTCCAAATAAAGCAATCACGATTGCTTTTTTCTTCCCGCCGCAACACTGTGGCTCCATGAGCGGCACGGCGAGCGGAACGACACGGCAGGAGCAGGAGCGCAGCCGGGTGACGCGGCAGAAGCTGATGACGGCCGCCATCGAGGTGCTGGTGGAGAAGGGCTGGGCGGGGGCGACCATGGGCGCCATCGCGGAGCGCGCGGGAGTGTCACGCGGCGCCTGCCAGCACCACTTCCCGACGCGCGGGGCCCTGGTCGCGGCGGCCGTCGAGCACGTCTTCCGTCAGCAGGTCGAAGAGCTGGTGCGGCGCGCGAACGGCCTGCCGGAGAGCCGGCGGCGCGTCGAGCCGCTGTTGAACCTGCTCCACGACGTCTACGCCGGCCCGCTCTTCACCGCCGCGACGCACCTCTGGGTGGCGGCCGTGGCGGATGAAGAGCTGAAGGCCATCCTGATTCCGTTGGAGACGCAGGTAGGCCGCGAGGTGCACCGGCTCACCGTGGAGCTGCTGGGGCTCGATGAGCGCGACCGCGACGTCCGCGACGCCGTGCGTGCGACGCTGGACCTGCTGCGCGGGCTGGCGTTGGCGAGCCTGCTCCACGACGACACGGCCCGGCGTCGCAAGGTGCTGGCCCACTGGGCGCGCACGCTCGAAGCGCAGCTTGCGCCCAAGCGCGCGGCGCAGGCGGACTGAGCGCCCTCAGCAGCGGTAGAGGTACGTCAGCGCGGTGATGTCCGTGCTGGTGAACTCACCGGTCGGGTTCGGCGGGAGGCAGGCGTTGAAGATGGACCCGTTCACATAGGACGTCGCGGGCGTGCCGGGGATGAGGATGGCGCCCACGCCCGCCGTGCCCTCGCTGCCGCCCGTGCCGCAGCTGATGACCTGGGAGTAGTAGTCCGAGTGGCGCATGCCGAGCGCGTGCCCCAGCTCGTGCGTGACGATGTGCTCGACCGTGTCGAGCGGCGCGGTGTTCCACCCCGTGCCGATGGTGATGGTCCCGTAGGGCAGGCCCCCCGACGGGTAGCCCGAGTTGTAGCTCGTGCCCGCCGCGGTCGCCGCGGTGATGGTCGCGTTGCAGCCGGTGGACGGGCCCCGCACCATCGTGAAGCAGAGGCCCAGGGCGTTGTAGTTCTGGATGGCCAGGTCCAGGCCCTGGCTGAGGCGGCTGTACGAGTTGAACGCGGACGTGGGGTTGATGCAGATCTTCCTCACGAGCGACTTGTTGACGACGTTCGTCGTCCGGTACTGCTCCTCGCTGTCCCCAGGGGCCTGGAGCATCTCGCGGGAAGCCTCGACGCTCACCTCCGCGTCACCGCCCACGTAGACGGCGTCGCCCACGACCTGGATGTCGCGGGCCTGGAACCCCGCTTCCATCAGGTTGGAGATGATCTCGGGGTGCGCCTCCCCCAGGTCGGCCCCGCAGCCGGACAGCCACGCGCCACAGCCCACCGCGAGCACCGCCGCTCTCTTGAACATGGTCGTCTCCCCTCTTCCGTCTGGCTTCAGCGCGCGACGATGTCGGCGTCCACTAGGTACGGCGACGCCGCGACAATCGCTTCCGTCGTCCAGCCCCGGTTGGCGCCACGGCCAGCCGTGTCGCAATCGCCGTCGGTGTGGACGCCCACCAGCTGGCCCTGACGGTTGAGCACGCCCGCGCCGGAGCTGCCGACCAGGGTGTCCAGGTCCACGTAGTAGACCTGCGAGTCGCAGGCATCCAGGTAGTCGCCCTCGGCGATGGATTTGGGCTTGCCCCGGGGGTGCTGGATGATGGCCAGCCGCTCGCTGGGGACGGCCGACAGCAGGACCGGCGTGACCTGGGGAATCACGTCCAACTGGATGAGGGCGTAGTCGGGTTCGAGCGACTGCTCGATGACGGTGCCCTCGGTGATGAGCGGGTCTCCGTCCGGCTGGTCCTCGAAGTTGAAGACGATGAGCGGCCGGTCACCGAGCGCGACACAGTGCCCCGCCGTCACCACCACGGGCCCCGCGCTCGCTTCAATCAGTGTCCCGGTGCAGCGCCCGTCAATCAGGACGACCGCGTCTTCCGCCGCCTGCGCGACGTCCGCGAACTCGCCCTGGTAGCTGTTGATGGGGGTGAAATCAGCGGTCGGGCCACACTGCGTCTGGCCGCGAACCTCCGGAGGCGGACGCACCCGCGACGCCGCGGGGCTCTCACACACCAACGGATGGGAAGCCGCGGGCTCCTCCTCCTTTCCACAGGCCGCAAGGCCCAGGAGGAAGAAGGTGCCCGCGAGGACGCGACCCCTCGGACTCATGAAGGACTCAAGGGGTCGCGACGCCATCGCCTAGTAGAGGGCGTTCAGCGCGGTGATATCGGAGCTGGTGAACTCGCCGGACTCCGTCGAGCGGAAGCAGGAGTTCATGATGGAGCCGCCCACCGTCGCGGTGCTCGGCGTGCCGCTGATGAGGATGGCGCCCACGCCCGCCGTGCCCTCGTTGGAAGCGGAGCCGCCGCAGCTGATGGCGCGGTTGTAGTAGTCCGAGTGACGGAAGCCGATGCAGTGGCCGAGCTCGTGCGTGATGACGTGCTCGTTCACGTCCACGCTGTAGCTCTGCAGGCCGGTGCCGATGTTGATGGTGCCGTAGGGGTTGCCGCCCGACGGGAAGCCCGCGGAGCCGCCGGCGCCGGACATGACCGTCGCGGTGATGTTCGCGCTGCAGCCCGTGGTGGGGCCACGCGCCATCGTGAAGCTCAGACCGCGCTGGTTGTAGTTCTGGATCGCCAGATCCAGGCCCTGGCTCAGGCGGCTGTAGCTGTTGAACGTGGACGTGGGGTTGATGCAGATCTTCGTCTTGGTGGAGCTGACGAGGTTCGTCGTGCGGTACTGCTCCTGGGTCTCCTGGGTGGCCGGCTGGAGCATCTCGCGCGAGGCCTCCAGGCTCACGTGCGCGTCACGGCCCACGTACACCTGACCGTCAGCGACCATGATGTCGTCCGCGGGGAAGCCGGCCTCGATCAGGTTGGAGACGATCTCCTGGTTCTCGCTCTCCAGGTCGGTACCGCAGCCAGACAGCAACGCACCACAGCTCGCCACGAGGACTGCCGCCTTCTTGAACATTCGTCGTTCCTCTGGTTCGGGGGAGATCCGCCGCCGCCTGACCTTCCCGTCAGCCGCGGACAGCTTGCCCAGCCACTGAGCAACTGCCGGGCCAACCGTGCCCCAGAGGGAATAACCGGCTTTTGTTGAATTGCTTGGAGCACCGGCACTCCAGCTTCCAAGAATGTGAGCGTAACAAAGCGTAACGTTTTGAGTCGCAAGTGCTTGTTGTGACGTGGTTTTTACCTGCCACCCCGCAACCCACCGATTTTCGGACAAGGGTGTCTTCTCATCAGTCACCCTCCCCGGGGTCGCATTTACTCCCACTATTCAGGGAAATCGCACTGGTCGTGCGATAGCTGCGAATTGAATCCACTCCCGGTATTTCCCGTCCCCATGACCATGCGCCCTTCCCTCCCCATCGCCGCGCTGTTGGGTGCGGCCCTGTCGTTCCTCCCCGGCTGTGAGAGCACGAAGTCGAGCGGCCCTTCCGCATCCGACACGCGAGCCGACACCACGGCGTCCGTGCAGGCCTCCGAGGCCTGGGCGCGTGCCCGCGTGGGCGACCGCGTCACGTATTCCTTCAGCGCGACCCGGGGCCCCGAGCCCCGCGGCGGTGGTACCGCGCGCACGATCCAGGGGCAGCTGACGCTGGAGGTGGTGGCCGTACAGCAACCCTGGGTCTGGGTGCGCGCGGCCTTCAGCGATGAAAGCGGCAAGCCGCAATCCCAGGTGCGGCTGGCGCGTGACCTGATCATCCCGGTGCGCTCGGACCTGTCGCGCCCGCTCGACGTGCCGCATGGAGGCACGGCCACCGCCGAGGTCGCCTCCAGCGCCGGCCGTTCCTGGGAGGCCGTGCGCTACGTCAGCGACCAGCGCTCCTTCGACGGCCCGCTGCGCACGCGCGTGTACGCCAACACGCCGGGCCCGCTGTACCTCGCCCGTGGGCTGATTGAAGCGAGCACCGAGTCCGCCGGCTTCCGCGTGCCGGGTGGACACCAGCTGAAGCTGAAAGAGGTCCGCGAGGGCTCGGCCGAGGCCAGCGCCCCGGCGCCCGCGCTGGACCGGCCCCTGGGCCCGGGCGCGTACTACGAGCGGTATGTGGACGTGGGGCCCTCGCCCGGCGTGCAGCGCGTCTGCTTCACCGCGGAGCGCGGCTACCTGCTGCGCTCCGAGGGCCCCGTCGACGCCAACGCGGCCCCCTGCTCCGACTTCTCCCAGGCCGAGCCGGAGCCCCTGGAGGAGCTGCTGATGGGGCTGCCCTCGGAGGTGGTGTTCACGGAGGACTGGCCGCCCGCCGCCGCGGCCAACGGCACCCGGGGCACGTTCAGCGCGGAGGGCCACGATGTGCCCGCCCTCATCACGCAGAGCACCGAGGACGTCGAAGGCACCCAGCGCGCCTTCTCCGATACCTACGCGGCCGACCCGTGGGCGCCGGGGCTCGCGGGACTGCCGTATGAGGCGCGCTTCCAGCCGCTCGCCAACACCACCGAGCGCGTGGTGACGGGCGGCAAGCGCGAGCCCGAGGGCGGCACGCGGATCGTGCGCTGGGGCTCGTGGCTCACGGGAGCGAAGTAACACGCAAGGCGTTACGAACCGGGTGCGTCGCTCCGTGAGCTGTCATGGCCACGCACCCATTCG
Source organism: Corallococcus sp. NCSPR001 (assembly GCF_017309135.1). NCBI lineage: Bacteria > Pseudomonadati > Myxococcota > Myxococcia > Myxococcales > Myxococcaceae > Corallococcus > Corallococcus sp. NCSPR001. The sequence goes on from NZ_JAFIMS010000002.1 coordinate 6,420,401, forward strand.
ACCTGGAGCACCGCGCCGAATGGGCGGTGCGTCCATTCCTGGAAGGACGCGCGGAAGGCCTCCACCGCCGCGAACAGCGGGCTGGACGGATGCCAGGCCAGCGCGGCCGCGTCCCGCGCCTCACGCACGTCCAGACCGATGAGCAGCGCTCCTCCGGCCTGGGCGGGTTGCAGCGGACGCACGGACAGGCGCCGGTCACCCTCCAGCCGGTACACCAGGGCCGTGACATGTCCGAGGATCCAACCCGCGACGGCGTCCCGGTCCTCGGCGGTGGGCGCGTCGACGGACAGGAGCAACGCGGCCGGTGGCGTCTCGTTGGCGCTCAGGGGCTGGAAGAGTTCCGCCCAGGCCGAAGGCGCGCGTGAGGCCCGGGCCCGGGCCACGAGCTCGCGGGCACGGAGCAGTTCCTCCCGGATGACGCGGGAGGTGGACCGCGACACGTTGCGCGCGGTGTTTCGAGCCGGGAGCGAGGGGGCGATGACGGGCAGGAGGTCGCGCTTGCCTTCGGGCCGGTAGCGCGCCGTCTCGGCCGTGAGCGTCACCGGCTGGGGCCACGGCCAGGCGGCGAAGGTCCCGAAGAAGTGCGAGAGCAACGCCGCGTCGGACCGCATGGCGTCCGGGGTCGCGCGGGTGCAGGCCCACGCCGCGAGCAGCGTCCACGACAGCCCTCCGAGGTAACCCAGCGCGTGCGAGTAGATGCCTCGGGCCCGGGCCCAGGCCTTCACCGCGCGCAGCAGGGTCCGGAACCGCTCGGTCCGTCCGGCGTCACGTGTGATGGCGTCCATCACGCCCAGCGTGTCCGCCAGCCCCAGCACGGCGCGGAGGCCCGCGGGGTCGAGCTGCTCACCGTGCCGTTCGAGCAGCGTCAGGGGCTCCCCCGGGGGCGCGCCCTCCGGACGGCTCGCATAGGCGAGGTCGAAGCTCACGCCCAGGAGGGACAGCTTCACCAGCGGGATGGCGGCGTCCGCCACGTAGCGGGCCGTGCCCGGTGCCAGCGCATGGAGGAGCGCTTGTGCGAAGTCATCACGGGACAGGCTCGCCGGCCCGATGGCGACCGCGTCCACGTCACTGCCCGCGCCATCCGTGCCCAGGAGATAGGAGCCGTAGGGATGCAGCGTGGCGCCGATCCGTTCGCAATGCTGGCGCAGCTGCTCCACGGCGGAGGTCCTGGCGGCGCGTCCTTCATGTGACTCGACGGCGTTGATGGAGGCCAGTGCATCGCGCAGCGGAGCATCCTCGTGCTCCGGGGTTGCACGAGGCGCCTGCGTCAGGGGAATGCGCCGGATGACTTCGAAGGGCGTGTCCCCCTTCCTCCGGATGAGGCAGAGCTCGCCCACGCGGAACTTCAGCGGACGCCATGCGCGCTGCCACTCCGCGAGCGTGCGAGCGATGTCCGCCGAGAGCGAGAGCTGGCCCACGGAGAGGTGGGGCGTGAAGCCACCGTGGGCGGACGAGGCGCATTCAGGGAGGGCCGCCACGAGCTTCGCGTGCAGGGCCGCCAGCGCGCCGGAGGGCTGGTCGTCGGGACGGAGCCACGCTGTCGCGTTGGCTCGGTGCTCGAAGTGGCCGAACGAGGAAAGCGTCACGTCGAAGGGTTCGACGCCCTGGAGTGCATCCACGAGGATGGCCTCCGCCGTCTCGAAGTCCTCTTCCGGAACGAAGGGATACAGCAGCGTGATGTGAGGCATCCACCGCTGGAACTTCGCGTCGTGTTTCTTGCGCAGTGCCTGGATGGGGCCCCAGACATCGTCAGGCGGGATGAGCACCAGTGCCGTGTGATGGACCAGCGCCGTGGAGGAGCGCGCGGAGGGCGCCTCGCGAGACCCGATGGCCTCACGGCGCAGGACGCAGCGCAGACCGAAGTGATCCGAAGCGAAGAGGGCCTGCCCGGTGGGCCCAGGCGGTCCCGCCAGGGGCGCTTCACCAAAGAGCTCCACGGACTCAGGAGCGAGCCGGCCCGAAGGAGACATCACCAGCACCCGGTCCAACCGCTGGAGCGCTCCCGAGACGGTGGTGACCGCCGCCAGGCTGTTCAACCGCGGGTTGAACGTCTCCCCTGCTTCCGAAGGTCGCAGCGAGGACCACGCATCCACGAAGCCCGCGCGAGCGAAGGATGCCGCTTCTGGCGCGCCGTCGCCGAAGTTGAAGTCACCGGCCAGCACCAGGTCCAGCGCTTCGGCATCACCCGTGGAACCGAGCACGCGGGTCCATTCGAGGAGGGCCTCGACCTGGACGGCGCGCGCGGAGGCTCCGGAGGCGTCCCGGTCGCTCGTCAGGTGCGGCGTGGCTACCCACAGCGTACCGCCCAAGAGATGCAGTTCGGCGGTGATGACGCGCTTGTCGCGGGAGAAGACGCGCTGCCACACCGAGGCGAGCGGCACGCGCGACAGGAGCACCTGACCGTAGGGCGTCACCGTCCGTGCACCGGGACCGTCGGACATCCAGTAGCGCTCGCGGACCCACGGCTCCGCGAGCAGGGCTTCGAGGAACGACGGAGTGACTTCCTGAAGAGCGATGACGTCCGCGCCCGTTTCACGGAGCAGCGCGAGCGCCGCCGGGGTCCTGCGCCCGGTCGCCAGCAACTGCGCGTCGTACAGGTCGAAGAGGACGTTGAAGGTGGCGATGGTGAGCGGCGCCGCGGAGGAAGACGCGCGGCCCGGCTCACGAGAGGCCTGGGTCCACGCTCCCGAGCGCGCGTCGTACCGCCATGCGGGCAAGGGGGTGAACCCTGGCACCGTGATACTCGGAGGTGGCGCGGGCGCCTCCTCCACGGGCCGGGCGTTGCTCACCAGGTCGATGCGCGCCTTGCGGTCCCACACCACCTGGGTCCCGCGCTTGAAGTACCAGACGCGGTGCCACGGAATCTCGCCGTCGGGGATGAACGCCTCGAAGGGCATCTCCTCCATCGCGCCGCGGTGCGCATCGTAACCGACAACGAACTCGCGGGCGTCGATCCGCGAGTCCCACCGGATCCGGTGATACACCTCGCGGCTGGTCGTGAAGCGTTCCTGGGACATGGCGGGGCTCTTGGCGAAGGGTACTGGAAGGCACGCCCATAAGGGCCGCGCACGCGCCGCGCTGACGCGACGGTTTGAGCCCGCCTGACAGGGCGCTCGTCCCCCGCTTTCGATATACGGCGCCCATGGGTGAATGGGGACAGGTGACGCTCTTCCGGACGGATGACCTCGACTCGCTGGGACGGGCCATCCGGGATAGCTGCCTCGCGGAAGGCCTCGTGACGGCGCCCTACGTGCGGCGCAAGCGCGAGACATGGGATCGGATGCAGTACGGAACCGGCGCGACCTCCGACCGGTGGTCCCTCGCGCTCGGAGCAGGAGTCGGCGGCTGGTCCGTCGTCAAGACGGCTCCGTTGGAGCTGCTCGCGGAACCCGGAGCCTCCGGTGAGCACAGACTGGGACGCATCGCGCGCGTGCTCGGGTGCGAAGCCCTGCATGTCTCTCTGTATGATGGCACGGCGATGGTGATTGCCCAGGCCGCGCCGACGGGTGAAGTCGTGCTGTCCGGCTACTCGATGGACGGCGCGAGCTTCCATGGCGTCGAAATCGAGGAGCACCGGCTCGAGCCCAGGATTGAAGGCCCGGGCATTCCCGATTCCATCCAGGAAGCGCTCGAGCACTCCTCCTCCGATGGATTCGACGCGTTGCTCGAAACGCTCGCCGGACAGCACTGGGCCGACGTCTCGCTGAAGCTCATCGAGGGCGATGAGATTCCCTCCGCACGCGTGTTGTCCTTCATGCGCCCCGCGCTCGAAAAGAAACCTCCGCTTCGGGTGAAGCTCGCGGTGGAGGAGCACCCACTTGACACGCGCTACGTGCTCGACGAGAGCGTATTGATCACCAGCGGAAGCATCGATGCGGCGACCTCCGCATCGGGCGCCGTCTTCGTTGAAAAGGTCGCTCGCTGGCTCGGGGTTCCGGTCGAGCTTGAACCCGGCGTGCCACGCTCCCTGTTCTGCGTACGCGCGCCTCCGAGCGAACACACCCCGCGCGCTGGCTTCGAGACAGAGTTGGTCTCTCGGCGAAGACGGAGGAAGCGAGTTCCTCCTGCACACCGCGAGGGACCTCGGTATCGCGGAACTCGAGGAGCGCAGTCCCCACCAGCGGCGACACCTTGTCACTCGACTCACCCGTGCCCTCGTGGGTGAGCGCGTGAATGGCCATGCGGTGTACCGGGACTTCGAGCGCGTGTTCAATGAACCGACGACGCATGCCGTGGGTGCGTTCGCGGGAGAGCGGCTCGTCACGGCGTGGTGGCGCTTGGGACGGTCAGCGGTCGCGATTGAAGGTCGCGACGTCTTCGAAATGCCGGGGCTCTGCACGGCCATCGCCAGTACGCCGCGGCAGTTGGCACTCGCGCTCGTCACGCCGGGACACGTCAACGGACAATCCCAGGGCTACGGACAGAAGGATCGCTCGGTCATTGTCATCATCGACGTCGGCACGGGCGAAGTACGCGAGGTGCTCCACAGCGACGAACACCTCACGTTCGGTTTCACGCAACTGTGTTTCGCGGGCAATGTGCTTGGCGTCAGTGCCGAACGTGACGGAAAGCCCACCCTCGTGATGATTGAAGGCGCGGCCCGGACGGAGTCTCCCGGTGATTTCATGGCGTGGGCGCGGGACGTGATGCCGCCGCCCCCCGGCATTGACGGCCTGTGCTCATCGCCTGAACCGCGGCGCCCCTGGTGTGATGCGGTGGGCCTCAAGCCTGTCGCGTGCTCCGCGAGCGGCGCACGGTGCCTCGCGCAAGTGGACACGCGCAGGCTCTTCGTCGGGGAGCGCGCGGGGCACGGCGAATAGGCCTTCCTCGGGCGGCGTGCTCGCGAAACACGCTGGCCCGTGTCTTGCCATGGAGCGTTCATGGAGGAAGACACGGAATGGGTATTCGCGCAGGCGTGGTGGGGACGGGGTTGGTGGTCATCTCTTTGTTGTCGGCGGGTTGCAGCGACGAGTCCCCGACAGTTGACCCGCAGGAGGGAACCACCGCGGATCCATCCGATGGAAACGAAGTTCCCTCGCTCCCCCCTCCGGGTTCCATTCCGGATGCCGGCACGCCCCCTCCGGATGAAGATGGCGGGACACCCGATGCCGGCGGAACCCCTGACTCGGGGACACCGCCGCCGGACTCCGATGGTGGCACGGGCCAGACGCCCGGCGCAGGCCCCTGGCCCACGGACGCGGTGCTCGACTACACGCGCACGTTCGGCGTCGAGAGACCCCAGAGCGTCGGGCTCGATGAAGGGCTCAACCTCTGGATCCTCGATGGCCGCCGCATCGGCGTGCTGCGCCCGGGCGACACCCGGCCCACGTGGAGCTCCAACGTCGGGCAGGCGGCGGAGCCCTTCGGTCCGGACGCGCTCGCGACCGACTCCACCGTCATCTGCGGCGGTGAGGCCGGACGCGCCTACGTGGGCTATTCCGCCAACGAGATGAAGCGCGCGGAGGGCATCGAGCAGCGCACGTACATCCCCTGGAGGGGCGAGGCGGGCTACTCCCCCGAGCGCTTCGCCGAGTACCGCAAGGGAGACCTCGACGCGGTCCGCCTCCAGCCGGACGGCACCGTCAAGCTCGAGGAGCACCTCTGGCGGACCACCGGCGCGTCGAACGCGGGCCGCGAGGCGGGCATCCACAACACGAATGACTTCCACTACGAGGAGGACCGCACCGTCCTCAACTGCGCCCGCGTGACGCGCGGCCGCGACCGCGGCGACCTCTACATCACCACCAACCACGGCGTGACGCGCATCCAGGGGCTCGTCTACAACAGCCACCGCCACCCGGGCTGGTACCTCTACGAGAACGGCTCGGAGTGGGGCTCGCTGCAGTGCCCCTACATGCACGGCCTGGGCATCGGGCAGAACGGGGACGTCCTCGTCGCCAACGAGCAGATGGTCGGCGTGCTCGTGCCCAGCCCCAAGCTGGAGGAGTGGGACCGCGAGTTCACATGGGAAGGCCCCACGCCCTGGTCGTTCAAGAGCTTCAACGACGCGCTCAACGGCCAGGCCACCGATGACTACTGGCGCGCCTTCGAACAGGTCCGCTCCGGCCGCTACTACCTGGGCAGCAAGGAGTACGGCGTCTGGGCGCTGACGCCGAAGAACCGCTCCACGGGCAACTGGTCGAAGCTCGCGGGGTTGCCGTCCAACCGCATCCTCTCGCTCAAGGCGACGGACGACGGCGCGCTCTACATCGGCACGGACGGCGCCGGCCTCTGGCGGCTGGAGGCGGACGGCACCACGCTGAGCCAGGTGCGCGACGTGCCCGGCCAGCAGGTGAAACAGCTCGTCTACGAGCCCACCGTGACGCCGAGCATGCTGCTCGTCCTCACCGACAAGGGGCTCACGGTGCTCCGCGGCCCGTAGGCCACGGAGCGCCAGGATGGCGACGCGAGAGGGCGGGCTCAGCCGACGAGCCTGGCCCGCTCTCTCAGTTGCTCCTCATCGAAGGACAGCACGCCCCACGCCTTGAGTTGGCGCAGCAGATCCATGCCGAGGTTCACGTAGACCTGCCGCTCGAAGTGGTAGTACCGGTGAAACACCCAATCGAACACCTGCTCGGGCTCGGAATCCTCGGGCCTGGGCTCCTTCGAACCCAGGAAACCGAACTCCTCGGTGACGTGGGCGTTGATGTCCAGGACAGCCATCTTCCCACGGGAGGCCTTCGCCGCCCTGGCGATGGCGTCATTCACCGCTTGATGCTGGCGCTGCCATTGCCCGAAGCGCTCCGCCACGTGCGCGGACCCGACGGGTACGCGCGCCTGGGACAGGTCCGGCACGGTGAGCACCACGAGGTGGCCGTCGGCGGGAAGGAGCTCACAGATCCGCAGCAGGCAACGCTCGTACTCCTCGGCGCTCAGCAATCCCGCGAAGGTGTAGCGCTCGGAGAAACGCTTGAGGAATTCCTCTGACAGGGAGACGGCATACGTCGTCGCGGAATAGAAGTCCGCCCGTGCCCAGTCGTCAGGGTTCGTCAGGTCGAGCCCTCCCAGTAGCGTGCCGAAGTAGTCGAACGGGACCGTGAACTCGCCACTCACGTGGCGGTAGACAGCGGCCTGCGCGTTGCGCACCGACGAAATCACCACGACCTTGTTTCCCCCTCCGTCCGCCATCCGGCCATCCACGAGCGTCGGGTGGTACCAGGGGAGCATCTCGAGGTCCTCCGCCCACCGCTCCACCAGATGCGGAGCCGCCGCGAGCCGCAGCCAGGACGCATGTCCGAACTGCCGAATGATCCGCCCGTCATCGGCCCGGAACGTCACGGCCAGGGAAGACTCCACGATTCCACGTCCATACGACTCCAAACCCGCGCCGATGATCTCCAGCTCGCAAGGGCCGACCATGAGCAGGCGCCCTCCAGTTCCAGACCTGCCCTCCTTGCCCGGGGCGGCGGCTGCAGCGGCCTCCTCCGGGCTCTGGGCGCGTGCGTCGACGAGCGTCACCCAGTCCACCCCGGGAGCGCGAGCGGCGAGGTTCGTGACCGCATCCTGCTGTCCGGCGGCGGGTTCGATCCGCGGACGACCGAGCCATTGATAGAGGGCCTCCTCGACTCCCATCTGGAGGATCCGGCATGAGAACAGGAAGTGGCTCAGCACGGGCTCTGGAGACTTCTCCAACACGTAGAAGCCACACACGCCGTAATCGCCAAAACGGTCTCGCACGGAGACCGCGCCACACTCGACCGTCGGCTGGGCCAGCAACGCGCGCAGTGCCTTGGCGGAGAGGCGCTTCTGGGTGTAGTTGAGCTGGTTCGTCCGCAAGACGAGCTCGAGGATGCGGTCAAACATCGACTCTGGAATGGACTGCACCGTGCAGACCACATCCGACGCCCTGAGGAAATCCTGCGCGGAGCCCGCACCGTGGGACACGAACCTGGAGCGGGCCTCCTCCTTCGACTCCAGAAGCTTGTAATGCGCGAGGCGCTCGACCCCGGCGCCGGAAGCAACGCGACCCGACGACCAGGAGCGGAACGCAGGGAGGAACGCATCGGCCGTGTCGACCGCGAGAAGCTCGGGCAGTTCGGCGGCGACGGCTTCGCGGAGCCGGAGCTTGTCATCCAAGAACAGCGTGTTGGCCGGCCGAAGCTGGGCGTTGGCGAGGATGGCGCGAACCATCTCCGGCTTGGTGCCCCAATGGATCGCGGGAAAGATGAAGTACTCCCAGAGCCCGTGATGGCGCAGCACCTCTCGGACGGTCTCATGGTCGTTGTTGCTCGCGATGGAGCTCATGATGCCAAGCTCAGCGAGCCGGATCACGGCGTCGTGAAGCTCCTGCTGGTATCGGATCCCCCCTTCCGTCAGGGTCCCCAACCAGAAGGTATCGTCGAGATCCCAGATGACCAGCTTGGTTTCATCCAACGTTCGCGGCTCGATCATGGTGTTTCTCCCCTTTCCCGAAACAACAAGTAGTCAATGACATCCACGACAAGGCATCCTCAGCGGTAGCGGGAGGCCTGAAGCTCGTACATCGTCGCGTAGCGCCCACCCGCCGCCATCAGGTGCTCGTGGTGGCCCTCTTCGACAATCTTCCCGTTCGCCAGGACGAAGATGCGGTCGGCCATCTTCACCGTGGAGAAGCGGTGCGAGATGAGCAGCGCCATCTTCCCGCTGGACAGCTCGCCGAAGCGGTTGAACACATCCAGCTCGGCGCGCGCGTCGAGCGCGGCGGTGGGTTCGTCCAGCACGAGGATCTGCGCGTCGCGCAAGTAAGCGCGGGCGAGCGCGATGCGCTGCCACTCGCCTCCCGACAGTTCGAGCCCACCGTCGAAGCGCCGCCCCAACATCTGCGCGTAGCGGGCCGGCAGCTTGTCGATGACGGTGTCCGCCTGGCTCTTGCGGGCGGCGTCCACGATGCGCTCGTCGTCCTCGTGCTGCTCGATGCGCCCCACCGCGATGTTCTGGCGGGCCGACATCTCATAGCGGGCGAAGTCCTGGAAGATGACCCCCACCTCGTTCCACAGGTCCTCCAGGCGGTAGTCCTTGAGGTCCACTCCATCCAGGAGGATCTGCCCGGAGGTCGGCTCGTAGAGGCGCATCAGCAGCTTCACGAGCGTCGTCTTGCCCTGGCCGTTCTCTCCAATGAGCGCGATGCGCTCGCCGGGAGCGATGTGGAAGTTGACGCCCTGGAGGATGGGCTCCGGCCGGCCCGGATAGATGAATGTCACGTCGCGGAACTCCAGGCCCTTGCGGATGGGCCGGGGCACCGGGAGCGCGTCGGGCCGGGAATGGATGGAGGGCTTGAGGGCAAAGAAAGACAGCATGTCGCGGAGGTAGAGCGACTGGTCCGCGATCCCCGCCCCGGTGATGGAGAGCTCCTGGAGGGTCCGGTTCGCGCCCGCGATGGCGCCCGCCAGGAACGTGAGTTCGCCCACGGACAACACGCCGCTCGCCGCCTGGTGGATGACGAAGGCATAGGCGCCGTAGTAGCCGAACGAGCTCACCACCGAGAGCAGCGAGAGCCCGAAGAGCGCGCGCCCCGACAACCCCACGACGTCCCGCATGAGCTCCTTCGACACGGCGTCATAGCGATGCATCAGGAAGGGGCTGAGCCCGAAGATCTTCAGCTCCTTCGCGTTCTCCCGGCTCGCCCCCAACTGCCGCAGGTAGTCCAATTCGCGCCGCCTGGGCGTGTGCCGGAAGTTCATCGCGTAGCCGCGCGCCCCGAACCAGGCCTCGCCCAGCGCGGCGGGCACCAGGCACACCGCGATGTTGAGGAGCAGCCACGGCGAATACAGCACGATGCCCGCGCACAGGCTCACCGTGGTCAGCCCGAGTTGCAGGAAGCGGGCGATGGCGGCAACCATCATCAGCCGGTCCGTGGCCTGGGCCCGCGCCCGCTCCAGCCGGTCATGGAAGCCCGGATCCTCGTAGGTCGACAGGTCCAGCCGCGACGCCTGGTCCATCAGACGCAGGCTGATGTGCCGCGTGTATTGCTCACGCAGCACCACGTTCATGTGCTCGATGCCCCGGTTCAGCACCGCCCCCAGGATCGCGAGGCCGAACTCCAGCGCGACCAGGCCCCAGAGCCGGGGCGTCATGCCCTGCCCCGTTCCGGCCGTGGCCACGACGCCATCGACGATCCACCGGGCCACGAGCAACACCGCCAGCGGACACAACGCCGCGAGCGAGCGGAGCACTCCGTGCGCCACCACCGTGCGGGGCCCCGCCTCCCACACGATGCGGAGCACGGGAAGGATGTTGCGGAGCGCGGCCAGGCGTCCCTGCTGATCGGACACCTCCTCCGACTTCTCCGTCCTGCTCACCGCCGTCATGGCGCCTCCTTCGTCTCGTACACCAGTGCCTCGAGCCAGGCGGTCCGCCAATGCTGGTGGAACTGCTGGACCAGGATGTCGTCACACGCGGCGTTGGTCAGTGCCAGCAGGGCCATGCCCAGGGAACGGCGCGGGACCTCCGGCAGGGCGCTCAAGCTCCGCTGGAGGCGAGCTCCCGCATCCCGGGCGTTGAAGCGCAGCGTGAGCGCCTGGACATGGACAGGCGTTTCCGCCTCGAGCCTCGCGTCCACGCCCGAGCGTGCCGCGTCCCCCAACAGCGTCGCCGGGGGCGAGTCGAGGAACACGAAGGGCGACAGCTGCTCGTCCGCCGGTGGAGGGGCCCGCGCTGTCCCAGGAGCGCGGACCCGCATGTGCGACTCCAGCAGCGCGCGCCAGTGGCGCAGGGGCACCTGCCGCTGGGCCACCGCGATGAAGCCCGCCAGGAGACCCGCCGAGGCGAGCTCGTCGTGGTGACCGGCGGAGGGAGTGCGCGCCGCCACGTCGTATCCAACGTGGAACAGGCCCATGGACGCGTCATGGAGGAAGGTGAAGTCCATGGCCTCCCGAAGCACGTGCGCCCGGCCCTCCAGGGCCTCCAGGCGCGCAGCGCCTCCCTCATCCAGGGACACCGCTGACGCCCGGCCCGCGAGGCGCATCGCGTGCAGAGCGCTCTCGATGGACAGGAGCGCCGCGGCCAGCATCCCGCTCTCCGAGGTGGAGATGGACGCAGGTTCGAGTGGACGCCGCGTCCGGGCGTCATAGCGGGCGTACAGATGCCCCCGGAAGCGCTCCAGCGACTCGATGAGGGCCAGGGCCTCCGCGAGCCTCGGCTCCAGCTCCGGCGCCTCCAGGCAGCCCAGGTGATACGCGCTCAACGGCGTCAGCAACCCGAGGGCCGCGTCGACGGGGGTGAGCTCCGCGACGCCGTCCGGAGAGGGCGCCACACGTGAGGCGTGCTGTTCATGGAGCGCCCAGCACTGTCGTGCCAGCGCCCGCAGCTCCGCCGTCGCGCCATCCTCCGTCGAGGAAGGGGCCCGGCTCCGGCGGACGAGGAACACCATGGGAATCCATGAGACGAGCACCGGCGCCGCCCACGGAAGCGCGCCCGGGTTCTTCAAGGCGAGCGTACCCGCGATGAGCAGCGCCAGCCCCGCGGCCCGCCAGAGTTCGGGGAGCATCAGCGAGGAGCGGCCGTGCACCTCACGGCTCGACTGGGAGTTCGTGGTCCACTCGAGGCTCCGGGACCGGTCGACGCCGAGCCGGTAGAGGGCGCGGAGGATCGCATCCAGGTTGATGCCAGCCAACGGGAGCGTGCTCGCCAACTCCATTCCAGCGAACAGCACGGTCTGGAAGCCCCCCGCCGCGAAGGCCCGCATGCGCTGAAGCGCGGAGGCGTGGTTCAAGAGCCTGCGCGACACGACCGAGACGAAGAAGAGCAGTGAGCGGCGGCAGAGATACAACACGCCGCCCAGCGTCCAGGCCCAGGGACTGCCGCCACCGGGAGCACACGCCCACCCGTAGGTCAGCAGGACCAGGAACGCAGGCAGGTTCAGGCTGTAGCGCATGTCCGCGAGGATCTTCCACCGGTCGAGGACGCTCAGCGGATTGGACACCCAACGGCCTCCATGGGCCGGGACCCACGGCAGCAGCCAGGGCAGCAACTGCCAGTCGCCGCGAGTCCAGCGGTGCCAGACGCGCGCGTCATTCGCGAGGTCGGACTGCCGTGCTTCGAACAGCAGGATTTCTGGCGCGAAGGCGACGCGCGAGAACTTTCCCTCCAGCTTGTCGTGGCTGAGGACGAGGTTCTCCGGGATGCGTCCTTCCAGGGCTCGGGAGAAGGCCTTGACGTCGTAGATGCCCTTGCCGACGAAGTCGTCCACGCCGAAGGCACTCTGGCTCAAGGTGGAGCGCTGCTTCGGCTTCCTGCGGAGGATGGACATCTTCGGGTGACGCGACGCGCTCCACGCGGACTTCGTGGGCTCACTCTCCATCGCGGGTTGGATCATCGAATAGCCAGACACGACCCGCTGCCCGTCCGCCGCGAACCGGGCCTGGTTCAACGGATGGTGGAGGACGGCGACCAGTTGCGCCGCGGTGCCGGGCAGCAACTGGGTGTCCGCGTCCAGAGTAATCACATAACGGACCGAGCGTAGCACCTGGGGCACGGGCGCCACGTAACTCGTGTCCGCCGCTCCAAGCAGCAAGCGATTGAGTTCCTCCAGCTTGCCGCGCTTGCGCTCCCAGCCCATCCAACGGCGCGCCACCGGATTCCAGCGGCGTTCGCGATGAAGGAGGAAGAAGCGCGGCGCGTTGGAGGCCCCCTGCCGCGCGTTGAGTGCCTGGATGCCACGCTCCAGGTGCTGCAACAAATCCTGCTCCCCAGGCAGGTCCTTCGCTTGCGCATCGGGGAAGTCGGTCAGCAGCGCGAAGAAGAGCTCCGGTGAAACATTGCCCTGGTAGTTGAGCTCCATCCGCCGCAACTGGGCGTCGATGTCCTCCAGGCGTGTCACGAGCAGGGGCGTGACCACCAGGGTGCGCGTCTCAGGGGTGAGGACCCGGTCCGGATCCAGCCGGGGGAGCGGCGGCGGCTCCGCGCACAGGCGCCACACCACGACGTTGATGATCTCCTGGAGGAGCGCGAGGACCGGGAGGATGAGCAGCCCCACCAGGATCAGCCGCTCCAGGAGCACGACGCCGCTCGCCGCGAGCATGCGCTCCACCTGCACCAGCGTGAGCAGCGTCAGCAGACAGAAGGTGCCGACATAGAGGGGCCCCGCGTGTCGCGACATCCAACGTGCGACGCGCGTCTTCGCCGGAATCCGGCACCCGAGCCGGACCTCCAACTCCCGCCGCCCGGTAGAGAGCAGGACCTCACCCACGTGACGGTCCCGGGGATCCACCACCGGGCGTTCCCCGCTCCACTGGACCGCCGCGCTCGCGACCTGGGCGGGTGACTTCCCTGACGCGAGCGCCATCTCCAGACAGGCCGCCCGGTACCGGGCACGCGTGTCTTCATCCAGGAGGACGTAGGCGCCCACCGGGTCGCCCTGAAGAATCGCGTCGAGGGCTTCGGTGCCGACAGAGGCATCCGCCCCGGGATTCCGGGCATGGCTGGAAAATAACATTCCCAGAGCATACCCGGAGTAACAAGGCGGGCGGATTTATCTCGCTTGACGGCTTAGGCGAGCTTCGCCAGGGTGGGCAGCACCTGTCCGCTCATTCCCTGGACGAAGTGATGGAAGCGCTCCGTGTTCGCGGCGGACTCATAGTTCACGAGCCACGTATCCCCGCGCACGGAGCGCACCTCGTCCACGATGCCCGCCGCGGGCCATACCGCTCCGGACGTGCCCGCGGCCAGGAACACCAGCCGCGTGCCGTCGTCGCGCGTGATGAAGTCGCCAATGCGCGCCAGGTCCTTGGGGTCCAGCATCTCCCCGAACCAGACGATGTCCGGCCGCAGCCGGCCCCCGCAGCTGTCGCACTTCGGCACGGTGCCCGACGGATGCACGGTGGTGTCCGCGAAGGGCGCGCGCTGGCAGTCCGCGCACTTCGTGCGGAAGAGGTTGCCGTGCATGTCCACCACGCGCTGGCTGCCCGCCTTCGTGTGCAGGCCGTCCACGTTCTGCGTGGCCAGGAGGAAGCGGTCCCCCAGGTGCTGCTCCCAGTGCACCAGCGCGTCGTGGCCCGGGTTGGGCTTCACGTCCGCGGCCCCCGCCCGGCGCTGCGAGTAGAAGCGCCAGACGAGCGCGGGGTTCGACTCGAAGCCCTGCGGGGATGCCACCGCCTCCACGGGGTGGTTCTCCCAGAGCCCGTTCATGCCCCGGAAGGTGGGCACCCCGCTCTCCGCGGAGACTCCGGCGCCGGTGAGGACGAGCAGGCGGGTTTTCGAATCCAGGACGAGCGGTTCCACACGACCTCCAGAGTGCCAGCCGGCACGGGGGTTGTTAGAAGGGGCGGGTCGTAATTCCTGACAGAGGATCCCATCATGGCCGAAGTCACCCTGGATCTGCGCGGTCAGCCCAAGACCGAGGCATACGCGGAGCTGACGACCCACGCGCTCGCCATCCTCGAAGGCGTGGATGACGACATCTGCGCGATGGCGACGATGAGCTGCCTGCTGCACAACGCCTTCGGCCACCTGTGGACCGGCTTCTACCGGGTGGTGACGCCCGGGAAGCTGCTGCGCGTGGGCCCCTACCAGGGGACGCTCGGGTGCCTGGAGATCACCTTCGGCAAGGGCGTGTGCGGCACGTCCGCGGCAAAGGGTGAGACGGTGGTGGTGCCGGACGTGCACGCGTTCCCGGGCCACATCACCTGCGACGGGCGCTCCGCGTCTGAAATCGTGGTGCCGGTGTACGGGCGAAACCGCGAGCTCATCGCGGTGCTCGACATCGACTCCGAGCACAAGAACACCTTCGACGACGTGGACCGCGCGGCGCTGGAAGACCTGATGTCCTGGTTCCAGCACCGCACGGCCTGAGCGCCGTCCGCGGCGTTCAGCGCTTCGCGAGGCGGGCGTAGGCCACGGCCAGCGCCCCCGCGAAGCGCGCGTTGTTCTCCAAAAGCGCCAGGTTCGTCTTGAGCGTCTTGCCCCCGGTGCGCTTCGCCATCTCGCCCAGGAGGAACGGCGTCACGGCCTTGCCGCGCACGCCCTGCCGGTCCGCGTCCGCCAGCGCCGACGCGATGTGCAGCTCCACGTCGTTGCGGGGCAGCGCGGCCTCCACCGGAGGCGGCACCGTGTAGAGCACGCCGCCCTGCCCCAGCATCTCGAAGCGAGCGTGGGCGATGCGCGCGGCGGTCTCCGCGTCGTCCGCGCGGTGCTCCAGGGAGAGGCCGGACTCGCGGCTGTAGAAGGACGGCAGCTCGTTCGTGCCCACGCCGATGACGGGCACGCCCGCCGTCTCCAACAGCTCCATGGTCTTGGGCAGATCCAACACGGACTTGGCGCCCGCGCACACCACGGCGACGGGGTAGCGCGACAGGGCCGCGATGTCCTGCGAGATGTCCCAGTGCTCGGAAGCGCCCCGGTGCACGCCGCCGATGCCACCGGTGGAGAAGACGCGGATGCCCGCCGCCGCGGCCAGCTCGCACGTGGCGCTCACCGTGGTGCCGCCGCTGGAGCGGGTGGCCACCGCCACGGCCAGGTCGCGCGAGCCCACCTTGAGCAGCTTCTCCTTGCCCTCGGCCAGGCGGCGCAGCGTGGCGTCCTCCAGGCCAATCCACACCTCGCCGTCCACGAGCGCGATGGGCGCGGGCACGGCGCCAGCGCGGCGCACGGCCTCCTCGCACGCGCGAGCGGCGGCCAGGTTGTCGGGGTACGGCAGGCCCTGCGCGACGACGCTCGTCTCCAGCGCCACCAGCGGCTGCCCGGAGTCCTTCGCGCGCCGCACCTCGTCCGAATAACGGAAGTCCATGGGCGGGCATTTACGCCACGGCCCGGGCGGCCGGACAAGCACGGGCGTGGGGAAACGTCGGCCCGGAGCACCGCGCGTGCGTGTCACCTGACAGGGCAGCGGTGCGGGCCTGTGCGTTCATTGCAGCCCCGTCGGTTGCATCCGGACCCGCGCCGCCCTATGCCCCGCCGCCGTGAGCACCTCGTCGCCCGCGGTCGCAGCGCCTGCCCGTCTCCTCTCCGCCTCCGACCTGGCGATGATCGCCGTCGTGGTCGTCTGGGGGACGAACTACACCCTGGTGAAGGACGCCCTGGAGGGCATGCCGGCGCGGGCCTTCATGTCGCTGCGCTTCGGGCTCGCCGCGCTCGCGATGGGGCTCGTGTTGCTCGCGGTGGAGGGCCACAAGCCGATGCCGTGGAAGGCGTTCCTGCGGCTCACCGCGCTGGGGTTCGTGGGCAACACGCTGTACCAGCTGTGCTTCATCGAAGGGCTCGCCCGGACCACGGCGGCCAACAGCGGCATGCTCACGGCGGTGAGCCCGGTGGTGACGGCGGCGCTTGGAGCCGCGCTGGGCATCGAACGGCTGCGGCGCCCGGTCGTCGCGGGGCTCTCGCTGGCGGTGGTGGGCACGCTGCTGGTCGTCGGTGCACGAGGCCCGAACCTGGGCGCGGCGACGTGGACGGGCGATGCGCTGATCGTCGGCAGCTCGCTGTGCTGGGCCATCTACACGGTGGGCACGCGGGCCGTGGGAGAGGGCATCTCCGCGCTGCGCGTCACCGCCATCACCATGCTCACGGGAGCCCCGGGGGTCGTGCTGGCCGGCGCGTCCCAGGTCGTCGGGATGGACGCGTCGCGCGTGAGCGCCGCGGGCTGGGTCGCGCTCGTGTATTCGGCGCTGGTGCCGCTGGTGCTCGCGTACTTCGTATGGTTCCGCAGCGTGCAGCAGGTGGGCACCAACCGCACGACGCTCTATGGCACCGGCATCCCCGTGGTGGCCGCCCTCACCGCCTGGGCCGTCCGCGGTGAGCGCCCCACCCTGCTCCAGGTGCTCGGCGCGGCGCTCATCCTCACGGGCGTGTTGATCAGCCGCCGCAAGGACAGCGCCATCACGAAGGCCTGACCGCGCTCAGCCGCGAGTCCCCCGCTCCAGCGTCAGCCCGTACTCCTCCATCTTCCGGTCGAGCGTGGGCCGGCTGATGCCCAGGAGCTCCGCCGCGCGGACCTTCTTCCAGCCGGACTCGCGAAGCGCCTCCGCGATGGCGTCACGCTCCAGCCGGGCCACCTGCTCCTGCAACGTGCGGGGCGCCTGCCCCACCGCGCCCTCGCGCACCTCCGGAGGCAGCTGCGGGATGCCCACGTGACCCGCCGCGTACACGCGCCCCAGCCGCTCCGCGACCAACTCCAGCTCGCGCACGTTCTGCGGCCACGGATACTCGGCCAGGAGGCGCCGGGCCTCCGGTCCCAGCACTGGCGCCTCCCGCCCGCCCTGCCGGGCTCCGCGCAGCGCGAAGTGCTCCAGCAGTACCGGCACGTCCCCTCGCCGCTCCCGCAGGGGTGGGACCTCCAGCTCGAAGCCCGTGAGCCCCCGGGCCAGCGCCGCGTCGAACTCTCCCCGGGACGCGAGCCGCGACACCGGTGAAGCACTGGTGGCGACGATGCGCACGTCCACCGGCTCTTCTCCGCCCTGCCGTGCCGGAGCCGCGCGACGGGCCAGCATCCGCGCCAGCCGCTCCGCCGCCGGACGGGGCAGCGCTTCCACGTGGCGAAGCAGCAGCGTGCCCGCGTCCGCGCGCAGCACCGCGGACGTCACCGGGGGCTGGCCGGGCGCGCCCGCACGGCCGAAGAGCGCCACCTCCACGGCTTCCAGGGACTGGCGGCACTCCACCGTCACCCAGGGCCCCAGCGCGCGCGGAGACTTCCCGTGGATGAAGTGCGCGAGCAGCGCCTTGCCCGTGCCCGGCTCGCCGTACAGCACCACCGGGGCGGCGCTGCCCGCCGCACGCCGCGCCTCCTCCACCACGCCCCGGAACGCCCGCGATGTTCCCAGCGGCGTCACCCACGGCGTCTCCGCGGCCTCCGCTTCACCGCGCGAGCGCACCGCCGTATAGGCCTCGCCGCCCAGGCGCCCCAGCGATGCGAGCAGTTGCCCCTCACCCTCGGTGAACGGCGACTCCTCGCGCTCCACGTACAGCACGCCGAACGGCATCCCACCCGAAGCCACCAGCGGCGAGCACAGCGCCGTGTCCGTCCGCCCCAATTCCTTGCGCTCCAGCGCCGCCTGCACCAGCGAGCGAGGCACCTCCACGGAAGCAGCGCCGGACACCGCCGCCGTGCGAAGCCCCTCCGGCCCGCTCAGGAGCGCCGCGGCGCGGTCCGCGTTGAGCGCGTGCACCGTCTCCTCCGACAGCCGCCGCAGCACCATGGCCTCGCTGGTGGCCCCCAGCAGCGCCGTCCCCGCCGAGTACATCGCCGCGGCCGCGCCCACGTGCGGCAGCACCTCCTCGATGGGCACGTGCTCCGGCTCCGGAGCGACCACGCCAGAGGGCTCGTCGACGATGGACACCGGCGGCGGCTCATAGACCGCGATGGTGGCGCCCACGCGCATCCGGTCACCCGGCCGCAGCACCGCCTCTTCCTGGAGCGCCAGCCGCTGCCCGTTGAGCAGCGTGCCGTTGGTGGAGCCCAGGTCGCGCAGCCGCACCTGTCCCGCGACGGTGTCCAGGAACAGCTGCGCGTGGCGGCGCGACACCTGGTCGTCTTCCAGCGGGATGTCGCAGGAGGGGCTGCGGCCGAGGGTCAGCTGGGAGACGACCTCGTACCGGCGCCCCGCCGAGGGGCCCGTGAGCAGCAGCAATGCCGGCATGCGGACGAACAGCCTAGCAGTGCCCCGAGGGGCGCCCGCAAGACGCGTCGGGTTGGACGCGCGGCGCTACATGGGGCGTTCGGCGTTCAAAAGAGCGCGCAGCTCGGACTCGTTGAGCGCGCGGCCCTCCCGGGCGATGGCCAGGGCGTTGATCTGCTTCTCCTCCACCTCCACGTGGGCCCCCTTGCGCCACTCCGTGGTGTGCACCGCGCCATCCACCAGCCGGCCCACGACGGAGCCCTCGTCCCGGGTCACCGCCTCCAGCCACAGGTTCTCCACCACCACCTCGCCCTCCGGGTGCGTCTCGAAGGGGGCCCGCACCAGGAACGTGAGGGGCTCCATCAACCCCTTGCGCTGGAAGCGCGCCAGGAACGCGGGCAGCAGCGCCTGCGCCTCCTCGTGCATGGCCTGGGTCTGCTCGGCCGGCTCCTTGGCGAAGCGCTCCCGGTACGTCGCCAGGAGCTCCGCCGTGTTGTGCCGGCCCAGGGGCGACACCACCGTGAGGAACAGCCCCTCGTGGCCCTCGAAGGCATCCAGCGGCACGCCCAGCAGGTTCGCGCGGGCTTCTTCCGATGGCACCAGGGTGAAGCTCTGCCCCTCGCTGGTGGCCACCTCCGAGCGCAGCGCCGGCCCCTGCGCGAACGCCAGGTCCGTGCACAGCTCGTGGAGGAAGCTCTCCGCGGCCAGCAGGTCGCCCTCGCCCAGGTGGAAGATTTCGACGTCGCGCGCGCCGAACTTCTCCATCCCGTGCGAGTGCACCCACAGCGGCGTGTCCCCTTCCGCCAGCTCGATGGCGTGCAGGTGCACGTGGTCGCGGATGTCGAAGTCCAGCTCGGTGATCTCGACCACGTCCTCGGGCTCGTGAAGCTTGAACGCCGTCAGGTCCACGAGCACGCCCGGCGCCTGCTCCATCAGCGTGCGCACGGTCCACAGCGCCTCGAAGACGGGCAGCGTGGGCTGCGCGCCGCCCGGCTCCAGGAGGAACGCATAGCAGGCCTGAGACTTCTCCACGCGAGCGAAGGCCTCCGGGCTGCCGCTGAACAGCTCCTGGGGAACGCGAGGACGGCCGTCGCTCAGGGGCTTGAGCACCACCTTCACCTCCGAGCCGTCCGCCCGCACGGTGAAGCCCCAGTCGCCCTCGTGCGGAACGAACTCCACCTCGTCCGTGGCGAACACCGCGCGCAGCGCGTCAAGAGAGGGCGGCACGGACTGCTCGGTGGCCAGGACATAGACCTCCTTCACAGGTGCTTCTCAATCTGTCGGAAGAGGTCCACGCGGTCCACCAGGTCGGTGAGGTAGTCCAGCTTGTCCGTCCCCAGCACCAGCAC
This sequence comes from Corallococcus sp. NCSPR001, assembly GCF_017309135.1. Classification (NCBI taxonomy): domain Bacteria; kingdom Pseudomonadati; phylum Myxococcota; class Myxococcia; order Myxococcales; family Myxococcaceae; genus Corallococcus; species Corallococcus sp. NCSPR001. The sequence continues at coordinate 6,440,271 of NZ_JAFIMS010000002.1, forward strand.
CGGTGACAGCGAGTAGCCCTCGAACCACTCTTCGTAGAGGGCATTGAGGCGCTTCAGGTAGGCGGTCGGGATGTCCTTCTCCATGGACCGGCCGCGCAGCCGGATGCGCTCCTTCAGGGTGATGACCGGGCAGCGCAGGTAGATCATCAGGTCGGGCGGCCGGAGCGCCTGGGAGATGGTCTGGTACAGCTCCCAGTAGGTGGACCAGTCGCGCTTGTCGATGAGCCGCTGCCGGTGGAGGTTCTTGGCGAAGATTTCCGCGTCTTCGTAGAGGGTCCGGTCCTGGAGCACGGTGCCCGGCGTGCGCTCCAGTTCCCGGTGCAGGCGGAACTTGTGCGTCAGGAAGAAGAGCTGCGAGCGGAACGCCCACGTCTTCATGTCCTTGTAGAAGTCCGCGAGGTAGGGGTTCTGGTCATTGGGCTCGAAGGACGGCGTGAGGCCGTACTTCCGGCACAGGAAGGACGTGAGCTCCGTCTTTCCGGCCCCGATGTTGCCCGCGATGGCGATGAACTTTTTCCTGGCCACGCCACCCTTGCTTGTAACCCCAGCGAGCGGCATTCACCAGAAACAATGGCGAGGGGAGCCATGGTAGATAAAGTGCATGCCCCCGCCCCGTTCCGCACGTCCAGGAGCCCGAGCCGGCGCCCATGCCGCGCCGCCTGCCTGCACGACGGGGGAGCGGCACCCCCGGGGTCCTTCCGGCACGCAGGTCCCCCGGTAGGAGGAAAGGCGACGCATGCTGCGCAAGCTGTGGTGCATCTTCGTGGTCACGGTCTGGTCCATGGTCTGCTTCCCGCTGGCCTGCCTCGCCATGCTGGTGACGCTCAACCCGTCGCGTTCGGTCGCCGTCGCCCGCAGGCTCTGGTCGCCCGTGCTCCTCTGGGCCGGGGGCGCGAAGCTGGAGGTCATTGGCGGGGAGAACGTGGACCCGAAGCGGCCCACCATCTACGTGGGCAACCACCTGTCCACGCTCGACATCCCGGCCCATTTCCTCGCCGTGCCGGTGGACTTCCGCTTCGTCGCCAAGTCGCAGCTGCGCTTCGTCCCGTTCATCGGCTGGTACCTCTGGCTCGCGGGCCACATCTTCATCAACCGTGGGGACCGCGCGTCGGCCATCGCGTCATTGGAGAAGGCCGCCCGGAAGATCCGCGCGGGCACCAGCATCTTCCTGTACCCGGAGGGCACCCGCTCCCCGGACGGCCGCGTGCTGCCCTTCAAGAAGGGCCCCTTCGCGCTCGCGCTCAAGGCCCGGGTGCCCATCTGCCCCGTCACCATCGAAGGCACCGACAACGTGATGCCCAAGAACTCGTGGAACATCACCCCGGGCCCGGTGCGCGTGAAGATTGGCCGCCCCATCGACACCACCGGCTTCGCGGACAACGACCGCGAGGGCCTGGCCCGCGCCGTGCGCGCGCAGGTCATCGCCGACAGCCTCTCCCTGGGCGGCAAGGGCGGGGATCCGGACACCGCCGTCGCCGCGCCGAACCGCGAGGGCGTCGCGCAGCTTGCCTCCTCCGTCACCTCCAAGGCCTCCTGAGCTCCCCGTGCCCCTGACGCCGCCCTCGAACCGCCTCTGCACGCTCCGCTGGCCCGCCGCCCTCCTGGGCCTGGGGCTGCTCGCCACCGGCTGCGGCCATGGCCAGGCCCAGGCCCCCGCGCTGTCGCCCCAGGCCCAGGCGCGCGCGTACCTGGACGGCAACCAGCCGGATGAGGCGGTGAAGCTCCTGAGGGAGCTGCACGCGCGCACGCCGGACGACGTGGACGTGGCCCGCGCTCTCACCGAGGCCCAGGTGAAGGCCGGCCGCGCGGACGCCTGGACGGAGGAGCTGCGCCAGGCCATCGCGAAGAACGAGCGCGCGGTGGACCAGTACATGCTGGGCCTGACGCTCTTCTCGAGGGCCCGCGACGCCGGCGCCCCCACCGTGGCCGCCTTCGAGCGCGCCATCGCGCTGTCCCCCACCACCGCGGAGTTCCACTACCGCCTGGGCGTGGCGCGCCTGGAGTCCGAGCAGTACGCCGCCGCCCTGGGCCCGCTGCGCAAGGCCGTGGAGCTGGCCCCGGAGCGCGCGGGCTGGAAGCTGCCCCTGGCCAAGGCCCTGGCCCGCACGGGCGACACCGCGGGCGCCGTGGAGGCCCTGGGCACCGTCGTGCGCGGCAACCCCACCCCCGCGGAGGTCGCCACCGCGCGGGCGCTGATGAACCCGCTGGCGGACCCGTTCCAGAACTTCCCCAAGGCGGCGGAGGCGAAGCTCGAGGAGGGCATGCGCTACCTGCACGAGCTGGACGCGCCCCAGCACGCCGTCATCGCCTTCGAGGAGATCCTCCACGACTACCCGGACCTGGCCGTGGTGCACGCCCTGCTGGGGCTGGCCTACCAGCGCCTGGATGACGCCGGCCGCGCCGTGGACGAGTTCAAACAGGCCATCGAGCGCGCGCCCCAGGACGGCAAGAACCAGCTCTACCTGGGGGAGCTGTACCTGACGCGTCAGCGCACGGACGCGGCACGCACCGCCTTCGAGAAGGCCGTGACGCTCAACCCGCTGCTGGACCTGGCCTGGTTCCGCCTGGGTGACCTGCGCCTGGAGGCCCGGGACCTGGACACCGCGAAGGAGGCCTTCCTGGTGGCGGTGACGCTGACGCCGGACTCGGTGGCCGCGCGCGGCAAGCTGTCGCTCGTGTACCAGTTGCAGGGGGACTACGCGGCCGCGCAGCGCGAGCTGAAGGCCGTGGCGGACAAGGACCCGGAGAACACCGAATTCGCCCTGCGCCTGGGCCTGCTCTACACCGAGGAGGCCCAGAAGGCCCGCCGTCCCGAGGACCGCCAGAAGGCCGCGAGCGAAGCGGAGCGCTGGCTGGGGAAGGTGCTGGAGACCCAGCCCGACAACGCGGTGGCCAGCAAGGCCCTGCAGGTGCTCAAGGGCCAGTAGCCACCAGCGCACCGCCCCCTCTACACTCGACTTCCGATGAGCGACGCGCGCAAACCCTCCCCTCCCAGCAACCCCGGCACCCAGCCCCGCGCGGCCACCAGCCCCGGCATGCGCGCCGTGAGCGCCGCCCGCGCGGCCCCCCTGGAGAAGCCGAAGCCGGAAGGTCCCCTGGGCAAGCGTGTCGCCGCGGAGACGTCCAACGTCGTCCTCAACGCCTTCTCCATCCTGAAGGAGCAGTTCGCGGACTTCCGCGCGAGTGACCGCTTCTTCAAGTACAAGGCCGGCATCGTCGCGGGCTGGCTCGTCCTGTCCGTCGCAAGCCTTGGCATCGCGTGCCCGGGCAGCTCCATGGACACCGGTGACATGGACGCGCGCCTGGTGCTCAGCGACAAGCTGGACCGGCCCTCCGTCACCATCTGGAACGAGAGCAAGGACGCCTGGCGCGACGTCATCATCACCGTGAACAACGAGTACAAGGCGGTGGTGGCCGAGGTGCTGCCCGGCAACTTCGTCACCATCACGCCCAAGCAGCTGCTGGGGAAGAACGGCGGCTCCGCGCCCGCGGACCTGCGCTTCCAGGCACTGACGATGAAGAGCGCGGACGACAAGGCCGACCTCACGCCCTCCCTCCAGGAGGAGTGGGAGCGTCTCCGCGCGCCGAAGAAGTAGGCGCCGCGCGCGTCTCCCCAGACGCCGGAAACACGAAGGGCGCCCTCCTGAAGCAGGAAGGCGCCCTTTGTGCTGCTTCAGCCCGGCCGGGCCTCACTCACGTGAGACCCGGGCACGGGGAACGGCTCAACCCTCGGTCTTCGCCTCGGCGGGAGCCTCGGTCGTCTCGGCGGCGGCCGGAGCCTTCGCGGGACGGTCCACCAGCTCGATGAGGGCCATCTCCGCGGCGTCGCCCCGGCGGAAGCCCAGGCGCACGATGCGGGTGTAGCCACCCGGACGGGAGGCGTAACGCTCCTTGTACTCGCTGAACACCTTCTGGAGGACCGTGCGGTCCTTCACGGTGCGGGCAGCAAGGCGCACGTTGGACAGGCCACCGCGCTTGGCGAGCGTGATGATGCGCTCGGCCAGCGGACGGACTTCCTTCGCCTTGGGAACGGTGGTGCGGATGGCCCCGTGCTCCAGCAGGGACGTGACCATGTTGTTCAGCATCGCGAGACGGTGGCTCGTGGTGCGGTGCAGCTTCCTCTGTCCGACCTTATGACGCATGGCGCGTGCTCCGGGGCCTCTCGCTGAGTGCCCCACCACTCCGGCCGTATCAGGTACCGGGTGGGAAGGACGGCCCCGACACCAGGGGCCGCCGTTGAATCGGGCCCTGTGTACCAGGGCCCCCTGCCATCGCGCCACCGTGAAGCCGTGTCAGTGGACAGCCAGGGCAGGTGCTTCAGGAAACGACGACGCTTCTCAGGCCTTGGGGGCCGCGGGAGCCGGCGCGTTCTTCGGCGGCCAGTTCTCCAGCTTCATGCCCAGCGACAGGCCCATCTCCGCGAGGATCTCCTTGATCTCCTTCAGGGACTTGCGGCCGAAGTTCTTCGTCTTGAGCATCTCCGCCTCGGTGCGCTGGACCAGGTCACCGATGGACTTGATATTCGCCTGCTGCAGGCAGTTGGCGGAGCGCACCGACAGCTCCAGCTCGTCCACCGAGCGGAACAGGTTCTCGTTGAGCTTGGCCTCTTCCTTCGGCGCCTCGGCGACGACCGGCTCCTCGGTCTCGTCGAAGTTCACGAACACCGTGAGCTGCTCCTTGATGATCTTCGCCGCGTACGCCACCGCGTCCTGCGGCACCACGGAGCCGTCCGTCCAGACCTCGAGCGACAGCTTGTCGTAGTCCGTGACCTGACCGACGCGCGCGTTGGTGACCTGGTAGTTCACCTTGCGGATGGGCGAGAAGAGCGAGTCGATGGGGATGGTCCCGATGGGCGCGCCCGCCACCTTGTTGGTGGACGCCGGCACGTAGCCCCGGCCCCGGCGGCACGACAGCTCCATGCGCACCTTGCCACCCTCGGACACGGTGCAGATGTGGTGACCCGGGTTCAGGATCTCCACGTCCTGGTCCGCGATGAGGTCGCCCGCCTTCACTTCCTTGGGGCCCTCCACCTCGATGCGCAGCGTCTTCGTCTCGTTCGTGTGCATCCGGAGGAGGACCTCCTTCAGGTTCAACACGACGTCCGTGACGTCCTCGGCCACCTCGGGGATGGTCGTGAACTCGTGGTCCACGCCCTCAATCTTCACGGAGGTGATGGCCGCGCCCTGCAGCGACGACAGCAGCACCCGCCGCAGCGAGTTGCCCAGCGTCGTCCCGAAGCCGCGTTCCAGCGGCTCCGCCACGAACTTGCCGTACGTGGGGCTCAGCGAGTCCTGGTCCACTTCCATGCGGCGCGGCTTGATGAGGTCGCGCCAGTTCTTCGCAACAAACGTGTCGGCCATGGGGACTGCTCCTCTGGTCGTGCGCCATCACCGACTTCCCCGTCAGGGTGACGGGAGGACGGGCACGCGGGGGGACTGCGTAACAGCCTCGCCCGGTGCGCGCAGGACGCGCCCTCCAGGCGATGAAACGACAGGCGACAAAGCGACAACGCCCCGGCCTCGTCGGCCAGGGCGTCCACCGCGGGAGGGGCCCACCGCGAAGCGGGCCCGGCATCCCTGCTTACTTCGAGTACAGTTCGACGATGAGCTGCTCCTGGATGGGCATCGTCAGGTCCTCGCGGTTCGGGACCGTCTTGACCGTGCCCTTGAACGCCTTCTTGTCCAGGTCGATCCACTGCGGAACGCCACGGCGGTCCACCGTCTCCAGCGCCTCGGAGATGCGGAGCACCTTGCGGCTCTTCTCCGCCACTTCCACCGCGCTGCCCGGCTTCACGGCGAACGACGGGATGTTCACCCGGCGGCCGTTGACCTGGAAGTGACCGTGACGCACCAGCTGGCGCGCCTCGTTGCGCGTGTCCGCGAAGCCCATGCGGAACACCACGTTGTCCAGACGGAGCTCCAGCTGCTGCAGCAGGTTCTCACCCGTCTTGCCCTTGGCCGCGGACGCGCGGTGGTAGTACCCGCGGAACTGGTTCTCGAGCAGGCCGTACATGCGCTTGACCTTCTGCTTCTCGCGCAGCTGCACGCCGTAGCCGGAGAACTTCACGCGGCCCTGGCCGTGCTGACCGGGGGGATAGGGGCGGCGCTCGATGGCGCACTTGTCCGTGTAGCAACGGTCGCCCTTGAGGTACATCTTCAGGTTCTCGCGCCGGCAGATACGGCAGGCGCTCGCGGTATAACGAGCCACGGAAACTCTCCTTGCAGATGGTCTGGAGCCGGGCCCGCCGCGAGGCAGGTCCCCGGCCCGAAGCGGTGATTAGACGCGGCGGCGCTTGGGCTGACGGCAGCCGTTGTGCGGGATGGGCGTCACGTCGCGGATGAGGCTGATCTTCAGGCCGGCGGCGGCCAGCGCGCGCAGCGCCGACTCACGGCCCGCGCCCGGGCCCTTCACGAACACCGTCACGGTCTTCAGGCCGTGCTCCATCGCCTTCGCCGCGGCGTCGCCTGCGGCCACCTGCGCCGCGAACGGCGTGGACTTGCGGCTGCCCTTGAAGCCGCGCGCCCCGGCCGACGACCAGGAGATCACGTTCCCGGACACGTCCGTGATCGTGATGATGGTGTTGTTGAACGTGGACTGGATGTGGACCACGCCGTTGAGGATGTTCTTCTTGCCCTTGCGCTTGCTCTTCTTCGCCGCAGGGGTCTCGCCACCCTCGGCACCGGCCGGCGCGGCGGCGGTATTGATCTCGTCAGCCATGTGAATCGCTGCTCCTGGGAGTAGGTGATCAACGCCCGCGCCTCACACGGGGTGAGGCGGCGGGCGCCAGAGGGTTTAGCGGGCCGGAGCGGCCGGCTTCGCGCGAACGATGCCGCGCTTGGGGCCCTTGCGGGTGCGCGCGTTGGTGTGGGTGCGCTGGCCGCGGACCGGAAGACCCTTGCGGTGACGCAGACCCCGGTAGCAACCCAGGTCCATCAGCCGCTTGATGTTCATGGTCACCTCGCGCCGGAGGTCACCCTCGACCTTGTAGTTGGCCTCGATGATCTCGCGGATCTTTCGAGCCTGGTCCTCGGTGAGGTCCTTGGTCCGGGTGGTGAGATCGATGCCCGCCGCCTCGATGATGTCGTGCGCGGTCTTGTTACCGATCCCGTAGATGTACTGAAGCGAGATCACCGCACGCTTGTTGGGCGGCAGATCGATGCCGGCGATACGAGCCATCTTCGGTCTTCCTTCGTTGTGGAGTTGGTCTGAGGCTGAAGAGTCCCTGGGGACTCTTTAGCCCTGGCGCTGCTTGTGCCGGGGGTTGGAGGCGCAAATGATGCGCACGATGCCCTTGCGGCGAACAACCTTGCACTTGTCGCAGATCTTCTTGACGGACGCCCGAACCTTCATGGAGCGAACTTCCTTCCTTCAGCGGTGAAAAGTACGACAGCCGGTCCGCACAGGCGGCCGGCGCGAATTACTTGGCCCGGTACGTGATCCGTCCACGGGTCAGGTCATACGGCGACAACTCGACCTTCACCTTGTCGCCCGGGAGAATACGGATGAAGTGCATCCGCATCTTACCCGAGATGTGCGCGAGCACCTTGTGGCCGTTGTCCAGCACCACGCGGAACATCGCGTTCGGTAGGGGTTCCATGACGGTCCCCTCGACTTCGATGGAATCATCCTTCGGCAAGCGTCAACCTTCTTCCCGGACCACGAACCTTCTGGAAGCGCGGCGGGATAACACTTTGGTCCGTAAGTAGCAAGCGCCGCGCGATCTGAAATCTGGACCTCTATCAACACCCTCTGACATCACCCTATTTCACCCGGGGTCCGGGGGCCCTCATCGACGCCGGGTCAGCACTTCCGGCCCCCGCTCCGAGATCAGGATGGTGTGCTCGAAGTGGGCGGACAACTTGCCGTCCACGGTGACGGCCGTCCACTCGTCCTCCAGGACCTCCACGTCGGGCATCCCCTGGTTCACCATCGGTTCCACCGCCAGGACCATGCCTGGCCGCAGCTTCATCCCGGAGCCCGCCTGCCCGTAGTTGGGCACCTGCGGCGGCTCGTGCAGCTTCCGGCCAATCCCGTGCCCCGTGAAGTCCCGGACCACGGAGAACCCCCGGGCCTCCACGTGACTCTGTACCGCGTGGCCAATGTCGCCAATCCGGTTGCCCGGTTGCATCGCCTGGATGGCCTTCTCCAGGGACTGCCTGGTGACATCCACCAGGGCCTGGGCCTCTGGCGTCACCTTCCCCACCGGGACCGTGCGTGCCGAGTCCCCGAAGAAGCCCCGGAAGACCACCCCGAAGTCCAGCTTCATCAGATCCCCGGCCACCAACCTGCGCTTCCGGTTGGGGATGCCGTGGACGACCTCCTGGTTCACGGAGGCGCACAGAACGCCCGGAAAACCGTGGTAGCCCTTGAACGCTGGCCGGGCGCCCTTCTTGGCGATGAGCTGCTCGGCCAGGGCGTCCAACTCCCACGTGGAGACGCCGGGCGCCACTGCCTTCTCCAGTTCGTCCAGGATTTCACAGACGATCCGCCCTGCTTCCCGCATCAGGGAGATCTCATCCGGACCCTTGAGCGCAACCGGGTTCATTCGCCCCTTTCCCCTATCGGCCCACTGCTCTGTCGGGAACCCGTGACCGGTGGGGTGGCAGTCCTGACCGGCCCTGCCCTCGCCGCGCTGGCTGCCCCAGACTCAGGCAGGACGGCCAGCGGCCTTCTTGATCTCCTCGTAGATGCCCTCCGGAGACCCGACGCCGTCCACGCTCTTGAGCAGCCCCTTCTTCGCGTAGAAGTCCTTCAGCGGGGACGTCTCCGCGTCGTACTTCTGCAGGCGCTTCTCGATGACCTCCGGCGTGTCATCCGGACGCTGCACGAGCTCCGTGCTGCACCTGTCGCACAGCCCCGCGCGCTTCGGCGGGCTCTGGGTGACGTGGTAGACGGCCCCGTCATTGGGGCACACACGCCGGCCGGAGCCACGCTCGACCAGCGTCGAGTGCGGGACCTCGAGCGACACCACGGCGTTGAGCTGCTTGCCCAGACGCTCCAGCATCCGGTCCAGCGCGTCCGCCTGTCCCGGCGTGCGGGGGAAGCCGTCGAGCACGAAGCCCTGGGCCACGTCCGACTCCTTCAGCCGCTCCTCCACGATGCCGATGACGACATCGTCCGGGACGTATTGCCCCGCGGCCATCAGAGGACCGGCCACCTTGCCCAGCGGCGTGCCCTCCTTCACGGCCTTGCGCAGGATGTCGCCGGTGGAGATCTGCGGGATCTGGAAGTCCGCGTAGAGCTTCTTCGCCTGGGTTCCCTTCCCGGCGTTCGGCGGCCCCAAGAGGATGAGGTTCATGTCGCTCCTTTGTACCTACGTCCACCCTTGAACGACGAGGCGCCCCTCCCCACCAATGGAGAGAGGCGCCCGGAACACAACCGACTGCCGTCAGGCCGCCACGCGGACCCGACCACGGATGCGCGGACCGCGAGGACCCGCGAAGCCTTCGTAGTTGCGGCTGATGAGGTGACCCTCGATCTGCTGCACCGTGTCCAGCGCCACGCCCACGACGATGAGGAGCGCCGTACCGCCGAAGGTGAACCGCACACCCAGCACGCTGCTGATGACGGACGGAATCACGCAGATGACGGCCAGGTAGATGGCGCCACCGAACGTGAGGCGGTTGAGCGTGCGCTCGATGAACTCCGCCGTCTGACGGCCCGGGCGGATGCCGGGGATGTAGCCGCCCTGCTTCTTGATGTTGTCCGCCACGTCATCCGGCCGGAACGTGAGCGCCGTGTAGAAGTAGGAGAAGAACACCACCAGCAGCACGAACAGGCCGTTGTAGACCCAGAGGTTGCCCTCGATGCTGCGCTGGAAGCCCTGCAGGAAGGGGAACCACGCGCCCAGCGTCGCCGGGAAGGAAAGCACCGCGCCGGCGAAGATGGGGGGAATCACGCCCGAGGCGTTCACCTTCATGGGGAAGTACGTGGCCTGGCCCGCGAACATGCGCCGGCCCGCCATGCGCTTGGCGTACTGGATGGGCACGCGCCGCATGCCCCGCTCCACGTAGACCACCACGCCGATGATGAGGAGCATGAAGAAGAGCAGGCCCAGCACCGCGGCCACGTTCACCACTTCCTGCGTCGTCAGGTCCAGCAGCGTCTTCGCGCCGGGCAGCACGCGCGCCACGATGCCCGCGAAGATGATGAGCGAGATGCCGTTGCCGATGCCGCGCTCGGTGATGCGCTCACCCAGCCACATGATGAAGGCCGTGCCCGCCGTGAGGCTCACCACCGTCATGAAGGTGAACCAGAGGTTGTCGTTGGGCACCACCACCTGGTTGAAGCCGCCCTGCCCCGCGTCGGAGCGGCCCAGCGAGGCCAGCCACCGCGAGATGCCCACGCCCTGCACGATGGACAGCACGATGCTGCCGTAGCGCGTGTACTGGTTGATCTTCTGGCGGCCCGCGGCGCCTTCCTTCTGCAGGCGCTCCAGGCTGGGCACGACCACCGCCAAGAGCTGGATGATGATGGAGGCGCTCACGTACGGCATGATGCCCAGGCCGAAGATGGACATCTGCTCCAGCGCGCCGCCGGAGAAGAGGTTGAACAGCGATACGAGGCCGCCCGATTGTTTCTGGGCGTCCATGAACGCGTTCATCGCGGAGCGGTCCACGCCCGGCGTGTTGATGAAAATGCCGATGCGGTAGACGGACAGCAGCACGAGCGTGTACGCAAGCCGGCTGCGCAGCTCCGCGATGCGGAAGACGTTGGCGAAGGCGTTCAAGGCCACGGTAATGCCATCCTCTTCAAGAGGTTCTGCCAGCAACAACAAACGCCCCTCTCCGGTTCCGGAAAGGGGCGCGGAAGCCTACACAAGGCTGGGGGCGCGCACCACATCACCGTGATGCGCGCCGGTCACGCCTACGCCCGGGGCTGGCGAGGAGCCTTGACGCCCTTGCCGGCGTGGGCCTTGGCGGCCGCCTCCGGCTTGTGCGCCACCAGGGGGAGCTCCTCCACGGAGCCGCCCGCCTTCTCGATGTTCTCGCGAGCCGCCGCGGACACCTTGTTCACCTTCACGGTGAGCTTCTTGGCGAGCTCGCCGTGAGCCAGGACCTTCACGCCATCATAACGGCCCTTGACCAGGCCCGCCTGCTTCAGCGCGGCCTCGTCCACCGTGGCGCCGGCGTCGAACGTGTGCTCCAGGTCGCCCAGGTTCACCACCGCGTAGACGGTGCGGTTGGGCGGGTTGAAGCCGAACTTCGGCAGGCGGCGCTGCAGCGGGCTCTGGCCGCCTTCGAAGCCCTCGAACCGCATGTTGCCGGAGCGGGCCTTCTGGCCCTTGCCGCCGCGGCCGGCCGTCTTGCCCAGGCCGCTACCCTGGCCACGGCCCACGCGCTTCTTGCGGTGCCAGGAGCCCTCAGGGCGCTTCAGATTGGTCAGGATGCTCATGTTGGATCCTCAGTTCTCAGGCCTTGGCCGTGGCGGCCAGGCGCTCCAGGGCGCGGTCCCGGGCGACAATCTTCCGGGGCTTGCGGCGCTTGGGCGCCGGGGCCTCCTGGCTGACCGTCTCCAGGGAGACCAGGTGCTTCACCTTGAACACCATGCCGCGCACCGCCGGGGTGTCCTTCAACAGCCGCTCGTCGCCGAACTTCTTCAGACCGAGGCCCTTGATGGTGGCCAGCATGTCCTCGGAAGAACCCGAGTAGCTCTTCGTCAGCTTCACCTTGAGCGCCATGACTAACCCCTCGCCTCGCCCGCGAGCTTCTGAGTCTCGACGTCCTTGCCACGCAGCCGCGCGACCTGCTCCGCGCTCCGCAGCAGCTTCAGGCCCGCGACCGTGGCCTTCAGCACGTTGTGAGGATTCCGCGAACCCTGGCTCTTGGTCAGGATGTTGCGGATGCCCGCCGCCTCCAGCACCGCACGCACCGCGCCACCGGCGATGACGCCGGTACCTTCGGAGGCCGGCTTCAGGAGCACCCAGCCGGCACCGAAGTGCCCCAGGATCTCGTGCGGGATGGTGTGGCCCATGCGAGGAACGCGGAACAGGTTCTTCTTCGCGTTCTCGCCGCCCTTGCGGATGGCCTCGGGGACTTCGTTGGCCTTGCCCAGGCCCACGCCCACGTGCCCGTTGCCATCGCCCACCACGACAAGCGCGGCGAACGAGAACCGGCGGCCACCCTTCACCACCTTGGCCACACGGTTGATGTTCACCACGCGGTCGGTCAGGTCCAGATCGTTCGGATTGATCGGAGTTGCCACTTGAGGAATTCCTTTCTGGTACCTAGAACTTCAGGCCGGCCTCGCGCGCGGCGTCAGCCACGGCGGCGATGCGCCCATGGTAAGGGAAGCCGTTGCGGTCGAACACCACCGCATCGACGTTGGCGGCCTTGCACTTCTCCGCGATGAGGGAGCCCACGCGCTTCGCGTCGGCCTTCTTGTCGCCCTCGTCCTTGCCCTTCAGCTCCTTGGACAGGGACGACGCGAACGCCAGCGTGCGACCGGTGGAGTCGTCCACCACCTGCGCGTAGATGTGCTTGAGGCTCTTGTAGACCGACAGCCGCGGACGCTCCGTGGTTCCGGAGAGCTTCTTGCGGATGCGGTTCTTCCTCTTGAGGCGCTGCTCGACAGTCTTGGACATGGCTGCTTCCTTTTCCGTCCGGCGGCGATGCGGCCTTCCGCCGCCGGATGATTCCGCCAGACCTCAAGGTCCGGCGGGGTTGAATGCTCGGCGAAGACGCGGCGACGACTAGGTCGTACCGGTCTTGCCCTCCTTGCGACGGATGCGCTCCTCGGCGTACTTGATGCCCTTGCCCTTGTAGGGCTCCGGCGGACGCAGCGAGCGGATGTTGACCGCCGTGGCGCCCAGGACTTCCTTGTCCGCCGAGCGGAGCGTGAGCCCCACCGTGGGAAGGCTGTCCTCGGTGCGGGAGGTCTTGTCGACTTCCGCCGTCACGCCCTCCGGCAGGTTGAACACCACCGGGTGGGAGTAGCCGAGCGAGAAGTGGATGGCCTTGCCCTTTACTTCCGCGCGGAAACCAACGCCGCGAATGTCGAGGCGCTTCTCGAAGCCCGTGGACACGCCCTTCGCCGCGTTGGCGAGGATGGTCCGCGTCAGGCCGTGCAGGCTGCGGGCCTCGCGCGAGTCATCCTCACGCTGAACCGTCACCTGGCCGTCCTTCACCTCCACCTTCACCTTGGCGGGGAGCTTGACGGACAGCTTGCCCTTGGGGCCTTCGAAGTTGACCTGCTGGTTGGCGACGTTGACCTTCGTCTTGTCGCCAAGCTTGATCGCCAGTTTTCCAATCCGACTCATGATTGCCTCGTGCTGTCGTCGCCCGGGGCGCGCTCCTCTCGGAGCGCTACACCCAGGCTCCTGGCTAGTAGACCGTGCAGAGCAGCTCGCCGCCGACCTTCTGCTTCCGCGCCTCGGTGTCCACCAGGATGCCGCGCGAGGTGGAGAGAATGGAGATGCCCATGCCGCCGAGCACCGGCTGGATGTCGCGCACCGCGACATAGCGACGCAGGCCGGGCTTGGACACGCGGCGGATGCCGGTGATGGCCGGGCTGCGATCCGGGCCGTACTTCAGCTGGACGGTGATCTCGTTCTGCGGAGCGACCTCGTGGATGGTGAAATCCCCGATGTAGCCCTCGTCCTTGAGGACCTTGACGATCTCCACCTTGAGCTTCGAGTGGGGGATGACGACCTTGTCGTGCCGCGCACGCGAGGCATTGCGCAGGCGGGTCAGCATGTCGCCGACGGGATCATTGACCGGCATGAAGCACCTTCAAGCAAAGCAGCGGTCCCATGGGGACTCACCGCATCCGCGGCCACCGCGCCTGCCGGGCCCATCCCGGGGGTTCGCGACAACCGCCACTTCACATCCACTTCAACCGGACACCGCCCTGCCCTCTTCAGGACAGGGACGGGGTTCCGGGTCCAGCGCCTACCAGGACGACTTGGTGACGCCGGTGATCTCACCGCGCAGGGCGCGGTGACGCAGGCAGATACGGCACATCTTGAACTTGCGCAGGAAGGCGCGAGGACGACCGCAGAGACCGCAGCGGTTGTACTGACGCACGGGGAACTTCAGCTTGCGCTTCGCCTGGGCAATCTTGGAGAGCTTGGCCATGATCGATGGGAGTCCTGGGCTCGGTTACTGACGGAACGGCATGCCGAAGTGACGCATCAGCGCGAGGCCCTGCTCGTCGTTCCGGGCGGTGGTGACGAAGCTGATGTTGAGCCCCTTCACCTTTTCGATCTGATCGTAGTTGATTTCCGGGAAGATGATCTGCTCACGCACGCCGAGCGTGTAGTTGCCCTTCCCGTCGAAGGCCTTCGGAGACACGCCCTTGAAGTCACGAACGCGGGGCAGCGCGACGGTGATGAGGCGGTCCATGAACTCGAACATGCGGTCGCCGCGCAGCGTGACGGCGGCACCGATGGCCTGGCCCTGGCGCAGCTTGAAGTTCGCGATGGACTTGCGCGCGCGGGTCACGACCGGCTTCTGACCGGTGATGGCGGCCAGCTGGTCCACCGCCGACTCCAGGATCTTGTTGTTGGCGAGCGCCTCGCCCAGACCCATGTTGACGACGATCTTCTCCAGCCGCGGCACTTCCATGGGGTTTCCGAGCCCCAGTTCCTTCATCAGCGCAGGAACGCCTTCCGCGCGGAAGCGGTCCTTGAGCCGCGCCGAGCGGGCCTTCAGGCCCTCCTCGATGTTCGCGGCGAAGCCGACCTTCTTGGCTTCTTCCTTGCCGCGCTTCTTGCTCTTCTTTTCCTTCGAGTCGGCCTTCTTCTCGTCAGCCATCTTTCAGTCCTCTGCTTCGGAACGCCGTCATGACCCAGCGCGCCCGATCAGTCCTGCGTCTAGAACGTGGAAACACCCAGAGCGCTCAACCATTTCAGCTCTCTGGACGTGCACGCCCGCTTGCCCCACCACGAGGTGGGGCAAGGGGCGCGCATACATGCCCGAACACCGACCCCTAGTCAATCAGGGCGTCACACTGCTTGCAGAACCGCTTGGAGGACTCTCCCTCCTTGCGGATGCCGACGCGGGTCGGCTTGTCGCACTTGGCGCAGACCACCTGGACGTTCGAGAGCGCGATGGTGCCCGGCTTCTCGATGATGCCGCCCTCGGGGGACTGCGGCGTCTTGCGCAGGTGGCGCTTGACCAGGCGCAGGCCCTCGACCGTCACGCGGCCCGCCTCCCGGTCAACCTTCAGCACCTTGCCGCGCTTGGTCGCCGGCGTCTTCTCCGAGCGCTCAGACCCGGAGATGACCTGGATGGTGTCACCGACTTTCAGCTTCTGCATGGCTTCCTCACTCTGGCTGTTCGCCGTCAGGCCTGCGTCCTCTTAGAGGACCTCGGGCGCCAGCGAGATGATCTTCATGAACTTGCGGGCACGCAGCTCACGGGCCACCGGCCCAAAGATGCGCGTCCCGATGGGCTCCAGGTCCTTGTTGATGAGGACCGCCGAGTTGCCGTCGAACTTGATGTAGCTGCCATCCGCACGACCCACCTCGCGACGGGTGCGGACGATGACGGCCTTGGCCACGTCACCCTTCTTCACCTTGGAGTTGGGCAGGGCCTCGCGGATCGACACGACGATGACGTCGCCGATGGAGGCGTACTTGCGCTTGGAGCCGCCGAGAACCTTGATGCAAAACACCTTCTTGGCGCCCGAGTTGTCGGCCACATCGAGCACACTCTGCATCTGAATCATGTGAAGTCTCCTCTTGCTCGAACCCGTCCACGCGCTTCATGGCGCACGGACGCGGTGTGGCCTACCTAGACGTTCTTGCTCTTCTCCAGCACCTCGACCACGCGCCAACGCTTGTCCTTCGAAGCGGGCTTGGTCTCGGCGATGCGCACCCGGTCACCCTCGTTAATGGTGACCTTCTTCGGGTAGTCGTGATCCTCGACGTGCGCCTTGTACTTCTCGCGCAGGCTCATGATCTTCCCGTACTTCGGGTGGGGAGCACGACGCTGGACGGTGACGACCACCGTCTTCTGCATCTTGTTGGAGGTGACGATGCCCACGCGGGTCTTGGGACGACCCCGGGTGGAGGTCTCGGCAGCGGGCGTTTCGGTCGCTTCAGCCATGTTGGTTCTCACTGTCTGTCATGCACCCGGGCCCTCTGCCCGGATGGCCACGGACACCCGGGTGAGCCCGGATGCCCGCGGATGCACTGCTACTACTACCCCGCCTTCGCGGCCCGGGCCTTCTCGCCCAGGACGGTGAGGATGCGGGCCAGATCACGGCGGTGCTGCACGCCCTCCGCAGGGCTGTCCAGCGAGCCGGTCCGACGCTTGAGCCGATCCTGGACCAGCGTGTCGCGCAGCTCCTTCGCGCGATTCTGCAGGTCGTCCGTCGACAGTTCCTTCAGTTCCTTCGCAGTCGCCATCTTGGTCTCCTCGGCGCGGGATGCGGGCGTCCTCCCCTGTCACCAGGTGGAGCGCCCGTCCCGGCGGTGCGTGACTACAGCGAGAGCTCGCTGCGGCGCACGATCTTGGTGAGCACCGGCAGCTTCGCCTGCGCCAGCTTCAGCGCACCGGTGGCGATCTCCGACGTCATGCCCTCCATCTCGTAGAGCACGCGTCCCGGCTTGACGACCGCGACGTAGTACTCCACGCCACCCTTACCGGTACCCATACGGGTTTCGGCGGGCTTCTTCGTGATGGGCTTGTCCGGGAAGATCCGGATCCAGATCTTGCCGCCGCGCTTCACGTGGCGGGTCATCGCGATACGGGCCGCCTCGATCTGGCGCGAGGTGATCCATCCCGGCTGGAGGCTCACCAGGCCGAACTCACCGTAGGTGAGGTCGCTGCCGCGGTGGGCCGAGCCGAACATGCGGCCCTTCTGCATCTTGCGGTACTTGGTTCGAGCAGGCTGAAGCATGGTCGATGTCCTTCGTGCCTCGCGTGCAGGGCGGGCTTCTTAGGGCCCGCCCCACAGGGGCGTCTTACCGGTTGGTGGCCTGGGGGGCCTGGCCGCCCTTGCCGGGGAGGACCTCGCCCTTGCAGATCCAGACCTTGCAGCCAATCTTGCCGTAGGTCGTCTTGGCCTCGGCGAAGCCGAAGTCGATGTCCGCGCGGAGGGTGTGCAGGGGCACGCGGCCCTCGCGGTACCACTCGTAGCGGGCCATCTCGGCGCCACCCAGGCGGCCAGAGCAGGCCACGCGGATGCCCTTGGCCCCGAACTTCATCGCGGTCTGCAGCGCCTTCTTCATGGCGCGGCGGAAGGCGATGCGGCGCTCAAGCTGCGTGGCGATGTTCTCCGCCACGAGCTGCGCGTCGGTCTCGGCCTTGCGGACCTCGACGATGTTCAGGAAGACCTCGTTCTTGGTGAACTGCTGGAGGTCCTTCTTGACGGTCTCGATGCCAGCGCCGCGCTTGCCGATGACGATGCCCGGACGCGCGGTGTGGACGTTGACCTTCACCTTGTTGGCGGCGCGCTCAATCTCCACCTTGGACACGCCCGCGTGGTTCAGCGACTTCTTCACGAACTCGCGGATGCGGATGTCCTCGTGGAGCCACTGGGCGTAGTTCTTGTGCTCGAACCACTTGGAGTCCCAGGTCTTGATGACGCCGAGCCGGAACCCGATCGGATGTACTTTCTGTCCCAAACTGAATCTCCTTGGTGCGTCCGGGCGGGGCCCGACGGGTCCTACTTCTTGGCCTCGGCCAGCACGACGTGGACGTGGGCAGACTTCTTCTGGATGGGCGTCGCGCGCCCCATGGCGCGCGGCATGAACCGGCGCTGGGTGGCGGCCTGGTCCACGGAGATGGTCTTGACGTAGAGGGTATCCACGTCGACCTGGCCCTTGGACAGGTCCGTCGCGTTGGCGACGGCGCTCTTGATGAGCTTCTCCACCGGCCGCGCAGCAGCGCGCGGGGTGAACTTCAGGATGTTCAGGGCGGCCTCGACAGGCTTGCCCCGGATGAGCGCCGCGACGAGGGACAGCTTGCGCGGGCTCATGCGCAGGTGACGCAGATGTGCAGTCGACTCCATGGTCATCTCCTCAGGCTCTCAGGCGTAGGTACGGGCTACTTGCCCGGGGCCTTGGCGACCTTCTTCTCCGCCGAGTGCCCGCCGAAGGTGCGCGTAGGAGCGAACTCGCCGAGCTTGTGGCCCACCATGTTCTCCGTCACGAACACCGGAATGAACTTCTTGCCGTTGTGCACGGCGAAGGTGTGACCCACGAACTCAGGGAGAATCGTGGAGCGCCGGGACCAGGTCTTGACGACCGCCTTCTTGTTCGCGGCGATCATCCCCTCGATCTTCTTGAGGAGGTGATCGTCAACGAACGGACCCTTCTTGATCGAACGAGCCATGTTTCAAATCCTCTTACTGGCTGCGCGCGCCCTGGCGGCGGCCGCTCACGATGAACTTGTCGGTGCGCTTGTTGGTGCGCGTGGTGAGGCCCTTGGTCTTCTTGCCCCACGGAGACACCGGGTGCGGGTTACCCTGGCCGGACTTACCCTCACCACCACCGTGCGGGTGGTCGACAGGGTTCATGGCCAGACCGCGGACGGTGGGCCGGATGCCCAGCCACCGGCTCTTACCCGCCTTACCGATGCGGATGATTTCGTGCTCGATGTTGCCCACCTGGCCGACGGTGGCGCGGCACTCGATGAGCACCTTGCGCACGGCACCGGAAGGCATGCGAACCTGGGCGTAACGGTCTTCCTTGGCCATCAGCTGGCCGGAGGTGCCCGCGGAGCGGATGACCTGGGCGCCACGGCCCGGCTTCAGCTCCACGTTGTGGATGACCGTACCCACCGGGATGTTCTGCAGCGGCAGGCTGTTGCCCGGCCGGATGTCGGCGGTGGCGCCGGCGAACACGGTGTCGCCCACGCTCAGGCCCACGGGGGCCAGGATGTAGCGCTTCTCGCCGTCAGCGTAGTGCAGGAGGGCGATGTTGGCCGTGCGGTTCGGGTCGTACTCGACCGCGACCACCTTGGCCGGCACGCCGTCCTTGTCACGACGCTTGAAGTCGATCGTGCGGTAGCGGCGCTTGTGACCGCCACCCTGGTGACGACGGGTGATGTGGCCGTGAACGTTGCGGCCACCCGAGCGCTTGAGCGGCTCGGTGAGGGCCTTCTCCGGCGAGTCCTTGGTGATGTCCGCGAAGTCGGACACCGTCATCAGACGGCGGGCGGCGCTGGTCGGCTTGTACTTCTTGATGCCCATGGTGTGTTCCTCTCAGGCGGATCTGTCGCCAGTGGCGTCAGACCGCTCCCCCTTCGAAGAGTTCGATCTTGTCACCTTCTTTGAGGGTGACGACCGCCTTCTTGAAGTTGGGGCGCTGGCCGATGCTCTTGCCCACCCGCTTCGTCTTGCCACGCACGATGTTGGTGCGAACACCCTCCACCGTGACCTTGAACAGGGACTGGACCGCGCGGGACACGTCGTGCTTCGTGGCCTTGCGGTCCACGATGAACGAGTACTGGCGGAACTTCTCCCGGGCCTTGTCCAGCTTCTCCGTGATGAGCGGGCCCTTGATGACGTCGTTCAGATTCATGACAGGGACCCCTCGAGCGTCTTCGCGGCGGCGGAAGTCAGGACGATGTGCGAGTGCTTGAGCACGGACTCGAGATTGAGACCCTCGGGCGGCAGCACGTCGAACTTCGCCAGGTTGCGCACGCTGCGGTGCAGGTTGGTGTTGCCACGCTCGTCGATGACCAGCGCGTTCTGGAGCTTCATCCGGCGCGTGAGCACCTCGAAGGCCTGCTTCGACTTCGGGGCGTCCAGCTTGAAGCCGTCCAGGATGATGAGCTGCTTCTCCCGGGCGCGCAGGGACAGCACGGCGCGCAGGGCACCGCGGCGGACCTTGCGGGGCGGCCGGTAGAAGTAGTCACGGGCCTTGGGGGCCATCGCCTTACCGCCGCCCACCCAGTGGGAGGCGCGGATCGAGCCCTGACGGGCGCGGCCGGTGCCCTTCTGCTTCCAGGGCTTCTTGCCGCCGCCGCTGACGAGCGAGGTGTTCTTCACCCCGACCGTGCCGCGGCGCCGGTTGATCTGCTGCATCTTCGCCACCTCGTAGAACAGGTGGGTGTTCGGCTCGGCGCCGAAGATCTCGTCGGAGAGCTCGATCTCCGACACCTTCTTCAAATCCAGGTCGACTACGTCAAACTTCGCCATGGCACTTTCCTCGGGGGTCAGAGTGAAACCACTCCGACGCCATCCCGCTTCCTAGGACTTGATCTCGACGTCAACGCCGGCAGACAGATCCAGCTTCATCAGCGCGTCCAGCGTCTGCTGGGTCGGCTCGAGGATATCGAGCAGGCGCTTGTGCGTGCGGATCTCAAACTGCTCGCGGCTCTTCTTGTCCACGTGCGGCGAACGCAACACGGTGAACTTGTTGATGCGCGTCGGCAGGGGGATCGGACCGGCCACCTTGGCGCCCGTGCGCTTGGCCGTCTCGACGATCTCCCCAGCACTCTGATCCAGGAGCTTCGAGTCGTACGCCTTCAGCCGGATGCGGATCTTCTGTGTCGCCATTCGCAAGAACCTCTTTGAACGACCTCTGGGAACCGTGAGGCGGTACGCCCGTCAACGCCTGGATTTCAGAGAACCGTTTCTTCGGAACGAAGGGGCGCGGTGTGTACCACCACACCCCGTGGGTTGCAACTGGATTCCCACCGGCTCCCCGGAACGGCCCCCAAGGGCCCTACCGGAGAGCTGGCAGCCTGAGTACTACGCGATGATTTCCGCCACGACGCCCGCGCCCACCGTGCGACCGCCTTCACGAACCGCGAACCGGAGCTCCTTCTCCATCGCGACCGGGGTGATGAGCTCCACCTCGATGGCGATGTTGTCGCCCGGCATGACCATCTCGACGTTGTCCGGCAGCTTCACCGTGCCCGTCACGTCCGTGGTGCGGAAGTAGAACTGCGGACGGTACCCCTTGAAGAACGGGGTGTGGCGGCCGCCCTCTTCCTTCGACAGCACGTAAATCTGCGCCTTGAACTTGGTGTGCGGCGTGATGCTGCCCGGCTTCGCCAGCACCTGGCCACGCTCCATGTCCTCGCGCTTGAGGCCGCGGACCAGCGCGCCGATGTTGTCGCCCGCGCGGCCCTCGTCCAGCAGCTTGCGGAACATCTCGACGCCCGTGACCACCGTCTTCTGCGTCGCGCGCAGGCCGACGACTTCGACTTCCTCGCCCACCTTGATGACGCCACGCTCCACGCGGCCCGTGGCCACCGTGCCACGGCCGGCGATGGAGAAGACGTCTTCCACCGGCATCAGGAAGGGCTTGTCCGTCGCGCGCTGCGGCGTCGGGATGTAGCTGTCCACCGCCTCCATCAGCTTCAGGATGGCCGGCTCGCCGATGTCGCTGGTGTCACCCTCCAGCGCCTTCACCGCGGAGCCGGGGACGATGGGGATGGTGTCGCCAGGGAACTCGTACTTCTTGAGCAGGTCCCGGACTTCCATCTCCACGAGCTCGCGCAGCTCGGGGTCGTCCAGCAGGTCCACCTTGTTCAGGAAGACCACGATGTAGGGCACGCCCACCTGGCGCGCCAGCAGGATGTGCTCGCGCGTCTGGGGCATCGGGCCGTCCGCCGCCGACACCACCAGGATGGCGCCGTCCATCTGCGCCGCGCCCGTAATCATGTTCTTCACGTAGTCGGCGTGCCCCGGGCAGTCGACGTGCGCGTAGTGACGGTTCTTCGTCTTGTACTCCACGTGCGCCGTGGAGATGGTGATGCCGCGCTCGCGCTCTTCCGGCGCCTTGTCAATCTGGTCGTACGCCAGGAACGTGGCGCCACCGGTCTTCGCCAGCACCTTGGTGATGGCGGCGGTCAGCGACGTCTTGCCGTGGTCCACGTGCCCAATCGTTCCGATGTTCACGTGGGGCAGGCTGCGATCGAACTTTTCCTTGGACATGAACCGCTCCTCACGACGCCGCCGGTGCGACCCCGGCGGTATAGGACTTCGGGAGAACTTCCGAAGGGTGCTGCGTGTGCTTCAAAGGCGCTGGAACGTCAACAGAATTCGCCCGGCGGCTTCCTCAGCGGGCGGGAGGTCAGTAGCTCGGGTTGAGCGCTGACTTCGGCGCCGGTGCGTAGTGCTTGAACTGCATGGTGTAGGTCGCCCTTCCCTGGCTCTTGCTCCGCAGGTCGGTCGAGTACCCGAACATGGCGGCCAGGGGCACCTCCGCCTGGATGGCCTGCACGCCGCCAGGCCGGGGGGTCATGCCCAGGATCTTCCCGCGCCGGCCGTTCAGGTCACCGATGACGTCGCCCATGGCGGCCTCCGGGGTGACGACCTCCGTGGCCATGATGGGCTCCAGCAGGACGGGGTTCGCCGCGCGGACCGCGTCCTTGAAGGCCATGGAGCCGGCGATCTTGAAGGCCATTTCCGACGAGTCCACGTCGTGCATGGAGCCGTCGTAGGCCTCCACCTTCACGTCCACCATGGGGTAGCCGGCGACGGGGCCGTTCTGCATGGCCTCCTTCGCGCCGTCGCGCGCGGCGTCCACGAACTCCTTGGACACGGCGCCGCCGGTGATGGTGCTGACGAACTCGAAGCCCTTGCCGGGCTCGTTCGGGGACACGCGCAGGTTGATGTGGCCGTACTGCCCCT
The DNA here is from genome assembly GCF_017309135.1 of Corallococcus sp. NCSPR001. Lineage (NCBI taxonomy): Bacteria > Pseudomonadati > Myxococcota > Myxococcia > Myxococcales > Myxococcaceae > Corallococcus > Corallococcus sp. NCSPR001. The sequence continues at coordinate 6,462,807 of NZ_JAFIMS010000002.1, forward strand.
TGCCGCCCGCCTGGCGGATGTACTTGCCTTCCGCCTCCTTCGTCGTGGTCACCGTCTCGCGGTAGGCCACCTGCGGCTTGCCGATGTTCGCGTCCACCTTGAACTCGCGCAGGAGCCGGTCGACGATGATTTCCAGGTGCAGTTCGCCCATTCCGGCGATGAGCGTCTGGCCCGTCTCCTCGTTGGAGCGCACGCGGAAGGACGGGTCCTCCATGGCCAGCCGCTGCAGGGCCTGGATGATCTTGTCCTGATCCGCGGTCGACTTCGGCTCGATGGCGATGTCGATGACGGGCTCCGGAAACTCCATCCGCTCCAGGATGATCTGCTGCTTGTCGTCACAGAGCGTGTCGCCCGTCGTGGCCAGCTTCAGGCCCACCACCGCGCAGATATCGCCGGCGTAGCACTCCGTCAGTTCATCCTTCTTGTCCGCGCGCATCTGCACGAGCCGGCTGACGCGCTCGCGCTTGCCCTTCACGGAGTTCCACACCGCCGTGCCCGCCTCCAGCTTCCCCGAGTAGACGCGCAGGAACGTCAGCGTCTGCGAGGAGAAGGACGGGTCGTTCATGATCTTGAACGCCAGCGCGCTGAAGGGCGCGTCGTCGCGCGTCTCGCGGATGGCGTCCTCACCCTTGGGCGTCTTGCCGTGGATCGGCGGGACTTCCAGCGGGCTGGGCAGGTAGTCCACCACTGCGTCCAGGAGCGGCTGCACGCCCTTGTGGCGGAACGCCGAGCCGCAGAACACCGGGAACAGCTTCAGCCCCACGCAGCCCTTGCGGATGGCGCCGCGAACCTCGTCCTCGGTGAGCTCGTCGCCGTTGAGGAACTTCTCCGTGAGCGCGTCGTCCTGCTCGGCGGCGGCCTCCAGCAGCTCCCCGCGCGCGGCCTCCGCGGCGTCGCGGTACTCCTCCGGGATGTCCACGACCTCGAAGCGGCTGCCCTGCTCCGCGTCCTGGAACACCAGCGCCTTCATGCGGACCAGGTCGATGACGCCCTTGTGCTTGTCCTCGGCGCCCAGGGGCAGCTGCATGCGCACGGGACGCGCGCCCAGCTTCTCCTTGATGGTGCCGACGGACATCTCGAAGTCCGCGCCCACGCGGTCCATCTTGTTGATGAAGCAGATGCGCGGGACCTTGTAGCGGTCCGCCTGGCGCCACACCGTCTCCGACTGCGGCTCGACACCGTTCACCGCGTCGAACACGGCGATGGCGCCGTCGAGCACGCGCAGCGAGCGCTCCACCTCGATGGTGAAGTCCACGTGCCCCGGCGTGTCGATGATGTTCACGCGGTAGCGCTGGCCCATCCGCTCCCAGAAGGCGCTGATGGCCGCGGAGGTGATGGTGATGCCGCGCTCGCGCTCCTGCACCATCCAGTCCGTGGTGGTGGTGCCTTCGTGCACCTCGCCCATCTTGTGGATGGCGCCTGTGTAGAACAGGATCCGCTCGGTGGTGGTCGTCTTGCCGGCATCGATGTGCGCCATGATGCCGATGTTGCGGTAGCGCTCGAGGGGGAACTCACGGGCCATGACTCGGTTCCTTCCGGACTTCTCTTAGGCTTCTGCCAGGGCAGATAAACAAAACCGCCCGGACGCTGGCAGCGCATCCGGGCGGCAACCGCGAAGCCCCTTTCGGGACCTACCAGCGGTAGTGAGCGAAGGCCTTGTTGGCTTCCGCCATCTTGTGCGTGTCTTCACGCTTCTTCACCGCGTTGCCGCGGTTGTTGGCGGCGTCCATGATCTCGCCGGCCAGCTTCTCCTGCATGGTCTTCTCACCGCGCGCCTTGGCGTAGGAGATGATCCAGCGCATGCCCAGCGCGACGCGGCGGTCCTGACGGACCTCCACGGGAACCTGGTAGGTGGCGCCACCGACGCGGCGGCTCTTCACCTCGAGGACGGGCTTGACGTTGTCCAGGGCCTTCTTGAACGTCTTGAGGGGGTCTTCCTTCGCGCGCTCCTCCATGAGGGCGAAGGCGCCGTAGCACACGCCCTCCGCGATGGACTTCTTCCCCTTGCGCATCAGGTCGTTGACGAACTTGGTGACGAGCCGGTCCTGGAACTTCGGATCCGGGAGAATCTTCCGCTTGGCGACTACGCGACGACGAGGCATCTCTTCCCTTACGCCCCACTCTCCTCGCCTGGAGGAAAGCCTTGTTCAGGGGCTTCAAGAACGACTGCTTGGGAACTTCCAGGGACACTCCCCAGGGTGTGGGGCCAGCGTCCGACACTTCTTCAGGTACCGCGAAGGTGTTCCGCGCCAACGACGCGCGGGAGAACCGGACTAGCTGGGGCGCTTGGCGCCGTACTTGGAGCGGCTCTGCTTGCGACCGGCAACGCCCACGGAGTCCAGCGTGCCGCGGATGATGTGGTAGCGAACGCCCGGGAGGTCCTTCACACGGCCACCGCGGATCATGACCACCGAGTGCTCCTGGAGGTTGTGACCCACGCCGGGGATGTAGGAAGTCACCTCGATGCCGTTGGTGAGACGCACGCGGGCCACCTTGCGGAGGGCCGAGTTCGGCTTCTTCGGGGTCGTGGTGTAGACGCGCGTGCAGACACCGCGCTTCTGGGGGCACTCCTTCAGGGCAGGGCTCTTGCCCTTGATGTTGAGCTTCTCGCGGCCCTTGCGGACGAGCTGGCTGATGGTCGGCACTGAAACCTCTTCTTCGTGGGAACCCCGCGTCCGGCTACACGAAAGCGGAGCATATCTACCTACAGGCTACACAAAAGGCCCGCGAGTATAGGGAGGGCCCCCCGGGTGTCAAGCATGGCCTGCCCCTGGGCCAGAACCGGCCAGAGGACCCGGGTGCATCCCTCACACCCGAAAAACCTGGGACTGCGACGACGGCCGGACGCTCTACTCCCTTAGGGGACTAGAAGTCGAGGACCATCACGATCGCGTCCTCGCCCTCGTCCGCGTAGTAGTTCGGACGGATGCCGACCGGCCGGAAGCCCAGCGAGCGGTAGAGGTTGAGGGCGGACTCGTTGCCCCGGCGCACCTCCAGGGTGGCCAGCGAGCAGCGGCGGGCCACGCCCCGGCGCAGGACTTCCTCCATCACGGTGCGCGCGACGCCCCGGCGGCGGTGTACGGGGGCGGTGGCGACGTTGAGGACGTGGACCTCGTCGTGGACGATCCAGAAGATGGCCAGGCCCAGCAGGGCGACGCCGCCTTCGGGCAGGGGCTCCTCCACGAGGAGGATGGTGGACCAGTCGTGCTGGAGCTCTCGCCCGAGCAGCTCCGTGGACCAGGGGTTCTTGAAGGACGCCTTCTCCAGCGCCATCACCGCCGGCATGTCGTCCACGGTCATCTGCCGGATCAGGAAGCCCTTCCCCTTGTCGGGCGTCCCGTCATCCCGCAGCCGTCTCATCGCCGTGCCTCCCGCGCGAAGGGCGCCACCCGCCGCACCTGCGCCGATTTGCGTACTTCAGCCAGGGCCTGGGCCGCCAGCTCTCCATAGCGCGCCCGGACCAGCTCCTCGCGGATGGCCGTGCGCGCCGCCTGGTCGAACTCACCGGGGTACAGGTCCCGGTGGGCGTCATAATGGTGACGGACCTCCGCCTCGCTCACCTGTGCCTTCAACCGGACCCGGCTGTCGAGGATTCGTTCCGCTCGCAGCCCCCGCGCCAGCACGGCCTCCAGGGCCTCGCGGTTCACGCCATGCCGGTCCAGGAAGCGCCGGAGCCCCTCCTCCCCGCCCAGCCTCGCACGGACGGCGTCCAGCCGGGCCTCCACCTCCGCCGGTTCGGCCGGGAAGGCCTGCAGGCGGTCCGCGCTCAGGACCTGGAGGCGCTGGTTGATGGAAAGCTCCAGCGCCCCCCGGAGCAACTGCTCGTCCAGGGGCAGGGCGGCCGCCTGCACGGCCCCTCGCTGGATCAGCGCCACCCGGGCCTCCATCTCCAGTTCGCTCTGGGTGAGGACCTGGCCTTCGATGACCGCCACGACGCGGTCCACCACCCTGCCTTCCTCCACGGCGGGAGCGGGCGGCGGGGGGGCGGCGTGGGCGGTCCCCCCAGACCCCAGGGCCGCGGGGAGCAGCCCGCACGCCAGCCACAGGGGGGCCTTCCGGCGGGCGCGCGGTGCTGGCATGGCCTTCCTCATCTTGCGGCGACTGTAACCATCGCGGTGCTGTCCGGACATCCCGTGCTGGCGCTCACCGCACCGCTGGTTACGTTCTCCCTTGTCGGGTACTGCACCACCCTAAAAACCTATGGCTGACGACTACTACCAGATTCTGGGCGTGCCACGGACGGCCTCGGCGGACGACCTCAAGAAGGCCTTCCGGAAGCTGGCGCGCCAGCACCACCCGGACGTCAACCCCGGCGACAAGGGGGCGGAGGAGAAGTTCAAGCGCATCAACACCGCCTTCGAGGTGCTGGGAGACCCGAAGAAGCGCGCGCTCTACGACGAGTTCGGCGAGGACGCGGAGAAGATCGGCTTCGACGAGAAGAAGGCCGCGGCCTACCGCCAGTACCGCGCAGCCCAGGCGGCCGGGGGCAGCGGCGGCGGCGGCATCCCCTTCAGCACCGAGGGCGTGGACCTGGGGGACCTCTTCAACGACATCTTCGGGCGCTCGGGTGGAGGCGGCGGGGCCGGCGGCTTCGACATCAACGACCTCTTCGGCCGAGGCCGGGGCGGCAGCCGGTCCACCGCGGCCGAGCGCGGCGATGACCTGACGACCCGCGTGCAGATAACCCTGGCGGAGGCCGTCACCGGCACCGAGCGCACGTTGACGCTCCAGCGGCCGGGCCGCTGCTCCAAGTGCCACGGCGAGGGCAACACCGGGAAGCTCGTGACGTGCCCCACCTGCAACGGCACGGGGCGGGCCCGGCGGGGCGGCGCCATGTTCGGTGGCTCCGGCGTGTGCCCCACCTGCCGCGGCAGCGGGAAGGCGCCGGAGCCCTGCTCCCAGTGCGGTGGCAGCGGCATCAAGGAGGAGACGACCCGGCTGACGGTGAAGATTCCGGCGGGCGTCGTCACGGGCTCCAAGGTGCGGCTTGCCGGCCAGGGCGCGGCGGGCATCCAGGGGGGCCCTCCGGGGGACCTCTACATCGAGACGGAGGTGGCCGAGCATCCGCTGGTCCGCCGCGAGGGCGACGACCTCTACCTGGACCTGCCGGTGACGGTGTCCGAGGCGCTGCTGGGCGGCGAGGTGCGCGTGCCTACGTTCCAGGGGGAGGTGACGCTGAAGGTGCCCGCGGGTTCACAGTCCGGCCGCAAGATGCGGCTCAAGGGACGCGGCGTGCCGTCGCTCCGGGGCGGCACTCCGGGCGACATGTACCTGCTGCTCCAGGTGAAGGTCCCCGAGGAGGCCACGGACGAGGTCCGGGCCGCCGCGGAGACGCTGGCGCGGGCCTACCGGGGCGACGTCCGCCGGGAGCTCGCGTTGTAGTTGTCGTTGCCACTTGTCCTGGAAGGCGCACCGTCCTACATGGCGCCTCCACTCTTCCGAATCCGGAGCGGGTACGTACCTATGGGTCTCTTTGATTTCCTCACGGGCGGCTCGGGCCCCGAAAAAGCCCTCAAGCTCAAGTCCAAGGTGACCCAGAAGTACGGGGAGCCGTCCACGCGACAGAAGGCCCTGCAGCAGTTGGGGGAGATGAAGTACCCCGAGGCCGTCACGGTGCTGCTCAGCCGGTTCACCATCACCGTGGACCCGCTCACCACCGACGCGGACGAGAAGGAGCACACCTTCGAGCTCATCAAGCACTTCGGCCAGGACGCCGTCGCGCCGGTGAGCGCCTTCCTCAAGACGAGCGATCAGGCCACGTCCTGGGCGCTGCGCATCCTCCAGGAGCTGCTGTCCGAGGACGCGCTCATGGGCGTCATCACCGACACGCTCCAGCACCTGTCCTCCCGCTACACGCGCGACCCGGAGAAGAAGGTCGTGCTGCTCCACCACGTGCTGGGCAAGCAGGACCCGCGCGTCGCCCCGGCCGTCCTCCCCTTCCTGGAGGACATGTCCGACGACGTGAAGATCGCCGCCATCAACGTCCTGGGCCCCTTGAAGCACGAGCCGGCGCGCGAGCCCCTGCTCCAGTTGCTCACCAACGACGACACCGCGCGCCGCGTGCAGACCGTGGCGCTGGCGGCGCTGGCGGAGAGCGGGTTCGCCGTGCAGGGCTACCAGGACAAGGTGCAGGCCGCCCTCGTGGAGCCCTACAGCCTGGACAAGGACGGCCGCATCCAGCGCCGGGCCTGAGTCATTCCTGGACCCCAGGCAGGGAAGCGGCCGGGGGGGCCGGGGGGCTGTCGGGCACCTGACACGCTCGGCGTTGATGGAGGGCACCGGGCCCCGGTGCGGTTCCCTCCCACGCGACACATGAAGCAGGATTCGCGCGTGCCATCGAAGAAGAAGGGTCCGCAGCTCGCAGAGGTGGTCCAGCTGCGTCCCGCCACCACCGCGAAGAAGGCCCCACCGAAGCGGGCGGCGAAACCGCCTCCTCCGGTGGACACCGACGCCGCCGCCCAGGCCTTGCTGGAGATGGGCCGGCAGCTCACCGACAACGCGGGCCCCACCGAGGCCCTGCGCGCGCAGCTGCAGACGCTCCACACGCTGCTCAAACCGAAGGTTTGCTACGTCGCGCGCCACTTCCCGTCGCGCAACCAGTTGCACGTGGAGCACGTGCGCGGACGCTACGACGAGCGCGTCACCGCCGCCGTCCCGGGCGAGGGCGTGGTGGGCCGGTGCTTCACCGACAAGGCGCTCCTGCGCGAGGACGACACCGTCGCCGTGCCCCTGGAGGGGCCGCAGGGCGTGACGGGCGTGCTCGTGGTGCTGGGCGCGCGCCGCAAGGCGTCCGACGTGCTGATGCAGTCGCTGGCGTCGCAGCTCACCGCCGCCTACGAGGTGGCCCGGCTGCGCGATGACAGCGCCCGCCGCAACAAGGACCTGCAGACGGCCATCGCGGGCCTGAAGAGCCTGGAGCAGAACCGCGAGGAGCTGCTCGGCAATGTGTCCCACGACTTGAAGAACCCGCTCACCACCATCAAGGCCTACCTGGCCATGCTGGGCCGGGAGAAGCTGGGCACGCTGACGGACGGGCAGCGCCGCGCGGTGCAGATCTGCGACCGGAACGCGGACCGGCTGCTCCAGCAGGTGAACGACCTGGTGCTGATGTCCCGGCTGTCGTCCGGGAAGATGCAGCTCAACCAGCGTCCCTTCGGCCTCAAGGCCGTGGCGGAAGAGGTGGTGCGGGGGCTGGGCGCCGTCGCGGAGCACAGCCGCGTGCGCGTGGTGATTCCCCCCTGCCCGGAGGTGTTCGTCCGGGGCGACCGCGAGCGCATCTCCGAGGCCATCCACAACCTCGTGGAGAACGGCATCCACCACAGCGAGACGGACGACGTCGTCGAGGTGAGCGTGTCGTCCAGCGAGGGCCTGGGCATCCTCACCGTGAAGGACTCCGGCCAGGGCATGACGGCGGAGGCCCTGGAGCACGTGTTCGACTCGTTCTACCGCGCGCAGCCGGGCATGCCCCGTCCGCCGGGCACGGGCCTGGGCCTGCCGCTGGTCGCCAAGATCGTCGCGCTGCACGGCGGCCGCGTGGACGCGACCAGCGTGCTGGGCGAGGGCAGCACGTTCCAGATGGTCCTGCCCCTGTTCGCGAGCGCCGTGAGCGCCCCGGCGGACGTGAACCAGGCCGCGCCCAAGGCGGGCGGCATCCTCCTGGTCGAGGACGACGTGGACTGCCGCGAGGTGCTGGAGCAGGTGCTGGAGCAGGAGGGCTACCGGGTGATGGCCACCTCCGGCGCCGCCGAGGCGCGCTCCATCCTGTCCCACATCCGGCCGGCCATGGTGCTGCTGGACCTGCGGCTGTCGGGGGAGGACGGACGCTCCGTGCTCCACTACATCCGCACCACGGAGTCGCTGGCGGACGTGGTCGTCTACATCATCTCCGGCGCGAGCGACGTTGCGTCCCTCACCTCGGGTGAAGGGCCGGACCGCATCGACGGGTACTTCGAGAAGCCGCTGAAGCTGCCCAAGCTGCTGGACACCGTGGCCTCGGTGGTGCGCCCCAAGAGCCGCGGCCCCGCCGTGCCCTGAACGACGCTCCGGCGCCTTCCCCACAGAAGAGGTGGATGGAAGGCGCCCCGCCTTGGGTAGTATCCGCGCGGTCCATGAGCACTTCTGTCTATAGCCGCTATCGCGCCGCGTTCGCCCAGGCCCTCGCTGGGGCGCTGGGTGTCCCCGCCGCCGACATCGAGCCCCAGGTCAAGCCCGCGGATCCCGCGCACGGCGACCTGAGCTTCGCCACCTTCCCCCTCGCCAAGGCGCAGAAGAAGGCGCCCCCCGCCATCGCCGCGCAGCTCGCGCAGGCGCTCCAGGTCCCCGGCCTGGAGGTCAAGGCCGTGGGCCCCTACGTCAACGCGCGCTTCCTCCCCCTCCCCTTCACCCAGGAGGTCATCGACGGCGTGCGCCTGGCGGGGCTCGCCTATGGCAGCGACGCGGAGGACGGCAAGGGCAAGACGGTGGTCATCGACTACTCGTCGCCCAACATCGCCAAGCCCATTGGCTTCCACCACATCCGCACCACGTTCCTGGGCCACTGCATCGCGAACCTGTACCGCGCGCTGGGCTGGCGCGTGGAGGGCATCAACTACCTGGGTGACTGGGGCAAGCAGTTCGGCCTCGTGGCCGTGGGCTTCCAGGAGTACGGCGACCCGGCGCGCATCGACGACATGGCGCACCTGGTCCAGGTGTACGTGCAGGCCAACAAGCGCGCCGGTGAGGACCCGGCCTTCGACGAGAAGGCCCGCGAGTTCTTCCGCCGCATGGAGGCCAACGAGCCGGAGGCGATGAAGCTCTGGAACCAGTTCCGGGAGACGAGCCTCAAGGGCTTCAAGCGCGTCTACGCGCGCATGGGCATCGACTTCGAGCACATCGAGGGCGAGAGCCGCTACCAGGGCAAGATGGACGCGGTCATCGACCAGATCGCGAAGAAGCCCGGCGTGAAGGAGTCCCAGGGCGCCATCATCGTGGACATGCCCTACGCGGACGGCGAGCCGCCCGTGCTCCTCAAGAAGAACGACGGCAGCACGCTCTACGCCACGCGCGACCTGGCCGCCGCCGAGGACCGCCACGCGCGCTTCAACTTCGACAAGTCGCTCTACGTCGTCGCGCAGGACCAGGCGCTGCACTTCCGGCAGGTGTTCCGCACCCTGAAGGAGATGGGGCAGCCGTGGGCGGACATGTGCGTGCACGTGCCGTTCGGCCGCATCCACGGCATGAGCACGCGCAAGGGCCAGGTGGTGGAGCTGGACCAGGTGCTGGACGAGGCGAAGGAGCGCGTGCTCCAGCGCGTGAAGGAGAACATCGCGCAGGGCAACCTGGAGACGGCCGACGCGGACGCGCTGTCGGAGCAGATCGGCCTGGGCGCCATCGTCTTCGGCGACCTCAAGCACAACCGCGCCAGCGATTACACGTTCGACTGGGACGAGGTGACGAGCCTGGAGGGGCACACGGGGCCCTATCTCCAGTACGCGCACGCCCGGTGCGCGAACGTGCTGCGCAGGGGCGGCGGCGTGCCCACGGCGTATGATCCGGCGCTGCTCACGCTCCCGGAGGAGCAGGCCCTGGTGCGCGAGCTGATGCGGCTGCCGGACACGGTGAAGGCGGCGGCGGAGCTGTACGAGCCCAGCCTGGTGGCGCGCCTGCTGCTGGACGTGGCGGCGGCGTACAGCCGCTACTACACGGCCGGCAACAAGGACCGCGACAAGCGCATCCTCGTGGAGGGGAATGACGCGGTGCGCGCGGCCCGGCTGGCGCTCACGGACTCGACGCGCATCACCTTGGCGGCGGGGCTCACCTTGCTGGGCATCCCGACGCCGGAAAACATGTAGCCTGGGGGGCTGCGATGGACACCGCGCTGGCGCAGGTCGCGACGCAAGGAGAGGCCTTGAAGGAGGAATTCGGTCCCATGTCCCGGGTGCTCGGGGCTCGGTACTTCGACGGGGTGCACTTCCCCCCCGAGGCCGAGAACGAGCTGCGCGCGCTCAGCGCCCGGGGCTTCGTGGTGCACGTCATGCGCACCACCGCGTGGATCAACTTCCTCTACATCGCGTGGGCCATGGTCCGCCGGGCCATGCCGCCCATCCGCGCGGTGGTGAACCTGCGTCCGTGGTTCACCCGCCCCTGGCGCCAGACGGCCCAGGGCGGCGCGGTGGAGGAGCGCTTCCGCTACGCCCGCGAGCAGGGCGGCAGCGGCCTGGTGTTCCTGCGCCGCACGGCGCTCCTGCACGCCTCCGGCAAGGAGACGCGCGAGGACCCCTTCCCCGAGCTGGTGCGGCTGGCGCGCGGCTCCGAGCGCCCGGTGTTCCTGGTGCCGGAGCTGTTCGTCTGGGAGAAGCGCCCCGCGAAGCTCAAGCCGGGCTGGCGCGACGCGCTGTTCGGGAGCCCGGAGGCGCCGGGCTTCGTGCACTCCATGGTGGCGTTCTTCCGCAACTACAAGCGCGCGCAGTTCCGCGTGGGAGAGCCCATCGACCTGCGCAAGTTCATCGAGGAGAACCCGGGCGTCAGCGACGAGGTGCTGGCGCGCAAGGTGCGCAGCACGCTGCACGTGTTCCTCGCGCGGGAGACGCGCGCGGTGTTCGGCCCTCCGCAGAAGCCCACGGACCGGCTGATTGAAGAGACGCTGCGCGACCGGCAGCTGCGCAAGGTGCTGGACGAGCACGCCGCCGCCACGGGCCGCAAGCCCTCCAGCGTGTACCGCGAGGCCCAGCGCAACCTGGAGGCCATCGCGGCCAAGCCCAACCCGTCCGTGCTGGCGCTCATCGCGCCGATGCTGGAGTGGGTGTTCAACCGCATCTACGACGGCATTGGCGTGGACGAGGCCGGCCTGCACCGCGCGCTCAAGGCCGCGGGCAAGGCGCCGGTGGTGCTCTGCCCCAGCCACAAGAGCCACGTGGACTACCTGGTGATGAGCTGGGTGCTCTGGAACCGGGGCTACACCGCGCCGCTGGTCGCCGCGGGCGCGAACCTGTCCTTCTGGCCCCTGGGCGTGCTGTTCCGCCGCTGCGGCGCGTTCTTCCTGCGCCGCTCGTTCAAGGGCGACAAGGTCTACGCCGCGTCTTTCAAGGCGTACATCAAGAAGCTGGTGCATGACGGCATCCACCAGGAGTTCTTCCCGGAGGGTGGCCGCTCGCGCACGGGCAAGCTGCTCACGCCCAAGCTGGGCATGCTCACGTGGCAGGTCGAAGCGGTGCTGGACGGCGCGCGCAACGACCTCTACTTCGTGCCCGTCTCCATCGACTACGAGAAGGTGGTGGAGTCCGACAGTTACTCGAAGGAGCTGGCCGGCGGGGAGAAGAAGCCAGAGGACCTGAAGGCCCTCTTGAGCGCGCCCAAGGTGCTGGCCGCGCGCTACGGCCGCATCCACCTCACCTTCGACGAGCCGCTGTCGCTGGTGGAGTTCATGAAGGCGCGTGGCCTGTCGCCGCAGGAGCCGGTGACGGACGAGCAGAAGAAGGGCCTGGTGCGCGCGCTGGGCAACCGCGTGATGTACGGCATCAGCAAGGTGTCCACCGTCACGCCGCACGCGCTGGTGAGCGCGTCGCTGCTGGCCCACCGCCGGCGCGGCCTCACCCAGCGCGAGCTCACGGACCGGATCAGCCTGCTGCGCCGCATCGCCTCCGAGGACGGCGCGCGGCTCTCCAAGGAGCTGGCCAACGCGCCGAGCAACCCGGAGACGCTGGGCCCCATCCAGGACGCGATGCGCGAGTTCATCTCCGACGAGATGGTGCAGACGCGGGAGGCGCGCGGCGAGGTCAGTTACCAGGTCGAGGACTCGCGCCGTCCGGAGATGTCCTTCTACAAGAACACGCTGATGAACCTGGTGGCCGCGCGCAGCCTGGTGGCCAACGCGCTGCTCGCGGGCACGCCAGCGCCGTACGACACCGTGAAGGCCCGCGCGCTGTTCCTGTCGCGCCTCTTCAAGGTGGAGTTCATCTACCGGGTGGGCGCGTCGTTCGACACCATCTTCGCCGAGTGCGTGGAGCGGCTCGTGCGCATGGGTCTGGTCATCCACGAGGGCGACACGCTCACGCGCGCGCCGGAGGCCCACGCCCAGCCGGACCTGGAGTTCCTGGCGGACCTGCTGCGTGACTTCCTGGAGGCCTACCTGCTGGCCGCCATGACGTTGCCGGACGTGGCCGCGGGCGTGGCCACCGACCGCAAGACGTTCGTCAAGCTGGCGCTGGAGACGGGGCGCGGCGAGTACAACGCCGGCCGCATCACCGCCGCGGAGTCCCTGGCGAAGACGACGCTGGAGAACGCGGTGGAGTACCTGTTGGATCAGCGCATCCTCGTGGAAGAGGACAAGAAGCTGCGGCTGGGCGACCCGGCCTCGGCGGCGGAGCTGCCCCGGAAGAACCCGCTCGCGGAGGAGATCCGCGGCTACCTCCACCGGGCCTGACGAAGCTCCTCGCAGCGCCTCGAAGCGAACGCGGCACCCCACCCCTCTCCGCCTGACGGAGAGGGGGCAGGAGACGACACGGTGGACGAAGCCCCCCCTTCCAGCGACCCGCGGCCGGCGGAGGCCCCCGCGCCGCTGTCGCCGCCCCACCCCGTGCTCGCCGCGGCCCTGGCCTTCGGGCTCTTCATGACGGTGGGCGCCGTCACCCAGCTGCTCAACCCCGCCTTCGGCGTGTGGTTCACGGAGGTGTTCCTCTTCCTGGGGCTCGCGTGGATCATGCTGCGCCGCTCCGGGTACCGGCCCGCGGCGTACGTGGGCTTCACGCCGTTCCTGGGCGCGCCCACGCTGTTCGGCTTCCTGCTGGGCGTGGCCAACTTCGTCGGCGTGGTGGTGCCGGTTCAGTTCCTCGCGCAGAAGGTGGCGCCCGCGTGGCTGCGCGAGATGTTCGACGCCTCGCGCCTCTTCGAGGGCCAGACGCCGGTGGAGCTGGCGCTGCTGTTGGGCGGCGTGTCCGTGGCCGCGCCGCTGTGCGAGGAGTTCTTCTTCCGTGGCCTCTTCCAGCGCTCCCTGACGCCGCCGGCCCCCGCGTCCCCCTGGCGCGCGTTGATCATCTCGTCCGTGGTGTTCAGCGCGTTCCACCTGGATCCGGTGGGCTTCCTCGCCCGCGTGGAGCTGGGACTGCTGTTCGGCTGGCTCTTCTGGCGCACCGGCTCGCTGTGGCCGGGCATCGCGGCGCACGCGGCCAACAACATCGTGTCGTCCGCGCTGTTCCTCATCGCCACGCATTCGAGGCTCGCGAAGGACGGGGCGACGGACGACGTGACGGACTGGCGCGCGGTGCTGGGCCTGGTGCTGGTGGGCTGGACGGCGCTGCTCGGACTGCGCGCGGCCTCCCGGCACTTCCCCGCCGTGTGGGGACGCGGCACTCCGCCCGGCGACGAGGAGGTGCGCGCCACGAAGCCCGTGCCCCTCTTCGCCCTCCAGTTGCTGCCCTGGGTGACGGCGGCCACGCTGTCCCTGGTGGGGCTGGGCCTGGTGGATGGACGTGGCGTGTCATTGAGCGTCTACGACGTCCAGCACCCGGTGGATCCGCTGCCCAAGGACGCGGACCCGGCGCTCAAGGCCGAGCGCAAGGCCATGCGGCAGCTCCGTGACGCCGTCCGCAAGGGCGAGGTGCCCATGGAGGCCTACGAAGAAGAGCGGCTGCGCCAGTCGGAGGCCCATGGCCCCGGCAAGAACAAGCCCCGCCGCTGAGGCCCGGAGGGATGGCTCCCCCCGGGCACCACCCCTGTCACTCTGCCTTGTACGAGCTGACGTGGAACACCGGCCCCACCATGGCGGTGGTGACGGCGTCGCTCTGGATGCTGCCCTCGGCGGAGATGCGCTGACCGTCCTTCTTGATTTTCCGGTCACCGCCCGCGAGCTGGTACGTCCGGCCGTCGTCGGCCTTCAGGACCCACACGCCGCCCTCCAGGTCCTGGTACTGCACCGTGCCGGAGAGCTTCATGCGTCCTCCCGCTTGAGCATCGCGCGGGCGATGACGAGGCACACCACCGTGTTGAAGCCGAGCCACGGCTTCGCCAGGAACGTGAAGGGCATCCACGCCAGCGCCGGAGCGCCCACCCACGCCGCGTAGGCCAGGAAGCCCGCGAAGCCCAACGCCAGGCCGCCCACCGCCGGCCGGAAGCCCCGCCACGCGATGGCCGGCAGCGACAACACCAGGGGGATGAGCGCGCTGTAGAAGAGCGGGTTCACCGCGCTCCGCCCGAAGATGATCTTCTGCCAGTCCGGGATGGGCAGCGCCGCGACGCTCACCACGTCCTGGGCCGCGCCCGCCGCCCCCGCGAACCAGGTGCGCAGGAAGAAGAAGCCCACCGTGGAGAGCACCAGCGGCACGAGGAACGCCGGGCGGAAGAGCACGTTGAGGTAGCCCGGACGCTCGCGGCCGCGCAGCGTGAGCAGCACCAGCGCGAGCAGCGCGGCGGCCCAGCCCAGCGCCGGCCACCGGGGCGAAGCGCCGTTGAAGGCCTTCAGCGAGGCGTTCGCGTTGAGGACGCCATGGCCGTACTCCTCCGACCAGGCCTGGTTCTCTGTCGCCCGGGCGCCCGCGTAGAGCGCCTGCTCCACCTCGTCCGGCGTGGTGGCGCCCGCGCCGTAGAGCATCGCGGCGACGGCGGCCACGTGCGGCGCGGCCATGCTGGTGCCCTGGTACCAGGCGTAGATGGAGCGCGACGGGTCGCGCGGGTCGATGGTGTTCTGCAGGATGCCGCCCGAGTCGCCCTGGCGCTTGTCGCCACCGGGCGCCGCGATGTCCAGCTCCTTGCCGTAGGACGAGTACGGCGCGCGCGTGCCGGACGGGCCCACCGCGCTCACCGCCACCGCGCCCGGGTACGCCGCGGGGAACTCCACCCTGCCGCGCCCGGTGTTGCCCGCCGCGGCCACCACGGTGACGCCCTTCTTGCGCGCGTAGTCCACCGCGCTGGCCATGACCTGCGAATACAGGCCACCGCCCAGCGACATGTTGATGACCTTCGCGTCGTGGTCCGCCGCGAAGCGGATGGCGTCCGCGATGTCCGCGGAGGTGCCGCTGCCGAAGTGGTTCAGCACCTTGAGCGGCATCAGCGTCGCGTCGAAGGCCACGCCCGCCACGCCCTCTCCGTTGTTGGTGGCCTGCGCGATGGTGCCCGCCACGTGCGTGCCGTGGCCGTGGTCGTCGTTGGCGTGCTCGTCGTCGTTGACGAAGTCATAGCCCTTCACGAACGACACGCCCTTCAGGTCCGGCACCTGCTTGAAGTCGTCGTAATCCTCGTAGGCGATGCCCGTGTCGATGACCGCCACCACCACGCCCTTGCCCCGGTTGCCGTCCCAGGCCTTCGGCATGTCGATCATCCGGAGGTTCCACTGGGACTCGAACTGGGGGTCGTTCGGCGTGTAGCTGGTGCGCACCTGCATGAGCGGCTCGGCGGACTCCACGGCCGGGTTCTGGCGGATGCGCTGGAGCACGTCCTCCACGTCGTCCACGCCCACCGCCAGCGTGACGCCCGTGCGGGGGCCCTCCAGGGAGTTGAACTCCAGGTCCACGCCCCACTCCTGCTCCCAGGCGTCGAACTGCTCCTTGGTGGTGCCGTCCTTGAAGTCCACGACGATGGCGCCGGACACCACGTCATCCGAGCCCTCCGCCACCGCCCGGGACACCTCCGCCCGGGCTGCCGCCAGGTCCTCCCCGGCCGGCGCCTCCGGCTCCCGCGACGCGGAAGCGCACGCCGAGGCCGACAGGGCCAGCGCCGCGAGAACCACGTTCCATCGCCTCATCCGCATCGGGACACTCCTTGAACGAAGACGCCTCGAAGACCCACTACGAACGCACGGCGGGACGATTGGGTCTGCGCTTTCAGTCTGTCCGCCTCCCGGCCGGCCGTGCAAGGCGCCGGGGATGAAGAAAGGTGAAGAAGTCCAACGGTTTGCACGCCAACGCCCTACCCGCCCGACAGGCGCTGGAGCCACGCCGCCGCCGCCCGCCCCACCTGGGGAAGGTTGCGATGGAAGGTCGCCCCGGCATCGTCGATGACCTCTAAATCGCCCCCGGCCTCCGCGACAGCCGCAGCCAGCGCCGCCCGGGGCACCCGGGTGTCCTGTGCCCCCACGATCACCAGCAGCGGACACGACAGTCGCACGAGTGACAGCGGGTCCACATCCGGCGCCACCAGACACAGTCCGCCCACGGCCGGGTGCCGCTCCTGGAGCGCCAGCGCCACCCGGGCCCCGCCGTGCAGGGACGCCACCGCGAGTGCCGTCGTGCCCGCGTTCTCCAGCGCCACGCGCATGGCGGCCTCCGCGTCCTCCACCAGCGCCCCACCGGTGCCCCGGACGCCCTGGCTGGCCCCCACGCCCCGGTGGTTGAAGCGCAGGGTGGGAAAGCCCGCCCGCGCCACCGCGAACGCCAATTCCGCCGCCAGGACGTGATCCATCCCGCCCCCCTCCTCCGGCCGGGGCGGGAGGATGAGCAGCGGCGGCGACTTCTGGCCCCGGTGCACCGTGCCCTCCATCACCGCGCCGTCCGAGCCCACGGGGATGAGCGTGGAGCGCTCCAGGAACTGACCTTTCTGGACCATGGCCCCACCATAATCCTCCCCTCCTGTCCTACCCGGCCCGACTTCCGGCAACGCAGTGCGTTGCACACATTCCGTGACCTGCTCGCAACTTTTCGGCGCTTCGGGTGAGAATGGATCAACGCAGCAAGCTTTCCCTCCCCCCTTCAATAATCCGCACACCGCAGGAGCCTCAAGCCATGGGAACCATCGGGCGCACCTCCAACAACACCATCGCGCGCACCACCACGACCACGGGGACCGGCGCGGCCGCCCCTGCCAAGACGGCCACCCCGGTCACGGCGAAGCCGGCCAACACCGTGAAGGACGGCTTCGACACCAAGGCGTCGAACAGCGCGGTGCGCACCGCGGCCCCGGCGGCCGTGTTCACCGCCCCGGCGGGCGCGAAGGACAAGGCCTATGACGGCAAGATCATGGGCAAGGGCGGGCAGGCCTTCGACGCCAGCACCCCGCTGAGCCAGATCCCGGCCTACGAGCCCAAGGGCGGCGTGAAGCAGCCGGGCACCATCATCTACGTGAACGGGATGATGACGGACAAGGCGGGCCAGGAGACCACGATGCAGGCCATCGCGGACAAGACGGGCCAGAAGACCATCGGTATCCACAACTCCACCGAGGGCTTCTTCAAGGACCTGGGCCAGTGCATCACGGACAAGATGGACAAGGGCAAGAACCCGGCCGTGGACACGCTGGCGGACTCGCTCTACACGGAGCTGAAGGCCGGCCGTGACGTGCACCTGATGGCGCACAGCCAGGGTGGCCTCATCACCAGCCGCGCGCTGAACGACGTGGCCAAGCGGCTGCGCATCGAAGACGGGCTGTCCCCCGCCCAGGTGCAGGAGAAGCTGGGCAAGGTCTCCGTGGAGACCTTCGGCGCTGCGGCGGCGACCTACCCGGACGGCCCCAAGTACGTCCACTACGTCAACGACAAGGACCCCGTGCCGGGCCTGTTCGGTCTGGGCACCAGCGGCAAGGGCCCCCTGGACCTGCTCAAGCACGCGGGCAAGGACGCGAAGATCCGCTACTTCTCCGAGAAGAGCATCTTCTCCGGCGCGCACAACATCAACGACACCTACCTCAACCAGCGCGTCCCGTTCGACCAGGCGCGCGCCGGTTAGTTCTAATCCCGGGTCCGGACTGGTATGACTGCACGTATGACGCTCGAAGAAGCCCAGCGACTGGTGCAGTCATTCATCCGGGCCCACGGAGGCGATGCGCAGGCCTCCGGGCTGAACGCGAAGGGATTTGGCGGCGCCGCGCTCGGCGACGCGCAGGTCTACTTCGAACACATGAAGGACTCGGGGGCGCTGAAGTGCAGCGCCCTCATCTACCGCTTCCGCGACGCGCCCCGGCCGGGCGTCATCGACGGGTTCCGTGACGAAGAGAAGAAGGGCACGGACGCCGGCGGCGGCAAGGTGGACTACGAGACCGAGAACAAGTCCCTCTTCCTGAGCCGCACGTACGGCGTGGTGCCGTCGGAGCAGCAGTTCAAGGAAGACGTGGACCGGCTCGTGGAAGCCAGCCTCGTGTGGGGCGACGAAGTGTTCAACCGCGTCGCGGACCGCGTCATCCCCGCGAAGTGATCAGCACGTTCTCCAGCAAGATTCAGTGGCTGCTGTCCTCCATGGGCCTGGCGCGTCCCGCGCCGCCCTCGGGGGGGCCGATGACGCGCGACGCGGCCCGGCAGTTGGTGAAGTGGTACCTCCAGACGCAGGGCGCCGGCGTCACCGAGGGCCTCAACGAGCAGGGGCTGGGCGGCATGATGAACGGCGAAGGCCAGTACGCCTTCGAGCACGTCGAGTCGCCCCCGGCGCTCAAGTGCAGCGCCCTCATCTACCGGTTCCGCGAACCGCCCAAGCCCGGCATCATCGAGGGCTTCCAGCAGCAGCAGGAAGAAGGCACGGACACGGGCGGCGGCAACGTCGACTTCGAGCCCGACACCGGCAATCTCTTCCTGACCCGCACCTACGAAGTCGTGCCGGACGGCCGCGAGTTCACCCGCGACCTGGACCGGCTGGGCAAGGCCAGCGTCGTCTGGGGCAAGGACGTGCTGGACCGCGTGGCCCACAAGGTCTTCGGCACCTGAGCACTCCCGAGCACCACCGGAGGCGCGCCCCATGTCAGGCGCGCCCCGGGGCCGGGCCCTGCCGCTACACCGACTGCATCACGTAGAACTTGAGGTACTTCCCTTCCGGGAACTGCAGGCGCACGGGGTGGTCCGGCGGCTGGTAGCGCTCCTCCACGAGCGCCAGGTCCACGCCGGCCTTGAAGCCCGCCTCGCGCACGGCGCCCATGAACATGTCGCCCGTCACGCGCGCGGAGCACGACGCCGTGGCCAGCAGGCCTCCGGGACGCAGGAGCGCCAGGGCCTGCCGGTTGAGGGACGCGTAGCCGTCCACGGCCGCCTCCACCGCGCGCTGGCTCTTCGCGAAGGCGGGCGGGTCCAGGATGATGAGGTCGAACGTGCGGCCCTCCTCCTTGAACGACTGGATGAGCGCGAACACGTCCGCCGCCAGGAAGTCGTGCTTCGCCGCCGGCAGCCCGTTGCGCGTGAAGTTCTCCCGCGCCAGGGCGATGGCCTCCGGATCCTGATCCACGGAGAAGACGCTGTTGGCCCCGCCCAGCGCCGCGTTCACGGAGAAGCCGCCGCTGAAGCTGAAGCAGTTGAGCACGTCCCTGCCCTGCCCCAGCCGGCGGATGAGGTAGCGGTTCTCTCGCTGATCCAGGAAGAAGCCCGTCTTCTGCCCCTTCCACGCGTCCACCAGGAAGATGGCGCCGCGCTCGCGGATGGGGATGAGCTCCGGGGCCTCCTCGCCCCACAACATCTTCCCGCTGCCGCGCCCGTCGTCCTCCTCCACGTCGTCGCGGCCCACCTCGTCGCGGCCGAGGATGCCCTTGAGGCCCGGGACGCCCGCCTTCAGCGCCTCCACGATGAGGGGACGGTACGGGGTGAGGCCGGCGGAGTAGAGCTTCATCACCGCCCAGCCCGCGTACAGGTCCACCACCACGCCGGGCAGGCCGTCGCCCTCGCCGTGGATGAGGCGGTAGCTGTCCGTGTCCTTCAGGTCGATGAGCGCCGTGCGCGCGGCCAGGGCCCGCTGCACGCGCTGGGTGATGAAGCGCGAGTCCACCGTCTCGCGCGAGTCCCGCGTGAGCACGCGCACCGCGATGGCCGAGTGCGGGTCGTAGTACCCGCGCGCGACGAACTTCCCGTTCTCCGTCAGGTCCACCACGCTGCCGGCCGGAATCCGCGGCGTGTGCTCCAGGGCCTTGCGGAACACCCAGGGGTGCCCCGCACGCAGGTGACGCCCCAGGCCTCGGGCCAGCTCCAGCTTCACGACATTCACGTTGAAACTCCTCGACTGCGACTGCGGGCCGTCCGGCGGCGGGCGAGGAGGGCGGAAGCCAGCTCCTCGAAGCCCCGCCCCTCGGGCGCCCGGGTGATGAAGGCCGGCGGCGCGTCGATGCGGTCCAGCACCGCGCGCACGTTGGCCACGCCCACGCCCAGCTTGAACGCCTGGAACATCGGAGCGTCGTTGAAAGAATCCCCCGCGTAGACGTACCGGCCGTCCGCGGGGTCCAGCTTCTCCCCCCACGCCACCTTCGCGAAGCGGCGCGACGCGGAGAGCTTGTCGAAGCGGCCCAGCCAGCAGTTGACGTGGACGGACGAACGCACCGCCGTCACGCCCCGGGCCCTCAGCAGCGACTCGATGCGGGAGGCCCCTTTGTCGCCCAGCCGGGCCTCCTCGTTGTAGTCCACCGCCAGGTCCACTTCCGTGTACCGGCTGTCCACGGACAGCCGCGCGCCGGGCACCTGGGCGAGCACGCGCTCGACCTCCTTCTCCAGGCGCTGGCGGTTCGCCACGCGCTGGGCGGACGGCTCCAGGTACACCTTGAGCAGCTTCCCCCTGGCGTCCTTGAGGAAGAACAGCCCGCCGTTCTCCACGATGACGCCGTCCACGGGGAGCTGGCGGGCCCACGCCTCGCCCCACCCCGCCGGCCTTCCGCTCACCAGCACCACGCGCAGCCCGGACGCGGACAGCTGCTCCAGGGACCGCACCGTCTGGCTGCGCAGCTTGTGGCCCGTCGTCAGCGTGCCGTCCACGTCGGTGAAGACGCCCTGCACGCCGGACAGGTCCGCCTGCCGCAGGGGGCGCGGCTCCACGGCCTTCCCATTCGCTGGCTTCACATCACGTCCAGTTGCGCGAGCTGGGACTGGAAGGACTCGATGGTGGAGAGCAGCTCCGGCCCCGTGAGCGTGGCGAGCTTCAGCTTGCGCGCCTTGCGCAGGAACGCGTCCATGGTGGGGTCCCGGCCATAGAGCGACTGCGCGCTGGCCGCGGCCTCCGCCAGCGCCTTCGCGGACGCGACCGGATCCTTCTTCGACTGCATCAGCGCGCGCTCCAGCCGCACGCCGCACGCGGCCCACACCTCGCGGTCGTGGAGGATGAGCAGCTGGCGCTGGTTCACCGCGGACAGGCTCCGCACCAGCTCATCCAGCCCTTCGGTCACCGTCAGCAGCCGCGCCTGCTCGGGGGCGGACTCGAGTGCGAGCGCGCCAATCTCCGCGCGGGCCTCCACGATGTGGCGCTTGTCCTGCGCGCGCAGGTTCCGGTACGCGGCGGTGCGGCCGAAGGCGTCCAGCTCCGTCTGGAGCTGCTGCGCGTTCCACAGCACCTCCTCCGGCTTCGCGTCGCGCACCTTGTTGAGCCGCGCCGTGACGATGCGCGACAGGTCGGACGTGATGGCGCGCACCGTGACGGCCGCCTTCACCTCCGCCTCGTAGCCGGGCACCACCTGGGCGCGGGACACCTCGCCGAAGGTGCTCGCGGACTCGAAGACGAGCTGGCTCATCTGTTCGCGGTAGTCGGACCGGAAGCGTTGGATTTCCGCCAACAGCTGCCAGCGGTCGCTCACCACGGACGGGTTGCGCATGGCCTCACCCAGCTGGGTGATGCTCTGGGCCAGCCGGGCCATGCCCTCCTGGAGCATGGCGGGCACGTCCCCGGGGCCCTTGCCGGACGCGGCCGGCGGCGGCGTGCCGGGGAACTGCTCCCGGATGACGTTGAGCAGCGCGTTGACGTCCATCACCGTGTCGCGGATGACGGGCGCCATCTCCTCCCAGAGCGACAGGTCGGGGCTGGCGTCGACGACGGGCGTCTCGTACTTCACCAGGTCCAGGTCGCTCAGCCGGGAGATGGCCTGGGCCGCGGCGAGATACACCGCTCGCAGCCGCGCGGCGAAGGCGCGGTCGGGCAGCGACTGGAGGATTTGTTCGAGCCTCGGGGTCAGGGAGGCCGGCGGTGGATTCTCGGCGGCAGCGGACACGTTGCCCCCACTCTACCGCTCGACATCGCGTCCGGGGAGTTCTAGCAAGCGTCCCGGGCCCGAGAGGTGGGCCGGGGAGTCCACGGAAATGATCCAGGTCTGTCTGTGGGAAGACGGCAGGGTGGTCTCGGGGGGTGAAGAACTGCTCGACAGGCCGGGGCCCAAGTGGATCGACGTCCTGGAGCCGGACGCGGAGGTGATGGGCCGACTGGCCGAGCGCTTCCAACTGCACCGCCTGGCCGTGGAGGACTGCCTGCACCTGGACCAGCGGCCCAAGCTGGAGGAATACCCACACCACCAGTTCATCGTGATGCAGGGCTTCAGCTGCGGCTCGGACGTCACGGAGCTCACGCTGCACGAGCAGCACTACTTCCTCGCGCAGGACTGGCTCATCAGTGTGCACGCACTGCGCCTGCCGGGCCACGACGCCATCCTGCGGCGCGTGAAGGACGACCCCGCGGGTACGCTGGGCCGGGGCGTGGACGTCATCCTCTACCTGCTCGCGGACGCGCTCGTGGACGCGCAGTTCCCCATCATGGACGACTTCGGCGACCGGCTGGACGACCTGGAGGACGCCATCTTCGCCGATCCGGATCCGGAGCACCTGCAGCGCATCTTCCAGCTCAAGCGCGCGCTGGTGACGCTGCGCCGCGTGCTGTCCCCGCAGCGGGACGTGGTGGGCATGCTGTCGCGCCGGGGCATCCCGCAAATCCAGGAGAAGACGACGCTGTACTTCCGCGACGTCTATGATCACCTGGTGCGGCTCTACGAGCAGATCGACGCCAGCCGCGACGTGGTGGGCAACGTGATGGACGGCTACCTGTCCATGGTGGCCCAGCGCACCAACGACATCAGCAAGCAGCTCACCATCTTCGCCACCCTCTTCCTGCCCCTGTCCTTCATCGTGGGGTTCTTCGGGCAGAACTTCGAACAGTTGACGGGAGGAGGCTGGTACACCGCCATGTGGGTGACCATGGTGGGCTTCCCCCTGGGGCTCGTCGGCTGGTTCAAGTACAAGAAGTGGATCTGACGCCGTCCCCTGCGACGGGCCGCGAGGAGGCACGCATGCTGACGGTCGCCGTGGATGGGGTCGCGCTGCACTACCGGGACGTGGGCCAGGGATTGCCGGTGCTGCTCATGCACGCCTTCCCGCTGGATGGCTCCGCGTTCGACCGGCAGGTGGCCGCGCTGTCCGGGCGCTACCGCTTCCTCGTGCCGGACCTGCGCGGCTTCGGGCAGAGCCGGCTGGGTGAAGGCCCCACGGAGATGCGCAAGCTGGCGCAGGACGCGCTCGCGCTGCTGGACGCGCTGAACCTCGACACGGCGGTGGTGGGCGGCGTGTCCATGGGCGGCTACGCGGCCCTGGCGCTCCTGCGCGAGGATCCGGGCCGGGTGCGCGGCCTGGTGCTCTCCGACACGCAGTGCACCGCGGACGACGCCGCTGGCAAGGACAAGCGCGAGGCCACCGCGCAGCAGGCGCTGAAGGAAGGCACGGCGTCCGTCGTCCAGGGGCTGGTGCCCAAGCTGGTCCACGCGGGGCCGGACTCACCGGTGGGCCGCGAGGTGACGAAGCTGGGGCTGTCCGTGTCGCCGGAGTCCATCGCCGCCGCGCAGCGGGGCATGGCGCTGCGGCTGGACAGCAAGGACCTGCTCGCGCGCTACGCGGGGCCCGCGCTGATTGTCGTGGGTGAGCACGACGCCGTGACGCCGCTGGCGAAGGCGAAGCAGATGGCGGACCTGGTGCAGGGCGCGCGGCTGGAGGTCATCCCCGGCGCGGCGCACCTGCCCAACCAGGAACAGCCGGAGGCGTTCAACTCGGTGCTGGACAGCTTCCTCGCGTCGCTGGCCTGATGGACGGCGTCCCCGTCCTTTTGCCAGGGAAGTGCGCGATGCCGAAGTCCCCCGCTCCGGAAAACATGTACCTGCCCGACGTGGAGTCGCACGAGTCCGACGGGCACTACGGGAAGATGATCGCCATGGCGCGGGCCGGGGGCATGACGCCGCCGGGCATCTGGCACCTGTTCGCGTTCAAGCCGCGCATGACGGACGCGCTGTCCGCCTTCACCCACGAGGTGATGAGCGGCCCGTCCCCGCTGTCGGCCGGGCTGCGGGAGCTCATCGCCGCGTACACGTCGCGGCGCAACGCCTGCGTATTTTGAACGGGCTCCCACGCCGCGGTCGCGGCGGAATTGCTGGGCAGCACGCAGCACGTCCAGGCGGTGCTGGACAATGTGAAGACGGCCCCCATCCCAGAGGCCGAGAAGGCGTTGTTCGCCTTCGTGGACCAACTCAACGACGCGCCCGGAGACGTGCGCCGCGAGGACGTGAATCGCCTGAAGGCGGCCGGCTGGTCGGACGAGGCCGTCTACGACGCCATCTCCGTCTGCGCCCTCTTCAACTTCTACAACCGGTGGATTGACGGCACCGGCGTGCAGGGCCTCTCACCGGCCATGTACGAACGGTCCGCGAAGCGCATGGCCGCAGGCGGATACCTGCCCGCGCCCCCGCCCGGTTCCCCGCCGAAGTCCGGAGGGGAACCGGAGCGCTGAGGCTCAGGGCTGGCAGACGGCCTGGTTGTCCTGCACGGCGCAGGACGAGCAATCCGCCGTCTTCACCAGCACGCCCTGCTGGCACGTGAGGAGCGCGGCGCCGTTGGGGCTGCACACGCCCTTGCCTTCCGCGGCGATGGCGCAGCCATCGTTCTCCTGGTTGAGGGACGTGTCGCACCGCACGCTGTCCGCGAGCTCCCGGCAGCCCAGCGGCCCTCGGCACGCGAGCGGACGCCAGGTGCCGTTACGGCACTCCAGGGCCTGTGCGTCGTCCTGGCACACGTAGTCGCCGCCGTCACACGAGTCGCCCGAACCCGGCCCGCCACAGCCAGAAAGAAGGAAGAAACCGACGAGGGACAGGAGCGCGAGGGGAAGACGTTTCATGGGTGCCGGCGACTCTTTTCGACAGGTATTTCGCTGTCAACCGCCGCCGAGCGTCTCTCGAAAGTAACGCCGGAAGTTGCCACCCATCACACGTTCCACCCAGGACTCCGGGTGTCGTTTGAGCAGCGCTTCCGTGAGCCGGGGCAGATCCGTCACATCCCGCATGCCCCGGGGCAGCGCCACCATGCCGTCGTAGTCGCTGCCCACGCCCACCCCTTCCACGCCCATCACGTCCACGGCGTGCTCCACGTGGCGGACCACGTCGTCCCACGTGTCGCCGCCCAGGTACACCGGCGCCAGGATGATGCCCACCACGCCGCCGCGCTGGGCGATGGTGCGCAGGGCCGCGTCGGACAGGTTGCGCCAGCCGCCGCCCGCCGCGCGCACGCCGGTGTGCGAGCAGAAGTAGCGCACCGTGGGGTGCGCGAAGAGGTCCGTGAGCGTCTGCTCGGAGGCGTGCGCCACGTCCACGCTCATCCCCAGGCGGGCCATCTCCTCCATCACCTGGTGCCCCAGCGGCGTCAGCCCCCGGTTGCCCATCATGGGGAAGGACGAACCGCCCAGGTCGTTGTTGGACAGGTGCGTGAGCCCCATGAAGCGCACCCCGCGCCGGTGCAGCTCCGCCAGCCGCTCCACCTGCCCTTCAATCGCGTGGCCGCCTTCCACGCCCAGCACCGCTGAGAGCCGCCCGTGCGCGAGGTTGTCCTCCAGCCCCGCCCCGGTGGTGGCGACGCGCACGGTGTCTCCGGAGCGGGCGCAGAAGGCGTCCAGCTTTTCAATCTGCCAGAGCGCGCGGGTCCACTCGCTCCCGCGCGCCTCTCGGGGCCACTTGCGCCACGCGGCGAACAGCGGGAAGCCGCCAATGAAAGGGAAGCCCCGGGTCACCAGCGTGAAGCACTGCAGCTTCACCCCCGCCTCGCGCAGGCGGGGGAAGTCCACGTGCCCCTCCGTCGACCGCTCGCACAGGTCGCGGTTCCACATCAGCGAATCCGCGTGTCCATCCGCGATGCACCACTGCCGGTGCAGCTCCTTCACGTCACCCATGCCAGCAGTCTTCGCCACGGCCTCCCGCGAAGACAAGCGCCCCCCAAGCGTCTGGCGATGTCCGGACGTCACGCCTCACGTCCAGTCCGCGCCGTCATCATCGCAGCCGTCCCAGAGGTCGTCCTCCAGCGGAAGCCCGGCCTCCGCCGCCCCCGCGGGGTCCACGAGCGCGTCCGTGCGCACCTCCGCCACCTCGCGCAGCGCTTCCGGCGGGCCATAGGGCCGTCCTGAAGCGATCAGCAGATCCCGGAGCGCGTCCCGCAGCTCCGCGCCCGTCTGGAAGCGCAGGTCGCGGTCGCGCTGGAGCACCCGCTGCAGCACCGCCCGCATGCCCGGCGACAGCCCCCGCGTGGCCTGCTCCACGTGGATCGGCGTCAGGCACGCCATGCGCGCGGCCATCAGCGGCGCGGGCAGCCAGCTGGGAGTCTCCGCGCACAGCCCGCGCGTTCCGGGCACGGGCTGGGCCTGCTGCGCGGCGCGCTCCACGTCGTCCAGGTCCAGCAGGTGCAGTCCGGTGAGCAGCTCCAGCAGCACCATCCCCAGGGAGAACAGGTCCGCGCGGCCATCCAGCGGCAGGCCCTCCAGCGCCTCTGGCGACGCATAGGCCACGTCCCCGCGCACGAGCCCCGGCTCCGTCACCACTCGCCCCGGCGTCCGCGACCACGCGAGCGCGAAGTCCGACAGCCGCACCCGCCCGTGCACGTCCACGCGCAGGGAGCGGGGGCTGATGTCGCGGTGGACCACGCCCACGGGCAGGCCGCGCGCGTCCTCCAGCGAATGCGCGTGATGGAGCGCGTCCGCCACCTCCGCGCCCACGTACGCGGCGAACGCCTCCGAGAAGGGCCGCCGCCGCAGCGCCGCGAAGCTGGCCAGCGTCTCCAGGCACGGCCCGTCCACGAACTCCGTCACCAGGTGGGGCGCGCCGTCATGCACCCGCACCAGATACACTGGCGCGATGGCCGGGTGGGACAGCCGCATGAGCAGCTTCACCTCTTCCCGCAGCCGCGCCCGCGCCACGTCATCCGTCACGTCGCGCAGGCGCTTGATGAGCACCAGCCCGCCCGGCGTGCGCGCGTAGTGCCTGCGGGCGAGCAGCAGCTCCCCTCCGGCGCGCGACCCCAGGTAGCGCACCAGCTCATAGGACGTGGCCCCGGTGGTGAAGAGGATGAAGGGCCGGGACGCGGAGGACGCGGGGGGATGGGTGGCCATCGTGGGTGACGCTCCTGACGAAGAGGCGCTTCCCGGGGGTGGGAAGGCATGAGGAACTCCTCACGCCCGCGTCCTACCACCCGGGTCAGACATCCCCATCCGACCCCACCGGGCGTTTCCCCGACTAAAAAGGAAACGGCCCCCACCGCGAGGGTGGGAGCCGCCGCCTTCAAGTATTTTCCCCAGTCCCGGAGGACGTCAGGCGCGTGAGGCGCGGGGTTACTTGTCCATCTTCTTCACCGGCGCCACCAGGGTGACGTCGCGGGCGACCATGTCCTTGCCGTCCATCACGTAGGAGGCGCGCACCTGCGAGCCCTCCTGGATGTCGTCCAGCTTCACCGCGCGGCTGCCGTTGTCCATCACCGCGGTCTTGTCATTGGTCTTGATCTTCAGCTCCTTGTTGGTGCTGTCCACCAGCGTCAGCGTGTCGCCGGACTTGGACAGCACGCGGCCGTTGACGGTGGTGGCCGCCGCGGCGCTGGTGGTGCCGGCCATACCGGAGCCGCCCTCGGCCAGGTCCTCGTTCCGGTTGGCCCGGGCCTCGGCCAGGTCCTGCTCCTCGTCACGGACGTCCTCGTTGGCGCTGGCGATCTTGTCGTTCGCGTCCTGGCGCGCCTCCGCGATGTCCTCGTTGGCGTCCTGCTGCGCCGACGCCAGCTCCTTGCTCTCGTCCTGGCGCGCCTCCGCCGTCTCCTGCGCCGCTTCCTGACGGGCCTCGGCGACATCCTCGCGCTGCGACTGGACGTCATCCTTCTTGCAACCGGTGACCATCGTCAGACCCGCGACCGCCGTGACCGCAATCATGAGCTTCCGCATGTGTGACCGCCCCCTGTGAGTGTGTTCTTGAGTGCCGGTGATTTGTTCCCCGGCGTTGGGCAGAAACTGGTCGCTCCCCCCGTACCTGCACAGCGCTTGGCAACGCAGGCAGCCATGAGCAGGGGCGTCCCGCGCACGAGGGAGGCCCTGGTCGCCCGCCTGCTGGGGAAGCGGAACAAAACGCAAAGGAGCGCGAAAAATCCGTTCCGGTGCGCTGAAGCAGGCCTGTTGCACGGGGGAGGCTGTGCGTTGACAGGGCAGAACCGCCCTTGTACTGGCACCGGCGGGTCCCGTCCGAAGGGAGCCGGAAGGAGCCGTGAGGCCGTGAACGTGTGGGTCAACGGAGAAGCGCGGACGCTGCCGGAGGGCAGCACCCTTTCGTCCCTGCTGGCGCTGTTGGAGCTGGGCAGCGGCCCGGGGGTGGCGGTGGAGGTGAACGCGGAGGTGGTGCGCCGCGCCCGTCATCCCGAGCACCGGCTCCAGGACGGGGACCGGGTGGAGATCGTCACCTTCGTGGGTGGCGGGTGAGCGCAGGCCCTGGAGAGGAGACGGTCATGAGCGGCATCGCGGACAAGCCTTTCACGCTGGCGGGGGTGACGTTCACCTCGCGGCTCATCGTCGGGACGGGGAAGTACCCCAGTCACGAGGTGATGAAGCAGTGCCACGAAGCGTCGGGCGCGGAGCTCGTCACGGTGGCGGTGCGGCGGTTGGACCTGAAGGCGACGGGCGAGGCGTCGCTGATGAACTGGATCGACCGCAACAAGATGCGCCTCCTGCCCAACACGGCGCTCTGCTACACGGCCGAGGACGCGGTGCGCACCTGCCGGCTGGCGGAAGAGCTGGGCATGAGCAAGTGGGTGAAGCTGGAGGTGCTCGGCGACGAGAAGACGCTCTACCCGGACGTCGAGGAGACGGTGAAGGCCGCTCGTATCCTGGTGAAGGAGGGCTTCACGGTGCTGCCATACACCAGCGACGACCCCATCACCGCGCGCAAGCTGGAGGACGCGGGCTGCGCAGCGGTGATGCCGCTGGCGGCGCCCATCGGCAGCGGCCTGGGCATCCGCAACCCGCACAACCTGCGGCTCATCCGTGAAGTGGTGAAGGTGCCGGTCATCGTGGACGCGGGCGTGGGCACGGCGTCCGACGCGGCCATCGCCATGGAGCTGGGCGTGGACGCGCTGCTCATGAACACCGCCATCGCGGGCGCGAAGGACCCCGTGCGCATGGCCGTGGCCATGAAGAAGGCGGTGGAGGCCGGCCGCGACGCGTTCCTGGCGGGCCGCATCCCGCGCAAGGCGTACGGCTCCGCGTCCAGCCCCATCGAAGGGCTCGTGGAGTAGCGGTGCCCGCCCTGCCCCGCCTCGTGGTCATCACGGACTGGCGGCTGCCCCGGACGCGGTTGCTCACCGCGCTGGAGCGGGCGCTGGAGGCGGGGCCGGACGTCGCCGTGCAGCACCGTCACCCGGAGGCCTCCGGGCGGCTGTTCCTGGAGGAGGCTCGGCTCCTGGCGGACATGTGCCGGGGCCGGGCGCTGTTCGTGAACGGCAGGCTGGATGTCGCGCTACTCGTAGGCTCGCACCTGCATCTGCCCGCCTCCGGCCCTTCGCCCCGCGACGTGCGCCCGTTCCTGCCGGCGGGCCGGTGGGTGAGCGTGGCGGTGCATGACGCGCGCGAGGCGGAAGGCGCGGTGGGCGCGGACCTGGCGCTGGTGAGCCCCGTGTTCGCTCCGGGGTCCAAGCCGGGGGATACGCGCGACACGCTGGGGCCTCACGGGTTCAGGGGGCTCGCGGAGCGGTTGCCCTGCCCTGCCCTGGCGCTGGGGGGGATGACGCCGGAGCGGGCCCGCGAGGTGCCGGGGGCCTGGGGTGTCGCGGTCATCTCCGCCGTGCTGGAGGCGGAGGATCCACGTGCAGCGGCACTCGCGTTGCTGGACGCCCACGCGAAGCCTCACGGGCGGCCCGGGCATTGTTCGTGATGGGTGAACCCGGGCGCTGAAGGCGGCGCTATGCTGCGCGGCCGTGACGCCCTCCCCGACCTCCGTCGAGCTGCGCCCGCTCGCCATCGGAGAAATCATCGACCGCGCGGCGACGTTCTGGCGCGCGCACCTGAAGCCCCTGTTCGTGCTGTGTCTGGGGTTCGACCTCCTCAACTACATCGCGGTGAAGGCATTCACCGTCGTGATGACACGCACGGTGGGCGTGCTGCCCGGGCTGGGGAAGGCGCCTCCGGGCGCGGATCCCATGCAGGCACTGGCCCAGTCCGGCATCGTGCTGGGGCTGATGCTCGTGCTGTATGTGTTCCTCGTCTGGAACTTCTGGGTGGCCACCACGGCGGCGGCCCGGTACGTGATTCCCGCGCGGCTGGGTGAACCGGTGCGTCCATCGGAAGGCCTGCGGCGGGCGGTGTCGCGCCTGGGCACGCTGACCGCGACCTACCTGCTGTCGATTCTCTGGTCCGTGGGGGTGACGCTCCTGTTGTGCCTGCCTGGCTCGCTCGTCATGGGGATGGGCGTGGTGGCGGCCGTCACCGGCCGGGGCACGGGCGGCGGCACGGCGTTGAGCATCGCGCTGATCATCATCGGCGCCATCGTGCTGGGCCTGGGCGCTCTGGCGGCGGTGCTCTGGTACTTCCTGCGCTTCATGCTCCTGCCGCCCGTGCTGGCGATGGAGGACGTGGGCGCGTGGGCGGCCTTCAAGCGCTCCGGGGCCCTGCTGAAGGGCCGCGTCGAGCCGGGCTTCATGGGCCGGGGCACGGTGCGGGCCATGGTGCTGTCCACGGTGGTGGGCGGCATCCTCATCGCGGTGAGCCTGGTGTCGGGGCTGCCCGCGTGGATCGTCCGGCTCGCCTACGGTGGCAACCTGTTGGACCCGGCGGCGCAGGCGGCCATTCCGCAGGCGCTGCTCGTCCCCGCGGAGCTGTTGCAGGTGGTGGGGCAGTCCTTCTTCACGCCGCTGAGCTTCGTGGTGTCCGCGTTCTTCTACGTGGACATGCGCGTGCGCCGTGAGGGCCTGGACCTGGAGCGACGGATCGCGACCGCGGAGCCGGCGACGCCGTCCCCCTGACCTCCCGTGCCCGCCCTGCCCCTGCTCCTCCTGCTGGCTGCCCTGCCCCCGTGCGCGGACCGGGAGGCGGTGTCGCGCCGGCTCGAGGACACGGCGCGTTCGCGGCCCGCCGCGCTAAACGCGGAGGTGAACCGGCTGATGGAGGCACTGGACGGCGTGCCCCTGCCCCCTGGAACCTCCGGACAGACGGAGCCCGAGCGGGCCCATCAGATCTCCGTGTACCTGGAGGCCGTGTGCGCGCTGGACGCGGAGCCGGCCGTGTCACCCGGCGTGACGAGCGAACCAGAGCGGCTGCGCGCCATCCTCGACCGGCCTGAGTTCGCGAGGGCCCGGCAGCGCAACAGCGACCTGCTGACGCGCCTTCTGCGCGAGCTGCAGAACTGGCTGGAGGGCCTCTTCGAGTCCCGGGGCGCGCAGGGCTTCGCGGTGGCCACGCGCGCGGTGATGCTGGGGCTGGCGTTGGCGGTGGTGTTGTTCGGCGTGCTGCGGGTGCGCTGGCGCCGGAGCAGGAAGACCGTCACCGCGCAGGGAGTGGAAGGCGAAGCCGCGCCCCTGGAGCTGGACACGCCCGGAGAACATCTGGGCCGTGCGCACACCGCGCTGGAGACGGAGGACGCGCGCGAGGCCATCCGTGAAGGCCTGCTCGGCCTGCTGTCCACGCTGGAGCAGCGCAAGCTGGCGCGGCCGGACCGCGTGAAGACGAACCGTGAGCTCGCCGCGGAGCTGCCCACGCGAGGCGCCCCCGCGCGCGTGACGGGTGAAGTGGAGCGGCTGGTCGGTTGGTACGACCGGGCCTTCTATTCGTTGGAGCCGGTGTCGCGCGAAGAGGCCACGCGCTTCGTGGAGTCCGTGGAGCAGCTGCACGGCTCGCTCGCGGAGGTCCGCCCGTGAGGAACGCGCGCGTCGCGATCGTCCTGGGTTTGATGATCGCCGTGGCGCTGGCAGTGGGCCTGGCCTCGCATGAGGCCCCGCCGGACTCGCCCGTGCCGTCCATCACGAACCCGGGCCCGTTGGGACTCAAGGCCCTCTTCGTCTACCTGGAGGAACGTGGCCGGGACGTCAGCGCGCAGACGTCGTCCCTGGACTCGATCCCCGCCGGCACGCGCACGCTGGTCATCGCCGCGCCGCAGGCCCAACCCGTGACGAAGGAGGAAGTCGTCGCATTGGAGCGCTTCGTCCGGGGCGGCGGCACGCTGGTGTATCTGTCTCCGCACGCGCTGGCGGAACACCAGCCGGGCATGGAGGACTGGCTGCACATCGTCTCCGGCGCCCTGCCCGGCACGAACCACCAGGGCCTTGCCTCCGAGTGGGTGGATCCCGCTGGCGTCACCGTGGACGTGTGGCTGCCCGCGGGCGCGCTGCGCGACCTGTCGCTCCTGCGCGTGGCCCGGGACCGGAGCATCCGGTTGGAGCACGAAGACGCGGTGCCGCTGGCGGGCCTGGGCAGCGCGGGCGTGCTGTGGCGCTGGGGCCTGGGCCAGGGCGAAGTCTACGTCGCCGCGGGCCCGGACCTCGCGGAGAACCGGCGCCTGGAGCTGCTCGACAACCTGCGCTTCTGGGATGCGCTCGCCGCGCGTGGCCCCCTGCGCTTCGACGAGTTCCACCACGCCGTCATCACCCGCCCGCCCCTGTCCCAGGGCCTCTGGGTCTTCCTCGCGCAGAGCCTCGCCGTGGGGCTCGTCTACCTCGTCTCCCGAGGCACCCGCTTCGGCGCGCCCCGGCCCGTGCGCGTGGAGCGGCACCGTTCATCCCGCGAGTACGTGCGCTCCCTGGGCTGGCTCATGCGCCGCGCGAAGGTGGAGGCCGAGCTGCTGCCAGAGCTCGACACCGGCCTGCGGCGTCTGATGCACGAGCGCCTGGGCATCGCCCCTTCCCTGCCGGACATGGAGGCCGCGCGCCTCTTGGAAGAGACGTGCGGCGTGCCCGCGCGCGACTACCTGGACGCGAAGGAAGACCTCCTGCGCGCGCGGGAACGCACGCCCATCCGGCCCGCCGACTACACCCGCCTCGCCCGCCGCTACGCCCTGCTGGAGCGCCGCGTGACGGGCCGCGATGGCGCCCCGCAGGAATGACGAAGGCGCGGTGCCCGGGGCGCTCTCACGCTCCGGACCCGCGCCCTCTTGTCGCCCGGTACCGGACCGGACCTACAGCTTCTTGCCCGCCGCGAGCATCGCCTCACCCACGTGCTGACGGATCTCCGCGACGCGGGCCTCCCAGCTCTCGTGGAAGATCTTCTCCGCGCGCTCCCGGTTCGGGCCCGGGTTGTCCGCCAGCGCGGCGTTGACCTGCTTCACGTAGTCCTCGGGCGTGGTGGCGATGCGGCACAGGCCCACCTTGCGGACCTCCGGCAGATCCGACGACACCACCGGCAGGCCGGACGCCAGGTACTCGCGCACCTTCAGCGGGTTGGAGTTGAGCGTCAGCTCGTTGATGACGAACGGGTTGAGCGCCACGTCGAACGCCTTGTTGTAGCCCGGCAGGTCCGCGTACGGCTTGCGCCCCAGCATGTGGATGTTGGGAACGGCGCGCAGGCGGCTGTCGTCGCAGTCCGGCGTCGTCTTGCCCACGATGACCACCGAGCCCTCAGGGTGCGCCTTCGCGCACGCGATGATGGCGTCCTGATCAATCCAGTCCGCCACCAGGCCGAAGAAGCCGATGATGGGCTTGGGCAGCTTCGCGATGTCCTCCGGAATCTTCGTGGCCGGGTCGCACGCCTTCACGAAGTGCGCGTGGTCCGTGCCGTGGCGCACCAGCACCGTGCGAGGGTTCACGCGCTTCTTGTTCTCATACAGGCGCTCCGCGGACGTGATGCACATGTCCGCGCGCTTCAAGAGGCGCTCCTCCAGCTCCGCGATGTGCTTGCCGTTCGTGTCGCTGAACGCGGAGAACTCGTCCACGCAGTGGTACACGACGAAGTCCTCGCCCAGCGTGCCGGACACCGGCGCGGACGCGGGCAGGAAGCTCCAGGAGATGGGGCGCTCGAACTTCAGCTGCTTCATCGCGCGCAGCACCTGGAGCCGCAGCAGGTGGCGGTTCGCCTGGCGCACCGTCTCCGAGCCGTAGAACGGGATCGCCAGCGGCGCGAGCACGTGCAGGTTGGGCTCCACCTCCTTGATGCCCTGGGTGAACGTCTTCAGCTTCTTGATGATCCGCTGGGCGTCGTGCGCGTTCGCCTTGGGCGCGCGGTTGCCAATGCTGTTCACCCACAGCACGCGGTTGTCCCGCGAGAGGATCCGCATGATGTGGACCTTCGACAGCGGATCCCCGTCCCAGTCGTTGGAGAACACCACCAGGTCCCGCCCGCGAAGGGCCCGCTTCGACAGATCCATCTCTTCACTGCGCCGCATCGTCTACTCCTGAAGTCAAAAGTTCAGTGCTGAAGTCCCTGAAGCGCGCCCTCTCACTCGAAGGCGCCCCAACCCGTCCCCACTCCGTCACGCCGCGTTCACGGTTCCTGCACCTGCCATGCCGGACGGCAGCAACTCCGCGTACAGGTCCAGCATCACCGGCCCCGCATCCGGAGCCGTCACCTTCGCCGGGCCCGCCGCCAGCGCGTCGCGCACCGCCTGCGCCAGCGCCCGCTCGTCCCCGGCCTTGAACAACCGCGTGCCCTCGGGCCGAGCGCACACGTCGCTGGCCACGCACGGCACGCCCAACGCCAGCGCCTCGCGCACGGAGATGGAGTCCCCGTCATGCGTCGTGGGCCGGATGAAGACGTCGCTCTGGGAGATGAGCCCCAGCGCCTTCGCGTGCTCCAGCTCGCCCAGGTCATCCAGGAGCCCCGCCACGCCCAGCTCGCGCGCGTCGCGGATGAACTCCTCGGAGCGCGTGCCTGGGCCGAACAGCGCCAGGCCCACGCCCGGGTGCTCAGCAGCCACGAGCTTCAGCGCGCGGAACATCTGCTTGCGCCCGTACACGGGCGAAGGGTGGTGCGCCATCGCGAGCAGCGGACGGCGCCGGGCCCGCGCGGCCTCCACCTCCGGCGTCACCGGACCGGGCCGCACCTGCGAACCGCAGAAGGCCGGATGCACCACGACCTTCTCCGCCGGCACGCCGCACGCGACCACCGCGTCGCGCACCGCTGGAGAGACAGCCACCACCCGCGCGTAGCCCGCCAGCGCCGAGCGCGCGAACACGCGCCGGGCCTGCGACTCCGCCAGGTAGTCCGGAATCAGCCCGGAGTGCAGCGTGATGACGCGCGGCGAGCGCGGCCCGGGCATGGTGCCCACCAGCGCCGCCAGCACCCACGCCTTCGGGTTGTTGCCACTGGTGTGCAGGTGGACCGTCCAGCCCGCGGAAGTGAATCCCGCGAGCCGCAGGCCGAAGGCGGCGGCGCCGTGCACGGGGAGGACGTCCGGAGCCGGCCGGCCACCCTTCCCGATATCGAGCACCTT
Organism: Corallococcus sp. NCSPR001; assembly: GCF_017309135.1. Taxonomy (NCBI): domain Bacteria; kingdom Pseudomonadati; phylum Myxococcota; class Myxococcia; order Myxococcales; family Myxococcaceae; genus Corallococcus; species Corallococcus sp. NCSPR001. The sequence goes on from NZ_JAFIMS010000002.1 coordinate 6,498,102, forward strand.
CGCCTCGACCCCGCGGTCGCGCAGAAATTGATGGAGTTGACGGACGTGGATGGCCACGCCCCCGTACGGCGGCGGGTAGTCCCCGACGAGCAGCACGCGCATGAAGGAAGCCCTCTTCTCCAGCGAAGCGAAGTGCCTAGCGCGCGGAAGCCTGCGCGGAGGGACGTGGGACCTGGGTGAGCTTCGGCGGCGTGCGCTGGGGCAGCAGGCCCATCTCACGCTGATACGTGGTGAGCGGATCCGCGTCCTGGCGGATGAGCTTAGCGGGCACGCCCGCGACCACCGCGCCCGAGGGCACGTCCTTCACCACCACCGCGTTGGCGCCAATCACCGCGAAGTCGCCCACGTGGATGTTGCCCAGCACCTTGGCGCCCGCGCCGATGCGCACGTAGTCGCCAATCACCGGCGCGCCCTCCAGCCCGGAGCGTCCGCCAATCGTGACCTGCTGCGAGATGAGGACGTGACGGCCCACCTTCGCCGCCTTGTGGATGACCACGCCGATGCCGCCGTAGCCCAGCTGCGTCCCCTCGCCGAGCTCCGCGTCCTCGGGGATGTAGGAGCTGTGCAGGTAGTAGATGGCCTTGCGAAGAACGGCGGGCAGCAACGGCACCCCACGCTTCTTCAGCCCATGCGCCATCCGGTACAACGTCATCGCGTCGAATCCCATCACGCCTCTCCTCGCCCTCGCCCAAAATCCGTGACGCCTGGAAGGTAGGTACCCACGCGTGGGGAGGGAAGTGCCCCCCACGCGTGCGATACCCGACGGAGGATCAGGCCGCGCGTCGGGGACGGAGGGACTGCAAGGCGCTCCACGGGCGAACGCCTTGCGCATACAGCCCCACCACGTACCCCACCACGAAGAGCAGCCCCGCCACCGCCAGTGGCAGCACCCGCCACAGGAAACCCGCGGGCAGGTTCACCCACGTGTCATGCACCCCGGAGCGCAGGAGGAAGATGCTCCCGCCCGCCGCGAACGCCGCCAGCGACGCCTGCGCCAGCTCCCGCCACGGGATGACGTCCTTGAGCGCCAGCTGCCGCTCGGGCGTGGACAGCGCGCGAGGCACGCGGATGAGCAGCATGCCCTTGCCCATCACCTCCGCCAGCGCCCAGGACGCGATGCCGCCCATCATCCCGAAGTGCTTCACCCCGAACCACAGGAGCGGCACCGTCACCACCGCCTTCACCAGGTAGGACGCGAAGATGGCCCGCGTCTGTCCCCGGGCCCGCAGCGTCCCGTCCATGGGGAGAATCGACAGCACCACGCCCAGCACGCTCACCCGGAAGATGGGGACCGCGGGCAGGAACTTCTGGCCGAACATGGCCCCCACGAACTCCGGCGCCGCAGCGAAGAGGAACGCCGCGAAGGGCAGGAACACATACGCCAGCTTGCCGGCCGCCTCCCGGAAGGCCTCCACGCCCTCCTCCAGCCGGCCCTCGCGCTCCAGCTCGCCCAGGCGCACCATCAGCACTTCGCTGGTGGGCGTGTAGAGCAGGTCCACCACCGGCAGCTGGAAGCAGCCCACCCGGTAGAGCGCATACACCGCGGGGGCCACCACGCCCGCCACCGCGTACATGTGCGCGTTCTGCTGGGGGATGGCCAGGCACATCGCGGCACCAAACGGCGCCGCGTACACCAGCTGCTCCTTGAACAGCTTCCAGTCCACCAAGGGGCCCGTGGACCCACGCAGGGACACCACCCACGTGGCCACGTAGCGAAGCCCCGCGAAGCAGGCCACGGCGATCATCATCCCGTGCAGGGAGAAGCCCAACAGCGGCGGCAGCACCATCACGCCGGAGCGCACCGCGTCCGACGCCAGGTACACCACCGCGGACGCCTTCGTCTTCCCCTGGCTGGTGAGCGAAATCTCCAGCGGGTAGCTGCCCAGGAAGAACGCCGTGTAGAGCGCCAGCGCCGCGCGGTGCTCCATCAGCGCCGGGTTGTTGAAGTAGGCCGCCACGTGGCCCAGGAAGAACCACACCAGCCCCGCGGCCACGACGCCCGCGCCCGTGACGAAGAGCAGCGCGTGGCCTAGGTAGGGCCGCTTCGCCTCCGCGCGAGGCAGGAAGTAGTAGAGGCTCTGCGCCACGCCGAACGGCAGCACGTACGACAGCGTCGTGGCGATGAGGAACAGCTGGTAGTAGGTGCCGTACTCGTCCAGGCGAAGCACCCGGGCCAGCACGAGCGGAATGGACAGCGTCAGCCCGGCGGTGAACAACCGGGCCAACACCAACGGGCCGGCCCGCCCCAGGAACGACGGGGACGGGGCCGGCTTGGGTGACGCACTCACTGGAGCTCCTCCGGCTTCGCCGCCTCCGGGGCAAGGGCCACGTTCGGCGCAGCCACGACCTGCGCACCCGTCACCACGGCCGCAACCCGCGGGTCCGTCACGATCACCGGAGCTGTCACATTCACGACGTCCACCGGCGTCGCCTTCGCGAGCGCGGCCTCCGCGGCGGCCGCCTCCTCGACCAGGATGTTGGGGGCGCCGCTCACGGCCGCGGTGAGGATGTGCGGACGGTGGCCCAGCACCGGGTGGCTCATGCCCAGCACACCGAAGCAGTCATCGAACTGGCACACCGTGAGGGCCGACGAGTAGTCCCCCATCATCCCCAGGCTGAAGTTCTCCCACATCACCTTGCGCTTGAGCGCGAACGGGTCGCCGCCCACGCGGTTGGGCAGGTCCTCCGTGGTGACGCCCGAGCGGAAGCCGTTCGCCTTGAGCACGCGGATCATCTCATCCGAGTACCAGCCGTTGCAGTACGCGAAGTCCTTCACCTGGACGCCGACCTCGCGCTCGATGGTCTCCTTGGACTCGACGATCTCCTTCTCCACCACCGACGTGGGCTCCAGCGTCAGCACCGTGTGGCCCAGCGTGTGCGCGCCGAACTCGAAGCCGTCGCGCGCCATCTGGCGCACCTCGTCCCAGTTCATCACGTCGCCCTGCTCGGGCATCAGGTCCGAGCCGCCGCCCAGCTGCTGCTCCAGCGCGTCGATGATGCCGGTGAGCACGCGCGTCGGGTGCTCGCCGATGAAGTCGTCCAGCGCCGCGGACGTCGTCTTCTGTCCGGAGAGGATGGGCCCCAACAACTGCACGGACGGGCCGGGCATGGCCGCGTAGTCCGGGCGGAAGCGGCGCTCCTGCACGCAGCGCAGCAGGTGGAACAGCCGGTCGTGGTTGAAGCGCTTGTCCGTGTTGATGAACGCGGTGGGCAGGTAGGTGATCGCCGGCACGCCCATCTGCTTCAGCACCGGGTACGCATACCGGTACACGTCGCGGTAGCCGTCATCGAACGTCACCACGAACTGGTCCTTCTTCGCCGTGCGGCGGCCCGCCATCACGTCCACCGCGTCGCCCAGGCTCGCCAGCTCGAAGCCCGCGGCGTGCGCCTGCTCCAGGTGACGGCGGAACGTCTCCTGGGAGATGAGCAGCCCCGGGATGGAGCGCTGCAGCTCCCCGGTGAAGTCGCTCACCACGCGGTGGTAGCTGACGATGAGGATGCGCCGGCCCCCCGACTGCGAACGGCGGTACGCCGCCATCGCCTTGCGCACCCCGCTGTAGTGGAAGAAGCCCGCCGCCGCCGCCTTCGCCGCCCGCCGCAACACCCTGCCTGCCATCACGCCTCCCTCGCGGCTTTCGCCGTCTGCCCGCTCCCCCCATTGGAACGAGCCCCGGCCCGCGTGACTGCATGCTGGATGCCAGGGCAGGCAGGTGGTGGAAATCCCCCGTAACCCCAGGAAACTCCGTGCCCAGGAGGGCAGGAACGCCCCTCCAGAGGTCGTACCTGGGTGTACCAGGGCAGTCGAGCGCCCACCCGTGGCGAAAACCTTTCAGTCCCCCGGCGAAAGCGGCGGAAGAAGCAGGCGTAAAAACTTCTTGTCCTCCGGCGGGCGACCCCAGGGGTTTCACTGGTGAACAACGGGGTTTAAGGCTACGAAACGGCCCGCCGATGCCCCCTCTCCCCTCTGGATCAGCGCCCGCGCTCGCCCTCCATGACGTGAGCAAGCGCTATGGGCGAAGGTGGGCGCTGGCGCGGCTCACCTACGCGCTGCCCGCTGGCCGCTCGCTGCTGCTCACCGGTCACAATGGCTCCGGGAAGACGACGCTCCTGCGCCTCGTCGCCACCGCGCTCGGGCCCACCGCGGGCCGCGTGGAGGTGCTGGGCCGGGACGCCGTGACGGACCGTGAAGCAGTGCGCCGCGACGTGGCGCTGCTGTCCCACGCCAGCTTCCTTTATGAAGACCTCACCGCGCAGCAGAACCTGATGGTGCTGGGGCGCCTGTTGGGCGTGGACGCACCCCAGGACGCCGCGGACGCGCTGCTCAACCGCGTGGGCCTCACCCGCCGCACGGACAGCCCGGTGCGAGGCTTCAGCGCTGGCATGCGCAAGCGCCTGGCCATCGCGCGACTCTTGATGAAGGCACCGGCCCTCGCCCTCCTGGACGAACCCTTCGGGGAGCTGGACCCCCAGGGCATCCAGGACATGGAGGGCGTCATCGCGGAGCTGAAGGCGGGCGGAACCACGGTGGTGCTGGCCACGCACCTCATCGAACAGGGGTTGAGCCTGTGCGAGGAGCGGCTGCACCTGCAGGATGGCCGGGCGGTGGCGGCATGAGCGCCCCGAATGCGAAGCGCCGTCCGGGCCTGCTGACGACGACGCTCGTCCTCTTGCGAAAGGACCTGCTCATCGAATGGCGCACCCGCGCGCGGCTCAACGCGCTGGTGTTCTTCGCCATGGCCACGCTCTTGCTCTTCTCCTTCGCGCTGGGCCCGGACACGAAGCTCCTGGAGCGCAACGCGGGCGGCTACCTGTGGTTGGCCATCCTCTTCGCCAGCGTGCTGTCCCTGGGCGAGTCCTTCCGCGTGGAGACGGAGAACGCCTGCCTGGACGGCGTGCGGCTGGCCCCGGCGGACGCGCGCGCCATCTTCCTGTCCAAGGCGCTGGGCAACGCCCTGCTGCTCCTGGCGCTGGCGGTCGTGCTGGTGCCGGTGATGGTGGCCCTCTACGGCGTGCGCATCGTCACCGGGGTCGGTGACCTGGCGGGCATCCTGGTCCTGGGCAGCCTGGCGCTCAGCGCCCCGGGGACCGTGTACGCGGCCATCTCCAGCAATGCCCGGGCACGGGATGTGCTGCTTCCTCTGCTATTGTTCCCGCTCGTCATCCCGGCCCTCCTCTCCGCCGCCAAGGGCACCACGCTCGTACTCCAGGGTGACCCGATGCAGCAGCTGGGCTCGTGGCAGGGGCTGCTGCTGGGGTTCAATCTGATTTACTGGGGCGTGGGCTTCTTGCTGTTCCCCCGGGTCATCGAGGACTGAAGGATGAACAAGTTCGTCAAGTTCGGGTTGCCGGTGGTGACGCTGGCGCTCTTGGGCGCGGGCTGGTGGCTGGGCCTCGCGTGGGCGCCGCCGGACCGGGAGATGGGCGAAGTGCAGCGCATCATGTACGTCCACGTGCCGCTCCAGTGGATGGCCATGATGGCCATGTTCATCAACTTCGTGGCCGCGGTGACGTACCTGATGCGGCAGTCGTGGAAGACGGACGCGATGGCGGAGGCCTCCGCGGAGGTCGGCCTGCTCTTCGGCACGCTGGGCATGATCACCGGCTCCATCTGGGGCCGCCCCACCTGGGGCGTGTACTGGTCCTGGGACCCGCGCCTGACGTCGGAGGCCATCCTGCTGGTCTCCTACACGGGCTACCTGGTGCTGCGGCGCTTCGTGGAGGACCCGGAGAAGCGCGCGGTGTGGAGCGCGGTGGTGGCCATCATCGGGGCCATCAACCTGCCCATCGTGTGGTTCTCCGTGCGCTGGTGGCGCAGCCTCCACCAGGTGCAGTCCAGCCCCAAGACGGTGGACCCGCAGATGGTGCTGCCCCTGCGCGTGTCGGCGTTCGGCATGCTGGCGCTGCTCATCGTCTTCATGGTGCACCGCTACCGCATCGCGCTCGCGGAGCGGAAGGCGGAGGTGGCGCTGCCGGAGGCGCTGCCCACGGATGACCCCGCGCTGCGCGCGTCCCATTCCTCGAAGGTGGCCTGAACATGACCTCGCTGACGTCTTTGATGCTGCTGGCCCAGGTGGGCAGCGGCCGGCTCCAGGGCGGCTGGGGCTATGTGGGGGCCTGCTACGGCATCTCCGTGGCCGCCTTCGTGCTCTACTCGGCGTCCCTCTGGGCGCGCCGTCCCCGCGCCACCGACTCGAAGGAGTGAGCCCATGACGCCCGTCAATCGCAACCGTCTCATCGCGCTGGGAGCCCTGCTCTTCGCCGGCGCCGGCCTGGGCTTCATCGCCTTTGGCAACATCGGGGACAACCTCGTCTATTACTGGAGCCCGTCGGAGCTGCTCTCCAACGGCGACAAGGCCTACACGGCCACCATCCGCCTGGGCGGCGTGGTGCAGCCGGGCAGCATCCAGTGGAACGAGGGCCACACCACCCTGGACTTCCGCGTGGCGGACGGCCCGAACGCGGACGCGAAGAGCGTGCACGTGCGCTCGCTGGAGACGCCCCCGCAGATGTTCCGCGAGAAGATCGGCGTCGTGGTGGAGGGCACCTACGACAAGTCCGGCGTCTTCACGTCCAACCGGCTGATGGTGAACCACTCCAACGAGTACCGCGCGCCCAAGGAAGGCGAGGAGCCGCGCAAGTGGCAGGACACGCTGGCTGAAGGCGCCACCACCGCGACCGCGACGCCGCCGGGGGCGCCGTGAACGGAATGCTGGGCTACGGGCTGGTCCTCGCGGGCCTGGCCTTCGCCGCGTTCGGCGCCATCCTGGGACTGGTGGGCGGCATGCGCCGCAACGACGCCAGCTACCCCTGGGTGCTGCGCGCGGTGTGGGGCTTCGCCGCGTGCATGATCGGCAGCAACCTGGTGATGGTGGAAGCGCTCATCAACCACGACTTCAGCGTGAAGTACGTGGCCCAGGTGGGCAGCCGCGCCACGCCGCTCATCTACACCATCGTCTCGCTGTGGAGCGCGCTGGAAGGCTCCATCCTCTTCTGGGGCCTCATCATGGGCGTGTACCTGGCGGCGTTCGCCTGGGTGCACCGCAAGGAGCACGCGCGCTACATGCAGCTGGCGCTGGGCACCATGCTGGCCGTGGGCGTCTTCTTCGCGTTCCTCATCGCGGGCCCCGCCAACCCCTGGGGCGCCGTGTCGCCGGTGCCGGCGGACGGCCCGGGCCCGAACCCGCTCCTGCAGAACCACTTCCTGATGATCATCCACCCGCCCATGCTCTACGCGGGCTACGTGGGCATGACGGTGCCGTTCGGCGTCGCCGTGGCGGGCCTGCTGCGCGGGGAGATTGGTGAAGCGTGGATGGCGCCGCTCAGGCGCTGGACGCTCATCGCGTGGATGTTCCTCACCCTGGGCATCGTGCTGGGCTCCTGGTGGGCGTACGCGGTGCTGGGCTGGGGCGGCTACTGGGCGTGGGACCCGGTGGAGAACGCGTCGTTCCTGCCGTGGCTGACCGCGACGGCGTTCATGCACTCCACCATGGTGCAGGAGCGCAAGCGGATGCTGAAGCTGTGGACGCTGAGCCTCGCGCTCGCGTCGTTCGTGCTCACCATTCTGGGCACGTTCATGACCCGCTCCGGCATCTTCAACTCGGTGCACTCGTTCACCCAGTCGGACATCGGGCCCACGTTCCTCGTGTTCATCGCCATCCTGCTGGTGGTGTGCATTGGCCTGCTGGCCACGCGCGGCCACCTGCTGGCGCCAGAGGGCCGGCTGTCGTCGCTGATGTCTCGCGAGGCGAGCATCCTGGTGAACAACCTGGTGTTCGTGGCCATCACCTTCACGGTGCTGCTGGGCACGCTCTACCCGCTGGTGTCGGAGGCCGTGCGCGGCATCCGCGTGAGCGTGGGCGAGCCGTACTTCAACAAGATGGCGGTGCCGGGCGGCATCGCGGTGCTCTTCCTCATGGGCGTGGGCCCGGTGCTGCCGTGGGGCACGCCGGACAAGGCCACGCTGCGCCGGCAGTTCCTCATCCCCGCGGCGGTGGGCGTGGTCATCACCCTCGCCTGCTACGCGGCGGGGCTGCGCGGGGTGTACCCGCTGCTCACGTTCGGCCTGGCGGGCTTCGTCACCGTCGTCACCCTGCGCGAGCTGGTGGTGCCGGTGCGCGTGCGCATGACCGAGCGCAAGGAGGGCTTCGTCACGGCGCTGACCACCGCGACGGGCAAGGCGCGCCGCCGCTTCGGCGGCTACGTGGTGCACCTGGGCATCGTGCTCATCATCGTCGCCGTGGCGGCCTCCAGCGCGTACGTGAAGCACACGTCCGGCACGCTGAAGAAGGACGGCACGATGATGCTGGATGGCTACCAGCTGAAGTACCTGGGCCTGTCCAGCGGCGAGGAGCCGCACCGCACCTTCGTCGCCGCGCGCCTGGAGGTGACGGCGCCCAACGGCGACGTGAGGGAGCTGCGCCCGCGCATGAACTACTACGAGCGGAGCACGGACCCCGTGGGCACGCCCGCGGTGCGTGAGTCGCCGAAGGAGGACCTGTACATCTCGCTGATGGCCTTCAGCGAGACGACGGGCACGGCGAGCTTCAACGTCTGGGTGTTCCCGCTGGTGGGGTGGATCTGGTACAGCCTGCCGCTCCTGCTGCTGGGCACGCTCATTGCGGTATGGCCTTCGCGCCGGGCGGCGGTGCTGCGCACGGACGCGGCTCCGGTGGGCGCGGCGCCTCCCCTCCCCGGCACGGACGCCGAGCGGGGTGCGGCATGAAGCGCTGGCGGCTTCCCCTGGTGTTCACCGCGGTGGGGGCGGCGCTGCTCTTCGTCCTCTTCCGGGGGTTCGGGCGCGATCCGCACGAGGTGCCCTTCATGCTGAAGGGCGCGGCCGCGCCGGACTTCACGTTGAAGCCCCTGAGCGGCGGAGACCCCGTGAAGCTCGCGGACCTCAAGGGCCGGCCGGTGGTCATCAACTTCTGGGCGTCGTGGTGTGGGCCCTGTAAGTACGAACACCCGGTGCTCGAGTGGGGCGCGCGCGAGCTGGGCGCCCAGGCCGTGTTCATGGGCGTCGTCTTCGAGGACACGGAGCCCAACGCGCTCGACTTCCTGCGCCGCATGGGCGCGAGCTTCCCGCAGCTGATGGACGAGCGCTCGCGCATGGCGGTGGACTACGGCGTCGCGGGCGTGCCGGAGACGTACTTCATCGACGCGCAGGGCATCATCCGCGGCAAGCACGTGGGCCCCATCGACCCGAAGACGCTGGCCACCCGGGTGCAGGAGCTGAACCAGCCCCTGGCCCCGACGGCGGAAGCCGCGCGCCAGAACTGAGTCACCTGAAGCCCGCTTGGACGGCAGGCGCCCGGGAGCCCCGCGAGGGAGTCCCGGGGGCCGCCTCGCGGGAGGCCTGGAAACCGTAGTAAGTCCCATCTGTCGGCGTCGTTCGCGAGGGCTTCCCCCGGCCCCTGCTCCAGCGAGGTGGGCTCCCCATGCAGTGCCCCGAGTGCGGTGAAAGCGCGGCGGACGTCCGCCTGATGTACTGCGAGAACTGCGGCGCGAAGATGCCCGCGCGTCCCGCGCCCCCGCCCCGAGCCAGCAGCGCCAAGAGCCAGCGCCCCAGCCGCCCCATGTCCGAGCCGGCCTACGCGGCGGAGATCCTGGACGAGGAGGAGGAGGCCCGGCAGCAGGGCCGCGGCGCACAGCCTCCGCGCGGTTCCAGGGCGCAGCCTCCACCGGAGGAGTTCGAGGACGAGGATCCGTACACGGGGCCCCGCTGGCTGAAGGACGTGCCGGGCCACTCGCAGAGCGTGCTGGGCGTGGGGCTGGTGGCGTTCTCGCTGTTGCTGTCCATCCTGCCGTTCTTCCCCAGCGTGGGCGTGCTGGGGACCCTGCTGACGCTGGTGGGCAGCGTGTCGCTCGTCGCGCGGGAGCTGCGCCGCGACGGCAACGCGCCCGGCTGGGTGGACTCCGTCCCGCTGGTGCTGATGCGGCCGGAGCTCCCCGCCGCGTTCACGCTGCTGCTGGTGGCGCTGTCGGTGCGGCTCTTGTCCGGGTTCAACCTGCTCTTCCCCATCTGGGCGGCGGGGACGGCGCTCATCGCCGTGGAGCAGTACAAGCTCGTCATCGCGGAGCCGGATGGCGTGGCGCGCGACTTCGACCTGCGCTCGCTCCTGGGCTTCCCGCGGGTGCTCGCGCTGGCGGGCGTGGCGGTGTGCGTGGTGGCGCTCTTCCTGCCGTGGGGCAAGGTGATGGCGGATGGCTCGGCCCTGCCGGACAACGCGCCGGTGCCGGGCAGCGTGCGCGCGGGGCCGTCCGAGCTGCGCGTGATTCCTACGACGCGGCCCTCGGATGACTCGCTCTACAGCGCGGGGGGCGGCGTCGCGTCGCGCTCGGGCTGGGACCTGCCGGTGTCGGAGCTGCCGCTGCTGGTGCTCCTGGCGGTGCTCGTGCTCGCGGCGCTGCGGCCGGACGTGGAGCGCCCGGCCTTCCTCAAGTGGGCGCCGGTGGGCGCGGTGAGCGTGAGCCTGCTCTGGGCGCTCGCGGGGGTGAAGCTCGCGGTGGGCCCCTTCGTGTTCCTCGCGGGCCTGGGGGCGGTGGGCTTCCATGCGGTGCGCCAGGCGCTGGGGCGCGACGAGCCGGCGGAGTATCTGCCGCCGGAGGACGATCCGTACGATCCGGACCAGGACCTGGAGACCGAGCCGGACTCGGGCTACCGAGGCTAGGCCCCTTGCCTTCCATCGGATGGGCTGCCCGGGCGGCGGGCGTGCGGCCCAGGATTCCGTGTGCAATACCCGTCAGGGGGCGGTAGTTAGGGACGGCCCCCGCTGGAGCCCCCGATGAATGCCGTCCTCGTCTCGTTGACCCTCGCCCTGAGCCTTGCCACGGGGCAGTTCGCGCCGCAGCAGGCCGCGAGTGATCCGCTCGCGCCGGCCCAGGAGGCGCGGGTGCAGCAGCTGGCGAAGAAGCTGCGCTGCGCGGTGTGCCAGGGCCTGTCGGTGGCGGACAGCCCGTCGTCCATGGCGCGCGCGCAGTTGGACAAGGTGCGCGAGCTGGTCTCCGACGGGAAAACGGACACCGAGATCGTCGACTACTTCGTGGCGCGCTACGGCGAGTGGGTGTTGCTGGAGCCGCGCGCGGAGGGCTTCAACTGGTTCGTGTGGCTGGGCCCGGTGGCGCTGGTGCTGGGCGGCCTCTTCGTCATCCTGAAGCAGCGTCAGCCCTTGCCCGAGGGCGCCGCGACCGCGGAAGCCGCGCCGGTCCCCTCCCCTTCCACACCCGCGCCGTCCACGGACGAAGCGGACCCCTACCTCCAGGCCGTGCGCCGGGAGCTGGAGCGCTAAGCCATGCAGCCCGAGCCCACCAACTGGTTGCCCGGAATCATCGTCCTCTCGGTCGCCTTCGTGCTGGCGGCCGCGTGGCTCCTCTACATGAAGATGAAGACGGGGAGCGCGCTGCCGGACACCACGCCGAAGACGGACGGCACGGTGGACGACCTGGCGCAGCGGGCGCAGTCGCTCATCGAGCAGCTGCGCACGCTGGAGGCGGAGAAGCACCACTTCACCGCGGAGCACTACACGGCGGAGAAGGCGCGGCTGGAGAAGGAAGCGGCCGCGGCGCTGCGCGCGAAGGACGAACACCAGAAGCGGCAGGCGGCGGGAGTGAAGGCGCCCGCGCGCAACGTGCCCGCGCCCACGGGCTGGGCGTCGCGCAACCCGCAGATGGTGGGCGCGATGTGGGGTGCGGGCGTGGTCGTGTTCTTCGGAGGGCTGGGCTACCTGCTCGTCTCCGAGCAGAAGCCGCGCGAGGAGGGCCAGATGGGCACGGGCGCGACGCCGCCGGGCATGGCCCAGCAGCCGATGCAGCAGATGCCCGAGGTGGACGACGAGTTGGAGCAGGCGCGCCAGCGGCTGGCGTCGAACCCGGGCGACGTGGAGGCCGCGTCGATGCTGAGCCACGAGCTCATCCGTCAGCAGCAGTTCGACGAAGCGCTGAAGGTGACGCTGAAGGGCCTGGCGGTGGATCCGTTCAACGTGGAGCTGCGGGTGCACCGGGGCGTGCTTCGCGCGGCGTCGCAGGGCGACCTGCAGGGCGCGGAGGCGGAGCTGACGGAGCTGGTGGACACGTGGCCGGACGCGCAGGAGGCGCTCATCTTCCTGGGCAGCCTGTCGCTGCGCCGGGGCGACAAGGCCGGCGCGATTGAGCATTTCGAACGCTTCACGGTGGAAGTGCCCAAGAACATGCAGCCCCCGCAGCTGGCCCCCGCCATCGCCCAGCTGAAGGCAGAGGTCGCGCAGCAGCCGCAGTAGCCTGTGCCCGGCAAGGGGCCGGGATGCCGGCCCCGTGAAGTGTGTCACCCCTGGAGGTGGGCCATGGGTGCATCAAGCTGCTGGAAGACCGCTGTCACGCTGTGTGGCGTCGCGTTGTCATCCGCCTGCGCGACCGGCGGTTCCGCGACGTACGTGGAGGGCGCCCTGCGCCCCCGTCACTTTGTCTTTCATGAAGTGGTGAAGTGGGACGGAGGGGAACCCGGGGGCTGGCGGGCAGCGTGCCTCCATGTCGGCATCGCCCGCGACACGGGGGAGCTGCACCTCTGCAGGTTCGGTGTGGAGATGCCCATCGCAAACAAGGCACAGGGGTTTATCTCTACCGAACAGGCACAAAGCCTTTCCGCAAGCTGCGCGAATCAGGCAGCAAGGGCCACCCTTTCCAGGGCGACACCAGCCACTCCGATCAGCATCGCCTGCGAGGAATTCAGGGCCTTCTACGAGCTCACGCTCAACGCAGCGATTGAGGGGGCACGTGTCCCAAAGGCCTGTGCATCCGGAATCAAGCCCATCGTGGTCACACCTACGGGACCCACCAGCCGCGGAGGCATGTAGCCCATGGTTCCATCCATAGAGAAGTTGCTGGAGGTTGCGCGGACCTACTGGCCCTCGCAGGAAGACCCCAATCAGGAACTTTCGCCCGAGGAACAGCGGCTCCATGAGCTCTGGCAGACGAAGTTGGCAGAGCCTGGCGCTTGGGACGTCCTGATCGAGCAACTCAGAACAACGTTTCCAGAGAACGGCGTCGGGAACATCACCACTTCCAGGGACGCATCCTTTTGGTGCGCAATCTATGCAACTCGCACTCGTGAGCCACCCGGCTTGCACTGGGTCTACGTCGGCTGCGCCAGCATCATCGCGCCCGTCTACACCGTGTACCGGGTCCAGTTTGAGTACGGCGAGCGCCGGTTCTTCCGGCAGCTTGACCTGGAGCCTCCCGCGGTAGAGCCAGCGGTCACGATGGCGAGACTCATGGAGTCCACGATGGATTTGAGCCTGCTGCCCCCTGATATCGCCAACCATCCAGCGCCTGTCTTCGTGGGCCGGAAGTCCCCTCCGAAGACAACACTCTTCGATGCGCTCTTCACCAGCTACGCAGACAACCTTCCCTGAGTCTCACCCCAGCCCGCGGATGAGCGCTCCATCCAGGAGCGCGCGGAAGTCCTCCTCCGCCGCGCCGCCCCGGGGCGTCAATTCACCGCGGCCTTCCGCCGACGGAACCGGCGCACCTTCTCCACCAGCTCGTCGGACAGGACACCCTTCACCGCGTTGCGCGTCTGGCGGGCCCACTCCTCGGAGCGGGTGAACCAGGTGCCCGCGAAGCCCGCGCCGTGCGCGCGCAGGGACACCGTCTGGCGCTGCTTCGTCACCCAGTCGGACTTGTACGTCTCCGTGCCTCGCAGGAAGTCGTACTCCGTCAGCCCCATCTCGATGGCGTCCTTGAACGTCTCGCCCACCAGCACCAGGCCCACGCTCCGGTTGCGCCACGCCGGGTCATACCCGGACTGGAAGTACACGAACGTCTGGCCATGCAGGATGCCGTACACGGACGCCACGGCCTGGCCGCCCACCTTCATCGTGTACATCCGCAGCCGGCCCCGCTCCGCCAGCCACTGCGTCGCGTCCCGGTGGAACGCCTCCACCCCGGCGCCCTTGATGCCCTGCGAGCCGCCATCCGACGACCAGCGCAGCGCGTGCAGCCGGAAGAAGTCCGTCATCGGCCCGGCCAACTGCCCCGGCGCATCCGTGCGCTCGATGCGGTAGCCGTCCTGCTTCTCCAGCCACTTGCGCCGGCGCAGGTAGTTGTCCCGGCGGCCCGTGCGCTTGAGGAATGCATCGAACGGCTCGCCCGGCACCAGCGTCTCGTACGGGCACACGTAGCGCTCCGTCACGCGCACATCGCCAAACACCTCGCGCGCCACGCCGAGCGTCGTCGAGCCTTCGCGCAGGTCCGTCAAATCCAACACGTCCCACTCGTCGCGCAGCCCCTGGAGCACGTTGAAGAACGCCCGGGCCACCTCCGCCTCACGGCCCTTGCGCGCCACCACGTCCAGGTAGTCGCTGCCCACGTGCGTCTCACCCAGGAAGCCCAGGCGCCGCACGCGCATCCCGTTCACCCAGCGGTGCTCCAATCCCAGCGGCAGCAGGCCCACCAGCGTGCCCAGCCGGTCGCGCGCCGTCAGCACCAGCGGCCGCACGTCGGGCGCGATGCGCCGGCACCACGGATACAGCCACTCCCACGCGTTGAACGGACCGGCCGTGCTCGCGTCCAAGAGCGAGTTCCACTCCGCCCGCATCCCCGCAAGCTGCGAGGCACTGCCCACCGCCGCCACGTCCAGTCGCGGCATCAACCTCGGCCCCGACGTCAACTCGTCTTCGCGGATCACCGCGTCACCCCGATGCCTTTCCCGAAGCACTGCCCCGGCCCCCGAGTGCCATTGCAACCCGGGAGCCAGCTCCTGTTCCCTCACGACGCGCGCTTGCTCGGACGGCGCTCGGACTTCAGCGCCTCCCGCACCACGTCCGCCACCTGCCCCATCACCTCCGGCGACAGGTCCTGGTGGCAGGGAATCTCCAGGATGGTGCGCCGCAGCTGCGCGACCTCCGGGAACTCCGACGGGTCGCACGCGGGATGGAAGCGCTTCCAGAAGTCGATGGCGTCGATGCCCTTCTCCCGCAGCTTCGCCAGCAGCAGCTCCTTGTCCTGCACCACCATCGGGTAGAACAGGGGGCTGACGCCCGGAGGCAGCTGGTTGAAGAGCGGCGGCGACACGTCGCGCAGCCGGCCCAGCAAGAGGAAGTAGTTGCGGCGGCGCGCCTCGACGATGGACTCCAGGTCCTGCGCCAGGGCGATCCGCTTCGTCAGCGGGCTCATGCCCAGGTCCACGTGCCGCCGGTCGAAGTGCTGCGTGCCCGTGGCCACGCGCTCGACGCTCGCGGCCTTCACCGCGCCGTGCCCCACCGTGCGCACCAGGCCGCGCAGCCCCCGGCCCACCGCCCCGCCGCGCAGCTCCAGGTTCTGCAAGAGCGCGGACACGGTGTGGCTGAACGTCGACGCCAGCGGCGGCGCCGGCGGCTCCGGCAGGCTGTACGAACGCTTGCCGTTGACGACCAGGGCACCCCCATTGGGTACCGGAAGGGTCTTGTAGAGGCAGAAGATGCCCACGTCACCCGTGGTGCCCAGCGGCGTCGCGCCGTCCGACGACAGCAGCGACAGCGCGCAGTCTTCAATCAGCGGGATGCCGTGCTCGTCCGCCAGCTTGCGCATGGCGTCCACCGGCCCCGGGAAGCCCGCGTAGTGGATGAGGTAGAGCGCGCGCGTCTTCTTCGTGATGCGCTTCGCCACGTCCGCCACGTCCACGTCCCAGCGGCTGCCCACGCGGTAGAAGCGCGGGATGGCGCCCGCGTCCACCACCGCCTCCACCTCCACGCCGTGGTGGTAGGCGGGCATCAGCACCTCGCCGCCGTCCAGGCGCAGCATCTTGATGGTCAGCCAGACGGCGTTGCGCGCGAAGTAGAAGTAGCGCGCGTTGGGAGACGAGAACGGCGGCAGCGCCCCCGGACGCGGCGGGGCCATCAACATGGCCGGCCACAGCGTGGGCAGGGACGGAACGAACAGCTTGTCGGTCGTCATCACTTCTTCCATCGCGCCATGACCTCTTTCGCCGCCGGCACCCACCGGAACTTCGCCGAGCACAGGGCCCGGCCGAAGGCGGTGTCGTTGAACACATAGAGCCAGGTGTGCCGGCGGACCTGATCCGTCCAGTCGCGCTTCCACACCATGTCCGGCCCCAGGAAATCGAACTCGGTGAGCCCCCGCTCCAGGCAGTCCCCCAGCACCTCCTCCATCAGGAGCTGCCCCGGGCTGCATTCCTTCAGGGACTCGTCGTAGCCGGGCTTCAGCAGGAAGTAGCGCCCGCCGAACTCCAGGCCGTACTGGAACGCCACCGCGCGCCCGTCCACGCGCAGGAAGTACAGCGCCAGGCGGTCGCGGTAGGCCGAGTCCCGCGCCAGCTCCGTGTAGAAGCCGCGCGTCTTCGCGTCCTGCGCCATGGCCGTGCCATTCGCGCCCTTCCAACCGCTCTGCTCCAGGAGCAGCCCCTCCTCCAGGGTGCCCTCCAGATCCAACCCGCCGGAGACGCGCTCGAAGGTGACCTTCCCCTTCTCCTCCAGCTTGCGGCGCCGGCGGCGGCAGTTGGCCTTGAACTTGGACGGCAGCTTCGCGAAGTACGCGTCCTTCTTCGCGGGCAGGGGCACGTAGGGCGACTGCAGCGACTCCCACTCACCCACCGGCAGGCCGCCCTGCTTCGCGGCCTCCAGCAGGCGGAAGCCCACGCCGCCGTCCGGCACGTCCGTCAGCCGCAGCACGTCCCAGCCGCCCGTCGCGCGCAGGTGCGCGAGGAAGGCCTGGGCCGCGGCATCCGGCTCCCGCGCCAGCATGTCGAAGCGGCAGGAGTGCGCGTTGGCCGCGGAGGTGAGCTGACGGACGCGCACGCCGTACATCGACGTGCGCTCCTCCACCAGCGGCAGCGCGGCGCTGAGCGTTCCATCCTCGCCGCGCAGGAGCAGCACGCGCATGCGCGAGCCGGCGGCGAAGTTGTCCAGCCACAGCCGCAGGAACTCATGCCGGTAGAACAGCTCGTGGGAGGTGGTCTCCACGAGCTGGTTCCACTCGGCTTCCAGGGACATGAAGACCGCCCGGTCGTTGACTTCCACGACCTGGGAGGCGGCCGAAAGTTGAATGGCTTCCATGTGAGAGGGCCCCAAGGTGGTGATGGACGGCGCGGCCTACAACCCGCTGCGCGCCATCTTCAGCAGGCAGGCGGCGACCTTGCGGCTGTCGTGTCGGATCTTGGAACCTTCCTTGAGGAGGTCCGCCTGCACCGGAATCACGCCGGAGGACAGGAGCTCCCGCGTCTCCGCTGTGACCATGAAGGAGCCCTTGCGCGCATAGCGCTGGATGGACTCCTCCGTGGGCGCCCGGCCGTTGACGAGCACCGCGTCCAGCACCGGCCCCACGTGGTCGATGACGGCCTGCACGTGGTCCAGGCAGTTCATGCCGTCCGTCTCACCCGGCTGGGTCATCAGGTTGGCCACCATGACCTTCAGCGCGCGCGTCTCCTTCAGCGCCTGGGCCACGCCGTCCACCAGCAGGTTGGGCAGCACGCTCGAGTACAGCGAGCCCGGCCCGATGGCGATGAGGTCCGCCGAATAGATGGCCTCCAGGAGGCCGTCCACCGGCGGCGGAGAGCGCGGGCTGAGCGACACCCGGCGCACGCGGCCCTGGGCACGGCAGATGTTGCGCTCGCCCACGACCTCCGTGTCGTCGTGCATCTGGGCCACCAACTGCACCGACGCGAGCGTGCTGGGCAGCACCAGTCCCTGCGCGCCCAACAGCTCCCCGGACAGCCGCACCGCCTCCAGGAAGTCGCCCTTGAGCTCCGCCAGCGCCGCGATGAGCAGGTTGCCCACCGCGTGGCCGGCGAGGCCCTTCGCGCCGCCGAAGCGGTACTGGAAGACGTCCTTCAGCGCGCTCTTGCCGCCCGCGAGCGCCACCAGGCAGTTGCGGATGTCACCCGGGGGCAGCATGCCGTGGTTGCGGCGCAGGCGGCCGGAGCTGCCGCCGTCGTCGCTCATCGCCACGACCGCGGTGATGTCCACGCCAGGCTGGCCGCCCTTGGGGGCCGCGCGGCGGGCCAGCCCCTTGAGCACCATGGGCAGGCCCGTCCCGCCGCCCATCGCGACGATGCGCGTGGGACGGTTCTTCGGCGCCTGCAGCAGCTCGTTGCGCTCCACCCCCTGCTGCCTGTTGCGCGCGTCGTCCTGGCTCCACTGCTCTGAGAACGGTGCGTCCACGTCCATGCCCACCATGTTCCGACCCCCTCGCCCATCCCAATCCATGGCTACCCACCCTTGGCATCCCGGCCTCCCCCGACAACCGGAGGCCGCGGACGGTCATCAACGCCTACTACTGAACCTGGCTACCGAGCACCCCGCCCCAACAGCACGTGCCGGACCGTGTGGAAGATGATGCCGACGTCCAGGAACAGCGACCCGTTCTTCACGTAGTACAGGTCGAACTCCAGCTTGTTGCGCGCGTCCTCCACCGAAGCGCCGTAGGGGTAGCGGATCTGCGCCCACCCCGTGATGCCCGGCTTCACCGCCTCACGCACGCCGTAGAACGGAATCTGCTGCTTGAGCTGCTCGGTGAACACCGGGCGCTCCGGACGAGGCCCCACGAAGCTCATGTGGCCCAGCAGCACGTTGAACACCTGCGGAATCTCGTCGATGCGCGTCTTGCGGATGAACTTGCCCACCCGGGTGACGCGGTCGTCGTTGGAGCGCGCCCACACCGCGCCGTTCTTCTCCGCGTCGGTGCGCATGCTGCGGAACTTCCAGAGCGGATACGCCCGGCCGCCCAGGCCCACGCGGTCCTGCCGGTAGAAGACGGGGCCCTTGGAGTCCAGCTTGATGGCCAGCGCCACCAGGATGAGGAAGGGCGACGCCATCAGGAGGAGCATCGAGGCCACCGCCACGTCGAACACGCGCTTGAAGGCCCGCCGCAGGGGCGACACCGTCATCTCATCCGCGAAGGCGAAGTCGCTGGCGCGCAGGAACTGCACCGGGATGCGGCGCAGCACGCGCTCGCAGAAGCCCGCCGCGTCGTACACCCGCCGCCCGTCCAGCCGGCAGCGCAGCAGGGAATCCACCCAGTTGGCGCCGCGCATGTCGTCCGCGGCCTGCACCACGTAGGAGGCGTTGAGGCGCGCCGCCATCGCGTCCAGCGGCTCCTCCACCTTGCGCGGGTCCACCAGGGCCACCACGCGGAAGGACCCCTCGCCGCCGTCTTCAATGGCGCTGGCCACCGCGCGGGCCTTGAGGCCATCCCCCACGACGAGCACCGCGTCGGGCTCACCGACCAGCGCCCGGATGGAGACGCGCACCACCAGGGTGCCGGCCAGGGCGCCCATCGCGCCGCCCAGCAGCGTCCCGGGGGGCAGCACCACCGGCAGGGCCAGCGGAAGGAGCAGCATCACCCCGCCCGCCACCATCGCGGTGACGCCCGCGGCCTTGAGGAAGCGGTAGCCGCGCGTCCGGTCCTCGGCCGCGATGCGCAGGTCGTACAGGTCCAACAGGTACAGCGTGAACTGGAAGGTGACGACGAAGGCCAGGCCCAGCCCCACCAGCGTCGGCCACATCGTGGCGAACGGAGGCTGGGTACCCAGGGGCGCGAAGAGGGCCGCGCAGGCCGCGGCACCCGCGACACAGGCCAACGCGATCGCCGAGGACTCGGCGAGGAAGAACGTCAGTTTCTTGGCTGAAAAATAGTGGTGGAAAACGCGAAGCACGTGACTCCTCCAACCCCAACCCGCCGCCGCTCCAGGCCCCCCGCCCATCGCACCTCATCGGCGCGAGGAGCGGGTCGGGCCACGAATCACTTCACTCGACAACCGACCCGCTACTTCTTCACGTAGTTCTTCAGGTACGGGGTCGCGTTCACTTCCGCCCCGTTGAGCACGCAGCCCACCAGCGCCGCGCCCGCCAGCTGCTCCACCGCCTGGTTCACCACCTTGGAGGGGGTGACGTTGGCGCGGATGACCATCAGCACGCCGTCCATCTGGTGGCCGAGGATGGCCGCGTCCGCGAACGGCAGCGTGGGCGGCAGGTCCACGTACACCTCGTCGAAGCCCTCGCGCACCGCCTTGAGGAACTGCTTCATGCGGGCGCTGGCCAGCACCTGGGTGCTCTCCTCCGGCGTGGCGCCGGCGGGGATGACCGCCAGCCGCGTGGAGTTGAAGCGGCGCACCACGTCGCGCACGTCGCACTCACCGGCCAAGAGCTCCGCCAGGCCCTGCTTGTTGCGCATGCCCAGCGTGGGGGCTACCTGCCCCCGGCGCAGGTCCGCGTCCACCAGCAGGATGCGGCGCTCCGGGTTCGCCCGGGCCGCGGCCAGGGCCAGGTTCACGCTCGTCACCGTCTTGCCCTCGCCGGGCATCGCGGAGGTGAGCGCCACCACCTTCATCGGGCGCTGCTCGCGCATGCGCTCCAGGCGGTAGTACAGGGTGCGGTACTGCTCGGCGGCCGCGGAAGCAGGGGCCGTGAGCGTCACCACCCGCCGGTCCACCGCGTTCGAGGAAGCCGCGCTCTCATCCACGCGGGGGAGGAAGTTCCCGGCCCGCTCCATCGTCGAATCCATCTGAGTTCTCCAATCCTTTCCGTAGGGGGTCGGCAATTAGTTCAGGGAAGTAGGCGAGGAGACGCTGTTCTTGCTCCCAGCCATCGGCATCAGAATCCGCTTCTCCGTCTTGCCTTGCATGTTCGGGACCACCGCCAGGACAGGCAGCGTCAGGCGCTCGCGGACCTCGGTGCCATCGCGCAGGCTGTCGTCGCGCATCTCGAGGACGGTGCCGGTGAGGACGCCCAGCGCCAGGGCCACCAGGGCGGCGATGAGCAGGCCCGTCATGCGGTCAGGGCGAGCAGGCGAGGAAGGCACACCGGCGGGCGAGATGACGTTGAACAGGCTCTTGGCGCTCTTGGCCTCCAGCTCCTGGGCGATCTCCGCCTCCACCTTGCGGCTCACCACGCTCTGGTACTTGGTGCGGGAGATTTCGTAGTCCCGGTTCATGACCGCCAGCTCCTGGGCCCAGCGCGGGGTGTTGTTCAGCCGCGCCTGGTACGCCTCGGCCTGCTTCTGGAGGTCCACGATGTCCTTCTGGATGTTGGTGATGAGCGTGGCCACGCGGGTGCGCTCGTTGCGCTCGGCGAACATGCGGCCCTCCGCGTCCTTGCGCTGGGTGCTGATGTCATTCAGCTCACGCTCCATCCGCTTCACTTCCGGGTGATCTGGCGTCCACTGCGTCTTGGCCTGCGTGAGGGTGCGGGACAGGCCGCTCTCCGTGGCCTCCAGGCGGCCGGCCTCGCTGTCCGCGGCGTTGCGGGCGCGGGCCAGGTCGGAGCGGCGGGCTTCGGCGCTGCGCAGCTCCTCGGACTTCGTCTGCAGCTGGGCGCTGATGCGCTCCAGGCCGCGCATGTTCATCTCCATCTGCTCGGGCAGCTCGCCCAGGTGGTCCACCTTGAACTTGGCGATCTTGCTCTCCCAGGAGGACACTGCCTTGCCCATGGCGACCATCTCCTCGGTGAAGAGGTCGGTGGCGCGGGCCGCCTGCGTCTGGCGGATCTTCAGCGTCTCCTCGGAGAAGATGGCCGGAAGGCGGTTGGCCACCTGCGCCACCACCTGCGGGTCGCGGCCCGCGTAGGTGAGCTCGAAGGCCGTCTCACCCTCGACGCGCACGGTGAGGTCCTTGCGCATCTGCTCCACCGCCGCCTCGATGCCCTTATCGGACACGAGCTCCGGGTAAAGGTTCATCTCCTCGATGGCCTTCTGGAGCACCGGCCGCGCCAGCAGCTCCTGGCGGACGGTGACCAGCCGCTGCTCGATGAGCTCGCTCACCGTGCGCTGGACCATCTCCTCGCCCGGGCGCTGCGGCTCCACACGCACCACCACGGACGCTTCATAAATGCTCGGCCGGGTCATCACGATGGCCGCACCCAACACGAAGATTGCTGCAGCGATCGCCCCCACCAGGGCCTTGCGGCGCCACAGCGCCGAAAGCAACTGGTCCGCCGTCATCCCACGCTCCATGATCCGCTCCTCCATCCTCGTAGCTCTCAAAGGTTGCCTACCAAGCTGTCATGACCAGACGGAGGGCGAACACGTTGCGTGTCAGGTCCCCCGCCACGGCGACATCCGCCGCACCCACCTGCGCGATGCGGTCGAACGCGCCCTGCAGCGCCAGCTTCCGGCTCAGCCGGTACTCGACGCCTCCACCCACCGCATAGCCCTGCGACACGTTCGTGGTGTTCCGCCACTCCGTGTAGTTCTCACCGGGCGCCGTGCCGTTCCGGAAGAAGCTGGCCGCCGCGAAGGCCGACAGCTTCTGCGTGAAACGATGCGCCCCCATCACCGACGCGTAGTCCGCCCACACCGCGCCGGAAAAACCGCTCGCGCCCACCAGGTCGTGGCCCATGGCGAAGCCGAAGTCGCTGCGCTCGCCCTCGCGCACCAGCTCCACCGCCACGCGGGGCAGCCACCCGCCGCGCGTCGCGTCCGAAGGCTGGTAGCGCACCGGCCCGCCCCGGAGGGTGAGCGTGGTGGGCCGCGTCAGCCGGTAGCGCAGGGCCGCGGAAGCGCCGTGCGCCTGGCTGTAGTCCTGGTCGTACAGGAAGCCCTGGTAGCGGTACTCGGCGCCCAGGGACAGCCGGCGCGTGGTGCGGTACCACAGCTCCACGGACGGGGTGTGCGCATAGCCCGCCACCCGCCCCGGCTCGATGATGCGCGTCGCCTCGAACATGTAGTTGCCGCGCACGTCCATCCGCTCCGTGACGCGCCCGGTGAGCCCCACCTTCGTCTGCGCATAGAAGGTGGGCGCCGTGGAGCGCGCCAGGCCGTCACGCGGCAGCGACGTGGGGTCGGTGACGCGGAAGACCCGCGCGCTGGCGTCCAGCCGCAGCCGCCGGGACAGCACGTCCCGGAAGCCCACGCCCGCGCGGTGGTCCACCGTCGTCGTCCCGGAGCCGTGCCGCGCGAGGACGTCCGTGGCGTAGAAGGACTCGAGCGTCAGCTGCTCGTTCTTCACGTCCAGGCCGACCCGCGGCGACAGCTTCGTCATGAACTGCCCGTTGGTGCCAGGGCCGCCCAGCCGGATGTCGTTGTCGAAGCGCTCCTCCGCCGTGAGGCGGAGCCGAGGCTCCAGGATGGTGGCCGCCTGCGCGGCCGGCGCGGCGATGAGACAGCCTGCAATCACTGCCCGCTTCCAGTTGCCCCTCACCGCCGCCCTCCCGTCCTGACCCACGCCCACGTTCGTTGCTTCCCGATGTCTTTCTTTGAAGTCCGCTCGCCCGTCCCGCTTCACGGGACGACGACGGTGTCACCCGGCCGCAGGATGACGCTCTGACCGTCGGGGGAGACCAGGTCGCTGTAGCGCACCGGAATCTGCCCGCCCTTGCCGTCCGTGCGGATGACCACGATGCCGTCGGAGTTGGCGAAGTCCGTGAAGCCGCCGGCCAGCGCGATGGCCTGCAGCAGGGACACGCGGCCGCGCAGCGGGTAGGCGCCCGGGTGGGCCACTTCGCCCGTGACGAACACGCGGCTGCTGTTGACCTCGCGGACGATGACCGTCACGCGCGGCTCCTGCACATACGGAGACAGGCCCGACTTGAGCGCCTCCGCCAGCTCCGTGGGCGTCATGCCCGCGGCTTGAATCTCACCCACCATCGGAATGGAGATGAAGCCGTCGGGACGCACCGGCACCGTGCGCGACAGCTCCTGATCGCGCCACACGCTCACGTCGAGCACGTCCTCGCGGCCGATGCGGTAGGGCTGCTCCGCGTTGTCGACCTTCAGCGTCTGCTGGTGAGCACAACCCGACAGGAGGAGCATCCCCATCACCGTCCAGAACCCCGTGCGCCGCATTCCCATCTTCCGCTCTCCTTCGTTCACTGATGTTCCGCGCGAGCCACCGTTCACACGCCCTGAAGGGCCGGGTGGCTCGCTTCTGGCGGAGGCTCTTAGCAGCGCGTGTGCCAGCGGTCGGGGGGAGGGAAAACCCTTGGAATGCAGTGGGTTACGGCGTGCCACATCAGGCGCACCTGGGCGCATCCGGGAAAAATTCCGGTCCTACCCCGGTGTTCGCCCCTGTGCTTTCTGCCGATCGCTTCCACGGGGTGGAAGAGGATTGCCCAACGTGAGCCCCGTACCTTCCACGCACTTGCGGGCTCCCCCCGGGCCCCCCGTGCCAAAGCCCTGGCACGCGTCTTGATAAGGGTCTGGGTGTCGAACAGCGGTAGTGGTTCAGGGGTCCAATTCAGTCCAGAGGGGGACAGCGGATGGGCAAGGTGGCAGGGGCGGTGGGGGTGGTCTTCATGCTCGGAACCAGCATCGTGGGGCTGATGGGGGCATCGCTGGGCAACGGCATCGAAGCCGGCGTGCTGGGCATGGTGGGCCTGGCCCTGTACGGCGGCAGCTCGCTCTTGAGCGGCAAGGCGGCGGAGCCCGCGGGCGTCGCGAAGCAGGCTTGAGCCCAAGCGCCAGCGAAGTCTGAAACGCTGTAGGAAGCACAGGGCCTTCGGGCCGGATCAGCGAAGTGGGAAGCCAGGCTTCCTCCCGCTGCCGGCCCGTGGGCCCTTGCTGTTTCCGGGCCCTGCCCTTCCCTTCACTTCAAGGCTGGTGGGGCCCGGCCTCCGGGGCGTGGGAGGCGTTCGCCTCCGCCAGCGCGCGCGGCTCCTCGATGACGTCGCGCGGCGGCACCTCCTGCTCCGGCAGCGGCTGCTGTTCGGTGCCCTGGGCCTCCTGGCGGCGCAGGCGCAGGGCCCGGCTCCACAGCGCGATGCCGGCCCACGCGCCCACGAGCGCCGCGGGCACGGCCACGACGTGGGGCCAGTAGAGCGCGACGCCGGCCAGGGCCAGCGGCACCACGCCCGCGCCGAAGACGACCTTGGATTCGGTGCGGCCCAACTCGCGGTGGTTGGTGACGGCGGCGCCCACGGTGTTGCCCAGGCGCACGGCGCCCGCGGCCGCGCGGCTCATGCTGCCCCGCCGGCCGCGAGGTCTCCGCTGCGCGCGAGGCAGCGCGGGCGCGGCGCTCATGCGGCGGTCCCGTCCGCTGAGCACCACCTCCGTCGCGTGCTCCAGGTCCTGGAGGTACATGTCCTCCATGCACCGGGCGAAGGGGGCGTCCTCCACGGCGACGTCGATTTCGGAGTTGCCCAGCCAGCTGGCGGGGTTGAGGTTGGACGAACCGACGCGCGCCCAGGTGCCATCCGCCACCGCCGTCTTGGCGTGGAGCATGGTGCCATTCCATTCATAGACGCGGATGCCGGCCTCCAGGAGCGGGCGGTAGCCGGCCTGGGTGAGCGGGCGCAGCGCGGGGATGTCGCTGCTGCCGGGCACGAGCAGCCGCACGTCCACGCCGTCGCGCGACGCGGCCCGGAGCGCCTGTACATAGGTGGCGGTGCCCACGAAGTACGCGTCGGTGAGCCACAGCCGCTTGCGCGCGAGCGACGCGATGAGCTGGTCCACGCGGAAGAGGCCCGCGCTCCAGGGCACGCCGGCCACCACGCGCAGGGACACGTCGCCCCTGGGCAGGGAGGCGCGGGCGGACAGGCAGCCCTCTTCATCCAGAGGAGGGCCCACGGTGCTCCAGCCCTGGGCGAAGGCGCGCACCAGGTCCGCCACCGCGGGGCCGCGAATCTCCAGGCCGGTGTCACGCCACGGGGCCACGCCCTTCTGTTCGTCGCCCACCCACTTGTGGCTCACGCACAGGCCGGAGACGAAGCCCACCTCGCCGTCCACGGTGAGCGTCTTGCGGTGGTTGCGGCCCAGCCACGCCAGGGGCCGGTCGAACTGGAAGGGATTGAACGAGCGCACCTCCACGCCCGCCTCGCGCAGGGAGCGCCAGTAGCGGCGGGACGCGGGGCCCTGGCAGCCCAGCCAGTCATAGAGGACGCGGACCTGCACGCCGTCACGGGCCCGGGCGGCCAGCGCGTCCGCGAAGGCACGGCCCACGTCATCGTCTTCGATGATGTAGTTCTCGAAGAGGATGGAGCGCTCGGCCTGCTGGATGGCGCGCAGCCACGCGGGGTAGTTCTCGCGAGCGTCTCGAAGGAGACGCACGTCGTTGCCCGTCACGAGCGGCGCGCCCGCGGCGCGGGAGAAGACCTGTTCGGCCAGGTTGTGCTGCCGGCCGCTGATGCCCGATGACTTCACGATGGCCACGGCGTGTCTCCTCGGGAAAACGGGGCGCGCCCGAAGGCTCTGGGTGAGGTGCGGTTCCCTGGGGACGGTCGCAAGGGTTTCGCGTGAAGGGATTCCGGCGCGCTCGCGCGGGCGTCGAGGGCCTGGCTGCCCGGCTGTCCTCCCCTCGAGTCCGGGGGCCTGGGGATGCGCTGTGTGGCGCGAGGATGCATGAGCAACCTCACTTCCTACCCTTCCCGCGCGTCTCCGCCCAGGGGGACGGGCGACGAGGAGCCGAAGGCGTGAACGAACAAGCCCCTGCCCTGCCCCGCCTGTCGTTCGACTTCCCGGACGGCGCCGACTTCAGCAACGGCGTGCACCACGAGTGGCTCCTGACCAACGGCAGAGGGGGCTACGCCTCCGGCACGGTGGTGGGCTGCAACACGCGCCGCTACCACGGCCTGTTCATCCCCACCTTGGAGAAGCTGGGCCGCACGGTGCTGATGGCCCGGCTGGAGGAGACGGCCCTGGTGGACGGAGAGCGCTACCGGCTCACGTCCGAGGAGCACGACGACGGCACCACGCTGGAGGACGGCGCGAGGCACCTGCGGCACTTCCACCTGGAGGGGCTGATTCCCGTCTGGGAGTACGCGGTGGGGCGTGCGCGGCTGAGGCGCCGCTGCGTGATGGTGCACGGCGAGGACACGGTGTTCCTTCAGTGGGAGCACCTGTCCGGTCCGGAGGTGACGCTGCACCTGCGGCCATACCCGGTGCTGCGCCCGCATGACGGGCCGCTGTTGAAGGAGATCGGAGCACCCATCGTCACGCTGCGAGGCCCGCTGGTGGAGCTGCGCAACGGAGAGGACGGCCCGCCCCAGCGGATGCGGCTGTATTCGGACGGGCCCACGCCGTACGTGAGCCTGGCGGAGACGTCCAGGCCGCAGCACCTGCGGACGGAGAAGGCGCGCGGCTACGACTTCACGGAGGTGCAGCACTCGCCGGGCCACTTCACGGCGACGCTAAAGCCCGGGGGCACGCTGTCCTTCGGGCTCACGGTGGAGGCGCCGGGGCACCTGCTGGAGCGCAATCCCAAGGAGGTGTTCGAGCGGGAGCTGGGCAGACAGGAGCGGCTGTTGGAGCGCGCCCCGGAGCATGGGCGCACGGGAGTGCCGGCGCGTCTGGTGTTGGCGGCGGACCAGTTCATCATCGATCCGCCCAGGCCCGCGGACGCCGCGTGGGCGCGGTCGATGGGCCTGGACGCGAGGAGCGTCATCGCGGGCTACCCGTGGTTCACGGACTGGGGCCGGGACACGATGATCAGCCTGGACGGGCTGACGCTGGCCACGGGGCGCTACCGCGAGGCGGCGGCCATCCTGCGTACGTTCCAGCATTACGTGCGCGACGGGCTGATTCCGAACTACTTCCCGGACGGAGAGAACGAGGGCGTCTACCACACGGCGGACGCAACGCTCTGGTTCTTCCACGCGGTGGACCGCTACCTGGAGGAGACGGGAGACGAGGCGCTGTTGCGGGACCTGTTCCCGACGTTGCAGGACATCGTGGCGCACCACCAGAAGGGCACGCGCTTCCACATCGGCGTGGACCCGGCGGACGGGCTCCTGAGGCAGGGTCAGGAGGGCTACCAGCTCACCTGGATGGACGCGAAGGTGGAGGGCTGGGTGGTGACGCCGCGCCGGGGCAAGGCGGTGGAGATCAACGCGCTGTGGTTCAACGCGCTCAGGCTGATGGCGGGCTGGGCTGAGCGGCTGGGATTGGAATCAGGACCGTACCGGGCCGCGGCGGAGAAGGCACAGGGCAGCTTCAACCAGCGCTTCTGGAACGAAGCGGCCGGGTGCCTCTACGACGTGGTGGACGGAGAGGACGGCCGAGAGGACGCGAGCGTGCGGCCGAACCAGGTCTTCGCCATCTCGCTCAAGCATCCGGTGCTCAAACGGGACAAGTGGGCGCAGGTGCTGGAGATGGTGCGCCGCGAGCTGGTGACACCGGTGGGCCTGCGAAGCCTGGCGCCGGGGAGCAAGGACTACAAACCGAAGTACGACGGAGACCTGCGGGCCCGCGACGCGGCCTACCACCAGGGCACGGTGTGGGGCTGGCTGATTGGCCACTACGTGGACGCGACACTGAAGGTGTCCCCGGACATCAAGGCCGCACGGGCCCTGCTGTCTGGAATGGAGGACCACTTGTCGCACGCGGGGATTGGACAGATTTCGGAGATCTTCGACGCGACGGAGCCCTACCGTCCGCGAGGCTGCTTCGCCCAGGCCTGGAGTGTCGCGGAATCGCTGCGGGTGTTCAGCAAGACAAGCGTGGGGTGATCAGGGATAACAGCACCTAACGAAAGTCAGGACTGGGCTGGCAGAGCGCAAGGGGCGTCCCCAGGTTGAGGGGCATGGTCCGCGAACTCGTCCCCGACGCCTTCTGGCAGCGCGTGGCACCGCTGCTGCCGCCGCCCCGGCCCAAGAAGAAACTGGGCCGTCCTCGGGCGGATGACCGCGCGGCGCTGGAAGCCATCGTCTTCGTGCTCCGAAGTGGCATCCCTTGGGAGATGCTGCCTCGCAAGCAGTTCGGCCTGTCGGGCATGACGGCCTGGCGCAGGCTGGAGGAATGGACCCGGGCTGGCGTGTGGGAAAAGCTCCAGGCGCGATTGCTGGATGAACTGGGCCTGCGCGGCAAGGCGGACTTCTCCCGCGCCGCTATCGACTCCTCGTCCGTCCGGGCGTCAAAAAGGGGGCCCTCACGGGCCCAAGCCCGACGGATAGAGCGAAGGCGGGTAGCAAGCATCATCTTCTCGTAGACGCCCAGGGGCTGCCGCTCACCGAGTCCGTGACGGCCGCCAACGTCCACGACACGCACGAACTTTTCCCGCTCGTCGACTCCGTGCCTGCGGTGCGGATGCCTTCGGGGCAGCGCCGCTTCCGCCCGGGAAAACTCCACGCCGACAAGGCCTACGCCTCCAGGAAGAACCGGAGCGGGCTTCGTCTACGCAGCATTGCCGCCCGCATCGCGCGTCCCGGCGTTGAGTCCAAGGAAAGGCTCGGACGCTACCGATGGGTCGTGGAGCGCACGCTGGCCTGGAAGAACCAGTTGCGCCGCCTTCGCGTCCGCGACGAGCGCAGGGACGATGTCCACTTCGGCTTTCTCGTCCTCGGCTGCTGCATCATGCTCCTACGACGCCTGTGTCCTGGCATTTGTTAGGAGCTGTAAGACTACGGGTCAATCTCTCTCAAGAGGCGCACGAAGCTCGCATCAGAAGCCAACTGCGTACGCGTCTCCCAGTCGAGTTGCCTCTGTTCGTTCGGAGGCGCCGACGCTCGCGAGGCCAGCACAGAAAAGCGCCGTGCCTGGATCTCCACGACGTCCTTGTCCCGGTCCCTCAGCACGGGTTCCCCGGTCGCGCCCACGGGCAGCACGGTGGAGAACGAATAGGACAGGAGCCCTGCGCTCGTGGTTTCCATGGGGAACTCCACGACGATCCAGCATCCCGTCGGGACCCGAGCTTCCTGGAAGGGCCAGGTCACCGCCCCCAGGTCGTGAAAGCACAGCCAGACCCTGCGGAGCTCCGTGTCAGCTGTCTCGCTGAGGGGCGAGTCCAGGTCGAGCACCAGCCCCCAGGGGAGTACGTCCCACCGGATCGCCGTGACCCGCGAGCCTTGCGCGATTCCGATTCTCTCGGCGCCATCAAGCACCACTACCTCTTCAGCCATGGTTTCGTTACTCCCTGTAAAGTGGTGGAGGACGCCGCTTCGGGGGGAAACATGCTCAAGCTCATCCGGCACATCCTCAACGGCAACGCATTGACGGCCCTGGCCATCCTTGTCGTGGTCCTCCTGGTGTGGTGGGTGTTCTCCCTCGTCACCGCGTCCACGACCGGACACGCACCACCGGAGCCAGCCGACCCTTCTGGCTCGCCGGGCTACGCGAAGGTGGCGCTGGGGCTTCTCGCGGCGGCTCTGGAGATGTGGGGGCTGTTCGCGCTCAGCAACAGCGATGGGCCTCCTGCTCCCAAGGGTGGGCTCCTCCACGTCGTGGCCACGGGCCAACAACCTGACCGCGACATCGTCCTGCGCGTGGATGACCAGCCCGTGGCGCCGGTGCTCCACGTCGACCATCACCTCGCGTTTCCGGTCCCCAGCGGTCGCCATGCGGTCTTCCTGAAGGACTCGGCCGTCGACGGTTCCCGCGACTTCGAGGTCGATATCCGCGAGGGCGATGCCCTCATGCTGTCCGTCCATCCGGACCTTTGCACCGTGCAGATCGACATGTCGGCCCTGACCTACGGCCGACCCTCGCGCTCCACTCCGACACCGCTAGAGGGCGTCGTCATCCGGCCCCTGCCCGTGGTGGGGGTGTTCACCCGGACGGAGCGCCCCATGCCGCTTCCTCCGGGAGCAGTCCTCTCCTTCAACGAGCTGCCGGATGCACTCTCCCCAGGGCTGAGCGCCAGCATCCTGCTCCCCTCCCCTGCACCATGTCCCAGAACGACCGGACCCTCTGGGCCGAGGCGCGGAAACGCTTCCCCGGACTCGACGACGCCGCACGGCGCGTAGGCTACACGGAAGCGGACCCCACACGGCGTGAAGTCGCTGCGATGGACGAGGAGCGGCTCTTCGAACTCTTCAAGCAACAGGGCGCGGCGCTGGCGCGCAAAACGCCCCCGTGAGCTAGGGTGCGCCGCCATGGCGACTCCGCGGTACTGGTTGATCAAGAGCGAGCCCTCCGTCTACGCGTACGCGAAGCTGGAGGAGGACGGCAGGACGGAGTGGACGGGCGTGCGCAGCTTCGAGGCGCGCAACAACATCCGGGCCATGACGCCTGGGGACCTGTGCCTCTACTACCACTCCAATGAGGACAAGGCCGTCGTCGGCGTGGCGTGCGTCCTCTCCAAGCCGGGCCCCGACCCCACCGCTCCCGGCGAGGACTGGGCCTCCGTGGACGTGGGCCCCGTGGTCGCGTTCACCACGCCGGTGACGCTGGCCACCATCAAGGCCACGCCCGCGCTCAAGGACTTCCCGCTCATCACCCGCAGCCGTCTCAGCGTCACGCCCACTCCGGTCGAGCATTTCAAGCTCGTCCTCGAGATGGGCAAGACGAAGCTCCCGAAGACCTCCGCTGCCAAACCCAAGCCGAAGGCCAAATCCAGAGCAACCCCATGAGCACAGCCCGCGAAGTCCGCGCCGACTTCGACCGAGCCACCATCGTCGTGTATCAGGCCTACTCGGACGCCATCGCCGACGTGGCCGTGAAGCAGCAGAAGTTCGGCCCGCCGTTCTCCGTGGGCCGGATGACGTGGATCAAACCCAGCTTCCTGTGGCTCATGCACCGCTCCAACTGGGGCCGCAAGAGCGGCCAGGAGCGCACGCTCGCGGTGCGCATCAAACGCTCCGGCTGGGAGGAAGCACTCGCTGCCGGCGTCCTCACCGGCTTCGAACCCAAGGCCCACGGCTCGCCGGACGCGTGGCGCAAGGCCTTCGACACCGCGCCCGTCCACATCCAGTGGGACCCGGAGCGCAGCTTGCGCGGCGCGGGCCTGCCCCACGACAGCATCCAGGTGGGCTTGAGCCGCGCCGTCATCCAGCGCTTCGTGGACGACTGGACCGTGTCCATCACCGACCTCACGACACTGGTCCAGAAGCTGCGCAAGCACATGGACGACGGCCGCGCGGATCAGGCCACGCGCCACCTGCCGAAGGAGTCCGTCTACCCGGTCCCTCCGGACCTCGCCCGGCGCCTGGGGATGTGAAGGCCCCCGCGCCTTCGACGCGAGTTGTTATGTTCCGGGCATGGCGGACATCCCCTCCCTGGAGACCCTGCGGACCCAAATCGAACGCATCGATGAGGACGTCCTCGATGCGCTCCAGCGGCGCATGGCCCTGGCCGACGATGTGGCGCGCGCCAAGCTGGTGACGGCCTGGCCCTTCCGGGACCCGCAACGCGAGGACCTGCTCCTGCGCAAGCTGCGCGGCCGGGCGGCCGAGCGCGGCCTGGATCCGCACGAAGTCGAGCGCCTCTACCGCGTCATCCTGGACATGTCCGTGGCCCGGCAGCAGGCCCTGGTCACCCGCCTGGACACCACGCCCCTGCGCGTGGGCTACCTGGGCGTCGAGGGCTCCTACAGCCACCTCGCCGCCCGCCAGCGCTACGGCCACCGGCCAGGCGGCGTGCTCCTCACCGGCTTCGACACCGCACGCCAGGCCGTGGAGGCCCTCAAGCAGAGCGAGCAGGACGTGCTCCTGCTGCCCATCGAGAACACCACCGCCGGCAGCATGAATGAGACGTACGACGTGCTCGCCGCGGGCGGCGGCGTCATCACCGGCGAGGTGGTGAGCCAGGTGGACCACCGGCTGCTGGGCGCGAAGGGCGCGAAGGTGGAGGACCTGCGCGAGGTGCTCTCCCATCCGCAGGCCCTGGCGCAGTGCGAGGACTTCCTGCGCACGCACGTGCCCTGGGCGCGCGCCGTGCCGGGGCCGGACACCGCCATCGCGGCGCAGATGGTCGCGGACCGCAACGACCCGACCGTGGCCGCCATCGCCAGCGAGTCCGCGGCGGGCCGCTTCGGGCTCGTGGTGCTCGCCAGCAACCTGCAGCCCGCCGGCGCGGACTTCACGCGCTTCGTGGAGGTGTCGCGCCAGCCCACGCCGCTCGCGCCGGACGTGCCGTGCAAGACGTCGCTGCTGGTGGTGCTGGAGCACCGCCCGGGCGCCCTGGGCCAGGTGCTGCAACGGCTCACGCAGCGCGGGGTGAACCTCTCCAAGCTGGAGTCGCGCCCCATCCCCGGGGCGCCGTGGAAGTACCGCTTCTACCTGGACGTGGAGGGCCACGCCGCGTCCGCCTCGGTGACGGCGGCGCTGGAGGACCTGCGCCCGCTCACGTCGTCGCTGCGCGTGCTGGGCACCTATCCGCGCGCGGAGCCCATCGATGGCTGATGCCGCCCCACGCCGCATCGCCTTTCAAGGTGAGCGCGGCGCGTACGGCGACGAAGCCACGGGCGCCCTCTTCGGCGCCTCCGTGACGCGCATCCCCTGCCCCACCTTCCGCGCCGTCTTCGAGGCCGTGGCCGAAGGCACGGTGGATGGCGCCGTGGTGCCCATGGAGAGCGCGCTCGCGGGCCCCGTGGCGGAGGTGGTGGACCTGCTCCTGGAGTTCACGCCGGCCCTCTCCGGCGAGCTGCGCCTGCCCGTGCGCCACTGCCTTCTCGCGCCGCCGGGCCGCACGCTGGAGGGCCTCACGCGCGCGCTGTCCCATCCGCAGGCGCTGGCGCAGTGCGGAGGATGGCTGCGAAAGCACCACCTGCACCCCGTCCCCGAGGCGAACACCGCCGTGGCGGCGCGGCGCGTGGCCCAGGAAGCGCTGGAGGGCACGGCGGCCATCGCCAGCCGGACCGCGGCGGAGCTCTACGGCCTCACCGTGCTCGCGGAGGGCATCGCGGACTCGCCGGACAACGCCACGCGCTTCCTCGCGGTGGGCCCGGCCGTGCCGCCGAAGCTGGGTTCGCGGTGGAAGACGTCCCTGGTGCTTACGCTCGACAACGGCCCTGGCGCGCTCGCGGGCGTGCTCACGGCCTTCGCCGCGCACGGGGTGAACGTCGCGCGACTGGAGTCGAGGCCCGGCGGCGTCCGCGCATGGGACTACCGCTGGTGCCTGGACGTGGAGGGCGCGGTGGACTCCGCGCCCGTGAAGGCGGCCCTGGCGGAAGCCCGGAGCGCGTGCACGTCGCTCCGGGTGCTGGGCAGCTACGCGCTCAGCGACTGAGGGCCTGGGCCGGGGCGGTGGCCTGCGTCCCGTCGCCGTTGCGCACGGCCTCCGTGTACGCGGTGCGCACGATGTTCGTGTAGCGCTGGAGCGCGGCCAGTTGCTCCAGGCGCAGCGCCTGCGGCCCGTCGCACAGCGCCTTCTCCGGCGTCGGGTGGAAGTCCACCAGCACCATGGACGCGCCCGCGATGAGGCCCTGGCCAATGGCGTGGAAGATGTCCGGCAGCCCGTCCGGCGGGGCCTCCGCGCGGCCAATCGCGTGCGAGGGGTCCACGCACACCGGCATGCGCGTGAGGCGGCGCACCACCGGCACGTGCGCGAAGTCCACCATGTTGCGGTGCGGGTCGCCCAGGTGCGTCTTCACGCCGCGGAGGCAGAAGACGATCTTCGGGTTGCCCTCGCTGGCCACGTACTCGCACGCGTTGAGGGACTCCTCCAGCGTGATGCCCATGCCGCGCTTGAAGAGCACCGGGAAGGTGCGCTGCTGGCCAATCACCTTGAGCAGCTCGAAGTTCTGCGCGTTGCGCGTGCCCACCTGGAGCATCACGCCCGTGGGCGCTCCCGACTTCTTCAGCGCGTCGTTGATCTCGTCGATGTGGCGCGGGTGCGTCACCTCCATCGCGATGACCTTGATGCCGTGCTTGCCCGCGGAGTCGAACACCCAGGGCAGGCACTTCGCGCCCAGGCCCTGGAACTCATACGGGTTGGTGCGCGGCTTGTACGCGCCCATGCGCGTGGTGGTGATGCCGCAGCGAGCGAGCGCCGCCATCATCGCGTCCACGCTCTCCAGCGAATCCACCGCGCACAGGCCGGCGAACAGGTTCACCGAGCTGTCGCCGAAGCTGACGCCGTTGTAGTCGAAGCCCGCCGTGGTGCGCTGGCCACCGTGCCGGCCGATGATGCGGTACTTCTGCGAGACGCGGACCACCTGACGCACGCCGGGAAGCTGCTGGAACGGCTCCAGCGGCACCTGCGCGGTGGAGCCCAGGAGGTACAGCTCCGTGATGGTGGACTCGGCGCCCTGGACCACATGAGCACGCGGGGTGACGCCCTCGTACTGCGAAGCGAGTTGGAGGACGGCGTTCACGACGGATTCCGGGGAATCCGGCTCGAGCATCACGATCATGCGAAGGGTTCTCCTGGGTGGGGGGGCCGCTTCGGCATTCAACACCGGCCTCCCACCCTTTCCCTCCGCTTTTGTAAAACTTTGATGAGAGCGGCCTCAAGAGGAGGCGGGGCGCAGCCGGGTCGCCAGCTGGGTGTAGTGCTCCCGCTGGGTAGGGTCGCCCAGGTGCTCCCACACGTCCGCCAGGGCCTTGGCCGCCTCCACGTAGGCGGGCGACAGCTCCAGGGCCAGTTCGAAGACCTGACGGGCCAGCCGGTAGCGGGCCTTGTCCGGCCGCCGGCCCTGGGTCAGGAGCGCGTTACCCAGGTGGTAGATCTCGATGGCGGCGGCCTCGCGGTAGCCGGGGGTGGGGTTGAGTTGAACCGCCCGGTGCATCAGGAGGGAGGCGGCCTCCGGCTCACCCAGCTCCAGTTGGCAGAGCGCGGCCTCGCGGTGGGGGTCCGCCGCGGAGGGATCCAGCTCGATGGCGCGCTGGAAGCCCTTGAGGGCCTCCTCGGTGCGCCCCAGCTGCTTGAGGGCGAAGGCCTTCGCGGTGAGCGCGGGGAAGTGGCGTGGATCCACGGCGAGGACCTGGTCGAACGACTGGACCGCGGCCTCGTGGTTGCCGGCCATGGAGCGGTGGACGCCCTCGTTGAACGACGCCAACAGCAACGACCTGGACATCTTCGGTTCCCCCATGGGACTGGGTTCGCAAGGCGGCGCGCTTCACGCGGCCCGAAAGCGCAAGCCTGTCACCGGGGGCCCACGCCTCGCAAAGGTGCGCCCCATTTCCGGCTGATGGCACCCATCGCGTCCGGCTGATGACGCGGGCGGCCTCCGCCGGGACGCGGGGTTCCTCCGTCCGGAATTCGCCACTGTCCCCCGCGGGCCCTCCTGCGCTACGTCGCCGGAAGTCCAGGGTGGACTGCTCCCCGAGGCCCTCATGCTGGTGTTCGAGATCGTCATCGCGCTCTTGCTGGGAGGCGCGGGACTGGCGGCGCTGTCCCGGCGGCTCGGCACGCCCTACCCCGCGCTGGTGGCGCTCGCCGGGGCGGTGCTGGCGCTGGTGCCGGGCAGTCCGGAGCTGGTGTTGGATCCGGAGCTGGCGCTCACCCTGTTCGTCGCGCCGGTGCTGCTGGACGCGGCGTTCGACGCGTCTCCGCGCGACTTGCGCGCGAACTGGCGGCCGGTGGCGAGCCTGGCCCTGGGGGCGGTGGTGCTCACGGTCATCGCCGTCGCGGTGGCGGTGAGGTGGATGGTCCCGTCGATGCCCTGGGCCGCGGCCATCGCGCTGGGCGCCATCGTCGCGCCCCCGGACGCGGCGGCGGCCACGGCGGTGCTGAAGCAGCTCAAGCCCCCGCACCGGCTGATGGTCATCCTGGAGGGCGAAAGCCTCTTCAACGACGCGAGCGCCCTGCTCATCTACCGGCTCGCGCTGGGGGCCGTGGCCGCGGGCGGCGTGCTGGGCTGGAGCGCGGTGCCCACGCTGCTCGTCGTCACGGTGGCCAGCGTGCTCCTGGGCCTCGTGCTGTCGCGGGTGAGCCTGCGCATCAACGCCAGCGTCGAGGACGTGTCCACGGCGGTCATCACCCAGTTCGGCAGCACGTTCGCGGTGTGGATCCTCGCGGAGCGGCTGCACCTGTCCGGCATCCTGACGACGGTCGTCTATGCGATGACCATCTCCCGCACGGCCTCCGTGGTGACGCCCGCGCGGATCCGCATCCCGTCCTATGCCGTATGGGAGGTGGCGACGTTCGTGTTGAACGTGCTGGCCTTCGTGCTCGTGGGCTTCCAGTTGAAGGGCATCGTCGCGCGCTTCGACCGGGAGACGTGGTGGGAGTACACGGCCATCGCGGCGGTGGTGACGGTCGCGGCCATCCTCGCGCGCATCGCCTGGGTGATGGGGGCGGCGGCGTTCAACCGCTGGCGGCAGCGCCAGTCGAAGTCCAGCACCGTCACGCTCTCGCCGGGCGCGGCCGTGCTGGTGGGCTGGTGCGGGATGCGAGGCATCGTGACGCTCGCGGCGGCGCTGGCGCTGCCCACGGGGCATGACGGGGTCGCCGCCTTCCCCTACCGGGACCTCATCCTCTTCACGTCGTTCTCCGTGGTGCTGGGGACGCTCGTGGTGCAGGGGATGACGCTCAAGCCCCTGATGACGCGGCTGAAGCTGGACGACGACGGCGAGGTGGACCACGAGGTGCGGCTCGCGCGGGTGGAGACGCTGCGCGCGGGGCTGGAGGCCACGCAGGACTCGCCGGGCACGGAGCTGGCGACCCTGGTCCGGCGCCGGTACGAGCTTCAGTTGCGGCGCGCGCGCCAACTCCTGGACGAGCACGTCCTCGTGGGCACCGCGAGCCCCAGCTCTCCCTGGGGTCCCCCCACCGCGGACGCGGAGATGGTGCGCACCGCGATGGCCGCGAGCCGGCGGAAGCTGGCGGAGCTCCGGGCCACCGGCACCATCGGGGACGCGGCGTTCCAGCAGGTGGAGCAGGAGCTGGACTGGTCGGAGCTCGACCTGCAACAGATCCTCCGGGCGGAGTCACCCGAGTAGTGCTCAGCCGCGCGCCTCCTCCTCCATGGCGGCGAGGAACCCGGTGGTGAAGTCCGGGTAGCGTGGCGTCCAGCCCAGGGCCTCCAGCTTCGCGGCGCTGATGGCGCGGTCGCCGCGCAGGGATTCATGGAGGGACTCGAAGGGCACGCGCGGCGGCATGGGCAGGCCCATCTGCTGACAAAGATAGGAAGCCGTCTCCTCCTGCGTCGCGGGCCGGCGGTCGGCCACGCAGTAAACCTCGCCAGGCGCGCCGCGTTCGAGCACCACGCGCACCGCGTCCACCAGGTCATCCACGTGGATGCGGGACAGGCGTCCCCCACCCGACTCCGGGATGCGCAGCGTGCCCGCCTTCAAGCGTCCGGAAGTCCCGCGCCCCGGGCCGTAGATGCCCGCGATGCGCATGACGCTCGCACCCAGGGGCAGGAAGACGTCCTCCGCATCCAGGCGCGCGCGGGAGACCGGGGAGGTCCGGTCGACCGGCGTGGACTCGTCCACGTGTCCACGAGCGGAGCCATAGACGCCGGTGGACGACAGGTAGACGAGCCGCGAGGGCCGCGAGCGGGACAGTGCCTCCGCGAAGCGGGCATCCAGCCCGGCATCCGGAGGAACGGAGTCCACGACGTGCGCGCCCGCTGCCCGTGACAGCGCGTCATCCATGGACACCACGCGGACGCCCGCGCCCTCCAGCACCGAGCGCCGAGCGGCATCCCGGGTCGTGGCCAGGACCTCCCGGCCCGCGCGGGCCTCCGCCACCGCGAAGCGCGTGAGCGTGTAACCACAGCCAAGCAGGAGGAGCGGAGCGGTCATGGCCCCCCGCGATACCGGGCAACACCCGCTCCGCGCAAGGCCCGCACAAAGGGAACAGCCCTCCTCCCGTCATCCGGAAGAAGGGCCGTCACCTCACTTCGTCAGTCGCGGCTCAGAACTCCGCGCTCGCGCGCGGGTCGATGATGCCGCACTCCTTGATCTTGTAGAGCAGCGCCTTGTAGCTGATGCGCAGCTTGCCCGCCGCGCGGCGCTTGTTCCACGCGGTGCGCTGGAGCATCGCGAGGATGGCCTCGCGCTCCGCGAGCATCGCCGCGCGCTTGCCGATGTCCTTGAGCGACAGCTCCCCGGCAGGAGGCGGCGGGGGCGGAGGCTGCGGCGCATCGAACGGATTCGCGTAGCGCTGCGGCGCCACGGCGTTGAACGGAGTGGCCTCCGCCACCGGGACCGGCGTCATCACCGCGCCGCGCGCGGGCATCTCCAGCACCTGCACCCCCGAGCCCGACGCCATCGAAGACATGGCCGGAGGAGCCGCGAAGACGCGGGCGGACTCGTCCACGTGGCGCGACGGAGGCGGCATGAAGTCGTCCCCACCGCCGAACGACGTGGGCAGCGACGGGGCGCTCGCCGGAGCACGGCCACCGGCGTGGATTTCGTCCAGCACCAGGGTCGGGTCCTTCAGCACGCACAGCCGGCGGACCATGTTCTCCAGCTCGCGCACGTTGCCCGGCCACTCGTAGTCGCTGAACGCGTGGAGCACCTCCGAGGGCAGCTCGGACACGTTCGTCATGAAGCCCTTACCGTACTTCTTGAGGAAGTGGTCGGTGAGCGGCACCACGTCCTCGCGGCGCTCGCGAAGGGGCGGCAGGCGGATGGCCACCACGTTGAGGCGGTAGTACAGGTCCTCGCGGAAGTTGCCGAGCGCGATCTCCTTCTCCAGGTCGCGGTTCGTCGCCACCACCACGCGGCTGTCCACGCGGACGCTCTTCTTGCCGCCGACGCGGAAGAACTCCTCGTCCTGCAGCACCTGGAGCAGCTTCGCCTGGAGGCGGATGGCCATCTCGCCAATCTCGTCCAGGAAGATGGTGCCCTGATCCGCCAGCTCGAACTTGCCCGGCTTCTCCGCCGTGGCACCCGTGAAGGCGCCGCGCTCGTGGCCGAACAGCTCGCTCTCCAGGAGCTCACCCGGCAGCGCCGCGCAGTTCACCTTGATGAACGGCCGGCCATGGCGCTGGCTGCGCGCGTGGATCTCCCGGGCAATCACTTCCTTGCCCGTGCCGGACTCACCCAGCAGCAGCACCGGCACGTCCGTGTCCGCGATGCGCTCCACCAGCGCACGCGCGCGGCGCATGGCCGGCGACGTGGAGATGAGCACGCGGGCCTCGGCCGCGGCCTCCGCGGACGTCAGCACCACGCGGGGCGCGGGCGCGGTCGCCTGACGCTCCGGCACGCGGGTCCCCAGGGCGCGCGCGAGCACGTCCTGCAGCTCGTCGTTGCCAAAGGGCTTCGCCAGATAGTCGGAGGCGCCCATCTTCAGCGCGCGCACCGCGTCGTCCGCGCCCGACAGCGCGCTCAACACGATGACCGGCGCGGTGCCGCCCGTGCTCCGGTAGCGGCGCAGCACCTCCAGACCACTCATCTCCGGCATCACCACGTCCAGCAGCACCGCGTCGAACGAGCCGCCAGAGAGCATCTCCAGCGCCTGCGAGCCGCTCGACGCACAGCGCACCTGGTAGCCCGAGCTGCCCAACAGCTCGGACAGGAACGTGCGCACCGACTCCTCGTCATCCACCACCAGCACCGCGATCCGATCCATCCCCACGCCTCCGCTCGCCCTGTGCATCAAACCCTCGTGAACTGAATCAAACCGACATCAGACGGGCCGGACCGGCAGCCCGCCGAAGCTCGCGTGTACGCCTCAAGGTCTGCAGTGCCGCGCCCAACAACTGGGTGGGAGCCCCCACCGTGTCCGGGAAGCTCACCGCCCCCAGCTCCAGCGCCGTGCGCACCACGCGACCCTCCATCTGGAACCGGGCGGCCTCGAACCGGGCCTCCACCCGCGCCAGCACCTCCGGCACCGACTCCGCGGGCGTGCCCGGCAGCAGCATGGCGAACTGACTGTCGCCCACCCGCGCCACCGCGTCGGCCTCGCGCACCGTCTGCCCCAGCACCACCGCGCTGTAGACGAGCAGCCGCTCCGCCATGCTCTTTCCGTGCTCCTTGCGAAGCGCGCTCCACCCCGTCACCTCCGCCGCCACCACCGAGAATGTCCCGCCGTAGCGCTCCGTCCGGCGGGCCTCCAGCCCGATGATGGCCAAGAGGAAGGGCCGGTTGTAGAGCCCCGTCACCGGGTCGTGCAGCGCCAGCGCCGTGCCGGCCTCCTCACCCGTGGCCGCGCGCTCCACCGACTGCTTGAGCCGCATCTGCGCGTGCAGCTTCATGGACAGCTCCGCGCCATCCACCGTGCGCGGCACCACGTCCACGCACTGCCCCTTCTCCACGCAGAAGCGCCACGCGTCCCGGTCGTGTGAATCCACCAGGTACATCATCGGCACCGTGCCCTTGCCCACCTGACGCAGGCGCCGCGCCGTCTGGATGGCCGCGAAGTCCGGCGGCTGCGCGGCCAGCAGCACCGCGTCCGGGCGGATCACCTCGAACAGGGGCACCGCCGCGTCGAAGCGCGTCAGGGGCACCACGCGGAAGCCGGACTCCCCCAGCAGCGCCCGGGTGCGCTCCAGGTCCTCCGCGCGAGGCTCCACCAGCAACACCGTGGGAGGCTGGCCCGACTTTCCCGCTCGCTTGCGCTTCACACCCACCGCCGTGCCCTCCCTTCCAGCATTTTCTTCCCCACCACCCTGCCTGCCTGCCCAGATTTACAGCCCCGCTACTTTCGCGCCCTACGTATCCCCTTGGATTTCTTAGGGGAGGGCACTTCGTTACCCATCCTGGCCCACGGTTTTAGCAATGGGTATGCCATTCATCACCTCGCGGATCCGGACTTCCAGGGTCTCCGCGTCGACGCGATGCTTGAAGGCGGGCACCCCATCGATGAGGACCACGGGGATGTCGTAACGCCACGCCTCGAAGAGGTCCGGGCTCTGGAGGATGTCGGTGACGTAGAGCTCGAACGGCAGCCGGGTCCTCACCTCTTCGACCACGGCGAGGGCCTTCTCACAGAGGGAACACCGGGGTTTCGAGTAGATATCGACTCGCATGCGTTGCAGGATGGGCGCTCGATGCGCGGCGTGTGTGGTGATTTTTCGACGATGCCCCTCAAGGACCTGGTCGTCCACCTCGGGAATCGCCGGGCCACCGGCACCCTGAACGTGGAGCGGGGAGACGTGCGCAAGCAGCTCCTCTTGCGCGACGGCAACGTCATCACCGCCAGCTCCAACCAGCCCCGCGAGTACTTCGGCCAGTTCCTGATCAACCAGGGCCACCTGACGGAGGACCAGTTGGAGCGCGCGTTCTCCACGCAGGCGGAGACGCACATCCTGCTGGGGAAGATCCTGATCATGACGGGCACGGTGTCGGAGGCCACCGTGCGCACGGTGCTCTCCCACAAGTTCCGGGAGATGCTGCTGGACGCCTTCACCTGGGAGGAAGGCGGCTTCGACTTCCGCCCCACGGACGCGGCGCCGGAGCTGGAGGGCCTGGACGTCAGCGTGGACCTGCTGGACGTGCACCGCGAGGGCGAGTTCCGCGAGACGGCGTGGCAGGCCATCCGCGCGGTGTTCCCCTCCGGCCGCGTGCGCCTGGAGGTGGACGAGCGCAAGCTGACGGACCGCAAGGCCGGCAGCATGGACGAGCGCATCGTGCAGCTCGCGAAGGAAGGCCTCAGCATCGACGGGATGGCGCTGGCGCTGCACGCCACCGACTTCTTCCTCTACCAGCGGCTGTACGCGCTCTACCGGCAGGACGCGCTGCGGGTCTCCGACGAGGCCCCCCTGCCCTCCCCGGAGCCCGGCGCGAACACCGTCGTCGTGGTGGAGGAGGACGAGGACGACCTGGACTCGGGCGGCGTCATCGGCTCCGAGTCCTCCTCCGACGAGGTGCTCCAGGCCGCCCAGCTCTTCCTGGACGCGGGCAACCTGCGCGATGGTGAAGCGCTGGCCCGGCGCGCGCACGAGATCGCGCCCACCGAGCACACCACGAAGCTGCTGCGCGACGCGGAGGGCCGGCTGCTCACGGAGCTGCGCAAGGCGCTGATGGAGCCGTCGCGGGTGCCGGCGCTGATGGTGACGCCCGCGCACCTGAAGACGCTGCCCCTGACGTCACCGGAGCGCTACCTGCTGTCGCGCATCGACGGGCGGCGGGACGTGGCCGCCATCGTGCACGTGTCGCCCCTCCAGGAGCTGGAGGCGCTGAAGTTCTTCCAGGGCTTCGTGGACACGGGGCTGGTGAAGCTCACCGCGCGCCCGCTGTCCTGACGTTCGCGCCTCAGTGCTTGCCGGCGGCGCCCGCGGGGGCCGTCACTTCCACGGGCGCGGGGATGCGCTCCAGCGCCAGGCGCAGGGCCTCGCGGCCCAGGTACGAGCCGCGGATGCGCCACTTCGGGTCGTTCACGATGAGGGCGGCCACGGCCACGCGCGGGTTGTCCTTGGGCGCGAAGCCCACGAACCACGAGTAGTCGCGGAAGGGCTCGCGGTCCGCGAGCGTGCCCGTCTTGCCCACCGCGTCCTTCACCTGGAAGCCGCGCTCGCGGAACACGCCGCGCGCGGTGCCGTGGGTGACGGTCTCCTCCAGCATGCGCGTGAGCTCGTGCGCGGCGGTGGGGGTGAGCACGGGCTCCGGCTCCGGCAGGGGCATGAAGGGCTCCGGCTCCACCAGCACGGGGTCCACCCAGCGGCCCTCGTTGGCGGCCACGGACGCCAGCAGCGCGCCGTGCAGCGGGGACAGGTACACGTCACCAAAACCCGCGCCGGTGTTGGCGAGCGCGAAGCCATCCTCCGGGATGTACGCGAGCGACACGTCCAGCGGCTGGGCGAAGGGGATCTCGCGGTTGAAGCGCAGCCGCGCCGCCATGCGCTTGAGGGCGTCCGCGGTCAGGTGCTTGCTGGTCATCTTGGCGAAGATGACGTTGGCGCTCTTGCCCATGGCCAGCGCCAGCGAATAGCAGGCGCCGTCGCGCTCGGTGTCCTCCAGCTGCCGCTCGTTGAGGCGCCGCTTGCCGCCGTGGAAGCACGCCTCGGTGTCGGGCGACACGCCGGCCTCCAGGAGCGCGCTGCCGGTGACGATCTTGAAGATGCTCGCGGCCGGGTACACCGCGCGGATGGGCAGCCCGCGCAGCTCCGGCTTCGCCTCCGAGTGCTCCGCCATCGCGAGCACGCGGCCGGTGGAGGGCTCCAGCACCACCGCGGCGCCGTAGGGCACCTGGTAGTTCTGCATGATCTTCGTGAGGGACGCCTGGAGGCCGGGGTCGATGGTGAGCACCTGATCCGGCGCGCTCTTGCCACCCTTCACCACCAGCTTGTTGCCCTCCAGCTTCGCGCGGGCCACCAGGTCCTGCGCGCGCGGCAGGCCCTGGAGCTTGCCGAACGGCGGAGCCTTCTCCCGCGAGGGCACCGGCATCGGAGGCACCATCCCGGGCTCCAGCGCGGAGGCGTCCTTCGCGGCCAGCGCCTCCGCCAGCGCGCGGGCATCCACGGGACGTGGGTCCTCGGTCGGAGCGGTCGCCACGGCTTCACCGGCGGTCCCGGAGTCTGGAGCCTGCGCGACGGTCCCCGCGTCCGGCGAAGCCGAAGCCTGGGTGCCGCGCTGCTCGGACTCCACCTTCTCCACCAGCGCACGGGCGCCCACGGGCCCCGCGTCCGTTCCCAGGGCGCTCACCGACCGCGCCAGGGCCTGGGCATCCGACGGGGAGGCGGGTGACGGCGCGGTGTTCGCGTCCGGCCCGGGCGCGGAGGCGCCCAGCAGCAGCGTGAGGGGGAACAGTGGCAGGGCGGCGAGGAGGCGGCGAATCGTCATGCTTCAGGGCTCTCCTTGGGGGGCAGGGAGCAGGCCGCCGGATCCTAGTCGCTGAGGGCGCGCTGTCCACGGCTTGCCTCCTCGACTGCTGCCTTCGTCCGCCAGATTCCTGGGAAGGTGCCCGGAGGTCCAGTAGGGTCCTGTGCACCTTGGACGGACTCAAAGAGACATTGGTGATCTGGGCAGCCGAGCTGCGTCGGGCCATGAAGAGCGGCCGGGCCATCGTGCTGCTCGGGCTCTACAGCATGTTCTCCGCGCTGGTGCTGCTCGTCGTGGGCTTCGTCACCCGGGAGTTGCAGGCCCAGGTGAACGCGAAGCTCGCCGAATCCGGCGGCGACTCGGAGATGGCCACGCAGGCCGCGGAGCAGATGCACCAGGGGGTGCTGGGCTTCCTCGCCAGCAACGACGCCGCGATGATGGAGGCGCTGGCGAAGGTGCCCATCGTGGTGCTCATCGTCTTCAAGATCAGCCTCTTCTTCCTGCCCGCCTACATCGCGCTGATGGGCTTCGACCAGGTGAGCGGCGAAGTGGGTCCGCGCTCCATGCGCTACCTCACGGTGCGCGCGCGCCGCTCGTCGGTGCTCCTGGGCAAGTTCCTCTCCCAGGCCACGCTGCTGGTGGGGCTGGTGCTGATCATCGACCTGGCCATCTTCATCTACGCGCGCATCATCAACGACGACTTCGCCTTCGGGGTGCTGGTGCTCAACCTGCTGAAGTTCTGGAGCGCCACCATCGTCTTCTCGCTGGCGTACGTGGCCCTCACCACCCTGT
Source organism: Corallococcus sp. NCSPR001 (assembly GCF_017309135.1). Classification (NCBI taxonomy): domain Bacteria; kingdom Pseudomonadati; phylum Myxococcota; class Myxococcia; order Myxococcales; family Myxococcaceae; genus Corallococcus; species Corallococcus sp. NCSPR001. The sequence goes on from NZ_JAFIMS010000002.1 coordinate 6,543,032, forward strand.
GCTCCAGCCTCTTCCGCAGCCCCGCGGTGAGCCTCGTCTTCAATTTCATCCTGCTCTTCGTCTTCTGGCTGATGGACTCCGTGGGGCGCGCCGTCAGCGAGGAGAACGTGCTGCGCTTCCTGCGCTACCTGTCCCCGTCGTACTACTCGGGCAACCTGCTGCACCCGAGGCTCGCCGAGTTCGCCATGAGCGGCGCGGCCTACGTGGCCTTCGCGGCCGTCTTCCTCTTCGGCGCCTACGGCGTCCTGCGCGCGAGGGACCTGTGAGCGACCTGGCCATCCAGCTGAACAACGTCTCCAAGCGCTTCGGCCCCAAGGTCGCCGTCAACGCGGTGAGCCTCCAGGTGCGGCAGGGGGAGGTCTTCGGTCTCATCGGCCCCAACGGCGCCGGCAAGACCACGACCTTCTCCATGATGTGCGGCTACCTCTACCCGTCCGAGGGCTCGCTCCAGGTGATGGGCGTGTCCCCCACCGCGCCCGGCGCCCTCAAGGGCCGCGTGGGCGCGCTGCCCCAGGACGCGGTGCTGCCCCCCGGCTGGGAGGTGGGCGCGCTGCTCATGTACTGGGCCCGCCTGTCGGACCTGCCCCAGCCGGAACACGAGGCCCGCGGCGCCCTGGAGAAGGTGGGCCTGATGGAGGCCTGGAAGGTCCAGACGCAGGCGCTCAGCCACGGCATGGCCAAGCGCGCCGCCATGGCCCAGGCCCTGATGGGCCGCCCGCCGCTCGTCCTCCTGGACGAGCCCACCGCCGGCCTGGATCCGCGCATCGCCGCGCAGGTGCGTCAGGTCATCAAGGACATGAAGGGCACGCAGACGGTGGTCGTCTCCAGCCACAACCTCCAGGAGCTGGAGGAGCTGTGCGACGCGGCGGCCATCCTCGACAAGGGCACGCTCGCCCAGGCCGGCACCATGTCGGAGCTCACCGGCCAGGGCGCCGAGTTCCGCGTCCAGATCGCCCGGGGCGACGTCATCATCCCCGAAATCACCTCGCTGCCCGGCGTCACCGACGCGCGCATGGAGGGCCCGGACGTGCTGCGCGTGCGCTTCGACGGCCAGGCCCACAAGGCCGAGGAGGTCATCAGCCGCACCGTCGGCCACCTCCTCCAGCACCAGGTGCTCATCCTCGGCGTCAGCCGCGGCCGCCGCCTGGAGGACCGCGTCCTTCAGCTGCTGTAGGCCCGCGCCCCACGGACGCTCACCCCGCCTTGCGCACCCAGCCCACATAGTGGGCGCCCCGGCGCTCCATGCGGACCAGCTCGTTGCCCGTCGCGTCGCACCAGGCGGGCAGGTCCGCCTCCAGCCCACGGTCGGTGGAGACGAGCTCCACCAGCGTCCCGGGCGCGAGGCGCCGCATCGCCTTGGCGATCTCCAGGATGGGCACCGGACAGAGGGCCCCGGACGTATCCACGCGCACACCGGCTTCCATTCGCGCGCATCCTTTCATGGCGCCTGGAACGCTGGCGGCGAAAGTGGCACGACACGCGCGCTGAGAGGGAATTTTGGTGTCCCCAGCGTCGTTGTCCGCCCCTTCGAGGCCTCTGGATATCGGGCGGACGCAGGCGGTCATCGCGGCTTGCGTGTCTGGAATTCCCTCTGTTAAGTACCCCGCCCTTTCCCTACCCAGACACCCGCTTGGGGCCCGGAGTCGGACCTATGGCGCAGGAGCATTCCCAACCCATGAAGCCCAATGTCATCGTGGCCCTGCTGGTCGGCCTGGTGCTCGGGTTCGTTGGCGGCCGTGCCGCCACCGGCTCGAAAACCACCACCGGCAATACGCCGTCCGTCGCGCAGGCTGCCAACAAGCCCGCGCGCGCCGTGGACCCCACCGTCTTCAAGGTGCCCGTGGACGGCGCCCCGACGAAGGGCAGCGTCAACGCGCTCGTCACCATCGTGGAGTTCTCCGACTACGAGTGCCCGTTCTGCAGCCGCGCGCACAACACCGTCGAGCAGCTCCAGAAGGACTACGGCAACAAGCTGCGCGTCGTGATGCGCCAGAACCCGCTGTCCTTCCACCCGCACGCCCGTCCCGCGGCCCTCGCGGCGCTCGCGGCCGGTGAGCAGGGCAAGTACTGGGACATGCACGACCTGCTCTTCGCCAACAACAAGAAGCTGGATGCGGAGAGCCTGGAGGGCTACGCCAAGCAGATCGGCCTGGACGTGGCGAAGTGGAAGGCGGACATGGCGGATGAGCGCCTGGGCGCCACCATCGACAAGGATTCGGCCCTGGCCCAGCAGATGGGCGCCAGCGGCACGCCGGCCTTCTTCATCAACGGCCGCTTCCTCTCCGGCGCGCAGCCCATCGACAACTTCAAGGCCCTCATCGACGAGGAGCTCGCCAAGGCCGAGGGCCTGGTGAAGAGCGGCGTCGCGCCGTCGCAGGTGTACGCGCGCACCATCGAGAAGGGCGTCGACCGCGCCCCGGCCCGCCCCTCCCAGCCGCAGGCGGAGCCCCCCGCCGCCGCGAAGAAGATTGAAATCCCCTCGGACTCCCCCTCCTTCGGCCCGGCCACCGCGAAGGTGACCATCGTCGAGTGGTCGGACTTCGAGTGCCCGTTCTGCAGCCGCGCGGTGCCGACGCTCAACAAGATCAAGGAGACCTACGGCAAGGACGTGCGCGTGGTGTTCCGCCACCAGCCGCTGCCCATGCACTCGCACGCGAAGCTCGCGGCGCAGGCTTCCATGGCCGCCCACGAGCAGGGCAAGTTCTGGGAGATGCACGACAAGCTCTTCGCCAACCAGCGCGCCCTGGAGCGCGGTGACCTGGAGAAGTACGCCCAGGAGCTGGGCCTGGACATGAACAAGTTCAAGGCCGCCCTGGAGTCGAGCAAGATCTCCGACAAGGTGTCCGCGGACTCCTCCGCGGGCATGGCGGTGGGCGCCAACGGCACCCCGGCCTTCTTCATCAACGGCCGCTTCCTCTCCGGCGCGCAGCCCTTCGAGGCCTTCAAGCCCCTCATCGACCAGGAGATCGCCAAGGCCGACAAGGCGCTCGCCGCCGGCACCAAGGCGGAGGACCTCTACGCCAAGCTGAACCAGGACAACGTGAACGCCGCTCCGGCCGCCCCCGCGGCGCCCGCCGAGCCGGCCGTGCAGAAGGTGGAAGTGGGCAACGCCCCGGTGCGCGGCCCGAAGAACGCGCCCGTCACCATCGTCGCCTGGTCCGACTTCGAGTGCCCCTTCTGCAGCCGCGCCGTGCCGACCCTCGAGCAGGTGGAGAAGGTCTACAAGGGCAAGGTGAAGATCGCCTTCAAGCACCAGCCCCTGCCCTTCCACCAGAACGCGAAGCTCGCCGCCGTGGCCTCCATGGCCGCGAACGAGCAGGGCAAGTTCTGGGAGATGCACGACAAGCTCTTCGCCAACCAGCGCGCGCTGGACCGCGCCAGCCTGGAGAAGTACGCCGAGGAGCTGAAGCTGAACGTGCCCAAGTTCAAGGCGGACCTGGACTCCGGCAAGTTCGACAAGCAGATTGAAGCGGACATGGCGGACGGCTCCGCCAAGGGCGCCAACGGCACCCCGACGTTCTTCATCAACGGCCGCACGCTGGTGGGTGCGCAGCCCTTCGAGGCCTTCAAGAAGGTCATCGACGAGGAGCTGAAGAAGGCCGGCGTGGCGATGGCGGCGGAAGCGAAGTAGCCCTCCCCCGCTCCTGAAGCACCCAAGGCCGTCGGCTCCCACAGCGGGAACCGGCGGCCTTCGTGTTTCAGCGGGTGCCCGGTGGGACTTCAGGACACGGCGATGGCGTCGATCTCCACCTGGGAGCCGCGCGGCAGCGCGGACACCTGCACGGTGGCGCGGGCCGGCGGCGAGCCGGAAAAGGCGCGGGCGTACACCTCGTTCACCTTGGCGAAGTCGCCCAGGTTGGTGAGGAAGATGGTGCAGCGCACGACGTGGCTGAAGTCCAGGCCGCTGGCGGCGAGCACGGCCTGCAGGTTCTTCATCACCTGCTCGGCCTGCGCGACGACGTCACCGGGGACGAGCTCCATCGTCTTCGGGTCCAGGGGAATCTGGCCGGACAGGAACGTCATCTTCCCGGCGTCCACCTGCACGGCCTGGGAGTAGGGGCCAATCGCCTTGGGGGCGTCGTCGGAGTGGATTGCCTTGCGCGCCATGCAGCACACCTCGCGTTGAGGCGGCCCTCCCAAAGGGGACGAGGGCCGCGGGTCCGCCGCGGGCTGTAGCACAGGACAGCGCTAGATTCGCTCGACGGAGTAGACGCCCGTCAACCGCTCGATGGAGCGCATCAGGTCCGTCAGCTGCTTGAGGTCGGAGATGGTGACCTCGAAGGTGTTGACGGCCCGGTCATCCCCGGTGGCCCGGCAGTTCGCCTGGGAGATGTTGACGCTCTTCTTGGAGAACGTGTTGGTGATGTCCGCCAGGAGGCCCGGCCGGTCCGCCGTCAGCACGCGCAGCGTGACGGGCCGCTTGAAGTCGCCCTTCACGTCCCAGGACACGTCCACGCGCCGCTCGGGGTCCGTGGCCAGGGCCTTCTCACACCCCACCGTGTGCACCGTCACCCCCCGCCCGCGGGTGATGAACCCCGCGATGGGGTCCCCGGGAACCGGGTTGCAACAGCGCCCGAAGCGCACCAGCACGTCGTCCACGCCGCCAATCTGGACGCCGCTGCGGCTGTTGCGCCCCACCAGCCGCTTGGCCAGGTCCGTCATGCGCGACAGGCCCGGCAGCATGGAGGCGTTGTTCCCCGAGCCGCTGCCCGTCCCGCCGCCATCCGACGGGCGCGGAGGCGGCTCCGCCTGCGCCAGCTTCTCCTGCGGCACCAGGCGCTGCACCAGCTGCTGCGGCGTCACCTTGCCGTAGCCGATGGCGACCAGCATGTCGTCCTCGACGCGGAAGCCCAGCTCCTCGGCGACCTTCTTCACCTCGCCGGAGCGCATCAGCTTGTTGAAGTTGAGCTGGAAGCGCTTGAACTCGCGGTCCACCAGTTCGCGGCCCAGCTGCAGGCTCTTGTCGCGCTGCTGCTGCTTGATGAAGCCGCGGATGCGCTGCTGCGCGCGGCTCGTCTTGACGAAGGTGAGCCAGTCCTTGGACGGGTGCGCCTGCGGGCTGGTGAGCACCTCCACCGTGTCGCCGTTCTTCAGCTTGTAGCGCAGGGGAACAATCTTCCCGTTCACCTTGGCGCCCACGCACCGGCCGCCCACGTCGCTGTGGATGGCGTACGCGAAGTCCACCGGCGTCGCGCCGCGCGGCAGGCTGCGCACGTCGCCCTTGGGCGTGAAGACGAAGACCTCGTCGGTGAAGAGGTCCACCTTCACCGTCTCCAGGAACTCCTTGGGGTCCTTGAGGTCCTGCTGCCACTCCATCAACTGGCGCAGCCAGGCGAACTTCTCGTCGTCCTTGGAGATGGGCGCGCGGCCTTCCTTGTAGGCCCAGTGCGCGGCGATGCCCTCTTCCGCGATCTTGTGCATCTCCGCGGTGCGGATCTGCACCTCCACGCGCTCGCTCAACGGACCAATCACCGTGGTGTGCAGGGACTGGTACATGTTGGGCTTCGGGATCGCGATGAAGTCCTTGAAGCGCCCGGGCACCGGCTTCCACATCTGGTGCACCATGCCCAGCGCCTCGTAGCAGGAGGGCACCGACGGCGCGATGATGCGGAACGCGATGATGTCGTGGATCTGATCGAAGTCGATGCCCTGCGACTTGATCTTCTTCCAGATGCTGTAGACGTGCTTGAAGCGCCCGCTGACGTCGCCCTTGAGGCCGCGCTCCTGGAGCTTCTCGCGCATCAGGTCGCAGGTGTCCTCGATGTACTTCTCCCGCTCCTTCTTGCGCTTGTTGAGCTGCTCCTCCAGCGCGAAGAACTCCTGGGGCTTCACGTAGCGGAAGGACAGGTCCTCCAGCTCCGTCTTGATCCAGGAGATGCCCAGGCGGTTGGCCAGGGGCGCGTAGATGTCCAGCGTCTCCTGTCCGATGCGGGCCTGCTTCTCCTCGGACATGTGATCCAGCGTCCGCATGTTGTGCGTGCGGTCCGCCAGCTTCACGAGGATGACGCGGATGTCCTGCGCCATCGCGATGATCATCTTGCGGAAGTTCTCCGCCTGCTTCTCCTCCTGGGAGAGCGTCGCGGACGCGGAGAACTTGGACAGCTTCGTCACGCCGTCCACCAGCTGGGCGACCTCCGGGCCGAACAGCTCCGTGAGCTCCTCCGCGGTGGCGAGCGTGTCCTCGATGGTGTCGTGGAGCAGGCCGGTGACGATGGACGCCTCGTCCAGCTTCAGCTCCGCCAGGATGCCCGCCACCTCCAGCGGGTGGATGAGGTAGGGCTCTCCCGACTTGCGGAGTTGCCCCTGATGGACCTTGGCCGAGTAGACGTACGCCTTCTTGATGATGTCCAGGTCGGGGTCCGGGTGGTACGACGCAACCCGCTGCAGGATGTCGTTCAGGCGAATCATCGAGGCGGTGACAATCGTAACTGCCTCAAACAGCAGGGGCAACGTTACCCTGGAACATCGCATGCCCCGGCCGGGTCCCTGGAGGCCCGGGCGCCTTGGAGATGGGTCCGAGGCTTTCGTTGACCCGGCGTTTCACGCCCCCCTAGATTGGCCCTCTGCCCATGTCTCAGCTTCTGCTGTCCGCGCTCCCGGTGGTCTGCCCGAATTGTGACGGCTTCAACCCGCCACGCTCGGCCACCTGCGTGCTGTGCGGCCAGGCGATGGAAGAGGCTGCTCCGGCCCCCCGTCCGGCGGCCACGACCCCGCCCCGGCCGGCGATGCCGCCCCCTGCTGGCACGGGCCCTGGCCGCCCCGCCGCCGTCGCGAGCTTCACGCGCCCGGGGGAGCCCGTCTCCCCGCCCACACCGCCTCCGCCGCCCAGCGCCGTGCCGCCCGGGCTCAAGCCCTCCGCGCGCACCCCGCCGCCCACCGCCGCCCAGGGACTGATGGTGGAGGCTCGCCGGGCAGCGCCGCCTGTCGGGACGCCGCCGCCCCCCCGCGCGGGCTACGGGCCGGCCCTGCCGCCCGCGAACACCCGCCCGCCCCCGCCCGTGCCGGACAACGCCCTGCCCCCTCGTGGCGGCACGGGCGCCACGGCGCCGGTTCCGGCGGGCACGCCCCCCGCGACGACGGGCGCCACCGCGCGCCCCGCGCCAGTGGCGTCGCGTTTCGGGCTGGCGGTCATCGCCGGGACGACGCGCGGCCAGCGCTACAAGCTGCCGGTGACGGGCTGCGTGGTGGGCCGCCAGCGCGGCGCCATCCTCTTCCCGGACGACGTCTACGTGTCGCCGCTGCACGCCACCTTCCTCGTGAAAGACGGCGCCCTCTTCGTACGCGACGAGTCGAGCGCGTCGGGCGTCTACGTCACGTTCGCCGGCACGGAGCCGCTGGCGCCGCGCGCCCTCTTCAGCGCCGGCCAGCGGCTGTTCCGCTTCACCGGCCGCGTGGAGGCCCCCGCGCCCGTGGCGGGCCGCCCCACCCCGTATGGCTCGCCCGTGCCGCTCGGCCAGGCGCTCTACGGCGTGGAAGAGGTGCACATGGGCGGCAGGGCGGGCCGCGCGGTGGTGACGGCCGCGGCACTGCTCACCATCGGACAGGCCCACTGCGACCTGGCGTACCCGAATGACGAGGGGCTCGCCGGCCGGCACTGCGAGCTGAGCCCCACGGCGACGGGCGCGATGCTGCGCGACCTGTCCGGCGGCCTGGGCACCTTCGTGCGCATCCCGCCCGCGACGGAGCGGCCCCTGCGTCCGGGCGACCGCGTCCGCCTGGGTCAGCACGTCATGCAGGTGGAGACGCTGGGCTGACGGGAAGGGGCCCGCCCCACGGGAGCGGGCCGGGCGCTACCCGCGGCACTCAGGGCGACGAGGGACGCGCCACCGGGCTGCCGAGCCGGAGCTCGATGTACGCGCGCGCACGCGAGTCGGGCATGTCGGTCAGGTGGCGCACCCACCAGCCGCGGGCCTCGTCCGTGTTGTCGCGCTGCCAGTACAGCTCGCCCAGCTTGAGGGCCAGCTCCGCCTCCGGGTTGAAGTTGAAGGCTTCCTTGTAGCTGGAGGTCGCGCGGACCAGCTCGCCGGACATCACGTCGCGGTCCCCGTCCTGCGTCAGCTTGCGCGCCTTGTCCACGTTGCGCGCGTTGCTGGGGATCTGCCGCAGGTAGTCCGGCTGATCCGAACCGGAGGTGAGCAGCCGGGGCGCGTTGGGCGGCGCCACGTACTGGTTGCCCTCGGAGCCGCTGCCCGCGCCAATGCCGAAGTAGTAGACGAAGAAGCCCACCGCCCCCAGCACCAGCACGGTGGTGAGCGCCTTGAAGAAGAGGATGATGCCCTCGCCGCCACTAGAGACGGGCGCGACCACGGAGGTCTGGGTGCCCTCGGGCGCGAGCGTGGACTCCTCCGAGACCGGCGTGCGCGAATGCCCGTGCGAGTGCGGCAGGCCCTGCACGGTGGCTTCCACCGTCACGTCGTTCCAGGCCGTGTTGTTCCGGGCGTTGTTGTGCGCGGCCTGGGACTTGCGCGGGATGGGGGCCAGCACACCCGAGGCCTGCGGACGGCGCCCGCCCGTGTCGTTGGCGGCGGCGCCCCCGCGGCGGCGCTCCTTGTCGACCGCGAGCAACTCCGTCTTGAAGGCCGCGGCGTTGGCCGGCCGGTCGTCCGGGTCCTTGGACAGGACGCGGAGGATGAGCCGCTCCATGCCCGGGGAGATGCGCGCGTCCGGACGGCGGCGCGTGGGCGGAGGTGGCTCCTCGGTGAGGTGCTTGGTGGCGAAGCCCACCGCCGAGTCGGACTCGAAGGGGAGCAGGCCCGTCATCAGCTGGTAGAGGATGACGCCCACCGCGTACAGGTCCGAGCGGTGGTCGAGCACCGCGCCCCGCGCCTGCTCCGGCGACATGTACTCCGGGGTGCCGCACACGAAGCCCGCGCGCGTGAGGGCCGGGCCCTCGTCCTGCGAGTCGGTGATCTTCGCGATGCCGAAGTCCAGCACCTTCACGAAGTCCGGCTCGTTGCGGCGCTGCTCCACCATGATGTTCTCGGGCTTCAGGTCCCGGTGGATGACGCCCGCGCCGTGCGCGTCCGACAGCGCGCTCAGAATCTGGAGGGCGATGCGCACCACGCGCGCCTCGCCCAGCGGCCACTCGCGGCTGAGGATCTGGTGCAGGTCCTGCCCGGCCACGTACTCCATCGCGATGAAGAGCGCGCCGTCGTCCGCCTGACCGAAGTCCAGCACGCTGATGGAGTTGGGGTGGTTCAAGCGGCTGGCGGCCTTGGCCTCGCGCTGGAAGCGCGCCACGGTGCGCTCGTCCGACAGCAGCGTGTGGCGCAGCACCTTCAGCACCACCACCTTGTCCAGCGCGAGCTGACGGGCGCGGTACACCTTGCCCATGCCGCCCTCGCCGATGAGGGCTTCCACCCGGTACTTGGCGGCAATCGTCTTGCCCACGTATTCGTCGCCGCCCTCCGCCGAGCGCAGGAGCGTCGCGCCGCAGGCGGGGCAGTAACGGGAGGAGTCTTCGGCGTCAGCGCCGCAGGAAGGGCAGTACACGTCAGCGTCCAGTCAGTGGGGCCGGGACTTCACCATGCCCTTCGGGTGGGGAGCAAGCCGTGCGCTGTCGGGCCCCCCAACGCGGCGCGGGCCTGCTAGAAGGGACGCTCGCATGGACGCCGTGGACTATTGCCCCCGCTGTGACACCGAGAATTCCCGGGATGCCACTGTCTGCCGAGCTTGTGGCTCGGCGCTGCGCTCCGGGACCATGGTGATGGCCGTGGCGCACATCTCGTCGCGCCCGCAGGTGTCCATCCGCGTGGTGCGCGCGGATGGAGGCCCGGAAGCGCTCGTGCGCATGCAGCGCGACACCCTCACCTGCGGCCAGCAGGCGGACATCGCGCTCAACGACGACCCGTTCATCATGCCCGTGCAGGCGCGCTTCTTCTTCTCCGGCGCCCGGCTCGCCATCGAGGACGTGGGCGGCGCCAACGGCGTCTTCGTGCGCCTGCGCAATGAGCGCGAGCTGCCCGCCGGAGGCGAGCTGCGCCTGGGCCGTCAGCGACTGGTGCTGGAGCCCATCCCCGCCGCGGCGCTGGGGCCCGGCGGCACGCAGGTGTGGGGCTCGCCGGATCCCGGCTACCGGCTGCGGCTCATCCAGCTCCTGGAGGGCGGCCTGCGCGGCGCGGCCTACCCGCTCAAGGACGGCGACAACCTGCTGGGTCGTGAGCAGGGCGACATCGCCTTCCCCACGGACGGCTTCGTGTCCGGGCGGCATGCGCTGCTGCAGGTCAGGGGGGACCGGCTGATGGTGCGCGACGTGGGCTCGTCCAACGGCACCTTCATCCGCCTGGCGGGGCCGACCTTCGTCGACAACGGCGACCACTTCCTCATCGGCCGTCAGCTGCTGCGGGTGGAGATCCAGCCCGTGGTGGCCTGAAGCGACGGTCCTTCACCGAAGCGAAGCCAAGGACCGCACGGGAGCACCGTGCGGCCCCTGGGAAGCCACGGCTCAGCCGTAGGACTTCTCCTTCTTCTCCTGCTCTTCCTTGCAGCGGATGCAGAGCGTCGTCACCGGACGCGCATCCAGGCGCTTGGGGGAGATGTCCTCCTCGCAGCGCTCGCAGATGCCGAAGGTGCCGTCTTCCACGCGCTTGAGGGCGCCGTCGATCTTCTGCAGGAGGAACTTCTCGCGGTCCCTCAGGCGGAAGACCATGGACTGGGTGTACTCGGAGGCGGCCTGGTCGATTTCGTCAGGCAGGTCGTCCGTGTCGAAGGACGATTCCTCCACCAGGGTCTTCTTCGCGCTTTCGAGCAGGCTCGCTTTGCTGTCCTCGAGCATCTTCTTGTAACGCTTGAGATCTTTCTGGTTCACAGCCTGCGGCTCCAGTTGGACGGGTAGAGGGGGCCTGCCCCCGAAAAAAAGGGCCCGAAAGCTTTATTCATGCAGCTGCCAGTGTCAAGCTGACCTGCTTCAAAACGAAGGGTGCACGAGGGGCGCCTTGAGCGACAACACGAAGTTCGATCGGGAATTCATGCGCTCGGCGCTCTCCCTGGCCGCCAAGAGCGAGGTCGACCACTTCCTCTACATCTGCGACACGCCCATTGCGCCGGAGGACCTCCGGGGTAAGCCCGCGCGCAAGAAGCTGGTGTACGCGGTGACGTTGGAACCGCTGGCGCAGGAGTTCCTGCGCAAGAAGGTCCGCGCGCTGGTCATCCCCGCGTACGACTACTCGCGCACGGAGCGGGTGAAGGTGGCGCTCGTGTCCGCGCTATCGCAGGGCGCGTTCAAGGAAGGCGACCTCGTGCTCTGCATGACGGGCAAGGTGGGCCGCGCGCCGGACACGCTGATGCAGATGCGCATCGGCGGGTCGCTGGACGACCGGCTGGCCATCGAGGGCGTGAAGCTGGGCGAGGAGTTCAACTCGCAGGTGGTGGACGCGCTCATCCAGTTGGCGCTGCAGATTGGCCAGGAGGGCTTCGAGGGCCACCCCATCGGGACCATCATCACGATTGGTGACCACACGAGCGTGCTGGAGAAGAGCCGGCAGCTCACCATCAATCCGTTCCAGGGCCTGTCGGAGTCCGAGCGCAACGTGCTGGACCCGAAGATCCGCGACGCCATCAAGAACTTCTCCGTGCTGGACGGCGCGTTCGTCATCCGCGAGGACGGCGTGGTGCTGTCCGCCGGCCGCTACCTGTCCTCCAATGACGACACGGTGAAGATTCCCCTGGGCCTGGGCGCGCGCCACGCGGCCTCCGCGGGCATCACGTCCACCACGCACTGCATCGCGCTCACGGTGAGCCAGACGTCCGGCGCGGTGCGGCTCTTCAAGGGCGGCAACATCGTGCTGGAGCTGCACCAGACGGCGCGGCGGACCTGAAGAGGGGCCCTGCCCTGTTCACCGTTCCTCGCGGTAGATGTCCGCCAGGGCGTGCGCCTTCTCCACCTCGTCGCGCGCCGCCTCCAGCGCCATCACCCGGTCGAAGCGCTCCACCTGCTCGCGCAGCGCTTCGGTGACGACGCCGCCCGCGGCCATGCGCGCGGACGCGCTCTCCCGCTCGATGCGCAGGTCCGCCACGCGATCGCCCAGCTCGCCGGCCGCGCCCAGGAGCAGCTCCGAGTCCCGCTCCGCGCGCCGCAGCGATTCGCGCGTGGACTCCAACAGGCGCTCGGTCTGCACGCGGTCGCGCTCCAGCACGCCCACGCCCTTCGCGTCGCCCCGGTCATGCGCCGTCTGCCGGCGTCCGGCGATGTCACCCAAGCGGGCCGTGTAGCGCGTCACTCCACGGGAAAGCTCGCCCTTGAGGGCCAGCAGCGTGGCGGCGGACTTGCGCACCTCGGCCGCCTGGCGCTCCAGGTCCTCGATGAGCCGGTCGAACGTGGCCAACGGGTCCACGGTCGCGGGAGGCGTCTTCTTGCGTTTGAGGAAGCCGAACATGGCGCGTGCCCTGAAGCCTACCCGAACGGGCGGCAGAGCAAGCGCACCCGCTCCAACGCCTCGGCCACCGGACGACCGCCGCCGGACAGCACGGCCAGGTATCGCGCGGGCGTGAGTCCGTAGACGGACAGCAGGTGCTGCAGGAGCACCACGCTCTCCGTCGCGCGCCGGTCCGCGGAGGCGAGCGACGCGGCCTCGCCCACCGCCTCCAGGATGTCCGTCACCCGCGCCACGAGCTCCGCCCCGGGCGCCTCCGGCACGGGGGACGCGGCGGGCGTGGAAGGAAAGAGCGCGTCGAAGGACGCCTCCACGGCCACGCCCGCCCCGGGTGCGCGGCCCGCAGCCACCGCCTCCAGCGCGTCCAGGTGCGGGGCCAGGGCCTCCAGGGCCTCCAGCGAGGCCGGCACGTCGCGAGGCAACAGCGTGCGCCAGGGCGTGTCGAACTCCGTGCGCGCCCAGCGGATCTCCTCGTCGGAGAGCGGGTGGTAGAAGGCGCGGCCTCCGGCGGCGCGCTGCTCCAGCACCAGGGACTTGAGGTCCGGGTTCTCCTCGCCCAGCGAGATGAAGCTCAGCGCGATGTCCAGGGCGCCCATGGGCGCGCGCGTGCGGCGGATGAGATCCAGGTCCACGCGGTCCTCGCCGTCGGTGATGAGCACCACCGTGGCGCGCGCGAGGTACGGATCGCGCCCCTGCGCGGCGCGGATGGAGTCGAAGGCGGACAGGAGGGCCAGCGAGATGTCCGTCTGCCCCTCCGCGGGCGAGTCCCGGAAGAGCTTCTCGATCTGCCGGGTCGCCTCCGCGGCGGTGTCCACGCGCGCCAGCTCCGTGGGCACGTCGTTGAAGAAGCTGAAGTAGAGCGGGTCGAAGCTCTCTCCGCGCCGCGCCTTCACGCGCAGGTTGTTCAGCTCCGCGATGATCAGCGCGTCCCGGAAGCGCGCCCGAGCGCCGTGCATGGAGCCGGAGGCGTCACAGACGTAGACGCGCACGGCGGTGCGCTTCACCTTGCGCGGCTTGGGGGGCGGCGCGTCGTCCAGGTAGGTACGCACGAGCTGCCGGTGCCCCGCGAGGTCCTGGAGCAGGCGCCGTGGATCCGTGATGACGAAGTGGTGGACCTCATCCAGGCTGCCCGTCGTGGCGAACGACATCGTCTGCGTCGGATAGGGCACCTGACGAGGGACGGCCCGCACGGAGGCGGCGTCCTTCTCGATGATCTCCTCCGACAGCGCGTCCTCCACGTCGAAGAAGCGCGCGCACCCCGCCGCCAGGTCGAACGTGGCCAGCTGTTCCGGATTCAGGGAGAACGCCAGGTCCGCGAGCTGCTCGTCCGGCGCGTCCTCCGCTTCGCGTCCGGAGTCCGCCTCGGCATCCGCCTCTCCCAGCCACTGGAGCCGCGTGCCCGCCTCGGCCTCCTCCACCATCCGCGTCAGCCGGGACTCGGGAGGAAGCAGCGGCGTCAGCGCGCGCCGCGCCGCCGAGGCCAGCTCCGCGTCCCCCGCTTCGATGGCGCGCTCGTAGAGGCCCTGCAACGAACGATAGGCCCCTCGCGGATCCTTCTGCGCCGTCTCCCGGACGCCGCGCACCAGTGCCTCCAGGGAGCGCGTGGGCGGAACCTCGCGCACCCGCTCGCGAGCCTCCGCCACGTCATTGCGCAGCGCCATGCTCCGCGCGCGGTCCGCGTCCGTGGTGCCCAGGCGCAGCAGCATCTCGTGGGCCAGGTCCAGGTCGCGCCGCTTCTGCACCAGGTCGATGACGTTGTCCCGCGCACGAGCGGCCAGCAGCTCCGCGACGGCCAGCCGCGCATTCGCTGGTGGCCGCTCCCGGGTCGTCCCAGCCGGGCGCTCGAAGATCTCGAACGGCGCGTCCTCACCGCCCTGGGTCTCCAACGGACGGCTGAAGAGCTCCGCCACCTTCACCGCGCGGGCCAGCCGCACGAAGCCGCGGTCCAGCGCGGTGAGCGCCCCCGAAGGCATCTCCCCGGAGCGGTAAGCCTTCTCCACGAGGCGCAGGCACTCCTCGTACTCCTCCAGGGCCTGGTTCGCGCGCGTCGCGAGCCCCTGCGCGAGCGCCCCCGCCCTGCCCCGCTGGGTGCCCAGCGCGAGCAACAGCCGGGCATCCGCGGCGGTGTGGATGCCCACGCGATCCAGCTCGCGGTCGAGCGCCACGAGCACCGGCAGGCCCAGGTCCTCCGGCCCCTTCAGCTTGCGGCCGAAGGGCCAGGACCACGCGCCACCCCGGGCCGCCATGGGCTGGCGGAGCGCATCCAGGCGCTGCCGCAGAGGAGTGAGCCGACGCGCCAGCACGTCTCAGCGCCGCCTTCCGAACAGGGCCCCCGCGCTCACGGCGCGGTCCGCCGCTCCAGCACCTGCCGGCTGAAGCGTCCGAAGTCCTCGTCGATGCCGCGAAGCTGGGCGGACAGCTTGCGCGCGCTCTCTCCCAGCTCGCCCGGGAGCGTCTCCAGCATGCCCAGCGTGGCCTTGAGCCGCACCAGTTCACCCTCCTTGAGCGCGAGCTGGGGGAAGCGGCTGCGCACCAGCCGCTCGAAGGTGCGCTCCGCGTCTGCGCGGCCGTTGAGCGCCTCCGGGGCGGGCAACGCGGACAGCAGCTGTGTCAGCCAGCTGCGCAGGTACTTGATGCGCGACTGGAGGAAGGACAGCTCCGCCTCGGCCACCGCCGCGCGCACCGTGTCGGAGAGGAACGCGGAGGCGGATGGGGGACGCGCCGCCATCAACTGGCCGTCCAGGCCCACGAGCGCGGTCAGCTCGCCGTCGGGAGCCTGCGCGGACAGCTCGCCACGGTAATAGGTGTACGCGTCGCCGTTGAGCACGGCGTTGGGGGCCGGAGGCGGGCTGGCCACCTCGCGCGACAGCACGCGGGCATGCTCCCGGAGGCGGTTCTCCATCAGGTCGCGGCACTCGGCGAGCACCGGCTCCGCCGTCACGCCCTCGCGCCGCAGGTTCTCCGCCACCGCCTGCACCGCGCGGCCGTACTGCTCGATGCGCTCGAACGGGGTCGCGCCCAGTACCTCGCGCGCGTACGCTACGCTCAGCGGCCGGAGCAGCTCCTGCTTCAAGCCCGCCTGGGACGAATCCAACGCCGTCAGGGCGTTCTCCAACTGGGTGAGCCGCCGCGAGTCCGCGGACAGCGCATCCAGCGGATCCTTGCGGCCCCGGGGTGCCTGCGCAGGGAACGCCGCCGACACCCGGCGCCGGAGAGCGGCCACCACCCGGCGGCGCGTGTCCTTGTCCGCGTCACGCAGCCGCTCGTGGAGGGAGGGTACCGCCTCGCTGAGCATCGCCGCCAGCGAGCCCATCACACCCAGCTCCTCCTCCAGGTTCTCCGCGAGCCCGACCAGCCACTCCATCTTGACGCTGTCCTCGAATGCGAGCCCCTCCGCGGCGGACGCGCTCATCTCCAGCGCCTGCTCCAGGAACCGCGCGGCCGACTCACACAGCGCGGGGTAGCCCGGCTTCAGCTCCGGCACCGCCCGGCTCAGCTCCAGGACGTCGCGGATGGCGATGAGCAACGCCACGCCGCCTCTCCCCTCCCCCTGTCCCGCCGTCATGCCCCGCGACAGCCGCTGCTCCAGCGCGGCCACCAGCGCACGCGCCGCCACCAGCAGCGGCGCCCGGTTCTGGCCGTGACGCGGCCCGGGCACCAGCTTGCCCAGCACGCCGCGCGCGGTGGAGGACACCACGCCCGCCTGCCAGTTGCGGCTCAGCCCCTCCGCCGCGTTCACGTCGTCCGCGGCCGCGAGCGTCGTCGCCTCGCGCTCCACGCCGCCGCCCAGCTCCTGGCGCACCTTGCCCAGCACCTCGTCGAAGGTGCGCTGCTCCAGCCGGACGATCTCCAGCTGCGCCCGCTCGCGCGGGTCCACCGCCGCCTTGAGCAGCGCGTCCGCCTCCGCCGCGGGCGGGCCGCCCAGGAGGAAGAACCAGCGCAGCGCGTCCAGGTCCTCCACCGTCGCTTCGAGCGGCCGGTCCGGACGGCGGTAGATCTGATCGCGCACCACCGCGGCCTTCAGCGTCCAGAGCGCCTTCACCACCGAGCGCTGGGAGAAGTACTTCGTGGGCACGTAGTCCGGCAGCTTCGACACCTGCGCCACGAGCGCGCGCTCCAGCGCGTCCGTGAGCATCTCCACGCCCTCCAGCACGTGGCCGGGCACCTTCACCTGGGCCACCGCGTCCTGGAGCAGGTCCAACTGCTGGAGCGTCAGCGTGGCGCGCAGGTCCGGCCGCGTCCCGTGCACGAAGCGGTGCAGCATGGCGGCCCGGCTCTCCCGCCGGGCGAAGGCCTTGGGCACGAAGCTGATGAAGCTCAAGCGGTCCGCGAAGGCCAGGAGCAGCTCCGGCGAGCGCGCCAGCACCTCCGTGAGGTACCGGTTGCTCGTCATCACCACGCACTCGGTGCGGCCGGTCGTCACCTTGCGGCCGTGCTTCAGCTCCCGCTCGTACATCACGTTGAGGATGGAGCGCAGCAGCATGTCCCGGCCGTCGAAGACCTCGTCCAGGAACGCGTGCACCGCGCCCAGCATGCCCTCGTCGGTGAGGTACTCGGTGCGCCCCGTCTCCGTGAGCACCTTGAAGTCCACCGGACCGATGAGGTCCGTCTGCAGCGTCGTCTCCGCGATCTGCTTGGAGAACAGCGACGGCAGGCCGGACACCTCGTCGGTGATGCGCCCCAGGACGGCGCTGGCGACCGCGCTCTTCGCCGTCCCGGGCGGCCCCACCACCAGCACGTGCTCGCGGCAGAGCAGCGCCAGCTCAATCTGCGTGAACAGCGTTTCCCGCTCCAGGTACGTCTCCCGCAGCTCCCCGAAGAAGCGGCGAAAGGACTGGGCGGCCTGCAGGTTGGGAGGAGGCGAAGTCACGAAGGGGCCAGAGGAGGATGCGGGGAAGGCAGCATGCTACCCGCGCCCCTCCCCCTATTTGAAGTGCACCGCGCAGGCCCCATCGGGGCAGTCGCGACCCGCGATGCGGAAGCGGTAGCGGGCCACCACCCCGTACACCGCGTCCGCCAGCTGCCGAAGCCCGGGCACGTAGTACACGTAGAGCAGCCGCCCCAACGGCCGCCGGCCCAGCGCGCGGACAATGGCCTCCGCGCCCTCCAGCACGCGGCCGTCCGCCTGGATGAGCTGCATGGCCTTCTCGCAGCGCTCGAAGCTCACCCCCGGGAAGGCGTCCAAGACGCCCTCGTCGCGGAACGAGAGCAGCTGCGTGCCCTGCCCGCCCACCAGCTTGCGCATCTCCCGCGCGGCGCCGCTGCACACGCGGCAGTGGCTGTCGTAGAGCACCACGTCATGGCCCGGCGGTGTCGTCTGGAGCGTCGTCATGGGTCCCCTCCCCCTTGTCCCCAGTATGTCAACGCGGCTTGAGCATCTCATGCAGTTGTCCGTGCACGCTGCGCCAGATGTCGTGCTGCCGTTCAATAGGATCCATCAGCGCCATGCCCACCGACGTCGCCGGGGAGCTGCCCTGGAAGGCCGAGTACTGTCGGATGCGCGTGCCGCCGCTGCCGTCGTCGTCGAAGACGAACTGGTTGGTGCCGCGCAGCGGGTGTCCGTCCAGCGTGGTGATGTGGACGACGCGCTCCGTCTCGTTGAGCTTCACGGTGATGGGCGCCCACACCGGCGGCGGCCCCTGCTCCTCCAGGAACAGCCGGGCGCCGTCCGTCAGCGCGCTCACCGCCGGCCGCAGCGAGATGCCCGCCGCGCCGAAGAGCAGCTCCGGATTGCTGACGAAGGCCTCGAAGGCGTCCCGCGCGGATACGCCGGGGATGGTGCTGGCGTAGTCGGTGAGCGCCGTGGGAGCACCGGCGATGGGCGGGCTCGGGTCCAGGTGCCCCAGCTGCGAGCGCGCGTAGCGGTCCATCGCGGGACCCTTGTCCAGCGTCACGCTGACGGCGGCGGCGTTCGTCTGTTCCAGGAGCCGCGCCCCCTGCTTCAGCTGTTCCTGGAAGGAGCCCGTGGGCTTCGGCGGGAACGCGCCCCCCACGCCGAAGTCGAAGCCGTTGCCCTCCCGCGCCCGGGGCGCCACCTGCGGCGCCCGCGTGGGAGACGGGGCCGGCGCGCCGCTCCCCCGAAACACCTCCACGGAGTTGGCCGGAGCGGCCGACGTCCGTGAAGGCGCCTCCGTGCGCGGGGCCAGGGGGAGCGATGCGCCCTCGGGCGCCAAAAGGTCGGGGAGGACGCCGGACAGCAGGGAGTCGATGCGGGACATGGAGGGACACCTTCGGGGTGGACTGCGAGGAACCCATCCGCCCCTTGCAGCGCCTCCGCCATGCGCCCCCCGCGTGAATTCGCGGGGTTGCTCCCGGCCCTCATCCCGCGTCCGGCACACCCGTCCACCGCCGCGGAGAAAAGAAGAAGGCCGGCGCCCCTCGTGGGAGCACCGGCCCTCGGACTTCAGCCTCGGCCAGACGGCGGGAGGCGCAAGGAACTACGACTGGCGGAACTCGGCGTCCACCACGTCGTCCTTCGCGGACGGCTGGGCGCTGGAGCCCGGAGCCGCGGAGGGCTCGGCGCCCGGAGGAGGCGTGGCGCCCGGCGCGCCGCCGGTGGCCTTGTACATCTCCTCCGCCGCCTTGTAGCTGGCCTGCTGGAGCTTATCGAGGGCCGCCTTGATGGCGTCCTTGTCCTGCCCCTCGCGGACGCGGTTCAGCTCCGCGACACCCTCCTCGACGGCCTTCGCCACGTCGGGGGTGAGCTTGTCCTTGTTCTCCTTGATCATCTTCTCCGCGGCGTAGGCCTGGCTCTCCGCCTGGTTCTTCACCTCCACCAGTTCGCGGCGCGCCTTGTCCGCGGCTTCGTTGCTGCGCGCGTCGTCGACCATCTTGGTCACTTCGTCCTTCGACAGACCGGACGAGTGGCTGATGGTGACCTTCTGCTCCTTGCCGGTCGCCTTGTCCTTCGCGCTGACGTTGAGGATGCCGTTCGCGTCGATGTCGAACGTCACTTCAATCTGCGGCACGCCGCGCGGCGCCGGGGGCATGCCGGTCAGGTGGAAGCGGCCGAGGCTGCGGTTGTCGCCCGCCATCTCGCGCTCACCCTGCAGCACGTGGATCTCCACCTGCGTCTGGCCGTCCGCCGCCGTGGAGAAGGTCTCCGACTTGCGCGTGGGGATGGTCGTGTTGCGCTCGATGAGCTTCGTCATCACGCCGCCCAGCGTCTCCACGCCCAGCGACAGCGGCGTCACGTCCAGCAGCAGGATGTCCTTCACCTCGCCGCCGAGCACGCCCGCCTGCACCGCGGCGCCCAGCGCCACGACCTCGTCGGGGTTCACGGAGCGGTTCGGCTCCTTGCCGAACAGCTTCTTCACCGCCTCCTGCACCATGGGGATGCGCGTGGTGCCGCCCACCAGGACGATCTCGTTGAGGTCCTTGGGATCCAGTCCGGCGTCCTTGAGGCACTTGCGGCACGGCTCCAGCGAACGCTCCACCAGCGGGCCAATCATCTGCTCGAACTTGGCGCGCGTGAGCTTCACGTTCAGGTGCTTCGGGCCAGATGCGTCCGCCGTGAGGAACGGCAGGTTGATCTCCGTCTGCGTCGCGCTGGACAGCTCGATCTTGGCCTTCTCCGCCGCCTCCTTCAGGCGCTGGATGACCATCTTGTCCTTGCTGACGTCGAGCCCGGTGTCCTTCTTGAACTCGCTGATCAGCCAGTTCATGATCTCCAGGTCGATGTTGTCACCGCCCAGGTGCGTGTCGCCGTTGGTCGCGAGCACGTCCACCACGTTCTCGCCCACCTCCAGGATGGACACGTCGAAGGTGCCGCCACCGAAGTCGTAGACGGCGATCTTCTCGTCCTTCTTCTTGTCCATGCCGTACGCGAGCGCCGCCGCGGTCGGCTCGTTCACGATGCGCTTCACCGTCAGACCGGCGATCTCACCGGCATCCTTGGTGGCCTGGCGCTGGGCGTCGTTGAAGTACGCCGGGACGGTGATGACCGCCTCCGTCACCTTGTCACCCAGGTAGTTCTCCGCGGCGCGCTTGAGCTTCAGGAGCACCTGAGCGCTGATCTCCGGCGCGCTGTACTGCTTGCCGGCGATGTCCACGCGCGCGTCGCCGTTGGGGCCACGGCCCACCTTGTAGGGGACGAGCTTCGCCTCCTCGGTCGTCTCCTCGAAACGGCGGCCCATGAAGCGCTTCACCGAGTAGACGGTCTGCTCCGGGTTGGTGATGGCCTGGCGCTTCGCCACCTGACCGACCAGGCGCTCCCCGTCCTTCGTGAACGCGACCACGGAAGGCGTGGTGGGGGCTCCCTCTTCGTTGACGATGACCTTGGGCTCGCGACCCTCCATGATCGCCACCACGCTGTTCGTGGTGCCCAGGTCGATTCCGATAATCTTGCCCACGGTTCCCATCCTCTGGAAATGACTGCGTTTTTCCTGCGAAATCCCGATGTAAGCCCAACGTAACCACCCCCCCCGGCGTGTCAAACGCGAGGGCGGGTTTCCCCGTAGGCCCGGGCACCCAGCGCAAAGGTGATGACGCCCGCTGCGTAGCGCAGTGCGCAGGCCCCCAGGGCTCCACGGGCCGCTGCGTCACCCAATCGCCATCCGCGCGCCACGGGTGCGTAACGCGCTCTACACCGCCGTCACCCCGCGGTAGCAACCGGGCGGGCATTTTGGACACCAGCGGACCGTTCAACCCCTCGGAATCACTTCAACCCGTCCGGCTGACACCGCGCGTCAGGGGTTGGCGAGAAAAGTGCACAGTCCGAACCGCGTCATCGCTGTCATACCGCTCCCCGCCCCTCTGGAGTCGTCCATGCTGGTTCAGCCCCTGCGTTCCACGGACTTCCGCCGCTCCCCCGCGGCGCTTCCGTCCGCCGAACCGAAGGTCGCGGTGCTGCTGAACGCGAACGCCCGCAAGGTGGACGCCCGGGTCGTCAAGCTGCTGTCGCACGTGGTGCCGGAGGAGGACCTGTTCCTGTCGCGCTCGCCGCTGGACGCGCGGCGCATCGCGCAGACGGTGCTGGAGCGGGGCTACCCCACCGTCTTCACGGGCGGCGGCGACGGCACCTTCATGGGCTTCGTCAATGAGGTGCTGCAGCAGGTGGGCCCGCGCGGGAAGTTCGCCGGACAGGCCGCGCCGCGCTTCGGCATCCTCAAGCTGGGCACGGGCAACGGCATCGCGGCGTTCGTCAACGCGTCCAGCACCCGGGGCGACGGCATCCTCAACGACGTGGTGCGCGCCCGCGCGGCGGAGTTCCCCAGCGTGCGCACCATGGACCTGGTGCAGGTGGACGGCCAGCGCGCGCCCTTCGCGGGCCTGGGCGTGGATGGCAAGGTGCTCAACGACTACATCTCCGTGAAGGAGTCGCTGGGCAAGGGCATGTTCAAGCGGGTCATGTCCGGCGGTGGCGGCTACTTCTCCGCGGTGGCCTTCAAGACGGTGCCGCACTACCTCACCAGCTCCGTGCTGGTGGAGTGCGAAGTCGTCAACGGCCCATCGGAGGCCTACCGCCTGGGCGCGGAGGGCCAGACGGTGGGCGCGCCTCTGGCGCCGGGCGCGGTGCTCTTCCGGGGCAAGCTGATGATGGCCGCCGCGGGCACCATGCCCTTCTACGGCTACGGCTTCCGCATGTTCCCCCACGCGAATGACCGCCGGGGCTTCCTGCAGCTGCGCCTGGGCCAGGTGTCGCCCACGCAGGTGCTGGCCAACCTCCCCCGCCTCTGGAATGGCCGCTGGGCTCCGGAAGGCCTGCACGACTTCCACGCCCGCGAGGTCACCATCCGCTTCGCGCGCCCCATGCCCTTCCAGGTCGGCGGCGACGCGGCCGGCTACCGCGAGCAGGTCACGCTGTCCGTGGCGCCCGAGTCCATCGAGCTGCTCGACTTCAACGGCGTGCAGTAGTCGCGGTGCCGGCGGTTGAAGGGCCCGCGTCCTTGGGCCCTCCCCCACGCATCAACACTCCGACAGGCTTCAGCCGCGGTCGCGCGACGCCGGGGGCTTCTCACCCGGCTCCTTGCGACGGCCCACGGCGAACGCGTAGCTGACACCCGGCCGCTGGTTGTGCTCGCGGTGCAGGGCCAGCT
Source organism: Corallococcus sp. NCSPR001 (assembly GCF_017309135.1). NCBI lineage: Bacteria > Pseudomonadati > Myxococcota > Myxococcia > Myxococcales > Myxococcaceae > Corallococcus > Corallococcus sp. NCSPR001. The sequence goes on from NZ_JAFIMS010000002.1 coordinate 6,565,440, forward strand.
CCTCGCGGAAGGTGGCGCTCTCCGCAGAGGCGCCCTCCGGCAGGTGCGCTTCCATGTCCTTGTAGAGCGCGTCCAGCTCCGTGTCGTGCAGCGACTCCACGGACTCCGGCTCGAAGCCGGCGGTCTCCAGCGCCTGGAGCAGCTCGCGCGGCAACAGCAGCGGCGCGCCCAGGCGCTTCTCCCAGAAGTCCAGCACGGGCTTGGGCGTGAAGCGGCCCACCTTCGCCGGGAAGGTGAAGCCCACGCGGCCGCGCTTGCCCAGCAGCGGGCGGAACACGCGCAGCGACATGTCCAGCGGGTAGTGCACGCGCCCCGGCACGAGGATGCCGTGGAAGGGGCCATCCAGCATGCCCAGCGCGTCCGGCGCCACGCGGCGGACCTCGATGCGATCCGACAGGCCCTGGGTGCGCACGCGCTCGCGGACGGGGGACACCAGGGCCTCGTCCGTGTCCACGGCCACCACGGAGCACTTGAGCTCCTGGGCCAGCAGCACGGCGGCGCTGCCCTCCGGGCCACAGCCGAGCACCAGCACGCGGGAGCCCTGCTCGAGCTGGGCCACCTTGGCGAAGCGGCGCGTGGCGTCGTCGGATCCGAACGCGCGCTGCGCCCCCGGCGGGTGGTACAGCGGGAAGTGCTCGGCGGGACTCATTCCACCCTCATATACGCACCCCGGCCGGACTTCCAGCCGCCGGCGGCCTCCGGGCGCCCTGGGGCATCCGGCCGCGCACCGCCTGCCTCACAGGTAGTAGACGATGCGGGGATCCTGGTGCAGCTCGGCGTAGATGGCCCGGCGCTGCTCCTCGGACAAGAGCAGCACGGACACGCTCAGGGACACGAACTTCCCCTTGCGGCTGTGCTGCACGTGGATGGAGTCCGGGGAGACCTCCGAGCCCAGCTTCCGCCGGAAGAGCGAGCGCACGTGCTCCTCGAAGCCGGGCGTCTCCTCGACCGTCGCCTTGCCCATCACCTTGTACTCGTAGACGGAGGGGTACTCGACGAGGGGCTTCTTCTCCTCGCCGGGGGTGTCGGGCTTGTCGGTGCCGTCCTGGGTCATGACACGTCTCTATCAGGCACGGGCCTTCGGCGCTCTACAGCAGGTTGGCCGCCAACTCGGCCAGCATGCTGCGCTCGCCCTTGGCCATGGTGATGTGGCCGGCGATCTTCTCGTTCTTGAAGCGGTTGACCACGTGCACGAGCCCGTTGTTCGTGGAGTCCACGTACGGGTTGTCGATCTGGAACGGGTCGCCGGTGAGGATGATCTTCGTGTTGTCGCCCACGCGGGTGAGGATGGTCTTCACCTCGTGCGGGGTGAGGTTCTGCGCCTCGTCCACGATGATGAACTGGTTGGGGATGCTGCGCCCGCGGATGTACGTGAGCGGTTCAATCTCCATCAGCCCCAGGTCGATGAGCTCATGGTGGCCGCGCCCGGCCTTCTTGTCCGCGCGGCTCAGGTTCATGAGGAACTCGACGTTGTCGAAGATGGGCTGCATCCAGGGGTTGAGCTTCTCCTCGACGCTGCCGGGCAGGTAGCCGATGTCCCGGCCCAGGGGGAAGATGGGCCGGCTGACCAGCAGCTTGTGGTACAGCCCCTCCTCCGTCACCTTCTGCAGGCCCGCGGCGATGGCGAGCAGCGTCTTGCCCGTGCCCGCCTTGCCGACAATCGTGACGAGCTTGATGTCGTCGTTGAGCAGCAGGTCCAGGCAGAAGGCCTGCTCCATGTTGCGCGGCCGGATGCCCCAGGTGCCTTCCTTGCTGTTGCGCGCGAGCGGCACCAGCCGCGCCTTGGCGCCGTTGAAGCGGGCCATGGCGGTGTGGGACGGGTTGAGCTCGTCCTTGAGCAGCACCAGCTGGTTGGGGAAGAGCCGGTCCTGGGCCGGGACCTCCACCTCGCCGCCGGGCTTGTAGAGCTGATCCACCATCTCCGTGGGGACGAGCAGCTCCGTGAAGCCGGTGTAGAGGTCGGTGATCTCGACGCGCTCGGTGTCGAAGTCCTGGGCGGACAGGCCCAGGGCGTCGGCGCGGATGCGCAGGTTGGTGTCCTTGGTGATGAAGACGGCCTGGGTGTCCGGCTCGGTCTCCATCACGTCCAGGGCCACCGCGAGGATGCGGTTGTCCACCAGGTTGCCATCCGCCATGGAGGACGGCAGCGAACGGTCGGTGAAGGCCACGCGGAGCATCCCGCCGTGCGGCAGCGGGACGCCCTCCTTCAAGGAGCCCTCGGCGCGGAAGGAGTCCAGGTAGCGCGCCACCAGTCGCGCGTTGCGCCCCAGCTCGGAGAGATCGCGCTTGAACTGATCGATCTCCTCGATGACGTAGATGGGGATGATGACGTTGTTGTCCTTGAACCCGTAGATGCTGCGGGGGTCATGGAGGAGGACGTTCGTGTCGAGGATGAAGTTCTTTCGCATCGAGGGCTTCGCGACCTGACCTGGTTCGGGTGCGATTGCTGACGGCGAGCGACGACCGTGGAGGACCGACACCGCTCAATATAGGCACCGAACGAGGGGCCACCAGCCGCATTCCCGTCCGGAAGTACGAAGGTCCGTCCGAAACAGCACGCCCCGCGCCAGATGAGAAACAGGGCGCTACAGCGGGCCCTCAGGACGTCGCGGCCGAGCGCAGCACCGCGGGCGCGGGGTCGCCAGCGTCCTGGTACGGCGACGCGGGCGCCAGCGGATCATACCCAAGGACCTCCACCACCCTTTCAGGCGGGGGGCCGGGGGGCATGCGGGCCCAGGGGAAGCGCGCCTGCAGCGCCTCTTCGTCCAGGGACAGCACCTGCTTCGCGTGGAAGCGCCAGGCCTTGTGCCAGCCGCCCGTGTCCAGCCGCCGGGCCACCCGCCGCGACAGGGGGCTGATCATCGGCGTGGGCGTGAAGAGGGCCGCTTGTCCCTGCGCGTCCCGCATGCAGCCCAGCTCCACCGCCCACGCCAGAAGCCAGCGGGGCCAGCCGCGGCCCGCGCGGCGAAGGGCGTTGAAGCGCCCCTGCGCGGCGCCGTCCGCGAAGGTGAAGCGCGGCTCGTAGACGCACGCGGCGGAGAAGGTCGCGGGCATCAGCGCCACGCCTTCCGCGCCGATGCGGCGGGCCATGAGGTGCAACAGCTCCAGCAGGTCGCGCGACAGGGAGAGGCCGGGGTGGAGCTGTCCCGGGAGTGGCGGACGGTTCCAGTCGAAGGGGCGCCCCGGGTGCTGCAAGAGGAGGCTGTCCACGTAGAGCAGCGGCGCCTGCGCGGCCGAGCGGGTGAAGCCGACCTCCGCGCCCAGGGCCTGGCGCAGGGCCAGGTCCACGACGGGCGAGTGGAAGCGCCGGCTCATCACGGTGATGCGCGGCTGGAACGGATCCTGGCAGGACAGGCGCAGTTCGACGGGGCCCACCCGCTCCTCCAGGCGCTGCGCGAAGCCGTAGGCCTGGAGGGCGCGCTCCAGGCCCTCGCGGCTGTAGGTGCCGAACGCCAGGCCCACGCGGTCGCCGCCGGACTCCAGGCCCAGGTCGTCCAAAGACAGGGACTCCTCCGCGGATGCGGCCAGGTCCACGCTGCTCAAGCGCGAATAGGTGCGGCGAGCATGGGAGCTGAGCTCTGGCGTCCGGGGCATGGGAGTGTCCTAGTCGTAGCGGATGTCCACCAGGGTGAGCTCAATCTCACCCCGTGGGCGCCGCACCTCCACGGTGTCGCCCAGGGTCTTGCGCAGGAGCGCGCGGCCCATGGGTGACTCGACGCTGATGCGGCCTCCGGAGGCGTCGATCTCGTCCGAACCGACAATCTGGTACCTGCTGCGGATTCCGCCCTCGTCCTCCAGGGTCACGGTGGCGCCGAAGTAGACTTTCGAGCGATCGCCCTGTTCCGAGGGGGTGACGATGGTGGCGGTGTCCAGGCGCTTGGAGAGGAAGCGGATGCGCCGGTCGATCTCCCTCAGGCGCTTCTTGCCGTAGATGTATTCGGCGTTTTCTGAACGGTCGCCCTGGGCGGCGGCGGCGGAGACCTCGGCGGTGACCTTGGGGCGGGCCTCGTTGAGCAGTTGGAGCAGCTCGCGGTGCATGCGCTCGGCGCCCGCGCGGGTGAGGTAGCGGCGGAACGGGGCCTGCTCCCCTGCCTCTTCGTCCTCGGAGCTGTCGTCGGGCGGTTCGGGAGCTTCCTGGGCCATGCCCCGTGTATAGCGCCGGACGCTGACAGGTGGCGGGAGCCGGGCGGCCGGATGTTCACCCGGGGGCGGGGCGGAGCGTGTCAGGAAGGGGCGTCTGCGATCGCCAGTGGAACTCCCCGGGCGCTGCTGGTAGGAAGCGCCTCGCGGGGCCGCTGGCGGATCCGCAGCCGGTGCAAAAAAAGAATAGCGAGTCGCTAGCTCAGCTGGTAGAGCACCGGCCTTTTAAGCCGAGGGTCGGGGGTTCGAGCCCCCCGCGACTCAAGCAGTGACGACGTCCCCGTCGTCTAGAGGCCCAGGACGCTGGCCTTTCAAGCCGGTAACACGGGTTCGAATCCCGTCGGGGACACTGAAGGACCGAGGCCGGAAGCCGCTGAGACCCAGCGGTTTCCGGCCTCGGTCTTTTCTGGCTCCTGCACGACTTGGTTCACAGAGCCAGTGCCGGTCAGGGTTCCTCGGTGAGGAGCATGCGGAGCATCTGCTGGTCCACGCGCGGTGCCAGAGCCTCATGGAAGCGCACCACCTTGTCCACCGCCCACATCCGCAGCGCTTCAAGTTCGGCTGGCGCGTCCGTGATGACGCCTCGATGGTAGACGGCGATGCGTGAGGCACGCTTGTTATCGAGCCGCTCCCACTGGATGGACGTGCCCACGAGGGTCTCGATGGCCTGGCGGTCCGCGAGCAACCTGTCAAAAAGGGCCTTGTTGTCCGCGGCGCTACCGTTGTCGATGTAGAGTTCGACGCGGAAACGGTCGCGCAGCGCGAAGGACACTCCCAGATGGGCAGCCGCCGTGTGTCCCTCAGGGAGGTCCACCAGCCAGAGCCAGCTCGTCACTGGGGACTTCACGCTCCTTAGAGCAAGCTTCGTCTTCGCACGCAGGTCGTTCTGCAGCGCGGTATTGAAGGCGAGATAGAGCTGGTCGCGCTCGCGGATGCGCGCGAAGGTGACGCGACTCTCACTCAGGTTGATATCGGCGACTCGCCAGCTTGCCTCAAGCCACAGGCGGGACTGGATGTGGCTCTGCGCATCGTTCGCCCACCATGAACGATGCCTCCGGGCGGAATCCGGAAGGCGCCCTCGGATGATGTGCTGAATCTGGTCGAAGGACAGGTCAAGGCGCTCGACCCCGGCAGGCTGGGCCGTGAGGTAGAGCGCGAGCCGCGCATACCGGCTCTCATCCGGCTGCTCCAGTTCCGCCGTCGGTTCAATCTGCTCAAGGGCCGCAGGCGGAGGCGGAGGCGGGATGGGAGTGACGATGGAAGCGAGGGGAGTCGCCGGCCCGGCCGGACGCTTCAACGTGAGTCGATCCTTGGCCCGCGTCAATTGCGCATTGCAATAACGAAGGGCGTCCCTCTCCATGGGAGAAGGCTTCCTGCGGAAGTGGGCCAGGGCGTTGCGCGTTTCACGTACCTTGTCGAGCAGGTCCTTGATGCTCTTGCTGTCCCCCAACACGCTGCTAAGCCGGTCCCATCTCCCGCCGTCGACGAGCATTTGGGTGAAGTCATTGAAGCTCAGATCGTCGAGCGTCTGTCCAACCTGCGACGGGTATTCCTCGTTGAAGGCCGTATGTAGTTGCGGTTCGTCGAACTTCCCATTGCTCGCGGTGGCCCTGAGGTAGCGGTTGACGATAGCCCGAACCGACCTGAAGGTCTTTTTACGGCCTCCCGCCATGTCGGCGATGAGCTTGCTGAGGGCGGCACCATCCGGCTCACCGGCTTCGTTGGTGAAGGCAAACCGGATGAGGTCCTTGAGCGTGCCCTCCACGTCCTCGAGCAACATCATGTCTTCGTACCGGTTCCGGAAGAACTCGGTCGCGTCGAAGCTCGTGACGATGCCGGTCAGCTTGTTGTCGGCATTGACGACAAGCACCGCGTTGTTCTCGCCGAGGTGATCGAGCGCCTCGAAGAGGTCGGCATCGAGTTCAAAGACATCGAATCGCTCGTCAGTCGCATCAAGGATCCGGAGGTCAGCCAGCTTCGTTCCCAGATGGCTCAGCGCGCGCAAGATGGTGCCGTTGGTGATGAGCCCAAAGGGCTGGCCATCTTCTTTCACGACTGGGAGCTGACTGAAGTCGTTTTCACGCATCCGCGCGTACGCCTCCCAGGCTGACTCATCAAGCTTCGCGGTGACGGGCATGCCCCTGTCACCGATGAGATCCTTGACTGTAAAAGGCATGGCAGTCCTCCCCCTGCGGGTCCTACGGCACTCCGGCACGATAGCGGACGGGAGCCCGGTTCCTCGGGGAAAAATCACTCGTTTCACCCCAGTTCCTGGACCTCCTGAGGGCGGGGCCCATCTGGATGCTTCACTTCGCGCTGGCACGTCTGCTTCGCGTGCGCGGCCTCCCGGCGTTCGGGGGCCGTTACGAACCGGCGGCTTTCGAGGCTCCGAAGCGAAAGCGGCGCTGCGGATCGTCCCTCCGGCGCTGCTCTTCCTGCTCGGCTTTCTCTTCTGGGCGAGCGCCCTCAGCCAAGCTCGGACACCAACCTCGGAAGTCGCCGTCGAGAGCGGCTCTCTCGCGGACGCATCGAGGGCCCGGGCCGCAGCGGCTACCCCGTGGACTTCTGGACCGGGACAGGGCTTGGACGCGGGGGCGTGAGCGGGGGAGGCCGTGTCTCGGTATTCGCCAGCCGCTCCAGAGGGCGGAGGAGCGACATGACGCCATGGCCCAACACGGGCAAGGCCACGGAAGGCTGGAGAACCGCCTCCAGCCCCGCGTGCAGGTGCAGGATCCGGTAGAACTGGCGATGGACGTGTGCGTCGGTCGACGTGCGCTCCATCAACCGCAAGATGTACCAGTGCAGCAAACCCAGCCCGAAGGGCCGCTTCCCGACGGCCTGCGGATACAGCAGGTCCATGCCCGTGCCCAACAGCCACGGGAGCCGGATGACTTCAGGCAGCCGCTCGCGGAAGCGCTGCGCCAGGCCCGAGAGCTCGCCTCGTTCGGCCTGCTCTCGAAGGCAGGTGTCCAGCAGCTCGGCGCCAAGCCCCGCCACCGACATGCCTTGCCCGTAGAGGGGGTTGAAGGCACACGCGGCGTCTCCCAGGATGGCCAGCCCCTCGGGAAAGCGGGGCAGCTTCTCGTAGTGCCGCCACCGGCAGTCCTTCACCTTGTGCTGGGAGATGGGCCCTATCGGCGTGGCCTCTTTCAAATAGTTGTACAGGTCCGGACGCGTCAGTGAGCGCGCGTACTTGAGGAACCCCGCGTACTCGGTGGGCGCGTGCTCCCCGAAGTAGCCATTGAGGGTGACGAGCCACCGGCCTCCCTCGACGTGTGAGATGAAACCCGCGCGCCAGGCCTTGGGAGGACTTGGATAGAGGAAGAGCGCCTTCCATTCCTTCTGGAAGTGGGGCGGCGGCTCGTGCAGGCACGTCGTGTAGGAAAGGTCCACGAGGACCTGCTCTTCCTCTGGGCGCGCGTAGCCAATGGCTTCCAACCATTGAGGCATCCGCGAGCCCCGGCCACTGGCATCCACGACGAGGTCCGCCTCCCACGACTCCTCGCCCTGGGGTGTCTTGACCCGGACGCCCGTGATGCGCCCCGTGCCCTTCTCGTCGCGGATGAGCCCTTCGATGGAGCAGCCCTCGCGCACCGCGACGTTGGGCCGCGCCTTCACCCGGCGCAGGACGTTCCACTCGAGCAGGGGCCGGGTGCACAGCAGCCCGGGGATGCCGCTGGTGTGGCGCAGCTTCCACACCCCGAAGTGGTGCCAGGCGAGGTCTCCACTCGAGTCGATGAACTCGGCGCCCTGGACCTGGAGCTGCTCGAACAGGTCCGGGAAGTACTTGTCGAGGATGCGCCGGCCCGTGTCCAACAGCACGTGGATGTGTGGCCCTTGCGGAACACCTTTGCGCGCGGCGGGCCCCTCCCCCCGGACATCCCGCTCCACCAGCGTCACCTTGTCGAAGTGGTCCGCGAGCACCCGCGCGCTCAGGAGCCCCGCCATGCTGCCGCCAATGACCACGGCGCTTCCAAATCTGCGTCCAGGGGTTTCCAAGTCCCAAGCCTCCACGGTTTCAGGTCGTGGCGCTGCTGCTCAGAGAGGTCCACCTTCCCCAGAGCCGCTCGCCACCGCCGGGGAGATTGCACCTCACCGGTCTGACATGCCCTCTCGGCCTCGGGGCATGCGCCCCAACGGCACCATCGTCCTGGCCGGTGGCTCCTACAACAACACCACGGTGGAGCTGTACACGCCCACCACCGGCACCTGGGGCACGGTGGGGTCGCTCGCGCAGTCGCGCAGGAACCATCCCACCGTCGCGCTGCCGGACGGCCGCGTCCTGTTCCTGGGCGGAACGGGCACCAGCAGCACGGGCTCCATGGTGCCGCTGGCCAGCATCGAGAAGTTCGACCTGTCCCCTCCGCCGTGCACGCCGACGACGTGCGCCGCGCAGGGCAAGAACTGCGGCACCCTTTCCAACGGCTGTGGCGGCACGCTGAGCTGCGGCACCTGTGGCTCGGGGCTGACGTGCACCAACAACGTCTGTGGAACGGGCGCTCCCGCCTCCTGCTCCCATGACGTGTGCACGTCTGGCACCGCGCTGAGCAATAGCTGCGGCACCTGCGCGAACAAGGTGTGCACGATCGATCCGTTCTGCTGCAACTCGGCCTGGGACAGCATCTGTGTCAGCGAGGCCAACACCAATTGCGTCATCACGCAGCCCGGCTGCGTCGCGCAGTAGCAACGGGCCCGACGCGTCCGGCCCACTCACGGATGCGGAGGGCCGCTTCACCTCGGGCCTGGAGACGGACCCCATCGAGGCAGGCAGGAACGAGGACGACGACGCGCCGGCGAAGCACTAGTCCTCGTCCCGGATGAAGTCTGCCGAGGCTGCATGTTGGCCCAAGTAGGAGGGTCGACATGCAGGAGCCTGGCGTGAAGCTGAAGCAGGCGGAGAAGGAGGCGCTGGACGCGCTGATGCGCCGGGGCCGGCATTCGGTGCGGGTGTTGAAGCGAGCACGGGCCCTGCAGTTGCTGGGGGAAGGCTGGACGGGTGTGGCCGCTGCAGAAGCTGCGGGCCTCTCGGAGCGGACGGTGCGGCAGGTGCGAGGGCGCTACCGGCGCGAAGGCCTTGATGCTGCCCTCCAGGAGAGGCCACGGCCTGGGCGCCAGCGACGCTTCACTCCCGGGCAGGCCTCCCAAGTCGTGGCGCTGGTGTGCAGCAGTCCACCGGAGGGATATGCCCGGTGGACGCTGAGCCTGCTGGTGCGTGAAGTCGTAGGACGGGGAATCGTGCCTCACGTAGGCATGGAGACGGTGCGCGAGCTCCTGCAGCGGCATGACTTGAAGCCGTGGCGGGAAAAAAAGGTGGTGCGTGCCCAGCCTGGATGCCCAGTACGTCCAGCGCATGGAGGACGTGCTGGCCCTTTACGAGAAGCCCTTCAGCCGACGTGAGCCCGTCGTCTGCTTCGACGAGAGGCCCGTACAACTGCTGGACTCCAAGCGAGACGTGCTGCCCATGCACCCTGGCGCTGTCGCTCGGCGTGACTTCGAATATGTCCGGTGTGGCACCGCCAATCTCTTCTGCGCGGTGGAGCCGCAGACAGGGCGCCACTTCGTCAAGGCGACGCGCTGCCGCAAGGCCGCTGATTTCGCGGAAGCGGTGCGGGACCTGGCGCGCCGCTACCCCAACGCCCGAAAGATTCACCTCGTGCTGGACAACCTCAACATCCACACACGTTTCTCGCTGACACGTCGCTTTGGATGGAAGCAGGGCCTGCGCCTGTGGAGTCGCTTCTGCGTGCACTACACGCCTGTGCACGGCAGCTGGCTCAATCAGGCTGAAATCGAGGTGAGCCTCGTCTCGCGTCAATGCCTGGGACACCAGCGCATCGCTTCCGTGGAGACCCTGCGCGACAGGACTCGCGCCTGGGAACGCGATGCCAACCGCCACCGCGTTCCCATTCGCTGGGCCTTCACCACCGCCAAGGCCCGGCACACCTTCCACTACCAACCGGAGGACTTCATCCGGGACGAGGACTAGTACTACTTGATCAGATGCGTGACGGTCCTCGAGGAGGAGCGCGAGCGCCGAGTCTGCGGAGGCACAGCGGACAATGGCCGAGGCGGCGCAGTAGCAGATGCTGAAGCCGCCGACGCACCTGGGGCAGCGTCCAGGGAATCCTCCTCCGGGGGAAAAAGCGCTCGACGGAGCGCGAGGAAGCCATGGGCCACCATGCAAAGCGTGGCGTGGTGGTGAAAGCCTCTCCAGGTGCGGCCTTCGAAGTGGTCCAGGCCGACTTCGCCCTTCATCTCCTGGTAGTCACGTTCCACGCGCCAGCGCAGCTTCGCCAGGGTGACGAGGCGTTTGAGAGGCGTGTCTTCCGGCAGAGACGAGAGGTAGTACTTCGTTGGCGCGGCCTCGCCCGGCGGCCACTCGCACAAGAGCCACTCGGGAGCGCCGGGCGCCTTGCGCACGACATGGCCTTCAGCCACCTGGATTCGCACCGCGGCGAAGGTGGACGACTGCGTGCCGCGGCTGCCCTCGCGCCAGCTGATGCGGCGGTACTCCTCCTCGGGCAACTGGCGCGCCAGCTCTTCAATCGTCCAGGGTTGCACGCCCTTGTCGTCGACGAAGCGAGTCCTGGGGCGTCCGTACGTGCCCGCCTTCTTCACCGGCAGGTGCGGCGTTGCACCCGGAGGCCACACCTTGTGCTGCCCAGGCACCGCGACGAGGTAGGGCAGGCCGCGTGCCGTGAGTCCTTCGCGAAACTCCCGGCAGTTGCCATACCCCGCATCCGCCAGGACGACGTGCTTACGCACGCCCCACTTCAGCGCGTCATCCAACTGCGACAGCGCCAGTTCCCATTTTCGCGTGGCGCCTACCTCCTCGGGAACTCCGGCCGCCTTGCGCCGCGCCTTGTCCGACACCCACTCCTCGGGCAGGTACAACCGCATGCCAATGCACCCGCTGCCGCGTGCCCCAGCCAGGTGCAGACTAACGGCCACCTGGCAGTTGTCCGTGCGCCCCAGCGTCCCCGAGTACTGACGGGCGACTCCCACCGAATGCTTCCCCTTCTTCGGAAAGCCCGTGTCGTCCACCACCAGTGCTTCCACCTCTGGCAGCCGCTCTTCCAGCTTCCGCGCCAGTCGCTCCCTCAGCGCCTCGTCGCTCCACGTCCCTTGCGAGACGCACTGCTGCAGTCGCTGGCGCATTGCCTCGACTTCCCCGGCATCCTCCACCAGCCGGGCCGCCATCGGCTCGATGCTCTTGCGCTCCCCATCCAGCAGCAGGCCCGTGACGTAGGCCTCCATGGCGCGCCGTCTCTCCAGTCGCCCCATGCCGGCGACCATCTCTTCAAGATAGGCGCCCAGCGCCTCATCCAGCTTCTTGAGCTGCGCGGGTGTCATTCCAACCGTAGATCACATGGGGCCCCTGCATTCAAGTGACCGGGTAGTACTAGACGCCCGCCGCCATTCCTTCAACGGCCGCGAAGCCCTGATCGATCAAGGTGAAGAACGCAATCTCCGCCTTCTTCGCGGAGCCTCCGCGTTCGACCACGCGGACGGCCTCCTGGCGAGCCGTGCGCACCGTCAGCACGATCATGCCGGCCGCGAGCCGCGCGAGGCCCTCCGGCATCGCACCGGCGAGTTCGAGCGCGAGCCCCTCTGCCGCTTCGTCGTTGAGCTCGCGGAGCCGCGCCTCGAGTGACGGGCTCGCCGTGACGAAGCGCCAGAAGTCAGCCGTATGGCGGTCGAAGCGGGCCAACGGATGCTTCTGCTCTCGCAGCCTGCCCATGAGCGCGCGGAGCTCGGCGATGGGAGGTTGCCCTGGCGGCCTCGCGCGAATCGCCTCGCGAAAGAAGACCAGCTTCAAGTCATCCTGGCGATCGAGCATGAGGTCCTCCTTGCGCCCGAAGTAATTGATGACCGTCATCTTGGAGACGTCCGCGGCGGCAGCGATCTCGTCGAGCGTCACCGCCTCGAAGCCCCGCGCGAGGAATAGCTCCGTCGCCACATCGGAGATCCGCTGCCGGGTTTCGCGCTTCTTGCTCTCACGTCGCTCGCCCATGCTCCGGATTCTAGCGAAGCGCCTCCGACCTGGAGGGCGAATTTTTATACCCGGTCAAAGAATTCCTTGCGAAAACTTTTACCGGGTACAATGTTTTTGCCGCCAGAATCCGGCCATGCAGTGGAGAAGTCATGAGCGCGAATGGAAGAAAGGTCCTCATCTCCGGCGCGAGCTTCGCCGGGCTCTCGACCGCGTTTTGGATGAGCCGCCTCGGCTACGAGGTCACCGTCGTGGAGGTCGCGCGCGGGCTCCGGACGGGCGGCACGGCCGTCGACATCAAGGGCAACACCGTCCACATCGTCCGGCGCATGGGCCTCTTCGAGCAGATCCGGTCGAACCGATTGAGCCTGCGGCGGTGGGACCTGAAGAACGAGCGAGATGTCACGGAGCGCTCGATGGTCTTGAGAGAGGAGGGTGAAGCGCCCTCGGAAGATGCGTTCGAGATCGAGCGAACCGTTCTGCTGAACATGCTGTTCGACGCCGTGAAGGACCGCATTGAAGTCGTCTTCGACGACAGCATCACCGCGCTGAGCGAGACGAAAGACAGCATCGAGGCCACGTTCGCCAGGGGCGCACGACGCACGTTCGACCTGGTGTTCGGCTGCGACGGTGTTCACTCCGCCGTGCGTCGGCTCTGGTTCGGCGACGAAGCCCGGTACCTGCATTTTCTCGAGCAGTACTTCTCGATCACCATCGTGGACAAGCTGCTCATCGAGCGGAACACCGCGCAGATGTTCAACGTGCCGGGCAAGGCGGTGATGCTCAACGCCTACAAGAACAACACGGACATCATCTTCGCGTTCGCTTCCGACAAGGAGCTCCCGTACGACCGCCGCGATGAGGAGGCGCAACGGCGGATCGTCGTGGACCGGTTCGCTGGGACGGGCTGGAGGACGGCGGAGTTGCTCGAAGAGGTGCGGGGCTCGAAGAGCTTCTACTTCGACAAGCTGTGCCAGATACGAATGCCTTCCTGGACGAAAGGCCGGGTCGCCCTGGTGGGCGATGCGGGGTACTGCCCTTCACCCGCTGCCGGCATGGGGGGCTCGTTGGCCATCGATGGCGCGGCCGCGCTGGCGGATGCGATGCGAGAGCACGACCGCGACTTCGAACTCGCGTTTAGCGCCTACGACGAGCGCTTCCGCCCGTTCGTCGAGCAGGTCCAGACGGAGGCCGTGAGGACCGGACTCGAGTCCCTCGTTCCAAGGACCGAAGAGGCCATCCGCGCGAGGAACGCGCGGACCGACTCCGCCTTCTGACAGGAGAGCAACGCCCAGGGCGCCTTCCCTGCACCCTGGGCCATCCCCTCGCCCGGTCGGGACTACGCCTTCCGGAGCCCCACGACCTCGCCGTAGCCGCCGGGGATGAAGAACTCGTGCGTGTCCATGCCCAGGATGCGCAGCGCGGTCGTCACCGCGTCCGCGGAGCGGGGCACGCGCTTCGAGGCCTGGCCGTTCTCCTCGATGATGTCCACCGGGACGCCGAGCCCGCGCGGGGTGTACGAGCCCACCTGCCGGTTCCCCGCCACGTTCCCTCCCGCGAAGCAGATGGACGTGTAGGGGTGGTGATCGTCCGGCAGGTAGTAGCTGCCGTCGCTGCTGCGCGAGGCCCAGCTCCGGCCGAACTCGCTCATCACCAGCACGAGCGTGTCGTCGAGCAGCGTCTTGCCGGGCTTGCCGGGCGCGGGCGCGGCCTTGAGCTCGCCGAGGAAGCGCGCGACGTTGTCCATCATCCCGCGTCCGTGCGCGCAGCTGTAGCCATGGCCCAGGCCGTTGTGCGTGTCGAAGTCCTGCTGCAGCGACACGTGCACCGAGGTGCAGAGGTCCGCCTTGAGCAGGCGCAGCGCCAGGTCCATGCGCGCGTCGAGCCCCGTGAGGTGGAAGTTCGCGAGGCCGAAGGTGTACGTGAACGACTGGTTGGACAGGTAGCTCGACAGGTACGCGGGGCGGTTCGAGGTCATCATCTCGATGCCCTTCGTCTTCTCCAGCACGGACACGACGTCCGTCGCGAGCACGCGCGACACCGACGACAGCGAGCCGTGCAGCCCCTCCAGGTAGTTGTCCACCTTCGCCGTCGAGTGGCCCAGGAGCTGCTGGGCGCGCGTCAGCGAGAAGCGCTCGATGGCCGTCGTCTTCAGCGTGCCCCCGGTGGGCTTCCCGCGCGCGTCCAACTCGGGCGCCTCGGTGCGCGCGTCGAGCCCCGTCCACCACGGGTTGTCCGAGGGCTTCGCCGAGAGCATCGGCTTGAGCGCCTCGATGGACGGCACGCGCAGGGGCGAGGCGTGGGAGGGCAACCCCATGCCCACCGGCATGCCGCGCTCTCCGGTGACGACGACGAAGGGCAGCGGCCGGCTCTCGCGGTACTTCTGGTACAGGTGGTTCGCGATGACCGAGTGCACGGCGGGCGCCCGGTAGTCCGCGCCGGCGACACCACACATCGCGGAGATGAACGCGCTCGAGTGGTCGTTGGTGCCCTGGTCGATGCCGTGCAGCACGCTGAGCTGATCCGCCAGCGCGAAGTGCGTGTAGCCGTACATGAGCGGGCTGTAGTTGCCGCGCGCGGCCGGGTCGGCGGGGTTCCACGACTGCCACGTCCGCAGCGGCTTGTAGGAGCCGTCCGGAGGCGCGAGGTTCACCAGCTGGCTCGCCTGGAAGAAGACGGGCTCGCCGCTGTGGTTGGAGGGCGTGGGGACGCAGAGCGGGATGTCCGCGTCCTCCATCGGGGTGAAGTAGTACGCCGGCCGGTAGCCGCCGGGGATGTAGAGCACCACGAGGCGCGAGGGGACGTCGACGTCCGCGGCGTGCGCGGTGCTCGAACCGAGGAGCCCCGCGCGATCGAGGAGCGCGAGCTGTCCCGCGCCGAGGGCCCACTTGAGCAGGGTGCGACGAGAGGTGTTCGGCATGGTGTCCTCGCTCAGTAGGTGATCCACATCGGGTGACGGATGAGCGCCGCGCAGACGCCAATCCAGGCGAGGCGCGTGTTCTGCGCCTCCAGCGGCAGGTAGACCTGTTCGTACAGCGCCTGGGCCTCCGCGTCCGAGGGCGGCTGGCCGAGCATGCGCAGGTAGAGCGAGCCCAGGTTCTTCCGCACCGCGTCCGGGTTGCTCTTGGAGGTGTCGGCGAGCGTCACGTAGCGCAGCACCGCCGGGTTGTTCTTCTTGTCCACGGCGCGCGCGCACCACGCCTGGGACATCTGCACCAGCGTCTGCGCGGCGGACGGACCGAAGCTCACGTCCCGCTTGCGGTACAGGAGCGAATTGCCGCCGCCGAGCGCCTCGAAGCGCTCGACGCTGCGCGAGTCGGAGACGTACTCGCCCGAGATGCCGGGGGCCCAGTCCCCGGGCCAGATGAAGAACTTGCCGCCGTTCGCCACGTACGGCTTGTTGCGCCAGTTGGCGTCGGTGGTGCTGACGAAGTCCTCGAGGGTGAGCCCGAGCTGATCCATCAGGCTGATGATCATCTCCTCGGCGGTGAGCCGGCGGACGCTGAACTCCTCCGCGACGGGGGCCTCCAGTTGCGCGGGCGTGGCCGGCAGGTTCCGGATCCAGTCCTCCACCTGCGCGATGGTCAGCGTGACGCGGCCGCTGCCGACGAGCTCGTTGTACGGCTGCCCGGGCGGCATCTGGGGATAGCTGCCGGGGGCCACGCCGTTCAGCAACTGGATGAGCATGCTGTTCCCGGGGTCGCCGCGCTTCACGTACTTCTCGTTGTAGACGAGCCCGTTCTCGAAGGCGGTGAGCGAGGCGAAGAAGGGCTTGTTGCCGGTGAGGTGGCAGCCCTGGCACGCGGGCGCGAGCGCGAGACGGATCTCGTCGTTCTTGCTCACGGCCGCGCAGCTGTCGCCGCCCGGGTCCTCCGGCGAGTCACCGGGCGCGTCCCAGATCTTCCCGTCGCAGCTCACGGCGAGGAGCGCGACCGCGGCGCCCATCAGGGTCGAACGCAACGTGTTCATCACAGGCCCCTCCGCAGCTCGGGCTGTTCGAAGAGATATCGGATGAAGGGTCTCAGCTGCCGGTCGCCCGCGACGAACTCCCGCGCGAGCTTGTCGATGAAGCCCTTCTCCGTGGCCGGGTTCAGGTCGCGGCCGATGAACAGCGAATACATCTTGCGCGCGACGCAGCGGTCGAACTCGCCGGAGCGCACGACGAGCTTCCCGAAGCCGAGCGGGCCCATGGTGCCGTCGCCGTGCTCGCCGAGCAGCGTGTACGTGTCGGGCATCGTGTCGAGCAGCACCGCCTCGGGGTTGGCCTTCACCTGCTCGGGGGTGACGGGCGTGAGGAGGGTGTTGGGGACGAACGCGTTCTTCCAGCGGTAGCCCGGCGAGGTGCCGGTGTACGGGTACTGCCCGGACAGCCAATCCTTGGTGATGCGGTAGCGGCCCACGCCCGGCATGAAGGGCCACGGGACGTAGAAGCTCTGGGCCGGGTTGAAGTCCCAGCGCTTGAAGGAGATGGCCGCGGGGTCGAGCGTCCGGTGGCAGTGCAGGCACGTGCCGCCGGTGCCGGGGTCCACCTCCAGGGGCGGGAAGTGCACGTCCGCGGGCGGTGGCGAGAAGCTCTGGCAGGCGAACATCTCGAGGAAGCGCGCGGCCCGGACGCGCTCGCGCGGGAAGGACGACAACGAGCCGATCATGGTGAGCACGCCCGCGGTGGGGAGGCCCTGGGGCGCGTCGGTCGTGGTGCGCGGGTCGAAGCGGTAGGTGCGGTCGATGCTGCCGGAGCGCGCCCGGTCCGGGGTGAGCGCGAGGTGGAAGGGCTCCAGGTCCTCGACCACGAACTCGCGCCACGCCTGCGGATCATTCAGCGTGGGGTGCAGCGGGTCGCGCGGCGCGTTGTCCGCGTCGGGACGCCACCACGTGGTGTTCTTGTCCAGCGCGCTGTTGCCCATCTGCCGGCCGAAGCGCACGTACAGCGCGCGCAGCCAGTTGGTGCCGACCGAGTAGTTCCCGAGGATGAGGTCCGAGAGCGGCCGGTCGTGCCACGCGAGGTGCGCGAAGAGGCGCGCGGGCTCCTCGTAGGGGTGCCGGCGCTGCATGCCGAAGTCGTGGTTGCTGTTGCCCTGGAGGCCGGAGAGCGGGCTGCACCACACCAGGTTCGGACCGCAGCCGCACGCGGGGGGCAGCATGGGGTCGTAGTAGCCGCCGTTCGCGAGGCCGCAGTCGACCGGCTGGCCCTTGCTGTCGGTGACCTGGGTGACGTCGGAGCCGGCCTTGCCGAGCACGGTGACGGTGGTGCCCGGCGCCCACCAGGGCTCCACCTGGTGCACCTCGGGCACGGCGGGGTTGCCGTCGGCGTCCTGGTCCTGGCACTGCCTGGCCGGGTCCTTCGAATCGCCGAACTCGTGCACGGCGTAGTACGCGCCCGCGTGCGCGGTGTTGGCGGCGCACTTGAAGAGGTGGCCGGACATGTCGCCCTGGTAGGCGTCACCCGCCGCGCCGGTGGTGTATGCGCCCACCGCGAGCCACTCGTGGCCGAAGTTCACCATCCGCTCGTAGAACTTCGGCGAGGCGAGCGCGGCCTCGAGCGTGGAGCGCAGGATGGATTCCCGCGACTCGGGTGTGGTCGCGGCCGCCATCGCCTCGTACTGCTCGACGGTGGGCGTCGTCCCCGTGAGACCGAGGACGACGCGGCGCAAGACCCGCGTGCCGCTCATCTGGTCATTGAGAGGGACGGCGGGGGGAGGTGCTTCGGGGCCACATTGTTGTGCGTGCGCGTCGACTCCGGTGAGTCCGGACGCCGCGAAGAGCACGGCCAGCAGGGCCGCGCGCTTCAGGTGCAAGTGCCAGTGCATATGCACGAACGATACACCGGACGCATGACTCCATGACACAGGAGGCGCGCTCCGGGCCCAGGAGCGCAGGCGGTGGAAGTGATGGCCCTCGCCATCGAAGATGCTCCACGCGCCCGCGCACGCGGGCCTGGGTGAGCTAGCTTCATCACCAGGTGCGCTGCTGATTGCGCGCGTTCTTCTCCCGGAAGGCCTGCTCCAGGTCCACGCCCGCGCGGTTGGCGATGGCCAGGAGGTAGTTGAGCACGTCCACCAGTTCCTCCCCCACGTGCTCGCGAGACGTCGCCTCGGAGGGCCTCTTCTCGTACTGGCGCACCGCCTTGAAGAGCTCACCCACCTCCTCGCCCATCCGGAAGCAGTTGAGGACCAGGTCCTGCTGGAGCCAGCCGTGCAGCGACTCCAGGTCGTGGATGTATCGCTGGTAGTCCTGCATCGCGGCGCGCTCGGGAAGTTCGATCATGCCCCCGTGCTCCGTCAGTGGAGGGTGGCTGTCAACTCCGAACGGCGACGGCAGACGCGCTGTCTTCATCCTGCGCGGAGGACCATGGTGGCGCCCCCCCCGCGCTCCGCATTCCCATGATGAAGACAGTCGACGGCACCTGGTGATGAGCCATAGCCTGCCACGCGCCGGGTGTTACCGGGCCCTGCGCACCACGGGTCGGGCCTGAGCGATTCCCAGTTCCAGAAGTTCCTGTTCGAAGCGGAGTTCCCACCCAGGAAGATGGGTCAACCGCTTCTCACAATGGCTCTCTTGCGTGTCCTTGAGGTCATTGTGGTGTTCCACCGGCTGGCCGTTGAGCATTTGCGCCAGCCGGCGATGCTCATAGACGTACGTGGCGTTGCCCTTGTCGGAAAACTCCACGGCCACATACCTCTCGAACGACAACACAAACGCACTGATCTTTCCCTTCGGGAGTCGTCGGGCCCGCCGAAACGCGGCCTGCTGCTCCGCGGGCAGGTTCGCGAGCCGAGCCCTCAGTGCGTCATACGTCTCGGACGCCAGCCAGCAGGTCGTCCTCCGAATGGAGCCCAGATAATTCAACCAGAACCGCCGCCGGTCTTGCTCGTTCATCGCTCGTTCGAAGAAGAACTCCAGATCCTGTTGGATGAGCGCGGACAGGAACGCGTCGAAGGCATCTGGGGCGCGGGCACGGACCGACTGCCACGCCTGGGTCAGCGTCATGTGCCGGGGATCATCGAAAACACCGTCCCTGGCAATCAACCGCTCCTCCAGCCGGGTGAGGACGGCTGGCGCCATTCGTCCGGCCAGCCGGCACTCCAGGACCTTGGAGATGACTGCGATACGGGCTTCCATTGGCGCCGACACCGCGACGCCGTCCACGTTCCTGTGCGGCATCCAGGAGAGGCCCAGAGGGTCGTCCACGAGGAAAGCCATCGCCTGGGACAGGTCCTGACGCGTCTGGAGGCGTCCCTCCAGGTACTCCGCGATGACATGACCAGCGTAGGGACTGGTCTCCTTGATGCCGGAGTTCCGAAGCATCCCCACCACTTCCGCGAGTGCGTGGTCCCCCCAATGGCGTGCCAACGTGCTGGGGCCCTCGGCTCCCAATGCCGCCTCGACGGACATCGGCAACGCCCATCTCAGCACGCGTTTGTCCTCGACGCGCCGCCCTACCAACTGGGCCCATTTCCGCTGAGTGGCGGCATCCTCGGACACGCTCCAGTCCCGGAGCCGCTGCCGAACCAGTCGCGGCACGCTGTCAGGGCTGCGCGTGAGGAACCAGGTCATCTGCTCCAGGCCCACCTCCCGCCACAAACCCGGCACCGCGCGCCGCTCCCTTCGGCTCAGCCCATCGAAATCCTGGGCCTTCACCTTCGCCAGCACGGCCCCGACATCCAGCGCCTGCCGCAAACGGGCAAGCCGCCCCGGCTCGAGTTCGTCCGCACGCTGCTGGACGGACTCTGCTCGGAGGACGAGCTGATGCATCCCATCCTCCACCTGCCGCTGGAAGGTTCCGAACGCGGCCAGGACGACCTTCTGCCGCTCCCCCACTTCGTCAAGCCAATCATCCAGCCCCATTGAGTCCCCAATCACAGGCGCAGGTCGCCGCGAACACGAAGCACCAGCCGCCGGTTGGCAGGGTCCCCCCCCTCCGTCCCAATCCTGGGCGCGGTCTGCCCTCGTCCCGAAACCACGAAATTCGCATCCAGGCAGGTGCGCGCGTAGCTGGCGGCCGGGAGCTGATCACGCACCGTGAAGAACACCTCCTGCGCACGGGAGGCGCTTGCACGGACGTTGTTCTCGAAACTGAACCGCGACACGCCATTGCGGACGCCACACTCGCCGCTTGTGCCCAGGAAGGGACGGTCGTCCGTGTGTCCTTCCAGGATGATGGACGGCTCGGCGCCCGCGTCGCGCATCGCATCCACCGCCGCGCAGACGCGTTCGATGAGGGGCACCGCCCCCAGGCGGAACTGTTGCACGTATTCCGGAGGCGTGCGGCATTCCCCCAGACCGAACTGGAGGTTCTTGAATTCGATCTCCAGCGCGTTCACCCCACCATCCAGCCCGCTCATCTCGATGAAGCCACCATCCAGATCGGTGTCCAGGGTCACCAACTCCGCTCTTAGCGCCACCAGTGACGCCTGCACGCCGTCCTTCTGTGAATCCACCTTGCCAATGGCCACCTCCTTCTCACGGATGGCCTCCTCGCGCTGCTGGCGCGCGTCCAGGATGAAGATGACCGCGAGCAGCAGGAAGACCACTGCCACACCCGCCATGAGGTCCGCGAGCGAGCGGTCAGTGCCCTCTCCTCCCTGGCTCATCGCCGCACCTGCTGCTTCAATGAATCCTTGAGTTGATTCACTGCGTCCGACAACTCCTCGACGCCCTGGAAGAACTCATTCGAGGAGCGATTCAGCGCGGAATCGACCTTGCTCACGACCTGCGTCCATTGGCTGCTCAGCAATTGGACCTGCTTGCTGACGGATTCCTCGTAGGTCCGCGTCAAGCCGTTGAGCACCGGCGTCACGCGCTCCAGGGCCTCTCGCTGGGCGTTCAGGAGCGTCTCCTCCTGCTTCACCACCCCGAGACGATCCTGGGACAACTGATGGAAGGTTCGAGCGGTGTCGATGAGCCGTTGCGCAACGCCCTCCATCTTCTCAGAGACCACCCCCGCCTTGTGATGGGTCTCGCCGGCGCTTCGTGACGCGGTCGCCAGCTTGTCCACGGTCTCGTTGAGTTGCTTGGTCACGACGCGCAGGCTGTCCTGCGATTCCTTCATGGCACTGGCGAACTCCGCGGCACGTGCCTGGAAGTGGCCCACGTCGGACTTGGACAGATTCCGAAGCTCTTCCAATTGGCTGTGCAGAGCGCTCGACTGATCCGCTGCGCTCAAGTGCATTTCCTTGGACACCCTCGCCGCAGCGAGCACCAGTTGGTCGGAACTTGTACTCATCCCCGTGAGCACCCCCTGGAAGCGGTCCACGATGTGGGAGACGCTGCCCGACAACTGGTCGATGATTTGCTGGTTCTGTCGGCCCAGGTCGACGGATGCGGTGGTGGTGCTCCTCAGCACCTGAGCGACCGCCTTCTCCATGTTGTCCCGAACGCCGTCGAAACTCCCCACCAACTCGGACACCTTCGCGCCCAGGGCCTCCACGGCGCGCTGGTTCTCGCTGCCCCACTGCCGCGCCTGGCTGCCCAGCATCTGCGTCATCGCCTCGAGTTGCTTCTCCAACTGAGGGAGGACCGCCGCCAGCCCCGCCATCTGTCGGGCCATGTCCTGGGACTGGGTATGGAACCCGCCGGACACTGTGTCGCGGAGCTGCTCGAGGATCCGTCCCAGGTCGTGTTCCTGCTGCCCGACCAGCGCCTGCTGGATGCCGTCCAGGTGCGTCTTGATGCTCGCCATCTCCAATTGCAGCGACGCCGTGAAGTTCGTGGAGATGGAGCGCTGGAGGTCCGTGGCGATGTCGCGCACCGCCTTCTCCACCGCGCTCAACTGCCGCGTGATGACGTCCCCAACCTCCTCCTTCATCATCTTCCCGAAGTGGGCCTGGACCTCCGTGCCAATCCCCTGGATCGACACATTCACGCTTTCGAGCTGTGAAAGCTGTTCGGCGAGTTCCCTCCGGGTCTGGACCAGTTCTGCCTTCAGTGAGCCCAGGGACTCCCCACGCGCCGAGGCCAGGGCGATTTCGTGCGCGTCGAGGGTCCTGGTGTACTTCTCGAACCCCAGTCGCATCGCATCCAGCTGCCCCAGGAGCCTGCGTTCGAAGGAGAAGGCAACCATCTGGAATAGCAGCGTGCCCACCAGTCCCGTCGCGGAGATGAAGAACTTGGCCCCCATCTTCCCGATGGCCTGGGAGAGCAGGTCCGATTGGGAATGGCCGCCCCCCGTGCTCGCGAGCGCCTCCTGGACGGGACCCACCAACACGACGCCCAGCAGGCCGAAGGTCATCACCAGCGCGATGCCCGTCAGATTCCGGCCGACTCCATGCCCCAGGGAGTGGCGGAACAACGCGCGGCAGGTCTCACGCAGCTCACGTGACGGCGACGAACGCATGAGGACGGGCCCTGGGACCTCCTGCTTCCCGGGAGGGAAGACGAGTTGCTCGCGCACGGCCCGCCACAGGGCGCGGCTTCCGTCGCGGCTGCCCGGCTCCAGGAGACGCCCCGTCAGCAACGGCTCCAGCCTCTGCTCCAGCGTCTGGATGGCCTGGCGCAAGCGCCACCAGCGGATGACCACCGCGCCCAGGGAAAGGAGCGCCAACAGCGCGATGATGAGCAGCGGAATGCGCAGGGACTTGTCCTGCAAGGCATGCATGATGATGGACATGGCTCAGCCTTCCCCCTCTTGAAACACACCTGAGTACTGCCGTGCCTCATCCGGAACGGGCGCCAGGAAGTCGCGTGCCAGCGAACGCTTGCGCTCCACGAGTTCGTGGAGCCGCATGTCGAAGCCAGCCTCGGGACGTCCCTGCCGGTGCAGCAGCGGATAGTGGACGTGGACGGGCCGGACCTGCCCGATGCGGTGGGCCCGGTCCGTGGCTTGGTCCTCCTTGGCGGGATTCCACCAACGCCCGTAATGGATGACGTGGTTGGCCGCGACGATGTTGAGCCCCGCGCCCGCGGCAAGCGGACTCAGCAGGAGGACTTGAAAGCCCTTCGCCTGGGAGAATGCGTCAATGGAGTTCAGGGCCGAACGTCGGCTCTCGGGCTCCCCATTGATGATGGGGACATCCGTCAGGCGGAACCGATCCTTGATGAGTCCAGACAGCAGTTCCTGCATTGCGCGGGAGAGGACGAACACCAGGGCCTTCTCCGCGTGCACGCCGCTTGACGCGGCCTCCACCCGTGCGAGCAATTCTAGGCAGAGGCGGGTCTTGGGGCTCTCCTGGAGCGCGGTGGCGGCGGAGAGCCCGCGTGAGTCCGCCAGAAGCGCCGGGTGCTGATACAGCTTTTGAAGCGCGGAGAGTGCCCAGAGCGCGCCACGCTTCGGCGCCTGCCGGGCGATGAGCCGCTCCTGCTCCTCCTGGAGCGCCGTCATCTCCACCGGATGGCTGTGATACCGCTTTTCCGGCAGGTCCTTGAGCGCGTCCGCCTTCTCTCGGCGCATCAGCGTGCTGTCCCTGGACGGATACTTCAGCCGCGTCCGCAGAGTGGATGCACCATGCTCACCGTCATGTTCCTCCCGGAAGGCGGCACGAGGGCCGAAGACCCGGGGCGCGCGACACTGGATGGCGTCGTAGAGGGCCCAGACGTCGAACAGCTCGTTCTCCACCGGCGTGCCCGTCAGCGCGACGGCGAAGTTGCGCTTGAGGGCCCGGGCCGCACGCGAGCGCAGCGTGTCCGGGTTCTTGAGCAGATGGGCCTCGTCGAAGACGACGACGTCGAAGTCCACCTTCAACAGCGAGCGCTGATAGGCCCCCAGCGTTTCGTAATTGGTGATGATCAGCGTCCGCCGCGAGAGGAATTCGGTATTGAGTCCGTCCCCCTGCTTCACGGTCCGGAGTTCATTCCCGTGAAGGATGAATGCGGACTGCCAGAGGTCTTCCCGGAAGAAGCGGTTCAACTCCTGCTTCCAGTTGTCCAACAGGATGGTGGGACAGACCACCAACAGGGGCCGGGCGTTGCTTCTCGCCATGAGCAGGCTCAAGGTCAGGAAGCACGCGACCTGCAATGTCTTTCCCAGGCCCATGTCATCCGCGAGCAGGACGCCAGGGCTTCCGGAAGCAGCATGGCGCCACAGCCACGCGAGTCCTTCCTTCTGATGTGTCTTGAGAGACACGCCTGGACGGAAGGCCTGCTCCAGCATTTCCCACGGCACGGGTGGTGCGCCGTCCGCCCGTGGGTCCGCAGACGACGGAGCTTCCACTTCGCGGACGATAGCTCCGAGGCGGCCCCCAGGCCTGGAGATGTCGTCGAGTGCATCCTCGTTCACCTCCTCGGCAGGTGCCGAAAGGCCGAGCGCGATCCGGAGCTGACGCCCGAGCGCCTCACTTGGGGACACCTGCTGTCCGCCCACGTTCAGGGGCGTGGGGGTGGCGCTGGCCAGCGCCGCATCGTTCCGGCTCAAGAGCTCCAGCGCATCTTCACGCGAGTTCAATTGGAGGCGCTTGTCCGTCTCATTGACGTGGAGGTTCAGGGAGAAGGACTCGGAGGAAGAGAGCGGTTCGAACCACTCCAACCCGGTGGCATCCCGGCCTTCGCACGCCTGGCGTCCGCGGAGGAGCTCGAAGCCCGCCACCCGGGGTGAGTACTCCGATAGCTCCAGGATCCCATCGAGGTCTCGCCCCTCCGGGATGAGATGCGACGGGTCCGCCATCTCGCGCGTCACGTCGGCCACGAGGCGTCGCTGAAGAGGACGGGTCCTGGCCAGTACCTCGTCGGTGTGTTCAGGAAGCAGGAGGGGGCGCCGAGCGTCTTCTCCCGCGATGCCGCCGGGTCGTACCGACGACAGGGGGAAGTCCGTGCGCGTCCCATCCGCGAAGACGGCGTAGGGGCGAAGGGAGACAACCTCCGTGAGGCCGTCGTCATGCTCCCAGCGCAATCCCAAGCGACTCACCGCGCGAGGCTCGAAGGTCTTGAGAAAACCAGAGGGCGCGAATGGGATGCGGTTTCCAAGCAGCCCTGATACATCCTCCAACACGCCTCGCAGCCGGATGACCACGGACAGTTGCTCCTGCGTCGAGGAATGTGTCGCGCGGTGAGCCTCGGAGCATGCCCAGGCCGCCGTGGGCGTCAGAGGGAGCGGCGTTCCTTCTGGCGGGCTGACCGTCCAGGGAAAGAGCTGTCCCGTGGCGGAGATGGGCTCGCCGTCGACGCGGACCTTGTAACGGGCACCGGCGCCTCCGGGGATTCCCACGACCTCCCAGCGGAGGGATTGCTGATGGATCCCCAGCAGGTCCATCAGCAGGTGCTGCATCGAAGCCCATTCCTCACGTGCGTATTCACGCTCCTCCGCGTCGAAGCCCGCCTCCCCTGGACGACCCAGTGCAAGCCATTGCTGCTGGCTGAAGCACAGCCGCTGGCCGTCAAGCCACCCCTTGGCGTTCCAGTCATCCCTTCGTAACCGGACACGTTCGGCCAACTCGGGAGGCAAGAGGGTCAACGCAATGCACAGCCGGTCCGCATCTATGGACCAGCGCGGAAGAGGGGCACAGTTATCTGGGTTCACAGGCCTGCCAGGAGAGCTGTCCGTCCGTCCCCCGGTGACGTATCGCGTCCTTGACGTGCAGGACCATCACCCTGTTGGGGTATTGAGCGCCCGGCCATTCCGCCACTAGCATCCATCCCCCGCATTTTCTCCCCACTACATCATGGAGCAGGGACTCGGCGGCTCCATAGGGACCGAGCAAGCGCAAGACCTGGGACCGGCGGATGCAGTACGAAACTGGCGCGACCTCCGACCGGGCGATTCGCGGTCCCTCATCAGCATCAACGTGACGCCAGAGGAAGCCGCTCCACGTATCGGAGTAGCAGCCCGAAACTCCTGCGCACCCGGCCCCATCCAGCCGCAGCGAGCACTCCTGGGGCAACTCCAGCCTCGCCTATGCCGCAGGCGGTTCATTCCACTCTTCCGGTTCCGACTCTGCCCCCACTTGAGGAAGCCCACTTACGAGCGGGAGCTGCTCGCCCAGGCGTACCCACGGCTTTCTCGAAAATGAATGCAAAAGAACTCCCGGGGGCCCTTCCCTGGTGGAGGCGGTCCGCATTCCCGTGTCCCGCCTCCACCAGGAGCCTTCATGTTCCGGATTTCGTCCGTGTGTCTCTGCCTGTTCGCCTCGCTCGCCATCGCCGACGAGTCCAGCTCGAAGCCCCAGCGGCTCACCGTGGCCCAGAAGAACGGCTGGGCCACCTACGACGCGGAGCTGAAGAAGAGGGAGGACGCGGTCAACAAGGCCTGCGGGTCGGCCCTGAAGAGCAGCTACGAGAGGACGAGCTACCCCGCCTTTGACCCGATGAAGGATCGGACCCAGAGCGCATGCCAGATGGCCGTGGGCACCCTGGTCGAAGTCTGCGGCACCGCGGATGGCAAGGCGGCGGTGAAGGAGGCCGTCAAGAAGACGGTCTGCCGGCTCTCGACGGAAGGAACCAAGACCTCGCTCGACGGCGGCGTACTGACCATCTACATCGACCCGGAGAACACCTCCATCACGGGCAAGGAGTCCGGGAGCTACAGCTGGAAGAGCGCCTACGAAGAAATCCTGTGAGCGGAGTCTGGAGCCGGAAACGGCTCTTCACGGGAGCATCGCGGCCACCGTGATGCTCCCCACCGCCCGCGCTTCATGGACGAGCGCTTGGAGCGCGGCTCAGCAATGCTTCCGGATGAGGGCCCTGCAGGCGGTGACGGCTTCGTCCATGGTGCAGTGGGTCTGCGCGCAGTTCGGCCGGCCCGTTTTCGGGTCCTTGCAGTACTCCAGCACGACCCAGCAGGACGCGCCCATGGCCGACACGTCCTCGGACCGGGCCTCACCCGGCTCCGCGCGATGCTCGATGACCATTTCGGTGCCGTCCTCCGTGGAGACAATATGGCCCTGCTCCGCCAGACCTTCGACCTCCGCGCCACAGCCCAAGAGCGGAATCACAGCCAGCATCATTCCTACGAGCAGCTTCTTCATGGTCGGTCCTTTGGGATGAGCAGACGCCACGCTGGCGTCACCGGGCCGGGGAGCGCCAGGCCATCAGCGTCCTGAGTAAAGCACAACAAGCAGTGACGCCCCTCGTCGCCCCACCGCGTGGCCCGCTCGCGTTAAGGTGACCGGACACCATGGCCCCCTCTCCTCTCGACTGGCAGTGGAAGCGCTTCAGCGAACTCACGCTCGAGGAGCTGTACCGGCTGCTCGCGCTGCGCTCCGAAGTCTTCGTGGTGGAGCAGAAGAGCCTCTATCTCGATGCGGACGGCCTGGACGCCGCGTGCTTCCACCTGCTCGGGAGCGTCCCGGGCACGGGGCAGTTGGGCGCCTACCTGCGCGCACTGCCGCCCGGCCTCAAGTTCCCCGAGGCGAGCCTCGGCCGCGTCGTCACCGCGCCAGCGCTGCGCGGGCAGCGGCAGGGCCGCGACCTGGTCGAGCGCGGCCTGCAGTTCCTCTCCGAGCGCTTTCCGGGCACGCCCGTGCGCATCGGGGCGCAGGCCTACCTGCAGCGCTTCTACGAGGGCTTCGGCTTCGTGGCCGTGAGCGACATCTACGACGAGGACGGCATCCCCCATCTCGACATGCGCAGAGGTTGACGAAGGAGCATGGCACGAAGCATCCGGGCTGCACCCGCTGAGAGGGCTGGCGATGATGCCCGCGGACACGCTGGATGCTCGTGATGCGCGGTTCTCAGCGCAGGGCGGCGGCAGGCGAAGGACGACGCTACCGCGGCCCCTCCTCGCAGCTCACGGTCCGGCCGGCGACGCTGCACATGAAGCGGTGTCTCACGACCCCACGGACTCGCCGCGCGGCGGCTCGGCTTGGGGCGCATCCCGCGGCGGGAGGCTCAATACCTCACTGGTGCCGGGCCGTGTCTGCCCCAGGATGTGCCCCTGCGAGCTGATCAACGCCGCGCTGCCCCAGAGTGAGGCTCGGACCGCCGGGAGACCTGACTCGGCGCTGCGAAGGACCAGGGCGCCCAGGATCTGTCGCATCGCGACAGGGCTGTCTCGCAAGGCGCGGTCACTCGCGAGCACCGCGATGAACCTCCCTCCGGCGCGCTTTCCCTCCAGCACGAGGGAACGGCTGAAGACCTCGTAGCAGATCAGCGCGATCCCCTGTCGCGCGTCCGGCCCGAGCGTCGCCGGAGCATCGCCTGGAACGAGGCTGGAGCCCGGACCCACGCCCAGAACGGAGCGCTCCCCGCCCGGGACCAGGAGCCGCTTTGCGCGCATCGCCCTCACCTGCCCGCGCGGATCGACGAACACCGCCGCGTTTCGCACCCCCGCGTGTGAGCGGGCCAGCAACCCCACGAAGTGCCCCTGCCCGGGCTGTCCCGGCAGGCCAGGGAGCTGGACCTCGGAGGTGTCGCGGCCCTCTTCGAGCCGGGGCCTCGCGTTCATCACGCCCTCCGGCCAGACCAGCACCTCCAGCCCCTTCGGAAAAGCCAAAGGGGGATGCGCGGCATCCGCCATGGAGACCGCGCCAATGCCAGACAGAGCACGATCGTCGGGAGCCTGGACTGGCGCCAGCGTCATGACAGCAACCGCCGCGACTCCGACCGCGAGCGCCGGGAGCCCGTGATGCACCAGGGCGCAGCCGAAGGCGGCCACTCCCGTCAAGCAGAGCAGCAGGACCGGATACCAGCCGAAGCGCGCCAGCACGTGGAGGACGGGCTCCACGGACCACTGAGAGTAGAGCCACTGCCCCCAGGTGAAGTCGCAGACGCGTTCTTCGAGCCACTCCCCCGCTGCCCAGCACGCGGGGAGCCAACAGAACCCCGGCAGCTTGCGAAGCAGGACGCAGCCCAGGAGCACTGGGGCCTGTGTGACGAGGACCACGATGCCGAGCAGGCCCGCGAACAGCAGCCAGGGCGGCGGTCCCTCCGGGCGATAGGAACTGAGCGTCGAAACGAGCCAGTGCAGGGAGACCGCGTGGTTGACGGCGCAAGTGAGCAGCGCGCCCGCGCACTTCCATCTCCGGGACGGAGTGCGCTCCACCGCGGCCACGAAAAGCGCGAACCCCACCCACGCGAAGAATGCCAGCCGGGGTGAAAGCTGTGACGCGCCCAGAAGCCCCCCTGCGATGCAAAACATCGCAAGGTGCCGCCCCACCGCGCTCATGGCCGGAACCTCTCAGGAGCCACCAGCTCAAGGACGCGCTCTTCCGTCCCCACGAGGGGCACCCGGACCAGATTGGGCCGGACCCGCTGGAGGTGCCGCGTCAACTCCTCGCGGGACCAGGACCGGGCCTCGGTGAGGCTGCTGGACAACTGCCCTGCATCCGCCTGCCAGCGCGACAGGTGCGCTCCGCTGCGGGTATCGACGAGGGCGGCCCGCTCATGGGCAGACAGCCCCCTGGCGAAGAACCGTCCGTCGTAACGCAGCCCCTCGGGAGGCAGGCGATAGGTCGCGCCCAAAATCAGCGGGGCGAGGCCCTGCTGGAGCATCGCGTCCAGGAGGGGGGCGGAGAAGCCATAGCACGTGTCGAGGACGACGAGCTGCGGCTGGAGGCACCGGAGCACCCGAGCCAGCGCCTCCGGGGATTGATGAAGGTAGAGCGGTGGCAGGCTGTGCCCGGTCACGATGACCGTCTGGGCGGACTCCACCTCCGGAGTGCACGCGAAGGATTCGAGCGTCATGGCCTGACACCCCTTCTGCTCGGCGCAGGCGGGACGCGTGAGGGCGTCGTCATCCCGTACGGAGTAGAGCACCACGACGCGGTCCGCCGGGAGGGAGGGGAGCGGAGCGCAGGCGGGCACTCCCATCCAGAGCAGCAGGAGCAGGGCGAAGTTCTTCATGGGGCAATGGCCGCGACGGAAGGGAGGACCGTGAAGCAACGAGGAGCAGCGCGCCGCTCCTTGGCGGCGCGCTGCCAGGCGACTCAGGATGTCTTGGGGAGCCGCGGACTCAGCGGTGGATCCACTTCTGGGTGGGCACGTCGAGGCAATCCCAGAGGTGCAGCGGGGTACCCTCGGCCAGGTTGGCTTCCCGCATGTCCACGCACTTGTTGGTCAGGGGATTGAGCAGCTTGCCACCGGCGGTGTACGTGAAGTTCTGGGCGGCGGTGCCGTTGCACTCCCACACGCGGATGGCCGTGCCGTTGCTCGAGCTCGCATTCGCCACGTCCAGGCACTTCCCGCCGGCCCGCAGCGTGCCGCCGACGGGGATCCACTGCTGGGCGGCGGTCCCATTGCAGCTCCACATCCGGACCTGGTTGCCATTTGAGAAGTCCGCATCCGGCACGTCCATGCACAGGTTGTTGACGGGCGCGAGGAAGGTGGACTCGATGGCCGGGCCGAAGAACCACTTCTGGCTGGGGCGATCCACGCAATCCCAGAGGTTCAGCTTGGCGCCCTCGCTCGGGCTGGCATCCTGGATGTCCATGCACTTCTGGGTCAGGGGATTGCGCAGCTTGCCGTCAGCGGTGTGCATGAAGTTCTGGGCGGCGGTGCCGTTGCAGTCCCACAGGCGAATGGCCGTGCCGTTGCTCGCGTTGCCGTTGGCCACGTCCAGGCACTTACCGCCGCTCCGGATGGTGTCACCGACGACGGTCCACCGCTGGGCATCATGCGCCTTGCAGCCCAGGATCTGGACCTGGTTGCCATTGCGGTAGTCCGCGTAGGGAATGTCGACGCACTTGTTGTTGAGCCGTGAGACGAGGTTGGAGCGCCCCGTCGGGCCGACGCTCCACTTCTGACTGGGGACATCCAGACAGTCCCAGAGGTGCAGCCGGGCCCCCGGGGCCGGGTTGGCGTCCTGGATGTCCACACACTTGTTGCCAGGCAGCTCACTGCGCAGGGCGCCAATGTCGGTCAGCGTGAAGTGCTGAGCGGCGGTACCGTTGCATTCCCAAAGGCGAACGGGAGTGCCGTTGCCCGTGGAACCGTCGGCCACGTCCAGGCACTTGTTGCCGACATGGATGCTGCCGCGAAGGAAGGTGAACCGCTCGGCAAAGGTTCCATTGCACTGCCACATCTGGATCTGTCTGCCGTCCCAGAACTTCGCCTCGGGCACGTCCATGCACATGCTGTTGAGCCGCGAGACCACCGGAGTCCCACCGAGGTCCCACAGCTGGTCGGGCGAGCCCTGGCAATCCCAGAGCTGGATCCTGGCGCCATCGGCCGTGCTGCCGTCCTTGATGGCCACGCACTTGTTCGCGAGCTTGCTGATCAGCTTGCCGTCGACAGTTCGCGTGAAGGTCTGGGCGGGGTTTCCAACACAGTCCCACAAACGCAGGGGCGTGCCATTGCTCGTGCCTCCGTCGGTCACGTCCAGGCACTTGCCGCCGACCCGGACGGTATCCCCGACGAAGGTCCACTGCTGGGCATCCGTCAGATTGCACCCCCACATCTGGATGGGGGTGCCATTCGCGAAGTTCGCGTCGGACACATCCATGCACTTCTTGTTGAGACGCGAGATGAACGCACTCGCCGTGTAGTCCGTCCCTTCAGGAGGGGGAGGCGGAATGTAGACCAGGTCGATCATCATCCCCGCGATCTCCGCGAGCGCCTCCACGTACGCCAGGATGAAACCGATTTTCGAGGTGCTCGGAAGGACGATCCCCAGGGCTTCATGGAGCGCAACGTAGGTGTCGGGGCTCACCTCTCGCAGCGCCGGGTGGCCGGCGAGTCCCCGCGCGACCTCTTCATGGGTGGTTTGAACCTGGCCGTCGACGGTGAAGGTGCCGTCGGGATTGAAGGCGATGGGAACCTGCGTCCCTGAGACCGAGATCGTCGCGAGACCGGTCTCGTCGCTGAACGCGAAGGCCGACACCGTGTCCGTCGTGGCATCGGTCACGATGATGGTCGCGTCTCCGTTCCCCTTCTGGATTTGATGGCTGATGACGAAGGAGACGTCGTGGGCCGTTGCACGTCCCGGGAAGTGGACGCGCAGGGCCCCTGAGCGCTCGACCCAGCTTCCCTTCCGCAGGGACTCACCGACGGTCCGCCGGCTGATGGAGTAGGCCTTGTGCGCGACCTGCCGTTGCGGCTCGGGGCTCTCACTGGGGGCACAGTGGGGAAGGCAGACGGACAGCATGGCCAGACTCAGGATTCGGCGCAGGATTGGATTCATTGGAGACGCTCCAGGGGATTGCGGCGTGAGGTGTTGAAAGGGGACAGCGGGGTCAGGCGGCGGGTGTTTGCACCCGGGCGCTGCCGCCCCTGCTCCATCAGCAACGCGCGTGCCGACAGCCTTCGCCCCGCACGAGGCCCTGCCCCCACTCTCCGTCGCCGGAGAGCGTGTGCGTCACCCCTGGCGCTTGCGCGTCAATCGAAGCGCCTTGCGCGTCAAGCCCGTCTCCGACCCCAGCTCCCGGACCCGCCGCTGGAGCGCTCGAAGGGAGACATCGAACCGCTGCGACATGCGCTCCAGGTCGCCCTGACACGCGCGGTCACCTCCTCCGCGGTGACGTCGGAGGGCTTGCGGCGGGACGCAGCCACAAGCCTTCGCGCTGGGCGCGTGCGCCGGGCCGGACGCCAAGCGTGACGCGCTCGGCGTAGGCCTCCCTCGTGCGCGGCCAAGGAGCTCAGCGACCACCAGCTCCTTACCGCCTGCTCATTCGATGTCACGCTCACCGAGCGAAAGGTCGGCGCGCGTGCCGGAGCCGGTACGCGCGAGGCGATGCACCGAACGCTTGCATGAAGCGCGTCGTGAAGTGGGACAGGTCGCCGAAGCCCGCCTCCAGTGAAACCTGGGTGATGGGCAGGCGGGTCGTCCGCGGCGTGGTGGCGATGACGAACTGGCGCGGTGTCTGGCCGGTCTGCTTCTGGAAGATGCGCAGGAAGTGGAAGCGGCTCAGCCCCGCGAGCGCGGCCAGCGCATCGAGCGAGCAATCCCCTGCGCTGGGGTCCTCGATGTAGCGGATCATCCGGGCGACCCGCCGGACCTGCTTCGCCGAGGGCTCCGCCACGGCATGCACCCCTCCCTTCTGATCGGACCGGGCGGCCTCCGCGCCGAGCAGGGCCCCGTGGGACCGCGCTTCGACACGCCCCGGGACGACGCGTCACTCGAGGGAATCGGCCGGGGAACCGGCGACATCTACCGGATCCCCATGTCCGTGCTCAGGCTGTGAGAGCCAGCGCAACCTGTTGGAATCAGGCCCCTTTCCAGGAAGTCTGACGCCGGAATGCAAAACAAATCCCCTGCCGCTGTCCCTGAAGGGAACGCGGGCGGTTGCACCGCGAGGGGAGCAGGGACATGGGGGTTCAAGGACCGACCGGAGGCGCCACATCGGCCTCCACACTCCGGACGCCGGGCAGGCCTCTGGACGGCGTATCGCCGCGCCCGTCGACGCCGGCCGCCGCGCCGGCCCCCCAGCGCGTCAGCACGCCTTCGCGCCAGCCCGTGGACGGCTTCACGTCCGCCGCCCCGACACCCCGGCGGGTGGACCTGACCGGAGCCCTCACGCCCCCGTCCGTCCTGCCCTCGCGCGCCGACGCGGCGTCCCAGGTCGAGGGGCTGGGGATGTCCCTCGCGACCTCGGCGCAGCGGGTGGGCGGCACGGCGAAGGGCTCCGACGAAGGGGTCGTGTTCACCTTCACGGCGGACCTGGGTGAGCTGCTCAAGCGGAAGATGAAGGACGGCAAGCAGCCCACGCCGGACGAGGTGCTGGCGGAGGCCAACGCGCAGCTCCAGCGCCGGAGCCCCGGCCCCCCGCTGGAATGGGCGGACCCGAGCAACCCTCCTTCGCAAAAGCAGGTGATGGCCAGGATCCGGGACGGCAAGCTGCGCGTCGACGTCCTGGACAGGTCCCTCAAGCCCGTGGATGCGAAGACGCTGGCCGCGCAGGAGGCCTACGCCGCGAAGCTGGGCAAGGGCGAGCGCGAGTGGCTGGAGGGCGCGACGAACAGCCGTTACGCGGAGAAGACCCACACCCAGGCGCCGGCCACGCAGGGGGACAAGGTCTACCGCGAGGCGCTGCGGCAGCAGTATCTGCGCCTGCTCCAGGCCGTGGAGGGCGCCCCGGAGCACGTGCGGGACTACCTGCTGAAGCGGCAGGACGGGCCGGTGGCCAGCGGCCCGGTGGACCCCGAGGCGCTGCGCAAGGTCGCCGCGAAGCTCTCCGCCCTGTCCCCCGAGGAGTTCCAGGACTTCATCAGCATGACCACCGGCGCCACGACGGACCTGGGCGCCGTCGAGCGCTCCGTGGATGCGTTCCGCAAGGACCTGGAGCTGAACGCCGCGGAGACGGCGCGGCTGATGAACCTGCAGACGCGGGTGACCACCCCCGAGCAGCTCTACAAGGATTACTCCAACTACAAGACCGCCCTGGGGCTGCCGGAGCGGCGTGCGGAAGCGGCGACGAAGCAGTTGGGGCAACGGCTGAACGAGCAGCTGCCCCTGCACGGCTTCAAGGACCTCGCGGACTACGAGAAGTCGCTCCAGGACTTCCGGGATGGGTTCGACGCCGCCGCGCGGTCTCAGGGCCAGCGGATGCTCACCCGTTACGAGCACGACCTGTTCACCGCCGGCTCGCGCTACGCGGACACGACGGGGCTCGACCGGGAGCTGGCGCCCGCGCGCGAGCTCTTCGCGGAGGCCCAGGCCCTGCGCGCGAAGGCGGACACCATCCAGCCCAAGCTCAATGTCTCCAGCGCCCGCCTCGCCGGCACGCTGGGGGAGCCGGGCTACAAGCCCGCCGTCAAGGGCGACGCGGGAGCGCTGCGCGAACGGGCCGACCTCAAGATGCGCGAGATGCAGGAGCGCCTCGATCGTCTGGCGGAGTCCCATCCGCTGCTGGCTCGCGACCCGGACTTCGCGAGACGCCTGGTCCAGGCGAAGCCCGGCGAGACCGCGGGCCTGATGCGACAGCACCTGGCCGGACGGCGCGAGGACATTGCCAAGACGCGCGCGGAGCTCGCGAAGGACCCTTCGTTCGTTCATGGCCTGGACGTCCTGCTCGCGTCCACGCGCCAGGCCCAGGGCCTCCAGCCGGGCTCGCTGGCCAACCGCATCATCGACGACCATCTGATCGACCGTCAGGTGTCGAAGGCGGTGACGGACGTGGCCATCACCGGCGTGCTGGTGAGCGCGGGGCTGCTCACGGGCCCGGGCGTCGTCGGCGTCATCGCCTCGGGCATCGTGGCGGGGGGCGGCATCGCCCAGGCCAAGGGAGCGCTGGATGACTACCGCGGCGGCATGGCCGCCCATGGCAGCGGCCTGTCGTCGCACGAACCCTCCTTCGGATGGGTGGTGCTCGCGATGGCCGGCGCGGCCGTGGATGCGGCAGCCCTGACGAGGGCCGCGAGGATGCTGGAGCGCATGACGGACGTCGTGCGCGAGTTCAACGCCACGAAGAACGTGGAGCAGTTCGCGAGCAAGCTCGATGGCGTGAAGGGGCTGACGTCCGCGGAGAAGGCCCAGTTGCTCAAGGCCGCCAAGGCCGAGAAGCAACTCCAGGAGCAGCTGACAGGGATGCTCCAGCGTGGCGGTCCGCTCCGGGTGACGGGGAGCGCGGTGCCGGAGGCGCGGATGGCGGAGCTCCGCCAGCTGGCACGCACCCTGGCGGAGCGTGGAGGGGGCGAGGCGTCCTTCTCCCGCTTCCTGCGGGAGCTGAAGGCGAACAAGCTCATCGACGGAGAGCCCTCCCCCGAGGCGATGCGGCTGCTCAAGCAGGCCCATGCCGCGGGCGTGGAGGAGGCGGAGGTGGCGCGCAAGGCCGTGGCCGCAGCCGCGGAGCGGCGCGTGCTGGAAGGGCCGAAGCGTCCGAAGCCCTCGGAGGTGGAGACACCTCCAGCGGCGAAGCCCTCCACCAGGTCCCCGGTGGTGGAGACGCCGCTCGCGAAGCCTCCGACGGCGCCCGTGAAGACGCCTCCCAAGGCGGTCGTGGAGGGCTTCCGGGAGCTCACGGATGTCAAGGGCCAGAGCGCGTCCACGCTGGCGGCGCGGAGCCAGGGCGGTGGCCTGCTCGAGGCCAACGGCGCCCAGCTCCGCTTCATGACCTCCGAGGGCCGCGTCTTCGAAGGCACGGTCACGTCGAAGAACGCCCACGACGTCCTCGACCTCGTCAAGGACGCGGACCTGCGCCTGGGGAAGAGTTCTGGCAGCTACGCGGTCCGCCAGGCCATCCTGGAGCGCTCGGGCGGCGAGCTGGACACCTACGAGGCCTTCACCGTCGGACAGTTCCCTCGAGACCAGGTGCCCTGGAAGTGGCTGGAGGACCCCGCGAACTGGGTCTCCGAACGCCGTGAGCTCCAGCAGAAACTGTTCGCCAGCGAGGTGCAGAAGGCCCAGGCGCTCTCCGACCGCCTGGAGCCCAACACCGTCTACGCCCTGCGCGGCAACACCGCCGCCGGCAAGACGACGGCCGTGAAGAACGACCCGTTCCTCCAGAGCCGGATCCTCGGCGCGAACAACGAGCTGAGCGGCGCGCTCAACCCGGATCCCATCAAGGCGCAGATCGTCGAAGCGGCCAGCGGGAAGCTCTCCACGAGCCAGTCGCACGTGGAGGGCTCCACCCTTTCGCAGCGGGTGGAGACGGAGATGCTCTCCCGCCCGAACAGCTCGGTCGTCTACGACAAGCGCTTCGCCGGCCCGACGGACATCCCGCGCATGCTGGCGGCGGTGGGGGACCGCAACGTGAAGATCATCGACCTGGAGGTGCCCCTGGAGACCTCCAGCGTCCGGGTGCTCATGCGCGACCCGGGCACCGCGGATCCGCTCGTCCCGTTCAAGGCGGTGAAGGATGGCTTCGATGGCGTGCGCCGGTATCGTGCAGAGCTGCTCGCCGGGCGGCCCCACGGGCCGGACGGGACCGGCGGCTTCGAGGGCGTCTTCGGCAATGAGAAGATCACCGACTACAAGCTCCTGGTGACGGACAGCTCCGGCAAGCAGGTGCTGGTCGCGGAGAAGCGCGCCGGCAAGGTGTATCTGCCGGACACACCGGAGAAGCAGGCCCTCTATGAGAAGGCGGCCCTGGGACTGCCGGACCATGAAATCGATCGCGTGAAGAAGACAATCATCGACGACGCCTTCATCGACCGGCAGGTGCGCGCCACGCCCCCGGCCTTCACGAAGAAGATGCGGGCCCGCCTCACCGAGTACAAGGGCAAGACCCTGGAACAGGCCCTGGACGCACATGCGAAGAGGACACAATGAGCGCGGCGGGTGCCCGCCTCCTCCCCGGGTTGAAGCGGGGCGCCCGCGGCCCTAGCCTGAAGATGCATCGCACCGTCGAGGACTCCGCATGCCGTCATCCCCCGAAGAAGCCCTGAAGCAGCTGCGCGCCGCCCTTCAGCAACGTCAGACAACCGAGCGGGAGCAGGTGGCGAAGGCCCGGGCCACCTCGGGCAAGGAGCCCTTCGACATCGAGAAGCTCAACGCCCTCTACAACCTCTCGTGGGATATCCATGATGCGCCGCTCACGCCCCAGGTCATCGAGGACTACGAGCGGCGGTACTACCTGGAGTCGCCCGAGGTGAAGACGCTCCAGCAGTTCGCGGACCACCTGGCGTGGCTGCGCAACCACGACGCAACCTGAAGGTCCCCCCAGGCAACCCATGGTTGCCTGGGGAAAGTACTTTCCGGGGGCCCTGGCAAAATCAGACGTTGATTGGTTATGGATTTCCATTCCATGGCCCATCCCTCCCGTTGGCTGTTGCTCTCCGCCTCCCTGGTCCTGGGTGGCTGTCCCTCCTCCTCCGGCGATGACGCTGGCACGCCGCCGCCTCCCGTGGACAGCGGCACTCCCGACGCGGGGGCTTCCGACGCGGGCGAGGTCTGGGATGGCGGAGCGGAGACGCTGGAGGACCCGGGGGACGCGCCGGAACGCGAGCCGTACTCGGACTGCACCTTCATGCCAGCGATAGGCGCCACCGTTCCTTCGTGCGCGGATCCGGCCCTGTTCGACCGGTCCATGTGCCCATCCGGAGCGCTCGATGACGTGGAGGCTTCGGGCGCATACGAGGTGCGCTTGCTATCCACCATCACTCCCCTCCAGATCAACTTCACGCTGCGGCTGTCTTCGGATGGGGGCGTGGGCCAGAGCGATGGAAACCCGCTGCTCTTCCAGGATGTAGGGGACGGGGAGTTCTTCTTCGGGACCCAGGTCCGCAGCTCGTTTCCCACTCCCTCCTTCCGGAACCGCATCTTCGCCGGCTGCACGCGGCCAGAGCCGGACCGCGTCAACGGTTGCTACGCGTGGTGCAATCCCGAGGGACAGGTGACGTCCAAGGGCAGCTTCACGGCGCTGCGCCCCGGATGGGGACGGGGCGAGGGGGAGGCCTCGGGCCTGAAGCTCGTCTCCGAGTCCGCCGTCCCACTGGCCTTCCCGGTGGATATCTACGTCACGAAGGGCCACGCGTACGTGGTGGCCATTGGCGACAAGACCGGGGAGGGAGGCCTGGCGGTCTATGACGTGAAGGACCCCGCCCACCCGGTGCTCAAGAAGCGGATCCAACTGGAGGGGGATACCTACTGGAACGGCGCCTGGGCGAAGGACGACGCGCTCTACATCGCCAGCGCTGACTCCGGCGTCATCGTCTACGACATCACGAACCCGGCGGATCCGCAGTACGTGCGCGCGCTGCCCGGCGGCGCCCTCAACGTGCACACCGTGCACGTGCGCGGAGACCGGCTCTACGGCATGGCGCCATCGTCCTCCAGCCAGACGCTCATGTTCGACGTGAGCTCGGCGCTCTCCCCGCAGCTGATGGAGCGCATCTCGATTCCGGACGAGAGCTTCGGGGGCGTGCACGACGCCTTCGCGTATGGCGACAACCTCTATGTCAACCACACCACCGACGGTTACATCGCCTTCGACGTGAGTGACCCGATGCACGTCCGGGAGCTGGGGCGCTACGCCTATAGCGACGCGTTCAGCCACGCGAACGCCGTGGGCACCTTCGCGGGACGCACCATCGCGTTCGAGGGCGGCGAGGGGGTGAACGCGCACCTGCGCGTGCTGGACGTCACCGACCCCGCGAACATGCGGCTCATCGGCCGGTACGCGCTGCGTCCCGAGTTCTCCATCCACAACATGGTGCTCGTGGGCACGAAGCTCTACATCGCGTACTACCAGGAGGGCGTGCGCGTGCTGGACGTGTCCGTGCCGCCCCGGCCGCGCGAGGTGGCGTACTTCAACACGTCCCAGAACACCCCGCCGCTCCGGATGGGCTCCGAGTTCTTCTCGAACGCCGTTGGCATCCGCGTGCCGGGGGACGGGTTCATCTACGTGGTGGACACGAACCGGGGCCTGCTCATCCTCCAGGAGGAATGAGCTGGCAGTGGTGGCCGCCCGGCCACCCTCCGGAGCGCGCATGGGATGCCATGAGACCCGGAGTTCTGGGACTTCGAATTAAACATATTTCACTGCGATGATACCTGTATCGAGGGGGTATCCATGCAGAGGATGACGAAGCGCCCGTGGCTGGGATGGGCCACGGGTTTGCTGTTGGGGCTGTGGCCGCACCTGGGCATGGCGCAGCTGGCGCCCACGGGCGGGCACTACGCGGGGCGCGTCTCGGACACCGGCACGGAACCGGGGATGGTGAACGCGTCGGGCGGGTTCTCGACGACGGTGCCGTTGGAGCTGCCGCCCACGCGCGGGGGCGTGCCCCTGCCGCTGTCCATCGTGTCGGGGGCGCGGGGCGTGGGCGCGGTGGGCCTGGGCTGGGACATCCCGCTCTCCTACGTTCGCCGGGACACCACGTTCGCTCGCCGCAAGCCCTACACGTCCGCCACCACCCCGCCTCAGGGCCGGGAGCTGGTGCAGCTGTCGCTCCAGGGGCATGTGTTGGAGTTGGTGCCCCAGGGCACGCGCTGGGTGGCCCGCCGGGACGCCCCGGAGATTTCACTCCAGGAGCAGTCCGGCGGCTGGGTGCTGTACGACGGCCAGGGGCAGACCTGGACCTTCGTGGAGCCCGCGGCGCTGGCGGGGACGGGGTTCTGGCTCCTGGACACCGTCCGCGGGCCGGGCAACTCCGTGGTGAAGCTGGAGTACGCGGTGCTCACGCCCTCCTGGTCCAGTGAGGGCAACGAAGGCAGCGGCGTGTCGGTGGACCTCACGCGCGTGCTCTACAACCCCCACCCGCAGGAGGGCTGCTACAAGCACGAAATCACCCTGGGCTACGGCGCGCAGCAGGCCCTGCCGCTGTCGCTGTCGGTGATAGGCGACCAGGTGCTGGCGCGCCTGCGCACCGTGTCCACGGTGTCCACCGTGTCCACCGTGTCCACCGTGTCCACCGTGTCCACCGTGACGGTGAGCAGCCGGGCCACCTGCGCCAGCGCCCTCACGCGGCTGCGCCTGTATGAGTTCAAGTACTCGCCAGACGCGGACACGCAACAGCCGCGCCGCCGGCCACCGCCAACGTGGAGACCGGCTCGGAGGTGCGCTCCGTGGACGACTTCGGACGGGTGACCCAGGTCCTGTACCGCGGCGACACCTCCCGCGCCGATGACGACCTGTGCGTGGAGACGGTGTACG
Organism: Corallococcus sp. NCSPR001; assembly: GCF_017309135.1. Taxonomy (NCBI): domain Bacteria; kingdom Pseudomonadati; phylum Myxococcota; class Myxococcia; order Myxococcales; family Myxococcaceae; genus Corallococcus; species Corallococcus sp. NCSPR001. The sequence goes on from NZ_JAFIMS010000002.1 coordinate 6,605,904, forward strand.
CCACGCCCACGGGGACCGCCGCGCGGCGGCTGGACGCGCCTCGCTCGCGCCGCTACTGGTATTGCGACAAGACGCCCTACCTCACCTACGCCGCCGAGTCCTTCCTCTACGACGGGCTCCCCGCGGGCAGCGTGTCCGAGGGCCACAACACCTCGCGCACCCGCGACCGCTACAACGTCGTCACCGGGACGTACCTGGACTCCGTGCGCGTGAACGACGCCACGTATGACCCCGTCACCGGCAACCTCGCCACCGTCACCACCGAGCGCGAGGACGGCGCCCTGCGGGTGACGACGCTCACCTACGACGCCTTCGGGCTGGTCCCCGTGGGCCAGCGGGTGGACGCCACCGGGGTGCCGGCGCTCATCGCCACCACCACGTTGGATCCGGTGAGCCTGGCGCCCGTGAGCGTGCTGGATCAGAACCAGACCCGGTCCGGCACGGACTACGACGGCTACGGCCGCCCCGTGCGCTCCACCGTGACGCCTCGAGGCAGCACGGGCGTGCTGATGACCACGAGCTACCTGGGCTTCAACGGCACGGATCCGCTGGGGCGTCGGGTGGCCGCCCGCATCTTCAGCGACCCCGTCCCCCAGGCGGTGGAGAACAGCGCGTTCGCCACCACGGCCACCGTGTTCCTGGACGAACTGGGCCGCGAGCGCCGCACGGAGGTCCCGCTGGGCGCCGACTACGCGAACGAGGTGATGATCACCAACGCCCGCGTCTATGACGGCCTGGGCCGCGTGCGCTTCCAGGCCGACCCGTATCCAGCGCCCCAGGACGGGGCGACCGCCTACGGCACCACGGCGTTCTTCTACCCGGACGGCCTGCCGTCGTGCACCGTGCGCGCCCGGGGCCTCCAGACGGCCCTGGGCGTGACGGACGAGGCCAGCGAGCGCTAACTCGCGTGCATCACGCGCACGTTCGCCAACCGCCAGGAGACGGTGAGCACGCAGGACCCGTCGTCGCTCCTTCCCGGCAGTCCCCAGGCGGACGTCGTCCGCACCGCCACGACGACGGCCATGGGACGGCTGGTGTCGCGCTCCACGCTGAAGGCCGGCGTCCGCATGGAGCACGCGGTGTTCACCCAGGACCGGCTGGGGCGCCCCACCGGGATGACGCGCTACCTGGACCCCGCCGCGCTCACCGGCGCCGTGGGGTGGGCGTGGTCGTATGACTCCTTCGGGCAGCTCCTCCAGTGGCAGGAACCGGAGGGCGCCTTGCAGCCCCTGCGCCACAGTCGCTGGGGGGAGCCCGTGGAGGTGAGCTGGACGGACGCCACGGTGTTCCCCGCCGCCAACCACCAGTTGCTCAACACCTACGACGCCCTGGGCCGCATCCAGCACCAGGAGGAGCTGACGAACGGACAAGGGGTGCCCGACTCGAAGCACGACTACTTCTACGACGTCGGCCTGAGCCCCACGTCCATGGTGACGCCCACGAACGTGCTGGGGCGGCTGGCCAAGGTGGAGTCGCCCACGGGCAGCGCGTATTACAGCTACGACGCCTACGGCCACACGAACGCGCGCACGTACATCGACAACGCGGGCGTCACCTACGTGGAGAAGTCACTGGTGCGCGCGGACGGCTCGCTCTGGGCGCTGGGCTTCCACCTGCCGGACACGAACTACGGCCTGGAGGAGATCCACTACACCTACGACACGGCCAGCCGCCTGCGCTCGGTGCGCACGACCGCCGGCCAGCAGCTCTACACCGCGCAGACCATCGACCCGTTCGGCCGGGTGCGCCAGGCGAAGTACGGGGACGTGGTGGACTACGCCGCGCAGTTCAGCGACCTGGGACGGCGGCTGTTGGGTGAGACGAGCGTCACCACGCCGCTGGGCGCGCGTCGCACCGTCTACGCGGGGTATGACCCCATGGGCCGTGAGAAGGGGCGCGAGGAGATGACCAACGGCGCCGCCAGCGGCCCGGTCACGGTCCACACCTACGACGCCCTGAGCCGGCTCGCGTCGTCCAAGCGCACCTACGGCATCAAGACCCAGATGAGCTGGACGTTCAGCTACGACCCACTGGGCAACGTGCTGCTGCAGAACGACGTGGCGGGCACGCGGGACGCGGCGCTGAGCTACCGCGCCGCGAACCGCGACCGGGTGTGCAACATCGAGTACAGCACCGCCACGCCCCCGGCCAGCCCCTGCCAGGTGCAGCACGACGCGCTGGGCAGCGTGGTGCGGATGCCCACGCGCACCGGCACGCGCTTGTTGGGCTACTACCCCTCCGGCGCCCTGCGCTCCATCTCCGAGCTCAACGGCACCGCCACCTTCCGCTACGGCGCGCTGGGGGAGATGCAGGAGGTGGACCTGCAGGGCACGGGCGCGGTGGACGCGCGCCACGAGTGGCACCTGGGCGGCACGCTGGAGCGCCGGGAGCAGGTGGTCAACGGCCAGCCGGTTTCGCTCATCACCCGCAACATCCCGGGGCCGGGCGGCATCGTCGCCAGCCGGCGCGGACCGGGGGAGGACTGGGTCTTCGGCTTCGGCGAGCAGCGCGGCTCGCGCCACTTCACCGACCGCAAGGTCGAGTTCGTTCAGGCAATGAGCTACCAGCCCTTCGGAGAGACGTCCTCCACCGGGAGCGCGGCGCCGGGCTCCACGCTCTACACCAGCACGCAGTGGAACGACGGCCAGGCGCTGGCGGCGTTCGGGCTGGTGAACCTGGGCGCGCGCGTCTACGACCCGGTCCTCGGCCGGTTCTTGAGCCGGGATCCGCTGGTGGTGCCGCGCACCGCGGCCACCACCAACCCCTACGCCTTCGCGCACAACGACCCGCAGAATTCGTCCGACCCCACCGGCCTGGATCCGGGTTGGTGCATGGGCCCGGAGTGCCAGGGCCCCGGCGGGGGCGGTTTCCCGGGCGGGGGCGGCGGGCCCTCGGAGATCAACGACCCGCGCCTCTACCTGCCCTCCCAGGGTGGGGGTGGTGGCGGAGGTCCAGCCCCCAACCCCCGCGCCGCCAGCCGGCCTCCGCCCACGCCCGGCGCGGCCACCCTGCAGGCCCCCGCCGGGATGAAGACGGTGCTGGGCCGCACCATGATGCTGGAGGCCCTGGTGTTGAGCGGCCTGGCCATCACGGACGGCTCCTTCGACTACGACGCGTACGCGGCGACGGGGGCCTCGGTGATGTCGCTCATCGACGCGCTGGCCAACAGCCAGCAGGGCGCGCAGGCCATCGCGGACAGCTACAACGCGACCTACGACAAGATCGCCAGCGCGTCCGCGGGGTTCGGGGACGGCCTCGCCTGGTTCATCCCGACGCGCACGCTCCGCAACGCCACCGGCCACTCCGTCAACGAGGAGTCTGGCTACTACACCGGTGGGACGGTCGTCGGGGTCGTGGGGAGCTTCTTCCTGCCCTCGCCGACGAGCATCGCGGGGACCTCGCGCGCGGCGCGCGCGGGCCGGGCCCAGGTGCAGGCGGAGGTGAAGGCCGTGGCCGCGGAGCTGCGTGCGGGGGCGTGCAAGACCAACTGTGGCTATTCGGCCATCGCCTTCGAGTCCACCATGAGCGGCACGCCCATGGCGCAGCAGGGCGTGGGCGCAATGGCCACCACCGTCATTGAAGCCCACTTCGGCACGACGTTCGTCGCGTAGAGCAGCAAGAAGGCCCTCGTCTGCACCGTGGAGGGCTGGGGCAGCGGCGCCCGGGGGGTCGTCGTGGGGACATTCAAGAGCGACGCGTCGCTCGGCCACGCCTTCAACGTCGTCAACGTGGGGGGCGAGGCCTTCTTCGTCGACGTCTTCTCCAGCCACCTCACCCAGAAGGCCCTCTCGAGTCGAATCGGCAGGGAGCTCTCCGACTTCTTCATCCTCCGGACGCACTGAGCGCACCCGTCGACGGGCGCCTTCACGCTCAACCAGTACGGCCTGCCCGGCTCGGCGTGGTTCAACAACAAGAGGCGGAGGTGCGCGACACCACCCGCTACCTCATGGCGGTGGGCCTATGCCAACCTGCGCTCGGTGCGGGGGCTCGCCAACGACGACTTCGTGCGCGACAACCTCCACCGCATCACCCTCTTCGGGGGAGCGGACCGACTGATTCCCCACCCGTTCCTGCACGGCGGCTTCCCGCGGGGACATCTTCGAATACGGCCCCCGGGAGGCCATCCGGGCGGCGTCCGGAGAGGGATTGAACGCGGTCCCCTCCGAGTGCCTTCAGATAGGCCAGTACCGCCCCCGGAGATGTCGCTCCATACCCCAAACCCAGACCATCACTGGCATTGAACGGCGAGGGTTTGATGTCAGGGACGACCCGGGGACGGCAATCCCTATCCCACCTGCCTCACGCCCATTCCGAAGCTCACTGCCTTTTCTTGGTGACAACTGGACAATGTTAATTATATGAGGGCCAAGCATTGAAGCAATGGGGGGAGTGCACATGCGAAGAGCGTCAATTGTTGTCTCGAGGAAGCCGGCCCGTGCGTTGATCATGTTCGCCACGGTTGTCGTTGGTTCCGCCGCGCACGCGCAGGAGTTCACCAGCGAGGAGGCAGACACCGAATCGCTGCACACGCAGTACCGCTCCATTGATGGGACGGGCAACAACCTGGCCCACCCGAGGTGGGGCGCGACGGAGGAGCACCTGCTGCGCGGGCCGACCGGTGCGCACTACGCGGATGGCGTCTCCGCGATGGGCGGCACTGGACGCCCCAGCCCGCGCGACGTCAGCAACGCGCTCTTCCAGCAGGACGTCTCCATCCCGAACGAGCACCAGATCAGCGACTTCATCTGGACCTGGGGGCAGTTCCTCGACCACGACTTCAGCCTCACCGAGGGCGCCAACGAGTCCGTGCCAGTGCCCGTGCCGCTGTGCGACGCATACATGGACGTGCTCTGCACCGGGACGCAGATGATTCCCTTCCGGCGCTCCGTCTATGACCCGGCCACTGGCGACGGACCCAACAACCCGCGCCAGCAGTTCAATGAGATCACGGGCTACCTGGATGGGTCGAACGTGTACGGCTCGGATGCGGCGCGCGCCGCCTGGCTGCGCACGTTCCAGGGCGGCCGGCTCAAGGTGACGCATACCTCCCGTGGCGACCTGCTGCCCTACAACGACGGCACGCAGCCGAACGCGGGGTCCCCCGAGCAGCCGGACCTGTCCACCGACCTGTTCGTCGGCGGAGACATCCGCGCCAACGAGCAGCCCACGCTGGCCGTCATGCACACGCTGTTCGTGCGCGAGCACAACTGGCAGGCGGCGCGCATCGCGCGGGAGAACCCCCGCTTCTCCGACGAGCAGATCTACCAGGCCGCGCGGCGCATCGTGATCGCGGAGCTCCAGCACATCACCTACACCGAGTTCCTCGATGCCCTGCTGGGGCCCCACGCGCTCCGGCCCTACCGCGGCTACGACCCCCGTGTGAACGCGGGCATCGCGCAGAACTTCTCGACCGCCGCCTACCGGCTCGGCCACACGCTGCTCAGCCCCTTCATCCTGCGGCTCAACGAGGACGGCTCGCCGGTCGCCGAGGGGCCGCTGTCGCTGCGCGATGCGTTCTTCAGCGCGACGCCGCCCCTGTTGGAGAACGGCGGCATCGAGCCGTTCCTGCGCGGTGTCGCCGCCCAGAAGGCGCAGGATCTGGACCGTTTCATGATCGACGACGTGCGCAGCTTCCTCTTCGGCCCGGCGGGCGCGGGTGGCCTGGACCTCCTCTCGCTGAACCTCCAGCGTGGGCGCGACCACGGCCTGCCGGACTTCAACACGGTGCGCGCGGAGCTGGGGTTGAGGAAGTACAAGCGCTTCTCGCAGATCACCGATGACGCGCAGGCCGCCCAGGCGCTGGAGCAGCTGTACGGGAGCGTCGACAACATCGACGTGTTCGCGGGCATGTTCGTCGAGAAGGACGTGCCGGGCGGCATCGTCGGCGAGACGCTGCGGGCGGCGCTCGTGGAGCAGTTCGAGCGCACCCGCGCGGGGGACCGCTTCTGGTACGAGCGGTCGCTGAACCTCTTCGATCTCCTGCGGGTGAAGACGACGCGGCTGTCCGACATCATCCGGCGCAACACCAGCATCCGGAAGATCCAGAACGAAGTCTTCTACGTGAAGTAGCGCGAAGAGCTCGGCCCCCGGCCCGCCGCGCACCACGAGCGGCGAGCCGGGCGCCCGCCCCGCGACCGACACAGCCCCACGCGCGTTGCGAGCGGCCCCCTCGCATCCCCATGTTCGACACCATGAGGCCCTCGGACGGAGGCCTCCACATGGAGCGCGAGCCATGAAGAAGGCATGTTCCCACCTGGAAGCGACCGAGCATCACCGGACGGCTCCCATCCATCCCAGCGGCCACGGTTGCGTGGAGTGTCTGAAGGACGGAGGGGACTGGCTTCATCTCCGGATGTGCCTGACCTGCGGACACGTGGGCTGCTGCGACGACTCGCCGTCACGCCACGCGACCCGGCACTTCCACGAAAGCGCGCACCCGGTCATCAAATCGTTCGAGCCCGGAGAGGACTGGGCCTGGTGCTACGTGGATGAGCAGTTCGTCGAGCGGATCCCCACCTTCCCGGGTGAGTCGCCCCCGGTGCACTACTCGGCCCCCACGAGCGCGCCGTAGGCACCTGAAAATACCTGACAGGCCGTTGTCACGCCGGGTGGATAGGACTTTCTCTCCACCCGTGCTGACCCGGAGGTCTGTCTTGAAGCTCTACTTCCACCCCCTGTCCGGAAACTCGCGCCGCGTGCTGCTCGTGGCCGCCCACCTCGACATTCCCCTCGAGCGCATCGTCGTGGACCTCACCACGGGCAAGCAGCGCGAGTCGTCGTACCTGGGCATCAACCCCAACGGGCGCGTCCCCGTCCTGGACGACGGCGGCTTCGTGCTCTGGGAGTCGCGAGCCATCATGGTGTACCTCGCGGAGAAGACCCCGGGGCAGACCCTGCTCCCGACGGACGCGCAGGGCCGCGCCGACGTGAACCGCTGGCTGTTCTGGTGCTCGGCCCACATGGCCCCGGCGAACACCGTGCTCGTCCAGGAGAACTTCGTGAAGCAGCGCACCGGCCGAGGGCCGCCGGACCCCGCCGAGGTCGCGCGCGGCGAGGCCCTCGTCGCGCAGTACGCGCCCGTGCTGGACTCGCATCTGGCGGGCAGGACGTGGGTTGTTCAGGAGCGACTGACGCTCGCGGACCTCTCGCTCGCCGCGTCGTTCGCCCTCGCGGGCCCGGCGCGCCTGCCCATCGAAGGCTACGCGAACCTCCGGGCCTGGCTGGGGCGCGTGCAGGAACTGGAGGCGTGGCAGCGCACCGCGCCCCCCATGCCGCCGCCGGCCGCCCGGGGCTGAGCAGCCACGCCTCAGCGCAGTTCCTGGGCGAACTGCTCACGATAGCGCCCCTGGAGCGTCTTCAGCGCCTCCGCCATCCCCACGGCGCGGTACTGCTCCGCCAGGAGCTGCCACGCCTGTTTGTGCAAGGGTTCCAGCGCCACGACACGCTCCAGGTGCGCACGCGCCTCCTCGCGGGGACCCGACGTGGAGGCCAGCCACCCCAGGATGAAGTGCGCCTGCACCGCCTCCTCGTGCGCGGCCACGGCCTGCCGACACGCCGCTTTCGCAGGTCCCACCCTGCCAGCGCGCATGTGGATTTCGCAGTCCAACACGTGCAGCACCGCCGCGCGCGGGAACTCCCGCCTCAGCCAGGTGAGTCGTGCCTGCGCCTTCGTCGCCGGCCCCTTATCGAGCGAATCCTCGACGTCCTTCGCCGCGCGGATGAACTCTCCCTCCCGCTCCACCGCGATACCGCTCACGGAGGCATCCACTGGCAGTGCCTTCCAGCGTCGAGCCTGCCGAGCCCAGGTCCGCAGAGGCTCGGCCCGAGAGTCATTGCCCGCCTTCTGGATGGCCTGCTCCGCCCATGTGACCGAGGAGGTCTCCTTGAAGAAGGCCGCGAGGTCTCCCCAGAATTCCGGCGGTGTTCCAGGGTTCGCGTCCATCCGTTGCCGCGCTCGCACGAGCTGGCCTTGCGCCTCCACGTGCTGCCCCTGTTGGAGGGCCAGGGTCGCGAGGTGGAACAAGGGAGCGGGCTCGGAGGGGAATTTCTCGGCGACTGCCTCGCACTTCTCCCGGGTCGCCGGCAGCTTGGGGGCGACACGCGTGTCCAGGTAGCAGGCCAGCCTTTGGACGAAGAAGTCCTCCGGGTGGCGTCGCGCGAGGGGCTCCATCTGCTGGGCGGCGACCTCCACGCGGCCCTCCTTCTCGAGCGCGAGGATTTGTTCGAGTCGGCGCCGGTCCTCCGGAGGCAGGGGGGCCTGGGGCTGGTGAACGACCAGCGGCGCCTTGCCCTCGCGGACCTTCGCGAGCCATTCGACGACCGCCTCCTTCTCCGGTCCCTCCCAGTCCGGCGAGGCCGTCGAGGCCAGCAGTGCACCCAGCTCGGTCGCCCAGGCCCGCGCTGCGGCGTCATCGCGACGCCCCGCCGAGGCATGGGGAAGGCTGGTCTTGAGCAACGCCAGGGTCTGCGGTGCGAAGGACCCCTGACTCGGTGCGTAGTTCGGGAACATCATCCAGTGCGAGTTGCGCACGTGGAATGCCCCCAGCGTGTGCGCCCACTCGTGGAGGAAGACGGACGTCTCCTTGTGCATCTTCCGCTCCTGGTAGAGCGTCTGCCGCTCCTCCTGGGGCAGGTGGATCAGCGACTCCATGATGGCGCGGACCTCCTCCGGGTTTCCCATCTCGCGCAGCACGCAGTGGCGCCCGAACAGCCGGGCCATGCCCAGCTCATGCTGCGCGGAGGAGAAGAGCTTGAGCGCGGAGACGAAGCCGACCACCAGGTCCACGTCCTCGCCCGGATCTGTGAGCTCCAGCGCGGTCAGCGAACCCTCCAGCTCGCCCTCGACACCTCGATGCGCCCACTCGCGCGTCGACTCAAGCTCGAAGACAACGCCCAGCGGCCCCTGCATCACCGCGCTCGCGCGCTGCAACTGGGACACGACGCTGCTTCGCCAGCGCACCACCTGCTCCCGATAGTCCGAGTCCGCGTAGACCCGGACCCGAATCTTCCGGACCGGCCCCGTCGAGGGCTGCGACGAGGACTCCAACTTCGCGGGCGCGAGGGTTCGCGCCTGTTCCCGCGCGTAGTCCACGGGTCGCTTCACACACGACACGCCGAGGACACAGCCCCACACCGCCAGCAGGACGCCACGCGCCGCCAATCCCATGACACGACCTGTGCTCATGGAACCCTCCCATACACTAAATGCGTCAGGATGGCACCTGCCTCCCAGCACGAGCGCACATCGCGCGACCGCGCTCGCGCATCGGCTGGCCGTCGCAGGTAGAGCGACACGCACCTCCTCGAATCTAAATTGCGTGGTCGGATAGTCCGAGCGCAGTATCAGCTTTCATTTCCAAGGATGAGTAGTGGCAAAAAATCACACTCGCGTTGACAGCGTCAGAGCTTCCCGGGACGGCCATGAGTATCACGAGGCGTGGGTCGCTCGAAAATGCCTGGGCATGCTGCTGCCCCAGTACGGCTTGGTGGGCGTCGCCATCGAAGGTTTCTCCGCCGACGATGAAGTGTCCAAGGACGCCACCGAAATCGCAGACGCCGTCTTGTACTACGGTCGACAGGCGTCCTTTGTGCAAGCGACCCGGGTCGTCGTCGTCCAAGTGAAGTATTCGAAGGCGGCCGAACTCAAGCCCTTTCGCGTCGCGGATGCCAAGAAGACCATCGAGAAGTTTGCGAACACCTACCGCGCTCACCTTCGCAAGCATGGTGTCACCAAAACTCGCGCAAAGCTTCGCTTCGAGCTGGTCACCAATCGCCCGATTCTGGCCGAACTCGAACACGCGGTGCAGAAGCTGGCGGCGGGCACCGCACCGAGCGGAGCCGCTGCCGCCCAGGCCAAGCAGTTCCAGGCGGCGGCACGCCTCCACGGAAAGGAGTTGGTCGAGTTCGCCCGTCGGATCCAGTTCACCGGTTTGACCGGCGATCTGCAAGCGAGCAAGCGCGACTTGGCGGCGGCTCTGTCCGACTGGACGGCCGCGCGAGATTCCCAGGCACGCCTGTGGCTCAACGAGATCCGCCAACTGGCCCGCGACAAGGCCAGCCTCGCGAGCGAACAACGCAATGTCATTTCGCGTACTGATTTATTGGCGGCGTTTGAGATCGGTCACGAGGACGACCTGCTGCCGTGTCCAACGAGCTTCCCAGACGTAGGGGCGGTCGTGGCCCGTGAACAGTTGGCGGACACGGCAACGATGATCCCAGCCCTAGATCGGCCGCTGATGATCCACGCCGATGGCGGCGTGGGCAAGACGGTCTTCCTCTGTTCTCTCGCGCGCCAGCTCGAGTCCGCGCACGAGGTCGTGTTGTTCGATTGCTTTGGCATGGGTCAGTATCGGGCGCCGAGCGACGCGCGGCACCTGCCAGGGCGTGGCCTGCTGCACATTGTCAATCGGCTGGCGTGCCGCGGTTTGTGCGATCCTCTGCTCCCCGGGACCTACAACGACAATGACCTCATCCGGACGGTGCGCTCGCGATTAACTCAGGCGGCGGAGACCGGCGCCCGCAGCACCCGGGACCGCCAACTTATCCTGCTGCTTGATGCGATCGATAACGCTGGGGAGCACGCCTCGGCGCAAGACGAAACCTCGTTCCCGCTCCTGTTGCTGCGCGAACTGGCCACGGCCGGACGCATTGCCGGCATGCAGCTGGTGGTCAGCGCGCGCAGCCATCGCCGGGCCGCTGCGACGGGCGGCGTTGACTGCTCCGAACTGGAGCTGCTGCCCTTCAGCATCGAGGAGTCCCGCGAGTTCTTGCGCCCGCGGGTGAATCGGTTGACGGAAGCCCGCTTGCTGGTGGCCCAGTCGCGTTCGCGAGGCAATGGACGCATCCTTGAACATCTGGCCAAGGAAGGCGCCGACTTGCTCGCACAGTCCGAAGTCAACAAGGTCATTCATCTCGATGACCTGCTGCGAAAGAAAATTCAGGACGCCTTGCGCGATGCGGAAAAGCAAGGCTACCGCGACGGCACGATCCACGCGTTCCTAGGGGGCTTGGCGACCTTACCACCCCCGGTGCCGATTCAGGAGTTCGCCGAGGCCAATGGCCTGTCTGAGGGCGCGGCCAACAGTTTTGCCTCCGACCTGGCCGACCTACTGGAGCACACCAAGCACGGGATCATGTTCCGCGACGAGCCGACTGAAACGCTGATTCGTGAAACCTACGGGGCCGACAAGGCCGCGCTGCGCGCGTTGGCGAAGAACCTGCTGGCTATGCAGGAGCGCTCGCTGTACGCCGCGACGACCTTGCCCGACCTGCTCAAGCAGTTGGGCGATGGCGACCAACTGTTCGACTTGGCCTTCGATCCGCGCATGCCGACCTCGATCGCCAGTGCGGCAGGAAAGCAGGCGATCCGGCAGGCGCGGCTGCGCGCTGCTGTCGCGTTTGCAGCCACCCACGATGACAGCGACCGGCTGGTGCCGCTGCTGGTGGAGTTGTCGACCCTTGCCGCGATCAATCAACGGGGCACGACCTATTTGCTCGATCATCCCGACTTGACTGTGGCCATGGACGATATCCACGCGCTGCGCCGGATGTTCGAAGCACGCACCGCTTGGCCGGGGTCACGCCATGCGCGTCTAGCGATCGCGCACGTGCTGGCTGGTGACATGGCCGATGCGCACCGGCATGCCCAGCGACTGGTCGAGTGGCGGAATCACTACTTCGAGCAGGCCGAAGACCCTCGCTTCCAGCAAGAGCGTCCCACGGCCATTGACATGGCCGCCATTCCCTTATGCTTGCTAGCGCGCGGGGATGGTAAGGGCGCCGCTCGCGAACTGAACGGATGGCGAGATTGGTACGCCTACGAGGTCGCGGTGCAGTGCTTTGCACTCACGCGCGCAGGCGCAGCGAAAGGGCTTATCTCTCCACAGGCCGTTCGCGAGCTGCTGACGCCTACGCTCGCCAAGCCCAGCGTGCTGGCTGCCGCCGTGGCCTACGCCGACGGGGATGAAGATCTGCAGCGCGAGCTGATTTCCGATCTTGCGGCTCGCGGCGAGACAGTGGATTGCGGCGAGGCGCACCATCGACCTCAGGAGCGCCCGATCCTCATGGGCATGCTTCGGGCCGCCACGGTGGCCGCAGTGCGCGGTCTGTACGCCGAGTCGAGCGCGATCGCGGCCTCGATCAGCCTGCCGACGCCGGCGCTGTACACGTTCATGGCTCAATATTCGTTCGGTGACGTCTATCCGTACGTGGCGATCCAGGTCCTTAAGGCCCTGGCGCAAAGCCGGGCACCCGAAGAGCGCGATCTGCTGCCGGCCGAACTGGCGAAGATTAGTGCGTCCCTGCCGCCAAGCCTTAACGGTCAGCCCTACCGCGATGCGCTCAAACAGGCCCTGCAGGCGAGCGTGAAGAAGGGTACCGAGGCCGATTCAGCCGAGTCACTAAGTTACGAGACCAAATCCTCCGCTGAGCGATTTCTCGACGGCCGCCTGTCCTCCTTGCTGCGCATCGCAACCGCCTTCACCCACGCGGTAAAGCCGAGCTCTAGCCAGGCGGCAGGGCGGCTCAAGCCCCTCATCGAGGTCTGGTGTGAACTGCGCGTCCAGAACGACTACTACTCCGGAGGCACCGCAGCACAACGTCAGCACGATGCGATCGGCGAGCGCCTAATCACTCTCGCGCTCGCGGTCAATCCGGACTTCGCGGCCGAGGAGATCACTCAGTTCGTCGAAACGGTGAGCGCGCCCGGTGTCACCACCGCAGGCACCCTTGTTGAAATTGCCGAAATTCTGGCCGCACGCGCTCGCCACCACGTGCTGGCCGGTCAGACGGCGATCAAGGCGCGCCAAGCGATCGAGCGCGAGGACGATGTGGTACAGCGGGCGACGCTATTTGCCCACTTGGCCCGGGCGATGGGTCGTGCCAGCGGGAGCGAGGCCAGCTCCTACTTCTTGCAGGGCCTAGAGCAGATGGATGCAATTGGTTCGGGCGACTGGGAGTTCGTCAGCGAGTTGATGCATTTTTCCCGCACATTACAGGGCACTGGGCTTCCCGACGCAGACAGCCACACGCTCTCAAACATCTGCGACCTAAACCTGGGGGAAGCCCACAAGTTCGATTGGGCTAGCTACGGGGCGGCTCTGGCCAAAACCTCGGGGGTAAAGGGCATGGCCCGTCTGACCCGGTGGGAAGACCGCGATCGCATCTCACTCGAATATACGCTGCTTCCGTACTTGAAGCCGCTGCTGGACAACCATCAGATCGATCCGACGATCGCGCTGACGATGTTGCGAGTATCCAACCCGGTCGAACTGTGGTCCTGTGGCACCGAGCAGTTCGTCGAGGCGCTGGAGGCACGCGGCGCCTCGCCGGCCATCGTCACAGAGCTGATCGAACAGTACCAACACAACAATCCCTCGACGTTCGGCTCTCAAGCCCCACGAGCGCTGGCGCAGTGGGCTTCGCGCGTGTTGGGCGAAGAGTCGGCGCACGCCGCCAATCTTTCGGCGGCTGCGGCGTCGATCGATGCGACGACCCACGACTACAACGAACTCAACAACTGGCGGCCGTCTTCGCCCAGCGTCGACCCGGAGGAGCAAGAGGCCGTCGCGGAGGCCAGGGCGGCCGTAGTCGCCGCCTTGGCGCACAACACCAACCCTCTGGACGAACTGTCCCTGGCCTATGCCATTGATGCGCTGGAGGGCGAGACTGGCTGGGGACGTCCCGACGTCAAGCTATTGGAATTGTTACGCGCCAAGGTCTTGTTCGCGGATTGGCCTCGCTATATCGAACTCATCGCGCGCCAACCCTCCCTCGATCTTTACGCAAAGGCGCACGAACTTGAGGCCTGCCAAGAGGCTTGGTCGGCTGCGTCGGCGGCCGTGCCCAAAGCCCTTGCTGCTGCCGCAGACTGGATTGTGCGCGAGAATGCAGATGACTTCGTGCCCTCCGGATACTTGTCAACTTGGCAGCTTAAGCGCATGACCAAGCTCACCGGCGTGGATGAGCACGCGCTTACACTCGCGTTGCTGCACCAGTATTCCAGGCCGGGCACCGACGTGCCAGCGGCGGTGTGGCTGAGTTTCGCGGCAGCCTTCAACACTAACTCCGCCCCCGGTGTCGGGCAGGCGGCGTTGACCCGATTACTCGCCAGTGGTGCGGCGAAGCTCGCGGCATTAGTGGCGGACGGGGCGTGGAACGAACGGCTTTATCCCCCGGACGATTCGCTGCAGGTGACCGCAGGCCTGATTTGGTTTGCCCTGGGCTCGGGGCACGCTGAGCGCCGTTGGATGGCCGCGCACAGCCTGCGCACTGCAGTGCGCCTGGGCCGCTCCGATGTGCTCAATGCCGTCGTAGCCCGGTTTGATGAGCGCGACGCTGGCGCGTTTGGCGCACCCGAATTGCCATTCTATTACCTCCACGCGCAACTGTGGCTGCTGATCGCCTTGGCCCGCATCGCGATGGAGGCGCCACAGGCTGTCGCTGCGCATCGCGCTTTCCTTGAACGCACGGCCCTCGATACCGCCGATCCGCACGTGCTCCGGCAGCACTTCGCGAGGGCGGCACTGCTCGCTTGCCAAGACACGGGACAGGTGCAATTGCCGCCGGTCTTGCGCAAGTCCTTAGTGCAGGTCAATCGATCCCCGTTCGCGCTGCAGGTCACCCAAGGGTATAACGGCGGGTCAGTCTACGAATCGCGCCCGGCGGACCGGCCGACGCCCGAGCCGGAACTGCACTTCGAATACGACTTCGACAAATCCGATGTGTCCCAGTTGAGCGCGCTGTTTGATCGCACACTGTGGGACACGCACGATGCGATGACGGCGTGGGTACGGCAGCACGACCGCCACATCACCCACATGCACGAGTTGGGCGGACGCTCCGGCCACCGCCGTGAGGGTCGGGGAGCGATCACCGACCAACACCATACCTATGGGGAGCAACTGTGCTGGCACGCTCTACATGCAGTGGCCGGACAATTCCTGCCCCAGCATCCGGTCACGCGACGGCGCTACGACAACGGAAACCCGTGGCATGCGTGGATCCGGGGGCGGGTACTGACCCGCGCCGATGGGCTGTGGCTCGCCGATGGCACCGAGTGGCAGCCAGTGGTTACCCGCGTCACCCTGCGGGAACTGGCTGAGGACGGAGTGGGCATGACGGCCGATCCGGCGAAACTGCGTTCCTTGCTCGGGATCGAGGCCAATGTCGGCGAGTGGCTGGTCATCGACGGCAATTGGCACTCGGTGGAAGGTATCGAAATCGAAATTCAGTCCGCCCTCATTCCTTCCGCGAAAGCCGATCAGGCCGCAGTGGAGTTGGCACGGGAGGCCCCCTTCCGAGCGCACCTTCCGTATACACTCGAAGAGGACAACTCGAGCCTGTCGCAACATCCGTTCGTGCCGTGGATTGTGCACTCCCACGCCGAAGGCGGCATCGACGAGGCGGACGCGCTGGGCGTGCTCGGCGCGGCCCAGCGTGCGCGCCCATCGGACGACATAATCGCCTTTGGCGCGCTGCAGCCCGCCGATGAGTTCGGTAGCCGTTGGATCGAAGCGTCAGGCGTGCAGGTCGTGCGAGTCGAGGCATGGTGCCAGCTTCCCGATCATGGTGAAGGTAGGCGCATGACCGGTGCCCGCATGTGCTGTCGATCGGCTTTTGTCCGCAAGGTGCTGACCGCGCAGCAGGCGGACCTGATACTCCTAATCAAGCTCACGCGCACTGACTCTGGCGGCGCCAGTCGCTTGACGCGATTTTGGCACACGACCGCAGTGGTTCGGGTGGGGGCAGACTTGTCGATGACTACGTATCCAGGCTGCGCCAACGCGCTTCACAAGGCGCGCTACTGAGGCGCGAAAGCGTTGGGAGGTCTCGGAGTTCCGGCTGGTAGTGCACCAAGGTGTATGGCAATGGCAGCAGCTCATCCCTGCGAGCCGCCTTTCTCTCAATGCGCGGTCACTGCGCAGCTGGATCTACGGGTGGAACATGCATCGGCTCACCCATGCGAACTACCTGCCCCTCCTCGCCCGCTGCTCCCATGCCCACTTCGGTGGCACGTGCGCGGGGTCCCGCAGCGCCACCTACGGCGCGGACAGGCACATGGCAAAGGGAGGGACGTGATGTGCTTGAGCACGACGGGGCACCGCACAGTCCGCGTAGCGTTAAATGCGGACTCCGTGCCGGTCAAGATGATGCGGTGCTCGGGCGGTAGGTGCCCGAGGCGAATGCCGCCTCCTGCGCAGCGAACACGCAAAGCGTCAGCGTCACAGTCAGGGGACCGGGCAATGGGGGCACGGAGCAATGCCATGCTGACAACGCCCTTGATGACTGATCCCCATCTGCTCCCGTCGATTATGAAGGAGATCAGGACGACGTGCGTATTGAAGTCGACACCAGCAATGAGCCGCAGCCCTGCGTCCTCGGTCGGAGGAACCCAGGAAGGGCCTGTCGGCCCAGCCACCACCACGCCTCAACGCGCTCCTGCAGGACGGATACCGCCGAGCCGAGAGGGCTTCGGCGATCGCTTGTTCATCCCCGGCCCTATGCGGCGGGTCCGCCGAACGTGAACGGATCGGGGACGACGACGCGGATCGCGGTGGCGAGCTTGTGCTCCAGCTGCGCTCGCTCGGTGTCCTCAATCCACTGCAAGGCGGCGCTCAGCCGCTGGTAGAGAGCCATGAAGTAGAACGGAGACCGACCATTGAAGTTCATGCCGGGGAGGCGGCGACTCATCGTGTGTGCCTCGTCCCGCATGGGTTCGAAGAACGACATCTCGGTCGCCAGTTTGATGCACATCTCCACTTCGCGTCGGGGATGAACCGCGGCGAGCAGGAACAGCATCGCTACCGGATCGTCGCTCGCCAGCCAGGCGGCCGCGACCGTCACGCGATCGCAGCCGAGGTCTTGGGGCGTTGACCACTCGTGGGCGCGGCCGGCTACCTCGGCCATCAGGTCGGTGAGCGTGCGCGGGTTCATCACGCGACGATGATACGGCCTGGCTCGCGTTCAGTGCATCCCTCCGCAGAGCGTCACTCCCACGGTTCGCATCCAGGTGCGTACGGGCCCGCAGGGGGAATCCCCCCGAGAACGCCCGCCGAGCAGGCTTCCACACGATTCGTCAGGGGCGAAGCGCGCGCTTCAGTGCTAGTCCATACCGCCATGTCCGGCGAATCACCCGTCCCCTCCCCCGGCGGCCTGCCCACCCTGCGCTTCCCCCCCGAGCTCCCCATCTCGAGCCGGGTGGAGGACATCACCGCGGCCATCTCCGCCCATCAGGTGGTCATCGTCGCGGGGGCCACCGGCTCGGGGAAGACGACGCAGCTGCCGAAGATTTTGCTCGCCATGGGGCGCGGCCGCCCGCGCCAGATTGGCGTCACCCAGCCCCGGCGTATCGCCGCGACGAGCGTGGCGGCGCGCGTGGCACGCGAGATTGGCACGGAGCTGGGCACGGACGTCGGCTACCAGATCCGCTTCGAGGACCGCTCGACCCGGCAGACGGCCGTGAAGTTCATGACCGACGGCGTCCTGCTCGCGCAGATCCACGGCGATCCGCTCCTGAAGCGCTACGACACCATCGTGCTCGACGAGGCCCACGAGCGCAGCCTCACCATCGACTTCCTGCTCGGGTGGCTCAAGCGCATCCTCCCCAGACGCCCCGACCTCAAGGTGGTGGTGAGCTCGGCCACCATCGAGACCGAGCGCTTCTCGCAGTTCTTCGGCGGGGCTCCGGTCATCCAGGTGGAGGGCCGGACCTTTCCCGTGGATGTGCTCTACGAGCCGCCCGCCGAGGACTCCGAGCTCGCCGACGCCGTGGCCGATTCGGTGGCGAACGTCATTTCGCTCGACCCGAACGGGGACGTCCTCGTGTTCCTCCCCGGCGAGCGGGAGATCCGCGAGGCCGAGAATGCCCTCAACGCGCGCGAGCTTCGCGGCACGGTGGTGCAGCCCCTGTATGCGCGCCTGTCGGCCTCCGAGCAGTCGCGTGTCTTCGCCACCATCCCCCAGCGCCGCGTCATCCTCGCCACCAACGTCGCGGAGACGTCGGTCACCATCCCGGGCATCGTGTACGTCGTGGACACGGGGGTGGCGCGCCTGTCGCGCTATGAACCCCGCTCGGGCACCACGCGCCTGCACATCGAGCCGGTCTCCCAGGCCAGCGCCGACCAGCGCAAGGGGCGCTGCGGACGCGTGCGCGAGGGCATCTGCGTGCGCCTCTACGACGAGGTGAGCTTCACCACGCGGCCCGCCTTCACCGACCCGGAGATCAAGCGCACCGGGCTCGCGGGGGTCATCCTGCGGATGAAGTCTCTTGGCCTCGGTGACCTCGAGGACTTCCCCTTCCTCGACCCGCCCCAATCGCGGGCCATCGCCGAGGGCTGGCGGGTGCTCGAGGAGCTCGGGGCCATCGAGGGCAAGGAGCGCACCTTGACGCCGCTCGGGCACCAGCTCTCGCGCTTCCCGGTGGACCCGCGCATCGCGCGGATGATCCTCGCGGGCGCCGAGTACGGGTGCCTGGAGGAGGTTCTCATCGTCGCCGCGGCGCTCAACCTGCAGGACCCGCGCGAGCGGCCCCGGGAGCTCGCGCAGAAGGCGGACGAGTCGCACCGGCGCTTCCGCGACGAGCACTCGGACTTCGCGGGGCTGCTCAAGCTGTGGGCGTTCGTGCGCGAGGCCGAGGAACGCGGAACGTCCCATCTGCGGCGCGTGTGCCGGGACAACTTCCTGTCCTTCCTTCGGGTGCGCGAGTGGCGGGACGTCCAGCGCCAGTTGGAGGAGACCGTCCGCGAGCTGCGCCTGCCGCGCAAGGGCCGGGGCGCCCCGGCGCGAGGGGACATGCTGCACCAGGCGCTCCTCACCGGGCTCCTGTCCCGCATCGGCCAGTGGAATCCGGAGCAGCGCCACTACACGGGCGCGAAGCAGACGCGCTTCATGGTCCACCCCTCGTCGGCGCTCTCGAAGAAGCCCCCTGCCTGGGTGATGGCGTTCGAGCTCGTGGAGACGACCCAGCTGTTCGCGCGCACCGTGGCGAAGCTCGACCCGGAGTGGCTCGCCCTGGCGGCCCCCCACCTGCTCAAGCGCAGCCACTCCGACCCACACTGGTCGGAGAAGTCCTCGCGCGCCATCGTGAAGGAGAGCGCGACCCTCTTCGGGCTTCAGGTCTTCAAGGAGCGCCCCGTGGCCCTGGCCAGCATGGATCCCGCCCGGGCGCGGCTGATGTTCCTCGAGCACGCCCTGGTGCGCGGCGAGTACCGCACCCGGGGGGCATTCCAGGAGAAGAACCAACAGGTGCTCGATCGCGTGGCGCGCCTGCGGGACAAGGCCCGGCGCAGCGAGCTGCTCGACAGCGAGGCGCTGCTGACGTTCTTCGACCAGCGCGTCCCGGCGGACGTGACGGACGGAGCAGGCTTCGAGGTCTGGCGCCGCAAGGCCGAGGCGGCCGACCCCGACGTGCTCGTCCTCTCGATGGAGGACGCCCTCTCGCACGACCCGGGCCTGTCCCCGGCGCACTATCCGGACAACATCACCCTGCATGGCGCGTCCGTGCCGGTGACGTACACCTTCGACCCTTCGGCAGAGGACGACGGCATCACCGTGAGCGTGCCGCTGCTGCTGCTCGCCCAGCTGGTCCCGGGTGAACTCGATTGGACCATCCCCGGGTGGCAGCGGGAGAAGCTCACCGCCCTGCTTGAGCAGATCCCCCGCGCCCAGCGAAAGCAGCTGGGGCCGGTGCCGGAGCTGGTCGACCGTCTCGAGAAGGAACTGGTGCCCTTCCGCGGGCCGATGATTCCAGCGCTCGCGCGTGCGGTGTCCCGGCTGTGCGGCGTGGAAGTGCCCGAGGAGTCCTTCCGGGCGGACGCCGTGGTGCCGTACCTGCGCATCACGCTCCGGGTGCTCGACGAGCGGGGGAAGGAGCTCGCGAAGAGCCGCGACGCCGACGCGCTGCTCGAACAGTACGGTGGCCATGCACGCGCGGCGCTGCGCAGCGTGGCGCCGACTTCGGACTGGGAGCGAAAGGGGCTGACAGCCTGGACCTTCGGAGAGCTGCCCCCCGTGGTCACCCGGCGGGTGGGCGGGCTGGAGGTCCGCACCTACCCCGCGCTCGTGGACCGGGGCGCGGCCGTGGACCTGACGCTGCTCGAGACCTCCGCCGCCGCCGAAGCGGCCTCGCGCACGGGGGTCCGCCGGCTCCTGATGCTCGCCGCGCGCGGACACGTGGCCGTCAGCGCCGCGCGCATGCCGCCGCCCTTCCCGACCCTGGACGGCGCGCCGCCCGCGAGGGGCAAGGCCGACGCCTTCCGGACGCTCGTCCTCGCACGCGGCGTCGATGATGCGTTCAAGCTCGCACCGGGTGCGCCGCTTCCCCGCACGAAGGCGGCCTTCGAGGCGCTGATCCGTGAGGGCTCACCGCGCATCGAGCAGGCGGCCCGGGACTGGGCGAACGCCGTCATTGTCACCTCCGCGGAGCTCGCTCAGACACTCGCGGCCCTCAAGGCAGCCTCCAAGGGGCAGAGCGGCGCGGCGGCCGTGCGGGACATCCGCTCGCAGCTCGGGCACCTGTTCCCCGCGAACCTCATCGAGTGGATTCCGCTCGGGCGACTGCTGCACTACCCACGCTACCTCCGCGCGGCCCAGGCACGGCTGTCGCGCGCGGTAGCGAACCCCAGCAAGGACGCGGGAAAGGCCGCGCCCTTCCTCCCCCTGTGGGAGTCCTTCCTCGCCAAGGGCGCCACCGCGCGTGACCAGGAGGCGGCGCAGGAGTTGCGGTGGGCGTTCGAGGAGCTGCGCGTGGCCATCTTCGCTCCGGAGGTCACGACGCCCGTGTCGGTGACGGTGGCGAAGGTCAGCGCGGCCCTCGCGGCGCTGCGCTAGAAGCGAATGGCTGTACGTCCGTGACGCGAGCCGCGGCGTCCCCGAGATGCCGCGGCCCGACTGAGCAGGGCGATGCCAGCCAGGAGCTGCAGGCCGAGAATGATGCGAGCGGGCTCCACGACAGGCAGCCATGACACCCTGTCTCCGCGGATGACGAAGGCGCCCGCCGGGCGCGCGCTCAGCCCGAAGCCCGTGCCCTCCCCACGGCCCGTGCCTTCCTTCGCGTTACCCTCGGGAACCGGGCCCTCGCCTCCACCGCCGCCCCCACCGCCCCTCACGCGCGCGACGGGAATCACGGTGACGTCCCCCTGCTGGATGGGTTGGCCGAAGACGCTGCGCGCGGAGATGCTGTCGCGGGTCCGGTCAATGAGGTCGATGATGTCCATGGCGGCTCCCCCTTCGAGTGCTCCCGCCAGAGGTAGGCATGGCGGGAGCGCGCGACATCACACCAAGGCACCAGCCCAGGGCCTGGCTCACCTCAATCCAGGCATTCGAACTCGTCGTCACCGTCCCATTCATCACTGACGGGACCACACCCGGCCGTTGCCCAGGCGGAGGTCAGCTTGGAGGAAACCGGGACCTGCCGGATGCCCGAAGCGGCGGGCCAGAACTTCTGGCAGTACGCCACGCCGCCGATGTTGCACCCGGATGAGCAGTCCGAGTCAGGAGTCCAGCTCCCATTCGGGGACGCGTGGCTGTTGACCTTGCCGCACCAGCGGGAGATGCGCCCGAGGACCGTCACGCAGTCGGCCGGGCAACTCGAACTCGTCTCCCCACCATTGCAAACACCGTCGCCGCAATAGACGGTATCGTCGACGCACTCGAACTCCGTATCGCCATCCCATTCATCACTGACGGGACCACACCCGGCGGTAGCCCAGGCGGAGGTCGGCTTGGAAGAAACCGGGACCTGCCGGATGACCGTCGAGCCAGGCCAGAACTTCTGGCAATACCCCACGCCGCCGATGTTGCAGCCGGAAGAGCAGTCCGAATCAGGAGTCCAGCTCCCGTTCGATGACGTGTGGCTGTTGACCTTGCCGCACCACTGGGAGAACCGGCCGAGCACCGTCCCCGGGGAGCTACCGCAGTCGTACGGACAGCTCGTGGTCGTCTCGCCGTAGTTACAGACACCATCGCCACAGGTCGTGAGCGCGCCACAGTCACCGACGCAGTTCCCAGGTTCGCGGAGCGTTTGTCCTTGAGAGGATGGCGTTCCATGGCCGCCTTCCTCGACATCAACAGCACAGGCAGCCAGCACGGTCACGAAGAGCAACGGGGAGAGGTTTCGCAACATGGTCGGTTTCCCTTGCAGTGGCGGCGGCACACGCCAGGCCATCCGTTCGTGCCTGTCCTGGCGCATCCCAGCAAATACCGACTACCCTGATAATATGGATAATGCAATCCTTCAGGGCGTGACCGTGTGGCGTATGAGATATGAATGGAAGATTCCAATCCAACAGGTGGCGGAGGTGGCTCGGCCCGTTGGATTTTCACGATGAGGTCAGAACCCGCTCTCATCCGTGTCGCGCCGCAGGTGCCCGGTCTGTGGATTCATCGCGAGCTGTCCCGCCCTTGCTCAGTCGGATCTCCCCCACTGACGGAAGAAGGTGCAGGGATGGGGCGGCCGGAGGGGCTCCTGCGCCGAGCGCATGGCGTTGCAGGGCATGAGCTCGACCTCGATTGGTAGGTTGCTCGTGGACATGGGGCCCCCTTCGGCCACGACCCGAAGGTAGGCCTCGCCCGAGCACGGTGGGGGCGCCCTGACCGTCAGGAGGCCCCTACCGGGGTGCGCCCTGGGCGACCCAGTCGATGACGGCCTGCTTCTGCGCGGCCGACAGCGGGCTTCCCTTGGGCATGGCGCCACCGGAGCACGCGGGGCTGCTGTTGGTCGCGAGGATCTTGTCGATGAGGAAGCTCTGTGCGCGCAGCGGGCCACAGGCCTGCACGCGCAGCCGCTGGCCACAGCCCTTGCTGCTGGTGGGGACGCCGACGAGTTCGTTGTAGGCGTTGCCCGCGGTGAGGTTCACCGGCGTGGACGCGGTCGCATGACAACCGCTGGTGGCGCAGGTCGCCGTGAAGATGGGTTGCACGTCCGACGCGAGCGTGGACACCTTGCTGGCCACGCCGAACGTCACGGGCGCGGACGTCTCCCTGCCCGGTGCCGGGTGGACGACGGTGACTGTGACGGCATTGCCACCGGGCGCGGAGGCCACCAGCGCGGCGGGAATGGAGGCGCGCAGCTCTTCGGGGCTGATGAAGGTCGCCGCCACCGTCGTGCCGTTGAAGGAGAGGCTCGCGCCCTCCTTGAAGTTCATGCCATGCACGGTGAGGGTGAACGCCCCCGAGCCCGCCACCGTGCCGCAGGGGGACAGCGAGAACACCGTGGGGAGCACCACGCCCGTCGCGGTGACGGTGAAGTCGAGGCTGGCGCTGGCGCCGCCCCCTGGCGCCGGAGTGACGACGCGCACCTGGTGCGTACCGGCCCGCGCCGTCACGGACGCCGCCACGCGGGCCTCCAGCCGCTGCGGACCGTCAGGGGTCGTGGGCATGGCGATGCCGTCCACCTCCACCTGGCTTTCGTCCACGAAGCCACCGCCTCCCACGGAGAGCACCACCTCGCCCACCCCCTCCTGCACGGCGGAGGGCGTGAGGGTGTCGAGCGTGGGAACCGGGCGGGCGGGCAGGCCGCCATCCGTGACGGAGGTGGACGGCTCCGGCGCACCGGCGCAGATCCACCCGGCGACGTCTTGCAGCGCGGCGGCGTCCAGGAAGGGCCCGCCCTGCGGCATGCGTCCCTGCGCGTCCGGCCGAAGCTTGAGGTACAGGAGGCTGCGCTCCGGGTGGCCGGGCTCCACGAGCAGGCGCGAGGAGTCGCCGTGCGAGGGCTGCCGCACGGTGGCCAGCCACAGCTCGTGGGCGTCACGGAACGTCAGGCCGCCCGCGCCGGTGTCATGACATCCCACCGTGCAGCCCGTGGGGCGCTCCGCGGCGAAGTGCGCCGCGTGGACCTCCTCCAGCGTGCGGGGGGCAACGCCCTCGCAGGTACTATCGGTGGAGGTGCCGGGATCGGGGAGCACCTCGGCGTCTCGCTGCTCGATGCAGCCTGTCAGCGCCCACAATGTGAGCCACAGCAACCACGCGACCTTCAGCGTGCCCGATGGCACACCAGCCGTGGGGGCGCTCCGGATGGATTCTCCCTGCATGACAGGAAGGACTCGGAGTCCCTCGCGCCGGCCACACCCGGGCCCGGGTATGCCTCAAGCCAGCTTCACCCACTGGAGCCGGGAGCAAGGCTGGCGATTTGATATCATCCTGTCCCATGCCGCCCTCCGCCCCCGTCCCCCCTGCCCCTCCCTGGTGGGTCGAGCGCGCCGAGACGCTCCTGATCCCAACGGATTTGCGAACGTTGAGCCTGGGCGTTCAGTGGGCACTGCTTGAGCAGTTCGCCTTCGTGCAGGAGAACGTGGAACCGGAGTTGCTCCTGCTCGATGTGCGGGCCCGTCCGGAGCTCCAGGCGCTCTGGGCCGCGCTGCAGGCGCGTGCACTCCTGGTCACCGAGGCGCTGGATGCGGCCGGAGATGACGTCGCCCAGCAGCTTCGAACGGGGGACCTCTCACCGGCGCGCTTCCGCGAGCAGTGGGAGGGGCTCGGCTTCATTGAAGCCACGGGCCGCGCGAGCACGGCGGCGGATGACTGGCTCGAGGGCCTGCTGCGCATCTCACGCATCACCACCGGCCAGGACCGCCCCCCGTTCGGTCAGGTGAACATGGCCTCGCGGGCCCAGCGCATCTCCGACTTCCTCTCCATCACGAGCCCGGGGCCGCGCGACGTGGTCTACGATCTCGGCTGCGGCAACGGGAAGTTCGCCATCACCGTCGCCGCGAGCTCCTCTGCTCGGGTCAAGGGCGTGGAGTATGGACAGACGTATGTCGAGTCCGCGCGCCGCAACAGCCAACGTTTCGCGCTGCCAAACCTGGAGTTCATCCACGCGGATGTCCGCGATGTGGACATGTCGGACGGCACCGCGTTCTATCTCTACTTCCCCTTCTGGGGAGAGGTGGCGCACGCGGTGGCCCGGATGCTCGGGGACGTGGCGAAGACGCGGGACATCACCGTGTACGCCTCGGGCCCCCGCCACGACTATGGCGAGCACTTCCTCGAGCAGGTGTCGCAGGGGGCGCTGTATCTCGCGCCGCCGCGTCACGACTTCGCCGATGTGATGGTCCTGCGCAGCGCCGCCTTCGCGTGAGGGCTTCCGGCGCGAAGCTCCGCGCGGGACGTGCTGTAGTGGGGGCTCCCTGACCGTCAGGAGGCCCCTGGTGAAAACGCTCCCCCTGCTTCCCCTGCTCTTCGCCTGTGTGGCGGCGCTTGGCGGCCCCGTGCTCGCGGCGGAGCCCCCTCCTCCGGTCCTCGCGGGCCTGGACGCGCTCTACCCCGAACTGGACGCGCTCTACCGCGACCTGCACCAGACGCCCGAGCTGTCACTCCAGGAGGAGAAGACGGCGGCGAAGCTGGCCGAGCGCCTGCGCGAGCTCGGCTTTGAGGTGACCCCGAAGGTGGGCGGGCACGGCGTGGTGGCCCTGTTGCGCAACGGCAAGGGGCCCACGGTGATGCTGCGCACGGACCTGGACGGGCTGCCGGTGGAGGAGAAGACGGGGCTGCCCTACGCCAGCAGGACGAAGGCGAAGGATGGCGCAGGGACGGAGGTCCCGGTGATGCACGCGTGCGGGCACGACGTGCACATGACGTCATGGATTGGCACGGCCACGCTGCTGGCGCGGACGAAGGACCGGTGGCGGGGCACGCTGATGCTGGTGGGACAGCCGGCCGAGGAGATTGGAGCGGGGGCCCGGCAGATGCTGGCGGATGGCCTCTTCAAGCGCTTCCCCAAGCCGGACGTCGCCGTGGCCATGCACACCGTGGCCAACGCCGCGGCGGGGACGGTGCGGTTCACCCCCGGTTATGCGCTGGCGAGCGTGGACTCGGTGGACGTCACCCTCTACGGCAAGGGCGGGCACGGCGCGTATCCACACACCACCGTGGATCCGGTGGTGATGGCTGCGCGGACCGTCCTCTCGCTGCAGACGCTCGTCAGCCGGGAGAAGAGCCCGCTGGAGCCGGCGGTCATCACGGTGGGCTCCATCCACGGTGGCACCAAGCACAACATCATCCCGGACGAGGTGCGCCTGCAGCTCACGGTGCGCACGTACAAGCCGGAGGTGCGCAAGGCGCTGCTGGCCGGCATCGAGCGCATCGCCAAGGCGGAGGCGATGGCCTCCGGAGCGCCCCGCCCGCCCGACGTCAAGGTCACCGAAGGCACGCCCGCCACCTTCAATGACCCCGCGCTCACGAAGCGGCTGGTGGACGCGGTGGCGAAGGTGATGGGCGACAAGAACCTCGGCGAGACGCCGTCCGTCATGGGCGGAGAGGACTTCTCCGAGTATGGCCGCGCGGGCGTGCCCTCGGTGATGTTGTGGCTGGGCATCACCGAGCCCAAACGCTTCGCCGAGGCCAAGGGCACGGAGGAGGCGCTGCCCTCCCCGCACTCGCCCCTCTACGCGCCGGACCGCGAGCGCGCGCTGCGCACCGGCGTCACCTTGCTGACCACCTCCGCGCTGGAGCTGCTGGGCAGGCCCTGAGGCCCCGCGGTGCCCTCATGAAGAACAAGCTCGTCGACTACTTCCGCCGCATCGCTCCGCTGTCGGACGAGGAGGCCCAGGCCATCCTGGACAGCATGGTGGTGAAGACCTGCCTGAAGGGCTCGCACCTGCTCATGGCGGGACAGGTCTCCACGGAGGCCTACTTCGTCCTCCAGGGCTGCGTCCGCCAGTACACCGTCGTCGACGGTGAAGAGCGCAGCAACGGGTTCTTCACCGAGGACGAATGGGTCCTCTCGATTCACAGCATGATGAACCAGACCCCGGCGGATCACTTCCTGGTCTGCGCGGAAGACACCACGGTGGTGGTGGGCACCGAGCAACGCGAGGGGGACCTGTACCAGCGCTTCCCTCGCTTCGAGAGCATCTCCCGGAGGGTGATGCAGAAGGTCCTGGCGGAGCAGCAGGAGCGGTTCAACTCCCATCTCACCGATACCCCGGAGGAGCGCTACCTCAAGCTCTCCAAGGCGCGGCCGGACCTCCTCCAGCGGATCCCGCAGTACCAGTTGGCCAGCTACATCGGCGTGAAGCCCGAGTCGCTGAGCCGGATCCGCAAGCGGCTTGCCACGCGCGGCAAGCCGGCTACGCCGCGACCGAAGGCGTGACCGTCCGGAACCCCCTGGCGATGAGCCAGCCGCCCAGGAACAGCTCGAACAGGCCTCCGGGCCCGGAGAAGAAGAGGCCCCACGGCAGCCCGAAGAGCTCGAGCACGCATCCCAGCGCCAGGGACCCGTAGCCCACCGCGCCCAGCAGCGGGAGCCACGCGGGAAGCAGCCGGGAGCGGTACAGCGTCAGGCAGAACGCCACGCTGCCAACGCCCAGGATGATCATCGCGAGCTGGTACGCCCAGAAGTTCCCCTTCGAGAGAAGGTTGACCAGCGTCACCCGCTCCAGCGGCGCGGAGTCCGCGAGCGGAAGGATGCACAGCAGGAACACCACTCCGACGATGAGGACCAGCGCCTCCATCACCCGCGTGCAGACGTACGCGACGGCGATGCCCTGGCTCCGCTCGCGGAGGATCGGGAAGAACAGCACGCCAATCCCGACGACGAGGAAGGCATCCAGCAGGAGCAGCAGCGCCCCTCCGACGAACAGCGTCCTCTGTCCGGCCAGCAGCTCCGGCTCCTCGAGGACGGAGGTGACGAGCGCGGTGCCGATGCCGTAGGCAAGAAACGGCAGGAGGAAGAGCGCGCCCAGGGAACGGGAGTGAAGGCGGGAGATGTTCATCGCGAGGGCTCCAGAACGTTCAGCGACGTTGTGGCCTCCAGAGTGGAGGGAGGAGCCCTCGCGCGCATTGACGCGGATCAAGAAGTGGGCACGGGCCGGTCCACCCTACCCGCCACGCGGATTCAGGCTCCGGGCGAACCCGGGCTTGCGGCGCGCGTGCGAGGCCTGCTCGTAGGCGTAGGCGAGCTTGAGCAACACAGGCTCGCTCCAGGCGCGGCCGATGAAGGACACCCCCACCGGCAGCCCATGAACATCGCCCGCGGGCACGGTGATGCTGGGGTAGCCGGAGACGGCGGCGGGCGTGGAGCTGCTGCCCAGCCAGTGGTCGCCCAGCACCAGGTCGATGGGACCCGCCGGTGCCTGGGTCGGGGCTACGAGCGCATCCAGCTTGTGCTTGTTCATCACCGCGTCCACGCCCTCGGCGCGCGAGTACCGGCGGCACGCCGCGAGCGCCTTCTTGTAGGCGGCGTCGGTGAGCGGACCCTTCTTCTGCGCCTGGAGCAGTAGCTCCTGGCCGAAGTAGGGCATCTCGCGCTCGCGGTTCTTCTCGTTGAAGGCGATGAGGTCCGCGAGCGTCCGCACGGGGGCGCCTTCGCCGAGCTGTGCGAGCCAGGCCTCCAGGCCCGCCTTGAACTCATACAGCAGCACCTCCATCTCCGGCGCGTCGAGCTTCGCGGCGTTGGGCAGCGCCACCAGGTCCACCAGCACGGCCCCTTGCGCCTTCATCACTTCGAGCGCGCGCTCCGCGATGGCGTCCGTGGCCGGGTGGTAGCCGAAGAAGCGCTCACGCGGCACACCGATACGCGCCCCCGCGAGCCCCTTGGGGTCGAGGAACTTCGTGTAGTCCGGATGAGCGTGGCCCCGGCTGGCGGTGGTGGCCGCGTCGCGCGGGTCCTCGCCCGCGAGCACGCCCAGCAGCACCGCGGCGTCCGCCACGGTGCGCGTCATGGGGCCCGCGGTGTCCTGGGTCGACGAGATGGGGATGATGCCCGCGCGGCTGACGAGCCCCACCGTGGGCTTCAGCCCCACCAGCGAACACGCGGACGCGGGCGAGACGATGGAGCCGTCCGTCTCCGTGCCCACCGACACGGCGCAGAAGTTGGCCGCGGTGGCCGCGCCCGAACCGGAGCTTGAACCGGAAGGGGTCCGGTCGAGAGCATAGGGGTTGCGACACAGGCCGCCGCGCCCGCTCCAGCCGCTCATCGAGTGCGTGGAGCGGAAGTTGGCCCATTCACTGAGGTTCGTCTTGCCCAGGAGGACGGCACCGGCGGCGCGCAGCCGCTCCACGATGAACGCATCGCGAGAAGGCACGGCGCCCACCAGCGCGAGTGAGCCCGCCGTGGTCTGCATCTTGTCCGCCGTGGCGATGTTGTCCTTGATGAGCACGGGGATGCCGTGCAGCGGCCCGCGTGAGCCCTTCGCCTTGCGCTCGGCGTCCAGCGCGTCGGCCTGCGTGAGCGCGTCGGGGTTGAGCTCGATGACGGAGCACAGTGGCAGGTC
This sequence comes from Corallococcus sp. NCSPR001, assembly GCF_017309135.1. Taxonomy (NCBI): domain Bacteria; kingdom Pseudomonadati; phylum Myxococcota; class Myxococcia; order Myxococcales; family Myxococcaceae; genus Corallococcus; species Corallococcus sp. NCSPR001. The sequence continues at coordinate 6,635,114 of NZ_JAFIMS010000002.1, forward strand.
CCCGGTGCGGTCGAGTTCCCGGATGCGCGCGAGGTAGGCCTCCGTCAGCCCGCGCGCGGTGTGCTTGCCAGACTCCAGGCCTGCCCGCAGCTCCGCGACCGTCACCTCTTCGAGCGCGAAGGTCCCTGGCGCGGCGGCGGAAGGCGCCTGGGCACGCGCATCCCGCGCGGCCAGCGCCCCCGTCACGGCCGCCGCGGCCCCGAGGAGCGTGCGGCGGGAGAAGCCAGGGTTCACGTCGGAAGCAGCCGTCTTCTTCGTCATGGAGCAGGCACCCGGAATGTGGAGGGCGCCAAGGCTACTTCAGACTGTTCCGGAAGAACTTGGTCAGCGCTTCAAAGGGAATCAGGCCGACGCGGTCGTAGAGGTCCACGTGACCCGCGCCGGGCACGATGACCCGTTCCTTGGGTTCACCGGCAAGCCGGTAGGCCTCATCACTGAACTCCCGGGAGTGGGCGTTCTCCCCCGCGATGAAGAGCATCGGCCGGGGAGAGATCGTCTCGATGTCCGTGAACGGGTAGAAGTTCATGAACCGGGTATTGCTGCTGAGCGTCGGGTGCGTCGTGGTGTTCGGGTGGTGCCCCCGCGCGGTGCGATAGAAGTCGTAGAACTCGCGATCCATCGCAGTCGACCTGTCACTCAGCGTTTCAGGCGTGCCGCTCGTATATTTTGTTTCACCGCCCGCGAACTCCACATCGCGCTGCAGGGCAGCCTCCTCAAGGAACTTCTTCCTCTGCTCGACACCGGGCGACCCGGGCCTTGAAGAAGGAAGCCAACTCACCGCCAGCGCCGGGCCCCAGCCCCGAGCACGCGCTCGAGAACCAGCAGGTCCGGGATGCCCTGCGCGACGCCGTGGCCCGGCTCCCCCTGGAGCTTGGCGAGCTCTACGCCCTGCGCACGCAGGGCATGTCCTACGCGGAGATGGCGGACGTCCTGCGCCGCCCTCTGGGAACGGTGAAGTCCCGGATGCACGAACGGGTGAAACAGCTGCGCGAGGAGATGCACCCATGAGCTGCCACACGGTGGCGCCCGAGCTGGTGGCCTACCACTTCGGAACGCTGGACCCCGAAACCCGGCAGGCCGTCGAGGACCACCTCCCCGTGTGCGGAAGCTGTCTGCGGGAGTTCATCGCGCTCAAGCGCGCCCTGGAGACAAGCGAGGAAGGCCCCCTGCCTTCCGCGCAGGCCCGGGAGCGCCTGCGGCTCGCCGTGGCGCGCGAGCTGCGTCCCCGGGCCACCTCCCGCACCTGGAGCCGGTGGGAGCGGCCCCTGGCGTGGAGAAGGACCGCGCGGGAGGCCCCTGACATCCACTACTCGCCATGCTGCTCGATGATTCGCGCCAGCATCTCCTTGCCGACGGCGGCGATTTCAGGGTCTGCGTCCTCGGAGAGCTGCTTCGCCGTGCCGCGAAAGATGGACCAGGGACGGGAGCGCAGCGCGCGTGCCCCGGCGCGGCGGATGCTCGGCTCGTCCATCTTGAGGAAGGCCGTCAGGACACCCGCGGAGGCGGCATCGTACTCGTCCATCTCCGCCGCCACCTCGAAGGCGACCTTCTGCCGGTCCTCGTCCGAGCCGTGGGCGAGCAGCGCCAGCGCATGCTTGAGCAGGTCGTCACGGGCCCAGACAGGGAGGGCCGCCGACAACTGCTTCACGAGCGCGCCCTCCTTCTTTCCGCGAACGGAGAGGTAGCGGACCTTCGTCACGAAATCGTCGATGTCATGCACGGCGCTCTGGCGGTCAGCGGCCATCCAGACCCGCCAGACCATCTGCTCCACCGTGTCGTCCTTGGCGAGCGTGAGCCCCATCCCGCGCATCACCTCTTCCATCCGCTCCCGCCCGACAGCTTCCTTGAGGATCAAGGTGCGCATGGGTGCCTCATCCCTTCGAGAAATAGCTCGCGAGAGCACCGTCGATGATATCGGCGATCTCCTGCGCGGACATATCCTTGTTGAAGACCTTCTCCTCCAGCCCCGCCGCCTTGGCCCACCGTTTGATTTGCTCCACTTCGCGGCGATACGCCTCGGCGAATGTCTGCTCCGGATTCGTCTGCCTGTACTCGGGCAGCTTGGCCTGCTTCTGGGTCTCCTTGGCGGACCACTGATCCAGCGCCTCCTGGGTCGGATTGTTTCCGAGCCTGGACGTGCCTCCCTGCCCCTGCACCGCCCCCTTGTAGGCCGGTGGGAAGACGCCGCCGCCCTCCCCTTGTTTCGGGTTCAGCATCTCCACGGGTGACGTGCCACCCGCGGCCATCGTCTGGACCGCCATGAGCGCGTAGACGAGGTTCTTCGAGTGCCGCTTGCGCTCGGAGACGAACATCGTCCCGAAGACCTCCCCCAGCCCCGCCACGTTGGCGTCCGCGCGCTTGCGCTTGACGAGCTGCGCGAGCATCGTCCCGAACTTGTCGCGGTCCTCCGCGCTCAATTTCTCCAGCTCATTCGTGATCGCGAGATACGAGCGAGGCTTCTCCACGCCAGGAATGAGCGTCAGGGAGCCCTTCGTCTCGAACGAGACCGGATCCGCGCCCGCCATGCCGGGGCTGTGGACGCCCCCCTTTCCGAAGCCTCGGGTCTCGACTCCGAATTGCGGCATGGCCATCAAGTCCTGATCCGGCGCGCGCTCTTCCGCCTTGCGCCGCTTCGCCCACTTCTGTGCGACGAGTTGGACCGCCTTGAGGAACTTGTGTGAGTCGACCCCGAAGATCTTCTCGTCGGGCAACGGCGGGTTGATGAACCCCGAGATGGTGTAGTTCGGGCGGGTGCCGCTGACGGCCAGCTTCTTGAGGCGGTACTGCACCTTGAGCTTCAGGAGCTGCATCGTGAGCATGAGCTTCCTGGGCCGTTTGGCGACGAGCGCCCGGACCTTGGGAGGCACCTCGCGCAGCGCCCTTTCGATCTGCTCCTTCTTCTTCTTGTCCTTGTCCTTCTTCTTGTCCCGGCCCTTGCCCTTCTTCTTCTTGCCGAAGACCTTGTCCTTCAGCTTCTTGAGCTTCTGGCCCGCCTTCTTGAAGAACTTCTTGAGCTTCTTGCCGGCCTTCTTCAGCCCCTTCTTGATCTTGGCCAGGATCTTCTTGCCCAGCGCGGCCAGCTTGCCGGACACCTTCTTCGCCGGCTTCATGAGGCGCTTGAGCAGCCAGTTGGCGACGAAGTCGATCACCGCCACGGCGCCCGCCGCCACCGCGGTCGCGAACGGAGGGCCGGCGTTCCCGCCCTTCACCGCCTTCAGGAAGGTGATGAAGGAATCGATGGCCGCGATGATCCGGCTGACCGCGCCCCACGCCGCCTGGACGCCCTCGATGATGGCCATCACCGCGCCCGCGGCGGGGACGATCATCGCCACCAGCTTTTCGATCAGCAGCTGGACCAGGATGCCCGGGACCGCGGACTTGAGCGCCTCCCAGGCCATCTTCCCGATGGCCTCCAGGTTGAAGCCGCCCGTGAAGAGCGCCTTCATCAGGTCGACGGGGATGCCCAGCACCTCCTCGACCTTGCTCTTGAACCAGTCGCTGATGGCCGACGCCATGGCCTTCACGAGGTGGTTCTTGATGCCGTCCACGACAGCGGCGCCCAGGTTCGCGATCCACTGACCCGGGCCCGCCGCGATGTCCTTGATGAGCGCGAGGAAGGTCCCCAGCGCCTTGGCGACGGCCTCCGCCGCCTTGATCGCCGAGTCCACCACGGCGGCGACCGCGTCCACGGCCGCGAGCAGGCCCTTCTCCAGAAGCCCCAGGGCCTTGTCGAGGAACTCGCCGAGCGCGTCGAGCAGCTTCGTGACGCCCTTCTTCAGCTTGTCCGCGATGTTGTTGACCGCGTCCTCGGCGTCCTGGACGGTCTGGCGGACGGCGCCCTGGAACTTCGCCTTGAGTTCCGGGAACGCGGCGAGCGCCACGTCGCTGATGGCGATCAGCGCGTCACCCGCGAGACGGATGGCCGCGACCACCGCCTGCCGCGCCTTTTCAATCAGCGCGACCGCGGCCTTCTTCGCCGCTTCGATGGCCGCCTTCACCGCCGCGCGGAGCGCCTTCATGACGCTCTTCACGGCCTCCTTGATCTTGTTGAAGAACGCCTTCGCCTTCGACGCGAGCCAGCCGAAGAAGCCGCTCGACTCCTCCTTCGCCTTGGCCTTCTCGCGCTCGGCCTTGGCCTCTCCCTCCTCCTTGGCCTGCTGGGCCTTCTCCTCGCCCTCGTGGAGGGTCTTGCTGGCGCTCTCGTCGGCTTGCGTCTTCTCTGTTTCGACCTTCTCGTCGGCCTCCTGCTGCTTCGTGTCGGCCTCGGTGTGGCTCTTGTCGACGGCGGCCTGCTGCTCCTCGTTCCACTCGCCGCGCTTCTTCGCGACCTCGTTCTGGGCGGCGGCCTTCTCCGCTTCCTGCTCCGCCGCGGCGTCTGACTCGGCCTGGGCGGCCAGGTCCTGGGTGCGCTGGGTTTCGGCCTCGGAGGCTTCCTGTTCCTTCGCCTCCTCCTGGGCCATGTCGCCCTGGCCCTTCTCGACCGCGGCGTCGATCTCCGCCTGGCTCTTCTCCTGGGCGATGATCGACGCGGCCTCCGCGTCCGGGCCGCCCGCTCCTCCCGCCGCCCCTCCGCCCGCGCCGCCTCCGCTGGCGGGCACCTTCGCGGCGAGCGTCTCGTGGGTTTCCTGGGGAGCAATCTCGTTCTCCCCCATCGGCTTGCGCGCGTCGGCCTTGCCCGTGTCGTGCGCGGCCGCCACGGACTGGTCCATCTTCACGCGCTGGGCCGTGACCTGCGAGGGATCCGCGTTCCCTTCGAGCGCGAGCGTGGGCGGCGGGCCGGCGCTGGTGCTCACCTCGGGATCCGAGGTGGGCATGTTGTCGACCGCGGAACCCATCCGGTCCGCGTCCTGCTGCGACATCTCTCCTTCGCCAGTGCCGCTCGTCGAGGGGGCGGTCACCGCGTTGACGGCGGGGGCTGGAGCCTCGGGAACGGGCTCGGCCGCGGGCGTCTCGACCGCGGCGCCTTCGTTCACCTTCTCGGCCTTCGTGCCGCCCTTGCCGTCAGCGCCGGGGGCAAGCCGCGTCGCGCCCTTCTTGCCGGGCATGCCCGAGGAGGCCGCGCGCGTGGGTGGGTTCGCGGCGAGCGCCTGTTTCTTGTCGCCGACAGACTTCGAGACCGACTGGGAGACGCTCCCGAGCGCGCCCTGGATGGACATGGGCGCCAGGCCCTTGAGCGACCCGAGCCCGGCCTTGGGCTCGCTGCCCGAGACATCAGGGACGGCCGGCGCGGGCTTGTCGGGGATGGCTCCTCCGCCTCCACCGCCGCCGGCGGCAGCGCCGGCACCACCGCCCGCGTCCTCGCTCACGGAGGCTGTCGCCGCGCCCTGTTCCGCTGGAGAGAGCGCCCCCTCCTCGGGGCCCGCGCTCTCGGGAGCTGGCTCTTGCGCCTGCGCCTCTTCGGCGTCGGCCTGCTTCTGTTCGGCGATCTCCCGGTTCGTCTCCGCTGTGGACGCGGCCTCCTTGGCCTCGACCTGCTGTTCGGTGGGTCCCTTCTCCGCGGCGTCGGCGCTGGTGGGCTCGGTGTCTCCTTCGCCTCCGCCACCACCACTCAGCGCTTCCGTCGGCTCCGAACCACCTCCACCTTCGGCCTCGGCTTCAACACCGCCGCCTGCTTCACCCTCGGCGGTTTCCTCCTGATCTTGTTGTGCTTCGGCGGCAGCCTCTTCCTCGGGCTGCTTCTCGTAGATCTTCTCCTCGGTGGCCTGGGCCTCGGGAGATTCGGAGCCTCCCTCTCCGCCAGCACCGCCACCGCCACCTCCGCCGCCTCCGCCGCCTCCAGCTGCCGCGGGCTCGCGCTCCGCTGTCGCTGGCGATGCACCCGCCGGGCCCTTGTCGTTCGCGCCTTCGAGGGCCTTCTTCACATCTCCGGGGACGCCCTGTCGGGCCTTGGCCTGGCCCTCGGCCTTGGCGCTCGCGTCGCCGCCCTTGCCCTTCTTGGTGCCCTCTTCCTTCTCTCCCGCAAGGGCCTTTGCTTCGTCGGCCGCGCCCGGCTTCTTCTCGGCGCCCTTCTCACCTGTCGCCGCGCCTTCTGCTTCGGCGCCCTTTCGTCCCTCGGCCTTGCCTTCACCGGGCGCTCCAGGCTCCTTCCCAGCAGCACCGGCCTTGCCTTCGACGGGTGCTCCGGGCTCCTTCCCAGCGGCACCGGCCTTGCCCTCACCGGGCGCTCCAGGCTCCTTCCCAGCAGCACCGGCCTTGCCTTCGATGGGTGCTCCGGGCTCCTTCCCGGCGGCACCTGCCTTTGCTTCAGCCGGCGTTGTTCCCCTGAGGGCCCCACCCGCGGGCTTCGTTCCACGCGGCCCGGCCACTTCACCGGCGGCGGCCTTTGCTCCGGGAGTCTGGAGTCCGGCCGCTCGGGCTTCACCGGCCTTGCCCTGCTCCTTCTTCGCGCCGGTGACTCCGGACTCCGCTGCCTCGCGGAGCGTCTCGTTCGCTCCGGGCGACAGCGCGGGCTTCTCCTCTCCCCTCGTCACCTTCTCGCGCAGCGACTGCGCGAGCCTTCCCGCGAGGCCACCGCTCACGGCCGCTCTGCCGCCTTGCTTCCCGTCCTGCGTCTTCTGGGTGGACGCGGGCTCCTCGACGCCGGCCTGCCGCGCCTCCGCCGTCTTCGCTTCAGCCCCGGCGCCCTCTTCTCCGGGCGTCTTCGCCTGCTCCTTGCCGGCCTCGGCCGCTTCCGCCTCCTCGGACTTCTTCCGCTTCTTCCCTGGCGGCCCCCCTGTCACTTCGGGGCCATTGGCGGACTTCGCCTCCGTCGGTCCGGCTGTCTCCGCGGCATTGCCTGGCACCGGCACGCTCGCCGGGGACAGCGCCTTGCGCATCAGCCGGTTTCGCGTCGACCCCGAATAGCTGCCCTCGGTGACTCCAGCCGGATGTCCCGACAGCACCCGTGAAGCAGCCGCGTCGGCCTGCATCTCGGCTGGCTCGTTCGGCGTGGAGACCTCGCTCTTGGCCTGGGGGGCTCCGCGCGCGGAGTTGCCCTGCTGCACCACGTGGGTCAGCTCGTGCGCGAGCAGCCTGTCGCCGCCCTCGGTGCCGGGGCGGTACTTCGACGTCCCGAAGGCGATGTCCTGTCCGGTGGTGACGGCCTCCGCCTGGTGCTCGGCGGCGAAGCCCGCCGCGCGCGCATCCGTGTGCACCCGCACACCGTCGAACGAACGCCCGAAGGCGCCCTCCATCCGCGACCGGGTCGAAGGGCCCAGAGGACTGCCCCCCGAGAAGCCCGGGTCGGCCGCGTGGGACACACCGGTGGCTTCAGCGGCCCGCGACGCGGGTACCGCCGCGCTCGGCGCATTCACAGGCGCCGGAGTCTTCGCGGCCGGGCGTCCCACCTTGGGTCAGCCCTTCTCCGGCTTCCGCGGTTGGCTCTTCGGTCCTCCGAGCCCGCAAGTGCGCGCGGACTGATACGCGGTCAGCGCCCGCACCCTCGCCTCACCCCGGCGGATGCGGAGCGCGAGCCGCTCCTGCGCGTCCTTCTCGATGCCCTTCCAGGCCTCGAGTGCCTTGCGCTCTGCTTCTTCAATCTTCGCGAGCTCCGCCTTGGTGGGCGGCTTCGTCGGGGTGTTGGTCGGCGGAGTCTGCGGGATGTCTTTCTTTCCCTGCTGCGCCGCCTTCGACAGCTCCTGGATGAGCTCCCGTCCAGCGGTCATCGTCTGCGTCAGCACGGCGCTGCCCGAGAGCTCGCGAATCGACTTGAGCCTCAGCTCCAGCTGTTCACGCCGCGCGGCCACCCACGCGCCTGGATTCTTGGGCGCGGGCCGCTGGGGACGGGGGTCACTGACGTCCGGGAGCTTCAAGGCCTTCTTCATGTTCTGCGTCGGTCGCATGAAGTGCGTCCTTTCCGTCAGGGTGCGTTGAAGTTCGGGGCGGTGATGATCCCGGTCTGGCTCCACCCCGGGATGCTGAAGTCCGTCGCGAAGTTGTGCGCGAACACGAGCCGGCTGTACGTGTTCGTGACGAGCATGGCGCCGACCCGGTTGCCCACGATCTGGACCCCCGAGTACGTGTCCGCGACCGCCGCCGGATACGTGTCGTACGGCGACTTGGAGGTCACGTTCGGCCAGCCAACGACCAGATCCGCTGACACCCAGTTGCCCTGCACCTGCGCGTTGTACGAGTACTCCTTGTCGATGGCCGCCGCGGCGAGCGCCTTCGTATAGGTCTGGAGGATCGGCTGGACCTCCGCGACCCGGACGGTCCCCCGGTTGACCGTGTCCGCCGGAGCCACCCACGGTTGCAGCGACTCGATGAACCGAGGAGACGTGCTCGCCACTCCGGCGGTCGTGTACGCATAGGGGGTCAGCACGATGCTCCCATCCACGCGGTTGTCCTCGATCTGCCAGTCCCCCCACACCTGGGTGATGCGGAGCGCGATGTGGCTGCTCGGGAGCTGCGACAGGCGGTTGCCGGAGATGGTGTTTCCGCCCGAGATCGTGATCCGGATCCCACCCGTGAAGACGTTGTTCCGCAGGACGCTCTCGTAGAGCTGCTCGCACCTGCATCCCAACCCGGTGAAGCGGTTTCCCTCCAGCAGGAGCCCATGCGTCCCGGCGCCCGTCTCACCCTCGGCGACCCAGAAGGGAGTCGACGCGGTGACGGTGTTGTCCTGGACCGTGATGCCGTCGCGCTCGCCTTCGGTCCAGCGCTCGTAGAGAAGGATGCCCACGCTCCCGCCCTTCTCGGCCTGCGACACCGCGCTCAGAGTGATGACGTTGTCCTGGACGGCGCTGTATCCACCGTCCGCCAGGTAGAGGCCCACCTGCCTCGCGTTGTGCAGCGGAAGGCCGAGCACGTCATTGGAGAAGCTCAGCTGCTGGCCACGCACGGTGTTGCCCTGGACGACCACGTCGTTCCCCAGCGCGAGCACCCCGACCGCGGCGTCGAGCTGATTGCCCGCGATGCGCAGCCGCTGGGTCCGCTCCTCCGGCTCCTCACCCCAGGGGGGCGGAGGCATGAGCGTGCAGGCGACGCCCAGGGAGGTGTTGGAGAAGACGTTCGCCGTCACCGCGACCCCCTCCATGCTCACCACCGGCGGGCTCGTTCCCTCCTGCTGCTGGACGAGGCTCGGTCCAATCTGGACGCCCGCGAGGTAGGACAGGAACTGGTTGTCGTGGATGCCGACCTCGGCGAGCGAGGGATACGTGGACTCCAGGGCGGGCAGCGGGCTGCCATCCGCCGAGGCCGCCAGGAGGATGCCGCGCTGGCCCGTGAACGTGCACCCCTCGACCTTCAGTGAGCTGGTCAGCCACGGCAGCCAGACCCCGGCCGCGCCGGACGTGGAGAACCGGTCCCCGGACATCCGGCACTGGTACAGGTAGTCCACCCGGATGCCCGCATGCGCGCCCACATACTCGTTGCCGACCGAGAGCAGGTCGTACAGGTACCCGATGAGCACCGGGCTTCCGCAGGCGAACGTGCACTGCTCGAACTCGCTTCGCCAGTAGTCGACCCCGCTCACCCCGATGCCGACGCTGTCCGCGTTGTAGCCGCCGGCCTCCGTTTCGATGAGCCTCGTGACCGTCTTCTCCAGGTCTTCGTCCGCCGCGTCGATGAGCACCTTGCGGCGCTCCACGTCCAGCCATCCCTGGAACGAGGAGCGCCGGAGCCGCAGACCTCCCGCCCCCTTGGCGTAGATGCCGGCCCGCTCGCAGACCACCACCGACTCGATGAGCTCGGTCATGAACACGTACTCCGCGGCGACGCCCCACGCGCCCAGGAGGATCGACTCCTCGGCGCGGATGGACGTGGTCCCCCGCGTGTCGGGGTACACCACGAACGGCGCCGGCTCCTCGGGCTTGAAGTCCGGCAGCGCGGGCCTGGCGATCTGGATGGCGACGCCATTCTCACCGGCATGGACCAGCGCGGCCCCTTCCAGGCGGACCTGCGTCGGGACGAACTGCGCGAGCCCCTTCTCCCCCGGCGTTCCCCCGGACAGCGTGAGCTGCACGAGCGGCCCCGAGTCCTCGCGCCGGAAGACGAGGAGGTCGCGCAGGGTGAGGCACGCGTCCCCATCCACGAAGAACACCGGCGCGTCCCCCTCGAAGCCGAGCAGCGTCGCATGAGGACATCCGGAGAGCGTCACCCGCCTCCCGACGATGTTCAGCGTCCCGTGGATCCGGTAGATGCCTCGCTCCAGGCAGAGGGTCGCGCCGTCGATGGCCTCGTCGATGGCCTGCTGGATGCGAGCGGTGTCGTCCCCTTGTGTTTCGGAGGGTGACAGCGACGCGTCGCAGCAGCCGCCGTCCTCCTTGGCGTACAGTTCGTCCAGCGCCTCCTGCACGGTGTCCGCGTCGGTGCCGACCTTGCCGCCGTCGTAGGCGATGTCGTCCGCGTTCAGCTCGCAGAGCGCCGAGTACTGATGGTCGTACCAGCGCACCAGCTCCAGCGGCGCGTTCTCGCCCGTGTACCGGAACAGGGCCAGCGGCGCGAACAGCCGCTCCGGACCGTGCGGCGGCTCCTGCCAGGGACCGTTCTGGTTGTCCTTGATCTTGCGCGCTTCGTGTTGCCAGTAGTCGCCCGGGCGGAAGGCCGCGCCGGACAGCTCGATGACGATGCCATCGCCCAGGTCGAACAGGGTGACCGGCGGATCCCCCAGCACCTTGGGCTTCGTGACCAGGAGTCCGTGCCAGACCCGCACCTTCCGGGGCGCCTGGGTCTTGTTGGCGAAGTCCGCAGGCACGTTCACCGGAAGCCGCGTCACCGCGTCGCGAAGCTTGAGCTGCCCGGAGGTGGCCGTCGTCTCCGCGTAGAAGAGCTGCCCCACCGAGCGCTGCGAAGCCCTGAACACCTTCGCCGCGAGCGCGACCTCCGCGGGGGCGGCGTCACCCAGGTCGTCGGTCTCATCGAGTAGCTCGATGAGGTCGCCGTCCTTCACCTCGGCGCCGGGCGCGAGCGTCAGGTTCGTGAGCGTGTTCGCCACGGAGGCGACGGCGAACACGTCCGAGCCGTTGTTCCTCGACCACTTGATTTCGACATTCCCGAGCGCGCCGCCCTTGTGCACCTCGAAGCGGTAGAAGCGGTTGTCCGCGCCCGTGTAGCCGCCTGCCTCCGGAATCGCGCAGGGGTCCAGGTTGTCCGGCGCCACCTTGGTGGTGAGCTTCAGCCTGCCGGTGCCCGCGTCGACCTTGGCGAAGGCGGCCGGCACGTCGTCCTTGCCCGCGAGCGGATCGCCGCCGTCGTTCGCGAACACGGCGAGCTTGACCTGGCCCACCGCCCTCGAGCGCACCGTCGTGTCGAGCACGCCGCCCAGCGCCTGCTCCAGGATGCCGCCGTCCTCGATGCGGGTGATGAGCCGCTCCCACCCTTCCAGGTAGGCGACGACGTAGCTCCCCGCGACGGGCAGCGTGTCCCCGGCTGGGAAGCCCTTGCTGGTCGGGAAGGTGGACTCCCAGAACATCCCATCGTCCGCCGACTCGACCGCGAGGCCCTGCAGGTAGTACCGGCCGCGCGTGTACGAGAACAGCGGGGCCTTGGTGGCCGCCTCGAAGCCCTCGATGAAGCCAATCCACGCCTCGTTCGCGGCGCCTGCCGCGGAGAAGCCGATCTCGAGGGTGTCGTATTCGGCGGGTGCGCCCGCGGGCACCAGCACGTCGTAGAACTTGAAGTTCCCCGCGTCGTTGGCGTTGACGACGCCCGCGCTGACGCCCTGGATCCGGACCTCCACGCTCGCGTTGGCCCGCAGCCAGAGTCGGACCTTCGGATAGCGGGCCTTGGTGAGCTTGCGCCGGGCGAGGACCTTCACGAAGCCGCCCGCCGCGTGCGACCCCACGTACAGGGACGGGAAGCGCTCGTGGTACTTCGCGCCGTAGTCGCGGTACGCCACGAACGCGCCGCCCGGTGCCGGCAGCGTCACGCCGTCGAGCGTCTCGAACACCGCCAGGAGCGGGCCCGGCGTCGCGAGGTAGCCCAGGTTTGGACTGCCCTGCTTGCAACCCACGTCCGACGCGAGGTCGCGGATCAGCGTGTCGGCCGCGTCGACGCTGGCCGCGACATCGCTGTCCAGGACGAGCCGCCCCTCCTGCAGGAGCACGCGCCGGTACTTCTCCTTGCGCTTGGCATCAGGACGATGGCCTCTGGTGAAGTCGCCTTTCATGGTCGCTCTCTCAACCGTCCTCTTCCCGGTGTCTCAGGTCTCGCCGAACCCAGTGGCCCGGCGCGCTAGTCCATCCGCAGGAGCCCGGTCTGGAGCCCCGCGGGGGTGTATTCGATCAACCTCGTGAGCAACGCGTCGCCCCGCTGCGCGAACCGCGCGCCGTGGAACGCTCCCATCTCCGAACCGTCCTCCGCGCCGCGCGTGATGGACCTCGGGCACGCCTCGGACAGACGGAGGTGCGCGGCGTCGGTCCGGTCGCGCGTGACGAACAAAGGGAGGTCCTCCGTGACGCGATGCCTGCGTGGCAGCAGGCTCTCCGGCTCCACGCGGCTGTAGCGGACGCAGCCGTGGAACCGGTCACGCGCCCGCGCCACGTCGGTGAAGAGGCTCTCGCTCGCCTCGATGACGCGCACGTCCACCGAGGCTCCACCGCCCAGGTCCGCGCGAAGGGCCGCGACCGTCGAGCGCTCGAAGCGGACCTCGCTGTCGATGGCCTGGACGGCCAGGCCGCCCGCCGCGTCGATCACGCTCTCCTCCACCATGACGGAGGCGGCCCCGTTCACCCGGAGCCTCGGCGCGAGGCAGCGGAAGAGGTGGATCGCCGTGTCGGAGCCCTCCGCGGCCGTGAACCTCCAGAGGTCGTGGGGCGCCAACGCGGAGCAGAACCGCACCTCGACCTGTCTGGCGGGTGGCGGGTCCAGGGCCACCGTGGCCGGCACTGGCGGCGACCCCGGATAGGTGGTCTGCCGGATGGCGAGCCCGTGCAGCGTCAGCTTCTCGTACGTCGGGGGCGCGACGCTCGCCCACGCCGCGCCGAGCAGGAGCACGGGCCGGTGGAGCTCCGCCGCCTGGATGGTCAGCGACGTCACGTTGGCCGGCCAGACCAGCGCGCTCTCCGCGTACGTCGCGCTGTCCTCGAACTGGATGACCTCGTGCTTCGCCGCCTTCACGCCATCCGCGACGACGGCGGCGAGCGCCTCTCCGAGCGTCGAGTAGCGCGGGAGGGACTGGTACGAGAGGGGCGCGTCCCGGTGCAGGCTGCCCCCGCGAAGCACGAGCCGCGTCGGCGCGGGCAGCTCCTCCGCGAGCAGCGGCTCGCGCGCGTCGGGGCGGGCTCCGGTGTGGAATGAATAGCCTTCCAGGTAGTCGACCGTGACCGGGCTCGGCGGCCAGCCGGCGGCTCCCGGATGCACCGACGCCACGGTGAACGGCGCCGCGGGTTCGGTCTTCGCGAAGGAGAACAGGCCGTGCGCGGGATCGATGTCCAGGCAGCCCGCGGGCGTCGCGAGGCCGAGCTGGGGGCTCATCGGGTCCTCGTTCTTCCACCAGCACAGCGTGCGCTGACGGATCCGTCGGCGGCGCAGCGTCTTCGCCTCGCGAATGGGGGCGATGGTCCCGCATGCGAAGCGCGCCACCTGCAGGCTTCCGGCCCAGACCGTCGAGCCGTCGAGCCTCACCGACACGGCCTCGCTCGCGAAGGCGAGTGACGGAGACCAGCCCGCGAGCGGCGGCACCTTCGTCTCGAGCGCCGGAAGATGGATGAGCACCGCCTCGCCGTGGTCGCTCGTGAAGGACACCTCGCAGGACGGCAGGAGGATGTGCTGCGTGTCGGACTCCAACCGGAGCCAGAGCTCGGCGTCGTCCCGCGAGGCGGCGGACTCCTGTGCGAAGAAGCTCCAGGCCGCCCGCAGCTCCGCCGCCGTCGTCACGTCGGTGCCATCCGCCTTGAAGGCCTTCCACACAGTGACCGCCGTGGCGTCCGGCCCCGTCCACGCAAGCTGGAGGAAGGGGCTGATCTGGCTCCTGATCCGGAGCGCGAACACCAGCCGCAGCGCCACGGCGTTGCCCGCGACCACCGGCGCACCGGTGACGTTGAGCGCCCGTGGACCGTGGACCACCACCGGCCCTTGCGCGGTCGCGGAGGGGATGCTCCGCCACGGCTCGGGCTCGGAGGTGAGCGGCAGGGGCGGCCACGCCGGCCCCGGCCCGGCGGACAGCGCTTCACCGGGCAGCCGCGGCCCTTCGGACGTGACGGTCAGTGGGATCCCGGCGTCGTACACGCTGCCGTCCGCCGCGACGAACAGCCACCGGTCCCCCACCACCCACGTCGCGGGGAGCTCCACGGTGAGCGCGCCCGAGAGGAACCCCATCGCGGCGAGGCGCGGATCCGCGGGCGGCATCGCGGCCGAGGGCGCGCGGCAGGCGATTTCGATGACGGCGCCCGGGAAGTACCCCGCGCCCCCGTCCGCCACGAGCCGCAGCATCACGGCATACGGGCCCGCCACGGGCGCGGCCACGCCAACGGATGACGTCCCACCGCTCGCCTCGATGCGCACCTCTCCGCGAAGCACGGCCCCGGCGGTGTTCGGCACGTTGGCGTCCGCGCCGGTGAGCGGCACGGCCATCACCCCCACCCGGACCGGGGACGACAACCGCTCCGTCACGTGCGACAGGAGCAACACGTCACAGACGTCCGCGGCGAGCGCTCGCTCCGCGGGCAGGCGGATGGAGGCCCGCGCCTCCTTCAAGGGACTGGCGACGGCGGCGGGCAGGCCCGTGAAGCGGACCGTGAAGCGCGCGCCACCGCCACCCTCCTGGTCGAAGTAATCACCCGGACGCGCCGCGAAGTGGAGGGGCGGCACGCGGTCTCCCGCGAGCTTGTCGTCGGCGGAGGCACGCCGCACCCGCAGGGGCACGTCGTCGCCCAGGGGGTTGAAGGCGAACCGGTAGTCCACCTCGGGCACCCCGCCACCGGTGTAGCGCGTGCGGTCCCTCGCCGTTCCCTCCGTGACGGGGACCAGCTTCGTCGGGTACAGCCAGTGCGCGACGTGCTTGGGGTGGTAGCGCCCGGTGTTCCGGCCGATGCGGCGCGGATCCACGGCATGGAACGCGGTGTCGAGCGGGCCCGCCGCGCGTTCGGCGATCGTCGCCGCTCCCAGCCCGGCGATGGTCCGCTCGGGCCGGTAGAGGTTCAGGTCCTGGGCGAGCAGGATCCGCTTCCATCCCTCGCGGCTCACCGCCAGCTGGCCGGAGAGGTCTCCCGCCATCTCCTCCAGCATGGTGGGGGTGCCCTTGCGGCGCCGCCAGCCCACCGTGCCGCGCACGTCGCGCCGGTTGGACGGGGCATCCGGGAAGACGAGCCGCATCCCGATCATGTCCGCGAGATACGGGAGGACCCAATCCGCGCTCTTGTCGATGAAGAGGTCCGCGTGCAGCTCTTCGATGTTCTGCCGCGTCCGCGCGATGGGCGCCGCGAGGATGCGCAGGAACTTGTAGAGCTCCTCCACGCCCCTGGGCGCGAGCGACTTCTGGGGCTCGCGGGTGCCCTCGGCCATGTCGACGACGCGGTAGAGCGCCGGCAGGTGCGAATAGAGCAGCTCCGTGACCAGGCCACGGACGCCGGGGTCGAGCGTGGGGGTGTCGCCGCCTTCGCCGCTCATGGGGCCTCCGGAGAGAGGATTTCGATGTCCTGGGGCGCGAGCACCAGCATCTGGTTCGGCCACGCGATGACGGTGTCGGCCACCCGCGGGGGCTGGCCCTTGCCGACCTCTTCGAGCGTGTCGAACAGGTGCAGCTGGACGAAGGTCACGCCGGGTGCGCGCTCGATGCGCTCGTAGAGCTCGCTGAGGAACGCGGGCTGTCCCAGGTCGCGGGCCTCGAAGGCGAACAGGCCCGGCGCTTCCTTCGACGTGCCGCAGAGCGCGTCACGCACCGCGCGCTCGACACTCTCGCGCAGGTACGCCGGGTCGCTCTCCACGGTCAGCTTGAGCTTGAGCCCGACGAGCTCCGGGCCCATCACGTCCAGCAGCACCGTGGTGTCACGGCGGGCCTGGAGGAAGTCCTTCACCTGGGTCGCGGTCGCCGCCGTGCCCTTCGCGTCGGCGACCACCACGCGGATGCCCTCCGCGCCGCCCGCGAGCTTCGTCCACTCCGCGCTCGCCTTCACGACGCCCGGGAACTGCAACGCGAGCTGCTTGTGGTCCTCCACGGAGACGGCGCGGTCGAACGTCCGGATGTAGCCCGTCGCCTGCGTGCGCACCTCTTCAGGCTCGGCCGGGGCCACGCCGCCCTTCACCGCGAGGGGGTTCGCCAGCCGCTCCACCAGGGGATGCGCCTTCTTCAGCCGGCTCACGGCGAAGGCGTCCGCGTCGCCATCCGGGCCGATGCCGATGCGGTACGTCGCCACGATGTGGTTCCTCCCGGAGGAAGGAATGGCGCCCTGGATGCCGTCCCCGAACACCACGCTGACCGTGCCGGTCTCGTCGCGCTGGACGAGGTAGCACCGGTCCTCGGGCGACGACGCCACGAAGTCCACGACGCGGTGCCACAGGACATCCGCCACGCGGATCTCCAGCTCGGGCTCCGCGCCGTTCAGCGAGGGCAGGTAAGTGAGCGGCTTCTGCTTGAGCGCGAAGCGCAGGAAGGGCGTGCTCCCATCCGAGCCGCCCAGCATCTCCGACGCCGTCTTCCCGTGCGAGATGCGCGCGACGTTGCCCAGGATGCGAAGCGCCCCGGACGTCCAGGGAGCACCCGCCACGGGCGGCTCCACGGGCTCCCAGGTGAGCTGCGTCCGGACGGCGCTGTTTCCATCCGCCCACGTCCCCACTGACGTGAGGCGCACGATCTCGTAGCGCGCTCCGCCCGTGCGCTCTCCCAGCGCGACGAGCCGTCCCGGCTCCAGGTCCGCGACCAGACGGTCGAGCCGGACGGGCGTGGCGCCAGGCTGGGTGATGGCCGCCGGATTGGGCCCGGTCGCGACCAGGGCGGTCTTCACGCCGAAGCCGACGAGCCACCGGCTGGTCCGGATGTCCTGCCCACTTCTTGTCAGGGCCGTGCCACCCACCGTCGCCTGGAGGGTGGTCACGGTCCTCGCCACGCTCACGGTGGGCTTCTCATCGAGCACGGTGACCTGGTCCCCGCTCGGCTTCGTGGGGTCCTTCGGGATCTGGACGACCACGTGGCGGACCTTGGAGAACGTGACGTTCCTCGACACCTCCGACGTGATCCTGAGCGCCGAGGGCCCCGAGCTGGTGACGCGGACTCCGGGCGTGCCGAGGACCGACTTCTTGAGCTCCTCTGAGAGATAGAGGTCGTTCGCCTCGCTCGAGCCGTTCGCGGGCGTCACGGTGTAGCCATGGGCTGGATACGACGCGGGGCTGGTGGGCAGGGCCCCGCCCCGCAGCTCCGTCTCCGTGAACGACGAGGCCGGTGTGTCCCAGCCGAAGAGATGGAGGTCGTGCGCGGGCTTCGCCCAGACGATGGCGCCCGGGAAGCTGCTGTCGTTGCCGGTGAGGGGCTGCTTCACCGTGAGCCGCGTGCGTCCCCTCTCCTCCACGGGCGGCGCGCTCACCTCGTGGGCGGAGAGCGTGGTCCCCCGCTCGATGACCACGAAGTCACCCTGCTCAATGCCGAGCCCCGTCCCCTCCACCTCGAACGTCGACTTGCCGGAGAGCGGCAGGACCGCGAGCGCGTCGTAGGGAAGGAGCTCGCTCCACGCCGCGCTGACGGCCAGGTCCTCGGTCGTCTCGTAGTCCTGCGCCTTCTTCTCGCCCACGGCCGCCGAGCCCATCGCGAGGCCCCGGAGCACCGTGCCGGACACGCCGTCCTTGAGGGTCAGCAACACGTACCCGGTGGCCGCCAGGCCCGGTCCAGGTTCGTAGCCCAGGCGGCGCCCGTGGCGCACCAGCGCCTTCGCCGTGAGCGCCGTGCCCAGGAAGGCGTCGTTCGCGTACCGGTCCTGGTAGGCGCCCAGCGTGTGGCCGAGGAGCGCCGCGAGCTCCATCAGCGTGCCGGCGAAGTCACCCTGCGCGGTGGAGGGCGGGAAGCCCAGCTCGTGCGAGGCCAGCGTGCGCTGCTCGTCGAGGAGGTCCGCGAACTCGTCCGGCAGGTAGTCGAGCACGGTCCGGCCCGCGAGCGGCTCGCCCGTGGTGGAGTACGCGGTGCGGAAGCGCGGTGGGCGGCTCACGGGGCGACCTCCTCGATGACGAAGTCCTTCTCGGTGACGCCCGCGTCGAGCCCGACCACGAGGACCTTCAACTTGCCGTAGTCCGGCATGTCGTCGTCGCCGTCGTTGCGGACGACCTCGGTCGGCGCGAGCGTGATGCGTGACTCGACCTCATTCGCGGACACCACCTTGAGCTTGCGGAAGCGGAGCGCCTTGACCGACCGCACGCCCGGGATGCGCTGCACGAACGCGAGCAACTCACCGACCTCCAGCCCTTCGCTGAAGCTCAGCCGGTCCGGGTGGAAGTAGCCCGGCTTCTCGTTGGAGCCGGGCCGCAGCGCCGCGAGGACCGCGGAGCGCACGCGGTAGGGCAGCGTCCCTGGCTCGACGCAGATGCCGAGGCGCACGTCGATGGGCACGTACTCCGCGGCGCTCACGAAGTGCTCGCGCCCCGTCATCCGCAGCGCATCGATGCGGTCGAACACCGCCTGCCGGAGCGGCTCGGACAAGCCGGTCTGGCCCTCTGGATCCACCAGGACGAGCACCGCGTTGAAGGGCCCGCCCAGGAGCCTGGCGGTCGCGCGTCCCACGCCCTTCACGGTGGCGGCGGCCACGGCGTAGTCGGAGAGCGAGACGGCGCGCTCGACGGGGCCATGCCGGAGCGACGCCGGGATGCGGAGGCGCACGGCCTCTCGCGTCTCGGCCCGCAGGCCTCCCCTGCCCGGGAGCACGTTCGTCCCTCGCAGCCCCAGGAAGCCGGCCACGGCGGACTGGCCGGGCACGAAGCGCGTGAGGACACCGGCGCCCACGTTGCCCGCGACCGCGTCGCCCGTGCGGTAGTCCACCACGATGTCGCCGGGGAGCTGCTCGCTGTGCTGCTGCGCCTGGCTCAGCGCGTCCTCGGACCACACTTCGACGGCGCGCCCCTGCTTGCCGTCACCGAACTCGAGCCACAGCGAGCCGTCCTCGTCGGCGGTCGCGACGAAGTGCCTGTCGAAGGACTGGGAGGCATGCAGGTGCTCCACCCGCTGCCACTTCTCCGAGCCAATCGTTACCTCCACCCGGACCGAGGAGCCCGTGAGCCCCGCCGCGCTGACGGTGGACTCGAACACGACCTGCGTCTCCGAAAGCCGCAGTGCGCGCAGCAACAGGTGCGAGAACCCCGGCCGCCGCTCCAGCACGTAGCTCTGGCGGTCGCGCGAGAAGGCGGCCTCCGAGCGGACGTAGCGGTCCTGCCGGGACCGGCCGAACCGGGCACGCCCCAGGTTGCCGTGGATCCGCAGCGCGTCCGGCTCACCCCACGCCGGCCGCATCGCGGTGGTGAGCGGCGGCTCGAACGCGACGACCGTGACTTCGGACTCGTTCGTGTGCGGGGCGTCCGACGCGGAGGCCGTCCATCCCGGAAGCCGCTCGTGGCGGAAGGCGGTGATCGTCACGATCCGTGCGGGAGGAACGGGCGCGTCCGGAGGCGTCGTGGCGAAATGGTTGCCCTGCACGAACGCGAGCGTCTGGCCCACGGCGAGGTTCTCGACCGTGCCCCAGAGGAGCACCTCGCTCGCGCCCACGGGGATGATGGCGTCATCGGCCCCGGGCCACGCGGCGAGCGGCAGCACGTTGTGGGCGGCGAGGACCCGCGAACGCTCGGTGAGCCAGAACACCACCTCCGCGCCGCTCGCGCCTGCCGGGGTGGTGATCTCGATGCCTACGGGCAGGTAGCCGTCGCTCTGGGCCTGGAAGCAGAGGAGCGTCTCGGCCGCGGTGCCGTCGAACAGGCGCGTCCCGAGGAGCTCCGCGTGCTGACGCAGGGAGTAGCGCTGGCTGGCCGTGTCGACGAACGCCTCGTTGGCGACGCGGTCCTGGTAGTAGCTCAGCAGGTCGCCGTGGTGCGCGAGCAACTCCACGAGCACGCGCTCCAGGGCCGCGGGCGAGAGGTCCGCCCACGCCGGGTTCTTCACCCGCACCCAGTCGCCGAACATCTGCACGAAGCCGGAGAAGTCCTTGGTGAGCAGGTCCACCGCGGGACGCGGCTGCAACGCCCTGGGGGGCTGCTCCGTGAGGGGCCGGCAGTCGCCGCCCTCGCAGCTCAGCGTGAAGTCGAACGTCGCGCTTCCGAAGAAGGGATGGACCTGCGGGCCATTCGGCCCCTCTCCGGTGGACAGGAGCGTCAGCATGTACTCGGACGCATCACCGACCTGGGAGAGCGCGAGCGTGACGGTCTTCTGGGCGCTGTCCTCGCCCACGTAGGTGAAGCCCAGGTCGGTGATGCGCAGGCCGCCTGAGATGGCGAAGCTCTTCTCCGAGAACTTGGGGGCGACCCAGGTCCTCTGGAGATGGACGACCAGCGTCGCGGACGTGGGCGCCTGCTCGTTGGGGAGCAGCTTCAGCTCCAGGTAGTCGATGCCCTGGAACAGCGAGGTCCCGTGCCGGCCGGACCACTGCAGCCACGGAGACGTCACAGCCGCACCTCCAGGTTGCGAGGCAGGCGGTCGGTGCGGCGGCGGAAGGCGATCTTCACCCACAGCTCCCCGTCCTCGGGCGAAGCCTCCACGTCCACGCCGTCCACCAGGATTTCATCGCCGATGTCACGGCGGAGCGACTGCGAGATGCGGAACTCCAGCGCTCCAATCGTCAGGTCATTGAGCTCGTCGAAGACAGCGCGGTTGAGGCCCACGCCGAAGTCCGGCCGGTTCACGCGCTCGCCCGGCGCGGTGAACAGGACCGCGAGGATCTTGTCGCGCAGGTGCTTGTCCGCGTCATCGATGACGGCGACCCCGCCCTGGGCGCCGAACCGGAATGGATGCTGGAGGAAGCGATCGGCCATGGGAGGTCGTCCTCAGGTGATGGGCGCGGGCGGAGGGCCGGGGGGAACGGGGAAGATGACCAGGGTAGTGGACGCGAGCAGCGTGCACGCCGTGGCGACCTGCTGCGCCTTCTGCGACACCGACCCGTCCACGTCGGAGAACACGGAGATCATCTGCGTTACCGCCGCGCTCGCCGCGGTCGGGAAGGACGCGGTCCCGGGCGGGAAGCTCTGGCCCGCGATGTACGCCGCCACGCCCATGGCCAACAGGGTGCCCGCGGCCTGCGCCGACTGCGCGGCGAGCGCCCCCGCCGCCGCCGCCGCGAGCTGGGACTTGCGCGCGAGCGCCGTCGCGCAGGGGATCCCCGCCGCCTGCCCCGCCGCGAACCAACTGGAGACCGCGGTCGCGAAGTGGTCCGCGGACGCGTTCACGTCCTGCGGATAGGAGCCGCCCTCCGGGACGAGCCAGGTCTGTTCGAGCTGGGTCTTGAGCGTGTCGAACACGAGGGGCATGGGGAGGGCTATTCCGTGAAGGTCTTCTTCGACAGGTGGCTCGACTGCATCGGCTGCGCCGGAGGCCCGGACGGCCCGACGCCGGTGGGATGCGTGTGGCTGTTGAAGAACTGCATGAAGTCGTTGCCCAGGATGACGGCCTGCTCCGCCCCGTCGCCCAGCTTGATCTTGTCGGCCTTGATGATCAGCTCGCCGTTCTTGGTCAGGCGCAGCTCGACCTTGTCGCCGCCGTGGGCGAGCACGACGACCTCTCCGTCGTCATCCATGAAGATGCGGTGGCCCGCCTTGGTCCGCAGGATGTGCTTCATCGGACCGGCCTTGGTGTCCTCGGAGGTGGGCACCTCCGTGCCCTGCTCGGTGCCCAGGTCGTCGCTCTGGCCAGTGCTCTCCGGGGCGCCCCAGAAGCAGCCGGTCCAGATGGGCCGGCTCGGGTCGCCCGCCGCGAACTCGATCCACACCGTGTCCCCGACCTCGGGCGTGAACAGGAAGCCGCGGTCCTTGCCGCCGCCGTAGGGCGCGCACGGCAGGGCCCAACCCGTCGTGACGTCCTCGCCCAGGACGGCGGGCACCCTCGCGCGCAGGCGGCCAATCTCCAGCGGGTCCGCGTTGTCGGTGACGACGGCCTCGTATTTTCCGTAGAAGCGATGAAGAAACCGCTCCTCGAACGTGCGCAGCAGGTCTTCCACCTTCATTGGGGCGGAACCTCCTCGGCGCTCTGGCCGAAGTCTTCTCTTCCGGAAAGGCCCAGCGCGTTGCGCTCGGCGACGAAAGTCTGGCTGATCACCCCTTCGTCCACGGTCGTCCGGACCGCGCGCACGTAGTAGACGCCCGCGAACATCCGCCCCACGCCCTTGATGAGCACGGGGCGGCGCGCGCGGAGGAGTCCCCGGTACAGGGGCGTGTCCACCTCTCCCCTCGCCTCGACGGCGAAGAGCGCCCGGTCGGTGGCGGCCGAGCCCTCGTCGGCGATGGCCGTCTCCGCCGGGAACGGGTCGCGCAGCAGGGAGACGGAGCCGGTCGCCCCCGCCTGCTTCAAGCCCTTCTCCAGCGCGTCGCCCACCAGTCCGTCGCCCAGCGGATCCAGCTTGGGGCTGCCGTCGGAGCGCACGACCCGCTTGCCAATGGGGTCGATCGCCGCGCCCTTCACGCGAGCGGGTCCGTTCATCGTGGCCTGGAGGTCCAGCCACTTGAGGTTGGGATCATCGCGCAGGATGGTCAGGTCGGGCTGGGGCGTGTCCTTGAGGGCGCGCGGCCGAAAGTACGCCGTCATGGCGCCGCTCTGGGGGTCGGGCTCCAGGTAGCAGACGAAGCCGTTGCGCCGCGCGAGCCGCTGGACCAGCTCCCAGTCGGTGCCGCGCTGCATGAGGAGTTGCTTCTTCTCCTCGTGGCGCGTGCCGGTCGTCTCACCAGAGAAGGCGAGCTGGTAGCGGGAGAAGACCTTCTCCGCGGCCTCGGTGTCGGTGACGTCGGGATAGGCCTCCACCCGCTCCTCGGCCGCGAGCAGCACGGCCGCGTCCATGGCGAGCACCTCCACGTAGCTGTTGGACTCGACGGACTCGAAGTGCGGGCGCACGTGCGTGACGAAGCCCTCGAAGAGCCGCACGGAGTTGCCGCCCGGCGGTTCAATCTGCACCGACACCTTCGCGGACGGCTCGAAGAGGCCGTCATCCAGCGGAGAGAACTCACCCTCGGGCGACTGCGTGGCGTTGAAGCGCAGGGCGAGGAAGGTCGGGTCCGCGTCGCTCTCGCGCACCTCGATACGGGTGAGCAGACCGAGCACCGAGGCTTCGATCGGCTCCCCATCGATGGATACGAGCAGGCGCGGATCCGGCATGGCTCCTCAGCGGTTCGGCGGGATGAGGACGGGCCGTCCGGGGACGAGCACGTCGAACGGGTCGAGGACGCTGGAGGCGTCGCAGATGCGCCAGAACTTCTTCGGGTCTCGGAAGTACTGCTGCGCCAGGTTGTCCAGCCGCTCCCCCTCGCCGGGCGCATGGAAGAAGACACCGCCCGTCGCCGGAATCTCGCGGAGCGACAGCAGGGTGACGTCCTCTCCGGAGGCGTCGGTGGCGGTGTCCGTGGGGGTCTTCGCGTATCGGCTCGTCTTGTCGATCACGGGTGAGCGCCTTTCGCGTCAGAGCGGCAGGATGTTGGTCCCCTGCGCGGCCGTCGTATCCAGGAACTGCCGCGCCATCTCCGAGCGCTTCGACGCGGTGAAGGCGAGCGCGTCCGCCACGGCCTTGTTGTCCTTGGCGTCCGCGTCGGTCAGGACCTCCAGTTGCACGTCGACCTCCGCGCGGATGGGATTGAGGTCGCGGTTGTGGCGGGTCTCGTTGACGTTCATCCCGGTGATGCGGACGGGGAGCACGCGCTTCTTGCCCCACACGAACAGGACCGTCGGGCGCTGCTTGCGCGCCTTCACGGGCTCCTTGCCATCGGAGCTCCGGTCCTGCGGGCTCTCGGCAGGGAAGAGCAGTCCCTCCAGCGCGCTGACCTCCGGGAGGATGCCCAGCTCCGCGGGGAGGTTCTCCGCGCTCTGGAGCCGGTCGTCGAAGTCGAAGCGCACCTGCACGGTGAGGGTCTGCTTGACGTTGCCGCTGGCGGCGTCGGCTCCCTGCTCTCCCTTGCCGGAGCCCTTCGCCGCGCCCTCGGTGCCGGAGCCGCTCTTGCCCTGCTCGACCTGGAAGACCCGGGTCAGGATCTCGGGGTTGAAGCGGAACGGAATCACCCGCTTGTCGCCGTTCGGGTAGCCGCCCGGCTCGTACGCGATGAATGCGCCTCGCAGGTAGCTGACAGGGTCGCTCACGGGAACCTCCTCAGGACGGCGGAATACAGTTCGTCGGCCAGACGCTCCGCGCCGCGCTCGGAGAGCAGCTCGTCCGCGGGAATCGCGTCGAGCGACAGCCGCTCCAGGGCAAGCTCCTGCACTCCGGAGCGCGCGAGCGGGGACTTCGCGAGGCGCTCCGCGAGCCTGCGCAGGGCGTCCTGCACCGTCGCCTGGACGGCCTGCGTCCGGGCCTCGTCGGAGAGCCCCAGCACGGAGATGGTGTCGATGCGGACGGAGATGCCGCTCATGCGCGCCCCCTCGCCCACACGACGGGCTTGCCGTTCAGCTCCTGCGCGTGGCCCGGCAGGTGGACGGCGAGCGGTCCGAAGTCCTCGCGCGAGCGCCCGAGCCCGACCTTCTCCAGCTCCCGGTACGTGGCGCGGACCAGGTGGTCGATCCGCACGAGGCCGTCGGGCTCCGCCGCGGCGAGGTGCGCCGCCGCCACGCCGATGTTGTAGATGCTCCCGCCCGCCAGGCTGAAGCGCTCCACGAAGGGGCGCAGGTCCAGCCCGGGTGCCCAGCGCGCGGCGGGTGGAAGCGAGCGCTGCCACAGCGACGTCCGCATGGACGCATCCGGCATGGGGAACTCCAGCACGAACCGGAGGCGGCGCAGGAACGCGGTGTCCATGTTGCTGCGCAGGTTGGTCGTCAGGATGCTGATGCCCTCGAAGGACTCCATGCGCTGGAGCAGGTACGCGACCTCCACGTTGGCGTACCGGTCGTGCGCGTCCTTCACCTCGCTGCGCTTGCCGAAGAGCGCGTCGGCCTCGTCGAAGAGGAGGATGCCGTGGCCGGCCTCGGCCTCCTCGAACACGCGCGACAGCGCCTTCTCCGTCTCGCCGATGTACTTGGAGACGACCTGGCTCAGGTCGATGCGGTAGAGGTTGAGGCCGAGCGCACTCGCGAGGCACTGCGCGGCGAACGTCTTGCCCGTGCCGGGGCTGCCCGAGAACAGGCACGAGAGGCCTCGGCCCAGCGGCGACGCCCCCGAGAGACCCATCTCCGCGCGCACCCGGGGCGCCGCCCGGTAGAAGCCCACGATGTCGACGAGCGTGTCGCGCAGGTGCGGCGGCACGACGAGGTCGTCGAACACCGCGCGCGAAGGGATGTGCGTGACGAGCCGGCCCATCTTCCGCGCGCCCTGGGCCAACAGCTCCGCCGCGATGGCGTCGACTCCATTGGATGCACCGCCCGCGAGGCGCAGCTTCGTGGTGGCGGCGCGCGAGGCCGCACGCACCTCGTCGAGGCTCGAGCGGAAGCGGAGGGCCAGCGCCGCGGCCACGGGTCCTTCGCCGAACTCGGCCTCGAACACGCGGCGGCGCGCATCGAGGTCCAGCTCCGGCAGATCCACCGTGGGCCAGGCGCCGGTGTACGCGTTGTGTGGCACCAGGAGCACCACCGCAGGCAGGTGCCGTGAGACCATCCGGATCCACGGCTCGGGGAAGGGGCGCGACTGGCAGGCGGCGTGGAGGTCCACCACCGGGAGGCCGCCGCGCAGGCGCATGACCTCGGCCGCGTCGGGCGGCTCGTCCGCGCCCCCGACGAGGAAGGCCGTCTCACCGGCCACGGAGGCAAGGTCGAGCCCCAGCTGGCGCGACGTGCGCGCCGTCCCGGCGCGAAGGCAGAGGACGCCCTCCTCATCGAGGATGGCGCGGGCACCCTCGACCAGTGCCCTGCGCAGCCCCAACCGCTGGGAGGGAGGCTCGCGCGTGATGGCGAGCTGAGTGGGCTCCACGTCGGGCACGTCCGCGAGCAGATGACGCCGGGCCTCGGCGGGGGCAAGGCGCACGGGCACCTGCGCGAGCGGCTTCTGGACGGCCGCCTCGATGCGCTCCACCAGGCCCATGCGCTCCGCCGCGCCGCCTTCAATGGCCTCGGCCAGGGCGCGCTCGAAGGGGATGCCCTGCGAGGACACGAGGAGCCTGGCGAACGCGGCCGGCGTCACCAGTTGGACGCGCTCGTCCTCGGCGAGGATGCTCGCCGCCGCGGCGCATTCCGGGTGGGCCTCGACGGCGGCGGCGAGGACGACGAGCCAGGTGCCCTCCTCGGAGAGCCCCAGCCGGCCACGCAGGCGGGCCGTCATGGGGTCCTGCCGCAGCAGACACGCGCGCATCCGCTCGCCAAGCTCCCGGAACCGCTCGGGCGCATGCGCGAACCCCGCCGCCGCGTCGAACGTGGTGGTCTCCCGCTCGCGCACGGCGGCCTCCGCGCCGAGCAGCACCAGCTCACGCGCGAGCGCGAGCGCGGACCCGGGAGGAGACGCGGAGTCCCTCATCCCTTGATCTCCACGGTCACGAACGGCGTGAACTGCAACGGCACCGAGGCCCCGAGGGTGAGTTCGACCGAGAACCGGTAGTCGCCGGAAGGCAGGCTGGGGACGGTGAACTCCACCGAGGTGGGCGTGACGGTGAGGCCGCCAATCCGGTGCACGTCGGTGGGCGCGAAGATGCCGCTGTCCGGCCAGAGGTACACCTGCGTGGCGGGCGCGAGCCCCTGCCCCTCCAGCTTGAAGGTCGCGCCCTTCGCCACGGAGAGGACCTTGGGTCCATCGACCGACCAGGTGCCCGCCGGCACGACGCGAAGGTCCGCGGGCTCGGAAGCGACCTTGCCGCTCATCACCGAAATGCGGTGGACACCTTGCGGAACCGCGTTCGGTCCGGCCGTGGGCAGCTTGAGCCCGATGGCGCGGCCCGGCTCGATGACGTCGAAGCCGCCGGCGACGAACTTCCTCGCGCCAATCCAGACCGCGTCGATGGACGTCGGGAACGCCCCATCGATGCGCAGGGAGCCCCCTTCCGCGAGGCTGTTCGGCACAAGCCGTCCGATTCGCGGCGGCGTCGAGATGGAGGGCCCGGTGAGGACCACGCCTCCCGGGGCGACCACTGGCGACACCGGCGTCACGGCGAGCTTGCTCACGAGCTGCACCGGGCCGACCTCATAGAGGAGGAAGGGCCGGTGCTTGATCTGCAGCGGAGAGAAGAGCTTCTCCACCAGGTCCGGCGTGAGCGGCACCAGCGCGAGCGAGATGCGGCCCCTGCCGCTGTTGCTCGGGAGCGCCGGGATGGGCAGCTCGATGTGCGGCTCCGAGTGGAAGATCCGCAGCACCTCACCGATGAGGCGGTGGGCACCGGCGGAGTTGGTCTCGGGATCCTCACCGTAGCCGGTGATCAGCACGAAGAGGGAGAGCGACGCGGGCGGCGGTGACGACGTGCCGTCGGGGTTGCGGATGTAGCCGTCGTTCTTGTGTCCCGCTTGCTCGTTGACCCAGAGGAGCGACACCCGCAGCTCCTCGATGGTGATGGCTGTGTCGGGCGGAGGACCGGCGATCACGTTGCCCGGCGCCGGGGTGATGCGCGTCTCGAGGACGTGCTTGATGGCCTCGGTCGCGTGGTAGAGGTTGTTGAACGTCGCCACCTACCACCTCCCGCCGAAGGGACCGAGCGGGAGCCCCGGTTCGATCTGATGAGAGCGCGGCGCGTGCACCGTGGCCGGCCGTGGAGCCGGCGCACGGCTGCCGACGATTTCGATGCGGCCGACCGAGATGGAGATGCTCGGCGGCGCGGGACGCGCGGGTGAGGGCGCGCGCTGCGGCGCCGGCACGGGTGCGGGGCGCACGCTCGCGGCGTCAGCGCGAGGGCGCGGCGAGGGCGGAGCAGGCTGCGCGGACTTCGGCGCGAGGGCTGGCCCAGGGCTGCTGGAAGGCACCTTCGGCTGGGGTTGCGCCGGGGGTGGAGCAGCCTTCACCTGTGCCACGCCGGACGGCTGCGCGACGGGGACCGTCACGGCGGGAGCGGGCGCCGTCGCGCGAGCCGGTCTGTCCTCGGAAGGGGCCGATGGTCGCGGAGGGCGCTGCGCGGACGGGGCCTCGAGAGGCCGGGAAGCAGCCAGCGGTGGCCTCGCCGTCCGCTCGTCCGCGTTGCCCGAGGAGGGCCCGGGTGTGCTCCGAGGCTGTGGAGGCGCGGGTGGAGCAAGCGGCGGCGCCGCCCAGCGCGGGGACTCCACAACGGGACGCTCCGGCGCGGGGGCCAGCGGCTCGCGCGGAACAGCCGCTGTGACGACCACCCTTTGCTCGACGACGCGGTCCACCACGCGCTCGGTGCGGCGCTCGACCACGCGCTCTCGCAGCACGAGCGGCGCGGCCATGGCGGGAAGACGAGGACGCTCCGCGACCACCGGCCTCGCGGGCGGAACGGGAGCCGGAGCGGCCACGGCGGAGGCCACAGGAGCGGCGGAGACCGGGACCTTCGCCGCCGGGTTCGGCGTGGGGGCAGGAGTGGCGGCGGGAACGGGCGCCGCAGGCACGGGAGCGCTCGCACGCGGCGGCTCGCCCCCGTTGGGACGGCCGGGGGCCGGCGGTTCCGCCACGGACCCTGCGCCGACATGGGGACGCTCCGGCGCGGGTTCCGCCGACGGGACGGAGGCCGTCATCCGCGCGGGCATGAACGGCCCGGCCGGGACGTCCACGGCGGGCGTCGCGCGCTCGGACTCGGTGGCGCGCACGCTCATCGGCGCGGCACGCGGCGTGGCCTCGCCCGTGGCGCCCTCTCCGGCGCCACGCAAGGGTCCCTGGACGATCCGCGACAGGGCCGCCATCGCGCCTTACCCCTCCCCGAGCGCGTCGAACAGGTGCTGGTCGGCCTCGGCCTCGATGAGGGCGAGGTACGCGGCGCGCCGGGAGAGCTTCAGGCGGAGGATCTGGTCCTCGCTCCAGTGGTAGTGCGCGGCCAGCCTGTGGACGTCATGCAACATCCGTCGCCCCCTCCCACTCAGCTCGGCAAAAAAAAAGCCGCAACGTCGAACGGACTCTCGAAACCGGCACTACACGACGAGCACTGCACCGCCATCCCGAGATCGAGGTCCGGGAGCGCCGACTCGATGGCCCGCTCGATCGCGGCGCGCGCGGCGATGGGCAACGCTCGTACGAACGACTCGTCGAAGGGCCCCTCTTCTCCCGCGTACCGGACCAGCACACGCGCCAGGAGGAACGTGCGGCGCGCCGACTCCGACTCCAGGCCGGCGGACAGCAGGTCTTCCTGATCTCCCGCCGTCGGGGTCCTCGCGAGCGCCGTGCGTGCAGCGGACTCCGCCGGAAGGACGTGACCGGGCAACTCGATTTCGACCTCGGTGGGGACAGGCGCCTCAGGCAGGGGAAGCTGGCTCAGCTTGAAGTCGATCTCGTTCTTGTGGCCGCACGAGGGGCAGGCCACCTCCAGGTGGACCACGTCCCCCAGGGAGAGCTGGCGGATCCGGACGAGGGCGGCATCGCGCTCGACGGTCGTCAGCTCCCGGACGTGCGCGTACGCCGCCTCGAAGTCCGCGCCAGGCGCCACCGAGCACCGCGCCACGATCTCATTGCAGAGCGCCGCGGTGTTGGGGTCCCGCTGGTGGGCCTCGACGGCCTCCTCCTCGTAGCCGGTCATGGCCCGAAGAGGAGATTCAGAGCGCGGAGTGCGCGGCTTGTGCACGCCACGGGCAGGCGCCGTGGGACGCGCCAGCGCGGACTCGGGCGGAGACGGTGGCCGGACCTCGCGCGCGCCCTCCCCTTCCCTCGGGGCAGGAGCTGGCTGCGCCCGTCGCCGGGCGAACGGGTTTTCGATCCGCTCTGTGGCCATCTCGGAGCTCCGTGGGCCGATGGAGGAGGAGGAATCAGGTCTCGGCGGGCTCGGTCAGCGTGGTGTCCCGCTGGAAGCCTTCGTGCTCGATCTTGACCATGGTGATGGCGACCGCGTTGGCGTTCGCATCCATCTCCGGCGTGGCCTGGTACTCGCTCACCCACGCGCGGCGGATCTTGAACCGGAGGACCGGCGTGCTCTGGAGGTTGAGCACCTCGATGGCGATGTCCTTGCGGTACTTCGCGAGCGACATGGCCGCGGCGCCGTCCAGGTTGTTCACCAGGTTGGCCCACTCCTCGAACGTGGTGTCGTGGGTGAGCCCCGCTTCCAGGGTGATGGGCTCGAACTTCGTGCGTCCCGGCATCTTCCGGACGATCGACGGGTCTCCGGCCTCACGCCATTCGACGGCCTCCGTCGACTTCTTGAGCGCGCTCATCTTGGAGAGCCCGGCGACCGGGCGCCCGTCGATGAGGACGCGGAACTTGAAGTTCTTGTACGGGTCGCTCCGGTGGCTGTTGACAGAAAAGAGTGCCATGGCCGTTTGCCCTCGCTACGCCTTCTGATTGACGATCTGGCTGAGCCGGACGACGACGAACTCGGCTGGACGGAGCGGCGCGAAACCGACGGACACGTTGACGATGCCCGCGATCTGATCCGCCTCCGGAGTCGTCTCCGCGTCGCACTTCACGAAGAACGCCTCCCGGGTGGTGCGGCCCGCGAAGGCCCCCTGGCGGAAGAGCTGCTCCATGAACCCGCCGATGGTGAGCCGGAGCTGCGCCCAGAGCGGCTCATCGTTCGGTTCGAACACCGCCCACTGGATGCCGTTGTAGATGCTCGTGCGCAGGAAGATGGCCGTGCGCCGGACGGGCACGTAGCGCCACTCCGACCCGGGCTGCATCGTGCGAGCGCCCCAGACGACGTTCCCGCCACCGGGCTGGGCGCGCAGCCCGTTGATGCCCAGCGGGTTGAGGTCGTCCTGATGCGCGTCGAGCAGGTTGTAGTCGAGGCGCCGGGAGTTGAGGACCGTCGCCTCCAGGCCCGCGGGGGCCTTCCACACGCCACGGCGCTGGTCCGTGCGGGAGAAGATGCCGGCGACGAAGCTGCTGGGCCCGATGACGAGGGTCGGGTCCCGGCCGACGCCCGCCGGATCGCTGATCTCGATCCACGGGAAGTACACGCCGCCGAAGTTCGTCGGGGTGAGCACGGCGTTGCGGATGTACGCGACCGTGGCGGACGCCGCCTCCGTGGCCGTCTTGTTGGCCGACCGGGGCATGTCCGCGATGCAGAAGAGGTCCTGCCGGGGACGGCCCGTCACGTAGTCGAGCGCGGCCTGGGTCCGCGTCACCACGTCGTTGTCCGCCTCGCCCAATTGGGCGGGGACGACGAGCAGGCTCGCGTCCGTGACCTCGTCGAGCGCGGAGAGCAGGCCCGGGAGGTTCGCGTTCGGGAAGTCCGAGTTGCCCTGGGTACCGCCCGTCAGCAGGTGGCTGGCGGCGGACGCGACGATGGCGGTGTCGAGCGGACTCGCCCCCGCGACATCCGCGGGACCGGCCGGCTTCACGACCGGGCCGTCCTGCCAGCGGATGTAGGAACTGCGCAGGAGGACGTCCTTCGCGTAGTTCTCATCCGTGGGCGTGGCGGAGAGCCGGTCCCAGCGCTCGACGATCACGCCGTCGGAGGTGCCAGGGAAGGTGTAGACCACGAAGAGGCGGAACCGGGTGGCGTCACCGTCGCTGGAGTCGCCGAGCACCACCGCCAGGCTGGACGACCACGCGCCGGGCGAGGAGGCCACGACGCCCAGGCTGGCCCGGGCCCCCGTCTTCGCAGGGGAGACGGTGGTGTTCGTGATGGCGCGCAGGACGTACGCGGACGTGCCGCCATTGCGGAAGAAGGCGTCGATCGCGTAGCGCAGCACCACGGAGCTCGCCGCGGGCGCGACACCGGCGTGGCGCTTGAAGCCGCCAAACTGCCGCTCGTAATCCGCGACGCCCTTGATACGGGTGGGCGTGAGCGGGCCTCGCTCGGTGTCACCGACGAAGATGGCCGTCGAGGTTCCCGCCGCCTCGATTGCTCGTGCGCCGCTGGGAACCTCTTCAACGTATACACCTGGATGCAGACGTGCCGGCATGGTGGGCCTCGTTGATGAAGACGGTCAGTTCCCGAGGACGACGTATTCGATCGTCCCGGGGTTGGTGGGGGTGTCGGGGGTCGCGCTCACGCCGCTGAGGGACGCGCCCGACTTCACCGGGGACCAGTGCATCAGGACGCCCCCCGCCGCGAGCTTGTAGAGGGCGGTGGTGCCCACCTTGATGGCGATGTCCTTGTCGGTGTTGTTCTGGAGGACGAAGCCGAGGACCTCGCTCACGGATCCGAAGCCGATGTCCACCGCGGCCGTGGATCCAGCGGCGACATCCACCGTTCCGGCCGAGGAGGCCGTATACGGGAAAGCCACACGGAACCCCTGGGTGAGCGAACCGCCTCCGCTGGGTGTGTAGGTCACGCTCGACGAGAACACCGCGTTCGCCATGGCCGCTCTCCTCCAACAAAAGGGAAGTCACGGCGGAGCCGCCCCCCTGGCGCGCTCGCATGGTGCCCCCCAACCCAATGGCATAATCAAAAACAAAACATCGCCATGTTTGTCCAGCCATTTGAACAAATATCTTCCGAAACACCTGTGCGCACATTCACCGCCCGTGGAAAATACGTATGCGCTGACGCGACACACGAGCACACACCCGCAGTGCGTCAAAACTGATGACATCCTACGATGATCTTC
Source organism: Corallococcus sp. NCSPR001 (assembly GCF_017309135.1). Classification (NCBI taxonomy): domain Bacteria; kingdom Pseudomonadati; phylum Myxococcota; class Myxococcia; order Myxococcales; family Myxococcaceae; genus Corallococcus; species Corallococcus sp. NCSPR001. The sequence continues at coordinate 6,667,671 of NZ_JAFIMS010000002.1, forward strand.
CCTGGCGGGTTCTTGACTCGGGGTACGGCCCCAAGACATCCAAAACAATCACATACATTTTGATGAGCCGCGTCTTCGTGCTCGCGCGAGACGGGGGCACGGTCCGGCGGTCGCGGAGGCCCAGCGGATTCCTACCTCGGGGGTTTTCCGGCCATTCCCGGGAATGGAACGCGCTGAGAGCCCCTGCGGGTGATGGGTCTCCTGTACAGTGTGGTACGAAAGATCCAGTTCTTCACCGGAGGCTGCGTTGACGTTGTTTCGAGTGTGTCTGACTTCGCTGCTGTTGCTGGCCGTCGCGTGCGGCGATTCGAGTTCCCCGGAGGCGCCCGACGCCGGGCAGACCCGGCCGGACGCGGGCGTCGAGACGCCTGACTCAGGAGATCCGGTGCCGGACGCAGGCACCGAGACGCCCGACGCCGGCACGGAGACGCCGGACTCCGGCACGGAGACGCCGGACTCCGGCTCCGAGACTCCTGACTCGGGCACCGAGCCGACCGACGCGGGCTCCGAGCCGACCGACGCGGGCTCCGGGACCCCGGACGGGGGAGGCACCACCGATGCGAACGTCATCGACAACGGGGGCTTCGAGGAATGGTCCGGTGCGACTCCTGCGCTGTGGTTCGGGAGCACGACGAACATCGAAGAGGTGAAGAAGGTCACGACGCAGGCTTTCGAGGGTGTGAACGCGGCCCAGCTGATCAACACCTCGTCCACGCACCGCCGCTTCAGCACCGCGGCGAAGTCCATGCCCGCGGGCCGCTACGCGTGCACCTATCGGGCTCGGGGGACCGGTGACGTGCGCAATGGCTGGTTCGGCACCGACTACTCCAGCTACTCGGGCTACACCTCCGTCGACACCCGGACGTGGACCCAGGTGAACTACAACTTCAACCTGGCCAACTCCGTCTTCGACACCTTCGAGCTCATCTTCAGCGTCCGGAACACCAGCGGCGATCACCTGCTCATCGACGACGTCCGCTGCGTGCGGGCCCCCGAGCCGTGCGATTCGGTCACCTGCGAGGACTGGGCGCGTTGCGACAACGCCACCGTGACCTGCCAGCCGCTCTCCGGCCGCTGCGAGGACGCCATGGACTGCAGCGAGTGGCAGGCCTGCGACGCGACCCACACCTGCGTGACCGCGGCGGACCGCTGCGTCCGCCACGCGGATTGCGCGGGGACCCCGGAGACGCCGGTCTGCGACACCGCCTCGCACTTCTGCATCGAGGGCGACCCTTGCGCCGGCGTCACGTGCAACAACCCGGCGACGAGCTGCAACCCCACCACGGGCGTGTGCGAGCTGGCCGAAGGCGCCTGCTTCACGACGTATGACTGCCGTGGCGCCCTGCCCGCCTGCGATCCGGCCACCCGCCGCTGCGTCGCGGCCGACCACGCCGCGAACATCATCCGCAACGGCGGCTTCGAGAACTGGAGCACGCGCGCCATCCCCTACTACGGGAACAACTACGTCCCGGATTACTGGTACGGCCTGGACAACGGGATCACGGACCCGGGTTCGGAGATCAAGCCCTCGCGCCTCGCGCGCTACACGAGCGCGGTGCACGGCGGCTCGGCGGCGCTGCAGTTCGTGGTGCCCATCCAGGTCGCGGAGCGCTTCACGACCGAGAAGTTCAACGTGCCGGTGGGCAACTACTCCTGCTCGTACCGGGTGCGCGGCCACGGCAGCATCCGCCACCGCAGCTATTCCAGCGGCGGCTGGAGCCCGCAGACGGACTTCATCACCGTGGACAGCGACGAGTGGCAGCCGGTGTTCTTCCGCTTCACCGGCAACGTGCGCGACTGGCGCCTGTTCTTCTATCCCAGCCGCAGCGTCGCCGACCGCGACCACCTCCAGGTCGACGACGTCGTCTGCACGAAGGACTAGCGGCTGACGTCAAACGGAACGGAGGCGATGCCGCGTCATGCGGCATCGCTTCCCGGGTGGACCTGTCATGGCTCGCACGGCCCGGCTCCTTGAGCTCATGCAAGCGCTGCGCAGGCACCGCGCCCCGGTGTCCGGTACGGCGCTGGCGCGGGAGCTCGGCATCTCCATCCGCACGCTCTACCGCGACATCGCGACCCTGCAGGAACAGGGGGCGGACATCCGGGGCGAAGCCGGCGTGGGCTATGTCCTGCGGCCCGGCTTCACGCTGCCGCCGCTGAACTTCTCGGTGGATGAGCTCGAAGCCCTGGTGCTCGGTTCGCGCTGGGTGGCGGTGCGAGGCGATTCGCGCCTCGCGGCGGCCGCTGACAACGCGGTGGCGAAGATCCGGGCCGTGCTGCCGGCGGAGCTGCGTGAGAGCGTCGACGCGGCGGCGCTGACGGTTCCCACCCTCACCCCCGCCGAGCCTGTCCGGGTCGATGTGTCCGTCATCCGGGCGGCCATCCGGAAGGAGCACACGCTGTCCATCGCCTACCGCGACACCGGCGGTGCCCACACGCAGCGCACCCTCTGGCCGCTGCTCCTCGGGTTCTTCGAACGGGTGATGGTCGTCGCCGCCTGGTGCGAGCTGCGGCAGGACTACCGCGCCTTCCGGGTCGACCGCATCCTCGCCGTGGAGGCGACCGGGCTGCGCTATCCGCGCCGCCGCGCCGACCTGGTCAAGGAGTGGCGCGCGAGGCAGCCCCCGCTGACTCCTGCCAGGAACTGACAGTCCCCGGGCGCAGGGTTGCTCCATCCACGAAGGGAGCTCCTGATGCGAACGCTCAACTACCTGCTGCTGCCCGTCCGTTCCCCGCGCGAGAGCGCGAAGCTCTACACCCAGCTGCTCGGCCGTGAGCCGGTCGAGAACTCCGAGACATTCGTCCTCTACGTCCTGCCCACGGGGCTCAAGGTCGGCCTCTGGCTCGCGAGCGAGATGACGCCCACGCCCAGGACTCCAGGCGGGCTCGAGTTGGCGTTCACCGAAGAGAGCCGGGAGGCCGTGCTCCAGACCTACGCGGCCTGGACGAAGCTGGGCCTCAAGGTGCTCCAGGAGCCCACCGACATGGACTTCGGCTTCACCTTCGTCGTCGAGGACCCGGATGGCCACCGCCTCCGCCCGTTCGTCCTCGCCGCGAACCCGCGCTGACGGTGGACGTCTCACGCGTCGAAAGCCAGGGCACCAAGGTGGGACAGCGGCCCGGTCCCCTGGCTTGACGGCGACAATATCCGTAAGCAATAACGGAGTTCATGGATGATGTCGCGAAGCAGGGAACGGGGGCGTTCGGCTCGCGGCTGCGGCGGGTGGTGGAGCGGATGGACCGCGACGTCCACGCCATCTACCAGGCCGCTGGCGTGCGCTTCGAACCGCGCTGGTACGCGGTCTTCACGTCCCTCCGTGACCACGGTCCGCTGACGGTGGGAGAGCTGGCGGAGCGGCTGGGCGTCACGCATGCGGCCGTGAGCCAGGTGCGCACGGCCCTGGAGCGCGAGCGGCTCATCACCGGCGAGGCCGACCCCGTGGATGGCCGGCGCCAGCGCTTGAAGCTCACCGCGCACGGCCGCAAGACCGCCGCGAAGCTCGCGCCGCTGTGGGCCGCCATCCAGACCGCGGCCACCGCGCTCCTCGAGGAAGGCGCGCCCCAGTTGCTCGCCGAGCTGAATGGATTGGAGCGCGCGCTCGACCACCGCGGCCTGCGCGCGCGCGTGGGTGACCTGCTGCACCTCGAAGCGCCAGACGCACCTGGAGCGACCCATGATTCCAAGCGCTGACCGTCTGTTCGTCGCAGTGACCACCCTGTGGCTCGTGACAAGCCCCCTGCCCGCCTTCACGCAGCCTCCCGTAAGTGGCGCCGTCACGGCCCCAGCGCGGCTCACCGCCGCGGAGCGCGATGCGGCGCTGGCCTCCATCCAGGCGGAACTCCAGCGGACCTACGTCTTCCCGGAGAAGCGCGCGGCGCTGGTCGAGCGACTGGAGCGGGAGCGGAAGGCGGGACGCTACAACGTGGACTCGCCAGCGGAGTTCGCCGAGCGCGTCACCGCCGACCTGTCGGATGCCAGCAAGGACCGGCACCTGTACCTGGTGAACGATGCCGCGCGGTACGCCGCATCGAAGGCGCCCAGGGCGCGGGAGACGGACACCGACGCGTACTGGCGTCAGCGGGCCCTGCGCGAACACCACGGCCTCACGGTGCTGCGCGTGCTGCCAGGCAACGTGCGCTATCTGAAGGTCGCCGGGTTCCACTGGGTCCAGGACGAGACCGGCACGGCCTATGACGACGCCCTGCGGTTCCTCAAGGACGGGGACGCGATCATCATCGACCTGCGGGACAACGGAGGGGGCGCCCACGCGGCGGTGCGCTACCTGGTCAGCCACTTTCTCGATGGAGACGTGCCGCTGCTGACCTTTCTCGCGGGCTCCAAGCCTCCCGAGCAGTCCCGGACGCTGGAGCACCTTCCCGCCGGGAGGTTGATGGGCAAGCCCCTGTACGTGCTGATCAACCCGCGCGTGGGTTCAGCAGCGGAAGAGTTCGCCTATCACGTCCAGCAGCTCAAGCTGGGGGAGCTGATCGGCGCCAGGACCGCGGGGGCCGCCAACAACAACACGCTCGTGCCCGTCGCCCCCTGCTTCGTGCTCAGCGTCTCGCATGGACGCCCGGTCCACGCGGTCAGCCAGACGAACTGGGAGGGCGTGGGCATTGCTCCGGACGTGGAGACGCCGCCCGAGCAGGCCCTGGAGGTCGCGCAGTCCCGCGCCTTGAAGAAGCTGCTGGCGGCTCCCGGCCTCGCTCCGGCGCTTCGCTCCGAATACACCTGGGCCCAGACGACGGTCGAAGCCGGGCTGCATCCGGTCTCCGTCCCGCCACGGACCCTCAAGGCCCTGGCCGGGCGCTTCGGGCCGAATGAAGTGTCCTGGCGGGACGGCACACTGTGGCTCCGCCGTGGAAGCCGGCCTCCCGTCCGGCTCACGCCCCTGACAGCGGAGGGGCTGTTCTCCGTGGAAGGGTATGAGGTCCTGCGCGCGCGGCTGACCGGCAAGGCGCTGGAGCTGCTGTGGAGTGACACCCCGGAGCCGGCCGTGTTCGCGCGCGGCTGAACCACCCCGTGGCCTTCAGCTCACGTGGAATGGAATCTGCCGTTCGAACTCGCGGCTGGGGACTCCGATGACGGAGTACGCCGGAGACTGGATGGGCGGCATGGTCTTCAGGATGCGGCGGTGGAAGGTCGGGTAGCTGGCCTTGAACTTCCCCTCGTTCCAGACGCGCAACAGCTTGGCCGTGAAGAGGCCGTTGTATTCGCCGTCGCTGGAGAGCTGGTTGTCCTGGCAACCGGAGATGAGCAGCACCGTGGCCTTGAGCGTCAGCCTCGGGTCATCCTTGGGCAGCCCCTTCAGGATGGCGTCGTACATCTGCTTGTTCTCGCGGTACGTGCGCCGCTCGATGCCCAGGGGCATCTCCTTGAAGCGCTGCTCCGCGGGCTCCGTGGTCCGCAGCGAATCCGCCAGCAGTTGCAGGCTGCCGCTGGAGCGCAGGGCCGCGTAGGCCACGCTGCTCACCGTGCCGCTGTGGCAGCTGTCGGAGAGCATGAAGACGCGCACGCCCGCCTTGAGCTTCCCCATCGCCTGGTAGATTTCGTCGTCGACGAGCTCCCCGTCATACAGACACCACGTCTCATCCAGGCCGTCGTCCTCGTCCCCATTCATGTCGGGGAGTTGGCCGCCGTGGCCCGAATAGGTGAACAGCAAGAGGTCCCCCGCCTGGAGCACCGACGCCGCCTCGCCCAGCTCCGCGAGCACCTTCTCGCGCGTGGCATCCTTCGTGAGGAAGGGACGGACGCGGCTGAAGCCCTGCGCCTTCGCGATGCTGACCATGTCCTCGGCGTCCGCTTCGCATGCTTGCAGCTGGCCATCCCAGCCCGCGTAGTGCTTCGGATCCACCGCGTTCAAACCGATGTTGATGGAATATCCCTGCGCCATGACTGTCTTCTCCTCCCTCACTCACGGTGGAGACGGGTGGCTGCGATGGCAGGGAGGAAGCGGCGCGCGCCGTGTCCTTCCGGCCCTTCGCCGACCAGGAGCCCGGGGCTCGCTCCCTCCGCACCCGTGCGACACGACCGCTCGGCCACCGGATGTCTGTCGCACGGACAGTGCGTTAGGCTGGCGGCCGCATGGTCAAGATCTCCGGCTCCCCTGGCCCCAAGGCGACGCGCGTCGCGAGTGTGGACACGCCTGTCACGCAGGCGCCCTCCGCCGCGACCGTGGCGCCCTCGCGCCGCCCCAACGCCACTTCGTCCATGGCCGCCGCCGTCTCCGCGGGCGCGAAGTCTCCGGCGCAGCGGAAGACGGAGCAGCAGCTCTCCGCGCTCCCGGAGGGCCCCACGCGGCAGGCCCTGATGAAGGCCCTTTCGAGCGGCCTGTCCCCCACCGACGCGGGCGCGATCGCCACAGCGCTGGGCGGACTCAGCCCCGCGCAACAGAAGGACCTGTCGGCCCTGCTGTCGAAGGCGGGCGTCAGCGCCAAGGCCTCGCCCCGCACCGACGCGGACGCGGAGCGCACCTTCATTCTCAAGGCCGTGGCGGGCGGCGCTTCCGGCGCGACGCTCAAGCGGCTGGCGGATCAGATTCGCGGCCGGCCCCCCTCCCATCAGGGCTTCTCCTTCAACCCGCTGTCCGTGTCGGCGGGAGCCACGAAGCGCTCCGCCCCCACCAGCGCGGTGGACGCCGCCGCGGCGAAGCTCAAGACGGCAATGGATGACATCTGGGGCACCGACGAGGCCGCCGTCTTCGAGGCCCTGGAGGGCCTGGATGCATCCCAGCTCAAGCAGGTGGCGGAGAAGTACGAGAAGCTCACCGGCACCCCGTTGGAGGACGCGCTCCACCTGGAGCTGGAGGGCGCGGACCTGAAGCGCGCGCTCACCGCGCTCCAACGTCAGCCGCCAGCCACGGCTTCCGCGCCGGTGCAGGCCTCCACGAAAGCCGCCGCGACCACGAAGGTCGCCGCCGCGTCCGTCAGCGACATCCAGAAGAACCTCGACGCCATCCAGGTGACCTCCAAGGACGAAGGCACCATCCAGCGCGGCAACGCCGTCGAGCTCAACGACCTCATCCCCCGCAACGTCGCGACCCTGAAGCCGCCCAAGGCGAAGGCCTACGCCCCGTTGAAGAAGGCGGTGGAGGCGCGCAACAAGGCGGAGGCCGCCGTCAACGCGGCCACCACGGAGCCCGCGAAGCAGGCCGCGCAGAAGAAGCTCCAGGCCGCGGAGGAGACCGTCAAGGCCGAGGGGGAGAAGGTCAAGGAGTGGCTGAAGAAGTACATTGGCGACAACCCCGCCCTCCGCAGCGCCACCGCGGCGGTGAAGGTCTCCCAACGCGCGCTCGACGCGCTGGAGGCGAAGCAGAAGAAGGCGAAGGTTCCCAAGGACCCCGCCGAGGCGGAGAAGTTCCACCAGGCCCAGAAGACCGCGCTCGACGCGGCGAAGGCGAAGCTCGCCGACGCGCAGGCCCACCAGAAGACGGTGAAGGACGGCCTGCTCGCGCGGGTCGACGCGTATGCGCCGATGGTCGGCGTCAAGCAGACCCGTTCGGACGTCACCGTGAACGGGACCACCGTGCGCATGCGGGATGGCCGTGAGACGGCGTACACGAACTCGTGGAGCGCGGTGGATGGCGGCGCCGTGGCCGGGGACTCGGCCGCGCAGGTCACGTCCCAGTTGGAGAAGAGCGGCATCAGCGAGGACCGGCGGAAGATCCTCGAGTCCATCTCCGGACTGGAGGGCACCTTCAGCAAGGTGAACACCTGGGACATCGGGCGCGTGTCGTGGGGCTTCACCCAGTGGACGCTCGGCAAGAATGGCAACGGGACGCTCGCCGAGTTCATGCGGGACCTGAAGAAGACCGACCCGGCCCAGTACGAGAAGAGCTTCGGCAAATTCGGCATCGACATCGGCAAGGAGGGCGTGGTGCTCACCCGGCCGGACGGCACGGTGCTCAAGGGCGTCGCCGCGGCCGAGGCCATCCGCACCGACGTGAAGCTGGCCGCCGTCTTCATGGCTGCTGGCGCCGACCCGGCCATGCAGCAGGCTCAAATCAAGTTCGCCAACGAGGGGAAGATCTCCGGCACCCGCGACAGGACGGTCTCCGTGACGGGCAGGGACGCGGAGGGGCAGGCCAAGACCGCGAAGCTCAAGCTCAAGGACGTCGTCACCAGCGAGTACGCCACCGCCATCATGACCGACCTGGCGGTCAACGCCGGGTCGGGCGGAAAGGTCGCCGCCGCGGCGCTGGAGAAGTACGTGAAGGACAAGGGCGTGGACCCCGCCAAGGTGAAGGAATGGGGGCCGGACGCGGAGAAGGCCATCATCGCCGCGCTGGAGCACGCGTCGCGCTCGGAGCGGCTGGCGCACCATGCGAAGGCGGGCTTCAGCAAGGAGCCCGGTTCGTTCACGGACTGACAAGAGAAAGGCCCCTTCCCCACGCATGCGGGAAAGGGGCCTCCTGATTCAAGACAGCCGGAGGTGCTTCAGCTCCGGCGGCGGCGGATTGCCGCCAGCGGCAGCCCCGCCAGCGCGAGCGCCCAGAACGGAGCGCTGCTCGCGGCGGCGCAGCCCCCGCCTTCATCCTCGTCGCCGCCCGGCTGCTCCGCCACGGGCGAGCCATTGCCCACCTTGATGCTCAGCTTCGTGGACGCCGCGCGGTCGCCGTCGCTCTTCTGGTCCGCGTTCGTCGAGTTGCCCGCGCCGAAGAGGTTCAGCGTGACGTCCGTGGCGGGCGCGACGAGCGAGAAGTTGAAGCGCAGCTCCGTGCCCGTGAAGGCCTGGGGCGCGGCGTGGGACAGCTCCGTGCCCAGCTTCTTCAGCCCGGTGCCGGCCACGAGGCTCGCCCCCGCGTCGTCCACGGCGATGCCCGCGCCGCCCGTCTTCGCGGCCCCGCCCCGGATGATGAGGGTGTACTGGCCGGTGGCGCCCTTCTCCAGCGTCGAGGGGCCTTCGAACTCCACGGTGGGAGCCGCACCACCCTTGTGGCACGTGTTGCAGGTCGCCGTGTCCTTGCCGGAGTTGCCGGTGATGCCCGTGCTGGTGGCGAAGGCGGACGTCGCCCCCAACAGCGCAATGACAAACACGCCCGCGTGACGCATCGGATTGCCGTTCATGGTCCTGGGTCCTTACGGCTAGCGCAGCTGGAGGAAGGAGAAGGACAGCCCCTGCGTCGTCACCGTGGGCTTGCCGTTGTCGCCCAGCACCCGGAAGGTGGTGGACGAGGCGCCGGCGCCGAACTCGGTGTAGAGCGTCTGGTTCTCGGACTCGAAGAGGAAGACGCTGCCGGAGGTGGACGGGAAGTCGGCCTTCCGCGTGGCGGTCAGCGTGGACAGGTTCAGCTCCCACCACTGCCAGCCCGTGCCGCTCGCGAGCGTGCGCGGATGCGAACCCTCCGACACCGGCGTGAGGCTCTCATCCAGCACGCGCACGTACGCCGTCCCCGGCGTGTGGCTGGGGATGAGCGCGCCCGCGGTCCCACCGCCCACCAGCTCCGCCAGTGAGCGATAGAAGGTCTTGTCGAAGGCGCCCGTCGCAGGGTCGAACCGGAGCAGGCAGGGCTCCGGCGACTCCTCGCCCACCACCCGGCGCGACGCCGCGCCGTACGCCTCCGTCGCGATGTAGACCTTGCCGTCGGTGCCGAGCGCGGCGTCGTGCGTGTAGCCGCAGCGGTCGTCCGTCGCGAGCGAGACGGCGTCCGTCGCCGTGTCGATGGCGACCACGCCCGCCTTCTTCGTGACGCTGTTGCCCTCCACCGGCCGCCAGCCCACGGGCATGAGGATCCGCCCACCGGTCCGCACGACCGCGCCGGAGAACGCCATGATCGTGTCCGGGATGACCAGGGCCTCCAGCCCGAGGCTGCCCGTCACGCTCATCTCCTGGGGGTTCCAGATGACGACCTTCGCGGCGTTACCGTCGAAGAAGTACGCCTTCGTCTCCGAGACGAACTGGAAGTTCGCCTGGTACTCGCCCAGCGACGTCACGCCCTGGGAGCTGAAGCTGACGGTGCCCGAGGCCTCCAGCTTCCCGGCGCTGTTCAGCGTGTAGCGGGTCACCGTGGCGCTCTCGTCGCTCACCACGTAGACGGAGCCCGTCTTGGGGATGCCCACGCCCAGCGCGCGGCCCTTGATCTTGATGGCGCCATCCAGCGACAGGGACGCGGCCTTCTCCGCGTCCGGCGTCACCAGGACGTAGCTGTCGGAGGGGTCCTCCGCGAGCATCTGGGTGGTGATGGCGTACAGCGGACCGTCCGTTCCCGCTTCCTCCTCGTCGCCGCAGCCCGCGAACAGGGACAGGGCAATCGCCGCGGTGGAGAGTCGCAGGGAACGCAAGGCAAACAGATGCTTCATCGGCAGTGGCCTCTTCGAATGGGGGGATGAGCGCCTGCCCTTCTCAGCCGGGACGGGGACCCGAACATGAAAACGATAGGCATTCTCAATTTCAGTTTCTGTAGAGGTCTGGACGCGTGATGTCAAGAAAGAGGAGCGTTCTCCTCGAACCCTGACTACCTCGGGTGGGGCGGGACCCGGGCACTCGCCCCTATAGTCCCCTCATGAAGGACGCCTCCGCCCCGCTCCGCTCCATCGTCGCCCTGCCCCTGACTCCGGAGGGCTTCGCTCCCTTTGGCGACGTCGTGTCCGCCGGGCTCAAGAGCGGCGCTTCGGCGAACCAGGGCACCGCGGTGCGCTTTGACTGGTCCGCGCGGCTGGAGAATGGCCGGCCGGGTGCGAAGCCGAACCTCGCGGTGTTCCGCTCCGTGCCGCAGCCGCTTCCCTTCACGGTGAAGCTGCTCGAACACCATCCGCAATCCAGCCAGGCGTTCCTGCCCATGCGCTGCTCGCGCTTCCTCGTCTGCGTCGCGCCGGCCGCGCCTTCGGGAGGGCCCGACCTGGATGGGCTCGTGGCGTTCGTCTGCGGCCCTGGCCAGGGCGTGAACTACCACCAGGGCGTGTGGCACCACCCCATCATCGCGCTCGATGAACCGGCCGAGTTCGCGATGCTGGCGTGGGAGGACGGGGGCGCGGAGGACTGCGTCGTGCGGCAGTTCTCCACGCCTGTCTCCGTCGTCGTGGGCTGAGCGGTCCCCTACCCTTCGGTCTTCGGCTGACGCGCGAGCCACGCGCGCCACTCCTCCGCCGTTTCGTACTTCTCACCGGAGAGCTGCTTCAGCACCAGGACCGCGGGATCCCTGTTGATGGGCAGTTGGAGCGCGGACATCTCCACCAGCGCCTGTCCCAGCTTCTGGATGAGCCCGGCCCGCTGCGCCTTCAGCTCCTCCGGCGACAGGTCGTCCAGCAGGTAGGTGAGGAGGTAGGTCGCCTTGTTGCGGTCCATCGACGTGGGCAGGAGCACCGCGTCCGCCACCTCGGCCACGGGAAGCAAGGGCTGCTTCGCGGCCTGCTGCATGGCCGTCAGCACGCGCAGCACGCTGTTGCGCGCCCCATCAGCCGGATCGCGGATGAAGGGCCGCAGGGATTCGACGATCTCCTGGGCCGTGGATGCATAGGCCAGCAGGAAGGCGGCGGCGGCCCGCTTCTCCGCGTCCGCGTCCTCGCGCAGGACCGTGGTCAGCGCGGCCACGTGCCCTGGCACCTTCGCGATGAACTCGGGTTCGAAGGCCGCCAGGTCCGGATGGCCAAACCCGCCAATGCAATGCGCGATCTTGCAGGAGGAGTCCTCCGCGAGCTTGCCCTGCATCTGGAGCTGCTCCAGGCGCTCGTCATAAGCAAGCCACCGGGCAATCAATCCCTCCGGATCCACAGGATGGCCCTTGGGTGGGGCGAGGAACCGGGCCCGGACCGCGGCATCCTCCGCGTCCACCATGTCCACCACCAAGAAGGCGCTGCCCTTGAGCTCTTCGGCGAAGAACAGGGTCATGGCCGTCCGGGCGAAGACGAGGTTGTACTGCTCGCGCAGCAGCTGATCCTTCTGCCGGAAGATCGCACCGCTGTAGACGATGGGCTTGCCCACCTCCAGCCCCAGCACCTGGCGGACCGTCTCCCGGTCCACCCGCCGCGAGCCAAAGGCATCCACCCCCTGGAGCGTCGGCACCGGGAACGGCGGTTCGGGGGCCTTCGACAGGTTTGCGCGCGCCTCCGCCACGATGCCGCTCCAGGCGGGCAGCGCGTGCAGCGCCGCCAGCTCCGGGTTGTATTCGAGGTGATCCGCGTCGAAGTAGCCGCCCTGGACCGCGCGCTTCAGCACGTCCACGGCCGCGTCCACGTGCCCCGCGAGCGACGCACACCCCGCCGCCCGGTAGAGGGACTCCGCGCGGTCCGGCCCCTCCGCGTCCGCCTCACCGGCGGCCTGGAACCGCTCGGCGCACCGCTCGAACTCCAGTGCCTTGTAGGCCTGGTCCGCTTCCGCGGAGAGCTGCCGGGCCCGCGCGGCCGGGTCGTCCGCCGGCTTCGGACCATGCGCACAGCCCGCACCCAACGCGACCAGACCCAACGCCATCACGAATCGCATCTGGACCAACCTTTCGAGAAAGCGCGTATCTCATGCAAGCTGCGAGCAGGTTGCAAGGAGCGCCAACCATGGCCAATGCCATCTCGAAGACCGCGTACTACACCCTGGGCTGCCGGGCGGAGGACGCGCGCAAACCTCGGCCGCTGTGCAATGACACCTTCGCCGCCCGCTTCATGGATGACGAGGCGCGGCAGATCTGGTCCCGGTTCCAGTACTTCGACCGGCCCAACGCGAGCAACGCCGCGCGGCATCAGATCATCGACGCGCTGGTGCAGGAGGAGCTGGACCGCGCGCCCGACGCACGGGTGGTGGTGCTGGGCGCGGGCTTCGACACGCGGGCCTACCGTCTGCGTGGAGGCCGGTGGCTGGAGGTGGACGAGCCCGCCATCCTCACGCTCAAGGACGCGAAGCTGCCGGTGACGGAGGCGAAGAATCCGCTCGAGCGGCTGCCCATCGACTTCGCGACGGAGTCACTCGCCCGGAAGCTGGAGCCATTCAAAGACTCGCGGCGCACGCACGTCATCATCGAGGGCGTGCTCATGTACCTGTCCACCGCGCAGCGCCGGGACATGCTCACGGTGCTCCAGCAGGTGTTCCCCCACCACGCCGTGTACTGCGACCTGATGCGCGAAAGCTTCCAGCGCGAGTACAGCCGCGACCTGCACGCGGTGCTCGCCAGCATGGGCGCGTCCTTCCAGGACATGACGGACACGCCGGAGTCGCTCTTCCTGGAGGCGGGCTACCAGGCCGCGTCCTCCACCTCCGTCCCCCTGCGTGCCCTGGAGCTGGCCGGGAAGCGCGTCCCGGCGTTCATCGTCCGGCGGTTCATGCGGCCGGTCCGCGACGGCTACCGCATCTGGAAGTTCGAGCGGAGCTGACGCCTCACTTCGCCTTGGGCGCCGGGGAGGACTGCCCCAGCGCCACGCTCCCCAGGATGAGGGTGCCCGCCACCAGCATGGTGGGCGTCAGCGGCTCGCCCAGGAGCAGCCAGGCCCAGGTCAGCGCGAACAGCGGCACCAGGTAGGTGACGACGGAGGCGCGCGGCGCGCCGATGCGCTGGATGAGGCGGTAGAACACCGCGTACCCGAGCCCGGTGCAGAGGACGCCCAGGGCCGACGCCGCCAGCCAGGGCCGCAGGCCGATGGGCTCCGTGGGCCACATGAATACCGCGAAGGGCAGCATCAGCACCGCGCCGCAGGCGAGCGTGGCGGCGGCGACCGCGGCGGCCGGCAGCCCGGTGAAGTGGCGGCGCACCAGGTTCGAACCGATGCCGTAGAGGAACGCGCCCGTGGTCCCCGCCGCCACGGCCCCGGCGACGCTCGCGCCCGCCGCCTTGCCGCTGGCCAGCACGACCACGCCGGCGAAGCCCGCGAACAGCGCCATCGCGCGACGGGGCCCGATGCGCTCGCCGTAGAAGAGGAACGCCACCAGGGCGGTGAAGAGCACCGCCATGCTGTTGGTGATGGCCCCCACGCCCGCGGGGGCCTGCCGCGCGGCCCAGGCGAACAGCGAGAAGGGCACCGCCGCGTTGATGACGCCCACCAGCGCCAGCCGGGGCCACAGCTCAGGACGGAGGGTCGAGCGCGCGCGCCACAGGAAGGGCATCAGCACCGCCGCGCCCAGCACCAGGCGCAGCGCCACCAGCGGAACGGGGCCGAAGGCCGGCGCCGCGATGCGCAGGAACAGGAAGGACGCGCCCCAGATGGCGGCGAGCCCGCCCAATTCCAGAGGCGTGAGCCACGCCCGGTTGAAGGTAGGAGTCACGGCCTGGGGATGGGTGAGACCGGAAGCGCTCATGGCGGCCCCCTCGTGCGAGGAAGGAATCTGATTTCTGTCTGGCCCTCTCTTCACGCCTGCGCCCTTTCTTCACAAGCGCATCCTTTCCGTGGCAGACATGAGCCAGATTTGAGGCTCGTCCCCATGCCCCTTCACACCGACCTGCTCCCCGCCCTGGCGGCCTTCGAGTCCGCCGCCCGGCACCAGAACTTCGCTCGCGCGGCGGAGGAGCTGCACCTGACCGCCAGCGCCGTCAGCCACCACGTCCGCAAGCTGGAGGACCGCCTGGGCGTCACCCTCTTCCAACGGCATGCCCGGGGCGTGGCGCTGACGACGGAGGGCAGGCAGCTCGCGGACGCCGCCAGCAACGCGCTGTCGGACATGGACCACGTGCTCGGGGGCCTCAAGCATTCGCGGGACGAGGACGCCGTGGTGCGCGTCACCACGGTGCACTCGCTGACGTACGCGTGGCTGTTGCCGCGCCTGCCGGAGTTCGCCACGCGGCATCCACGCATCCGGATCCACGTGGACACGGAGATGGCGCTCACCCGCTTCGACGAAGGAGGGCCGGACCTGGGCATCCGCTACGGGCAGGGGCCCTGGCCGGGCCTGAGCGCGCAGCCGCTCATGGACGACGCCCTGTTCCCCGTGGCCTCCGGGCGGCTCGCGGGCATCGAGCACGTGCGCGACGCGGCGGACGTGGCGAAGCTCCCGCTCATCGCGGACCTGAGCCGCCAGGGCTGGCAGGACTGGTTCCGCTCGGCGGGCGTGCGCGGGGCCCGGTTCGAGGAGCGCTACAGCTTCAGCGACACCACCGGCGCGCTGATGGCCGCGGTGCAGGGCCTGGGCGCGGCGCTGGCGCGCGAGAAGATCGCCACGCCCTACTTCGCGGACGGCCGCCTCCTCCGGCTGCCCGGCCCCATCGTGCCCACCCGCGCCAGCTACTTCGTGGTGTACCCCACGCACCGGAGGCTGCGCCCCGCCGCGCGCCTCTTCGTGGACTGGCTGCTGGCGCAACGCGACAGCGCGTCCGTACCGCCACCGCCCGCGACGCAAGGTGTTGCACGGTCCCAATGACATGCAGCGATCCGGCGCGGCGGTCTCCGAGCCCACGGCCTCCGTGACCGAAGCCCAGGCCCGTCAGATGGAGGACACCTCGCAGGTGTGCAGCGAGGAGCACCCCGCCAACGAGCAGTCCCTCACCGCCGGCACCTGAGCCTCGGTCCGCTTCGTCGCGAGGCCCGGGCCTCGCGGCCGGTCCCTCCGTCACACGGACCGGCCGTGCGCTCCGGCGGTGAGTCCTCCGCTCGCCTCCAGGCAGCCAGGCATCCCCTGCACTTTCGCTTGTGTCCGCCTCCCCTGCTCCGTAGGTTGCGGGCAGTTATATGGGCTCCCATACAAATCAGCCGCCGCCCCAGGACGTCTCCATCGAGGTGCGCGCGGCCATGGACGGTGTGCGCCGGCTGGTGCGCCTGCTGCGGGTCTCCGCTCGCGCCTCCGAACGGCTGGTGGGCATCAGCGGCGCCCAGCTCTTCATCCTCCAGGAGCTGGCGGAGAGCGGGCCGTGCTCCATCAACGCGCTCGCGGAGCGCACGCTCACGCACCAGAGCAGCGTGTCCGTCGTCGTCACGAAGCTGATCGAGCAGGGGCTGGTGAGCCGCCGCCGCTCCGACGAGGACGGCCGCCGCGTGGAGGTGGCGCTGGAGCCCAAGGGCCGCGCGCTGGTGCGCAAGGCGCCGCCCATGGCCCAGGCGCGGCTCATCTCCGGGCTGCGCGGGTTGAAACCCGACGTGCGCGCGGGACTGGTCCAGGGGCTGGACGCCTGGGTGCGCGCCCTGGGGCTCGACGGGGATGTGGCCCCGCTCTTCTTCGAAGACGAAAGCTCGCGCCCTTCGCGGCGCCGCAAGACACAGGAGCACAGCGATGAAGAAACCTGATGTGGAACGCATCGAAGAGGGCCTGGGCGAGGGCTCCGAGGCGCGGTCCGGCCTCCCCGTGGCCCCGTCGATGGGCCCCGCGCTCGCCAGCCTGCGCACCCCTCCTGTCTCCGCGTCGGTGGACTCGCGCACCGTGCTCATCAGCGGCATGGCGGTGGCGCTCGCGCTCGTCGCGGGGCTGGTGGCCCAGGGGCTGGGCGCCCTCATCCACTTCGTCACGAACCTGGCCTTCTTCGGACGGCTGTCCGTGCAGCCGGTGTCGCCCGAAAACAACACGCTGGGCGGCTGGGTGGTGCTGGTGCCCGTGGCGGGCGCCCTCATCGTGGGGTTGATGGCGCGCTACGGCTCGCGGGCCATCCGGGGCCACGGCATCCCGGAGGCCATGGAGCAGGTGCTGTTCAACCAGAGCCGCATCCCGCCCCGCATGACGCTGCTCAAGCCGCTGTCGGCGGCGATCGCCATCGGCACGGGCGGCCCGTTCGGCGCGGAGGGGCCCATCATCGCCACGGGCGGCGCGCTGGGGTCTCTCTTGGGACAGGGGCTCCACGTCACGGCGGATGAGCGCAAGGCGCTGCTCGCCGCGGGCGCCGCCGCGGGCATGGCCGCCACGTTCGGCGCGCCGGTGTCCGCCGTGCTCCTGGCCGTGGAGCTGCTGCTCTTCGAGCTCAAGCCCCGCTCCGTCATCCCCGTGGCCCTGGCCACCGCCACCGCCACCGGCGTGAGAATCGCCTTCATGGGCGGCGCGCCCGCGTTCGCCATCCCGGACCTGACGACGCCGTCGGGCAGCGCGCTCGCGTTCTACGGCGTGCTGGGGCTCATCATCGGCGCCGCCTCCGTGGCGTGCACGCGCGCGGTGTACTGGCTGGAGGACCTGTTCGAGAAGCTGCCCCTGCACTGGATGTGGTGGCCCGCGCTGGGCGCCATCGTCGTGGGCGTGGTGGGCTACTTCTCCCCGCGCACGTTGGGCGTGGGCTACACCAACATCGAGGACATCCTGTCCGGCCGCTTCGTGGGGACGGCGATGATCCTCTTCTGCGCGCTCAAGTTCATCTCCTGGTCCGTCGCGCTGGGGAGCGGGACGTCCGGCGGCACGCTGGCGCCCCTCTTCACGCTGGGCGGCGGCCTGGGCTCCGGCCTGGGGCTGCTGGCCACGCAGCTGTTCCCCCACCTGGGCGTGGACGTGCGCGTCGCGGCGCTGGTGGGCATGGCCGCACTCTTCGCGGGGGCGTCCCGCGCGCTGCTCGCGTCGGTGGTGTTCGCCTTCGAGACCACGCGGCAGCCGATGGGCCTCTTGCCGCTGCTCGCCGGCTGCGCGGCGTCCTACCTGGTGTCCGCGCTGCTCATGCGGCACTCCATCATGACGGAGAAGCTGGCCCGCCGCGGCGCCCGCATCCCCACGGAGCTGGGCGCGGACGCGCTGGGGACGGCGCTCGTGCGCGACCATGGCCTCAAGGTCGTGGTGACGCTGCGGGCGGACATGCTCCTGGAGGAGGTGCGCGCGTGGCTTGCGTCCGACGCCTCGGGCGCCCACCACCAGGGCTTCCCCGTCGTGTCCCGGGAGGGCGAGCTCATGGGCGTCGTCACGCGCAGGGACCTGCTGGATGGCCACGCGAGCGAAGGCCGGCGGCTGCGCGACGTGGTGAAGCGCCCGCCCGCGGTCGTCTTCGAGGACAGCTCGCTGCGCGAGGCGGCGGACCTGATGATGGACGAGGGCGTGGGCCGTCTGCCCGTCGTCACCCGCGCGCGGCCCCAGCACGTCGTGGGCATCCTCACCCGCAGCGATCTCCTCGCGGGCCACCGGCAGCGGCTGGCGAACGCCCGCACGCGGGAGCGCGGCCTGGGCCCCGCGCGTCCCCCGGCGCCCCGGACCGCGTGAGGGTCCCGGCTCAGGTCGTCGCGGCGGCCCGGGCCGGAGCGGCCTTCGCCTCCTGCTCGCGGCGCAGCGCCGCGAGCGTCTGGCGGATGCCTTCCGCGTACGGTGTCTTGTGCACCGTGCCCAGAAGCCCGCGCAGCGCGGAGTCGTCCAGCAGCACGGGGTTCGTGAGCAGGTAGTACATCTCCACCAGCTCGCGCATGAAGGGATCGAAGAGGCCCGCGAGCCGCACCATCCCCTTCCCCATCGTCATCGTCTTCGGCGCGTGGCCTGCCTGCGCGTACATCTCCTTCACCATCTCGCGCTGGGTGGTGACGCCCGCGCCCGCCAGGTTCCAGAAGCGGCCGTACGCGCGCGGCTCGTCCATCAGCGCGGTGACGATGGGGCCCACGTCGTCCACGAAGACGAACTCATGCGGCGCGTCCAGCGGCCCGATGAGCGGCGCGCGCTTCCCCTGGTTCGCCGCGACGAAGGCCCGGTACAGGAAGCTGCGCTCCACGCCCGACCCGTAGAAGTCCGGCAGCCGGAGGATGGTGCCCTTGATCCTGCCCGCGGCGTCCGCCTCCAGCAGCAGGTCCTCCTGGGCCTTGCGCATGCGGCCCTTGTAGGAGTTCGGCTCGCGCGGATGGGATTCCGTCACCGTCGCGGCGCGCGGCAGGCCGTACGGATACACCGTGCCGATGAGCACCACCCGCTCCACGCCCTCCGCGATGGCCGCGTCCAACGTGCGGCGCATCAGCTCCGGGTGCAGGTGGAACTGCCAGTAGTTCACCCCCACCATGTAGATGAGGGTCCGCACGCCCCGCGCCGCGGCACGGATGGAGGCCGGGTCCTCCGGATTCCACGTCACCACCT
The DNA here is from genome assembly GCF_017309135.1 of Corallococcus sp. NCSPR001. Classification (NCBI taxonomy): domain Bacteria; kingdom Pseudomonadati; phylum Myxococcota; class Myxococcia; order Myxococcales; family Myxococcaceae; genus Corallococcus; species Corallococcus sp. NCSPR001. Next base: position 6,686,530 of record NZ_JAFIMS010000002.1, read on the forward strand.
CCGCCCGGGGGTCCGCGCCAAACTCCCTGCGCAGGCTGCCCTCCGAGCGCCCCACCACCCGATAACCCCGCCCCTGTGCCTGGAGCGCCCGCGCCACGGACTGACCGATGACGCCCGAGGCCCCGAACAACGCCATCGTTTCCATGTCGCTCTCCTGAAGGAATTGAACGCCCGAGCTTTTTATGAACAGCGTTCTGTGAACACCGTTCATCTATTGCTGGATGTTCATTCCGTCAAGCCCTACCCTCGTGACATGGGCATCACGGAGCGCAAGGAGCGACAGCGGGCGGAGCTGCGGGAGCACATCCTCCGGGTGGCTCGGGACATGGTGATGAAGGAGGGGTTCGGGGCCCTCTCCATGCGCAAGCTGGCGGACGCGGTGGAGTACGCGCCCGCGACGCTCTACCTGCACTTCGAGAACCGCGACGCCATCGCGCGCGAGCTGTGCGTGCGCGGGTTCCAGGAGCTGCTCGCGCTGCTGGAGCCGGCGGCCGCCGTGAAGGAGCCGGTGGAGCGGCTGTCACGCCTGGCCCAGGCCTACTTGAGCTTCGGCCTGGAGCACCCGGAGACCTACCGCCTCATCTTCATGGAGGACCCCAAGCTGTCCGCGGAGCTCTTCCAGGACAAGCAGCACGGAGAAGGCCCCCGGTCCTTCGCATTGCTGGTGAGGGCTTGCGAGGACCTCAAGGCGGCCGGCCGGGCCCCGGAGGCCACACCCGCGGAGCAGTTGGCGGAGGTCTTCTGGGCGGGGCTGCACGGCATCATCAGCCTCAAGCTCACCTGCACCGGATTCCAGGGATCACCGGCGGAGGTGCTGGCGCAAACGCTCGTCGCCACGCTGGTGCAGGGCTCGAAACCCGGAAAACGCACCCGGTAGGCTCTTTGGATCAGGGCGCGTCCACGTGCCCGATACCTTCTTTTTGCATTCCGGGTTGGATGCGGCCTGTTTCATGGGAGGGGCTGGCGGGCCACCGGGCGGCCGCCAACTGGCATCCCCGTGACACGCTGTGTGAATATTGGACGTCCCATGAAAAGGTCCCCTTCAACCCATCCCGGTGAGTCGGGTCAGGCGCTCGTGGAGTCGGCGCTGGTCATCCCGGTGATGGTGTTCCTCATCCTGGGCATCCTCCAGTTGGGGACGCTCCACCATGCGCGGCTGATGACGGAATACGCCGCGTACCGGGCGGCGCGCGCGGGCATCGTCAACAGCGGCGACTGCGAGATCATGAAGAAGGCGGCCTACGTGGCGCTGCTGCCCACCCTGGGGCCACCGAAGTCCGGCGGCAAGGGCCGCGTGGACACGCTCATCAACGTGGCGCTGGTCCATGACGCGTACACGGACGAGAAGCTCGAGGACCAGAACCAGCGCTACCAGGAGGTGAACCTGGAGCGCGTGCGGGTGGAGGTGCTCAACCCCCGCCGCAGCCAGCTGCCCACCCTCTTCTCCTCCTATGGCTCGCACCTGTCGGGCCTGGAGGTGGACTTCGACGACATCCGCAACGCGCAGGTCATCGAGGCCAACCTCCTCACGGTGCGCATCACGTACTTCTACGAGATGCGCATCCCGTTCGCGAACTGGCAGCTGCACGCCTTCTACATGGGCCGCGAGGCGCTCAACGGCCTGGCCATGCGGGGCGTCAACTTCACCACCCAGAAGGTGAACGGCGGCAGCCTCACGGACCACCTGGAGGACCAGGGCACGGGGAAGAGCAAGGACCACAAGAAGATCCGCACGCTCGCTGAAAGCAACGTCTTCGCCATCCCCGTCGTGTCCACCTATTCGATGCGCATGCAGTCCAACTTCCTCAACGGCGCGCATGGCCCCACCTCGTGCGCCGTGGACGGCTAGCGCCTCCCCCGGCGACAGCCAGAAGGACCCCCTCGGATGTTTCGGATCTTGCGAAGACTGCGGCGCGACGAGCGCGGGCAGGCCATGGTGCTTGGGGTGGTGGTCATGCTGGTGCTGGCCGTCACCATCATGACGTCGGTGGGCATTGGCCAGGGCGTCTACGAGAAGATCAAGCTGCAGGACGCCGCGGACGCGCAGGCGTACTCGCTGGCGGTGAAGGAGGCGCGGGCCTACAACTTCCTCGCGTACACCAACCGCGCGATGATCGTGCACTACTCCGCGATGCTCACGCTGATGTCCTACGTGAGCCACGCGGTGTACCTGGACCGCACCATCGGCGTCGCGGCCAAGTACCTGCAATACATCCCCGGCATTGGCGCCATCTTCACGGCCGTGAAGACGGCGATAGATGCCTGGAAGGTGACGGTGGAGACCGTCTCACGACTGCTCATCCCCGTCATCACAGCGCTCAACATCGCGCTCTGGCTGGCCCAGGAGGCCATGCTCACGGGCACCCTCTTCGACCTCTACACCACGAAGGGGCACGGGGACGTCATCGCGAAGACCGACCCTCGGGCGGAGGTCACCGAGGACATGGACTCCGGGCAGTCCTTCAACAACGCGTCCGTGTCCTCGCTGTTCGGCAACCCGAGCGACATCAACTACTCCAACGCCAAGAACTTCCTGCACGTGCTGGACGACGGCCCCTTCAGCAGCAGCCCCACCATGGGCGTGGACCCCACCGGCATGCTCACGCGGGGCAAGCTGGTGACGGGCAACAAGCTGTCGGATCCGAACATGGCCAAGTACCGCCTGCTGATGGGCAACCTGGCCAACGGCGTGCGCCGGCCGTGGACGGCCGAGGGCCAGGGGCCCATCCTCATTGGCCGCAGGTGGGAGTTCAACCTGTGCGTCGTCATTGGCCAGCTGCGCATCCGCAAGACGGCGGACAGCCAGATCAAGAGCTTCGACGAGAACTTCGAGAACAACCGCAAGGATCAGCTCTTCGCATCGGACGACATCCGCATCGAGGTGCGCCCCACCTGCTTCCTGTTCGGCTGGAGCGACGTCTTCCGGCTGCGCTTCCGGGCGGCGGCGGACAACCGGGGCGGCTTCCACCAGGAATACGGCAGCAACAAGACGGATGACCACCACCCGTGGCTGGGCATCACGCCGTTCATCACGTCCGACACCAGCTTCGTCAGCCCCCGGCAGAACCACTTCGGCTACCCGTGCAACCTCATCGTCCTGGGCAAGGACATGGGCGCGGAGAAGTCCGGCAAGAAGCCCGTCTACGAGCTGGAGAACCTGAAGAACAACGCGTTCATGGAGGGCAGCGGCGACGGCAAGTACAACACCGCGGAGAACAACGACGAGGGCATCCGCGAGTCGTACCTGGACATGACCTGGGAGTACGTGGGCGGCAAGCAGGACGGCTACGCGGCGGACTTCCGCCAGCGCACGGGCGGCATGATGGCCATGGCGGTGGGCCGCGCCATCTATCACCGCCCCAACGCGTGGAAGGAGGAGCCCAACTTCTTCAACCCGCTCTGGACCGCGCGCCTGGCGCCCGTGCAGACGCACTGGGACGCGGATCACCTCAAGTGGCTGGTGCCCGCATGGGAGGACAGCGAATGGCTCATTCAAGGCATCAACTACTGATGCGCCGGAGCCGCGCATCGCGGGGAGCGGCGACGGTGGAGCTGGCGCTGCTGGCGCCGCTGCTCGTCGTGCTCGTCCTCTGGGCGAACTACTTCTGGGAGGTGCAGCGCGCGCGCATCAAGATGGCGGAGCTGGCGCGCTTCGTGGCCTTCGAGCGCACCATGCGCCAGGACGTCTCCACCATCGCGGCGGAGGCGCGCCAGCGCTACCAGGACCTGGATGGCTCCACCAAGACGGGAACCCTGGGCACGGCCTACCGCAACGGCCTCACGATCCAGGTGCAGGCCCAGAACGCGGACGCGCCGCTCGAAGGCGTGGAGATGTCCAAGATGGGCGGGCAGGCCGGCGTGGGCGGCATCGCGGGCGCGGCCATTGGCGCGCTGGGCGGCTCGCCGGAGCAGCTGGTCCAGGACATGGGGTTCGACCCCAGCGTGGGAGCGGTCCAGGCGGACGTGCGGGTCCGGATGGTCAACCACATCATCCCCCGGGAAGTGGCCCTCTACACGACCGGCTTCGACGGCAACCAGCTGGACCTGAACTTCCAGGAGCACTTCTACCTCTTCCACGACACGTGGAAGGCGTGGGGGCCAGGGGACGCTCCGTCGCAGACGTATCCGCGCGTGGAGCAGCTCACGCATGACCGCTCCAGCAAGATTGTCTACGCGGGCGTCAGCGGCGGGGCCATGAACTCCATCTCGGCGGTGCTGTCCGTGCTGGGGCTCGACTTCCCCTTCTCCGACGAATACATCCGCCAGTCCGTGCTCATCCGCGCGGTGCCAGACGCGGGCCGTTTCAACGCGGTCCGGCCGACGCGCACGGTGCCCGGTGACGTGCTCCAGGCCGCCTACTGGCGCAACGACACCAGCTACTGCTACGGCAACTGCGAGCCCAACGACATCCGCACGAAGCGCGGCCTCTCCAACTCCGGAGGCCGGGGCGACAACTGGCCCATGCGCTCCTACCGGTGCCGGGGGAACTTCTTCCAGGGCGCGATCATCTCCAACCAGCCGGAGTCCGTCTACACGCAGTCCACGACGGCGGCGGCGGCGTACTTCCGCTACAACAGCGACGCCTGCACCCCATGAGCGGGCTGACGGACCGCACGGGCGCGCTCACGCGCTGGCTGGGACTGGGCGGGTTGCTCGCGCTCGTGGCCACCGCCGCGCTCTTGAAGGACCCTCCGGCCCCGGCGACGGAGGCCCCTGCGAGGCCGCCCGCCTCGCCGGAGATCGCCCTGCCCCCGGCGCCGCCGTTTCCGGATGCGGGCGTGGGCCGGGTGACGCGGGTCATCCCGCCCTTCCCCGGCGCGGTGATGGTGCCCATGGGCCGGCTGGTGACCAACGGCAGCCCCATGGAGATGCTCTACTTCGAGACGGACCACCCGCCGGGCGAGGTGCTGGAGTTCTACGCGCGGGAGTTCCGGCTGCGGGGCCGCCACATCGTCACGCAGGACGACGGCGCGGGCGGCGGCTCCGTGAACTACTACGACGAGCGGCTGGGCGCGCTGGTGGCCGTCACCACCATCCGCGTGGGCGGCGCCACGACGCGCACGCTCGTGTTCCCCTCGCTGGTGGAGGCGCGCGAGGGCATCCACCTGCAGGGCACGGCGCCCGCGTCGCTGCCGCAGCCTCCAGGCGCGGTGACGGTGCTGCGCGTGGACGAAGGCAACGAAGGCCTGAGCGCGGGCAGCACCACGCTCACGCAGGTGGCGCATGGCACGCCCCAGATGCTCGCGGAGTTCTACCGGGCGCAGCTGCCCTCCCGTGGCTACGCGCCCTCGGGCCGGCGGTTCTCGCGCGGCGTGGAGGTGCTCGACTTCGAGCGCGCGGGTGAGCGGCTGTCGCTGACGCTGGCGCCGCTCGACAAGGACGGCCCCCCCGAATCCCTCATCACGTTCGTGCTCGAGCGTGCTCCCCTTCCCCAGGAGTCGAATCGATGAATGGCTGGTTGTCGCGTGGCTACCGGTGGATGCGGCGTCCCCGCTCGCGGGGGCAGGCCATGGCGGAGTTCACGGTGATGCTGATGGCGTTCATGTTCGGCGTGGGCGCCATCACCACGTTCGCGCCAGAGATGTTCGCGGCGCTCACCATCTACATCCGCGGCTTCTACTGCGTGCTGGGCTACCCGTTCGGCTGAGGCGGGTGCGCAGGGGTCAGGGCACGGGCATCCGGGGCAGCATCAGCGGCACCGAGTCCAGCGTGGGCTTCGCCCCGGTGCCGCTCTTCCGCGCCGTCCAGGTGACGTCCGCGTCGCGCAGGGACTCCACGCCGAACACCGGCACCCGGGCCGCCGTCACCACGGTCATCCGCTGACCGGACTCCAGGCGGAAGGTCTGCTCGTGGCCCTTGCCGGCGAAGGGGCCTTCGCGCACGTCGGTGTCGCGCTGGCGGACGAGCGCTCCCCGGAGCCCGGCGTGGTCCGCGACGAGGTCCACCGGAATGGCGACGGGGGTGTTGGGCGGCACGGTGATGGCCAGCCGCTCCACCATGGCGCGGCCCGTCCCGGCGCGAGCCACCCAGGCGATGATGAGGGCGCGGGGGGATGTCTGGTAGTCCAGCTCCACCTGGTAGAGCGTGTCGCGTTCGCGCGGCGTCTCGCCCACGATGGCGGCGCGCACGGGGAAGGTGACCTGCTTCGAACGGACGGTGTATTCCACCCACGTGCCCACGACGGGCTGGAGCTGGCCGTAGAGCAGCAGGGGTGGCACCAGGGCGCGCGCCTCCGAGAGGCGCTCGGGGGCGATGGGCGGATCCGCGGGGGTGGGCGTTCCCGCGTCGGAAGGAGCCGCCGCCGCGGTGGGCGGGGCGGGGGCGAGGCCCGCGTCGGGCGCGGCGGAGGTGGCCGGCGTGGCGGAGAGCAGCACGGCGGTGCACACGGGACACAGGAGGCGGCGCATGGGAACAGCACTATCGGTCCGGGGCTCCACGCCGGACAAGTCCGGGGGACACATGGGACGGCTCCTGACGCTGTTCGCGTTGCTGCTCGTGGGCCTGGGGGCCCTGCCCGCGCGGGCGCAGGACAGCGCGCCGGATGCGTTGTTCGGCCTGCCGCTGGTCGTGCGTGAAGGCGGCTGGGCGCGCTACGTGAACACGTCGCCGGACGGGCCTCCGCAGTTCGTCATCAAGCTGGGCGGGGCGGGACGGCATGAAGGCAAGCGCGGCCGGTGGGTCCTCCTCGAGCTCGACGTGCCCGCCGCCGGACGCGTGGGCTTCGACTTCCTGGTGGAGGGCGAGCGCTTCAGCGCGAAGAGCGTGCTGCTCATGCGCTTGCGCGTGCCCGGCCGTCCGCCGAACGACACGCCCGCGCCGTTCAACAAACCCGGCGCCGACCGGCGGCCCCACCCGCTGCGCGAGACGACGGAGACCATCGCCGGCAAGAAGCTGGCGGTGTCCGAGTACTCGTACGCCGGAGGCACCATCGCCCAGTGGTCCCCCAGCGTCCCGGTGCTGGGCCTGGTGAGCGTCTCCGGCACGCAGTCCTTCCGGCTGGAGGCCTTCGGCGTGGGCGGAGACCCGTGGAACGACGCTACTTCCGCCGGGAAATAAGGCCCGCGCCGACGAGCGCGGTCCGCACCGCGTCCTCGTCCGAGCTCGCGAGCCGCGAGGACAGCAGCAGCCGCGTCCCGTGCCCCGCCTGGAGGCGCACGCGGGGCAGGTCTCCCTTCTCCCGCTGGAGCGTGAACCACTCCAGCCGGGAGAACGGCGTGCGCCGCCCCAGCGAATCAATGAAGCCCGTGGGCCCCAGGAACAGCGCGGGCACGCCATGCAGGCCCACGCCCGCGAGCCACCCGGCGACGCCCAGGCAGAACGTGGCCAGCGCGGGCCGCCCCTCCGAGGAGAAGAGCCGCAGGCCCACCAGCGCCAGCACGGCCATGGTCGCGAGCACCAGCGCATAGGAGCCCATCTCCGCGCGCGAGCGCAGCGCCAGGAGCCTCCCGCCGCGCAAGAGCCCCACGAGCGCCCCCAGCGCCACGAGCGCCAGGCCCGCCGAGGCCACCGCCACGCCCAGCGCCATCATCCCGGGACGGCCTCCCAGCTCCCGCGACTCGCGCACGAGCCACGCGGCGCAGCCCGCGAAGAAGAGCAGCGTCACGCCCTGGAAGGCGGCCGTGGCGATGGGGCGCGTGGGAAGGCTTCGAGACGTCACGAGACCTTCCTACACCATCGCGCCCCGCCGGGAGCACTCAGGGCGCGGTGTACTCCCGCGAGCGATAGTTGAGCCGGACCGCCTCCGTCTGCCCGTGCAGCAGCGGGTCCTGGTAGATGCAGGAGCCCCCGGGCAGGCCCGCGCAGCGCGGCGGCAGCATCCGCTCCATCACCTGATGGATCAGCGCGTCCGACAGCGCCTGCCCCGCGAAGTGCGAGGACCGCGCGTGGATGAACCGGGAGAGGGCCAGGGGCGCGACCCAGGACGTGGTGGCCCGGGTGATGGGCAGGATGTCCACGCCAAAGGCATCCACCTGGAGCAGCGGCGTCCGGTTGTGCTCGAAGGGCCGCTGGGGCAGCACGCCCGTATTCACATACAGGTCCACGTTGGCCCGTCCCGGCCAACCGCCGAGGGACGCATGCGAGCCCTGGCCCTCCGCGTCCAGTCCGGACTCGAGCACCGTGAAGAACCCCACCCGCAGCCGGTTGGGAAACGCCTCCGACGCGAAGTCGAAGGGATTGTCCTCGGGGCTGACGGCGTCGATGGCGGCCTGGGCCGTGAAGACGCCCGGCGTGTGGAAGAGCGCGGAATAGATGGGCGTATAGGCCTCCAGCTTCCCGCGCAGCACGCCGTCGTCGGGAAGAGGCCCCTGGCAGGACGCCAACCAGTCCTCGCGCACGGAGGCCAGCGTCACGCCCGAGCTCAGGTTGACGTAACGCACGCCGTGCTCCGCCATCAGGGCACGCAGCCCGTCCGCGACGAGCGAGGCCTTCGCCCGGAGGCGCTCGAAGGACGCGGGCGTCCCGGAGGCGTCGCAGAACTCCTCGGCCGCGAAGGTCTGGAAGCGCAACGTGTCCAGCAGGACCAGGGACTGGTGCGGGTTGTTCTCCACCAACAACGAGAACACGAAGCTGCCATGGCCCGCGCTGGCGTTGGCCTGGGCGGGGTACGTCTCCGAGAGCAGCGGCTCCAGCGAGCGGAGTTGCTCCGCGGGGAGGAAGTCCGGCGACGCGAATGACTGGAGCACCCGGTAGAGCGTGACGGGGAGCCGCCAGGAGAAGGAGACCGGCGCCAGGCGCCCCTGCCCGTCCGCCCGGAAATACCCCCGGAGGCGGTTCTGGTAGCGCACCGCCCGGAGCGGCAACGAGGGGAAGTCGTCGATGACGAGGAGGGCCTCGCCGCTGTCGTGGCGCATCGCGAACGCGCCAGGGTCGAAGGCGAAGTCGCCCCACTCACACCCATCCCCCTCCGGGTGCTCCCGGAAGCACGTGTCCGCCAGCACGGCCTCGCGCGCGGTCCGGAGCCTCGCGGCCAGGGCGGGATCCAGCTGCTCACCCAGGGGCGGCGTGCCCTCGGAAGGGACAGGCGCGCCGCAGGCGCAGAGCGCCCCCAGGAGCAGCGCGGAGAACCAGGGCAGGACGGGTGGCATCACGGGCTCGCTGGAAGACGGTGTCGCCAGACATACGGACCGAGCCCCGCGTCCGGGCGCGAAGAAACCTCTGGCATCCCATGGTTCCGGCACAACCAGAAAAAACCGCTTTAGATGAATTTACCTATCACCTAGAATCTTTCCGACGTCGCGGTCCCGGCGTTCCGGGGCCGATCACCCCCGCAGTCACCAGGAGGTACCGGATGCTCCGTCGCACCGCCCTGGCCCTCGCCTTGTGTGCCACGTCCTGCACACAGGCCGATGGGCCTTCCGCAACAGAGTCCCCTCCCCCCGAACAGCAGGAAGTCCTGGGCCGGGCCGAACAGGCCGCGGAGTCCCTGGAGACGCCTGGCGAGGCGAACAGCATCCGCTTCCTGGAGCAGTCCTCCTTCGGCCCCAAGCTGGCTCGCGCCGTGCTCCCCGCGCCGGTGGGCACCGTGGAGCACGTGATGGCCGTGGGCATCACCCAGTCGCTCACGGAGCAGTTCGCGCTCCAGCCCGCCGCGCCGTACGACGGAGAGAGCGCCCAGGACCTGGGCTCGCAGTTCTTCCAGCGCGCGGTGACGGGAGAGGATCAGCTGCGCCAGCGCGTGGCGTTCGCGCTCAGCCAGATCCTCGTCGTCTCCCAGAACGGCATCCCGGAGTCCACGAGGACGCCGTACCCGGACTCCAAGGTGGCGCTCGCGGGGTACATGAACCTGCTGTCGCAGCACGCCTTCGGCAACTTCCGCACGCTGCTGGAGGAGGTGACGAAGAACCCCGCCATGGGCCGCTACCTGGACATGGCGAACAACCGCGCGTTCGACAGGGACGGCAACCCCATTGATCCGAACGAGAACTACGCGCGGGAGATGCTCCAGCTCTTCACGCTGGGCACGGACAAGCTGAACATCGACGGCACCCCGCTGCTGGACGCCAACGGCAACCGGCAGCGCGCGTACAGCGAGGAGCAGGTGAAGGCCTTCGCGCACGCGCTGTCTGGCTGGACCTGGAACGCCACGGCGTGTCCGGCCAGGGGCGCGGCCAACAGCACGCCCGACTACAAGAACCCGCTGATGCCCTGCGACAACAACCACGACAAGAGCCAGCAGGTGCTCCTGCGGGGTGTCACCACCACCGCGGGTGGGACCATCACCACGCACCTGACGCAGGCGCTGAACAACGTCTTCAACGACGCCAACGTCCCGCCCTTCATCAGCAAGCAGCTCATCCAGCACCTGGTCACGAGCAACCCGACTCCCGGCTACGTCCGGCGCGTGGCCAACGTCTTCAAGAACGACGGCACCGGGACGCGCGGCAACCTGGAGGCGGTGGTGCGCGCCATCCTGGAGGACACGGAGGCGCGCGGCGCCCAGCCGCCCCTGGCGCTGCGGCCCGGCTACGGACATCTGCGCTCGCCCGCGCTGTTCGTCACCCAGGTGGTCCGCTGGTTGGACCCCACGCTGGACACGGCCACCAAGGACCCGGGGCTGAAGCTCAGCACCTGGAGCAGGTCGATGAACCAGTGGGTGCCACGCGCGCCCTCCGTGTTCAGCTACTACCCGCCCAACGCGCCGCTGCCGGGCGCGGACGGCCTCGTGGGGCCGGAGTTCGCCATCCTGGACACGGCCACCATCACGGCCCGCGCCAACTTCCTCCACGAGTTCCTCTACTCCGGCGCCGCCACCAACGCGGGCATCACCGTGGACTACGACCTCCTGCCGTCCACCAACACGGACCTGGTCGCGTACCTGGGCCGCTACTGGCTGCACGGCACGATGGCGCCGGAGCTGGAGCAGAAGCTGCTGACGGCCATGGGTGACAGCCGGGCGAACTCGCTCATCCGCAAGAAGAAGCTGGCGCTCTACCTGACGTTCCTCTCCCCCTCCTTCCAGATCCAGCGGTGAACCCCATGACCACGACCCGTCGCCAGTTCCTCCGGCGCGCCACGCAGGGCCTGGGCTTCCTGGCCGCCGCGGCCGCCCTTCCCCGCTGGGTGGGCAACGCCCAGGCGTCCACCCTCAACGGCTACGCCGGCAGCCGCGTGGCCGTCTGCGTCTTCCTGTTGGGAGGCAATGACAGCAACAACCTCATCGTCCCGGTGGAGGCCAACGCCTACGCGGCGTACCTGGATGCACGCCCCACCGTCGGCCTGAAGAGCACCGAGCTGGACCTCATCAGCCCCTCGAACCTGCCCGCCACCTTCGGCATGCCCCGGACGCTCTCGAGGCTGCGCGCGCACTTCCAGTCGGGCCGCGCCGCGTTCGTGTGCAACGTGGGCCCGATGGTGCTCCCGCTGACCAAGGCGGACTACCTGGCCGGCGGCACGTCCGTGCCGGAGAACCTCTTCTCCCACAGCGACCAGCAGGACGCGTGGGCGAGCGCCCTGGCCAACCCCGGCTCCAGCCCCGTCACCTCCGACATCAAGGTCACGGGCTGGGGCGGCCGCGCGGCGGACAAGCTGCACATGCTCAACACCAGCACGCCCCCGGACTACCCGGAGGTGACGTCGTTCGGTGGAAAGCCGCGCTTCTGCGTGGGCGCCGAGCGCAAGCCCATGGTGGTGGCCCCGGACGGCACGCTCGCGTTCCGCACCGTCAACACGCCGCCGTCGGACTTCGACCTGCTCCAGCAGTCGGCGCTGGCGGACGTGATGGCGGCGCAGGATGGCAACGCGCTGGAGACGGCCTATGCGGGCGTGTTCACCACGGCGCAGGGCTTCTCCTCCGCCCGCGCCGCCGCGCGCGAGGCGGCCTGGGCGCAGCTGCCCGAGGTCACCCGCCTGACCATCGATCACTACTTCGAGCCCACGCCCACGGAGGACACCCCGAGGTGGACGCTGCACACGCAGCTCTACCAGGTGGTGCGAGACCTGGTGGCGGGCGCAATGCCGGTGAGCGCGGGGGGCCTGGGCCTCAAGCGCCAGGTGCTCTCCGTGGGCTTCGGCTCCTTCGACACGCACCAGAACGAGAACGTGGACCAGCCGAAGCTCTTCGAGCAGCTGGACTTCGCGCTCGACGCCTTCCAGAAGGCGATGGCGCTGTTGGAGACGCAGCCCGCGTTCGGCGCCAACGCGCCGCAGGCCACGCTCTTCACCATGAGCGACTTCAACCGGACGCTGCAGGAGAACGGCGACAGCGGCACGGACCACGCCTGGGGCGGCCACGCCATCGTCCTGGGCAGCCGCGTGGCGGGCGGGGCGTTCTACGGCACCTTCCCCAACCTGGACCTGACGGGCTCGCTGGATGGCTCCACGGACGAGCGGGGCCGGTGGATCCCCACGCTCTCGGTGGAGCAGTACGGCTGGACGCTGGCGTCCTGGTTGGGGCTGACCAGCACCGAGCGCGACTACGTGTTCCCCAACCTCACCGGCTACCTGGCGGACGCGGTGGCGCGCAACTTCCCGGCGCAGGCGCGCAGGGCCAAGGTGGGCTTCATGCTGGACTGACGCAGGCGTGAATGGAGCAGGCCGCGAGCATTGCCAGGCTCGCGGCCTTCGCGTGCGCCTACTTCAGCTCCGCGAGCACGTCGAACACGGAGGGCCGGTGCGGCTTCCAGCCCAGCGCGCGGGCCCGCTTCGCGCGGATGCGGCTGTTGGACGCGAGCGCCAGCCGCCCCAGCTCCACGCCCCAGCGCCGCTCTCCGTCCTGGAGGGGCATGCTGCCCACGGGCAGGTGGAGGCTCTTGCCGATGGCCGTCACCACGTCGCGGAAGTTCGCCTCGCCGTTCTCCGCGAAATAGAACGTCCCGGCCGGCGCGCGCTCCAGCACCAGGAGGTACAGGTCCGCCAGGTCCTCGATGTGCACGTTGGACCAGACGTTCTCCCCTTTGCCGATGTAGCGCGCCGTGCCCGTCTCGCGCGCGTACCGGATGAGCGGCGGCAGCTGCACGCTGTCCGGGTTCAGCCCCAGCCCCTTGCCGTAGATGAGGCACGGGCAGATGACGTTCGTGTGGATGCCGTCCTTCGCGGCGTCCAGCACCGTCTTGTCCAACGAGATGCGCGCCACCTTCTCCGGCACGGGCTCGATGGGCGTGTCCTCGTCGTGCACGCCCGGGGTCAGCTCGCCGCCTGCGTCAGTGGCGACGATGCTGGAGCCGCTGGTGTGGATGAAGTGCTTGCCGGAGCCCTTGAGCGCGGCGATCAGCGCCTCCACCACCCTGCGCTCGTCCGCGGACGCCGCGTTGATGACCGCGTCGGCTTCCTTCGCCAGCCGCGCGAGCGCGTCCAGGTCATCGAACGAGGCGACCGTCGCCTGGATGCCGCGCGCCTCCAGCTCCCGCGCCTTGTCCTGCGTCCGCGCGGTGCCCACCACCTGGTGCCCCGCCGCCATCAACCGCGCCGCCACCGACCCGCCGATGTACCCCGTCGCGCCCAACACGAAGACTTTCATGATCCGCTCCCGTGAATGGGAGGAAAGCTGCACTGTTCCCCCATGGACGGGTAGTGGCTTGCCGGGCACATGTCCTGTTCCTAGAGTTCTTGAATGACCCTCATCCAGGAGCCGCTCGCCGGGCTGGGTGCCTTCGTGCGCACGCTCGAAACGGGCAGCTTCAGCGCGGCGGCGCGGGCGCTCGGTGTGTCCCCTTCCGCGGTCAGCAAGACGGTGGCCCGCCTGGAGGGCCGGCTGGGGGTGCTGCTCCTCCAGCGCGGCACCCGGCGGCTCCAGCCGACACCGGAGGGGCTGTCCCTCTTCGAGCGGGGCCAGCGCATCGTGGCGGAATTGGAGGCAGCCCAGGACGAGCTTCGTGAATCGAAGGGTCCCCGGGGCCCGCTGCACGTCACCGCGCCCATGGACCTGGGCCGTCACTGGCTGGTGCCTCGGCTGCCGGCGTTCCTCGCCGCGTATCCGCGGGTCCAATGCGCGCTGGGGCTCACGGACCGCTTCATCGACCTGGTGGAGGAGCGCGTGGACGTGGGGCTGCGCATGGGAGAGAGCGCGGACACGCGGCTCGTGCGGCGGCGGCTGGGAGAGTCTCGCGCCGTCATCTGCGCCTCGCCCGCGTACCTGCGCCGGCATGGCACGCCCCGGAAGGTGGCGGACCTCCAGCGCCATGCGTGTCTGGCCTACCTGCGCGGCGGCCAGCGCATCCCTTGGCGGCTGGATGGCAAGGAGGTGGAGGTGCCCGGCCCCTTCGCGTCCGACAACAACGAAGCACTGCTGACGTTGGCGCAGGAGGGCGTGGGCATCGCGCGCATCCCGGAGTTCGTCGCCACGCAGGCGCTGGCCTCCGGACGGCTCAAGGTCGTGCTCGGCGAGGTGCACTCGCCGGGGCCCGACGTGTTCGTCGTCTATCCGGAGCGCCGGCACCTGTCGCCCCGCGTCCGCGTGTTCGTGGACTTCGTGGCGGACGCGTTCGCGCGCGACGAGGCGAGGCCGGGCACGAAGCCCCGGCCCCGCGGTGACCGCGGTCAGTAGACCTTGTCGCCCTTCTGCACGCCGAACGAGGAAGCCGGCAGCTGGACGCCGTTCACCGACGTCCCGCCGTTGTGGATGGAGGGGAACACGGGCTCCATGCTCTGCGGGAACCCGAACGTGGGCTTCGTGAGCGCATCCAGCCGGCCCATCTCCTCGGCCGTGAGCTTCACGTCGGCGGCCTTCAGGTTGTCCTCGAGCTGCGCGATGCGCCGCGCGCCGATGATGGTCGAGCCCACGCCCGGCTTCGCCATGACCCACGCCAGCGCCACGCGCGCCGGGGTGCTCTCATGCGCCCGCGCGATGGCCTCCAACGCGTCGACGACGGCGTAGGTCTTCTCGTTCAGGAAGGGCTCGAGGAAGGCGCCGCGGTCTCCCTTCATCTGGCCCGCGTTCTTGCGGGTGTACTTGCCGCTGAGCGCGCCGCTCTTGAGCGGAGACCAGGGGGTGATGCCCAGCCCGTGCTCCAGGGCCATGGGGACCAGCTCCTGCTCCACGCTGCGCTCGAGCAGCGAGTATTCGATCTGCAACCCGATGAAGGCCGACCAGCCCCGGAAGCGCGCGGTGACGTTGGCCTCGACGACCTTCCACGCGGGCGTGTCGGAGACGCCGAGGTAGCGGACCTTGCCGGCCCGCACCAGGTCCTCGAGCGCGGCCATCGTCTCGTCGATGGGCGTGTGCTTGTCCCAGTTGTGCAACCAGTAGAGGTCGATGTAGTCAGTCTGCAGGCGGCGGAGCGAGTTCTCGCACGCCGAGATGATGGACTTGCGGCCGGAGCCGCCCCCGTTCGGGTCGCCGGGGTAGAGGTTGCCGCTGAACTTCGTGGCGATGACCAAGCGGTCGCGCCGGGCGGCGTGCCTGCCGACGTGGTCACCGATGATCTTCTCGGAATGGCTCTTCGTGTAGAAGTTCGCGGTGTCGATGAAGTTGCCGCCCAGTTCGATGAAGCGGTCGATGATGTGCTGGGACTCCTCCACGCTGGTGCCCCAGCCCAGATCTTCACCGAACGTCATCGCACCAAGGCACAGCGGGCTCACGCGCAGGCCGGAGCGGCCGAGCGTCACGTAGTGGTCGAGAGGCATGGGGTCTCCAGGGGATGTGTTACCGTTTCAGGGAGGCCGAACTGGTTCAGCCTTGAACTGATTTAATTTTGTACCAATTTCCGCGCAAGGGCTCATGTCGAAAATCGACCCGGCGAAGATCTGGTCGCTGAACTACAACCTGTTGATGTCGGTCATCGCGGGGGTCTCGCCCGACATCTCCGGGTTGGGGTTGGACACGAAGGAGCTGTTCGTGCTGTCGCAGGTGGAGGAGCACCCCTACCCGGCCGAGCTGGCGGCGACCCTGAGCATGCCGAAGCCGACCATCACGGTGTACGTGAAGCGGCTGGAGGCGGCGGGCTTCCTGCGCCGGGAGCTGGACGCCGAGGACCTGCGGCGGCACCGGCTGCAGGTGACTCCGGCCGGGCGGAAGGTGACGGCGAAGGGGCTCGCGCTGCTGTCGGAGGCGTTCGGCGCGCGGCTCGGCCGCTTGAGTGTGGCGGAGCAGGCCGAGCTGCGGAGCCTGCTCGAGAAGATGAGCTGACCGGCGGCTTGAATCCGGCCGATCCCCTGGTGCGTAATTCCGGCCATGACGCCGAGGCGGTTTCCGTCCGGCCGGGAGTTCCCCACACATGCAGACGCGTCGCGCGGGTGAAGTGGTTCTGGGTGCACTGGTGTGCTGGATGCTTGCTGCCTGTGGCGGCGGCGACAAGGTGAAGGTCCGGGGCCACGTCACCAATGGAGGGGGTCAGCAGTCGCAGGGGCTCACCGACGGCGCGCCCGCGCTGGCCGGGGACGGAACGGTCTCGGCGGCGGCCACGGTGCGGATCAGCCGCGTGGTGGCGTCCGGCGACCTGACGACGTTGGCGGAGGCCGACGTCGCGGCGGATGGCAGCTACACGGTGGAGCTGGAGGACCCGGGGCAGCGGCTGATCATCGAGGCGGTGAACGCGTCCCATGTCACGGTGGGCTCCGCGGTGCTGGACTCCACGACGCCGCAGTCCGGCCAGGAGGTGCGCACGGCGCCGCCCATCACGAGTGAGTCCTCGCTGGAGGCGGAGGTCTTCGTCCAGATGGTGCGGGACGGGGACTCGCCGGAGGGCGTGGACACGGTGGACCTGCGCGCGAGGCTGAACGCGGAGCAGGCGGCGGCGGTGCGCGGCCAGCTCAAGGCGACGGCGGCGGAGTCGGTGGAGGCGCTCGGCGCGGCGGTGAGGGCGGCGCAGGCGACGCGGATCAAGGCGTATGCCCGGGCTGGAGTGGTCGTCACGCAGGAGCAGCTCTTCAGCGCGTCATTGGACGCGTCCGCGCAGTTGGACGCGTCGCTGGATGCGGGAGGCCAGTCCGCGGCGGGCGCCTACGACACGTTCTTCGCGGCGGTGCGCGCGGCCACGCCCCAGGCGAACGACGCGCAGGACCAGCAGGCGGAGCGAGAGGCCAGCGTGGCCTACCGCATCGCGGTGGATGCGCGGCTGTCCTCGGGAGCGGGGATCGCGGTCGCGGACGCGTCGGTGCGGGCCGCCGCCGCGCTGGAGGCCCGGGCCACCGAGGCCGCCGTGAAGGCCCTGCTCCAGGGCGCGAGCGCCACCGACCTGACGGTGCAGCAGGCGAACACCGCCGCCACGTCGCTGCGCGCGAACCTCTCCTCCGCCACGTCCGCCAGCGCCGCCGCGACGGCCTGGACGAGCTACAACACCCAGCTCGCCACCGGCGGCAGCACGTCCGTGATGGGGGCCCAGTTGGGGGTGACGAGCAGCAACCAGCTCGCCTTCGACTCGGCGGTGCACGTGGGAGCGCAGGCGGGCGCGACGCTCGAAGCCGCGCTGGGCACGGCGCTGGAACAGTCCGGCAAGGCGTCCGCCACGGCGCTCGCGGACTCGGTGGTCAACGCCTTCGCCACTTATGATGCCGCGGTGCGCGGCGGCGCCACCGCCACCCTGACGGCCTTCGGCCCCAAGGCCACCACCGGCGTGGAGCTGCTGATCATCTCCGAGGGCTCGTTCCGCCTGCGGTAGGTGTGGCGCCTTCCTCCGCTCGCTGCTCCTCCCGCCGCAGCGAGCGGTCCAACACGAAGGTCCCGAATGGCACCAGCGACGCGCCGAACGCCGCGAGCGAACGGCGCGCTGTCCAGCCGTGTTCGGAGGCCGCGCGGAACAGGGACGACACGAAGAGCAGGAACAACAGCCCGTGGACGCTGCCGGTAATCCGCACCGCCAGGGGCTGGTTCCACAGGTACTTCACCGGCATCGCGATGAAGAGCAGCCCCAGGAAGGACATCCCCTCCAGGAAGGCCACCCATCGCAGTTGCCTCAGCGCATTCATGTGTCCACCCAGGGCCAGCGCGGCCGGAAGACCATCAACACCAGCACGCAGAAGAACGGCACGGCCGCCAGCAGCGACACCGCCAGCGTGCGCCGCCCGGTGGACGCCATGGCCACCAGCGCCAGCTGCGACACCAGGGACAGCGTCAACCCGCCCAATATCCACGCCTCCGTCAACGCGATGTTGAACTGGAGCGTGAGCAGGTAGCCCGCCGTCCACGTCACCACCAACCCCGGTGACGCGATGGCGTGCACCGCGCGCTCGCGGTCCCGGGACTCCGTCGCGGCCAGCGCCCCCACGAGCCCGCCGCCGTAGAGCACCACGCCCACGAACTTCAGCAGGAGCAGCAAGCGATAGAGCAACACCCGGAACCCTCACCGTGAATCCGTCAGTCCCCGTCCGTATGACACGGGCGCTTCCCCCACCGTGAGTGGCGGAAACGCCATCTTTCGACGACTTCCCGCCAGGCCATCCACCCTGGCATCCTCCCGACATGCACACCGTGGCCATCGTCGCGCTGGAGGGAGTGGTGCCCTTCGACCTCTCGATTCCCACCGAGGTCTTCGGCCGGGTGCGACTGCCGGACGGCCGCGCGGGCTACCAGGTCCGCGTCTGCGGCGTGACGCCAGAGGTCCATGCGGGCGCGTTCCAGCTGAAGACCCGCCATGGCCTGGGCGCGCTGGCTCGCGCGGACACCATCGTCCTGCCGGGCATCTCGGATGTCTCCGCACCCGTTCCACCCCAGCTCCTGAAGGCGCTCCGCTCGGCGGCGCGTCGGGGCGCGCGCATCGCGTCCATCTGCTCCGGGGCGTTCATCCTGGCCGCGACCGGGCTGCTCGACGGACTGCGCGCCACCACCCACTGGATGGGCACGGCGGAGCTCGCCCGGCGCTACCCTCGAATCCAGGTGGATCCGAACGTCCTCTACGTCGACAACGGCCAGTTCCTTACCTCCGCGGGCGCGGCGGCGGGCCTGGACCTGTGCCTGCACCTGGTGCGGCGCGACCATGGCTCCGCCGTGGCGGCGGACGCGGCGCGGCTGGCCGTGATGCCGCTGGAGCGCGATGGCGGCCAGTCCCAGTTCATCACCCACGCTCCGCCGTCACCGGAAGGCGCGTCGCTGGAGCCGCTCCTGCGCTGGATGGAGGACCACCTGCACCGCCCGCTCACGCTCCCAGCCCTCGCCCGGAAGGCGGCGATGAGCGAGCGCACCCTGAGCCGCCGCTTCCGGGAACAGACCGGCACCACACCGCTCCAGTGGCTCCTGCGCGCCCGCGTGCGCCGCGCCCAGCACCTGCTGGAGACCACCGGCCGGTCCGTGGAGGCCGTCGCGGAAGCGGTGGGCTTCCACTCGCCCACCACGTTCCGCGAACACTTCCAGCGCTTCGTCACCACCAGCCCCCTCGCCTACCGCCGCGCGTTCCGGGGAGCAGCCCGCCTCAGTGCTGGTGGCCGAAGCGCACCTCCACCTTCGGGTGCGCCGCGACGAAGGCGCGCAGCTTCTTGAAGCTCTCCACGCCGCGCGGCCCGTCCTCCGTGAAGGTGCCCGGCTCCACGTCGTGCTCCCAGCCCCAGCGCGTGTGGCTGGCGTCGCCCAGCAGCAGCACCGGCCCCTTCGTGGAGCGCACGAGGTACGCGGTGCTGCCCGGCGTGTGCCCCGGCACCCAGAGCGCCCACACGGAGCCGTCTCCGAAGATGTCCACCGCGCCGTCGAAGAGGCCCTTCGGGTCCGCCGTGTAGTTCCACTCCGACAGCGCCGGCTTGCCCTTCAGCGCTCGGTCCGTGGCGCCCTGCACCACCAGGTTCCGGAAGGCGCGCAGGCCCGCCTCGCCCGGGCCGGTGTACACAGGGGTCCCCGCCGGCGCGTCCGCCATGCCGCTGATGTGGTCCGGGTGCAGGTGCGTGAGGAAGACGCCGGAGAGCGGCTGGGGCTGCTTCGCCAGCCACTCGCCCAGCGGCGCCAGCACCTTCATCTTCTCCATGTGCATCGCGCTCGTGATGATGCTGCCCAGCGCCGAGCGCTCCGGCGCGTCCCGCAGCGCCGTCTCCACGCCCGTGTCCACGATGTACATCCCCTTCGTGGGGTGGCGCAGCGCGTGGAAGAAGACCTGCGCGGGCTCGTCCCCTTCCTCCAGGTGCGCCGCCTTCGCCGTCGGGTGGTCCAGGTTGATGAGGCCGCTCCGGTCCACGGCCCAGTCGCACGAGGTGACCGTCTCCAGCTCCACCGGGCCGGGCACGTCCAACTCCGCGAGCACCGCGTCCGCCGGCCGCGTCACGCCGAGCGCGGACTTCTGGACCCCGTGCGAGGACGTGGCGCAGCCGGTGGTGAGCCCAGCGATACCGAGACAGAGCGCGAGCAGGGACGACTTCATGGCGGACTCCTTCTTCCTTCCGGCGCGAGGCACCGGGCGTTCGGGACAGGCGGCACGATGCGCGATGCGCCCGTGGATGGAAATCCGCGAAAACGGCATGATGCCATCCATTCATGGATATCTCCTGGGACGACGCCCGGCTGTTCCTCGCCATCGCGGAGACGGGCAGCTTCAGCGGGGCCGCGCGGCGGCTGCGCATCGGACAGCCCACGGTGAGCCGGCGGCTGGCCGCGCTGGAGTACGCGGTGGGCTCCGCGCTGTTCCGCCGGAGCGTGGATGGCGCAGCGCTCACTTCAGCGGGAGAGCGGCTGCTCGTGCCCGCGAAGAAGATGGCGGAGTGGGCCGGGGAGCTGCACCGCGCGGCGGAGTCCGCGGACAGCGCCCCCCGGGGCATCGTGCGCGTGACGGCCACGCCCTTCATGAGCTTCGACTTCGTGGCCCCCTTCGCCGCCTTCGTCGCCCAGAAGCACCCGGGCCTGCGCCTGGAGGTGCAGTCCCAGATTCAATACCTGGACCTGGCGCGCGGAGAGGCGGACCTCGCGCTGCGCGGACGGCCGCCCACCAGCGCGGACCTGAAGCTCGTGGACACGCTGGAGCTCACCAACGGCGTCTTCGTGTCCAAGGCCCTCAAGGCCAGGCTGCCGAAGAAGGTGTCGCTCCAGCAGTTGCCCTGGGTGGCCTGGGCGCCCCCCTTCGAAGCCGTCCCGCCCAATCCCCAGCTGGAGTCGATGATCCCCGGCTTCAGTCCGTCCTTCACGGCGGACAACTACCTGGTGATGCTCTCGGCGGCGGAGGCGGGCCTGGGCGCGATGGTGATGGCGCGCATGGCGCACCGCTTCACCCGCTCCACGCAGCTGGTGCCGCTGGAGCTGGACCTGGGGCCCTTCTCCCGGAGCGTGACCCACCTGGTTTGCGCGAAGTCCGCGCTGGATATTCCCCGGGTGCGGCGCGTGTCAGAGCTGTTGCAGGAGGAGTTCCAACGAATTCGCCTGGGTCGATGAAAACCCCCAACGGCCAGAACCCCGCGTATTGTCCCCACCATGCAATCCGCCCGTCCCGCCGCAGCATCCTACGTCCTCATCGACGCCGAGAACGTCGACTGGGCCGTCTCCAACATCGTGGGGCGCAAGCCCGAGCCCCAGGACCGGGTGCAGTTCGACCGGCTGGTCGCCTTCTGCGACACGTACTTCCCCAAGCCCGTGCGCTGCGTGGTGGTGCTCAACTCGCGCGGCGAGCAGCTGCCGGACGCGATGATTGGCTTCGTGCGCGCGCTGAAGTCCGCGGGCTGTGAGGTGGCGCTGCTGCACGGCCGGCCGGATCAAAAGGTCGTGGACCTGGGCATCCTCAAGCTGCTGGAGAACATCCGCACCCAGCGCCCGGGAGCGGCGGTGGGCCTGGCCAGCCATGACGGCGCGGACTTCGCGGAGGCGCTCAAGCCCCTGCTGGAGGAGAAGCGCCAGGTCGCCGTGCTCGGCCTGCGCGAATACGTGAGCCAGAAGTTCCGCGAGCTCACCCCCATGGGCCTGAAGGTCGTGGACCTGGAGCTCAACGCCCGCGTGTTCCAGCGTCCCCTTCCCCGGCTGCTGCCGGTCAACGTGGACGAGTTCGATCCTTCGCTGTTCGTCTAGCCGCGGTGTCCCTTCCGGAGTCCGTCCATGTCATCCGAGTCCGTCCCCCAGCGCGGCGCCGCGTCCGCTTCGCTGCACACCCTGCTGGATGCGGAGTGGCAGTACTCGCTCCAGCAGTACCCCACGTACGCGTCACTCCTGGGGGACCGGCGCTGGAACGACCGCTGGGATGACCTGAGCCTCACGGCGCTGGCGGCGGACCACCAGCACAGCCACGCCGTGCTGCGGCTGCTGAAGGACGTGGACCGCGCCGCGCTGGACAGCGACGCGGACCGGCTGCACCTGGACCTCTTCCGCCGGATGCACGAGACCTGGATTGAAGAGTACGGGGTGAAGAGCCACCTGCTGCCCTTGAACCAGCTGGGAGGCCTGCCGGAGGGGCTCAAGCAACCGCCGGGGCTCCAGACGGCGTACCAGCTCGCGGACACCCTGCGCTTCGAGACGGTGCGGGACTACGAGGACTGGGTGAAGCGGCTGGAGGGCTTCGGCGCCTACGCGGATCAGGTGGTGGCGCTGATGCGCGAGGGCATGCGCCAGCACCGCATCCACCCGCGCATCGTGCTCCAGCGCATCCCGCCGCAGCTGGAGCGGCAGGTGGTGAAGGATCCGACCGAGAGCGGCTTCCATGGTCCCTTCACCCGCATGCCGAAGGACTTCTCTCCCGAAGACGCGCGGAGGCTCTCGCAGGCGGGCCGAGACGCCATCGCGAACACCGTGGTGCCCGCGCTCAAGCGCGCCCTGGACTTCGTCACCACGGAGTACCTGCCCGCCGCGCCGGAAGACGTGGGCGTGTGGCAGTTCCCGGACGGCGAGGCGTTGTACACGGTGCTCACGCGCCGGCACACGACGACGCGCCTGACGCCCGAGGAGATCCACGCGACGGGGCTCGCGGAGGTCCAGCGGCTGCGCGCGGAGATGGACGCGGTGATGGCGCGCACGGGCTACACCGGCACGCTCCAGGGATTCTTCGAGATGCTGCGCACGGAGCCGCGCTTCTACGAGCCCACGGGCGAGTCGCTGCTCGCGCGCTACCGGGCGCTGGCCCGGCGCATCGACCCGCTGCTCCCGCGGCTGTTCCGGACGATGCCGAAGAAGGCCTACGTCGTCGAACCCATCCCGGAGGCCATGGCCCCGGACGTGACGACGGCCATCTACTTCCCGGCCGCCGCGGACGGCTCTCGCCCGGGCACCTTCCAGGTGAACCTCTACCGGCCGGAGACGCGGCCCATCTGGGAGATGGTGCCCCTGACGATGCACGAGGCCATGCCCGGCCACCACCTCGCGCTGGCCCTGGCCTCCGAGCAGCCCGACGTGCCGGACTTCCGCCGCTTCACGTCCTACGTGGCCTTCGATGAAGGCTGGGCGCTCTACAGCGAGTCGCTGGGCGACGAGCTGGGCCTGTACGACGACCCGTACGACAAGTTCGGCCAGCTCGCCTACGAGATGTGGCGCGCGGTGCGGCTGGTGGTGGACACCGGCCTGCACGCGAAGCGGTGGACGCGGAAGCAAGCGCTGGACTTCTTCATGGAGAACGCGCCGCGCCAGGAGCTGGACGTCACCAACGAGGTGGACCGCTACATCGCGTGGCCCGGCCAGGCGCTGGCGTACAAGGTCGGCCAGCTGCGGATCCGCGCGCTGCGGGACAAGGCGGAGGCCACGCTGGGGACGCGCTTCGACGTGAAGGCCTTCCACGACGTGGTGCTCCTGACCGGCTCCCTGCCGCTGGACGTGCTGGAGGCGAAGGTCGACGCGTGGGTGGCCCGGGAGTCCGCGTGAAGCGTCCGCTCGTCGCCGGGCTCCTGCTGGGAGGCGTGGCCCTGTTGGCGATGGCGGCCTGGGTCGCGGTGCGCAGCGCACGCTACATCTCCCAGGAGGTGCACCCGCCCCGGCAACCCGTGGGCAGTCCTCCCAAGGACGCGGAGCTCGCGGGCCTGCGCGACGTGGCGTTCCAGGACCGTGACGGCCTGAAGCTCAAGGGCTGGTACCTGCCGCCACGCGACGGGGCGCTCGTCGTCCTGGTCCATGGGCTGTCGGGCAACCGCACGCAGCTTCTGCCCGAGGCGCGGTTCCTGGCGAAGGCCGGGTACGGGCTGGTGCTCTTCGACCTGGGCGCGCACGGCGAGAGCGGCGGCACGGTGTCCACCTACGGCGACCGCGAGGCGGCCCAGGTGCGGGCGGCGGTGGACTTCGCCGCGCTCCAGCCAGAGGTGGATGCGAAGCGCATCGGCGCGCTCGGGTTCTCCCTGGGGGGCTACTCCGTGCTGAAGGCCGCGGCGGAGGATCCGCGCCTCAAGGCCGTCGTGGTCGAAGCCGCGGCGGTCGCCCCCGCGCAGGCGCTCCAGGATGAGCTGGGGCATTGGGGGCCCCTGGGCCTGTGGCCGGCGCTGGGGGTGATGAAGCGCGCGGGCGTGGACGTGAACGCCGTGCAGCCCGCGCGGCACATGGCCGCGCTCGCGGGCCGCCCCGTGCTGCTGGTGGCGGGCGAGTCGGATCCATGGGTGCCGGACGCGGCCCTGGAAAACCTGCTTCGCCAGGGTCAAGGCCCCTGGGAGAAGTGGCGCGTCCCGGGCGTGGGGCACGAAAGCTACGTCCAGGCCTCCCCCGAAGAATATCCACGCAGGGTGCTGGCGTTCTTCTCGCGCTTTCTCTGAATGTGGAGGTTGGGAAGCAGCCGAGGGGCCGGCTGGATGTAAGGAATCTGCCCAGGCGCGATCATTCCATTCCAGGCATGGCATGCTGCGCAGCCGGGTTGGCCCGTCTTTCTCATCCTCATCAATATCAAACGCTCGGAACCTGACGGTCGGATGGCCCGGGGGGATAAGTCCGTGGACGCAGCGCTCATGCAGACAGTGGTGGCGCGTTTCACCGCGCAGGCGTCCCGGACGCCCGACGCCGAAGCGGTCCGGTTCGAGGGAGCGGGGCTGACGTACGCGGCGCTGGACCGCCGCTCCAACCAGCTCGCCCACCATCTGCGCGGCCTGGGCGTCACCACGGAGGTGCTCGTGGGCGTGTGCCTGGAGCGTTCGGTGGAGATGGTGGTGGCGGTGCTGGCCGTGCTCAAGGCTGGCGGCGCATATCTGCCATTGGACCCGGCCTATCCCGCGCCACGTCTGGCTTTCATGTTGGAGGACGCGAAGGCGCCGGTGCTGCTCACCCAGGCGAAGCTCCGCGCTGGCCTGCCTGCCTTCGCGGGCCCGGTGCTGTGCCTGGATGAGTCCCCTGCCCTCTTCGCTCCGGAGGCTCCCGCCTCGCCGGTGGACGCCTCCAGCCTGGAGGGGCTGGCCTACGCCATCTACACGTCCGGCTCCACGGGCACGCCCAAGGGCGTGGCCATGGGACACCGGCCGCTCGCCAACCTCATCGCGTGGCAGCTGGAGCAGTCCATCGCGGGGCCGGGCACGCGCACGCTGCAGTTCTCCCCGCTGTCCTTCGACGTGTCGTTCCAGGAGCTGTTCGGCACCTGGTGCTCCGGCGGAACGCTGGTGCTGGTGCGGGACGCGCTGCGGCTGGACGCCGTGCTGCTGTTGCAGTTGCTGGCGGACGAGCGCGTGGAGCGGCTGTTCCTGCCCTTCATCGCGCTGCAGAACCTGGCGGAGATCGCCACCTCGCACCAGAAGGTGCCGCCCGCCCTGCGCGAGGTCGTCACCGCGGGCGAGCAGCTCCAGGTGACGCACCACCTGCGCGCGTTCTTCTCCGCGCTGCCGGGCTGCGCGCTGCATAACCACTACGGCCCGTCGGAGACGCACGTCGTCTCCAGCTACGTGCTCCGGGGCTCGCCCGACACGTGGCCCGCGCTGCCGCCCATCGGCAAGGCGGTGGACGGCTGCGAGCTGCTGGTGCTGGACGAGCAGAAGAAGCCCGTGCCGCAGGGCGAGTCCGGCGAGCTGTTCCTCGCGGGCCTGTGCCTGGCGAAGGGCTACCTGCACCGCGAGGCGCTGACGGCGGAGCGCTTCGTGCCGCACCCGCTCAAGCCCGGCACCGGCGAGCGCGCGTACAAGACGGGCGACCTGGCGCGCGTGCTGCCCGACGGCGACGTGGAGTTCCTGGGCCGCATCGACGGCCAGGTGAAGGTGCGCGGCTACCGCATCGAGCTGGGCGAGATTGAGGTCGCGCTGGGCAGCCACCCGGCGGTGAAGCAGGTGGCGGTGGTGGCGCGCGAGGACGTGCCCGGCGACAAGCGGCTGGTCGCCTACGTCGTCCCGGACGGCACGCTGGAGCACGCGGCCGGAGCGCTGCGGCGCCACCTGTCCACGCGGGTGCCGGACTACATGGTGCCCTCCGCGTTCGTGGTGATGGACGCGCTGCCGCGCACGCCCAGCGGCAAGATTGATCGCCGCGGCCTGCCCGCTCCGCTGCCCACGCGGCCGGAGTTGCAGCAGGTGTTCGTCGCGCCTCGCTCGCCGCTGGAGCGCACGCTCGCGGACGCGTGGGCGCAGCTGCTGCGCATCGACCGGGTGGGCGTGCACGACAGCTTCTTCGAGCTGGGTGGCAACTCGCTGCTCGCGCTCCAGTGCGTGGCGCGGCTGCGGCAGGCGCACGGGCTGGAGATCCCCATCGTCCAGCTGTTCCAGTCCCCCACGGTGGCGCAGCTGGCGGCGGTGCTGACGGGGGACGCGTCGCGGCCGTCGCTGCGACAGCAGGTGGAGTCGCGGCAGGCGAAGCAGCGGCAGGCGGGGGGCGGCGCGGAGCCGGTGGCCATCATCGGCATGGCGGGCCGCTTCCCGGGCGCGCCCGACCTCGAGACGTTCTGGAAGAACCTGGTGGGCGGCGTGGAGTCCGTCGCCACCTTCACGCGCGAGGAGGTGGACCCGTCCGTGCCCGCCGCCGAGCGCGACGCCCCCGAGTACGTGCGGGCGCGCGGCGTCCTGGACGGCGTGGAGCTGTTCGACGCGGCCTTCTTCGGCATCATGCCGAAGGAAGCGCAGGTGATGGATCCGCAGCAGCGCCTGTTCCTGGAGACGGCGTGGGAGGCGCTGGAGTCCGCCGGCTGCGTGCCGGAAGCCTACCCCGGCCTCATCGGCGTCTTCGCGGGCACGCACAACAACAGCTACGGGCCACTGCACGTGCAGCCCCGGCAGGACATCGTGGGCCGGGTGGGCGCCTTCCAGGCGATGGTGGCCAACGAGAAGGACTACGTGGCGACCCGCGTCGCGCACAAGCTGGACCTGCGCGGCCCCGCGCTGTCGCTCAACACCGCGTGCTCCACGTCGCTGGTCGCGGTGGCGCAAGCTTTCTGGGCGCTCCAGACGCATCAGTGCGACGTGGCGCTCGCGGGCGGCGCGTC
Organism: Corallococcus sp. NCSPR001; assembly: GCF_017309135.1. Lineage (NCBI taxonomy): Bacteria > Pseudomonadati > Myxococcota > Myxococcia > Myxococcales > Myxococcaceae > Corallococcus > Corallococcus sp. NCSPR001. The sequence goes on from NZ_JAFIMS010000002.1 coordinate 6,713,655, forward strand.
CGTGACGGTGCCGCAGAAGTCCGGCCACCTGTACCAGGAGGGCGGCATGCTCTCCCAGGACGGGCACTGCCGCCCCTTCGACGCGCGGGCCACCGGCACCCTGTTCAGCGACGGCCTGGGCGCGGTGGTGCTCAAGCGCCTGTCGGACGCGCAGGCGGACGGCGACGTCATCCACGCGGTGCTACGCGGCGTGGGCCTCAACAACGACGGCGCGGCCAAGGTGAGCTTCGCGGCGCCGGGCGTGGAGGGACAGGCCACCGCCATCGCGACGGCGCACGCGAACGCGGGCATCGACCCTCGCACCATCCGCTACGTGGAGGCGCACGGGACGGCGACGCCGCTGGGAGACCCCATCGAAGTCGAGGCGCTGTCGCAGGCCTTCCGCGCGCACACGTCCGACACGGGCTTCTGCGCCATCGGGTCGGTGAAGAGCAACTTCGGCCACCTCACCGCCGCGGCGGGCGTGGCGGGCCTGTTGAAGACGGTGCTCTCGCTGAAGCACCGCGAGCTGCCGCCGACGCTGCACTTCCAGACGCCCAACCCGAAGATCGACTTCCCGCGCAGCCCCTTCTTCGTGCAGGCGAAGCGCTCCGCGTGGCCGGAGGGCACGGGCCCCCTGCGCGCGGGGGTGAGCTCGTTCGGCGTGGGCGGCACCAACGCGCACGTCGTGGTGGAGGAGGCCCCGGAGCGTCCGGCCTCCGGCCCGTCGAAGCCGCGACAGCTCCTCATGCTGTCGGCGAAGACGCCCGCGGCCGTGACGCAGGCGGCGCTGCGGCTGGCCGCGCACCTCCAGGCGCACCCGGAGGATTCGCTCGCGGACGTGGCGCACACGCTGGCCACGGGCCGCAAGGCGTTCCCGTTCCGCCGCGCCGTGGTGGCGGGCACGCATGAAGAAGCGGTGCGGGCGCTGACGGCCGCCGAGCCGGAGGCCTCCGGGCTGGAGTCCACGCCGCCGGTCGCGTTCCTCTTCCCGGGACAGGGCTCGCAGCACCCGGACATGGCGCACGGGCTGTACCGCCACGCGCCGGCCTTCCGCGCCACGGTGGATGCGTGCGCGGAGGTGCTCAAGCCGCTGCTTGGGCGCGACCTGCGCGAGGTGCTCTTCCCCAAGGACCCGGAGTCTCCCGAGGCCGCGGAGGCGCTGCGCCAGACGTCGTTCGCGCAGGCGGCGCTGTTCACGGTGGAGTACGCGCTCGCGCAGCTCTGGTGGAGCTGGGGCGTGCGGCCGGGCGCGCTCGTGGGCCACAGCGTGGGCGAGTTCGTCGCCGCGTGCCTCGCGGGCGTCTTCACGCTGGAGGACGCGCTGCACCTGGTGGCGAAGCGCGGCCAGCTGATGCAGGCGCAGGCGCCGGGCAGCATGCTGTCGGTGCGCCTGTCCGCGGAGGCCGTCGCGCCCCGGCTGACGGACGGGCTGGCCATCGCTTCGGACAACGGACCGCGCCTGTGCGTGGTGTCCGGGCCCACGGAGGCCGTGCAGCGGCTGCAGGCCGCGCTGGAGGCGGAGGGCACCGCGTGCCGGATGCTCCAGACGTCGCACGCGTTCCACTCGCCGATGATGGACGCCGCGGTGGCGCCCTTCCTGGAGACGCTGAAGGGCGTGCGCCTGTCCGAGCCGCGCATCCCCATCGTCTCCACCGCGACGGGCACGTGGTTGAAGGCCTCCGAGGCGACGTCCCCCGAGTACTGGGCGCGGCACCTGCGCGACACGGTCCGCTTCTCCCCCGCGCTGCGCACGCTCTGGGACCAGGGCGATGCCCTGCTGTTGGAGGTGGGCCCGCGCGTGACGCTCGCCACGCTGGCGCGGCAGCAGGCCACGGCCGACCAGCGCTCGCGGGTGTTCGCGTCCCTGGGCGAGTCCACCGGGGATGCCGCGGACTGGACGGCCCTCTTGACCGCCGCGGGCCAGCTCTGGCGCCGGGGCGTGGCCCTGGACTGGCGGGCCTTCCACGCCGACGAGCAGCGCCAGCGCGTCACCCTCCCCACGTATCCCTTCCAGCGGCAGCGCCACTGGATCGACCTCGAGCGGGCGTCCGTGCCCGCCCCCACTTCCTCCACCGGAGTCACTGTGAGTCCCGCCCCCGTTCCCCGTGCCGAGCGTCTCGTCCCCACCCTGCGCAACCTCTTCGAGGAGCTGAGCGGCCTGGAGCTGGCCGACGCGGATCCGGGCGCGAGCTTCCTGGAGCTGGGGCTCGACTCGCTGGTGCTCACGCAGGCGGCGCTCGCGGTGCAGAAGCAGTTCGGCGTGAAGGTGACGTTCCGGCAGCTGTTGGAAGAGGTCCCGTCGCTGGGACAGCTCGCCGCGTTCCTCGACGGCCGCATGCCGGCGGAGGCCGCGCCCGCCCCGGTCGCCGCCGCGCAGCTCACCGCGAACGTCCTCGGGCAGCCGCAGGTCGCCCCGTCCGCGGGCGCCGCGTTCCCGGCTCAGGCTGTTGGCGTTGCGGGTGGCGTCCCCGCGCAGGTTGCCTCCGCCGGTGCCGCGTTCCAGGCCCAGGCGATGGCCGCGCCCGCCGGGAGCCTCCAGGCGGTCGTCGCGCAGCAACTGTGGCTGATGACGCAGCAGCTCGCGCTTCTGTCCGGTCAGCCCGCGCAGGCCGTGGCCCCGCAGGCGTTCGCTCCGGCTCCCGCCGCGCAGCCGCAGCCCGTGCAGGCCCAGGCCGAGCAGGTTCCCCCCGCGCAGCCGCAGGCCGCCGCGCCCGCTCCGGCCGCCGCGCCGGATGAGGCCGACCTCAAGGGCCCGGTGAAGTACGACGTGAAGAAGGCCTTCGGCGCCATCGCGCGCATCAGCCTGGCGCCGAAGGACGCGCTCACGCCCCGCCAGCAGACCTTCCTGGAGGACTTCACCCGCCGCTACAACACGAAGACGCAGGGCTCCAAGCGCTACGCCCAGGAGAACCGCGGCCAGCTGTCGGATCCGCGCGTCGTCACGGGCTTCCGCCCGCTGCTCAAGGAGCTCATCTACCCGCTGACCGTGAACCGCTCCAAGGGCTCCAAGCTCTGGGACGTGGACGGCAACGAGTACCTGGACGCGCTCAACGGCTTCGGCTCCGTGATGTTCGGCCACGCGCCGGACTTCATCACCCAGGCCGTGCACCAGCAGGTGAACGACGGCTACGAACTGGGGCCCATGCACCCGCTGGCCGGAGAGGTCGCGAAGCTCGTCTGTGAGTTCACCGGCGCGGACCGCGCGGCGCTCTGCAACACCGGCTCCGAGGCGGTGATGGGCGCGATGCGCATCGCCCGCACCGTCACCGGCCGCAGCACCATCGCCATCTTCAGCGGCAGCTACCACGGCATCTTCGACGAGGTGCTGGTGCGCGGCACCAAGAGCCTGCGCACCGTGCCGGCCGCCCCGGGCATCATGGCGGGCGCGGTGCAGGACGTGCTGGTGCTGGACTACGGCACGCCGGAGTCGCTCGAAATCCTGCGCGCCCGCGCGGACTCGCTGGCCGCCATCATGGTGGAGCCCGTGCAGAGCCGCCGCCCGGACTTCCAGCCGCGCGAGTTCCTGCACCAGCTGCGCGACCTCACCCAGAAGTCCGGCTCCGTCTACATCTTCGACGAGGTCATCACCGGCTTCCGCATGCACCCGGGCGGCGCCCAGGCCCTCTTCGGCGTGCAGGCGGACGTGGCCACCTACGGCAAGGTCGTGGGCGGCGGCATGCCCATTGGCGTCATCGCGGGCAAGCGCCCGTTCATGGACGCGCTGGACGGCGGCCACTGGCAGTTCGGCGACGACTCCGTGCCCACGGTGGGCGTGACGTACTTCGCGGGCACCTTCGTGCGCCACCCGCTGGCGCTCGTCGCCGCGAAGGCCGCGCTGGAGCACATGAAGGCCGCGGGCCCGGAGCTCCAGAAGAGCGTGAGCGCCAAGGCGGACACGCTCGCCAGCACGCTCAACGCGTTCTTCGACGAGGTGGGCGCCCCGCTGCGCATCAAGCACTTCGGGTCGCTGTGGAAGACGTTCGTCACGTCGGACGTGGCCAACGCGGACCTGTTGTTCTGCCTGCTGCGCGACAAGGGCATCCACATCTGGGATGGCTTCCCGTGCTTCTTCACCACGGCGCACTCGGACGCGGACGTGCAGCGCCTCATCACCGCGTTCCAGGACAGCGTCACGGAGCTGCAGGACGCGGGCTTCCTGCCCGGCACGGCCCGTCCCCAGCCGCAGGCCCCCTCCGCCTTTGATTCCAACCAGCCGCCCGTCCCCGGCGCCCGCCTGGGGCGTGATCCGCAGGGCAACCCCGCCTGGTTCGTCCCGCACCCCACGGTGCCCGGCAAGTTCGTCAAGCTGAGCGAGACCCGATGAAGACCCCCGCGACCCCGATTCAGGACCTGCCCGACGACTTCGACCCGTTCGCCGGGCCCGCGCTGCTGCTCACCGCGCCGTCCACCGAGCCCCAGCGCGAGGTGTGGACCGGCGTGCAGATGGGCCCGGACGCGTCGTGCGCCTTCAACGAGTCCATGTCCGTGCGGCTGCACGGCCCGCTCGACGTCGAGTGCCTGCGCGCCGCGCTCCAGGACCTGAGCGAGCGGCACGAAGCGCTGCGCACCACGTTCAGCGCGGATGGCCTCACGCTGTGCGTGGCCGCCTCCACGCCCTTCCCGCTGGAGGTCCTCGCGCTGGACGCGCTGCCGCCCTCCGAGCGCGACGCCCGCGTCCGGGAGCTCGTGGCCCAGGAGGTGGAGACGCCGCTGCCCCTGGAGGCCGGGCCGCTCCTGCGTCCGCGCCTGGCGCGGCTGTCCGCGCAAGAGCACCTGCTGACGCTGACCGCGCACCACATCGTGTGCGACGGCTGGTCCATGGCGGTGATGCTGCGCGACCTGGCGACGTTCTATTCGGCGCACGTGCGGCGCGCCCCGCACACGCTGCCGCCCGCGCCCACGTTCAGCGACTACGCCCGCGCGCAGGCCCAGTTGGCCACGACGCCGGAGTACGCCGAGCACGAGCGCTACTGGCTGAAGCAGTTCTCCGGCTCGCTGCCAGTGCTGGAGCTGCCGTTGGACCGGCGCCGCCCGCCGTCCAAGACGTACAGCTCCCGGCGTGAGGACTACGCCCTGGAGCCCGCGCTCGTGGAGCAGCTCAAGCGCGTGGGCGCGAAGCACGGCGGCAGCTTCTTCACCACGCTGCTGGCGGGCTTCAAGGCGCTGCTGCACCGGCTGACGGGGTTGGAGGACGTGGTGGTGGCCATCCCCGCCGCGGGTCAGTCCGTGGCCGGGCTGAAGGACCTGGTGGGCCACTGCGTGAACTCGCTGCCCCTGCGCAGCAACGTCTCCGCGGAGGCGCCCTTCACGCAGGTGCTCAAGCAGCTGCGCACCACGATGCTCGATGCCTACGAGCACCAGGAGTACACGTTCGGCACGCTGCTCAAGCAGTTGGCGCTGCCGCGCGACCCCAGCCGGCTGCCGCTGGTCAACGTGCTGTTCAACGTGGACCAGGCCGTCACGGGCGAGCAGTTGGAGTTCCAGGGCCTCACCTGCACCCTGGCGAGCAACCCGCGCCACTACGAGAACTTCGACCTCTTCATCAACGCGGCCGAGGCCCATGGCCGCGTGGTGCTGGAGTGCCAGTACAACACCGACCTCTTCGACGGCTCCACGGTTCGCCGCTGGATGGCGTGTTACGAAGAATTGCTGCGGGGCGTGGTCGCCGATGTGGAAGCGCCCGTGTCGCGCCTGCCGCTCTTGCCCGCCGCGGAGAAGCAGCGCGTCCTCGTGGACTGGAACGCCACGGAGAAGCCGTTCGACCGGAGCGCCTTCGTCCACACGCTCGTGGCCGCGCAAGCCCAGGCCACGCCTGACGCGGTGGCCCTGCGCGCGGGGGACGTGACGCTCACGTACCAGCAGCTGATCCAGCGCGCCCACCAGGTGGCGAACGCGCTGAAGCAGGAGGGCGTCGCGGCGGGGAGCCTCGTCGGCCTCTTCACGAATCGCGGCGCGGACATGGTGGTGGGCCTGCTGGGCATCCTGGAGGCCGGCGCGGGATACGTCCCGCTCGACCCCGGCTTCCCGCCGGAGCGTCTGGCCTTCATGGTCGAGGACGCGAAGCTCTCCACCATCCTCACGCAGCAGTCCCTGGTGGCGTCCCTGCCCTCCACGAGCGTGAAGCCCCTGCTCATCGAGGACACGGCCTCGCAGCCTGAGTCCGCGCTGCCTGCGCAGGACATCTCGCCCGAAGCCGTGGCGTACGTCATCTACACGTCGGGTTCGACGGGCAAGCCCAAGGGTGTGCGTGTCCCGCATCGCGCGGTGGTGAACTTCCTGGGCACCATGCAGGAAGCGCCCAGCCTCTCTGCTCAAGACGTCCTGCTGGCCGTCACCACGCTCTCCTTCGACATCGCCGTGCTGGAGCTGCTGCTGCCCCTCACCACCGGTGCCCAGGTGGTGCTCGCCTCGCGTGACACGGCTTCCGACGGGGCGCTGCTCAAGGCCGCGCTGGAGTCCAACGCCGTCACCGTCATGCAGGCCACGCCTTCCACCTGGCGCCTGTTGCTGGAGGCCGGCTGGCAGCCGCGCCCTGGCTTCAAGGCCCTTGTTGGTGGCGAGGCGCTTCCGCGTGAGCTGGCCGAGGCGCTGCTCGCCCGCGTCGGCAGCCTGTGGAACATGTACGGCCCCACGGAGACCACCGTCTGGTCCACCACCTGGCGCGTGCAGCCGCCCCTCTCCTCCATCCGCATCGGCCGCCCCATCGCCAACACCCAGCTCTACCTCCTGGATGCGCACCTGGCCCCCGTGCCGGTGGGCGTCGCGGGCGAGCTGTACATCGGCGGCGACGGCGTGACGCTGGGCTACCTCCACCGTCCGGAGCTGACGCAGGAGCGCTTCCTGCCCAACCCCTTCCGTGCCGGCGAGCGCATGTACCGCACGGGCGATTTGGCCCGCTGGCTGGCCGACGGCACCGTGGAGTACCTGGGCCGCAATGACTCGCAGGTGAAGCTGCGTGGCTTCCGCATCGAGCTGGGCGAAGTCGAGGCGGCGCTGGCCTCGCATCCGTCCCTCGCCCAGGCCGTGGCCCTCGTGCGCGAGGACCGGCCCGGTGACCGCCGTCTTGTGGCGTACCTCATCGCGCGGCCCGGCCAGACGATTCCGGCGGACGAAGCCCTGCGCGCGCACCTCAAGCAGGGGCTGCCGGAGTACATGGTGCCGCAGCACTTCGTGGCCCTGCCCGCGCTGCCGCTCACGCCGAACGGCAAGGTGGACCGCAAGGCCCTGCCCTCGCCGCAGGTGGAGTCGCAGGAGGACGCCTTCGTCGCGCCTCGCGACGAGACGGAGCAGAAGCTCGCGGCCATCTTCGCGGACGTGCTGGGGCTGCGTCGGGTGAGCGTCACGGCGGACTTCTTCCGTCTGGGCGGCCACTCGTTGCTGGCGTCGCAGGCCCTCACGCGCGCGAGCCGGGACCTGGACGTCAGCCTCACGCTGCGCCGCATGTTCGAAGCGCCCACCGTGGAGAAGCTGGCCCGGCTGGTGCGCGGCGACGACGGGGCCGCGAGCCCCGCGCAGCGCATCTCCGCCCGCGCCGGCACCGCGCCCGCGCCGCTGTCCCTCATGCAGCAGCGGCTGTGGTTCCTGGAGCAGCTCAACCCGGGCACGGCCGTCTACAACCTGCCCTCCGCGTTCCGCCTCCACGGCGCGCTGGACGTGGGCGCGCTGCGCTTCAGCTTCAACAAGCTGCTGGAGCGCCAGTCGTCCCTGCGCACCTTCGTGCGGTGGGACGAGGGCACGCCGGTGCAGCACGTGGCCCCGTCCCTGACGGTGGAGCTGGAGCCGGTGGACCTGGAGTCCGTCCCCGCGAACACGCGCGAGGAGGACCTGCTGCGCCGCCTCCAGGCGCTGGCGGACGAGTCCATCCCCATCACCGCCGCGCCGCTGTTCCGGCTGACGCTGTTCCGGCTGGGCGCCAACGAGCACGTCCTCTTCTTCATGCCCCATCACCTCATCTGGGATGGGTGGTCGTTCGACGTGTTCCTGCGCGAGCTGGACATCATCTACTCCGCGCTCACCAAGGGTCAGGAGCCCAAGCTCCCCACCCTGCCCATCCAGTACGCGGACTTCACCGAGTGGCACCGCGCCTGGCTCCAGGGAGAGGAACTAGAGCGTCAGGCGCGCTACTGGAAGGGCAAGCTCTCCGGGAACCTGCCCGCGCTGGAGCTGCCCACGGACAAGCCGCGCCCCGCGCAGATGAGCCTCAAGGGCGGCACGGAGCCCTTCGTGCTCACTGGCGCGGAGGTGGACGCCCTCACGAAGCTGGGCCGCGAGTCCAACGCGACGCTGTACATGGTGCTGCTCACGGCGTTCAAGACGCTGCTGCACCGCTACAGCGGCCAGGAGGACCTGGTCGTGGGCACGCCCATCCGGGGCCGCTCGCATCCGGAGGTCGAGGACCTGCTGGGCTTCTTCGTCAACACGCTCGTCCTGCGCACGCAGCTGGCGCCGGAGCAGACGTTCCGGCAGATGCTGGAGCGCGTGCGCACCACGTGCATGGAGGCCTTCGGCCACCAGGACATGCCCATCGAGTTGCTGATGCAGCAACTGGGGGTGCAGCGCGACCTGAGCCGCACGCCGCTGTTCCAGACGTTCTTCACCTTCCAGGACGTGCGCAACCGTGGCTCCAGCCTGGGTGACCTCACCTACGGTCAGGTGCACGTGCACGCGCACGCGACGCCGCTGGACCTGAGCTTCTGGGTGAAGGAGACGGCGAACGGCATCGTCGGCGGCATGGACTACAACACCGACCTGTTCGAGCGGGACACCGTCGTCCGCATGCTCGAGCAGATCCGCACGCTGCTGCGCGCCGCGGTGTCCGACGCGGAGGTGCCGGTGTCGCGCATGCCGCTGCTTCCCGAAACGGAGAAGCAGCGCGTGCTGGTGGACTGGAACGCCACGGAGAAGCCGTTCGACCGGAGCGCCTTCGTCCACACGCTCGTCGCCGCGCAGGCCCAGGCCACGCCCGACGCGGTGGCCCTGCGCTCCGGCGCCGTGACGCTCACGTACCAGCAGTTGATCCAGCGCGCCCACCAGGTGGCGAACGCGCTGAAGCAGGAGGGCGTCACCGCCGGGAGCCTCGTCGGTCTCTTCACCGAGCGAGGTCCGGACATGGTGGTGGGCCTCCTGGGCATCCTCGAAGCGGGCGCCGGTTACGTCCCGCTCGACCCCGGCTTCCCGCCCGAGCGGCTGGCCTTCATGGTCGAGGACGCGCAGCTCTCGCTCGTGCTCACCCAGCGCGCGCTCCAGAGCACCCTGCCCTCCACCACGGCGAAGTCGCTCTTCGTCGAGGACACCACGTCGCAGGCGGACACGGCCCCCGAGGCGCCCAGCGTCACACCCGAAGCCGTGGCGTACGTCATCTACACGTCGGGTTCGACGGGCAAGCCCAAGGGCGTGCGCGTGCCGCACCGCGCGGTGGTGAACTTCCTGGGCACCATGCAGGAGGCGCCCAGCCTCTCTGCTCAAGACGTGCTGCTGGCCGTCACCACGCTCTCCTTCGACATCGCCGTGCTGGAGCTGCTGCTGCCGCTCACCACCGGTGCCCAGGTGGTGCTCGCCTCGCGTGACACGGCTTCCGACGGGGCGCTGCTCAAGGCCGCGCTGGAGTCCAACGCCGTCACCGTCATGCAGGCCACGCCTTCCACCTGGCGCCTCCTGCTGGAGGCCGGCTGGCAGCCGCTCCCCGGCTTCAAGGCCCTCGTCGGTGGCGAGGCGCTTCCGCGTGAGCTGGCCGAGGCGCTGCTCGCCCGCGTCGGCAGCCTGTGGAACATGTACGGCCCCACGGAGACCACCGTCTGGTCCACCACCTGGCGCGTGCAGCCTCCCCTCTCCTCCATCCGCATCGGCCGGCCCATCGCCAACACCCAGCTCTACCTCCTGGATGCGCACCTGGCCCCCGTGCCGGTGGGCGTCGCGGGCGAGCTGTACATCGGCGGCGACGGCGTGACGCTGGGCTACCTCCACCGTCCGGAGCTGACGCAGGAGCGCTTCCTGCCCAACCCCTTCCGTGCCGGCGAGCGCATGTACCGCACGGGCGATTTGGCCCGCTGGCTGGCCGACGGCACCGTGGAGTACCTGGGCCGCAATGACTCGCAGGTGAAGCTGCGTGGCTTCCGCATCGAGCTGGGCGAAGTCGAGGCGGCGCTGGCCTCGCATCCGTCCCTCGCCCAGGCCGTGGCCCTCGTTCGCGAGGACCGGCCCGGTGACCGCCGTCTTGTGGCGTACCTGGTGACGAAGCCGGGACAGGCCTACACGGACACGGAGCTGCGCAAGCACCTGCGTTCTCAGCTGCCGCAGTACATGGTGCCGCAGCACTTCGTGGAGCTGGAGTCGCTGCCGCTCACGCCGAACGGCAAGGTGGACCGCAAGGCCCTGCCGCCTCCGGCGGGCACCACGCGCCCCGCCGAGGACGCCTTCGTCGCGCCGCGCACGCCGACGGAGCAGCACCTGGCGCGCATCTGGCGGGAGGTGCTCGGCATCGCGCAGGTGGGCGTGCACGACAACTTCTTCAACATCGGCGGGCACTCGCTCCTGTCGTTCCAGGTCGTGATGCGCGTCAAGAAGGAGCTGAACCAGGAGCTGCACCCGCGCACGCTCCTGCTCAACACGCTGGAGCAGGTGGCCTCGCAGCTGACGCCCGTGGCGGCGGCGCCCACGCCCACCGTCAGGACGCAGCCCGTCACGCAGACAAAGACTGCCGCCCCGGAGACTTCTGTTCCCCTGGCGCAACGCTTGTTCAATAAGCTGAAGGGGAAACTGCCGGGGCGCTCGGACTGAGCGGCCCTTGAGGAGAATGGTCAGACCGTGACGCCCTGCTTCTTCGGCACCTCCGAAAGACAGCTCTTTGGCATGCACCACCCCGCGCAGGGCGCCGAGCGCTCCACCGGGGTGGTGCTCTGCTATCCCGCCGCGCAGGAGTACATGTTGACGCACTGGGCCTTCCGGCAGCTGGCCGGGATGCTCGCGCGCGAGGGCTTCCACGTCTTCCGCTTCGACTACTACGGCACCGGCGACTCGGCCGGTGAGGTCCACGAGGGCCGCGTGGCCACGTGGGTCCAGGACATCCGCGGCGCCGTCAATGAATTGCAGGACCTGACGGGCGTGCAGCGCGTGGCGCTCGTGGGCCTGCGGCTGGGCGCGGCGCTCGCGGTGCGCGCCGCCGTGGAGGGGCTGTCCACCGCCGCGCTCGTGCTCTGGGAGCCCCTGGTGGAGGGCGAGGCCTGGCTCCAGGAGCTGGAGCTGCTCCAGGCGCGGCGGGACACCCGCACCCTCTATCCTCGTCCCGAGAGCCCGCTGGAGGTGCGCGAGGAGCTGCTCGGCTTCCCGTTCCCGCGCGCCCTTCGCGACGACATCCTCGCGCTGGACCTGGCCGCGCTGCCCGCGTGGCCCTCCACGCGCACGCACCTGGTGGCCAGCGCCCAGAAGCCCCAATACCAGCGGCTCCAGGAGCGCCTGGAGAAGACGGGCCTGCCCTTCCAGCACCACCTGGTGCCCGAGGAGGGCGCGGGCGGCCAGGAGTCCGCGCTCCTGTCCAACCGCATCCTGCAGACCATCACCACGCTCCTGAAGGAGGCCGCGTGATGCGCGAGCGCATCTGTACCTTCGGCCCCGAGCAGAGCCTCGTGGGCATCCTCACGGAACCGGATCCGGCGAAGGTCCTGCCGGAGGCGCCCACGGTGGTGCTGTCCAACGTGGGCCTCAACCACCACGTGGGGCCGTACCGGCTGTGGGTGGAGCTGGCGCGCCAGCTGGCGGGGCGCGGGTTCAGCACGCTGCGCTTCGACTTGTCCGGCCTGGGCGACAGCCGCCCGCGCCGGGAGGGCGGCGCCGACGAGTTCCAGCGCGCCCGCGAGGAGACGCGCGCGGCGCTCGACTACCTGGAGCAGAAGAAGGGCCAGAAGCGCTTCGTGCTGATGGGCCTGTGCTCCGGCGTGGACAGCGCGCACGCGGTGACGGTGGAGGATCCGCGCGTGGTGGGCGCGGCCTTCATCGACGGGTACACGTACCGCACGATGGGCTACCACCTGCGCTTCCAGCTGCGCTACCTGAGCCCCCGCCGGTGGACGCGCTTCCTGCGCAAGCGCAAGCTGCCCGCCCAGTTGCGCGAGGCCGGCGAGGCCGACGAGGTCTACACCCGCGAGTACCCGGAGCGCGCGCGGCTGGTGCGGGACTACAAGTGCCTGCTGGAGCGCGGCGTCAGCCTGTGCTTCGTGTTCTCCGGAGGCATGGGGCTGTCCTTCAACCACGAGGGCCAGTTCTACGAGATGCTCTCGCCGCTGAAGCTGGAGGGCCGCGTCACCTACGCCTTCTACCCGCGCGCGGACCACCTCTTCTCCGTGCCGGAGGACCGCGCGGAGCTCATGCGCAAGCTCACCGCCTGGGCCGTGGGTACGGTGCCTCCGCGCGCGCTGGCGGGCTGACGGCCGCCTGCCCGCACGGCAGGCGGGGACACGGCTCCAGGCCGGGTGTGCGTCAAGCGCTTGTTTCCCACCCGACGGTCGCCACCTTCGAAGCACACACGTTCTTCGAAGGAGAGCCACCCATGAAGCTCCCCCTGATGGCAGCACTGGCAACTCTCGCCCTCTCCGGTCAGGCGTTCGCGCAGAGCCACACCGACCATGAGACTCCGCCCATGCAGGAGCCGTCCACGGACGCGCCCCAGGACAGCGCCCAGCGCTGGGACAAGGCCACGGGCGGCTCGGGCGCCGCCTCGGAGGACCTCCAGTCCGCGGACGAGGTCGATGACAACGCCGTGGACGCGGACCGCGTCGATGAAGGCGTGGGCGGCTCCGGCTCCACCGAGCAGGGGAGCAACAGCACCAGCGACCACTCGGCCGCCGCCGAGCCGGGCGCCCCGAACTCGGGCACTCCGGGCAACAAGGGGGCGAAGATGGAAGTGACGCCGCCGGCCTGGGACCAGAACAAGAAGATGGGCAGCTCCGCCAGCCCCACCACGGGCACCCCGCCGGTGGAAGGCAGCGCGGGCAACTAGCGCACGCCCCGCTTCGACAGACATCGCAATGGCAGACGTGGACGGGCTTCGTGCAAGCGAAACCCGTCCATACCCATTGTGGGGGACAGACCCCCGGGCCTTCCGACCGCTAAGTCCCTGCACGGACCGGTTGGAAGGAGGCCCGTGGGATGAACCTTACCGCGCACGAACAGGGGCTCGTGCTCGAGCTGACCCAGGCACTCGCCAGCTCACTGGATTTGACGGAGGTCCTGGCGCGCGCGCAGGGAGTCCTCACGCGACTCCTGCCCTGTGACTACGCGGCGCTCTGTGTGTCCAGGCCGGAGCGGCCCGGGGACTACGAGTGGATGGGGTTGGGGGCCCCGGGCATCCTCTTCGCGCACTACCCGGAGCTGGCCTCGGACCTGGTGTCGCGCAAGGAATTGAAGCGCCATCTGCTCTACCTGCGCTGCCGGGAGATGGGACTGCCCCTGGAGCACGTGCTGGCGGTGCTCCTGGACTTGAGCGAGGGCTGGCACGGCGGCTTCACGCTGTACCGCGAGCACGCCCTGCCCTTCTCCGAACGGGAGCAGGCCCTGCTGGAGGACCTGACGCCCTACCTGGCGAACACGGTGCGCAACTGCCGGCTGTTCGGACACGAGTCGACGCGGGGAGACCTGCTGGACGCCCTCTTCCGTCAGCAGGGCGCCGAGTGCGTCGTGATGGATCCACCGGAGCACGAGAAGCTGAGGACCCCGGGAGCGACGGAGCTCTTGCGGCGATGGTATCCGGAGGAGCTGAAGGCGGATGATTCGCGCCTGCCCCAGGAGCTGCGCGACCACCTGGCGCGACTCCAGGCCGTGGGAACGAAGCGTCCCCCGGGCATGGACACGTGGACATGCTCCGGAGCGAAGCACGACCTGAAGGTGACGTTCGTGGAGCTGCCCGAGCAGCGCGGCCACCAGCCCTGGGGACTGGTGTTGCAGGAGTGCACACGGGCCCTCCCGATACCGGAGCCCTGGCGCCAGAAGCTCTCCCCGCGGGAGGTGGAGGTGGTCCAGGGGGTCCTCAGCAACTGGACCAACGAGCTCATCGCCGAGGACCTGGGCCTGACGCTCAACACGGTGAAGACCCACCTGCGCAACATCTTCCCCAAGCTGGGCATCGAGAGCCGCACGGACCTCCTCTACCAGGCCGCCCGGAGGCAGAAGCCGGGCTGAGGAGGTCCGGGCGCGCGCTCACGGCTCCCGGAAGAACTTCGGGAACAGGGTGCGCGTCGTGCGGGCGGAGAGGAGCAGCGCGGCCTGCTCCTCCGGGGACGTGAGCTTGCGCAGCTCCGCCTCCAGGTCCGCCACGTGGTCCCCGTCCGCGGCGCCGTGGCCGCGCAGGAAGAGGACGGCCTTGTGGATGTTGGGGATGCCGCTCTCCGCGATGAGCCGATCCACGGAGCCCGGAGCCCGGTTCACGGACAGGTACTCCAGCACGTACGCCGTGCCCAGGAACGCGGTGGGCACGCCCGACTGCGTGGTGAAGCGGTTCCACTCCACGTAGGCGCGCACGGCGGGGCAGATGGACGCGCGCTCCACGCGCTCCTCCGTCCAGCCCAGGGCCTTCAGGTCCTTGAGCAGCCACTGCTCATGGCCCTTCTCCTCGCGCGCCTTCTGGAACAGCAGCTCCGCGAGCGCGGGGTTCCCGCCCTCGCGCTGGGTGCGCTCGCCGGACTCGGTGAAGAAGCCCTCGCTCCAGCGCACGTACTGATACGTCTGGATGAGGTAGTGGACGTAGTCGTCCTGGCGGATGCGCCCCTCGAAGAGGCGCCGGACGCCCGGCGTCGTGTCCAGCTCATGCACGAGCATCCGCGCCTCGTGCCGCAGGGAGTCCAGCCAGTCCGTCTTCGCCGTCTGCTCATGCCTGGGCTGCTTGCACATACACGTCTCCTGACAGGGGCCCTTGGAAGGCCCGGTGGGTGTTGCGTTGAGGGTGAAGGGGGAAGAAAGGAGCGCGCCGGCCTGGGTCAGGCGGCGTCGGCGTCCAGCGAGTCGAAGAGGTTCAGCGTCCGCCGCGGGATGGCATCCAGCGCGGCGACGAGCGGCACGGTGAAGCGGTTGAAGGCGGGATCGAAGTGCGGCGGCGCGATGAAGCGCGCGCCCATCTTGTCCGCGAACAGCGACAGCACGGGCGGCATGCGCAGCTCGTCGAGCCCCCCCTCACGGGCCTGGGCGCGCTCCTCCGGGGTGAGCCGGGCGGCCAGCGGCTCCACGGGCGGCGGGGGAAACTCCCGGGTCCGCACGCGGAAGCCGTTGCTCAGCCAGCCCCGGCGCGCGGCGGCCAGGAAGTAGAGGTCCGCCTCCTCCTGGCTGTCCGTCTCCATGTTGGCCGCGGCGATCCAGTGGGTGACGCCGCGCCGGCGGCTCTCGCGGTACAGGCCGGCCTGGAGGCGCAGCACGGCGGAGTTCCGGTAGCTCCGGGTGACGCAGTAGCGCGTGGTCTCCGCGAACACGCGGCCCGGCGCGACGAGCTCCGACAGGTCGAGCTTCTTCTCGATGTCCAGGCCCACGACCGTGTCCGCGAAGGCCGCCACCTCCGCGTTGGGCGTCAAGAGCCGCGCGGTGGCCACCGGCTCTTCGCCCGCGTAGACGACGACGTGGGAGGTGGTGCGGAGCGTGTCGAAGCAGTCCGCTTCGCGCGGGGCCCGGGGCCGCTTGGGCCCCAGCATCCGCATCTCCTCGCCAAAAACCCGGTAACGGACGCGGAGCGCGTCATCCAGTTCGCGCTGCGCTGTGGCGACACGGCAACTCAATGAAGACATGGCGGGTCTCATTTCCACGGTGCTTGCCGGACTTGTGTGTCCGGCCCCGACCTTTCATTCGCCGCTGCTCGGCCGAGTGCGCTCGCGGGTTGTCTTTTTTCGCTGAGCCCGGCCAACCGCCCGCCACCTCCGCCCGCCCCACCCCGTGGCGCATGGCCCATGTCCCCGGAAATGGCTCACCTTGGACAGACGCTGGAGGAGGACACCATGACCGAGCAGACGCCCGAGGCCCCGGGAGCCCCTTCCGAACGCAAGCTCCACAAGCTCAGCCCCTTCGAGCTGAAGGACGAGCTCCTTCAGGTCGCGGACGAGGCCGTGAAGACCCGCGAGGCCGTGATGCTCAACGCGGGCCGGGGCAACCCCAACTGGATCGCCACCACGCCGCGCGAGGCCTTCTTCCTCCTGGGCCAGTTCGCGCTCGCGGAGAGCCGGCGGGCGTGGGACGTCCCCGAGGTGGGGCTCGCGGGCATGCCCCGCTCCCCGGGCATCGCCCGGCGCCTGCAAGACTTCCTGGAGGCGAGCGATGACGAGCCCGCCGTGGAGTTGTTGCGCGGCGCGCTGACGTACGGGGTGCACACGCTGGGCTTCAACCCGGACCGGTTCGTCTGGGAGCTCACGGACGCCGTCATTGGAGACAACTATCCGGTGCCGGACCGGATGCTCGCCCACGGTGAGCGCATCGTGCAGGAGTACCTGGCGCAGGAGCTGTTCACGGGGCGGCCGCCCTCCGGCCGCTTCGACCTGTTCGCGGTGGAGGGTGGCACCGCCGCGATGACCTACCTCTTCCACTCGCTGATGGCGAACGGCCTCTTGCGAAAGGGAGACACCATCGCGCTGGGCGCGCCCATCTTCACGCCCTACCTGGAGATTCCGCGCCTGGAGGAGTTCAGCCTGCGCACGGTGGACATCTTTCAGAGCGCCACCACGAAGGACGGCCTTCACACCTGGCAGTACCCGGACGCGGAGCTGCGCAAGCTGGAGGACCCGCGCGTCAAGGCGTTCTTCGTCGTCAACCCGTCCAACCCGGGCGCGGTGGCGATGCGCAAGGAGTCCGTCCACAAGCTGGTGGAGTTGGTGCGCAAGCGCCGGCCGGACCTGTTGATCATCACCGATGATGTCTACGGCACGTTCGTCAACGGCTTCCGCTCACTGGCCGCGGACCTGCCGCGCAACACGCTGCTGGTGTACTCGTACTCCAAGCACTTCGGCTGCACGGGCTGGCGGTTGGGCGTGGTGGCGCTCCACGAGGACAACATCCTGGATGAGGCGCTGGCGAAGCAGCCCGCGTCGGAGCGCGCACGGTTGGAGGCGCGGTATGGCGCCATCTCGATGCACCCGGGGCGGCTGAAGTTCATCGACCGGATGGTGGCGGACAGCCGGGCCGTGGCGTTGAACCACACCGCGGGCCTGTCACTGCCGCAGCAGCTCCAGATGACGTTGTTCTCGCTGTTCGCGTTGTTGGACAAGGACGGGGCCTACAAGAAGTACTGCCAGCGCATCTGCCAGGACCGGCTCCGGGACCTGTTCGAAGGCTTGGACATCCCGCTGCTCGAGGACCCGCTGCGCACGGCCTACTACCAGACGCTCGACCTGGAAGCCTGGTGCCGCGAGCACATTGGCGAGGACTTCGTCCGCTTCATCGAGGACCACCACGACCCGCTGGAGCTCGTCTTCACGCTGGCCCGGCGCTACGGCGTGGTGCTGCTCAATGGAAGCGGCTTCGACGGACCTCCCTGGTCGGCCCGTGTGTCATTGGCGAATCTGGAGGATGACGCGTATCCACGGATTGGCCGGGAACTCCGGGATGAAGTGCTTCGCGCCCTGGATGCGTGGAAGAAGGCCCGAGGCGAACCGCCTCCTGGCGCGACGCATTGAAACACGGCGCAACGAGATGAAACGGACCCTGGTCTCTCTGAAAGGAGACCAGGGTCTTTTTCGATCCTCGGGGGATCACGAGAGACCCTGTCCCCAAAGGCAGTACCACCTCCGAGGTACAGACACGGATCCTCGACCTCGCCAACCTGCCGGCTCGGATGGAGACGCTCTGTCGTCGAACTCTACAGGCCTGTAGCGAAAGTCCGTACGGACCGGAGCCAACCTGAAAGCGGGCGTGCGCATGTCAGTGAGGTGTGGGGGATGAATGGACGAGATCTTCACGAACGGATCTTGAGCGGGGACCGGACGGCGTCCGTGGACGTCTTCCTGACGTTCATGGATCCACTGATCCGGGCATTGAAAAGGAACCCGGGCTGTAACGATGACGACGCCAACGACTCGGCCATCGACGCGGTGTACGCGTACCTCCAGAAGCCCCTGAAGTACGACCCCCACAAGAGCAGCCTGAGCACCTACCTGGGACGCATTGCGCTGCGTAGAGCCCAGGATCGCTTCCGCTCCTCCAGCGCCAGGACACTCCGAAACAGGGATTTCGGGGGTGCTGTCGCAGTTTGGTCCAGGGAACCGAACAAGGACATGGAGACCCGCGCGGAGGTGGACCTGATTTTGAAGAAGTTCGACCAGGCAGGGTTTTCCGAGAGGGACCAGGCCTGTCTGCGACTGATGCTCACCGGAGAGCGGTCCACGGACCGCCTGGCGGAGGTGCTGGGACTGATGCACCTGCCCCAGCTCGAACGCCGGCGAGAGGTGAAGCGAAACCAGGACCGCCTCATGAAGGCGCTGAAGCGCCTCTTCGAGGAGGGACACGATGACGAATCCTGATTGGTTGAAGCGAGCAGCGGAGCGCAGCACGGGCGAGGCGGGAATGCTCGGCCACGTCTTCACTGCCTACCGTGAGATGGAAAAGCTTTCGGAGGCATCGCTGGTTCAGCGGCTGGGGTGCACGCCGGAAGTGTTCCAGTGGTTGTCGCTCTGCACGACGCCGGATGGGCCAGCCTTCGAGGAACAGACCCGCGCCATCGCCGACCGCTTCGGGGTCGACGTCCAGAAGCTCGTGCTGGTGCTCCGGCGCGTCCAGGTCTTGCGGACCCTGCGCAAGCCCGCCCAGGGCACGGTCCGAGGGACCATTCAACTGGCGGCCCGCGACCGCGACGAAGAAGTCCCGCTCGAGGACGAGTTCGATCCATGACCGAGCAATGGCTGGTGGAGGCCGTCACCCAGAGCCGGCTCTCCTTCCCTCCGGGATTTCCCCGCGATATCGCGACGGAGGCCCCGCGGCGGCATCCGCTTGACCTGGTGGGACTGCCGGGGCTGACGGTGGAGGGCGTGCGCCAATGGCTCGCCCAACACGGCCTGCCGGACGAGCTGAGCGGCGCCGACCGGCGGCTCTACGGCTGCATGGTGGCCAGGGCCGGAGCCGCCACGCTGTTCTTCGACAGCGACGACTCCGAGGCGGAGCAACGCTTCACCCTGGCTCACGAGGTGGCGCACTACGTGCTCGACCACCTCCTGCCCCGGACCCGGGCCCTGGACTTCTTCGGCGAGGACATCCTCCCCGTGCTCGACGGCGAACGGGCGCCCCGGGTGGATGAGTACATGGGTTCGCGCTTCAGCGACGTGCCCCTGGGCCTCCAGGTGCACCTGATGGACCGCGGAGAAGGCGGCGACGTGGACTCGGGGGCCGTGCTGCTGGCGGAACAGCGGGCGGACCACCTGGCCCTGGAGCTCCTCGCGCCCATGACCGCAGCGCGCGCGCAGCTGAACGAGGTGTCCGCGATGGAGGGCCCCCGGTGCCTGGAGGCCGTGTTCGGTCTGCCGACGGCCGCCGCGCGGACCTACGCCCGGATGCTGCGCAAGCGCCGTCGGCATCCGGAGTTCTCCGTGGTCGACTTCTTCGGTGATGACGAAAGGTGACAATGGCTGACGAGACTCCCCCTGACGACGACGAGTCCAACCTCCTGGGTGACCAGGAGTTCCGGTCCACCTTTGGGGAGGACCTGGCGCAGACGCTGGACCTGGACACGTGGAGCCCGGGCGTGGATCCGAAGGAGATCATGACCCGGTTCCAGCGGGAGGTCTCCACCTCGGTCCAGAAGGAAGACCGCATGCGGCAGGTCATCCGCGCGGAGCTGCTGCCACGGCTCGCGGGACGCAAGCGCGCCCCTCCGGAGTCGGGCGTGTTCCGGGCCTACGGCAAGGAGCTGGCCACCATCCACGAAGGCCTGCTGTTCCCCGGCAATGTCGTCGCCGTGCTCGGCACGTCGGTGTCCCATGAAAGTCTGCCTTTGGGCATCACCCAGATTGGTGTCGCGGCCGTGGGCTACCAGGGGAGCGCGGGGACCTTCTCCCAGCGCCTGTTCCGCAAGGACCTGGCGGCGAAGGACACCAATCCACTCAAGGAGGCCATCGACTACATCGCGAACCGCCACAACTCGAAGACCGTCAGCCACCGGGAGATCCTCTCCCGTCTGGCCCAGCGGGGCATCCGCACCTACGCCGAGCGGGCCATCCTGGTGGACAAGGTGACGGCGGAGTGGCGCCTCGGGCAGGGCAATCCCTTCGCGCATGAGCTGCTCACCGGCTCGGGCCACCTCAGCCTGTTGAAGGCCTCGCTGGACGTGCTGGAGCGCCTCGTCCGGGACCAGCAGAAGTTCGTGTTCGTCTCCAACGCGCAGATGGAGCGGGGGCTGCTGACGCTGGGCCTGGCGCTCGATGCGGGCGAATACATCGTCTTCGAGACCCTGGAGCGGCAGAGCGAACAACTGCTCCACGCGTGGAAGGCCACCGACCCCCGCCTGCCGCTGGCGCAGGCCTTCGTGCAGAAACACGGCAAGGACGTGCTCCTGGGCGTCTTCCGGGTCTCGGGCCGCACGGCCCCGCGTCTGTTCTACGCGCACCGTGAGCACGTCCACATGGCCGTCCGAGTGGCCATGGCGGACAGCGTCCTGCGTCTGGAGAAGAGCTATCCCCTCCTCCTGGACGTCGCGGAGCTCACGTGCCGCAGCGTCTTCGGCGAGGACGGTTTCGAAGGCCTGGTGCAGGACGCCTACGCGCAGGCGGGAGCCCACCTCCAGTATCTGCTCGAGCGCGAATCACGTCGGTAACGGGGGAAAGACACACACCATGGCGAACAACGGCAAGACACCGCATCCCGCAGTTCCCGCATCGCTCAACGGCGCTTCGAACCCCGCCCAGCAGCCTCTTCCGCCCCGGCAGGCCGGCAGTCCCGCGGCCCCCTCCGCGCAAGGCCCCGCGAAGCCCGCCGCCGCGCCTGTCTCCGCGGACGGCAGGCCCGCGCCGCAGCAGGGGCCGAAGAGGCCGCTCATCAGTCAGACGCCCCCCAGGACGCTCAACGAACTGGCCGACATCAGCAACCGGGCCGGGCTGTACCAACCCGACCCCGAGCTGGCGAACGCGGTGGGCTTCACGCACTTCGACACGTCGAGCAGCGACGACAACGTGCTCACGGTGTTGATGACCCGTGATGACCTGCCCCGGCTGGCCTCCCAGACGCTCGTGCGGGTGAAGTCGCGCGAGGACAAGCGTGACTACCTGGGGGTCGTGGTCCGGGGGCCGTTCGCGGAGCCCAACGCCGTCCCCGCGAACTCCACCATGGCCGTGGGCGTCATCACGCACGGAAAGAAGCTGACGTACACGTTCGAGTACCACGGCCGCGCCGAGGTGGAGTTGCTGGGACAGGAGGTCGGCGGCGTGCTGCAACCGCCCCGCTTCCGGCCCCGGCCCCAGAGCCCGGTCTTCGTGCTGAGCGAGGAAGAGAGCGCGAAGGTGCTGGGCGTGGGCGGGGCGATGAGCCTGGGCCGGGTCGTGGGGTATGACAACATGGAGGCGCGGCTGGATCCCCAGGACAAGGCCATCCTCCCCCGTCACACCGGAATCATCGGCACCACGGGTGGCGGCAAGTCCACGACGGTCGCGACGCTCATCCACCGGGCGCAGCTCTCCGGCATCGCGACCATCGTCTTTGACGTCGAGGGTGAATACACCCACGTGGACCAGCCCACCGACGACAAACCGATGCAGGAGCTGCTCAAGCAGCGGAAGCAAAGGCCGGAAGGGGTGAAGGACCTGCACATCCACCACCTCACGGGCCGGGACAGTCGCAATCCCAGCCATAAGCATCGGCACGGCTTCTCGCTGAAGTTCTCCAGCCTGTCGCCCTATGCCATCTCGGAGATCCTGAACATGTCGGATGCGCAGCATGAACGCTTCCTGCGCGCCTTCGACGTCACGAAGCAGCTCCTGGAGGACTTCAAGATCTTCCCTCGGAACGAGGCCGAGAAGCAGCAGATCCTGGAGCTGGATGAACAGGACACCGGCTACCCTCGGATGACCATCGATCACATCCTGGATGTCGTAAACACCTATACATACACCCTGGGCAGCGAGGGCCGCACGGAGGCTCGGGCCGGCGGCGGACGGCGCAGGCGGGCAGAGGAGAACGAGTCGGATGGAGAGGAGGACGGCTCCGAGGATGTGCCCACCGTGTCGCGAGGCCTCTCGCTCCTCAGCGAGTTCCGGACCAGGGTCAACCTGGTCAAGGGCCGGGTCATGGCGCAGAGGAGCACCTCCGAGCTGAGCTGGAAGACCCTGGGCAACAAGCTCCAGTTGCTGAAGCGGCTGAAGGTCTTCGACGTCGAGAACACTCCTGGCGTGAACTACGACTCCATGCTCCAGGCCGGGCGGGTGTCGGTCATCGACCTGTCGAACACGGACTCGCCGCAGCTGAACAACCTGGTCATCGCGGACATCCTCCGGGGGCTCCAGGAGCACCAGGAGCGGCGCTACCAGGAAGCCGCCGAGCGGAACAAACGCGTCACGCCCGTGCTCATCATCATCGAGGAGGCCCACGAGTTCCTGTCCACCAGCCGCATCAAGCAGATGCCCGTGCTGTTCGAACAGGTGGCGCGCATCGCCAAGCGGGGCCGCAAGCGGTGGCTGGGGCTCGTCTTCGTCACGCAGTTGCCCCAGCACCTGCCTGACGAGGTGCTGGCCCTGCTCAACAACTTCGTCATCCACAAGATCACCGACGGCGCGGTCATCAGCCGGATGCAGAAGTCCGTGGGCAGCATCGACGAGAGCTTGTGGAACCGTGTGTCGCGGCTCGCTCCAGGCCAGGCGCTGATGTCGTTCAGCCACTTCACCCGGCCCCTGATGGTGGCCGTGGACCCTGCCCCCGTGAAGCGGCTGCTCGTCGACTAGGATTGACCCAAAGTCCAGGAACCCCGGAGGCCAGGAGCGATATAGAGCGAGCCTCATGCTCGGCTCCGCGCTCCTCGCCTCCGTCATCGTCGCACAGGCGCCTGTGTCCCCGGCTTCACGTGCCGCGGAGGCACTGGGCCTGGGCCCTGTCCTCGACTCCGTCGTTCACCAGGGCGTGACCTACGTCGCGCTCGGCCGTGGCGGCATCGCCGTGCTCAAGCTCGAAGGCGCCTCGCCCCAACTCGTGCGACGCATCGAGGAGGGCCGGCGCTTCGTGCGGCTCGTCGTCGTGGGCCAGTCGCTCCTCGCCATCGAGCAGCGCGAGGAGGCCCATGCGTTCTCCCTCGCCACGCCGGAGCAGCCGCAGCCGGATTCGCTGGCCTCCGCGCTGGGCGCGGCGCGCGACCTCACCGTCGTCACCCAGGCGCCGCCTTCGCCCCAGGCCCCGCCACCCACTGCGGCCCCCTCCTCCGCCCGGCTCACCGTCACCGACGTGCATGATGGCGACGTGACGCTCTCCGGAGGTGCCCTGGCCGGCCTGGGCGAAGGCGTCCGCGTCCGTGTGCGCACGCAAGACTCCCGCGAGGTGGTTCTGAAGGTCATCGAATCCCGCGAGGACACCGCCATCGCCCGTCTGGGCCGCGGTGAGAACGTGCGCGTGGGTGACACCGCCGTCATCACTGACGCCCCCGCCACCGCGCGCCTCTTCTTCCCCGAGCCCGGAGTGCCGCACCTGCGCTACGGCTTCCATGCCCGGCCCTTCCTCGCGCTGGACGCGAAGACGCGGGAGGGCAACTCCGCTCGCGCGGGCGGCCTGCTCCTGGATGCGTTCATCGCGTGGCGGCCCGGGGACCTGCCCCTGGTGCTGAGCGCGCAGTTGGACCCCGTGGGCTTCGGCCTGGGCACCGGCCTGCGCCACTCGCCGGGCTCCGCGTATGTCGCCGCCGCCTACTCCACCGACTTCCTGGAGGTCGGCATCGGCGCGGGCGCGCTGTTCGGACAGAAGGAGTGCAGCACCCAGTTCGACTACGACCCGAACACCTACGAGCCCATCAACCCCAGGACCGTGTGCGACTCCAACGCGGGCGTGTCCTTCCAGCAGGTGCTGCGGCTGGGCGCGCTCGACGGATTCCACATCGCGTGGAACTCCGCCATCCTCTCGCGCGACAACCAGTTCCGCTTCGGCTCCGGACGCGGCGAGGTCCAGGTGCCCCTCACGCCCAGCCTCTCCCTCTTCGGCGCGGGCGGAGGCTCGGCCAGCGGATGGGGCTTCGGCGAGCTGGGCGTGCGCAGCTTCCTCAAGGGCACCGGCGGCTCCGGCACCACCGTGCTCTCCGCCAGCCTGGGCGTCGTGTCGCTGTCGGACGGCACCGGCGAGGCTCTCACCGGCCCTTCCATCGCCATCGGCATCGAGCGCCGTCCCTGAGCGTCAGTGGCCGGAAGCCATCGACGCGGCGAACTCCTCCGGCACCATCTCCCCGGAGATGGGGAAGTCCTTCGACGCCCGCTTCCACGCCTTCCCACCCGCCGGGCGGACAGGCCCCCGAGGGAGCCGCCCCAGGCTGATGAGCGTCAGCGACACCAGGCCGAGCCCCACGGCGCCCGCCGCCAGTTCGTCCACGAGGCCCACCCGGCGAAGGCCGCCCACCCCCAGGAGCGGCAGCGCGGCGATGGGCGTGGCCACCCACGCCAACCACGTGCGCCAGTTCGCGCGGGCCTGTTGCCTCAGTGCGTCGATTGAAGCCATCGGGGCATCCTTCCGGACAGGGAGGTTGTCCAGGAGGATGGGGATGGACCGGGGCCCGGTGAAAGGCCCCCTCGTCGCGCTCGCCTGCCCCCTCACGGGCGGGGCTGGAGTGCCCGCATGCCGCCTCCGCTTCAGCCCTTGCGCCGGGTGAAGCCCTCCGCGCGCAGCTTCTTCATCAGCCGGTCCGCGGCGGCCTTCGCCTGCCACTCATGCGCGAAGCGCTTGGAGGACGTGCGCCCCGGCGACCCCAGGTGGCCCTTGCGGACGTTGAGCACGTTGCGAGCGACCCGCACCCCACGGAATTCGCCATCGTCGTGCGCGTAGAGCACCTCGCCCTTGCCTCCCGCGGGCTTCTTCGGCGCCACCAGGGGCTTCGCATCCTTGAAGCTCACGTCCACCCAGGCCGCGCGGCGCACGCGCACCTGGGGCTTCGTGCCGAAGTGGAACGTGACGTGCCAGCGAGCCTGGGCCTCCGACTCCAAGAGGGCCTCCCCCCACGAGCGGTGCCCGGACTCAGGCGTGCGCGGCAGGAAGGGCTCCACCGTGCGCAGGAACGCGAGGTACTCCTTCTCCTGCCGCGCATAGCCGAGGACCCGCGTCGACTCCGGCAGCTCCAGTTGAAGCTCGCCCGCCTTCGTGGGGCCCTTCAGGAGGACCGCGTCGAGGAAGGCATTCCTGCCCTGGAGCGCCGCGCACTGTTTCCAGAACTCCGCGGACACGCGCACGTTGCGTGCGCTCTCAAGCCTGGTCGAATCACCCATGGTGCGGGACGGTAGCAAGTCCGGGCCCGCTGGGGACACCGCTTCGTTCAGCCGCTCAGCGCCCTCACGCGCGCCGCGAGGTTCTGCGTGAAGAGCCGGTAGATGTGCAGCGAGGCCGCGTCGTGCGTGGCCAGGAAGTGCTGGAAGCTCTCGCGGGTGATGCGCAGCGCGCGCACCGCCGTCTTCGCGCGCACGTTCGCGGACACGGGTCCGTCCTGCACGAGCGAAATCTCTCCCAGGTGCGAGCCCGGCCCCAGCGTGTTGAGGTGCCGCGCGTTGTGCTCGTTGCCGGAGTGGACGTCCACGGTGCCCTCCAGCAGCACGAGCAGCCCCGTGCCGGGAGCGCCCTTCTCCAGCAGCACCGTGCCCGGCGCCGCCGTCACGGGCCGCGCCAGGCGGTACAGGTCCTTCATGTCCTCCAGCGGCAGCTCGCCGAAGATGGGGATGGCCTTGAGGAAGCGGTAGCCACTGGCCTCCGGCACGGTCGCGCCCGCGGCCAGCCGCGCGAGGAGCGCCTCCGCCTCCACGTCCAGGCCCATGCGCCGCAGCAGCCTCGCCTTCTCCGTCACCAGGACCGGATCCGCGCGCAGGTGGTCGGCGCTGCTCAGCGCGTCCGCCAGGACCGCGAGCGCCCGGTGCGTGAAGCCGCCTGCGTCCAGCACCTTGCACGTGCGCAGCACGGCCTCGACGTAGCGGGGATCCTCCGCGAGCACGCCGCCCAGGGCCTCGGCCTCCGCGTGGGCCTGTCCCAGTTCGCTGTAGAGGTCCGCGGCCTCGAAGGGGCGGCCCAGGCGGACCAGGCAGTGCGCCATGGACTCCTTGGCGCCCAGTCCCCGGTAGACCTCCAACGCGCGCTCCAGCGCCCCGCCCCGCTCGAAGGCCGCCGCGGCGCGCTCCACCTCGCCCGCGCGCAGGTACGCCTCCGCGGCCGCCACGTGCTGACCGCCCTGGGCGTACAGGTCCGCCACGGAGACGTCGTCGCCGCTGCCGTCCAGGAGCCGGGCCGCGCCCGTGAAGTCCCGCGCCCGGCGCAGCACGTCCACCAGCCAATGGCGCTCCTTCACCGTCCCCTGCGCGGCCTCCTTGCGAAGCCGCTCGCGCTGCGCCGCGCCCAGCTCCTCGTAGAGCTGCGCCGCGCGCTCCGGCTCGCCTTGCGCCGCCAGGGTCTGCACCACCTGGAGCGTGCCGCCCCGCAACGAACCGCCCCGACTGCTGCCCGCCGTATCGCCTGCCATGTCACACGTCCCTTCCCAGACCCGCCCCGTCGGGGCGGCGCGCCCGGTTCCACCAGCGCCTGACAAACCAGGAACCCGGGCGTAAAGCCAGTCTCGACCGGCCCCCCCGTGGCCCTGGAGACACCGGGTCCGGTAGGGTCCGGGCATGGTTGTTCCCGTCCTGGCCGGGGTGGCTCCGGACCGTCTCCCCGGGCCCTCGCGTCCGCGCTCCTGGTACCTGGTGGCTCCGTCCGCGGCCCTGCGGCCCGGCCACGCGATGGGCGTTCAGGTGGGTGGCCAGGAGGTGGTGGTGTTCCGGAGCCAGCAGGGCCGGGTCCACGCCCTGTCCGCGCACTGCCCGCACCTGGGGGCGCACCTGAAGCACGGCACCGTCCAGGGCGAGCTGCTGCGCTGTCCGCTGCACCATTGGAGCTTCGACGGAGGGGGCCGCTGCCGGGCCGCGCCTGGCCGGAGCGACGTGTCCGCCCTGCCGGGGCCCCGGGCGTGG
The DNA here is from genome assembly GCF_017309135.1 of Corallococcus sp. NCSPR001. Classification (NCBI taxonomy): domain Bacteria; kingdom Pseudomonadati; phylum Myxococcota; class Myxococcia; order Myxococcales; family Myxococcaceae; genus Corallococcus; species Corallococcus sp. NCSPR001. The sequence continues at coordinate 6,740,741 of NZ_JAFIMS010000002.1, forward strand.
CCGGTGGAGGAGCGCTTCGGTGGGGTGCTCGTGTTCAACGGCCCCGAGGCGCTCTTTCCCCCACCCGACGTGGGAGGTGGGGAGCACCACTGGAACGTGGGACCTCCGGTGACGGTGGGCTGTCCGTGGTTGCCGCTGGCGGCGAACTCGTTCGACCTGGACCATCTGCGCACGGTGCACCATCGGGAGCTGTGGGACACGCCGACCTGGGAGACCCCGGACCGGTACACCCTGCGCCTGCGCTACACGTCGCGCGTCATCGGCACGGGCGCGAGCGACCGGCTGATGAAGGCGCTGTCGGGCAACCGCATCCGGGTGGAGCTCACGCTGCACGGCGGGACGTTGATCTCGGTGAAGAGCGACCTGGGCCGGGCGCGGGGGCTGCTGCTCGCGAGCCTGACGCCGGTGGCGGAGGGGACGTCGGTGCGGCTCGCCGTCGCGGCGAGGCGGGGGCGGATTCCAGGCGCGGCGGCGCTGGTGCTCGGGGTGTCGCGGTGGCTGTACACGTCGTTCCTGCGGCGCGACATGGCCGTGCTGGACGGCATGCGCTTCAACGTCGCGACAGCGACGGCGGATCCGGTGATGCGCCAGCTGCTCGACTTCGCGGTGGGCCTGCCCGAGGACGGCGAAGATGCGCGCCGATGACGCTCCGCCGATTCCCGCCGCGCTCAACGCGGCGCTGCTCGTCGCGGCGATGGGCGCGGGGGCGCTGTGCCTTTGGACGGCGTCGCACGCGGAAGGGCTCTGGGTGCGGCTGGTCGCGGCCGGGGTGTTCTCCTACGTGAACAACACGGTGTTCTCGCTGTTGCATGAAGCGACGCACGGGGTGCTGCACCCATCGCGGCGGATCAACGACGGGCTGGGCCGGCTGGCGGCGGCGTTCTTCCCCACGTCGTTCACGCTGCAGCGGGCCTTCCACCTCACGCATCACCGGTACAACCGCACGGCGCGAGAGCAGTTCGACTACCTGCACCCGGGCGACCACCGCTTCCTCAAGTATGCGCAGTGGTACGTCATCCTGACCGGCGTCTACTGGCTGTTCGTTCCGCTGGGGGCGCTGGTGTTCGCAATCGCGCCGGGCCTGCTGCGGAGGCTGCGAGGGCCGGGCACGCGCTACGGGGAACAGACGGGCGCGGACGCGTACCTGGGGCGGCTGGAGGACGCTCCGGGGGCGGCCATCCGGATGGAGGTGTTGGGGATGGCGGCGGTGCAGGCAGGGCTGGCCTACGCGCTGGACCTGACGCTCGTGGGGTGGGCGCTCTGCTACGCGGCCTTCGCGGTGAACTGGAGCTCGCTCCAGTACGCGGATCACGCGTGGTCGCCGCTGGACGTGCGCGAAGGGGCCTGGGACCTGAGGGTCGCCGCGCCGGTGCGCTGGGTGTTCCTCAACTACCACTATCACCGGGCGCACCACCGGTACCCGCAGGTGCCCTGGCTCTACCTGGGGCGCTACGTGGACGAGAGTGTTCCCCGGCCATCCTTCCTGGGCATCTGGCTGTCCATGTGGCGAGGACCCCGGCCATTCCCGGAGCAGCCAGAGTGAGCGCGTCCAATGGGAAGGAAGCGCACACGGAGGGCCCGCTCTTCGGCTGGCCAGAGCGCGGGGAACTGAAGCGGACGGGCGCGATGACGTGCGGCTTCGCGCTGTTCTTCCTCGCGGTGTACGGCGGCGCGAGCTGGGTGACAGGCTTCTATTCCGGCGGCCTGCGTGTGGACCTGCCCTTCGAGCAGCACATCCCATTCATGCCCGGCTGGGCCGCCGTCTACATCAGCATGGATGTGCTGCTGCTCCTGTCCCTGTTCATCTTCCGGACGTGGAGACAGATGCTCCCCTTCGCGCTGGCGCTGTGCGCGCAGACGGTGCTGGGCGCGCTCTGCTTCCTCGTCCTGCCGGTGGAGGTGGCGTGGCCACCGCGTGCCGTCACCGGGATCTGGGCGTCCATCTTCCAGGCCGCGGACACGATGAACCTGGAGCGCAACTACCTGCCGTCGCTCCACGTCGCCTTCGCCTGCACGGCGGCCCTGGCCTATCGCGAGCGCTCAGGGCCGGTGGCGAGCACCGTCTTCGCGCTCTGGGCCCTGGCCATCGCGGCGTCCACGCTGCTCATCCACGAGCACCACATGGTGGACGTGTTCGCGGGAGCGTTGCTCGCCTGGGGCATGTGGCGTGTCGTGGCGCCCCGGGTCCGGAAGGAAACCTTCCTCGAAGCCGTGCGGGTGGAGGCCCTCTGCGCGAGGGAGATGTACCGCTTCGCGCGCAGGCATCCGCGTTACGGGCTCATCGCGCTCGCGCTGTATCAGCAATCCCTGGGACGCTGGCGCAAGGCGCGACGGGCACGAGCAGGGTTCTGCTTCCTCCAGATGGTGGATGACGTGCTGGATGGAGACCGCCCCGTCGAAGGCGAACCCCTGGACGCCATTGACGCGCTCCTGCGCACGCTGGCGGCGGGAGCGCCGGGCCCCGCGACGGAGTTCCACGCCACCGCGGTGACGCTGGGCCGGGTGCTGCTCACGGAGCTGTCCGACCCGGAGGCCCGCGAGCAGGTCCTCGAACTGGTGCGCACGATGCGCCGGGACCGCGAGCGGGTGCGTGATGGGCACTGGTGGGACGAGGCAACACTCCAGACCCAGCTCGGAAACACCTTCCGGCTGTCCGTGAACCTGATGCTGCACGTCGCGGACGCGCAGGTGCGAGCAGAGGACGCTCCTTCCCTGCTCGCGGCGTTGGGTTGGTGTTCCGTGATGCGAGACCTGCGCGAGGACCTGGCCCAGGGTCTCTTCAACGTGCCCGCCGACGTCGCCGCGGAAGTGCGCGCCCAGGGACATGCGCCCGAGGACTTCGACTCACTGCTCACGGCGCAAGCCGGACGGGCCTGGGTGCTCGGCGAGTACCAGCGGGCCCGCGCGCTGCTGGACCGCTCCGCGAAGGAGCTGGCTCAACTGGAGGGCAGGCAAGGCGCCGCGTTGCTGCGACTCTTCCACGGGTCGGTGGAGGCCTTCTGGGCGCGGAAGCTGCCGCGCCGCATGCCCTTCCTGCGCGAAGCGCCGGTGCTCGAAAGCACCTGAGTCCTTCACGCGGGGTCACCCTCCCTGCTCGAGGAGTGAGTCCGCGGAGCATGACGTGGCGCATGCGTTGACGCGAAGCGGACGGAGGCATCTGCTGGACGCATGTCCGACTCCGCTCCTTCCATCTCCAGCGCGCGTCCGGTGGATGCCTCCGAACGGTTGCCGCTCCTGGATGTGCTGCGCGGCTTCGCGTTGTGGGGCGTCTTCGTGTCAAACAGCTTCGCCTGGTTCAGCGGCCGGGTCCTGATGCCACGAGAGCAGGCCCAGGCACTGGCGGCGCCGCCCTTCGAGGCGGCCGTCACGGCGCTCTACCACTTCTTCGTGAACCAGAAGTTCGTCACGCTGTTCGCCTTCCTCTTCGGGCTGGGGTTCTCCATCCAGCTCACACGGGCCGCGTCACGAGGCGCCTCCGTCGTCCCGGTGTATTCACGGCGTCTGCTCGTGCTGCTGGGCATAGGGGTGGTGCATCTCACGGTGCTCTGGACGGGAGACGTCCTCTCCACCTACGCCCTGCTGGGCTTCGCGTTGCTCCTCTTCCGCGATCGTTCGGACCGGACGCTCTGGGTGTGGGTGGGCCTGTCGGTGGTGGTGGTGCCGTTGCTGGTGCCAGCGCTCCTGCACTTCGGTCCCATCCTGCTGCACGGAGCGCAGGCGGCGGCGGACGCGGCGAAGGCCTCGGAAGCCATGGAGGCGCGGACGCGGGAGCAACTGCTGCTCGGGCTCAAGAGCGACTCACTCTGGGCGACGCAGGCCGCGAACGCGCACTTCCTCCAGTACATGCTGCCCACGCTGAAGCGGCTGCTGTGGATGATCTTCATCCTGGGCCGGTTCCTGCTGGGGCTGCTCGCGGGCCGGCACCTGTTGCTCCAGGACGTGGAGCGCCACCGCGCCTGGCACCGGAAGATGCTGGGTTGGGGTCTGGTGCTGGGCGTGCTGGGAAATGGCGCCGGGGTGGTGGTTCAGCATCTGCGGCTCGCGGGAGTGCTGGACCCGGCGAAAGCCCACTGGATGTTCACCCTGTCCGCAATCCAGGAGATGGGCTACCTGGGCCTCGCCGCGGCCTACGTGGCCGCCTTCGCTCTGCTCTTCCAGCAGGAGCGCTGGCGCAGGTGGCTGGGCATCCTGGCGCCGGTGGGTCGCATGGCGCTCACAAACTACCTGATGCAGACGGTGGTGAGCCTCTGCCTCTATGACGGCTGGGGGTTGGGGCTCATCGGCAAGCTGCCGCCCTCACGCTGCGTGGCCCTGAGCCTCTTGGTGTTCGCGCTCCAGATTCCCCTCAGCCACTGGTGGCTGGCGCGCTTCCGCTTCGGTCCAGCCGAGTGGCTGTGGCGCTCGCTCACCTACGGCCAGCGCCAGCCCATGCGGCTTGGGCTCAAGCCATCGCCGGCCGGCGTCCCCGGCGTCCGATGAAGAAACCCGCGCCGAGCGCGGCGACCGCGACCAGGGCCCCGAAGCCCATGGCGGCGTTCTTCACCTTGGTGAGCAGGGGGTTGTCGAACACGTTGGTGGAGTAGTGGAACGCGGCGATGAGCCACCGGTCGCCCTCCTTCACCAGGGTGCACGTCCACCGCCCATTGACGACCAGGTCCGTGCCGTCACTCAGGATGTAGTGGTCCAGCGACGAGCCATACGCGACGCCCGCGTTTCCATACAGGCGCGTGAGCGCATCCACGTCGAACTTCGCGGTGACCTTCTTCACGACGCTGTTCGGGCCACCGAGCATCTGCGCGTAGTACGCGCGGATGGCGTCCTTCCCCACGCGAACGTCATTGTTCATGGTGGAGAACACGACGTCCGGGTGCAGGTGCGACAGCAGCCGGTCCAGGTCCTGCTTGTTGAGCGCATCCTCCATGTCCTGCTTGATGGCGCGCAGCGCCTGATGCGTCGCTTCATCGCCAGAAGCCACCGCCGCCGGAGTCACGGCGTCCTGGGCCCCCGACACGACGGGGACCGCGACGAACAGCAACGCCAGGAGACCTACGAACCGGGTGCGCACCATCGAAGCTCCATGAAGGAAGAGGACGGCGAGCATCCTAGGCAGGTCCCCAGAGGTTCGTTAACAAACCCGTCGAATCAAGGGTCCGCGTGATGACGCGCGCCTCACGAAGCGCGGCGATGTGTCGCGACGGGAGGCCCCCACCCGGGCCCGGTCCCATCAAAACGTGTCCGACAGTCGAACAGGCTCCCGCGGCATGGGCCGGAGCCCGTGATTTGACCGGCCGGAGCGCGACGTCGCGCACGCGAACGCCAAGGTAGGGCACGGACAGAGGCGCCCGCTCGGGGCCGGTTGTCTCAAAACTTGTCCGACAGTCGGACAGGTTTTCGCCGTCCGGGTCCGGGGGGCGGCCTCCTGGCTGGCAATGAGCACGGGGGCCCCGCACGTCAATGTCAGACCCCTATGGTTGGATGGCGATGCTGGGTCGAGGAAGGGGAATGGGGATGGGACGGGGCGGACTCGTGGCTTATGTGGAGGCGCAAATCGAGCGCGACATCGCGCTGGGACGATTGCACCCGAGCGGGCAATTCGGCCCCGAGGCGAAGCTGGCGCAACGCTATGGAGTGTGCCGGGGCACCATCCGCGAGGCGCTGCGGCGGCTGGCGGCACGGGGATTGGTGGTGCAACACCCCGGGCGCAGGACTCGCGCGGTGGCGCTGGATGAGTCGCTGACACTGGAGAACCTGGGGCTGGCGCTGCATGACGTGCGCGCCCCGGAGACCCGGTGGCTTCTGGAGGGCTACTTCAGCCTCAAGCGGCAGGTGCTGGTGGAGCTGCTGGTCGACTGCTGCGCGAAGGCCTCGGACCTCGACTTGGACCGGCTGGGGAGCCTGTGCTTCCAGCTCTGGAACGCGGGGGGCTGGGAGCAAGGAGCCTGCGCCCAGTTGGAGTTCGAGTTGCTGCGGCTGGCGGCGCGGGTGGCGGAGCGTCCCGGGCACGTGCTCCTCGTTCAGTCCCTTCAGCGGGCATTCCTGGGAGGTGCCACCCAACTGCTGCCGCTTCTGGGGGGAGAGGCGCTGCGCAAATGGGCCACCTGCGCGATGAATGCCCTACAGGAGCGCGACGTGCAGGCGCTTCAGCACGAGCTGCCGGCGCTGATGAAGGCTTGCGATGAGCGGGTGCTGAATGCCTTCGCTCCCGTCCCCAAGAAGCATGAGTCTCCCGAGGATCCCATCGATCCCGCGTCAGCCAGCGGGCAGGTGGAGGCGCCTGAGACACACCCGGGCAACGCGGAAGATGGCGTCGATCGCCTGACTCCAGCCGCCGCACAGGACGAGACGCAGGAGCGTGGCCCTGGCCCCCTGGCTCCATCCATTGCACGGGACGATGTGCTGGAGGCACAGCGCCCTCCGTTCCCCCCGGATACCCCATAGGAGGTATGGCCAAACACAACCCAACAGTTTGTAGTTCTGGGCGTCGCCAGTCTGTTCTCACTGCTGGCGCGGCCCGGGCTCGACGGGGTGCAGGGGGATACCGTGGACGCGAATCAATTGCTGGAGCTGGTCAAGCGCTATCAGGATTCCAAATCCTTCATCTCCAACGAAGAGACCGCCAAGCTGGCGCTGGTGGTCCCCTTCATCCGGCTGCTGGGCTACGACCCCGGTCTTCCCCGGGAGGTCCGCCTCGAATACGCGGCGGACTTCGTCCAGGGCGACGGCAAGAAGCTGCCGGACCGCATGGACTTCGCCATCTTCGACCAGACGGGGCAGAAGCCTCTCATCGTCATCGAGACCAAGCCCCTGGGCACGGACCTCCAGTCGCGCGCCCAGCAACTGGCCCGCTACCTCTCCCAGCTCCCGGAACTCCACTTCGGCATCATCACGGATGGTTGCCACTACCTGTTCTTCGGAGACCTGGAGAACCCCAACGTCATGGACCCAGAGCCCTTCTTCACGTTCTCCCTGGAGGACACGAAGTCGGACTGGGCCAAGGTCGCGAAGTTCCTCTCCAAGTTCAGCCGCGAATCCTTCAACGCCACAACGCTCATCACCGACGCGGAGAACAGCCGCTACCGCCAGGGGATGATCGACAAGCTGTCCGCCGCCCTCAAATCGCCCGGCGAACACGAGGGCTTCCTCAAGTGGCTCACCGAGGACATCTACAAGGGAAAGCGGACGACCGCCGTGATGGAGCGCCTCGCGGAGGTCGCGAAGGAGGCCATCGAGCCCACCCTCCTCCGCGTCATGGGCGACGACTTCCTCGACAAGCTCAAGGAGCGCATCCAGCGCTTGAATGAAGGCACCGAGGCCCCCGCCGCCAAGGACGGGCCCAACGTGGTGAAGGCGGACAGCGCGAAGCCTTTCGACATGGAGCCCCGCGCCCCGGGGGACGACAAGACACGCGTCGCCATGGAGACCACCGAGGAGGAACTGGCCTTCTTCGGCGTCGTCCGGGACATCTGCACCAAGAACGGCCACGCGGCGGAGGACGTCCTCTACCGGGACACCTCGAACTACTTCAACGTGTCCTTCAAGAAGCCCACGAAATGGTTCGTGCGGTTCTTTGGCAATGGCAAGCGCAAGTGCATCGCCACCTGGGTCCCCGTCGAGGAGGCGAAGACGCTCGCCTCGGGATTCGAGGTCGAGGCGTCCCCTTCGGCGTTCGGGATCAGCCGGGTCTACATCCAGACGATCCCAGAGGTGTGGGCGCTCAAGGCCCTGGTCGCCCGGAGCCTGGAGCTGTCCCTCACCGCCAAGGAGGAGGCGCCCGCGGAGCCCACGCTCAAGCTGGCAGTGGCTTCACCGTGAGGCTCTTCGACGCGAGGAACTCCGGGTTGAACACCTTGGAGGCGTAGCGGCTGCCGTGGTCACACAGGAACGTGACGATGCGCAGGCCCTGGTCCTGGTGCTTGCGCGCCACCTCCCACGCGGCCCTCACGTTCAGGGCCGCGGAGGTGCCCACCACCAGCGCGTCCTCGCGCGCCAGGTGGTAGAGCATCTCCAGCATGTCCTGGTCCTCCAGGCGCATGGCTTCATCCACTCGCGCCTGCCGGAAGTTCTCCGTCAGCCGCATGATGCCAATGCCTTCCGTGATGGAGCTCCCCGCCGTCTCCATCTTCCCCGTGCGCACCTGGCAGTAGAGCCCCGACCCCGGCGGATCCACCAGCACCACCCGCAGGGCCGGGTTCTTCTCCTTCAGGTAGCGGCTCGTCCCGGACAGCGTGCCGCCGCTGCCCACCGACGCCACCAGCACGTCCACCCGGCCCTCCGCCTGCTCCCAGATCTCCGGCCCCGTCGTCTCGTAGTGGAAGTCGCCGTTCGCCGTGTTTTCGAACTGGTTCATCCACGCCCAGCCGTTCGCTTCCGCCAGCGCCCGCGCCTGGTGGAAGAAATGCGAGGGATTGGAGAACGGCACCGCCGGGACGCGCCGCACCTCCACGCCCATCGCCTCCAGGTACTCGTATTTCTCGCGCGCCTGGTTGTCCGGCATCGTCACGACCACGCGGTAGCCGCGCTCGCGGCCCAGCAGGCCCAGGCCGATGCCGGTGTTGCCCGCGGTGCCTTCGACAATCGTGCCGCCGGGCTTGAGCTGCCCCGTCGCTTCCGCGCGTTGAATCATCCCCTTCGCGGCCCGGTCCTTGATGCTCCCGCCCGGGTTCATGAACTCCGCCTTGGCGACGATGTCACAGCCCGTCCGGCGGCTGAGCGAGCCAATGCGCAACAGCGGCGTGTTCCCCACCGCGTCCCAGAGCGAACCGATTCGTGGCGCCATGTCCGTCCTCCCCCAAGCTACAGCTTGCGCATCCGCACGCGGCGGACCTTGTGGTCACTGCCCTTCACCAGGATGAGCCTCGCCCGTGAGCGCGTGGGCGCGATGTTCTCCGCCAGGTTGGGCCCGTTGATCTCCGCCCACACGGACGCGGCCCGGGCAATCGCCTGCTCGCGCGTCAACTCGGAGAAGCGCCGGAAGAAGGACCGCTCGTCCCGGAACGCCGTCTCCCACAGACGCAGGAAGCGCTCCACGTACCAGTGGCGGATGTCCGTCTCGCTCGCGTCCACGTAGATGGAGAAGTCGAAGAAGTCCGACAGGAACGTCTGCGGCAGGCGCCCGCCCTCCACCGGCCCCGTCTGCAGGACGTTGAGCCCCTCCAGGATGAGGATGTCCGGCTGCCGGATGGACTGCGCCTCCTCCGGAACGATGTCGTAGACGAGGTGCGAGTACACCGGCGCCGTCACCTCCTCGCGCCCCGCCTTCAGCTCCGCCAGGAAGCGCACCAGCGCGCGCCGGTCGTAGCTCTCCGGAAAGCCCTTGCGGTTCATGACGCCCCGCTCGGTCAGCACCCGGTTGGGATGCAGGAAGCCGTCCGTCGTCACCAGCGCCACGCGCGGATGATCCGGCCAGCGGGCCAGCAACGCCTGGAGGATGCGCGCCGTCGTGCTCTTGCCCACCGCCACGCTGCCCGCGATGGCGATGATGAACGGCACCTTGCGCACCGAATAGCCCAGGAACGCCTGCTGCGCCGCCCACAGCGACTGCGCAGACGCCACTTGCAAGTGCAGGAGTCGCGACAGCGGCAGGTAGACGTCCTCCACCTCCTGGAGGTCCAGCCGGTCCCCCAGGCCCCGCAGCTTCTCCACCTCTTCCGCCGTCAACGTCAGCGGCGTGGAGGCCCGGAGCTCGCGCCACGCGTCGCGGTCCAGGTCGACGTACATCGATGCGGCGCGGGGTCTGGTCACGGACATGCCCCCCAGCTTGAACCAGACCGCCCCGGATCCGGCAAGTGAAGGTAACAACAGGTCTTCCCCGCGATCCTTGACAGCAAGACTTTCCCGAACCCAACGTGCCCGTCCGCTTCCGGGTCGCGCCCGACGGACGCGGGGGCACTCCGCCCTCGCGGAGCCCGTCCCCCCGAGGTCCCCGCGTGTCCTCCTTCTCCGCTCCCGCCCTCCTCGCCGCCACGGGCCTGCTGCTCGCCGCGCCCCGCGTTCACGCCCAGACCGCCGAGCCCGCGTCCAAGCCCGCCTCCGAACCTCCCACGGCCGCGCAGCCGCCGGTCATCAACATCTCCGAGGAGGGCTTCACGCTGTCATCCGCGGACAAGGCCTTCGTGCTCAAGCTGCGCGGGCAGCTCCAGGGCGACGGGCGCTTCTTCCTGGACGACACGGACCGCACCGGCACCAACACGTTCCTCGTGCGGCGCATGCGCCCCATCCTGGACGGGACGCTCTTCGGCTTCATCGACTTCCGCTTCATGCCGGACTTCGGCGTCGGGCAATCCATCATCCAGGACGCGTACATCGACTTCCGTCCAGGGGAGTGGGTCCGCCTGCGCGCGGGCCGGTTCAAGACGCCCTTCGGACTGGAGCTGCTCCAGTCCGACATGGACAACCCCTTCATCGAGCGCTCGCTCACCGTGGACCTGGTCCCCAACCGCGACGAGGGCCTGGAGCTGCACGGCGAGGGCGAAGGCGGCCGGTGGCAGTACTCGCTGGCGGTCGTGAATGGAGACCCCGACGGCGCCAGCACCGACACCAACCCCGACGACAGCTTCGACCTCGCCGCCCGCGTCTTCGCCCTGCCCTTCAAGGGCCGCGAGCCGTCCTTCCTCCAGGGCCTGGGCCTGGGCTTCGCCGTGACGCGCGGCCTCCAGTTCGGCAACGCCACCAACACCGGCCTCGCGCCGTTTCGCAGCACGGGCCAGCAGATCATCTTCAGCTATCTCAGCAACGTGGACACCGGCGAGACAGTGACGGCGCACGGCCAGCACGTGCGCCTCGCGCCCCAGGGCCACTTCTACCGGGGGTCCTTCGGCCTCCTCGCGGAGTACGTGCGCTCGTCACTGGAGGTTCGAATCGCGGATGCGCGCGCGCGGCTGCACCACCACGCCTGGCAGACGGCGGTGTCGTGGGTGTTTGGCGGGAAGGCGTCTTTCGAAGGCGCCCGGCCCACGACTCCGTTCGACCCGAAGACGCTCACGGGCGGCGCGCTGGAGGTGGCGGCGCGCTACCACGCGCTGGACCTGGACGACGCCGCCTTCCCCCGCTTCGCCAACCCCGCGCGGTCCGTGAGCACGGCGAAGGGCTTCGGCGTCGCCACGACGTTCGCCTTCAACCGGCGCGTGCGCTTCGCCCTGAACTTCCACCGCACGAACTTCGAGGGCGGCGCCCCGGACGGCGGTGACCGCGCTCCGGAGAACGCCCTCCTGTCCCGCTTCCAGCTCACGTTCTGAAAGCCCCTGCCCGTGAGCCGTGAACCCGCCGGTGACGCCGGGTGTCATCCGGCTTCGTCCTGGTGCGTCTTGAAGCGCCCACGTCAGGTGCACGACGCTCCCGCCGCCCGCGACGGGTGGCCCTTGCCCGGGGGCCGCTCGCGCGGACGCCTCCGAGAGGACGCATGCCCGCGAACGTGTTCCCGCAGCGCCCGACGCCTGTCCGCTCCCCGTTTCTGTCGAAGGCGCTCACGCGCGCCGCGCTCCTCGCCCTCCTGGGCCTGGGCGCGCCCGTGGCCGCGCAGCAGCCCCAGCCGCCCATCACGGAGGACGTGCCGCCCCCGGTGCAGCCGCCCCTGCCCGACAGCCGCGTCTACTTCACCACCCTCAACGTGGTCCGCTACAACCCGCTGGGGCTCGAGTCGCAGAACCGGCTCGTCTACCAGAAGCGCCTCTTCGACAGCCCGTCCCTGCTCCTGCGCGACACGTACGCCAGCGCCGGCGCGAGCCTCAAGCTGAGCCCCGCGTTCTTCAAGGTGGGCCCCACGGTGGAGCTGCAGCCGCTGGCCCTCTTCAACCTCCGCGCCGGCTACGAGTACGTGCAGTTCTTTGGCACGTTCGGCAGCGTCCAGTCCTATCCGGACTCCTTCCAGCCCTACGACGACGACCTGCGCAGCGCGACCAACGACGCCGCCTACGGCACCTCGGGGCACCACTTCTTCGTGGAGCCCATGCTCCAGGCGAAGGTGAAGTCCGTGGCGCTGCGCACGAAGCTGGCCATCGAGTACTGGAACGTGGCGCTGCGCGACGGCGGGGCCCGCGGCACGTTCTACGACCCGACGCTGGACACGCTGGTGCCCGGCAAGGGCTGGGTGCTCGCCAACGACACGGACCTGCTCTGGCTGGCCGGGAAGTGGACGCTGGGCGCCCGGCTCTCCGCGGTGTGGCCCCGCTACGACGAGGACACCAGCGCGGTGGATCCGCTGCCCGGCCGCACGCTCCCCTCCAACGAGCACATCCGCGTGGGCCCGCTCGTCGCGTATGCCTTTGACACCAAACCGGGCGGATTCATGAGCAAGCCCACCGCGCTGCTCATCGCCGGCTGGTACCTCAAGCATGAGAACCGGGTGAACGCCATGCCCTACCTGCTGGGCGGCTTCTCCTTCACCACGGAGCTGCTCTCCGGCCGTTGAAGCGCGCCGTCACGGACTGACCCTTCGTCAAACCCGGATTGCCCCCGGGGGCAGTGTCCCGGCGCGGGGAGCATTCCTAACTCGCACCGTCTGTCGTTGGGACAGCCGGGGGTGCGCATGGGAATGACTCAAAGGGTGAGGGTCGGTTGGCTTCTGGGCAGCGTCATGATGGTGATGACGCTCGGAGGGTGCGGCCCCTCGAATGCGCCGGAGGCCTCCCCGCGGACACAGGAGGCGGCACTCACCGGGGGCGACTTCGCCTGGGTGAAGCACCTGGGCTCCCCCCGGTTCGACCAGGCCCACGCCGTGGCCTTCGACCGCGACGGCAACATCCTCGCGCTGTTCCTCTATCAAGGCAGCGTGGACCTGGGCGCGGGCCCCGTCGGTTCCGGGAACCCGGACAGCTTCGGCTTCGCGGTAGCGAAGTACACGACGGCCGGCGCGCTCCTGTGGACCCGCGCCTACGAGGGTGTGCTTCCTCCCGGCGGACAGAACTTCGTCAACGCGGTGGCGCTCACGGTGGACCGCGAGCGCAACGTGCTCGTCGCGGGGAGCTCGAACGAGCCCATCGACCTGGGCGGGGGACTCCAACCGGCGGGCGCCTTCCTGCTGAAGCTGCGCAAGACGGGGCAGTTCCAGTGGGCCCGGCACTTCACGGGCAGCGTCGATCCCCGGGACCTGGTCACCGACTCGCAGGACGGCATCGCCATGGCGGGCACCGCCTTCCGCACGGTGGACTTCGGCCTGGGACCCAACTCCTCGCAGGTGACGGACGTCGAGACCGCCTTCCTCACCAGGTTCAACGCCGCTGGCGTGGCGCAGTGGACCGTGCGCGAGCAGTTGATCCTGAGCGTCGGCGCCAGCGTCGCGGTGGATGAAGCGGACGCCTTCTACTTCGCGGGCATCCTGTACCCCGACCCGGAGGTCTGGAAGGTGGACCCCTCGGGCACGGTGGTGTGGACCCGGTCGCTGGTGGGCGCGTCGGGAGGAGCCGCGAGCATCGCCGTGCACGGCAACCGGGTGGTGGTGGGCGGCCAGTTCAGCAGCGCCTTCACGTTCCGGGGCCAGACGGTGACGCCCCCGGTCTCCGGCGCCGGCTTCCTCGTCGCGTGGACCCGGGCCGGCGAAGAGCGATGGGCACGCGGCTACCCGCAAGCCGTGGGCGCGGTCGCCATGGCCGAGGACGACGCCGTGGTCGTGGGCGGTGCCTCCATCGAGCCGGACACGGCCTCCGGCTACACGCTCTTCACCGCGAGGCTGGAGCGCATCGAGGGTCAGCAGCAGTGGCGGCGCACGTACACCTCGACCGGGCGCCCCTTCTTCAGGGACGTCGCGGTGAACAAGCAGCGCGCGTTCGTGGGGATCGGCTACTTCTCCGGCACCCTCCACCTGGGAAGGCCCCTGGTCTCGCGCGGCTTCGACGACGACTTCCTCTTCAAGGGCTCGACGGCGCCCTGACGGTCACCCGAAGCCCTGGGCGCGCAGCACCGCGCCCAGCGGCACGGTTCCCGCGAGGTACGCGTCGAACCACCGCGCGGCCTCCTCCGGCGTGGGCTGCATCCACCGCCATCGCCCAGGCCCGCCCCCCACCTCGCAGCGGATCAACGACGTGCGCAGCTGCTCCGCGTGGGTGAACTCCAGCTGCTCCAACAGGAGCGGGTTCTGGCTGGTGACGAAGGCCTGCCGCGCCCCCATGTCCCGCACGCACGCGCGCACCAGGTCCGGGTGCAGGCCGTCCGCCAGCTCGTCCGCGATGACGAAGGCTCCGTGCACGTCCAGGTAGTAGAGGAAGGACAAGAGCCGCTTCTGGCCATGGCCCAGCTGCTCCTGCGCCACCGGCGTGCCGTCCGGGCGCACGAACGCGAAGCGGAAGCCGCTGAAGCCCAGCCGCCCGCCCTGGGACAGGGGCGTCGTCTCGGTCACGTCCACCGTGAGCGTGCCGGAGGCGAACCCCGCCAGCGTCACGAAGCGCGCGAGGAAGCCCTGGGGCAGCGCATCGTGGCGCAGGAGCAGCGACGGCGGCACGGGCTCGCGCTCCACCTGTTCGCGCAGCCAGCCGGGCATCCACGTGGGCAGCGCCATGAGGCCCAGCGGGAACAGCTCCTCACCGCGCTGCTCCATCGCGTAGCGGATGGCGCCAATGCGCTCGAACATGCCCAGCGCTTCGTCGAAGCGCGGCGGCGCCAGCAGGAACGTCTCCCGGAGCAGGTCCTTCAGCCGGTCCTTCACGCCGCGCTCCAGGTACTGCGCGGCCATGAAGAGCAGCGTCCACACGGAGCGGTCCAACACCGACCAGTGCATGCGCTTGGAGAAGCCGGCCGCGCCCGCGACCTCGCACGCGAAGCCCGTGGCGCTGGCGCGCATGACGAGCCGCGCGTCCTCCGCCGCATCCCACCGCACCGTCGCCACGATGGAGGGCAGCAGCCCGTGCGCCAACGCCGCGGGCGGCAGCGCCAGGGCATCCCCCGGGCCGCCCTCCCCGGCATTCGCGGGCAGCGCCGCGGGCGGCTCGTTGCGCACGGCCACGTCCACGGTCAGCGCGTCGAAGCGCAGCGCGTAGTCCAGCGCGAACGGCTCCCGCAGGAGGCCGGAGAAGTCCGAGCACAGCACCGCGGACACCAGCTCCAGCAGCGTCGTGCGTCCGCTGCCCGTCGCGCCCACCACCACGTTCAGGGCAGGGCCGAACGTCAGCGCCGTGTCCGGCGCGAGCCCTCGGTAGTGGTGGACGTGCAGACGGGTCAGCTTCATGGCGTCCGGCCCCTTCCCTGGACCGCCGTCAGCGTAGGCCCTTCGCCAGCTGATGCGCGAGCCGGTGCAGCAGCTCCGTGTTCTCCACCTCCGCCGCCTGCAGCTTGGGCAGCTGCGCCTTCAGCGCCGCCAGGTCCTTGCCCCGCGTCACCAGGTCCTCCGCCCCCAGCTCCAGCCAGCGCCCCAGCTCGCGCGCCGTCAGCTCCAGGTGGAACTGGAAGCCATACGACTTCCCCAGCCGGAAGGCCTGCTGCGTGTACCGGTCCGTGGACGCGAGCAGCGTCGCGCCGGGCACCGGCGTGTACGTGTCCCCATGCCAGTGCGCCACCGCCGTGCGCGCCTTCACCCCCGCCACCACCGGGTCCTTCAGCGCGTCCTGCGTCCAGCGCACCGGCCCCACGCCCACCTCGAAGCCGTTCTTCCCCGGCGACACCGTCGCGCCCGCCGCCGCCGCCAACAGCTGCGCACCCAGACACACGCCCACGCACGCGCGGTCAGTCGCCAGCCGCTCTCCCAGCAACGCCAGCTCTTCATTCAGGAACGGATGGGCGTCCGCCTCGTACACGCCCATGGGTCCCCCCATCACCACCACCAGCGGCGCGTCCACGTCCTCGCGCTTCACCGTCCGGAAGCGCCGCACCAGCGTGAAGCCCGCCGCCTCCAGCGCCGGCCCCAGCAGGCCGGGCCCCTCGTGCTCCTCGTGCTCGAACACCACCGCGCGCATCGTCCGCCACCCCTTCGCTGTGTCCTGGTTGGTGCCACACGCAATGCGTGCCGCGTGAAGACTAACGCTCCAGGCCACGTCTGGCCGCGACGCGGCGTGAACCCGGATAGCCGGTAGGCGTTTATTTCACAGTATTTCGTGCCATCATCAGCGGGCCCGGTTTCCCCTATAAGCATGCGGACCCGGGCATTCCCCCTTGGGTGTTTTTTCGTCGCGTCGTTTCCGAAAGGAAGTTCCTCGTGAGCAAGAGCCTTCGCGGTTTCAAGTGGCTGATGGGCACGGTGGTCGGCGTTTCCCTGCTGAGCGGTTGCGGCGCTCCTCCGGCGGAGGGTGAGCAGACCCCGGCCGAGGCCACGGAGCAGGCCCAGGGCGCCCTGACGGCGCAGGTCACCGCGGGCAAGGCCTCCATGGCCGCCAGCGACCGCGTGACGGTGGAGGTGACGCTGACGAACACCTCCTCCGCGCCGGTGAGCCTCTACAAGTGGGACGCGCCGGGCGAGGGCCTCAACGAGGGCCGCCTGTCGGTGTCCCGCGACGGCCAGCCGGTGGAGTACACGGGCGCGCACTTCAAGCGCGTGATGGGCCGCGCCGAGGACCTGATCACGATTGCCCCCGGCCAGAGCATCTCCGGTCCGGTCGTCGTGTCGGACGCGTATGACCTGTCCGTCTCCGGGACGTACACCCTCCGCTACGAGCTGGAGGCGCGCGCGGGCGTGACGGCGCTGTCGTCCAACTCGGTCAGCCTCTTCATCGAGGGCCGCGACACCCGCCGCGATGGCGCGGAGGCGATGGGCACGGTGACGGCGCAGGGCCTGTCCTACTCCGGGGCCTGCACCAGCTCCGAGCAGACCACCATCACCAACGCGTACAACAGCGCCAAGACGTACTCCAACAACGCGTACTCGTACCTGAGCGGCACGCCGTCCGCGACCAGCCGCTACACCACCTGGTTCGGCACGTACTCCAGCAGCGGCTGGAGCACCATCAAGACGCACTTCAACAACATCAAGAACGCGTTCGCGTCCGCCAACGTCGTCGTGGACTGCAGCTGCAACGACAGCGGGACGTACGCGTACGTGTACCCGTCCTCGCCGTACAAGATCTACGTGTGCGGCGCCTTCTGGAGCGCCCCCAACACGGGCACGGACTCGCGCGCGGGCACGCTGGTCCACGAGATGAGCCACTTCACCGTCGTGGCCGGCACGGACGACTGGGCCTACGGCCAGACGGCAGCGAAGAACCTGGCCAAGTCCAACTCCACGCGCGCGCGTGACAACGCGGACAGCCACGAATACTTCGCGGAGAACAACCCCTCGCTGCCGTAAGGTGACGGCGGGCCGTTGATTCCAGGGGCGCGGGCCACATGGGCTCGCGCCCCTCTTCTTTTTTTCGCCGTACGCACTCAAGGAGCGTCACGTCATGGGCATGGGACGAAGCAACCTCGCATGGCTCGCGGTGCTCACCGCCGCCGGTGTCACCGCCTGTACCCCGAAGCCCGCGGAGGCCCCCGCGCAACAGCAGGCCCCCGTCGCCGCGACACCGCCCCCCGCCGCCGAGCCCGCGAAGGAGCCCACCGCCATGACGACCCCGAAGCTGGAGTGCGCCCTCAGCGTCCAACCGAAGGCGAAGGCGGGCGAGCCCATTGAAGTCCTCTTCAAGCTCACCAACCGCTCGGAGTCCCCGGTCTGGGTGCTCAAGTGGCAGACGCCGCTGGAGGGCATCCTGGGCACCGTCTTCCAGATCACCCGCGACGGCGAGGAGCTGCCGTACCAGGGCCCCATGGTGAAGCGCGCCGCCCCGAGCGCGGACAGCTACGCGGCCATCGCCCCGGGCGCCACGGTGGAGAACACCGTGGAGGTGACGCAGGCCTGGGACTTCAAGAAGCCGGGCACCTACCGCATCACCTTCCGCGACGCGCTGATGGACGTGGCCACGCGCAAGGAGGACGTCCCCCGGGCCGGCGGCGAATACCAGTCCACCCCGGTGACGTGCGCCCCCGTGGACGTGACGGTGGCCGCGCGCTGAGGGGAGCCGTGAGGCGGGAGGCGGGGCCCCCTTCCGGATTTCCCTGGAACGAGGAGGGCGGGCAGGCACGCTCCCCCTCCTCAGCCGGGCCCGGGCGCGATACACCTGGGCCCACCATGGCGGACACCCCCACGATGAACATCCCGACGGTCGACCTCTTGGACCTGGCGTCGGGTGAACCGGCGCGCCTGGAGCGCGCCGCGGCGGCCCTGCGCGAGGCCTTCGGCGTCTTCGGCCTCGTGTTCGTGAAGAACCACGGCGTGGACGCGCCGGCGCTGGAGCGCTTCTACGACGCGTTCTCCGCCTTCGTGGCCCGCCCGGACGCCCAGAAGCGCCCCCTGGGCCGCGCGGACCTCTGGTACCAGCGCGGCTGGACGCCCCCCAACACGGAGGTCGCCGTCGCCAGCAACGGGCAGCCGGACTTCAAGGAGTGCTACTTCGCTGCGCCCACGCCCACGGACGCGCAGTCCGCCATGGAGTTCCCGGAGCTGTACCCGGAGAACATCTGGCCGGACGACGCGCCGCCCTTCTTCCAGGAGGGCCTGCTCACCATGGGCACCGCGCTGCACGAGGCCGGCCTCAAGCTCCTGCGCGGCGCCGCCCTGGCGCTGAGCCTGCCCGAGGACACCTTCACCGCCGCGTGCGAGAAGGCGCCCCACGTCACGCGCGCGCTCCAGTACCTGCCGCTGGGCCCCGCCCAGGTGAACACCGGCATCCTCTGGGGCGAGGAGCACACCGACTTCAACCTGCTGACGCTTTTGCCCGGAGGCCGGTTCCTCAATCCGGAAGGCCGCCCCGCGCCCAAGCCGGACGACCAGAGCGGCCTGTACCTGCGCACGCGCGCGGCGCCGGACGCGCCCAACGGCCACATGGTGCGCGGCACCGCGCCCGCGGGCTGCATCGTGGCGCAGGTGGGCCAGCAGTTGGAGATCCTCACGGGCGGCACGTTCCTCGCCACGCCGCACGTCATCACCGCGCCGGGCGTGCCGGGGTGGCAGCGCCAGTCCGCCGCGCACTTCATGCACGTGCACACCAGCCAGGTGCTCTTCCCCCTGCCCGGCTTCCGCACGCCGGAGGCGGTGGCCAACTACGCGCCGCCGGTGCTCGCGGGCACGTACGACATCAAGACGCTGGTGGACATCGGCCTCGCGCCGCCCGCCGCGCTCGACAAGCTGGGCTACCGCCACTACGACCGGCTGAACCGGATGCGCGCGACCTCATAAGCCGCGCCCGGGGCCGGGTGCCCCTTGTCGCTGGCGCGAGGGGGAGGGGCTGCGTTACAGCGCAGCCACCCCATGGCCACCCCCTCCGTCCTCGCCAGCTCCGTCTTCCGTCACCGCGACTTCCGGCTGTACCAGGTCGCCCGCCTGTGCGCGGTGCTCGCGGCGCAGATTGAATCGGTGGCCATCGGGTGGCAGGTGTACGAGCTCACCGGGAGCGCGCTCGCGCTGGGCTACACGGGCCTGGCCCAGTTCGTCCCCTTCCTCGCCTTCAGCCTCCTGGGCGGGCAGGTGGCGGACCGCTATGACCGCCGCCGCATCCTGGCCATCTGTCAGGGCGTGATGCTGGTGTGCAGCCTGCTGCTCTTGTCCTTCACGCTGGGCCACTTCGAGGACGTGCGCTTCGTCTACGGCGTGCTGGTGCTGTTCGGCACCGCGAGGGCCTTCTACGCGCCCGCGGGCTCCGCGCTCACGCCCTACCTGGTGCCGAAGGAGGAGCTGACGCGCGCGGTGGCGGTGAACTCCACCACGTGGCAGGTGGCCACCATCGCCGGCCCCGCCGTGGGCGGCCTGCTCTACGGCTGGCTGGGCGGCAAGGGCGTCTACATCACGTCCGCGTCGCTGTGCGCGCTCACCATCGTGTGGATCCTCTCGCTCCAGGTGCGCACCGGCAGCGCGTCGCGCGACCCCATCTCCATGAAGACGCTGGTCGCGGGCCTGCGCTTCGTGCGCCAGAAGCGGATGCTCCTGGGCAGCCTCACCCTGGACCTCTTCGCGGTGCTGCTGGGCGGCGCGGTGGCGCTGTTGCCCATCTACGCGCGCGACGTGCTGCACACCGGCCCCTGGGGCCTGGGCCTCTTGCGCAGCGCTCCGGCCGCGGGCGCCGCGGTGGTGGCGGTGCTGCTCGCGTTCCGTCCCCTGGGCGGGCGCGCCGGGTGGAAGATGTTCGGCGCGGTGGCGGTGTTCGGCGCGGCCACGCTGGTGTTCGGCGTGAGCACGTCCCTGCCCCTGTCGCTCGCGGCGCTCGCCATTGGCGGGGCGGCGGACATGGTGAGCGTGGTCGTGCGCCACACGCTGGAGCTGGTCTCCACGCCGGACGACATGCGCGGCCGCGTGGGCGCGGTGAACATGATGTGCATCGGCGCCTCCAACGAGCTGGGCGAGTTCCGCGCGGGCTCGCTCGCGGAGGCGCTGGGCGCCGTGCACGCGGTGGTGATTGGCGCCGTGGGCACGCTCGTCGTCGTGGGCCTCTGGGCCTGGCTCTTCCCGGAGCTGCGCGACGTGGACCGCCTGGAGTCCGCCGCGCACCCGCCGCCCCAACCCGAACAGGACGTCACCGAGTCCGCGCCCTCCGTCTGAGCCCTCCTGGGCGCAGGGTGAAAACCACGGCCCGCGAAGGTTTTGACGCCCGGTGAGAGGGCTGTTGCCTGGGCGGCCACCTGTCGGCAGGGCCTGTAGCCTGGAAGGACACAAGTGGGGCGCGCCCGCCCCCACCTCCAGAGGAGGGACGCCGGTGGTATGGTCCGTGCTTGGACTCTCGTCCCATGGCGTACTACTTCCACGTGCTGGCACTCTGCGTAGGGACCGCGCTGTGCCTCGTGCTGGGCCGGGCCTTCTTCGATCCTGACGAGCCCACGCCCGTCCCCGTCACCCACCCGCCGGACCCGGGCGCGCCCCGCGTGGTCCGAGCGGACGCCGGCAAACACCCTCGCAAGTAGGGCCCCACGTGGGGCGATCCGCGCGCGATGATGCGCGCCGACCGTGAGCGTGACGGGCTCCTTCCTCCTCTTCCTGCTGCTCTGGGCGGTGCTCCTCGTGGGGGTGCTGTCCATCGTCGTCTCCACGCTGCGCACCGGCGCGCCGCCCATGCCCAGCTCGCCCCGGGTGCGGCGGGCGCTCCTGGCCATGCTCCCGGCGGACACCCGGGGCACCGTGATGGATCTGGGCTCGGGCTGGGGGGACGTGGCCTTCAACCTGGCGGACCACTGCCCCCAGGCGCGCATCGTCGCGTACGAGCTGTCCTGGCTGCCGTGGCTCTTCAGCCGGCTGCGCCAGCGGCTCTTCCCCCGCCCCAACCTCACGCTGGTACGCGGGGACTTCTTCGCCGCGTCCTTCCAGGACGCGACCTGCGTCCTCTGCTACCTGTCGCCGGGCATCATGACGCGCCTGGCGCCCCGCTTCGCGGCCGAGCTGCCGCCAGGCGCCCGCATCCTCAGCCACACCTTCGGCCTGCGCGGCTGGACACCCGTGCGCAGCGTGCGGCTCCAGGACCTGTACCGCACGCCTGTCTACCTCTACGAAGTGCCGCCCCGCGCGCCGCCCCGTGAGTAGAGTCCCCCGCCGTCCACCCCTTCTCGAAGAGACCCTCCCGCGATGAGTGACTTCCAGTTCCAGGACATGCTGCCGCTTGGCAAGGACGAGACGCCCTACCGCCTGCTCACGAAGGAGGGCGTCTCCACGTTCGAGGCCGGCGGACACAGCTTCCTCCAGGTGGAGCCCGAGGCGCTCACGCTGCTCACCCGCGAGGCCATGCGGGACATCTCGCACCTCCTGCGCCCGGGCCACCTTCAGCAGCTCAACAACATCCTCAAGGACCCGGAGGCGTCGTCCAACGACCGGTTCGTGGCGCTGGAGCTGCTCAAGAACGCGAACATCGCCGCAGGCGGCGTGCTGCCCTCCTGCCAGGACACCGGCACCGCCATCGTGATGGGCAAGAAGGGCCAGTACGTCCTCACCCGCGGCGGTGACGAGGCGGCCATCTCCAAGGGCGTGTTCGACACGTACCTCACGGCCAACCTGCGCTACTCGCAGATGGCGCCACTGGACATGTACAAGGAGGTCAACACGGGCAACAACCTGCCCGCGCAGATCGAGCTCTACGCGACCGACGGCGACGCCTACAAGTTCCTCTTCATGGCCAAGGGCGGCGGCTCCGCGAACAAGAGCTACCTCTTCCAGGAGACGAAGGCCGTCCTCAACCCGCAGAGCCTGCTGGCGTTCCTGGAGCAGAAGATCCGCTCGCTGGGCACCGCCGCGTGCCCGCCGTACCACCTGGCCATCGTGGTGGGCGGCACGTCCGCGGAGTTCGCGCTGAAGACGGCGAAGTACGCCTCCGCGCGCTACCTGGACACCCTGCCCACCAGCGGCAACGCGCTGGGCCGGGGCTTCCGCGACGTGGAGCTGGAGCAGGAGGTGCTCAAGCTCACGCAGCGCACCGGCATTGGCGCGCAGTTCGGCGGCAAGTACTTCTGCCATGACGTGCGCGTCATCCGCCTGCCCCGCCACGGCGCGTCCTGCCCGGTGGCCATCGCCGTGTCGTGCTCCGCGGACCGCCAGGCGCTGGGCAAGATTACGCGCGACGGCGTCTTCCTGGAGGCGCTGGAGCGGGATCCCGCGAAGTACCTGCCGGAGACGACCGACACGGACCTGTCCGGCGACGTGGTGAAGCTGGACCTGAACCGCCCCATGAGCGACCTGCGCGCGGAGCTGTCGCGCTACCCCATCAAGACGCGCTTGTCCCTGTCCGGCTCGCTGGTGGTGGCGCGCGACATCGCGCACGCGAAGATCAAGGAGCGCCTGGACCGGGGCGAGGGCATGCCCCAGTACCTCAAGGACCACATGGTCTACTACGCGGGCCCGGCGAAGACGCCGGAGGGCTACGCGTCCGGTTCGTTCGGGCCCACCACCGCGGGCCGCATGGACGCGTACGTGGATCAGTTCCAGGCGGAGGGCGGCAGCTTCGTGATGCTCGCCAAGGGCAACCGCTCCCCGGCCGTCACGGAGGCCTGCAAGAAGCACGGCGGCTTCTACCTGGGCTCCATCGGCGGCCCGGCCGCGCGCCTGGCGCAGGACTGCATCAAGAAGGTGGAGGTCCTGGAGTACGCCGAGCTGGGCATGGAGGCCGTGTGGAAGATCGACGTGGTCGACTTCCCGGCCTTCATCGTCGTGGATGACAAGGGCAACGACTTCTTCGCGAACATCCACAAGCCGTCCGCGAAGAAGTAGGCCGCTTCGAAGTCGCTTTCCGGCGCGCGCTCAATCGAACTCGAGCGCGCGCTGGAAGTCCGCCGGGTTGGAGGCCGCGCTCTGCGCCGTCTCCAGCGTGATGTCGCCCGCGCGGTACAGCTGCGTCAGGTGCTGATCGAAGGACTGCATGCCGAACATGTCGCGGCCCTTCTCGATGACGTCCTTGAGCTCCGCGGCGCGGTCGTCCCGGATGTACTGCTCCACCGTCTTCGTCTGCACCATGATCTCCAGCGCCACCGTGCGTCCCTTGCCGGTGGCCTTGGGCAACAGGCGCTGGGAGACGGTCGCCTTGAGCGAGTCCGCCAGGCGCATGCGCACCATGGTCTGCTCCTCCGCGGGGAACACCGACACCAGGCGGTTGATGGTGCGCGACGCGTCCGTGGTGTGCACCGTGGACAGCACCAGGTGGCCCGTCTCCGACGCCTTGAGCGCGATGTCGATGGTCTCCGTGTCGCGCATCTCGCCCACCAGGATGACGTCCGGGTCCTGACGCAGCGCCGCCCTGAGCGCGATGGCGAAGTTCGCCGTGTCCGGGCCAATCTCCCGCTGGGAGATGGAGGACTTCACGTTCTTGTAGATGAACTCGATGGGGTCCTCGATGGTGAGGATGTGCAGGCTCTCCGTGTGGTTGATGTGGTTGATCATCGACGCCAGCGTGGAGCTCTTCCCGGAGCCCGTGGCGCCCGTCACCAGCACCAGCCCGCGCTCGTTGCCCGCGATCGTCTTGAGCACCTGCGGCAGGCCCAGCCCGTCGATGCTGGGAATCTCATCCGGGATGATGCGCAGGATGCAGGCCAGCGAGCCGCGTTGCCGGTAGATGTTCACCCGGAAACGCGCCACGCCTGGGAGGCTGTAGGACGAGTCGCATTCCTGCACACTGTCGATCTGCGCCTTCATCAGCTGATCGTTCATCACGTGCAGCGCGACCTGCTTCGTGTGATCAGCCTGGAGCTTTTCCATCTTCAACGGCCGCAACACGCCGTTCACCCGGTAGATGGGCGGATCCCCAGGGCGGAAGTGGATGTCCGAAGCCCCGTTCTGGACGCCGACGGTGAGCAGCTTGTTCAGGGTGTTCTGGTCCAGGTAATCCCTCTCACTTCACGAATGGAGCGGAGGATTCTAGGAGAAGGGCACCCAATCCCTCCATGGTTGCAATCTGGGAAGCATTCCCCAGCCTCACTGTACTAAATTTTCCCGCAAATCAGGGAAGGCGAGTACCCCGGGGGATGAAGGAACTGTCCTCGACTGCTCACCAGTGGCCGTCTTCCTGCCCGGACGGCCCGGATGCCCTGCCCCAAATCCGTGGCGAACATCCGGGCATGAACGGACAAACCGAGCAGGCCCCCCACTACGAAGAGCTGTCCTCCGCTGACTACGCCGCCCTGGAGGTGTGGGATCCCACCCAGGTGGTGATTACGCCGCGCATGGCGGCCCGGCTGTGGCTCCAGACGAGCCTGCGGCTGACCCGGGCCCAGAAGGAGCTGCACGACGCCATCTTCGCCAACGACCAGAGTGAAGGGGCGAAGGACCGCTACGCCGAGGCCCGCGCGGAGCTGGACTCGGCGGAGGCGTGGGCCCTGCACGTGGCCCGCAACATCCCGCGGCACCGGTAGTGACGACAGACCACCTCCTCCCCCCCGGACGTGGCGCGCGGGTGGCGGCGGGGCGGCGGCGGGACGGGCATCGCGCCCGGGCCCTTCCGCCTCCCGTCGTCACCCGTTGTCGTTGGAGGGGGCCGGTTCGTCCTTGCGCGGCGGCGGAGCGGCTTCGTTGCCCAGGAGCTGGCACAGCCCCGTCTGGAGCTTGTCCAGCAGGCGCGACAGCTCCTCGGCCTCCGGCGGCGCCAGGAACGCGCGCGCCTGGGCATCCACGTACTGCGCGGCGAGCTCCAGGGCCTGGAACTCCCGGTGCCCGGCCTCGGTGATCTCCAGGCGCACGCAGCGGCGGTTCTCCCCCGCGCGGCGCTCCACCAGCCCATCCTCTTCCAACCGGTCTACCAGCCGGCTCACCGCGGGCGCGTCGATGAGCAGCCGCTCCGCGATCTGCGCCTGACTGTGGATGCCGTAG
Source organism: Corallococcus sp. NCSPR001 (assembly GCF_017309135.1). NCBI lineage: Bacteria > Pseudomonadati > Myxococcota > Myxococcia > Myxococcales > Myxococcaceae > Corallococcus > Corallococcus sp. NCSPR001. The sequence continues at coordinate 6,765,957 of NZ_JAFIMS010000002.1, forward strand.
ATGCCGATGTTCTTCAGCACGAGCAGTTGCATCAGCGGCCGATCCGTTTGCTCACCCACTTTCTGGGTGAGCAGCCGGACCACTGCGCGTCGCGTCGATGCCACTTGCTCGGCGATGGTCATGGGCGTAAGAGATGATTGCATTCAACAACGGTTGTCAATTACATCTTGACTTGACTGCGCGCAGGGACCCCGGGGTGGGTACCACCACTCGCTCCTGCCGGAAAGACCTGCCGCTCCTTGAGTATGGCCACCCCCAGCGCCCTCCTCGTCCTTCTCCTCGCCGGCGCGCAGCAGGCGCCGGACCCGGTCCCGGCCCCCAAGCAGCCCGCGCCTGAAGCCAGCGCCGCCGGGTCCGCGCCGGCCGTCGTCCCCTTCCAGCCGAAGGTGGACGACCCCATGCTCGCGCCCGTCCCGCCCGCGACGGAGCAGGTGAAGACGTGGGACGACGCCCTCACCCGGGTGCGCCAGAAGTCCACGGACCTGCGCAACGCGGAGGCCGGCGTGACGCGCGCGCAGGGCCGGTGGCGCCAGTCCCTGGGCCTGCTCTTGCCCAACGCCCGGGCCACCGCGGGCGTGGGCGTGGACGTGCTCCACCCGGACGTGCCCTCCGCCGCGGGCGGCGGCTTCGTGGGCGGCTCCAACACCGGCACCGGGGTGGCGGGTCCCAGCGCGCCCCTGGGCACCGTGTCCGCGTCCCTCACCCAGTCCATCATCGATGTGGGGGCGTGGCGGGGCCTGTCGTCCGCGAAGGCCTTCGAGTCCGCGTCCGTGGCCAGCCTCCAGGACGTGCAGCGCCGCCTCACCCAGGGGCTGGCGCAGGTGCTGGTGGCCACGGTGGCCGCCGAGCGCGCCGCCGAAATCAACCGCGTGGGCCTGCGTCAGGCGCTGGAGCGCTACGCCATCACCCAGCGCTCCTTCGAACTGGGCGCCGGCACGCAGTTGGACGTGGTGCGGGTGAGCCAGGACGTGGCGGTGGCGCGGCAGGCGCTGGTGGCCGGGGACGAGCAGCTGCGCCGCACGCGCGAGTCGCTGGGCCTGTCCCTGGGCGAGGACCACGGCGTGGGCGTCAACCCGGCGTTCAACCTGGGCGGGCTGGTGGAGGAGACGCGCCAGCAGTGCGCCCCCCTGCAGGACCTGGCCAACCGGCCGGACCTGGTGGCCCAGCGGGCCAACGTGGACGCGGCCCGGGAGAGCCGGCGCCAGGCTTCCGCCGGTTACCTGCCCACCCTGGGGCTGAGCAGCACGCTGGTGGGTTTCACCACCGACCCCGGCTTTGGCCGCTTCGCCACCTGGAACGTGTCCGCGGTGCTGTCCGTCCCCCTGTGGGAGGGCGGCCAGCGCGAAGGGCTCGTGCGCGAGCGCAAGGGCATTGAAGAACAGGCCGCGCAGTCCGCCGAGGCCACCCGCCGCAACGTGGGGGTGGAGGTTTCCCGCGCGCGGCGTGGAGTGGAAGTGGCCGAAGCCTTGTTGAAGACCGCCGCCGAGTCCCTGGAGCTGGCGGACCGGACGGACCGGCTCACGCGCCGGGCCTTCGAGGTGGGACGAGGTAGCAGTTTGGAGCTGGTGCAGAGCGGAGCCGCCCTCCGCCAGGCCCAGCTCGCATTGGTTTTGAGGGAATTCGAGCTCGTCCAGGCCCGCCTGGACGCGTTCCTGACGGAGGCCCGGTGCGACTGGTGACGAGGGTACGCCCCCTGAAGGCGCTGATGACGAAGACGGTGTGGGGCGCGGCGCTGGTGGCTGGCGTGGCCGGGTGCTCGGGCAAGCCGGAGGCGAAGGCCGCTCCGCCGCCGCGCGAGGTCCAGGTCGTGTCCCTGGCGCCGCACCAGGTGCGGGACACCGGGGAGTACCTGGGGTCGCTCCTGTCGCGGCAGAGCGTGTCGGTGCTGCCGCAGGTGAACGGCTACATCCGCAAGATCCTGGTGAAGCCCGGCCAGAAGGTGGAGGCCGGCACGCCGCTGATCGAGGTGGACGCGCGTCAGGAGACCGCGGCGCTGGACAGCGCGCAGGCCCAGCAGAGCTCCTCCGCGGTGGAGCTGGAGCTGGCGAAGCGCACCCTCGCGCGCACCGAGTCCCTCAACCGCGAGGGTCTGGCCAGCGTGCAGGAGTTGGAGCGCGCCCAGGCGGCGGTGAAGGCGGCGGAGGCGGCGTCGCGCGCGGCCGGCGCGAACGTGGCCCAGCGCCAGGTGCAGCTGCAGTTCCACGTGGTGCGCGCGCCGTTCGCGGGCACCATGGGCGACGTGGTGGTGCGCGTGGGTGACTACGTGAGCGCCACCACGGTGCTCACGTCCGTGGCCCAGGCGGACGCGCTGGAGGTCAGCGTGTCCGTGCCGGCGTTCCGCGCGCGGTCGATCAAGCCGGACACCCAGCTGGAGCTGTTGGATCAGCAGGGCAAGGTCATCCTCTCCAGCACCGTCTTCTACGTGGCGCCGCAGACGGACCCCCGCACGCAGCTGGTGGAGGTGAAGGCCGCCTTCCGCAACACGGTGGGCCTGCGCCCCAGCGAGCTGCTGCGGGCGCGGCTGGTGTACGCCACGCGGGACGCGCTCCAGATTCCGGCGCTCGCGGTGGTGCGCCAGAGCGGCCAGCCCTTCGCCATGGTGGTGGAGAAGAAGGACGGCAAGACGCTGGTGGAGCGCCGCCCGGTGGCCCTGGGGCAGCTGGGTGACATGTCCTACGTCGTCGAGGGCGGCCTGAAGCAGGGCGACCTGGTCGCGGTGTCGTCGCTGCACATGCTGCGCGACGGCATGCCCGTCATTCCCAAGCAGGTCACCGTGAACACCGACGAGTCCTCCCAGCCGCCCCGCACCGCGTCCGGTGGCGGCGGCACCACCGGCGGCAGCCGCTAGCAGACGAGTCCAGAGAGGCGCCACACCGTGTTCGTCGACTTCTTCATCCGCAGGCCTGTCTTCGCCATCGTCTGCTCCATCATCCTGACGCTGGTGGGCGTCATCGCCATCCCGACGCTGCCCATCGCGCAGTACCCGGACCTGGCGCCGCCGCAAGTCACCGTCACCAGCACCTACGTCGGCGCCAGCGCCGAGGTGGTGGAGTCCGCCGTCACCATCCCGTTGGAGCAGGAGCTCAACGGTGTGGAGGACATGCGCTACATCACCTCCACCAGCAGCAACGACGGCACCAGCACCATCACCGTCACCTTCGCCCCCACGCGCAACATCGAGGTGGCGGCGGTGGACGTGCAGAACCGCGTCAGCCGCGCCGCGGCCCGCCTGCCCGCGCAGGTGAACCAGACCGGCATCGTGGTGAACAAGGCCTCCAGCCAGATGCTGCTGACGGTGGGCCTGTCCTCCCCGGACAACCGCTACGACGCGAAGTTCCTCTCCAACTACGCGGACGTGAACCTCAAGGACGCCATCAAGCGCGTGCGCGGCGTGGGCGAGGTGCGCATCTTCGGTGAGCGCAAGTTCTCCATGCGCCTGTGGTTGGACCCCTCCGAGCTGGCGCGCCGGAACATGACGCCGCAGGACGTGGTGCGCGCGCTCCAGGAGCAGAACCTCCAGGTGGCCGCGGGCCAGGTGGGCCAGCCGCCGTCCAGCGACGAGCAGCCGTATCAGATCGCCGTGCGCGCCCGGGGCCGCCTGGCGGAGCCGGAGGAGTTCGGCGACATCGTGCTCATGCGCAACAACGACGGCAAGGCCGTCACGGTGAAGGACGTGGGCCGCGTGGAGCTGGGCGCGGAGAACTACGCCACCCTCTTGCGCTTCAACGGCCGCACCGGCGTGGGCCTGGCCATCTTCCAGTTGCCCACCGCCAACGCGCTGGACGTGCGCGACGGCGTCATCAAGGAACTGGACCGCCTGGCGCAGTCCTTCCCGCCGGGCCTGGAGTACCGCACCGGCACGGACACCACGCTCGCGGTGCGCGCCTCCGTCAATGAGGTGATCCACACCCTCATCGAAGCCATCGCGCTCGTCATCCTGGTCATCTTCCTGTTCCTGCACGGGTGGCGCAGCGTGTTGATTACGGCGCTCACCCTGCCGGTGTCGCTCGTGGGCACGTTCGCGTTCGTCTACCTGATGGGCTTCTCCATCAACACGCTGACGCTCTTCGGCCTGACACTGGCCACGGGCCTCGTGGTGGACGACGCCATCGTCGTGATCGAGAACATCGAGCGCCTGATGGCGGAGCGCGGGCTCAACGCGCTCCAGGCGGCGCGCGAAGGCATGAAGGAGGTGGCCGGCGCGGTGGTGGCCATCTCCGTGGTGCTGGTGGCGGTGTTCATCCCGGTGGCCCTCTTCCCGGGCACCACGGGCTCCATCTACCGCCAGTTCGCGCTCACCATCGCCGCGTCGGTGGCCCTGTCCACCTTCTGCGCGCTGACGCTCACGCCCGCCCTGTCCGCGCGGCTGCTCAAGCACCACCACGGCCCCAAGTGGGTGTTCTTCCGCAAGGTGGATCAGGTGCTGGACTGGACGCGCGACCTGTACGGCAAGGGGCTGCGCAAGCTGCTGGTGCACCCGGTCATCGTGCTGGTGGCGTTCCTCGCCTGCATCGGCGCCACGGTGATGCTGTTCCGCTCCGCGCCCACCGGCTTCATCCCGGATGAGGACCAGGGCTACGTCATCATCTCCGTGCAGGGCCCGGAGGGCATGTCCCTCAGCCAGACGGAGAAGGTGCTCCAGGAGGTGGAGGGCGTGCTCAAGGCCCAGCCGGAGGTGAACGTGATGTTCGCCATCGGTGGGTTCTCTCCCAACGGCAACGGCTCCAACTACGCCACCGTCTTCACGGCCCTCAAGCCGTGGGAGGAGCGCACCGGGAAGGACCAGTCCGTGGCCGCGCTGGTGGAGCGGCTGCGCGGGCCGCTGGGCAAGATTGGCAGCGCGCGCGTCATCCCCTTCCAGCCCCCCGCCATCCGAGGCGTGGGCAGCGTGGGCGGCTTCCAGTTCATCGTGGAGGACGTCGCCGGCAACCACTCGCTGGAGGACCTGGCCAACGCCACGCAGGAGATGGTGCAGAAGGGCAATGAGGAGGGCCGCCTGCGCGGCGTCTTCACCCCGTTCAACGCCAACACGCCCATCCTGGACGTGGAGGTGGACCGCCAGAAGGCCAAGGCGCTGGGCGTGCCCATCGAGCAGATCTTCGGCGTGATGCAGCTCTACATGGGCAGCCAGTACGTCAACGACTTCAACTACGCCAGCCGCACCTACCGCGTGTACGTGCAGGCCGAGCAGCAGTTCCGCGACAGCCCCCAGGACATCGGCTCCTTCTACGCGCGCACGGAAGGCGGCGACATGATCCCGCTGGAGTCGCTGGTGAAGGTGACGCCCATCGTCTCCGCGCAGGTCATCAAGCACTACAACCTGTTCCGCTCCGTGGAGATCAACGGCCAGGGCGCGCCCGGCGTGTCGTCCGGCCAGGCGCTGGAGGCCATGGAGCAGGTGGCGCAGGCGTCGCTGCCCCAGGGCATGTCGTCCGAGTGGACGGGCATCAGCCTGGAGCAGAAGGAGTCCGGCGGCCAGACGATGATCATCTTCGGCCTGGGCATCCTCTTCGTGTTCCTGGTGCTGGCGGCGCAGTACGAGTCCTTCAGCCTCCCGTTCGTCATCATCCTGTCCGTGCCGCTGGCCATCATGGGCGCGCTGGGGTTGCAGGTGGCGCGCGGCTACGCGAACGACGTGTTCTGCCAGGTGGGTCTGGTGATGCTCGTGGGCCTCGCGTCCAAGAACGCCATCCTCATCGTGGAGTTCGCGGAGCAGCTGCGCGAGCAGGGCAAGAGCGCGCTGGACGCGGTGGTGACGGCGGCGGAGGTCCGCCTGCGCCCCATCCTCATGACGTCCATCGCGTTCCTCCTGGGCGTGGTGCCACTGATGACGGCGTCCGGCGCGGGCGCGGCGGCGCGCAACTCGCTGGGCACCGCGGTGTTCGGCGGCATGCTGGTGTCCACCATCATCAACCTCATCTTCATCCCGGGCCTCTACATCCTCATGCAGAAGGTACGTGGGGACGCGAAGCGCTCCAGCGGTGAGGAGGACGCGCCCCCGTCGCACGAGCCGTCCCCGGCCCCCTCGCCGTGAGCTGATTCGTCAGCGCTTCGAAAACAGACCGCCCTCCCCTTCCGGTACGCGAAGAGGAGGGCGGTGGTGTTTCCGGCGGACTGCCGTGCGCGTCAGATTTCGTGGGCGGTCTGCTCGTACACGAGGACGTGGCGGGAGACGGGCAGCAGGATGATGTTGAGCGTGCGCCAGTTGTCCCCGTTGGGACCGGTGCTGAACTCGCGGAAGTAGCTCCTCACCTGCGCGTTCGCGGGGTCCTCGCCGTAGGTGGCGGGGATGGCCGGGTGCAGCCCCTGGAACTGCAGGTACATCTGGGACTGGAACGCCGCATAGGTGGACGTGGTCGGCACCTTGTTGCGGTAGCCTGAGTACTCGCTGCGCGCGAGCACCGCCGCCGCCGCGGCGTCCAGCGTCGCGGGCGTCGAGTACGGCCACGCGAAGTCATACCGGTCGAGGAAGGAGAACATGTCCTCGCGGTACGCGTTGCCGGTGTCGAGCAGCGCCTGGAGTCCCGGCTCCAGGGGGAACGCCGCCAGCTTCACCGGGGTGCCGGCAGGCGCCGGGGTCGGGTTCGCCACGCACGCGCCGCCCACGCACGAGGCCTGGAGGCGGTACTGCTTGCCCAGGCCGTTGCTCCAACCCACCACCACCAGGTACTCGCCCGCCGTGTCGAGGGTCGCGAGCGGAATCTTGCTCAGCTCGCCGTAGCCGGAGTCGTCGTCCTGGAAGAGGATGCGCGTGCCGTAGCTGCCGTTCGCGTCCTTGGGGCCATACACGAAGAGGCCCGTGTCCACGCCCACGCCGGTGCCCAGGTGCGTGACCTCCAACGCCACCTGCGTGTGCGCCGCGACGGTGAGCTTGAAGCCCTCGTAGGCCGCCGTCGTGCCGGTGTTCGACGACACCGCGCCGCCCACCGTGAGCGTGCCCAGGTAGTTCATGAAGCCACCGGACAGCGAGGCCGGAGGCGACACCAGCGCCTGCGACCGCGCCGTCACCATGCCGCCGTTCGCCAGGGGCTCTTCCGACGGACCGCCACAGGCGCCCAGCAGGCCCACCGCGGCCATGCACCACACCACTGCCGTTCCACGCTTCATCGCGTCCACCTTCGTTCCAGGAGGGCGGGACCGGCCCGCCTCAGGGGAGTGAAGCGGCCCCTGTGACAGCTTGAAGCATGGAACTCAAGCAACAGATGAAACACAGGCGCCCCCGGCAAGCCATGCGACAGGGGCGCCTGTCCCGGCCTCTTAGAAGCTGGCGGTGGCGGTGATGCTGCCGCCGGCCGCGGGGGTGGTGACGGTGTTGTTGCTACCGCCCTGCCAGACGACGTTGCCGCTGCCGTCGCGCTTGAGGCACTTCCACTGCACGGTGGTGTTCGCGGGCAGCGCGAAGGTGCCGCGCCAGGTGGGGTACGCGGTGGGGTTGAGGATCTTGGAGGTGGTGGGGCTCCAGTTGTCGAGCGCCGCGACGCTGCCGGCCACGTAGACGTTCTGGCCCATCACGGTCGTGCCGTTGTTGCACACGAACTCCACGTTGGCGGTGGTGCCGGTGGGGGGCGGCGTGGTGCTGGTGGTCCACACCGTGTAGTCCGTGCCGGAGGCCGCCTGCGTCCAGCCGGTGCCCGGGGTCCAGGAGCCGGTGCCCAGCCGCACCGCCACCTTGCCGCCGATGATGGCCGCGTACAGGCCGCTCTCCGCGCGCTGGATGCTGACGGTGGACTCGGACGTGAGGCCCGCGTTCTTGCGGATGTCCATCAGCGTCTTGATGGAGCTGCCCAGGCCCCAGTTGAAGTAGTGCGCCCAGTAGACGGTGGGGATGCCCGGGTGGGTGAGCACGTAGGCGTAGCCCGTCATCACCTTGGTGCACGGCACCGGCCAGTGGTTCTGCCCGTTGCCGCACGTCTCGCTGGGGCCCGTGTCGTGGTTGTCCACGAAGGTGACGTGGCGGCTGGCCCACCAGCCGATGCCGCCCGCGGGCTTGCCGTCGGACGCCTTCAGGCGCGAGTAGTTGTTGTTGGTGAGCGCGTCGTTGAGCAGGCCCTTGGTGGCGAAGTCGAACGCGGCGCAGGTGCCCGTGGTCGCGTCCACCCAGTTGACGATCTGCTGCTTCCAGTTGGCGGGGTTGTTCGCGTCGAAGTAGTTCGTGGGCCAGAACTCACCCACGCAGAACCACGGGTCGGTCGCGGTGACGTACTCCTTCACGTAGCTGCCCGCGAAGCCCTTCACGAAGTCGAAGCGCCAGCCCGCGAAGCCCACGCCCTTCAGCCGGGTGCCCATCCACGTCTTCAGGTCCGCGCGCACGTTCGCCTGCGAGTGGTCCAGGTCTCGCGCCGCGGCGTAGCCCTCGCCGCTGTCCGCGTTGCCGCAGGCGCTCGGCCATTCATCCCCCGCGGCCACCGCGCTGCAGCCGCTCCAGGTGGGGTTGGTGAAGTCCGCCCAGTTGGCGGTGCCCACGCGGTGGTTCACCACGATGTCCGCGATGGGCTTCACGCCCTGCGCGTTGAGCGCGGCCAGCGCCTGGGTGAGCTCCGCCTCCGTGCCGTAGCTGGAGTTGAGCACGTTGAGCTGCCGGGGCAGATAGCCCTGCGTGGACGCCGCGTCCGAGGGCGGCGGCAGCCAGATCATCGTGAAGCCCGCGGCCTTCACCGCGGCCGCGTTGTTCTTCACCGTGTTCCACCACCCGCCCGCGCTGGCGGAGTTCCAGTGGAAGCCCTGGATCATCACGTCGGTGCTGGCGCCATCCAGCGGCTTGGCCACGGCGGGCGCGGCGGCGAACAGGCCAGCCGTGGAGACGACCAGCAGTCGGGTCTTCAACGTCATCGGGGGACCTCGGGGTTGTGGGGGAAAGCGCGGGCAAGCTAGTCCCGGCTTCCGACACGGACCAGGACTCCCCGTTGAAGGGGCCCCTCCCACCCGGTGCATCCGAGCGGACGGCGCGGTGCGTTGCGCTGTGCAGGACGCCCAAGGTGTCTAGAATCCCACCCTCCCCTGTTCTCCCCTGTAGGTGTCGCCCTTGATTGAACAAGAGACCGCCCTTCCGGCCACCGCCTCCGCCGAGGAACCGCGCTGGGCCTGGCCCCCGCTGTTCGGCCTGCTGGAGGTGCAGTTCGGCGCCGCGGTGGGCTACCTGCAGACGGCGGTGCCGTACTGGCTGGCGAAGGACGGGATGCCGCTGGCGGAGATTGGCGTGCTGTCCGGCACGGCCTTCTCGCCGCACGCGTGGAAGCTGCTGTGGGTGCCGCTCATCGACCTGGGGCCCTGGCGCCGCGTCTGGTACGGCGTGAGCACGCTGCTCACCGCGCTGCTGCTGCTGGCGTGCGCGATGTTCCCGGAGCCCGCGCAACACCTGGGCGTCTTCACGCTGCTGCTCACCGCGTTGCAGGCGGCGGCGACCACGGCGCACGCGGCGCTCAACGGCCTGATGGCCACGACGTCCAAGCCGTCCGACAAGGGGCGCACGGGCGGCTGGCAGATGGCGGGCAACGTGGGCTCCACCGCGATGATGGGCGCGCTGGCCATCTTCCTGGCGACGCAGTTCTCCCGGCAGGTCGCGGGCATCGTGCTGGCCACGCTGGTGCTGGCGAGCGGCGCGGGCATCTTCTGGATCACCGAGCGGCATGACCCCTCCACCGTGCCCACCGGGCCGCTGTTCAAGGCGGCGGTGGACCGGGTGAAGAGCATCGTGATGGACCTGGTGAAGACGGCCTTCAGCCGCGACGGGCTCATCATGCTGGTGCTCTGCCTGGCGCCGGTGAGCTGCGGCGCGCTCACCAACCTCTTCAGCGCGATGGCGGGCGCGTACCAGGTGCCGGAGCACACGGTGGAGATGGTGAACGGTCCGGGCATGGCCGTCACCGGCGCGGTGGGTTCGTTGATGGGCGGCTGGCTGTCCGACCGGATGAACCGCAAGCTCGCGTACGCGCTGATGGGCGGGGCCACGGCGATGTGCGCGTTCGCCATGGCGGCGGGGCCCATGACGACGGACACGTACATCTGGGGTTCGCTCGCGTACAGCTTCGCGAACGGCGCGGGCTTCGCGGCGTTCGCCGGCATGGTGCTGGAGATGGTGAGCGACGGCGCGGCGGTGACGACGAAGTACTCGCTCTTCGTCGCGGCCTCCAACTTCGCCATCAGCTACACCACGGCGCTGGACGGGCACGCGTCGGAGTTCCGGGGCATCGGCACGCGCGCCACCATCGCGGCGGACGGGCTGATCACGCTGGTGGGCATCAGCATCGTGGCGCTCATCTTCGTGATGTTCCTGCGCAAGAAGCCCACCGCGGCCGCCGCCACCGCGTGAGCGCCATGGCCCCCGCGTCCGTCGAGGTCGTCCCCTACCGGCCGGAGCTGCGCGAGCACTTCGCGCGGCTCAACCGGCAGTGGATTGAAAAGGACTTCCGCATCGAGGGCTCGGACGAGGCCTCGTTCGCGGACCCGCACGGGATGTTCTTGGCGCCGGGGGGCGAGGTGTTCTTCGCGCTCGTGGATGGACAGGTGCAGGGCACGTGCGCGCTGAGGCGCGAGGACGCGGACACGTTCGAGCTGTGCAAGATGGCGGTGGCCCCGGAGGCACGGGGCCGCGACCTGGGCGACGCGCTGATGCGGGCCGCGCTGGCCATGGCCCGTGAGCGCGGCGCGAAGCGGATGTACCTCGTCACCAACAGCGCGTTGGGGCCCGCGCTGGGGCTGTACCGCAAGCACGGCTTCGTCACCACGCGCGAGGGCCCGGAGGTGTCACGAGAGACGGGCTACTCGCGCGCGGACGTGGAGATGTCCGTCACGCTCTGACGGCACGAAAAAGCGCCGCGTCCCGTGAGGGGCGCGGCGCTGGGGTGTGGGGCTTCGGGCCTGAGGCCTACTTCGTGTGCACCGTCACGTCGGCGGAGAGGCCGGCGCGCAGGGCCATCCCCTGCGGCGGGTGCACCCAGGAGATGCGCACGGGCACGCGCTGCACCACCTTCACGAAGTTGCCGGACGCGTTGTCGGGCGGCAGCAGCGAGAAGCGGGAGCCGGTGCCTCCGGACAGGCTCTCCACCCTGCCCTCCAGCTTCTCACCGGAGAAGGCGTCCAGCTCCACCTCCACGCGCTGGCCGGGCTGCATGTGGCCCACCTGCGTCTCCTTGAAGTTGGCCACCACGTAGGTCGTCGTGGGCACCAGCTCCGCCACGGCCTGGCCGGGGGTGAGCAGTTGGCCCGCGTGCACGGACAGCTTGGACACCTGGCCGTCCGCCGGAGCGATGATGCGCGTGTCCTCCAACTGGAGCTTCGCCTGGTCGAGCGCGGCCTCCGCGCCCTTCACCCGAGCGTGCGCCAGCGACGCGTTGGCCTGGGCGGCGGCGATCTTCTCGTCGATGGGGGCGCTCACGTCGAGCTGGCCCCGGGCCTCCGCCACCTTGCTCTCCGCGGTGCGCCGGCCCTCCTCCGCCAGGGCGAGCTGCGCGCGGGCGCCTTCGAGCGCGGCCTGCGCCGTCTCGTTGGCCGTCTGCGCGTCATCCAGAGCGCTCTGCGCCACGACGTTCTGTTGACGCAGGCTCTGGGTCCGCTCCAGGTCCAGCGTGGCCTTGCGGGCCTGGGCCTCCGCGCGGGTCAGCGCCGCGCGGGCCGCCGCCACCTGCGCCTGGGCGCCGCTCACCGCGGACGTGCTCGTGGACACGAGCGCCTTCGCGCTGGAGAGGCCGCCCTTCGCGCCGGCCGCCGCCACCGTGGCCTGCGCGTCCGCCGCGGCGGCCTGGGCGCGCGCGGACTCCAGCTCGGCCTCCGCCTGCTTCACGCGCGCTTCATAGGGACGCGGGTCGATTTGAAGGAGCACGTCGCCCTGGCGCACGGTGGCGTTGTCCAGCACGGCCACCTTCACCACGGGGCCGGACACGCGCGCGGCCAGGGGCACCACGTCCGCCTCCACCTGCGCGTCGTCGGTGGACTCCTGCCCGGCCGTGACGAGCTTGAAGCCGCCAATGGCCAGCAGGATGGCAGCCACGACGCCACCGAGGATGAGGAAGCCCCGCTTGCCGCGCTTCGCCTGCGCCGAGGCGGCGGGCGCGGGCGCCGCTTCGGGGACGAGTTGGGGAGCAGTCGTTGTCGTTGCCATGTCTTAAATCTCCACGTCGATGTGCGGTTTCTCGTGGGAGCCCCCGACGCTCGGGGGGTCCTTGAGGAAGTAGATGAGCGGCAGCACCACCACGAACATCAGCGCCGCCAGGACGAAGAGCTTGTCGAACGCGAGCACCATGGCCTGCCGTGACACGTTGCCCACCATCATCTGGAGGCTGGCCATGCTGGCGCTCGCGGCGTCCAGGCCGTGCTGCATGAGCCCCTTCTGGGTGGCGGCCATGCGGCTGGCGACCTCCCACCGCTCCGGGTTCACGTGCGCGGCGATGGAGGCCTTGGACAGCACGGTGTAGCGCGACAGGAGCGTGGTGAAGATGGCCAGGCCCACGGACCCGCCAATCTGACGCAACAGCGAGTTGAGGCCCGTCGCGTCCGCCATCCGCTCGCGAGGGATGCTGCCGAGCGCCGTGGCGCTGAGCGGCACGAACATCATGCTGAAGCCCACGCCCTGCAGCGCGATGGCCGCGATGATGTTGTTGGAGCCCGTCGCGAGCGAGAAGTGGCTCATCTCGTAGGCGCCGAAGCCCGCGAACACGATGCCCAAGCCCACCAGGATGCGCGCCGGCACCTTGCCGTACAGCCGCCCGACGATGGGCATCATCAACATCATTACCAGCGTGCGCGGCATCAGCGAGAAGCCCGACTGCGTCGCGGTGAAGCCCAGCAGCTCCTGCATGAACACCGGCAAGAGGAACATGCTGGCCATGAGCACCGCGAACACCAGCGCGCCCAACAGCGTGCCGGACGCGAACACCGGGTCCTTGAACAGCCGCAGGTTCACCGCGGGGGCCTCCGCGGTCAGCTCGCGGATGACGAAGGCGACGAGGCACGTGGCGGAGATCAGCGCGCAGATGACGATGACGGGGGACTCGAACCAGTCATCCGCCTGTCCCTCTTCCAGGAAGTACTGGAGCGTGGCCAGGCCCATGCAGAGCAGCGTGATGCCGGACCAGTCCATGTGCTTGCGCTGCTTCTCGGCCTCCTGGCGCGCGGTGGCGCGCAGCTGTTCGTCCTCCTGGACGAAGCGGGCCACCATGAAGAAGCCCAGGATGCCCACCGGCACGTTGATGAAGAAGATCCAGGACCAGTGCCAGTTGTCCACGATGTAGCCGCCCAGCGTGGGGCCAATGGCCGGGCCCACCATCACGGCCATGCCGAAGATGGCCATCGCGGTGCCCTGCTCCTTGGGCGGGAACGTCTGCCGGAGGATGGCCTGCTCGGTGGGTTGCAATGCGCCCGCGCCCAGTCCCTGGAGGAATCTGAAGAGCACCAGCGTGGGCAGGTTCCACGCGAACCCGCACAGGAACGAGCCCGCGACGAAGAGCACCAGACACGCCAGGTACACGCGCTTCTGGCCGAACATGCGGCCCAGGAAGCCCGTGAGCGGCATCACCATCACCGTGGCGATGACGAAGCCGGTGGTGGCCCAGGTGATCTCCTGCACCGTGGCACCCACGGCGCCGCGGATCTGCGGCAGCGCCACGTTCACGATGGACGAGTCGATGGCGCCCATCAGCGTGCCGAACGTCACCGACAGGGTGACGAGCCACTTGTTGACGGGGGCCCTGGGCGCGACTTGCGCCAGGACCTCCGGTGTCACGACGGCTGTCGCCATGTCAGTCGACCTCGATGCCCTTCAAGAAGACGCGGAGGATCTCCTCCGCCCAGGCGGCTGCCGGAGGGTTCGCGGCGTCGTCCTCGCGCAGGCGGTCCAACGCGCCGCGCACCATGCCCATCAGGAGATTCGGGTAGTACGCGCGGCCCTCCGCGCGGAACTCACCGGCCTGGATGCCCCGGTCCACGATGACCACCACGCGCTTGCTGAGCTCCGCCAGGATGCGGCTCTTGCGCGCCGGATCCTCCGGCAGCTGAACCAGCACCCGCACGAACGCGTCGCGCTCCGCCACGTGAGCGAACAGCGCCATCACGAAGGCGCGCAGTTGTTCGCGCGCGGGGCGCTCCGTCACGGGGGCCAGGGCCGCGTCCAGCCGGTCCAGCATCAGCTGCCGGCGCTTCGCGCGCAGCGCGTCCAGCAGGGCCGCGCGGTCGGTGAAGTGGTTGTAGAGCGTCCCCACCGACACGCCTGCCTGCTCGGCGATGGACTCCATCTTCGCCGCGTGCAGGCCGTCGCGAGCGAACACCGCCGCGGCCGCCGCCAGGATGGCGTCAGCGGTGGCTTCCTTCAGACGCGAGCGCAGCCTTTTGACGGGCGCCTCAGATTTTGAATCTCGATTCATTTCCTGAAGAGAGATTTAACCCTCTCCGCGCCGGAGTCAAATCGACCGGGACCTTCAGAGGGGGGAAGCGGGCAGACGCAAGAAGGGCCGGCGGGAGTGCGCTCCGCCGGCCCTTCCTTGGACGACCTGGATCTTCAGCGACGGCGGCTCAGGGCGTGAGCATGCCCAGCTTGGGGGCCGGCAGGTCCACGGACAGCTCCTGGGTGAAGCCGTCGGTGGCGTGGAAGCCCTTGCCGCTGACCTCGCCCGCGCGGAACAGCGCCCAGCTCTGGAGGCCGCGCTGGAACGAGCGAGTCATGTGCCACAGCTCCAGGCCGCTGTTGGCGACGAAGAGGTACAGCGTCCGCTTCGGGTTCCAGGGGTTGGGCAGCGCCAGGGCCAGGCCGTCATCCGCGCGGCCGTACGTCTTGCCCTGCCAGCGGAAGAAGCGCCGGCCCAGCTCCACCGGCAGCTTCTTCTCCGCCGCCAGGCGCGCCATGAGCCCGTTGTCCTCCAGGCCCCCGAAGACGACGAGGTCGCGGTCCGCGAGCTCCGCGTCCGTCACCTCCGCGTCCGGCTTGAGCGGGGCCAGGCGCTCCGGGGACGCGTCCGCCAACTGCTCGCGGTAGTTCGTCGCCAGCGTGCGCATGGACTCCACCTGGCGCGCGGAGCCGTACACGAAGAGGAGCTTGTCCCAGTCATCCAGCGTGTTGGCCAGGGTCTGGTAGCGCTCGCGGGCCACGGGGATGTCGTTGCCCACGTTGAACACCACGCGCACCGGCCGGTCCGGGACCTTCACGGTGAAGGTGTCGCTGCCGCTCTTCACCTCCATGCGCTCCAGCACGGCCCCCTTCTCCGTCTGCACCTCCACCAGCGTGGCGAAGCGCCAGGGCGTACCGGACTGGTCCACCTTCAGCGTCACCTCGTAGCCCTCCTTGGCCTTCTGGGCGCGGGAGGTGAGGCGCGGCGCGGGCAGGCCCCCGCGCTCCACCCACTGCTTCACCCAGGGGCTCACGTCCTGGCCCGCGGCCTCCGAAGCGGTGCGGATGAAGTCCTGGGTGGTGAGCTTCTTGTTCGCGAACTTCGAGTGCACCGCGCCCATCACCTTGGCGAACTTCGCGTTGCCCAGGGTCAGCCGCAGCTGGTGCAGCAGGTACGTGCCCTTGATGCGCGGCACCGCGTACTGGCCATAACGGCCGTAGTCCGTGCGCGCGGCGGTGGGCACCACGTCGCCCTCGCGGGCCGTGACGTACAGGTAGCGGGCGTTGAGCTCCGCGAGCGCGTCGCGCTGGGCGTCGAAGGCCTTGGACAGGTCGTCCCCTTCCGGCAGGTCCCGGAGCTGGGTCCAGTACGCGGCGGAGCCGCTGCCGAACCAGTTGTCCGCGTCCGTCGCGGGGAACACCGTGTTGGCCCAGAGCTTCTTCTCGTCGAAGGACAGCGCGTCCTTCACGCGGGCGAAGTCGCGCTTGGGCTTGTCCGCCTTGGGCTCCGGCTTCTGCTTCGCCTTCGCGGCCTTCAGCTGGTCCGCCACGTAGATGGGGCTGAAGGCGGTGTAGCCCAGGGACAGGTGCGGCGTGGCGCCGGGCAGGTCCGGAATCCAGCGGCTGCCCACCATCTTCTCGCGCAGCGTCGTCTTGCCGTAGTGGGCCAGGAACATCAGCTTCTCGGTCATCTCCGAGGTGGTGATCTTCCCGTCACACGCGTGCGGACGGTTGATGGGGCTGGACGCCATCATGCGCGTGGCGCTGTCCACGTCGAAGCCGCCCTTGCCGTACTTCGCGTAGTACTCCTGGAAGGCGACGTCGCGGTTCCAGGTGTTGAAGGCCAGGTCCACCGGAGCGTTGCTCGCGTTGGGTACGGACTCCTTGCGGACCTCCGGGTCGCGGTTGTTGTTGTTGGCCCAGATGAAGTCCTTGAGGTTTCCAGGCGTATCCCCGGCCTTGCCCTTGCTGCCGGTGCGCCACAGCCGCGTCTTCGCGGTGCCCAGGAGCAGGCACGCGCCCTCGTCCGTCTTGGTGTCCGCGAGCGTCCAGTCGTTGGTATAGAGACCGTTGTTGCGGTCCTTGAGGATGCGCTCCACGTCGTCGATGGAGTTCGCGTACTGCACGGCCTTGCGGATGCGGTTGCTCTGCGGGGTGCCGTCGATGTTGAAGGGCGTCTGGCCCACGGTCGTCTCGCCGATGACGATGCCCGCGTCGTTGAGCATCCAGTCGGAGCCGCTGTGGATGCCGCCCGGGAAGGTCTGCATCACGAAGCGGTGGCCCTTGGTGGGCTGCACGTCCAGCACCACGTCCCAGTGGACGCCGGTGTAGCCGTTCCACATGAAGATCTGGCCCATGACGACGCGGCCATCCTTCGTCGCGGACTTCGTGGCCACGAAGGACGAGCAGTGGTCGCCCTCCCCCGCCCGGCCGTTCTCGTCCTCGCCCTTGAGGAAGGTGCGCCCGGAGATCGGGGACGCGGTGACGCGGTTGGCGTCCTCCAGCTGGCCCAGGTCCACGGCGGAGTTGATGGCGACGACGTCGAGCACGTCCAGGTCGCGCTCCTTGCCATCCGGGCCCTTGAACTTCGCGCCGCCCACGTTGGCGCCGTCGGCGATGCCCTTCATCTCCTCCAGGTACTCGGGGTCGAAGCGGCGCAGGAACAGCGAGTCCGCGAGCAGGCGCACCTGCGCCCAGCCCTTCGCGGCGTCCGCCTTATCCTTCTGGATGCCCAGCTTCTCGATGTAGCGGACGATCTCCTGCGACACGAGCTCGCCGTACTGACGGCCGCGCTCGTAGGGCTCGCCCTCGATGTGCACGTACACCCAGCCGCCGTCGTCGTAGCGGAAGCCCTTGCCGGCCCACCGCACGCTCTCCATCGGGATGTACTGGGTGACGTCGGTCACCTCCTCCAGCTTCACGTCGTCGAACCACGCGGTGCCGGTGGCCTTGCCGTTGTGGCCCAGGTGCGCGCGCACGCGGTCATTGGACGTGGTGGCGAAGAACAGCACCTGCACCCGGCCGCTCTGGTCGGCGCCCTGCGGCGGAGAGCAGTTGGTGAAGGGGAAGCTCTGCATGGACAGACACGCGCCCAGCGCCGTGGGATAGCGGGCCTGCGCGTCCGCCTGCACGCCCTGGGTGCGCACCCAGGCGGAGAGCCGGTAGAGGCGGCCCACCTGGAGCTTCACGGGCTCGGAGACGACGGTGGTCTCCGCGCCGCCCTGGGGGCTTTCGATGACGAGGCTGCGGCTGCCCTCCGACTTCGCGTCGGTGCGGGCGGACACCTTGCCCTGGCCTGACGCGGTCCAGCCCTGGGGCAGGCCGCTGGCGGCGCCGGATTCAAAGCCGGCGTTGGGGATGGCGATGGACGCGGGGGCAGCCCATGCAGAGGCCGAGGCGCATGCGGCCAGCGTGGGCCAGAGCAGACGGGAGCGTTTCCACATCAGACGCAGGTGGGACATGGCTTGCTCATGGGAAGGAGGAATGGGTGCGGCATCCTGTCACGTCGTACGCGGACGTGCTGCCACGCATTGCGCGGGGTTCACTGCCGGCGCGGCTGGACAGCTTCCTGCCATGACGCCCTGTTCCATGACGGCCCGAATTCGACCGCAAGGCGCGGAGTGCTGGCCTGTGCACCGGGGGTTAGGTTTCGCCTCGTGGACATTGAAGGGAGGCGGAACATGGCGACGAAGACGGAAGCCCTCGCGGCGGCGACGGTGGGCGACCCGCGCTGGGCGGCGGTCGTCGCCCGGGACGCGGCGGCGGATGGGCGCTTCTTCTATTCCGTGCGGACGACGGGGGTGTACTGCCGTCCGTCCTGTGGCGCGAGGACACCGAGGCCGGAGAACGTGGGCTTCCACCTGACGGTGGCGGCGGCGGAGCAGGCGGGGTTCCGGGCGTGCAAGCGGTGCAGGCCGGGGGAGCCCTCGCTCGCCGTGAAGCACGCGGACCGGGTGGCCGACCTGTGCCGCTTCATCCAGGCCTCCGAGGAGATGCCGAGCCTGGAGGAGCTTGCGGAGCGCGCGGGGCTGTCGCCGTACCACCTGCACCGGGTGTTCAAGGCCGTCACGGGGCTGACGCCGAAGGGCTATGCGGCGGCGCAGCGTGCGGAGCGGATCCGCGCCGGGCTGACGAAGCGCGGCTCCGTCACCGAGGCCATCTACGACGCCGGCTTCAATTCGAGCGGCCGTTTCTACGAAACCTCCAGCCAGGTCCTGGGCATGACACCGACGAACTTCCGCGCCGGGGGCGCGAACACGGAGATCCACTTCGCCATCGCGGAGTGCTCGCTGGGTCCCATCCTGGTGGCCACGAGCGACCGGGGCGTATGCGCCATCCTGATGGGGGATGATCCGGACGCGCTGGCGAAGGACCTCCAGGACCGCTTCCCGCAGGCGACGTTGGTGGGAGGCGACGCGAAGTTCGAGCAGTTGGTGGCGAAGGTCGTGGGCTTCGTGGAGGCGCCGCGCGTGGGGCTGGACCTGCCCCTGGACGTGCGGGGCACGGCGTTCCAGCAGCGCGTGTGGCAGGCGCTGCGGGAGATCCCGGCGGGGAAGACGGCGAGCTACACGGACATCGCGGAGCGGATTGGCTCACCGAAGTCCGTGCGGGCCGTGGCGCAGGCCTGTGGGGCGAATGCGCTGGCGGTGGTGATTCCGTGTCACCGGGTGGTGCGCAATGACGGCGCGCTGTCTGGCTACCGCTGGGGCGTGGAGCGCAAGCGCGCGCTGCTGGAGCGCGAATCCGCGCACGCGGCAGATGGCGGGCTGGCGCAAGGGGCGCGGAGATGAGCGCACGCCGTGGAGGTGCGCTCGCGGTCCGCGCCCCGCCGGGGATCCAGGCACGAGTGGGTGCGGTGGATTGGGAGGTGACGAGCCGGGAGCTGGATGCTCGGGGGTGTGCGGTGCTCGGGGCCCTGCTCACCGCTGACGAGTGCGAAGCATTGGCGCTGCTCTACGACGTGGAGGATGCCTTTCGCAGTCGGGTCGTCATGGCGCGGCACGGGTTTGGCCGAGGTGAATACAAATACTTCGACCATCCGCTTCCAGAGGTCGTGACGGACCTGCGCACGGCGCTGTACCCATGCCTGGCGCCCATCGCGAACCGATGGAACACGGCGATGGGCCTCGACGTGCGGTTTCCGGACGCGCACGCGGACTTCCTCGCACGCTGCCACGAAGCCGGGCAGATGCGGCCCACGCCCCTGCTCTTGCGCTACGGCACGGACGACTACAACTGCCTGCACCAGGACCTGTACGGCGAGCACGTCTTCCCGCTCCAGGTAGCCATTCTCCTCTCCGATCCAGGAAAGGACTTCACGGGTGGCGAGTTCGTGCTGACGGAGCAGCGTCCCCGGGTGCAGTCCCGCGCGGAGGTCGTCCCCTTGCGTCAAGGAGACGCGGTCGTCTTCGCGGTGCATCATCGACCGGTCCAGGGCACGCGGGGCACGTACCGCGTCAATCTGCGTCACGGCGTCAGCCGCGTGCGCTCGGGTATGAGGCACACGGTGGGCATCATTTTCCATGATGCGGCGTAGCTCCTGGCATTGGGCACACATTCAACTATTGGGGCTATTCCCACCCATCCGGAGAACTCTTGATTTGAACACCTGAGATTGTCCACTCTGAGTGAATGACAAAACTCAGGCAACTCCTGTTGGCGGCCTTCGCGGTGGTTTGCATTGCCTCGGCTCCGGCCCAGGCGGCGGTGGGGGTCACGACGGTGACCGCGCCCGCGACGGTTCCCAACCCCTATTCCACCTTCACGATCAGCTACGGCCTGAATGGAAGCAGCCTGATCGCCACGTCACAGATCCGCTTCTACCTGGCGACCACGCCGCAGGGGACCTCCAACCGGGTCCTGATGAGCTCGCGTCAGATCACGCTGGGGTGGGCCGGAAACGGGCTCTACCTGCCGCCCACGGGGACCCAGTCGGCGTCCTTCTCCTACGCCACGGTCCAGGCCAGCGCGCAGACCGTGCTGGCGGCGGCAGCGAGTGCCTGCGCTCCGCAGAGCTTCTACATCCAGGTCGAGGCGGACTTCGGGCTCCCGTGGGGCGACGACACGCTGATTGGCACCACCAAGCTCCCGGACTTCTACTTCACGGCCGGGACGCTGAGCCCCACGACCATCACGCCCGGGGGCACCGTCAACTTCACGGCGGACCTCTACACGGCGTGCCCCGTGACGACCTCGTCCACGCTGGGCGTCTTCCTGACGGACACCAGCTACAACGTGCTCAGCTACATCGGCGGGATCTCCGTGGGCACGGGCGCGGGCACGTTCTCGGTTCCGTCCACGGGCATCACGTTCTCGAGCGCCATCGCGCCAGGGACCTACTACCTGGTCCTCGTGGCGGACCTGGACGATGACATCGCGGAGAGCAACGAAAGCAACAACCAGGGTGCCTTCACCGTGCAGGTCGTCGCGAGCCAGCCGTTGACGGTGCAGGGCTCGGGCAGCGCGCTGAACTCCGACCTGCCCGGTCCGGTCCGCGAGCACCTGGAGCAGTACACCCCGACGATCGGGTACGTGGACGGCTACGCCTCGATGTCGCGCTGATGAAGTGAGCCAACCGTGGGGACCGGGCGCATCCGGCCCGGGCCCCTGCGGCGGCGGCCCCAGCACCCTCTCTCACCCACAGGAGGATCCAATGAAGCGGATAGGGATGGTCATCGCGTTGTTCTTTTGCATGAACGCAGTCCCCCAAGCTCGAGCCGCCGCCATGAAGCCAGCGGCGCTGCGCGAGCGCATCAGCGTGTCGCTGGCCGCCGATAAGCGCGAGGTGGCGCTGACCCTGGCGAAGCAGGACACGGTGCTGCGAAAAGCGCTCGCTTCCCGCTTGAGCGCCGAGCACCTCTCCGTGGATCTGAAGCAGTGGCTGAGCACCGTGCCGGCCCCGTCCTCTGTCACGGGCGTGGCGGAGCGAGCGGACCTGAGCATCCGCCGGCTCAAGGGCATCGATCGGGAGCTCGACAGCCTGCTTCAGCTGCGTCTGGCCAGCGCGTCCATGCTGGCGGCATTGCAGCAAGGCGTTGAGCCCCTCTACGCGTATGAGCCGGACGGCGATGACTCCCAGTGGCGATTCATCGAGGCCTTCGATGGCCTTGGCCGCGTGCACCATCTCGACGTGCACCGCATGCCTGAACAGCCGGTGCTGGTGGTGGACCTCGACGCGCGCAGGGACCTGGCCGCCGGCATCAAGCTGATGCGCGAGCAACTCGTGGCCCTCGGGCAGCGTCCCCTGCCCGTCCAGAGCACGGCCGCCGCGGCGACCAGCACGCCGGTGACGATCCTCGATCGCATCTACCTGAACGACGACGAGGAGCCCTGGATCTCCGGCAACGCGGAGGTCTACGCCATCGTCAACGGTGTCGACCCCAGCCGTGACGCGCCGCAGTTGGACATCGTCGACATGCCCTATCTGGACACGGACGGGAGGGTCTATACCCCGAACCAGGTCCTGATCTTCTGGGAGCGTTATCGCTGGGCGGCGGCGAACGTCATCCTCATGGAGCATGACGACAACACCAGTTACCAGGAGCTGGTGAGCTACCTGTTCAATGTCGCGAGCCAGATCCTGACGGCCATCGGCCAGCCGGAGATCGGCGCCCTGGTGGCCCTGGGCAGCGGGCTGGTGGATCGCATGCCCGGTGAATGGTTCACCAACGACGACGACTACGTCGATTCGTTCTACACGTTGGAAAAGAACCACGCCTACACCAACTACAGCGGAGCACGCGGCAACGCGGTGGTGTCGCTCAGGCCTTACGAACTCCTGAGCCAGTAGCAGTCGGCAGGCACCGTGAGTCGTATCGGCTCACCAAGCCAGCGGGGACCGGGCGCATCCAACCCAGGTCCCTGCAACTCAGGGCTCCATTTCCTCGGGAAGTGGCGTGCGGAGAAACATCAGCCCGCCGCCCTTCCTGCGGGGGATGACCCGGAAGCCCTTTCCCGCGACACGAACCAGGTCACCCTCCCGCCCCAGCCCCTGAGCGAGCCAGGCTTCAGCCTCCTCCGTCGTGGAGAACGATTGGGCCACGACAATGGACTCCGTGGCGGGGATGAAGAACTTCCGGAAGTACTCCCGGTAGTCCTCCAGTTTCCCGTTCTCGCGGACGTAAAGCAGCGCCACTGCGGCGATTCTCAGCGCTTCGTCTTCGGGAGTTCCATCCTGGAACCGCTCTCCGATGGTCCCAAGGACGCCCATCACGGCATCGACGTCAAAATTGGAATCGTAGGCCATGGGTCCTTCCACAGAGCCAGGCGCAAAGCTTCAGCAGCACCCAAGGCCAGATGTCAGCGAAATGAATCGACGATGTAGGCAGCCGCGACGGAGCCGTCGAGAATCGCCATTCCGGGCTTTGACTCAGGCAGCTTCCGCATTTGATCCCGGCTGAGGCGAGCCACGGCGCAGATGGGAACCTTGTCGCCATCTGGCGGGTGCGCCTCGTACCAGCGAATGACGACCTGGGGCCCGCTCGTCCAGACCCGCCCATACAAGCGTGTCGTCGCCTCAAGGGTGCCCATGTCGTCCTTGAGGATGCTCTCAATGGGTCCGTCGTAAAGCGAGATGCGGCGGGCGTCGATCTGGTTGGCATCGAGATCCGCAAGCGCGGCGTCCCCCACGCGCAGTCTCAGATACCGCATGACTTCGAGCGCTTTCTCCGAGCACTCCTGCGGCCCCGGGGTTCCGTCGGGGCGTAGCGCCACACCGCCCGCCGCAGTACAGCCGGCAGAGGCGCCAAGCAGGAGGACAGTGCCGAACAACAGGGCCTTGGGCATGCGCATGAGCGCCACTTCTACTGCCGAAGCAGGGTGTGATCCATCGCGACGAACACCTGGAGGAGTCCATCGTCCCGGAAGATCTGGAGGCCCAGATCGGCCAGTTGTCCCTCCTTGTCCTCGAAGGCGCTCTTGTCGACAACGACGGCGATCCTGCCCGACTGCCCCGAAACGAGGACCGAGCGGTTCATGCGAAGCGCGAACGGGCGAGCGGTGTCACTGGAGAAGTCGCGAGTGAGATAGGCCCCGTCGAACATCCAGGTCTGGCCATGGTAGGTGTTCGTCAGGTGAATCACGGCCGCTGCCTTTTCTGGCCCCGAGAAGACCTCCACAACCATGTCCATGTCTTCGTTCTTCGAGCGCCAGAACTTCGCACGCCGAAACGGCGTCTTCTTGACCTGTCCATTCGCGAGAAGCGTCGCGTAGGCGTGGTCGACCGAGTTCTCTTCCTTCTTGAATCGCTCATTCTCCTCACTCAGCCTGCGCTCGCGGCCGAGCGAGTCATAGAGCGACGAGAGGACCGCATTGTAGCTGTCGGGGTCCTTGAACACGTTGACCTGATAGTCGATCCAGCCCCAGTTGTCCTGGCTCCTGGCCCTCACGAGGAACGTGAATTCCGTTCCATCAACGAGTGTCACCAGCAGGGGTAACGCGTCACCACCATCAAGCTCACGCAGTGGCTCGAGGATGACCTTCTTGCCGCCGATCAGTGGCGCTTCGAAACGTCCTTCCCATCCCAGGAACCTCGTCCGGGCGGGATCTACTTCCGCCTCGAATCGAAGCGCTGTCACCACCTGCCAGGAGACATAGATGGACGGCGCCTCCTGGGCTGGATGGGCTGGGACCTTGAGCGTCCGGATGGTGAGCTTGTCCGCCACCTCCCTCGCCAGGGACGGCGAAGCCATCAGGACAAGCAGGAGGCCATACCTGAGAAGAGGGAGGGCGCGCATGACCTCCCAACCTATCAGGTAAGGTGCCTTTCATCCAACCCTGGCAGTCAGTGATGCCTGGGTCTCCCGTGCGACGAGCTTCCCGGTGACGCCCTTCGGCAGCACCACGCCGAAGAAGAAGCCCTCCTCGAAGGGTTCCGTCGAATCGAGCTGGACCTTCACGCGGGACGCAATCGTCGTCAGCGCCGTCTTCAGGAACACCATCGCGAAGTCCGCGCCCACGCACGCGCGTGGCCCCCGGCCGAAGGGGAAGAAGTGGCCGCTTCCCAGCGGATCTCGCGTCGTGCCCCCGTCCAGCCAGCGCTCCGGCTTGAACGTGTCCGGGTCCGGCCAGTGCGCCGGGTCCCGGTGCAGGTGCTGGTTCGAGATCATGATCATCGACCCCGCTGGCAACGTAACCCCAGCCAGCTGCGCGTCCTTCGACGGCGTGCGCGTCATCACCCGGACCGCCGGCAGGATGCGCAGCGCTTCATAGGCCACCGCCTCCGCCCACTTCGCGGTCTCCAACTTCTGGAACGTCAGCGGCCCGTCCGCCACCAGGGAAGCGGCCTCGGCGGCCAGACGCGCGTCGGCGTCCGGGTACTTGTTGAGCTGGTGGAACGCCCCCACCAGCGTGACGCTGGAGGAGAACGCGCCTCCGAAGTACGTGCCCCCGAGCATGTGGGCCAGCACCTGATCATCGATGCCCGGCGTCTCCCGCAGGTAGCGGGACATGACGTCCATGGCGCCCGGGTCCTGGCGCTTGCGTGACTCGCGGATGCGGTCCACGAAGTGACCGTAGAAGCGCGCCTTCACCGCCTCGAAGTCCTTCGGCGGCTTCACGAACTTCAGCGGCAGCTTCGACTGGATGCGCGCGTCCGCCGCCCTCGCGAGCAGCATGAAGTCCTCGAACACCTGATCCGGCAGCTTCTCCCCCACCTGCGCCACCGAGAACGCGTCGAACGTCAGCCGTCGCAGCGCGGGCGTGAAGTCGATGCGGTCCTGCTTCAGCAGCGCGTCCACGGACTCGGAGATGGCCGCCTGCATGGGACCCACCTGGTCCGCCAGCGACTCCGCGGCCCAAGGCCGGGCCGTGGGCTCCAGCGCGCGCTTCTGGACCCAGTCTCCACGCAGCTCCGCCGTGAAGGCCGTGTCGTCCGTCGTGGAGGGGCGGATCTGCTCGCTGATGTTGCCCTTCTCGAACTCCATCCGGCGCGGGGACTCGTAGACCTCCGCGATGAGCGCCGGGTCGTTGAGCACCAGCCCGGGATTGGGCCCCATCCAGATGAGCGTGACGCCGCCGTACTCGCGGCCATAGCGGGCGCAGACGTCCCAGGGCGAAGCCCCGAGGAAGTCCCCGGCGGTGCCGAGGATCCCCGGCGCAGGACCGGGCAACGAAGCGAACGGCTTGCGCTTCGCGCCGAAGAACAGGTTGAAGAGGCCGCGAGAGAGGGCGTTGGGCACGGGCGATAGCTCCTGACGGCTTTAGACGGTGATGCCGCAGGGGATGCGGTCGGCCTGCAGGACGGTGTAGGGCACCGCGCTCTTCGCGTTGCGCGCCCTCACGGCCTCGCTCTGCGCGCGCAGGCGGGAGTGGAAGCGGTCGCGGATGGCGATGAGCTCCGGCTCCTGGAAGTAGTCCTCGCGCCAGCCGCCCTCGTGGAGCAGGTACTCCTCGTCGTCCCCGAAGCTGGACAGCGCGCGGCCCACGGCCACCTGCCAGAGCATCTGCGTCTTGGAGGGAATCATCGCGTCGATGTCCTTCTCCCCCAGGACGCCCTTCTTTCGCGGCGGAGGCTGGCGCATGCACAGCGGCGCGTTGGGCACGAAGGCGTAGTGCTCGTACTGGAGGTAGTTCACCGCCGCGTGCTGGACGCTCACCGTGAAGAGCACCGTGGTGAGGATGTCCGTGAGGTCGGAGACGCGCTTCAGCTCCGCGCACGGGAGCTTCTCCACGGGGAGGCCGTGCTCGGTGAGGTCCTTCCACCAGCGCTGCATGTCGGTGTCGCGCACCAAGTCCTCGTCGGACCGGTAGAAGTGCCCCAGCACGCCGCCCACGTACTCCTCCAGCGCGTCCCACAGGAGCAGCGCGTCGTCGCGGTACGGGTAGTGCGGAAGCACCGCCGGGTCGAGCACCCCGCGCCGCTCGATGTCCGGGCGCGGCTTGTTGTCCGCGAGCTTCCAGGCCCGGTACCCCTTCTTGCCCAGGAACAGGTGCCCCTGGTCGGGGCCGCCGGTGGCGATGAGGTCGTCGAACACGCCGCCCTCCGCGAGCAGGCCCTTCCGCGCGCCATCGTTGATGGCGAGCGTGTAGCGGAAGTGGCGGCGCAGCAGCTTGTAGACCGGGTGCGGATCCGGGAGGTTGCGCATCGTCGCCATGACGAACGGCTCCGCCACGAAGTGGGTGCGCAGCGCGTGGCCCACCATCTGGTGCGCGTTGCCCTCGCTGCACCGCACGTAGATCTTCGCGGCCAGCCAGTCGTGCGGGCTGTCATTGGGCGTGAACACGGGATCCAGCTCCGGATCCCTCCCGAGCTGGATGGCGATGGGCCGCAGCTGCTGGGTGTCATCCAGATACAGCAGGCACCGGGACGCGGGCGCCCACCGGCGCTCCTCGACGCCGGCCTTGTCCGTCTTCTTGAACATGGGCACGTCGCCCAGGATCTCGAAGTCGAGCAGGAACACGCGCTTGCCCGACAGCGCCTGCGCGAGCGTCATGCCCGGCGACAGCTGCCCCTTCACCGCGTCCTCCGTCACGGGCATGCCGTCCGGCAGCGCGGTGATGGACTCGATGTGCACGGGGCTGATGCCCTGCACGGCCTGGCGGGCGAACTCGTGGTCGTCCTGCCAGCGCTGGGCGAGCTTGGGCAGCTCCAGGCCCTTGAAGAAGTCGAAGATGTCCACCAGGCCGTTCCACGCCTTGGTGAGCACGGGCATGTGCAGCTTGATGGCCGCCAGCGTCTTCGCGATGACGACCTCATAGCTGCCGTCCACGAGCCCCCGGTAGAGCTCGTCCTTGGGGAGCGGGCGCGCCTCGGTGATGTCGAGCGCGCCGGGCAGGCCCGCGGTCGCCTCCGCGGGGCGCCACGGGTACATGCGCTGACGGAACTGGAGCAGTTCCTGCCGGGCGGCCTTCTCCCGCTCGTGCTGGATGTACTGGGGCAGCCGCGCGGTGCCCTCCAGGACGTCCGCGGTCGTCCTGGCCAGCACCCAGCGGTAGTACGGGAAGAACCAGTGCCTCCCCGTCGTGGTGACGGTCACCGAGTCCAACAGCCAGTCGCCGCCCACCCCGCCGCCCGCGTTGGAGAAGCGCAGGAGCAGCAGGTCCCCCAGGTCCTCCGCCTTGACGACATAGGCGTCCACCGCGCCGGACTCGAAGTCGTTGTGGAAGCGCTTGTCCAGGGGCCACGGAGGGCTCTCGCCCTTCGTGCCCACCAGGACGACGGAGATGGCCGCGTTCGTTCCCGCGCCCAGCTTCGAGCTCGTGCGAATCGTTAGCGTGTACTCGACAGTCATGGATTTCCCCACTAGCACGTCAAACCCAAGGTACGCCGCTGAAGTCGCGTCGGGCAGGTGATCGCAGACGCGTGCCTTGGATCCAATAGTGGATCGCCCCGAAGGATGATGGCGCGGGGAGGTCCTCCAGGGGGGCCGTGGTACCTTCCGGCGCGATGAAGCTCGCACACGGTCGTTCCCTATGCGTTGGTGGTGCTTGCAAGGCTTTTCCCACTGGGATTGAGGCGAGGCGCTGATGCGCACCGCGTGGCGCCGGCTGCTGACCTCGCTGGGGTTCGCGTCGAAGGCCGTGGAACCGCCGCTCCTGGAGGCGGAGGAGCTGACGCGGTGGTACGCGGGGCTGGGGCTGAAGGAGCGGCTGGCGGTCAGCCGCAACCTGGTCAAGCAGGTGCGTGCGCCGCGAGCGCTGCGGGATGCGTCCGCCCTCCCCGCCGTCGTCACCGGCAGGCTGATGTTCGAGCATGACGGGCCCCAGGGGCCCATTCCCTTGCATCACCTCAAGGTCGAGCTGTGGGACCGGGACTTCGGCACGCCGGACGACTTCCTGGGCGAGGGCTTCACGGCCTCGGATGGTTCCTTCGCCATCCGCTACGACCCGGCGGACGCGGGTGAAGGAGACCTGCCGGATCTGGAGCTGCGCTTCTTCGAGCCGCGGCACACGTTCCGCCAGGACGGACGCGTGGTGGAGACATGGAAGCGCATCGGTTCGGAGCGGGGACCGGATGACCACGCCGGGCTGGAGTACGACTTCGGGACGCTGCGGCTGCCCTATTGGGAATATGACCCGTCGACGCCGCTGGCGCGGCTGCTGGTGGTGGAGGAAGGCACGCCGCCGACGGCGTATGCGCCCGGCCGCGCGCTGGCGATGCTCAAGGCCGTCGCACCCATCGAGCTGGTGAAGCGGCGGCACCAGATGCAGATAAGCCTGGGGCAGGCGCCGAGCCTCACGAAGATCCAGGCGGACTACCCGGAGACGATGACGGTCCGGATGGAGCGCGAGTCCCCCGGCTCCTCGCGGAGCGATGCGTGGTTCGGGGAGCGGCTGCTCAACGGGATGTTCTCCAGCATCCTGGACCGCGACCCGGAGGTGCCCGGGGACGACCATTCCTTCCGCCTGTACCTGCCGTGGAATGCCTATGAGCAGGACGGCGTGCATTGCCTGCCGGACGTGGACCTCCGCCTGCGGCTGGTGGACGGGAAGCTGATGCCCCAGCGGATCATCCTGGGGATGCGGGAGCCCGGTGCGACGGCGCCGGGCTCTCCGGTGACCCGCCGGACGTACACGCCCGCGGATGGCGCGGCCTGGGAGGCTGCGAAGCGGATGGCGCGGGTGAGCGCGACGCTCGACGTGGAGCTGGGCAATCACCTGGCGCAGTGCCACTTCAACGTGGAGCAGTACGCCATCGCCGCGCACCGCAACCTGCGGCGCAATCCCTTGCGCTGGCTGCTCATGCCGCACCTGCGGGAGGTGGTGTTGATCAACCACGCCGCCAACGGGTTCCTGGTGGGGCCCACGGGATACATCTCGCGGGCCAGCGCGTTGACGGAGCGGAGCATCAACCAGCGGCTGGAGCACCTGCTGGGCAGCTACGACTGGAAGGGCTTCGCGCCCGCGACGCCGGTCTGCGAGGGGCACCGCTACGCGCACGCGGGACAGCTCTTCTGGAAGCTGCTCGGGGAGCACATCGACGCGTTCTTCGCGGAGCACGGCGCGGCGGTGGAGGCGCAATGGCAGGAGGTGCGCAGGTTCTCGGACGACCTGGTCGCGCATTCAGCGCCAGCCTTCGTGTGCCGCTATCTGCGGGCGAAGGTGCCGGGGAAGGACGCGCCGTGGTTCGTGCGCTCGGAGCGCATGGACCTGGACGTGAAGGCCACGGAGCCACGTCCCAAGGCGGTGAGCGCGGTGACCCTGACGGATTCGCCCCAGCCCGGTGAGGTGGAGGCGCTGAAGAGTCTTTGTCGCTACGTCATCTTCTTCGCGACGTTCCGGCACGCCTGGGCGAACAACCTCCAGTGGGAGGACGCGGGCGAGGTCCTGTATTCGTGTCTGGGATTGCGCTGGGGCAAGGGCGGCGCGCTGTCCACCGAGGAGGATCTGGACGTCGCGCCGACGCCGGATGAGGCGACGGAGATGCTGTGGATCTCCTGGATGCTGTCCAGGACGAACTACGGCTTCATCCTGTCCAACGAAGAGGAGGACGTGCATCCCCGGCTGCTGGAGCTGCTCCGGGCCCATGCCGCGGACTTCGCGGCCCTGGGTCTGGATGTCCGGACGGTCAGCTCGCGCATCAACATCTAGCGAGGAAATGGGAGTCGAAGCGGCCCCGGAAATGTCAGACCGACCCGATATGAATCTCCCTGCGCGGCGCCATTCCGGGCGTCGCCGAAAGGGTTCCCATCACAATGCATAAGTCATTGATCGCCATCGGGCTCTGGGTTGGCATGACCGGCGTTGGCTGCGCGGGTCTCGACGAGGCCGAGGCGGTGGACTCCTCCGTGTCGACGGACACGGTCACTCAAGGCCTGATCACCCAGGTCACCGGCACCAGCCCGATCACCTTCGTCGCCACGTCGGGCAACGAGACGAAGCCATACGACCAGTCCACCACGCCGGTGGTGGCCTACACGCGGGATTCAACGACCGGGACGTTCACGGCCTATCCGGGCACGGGCGCCGCGGACGGCACCATCTCCGTGCCGAACGTCCCCTCCGGCCGCATCTACCTGAAGCTGGGCTCGCGCTACCTGGTGAGCACCAGCCGCACGTTCAACCTGGGCTCCACGGAGTGGGGCCGCGATGGCACCTTCGTCTCGCTGCCCACCCCCGTGACGGTGTCCGCCACCGGCCTGTCTCCCTGGCAGTCGGGGGACTACCTGGAGGTGTATTCGTTGAACCCGGGCGCGTTCGGCTACGTCAACACCGGCGTCACGGGGTTCCCCCTGGCGGGCGCCACGTCGCTCTCCGGGATGAGCTTCAATTACGCCGACATGCGCAACCCGGTGCTGCTCGACAGCAGCCTCGGGGATGTGTTCTCGCTGGCGCAGATGCGGTGGAAGACGACCGCGAATGGCGTGCCCTACCGCGCGATGCACAAGGTGCTCGACGCGAGCGTGACGCAGGTGGAGGGACAGCCCGTCACCGTGAGCGGGACCTTCACCCAGCCCACCGCGACCGGCACCTTCTCGGTGGACTGGAGGCGCTCGGCCTTCGAAGCGATGCGCACCCAGGTGAACCCGGGCGCGGACAGCACGTACAACGAGATCTGGATGTCCGCCCGGCCGGCCGCGCTGAGCTCGGCGGGCGCGTCCATCAGCGGGCAGCCCCTGCTCGTGAAGCTCAATCCTGACGCGCAGAAGACCGACCTCGTCACGGGGAGCATGACGTACAACAACCCGCTCCCGGCGAACTGGCAGAAGGTGGCGCTCGCCACCGCGGGCTTCACGAAGAGCTACGCGCTGGGGAGCGCGGCGCCCTACACCATGAGCGTGGACATCCGCGTGGACCAGGAGGCGAGCGCCTTCGCCGCCGCGCCCGTGCAGCCCCTCGTCGGGCCGGTGCAGGCGCCCTTGGTGAACACGCGCGGCGCGTTCCAGAACCTCACGGGCGTGGGGACTGACGCCTCGCTGCGCTGGTCGAAGCCGCTGGTCGGCACGGCCACGAACTACGTGGTGAACATCTACCGGCTGGGCACGAGCAACGGCGCCACCACCGTGACGCGCGTGACGTCCCTGCACACGGACCTCCAGAGCGTGTACCTGCCCCCGGGCGTGCTCCAGGCGGGTCAGACATACTTCGCGGAAATCCAGAGCTGGTACCAGCCCGGCTCGGACCTGGCGACGAGCCCGTTCATGCGCTCGCTGCCCCGTGCCCGCGCCAGCGTGCTCACGGGCATGTTCAGCCCGTAGCCGCGGAAAGTCCCGGGGAAGGAAGGGAGCCCGCTCCCTTTCTTCCCTGCGCGCCTCAGTAGGTCCAGGGGAAGCGCTTGAAGTCGCGCTTGCGCTTCTGCACGAACGCGTCGCGGCCTTCCTGCGCTTCCTCCGTGCCGTAGCCCAGACGCGTGGCCTCACCGGCGAAGAGCTGCTGGCCCACGAGCCCGTCGTCCGGGAGGTTGAAGGCATACTTCAGCATCTTGATGGCGGTGGGGCTCTTGGTGTTGATCTCCGCCGCCCACTCCAGCGCCACCTTCTCCAGGTCCTTGTGCGGCACGGCCTTGTTGATGGCGTTCATCTGGAACGCCTCGTCCGCCGTGTAGGCCTGGCCCAGGAAGAAGATTTCGCGCGCCCGCTTCTGCCCCACCTGCCGCGCCAGGAGCGCGCTGCCGTAGCCCGCGTCGTAGCTGGCCACGTCCGCGTCCGTCTGCTTGAACATCCCGTGTTCCTTGCTCGCGATGGTCATGTCGCACACGACGTGCAGGCTGTGCCCGCCGCCCGCCGTCCAGCCCGGCACCACCGCGATGACGACCTTCGGCAGGAAGCGGATCTGCCGCTGCACCTCCAGGATGTGCAGGCGTCCCAGGCGCGCGGGGTCCGCCGCGTCCTCGCCGGGCTCGTACTTGTAGCCGTCCTTGCCGCGGATGCGCTGGTCGCCTCCGGAGCAGAACGCCCACCCGCCGTCCTTCGGCGACGGCCCGTTGCCCGTGAGCAGCACCACGCCCACGTCCGTCATGAAGCGCGTGGCCTCCAGCGCGCGGGCCAACTCGTCCACCGTCTTCGGGCGGAACGCGTTGCGCACCTCCGGCCGGTTGAACGCGATGCGCACCGTGCCCTGATCCACCGCGCGGTGGAACGTGATGTCCTTGAACTTGTGGCCTTCCACCGGCTGCCAGCGGGAAGCGTCAAAGAGGTCCGAGACCATGCGCTGTCTTGCTCCGAATTGGGGAGAGTGAACGGCCCGGAACCCTAGCGGTTTCCGCTCGGGGACGCCCGCGCTACCGTGCGCGCCATGCCCACGAGCCTGCTCGTCGTCCATGTCCACGTGCACGTGCTGCCCCAGCACGTCGACGCCTTCCTCCAGGCCACCCTCGCCAACGCCCGCGAGAGCGTGAAGGAGCCCGGCATCGCGCGCTTCGATGTCTGCCAGGACAACGAAGACCCCACCCGCTTCGTCCTCGTGGAGGCCTACCGCACGCCGGACGCGCCCGCCGCGCACAAGGAGACCGCCCACTACCTCACGTGGCGTGACACCGTCACCCCCATGATGGCCGAGCCGCGCACCGCCCGCCGCTACGCCAACCGCTTCCCCGACGACGCGGCCTGGTGACATGCCCACCGCCCCCTTCGAGTTCGCCACCGCCACCCGCGTCCTCTTCGGCCCGGGCCGCCTCCAGGAAGTCCCCGACCTCGTGAGAGGCCTCGGCGGGCGGAAGGTCCTGCTCGTCACCGGCACGAACCCCGCCCGCGCAGAACCCGTCCGCGCGGGGCTCGAACGGCTGGGCATCCCTTCCGCATCCTTCCGCGTGCCGGGCGAGCCCACCGTCGAGCTCGCGCGCGAAGGCACCGCCGCCGCCGTGGACTCCGGCTGTGACGCGGTGGTCGCCATCGGCGGTGGCAGCGCGCTCGACGCGGGCAAGGCCATCGCCGCGCTCGCCGCCAACGGGGGCGACCCGCTGGACTACCTTGAGGTCATCGGCCGTGGGCAGGCGCTGACGAAGCCGTCCCTGCCGTTCGTGGCCGTGCCGACCACGGCGGGCACCGGCTCGGAGGTGACGCGCAACGCGGTGCTGGGCTCGAAGGAGGCCGGTGTGAAGGCCAGCCTGCGCAGCCCGATGATGCTCCCCCGCGTCGCCCTGGTGGACCCGGACCTGCTGGAGCATGCGCCCGCGGAGGTGCTCGCGGCGGGTGGGCTGGACGCGCTGTCGCAGCTCATCGAACCGTTCCTGTCCATCCGCGCCCAGCCGCTCACGGACGCGCTCGCGCGCGAAGGCATGCAGCGCTCGGCGCGCTCGCTGCGCAAGGCCGTGCTGCACGGCCCCGGCCCGGCGGAGCGCGAGGACCTGGCCATCGCCAGCCTCTTCGGCGGCCTGTGCCTCGCCAACGCGGGCCTGGGCGCGGTGCATGGCTTCGCGGCGCCGCTGGGCGGGATGCTCGGCGCGGCCCATGGCGCGCTGTGCGCCGCGCTGCTCGGCGCCACGCTGGAGCTGAACCTGGAGGCGCTGCGCTCACGCGCTCCGGATCACCCCTCCCTGCCCCGCTTCCGCGAGCTGGCGGTGCTGCTCACCGGCCAGTCCAACGCCCGCGCCGAGGACGGCCTCACCTGGGTGAAGGACCTGGTCCACGCCGTGCGCATCCGGGGCCTGCGCGACATGGGCCTCACCGACGCGGCCATCCCCGGGCTCGTCACCAAGGCCCGCGCCGCCAGCAGCATGAAGGGCAATCCGCTCCCGCTCACGGACGCGGAGTTGACGGCGCTCGTCGAACGGTCGATGTGAGGACCCACCCATGAAACCCGCCGCCCTCGTCCCCGTGGTGCTCGAACGCCTCCGCGAGAAGTATCCCGACGCGAAGTACGAGCTGAACTGGAACACGCCCTTCGAACTGCTGGTGGCCACCATCCTCGCCGCGCAGTGCACCGACGAGCGCGTCAACCGCGTCACCGCCGAGCTCTGGAAGAAGTACGACGGTCCCCAGGCGCTCGCGGACGCGGACACCGCGGAGCTGGAGGAGGACCTCAAGCCCACCGGCTTCTTCAAGCAGAAGACCAAGACGGTGCAGGCCATGAGCCGCGCGCTGCTGGACGCCCACAAGGGCGAGGTGCCCGACCGCATGGAGGCCCTGGTGGAGCTGCCCGGCGTGGCGCGCAAGACGGCCAACGTCGTGCTCAACACCGCCTTCAACCAGGCCTCCGGCGTCATCGTGGACACGCACGTGGCCCGCGTCAGCCAGCGCCTGGGCCTGACGAAGCAGGAGAAGCCAGAGGCCATCGAGACGGACCTGATGAAGCTGGTGCCCAAGGACGACTGGACCTTCTTCGGCCCCGCCGTGGTGCTGCACGGCCGCTACACCTGCGTGGCCAAGAAGCCCAAATGCGCGGAGTGCCTGCTCAACGACGTGTGCCCGAAGCTCGGCGTCGCCTGAGCCCTCACAGGTGCGCGAGCACCGCCAGCGTCAGCACCCAGTCCAGGCCGGCCTGGAGGAAGTAGTAGGTGGAGCCGTCCAGCGAGGTGCCAAAGCCGGTGCCCAGGTGGCCCAGGGGCCCGGCGAAGAACTTCATGCCCACCTCCGCGCCCAGATTGATGGGGAGGCGCCGCGAGCGCTCCACATCCAGGTAGGGCCCCACCAGCGACCGGACATAAGGGGCGAACCAGGTCGTCACGAAGTGCTGGTAGCCCACGGTGGCGTTCAGCGACGCCCGCCTCGGGTCCGCGCTCACGTTGAGGCCCAGGGTCAACCGCCGGGCCTTGAGCCCCATGGGCTGCACGTTCACGTCCAGCGCCAGTCCGATCCCGCCGTCGAAAGGGACGCGCCAGCCCAGCGCGAACTCCGTCGTCGACTTGTCGATGGACAGCGCCTCGTAGCGCAGGTGCGCCGCACCGGCCACGTCGCCGCGCGCGTCCTGGAGGTCCGCGAGCGCCAGCGTGGCCTCCTCCGACTCTTCCTCGTAGGCCTTGTGCAGGGGCTGCTCCGCCCCGTCCAGGTCGCCCCGCGCCAGCCGGTCCTTGCCCTGCGACAGGCAGGCGGAGGTGGACCCCATCGCGCACGCGATCCCGAAGGCCCGGTCCGCCTCCTCCATCCGGTGGTCCACCTGGAGCTGCTTCGCCCAGGTCTCGCAGGCCCAGGCGCTCCCGCCGTTGCACTTCTCCTCCAACGTAGGGGCGCGCGTCGCCTCGCTCGTCGTCACGCACGCCACCGTCAGCAGGCACGGCAACAGGCACGCCATACGGAGCAGGGACTGAAGAGGACCACGGAGGGCTGGGGCCGCAACCATGGTCCACATTCAAACACACCGCCGGGCCGCGCGGCGTGTCTGTCACGTTGCGTCTTTCAGCGTTCTTCCAGCGGCCCTTCCCCGTCATGGATGACGCCCGGGTTGCGGCCGATGTCCGGCCCGTCCCCGCTGCGCTCGTCGGCCTTCTGTTCCTCGGAAGTCGTGTCGCCCGAGCCGCCCACGCCTTCCCGGAAGCCGTCGGCGGCCTCGCGGCTGGACTCGCTGAGGCTCTCCGCGGCCCGGCTGGCGCCGTGCTGGACGTCCCTGGCGGCCTCGCCTACCTCCTGGCCGGCCTGACGGGCGTTCTCGTTGACGGCCTGCTGCTGGCGCTCATTGCAGCCGGCCGCGAAGCTCACGGTTCCAATCACACCCAGCACGACGAGCCCATTGAAGGTGCGTGTCCACATGGTGGTGTCTCCCCGAGGGTCCCGGCCCTCTGGGGTGAAACGTAGGCACGCCTGCCCCCCAGCGAAGGCCCGGCTTCCCTCCCAGGAGGGCTCGGGGCGCCGCTTGCCTGTCAGCCCCCGGCCCTAGACGGGGATGTCCGTCCAGGGCTTCGAGGGATGCCGCGCGCGGAAGGTCTCGATGCGCGCGCTCACCTCCCAGCTCGTGGTCGTGTCCCGCAGCTGTTCCAGGTACAGGCAGCGTCTGGCGACCGCGTCCAGGTCGAACGCCCAGTACATGCTCATCAGCGGGTTGATGAACAGCTTGCTGCCCTGTGTCCGCGACGTGCGGTGCTGGTCGCCGTAGTCACCGTCGATGGCACCGACCACGGACAGCGACACGATGCTCGGGCGCCGGGCCATCTCCTCGGAGGAGAACATGACCGCTTCGCGGTAGCGGTCCACCTCCGGCATCCCCGGCAGCAGCGCGGTGACGCCCAGGTAGGCCCCGCGCCGGCTCAGGTCCGCGACGGCTTCCAGGTAGTGCGCGTGACAGATGCCGTGGAACGCATCCACGCCGAAGCCCAAGCAGACGATGAGCTTGTCCCGCAGCGTCAGCGAGTCCACCGCCGCCAGGCTGGAGATGTCCTCCTCGGGTGTGCCCAGCCCGGCCTCGTCCCCGCGCATGAGGATGTCCGTGCCGCCGTCCACCAGCACCACCGTGTCGAAGCCCAGCTCCGTCTGCAACGCCGCCCAGGCCGCGCTCAATGGCGCGACCCCGACCTTGTCGAAGCAGTAGATGGAGACGGACTCGCCTCGCGCCTGGAACCATCGGGCGAGCACGCCTTCCGGGAAGTAGTGCGCCGGCCCCTGCGTCTCCGCGCGGACCTCCACCAGCCCCGGAGCCACGACGCGTCCGTCCACGCGGTCCAGGACCGTGAAGCTCAGGTTCGCCAGCGACACGCGCTTGCCCATCTCGCGCAGCCGGAAATACAGCGGCAGGCCGCAGTAGATGTCGAAGCCGCCGCCCGCGCCCGCGAGGAGCACGTGGTCCGCGCGCTGGAGCCGTTCGAACAGAGGAGATGTGGCCAGGTCCATGGACATGTCAGTCCGCCGTCTCTTCATCCGAAGGCGCCGGCTCCGGAGGGAACTCCTCTCCGGGGTCGTAGGCGTCGCTCGAGTCCATCCCCGTCTCATCCTCCTCCGTCGTCTCCGCATCGGGGTCGGAGACGTCGAACTCATCCGGCTGTGACTCTTCCTCATCGGAAGCATCGAGGCCCGCGGCCTTCTCGAACCGCAGGCGGACTGGCGCCGTCTCCGGCTTCGACTCACACCCCCGCGCATCGAGGAAGAGGTCCAGCGCCACCACCTCGTCCCAGCGCAGGCTGTCCACGAGCTCAATCCTGTCGGTGAAGGTCTTCGTCGCCCCGGCCGCCAGGCTGCGCATGCTCAGGTCGTCCGCCAACACGGAGGCCCGGTCCTCGCTCACGTCCTCGTCCGCGCCATATCCCTGGATGCACGCCTGGGCATTGATGCGCCGCCTGCTCACGTTCTTCAGCGTGTATTCGAGGACGTACTCGTCGGCTTCGGCGCCCTGTCGAAGAGAGACGCCGGACAGCTCGATTTCTCCCGGCTCCAGCTTTCCTGGCCGTTTGGGTGCCGGCGCGTCCGCGGCGGCGGGCTCACCCGAGGCACGCAGCCGCAACGGCTCGCTGGCCGCCTGGAAGTCGGCCCCCTCGCAGCGCATCCCATTGACCGTGAACAACAGCACCGTCAGGACCGAATCCCAGTGCTCCTCCGGCAGGTAGACGCGGTCTTCGAAGACGTCGTCCGTGCCGCCCTTCACGGTGATGCTTCCCAGGTTCCGCTCATGGGTGACGAAGCCCATCTCGTCGAGCAGCGCCAGGCAGGCCTCCCCACGTGCCTGCGCCGTCCCGGGGTTGGTGAGCGTGTACGTGACGTTCACGAAGGACGGGTCCCGCTTGAGCGTCACGCCGGAGAACCTCAGCGGCTTCGCCACCTTCGCCACCGGCTTCGTTTCCAAGCCCCCCGCGTCGGGCAGTGCACCCG
This sequence comes from Corallococcus sp. NCSPR001, assembly GCF_017309135.1. Taxonomy (NCBI): domain Bacteria; kingdom Pseudomonadati; phylum Myxococcota; class Myxococcia; order Myxococcales; family Myxococcaceae; genus Corallococcus; species Corallococcus sp. NCSPR001. Next base: position 6,803,877 of record NZ_JAFIMS010000002.1, read on the forward strand.
CCTGGGGCTGTTCCTTCTTGCAGCCCGCCCCCCACAGCGCCGCGCTCCCCACGAGCCACGCGCACAGGGTCCGCACCCGCCAGTCACTCCGCATCATGAGGCACCTCTTCACCACCAGCCTTCGCCGGGAGGTTGACGGGATGGCCCGGGCCGCCCGCGCCTTCCGACAACACGCAGCCATAGGGGCCCACGAAGTAGCGCAGCACCGTCGCCTCCTCCCAATGTCTGGCGCGATGAAATTCGACGGCGACCGTCTGGGTCGACGCAGCCTTCGGGGCCAGGTCGAACACCCCGACATCGACCTCCTCCAAAGCGCGTGAGCCCTCTTTCGCATAGGCCCGCAGGCACCCCGACCCCGAGGCCCGGTGGCCACTCACGTTCTTCACCGTGAAGGTGAGGGAGGGGCCCTCCGGAGTTCCGGCCTGGCGCAACTGGAGGCCGGACACCTCGAAGTCCTCCGGAGTCGAAACCGGCGGCGGAGCTGGCAGCGGAAGGTTCGCGGGCGCGGATGCTCCCGTCGGGAGCATCCGGAAGGGCTCACTGGCCGGCTTGAGAGGAGTGTCGGAGCAATAGTCGTCGGACGCCGTCGTGAAGAGCCTCAAGGAGCGGACCTGGTTCCACCGCAGGTCGTCCACGTTCGTCTTGTCCTCGAACGTGTCCTCCGACCCGCCCTTCACGGTGATGCTCCCCAGCCGCCGGACCTCGATGGCCAGTTCCTGCGCGTCGAGCAGCATCAGGCACACCTTCCCCCGCGCCTGCGCCGTGCCCGGGTTGGTGAGCGTGTAGGTCACGTTCACGTCGCCGTCCGCCACGCGCCGGAGCCCCACGTTCGAGAAGCGCAGGGGCTTCGAAACCTTCGCCGCATCCGGCATGCCCGCGTCCACGGCGGCCACGGCCACCACGCCCGCGTCCACGGACACGGCCGCATCCACGGGCGGATCCTTCTTGCACCCCGTGGCCCACACTGTCGCGCACGCCACCAGGAGCACGCCCCACACGTGCCGCGGATCACTCCGACTCATGCTGAACCCCTCGAGCTGCCTTCGCGGCCGGTTTCATATGGGACACCGCCACGGCGCGGCAAGGCGGCCCCCCATCGCGCGTGCTTGACGCGGCAGGGCCGGAGCGCTCGGATGCGCGGCACCTATGCCCACTCCCAAGCTGCTCACCCGCGCGGAAGCCACCGACTACCAGGAAACGTCCCGCAGCGCCGACGTGGTCGCCTTCGTCGACGCCCTGTGTGCCCAGACCAAGCTCGCGAAGCGCGTGGACTTCGGCCAGAGCGGTGAAGGCCAGCCGCTCATGTCGCTCATCCTGAGCGACCGCAACTGCTTCACGCCGGAGCTGGCGAAGAAGCAGAAGAAGCTCATCGTGATGGTGGAGGCCAACATCCACGCCGGTGAGGTGGAGGGCAAGGAGACCCTCCAGGCGCTCGCGCGAGACCTCACGCTGACGTCCCTGGGCAAGAAGCTGCTGGACCGGCTGTGCATCGTCTTCGTCCCCAACTTCAACCCGGACGGCAACGACCGCATCAGCAAGGGCAACCGCGCGCTGGACCTGAAGAACCTGGAGGGCCAGGTGAACCCGCCCGGCGGCGTGGGGATGCGCTACACGGGCGAGGGCTGGAACCTCAACCGCGACAACATGAAGCAGGAGGCGCCGGAGACGCGCGCCCTGGCGAAGCTGTACCAGACGTGGTGGCCGCACCTCTTCGTGGACTGCCACACCACGGACGGCAGCATCCACGGGTTCGACCTCACCTTCGACATCCCGCACGGCAACGCGGAGCTCTTGCACACCTCGCGCGACTACAACCGCGAGTTGGCCGAGCGCGTATCCGCCGCGGTGAAGACGAAGCACGGCTTCGACAGCTTCTGGTACGGCAACTTCCGCAAGGAGGGCGACCCGCGCTCCGGCTGGCACACCTACCCCGCCCTGCCCCGCTTCGGCAGCCACTACCGCGGCCTGCTGGGCCGGCTGGACGTGCTGCTGGAGACGTACAGCTACATCGACTTCCCGCGCCGCTGCGCCGTCATCCGCGCGTGGGTGCTGGAGCTCATCCGCGACGCGGCCCGCTACGCGAAGGAGTACCGCCGCGTCACGGACTTCGAGGAGGCCGCCATCATCGCGCGCGGCCAGAGCCCGGACGTGCGGCAGTGGGTGGGCATCAACTACGGCGTCGCGCAGCGCGCCACGGACGGCGCGCTGGTGTTCGACTACCCGGCCTACGTGAAGGACGGTGACACCGCCGTCATCAACTCGTTCGACGAGGCGAGCATCCAGGACCGCCGCTACCCGGGCAAGCGCAAGAAGGTCTACAAGACGCCGCACCACCGCACCTTCGTGCCCACGCAGGCCGTGAGCACGCCGGCCGGCTACCTGGTGCCCGCGTCGCTCGCCGCGCGCCTGGACGGCCACGGCATCCGCTACGAGAAGCTGGCCAAGGCGCAGCGCTTCCAGGTGGACAGCTACCGCATCGCCCGCAAGGAGGAGACCTTCAGCCCGGACGTGGCCGCCAACGTGCCGCCCCCGGGCCAGGACGAGGTCCCCTTGAGCCAGAAGCCCAAGCCGGTGCGCTTCGAGACCATCCTCACCGTGGCCTCCGAGCGCTCCGAGCAGGACTTCCCCGCCGGCACCCTCCTGGTCGGCACCGACCAGCGCACGGGCACGCTCATCACCTACCTGCTGGAGCCGCACTCGGACGACGGCTTCTGCCGCTGGCAGTTCCTGGATGACAGCCTGAAGGTGGGCGAGCTGTACCCCATCCACCGGCTGGTGGAGTCCACGCGCGCCCCCCAGAAGGTGGAGTAGGCGTTACACCTCCGGACACCTCCTTGCCCCCGGGTCTGTCCTGCCCGGGGGCATTGGTTTTAGACTGGAGCCCGCAGGACCCGCGGAGATGGTGCGGGGGCACGCGGGAGGCCCCGGATGGCTGGCATGTGGCAAACGCCCCGAGGCACGCGCCTTCCGGGGCGCACAGGCGTGGCGCGAGTCTGGGGACTCGTGGCCCTGGCACTCTTCATGGCCCTGGGCTTCGTCGCCGCGCGCGTCTGGAAGCAGCGGGGCGACGGGCCGGAGACGCCCGCGCTGTGGCGCGCGGACGCGACCCACCGCCCCCTGGAGGTGCGGCTGAGCCTCCCCGCCGCGGACGTGTACCGCCCCCATGCGCCTCCCAAGCGGGACGCGCTGGCCCCGCCCGTGCCGCTGGGCGCGCTGTCCCGCCTGGAGGAGCGCGGTGACGCGCACGGCGTGGGCGTCAGCTACCTGCTGCACGGCGACACGGAGCAGGCGCTCGCGTACCTGCGGCGCGCGTCGCCCTCGCTGGACCGCGACAGCGACCTGGCCGCCGTCGCCATCCTGCGCGGCCACGCCGACGAGGCCCTGACCCTGCTGGACGCCACGCTGGAGGCCATGCCCGAGCACCCGCAGGCGCGATGGAACCGCGCCGTGGTGGCGCGCGAGCTGGGGCTGACGCTCCTCGCCGCCACGACGTTCGAAGCGGTGGCCGCGAAGAACGAGCCCGGCTGGAGCGACGAGGCGCGCGAGCAGGCGCGGACGCTGCGCGCCCGGTTCCAGGCCCGGGCGGACGCGTGGAAGGCCACGCGTGAGGCCTTCCAGGCCCGGCTGCGCTCGCCCCAGGCGCCCCTGCCGGTGGAGGCCGCGGCCCGCTTCCCGGGCCTGGCGCGCGAGGGGTTTTACGACCTGCTGGCGACCGCGGAGAGCACCGGGCAGGTGGAGGCCCTGCTGCCGCTCGCGGAGGTGCTGGACCACGCGGCCGGCGGAGACAGCGTGCTGCGGGACACCGTGCGGCGGCTGGCGGTGCAGGACTTCGCGCGCCGGGCGCCGCTCGCGCGCGAGTACGCGAAGCTGGTCCAGGACGCGCACCCCAACCCCGCGAGCCTCATCGAACGGCTGCGCCAGGAGCCCACGGCGAAGGACCTGCTCCTGGGCGCGCTCTTGCGCGCGCAGGGCGTGGCGCGCACGCACGAGGAGCTTCGCGCCCTGACGGTGGGCGAGACGGATCCCTGGATCCTCTCACGCGTGGCGCAGGAAGACGCGCGGCTGGACGACCTGTCGGGCCAGGGGACGCAGGCCGGGGACAGGCTGCGGGAGGCGCTGGGCGAGTGCCGCGCGAAGAGGCTGCCCCTGCGCTGCGTGGATCTGCTCATCCGGTTGAGCAGCCGCGCGACCGCGTCGAACCGGCTGGTGGAGGGCGAGGAGTCCGCGCGGGCCGCGTGGCAGGAGGCCGCCGCGCTGGGCGAATGGGACCGCGAGGGACAGGCGCTGGTGATGCTGGCCAACGCGACGCGCTTCCAGGTGCGGGTGGCACTCTCGCGCGCCTACCTCACCGAGTCCCTGGCCCGTCAGCCCGACGACTGTCTGGCGCGCACGCAGGCGCACCGCAACCTGGCCTCGCTGGCGCTGATGCGCTTCCGTCCGCAGGAGGCGCGGCAGGAACTGGAGGAGTCGCTGGCGTGCGGCCAGACACCCGGGCTCCAGGGCGCGTGGATCCTCGCGGACCTGGCGCGGCTGGCGCCCCGTCCGTCCGACGAGGCACGCCTGATGGCGGAGCTCGCCCGGGTGAATCCGCTCCGGGAGAACGCGGGGCGGCGCGTGCTGGCCACGCTCATCCGGGGACGCTTCGCGGTGGACCGCGACTGGCGCGAGGGCCAGCGCGTGCTGAGGCAGACCATCGCGGAGGCGGAGCCTCTCTTGAAGGTGAACGCGGATGCGCGCGACGCCCGGGCGGTGGCCTACCAGACGCTCGCGGTGAGCGCGGGCCACGCCGGGGCCTTCCGCGAGGCCATGGAGGTGGTGGCCGAGAGCCTCCAGGTGCCGGTGCCGGAGGGCTGCGTGCTGGCGGCGGCGGTGGAGGCGGAGCGCACGGTGACGGTGGTGCGCGGTCCGCAGGGCCAGGTGCAGGGCCACTATGAAGCCTCGCGCACGGTGCCCCTGCGCGATGACCTGACGGGGCTGGTGCCCGGCGAACAGGTGGAGCTGCTGCGCGACTGTCCCCGCGTGGCGGTGCTGGCCGCGCCGCCCCTGGACAGCCGCGCGGGCCTCCTGCCGGCGGACCTGGCCTGGAGCTACCGGGTCGGAACGGGCGTCCCCGCGACGTCGCCCGCGAAGCCGCCGCTGCACGTCGTGGTGTCGGACGTGGAGCCGCCCCTGACGCTGAAGCTGGCGCGGCTGCCCTCGGCGGCGGACGTGGACCTGGCGGGCGCGCAGCGGCTCCTGCGGCTCAAGGGCGCGCAGGCCACGCCCGAGCGCGTGCTGGAGGCGATGGAGCAGGCCACGGACATCGACATCCACGCGCACGGCGTGGTGGACCGCGCGCTGTCGGACGCGACGGTCATCGCGCTGTCGCCGCAGCAGGACGGCCACTATGCGCTCACCGCGGAGGCGCTGCGCCGCCGGCATCTGCACGGCGCCCCGCTGGTGGTGCTGGGCGCATGCAGCGCGGCCCGCCTGCCGCCCATCCTGCATGAGACGTCATCGCTGCCGCAGGCGTTCGTCGCCTCCGGAGCGAGGGCCGTCTTCGCCGCCACGGCGGAGATCCCCAACGACGCGGGCGCCTTCTTCCGCGCCGTGCGCGAACGCATCCAGTCCGGCGAGGAGCCCTCCCAGGCCCTGCGAGCCGAGCGCCTCGACTGGCACAAGAAGCAGCCCCACATGCGCTGGGTGGACAAGGTGCTGCTGTACCAGTAGCGCCCGAGTCCCTCAGTCGCGAGGAGGCAAAGGCGAAGGCTGGGGCTCCGATTCGGCGTCCCAGGTCACGTTCGGCTCCGGCAGCGCGAAGGCCTCGAACGAGACGGCGACGCCGCCTTCGGGAGCGCTGAAGCCGTACCACCAGCCCACTGGAACCAAGACGCACTCTCCCGGCGACAGCGTCACATCGAGGCGCAGGGGTGCATCGCCAGCCCCCGTCACGCGCCGCAGCTCGAACGCCGGAATGAGCTGGAGCCGCCGCTCCCCATGCACCTGTGCCAGCAGCACGTTGCGCCGCGCCGCGCGCAGGGGGACTTCCGCGCCCGGCGGCTCCCACCACAGGCGGGGCTCGCACGCACGGGCGTCCTCCGCCGTGAAGCCCCGAAGCGGTGTCAACTCCCGGGCCAGCGGCTCCAGCCGCGAGTCCTCGAACAGGGGTACGCAGCACGCGTGTCGCGCCTCGCGCTCGCCCAACAACGCGGCCACGTTCCCGGGGCTCCAGGCCGCCGGTTCCAGAGACCTGCTCCACTCCGCCCGCAGCACCACGGGCAGGTTGTCGAAGTAGTAACGCTCGAAGAACGCTTCAGGCGTCAGCGCGTCATGCCGGTCCACGCGCGGCGGCCCTTCCGTCTGCTGGAACAGCTCCGCGTACACGTCCAGCAGCCCCTCCAGCTTCCGCTGCATGCCCACCGCCCGCAGCGCGCCCGCGACGAAGGGCTCCTGCTGCTCCACCTCCACCGCCCGCCGAGCCTGCTCCGTCGGCACCCCGGCCTTCTCCAGCGACGCCACCAACTCCTTCGGTGACGCCCCGCGCACCAGGTTCTCCACCAGCCACCGCCGCCACTCGGGTGTCAGCGGCGAGGTCCCCGCCTCCACTTCGCGCGAAGCTCTCATCGGTGCTCCTCCGGAGGCGTGGCGCCCAGCCAGCCCTCCCGCCAGCAGGTGTTCATCCCAGGTGTCTCCTCGAAGCTCACGAACGTCACCGACAAGCTCGGCTCCAGGGCCCGCAGCGCGTGCCACCACCCCACCGGGATGAAGAGCGTGTCCCCCGGCCCCACCTCCACCGTGTGCAACGCCACCCGGGCGAAGTCCGGGAAGCGCTCCAGGTCCGGCGCCAGCACGTCCACCGCGCTGTAGAAGCCGCGCACGTTGGACATCCACGGCGTCTCCCACGACGGCGCCAGCCACACCTGCTTGCGTCCCCACACCTGGCAGAACAGGACGTTGAGGTGATCATGATGCAGGTTGGACAGCGTCCCCGCCGGCCCCAGCCATAGATGCACGCGGTCGGGCTCGCGCAGGTCCGGCTGGATGTATCCCTCCGGCGCGCGCAGGTCGTCCAACAGCGGCCGGAACGCGTCACGCAAGAGCAGGCTGTTTCGAGCCACCAGATACATGTCGTTCGCGGGCGCGCCGTCAAACCGCGCCAGCAACTCCCGCAGCGGCACGTCCCGGCGCAGGCGGTCCGCATGCAGGTCCGGCATCTCCTGGGCGTCGCGCCCCGCCATCACCTCCACCGTCTCGTCACCGAAACGCTCGGCCATCCACGCGGGCGTCCACCGCGTCCGCGCCGGCCAGTCCTCCATCAAGCCTTCAATGACAACCGGCCGGTTGCGCCGATAATACTCACTGAAGAATTCTTCTGGAGCCAGCCGCGACCGCCGCTCCACGCGGGGCGAGGGCAATGCCTGCCGTCGCGACACCGACCGTGTCTCCAGCAGTGATTCAAGCAATCCAAGACGTGTCGTGAATTCACGCGCCCGTATCACCGCCGGATGTGTCTCCGCGGCCCGAATCGTTTCCCAGACAACCTCTGGCGTGAGTCCAGCCGTCTCCAGACGGGCCGCGAGCCGCTCGGAAGACACCCCACGCGCAAGGTTCTCCGCGAGCCACGTTCTCCATACAGGGGGAAAGGAAGACGTCATCGCCAGACCCCTTGAATCGGGCTGAACCTTTTGGGCCGTCTACATCCACCCCGAGCGGACTCCATGACTCCTCCCGAGAATTCATACAAGATCGTCCCGAACCCCAATCCCCCGTGTGACCCCGCGCAGGAGGACCCAAGCCGGAAGCGGACGCCTGAAACCCCGCCACCCACGCCGCCGCCGTCCACACCGCCCCTTCCTGAAACGCAGAAGGGCGAAAACCTCAACGGCTGACGTAAGCCATTGAAGCGGTGGGCACACCTCAACCGAAGGTGTGCCACCGCGCGTTTCCGCCCGGCACCTCCAGCGACTGGAACGTCAGCGACACGCTCACGTCCAGCGCGAGCACCTGGTGCCACCAGCCCACGGGGATGAACAGCATCTCCCCGGGCCCCACCACCACCTCGTGCACGTGCGCGCGGGCGAAGTCCGGGAAGCGCTCCAGGTCCGGCGCCGCCGCGTCCACCGGGCTCCACACGTGCTCGCGGTTGTACAGGTGGGGCGTCTCGAAGGACGGCACCAACCAGAAGCGCTTGCGCCCATGGACCTGGCAGAACAGCACCGAGTCCACGTCATGGTGCAGCGCCGTGTGCGTCCCCGCCGGCCCCACCCACAGCTTGAGGCTCCCGTGCTGCCGCTTCGGGTACACGAATCCCGGGGCCGGCCGCAGGTCGTCCAAGAGCCCCCGCAGCTCCGGCCGCTCCAGCGCGAAGTTGCGCGCGGTGAGGTACAGGTCGTTGGAGGGCCCGCCGTGCTCCAGCCGGTGGAGGAAATCCGAAAGCTTCATCACCGTGCGGCACGCGTCCGGCGACATGTCATGGTCCGCGCGGGCTTCGCGGCCCGCCATGACCTCCACCTCCACGTCGCCGTAGTCCCGCGCCAGCGCCTCCGGCCGCCAGCGCTCCAGCAGCGGCCAGCCCTCCAGGAAGTCCGCCAGGACCACGGGCCGGTGCGCGCGGTAGTAGCGGGCCTGGAACTCCTCCGCGGACACGCCCCGCCGCCGCTCCACCGTCCGGCGCGACTGCGCATGCAGCGACGCGCGCACGTCCAGGAGCGACACCACCTCCGCCCCCAGCGCCCCACGCGAGCCTCCGGCCTCCACCGCCGGGTGCCGCCGCGCAGAAGCCACCTCCGAGCGCGCCTCCTCCGGCTCCACCCCTCCGGCGACCAGTGCCCGGGCCAGCGCCTCCTCAGGCACGCCCCGCAGCAGGTTCTCCGACAGCCACGCATCCCACGAGGGTGACAGGGCCATGGCCCCACTCTAGGCCACCCGCGAAGCGGCACGGAAAGGAGGCCCTCTCCCCACATGCCCTACAGGGTGAGTGCCCCCTTGAGGCCCAGGATGAGGATGTTGCGCGCGTCCTCGTCGCCGCCGGGGCGGATGTACTGGAGGTTGGGCCGCAGCACGAGCCACGGCGTCGCATGGAGGCTGTAGTACAGCTCGCCCAGGTACTCCGTGCGAGGGATGAGCGTGTCGGGGTCCTGCGCCTGCTTCCGCCGCTGCGCGGTGACGTAGCGCGCGTTGGAGTGCGTGGCGCCCAGCGCGAAGCCCACGTCGTCATCCGCCCGGCCGAACACGCCCGTGTAGCCCAGGCCCAGCGTGTACTGGCCATCCAGCGTGGAGGTGTCCACGTCCGTGCGCGTCAGGCGGACGAAGACGTTGAGCCCCTGCGCCGCGTTCTCCGAGCCCGCCACGTGCGTGAGCTGCTGACGCGCGACGAAGTAGATGCCGTATCTGCCTTCGCGCTCCACGCCGTCCAGCAACACGTCCGGCGCGTTGGACGTGTCGTACCAGACGCCTGCTTTGTAGAGCCCCTCCAGCCGGTCGCCCTGGAACTTCGGGTTCCAGGCCAGCTCCAGGGGCAGCATCACGCCCGTCGCCCCGCTGAAGCGCCCCAGGTAGAAGGCCTCCTCCAGGTTGCGGGGGTTCACCTCGTACGCGGCCAGCTGCACGTAGGCCACCTTCGCCAGGTCCACGCGCAGCCGCGTGGCCCACTGGCTCACCGGCCAGTTGAACCAGTAGTTGCCCACGAGGTTGCCGGGCTGCGCGCCGCAGAAGGACAGGTTCTGGAAGTCGCAGGGGAAGTCCGCGGTGTCCTCGCCCACCGTCATGCGCCCCAGCTTCAGGTGCACCTGCTCACCGAAGAAGAGCTGATCCCACCAGAGCTGCGTCAGGCGCCCCACGTTGCCGCGCCCGTACACCTCCTGCACCAGCTGGAGGTTCCCCAGCGCCATGTCCGCGTTCAGGTTGTTGCCGTTGCGGTGCGTGAACGTGAACTGGAAGGTGCCGCCCTTCACGCCCGCCAGCTTCTCCATGTCCAGGCCCAGCCCCGCGTTGAACTGGCCCGCCTGCCGCAGCGCATGTCCCTTGCCACCGCGCGCGTTGAAGGCGAGCTCCGTCACGTAGCGCAGCTGGATCCCCACGCCCAGCTCGTAGAGGAACCCGCGCATCCCGCCCCAGCCACCGGTGAGGCCCGGGGGCATCTTCGTCTCGGCCGCGAAGGCCGGCCCCGCGCACAGCAGGGCGCACGCCAGCACCCACGCCCCGAAAGCCCGTCCCCGCATCGCGCCCGCCCCCTCGCACGTCACCGGTCCTCAATGGCCACGGCCACCGGGATGTCCAGCCGTTCCGAGGGGCTGTCCGTCGGCTTCCAGCCACTTCCCCGGGCCTTTCGAACGGCCCGGGGTGCGGCGAGCAACGAAGCAGCGCGCCGGGAGTGTCCACCTCCCGGCGGGACGCACCGGACTACTTCTGCGGCAGCGGCACCGAGCGCACGTGCAGCTCGCGCAGCTGCTTCTCGTCCACGTCGCCGGGGGCGCCCGTCATCGTGTCCGTACCCGTCTTCGTCTTGGGGAACGGAATCACGTCGCGCAGGGACTCCGCGCCGGTCAACAGCATCACCAGGCGGTCCATGCCCAGCGCGATGCCGCCGTGCGGGGGCGCGCCGAACTTGAGCGCGTCCAGCAGGAAGCCGAACTTCACGCGCGCCTCCTCCTCCTGGATGCCCAGCGCCTTGAACACCTCGCCCTGCACCTTCGGGTCATGCAGGCGGATGGAGCCGCCGCCAATCTCGAAGCCGTTGAGCACCACGTCGTAGCGGTGGCACTTCACGCGGCCCGGGTCGGTCCCCAGGTACTGCACGTCCTCGTCGTGCGGACGGGTGAAGGCGTGGTGCGCCGCCGCCCAGGTGTTCGTCTCCTCGTCGAACTCGAAGAGGGGCGGGTTCACCACCCAGAGGAACTTCCACTGGCCGCCGCTGCCGTACTCGGGGATGAGCCCCAGCTTCTTCGCCACGTGCACGCGCAGGTTCGCCATCACCGTGTGCACCAGCGACTCGCGGCCGAACTGGAACAGGATGAGGTCGCCCGTCTTCGCGTTCACGGCCTGGTTGATGGCCTGCCGCAGGGCCGGCGTAATCGTCTTGGACAGCGGGGACTGGGTCCACTCGCCGCCCTCGCCCACCTTCGCGCGCGCCAGGCCCTTGGCGCCCGCCTGCTTCGCGAAGTCCTCCAGCTTGTCGCTCTCCGCGCGGGACAGCGCCTTCTCCGCCGGGACGACCATCGCCTTGACGATGCCCTTCTCCTGCACCGCGTCCCACATCATGGGCACGCCGCCCGCGGCCCCGTGCTCGCGGATGACGTCCGTGAGCACCACGTGCTCCAGCCCGAAGCGCAGGTCCGGCTTGTCGTTGCCGTACTTCGCCATGGACTCGTAGAAGTCCATGCGCATGAAGGGCGTCGGGATGTCGATGCCCAGCACCTCGCCCCACAGCTTCTTCAGCAGGCCTTCGATGATGGTGAAGATGTCGTCCTGGGTGACGAAGCTCATCTCCACGTCGATCTGCGTGAACTCCGGCTGCCGGTCCAGGCGCAGGTCTTCGTCGCGGAAGCACTTCACGATCTGGAAGTACCGGTCGAAGCCCGCGACCATGAAGAGCTGCTTGTACAGCTGCGGGCTCTCCGCCAGCGCGTAGAACTTGCCCGGGTTCAGGCGGCTGGGGACCAGGAAGTTGCGCGCGCCGCCCGGCGTGTACTTGCCCATGAAGGGCGTCTCCAGTTCCAGGAAGCCGTTGCCCGCCAGGTACGAGCGCGCGAGCGTGTTCATCTTGGAGCGCGTCATCAGCGTCTTCTGGAGCGGCCCGCGGCGCAGGTCCAGGTAGCGGTGCGCCAGGCGCTTCTCCTCGGACGTCTCCACGTTGTCCTCGATGAGGAACGGCGTGGGCTCCGAGCGGTTGAAGATGGTCAGGTCCGAGGCCTTCACCTCGATTTCACCCGTCTTCATCTTCGGGTTCACGTTCTTGCCGCGCGACAGCACCTTGCCCTTGATGCCGATGCAGTACTCCAGGCGCAGGTGGCCGGCCAGCTCATGGGCCTCCTTGCTGTCCGGCTCGAACACCACCTGGGTGAGCCCGTCGCGGTCCCGCAGGTCGATGAACACCGCGCCGCCGTGGTCGCGGCGGTTGTGCACCCAGCCGAAGAGGACCACTTCTTCGCCAACGTTCGCGGCCGTGAGCTGACCGCAGGTGTGGGTACGCTTGACCTCGGAAATGAACGGGACCGCCATGGAGACCGCCTGCGTTTGGTTCGGGAAGGAAGGCCGGGCACCATAGCGGATCGTGGAAACGACGCGTCAAGGAATCCATGGCCCGGACACCCCCGTGTTTTCACCGCCATCTCCCTCGGAAGATGGGCGCATGAGCAGGCAGGCGCGCACGTCACCGCAACCTGGAAACGGATCCGGGGTTGATGCCTCCATGCAGGGGGACCTGGAAACCCGCCGCCGGCCCGGGGGCGTGCTCGCGTGTGTCAGCACGGGGTGCGTGCTGCTGGCGCTGTGGGGGGCGGCCTCCGCCCGGGCGCAAGGCGCGGACAGCGCTGTCACGCTCGAGGCGAGCGGCGGCCACGGCTACGTCCTCTGGAGCCTCCTGGGCGACGTGGGCGTGGGCGAGGCGACCTTCGTCACGCTGGGCTACACCGGCGTGCGTCCGGAGTCCGGCACCGCGGCCACCCACCAGCTCTCCGTGGGCCTGGACCACCTCGCGGGCGAGCACTGGCTCTTGTCCGGCGCCGTCAGCCTGGGGCTGTCCAAGGCCTCGGACACGGAGCTGACCCCGGAGCGCCCCCGCCTCAACATCCCCGGCCTCACCGCCCGGACCGGCCAGGGCAGCCAGGCGGTGCAGCTGGGCGCGGCCTGGGACTCGGCGGGCTTCGGCACCTGGGAGTACGGCCTGGACGCAGGCGTGGGCGTCAGCCGCAACCCGCTGCGCCGCCAGCTGCTCACCGTCTCCGACGGCGCCTCCACGCAGCGCTACGCCCGGGAGGACCTCCTCTGGTCGGCCCGCCCCACGCTGGGCGCGCGGCTGCTCTGGAAGGGCCGGTGGGAGCTGGGGCTGCGCGGGGGCTACGCCCTCTACAGCGAGGACCCGCTCACCGCGGGCCAGTTCACCGACGCGGAGACGGAGCAACTGGAGGCCCAGCTCGAAAGCCGGGTGGCCGCCCGCAGGGCCCTGGCGCTCCTGCGCCGCCGCCAACTGCGCGACCTGGGCGCGGCCGTGGCCCGGCGCCTGGGCGAGGTCAACGCCACCACGGGCTTCCCCTCCGCCCCGGTCCGCTGGGACCTGAAGCCGTCCCTCTCCTGGCGCATCACCCCGGCCCTGCGGGGCCAGCTGTCCTACGCCTTCACCCGGTACGTGGCGGGCGAGGGCGTGGCCCACGTGGTGGCCACCCGGTGGACGGTGCGCCCGGGCGACGCGGTGCGGCTGTGGGCCTCCGTGGCCCTCCAGCGGGACGTGCCGGAAGGCCTGCCTCCGGAGACCTCCGGCCTGCTCACACTCGGAGGGGAATACACGTTCTGAGCGGTCCGGAGTAAAACGGGCGTCATGCTCCGAACAGTCACCACCGCCGCCGTCGGGCTGGCCCTGGCCACGGGCTGCGCGCCGGACAGCGAGGCCCCCGTGAAGGTCTCCGTCCTGTCCCGCTCCAGCAATGGCCAGTACGTCCCCACGCAGGTCGAACTCACCACCATCGAGGACGTCGTCGGCCTGAAGGGCACCGTCGGCGACCTCCAGGGTGGCGCGCGCATCGTCATCGACGTGAACGACCCCGCGCTCCAGAACGCCACGGAGGACACCGTCGCGGACGTGCTGCTCAAGAAGTCCGGCCACGACGTGAAGGCCAGCTACATCAGCCAGAAGGACGCGAAGACGGGCGAGGACGTCCTCTGGCCCGCGGACTTCCACTCCTGGAACATGGTGACCTCGTATTACAACCTCGAGCGCGCCAACGAGTACTTCCGCACCGTCGCCAACGTGAAGGTCCAGTCCTTCGAGCCCGCGCCGACGCTCTACTACTTCCCGGAGTTCATCCAGGCGCAGGTGAGCAAGGAGCCGGCGCGCGACAACGCCATCTTCTACCCGGTGCTCCAGTCGTTCATGGTGCTGCCGTTCGACCGCATCCAGCGCGCCCCGCTGCCCCTCAACGCGGCGGTGATGGCGCACGAGTACGGCCACCTGGTGTTCAACCGGCTGGCGTACGCCGGCCAGAACCTGCCCCTGGCGCTGTCCATCTGGTCCTCGGAGGTCCCCAGCCAGGGCGCCAACGTGCTCAAGTCCTTCGACGAGGGCCTGGCGGACTACCACGCCTACGGCGCCACCTGCCGCAGCGTCAGCGGGTGTGACCCCCGCTTCATGGCGACCTCCTTCGACGGCGGCCCCTTCGCCGGAGTGACGGACGCGCGAGACCTGTCCCGCGGCGACCGCTGCATGAGCGCGCTCCTGTACGCCCGCGTGCAGCAGCAGGACGTGAACACCTTCTCCGCCGACGGCTCCGAGTACACGGTGGGCACGCTGCTGGCGACCGCGCTCTACCAGGCGGGCCGCTCCACCGGCCAGGAGGCCCAGCTGCAGCGCGACATCGTCTCCGCGTACTACGACACGGACCCCGCCAAGCCGGGCATCTACCAGTACACCCAGTTGGTGCTGGGCGATCAGTCCCAGTTCTCGCTGGCCGTCCCCGCCGCCGCCATCATCTCGCACATCTCCGACCTGGAGCTGCGCAAGGCCGTCTGCAACGAGTTCATGGACCACCTGCAGATCCCGCGCGAAGACCTCATCGGCGACAACCTCTGCCCGCCCAGCGCCGCGGGCGGCACCACCTGCCCCAGCATCTTCCAGTGAGGCCCGCTCCCTTGAACACCTGGCTCAAGGCCTGCCTCGCCGGCAGCCTGCTCTTCACCCCTGTCGCGTTCGCCCAGAGCGCGGATGACGACGACCCCTACGCCTACCCGGAGGAGGAGGCCGACCGCGCCCAGGAGAAGGCGCGCAAGGAGGACGACGACGCCTACGAGCGCCGCCGCCGGCTGGTGGACGAAACGGACGAGTTCCGCGAGGCCTCCGAGGCCACCAACGACGAGGGCTTCCGCGGCATGTCCCGCCTGGACGACCCCAACCTGGGCGTCGCGGTGGAGCTGACGGGCGGCCTGCTGATGATCGACAGCGCCCGCGGCGACTTCTCCGACAACAAGCCCGGCCTGGGCGTGCGCGCCACCTGGGAGTTCGGCCGCACGTTCTTCACGGAGAACGCCACCCTGCGCGAGGCCCTCTTCGGGGACCTGCGCTGGCTCTACGGCAGCCTCAGTGACGGCACGGAATTCATCAAGGGGGACACGCGGCTTCACTACTTCACGCTCGCGCCGGCCTGGCTGTTCCGCTTCGGTGACTCGCCCTTCGGTCTGTTCCTTCAGGCCGGTGGCGGACTCGCGTACCAGAACACCGGCATCACCGTGGGCGAGGACGAAACGAAGGTGAACGGCCTCAAGCCCGTCGTGCAGTACGGCCTGGGCATCCGCGGCCGGCCCGCCCTGTCGCGCACGCTGCACCTCACCTTCCGCGTCGAGGCCATGGGCCTGCGGCGCGGCTACGCCAACGACTTCTTCCTGGGTGGCAGCGCCGGCGTCGGCTTCTGACGCCGCACCCCGGTTGTCGTCCCCTCGGCCCCCGCGCCCTTCCCCACCCGGGAAGCGGCGGCGGGGGCTGAACTTTTTCCCCTCCTTCGCGTCCCGGAAACGGCCCCATGCTTGGCATTCCAAGGAGATGGACCCCTGGCATGCCCCCTGCTTACATTCGCGCCAGTCAGGGGAGTCGGGGGCGTCGGGCTGGAGGTGGATGATGAACGGCGGACAGGAACACGGGCAGGGCAACACCCGGCACTGGGATCCGGTGTGCGGCAGGCACCTGGAGGCTCCGGAGGGCCATCCCTCGTCGGAGTACAAGAAGCGCCGGTACTTCTTCTGCTCGGAGGGCTGCCGCACCGCCTTCGAGCGTCAGGCGGAGCGCTTCCGCCTCAACGAGCTGGCGCGGGCCGGCGCGCTGATGTCGCCGGGCCGGGTGCGCTGGGGGCTCGCGTAGCGCGGGTGACAGCCTCGGACGTGCGTCAGGCGGCCTGACGCACGTCCTTGAGGCGCAGGGACAGCTTGCGCTGGCCGCGGAAGGTGTCGAAGCCGGCCTGGAAGGCCAGGTCCACCGGCCCCTCCACCAGCGACACGCGGTCCGCCATGCCGAAGCCAATGGCATCCAGCTCCGGGGCGTCCACGAGCGCCAGCTTCAGGTGCCCCGCGCCAGGCGCCCCGGACTTCGCGGGCAGCACGCGGGGCCGGGCCTGCTGGCCGCGCAGCACCAGCACCGGCTCCGGGTTGCCCTGACCGAAGGGCCCCAGCCGCTGCAGCGACTCCACCGCCGTCGCGTCCAGGTCGCCCGGGTTCACCACCGCGTCCACGCGGCAGCGCGGAATCATGTCCTCCGGCGTCAGGCGCTGGAGGGCAATCTTCGCGAAGGCCTCGCGGAAGGCGGGCAGCTGCTTCGCGTCGATGGTGAGGCCCGCGGCGTGCTTGTGCCCGCCGTAGCGCATGAGCAGGTCCGAGCACCCGGTGAGCGCGTCGTACAGGTGGAACGCCTCGATGCTGCGCGCCGAGCCCTTCCCCACCCCGTCCTTCACGCCCACCATCACCGTGGGCCGGTGGAAGCGCTCCACCACGCGCGACGCCACGATGCCGATGACGCCCGGGTGCCAGCCCTCGTCGAAGAGCACGAAGCCCCGCGAGTCCTTGTGCTCCTCCGCCTGCGCCAGCGCCTGCGTGAGGATGCCGCTCTCGATGCCCTGCCGCTCCGCGTTCGCGCGGTCCAACACCTGCGCCAGCGAGCGCGCCGTCTCCACGGAGTCCGCGCACAAGAGCTGCAGGCCCAGCGACGCGTCATGCAGGCGGCCCGCGGCGTTGATGCGAGGCCCCAGACGGAAGCCCACCTGCCCCGCGGTGACGCTGGCGTCCGGCTCCAGGCCGGCCACCTCCTTCAGCGCGCGGATGCCGGGGCGGCGGCCCTGGGACAGCTCCTGGAGGCCGTGCGCCACGAGGATGCGGTTGGCGCCGGTGAGCGGCACCACGTCCGCCACGGTGGCCAGCGCCACCAGGTCCATCAGCGCCTTGAGGTTGGGCTCCTTGCGCGTGGCGAAGAAGCCGTCGTCGCGCAGCCGCTTGCGCAGGCCCATGCAGAGGTTGAAGGCCACGCCCGCGGCGCACAGCACCTTCGTGGGGTACTCGCAGCCGGGCTGGTGCGGGTTGAGCACCGCGGTGGCGGGCGGCAGCGTGGGCGGCACCGTGTGGTGGTCCACCACCACGACGTCCAGGCCCAGCTCCTTCGCGCGGGCGATCTCCGCCACGGAGGTGATGCCGCAGTCCAGCGTCACCAGCAGCCGCGTGCCGTCCTGCGCGATGCGCTCCACCGCGCCCAGGTTGAGTCCGTAGCCCTCGTCCAGGCGGTGCGGGATGTACGTGGCGGGGGCCGCGCCCAGCTCCTTGAGGAACAGGTACATGAGCGACGTGGAGGACACGCCGTCCACGTCGTAGTCCCCGTAGAGCGTCACCTTCTCCTTGAGCCGCACCGCGCGCAGCACGCGCTCCACCGCCGGGCCCATGCCCTTCATCCGGAACGGGTCCGGCAGGTCCGCCAACCGGTCCGACAGGAAGGCCGACGCCGCCTCCGGCGTCCGGTAGCCACGGTGGAGCAACACCCTCGCCGCCAACGGGTGCAGAGACAGCTCACCCGCGAGCGAACCCACCTCCTGCTCGACGACATCTGGAAGCAACCACCGCATGGTGAAGGACAGTACCTCAGACGTCCGACCAAGGCAGTCCAACCCGCCCACTCACACCACCCTCCTGCACGCATGTTCAGACGTGCGCTCGGCTGCCTCCCTGCCCCCAACCTGCACGGCGGGTGCGCGGTGCCCAGCTTGAGTGCACACCCGTGGACAGGGAGGTCCGCATGCTTCGCAGGTTTCTCCAGGGCGGTGCCCTGACGGCCGTCGTGTTGTGCGCCGGGCCCGCGCTCGCGCAGAAGAAGCAGGGAGACGTGAACGTCTTCCTGCGCGGCGGCATCGGCGACTACACGGGCGACCTGGGCGACCTGGCCAGCACCGGTCCGCTGTGGGGCCTGACGCTCAACCTCCAGCCCACCACCTTCCTCGGCTTCGAGGTCGGCTACGAGGGCTCGCAGAACAAGGTGAGCGACAGCCGCCTCTTCGACGGGCCCTCGCTGGTACGCAACGGAGGCAGCGCGCTGGTGAAGGTGTCGCCGCCCTTCCTCACGGCGGTGCGCCCCTTCGCGGGCGTGGGCCTGGGCCTGTCCTACGTGGACGTGCGCGGCGCGGGCGCGGGGCTCTACGACTCCGACCTGATGGAGGAAGTGCCCCTCGCGGTGGGCCTGGAGTTCAACACCGGAGGCCTCACCGCCGGCGTGCGAGGCACCTACCGCATCCTCATCGACCAGGACTTCGCGAACGTCACCCGCACGGACGACAACGGCGGCGGACTGATGGACGCGTCGCTGACCCTGGGCGCGCGCTTCTGAAAAAGCGAAGGCCCTCGCTCCCACGTTGGGGAGGAGGGCCCTCGTGGCTTCAAACCGTCAGACAGCTCAGGCCGTCTTCGGCTCCTGCTTGGCGCCGCCGCCGTGACCCTCGCGGGCGTGCGCGCGCTCGTCCAGCCAGATGACCAGTGGGCTGGCGATGTACACGGACGAGTACGTGCCCACGAGGATGCCCACCAGCATCGCCATGGCGAAGTCGAAGATTTCGCCCACGCCGAAGATGAGCAGACCGATGAGCGACAGCGCCGTCACGCCAGAGGTGAGGATGGTGCGGCCCAGCGTGTCGTTGACGGCGATGTTGATGATCTCCGGCAGCGGCTTGCCCTTGTACTTCACCATGTCCTCGCGGATGCGGTCGTAGATGACGATGGTGTCGTTCACGGAGTAGCCCACGATGGTGAGCAGCGCGGCGATGGACGTCAGGTTGAACTCGCGCCGGCTCACCAGGTAGTAGCCCGCCACCATGATGACGTCATGGACCATGGCGAGCAGCGCGCCCGGGCCGAACTTGAAGTCGAAGCGGAACGCCACGTAGATGAGGATGGCGACCATCGAGTACACCAGCGCCATGATGCCGCGGTTGCGCAACTGCTTGCCCACCTGCGGGCCCACGTAGTCCACGCGGCGCTGCTCGAAGCCGGGCTTGTCGGAGCCCGCGCTCAGCGCGGCGAACACCTTGTCCGCCATGCCGCTCGCCACGACCTGGTAGTCGTAGCCGGTGCCGCCCTGGTTCGCGCCCAGGTCACGCACCTCCTGCACGCCGATGCCCGCGCCCTCGACGGCCTTCTTCACCGCCTCCGCGGACATGGGCTGCGCGGAGCGGAAGTTCACGATGCCGTTGGCCATGTCGGCGTAGACGTTGCGCGTCTCGCCCAGGCCCTGGATGGCCGCCTTCGCGTGCTCGGCGTTCTCCTCCGTGAGCTGCGTGACGCCGCCCATGCGCAGGAGGAAGGAGTTCTCCTCGGCCGCGCCCACGCCCTGGACGCTGACGTCGTGCAGCCCGCCGGCCTGGGCCTTCTCACGGACCTGCTCCGCGGTGGTGGGCGTGTTGTACTTCAGCTCCACCACCGTGCCGCCGGCGAAGTCCACGCCGAAGTTGAACCCCACCGCGGCGATGCCGACGATGATGGCCAGGTTGATGAGCGTGGAGATGAAGAGCGCCGGCTTGCGCTTGCTGATGAAGTCGATGTTCGTCTTGTGCTTGAGAATCTGCATGGCGGATTTCCCGAAGGCGCTCTGAGGCCCGTTAGACGGACACCGACTGGGCGTTGCGGCCGTGGACGAAGTAGGTCGTGATGACGCGCGTCACGACGATGGACGTGAACAGCGACGCCAGCAGGCCCACGATGAGCGTGGTGGCGAAGCCGCGGACCGGACCCGTTCCCGTGAAGAACAGGATGAAGCCCGCGATGAGCGTCGTCACGTGCGCGTCGAAGATGGTCCAGAAGGCGCGGTCATAGCCCTGGTCCACCGCGGCGCGCGCGGACTTGCCGTGGGACAGCTCCTCACGGATGCGCTCGTTGATGAGCACGTTCGCGTCCACCGCGATGCCCAGCGTGAGCACGAAGCCCGCGATGCCCGGCAGCGTCAGCGTGGCGTTGAAGAACGCCAGGCCCGCCAGGATGAGCAGGCCGTTGAGCAGGAGCGCCACGTCCGCGATGAGGCCGGACTTGCGGTAGTACACCGCCATGAAGACGACGACGAGCGCCAGGCCCACCAGCGCGGCCAGGCTGCCCTTCTTGATGAGCTCGTCGCCCAGCGTCGCGCCCACCTGACGGATTTCGCCCACCGTCACCGGCGCGGGCAGCGCGCCCGCCTTGAGCACCAGCGCCAGCGTCTGCGCCTCGCCCAGCCACTCCTCGAAGCTGCGCCCGCTGGCGCGGCCCATGGTGATGCGCGCGCGGCCGCCGCCAATCTTCTCGTTGATGCGCGGGGCGGTGTGCACGTTGTCGTCCAGCACGATGGCCATCCGGCGGCCCACCGCGGCCTCGGTCAGCTTCTCGAACTCACGCGAACCGGCCGGGTCGAAGGCGATGTTCACCTCCGGCTCGTTCATCTGGCTGACGGACGCGTCCGCGCCCGCCAGGCTCTCACCCGTGAGCGGAACGTTCTTGTCCAGCAGGTAGCTGCGGTACGCGATGCAATCGTTCTTCTTCACCGGGTTCGCCACGCACTCGGTGACGACGTCGCGGCCCTCCGGCGTCTTGTCCTTCGCGTACGCCAGCAGCGCCTCGCGGTTGGGCGAGGACAGCTGCGGGAAGCCCTCGTCCTCCACCAGGGTGATCTTGCTCTCCGGCGGGGGCGGGTTCTGCTGGTACATCTGCGCGAACACCTGCGGGTTGGTGTCGTCCACCATCCGGAACTCCAGCTGCGCGGTGGTGCCCACCAGCTCCTTGGCCTGCTCCGGGTTGCTGCGGCCGGGCAGCGAAATCTGGATGGAGTCCGTGCCCAGCTTGCGCACGTCCACTTCCGCCACGCCCCACTTGTCGATGCGGCGGCGGATGACGAGCATCGCCTGGTCCACGGCCTCGTCGCGGAAGCGGTTCACCTGGCCCTCGTCCGGCTTGAGCACCAGCGTGCCGCCGTTGCGGGACTCCACGGTGAAGTCGGTGAAGGTGGCCAGGACCTCCTTCTGGATGGCGTCCATGGTCGCCGGGTCCTTCGCGGTCAGCACCAGCTGCAGCCGCTCCGGGTCCGTGTCCGCCGTCACCTCACCCAGCTTCTTGTCGTTGACGTAGGTGGCGATCTGCGTCCCGCGGCGCTCGGTGCGCTTCTGCAGGGCCGTCTTGGTGTCCACCCGCATCACCATGTGGATGCCGCCCTGCAGGTCCAGCCCCAGGTTGAGGCGGTACTTCGCGGGGGGCGCCCACTTGGGCAGCCGCTGCTCCAGCACGGCGATGTTGTTGCGCTCGTTGCGGTCCAGGACCACCAGCGAGTAGTACGTCGGGACGAGGAACCAGATCGTCCCCAGCGTCACCGCGACGATCATTCCGAACTTCCACCACCAGCCGCGGTCCATTACTTCTCCTCCTTCTTCTCAGCGGGGACAGCCGCCGGGGCGCCCGCCACCGGAACGGTTCCCTTCGCACTGACCGCCGTCTTGAGCACGCGCACGCGCACCCCGCTGGCGATCTCCAGCGTCACGGTGGACTCGTCCACCTGGTGGATGCGCCCGAGGATGCCGCCGGACGTCACGACGTCATCGCCCTTCTTCAGCCCCGCGAGCAGGTTGCGGTGCTCCTTGAGCTGCTTCTGCTGGGGGCGGATCATCACGAAGTACATGATGGCCACCAGCACGGCGAGGAAGCCGAAGGTCCCCAGGGGGGAACCGCCAGCCCCGGCCTGCGCGAGAATCAGGAAACTGTCAGCCACGTACTGCCTCGTCGTTTGGGAGGAAGGACTCGGAAACGGCCCCGACCCGGCGTACGGGTGGGGTCAAAACATCCGAAAGGGTGGCCTCTTAGCAAGGGCGCCCCATGTGAGCAAGTGAACGCCGGAAGCGCGGCAAACCCGTTGCCCGCTCACCGGCCGCTTTTGCGTTCGGCCTCCTGCGCCACGGCCTTGGCCCGGAAGTCGCGAGCGAACGCGGCGAAGCGGTCCTCGGCGATGGCGCGGCGCACCTGGGCCATCAGGTCCAGGAAGTAGTGGAGGTTGTGCAGGGTGTTGAGCCGCATCGCCAGGATTTCTCCCGCCGCGAACAGGTGCCGCAGGTAGGAGCGGCTGAACGTGCGGCAGGTGTAGCAGGAGCACGCCGGGTCCACCGGGCGGGGGTCCTTGGCGTAGGCCGCGTTGCGGATGACCAGCTTGCCCTCCGAGGTGAAGAGCAGGCCGTTGCGCGCGCACCGCGTAGGAAGCACGCAGTCGAACATGTCCACGCCGTGCTCCACGCACGTCACCAGGTCCAGCGGCGTGCCCACGCCCATCAGGTAGCGCGGCTTGTCCCGGGGCAGCAGCGGCGCCGAGTAGGCCACGCCCGCGTGCATGGCCTCGGGCGCCTCGCCCACGGAGTAGCCCCCCAGCGCGTAGCCGGGCAGGTCCACCGCGCACACCTCCTCCGCGTGGCGCTTGCGCAGGTCGTCATGCAGGCCGCCCTGCACGATGCCGAAGAGCGACGAGCGCTCGCGGCCCCACGCCTTCACGCACCGGTGCAGCCAGCGCGTGGTGCGCGCCAGGGACTTCTCCAGGTAGGCGCGGTCCTCGGTGGACGGAGGGCACTCGTCGAACGCCATGATGACGTCCGCGCCCAGCGTCTCCTGGATTTCAATGGAGCGCTCCGGCGACAGGAAGTGCCGCGAGCCGTCCAGGTGCGACTGGAACGCGGCGCCCTCCTCCGTGATCTTGCGCTTCTCCGACAGGCTGAACACCTGGAAGCCGCCGCTGTCGGTGAGCATGGGCCGGTCCCAGGAGATGAAGCGGTGCAGGCCGCCCATCTCCCCGACGAGCGCGTCCGTGGGGCGCAGCATCAGGTGGTAGGTGTTGCCCAGGATGATCTGCGCGTCCAGGGTCTTCAGGTCGTCCGGGCCCACGCCCTTGACGCTGCCCACGGTGCCCACGGGCATGAAGATGGGCGTCTCGATGGGACCATGCGGCGTGTTCAGCCGGCCGCGGCGCGCCTTGGTGCCGCTCTGGTCCTCGTGCAACAGCTCGAAGCGCACCAGCCCCGGGGGCACGCGGGTATCGCCCTTCTCGCCCTTTTCCCTGCCCTGCTCGTCGACCACGGCACTCACTCCTTCACCAACATGGCATCGCCGTAACTGAAGAACCGGTAGCCCGCGCGCACGGCCTCCTGGTACGCGGCGAGCGTGCGCTCACGGCCCAGGAGCGCGCTCACCAGCATCACCAGCGTGGAGCGCGGCAGGTGGAAGTTCGTGAGGAGCACGTCCACCTGGCGGAAGACATAGCCGGGCCGGATGAACATCGCCGTCTCGCCCGGGCCACTGCGCAGCCGGCCCGTGTCCGGGTCGGTGGCGGACTCCAGCGTGCGCACCACGGTGGTGCCCACGGCGACCACGCGGCGCCCTTCCGCCTTCGCGGCGTTCACGGCGTCAGCGGTGGCCTGGGGCACGGTGAAGCGCTCCGGGTGCATGTGGTGCTTGTCCAGCACCTCCTCGCGCACGGGGAGGAAGGTGCCGGGCCCCACGTCGAGCGTCACTTCCACGCGCCGGACACCCTTCGCCGCGAGCCTCGCGAAGACGTCCTCGGTGAAGTGCAGGCCGGCGGTGGGCGCGGCCACGGCGCCGGACGCGCGAGCGTACACGGTCTGGTAGCGCTCGGCGTCCGCGGCCTCGGGCTCGCGGGTGATGTACGGAGGCAGGGGCAGCCGGCCCGCCGCGTCCAGGAGGCTGGCGAGCGACGTGCCCGGCGCGGCATGGAAGCGCACCCGGTACTCCCCTCCCCCCAGGGCCTCCAGGATTTCGGCGGACAGGCCCCCGTCGAAGGTGACGGACTGGCCGGGCTTGAGCCCCTTGGACGCCTGGCCCAGGCAGACCCACTCCAGCGACTCTGGCGCTCCGCCAAGCGCCGCGGAGGTCAGCGTGGCCGCGGCGGCGGGGCGGACGACCAGCAGCTCCACCCGGCCGCCGGTGCCGCTCTTCTGGCCCAGCAGGCGCGCGGGAATGACGCGGGCGTCGTTGAGGACGAGCAGGTCACCTTCGCGCAGCAGGTCCGGCAGGTCGGTGAAGTGCTGGTGGCTCCAGGCGCCGGTGGCGCGGCTGACGACCATCAGGCGCGACGCGTCCCGGTGGGGCAGTGGGGCCTGGGCGATCTGCGCCTCGGGGAGCTCGAAATCGTAGTCGGAGAGGAGGGACGACACGGGGTTGGCGCTTGTAGCAGCCCCCGCGCCCTCACGGAAACCGCCGAGGGCGTCAGTAGAGCTGCTGGAACTCGGCGCCCGGGTAGTAGTGGGAAAGGATTTCCCGGTACGTCTTGCCCTGGTCGGCGAGGGCCTTGGCGCCCCACTGGCACAGCCCCGCCCCGTGGCCGAAGCCACGTCCGGTGAACACGTAGTTCTTGCCGGACGCTTCCACGTCGAAGTCCAGGCTCTTGAGGCGCGTGTAGCCCAGCTTGCGGCGGAACGTCACGCCGTCCACCGCGGTGCCATCCGACAGCACCACGCGGGTCACCCGGTGCGTGGGCGTGCGGCCCGTGACGCGCATGCCGCCCGGCGAGGACTTCAGCGCGCCGCGCAGCTCCGCCTCGGAGAGGGTCGCGGACCAGCGGCTGGCGGGCAGCTTGCCGCAGGGGCAGTCGACGGGCTGCAGGTACGGCAGGTTGCGCTGGAGGGCGTCCTGGCCGGACTCGGTGCGCCCGCCGCAGGAGGCATGGAAGTAAGCCTCGATGGGGGCCAGGTCGTACGTGAGCACCTCGCCCCGGGTGGCCTCCACGGCGGCGCGCGTCTTGGCGTCCTCGCGGTTCACGCCGCCGTACACCTGGTGGAGCACGCTGCTGCCCATGTGGAAGGCGGCCCCATACGCGTCCAGCTTCTTCTGCAGCGCGTACGTCCGGGCGGCCACGGCCTGGGCCTTGAGGGCCTCCAGCGGGAAGGACACGGGCATCTCGCTGCCGAGCACCGCCGCGAGGTAGTCCTCCAGGGGGATGACGTTGATGAGCTGGAGGCTGTTCTTGAACAGGCGCACGACGACGTCGCCGCGCACCTGCGCGCTGCCCGCCTTCAGCGGTTCGTTGCCGGGGCCGCCCGCGTCGGTGGCCTCCAGTCCGCCACGGAAGCGGATGGAGTCCTCGAGGACGGGAGCCCCGTTGACCTCCAGCTTGCCGTTGCGGCGGCGCACCGTGGCCTGCCCGGAGGTGACGGCGACATAGGCGCCGTCCTCGGCATCCGGGCCGAAGCCCAGGCCCCGGCCGCTCACGCGGACCTCGTCGCCCGGGTCGTCCATGGCAATGCGCATCGTCTCCACGGCGAACGCCCGCGACGACGCGAGCAGGAGCAGCAGCAGTGCCACACGTTGCAACATGGTCCAACAGTCTAGGGGCGGGGCGATCCGCCTCAAGAAATCGGCCGGAAGCCAGGCCATGTCCCTGGTAGGAGCCCGCGAAAACCCCGGCCGGATGCCGCAGAATGGAGTCCAGTGACCGCCTCCGTCCCCGACGTCGCCCGCCTGTCCCCCGAGGCCCTCTGCGAGGCCCTCCGCGCGCTGGAGCCCCGCACAGCCGCCGTGCTGGTCCGCCGGCTCGTGGAGCGCCGCACCCAGGCGGAGTGCGCGGCCTGGTATGGGACTTCAAACGACGCCTTCTCGGCGCTGCTGCTCCGCTCGGCGGTGGCCCTGGCCCTTCAACTGGGCCAGCCCGCGAGGCCCCCGGAGAGCCCGGAGGAGGCCACCGCCTGGGAGCGGATGCTGGCCATGGCCGTGGAGAAGGACACCGCGCCCGTACCGGTGCCGCTCGCGCCCGTGGCCTGGCTGTGCCGGCGGATGCACGCGCTGGGGCCGGAAGTGGAGGCCGCGTTGCAGAAGGCCGCCCAGGCCGACGCGGACTCCCCCGGACGGGCGCGCGAGGAATGGCTGCGGAGGCTGGCCGTGGCCGCGCTCCTGGCGCTGACAGCCTGGCTCTACTGGAGCCGCCCCCCTGAGCCGGAGCCCCGCCCCGAGCGCCGCATGCGCTCGCCCGAACGCCGCTGACTGGACGCGGCCACGAACGGGCGCATATGGGTAGGCCCATGCGAGCGACCCGGTCATGGCTGGCCCTCCTCATCGCGGCAATCGCGCTGGCAGGCTGCGCGAAGCACGTGGACACCCGGGTGGCCGGGGACGACGACGCGGCCATCGACGGCATCGAGGCCCGCCTCGACGAGCTCCGCGCCCGCGAGCAGGGGGACGACCTGACCTGCGCGGAGCAGTGCGACATCTCCACGCGGACGTGCGCCACGGCGGAGCAGCTCTGCGGCCTCGTGGAGCAGCATGCGGACCGGGACGACCTCCCGCCGCGCTGCGCCAGGGCGCGCGAGCAGTGCGCGGGCGCGAACGACGGCTGCACGCGGTGTCAGGCGCCCTGAAGAACCCGCCATGCGTGGGCGCTGACTCCGTGCCTATGATGGGTCGGATTGAGGAGCCTCCCCATGACCACCCGTCTCTCGTTGATGCTCGCTGCCTCGTCGCTCGTTCTGGCGACCCCTGCCCTCGCGGAGGAGGAAGGCCTGTCGCCGGAGAAGGTGGCGGCCATCCAGCGCGATGAGGCCGCGGCCCAGGCGAAGGTGAACGAGGAGTTCGGCAACCGGAAGCCTTCGGAGATGAGCAACGCCGAGCGCGGCGAGTCCATCCGCGCCCAGCAGAAGGAATCCGCCAAGGTCCTGGAGAAGCACGGCGTCTCCGCGAAGGAGTTCGCCACCTTCACGGCCCGGATGACGCCCGAGGACAACCAGCGCGCCGCCAACGAAGCCAAGCGGCTCGAGGACAAGGCCAAGGCCGAGAAGGAAGCCGAGGCGAAGAAGCGCAAGGGCGACGGCGAGGTCCACATCCAGCAGGGCTTCAGCGACGCGGACCCCGTGGAGCTGGAGTCCGCGGACGGCGCGGAGCCCTCCGTCGACGTCGACGGCAGCCTGGACAGCTCAAGCACAGCGGGCGCGCCGACCGTGGAGATTGGCAACACCGCCGGCACGGCGAAGGGCATGAGCAAGAAGGCCTCCAGGCGCCGCAGGTAGCCCCGCGGCGCCCGGCATCCTCCGGGGCCGTCAGCGGCCTCGGACGCCCGATTCGCGCGAACGCGCCTGCCACACCTCGTCGTACGGGCAGGAGCAGTCGGTCTCCTCCGGCTCCGGGTACGCGTAGGTCTGGCCCTTGTAGTTTCGGAACAGGGTCTCCCGCTCGCCCCGCTCGATGACGTAGTCGGGCTGGAGGGTGACCTTCCCACCCCCACCCGGCAGGTCCACCGCGAGGTGCGGCACCGCGAGCCCGCTGGTGTGCCCGCGAAGCTGCTCGAGGATTTCGAGCCCCTTGGCGATGGGCGTGCGCAGGTGCTCGCAGCCTTCCGCGACGTCCATCTGGTGCAGGTAGTACGGCCGCACGCGGCTGCGCAGGAGCGCGTGCGACAGCTCCTTGATGATGCGCGCATCCGAGTTGAGCTGCCGCATCAGCACCGCCTGGTTCTCCACCGGCACGCCATGGTCCACCAGCCGCTCGCACGCCTCGCGCGCTTCCGGCGTCACTTCCTTCGGATGGTTGAAGTGGGTGATGACGTAGACGGGCGCGTAGCGGCGCAGCAGGCGCGCCAGCGAGTCGGTGACGCGCATGGGCAGCACCACCGGCACCCGCGTCCCGATGCGGATCATCTCCACGTGCGGAATCTCGCTCAGCGGCGCGAGCAGCGACTCCAGCCGCTCCTCGCCGAGGAGGAACGGGTCGCCCCCGGAGATGAGCACGTCGCGCACCTCGGGGTGGTTGCGCACGTAGTCGATGCCCCGGCGCATCTGGTCCTTGGTGAGCTCCGCCTCACCGCCCTTGGTGATGCGCCGCCGCGTGCAGTGGCGGCAGTAGACCGAGCACGTATCCAGGGCCAGGAACAGCACCCGATCCGGATACTTGTGGACGATGCACTCCTCGGGGCGCGTCTTGTCCTCGCCGAGCGGATCCGCCAGCTCGCCAGGCCGCACCCGGGCCTCCGCGCGCACCGGAATGGACTGCATGCGCACCGGGCACGACGCGTGCTCCGGGTCGATGAGCGACAGGTAGTACGGGCTGATGCCGATGCGGAACAGCGAGGACGTCTCCTGCACCCCGGCGCGCTCCTCCGGGGTCAGGCGCACGTAGCGCTCCAGCTGCTCCAGGTTGCGCACGGAATGACGCTGCTGCCAGCGCCAGTCCGTCCACTCCGCGTCGGTCGCGGAGGGAAACAACCGGGCCCGCCCCTCGGCACTGAGCGAGGGACGGGGAGACGACAGGGGCGCTGTCGCGCCCACGGAGGAGTCCATCACGCCGCCTTGGGCTGATCCCGCCACCACGCCTGGCCGGACTCCGGCAGCGTGTCGATGGGATCGAAGTACTCGTACTTGCGATCCAGTGCGTCGGCGTCGTTCGCTTCCACGCTCGTGCGGTAGTTCTTGGTCCAGTAGGAGATGCCGCGCTCGCGGTCATACTCCGCCACCTGGTGGATCCACCGCTTCCCCACGAACGGCACGTCACAGACGATGCGCGGCGTGGCGAAGCCCGGCATGTAGCCCATGATGTCGTGCTGGAGCTTCTGTGCCTGCGCCACCGACAGCCGCCAGTGCTCGCTGTTGGGGATCATGTCGCACATGTAGAAGTAGTACGGCAGGATCTTCGCGTGGTCGAGCAGCGTGAAGCACAGGTCCAGCAGCGCCTTCGGGCTGTCGTTCACGCCGCGCAGGAGCACGCCCTGGTTGCGCACGTCGCGGAAGCCCATGTCCAGCAGCTTGCGCACCGCCTTGCCCACCAGCGGCGTGAGCTGCTGCGCGTGGTTCACGTGCGTGTGCAGCGCCAGGTCCACGCCGCGCTCCACGGCCTTCTTCGCCAGCCGGTCCAGGCCCGCCAGGACGCTGTCCTGGAGGAAGTGCTGCGGCAGCGCCATGAGCCCCTTGGACGCCAGGCGGATGTCGCGGATGTTCGGGATGTCCATCAGCGCGCTGACGAACGGCTCCAGCGCCTGGATGGGCAGGTTCGCGATGTCGCCGCCGGACACCACCACGTCGCGCACGGTCGGCGTGCGGCGCAGGTAGTCCAGCATCTGCTCGTAGCGCTCCTTCTGCCCCGTCGCGAACTTGTGCTTCGACACCTGCGGGACGTCGTTGCCCACCAGGTCCATGCGCGTGCAGTGGCCGCAGTACTGCGGGCACGTGGGCAGCATCTCCGCCAGCACCTTCGTCGGATAGCGGTGCGTCAGGCCTTCGACGACCCACATGTCCGCCTCGTGGAGGCTGTCACGGCTGGCGCGCGGGTGGTTGGGCCAGTCCGTGCGGCGGTCGGCGAGCGCCGGCAGCATGTACTTGCGGACCGGGTCGTTCCACAGGTCGTCCAGGTCCATGGTGTTGAGCATCTGGGGCGGGACGAGGATGGACATCGTCGCCCGCTCCTTCTGGTCCAACTCCATGCTCGCGGCCAGGTCGTCCGGCAGCAGCGCCCCGAGCGTCGCCCGCAGCTCGCGCAGGTTCTTCACGGTGTGCTTGCGCTGCCACACCGAGCTCTCCCACTCCGCCGCGGTGACGTCCTTGTAGCCCGGGATGCGCCGCCAGTCGGGCTCCACGAACTCCTTGCGAAGGGGATAGGTGAAAGGCTGCTGCGCGGGGCCAGCGTCGGGCTTGCCTCGAGTGGACGTCGTGCTCATGAACACATCACCTCAACGTAAGGAGCGTCGTGGGCGAGGCGTCATAGCCTGCCCCCTGACATCCCTGCTCAACAATCGCCAGGGGGACAAGATGCCCGATGGCGCAGTGCGTCCGTTCACTCCACCTTGACGCCAATGAGCTTGGCCACGCCCTCTGCCTCGACGACGACCACCTGGGGCTTGGTCGACTTGCCGTTGAGCTTGAAGACGACCTTCCGCTTGCCCACCGGCAGTGACAACGGATTGCCCAGCGTCACGGGCGTCACGCGTCCCGTGTTCTTCCCATCCACCCAGATTTGAGCGCCCGTCGGAGCGGTGCTGCAGGCGAACTTGCCCATCACCACGGCGGCGGGCTTCTTGGGCTCCGGAGGAGGCCTCGGGGTCGCGACCACGGGCGGCTTGGGCTTGGGCTCCGGAGGCGGGGGCTTCGGCTTCGGCTCGGGCGGCGGCGCTTCCTCCACCATGTCCACGGCGACGCGAACCTCGGTGCCCCCGTTGGACGTGAAGTCGCCGGTGAACGGCTTGAAGCCCGCGCGCTTCGCCGTGAACGTGTACTTCTTGCCCATCTCCAGGTCGCCGAGCTTCGCGCCAGGCAGCTTGCCCAGGGACTTGCCGTCGACGGAGATCTCCGCGCCCTCCTGTCCTTCGAACAGGGCGGTGAACGTCTTCGGGGCGGGAGGCTCCACGGGCTTCTCCGGAGGCGTCTCCGGCTGCGTGGGCGGCGGCGTGTTGTCCACCACCGGCGGCGCCGTAGGCGGCGGATCCTTGGGCTCCAGGGGCTTGGGTTCCGAGGGCTTCGTCTCCGCCTTCAGGCTGAGGAGGATGGGGGCCGCCGCCTGACCCGCGGTGACTTCAATCTGCTGCGTCACGGGCTGATAGCCCGGAGCCGACGCGGTCACGTTGTGGATGCCCGCGGACAGCTCGATGACCTGGTTGGCGTTCACGGCCTCACCGTCCACGAGGACGGTGGCGCCCACGGGCGCGACGAAGTTCACGGAGCCCGTGGACGAACCCCGGACCACGAAGATCACCGCGACAAGGAGGAGCAGCGCCGCGCCCGCGGCCATGCCGATGATGGCGGGCTTGGGCAGGGGCTTCTTCGGTCCAGCGGGCGCCTTGGGCTTCTCGACCTTGGCGGCCGGGGCCGGCTTCGCCATCTTGGAGGCCTTCTGAGGGATGGTCGCCGGACCATCGGCCTCGTCGTCGTAGGGCGGCTCCTCGGCGTCCTGCCCTTCGTCGCCGTAGTCGTCCTGGCCATCGCCCTCGTACCCATCACCCTGGTCGTCGTAGGCGCCGTCCGGGTCCTCCTCGGCCGCCTGGGCGCGCAGGCCGTTATGGCGGGAGCCCACCGGGACGGTGATGTTGCCCGTGGTCTCCTCTTCCTCGGGATCCTCCAGCACGGGGGCCGCCGAGCCACCGCGAGAGCGCGAAGGCGGCGCCGTCGGAGCCGGACCAATCATGGTCGCGCCCGCGTAGGCCTCGCCGCCCTCGTCCCCGATGATGACCTGGGACTTGGGTCCGCTCTTGCCCTTGCCGCCCCGTCCTTCGTCCTGGGCGTAGGGAGAGGCGCTGGTGTGGTGCCCGGCCCGGTCGATGGGATTCTCCGAGCGGCCGGTGATGCTGTCGTCCACGACGACGCTGCTGTCCGAGATCCTCGTCTCCGGGGTGCGGAACGTGTGCGTGGAGTCGACGATCTGCGTCTTGTCCGCGGCGCCATCCATCTCCGCCAGCTCTTCAGCGCTGGGCGGCGGGATGTAGCCGGGCGCGGGCTGTGCGGGCGCCGTGGAGGCGCGGCCCACGGGAGAACCCGTGGCCGATGAAGCCGGCGACTTCTTCTGCGCGGTGGCACGCGGAGGCGCGGCCACCGGAGGAGGCAGCGTCACACCCGAGTGCTCGATCTGATCCGGGCGCTCGACGGAGGCATAGCGCTCCATCTTCTCCGCCTCGCGGAGCATGTCCTCGGCGAAGGCCTCCTTCATGAAGCCGGACAGGTGCTTCGACGAGTAGATGGCGTCCCCCGCGAGGAGGAAGCGCATCAAGTCCTCCTGGAGGTCCGAAGCCCACTGGTAGCGGTCCTCGGGCTCGCGCGCGAGCGCCTTGAGGACGACCTTCTCCAGACCCGCGGAGATGTTCGGGTTGAACTCGCGCGGCAGCGGGATGTCCGCGTTGCGCACCTTCTCCAGCGTGGAGAAGTCGGACTCGCCCACGAAGAGCTTCTCACCCGTGAGCATTTCGTAGAGCAGCACGCCGACGGCGAAGATGTCGCTGCGCCGGTCAATGGGCATGCCCCGGACCTGCTCCGGGCTCATGTAGCCGAACTTCCCCTTGAGGATGCCGGCCTGCGTCTTCTGAGAACGGTTGGCGGCCTTGGCGATGCCAAAGTCGATGATCTTCACCTCGCCTTCGTACGAGACGAGGATGTTCTGCGGAGAGACGTCGCGGTGGATGATGTGCAGGTCCTGGCCGCGCGCGTCCTTCTTGCGGTGCGCGTAATCCAGGCCCTCACACATCTTGGAGACGATGAACACCGCCTGTGCGGTGGGCATGATCTCCTTGCGGCGACGGTAGCGCTCCAGGAGCGTGCGGACGTCACGGCCCGCCACGTACTCCATGGCGATGAAGTACGTGTCCTCGTGCTTCCCGAGCTCGTGGATGTGCACGATGTTGGCGTGGTTCAGCTGAACGCTGATCCGCGCCTCGTCGATGAACATCGTGATGAACTCGTCATCCTCCGCCATCGTCGGAAGGATCTTCTTGATGGCCAGGATGCGCTCGAAGCCTTCGACGCCAAAAGCCTTCGCGATGAAGACCTCGGCCATACCGCCGACGTTGACGCGCTCGAGGAGCAGGTACTTCCCAAAGAAGGTCGGCTTCTTCATCTCGCGGGGCTGCCCGGCGCCGGCGAGTACGGACCGCGGCAGGCGGTGCGCAAACCGGGGGGAGCAGTGACTCTAGATCCAGTGGGAACGGCGGTCAAACATCCACGACGACGTGATTCCCCAACGAATCCGAGAGCTTGGCGTCGCCTCGCCCCAAAACTGACCCACCCGTCATCCCGCGTCGCCCCAGCGTCGCCTACGGCGAGCGCAGGCCCGCCACACGCCGGGCGAAATCGCGCCCGGTCCCGGGCAACATGTCTTCCCCCGGCGAACGTGTCTCAACGCTCAAGCCAGGCGCGGCGGCCCGTGACACCAGCCCGCAAAGACAAAGCCCCTGGCGCCTTGCGGCACCAGGGGCTTTCAAAAAAGAATCCGGCAGCGACCTACTCTCCCACGCGGTTTCCCGCGGAGTACCATCGGCTCTGGAGGGCTTAACTTCCGTGTTCGGGATGGGAACGGGTGTGACCCCTCCGACATTGCCACCGGAAAAACGAATGACGGTGCATACGAAGGGTAAGTTGCAAGCTTCCGCTTGAGTGAAGCCTCTTGCGACAGAAGTCGAAGAAGCAATTGAAACAGCTGCCTTCCGGGCGGACGCGCATGGGCGTCCTGGCCTCGGCCTTGGCCCCGAGTCCCTTACTCCCCTTGAGGGGGCATGCAAGAGAATGGGGGAAGTAAGCCGCTCGACTTATTAGTACTGGTTAGCTTAACGCGTTACCGCGCTTACACACCCAGCCTATCAACGTGGTAGTCTTCCACGAGTCTTCAGGGGCTTGCGCCCGGGATACCTGGTCTTGAGGTCGGTTTCCCGCTTAGATGCTTTCAGCGGTTATCCAATCGGCACATGGCTACCCAGCGATGCCTCTGGCGAGACAACTGGTACACCAGCGGTGCCTCCAACCCGGTCCTCTCGTACTAAGGTCAGAGCCTCTCAAGTATCCTACGCCCACAGCAGATAGGGACCAAACTGTCTCACGACGTTTTGAACCCAGCTCGCGTACCGCTTTAATTGGCGAACAGCCAAACCCTTGGGACCTGCTCCAGCCCCAGGATGCGATGAGCCGACATCGAGGTGCCAAACCTCCCCGTCGATGTGAACTCTTGGGGGAGATAAGCCTGTTATCCCCGGAGTACCTTTTATCCGTTGAGCGATGGCCCTTCCATTCAGGACCACCGGATCACTATGACCTGCTTTCGCACCTGCTCGACCTGTCGGTCTCGCAGTCAAGCTCCCTTATGCCATTGCACTCGACGCCCGGTTTCCAATCGGGCTGAGGGAACCATCGCGCGCCTCCGTTACTTTTTGGGAGGCGACCGCCCCAGTCAAACTACCCACCAGACAGTGTCCCAGTCCCGGCTGACGAGACGTGGTTAGACACCAGAAATCAACAGGGTGGTATTTCACCGTTGCCTCCACCGAACCTAGCGGCCCGGCTTCAAAGGCTCCCACCTATCCTACACAGTCAATCCCTAGTGTCACTGTCAAGTTGTAGTAAAGGTTCACGGGGTCTTTCCGTCTTGCTGCGGGTAAACTGCATCGGCACAGCTATTTCAATTTCGCTGAGTCCCTCTCCGAGACAGTGCGGAAGTCGTTACTCCATTCGTGCAGGTCGGAACTTACCCGACAAGGAATTTCGCTACCTTAGGACCGTTATAGTTACGGCCGCCGTTTACTGGGGCTTCGGATCATCGCTTCGCCTTGCGGCTGACGAATCCCCTTAACCTTCCAGCACCGGGCAGGAGTCAGACCCTATACGTCGGCTTGTCGCCTTCGCAGAGTCCTGTGTTTTTGGTAAACAGTCGCTACCGCCATTTCTCTGCAAC
This sequence comes from Corallococcus sp. NCSPR001, assembly GCF_017309135.1. Taxonomy (NCBI): domain Bacteria; kingdom Pseudomonadati; phylum Myxococcota; class Myxococcia; order Myxococcales; family Myxococcaceae; genus Corallococcus; species Corallococcus sp. NCSPR001. Next base: position 6,838,422 of record NZ_JAFIMS010000002.1, read on the forward strand.
CTCTCTCGGCTTCGGCTGTACGCCTACACCTACCAGAGGCCCACCTTCTTCCGAAGTTACGGTGGAAATTTGCCTAGTTCCTTGGAGGAGAGTTCTCTCAAGCGCCTTAGGATTTTCTCCTCACCCACCTGTGTCGGTTTGCGGTACGGACACCCTGCAGACTCCCTGCGGGACTTTTCTTGGAAGCCGAGCATCAGCGACTTACCCCTTGCGGGGCGCCATGGGGTCTCGGGGATGACTGCCGCGCCTTTATTCGTACGCGACACCCCTACGCCTTTAGACTGACACAACCACCGGTCAGCTCGCCTAGCTTTCTCCGTCCTCCCTCAGTTCAACGTCTGCAAGATGGCGCAGGAATATTAACCTGCTTGCCATCACCTACGCCTTTCGGCCTCGGCTTAGGACCCGGCTAACCCTGGGAAGATTAACTTGACCCAGGAAACCTTGGGTTTACGGCGAGGGGGTTTCTCACCCCCTTTATCGCTACTCATTTCGGCATCAGCACTCCCAGTCGCTCCAGCGGCCTTTTCAGTCCACCTTCGCTGCAACTGGGACGCTCCCCTACCGCCATGCATGCCAAACATGCATGACCCGAAGCTTCGGCACTAGTCTTGAGCCCCGTTACATTTTCGGCGCGGCCTGTCTTGACCAGTGAGCTATTACGCTTTCTTTAAAGGATGGCTGCTTCTAAGCCAACCTCCTGGTTGTCAATGACCTGCCACATCCTTTCTAGTGTTCACTTAGACTAGATTTGGGGGCCTTAGCTGTCGGTCTGGGTTATTCCCCTCTTGCCAATGGACGTTATCACCCACTGACTGCGTCCCGGGATAACAATTGCCGGCATTCGGAGTTTGATACGGTTTGGTAATCTGGTGAGACCCCTAGCCGTTTCAGTGCTCTACCTCCGGCATTGAATTACCCGAGCCGATACCTAAATATCTTTCGGGGAGAACCAGCTATCACGGAGTTTGATTGGCCTTTCACCCCTACACACAGCTCATCCCAGAAATTTTCAACTTTCATGAGTTCGGTCCTCCATGCGGTGTTACCCGCACTTCAACCTGGCCATGTGTAGATCACCCCGCTTCGGGTTATAATACACGCAACTTAGCGCCCTATTCGGACTCGCTTTCGCTCCGGCTCCACCTAACGGCTTAGCCTCGCTACGTATATTAAGTCGCCGAATCATGATGCAAAAGGTACGCTCTCGCACTGGCTTGCGCCGTAGTGCTCGAACTGCTTGTAGACATGCGGTTTCAGGTTCTTTTGACTCCCCTCACCGGGGTTCTTTTCACCTTTCCCTCGCGGTACTTGTTCACTATCGGTCGCCAAGGAGTATTTAGGCTTACCGGATGGTCCCGGCAGATTCAGACAGGATTGCACGTGTCCCGTCTTACTTGGGTAACCCGCTCAGCTCCAGTTGGCTTTCGTGTACGCGACTATCACGCTCTTTGGTGCGTCTTTCCAGGACGCTTCCACTAGCCCTCCAGAGTCCTACCGCGGACCCGCTACCCCATCGCCATTTGCATGGCGCTGGTTTGGCCTCTTCCCATTTCGCTCGCCACTACTTTGGGAATCACTCATTGTTTTCTCTTCCTCAGGGTACTGAGATGTTTCACTTCCCCTGGTTTGCTCTGCAAACCTATGAATTCAGTTTGCAGTAACGCAGCTATTCGCCGCGCTGGGTTTCCCCATTCGGACATCTCCGGATCAACGTTTGGTTGGCAACTCCCCGAAGCTTTTCGCAGCCACCCACGTCCTTCATCGCCTCTTGGCACCTAGGCATCCACCGCACGCCCTTAGTAGCTTACTTGCCCTAATCTCTTGTCTAACGCCCGCCTCCCGGCGGATTGTCGAAACTCGGAGACCAAGGCCCAGACCTCTGCTCTTCGCTAGCAGGCCCGGAAGACATTCTTTATTGCTGTTTCTCACTGCTTCTTCTTGTGTGGGAGACTTCGCTTTTGCCCCACTCGGCTGCCTCGCGGCGCCAGGTGAGACTCATTTCGAAGTCGGCACTTCTGTTGAGAACTTCACTCAGCAGAAATTGCAACTTACCCTTCGTATGCACTTGTCAAAGAACGTCCCTGCGACTTCCAGGAAACTTGTGGAGCTGATCGGGTTCGAACCGACGACATCCAGCTTGCAAAGCTGGCGCTCTCCCAGCTGAGCTACAGCCCCGACTCTCGCGTCAGCACCAGTCACTCTTTGTCTTCCCTCCAGTGAGGAAAGAAGAGTGGTGGGCCTAGGTGGACTTGAACCACCGACCTCGCGCTTATCAGGCGCGCGCTCTAGCCAGCTGAGCTATAGGCCCAGGGGGGCTAAAGCATCGGCGAACCTTACAGCGTCCTTCATTCTCAAAGAGCCGAGCCACCTTCGCTCGGTCCTTCAAAACCAAACAGCAAGCCCGAAGTTCATAATGGATTGTTTACCGGAAACATTGACCTAGTTAGACCTGATAGCCTTTCGGCTACTGGCATCGCCTGCTGCTCCGAAGAGTCAGCCCGATGCCCGGTCTCCTTAGAAAGGAGGTGATCCAGCCGCAGGTTCCCCTACGGCTACCTTGTTACGACTTCACCCCAGTTACCGAGCACTCCTTGGGCATCTCTTGGTGAGATGACTTCTGGAGCAATCGACTCCCATGGTGTGACGGGCGGTGTGTACAAGGCCCGGGAACGTATTCACCGCAGCGTGCTGATCTGCGATTACTAGCGATTCCGCCTTCATGGAGTCGAGTTGCAGACTCCAATCTGAACTGAGACCGGTTTTCTGCGATTAGCTCCCCCTCGCGGGTTTGCAGCGCTCTGTACCGGCCATTGTAGCACGTGTGTAGCCCTGGTCATAAAGGCCATGAGGACTTGACGTCATCCCCACCTTCCTCCGGTTTAACACCGGCAGTCCCTCTAGAGATCCACTTGCGTGGCAACTAAAGGCGAGGGTTGCGCTCGTTGCGGGACTTAACCCAACATCTCACGACACGAGCTGACGACAGCCATGCAGCACCTGTCTCTCGGTTCCCTTGCGGGCACTCCCTCATCTCTGAAGGATTCCGAGGATGTCAAGACCAGGTAAGGTTCTGCGCGTTGCGTCGAATTAAACCACATGCTCCACCGCTTGTGCGGGCCCCCGTCAATTCCTTTGAGTTTTAGTCTTGCGACCGTACTTCCCAGGCGGAGAACTTAATGCGTTAGCTACGGCACCGCAGGGGTCAACTCCCACGACACCTAGTTCTCATCGTTTACGGCGTGGACTACCAGGGTATCTAATCCTGTTTGCTACCCACGCTTTCGCGTCTCAGCGTCAGTTACCGTCCAGGTGGCCGCCTTCGCCACCGGTGTTCCTCCCCATATCTACGAATTTCACCTCTACTTGGGGAATTCCGCCACCCTCTCCGGCACTCAAGCTCTGCAGTTTCGGGCGCACTTCCTCAGTTGAGCTGAGGGCTTTCACACCCGACTTGCAAAGCCGCCTACACGCGCTTTACGCCCAATAATTCCGAACAACGCTTGCACCCTCTGTATTACCGCGGCTGCTGGCACAGAGTTAGCCGGTGCTTCTTCTCCCGGTACCGTCAAGGCAAAGCGTATTAGGCTTTACGGTTTCGTCCCGGTCGAAAGTGCTTTACAATCCAAAGACCTTCATCACACACGCGGCGTTGCTGCGTCAGGCTTTCGCCCATTGCGCAAAATTCCCCACTGCTGCCTCCCGTAGGAGTCTGGACCGTGTCTCAGTTCCAGTGTGGCTGATCGTCCTCTCAGACCAGCTACCCGTCGTTGCCTTGGTGGGCCATTACCCCGCCAACTAGCTGATGGGCCGCGGACTCATCTGGTTGTGATAGCTTGTATACAGAGGCCACCTTTTCCCTCAGCCTCCGAAGAGACCGTGGGCTTATCCGGTATTAGCCAATCTTTCGACTGGTTATCCCAGGCATCCAGGCAGATTATCCACGTGTTACGCACCCGTGCGCCGCTCTACTAAGGGTTGCCCCTATTCGCGCTCGACTTGCATGTGTTAGGCACGCCGCCAGCGTTCGTTCTGAGCCAGGATCAAACTCTCCAATTGTATTCTTGGTTTGCTTGAACCGGCGTTCCCCGAGACCCGGCTAAGGAGTCTCGGCTCGCTGATTCGTCGGCACTCCCCTCCTCGCTGCGCTTTTCAGCGCTGCTCTTGGAGGTGAAGCGCCCTCAAAAATTGACTGCGGGTTTCCGCAATCCATTACTGCTTGGGCTTGCTATTTGGTTTTCAAAGACCGAGCCGCTTGTTTTGCTTCGCGACTTTTGCTACCGTCTACTTCGTTGCCGGTTTCGTTTCAATCGGCGGGGTTGCAGCTTCTATTTCAGTTCGCAGTCAGCGTCAACTTCGCTTTTGCGTCCTGCGGGCTGCTTCGAATCTCGTCGGCGCCGTCCAGTGACTTTCGCCGCTTCTTTTCGAAGGGGAGCGGCTTCTACTTCAGCGCCGCGTTCCCTGTCAACCGCTTGCTGTCAGCTTTTCCCACCGCTTTGCGTCCGTTGTGCTGCCTTCCGGACTGCTGCTTCTTCGGCGGGGCGCGGCTTCTATCTCTTCGCCGCGTTCGCTGTCAACCCGCTCGTTGACTGCCCTATTTCCTTGTCGGTGCTGCGCTCTCCACGAAGTGCCTTCCGCACCAGTGCGCGGGCTTCGTAGCGAGGGGCGCGGCTTGTACCACCACCGCGTTTTGTGTCAACCGCTCGACCGCTGCTTCTGCTTCCCGATCTGCTCCGCCTCCCGTGAGGCAGCAACCCGCTCCAACACCTTCAACGCCCGCGACCGGCTGCCCTACTGCGGCGAACATCTAAGAATCGGTTCGGAGAATGTCAACTTCCCGTCACCCGCCCCGCGTCCTTCAGGTGCCACCGGAGTGACGCCTGCGTGTCGCCGCGAGGTGGGCGGCTTATCCATCAGGCGATCGGGCAGCGCAAGATATTTGATGCAGGCTGCCAGCGCGGTGCGACGTGGTGGAGGGGGAACCCGTGGGACGGCTCCACCCATTCCCCCGGCGGATTTCAGCTCCCGAACTTGAGCTTGGAGAGGTCCACCCTTCCCCGCCGGCACTTCTCCGCGACCACTACCGAGCGCAGTTCCTGGTAGGCGCGCTCAATGTCGTCGTTCACCACGATGTAGTCGTAAGACGCGATCCCTCGCTCGATCTCCGAGCGGGCAGCCAGCATCCGGCGGCGGATGGTCTCGTCCGAGTCCGTCTGACGGTCGCGGAGCCGCCGCTCCAGTTCCTCCATGGAGGGGGGCAGCACGAAGATCAGGACCGCGTCGGGGTGCTTGCGCTTGATGGCCTGCCCACCCTGGACGTCGATGTCAAAGATGGCGGTGCCACGGCGCGTGCGGGCTTCATCCACCACCGACTGGGGGCTGCCGTAGAAGTGGCCGTGGACCTCGGCCCACTCCACGAACTCGCCCCTCTCGATCTTCTCCTGGAAGGCCGCGACTCCCACGAAGTGGTAGTCCACGCCCTCCTGCTCCTTGCCCCGGGGGCGCCGGGTCGTGACGCTGGTGGAGAAGATGCCGTCCGGCATCTCCTTCAGCAGCCGGTGCGCGAGGGTGGTCTTTCCCGCTCCGGACGGCGCAGAGAGGACGAGGAGCAGGCCAGGCTGGAGTCCAGTGGGTTCGTTCATTCGACGTTCTGCACCTGTTCGCGGATGCGCTCGACCTCGGCCTTCATCGAGACCACGCGCGCGGAGATCTCCGCGTGCTGGCTCTTGGAGCCTGTCGTATTCACCTCGCGGTGCATCTCCTGCACGAGGAAGTCCATGCGCCGGCCCACCGGCTCGGGGCTCGCCATCAGGAGCCGGAACTGCTCGAGGTGGGTCGCGAGCCGGGTCACCTCTTCCGCGATGTCCGTGCGCTCGGCGAACAGGGCCACTTCCTGCGCCAGGCGCTGCGGATCCACCGCGACGCCGCGCGCCAGCTCCGCGACGCGGTCGGTGAGCCGCTGCTGGTAGTCACTGACCGCGCGAGGCGCGAGCCGGGCGACCTCCTGGCTCCAGCCCTCGATGAGCTTCATCCGGGTGTCCAGGTCCGTATGGATGGACTCGCCTTCGGTGTTCCGCATCGTCTCCAGGGCCGCGAGCGCCTGCTGGAGCGCGGTCTGCGTCGCCTGGGTGGCGGACTCCACGTCCACGCCCTTCTCCTCCAGGCGGATGACGCCCGGCTGGTTGGCCACCTGCGACCAGGCGATCTCCACCGACTGGCCCATCGCCTCGGCGACTTCGCGGAAGGCGCGCGCGTATTCGCGGGCCAGGGCGGCATCCACCGTGGGGACATTGCCCGAAACCGTGGCGGCCTGGCGGCGCACCAGGATCTCCACGGAGCCTCGCGCGAGGCGGTCCTTCACCTGCTTCACGAGGGCCGGCTCGAGCGCGGACAGCTCGCGCGGCAGCCGGACCTTCACTTCGCAGAACTTGTGGTTGAGCGAGCGTGCTTCCACGGAGACCTCTTCGTCCCCCACGCGGGCGCGGCCCGAACCAAATCCGGTCATGCTCTTGAGCATCGGGCCGGGTGCTAGGGGCTTTCGGTCCCAAGGTCAAGCCAGCGTCTTGTGTCCGTTCCAATTCTGGTAGGGTCCGCCGCCGATGGCGTGGCACAAGCGGCTTGAAACGTGGGCGAAGCTGGCACTGACGCTCCTGGCGTCCCTCCTGTTCTGGCGCCCCGGACGTCGCCGTTCTCCCGGGACGCCCCTCCCCCACCCGCGAAAGGTCCTGCTCGTCCGGCCCGACAACCGCGTGGGCGAGGCCCTTCTCACGACGCCCCTGATGCGGACCCTCAAGGCGCATCTCCACCCGGCTCCGGAGGTGCACGTGCTGGTGCACGCCAAGGTGGCTCGCGTCCTCCAGGGACACCCTGACGCGGACGCGGTCCTGGCGTTCGACCGGCGCATGCTGTGGCTGGGGCCGCTGGCGCCGGGCATCCGTGCCCTCCGTCGCGCGCGCTATGACACCGTGGTCGACTGCGCCAACTGGAGTGCTCCTTCGGTGACGAGCGCGCTCGTCTCTCGGATGGTGGGCCCCAGGGCGGTCGTCATTGGCCCCGGTATCTGGCCGGTGTCGCTGCTGCAGTCGGTGTCCGTGCCTGCCCGCTCCGATACGCGGCACGAGGCCATTCAGCGCACCCACCTGCTGACGCCCCTGACGAGGGGGGCTGTCGCCCATGGGATTTCGTTCCGAGAGCCGGTGCTGGGCGAGGTGTTCCGCGGCTATCTGGCGACGTTCTCCGGGACGGGTTCGCGGCGCGCGGTCATCAACCCGGGGGGACGGTTGGGCGAGCGCCGCATCCCGGCCGAGGCGTTCGCGGCGGCGGCCCGGGAGCTGATTTCGCTCGGCTACTCGCCGGTCGTGACGTGGGGGCCGGGAGAGGAGGCCCTGGCTCGGAGCGTGCTCTCCGGCGCTCCGGGGGCGGAGCTGGCTCCGGCGACCAGCATCGATGAGCTGGGTGCGCTCATGCGGACCGCGGGCCTCACCATCTGCAACAACACCGGGCCCATGCACCTGTCGGTCGCCGTGGGCGCGCCCACGCTCGCGTTCTTCCTGCGCATCGATATGGAGCGCTGGGGCCATGCGGTGGCGCCCCACCGGATGGTGGACCTGACGCCCATCGTGGATGGGGCTTCCGGCGTGGGGCTGGAGCAGCGCGTGGCCGCGGAGGTCCGGTCGTTCGTCGCGGAGCGGGCCTCGCTCACGGGGTGAGCGGTCGCTCCTGCTCGGGCACCAGTTGGGGGACGCCTTCCTCCACGGGCCAGGCTCGCAGGCACCTGCCGCAGCGGACTTCGGGCGGGGGCCCCTGGGGCTCTTCGACCGGGCCCTTGCAGTGGGGACACCCCAGGATGGACCGCAGCACCGGGTCCAGGACCATGGGCTACTTCGCGCCTTCGCGGCCGAGCCTGCGGGCCAGCTCCGTGGTGCTGTGGTCCTTCGGGTCTCCCGCCACCGCCGTCCTGCCTCCGTAGGCCCGGACCTCGTCACCTTCCGGGATGGAGTCCGGCGTGTAGTCCGTCCCCTTCACGTGCACGTCGGGCTTGAGGGCGCGGATGAGGGTCCGCACGTTCGGCTCATCGAAGACGACGACGCGGTCCGTGCAGGTCAGCGCGGCGACCAGCTCCGCGCGCTCCGCTTCCGGGATGTGCGGACGGCCCGGCCCCTTGTAGGCCCGGGTGGAGGCGTCCGAGTTCACCGCCACCACCAGCACGTCCGCCAGGGCCTTCGCCCCTTCCAGGTAGCGGACGTGACCGACGTGCAGCAGGTCGAAGACGCCGTTGGCCAGGGCCACCGTGCGGCCCTGCTCGCGCCAGCGTTCCCGCTCCTCCGCGATGGCGGCCAGGGGACGCAGCTTGTCCAGGGTGTTCATCTTGAGCTCCGCAGCGCTTCAAGGAGTTCTTCGCGGGAGACCGTCGCCGTGCCGGGCTTCTGCACCACCAGCGAGCCCGCGACGTTCGCGAGCCTCGCGGCTTCTGCGAACGAGGCTCCGGCCGCGAGTGCCAACGCGAAGCTCGCGATGACGGTGTCGCCCGCTCCCGTCACGTCCACCGCCGACTTCGCCCCGTGCACGGGGATGAGGTCCACGCCGCCCTTCGCGTCGAAGACGGCCATGCCGTGGCGGCCTCGCGTCACCAGCAGGGCCTGGCAGCCCAGCTTGCGGACCGCTTCGTGACCGGCCTCCAGGAGGTCTTCCTTCGTGCGCACCGGACGGCCCGTGAGCGCTTCCAGCTCCGGCTCGTTGGGCTTGCACACCGTGAGGCCCGCGAAGGCCGCGAGCGCGTAGCGGCTGTCCACGCAGACCGGGAGGCCGTCCGCGGCGAGCTTCCGCAACACGGTCCGGACCTCGTCGCTGACGACGCCCGCTCCGTAGTCCGAGACCACCACCGCGTCCGCATCCTTCGCCGCGGCTTCGACCTGCCTGGCGATGGCCTTGCGCATCCGGGGCGGGAGGGGGCCTCGCTGGCCCCGGTCGACGCGGAGCATCTGCTGCCTCGTGGTGCTGATGCCTCCGGCGAGGATGCGCGTCTTCGTCTCCGTCTGGATGCTCCGGCTGCTGACCGCGTGCAGCCGGATGTCCGCGGCTTCGAAGAGCTTGCGCAGCTCAGTGCCCATGGAGTCCACGCCCAGGGCGCCTACCGCCGTCACCTGCCCCGACAGCGCGCGGATGTTGGCCGCCACGTTGGCTCCGCCTCCGAGCTTTACCTCCGAGGACTCGTACCGGACGATGAGCACGGGGGCTTCGCGGCTCACCCGGTCGGTCTGTCCGTAGAGGTAGTGGTCGGCGACCAGGTCTCCCACCAGCAACACCCGACGACGCGCGAAGGCGAGTGGCAGGCGCGAGGACGATGCTGCCGGACGTGAAGACGGGGCCGCGGGCATGGCCGCGCGTTGTCCCACAGCGGTCCAGCCCTCACAAGTCGCGCGTCTCTCCCGTCAGCCCGAGCGCCCGCTTCAGATGCGCCTCGCCCTCCAGGACCTCCACGCCCAGGCGCACCACCCACGCCTCGAAGCCGGCGGGCAGGCGCACCGCGTCCTTCTCCGTCGTCACCACGAGCGCCCCGTGCTGGCGGGCCCGGGCTTCGACCTGGCGCAGCTCGTCCGCCGTGAAGCGATGGTGATCCGGGAAGAGGGCCGCGTCCCGGACCTCCGCTCCGAGGGTGGTCACGGTTTTCAGGAAGCCTCCGGGCCGGGCCAGCCCCGCCAGGGCGAGGACCGGTTTTCCTTCGAGCGCTTTCGTCGCGTGCTCGGTGCCTGATGGGTCCCACCAGCCCGTGGGCCCATAGCGCGTGCGGACCCTGGGGACGGTCACTGCTTCGAGCCATGGGTTGGGGGCGGCGTCCCCCGAGGCGGCTCGCAGCCAGAGGAGCGTGGCGCGGCGCAGGGCAGATGGGGGCTCTCGCAGCGGGCCTCTTGGGAGCAGTTGTCCGTTGCCCAGGCCCACGGCTTCGTCCACGACCACCAGGTCTTCGTCGCGGTGCAGGCGGCGATGCTGGAAGCCATCGTCCAGGAGGACCGTGTCCAGGCCGAAGTCGTCCCGGGCCCGGAATGCCGCCGCGACGCGGTCCGCTCCCACGAAGAGCCGGGCTCCTGGGCACCGGCGTGCGAGCAGCAGGGGTTCGTCTCCGGCTTCCGTCACAGCGGGCAGGGGCTCCGCTCCGGTGAAGGTGAGGGGTGCCTGGGACTCGCGTCCGTAGCCTCGGGTCAGGATTCCGACCTTGCGCCCTTCGCGGATCAGCAGCTCCGCGAGATGGAGGGCCGCGGGGGTCTTGCCCGTGCCTCCGACGTTGAGGTTGCCGATGGAGATGACCCGCAGGCCTTCAACCTGTTCGGCTCGCTTCAGTCCTGAGTCGTAGAGGGCGCTTCGGAGGCGGACCGCTCCGCTGTAGGTCCAGGACAACAGCGTGAGTGGCGACAGGAGGGCACGACGGGTCCAGGGCTCCGGTGCCGGCGGATAGAAGATCCGCTCCAGGGCCGTGGGTCCGCCCGTCATCGCCGCGGCTCCGCTGCCTTCTGGTAGAGGGCCAGGATGTCCCGGGCGATGTGCTCATTCGTCGGGTGCCGGGCGCCTGCCTTGGCTCCGGACAACGCTGCGGTGAGGACGGCTTCCACCGTGGGTGATTCCACCCTCGCGTCAGACAGCTCCGGGAGCGCTCCTTCGTTCACGGCGACCACCCGGACTCCGCAGGCCCTGGCTTGCGCCGCGGCTCGCGCGCTCCAGTCGTTCCCCAGGCCGAGGATCCAGACTTCATCCAGGGCCTGCAGCCACTTCGCGAAGTCCGCTCCCTGCTGGTAGCCCGCGAACGTCACCTGTTCGGTGAGGCCTCGCTCCGAGACCTGTGTCCGGGTCGCTTCGAGCAGCGCGCCGTCGCCTACGAGCACCAAGCGGGATTCGGGACGCTGCTTCCGGTACTCGGCGAAGGCTTCGACTCCCAGCGCGTGACGGCGGCTCTGCTGGAAGGTGGAGATCATCCCCACCAGGTGCGTGCCTTCGAGGCCCAGGGTTTGACGGAGGGCCTTGCGGTCCCGGGGGGGCTCGAACATCGGGTCCACCAGCGCGGGCAGTACCTGGACGGGGCGATGACGGCCTTCGAGCTTCTGCATCAGGTGGCTCGCGGGCACCGTGTACGCGGCGGCTTCGGGCAGCGAGGAGCGCAGCGAACGGGGCGCGTGGATGGAGCGGATCCGCACCGCTCCCTTCGGCGTTCCCCAGCGTGCCACGAGATGATCATGGGTGAAGTGGGCGTGGACCACGTCCACCGTTCTGCGGCGGAGGGCTCGCAGGTCGCTCCAGAGCTCCCACGGCGGGGACTTCACGGACAACGTCAGGCCTCCGTCGTCCAGGAGGCCCAGCTGCTGGAAGCGGGGAACGGCGGGTTCCTCGGCGGCGATGTCCCTGCGCTTGCGGTCCACCGCGACCGTGACCTCGTGGCCCAGCGCCCGCTGCGCCTGGGCCAGCAGCGCGATGTTCTCCGCCGGGCCGCTCCAGAAGGGGCTCGCGAACAGGTGCAGGATGCGCATCAGCGCTTCACCAGCGAATGGTAGAGATCACGGAGCGCCCGGGCCTCGTGCTCGACGCCGCAGCGGCTGCGCGCTTCCTCCGCCGCGTTGCGGCCGACCTGACGGGCCCGCTCCGGTTCGCGGGTCAGTTCGTCCAACAGGTCGCGCAAGGCCTTCACGTCTCCGGGTTCGAAGAAGAAGCCTGTTCGTCCGTGCTCGATGAGCGTGTCCAGGTACGGCAGCTTCGACGCCACCACGCAGCACCCGGACGCCATCGCCTCCACGTGCACCAGCGAGTAGCCCTCCGCGTAGGAGGGATGCACCAGGATGCTCAGGCCCTGGTACCAGGGCTCGATGGTGGACTGCTCTCCCGCGAGGACCACCCGGTCCTCGATGCCCTGGCGCAGCCCGTTCACCCAGGCCAGGTCCGGCCCCTTCGCGAGCCCCACCAGCACCGCCTGCCAGTCCGGCCTCCGCGGCAAGAGCGGCCTCAGCGCTTCGATGAAGTCGCCCTGCCCCTTCTCCTTGCGGATGCGTCCGATGACTCCGATGCCGTAGCGGCCTTTCTGCTGGAGCCGGGCCCAGGCCGCGTCGCGGTCTTCCGGTGGGTGGAAGCGCTGGAGGTCGATGCCGTGCGAAATCACCGTGGAGGGGAGCGCGATCACGTCGGAGATCTGCTTCGTGAGCGATACCAGCGCGTCCGCGCCCCTGGCGAGCCAGCGGGTGAAGCCCGTGGGGGCCACCGACGTGTGCCGGGTGAAGACGAGCTGGACCCTTCCTCCCAACGCCTTCAGGAGCATCCCCGCCAGCAGCTCGTTGTTCCGGTGCGCGTGCCAGACGATGGGCTCCCGATGCGAGCGGCGGATCAACTCTCCCCAGGTGATGCGCGGCAGGGCTTCTGTCAGGCCGGAGCCGATGACGCGTGTCTCGTCGCCCCGGGCCAGCGCTGGCACCACGGACTCCACGTGCCGGGTCACTCCCGTGTAGCGCTTGTGGAAGTGTGGATGGACGATGAGGGTCATCGAGGAGCCCTCCTTAGCGAGGCCATGGCCTCCGCGTTGCGCGCACTGGCTCCGGAGATGGTGCGCACCGTGGCTTCGGCCTGCGCTCCCAGTTGCCGCCGCCGTTCGGGATGGGCGAGGAGGTCCTCCAGCGCGGCGTGCAGGGCTTCTCCGTCCGCCACTTGAATGCCTCCGTTGCCTTGCAGCACCGCGACGCTGTCGCGGAAGTTGTCCATGTGCGGGCCGAACAACACCGGCCTGCCCTGCCCCGCTGGCTCCAGGATGTTCTGGCCGCCTCGCTTCGTGAACGAGCCTCCTACGAACACCACCGTCGCCAGGCGATAGGCTCGCGACAGCTCACCCATCGAGTCCATCACCACCACCGGCGCTCGCTCCGGGTTGCCCTGTGAGCGCAGGCCGACGGTCAGGTTCCGCTCCCTCGCGAGGAACTGGATCCGCTCCGCCCGGTTCAGGTAGCGCGGCGCGATGACCAGGCTCAGCGTGGGCCAGCGCTCCCGTAGACGCTGATACACGTGCAACAGGATTTCCTCCTCGCCCTCGTGCGTGCTTCCCGCGAGCCATACTGGCTCCGCTGGGGACAGGCCCAGGGCGGTGCGCAGGGCTTCGTCCTCGGGGGCTGGCCCCGCGGCGAGGGCGTCGAATTTGGTGTTCCCGGTGGTGAGAACTCGCTCGGCCGGTGCCCCGAGGGCTTTCGCCCTTTCGGCTTCCTCGTCCTGCCGCATCAGCAGCAGGTCCATGTCCTTCAGCGGGTTTTCAATGAGGCCGAAGAGCGTCCGGTACTTCCCCACGTTCGAGGGAGAGAAGCGCCCGTTGGTCATCACCACGCTGGCTCCGGACTGCTTCGCGGCGCGGATCAGGTTGGGCCAGACCTCCGTGTACTCGAGGACGAGGAGGTCCGGTTGGAGGGCTCGCACCGCCCTTCGGGTCGCGCCCCAGAGGTCATAGGGCGCGTACACGACTCCGTCGATCTGCTTCGCCAAGCGGTCCCTTGCCATCGCGTGGCCGCTGTCCGTCATCGTCGAGAGCACGATGCGGCAGCCGGGGAAGCGCTGGCGCAGCGGGCCGAACATGGGCGCGAGGGCGAGCAGGTCTCCCGCGCTGGCTCCGTGCAGCCACAACAGCGGGCCTTCTCCCTTTGGGAGGTCGTCTGGCCCGTAGAAGCCCAGCCGCTGGTTCAGCCCGTGACGCGTCTTCCGGTACACGCAGAGCACCGGGAACAGCAGCGCGAAGAGGACGTAGGTGGCGACGACGTAGAGCAGGCGCATGGGCGACGTCCCGCGCTCTATCAGATGCCCGGCGGTCCCGGCACCACTCGCACCGGGCTGGGGACCAGCCAGGGCCGCCACTCATGGCCGAAGAAACGTCCGGGTGCCCGGGCCCAGACCTCCACCTGGACGGCTCCGGGACCGGTCAGCTCGATGTGCTGCCCGTCGGGTTGCAGGCGGCCGTCTCCCCACACCCGGACGTCGATTGTTCCCGGGGTGTGTTCCGGTAGGCGGACCGTCAGCACCGTGTCCACTGGGGCTTCCCTCGTGTTCGTGTCGAAGCCTTCCAGGGCGAAGCCATGGGGCTCTCCGAGCGCGCGGAAGACGCAGAGTGCCTGGCCGCTCGCCAGCGCCTTCGTGACCTGGGTTGCGGCTTCTCGCGCGTCCTGGGACAGGGGGCCCGTCAGCACGTCCGGCGGGAGCTCCATGCCGAGCGCGTTGAAAATGTCCTCGTACGCGGGCACGCCATGCGCGTCGTGGCCACACAGGGCGATGCGCTTGCGCTCTCGCGCGAGCTCCAGGAAGCGCTCCGTCGGACGTGGCTCCGGGACCGCGAGCAGCATCACGCCGTGCACCGGGTTCACCAGGGAGGCGCCCACCGCGGGCAGGAGCCGGCTTACGGGGCTTCGCAGTGCCTGCCGGAAGAAGGTGTCCGCCGAGTACAACTCGAAGCCCGGGACCTGGTGCGCTGTCGCTTCGTCCTTCCAGGGGTTCTTCGTCTGGACTGGATGCGCGAGGACCGCCGTGCCTCCGGCGGCTTCCACCTCGGCCACAGCCTGGTCCGGGGGCCCCCAGGGCTTCACGCCTTCGATGGGCCGCTGCATTCCGAACGCGGCCAGGTGGCCCGCGCTGGTCGAAACCTCCACCCCGGGGATGAGCAACACTCCGTCCACCCAGGTCGCGGCGGGGGGCTTGAAGTCGTTGTGGTCCGTGAGCACCACGAAGTCGAGGCCCGCCGCCTTCGCTGCCTGGGCGATCTTCGCGGGCGTCCCGTTCCCGTCCGAGCGTGTGGAGTGCACGTGGTACGCGCCTCGGATCCATGGCTTCGCGTCCGGTGCGGGCTCGACGACGGGGTAGTCCGCGAAGCCCGCCGCGAAGGCGAAGAAGCCCGCGACTCCCAGGAGCAGGAACAGCACTCCGAACACGGCGCGGATCACCAGGGAGAGAGGCTTCCTGGTCGCCCCCGCCTTGCTCACGCCGCTCCCCGCTCGACGGGGCCTGATGTCTGCAGGCGCCACATGGCGGCGTAGCGGCCTTCCTTCTGGAGCAGGTCCGCGTGGCTCCCGCTCTCCACGATGCGGCCTGCCTCCACCACGTGGATGACGTCCGCGTTCGTCACCGTGGACAGCCGGTGCGCGATGACCAGCGCCGTCCGGCCGGGGAGCACCTTCGCCAAGGCGGCCTGGACCTCACGCTCGTTCTCCGGGTCCAGGCTGCTGGTCGCTTCGTCCAGCACCAGCACCGGGGCCTTGGACAGCACCGCTCTCGCGATGCACAGGCGCTGGCGCTGGCCTCCGCTCAGGATGACGCCTCGCTCGCCGATGCGCGTGTCGTAGCCCTGCGGCAGGCCCTGGATGAAGGCGTCCGCGTTCGCAACCTTCGCCGCGGCCTCCACTTCCTCCTTCGTCGCTTCGGGCCTCGCGTGCCTCAGGTTCTCCAGCACGGTGCCGTGGAAGAGCAGCGGCTCCTGCGTCACCAGCGCGAACTGACTCCGGACGCTCGCCGCCGTGTACGTGTCCGCGTCCACTCCATCCAGGAGGATGCGTCCCTGCTGGGGACGCTCGAAGCGTAGCAACAGCGACGTCACCGTGCTCTTGCCGCCTCCACTGCCTCCCACCAGCGCCGCCACCTGCCCCACCTTGAGGTCCAGGGTCAGCCCGTCCAACGCGCGGCGCTCCCCGTAGAAGAAGCGCACGTCCTCCATGCGCAGCGACTCATGCAGCGCGGGCGCGGGCACCGCGTTGGCGGCGTCCTCCACGGGGTGCTTGAGGTCGAGCAGCGCGAAGAGGCGCTCTCCCGCCGCCCCTGCCTGCACCGCGAACTGCGTCACCCGGCCCAGGTCCTTCACCGGCTGGTACACGAGGATGACCGCCGTGAGCAGCGACAGGAGCGCCTCCGGCTCCATCGCCCTCGTTGCCGCCGCGTACCCCAGCGCTCCAGCTAGAGCCGCCGCCGCGAGCACCTCCATCAAGCCCGGCACGCCTCCTCGCGCCCAGGCCGCTCCCACCACCGCTTCCTCGTGGGCCTTCGCGTAGGACTCGAAGCGCGCCAGCTCCGCCTGCTGACCGTTGAAGGCCTGGATGGTGCGCAGCCCTCCCAGCCCTTCGTGCAGTTGGCCCGCGAGTTGGCCCAGGTGGGCTTGGCCCTCTCGTGTTCCCTTCAGCACCTTGCGCGTCAGCTTCGACGCGGGCAGCGCCGCCAGCGGGATCACCGCCAACATCAGGCCTCCGAGCATCGGGCTCATCGCCAGCGCCACGCCCGCGAGCACCAGCACCTGGATCGTGTCTCGCAGGTACGAGCCCACCGTGTACATGGCGGCCAGCTCCACCGCCATCACGTCCGAGGAGAAGCGGCTGAGCAGGTCTCCCGTCCGCTCCTTCGACAGCTGCGACGGCGACAGCGCGGTGAGCCTCAGGAACAGGTCTCGCCGCAAGTCCTTCACCACCCGCTGCGCGAACAGGCCCATGAAGTAGAACTGGCCCAGGTACCCCACGCCCTTCACCGCTCCCACGCACAGCACGACCACCGGGAAGCCCCAGAGCGCGGCCTCTCGCGGCAGGTCCGCCAGCCATGGCACGCGGTGCGCGCTCGAGAAGCCCTCCTCGCCTCCCGACAACAGGAAGCGCAGCGCCGGGCCCAACAGGTACGCGTACGCGCCCGTGGCGAGCCCCAACACCGCCATGCACGCGAAGGCCAGGACGAGGATTCCCGCGTGCGGCTTCGCGTACCGCAGCAGCCGCCAGAGCGCGTGATGCATGGCTACTTCACCACCTTCTGCAACGCCGCCCTCGCGAGCACCGAATACGGGTTCAGCTCCAGCACCTTCATCAGCTTCTTGCGCGCGAGCGGCGCGTCGTCCAGGTCGATCTCGATGATGGCCGCGATGATCTGCGCCCGCTCCAGGTACGGATCCAACGTCAGCGCCTGCTTGAGCACCTTGCGCGCCGCGAGCGCCCGCTGCATCAGCGGCCCGGGGGAGCCCCGGTACTTCGCCCAGGCGAGGTACGAGTAGTACTCGGGCTCGCTGCCGTTGAGGGACACCGCTTCCTCGAAGCCCTGGATGGCCGCCTTGTAGTCGCCCCGCTTCATCGCGGACTCGCCCCGGCGCAGCGCCAGCTCCGCGTCCACGTTGATGGCGGTCGCGCGGCCCACGACCTCCTGGCGGCTGAAGAAGTACTGGAGATAGGCGCGGCGCTTCTCGTCCACGCTCAGCACGCGGTACGCCGCGGACAGCTTCTCCTGCACCTGCTCCAAGAGGTCGCGCAGGTCGGAGAGGTCGAACTCCGCGTAGGTGTCCGGGTGAAAGCGCATCGCCGTCTCGTGGTACGCGCGCTCCACCGCTTCTTTATCCGCCGCGAGGTCCAGGCCCAGCCCGCCGAAGTAGCTGCGCGTGATGATGCGCACCGCTTCCTCGCGCAGCGCCGCCGCCGTCTCCACGGGCAGGCTTTTGCGCTTGCGCGGCGCGATGACGTCCGGCACCGCCGCGGCGCTCAGCACGTCCGTCCCCGTGGCCACCGGCGTCGCGGAGAACGTCACCCCGCCCGTCAGCTTGAGGAACCACAGCAGCGTGTACGCCGCGCGCAGCTCCGCGCGCCCGTGCGCCAGCAGGTCCTTGAGCACGATGCGGCCATTCACCTGCATGGCCAGCTTGATGTCCTCCGTGTCCAGCGCCATCGACTGGAGGTCCCGGCCGAAGTCCGCCGAGCGCACCGGGTACTCGTTCAGGTGCGCCTTGAGCGCGTTCGCCACCCCCCGCAGCGGCATCCGCTTGCGCGCGGCCTCCAGGAGCGGGGCCAGGGCGGGCTGATCCACGGCGGCCACTTCGGAGGAGAACTCGTCGCCCGCGTAGAACGCGTAGCGGCCCTCGCGCATGGACAGCACGCGTCCGAGCCTGTCCCTCGTGAAGTCTCGCAGGAGCGCCAGCAGGTCCTCGCCCACCGCCTCCACGCCCACGTCCGCCAACGCCGCGCCGATGCGCAGGCCCGAGGCGAGCGACTCCACCACCGGCTGCTCCTGCGCCTCCGTCAGCACCTTGCGCTCGCGCAGGAAGCGGGGCAGCGCGTCCTCCTTCGCGGAGGAGTCGAAGTTCACCGGCCCGCCGCGCAGGAAGAACACCCGCCGCGACAGCCCCTTGAGGGCCACCACCAGCACGCCGTCACGGCGCAGCCGGTAGAGCGAGTGCAGGAGCGCCGGCAGCGGGAACGCCTTCAGGTCCCCCGCCGCCACCGCGGGCCGCGACATCGTGGCGGCCAGGCCCGTGAGCGGGATGGCCTGGGCGGCCTTCACCAGCGCCTCCAGGCGGGGCACCAGCTCCCCGGGCTTGAGCGGA
The DNA here is from genome assembly GCF_017309135.1 of Corallococcus sp. NCSPR001. NCBI lineage: Bacteria > Pseudomonadati > Myxococcota > Myxococcia > Myxococcales > Myxococcaceae > Corallococcus > Corallococcus sp. NCSPR001. The sequence continues at coordinate 6,856,753 of NZ_JAFIMS010000002.1, forward strand.
TCCGGGATGTACGCGTTGACCTTCAGGTCCAGCACCGAGCCCACACCCTTCGCGCGGCCCAGGTGCCCCTTGTCGATGGCCACGATGGGGACACGCCCGCCCTGGCTGTGCCCCCGGATGAGGTGCACGACGTGCTGCCCCTCCACGCGCGGCAGGTCCACGCCCAGCACCACCACGTCCGGGTTGTCCGCCGAGAAGTGCTCCAACGCCATCACGGCGTCATTCACCGCCCGAACGGTGTACCCGGCCTGCGAGAGCAGGCCCGTCAGGTGCTCCAGGGTCGGGGGGTGGCTCTCAGCGAGCAGAAGCGTCTTCAAGGGGGCCGCAGTCTACAACCTCCCTCCCTCCGCGCATCAGCTACGATGAGGGTCTTGCCCCCCATGACGCAGCCATCCTCCCCCCGCATCCTCGTCGTGGCCGGCGAGGCCTCCGGTGATACCCATGCCTCGGAGCTCGTCGCCGCCCTCCAGGCCCTGCGCCCCGACCTCACCTTCTTCGGCATGGGAGGCGCCCGGCTGGCCGCCCGGGGGGTGGAGCTCATCCACGACGCCCGCGAGGTGTCCGTCATGGGCATCACCGAGGTGCTCCCCCGCATCCCCCGCATCCTGCGGATCATGAAGGACCTGGCCCAGGCCGCCGAGGAGCGCCGCCCCGACTGCGCCATCCTGGTGGACATCCCGGACTTCAACCTGCGCCTGGCCAAGAAGCTCAAGGGCCTGGGCATCCCGGTGGCCTACTACGTGTCCCCGATGATCTGGGCGTGGCGCCGGGGCCGCGTGCGCACCATCCAGCGGCTGGTGGACCGGATGCTCTGCATCCTGCCCTTCGAGGAGGACTTCTACCGGGAGGCCGGGGTGCCCGCACGCTACGTGGGCAGTCCCGTGCTGGAGCAGATGCCCCCGTCCGCCAGCGCCCGCGAGTTCCGCCAGCGCCTGGGCCTGCCCGAGGACGCTCCCACGCTCGCGCTCCTGCCCGGCAGCCGGATGAGTGAGATCCGCCGCATCCTGCCCACCCTCGTCGGGGCCGCGAAGCAGCTCGTCTCCGAGCGGCCGGGGCTCCAGGTGGTGGTGCCGGTGGCGCCCACCATCGCCAAGGAGGAGATCCTCTCCCGCTTCGAGGGCAGCGGCGTCACGCCAGTGCTGGTGGACGGGCGCGCGCCGGAGGTCGTGGGCGCGAGCGACGCCGCGGTGGTGGCGTCCGGCACGGCGGTGCTGGAGGCGGGGCTGATGGAGCGGCCGCTCGTCGTCGTGTACCGCGTGTCGATGGTAACGTACTGGGTGGGCCGGCTGATGCTGAAGGTGGCCTTCGTGTCGCTCATCAACCTGCTGGCGGGCCGGCGCGTGGTGCCGGAGCTGCTCCAGGGGGAGATGACGCCGGAGAACATCGCCTCCGAGGTGCGGCGCGTGTGGCTGCCGGGCGAGCCCCGCGACGCCATGGTCCAGGGGCTGGCCGAGGTGCGCGGACGCCTGGGCGAGGTGGGAGCCGCCCACCGCGCGGCCCAGACGGTGCTGGAGCTGCTGCCCCCACGTCCTGTCGCCTGAGCCGGAGAACCGACCGGGTTGGCGTCGGGAGTGCTGCTCCAACGCCGGGTTTGGGGTATGTCCGCCGGGTCATGAACCGTGCGCTGGTCTGCATCCCCACCTACAACGAGCGGGAAAACATCGGCCCCATCACCCAGGCGGTGCTGGCGGCGGACCCCCGTGTGGACATCCTCGTCGTCGACGACAACTCGCCCGACGGGACGGGGCAGTTGGCGGACGAACTGGCCGCGAAGAACCCGCGCGTGCGGGTGCTCCACCGCGAGAAGAAGGAGGGCCTGGGCCGCGCGTACCTGGCCGCCTTCCGGTGGGCCCTGGCCGAGGGCTACACGTACATCCTGGAGATGGACGCGGACTTCAGCCACGACCCGCGCTACCTGCCCACCTTCCTGGACGCCGCGGAGGGCGGCGCGGACCTGGTGCTGGGCTCGCGCTACGTGGATGGCGGCGGCACGGTGAACTGGGGCGTGGGCCGGAAGATCATCAGCCGTGGCGGTTCGCTGTACGCGCGCAGCATCCTGGGCGTCACCGTGCGCGACCTCACCGGCGGCTTCAAGTGCTTCAACCGCCGCGTGCTGGAGGGCATCCACCTGGATGAGGTGCGCAGCACCGGGTACGCGTTCCAGATTGAATTGACCTACCGCACCCTGCGCAAGGGCTTCACCGTGCGCGAGGTCCCCATCGTGTTCGAGGACCGGCGCGTGGGGCACTCGAAGATGAACAAGAAGATCTTCGTCGAGGCGCTGGGCATGGTCTGGAAGCTGCGCTTCACGGTCTAGAGCACCATGTCGATGTCCGGAATGGTGTCCACCTTCCTCGTGTCGCTGTCCGCCATCTTCTTCGTGGTGGACCCGATTGGCGTCGTGCCGCTGTTCCTGGCGATGACGGCGGGGGACACCAAGCAGCAGATCCGAAGCACCGCCCTGCGCGCCTGTCTGGTCGCGTGCGGGATGATGCTGTTCTTCGCCGTCTTCGGCCGTGTCATCTTCCAGGTGTTCGCCGTGTCGCTGGGCGCCTTCCGCGTGGCGGGCGGCATCCTGCTGCTCATCACCTCCCTGGACATGTTGCGCGCCCGTCCGTCCTCCACGCGCACCAGCCCCACCGAAGAGGAAGAGGGCGTGGTGAAGGACGACGTGGCCATCGTCCCGCTGGCGATTCCGCTGCTCGCGGGGCCGGGCGCCATCGCCACCGCCATGGTGCTGATGGCGCGCTCCGGGACGTCCTTCGTGTCCGCGCTGCCGGTGGTCGCGGCGGTGGTGCTGACCTTCACCGCGACCTACTTCATCCTCAACGCGTCCAGCCTGGTGCAGCGGGTGCTGCGTCAGTCCGGCGTCGCCATCCTGGAGCGCGTGTCAGGCCTCATCCTGGCCGCCATCGCGGTGCAGTTCATCGCGGACGGGGCGAAGGACCTGCTCAAATAGCGTCCGCGCCCGCGACCCACACGGCGCCATCCTTGCGCACGGTGCCCTGGGGGCGGCCGTCCATGGAGAGGTGCTCCGGGCTGGAGCGCTGCGCGTCGTACGCGTAGCCGCCCTGGACCTCCTGGAGGTACACCACCACGGCGTCCACCACGTTCTCCTGCACGACCTTGAACGAGTCGTTCGCGCACTGGGTGTCGCCAGTGAAGAAGCGCTCCAGCGTGGCCTCCTCCGGGCGGCGCACGTAGACGACCACGGGGGCTCTCTGCTCCTTGCCCTCGGAGACGAACTTCTGGATGGCCTTCGCGGGCTCGGGCTGGCGCATCAGCGCCTGGAGGAGCGTGCACTTCTCGTCCTCCGCCTCCACGCGCTGCGCATACGGCACGGTGCGCACGCACCCCACCGACCCCAGCAAGCCCAGGCCCGCCACGGCGAGCGCCCAACGGATGCGAGGAAGTTCCACCATGTGACACCTCAAGGCTTGCGCCAGCGAGGGGTGAAGGGCGCGTTCGTCAGGGACGGGTCCTCCACCGCGATGATGTATTCGGCGCGGCGGTTGCCCGCCTCCGCCGTCTCGTCCGGCGTGGGCACCGCCGGGGACTGCTCACCAAAGCCCTCGTAGAACACTGGTACCTTCAGGCCGCGTTGGCGGAAGTAGGACGCGATGCTCTTCGCCCGCTTGAGTGAAAGCTCGCGGTTGTCGTTCGCGCTGCCCACCGTGTCGGTGTGCCCGAGCACGTACAGGCGCAGCGACGCCCAGCGGCCATACTTATTCAGCGCCTCCGTGATGCTCTTGTAGCTGGCGTCCAGCTTGCCCTTCTCCGCCGGCGGGATGTCCGAGCGGCCGGAGGCGAAGGTCACCTCCTCGTGCGGGATGTCCACCTGCCACGGGTAGAGGTCCACGCCCGTGTAGAAGTCGGAGGTGTCGTAGGCCCTCAGGCGGATGTGCATCACCTTGCCCTCCGCCGGCAGCCACTTCACCTCCAGCGGCGTGCCCGCGGGCGCGCCCTTGAAGTCCACGTCGCCCGCGAAGGCCGTCTTGCCGGTGTCCATCTTCACCGTGACTTCCGTCTTCGCGGCCGGGCGCGACAGCGTGAAGCGCAGCTTGCGGCCGGCCAGGTCCACGTCCTCCGGGCGCACCTCCATCTTCAGCGGGCCGTTGAGCTCCGTGTCGAAGGCGAGCGGCATGCTTCCCGGCTCCGCGCCGCCCGGGAACCGCACGGTGAGCTCGCCCTCGTAGTGGAACTTCCCTTCCGGCTGCTCCAGGGCGACGCGGCGGGTGATGCCCGGCTTGCCGCCCCCCTTGAGCTCCACCGTCTTGCCGTCGCTGCGCTTGAGCTTCACCTCGAAGCCGTCGATGGGCTCCTCGATGTGGATGAGCAGCGCGGGCACGCCTTCACCCAGCGCCGCCTTGCCCTCCAGCGACACCCGGATGGCCTCCGCGGAGGCGGTGAGCGGCAGGCCCAGCAGGGCCACGAGAGGTAGGAGTCGGACGGACATGCGGCGTCAACCTCGGCGTCGCGGGGGGAGGTGGGGAAGCAACTCCAGCCCGGGGGAACGGATTCCCGCCGGAGCCTACCGCACGCCCACCAGGGTGATGCCCCGCGCGGTGGCCCCCGCGAAGAGGGCGGGTGCGTCCAACAGCACCGTGCGCCCTACCTCCAGCGCCAGCACCCGTGCGCCCACCTCCGCCATGACCTCCAGCGTGCGGGGGCCCACGGCGGGCAGGTCGAAGCGCAGGTCCTGCTCCGGCTTGCAGCGCTTCACCACCACCGCGCCCGGGCCGCCCAGCTTCGCTCCCCGGCGGATGGTCTCGTCGGTGCCCTCCACGGCCTCCAGCGCGAGCACGTGGCCGTCCCGCACCACCACCGTCTGGCCCACGTCCGCCTGCCCCAGGAGCACCGCCACCTCCCTGCCCAGGGCCACGTCCTTCTCCTGCGCGGGCTTGAGCGAGGGGCCTGCCAGGTGCCCTTCGGGGCACAGCACCTCACCCAGGAAGTCCGTGGGGGCGATGATGGTGATGCCCTGCGCCTCGAAGTCCGCGGCCACCGCGCGCAGGAGCGCGTCGTCCCGAAAGCTGCGCAGGCGGGAGATGATGCGCACCGCGCCCAGGTCCGGCCGGGCCTCCGTGAGCGCGCGCACGTGGCCGATGCCGCCCGCCATGGCCGCCCGGGTGACACCCGCCTGGCGGAACACCTTCTGGATGCGGCCCACCTGCCCCACGCGCACCCAGGCGAAGTGGCCGACCTCTTGCTCCAGCGCCGGGTCCGTCTCTCCCCGGTGCGCGGCCACCACCACCTCCAGGCCGCGCGCACGGGCGGCCCGCGCGAAGAGGAAGGGAAGCTGGCCGTTGCCGGCGATGAGCCCGATGCGCTCCACCCACTCCCCTTCCGTGCCCTCGTGAGAGGGCCTAGCGCGTGACGCCGCGCTTGCTGGTCTCCACGAAGCGAACCAGGTGCTCCACTTCCGGGTGGCCGGAGAGCTCCCCGCGAAGCTGCGCGAGCGCGTCCTGGAGCCCCAGCTTGGAGCGGAAGAGGATGCGGTAGGCCTCCTTCACGCGGCCGATCTGCTCCTCGGTGAAGCCGCCGCGCTCCAGGCCCACGGTGTTGAGGCCGACCAGCGTGGCCCGGTCACCCTGCACGGTGCAGTACGGGGGCACGTCCATGGTGACCATGGAGCCGCCGGAGATGAACGCGTACCTGCCCAGCCGGGTGAACTGGTGCACCGCGACCAGGCCCGAAATCTTCACCGAGTCCTCCACGGTGACGTGGCCCGCGAGCGCGGCCCCGTTGGCGAGGAGGACCTCATTGCCCACGATGCAGTCGTGCGCGATGTGGCTGTTGGCCAGCAGCAGGTTGCGGTGGCCCAGGCGCGTGGCGCCGCCGCCGGCCACCGTGCCCAGGTTCACCGTGACGAACTCACGGATTTGATTCTCGTCGCCAATGACGAGCTCCGTGTCCTCGCCCGCGTACTTCAGGTCCTGGGGTGCCGCGCCCACGGAACAGAACTGGAAGAGGTGGTTGCGCTCCCCCAACGTGGTGCGGCCCTCGATGACGACGTGCGGCCCGATGCGGGTGCCCGCGCCAATGACGACCTGGGGCCCGATGACCGAGAACGGCCCCACCTCCACGGTGTCGTGGAGGCGGGCCCCCGGATGGACGACCGCGGTGGGATGAACCTGCGCCATGTCCTTCTCTCCTCAGCAGCGCGTGTGACGCGCCCTACGGCGCCGCGCTCTCGTCGCCCTTGGCGGCCTTGTTCTTGTCCACCACGGTGGCGAGGAACTCCCCTTCCGCCACCCTGGCGCCATCCACCGACGCCACACCCTTGGTCTTCCAGATGGCGCCCTTGTGGCGGATGACTTCAATGTCCAGCTGGAGCCGGTCTCCGGGCACCACCGGCTTGCGAAAGCGCGCGTTGTCCACGCCCATCAAGTACGTGACGAGCCGCGTCGGGTCCATTGCTTCCGTCTTATACGCAAGGATGGCCGTGGCCTGGGCGAGCGCCTCCAGGATGAGCACGCCCGGCATCACCGGGTGCCCCGGGAAGTGGCCGTTGAAGAAGGGCTCGTTGATGGTGACGTTCTTGTACGCCGTGAGCTTCTGGCCCGGCACGATCTCCACCACCCGGTCCACCAGGAGGAACGGGTAGCGGTGCGGGAGCAGCGCCTGGATTTCTCCGATGTCCATCATCCGCCCTTCTCCTTCTCCAACAGCTCCACCCTCTTGCGAAGGGCACGCACTTCCTTGAGCAGGTCCGCCAGCTGCCCCGACGCGGCGCTGGCGCGCAGCCATTCCTTGTGGGGGATGGCGGGGCTGCCACTGACGACCTGCCCGTCCGGAACGTCATGGGCGACGCCCGACTGCGCGCCCACCTTGGCCAGGTCTCCCACGCGGATGTGGCCCACCACGCCCACCTGCCCCGCGAGCACCACGCCGGTGCCCACCTCCGCCGAACCCGACACGCCCGCCTGCGCACAGATGAGCGACAGCGGGCCCACGCGCACGTTGTGGGCGATCTGCACCAGGTTGTCGAGCTTCGTCCCCTGGCCCACCACCGTCTCACCCACCGTCGCGCGGTCGATGCAGGTGCAGGCGCCGACTTCCACGTCGTCCTCGATGCGGACGATGCCCACCTGGGGAATCTTGAAGTGGCGGGGGCCGTCCTCGCCCTCCGCGTCGAAGGCGAAGCCGAAGCCGTCCGCGCCCACCACCGACGAGGCGTGGAGGATGACGCGCGAGCCCACCACGCACCCCTCCCGCACCGTGGCGTGCGGGTAGAGCACGCAGTCGTCGCCGACGCGCGCACCTTCCCCCACGTAGGCGCCGGGGTGCAGCACCGTGCGGGCGCCGACGTGGGCGCCCTTCTCCACCACCGCCCCGGCCTTCACGGTGGCCTCCGGGTGCACGGTGGCCTCCGGGTGCACATGGGCGGCCGGGTGGATGCCCGCGGCGGGCCGCGCGGCCGGGTGGAACAGGGTGAGGAGCTTCGCGTAGGCCAGGTGCGGGTTGGGCACCCGCACCAGGGCCACGCCGTCGCGAGCGGGGGCGTCCGTCCCCACCAGCACCGCCGAGGCGCGGGTGGCCTCGAACTGCTTGCGGTAGCGGGGGTTGCCGTAGAACGACACCTCCCCCGGGACTGCCTCCTCCAGGCCGTTCAGGCCATGGACGAGCAGCCCGGGGTCGCCGAGGAGCTCACCCCGGATGTGGGTGGCGATGTCCCCCAGCCGGTGCGCGTTGGGTGCGGAAGGCACGGGGGTGTCCAACGCCTACTTCTTGACCGGGGCGTCCTTGGCCGCCGGCGCGGGCTTCTTGGAGGCGCTGTTGTTGTAGCTGCGCACGACCTCGTTGGAGATGTCGTACTGGGACAGCGCGAAGACGATGCCGGAGTCGCGCTTGTCCAGCACCATGCCCAGGCCGTCACGCTCCGCGATGGACGCGATGACCTGGTCGATGCGGTTGACGATGGGCTCCATCTCCTGGCGCTCCTTGTTGGCGGCCTCGGAGCGGCTGCGCTCGTACTTCTGCGCCAGCTCCATCACCTTCTTCTGGAGCTCGGTGGCCTTCTGGGTGCGCGTGGCCTCGCTCATGGCGCTGGCCTGCTTGTCCAGGGTGTCCTTCTCCTTGCGCAGCGCGTCCTGCTCCTTGTCGATCTCCTTCTGGCGGTCCTCCAGCCACTTCTGGAGACGGGCCTTGGCGGCCTTGCCATCATCCACCTCCAGCAGCACGCGCTGCAGGTCGACGTAGGCCACCTTGAGCTCGGCGGCCGAAGCGGCAACCGGGAGGGCGAGCGACAGGACAGCGGCGGCGGCCGCCAGGGTGCTTCGAAGCGACATGGGTTACGGCTCCTCGAAAAGGGTGCTGCAGGCTCCGACGTCCGCCCTCCCGGCCTGTTCACTTCCGCCGGGAAGGGGCGGAAGCGCGGCGGCCGGGGTGGCCTTGGGGTCAATGCCTATCAGAAGAAGTTACCGATCGTGAACTCGAACAGGATGGGGTCGTCCGACGGCCGCTTGGTGAGCGGAATTCCCCACTCGAAGCGCAGGGGTCCGATGGGCGAGAACCAGCGGAAGCCGAAGCCCGCCGAGTGGAAGAGGCCCAGCGGCAGCTTGTCCTGCCGGTCCTCGAAGAACTTCTCGTTGGAGCCGAAGGCATTGCCCGCGTCGTAGAAGAGCACGCCGCGCAGGCCGGCCTTCTCGAAGATGGGGAACTCCAGCTCGAAGTTGAAGATGAGCTGCTTGTTGCCGCCCACCCGGAACTCGGTGACGTTGGCGTCCGGGTTGTCCGCGCGCGGCACCAGCAGCGTGGGGCTGATGCTGCGCAGGTAGTAGCCGCGGATCGTGTTGATGCCGCCCACGTAGTAGAGCTCGCTGATGGGCAGCGGCTTGCTGGCGTCCAGCTGCTGCACGTAGCCCAGCGTGGCGTTCGTCTTGAAGACGAAGCCCAGCGGCATGGGGAAGTACAGGCGCGAGTAGGCGGTGTAGCGGTTGAAGAGGAACGTGCCGCCCAGGAACGAGGGCGCCGTCTCCACCGAGCCGTAGTGGATGAAGCCGCGCGACGGGAAGAGGCGGTTGTCGCGGCGGTCGAAGGACACCGACAGGCGCAGCGCGCTGGTGACACCGGACTGGAATTGGTTGGCGAGCAGCACCGCGCCAATGCCCTGCCCCGCCTGCACGTCCACGTACTCCCGCGAGTAGCCGACCGTGGCGAGCACGTCGTCCACTAGCTGGCGGCCCAGGGAGATGGTGCCGCCCGTGGAGTTGCGGATGAAGCCTTCGTAGTCCGCCTGCACGCGGAAGAACTCCGCGGACAAGAGGTAGTTCGTGTCCAGGAAGTACGGGTCGTAGAACGACAGCTGCACGAGCGAGCGCAGGCCCGAAATCTGGGCGGACGCGGAGACGCTCTGGCCCCAGCCGAGGAAGTTGTTCTGCGACACCTGGGCCGTGAAGATGAAGTTCTCCACGTTGGAGAAGCCCAGGCCCACCTGGAAGGTGCCCGTGGCCTTCTCCTTCACCTCCACCTGCAACACGATGGCGTTGTCGGTGCTGCCCGGGTGCTGGGTGATTTCGACGGTCTCGAAGAAGCCCAGCGCGGTGACGCGCTCGCGGCTGCGCTTCACGCCGGTGCCGTTGTAGAGCTCGCCTTCGTAGACGCGCAGCTCGCGGCGGATGACCTTGTCGCGCGTCTTCGTGTTGCCGACGACGTCGATGCGCTCGATGGTGACGAGCGGGCCCTTCTGGATGTCGAAGGTGAGGTCCACCGTCCGGTCTTCCGCGTTCACGGAGGTGATGGGGTTGATGTTGGCGTACGCGTACCCCTTGTCGAAGTACACGTCGGAGATGGCGGAGATGTCCGTGGAGAGCTGGCCGCGGTTGAAGCGCTCCTTGGAGCGCGACTTCATCAGCTTGAGCAGCTCTTCGGGCGGGCGCTCCAAGTCTCCCGCGAAGTCGATCTTCCCGATGTCGTACGACTCACCCTCGGTGATGTGCAGGGTGATGTAGATGTCGCGCTTGTCCGCGGACAGCTGCACGGTGGGCTTGTCCACGCGCACGTTGATGAAGCCACGGTCGTAGTAGGCGATCTGGATGACGGCGAGGTCGCGCTGGAAGGCCTCCTCGCGGTAGGTGCCCTCACCGGTGAAGAAGGACAGGAAGCCGCCCTCCTTCGTGATCATGGTCGCCTTGAGCTCCTCCGGGGACACCTTCTCCGCGCCCTGGAGGGTGATCTGCTTCACCATCACCTTCGAGTGCTCGTTGATGACGTAGACGACGGTGACCGCGGAGCCGTCTTCGGTCGGCTCCAGCTTGTAGGTCACCTCCGCCAGGAAGTAGCCCTTCTCGACGTACTTCTCCTGGATCTTCTTCTGCGTGGCGCGCACGGCCTCGATGTCGAGGATGGTGCCGATCTTGACGTCCAGCTGCTCCTTCAGGTCCTCCGCGTTGAGCTCCTCGTTGCCCTGGAGCGCCACGGCGCGGATGGTGGGCCGCTCCGACACGCGCACCACGTACGCGATGCCGTTGGCCATGCGCTGCGCGAGCAGCTGCACGTCCGTGAAGTAGCCCAGGGCCCAGATGGCGCGGAGGTCCTCCGCGGAGCGGGTCAGCGGGTCACCGACCTTGGTGCGCATGGCCCGGCGGACCGCCTCCGACTCCACGCGGCGGTTGCCCTCGATGCGGATCTCCACCACCCGGTCCGAGGGGGAGACGTTGGTGTCCTCTTCATCCGGCGAGGAGGCCAGAGGCACGTCCGCGCCCGAGGGGGTGCCCCCATCCGGAGGCGACACGGGCGTGGCGGCGGGAGACGACGGGGGGACGACGGCGGGCGAGCCCGCGTCCACGTCCACCTGGGCGGAGGCGGAAACGGGCCCGAGCGCCCACAGGGCGACCGCCAGCAGCGGGAGCAATGACTTGCGCAGAACGGTGAGCCTCAAGTGCAGTCCGGCCAGGAAAAGGCGGGGCAATGTACGGGATGGGGGGAGGGCCCCTCAATCCAAAAGCGAGTGGCCATCAGGCCTCCGACACCTGCCCGCCGGCGAGTCTCAGACGGCGGGGCATGGAGCGAGCAAGCGTCTCGTTGTGCGTGACGACGACGGCGGTGATGCCCAGGTCCCGGTTGACGTCCCGGAGCAGCTGGTGGATGCCCTCGCCTGTCGTGGGATCCAGGTTGCCCGTGGGTTCGTCCGCGAGCAGCACCGCGGGCTTGAGCACCAGGGCGCGCGCCAGGGCCACGCGCTGGGCCTCGCCGCCGGACAGCTCGCCGGGGCGGTGGTCCACGCGGCTGCCCAGGCCCACGCGCTCCAGGAGCTCACGGGCGTAGGCGTAGGCGGGGCCGCGGTCCCGGCGCTGGATGAGCGCGGGCATGGCCACGTTCTCCAGCGCGGTGAACTCCGGCAGGAGGTAGTGGCTCTGGAAGACGAAGCCGATGGTGCGGTTGCGGAACTCGGCGATCTCCGCGTCGTTCATGGAGAAGACGGACCTGCCGTCGAAGAGGACTTCACCGGCGGCGGGGGCGTCCAGCGTGCCCAGCACGTGCAGGAAGGTGCTCTTGCCCGCGCCGGACGCGCCAATCATGGAGACGAGCTCGCCGGCGTTGATGTCCAGCGACACGTCGCGCAGCACGTCAATGCGCTTGCCGTGCAGGAAGTAGCTCTTGAAGACGTTGCGGATGGACAACAGCGCCATGGCTACTCCGCCTTCAGACCTTCCACCGGTTCCACGCTGCTCGCCTTGAGGGCCGGGTAGATGGACGCCAGGTAGGTGACGAGCACCGCGATGATCACCGCCAGCGCCGTCTGCACCGGTTCGATGCGCACCGGCAGCGCGGGGATGTAATAGACCTCCGGATCCAACTTGATGCCGACCTTCTCGATGAAGAGGCACCACGCCAGGCCGGAGAACAGGCCCAGCACGCCGCCGGCCACGCCAATCTGGAGCCCTTCGGCGAGGAAGATCTTCACGATGCCGCCGTCCGGGACGCCCAGCGCCTTGAGGACGGAGATCTCCTTCCGTTTCTCCAGCACCAGCATGATGACCGTGGCGACGATGAGGCCCGCGGCGACGATGATGATGATGGACAGGATGATGCCCATCACCAGCTTCTCCAGGCGCAGCGCGGAGAAGAGGTTCTTGTTCATCTCGCCCCAGTCGCGCGCGCGGTAGGGGTAGCCGCCCAGCACGCGCACCACCTGGTTCGCGATGCGGCGCGCGTCGTCGATGTCCGCCACCTTCAGTTCGATGCCGGTGGCGCCCTTCACCGCGAAGAAGTCCTGCGCTTCCTTGAGCAGGATGTAGACGAACTTGGAGTCGTACTCGTACATGCCCGAGTAGAAGACGCCCGCCACCCGGAACGCGCGGCTCTTGGGGATGGGCCCGGACGGCCCCAGCTCCGTGCCCAGCGGGGACACGACGTTCACCCGGTCCCCCACCACCACGCGCAGGGACGCCGCCAGCTCCCGGCCGATGATGATGCCCGGCAGCACCGTGGGCTTCGCGGGCTTGGAGGGCTTGCCGATGATGGGGTCCTCTTCTTCCGGGTCCTTCCGCGTCTCCGCGTCCTCCACCGCGCTGCTGGGGAGGATCTTCGCGGGCGCTTCCAGGTGGCCCAGGTCGCCGCCGGGCAGGATGTTCTGCGGCAGGTCCGTCACCGAGCCGACCGTGTTCGGGTCGATGCCCTTGATGATGACGCCGTCGACGTTGCCCTCCGAGGCGATCATCACCTGGTTGATGATGAAGGGCGTCTGGCCCACGACGCCGGGCACGCGCTTCACCTGCTCCATGACCTTCGCGTAGTCCGGCAGGTCCCCCGCGTAGCGCGACACCACCGCGTGCGCGTTGGTGCCCAGGATCTTCTGCTGGAGGTCGGCCTCGAAGCCGCTCATCACGCTGAGCACGATGATGAGCGCCATCACGCCCACGCCCACGCCGCCCACCGACAGGGCGGTCATCATCATGGTGGGAGACTGCTCGTGCAGCTTCATCCGGTGCTGCGCGGACGCGGCGGCGAGCGGATCCGCCAGGCCCAGGTTCTTCACGCGCGTGCGCTCCACGGCGGCTTCCGCCCCGCGGATGATGAAGTAGACGATGAGCGGCGGGATGATGCCGAACATCAGCACCGCGAGCGCGCCCAGGAGCAGCGACGGGCGGAACACCGCCACGTGCCGGCGCGCGACGAAGAGCTCGAAGCCCAGTCGCAGGTCCACCCGGCCGCTGCCCGCCGCGATGAAGCCCGTGTTGATGCCCAGCACCAACGCCAGCACCAGCGCGGCGAAGACGAGCCAGTACGCCAGCTCCGGCCGGCCGATGAGCCCCGCGACGTACGTCACCTCGCGCAGCCGGTAGCCCAGCGCCAGCTGCAGGGACGGCACCCGCTCCATCAGCGACAGGAGGATGGGCACCGGCAGGCCCAGGTAGAACACTCCGATGGTGGCTTCCGGGAACGACAGCCGCTGCGCCCGGGACGCGCCCACGAAGCCGGACGCGAACGCCACGCCCATGCTCACGATGAACGCGATGGCGAAGGCAATGGTGGGCGGCAGGGAGAGCCCCCCACCCGCCTCGCGCGCCGCGCCGCCCAGGTCCGACGGCACGCCGCTGGAGAGGACCGTCTGGAGCAGCAGCAGCGCCAATTCCGCCAGGAGGATGCCGCCGCCGTAGGCCCCCAGCGTGCTCCAGTAGAAGTCCCGGTAGCGCGCCAGGCGCGGGTACAGGGGCGTGCCCGCGGCGGGGCTGGGCCCCTCATTGGAGGCCGGCGCGCGCCGGATGCCGGCGGCGATGAGGCCCCAGCCGGCCAGCCAGACGAGCGTCCCGGCCACCAGCGCCTTGGGGCCGGCCACGGCCGAGGCCTTCTGGGCGCCCAGGGCGAGCGCCCCGGCGTCGAAGGACTGGACGAGCCCGCCCCACCCCACGAAGGAGAGGCCCAGGGCGCCGGCCACCTCGGCCCACGCCTCGGACTCGGAGATGGCCACCCCCAGGAGGATGGCTCCCACAAGGGCCACGAGGGCGCCGGCCCACAGGAGGGGCCAGCGATAGTCGGTCTGCCGTTCGGCGGGGTGCACGAGGCCTCGTGGCTACTTCGCCAGCGGCTTGAGGAGGGGGAAGAGAATCACGTCACGAATGCTGGCGGCGTCCGTGAACAACATGGCGACGCGATCAATCCCGATGCCCTCACCGGCCGTGGGCGGCATGCCGTGTTCGAGGGCGCGGATGTAGTCCTCGTCGTAGTCCATGGTCTCCTGCTGGCCCCGCTGCTTCGCGTCCAGCTGGGCCTGGAAGCGGCCCTTCTGGTCCAGGGGGTCGTTCAGCTCGGAGAAGGCGTTGGCGATTTCCCGGCCCGCGACGAAGAGCTCGAACCGGTCCGTGACTTCCGGGTTCTGGTCGTTGCGGCGGGCGAGCGGGGAGACGGCGGTGGGATACTGGGTGATGAAGGTGGGATGGATGAGCGTGTGCTCGACGTGGGCCTCGAAGAGGGCGCCGACCAGCTCACCGTGGTTCATGGCGTCCACGGCGCGGCGCTCCGCCTCCGAGTGCACCGTCTTGAGCAATTCGTGACGCAGCCGGTCCACGTCCACCATGTCCTTGTCGGACAGGCTGGGGACGGCCTCCCGGATGGCCTCCGGCATGGGGATGCGCTTCCAGCCCTTGCCGAAGTCCACCGTGTGCTCGCCGTACTTCACCTTGGAGTCGCCGGTGACGTGGCGGGAGGCCTCCGAGAGCATCTCCTCCGTGAGGTCCATCAGGTCCTCGTACGTGGCGTACGCCTGATAGAACTCCAGCATCGTGAACTCCGGGTTGTGCCGGGTGCTGATGCCCTCGTTGCGGAAGTTGCGGTTGATTTCGTAGACGCGATCCATGCCGCCCACCACGAGCCGCTTCAGATAGAGCTCGGGCGCGATGCGCATGTAGAGGTCGATGTCGTACGTGTTGTGGTGCGTGATGAACGGCCGCGCCGCCGCGCCCGTCACCAGCGGGTGCATCATCGGGGTCTCCACCTCGACGAAGTCCCGCCCGTCGAGGAAGTTCCGGATGAACTTCACCAGCTTGCTGCGCTTCAGGAAGACCTGCTTCACGTCCGGGTTGGAGACGAGATCCAGGTAGCGCTGGCGGTAGCGGACCTCCACGTCCGTGAGGCCGTGCCACTTCTCCGGCAGGGGGCGCAGGGACTTGGTGAGGGGCACGAACTTCGTGGCGGACAGGGACAATTCGCCCGTCTTGCTGCGGAAGACGGGGCCCTCTACCGCGACGAAGTCGCCCAGGTCGCACTGCTTGAAGACCTCGTAGAGGTCCCCGAGCGCGTCCTTCTTCACGTGCGCCTGGAGCTCCCCGCTGCGGTCGCGCAGCTTGATGAAGGCGGCCTTGCCGAACGAGCGCATGGCCACGATGCGGCCGGCGACGTCGTAGACGGGCGCGTCCTTCTCCAGGTCCTCCATGGAGTGGTGGGCGTGCGTGGCCAGGATGTCCGCGGCCCGGTGCTTGGGGGCGTAGCCGTTGCCGTAGGGGTTGAAGCCGGCCTCGCGCCACTTGTCGGCCTTGTCCAACCGCTGCTGGTAGATCTCCTGCTCCTTGGAGCTGGAGTCCGCCGCTTCGCCGCTCTTCTCACCTGGGGGGGTCTTGTTCTCGGGGTCGGCCATGACGCGCTCGTATGAAAGGCGCGGCACCGTAGCCAAGCCTCCCCCGGTACGCAACGCATCCCAGGGGGTAGCGGCCCAGGAAATGACCGTCAGGAAGACATCAACAGAAATGCGCCCACCGCCGCGGCCAGGAGCAGCGGGATGAGGATCTCCACCGGGAAGCGGTGCTGGGCATGCGCCAGGTGCAGGCCCTTGAGGCCAAAGCGGCGCTGGCGGCGCACGCGGGCGGCCACGAGCGACGCGAGCGCGGGCGGGGCCTTCTCCCGCTCCACCGAGCGCACGCGCTCCACCGTGCGGGCGTACCGGTCCCACCCCTGGCGGCACTCCTCACAGCCGTCCAGGTGGCTGCGCACCGCCTGCTCCTGGGGGGCTGCCAGCTGTTCGTCGGCGAGCGCCAGGAACAGCGCCCTCGCCTCGCGGTGATCCAATCGCGGTTCCACGTCCGTTGACCTCCACCCGCCGCCGCTCATGGTTCGAAGCGCCCCAGCAGGTCCGCCAGCTTCTCGCGTGCCCGGTGGAGCCGGCTCTTCACGGTCCCCTCGGGCAGCTCGGTGATGTCGACAATCTCGTCGTAGCTCAGGCCCTCGATGTCTCGCAGCGCCACCAGCATGCGCGCATCGGGGTCCAGTTGGGAAATGGCCCGCTGCACCCGGGCCCGCTCACGCGCCGCGTCCAGGGCGGCGTCTGGCTGCGGCGGCGCGCCCCCGCCCTCCGCGATGGCGGCGGCGCTCACCTCGTCGAAGACGTCCGAGCGGCCCCGCCCCCGGCGCTGCAGGTACTTCAGCCGGTTGAGGCAGTGGTTCTTGGAGATGCGGAACAGCCACGTGGACAGGCGCGAGTCCTCGCGGAAGCGGCGGACGTTCTGGTGCACGCTGACGAAGATCTCCTGCACCAGGTCGTGGGCCTCCTCGCGGTCGCCCACCATGCGGAAGCAGAAGTCGTAGAGGCGGTCCTGGTGCTGGTGCACCAGCGACTCGAAGGCCTCCGGGTCGCCGCTCCGCAGCCGGACGAGCAGCGCCTGTTCCTGGCGGCGCGGGTCCGCCAGGGCCTCGGAGGCCAGGGCCTGCTGTCCGACGTCGAGCACTCCGCCCGGTGACACCCGCGCCTCCCGTGTAGGGCCTGCTCCATCCTACCGCACCACCCTGCCCCGCCCCCTGACACCGGCCCCGCGAAAAAGGTTCCCGGGCACGAAAAACCCCTCCCGGCCCTGAAGGCCCGGGAGGGGTGGGATGCGTCCGGACAGGACCGGCGTCGGTCAGTCCGCGGAAGCGTTGCGGTTGGGGTTCTTCACGCCCAACAACTGCGCGGTGACGAACTCCTCCAGGTCACCGTCCAGCACCTTGTCCACGTTGCCCGTCTCCACGCCGGTGCGCAGGTCCTTGACCATGCGGTACGGCGCCAGCACGTAGCTGCGGATCTGTGAGCCGAAGGAGATGTCCTTCTTCGCCGCCTCCGCCGCGTCGCGCTCGGCCTCGCGCTTCTTCATCTCCAGCTCGTACAGGCGGCCGCGCAGGATCTTGAAGGCCATGTCCTTGTTGGCCGACTGCGAGCGCTCCGTCTGGCAGGTGATGATGATGCCGGTGGGCAGGTGGCGCAGCTGCGCCGTGGACGACGTTTTGTTGACCTTCTGTCCACCCGCGCCGCCGCCGCGGATGAACTTCAGCTCGATGTCCTTCTCCGGCAGGTCGATCTGGATGCTGTCGTCGACCTCCGGGTACACGTCCACGGAGGCGAACGCCGTCTGGCGGCGCGCGTTGGCGTCGAAGGGGCTGATGCGCACGAGCCGGTGCACGCCCACTTCCGCCTTGAGGTAGCCGTAGGCGTTCTCGCCCTCGATGCGCAGGGAGACGTTCTTGAATCCCGCCTCTTCGCCCGGCACCTCGTCGCTGAGCTCGACCTTCCAGCCCTTGGTCTCGCCGTAGCGGGTGTACATGCGCAGGAGCATGGCGGCCCAATCCATGGAGTCCGTGCCGCCCGCGCCCGCGTTGATGTCCATGAAGCAGTTGCTGCGGTCCTGCGGCCCGGAGAGCATCCGCGCCAGCTCCAGCTTCGCGACCTCGCCCTCCAGCGACGCGAGTGTGCCTTCGGCCTCCTGGGCGCTCGCCTCGTCGTTCATCTCCGCCGCCAGCTCCAGCAGCGTCTGCGCGTCGTCCAGCCCGCGCATCGTCTTGTCGAAGGCGCCCACGCTGGCCTCCAGCGTGGACTTCTCCTTCAGCAGGCCCTGGGCCTTGGTGTTGTCGTTCCAGAAGTCGGGCTGCGTGGAGTCACGTTCAATCAGCGCGATGCGGGACCGCTTGCGGTCGAGGTCAAAGATGCCCCCGGAGCGCGTTGAGGCGCTCCTTCAGGGCCTGGATCTTCTCCATCGAATCGTTCGCCATGGTGTTCGTCGTCTCCTTCGGTACAAACAGTTGGGAAAGCCGGGGTGTTTCAGGAAGCCTTGAGCGAAGTCACCTGAGCATCCTGACGGGGCGGCGTGCGCGCCGTTCCTGGCACGAGCGCCCGGAGGCGGTCCAGCCAGAACGCGCCGGCCATGCCCAGGGAGATGGGCAGGATGAGCGCGATGGCGCGCCAGTTGTCCTGGTCGAACCAGTGCAGAATCTTGACGGCCAGCCCCAGCGCGCCCGTCACCGCGAGCAGGCCCCAGACCCACTTGAGCCGCGAGCGCGCCTTCGGGCTGTTCCAGGTGAGGCGCAGGCCGTACGGCACGGCCAGGAGTGTCAGCGGGTTGGCGAGGAAGAGGTTCTCGTTGTGGTGCGTGACGACGTGGTTCGTGCCCACCCACATGACGACGAGCGCCAACCCGGGGATGCCCAGCACCAGCCCCACCACCACGTTCTCCAGGCCCAGGAGGATGCGCGCCGCCCGGCTGCCCTTCTTCTCCCACGCGGCCAGGCCCAGCGCGGCGCCGCCCAGGAGCACGCCCAGCGCGAGGATGTACGAGCCGAAGGCGGGGGGCTGCGCGGGGGGCCGTGCGCGCGTGGGCGACGCGTAGAAGTCCCACTGCTTCTCCACCAGCGACACCGGCCGGCCGTCCGGGCCCGGTACCTTCAGCTCCGCCACCTGCTGCTCCAGTTCGTCCGGGAGGAAGGCCTCCTCGCGGCGGGTGATGGGCTTGTCGATGGAGTCATTCATCATGAAGTCGAGCAGGAAGCTCACCGGCGGGCTCACCGCCGTGTAGCGCCGCGTATGCTCGCGCAGCGTCATGCGGGCCGGGGCCTTCTCCGCCTCCGACAGCCGGCCGCCCACCGCCACGTCGATCATGTCGCGCAGGCGCGTGACGCAGTTGTCGCTGTAGTGCTCGTAGAGATAGTCGCGGTTCTCCGGAAGCACGTTGTCCGCCAGCTTCTTCGCCACCGTCACCCGCTGCTCGGGCGTGAGGTTGAGTTCCTGCACGCGCACGTCGCGATTGAGTGACTTGTAGAAGCGGAAGGTGCCGTTGACGCTCGACTCACCGACCCAGAACTCCAGGCGGCCCTTGGCGAAGTGGACGACCGTCTGGTCGTCGAACGAGTACATGCCGTAGTTGTAGAGCCGCTGCATGTGGCGGGAGCGGTCCTCCACCACCAGCGAGCCGTGGCCCCACCACGAGAAGACGTCGTCGCCGGGGCTGAAGGTCACCAGCCAGATGGACAGGTCCTCGCCCCGGCTCTCGCCCGTGCCCCATGGCGGCACCGACGCGGCGCGCGCGGGGGACGCGGACAGCAGGAGACCCAACAGGCTTGCGACGATGAGAGACGACAGGCGGGGCATCGTTCCATCCAACACGAGGCACGGGGGGCCGCAAGCCCCCCGGCGCAGGATTTCAGATGAGCTTCGCGCGGCGCGCGCGCGAGTCGATGGTCAGCGAGTCCGCCACCATGCCGCGCTCACCCAGGAGCTGCTCCTCCAGGGCCGCCATGCGCTTCGCGTCGCGAGGCTTCTCATGGTCATGCCCCAACAGGTGCAACAGCCCATGCGCGAGGTAGCGGCCCATCTCCGACTCCAGCGTGCGGCCGTACTCCTTCGCCTGCCGCTTCGCCGTGTCCAGGGAGATGACCACGTCCCCCAGCGGGCGGGGGCCCGGGGTGCCCTTGGGCAGGTCGCCCGCGGGGAAGGACAGCACGTCCGTGGCCTTGTCCTTCTGGCGCCACGTGCGGTTGAGCCGGCGGATGGCCCGGTCCCCCACGAGCGACAGCGACAGCTCGCAGTCGGTGAGGCCCAGGCGCTTCAGGTAGTCGCGGGCCCAGGTGGTGAGCAGGCGCTCGTAGTCCGCGCCCTGCCCGTGCGCCACCTGCACCGTCACGTGGTTGTCCGCGGCCTTGGCCTTGGGCGCCGGCTTCTCGATGTGCGCCAGCTCCACGCGGAACGCCGGGGCGCAGATGGACCAGTAGTCACACGCGCCCTGCGAGTCGTTGCGGTACACCACGCGCTTGCCGCGCGGCACCAGGCCGACCTCGCCCGCGCCAATCCGTTCGCGCTTGCCGTCCACCACCAGGGTGAGCTCGCCCGTGAGCACGAGCACCACCTCGTCGAACTCCGGCGTCTGCGCCGGTTCGCTCCAGCCCGGCGGCGCCCGCATGCGCGCCACGGACGCGGACTCCGTCTGCGTGCTGGCCACGCCGACGAACTCCTCGATGCGCTTGCCGTCGTCGCGCGGAATGACCTTGCCCTTGCGCAGCTTCACGCCCTCCACCTTGCGGCTCATGACATGCCCGCCGTTCGCACCTTCGTGTCCTTCGCGTCCGTCTTCGCGGGCGCGGGCGCCATCATCAGCGGCGCGCCTCCGCCCTTGCCCCCACCCACCGCGCCCGCCGGGTAGACGGGACGCGTGTGGTAGATGCCCTCCAGCGTGTGCAGGAAGGACTGGGAGATGAGGTTCAGGTCCTTGAGCGTCAGGTCGCACTCGTCGAGCTGGCCCTCGGAGAAGATGACGTTGATGATCTTCTGCACCTGCGCGTGGAGCTTCGCGCTGGTGGGGTCCGGCATGGAGCGCGTGGAGGCCTCCACCGCGTCGGCGATCATCACCAGCGCTGCCTCGCGGAACTGCGGCTTGGGGCCCGGGTAGCGGTAGATGCTCTCGTCGATGGGGGGCGCGCCTTCCTTGCCCTCCTGCTCCTTCAGGGCCTTGTGGAAGAAGAAGCCCACCGTGCGCGTGCCGTGGTGCTGGGGGATGGCGTCCGCCACCAGCTTGGGCAGGCGGTACTGCCGGGCCATCTCCAGGCCTTCTGTGACGTGGCGCTTGATGATGACCGCGCTCATCGCGGGCGCGAGCCCGTCATGCCGGTTCTCCCCCTTCTGGTTCTCCCCGAAGTAGAGCGGGTTCCGGCCCTTTCCGATGTCGTGGTAGTACGCGCACGAGCGCGCCAGCAGCGGGTTCGCGCCAATCGTCTCCGCCGCGTTCTCCACCAGCGTGCCGATGATGATGGAGTGGTGGTACGTGCCGGGCGCCTGGACGATGAGCTCCTTGAGCGCCGGGTGGTTCAGGTTCGCCAGCTCCAGGAGCTTGATGTCCGACGCGTAGCCGAACGTGGCCTCGATGAGCGGCGTCAGCGCCATCACCATCACCGGGACGGCGAGCGCGGTGCCGAAGAACGCGCACACCGCGGTGAGGACCGTGTCCCCGGCCAGGCCCTTGCCCTCCACGAGGAACAGGAAGAGCACCGCGATGAGGTTGGCCACGCCGGTGACGAGGCCCGCGCGGAAGATGCCCACGCGGTCCTTCGCCTTGACGATGCGGTCCGCCGCCACCAGCGAGCCCACCAGCGTGTAGATGCCGAACGCCAGCGAGTTGCCCAGCATCACGCCCACGAGGCACGCGAACACCATGGCGAAGAACAGCGCCAGCTCCTGGGCCAGGATGAAGCGCACCAGCATGGCGCCCGCCGCCACCGGGAAGGCGTAATAGAACGCTTCGATGGGTAGCGCCGTGTAGCGGTCCTGCACCGCGTCCGCGATGGACACCCAGACCTGGAGCAGGCCCAAGAGGCCCACCAGCAACAGGCCCAGCAGGACGCCGTCCTTGCGCGTGGGGCGGAAGCGGCGGAAGGCCGCGCGGCAGAAGGCGTAGAAGGCCACCACCAGCAGGGCCACCAGGCCCGTGCCACCCACCTGCAACTGGAGCAGGTCCAGGCGGTCCGTCTGCGCGCGCATCCCGCGCAGCATGACGAGGTGCGTCTCGTTGACGAGCTCGCCGTCGCCGATGACGCGCTGGCCCTTCTTGATGGCGATGACGGCGTCCTTCACCGCGTCGCCCGCGAGCCGGCGGCGCAGGTCCGTCTCCGCGATGTTGATGGTCAGGCTGGGGCGCACGAGCCGCTTGGCGATTCTGAGCACCGCGCGGCGCTGCACCGCCGGGGCCTCCGGCATCACGTTGCCGGGCACGGAGGCGAAGCGGTCCTGCTCCTGGTGCGCCTCCCGCATGTCCACCACCTGGGCGGCGCCCGCGGGCAGCGTCTCCTCGTTCTTGTGCTGCACGTCGCGCACGGTGAGGCCCTGGGGCGCCTCGCGCACCAGCTCCTCCCGCGAGCCGGCCACGTACACCTGGGTGCCGTCCGCGCGGTAGGCCCGGTCCAGCAGCACCAGGGTGGCGGTCTCCGACTCCTCGGAGAAGCCGTTGGCGACGAGCGCCTGGAAGTCCTCGGACTCCAGCCCCGCGTCGCGCTGGCCGAAGAGCTGCTCCTGGAACCGGGCCTGCATCTCCTCGCGGTCGCGGCGCTGACGCTCCAGGGCCTCCGGGGTGAGCGGCGCGGGGCGGCGGCGCCTGGCCTGGCCCTCCTCCGGCGGGGTCTCCTCGGCGCGGGCGTCCTTCTCCTCCTCCAGGTGCTCGCGCGCGGAGGCGAAGGCGGCGCGCACGGACGCGCGCAGGTTGCCCACCACCGCCGGGTTGAGGTCGTACACCGGGCGCACGGCGCTCCGGGCCTCGCGGCGGCGCTGCTCCGTCATCGACTGGTGGACGATGTCGTAGTCGCGCGCGGCCTTGAAGCCGGCGGGCGAGTTGGCCCGGAAGGGCTTGCCCACGTTCTCCTCGGTGAGCGCCGGGATCTGCTGGCTGTAGAGGCCCGGGGAGATGACGAAGCCCGCGCCCACCGAGACGACGAGCAGCAGGAGGGTCTGCACGACGCGCCGGCCCCACTCCCCACGCCGCCCGAGCCCCAGGCGCACCGCGAGCGCGTCCAGCGGACTGGGCCCGGGGGTTGGTGATTCAGGATCGGCCATGGGGGAACTCCTCACCCTGCGAAGACGTCAGGCTCCCTAGAAGGAAGCAGCGACGGGGAAAATTCGTGAGGGTGGGACAGCCGCCGCCCGGACGCCAGTTCGCTCTGCGATATTTGCAGGTAAGCCAACAGGCAGCGGTGTAAGCCCTTCAGCGACTCCACCCCCGTCCCTGCGCGAGGCAGGGAGCGGGGGTGGCGGGTGCGACGACGTCAGGATGTCAGGACTCCGCGCCTTCGGGGGCCGCGGTGGCCTCGCGGGCGGACTGGGCCTCCTTCTGGGCGGCCTCGGAGCGCTCGTAGGCGCGGATGACCTCCTGCACCAGCGGGTGGCGCACGACGTCCACGTCGGAGAACTCCGAGAAGTGGATGCCTTCGATGTTCCGCAGCACGGAGCGCGCGTGGTTCAGGCCGGACAGCTTGCCCGTGGGCAGGTCCACCTGGGTCACGTCGCCGGTGATGACCGCCTTGCTGTTGTAGCCCAGGCGGGTGAGGAACATCTTCATCTGCTCCACGGTGGTGTTCTGCGCCTCGTCGAGGATGACGAAGGCGTCGTTGAGGGTGCGGCCGCGCATGAACGCGAGCGGCGCGACCTCCACGACGCCCTGCTCCACCAGGTGCTGGGCGCGCTCCACGGCCATCATGTCGTGCAGCGCGTCGTAGAGCGGGCGCAGGTACGGGTTCACCTTCTCCGCCAGGTCGCCGGGCAGGAAGCCGAGCTTCTCACCGGCCTCCACGGCGGGGCGCGCCAGGATGATGCGCTTGACCTTGCGCTCCTGGAGGGAGGCGACCGCCATGGCCATGGCGAGGTACGTCTTGCCGGTGCCGGCGGGGCCCACGCCGAAGACGATGTCGTGGGCGCGGATGGCGTCCACGTAGCGCTTCTGCGCGATGCTCTTGGGGGCGATCTGCCGGTTGCCGGAGCTCTTGAGGACGGTGCCGAGCATGACCTCCTGCAGCGACTCCGTGCCGCGGCCCAGGACCTTGATGGCCTGCTCCACGTCCTCCCGGTAGACGGGGCGTCCGGCGCGGATCATCTCCTCCAGGTTCTCCACCAGGCGGACCGCGAAGGCGACCGCGTCCGCGGGCCCCGAGAGAAGCAGCTCCGTACCGCGCTGCCCCACCCGGACCCCCAGGCGCCGTTCCATCAGCTTGAGGTTTTCGTTCTGGTTTCCGCAAAGGGCCTGGGTCGTCTCGTTGTCACGGACGTCTACCTTGGCGGAGGTGGGGGTGGTTTCAGCGCGGGCTGCGGGCACTTCCAGCGTGGCGGGATTTCGCAATGCGCGTCATTCCTCGTTCAGTGATCGCTCGCCCTCAATTTAACGCCACCCCTCCCCCCATGCCCGCCATCTCTCGACGGCGAGCCTGCCCGCGGGCTAGCGCACGGGCGGTAGGAGGATGAACTGCCGGGCGGCCGTGCGGCGGTAATAGTACTCCTCCCGCCACGGGTAGCGCAGTTCCTCCGGACTCAACAATCCGGCATCCACCAGAGCATCCAACCGCTCCGGGAGGGTCCCCTTCTCCAGTTGGAACACCTCCAGCGCGGCCTCGATGCGGACGCGCTGCGCTTGGGCAATCTGACGCTGGGCGGCGGGATCCCCCAACCGGGAGGCGCCGCGTTCGTGCCCGGCTCCCCCGACCCAGCTGGACGCGATGAAGGCCAGCCCCGCGATGACCGCCATGGTCACCGCGATGCGGCCCAGGGGACCGGCCACGCGGGCGACCAGGCGGGTGTCCTCCGGGACGGGAGCGCGGCCCTCCGGGTCGATGGCGCGCACGTAGTCGCCCTTGACCAGGTTGTAGAGCGCCTTGCAGGTCTCGAACTCGCCCAGGCCGCAGAGGTCCACCATGCGGCGCAAATCGCGCCCCACGGCGATCTCCTCGTAGACGTGGCGCTCGGACGGGCCGATGACGCCCAGCTCCCCGCCCTCGTCGGCGTGGGCGCGGGGCGGAGGGAGCGCCTTGACGCGCTCGAAGGTCATGTCGTCGCGGTGGATGCGCTTCCGGATGACGGGCCACTCGTCCACCATCCGGAAGCCCTCCATCAGCACCGTCTCCGCGCGCAGCGGGGTGATGCCGTCGGGGCCGGGCTCCACGGGCTCCTGGATGAACTCGTAGGTGCCCGCCTTCCAGGTGAAGAGGCGGTAGAGCGTCTCCGTCACCTGGAGCTGCGCCATGTGCTGGAAGCGCTCCGCTGTGAGGGCGTGGCTCTGGACCAGCACGTCCCCCAGCCGCTTGAGGGTGCGCTTCTGGACCTCCAGCGCCGCCTCCAGCTGCGTCTCCGTGATGATTTCCGCGCGCACCAGCATGGCGCCGATGAGTTCCTTGCGCTTCCGGGTGAGGCTTTCGGCCTTGATGATGTGGCCGTCCTGGAAGCCGACGCGCACCTCCTGGTCCTTGTTGCGCAGGTGGAGCGTGCCCGTCTTCTGCTGCTGGCCGATCAGCTGCAGGATGTCGCCGATGCCGAAATCCTTGAGGGTACCCTTGAGGGCCATGGCTCAGGCCTCCCCCCGCTGGTGGCGGCGCAGGCCGCGCAGGGTCAGCAGGTAGACGAAGAAGAGGACCGTGCCCGCGGGCACGAGCTTGAGGTACAGCGGCACGTCCCCATACGGGGTGCGCACGAGGCCCCGGTGGAGCACCAGCGCGGCCACGGCGAAGCTGAACAGGAAGGCATAGAGGGCGCCCCGCACCGGCAGGCCCGTGCCCACGTGGCCCGCGCCGGACACCAGGCCGCCCAGCGCGTACGTCACCCGCTTCGTCCAGGCCTGATGGCGGTCCACCTCGCCCTGCTTGCGCGAGCGGAACTCCTTGGGCACCTGGCTCTTGCGCGCGTAGACGTTGACGCACTGCCCGCACATCGCGCTGCCCACGGACAGGTCCTTGTCGCAGCGGAGGCAGACGGCGCTTCCGCACCGCTCGCAGCCGCGCGACGCCTTCATGCGCCAGGAGGCCTCCCCGAAGGCGGCGACGAGGGCCGCGAGCGCCGCCGTCAGCCCCCAGCCCACCGGGCCCGCCGGCAGGACGGGCGCCAGCCACCGGCCCACCTGGCCCTCCACGCGGGCGCCCTCCTGGGTGCCGTCCGCCAGGTCCATCCAGTCGCGCTCCGGCACCGTCGGGGCCAGGAGCAGGAGGTTGAGCAGGGGGCGGTCCTCCGGCGGCGGATCCCGGCGCAGGAGGGAGTCGTCCAGGGCCTGCGCCTGCGCGATGGCGGAGGTCGAGCGGTCCAGCTCCTTGCCCAGCTGATCATCCGGCAGGAGCCGGGCGCGGCGCCGGTACACCTGCCCCAGGTTGTAGTGCGGCGCCGCCATGGACGGATCCGCCTTGGAGGCCTGCGTGTAGAGGAGCACCGCGCCGTCCTCGTCACCCAGGCCCAGCAGCGCGTTGCCGAAGCGCGTGAGCATCCGCGCGTCGCCTGACTTGAGGGCGGAGGCGGCCTTGAAGTCCGCCCGCGCCTCCTCCAGCAAGCCCCGCCGTGTTTCGTACCAGGCGAGCGCCCCCAGTTCCTGGAAGCGGGCGGTGCGGGCCTCCGCGCGGGAGCGCACCCGGGCCGCCGCGCTCTCCGCGGACAGGCCGCCGCGCTCCAGGAGGTAGACGTCCTCCGCGGGCGTGCCGGCGAAGGCGGTGAAGCGCGCCAGCGTCCCCGCGGCGAGCGGCATCACGCCCAGGCCCATGAGCAGCACCGCGGCCACCCAGCGCTCGGCGCGGCCCACGTACAGCGCGACGGAGGCGAAGAGCAGCAGCAGCACCGGCACCAGCCCCGCCCCCAGCACCACGGGCAGCGCCAGGAGCATCAGCCCCAGGAGCCCGGACTGCCAGCGCGTCACCGCGCGGGGGAACAGGTGGTGGAAGTCGTGCAGCGCGTAGCGGATCCGCCGCAGGAAGAGCACCGCGACCACCGCCACCGCCGTGGCCGCCCACGCCGCGAGCACCAGCGCGCCCAGGTCCGTGAGCGCGGGCCGGCGGTAGCGGGCGTCCGAGAGCAGCGTCGCGAGGGCGGACTTCCACTCGCCCAGCCCGCGCGGCACGTTCAGCGGATCCTCCACCACGTACGTCTCCGCCCGGGCGAAGCGCGCGGCGGGCAGCCCGGGCGACAGCTCCACGGCCACGTCCAGGAGCGCGAGCGCGCCCTTCAGGTCTCCGGCGCGGCGGCGGACCCCGGCCTCGCGCACGAAGCCCATGCTCAGGGGCTCCAGGTCGGAGGCGAGCACCTCCTCGCGCAGCTTGAGCAGTTCCTTCTGGGCGGCTTCCGCCTCGGCCAGGGCGTTGCGGGAGCGGGCCGTCTTCCACTTCTCCCAGACGGCCAGCAACTCCGCGTCCGTCACCTTCGGCGCCATCACCGGGGTGACGGCGGGTCTGGCCGGGACGACGACGGGCGGGGGCGCGGGTTCGGCGGGAGCGGCGGGCTTCACCGGCGGCGGAGCGATGACGCGGCGCCGGGGGTCGGGGCGGGGCTCAGGCTCAGGTTCTTCAGCCTCCTCGGAGCCGGTGTCCTCCACCGGATCATCCTCCGTGGCCTGGAAGGTGCTGGGATCCGGCTCCGGCTCGATGACCTTCTCCTCGATGCGCAGGAGCGGCTCCTGCAACAACGCAGGGGCGCGCGCGGGGACAAGCAGCACGAGGCTGCAACACAGGCCGAGGAACGAGCGGAGCATCCGGACGTCCGATGATAGGCGACAGGCCGGACGATCCGAAATCATGTGGTGCCCGCCGCCCGTGCTACAGGAGCCCGCGGCGGGGGGATTGCTCGGGAGTGAATGAATGGCGGCGCCTGGAAACGAGCTGGAACGACTGGTGGAGATCATGCGGCGCCTTCGGGCCGAGGGGGGCTGCCCGTGGGACCGCGAGCAGGACCTGCGCTCGCTGCGCCCCTATCTGACCGAGGAGGCGTTCGAGGTCCTGGATGAGATGGACCGCGTCGCCGACGGCGGCCCGTGGCGCCCGCTGTGTGAAGAGCTGGGGGATCTGCTCTTCCAGATTGTCTTCCACGCGCAGCTGGCGGCGGAGCTGGGCGAGTTCACGATGGCCGACGTCTGCGCGGCGATCAGCGACAAAATCACCAGCCGGCACCCGCACGTGTTCGGGGATCAGCAGGTGGAGGGCGCCGAGCAGGTGCTGGCCAACTGGGCGCAGCTGAAGGCGGAGGAGCGCAAGAAGAAGACCGGGCGCGCGGGCTCCGTCCTGGACGGCGTGCCCACCGCGGCCCCGTCCCTCTTGCGCGCGGAGCGCCTGACGGAGAAGGCCAGCCGCATCGGCTTCGACTGGCCGGACCTGGCCGGGGTGCGCGGCAAGCTGGACGAGGAGCTGCGCGAGCTGGACGAGGCCATCGCGTCAGGCGACCGGGACGCCATCGAACACGAGCTGGGGGACGTCCTGTTCTCGCTCGCGAACCTCGCGCGCTTCGTGAAGACGCCCGCGGAGGACGCGCTGCGCATGGCCACGCGCCGCTTCGTCACCCGCTTCCAGTACATCGAGGCGAAGCTGAACGAGGAGAACGTCCCCTTCGGCGGCGCCACGCTCGCGCACATGGAGCGCCACTGGCAGGCCGCGAAGGCCGTGGAGAAGGCGCTGCCCCCTCCCAGCCACCCACCGCGCGCGTCCATGGCCACCCTGCGCCTGGCCGTGCCGGACGTGGCGGCCCAGCGGGCCTTCTGGGATGAGCTGGCCTCCTGGCTGGGCTGGACTCCCACCCGGACGACGGACGGCACGGCGGCCTATACGGGCGCGGGGCTGGGGCTCGTCTTCATGCCGGGCGCCCAAGGGCAGACGGCAGCCGCCCTGGCCCTCACCCTGGAGGCCCCCTCGGCTTCGGGGGTCGCCCGGCTCCTGGAGCTGTTCCGGGCCCACCATCCGGGGCGCCTGGTGCCGTGCGCCAACGCAGAGGCGGGCTTCCAGTTCGTGGACCCGGCCGGGCTGCGGTGGGAATACGCCGCCCCGCCGGCATGATTCTTCCGGCGTGAAGCGTCGGTGGGGCCCCGGGAGGCATTCCGGGGGCCTCCCAGGGGTTCCGGAACTGGAAATCCTGATCGCGATCGCACGCGTGCCTTGACGCAACCGGGGCGTCGCAGTAAGGACGGCCACTCTTTTTTCCTTGCCTTGCCTTCCGCTGGAGCATTGCCTTGGCGAACACCAAGTCCGCAGAGAAGCGTTACCGCCAGTCCCTGAAGCGCCGCGCCCGGAACGTGAACGTCCGGACGACCGTGAAGGACGCCGTCAAGTCCGCCCGCGAGGCCATTGCCTCCAAGGACGGTTCGAAGACGACGGACGCGCTGAAGGCGGCTTCCAAGACCCTCAACAAGGCGGCCAGCAAGGGCGTCCTGCACAAGCGCACCGCCGCGCGCCGCATCTCCCGGCTGGCCAAGGCCGCCGCGAAGGCGAAGGCCTAGTCGTCCCGTAGCACCACCGCGCGTCGAGGACCGGGCTCCCCGGTCCTCACCAGGTGCTGGCCAGCCGATCGTAGCCGTCGCGCATGAGCAGCTCCGCCAGGCGCGCCAGCGCGGCCTGACGGTTGGCCTCGGCTTCCAGGACGTTCCCGCGTCCCTGGAGGTAGTCCTCGGTTCCCGACACCACCGTCTCCCCGAGCAGTTGCCCCTCCTTCACGAGGCGCAGCCGCACGGTCGTGGAGATGCGGTAGTTGTTGGGGATGATGGTCGGGGACGTCCAGATGTTGAGCACCGCCCCTTCAATCGTGGACGCGCAGCCCGGAGCACTGGTCAGACGGCCGGCCTGGATGAGCTGGTTGCGCAGGTAGCCCGTGAAGAGGTTCTCCAGCGCGGGCTCCGGTGTCTCGTTGGCGAAGATGGGCGCGCACACCTGGCCCGCTCCCTCCGGCAGCGCGGAGCCCCACGGACTGAAGCGGTAGCCGCACCCGGCCCCCAGCATCGCCGCCGCCACCACGCCCCACCGGAACGCCTTCACCGCACCCGTTCGCATCGCGTTCCTTGAGGGCCGCATGGGCGCGCACCCTACCCGGCCGCGATCCACCGTCAAGCGCCGGAGCCGGCCAGCGGCACGCCTCGCATGCGTCCGGTGTCCGCGAGCGTGGCGCGTGCTGACTGGAGCCGCGCCTCGCGAGCGGAGCCCTTCAACGCCATGCCCAGGGGCCACTGCATCCGCGTGCCGTCATCCAGCTCCAGCGTGAGCCCGTGGTGGCGGTACAGCGCGGCGAGCAGCAAGCCGATGACGCCCGCCACGAGGGCCAGGAGCCGCACCGCCTGCGTCGGCGCCCAGAGGAGGCCCAGCGCGGTGAAGGCGAGCAGCCCCAGCGCTTCGAAGTAGGGCCGCGTGTGCCACGCCAGCCGCCGCACCCGCGTCCAGGGCACGTCGAGCGTCGGCCCCCCTCCCGGGCGCCCCTGGAACGACAGCCGCGTGTCGTTGACCGCCAGGGCGCGCCGGTTGCCCAGATCCAACGCCAGCGGGGTGACGCCCGGAAACGGCGCGGGCGACTCCGAAGGCGCGTGAGACCGGGGCGGCAGGGGCGCCTCCGGCAGCTCCGCGTTGCAGAAGGCGCAGCGGCGCCGGGCCGCCGTCTGGGGGCGCCCGCAGGCGGAGCACATGACGAGCACTTCCGCGGGCACCGCCCCTCCCTCTCCCGCCGTCAGCCGACGACGAAGTTCACCAGCCGCTTGGGGACGAAGACGAACTTGCGCAGCGTCTTGCCTTCCAGGGCGGCCTTCACCTTGTCGTCCGCCTCCGCCGCCGCGCGCACCGCCGCCTCGTCCGCGTCCGCCGCCACGCGCACCTCCGCGCGCAGCTTGCCGTTCACCTGCACGGCGTACGGAATCACGTCGTCCACCACCAGCGCCGGGTCGAACTCCGGCCAGGCCTCCGTGACGGTGGACGCCTTCGCGCCGTAGGCCTCCGCCAGCTCGTCCGCGATGTGCGGCGCCATGGGCGTGAGGATGCGCGCGAGCAGCCGCACCGCCTCGCCCATCGCCGCCTTCTCCGCGGGCGTCTCCGGCGTGCCCACCGCGTAGAGCGCGTTCACGCACTCCATGACGCCCGCGACGGCGGTGTTGAAGGACAGGCGTTCAATCGCCTCCGTCACGCGCTTGACGCACTTGTGCGCCGCGCGGCGCGTCTCCAGCGCCTTGCCCTCATACGGGCCCGAGTACGTGGCCTCCGCGCAAGAAGCGTGGTGCGTGGCCGCCAGCGTCCACACGCGCTTGAGGAAGCGGAACACGCCCTCCACCTGCTCGTGGGACCAGTCGAAGTCGCGCTCCGGCGGGCCCGCGAAGAGCACGTAGGTGCGCGCGGTGTCCGCGCCGTACTTCGCCACGATGGTGTTGGGCGCCACGCCGTTGCCGTAGCGCTTGCCCATCTTCCGGCCGTCCGCGCCGTTGACGATGCCCTGGGTGATGAGCCGCGTGACGGGCTCGTCCACCGGGGACAGCCCGAGGAGCTTCATCACCCGGGTCCAGAAGCGGAAGTAGAGCAGGTGCATCACGCCGTGCTCGGGGCCGCCCACGTAGATGTCCACGGGGAGCCAGCGCTTGCCCTCCTTCGGGTCGAAGGGCGCCACGTCGTACTTGGGCGAGAGGTAGCGCGCGAAGTACCAGCAGGAGTCGACGAAGGTGTCCATCGTCTCCGTCTCCCGGCGCGCGGCGCCGCCGCACTTCGGGCAGGTCGCGTTGACGAACTCCGGCACCTTCGCGAGCGGCGGCTCTCCCTTGCCGGTGAGCACCGCTTGCGTGTCGATGTCCGGCAGCCGCACCGGGAGCTGCTCCACCGGGACGGGGATGCCCTTGCGCTCGGGGTCGCACTTCTCGCAGTAGACGATGGGGATGGGCGTGCCCCAGTAGCGCTGGCGGCTGAACCCCCAGTCCTTCTGGCGGTACGTCACCGTGGCCTTGCCCTGGCCCTGCGACTCCAGCTTCGCCGCGAGCTTCACGCGCGCTTCAGCGGAAGGCATGCCGGTGAAGTCACCGGAGTCCACGAGGACGCCGTCCTCCGTGTACGCCGCGTCGAGCGTCTCCCCGGCGCCGAGCTTGTCGCCGGACGCGGGCTGGATGACCACGCGCACGGGCAGCGAGTACTTGCGCGCGAAGGCGAAGTCGCGCGCGTCATGCGCCGGGACGCTCATCACCGCGCCGGTGCCGTAGTCGCTCACCACGAAGTTGGCGATCCAGATGGGCACCGGCTGGCCCGTCACCGGGTTGAGCGCGTAGCCGCCGGTGAAGACGCCCTCCTTCTCCGCGTCCTCGCCCAGCCGCTCCGTCTTGTTCTGCGCGGCCATCTTCTTCGCGAACGCGTCCACGTCCGCGCGGCGGTCCGCCGTCGTCACCTGGGCCACGAGCTTGTGGTCCGGCGCGAGCACCACGTAGGTGCAGCCAAAGAGCGTGTCCACGCGGGTGGTGAAGACGCGAAGGGCGGCGTCATGCCCCTGCACGCGGAAGTCCACCTCCGCGCCGTCCGAGCGGCCAATCCAGTTGCGCTGGGCGGAGGTGATGCGGTCCGGCCACTCCTTGAGCGTGTCGAGCGCGTCGAGCAGGTCCTGCGAGTACTTCGTGATGCGGAACGCCCACTCGGGCATCTCCTTGTCCTGCACCTCGGAGTCGCAGCGCTCGCAGCGGCCGTCCTTCACCTGCTCGTTGGCGATGACGGTGAGGCAGCCGGTGCACCAGTTCACCTTGCTGAAGCGGCGATAGACGAGCCCGCGCTCGAGCATCTGGAGGAAGAACCACTGGTTCCAGCGGTAGTACTCCGGCTGGCTGGTGTTGACCTCGCGCGTCCAGTCGTAGCTGTAGCCGAGCGTCTTGATCTCCGCCTTGAACGACTCGATGTTCTCGCGGGTGCGGATGGCCGGGTGGACGCCGTCCTTGATGGCCGCGTTCTCCGCCGGCAGGCCGAAGGCGTCCCAGCCCATGGGGTGCAGCACGTCGAAGCCGCGCATCTGGTAGTAGCGCGCGTAGACGTCCCCGATGAGGTAGTTGCGCACATGCCCCATGTGCATCTGGCCGCTGGGGTACGGCAGCATCTCCAGGACGTACTTCTTCGGGGCATCCGGACGCCTGCCTGCCCGGAAGAGGCCCTCCTCTTCCCAGCGGGTCTGCCACTTTCCTTCAATCGACTGCGGCTCGTAACGCTCGTTCATCGCCATGGCTTTTCGGACTCTTAGCGGGAGGTAGGACACGCGGGCAACAAGTCTTGGCGCGTCGGAAGCCTGGACGGCTGGCGCCCCGGAGTCCCTGACCTGGAGGCCCCGGAGGGAGTCGGGGGGCGCTGACGGTGCTTGCCCTCGGGCCCGGGCGCGACTAACTCGCCTTCCCGGTCTGGAGCAGAGGGAGAGCACCATGCAGGTCGTGAGTGTGAAGAAGGCCCTGTCGGGGGCCGTCGAAGCGGGCTCGAAGGTGGAGGTGCGCGGCTGGGTGCGGACGCGCCGCGACTCCAAGGCGGGCATCAGCTTCGTGAACGTGAGCGACGGGTCGGTCTTCGACCCCATCCAGGTCGTCGCGCCCAATTCGCTGCCCAATTACGAGAAGGAAGTCCTGCACCTCACCGCGGGCGCCTCCGTCATCTGCCGGGGCACGCTGGTGCAGTCGCAGGGCAAGGGGCAGGCCTTCGAGATCCAGGCGGATGAGGTCCAGGTGCTGGGCCTGGTGGACGACCCGGACACCTACCCCATCCAGCCGAAGCAGCACTCGCTGGAGTTCCTGCGGGAGGTGGCGCACCTGCGCGTGCGCACCAACACCTTCGGGGCCATCACCCGCGTGCGCAACGCGGCGGCGCAGGCGGTGCACCGCTTCTTCCACGGTGAGGGCTTCTGCTGGGTGAACACGCCCATCATCACCGCGAGCGACGCGGAGGGCGCGGGTCAGATGTTCCGCGTGTCCACGCTGGATGCGCACAACCCGCCGCGGGGCGAGAACGGCAAGATTGACTGGGGCAAGGACTTCTTCGGCAAGGAGGCCTACCTCACCGTGTCCGGGCAGCTGAACGTGGAGGCGTACTGCCTGGCCATGTCCAAGGTCTACACGTTCGGCCCCACGTTCCGCGCGGAGAACAGCAACACCACGCGGCACCTGGCCGAGTTCTGGATGATCGAGCCGGAGATCGCCTTCGCGGACCTCAACGAGGACGCGCTGCTGGCGGAGCGGTTCCTCAAGTACGTGTTCAAGGCCGTGCTGGAGGAGTGCGCACCGGACATGAAGTTCTTCGAGGAGCGCCAGCAGAAGGGCGTCACGGAGCGGATGGAGAAGTTCATCGGCTCCAGCTTCGAGCGCATCGACTACACGGAGGCCGTCTCCATCCTCCAGAAGGCGAAGAAGAAGTTCGAGTACGCGCCGGAGTGGGGCAAGGACCTCCAGACGGAGCACGAGCGCTACCTCACCGAGGAGCACGTGGGCCGGCCCGTGGTGGTGATGAACTACCCGGAGGCCATCAAGGCCTTCTACATGCGCATCAACGACGACGGGAAGACCGTGGCCGCGATGGACGTGCTCGCGCCGGGCATCGGCGAGATCATCGGCGGCAGCCAGCGCGAGGAGCGCCTGGACGTGCTGGACGCGCGCATGAAGAAGTTCGGCCTCGATCCCGCGCATTACCAGTGGTACCGCGACCTGCGCCGCTACGGCACGGTGCCGCACGCGGGCTTCGGTCTGGGGTTCGAGCGGCTCATCGTCTACATGTGCGGCCTGCAGAACATCCGGGACGCCATCCCCTACCCGCGCGTCCCGGGCTCCGCGACGTTCTAGTCCGGGCTCAGGACTTCTTCGTGATGCCGGCGCGCTCCTGGGCGAGCGCGCCGAGCGCGGACCAGTCCTCATCGCCGCGCCCCTGGGCGACGCCGGTGAGGAAGTGGTCTCGCAGCAGGCTGGCCAGCGGGAGGGGCACCTCGGCGGCCCTTCCCGCATCCAGCGCCAGCGACACGTCCTTGAGGCCCAGGCGCAGCGCGAAGCCCGCGGGCGAGTACTGCCCCTTCGCGATGGCGCCCGCGTAGTTCTCGAAGATGGGCGCCTTGGCGAAGACGGACTTGAAGACGTCCAGGAACGCGGCGCGCTCCACGCCGCACTTCTCCGCGAGCGCGAAGGCCTCCGACAGCGCCTCCATCATCGACGCGATGAGGAAGTTGCCGGACAGCTTCACCGTGTTCGCGGCGGACGGCCGTTCGCCCAATTCCGTGAGGCCGCGACCCAGGGCCGTGAGCAGCGGACGCACGCGCTCCACCTGCGCCTTCGGGCCCGCGGCGACGACCCACAGTTGCTTGCCTGCGGCGGCTTCGGGCCGGCCGAAGACGGGGGCGGAGACGTAGCCCTGGCCCGCGTCCGTGTGCGCCTTCGTCAAGCGCTCCGACAACGCGACGGAGATGGTGCTGGAGGAGACGTGGACGGCGTTCCTCGGCAGGGCGCTGACGATGCCGTCCTTGCCCAGCACGGCCTCTTCCGCGGCGTGGTCATCCGCGAGCATGGACACGACGACCTCCGCGTCGCGGGCGGCCTCCGCGGGCGTCTTCGCCACGCGCGCGCCCTGCTCCTTCAGCGGATCCGCCTTGGAGGCGGTGCGGTTCCAGACGACGAGCTCATGGCCCGCGCCGGCCAGGTTCTTCGCCATCGGCGTGCCCATGTTCCCCAACCCGATGAAGCCGACCTTCATACTGAAATCCCCTTACGTTATCGACGAAACAAGGGCAGGCATCGCCCATCAAGCACATCAAGCACATGATCTTCCGAAGACTCACAAGGTCAATCCAGACCTCATTCAGTCTCGACGTTCAGATCTTGGCAGGGCACTGCTTTCCTGCGTTCAACAAGCCAACTAATCTACTGAGGTCTACTCTATGCAAGGTGGGTTTATGGATTCACCATGGGAGCAACGACGTCTTCCGGAAAGCCCTCGAAGTGAAGATAGGCGCGATGGGTACGAGCGAGATCGGTCACGAATCATTCATTCGGCCGCCTTTCGAAGACTCCAGGCAAAGACCCAAGTCCTGGGCATTGGTGAAGGGGATTTTCATCGAACCCGGCTAACTCACTCAATGGAAGCAGCGCAGATCAGCAGAGGGCTCCTATATGTACTCGGTCGCCAAGAGCCTGATCTTAAGCGCCACCTACCCCCAACGCACTTGTTAGAAGCAATTTGCCTTGCGCACGATCTTGGACACCCACCATTCGGACATACTGGTGAGACTGCGCTCAACCTCGCCATGCTGCAACACGGCGGCTTTGAGGGGAATGGGCAAACTTTGCGTCTCCTGGCAAAGCTCGAAGCCCATACGGAAAGCTATGGCTTAAACCCAACACGCCGGACGCTTCTCGGCGTCCTTAAATACCCAACCTCCTATTCACAAATTCAAAACACTGAAACAACAAAAATACCCAACGACAGATTCGAGATCCGCTGGAATGACTGGAAGCCACCCAAGTGCTACCTTGACGATGACAAAGACGTCGTCGACTTCATCCTAGAACCTCTTCCATCTACCGAGAAATCTCGTTTTACAGAACCCAAAGCCCTTGCCACCAAGAACAAGCATGGCAAGCCTAAGTGGCAGTCGCTCGACACCTCAATCATGACTCTGGCCGATGACATTGCGTTCGGCGTTCACGATCTTGAGGACGCGGCAGCGCTCGGACTCATAGAGCAGGCAGATATCGAGAACATTGCTTGGGACCCAGACAGCGCATGGGCAACAAAGTTCGAAGTCAACAAGTCCCTTCACAAGATATTCTCGAAGAGCCATCACATCAGAAAGCAAGCAACTGGCGCCCTCGTCAATGCTTTCATCCAGGCGTCGAGATGGGCTCAGCAGGATGAGTTCGAAACCCCTTTACTCAAATACAATGCTCGACTCACAAACGAAGCCGACGCCCTCTTGAGCAAGCTCAAGGACGTAGAGTTCGAGAGAGTAATCAACACACACACGGTACAAACCCTGGAATACCGAGGGGGCCATTTGGTCCTTGAACTCTTCAAGGCGATCGCTGCCGCCCCCGAAAAGCTACTGCCTGAGACATTTCGCATAGAGCACAAGACTCGGACGGGCAAAGAGGCGATGAGGGTCATCTGCGACTACGTTTCAGGCATGACAGATGAGTTCGCCACCAAGCAGTACGAGCGCCTGTTTGTTCCTCGGCGAGGAAGTGCACTTTCTCCAGCCTAATTTTGCGCGTAACGACTACGTCTCTTCCGACACGTCCAGCCGCTCGAAGGCGCGGCCCAGGACGGCGACGCCCAGCGCCACCTCCGCGAAGAGTGCTCCCGCCGCCGCCAGTCCCGCGAGCGGAACCGCCCAGCGCCCCATGACAGTGAACAACGGATAGCCCACGAGGAGGGCCACCACGGCGGCCGGCAACAGTCCCAGGAACGTCACCACCAGCGTGCCCACCAGCGTGAGCAGCCGCTGGCCCAGCGCCTCCACGCCACGCGCCCGCTCGGAGTCCGCGGGAATCCACGCGGGCAGGAGCACCACCGCCGCGTTCTGCACGAACAGCCCCGCCAGGCCCAGCGCCGGCAGCACCGGCAGGAGCCCCAGCACCACCGGCGTGGACCACGGCGCGAGCGTCACGTCGTCCGCGCCCACGCCCAGCACCAGCGCCACGAGCAGCATCACCCACTGCGCCACACCCAACGTCAGCGCGGACGCAGCCAGCTCCGCGCCCACCACCTGCCGCCCCGTGAGCGGCAGCGCGCGCAGGAGCTCCAGCTTCGGCAGGTCCATGCGCAGGTCGGTGCGGAACGCGCTCGGGCCAATCACGGCCATGGCCAGCGCGACCATCAGGGCCATGGGCCCCAGGAACTCACGGCTGTTGGAGAACAGCCGCGTGTCCCCCATCACCAGCGCGAACACGGCGCCCAGCACCCCGAAGGCCAAGAGCATCACCAGCCCGCTGCCCATGCGCCTGCGCGCGATGAGGTTCTTCCACAGCAGCGCGACCTCCGGACGCCCCCGGGCCTTCAGCACGAAGGGCACCTTGCCGACACGGATGGAGCCCGAGCGCGCGGCCCGCTGCTCCCGCCGCCGCGTCCGCGCCTCCGCCCCGGCCACCGCCGTGTCCTCGAAGGGCACCTCCACCGCGAGCACCCAGGCGTAGTGCGCCACCAGCAGCGCCAGCGACGCCGGCAGGTAGCGCAGGAAGCCCTCCCAGCTTCGCGCCATGGCGGGGGCCACCAGCGCCCGGCCCGGCCACAGCACCGCTCGGGGTCCGGGGGCGTCGAGCACATCGCGCAACCACTCGCGCACGGCGAAGGGGCGGGAGAGGTTCTCCGGCAGCGGGTGGTCACGCAGCGTGGACAGCAGCGTGCCCATCCCCGCCACGAGGACCACCGCCACGATGGCCCACCGCACCGCGCTGCCCCAGCGGCCTTGCGACACGAGCCACGCGCGCACGAAGGACGCCGCCGTGCCGTGCAGGTAGAGCGTCCCCATGGCCAGCGCCGCGCCCAGGAAGAAGAGCACCGGGCGGGGACTGGTGAAGCGCCCCACGAAGATTGTCGCCGCCAGCGCCGCGAGCATCGCGCTCAAGAGGCCTCGCAGCAGCTTGTAGTGCAGGAGCGCCTTGCGCGTGACGGGCGCGGCGAAGAAGGTCTGCACCTCCGTCTGCGTGAAGGTCAGCGCGGGCCGGTCCGCGCCCAGCACCCACGCCGTCACCAGCGTGCCCAGCACGGAGACCTCCAGCGAGAACTCCGCGAACAGCCTCGCGTTGGGTGACACCGCGCGGCCCGTGCCCTGCACGAAGACGCTGCGCCCCACCAGCGAGTACAGGTACGCGAGCCCCACCAGCGCGCCCAGGAGGTAGCGCGGACGCTTCAGCCGCTGCACCTGGCGCACCACCCGGTTGCGCCACGTCCTCACCCAGAGGAACGCCACCGCGCTCGGGAAGCTCACGCCGGTTCGGTCCCCCGCGCCCGCGCCTCCTCCGACGCCGCGCTGGTGATGCGCACGAACAGCTCCTCCAGCGACGCGCCGTCCCCGGCTCCGCCCGCCATCTGCTCGCGGATCTCCGGCAGCGAGCCCAGCGCCACCGCGCGCCCTCCGGCGATGACGAGCAGCCGGTGGCACAGCTCCTCCACCAGCGGGAGCAGGTGCGACGACAGCACCAGCGCCGTGCCCTCCTCCGCGCGGCGGCGCAGCGAGGCCTTCATGCGGCGGATGCCCAGCGGGTCCAACCCCGTCAGCGGTTCATCCAGGAGGATGAGCCGGGGCTGGTGCAGGAAGCCACACGCGATGGACAGCTTCTGCTTCATGCCCCGCGACAGCTCGCCCGGCAGCGACTTCTCCCGGCCCGTCAGCTCCATCTCCTCCAGGAGCGCGCGGCCCCGCTCCTCCCAGTCCTCCACGCCGTAGAGGCGCGCGGTGAAGTTCAGGTGCTCCCAGACGGTGAGGTACTCGAAGAAGCGCGGCTCGTCCGGGAGGAAGGCCAGCTGGCGCTTCGCCTCCACCGGCGCCCGGGCCACGTCGAAGCCCGCCACCCGTACGCGCCCCTCGGAGGCCGGGAGGATGCCGGCCAGACACCGCAGCGTGGACGTCTTGCCCGCGCCGTTGGGCCCCACCAGGCCCAGCACCTCGCCCGGGGCCACCTGGAAGGACAGGCCTCGCACCGCCCGCACCGCGCCGTACGTCTTCTCCAGCCCCTCGACGTCCAGCGCCGGTTCCATGCGTGCCCTTGGAATTCCTGTCGAAGCTCAGCCGAGCTTCAGCAGTTCCTTCACGGTGTCCAGCACCACGCGGGCCTGCACGGGCTTCACCAGGTAGGCCGTGGCTCCCAGAGCCATGGCCCGCTCCCGGTCCGCCGCCGCGCCCTCCGTCGTCACCACGACGATGGGCACCGCCCGGTGCTCTTCCGTCTGGCGGATGTGGTGGATGAGCTTCAGCCCGTCCATCAACGGCATGTTGATGTCCGTCATCACCAGGTCGAAGCGGCCCTGCGTGGAGAGCTTCTTGAGCCCCTCCACGCCGTCCTGTGCCTCGATGCAGACCACGTCGGCCAGGCGCTGGAGCGCGTACATGATGCTGCGGCGCATGGCCTGCGAGTCATCCACCACCAGTGCGCGGATCTGCTGCGACATGGACACCAGCCTAGCACCCGCGCGCCGGCCGGCCCGGGATTGTGCGGCGGCTGTCATGCAGCCACCGATTCAATGCCCGCCGGACTGCCTGCGGCGGCGCACCAGCGCGGCCAGCTCCGTCCCGATGGCGTCCAGGGCCAGCACCCGGCTCACCGCGCCCGTGGCGATGGCCTCCTTGGGCATGCCGTACACCACCGCCGTGTCCTCGGACTCGGCCCACGTCTCGCCGCCCTCGCGGCGGACCGCGCGCACGCCCTGCGCCCCGTCCGCGCCCATCCCCGTCAGCACCACCGCCACCGCGCGCGCGCCCAGCACCTCCGCCGCGCTCTCGAAGAGCCGGTCCACCGACGGTGCGTACTTGTCCGTGGGCACCGGCGACGGCGTGCGCAGCTCCAGGCGCCCGGTGCGGTCCGACAGCACCAGGTGGCGGCCTCCCGGCGCGATGTAGACGTGGCCCGGCTTCACCACTTCGCCCTCGCACGCCTCCGTCACCGTGAAGGGGCCGATGCGATCCAACCGCTCCGCGAAGGCCTTGGTGAACTGCGAGGGCATGTGCTGGCCCACCAGCACGCTGACGGTCGGCTCGACGGCCAGCCCCTCCAGCAGCCGCTGCACCGCGGGAGGCCCGCCCGTGGACGCGCCCACGGCGATGACCTGCGGCACCTCCCCCGTCAGCAGGGCGGGGCGCGGCGAGGCCCCCTGGCGGCCCCCGGACTTCGCGTGGCGCGCCGCGAGCACCTTGTCGAGCAGCTCGCGCCGCAGGTGCTCCAGCGCCGCGGGCGTGCCCTGGGGCGGCTTGGCGATGAAGTCGAACGCGCCCAGCTCCAGCGCCTTGCCCACGTCCGAGCTGTGCGCGTAGCTGGAGATGACGATGACGGGCGTGGGCGCCGCGCGCATGAGCAGCCGCAGGAAGGTGTGGCCACCCAGCCGGGGCATCTCCAGGTCCAGCGTCACCACGTCGGGCTTCAGGTCCAGGACCTTCTTGAGCCCCTCCTCGCCGTCCTGGGCCCAGTCCAGCACCATCACCTCCTGGGAGGACTCCAGCAGCGTGGTGAGCGTGCGGCGGTTGGTGGCCGAATCGTCAATGACGAGCACCGTGAGCGGGCGTGCCATCAGCGGCCCTCCCCGCCCGGAAACTCGGGCCGGCGGTAGACGAGGTCGCCCTTCAGGTGCACCAGCTCGAAGTCCGCGCCCAGGCTGAGCAGGTTCTCCGCGTGGCCCAGCAGCAGGTAGCCCCCGGGACAGAGCCGGTCGCGGATGACGCCCAGCACGCGGCGGCGCGCGGCCAGGTCGAAGTAGATCATCACGTTGCGGCAGAAGACGACGTCCGAGCGCGGCACCAGTTGGCTGCCCGCCACGTCCGACAGGTTGTGGTGCCCGAAGCTCACCCACGCCTTCACGTCGTCGCGCACGCGGACGCGGTTCACGCCCACGGGGATGAAGTAGCGCTCCAGCAGGTCCGGCGGCGTCGCGCGCAGGGCGCTGGGGCCGTACTCGGCGCGGCGGGCCACGGTCAGCACGCGGCGCGACAGGTCCGTGCCCAATACCTCCACGTCCCAGTCCTCGAAGCGGCCGCTCTCCTTGAGCAGCATGGCCAGCGTGTACGCCTCCTCACCGGAGGAGCACCCCGCCGACCACAGCCGCAGCCGCCGCGTGTGCGCGTTGCGCTTCTCCAGGATGGGGAGCAGCTCCTCGCGGAAGGCCTTGAGCTGCGCGGGTTCGCGGAAGAAGTACGTCTCGTGCGTGGTGAGGGACTCCACCGCCGCTTCCAGCTCCG
Source organism: Corallococcus sp. NCSPR001 (assembly GCF_017309135.1). Lineage (NCBI taxonomy): Bacteria > Pseudomonadati > Myxococcota > Myxococcia > Myxococcales > Myxococcaceae > Corallococcus > Corallococcus sp. NCSPR001. The sequence continues at coordinate 6,898,298 of NZ_JAFIMS010000002.1, forward strand.
CGCTGCGCTGGGCGTCGTAGCGCAGGTAGCGGTGGTAGGAGCCGAAGTCCTGGATGCCCAGCGCCTCCAGCCGGGGCCACAGCCGGCGCTCCATCACGAACTTCATGTTCTCGTGGATGAGGATTCCGCAGTGCGCGTAGACGTGGTCGCGCAGCAGCCGGAACTCCTCCAGCGTCATCTCCGGGCGGCCCTCGTCGAAGCGTGGCATCCGAGTCCTCCCCTCACCGCCCCGACAACCGGACGACCGCTTCCGCCAGCGCCGCCCGGGCCAGCGCGTCCTGCTCCACCGCCATCGCCTGCTGGAGGGCGGGCAGGCACTCTGGCCGCCCCAGTCCGCCCAGCACGCGCGCCGCGGCCACCCGCACGTCCCAGCGGGGATGGCCCAGGAGCGACACCGCCAGCGCCGCCCCATCCGCCGAGGCCTCCGCCGACCCCAGCGCCGCCAACGCCGCCTTCACCACCTCCGCGTCGTGATGGCTGAGCGCGTCCCACAGCACGCCCGCGCCCACCGTCCCCAGCTTCGTCAGCGCGCGCACCGCCAGCATCGCGAGCGCGCCGTCGCCGTGGCGCACCAGCGCCTCCAGGTCCGGCGAGCGCTCCTTCGCACCCGCCGCGCCCACGGCCTCTATCGCGGCCACGCGCACGCCGCGGTCCTCGTCCTTCAGCGCGAGCCCCAGGAACGCCGCGGTCTCCTTGCCACCCTGCTGCCCCAGGGAGCGCACCGCCGCGATGCGCACCTTGGGGGACTCGTCCGCCAGCGCGCCGCGCGCCAGCTCCAGGCCCGCCTCGCCGTCCGCACGGGCCGCGGCCTCCACCGCCGCCGCGCGCCAGGAAGGGTCTTCATCCCGAGCGATGCGCCGCAGCACGGGCAGCACCCGCGCCCCACCCAGCCGGCCCAGCACCGCCACCGCCGCGGGCGTCGTGCGCTGCTCCACCGCCGCCTCCAGCGCGGCCAGCGCCTCCAGCGGGTGGGCCACGGTCAGCTGCTCCAGCGCTCGCGCCGCCATGCCCGAGAGCACGGGGTCCGAGAGCAGCTCCACCAGCGGCGCCACGGCCTCCGGCGAGCGCGTGCGCCCCAGCGCGCGCACCACTATCGAGCGCAGGTCGTCCTCCGCCCACTCCAGCAGCGCGCACAGCTCCGGCACCGACGTCGAGTCCACCAGCAGCACCAGCGCCTCCGCCGCCACCGTGCGCGCGGGCAACGACAGCGTGCCCATGCTCCCGAGCAGCAGACGCCGGCCCTCCGGCCCCAACTGGCCCAGCGTGAAGAGCACCTCGCGCAGCAGCCGGTCCTCGCGCGCCACCTCCGCCACCGCCACCGCGAGCGACGCTTCGCCCAGGGCGCCGGCCGCCACCAGCGCGCCGGCCCGCACCCGGACGTCGTCGCCGTCCAGCGCCTGCGCCACGTGCGCCGCCACGCCCGGGATGCCGCTCAGCACCGAGCGCGCCACGACATCCAGCTCCCCCCGCTCGTACGGGCCCAGCCCCACGGCCTGCTTTCCCAGCGCGACGAGCGCCGCCTCGCGCACCGACCGCACCGGCGACGCCAGCGCCCGGCAGATGCGCTCCGTGGCCACGCCCGGCGCGTACAGGCCCAGCAGCCGCAGGGCGCTGCGCTGCACTCCCGGGTCCTCCACCAACGCCATCACCCGCTCCAGCGGCGGTGCGCGCTTGAGCGACGCGAGCCCCTCCAGGGCGGCCAGGCGCAAGAGGGGCGTGGGCGCGTCCAGCAGACCTTCCAGCGCCCGCGCCGCGGCCTCCCCGCCCATCCGGCCCAGCGCCTCCGCGGCGGACACGCGCACGTTGAGGTCGTCGTCGGAGAGCGCGCGCAGCAGCACGTCCTCCACCTCCGGGCGGCCCAGCTGGCCCAGGATGTCCGCCGCCAGCTTTCGCTGCTCCGGATCCTCGTGCTCCAGCAGGCGCACCAGTGGCCCTATCGCCATCGGCCCCATTCCGGCCAGCGCCTCGGCCGCCGCGTTGCGTGCGCCGGTCTCGCCGCGCTCGCCCAGGACGGAGATGAGCCGCGCGGTGACGCCCGGCGCATCCGGCACGTGGCGCAGCCCCTCCGCCGCCGCGTGGCGCACGCGCCAGCTCTCGTCATGCAGGCCGGTGGTGAAGGTCTCCAGGGCGCCGGGCGCGCGCGGATCCACCGCCTGCAATGCCCGATACCGCGCCTCTTCCTGCCCCGCGGGGGACCGCACCGTGTCGCTCATCCGCCGTCCTCCGTTGGGGCTCGTGTTGCTCGGGATGTCCGCATCCTGCTCGAACCCGATGGAGGAGTCGCGTTCCACGAGGCTGCTCCCACCGCCGGAGGGCAGCCCCGCGCCGGATGGAAACGTTCACCCTCGCACCCTTCGCCACATGCGGCGCGCTCAGCCAGCGGACGGCGGGCGGGAGTCGCGCTCCAGCGCCGCGCGCAGCAGCGCCTTCAGGTCCAACAGCAGCCGCAGCCGCTCCGGCGGTCCGCACACGCCCACCACGAACGGCGTGCGTCCCCCGGCCATGAGCGCGGGCGCGGGCTTGATGTCGGAGCGGCGCACGCGCAGCACCTCCGCCACCCGGTCCACCCGGGCCACCACGCGCCGTGTTCCCAGCCGGCACACGAGCAGCCGCGTGCGACGCATCTCCTGCGCGGGCTGCCCCAACAGGCGCCGGTGCAGGTCCACCACGGGCAGCATCGCGCCGCGCAGGTGCAGCACGCCCTCCACGAAGGCGGGCGCGTGCGGGATGGGAATCACGCGCTGGGGCGGGAGGATCTCCTCCACGCGCATGATGTCCAGGACGTACTCCTCGTTGCCCACGAAGAAGGCGCACAGCTGCACCTCCGCTTCGGCCGCGGGCGTCTCGGAGGCCCTGTCACCGCGCGGGCGGCGGGCCAGCAGGTTCACGGGGTCCGTCATGGGGCGAGCGCCTGCTCCGGATCCAACAGGATGTAGAGCTGCGAGCCCTTGCGCCCCAGCCCCGCCACGCAGTCTCGGTCCCCGCGCAGCCCCGCGGGCGACAGCTCCACCATGGACGGCTTGAGCCGCACCACGCCCGCCACCGAATCCACCCACACGCCCGCGGGCCCGTCCGCCGTCTTGAGCACCAGGATGCGCGCGGCCCGGGGCGGCAGGCCCGCGTCCGGCCCCGCCACCAACGGCGGCACGTCCGCCAGCCGCAGCCGCAGCTTCACGTCGTAGACGGGCAACAGCTCCCCGCGCAGGTTCATCACGCCCAGCAACTGCGGCTCCGCGCGCGGAATCTCCGTGAGCAGCGGCACCTTGCAGATCTCCCTCACCGCGAGGATGGGCACCGCGTAGCACTCCGCCTCCAGGCGGAAGGCCAGGTACTCGACGGGCTCCTCCTCCAGCAGCGGCTGCGCCAGGCCGTCACTGCCCGCGGCGAAGTCCAGCAGGCCGCCGACGTCCTCGTCCGGACGGTAGAAGAACGCGTCGAGCAGGGCTTCGAAACGGGACACGGCCGGGAGGATAGCAGCCCCCGGCGGGGACGCCTCAAGCGCGGCGCCGCTCCTGCGCGATGCCTTCTTCCAGGAGCTCCGCGACATCCAGGACCAGGACTGTGCGGCGGTTGCCCAGGTCGGTGGCGCCGGAGATGCCCTTCACGCGGCTCAGCCGGCCGCCCAGGGGCTTGGTGACGATGTCCTGCTGGCCGAACAGCTCGTCCACCGCGATGCCCAGCCGCTGCTGCGCCAGGCCCACCACGACGACGAAGTGCCGGCTCACCTCGCGCTCCGGCAGGTGGAACAGGCGCCCCAGCCGCAGGAAGGGCAGCGTCTGGCCGCGCAGGTCCAGCACCTCGCGCCGCTCCACGGTGCGGATGTCGCGCGGCTGCACGGACAGGATTTCGAGCACGCTGTTGAGCGGCACCGCGTAGGTGCGGCCGCTGACGCCCACCACCAGCGCGCGCACGATGGCCAGCGTCACCGGCAGCGTCAGGTGGAAGGCCGTGCCCTTCCCGCGCTCGCTCCACACGTCGATGATGCCGGAGAGGTTGCCCAGGTTGTTCTTCACCACATCCAGGCCCACGCCTCTTCCGGAGAGCGCGCTGACGCTGGCGCGGGTGGAGAAGCCCGGCAGGAAGATGAGGTTGAGCAGCTCCCGCCGCGTCATCTCACTGACCTGCGACGGGGTGACGAGCCCGCGCGACAGCGCCACCTCGCGCACGCGCACCTCGTCGATGCCCGAGCCGTCATCCGACACGCTGATGACGACGTGGTTGCCCTTCTGCTCCGCGCGCAGCCGCACCGTCGCGCGCCGGGGCTTGCCCGCGGACTGCCGCGACTCCGGGCCCTCCGCGCCATGGTCGATGGCGTTGCGGATGAGGTGCATCAGCGGATCGCTGAGCTCCTCGACGATGAGCTTGTCCAGCTCCACCTCGCCGCCGGAGCTGACGAAGTCGATCTCCTTGCCGGCCTCGCGGGCAATCTTGCGCACCAGCCGCGCCAGCTTGTCGAAGACCTGGCCCACCGGGACCATGCGCGCTTCGAGCAGCCCCTCTTGCAGCGCCTCCAGCTTGCGCTCCAGCTGGCGCGTCTCCCGCGACAGCTCCTGGCCGAAGAGCTTGGACAGCGCGACGGTGCCGTCCTGCCGGGACGTCTCCGCCAGCCGCTGGAGGTTGGCCTTGATGAGCAGCAGCTCACCCACCATGTTGATGAGCCCGTCCAACCGCCCGATGTCCACGCGCACCGTCTGCGTGAGCGAGCGCAGGGACGTCTCCTCCGCCTTGGGACGGCCCGCGGGAAGCGGTGCGGACGCGGCGGCCTGGAGCCCCACCACCGTGGACGGAGGCGTCACCGCCCGCATGCGCGGAGCCCCCGACACCGGGGGCGCGGGCACGGTCGCGAGGCTCGTGGTCCCCACCAGCGCCTCGCCGTCCTCGTCAGCCCCGTCCTCGTCCGCGTCCGGAGGCAGGACCTCGACGTCCTCGCGCACGGCCACGACCTGGCGCGGCGAGGGCACGTGGAACGCGGGCCCCTCGGAGCCCGCTTCCGGCGGCCGGACGGCCAGCGGCGCCAACTCCGCGGGTGAGCCCCGGAGGCCGTCCTCCAAGGCTCGCGCGTCCACCTTCGCGCCGAAGATGAGGTCGAACGCGATGCCGTTGGCGCCGCCCGGCCGCGACGAGGGCAGCGTGCTGATGACCTCGCCCAGCGGCTTGAGGCGCGCGTTCAGGTCCGCCAGGCCCTGGTCGAAGTCCGTGAGGTCGAACGCCGCGCGCACGCGCCACAGCGCCACGCCGCGCCGCACGTTCTCGCGCAGCCGGTGCTCTTCGTATTCGGTGAAGACGGCGCGCACCGTCGCGTCCAGCTCCAGCCGCTCCAGCGGATCCTCTTCCACGGCGGGCGGGGGTGAACCCAGCCGCGCCATGCGGTCCTCCATGTCGCGGGTGCGCTGGGTGAGGTCCTGTCCCTCCTCGCTCCGGGACGCCTCCCCGAGCAGGGCCTGGAACGTGTCCAGCGCGTCCACCAGCGTGTCCAGGACCCCGTCATCCAGCGTCAGCCGGCCCAACCGCAGGCGGTCCAGCAGGTCCTCCGCCGCGTGCGCCAGTTGGCTGATGCGCTCCTGGCCGAAGAGGCCCGACAGGCCCTTGAGCGAGTGCGCCGCGCGGAAGATGCCGTTGATGTGCTCGGGGTCCGCCTCCTGGCCCCGCGCTTCATCCAGCGCCAGGAGGTCGCGGCCCAGCGCATCCAGGATCTCGGTGGCCTCGGCGACGAACTCCGCCAGCGCCTTGCCTCCGGGCGTCACAGGGGCTTCAGGAAGCGCCGCAGGAGCGCCTCCAGGTCCTCCGGCTGGAACGGCTTCACCAGGTAGCCGGCCGCGCCCAGCGCCATGCCCCGCGAGCGGTCCTGCTCACGCCCCTCGGTGGTGACGATGATGAGCGGCACGTCCCGGTAGTTGGGGTTCTTCTTGACGAAGTTGATGAGCTCCAGCCCGTTGATGTCGGGCATGTTGATGTCGGTGATGATGAGGTCGAAGCGCTGGCGAGGCAGCAGCTTCAGCGCCTCGAAGCCGCTGGCGGTGGTGACGGCCTCGACACCGTCCACGGCCTCCACGGTCGCGGCGATGTGCTCGCGCGACACCTTGGAGTCCTCGACGATCAACACCTTGAACTTCATCGCGCGCGCCTCAAGGGCTGGATGCTAGCAGAACCCCCGTCCGGACGCTGCGCGTCAACCCTTCCGGGATGACAGCGACCCGACAAGGCCCTTGTCCGCGAGCAGGGACACCCGTCCCCCTTTGAACGCGGGCAGGAACTGCCGCTGGTACGCCTCCGCGCGGGCGGAGTCGCTCAGGGAAGACCCCTGGGGGACCTCCAAGGCCACGGCCTCCACCTTCGCGCGGCTCAGGACCTTCGCCGCGCCCGCCAGCGCCTCCCCCAGCGAGGCCGCGTCCAGGCGCTTCCGGGAGCCCAGCCCCACCACGAAGATGCGCGGCACGGACAGCTTCCCGTCCGAAGGCAGCAGGAGCCAGTCGTCCTTCACACCGGTGAAGAACCCACCCTGGAGCACGCGCGACAGGGCGCCGCACAGCCGCCAGTCCACGTAGCCGGCGGAGGACGGCAGGGGGCGGTCGTCCTCGGCCACGAAGAGGCAGAGGGCGTCCACCCCGTTCAGCGCGTCCAGGCCCTCCAGGCCCACGTCCAGGGTCTGCGTCTGGCTCACGGCTTCCCGAGCGCCACCGCGACGCGGTCCAAGAGGCCGTTGACGAAGGCGCTCGACTCCTCGGTGCCGAAGTTCTTCCCCAGCTCCACCGCCTCGTTGATGGTCACCTTGCGGGGGATGTCCGGGCGGTACTTCAGCTCGAAGATGCCCAGCCGCAGGACGTTGCGGTCGATGCGGGACATGCGGTCCAGGCGCCAGTTGTGGCTGTGGCGCTCGATGAGCCCGTCAATCTCCTCGCGGTGGGCCTCCACGCCCTCCACGATCTCCTTGGCGAACTTCACCGCGTCCGGCTCCGGCTTGCCGTCCTCCGCGGAGGCGGCCCACGCCGAATCCAGGGCCTCCCGCGTGGTGGCGCCCTGGGTCATCTCCAGTTGATAGAGCGCCTGCAGCGCCCGCTCCCGTGCTGTTCTGCGCGCGCCCATCGCGGTTATCCCTTTCGCTCCGCGCCCGTCATGCGCGCGAAGAGGTTGACCATCTCGATGCAGGCCAGCGTGGCCTCCGCGCCCTTGTTGCCCGCCTTCACGCCCGCCCGGTCGATGGCCTGCTCCACGGTATCGCACGTGAGGACGCCGAACGTCACCGCCGCCGGCTTCACGCCGGAAGCCGCGCTGAACGCCACCGAACCAATGCCCTTGGCGCACTCGCCGGCCACGTAGTCGAAGTGGGGGGTGCCGCCGCGAATCACCGCGCCCAGCACGATGATGCCCGCGTACTGGCCCCCCTCCGACACGCGGCGGGTGAGGCCGGGCAGCTCATAGGTGCCGGGGCAGCGGTACACGTCGATGGCGTCGTCCTTCACGCCATGGCGTACCAGGGTGTCCACGGCGCCCTTCAAGAGCTCCTCCGTGATGAAGCTGTTGAACCGGGACACGCAGATGGCGAACCGGCCCTGGGGGGGGAGGAAATCCCCTTCGAAATAGCGAGGCATGGCGCGCTCCTTACACCACCCGAGCCCCTACCCGCGAGGGCTGAAACCCGCCGCCCGTACCACCGCCTCCGTCAGCCCCGCTCCCTGGCCAGCCGCCTCCGGGGCGCCCCGGAGGGCGTACAGCCGGGCCACGTACTTGCCAATGAGGTCGCCCTCCAGGTTCACCTTCGCCCCGGGGCCCTTGCCGTGCAGGGTGGTGCGCTGTTGGGTTTCCGGAATCAACTGCACCCGGAAGGTGCTGGCATCCACCGCGTTCACCGTGAGGCTGATGCCGTCGATGGTGACGGAGCCCTTCTCGATGAAGCAGGGGGCCAGCTCCGGGGGTAGCCGGAACACCATCACCCACGAGCCCCCTTCCGCGAACGTCTCCAGCACTTCACTGACGGCGTCCACGTGGCCCGACACCAGGTGTCCGCCCAGCCGGTCCCCCAGGGCGAGCGCCCGCTCCAGGTTCACCCGGTCGCCCGTCTTGCGGTCCCCCAGGGTGGTGCGCCGCAGCGTCTCCGGGGCGGCCTGCACGCGGAAGGTGTCCCCGCCCTTCTCCACGACGGTGAGGCAGGCGCCGTCCACGGCGATGGATTCCCCCAGGGCGAAGGCTTCCGCGCCCAGGGAGGTGCGAATCCAGTAGTCGGTCATCGCGCCAGAGGTGACGCGGGTGATGGTGCCAGTGTCCTGGATGAGGCCGGTGAACATGGCCGCAACCTTAACGGATGCCCTGTCCGGGCGCTGGCCTTCAGAGCAGGGCGCGCAGGAGCACGTCGTCCCCCACCTTCTCCATCGTCAGGTCCTTCACGGCCAGGGCGTGGGCCATGTCCTTCACGCCCAGCTCCCCCGCCCATGACAGGCCCCCGGCCCCCACCAGCTTGGGAGCGAGGAACAAGGCGAGCGCATCCGCCAGGTGCTCGCGAAGCAGCGTGCCGTACAGGCCCGCGCCGCCCTCCACGAGCACGTGGTTGAGCCCCTCCTTCTTCACGCGCTTCAAGACGGCCTTCAGGTCCACGCGGTCCTGCTTCGCGCGCACGTTCCACACCTCCACGCCCTGGGCCAGGAAGCGCCGGGCGCGCCGGCCCTCCGGATCCTCCAGCGTGGCGATGACGGTGCGCGCGGGGCTGCGCTGGGTGAAGACGGTGTGGCCCGGAGACAGCTTGAGGTGCGAGTCCACCACCACGCGCACCGGGTCCTTGCCCCCGCCGCCCGGCAGCCGCGTGGTGAGCCGCGGGTCATCCATGCGCACGGTGTTGGCGCCCACGAGGATGGCGTCCACCTGGTCGCGCAGCCGGTGCACCCACGCGCGCGACGCCTCGCCCGTCACCCACTTCGAGTCGCCGGAAGGCGCGGCGATCTTCCCGTCCAGCGTCACCGCGGCCTTGAGCGTCACCCACGGCAGGCCCGTGCGCATCATCTTGAAGAAGGGCCGGTTGAGCGCGTCCGCCTCGTCCTTGAGGACGTGCGTCACCACCGCCACGCCGCCGCGCTTGAGCCGGTTGAGCCCCTTGCCGCTGACCAGCGGGTTCGGGTCGGACGAGGCGCTGAACACGCGCCGCACGCCGGCCTCCAGCACCGCCAGGCTGCACGGCGGGGTGCGCCCGTAGTGGTCGCACGGCTCCAGCGTCGTGTAGAGGTCCGCGCCGCGCGCCTTGGAGCCCGCGGCCTCCAGCGCCACGACTTCCGCGTGCGCCGTGCCGGCCTTCTTGTGGTGGCCGCGCGCGATGATGCGCCCGCCCTTCACCAGCACCGCGCCCACGACGGGGTTGGGGCTGGTGCGGCCCAGGCCCTTGGAGGCCTCTTCCAGGGCGATGCGCATGAAGAACTCGGCCACCGCGTGGTCGAAGTCCGCCGCGCGCTTGGAGCGGGGCGTCTTCACCGCCTGCAACCGTGACCGCGTGAGCAAGCGCATACCGCCCTTCCTAACCGTCCTTGGGCGGAGTCACAGGCGGCTTCGCCTTGCGCTCACGCTCCTGGTCCTCGAGCAGGTCCTTCAGCTCGTGCATGAACTCGGAGATGTCCCGGAAGCTTCGGTACACGGACGCGAAGCGCACGTAGGCCACCTCGTCCAGTTGCTGTAACCGCCGCATCACGTGCTCGCCAATGGATGAGGAGGGGACCTCCTTCTCCCCCATCCCCTGGAGCAGCCGCTCGATGTCCTCCACCGTCGCCTCCAGCTGCGCGGCGGACACCGGGCGCTTCTCACACGCCTTCTTCAGACCGTTGAGCATTTTCTCGCGGTCGAAGGCCTCGCGGCGCCCGTCCTTCTTCACGATGAGCGGGTAGAGCTCCTCCACCCGCTCGTACGTGGTGAAGCGGCGCTTGCAGGCCAGGCACTCGCGGCGCCGCCGGATGACGGAGCCCTCGTGCGACTCTCGCGAGTCGATGACCTTGTTCTCCGGGTCCTGACAGAAGGGGCAGCGCACGGGCCTGGGTTACTTCAGCCGCGAGGCGTACAGCGGGAAGCCCTGCGCCAACTCCTTCACCTGCCCCTTGACCCGCGCCAGCGCCGCGTCGTCCTGCGCTGCGTCCAGCGCCTGGCCGATGAGCCGGCCCACCACCGCCATCTCCGCCTCGCGCATGCCGCGCGTGGTGATGGCCGGGGTGCCCACCCGGACGCCGGAGGTCGTCGTGGGCTTCTCCGGGTCGAAGGGGATCATGTTCTTGTTGACCGTGATACCCGCCTTGCCCAGGACGTCCTCGGCCACCTTGCCGGTGAGCTTCTTGGCGCGCAGGTCCACCAGCATCAGGTGGTTGTCCGTGCCGCCCGAGCACAGCCGCAGGCCCGCGGACTTCAGCGCCTCCGCCAGCGCCTGCGCGTTGGCGACAATCTGCTTCTGGTACGTCTTGAACTCCGGCGACAGCGCCTCCTTGAAGGCCACCGCCTTGCCCGCGATGGCGTGCATCAGCGGGCCGCCCTGGATGCCTGGGAAGATCTGGCTGTTGATGGTCTTCGCGTAGGCCTCACGCGACAGCACCATGCCGCCACGCGGGCCGCGCAGCGTCTTGTGCGTGGTGGTGGTGACGATCTCCGCGAAGGGAACGGGCGACGGGTGCACGCCCGCGGCCACCAGGCCCGCGATGTGGGCCATGTCCACCAGCATGGCGGCGCCCGCCTTGTCGGCGATCTCGCGGAACTTCGCGAAGTCGAGCGTGCGCGGGTACGCGCTCGCGCCCACCACCAGCACCTTGGGCTTGTGCTCCAGGGCCAGCGACTCCACCTGCGCGAAGTCGATGGTCTCCGTGTCGCGGGACAGGCCGTAGTGGACGACCTTGTAGAGCTTACCGGAGAAGTTGAACGCCGCGCCGTGGGTGAGGTGGCCGCCGGAGTTCAGGTCCAGCGACAGCATGGTGTCGCCCGGCTTCATCAGCGCCATGAAGGCGCCCATGTTGGCCTGGCTGCCGGAGTGCGCCTGCACGTTCACCGCGTCCGCGCCGAAGAGCTCCTTCGCGCGCGCGATGGCCAGGTTCTCCGCCACGTCCACCACCTCGCAGCCGCCGTAGTAGCGCTTGCCGGGGTAGCCTTCCGCGTACTTGTTGGTGAGCACAGAGCCCACCGCCTCCAGCACCGCCGGGGAGACGAAGTTCTCCGAGGCGATGAGCTCCAGCCCCTCCTCCTGACGCTCCGTCTCGTGCCGGAGCACCTGGGCGATTTCAGGATCCACCTGGGACAGCGTGCGGGTGTTCTCCATGGGGGTTGCCTCCTGGCGTACGAAACGAAGGGGACTGCTTCACAGGGACGCCTGCCAGGCCTCAGCGCTGCTGGGCCTCGACGTCGCGAATCTTCTGGACGCGCTTCTCGTGGCGGCCGCCCTCGAAGGCGGTGGAGAGGAAGGCCTCCAGGATGCCGCGCGCCACGCCCGCGCCCACCACGCGCTGGCCCAGGCACAACACGTTGGCGTCGTTGTGCGCGCGGGTCATCCGCGCCTCGAACTCGGTGGTGCAGAGGGCCGCCCGGATGCCCCGGTGCTTGTTGGCCACGATGCTCATCCCGATGCCGGTGCCGCACACCAGCACGCCCAGCGTGCCCTGCTCCGCCACCACCGCCTGCGCCACCTGGGAGGCGAAGTCCGGGTAGTCCACGGACTCGCGCGTCTGGGGGCCCAGGTCCTGGAAGTCGGTGCCGCGCTCCTTCAGGAGCGCCACCAGTTCCTGGCGCAGCTCGATGCCCGCATGGTCGGAGGCGAGGATGACTTTCACGGCCGGACTCCGTAGAAGCGGGGCCCGCGCCCCTGGGGCGGGGCCCCAAGGGCGGTCAGCTGAAGCGCTTGAACACCAGCACCGCGTTGGTACCGCCGAAGCCGAACGAGTTGCTCATCACCGCGTCGACGCGGGCGTCGCGCGCCGTGTTGGGCACGTAGTCCAGGTCGCAGTCCGGGTCCGGCGACGTCATGTTGATGGTGGGCGGCAGCACGTTCTTGGTGAGCACCTGCACGCTCACCACCGCCTCCGCGCCACCCGCCGCGCCGAGCATGTGGCCCGTCATGGACTTGGTGGACGACACCGCCAGCTTGCGCGCGTGCTCGCCGAAGACGGCCTTGAGGGCCTTGGTCTCGTTCGCGTCGTTGAACGGCGTGGACGTGCCGTGGGCGTTGACGTAGCCCACCTCGTCCGGCCGCATGCCCGCGGACGCCAGCGCCAGACGCATGCAGCGCGCCGCGCCCTCGCCCTCCGGGGCCGGCTGGGTGACGTGGTACGCGTCCGAGTTGGCGCCGTACCCCACCACCTCCGCCAGGATGTTGGCGCCGCGCTTCTTCGCGGCCTCCATCTCCTCCAGGACGACGATGCCCGCGCCCTCGCCCATCACGAAGCCGTCGCGCTCCTTGTCGAAGGGACGGCTGGCGCGCGCCGGGTCGTCGTTGCGCGTGGACAGGGCCTTCATCACGGAGAAGCCGCCCATGCCCAGGGGGGTGATGGCCGCCTCCGCGCCGCCGGCGATGGCCGCGTCCGTCTCACCCAGGCGGATGGACTTCCAGGCCTCGCCGATGGCGTGCGCGCTGGTGGCGCAGGCGGACACCGGGGCCCAGTTGGGGCCCTTGCAGTTGTAGCGCATGGAGATGAGCCCAGGCGCCATGTTGACGATCATCTGGATGATGAAGAAGGGCGACAGCCGGTCGAACCCCTTCTCCAGCCCCTTGCGGTGCTGCTCCTCCAGGGAGGAGATGCCGCCGATGCCGGAGCCCACGATGACACCCACGCGCTCCGGGAGGTAGCCATGGGGCGCGTCCGGGCCGATGGGCAGGCCCGACTCCTTCACCGCCATGTCGGCCGCGGCCATCGCGTACTGGGCGAACAGGTCCATCCGGCGCACCTCGCGCCTGTCGATGAACTGCTCGGGCTGGAAGTCCTTCACCTCGCCCGCGATGCGCGCGTCGAGCTTCCCCAGGTCGAAACGGGTGATCGTGCTGATACCGGATTGCCCGGCCAGCATCGCCTGCCAGTTCTTCTCGGTGCCGGTGCCCAGCGCAGAAATGATGCCGGTTCCGGTGATGACGACTCGACGGTTGGACACTGTTCTTCTCCGCTGACCGCGATGGGGCGCGGAAGCGCCGGTGAGGACGCTCCCCAGGCCCCGGACTTCCGGGTGTCGCGACTGCCTACTTCTTGTGGGTCTTCACGTAGTTCACGGCGTCGCCGACGGTCTTGATGTTCTCCGCCTCGTCATCCGGAATCTCGACCTCGAACTCCTCTTCCATCGCCATGACCAGCTCGACGATGTCGAGGCTGTCCGCGCCCAGGTCTTCGATGAAGGACGACTCGGGCTTGATCTCATCCTCACCCACACCGAGCTGGTCGGCGATGATGGACTTGATCTTGGTTTCCACGTCGGTTGCGGTGGTGGACATACGTGCAGAACCCTCCAGCTCCAGATGGGGCCCGCCGTTTTGAGTCGCGGGCCGTCTTCAAGGCGGGCGCGGTATATCCCACGCCCGGCGGCAATCCAACCTTGGCTTACATGTACATGCCGCCGTTGACCTTCAGGACCTCGCCGGTGATGTAGGACGCCGCATCACTCGCGAGGAACACCACGGCCCCGGCGACCTCCTCCGGGTTGCCCAGGCGGCCGAGCGCGATGCCGCCCACCATCTTCTGGCGCAGCTCGTCGTCCAGGTGGGAGGTCATGTCCGTCCCGATGAACCCGGGGGACACGGCATTGACGCGGATGCTCCGGGTGGCCAGCTCCTTGGCCACCGACTTGGTCAGGCCGATGAGCCCCGCCTTGGCCGCCGAGTAGGCCGCCTGCCCCGGGTTGCCCATCTCCCCCACGACCGAGGTGATGTTGATGATGGCGCCGGAGCGCTGCTTCATCATGGGCCGGCTGGCGGCGCGGATGAGCGCGAAGGCGCCCCGGAGGTTGGTGTCCAGTTGCCGGTCCCAGTCCTCGTCCTTGACGCGCATCACCAGGCCGTCAATGGCCATGCCCGCGTTGTTCACCAGCACGTCCAGCCGGCCGTGTGCCTTGACGACGCCGTCGATGGCGCCCGCGCACGCGGCGGTGTCCGCCAGGTCGAACTTCACGGCCTCCGCCTTCGCGCCGGCCTGCTGGAGCAGCCCCACCGTCTCCTGCGCGGCGGCCTCGTTACCCACGTAGCTGATGACCACGGTGGACGCGCCCGCCTTCGCGAAGGCCTGCGCGCACGCCCGGCCGATGCCGCGCGAGCCACCCGTCACCAGCACCACCTTGTCCTTGAAACCGCTCATGCTGCCCCCAGCGCGGCGAGCACCTTCTCCAGGGTCGCGGCGTTCTCGACGTTGAACGATTCGATGTCCTTGGTGATGCGCTTGATGAGCCCGCCCAGCACCTTGCCCGGCCCCAGCTCCACCACGTGCGTGACGCCGTTGGCCTTCAGCGACTCCACGCACTCAATCCAGCGCACCGGCGCGCTCACCTGCTCCAGCAAGAGCGGCACCACGCGGGACGCGTCCGCGTTGGGCCGGGCCTCCACGTTGCTCACCACCGGCACGGACGGCGCGCTGATGCGCACGCCCGCCAGCACCTCCGCCAGGCGCGGCTTCACGGGGTCCATCAGCGCGCAGTGGAAGGGCGCGGAGACGGGCAGCGGCATCACGCGCTTGGCCCCGGCCTCCTTGCACTTCGCGCCCGCGCGCTCCACCGCGGCCGCGTGGCCCGCGATGACCGTCTGCTCGGGGGAGTTGTAGTTGGCCGGGGAGACGACCTGCCCTTCCGCCGCGGCGTCGCAGGCGGCCTTCACCGCGTCCGGGGTGAGGCCCAGGATGACGGCCATGCCGCCCGTGCCCACGGGCACCGCCTCCTGCATGAAGGTGCCGCGCGCGCGCACCGCCCGCGCCGCGTCCTGGAGGTCCATGGCGCCCGCGGCCACCAGCGCGGAGTACTCGCCCAGCGAGTGGCCCGCGACGAACGCCGGGGCCGGGCCGCGCTTCTGGAACACCGCGTGAACCGCGGCCGACACCGTGAGGATGGCCGGCTGGGTGTTGGCGGTGAGCTTCAGCGCCTCTTCCGGGCCCTCGAAGCAGGAGGTGGAGAGCTTCTCGTGCAGCGCGTCGTCCACGGCGTCGAAGACGGCCCGCGCTTCGGGAAACTGCTCGTAGAGGTCCTTGCCCATCCCCACGGCCTGACTGCCCTGCCCGGGAAACACGAACGCGACCTTCGCCATGTTGCGGTCCTTCCTTGTGTCGTCCTGCCTACCAGCGCACCACCGCGCTGCCCCACGCCATCCCCGCGCCAATGGCCATCATCGCGATGACGTCGCCGCGCTTGAGGCGGCCGGCGCGCTGCGCCTCATCCAGTGACATGGGCAGCGAGGCGGACGACGTGTTGCCGTACTTGTGCAGGTTGAGCCAGCATTTTTCCTTGGGAATCTCCAGCCGCTCCATCACGGCTTCCAGGATTCGCAGGTTCGCCTGATGGGCGATGACGTGGTCCACCTGCGTCGTATCCATTCCATGGGCCCCCAAGGAGGCCTGGGTGGATTCCACCAACGCGCGCACCGCGAAGCGGAACACTTCCTTCCCGTTCATCTTGAGCTTGTGAAGATTTGCATCCACGTTGTCCGCGGTGACGGGGGTGCGCGAGCCACCGGCGGGGATGCAGAGCAGGTTCGCGAGGTCGCCGTCGGTGCGCAGGTGGGTGGAGAGGATGCCGCGGGGCGCCATGGCGTCCGCCTCCGCGTCCTGCTCGGCCCCCAGCACCAGCGCGCCCGCGCCATCACCAAAGAGGACGCAGGTGTTGCGGTCCGTCCAGTCCACCGCGCGGGTGAGCAGGTCCGCGCCCACGACGAGCGCGCGCTTCACCTGCCCCGAGCGCACGAACTGGTCCGCCACGCTCAGCGCGTACAGGCCGCCGGCGCACGCGGCGGACACGTCGAAGGCGAAGGCGCGCTTCGCCCCCAGCTTCGACTGCACCAGCGCGGCGCATGACGGCATGGGCATGTCCGCGGTGACGGTGCCCACGATGATGAGGTCCAGGTCGCCGGGCGCCACGCCCGCCATCTCCAGCGCGTGGCGGGAGGCGTTCACCGCCAGGTCGCTCGTCGCCTCGTCGGGGGCGGCCTGCCTGCGCTCCTGGATGCCGGTGCGCTCGCGGATCCACGCGTCGCTCGTCTCCACCAGGCGCTCCAGGTCCTGGTTGGTCAGGACCTGAGCGGGGGCGTAGGAACCGGTTCCGATGATGTGCGTGCGTGCCACGAGGCCTCCGGAGTCGTCGGAGTCCAACGCGTGGCCGGCGCGCTCTAATCGGCCCCTTCGTCCCCGTCCGCCTTCCTTCCCCGCTGGTGGGGAGGAAGCCAGGCGGCGGCGTTGGCGATGCAACGCGTCAGCTCTTCCTGCACGCCCACCCGCACATGCTGCAGCGCGGTGACGAGCGCGTTGTGGATGGCGCGGGGAGAGGAGCGGCCGTGCGCGACGATGCCCACTCCCTGGAGGCCCAGGAGCGGCGCGCCGCCGTATTCGGCGTAGTCCATGACGCGGCGCAGCCCCGCCAGGGTGGGCTTGAGCAGGAGCGCGCCCAGCTTCTCCGGCAGGCCGCCGCGCTTCTCGATGGCGGAGCGCAACAGGCCGGTGATGCCCATGCCCACGCCCTCGGACGTTTTGAGGACGATGTTGCCGGTGAAGCCGTCCGTCACGACGACCTCCACGTCGCCGGAGAACAGGTCCTTGCCCTCCACGTAGCCCACGAACTCCAGGTCCGAGCGGCGCAACAACGCGCTCGCGTCCCGCGTGAGCTGCGTGCCCTTGGACTCCTCTTCGCCGTTGGAGAGCACGGCCACCCGGGGGCGCTTCACGCCCAGGCGCGTGCGCGAGTAGGCCTCGCCGAGCACGGCGAACTGGGCCAGGTGCGAGGGGCGGCAGTCCACGTTGGCGCCCGCGTCCAGCAGCAGGCAGCGGCCTTCGCCCTTCAGGGCCGGGAACAGGGCCGCGATGGCCGGACGCTCCACGCCGGGGATCCGGCCGAGCGTCAACATGCCACCGGCCATCACCGCGCCGGAGTTGCCCGCCGACACGAGGGCGGACGCCTCCCCTTGCCGGACGAGCTCGAAGCCCACCCGGAGCGAGGAGTCCCGCTTGCGCCGGAACGCGGCGGTCGCGGGGTCGTCCATCTCCACCACTTCGGACGCGTGGTGGAGGGACACGTTGGGAGGCGCGCCGGCACGCTCCAGCACAGGGCGCACACGCGTGGCGTCCCCGACCAGCACGAGTTCGTGCCCGGGATACGCTCGCGCGAACAGCACGCCCCCGTCCACGACGGCGTCGGGGGCGTGGTCGCCACCCATCGCGTCGAGGACGAGCCGCACCGGCAGCCTTCCGCTTTCAACTACTCCGCGGCGGTCGCGATGACCTCACGGCCACCGTAGTTGCCACAGGCCGCGCAGGCGCGGTGCGGCATCACGGGCTCCTTGCACTTGGAGCACTTGATGACCTGCACGGGGGTCCGCAGGTTGTTGTTGCCGGCCCGACGACGGTCCCGGCGCATCTTCGACGTCCGCTTCTTGGGAACTCCCACGGCTCACCTCGGCATCGGACCCGTCCCCCCTCGCGACCTGCGAGGGGCATAGGGACCGTCAGTTCAGCTTGATGTTCTTCAGCGGCGACAGTCGAGGGTCCACGACCTTCGGCTCGCAGCCGCACTTCTTTTCATTGAGGTTCTGGCCGCACTGCGAGCAGAGCCCCTGGCAGTCTTCCCGACAGACCGCGCTCATCGGGAGCGCGAGCAATACCTGTTCCCGGATGATCGGATCCAGATCGATCGTCTTGCCATCGAAAACCTGCTCGTCCGTGTCGTCCAGTCCGAAGGTGCCCGCGGATTCACCCTGGGTGCGTTCCTTCTTCTCCATGGACTTTTCGTCGTCGTCCTTGAAGTCGTCGCCCCGGGCCAGGGACTCCGGCACCAGGTTGATGGTGAAGGCCACGGGCAGGTCCAGCTTCACGTCCGTGAGGCAGCGCTTGCAGGGCGCGCCCGCGTGGACGGTGAAGTTGCCCTTCAGCAGCACGCCCCCGCTGATCTTGCGCAGGGTGGCGTGGAGCGTGGACGGAGCGGTCGCCTGAAAGCCGGTGTCCTCGCCGGACCCGGGGCCTTCCAGGGCCTCCTTGAGGAGCCCGGGAGCGATGGGCTCGTCGAGCGTCAGCCCCGCTTCTTTGATTTGTTCAATCTTTACGACCATCTACAAGGCTTCCCGGCAAAAGGGCGCGCAACATAGAGGGACTCCCCCCGTCAGTCAACACGCCGGGTTGGACTCGCGAGCCGAGCCGCGTGGATCCACTCAACACCGCTCTGCTAGCTTTCCTTCTGATGCGCACCCCCGCCCGAGGTTGGCGGGGCGCACTCCGCGTCTGGGGGCTCGGGCTGATGCTCGCCCTGCCAGCGCAGGCCCGTGTGCCCCCTCCCCCGTCTCCCCTCCTCTTCCAGTTGGGCCCCACGAGCCCCGCCATCGACTCCGCGAAGGCGCTGCTGGAGGCCGGCCGCTTCCAGGAGGCCCTGGGCGTGGTGCAGGGCGGGCTGGATGCGCCCGACGTCACGGATGACGAGCTGGTGGAGCTCTACCGCCTGCAGGGGCTCACCGCCCTCTACCTGGGCGACGAGGCCCTGGCGCGCGGGGCGTACGAGAAGCTGCTCCAGGCCCGGCCGGACTTCGAGCTGCCCCGCTCCGCGCCGCCGAAGGTCCGCGGCCTCTTCGAGAGGCTGAAGGAGGACCTGCGCCACCGCCGCGTCCACCCCGTCACCCTGGAGGTGGACCCCATCCCGGACCCGGCGCCGGGCGAGCGGGTGGAGGTGGACGCCGTCCTGAGGGACATGGCCCTGGGCGCGCGGGCCCGGCTCTTCTACCGGCGCGCCGGGGCGCAGGGCTTCTCCTCGGTGGACTTCGTGCGCGACCGTTCCCGGCCCGAGCACCACCTCGCCGTGCTGCCCGCGTATGAGCTGCCGGTGGAGTCCCGCCCGTATGAGGTGGAGTACTACTTCGAGGTCGTGGACGCGGCGCAGCGGCGCCTGGCCGGACGCGGGGACCCGTTCCACCCGCTCCTCTTCCAGGTGGCGTCGAAGACCGCGCCCGCCGCGGCCCTCACGGAAGGCACGGGCCGCCCCTGGTACAAGAGCCCCTGGCTCTGGGTGGCCGTGGGCGCGGTGGCCATTGGCGGCACGGCCGGCGTGGTGGCCCTGTCCTCGTCGGAGGAGCGAGGCCGAGTGCCCATCACCATCCGCGTGGAGGACGCCGCGCCATGAGACGCCCCACCCTGCTGATGCTGGCGCTGCTGTCCGGCTGCGGCCCGGACGCCGCTCCGGAGGCCCTGCCCCTGGGCCTGGACATCACCTTGAGCCGCGCCGTCGCCAGTCAGGTGGGCGCCTACCAGGTGGCGGTGTTGAAGGACGGCACGAAGCGAAACTGCACGGAGCTGCAGCGCACCTGCCTGTCCTCCCAGGTGACCCCGGACGACCTGCTGGAGTTGAAGGACGCGGACGGCCACACGGGGCGCACGCTGCGCTTTCCGTCCGCTCCCGGCGGCGCGGCCATGGGGCTCTCCGTGGACGTGCCGGTGGGCCGCGACTACGCGCTCGTCATCGAGGCGCTGACGGCCGACACGCCCACGCGCTTCCTGGGCAGCTCCTGCAACTACCTGCGCGTGGTGAACTCCGGCACCAACGCGACCCTGGTGGCGGCCCCCATCGAGCTGACCGCGCAGGCCTGCGACCCGGTGTTTCCGCGCTGACGCCCCGGGCGCCGGTCCCCTGGCGGGGAGGCGAGCGGACATGGTGCATGGATGTCACATGGATGTCCCGGGCGGGGCGGAACGAATCTGTTACGGGACGCCACGCATTCCATCCCTTCGCGGGAGCACCTTCATGGCGCGCATCCTCATCATCGAGGACGAGCAGGACCTGGCCGGACTCGTCGACTACAATCTCCGCGCGGCGGGCTTCGAAACGGACACGGCGAACACCGGCGCGGGGGGCCTCGCCCGGGCGCGGGCCCATCCTCCGGACCTGGTGCTGCTGGACCTGATGCTGCCGGACGTGGCGGGCGGTGAGGTCTTGCGCATGCTCAAGAGCGACGCGGAGCTGAAGAAGGCCGCGGTCGTCATCGTCAGCGCCAAGGGCCAGGAGGCGGACCGCATCCAGGGTCTGGAATTGGGCGCGGACGACTACGTGGTGAAGCCCTTCTCCGTGCGCGAATTGCTCCTGCGCGTGAAGGCCGTGCTGCGCCGCGCGGACGCGGAGGAGGGCCCCGCCGCGTTGCTGGCCGCGGGCGACATCAGCCTGGACACGTCGCGCCACCAGGTGCGGGTGAAGGGCGAGGAGATCATCCTCACCGCGCTGGAGTTCCGCCTGCTGCGCACGCTCCTGGAGCGGAGCGACCGCGTGCAGACGCGCGAGGTGCTCCTGTCCGACGTCTGGGGCATCCAGGCCGAGATCCACACGCGCACCGTGGACACGCACATCAAGCGCCTGCGTGAGAAGCTGGGCCCCGCGGGCGACATCATCGAGACCGTGCGCGGCGTGGGCTACAAGCTCAGCCCTCCGTGAGGCCGCCATGCCCCTGCGCTTCACGCTCCTGGCCCTGCTCGTCCCTCCCCTGCTCGTCTCGACGCTGCTCGTGCTCTTCGGGCACCCGGCGGGCGCGCTCGCGGCGGGGCTCGTCACGCTGGCGGGCTCCGCGCTGGCCCTGGGCACCAGCCGCGTGGCCATGGAGCGCCAGCTTCGCGCACTGACCCAGAAGACGCAGTCGCTGGCGGCGGGCGTGGACGTGGCGCCGCCCGCGGGCCTGGAGCGCACGGACGACCTGGCGCAGCTGGAAGACGCCATCGACACGCTGGACGACAAGCTGTCCATGCGCGCCGCCGCGCTCAATCAGGAGGCGCGCATCCTCACCGCCGTGCTGGACGGCATGGCGGAGGGGCTCTGGGTGACGGACGCGGAGGGCACCGTGGTGCGGCACAACGACGCGCTCGCGGAGATGCTCCGGCCCGCCCACGGCGCCATCGTGGGCCAGCGTCCGCTCGCGCTCATCCGCAACGAGGCCCTCAACGACGCGGTGGCCCGCGCCTGCCATGAAGGCGCCTCCACGCGGCTGGAGCTGACGCTCGAGGGCCTGTACTCCCGCACCCTGGCCGTGCGGGTGACGCCCGTGGGGCGCGATCTGCCCGGCAGCGCCGCCGTCTTCCACGACGTCACGGAACTGCGCCGGCTGGAGAAGGTGCGCAAGGACTTCGTGGCCAACGTCTCCCACGAGCTGCGCACGCCCATCACCGCCATCCGGGGCTACGCGGAGACGCTCCAGGGCGGCGCGCTCCAGGACACCCAGGTGGCGCCGAAGATGGTGGAGATCATCCACCGTCAGTCCGAGCGCCTCTCCGAGCTGGTGGAGGACCTGCTGGAGCTCTCCCGCCTGGAGGCCCGCGAGATGACCTTCCAGCGCACGGAGGTGCCCCTGGCCCTGGCTGTCTCCCGCGCCGCGGAGGGCGTGCGCCCCAAGGCCGAGGGCAAGAACCAGCAAATCGGGTTGCACGTGCCGCCGGAGCTGGTGGCGCTGGGCGATGGGCGGGCCATCGAGCAGGTGCTCCTCAACCTGCTCGACAACGCGGTGAAGTACACGCCCGAGGGCGGCCGGGTGGACGTGGACGGAGCGTACGAGGGCGGCCGGTGCGTCGTGCGCGTGCGCGACACAGGCGTGGGAATCGAGCCCAAGCATCTTTCCCGGATTTTCGAGCGATTCTACCGGGTGGACAAGGGCCGAAGCCGGGACATGGGGGGGACGGGGCTGGGCCTTTCCATCGTGAAGCACCTGATGGGCGCGATGGACGGCGAGGTGAAGGTGGAGAGCCAGCCGAACGTGGGCAGCACCTTCGTCATTTTTCTACCCTCAGCGGCTGGCCCGACGGCGGCGACGGGCTAGGATGGGGGCGGCCATGCGGGTCGCCATCCTCGCGGACATTCACGGGAACCTTCCGGCCTGCGAGGCCGTGCTGGACGACATCACCAAATCGGTGGCGCCGGATTACATCGTCGCGGCCGGAGACCTGGCCCTGCGCGGCGCGCACCCGCGCGAGACGGTGGAGCTGCTCTTCAGCAAGTGCCACGCCCTCATCATGGGCAACACGGACGCGTACCTCGCCGGCAACTACCTGGGCGGTGCGTACCGCGAGCGCGACCACTGGAAGACGGAGCTCTTGCGCTGGACGCGCGACCAGCTGGGCGACACGCTGCTCCACCAGTTGGGACAGATGCCCTTCTCCCTGCGCTACACGCCGCGCAAGGGACAGGACCTGTTCATCTGCCACGCGAACCCCCGCAACCTGGAGGAGTCGCTGGACCCCACGCTGGACGACCACGCGGTGCGCCGCTTCTTCACGCACCTGGACGCGGCCGCGTGCGCCTTCGGGCACCTGCACTTCCCCTACCGCCGGCGCGTGGGCCGGATGCTCATCGCGGACGTGGCCAGCGCCGGCATTCCCCGCGACGGCGACCTGCGCCCCGCCTACGGCGTCTTCACCTTCACCCCCAAGGGCTGGCGCGTGCAGATCCGCCGCGTGCGCTACCCGGTGCGCAAGGCCACCCAGGCCCTCACCGCGCGCCGCGTGCCCGGGGGGCCGCTGCTCATCCACAAGCTCGTGGAGGCGCGGTACCGCCACCACAACGCCCTGATGGAGGCCGCGCGGCGGCACTCGGGGCTGCCGCCTCCGGGGCCCGTGCTGCGTCCGCCTCCGGGGGCGGGGGGCGCTCGCCCGGCGCTCGCGGCGCCCTTCGAGAACAGCCCTCCGCCAGAGGTCGATCCGTCCACGCTGCCCCTGGACCTGGACGGCACGGTGACGGGCGCCTCGCCGCTGCCGCCCGACGCGCTCAACGACCTGGACGGGTGAGGCCCACGCCCACCGGGTGCGTGCGCGTGGGGCCTGCCCGTCCGGGAATGGACACGCGTCCCGTCACTTCTGACGGACAGCGGGCTTTTCGCACCGAGAAACCCGCCTGGCCTCCCGCGCGCACAGATGCACGAGGGCTCGCCGGTCCTTAGCAACAACCTCAGCGACGACAACGCGGGAGGGGCCATGGTCGGGTGGATGGTCGGACTGTCGGTGGTGGCGGTGTCCCTCACCGCCGCCGGAGCAGAGGCTCCCTCGCCGCCCCCGGAAGCGCCTGCGGAGGAAGCGCCGCCGCCCGCGCCGTACTGCGAAGGCGAATACGCGGACAGCTACGCCGCGCTGTCGCCCAAGGCGCGGGCGTTCGAGCAGGCGATGAAGAAGAAGTACACGTACTGCGTGCGCAGCACCGCCGTGTACGAGTGCCTGTCCTACGGCGCCGAGGGCAACGTGCGCCGCACGCGCACGCCGGTGTCCGCGCACGGCACCGCGTTCGCGTACAAGCAGCAGGCGGGGGAGACGCTGCTGCTCACCAACGAGCACGTGGTGGAGTGGCCGGACGTCACCAGCGACGCGCACCCGGTGGACGGCGTGCCTTCCGGCTGCAAGCGCGTGAAGGACGGCTTGAGCATCGTGGAGAACGAGGCGGACAAGTACGACCGCGACGACATCCCGCTGTCCAAGGCGGTGGTGGATCCGCAACTGGACCTGGCCGTCATCAAGTCCAAGGCGTCCCTGACGGTGATGCCGTGGAAGGTGGGCAGGAGCGCCGCCGTGCGCGAGCGCGACGTGGTGGACGTGCGCGGCTTCCCGCTGGGCGTCTTCAACGCCACCAACATGGGCAAGGTCATCTCCGCCTACGACCGCGACGAGTACAAGGAGTGGTACCACGACGACTTCGTCATCGACGCGCTCGTGTCGCAGGGCAACTCGGGGTCGCCCGTGCTCGCCATCTCCTGCAAGACGGGCGAGTTCGAGCTGGTGGGCGTCTACCACGCGGGCTACTCGCGAGGCAGCGCGCTCAACGTGGTGGTGGGCATCGATCAGGCGCGCGACCTGATGAACAACCTGCGCCGCACACCCAAGCGCGCTTTGGATGACACGACGCCGCTGGACGCGCTGGCCCGCGCCCGCGTGGCGAAGCGCGCGGAGGTGTCCGCCACGCCCTTCTTCCCCTTCGGCTCGCGCACCGCGGCGGTGTTCCCTCGCGCGGACGGCACCCTGCTCTTCGTGCTGTATGAACAGGACTTCCCCCGCCGCGTGCACCCGCTGCTCGTGCTGGAGGACCTGCCCGCTGCTTCCGCGGACGGGGGCTTCGGGAAGGTGGGGCGCGTCTGGTTCGGCGGCGAGCGGGGGTTGCTGGAGCGCCCTCGCGCGGAGCAGGACGCGGAGTTGCAACAGCAACTGGCCCGGCTGCTGGATGCGCTGCGCCGGGACGCGACGCTGACGTTCTCGTACCAGGACTCGCTGCCGGGCTCGGACGAATCCCGGCAGACCTTCGACACGTCGGCCCGGCTGGGCAAGACGCTGGAGCGCACCATCGTCGCGCACCGGGAGATGAGCGACGCCGTCGCGGAGCTGGCGGACCGCTTCGCGCCGGACGCCACGGAGGCCGCGACGCGCACGGAGTCCGTGCTGAAGAACCCTCCGCCGCCCGGCATCCACCTGGGCCTCACGGGTGAGCCCGCGGGTCAGGCCCCCGCGAACACGCCGCCTCGTGACACCGGGGCGCGCCAGCCCGCGAAGAGCACGCAGGGCAAGGCGGCCAGGGTACCATCAGGTCGGTAGTCCGTCCGGAAGACAACCAGCCGGGCGGCGGTCGATGGAAATCACCGCGCGGATCCGGGAAGGGCCTTCCGGCCTCCGTACATTGGACAGGTGTGGAGGCCATGCCCGAACCCGCATCCGGAGCCGTACATCCCGACCTGAGGACGGGGCAGCCCTCGCCCTGGATGCGGCGGATCCTCCAGGGCATGTTGGGCCAGGAGCGGCGCTTCTGGGTGCTGGTGGTGGGCGTGGGCCTCATCTCCGGCCTGGGCGCGGTGGCGCTGCTCGCGGTGCTGCGCTTCACCCAGCACCTGTTCTGGCAGACCAACACGGAGCACTTCCTGGAGGGAGCGCTCGCGTCGCCAGGCTGGCGCCGGTTCCTGGTGCCGGTGCTGGGTGGCGCGCTGGTGACGCTGGTGTCCCTGGTGGTGGGCCAGCCCCTGCGAGGCCACGGCACCGCGGGCATCATCGAATCCATCTGGGTGAAGTCCGGCCGGCTGCCCTTCCCCCGCGCGCTGTTGCGCGGCTTCGTGTCCATCATCGCGGTGGCGCTGGGGGCTCCGCTGGGCCGCGAGGGCGCGCTCCTCCAGACAGGCGCGGCCAGTGGCTCCGCGCTGTCCGGGTGGCTGCGGCTGGGGCCGGGCCAGGCCCGCGTGCTGGTGGCGTGCGGCGCTTCGGCGGGCATCGCGTCCGCGTACAACGTCCCCATCGGCGCGGCGCTCTTCGGCCTGGAGGTGCTGCTGGGCAGCTTCGCGCTGGAGCTCTTCGGCCCCATCGTCGTGTCGTGCGTGGTGGCGACGCTCGTGTCGCGCACCCTCATCGCGGATCATCCCAGCTACGTCATCCCCCACTACGCCCTCACCCACCCGCGGGAGCTGGTGCTGGCAATCCTCCTGGGCGTGCTCGTGGGCGGGGCCTCCGCGCTCTACGTACGCGGCATCAACTTCACGTCGGACCTGCTGGACAAGCTGCCGTCGTGGCTCACCCCGTTCATGCCGCTGGTCGCGATGACCGTGGTGGGACTCACCGCCATCGCGGGGCCGTACCTCATGGGCAACGGCTACGATTCGGTGAACATGGCGCTGCACGGGACGCTGCCCCTCACGCTGCTGCTCATCCTACCCCTGGCGAAGCTGGCGGTGACGTCGCTGTGCGCGGGCGCGGGGGTGCCGGGCGGGCTCTTCACCCCGTCCCTCTTCTTCGGCGCGCTGCTGGGCGGCGCGTTCGGGATGCTGGTGGAGCGGGCGCTCCCGGGCGGCGCGGCGCCCAGCGGGGCCTATGCGCTGCTCGGCATGGGCGCGGTGCTCGCGGGCACCACGCATGCGTCCGTGTCCGCGGTGCTGATGATCTTCGAGATGACCGGCGACTACGACCTCATCCTCCCGCTGATGCTCGCCGCGGTGGTGGCCGCCGTCGTCAGCCGCCGGCTGGAGCCGGAGTCGCTCTACACGTCCGTGCTCGCCAAGCGCGACGTGCGCGTGCCCGCCACCGTGCCGCACTGGCTGCGGGAGGAAGGCGTGCGCTCGCTGCTGTCACCGGCCACGCAGCGGGTGCCCCCTTCCGCGCCCTTCGACGAGGTGGTCGTGCTGCTGCTGGAGCAGCCCGCGGGCGCGGACCTCTACGTCACCGACGCGGAGGGGCGCCTGCTGGGCGTCATCACCCTGGACGCGCTCAAGGGCCACCTGCCGGACCACTCGCTGCTCCAGGCCACCGTGGCCGCGGACGTGATGGACACCGGCGTGCAACCCATTACCCCGGACCTGTCCCTGTCGGAGGTGGCCGCGCGGTTCGGCCACACGGAACTGGACCGGCTGCCCGTGGTGGACGGACGCCGGCACCTGCTGGGTTCGCTGTCCAAGGGCGACCTGCTCAAGCGGGGGCGCTTCTAGATGGAGCTGGAGCCCCGCACGCGCGCGTGGAGCATCGTCGTGATGAGCCTGCTGTGCGTCGTGCTGACGTGGGTGCTGCTGCGCACGCCCCCCCGCCCCGGTGCGCATCGCCCTGAAGCACCTGGCCCCCCGGAAGAAGAGCCCACCCGGGGCAACCCCTACCGGGGTTGGCCGCTCTTCCAGGGCTGGCCCATGCCACAGCCCCCGGATACACCCCCATCACACGACACGAAGCCGTCCGACGCGTCCCGCCAACGTTGAGGGTCGACGCGTACCTCGCCCCCGGGGGATGGCCTGGAGCGGGCAACCAGCCGGGCTCCGCGTGAAGCGCTTGCATGCGGGAGGGCCAGGAGGAAGATGGCCATCGCCTTGGACGCCACTCCGTTCAACTTCGTCGCCATCGTGCTGTGCGTCTCCATTGGAGCGGGCCTGCTGGGTTCGCTGCTGGGCCTGGGCGGTGGCCTCATCCTCATCCCCGTCCTCACGCTCGTGCTCAAGGTGGACATCCGCTACGCGGTGGGAGCCTCCATCGTGTCCGTCATCGCCACGTCCAGCGGCGCGGCGGCGGCATACGTACGCGACGGCCTGGCCAACATGCGCGTGGCCATGTTCCTGGAGCTGGCCACCGTGGCGGGCGCCGTCACGGGCGCGATGCTCGCGGGCATGGTGGGCGGCCGCGCGCTGTACTTCCTCTTCGGCGCGGTGATGGCCTATTCGGCGCTCGCGATGTTGCGCAAGCTGCGCGAGGACGGCGGCCCCCGTGAAGAGCCGCCTCCGGATGCCCTCGCGGACCGGCTCGCGCTGCACGGCAGCTACTACGACGTGTCCACCGGCGGCGAGGTGACGTACCGCGTGCACCGGCCGCTCGTGGGCCTGGGGCTCATGTACATCGCGGGCACGGTGAGCGGGCTGCTCGGCATCGGCTCCGGCGCGCTGAAGGTCCCGGCCATGGACCTGGCGATGGGGCTGCCCATCAAGGTCTCCACCGCCACCAGCAACTTCATGATTGGCGTCACGGCGGCGGCCAGCGCGGGCATCTACTTCGCGCGCGGGGACATCGACCCGTTCATCGCCGGCCCCGTCTGCGTGGGCGTCACGCTGGGCGCGTTCGCGGGCTCGCGCTACCTGACGAAGCTCAAGAGCGGCTCCCTGCGCATGCTCTTCGTGGCCGTGCTGCTGTGGGTGTCCTACGAGATGCTGTCCAAGGGGATACGCGGATGAGCGCCGAACCTTCGTCTTCTCCAGAGACGACCACCACCGCCGTCGCGCAGGACGAGGTGGTGCCGCTCACACCGGAGCTGCTCATCAGCCAACTGCTGCGCGGCGGCGTGCTGCTCAGCCTGTCGCTCGTGATGTGCGGCATGGTGATGACCTTCTTGCGGCACCCGGACTACTTCTCGTCCTCGGACGCGCTCCTGCGCCTCACCTCGCCGGACGAGGCGCCGCACCAGCTGACGGATGTCTTCGAGGGCGTCATGGCCGTGCGCGGCCAGTCCTTCGTGATGGCGGGGCTGCTGGTGATGATCACCGTGCCCGTGCTGCGCGTGGCCCTGTCCCTGGGCATCTTCCGCGCGCAGAAGGACCGCACCTTCGCCGCCATCACCACCGGCGTGCTCGCGCTGCTGCTGCTCGCGTTCCTGCTGGGCGGTGTGGAGTAGTCCACTCAGCAGTCCACCCGTTCGTCACATCCGCGCGGGCGCGAAACGCACTACAACGCGCGCCCATGGCCGAACGCGACCTGCCCCTCCTCCTCGTGCGCCACGCCGTGGCCGAGGACTCCCACGCCCTGGGCGACGAGGCCCGCGCCCTCACGTCCCAGGGCCGCGCCGCCTTCCGTCAGCACGCGAAGAAGCTCGCGCGCCTCACGCCGCTCATGGGCATCATCACCAGCCCCCTGGTGCGCGCGGTGCAGACCGCGGAGCTGCTCGCGGACGCGCTCGGCCTGTCCCACGTGGAGGTCCACCCCGCGCTCGTCCCCATGAAGGGCGCGGCCCGCAACGTGCTCAAGCTGGCGCGCGACGTGGGCCCGGGCTGGGCGCTGGTGGGACACAACCCCTCGCTGGAGCGCGCCGCCGCGCTCGCGCTGGGCCAGGCCCTGCCGGACAAGCTCCGCAAGGGCTGCGCGGTTGCCCTGCGCCCCGAAGGGCGCGCCTTCACCCTGCAATGGATGGCGGCCCCGGGGCGGCCCCTGCGGCGCCCATGAGCCACCCTCCCGGGGGACGGGCGCGTTTTTCCGGCGGTTGGTCGCCTGCCGGAAGAGCCGTTGCACTAGGATGTTCGCGCTCCGGCGAATCATGCATGCCCCCCAGGCCACAGCCCTCGCGGTCCCCGGTGCCGGACACGGCCTGGCGCACGCGCGCGCGTCGTTCGTGGCACGCGTGGGCCACCTGCTGAAGCTGAAGCTGATGGCACTGCTCGTCATCGGCCTCGGGTTGCTGCCCGGGGTGATGGCGCCCGCGAAGCCCTTCACGCCCACCGTCCCGATGAACCAGGGACAGGGCAATCAGGGCCCCTTCGAGGAAGACCATCCCCGCGCCGATGCCGGCATCAAGGTCTTCGCGGAGAAGCACCGCCGTTCGGGCGGCCTGTTCATCGAACCGGCCCCCATCGAATGCGGCCTCGCCGCGTTCCTCGCCTCGCTCCGCCCCGCGTTGCGCGCCGTGGCCCCCATGGCCCCGCCTGACGCTCCGGACGAGGCAGGCATCGCGCTGCGCCGCGGACAATTGCCGCGCCGCGGAGCCATGGACGAAGCAGCCGCCGTCTGACGTCCGCCGTCCACCCGCGCCCTGAGCCGCGCGGCGTGGACGGCCGTGATGCGGGCTGTGCCCAACGAATGAACTGGCGGCGGCCACGGCGCGGATGCGTCAGGCCTTACGCCGAAGGTGGCCTCGCGCAACCCGGGCGAGGACAAGCGGCGCGGACGGCCCCCGTCCCCCTTCTTCCCGGGGGCCCGTCCGCGCCCGTCGTTTTTCGCGAACACCGTCCCGTGACGGACGTGACGCACTTGTTGCCGGCGCGTCACGTGGGCGCGAAGCGATGCGCGCACAGTACGTGCCCGACATGTCCCACGTACTCATCGTCGACGACGAGCGCGACCTGGCGGAGCTCATCGACTTCAACCTGCGAGGCGCGGGCTTCACCACCCGCGTGGCCTTCACCGGGGAGGCGGCGCTCACCGCCGCGCGCGAGCAGGCCCCGGACGTGGTGCTGCTGGACCTGATGCTGCCGGACCTGTCCGGCATCGAGGTCTGCCGTCACCTGCGCGCCAACCCCCGCCTGCGTGACGTGCTCATCGTCATGCTCACCGCGAAGAGCGAGGAGGCGGACCGCATCCGCGGCTTCGAGGTCGGCGCGGACGACTATGTCGTCAAACCCTTCTCCGTGCGCGAGCTGGTGCTGCGGCTCAAGGCCATCCTCCGGCGCACGTCGTCACCCCAAGAGGGCACCCCGCCCCTGGCGCTGGGCCCCCTGCGCCTGGACGTCACCCAGCACCGCTTCTTCGTGGAGGAGAAGGAGACGCCCCTCACCGCGCTGGAGTTCCGGCTGCTGGAGTACCTCATGGCCCGGCTGGGCCGGGTGCAGACCCGCGAGCAGCTGCTGGAGCAGGTCTGGGGCCTGTCCAGCGCGCTGGAGACGCGCACCATCGACACGCACGTGATGCGCCTGCGCGACAAGCTGGGCCCTGCCCGCGCCCTCCTGGAGACGGTGCGCGGCGTGGGCTACCGCATCGTGGACCCGGCGGCCGGGTAGCCAGGCGCCCCCTTTCCGTTACTCATTTGTCACGCAAGGGCCGTCAAACGGCCACATCTGCTCCATAGATCGTCACGCGACCTCGACCCTTCGAGGAGGAGACACCTCATGAAGAAGACTCTGCTCTCAAGCTTCGTCGCCTTCGGGCTCGCCGTCCTCCCGTTGACCGCCCAGGCAGGCACGGTGACGGTGAAGGGCTCGGACACCATGGTCATCCTCGCCCAGCGCTGGGCGGAGGCGTTCATGAAGAAGAACCCCGCCACGAAGATTCAGGTGACGGGCGGCGGCTCCGGCACGGGCCTGGCGGCCCTGCAGAACGGCACCACCGACATCGCCATGTCCAGCCGCGAAATCAAGAAGGCGGAGTCGGACGCGGTGAGCGCCAAGTACAAGGCCCCGCCCACCACGCTGTCAGTGGCCAAGGACGGCGTCACCTTCTACGTCAACGAGACCAACAAGGTGGACGCGCTCTCCACGGAGCAACTCAAGGCCATCTACCTGGGCGACACGACGAACTGGAAGGACGTGGGCGGGCAGGACGCGCCCATCGTCCCGTACTCGCGTGAGAACTCCTCCGGCACCTACGTCTTCGTGAAGGACCACGTGCTGGGCGGCGAGGACTTCGCCCCGGAGGCGCAGACGCTCCCCGGCACGGCCGCGGTGGTCAACGCGGTGGCCAAGGAGAAGAACGGCATCGGCTACGGCGGCGCCGCGTACGGCAAGGGCATCAAGGAGCTGAAGGTGAAGAAGGGCAACGAGTCCTTCGCCCCCAGCGCGGAGAACGTGAAGAGCGGCAAGTACCCGCTGTCGCGCGACCTGTTCTTCTACCTGGGCAAGGCGCCCGCGGGCGAGGTGAAGGCCTTCATCGACTTCGCGCTGTCCCCCGAGGGACAGGCCATCGTCACCCAGGTCGGCTACTTCCCTGTGAAGTAGTTGGCGTCACGCGATTGTCACCCGGCGCGGGGTTCCCATGTTGGATAGACAGGCCGTCATGCAGGAGCAGGACCTCGCGCCCCCCGTGGCGCTGCCCATGCTGTCGCCCGCGGCACGCCGGCGCCAGCTGAAGGAGAAGGCCATCGCCGCGCTGATTACCGCGGTGGCCTTCACGGGCATCGCCGCGCTGGTGCTCATCCTCGTCTTCGTGGCGAAGGAGGCCCTGACGCTCGTGACCGACGCGGCGGCCCGCGAGGAGGCCAGCTTCTCCAAGATGTTCCTCCCGCAGATGGTGCGGAAGGGAAAGCCCCTGGCCTACGTTTGGCAGCCGGTGTCCGGCGTGCCCAAGGTCAGCATGATTCCGCTCTTCATCGGCACGCTGAAGACGACGGCCGTGTCCATGCTGGTGGCCGTGCCCCTGGGCATCTTCGGCGCGCTGTTCGCCGCGGAGTTCGCCCCCCGCCGCCTGCGTGAAATCCTCAAGCCCACCATCGAGCTGCTCGCCGGCATCCCGTCCGTGGTGCTGGGCTTCTTCGCCCTGATGGTCATGGCCTCCTTCCTCCAGGAGACGTTCGGCTTCACCTCCCGGCTCAACGCCGTGGTGGCGGGGCTGGGCCTGGCGCTGGCCATCGTGCCGGTCATCTTCACGGTGACGGAGGACGCGCTCACCGCCGTGCCGCGCAGCTACCGGGAGGCCTCCCTGGCGCTGGGGGCCACGCCCTGGGAGACGGCGTGGAAGGTGGTGCTCCCGGCGGCGGCCCCCGGCATCCTCGCCGCGTGCGTGCTGGGCTTCGGGCGCGCCATCGGTGAGACGATGATCGTCCTCATGGCCTCCGG
Source organism: Corallococcus sp. NCSPR001 (assembly GCF_017309135.1). NCBI lineage: Bacteria > Pseudomonadati > Myxococcota > Myxococcia > Myxococcales > Myxococcaceae > Corallococcus > Corallococcus sp. NCSPR001. Next base: position 6,930,375 of record NZ_JAFIMS010000002.1, read on the forward strand.
CAACGCGGCCATCGTGTCCTGGAACCTGGGCGACTCCGTGCGCTCGCTGTCCGCCACCATCGCCGCGGAGATGGGCGAGGTGGTGGTGGGCAGCCCGCACTACGCGCTGCTCTTCTTCATTGGCGTGGAGCTGTTCCTCTTCACCTTCGTGCTCAACCTGCTCGCCGGGCTGTGGACGAAGAAGGTCATCCAGCGGCTCAAGGGAGGTGCGGGGTGAAGCACACCACGCGCAAGGTCGTGGGCCTGTCGCTCGTGTCGCTCACGGGGCTGGCCGCGTTCATCATGGTGGCCATGCTGGCCATCATCCTCCTGGACGTCGTCCGGGGCGGCTGGAGCCACCTGTCCTGGCAGTTCCTCTCCCAGGCGCCCACGGACGGGATGATGGGCGGCGGCATCTTCCCCGCCCTCTTCGGCACCGCGGCGCTCACGCTCTTGATGACCCTGGCGGTGATGCCGGTGGGCGTGCTGACGGCGGTGTACCTGCACGAGTACGCGCCACCCTCCAGCCTCCTGGCCCGCGCGGTGCGTGTGGCGGTGGCGAACCTGGCGGGCGTGCCGTCCATCGTGTTCGGCCTCTTCGGCCTGGGCTTCTTCATCCTCTTCGTGGGCAAGGGCCTGGACCGCGCGCTGGGCTACGAGGAGCTGCACTGGGCCCAGCCGGGCATCCTCTGGGCGTCGCTCACGCTGGCGGTGCTCACCCTGCCCGTCGTCATCGTGTCCACGGAAGAGGCCCTGCGTGCCGTGCCCCAGGAGCAGCGCACCGCGAGCCTCGCGCTGGGGGCCACCCAGTCGCAGACGCTGGCGCGGGTGGTGCTGCCGGGCGCGCTGCCGGGCATCCTCACCGGCGCGGTGCTGGCCGTCTCCCGAGGCGCGGGGGAGGTGGCCCCCATCCTCTTCACCGGCGCGGCGTACTTCCTGCCGGACCTGCCCACGAGCCTGAACTCGCAGTTCATGCACCTGGGCTACCACACCTATGTGCTGGCCACGCAGTCGCCGGACGTGGAGGCCACCCGCCCGCTGCTGTACGCGACGGTGCTGGTGCTGCTGCTGCTCACCTTCGCCCTGAACCTGGTCGCGGTCCTCATCCGCGCGCGCACGCGCCGCAAGGCCGCGGCCGGACACTGACGCTCCTCATCCCATGCCCCTCTCCTCCGCCACGCCGCGCAACAAGATGGAAGCCCGCGAGCTCACCCTGCGCTACGGCAGCAAGGTGGCCATCAAGCAGGTGAGCCTGGCCATCCCCGAGCACAAGGTGACGGCGCTCATCGGCCCGTCCGGCTGCGGCAAGTCCACCTTCCTGCGCTCGCTCAACCGGATGAACGACCTCATCCCGGGGGCCAGCCACGACGGCAGCGTGTTCCTGGACGGCCGCAGCATCCACGACCGCGCCCTGGACGTGGTGGACCTCCGCCGCCGCGTGGGCATGGTGTTCCAGAAGTCCAACCCCTTCCCCAAGTCCATCTTCGAGAACGTCGCCTACGGCCTGCGCGTGGGCGGTCTCAAGGACAAGGCGAAGCTCGCCGCGCGCGTGGAGAAGTCCCTGCGCGGCGCCGCGCTGTGGGACGAGGTGAAGGACCGGCTGGAGGAGAGCGCCCTGGGCCTGTCCGGCGGCCAGCAGCAGCGCCTGTGCATCGCGCGCGCCCTGGCGGTGGAGCCGGAGGTGCTGCTGATGGACGAGCCCGCGTCCGCGTTGGACCCCATCGCCACGGCGAAGATCGAAGAGCTCATCCACGAGCTCAAGGCCACGTACACCATCGCCATCGTGACCCACAACATGCAGCAGGCCGCGCGCGTGAGCGACCGGACGGCTTTCTTCTACATGGGCGAATTGGTGGAGTGCGGCCCCACGGAGCAGATCTTCACCAACCCCCACGAGAAGCGCACGGAGGACTACGTCACCGGGAAGTTCGGCTGAGCCCCCGGAAGGCGGAACAGGACGACATGGCGGCCACGCACACCGACAAGGCATTCGAGCAGGACCTGCGCAACCTGCGCGAGAAGCTGCTCGCGATGGGGGCCAAGGTGGAGGCCCTCATCGCGCAGAGCACCCGCGCCCTCACCGACCGCGACTCGGCGCTGGCGGAGCAGGTGGTGGGCGCCGACCGCGAGGTGAACCGGCTGGAGGTCGACATCGACGACCTGTGCCGCCGCATCCTCGCGCTGCGCCAGCCGGCCGCGTCCGACCTGCGCCTCATCACCACCGCGCTGAAGATCGTCACCGACCTGGAGCGCATTGGCGACCTGGCGGTGAACATCGCCGAGCGCGCCATGGACCTGAACCAGGTGCCGCCGCTGGCGCCGTACGTGGACACGCCGAAGCTGGCGGAATTGGCGCAGCAGCAGGTGAAGAAGGCCCTGGACGCGTTCGTGTCCGGGGACGCGGCCAAGGCGGAGGACGTCCTCAAGGGGGACGACCTGCTGGATGCCCTCTTCCTGAAAATCTTCAACGAGCTGCTGGCCTACATGATGGAGGACTCGCGCAACATCCGCCGGGCCACGGCGTTGATGTTCATCGCGAAGCACCTGGAGCGCATTGGCGACCACGCGCTCAACGTGGCGGAGATGGTCATCTACATGGTGCGCGGCAAGGACGTGCGCCACCCGCGCAGCCGCGACCTGGAGTAGGCGGCTTCACCGGGGTGTCACGGCGAGTTGGCCGTCCCGCCGCCCCGCCGCCCCGGTCCCGCCTTGTGAGGCTTCTAGGGTGGCGACATGCTCATCGCCTCCAGCCTCCTCCTGGCCGCGTCCGCAGTGGGCCTGTTCGCCCTCCTCCTCCAGGCGCTGTTCGTGCGCCGCCACCGCCGCACCGTCCCCCAGGCCCCCACGCACCAGCCCGGCCTGTCCATCCTCAAGCCGCTGTGCGGCGTGGATGACGACCTGGAGGCGAACCTCGCCCGGTTCGCCCAGCTCCCCTACCCCCACTACGAGGTGCTGCTGGGCGTGAAGGACGCGCGCGACCCGGCCTACGCCGTGGCGCGGGCGGCGCAGGCGAGGTGGCCCCACGTCATGCGCGTGGTGCTTCAGGAGGGCGAGCCCGGCCTCAACCCCAAGGTGAACCAGTTGGTGACGCTGTCGTCCGAGGCCCGGTTCGACCTGTGGGTGGTGAGCGACAGCAACACCCGCGTGGGCGACCACTACCTGGAGGAGATCGCCGCGGCCTTCGAGGACCCCACGGTGGGCTGCGTCACGCACCCGGTGGCGGGACTGGGTGAGCGGAGCTTCGGTTCGCTGCTGGACAACCTGCACCTGTCCTCCAGCGCGGCGGCGGGGATGATCGCCGCGAAGCACGTGGCGGACCGGGACATCGTGGTGGGCAAGTCCATGGCGCTGCGCCGCGAGGACGTGGAGGCGCTGGGCGGCTTCTTCTCCGTGAAGGACGTGCTGGCGGAGGACTACGTCATCGGCCAGTGGGTGACGCGCAAGCTGGGCAAGCGCGTGGTGCTGGCGCACGCCCCTGTCTTCAACGTGTCCCTGCGCAAGAGCGTGGACGCGTTCTTCCAGCGCTACCTGCGCTGGAGCGTCATTCACCGCACAGCGGTATCGCCCTCGACGTACGCGGCGCAGGCGCTCCTCAACCCGGTTCCGCTCGCGGTGCTGGGCGCGTTGATCCACCCGTCCGCGCTCACGGGCCTGGCGGCGCTGGCGGTGGCGCTGGGCAAGGTCTGGGTGGACGTGGCGGTGTTCCGCTCGCTGCGGCCCCAGCCGGTGTCCTGGCGCGCCGCGCCCGCGGTGCTGGTGAAGGACGCGCTGCTCTTCGCCGCATGGTGGCACGGAGCGTTCCGGCGCACGGTGGACTGGCGCGGTACGCGGTTGCGCGTGGTGTCAGGCACGCGCCTGGTGCCGATGCGCGCCTGTGGCACTCCCGCGACGGAGTGGATCCCCAGCAACGGGGTGGGGTGAACGACGTTGGCCCAACTTTTGACGAACCTTCGTACAGCAACCCTCGCCGCTCGAAGAACCGATGCCTATCTCCTTCAGCATGCCCTCCCTGAAGCTGGCGCATCTTTCGGATCTTCACCTGGACATGAGCCGCGAGAGCGACGCGTCGGCGTCGTCCTTGGTGAAGGCCCTGGCGGCGCAGGAGGTGGATCACGTGGTGGTGACGGGAGACCTCACGCACCGCGGATCCCACGCCGAGTTCCAGCGCTTCCGTGAACACTTCGCGCCCTGGATGGAGACCGGACGCCTCACCTTCATCCCCGGCAACCATGACCGGCCCGGCGAGGATGTGGGCAGCGGCTTCATGGAGGGTCGCAAGGTCCACACCGTGGAGAAGGCGGGCCTCTTCCTGGTCTGCGTGGACTCCACCGGTGAGCACAACCGCAACTATTTCCACAGCCACGGCGAACTGACGGAAGGCGTCGTGGACGAAGTGGACCGCGCGCTGGCGCAGGCGCCGAAGGACGCGCTGGTCGCGGTGCTGCTGCACCACCACGTGATGCCGCTGCCGCTGGAGAGCTTCCCGGAGTGGATCGCCACGAAGTTCGGACTGCCCCACGCGTCGGAGCTCGCGTTGGGAAGCCGACTGCTGGAGCGCGTGGGTGGCCGGGCCGACCTGGTGCTGCATGGCCACCGGCACATCCCCAGCGAGGCGGACCTGGGCACCCCGGGCGAGCGCGGCTTGCGCGTCTACAACTCGGGCAGCAGCACGGACCTGGGCCGCTTCCGCGTCTTCAGCCACATGGCCGGGCGGCTGGTGGGCGATCCTGCGTGGTGCCAGGCGTCGGAGCCGGCGAAGCCGCGCACGGCGGTCCACAACGTCAGGCCCGCCCTCCAGTACCTGGTGGGCCAGCTGGGCATGGCGCTGTTCTAGGGCCTGCCCGGCTGCCTGCTGGAGACTGCCCCTGAGTCCATGTCCCGCGAATGCCAGCGGGGCCCCGGAAGGTTCTCCCCAGGTCAGGAGGATGCTTGGGGAGACTCGCGCTGGATGATGGGGCTCGGAAGGTCCTGGTCGTGGACGACGACGCGGACTGGAGGGAGTTCCTCCGGGTGAGCCTGGAGGACCTCGGCTACGAAACGACCGAGGCGGCGGACGGACAGGAGGCGCTCGACTCGCTCAAGCGGGGCGAGCGCTTCGGGGTCATGCTGCTGGACCTGAACATGCCGGGGATGAGCGGCCTGGAGGTGGTGGAGAAGCTGCCTCGCGCGGCCACCACCCCGCGCATCGTCTTCCTCACCTCCGCGGCGGCGCAGGATGTGGGTAGCGCACTCATGTCCGGTCCCCACTACTACCTGCCCAAGGGCGCCAGTCGCGACCAATTGTCGCTCCTCCTGCAATCGCTGGGGGTGTAGGACGGGAGGCGTCACCCGCCTCCACGAGGCGGGGTGGGTCCAGCCGGGAGGTCCGCCATCGTCACGGAGCTCGTCATCATCCTCTTGCTGGTCCTGGCCAATGGCGTCTTCGCGGGCGCCGAGCTGGGCCTCTTGTCCGTGCGCAAGACGCGGCTGAAGGAGCTGCTGGAGCAGGGCAGCAAGTCCGCGAAGGCGGTGGCGACGCTGCGGGATGATCCGGAGCGGCTGCTCGCCACGGTGCAGATTGGCATCACGGTGATTGGCTCCACGGCGGCGGCCTTCGGCGGTGCGAGCATCGCGCAGCGGCTTTCCGGGGTGCTGGCGGGGCTGGGCGTGCCGGAGGCCACGGCGAGCCAAGTGGCGTTCGCGCTGGTGGTCGCGCTGGTGTCGTACCTATCGCTGGTGCTGGGGGAGCTGGTGCCCAAGTCCCTGGCGCTGCGCTTCTCCGAGCAATACGCGCTGACCCTGGGCCGGCCGCTCAAGGCGTTGTCGTGGGTGATGCGGCCCCTGGTGTGGTTCCTCACCGCGAGCTCCAACGTGGTGCTGAAGCTCTTCGGGGACAAGACGAACTTCTCCGAGTCGCGCCTGTCACCGGACGAGTTGATGCAGCTGGTGGAGGAGGCGTCGAAGCAGGGCACGTTGGATCCGCGCGCGGGGGAGATTGCTTCGCGGGCCTTCGAGCTGGGGGACTTGACGCTGGGCGAGGTGATGGTGACGCGCGAGCACATCATCGCGTTGCGCCGGCACGCCAGCAACGAGGAGATGCGCCAGGTGCTGCTGGAGCACGGGCACTCGCGGATGCCGGTGTACGAGGGCACCATCGACAACGTGGTGGGCTACATCGTGGCCAAGGACCTCTTGGGCGTGGCCTGGGAGGGGCACCTCATCGTGCTGGAGGACGTGCTGCGCCCGCCGCTGTTCCTGGTGGAGTCCATGCGCGCCATCGCGGCGATGAAGGAGCTTCAGCGCCGGCGGATGCAGCTGGCCGTGGTGGTGGACGAGCACGGCGGCGTGGTGGGGCTGGTGACGGTGGAGGACCTGGTGGAGGAGCTCGTGGGAGACATCCTCAGCGAGTCCGAGACGCCGGAGGAGCTGGTGCGGCGCGAGGGCCCCACCGTCGCGGTGGTGCGGGGCGAGGCGAGCCTGCGCGAGGTGAACCGCGCGCTGGGGCTGGAGCTGGAGGAGAGCGAGGACTACTCCACCGTCGCGGGCCTTTGCATCGCGCTCGCGGGAGGCGCCATCCCGGAGCGGGGCGCGAAGCTGTCCATGCCGGACGGCACGGTGCTGGAGGTGCTGGAGGCGACACCGCGCCGCGTGCACGAGGTGCGCTTCCACCTGCCGGAGCAGCCCGTTCAGCCGGAGGCGTGAGGGCGGCCCCTCTCCTTCGTGCGAATCCGGACGGGTGCCCCGGGGGGCCGTTGGTGATCCCGCACCGGGCACCTATATGCCCGGGAGGGACATCCCGGCCCTGGGGAGGCGCGCGCAGCGGATGCAGTCCTCGGCCCCACGCATCGCATTCATCATCGAGACGACGCTTGGCAACGCGGTGTTCCTGGACAACCTCAAGCGGGCGATGGGGCGTCGCACCGACGTCACGCCGGTGTGGTTGCCCATCGACGAGCACGTGGATGACGTCTGGGAGCAGCTGCCGCTGGTGCGCTCGCGGCTGTCGGTGCGCGGAGGGCTGCGAGCGCGCAGCGCGCTGAACCAGGCCTTCGCCACGGAGCCGGTGCGGGCCGCGGTGGTGCACACGCAGCGGATCGCGCACCTGTCGCACGACCTCATGCGCCGCGTGCCGAGCGTCATCTCCACGGACGCGACGCCCAGCGGGCTGGAGGAATACCTGCGCTACTACGGCCTGCGCACGCAGCACGCGGGCTGGATGGGCCACGCGAAGAACGTGCTGCACCGGCGCACGTACGCCATCGCGAAGGGGATGTTGTCCTTCTCGGAGTACACCAAACGTTCGCTGGTCGAGGAGTACGGCGTGCCCGGCACGAACGTGCACGTCGTGTGGCCCAGCGTGGACACGGCGCTGTGGCGGCCGGCGCCGGAGAAGAAGCCCCGGGACGGCGTGGTGCGGTTGCTCTTCGTGGGGGGCGACCTGGGGCGCAAGGGCGGCCAGCTGCTCCTGCGCTGGGCGCGGGAGACGCGGCGCAAGGGCTGGCACCTGGACCTGGTGACGTCCACGCCCTTCGAGGCGCCCCCCGGGGTGCGCGTCCACGTGGGCGTACAGCCGAACTCACCGGAGCTGGTTGGCCTGGCGCAGGCGGCGGACCTCTTCGTGCTGCCGACGATGGCGGACATGTCGTCGTGGGCCATCGCGGAGGCGAAGGCCGCGGGCCTGGCGGTGGTGTCCACGCCCGCGGGCGGCGTGGGCGAGCTGGTGCGCGACGGCGTGGACGGGCGCATCGTGCCGGTGGGGGACTACACGGCGCTGGCCCACATGCTGGACGCGCTGGTGCAGCGCCCGGCTACACTGGAGGCCATGGGGTTGGAGGCCCGCCGCATGGCCGAGGCGCACATGGACCTGGACACGACGTGCTCGCGGATGCTCGCGTTCATCCGCCAGGTGACGGGCGTCTGAGCGGGACATGCGCTCGCGCCATCCCGCCCTGGAGCATGTCCACCCGCGGGCCCGGGGCGGCCCCATGGATCGCCGGCTCCGGATCACCCTGCACTTCCACCCGGATGTCCTCTTCGAGGGGGCCGGCATCCTGACCGCGATGCGGCGTGACGGCCGGTACCGCTCCCAGTTCGAGACGCGCACGAGCAACGGCGGGCTCACGGCGTTCCCCGACGGCGCCCGCTGGCGCTGGGAGAGCCGACTCTTCAATGGCTACTACGATGCGCGCCATGTCGGCGAGCGCCCCAAGTACGGCTCGCTGAACTTCCGCGAAGAGGCGCATGGGGGCTCCCCCCGCTTCGGCTCCAGCTACTTCCGGCTGACGGAAGCAGCGCTGGACCGCTCCAGCTTCTGCTTCCCGGACAGCGTCTTCGAGCCCACGTCCTTCGGGACCTCCGAGCGGATGGCGCTGATGGGCCTGGCGGAGGCCACGCCGTTCGAGGATCCGCTGGACGGGTACATCGAGGCCCACGTCCATGGCGACCTCCGGATACCAGAGGACATCGAGGCCCTGGTGCTGGACCCCAGCTACGAGGCGACCCCCATCGAGGACGAAGCGCGCGCGCTGGGCGTCCGCGTGGAATGGCATCCGGGCTACGCCGTCACGCTGGACGAACTGCGGCCTCACGCGAGCTACCGGGGGGACGACATCCTCCGGCTCGCGGAGCAGCTCGCGGACGACGAACGCCTCACGCCGTTCATTCTTGGACGGGCACGCGCGGACGCGTCGGTCGATCCCCAGGCCCTCAAGAAGGTCTGGCATTGCCTGGCCCGCTTCGGACGGAGCTGGAAGGGACCTGAAAGGTAAAGGCCCGGAACCTCTGGGATTTCCCCAGTGATTCCGGGCCCTTACGTCTGCGCGCGATGCAGGATTCGAACCTGCGGCCTTTGGCTCCGGAGGCCAACGCTCTATCCAGCTGAGCTAATCGCGCAGAACCGCTTTCCGGTGTGGGAGGAGTAACCGAAGTCCCCAGACGACGCAAGCACGCAATCCTGACCTGCCATGGACTAGACCCGGGGACATGAACCGCGCTCCCCTGCTATCCGCCTGTCTCCTCGCCGCCTGCCTGGCCTGCACGGAGTCACCCCGGACGCCCGCGGCGTCCCCCGCCCCGAGCCCGACCATGCCCACCCCGCCCAAGCCCGCCCCTCCCCCTGCCCCGCCTGCCTCCAAGCCGAGCGCCCCGGCCGCGGCGTCGTGCTCGGCGAGCCGGCTGAGCCCCATCCCCAAGCCCACCGCCACGCCCCTGCCGCCGGCCGTGGCGTCCATGCGCGAGCGCATCATCAAGGCCGCCGTGGCGTGCGACTACGCGGGGCTCCAGAAGCTGGGGGACGAGAAGGGCAAGAGCGTGCGCTTCTCCTACGACCCCGATCAGGACATGGCCACCACCTGGCGCATCCAGGAGGAGTGGAAGGACAGCCCGCAGCCGGTGCTGGCGCGGCTGGTCCACGTCCTCAACCTCCCCTTCTACCAGGAGGGCAACCTCTACTGGTGGCCCACCGCCTTCCGCGAGGGCGCCACCGACGCGGACTTCGCGCTGCTCAAGGGCATCTACCCGGACGAGATGATCACCGACATGCGCAAGGAGAAGAGCTACATCGGCATGCGCGTGGGCATCTCCGTGGACGGCGACTGGCAGGCCGCCATCCAGGGCGACTGAGCCGCCCCGCTTCAGTCGCCGGTGATGAAGCGCGCGACGGCCTCCTGGACCTCCTCGTCGCCCATCATCCCCACGTGGTCCGCCCGCGTCTCCAGCCGGTCCACATGGAGCGGCTGCGGCGGCAGGGCCCGCGCCGTCAAGACGGAACCATCTCCGTCCGCGAGCACCGGATCCTCGAACGTGGGCTTCCCGTCGATGATCCGGAACGACTTGATCAACGGATGCCCCACGCCCACCACCGCCAGCGTGTGGAAGGGCGGCGGCGGCCCATCGTTCTCGGAGAGCGCCCGCGCCAGCTCCGAGCGCGCCGCCAGCATGCGCTCCAGCCACTGGCGATACGCGGGCAGCTTCCGCACCGCCGGGTCCTGGAACACGCCCCACCCGCCGTCGACCCACGCGTCCGGCCGGTAGGCATCGAACGTCACCGGCTGGCCGCTCGCGTCGACGAAGAAGTCGCTCTCCGCGGGCAGCAGCTGGAACGCGGACGCGAAGGTGAAGAGCGCCTCCGGTGACAGCAGCGCCCGGTTGCGCCCCACCGGCGTGCCCAGGGTGAAGTCGTCGAACATGCCCGGCGCGCCCCGGAACGGCGTGCCCAGGAACACCACGCGCTTCACGTGCCGGGCGCCCGCCCACGTGGGCTCGCCCGTGTCGTCACCCGTGCCGTAGCGCAGACAGTGCAGCGTGACGAGCCCGCCCATGCTGTGCGCCACCAGGTTCACCTTCACCCGGCCGCCGCGCGCCTCCGCGAGCGAATCCAGCAGCGCGCACAGCCGCTTCGCCGTCACGCGGTTGTCCTGCCGCCAGTCGTAGTCGAAGACGACGAAGCCCGGCAACCGCTCGCGCGCGAACTCCAGGAAGCCCTTGTAGATGTCGTAGCGCGCCACCCACGGCAGCACCGTGAAGCGCGTCATCGGTCCGTCCACCTCCAGGGGCCCGAAGCCCGGCGCCGCTCGCTGACCGGGAAACGGCAGCGCCAGCGAACGCTCCCCGCGCGTCAGCACGTCGCCCACGGACACCCAGGCCCGCTCGCGCTCGCCGTCCGCCGTCGCGAGGAACGACCCGCGGTACCCATGGATGAAGACCGTCACCTCCTCGCCCGTGGCTGGAGGCACCACGACGCGCGAGGCCGTGCAGGCGCTCAACAACAACGAGACCGTGACCGGGAAGAGACGCATGGGCCGCAACGTCCGCCGGCAGGCCTCGCCACGCAAGGCCCGGGCACCAAGACCCATGGCGGGTCAGGACTGCCCTCCCGGACAGGTGTGGATTCACAGCAACCCGGCTTGCATGTCCCGGCCGGTCCCGTGCAAAAGGCACCGCGCACACGCGGTCCCGGTCAAGGGAGTTCGAGTCATGGATGAAGTCATCGTTCAATTGAAGTCACTGGCCCTGACCGAGGCGCTCCCGCTGCTGCTCAAGGTCATCGGGGCGCTGTTCATCTGGTTCATCGGGCGGACGGTCATCGCTGGCTTCCGCAAGGTGCTGGACATGGGCCTGCAGCGGCGGCAGCTGGACGCCACGCTGATCCGCTACGTCGGTTCGCTGTTCACCGGCACGCTCACGTTGATGCTCATCGTCGGCATCCTGGGGGTGATGGGCGTGGAGACCACGTCCTTCGCCGCGTTGATCGCCGCCGCGGGTATCGCCATTGGCGCGGCCTGGTCCGGGCTGCTGGCCAACTTCGCCGCGGGCATCTTCCTGCTGGTGCTGCGCCCCTTCCGCGTAGGCGAGGAGATTGAAGCCGGCGGCGTCGTGGGCATCGTCCAGGAGATCGGCCTGTTCGTCACCACGCTCGACACGTCCGACAACGTGCGGATCGCCGTGGGCAACAACCAGATGTTCAGCGACAACATCATCAACTACAGCCACCACCCGTACCGCAAGATGACGGTGAAGGTGCCGCTGATGCACGGCGTGGACGTGCGGGTGCTTCAGCAGGCCCTGGTGGAGCGCATGGCCTCGGTGAAGGGCGTCCAGGACAAGCCCGTGCCGCAGGTGGAGATCGCGGAGTTCACGCTCCAGGGCCCCGTCCTGGCCGTGTGCATCTTCTGCAAGCCCACCGATTACAACGACACGCAGGCCAACGTGGGCGACGCCATCGCGGAGATCCTCCAGGCCGCGAGCTACACCGTGCCCGCGCAGGTGCTGCTGACCGCCCCACCGCCGCTAGCCAAGGCGGGCTGAAACACCGTCGATGACGGGTGGCGGGCAGGCCAGCCTCTGGCCTGCTCCCCCTCCATGCGGGGGGACGACCCCGCGAGCCGGTTCCCCTCTGAGCGACACCGTGAGTCCTTCCGGTGGCCTGTTCGGGGATCCCGACTCTTCCCATAAATACGCGAATTCACTCGGACTTCCGGGTGAGCGCCCCCATGACAGCTCGGCTGCCCACGGAATACTGTGGCCAGTGTGGATTTGACCCACCCTCTGCTTCTCGCGAGAGAGCAGCGCAGGGGGGCAATCCAGAATCATCAGCAGGCCTGACTTTTCGCGAACGCCACTGCCCCGAGTGGCGCTCGCGATGGCGTCCCCGAGCGCGGAGTACATGAGATGAGCCAGGAGCTGTCGAAGCGGATCGCGAACCTCTCACCGGAGAAGCGCGCGGAGCTGCTCAAGAAGATGGCCGCGCAGAAGGCCGTCGCCGGCAACTCCATCCAGGGCGTCATCCCGGTGCAGGACCGTTCGCGTCCCCTGCCCCTGTCCTTCGCCCAGCAGCGGCTCTGGTTCATGGATCAACTGCAGCCCGGCACCAGCCTCTACAACGTGCCCATGGCGGTGCGCCTGGAGGGAGCGCTCGACGTGGCCGCGCTGGAGCGCGCGCTGCGCGAAGTGGTGCGCCGGCATGAAGTGCTGCGCACCACCTTCCGCGAGGACGCATCCGGCCCCGTGCAGGTGGTGTCGCCGGAGCCGGTGCTGACGCTTGCGCACCACGACCTCCAGGGCTCGCCTCCGGAGGCGGCCTGGGAGCTGGCGCGTGAGGCCGCGGCCCGGCCCTTCGACCTCGCGAAGGGTCCGCTGCTGCGCGCGCTGCTGCTGACGTCCGCGCCGAAGGAGCACCTGCTCGTGGTGGTGGTCCACCACATCGTCTCCGACGGCTGGTCCATGACGCTGCTGGTGCGCGAGGTGGCGCTGCTCTACGGCGCCTTCGCGCGGGGGCAGGCCGTGCCCCTGCCGCCTCCAGGCATCCAGTACGCGGACTTCGGCGTCTGGCAGCGCGAGTGGATGCAGGGCCCCCGGCTGGAGAAGCAACTCGGTTACTGGAAGCAGCAGCTGGCCGGCGTGCCCTCCGCGCTGGAGCTGCCCACCGACCTCTCCCGTCCCGCGGTCCGCAGCGGCCGGGGCGCCCGGCATGAGCTCCTGCTGTCGCGCGGGCTGACGGACGCGCTGAAGGCCCTGGCGCAGCAGGAGGGCGCCTCGCTCTTCATGGTGCTGCTGACGGGCTGGCAGGTGCTGCTGTCGCGCTACGCGGGGCAGGAGGACGTGACGGTGGGCTCGCCGGTGGCGGGCCGCACGCGCGGCGAGGTGGAAGGCCTCATCGGCCTGTTCGTCAACACGGTGGTGCTGCGCACGCAGGTGGAGCCCTCCGCATCCTTCCGCGCGCTGCTGCACCAGGTGCGAGAGACGGTGCTCGCGGCCCATGAGCACCAGGAGTTCCCCTTCGAGCGGCTGGTGGAGGAGCTGCGTCCAGAGCGCTCCCAGGGGCGCACGCCGTTCTTCCAGGTGATGCTCACGCTCCAGGCCTCCTTCCGCGGCGCGGCGTCCGTGGAGGGCGTGAAGCTGGAGGCGATGGAGCTGGACACGCTCACGTCGAAGTTCGACCTGCTGCTCCAGGTGCTGGAGACGGAAAACGGCCTCAAGGGCTTCCTCGAATACGACACCGACCTCTTCACCACGCCCACGATGGCGCGCATGGCGGAGCACCTGCGCGTGCTGCTGGAGGGCGCCGTCCGCCGTCCGCACGAGACCATCTCCCGCCTGCCGCTGCTCACCGACGCCGAGCGCCATGAGGTGCTCCTCGCCTGGCAGCCGCCCCGCCCCACCCCGCTGCCGTGGAGCACGCAGCACGGCGCCTTCGAAGCCCAGGTGGACCTCACGCCGGACGCGGTCGCCGCCACCTTCGGAGACCAGTCGCTCACGTACGCGGAGCTGGAGTCCCGCGCGTCGCGCCTGGCGCGGCACCTGCGCCGGCTGGGCGTGGGCACGGAAGCGCGGGTGGGCCTGTGCGTGGAGCGCTCGCTCGACATGCTGGTGGCGGTGCTCGCCGTGCTGAAGGCCGGGGGTACCTACGTGCCGCTGGACCCGGCGTTCCCCACGGACCGCCTGGCGTACATGGTGGAAGCGAGCGGGATGCCGGTGCTGGTGTCGCAGCGCTCGCTGGAGTCCATCCTGCCGCCGCACTCGGCGCGCGTGGTGCTGCTGGACGGGGACGCGGAGGCCATCGCGGCGGAGGACGGCTCGCCGCTGCGCGACGCGGTGCCCCCGGAGGCCGTGGCGTACGTGCTCTTCACCTCCGGCAGCACCGGCCGCCCCAAGGGCGTGCAGGTGCCGCACGGCGCGGTGGCGCGCTTCCTGGCGGCGCTGCGGGAGACGACGGGCCTGTCCTCGGAGGACGTGTTGGTGGCCGTCACCACGCTGTCGTTCGACATCGCGGTGCTGGAGCTGTTCCTGCCGCTGTCGGTGGGCGGGCAGGTCGTCATCGCGTCGCGGGACATCGCGGTGGACGGCTCGCGGCTGGCGGGCCTGCTGCGGCAGTGCGGGGCAACGGTGCTCCAGGCCACGCCCAGCACCTGGCGGCTGCTGCTGGAGACGGACTGGCAGGGGCCGGGGCTGACGGCCCTCACCGGCGGCGAGGCCCTGCCGCGCGAGCTGGCCGAGTCGCTGCTCCAGCGCTGCCGCGTGCTGTGGAACGTGTATGGCCCCACGGAGACGACGGTGTGGTCCACCGCGCACGCGGTGGCCTCGGGCTCGGGCAGCGTGCCGATTGGCCGGCCCATCTCCGGCACGCGGGTGTACGTGCTGGACAGCGGGCTGAACCCGGTGCCGCGCGGCGTGCCGGGTGAGCTGTTCATCGGCGGCGAGGGCGTCACCCGGGGCTACCTCCACCGGCCGGACCAGACGGCGGAGCGCTTCATCCCGGACGCGTACGGAGGCGTGCCGGGCCTGCGCGTGTACCGCACGGGCGACCGCGTGCGGTGGGCCGCGGACGGCGTGCTGGAGTACCTCAACCGCGTCGACAACCAGGTGAAGCTGCGCGGCTACCGCATCGAGCTGGGTGAGATTGAAGCGGTGCTGAGCCAGGCCCCGGGCGTGCGCGACGCGGCCGTGGTGGTGCGAGGCAGCGGGGCCGACGCGCGGCTCGTGGGCTACGTGGTGGCGCGGCCCGGCCAGACACTGGAGTCCCAGTTCCTGCGCGCGCTCATGAAGGAGCGGCTGCCCGAGTACATGGTGCCGTCCGCGCTGGTCGTGCTGGACGCGATGCCCCTGACGCCCAACGGCAAGGTGGACCGCAAGGCGCTGCCCGCGCCGGACGTGTCCACGGAAGCCGCGCGCGAGTTCGTCGCGCCGCGCACGCCGATGGAGGTTCAGGTCGCGGAGCTCTACGCGTCGCTCCTCCAGGTGCAGCGGGTGGGCGCCACCGACAGCTTCTTCGAGCTGGGCGGGCACTCGCTGCTGGCCACGCGGCTGACCTCGCGGTTGCGCACGGCGTTCCAGGTGGACCTGCCCCTGCAGGCACTGTTCGAGGCCCCCACGGTGGCGGAGCTGGCGGCGCGCATCGCGGCCTCGGCGAAGGATGCGAGCTTCACGGCTCCGCCCCCGGTGGTGCCCGTGCCGCGAACCCAGTCGCTGCCCGCGTCCTTCGCGCAGCAGCGCCTCTGGGTGCTGGAGCAGCTGGATCCGGGCTCGGCCGCGTACAACATGCCGTTCTCGCTGCGGCTGACCGGGGCGCTGAACCTGGAGGCCTTGCGCCTCGCCCTGGAGCTGGTGGTGCACCGGCATGAGGCGCTGCGCACCACCTTGCGGCCGGACACCGGCGCGCCCGTGCAGGTCATCGCACCGCCCGAACCGCTGGTGCTGCCGGTGGTGGACCTGCGCGCCCTGTCGCCGGAGCAGCGCGACGCGGAGGTGAAGCGCCGCTCGGAGATG
The DNA here is from genome assembly GCF_017309135.1 of Corallococcus sp. NCSPR001. Classification (NCBI taxonomy): domain Bacteria; kingdom Pseudomonadati; phylum Myxococcota; class Myxococcia; order Myxococcales; family Myxococcaceae; genus Corallococcus; species Corallococcus sp. NCSPR001. Next base: position 6,946,095 of record NZ_JAFIMS010000002.1, read on the forward strand.
GAGGTGCGGCTCCCCTTCAACCTGGAGGTGGGCCCGCTGCTGCGCGTGTCGGCGCTGGTGCTGGATGCGCAGGAGCACCTGCTGCTGCTGACCATCCACCACGCCGTCTTCGACGGCTGGTCCATGAGCGTCCTGATGCGGGAGCTGTCGGAGGCCTACCGGGCCCTGGTGGCGGGGACGCAGCCCTTATTGCCCGCGCTACCCTTCCAGTACGCGGACTTCGCGGTGTGGCAGCGCCAGTGGCTGTCGGGCGCGGAGAAGGAGCGGCAGCTCGACTGGTGGCGACAGCAGCTCCAGGGCATGCCGTCCGTGCTGGAGCTCCCCACCGACCGTCCGCGAGGCCTCCGAGAGGCACATCCCGGCGCCCTGATGCAGGTCGCGTTCCCGCTGGAGCTGACGCGCGCCGTGGAGGCGCTCTGTGTGCGCGAGGGCATCACGCCCTTCATGTTCCTGCTCGGCGCGCTCCAGGTGTTGATTGGCCGCTACTCCGGCCAGGACGACGTGAGCATCGGCTCCTCCGTGGCGGGCCGGAACGACGCGCAGTTGGAGGGACTGCTTGGGTTCTTCATCAACACGCTCGTACTGCGCACCCGGATGGGCGGCGGCCCCACCGTGAGGGAGCTGCTGGGCCGCGTGCGCACCACCACGCTGGGGGTGCTCGCGAACCAGCACGTGCCGTTCGAAGAACTCCAGCCGATGCGCGACCTGCGCGAGGCGCCGTTGTTCAACGTGCTGTTCCTCATGCAGAACATCCCGGAGGTGGACCTCTCGCTCGCGGGCGTGAAGGTGCGGGTCGAGGAGCGCATGGGCGCCTCCGCGAAGTTCGAGCTCACGCTGTCGCTCACGCGGAGCCAGGACGGCTTCACGGGAGAGCTTGAGTACGACACTGACCTCTTCGACAGGTCGACCGTCGTGCGGATGATGCGGCACCTGCGGCTGCTCGTGGAGGGCTTCGTCGCGCATCCGGATCAGCGCGTGTCGTCGTTGCAGTTGCTCACGGGGGATGAGCGCCAGCAGGTGCTGGTGGATTGGAACGCCACGCGGGCGCCGTTCCCTGAAGCGTGCATGCACTCGCTCTTCGAGGCGCAGGTGCGCCGCGCTCCGGACGCGGTGGCCGCGGTCTTCGAGGGGGCCCAGCTGACGTACGCGCAACTGGACGCGCGCGCCAATCAGCTTGCCCATGCCCTGCGCCGCCGTGGCGTGGGCCCGGAGGTCCGCGTCGCGCTCAGCGTCGAGCGCTCCCTCGACGTCGTCATCGGGCTGCTCGGCATCCTGAAAGCCGGTGGCGCCTGGGTGCCCGTGGATCCGCTGCTGCCCCGCGAACGCTTGGCCTTCATGCTGGAGGACAGCGCGGCCCAGGTGCTCGTCACCCAGCAGCCGCTGGTAGACCGCTTCCCGGAAGCACTGCATGCCCGCGCCCTGTGCCTGGATACGGAGCGCGAATCGCTGGCGAAAGAGCCGATGGATGCGCCAGTGACAGGCGTGACGCCCGCGAACATGGCGTACCTGCTCTACACCTCGGGCAGCACCGGGACGCCCAAGGGCACGGCGGTGGAGCACCGCAGCGTCGCCAACCTCGTCACCCATGAAGCGGTGGCGTACGGCATCGGCCCCGGCAGCCGCGTGTTGCAGTTCGCCAGCCTCAGCTTCGACCTCTCCGTGGAGGAGATTTTCACCACCCTCTGCAACGGCGCCACGCTGGTGCTGGCCCCGTTGGAGAAGCTGATGCCGGGCGCGCCGCTGCCCGTGCTGCTGCGTGAGCAGGAGCTGAGCGTCGTCAGCCTCACCCCCGCGGCCCTGGCAGCGACATCCTCCGAAGGCCTGCCCAAGGTGCGCACCGTCATCTCCGGCGGTGAGGCCCTGCCCGCGGACGTCGTCGCACGTTGGGCTCCGGGACGGCGCCTGCTCAACACCTACGGCCCCACCGAAGCCACCGTCATCGCCACCTTCGGTGAGGTGGTGGCTGACGGCAACGTGCCTTCCATCGGCAAGCCGCTGGCGAACGTGCGCGTCTACGTGCTGGACCCGCATGGGCAGCCGGTGCCCGTGGGTGTGCGCGGTGAGTTGCACATCGGTGGCGTGGGCGTCGCGCGCGGGTACGCGGGCCGGCCGGGCCTCACCGCCGAGCGCTTCGTGCCGGACGCCTTCTCCGGTGAGGAAGGGGCCCGCCTCTACCGCACGGGCGACGTGGTGCGCTGGCGCGCGGATGGCCAGTTGGACTTCATCGGTCGCATCGACGCGCAGGTGAAGGTCCGCGGCTTCCGCATCGAACTGGGCGAAGTCGAGAACACCCTGCGCGCCGCCCCTGCCGTGAAGGACGCCGTCGTGCTCGCCCGCGAGGATGCTCCGGGCGAAAAGCGACTCGTCGCCTACGTCGTCGGTGACGCTCTCGACGTCACCACGCTCCGCGCCCACCTCAAGCAGCACCTGCCCGAGTACATGGTGCCCGCCGCCTTTGTCTCCCTGGAGACGCTGCCGCTGACGTCCAACGGCAAGGTGGACCGCAAGGCCCTTCCCGCTCCGGATGCGGGCGCGCTCCGGGCGTCACACGTCTACGAGTCCCCGGCGACGCCGCTGGAGGAGAAGCTCGCGGCCCTCTGGAGCGAAGTGCTGCGCGTCCCCACGGTGGGCCGCACGGACAACTTCTTCGAGCTGGGGGGCCACTCACTGCTCGCCACGCAGTTGGTGGCCCGCGTGCGTGCCGCGTTCGACGTGGAGATGCCGCTCCGCGCCCTTTTCGAGGCCCCCACCATTGCTGCGCTCGCGGAGAAGTTGCAGCGGACCTCTACCCATACGCGCCTGCCGCCCCTGACACGCACGCGCACCGAAGGCCCGCAGCCGCTCTCCTTCGCGCAGCAGCGTCTCTGGTTCCTGGACCAACTGGCGCCGGACGACGCCTCCTACAACCTCCCCGTCACCCTGCGCCTCCTGGGCCGCCTGGACGTGGAGGCCCTGCGCCGCGCGTTCGAAGCGCTCGTGGCGCGCCATGAAGCGCTGCGCACCACCTTCTTCGAAGAAGAGGGCCAGCCCTTCCAGCGCATCCATCCTCCGACTTCCTGGGCGCTCCCCGTTCAGGACCTCTCGGCCCTCGACGAGTCCGTGCGCGAGGCGAAGACGCTGCGGCTTGCCGCTCGGGAAGCCCGGCAACCGTTCCACCTCGTCCGTGGGCCACTGCTGCGCACCTCTCTCCTGCGGCTGGCCGAGGAGACGCACGTCCTCCTCGTGACGATGCACCACATCGTCTCCGACGGTTGGTCCATGGGCGTCCTCGTGAAGGAGTTGGCCACGAGCTACGCCGCCTTCTCCGCGCACCGTGAGCCATCGTTCGCACCGCTGCCGGTGCAGTACGCGGACTTCGCCCTCTGGCAGCGCCAGTGGTTGCAGGGCGAGACGCTGGAGTCCCAGCTTGGATACTGGAAGCGCCAGTTGGCCGGTGCCCCCGCCGCGCTGGAGCTGCCCACCGACCGTCCGCGTCCGGCCGTGCAGTCCCGCCGCGGCGCCACGGTGCCCGTGCACCTCCCCTCGCAGCTGACGGACTCCCTGCGAAGCCTCGCCCAGCGTGAAGGCGCCACGCCCTTCATGCTGCTGCTCTCCGCCTTCCAACTGCTGCTTTCGCGCTACTCCGGCCAGGACGACATCTCCGTCGGCTCTCCCATCGCCGGCCGCACCCACGCCGAAGCCGAAAGCCTCATCGGCTTCTTCGTCAACACGCTCGTCCTGCGCGCCCACGTGCGCCCGGAGGACTCCTTCCGCCAGCTGCTCTCCCAGGTGAAGGCCACCACCCTCGCCGCCTACGAGCACCAGCATGTCCCCTTCGAGAAGCTGGTGGAGGTCCTCCAGCCCTCGCGCGACTTGAGCCGCAGCCCCCTCTTTCAAGTCATGCTCGTCCTGCAGAACGCACCCGCCGAAGCGCTGCGCGTGCCGGGCCTGGCCTTCCAGCCCATCCCCCTGGAGGGCAACTCCTCCCGCTTCGATTTGGCCCTCACCCTCTTCGAGGTGCCCCAAGGCCTCACCGGCTTCCTCGAGTACAGCTCCGACCTCTTCGACGCCTCCACCGCCCAGCGCCTCATGGGCCACTTCGGCGTCCTCCTCTCCTCTCTCGCTGCCCAGCCGGATGCGCGTGTGTCCTCGCTGGAGGTGATGACGGCGGAGGAGCGCAAGCAGCTCCTCGTCGAGTGGAATGAGACGGACGTCGCCTTCCCCCGCGACACCTGCATCCACCATGTCGTCGCGGAGCATGCCCGTCGCTCGCCCGACGCGGTCGCCGTGCGCATGGGGGAGCGAAGCGTCAGCTACGCAGGCCTCGATGCCTGGGCGCATGGCCTTGCCGTCCAGTTGCACGCGGCCGGTGTCACGCGTGGCAGCCGCGTCGCCGTCCTCGCGGAGCGTTCTCCGGAGCTGGTGGCCGGCCTCCTCGCCGCCCTCAAGGTGGGCGCCGCCTACGTCCCCATTGCGCCCGGTGTTCCGCCGGAGCGACTGGCCTTCATGCTGGAGGACTGCGGCGCTTCGGTCCTCCTTACCCAGCAACACCTGCGTGACTCGCTGCCGTCCCTCTCTTCGCGCGTCCTCTCGCTGGAGGTGGAGGCCTCGACGGTTCCACAGGCGCTGCCGGTGACGCCCGTGGGCCCGGAGGACCTGGCCTACGTCATCTACACCTCCGGCAGCACCGGCCGTCCCAAGGGCGTCGCCGTCCACCACCGCGCGTTGATGAACCTCGTCTCCTGGCACCAGCGCACCTACTCGCTGACGCCCCAGGACTCCACCGCCCTCACCGCGGGCGTCGCCTTCGACGCTTCCACCTGGGAGGTGTGGCCCTCGCTGGCCTCCGGCGCCAGCCTCGTCGTCCCTCCCGACGCCGTGCGTGCCGAGCCCTCCCTTCTGCTCCAGTGGCTCGCCCGCGAAGCCATCACCACCTGCTTCATGCCCACGCCTCTGGCCGAGGCCGTGCTGCGTGAAGAGTGGCCCCGCCCCATGGCCCTGCGTGCCCTGCTGACGGGCGGAGACGCCCTCCACCACGGTCCGCCTCCTTCAGTCCCCGCCACCCTCTTCAACCACTACGGCCCCACCGAGAGCACCGTCGTCGCCACCTTCACCCCCGTCGTGCACGACGACGGTACGCGGCCTCCCATCGGCCGCCCCATCGCCAACACCCGCACCTACGTCCTCGACGCTCGACTCCAGCCGGTGCCCGTGGGCGTCCCCGGTGAGCTCTTCCTCGCCAGTGAAGGCCTCGCCTGGGGCTACCTGGGCCAGCCAGCACTGAGCGCCGAGCGCTTCATCCCGCACCCCTTCTCCTCCACGCCCGGTGCCCGCCTCTACCGCACCGGTGACGTCGTGCGCTGGCGGGCGGATGGCCAACTGGACTACCTCCAGCGGCTCGACTTCCAGGTGAAGGTGCGCGGCTTCCGCATCGAGTTGGGCGAAATCGAAGCCTCCCTTCTCGCTCACGCCTCCGTGCACGAGGCCGTCGTCCTCGCCCGTGAGGACGTCCCCGGTGACAAACGCCTCGTCGCCTACGTCGTGGGCGAAGCCCTTGATGTCTCCGTCCTCCGCGCCCACCTCAAGCAGCACCTGCCCGAGTACATGGTGCCCTCCGCCTTCGTCCCCCTGGAGGCACTGCCCCTGACTTCCAACGGGAAGGTGGACCGCAAGGCCCTTCCCATCCCGGATGCCTCGCCGCTCGCGGACTTCGTCGGCCCGCGCAATCCCACCGAGGAGAAGCTCACGGACGTCTTCGCCCAGGTCCTGCGCGTGGAGCGCGTGGGCATCCACGATGACTTCTTCGCCCTCGGTGGCCACTCCCTGCTGGCCACCCAGCTCGTCTCCCGGATCCGCGCGACCTTCGATGCGGAGCTGCCCCTGCGCTCCCTCTTCGAAGCGCCCACCGTCGCCGCGCTCGCGGATCGCCTGCGCACCGCGACGTCCGGCTTGCGCCTGCCACCGCTCACCCGCGTCGCGCACGCAGGTCCGCCGCCTTTGTCCTTCGCGCAGCAGCGCCTGTGGCTGCTGGACCAACTCCAGCCCGGCAGCGCCGCGTACAACATCCCCGCGGCTCTTCGGCTGAAGGGGCAGGTGGACATCGAATCCCTGCGCCGCGCCTTCGAGGCCCTCGTCGCCCGCCACGAAACGCTGCGCACCACGCTCATCCAGCACCAGGGTCAGCCCGCGCAGCGCATCCACTCGCCCGGGACGTGGACGCTGCCTCTGCTCGACGTGTCCTCGCTACCCGAGTCCCAGCGGGACGAAGAAGCGCGGCGCCTCGCGAACGTGGAGGCCCGTCGTCCCTTCGACCTGGAGGCCGGTCCGCTCCTGCGCACGTCCCTGGTGCGCCTGGGTGCGGAGGAGCACCTGCTCCTCGTGACGCTGCACCACATCGTCTCCGACGGTTGGTCCATGGGTGTCCTCGTCCGGGAGCTCACGGCGCTGTACGCGGCGTTTCACGCGGATCAGGTGCCGGCCCTCGCGCCGCTGCCCGTGCAGTACGCGGACTTCTCCGTCTGGCAGCAGGAGTGGCTCCAGGGCGAAACACTGGAGACCCAGCTCGCCTACTGGAAGGAGAAGCTCGCGGGTGCGCCCGCCGCGCTGGACCTGCCGACGGACCGCCCGCGTCCGCCTGTGCAGTCCCACCGGGGCGCCTCGGTGGACGTGCGCCTCCCTCCGGAGGTCTCGCAAGCCCTCAAGACCCTGGCCCAGCGCGAGGGTGCCACGCCCTTCATGCTGCTGCTCGCCGCATGGCAGTTGCTGCTGTCCCGCTACTCCGGCCAGGACGACATCAGCGTGGGTTCGCCCATCGCGGGCCGCACCCAGGCGGAGACCGAAGGCCTCATCGGCTTCTTCATCAACACCCTGGTCCTGCGCGCGCGAGTGGAGCCCCGGGCGACGTTCCGCGAGCTGCTGGCCCAGGTGCGCGGGACGACGATCGCGGCCTACGAGCACCAGCACGTGCCCTTCGAGAAGCTGGTGGAAGTCCTCCAGCCCGCGCGAGACCTGAGCCGCAGCGCGCTCTTCCAGGCGATGTTCTCCCTGCAGAACGCGCCCATGGAAGCGCTGCGCGTGCCGGGCTTGTCCTTCGAGCAACTCCCGCTCGAAGCGAACTCCGCGAAGTTCGACCTGACGCTGACGATGCAGGAGTCGCCTCAGGGCTTCGTGGGTATCCTGGAGTACAGCAGCGACCTCTTCGACGCCTCGACCATGCAGCGCCTGGTGGGTCACCTGGGCGTGCTGCTGGAGGCCATCGCCGTCCAGCCGGACGCGACGCTCGCGAGCCTGCCGCTGCTCACCGCTCCGGAGCGGCAGCAGCTGCTCGTCGATTGGAACGGGCCCAGCGCGGAGTTCCCCCGCGACCTGTGCATCCATGAGGCCTTCAGCGCCCAGGCCCTTCGCACGCCTGAAGCCCTGGCCGTCATCTGCCGCGAGGAGCAGCTCACCTTCCGTGAGTTGGACACGCGCGCCAATCAACTCGCGCACCGGCTGGTGAAGCTGGGCGTTGGCCCCGACGTGCGCGTCGTGCTGTGCGTGGAGCGCTCCGTGGAGGCCCTCGTCGGCATCCTCGGCACCCTCAAGGCCGGTGGCGCCTACGTCCCCATCGACCCCAGCTACCCGCGCGAGTGGCTTGCCCACGTCCTCCAGGACACGGGGGCTCCGGTGGTGCTTACCCAGCAGCGCCTGCGCGACTCGCTGCCCCCGCACTCCGCACACACCCTCTGCCTGGACTCCGACGCCGCGGACCTGGCTCTTGAGTCGCAGGGCGCTCCGGTGACGTCCGTCTCGGCGGAGCACCTCGCCTACATCATCTACACCTCGGGCAGCACCGGCCGTCCCAAGGGCGTGATGATTCAGCACCGCTCCGTGCTCAATCTTCGCGTCGCGCTCGCCGCTACGGTGCACGCCGACGCACAGCCTGGAGAGCGTGTCAGCGTCAACGCGCCGCTCTCCTTCGACGCCTCCGTCAAGCAGCTCATCCAGGTGCTCGACGGCCACACCCTCTGCATCGTCCCCGACGAAGCCCGCGCTGACGTCGGTGAGCTCGTCAACCGCATCGAGCAGGATGCCCTCGACGTCCTCGATTGCTCTCCGGCCCACCTGCGACTGCTGGTGGATGAAGGCCTCCTGGAGCGCAAGGCCATCCCTCACCGTGTTCTCGTCGGTGGTGAAGCCGTGGACCCCGCCACCTGGCGTCACCTGGCCCAGGCTCCGCGTCCGCGCGTCTTCAACGTCTACGGCCCCACCGAGTGCACCGTCGACGCCACCGCCTGCGCTTTCGACGCCTCTCCCACTCCCACCATCGGCAGGCCGCTGCCCAACGTCCGCGTCTACGTGCTCGACCGCACCTTGCGCCCCGTGCCCGTGGGCGTTGCCGGTGAGCTCTTCATCGGCGGTGCGGGCGTCGCTCGTGGCTACCTCAACCGCCCTGAGTTGACGGCGGACCGCTTCATCCCGGATGCCTTCTCCTCCACGCCCGGTGCCCGCCTCTACCGCACTGGCGACGTCGTGCGCTGGCGTGCCGACGGCATGCTCGACTACCTGGGCCGTGCGGACTTCCAGGTGAAGGTCCGTGGCTTCCGCATCGAGCTGGGTGAAATCGAAGCCGCGCTCCTCAAGCATCCCCAGGTGCACGCCGCCGTGGTGCTGGCCCGCGAGGACGTGCCCGGTGACAAGCGGCTCGTCGCCTACGTGGTGCCTCCGGAAGGCACGGAGACAGCCCCCACGCCCGAAGGCCTCAAGGACTGGCTCAAGCAACTCCTGCCCGAGCACATGCGCCCCTCCGCGCTCCTCGTGCTGGAGGCCCTGCCGCTCAACACCAACGGCAAGGTGGACCGCAAGGCTCTTCCCGCACCCCACAGCGATGCGCTCGCCTCCACCTACGTCGCGCCGCGCACTCCCGCCGAGGAGCAGCTCGCGGCCCTCTTCGCCCAGGTGCTGCACGTCGAGCGCGTGGGCATCCACGACGACTTCTTCGCGCTCGGAGGCCATTCGCTGCTGGCCACCCAGCTCGTCTCGCGCGTGCGCACCACCTTCCGCAGGGAATTGCCCCTGCGAGCGCTGTTCGAGGCCCCCACCGTCGCCGCCCTCGCCCGACGCATCGACTCCGAGAGGGCCCCCGCGCCGTCGGTTCCCCTTCGGAGGGCGTCGACCCGCGGCGCCTCGGAGCCGCTGTCCTTCGCGCAGCAGCGGCTGTGGCTGCTGGATCAGCTCCAGCCGGGGGATGCGTCCTACAACCTCCCCACCGCGCTCCAGCTCTCCGGACACCTGGACGTGGAGGCCTTGCGTCGCGCGTTCGAATCGCTCGTCCAGCGCCATGAGGCCCTGCGCACCACCTTCCACGAACACCAGGGCCAGCCCACCCAGCGCATCCATGCGCCCGAGGATTGGACGCTGTCCCAGGTGGACCTCTCCTCCCTGCCGGAGGCCCAGCGCAAGGAGGAGTCCCGGCGGCTGGCCGACGAAGAAGCGCGACGGCCGTTCGATCTCTCCAGGGGTCCGCTGCTGCGCAGCACGCTGGTGCGCCTGGAGGAGAATGAACACCTGCTGCTCGTGACGATGCACCACATCGTCTCCGACGGCTGGTCCATGGGCGTCCTCGTGCGCGAGATGGTGGCCTTCTACGAGGCCTTCATCACGGGCAATACGCCGGCCCTCCCGCCGCTGCCCGTGCAGTACGCGGACTTCGCCACGTGGCAGCGCGACTGGCTCCAGGGGGCGGTGCTCGACGCGCAGCTGGGTTACTGGAAGCAGCAGCTGGCTGGAGCCCCCGCCGCGCTGGAGCTGCCCACGGACCACCCGCGTCCGCCCGTGCAGTCCCACCGTGGCGCCACCGTGGAGGTGCGGATCCCCGCGCGGGTCTCTGACGCGCTCAAGGCCCTGGCGCAGCGTGAAGGCGCGACGTCCTTCATGACGCTGCTGGCGGCCTTCCAGGTGCTGCTGTCCCGCTACTCCGCTCAGGACGATGTCAGCGTGGGTTCGCCCATCGCGGGCCGCACCCTGGCGGAGACCGAAGGCCTCATCGGCTTCTTCATCAACACCCTGGTCCTGCGCGCCCGGCTGAATCCGCGCGCGACGTTCCGCGAGTTGCTCGCCCAGGTGCGCGGCACGACGCTCGCGGCGTACCACCATCAGCATCTGCCGTTCGAGAAGCTCGTCGAAGCCGTGCAGCCCACGCGCGACTTGAGCCGCAGTCCGCTCTTCCAGGCGATGTTCGTCCTGCAGAACACGCCCGCCCGGGCGCTGCACCTGCCGGGCCTGTCGTTCCAGGCCGTGCAGCAAGAAGCGCACTCCGCGATGTTCGATCTCTCCCTCTCACTGCAAGAAGTCCAGGGAGGGCTGGTCGGTTCACTGGAGTACGCGACGGACCTGTTCGACGCGGCGACCGTGCGGCGCATGGCAGGCCATCTCGGCGTGCTGCTGGAGGCCATTGCCAAGAAGCCGGACACGAAGCTTGGCGACCTGCCGCTGCTCACCGACACGGAGCGGCAGCAACTCCTCGTCGATTGGAATCCCCCGGCATCGCAGGCGCCGCGTGAGCCCAGCATCCCCGCGATGGTGGAGGCCCAGGTGCGTCGCACGCCGGATGCATTGGCTGTCATCACACCGGAGCGGCAACTGACGTACCGGGAGCTGGACGCGAAGGCCAACCAACTCGCCCATCGCCTGCGAGGCCTGGGTGTCGGGCCCGAAGTCCGTGTCGGTCTCTGCGTTGAACGCACTGAAGACCTCGTCATCGGAGCCCTCGGCATTCTCAAGGCTGGTGGCGCCTACGTGCCGTTGGACCCCAGCTACCCGCGTGAGCGCCTGGGCTGGCTGCTGGAGGACGCCCAGGGCCCTGCCCTCGTGGCGCATTCGCATCTCTTGCAGGCCCTACCGGAAACCAGCGCCACACCGGTGTGCCTCGACTCGGACGTGGAGCTGGCGAAGCAGCCGACGACGGCGCCCTCGGTGGACATCCACCCGGGCCATCTCGCCTACCTCATCTACACCTCGGGCTCCACGGGCCGTCCCAAGGGCGTCGCCATCTCCCACGGCAACGCGGTCTCCTTCCTCCACTGGGCCTTGGAAACCTTCTCACCGGAGGAGCTGAAGGGAACGCTCGCCGCGACGAGCCTCAACTTCGACCTCTCCGTCTTCGAACTCTTCGCCCCGTTGAGCAGCGGCGGTGCGGTGGTGGTGGCGAAGAACGCCCTCCACCTGGCGGAGCTGCCCACCGCTTCTCACGTCACCCTGGTCAACACGGTGCCCTCCGCCATGGCGCAACTGCTGCGCCTGGGCGCGGTGCCGCCCTCCGTGCGCGTCATCAACCTCGCGGGCGAAGCCCTGCCGGAGACGCTCGCGAAGCAGGTCTACGCGGTGCCTACGGTTGAGAAGCTCTTCAACCTCTACGGCCCGTCCGAAGACACCACCTATTCCACGGCCTCCCTCGTCGGCCGTGACGAGGTGCCTCTCATTGGCAAGCCTCTGCCCGCGACGCGCGCCTACGTGCTGGACGCTTCGCTGCAACCAGTGCCCGTGGGTGTCGCCGGTGAGCTGTACCTCGCCGGTGATGGCCAGGCGCGTGGATACCTGCTGCGTCCGGAACTCACGGCAGAGCGCTTCCTGCCGGAGCCCTACGGTCCTGCCGGTGGCCGCATGTACCGCACGGGCGACCGCGTCCGGTATCGCATCGACGGGCGGCTGGAGTACCTTGGCCGCATCGACTTCCAGGTGAAGGTGCGCGGCTTCCGCATCGAGCTGGGCGAAATCGAAGCGGCCCTTCGTCGCGCTCCGGGCATCAAGGACGTCGTCGTCATCGCCAAGGGCGAAGCCGCCGACAAGCGCCTCGTCGCCTATGTCTCTCCCAAGGCAAATGCCTCGCTGGAGGTGGAAGCTCTCAAGACGCACCTGCGTCAGGGCCTGCCCGAGTACATGGTGCCTGCCACCTTCGTGGTGCTTGAGGCGCTGCCCCTCAACTCCAACGGCAAGGTGGACCGCAAGGCCCTGCCGGAGCCGGAGGCGCCGCAGTCTGGCAACATCTACGAAGCGCCTCGCACGGAAGCCGAAGCGAAGCTGGCCTCCATCTGGGCCGAAGTCCTGCGACTGCCGCAGGTGGGCGTGAAGGACTCCTTCTTCGAACTGGGTGGACATTCCCTTCTGGCCACGCAGGTGGTGTCCCGCGTGCGCGCGGAGTTCAACGTCGAACTCCCGCTGCGCGCACTCTTCGAATCCCCCACGGTGGAGGCACTCGCCGGGCGGCTGCACGGGGACGCGAGTTCCCTGGCCCCGAAGCTCACCCGCGTCTCGCATGACGGCCCGCTGCCGCTGTCCTTCGCGCAGCAGCGGCTGTGGCTCTTGGATCAGCTCCAGCCTGGGGACGCGTCGTACAACCTTCCCACCGCTCTCCAGCTCTCCGGGCACCTGGACGTGGAGGCACTGCGCCGTGCCTTCGAATCACTCGTCCATCGCCACGAGGCCCTGCGCACCACCTTCCATGCGCATCAGGAGCAGCCCATCCAGACCATCCACGCCGCCAGCGGCTGGACACTGCCGCTCGTGGACCTCTCCACCCATCCCGAGGCGTTGCGGGAGGAAGAGGCGCGGCGACTGGCCAATGAGGAAGCGCGTCGTCCGTTCGACCTCGCCAGTGGCCCGCTGCTGCGCAGCACGCTGGTGCGCCTGAGCGAGGACTCCCACCTGCTGCTCGTGACGATGCACCACATCGTCTCCGACGGATGGTCCATGGGTGTGCTCGTCCGGGAGATGGTCGCCTTCTACGAGGCCTTCGCCACGGGCGACACGCCTGCTTTCGCGCCCCTTCCAGTGCAGTACGCGGACTTCGCGGCGTGGCAGCGGAACTGGCTCCAGGGGGAGGCGCTGGACGCGCAGATCCACTTCTGGAAGCAGCAGCTCTCCGGAGCGCCCGCGGCGCTGGAGCTGCCCACTGACCGGCCTCGGCCACCCGTGCAGTCGCACCGGGGCGCCACGGTGAACGTGCGAGTTCCTTCGGAGGTCTCTCACGCGCTCAAGGCCCTGGCGCAGCGGGAAGGCGCCACGCCCTTCATGACACTGCTGGCGGCGTTCCAAGTGCTGCTGTCGCGCTACTCCGCGCAGGACGACATCAGCGTGGGATCGCCCATCGCGGGCCGTACGCAGGCGGAGACGGAGGGCCTCATCGGCTTCTTCGTCAACACGCTCGTCCTGCGTGCTCGCGTGGAACCCCGGGCCACGTTCCGGGACCTGCTCGCCCAGGTGCGCGGGACGACGTTCGCGGCGTACGAGCACCAGCACGTGCCCTTCGAGAAGCTCGTCGAAGCCGTACAGCCCACTCGCGACTTGAGCCGCAGTCCGCTGTTCCAGGCCATGTTCGTCCTGCAGAACACGCCGACTGAGGCGCTGCGTCTGCCGGGCCTGTCCTTCCAGGCTCTGCCGCTGGAAGCCCACTTCGCCAAGTTCGATCTCTCCCTGGGGCTCGGTGAAGACCGGGATGGATTCGTCGGCACATTCGAGTACGCGACGGACCTGTTCGACGCGGAGACCATCCAGCGCATGGCCGGGCACTTCGGCGTGCTGCTGGAGGCCATCGCGAGGAAGCCGGACACAAGGCTTGGCGACATGCCGCTGCTCACTGAGTCCGAGCGTCGACAGATTCTCATCGACTGGAATCCGGAAGTGGCACCGGCGATTCGTGAGCCCAGCATCCCCGCGATGGTGGAAGCCCAGGTGCGTCGCACGCCGGATGCATTGGCCGTCATCACGCCCGAGCGGCAGTTGACGTACCGGGAGCTGGACGCGAAGGCCAATCAACTCGCCCATCGCCTGCGCGGACTGGGCGTAGGACCTGAAGTCCGCGTCGGCCTGTGCGTCGAACGCACCGAAGACCTCGTCATCGGAGCCCTCGGCATTCTCAAGGCCGGTGGTGCCTACGTACCGCTGGATCCCAGCTACCCACGTGAGCGCCTGGGCTGGCTGCTGGAGGACGCCCAGGGCCCTGCCCTCGTGACGCATTCACACCTCTTGCAGGCGCTGCCCGAAACCACTGCCACGCCCGTGTGCCTCGACTTGGACGTGGAGCTGGCGAAGCAGCCGACGACGGCGCCCTCGGTGGACATCCACGAAGGGCACCTCGCCTACCTCATCTACACCTCGGGCAGCACCGGCCGTCCCAAGGGCGTCGCCATCTCCCACGGCAACGCGGTCTCCTTCCTCCACTGGGCCTTGGAGACCTTCTCACCGGAGGAGCTGAAGGGAACACTCGCCGCGACGAGCCTTAACTTCGACCTCTCCGTCTTCGAGCTCTTCGCCCCGTTGAGCAGCGGTGGCGCGGTGGTGATGGCACGGAACGCCTTGCACCTGGCCGAGCTGCCCACCGCTTCTCACGTCACCCTGGTCAACACGGTGCCCTCCGCCATGGCGCAACTGCTGCGCCTGGGTGCGGTGCCGCCTTCCGTGCGTGTCATCAACCTCGCCGGTGAAGCTCTGCCGGAGACGCTAGCGAAGCAGGTCTACGCGGTGCCTACGGTTGAGAAGCTCTACAACCTCTACGGCCCGTCCGAAGACACCACCTACTCCACGGCCTCCCTCGTCGGCCGTGACGAGGTGCCTCTCATCGGCAGGCCCCTGCCCGCGACGCGCGCCTACGTGCTGGACGCTTCACTCCAGCCGGTGCCTGTCGGTGTCGCCGGCGAGCTGTACCTCGCGGGTGAAGGCCAGGCGCGTGGCTACCTGCTGCGTCCGGAACTCACGGCAGAGCGCTTCGTTCCAGAGCCCTACGGTCCTCCCGGTGGCCGCATGTACCGCACGGGCGACCGCGTCCGGTTCCGCCCCGACGGGCGCCTGGAGTACCTCGGCCGCATCGACTTCCAGGTGAAGGTGCGCGGCTTCCGCATCGAACTGGGCGAAATCGAAGCGGCCCTCCGCCGCGTCCCAGGCCTCAAGGACGCCGTTGTCGTCGCGAAGGGTGAGGCCGCCGATAAGCGCCTCGTCGCTTATGTCACTGCTCGCGAGGGCCACTCACTCGACTCCGAGTCACTCAAGGCCCACCTCCGGCAGCAACTGCCCGAGTACATGGTCCCCTCAGCGGTCCTCGTCCTCGACGCCCTGCCCCTCAACTCCAACGGCAAGGTCGACCGCAAAGCCCTGCCCGAGCCGGGGAACCTCGCGCGCTCGTCCGACTTCATCGCGCCACGGACCGACACCGAGGAGCAGCTCGCGACCCTCTTCGCCGAAGTCCTCCGTGTGGAGCGCGTGGGCATCCGGGACGACTTCTTCGTCCTCGGCGGCCACTCCCTGCTGGCCACCCAGCTCGTCTCGCGCGTGCGCGCGACGTTCGCGGTCGAGCTGCCACTGCGAGCCCTCTTTGAAGCGCCCACGGTTGAAGGGCTCGCACCGAAGCTCGCGAGCGCCCGGTCCGCCGCGCTCGGCGCACCGCCGCTGCGGTCCTTGCCCCGCGAGGGCATCATTCCGCTGTCCTTCGCGCAGCAGCGCCTCTGGCTTTTGGATCAACTCCAGCCGGGTGACATCGCGTACAACATCCCCACCGCGCTGCGGCTGACGGGCCAGGTGGACGTGGAGCCCTTGCGCCACGCCTTCGAGGCGTTGGTGGCCCGCCACGAATCGCTGCGCACCACGCTCTCCGCCGAGCACGAAGAACCCTCGCAGTGCATCCAGACTCCCTCCGGGTGGGAGCTGCCCGTCATCGACCTGACGCCCCTCTCCGAATCGCAGCGTGAGGAGGAGGCCCAGCGCATCATGGCCGAGGAGGCCCGGCGTCCCTTCCACCTCACCACGGGCCCGCTGCTGCGAAGCACGCTGGTGCGGCTGGGACAGGACTCGCACCTGTTGCTGGTGACGATGCACCACATCGTCTCCGACGGCTGGTCCATGGGCGTCCTCGTCCGGGAGGTGGCGGCCTTCTACGAAGCCTTCAGCACCGGCCGCGCTCCCGTCCTCCCGCCCCTGCCCGTGCAGTACGCGGACTTCGCCCTATGGCAGCGAGGCTGGCTCCAGGGCGAGGCCCTGGACGCACAGCTGGGCTATTGGAAGCAGCAGCTCGAGGGCGCTCCGTCCGCGCTGGACCTGCCCACGGACCGTCCGCGTCCGCCGGTGCAGTCCCGCCGGGGTGCCACGGTGGACGTGCGCGTCCCATCGCAGGTCTCCCAGGCACTCAAGGCCCTGGCCCAGCGCGAAGGCTCGACGCCCTTCATGGTGCTGCTGGCTGCCTGGCAGTTGCTGCTGTCGCGCTACTCCGGCCAGGACGACATCAGCGTGGGCACGCCCATCGCCGGCCGCACGCAAGCGGAGACCGAGGGCCTCATCGGCTTCTTCGTCAACACACTGGTGCTGCGCGCCCGGCTGCAACCTCAGGACTCGTTCCGTCAGTTGCTCTCCCAGATGAAGGCCACGACGCTCGCGGCCTACGAGCACCAGCACGTGCCTTTCGAGAAGCTGGTGGAGGTGCTCCAGCCCTCGCGAGACCTGAGCCGCAGCGCGCTCTTCCAGGCGATGTTCTCTCTGCAGAACACGCCCATGGAGACGCTCCGGTTGCCGGGACTGTCCTTCCAGGCAGTTCCGGTAGACACGCGGTCCTCCAAGTTCGATCTCACGCTGACGTTGCAGGAGTCGCCCCAGGGTTTCGGCGGGACACTGGCGTACGCCACGGACCTCTTCGACGCATCGACCATGCAGCGCCTGGTGGGTCACCTGGGCGTGCTGCTGGAGGCCATCGCCGTCCAGCCGGACGCGACGCTCGCGAGCCTGCCGCTGCTCACCGCTCCGGAGCGGCAGCAGTTGCTCGTCGATTGGAACGGGCCCAGCGCGGAGTTCCCCCGCGACCTGTGCATCCATGAGGCCTTCAGCGCCCAGGCCCTTCGCACGCCTGAAGCCCTGGCAGTCATCTGCCGCGAGGAGCAGCTCACCTTCCGTGAGTTGGAAGTCCGCGCCAATCAACTCGCTCACCGGCTGGTGAAGCTGGGCGTTGGCCCCGACGTGCGCGTCGTGCTGTGCGTGGAGCGCTCCGTGGAGGCCCTCGTCGGCATCCTCGGCACTCTCAAGGCCGGTGGCGCCTACGTCCCCATCGACCCCAGCTACCCGCGTGAGTGGCTTGCCCACGTCCTCACCGACACGGGCGCGCCTGTCGTCCTCACCCAGCAGCGCCTGCGCGACTCGCTGCCTCCACACTCCGCGCACACCCTCTGCCTGGACTCCGACGCCGCGGACCTGGCTCTTGAGTCGCAGGGCGCTCCGGTGACGTCCGTCTCGGCGGAGCACCTCGCCTACATCATCTACACCTCGGGCAGCACCGGCCGTCCCAAGGGCGTGATGATTCAGCACCGCTCCGTGCTCAATCTTCGCGTCGCGCTCGCCGCTACGGTGCACGCCGACGCACAGCCTGGAGAGCGTGTCAGCGTCAACGCGCCGCTCTCCTTCGACGCCTCCGTCAAGCAGCTCATCCAGGTGCTCGACGGCCACACCCTCTGCATCGTCCCCGACGAAGCTCGCGCTGACGTCAGCGAGTTGGTGAATCGCATTGGCCAGGACGCGCTGGACGTCCTCGACTGCTCTCCGGCCCACCTGCGCCTGCTGGTGGATGAAGGCCTCCTGGAGCGCAAGGCCATCCCCCACCGCGTCCTCGTGGGTGGCGAAGCCGTGGACCCCGCCACCTGGCGTCACCTGGCCCAGGCCCCTCGTCCGCGCGTCTTCAACGTCTACGGCCCCACCGAGTGCACCGTCGACGCCACCGCCTGCGCTTTCGACGACTCTCCCACTCCCACCATCGGCAGGCCGCTGCCCAACGTGCGCGTCTACGTGCTCGACCGCACGTTGCGCCCTGTTCCCGTGGGCGTTGCCGGTGAGCTCTTCATCGGCGGTGCGGGCGTCGCTCGCGGCTACCTCAACCGCCCCGAGTTGACGGCGGACCGTTTCATCCCGGATGCCTTCTCCTCCACGCCCGGTGCCCGCCTCTACCGCACCGGCGACGTCGTGCGCTGGCGCGCGGACGGCATGCTCGACTACCTGGGCCGCGCGGACTTCCAGGTGAAGGTCCGCGGCTTCCGCATCGAGCTGGGCGAAATCGAAGCCGCGCTCCTCAAGCATCCCCAGGTGCACGCCGCCGTGGTGCTGGCCCGCGAAGACGTGCCCGGTGACAAGCGACTCGTCGCCTACGTGGTGCCTCCGGAAGGCACGGAGACGGCACCCACGCCCGAAGCCCTCAAGGACTGGCTCAAGCAACTCCTGCCCGAGCACATGCGCCCCTCCGCGCTCCTCGTGCTGGAGGCCCTGCCGCTCAACACCAACGGCAAGGTGGACCGCAAGGCCCTTCCCGCACTCCACAGCGATGCGCTCGCCTCCACCTACGTCCCGCCGCGCACCTCGACCGAGGAGCGGCTCGCGTCCATCTGGACGGCGGTCCTGCGTCTGCCCCAGGTGGGTGTGAAGGACTCGTTCTTCGACCTGGGTGGACACTCCCTGTTGGCCACGCAGGTGGTGTCACGCATTCGCTCGGCGTTCAGCGTGGAACTCCCCCTGCGCGCGCTCTTCGAGTCCCCCACCGTGGAAGCGCTCGCCGTTCGTCTCTCGGGACTCTCCCGCACGAGCACTTCGCAGATCACCCGCGTCTCGCACGACGGTCCGCTGCCGCTGTCCTTCGCGCAGCTGCGACTGTGGCTCATTGATCAACTCGAACCGGGCAGCCCTCTCTACAACGTGCCTGTCGCCGTCCGGCTGGACGGCCAGCTGCGCACGGACCTGTTGGAGCGTGCCCTCCAGGAAATCGTGCGCCGACACGATGCCCTGCGCACCACCTTCACCCAGGTGGACGGAGAGCCGGTCCAGCACATCCATCCCGACAGTCCGCTGCCACTGGGACTCGTGGACCTCTCGGACGTGCCTGAATCCCAGCGCGAGCCCGAGACGCGGGCCCGCGTGGAAGAGGAGATGCGCCGGCCCTTCGACCTGCGCACCGGCCCGCTCCTCCGCACGCTGCTCTTCAGGCTTTCCGAACGCGAGCACGTCCTCGCCGTCACGATGCATCACATCGTCTCCGACGGCTGGTCGCTGGGCGTGCTGGTGCGAGAAGTCACCGCCCTCTACGCGGCCTTCTCCGCGGGACAGTCGTCGCCCTTGCCTGCCCTTCCCGTGCAGTACGCGGATTACGCCGACTGGCAGCGCCGCACGCTCGCGGGTGAGACGCTGCGGCAGGAAATGGCCTATTGGGAGGGGAAGCTCTCCGGCATTCCGTCAGTGCTGGAGTTGCCCACCGACTTCCCCCGCCCGGCCGTCCGGAGCAACGCGGGCGCGACCTTCGGCTTCACCCTGTCACGTGAGTTGACGGAAGCGCTGCGGAGCCTGGGCCACCGTGAAGGCGGTTCCCTCTTCATGGTGCTGCTCGCGGCCTGGCAGGGCCTGCTGTTGCGCTACACGGGCCAGCAGGACATCAGCGTGGGCTCGCCCATCGCGGGCCGCACCCGCGCGGAGACGGAGGGCCTCATCGGATTCTTCGTCAACACGCTCGTCCTGCGCGCGAAGGTGGATGAGGGCCAGTCATTCCGGGAGATGCTCCAGCAGGTGCGCACCACGGTGCTGGAGGCCTACGAGCACCAGGAAGTGCCGTTCGAGAAGCTGGTGGAAGTCCTCCAGCCCGCGCGCAGCCTCAGCCACACGCCCCTTTTCCAGACGCTGCTCGCGCTCCAGAACGTGCCTTCGGAGGACGTGCGGCTGCCGGAACTCCGGCTGCGAAGGCTGGCGGCCACTCACTCGACGTCGAAGTTCGACGTGAGCGTCTTCTTCACGGAGACGGCCGAAGGACTGCGAGGCACGCTGGAGTACAGCACCGCCCTCTTCCAGAAGAGCACCGTGGAGCGGATGGCCGCCCACCTGCGCGCGTTGCTGGAGGCCGTGGCCGCGAAGCCCGACCAGTCCATGGCCCACCTGCCGCTCCTCTCCAACGATGAACGGCAGCGCGTCCTCGTCGAGTGGAACGACACTCGCGTTGCCAGCCCGACGGAGGTCCCCGTCCACGTCCACTTCGTGCGGCAGGCGCAGCGCATGCCCGACGCGGTGGCCCTGGTGCTGGGCGACGCGACGCTGACGTACACCCAGTTGGATTCACGCGCGAACCAGTTGGCCCATCACCTGCGGGCCCTGGGCATCGTCCCAGGGGCACGCGTCGGCCTCGCCGTCGAACGTTCCTTCGAATTGGTGACGGCGCTCCTCGCCATCCTCAAGGTGGGTGCGGCCTTCGTCCCCGTGGACCGCAATGCGCCCGTGGACCGCATCGCGATGTTGCTGGAGGACGCGGACGTGGGCGTGGTGGTCACGCACCAGCCCTTCGCCTCATTGCTGCCCGCCTCCGGAACCCGCGTCTGGATGGATGCCCAGTCCGCGGAGATTGCCGCGCGGCCCACGCACGCGCCCGATGTCCGCGTGAACAGTGAAGCCCTGGCCTACGTCATGTTCACCTCGGGCTCCACGGGCCGGCCCAAGGGCGTCAGCGTGCCGCACCGGGGCATCACGCGCCTCGTGCTCGGCAGCACCTTCATGCGCTTCGGGGCGGATGAAATCTGGCTCCAGTTCGCGCCCGTGGCCTTCGACGCCTCCACGCTCGAAATCTGGGGCGCGCTGCTGCATGGCGCGAAGCTCGTCCTCGCTCCGCCGCACTCCCTCTCGCTGGAGGAATTGGCCGCCCAGCTGCGTCACCACCGCGTGACATCTCTCTGGCTCACCGCCGCCCTCTTCGAGCAGATGGCCCTGCACCAGGGTGAAGCCCTCGCGGGCGTGCGTCAGGTCCTCGCCGGTGGCGATGTGCTGCCTGCCGCTCGTGTGCGCGAGCACCTCTCGCGCATTCCCGAAGGCGCGACGTTCCTCAACGGCTACGGCCCCACGGAGAACACCACCTTCTCCACCACCTTCTCCATGCGGCACGGCTCGCGCGTGGAAGGCACCATCCCCATCGGCCGGCCGCTCTCCAACTCCACCGTCTACGTCCTCGACGCGCACCTGCACCCGGTGCCCGTGGGTGTCGCCGGTGAGGTGTACGTGGGCGGCCAGGGCCTCGCGTGGGGCTACCTGAACCGCCCCGAGCTGACCGCGGAACGCTTCGTCCCGCACCCCTTCGCCTCCACGCCGGGTGAGCGCCTCTACCGTACGGGCGACCAGGCCCGCTGGAAGGAGGACGGCACGCTCGACTTCCTCGGCCGCGTGGACTTCCAGGTGAAGGTGCGCGGCTTCCGCATCGAGCTGGGCGAAATCGAAGCCGCCCTGCGCTCCGCCACCGGCGTCAACGAGGCCATCGTCGTGGCTCGGGGCACGGACGCAGACAAGCGTCTCATCGGCTACGTCACCGCGAGCGAAGGCCACTCGCTGGATGCGGACGCCCTGAAGGCAGGCCTCAAGCAGCACCTGCCCGAGTACATGGTGCCGTCGGCCGTCGTCGTGCTGGACGCCCTCCCCCTCAACGCCAACGGCAAGGTGGACCGCAAAGCCCTACCCGAACCCGATGCCCACGCCATCGAGGCCCGGGACTTCGTCGCACCCCGCGACGCGCTCGAAATGCAGCTCGCCCGCATCTGGGAGGACCTCCTCGACGTCCGCTCCGTCGGCGTCCGCTCCAGCTTCTTCGAGTTGGGCGGCCACTCCCTGCTCGCCGTGCGCATGGTCGCCGCCGTGCGCGAGCGCCTCGGCCAGTCGATTCCCCTCTCCGTCCTCTTCCAGCAGCCCACCATCGAGCAGCTCGCCCAGGTGCTCCGTGAGGACTCACAGGCCTGGACGCCCCTCGTCCCGCTGGAGCGCGGAGAGCCCGGCCAGCGGCCTCTCTTCCTCGTCCACCCTGGCGGCGGCAACGTCCTGGCCTACTCGGAGCTCGCGCGCCGGCTGGGCCCCTCGCTGCCCGTCTTCGGCCTCCAGTCGCGCGGCCTCGACGGACGCCCCGTCGCCGAGTCCATCGAGGAGATGGCCAACCTCTACCTCGAAGCCATCCGCACCGTGCAGCCCCACGGCCCCTACCAACTGGGAGGCTGGTCCCTCGGCGGTGTCATCGCCTACGAGATGGCCCGCCGCCTGCGCGAGGCGGGCGAAGCCGTAGACGTGCTCGCCCTCATCGATGCCCACCTCTACGGACTGACGAAGCCCGCCCAGTCAGAGACACGGCTCGACTCCGAAGCCCGCGCCCGGCTCGCCTTCGCCCATGCCACCGCCACCGCCTTCGGCCAGGCGCTCTCCGTCCCGGACGAAGCGCTGGCACAGAGCGACGACGCGATGCTGGGCCACCTGCTGCACGAAGGACTCCGGGCGCGCATCCTCGACGCTCAATCCGGCCCTGCCCAGCTGCGTGCCCTCTTCAACGTCTTCCGGGCCAACCTCTTCGCCCACGAGAAGTACGTGCCCCTGCCGTACGACGGCACCGCCCTGCTCCTGAGTGCCAGCGAAGCCGCCGCCGGGACTCCGCGTCACCGCGGATGGGAGTCGCTGGTGCGAGGTGGCCTGGAGGTGCACGACGTCCCCGGCAGCCATCACGAGCTGATGCAGGACCCGCACCTGGGTCCTGTCGTCGAGCACCTGCGGGAGGCGCTCGCGCGGGTGTCCAGCACCGCGTCCCGGCACGCCGTGGGGAGCTGACGCCGGGGCTGGAGTGAAGTGAGGCGACCCACCGTCGTGGATCATCGCGACGGTGGCTCGCCCTCCCCCAGAGGCGCGAAGCCTGGCCCCTCCTCCATCCCTGAGCAGGGAGGAGATGCTGGGAGCAGGTCTCACCCTGGAGGACATCTCACGTCCTTCCCTCCCGGACTCCAAGGAACCAACACAATCCAGTAAATACCTGTATTCATTCGAGTGGGTATTTGTCCGCCCTCATGACAGGGTCGGCGTAGGCGGAATAATCTCACCCATATGAATTTGACCCACCCTCGCGCTTCTTCGGGAAGAGCGGCGCAGGGAGTCATTCCGGCACCAGCAACACGCCCGAGTTTCGGTGAGCGCCACTGTCCCTGGTGGTGCTCGTACGCAGTGGCGGCCCCCAGTGCGGAGTACACGAGATGAGCCACGAGCTGTCGAAGCGGATCGCCAACCTGTCACCGGAGAAGCGCGCCGAGTTGCTCAAGAAGGTGGCCGCGCAGAAGGCCAGCGCGGGCAACTCCGCCCAAAGCCTCATCCCGGTGCAGGACCGCTCGCGGCCCTTGCCCCTGTCCTTCGCCCAGCAGCGCCTCTGGTTCATTGATCAGCTCCAGCCCGGCACGTCCCTCTTCAACGTGCCCATGGCGGTGCGCCTGGAGGGTGCACTCGACGTGGCCGTGCTGGAGCGCGCGCTGCGCGAAGTGGTGCGCCGTCATGAAGTGCTGCGCACCACCTTCCGCGAGGACGCGTCCGGCCCCGTGCAGGTGGTGTCGCCTGAGCCCGTGCTCACCCTGGAGCGCAAGGCGCTCACGGGCTCGCCGCCGGAGGACGTGTGGCGTCTGGCGCGTGAGGAGGCCGCGCGGCCCTTCGACCTCGCGAAGGGCCCGCTGCTGCGCGCGCTGCTACTGACGTCGGCACCGGCAGAGCATCTGCTCGTCGTGGTGGTGCACCACATCATCTCCGACGGCTGGTCCATGACGCTGCTGGTGCGCGAGGTGGCGCTCCTCTACGGGGCCTTCGCGCGAGGCCAGGCAGCGCCCCTGCCGCCGCTGGGCATCCAGTACGCGGACTTCGGCGTCTGGCAGCGCGAGTGGATGCAGGGCCCCCGGCTGGAGAAGCAGCTCGACTACTGGAAGCGTCAGTTGGCTGAAGTGCCTTCCGCGCTGGAGCTGCCCACCGACTTCCCCCGCCCCACGACGCGAGATGGCCGAGGCGCCCGGCATGACGTGCTGCTGCCGCGCGAGTTGACGGACGCACTCAAGGCCCTGGCGCAGCAGGAAGGCGCCTCCCTCTACATGGCGCTGCTGACGGGCTGGCAGATGCTGATGGCCCGCTACTCCGGCCAGGAGGACGTCACCGTCGGCTCTCCCATGGCGGGCCGCACACGCGGCGAGGTGGAGGGCCTCATCGGCCTCTTCGTCAACGCCCAGGTGCTTCGCACCCGCGTGACTGGCACGGCTTCATTCCGCACCCTGCTGCGTCAGGTGCGGGAGACGGTGCTCGGTGCCCAGGAGCACCAGGAGCTTCCCATCGAGCGACTCGTGGAGGAGTTGAAGCCCGAGCGCATCCCGGGGCGCACTCCCTTCTTCCAGGTGATGCTCACCTACCAGGCCTCCTTCCGCGGCGCCGCCACCGTCGAGGGCGTCAAGCTGGAAGCCCTGGAGCTCGATACCTTCTCCGCCAAGTTCGACCTCACCCTCCAGGTGCTGGAGACGGATGCCGGCCTCAAGGGCTATCTCGAATACACCACCGACATCTTCACCGCCTCCACCGCCGCTCGCATGGCCGAGCACCTGCGCGTGCTCCTGCAGGAAGCCGTCGCGAAGCCGGATCAGCGCGTGTCGTCGCTGCAGTTGCTCGCGGGGGATGAGCGCCAGCAGATGCTGGTGGAGTGGAACGCCACGCGGGCGCCGTTCCCCGAGGCGTGCATGCACTCGCTCTTCGAGGCGCAGGTGCGCCGCGCTCCGGACGCGGTGGCCGCGGTCTTCGAGGGGGCCCAGCTGACGTACGCGCAACTGGACGCGCGCGCCAATCAGCTTGCCCATGCCCTGCGCCGCCGTGGCGTGGGCCCGGAGGTCCGCGTCGCCCTCAGTGTTGAGCGCTCCCTCGACGTCGTCATCGGCCTGCTCGGCATCCTGAAAGCCGGTGGCGCCTGGGTGCCCGTGGATCCGCTGCTGCCGCGCGAGCGCCTGGCCTTCATGCTGGAGGACAGCGAGGCCCAGGTGCTCGTCACCCAGCAGCCCCTGGTGGACCGCTTCCCGGAAGCACTGCATGCCCGCGTCCTCTGCCTGGATACGGAGCGCCAGTCCCTGGCGCAGGAGCCAACGGATGCGCCAGTGACAGGCGTGACGCCCGCGAACATGGCGTACCTGCTCTACACCTCGGGCAGCACCGGGACGCCCAAGGGCACGGCGGTGGAGCACCGCAGCGTCGCCAACCTCGTCACCCACGAAGCGGTGGCGTACGGCATCGGCCCCGGCAGCCGGGTGCTTCAGTTCGCGAGCCTCAGCTTCGACCTCTCCGTGGAGGAGATTTTCACCACCCTCTGCAACGGCGCCACGCTGGTGCTGGCCCCGTTGGAGAAGCTGATGCCGGGCGCGCCTCTGCCCGTGCTGCTGCGTGAGCAGGAGCTGAGCGTCGTCAGCCTCACCCCCGCGGCCCTGGCGGCCACGTCCTCCGAGGGCCTGCCCAAGGTACGCACCGTCATCTCCGGCGGCGAAGCCCTGCCCGCGGACGTCGTCGCGCGCTGGGCTCCGGGACGGCGCCTGCTCAATACCTACGGCCCCACCGAAGCCACCGTCATCGCCACCTTTGGTGAGGTGGTGGCGGATGGAGAAGTGCCTTCCATCGGCAAGCCGCTGGCGAACGCATGCGTCTACGTGCTGGACCCGCACGGGCAGCCGGTGCCCGTGGGTGTGCGCGGTGAGTTGCACATCGGTGGCGTGGGCGTCGCGCGCGGGTACGCGGGACGGCCGGGCCTCACCGCAGAGCGATTCATCCCTGACGCGTTCTCCACCACTCCGGGCGCCCGTCTCTACCGCACGGGCGACGTGGTGCGCTGGCGCGCGGATGGCCAGTTGGACTTCGTTGGCCGCATCGATGCCCAGGTAAAGGTCCGCGGCTTCCGCATCGAGCTGGGCGAAGTTGAGAACACCCTGCGCGCCGCCCCTGCCGTGAAGGACGCCGTCGTGCTCGCCCGCGAGGATGCTCCGGGCGACAAGCGCCTCGTCGCCTACGTCGTCGGCGAAGCCCTCGACGTCACGGCCCTGCGCGCCCACCTGAAGCAGCACCTGCCCGAGTACATGGTGCCCGCCGCCTTCGTCTCCTTGGAGGCGCTGCCGCTCACCTCCAACGGCAAGGTGGACCGCAAGGCCCTTCCCGCTCCGGATGCGGGCTCACTCCGCGCGTCACACGCCTACGAGGCCCCAGCCACTCCGCTGGAGGAGAAGCTCGCGGCGCTCTGGAGCGAAGTGCTTCGCGTCCCCACCGTGGGCCGCACCGACAACTTCTTTGAGCTGGGTGGACACTCCCTGCTCGCCACGCAACTGGTGGCCCGCGTGCGCGTGGCGCTCGACATGGAGCTGCCGCTCCGCGCCCTCTTCGAAGCCCCCACCATCGCCGCACTGGCTGAACGCCTCCAGCGCGCCGCGACCGGCACGCGCCTGCCCTCCCTGACGCGCACGCGCACCGAAGGCCCGCAGCCGCTCTCCTTCGCCCAGCAGCGTCTCTGGTTCCTGGACCAACTGGCGCCGGACGACGCCTCCTACAACCTCCCCGTCACACTACGCCTCCTGGGCCGACTGGACGTGGAAGCCCTACGCCGCGCGTTCGAGGCGCTCGTGGCGCGCCATGAAGCCCTGCGCACCACCTTCTTCGAAGAGGAGGGCCAGCCCTTCCAGCGCATCCATCCTCCGGCCGAGTGGGTCCTTCCCATGGAGGATCTGTCGGGAGTGGACGAGTCCGCGCGTGACGCCGAGACGCTGCGGCGAGCCACCCGAGAGGCCCGGCAGCCCTTCAACCTCGTCCGTGGGCCACTGCTGCGCACCTCGCTCCTGCGGCTGGCCGAGGAGACGCACGTCCTCCTCGTGACGATGCACCACATCGTCTCCGACGGTTGGTCCATGGGCGTCCTCATCCGCGAACTGGCGAGCCTCTATGAGTCCTTCAGTGGCGGCCGGGCTCCTTCGCTGCCGCCGCTGCCGGTGCAGTACGCGGACTTCGCCGTGTGGCAGCGGCAGTGGCTCCAGGGCGAAGCGCTGGAGTCCCAGCTCGGCTACTGGAAGCGCCAGTTGGCCGGTGCCCCCGCCGCGCTGGAGCTGCCCACCGACCGTCCGCGTCCGGCCGTGCAGTCCCGCCGCGGCGCCACGGTGCCCGTGCACTTCCCCTCGCAGCTGACGGACTCCCTGCGAAGCCTCGCCCAGCGTGAAGGCGCCACGCCCTTCATGCTGCTGCTCTCCGCCTTCCAGTTGCTGCTTTCGCGCTACTCCGGCCAGGACGACATCTCCGTCGGCTCTCCCATCGCCGGCCGCACCCACGCCGAAGCCGAAAGCCTCATCGGCTTCTTCGTCAATACGCTCGTCCTGCGCGCCCACGTGCGCCCGGAGGACTCCTTCCGCCAGTTGCTCTCCCAGGTGAAGGCCACCACCCTCGCCGCCTACGAGCACCAGCACGTCCCCTTCGAGAAGCTGGTGGAGGTCCTCCAGCCCTCGCGCGACTTGAGCCGCAGCCCTCTCTTTCAAGTCATGCTCGTCCTGCAGAACGCACCCGCCGAAGCGCTGCGCGTGCCGGGCCTGGCCTTCCAGCCCATTCCTCTGGAGGGCAACTCCTCCCGCTTTGATTTGGCCCTCACCCTCTTCGAGGTGCCCCAGGGCCTCACCGGCTTCCTCGAGTACAGCTCCGACCTCTTCGACGCCTCCACCGCCCAGCGCCTCATGGGCCACTTCGGCGTCCTCCTCTCCTCTCTCGCTGCCCAGCCGGATGCGCGTGTGTCCTCGCTGGAGGTGATGACGGCGGAGGAGCGCAAGCAGCTCCTCGTCGAGTGGAATGAGACGGACGTCGCCTTCCCCCGCGACACCTGCATCCACCATGTCGTCGCGGAGCACGCCCGTCGCGCTCCGGACGCTGTCGCCGTGCGCATGGGGGAGCGAAGCGTCACCTACGCAGGACTCGATGCCTGGGCGCATGGCCTAGCCGTCCAGTTGCACGCGGCCGGTGTCGCCCGGGGCAGCCGCGTCGCCGTCCTCGCGGAGCGTTCTCCGGAGCTGGTGGCGGGCCTCCTGGCCACCCTCAAGGTGGGCGCCGCCTACGTCCCCATTGCGCCCGGTGTTCCGCCGGAGCGACTGGCCTTCATGCTGGAGGACTGCGGCGCTTCGGTCCTCCTTACCCAGCAGCACCTGCGCGACTCGCTGCCCTCCCTCTCTTCGCGCGTCCTCTCGCTTGAGGTGGAGACGGGTGCAACGCGGCAGCCGCTGCCGGTGACGTCCGTGGGCCCGGAGGACCTGGCCTACGTCATCTACACCTCCGGCAGCACCGGCCGTCCCAAGGGCGTCGCCGTCCACCACCGCGCGTTGATGAACCTCGTCTCCTGGCACCAGCGCACCTACTCGCTGACGCCCCAGGACTCCACCGCCCTCACCGCGGGCGTCGCCTTCGACGCTTCCACCTGGGAGGTGTGGCCCTCGCTGGCCTCCGGCGCCAGCCTCGTCGTCCCTCCCGACGCCGTGCGTGCCGAGCCCTCCCTTCTGCTTCAGTGGCTGGCCCGCGAAGCCATCACCACCTGCTTCATGCCCACGCCTCTGGCCGAGGCCGTGCTGCGTGAAGAGTGGCCCCGCCCCATGGCCCTGCGTGCCCTGCTGACGGGCGGAGACGCCCTCCACCACGGTCCGCCGCCCTCAGTCCCCGCCACCCTCTTCAACCACTACGGCCCCACCGAGAGCACCGTCGTCGCCACCTTCACCCCTGTCGTGCACGACGACGGTACGCGGCCTCCCATCGGCCGCCCCATCGCCAACACCCGCACCTACGTCCTCGACGCTCGACTCCAGCCGGTGCCCGTGGGCGTCCCCGGTGAGCTCTTCCTCGCCAGTGAAGGCCTCGCCTGGGGATACCTGGGCCAGCCGGCGCTGAGCGCCGAGCGCTTCATCCCGCACCCCTTCTCCTCCACGCCGGGTGCCCGCCTCTACCGCACCGGTGACGTCGTGCGCTGGCGAGCGGATGGCCAGTTGGACTACCTCCAGCGGCTCGACTTCCAGGTGAAGGTGCGCGGCTTCCGCATCGAGTTGGGCGAAATCGAAGCCTCCCTCCTCGCTCACGCCTCCGTGCACGAGGCCGTCGTCCTCGCCCGTGAGGACGTCCCCGGTGACAAGCGGCTCGTCGCCTACGTCGTGCCCGCCCAGGGCCAGCAGTGGGACACCTCGGCGGTGCGCACGTTCATCAAGGAGCGGCTGCCCGAGTACATGGTGCCCTCCGCCTTCGTCCCCCTGGCGGCACTGCCCCTGACTTCCAACGGGAAGGTGGACCGCAAGGCCCTTCCCGTCCCGGACGCCTCGCCGCTCGCGGACTTCGTCGGCCCGCGCAATCCCACCGAGGAGAAGCTCGCGGACGTCTTCGCCCAGGTCCTGCGCGTGGAGCGCGTGGGCATCCACGACGACTTCTTCTCTCTCGGTGGCCACTCGCTGTTGGCCACCCAGCTCATGTCCCGGGTCCGCGCCACCTTCCGGCGCGAGCTGCCCGTGCGCGCGCTGTTCGAGGCCCCCACCGTGGCGGGCCTTGCCCTGCGCATCGACGCCGCCCACGCCTCCGCGGTGCAGCCGCCTCCGAGCATTCCCAGGGTGCGCGCCACCACCGCACCCCTCTCCTTCGCGCAGCAGCGACTCTGGTTCCTGGATCAGCTCACCCCGGGAGATGCGTCCTACAACATCTTCAGCGCGCTGAGCTTGAAGGGCCACGTGGATGTGGAGTCCCTGCGCCGGGCCTTCGAGGCACTCGTCGCCCGTCACGAAGCCCTGCGCACCACCTTCCGCGAGCACGAGGGTCAGGCCCTCCAATCCATCCACCCTCCAGTCGCGTGGACCCTGCCGCTGCATGACGTGTCCGCCCTGCCGGCGGCGCAGCGCGAAGCCGAAGCGCGACGCCTCGTCACCGAGGACGCCCGCCATCCATTCCAACTGGAGGACGGGCCGCTCCTTCGCACCGCCCTCGTGCGCCTGGGCGCGGACGAGCACCTGCTGCTGGTGACGATGCATCACATCGTCTCCGACGGCTGGTCCATGGGCGTCCTCGTCCGTGAGCTGGTGGCCTTCTACGAAGCCTTCCATGCGGGCCGCGGCCCCTCGCTCGCGCCACTGCCGATGCAGTACGCGGACTTCTCGACCTGGCAGCGCCAGTGGCTCCAGGGCGAGACGTTGGAGACGCACCTCGGGTACTGGAAGCAGCAGCTCGTGGGTGCACCGGTCGCGCTGGAGCTGCCCACGGACCGCCCGCGCCCGCCCGTGCAGTCCCACCGGGGCGCCACGGTGGACGTGCGCATCCCTTCGGAGATCGCCCAACGGCTCAAGGCACTGGCGGGACGCGAGGGCGCCACGCCGTTCATGGTGCTGCTGGCCGCCTTCCAGGTGCTCCTCTCGCGCTACGCCGCGCAGGACGACGTCAGCGTGGGAACGCCCATCGCGGGCCGCACGCAGGCGGAGACCGAGGGCCTCATCGGCTTCTTCGTCAACACGCTCGTCCTGCGGGCCCACGTCGAACCGAAGGCGACCTTCCGCGAGCTGCTCGCCCAGCTACGAGGCACGACGCTCACGGCCTACGAGCACCAGCACGTGCCGTTCGAGAAGCTGGTGGAGGTCCTCCAGCCCGTCAGGGACACGAGCCGCAGTCCGCTCTTCCAGGTGATGTTCGTCCTGCAGAACACGCCCACCGAGGCGCTCCAGCTCCCGGGCCTCTCCCTGCGGCCCCTGCCCCTGGAGACACACTTCGCGAAGTTCGATCTCACGCTCTCCTTGCAGGAGGTCCAGGAGGGACTGGTCGGCACGCTGGAGTACGCGACGGACCTGTTCGACGCGGCGACCATTCAGCGCATGGCCGGGCACTTCGGAGTCCTGCTGAAAACCATCGCGACGAAGCCCGAGTCACGGCTCGGAGGCCTGCCGCTGCTCACGGATGCCGAGCGTCAGCAACTCCTCGTCGAGTGGCATCCGCCTGCCTCGCAGGTGCAACACGAGCCCAGCATCCCCGCGATGGTGGAAGCCCAGGTGCGTCGCACGCCGGACGCGCTGGCCATCATCACGCCCGAGCGGCAGTTGACGTACCGGGAGCTGGACGCGAAGGCCAACCAGCTCGCCCACCGGCTGCGAGGCCTGGGCGTCGGCCCCGAAGTCCGTGTCGGTCTCTGCGTTGAACGTACTGAAGACCTCATCATCGGAGCGCTCGGCATCCTCAAGGCCGGTGGCGCCTACGTGCCGCTGGATCCCAGCTACCCGCGTGAGCGCCTGGGTTGGCTGCTGGAGGACGCGCAGGGCCCGGCCCTTGTCGCCCACTCGCATCTGCTTTCGGCGCTGCCCGAAACCACCGCCACGCCGGTGTGCCTCGACTCGGACGTGGAGCTGGCCAAGCAGCCGACGACGGCGCCCGTGGTGGACATCCACCCCGGTCATCTCGCCTACCTCATCTACACCTCGGGCTCCACGGGCCGTCCCAAGGGCGTCGCCATCGCCCACGGCAACGCTGTCTCCTTCCTCCACTGGGCTCTCTCCACCTTCGCCCCAGAGGAGTTGAAGGGAACGCTCGCCGCGACGAGCCTCAACTTCGACCTCTCCGTCTTCGAGCTCTTCGCCCCGTTGAGCAGCGGTGGCGCGGTGGTGATGGCACGGAACGCCTTGCACCTGGCGGAGCTGCCTACGGCGTCTCACGTCACCCTGGTCAACACGGTGCCCTCCGCCATGGCGCAGCTTCTGCGCCTGGGCGCGGTGCCGCCCTCCGTGCGTGTCATCAACCTCGCGGGCGAAGCCCTGCCGGAGACACTCGCGAAGCAGGTCTATGCGGTGCCGACGGTTGAGAAGCTCTTCAACCTCTACGGCCCGTCCGAGGACACCACCTACTCCACGGCCTCCCTCGTCGGCCGTGACGAGGTGCCTCTCATCGGCAGGCCCCTGCCCGCAACGCGCGCCTACGTGCTGGACGCTTCGCTGCAACCGGTGCCTGTGGGCGTGGCAGGCGAACTGTACCTCGCGGGTGAAGGCCAGGCGCGTGGATACCTGCTGCGTCCGGAGCTCACGGCGGAGCGCTTCCTGCCGGAGCCCTACGGTCCTCCCGGTGGCCGCATGTACCGCACGGGCGACCGCGTCCGGTACCGCCTCGACGGGCGCCTGGAGTACCTCGGCCGCATCGACTTCCAGGTGAAGGTGCGCGGCTTCCGCATCGAGCTGGGCGAAATCGAAGCCGCTCTCCGCCGCGCTCCGGGCCTCAAGGACGCGGTCGTCGTCGCCAGGGGTGAAGCCGCCGACAAGCGCCTCGTCACTTACGTCACTGCTCGCGAGGGCCACTCACTCGACTCCGAGGCACTCAAGGCCCACCTCCGGCAGCAGCTGCCCGAGTACATGGTCCCCTCAGCGGTCCTCGTCCTCGACGCCCTGCCCCTCAACTCCAACGGCAAGGTCGACCGCAAGGCCCTGCCCGAGCTGGGAAACCTCGCGCGCTCGTCCGACTTCATCGCGCCACGGACCGACACCGAGGAGCAGCTCGCAGCCCTCTTCGCCGAAGTCCTCCGCGTGGAGCGCGTGGGCATCCGGGACGACTTCTTCGCCCTCGGCGGCCACTCCCTGCTGGCCACGCAACTCGTCTCGCGCGTGCGCGCGACCTTCAGCCTGGAAATGCCGCTGCGGGTGTTCTTCGAAGCGCCCACCGTGGAGGCGCTCGCGACGAAGCTCGTCGGCGCTCAGCGCTCCGAGCACCGCCTGCCGCCACTGCGGCCTTCCTCGAATGAGGGCGACCTGCCGCTCTCGTTCGCGCAGCAGCGGCTCTGGTTCCTGGCTCAGCTCACCCCGGGTGACGCGTCGTACAACATCCCCACGGCGCTGCGGCTGACGGGCCACGTGGACGTGGAGTCCCTGCGCCGCGCCTTCGAAGCGCTGGTCGCCCGCCACGAAGTCCTGCGCACCACCTTCCGGGAAAATCAGGGCCAGGCCACCCAGCGGATCCACGCGCCCGGAGCCTGGGCCCTGCCGCTCATCGACGTGTCCAGCCTGCCGGAAGCACAGCGCGAGTCCGAGGCCCAGCGCCGGGTCGCGGAGGATGCCCGGCAGCCGTTCCACCTGGAGCGCGGACCGCTCCTGCGCACGGCCCTCGTGCGACTGGGTGAGGAGGAGCACCTGCTGCTGGTGACGATGCATCACATCGTCTCCGACGGCTGGTCCATGGGCGTCCTCGTGCGCGAGCTCGTGACGTTCTACGCGGCCTTCACCCAGGGCACCGCGCCGGCCCTCAGCCCCCTGCCGCTGCAGTACGCGGACTTCGCGGCGTGGCAGCGCCAGTGGCTCCAGGGCGAAACACTCGACGCGCAGCTGGGGTACTGGAAGCAGAAGCTCTCTGGAGCGCCCGCCGCGCTGGAGGTGCTGACGGATCATCCGCGTCCGTCCGTTCAATCCCACGCGGGCGCGGCCCTCTCCGTCCAGCTTCCGCCCGAGACCTCCCAGGCGCTCAAGGCGCTGGCCAGGCGTGAAGGGGCCACGCCCTTCATGGCGCTGCTCGCGGGCTTCCAGCTCCTCCTGTCGCGCTACGCGGGCCAGGACGACATCAGCGTGGGCACGCCCATCGCGGGCCGCACGCAGGCAGAGACCGAAGGCCTCATCGGCTTCTTCGTCAACACGCTCGTCCTGCGCGCCCAGGTCGAACCGAAGGCCACCTTCCGAGAGCTGCTCGCGCAGGTGCGGGGCACGACGCTCGCGGCCTACGAGCATCAGCACGTGCCCTTCGAGAAGCTGGTGGAGGTCCTCCAGCCCGTCCGGGACACGAGCCGCAGCCCGCTCTTCCAGGTGATGTTCGCCCTGCAGAACGCGCCCACCGAGGACCTGCGAGTCCCCGGCCTCACCTTCCAGCAGGTGGCGTCCAACGCGCGCTCCGCCAAGTTCGACCTCACCCTGACGCTTCAGGATTCGGGCCAGGGTTTCGTGGGCTGGCTGGAGTACAGCACCGCGCTCTTCGAGCGGAGCACCGTTGAGCGGATGATCCACCATCTGCGCACGCTGCTGGAGGCCGTGGCCGCTCAGCCCGAACGGGCCCTGTCCGAGCTGCCGCTGCTCTCCCGCGAGGAGCGCCAGCGCATCCTCGTGGACTGGAACGACACCACCGTCGCCAGCCCCATGGACGTCCCGGTCCACGTTCACTTCTCCCAGCAGGCACAGCGCACGCCCGACGCGGTGGCCCTGGTGCTGGGGGAGGCGACGCTGACGTACGCCCGGCTCGAAGCCCGCGCCAACCAGCTCGCCCATCACCTGCGCGCCCTGGGCATTGTTCCCGGCGCGCGCGTCGGCCTGGCCCTCGAGCGCTCCTTCGAGATGGTGACGGCGCTCCTCGCCATCCTCAAGGCGGGCGCGGCCTTCGTCCCCGTGGACCGCAATGCGCCCGTGGAGCGCATCGCGATGTTGCTGGAGGACGCGGACGTGGACGTGGTGGTCACGCACCAGCCCTTCGCATCCAGGCTGCCGGCCTCCGGCACCCGCGTCTGGCTGGACACGCAGCAGGACGCCCTGGCCGGGCTGCCCACGCACGCGCCCGACGTCTCCGTGGAGGGCGAGTCCCTGGCCTACGTGATGTTCACCTCGGGCTCCACGGGCCGCCCCAAGGGCGTCAGCGTTCCCCACCGCGGCATCACCCGCCTGGTGCTCGGCAGCACCTTCATGCATTTCGGGCCCGACGAGGTGTGGCTGCAGATCGCGCCCATCGCCTTCGATGCCTCCACCCTGGAGCTCTGGGGCGCGCTGCTGCACGGCGGGAAGCTCGTCCTCGCGCCGCCCCATGCCCTGTCGCTGGAAGAACTGGCGGATCAACTGCGTCGCCACCGCGTGACGGCGCTGTTCATCACGACCGCG
Source organism: Corallococcus sp. NCSPR001 (assembly GCF_017309135.1). Lineage (NCBI taxonomy): Bacteria > Pseudomonadati > Myxococcota > Myxococcia > Myxococcales > Myxococcaceae > Corallococcus > Corallococcus sp. NCSPR001. Next base: position 6,980,747 of record NZ_JAFIMS010000002.1, read on the forward strand.
CTGTTCGAGCAGATGGTCCTCCACCAGGGCGAAGCCCTTGCGAACGTGCGCCAGGTCCTCACGGGTGGAGACCTGATGCCCTGGTCGCGACTGCGCGACCACCTCCCCCGCCTCGCCGAGGGCGCGACGCTGTTCCACGCCTACGGACCGACGGAGAACACGACGTTCTCCACCACGCTGCCGTTGCACCGCGACACGCGCGTGGACGGGCCGGTCCCCATCGGCCGGCCCATCCCGAACGCCACGGCCTATGTGTTCGACGCGCACCTGCACCCGGTCCCCGTGGGCGTCGCGGGCGAGGTGTACGTCGGTGGCCCGGGCCTCGCGTGGGGCTACCTGCACCGCCCGGACCTGACCGCGGAGCGCTTCGTCCCCCACCCCTTCGCCACCACTCCGGGCGAGCGTCTCTACCGCACGGGTGACAAGGCCCGCTGGCTGGAGGACGGCACGCTCGACTTCCTGGGCCGCGTCGACTTCCAGGTGAAGGTGCGCGGCTTCCGCATCGAGCTGGGCGAAATCGAATCCGCCCTGCGCGCCTTCCCGGGCGTCAACGAGGCCGTCGTCGTGGCCCGGGGCGCGGACGCGGACAAGCGCCTCATCGGCTACCTCACCGCGCACGAAGGGCACGCGTTGGACATGGAGGCGCTGCGGGTCCACCTGCGGCAGCGGCTGCCAGAGTACATGGTGCCCGCATCGATCCTGGTGCTGGACGCGCTGCCCCTCAACGCCAACGGCAAGGTGGACCGCAAGGCCCTGCCCGAACCGGGAGACGCACCGCGCGCGGCCTCCTACGTCGCGCCGCGCACCGCCACCGAGACCCAGCTCGCGACCCTCTTCGCTGAAGTCCTCCGCGTGGAGCGCGTGGGACTCCAGGACGACTTCTTCGCGCTGGGTGGGCACTCCCTGCTGGCCACCCAGCTCGTCTCGCGCGTGCGCGCCGCGTTCGGCGTGGAGTTGCCGCTACGGGCCCTATTCGGAGCGCCCACGGTCGAAGCCCTCGCGCCGCTGCTCGAGAAGGCCCCGTCCTCCGCGCTTCGTGCTCCGCCGCTGCGGCCCGCGGCCCGCGAAGGGGACATTCCGCTCTCCTTCGCGCAGCAGCGCCTCTGGCTGCTGGATCAACTCCAGCCCGGTGATGCGTCGTACAACATCCCCACGGCGCTGCGGCTGACGGGCCGGGTGGACGCGGACGCGCTGCGAGGCGCCTTCGAAGCGCTGATCGCCCGCCACGAATCCCTGCGCACCACGCTCGCCGCGTCCCAGGAGGCGCCGTCGCAGCGAGTCCACGCGGCAGCGGCATGGGAACTGCCCGTCGTCGACCTGAGCGCGCTGCCCCGGGAGCAGCGCGAGGAAGAAGCCCATCGCATCGTGGCCGAGGAGGCCCGCCGTCCGTTCCGGCTCGCGACGGGACCGCTGCTGCGCGGGCTGCTGGTGCGCCTGGAAGAGGAGGAGCACCTGCTGCTGGTGACCATGCATCACGTCGTCTCCGACGGCTGGTCCATGGGCGTCCTCGTTCGCGAGATGGCGGCCTTCTACGAAGCCTTGAGCACGGGCAGCACGCCGGCCCTCCCGCCGCTGCCGGTGCAGTACGCGGACTTCGCGACGTGGCAGCGCGACTGGCTCCAGGGCGAGGTCCTGGAGGCGCAGCTGGACTACTGGAAGCAGCGGTTGGCTGGAGCACCGGCGGCGCTGGAGCTGCCCACGGACCGGCCGCGTCCGCCCGTGCAGTCGCACCGGGGGGCCACGGTGGACGTGCGGATTCCGGCCCACCTGGTGGAGGCACTCAAGGCCCTTGCCCAGAGGGAAGGCGCCACGCCCTTCATGGTGTTCCTCGCGGCGTTCCAGGTGCTCCTGTCGCGCTACTCGGCGCAGGATGACATCAGCGTGGGTTCGCCCATCGCGGGCCGCACGCAGGCGGAGACCGAGGGCCTCATCGGCTTCTTCGTCAACACCCTGGTCCTGCGCGCCCAGGTGGATCCGCGAGCGACGTTCCGTGAGTTGCTGGTCCAGGTGAGGGGCACGACGCTCACGGCGTACGAGCACCAGCACCTGCCCTTCGAGAAGCTCGTGGAGGCTGTGCAGCCCACGCGCGACCTGAGCCGCAATCCGTTGTTCCAGGCGATGTTCGTCCTGCAGAACATGCCGGGTGAAGAGCTGCGCCTGCCGGGCTTGTCCATGCGGACGCTGCCGTTGGAAACGCGCTTCGCGAAGTTCGATCTCTCCCTGGGACTGAGAGAGGCCCCCACGGGAATGACGGGCACGTTGGAGTACGCGACGGACCTGTTCGACGCGGCGACCATTCAGCGCATGGCTGGGCACTTCGGCGTCTTGCTGGAGGCCATTGCCAAGAAGCCGGACATGAAGCTTGGCGACCTGCCGCTGCTCACCGACACGGAGCGGCAGCAACTCCTCGTCGAGTGGAATCCCCCGGCATCGCAGGCGCCGCGTGAGCCCAGCATCCCCGCGATGGTGGAAGCCCAGGTGCGTCGCACGCCGGACGCGCTGGCCGTCATTACACCGGAGCGGCAGATGACGTACCGGGAGCTGGATACGAAGGCCAACCAGCTCGCCCACCGGCTGCGAAGCCTGGGCGTCGGCCCCGAAGTCCGTGTCGGTCTCTGCGTTGAACGTACTGAAGACCTCATCATCGGAGCGCTCGGCATCCTCAAGGCCGGTGGCGCCTACGTGCCCCTGGACCCCAGCTACCCGCGTGAGCGCCTGGGCTGGCTGCTGGAGGATGCTCAGGGCCCGGCCCTCGTGGCGCATTCGCATCTGCTCTCGGCCCTACCGGAGACCACCGCCACGCCGGTGTGTCTCGACTCGGACGTGGAGCTGGCGAAGCAGCCGACGACGGCGCCCGTGGTGGACATCCACCCCGGCCACCTCGCCTACCTCATCTACACCTCCGGCAGCACCGGCCGCCCCAAGGGCGTCGCCATCTCCCATGGCAACGCTGTCTCCTTCCTCCACTGGGCTCTGGAGACGTTCTCCCCGGAGGAACTGAAGGGAACGCTCGCCGCGACGAGCCTCAACTTCGACCTCTCCGTCTTCGAACTCTTCGCCCCGTTGAGCAGCGGTGGCGCGGTGGTGGTGGCACGGAACGCCCTGCACCTGGCCGAGCTGCCTACGGCGTCCCACGTCACGCTCGTCAACACGGTGCCCTCCGCCATGGCGCAACTGCTGCGCCTGGGTGCGGTGCCGCCCTCCGTGCGTGTCATCAACCTCGCCGGTGAGGCCCTGCCGGAGACGTTGGCGAAGCAGGTCTACGCCGTCCCGACGGTGCAGAAGCTCTACAACCTCTACGGCCCGTCCGAAGACACCACCTACTCCACGGCCTCTCTCGTCGGCCGTGACGAAGTGCCCCTCATTGGCCGTCCCCTGCCCGCGACGCGTGCCTACGTGCTGGACGCTTCACTCCAGCCGGTGCCTGTCGGTGTCGCCGGTGAGCTGTACCTCGCGGGCGAAGGCCAGGCGCGTGGATACCTGCTGCGTCCGGAGCTCACGGCAGAGCGCTTCCTGCCGGAGCCCTACGGTCCTCCCGGTGGCCGCATGTACCGCACGGGCGACCGCGTCCGGTACCGACTCGACGGGCGCCTGGAGTACCTCGGCCGCGTCGACTTCCAGGTGAAGGTGCGCGGCTTCCGCATCGAGCTGGGCGAAATCGAAGCCGCTCTCCGCCGCGCTCCGGGCCTCAAGGACGCGGTCGTCGTCGCGAAGGGTGAGGCCGCCGAGAAACGCCTCGTCGCCTACGTCTCTCCCAAGGCAAGTGCCTCGCTGGAGGTGGAAGCCCTCAAGGCGCATCTGCGTCAGGGACTCCCCGAGTACATGGTGCCTGCCACCTTCGTGGTGCTTGAGGCGCTGCCGCTCAACTCCAACGGCAAGGTGGACCGCAAGGCCCTGCCAGAGCCGGAGGCGCCGCAGTCTGGCAACACCTACGAAGCGCCTCGCACGGAAGCCGAAGCGAAGCTGGCCTCCATCTGGGCCGAGGTCCTCCGTCTGCCGCAGGTGGGCGTGAAGGACTCCTTCTTCGAACTGGGCGGGCACTCGCTGCTGGCCACGCAGGTGGTGTCGCGCGTGCGCGCGGAGTTCGGCGTGGAGCTGCCCCTGCGCGCGCTCTTCGAGTCCTCCACGGTGGAGGCGCTCGCCGGGCGGCTGCAAGGGAGCGCGACCTCCCAGGCGATGAAGCTCACCCGTCTCTCGCCTGACGGCCTGCGGCCTGTGTCCTTCGCGCAGCAGCGCCTGTGGCTGTTGGATCAACTCCACCCCGGGGACGCGTCCTACAACCTCCCGGCCGCGCTCCAGCTCTCCGGGCACCTGGACGCGGAGTCCCTGCGCCGTGCCTTCGAATCACTCGTCCATCGCCACGAGGCCCTGCGCACCACCTTCCACGAACATCAGGGTCAGCCCACGCAGCGAGTCCAGGCTCCGGCTGCATGGACGCTGCCGCTCGTGGACCTCTCTTCGTTGCCCGAAGATGAGCGGCGGAATGAGGCTCGAAGGCTGGCCAATGAAGAAGCGCGACGGCCGTTCGACCTTGCCACGGGGCCGCTGCTGCGCAGCACCCTGGTGCGAATGGGCGGCGACTCGCACCTGCTGCTATTGACGATGCACCACATCGTCTCCGACGGCTGGTCCATGGGCGTCCTCGTCCGGGAGATGGTGGCCTTCTACGAGGCCTTCTCCACGGGCAGCACGCCGACGCTCGCGCCGCTGCCCGTGCAGTACGCGGACTTCGCGACGTTGCAGCGGAATTGGCTCCAGGGAGAGGCCCTGGAGGCGCAGATCCGCTACTGGAAGCAGCAGCTCTCCGGAGCGCCCGCGGCGTTGGAGCTGCCCACCGACCGGCCGCGCCCACCCGTGCCGTCCCACCGTGGCGCCATGGTGGAGGTGCGCATCCCCGAGCCCGTCGCCAGCGCGCTCAAGGCCCTGGCGCAACGAGAAGGCGCCACTGCGTTCATGACGCTGCTGGCGGCATTCCAGGTGCTGCTGTCCCGCTACTCCGCACAAGACGACGTGAGCGTGGGTTCGCCCATCGCGGGCCGCACCCAGGCGGAGACCGAAGGCCTCATCGGCTTCTTCGTCAACACCCTGGTCCTGCGCGCCCAGGTGAATCCGCGCGCGACGTTCCGGGAGCTGTTGGCCCAGGTGCGAGGCACGACCTTCGCGGCGTACGAGCACCAGCATCTGCCGTTCGAGAAGCTCGTCGAAGCCGTGCAGCCCGCACGTGACATGAGCCGCAGCCCGCTCTTCCAGGCCATGTTCGTCCTGCAGAACACGCCCACCGAGCCACTGCGCCTGCCGGGCCTGTCCTTCCAGGCCCTGCCGCTGGAAGCCCACTTCGCCAAGTTCGACCTTTCGCTTGCCCTGCAGGAGGTTCAAGCAGGGCTGGTCGGCACGCTGGAGTACGCAACGGACCTGTTCGACGCGGCGACCATCCAGCGCATGGCGGGCCACTTCGGCGTGCTGCTGGAGGCCATCGCGAAGAAGCCGGACACGAGGCTTGGCGACCTGCCGCTGATTACGGATGAGGAGCGCCGACAGCTCCTCGTTGAGTGGAATCCGGAAGCGGCACTGGCGATTCGTGAGCCCAGCATCCCCGCGATGGTGGAGGCGCAGGTGCGTCTCACGCCGGACGCGATGGCCATCATCACCCCCGAGCGGCAACTGACGTACCGGGAGCTGGACGTGAAGGCGAACCAGCTCGCCCACCGGCTGCGCGGTCTGGGTGTCGGACCCGAAGTCCGCGTCGGCCTCTGCGTTGAACGCACTGAAGACCTCGTCATCGGAGCCCTCGGCATCCTCAAGGCCGGTGGCGCCTACGTGCCCCTGGATCCCAGCTACCCGCGTGAGCGCCTGAGTTGGCTGCTGGAAGATGCCCAGGGCCCGGCCCTCGTGGCGCATTTGCACCTGCTCTCTGCACTGCCCGAGACGTCTGCGATGCCGGTGTGCCTCGACTCGGACGTGGAGTTGGCGAAGCAGCCCACGACGGCTCCGAAGGTGGATATCCACCCGGGACACCTCGCCTACCTCATCTACACCTCCGGCAGCACCGGCCGCCCCAAGGGCGTCGCCATCTCCCACGGCAACGCGGTCTCCTTCCTCCACTGGGCTCTCTCCACCTTCGCCCCAGAGGAGCTGAAGGGAACGCTTGCGGCGACGAGCCTCAACTTCGACCTCTCCGTCTTCGAACTCTTCGCGCCTCTCTCCAGTGGTGGTGCGGTGGTGGTGGCGAAGAACGCCCTGCATCTGGCGGAGCTGCCTACGGCGGCCCACGTCACGCTCGTCAACACCGTGCCCTCCGCCATGGCGCAACTCCTGCGCCTGGGCGCGGTGCCGCCCTCCGTGCGAGTCATCAACCTCGCGGGCGAAGCCCTGCCCGAGACGTTGGCCAAGCAGGTCTACGCCGTCCCGACGGTGCAGAAGCTCTACAACCTCTACGGCCCGTCCGAGGACACCACCTACTCCACGGCCTCTCTCGTCGGCCGTAACGAAGTGCCTCTCATCGGCAGGCCCCTACCCGCGACGCGGGCCTATGTGCTGGATGCCGCGTTGCAGCCTGTGCCCTTGGGCGTGGCGGGCGAGCTGTACCTCGCCGGCGAAGGCCAGGCGCGCGGCTACCTGATGCGTCCGGAACTCACCGCGGAGCGCTTCGTGCCGGAGCCCTACGGTCCTCCGGGCGGCCGCATGTACCGCACGGGCGACCGCGTCCGGTATCGCCCCGACGGGCGCCTGGAGTACCTGGGCCGCGTCGACTTCCAGGTGAAGGTGCGTGGTTTCCGCATCGAGCTGGGTGAAATCGAAGCGGCCCTCCGCCGCGCTCCGGGCCTCAAGGACGCCGTTGTCGTTGCCAGGGGTGAAGCCGCTGACAAGCGCCTCGTCGCCTACGTCACGCCCAGGGCCTCCCTGGAAGTGGAAGCCCTCAAGGCCCATCTGCGTCAGGGGCTGCCCGAGTACATGGTGCCCACCGCGTTCGTGGTGCTGGACGCACTGCCCCTCAATGCCAACGGCAAGGTGGACCGCAAGGCCCTGCCGGAGCCGGAGGCACCCCAGTCCGGTAACACCTACGAAGCGCCTCGGACAGAAGCCGAAGCGAAGCTGGCCTCCATCTGGGCCGAGGTCCTCCGTCTGCCCCAGGTGGGCGTGAAGGACTCCTTCTTCGAACTGGGTGGGCACTCACTGCTGGCCACCCAGGTGGTGTCGCGCGTGCGCGCGGAGCTGGGTGTCGAACTGCCCCTACGAGCGCTCTTCGAGTCCCCCACGGTGGAAGCCCTGGCCGCGCGGCTGCACGGGAGCGCGTCGTCGCACGCCCAAAAGCTCACCCGCGTCTCGCATGACGGCCCGCTGCCGTTGTCCTTCGCTCAGCAGCGGCTGTGGCTCCTGGATCAACTCCAGCCGGAGGACGCGTCCTACAACCTCCCGGTTGCACTTCAGCTCTCGGGGCAAGTGGACGTCGAAGCCCTGCGCCGTGCCTTCGAGGCACTCGTCGCCCGTCACGAGGCCCTGCGCACCACCTTCCACGAGCATCAGGGTCAGCCCACGCAGCGGATCCAGGCTCCGGCGGCATGGACGCTGCCGCTCATGGACCTCTCTTCGCTGCCCGAGGATGAGCGGAAGAAGGCGGCTCGGAAGCTGGCCGACGAGGAGGCCCGGCGTCCCTTCCGCCTCGCCACGGGTCCCCTGCTGCGCAGTGCCCTGGTGCGCCTGGAGGAGAATGAGCACCTGCTGCTGGTGACGATGCACCACATCGTCTCCGACGGCTGGTCCATGGGCGTGCTCGTCCGGGAGCTCATCTCGCTGTACGCCGCGTTCCATGACGGCAAGGAGCCCGACCTCACGCCGCTGCCCGTGCAGTACGCGGACTTCGCGGCGTGGCAGCGGAACTGGCTCCAGGGGGAGGCCCTGGAGGCGCAGATCCGCTACTGGAAGCAGCAGCTCTCCGGGGCGCCCGCGGCGTTGGAGCTGCCCACGGACCGGCCGCGTCCGCCCGTGCAGTCCCACCGGGGTGCCACGGTGGACGTTCGCATCCCTGGGAACGTCTCCCGTGCGCTCAAGGCGCTCGCGGGACGCGAGGGGGCTACGCCCTTCATGGTGCTGCTGGCCGCCTTCCAGGTGCTCCTGTCGCGTTACTCGGCGCAGGAAGACATCAGCGTGGGCTCACCCATCGCGGGCCGCACGCAGGCGGAGACCGAAGGCCTCATCGGCTTCTTCGTCAACACCCTGGTCCTGCGTGCCCAGGTGGATCCGCGCGCGACGTTCCGTGAGTTGCTGGTCCAGGTGAGAGGCACGACCTTCGCGGCCTTCGAGCACCAGCATCTGCCCTTCGAAAAGCTCGTCGAAGCCGTGCAGCCCACGCGCGACATGAGCCGCAGCCCGCTCTTCCAGGCCATGTTCGTCCTGCAGAACACGCCTGCGGAGGCACTGCGTCTGCCGGGCCTGTCCTTCCAGGCCCTGCCGCTGGAGGCCCACTTCGCCAAGTTCGATCTCTCCCTGGGCCTGAGTGAAGGGCGGGACGGGTTCACCGGCACGCTGGAGTACGCGACGGACCTGTTCGATGCGGCGTCCATTCAGCGCATGGCCGGGCACTTCGGTGTCTTGCTGGAGGCCATCGCGACGAAGCCCGAGTCACGGCTCGGGGACCTGCCGCTGCTCACCGACACGGAGCGGCAGCAACTCCTCGTCGAGTGGAATCCGCCTGCCTCGCAGGTGCCACACGAGCCCAGCATCCCCGCGATGGTGGAGGCGCAGGTGCGCCGCACGCCGGACGCGCTGGCCGTCATCACACCCGAGCGACAGCTGACGTACCGGGAGCTGGACGCGAAGGCGAATCAGCTCGCCCACCGCCTGCGCGGACTGGGCGTCGGCCCCGAAGTCCGCGTCGGCCTGTGCGTCGAACGCACCGAGGACCTCGTCATCGGAGCGCTCGGCATCCTCAAGGCCGGTGGCGCCTACGTGCCGTTGGATCCCAGCTATCCGCGTGAGCGCCTGGGCTGGCTGCTGGAGGATGCGCAGGGCCCGGCCCTCGTGGCGCATTCGCATCTCTTGCAGGCTCTGCCCGAGACGTCTGCGACGCCTGTGTGCCTCGACTCGGACGTGGAGCTGGCGAAGCAGCCCACGACGGCTCCGAAGGTGGACATCCACCCCGGACACCTCGCCTACCTCATCTACACCTCGGGCAGTACCGGCCGCCCCAAGGGCGTCGCCATCTCCCACGGCAACGCGGTCTCCTTCCTCCACTGGGCATTGGAGACCTTCTCACCGGAGGAGCTGAAGGGAACGCTCGCCGCGACGAGCCTCAACTTCGACCTCTCCGTCTTCGAACTCTTCGCGCCTCTCTCCAGTGGCGGTGCGGTGGTGGTGGCGAAGAACGCCCTGCACCTGGCGGAGCTGCCTACGGCGTCCCACGTCACCCTCGTCAACACGGTGCCCTCCGCCATGGCGCAACTGCTGCGCCTGGGTGCGGTGCCGTCCTCCGTGCGCGTCATCAACCTCGCGGGCGAAGCCCTGCCGGAGACGCTCGCGAAGCAGGTCTACGCGGTGCCCACGGTCGAGAAGCTCTACAACCTCTACGGCCCTTCGGAGGACACCACCTACTCCACGTCCTCGCTCGTCGGCCGTGACGAAGTGCCTCTCATCGGCCGTCCCCTGCCCGCGACTCGCGCCTACGTACTGGACGCTTCACTCCAGCCGGTGCCTGTCGGTGTCGCCGGTGAGCTGTACCTCGCGGGTGAAGGCCAGGCGCGTGGATACCTGCTGCGTCCGGAACTGACGGCCGAGCGCTTCCTGCCGGAGCCCTACGGTCCTCCCGGTGGCCGCATGTACCGCACGGGCGACCGCGTCCGGTACCGCCTCGACGGGCGGCTGGAATACCTGGGCCGCGTCGACTTCCAGGTGAAGGTGCGCGGCTTCCGCATCGAACTGGGCGAAATCGAAGCGGCCCTCCGCCGCGCTCCGGGCATCAAGGACGTCGTCGTTGTCGCGAAGGGTGAAGCCGCCGACAAGCGCCTCGTCGCCTACGTCACCGCTCGCGAAGGGCACTCGCTCGACTCCGAGGCACTCAAGGCTCATCTCCGGCAGCAATTGCCCGAATACATGGTGCCCTCCGCGGTCCTCGTCCTCGACGCCCTGCCCCTCAACTCCAACGGCAAGGTCGACCGCAAGGCCCTGCCCGAACCCGATGCCCACGCCATCGAGGCCCGGGATTTCATCGCGCCCCGCGACGCGCTCGAAATGCAGCTCGCCCGCATCTGGGAGGACGTCCTCGGCGTCCGCTCCGTCGGCGTCCGCTCCAGCTTCTTCGAGTTGGGCGGCCACTCCCTGCTCGCCGTGCGCATGCTCGCGTCCATCCGTGAGCGGCTCGGGCTCAGCCTTCCTCTCTCCGTCCTCTTCCAGCAGCCCACCGTCGAGCAGCTCGCGCAGGTGCTCCGCGACGACTCGCAGGCCTGGACGCCCCTCGTTCCCCTGGAGCGCGGAGAGCCTGGACAGCGGCCCCTCTTCCTCGTCCATCCCGGCGGCGGCAACGTCCTGGCCTACTCGGAGCTGGCGCGCAGGCTGGGGCCCTCACTGCCCGTCTTCGGCCTCCAGTCACGCGGCCTCGACGGACGGCCCGTCGCTGAATCCATCGAGGAGATGGCCAGCCTCTACATCGAAGCCATCCGCACCGTGCAGCCGCGCGGTCCCTATCAGTTGGGAGGCTGGTCGCTCGGCGGCGTCATCGCCTACGAGATGGCCCGCCGCCTGCGCGAGGCGGGCGAAGCCGTGGATGTGCTCGCACTCATCGACGCCCACGTGCCCGGCATCACGCCGCCTTCCGAAACAGAACCCCACTTCTCTTCCGAAGCCCGAGTCCGGATCGCCTTCGCGCAGACGACGGCCACCGCCTTCGGTCAGGAACTCTCCGTCTCGGACGAGGCACTGGCACAAGGCAACGACGACGCGATGCTGGACCACCTGCTCCAGCAAGGAGTCCGCGCACGCATCCTCGACGCGCACTCCGGGGCCGCTCAACTGCGCGCCCTCTTCCGCGTCTTCCAGGCCAACCTCTTCGCGCAGGAGAAGTACGTGCCCCGGCCGTACGACGGCGCCGCCCTGCTGCTGAGCGCCAGCGAGGCCGCGACCGAGCTCCCACGTCACCGCGGCTGGGAGCCCCTCGTCCGTGGTGGCCTGGAGGTGCACGACGTCCCCGGCAGCCATCATGAGCTGCTGCAGGACCCGCACCTCGAATCCATCGTGGAGAGACTGCGTCTGATCCTCGCCCGTGCGTCGAGCAGCGAGTCGGGCGCGCCCACGGGAAGCTGAACTCCGTCCGCCCCGCGCCAGCCTGTCCAGGCGCGGGGCTTCAGCTCCAGGAAGCCAGGCACTCCGCACGGATCACGCCGCCGGGTTCATGGGTGGCCCCGGTCTCGCGGAGCCGCCGAACCTGAGATCCGGCTTTTGCGGTCGAGTGGGCACACCGACGTCAGAGCGCCCTCCTATGGTGGGGGCTGTAAGCACAGGGATTTATTCGTCCCCCGGTTGTGCCGCAGGAGCGCCGTGTCGGCTTCATGACACGTCATGTCGTTACGGAATAATGTAACCACCGCGAATTTGCCCATCGCCGCGCTTCCCCCGTGAGCGCGGTCCAGAACGGCAATCCAGCGTCAGCAGCAGTCTGAGGTCTCACGGGTGCCACCCTTGCGGGTAGCGCTCGTGCGCAATGGCATCCCCCAGTGCGGAGTACACGAGATGAGCCACGAGCTGTCGAAGCGGATCGCCAACCTCTCACCGGAGAAGCGCGCCGAGTTGCTCAAGAAGATGGCCGCTCAAAAGGCCACCGCGGGCAACTCCGTGCAAGGCCTCATCCCGGTGCAGGACCGCTCGCGGCCCTTGCCCCTGTCCTTCGCCCAGCAGCGCCTCTGGTTCATTGATCAGCTCCAGCCCGGCACGTCCCTCTTCAACGTGCCCATGGCGGTGCGCCTGGAGGGCGCACTCGACGTGGCCGTCCTGGAGCGCGCGCTGCGCGAAGTGGTGCGCCGTCATGAAGTGCTGCGCACCACCTTCCGCGAGGACGCGTCCGGCCCCGTGCTGGTGGTGTCGCCGGAGCCCGTGCTCACCCTGGAGCGCAAGGCGCTCACGGGCTCGCAGCCAGAGGACGTGTGGCGTCTGGCACGTGAAGAGGCCGCGCGGCCCTTCGACCTCGCGAAGGGCCCGCTGCTGCGCGCGCTGCTACTGACGTCGGCACCGGCAGAGCATCTGCTCGTCGTGGTGGTGCACCACATCATCTCCGACGGCTGGTCCATGACGCTGCTGGTGCGCGAGGTGGCGCTCCTCTACGGGGCCTTCGCGCGAGGCCAGGCAGCGCCCCTGCCGCCGCTGGGCATCCAGTACGCGGACTTCGGCGTCTGGCAGCGCGAGTGGATGCAGGGCCCCCGGCTGGAGAAGCAGCTCGATTACTGGAAGCGTCAGTTGGCCGAGGTGCCTTCCGCGCTGGAGCTGCCCACCGACTTCCCCCGCCCCGCGACGCGAGATGGCCGAGGCGCCCGGCATGACGTGCTGCTGCCGCGCGAGTTGACGGACGCACTCAAGGCCCTGGCGCAGCAGGAAGGCGCTTCCCTCTACATGGCGCTGCTGACGGGCTGGCAGATGCTGATGGCCCGCTACTCCGGCCAGGAGGACGTCACCGTCGGCTCTCCCATGGCGGGCCGTACTCGCGGCGAGGTGGAGGGCCTCATCGGCCTCTTCGTCAACGCCCAGGTGCTTCGCACCCGCGTGACTGGCACGGCTTCATTCCGCACCCTGCTGCGTCAGGTGCGGGAGACGGTGCTCGGTGCCCAGGAGCACCAGGAACTGCCCATCGAGCGGCTCGTGGAGGAGTTGAAGCCCGAGCGCATCCCGGGGCGCACTCCCTTCTTCCAGGTGATGCTCACCTACCAAGCCTCCTTCCGCGGCGCCGCCACCGTCGAGGGCGTCAAGCTGGAGGCCCTGGAGCTCGATACCTTCTCCGCCAAGTTCGACCTCACCCTCCAGGTGCTGGAAACGGACGCCGGCCTCAAGGGCTATCTCGAATACACCACCGACATCTTCACCGCCTCCACCGCCTCACGCATGGCCGAGCACCTGCGCGTGCTCCTGCAGGAGGCCATCGCGAAGCCGGATCAGCGCGTGTCGTCGCTGCAGTTGCTCGCGGCGGATGAGCGCCAGCAGATGTTGGTGGATTGGAACGCCACGCGGGCGCCGTTCCCTGAAGCGTGCATGCACTCGCTCTTCGAGGCGCAGGTGCGCCGCGCTCCTGACGCGGTGGCCGCTGTCTTCGAGGGAGTGCAGCTGACGTACGCGCAACTGGACGCGCGCGCCAATCAGCTTGCCCATGCCCTGCGCCGCCGTGGCGTGGGCCCGGAGGTCCGCGTCGCACTCAGCGTCGAGCGGTCCCTCGACGTCGTCATCGGCCTGCTCGGCATCCTGAAGGCCGGTGGCGCCTGGGTGCCCGTGGATCCGCTTCTTCCCCGCGAGCGTCTGGCCTTCATGCTGGAGGACAGCGCGGCCCAGGTGCTCGTCACCCAGCAGCCGCTGGTGGACCGCTTCCCCGAAGCACTGCATGCCCGCGCCCTCTGCCTGGATACGGAGCGCGAGTCCCTGGCGCAGGAGCCAACGGATGCGCCCGTGACGGGTGTAACGCCCGCCAATATGGCGTACCTGCTCTACACCTCGGGCAGCACGGGGACGCCCAAGGGCACGGCGGTGGAGCACCGCAGTGTCGCCAACCTCGTCACCCATGAAGCGGTGGCGTACGGCATCGGCCCCGGCAGCCGCGTGTTGCAGTTCGCCAGCCTCAGCTTCGACCTCTCCGTGGAGGAGATTTTCACCACGCTCTGCAACGGCGCCACGCTGGTGCTGGCCCCGTTGGAGAAGTTGATGCCGGGCGCGCCTCTGCCCGTGCTGCTGCGTGAGCAGGAGCTGAGCGTCGTCAGCCTCACCCCCGCGGCCCTGGCAGCGACATCCTCCGAGGGCCTGCCCAAGGTACGCACCGTCATCTCCGGCGGCGAAGCCCTGCCTGCGGACGTCGTCGCGCGCTGGGCTCCGGGACGGCGCCTGCTCAATACCTACGGCCCCACCGAAGCCACCGTCATCGCCACCTTCGGTGAGGTGGTGGCGGATGGAGAAGTGCCGTCCATCGGCAAGCCGCTGGCGAACGTGTGCGTCTACGTGCTGGACCCTCACGGGCAGCCGGTGCCCGTGGGAGTGCGCGGTGAGTTGCACATCGGTGGCGTGGGCGTCGCGCGCGGGTACGCGGGCCGGCCGGGCCTCACCGCCGAGCGCTTTGTGCCGGACGCCTTCTCCGGTGAGGAAGGGGCTCGCCTCTACCGCACGGGCGACGTGGTGCGCTGGCGCGCGGATGGCCAGTTGGACTTCATCGGTCGCATCGACGCGCAGGTGAAGGTCCGCGGCTTCCGCATCGAGCTGGGCGAAGTCGAGAACGCCCTGCGTGCAGCCCCAGCCGTGAAGGACGCCGTCGTGCTCGCCCGCGAGGATGCTCCGGGCGAAAAGCGACTCGTCGCCTACGTCGTCGGTGACGCTCTCGACGTCACCACGCTCCGCGCCCACCTGAAGCAGCACCTGCCCGAGTACATGGTGCCCGCCGCCTTCGTCTCCATGGAGGCGCTGCCGCTGACGTCCAACGGCAAGGTGGACCGCAAGGCCCTTCCTGCTCCGGATGCGGGCGCGCTCCGGGCGTCACACGCCTACGAGGCCCCGGCGACGCCGCTGGAGGAGAAGCTCGCGACCCTCTGGAGCGAAGTGCTGCGCGTCCCCACCGTGGGCCGCACCGACAACTTCTTCGAGCTGGGGGGCCACTCCCTGCTCGCCACGCAACTGGTGGCCCGCGTGCGCGCGGCGCTCGACATGGAGCTGCCGCTTCGTGCCCTCTTCGAAGCCCCCACCATCGCCGCACTGGCCGAACGCCTCCAGCGCGCCGCGACCGGCACGCGCCTGCCCTCCCTGACGCGCACGCGCACCGAAGGCCCGCAGCCGCTCTCCTTCGCGCAGCAGCGCCTCTGGTTCCTCGACCAGCTGACCCCGGACGACGCGTCCTACAACCTGCCCGTCGCCCTGCGCCTCCTGGGCCGCCTGGATGTCGAGGCCCTGCGCCGGGCCTTCGAAGCCCTCGTGGCGCGCCATGAAGCGCTGCGCACCACCTTCTTCGAGGAAGAGGGTCAGCCCTTCCAGCGCATCCATCCTCCGGCCCCATGGGCGCTCCCCGTGCAGGACCTCTCTTCCCTCGATGAGTCCGCGCGAGAGGAAGAGACGTTGCGGCTCGCTACCCGTGAAGCCCGGCAGCCCTTCAACCTCGTCCGAGGGCCGCTGCTGCGCACGGCCCTTCTCAAGCTCTCAGCCGAATCCCACGTCCTCCTCGCGACGATGCACCACATCGTCTCCGACGGCTGGTCCATGGGCGTCCTCATCCGCGAACTGGCGAGCCTCTATGAGTCCTTCAGTGGCGGCCGGGCTCCCTCCCTGCCACCGCTGCCCGTGCGATACGCGGACTTCGCCGTCTGGCAGCGTCAGTGGCTCCAGGGCGAAGCGCTGGAGTTCCAACTCCGCTACTGGAAGCATCAGTTGGCGGGTGCGCCCGCGGCATTGGAGCTGCCCACCGACCGCCCGCGTCCGGCCGTCCAGTCCCTGCGCGGCGCCACGATGCCCGTGCACTTCCCTTCGCAGCTGACGGACTCGCTGCGCGGCCTCGCCCAGCGTGAAGGCGCCACGCCCTTCATGCTGCTGCTCTCCGCCTTCCAGCTGCTGCTCTCCCGCTACTCCGGCCAGGACGACATCTCCGTCGGCTCCCCTATCGCCGGCCGCACCCACGCCGAGGCCGAAAGCCTCATCGGCTTCTTCGTCAACACGCTCGTCCTGCGGTCCCAGGTGGATCCGCAGGCGACATTCCGCGAACTGCTGGCCCAGGTGAAGGCCACCACGCTCGCCGCCTACGAACACCAGCACGTCCCCTTCGAGAAGCTGGTCGAGGTCCTCCAGCCCGTGCGCGACCTGAGTCGCAGCGCGCTCTTCCAGGTGATGCTCGTCCTGCAGAACGCACCCGCTGAAGCGCTGCGCGTGCCAGGCCTGGCCTTCCAGCCCATCCCCCTGGAGGGCAACTCCTCCCGCTTCGACCTGTCCCTCACGCTCTTCGAGGTGCCCCAGGGCCTCACCGGTTTCATCGAGTACAGCACCGACCTCTTCGATGCCTCCACCGTCCAGCGTCTCGTGGGCCACCTGGGCGTCCTGCTGGAGGCCATCGCCGCGCAGCCGGAGGCGACGCTCGCGAGCCTGCCCCTGCTCACGGCGCAGGAGCGCCAGCAACTCCTTGTCGACTGGAACCGGACGGACGTGGAGTTCCCCCGCGACACCTGCTTCCACGAGGCCTTCACCGCCCAGGCCCTTCGCACGCCGGAGGCCCTGGCCGTCATCTGCCGCGACCAGCAGCTCACGTTCCAGGAGCTGGATGCGCGCTCCAACCAACTGGCCCACCGGCTGGTGAAGCTGGGCGTCGGGCCCGACGTGCGCGTGGTGCTGTGCGTGGATCGCTCCGTGGAGGCGCTCGTCGGCATCCTGGGCATCCTCAAGGCCGGCGGCGCCTATGTGCCCCTGGACTTCCGCTACCCGCGCGAGTGGCTCGCCCACGTCCTCTCCGACACCGGCGCGCCCGTCGTCCTCACGCAGCAGCGCGTGCGTGACGTGCTGCCCCAGCACACGGCCCACGTCGTCCTCCTCGACCCGGACGCGGCGGAGCTCGCGGCCGAGTCCCGCGAAGCGCCCGGCGTGGCCGTCTCCCCCGAGCACCTGGCCTACATCATCTACACCTCCGGCAGCACCGGCCGTCCCAAGGGCGTGATGATCCAGCACCGCTCCGTGATGAACCTGCGGCAGGGGCTGGCCAACACCGTGCACCAGGGCCGGAGCGCGGGGGAGCGCGTCAGCGTCAACGCACCGCTGTCCTTCGACGCCTCCGTCCAGCAGCTCGTCCAGGTGCTCGATGGCCACACCCTCTGCATCGTCCCGGAGGAGGCCCGCGCGGATGCCGGTGAGCTGGTGAAGCGCATCGGGCAGGACGCGCTGGAGGTCCTCGACTGCTCGCCCGCGCACCTGCGCATGCTGGTGGATGAAGGGCTGCTGGAGAAGGACGTCCTCCCCCAGCGCGCGTTGGTGGGCGGCGAGGCGGTGGACCCCGGCACGTGGAGCAGCCTGGCCCAGCACCCACGCCTGCGCGCCTTCAACGTCTACGGCCCCACCGAGTGCACCGTCGACGCCACCGCCTGCGCCTTCGACGCTTCCGCCACGCCCACCATCGGCCGGCCCCTGTCCAACGTCCGCGCGTACGTGTTGGACAAGTCCCTGCGCCCGGTGCCCATGGGCGTCGCGGGCGAGCTCTTCCTGGGAGGCGAAGGCGTCGCGCGCGGCTACCTCAACCGCCCCGAGCTGACGGCGGAGCGCTTCATCCCCGACGCCTTCTCCTCCACCCCGGGCGCTCGCCTCTACCGCACCGGCGACGTCGTGCGCTGGCGTGCGGACGGGATGCTCGACTACCTGGGCCGCGCGGACTTCCAGGTGAAGGTCCGCGGCTTCCGCATCGAACTGGGCGAAATCGAGTCCACGCTCCTCAAGCATCCCCAGGTGCATGCCGCCGTGGTGCTCGCGCGCGAGGACAGCCCCGGCGACAAGCGGCTCGTGGCCTACGTGGTGCCCACGGAAGGCACCGGCTCCGCCCTGACGGCGGACATCCTCAAGGACTGGCTCAAGCAACACCTGCCCGAGCACATGCGCCCCTCCGCGTTCCTGGTGCTGGAGGCGCTGCCGCTCAACGCCAACGGCAAGGTGGACCGCAAGGCGCTGCCCGCGCCCCAGGCAGTCGCGCCCAAGTCCACCTAC
Source organism: Corallococcus sp. NCSPR001 (assembly GCF_017309135.1). Lineage (NCBI taxonomy): Bacteria > Pseudomonadati > Myxococcota > Myxococcia > Myxococcales > Myxococcaceae > Corallococcus > Corallococcus sp. NCSPR001. The sequence continues at coordinate 6,998,636 of NZ_JAFIMS010000002.1, forward strand.
GTCGCGCCGCGTACGCCCGCCGAAGAGCAGCTCGCGGCCCTCTTCACGCAGGTGCTGCGCGTGGAGCGCGTGGGCATCCACGACGACTTCTTCGCCCTGGGTGGACACTCGCTGCTGGCCACCCAGCTCGTCTCGCGCGTGCGCGCCGCGTTCCGCGTAGAACTGCCGCTGCGGGCCCTCTTCGAAGCGCCCACCGTGGCCACGCTCGTCGAGCGCCTCAATGCCCAGACGCCGAGCCTGCGCCCCCCTCCGCTCACCCGGATCCAGGCGGACGGCCCGCAGCCCCTGTCCTTCGCCCAGCATCGTCTCTGGTTCCTGGATCAGCTCACGCCGGGCGACGCGTCCTACAACATCCCCACGGCGCTCCGGCTGACAGGCCCGGTGGACGTGGAGTCGCTGCGCCGCGCCTTTGAAGCGCTGGTCGCTCGCCACGACGCCCTGCGCACCACCTTCCGCGAAAGCCAGGGGCAGGCCACCCAGCACATCCACACGCCCGGCACCTGGGCGTTGCCGCTCATCGACCTCTCCACGCAGCCCGAATCGCGGCGCGAAGACGAGGCACAGCGGATGGTCGAGGCGGCGGCGCGTCAGCCGTTCGACCTGCGAAACGGCCCGCTGCTGCGCACCGCGCTCGTGCGGCTGGCGGCGGAAGAGCACCTGCTGCTCGTGACGATGCACCACATCGTCTCCGACGGCTGGTCCATGGGCGTGCTCGTCCGCGAGCTGGTGACCTTCTACGAGTCCTTCAGCAGCGGCCAGATGCCCGCGCTGCCCCCGCTGCCGGTGCAGTACTCGGACTTCGCGGCGTGGCAGCGCGACTGGCTCCAGGGCGAAACGCTCGACGCGCAGCTGGGCTACTGGAAGCAGCAGCTCGCAGGGGCTCCGGCCACGCTGGAGCTGCCCACGGATCATCCCCGCCCGGCCATCCAGTCCCACACGGGCGCGACGCACGCCGTGAGGATTTCCCAGGCGACGTCGGAAGCACTCAAGGCGCTGGCGCAGCGTGAAGGCGCCACGCCCTTCATGGTGCTGCTCGCGGCCTGGCAGGTGCTCCTGTCGCGGTACTCGGCGCAGGACGACATCACCGTGGGCTCGCCCATCGCGGGCCGCACGCAGGCGGAGACCGAAGGGCTCATCGGCTTCTTCGTCAACACGCTCGTGCTCCGCGCACGCGTGACCCCGGAGGACACCTTCCGGGAGCTGCTGGCCCAGGTGCGAGGCACGACGCTCGCGGCCTACGAACATCAGCACGTGCCCTTCGAGAAGCTGGTGGAGGCCCTCCAGCCCGTGCGGGACGCGAGCCGCAGCCCGCTGTTCCAGGTGATGTTCGTCCTCCAGAACGCCCCGGGAGAAGCGCTGCGCGTGCCAGGCCTCACCTTCCGGCCGGTCGCCGCCGAAAGCCACTCCGCCAAGTTCGACCTCACCCTGACGTTGCAGGACTCACCGCAGGGGTTCACCGGCTGGATGGAATACAGCACCGCCCTCTTCGAGCGGAGCACCATCGAGCGGATGGACAGCCACCTGCGCACGCTGCTGGAGGCCGTGGCCGCGAAGCCCGAGCAGCCCATGGCCGAGCTGTCCCTCCTCTCCCGAGAGGAGCGCCAACGCGTCCTTGTGGAGTGGAATGACACGGCCGCCGTCAGCCCGACGGACGTCCCGGTCCACGTCCACTTCGCGCGGCAGGCGCAGCGCACGCCCGACGCGGTGGCCCTGGTGCTGGGAGATGCGACGCTGACGTATGCGCAACTGGACGCGCGCGCGAACCAGTTGGCCCATCACCTGCGGGCCCTCGGCATCGTCCCGGGTGCGCGCGTCGGCCTCGCCGTCGAGCGCTCCTTCGAGCTGGTGACCGCGCTCCTCGCCATCCTCAAGACGGGGGCGGCCTTCGTGCCGGTGGACCGCAATGCGCCCGTCGACCGCATCGCCATGTTGCTGGAGGACGCGGACGTAGGCGTGGTGGTCACGCACCAGCCCTTCGCCTCACTGCTGCCCGCCTCCGGCACTCGCGTCTGGATGGATGCCCAGTCCGCGGAGATCGCCGCGCTGCCCACGCATGCACCGGATGTCCGCGTGGACGGTGAAGCCCTGGCCTACGTGATGTTCACCTCGGGCTCCACGGGCCGCCCCAAGGGCGTCAGCGTGCCGCACCGGGGCATCACCCGCCTCGTGCTCGGCAGCACCTTCATGCGCTTCGGGCCTGACGAAGTCTGGCTCCAGTTCGCACCCGTCGCGTTCGACGCGTCCACGCTCGAAATCTGGGGTGCGCTACTGCACGGCGCGAAGCTCGTCCTCGCTCCGCCGCATTCCCTCTCGCTGGAGGAACTGGCCGCGCAGGTTCGCCACCACCGAGTGACGTCGCTCTGGCTCACCACCGCCCTCTTCGAGCAGATGGCCCTGCACCAGGGTGAAGCGATCGCGGGCGTGCGTCAGGTCCTCGCCGGTGGCGACGTGCTGCCCGCGGACCGCGTGCGCGAGCACCTGGGCCGCCTCTCCGAAGGCGCGACCTTCCACAACGCCTACGGCCCCACGGAGAACACCACCTTCTCCACCACCCTCACCATGCGGCACGGCATGCGCGTGGAAGGCGCCATCCCCATTGGCCGTCCGATCTCCAACTCCACCATCTACGTGCTCGACGCGCACCTGCACCCGGTGCCCGTGGGTGTCGCCGGTGAGGTGTACGTGGGCGGCCAGGGCCTCGCGTGGGGCTACCTGAACCGCGCGGACCTCACCGCGGAGCGCTTCGTCCCCCATCCCGTCGCCACCACGCCGGGCGAGCGCCTCTACCGTACGGGCGACAAGGCCCGCTGGAAGGCGGACGGCACGCTCGACTTCCTGGGCCGCCTGGACTTCCAGGTGAAGGTGCGTGGCTTCCGCATCGAGCTGGGCGAAATCGAAGCCGCCCTGCGCGCACTCCCGGGCGTCAACGAGGCCGTTGTCGTGGCCCGGGGCGCGGACGCGGGCAAGCGCCTCGTCGGCTACGTCACCGCTCGCGCGGGCGCCTCGCTGGACGTGGACCTCCTCCGGGCAGACCTCAAGCAGCACCTGCCCGAGTACATGGTGCCGTCGGCCTTCATGGTGCTGGACACGCTGCCCCTCAACGCCAACGGCAAGGTGGACCGCAAGGCCCTGCCGGAGCCCGAGGAGACTTCTCGCGCCGCCTTCGTCGCGCCGCGCAACCCGACCGAAGAGCAGCTGGCCACGCTCTTCGCCGAAGTCCTCCGCGTGGAGCGGATCGGCATTCACGATGACTTCTTCGCCATGGGAGGCCACTCGCTGCTGGCCACCCAGCTCGTCTCTCGCGTGCGGGCCACGCTGGGGCTGGAGCTGCCCCTGCGCGCGCTCTTCGATGCGCCGACCGTGGCCGCCCTCGCCCTGAAGCTTGAGGACACACGGCCCGCGGCTACCCGGGGCGCGCCCGCGATCCTGCCGGTGCCACGCACCACGGGAGCCATCCCGCTCTCGTTCGCCCAGCAGCGGCTCTGGTTCCTGGATCAGCTCACGCCGGGCGATGCGTCGTACAACATTCCCTCCGCGCTCCGGCTCAAGGGGCCGGTGGACGTGGAGTCGCTGCGCCGCGCCTTCGAGTCCCTGGTCGCGCGTCACGAGTCCCTGCGCACCACCTTCCACGAGCACGAAGGCCAGGCCACGCAGCACATCCACCTGCCGGACGCGTGGACGCTGCCGCTCGTGGACCTCTCCGCGTTGCCCGACATGCAGCGCGAAGACGAGGCCCAGCGACGGATCGCGAAGGAGGCCAATCAGCCCTTCCATCTGGAGCGCGGGCCGCTGCTGCGCACGACGCTGGTGCGGCTGGCGGAGGAGGACCACTTCCTGCTCGTGACGATGCACCACATCGTCTCAGACGGCTGGTCCATGGGCGTGCTCGTCCGCGAGCTGGTGGCCTTCTACGAGGCCTTCACCTCCGGCCAGACGCCCACGCTGGCCCCGCTGCCGGTGCAGTACGCGGACTTCGCGGAACGTCAGCGCCAGTGGCTCCAGGGTGAAGCGCTGGACGCGCAGCTGGGCTACTGGAAGCAGCAGCTCGCGGGCGCGGCCTTCGCTCTGGAGCTGCCCACCGACCATCCGCGTCCGGCCATCCAGTCCCACCAGGGCGCGGCCGTCTCCGTCCGGATTCCCCAGGCGACGTCTGAAGCGCTCAAGGCGCTGGCGCAGCGTGAGGGCGCCACGCCCTTCATGGTGCTGCTCGCGGCGTTCCAGGTGCTCCTGTCGCGCTACTCCGCGCAGGACGACATCACCGTGGGCTCGCCCATCGCCGGCCGCACCCAGGCGGAGACCGAGGGCCTCATCGGCTTCTTCGTCAACACGCTCGTGTTGCGTGCTCACGTCCAGCCGCGGTCAACCTTCCGTGAGCTCCTCTCCCAGGTGCGCGGCACGACGCTCGCGGCCTACGAGCACCAGCACCTTCCGTTCGAGAAGTTGGTGGAGGTCCTCCAGCCCGCGCGAGACGCGAGCCGCAGCCCGCTGTTCCAGGTGATGTTCGCCCTCCAGAACGCCCCGGTTGGAGACCTGCGCATTCGCGGCCTCACCTTCCAGCAGGTCACCACCGAAGGGCGCTCCGCGAAGTTCGACCTCAATCTGGCGATGCAGGACTCACCCCAGGGCTTCGTGGGCTCGCTGGAGTACAGCACCGCCCTCTTCGAGCGGAGCACCATCGAGCGGATGTGCAGCCATCTGCTCACGCTGCTGGAAGCCGTGGCCACCAGGCCTGAGCAATCCGTGGCCACCCTGCCCCTCCTCTCCAGCGACGAGCGCCGGCAGATCCTCGTGGAGTGGAATCCCCCGGCAACGCAGGCGCCGCGTGAGCCCAGCATCCCCGCGATGGTGGAAGCCCAGGTACGTCGCACGCCGGACGCGCTGGCCGTCATCACGCCGGAGCGGCAGCTGACGTACCGCGAGCTGGATGCGAAGGCGAACCAACTCGCGCACCGGCTACGAGGCCTCGGCGTAGGGCCCGAGGTTCGCGTCGGCCTGTGTGTCGAGCGCACTGAAGACCTCGTCATTGGAGCACTCGGCATCCTCAAGGCCGGTGGCGCCTACGTGCCGCTGGATCCCAGCTACCCGCGTGAGCGTTTGGGCTGGCTGCTGGAAGATGCCCAGGGCCCCGCTCTCGTCGCCCACTCGCATCTCTTGCAGGCGCTGCCTGAAACCTCCGCCACGCCGGTGTGTCTCGACTCGGATGCGGAACTGACGAAGCAGCCGACGACGGCGCCCTCAGTGGACATCCACCCCGGACACCTCGCCTATCTCATCTACACCTCCGGCAGCACCGGCCGCCCCAAGGGCGTCGCCATCTCGCATGGCAATGCCGTGGCGTTCCTCCACTGGGCCTTGGAGACCTTCTCACCGGAGGAACTGAAGGGAACGCTCGCCGCGACGAGCCTCAACTTCGACCTCTCCGTCTTCGAACTCTTCGCGCCTCTCTCCAGTGGCGGTGCGGTGGTGGTGGCGAAGAACGCCCTGCACCTGGCGGAGCTGCCTACGGCGTCCCACGTCACCCTGGTCAACACCGTGCCCTCCGCCATGGCGCAACTGCTGCGCCTGGGCGCGGTGCCTCCCAGCGTGCGCGTCATCAACCTCGCCGGTGAGGCCCTGCCCGAGACATTGGCGAAGCAGGTCTACGCGGTGCCTACGGTTGAGAAGCTCTACAACCTCTACGGCCCGTCCGAGGACACGACCTACTCCACGGCCTCTCTCGTCGGCCGTGACGAAGTGCCTCTCATCGGCCGTCCCCTGCCCGCGACGCGGGCCTACGTGCTGGACGCTTCACTCCAGCCGGTGCCTGTCGGTGTCGCTGGTGAGCTGTACCTCGCCGGCGAAGGCCAGGCGCGTGGCTATCTGCTGCGCCCGGAGCTCACGGCAGAGCGCTTCCTGCCGGAGCCCTACGGTCCTCCCGGTGGCCGCATGTACCGCACGGGCGACCGCGTCCGTTACCGCCTCGACGGGCGCCTGGAGTACTTGGGCCGCTTGGACTTCCAGGTGAAGGTGCGTGGCTTCCGCATCGAGCTGGGCGAAATCGAAGCCGCCCTGCGCGCCTTCCAGGGCGTCAACGAGGCCGTCGTCGTGGCCCGGGGCGCGGACGCGGACAAACGCCTCATCGGCTATGTCACCGCTCGCGCGGGCGTCTCGTTGGACGCGGACGCGCTCAAGGCCCAGCTCCGGCGGAGCCTGCCTGAGTACATGGTGCCGTCGGCCTTCATGGTGCTGGACGCGCTGCCCCTCAACGCCAACGGCAAGGTGGACCGCAAGGCCCTGCCGGAGCCCGAAGAGACCGCGCGCACCGTCGCCTACGTCGCACCGCGCACCGCCAACGAGAAACAGTTGGCGGCCCTCTTCACCGAGGTCCTCCGGGTGGAGCGCGTAGGCCTCCACGATGACTTCTTCGCGTTGGGAGGCCACTCGCTGTTGGCCACCCAGCTCGTCTCGCGCGTGCGGGCCACGCTGGGGCTGGAGCTGCCCCTGCGCGCGCTCTTCGATGCGCCGACCGTGGCCGCCCTCGCCCTGAAGCTCGCGGATGCACGGCCCGCGGTGGCCCGGGGTGCGCCCGCGCTCCGGCCCTCCTCACGCACGGGGGCCATTCCGCTCTCGTTCGCCCAGCAGCGCCTCTGGTTCCTGGATCAGCTCACGCCGGGCGATGCGTCGTACAACATTCCCTCCGCGCTCCGGCTCAAGGGCCCGGTGAACGTGGAGTCGCTGCGCCGCGCCTTCGAGTCCCTGGTCGCGCGTCACGAGTCCCTGCGCACCACCTTCCACGAGCACGAAGGCCAGGCCACGCAGCACATCCACCTGCCGGACGCGTGGACGCTGCCGCTCGTGGACCTCTCCGCGTTGCCCGACATGCAGCGCGAAGACGAGGCCCGGCGACGGATCGCGAAGGAGGCCAACCAGCCCTTCCACCTGGAGCGAGGGCCGCTCCTGCGCACGACGCTGGTGCGGCTGGCGGAGGAGGACCACTTCCTGCTCGTGACGATGCACCACATCGTCTCAGACGGCTGGTCCATGGGCGTGCTCGTCCGCGAGCTGGTGGCCTTCTACGAGGCCTTCACCTCCGGCCAGACGCCCACGCTGGCCCCGCTGCCGGTGCAGTACGCGGACTTCGCGGAACGTCAGCGCCAGTGGCTCCAGGGCGAAGCGCTGGACGCACAACTGGGCTACTGGAAGCAGCAACTCTCGGGCGCGGCTTTCGCGCTGGAGCTGCCCACCGACCATCCGCGTCCTGCCATCCAGTCCCACCAGGGCGCGGCCGTCTCCGTCCGGATTCCCCAGACGACATCCGAAGCGCTCAAGACACTGGCGCAGCGTGAGGGCGCCACGCCCTTCATGGTGCTGCTCGCAGCGTTCCAGGTGCTCCTGTCGCGCTACTCCGCTCAGGACGACATCACCGTGGGCTCGCCCATCGCCGGCCGCACCCAGGCGGAGACCGAGGGCCTCATCGGCTTCTTCGTCAACACGTTGGTCCTGCGCACGCGCGTGGCGCCGGAGGAGTCGTTCCGCACGCTGCTCGCCCAGGTGCGCGGGACGACGCTGGCGGCCTACGAACACCAGCACCTGCCGTTCGAGAAGCTGGTGGAGGTCCTCCAGCCCGTCCGGGACACGAGCCGCAGCCCCCTGTTCCAGGTGATGTTCGCCCTCCAGAACGCCCCGGTTGGAGAGCTGCGTGTCCGCGGCCTCACCTTCCAGCAGGTCACGACCGAGGGGCGCTCCGCGAAGTTCGACCTCAACCTGGCGATGCAGGACTCGCCCCAGGGCTTCGTGGGTTCGCTGGAGTACAGCACCGCCCTCTTCAAGCGCGGCACCGTGGAGCGGATGGCCCGCCAGCTGCTCACCCTGCTGGAGGCCGTGGCCACCAGGCCCGAGCAGTCCGTGTCCGGGCTGTCCCTCCTCTCCAGCGAGGAGCGGCAGCGCATCCTCGTGGAGTGGAACGACACCACCGTCGCCAGCCCCACGGACATCCCCGTCCACGTCCACTTCGCCCGGCAGGCGCAGCGCGCGCCCGAGGCCGTCGCCCTCGTCCTGGGAGAGGCCTCGCTGACCTATGGCCAGTTGGACGCGCGCGCGAACCAACTGGCCCACCATCTGCGCGAGCTCGGCATCGCGCCGGGTGCGCGGGTCGGGCTCGCCGTCGAGCGGTCCTTCGAGCTGGTGACGGCGACCCTCGCCATCCTCAAGGTGGGGGCCACCTACGTCCCCGTGGACCGCAATGCGCCCGTGGAGCGCATCGCGTCCCTGTTGGAGGACGCGGACGTCCACTTCATCGTCACCCACCAGCCCTTCGCGGCCCTGCTGCCCGCCACCGGCACCCGCGTCTGGCTGGATGCGCAGCGCGACGTCATCGCCACGCGGCCCACCCATGCCCCCGACGTCCGCGTGGACGGCGAGGCCATGGCCTACGTGATGTTCACCTCCGGGAGCACCGGCCGCCCCAAGGGCGTCTGCATTCCGCACCGGGGCATCACGCGAATGGTGGTCGGCAGCACCTTCATGCGCTTCGGCGCGGACGAGGTCTGGCTCCATGTCGCCCCCATCGCCTTCGACGCCTCCACGCTCGAAATCTGGGGCGCGCTGCTGAATGGCTCGAAGCTCGTCCTCGCGCCGCCCCACTCGCTGTCGCTGGAGGAGCTGGCCGAGCTGCTGCGCCGCCACGGCGTGACGACGCTGTTCCTGACGACCGCGCTCTTCGAGCAGATGGCCCTGCACCAGGGTGAAGCGCTCGCGGGCGTGCGCCAGATCCTCTCCGGTGGCGACGTGCTGCCCGCGGACCGAGTGCGAGAACACCTGGCCCGCATCCCCGAAGGCGCGACCTTCCACAACGCCTACGGCCCCACGGAGAGCACCACCCTCGCCACCACCTTCGCCATGGGGCATGGCTCGCGCGTGGAAGGCGCCATCCCCGTCGGCCGGCCGCCCTCCAACTCCACGGTCTACGTGCTCGACGGGCACCTGCACCCGGTGCCCGTGGGCATCGCCGGTGAGGTGTACGTCGGTGGCCAGGGCCTGGCCTGGGGCTACCTGCACCGCCCGGACCTGACCGCGGAGCGCTTCATCCCCCACCCCTTCGCCACGAAGCCCGGCGAGCGCCTCTACCGCACGGGCGACCAGGCCCGCTGGCGGGATGACGGCACGCTCGACTTCCTGGGCCGCGTGGACCTCCAGGTGAAGGTGCGTGGCTTCCGCATCGAGCTGGGAGAAATCGAAACCGCGCTGCGCTCCGCCGCTGGCGTCAACGAAGCGGTCGTGGTGGCCCGGGGCACCGGCGCGGACAAGCGCCTCATCGGCTACGTCACCGCGCGCGCGGGCCATTCGCCGACACCGGAGACGCTCCGGGCAGGCCTCAAGCAGCGGCTGCCGGAGTACATGGTGCCGTCGGCCTTCATGGTGCTGGACGCGCTGCCCATCAACGCCAACGGCAAGGTGGACCGGAAGGCCCTGCCGGAGCCGGGGAACACGGCCCGGAGCACCGCCTTCGTCGCGCCGCGCACCACGACCGAGGAGCAGCTGGCCACCCTCTTCGCCGAGGTCCTCCGGGTGGAGCGCATCGGCGTGCGGGACGACTTCTTCGCCATGGGAGGCCACTCGTTGCTGGCCACCCAGCTCGTCTCGCGCGTGCGCTCCACCTTCCGTGTGGAGCTGCCGCTGCGGGCCCTCTTCGAGGCGCCCACGGTCGAAGGCCTCGCGCCGAAGCTCGAGGAGGCCCGGTCCGCCGGGCTCCGCGCACCGCCCCTACGGCCACTGCCGCGCGAGGGCGCCATTCCGCTGTCCTTCGCCCAGCAGCGCCTCTGGCTGCTGGATCAGCTCCAGCCGGGAGACATCTCGTACAACATCCCCACCGCCCTGCGGCTGACGGGACAGGTGGACATCGAAGCCCTGCGCCGCGCCTTCGAAGCGCTGGTGGAGCGCCACGAATCGCTGCGCACCACGCTCACCCCGTCGCAGGAGGAGCCGTCGCAATGCATCCACGCTCCCTCCGGTTGGGAGCTGCCCGTCATCGACCTGACAGCCCTACCTGAGTCGCGGCGGGAGGAAGAGGCCCAGCTCGCGGCGGCCACGGAGGCACGGCGTGCCTTCGGCCTCTCCACGGGCCCGTTGCTGCGCAGCACGCTGGTGCGGCTGGCGGCCGAAGAACACCTGTTGCTGGTGACGATGCACCACATCGTCTCCGACGGCTGGTCCATGGGCGTCCTCGTCCGCGAGGTGGCGGCCTTCTATGAGGGCTTCGTCACGGGCCAGAGGCCCTCGCTTCCGCCGCTGCCGGTGCAGTACGCGGACTTCTCGATGTGGCAGCGAGGCTGGCTCCAGGGTGAGGCCCTGGACGCGCAGCTGGGCTACTGGAAGAAGCAGCTCGGGGGAGCACCTTCCGCGCTGGATCTGCCCACGGACCACCCGCGTCCGCCGGTGCAGTCGCGTCGGGGCGCCACGGTGGACGTGCGCATTCCGTTGGAGGTCTCGCAGGCCCTGAAGACCCTGGCCCAGGATGAAGGCGCCACGCCCTTCATGCTGTTGCTCGCGGCCTGGCAGCTGCTCCTGTCACGCTACTCCACGCAGGACGACATTAGCGTGGGGACGCCCATCGCCGGCCGCACGCAGGCGGAGACCGAGGGCCTCATCGGCTTCTTCGTCAACACGCTGGTGCTGCGCGCCCATGTGCAGCCGCAGGCGACCTTCCGTGAGCTCCTCGCGCAGGTGCGCCGCACGACGCTCGCGGCCTACGAGCATCAGCACGTCCCCTTCGAGAAGCTGGTGGAGGTCCTCCAGCCTTCACGTGACTTGAGCCGCAGCGCGCTCTTCCAGGCGATGTTCTCCCTGCAGAACGCGCCCACCGAAGCGCTCCGCGTGTCCGGGCTGTCCTTCCAGAGCGTCCCGGTGGACACCCGGTCCTCCAAGTTCGACCTCACGCTCACCCTCGGCGAGTCGCCCCAGGGCTTCGGCGGGACACTGACGTACGCGACGGACCTCTTCGATGTGTCGACGGTCCAGCGCATGTCCGGTCATCTGGGCGTGCTGCTGGAGGCCATCGCCGCCCAGCCGGACGCGACGCTCGCGAGCCTGCCGCTGCTCACCGCTCCGGAGCGGCAGCAGTTGCTCGTCGATTGGAATGGGCCCAGCGCGGAGTTCCCCCGAGACCTCTGCCTCCATGAGGCTTTCAGCGCCCAGGCCCTTCGCACGCCTGATGCCCTGGCCGTCATCTGCCGTGAGGAGCAGCTCACCTTCCGTGAGTTGGAAGTCCGCGCCAATCAGCTCGCTCACCGGCTGGTGAAGCTGGGCGTTGGCCCCGACGTGCGCGTCGTGCTGTGCGTGGAGCGCTCCGTGGAGGCCCTCGTCGGCATCCTCGGCACTCTCAAGGCCGGTGGCGCCTACGTCCCCATCGACCCCAGCTACCCGCGTGAGTGGCTTGCTCACGTCCTCACCGACACCAGCGCTCCTGTCGTCCTCACCCAGCAGCGCCTGCGCGACTCGCTGCCTCCGCACTCCGCGCACACCCTCTGCCTGGACTCCGACGCCGCGGACCTGGCTCTTGAGTCGCAGGGCGCTCCGGTGACGTCCGTCTCGGCGGAGCACCTCGCCTACATCATCTACACCTCGGGCAGCACCGGCCGTCCCAAGGGCGTGATGATTCAGCACCGCTCCGTGCTCAACCTGCGCGTCGCGCTCGCCGCCACCGTGCACGCCGACGCGCAGCCTGGGGAGCGCGTCAGCGTCAACGCGCCGCTCTCCTTTGACGCCTCCGTCAAGCAGCTCATCCAGGTGCTCGACGGCCACACCCTCTGCATCGTCCCCGACGAAGCTCGCGCCGACGTCAGCGAGTTGGTGAATCGCATTGGCCAGGACGCGCTGGACGTCCTCGACTGCTCTCCGGCCCACCTGCGCCTGCTGGTGGATGAAGGCCTCCTGGAGCGCAAGGCCATCCCCCACCGCGTCCTCGTGGGTGGCGAAGCCGTGGACCCCGCCACCTGGCGTCACCTGGCCCAGGCTCCGCGCCCTCGCGTCTTCAACGTCTACGGCCCCACGGAATGCACCGTCGACGCCACCGCCTGCGCCTTCGACGCTTCTCCCACCCCCACCATCGGCAGGCCCCTGCCCAACGTCCGCGTCTACGTGCTCGACCGCACGCTGCGCCCCGTTCCCGTGGGCGTCGCCGGTGAGCTCTTCATCGGCGGTGCGGGCGTCGCTCGTGGCTACCTCAACCGCCCTGAGTTGACGGCGGACCGCTTCATCCCGGACGCCTTCTCCTCCACGCCCGGTGACCGCCTCTACCGCACCGGCGACGTCGTGCGCTGGCGCGCGGACGGCATGCTCGACTACCTCGGCCGTGCGGACTTCCAGGTGAAGGTCCGCGGCTTCCGCATCGAACTGGGTGAGATCGAGTCCCGCCTGCTGGGACACCCCGCCGTGCATCAAGCCGTCGTCCTCGCCCGCGAGGACGTGCCCGGAGACAAGCGACTCGTCGCCTATCTCGTCCCCGAGGCGGGAGAGTCCCTGGACTCCACCGAGCTGCGCACCTTCCTCAAGCAGCACCTGCCTGAGTACATGGTGCCCTCCGCGTTCCTCGTACTGGAGGCCTTGCCGCTCAACACCAACGGCAAGGTGGATCGCAAGGCCCTGCCCGCGCCCCACAGCGATGCGCTCGCCTCCACCTACGTCGCGCCGCGCACGCCCGCCGAGGAACAGCTCGCGGCCCTCTTCACGCAGGTGCTGCGCGTGGAGCGCGTGGGCGTCCACGACGACTTCTTCGCCCTGGGAGGCCACTCCCTGCTGGCCACCCAGCTCGTCTCGCGCGTGCGAGCCACGTTCCGCGTGAATCTGCCGCTTCGGGCCCTCTTCGAAGCCCCGACGGTCGCGACGCTGGCGGAGCGGCTCCAGGCGGCCACGCCGAACCTCGACCTGCCCGCGCTCACCCGAGCCTCACATGACGGTCCGCTGCCGCTGTCCTTCGCGCAGCAGCGGCTGTGGCTGCTGGATCAGCTCCAGCCTGGGGACGCCTCGTACAACATCCCCACCGCGCTCCAGCTCTCGGGACAGTTGGATGTGGAGTCACTGCGCCGTGCCTTCGAAGCGCTCGTCCATCGCCACGAGGCCCTGCGCACCACCTTCCACGAGCACCAGGACCAGCCCATCCAGAACATCCACGCGCCCAGTGGATGGGCACTGCCGCTCGTGGACCTCTCCGCCCGGCCAGAAGCACTGCGGGAGGAAGAGGCGCGGCGACTGGCCAATGAGGAAGCGCGTCGTCCGTTCGACCTTTCGAAGGGCCCGCTGCTGCGCAGCACGCTGGTGCGCCTGGCCGAGGACTTCCACCTGCTGCTCGTGACGATGCACCACATCGTCTCCGACGGCTGGTCCACGGGAGTGCTCGTCCGGGAAGTGGCGGCCTTCTACGCGGCCTTCTCCACGGGTCAGTCGCCCTCGCTCCCGCCGCTGCCCGTGCAGTACGCGGACTTCGCGACGTGGCAGAGGAACTGGCTTCAGGGCAAGGCACTCGATGCGCAGATCCACTTCTGGAAGCAGCAGCTCTCCGGAGCCCCCGCCGCGCTGGAGATGCCCACGGACCACCTGCGGCCGCCCGTGCAGTCGCACCGGGGCGACTCGGTGGACGTGCGCATTCCCAAGCACATCGCGGATGCCCTCAAGGCCCTCTCCCAGAAGGAAGGCGCCACGCCGTTCATGACGTTGCTGGCGGCGTTCCAGGTGCTGCTGTCGCGCTACTCCGCGCAGGATGACGTCAGCGTAGGTACGCCCATCGCGGGCCGCACGCAGGCGGAGACCGAAGGCCTCATTGGCTTCTTCATCAACACGCTCGTGCTGCGCGCCCGACTGAACCCGCGTGCGACGTTCCGGGACCTGTTGACCCAGGTGCGAGGCACGACGCTCGCGGCCTACGACCATCAGCACCTGCCGTTCGAGAAGCTCGTCGAAGCCGTGCAGCCCGCGCGCGACCTGAGCCGCAGCCCGCTCTTCCAGGCCATGTTCGTCCTGCAGAACACGCCCACCGAGGCGCTGCGCCTGCCGGGCCTGGCCTTCCAAGCGCTGCCCCAGGAAGCCCACTTCGCGAAGTTCGATCTCTCCCTGGGCCTGCGCGAAGGCGGGGACGGATTCGTCGGCACGCTGGAGTACGCGACGGACCTGTTCGACACGGCGACCATCCAGCGGATGGCCAGGCACTTCGGCGTGCTGCTGGAGGCCATTGCCAAGAAGCCGGACACGAAGCTTGGTGACCTGCCGCTGCTCACGGATGCAGAGCGTCAGCAACTCCTCGTCGAGTGGAATCCGGCTGCCCCGTTGATGCCGCGTGAGAGCAGCATCGCCGCGATGGTGGAAGCCCAGGTGCGTCGCACGCCGGACGCGCTGGCCGTCATCACACCGGAGCGGCAGCTGACGTACTGGGAGCTGGACGCGAAGGCCAATCAGCTCGCTCACCGTCTGCGCGGCCTGGGCGTCGGGCCTGAAGTGCGCGTCGGCCTGTGCGTCGAGCGCACCGAGGACCTCGTCATCGGAGCGCTCGGCATCCTCAAGGCTGGTGGTGCCTACGTGCCGCTGGACCCCAGCTATCCGCGTGAGCGTTTGGGCTGGCTGCTGGAGGATGCCCAGGGCCCCGCCCTCGTGGCGCATTCGCACCTCTTGCAGGCGCTGCCCGAAACCACCGCCACGCCGGTGTGCCTCGACTCGGACGTGGATCTGGCGAAGCAGCCGACAACGGCGCCCTCGCTGGACATCCACCCGGGCCACCTTGCCTACCTCATCTACACCTCGGGCTCCACGGGCCGTCCCAAGGGCGTCGCCATCTCGCATGGCAATGCCGTGGCGTTCCTCCACTGGGCCCTGGAGACCTTCTCACCGGAGGAACTGAAGGGAACGCTCGCCGCGACGAGCCTCAACTTCGACCTCTCCGTCTTCGAGCTCTTCGCCCCGTTGAGCAGCGGTGGCGCGGTGGTGGTGGCGAAGAACGCCCTGCACCTGGCCGAGCTGCCCACCGCTGCGCACGTCACCCTGGTCAACACGGTGCCCTCCGCCATGGCGCAACTGCTGCGCCTGGGCGCGGTGCCTCCCAGCGTGCGAGTCATCAACCTCGCCGGTGAAGCCCTGCCCGAGACGTTGGCCAAGCAGGTCTACGCCGTCCCGACGGTTGAGAAGCTCTTCAATCTCTATGGCCCGTCCGAAGACACCACTTACTCCACGGCATCCATTGTCGGCCGTGACGAGGTGCCCCTCATTGGCCGTCCCCTCCCTGCGACGCGTGCCTACGTGCTGGACGCTTCGCTGCAACCAGTGCCCGTGGGTGTCGCCGGTGAGCTGTACCTCGCCGGTGATGGCCAGGCGCGTGGATACCTGCTGCGTCCGGAGCTCACGGCAGAGCGCTTCCTGCCGGAGCCCTACGGTCCTGCCGGTGGCCGCATGTACCGCACGGGCGACCGCGTCCGGTATCGCATCGACGGGCGGCTGGAGTACCTTGGCCGCATCGACTTCCAGGTGAAGGTGCGCGGCTTCCGCATCGAGCTGGGCGAAATCGAAGCGGCCCTTCGTCGCGCTCCGGGCATCAAGGACGTCGTCGTCATCGCCAAGGGCGAAGCCGCCGACAAGCGCCTCGTCGCCTATGTCTCTCCCAAGGCAAATGCCTCGCTGGAGGTGGAAGCTCTCAAGACGCACCTGCGTCAGGGCCTGCCCGAGTACATGGTGCCTGCCACCTTCGTGGTGCTTGAGGCGCTGCCCCTCAACTCCAACGGCAAGGTGGACCGCAAGGCCCTGCCTGAGCCGGAGGCGCCGCAGTCTGGCAACATCTACGAAGCGCCTCGCACGGAAGCCGAAGCGAAGCTGGCCTCCATCTGGGCCGAAGTCCTGCGACTGCCGCAGGTGGGCGTGAAGGACTCCTTCTTCGAACTGGGTGGACATTCCCTTCTGGCCACGCAGGTGGTGTCCCGCGTGCGCGCGGAGTTCAACGTCGAACTCCCGCTGCGCGCGCTCTTCGAATCCCCCACGGTGGAAGCGCTCGCCGGGCGGCTGCAAGGGAGCGCGACCTCCCAGGCCCCGAAGCTCACCCGCGTCTCGCATGACGGCCCACTGCCGCTGTCCTTCGCGCAGCAGCGGCTGTGGCTCTTGGATCAGCTCCAGCCTGGGGACGCGTCGTACAACCTTCCCACCGCTCTCCAGCTCTCCGGGCACCTGGACGTGGAGGCACTGCGCCGTGCCTTCGAATCACTCGTCCATCGCCACGAGGCCCTGCGCACCACCTTCCATGCGCATCAGGAGCAGCCCATCCAGACCATCCACGCCGCCAGCGGCTGGACGCTGCCGCTCGTGGACCTCTCCACCCATCCCGAGGCGTTCCAGGAGGAGGAATCGCGGCGACTGGCCAATGAGGAAGCGCGTCGTCCGTTCGACCTTTCGAAGGGCCCGCTGCTGCGCAGCACGCTGGTGCGTCTGACCGAGGACTCCCACCTGCTGCTGGTGACGATGCACCACATCGTCTCCGACGGCTGGTCCATGGGTGTGCTCGTTCGGGAGATGGTGGCCTTCTACGAGGCCTTCGCCACGGGCGGCACGCCTGCTTTCGCGCCCCTGCCCGTGCAGTACGCGGACTTCGCGGCATGGCAGCGGAACTGGCTCCAGGGGGCGGCGCTGGACGCGCAGATCCACTTCTGGAAGCAGCAGCTCTCCGGAGCGCCCGCGGCGCTGGAGCTGCCCACTGACCGGCCTCGGCCACCCGTGCAGTCGCACCGGGGCGCCAAGGTGGACGTGCACATCTCCTCTGAGGTCTCTCACGCACTCAAGGCTCTGGCGCAGCGAGAAGGCGCCACGCCCTTCATGACGCTGCTGGCGGCATTCCAGGTGCTGCTGTCGCGCTACTCCGCGCAGGACGACATCAGCGTGGGCTCGCCCATCGCGGGCCGCACCCAGGCGGAGACCGAGGGACTCATTGGCTTCTTCGTCAACACGCTCGTGCTGCGTGCCCGGCTGGATTCACGTGCGACGTTCCGCGACCTGTTGACCCAGGTGCGAGGCACGACCTTCGCGGCCTTCGAACACCAGCACCTGCCGTTCGAGAAGCTCGTCGAAGCCGTGCAGCCCACGCGAGACCTGAGCCGCAGCCCGCTCTTCCAGGCCATGTTCGTCCTGCAGAACACGCCGAATGAGGCACTGCGTCTGCCGGGCTTGTCCTTCCAGGCCCTGCCTCTGGAAGCCCACTTCGCGAAGTTCGATCTCTCCCTGGGCCTGCGTGAAGGCCGGGATGGATTCGTCGGCACGTTCGAGTACGCGACGGACCTGTTCGACGCGGCGACCCTCCAGCGCATGGCCGGTCACTTCGGAGTGCTGCTGGAGGCCATCGCAGAGAAGCCGGACACGAAGCTTGGCGACCTGCCGCTTCTCACCAACACGGAGCGCCAGCAACTCCTCGTCGAATGGAATCCCCTTACCTCACAGGTGCCGAACGAACCCAGCATCCCCGCGATGGTGGAGGCTCAGGTACGCCGCACACCTGATGCCCTGGCCGTCATCACGCCTGAGCGGCAGCTGACGTACCGCGAGCTGGATGCGAAGGCGAACCAGCTCGCCCACCGCCTGCGCAGCCTGGGCGTCGGGCCCGAAGTGCGCGTCGGCCTCTGCGTTGAGCGCACCGAGGACCTCGTCATCGGAGCCCTCGGCATTCTCAAGGCCGGTGGCGCCTACGTGCCGTTGGACCCCAGCTACCCGCGTGAGCGCCTGGGTTGGCTGCTGGAGGACGCCCAGGGCCCCGCCCTCGTGGCGCATTCGCACCTGCTCTCGGCACTGCCCGAGACGTCCGCAACGCTCGTGAGTCTCGACTCGGACGTGGAGCTGGCGAAGCAGCCGACGACAGCACCCGCGGTGGACATCCACCCCGGCCACCTCGCTTACCTTATCTACACCTCGGGCTCCACGGGCCGCCCCAAGGGTGTCGCCATTTCCCATGGCAACGCCGTGACGTTCCTCCACTGGGCCTTGGAGACGTTCTCGCCGGAGGAGCTGAAGGGAACGCTTGCCGCGACGAGCCTCAACTTCGACCTCTCCGTCTTCGAGCTTTTCGCCCCGTTGAGCAGCGGTGGCGCGGTGGTGGTGGCGAAGAACGCCCTGCACCTGGCCGAGCTGCCCACCGCCTCTCACGTCACGCTCGTCAACACGGTGCCCTCCGCTATGGCGCAGCTGCTGCGCCTGGGCGCGATACCGCCCAGCGTGCGCGTCATCAACCTCGCCGGTGAAGCCCTGCCGGAGATGTTGGCCAAGCAGGTCTACGCGGTGCCTACGGTTGAGAAGCTCTACAACCTCTACGGCCCGTCCGAAGACACCACCTATTCCACGGCCTCCCTCGTCGGCCGTGACGAAGTGCCTCTCATTGGCAGGCCTCTGCCCGCGACACGCGCCTATGTGCTGGACGCTTCGCTGCAACCGGTGCCCGTGGGCGTCGCAGGCGAGTTGTACCTCGCGGGCGAAGGCCAGGCGCGTGGATACCTGCTGCGTCCGGAGCTCACGGCAGAGCGCTTCGTTCCAGAGCCCTACGGTCCTCCGGGCGGCCGCATGTACCGCACGGGCGACCGCGTCCGGTACCGCATCGACGGGCGCCTGGAGTACCTCGGCCGCATCGACTTCCAGGTGAAGGTGCGTGGCTTCCGCATCGAGCTGGGTGAAATCGAAGCGGCTCTCCGCCGCGTCCCAGGCCTCAAGGACGTCGTCGTCGTCGCCAAGGGTGAAGCCGCCGACAAGCGCCTCGTCGCCTACGTCTCTCCCAAGGCCAATGCCTCGCTGGAGGTGGAAGCCCTCAAGGCACACCTGCGTCAGGGACTCCCCGAGTACATGGTGCCCGCCACCTTCGTGGTGCTTGAGGCGCTGCCGCTCAATTCCAACGGCAAGGTCGACCGCAAGGCCCTTCCAGAGCCGGAGGCCCCCCAGTCCGGCAACACCTACGAAGCGCCTCGGACAGAAGCCGAAGCGAAGCTGGCATCCATCTGGGCCGAAGTCCTGCGTCTGCCCCAGGTGGGCGTGAAGGACTCCTTCTTCGACCTGGGTGGCCACTCCCTGCTGGCCACGCAGGTGGTGTCGCGCGTGCGCACGGAGTTCAACGTCGAACTCCCGCTGCGCGCGCTCTTCGAGTCCCCCACGGTGGAGGCGCTCGCTGTTCGTCTCTCGGGACTCTCCAGCACGAGCACTTCGCCGCTCACGCGCGTCTCGCATGACGGTCCGTTGCCGCTGTCCTTCGCGCAGCAGCGGCTGTGGCTCATTGATCAGCTCGAACCGGGCAGCCCTCTCTACAACGTGCCTGTCGCCGTCCGGCTTGAGGGCCACCTGCGCACGGACGTATTGGAGCGTGCCCTCCAGGAAGTCGTGCGCCGGCACGATGCCCTGCGCACCACCTTCGCCCAGGTGGACGGAGAGCCGGTCCAGCACATCCATCCCGACAGTCCGCTGCCGCTGGGGCTCGTGGACCTCGCGGACGTGCCTGAATCCCAGCGCGAGCCCGAGGCACGAGCCCGCGTGGAAGAGGAGATGCGCCGGCCCTTCGACCTGCGCACCGGCCCGCTCCTCCGCACGCTGCTCTTCAGGATTTCCGAACGCGAGCACGTCCTCGCCGTCACGATGCATCACATCGTCTCCGACGGCTGGTCGCTGAGTGTGCTCGTGCGCGAAGTCACCGCCCTCTACGCGGCCTTCTCCGCGGGACAGTCGTCGCCCTTGCCTGCCCTTCCCGTGCAGTACGCGGACTACGCCGACTGGCAGCGCCGGACGCTCTCGGGTGAGACGCTGCGGCAGGAAATGGCCTACTGGGAGGGGAAGCTCTCCGGCGCTCCGGCCGTGCTGGAGTTGCCCACCGACTTCCCCCGCCCGGTCATCCGGAGCAACGCGGGTGCGACCCTCGGCTTCACGCTCTCGCGTGAGTTGACTGAAGCGCTGCGGAGCCTGGGCCACCGTGAAGGCGGTTCGCTCTTCATGGTGCTGCTCGCGGCCTGGCAGGGACTGCTGTCGCGCTACACGGGCCAGCAGGACATCAGCGTGGGCTCGCCCATCGCGGGTCGCACGCGCGCGGAGACGGAGGGCCTCATCGGATTCTTCGTCAACACGCTCGTCCTGCGCGCGCGAATGGATGAGGGCCAATCCTTCCGGGCGCTGCTCCAGCAGGTGCGCGCCACGGTGCTGGAGGCCTATGAGCACCAGGAGGTGCCGTTCGAGAAGCTGGTGGAAGTCCTCCAGCCCACGCGCAGCCTGAGCCATACGCCCCTCTTCCAGACGCTGCTCGCGCTCCAGAACGTGCCCTCGGAGGACGTGCGGCTGCCGGAGCTCCGTCTCCGCGGCTTGGAATCCACCCACTCGACGTCGAAGTTCGACGTGAGTGTCTTCTTCACGGAGACGGCCGAAGGGCTGCGAGGCACGCTGGAGTACAGCACCGCCCTCTTCCAGAAGAGCACCGTGGAGCGGATGGCCGCCCACCTACGCACGCTGCTGGAGGCCGTGGCCGCGAAGCCCGACCAGTCCATGTCCCACCTGCCGCTTCTCTCCAACGACGAGCGGCAGCGCGTCCTCGTCGATTGGAACGACACGGCCGCCGTCAGCCCGACAGACGTGCCGGTCCACGTCCACTTCGCCCAGCAGGCCCAGCGCACGCCTCACGCTGTCGCGCTCGTGCGGGGCAATGATTCGCTGACGTACACCCAGTTGGATTCACGCGCGAACCAGTTGGCCCATCACCTGCGGGCCCTGGGCATCGTCCCAGGGGCACGCGTCGGCCTCGCCGTCGAACGTTCCTTCGAATTGGTGACGGCGCTCCTCGCCATCCTCAAGGTGGGTGCGGCCTTCGTCCCCGTGGACCGCAATGCGCCCGTGGACCGCATCGCGATGTTGCTGGAGGACGCGGACGTGGGCGTGGTGGTAACGCATCAGCCCTTCGCCTCACTGCTGCCCGCCTCCGGGACCCGCGTCTGGCTGGACTCGCAGAAGGATGTCCTGACTGCACAGCCCACGCACGCGCCCGATGTCCGCGTGGACGGTGAAGCCCTGGCCTACGTCATGTTCACCTCGGGCTCCACGGGCCGCCCCAAGGGCGTCAGCGTTCCCCACCGGGGCATCACGCGTCTCGTGCTAGGCAGCACCTTCATGCGCTTCGGGCCCGACGAAGTCTGGCTCCAGTTCGCGCCCGTGGCCTTCGACGCCTCCACGCTCGAAATCTGGGGCGCGCTGCTGCATGGCGCGAAGCTCGTCCTCGCGCCGCCGCACTCCCTCTCCCTGGAGGAACTGGCCGCGCAGCTGTGTCACCACCGCGTGACGTCACTCTGGCTCACCGCCGCCCTCTTCGAGCAGATGGCCCTGCACCAGGGTGAAGCGCTCGCGGGCGTGCGTCAGGTCCTCGCCGGTGGCGATGTGCTGCCTGCCGCCCGTGTGCGCGAACACCTCTCGCGCATTCCCGAAGGCGCGACGTTCCTCAACGGCTACGGCCCCACGGAGAACACCACCTTCTCCACCACCTTCGCCATGCGGCATGGTGCGCGTGTGGACGGCACCATCCCCATCGGTCGGCCGCTCTCCAACTCCACCGTCTACGTCCTCGACGCGCACCTGCACCCGGTGCCCGTGGGTGTCGCCGGTGAGGTGTACGTGGGCGGCCAGGGCCTCGCGTGGGGCTACCTGAACCGCCCCGAGCTGACCGCGGAGCGTTTCGTCCCGCACCCCTTCGCCTCCACGCCGGGTGAGCGCCTCTACCGTACGGGCGACCAGGCCCGCTGGAAGGCGGACGGCACGCTCGACTTCCTGGGCCGCGTGGACTTCCAGGTGAAGGTGCGGGGCTTCCGCATCGAGCTGGGCGAAATCGAAGCCGCCCTGCGCTCCGCAACCGGCGTCAACGAAGCCATCGTCGTGGCCCGGGGCTCGGACGCGGACAAGCGCCTCATCGGCTACGTCACCGCGAGCGAAGGCCATGCGCTGGATGCGGACACTCTCCGGGCTGGCCTCAAGCAGCACCTGCCCGAGTACATGGTGCCGTCGGCCGTCGTCGTGCTGGACGCCCTGCCCCTCAACGCCAACGGCAAGGTGGACCGCAAGGCCCTACCCGAACCCGATGTCCAAGCCATCGAGGCCCGGGACTTCGTCGCGCCCCGCGACGCGCTCGAAATGCAGCTCGCCCGCATCTGGGAGGACCTCCTCGACGTCCGCTCCGTCGGCGTCCGCTCCAGCTTCTTCGAGTTGGGCGGCCACTCCC
Source organism: Corallococcus sp. NCSPR001 (assembly GCF_017309135.1). NCBI lineage: Bacteria > Pseudomonadati > Myxococcota > Myxococcia > Myxococcales > Myxococcaceae > Corallococcus > Corallococcus sp. NCSPR001. The sequence continues at coordinate 7,020,846 of NZ_JAFIMS010000002.1, forward strand.
TGCTCGCCGTGCGCATGGTCGCCGCCGTGCGCGAGCGCCTCGGCCAGTCGATTCCCCTCTCCGTCCTCTTCCAGCAGCCCACCATCGAGCAGCTCGCCCAGGTGCTCCGTGACGACTCACAGGCCTGGACGCCGCTCGTCCCGCTGGAGCGCGGAGAGCCCGGCCAGCGGCCTCTCTTCCTCGTCCACCCGGGCGGCGGCAATGTCCTGGCCTACTCAGAGCTGGCGCGCCGTCTGGGCCCCTCACTGCCCATCTACGGCCTCCAGTCGCGCGGCCTCGACGGACTTCCCGTCGCCGAGTCCATCGAGGAGATGGCCAACCTCTACCTCGAAGCCATCCGCACCGTGCAGCCCCACGGCCCCTACCAACTGGGAGGCTGGTCCCTCGGCGGTGTCATCGCCTACGAGATGGCCCGCCGCCTGCGCGAGGCGGGCGAAACCGTGGACCTGCTCGCCCTCATCGATGCCCACCTCTACGGACTGACGAAGCCCGCCCAGTCCGAGACACAGCTCGACTCCGAAGCCCGCGCCCGGCTCGCCTTCGCCCATGCCACCGCCACCGCCTTCGGCCAGGCGCTCTCCGTCACGGACGAAGCGCTGGCACAGAGCGACGACGCGATGCTGGGCCACCTGCTTCAGGAAGGGCTCCGGGCGCGCATCCTCGACGCTCAGTCCGGCCCTGCCCAGCTGCGTGCCCTCTTCAACGTCTTCCGGGCCAACCTCTTCGCCCACGAGAAGTACGTGCCCCTCCCGTACGACGGCACCGCGCTCCTCCTGAGTGCCAGCGAAGCCGCCGCCGGGATTCCGCGTCATCGCGGATGGGAGCCCCTGGTGCGAGGTGGCCTGGAGGTGCACGACGTCCCCGGCAGCCATCACGAGCTGATGCAGGACCCGCACCTGGGTCCTGTCGTCGAGCGCCTGCGACGGGCCCTGTCGGCCCTCACGCAGGCCGAAGCCACCGGCAGTTGAACCCGGCTCTCCCTTCCGTGTCCGCGTCCCGGGCACGGAAGGGGTGCCGCGCGGAGCGACGACCGATGCCTAGAGCTTCAGCCGCTTGAATACAGGCTCCGGGATGCTGCGGATGATGAGCATGATGAGCGCCCAGAAGCCGGGCACGTAGACCTCGTTCTTGCGCCCGTCCGCGGCCTTCAACAGGCCTCGAGCCACCTGCTCCGGCGACGCGAAGAGCTTGTTCTTCGGCACGTGGGCCGTCATCGGCGTGTCCACGAAGCCGGGCTTCACCGTCACCACCGCCACGCCGGACTTCGCCAGCCGGTTGCGCAGTCCCTGGAGGAACACGGTCAGCGCGCCCTTGGACGCGCCGTACACGTAGTTGCTCTGCCGGCCTCGGTCTCCCGCCACCGACGAAATCACCACCAGCGTACCGGCCTTCTGCGCCTCGAAGCGGTTGGCCAGCTCCGTCAGCAGCGACGCGGCGGAGAGGAAGTTCGTGCGCAGCACCACCTCCGCCGCCGCCCACGAGCGCTGGCTCTCCGCCTGGTCGCCCAGCACGCCATGCGCCAGCACGGCCCCGTCCAGTCCGCCCAGGGCCAGCCACGCGCGCTCCACGAGGCTCGCGTGCGCTTCGCAGTCGTTCAAGTCCAGCGCGCGGAACTCCACCTTCTGCGCGCCGCGCGTGGACGCGTCCCGGGCCACCGCCTCCAGGTTCGCGGCGTTGCGGCCCACCAGGTACAGCGATGCCCCGCGCGCGGCGAGCAGCCGCACCGTGGCCTGGGCAATGGCGCTCGTGGCGCCGAGGACGATGACTTTCTTCATGGGAGGGCGGCCTGACGGTCTTCCTGCGCGGGCAGGGGCAGCGGCACCGGGTTCACCCGGCGCCAGAAGGAGGAAGAGAACGCGGGATCGATGTACGCGGAGAACTGCTCGCGCCTGGGGAAGTACGCCGCGAAGCTCTCCGGGCTCATGCGCGCGTCCTTGGCCGGGTACACCGCCCCGCCCGCCTCGCGCGTCACGCGGTCCAGCGACTCCACCAGCTTCCACGTCTTCTCGCCCTGGTTGGCGAAGTCCAGGGCCAGCGTATAGCCGGGGCGCGGGAAGGACAGCCACCCGGGCGACGGCAGGTTGCCGAACGTCTTGAGCACGGACAGGAAGCTGGGAAGCCCGCCCCGGGCGCTGCGCTCCAGCAGCTCCTTCAGCGCGTCGCGCGCGGTGGCGTGGGGCACCACGCACTGGAACTGGAGGAAACCCCTGCGGCCGTAGATGCGGTTCCAGCCGTACACGCTGTCCAGCGGGTAGAAGAACGGATCGTAGTGCACGAGCCGGGGCGACGGCTTCATCCGCTCCCGGTGGTAGTACAGGAAGTTGAAGGCGGACACCGACAGCCGGTTGAGGCAGAAGCCCGGCAGGTCGATGGGCACCGCGAGCCCGCTGCGATGGGACAGGTGGCTCTTCGCCAGGGGCAGCCGGTCGAACTGCGTGGGCGCGAAGTTGCCCCGGTAGAACAGGCCACGCCCCAGCTTGCGCCCCCGCGCCAGGCAGTCCACCCACGACACGGTGAACTCGTGGTCCGGCTCGGACTCCGCGGACACGCGCATGAAGCCGTCCAGGTTGTCGAACGGGACGGTCTCCTGGATGACGAAGGGGTTGCGGATGGGCTGGAGCTGCACCTCCGCCCAGGTGACGAGCCCGGTGAGCCCCAGCCCGCCAATCGTCGCGCCGTACCAGTCCGGGTTCTCGTCGGGCGCGCACAGCCGGCGGCTGCCGTCCGAGCGAACCAGCTCGAACCTCCGCACGTGCCGGCCGAACGTCCCGACCCGGTGGTGGTTCTTGCCGTGCACGTCGTTGGCGATGGCGCCGCCCACCGTGACGAACTTCGTGCCCGGCGTCACCGGCAGGAACCAGCCGCGCGGCACGGCCAGGCGCAAGAGCGTGTCCAATGACACGCCCGCTTCGCAGCGCACCACGCCTGTCGCCGGGTCGAAGTCGATGAGCCGGTCCAGGCCCGAGGTGAGCAGCACCGTGCCGCCGTCGTTGAGGCACGAATCGCCGTAGCTGCGGCCCAGGCCATGCGGCAGGACGGAGCCGTCCTCGCGGGGCAGCGCCTCCGAGCGCCACGTCAGCGCGCGCGTCCGCTGCTCCACGCGAGGGAAGCGGCCCCAGGAATCCGACGTGCTCATCGCCCTGCTCCCGTCACGTCGCCACCCACAACACCAGCGCGGCGACCCCGCCCACGACGTAGCTGACGCGGTCCCTCAGCGCGAAGACGAGCGGGTCCTCGTTCACGAGCCCCCGATGCGCCAGCAGCCAGATGCGCCCCACCCAGTACAGCATCACCGGGCACAGCAGCCACAGCCGCTCCGGGTGGGCATACAGCGCAGTCACTTCCTTGCTGGTGATGTAGAGGGCCAGCACCAGCACCGACACCTGGCCCGACGCCGCGCCCAGGCTCGCGAGCTGCTCTTGGTCCTGCGCCAGGTAGCCGCGCCCGTGGGCGGAGGTTTCATTGGACTGACGCAGCCGCCGCACCTCGCTCAGCCGCTTGAGCAGCGCCAGCGACAGGAAGAGGAAGGTGCTGAACATGAGCAGCCAGCTCGACGTGGGCACGCCCACCGCCAGCGCGCCGCCGAAGATCCGCACCGTGTACAGGCCCGCCAGCACCAGCACGTCCAGCATCACCACCTGCTTGAGCCGCAGCGAATACGCGAGCGTGAGCACGAAGTACGCGGCCAGCAGCCCGGCGAAAGACAGGGGCAGCGTCGCCAGCGCCAGCGCCGCGGCGCCCACCAGCAGCAGCGGCGCCAGCACGACGCCCGCGCGCACCGGAAGGGCCCCGGACGCGAAGGGCCGCAGCGACTTGGACGGATGCCGCCGGTCCGACGCCAGGTCCAGCAGGTCGTTGATGACGTAGACGCTGGAGGCGCAGAGGCTGAAGGCGATGAACGCCAGCACCGCGCGCGGGGCCATGCCGCCCTGGGTGGCCTTGTGCGCCGCCAGCAACGGCACGAAGACGAGCGCGTTCTTCGCCCACTGGTGCACCCGCAGCGCCTTCACCCAGGAGCGCAGCCCGCCAGGCGGGGCCTCGAAGACGCGGTGCACGGGGCGGCCCAGCCCCTGGGCCTGGCGCAGCACGCCCGCCGGTGCGTGCACCACGATGATCCGCCGGCACTCGCGCCACAGGTGCAGGTCCACCGCGTCGTTGCCCGCGTAGTCGAAGCGGCCCAGCAAGTCGCGCAGCCGCTCCAGCTTCCGCGCGCCGGACAGGTTCACCCCGTTCTCGCTGGCGACCACTGTGTGGAAGAGGCCCAGGTGGGCGGCCACCGCGTCGGCGATGGTCCGGTCCGCGGCCGTGGCCAGCACCAGCCGCCGCCCCCGCGCATGCTCCTCGCGCAGGAAGGCGACCACGTCCGCGTTGTACGGCAGCGAGGTGACGTCCAGCCGCGCGCGGCGGGCCACCTCCGCCTTGAAGAAGGCCTTGCCCCGGAGCACCCACAGCGGCACCAGCAAGAGCAGCCACGGCGCGTGCTTGAGCAGCACGAGCAGGTTCTCGTGCAGCGTGTCCGTGCGCACCAACGTCCCGTCCAGGTCGACCGCGAGCGGGACGTCGGGGGCATCATCGGGGATGGGGGTCTGGGGCTGCATGAAGGGGGCCCGCAGGGTAGCCCAAGGGCCCGGGGCGTCCCACCGTTCCGTGCCCTCATGAAGGCCGAAGCCCCTCCAGGCGACGGTCCTCCTGCTCGCCGTCCGGACGGGAGGGGGGCCCGTCCAGGCTTCAGAGTGACTTCAGGAAGGCGAGCAGCGCGGCCCGGTCCTCCCGGGGCAGCCGCACGTAGCGCGCCTGAGCGGGGGCCGCTTCCCCTCCGTGCCAGAGGACGGCCTCCTCCAGGGAGCGGGCCCGGCCGTCATGCAGGAAGCGGGTGTGCCGGTTGACGGCCTCCACCAGTCCAATGCCCCACAGGGGCGGCGTGCGCCACTCGCGGCCCGAGGCCAGCCCGTCCGGACGCCCGTCCGCCAGGCCCTCGCCCAGGTCGTGCAGCAGCAGGTCCGTGTACGGGTAGATGACCTGACGGGACACCTCGTCGAAGCCCTCCACCGTCCCCGTCTCCTGGGGCGTGTCCACGTGGCACGCCGCGCAGCCGATGGCGCGGAAGACGGCATGGCCCCGCTGGACCTCCGGCGCCTCCCAGTCGCGCCGCTTGGGCACGGCGATCAGGCGCATGTAGATCATCAGCAGGTCCATGTCGTCCTGGGACACCTCCGGTTCCCCCGGCGCGTCCCGGCCCTGCTCCTGGCGATACAGCGTCGTGGTGACGCCCATGTCCGCGACGAGCGCATGCGCCACCTGCTGGCGCAGCGTGGGCTGATTGGCCTTCCACCCGAAGCGGCCCAGGCGCGTCTCGCCCGTCTCCACGTCGAGCACCCGGTTGACCCGGCCGGAGATGCCGTCCTGGTCGCGGTCCTCGGGGTCGGCGCGGGCCACGATGTCGGCCTCTGGCAGCGCCTCCAGCAGGCCCAGGCCGAAGTTCACGGGCGACACGCGGGCGGAGAACAGCGCGCCTTCACCCAGGGGGCCATGCACCAGCCCCTGGAACTGGTAGCGCGGGCGCACGAGCGAGTACGGCTCACCGGTGGCGAAGGTGCCGCGCGTCTCCTCGAAGTCGACGCGGACCTGGCCCTCGGGGACCTGGCCCTCCACTGCGTGCATGTCCAGCTGCATGCCATACAGCGGGTGGGGACCGGCGCCATCGGGCGCGCTCAGCTGGAACGCCAGCGAGACAGGCGCCTCCGAAGGGTTCGCGGGCGGCTGGCCCCGGCCGTCCTTCACGTGGCAGGTCATGCAGCCGGTGGCGCTGAAGAAGGGCCCGGCCACGGCGGCACGCAGGCGCGAGTCGCTCCAGTCGCGGTCGAAGACGCCCTTGCCCGCGTAGAAGTCCGGCCAGCGTGAGCGCGGCATGTTCATGGGCGCGCGCCCGAAGGCATTGCGCCCGGTGTCCGCCACCGTGGTGGCACCGCCGGACTGCTCGACGTGCGGAAGGACGACGGGAGGCAGCGCGCCCAGCACCAGGGGCTCGGGGCGGCGGACAACGGTGGCCCACGCGGCGCCGATGAGCAGCGCTCCGGCGGAGATGCCAGCGAGAGACCAGGGCACGCGCATCGTCACGACTCCTCGACGAAATAGACAAAGACATACAGACACCACCGGGCGGGAACACGCGGCTCCCGCCCGGCGGCAGGAACAGCCTACTTCTCCTGGCCGAAGGACTCGCCCGTGATGAGGAGGTCCGTGGCGCTGGTGTTCACGTCGATGCCGGAGAAGTGGCGGTACGGGTAGGCACCGTCGCCAATCTCCTCGATGAACTCCGCCGTGTCGCCGACGATGGTCTGGCCGTTCGCGCCCTTGAGGGAGAACGTCGTGCCCGGCGAGCCCATGCGCCAGCCGCAGGCACCGTCGAGGCCGCGGTCACCACCGTAGAGGTAGGAACGGTAGGAGAAGAAGTGCCAGTGCATGTTCCACCAGTTCACGAAGGACCACCAGTCGTAGAACGTGATGGAGAAGGACGCAGGCTGGAGGGTGGTGCTCACGAGCCGTCCGTCGCGGTACACGTTCATCCGGTAGTTGCCCTCGGAGGAACCGGTGAAGCCCGGCGTCACGTTCACCACGCGATCGGCGGTGGAGGTGATGCGCAGCGAGCTGACGACCTGATCGCCGTCACGCGCGGACAGGGTGACGCTGCCCTTCTCGCTGCCCACGCGGATCTGGGCTTGCTGGGACCAGGTGATGCCGGCGTTGAACGTGCTGGAGACGCCGTCCGTCTTCGCGTCCTTCAGCCCGAGGACCTGCACGCCCTTCTCGGAAGCGGCCAGGGTCGCGTTGCCCTTGGCGCAGGTGGTGATGCCGTCGAACCGCTGCACGCAATCCGCCTTGGCGGACAGCGTCGCGGACTGCGAACCTTCGGGGGACTGCGTTGGCTCACCCTGGCAACCAGCCACCAGGCTCAGGAACGCGGCCGCCAGGAGGCGACTCGTCATCTGCAGGTGCATGTGTGGGACCTCGACTGTGTGGGGGGACACGGAGACGCGGGGGGCCGGCAGGAGGAAGCAAGGGGAAGCACCGGACGCGCGCTCCAGTCCGTCCCTCTGCACCCGCCACGCCACATCCCAAGATTTGGGGGCTTTCCTCGGAAGGCCCCGTCGCGGCTGACACGGGTGTCGTGGCCGCTGTAGCGCCACCGGCTACATGAGCGCCGGGGCGTGTGTCCCTCCGTGTCACAGCCACGCGCCCGGTGGCTTGCGCCAGGGCCGGCACGGGGCTAGGGAATCGCCCCTCGTATGTCGGCGCTCGCGGAACTGCTCGAAGCCATCCGGGAGGAGTCAGGCCCGGCCACGTGGTCCGCCGGACAGGCCCTCTCTCGCGCGGGGGTCGTCTCGGTGCAGTCCGTGGACGAGGAGGAGGTCGTCCTGCGGGTGCGCATCCCCGGCCGCCCCACCCCGCTCACCACGACGCTCTACCCCGAGGATGAAATCTGGGAGTGCGACTGCCGGGGGAAGGTGGACCCCTGCGAGCACGTCATCGCCGCGGCCATCGTCCTGAGGCAGGCGGAGGGAAGGAAGGCCACGGCGGCGGCCTCCCCTGCCCGTCCGGGCCCCGCCGCCGCGCCGAGGCCCGGCGCCGCGCCGAAGACGGAGCGGCTGGTGTACCGCTTCAAGCGCGCGGACGGAGGCCTCCAGTTGGAGCGGCTGGTGGTCCGGCCGGACAACACCGCGCGGCTGCTGGCCCGGAGCCTCGCGTCCGTGCTCCAGAACCCCGTGGAGGCCGCGCGAATCCACGTGGATCCGTGTGATCTGCTCGCGGACAAGCTGCTCGCGCAGCCCACCCGCGGCGCGCTTCCGCAGAGCAAGCTGGATGCGCTGCTGCACGTGCTGGAGAAGGCGCGCACCGTCCTGTTCGACGGTCAGCTCGTCTCCGTCTCCAACGAGCCGCTCCTCCCGCGAGTCACCGTCGAGGACCGGGGCGAGCAGACCGTGCTCAAGGTGGAGAAGGATCCACGCATCAACGAGCTGGTGAGCCCCGGCGTCGCGCTGTGCGCGGGAGCGCTCTGCCGGCTGGGAGAATTGTCGCTCACCGGCGCGCGGCTGGAGAACCTGCCCCAGGAGCGCGTCTTCGCCCCGGAGCAACTGGCGGACCTGACGAGCAAGGTGCTGCCGGACTTCGCGAGGCGCCTGCCGGTGGACGTGAAGAGCCGGCGGCTGCCGCCCATCGACCGGACGCTCAAGCCGCGCATCTCGCTGGAGCTGGACAAGCTCGACGCGGGGCTCTCCGTGCTGCCCACGCTGGTGTACGGCTCGCCGCCCACCGCGCGCATCGACAACGGGAAGCTGGTGTACCTCCAGGGCGCCGCGCCGGTGCGCGACGAGCCCACGGAGACGAAGCTCATCCACCAGTTGAGGGACGAGCTGAACATGGCGCCGGGCCGGCGCGTGACGGTCCACGGCAAGGAGGCCGTGCAGCTAGCGGACAAGCTGCGCAAGTGGCGCGGAGGCCTCACGGGGAACGCCGCGGGAGTGGTCAGCCCGGACGTGAAGCTCCGGCCCATGCTCACGCTGGACACGGCCGCCACCGACGCGGGCGTGCCACGAGTGGGCTTCTCGCTCGACTTCCAGGTGGAGGGCCTGGGCCCCGGAGAGAGGCGCACCGTGGACGCGGGCGCGGTGATGCGGGCCTGGGAAGAGGGCCTGGGCCTGGTGCCGCTGGAGGGCGGAGGCTGGGCGCCGCTGCCCACGGGCTGGCTGAAAGCCCACGGCCAACGGGTGACGGACCTGCTGGCCGCGAAGGAGCGGGACGGACGGCTCGCGAACCACGCCATCCCCCAGCTCACGGGCCTGTGCGAGGCATTGGAGCACCCCGCCCCGCCCGTCATGGAGCGGCTCGCACCCCTGGTGCAGGGCTTCGAGAAGCTCCCCGAGCCCCAGCTGCCCAAGGACCTCACCGCGACGCTGCGCCCGTACCAGTTGCAGGGCGTGAGTTGGCTCACCTTCCTGAGGCAGGCGGGACTGGGAGGCGTGCTGGCGGACGACATGGGTCTGGGCAAGACGCTGCAGACCATCTGCACGCTGGGCAAGGGAACGCTGGTGGTGGCGCCCACGAGCGTGCTGCCCAACTGGGAAGCGGAGGTGAAGCGCTTCCGCCCGTCGTTGAAGGTGTCTGTCTATCACGGCGTCGGCCGCACGCTGGACGAGTCCGCGGACGTGACACTCACCACGTATGCACTGTTGCGTCTGGACGCGGCCATCCTCGCGGCGAAGACCTGGGACACGGTGGTGCTGGACGAAGCGCAGGCCATCAAGAACCCGGACAGCCAGGTCGCACGAGCTGCGTACGAGTTGGACGCGGGCTTCCGCATCGCGCTTAGCGGCACGCCCATCGAGAACCGGCTCGAGGAGCTGTGGAGCCTGATGCACTTCACCAACCGGGGCCTCTTGGGCGGGCGCAAGGCCTTCGAGGAGCGCTGGTCCCGGCCGGTGTCGGAGAACCAGAAGGGCGCCGCGGAGGCCCTGCGCGCGCGCATCCGCCCCTTCGTGATGCGAAGGCTCAAGCGAGATGTCGCGCCCGAATTGCCACCGCGCACCGAGGCCGTGCGGCACGTCACCCTCACCGAGCAGGAGCGCGCCGTCTACGACGCGGTCCACGCCGCGACGCGCGAGGAGGTGGTGTCACAGCTGGAAGAAGGCGGCAGCGTGCTGAAGGCGCTGGAGGCATTGCTGCGATTGAGGCAGGCGGCCTGCCACCCCGCGCTGGTGCCGGGGCAGCAGGCGAGGACATCCTCGAAGGTGCAGGCGCTGGTGGAGGCGCTCGGCACGGCGGTGGCGGACGGGCACAAGGCGCTGGTCTTCTCGCAATGGACGTCGATGTTGGACCTCATCGAGCCGGCGTTGAAGGAAGCGGACATCGGGTTCATCCGTCTGGACGGCAGCACGGCGAACCGTGGCGCGGTGGCGGCGTCCTTCCAGGACGAGAAGGGAGCGCCGGTGATGCTCATCTCGTTGAAGGCGGGAGCGACGGGGCTCAACCTGACGGCGGCGGACCACGTCTTCCTGGTGGATCCGTGGTGGAACCCGTCGGTGGAAGCGCAGGCGGCGGACCGGGCGCACCGCATCGGTCAGCAGCGTCCGGTGATGGTGTACCGGATGGTGTCCCAGGGCACGGTGGAGGAGAAGATCCTCCTCTTGCAGGAGAAGAAGCGAGCCCTCTTCGAAGCCGCGCTCGGAGGCGCCTCGGGAGGCGCCGCGCTCACGCGAGCGGACCTCATGCAGCTCCTGGATTGAGGCCATTCCCGGCGGGGTGGAGGGCGGCAGTCCCCTCCCCCGCCGTGCCTGCGTGGAGCCGGTGACGCTGAACGTCACGCGGAGCATGCGCATCGTCTCGGAGGACCAGCATCAATCCGAGAGGGAGTCACAGCATGCCAGCATCCATTCCCGAAAAGATGAGGGCTGCGGCGCTTGACCGCTTCGGCGGCCCGGAGGTCCTGGGCATCAAGACCATCTCCGTTCCCACCTGTGGCGACGACGAAGTGCTCGTGCGCGTCGCGGCGGCGGGAATCGGTGCCTGGGATTGGATGGAGCGCGAGGGGCAGATGGCCGAGATGATCCCAGGCGGCCCGAAGTTCCCCTACGTGCCCGGAGCCGACGGAGCGGGAGAAGTCGCGGCCGTGGGCAAGAACGTGAAGGACTTCAAAGTCGGCGACCAGGTCTACGGCTCCGCGTTCATGAGCGCCAAGGGAGGCTTCTACGCGGAGTACGTCGCGGTGAAGGCAGACCAGGCGGCGAAGGTGCCCAAGGGCTTGAAGGTGGAGCAGGCGGCGGTGCTCGCCGCTGACGGACTCACCGGGCTCCTGGGCCTGGAGGAGCACCTCCAGCTCAAGTCAGGGCAGAAGCTGCTCATCTTCGGTGCCAGCGGAGGCATCGGGCATATCGTCGTGCAGCTCGCGAAGAGGCTGGGAGCGAAGGTGCTGGCGGTCGCGTCCGGACAGGACGGAGTCGAGCTGGCCCGGAGGCTGGGAGCGGACGCGGTCGCGGAGGGCCACCAGGAGGACCTGGAGAAGGTCTGCCGGGACTTCGCGCCAGACGGCTTCGACGCGGCGCTGGTGCTGGCCCGGGGAGACGCCGCCGAGCCCCTGCTCCGCAACGTCCGCAAGGGAGGGCGCATCGCCTACCCGAACGGAGTGGAGCCGGCGCCCAAGGGCCCGGAGGGCGTTGAGACCAAGGCCTACGACGGAATCCCCAGCCCCCAGGTGATGAAGAGGCTCAACGAGCTGATTGAGTCGGGGCCGTTCCATCTGGAGGTGGCCCGTCTCTACGCATTGGAGGAAGCCGCGAAGGCCCAGCAGGAGGTGCTCAAGCACCACCTGGGCAAGTACGCGATGAAGATCCAATGACGCTCAATGCGGTCCAGCGTCCTTCGTGGTGGTGCTGAGCATCCGCACCGCCACGGAGCGGCACTCCGAGCAGACAACCCCGGTGCGCTCCCAGTGCACCTGAGCCTCCAGCTCACCGGGGTCCGCGGAGCCCTCATCCAGGCGGCGGACCATCTCCGCGAGCGCCTCCGCGGGATTGCCCTCCAGGTCATCCGAAGGGTCGAGCAGGTCCTGCTCCCCTTCCAACACCAGACTGAACCGGTAGTACACGGCATGCGCGGCGATGACGCGCCCGCACGTTGCACAGGTCTTCGCTTGAGGTCCTGTCATGCCGCCAAGGATAGCGGCGAAGAACCCCGGTCGCTCCAGCTGCGTCAAAGGGGTCCGCCACCACCCCGATGCGGGCAATAAACAAATTCCTGCAAAATTAATCGCCTCACTCCTTCCTTTGATTCGAGGCAAAAGCGGCTCGCTCCATGAGCGAGCGTTGCGCCTCGACACGACAAGCCCCCACAGGAGTGACGAATGTTTGAACGCTCGAAGCGCCCTGCTCTCTCATTGATGGCAAGCCTCATGCTGGTCCTCATGCCCGCCGCGGTCATGACGGGATGTGGCGACGATGCCGCGGACAGCAGCCCCACCGTGGAGACGGTGCGTGAGCAGCGCATCACCGCGGAGACGATCGCCAACCTGCAGCCCGGCGAGCAGTTCATCGTGGATCAGCGGATCCCGGGGAACGCCTACACCTTCGACTTCTCCCAGGCGCCCATCGACTTCAGCCGCATCACCATGATCAACGCCAAGGGCGAGGCCCAGCCCATGGACAAGTGGCTGAGCACGGCCCGGGAGAATGGAAACGACCTGCTGGCCTCGCAGGATCACTCCTTCCGGATGTCCTCTTCCGCCCAGGGCCTGGGAGCCCTGTCCAAGAAGGAGCTCTCCAAGCTCCAGTCCACCGGCAAGGTCGTGCGGAAGGCCCCCAGCTCGCGCGAGCCGGGGCTCAAGAGCGCGCAGGACATCATCTGTGAGTACACGGAGGTGTACATCCTCATCTGTGACTCCAGCGGCTGGTGCTACGAGTACCTGAGCGTGACCGTGGTCTGCTACGAAGTGGAGTACTGAGAAGGCGTTGAGCCGGGGTGAGCGGCCCTGTGACTCGCGGCCGCTCGCCCGCCAGTGCGCCTGCACCGCGCCGGAGCGTTGAAGGAACGGCCTCATGACAATGCAATCATTCAACCTGGCCGTTCCGCTCGCCCGGAGAGTTTCCTCCTCCGTGGTGGCCTCCTCTACGCTCTGGGCCCTGCTTGCGGCCGTCACGGCAACGGCGCTCGCGGTCTCCCCGGAAGCGGCGAGCTCTCCAATTGGAGGAGGCGGTCTCCAGCTTCCAAAGCCCCTGGTCTTCGCCACCGGTGCCGTCGCGTGCGCCCTGGCTTGTGCCGTCGCCTGGCGCCCTCCGCGTGCGGGGGTCACGACTTTCGATCTCGCGGCGCTCGGCTATCTGGCGACGGGATGTCTCGCCATGGCGGTGAACGGCTTCAGCGCGCCCTTCAGCCTCCCCTGGATTGCAATCCACCTGGGCGCGTTCGTCATGGTGGCAACGGCAAGCGAGGCCGCGGGCCAGCGCCGCGAAGCGCTCGCGGATGGGCTCATCGGCGCGGGAGTCCTCATCGCGCTGATAGCGCTATACGAGTCCATCGGAGGCCAATTGCCATGGGACCTCGTGCGACGTCCGGGCGCGACCCTGGCCAACCGCAATGCCGTGGGAGGCTACTGCGCGATCCTGGTGCCCCTGGCCCTGGCACGCGTGACGATGAAGCCGCATCCGCTGCGAGCATTCGCCCTTTCGGCGCTCCTGCTGGCGGTCGCGCTCTGCCGGGCACGGAGCAGCTGGCTGGGACTGCTCGTCGCGGGCCTGCTCACGGGGGCCGTGTGCCTGGAGATGATGCGCCGGGGAATGCTGCCAGCCCTTCCCAAGCGAGGCCTCCTGGCAGCGGGCGGCGCGGGGCTCGCCGTGGTGATGGCATTGAGCGCGGGGTCCTGGGCCGGGCTCGAATGGAAGGAGCCCACGCCGCTCCAATCGTCGCTCTCCCGCCTGTTTGATTATGAAAGCGGGACGGGGCTCAGCCGCGTCGAGCAGCATCAGGTCGGGCTGGCCATGCTCTCGGTCCAGCCGCTCACCGGCTTCGGACCGGGAAGCTGGCGTCGCGAGGCGCCCCGGTTCGCGCATGCGGCCACGGGTCAACACGCGAGCTTCATTGCTCCGCTCAGGAGCCCTGCCTCGGACCTGCTGCGCCACACGGTCGAGACCGGTCTGCTCGGCCTTGCCGCGGCTGGGGCCATGGCGCTTTCCCTTTTGGCGGGGGCAGGCCGCCGCGTCATCCAAGGGCGGAACATGCTGACCCTGGCGGCCATGGGCAGCCTGGTCGTCGCCCTCGTCATCAGTGGCTTCGATGCGATGTTGACGCGGCCGCCCGCCATCGCGTTGGTGGCGGCGATCGCAGGCATGCTGCGAAGTGATTGCGCGCGTCGCGTGGAGCTCACCACGACCCGGGCCTGGAGTGCCGCGGGCGTGCTGGTGGCGGTCCTGTCCCTGGGCATCGCCATCCCGCAGTACCTGGGTTTGAAGTCGCTCACGGGGGACTTCTCGGCCACGACCGTGCTGGGTCTGGGCCGGTTCCAGAACCCGCCTTTCGAGTCATTGCTCGCGGTGGTCATGAGCGAGCGCGCGGAACGCTGTTCGACCCTCGCTCCGGCCGCGGCCCTCGTCGACACGTACCTGCCGAATGAACCCGAACTCCTGCGGTTGCTCGCCCGGTGCGCGGAGCAGCGGGGAGACTGGAGCGCCGCAGCGGACCATCTGCGCAGGGCGCGGGCTGTCGAACCCCACGATGCGCGCACGGAGTCGGCGCTTCAGGCCGTGCTGTCACGACAATCCGAGAGCGGAATGCACGAGCCGGGGATCGAACCCGGACGACCCTTGCGAGTCAGCGGATTTTAAGTCCGCTGCGTCTGCCAGTTCCGCCACTCGTGCGATGGAAGGAAAGATAGCAGACCCGGCAGCCCAAGCGAGGCGCCTGCGCACTCTCCCTTCATCGTTGGGTCGCCAAGTACGGCCGCCCGGCGGCCATGCGCGAACCACCGCCGCGTCGCGCCGCCCACGGTAAGGTGCGCGCCGTGCGGCAGCGGACGCTCCTCATCGACAACCACGACTCGTTCACGTTCAACCTCTTCCATCTGCTGGCGGAGGTCGGAGGGACCGAGCCCCTCGTCGTGCGCAACGACGAGCGCTCATGGAGGGAGCTGCGCGAGCTCGCGTTCGACAACATCGTCATCTCCCCGGGCCCCGGGCGTCCCGACCACCCGGCGGACTTCGGCGTCTGCCGCGATGCGCTCCTCGAAGCGGACGTCCCCATCCTCGGCGTGTGCCTGGGGCATCAGGGTCTGGGCCACATCCACGGAGCGAGCATTCAGCACGCACCGGAGGTCATGCACGGACGGCTGAGCCCCGTGCGCCACATGGGGACGGACCTCTTCCAGGGCCTGCCTCAGGACTTCCAGGTGGTGCGCTACCACTCGCTCTGCCTCACCCGGCCCCTGCCCGAGGACCTGGTGGAGACCGCCTGGGCCCCCGACGGCGTCCTCATGGCCCTGCGCCACGCCTCGATCCCCCGCTGGGGTGTCCAGTTCCATCCGGAGTCCATCGCCACCACCCACGGCCGTCAGCTCCTCGCCAACTTCGTCCGCCTGAGCCGCGAGCACCACGCTCCCAGTCGCCGCCCTGAAGCGCCCCAGGAGACAACGCCCCTCTCTCCGCCTGGAGTCTTCCGGGTCCATCACCGGAAGCTGCGGCTCGACGCCGACCCGGAGCAGGCCTTCGTCGCGCTCTTCGGATCCAGTGACCCCGCCTTCTGGTTGGACAGCAGCCGCGTCGAGGCCGGCCTGTCCCGCTTCTCTTTCATGGGGGACGCCACCGGCCCGCACAGCGCCGTCATCCACTACCAGGTGAACCCACGCAGGCTCACCGTGCGCCGGAGTCAGGGAACCGAGGAGCACGCCACCGGGCTGTTCGAGTTCCTCCAGCAAGAGCTGACGCGGCTGCGTGTGCCCCCCTCCGGGCTGCCCTTCGACTTCCAGGGCGGGTTCGTGGGCTCCCTCGGCTACGAGCTGAAGCACGACTGCGGCGCGAGCGCCCCGCATGCCTCACCGGATCCAGACGCCAGCCTCATCTTGGCGGACCGGATGCTGGCCTGGGACCACCTCGAAGGCACGGTGTACCTCGTCGCGCTCGCCCCAGAACACGAGGCAACCCAGGTCCAGGCGTGGTTCGACGCCACGGAATCCAGCCTGCGCGCCCTGCCCCCTCTGGCGCTCCTCGAGCCACGTCTTGGAGCCCCCTTCCCGGTCCGCCTCGCCCGCGACCGCGAGACCTACCTGACCGACATCCAGCGCTGCCTGGAACAGCTCCACGAAGGCGAGACCTACGAGGTCTGCCTCACGAACAAGCTCCTCGCCCGGACGCACGTCGAGTCCCTGGACCTGTACCGGAGCCTGCGCCGGTTGAACCCCGCCCCCTACGCCGCCTACCTCCGCATGGGACCGCTGGGCATCGCCTGCTCCTCCCCCGAGCGCTTCCTGCGCGTGGACGCCGAGCGCTGGGTCGAGTCGAAGCCCATCAAGGGAACCCTGCGCCGCGGAGCCACTCCGGACGAGGACAACCGGCTGCGCCAACAGCTGGGCGCCCAGGAGAAGGACCGGGCGGAGAACCTGATGATCGTGGACCTCGTGCGCAACGACCTCGGGCGCGTGTGCGAGGTGGGCTCGGTCCACGTCCCCCGGCTCATGCACGTGGAGTCGTATGCCACGGTGCACCAACTGGTGAGCACCATCCGGGGCCACCTGCGCCCGGGGCTCACCGCCGTGGACGCGGTGCGCGCCGCCTTCCCCGGAGGCTCCATGACGGGGGCCCCCAAGGAGCGCACGATGGAGCTCATCGACCGGCTGGAGGGGCAGGCCCGGGGGGTGTACTCGGGCGCCATCGGGTACTTCTCCGCCACCGGCGCGGCGGACCTGAACATCGTCATCCGTACGGCGGTGGTCCGGCCCGGCGAGGTGAGCATCGGGACGGGCGGAGCCATCGTGGCGCTCTCGGACCCGGCGGCCGAATTGGAGGAGATGCTCCTCAAGTCGCGCGTGGTGCTGACGGCGCTGTCCACGGCGCTCGGGCGCCCGGACGGACGGCCCGACCCCGGGGCCGATTCCAGGCCCTGAACGGCGGCGGACCGGGCCCCGGGAGGGGGTGGAAGGGCCTTCCGGGGAGGGGCTCCCGGGGCGGCGGCATCCCGGGTGGTGGGGAAAGTCCCTCGATTCCTCCACTGCTGGACGGCCGGGGCTTCCGTGACCGTCGCATCCGGCGGGACGCTGTTATAAAGCGCCCCCCATGCTTGAGACCGTCACCAAGGGCTTCCGGGCCGCCAAGAACCGCCTCGCCGGCAAGAGCGAACTCACCCCCGAGCTGGTGGACGAGTCGCTGCGAGACATCCGCGTCTCCCTGCTGGAGGCCGACGTCGCCTTCGACGTGGTGAAGAAGTTCGTCGCCCGCGTCCGCGAGAAGGCCGTGGGCGAGGTGGTGCAGACGTCCGTCACGGACGCGGGGGGCCAGAAGCGCAAGGTCAGCGCGATGGACCACTTCATCAAGATCTGCCACGACGAGCTGGAGGCCCTGATGGGCCCGGTGGACACGAGCCTCCACCTGAAGCCCAAGGGCCAGCTGTCCGGCATCATGATGGTGGGCCTCCAGGGCTCCGGTAAGACGACGACCACGGGCAAGCTCGCCAGCCGGCTCCTCGCGGAGGGGCGCAAGCCCCTGCTGGTCGCGGCGGACATCTACCGCCCCGCCGCCGTGGATCAGCTCAAGGTCCTGGGCGAGCGCCTGAAGGTCCCCGTCTACCACGAGCCCGGCGTGCAGCCGCCCGAGCTGGCGAAGCGGGGCTACGCGGCCGCGCGCGAACAGAAGTGCGACGTGGTGCTCATCGACACGGCGGGCCGGCTCGCCATCGACGAGACGCTGATGACGGAGCTGGAGTCCATCAAGTCCAACGTGCAGCCGGACACCATCCTGCTCGTGTGCGACGCGATGATCGGCCAGGACTCGGTGCGCACCGCGGCCGAGTTCGACCGGCGCCTGACGCTGGACGGCTTCATCCTGACGAAGCTGGACGGTGACGCGCGCGGCGGCGCGGCGCTGTCCATCAAGGAGGTGACGGGCAAGCCCATCAAGTTCCTCGGCATGGGCGAGTCGATGGACAAGCTGGAGGAGTTCCGTCCGGAGGGCCTCGCGGGCCGCATCCTGGGCTTCGGCGACATCGTCGGCCTGATGAAGGACTTCGAGAAGGTCGTCGACGAGAAGAAGGCCGAGGACGACGCGCGCAAGCTGCTCTCCGGCCAGTTCTCGATGAAGGACTTCGTCGAGCAGATCCGCATGGTCCGCAAGATGGGCCCGCTGAAGGACCTGCTGGAGAAGTTCCCCCTCTTCGGCGACCTCACCGAGCACCTGAACCCGGACGAGAAGGAGCTCACCAAGATCGAGGCGATGTACGACTCGATGACGCAGAAGGAGCGCCTGCGTCCGGACATCATCAACGCCAGCCGCATCAACCGCATCTCCAAGGGCAGTGGCCGCAAGCCGGAGGAGGTGCGCGAGCTGCTGCAGAAGTTCGGGATGATGCAGCAGGTGATGGGCACCATCGGCCAGAACCCGGGCCTGCTGGGCCGCATCCCTGGCTTCAAGCAGCTGGGGCAGCTGGGCCAGATGAAGAACATGGACCTGGGCAGCATGTTCGGGAAGGACCCGAAGGCGCTGGAGAAGGCCATGTCCGCGATGGGTGGAGGCATGGGCGGCATGCCGATGCAGCTGCCGCAGATCGCCCCGGGCTACACGCCGCCCATGGGCCAGGCCGCCATGGCCAAGGCCCGTCTGATGGGCTACGCGCCCCCGTCCGTGAGCAAGCCGGACGACCGCGACGCCATCAAGGAGCGGCGCAAGAAGGAGAAGGAGAACAAGAAGAAGAACCGCAAGAAGAAGTAGTCAGCGGCCTTCTGAAGTCCCCCTGCCCGCGCGTCCCCACCGAAAATTGGGGGCGGCGGGCAGGCGTGTCTCCGGGCTCGGACGCCTGTCCTGTTCCCCGGACGGGCATGGCAGTGTTCCGCCTCGGGACCGATTGGTCCCGACCTTGCTGAACACGCCCCCATGCCCAACCTGAAACACCTGTTGCTGTTGAGCTGCATCGGCCTGAGCCCCGCATGCATCGACGTTCCCCCGCTGGAGGACCCGCCCAAGGAGGATCCGCGGACGGACCCCGACGCGGACTTCACCATCACGGCGACGCCCGCCCAGGAGCAGGTCCTCCCAGGGGGAACCCTGGACTGCGATGTCCGGCTCGCGTGGACGGACACCGTGGGAGGCGCCGTCACCTGGAGCCTCCTCTCCCCGCCCGCGGGCATCGAGCTCCCGTCGTTCACCCTGGCCCAGGGAGAAACGCGAGCGACCCTGAGCATCCGCGTGGGAGCGGGCACGGCGCCCGGCGCCTACACGCTGACGCTCCAGGGCAAGAGCGGCTCGGTCACGAAGCAGGCCACGCTGACGGTCACGGTCGGAAAGCCCGGGGACCTGGTGGTGAACTGGGTCGTGCCCACGCCCGGCAAGGCGTACACGCGAGGCCCCCTGCTCCTGCAGTTCACGGTGGAAGGAGGCGCGGCGGACAACGTGGAGATCCTGAAGGGCACCACCGTGCTCGTGAAGCCCACGGGGAGCCCGTACTCGTTCACCTGGGACACCACCCAGGAAGCCGAGGGCACCTACCAGCTGTCCATCCGCGCGACCCGCGGTGGAGCGGCCTTCATCAGCGCGGCACGGACGGTCATCGTGGACCGGACCGCGCCCACGGTGGCGTCCTACCTGCCGGCCAAGGACGCGGCCACTGTGGGGGTCCACGACTCCATCCAGGTCACGTTCAGTGAGCCCATGAACCCGCTCTCGGTGACGGAGGCGGCGGTGGGGCTCAAGACGGGTACTGGGGATGCCATCGCGAAGTCCGTGGCGCTCTCCGCGGACGGGAAGACGCTGACAGTGACGCCGCTGAGTGCCCTGTCGGCGCCAAGCACCGTCCAGGTCGACCTCACTGCCGCCACGAGCACACTCACGGACCTCGCGGGGAATGGGGTGGTGAGTGCTCCAGCGTGGTCGTTCTCCGTACCAACGTGGCTGCCGTTGGGCGGCGCCATGAGTGCAGTCGGAGGTGCGACGTCCACCCATGAAGTCGACCTGAAACTCGACCTTGAAAATCGGCCCGTGATTGCCTGGACGGAAACCGATGGAGTCGCCCGGAATGTCTACGTGGCCCGATGGACCGGAGCCGAATGGATTCACCTTGGAGGCGCGCTGAATGGATTAGGCGCGGCAGGAACAGATGCCGGACATCCCACTCTCCTCATCAACAAATCAAACCATCCCATTGTCTCATGGCACGAAGCCTCCGGCGACGGCGAGATCAACAGTATTTTTACCCGAACATGGAATGGCACCACATGGGAGGCACTGCCCTCCATCGTCCTCCCATTCTATGCCGGCTCTGATTATCTTGGAGAGCCGACTCTCGGCCTTGAGGAATCAGGGACGCTAAGCCTTTATGCCACTTACAGCAATGAGGGCGAGTCCCGTGTCAGGCACTATCGGCTTACAGGAGGGGCCTCATCCTGGTCTCTTTTTACACTGCCGGCGCCCAACAGGTACGTCAACGCTGGAGATTCTACGGCTTTGATTTCAGGCACCCAGGCTTTCGCCGCCTACAGCATCTTCAACCTTGACGGCGCAGGTGATGGCACTCGAGAAATAGCCGTCGTCGAGAATGATGGGTTGCCTTTGGGCGGACAACTCTTGGGGACGGCGGCAAAGACACCGGCTTTGTCCATTGATGGCAACGGGCGCCCATGGGTTGCATGGACCG
This sequence comes from Corallococcus sp. NCSPR001, assembly GCF_017309135.1. Classification (NCBI taxonomy): domain Bacteria; kingdom Pseudomonadati; phylum Myxococcota; class Myxococcia; order Myxococcales; family Myxococcaceae; genus Corallococcus; species Corallococcus sp. NCSPR001. Next base: position 7,041,216 of record NZ_JAFIMS010000002.1, read on the forward strand.
AGTCGCCCTTTAATCAACCCTCATCCGATGGACAGATCTACTGGGCCCGATGGGAAGGCACCGCGTGGAGTCTCCCAACACGCATCAGCATCTCCTCGACAGGCAACGTCACGCCAGTCATGAGCATGGCAAAGGGAGTTCCGCATACGCTCGCTTGGAGCGGGATTGTCGCATCGGAAAGAGTCATCTTCACCAGTCGATGGATTTCCAACCAATGGCAGTTCGTCAGCACGCCGCTTACCGCCTCGACCGGAACAAGCACTCCCGCCACATCACCATCACTGGCATTGAGCCCAGCCGGCACCCCGTTCATTTCCTTTGTCGAAGAGGACTCGTCGTCGGCAAACGTATACACGTTCCGGCTCAACGACTGACGCCCACCATGAGCACTCGCGCTTCGCAAAGCGCGAGTGACGCAGGACGCCCACACCATTCATCCCCGTGAAGTCATTCACCCTTGACGCTTGGGAACAACGAGTCCCCGGCTCAAGCGGTTGAGGACACGGCGCTTCTGCCTTCGCTTGTAGCTCTCATGGGCGTTGTCACCGAGTTCGTTACGCCGAGCGGTTTCTTCGTCCGCGATCTGGAACTCAACGAGTGAGAAGGTGACCCGCCCTTTTCGGGGGCGGGTATCACTCTCAGGCGGCGGGAGGTAGGGATCCATCCGCAGGGGGAGGTCCACGACGAAGTTGAGGACCCGGTAGGAATCGCCGGAGAAGGCGTTCCCCGTCCGGTCCTCGCGGTCCTCGAAGTCCCGGTCCAGGTGAAGCTGAGGGATGAACTGCTCGAAGTGAGGGTTCTCCTCCAGGAGCCCCTTGAACGGCAGCAACGTGTTCTCCGTCTGCCCCGGGACAACAAAGTTAAAGGGGAACAGCCGCTGCGTCAGGAAGTAGAGGACCGGTAACAAGTCCTCCCGTTTGCGGGTAATGACGCGAAACCGCGTGCGGTCATACACCTGCGCCGCCACGGTCTCCTTCTTCGCGATCAGCTTCGTCACCAGGGAGTCCCGCGTCTTGATGGAGTGGGCGAACTCCACGATGGGCAAGCCCATCTCCTTCATCTCACGGGCCACCCCCAGCACCTTCTCCGTGACCATCTCCGCGAGTTCGGCTTCGGAGGCGGCCAAGCGGAAGAGCAGGTCCCGACCCTCGATGTGCTGGATGACGTGCATGACCTTCAGCACGATGCAGGCGATGCGCCGGTAGCGGGCCAGCCCCTTCGCTCCTGACGCGAAGAGGAACAGATCGTGGAGCTCTTCTGGCTCCGCGACGGCCTCCGCGACCCTGTAGTCGAATGTCTTCCGAAGATACTCCACGGCATCCGCCAGGACCGTCCGCCCCCATGCATCGTCGTAGGGGCGGGACACGTCGAGTTGGCACAGGCGCAGGAAGCGATCCACTTCTTCCCGCGTCTGGAAGTGCATCCGTCGCCAGTCGATGACGGACCCACCCCGCAAGATAAGCCGGATGCGTTCAAGCTCTCGCAGCCCCATCTGGTCGACGGTGCGAACGGGAATGGAGGGTAGGACTGGGGCGAGGGATGGGGCCTTCACAGGCATCGTTCCTAGTCGGCCACGGCGCCAAGGAAAAGAGCCTCATTCTACTTCAAGGCTCTTCCATCCCTCTATACAACCCAGCCGCCCTTTAAAGCGGGCCTGCCGGGCGAGAAGCCACTTCAGCGCTTGGATGCTCTACCGCGAAGCGACTTCGTGTCCGTCGTGGAACTGGCTCTGGCGAACCAATTGCCCATTCTCGTTCAGTTCCTGCACCGAGCCGCTCCGGAGCCCTTTACGATACTCCTCGATCATCTTCGGCTTGCCGTTGGCGAAGTACTGCACACGGGTCCCGTGATAGTCGCCTGCGACGAACTCGGTCTCCCCGGTCTTCACACCGTTGGCATCCCAGAAGGTCCAGCGTCCGGTCCGGAAACCGTCCTGGTACTGTCCTTCTGACTGCTTCTGACCGTTCGCCCAATAGTCCACGTAGGCACCGTGAAGCACCGGCTCGCGAACCTTCTGGTTAGTCTTGACACAGTAGGCCGCACCGTTCGGCGATGACCTAGTGCGCTCGACGGTACCAGCAGGGCAGGAAAGCTTCACGTCTGCGGCGAAGCTCGTGGCGGACCACGCCAGCACGGACGCAACGAGGAGATGGGGAACCTGCTTGAGAATCATGGGTGCTTCCTTTCCTTGCGAGATTGCCAGCGCCCTTGGAGCGCCGCTGTACAGAAGAACGCACAGGTGTCCGGCATATTCATCACGCACTCTTGAGTGCCAAACAGCAGTCGTGTGGGCGATTTGCGTCGATAGCCGTTCAACAGAAAGCCTCGCCCCAGTCTCAAACCAGGGCGAGGCTCGATGACTTCCTACGTGCCTACAGAAACTCCCGTAGCGACTACTTCGAGATCTGGCTGCAGATCTCGTTGCCGCCAGTGAAGTACAGGCCGATCGACAGGGTCGTCGCCGCTGACCCCGGGCAGAAGTTCATGACGAAATCAGCGGACTTGCCGCCATTCGACGTCGAGTACCCCGACTGGAGAATCGTCGACGGCCCTTCAACGGTGCTCCCGTTGACGCGGACATAGAAGAGGCCGGGCAGGCCCGACTTCTGCGAGGGGAAGGTCGCAGAAGAGCTCGACGGGATATATGCCTTCACACGGGCCTTCGCCGTATTGCCAGTGCTCCCCGGCACCGCAGGATCACCGCAGAAGGTGTCAGCGCCAAACGACACCTTGGTCACGCTGTAGATGATCGGACCGGTGGAGGACGACGCGTTCCACACGGGCTGCTTGCCGCCCTGAGCAGGATCGAAGTTGGCGCAGGTGGGCGCCGGCACCGGGGTGCAGGTGTTACCGCCGCAGTAGCTGCCGTACGCGCAGGTCGCCTGGCCTTCACCGGTGCAGGTCGTCGCGGCAGGGCTGCACACGCCGGTGGTGGTGTTGCAGGTGTTGCCGGAGCCGCAGTCAGCGTCCTTGGTGCAGCCCGAGGGGGTGGAGCCCGGCTCCTCGCAGCGCTTGGACACGGTGCCGCAGACCAGGTCCGTGGAGTCGCCCGTGTTGCACAGCTGGTTGGTCTGGCACTGGCAGACCTTCTGCGTCGTGTTGGACGAACCGGCCAGCACGGCGCAGTTCTTCTCGGAGTCAGGGCAGTCCGAGCCGCTCTCGCAGGTGTCCATGCACACGCCGGCGGCCGTGTTGCAGAAACCGGAGGAGCAGTCGGTGTCGGACGTACAGGAATCGACCGTCGTCGCGTCATCGCCACAGGCCGTCAGGGCCAGGGTCATCGAGCTCACCGCGGCGAGCATCACCATCATCTTACGCAGCTGCATTCGGAACATCCTCCTGGATGGGTTACGTCACCCGGTGTCTCCGGCCACCTGACTCCAGACACCGGGTTTGAAGTCGAGCGGGCTTTAGTCCTCTCGCTCCAGACGTGTCAACGAGTGTCGACCGACCTTTCCACGGCTCCCACCCGGGGAAATTCACTGTTCACGAAAGCGCACAATCCTGACGCACGTCACAGCGACATCGCCGTCATATGTGACGGCGATGTCGCTGCTGGACTTCAGAACGTGAACGGGAAGTCGATGGGCTCGCCCTGCTTCTGGTGCTTCGGGAACGACCAGCTCTTGATGAGCCCCGTGATGCACGTGGCCATGTAGCTCGAGCGGAACTCATCCGTGCGGCACGACACGTTGCTCGTCTTGCCGCTCGTCTGGACCGTCCAGCGCATCACCAGCTTGCCGCTGAGCGAAGGGTCCTTCTGCTTCTGCTCGTTCACGCACTTCACGATGGCCGGCTTGTTGTTCAGCACCACCTGCATGATGTCCGACTGCTGCAGGCGATCCAGCGTGCCGCCGCCCGGCTCGGGCGGGATGTACGCCGTCGCCGTCGGCTTGCTCGCGGGCTTCGCGGCCGCCGGCTTCTTCGTGCCGAACAGCTCGTCGAAGTCGTCATCCCCGCCACCGGAGTTCGACGACGAAGACGATGAAGAAGAGGAAGGCTTCGACACGGTGATGGCATCGCCCTCGTCGTCATCCCGCGAGGAGCCTCGGCTCCCGCTGGACCCCGACTTGCGATGGTTGCGCGGATCCACGCGCGCCACCGCCGTCCCCATGTTGGGCTGGGTCGCGGAGGCAGGCTTCACCTCCGCCGCGGGAGGCGGCGTCGGCGTGGCGGCCGGAGCCGTGGCCACGGTGGGCGTGGCGGCAGGAGGCGTTGCCCCCGCCGCGGCAGGCGTCCCCGCGGCAGCGGTCGCCGCGGTGCCTTCCGCGGGCGTTCCGGCAGGCGCGGTCGGCGCCGCCGCGGGCTGCACCGCCGCCGGAGGAGGCGTCTGCACCGCCGCGGGAGGCGGCGGCATGGGCGGCATCTCCGCCTTGGGGGTAGGCGCGGCGGCAACCTGGGTCGGCTGCTCCGCGGGACGCTCGGACGAATTGCCGCGCGCGACGAAGACGACCGCGGCGCCCGCCATCACCAGCACGCCCGCCGTCACCGCGACCATCATCCCCGTGCGGCCCTTGCCGCCCGTGGGTGCCGCCGCGGGCGGAGGATAGGCCGCCGGATAGCCCGGAGGCGGATAGCCCTGCGGCTGCTGCCCGTACGGCATCTGGGGCTGCTGCGGCGCATAGCCCTGCGGCTGAGGCGCGTACTGCTGCTGCACCGGCGGCTGCGGCGCGTATCCCTGCGGCTGCGGCGGCGCGTAGGGCTGGGGCGCGGCCATGCCCGGCGCGGCGGCCATCATGGCTCCGGGCATCGCCGGAGAGGACACCGGCTCCGGCGGCGGCACCGGCACGTCCAGGAGGCGCGACTGCGACAAAGGCTCGCGCTCCAACGACGGCGCCGGACGCGGCGGCGGCTTGCTGAGGGCGTCGTTCTCCTCCTTCACCAGCGAGGCCAGCACGCTCGCGGCCGAAGGCTTCCAGCCCACCGGCTCCTCGGCGACGGCCGAGTTGCCACCCGCGCCCGGACGGGACGCGCCCGCGCTGAAGGCGGACTCCACCGGACCGGCGGGAATCGTGGGCGACGACGTGGACACCGGCGCGGGCGCGACGATGACCGGCTTGGCCGGGCGCGGCGCCAGCACCGACGCCAGCTCCGCCGTCTCCGACAGGGGAATCCAGTCGCTGAAGCCCGAACGCCAACAGAGGTTGTCCGGGCCCACCTCGCCCCGGTCCCAGGCGTCCTTCACCTTCTCCACCGTCCAGGGGCCCACCTGCTTCTCGTCGATGGCGACGTACCACTCGTGCGACGCGGTGGCGGCCTTCTCCTCCGCGGTCGGCTCGGCGGATTCGGCCTCGGCGAGCTTGCGCACGGCCTCCGCCTTCGCGGCCTTGGCCTCCGCCTCCGCCTCCGCGGCCTTGAGCTTCTGCGACCCCGTGCTCAGGACCTGGTCGAAGACCGCGCCGATTTCATCCTCTTCCACGTCCGTGAAGAGGCCCCCTTCCGGCGGCGTGCCCAGCGTGGCGGGCAGCCCCGTGCCGGACGACTCCACGATGCGTGGCGCGTTCGCATCCGCGCTGCTCTTGGTCTCGGTGGACGCGGAGGCCTCCGCCCCGCCCTCCTTCGCCGCCGATGCACCGGCGGGCCTCACCAGGATGGTGTGACCGCACTTCTTGCAACGAAGCTTGACCCCCTTGGGGCCAACCTTGTCGTCGCTGATCATGTACTGCGCGCGGCAGCTGTCGCAGACGAAACGCATCGTTCCCGTAAGCCTCAGAAATGACGGGCGAAATCCCGTCCGAATCGTAGAAGTGGCCACCGGCGGAGATCAAGGACACCTGCCTTGAACGCCCGCCTGCTTTCAACGCGTGAACCCTCGTCGCGGTCTGAGGGCCTTACTTTCGCACCTGGACCTCGACGTGTGTGCCAACGGCCACACGCAGCTCGTGCAGGTCCTCGGAGGTCGCGAACACCAGCAACTCCCGCAGCTTGGTGCGCGGGGCGACCCGGAAGGCGGACCCTGTCTCGCCCTGCACCATGCGGCGCACGGGCTCCAGTTCGCCCGCGGCGAAGAGGCCCGCGCGCGACGCGGTGAGCTCCGCGCCCTCCAGCCACGTGCGCACATCCTGCGGCGTCGCCGTGGGCAGGTAGGCCCTCGCCACCTTCGCCAGGGCCGCCCGGTCCGGCTCGCTCAGGCTCTTCTGGAGCAGTTGCCGCTCCACGTCCACCAGCCGCGGATCCACCGTGTAGCGCACGTTGCCCACCACCAGGCTGAGCGCCGCCTGCACCACGGCCTCCAGCCGCTCGGGCGCCACGCGCTGGCTGAACGCCAGTTCCGGACGCGCCAGGGCCAGGGTGCGCCCCAGGAGGTAGTACACCTCCTTTTGCCCCTGCTCCGCGAAGTACTTGCCGCCCACACGCACACACGCGGGATGCGTCTGGAGCAGATCCACGTTCACGAGCGGCTCGGGGGCCGGTTCGTTGGAGCGCTTCGCCAAGCGCTCGCGCGTGGCCACGAGGAAGGGCGAGTACAGCTCCACCGCCTCCATGCCGAAGAGCCGCGCGACGTAGCGGTAGTGGTTGACGTGGTACTCCTGTGCCGTGGCCACGTCGATGCGGTGGCGCTTGGGCACCAGCTGGTACTGCGGGAAGGGCACCGCGTACAGGTGTCCCGCCTTCTCGAAGAGCAGGCCCAAGAGCTCCGACAGCGGGCCGCGCACCTTCGGGTGGAAGAGCGCGGTCTGCCACAGCCGGTCCGTCAGCGGACGCTGCGCCAGTTCCTTCTTCTTCGCGTAGGGCCCCAGCTTGGTGAGGATCTCCTGCTCGTCCTCGCCCGCTTCCCCCAGCAGGCCCGACACCGCCTGCGCGGCGAGCCACGCGGTGTCGTAGTCCTTGCGCACCGCGGACAGCCGCACCAGGTGGCCCACCACCTTGCGCGGATTCTGCGTGTTCGGCAGCGCGCGGCGCAGCGCCACGATGGCCTCTTCCTCGCGGCCTGGCATCTGGCCCGCGACCTCCGCGAACGTCTCCTGCATGGAGGCATCGTCCGGCAGGCCCTTCGCCGCGACGCCGTAGGCGGCCACCGCGCCTTCCGGGTGCTTGAGCACCTGGAGGTACAGGTCGCCCAGCGCGCGCCACAGCGTCATGCGCGCGGGGTGCGTGTCCGGCGTCTTGGGCAGACGCGCGAGCATGCGCGTGTAGTTCTCCTCCAGCACCTTCCACTGGCGCGCGCCGCCGAGCATCGCCTCCAGCGCGCTGAAGGCCTCCACGAAGCGGTGGTCCAGGTCGAGCGCGGCGTTGAAGGCCTGCGTCGCGCCCTCCACGTCCTTCAGCTCGTCGCGGCGGATCTCGCCGAGCGCGAACCACACGCGCTTGGCCTTGTGCGGCTCCAGCGCGAGCGCGGGCAGCGCCAGCATGCGTCCCAGCACATCCGCGGCCTTCTGGCCCTGACGCGTCTCGCGCAGCAGGCGGTAGAGAGCGTCCATCACCTCCGGCGCGTCCGGCTGCGTCTTGAGGGCGCCGGTGAACGCGTCGATGGCCATGTACGGGTCGTGCAGCTCGTCGCGCGCGATGCGGCCCAGCTCCAGGTAGACCTTGACCTTGGCCTCGCCCTCCAGGCTGTTGACGAGCTCCTGGCGCAGTTCCGCGGACTTGTCGTAGTTGCCCGCCTTGTCCATCAGCGCCACCAGCGCGCGCAGCGTCTGCTCGTGCTGCGGGTCGATAGCGAGCGCCTTCTCGAAGTGGTTCTGCGCGCGGTCCGTCTGGCCGAGCGCGGCGTGCACGTCACCCAGCTGCCAGTAGACCTCCACGACCTCCAGGTCCGTCAGCTCCTCGCGGTGGTGGATGAGGATGGTCTGGAAGACCTTGAGCGCGTCCTCGTACCGCTTCGCCTGCACCAGCAGGTTGCCGTAGCCCTCGAGCGCGGGCAGGTACGTGGCGTCCAGGCCGTAGGCCTTCTCGTACGAGGACAGGGCCTTGTCGCGGCGGCCCAGCTTCTCCGTCACGTAGCCCAGCCGGTAGAGCTGGCGGCAGAGGTCCTGCGCGATGGCGGGGTCCTTCTCCGCCATGGCCTTCTCCGCCATCTTGCGCGTGACGATGTCCAGCATCCGCTCCGCGGACGACCAGTCCTCGCGCGCGATGTAGACGTCCGCCAGCGGGCGCGCCGCCTCCAGGCTGTCCGGGATGTGCTTGAGCGTCTCCTCCCAGTAGGGCGTGGCCGTGTCGCGGTCCTCGCGCGTCTCCGCGTGGTAGCGCGCGACGTCCAGCAGGGCCTTGCCCTTGGCGGACGGATCATCCGTCTGCTGCGCCTCCTGCAGCAGCGTCTGCTCGTAGCCGCTCCAGTCCTGCTCCTGCTCCTGGATGCCCTTGAGGGCGCGGATGGTGGGCAGGTGGCCCGGGTCGATGGCGAGCGCCTGCTGGTACGCGTTCCGCGCGCTCGCCATGTCCGCGAGCATGTCCTCGTTGATCTTCCCCAGGCGGTGCCACAACTCCACCGCCTTGGGGTCGCTGCCCACGACCTGCGCTTCCTTCTGGAGCATCTCCAGCGCGAAGGGCCAGTTGCCGCTGCGCTCGTAGAGGTTGCCCAGGGCGTGCAGCGCGGGACGGGACTCGGGGTCCGTGGCGAGCGCCGCGTGGTAGCTGTTCACCGCGCGGTCCACCGCCTTGAGGTTCTGGTACAGGACGTTGCCCATGTCCACGTACAGCTCCGCCTGCTCCTGCGGGCTGGTGGCGAGCGCGAGCTGCCGCTCGTACGCGAGGAGGAGGTCCTCCCAGCGGGACTGCGCGCGGCGCAGCCGGATGAGGGACTTGATGGCCGGCACGTTCTGCGGGTCGATGGAGAGCACGCCCTCCACGCACGCGTCGGCGTTGGCCGGGTTCTGGTACGTGTCCTCCCAGATGGTCGCGCTGCGGAAGAGGACGCGGACCTTCTCGCGGTAGTCCTGGGACAGCTCCAGCATCCGCTCGTAGATGGCGAGCAGGTCCGCCGGTTGGTCCAACCGCGTGTGCAGCCGCTCCAGCGACTCCAGCGCCTCGCGGTTGTAGGGGTCGAACTCCAGCGCCATGCGGAACGCGGAGACCGCGGACTCGTCGTCCTTGAGGTCGCGCTCGTAGACGGTCGCCACCTCCACCTGGATGCGCGCGCGCTCCTCGTTGGACGCCGCGAGGTCGCGGGCCCGCAGCAGCGTGGTGGCCACGTCGCGGAAGGCGTTGCCGCGACGGTAGAGGTTCGTGAGGACGCCGAGCGTCTCCAGGTCCGGCTCCAGCTCCAGCGCGCGCAACAGGGCGCTGGCGGCCTCCGTGGGGTCGTCCAGCGTCTCGTCCCAGACGCGGGCGATCTCCTTGAGGATGCCCTTGCGCGCCTCGATGGAGCCCGCCGCCTCCAGCTTCTGCTCCAGCGCGACGACGTACTCGCGGTCGCGGCCGCGCCGCTGGAACACCGCCGCCAGCCCGTCCAGCGCGGTGGCGTTGGTGGGGTCGAACTCGAGGATCTTGCGGAACGCGGCCTCCGCCGCCTGCGGATCATCCAGCCGCGAGTCGTGGATGCGCGCGAGCGTGGCGTAGATGCGCTCCGCGAGCGGGCCGCGGGGCAGCTCGTCCGCGACCTCCTCGTAGACCGCCGCCAGCTCCTCGTGGCTGCCCGTCTCGTCCGCGAGGCGCTCCACCTCTTCGCGCAGCGCGTCCTCGGCCGCGTCCAGCTGCAGCGCGCGGCAGAGCGCCAGGAAGGCCACGTCCTTCTGGCCCAGCCGCTCCTCCTGCACCCGGGCGATCTCCCGCAGCGCCGCCATCTTCTCCTCGTCGGTGACGAGGTGGGGCATGTAGCGGTCCATCACCGTGGCGTAGGCGCGCCAGTCGTTGTTCGCGCGGTACAGCGCGCACACGCGCTCGTAGGCGGTGCGGTTGGCGGGGTCGAGCTCCAGCACCTTCTCCAGCGCGCCGGCGGACAGCTCCGGCTTGCCGCCCTGCCCTTCCCACAGGTCCGCGACCGTGAAGTACGCGGCGATGGCCGGGTCGCGCTCCTCGGACGCCAGGTGCACCTGGACCTTGAGCTCCAGGGCGCGCACGGCGTCGTTCCACGCGCGCAGGGACACGGACAGCGCGTACACGCGCTCCAGGTCGGAGACGGAGTGCGGCTCGACCTCCAGCGCGCGGCGGGCCGCGTCCAGCGACTCCTCGCGCCGGCCCATGCCCGCGAGCACCTCCGCCATCCGCAGGCGGAGCGCCTTCACGCCGTCGCTGCTGTCCTGCAGCGGGATGAGGCGGCGCAGCACGCCGACCAGCTCCTCGCGCTGGCCCGTCTCGTCGTACAGCTCGCGCAGCGTGTCCAGCGCGCCGCGGTGGCGCGCGTCGCGGTCCAGCGCCGCCTTGAAGTACGGCACCGCCGCTTCCGGCTGCTTGAGCAGGCGGTACACCACGCGGCCCAGGCGCTCGTTGAGGCGCACCACCTCACGCGGATCCAGCGTGATGGCCAGCCGGCCCTCGAGCATCTCGCGCAGGTCCTGCGGACGGCCCGCGCGCTCGTACAGCGACTCCAGCGCGTTGAAGACCTGCTCGTTGCGCGGGTTCTTCGCCAGGAGCTCACGGTACAGGTCGATGGAGCGGCCCAGGTCCGACAGCCCCTCGGCCGACACCTGCGCCATCTTGCCCAGGACGCGGTCCCGCTCGCTGCCGGTGACCTTGTCCGCCTGGAGCTTCAGGATGGCGTAGAGCTTCTCGGACGCGCCCGCGCCCTCGTAGATGCCCTCCAGGAGCCGCGCCGAGGCGAGGTGCGACGGATCCAGCGCGAGGATGGCCTCGTAGGCCCCCGCGGCGCGGTCCGGGCTGTCCATCCGCTCCTGGTAGAGCTGCCCCAGGCGGAAGAGGAAGCCGATCTTGTCCGCGGCTTGCGTCGCTCCGGTGGCCAGCGCCTCCAGCACGCCGGCCAGCTCCGGCCACGCCTCCAGATGCAGGTAGAGCCGGTCCAACGCGACGAGCGAGCTCTGCTGCACCGACGCGTGCAGCGTGCGCGCACGCTCGAAGTAGGACACCGCGCGGTCCGGGTCGCGCAGGCGCGTCTCCAGCACCTGGCCCAGCTTGAGGCACACCTGGGCCGCGTCGGCGGCCTCGGCGATGCGCGGCAGGGCCTCCTCGTAGAGGACCACCAGCTCGTCGTAGCTGCCCGCGACGTCGGTGGCGTTCTCCAGGCGGCGGCGGACCTCGCTGTCGTTCGGGTCTTCCTTGAAGCCGCGGTAGAGCGCGAGGAAGGCCAGCTCGCCCTCGCCCTGCGTCTCGCGCAGCGTGGCCAGCTCGCCGAGCAGCTGCTTGCGCTCGATGGCGTCCGGCGACACGCCCACGCGCGTCTCAATCAACTGCGCCAGCCGCTGGACGTCGCCGCTCGCGCGGAAGGCGCGCAGCAGCGTCTCCACCGCGAGCAGGTTCTGCGGCTCGCGCGCCACGATGGCTTCCATGCGGCCCACCGCGCCCGGGTGGTTGGGCTGCATGGACAGCACCTCGCCGAACAGCGACAGCGCGCCCGCCTTGTCGAGCAGCTTGGACTCGCGCACCGTCGCCAGGCGGAACTTCAGCTCCAGGCCCTCCTCCGGCGGCATCAGCGCGATGCGCCGCGCGAGGACGTCCGCGAGCTCCGGCCAGCGCTCCTGCTTCTGGCAGAGGCTGTCCATGCGCGCGAGCGCGACCGCGTCGTCCGGCTGGAGCTCCAGGAGCCGCCGGAACGTGGCCAGCGCGCCCAGCGGATCCTTGAGCTGCTCCTCCTGCAACGCGCCAATCTGGTGGAGCACCGCCGCGCGCCGCGCCGGCTCCTCCGACAGCGCGAGCTGGCGGCGCAGCACCTCCAGCAGCTCCGAGGGACGGCCCGTCGAGGCCACCAGCCGCGCGGTGCCATCCAGCGCCTCGTTGTCCGTGGGCTTGAGCTCCAGCACGCGCTTCCACGACTGGAGCGCCTCCGCCGGCTCACCCAGGTCCACCTGCATCCGGGCGAGCGCGCGGTACAGCTCCGCGCGGGCCGCGTCGCTGGCCTTCGGGGCCACCTCGGTCAGCACCGCGCACAGCTCCTCGGGCGCCTCCGCCTTGTCCACCAGCTGGATGCACAGCTCCAGCGAGCGCGGATCCTCCGGCAGCTCGCGCAGCGCGCGCGTGGCGGAGAGGAACCCCATCTCCGCGTTCTCCAGCGCGGTGGCGTAGATCTCCGCGATGCGGCGCAAGAGCGCGGCCCGCTCCTGCGGCACGGGCTCCGCGGAGGCGCGCGACTCCAGCATCTCCACCTGCTTCAGGTGGTTGCCCACCGACGCGAAGACGGGCTCCAGGGCGCTCGCCGCCGCGCCTCGCAGCGGGCTCTCCGAACGCGCCAGCTCCTCCAGCGCGCCCACCGCGCCCGGGTGGCCCGCGCGCCGCGCGAGCACCGCCTGGTACAGCTCCAGCGCGCCGCGCGGATCATCCAGGCGCGACACCTTCAGCCGGCCCAGGCGCACGCGCAGGTCGGACGCCTCTTCCTGCGCGTCGCGCGCGTCCGCCATCTGGATTTCACGCTCGACGTGCTGCGCGAGCTCCGCCCAGCGCTCCATGTCCGCGAGCACGCGGCCCAGCAGCTTCAGCGCGTTGGCGTTCTCCGGCCGGCGCTCCAGCACCTCGCGGTACGCCTGCGCCGCCAGCGACTTGTCCGCCAGCGTCTCCTCGGCCAGGTGCGCCAGCTCGAAGAGCAGGTTGATCTGCGAGGACGCGTTCGTCTCCGCGGCCACCTGCCGGCGCATGACGAGCGCCAGCTCCCGGTGCGCGCCCGTGCGGCGGTGCACGCGGGCGATGGCCTCCAACACCGGCTTGTTCATCGGGTCGCGCCGGCTCACCTGCTCCAGGGCGCGCACCGCCAGGTCGTAGCGCTTCAGGCGGTTGTCGTAGATGGACGCCAGGCGCCGCCACAGGTCGCCCGCAAGGGGCTCCGCGGGGTCGCGCTCCAGCTGGTCCTCGTAGGCCGCCGCCACCTCCTCGAAGGAGCCCGAGTCCGCCGCGAGCCGCTCCAGCTCGTCGCGCACGCCGGCTTCCGCGGGCAGCTCGTTGAACGCGCGCAGGCGCGCGACGAAGGCCAGCGACGTCTGGCCCAGGCCCTCGCGCAGGACGGCGATCTCCTGCAGCCGCTCCAGGCGCTTCTCCGGGGGAACGCCCGGCAGCAGCACCTCCAGCACGTCCACCAGCTTCCGCGTGTCGTTGAGGCCGCGGTAGACGGGCTCCAGCAACCGCGCCGCCTCCAGGCGGGGACCGTCGTGCGCGAGCAGGCGCTCCAGGCCCGCCACCACCTGGCCGTCGCCCGGCGACAGCTCCAGCAGCCGGCGGTACACCGGCAGCGCTTCGGTGGGACCGACCTCCTTCTCCAGCAACTGCGCGCGGCGCAGCAGGTACGCGCGGCGCCCGGGCTCGTCCGGCGCGAGCTCGGAGAGCTGCTCCAACACGTCCGCCTGCTCCACGAAGTGGCGCGTCTTCGCGTACAGCTTGTCGAGCGCCAGCAGCCCCTCGGGCACCTTGCGGATGGCCAGCGCGGAGCGGAGCACTTCGATGGCCTTCGCGTCCTCGCCCGCGCTCGCGTAGGCCTCGCCGGCCTTGAGCAGCAGGCCCAGCCGCGCCTCCGGGTCGGTGGAGAGCTGCGCCTGACGGGCGTAGACCTCCGACAGGCTCTTGGCGTTCTGGCCCTTCTCGTAGAGCCGGGACAGCGCCTCCAGCGCCTGACGGTCCTGCGGCGCGTCCGCCAGCAGGTTCTTCCAGAGGCGCGTGGCCTCCTCGGGTTGGTCCAGGCTCTCACGCAGCTCCGCCGCGCGGCGCAGCAGGTCCAGCGTGGCCGGGTCTCCCGCGGTGAGATCCACCGCGGCGCTCTCGTAGATCTCCGCCAGCACCTCGTGGCTGCCGGTCTCGCGGGCCAGCCGCTCCAGATCCGGGCGCACGCCCTCGCGGTCCAGGTCGTTGGCGAACGCCTTCACCGCCGACATGAACGCGAGCGACGGCTGCTGCATGTCGCGCTCGTAGATGCGGCGGACCTCTCCGGCGAGGATGATCTTCTCCACCGTGAGCGCGGACTCCATCCGCGTCTCGCGCAGCGCCACGCGGCGGGCATGGTCGCCCACCTGCGCGAGCACCTTGTCCAGCACCTCCAGCGCCGCGCCGCTCATGGGCACGGCCGCCTTCACCCAGGCCTCCAGCGCGGCCCTCGCGCCCGGGTGGCCGGGGTCCTCGGTGAGGATGCGCTTGTAGAGGCCCAGCGCCGCGTTGGCGTCGTCCAGCACCGTGCGCAGCAGCTCCGCCAGGCGGAAGGACACCTCGCGCCCCTGCGGGCTCTGGCCCTCCTGGTTGCGCCGCAGCGTGAGCGTCCACGCCAGGTCCTTGGGACGGTTGAGGTCCGTGTAGAGGCGATCCAACGCCGTGGCGGCCTCGCGCTGCGCCGGGTCGCGCTCCGCGATGGCGCGCCACGCGGACGCCGCGCTCTCCTTGTCGGTGAGCTTCGCCTCATGCAGCAGCGCGGCCTCGCGCAGGCACACGAGCTGATCCGCGGGCTCCTGGATGGCCGCCGCCAGCTTCTCCAGCACCTCCGCCAGCGCCGCCCACTCCTCGCCCGCGCGGTGCAGCCGCTGCAACGCCCGAAGACTGTCGAGATTGCCCGGCTCCAGCTCCAGCAGCGCGCGCAGCGCCTTCACCGCGCCCGGCCGGTCGTCGAGCTTCTTCTCCTGCACCTCCGCCAGCTCGCGCAGCAGCGCCGCGCGCGCGGGGCCCACGTCGCCCTCCTCCGTCAGCTCGGAGAGGATCTCCGCGAAGCTGTCGAGCGCGTCCGCGTCCTCCGCGGCCTGACGCGCGGCGGCCCTGAGGCCCGCGTCCGATGGGGCCAGGCGCATCGCCCTCGCGAGCGACGCGAACGCCAGCTCCGGCTGCCGCAGGTGCGCCAGGTGCACCTGGGCCGCGTGACGCAGCGCCTGCACCCGGCCGGCGTCGTCGCGCGCGACCTCCGCGAGGACGTCCAGCGTGGCCACCAGCTTGCGGTGCTCCTTCGTGCGCTCGTACGCCGGAATCAGCGCGCGCGCCGCCGCCTCGCGCGAGGGCCCCGAGGCCAGCATCGCCTCCAGCGCGGAGAGCGCGTCCGGATCCGACGGGCGCTGCCGCAGGAGGTCCGCGTAGCTCTGCACCGCCTCCGCGCTGCCGTCCTGCGAGCCCTGCAGCAACTGCGCGCGGCGCAGCTTCAGCCGGGACACGTGGTCCGCGTCACCGGCCGTCTCCGCCAGGCCGATCATCCGCGCCAGGGTGTCCCCCAGCTCGCGCTGCATGCCGGCCTTCTCGTAGAGCTCCGCGAGGCGCGACAGGTGCCGGCCCTCCTCGCCACCATGCGTGATGGCGGACTGGAGCGCTTCGGCGGCCTGCTGCGGACGGCCCAGCTCCACGTTCAGGTCCACGAGCCGCAGGAGCAGGTCCAACCGCTCCGGCCCGCGCGTGGCGTGGATGCGCTTGCGCAGCAGCGTCTCCGCGTCCGCGGAGCGGCCCGCGCGCCCGTACAGCCGCACGAGGCGCTGGAGCACCTGCGGCGACTCGGGCGAGCGCGACAGCGCGGCCTCCAGCGCCGTGATGGCCTCCGCCGCCATCCCGCCCTCCTCCGCCAGCATCGACGCCTCGGAGAGCAGCTGCACGGCGAGGACGGGATCCTCGGACTCGGTGGCGAGCGTGCGCAGCACCCGGCCCAGCTCCGCGTGCGCGGACAGGTCGCGGGCCAGGCGCGCCGTCTCCGAGCGTCCCGACTCGTCCTTCGGCTCCTCGCGCACCATGCGCAGCCGCGTGTCGAACGCCGCGCGGCTGTCCGCGAGCTGCTTCTCGTGGATGCCGGCCAGCACCGTCAGCAGCCGCTTGCGCGCGGGCGCGTCCGTCGTGGAGTCCAGCTGCTGCTGGAGCGCCGCCACCTGCCGCTGGTGATCACCCGTGCGGCCGTAGTGGTTCGCCAGGGCCTCGGTCAGCGCGGCCGTGCGCACGCCCCCGGCCGCCAGCCGCTCCAGGCCGCCCACCACCACGCCCGTGGACACGTTCTCCGCCAGCAGCGCGAGGAACAGGTCCGCCGCGTCCTCCTGCCGGTTCAGCCGCTCCGCGTACAGCTTCGCCTGCCGCGCGGTCCACTCGTTGCGCTCCAGCTGCGACTCGGAGAGCGTCGCCAGCTTCCCCGCCAGCGCCGCCGCCTCCTCGAACTTCGACAGCGCCACGCACAGCGCCTGGAGCCGCTGCACCGCCTGCGTGTCCTCGGGCGCCAGCTGCACCCACTGACGCACGAGCGGCTCCAGCTCCACGGGCGAGGCACCCGCCGCCTCGCGCCGGGCGATGTCCGTCTCCAGCCGCGTCTTCGGATCATCCGCCAGCGCCGCGGCCGCCTGCAGCGACTTCACCGCCTCGCTCGCCGCGGAGTCACCCGGCGCGCGCGCGAGCACCTCGCGCCACGCGGCCTCCGCCCGCACGGGGTCCGCCAGCGGGCCCTGGAGCAGCTGCGCCAGATGCCGCCACAGCGCCACCGCCACGGCCGGAGGCGTCGCCCCCTGCGCCGCGCGCAAGAGCGCGTGCGCCAGCGCCGGCTGCGCGTTGGCCTTCTCCGCGTGCTCCACCACCGTGTTGAGCAGCAGCGGCCGCCCCGGCTCCAGCTCCAGCGCGCGCGCCAGCACCTCGAA
Organism: Corallococcus sp. NCSPR001; assembly: GCF_017309135.1. Classification (NCBI taxonomy): domain Bacteria; kingdom Pseudomonadati; phylum Myxococcota; class Myxococcia; order Myxococcales; family Myxococcaceae; genus Corallococcus; species Corallococcus sp. NCSPR001. The sequence goes on from NZ_JAFIMS010000002.1 coordinate 7,057,817, forward strand.
GGCGCCTCGCTCGTTCTCCTGCTCCTCGAACATCAGCGCCAGCGCTTCGCAGAACGCCACGCGCTCGGCGCGCGGACGCGGGGCGAGCATGGCCAGCTCCAGGAGCGGCAGCACCTCGTCCAGCTTCTCGTCCTCGGCCAGCAGGCGCGACAGCTGGAAGGCCGCGAGCGCGTTGGTGGGCTCCAGCTTGAGCGCAGACTCCAGGTGCGCGCGCGCCGCGTCCGCGTCCTGCAACTGCTGCATGCACAGGTCCGCCAGGCGCAGACGCAGGCTGGCCTGCTGCGCGCGGTCCTTCACCGTGCCCAGGTAGCGCTCCAGCGTGGCCACCGCGTCCGCGTAGCGCTCCTGGCCCAGCATCAGCTCCGCCGCCAGGCTGGCCGCGTCCGCGCGCGACGCATCCGCCGCCACGGCCTTCTCGAAGGCGGCCAGCGCTCCGGCCGCGTCGTTCATCCGGCCCAGCTTCAGCGTGCCCACGCGCAGCCACAGGTCCACCTGCGCCGTGCGGTCGCGCGCCTCGCCCGCCATCGCCTCCAGCTGCGCGAGCGCCGGTCCGTAATCGCCCGCGCGCCCCGCCATCCGCTCGATGAGCGTGAGCGCCTCCGGCATGCCCGGCCACAGGAGGAAGCAGCGGTCCAGCGCCTCCTTCACCTTGCCGGCGGAGCCCGGGTCGTACCAGGCGAACAGCTTCGCCACGAGCAGAGACAGGCGCGCGGCGCTCTTGCGGTCGCGCTCCTCCAGCGACATGCCGCGCAGCATGCGGACCTTGTCGCGCCACACCTGCTCGAAGCGCTGCATCGCGCGGATGGCCTTGTCCGCGCGCGCGTTCTGCGGATCCAGCTCCCGCGCCACGTCCAGCACCTGCTGCGCCAGCGCGTGCTCGGTGGGGTCGTCCACCAGCCGCTCCGCGAGCGCGGCGTACTCCTCCGCCATGCCCGCGTCACCCAGCGCGGCGCGCTCGCGCTGCAGCGCCTCGAACGCCGGCTGGAAGCGCTCCTCGGACAGGAGCAGCTGGCGCACGCGCCGGAACGTCGCGCGGTCCGGCTTCACCCGCGCCGCGCGCTGCAGGCACAACACCGCGCGGTCGCGCCGGAAGAGCTTCTGCTCGTAGAGGTCCGCGGCCTTCAGGTAGTGGCCCGCGCTCTCCTCGCCCTGCGTCGCGGCGCCGAGCCGCTCCAGCACGTCCACCAACGACGACGAGTCCTGGCGGATCTCATGCAGTCGCTTGAGACCGCGCAGCGCGGGCATCGGGTCCCTGGCGACCAGCAGCGCGCGCTTGAGCAGATCCTCCGCGCGCTGCGCGTTGCGCTGACGCTCGTGGGCCAGCTCCGCCGCGCGGCACAGCAGGCGCGCGGCCTCCTCGGTGGGAACGTCCCGCGAGCGCCCCTCGTAGAGGCGGATCAGCTCCTCGACACGGCCCGTCTTCTCCAGGGCCGCTTCGGTTTCAACGAAGGAGCGGTCGTCGGTCACACGCAGCGTGGGACGCGCAGGGGCGGAAGGCTGTTCCATGATGCTCGTTGGCCAAAGGGGGAATGAAACGAGGGCGCCAGCCGCCGGAGTGTACCGGCCGCGGGCGCCCCCGGGCAATCATGCAAAACCTGTCAACCGGCGGGAATTATTGGCTTTCTTGCTCACCAGCCGAGGAAGCATTTTCCGTCGGTGCCGCCGCGGATTCGACGTCGTCGGCGTCCGCCTTGCTGTCCGCGGGGGGCGTCGCGGGGGCCTCGGGGAGGGCCTTCGCGCGCTCCAGGCCGGCGCTGTCGTTGAGCTGCGTGTACAGGGCGATGGCCTTGTCACGCTGCTGCAGCTCCTCCGCGAGCTGCGCGGCGCGGGGCAGGTGCTCCCCACCGAGCTTCTCGTAGAGAGGCAGCGCCTTGTCCTTGCGGCCCGCCTGCGTCCACGTCTCCGCGGCGGCGGTGATGTCGCCCAGGAGCTCCAGCCACCGGGCGCGGCCGGCGGGCTTCTGCTCCTGTTCGGCGCGGGCCAGCTCGCGCTTCGCGAGTTCCTTGGCCTCGTCCTCCAGGGTGAGCCGCTGCATGAAGTGGAACGCCTTCGGCGGAGGCAGGGGGCTCAGCACCTCCACCGCCTCGCGCCGCTGGCCCACGGCCACCAGCAGGGTCGCCGCGCCCAGACGGTCGCCGCGCTCCACCAGGGCCTTCACCTCCAGGCCGCGGATGCGGTTGGCGCTCGCCAGGTCCCGGGCGCGCTCGTACGCCTTGCGCGCCAGGGTCAGCTTGTTCGCGCGCTCGTAGGCGAGGGCCGCCTGGTCGAACTGCCGCGCGCGCTCGTAGAGCCGGGCGACGTTCTCGAAGTCGGCCTTGGCGACGTAGTGCTCCATGAGCAGCTCGTACGCGCCGGCCTTCTCCAGCGTGGGACCGATCTGCTCCGCGGGCAGCGTGCCCACGAGGCGACGGGCCGCGTCGTTGTCCTGGCCGGACAGCGCCGTGCGCAGCGCGCTCTTCAGGTCACCGCCCGCCTCGAACAGCCGGGTGGCATCCGCGAAGCTGTTGTTGCGCTCGTGCAGGCGCGCGGCGTCGCGCGTGCGGCCCATGGCTTCCAGCTGGGTCGCCTGCTCCTTCCAGTCGCCCGTCAGCTCCGGCATCGGCGCGCGCTCGGGGCGCTCACCGCGCGCAGGACGCTCGCCACGCTCGGGGCGCTCGCCCCGGGCAGGACGCTCGCGCCGCTCACCGGCCGCGCCGCGCTCCGGACGCTCGCCGCGAGGAGGACGGTCGCCACGCTCGGGGCGCTCACCCCGGTCCCGGCGCTCGCCGCGCTCCGGACGGTCACCGCGAGCAGGACGCTCCGCGCGCTCCTCACGGGCCGGGGCCGCGGGCTCCGGCGTCGGCTCACGGCCGCTCAGCGCGAAGGCCGCCTGGGAACGGTCCGCGTCGCCCGCGGCGCGCCAGACGCGGCCCACCAGCGACATCACGTCCACCCAGCCGTCGTACTTCTCCTTCGCGGGGTCCACCGCCGGCTTCGCGGGGGCGGCCTCGGCGGGCGCGCTCCCTTCGGCCGGCGCGGCCTCCTCGGCCGGAGCAGCACCCTCGGCGGCCGGAGCCTCCGTGGGCGCGGCTTCCGTGGAGGCCGCTGCCTCTGGCGCCGCGGCTTCCGCGCCCGCTTCCGGCTGGGGCGGCTTGGACTGACGCTGCACGCGCAGGAGCGTGGTGATGAGGCGGCCGCGCGTGTTGAGATCCAGGTCCTCGAGCGACTTGAGGTTCATGGTCCGCAGCGAGCGGACGATGGCCTCCAGCGGACCCTTCTCCGCCGGGAAGTCGTTCTTCGAGAGGGCCTTCTCCAGGACGCTCAGCTCGGCGATGACCCGCTGGCCAGGCCCCACCGGGCCGGCGTCGCGATCACGGCCACGGCCTTCACCCCGGCCGCGCCCTTCACCCCGGCCACCGCCAGGACCGCCACGACCGCCGAAGCCTCCCGGTCCGTCACGACGGGGCCCCTGGCCCGGCGCGCCCCCGTTCGGACCGCGTCCACCCGGACGCGATCCACCGCTTCCATTCTCCTGAGCCACGTGAATCTCCCGCTAGAACGCGTAGCGAATGTTGGGCGCCACCGCGAACCCGAAGGCGCCCTTGGAGGCGAGGTAGTTCCCCACGACCTCCAGCCCCACCGAGAAGTGGCGCAGCCGCGTGTAGTACTCCACTCCGGGCCCGGCAAACACAAGAATGTCGGAATCGGGGAGGAGCTTCTTGGGAGAAAACATCGCGTAGCCCACGCCGGCGCGGGCGTAGATCCAGGTGCGCTTGACCTCCTGGCTGTCGGCGAAGCCCACCAGGCGGGCGCGCAGCACGGCGCCGGGCACCAGCATGGTGAAGTCACCGGACGCGGCGCCCTGCGAGTAGCCGACGTATTCCGAGCCCGCGCGGTTGGCGGAGCCCATGAAGAAGACGCCCAGGGACAGGCGCTCGCCCAGGTCCACACCCAGCTCCACCTGGGCCATCTGGCCGGAGGAGAAGGGGCGCGGGCCGGAGTCCGCGGGCGGGTTGGTGATCCACGAGGGACCGCCGTACACGCCGAAGTACACCCCGCGCTCGACCTCGTTGAAGGTCACCGCGGGACGGTCCTGCATCGCGGAACCGGCGCTGGGGGTGTCCTGGGCGCCCGCCATCGCGGGAAGGAGGAGCGCGGCGCTCAGGGCAAGAGGAGCAAGGACTTTCTGCATGGAGGCGGCCTGGTGGGGGGCATGCCTCCCGCGGGGGCGGGAGGTTGAAGTGAAGAAGCGGGCAGCCCTGTGTCCAGAACCGCCCGCGCGAGTCACGGATGTGTTGATTCTACGTCAGTCACCGGCCTGCTTGAAGATGAACGGGTAGGTGACGATCACGGAGCCTCCACCCTTGGGCTCCGGGAACTTCCAGGTGCGCACGCGGCCGGCCACGCAGGTCTCCAGGTCCGAGTTGCCCGCCGTGGACTGCGCGACGTTGGACGTGGCCACCGAGCCGTTGGCGCTGATGATGAACTTCACGGAGACCTTGCCGCCCAGCTTGGGGAAGCGGTTGAGCAGGCTCTCGTAGCAGTAGCGGATCTGCCCGCGGTTGCGCTGGATGACCTGGCGGATGAGCTCCTTGTCCAGCGAGCCCATGACCTCCGGATCCGACGAGGTGATGCCCACGTCCACGCTCTGCTTGCCGCCGAGCGTGCCCACGCCGGTGCCGTAGCTGCCGCTGCCGCCGCCACGGCCCTTGGTGCCGATGCCGCCGATGCCGATGCTGTCACCGGTGCCGCCACCACCGCCGCCGCTGCCGCGAAGCCCCATGCCGCCGAAGCCGCCCGCGTCGCCCGCCTTGGCGCCGAACATGTTGCCCATGGCGCTCTTGAGCTCGCCGCCCAGGCCCGCCTTGCCGAAGATGGTGGAGATGCCGCCCTTGCCGCCGCCGAAGATCTTCGCGGTGAGGGCGCGCGCCTCGTCCTTCTTGTTCGGGTCGCCCTTGGGCGCGGTGCGGTTGTTGGCCTTGGGCGCGTCCTTCTTGCCCATCTGACCTTCGTCGCCGCGCTGCTTCTGGGCCATCTCGCCCGACTTCTTCTCCTTCTGCTGGTTCAGCTTCTCCAGGAACTTGTTCTTCTGGGTCTCCGGAGGCTTGATGATCAGCTTCGCGATGCGCGCGTCGTTGCCCGCGAGCTCATCCGCGTACTCGTCCCCTTCCCCACTCTGGTTCATGGAGTGGATGACGAACCCGGTGGCGATGAAGAACATCACCAGGAAGATATTGAGCGCCGTGTAGTCGATGTTCTCACCGAAGGGCACGACGACGCGCTTGGGCACCGGCTGGAACTGCGCCTCCAGCGTGAGGCCGCCCAGGTCCACCCAGACGAAGTCGTCCGCTTCCAGCGTGAGGCCGTAGGCGTCGCCGTCCTGGGAGGCCTTGCCGGACTCCATCACCGCTTCCAGGTCCAGCGTCTCGCCCTTGCGGGTGAGCTCGCCCTTCATCTTGCGCGCGAAGCGCACGGTGAAGGACTGGCCGTCGGTGCGCAGCACTTCGAACGAGGGGGCGCCCAGCTTGGAGTCGCCCATCACGAAGTCCACGCCCTTGGCGCTGCCCACCGTGAAGCCCTTCTTCGCGCCGGGGGGCACGAAGAACTCGCCCACGCGCTGGTCACCCCAGAGCAGGCGCAGCGACACGCCCTGCGGGCCGTTGGACTTGGTCTTGCGCACGGTGCGCACGCGCGGCGCGGCTTCCTGCTCCTCGTGCTCTTCTTCCCGCACGGGGGCCTTGGGAGCCCGCGCGGGCGCCACGGCGTTCTTCTGCGTGGGCGCGACGGACGCATCCAGCGCGGCGGGAGCCGGCGTCGCGGCGGGCGCGGTCGCGGCGGCCACGGGAGCGGGCGCGGCGACGGCCTGCGCGATGGCGGCGGCGGGGGCCACCGGCGCGACCGTGGGGTTCTTGTCCGTGGGCGCGTCCGCCTGCGCGACGGCGGCGGCCAGGTTCACCGCGGCGACGGCGGCCGGGTTCTCCAGGCGGATGGTGGTGCCACCCACGCGGACCTCGTCACCGAAGGAGACCTGCCCCTTGTTGACGCGCTTGCCGTTGACGTAGGTGCCCTCGACGCTGCCCATGTCGATGATGGACATGGAGCCGTCGGCGGCGACCTCGATGACGGAGTGGATGCGGCTGACCTTGTCGTCCTCCAGGCACAGGTGCGCGGAGGAAAGACGACCAATCTTGATGATGTCGCGCTCGTAGTCCTTGGAGGCGACCAGCGTGTCGCCCTTGAAGACCTTGAGTGTCAGGGGTACGGCCATGGAGGGCTCCCGGTAGGCTTTGGCGCTCTTGGACAACGGTGCCGGCGGAAGGTTCCCGCCGTTGATTCAATCCGTGGTGGGGGGATTACAGCTCGCCCACGGACTGCATCACCTTGTCCTCGAAGTCTTCGCGGATGCGGATGAGGTTGGAGTGCTTCACGGTCTTGCGCGCCTCGACGTACTCGCCATCCGGCTTCGTGAGGTCACCCTCGATGGTGTCGTCCTCGAAGTCGACGCTGGTCGTCTTCTGCATCTTCGCGCCGCCGCCCTCACCACCCCGCGCGCCGCCGCCCTCGTCCTGGGCGAAGGCCGGGGCCACCGACAACGTCATGCACAGCATCAGCCACTTCCGCATCCTGCCTCCACGTGGGGCCTTCCCAAGGCCCACTGGTGTTTCCGCATGGTGGGCCCCCGCCTCAGAAAAGCGAGGGGCTCACAAGGTTCGCATCTTCCCGAGCCGCGCCGCCAGCGTGAAGCCACTGGCGGGCGTCTCCCACATCACAGCAGGTCGTCCGTGGGCTCGTCGGAGTCCGCCGGTGCTGCATTCTTCTGGGCAGGGGCCGTCTGCGTGCCACCCGCCGGAGTGGCGGCCGGCTGCTGCGCGCCCGTGCCCGAGGCCGGCGTGGCCTGCGGGGCGGTGCCGGTGCCGGACGCGGGCGTCGCGCCACCCGGGGGCGTCTGGCCCTTCTGCTTCGCCTCTTCAGCCTTCATCGCGGCCTGCTGCTGGGCCTGGAGCGCCTCCATCTGCTTGGCCTGGGCCTCCGCGGCCTGCGCCTCGCGCTTGGCCTGCACGATGCTCTCCGCCTCGCGCATGAGCCCGAAGACGGGCGACTCAGCGTTGAGCGCGACCTCGCCGCCGGCGAGCGCGACGTACTTCTTGTAGAGCTCCACCGCGCGCTCGGGGGCGTCCTTCACCTTGTGCAGGATGATGCCGCGGTTGAGGTACGTGGCGCCCAGGTCGGGGTTGAGCTTCTCCGCCTCGTCGTACTCCTGCATGGCCTTGTCGTACTGGCCCTGGCCCTTGAGCGCGATGCCCAGGTCCACGTGCGCGGCGGCGTTCTTGCCGTCCGACTGCAGGATGCGGCGCAGGTGCTCCTCCGCTCCGGGGAAGTCCTCCGCGTTGAGCGCCAGCTGGGCCAGCTCCACGTGCGCGGGCACGTAGTCCGCCTTCGCTTCAAGGGCGCTCTTGAACTGCAGGCGCGCGCCCTCGTTGTCGCCCTCCTTGAGGAGGATGAGGCCCACGGCCTGGTGCAGCTCCGGATCCGTGCCGTCCAGCTTCACCGCGCGCAGCGCGACGAGCTTCGCCATGGCCAGCTGCTTGCGGTCCAGGTAGCTGCGGATCATCACCTTGAGGGCGTTGGTGTTCATCGGGTCGCGCATGAGCGCGGCGCGAGACAGCTCCATCGCCTTGTCGTGGTCGTTGTTCTGCCGGTAGATCTCCGCGAGCCGCGCGCGCGAGCCCGCGTCATCCGGGTAGCGCGTGAGCACGTCCTGGTAGAGCGCCACGGCGCCGGCCACGTCGCCGCCGTTCTGCTTCATGATGGCCAGGTTGTCGGACGCCTGGCGCAGGGACGGCTTCTTGGTGAGCGCGGCCGCGTAGCGGGCCTTGGCCTCGTCGGCCTTGCCCATGCGCTCGGCGATGACGCCCAGGTTGTACTCGGCCTCGGCCAGGTTCTGGTCCGCCTCCAGGGCGGCCTTGAACTTGCGCTCCAGCGACGGGTAGTCGAACGCCTTGGCCTTCTTCTGCGCGTCGAAGGACTTCACCGCGTCATCGAACAGCAGCATGGCGCGGTTGGAGATGGAAACCGGGCCCGTGGGGGCGGCCACGGGCTTGGCGACGGCGGCCGGGGTGTTGGTCTGCGTGGTGGAGCAGCCGACAGCGGTCAGCGCCAGCGTGGCCAGCAGGAGGGGGCGGAACGGGTGCATGCGGCGATTCATTAGAGGAAGTCCTCCGGCTCCTGATCATCAACGGTCTTCTTGGGGGCGCCGTCCTTGGACGCGGCGGCGGGCTTGGCGACCTCGGACTCGGTCTGCTGGCGGAGCGCGTTCGTCAGCGCGGACAGGTCCTCGTTGAGCGCCTCGCTCTTGGCCTGCTTCTCCGGTTCCACCTTGGTGACCGGAGGCGGGATGTCCTGCACGGCGGCCAACAGGTCGCCGCCCAGCACCAGCTCCTTGTTCTTCAGCGCGAGCTTCTCCTCCAGCACCTCCGGGTAGCGGTCCGGGGCGTAGGTGGTGCGGAGGATCTTCAGGCTCGCCGCGGCGCAGTCGTTGAACACGCCCAGCTCACGGCTCTTGGCCACCGCGCCGGAGAAGGCCTCCGTGGCCTTGTCCTTGAGCGGCTGGGCCTGGTTGGCGAACTCGTCGCGCAGGGCCTGCTGCGACTCCTCGTCCAGGCCGCGCGGCATGGGCGCGTTCACGACGAGCTCCGCCATGTGGTCATACGCGAGGCCAATGCGCTGCAGCGCGCAGATGGCGGGCTCCGGGGCGCCCAGGGCCACGGTCTGCACGTACTTCTTCTGCACCACCTCCAGCGCGCGGCCCTTGTCGGCCAGCGAGCCCTTGAAGCGCTCCGGCGACGGCGGCACGCCCCAGTACAGCTTCAGGCGCTTGAACTCGTTCCAGTCCGGCTCGATGGCCAGCAGGTTCGCCTGCGCGGCGGCGGCGAGCGCCGGCTTCTCCAGCGCGGTCTGCTGACGGCGGGGCAACTGGTCGAAGTACTCGAAGATGCGCTTGTTCATGCGGCGCACGTCGTTCGCCTTCCGCATCTTCGTGTAGATGTCGACGATGCGGCCCTCGGCCATGAGGAACTTGCTCTGGGAGCGCATGTTGTCGCGCTCGTACTCCTCCAGCAGCTTGATGGCCTTCATGTACGCGCCCTGCTTCACGTACAGGTCCACGACGGACAGGAACGCGGCCTCCGCGTCCTTCGACTTGGGCCACAGCTCGATGTAGTGCTCGCGGTTCTTGAGCGCGGCCTTCAGCTGGCCCAGGCCCTCGCGGTAGGTGGCCGCGTTGAACAGGGCGATCTGCGCCTTGGACTCGTCCCACTTCTGCACCACCGCGGGCTTCGCGGGCGCGTCGTCGTTGGAGGCCTGCCTCGACTTGCCCCGGGCCTTGCTCTTCGCCCTGGCCTTCGCCGCCGGAGCGCCGCCCTTCTCGTTCAGGTTGCGCTCGTAGCCGCGCACGTAGAGTTCGTAGGTGCCCGCGGCCTCCTCGAAGTCGCCGATGGCCTCCAGCGCCTCCGCGTTCGCGTAGATGGAGTCCGGCACGTACTTGGACCGGGGGTACTCCGCGAACAGGCGCTTGCGGACCTCGATGGCCTTATCCAGGCTCTTCGCCTTGTAGTAGTCGACGGACGCGTTGTAGAGCGCCAGGTCCGCGATCTCCGTCTGCGGGAAGTCGTGGACGAAGTTCAGGTACGCCTCGGCCGCCTTGGAGAACTCCTTCTTCTCCTCCAGCTGGCTGACCAGCTTGAACGACGACTGTTCAATCAGCTTCGCCAGGTCGTCGCGGAACTTGCCGGTGGCCAGCTTGTCGTTGGCGTAGAAGCGGCGGGCCCACTCGTTGACCTTCGCGAAGTCGCCCAGCAGGTTGTACGAGTCGAGGATGAGGTTGGCGGCGATCTCGGCCGCGCGCTGCCCGTCCTCGAACTTGTACTCGGGGTAGCCGAGCGCGATCTCAGAGAAGCGCAGCACGGCTTCGTCGAAGTGGTTGTGGCGGTAGTAGATGTTCGCCGCCTTGAAGGCGATCTCCACGCGCTTGTCGCCCTTGGGGACGTACTTGAGGTAGCGCTCGCACGCGTCCAGCAGCGACTTCTTCAGCGTGGGGATGGCGATCTTCTTCTGGATGTCCGTGCCGGCGGACTCGGACTTGGCCTCGCCGCGCGCCTCGGCCGCCTTGACGACTTCGTCATAGGCGAGCACGGCGTTGTAGGAGGCGTTGGTCAGCCACTTGCCCGGCTTGCCCGGCTTGGGCTTGCCCTTGTCGTCCTTGGCCTCCAGCACCTTCGCGTCCTGGAGGACGACGAGCGTGTAGTTGGCGGCGGCCTTCTCGAAGTTCTGGAGGTTGTCGTTGAGGAGCTCCGCCCAGAAGAAGCGCAGGTCGTACGCCTTGGGGTTCTCCGGGAAGAGCGTGAGGTAGTCGCTGTACACGGCGTCCGCGTACTTGAAGGTCTCCTCGCTGCGCGTCTTCTTGCCCTCGTTGTGCCAGGTGACGGCGAGGTTGGAGAGCGTGCGCTCGGACAGCTCCTTCGCCTCCGCGAGCGCCTTCTTGTCCTTGTCGTCCTTGATGACGCCGGAGGACTCCACGTCCTTCATGATCTTCACGAGCCGGCGCACCTGGGCCACGGTGCGCTCCTTGTTGCCCATGCGCAGGATGCAGTCGACGATCTTGCCCTGGAAGCCAGGGGCCTCCGGAGACAGCGGCTTCTCCTTGATCAGCGCGTTGAAGGTGATGGCCGCTTCGCGGTCCTTGCCGTCGCCGTAGTACAGGTTCGCGAGCTGCTTCATCATCGCGAAGCGGTCTTCCGGATTGGTGGCGACCTTGCCGAAGTCCGCGCGGGCCTGCGTGACGTCACCCTCGCGGGCGTAGGCGCGCACGTAGTCGTTGCGCGCTTCACGCACCAGCGAGCCCTTCGCCTTGGCCTTGCCGTCCTTCTCCACGGCGCCGGCGCCGGCCAGCTCACCGTAGAGGACCACGGTCTTGTACTTGTCCTTCGCGGACTCGTACTCGCCCATGTTGAAGTAGCACCAGCCCTGCTTGTAGAGGGCGAAGGCGTAGACCTGGTTCTCCGGGTACTCGGCGGCCTTCTTGTACGCGGCGAGCGCCTTCTCCAGCTCCGGGCGCTTGCCCTTGGAGTTGTTGAAGTAGTACTCGCCGAAGGCGAAGTACGCGTCCGGGATGTACTTGGACTGCGGGTACTTCTCAATCAGGCGCTTGAACGCGACGAGCGCCTTCTTGTCCTGCCCGTCCTCCATCAGGTACTGGCCGAGGAAGAAGAGCACCTCGTCCGTGCGCTCGAACTTCGGGTACTCCTGGACGATCTTCGTGTACTGCTCGACGGCGTACTTGCCGTTCTCCTTCACCTTCGCCATCAACTCCGCCTTCTCCGCCTTGGCCTTCTGCTGGCCCGCGGCGTCGTTGCGGTTCATGGCGACGATGAGCTCGTCGTCCTTCCGGTTGGCTTCGAAGAAGAAGAACTTCGACTCCTCCCAGTAGAGCTCACCCAGGCGGAACAGCAGGCTGGGGGCCTCCTTCTGATCAGGAGACAGCGAGATGATCTTCCTCAGCGATTCGATCTGTTCGCGGCGCTTGGAAGCGACCTGCACTTCCACGCCCAGGCGGAACTGATCATATTGAAGCGCGGGAGCGGCCTGCTGGGCTTCCTTCGGGCGCGTGATGTCGCCGGCGAGGGACTTGTCCACGGTGGTGGTGGACTTCTTGCCCAGGTCAGCGTCGCGCAGTGCTTTCTTCTCCTGGGCCGAAGCCATGGAAGTCAGGAGAACGAGGCAAACGAGTAGCGAGCGGCGCATGGTCTTCCTAGGAGCGGGGAACCGGCGTCCCTGGATGCCTGCTTGCTTGGCAAGTGTCCGGGAATCTTCGGGAATTTCCATGAGGGGACCCGTACTATGCGCGGTTTGCGCAAGGCGGGTCAACTCAGACGACGGGACGTCCGGTCCGTCGGATAGCAGGCGGGAAAACTTCAATTTCGTTGTGCGCCAACACCCTTCCAGACAGCGACAGGAAGGTTGCACGGCAGGCCCCAACAGGTATGGGAGGCTGGCGGCTGTTCGTCTGGCCGCCCTGCCTGGAGTGGTTGTCGGATCATGAGTCTTCTGCCGGAGAGCGCCAGCTTCGAGGAGTTGGTGCAGGACTACTTCCTCGCGGTGCGCGGCGCGGGCCTGATGTTGTCCGCGCTGGACACGGAGCTCGTCACCGCGTGGGCGCGGGAGGGCGTGCCCTTCGAGGTCGTGGCGCGTGGCATCTCGCGTTCGGCGGAGAAGGCGCTGTGGGACGCGCGGCCCGGAGAGCCGGTGCTGCGTTCGCTCAGGGCGTGCCGGCGCCAGGTGGAGACGGAGATCCGCAAGTACCGGGACCTGACCGCGGGCCAGGGAGAAGAGGCGCCCGTGGCCTCCTCGAAGAAGCGCCCTGCCCGTTCGTGGGAGGAGGTGCGGCACGCGCGGCTGTGCGCGGCGCTGCGGGCGCTGACGGAGCGTGAGGCCACGCTGGCGCCGCGGGTGCACCGGCTGCTGGACACGGTGCTCGCGTGCGTGCCGCGCGAGCCCGCGGCCATGGATCAGCAGGAGGCCTGGGCGCTGCTGGCGCTCCTGCGCGCCCTGCCCTTCGCGGAGCGACGCACGGTGTGGCGGGATGCGCGCACCGGTGAACAACAGCTGATGACGGTCCGCGCGCGGCGGGTGGCCCGGCGCTTCCGGCTCCAGGCGGCCGTCAGACGGCGGCTGGCCATGAAGGAAACCTGAGGGGTTGTCCCCTTTTAGCGCGCCTGAACGAAAGTTCAGCAGGCTGACGCCCGGGGGGGACGGTGTTATGGCTGGGCGCGATGGCTGCCAAGGCGAACGGCGAGGCGTGTGGGCTGTGCGGCGGGCGGACGTACCTCATCGAGCGGCGCGGCGAGCTCGCGACCGCGCGGGTGTGTACGTGCTCCGTGGACTGCCCGATGTGCGGTGGACGCGGGCACAGGCTGGTGGAGAAGGAAGGCACCTTCAGCGCGAAGGTGGGCCCCCGGACGTATGAGGTCCTGGAGCCGTGCGTGTGCACGCTCCGGCGCACGCGGGTGGCGCTCTACAACGACGTGCAGATGCCGGGCGTCATGGCGCACGCGTCTTTCGACAACTACCGGCCCTTCAACGAGGCGCAGGACCGCGGCCGCGGCGTGGCCATGCACTTCGCCAATCAGTACGTGAAGGGCGCGACGAACAAGGGCTTCGTGCTGAGCGGGCCTGTCGGCACGGGCAAGACGCACCTCATGGCCGCGACGCTCGGGCACCTGGTGCTGGAGATGGGCGTGAAGTCCCGCTACGTCGAAATCTCCCTCCTCTACGCGACCATCCGGCGCGGCTTCCAGGACGGCAAGAGCGGCGGGGAGATCATCGGGCCGCTGTCGGAGGTGGAGGTCCTCGCCATCGACGAGCTGGGCAAGGGGCGCGGAAGTCCCTTCGAGATGGAGACGCTCGATGAGCTCATCGCCCGGCGCTACAACGCGGGGCGCACGACGCTCTTCGCCACGAACTACTCGCTGGAGCCGGAGCGCAAGGGCGCGCGGAGCAGCGCGCCTTCGGGCTACCGCACCACCGACGACGCCCGCTCCGCCATGAAGGACGCGGAGCTGCTGCGCGAGCGCGTGGGCGAGCGCATCTACAGCCGCCTCTGCGAAATGTGCACCTTCGTGGAGCTGCCGCGCGACACCCCGGACCGGCGGCGCACGCGGCAGGAGATGGACGCGCCGCCGCCCATGGGTGGCATGCGCAACCCGGGCCGGTAGTCAGCGCTTGATGGCGCGCACCAGCGAGTTGCCCGCGTCCGCCACGTAGAGGGTGCCATCCAGCCCCACCGCGAGCCCGGCGGGCAGCACCAGTTGGGCCTCCCTGCCCGTGCCGTCATCCGCGCCATAGCGGCCACTGCCCGCCAGCGTGGTCAGCTTCTCCGGCTCGCCGGACGCGTTGAAGGTCAGCCGGCGCACGCGGTAGTTGCCGGGGTCGGAGATGGCGAGCGAGCCGTCCTGCAGCAGCGCCAGGCCCAGGTACGGCAGCATCTGGCCCTCCTTCGGATCACCGTCGCGGAAGCCGGGCGTGGAGCCCGCCACCACGGTGGTGACGCCGTCGCGCACCCGCACCACGCGCGCCATGCCGCTCTCCACGACGTAGGTGGTGCCGTCCGCCGTCTGGACCACCGCGGAGGGACGATAGAGCCAGTCGCCCTGGAGCGTCGTCACCGGGTTGCCGGGCGTCACCATGTCGATGCGGCGGATGACGCTGTTGTTCAGGTCCGCCACCAGCAGCGCCGTGCCGTCCGGCGTGAAGGACAGGCCCGCCGGCTGGTTGAAGGCCGCCGACAGCGCCGGGCCATCCTGATAGCCCCACGTGGTGCCCGCGAAGACCTCCGCCTTGCCCTCCGGGGAGATGCGGCGGATGAGCGCGTTCTCGGTGTCGGACACGTAGATGTTGCCCAGCGCGTCCGCGGCGATGCCCATGGGGCCGTAGAGGCCGGTGAGCACCGTGTGGATCTTCCCGTCCGGCGACACGCGCTTCACCGTGTTGCCCAGCGCGTCCGCCACCGCCCAGCCGCCATCCGGCAGCACGGCGACCGCGAGCGGCGCGCCCAGCTCATCCGGCGCCACCTTCGCGCCCGACTGGCAGCGCTTGCCGGGCTGCCCCGCCACCGTCGTCACGGACGCGGCGAACGGCCCCGTGGGCGTGGCCGCGGCCGGAGGCTGGAACTTCACCAGGTCGCCCGGCAGCTTCCGGCCCAGCGCCTTGTAGAGCACGTTGGCCACGATGCGGCCCGCGCGCGGATCCGCCACGCGGTCCGCCACCCCGGCCAGCTTCTGCACGAAGTCGATGCCGCCCGCGGAGAAGACGTACGCGTCCCCCTGCTTGCGCACCACCATGTGCGCGAAGCCGAAGCCACCCTGGAGCGACAGGGAGGGCGACTCCGCGAGCACCTCCACGTTGGAGGGCTGGCGGCCGTTGGACACCAGTTGATCTACCTCGTAGCCGTTCGCCATCCACAGCGTGTCACCGGCCTTCAGGCCCGTGCCGGTGAAGGCCCAGTGGTCCGGGTTGGTGATGACGGTCGGGAAGGGCCACTGGTGCCAGCGCGCGGCGAACTGCACGCCCAGCAGCGCGTTCTCCGGACGGGGCGCGGGCAGGTCGCGGAACTTCACCGTCCTGCGCTGGTCCTTGTACGGATCCTCGGGCGCGCCCTTGTAGCAGGTGACGACGCGGCGCGGCCGGCCGTCCGCGGAGGGCTCCATCCGCACCTGCCAGTACGCGTTGTTCGCGCCCAGGTTGATGATGGAGCGCCCTTCCGACAGCGCGCGGTCCGCGTGGTCGCGCTGCCTGGAGGACCAGTACTCGTCGTGGCCGGACATGAAGAGCACCTTCGCGCCACGCAGGAAGTCGTAGCTTTCGTCCATGTCCTCGTCGGTGAAGTAGCCCACGTCCAGGTCCTGCGACTCCAGCCACGTCACCAGGCTCAGGTCGTCCAGCATCAGGTGCCCGGAGCCCTGGCCCCGGTAGTAGGGCCGGTCGTACGAGGACTGGAAGGCGCGCGAGACGCCGTGCGCCTTCATCACGCCCTTCTGATCATCGTAGAGGCTGGTGCCGCCCCAGGTGTTGTACGCCGCCCAGTTGGCGGTGGGCATGAGCACCGCGACCTCCGCGCGCGGATTGGCGTCCCGCACGAAGAAGGGCACGTAGCGTGAGGGCCGGTCGTCGCGCACGAGCTTCACCACGTACACGCCGCGCACCCAGTTCTCGCCGATGGGGATCTCCAGCGTGGGCGACCAGGAACAGGCGATGACGCCCGTCGCCGGATCCGCCGGACAGTCCGCCTGCCGCGTGCCCTGCACCGGGCCGCCGCGCGCGACCTCGCGGGCGCCCACGCCGCCGTAGTAGCCCAGGCGGTAGACGAACCAGCTGAACTTGCGCTCCTCGGAGAGGGACACCGCCACGCGCAGCGACTCGCCCTGCGTCAGGGTGGCCTTGAGGGGGTAGCCTTCGATTTCACGGCTGTTGGCGTTCTTGTCGATGCGCCACCCCGTGGTGCCCTTCCTCTGGTTCTCCTTGTGGACGGCGTCCGGGTCGCGCTCGGGCAGCGCGCTGCCACCGTCGGGCAGCGTGCCCGCGTCCGGCTCGTCGTCCGGAATGCCCGCGTCATATTCGGGAACGACGATGCCGCCGTCCGGACCGATGACGCCTGCGTCGTCGTTGCTCAGCGGCGGATCATCATGGCGGTCACCCGGAGGAGGCGTGCCCGGTGCCGGACCGGAGTCCTTGCACCCCGACGCCCCCGTCACCAGGAGCGCCAGCACCACCCCCAGTCCCATCCAGCGCCGCCCGTGTGCCATGCCCGACCCTCCAAGGTATCCAGGGGGAGAGGGTAGGCATCGGCGTCTCAGAGGGAAGCACCCTGCCCCCATTGGGAAAGGAAGTTCGACATCGGATGTCGAGTCGTCCCCAGGGACAGCACGTAAATCCTCGGATCAACGCAGGTTGCGAGGGCGCGGAGCGTGTCAGCTACCGAGCAGTTCGCGGTGCAACCGGGCCGTGAGGGTCTTCAGATGCGCCTTGTCCACCAGCAGGGTCACCTGGAGTGGCGAGGTGCTCACCGCATGGACCCGGGCGTTCAGGGCTTCCGCGGCGGAGAGGGCCTTGCGCAGCGGCACCCAGTCCGCGTTGAGGCCCACGCCCACACAGGTGACCGTGCCCCAGCCGTCCTGCCAGTCCACGCCCGCGCCAAAGCGCGTGGCCAGCTCGCGCTGGAGCGCCTCCGGGCCGTGGATGTCCGCGAGCGGCACCGCCAGGTACGTGCGCCCCGGCGCGCCCGGCAGTCCGTCATGGGCCAGCGTGCGGCCCCTTACGGCGCGCGCGTCCAGGAACTCGAGCAGCTCCTGGAGGGGCACGCTGGCGTGGGCGACGAGCACGGCCATCTCCGCGTCCGCCGTCACGCCCTTGACGCGGCTGTCGGTGGGCACGGCGAGCTCCTGCACGCTGGTGCCGGTGCCCTGGCCGTGCGCGGTGCGCGCGAGGATGGTGATGCCGCGCGCCTTGGCCCACTCCACGGCCTGCGCGTTGAGCACCTTGGCGCCCGCGCTCGCCAGCTCCTGCATCTCGTCGTAGCTCAGCGACTCCAGCTTGCGCGCGTCCGGCACCACGCGCGGATCCGCGCTGAAGACGCCGTCCACGTCCGAATAGATTTCACACGCTTCCGCATCCAGCGCCGCCGCCAGCGCGACCGCGGTGGTGTCGGAACCGCCGCGCCCCAGCGTCGTGACCTCCTTCTTGTAGGAGACGCCCTGGTAACCCGCGACGATGACGACCTTGCCGTGCGCCAGCTCGTCCTGGATGCGGTAGGGCCGCACCTCCACGATGCGCGCCTGGGCGTGCGCGTCGTTGGTGATGATGCCGCTCTGGCTGCCGGTGAAGCTGATGGCCGGAACGCCCTGCTCCTGGAGCGCCATGGACAACAGCGCCATGGAGATGCGCTCGCCGCAGGTGAGGAGCATGTCCAGCTCACGCCGGGGCGGGTCCTGGGACACGCTCTTGGCCAGCGACAGCAGGTCATCCGTGGTGTCGCCCATGGCGCTCACGACGACGACCACCTGATAGCCCGCGTCCCGCTTCTGCTTCACGCGCCGCGCGACCTTGCCGAGCTTCTCCGCGTCAGCGACCGATGAGCCGCCGTACTTCTGCACCACGATTGGCATCCACGCCTCGCTTCCGGGGCAGTGTAGAGTTCGCCCCCGCGCATGCCAATCACCGAGAAGCCCATCATCGAGGTGCGCAACCTCACCCGGCGCTACCGCGATCGCGTGGCCATCGACGACCTGTCCTTCACGGTCGGTGAGGGCGAGCTGCTGGGCTTCCTGGGCCCGAATGGAGCCGGCAAGTCCACCACGATGAAGATCCTCACCGGCTTCCTGCCCCCCTCCGGGGGCAGCGCGAAGGTGGCGGGCTTCGACGTGTCCACGCACCCGATGGAGGTCAAACGGCGCATCGGCTACCTGCCGGAGACGCCGCCGCTCTATCCGGAGCTGACGGTGCACGGCTACCTGGCGTTCGTCGCGGCGCTCAAGCAGGTGCCCGGCCGCGCGGTGAAGGCGGAGGTGGCGCGGGTGGCGGGGCTCACCGGCGTGGACGACGTGATGGGCCGCGTGCTCCAGAACCTGTCCAAGGGCTACCAGCAGCGCGTGGGCATCGCGCAGGCGCTCATCGGTTCGCCGCCGGTGCTCATCCTGGACGAGCCCACCGAAGGCCTGGACCCCACGCAGCGCGCGGACCTGCGCGCGTTGATCCGCGGCCTCGCGGGGAAGCACACGGTGCTGCTGTCCACGCACATCCTCCCGGAGGTCACGGTGACGTGCGAGAAGGTGCTCATCCTCCACCAGGGCCGCGTGGTGGCCCATGACGCCATCGACCAGTTGGCGAAGGCCCATGGCCAGGCCGAGCACGCGTCGTTGGAAGAAGTCTTCATCAAGCTGACCGCCGCCTGAACAGGAACCTCCAGCGCATGCGCACTGCCCTGGCCATTGCCCGCAAGGAGCTGGCCGTCGCCTTCACCACCCCGTGGGCCTACGCCGTGTTCACGGCGATGGCGGCGCTCTCGTCGTTCTTCTTCGTCAGCCTGCTGGAGCAGTTCCAGCAGGTGCAGGCCCTGGCGCGCGAGCACGGCTGGAGCAAGCTGCCGCCGGACTCCATCGTCTACCGCAACCTCACGGACGGCGTGGTGGTGCAGCTGTGGGGCGTGGTGTTGATCCTCACGCTCTTCGTCGCGCCCTTCCTGTCCATGCGGCTGTTCGCGGAGGAGAAGCGCCAGAAGACGTTCGCGCTGCTGCTCACGACGCCGGTGCGGCCGGTGGACATCGTGCTGGGCAAGTACCTGGGCGGCCTGGGCCTCATCTTCGTCACGCTGGGGCTGACGCTGGTGTTCCCGGTGATGCTGTCCGTGGTGGGCACGGGCCCGTCCGGCTCCGCGCTGGAGTGGCCCACGGTGCTGCTGGGCTACGGCGCCGTGCTGCTGTGGGGCGCGACGTGCATGGCGGTGGGGCTGTTCATCTCCGCGCTGACGGAGAGCCAGATGCTGGCGGCGTTCCTCACCTTCACCGTTCTGCTGCCGTGGATGCTCCTGCGCGGCGTGGCCCAGTCCACCGCGGAGCCGCTGCGCTCGGTCCTGTCCTATCTGTCCTTCGACACGCAGTTGCAGGGGATGATCCAGGGCGTCCTGGAGGTGCAGGCGCTGGTGTTCTTCGCGTCCGTCATCCTGTTCTCGCTGCTGCTCACCCACCGCGCGGTGGAGGCGCAGCGCTACGCATGACCATGAGAGCGACCCACGTCACCCGGGTGCTGGGGGCCTTCGGCCTGCTGCTGCTCGCGTCCAGCCCCTTCACGCTGTTCCTCACCTCCGGCAGCGTGACGCTCGCCGCGGGCAAGGCGGTGCTGGGCGCGGCGATGCTCGCGGCCTACGTCGTCACGCACCGGCAGGAGTTGGGGCGCGCGGGCACCCGCCGCACGGGGCGGTTCTTCGCGTCCTCCGTGCTCACCCTGCTGGCGGTGCTGGGCGTACTGGTGGCGCTCAACGTGCTCGCGTTCCGGAAGAACAAGCGTTGGGACCTGACGCAGGAGCGCATCTTCTCGCTCGCGCCGCAGACGGTGCGGACGCTGGCGGGCTTGAAGGAGAAGGCGCACGCGCTGGCGCTCATCCCGCCCACGCATTCGTCCTATGGAGAGCTGGAGGAGCTGTTCCGCCGCTACCACGAGGCGGCGCCGGAGGCCTTCGACTACGCCTTCGTGGATCCGCGCCGCGAGCCGGCCCTGGCCGCGAAGTACCAGCTCAAGGACGGGCAGACGCTGGTCGTCGTCTCCCGTGGCGAAGGAGCTGCCGCGCCCCACACCACCCTGCCCGTCCCCGCCGAGCAGGAGCTGACCAACGCCCTGCTGCAACTGAGCGCGACGGGCGCGCAGAAGGTGTACGTCCTCGAAGGACACGGCGAGTGGTCGCTGGAGACGGCCGGCGAGGGGCTGACGGAGCTGCGGCGCCAGCTGCTGCGCGAGGGCTACCGCCCCGAACCGCTCAACCTCCTGGGCCGCAAGGAGGTGCCTCGCGACGCGGGCCTGGTGATCATCGCGGGCGCGAAGCAGGCGTATACGGCGCCGGAGGTGGCGGCGCTGCGCACCTACCTGGGCGAAGGCGGGCGGCTGCTCTACTTCACCGACGCGAACACGGACGACGGGCTGGGCCTGTTCCTCGCGGACTACGGCGTGCAGGTGGACGAGGGCGTCGCGGCGGATCCGCAGTTCAACTCGGGCAACCCGTTCGTCCTCGTGTCGAACTTCTACGGCAAGCACCCCATCACGCGTCCGTTGCAGGAGCGCGGCTTCAACATCCAGCTGCCCACGCCGCGCAGCTTCACGCTCGTCCGCGAGGGCTTCCTGCTGCCCGGCGTGAAGGTGGAGCCCGTGCTGCTGAGTTCCCCCTATGCGTGGGTGGAGTCGCGGCCCCTGGAGGACACCACTCCGTCCAGTGGCGAGAAGATGGGGCAGCTCACGCTGGTGGCCGCCGCGTCCCGGGACACGCGCGCGGCGGAGCACAAGCGCTACGACGAGGCGCGGTTGGTGGCCGTGGGGGATTCGGAGCTGCTGTTGGATCCGAACTGGGGCTACGAGGCCAACCGCAACCTGGTGATGAACGCCCTGGGCTGGGCGTCCCATCAGGCGGAGAAGATCACCCTGCGCCCTCCCGACCGTGAGACCTCCACCCTGGAGCTCGGGGAGGACCAGTTGCGGACGCTGCGCTTCGTGTCCACTGACCTCCTGCCACTGTCACTGCTGGGCGTGGGACTCGCGGTCTGGTTGTCGCGGAGGAACCGGTGAGGATTTCCACCATCATGATGTTGGGGCTCCTGGCCGTGGGCTGTTCGCGCGATGCGGAGAAGCCCCCTCCCCCGCCGAAGCTCTTCGCGACGGAGCCCACCGAGCGGCCACGTGGCGCGACTCCGGATCCGACGCCCGTCTTCACGCACCTGACGGTGAAGGCCCACGGCGCCACCACGGAGCTGGAGCGGACGCAGGAGGGCTGGCGGATTGTCTCTCCCGTGGAGGCGAAGGCGGATCCGTACGCGGTGGAGGCCCTGGTGCAGCAGCTCACCTCGGCGAAGTTCAAGTCCACCGTGAATGCCTCGCCAACGGACGCGGACCTGAAGAAGTACGGGCTCACGTCCCCGGCGTTCACCGTCACGGCGAAGGCCTACCTTCCGGACGCGAACGGCGAAGGCGCGGAGGATCCGTCCCGTCAGCGCACCGTGACGCTGGCCGGTGGAGATGAGAATCCCTTCGATGGCTCCGTCTACGTGCGCCGTGAAGGCGACGCGACCGTATACGCGGCCGACGGCGCCGTGAGGTACTCGCTGGACAAGGGCCCGTTCGAGCTGCGCGCCAAGGAGTTCCTGGGGCCGCTGGACCTCGCGTCGCTCCAGTCCATCGAAGTCAAGGCGAAGGACCACGCGTACACGCTGATGCGCGAAGCGGACGGCAAGTCGTGGCGGATGGAGAAGCCGGAGCCCACCCGCGCGAACACCAGCCGGCTGACGGACCTGCTCAAGGCTTTCGAAGGTCATCAGGCCCTGTCCTTCCCCCAAGACACCGCCGCCCACCGGAAGGCCCTGGGCTTCGACACACCCGTCGTGGACGCGCGCTTCATGCCTGCCTCCGGTGAGCCCATCCGCGTCAGGCTGGCGCAGGTGACTCGCGATGGCGCGACCGTCGTCCATGCCCTTCGCGAACAGGGCTCTCGCTCCACGCTGGCGGAGGTGGAGGCCCGCGCGCTGACGACGCTGGACGTGGGCGTGCAGGAGTTGAAGGACCGCCGGGTGCTGTCGTTCCCGCGCGACGCCGTGCGGCGCCTGGAGTTCCGCCCCGGCGGCGAGGCCGCTCCCGTGGTGGTGACGCGCGGCGAGGGCAACGGCGACGCATGGCAGGTGGAGGGGCCCAGCGGTGGCCGCGCTCAGCACTTCCGCGTGCTGAAGCTCCTGGGCCGGCTGGAGGCGCTCAAGGCCACCGCGTTCGGCGAGGCGAAGGTGAAGCATTGGGAGCGCTACGGCATCAGCGACGCGTCCCGGGGCGTCGTGCTGCGCGACGCGGACGGACGCGAGCTGGCGCGACTGTCGCTGGGCGACGCCGTACCGGACACGGAGGACCGGCTCTACGCACGGGGCTCCGGGCCGGACCTGGTGGAGGTGTCCATGGGCGCGGTGGCGGACCTGCCCACTCGCGCCGCGGACCTCCAGGAGGCGACGGACGCCGGAGCTCCCCCGCCCTGAGGCGGCGCTACACCTCCATCAAGGCGAAGCGCTGCTCGGGCGTGAACTTGGTGAGCAGCGGCATGGCCACGTTGAACACCGGGATTCCGCTCTTCGTCTTGCCCTCGAGCGCGCCGTGGTGCGCGTGGCCGTGGAAGACGTAGGCCGCGCCGTAGTGGTCGATGGGCATCGACAGACGGCTCGTCCCCAGGAAGGGACGGATCTCGATGTTCTCCCCCTCCAGCGTCTCCGGGATGGGGGCGTAGTGCATGATCACGACCTTCTTCGGCGTGTCCAGGTGGCTGAGCGCGGCCTCCAGCTTGAGCGACTCGGTGACGGCCTCCTGCACGAAGGACTTCGTCTGCCCCTCGCCGAACGCCTGCAACGTGGCGTTGCCGAAGCCGCCCCCGAAGCCCTTCACCCCCGCGACGCCCAGCACCTTCTCGAAGATGAAGTGGTCCCCGTCGAGGATGTGCACGCCGACCTTGGAGAGCTCCGAGCAGATGTCCTTCACCTGCCCGTGCTCGTAGTCGTGATTGCCCAGCACCGCGGCGCACGGGACGCGCAAGGCCGAGAGCTCCTCGGCCAGCACCTTGCCCTCTTCAATCATCCCGCGGTCCGTCAGATCCCCGCACAGGAGCAGCAGGTCCGCCGAGGCGTTCACCTGTTTGACGAGCTGACGGAAGCGCCCGTGCTGGTCCTCCCGGCAGTGCAGGTCACCGACCGCTGCCAGTCGAATCTTCGAGCTCGGATCTCGCGCCACGGGTTCCCCCCTCGGGTCTGTCCTGTTCGTCCCACGCCCTGCCGTCCCCAAAGCCCCAGTGGTGGATGTCCACGTGATAGTTCACCTTGGACACCAGGTTGCCCCGGCACAGCTTCTCGTCCCAGCTGCCGTCGCGCACCGTCTGGAGCGTGCGGCTCATCAACTCCGTCATCACGTAGTTGGGCACGATGTCGCGCTCGCTGGGATACGCGAAGCGGAACATCATCAGGTGGCTGAGCAGCACCTCCCAATAGCGGTCGAAGCGCCGGAGGATGCGGTCCCAGTCCATCTCCCGCCCCGCCTTGAGGATGAGGTGGTTGATGTCCGCGCCGTCATAACGCTCGCGCTCGGTGACGAAGGCCTTGGACCAGATCATCTCCTCGGCGGGCGCGATGAGGCACTCGTAGCCGAAGATGGTGGCCTTCCTGGCGTTGGTGAACCACTCGTCGTCCACCGTCGCCACGCCGTTGCCGGAGGAGAAGATGAAGTCGACGAAGTAATCGCCCTTGTACGCCTTGTAGAGCCAGACCTCGTCGGGCCGCTCCGTGCGCCAGCCATCCTTCTCCAGCACGTCCAGGGCGCGGATGGCGTCCTGCTTGCGCGGGAACAGGTCCAGGTCCTTGGTGTCGCGGTAGATGCCGGTATAGGTGGCGTAGGCATACGCCCCCCCCACCACGAACGGCACCCCGGCCTCATGGAGCAGACCGACGGCTCTGGCGCGGGCGTTGATCTCGTCCGGCGCACGATCCCGCTCGGCCAGCGTGGCGTCCGTACTCATCTCCCCGGGATGGTTCGGGTGTCGTTTTTCCATGGGCGAAAGGTAGGGATGGCCCATTTCAACCGTCGGGCAGGCGGGCGCGGGTGGCCGGAGAGCAGGCAGCCAGACGCCAAACGCTTGGTTTCACTGTGCTTTTCCACCTCTAGCGAGCGCTTTTTCTGTTTTTTGGTCGGCCTGTGTCCATAGGGGCGAATTCATTGCCGCACGGCCCGCGCAAGACGGGCCCTGAAAGGACGCCCGACCATGCTGCGCAAGAGCTTGCTGTGTGCCTCCCTGCTGTTCGTCGGCTGCAACGACACCGTGGCCAATGACGCGGACACGTTCCGTGAGGGCCTGCCCTCCAAGGAGATGACGCAGGTGAAGGCGCCGAAGGCGAACGGCCAGGGCCTGACGGCGGCCGGCCCTTCCGCGCAGTACGGCCAGGGGCAGAAGGCGGAGTATTACCAGGCGACGGTGAACGCCACGGTGGCGGTGAACGGCGGCACGCTGTGGGTGCTCAATCTCATCGAGCAGATCTCCAAGTATCCGCCGACGACGTTGGAGGAGAACAAGGCGGTGTGGGGCCCGAGCACGGAGGCGCTGAGTCCCACCACGTGGCGGCTGACGGTGACGAAGTCGGGGGAGGCGTCGTTCTCCTGGGTGCTGGAGGGCAAGGCGAAGGCCGAGGAGGACAGCGCCTTCCGCGCGGTGCTGTCCGGCACGCAACAGGTGACGGTGGACGCGGACGGGGAGCGCGTGAAGGGCTACGGCTCCGGCGAGCTGTTCATCGACTGGGACGCGGCGCACACCCTGCCGGATGCGGACGACAACGTGGGCACGGTGGAGATCCGCTACGCGCGCCCGAGCGCCTCCGTGGAGGCCACGGTGGACGCGGACTTCCACCAGGTGCGTGACGAGAAGGACCCCAACAAGCGCGTGGACGGGACGTACCACTACAAGGCGTCCGCGACGGCGGGCGGCGAGTTCGAGTTCGCGACGAACGAGGACATCGACAACGGCGACCCGCTGCGCGCGAAGCTGGAGCGGCTGTCCATCAAGAGCCGCTGGACGGCGACGGGGGCGGGCCGCTCGGACATCAAGGTGACGGGGGGCGACCTGGTGGGCGAGGCCACGCTGAACGAGTGCTGGGACACGAACTTCCTCAGCACCTACTTCCGCGTCAGCCTGGACCCGCGCCTGGGCTACGGCGAGGCGGAGGCGGCCTGCGGCGGGTTCACGGCGGCGGTGTACTCGTCGCTCTGAGCCGGGTCGCGGTAGGCTTGCGCCGCGCGTGACCGGACCGACCCCGCTGGCCCTGAAGGTAGTGCCTCCCCGTCCCAACGAGGACCGGCGGGCCGTCCTGCGCGAGCTGTATGTGAAGTACGGCGGCAGCGTGCGTGAGCGCTGCCGCTACCTGCTGAAGGACGCGAGCCGGGCGGAGGACGCGATGCATGACGTCTTCGCCCGCGCGCTCGTGCACGGGGAGTCGTTCCGGGCGGAGGCGTCTCCGCTGACGTGGCTGATGAAGATCGCCACGCACCACTGCCTCAACCAGTTGCGCTCGGAAGGGGCGGCGTGGAGGAAGTGGTTCGCGAGGGACGAGGCGGCCCGTTCCGAGGGCCATGGCGGCGCGGAGGCGATGGAGACGCGCGACCTGGTGCGCAAGCTGCTGGCCCGGGTGGACGCGGAGACGCAGGCGGCGGCGATCCACTACCACGTGGACGGGATGACGCTGGAAGAGGTGGCCGCGGTGCTGGGGCGTTCGGTGCCCACGGTGCGCAAGCGGCTGGAGCATTTCGCGGAGCTGGGTGGAGAGGAGCTGAGCGTCCGATGAGCGCGCACGAGTCGAGCTGGACATTGCGCCGCCTGCACGCTGGTGAGCTGCCCACCCAGGAGGCGAACCGCGTCCGGGAGCATGCGGAGGCGTGCGACGCATGTGGCGCGACGCTGAGGTCCTTCGCGGACGCGCAGGCCGCGTTCGAGGCGGAGGTCCCGTTCGAAGGTTTCGAGGCCGGCGTGGAGCGGGCGCGCGCGAGGCAAGCCGCGAGAGAGCCGGCGACGCGCGCGCAATGGGTCCGGCCGCTGATGGCGGTGGCGGCGTCCGTGGTGGTGCTGGTGCTGGCGCGTCCGCTGCTGGAGACCGGCGGGAGGACGGATCCGGTCCAGCCGCCCGTCGCGGGCAACCGCATCAAGGGCGGCGCGGTCGCGGAGCTGCGAATCGGTGGAGGCGTGGATCCGCAGCGGGTGGCGAGCACGGAGGCGCCGGAGTCGCTACAGCCCGGTGAGCGCGTGCGGTTGGGCTACACGGCGGACGCGTACCGCTACGTGGCGGCGCTGTCGGTGGACGCGCAGGGAGAAGTGACGCCGCTGTATCCGGAGTCCGGGGACAGCCTCGCGGTGGAGCCGGGCGCGGGGCAGCACTGGCTGCCGGAGAGCGTGGAGTTCACCGGCGCGGGTGCGGAGCGCGTGGTGCTGGTGCTGACGGACGCGCCCGTGTCCATGGACGCGCTGAGCGACGCGGCCCGGAAGGCCTTCAACGCGGCGGGCCGGGACGTCACGCGCATGGCCCCGCTGGACGTGGCGGGCGCGCAGACGCAGTGGATGCTGTTGAAGCCATGAGCGACGGCCCCGTGAGACAGGTGCTCGCTCCTGTGGCGGTCTGGGCACGGAGCCTGGTTTCGGCGATGCGGGCCTCGATTTCCGCGCTGGTGCTGGCCTCCACCGCCGCGCACGCGGACACGCTGCACCGCTTCGCGCTCATCGCGGGCAACGACACGGGCGGCGCGGATACGCGGCCCCTGAGCTACGCGCGTGACGATGCGCGCAAGATGCACGACCTGCTCACGCGGCTGGGCGGCGTGTCCCCGGCCGACGCGAAGCTCCTCCTGGACGACGACGCGAAGAGCTTCCTCGTCGCGTTGTCGGAGCTGGAGCAACAGGCCCGCGCGGCCCAGGCCCGCGGCGAGCGCACCGCTCTGTTCGTCTACTACTCCGGCCACGCGAAGGACGGCGCGCTGCGGCTGGGGGATTCACGGCTCGCCTTCGACGCGCTCAAGCGCCGGCTGGCCGACGCGCCCGTGGACATCCGCATCGCCATCCTCGACTCCTGCCGCTCGGGTGCGCTCACCCGCACCAAGGGCGCTCGCAAGGCCCCGGCCTTCGACGTGGAGTCCGGCGCCGCACGCGATGCCCGGGGCGTCGTCATCCTCACCTCCAGCGCCGCGGACGAGGACTCGCAGGAGTCGGACGCGCTGGGCGGCAGCTACTTCTCCCATCACCTGGCCAGCGGCCTGCTGGGGGACGCGGACCGCAGCGGCGACGGCCGCGTGACGCTCTTCGAGGCGTATTCGCACGCCTACGCCCGCACCGTCGCGGACACGGCGGACAGCAGCGCGGGCCCGCAGCATCCGACGTTCAGCTACGACCTGGCGGGCAACGGCGACCTGGTCCTCACCGACCTGCGCGCGAGCGCCGAGGGCCTGGTCGTCCCCGGCAACGCCCCCGCGGGCTCCTACTACTTCGTGGACCCGGGCGGACTCGTGGTCGCGGAGCTGGACAAGGCCGCGGACACCGAGCGCCGCGTCGCCCTGGCCCCCGGCACCTACCGCGTGAAGCGCCGGCTCAGCGACCGGCTGCGCATCGGCGAAGTGGAGGTCGCTCGCGGGCGCACGACCATCCTGCAGGAGCCGCGCTTCAAGGACGCGCCCTTCTCCGACGACCCCGTGAAGGGCGCCATGCTGGACAAGGGCACGTGGTGGACCTTCGGACTCACCGGCGGCTTCCAGTCCTTCTTCGACGCCCAGACGCGCCAGTCCCTCTTCCTCTCCGTGCCCCTCTTCGGCGCGGAGGCCGAGCTGCACGACTACTTCCGCCGCGACTGGGTCTGGGGCTTCGACGCGGCGGTGGGCGGCACGAACGGCGTGCTGGCCCTGCCCACGCTGGCGGGCCCCACGTACCGCTACTCCGTGGTGAACGTGGGCACCAGCCTCACCGCGGAATGGCCCGTGGGCCGCTTCGCTCCGTTCGTGGGCGTGCGCGTCGCGTACCTCATCATGGGCCGCAAGTTCGACGACGCGGCATTCCCGGATCAACGCTTCGCCATGGTGTCACCGGGCCTGGCGACGGGCGCGCGCGTCCAGCTCACGCGCAGGTTGAACCTCACCGCGCGCAGCCGCCTGCAGTACCTCCAGTACACCGTCGACGCGCAGCGCTCCCTGGGATTCTGGGAGCTGGCCGCGCTCCTCACGTACGAGCCATGAGGGAGCACGTGATGCGAACCTTTGCCCTTGCCCTCTGCTGTCTCCTCGCGGTCGCGTGCGGCGGCGACTTCTCCAACGACGACCTGGAGTTCCAGAACGCCCTGCCCCAGCGCGAGGACCTGGCCGCGAAGCTGCCGGACACCGCCCGCTCCGGCCAGGGCCTGGGCCCGCGCACCCAGCGGCTGGGCGCGTCGCTGGTGCTGGGCGGCACGTCGGAGCTCGCCCTCCAGGCCTACCGAGCGGGCACGCAGTTCAACACCAGCGTGGATGGCCTGCTCGCCCTGCTGGAGCTGTTCCGCGACGCCCCGCCCACCACGCGAGAAACCGACCGGCGCATCTGGGGCCCCTTCCCCTCGGACGACCACCCGGGCCACGAGCTGCGCTTCGTGATGGAGCGCCAGGAGGACTCCTTCACCTACCTCCTCCAGTTCCGTCCCCGGGGCGGCGGCGAGGCCGCGTGGTGGACCTATTTGCCCGGCGCCTTCCAGGCGGACGGCGGCATCCGCAAGGGCACCGGCACGCTCGCGCTGGACCTCGAGGCGGCCCGCGCGCACGGCTTCGACACGGGGGACGCGCGCAACCTGGACCGGCTGGACATCGACTACCAGACGAAGGCGCTGCCCACGCGCGTGGAGCTGCTCTTCACCGGTGCGGGCGCCACGACGCCCAACACCCGCTATGCGTCGCGTCAGACGCCCGAGGGCCTGGGGGAGATGGCGTTCCGGCTGCCGGGCACGGACCTGATTCCCGGCGGGCTTTTGGAGACGCTGGACATCGTGGCGCGCTGGACGCCGGATGGCCGGGGCGTGCTGGTGCTCAACATCCTGGACGGAGACGCGAAGGGCGCGCAGTACACGGAGTGCTGGGACGCCCGGACGCGCATCACCTTCATGCAGCGCAACTGGGACTTCATCACCCCCACCGAGGGCAACCGCGCCACCTGTCCGGACGTGTCCGCGCTGGACCCGAAGCCCTGAAGAGGCCGCCCGGGCTCCGCCTGAGCTTGGGGCCGGACAGCAGCCGGGCGGACAGTCCCTGGCCATTGGAAGGTGACGCGCGGGGTGGATTCTCTATGCTGGCGGCTGTTTCCCGCGCCCCCATGCCCAACTCCTCGCTTCTCACCGTCTTGAAGAGCCGGCGCGTCTGGCTCCTGATGGCCGTCGGCTTCGCGTCCGGCCTCCCCCTGTGGCTGACCGGCGTCACGCTGTCCGCGTGGATGAAGAACGAGGGGGTCAATCTCAAGACGATTGGCATCTTCAGCCTGGTGGCGCTGCCCTACACCTTCAAGGTGCTGTGGGCGCCGCTGATGGACCGCTACACTCTGCCCTTCCTGGGCCGGCGGCGCGGCTGGATGCTGCTCACGCAGGTGCTGCTCATGGGCGCCATCGCCGCCATGGGCCTGGTGAACCCGAAGGACACCCCGCTGGCCATGGCGTGCATGGCGGTGGTGGTGACGTTCCTGTCCGCCAGCCAGGACATCGTCGCGGACGCGTGGCGAACGGACATCCTCACCCTGGAGGAGCGCGGGCTGGGCAACTCGCTGTACGTCACCGGCTACCGGCTGGGCATGCTCGTGGCGGGCGGGCTCGCGTTCATCCTGTCGGACCACCTGGGCTGGTCGCGGACGTACTACGTCATGGGCGTGCTCATGGGCGTGGGCGTGGTGGCGACCCTGCTGGCCCCGGAGCCCCAGAGCGTAAGGCCTCCGCGCAACCTGGCGGATGCGGTGGTGCGGCCCTTCGTGGACTACTTCCGCCGCGAGTACGCGCTGGGAGTGCTCGCGTTCCTGGTGCTCTACAAGCTGGGGGACGCCATCGCCGCCAGCATGGTGACGCCCTTCTACATCGAGCTGGGCTTCTCCAACACGGAGATTGGCGCGCTCAGCAAGACGCTGGGCATGGTGGCCACCATCGGCGGCGGCCTGCTGGGCGGCGTGCTGATGGTGAAGCTCAGCATGCGCCGCGCGCTCTTCATCTTCGGCGCCGCGCAGGGCCTCACCAACCTGGCCTTCATGGCCCTGGCGCTGGTGGGCAAGAACGACCTGATGCTCGCGGGCACCATCGCCGTGGACAACGTGTGCACGGGCCTGGGCGTCACGGCGTTCGCGGCCTTCATCATGTCGCTGTGCCACAAGAGCTTCAGCGCCACGCAGTACGCGCTGCTGTCCGCGCTGGGCACCATCGCCAACCGGCTCATCGGCTCCGTGTCCGGATACCTGGCCACGTGGATGGGCTGGCCCACCTTCTTCGCCTTCACCGCCGCGGCGGCCATCCCCGCGCTGGTGCTGCTGACGTTCCTGCCGGAGAACGCCGCCCAGCCGAAGCAGGACGAGCCCCCCGCGCCCGAATCCGTCCCGCCCGCGTCGTCCTCCTCGGCCTCCGTCGCCGTGGCGCGCTGACGGCTTCCGGACACGCGCTCCCGTCCCGGCAGCCCGCGCCCCGCCCGCTACTGGACGGAGCGCGTCAGGACGGGTGAGGCGCGCGACAGGGACTGTGACTTCGGCTCCCCTCTTGAGAGCGCGCGCGGCTAGGGTTGGCCCCGACATGGCACACCCTTCCGCTGGCAAGCCCCTCTCGCGCGACCTGCTGATCAACCCCGACAAGCTGCGCGCGCAGTACTACGACGACACGCCCGACGCGTCCGTGGCCGAGCAGCGCGTGGCCTTCGGCACCTCCGGTCACCGGGGGAGCGCCGCGCGCCGCGGCTTCAACGAGGCGCACATCCTCGCGGTGGCGCAGGCCCTGTGCGAGTACCGCAAGCAGCAGGGCTATGACGGCCCGCTCTTCCTGGGCATGGACACGCACGCCCTCTCCGAGCCCGCCCAGCGCACCACGCTGGAGGTGCTGGCCGCGCACGGCGTGGAGGTCCGCTACACGGACGGCGCCACGCCCACGCCGGTCATCTCCCACGCCATCCTCACGTACAACCGGGGCCGCACGCGCGGGCTCGCGGACGGCATCGTCATCACCCCGTCCCACAACCCGCCGGAGGACGGCGGCATCAAGTACAACCCGCCCAACGGCGGCCCCGCCGACACGAACGTCACGTCGCTGGTGGAGAAGCGCGCCAACGAGCTGATGGCCGCGGGCAACACGGGCGTGCAGCGCGTCCCCTACGAGAAGGCGCGCGCGAGCGCCACGGTGAAGGTCTATGACTTCATCACCCCGTACGTGGCGGACCTGGCGAACGTGGTGGACCTGGACGTCATCCGGGGCGCGAAGCTGAAGCTGGGCGCGGATCCGCTGGGCGGCTCCAACCTGGACTACTGGGCGCCGATTGCCCGGAAGTACGGGCTGGACCTCACGGTGGTGAACCCCACCGTGGACCCCACCTTCGGCTTCATGCCCGCGGACCATGACGGGAAGATCCGCATGGACTGCTCGTCGCCGTACGCGATGGCGAACCTGGTGAAGCTCAAGGACCAGTACGCGCTCGCGTTCGGCAACGACACGGACTCCGACCGCCACGGCATCGTCACCCGCAGCATGGGGCTGATGAACCCGAACCACTACCTCGCGGTCGCCATCCACTACCTCTTCCGCAACCGCCCGGGCTGGAAGGCGGACGCGGCGGTGGGCAAGACGCTGGTGAGCAGCAGCCTCATCGACCGCGTGGGCAAGGACCTGGGCCGCCGCGTGGTGGAGGTGCCGGTGGGCTTCAAGTGGTTCGTGGACGGGCTGCTGGACGGCTCCCTGGGCTTCGGCGGCGAGGAGAGCGCGGGCGCGTCCTTCCTGCGCAAGGACGGCACCGTGTGGACCACGGACAAGGACGGCATCATCCTGGACCTGCTCGCGGCGGAAGTCCTGGCGCGCACCGGCAAGGACCCCGGCGAGCACTATCAAGAACTGACGAAGAAGTTCGGCGCGCCGCTGTACACGCGCATCGACCAGCCGGCCACGTCCGCCCAGAAGGCCGCGCTGAAGAAGCTGTCGCCGGAGGCGGTGAAGGCCACGTCGCTGGCCGGCGAGCCCATCCTCCAGCGCCTCACGCGCGCGCCGGGCAACAACGCGGACCTGGGCGGCCTCAAGGTGACGACGGAGAACGGCTGGTTCGCCGCGCGTCCGTCCGGCACGGAGGACGTGTACAAAATCTACGCGGAGAGCTTCCGCGACCAGGCGCACCTGGACGCCATCGTCCAGGAGGCCCGCGCCATCGTCGGAGAGGCGTTCGCCGGAAAGTAGGCGTGGACTCGGGAGCCTCGCGCGGGCTTCGATGCCGCGCGAGGAGCCCCACCGTCCATGGACGTCAAAACCATCCTGCAGTACGTGCTCGCGCTGTTCATGGTCGCCGCGGGAGTGAACCACTTCCTCAAGCCCCGCATGTACATGCGCATCATGCCGCCGTACCTGCCGTGGCCCCGGGAGCTGGTGCTCTTGAGCGGCGTGGCGGAGGTGCTGCTGGGCATCTTCCTGCTGGTGCCCGCCACCACGCGGCTCGCGGCCTGGGGCCTGGTCGCGCTCTTCGTCGCGGTGTTCCCCGCGAACCTCCACATGGCCCGCCACCCGGAGCAGTTCCGGAAGATTCCCCGGGCCCTGCTCTGGGCGCGGCTGCCGCTCCAGGTCGTGCTCATCGCCTGGGCGCTCTGGTACGCCTGAGGCGCTTCAGCGCCAGAGCGGCGCGTGGTCCTCGATGTACTGGCGCACCGTGCGCGTGGGACGGCCCAAGAGATTGGTGAGCGTAGGGTCCACCTGCTCCGCCTTCCCGAAGCGAAGCCCCACGTGCATCAGCGTCTGCATGCCCAACTGGCCCCAGGACAGCCGGCGCTGGTGCAGGTGGCGCACGTAGCCGGGCACCGACGCGGGCACGTAGCGGATGGGCCGGCCCAGCACCTCCGACAGCACGGACGCGACCTCCTCGAACGTCACCGCCTCCAGGCCGGTGAGCGTGAAGGCGCGGTTGCGCAGCGACGTGTCCAAGAGCGCCCGCGCCGCCACCTCCCCCACGTCGCGCACGTCCACGAAGGCCACCTTGCCGTGGCCCGCGGGCATGTAGAGCCGGCCGTCCTGGCGGATGTCCTCGCGGTACGCGTCCCCCAGGTTCTGCGCGAAGAACGCCGGGCGCAGCAGCGTCCACCCGACGTTGGAGCGCATCAGGTGCGCCTCCACCGCGTGGTGCGGCGCCCACGCGCGCGTCTGTGCCCCCGCCATGGACAGGAACACCACCTGCTTCACGCCCTGCGTGGCGGCGGCGTCGATGAACGCGTTGAGCGTCCCTTCCGCGTGGGCGATGGCCGGCGGATGCATCAGGAACACGCCCCGCACGCCCTCCAGCGCGGGGAGGAACGTCTCCGGCCGCAGGAAGTCCAGCGGCATGGGCATCACGTCCCCGTCCATCTCCTTGAGCAGCGACACCGTGTGCTCCGGCGACTTCACCGCCGCGCGCACCGCCACCCCTTCGGATAAGAGCGCGCGCACCACCGCGCGCCCCACGTTGCCCGTGGGCCCCGTGACGAGCACCGGCCCACTCACCACGGCCACCCCTCCGCCACCCGCCGGACACGGCCGGCGCCAGACGACGCTCCTGCGCTCATGAGCAACCTCCTCCCGCGAACCCGCCACCCCGGAAACCGGCCGGCGACGGGGCGATTTGGACCCACCCTGGCGTTCCATTCCCTACTCGAAAAACGCACCCCTTCTGATCCGTTGAGGCCTTTGGTCTCGAATTCCGGAAGTTGAGAATGGAGCGTACGTCAGCCAACACCTCGCGTGTGGGCGGGTCGGCTGCCGAGCACTCTTCCGGCCCGCCATCCTTCCTTGACTGATCCAGACCCGCTCTTTAGGTTGAGAGGCTTCCACCGGCTCGGTCAGAGCCAAGAAGGATGTTCCATGGCCCGCGTTACCGTTGAAGACTGCCTTCCCTACGTGGACAACCGGTTCGCGCTGGTGCTCCTGGGCGCCAAGCGCGCGCGCCAGCTGATGGCCGGCGCCCGGCCCATCATCGAGACCTCGAAGAACAAGCCGCCCGTGCTCGCCCTGCGCGAGGTCGCCACCCAGCGCGTGAAGTTCGACCGCGATGTGCGCGAGGCGCTGTCCGGCAAGTACGTGGGCGAGGAAGCCAAGAAGTAGCCTTCCCGCGCTACCCCGGCTCCTTCCCCTCCGCGGGGGGAGGAGCTCCGGGCGCCAGGCCCTGGGCGCGCATCCACCGCAGCGCCCGGCCGGCGACGGCCTTCTCACCCTTGTAGCCCAGCGCCGGAATCAGCCCCTCGAGCGGCATCCAGCGCACCTCGTCCACCTCCACGCGCGGCCCCGGCAGCGGCCCCAGCTCCCCCGCCTCGTAGCGGAAGAGGAAGAAGTGGACGCGCTTGAAGATGCGCTGCCCCCGGAACTGGTAGACGTAGCGGATCTCCCCCAGGGGCGCGAGCAGCGCCACGCCGGAGAGCCCCGTCTCCTCCTTCACCTCGCGCCGCGCGGTCTGCTCCGGCGTCTCGCCAGGGTCCACGTGGCCCTTGGGCAGCGCCCACAGGTGGCGCCCGTGCGGACGGATGACGGCGACCTCCCAGGCCCCGTCCTGGAAGCGGATGACGATGCCTCCTGAGGACGCCTCGCGCGGCATGCCCCCACCCTACCCGATGCAGGCGGCGGCCGGGACCCCTCAACCGCCGTGCGCGAAGTGGCGCAGCTTGGCCTCCGCCCCCAACCGGTAGGCATAACGCAGGTCGCCGAGGAGCCGGTCCAACCGCCGGCTCAGGACGTGCCCCATGAGCCGCGCGCAGAAGCGCCGGGACAGCCGGTTCGCCTCCTCGTAGCGCCAGCGCTCCTCCACGGACAGCAGCGGCTGGTACGCCACGCGGTCGAAGAGGCGCCCCAAAAGCTCCCGCGCCCACCCGGCCACGCCCTCGCCCCAGCGGTGCATGAGGCACACGACGAACTTGTCCACCTCCGCCTGGGCCTCCAGCTCCAAGAGCGACACCGTGCGCTCGTAGTGCGCCGTGTGCGCGACGTAGAGGAAGTGGCTGACGCCTTCGGTCACCTGGCAGTAGCCGTCCAGGTCGCCCTCCAGCACGGAAGCCAGCGGGCTGCCCGCGTAGCGCTCCATCCGCTCACGCAAGCCGGGGTCCAGGTAGAGCGCCACCTCCAGGCCGCCCCGGGCCTCCAGGACGAGCAGCTCCTCCTGCGCGCGCCCGGTGCCGCCCAGCAGCGCGGCGACCTGTGCGTCCACCACCACGAAGGCCTCCGCGCGGGCCTCGCACTGGAAGCCGTAGATGGCCTCCAGGTGGGCCTGGAGGCGCCCCACGAGCGGGAAGTCCCCGGCGTCAGTTGGCAAGCGGCCCCTTGCGCGGAATCCAACCCGCGTCCACCAGCACCCGCTCCAGCTTGTCGTTGCCCGTGCGCACCCAGGACTCGTAGACGCGCAGCGCGCCCGCGGGCCCCGCGCTCACCAGGCCGCGCGCGCTGATCTCCTCCAGCACCTCCACGAGCGAACGGAACTTGTCGCACAGCTCGCGGTACACGCCGGTGAAGCCGCCCGCGGGCACCAGCTCCGCCACCTGGCCGTACGCGGCTCCGCCCATCTGGATGTAGTAGTCCGGGCCCACCATCCCCTGCTGCAGCGCGCCGGAGAAGAAGCCGACCTTGTAGAGCGACACGTCGCCCAGCCGCCGCAGCGTGCGGATGCGCTCCTCACGCTCCTGCTGCAGCGAGCGGTGGTACAGCTCCGCCAGCGGCTCGTGGTCCCGCCGGCCCTCCGCGTCACGGCTGAACAGCTTGTCCGTGGCCGCGAACTCCGCCAGCAGGTTCACCAGGTAGAACTCGGTGGACTCGCCCAGCGCCACCCGCTGCCGGGCCGAGACCTCCAAGAGGAGCTCCCGGAAGAACTCCTTCAGCGAGGAAGAGGACGTCACCAGTCCGCTCATCGAGCACACCTCCCGGATGAAGCCTGGAAGGCCCCCGGGCCAGCGCCCGAAGCTTCCAGGACACGCTTCCCGGAAGAGTAGCCATGTCGCACGGCGTCGGCAAAACCGACCCAAGTCTTATCAAGCACTTACGCTGGCACTCGCCCGGGGCGAGTGCCAACGTCCGGACACCCCGCACGGCCTGGCGGGCAGGTGCGACAGGTGGGAATGTTTTTCGGAAAAGCCCAATCAGGACGGGGCTTTAGCGGCATCCAGACAGATGTCCCGACGTCGCTTGACGAGGTGAAGTCCCTGGTTATTATCCGCCGCGCCTGGGCGTTAGCACTCAGTGGGTGCGAGTGCCAACGCCGGGGCCCACAGGACCTTTTCAATCACCCCTGCGGCATCCCGGTCCGGACCTTCCGTCCGCCTCCGGCCGCCGCGATTCACAGGAGCAAGCCATGAAGATTCGTCCCCTGCAGGATCGGCTCATCATCAAGCGCGTCGCCGAGGAGAACAAGACCAAGGGCGGCCTCTTCATCCCCGACACGGCGAAGGAGAAGCCGCTCGAGGGCAAGGTGATCGCCGTCGGTAACGGCAAGGTGCTGGAGGACGGCAAGGTGCGCGCCATGGACATCAAGGCCGGCGACACCATCCTCTTCAGCAAGTACGCGGGCACGGAGATCAAGCTGGACGGCGAGGATCACCTGATCCTCCGCGAAGAGGACGTGCTGGGCATCATCGAGAAGTGAAGCCCGCCGTTCGTCTTTCCACTCCCAACTTCTAGAGGATTCAGACCATGGCGAAGGACATCATTTTCGAAGTGCGCGCGCGTGACGCCATCCTGCGCGGCGTGAACATCCTGGCCGACGCGGTCAAGGTGACCCTGGGGCCCAAGGGCCGCAACGTCGTCATCGAGAAGAGCTTCGGCTCCCCCACCATCACGAAGGACGGCGTGACGGTGGCGAAGGAAATCGAACTGGAGAACAAGTTCGAGAACATGGGCGCCCAGATGGTCAAGGAGGTCGCCTCCAAGACCTCCGACGTCGCGGGTGACGGCACCACGACGGCCACCGTGCTGGCGCAGGCCATCTTCCGCGAGGGCGCGAAGCTGGTCGCCGCGGGCCACAACCCGATGGACATCAAGCGCGGCATCGACAAGGCCGTCGCCGCCATCACCGCCGAGCTGAAGACGCTGGCGAAGCCGACCAAGGGCAACAAGGAGATCGCCCAGGTCGGCACCATCTCCGCGAACGGTGACACCACCATCGGCCAGATCATCGCGGACGCGATGGAGAAGGTCGGCAAGGAGGGCGTCATCACGGTGGAAGAGGCCAAGGGCCTGGACACCACCCTGGACGTCGTCGAGGGCATGCAGTTCGACCGCGGCTACCTGTCCCCGTACTTCGTGACGGATCCGGAGCGCATGGAGGTCGTGCTGAACGACGCCCTCATCCTCATCCACGAGAAGAAGATCTCGTCGATGAAGGACCTGCTCCCCATCCTGGAGCAGGTGGCGCGCGCCGGTAAGCCCCTGCTGATCATCGCCGAGGAGGTCGAGGGCGAGGCCCTGGCCACCCTGGTGGTGAACAAGATCCGCGGCGTGCTGAACGTGGCGGCGGTGAAGGCGCCGGGCTTCGGCGACCGCCGCAAGGCCATGCTGGAGGACATCGCGGTCCTCACCGGCGGCCGGATGATCGCCGAGGACCTGGGCATCAAGCTGGACACGCTGACGCTCCAGGACCTGGGCCGCGCGAAGCGCGTCACCATCGACAAGGACAACACCACGGTCGTCGACGGCGCGGGCAGCCAGTCGGAGATCGAGGCGCGCGTGAAGCAGATCCGCGCCCAGGTGGAGGAGACCTCCAGCGACTACGACCGTGAGAAGCTCCAGGAGCGCCTCGCGAAGCTCGTGGGCGGCGTGGCCGTCATCAACGTGGGCGCCGCGACCGAGACGGAGATGAAGGAGAAGAAGGCCCGCGTGGAGGACGCGCTCAACGCGACCCGCGCGGCCGTGGAAGAGGGCGTCGTCCCCGGCGGCGGCGTGGCCTACATCCGCTGCCTCAAGGCCCTGGAGACCCTGAAGGTCGCCGACGGTGAGAAGTCCGGCGTCGACATCATCCGCCGCTCCGTCGAGGAGCCGCTGCGTCAGATCGTCGGCAACGGCGGCCTGGAGGGCAGCGTGGTGGTGAACAAGGTCAAGGAGGGCACGGGCGCCTTCGGCTTCAACGCCGCCACGGGCACCTACGAGGACCTGCTGGCCGCGGGCGTCATCGACCCGGCCAAGGTGAGCCGCACCGCGCTGCAGAACGCGGCGTCGGTCGCCTCGCTGATGCTCACCACGGAGGCCATGGTCGCCGAGCGCCCGAAGGCGGACGACGACAAGGGCGCCGCCGGCGGTGGCATGGGCGGCATGGGTGGCATGGGCGGTATGGGCGGCATGGGCATGTAGTCGCCCCACCCGTCCCCCAGCAGTCCCGGGGATGGACCTGACGGCCTCCGGCGCCCACCTGGGTTCCGGGGGCCGTCGTGTTTCAAGGGGCCAGGCACGCGCGAAGGCCGTGGCCACCCGCGCAACGGCCCCTTAGGTTTGGCATCAAGAGAGCCAGGAGGAATTCCATGAAGCCCGTGAAGATCTACACGACGACCTACTGTGGCTTTTGCGTGCGCGCGAAGGACCTGCTCAAGCGCAAGGGCGTGGCCTACGAAGAGGTGGACGTCACCGGGGACGACGACGCCCGCGCGAAGCTGGTGGAGATGAGCAACGGTCAGCGCACCGTGCCGCAGATCTTCATCGGCGATACGCACGTGGGCGGCTACTCCGACATGGCGGCGCTGGACCGCGAGGGCAAGCTGGACCCCATGCTCCAGGCTTGAGCAGCCAGGCGGCCGGGCCCCGTGCCCGGACGCCACCCGCGTTGCCCGTGCCTACCTTCTTCCTCAAGGCATTCACCCCCTTTCACGGGAGGAACACCATGGCGGGCGGACAGGAAGTCACGGGGACCCGGGATGAACACCACGACCTCATCAGCACGCTGTACCACCTGCTCAAGGGCGCGTCGGTGAGCGCGCAGTACCTGCGCGACGCGGAGGCCGCGGGCGACCAGGAGCTGGCGCAGCTCTTCCGCGACTGGCAGGACGAGCAGCGCAACCTGGCCGAGCGCGCCAAGAACCTGCTGGGCGCGCGCATGATGAACGCGCAGGCCGGCACGGGCCGTGCGGCCCCGGAGTCCAGGGGCACGAAGCGCGGCAAGGCGAACGCGGAGGTCCCCACGCGCGAGGTGAAGGGCCCCACCAACGCGAGCGTGCGCTCCGGCGGCAGCCCCGGCGACGACGAGGTGGACGAGCAGTCCAAGGAGTCGTTCCCCGCGAGCGACGCACCCGCGAAGTACTGAGGCGGGGGAAGTCCGGAAGGCAGGCCCGACGTCCCCGGTTGGGGCGGCCGGGCCCCTTCTGTCTTCATCTTCAACGGACGTTTCCGCGTCTACTTGTTCCGCTTGCCCCGTGTGTGCAGTCCCCCCTAAAGAGGCGGGATTGAGGGCGACGAGGGGTGTTTTTGCCCCCCACGCCCCGTTGCGACCAGGGGTCCGTGACCATGATTGACAGACCGGATGTCACCGAAACCGTCCACGCGGAGCGCGAGGCCCAGGCCACCCGCGTCCCCCTTCACGAGTGGACGGTGGAGGTGGTGGGCGGTCCGGACAAGGGCAAGAAGGTCACCACCCAGGACTCGCTGGTGCGCGTGGGCTCCGACGCCGCGGGCGACCTGGTGCTGAGCGACCCGACGGTGAGCCGCCGTCACCTGGAGGTGGAG
Source organism: Corallococcus sp. NCSPR001 (assembly GCF_017309135.1). Classification (NCBI taxonomy): domain Bacteria; kingdom Pseudomonadati; phylum Myxococcota; class Myxococcia; order Myxococcales; family Myxococcaceae; genus Corallococcus; species Corallococcus sp. NCSPR001. The sequence continues at coordinate 7,097,521 of NZ_JAFIMS010000002.1, forward strand.
CGGCTGCCGCAGGGCCTGCTGCTGCGCGACACCGGCAGCCGCAACGGCACGTTCCTCGACGGGCGGCGCATCCTGCAGGCCTTCGTCTCCAGCGGCGACAAGGTGGAGCTGGGCAAGACGAAGCTGGCCGTGAAGGTGGCCGCGCGCGCGACGGAGGTGGAGGTCGCCGGCGCGGAGTCCTTCGGGCAGCTCGTGGGCAGCTCGGAGAAGATGCGCTGGGTCTTCACGGAGCTGCGCCGCATCGCGCGGGAGGACATGAACCTGCTCGTCGAGGGTGAGACGGGCACGGGCAAGGAACTGGCCGCGCGAGCGGTGCACCAGCACTCGCTGCGCCGCCACGGCGCCTTCAAGGTCGTGGACTGCAACCTCATCTCCGAGGAGAAGGCGGAGCGCGAGCTGTTCGGCGGCCTGCGCGCCGGGGAGAACGAGGACAAGGGCGCGCGCGGCATCTTCGAGGCGGCGCGCGGCGGCACGCTCTTCCTGGACGAGGTGGGCGAATTGCCCCTGTCCGTGCAGGGCAAGCTCTTGCGCGTGCTGGAGACGCGCGAGGTGCCGTCGCTGGACGGGCAGCCGGTGGCGGTGGACGTGCGCGTCATCGCCTCCACGCACCGCAACCTGGAGGAGGACGTGCGCCAGGGCCGCTTCCGCGCGGACCTCTACTTCCGGCTCGCGGTGGCGCGCGTGAAGCTGCCGCCCCTGCGCACCCGCCGCGACGACATCCCCACGCTGTCGCAGGCCCTGTCGCGCGGCATGAAGGCCGCGCTGGAATTGACGCCGCAGACGCTGGCCCTCTTCGAGGGCTACGACTGGCCGGGCAACGTGCGCGAGTTGCGCAACGTGCTGGAGCGCGGCGCGCTGATGCAGGAGACGGGCAACACCAGCTGGCTGGACTTCCTGGCGCACGCGCCCAAGCGCACGGAAGGCACGGAGCCCGCCACCAACGTGGCCGCCATCGTCACCGGCATGCCGTACCACGAAGCGAAGGACCGCGTGCTCGCGGACTTCGAGCGGCTGTACTTCGCCGAGGTGATGCGCGAGGTGGCCTTCGACATGAAGGCCGCGGAGCAGCGCACCGGCCTGTCCATGCAGAGCCTCTACCGCCTGTTGAAGAAGAACGGGCTCCGCCTCAAGGACCTCAAGAACGCCGAGGGCCTGGAGAAGTGAGCGCCCGAGCGCAGTCCCCCTCACCCCAACCGGGAGAAAGCCTCACCATGCTGAAGCGTCTCGCCGTCGCCTCCGTCATCCTCACCGCCGCCTGTGCGGGCCAGCAGAAGACCGAAGCCACCGAAGGTCAGAAGCAGATGACCAAGGAAGAGCGGCTGCGCATCACCAACCAGCCCCCGTTCGACCTGGCGACCTGCTTCCCGCGCGAGCAGACCCTGCCCTCCCCCGCCAACGAGGGCGTCCTCGTGGGCGCGCTCCTGAGCGTCCGCCCGGACGTGCTGGAGTGCCTGGTGGATCCGGCCCACCGCGGCCCGGCCGCCAGCACCAAGGTGATGGTGAAGTCCACCGTCAACGCGCAGGGCGCCACGCACGCCGTCTCCGGTGAGAACCTCACCCCGGCCGGCACCGCCTGCATCCAGCAGGTGCTGGACACGCACGTGAAGCCCGCGGCGCTGGCGGCGGACGCGAAGCCGGTGGAGGCCTCGTACGAGTACGACCACGCCAGCGCGAACAACCCCTCCGTCACCATGGGCATCAACGAGGGCTCGGACTTCTCCGGCACGGTGCGCCTGGCGGAGAAGAGCTGGTGCGACTGCTTCGCCGGCTTCAAGGAGTCCACGCCGCCGGTGCTGACGTCCGACATCCACATCGTGAAGGGCCAGCCCAACCCGACGGAGGTCGTCTTCAAGCCCTCCGGCAGCACGGAAGGCGATCAGCTGGCGTCCTGCCTCCAGGCGAAGGTCGCCGCCATGCCGGCGACGACGTCCGGCGAGCTGAAGTTCCCGTTCCGCTTCGTGTTCTTCAACTCGCAGGCCCCGGTGGAGGCCTCCGCGAGCATGCCGCCGGAGCTGCGCTTCTTCCAGCTGGAGCTGGCGCGCACCCAGACGGCCGCCGCGTCCGCCATCGCCTTCGGCGCGCGCACCAACGCGGCGGACACGTATGACGCCGTCGTGCAGAAGTACACCAAGACGAAGGACTACAAGCTCTTCGACGAGCTGTCCTCCAAGTGCCAGGCGCTGGTGGACTCGGCCACCAAGTGGGTGGACGCGCTCAAGGCGCAGGAGACGGTGGACCAGACGACCCTGACGCTGGTGCAGCAGCTCAAGACCCAGAAGGAAGACTGGGCCCCGGTGGAGACCGCCAGCCAGGAGGCCCTGGCCAACACCCAGAAGGACCTCACCGCCGCCCAGCAGCGTCTGGCCGCGGACCAGGGCGCCTGCCCGAAGAAGAGCTACTCGCCGACGAAGAAGAAGTAGTCCTTCGCTCAAGCCGCTGAAATGACAACGGGCGCTCCGGAGGAACCTCTCCGGGGCGCCCGTCTTCTTTTCCAGCGACCGGCCCTGTCCCGCGCCTACGACGCGGCGGGGACCTTGTCGTCGTTGTGCGCGGAGGCCTCGCGCATCTTCACGCTGACGAGCTTGGAGATGCCGGGCTCCTCCATGGTGACGCCGTAGAGCGTGTCGGCGATCTCCATGGTGCGCTTGTTGTGGGTGATGAGGATGAACTGCGACTGGCGGCTCATCTCCTTCACCATGTCGTTGTAGCGGCCCACGTTGCCCTCATCCAGCGGCGCGTCGACCTCGTCCAGGAGGCAGAAGGGGGTGGGTTTGATCAGGAAGATGCCGAAGATGAGCGCCACGGCGGTGAGGGCCTTCTCGCCACCGGAGAGCAGGTTGACGCTCTGGAGCTTCTTGCCTGGCGGCTGGGCCACGATTTCGACGCCCGGCTCACCGTTGGGGCCCTCCTGCGTGAGGATGAGGCTGGCGCGGCCACCGCCGAACAGGCGCGGGAAGATGGCCTGGAACTTGTCGTTCACCACGTCGAAGGTCTGCTTGAAGCGCTCGCGGCTCGTCGCGTCGATGCGGACGATGGCTTCCTTCAGCTGGCTGATGGACGCCTGGAGGTCCTGACGCTGGCTGGAGAGGAACTCGAAGCGCTTGGACAGCTCCGCGTGCTCGTCGATGGCGGTGAGGTTGATCTCCCCCATCTTCTCCACCTGCGCGCGCAGGTCCTTGAGCTCGCTCTCCACTTCCGGCGAGAGCGGCGCCAGCAGGTGGTAGTTGTGCAGCTCCGCGGACAGCTCCAGCTGGTAGCGCTCGCGGATGCCGGCGGCCAGGTGCTCCAGCTCCAGGCCAATCTCCTTCTCGCGCAGGGTGATCTGCGACAGGCCCTGCATGAGTTCGTCCAGCCGGCCGCGCAGCTCGCGGAAGGCGGTGTCCTGCTCGCGCACCTCGGTGGTGGCGGTGGTGTGCGCGGTGCGGCGGGCCTCCAGGGCCTCCGCGGCCACGCGGTGCTCCTCCGCCCGCTGGTCCTTGGTGGACTCCAGCTCCGCGAGCCGGCCCTGCAGCGCTTCCACCTTGGCGCGGCCCTCCGTCACCGTGGCCTGCAGGCGGCTGACGCGCGCCTCCATGTCGCGGCGCTGCGCCACCAGGCTCTCCAGCTCCTTGCGCGCGGACTCGCCGCGCTCGCTGCCGGCGGCCACCTTCACGCGCAGGCCCATCAGGTCCGAGGACGCCGTGTCCGCGCGCTGGCGCAGCCCCTCCAGCTCGCCCGCGTACTGGCGCACGCGCTCCTCGCGCGCCTCGCGGTCCGCCTGGCCGTGGGCCACCTCGCCGCGGCTGGACTCCTCCTCGTTGGCGAGCGCGGTGTGGCTCTGCGCGAGCTGCCCCTCCTCGCCCTCCAGCGAGCGCAGCCGCTCGCGCACCCGGGCCAGGTCCTCGCTCGCCTTGTGGAGGTCCTTCTCCTGGCTGGCCAGGTTGACCTCCTCCGCGTGCTGCTCCTTGCCCAGGCCCTTGAGGACGGCCTCCGCCTGTCCCATCTGCTTCTGGAGCGTGTAGTGGCGGGTCAGGATTTCGTTGTAGCGCTCCTCCACGCGGGCCACCTCGGCCGCCAGCTCCGCGATCTCGCGCTTCTTCTGGAGCGCGCCCACGGCCGCGCCCTCTCGCTCGCCGCCGGTGATGGAGCCGTCCGCGCGGAACACCTCGCCGTCCAGCGTGACGAGCGTGACGGGCACGGGGGTGCTCTCCGCGTACTCGCGCGCGGCGGCCAGGTCCTGGACGATGACCACGTCGCCCAGGAGCAGCTTGAGCACCGGCTCCAGCGCGGGCTCGCAGGACACTTCCTTGAGCGCGTGCGCCAGCACACCCGGAAGAGAGAGGTCCGGCTCCACGTAGGCGCGGGCCTGCTCGCCGGAGGGCACCGGCAGGAAGGTGCCGCGCCCTTCGGCGTGGCCCTTCAGGTACTCCACCAGCTCCACGCCCTTCTCGCGGCTGTCCACGATGACGTGCTGGAGCCGCTCGCCCAGGGCGGCCTCCACCGCGCGCTCGTAGCGGGCGTTGGTGACCGTGAGGACGTCCGCCACCAGGCCGAAGATGCCCTGCTCGCGGGCCGCCTCCGCCGCGCGCACCATGACGGCGCGCACGCCCCGGTCGAAGCCGTCGTAGTTCTTCTGGATGTCCTCCAGGGAGGACAGGCGGCTGCGCTTGTCGCTCAGCTCCTCGCGCAGCGCGATGACCTGGACCTCGTTCTCCGTGAAGGCCTCGCGCGTGCGGGTGAGGGCCTCCTCCTCCTGGCCGCGGCGCTCGGCCAGCTCGGAGGCCAGGTGGCGCGTGTCCTCCACGTGCCGGGCCGCCTGGGTGCGCACGGCGTCCAGCTCCTGCTCCTGGGCGCGCAGGGCCTCCAGCTCACCGCCCAGCTTCGCGCGGCGGGCCTCCAGGTCCGCGCGCTGGCGCGCGAGGTTGACCAGGTTGCTCTCGTGGTTCGCCAGGCGCGTGGCCACGGCGACCAGCCCCGCCCGCTCCTGCTCCAGGCGCAGGGAGATTTCCGTCTGCAGCACGGAGACGCGGCGCTGCTCCTCCAGGGCCACCGCCATGGCCACTTCGTCTTCCTTGTACGAGCCGGCGATGCCCGACAGCTCCGCCTCGCGGGCCGTCATGGTCCGCACGACCTCCGCCTGCCGCGCGAGCAGCGCGTCCAGCTCCGCCTGCGCGGACTCCACGCGCGTGCCGGTCTCCTCGAAGTCGCGGCGGCCGTAGGACAGCTCCTGCGCCTCGCGCTGCAGGGCGCTCTCCAGCGCGTGCACCTCGCCGGCGTACTGCTGGAGGGCCGCCCCTTCCGCGTCCAACTCCGCGCGGCGCCGGGTGATGGCCTCCTCCAGCTCCTTCACCTTGTCCAGGCCCTCGCGCTCCTCGCCGCCCAGGTTCTCCAGGCGCGACTGGAGCACGCGCTTCTCCGCCATCAGCTCCAGCGAGCGGTGGCTGGTGGAGTGCAGATCAATCTCCCGCATGCGCGCCTTGAGCTTGCGGTACTTCTCCGCCTTCTTCGCCTGGCGCGACAGCGTGTCGAGCCGCTTCTCCAGCTCGTTGGTGATGTCGTTGACACGCAGGAGGTTGGCCTCGGTGGCCTCCATCTTGCGCTCGGCGGCCTTGCGGCGGGCCTTGTACTTGGTGACGCCCGCGGCCTCCTCCAGGAGGTGCCGGCGGTCCTCCGGCTTGCTGGAGACGATGAGGCCCACGCGGCCCTGCTCGATGATGGAGTAGGCCTTGGTGCCCACGCCCGTGCCGAGGAACAGCTCGGTGATGTCCAGCAGGCGGCAGACGGTCTTGTTGATGAGGTACTCGGAGTCGCCGTTGCGGAACAGGCGGCGCGTCACGGTGATCTCACTGAAGCCCTGGTACTGGGGCGCCAGCGTGTCCGTGTCGTCCACGAGGAAGGTGAGCGACACCTCCGCCATGGACAGGGGCGGCTTGTTCTCCGAGCCGTTGAAGATGACGTCTTCCATGCCGCGGCCGCGCAGGTTCTTCGCGCTCTGCTCGCCCATCACCCAGCGGATGGCGTCCACGACGTTGGATTTGCCACACCCGTTGGGGCCGACGACGCCCGTGACGCCTTCGTCGAAGGAGAAGACGCTCCGCTCCATGAACGACTTGAAGCCGGTGATGTCCAGGCGCTTGATTCGCATGCCAGCGGTTCTCCCTACAGGCCGTCGCAAGACGGGGTGAAAACGCGCGCGAGGCCGGAAAATCGGCTCCGCAGCGTTCGGCAGGAGTACCAACGCACCCCACCGCGGATCAAGCGTGACCATGCCACGCATGACCCTATGTCCAGTGCTACAGGCCGGTAGGTGAGCGAGCTTGCGGCACCCTTGCAAAGCAGCCGGCCCACCCTACCTTCCTGTTGATCTTTCTGGAGGCGTCCTACGTTTCAGCCCTTGGTTGCCATGTCGCTCCTCGTCGGTGCGGCCCCGACGTCCCAGGTAGCACCCCGGTCTGACATGGTGGTGGCGGCGGCGCCGGCCCCCTGTCCGAACCCCTGGTTCCCCATGGAGGAAGGCCTGTCGCTGACCTACCGGGCGGGCCGCTCGTCGGAGCTGGTGCTGGCGACGAAGGACGTCGCGCCCAACGCGGACGGGACGGTGAAGGCCACGCTGGCGGTGAGCCTCAAGGGGCGCAGCGGCCAGACGGACCTCACCTGTGACGCCAACGGCGTGCGCACGGGCCTGGGCGGCCTGGAGGGCACGCTCTTGTCCGCGTCCGGCATGGACGTGCAGGTGGTCAACGCGGAGGGCGCGGCCGTGCCGGCGCCGTCCGTGATGGTCCTCGGGGGCACCTGGAAGAACAGCCTGTCCGTGAAGCTCCAGCCGCCGGCCAGGAAGGGCGGCCTGCGCCCCACCATCGCCACGACCTTCGACAAGGAGGCCACGGTGGTGGGCGAGGAGGAGATCACCGTCGCGGCGGGCACCTTCAAGGCGCTGAAGATCAAGAACATCACCACGGCCCGCGCCAGCCGCCCCGGCGCGGAGGGCCGCTCCATGGAGAGCTTCATGTGGTTCGCCCCGGACGTGGGCATCCTGAAGCTGACCACGGACGGGGAGACGAACCTGGAGCTGCTCAAGGTGGACCGGCCCAACGGCAAGGTGAAGCCGGCGGCCATCCAGGGCGGCGCGAAGAAGAAGGCTGTGAAGCCCACCAAGAGCTAGGGCTTCACCCCGTCTCGCCAGAGGACGCGGGCGGCTCCGTGGCGCGGCTGCCGTCCTTGGGCAGCGCCGTGGGGCGCGACTGCGGCTCCACCGTGACGCGCACCACGCGGGGGCCGTCCACCTCCTCCACGAGGATGCGCCACATGTCGAGCTTGAGGCTGTCGCCCTTCTCCGGCACCCGGCCCAGCTTCGTCATCAGGTAGCCGGCGATGGTGGTCACCTCGCCCTTCTCGTCGTCGCTCAAATCGAAGGTGACGTCCAGCTGGGCCTCCAGGTCGTCCAGCTGCGCGGTGCCGGGCAGCTCGAAGCGGCCTCCGGGCAGCGCCCGCACCTCCTCCACGCGCCGGCCCAGCTCCGCCACATCGCCCACCACCTCCGCCACCACGTCCGCGATGGTGACCAGCCCGGACGTGCCGCCGTGCTCGTCCACCACCATGGCGATCTGCCGGCGCCGGCGGCGGAACTCCGTCAGGAGCTGCTCCAGCGTCGCGTTCTCCGGGATGAAGAGCACCGGGCGCTGCACCTGCGACAGGCTGCGCAATTCGCCGCGCGACAGGAGGAAGAACAGGTCCTTCACGTTCACCACGCCCTCGACCTCGTCGAGGTTGCCCCGGCACACCGGCAGCCACGTGTGCCCGGACGCGCGCGCGTCGATGACGTTCCTGTCCAGCGCCTCCTCCACGTCCAGGTAGCGCATCTGGTTGCGCGGGACCATCACCTGGCGCGCCGTCTTCTGCGCCATCTCCAGCGCGCGCTCCAACAGCTCCGCCCGCGCCGTGGTGATGGCGCCGGCCTGCGCGGAGCTGTGCAGGATGACGCGCAGCTCGTCCTCGTTGGTGGCCTCGTGCGACTCGCTGGCGGAGTGCAGGCCGAAGGCCTTGAGCACCAGCCCCGCCAGCCAGTTGAGCAGCCGGATGGCCGGGTAGAAGAGGAAGTAGAACGCGCGCATGGGCAGCGCCACCGCGAGCGTCGTCTGCTCCGCGCGCTGGATGGCGACGCTCTTGGGCGCCAGCTCCCCCATCACGATGTGCAGGAACGTGATGATGCTGAAGCCGATGATGCCCGCCGCCGTGGAGCCGTACTTCGCCGCCAGCGCCTCCGGCAGCACCTTGTCCACCACCGGGTGCAGGAGGTGTTCGAACGCGGGCTCACCCAGCCAGCCCAGGCCCAGCGACGCGAGCGTGATGCCGAACTGCGTGGCGGACAGGTACGCGTCCAGCTCGCTCACCATCTTCAGGGCCGTGGCCGCGCCGGGCGTGCCCTCGTCCACCAGGGACTGAAGGCGCGTGGCGCGGATCTTCACGATGGCGAACTCCGTCGCCACGAAGAAGCCGTTCGCGACGACCAGCAGCAGCGCCAGCCCCAGGAAAACCCATTCCATTGTGTGATTCCCTCAGAAGAGGGCTTCGAAGTCCGGATCGCCCTTGAGCACGTCGAACATGGGGTCCGCGGACAGCCACCCCAGGACCTTCTGCCGGTCCGCCGCCAGCGCCTTCTGCAGGTACTGGACGGCGTCCTTCGGACGGCCCCACAGCGCGTACAGCGCCGCCAGGTTGTAGTTGAGCAGGAGGTCTTCCGCGTTGAGCGCCCGGGCGCGCTCGTAGGCGCGCTCCGCTTCCGCGTAGAAGCCCTTCTGGGCGTAGCAGATGCCCAGGTCCAGCTGCGCCTCGAAGTTGTCCGGCTCCAGCCGCACCACTTCCTTCAGCTGGGTGATGGAGGAGCGGTAGTCCCCTTCATCCATCATCAGCGCCGCCAGCTCGTGCCGGGGGAAGGCGTCCTGCGGGTCCAGTTCGATGGCGGACTGGAGCTCCCGCATCGCCTCTTCCACCCGGCCCTGGTCCGCGTAGGTGAGCCCCAGGTTCAGGTGGGCGTCCGGGTACTCCGGGTCCAGCTCGATGGCTTCCTTGTACTCCTCCACGGCCATCTCGCTGGCGTGGGTGGAGAGGAAGCAGGCCAGGTTGTAGTGCGCGGTGGCGCTCTCCGGCTCCAGCTTGAGCGCGGTGAGGTACTCGCCCAGCGCCTCGCGGAACTGCTTCTTCTCCGCGTAGACCGTGGCCAGGTTGTCGTGCGCGTGCGCCGACGTGGGGTCCAGGTCGATGGCCTTCTTGAACTCCTTGATGGCCTCGTCCAGCCAGCCCCGGTCCGCCAGCTCGATGCCGCGGGTGTTGTGCTCATCGGACAGAGCGATGTTGTCCTTTTCCCGGGCCATGGGCGCGCGGCAATCTACGCGTCGCGCGTTTCCCCGTGCAAGGTAGAGTTTCCCCTTGCCCATGCGCCACGCCGCCCTGCTGCTCCTGCTGTCGCTTTCCGCCTGCCATCCCCGCCCCGTGACGCCCGCCTCCCCTCCCCCGGGGCTGGAGCCTGTCGCCGCCACGGAAGCCCCGCCTCCAGAGGCCGCGCCGGCCGGGTCCGAAACCGGACATCCCGCTCGGCAGCCGGCCCCTCCAGCCCCCGCCCGCCCGGTGACGCTGGTGGTGGGCGGCGACGTGACGGTGGGCTACCACTACGAGGAGTACTTCGATGATCAGGTGGCCAAGGGGAGGACGCGCGAGGAGATGTTCGCGTACGGCTTCCGCGAGGTGATGCCCATCGTGGACTCCGGCGACTTGTTCGTCGTGAACCTGGAGTGCCCGTACACGGACAGCACGGTGAAGCTGCCCAAGAACTTCAACTTCCGCGCGCGGCCGGAGCTGGTGAACGTGCTCACCGCGGGCCGCGTGGGCGTGGTGAGCCTGGCCAACAACCACATGATGGACTACGGCGCGCAGGGGCTGCTGGACACCCTCACCGCCCTGGAGGCCGCGCGCATCCCTTACTTCGGCGCCGGCCGCACCCTGGCGGAGGCGCGCCGTCCCGCCATCCTCACCGTGGGAGGCCTGAAGGTCGCGTTCCTGGGCTACTTCTTCCTGGGCACGCGCAACATCGAGCCCCGGGAGGTCTACGCCACGGACACCACGCCGGGCGTGGCCGGGCACTTCTCCGACGTGGAGGAGATGGAGCGGATGCTGCGCGAGGACATCGCCCAGGCGAAGGCCCAGGCGGACCTGGTGCTCCCCTTCTTCCACTGGGGCATCGAGGGCAACACCACGCCGGAGCCGTACCAGGTGCGCCTGGCGCACGCGGCCATCGACGCGGGGGCGGCGGGGGTGCTGGGCAGCCACCCGCACGTGCTCCAGTCCATGGAGCTGTACCAGGGCAGGCCGGTGCTCTACTCGCTGGGCAACTTCGTGTTCGGCGGGAACTGGAACCCCCGGGACAAGCGCAGCGTCCTGTGGCGGGCGCGCTTCGACTCCACGGGTTATGTGTCCAGTGACGTGCTGCCCCTCAGGACCGACCGCTACCCCGAGTTCCCCGTCCAGCCGGTGCCCGTCACGGGTGCCGAGGCCGATGGGGTGATGACGCTGCTGCGCACCGCGTCGCAGGGGTCGCTGGGGCTGGAGCGGATGCTCCCGGCGTTGGAGGCAGAGGGAGCAGGGAGCCAGCCGCCCCCCTCCTCCAGTGTGAGAGGGGGGCAGTAGCTGCCAGGACTACTTGTTGTTGCGCTGGCCGCGCTTGAAGCGCGTGCGGCGGCGCTTCAGCTGCGCCTTCCGGGTCTTGGCGCGGTTCTTCAGCTTCTTCTTGGAACGATTCCCCTTCTGTGCGGCCATGTGGAAGGACTCCGTGTTGAGCGTGATTCAAGCCGCACCGGGCGGCGACGGGGGCCGTTCTTACATGCCGCTGCCCATACGGCCAAGGTTTTCCTTGACGCCCTCGGCCCTTGCCACGGGGCGCCCAACGGGGCAAGACGCCCCGGGAACCACGCATGATTGACAAACTGGAAGAGGTCGAGCGCCGTTTCGAGCGGCTCACGGCCGACCTGTCGAACCCCGATATCCTCGCCGATACGGCGAAGCTCCAGAAGGTGTCCAAGGAGCGCGCCGGGCTGGAGAAGCTCGTCGAGACCTTCCGCGCCTACCGCAAGGTGCTGGCGGACCTGGACGAGGTGGAGGCCTGGCTTTCCAGCGCCGATCCCGACGAGAAGGCCTACGCCAAGGAGGCCCTGCCCGGCCTGAAGGCGCAGCGCGACGAGCTGGAGGCCTCGCTGAAGATCCTCCTGCTGCCCAAGGACCCCAATGACGAGAAGAACGTCATCCTGGAGATCCGCGCGGGCGCGGGCGGCGACGAGGCGGCTCTCTTCGCCGAAGAGGTCATGCAGATGTACCTGCGCTACGCGGACCGCCGGGGCTGGAAGGCGGACATCCTGGACATGAGCGCGGGCAACGCCGGCGGCGTGAAGGACGCCACGGTGACGCTGTCCGGCGACGCGGTGTTCAGCAACCTGAAGTACGAGTCCGGCGTCCACCGGGTCCAGCGCGTGCCGGCCACGGAGACCCAAGGGCGCATCCACACCTCCACCATCACCGTGTCGGTGATGCCGGAGGCGGAGGACGTGGACGTGCAGGTGAACCCGGCGGACATCGAGATGCAGGTGATGCGCTCCACGGGCTCCGGCGGCCAGAGCGTCAACACCACGGACTCCGCGGTGCGCCTCATCCACAAGCCGTCCGGCATCGTGGTGAAGTGCCAGCAGGAGAAGAGCCAGGGGAAGAACCGCGCCATGGCCATGCGCATGCTGCGCGCGAAGCTCTACGAGATCGAGCAGGAGCGCATCCGCAACGAGCGCGACTCCATGCGCCGCGGCCAGGTGGGCACCGGCGACCGCAGCGAGAAGATCCGCACGTACAACTTCCCGCAGGACCGGCTCACCGACCACCGCATCGGCCTCACCGTGCACAACCTGCCGGCCATCATGGTGGGCAACGTGGACGAAGTGATCACCGCCTGCCGCACGCACTACCAGGCGGAGGCCCTCAAGGCGCAGACGGGCGGCGGGCGGCCCCCCAGCGAGTCATGAGCGACGTCTGGACCATCCGCCGGATCCTCACCTGGACGACGGGCCACTTCGAGAAGCGCGGAGTGGACGCGCCCCGGCTCACGGCGGAAATCCTCCTGGCGTACGTGCTCAAGACGGGCCGGGTGCGCCTGTACGTGGACCTGGACCGGCCCCTGTCGAAGGACGAGCTCGCGGCCTTCAAGGCGCTCATCGAGCGCAGGCTCGCGGGCGAGCCCACGAACTACCTGACGGGCACGAAGGAGTTCTACAACCGCCCGTTCAAGGTGGACGCGCGCGTGCTCATCCCCCGGCCGGAGACGGAGCTGCTGGTGGAGGCGGTGCTGCACGCGGTGCCCAGGGACGCGCCCAGCCGCGTGCTGGACGTGTGCACGGGCTCCGGCTGCATCGCCATCAGCGTGGCGGCGGAGCGGCCCCAGGCGACGGTGCTGGCCACGGACCTGTCGAAGGACGCGTGCGCGCTGGCGCGGGAGAACGCGCAGGCCCTGAACGTCGCCGAGCGCGTGAGCGTGCTGGAGGGAGACCTGTTCGCTCCCCTGCCCCCGGACGCGACGTTCCGGGTGGTGGTGTCCAACCCGCCGTACATCGACTCCGGCGACATCGCCGGGCTGTCCCCCGAGGTGCGGCGCGAGCCCCGGCTGGCGCTGGACGGCGGACCGGATGGGCTGGTGGCGCTGCGGCGGGTGATTCAGGGCGCCCGCCGGGTGCTGGAGCCTGGCGGATTGCTTGCATTGGAGATGGGTGAGACCCAGGGCAGCGCCGTCCTGGAGCTCCTGCGGGCCGCGGGGTACTCGGACGCGCGCGTGGAGAAGGACCTGGAGCGGCGTGAACGCATGGCGTTCGGGACACAGCCCGCGGCCTGACGGCCACGGAACGCGCGGCCCGGCAGCCGCACGCAAAGGCACGTAAAAGACATGGACAAGATCGTCTTGAAGGGTGGCACCGCGCTGCACGGCGAGGTGGAGGTCTCCGGCGCGAAGAACGCGGCGCTGCCCATCCTGGCCTCCGCGCTGCTGGCGGATGGCACCACCACCTTCCGCAACGTGCCGGACCTGGCGGACGTGGCCACGATGCTGGAGGTGCTCCGCACCATGGGCTGCGAGGCCGAGCGGCTCACCGGCAAGAAGGCGGACACGTGTGAAATCAGCATCGAGGGGGACATCACCCCGGAGGCACCCTACGACCTGGTGAAGACCATGCGCGCCAGCGTCCTGGTGCTGGGGCCGCTGGTGGCGAGATTCGGCCGGGCGCGCGTGTCCATGCCGGGCGGGTGCGCCATTGGCGCGCGGCCCATCGATCAGCACTTGAAGGGCCTCAAGGCGCTGGGCGCGGACATCCACCTGACCGAAGGCTACGTGGAGGCCCGGGCAAAGCAGCTCAAGGGCGGCATGGTGAACTTCGACGTCATCACCGTCACCGGCACGGAGAACGTGATGATGGCGGCGGTGCTCGCGAAGGGCCGCACCGTGATGGAGAACTGCGCGCGCGAGCCGGAGGTGGAGGAGCTGGCGCGCGTCCTCAACAAGATGGGCGCGAAGGTGGAGGGGGCGGGCACGTCCGTCATCACCATCGAGGGCGTGGAGTCCCTCAACCCGGTGGACCACGCCATCCTGCCGGACCGCATCGAGGCGGGCACGCTGCTGGTCGCGGCGGCCATCAGCGGGGGCAACGTGCTGGTGAAGCACGCACGCCCGGAGCACCTGGACGCGGTCATCGACAAGCTGCGTGAAGCCGGCTGCACCATCACCGCGGAGGGCGGGGGCCTGCGCTGCAAGGCGCCCAGGTCGCTCAAGTCGGTGAACATCACCACCACGGAGCACCCGGGCTTCCCCACGGACATGCAGGCGCAGTTGATGGCGCTGATGACGGTGAGCCACGGCACGTCCGTCATCTCCGAGAACATCTTCGAGAACCGCTTCATGCACGTGCCGGAGCTGCACCGGCTGGGCGCGGACATCACCATCCAGGGGCACACGGCGGTGGTGAAGGGCGTGAAGGCGCTCAGCGGGGCGCCGGTGATGGCCACCGACCTGCGCGCCAGCGCGTCGCTCATCCTGGCCGGCCTGCGGGCTGACGGACAGACGGAGGTCAGCCGCGTCTACCACCTGGACCGCGGGTACGAGCGGCTGGAGCGCAAACTGCGGGGCCTGGGAGCGGACATCCGCAGGGTGAAGGAGCGGGCCTGAGCCCCAGGGGCCGGTCGACGGCACCTTGCCAACAGAAGCGGCGGCACGGGTTGCATCCCAATTTTTGCCCGACCTATCATTCTCCATTCACCGGGGAGCCCCGCGGGTTCCCCCTTTCAGGAGAACGAGCCGCCCCATGAATTGCCCCGGTTGCAACGCCGACGTCGAAATGACTGATCTCGAAGGAGATCACGACGAGACGTTGCGGAAGTGTGGAGAGTGCGGAGGTCTGTGGATCGACGTCTCGGACCTGCGCCGCATCCTCCTCCACAACAACCTTCCCGGTCTGGAGCAGTTGGGGGGAAAGGTCGACGGGGAGGCCCTGACAGGGCAGTGCCCCGACTGCCAGGTGGACTTCGTGCGCATCGACGGCGGGGACCGGAATCACCCCCTGCACTACGACACCTGTGAGTCGTGCGGCGGCATCTTCCTGGAGTCTGAGTTCGCGGACGCCACGGACGCGAAGGCCGCCGAGCAGGAGATCATCTCCTTCTTCCGCAACTTCGACGCGAAGCGGAAGGCCAAGGCCGCCATCTAGGCGGGCCCCAGCCCTCAAGCTCCCCAGGCGCCCGGGTCTCCCAGGCGCCCGGAGGTCCTCACGGCTGGCCGCGGAAGGTGCTCCCCCACTCCTCGGGGAGCGACCCGTCCAGCGACAGCGCCGCGGCCGACTTCGGCCCCTCGCCGGCGGGGGTCCGCTCGAAGCGGGCCGTCACCTTGCCCTTCTTCGGGATGTCCAACGTCACCTTGTTGCCGGACACCGTGTAGGTGCCGCTGACGACGGTGGTGGGCTCGGGCGTCTCCAGGGGCTCCAGCGAGAAGCGCCAGGTGCCGTCCACGAAGAAGGACAGGAAGCGCTCCGGCGCGCCCTCATGGCCGCCGAACCAGGTGCCCACGAGCGGGGCCACGCGCGCGTCGTACTTGTACCGGGTGGCGAGCGCGGGGCCGTTGAGGGGCTTTCCGCCCGAGTAGAGGACCAGGTCGGTGAGGCACACCGGGCTGTCCTCCTTCGCGCCAGGGAAGCGGTCCGCGACCTCCAGGATGAAGCGCGCGCCGAACAGCGGCTGGGACAGGGGCACGGCCTGCATGCCGCGCTTGTCCTGCACGGTGACGCTGCGGGACGCGTCCACGCTGGTGAGGGTGAACTTGCGCACGCGGCCGTTGGCCTTGAAGGCGTCGCGGGACGTGCCGTCGCCCGTGTAGACGCGCACCTCGTCCAGGGTGACGGGCTCCTTGAAGCCGATGAAGACGTGAGAGGGCTTCTCCCCTTCCGCGCACCAGGCGGTGGTGTCCCGGCCATCCAGGAGGTTGAGGGGCACGTAGTGGTCCGGGCGCGCCTCCTTCTCCAGCCAGGCCTCCGCCTGGGCATAGCCGGGCGCGGCGGGCGCGGCGGCGAGGACGGACGGAGACACGAACAGCAGGCAGGCCAGGGACAGGCGTCGCATGGGGCGCATCTTGGATCGTCCCCGCCCCGCGGCTCCAGTCCGGGTGTGCGCCTTCCGCCAGCACCGGACGTCGCGTTTTCCATCTGACGCCTCGGAGGCGCGGATGAAAGCGGCCCGCCGGGGGTTGGGGGTGCTTGACACCCGGACACGCCCAGGCCGACAAGGCGGACCGACCGAGGAGGAAGACGTGATGCGACGTTGGGGCTGGGTCTGTGTCCTGGGGCTGCTGGGGGTGGCCTCGTGCAAGAAGGACGTGCCGGCGGAAGCGCCGGACGCGGGCGTGGAGGAGACGGGCCCCGCCGCCCTCACGGAGAAGGAGCCCAACGAGCGGCCCGACCAGGCGCTGGCCGTCACGCGTGACAGCGTGGTGACGGGCGGCCTGGCGGCGGAGCCCAACAAGCTGGACGAGGACTGGTACCGGCTGGCGCCGGGCACCCCGCGCATCGCGGACGTGACGGTGACGGGCCTGCCCGGCGGGGACGTGAAGCTGGACGTCTACGACCAGGACCGCAACCGGCTGGTGGGCGTGAACAGCGAGGGCGAGGGCAAGGGGGAGCGCCTCCCGAACCTCTACGTGGAGAAGGAGCGCTGGCTGGTGGTGTCGCCTGCGCGCAAGGGCACGGGCGGGGCGTACACGCTGGAGGTGAAGTACCGCCAGCCCAACGACGGCGAGGAGCGCGAGCCCAACGACCGCGCCGTGGACGCCGCCGCGCTGCCGCTGGGGCAGACGGTGACGGCGTTCCTGGGGCACTCCGGGGACGAGGACTGGTACCGGGTGGAGCTGCCCACCCCCGCCACGCCCGAAGGAGAAGTCCCGGCGGTCCAGGACAGCGGAGCACCGGCCCCGGGTGCGCCGGCGCCGGGTTCGACGCCCGCGGCCGTGCCGCCGCCGTCCGTCCCGGACGAGACGCCGGTCATCGACGACACCGCGGCGCCCTCCCCCGAGGGTACATTCGGAGGCGGAGAGCCGCCCGCGCCGCCGCCCGAGGGGGCGATGCCCACGGCGCCCGGGGAGCTGGCCGCGGTGGCCGCGGCCCAGGCGGTGGACGCCGGCCTGCCGCCGCCCGAGCCCGAGGTTCCGTCGGTGGCGCTGAAGATCGAGCTGTCCGCCGTGGAGGGCGTGCGGCCGGAGATTTCGGTGCTGTCCGCCGCGGAGGCGCCGCTCTTCACCCTGCAGGGCAAGGAGGGCGAGCCGCTCGCGCTGCGCAACATCGGCGTGCGGGCCACGGACCGGGTGGTCTACGTGGTGGTGAAGGGCGGCTGGACGGGCACGGGCAAGGCGCAGCGGCGCACGTACAACGCGCAGGTGCCCTACACGCTGACGGTGTCCCAGGAGGAGGCGGGGGCGCACGCGGAGCTGGAGCCCAACGACGAGCTGCTCAAGGCCACGCCGCTGACGGGCGCGGGCTACCGCGAGGGCTTCCTGTCGCCCAAGTCGGACGTGGACCACTACGTGCTGAACGCGCGCGAGCCGGTGCTGGCGAAGGTGGAGCTGTCGGGCGTGGACCGCCTGGACCTGACGCTGTCAATGGTGGAGCCGCCGCAGGGTGACGGCCAGAAGGAGACGGTGCTGCTCAAGGCCAACGACGGCGCCATCAAGGAGCCGGAGCGGCTGAACAACGTGGCGTGCAGCGGCACCTGCTACTTCCGGGTGGAGGGCTCGTTCCGGAAGGTGAACGGCAAGTTCGTGAAGGACTTCGAGAACGCGGACCAGCCCTACCGCATCAGCGTGACGACGGTGCCGGACAATGGCAGCGAGGAGCGCGAGCCCAACAACACCGCCGACCGCGCGCAGGACCTGACCCTGGGCAAGGCGGTGCGCGGCACGGTGTACCCGGCGAAGGACGTGGACTACTTCCGCGTGGACCTGTCTGACCGGCCAGTGCGCACGGCCATCACCGCGACGCTGCTGGGCATCCTCAAGGTGGACGTGGGGCTGTACCTGCACCGCGTGCAGCCGGACGGGAAGCTGACGCTCGTGCAGACGTCCGACCGGGCCAAGGGCGACCAGCCGGAGACCATCCGCTACAGCGCGGAGCCAGGCGTCTACGTCTTCGAGGTGCGTGACGCGAGGAACCGCGAGGCGAACTTCCAGGACTCGTACCAGCTCACTGTCGAGGAGGGGGAGTAGCCCCGACTTCTGATTGACAAGGCAGGGCCCCGCCCCTACTTTGGGCCCTGCATCACGCAGCGCCCGCGGTGGTAGCTCAGTTGGTAGAGCACGAGCTTCCCAAGCTCGGGGTCGAGGGTTCGAATCCCTTCCGCCGCTCTGAAGAGACACAGGCCGGTGGCTCCCTCGCGGAACCACCGGCCTTCGTGTTTCCGGGCCGCCCCCCCGCCGGTAGATTCCGGCGCATGTCCAGCCACTTCCAGCCGACCGACAGCGCCCGCGCCAACGAACTGCTCGCCGACCTGTTGGAGACGCCCTTCGAGGACGACGCAGAGGACCTCCACTTCGCGTTGCGCGAAGGGGACCTGGAGCTCGACGGCGACTTCGCGCTGGAGGCCAACGAGGTCCTCATCGTCGTGGGCAACCTGACGGTGAAAGGCTGCCTGTCGGATGCGTTCCAGAACGAGGACGACTGCTCCAAGCTCTACGTGCTGGGCGACCTGCACGCACGAGACCTGGTCTGCGGCTCGGAGGTCCGGGTGACGGGCAACCTGACCGTGGCGAACGTCCTGTATGCGAACTCGTTCGACATGGACACGCTGGGCGTGGGCCAGAAGCTGAGCGCCCGGGTCTTCATCGAGGAAGGCCACCAGGTGGAGTTCAAGTCGCTCGCGGTCGACACGCTCATCACGGACGACGAGACCTGGCGCGAG
Organism: Corallococcus sp. NCSPR001; assembly: GCF_017309135.1. Classification (NCBI taxonomy): domain Bacteria; kingdom Pseudomonadati; phylum Myxococcota; class Myxococcia; order Myxococcales; family Myxococcaceae; genus Corallococcus; species Corallococcus sp. NCSPR001. Next base: position 7,116,004 of record NZ_JAFIMS010000002.1, read on the forward strand.
GTGGTGCCGGAGGCCGTCGTCGGCGACTTCGCAGCGGTGCTCCCGGAGCACCTGCTCGGACAAGAGGGCCGGTTCATCTTGAGCGAAGCGCTGCACCGGGACCTGCTCACGGGCAAGCCCGTCCTGCGCTGAGAACAGGGGCTGTCCCGGCTGACCCCGGGATGGGTCACGCGCGTCCGTGCACGTGTCGGGGCGGGCGATGGAGGGACCGTACTGAAGGGCAGCTAGACTGCACGGCAGTGGACGTTCCCGTCCCTCCCCTGGGCCCGCCGCCATGTACGACACCGAGATCAACGACGCGCTGAACGAAGTGACGACGTTCATGGGGACGGCGGTCATCCAAGGCGCGCCCCCGCACGTGAACGCCGTCAAACCGTTCATCAAGGACGCCCTCAAGCAGGTCGTGAGCCAGTTGGCGGGCGTGCTCAAGCTGGCGGGCTTCCAGAACCTCACGGGCACCCTGCTGGCGAACAACTTCCTCCACCGCACGGCCATGGACCTCTATGGCCCCTGCTCCGCCGCCGCCGGGCTGTCCGCGCGCAGGGAGTGGGGCGCGATGGACAACGCCTGGAACCTGCGCCCGCTCAGCTTCGCCTGGAGCGTGGGCCGCAACGCGCTGGGGTCGGTGAAGACGCTCGCGGAGACTCCCGCGGACCGCGTCTGGCGGATGATCCAGGACCTGGTGCGGGCCCACGTGGACTTTGGCGCCTCGCTGGTGGGCCGCATCATGGGGGACCGCGCCCTCTTGCGGAACGCCTTCGGCATCACCGGGGGCCTCGCCGACGTGAACGTCACCGGCAGCGATCCCCACCACGCGGGCCACCGCGTCGCGCTGCTGCGGTTCTCCTGCGGAGGGCGGGTCGTCTACAAGCCGTCCGACCTCACCTTCCAGTTGCTGCTCATGGGCGACCCGCAGTCGTACCAGGTCTGCCGCATGCACTACCCCGCCCTGCTGCCGTACACCGACAGCCTCTTCACCACGCTCGACGCGGACCTTCCAGCCATCCGCATCGTCGCGTTTCCGCACGCGCGGGGCGAGTACGGCTACATGCAGATGGTGGCGAAGACGCGGCAGATTCCCCTGGTGGATCAGCCCACGTACTTCCGGAAGCTGGGCCGGCTCATCACGGTGTCGGCGGTGTTCGGCATCACCGACCTGCATCACGAGAACGTGATGGCCACCGCGCAGGGGCCCCACCTCATCGACGCGGAGATGGGCTTCAACTACCCGGGGCCGCACGACAACCCCATCTCCCACGCCGCGCTGTCCCAGGTGCTCCGCATCGCCCCGCCGCCGCACAGCATGGTGGGCGGCGTCTTCACCACCGACCTCTACCGGGGACAGTGGCAGGCCAGCAACGTGTCCGCGCCGTATGATCAGACGGAGGTCAACGCGGGGTTCAGCACCGCGCCCAATGGTCCCTGGGTCCAGGCCGCCACGCACCCGAATGAAATCCTGGCCGGCATCCGCGAGGAGGTGGACCGCATCGTCACCGCCCTCAACACGGGCCGGGTGGACGCCTGGCTCAACCAGTTCCAGAACGTGGCCCCCATGGCGCGCGTGCTCCTGATGACGACGGACATGTGCCGTGCGCACGCGGAGGGCATGACCCAGAACATGAACGGCACCCTGAGCACGGAGGCGCATGCCATCGGCCAGGGGCTGTTCGACTGGCTGACGTGGTACGGCGGCCAGCACAACGCGGTCCCCGGGGCCCTGTTCGAGCCCCACCTCCGCCAGCACTTCTTCACGCCCCTGCGCACCCAGGGCGTCACCTACGTCGCCGCGACCGCGCAGGGCGTGACGGTGGCGAACCTCACGGAGGTGCGCAACAAGCTCAACCCGCTCCGGGGCGCCATGGGCCGTCCGGCGCTCAAGACGAAGCTGCGCACGGCCCTGGAGACGACGCTCGGGTGTGGCCCGCTGATCTGACGGGCCTCAGCGGCCGTCCGGTTCGCAGACGTAGTCGTATTCGTACGTCGTCGTGATCCGGCCGCTGGAGACGTCACGGTCCTCCCGCCGGAGGATGCGGCCGTCCTCGGCGTACCGGTACTCCGAGACGGTCCGCGTCTCCCCGAAGGCGCCGTCCTTGCTCCCCTGCGTCGTCCGCAGGATGCGCAGCAAGCGTCCGTCCTCCCCATACCGGTACTCCATCACCCGCGGCCTGTACGCCCCCTCGTCGCCGTCCACGTGCGGTCCGACTTCGTAGCGCTCCAGCCTCCCATCAGGGCCGTAGCTCCAGCGCTTCTCGGTGCCCTGCGCATCGACGGACCGGACCCTCCGTCCTTCCGAGAACCCCTTGAGCCCGAGCAGCGCCCCCGTGGGGCCACGGCGGACGACCTCCGTCAGCGCTCCCGCCGCGTCGTAGCGGCGCTCCTCGCGGAACTGCAGTCCCTTCTCCGGGTCCGGGGACATGCCCTCGGCGGCCAGGATGCGGCCCTGCGCGTCCAGGGTGTACCGCTGCGTCAGGGTCGTGTGGCTGGAGCCCGAATAGCTCCACGTCGTCGTGGCGCCGAGCAGCCACCCCCGCGCATCGCGCTCCATGACCATCTCGGCGATCGAATTGAAGTGCCCGTGCTCCCACCGCAGGAGCTGTCCGTCCGCCGCGCGCGTCCAGATGTCGTCGTAGTTGGCCATGGACCCGGCTGGCATCTTGTAGTGGGCCACGAACCGGTGACACGCGTCGTACTTGAAGCCCTCGTACCAGTCGGGGAAGGTCAGGAACGAGTCCAGACGCCCGAGCGCATCGTGCTCCAGCTGATAGTCCGCAGAGCTGTATGGAGTCGTGTCCCAGACGCGGCAGGGACGCGGAATCGAACGCCGCGCATGGCCGGGACGCAAGGCGTCACAGGCGTCGGGAGACAGCTCGCAGAACAGCTCCGGGGGCCGGTCCTCGACGAGCCCCTCGTCCGGAGTGCGACCCAGGTCCAGCGGAGGACAGGACGCCTCCTGGGGTGGCGGTGGCGGCTCCACCTCCGGGTCCCGCGAGGGCCCCGGTCCCGGTGATGGCTCCACGTCGACGGGGGTCTCCTCCTCGGGGGGGACGTCCACCGGCGGCCCTTCGTTCGCTTCCGTCTGGGAGCCACAGCCCACCGCCCCCAGCCACACCGCCACGCCTAACGACGCCCACTTCCACCGGACCATCCCCCTGCCCTCCTGTCGCGGATAGGCGCGAAGCTGAGGACGCTCCTCCGTGGGTTCAAGTGCCGTGCGACGGCGAGTCACCTTGACTGAACGGGCATTCAGACACACCCTGGACAGGTGAAGGCCCGCCCTGTCGACAATCCGCCCAACCCCTGGGCGAGCACCGCGGTGGAGTACCTGGACGAGATTCCCCCCGCGCGCCTGGAAGTCTGGGAGGACCACAGCCGCTCCATCATCGCGAGCAACGACAGCCCCGACGTGTGCTTCTCCTGGAGCGTCAACCCGTACCGGGGCTGCCTCCACGCGTGCGCGTACTGCTACGCGCGCCCCACGCACCAGTACCTGGACTTCGGCGCGGGCACCGACTTCGAGACGCGCCTCGTCGTCAAACCCAACGCCCCGGAGCTCTTACGAGAGGCCTTCGACCGTCCGTCGTGGAAGGGAGAGACGGTCGTCTTCAGCGGCGTCACGGACTGCTACCAGCCCCTGGAGGCGTCGCTCCGGCTCACCCGCCAGTGCCTGGAGGTCTGCGCCGAGTACCGCAACCCCGTGGGCATCGTGACCAAGGGCGTGCTGATTGAGCGCGACCTGGACGTGCTCCAACGGCTGGCGGCGGAGACCCGGCTGTTCGTGAGCATCAGCCTCCCCTTCCACAACGAGGAGCTGGCGCGCGCCATGGAGCCGCTCGTCGCCACACCGAAGCGGCGCCTGGCCACCATCCGCAAGCTCACGGAGGCCGGCATCGACGTGGCCGTGTCCGTGGCCCCCATCATCCCGGGCCTCAACGACGAGGACATCGCGCGGGTGCTCACTTCAGCCCGTGAGGCCGGCGCCACGCGAGCGCACTACACGCTGTTGCGGCTTCCCGGCCCCGTGCAGGCCGTGTTCGAGGAGCGCCTTCGCACGAAGCTGCCCCTGAGAGCGGACCGGGTGCTGCACCGCATCCGCGAGACGCGCGGCGGGGAGCTCACCGACAGCCGCTTCAAGCACCGCATGCGCGGCGAAGGGCTCTACGCCCAGACCATCCACCAGCTCTTCGCGACGTCGGCGCGCAAGGTGGGCATGCGCGCGTCGTCCGTCACGGAGGCCGCGCCGGACACCTTCCGGCGCCCCGCGCGGCCCTCCACCTCACCCCAGCTGTCGCTCTTCTAGGCGGCGAAGGGCGCGACAGCCGGGAGCGCTATTTCCGGATGGCTTGCAGGATGGACAGCAGGATGACCGCGCCCACCGTGGCCACCAGCAACGAGTACAGGTTGAAGCCCGTCACGCCGCTGCCGCCGAAGAAGCTGAACACCCAGCCGCCCAGCATGGCACCCACGATGCCGGCGAAGATGTTGGCGAACATCCCCATCCGGGCGTTGGTGCCCTTGATGATGCTGGCCAGCCAGCCCGCGATACCGCCCAACATCAGCCACGAGCAGATAGTCATGCCGTCCTCCAGGTAGGGCCGAAGCCTTACCAGACCTCACAGCGGTTCGCAGCGGGCGCCACCATCGGCGAGCCCGCGGGGCAGGAGAAGGCCTGCTGGAACTGCGGCAGGTTCACGTCCGGCCCCTTCACGCGCAGGAACGCTGGCGAGTGCGAATCCGTCAGCGCCCGCTGCCGCGCAGCCTCATTACGAATCTTCGAGCACCACGATTGCGCGTGCGCCAGGAAGAACTGCTGCCCCGGGGTGAAGCGGTACGAGTTCGCCTTCGTCGCCTGGTCCGGGTGCTTGGCCAGGTAGGCCTCCATGGCCGCGTACGCCAGCTTGAGGCCGCCCAGGTCCGCGACGTTCTCGCCCAGGGTGAGCTTGCCGTTCACCTTCACGTCATCCACGGCGGTGTACTGGTCGTACTGGTTCCTCACGCACGACACGCGCTCGCGGAAGGCCTTGTCCGACGCCGGGGTCCACCACGTGCGCAGGTTGCCGTCCGCGTCGAACTGGCGGCCCTCGTCATCGAAGCCGTGGGTGATTTCGTGGCCCACCACCATGCCCATGGCGCCGAAGTTCACCGCCGCGGACGCGTCCCGCCCGAAGAACGGCGGCTGGAGGATGCCCGCCGGGAACACAATCTCGTTGGTGGCCGCGTTGTAGTAGGCGTTCACTGTGGGCGGCGACATGAACCACTCCTGCCGGTCCACCGGCTGGCCCACCTTGCGCAGCTGGCGCGCCTGCTCGAAGGCGTCCGCCGCCAGCATGTTGTCCAGGTACGAGTCGCGCGACACCGTCAGCCCGTCGTAGGTGCGCCACTGGTCCGGGTAGCCGATCTTGTTGGTGATCTTCTTCACCTTCACCAGCGCCTGGGCCTTCGTCTCCGCGTCCATCCAGGACAGCGTGTCCAGGTTGCGCTCGAAGGACTGCTCAATCTGCTGGACCATGTCCAGGGTGGTGGCCTTGCCGTCCGCGCCGAAGGTGCGCGCGATGAAGGGCTTGGCCAGCGCGTGCGGCAGCGCCTCGTCCGTGGCGTCCACGCACTTCTTCCAGCGCGCCAGGTCCGCCTTGGCGCCGGTGAGCACCGAGGACTCGAAGCGGAAGAACTCGTCGCGCAGCGCCTTGGGCAGCGCCGTCTGCACGTCCTTCACCAGGTGGTAGGAGAGGTACGGCCCCATGTCCGTCGGGCGCTGCTGACGCACCAGCGCGGACACCTCCGAGAAGAACTTCGGCTCCGTCACGTTGAGCGCTTCACCCGCCGGCAGCCCCACCTGCGCGAAGTAGGTGTCCCACTGGAACGCGGGCGCCAGCTTCTTCAGGCCCTGGCGCTCCAGGCGGTGGTAGACCTTCTCCGGCTCGCGCCGCTCCTCCTTGGGCAGCCGCGCGTTGGCCAGGCGCGTCTCGATGGCGAGGATGCCAATGGCCTTGCGGCTGGCCACGAAGGGCGCGTCGCCCAACAGCTCGAACACCTTCTGCACGTGCGCCTGGTAGGCGTTGCGCGCCTCGCGCATCTTCACGTCGGGCTTGAGGTAGTAGTCGCGGTCCGGCAGGCCCAGGCCCCCGGCGTCCACGATGGCGATGACCTGCGTCGCGTCCTTCTGGTCCTGATCCGACCCCACGCGGAACAGCGCGTTCACGTCTCGCGCGTGCAGCCACGCCACCGCGCTGGCCACCGCCTGCGGGCTCTTCAGGCCGTTGAGCTTCGCCAGGTACGTGCGCAGCGTGGGCAGCGACTGCTCCAGCTTCGCCTCGTCCATGCAGGAGCCGTAGAAGTCCCCCAGCTTCTTCTCTTCCGGGGTGCCCTCGCCCTGCCCTTCCGCGGCCTTCGTGAGGATGTCGCGCAGCACGGTCTGGTTGCGCTCGGCCACGGTCTCGAAGCCGCGGCTCCAGCGCGCGCGCTCGGCGGGGATCTCCGTGGCCTTCAGCCAGCCGCCACACGCGTACTGGTAGAAGTCGTCACAGGGGTTCACGGACGGGTCCATCACCGCGGCGTCCAGGCCCGGGGGCATGGGGCGCTCGGACATGGGCACGGCGGGGGCCTCGGGCGCGGGCGTGGCCGGCGCGGCGGCGGCCACGGGGGCCGGGGTGGAGGCCTGGGGCGGCTCGGGGGTGGGCTCCGCCGTCTTGCAGGCGGCGCCAAGGACACAGGAGGCGGCGAAGAGGGCCAGTCGCTTCAAAGCGTTCTCCAGCACGGACAAGGGTGAGAATCCAGCGCGCATCAACCCCTGATGCGCGGGGGCATTCCAGCTTCAACACATGCGCGTGTGACAGGGGCGCCGTCCGCTGTCCACCATTGAAGCAATGGCGTGCCCGCCAGAAACGTCAGCGCCCCGCGAAACGCCCCTTCCGTGAAGAAGGGACGCTCCGGGGGCGCGCGCGTGATTTCGGATCGGACGAGGAAGCGCGTCAGTCGTCCTTGCCGAGGATGGCCTCCTTGAGGCCGCTGTCCACGGGGTCCTTGCCCAGCCACACGGAGAAGAGCGCGTCCGCGAAGTCCTTGCCCTCCACGTCGATGGACTGGCCGCCCGTCACCTGCACGGTGGTGCCCTTGCCCGGCACGTAGGTGAGGTTGAGCTCCTGGCCCTCCTTCACCTCCGCGGGGATGGCGGCCTTGAAGGCGTCCAGGCGCGCCTGGAGCTTGGGCATGTTCGCGCCCGCGCTCTTCTTGAAGCCGTTCTCGATGGCCTCGGTGATCTGATCCTTCTTGAGGTCGCGCTTCATGAACATGCGCACGCGCTTCACTTCATCCGCGTTGAGCAGCGCGGTGGCGTCCTGCGTGGGGTTCTCCACGTAGAGGCCCAGCGTGTAGACCTTGAAGATGGCCTTCTTGCGCAGGCCCACGCCGTTGAGCTTCAGCTCCTTGCCGGCCACGGTGGCGGTGTCCGGGTACTTCACACCCGCGATGTCCTTGGCCATGACGGGCGCGGCGAGGGTCAGCGACAGCAGCACGGCGGTGAGCGTCTTCTTCATGGTGAAAACCTCCGGGTCGGTTCCTGCGCGATGTTGGACGCAAACCTACCCATGCGTCTTCACGAAAGGATCCATGAAGGACGTCCACGCTTTGACGTACCGCGGCGAAGCGCCCGGAAGACAACAGGTTCTTCAGTGAATGCGGGCTGCCGGCGCCAGCACCAGGCCGTCACTGGCGAAGCGCACCACCTCCGCGTGGAGGTCCGCGGCGGACATGCCGGTGGCCTGGACGACGGCCTCTTCCGACAGGCCCTCCACGGCCATCTTCAGCACCAGCAGCGCGGGCGGCGTGGCCTCCATGTAGAAGGTCATCAGCCGCTCCGGATGGCGCCAGAGCAGCGCGAGTTCCTCCCCTTCCGCCGGCACGCTTTGCGCGCCCCGGGCCCGCGCGAACGCACAGAGTTGGAAGGGCTGCTCCAGCACCGTGAGCGTGGGGTTGGGCGTCAGGCGGTCGACGGCGTCGGGGACGTCCTCCTCGGAGGCGAACACCGCGAAGTCCGTCCACTCGAAGCGCGCGAGCGCGGGAAGGAACGGCGGCAGGCCCTTCGCGGCGGCGGCGTCGGAGACGAAGGGCGCGAAGCCTTCGCCCAGGCGGTTGAGCTCGTAGTGCCGCGCGGGGCGCGTGCGGGTGTAGCCGTCCACCAGCGCGTCCCAGGCCTCCGGCGGCACCGCCTTGCGCGTCAGCGGGAAGAGCTTCTCCAGCGTGGAGCGCACGTGGCCGCGCACGAACTGGCCATAGAGCGCCATGCGCTCCGGATCCACGTCCCAGCCCGGGTGCGACGCGGACAGCTTCAACAGCCCCTCCGCGCCGGGAGGCCCGGCGAGGTACGCATCCATGCTGTCGAAGAAGTGCTTCAGCGACGGCTTCATCGCGCGCCCTCCGCGAGCACGGCGCGCGCCTGGTCCGCCTCGTCCAGCACGGCGTCCAGGGACGGGATGGCCTGGTCCCACTCCATCAGCGTGGACACCGGGCCGGTGCGCTCCAGCGTGTAGCGGTACAGCGCCCAGACGTCATCGCAGACGCGGTCGCCGTGCGTGTCGATGAGGACCGTCTCACGCGCGTCATGGCCGGCCAGGTGCACCTGCACCACGCGCTCCAGGGGCAGCGCGTCCACGAAGGCGCGCGGGTCGTAGCCATGATTCTTCGCGTTGACCCAGACGTTGTTCACGTCCAGGAGCAGCCCGCAGTCCGCGGCCTCCACCACCTGGCGCAGGAAGTCCGCCTCCTTCAGCGTGCCGCCGGGCATGGCCGCGTAGTAGCTGGGGTTCTCCAGCAGGAAGGGGCGCTCCACGCGCGCCATGACCTCGCGCACGCGCGGCACCACGTGCTCCACCGCGGCCTCCGTGAAGGGCAGCGGCAACAGGTCATGCAGGTGCACGCCGCCCAGCCGCGAGTAGCACAGGTGGTCCGAGAAGAACGGCGCGTCCAGCCGCTTCACCAGCGCGGCCAGGCGGGTGACGTAGTCGTCATCCAGCGCGTCCGGCCCGCCGATGTTGAGGCCCACGCCGTGCGGCAGGAGCGTCCAGCGCTCGCGGCACGCGTCCAGGGCGCGCTGGGAGCGGCCGCCCAGCGTGAGGAAGTTCTCCGGGATGATCTCCACCCAGTCCAGCGCGCGCGCCGTGCGAGGCAGCGCTTCGTAGAAGTCGCGGCGCAACCCGATGCCCGCCCCCAGCGGCTTCAATCCATGGCGGTCTGCGTAGCGGGGGGACGGCATGCGGCGCTCCTTGGGTGCGACAGGTGAAAACAACACGGGCGGCAGGAAGGACTCTTCCCGCCGCCCGCGAGCCTGGGAGGGGACCTGTCACGCAGGCCCTCCCGGCGAGTGACTACTTCTTGCCGCTGCAGGAACCCGCGCCGCAGGAGCCGGCGCCACAGGAGCCCTCGGCGCCCTTCTCAGGGGCCGCGGCGGGGGCGGCGGCGGGAGCGGCCGCGTCGGCGGGCTTGTTGCTGCAGCTGGCCTCGGCGCCTTCCGCCGCGCCCGGCGAAGCGGCGTGCACCTTGCTGCCCTCCGCCGCCTTGTTGGACGCACAGCCGGTGGCCAGCGCGCCGAGGGACAGGGTGCCGACAACCGCCGCAAGAGCCTTGACGTTCATGTGTTGCTTCCTTTCGTACCGCAGGGGGTGTGACTACGGGGGACTGACAACAATCGCTACGGCTTGAACTGCGTGGAGCCCCAGGCGTCGACCGTGACGTCGGCCCGCTCGCCCACCTTCAGCACCAGCGCCTCGGTGCGCTTGATGCCGTAGGCCTCCAGGGGAATCTGGAACTTCGCGCGCACGCGCAGCAGCTCGCCCGCGGCGCGGTTCTTCGTCTCGGCCGTCTCCTGGAGGTACGTGGCCGTCACCTCCACGGGCTCCTCGCGCGTGACGCCGTGGATGGTGAAGGTGCCCTTCGTCTTCAGCACCACCGGCTTCGCGTTGGCGAGCGGCGCGGGCAGGGCCACGTCCTTGAACTCGAAGACGATGTCCGGGTGCTTCGCCGCGTCCAGCCAGCGGTCGTTCTGCAGGTGGCCGTCGCGCGTCTCGTTGCCCGTCTTGATGGACTTCACCGGCACCTGGAAGCGGCCGCTGGCCTTCTGGCCGTTCACGTCCACGCGGCCCGTCACCTGGTTGGACAGGCCGTTGATGACCTCCAGCGGCGCGTCCAGCACGAACATCACCGTGTCGCGGCTGTTCGGATCATGGAAGACGAAGTGCTTGTCGGAAGCCGCGGGCTCCGCGGCGGACGCGGACAGCGACAGGGTGGCGGCGAGCATCAGGACGCTGCGGAACATGGCGGACCTCATCTACGGATGCCGCGAACCTCGCGGATGCATGCGATACGCGACAGCCGGGAATTGGTTACGACCCTTTCTCATTCCAGGTGTTCACCCAGCGTCGTCCGGGGCCCGCTCGCCGTCCAGTGCCTCACGCAACCCACTGCCCGGCGCAGCATGGAGCTTGACGCCACCTGGGTCAATTCGGACGCCGAGGTTCTCCAACAAAGGGGCCAGTTCGGAGAAGGCGGGCTTCGGCAGGTGGCGGGCGAGCAGCGCGTCGAACAGCGGCTGGCCCGCGACCGTGTCCACGGCGTCGCCAAAACTTTTCAGTGTCGCGGTGGGGCCGCGCGTGGCGAGCAGCTCCAGCACATCCTCCAGCCGTGCACGGCCGTTCGTCACGCGGCGCAGCTCCACGTCCAGGTGGAGCGCGAAGAGCGCGCCGGTCCAGTAGATGCCCATGAAGTTGCGCCCCTCGGCGACGACCTCCTGCATGGGTCGTGAGCGCGCGGCGGCCTGGCCGCGCGCGAAGCCGTTCACCAGCTCCTGCCAGGCCCGCGGGGCCGACTGGCGTCCGGAGCGCGCGCGGGCGAGCTCCGTGTAGTAGGTGGCCAGTCCCTCGGTGAGCCAGGCCACCCGGGGCACCAACGCCGGGTGCGTCAGGTGCAGCATTTCGTGGACCGCGACCCAGTCCTTCGCGAGGGACGCGGCGGTGGCGTCCTGCCCCACGAGGATGGAGATGCTGGGCGGCGAGCTCCACAAGGTCATCCCGAAGACGCCGGGCGTGTCGTCGCCGGGCACGGGCACGATGCGCACGGTGACGCGCGGGAACGGGAAGGCCTTGCGCACGGTGACGACCTCGCGCCCGGCCTGTTCGAGCCACGCACAGAGGTCCGCGTCCGTCAGGTGCGTGAACGGGCCCAGCAGCGCGACCTCCAACACGGAGGCGCCGACGTGCGCCTGGCACCGCCTGCCGCCGAACGAATGGAAGCCCGCGTCGATGAGGTCCTCGCCGCGCAGGTGGTAGACGCCGCGCTCGTCGGGGGTCCACGGCAGCAGCGCGTCCGCGCCGGACACGGTGAGGTCCACGCGCAGGCCGGGCGTCACTCGGCTGGGGGTCAGCAGGTAGGCCTTGCCGCCCACGTGCCACGTGTCGCCCTCCCCCATGCCCCCGGACAGGGACCTGCCGCCGCCTCCGGAAGAGGAGGCCAGCAGGTAGTGATAGCGGAGGATGCGCGCCCCTTCGGGCACCCTCACCACGCCGTCCCGGGGGAAGATTTCGGTTCTGCTGCCGTCTCCGAACGTCGCGACCACGGAGCTCTCGCGCCCCGGTTGCCGGAAGAGGAACGCGTCTGGGAAGACGCCAGGAGGCGACGGAGGCAGGACGACCTCCACGTTCAGGCGTGGCGAGGGGTCGTGCGTGTACGCGATGTCATAGCGGAGGGGCACGTCCTCCCAGGGCGGCGCGAGCGGCACGGAGGCGCACGCCCCCAGCATGAGCGCGAGCGCCACCCACCCCACGCGGGCCACCGTCGTCGTCCTTGCGTCCACCCTGCCCCCACGGTCCACGGTCCGCCCGGAAGGACTCCACGGCAGCCCGCCTGACGTCCAGTCCGGAATGCTGACGCACGAGGACGCGTGCCCATGAGTCATCCGCTCAGAGGGGCTTCTTCCGCGCGCGGCGCGCGGGGGTGCGCTCCGCCTCCGAGGAGGTGCCGGCACGGCGTTTCCTGGACGGCGCCTTCTTGCGCGGGACGGGAGCCCTTCGCGGCGCCGCGTGCGCATGAGGCACCTCATGCCTTGCGCCCTCCTCCACCGGCGCTCCCGCGACGAGCAGCGCGCGCGCCGCGTCCAATATCTCCCCCGACAGGGGCTGCGACGCGGTGGCCCGCGCGAGCGTCATCGCGCCGAAGCACAGCGTCACCGTCGCCAGCATCTGCTGCCGGGGCGTGGCGCCCTCGCGCGCGGGCAGGTGCGTCTGGGCCTGGCCGACCAGGTCCTCCAACCCCTGTGCGAACGCGGCCTGCACCTCCGGCGCCGCGCGCGTCAGGTCCGACAGGAGCGACGGCATCATGCAGGTCGTGTCGCCCGTGTCCCGGTCGAACTGTTTCAAGTAGCGCATCGCGAAGCGCTCCAGGAACGCCGGGCCCCGCATCCCCTCCAGCCCCGCGAGCCAGGGCGTCCGGCGCGCCGACATGAAGGCGCGCAGCGACTCCGCGAGCAGCGACTCCTTGGAGGTGAAGTGGGCGTAGAAGCCGCCCACCGTCAGGCCCGCGGCCCGCATCACCCGCTCCACGCTCGCACCGCTGAAGCCCTCCGCGCGGAACAGCTTCTCCGCCGCCGCGAGGATGCGCGCGTGCGTGGCCTGCTTGTGTTCAGCGGTGTAGCGCATCGCCCCTACTCCTTACCGCCCGCGCCCGGCGGCCGGAACAGCATGCACGTCGTGGTGCCGTGCGCGTAGAGCGTGCCCTTCTCGTCCACCAGCCGCCCCTGCGCCGTCGCCACGCGGCCGCCCAGGTGGATGACCTCGCCCCGGCACAACAGCGGTCCCGTGTCGTGCGCGATGCCCTTCACGTAGTTCACGTGGAGCTCCAGCGTCGTGTAGCCCGCGCCCACGGGCAGCATCGTGTGGATGGCGCACCCCATCGCGGAGTCCATCAGCGTCGCCGCCAGCCCGCCGTGCACCATGCCAATGGGGTTGTAGTGGTGCTCGCCCGGCATCACCGCGAACACCACCCGGCCCTCCTCCACCTCCACCGGAGAGAAGCCCATCAACTCCGCGATGGGCGGCCCCGGCAACTCCCCGCGCTGGATGGCCCGCAGGTACTCCAGCCCCGACAGCCTCTTCGCCGCGGAGGCCCCCTCCCGGGGGTCCCGCCACGTCACCGTCCGCGTGCGCGGATTCGCTGCCTGCTCGCTCATCGGGGCTCCCTATCGCTTGAAGTCATGGAAGGATGGTCATAATACCATCCCGTTCAACATGCGGGGTCAAGGAGTGCGCGATGGAACAGCGGCGCGTCGTGGTGACGGGAATGGGGCTCATCAGCCCGTGTGGCATCGGCGTGGAGAAGAGCTGGGACGCGCTGGTGAACGGCAAGAGCGGCGTGGGGCCCATCACTCTGTTCGACGCGAGCGCGCTGGACTGCCGCTTCGCCGGTGAGGTGAAGGGCTTCAACCCGGAGGACTACATCGAACGGCGCGAGGTGCGCCGCATGGACCGCTTCGCGCAGTTCGCGGTGGCCGCGTCCGACATGGCCCTCGAGGACTCCGGGCTGGTCATCACCGACGAGAACGCCGAGCGCGTGGCGGCCGTCATCGGCTCCGGCATCGGCGGCATCAGCAGCCTGGAGGAGACCCACAGGAAGGCGCTGGAGAAGGGGCCGGACCGCATCAGCTCCTTCTTCATCCTCCAGATGATCATCAACATGGCGCCCGGCTACATCTCCATGCGCCACGGCATCAAGGGCCCGTCCTGGTCCACCAACTCCGCGTGCTCCACCAGCGCGCATGCGATTGGTGAAGCGATGCGCGGCATCCAACGCGGCGAGTTCGACGTGGCGCTGGCCGGCGGCGCGGAGGCCCCCATCTCCATGCTGGGCGTGGGCGGCTTCGCCGCGATGAAGGCCCTGTCCAACCGCAACGACGCGCCCCAGGCGGCGAGCCGCCCTTTCGACAAGGACCGCGACGGCTTCGTGCTCGCGGAGGGCGCGGGCATCCTCGTCCTGGAGGAGTACGAGCACGCCCGGGCCCGGGGCGCCCGCATCCTCGCGGAGCTGACGGGCTATGGCGCCAGCTCCGACGCCTACCACGTCACCTCGCCCGCGCCCGGCCACGAGGGCGCCCAGCGCGCGATGAAGGCCTGCCTCAAGGACGCGCGCCTCAACCCCGCGGACATCGGCTACCTCAACGCCCACGGCACCTCGACGGACATCGGAGACCTGCTGGAGATGGAGGGCATCGCGAAGGTGTACGGCGACGCGGCGAGGTCGCTCGCCATCTCCTCCACCAAGTCGATGACGGGCCACATGAACGGCGCGGCCGGCGCCGCCGAGGCCGTCATCGGCATCCTCGCCCTCACCCGCGGCGTGCTGCCCCCCACCATCAACCTGGAGAACCAGGACCCGCGCATCCCGCTGGACTGCGTGCCCAACACCGCCCGCGAGACGCGCGTGAACGCCGTGATGAGCAACTCCTTCGGCTTCGGCGGCACCAACGTCGCGCTCGTGTTCCAGCGGCTCCCGGAGACGCGTTCATGAGTCTGTAAAAAATCTGGCGCCCGTTTACTGACTTTTCCCCAGCCCTGTCGCACCGCGTCAGTCAAGCGTTCACAGCGCGGGGGACCGGCGCCGCCGCCGCACACCCGGGGCTCCTGAAAGCCCCGTGATTACATGGGATTACGTCCCTGCAAGGCCAGGGTGGAGGCAGTCAACCCTTCGCGCGTCGCCTGCGGGACAGCGCTGCGGCGATCCGAAAACGTTCATTGCAAATCGGTAAATCGGTTTGCAGAGTGGATCCAGAGACCCGGTGTCGGAGCGCGGCTCCTGACGCGGCCCACCGGGGGTTGGAGCCATGAACAACGACAACGCTCTGAATGCGAACGTGGGGCTGAAGCTTCGAGGCCTCCGCTTGCAGCGCAACATCAAGCAGGCGGACGCCGCGAAGGACCTGGGCGTCTCCCCCGCGTATCTGAACCTCATCGAGAAGGGCAAGCGCGTGATGCCCTTCCCGCTCCTGTGGAAGGCGCTGCGCTACTTCGAACAGGACCCCGAGCAGTTCATGTCCACGCTGGGCGAGGGCCGCGTGGACGAGGCCCTGGCGAAGCTGCTGGATGAACCGCTGCTCAAGAGCCTGGACATCGACTCGGAGTCGCTCCAGTCGCTGTCCGCGGAGCCGAAGCTGGCCGGCACGGTCGCCGCGCTGTTCAACCTCTACAAGAACACGCGCACGCAGTTGGAGAACGTGCTCGCGCAGCTCAACGTGGAGGAGCGCACGCGCACACAGGGCTCCACCTCCGGACTGGGCAGCGCGACGCCGGGCGTCCGCTTCGACTACTCGCCCTTCGACGAGGTCAGCGACTTCCTGGAGAAGCACCGCAACTACTTCCCGGAGCTGGAGGAGCAGGCGGAAGGGCTGCGCCGCGACTTCCGCCTGGAGCAGCAGCTCACCAGCAGCAACCTCATCCGCATGCTGGAGGAGCGGTTCGACTTCAAGGTGCAGATTGAGCGCGCCGCCAGCGGCTCGTCCGTGGTGCGCCGGTTGGATCTGGACGCGCGCACGCTCACGCTGTCACCGGACCTCACGGAGCAGCCGCTGAAGTTCCAGGTGGCCGCGTCCATTGGCCTGATGGTGATGGACCGCGAGAAGCTGGTGGAGCGCATCCTGGGCGCGGGCCGCATGCGCCACGGGGAGACGGAGCGCCTCATCAAAGTAAACCTGGCGAACTACTTCGCCGGCGCGCTGATGCTGCCCTACGGCGAGTTCTTCAAGGAGGTGCAGCGCACGCGCTACGACGTGGAGCTGCTCTCCAACATCTTCGGCACCACCTACGAGACGGTGGCCCACCGCATCTGCAACCTGTCCGACCCCAAGCGCCAGGGCCTGCCCTTCCACTTCCTGCGCGCGGACATCGCGGGGAACATCTCCAAGCGCTACAGCGGCACCGGCATCCGCTTCGCGTCCGGCGGCGGCTCCTGCGCGAAGTGGGCGGTGCACCTGGCGTTCCTCAACCCGTCTCAGATCACGCGCCAGTACTCCATCATGCCGGACGGCACGACGTACTTCTGCTTCGCGAAGGTGCAGCTGCAGCCGATTGAAGGCTCCATCGTGAAGGGCACGGCGTACTCCATCGGCCTGGGCACGCATGCGGAGAACGCGAAGTACCTGGCGTACGGCCTGCCCACCAACGACCTGCGCAAGGACGCCATCCCCAGCGGCATCTCCTGCCGCTTCTGCGAGCGCACGGACTGCAACCAGCGCGCGGCGGCCAGCTACCGCTTCGCCTTCGCCTTCGACGAGTACACGAAGAAGGACTGCTTCTTCTCCCCGCTCTTGGTCCACGAGAAGGAGAAGGCCGAGCGCAACGGAAACGCGGAAGCCGATGGCAACGGCGCTGAAGGGGCCGAGAAGCACGATTCGCTGGACAGGGGCGCCCGCCGCCGCAAGGTTCACGAGAACTGACATGCACCCGTCCGACAACGAACGCGCCCACATCCACGACGCCATCCAGAAGCAGAAGAACGCGCTCGCCCCGCTGCGCATCACCGGCTCGCCCTCCGAGGTCGGCCAGGGGCTGGTGGCGCTGGCGGAGCTGTACGGGATGCTGGAGGACCACGCGGCCAGCCGCGAGCACTACGAAGAGGCCTTCGGCTTCTTCAAGACCGCGGGCAACAAGCCCGGGCAGGCGCAGGCGCTCTTCGGCCTGGGCGTGGTGAAGGCCCACTTCGAGGACCACAAGGGCGCCATCGAGCACATGGCCACCGCCGCCCTGCTCTTCAACGAGGCGCGCGACCGCGAGGGCGAGGCGCTCACCCGCGCCTGCATCGGCGAGTCCCTGCGCGCCATGGGCGAGGCCGACGGCGCCGAGGAGAAGTACCAGGAGGCGCTCATCCTCTACCGCCAGACGCGCAACAACGAGCGCATCGCGCGGCTGCTGCTGGACATTGGCGACCTGCGCATGGCCAAGGGCGAGTACGAGCCCGCCCGCAAGCGCTTCCTGGAGGCCGTGCCGCTGCTGGAGCAGGGCGAGGACGCGGAGGCGCTCGCGCTGGGACACCTGCTGCTGGGTGAAGCCGAGGGCCTGCTGGGCCACCACGACAACGCGCGGCCGCACCTGCTGCGCGCGGTGGACGTGTACGGCGAGTTGCACGACCACGTCTACGAGGCCCGCGCGCGCTGGGACCTGGGGCTGTCCTGCTACTACCTGCAGGACTACGCCGCGGCCCGCGAGCAGTTCGAGGCCGTGCTGCCCATGTACGAGGACCTGAAGCAGCACGATGAAGTGGCGAAGGTGAAGAACGTCCTCGCGCACTTCGCCGCGCGCGGCGTGTAGCCCCGCGCGCGGTCTTCCTTCGCGTCCGGCTTCCGGTTCAGGCCTGGAAGCCCGCGCCCACCGCCAGCGCGAGCAACCCGATGACGCCCGCGGCGATGGCGGCGTAACGCCACTCGCCGCGCAGGCCCAGCAGCGTGCCCGCCATCGCCAGCCGCGCCACCGGCGTCACCAGCAGCATGGACGCCGCGCCCTTGCGCAACAGGTCGATGGCCACGTGCACGGACTCGTCGCGTGGCAGCAGCTCCAGCGCGAGCGACGTGACGAACATGCAGCCACTGGTGATGGCCCCGGTGCGCAGCACGCGGGCAATCCATCGTTCCCCGGCGGCGAGCCGCCTCCCCCACCGGCGCTCACGTGGGAGCACCTCCGGTTGGGTGATGGGTTCCCGCGGGAGCTCGTCGTGGAGTTCGTCGTGGAACTCCGGGTCCAACGCCACCGACGTCGCTTGCGCGTTGCGGCGTGGCGGTCCTCCCTCCGGCACCATCATCGACGGATGGCCACCGGATAGTTCAGGCTCCGCTTCACTCATTTCCATACGCTCGGCCACAGCCCCTCCCCTCCCTTCCACAACATCTGTCCGGCCACAATCAGCAGGACCGCCGCGAAGAGCTTCTTCAGCACCGCGGTCGGCGTCCTCATCATCAGCTTGCTGCCCACGGATGCTCCGGCCAGCACCCCTACGACCAACGGCGCCACGAGCCCGAGATTCAATTGGCCGCGCCACGCGTACGCGGCGACGCTGGCGGCGCCCGTGACGCCCACCATCAGGTTGCTGGTGGCGCTGGCGACCTTGAAGGGCACGCGCATGCCGTAGGTCATCAGCGGCACCTTCAGTGGACCGCCGCCCACGCCCAGCAGCGCGGACAGCCCGCCCGCCACGAAGGAGCCGGAGATGCCCAGCGGGTAGTTGCCGGGCTCGTAGTTGGCCGCCGTCGAAGGCTCCTGGACGGGGCGGCGCAAGAGCAGCATCTGCAGCGCGACGAAGAGCGTGAAGAGGCCGAACACCACGGCCACCATCGCCTCCGCGACGAAGGCCGCCACCAGGCCCCCGACGATGGCGCCCATCACCGTGGCCAGCTCCAGGGTGAGCCCCAGCCGCAGGTCACTCAGTTTGTTCTCCACGTAGCTGGCGGCGGCGGCGCAGGAGTTGGCCACCACGCACATCAGGCTCGCGGGGACGGCCTGCTCCAGCGGGATTCCGAATCCCAACACCAGGACGGGCACCAGGACGATGCCGCCCCCGATGCCCAGGAGCGCCCCCAGCCCACCCGCCAACACACCCGCCGCCATGAGGAGCAAGACCGTCATTCCCTATCGAGGATAGGAGGCACTCCCCGCTTCGGATAGCGCCACGCCCCAGGGGGCAACCTGCTCGATCGGTTGGATGCCCTGCACGCGGACACGGCACCGGGACGCGGGCCGTGTGGATCCGTTCACTACGCGGCGGTGGCGCCCAGCGTTCCCTCTGGAAACTCCTCCAGGAAGCGCGCCCGCGTGCGCGGCGTGTAGGTGCCGCGCGCCATGTAGCCGTGCAGTCTGCGAATCAGCCCGCGCGTCACCTCCAGCGCGGCGTCCAGCTCCACGGCGAAGTCAAAGTGATCATTGCGGTACAGCTCCTGGAAGGAGAGCTGCGAGTACGCCGGGAGGGCCCGCATGCGGCCGAGCGGACTGGAGAGGAAGAGCCCGGAGACGTAGAGCCCGCGCACCCAGCCATCCAGCTCCGCCTTGGTGGGGGCCTGTCCCACGCGGTCCTGCGACGCCAGGCGCACCAACTCATAGATGCCCCGGCCGATGCCGCGCAGGGGGATGCCGGAGGTCTTCACCACCTGGAACTTCTCGCGGATGCGGGCGGTGCCCACGCCATCCGTGCCGTCCTGCTGGCGCAGGAAGAAGAGCGTCTGGGCCCACTCCACCTGACGCCGTGCGTCCCAGGCCCGCTCGCCCTTGCGGCGGTGGCGCAGCACCAATTGGTCCACCAGCGGGTGGAGGCGCCGGTCCAGGCTCAGGTGCGTGAAGTACCCCGCGAGGATGGCCAGGCCCGCCTCGGTGCCCACGAGGGCGCCGGAGGCGACGAGCTCCGCCATCTTCAGGCCCAGGCCCACCGGGGCGCGCTCGTGGTACAGCCGCGCGAAGGGGGGCCAGCCGGTCTCCGGCTGCATCATCACGCCCAGGCCCCCGCGCACGCCGGCGCACAGCGGCAGGTCCGGCAGCGCCGCGCCGAAGCGCGCGTACGGCAGGTCCTCGGACAAGGCGCGCACCCAGTCGGCGGGGAGGCCGTCCGGATGGGCGGCCAACCGTTCGATGGCCGTCAGATGCAGCAACAGGGTGGGCATTGGGAGTGCACAGCTATCCAGCGCGCCGGGGCATTGCAATGCCTCAGTGGCAACCAGCGCTTTGCGAGCAACACGCGGCGCGTCTACAGTCGCGCCCCTCGGATCACCCCCTCCCTCAGCACAGGAGTCCAAGTCGCCATGCAATTCAGTCTCGTCTCCGGTGAAGCCGCGCCGGTGAGCGGTGAGCTGCTCGTCATCCCCCTCTTCGAGGGCGAGCTGGGTGATTCCGCCCCCGCGCCGCTGACGGCCGCGGACGCGGCGCTGGACGGCAAGCTGCGCGCCGCCGCCACCCAGGAGGGCTTCAAGGGCAAGGTGGACCAGTCCTTCCTCGTGCACACGCTGGGGAAGCTGGGCGCGGACCGCGTCCTGCTCCTGGGCCTGGGCAACCGCGCGCGCTTCCAGCCGGAGGTGCTGCGGCTGGCCGCGGGCCGCGCGGCGAAGACGGCGCAGCGGCTGAAGGCGACCGCCATCGGCTTCCGCGTCCCCGCCACGGAGGACGCGGCGATGGCCGTGCGCGCGGTGGTGGAGGGCCTGGAGCTGGGCGTCTACCGCTTCGACAAGTACAAGTCCTCCGCGCGCGAGGACAAGGCCAGCCCCAAGCTCAAGAGCGCCACGCTGTCCCTGCCGGAGGGCACGGAGAAGTCGCGCGCGCTGGAGGACGCGCTCCACCTGGGCCTGAAGCTGGCGGAGGCCGTCAACTGGGCGCGCGACCTGGTCAACGAGCCCCCCAACGTGGTGACGCCCACGAAGCTCGCCCAGGCCGCGCAGCAGGCCGCCAAGGAGGGCGGGCTCACCGCGGAGATTGGCGGGCGCAAGGAGATTGAGCGCCTGAACATGGGCATGTTCCTGGGCGTCACCGCCGGCAGCGTGCAGGAGCCGCGGCTCATCCACCTGGTCTACACGCCGAAGAACGCGAAGGACGCCCGGCGCGCCCCGCTGGCGCTGGTGGGCAAGGCCATCACGTTCGACTCGGGCGGCCTGTCGCTCAAGCCCACCGAGGGCATGGTGGAGATGAAGACGGACATGGCGGGCTCCGCCGCGGTGCTGGCCGCGATGAAGGTCATCGGCTCCGTGGTGAAGCCGCCCTTCCCCGTGCACGCCTTCATCGGCGCGTGCGAGAACATGCCCTCCGGCACCGCGTACAAGCCCGGCGACATCCTCACCGCGCGCTCCGGCAAGACGGTGGAGATCACCAACACGGACGCCGAAGGGCGCTTGGTGCTGGGCGACATGCTCACCTGGGCCTGCGAGCACGAGCCGTCCGCCATCATCGACCTGGCGACGCTCACGGGCGCGTGCATGGTGGCGCTGGGCAACTACATCGTGGGCGCCTTCGGCGACGACGACGACACGGTGAACAGCGTGCTCACCGCCGCGCGCGCCGCGGGTGAGGAGATGTGGCGCCTGCCCGTCAGCGACCTGCAGAAGGACGCGCTGCGCTCCGAGGTGGCGGACATGAAGAACTCCGGCGAGCGCTGGGGCGGCGCCATCAACGCGGCCCTCTTCCTCAAGGAGTTCGTGGGCGGCACGCCCTGGGTGCACCTGGATATCGCCGGTCCGTCCAACAGCCCCAAGGAGCGCGGCTACCTCAACAAGGGCGGCACGGGCGTGGGCGCGCGCACCCTGGTGGAGCTGGTGCGCCGCAAGGCCGCGGAAGTGGCCTCGCAGCCGGAGCCCGTGAAGGCCGAGGCGCCCGCGAAGGCCCCGAAGGCCGGCAAGGCTCCGAAGGCCGCAAAGGGCAAGCCGGCGCGCGCGTAGTCCCCGCGGGGCCTCCGTGCTCCGCGCGTCGTCGATGCATCGCCTTGAAGGCCTCGGGCCCACGCATCCATCGCGTGGGGTCCGGGGCCTTCGCGCATCAGGGCGTCCGGGGCGTGGACCGCACGGCCACGCTCGGCTCCGGGAGCGGACGGACGCCCGCCATCAGCGCGTCCACGCTCTCCGTGATGCCCGCGGTGGCCTCCGTGGGCCAGGTGGCCAGCATCATCAGCACGCGGCCGGAGTTGCCCTCGCGCACGGCCACCTTGCCGCGCACGCCCTCGCCCACCTGGAAGTCGAACCCCACCGCGTTGTCCGACAGCGCGATGGGCTGGGGGTCGGTGGTGGTGAAGCCCGGCTGCTGGCGCAGCCCCTGCGTCAGCCGCTCCGCGAACTGCACGGGCGTGGCCACGCCGGGCGCCACCTGGAGCACCACCTGCGCGCCCGTCACGCGGTGGCGCAGGATGACGGGAATCGCCAGCCCCTCCGGGGTGCGCTCGTTCGTCTCGTCCAGCTGCCACTCCGCCGTGGGCCGGATGATTTCGAAGCCCAGGTCCTCGTCCACATAGCGCCGCGTGGTGGACGCGACGGCGGACTCGTCCGAAGCCGTGCCGGAACCGCCCGTGCCGGGCTCCGCCTTCGTCACCGCCGTCCGGGACGCGCCGCACGCCGTGCTCAGCAGAAGCACACCCCACCCCAACATCCGCATCGCGCCCATGTCGCTCGTCCCCCGCCAGCCACCAGCCGTGGGGAGAAACGTGGCCACCCACCTCCGGGCCCGCCAGGGGCACACGGGGGCGGTGTGCGCTGTCAGACGGTGGAAACTTCCCGCCAGGCCCTGCCCTACGTCAGGCCGCCCTGGAGGGTGCGGTAGGTGTTGGCCAGCCGCTCCGCCACGTCCGCCGGCAGCACGTTGCGCGCGGAGAACAGCGCGTAGGACACGAACGCGTCCAGCGCCTCCAGCGCCATGGCCCGGCCCACGGCCTCGCCGCCACTGGTGGACACGTTGGCGCGCAGCCGGGCCACGTCCACCCGCCCGTCCGGCCCCAACGTGACGCCGTGGTAGGCCTCCTCCAGGCCCGGCGGCGGTGACTCCACGAAGCCGCGCAGGAGGTCCACGTCGCGGCCCGCCTCGCGCAGCGCGCGGTGCACCAGCGACAACAGGAGGTTGTAGCGCTCCTCCGCGGACAGGAGCTCCCAGGCCATGCCCTCCACCGCGGGGCCCGGGGCGGGAGGTGCTTCCGCGGCCCGGACGGCCAGGTGGCCGCCGCGCACCGCCTCCTCCACGCCGCTGTAGAAGGCGTACTGGCTGCCCGCGTAGGCGGCCCGGAGCGCGCCCAGCGTCGTGCCCTTGCCCAGCTTCGCGAACAGGGCCTCCTCGCCGGGCAGCGCGCCCTGGGGGCCGGGCGTGACGTGCATGTCGTCCGGGAAGCGGCGGCGCAGGCGGCCCGTCTCCTCCGCGCGCTTGATGCCGGTGAGCACCAGGTCGCGCGTGCGCTCCGGCAGCTTCACCGCGTCCACCGCCGGGGCCTTCGCCTCCAGGAAGAGGAAGCTGCCCTCCACCATCTCGAAGAGGTTGAGCACCACCTCGCGCACGACGAAGGTCATCGCGCTGTAGAGGCTGGCCTCGGAGACGATGCCCTGCGACGTGAGCACCTGTCCGATGCGGCGCGCGGGCGTCACCTGCGCCAGGGCCTGGGTGAGCCGCGCTTCCGTCAGGAGCCCCAGCCGCACCATCACCGCGCCCAGGCGCTCCCAGCGCTCGCTGGAGGTGGCGAAGACGACCTGCCCGTCGCGGAAGGCCACCGTGCGGCGCACGCTGCCGTGCTGCACGACGAGCTGTCCGGTGCGGATGCCCGAGAGGATCTGGGCGAACACTTCCTCGACCGAGAGCGTCCCCAGGCTACCGGCGAAGAAGCCGGCGGCGCCGTGGGACTCCGGGAGGAGCACCAGCCCCTCCGGCGCCAGGAAGTGCGCCGAAAGGGGCCGGGTGGGAGAGACGACGGCGGCGAGCGGCCGCTCCAGTTCGAGCGAAGCCGCCTCACCGCTCACGCGGGGCGTGGCCCTGGGTTTGGACGCCACCGCATCCCTCCCTGCAGGCGCTGCGAGGACTACTTCGCGCCCTTCAGCTCCGCGTCGATGATGCTCTTGAACTCGTCCAGGGGCTGCGCGCCCGACAGCATGATGCCGTTGATGAAGAACGCCGGCGTGCCGCTGACGCCCACCTTGGAGCCGTCCGCCATGTCCGCCTTCACCTGCGCGGCCTTCTCGCCGGAGTCGAGGCAGGTGTTGAACTTGGCCGTGTCCAGCTTCAGCTCGCCCGCGTACTTCTTCAGGTCATCCACGCCCAGCGCCTTCTGGTTGGCGAAGAGCTTGTCGTGCATCTCCCAGAACTTGCCCTGCTCGTTCGCGCACAGCGAGGCCTCGGCGGCCTTCTGCGCCTGCTGGTGGAAGTCCAGCGGGAACTGGCGGAACACCAGGCGCACCTTGTCGCCGTACTGCTTCGTCACCTCGTCCACCGTGCCGATGGCGCGGCTGCAGAACGGGCACTGGAAGTCGCTGAACTCCACGATGGTGACCGGCGCGCTCTCCGGACCCTTGGACGGGCCGGTGGCGGCCACCTGCTTGCGCTCCGCGGGCGGGCGCGGGGGCTCGGGCAGCTCGTACTTCACGTTGGCGCCCGCGCGCAGCGAGTCGAAGAACTTCTGGGCCTGCTCCTGCTTCTGCTGGTCGGACAGGAAGTCCACGATCTGCGGCTTCATCTGCTCGTAGGTCGCGCCCGGGGGCAGCTGGCCCTTGGCGCCCTCGAACACCTCCTTGATCTTCTCTTCCGGGGGCGCGGGGATCTTGTCGTCGATCTCCGCCTTGAGCAGCTGGTCCTCGGTGATGCCGCGCTTGGTCGCCTCGGCCTTCACCAGGCGCTCCGTGACGAGCCCTTCCAGGCCGCGCTTGCGCAGCTGGAACTTCTGCTTGTCCAGGTTCGCCAGCGGCTCCTTGATGCGCTCGTTGAGCTCACCGAAGGTGACCTTCTCGTTGTTGCCGAAGGTGGCCACCACGGTGTCCGGCGCCGGCTCGGAGGCGTTTGCGGCCTGGGCCTGCGCGGCGGGCGCCTGGGCATTGGCCGGCGCCTTCTCCTTGTTGCAGCCGGCGGTGAGGGATGCCGCGAGGAGGGCGGCCAGGGCGATGCGAGTAGAGCGCATGGACATAGCCAGCCGACTTAATAGAGGTCCCCGGGACTGGCAAGGAATTGCCAGTCCAGTGTTCAGGCGACCAGGGGCTCCAACTCCAACGCGCCCGCGAGGCTTGCGCGGCCCGGCTCACGCCCCTCCACGTCCCGGCGGCGCGCGGTGACGATGTCGAAGCTGGAGGGGTCCGCCAGCACCTTGCGCACCAGTTTGTGATTGAGCGCGTGGCCCGTCTTGAACGCCGTCATGTGGCCAATGACAGGCCGGCCGAACAGCGACACGTCGCCGATGGCGTCCAGGATCTTGTGGCGCACGAACTCGTCCGGGAAGCGCAGGCCGTCCGGGTTGAGGATGGCGGCCTCGTCCACCACGACGGCGTTCTCCAGCGAGCCGCCGCGCGCCAGGCCCAGCGTCTTGAGCTTCTCCACGTCACGCAGGAAGCCGAACGTGCGGGCGCGCGAGATTTCACGCGAGAAGCCCCGGTCGTTCACGTCCACGTCGAAGGACTGGCCCTGGATGACGGGGTGCTCGAAGTCGATGGTGCAGCTGATGCGGAAGCGCCGGGCGGGGGTGAGCGACGCCTGCTTGTCGCCGTCCTGCACCACCACGCTCTTCTTGATGACCAGGTACTCACGCGGAGCATCCAGCTCGTGGGAACCGGCCTCCATGATGGCGTGCGTGAAGGGCGCCGCGCTGCCGTCCATGATGGGCACTTCCGGCCCGTCCAGCTCCGCGCGCACGTTGTCGATGCCCAGCGCCGCCAGCGCGGACATCAGGTGCTCCACCGTGCCCACCTTCACGCCGTCCCGGCCCAGGGTGGTGGCCAGCGACGTGTCCACCACGTACTCCGCCAGCGCGGGGATGCTCACCGGGCGCGCCAGGTCCGTGCGCACGAAGACGATGCCATGCCCCGCGGGCGCGGGCTTCAGGGTCAGCGTCACGGGCAACCCGGAGTGGAGCCCCACGCCGCGGCAGATGGCCGGCTGGGAGAGGGTGCGCTGGAAGTCGTTGAGCTGGAGCATGTCGGTGTCGCCTCTAGGGACTGCTTCGTACTGACATACGCGGGGTATGGCCCCGTCAGGCCGTTCCACGGCGGTCTGACGCGCTGCACACAGGAGCAATCAACATGCCACGTGGCCGTGACACAAGAATTGCCTGAAGGGGAGGCCCTGCCCTTCCCAACCCCCTGGAACTGCTGGCACATGGTCCGCCGGTACGGGGGATGGACCTGACCGAAGCCCGGACACCCCTCTTGGGAAACCCACCACTGCTCCTCCCACCGTGACAGCGATGTCCGGAATTCATCCTTCGAACTCCGGGGCACCCGAATGGTTTCAAACCAACCGGGAGTGCGTGTCACCCACGTGACAGGGGCGCGTCTCTATCGCAGGCGAGTGCCCGGAAGCAAACGCACATCCCGGACATACCGGGAGTCCGGGGCTTGACGGGAATCGTGACTGGGAGGGTGGGTCAGCGGGCAGGCGGCAGGAAGCGGTCGCGCAGGGCTTCCGCGTCCGGCCGGTCGAAGCCGCGGCCCTGGAGGAGCGAGCGGCGGCTGACGGCGTGGAAGGTGGTCTCCAGTGTCTGTGAGAACCGCCGGAGGTCCTCCGCCAGGCGGCTGCGGATGCCGGGGCCTTCCGGGGGCCAGGGCAGCTCCACCAGCAGCGAGGTGAAGCGGTCGAAGGCGTCGTAGTCCGCGTAGCGCAGGAGCTGGTAGCCGCCGTCGTGGAAGTAGTCGAGGAACGACTTGAGGGCCTCCAGCACGCGCTCTGCGGCGGTCACGTCCTCCGCGCGCAGGTGGCTTTCGGCGGCGCGGCACAGCTGGGCGTAGACCCACAGGTCCTTGCGCAGGCGCAGCGCGGCGTCCTGGGCGCTGGTGAGGTGGGCGAAGGCCTCCTCTCCCAGCGCGCCGTTGGGGGCCAGCGCGTCCACCAGCGCGACGATCTGCTGGCGCAACAGCGTGGTGAAGGCCTCCGCGGCGCGCAGGGGCGCGGCGGGGTCGCGGTCCAGGTCCACCAGCACCTCGCGGGAGATGCGGTCCGTCTCCCGGGCCAGGTCGCGCGCGGCGCGCAGCGTGGCGGCCTGCAGGTGCTTGGGGCCGGCCTTGGGGGACAGCTCCGTGTGCAGGTAACTGGCCACGGCGGAGACCTCGCCGCGCACCAGGGCCAGGAGCACGCGCACGCGGCGCGGCACGGGCGGCTGCGACTCCGGATCCACGTGCGTCAGGTAGTGCAGCACGCGAAACAGGCCCAGGAACGCGGTGGTGAAGAGGGGCCGCGTGTCCTGGGGCAGCGAGCCCAGCACATCCAGCAGGCGCACGGAGCGCAGCCGGTCGTACTCGACGCGGAACTCCAGCGGGCGGAAGGGGCGGAAGTAGCGGTTGAGGACGATCTCCCGCAGCGTCAGCTTGCCCACGTCCTGGAACAGCGACAGGCCGATGAGCGGCAGCTGGAGCAGGTTGTCGAGCAGGTTCTTCAGCGCGTCGAACGCCTCGCGTACGACGAAGAGGCTCTCCGGCGGGGTCTCCTGGTCCAGTTCCTCTTCGATGAGCAGCCGGCGCACGCGGTCGTCCGCGAGCTGGGTCTCCACGTACTTGCGGAAGACCATCTTCGGGTCGCTGTCCGGGTCCTGCAGGTGCCGGGCGACGCGCACGGCGCGCTCCATAGCGTCGCGCACGTCCACCAGCTCCTCGTGGAAGTCGCGCGTGACGAGCGGCCGGGCGCGGGCGTCCACCACGGCGTTGTGGAGGTTCAGGTAGCGCTCCACCGCGCGCAGCCACATCTCGAACTCGAAGAGCAGCTCCTCGCGGCCCTCCACCGGCACGCCGCGCAGCCAGCGCTCGCGCTCCGCGAGGAAGCCCGCGCGCGTGGCCTGCGAGGCGCGCATCAGGTCGCCGTAGTAGTCGCGGGGACTGGGGAGGACCGTGGGCACGGCGGCGGGGGCTTGGCTCATGGCGGGAAGGGGTGCGGGTTAGAAGAGCGCCCCTTGTGGGGAGCTGGGGGGCGGCGTCTTCTTGAAGTACTGGTAGGTGCGCAGCGTGGCGGTGCGGCCCCGGGGCGTGCGCATGAGGAAGCCCTCCTGCATGAGGAAGGGCTCGTAGACGTCCTCGATGGTGTCGCGCTGTTCGCCCACGCTCGCGGCGATGGTCTCCACGCCCACCGGGCCGCCGCCGAACTTCTCCAGGATGGTGAGGAGGATCTTGCGGTCCATCGCGTCCAGGCCACTCGCGTCCACGCCCAGGCGGCTCAGCGAGTCATGCGCCAGGTCGTAGGTGATGCGGCCGTTGCCCTCCACCTGGGCGAAGTCGCGCAGGCGGCGCAAGAGGCGGTTCGCGATGCGGGGCGTGCCGCGCGAGCGGGTGGAGACCTCGCGGCTGGCGGCGCGGTCCATGGGCACGCCGAGGATGCGCGCGGAGCGGTCGAGGATCTGCTCCAGGAACTTCGGCTCGTAGTACTCCAGGCGATCCTGGATCTGGAAGCGGTCGCGCAGCGGGGACGTGAGCAGGCCCGTGCGCGTGGTGGCGCCCACCAGCGTGAAGGGCGGCAGGTCGATCTTCATCGCGCGGGCGGCGGGCCCGGTGTCGATGGTGATGTCCAGCCGGAAGTCCTCCATCGCCGGGTAGAGGTACTCCTCCACGGCGGCGTTGAGGCGGTGGATTTCGTCGATGAAGAGGATGTCCCGCTCGTTGAGGTTGGTGAGCAGGCCCGCCAGGTCGCCCTTCTTCTCCAGCGCGGGGCCGCTGGTGACGTGGATGCCCACGCCCAGCTCGTTCGCGATGATGTGCGCGAGCGACGTCTTGCCCAGGCCCGGGGGGCCGGAGAACAGGCAGTGGTCCAGCGCGTCACCCCGGCTCCGGGCCGCGGCCACGTACACCTTCAGCTTCTCGACGACCGTCCCCTGCCCCACGTACTCGTCGAAGGTGCGCGGGCGCAGGGAGGCCTCCAACCGGATGTCTTCCGGCTGAACATCTCCCGAGAGGGTGTCGTCGGACTTCCTCGCCATCGCCATTCCGACCCTATACAGCGAAGGGGGCGCGTGTCGCTGCCCTTCTGGCGGCGCTAGACTCGGAGTGGCACGCCGACCGGCCAGCCAGGGGGCACGTCCCCCTGCCCGAAGGGAGTCGCGTCATGATTTCCGCTTCCGCCCCGTTCCGTCCCCTGCCCCTCCTGCCCGAGGCCCGCGCCGAGCGTTCGCCCGGCCTCCGCATCCAGAAGCTGCGCCGCGCCGCGCAGGAGGCCCGCGAGGCCTTCGTCCGGGAAGGCCCGGTGGCGGCGGTGGCCACCTGTGACCTCATCACGTTCCCCTACCCCACGCTGTTCGCCTTCAGCGGGGCGGCGCTGTCCCCGGCGCCCTACGTGATGATGACCA
Organism: Corallococcus sp. NCSPR001; assembly: GCF_017309135.1. Classification (NCBI taxonomy): domain Bacteria; kingdom Pseudomonadati; phylum Myxococcota; class Myxococcia; order Myxococcales; family Myxococcaceae; genus Corallococcus; species Corallococcus sp. NCSPR001. The sequence goes on from NZ_JAFIMS010000002.1 coordinate 7,144,978, forward strand.
ACCGCATGCAGGTGGTGCAGTTCGCGGAAGCCGGCACCGGCCAGCGGCGCACGCTGCTCTTCAACCCCACCGACTACGAGCGGGGCCACGCGGCGCCCTTCTACCGCGCGCTGCGCGAGCGCTACGGCGCGTTCCTCTCCGACAAGGTGATGTCCACCCGCCACGGCACGGTGCAGGGCTACCTGGAGCAGCTGGGGCTGACGCCGTCGGACGTGGACTACCTGGCCTTCGACCACCTGCACATCCAGGACCTGCGCGGCTGGCTGGGCGGTGACGGAAGCCCGCCCGTCTTCCCCCGGGCGAAGCTGCTGGTGCAGCGCGCGGAGTGGACCATGGTGAAGCACCTGCACCCCATGCAGCACGTGTGGTTCGTGCCCGGCGGCGCGGACATCCCCGACGAGCGCGTGATGCTCCTGGACGGCGACACGTGGCTGGGCCAGGGCGCGGCGCTGCTCAGCACGCCCGGCCACACGCAGGGGAACATGTCCCTGGCGGTGGCCACCGCGAACGAAGTCTTCGTGGTGAGCGAGAACGGCGTGAGCACGGAGAGCTACACGCCGCTGCTGTCGCGCATCCCCGGCGTGCGCCGCTTCGCGGAGCAGATGGGCTGGGAGGTGGTGCTCAACGGCAACACGCGCGAAGACTCGCTGGAGCAGTACGCGTCCATGGTGGTGGAGAAGCTCTTCGCGGGCCCGTCCGCGCATGACGCGTCGTTCGTGAACTTCCACCCGTCCTCACTGCTCACCGCGCACCTCCTGGCCCCGGGCCTGGGGCCCACCGTGGTGCTGCCCGCGCCCAACACGGGCGGTCTGCACCCCACGCCCGCGATGCGTCGCGCGGCGTAGTCACAGCCGGAGCCGTCAGGGCTCCAGGCGGGCGCAGCGGGCCGCGGGGAGGAAGGGCAGCGCCCAGGGCTCCTCCCCCTGGGCCGGGTCCGTGGCGAGGAAGAAGACGGAGCTCCCCGCGCGCACGAAGCCGCGGGGGTTCGCGTCCAGCCCCGCGGGCGCGATGTCGCGCATCGGGTCCACGCGGCCCGGGTCGCCGTTGGAGTACCAGCCCTCGCGGCCCCGGCCCGCCGTCGTCGCGGAGAAGAAGAGCCACCCGTCCACCACCGCGAAGGACATGGGGGTGCTGCCTTCGGGACCTGGCTCCACGTCCTTCACCAGCACCGTGCCCTGCGCCGTGCCGTTGGAGCGCCACAGCTCGCGGCCGTGCACGCCGTCATCCGCTGAGAAGTACAGCCGCCCGTCCAGCACCGTCAGCCCGGAGGGCAGCGAGCCCTGGGGCCCCGGCCGCACGTCCTTCACCAGGCGGGTGCCCAGGAGCGTGCCGTCGCTCTTCCACAGCTCGCCGCCGTGGACCTGGTCCCCGGGCTCGCCGAAGAAGCCCTCCGCGCCGGCCATGAAGTACACGGCGCTGCCCAGCGGCGTGAGCTCCGACGGGTAGTCCCCCTCGAAGTGCCTCAGCGGGAAGGTGAGGAGGGGCTGGCCCCGCGTCACCCAGAGGTCCGCCTCGCCGAAGCCCACGTCCACGAGGAAGAAGAGGCGATCCTTCCCCGCGGGCGTCAGCGCGAAGACGACGGACTGCTCCGGGGCGTGGAAGAGCGCCCGCGAGGTGCCGGTCCGCCCGTCCACCACCCACAGCGTCACCGCGTCGCCGTACGCCACCAGCGCGAGCTTCCCGTTCCACTCCGTCAGGTCGTCCAGGAACAGCGAGCCCGGCCCGCGCGCGAACTCCTGCGTGAGCTGCGTGCCCTTCGCCGTGCCGTCCGTGCTCCACAGCTCGCGGCCGCGCGTGCCGTCATCCGCGGTGAAGTACAGCCGGTTGCCCACCACCGTCAGCCCGTCCGGCGCGCTGCCCTGCGCCCCGAGCCGGAGGTCCGCCACCAGCACCGTGCCCTTCTCGGTGCCGTCCGACAGCCACAGCTCCGGCCCGTGCGCGCCGTCGTCCGCGACGAAGAACAGCCGCCCGCCCATCCGCGTGAGGAAGCGCGGCGTGCTGCCATTGGCCCCGGGCCGCACGTCCTTCACCTGGTGCGCGCCCGTGGCGCTCCCCTCCATCACCCACAGCTCGCGGCCGGACACGCCGTCATCCGCGGCGTAGAAGACCTGCCCGCCCACCTCCACCAGCGTCTCCGGCGCCGAGCCCTCCGCGCCGCGCCGGACGTCCCGGACGAGCCGCGCCGACAGGCCACACGGCTGCGGGCCCCCGTAGACCGCCTGCTCCATCGCCGCTGGCGCCTCTTGCACCGCCGATACGTCCTCGCCTTCCCCCCCGCCACACCCCACCCCGAGGACACCCGAGAGCAGCATCACGACGACCGGAACCTCACGCCACGCCGCCATGACACACGCCTCCTTGGCGCGCTGCGGCTCCTTCCGGAACCGCCGCACCTGCGCTGGAAATTGATATTTTCAGCGGAATTCGCCAGCGCATGGCCGGCCTGGATTGCTCAGGGGTGTCAGACCGTGAGCGGCGTGGATCGCGCGATGACCATGGGCGAACAGCGCATTCGTTCGCCGCGAAACGACCGCGCTTTTCTACAGGAAAAAGCCTTGCGCGTATTTTCCGAGGATTCCCCGCTCCCTGAAGCACCGCGTCTCGCCCCGGGGGGCGAAGCGGTGTCCGGAAGTCACGGGCTGGAGCGCAGGGACTTGAGGGCTTCGCGGAAGAGGGCCTGGAAGGAGGCGTCTGGGCCCAGCTGCGTGATGACGACGTCCGCGGCCTTCTCCGCCTGGGGCTGCTTGTAGCCCAGGTTGAGCAGCGCGGAGACGAGGTCCGCCTTGTTGCCGGAGGTGATGGGCGCGCGCGGGGTGGTGCCCTTCGCGATGCCCTCCGAGTGGAGGTTGCGCACCTTCTCCTTGAGCTCCAGGACGAGCCGCTCGGCGGTCTTCTTGCCCACGCCGTGAATCTTGGCGAGCCGGCTCGTCTCACCGCGCGACAGCGCCGCGATGAGCTCGCCCACCTCCATGCCGGACATCACGCCCAGGGCCATGCGCGGACCGACGCGGGACACGGTGTTGAGCAGTTGGAAGAGCTCCTCCTCCGCGGGGGAGAGGAAGCCGAAGAGCTCGAAGGCGTCCTCGCGCACCACGGTGCGGATGCGCAGGTCCACCGGCTGGCCGTCCGCGGGCAGCTTGCCCAGCGACACGGTGGACAGGTTCACGCGGTAGCCCACGCCGTTCACGTCGACGACGGCGTCTTCCGCACCCTTCTCCAACACGTTGCCACGCAGCCGGGCGATCATCGGCGGGTCTCCGGGCGCTGGTAGGCGGACGACAGGCGGTCCGCGAGCACCGACGCGGCCCCCTTGCGCTTGCCGTTGCCGGGAGCGCTGGCGCGGGGAATGCCCACGCGGAACTGGTTCAAGTGGCACAGCGCCACGGCGAGCGCGTCGCTGGCATCCGCGCGCTCCAGCGTCGCTTCATCCACGCCGAGCAGCGTGCGCACCATGCGCGCCACGGCGTCCTTGCCGCCCGCGCCGCTGGCGCCCACGGACTTCTTCACGCTGGCGGGGGCGTACTCGTGCACGGGCAGGCCCGCCTGCGCCGCGGCGAGCAGCGCCACGCCGCGCGCGTGGCCCAGCACCAGGGCGCTGCGGGCGTTGCGGAAGGTGAAGAGGCCCTCCACGGCCACGGCCTCCGGCTGGTAGCGCCCGAGCGCGGCGCTCAAGGCGGCGTGCAGGTCCTTCAGGCGTTCAGCGAGGGGCGCGGACTCCACCACCTTGATGACGCCATGGCCCAGGTGCACGAGCTTGCCCTTCTTCTCCTCCACCACCCCGAAGCCCATGAAGCGGCTGCCAGGGTCCACGCCGAGTACCCGCACCGGCCCGTTCCTTTCCCACGCGCCCCTTGCCGGGGCGCTACGTGGACAGCGACTCCATCAGGGACTCGTCGATTTCGAAGTTGGCGTGCACGTGCTGCACGTCGTCGTTGTCGTCGAGCGCATCCATCAGCTTCAACAGGCGCTTCGCGTTGTCGCCTTCCACCTTCACGGTGTTCTGCGGCACGAAGGTCCACTTCTGCTCGCCCAGGGCCAGGCCCGCGGCCTCCAGCTTCGCGCCCACCGCGTGCAGGTCCGCCGGGGCGGTGCGCACCTCGAAGCCGTCCGGCCCCTGGTCCACGACGTCCTCGGCGCCCGCGTCCAGGGCCTGCTCCATCACCTGGTCCTCGGTGGGGCCGGGCTTCACGGTGATGACGCCCTTCCGGTGGAACATCCAGCCCACGGCGCCCTCCGCGCCCATGTTCCCTCCGTAGTTGCTCAAGAGGTTGCGCACGTCGCTGGCGGAGCGGTTCCGGTTGTCGGTGAGGCACTCGATGATGAGCGCGACGCCGCCGGGGCCGTAGCCCTCGTACGTCACCTCTTCGTACGACTCGCCGGCCAGCTCGCCCGTGCCCTTCTTGATGGCGCGCTCGATGGTGTCGCGCGGGATGTTCGACTCGCGCGCCTGGGCCACGGCCACGCGCAGGCGGGCGTTGCTGGACGGGTCACCACCGCCCAGGCGCGCGGCGACGGTCATCTCCTTGATGGCCTTGGAGTAGAGCTTGCCCTTGGCCACGCCCAGGACGGCATTGCGGCGTTTGAGTTTCGACCATCGGTTGTGACCGGACATGGCGGCGGCTCAGGCGTGGGGTGGACGGGCGTTCAGCCCGTGGCGCTCCCGGCCTTGTGCCCCGAGCAGGCCGCCCGAGTCAAACCCTCACGATGCGTCCGGCCCGGGCTCCGGCTCGGAATCGGGGGCCAGGACGGGCTCGAAGAGGCGGGGCGGCCCCGCGGACTCCCGGGCGCGCTCGCGCTCCTCCACCAGGATGGCGGGCACCAGCACGCCCAGCATGAACAGGCGGGTCGCCGCCTCGTAGGCCAGGGCCTCCGGGAAGCGGCACTCCAGCAGCATCGCGCGCACGGTGCGCCGCCCGTCGAAGAGGCGCACCACCTGCTCCACGTCCTCCGGCAGCGAGGGCAGCTCCTGCGCCAGCCGGTTGAAGTCCACCGTGAGCCGCGCCGCCAGGGGCAGGCCCTTGACGCGCAGCTGTTCGAAGCGCTCCAGGCCGGGCACCACCTGCTCGCAGATGAACGGGCGGTCCATGGAGAAGCTGCCGCGTTGCAGCTCCGGGCCGAACGTCACCGTGTACGCGCCCGCGCCGAAGCACAAGAGGCGCCGGAACGCGAGGCTGCCGCGCTCGCCGTGGAAGGCCGCGTCCACCACCAGGCCATGGCGGAAGAAGAGCGTGCCCGAGTCCTCCGACAGCACCACCCGCCCCGAGCGCACGCCGGATAGCAGGGCGCGCACCAGCGCCACGAGCGGCAGCGTCGAGGTGTGCGCGTCGTAGACGTCCTCATCGCCGCGCCGTCCCGCCTTGAGCCGCGCGAGCACCGCCACGTCGCGCGCGTCCACCGGCTCCACCAGGTACTCGTCCGCGCCCACGCCCGCGGCGAGGTCGCGGTGGAACTCCTCCGCGAGCTTCGCCACCAGCAGCACCGGCAGGTGCGCGCACTTCGGGTCCGCGCGGAGCACGCCGCAGAGGCTGAAGCCGTCGCCGTCCGGCAGGTCCGCGTCGATGATGACCAGCCGGGGCAGCCCGTCCTTCGAATCCGTGGGCGCCACGCCCGGCAGCGTCCCGCCCGCCTCCACGCCCAGCCGCGCCAACGCCGCGCGGGCCCCGTCCACGAGCACGGGCTCGAAGCCCTCGCGGGCGAGCGCCTCCGCCACCGCGGGCCGCGCCGTCTCCCCCACGAGCAGCACCCAGTCCCCAGTCCCACCCGGAAGGTCGAGTGCATCACGACCTCCCGCGGGCGCGGAGGTTTCAGGAGGCGGTGCGGCGTGCAGGTAGGCAACCATGGATTCCCCATTCTTCCAGGGAACCCGGCCGAATGTACAACCTGCCTCCAAGTCCCTGGATTCGTTGGGTTTTGGCCAGGCTGCAAGCCAAGCTAGGGTGCGCGCCATGACGCGCCTCGGACCGTTGCTCGCCCTCCTCGTCCTGCCCACGCTCGCCTCCGCCCAGGACGCCGAAGTCTCCTTCTCGCAGGAGGACCCGCTGGGCTCCGTGGTGGCGCCGGTGATGCTGCCCGCGGGGGCGACGGCGCTCTATGGCTACACGGGCGCGCCGGAGGTGGGGCTGGGGTTCCGGCAGGGGCTGGGTGCGCTGGAGGTGGAGGCGCGGGCGCGCTTCGACTGGTTCAAGCTGGGCGCGTCGCTGGAGCTCGTAGGCCGCAAGGAGGTGGTGCGCAGCGGCAGGTTCGGGCTGGCGCCGACGCTGGGCGTGGGCCTGGTGCTCAACTCCGGCGCCACGTACATGGACGACGACAACTTCTCCGGCGTGCTGGTGCGCATCCTGCCGGGGATGGTTGCGGGCTACCGCGTGGCGGACACCGTGATGGTGCTGGGCCTGGTGGACCTGCCCATCGACCTGGGGCTCACGGGCGACAAGCAGCGGCGCTTCCAGGCGCTGGGCGGCCTTGGCGTGGAGGTCTACCTGGGCGGCAACCTGTCGCTGCTCGCGGCGGGACAGGTGGGCGTGGAGACGTTCCAGGAGCGCGCGGGCGCGGGCCAGACGCGGCTGGGGCTCACCGGGCGCGTGGGCCTGGGGACGCGGCTCTTCTAGAAGTTTCCTAGAAGTCTGGCGGCGGGCTCTGGCGCGGCGTGCCCATCAGCTCCAACGCGCGCATCGCGACGCGGATGAGCGTCTGGGCGCACGGCTCGCAGCCTCCGCCGCAGCAGTGGGGCCAGCGCCCTTCCGGGTCGCGCAGCAGCGGGCGCACGCTGGACTGGTAGTAGCTGGGGAACTGAAGCTCTTCGCTCGCTCGCGCGAGCGCGTCATCGAGGGACAGGGGCGAGGGGGCGGGAACGTCGGACACGCTCCCGTTCATACCAGCTCAGAGCAGTGACGTCTGCGCCGGGGCCTCTGTCACGGCGCCGTCCGCGGGCTGGCAGTGCGCGCACCAGTGCGTGTTGCGGCCGCCGATGCGCAGATGCGACACGGGCGTGGCGCAGCGGGGACAGGGCGCCCCTGTCTTGCCGAAGATGTTGCGCCGGTGCTTCGCCTGCCCCTGCACGCCGAACAGGTCGCGCTGCGTGCCGCGCAGCCGCAGTCCCTCTTCCAGCACGTCGCGGATGCCCTGGTGCAGCCGGACGATTTCGGACGGGGACAGGGACGACGCCAGCCGCCGGGGGTCGATGCCCGCGACCCACATGCTCTCGTCCGCGTCGCGGTTGCCCAGCCCCGCGAGCACGCGCTGGTTGAGGAGCACCGTCTTGAGCGCACTGCGCCTGCGCCTGAGCAACTTCGCCAGCACCTCCGGCGTGAAGGCCTCGTCCAGCGCCTCCGGTCCCAGTTCCTCCAGCTTGAGCTGCGAGGCCAGCAGCGCCGTGGGCCCCAGCGCCACGCGCGCGTAGCCCAGCGTGTCCGTGAGCTGGAGCTCCTCGTTGCCCTCCAGCGTGAGCACGACGAGCGTCGCGGGAGGCCGTTCGCTTCCCACGGGCCGCAGTTGCAGCTCACCCCAGAGCATGAAGTGCAGCGCGAGCGTCTGCCCGTCATCGAGCGTGAGCAGCATGAACTTCGCGCGCCGCTCGGCCGCGAGCACCTTGCGGCCCGTGAGGTTCTGGATGAAGTCCGGCGGCGAGGCGAAGCGCACCGCCGCGGGCATCAGCACCTCCGCGCCCACGAAGCGCCGGCCCACGACGGCCTGCTTCAGGTCTCGGACGATGATTTCGACTTCAGGGACTTCCGCCACGAGCAGCCTCCCCCACGGGTCACAACGTAGGAAGGCTGCGAGGTAACGCCATGGGTTGAGCCCTGCTGAGCGGGTGCCTCGTCCGACCGCCGGGCGTCCGGCCGGGCAAGGGGGCACCGCCCTGCCCTGCCCCTGCATCAGCCGCGCACCGTCACCTCGTGCACGTCACGCTCCAGCTCCCGCACGTCCATCTTCACGTCGAGGAAGTGCGCCATCGTCTCGCGCTGCGTGAGCGAATGGCTGTCCAGCGCCACCGTGCGGAAGTGGCCGCCCTTCGCCAGGGCGCACAGCAGCAGGAGCTGATCACACAGGTGCTCGCCCACGGGCACGCCCGCGTCCAGGTAGCGCTTCACCTTCGCGGCGACCTCCTCGGCCACGACCTCCGCGCGCTTGCCGCGCTCGCCGAAGCCGGTGAAGACCTCCGTCACGTGCTCGCTCTCCACCTCGACGCGCAGCACGTTGCCTGGGCCGTAGGAGCGCTTGAGCTCTTCCGGGCGCTGCTGATCCGGCCGCAGCTTCAGCGCGGCGGCCACGGTGTCCAGCTCGCGCTTCGCCACGTCGAAGGGGATGGCCGCCACCTGGGCCACGACCTCCGTGCGCAGCACCCGTCCGCGCTCCAGCAACTGGAGCGGCTGGAGCTTCGCGGGATGGATGTCCACGCGGAAGCGGCCTCCTCCGGCCGGATAGAAGCCGGGCCGCTCCAGCGTCACGTCCACGCGCGGGCCCATGCGGCGGAGCAGCGGCAGGTACACCTTCTCCAGGAAGTCGAACGGCGGCGCCGCCGGGTTGTGCGTCCCGCCCTCCAGCATCAGCGTGGAGGCCCCTTCCGCGTGCAGGAGCGCGGGCAGCACCGTCTGCAGCACCAGCGTCGCGCTGCCCGCCGAGCCCACCGCGAAGTGGTAGTTGCCCGCGGACAACGCGCGCGGATGGAAGGACAGCTGCCTGGAGCCCAGCTCCGCGCCCGTCACCTCCGCGGCGCCCACCGTCTCCGCGGCCTTGAGCGCGGTGAGGTGCTGACGCAAGAGGCCCGGCTTGGCGCGGCCCGCGCGCACGTTGACCATCTCGAACGGCGTGCCCGTCACCAGCGACAGCGCCAGCGCGGTGCGCAGCACCTGGCCGCCCCCCTCCCCCTGTGAACCATCGATGCGAACCATGTGCGTGGTGCTCCTTTGCGCGCTCGCGGACGGACGCAGCATCCCATCCCTGATTACAAAAAATAGCGGCGCCCGCTCCCCCACCTTAACGGCCGCTTGCGCGGACCTCTTCGGGGGAACGGGCGCCTCGGTGTCTTCATCCCGGCATGAGCACCTCCGCGGGGCAGCGGGTGGGACTGCTTCGGCTATCCCTTCACGCACACCACCTGCTTCAGCGTGTGGACGACCTCCACCAGGTCCGCCTGCGCGGCCATCACGGCGTCAATGGGCTTGTACGCGGCCGGCGTCTCGTCAATCACGTCCACGTCCTTGCGGCACTCCACGCCCGCGGTCGCCTTCGCGTGGTCCTCCAGCGTGAAGCGCTTCTTCGCCGCTTCGCGCGACATCACCCGGCCCGCGCCGTGGCTGCACGAGTGGAAGGCATCCGCGTTTCCCTTCCCGCGGACGATGTAGGAACGGGCCCCCATGCTGCCGGGGATGATTCCCATGTCGCCCTCGCGCGCCCGCACCGCGCCCTTGCGGGTCACGAAGCAGTTCTTTCCGAAGTGGTGCTCGCGCGAGATGTAGTTGTGGTGGCAGTTCACCGCGGACTCGGACAGCTCGAACGCAGGCAGCTCACCGCTCGCCTTCAGGGCCTCCACCGCCGAGTGCAGCATGAGCTCGCGGTTCATCGCCGCGAAGTCCTGCGCCCAGCTCACCGCGAAGACGTAGTCTTCAAAGTGCTCCGTTCCCTCCGGCAGGTACGCCAGGTCCGCGTCCGGCAGGTGGATGAAGAAGCGCTCCATGTCCTGCTTCGCCAGCTCGATGAAGTGGCTTCCGATGCGGTTCCCCACGCCGCGCGACCCCGAGTGCAGCATCAGCCACACGCCATCCGACTCATCGACGCACAGCTCGATGAAGTGGTTTCCCGTCCCGAGCGTTCCCAGGTGCGCCAGCTCCGGCCCACGGCCGATGCGAGGGTGCTTCGCGACGATGCGGGCGTACCCTTCCGCCAGGCGGGCCCACGCGGAGGTATGCGTGGCGGGCGAGTCCTTCCACGCGCCACGGTCATTCCGGCCGCCGTTGTCCGTACGGCCGTGCGGCACGGCCGCCTCGATGGCCGAGCGGACCCCGCGCAGCGAGTCCGGCAGCTGATCCGCGCGCAGCGTCGTGCGCACGGCGATCATCCCGCATCCGATGTCCACGCCCACCGCCGCCGGCACCACCGCGCCCACCGTGGGCACCACGCTCCCGACCGTCGCGCCGTAACCGCGGTGCACGTCCGGCATCACGGCGACCCACTTGTGGATGAAGGGCAGGCCGCGGAGGTTGCGAAGCTGCTTCTTCGCCTCGTCCTCGAACGGCACCCCCACCGTCCACGTCTTGATGGGGCGGCCCGCTTCGTCCGACATCACCTCGTAGTTCGCGTTCATGGCTCTGCGCCTTTCGGTCGTTCGACGCGGGCTCTGTGTCCCGGTCACGTGGGGGAGCTAGAGCAGCCGGCGTGCCAACGCCCTCTCCGAGGGGATTCCCAGGGATGGGCTGGCAATCCGTATCCCATGGGATAAATACCTATCCTGATGGCTCAAAAGGCGAAGGCGCGGCGGACGGTCGTCATCGGGATGCTGGGGACGACGCTGGACACGGGGATGGGGGCACAGCGCTGGGCGCGGTGGCGGCCCACGGTGTCGCTGTGCCAGCAGGAGGACCTGGTGGTGCACCGGCTGGAGCTCTTGCACCCGCCCCACGGGACGTCGCTGGCGGCGGTCATCCGGGACGACATCGCGCAGGTGTCTCCGGAGACGGAGGTGCGGCTCACGTCACTGCCCATCCGGGATCCATGGAACCTGGAGGAGGTGTACGGCGCGCTGCTGGACCACGTGCGCGCGCAGCCCTTCCATCCGGAGGAAGAGGACTACCTGGTGCACATCACCACGGGCACGCACATCGCGCAGATCTGCATGTTCCTCCTGGTGGAGAGCCGGCTGATTCCAGGCCGGCTGGTGCAGACGTCTCCGGGCAAGGGAAAGGAACACGGGGCGGTGGGCACGCACGCCATCATCGACCTGGACCTGTCGAACTACGACACGCTGGCGGCGCGCTTCCGGCAACAGCAGCGCGAAGGCCTGTCGTTCCTCAAGTCCGGCATCGACACGCGCAACGCCGCGTTCAACCGGATCATCGAGCGCATCGAGCAGGTGGCGGTGCAGTCCCGAGCACCGCTGCTGCTGACGGGCCCCACGGGCGCGGGCAAGTCACAGCTCGCGAAGCGCATCTACGCGCTGAAGAAGGCGCGCAACCAGGTGACGGGGCCGTTCGTGGACCTGAACTGCGCCACGCTGCGCGGTGACGGCGCCATGTCCACGCTCTTCGGCCACGTGAAGGGCGCGTTCACGGGCGCGGTGGGAGACCGGCCCGGACTGATGCGGCAGGCGAACGGCGGCGTGCTGTTCCTGGACGAGATTGGAGAGCTGGGCGCGGACGAGCAGGCCATGTTGCTGCGCGCGCTGGAGGACAAGCGGTTCCTGCCGGTGGGCGCGGACAAGGAGGCGGAGAGCGACTTCCAGCTCATCGCGGGGACGAACCGCGACCTCCAACTGGACGTGGAGCGGGGGCGGTTTCGTGAGGACCTGCTCGCGCGCATCAACCTGTGGACCTTCCGGCTGCCCGCGCTGCGCGAGCGTCCAGAGGACATCGCGCCCAACCTGCAATACGAATTGGATCAGGCCTCACAGACGCTGGGGACGCGGGTGACGATGAGCAAGGAGGCGCAGGAGCACTTCCTGCGCTTCGCCACATCTCCTGAGGGCCGGTGGAGCGGCAACTTCCGCGACCTCAACGCGGCGGTGCTGCGCATGTCCACGCTGGCGGCCGGTGGGCGGATGACGCGCGACGTGGTGGACGAGGAGATGGACCGCCTGCGCGCGCAGTGGCGGCCCGCGAGCGCGGCGATGTCAGCGGGAGAAGACGTGCTGGTGGAGGTGATGGGTGCCACGCGCGCGGCGGAGCTGGACCGGTTCGACCGCGTGCAGCTCGCGGATGTGGTGACGGTGTGCCGCTCCGCGCGCTCGTTGTCGGACGCAGGCCGGACGCTGTTCGCGCAGTCACGGGCGCAGAAGAAGAGCATCAACGACGCGGACCGGCTCCGGAAGTACCTGGCGCGCTTCGGGCTGGCCTGGGCGGATGTGAGCGGTCGCGACGCGGAGTGACGTCGCCCCGTGAGCCCAGGTGGATGATGGGCTCACAGGGAGGTCTGTGCTCAGCGGAAGGCATCCGCTACCGACCGGCATTGCTTCGTGACCAGGGCCTCATCGGGCACGCGGACCGTCCCTTCATCGGGAGACGACGGGACGGGCGCGTTCGCTCCACCCAGCCATGCGGGCGGCACAGTGCACTCGACGGTCAGTGGCCCCTCGAAGGTCGCGCGCACGCTCCCGTCCTTCATCCGGACCTCACCCTTCGCCTGCTTCCCGGTGACGGTCAGCTCCAGGGTGCCCTCGTCCATCATCATCGCGGGCCCCCCGGCCACCTGCTGGTCCACCACCGCGAGGCCCGGGCCCAGTGCTGACTCAGGGCTGATCCGAGCGGTGGCGCGCTTCGACGTCACGAACTTCTCATCCACCGCCATGCGGAAGCGCCAGGTGCCACCGTCGTCCGATTGCGCGCTCAGCGCGACCTGCATCAGGGGCACGGGCGGCTCCCCCAGGAAGTCGGCGCTGAACCGCACGGACGGAGCCGAGTAGGTGCCCTGATCCGTGCGCACGGTGGCCGCGCCCCGTGGCTGGGGCCGCTCCGCCGTGAGCGCGTCACGCGACGCCGCCCGCTCCTCCTTCGGCTTCGCGCAAGCGCTCACGAGCAGCGCCGCCATCAGGGCCCCGTGCCGCATGCTCAGCACCCCACCCGCAGGACCATGGCGCTGACGGTGGTGTTGTCGTTCTCCTTCAGCTCGTCCACCGTGCCCGCCGGATCCATGTCCAGGTAGACGTAGTACGTGGTGAACGGCAGCGTCGTCGGCACCGTGAAGCCCAGCGAGTAGATGCCCTCCGAGAACGCCCCCAGCGAGTGGTTGAACGTGGCCACCACGTTGGTGGACTCGTAGTAGCCATTCGGCGGCGCGGTCGGGCTCAGGCGCACGCGCATCGCGTAGGACGTCGCGGCCGCGTTGCCCATGTTGCCCACGTAGAACTTCACGCTCTGCGCCGTGCCCCGGCACACCGTCTTCGTGCCGGCCGGATCCAACGTCTGCGCCACGTCCCCCACCACGCCCATGGCGGACGGCAGCAGGTTCGGCTTCGTCACCGAGTAACCGTACAGCGTGTTCATGCCCTGCGCGTTCGTGGGCCACAGCGTGGAGGACTCGTAGCCGCCCGTCACCAGGTGCGGCGGCGAGGTGCGCAGGATGCTGTGCCCGCCCTCGTGCTTGAAGCCGAAGAAGTGCCCCGCCTCGTGCACGAACGTGCTCCGGCCCGACGTGCCGAACGCCTCACCGGTGCGCGGCGTGAAGTCCAGGTCGCTGGCGATGCAGATGTCCGCCTCGTCGATGCCGTTGCTTCCGATGAAGCACAGGCCCACGACGGAGTACGTCACGCCGTTGTTCCCGTCGATGGCCGTCCGGTCACACAGGCCAATCTCGTTCTGCCCGTCGCTGTGATCCAGCGAGCAGTCCGTCGCCGGGTTCACGTTGAAGCCACTGACGATGTGAGACAGGTCGTCCCACTGCCTCAAGCCGTTCCAGTACGCCGAGTTGACGTTGCCGGAGTCCGGGATGCTGCACCGGTTCCGGTACACGACCGGTCCGCTGTACCACTTCACCGGCGTCCCGTTGCACGTGTCCCAGGCGGCGGCGCCCGCCTCCATGCCCCCCAGCACCAGCGCGGCGACGACGCCCACGAATGTCGTTGTCTTCATGGCGGACCTCATCACGGCTGGCCGGGCGGGATGTCCCGCTCGGGCTGGAGGGGAACGGCATCCGGCACGGCCGACGGCGCCACGGCGGGCGTCACCGGCACGGACAGCGACGACGCGGTGGTGACGGGCTCCTCGCGGAACGCCCCCGTCACGGTGAGTCCACGCGCGCGCAGGTGGTTCTGGAGCAGCGAGAGGAACGCCTCGCGCTCCATCCCCTCCGGAGCGCTCCGGGCCTCCGCGCGCGGCGCCGGACGGGCGCCCCGCAGGTCCACCGTCTCGAACACCGGCGCCGTCTGCCGCACCCCCGCCGAGCCCAGGCCCGCCACGAGCCCGCCCTCGACGCCCACGAGCACCTCGCGGCCCGCCACCGACTCCACACGGAAGGCGTGCTCGTCCAGCACCGGCGACAGGCTCCACCCGGTGTTGCGCAGGAACACCACGTAGCGCGCGCCCCGGACGAAGCGGGGCACATGGCTCACGACAAGTTGGCGTCCATCCGGCAGCTCGCCTCCAGCCTGCTTGAGGCGCAGCTCCCGCGGCGCCGCGCCCAGGTGTGCCCGGACATTGCCCAGCGTCACCACCGTCCACGGGCCCGTGCGCGGCGAATACTCACCGCGCACGTCCGTGACTTCACCCTCCACCACGGAGGCCGTCTGGTCGAACAGGCTGAGCAGGCTGTCCACCGCGCGCGGCGGCCGGAGCGACGCTTCCGAAGCCAGGGGGCGCTCCTGCCGCGCGGGGGCCTCGTCCCCACTGGCGGCAGTGCATCCCGTCACTCCCAGGAGGAGCAGTGCGCACGCTCCTCTTCCGAACGTCGTCCAGGGTCTGCCCACGCGCATCACGTCCGCTCCCTTCGTGTCGTCAGTGGATGAGATAGAAGGCGTCCTGGCGCGGCACGAAGAACCGCCAGCCTTCGTCCGTCAGGTACGCCGGATCTTCCTGCATCACCGCCACCTTCTGCCCGTCCCACTCTGGCACGGGCGTGACGGTGTTGAGCTCGACGGCGAGGTACGAGCCCTTGCGCAACAGCCGGGGCGCCTCCGAGCGCGACGCCGCGCGGAAGTCGATGGATGCGCCCAGCGCATGGCCCTGCGCGCCCAGGGGATGGCTGTACACCTTGGCCTCGATGCCGCGCTCCTTCATCTCCGCCATCGTCGCGTCGTAGACGTCCGCGGACGAGCGCCCCGGCCGCGACGCCCGCAGCATCAGCGCGTCCTGCAGCGTCCGCGTGTTCTCCAGCGCGCGCTTCAGCCCCTCCGGCGCGTCCGTCTCCCCCTCCTTCAGCACGTACGCCATCTTCTGCCAGTCCGTGCTCAACCCCAGCGCCGACACGCCGAAGTCCACGTGCACGAGGTCGCCGCGCTGGATGACCACCGCCTCGTCCGCCACCGCCAGGAAGCCTCGGGAGAAGCCGTCCTTCATGCCCTGCCGCTGCACGCGCAGGTCCGGCTGGAACCACGTGCCCACGCGCGCCTCGAACAGCGCGTCGTAGAGCCAGCGGCGCACGTCCCCCACCGTCGTCTTGCCGGGCACCACCACCTCGTTGGAGAGCGCCCGCTTCACCAGCGACTCCGTCAGCACCACCAGGTCGCGGTAGGGCGTGAACTCGCCGGGCAGCCGCGTGTCCAGGTACTCCTCGATGAGCGGCGCCGCGCTCACGAAGCGCGCTTCCGCGGACGGGCCCAGCGCCTCCACCAGCCACTTGTAGGTGTCGTGGGTCAGGCTGCGCGTCACGCCCCGCCGCCCGTCCATGGCCAGCGCGATGGTGCGCGGGTGGTAGCGCGCGTCCAGGTCCGCGAGCGCCTCCGCCTGCTTGCGCTCCACCGAGGGGGACTCGAAGAAGCGCGACACCGCCTCCGTGGCGTAGCCCGTCAACGCGACCTTCTGGAGCCCCGCGTCGCCCGCGTCCACGAAGACGAACACGTCACGGTTGCCCGCGTACGGCATGGGCGGCGCGACCCAGGCCGTCAGCGGATCATCGTGGAACTCCTCGTTGACCACGACCCACATGGCCACGCCGTGCCGGCGCATCATGTCCAGGAGCAGCCCGTGCCGCTCCTTCAGCCAGGTCTCACGCAGGGCCCGCTCCTGGGACGGCGGCGGCACCGGTGGAGTCTTGAGGGCGGTGGGGGCGCTCGCGGGAACGGTGGCACATGCCACCAGACAGCCCAGGCTCAGGGCGGGCAGGACTGCGGGCCAACGCTTCATGTCGGGAACTCCAGGTCGGGAAGAAGGTGGAGCAGCCTAGCTCGCCCGAAAAACCGAAGCCCCCCGCTCCCGGAACCCATGGGTTCCGGGAACGGAGGGCCTGGGGCGCATTCCCACCTGCTCACCCGCTCGGAAGTCCTCGCTCCCTCACGCTTCCGGATCCCGTCCCCCCCGGTCCGGGACACCTGGGATTCGCGGAGCCTCACGGCCCGCGAATCCACTGGAAGCGGCGGCCCTCCCCCGAAGGCCGCGTGGAGCGCGGACATCCAACCGCGCGCGCCGTTACTTCAGTAGCTGGCGACCCAATCCAGGTCGCTGTCTTCGAAATCGAGGAGCGATTCCCCGCCTTCGTGCCGGGAGTCCTCTTCCCCGTCCCCCTCCTGCTCGTCGGCCCGGTACCCCTTCGTCTCCCGGGCCTCGTCCTCCGGCCGCATGCCCGCGCCCCCGTTGGAACCGGGCGCCCACAGCGCGCCGTCCCCCTGGCTCCACGCATCGATGCGGTACATCACGTCCCCCCGGGTGCGGTGCCTTTCCGTCCCCCTCGTCGCCGCCGCCACGCCGCGCCTCGATAAATAGACGCCGACCGCCAGAATCCTTGGGTCGCGCCTAATCATTTCAAGAAGGAGCCCCCCTGCCGGAGGGCCTGGGCCCGGATTCCGGCCTCCTCGCTCCACCCCGGCTCCCCCCGGCGGGCCACGGCCTCGAAGGCCTCCGCCGCCTGGAGCGGGAGCCCCATGGCCCGGAGCACCAGCGCCCGGTTCCACAGGGCCTGGGGATGGTCCGGCGCCTGACGCAGCACGCCCTCGAGCAGGTCCAGGGCGCGCCGCCACTCCCCGGCGGCCATCGCCACCACGGCCCGGTCGCTGTCCCGGTCCAGCGAGGGGGCGCTGCGCGCCAGGAAGTCCGATGCCTGACGCAGTTCGCCACGCACGAGGTAGGCCGCCGCGATGCCGTGCAGGTCCCCCCGCTCCTCCAGCGCCGCCAGGGTCCGCAGGGGCACCGGCGGTTCGCTCGCGAGCGCCGCGCCCCCCGCCCCCGTCCGGACGGGGACGTAGGGCAGGTAGCGGTCCGCGGCCGGGTACGCGATGCGCGCCTCCAGCTCCCGCGCGGACGCATCCGCCCGCCACGCGTCCCCCGGCCGGAAGCCGTCCCCGGTCATGAACGCAGTGAGCGCGCCCAGCCCCATGGCCAGCACCGCCCCCAGCGCGTGCCGCCACCACCGGCCTCGCGGCAGGGCGAAACGGAACGGCGCGCGGACGGGGGCGGGGGGAGGTGGCGCGTCGTTGTGCGCCACCGCGCCACACAGCGCCTGGACGCTGAGCATCTCCAGTTGCATGGCATCATGCAGCCCGCTGGCGCACGCACGGCAGAGGGCCAGATGGAGCCGGAAGTGCTCCTCGTCCTCCGATTCCAGCTCCCCATCCAGGAACCGGTAGAGCTTCTTGCACCAGAGATCCATCACGCGTCAGGGCCCGGAGTCGAGCGGCAGCCTCCCGTCTCTTGCGAAACGCGAGCGGGACCAATCCTTGGTGGATTCCGCTGCCAGCGTTCGCCGCTGGCGCCCCCGCCTGCCCTCCAGGGAGGAGCAGGCGGCCGGAGCCCGTGCGCTCAGCGGCGCGTGCGGGGGCGCAGCAGCGTCGCACCGGCGCGGCTGGTGCGCGGGCACGGGAGGCGCGGCGCGCTGACGGCCTCCACCGCCTCCGGCTTCGCGAACCAGGGGCAGCAGTTGGCGCACCCCGGGCAGCGGCGGCGGAAGCGGCGGGCGCCCTGGTGCCACGCCCGGCCCTCGCGCTCCGGAGCCGGGGGCGCGGCGAGCACGTCCCCGGGCCAGTTCTCCGGCACGTCGTTCCAGTCGGACCCGGGCACCGTGTCGCGGGCCTGGCGTGCGGACACCCAGCGCTCGCTCTCCGCGGCGTCCTCCAGCGCGAGCCTCGCGAGCATCTCCAGTTGCAGCAGGTCGTGGAAGCGGCGGGCGCAGACGTCGCAGGTGGACAGGTGGCCCCGGACGCGGCGCTGGTCCTCGGCGGACAGGCTGCCGTCCAGGAAGGGCTGGAGGTCCTCACACTCACACGCGGTGCTCATCGTTCCCTCTCCTGGCGGCGGCGTTCCGCGGTGTCGTGGAGCATGGCCTTGAGGCGGCGGCGGGCGTGGAAGAGCCACGTGCCCACCGTTCCCGCGCTGGGGGTGTTCATCCGCCGGGCGATCTCCGCGTGGCGCAGGCCCCGCGCGTGAAGTTCGAATGCCTGGCGCAGCTTCTCGTTGAGCCGCGCCACGGCCTGGCGCAGCTCGTCCTCCGTGACGCACTCCCACTGCTCGGGCTCCGGCGCGTCCTCCGGGTCCTCGAAGAGCATGTGGACGTTGTGCAGGTCCACCCGGCGGTCCGTCTCCGCGCCCTGGCGGCGGCACTGGTCCAGGAACCGGTTGTGCAGCACGCGCACCAGCCACGCGCGGCGTGCGGGCTCCGGCCAGCGCTTGAGCCGCTCCCATTGCAGGAGCGCGCGCAAGAGCACGTCCTGCACCAGGTCGTCGCAATCACTGGCACTCTTGCCGCAGACATTGCGCGCGATGGCGACCAGCACCGGCTGATGGCGGATCGCGAACGCGGCGAACTCCCCTCCAGAGCCTTCCCGGACTGGCGGCTCCTCCCTCCCTGGCACCATGCGACCGCCTCCCTTCCCTCCAGAGAACGCCGAGGGCCGGATTCTTTTTTTCTCATGGATGCGACAAACGCTGTCGCGCTTCTTTACGCATCACGCAAACCAGTACGGCTGCAACACTTCAAGCAGACGCCAATTCCTTGCATGGAATAGACAGACATCCAGGGACTCCCCGGCCCAATGTCTCTCCATGGGTGAGAGCTGCTCCGGGGTGGCGCGAACCGGACCCAGCGTGAAAAAGGGGGCGGAAAATGCGCGTCTCGCCGCGTCGTGTTCCGGCCCGGGAGGAGGCCCCCTGGGGCCCTGGGAAGCGCCCCGCGGCGTAACTCCCCCCTTGCGTGCCTGGGGAGTCCTTTGGTCCTCTTGGGCCACCGCCGTATGCCCATGGAAACCGCCGCCGACAGCCGAGAGTACCGCGTGGTCTTCTTCTGCCCCGCGTCGAACGCCCGGCTCGAGCGGCTGGAGGTCCCGGTGCGCCGGCTCCTGTCGCGCATCCAGGCGCCGCCGGCGGAGCTGGCCCCGCTGAGCGAGGCCGGGGCGCTCACGGAGGCCGGGTGGCAGGTCTACCTGGTGCGTTCGCTGACGGAGCGCAGCGCGGCGCAGGCCATGGCGGCCTACGTCAGCGAGGCCACCTGCGCGCTGGCCGCGGAGGTGGACGCGGAGGTGCTGGGGCTCTACGTGGACGTGTCCGGGGACTCCGCGCGCATCTGCCGCTGCGGTCCGGAGGACGGGCCGGAGACCTTCGCCGGGCGGAGGCAGGCCGCGCTCACCCGCACGTCCGAGTGGCTGGAGGTCGCCCCCGCGAGCCTGTCCGCCCTCTTCCAGTTGGATCCGCCGGACGCCGAATACGAGCCGGACGCGGACGACCGCTTCGTCGAGGAGAAGCTGCGTGAAGCGCGAGCCCTGATGGAGCGCTACCGCACCGCGGTGAAATGAGGTCGAGCACCCCGGAGGACCTGTCCGGCCGCTGCGAGCGGTGCTACCTGCCCACGGCCCTGTGCCTGTGCGAGGACGTGCCCGTCATCCCCACGCGCACGGAGCTGCTGATCATCCGGCACAACAAGGAGTCGCAGAAGAGCACCAACACGGCGCGCATCGCGGCGCTGGCCCTGCCCCGCTGCCACATCGTGTCGTATGGCGCGCCGGGAGCGCCTTTCGATGCATCGGTGCTGGACACGCCGGACACGTGGCTGCTCTTCCCGGACGCACCGGAGGCGGAGGGGCCGCCGCCGAAGCGGCTGGTCATCATCGACGGGAGCTGGGCGCAGGCGCGGCGCATGGTGCAGCGCGTCCCCGCCTTGCGCCGGCTGCCGGGCATGAGGCTGCCGCCACCCGCGCCGGACACGCGCCGCCTGCGCAAGCCGCCGCACCCGGACGGGATGTCCACGCTGGAGGCCATGGCCGGCGCGCTCGCGCGGCTGGAGGGCGAGGAGCTCGCGAAGCCGCTGCTCATGCTGCACGAGCTGATGATTGAGCGCGTGCTCGCGAGCCGTGGCCGGCTGGGCTGGGAGAACTACCTCTAGCGACCTACTGGAGGACGACCTTCTGCATCTCCGCCGCGAAGGGCACGGGCTCCAGGAAGCCCGTCACGCGCGGCTTCGTCAGCACGGTGCCGTCCGGGTTCACGAAGGCCACCGTGGGCAGGCCCTCCACGCCCAGCTTCTCCATCAGCGCGTCCAGGTGGTCCTCGCTGTTCGTCGCGTCGATCTTGATGGTCAGGAAACGGCTGTCGCTCGCCTGGGAGATGACCTCCGTGGACGGATACGTCAGCCGGTCCAGCTCCTTGCAGGCCGCGCACCAGTCCGCGAAGAAGTCGATGAGCACCGGGCGGCCCTCCTGCTTCGCCGCCGCGAGCACCTGCTCGAACTGGCTCGCGTCGAACGTCGCCTTCTTCGCCGGCATCACGTGGTGCCACTGCCAGGACGGCGCGACCGGGCGCTCCTGGAGCCCCATGCGCACCCAGAGTTCCCCCACGGGCCGAGCGTCCAGCGCGCCGCCGCGCACCACCAGCGCGCCCACCACCAGCGCCACGCCCAGCGCCTTGAAGCCGAAGTCGCGCGCGCCCTCCTTGAACGAGCGGTGCACCGCTCCCACGAGCACGCCCACCACCACCAGCACCGCGGCAATCACCGCGCCGGGCACCTGGCCCACCTCGGCGCCCAGCGCCTTAACGTGGTCGCGCGCCCAGGGGAAGGCGTCCTTCAGGTACGAGAACGCGAGCGCCACCAGCATGATGCCCAGCACGCTCTTCACCCACTCCATCCACACGCCGCCGCGCGGCAGGCGCACGGTGAACACGCCGATGAGGAAGAACGGCACGCCGATGCCCAGCGCGTAGATGAACAGCAGCGTCGCGCCCAGCGTCGTGTTGGCGGACTTCGCCACGAAGGCCAGCAGGCCCGTGAGCACCGGCCCCGTGCACGGCGCCGCCAGGAACCCGGACACGCTGCCCATCACGAACGCACCCGCGATGCCCGTGCCGCCCACGTTGCTCAGCTTCGTCTGCATGGACGACGGCAGCGCCAGCTCGAACGCGCCGAACATCGACGAGGCCAGCAGCAGCAGGAACACCGCCAGGCCCACCACCACCACGGGGCTGCCCAGCATGGAGCCGAAGGCCTGGCCCGTCTTCGCCGCCAGGATGCCCAGCGCGCTGAACACCACGCCCATGCCCACGATGTACGACGTCGTCAGCGCCAGCGAGCGGCCCCGCGCCTCCGCCTTCCTCGCGCCGAACACCGACACGGTGATGGGGATGAGCGGGTACACACACGGCGTCATCGCCGTGAGCAGGCCGCCGGCGAACACCACCAGCGCGCCCCACGCGAGGTTCCCGGACTCCAGGAACCGGGCCGCGTCCAGCCCGGCGCTCGGGCCCGTGGGCAACAGCCACGGGACCACCGCCACCACGACTCCCGCCACCACCGCCGCCAGCGTCAGCTTCTTCGTGTCCATGCGAGCCTTACGCCTCCGCGCGTCCGGACCTTCGGAGGCTCCCTTCTATATGCGGAGGCTGGCGACGCGGCTACCCCGCCGGCATCTGCGCGGGGGAGGCAGGCACCTTCAGCCCCGCGGAGCGCGCCAGCCCCATCACGCCCTCCACGGCGGCGGCGATGTAGCCAAAGGGGTTCGCTCCATCCACCGCCGTCACGTGCACCTCGCCCATCCGCTGCTGGAAGGCCGCCGCCACCTGCGGCAACTGCTGCGCCAACGTCAACTGGATGACCTCCGGGCTCACCGAGTTCTCGATGTCGCGCAGCGTCTTCGCGCGCTCCATCTCCAGCCCCTGCTGCGCGCGGGAACGCCGCAGCTCCAGCTCCGCGATGCCGGCTTCCGCCTCCGCGATGGACTGCTTCGTCAGCAGCACCTGGAGCCGGGCGGACAGTTGCTCGGCCTCCTGCCGGGCCTCGGCGAGCCGCACCTCGTGACGCGCGGCCTCCGCCTCCTGCTGGCGGCGCATCCGGTCCAACTCCACCTGCGCCTTGGCGGCCTCCGCCTCCTGCTCCCAGCGCAGCTGCTCCAGCTCCCCCTGCGCGCGGTTGTAGGTGAGCTGCCGTTCGCTCGTGAGCCGCGCCTCCTCCAGCCGCGCGTCCGTGGCCAGCGCCTCCAGGCGGGCCTGCTCCTTCAGGGCCTGCGTGCGCGTGCGGACCTCCTCCTGCGCGGTCAGCTTCGCGAGCGCGACCTCCCGCTCCACGGACGTGCGCTCCTGCTGCTGCTGGCGCACCTGCTCCATCTTCGCCTGGGCCAGCCGCGCCTCCACCGCGAGTTGCTCCAGCCGCGCCTGCTCCTCCGTGGCCTGCGTGCGCTGGCGGACCTCCTCCTTCGCGGCGAGCTTCTGGAGGTTGAGCACGCGCTCGGCCTCCGTCTCCTCGCGCCGCACGAAGCGCTCCTTGGCCAGCTCCGCCTCGCGTGCCTGGCGTTCCTGTTCGCGGCGGAAGCGGGCCTGCATGTGCTCGAAGACGGCGCTGGAGAGCACGCGCACGTCCTGGATTTCAATCGTATCCAGCAGCACGCCCCAGCCGGAGTCGGTGCGGTCCTCCAGCCGGCCCCGGCCGGAGAGCACCGGCGCGATCTCACGCATCAGCTCCTCGGCGATGCCCTCCTTGCGCCGGGTGAGGCACTGCTCCACGGTGAGGTTCGCCACCAGCCGGCGCGCCGCGCCCACGAACATCTCCCCGAGCAGCTCCGCCAGCTTCTCCTGCGCGCGCTCCGGGTAGCTGAAGTTGAGCATCCGGAAGGCCACCAGCGGATCCGCGATGCGGTACACCGCCAGGCCCGTCACCGCCACGCCCACCTTCTCGCTCGTCACCTGATCCGCGGTGAACTGGAACCGCTGGATGCTGGTGGGCACGATGGCCACCGAGTCGCCCGGCAGCTTGAAGCAGCTCGCGCCCTGGCCGCTCACCTCGCGCACGCGCCCCCGGCGCATGTGGATGAGGAACTCGCTGGGCCGCGCGGTGATGAGCCCCCACTTCTTCACCTTGTCGGGGTCCTCCGCGGGCTTGCCGGCCCGCCAGCCGTCCGTGTAGCGGGAGCGATCCAGCCCGCCCTCCAGGCGGATCAGCGACGGCCGCCCCGCTCCGTCCTGCGTGTCCTGGGCGTTGTTCCGGGCCTGCGACTTCGCGTTGGCGCTCATGTCTGGCACCCTCCGCGCCAGCTCCAGTGCAGGCGCCCGGCCATGCCCGGCGGGGCCGCGAAACGGGCACTTATGGGCGCGCGAAGCGCTGTTTCGGATCACCCCGCGCCAACCTGGCGCGGCCGGAGTGCTCCACTCTGGAGGAGCGTTGAATCAGGCCGGCGCACTCCGCACGCCACGACCCGATGCGTCGGAGACAGGGGCCTCGGACCCCATGTTCCCTTGACCCGAGGGGGGTCGATTTTATAATTGACCAGTCCGGTCCACATTCGTGTGGGCCCATGTAGACCCTGCCGCTGCGCGCGGACCCACCGCGTCGCCGGGGAGCGGAGGGGTGTTCCACCCTCCTGCGTCACTTCTTCCTGAGGACTTCATGCTGAGCCTGCCCATCTACATGGACAACCACGCGACCACCCCGCTCGACCCGCGGGTGCTGGAAGCCATGTTGCCCTACCTCCGCGAGGACTTCGGCAACGCGGCCAGCCGCAACCACGCGTTCGGCTGGAAGGCCGAGGCCGCGGTGGAGAAGGCGCGCCGGCAGGTGGCGGACCTCATCGGCGCGTCGGAGAAGGAGATCGTCTTCACCTCCGGCGCCACCGAGTCCGACAACCTGGCCATCAAGGGCGTCATCGAGTTCTACAAGTCCAAGGGCGACCACATCATCACCCTGAAGACGGAGCACAAGGCCGTCCTGGACACCTGCAAGCGCCTGGAGCGCGTGCGCCAGGAGCGGCTGGACGAGCTCAAGCTGCTGCGCCTGGGCCAGCTGGCCGAGCGCGACGTGACGCCGGAAGAGGTCCCGGAGCTGGCGGCGAAGTTCAACCTGGACGCGGACGAGACGTACAAGAAGTGGGCGGAGATGCCCACGGGTGGCGCGCGCGTCACCTACCTGGACGTGGAGCGCGACGGCCGCGTGAGCCTGGAGAAGCTGGCCGCGGCGATGACGCCCAAGACGGTGCTCGTCTCCATCATGTTCGCCAACAACGAGATCGGCGTGGTCCAGCCGGTAGCGGAGATTGGCAAGCTGTGCCGTGAGAAGGGCGTCCTCTTCCACTGCGACGCGGTGCAGGGCGTGGGCAAGGTGCCCTTCGACGTGGAGAAGATGAACGTCGACCTGGCCTCCATCAGCGCGCACAAGATGTACGGCCCCAAGGGCGTGGGCGCGCTGTACGTGCGCCGCAAGCCGCGCGTGCGCATCGCGCCCATGGTGGACGGCGGCGGTCACGAGCGCGGCATGCGCAGCGGCACGCTGAACGTGGCGTCCATCGTCGGCTTCGGCACGGCGGCGGAGGTCGCGAAGCTGGACCTGCCGGAGGAGTCCGCGCGCCTGTTCCGCCTGCGTGAGCGGCTGCGCACCGGCATCATGGAGCAGCTGGACATGGTGACGGTGAACGGCAGCCTGGAGCACCGCATGCCGGGCAGCCTCAACATCTCCTTCTCCTACGTGGAGGGCGAGGCCCTGATGATGTCCATCAAGGACGTCGCGGTGTCCTCCGGGTCCGCGTGCACGTCCGCGTCGCTGGAGCCCTCCTACGTGCTGCGCGCGCTGGGCGTGGAGGAGGACATGGCGCACAGCTCCATCCGCTTCGGCCTGGGCCGCTTCAACACGGAGGAGGAGGTCGACTTCGTCATCCGCCTCGTGGTGGACAAAGTCCGCAAGTTGCGAGACATGAGCCCCCTGTACGAGATGGCCAAGGAAGGCATCGACCTCAAGAGCATCGAGTGGACCGCCCACTAGGCGCTCCCCTCCTCTCAAGATTTCCCGCCGGGCACGGGAGCCCCCGCCCGCCTGGCCGCGCATCGGTTGCCCGGATGGCGCATCAGTTCAAGCGTTGTGTGAAGGAGCGTTAGACGCATGGCTTACAGCGAGAAGGTCATCGAGCACTACGAGAACCCCCGCAACGTGGGGACGCTCGACAAGAACGACCCGAACGTCGGCACCGGTCTCGTGGGCGCCCCCGCTTGCGGCGACGTGATGCGCCTCCAGCTGAAGATCAGCGACTCGGGCGTGATTGAAGACGCGCGCTTCAAGACCTTCGGCTGCGGTTCCGCCATCGCGTCCAGCTCGCTCGTCACCGAGTGGGTGAAGGGCAAGACGGTGGATCAGGCCATGACCATCTCCAACAAGGACGTGGCCCGGGAGCTGGCGCTGCCCCCGGTGAAGATCCACTGCTCCGTGCTGGCCGAGGACGCCATCAAGGCGGCCATCGAGGACTTCAAGAAGAAGCGCGCGTCGCGGCAGGCCTGAAGCTTCCGCGCGGTACTTCTTCTCACTGGATTGAGGACGACCCCATGAACGAGCAGGCCCAGACGACCCAGGCCCCTCAGACGCCCCCCAAGCCGGCCCCCAGGGGCATTGGCCTGGCGGACAGCGCGGTGGCGCGCCTCAAGCAGCTCCTGGAGGAGCGCCAGACGCCGGAGGCCGGCCTGCGCATCGCCGTGAAGGGCGGCGGGTGCTCCGGGCTCCAGTACTCCATGGAGTGGTCGGAGAAGTCCCGCGAGCGCGACAAGGTGTTCGAGCGCGACGGCGTCCGCGTCTTCGTGGATCCGAAGAGCTACCTGTACCTCATCGGCACGGAGCTGGTGTTCGAGCAGACGCTGATGGCGTCCGGCTTCAAGCTGAACAACCCCAACGTCAAGGCCGCCTGCGGCTGCGGAGAGAGCTTCTCCGTCTGAGTCAGCACGGCCTTCCCGCCCGCCCCGTTGGTCAGGGAGCTGGCAGCAGGGGTCCGGCCCGGTGCCGGGCCCCTTTTTCGTTTCCCCCATGAGGATGTGCGCACCGTGAGGACCCACTTCGACGTGTTCGGGCTGCCCCGCTCCCACGCCGTGAACGTGCCGGCGCTGGAGAAGCAGTACCGGGAGCTGTCGCTGCAGTTGCACCCGGACCGCGTCGGCCCCGGTGACGCGAAGGCGCGCCTGGCCGCCGTGGAGGGCACCACCGCCCTCAACGAAGCCTTCAAGACGCTGAAGGACCCGGTGCGCCGCGCCTTCTACCTGCTCAAGCTCCACGGCGTGGACCTGGACCGCGAGGACGCGGGCGCCCAGAAGGACATGCCCCTGGAGTTCCTGGAGGAGGTCATGGAGCTGCGCGAGGCGCTGGATGAAGCCATCGCGGCGAAGGACCTGCCCGGGGCCCAGGCCATGGCGAAGGACGTGGCCGGCCGCAAGGCGGCGGCGTTGCAGGAGGCCGTCGCGGCGCTCGGTTCGCTGGAGGCCGCGGAGGATTCTCCGGACGGGGTGAGAAAGGCATCGCACGCGCTGGGGCGGGTGCGCTACTTCACGCGCTTCCTCGAGCAGGTGGACGCGTTCGAGGAGGAGGTGCTCGCGTGAGCAACAACGGCTATCTGCAGATCCACGACCCGCTCAAGCCGAAGGGCCACGTGGTGGGCATCGACCTGGGCACCACCCACTCGCTGGTGGCGTCCGTGTCCCAGGGCAAGCCCCGGTGCGTTCCGGTGGATGAAGGCGACTCGCTGCTGCTGCCCTCCGTGGTGCATTACGGGAAGGACGGCGGCGTGTTGGTGGGCGTTCGCGCCCGGAAGCTCGCGGCCGAGGCCCCCACGGACACCATCGTGTCGGTGAAGCGCTTCATGGGCCGCAGCCCGGACGACCCGGAGACGCGCAAGCTGGGCCACTACGACTTCGCCCCCGGCGCCAACGTGGTGCGCTTCAACGTGGCCGGTGGGCAGCCGGTGACGCCCATTGAAGTGTCGGGCGAAATCCTGCGCGCCCTGAAGCGCCGCGCGGAGGCGCACTTCTCCGGCAAGGTGGAGCAGGCCGTCATCACCGTGCCCGCCTACTTCGATGACGCCCAGCGCCAGGCCACCCGCGACGCGGGGAAGCTCGCGGGCCTGGAGGTGCTGCGCCTGCTCAACGAGCCCACCGCCGCCGCGCTGGCGTACGGCCTGGACAAGGGCAGCCAGGGGATGTTCGCCGTCTATGACCTGGGCGGCGGCACGTTCGACATCTCCATCCTCAAGCTGGAGGACGGCGTCTTCGAGGTGAAGTCCACCGGCGGCGATTCCGCGCTGGGCGGCGACGACTTCGACCGCGCCATCGCGCAGCAGGTGCTCCAGAAGCGGGGCGTCCAGGCCCCCACCCCCGCGCAGGTGGCGGAGCTGATGGTGGCCGCCCGCCGCGCGAAGGAGGCGCTCACGGAGGCCCCTGAGGTCACGCTGAGCGTGGACGGGCATTCGCAGCCGGTGTCCCGCGCGGACTTCGAGGCGTGGATCCAGCCGCTGGTGGCGAAGACGGGCGCGGTGTGCCGGCGGGCGCTGAAGGACGCGGGCGTGGCGGCGGGTGAGCTGGACGGCGTCATCCTGGTGGGCGGCTCCACGCGCGTGCCCGCGGTGCGCCGCTTCGTGGCGGAGCTGTTCGGCCGCGAGCCCCTGGGCGACATCGATCCGGATCAGGTCGTGGCGCTGGGCGCGGCGGTCCAGGCGAGCCTCCTCACCGACACCGGCCGCCAGGACGAGGTGCTGCTGCTGGACGTCATCCCCCTGTCGCTGGGCCTGGAGACGATGGGCGGCATCACGGAGAAGCTCATTCCGCGCAACTCCACCATCCCCACGGCGGCGGCGCAGGTGTTCACCACGTTCAAGGACGGCCAGACAGGCCTGGACGTGCACGTGGTGCAGGGCGAGCGCGAGCTGGTGCAGGACAACCGCAGCCTCGCGCGCTTCACGCTCTCCGGCATCCCCTCCATGGCGGCCGGCATGGCCCGCGTGGAGGTGCGCTTCCAGGTGGACGCGGACGGCATCCTGTCCGTCACCGCCAAGGAGCAGAGCACCGGCGTGGCGCAGGCCATCACCGTGAAGCCCAGCCACGGCCTGACGGAGGAGGAGATCGAGAAGATGCTCCTCGACTCCATCGACTTCGCGGAGGACGACATCCAGGCCCGCCAGCTGCGCGAGCAGCAGGTGGACGCCGAGCGCGTCCTCGCCGAGGCCGACCGGCAGCTGCGTGAGAACGCGGCGCTGCTCCAGGCCGGCGAGCCGGAGGCCATCCAGGCCGCCATGACCCGCGTGCGCGAGGCCGCCGCGGGCAAGGACTACCTGGCCGTGAAGGAGGCCCTGCACGCGCTGGACGAGGCGTCCCGGGCCTTCATCGAACGGGTCATGAACCGCGCCATCACCCAGGTGGTGTCCGGCCATTCCGTGGAGGAGTACTGAGCCGTGCCCAAGGTCACCTTCAAGAGCCCCCTGGCCGAGGTCGCCGTGGACGTGCCCCCGGGCACCACCCTGCTGGACGCCGCCGAGAAGGGCGAGGCCCAGGTGGGCCACAGCTGCGGCGGCGTGTGCGGGTGCTCCACGTGCCATGTCTGGGTCCGCAAGGGCCTGGACTCGCTGAGCGAGCAGCGGGACGACGAGATGGACCGCCTGGACATGGGCTTCGACGTCCGGCCGTACTCCCGCCTGTCCTGCCAGACGGAGGTCGGCGGTGAGGACGTCACGGTGGAGATCACCGAGGAGTCCCTCGTCGCCTTCATGGACGAGAACCCGGCCATCCGCCGGAAGCTCGAGTCCGAAGGCCGCTGGCCGCTGAAGAAGTAGGCGAAAAAAAGGGTGTTGACCGGGCGGGGGAGGTTCTCTATACGTCTCGCCCATCACGGCGCCGCGAGGCACCGCGAGCCACCTGCCCAGGTGGTGGAATTGGTAGACACACTAGATTCAGGGTCTAGCGCCTGCAAGGGCATGGAGGTTCGAGTCCTCTCCTGGGCATGAAGTAAACGAAGGGCCCCGACCACAAGTCGGGGCCCTTTTTGTTTTCCGGCTCAGGGCGGCGCGGGCTCCACGGCTTCATGCGCCACGTGGTGCGCGGCGGCGTTGGCCAGCCGCCCGCCCTTGCGCAGGTCGCGGATCCGCAGCTTGGAGCGGTGCACGCACCAGGCGCCCACGGCCACCTGGCTGATGACGGTGCCCAGGTGGGTGAGCGTGGCGAAGGCCGCCGCGTCCTCCGGGTTCGAGCCCAGCGCGCGGGCCGCCCAGCTGGTGACGAAGTAGTAGATGCCCATGCCCGCCGGGACGCCCGGCAGCGACTGCCCCAGGGAGATGGCGCCCAGCACCACGGCGCCCGCGAAGAGGCCCCCGGGGATGTGCACGCCGTGCAGCGCCAGGCCGTACGCCAGCGCGGAGGCGAACACCGGGAAGATGGAGAAGAAGAACACCTTCGCCATGCCCTTGAAGGAGCGCGCGGTGCCCAGGCCCTCGCCCACGTGGCTCAGGAAGCTGTCCACGCGGGGCATGGTGTGACGCTGGTGCAGCCAGCGGCCCAGCGGCGCCGCCCAGTGGGCCAGCAGCACCACCAGCGCCACCAGGCCGATGCACAGCGACAGCGCCACGTGCAGCTCCGTGCGGAAGTGAGCCATCGTCTCGCCGAAGGGGCCCAGGAAGGACAGGGCCACCAGCAACATCAGGCAGGCGAACTCCATCAGCTTGCACACGCCCACGGAGCCCAGGCTCCGGATGAAGGGGAGCTTGTGGGTGCGCGACAGGAGGAACGAGCGCGTCACCTCGCCCAGCTTCCCCGGCAGCGCGTTGTGCACGAAGACGCCAATGCCCACGAGTTGGAAGCGGTCCTTGAACGGGATGGGCCTGCGCAGCGTGGCCTGCCACTGCACCGCGCGCAGCGGCACCAGCGAAGCCTGCAGGAGCATGAACGGCACCAGCCACACCAGGTGCCCCGGCAGGTCGCGGACGAACTTGTCCAGCGGGAAGCGCGGCGTCAGCAGGTCCCCGGACCCGCTCAGGTTCCACTTGAAGAACGCCGTGGAGAGCAGGAGCACGGACAGGACGAGCCCCACCACCGCGCCCAGCACCTTGAGCCACGTGCGTCCACCGGCGTTGGGAAGCCGCATGGTCCTCCCCTCCCTCGGTTTCAATGGAGAATCCGCGGGGCGCCGGTGTCCAGGTAGGCCTCCGCCAGGCGCTCGTGCAGCGCCGCGCAGTGGCCCAGGCCGGACAGGTCCACCGGGCCATTCGCGGGCCACATCACCAGGCTGTCGGACTCCACGCGCGTCAGGCCGCCGTGCGAGCCGAACTCCCACGCGAAGCCCACCGTGCCGCCCTTCTGGACGGCTTCACCGAAGAGGACCAGGTCCCCCGCGGTGTCCATGCGCGGCAGTCCGTGGAGGAAGTCCGCCACGGCGCGCCTGCTGTACTCGGTGGTGAGCGGCGCGCGGTCCAGGTCCTCCGGGCCGTAGACGCCTCCGCCCATCACCACCACCGCCTCCGCGCCCCGGCGCATCGCCACCATGCCGATGTCCGGGTTGTTCGTGGCCCGGGCCAGCACCTCCGGATGCCGCGCCAGCAGCTCGCGCGCCTCCAGCGGCACGGGACGGCCGCTCAGATAGATGTGCGCGAAGTTGCCGGCCTCCACCACCACCGGGATGAAGGGCTCACGCGCGGCGGTGTCCGGGGCGGGAGCCTGGCGCCCATCCAGCAGGCCGCGGCGCACGTCGTCCTTCAGCGGTGGCACCTCGCCCTCGAAGAGGACGGCCTCCAGGCGCCGGCCCTGGCGCTGCTCCAAGGGCAGGCTGTCCACGTGGCCGTGGTCCGACAGGAGGATGACGTCGTAGGGCTCCGGCGCGGCGCGGGCCACGGCGAAGAGCTCCGCCAGGGACGCGTCCACCCGGTGCAGCTCCTGCATCGCCAGCTCCGAGCGCGGGCCGCGCCGGTGGGCCACCTCATCGTAGTTGCCGTAGACCAGGTAGATGAGCGGCACGCCGCGCACCATGTCCACCAGGGACTTGGTGTACGCGAAGCTCCAGCCCAACCGCTGGAGGAGGATGCGGCTCACGAGGAACCCCTGCTCGTGGCGCCAGTCGTTGACGGAGCGCGCCCACTGGCGCACCTCGCGCACGGCCTGCCAGGACTCCATGCCGAAGGAACGCAGGAAGTCCCACGCGCCCTTCGTGCGCGCCGACCCCAGGCCTTCCATCTCGTACGCGAACGAGCGCGCCATCAGCTTGAAGCTCGACAGCGTGCTCATGCACATGCGGTTCATGGCGCCCGCGTGGAAGAGCGAGAAGTACGTGTGGCCGCCATGGTCCAGGAGGCTCGTGCGGCCGTGGCCGCGCAGGCGCGCGTCGATGGCCATCGCGTCGCCCGGGGTGTTCATCTGCACCTTGCGGCCGAGCGCCCGGTCGTACCAGCTGTAGCCCGGCAGGTTCGGGTGCTTGAGTCCGTAGAGCAGCCCCGCCTGGAAGAACGGCGTGGACGTGGGCGCGCCCCAGAATGCGTTCTCCAGGTGATACGCGCCAGAGCGGACCAACTGTGAAACAAAGGGCATGCGCCCTGTGACAATGGCCTCGTCGAGCAGGGCCTTGGGCACCCCGTCCAGGTGGACGAGCAGAGCGTTCCGGGGCCGACGCGCCGCCACGGGCGGAACTTTCGAACCGATCCTCCGGACGAGGGTATTCGCCCAATTTCGTGAATTCTCGCTGACGAGCTCGTTGAGACTTTCGCGCACGTTGACGGCTCCCCCATCCCCCAAGGCAAAATGGGCATTCAGGGGGACAGGAGCTTCCGGGGCCGCGCTGCTCTCTTGGAGAGCAGGCGGGCGGATGGGCTCGCTGTCCCGGGCTGGAATCGATGTGCCCCCTCGGGGCTTCACGGGGTTTCGATGCTGGCTCCAGTCGTCTTCCTCTTCTTCTTGCTGATGTCGTTGAGCGCCGTGGCCGCCGGCCGCACGGCGCCCGGCCTCGTGCCGGTGAAGCGGACGCCGACGATGGACGGCATCGCGCTGCCGCTGTTGTCCTTCAGCTCGGATCAGGGCTTCGGCTACGGCGCGGTCGGCGGCATGTACCTCTATGGCGACGGCAGCAAGCTGCCCTACGCGCATGCCCTGTCCGCGCAGGTGTTCTTCACCGCGCGCGGCGCCATGAATCATTACCTCCGTTACGACGGGCCGCAGTTGCTGGGGCCCCTGCGTCTGGAGGGACGGCTGGAGTACCGCCAGGAGAAGAGCAGCCCCTTCTTTGGCGCGGGCAACCTGTCCGCCCCGGACTTCCGGGGGGACGTGGACAACGAGCGCTACAACTACGA
Source organism: Corallococcus sp. NCSPR001 (assembly GCF_017309135.1). Classification (NCBI taxonomy): domain Bacteria; kingdom Pseudomonadati; phylum Myxococcota; class Myxococcia; order Myxococcales; family Myxococcaceae; genus Corallococcus; species Corallococcus sp. NCSPR001. Next base: position 7,177,298 of record NZ_JAFIMS010000002.1, read on the forward strand.
CAAGGGCTCGCCGGGCCTCTGGGTGCGCCTGCGCGGGCGGCCCTTCGGTGAGAAGCACCCGTTCCAGTCGTACGTGGGTTACGGCTGGCGCTACACGCGCGTGTCACCCTACGAGACGTCCATCCTGGCGCAGGAGCGGCCCATCGGCATCGAGGGTGGGCCCAGCGGGCAGCTGCTCGCGGGCGCGCTCTGGGACACGCGCGACGACGAGTCCGACCCCACGTCCGGCGGCGTGGAGGAGGTGGCGCTGCGCGTGTCGGGCCTGGCCACCTTCAGCCGCTACCAGTACGCGGGCGTGACGCTGAGCGAGCGCCGCTACATCCGCATCACCCCGCGGCTCATCTTCGCGCAGCGGCTCACGCTGGACATGCTCTTCGGAGAGGTGCCGTTCTTCGAGTGGATGACCACGGGCGGCGTCAACGTGTCCGAGGGCATTGGCGGCATGAGCAGCGTGCGCGGCATCGAGCGCAACCGCTTCGCCGGCAACGTGAAGGCGTTCAGCAACTCCGAGCTGCGCTTCCAGGCGGCGCGGATGTCCTTCTTCGGGCAGCCGCTGGCGCTGGGCGCGGTGGTGTTCCTGGACCTGGGCCGCGTGTGGCATCCGGGTGTGACGGACGGCAAGTGGCATGAGTGGCACCCGGGCATCGGCGGCGGCCTGCGCTTCTCGCGCCGCGCGGCCGTGGTGCGCATGGACTACGCGCGCTCCACCGAGACGGGCCGTCAGCGCTTCTACATCACGTTCGGTCACATGTTCTAACGGCGGGCCCAGGCGCGCGCCGCGCGGAATTTCACGTGAGCGCGTCCACCCAGCCGCGAAGCCGCGCATCCACCTGCGCTTCGCCGCGCACGCCCTGCTCCACATCCAGCGTCAGCGTGAGGAAGCCGCGCGACTCCAGGCCCTCGCGCAGCGCTTCGCGCGCCTGGGCGTCCGGGGCGAAGAGGATGCAGCCGTCACCGCCGCCCGCGCCGGAGAGCTTGCCCGCGCAATGGTAGGACGCGGCGATGGCCAGCACGCGGCGCATGCCTTCGGTCTCCAGCGGACCCAGCTCCAGGAGCAGCGCGTGCTGGGCCTTCACGGCTTCGGAGAAGGCGCGGAAGTCACCGCCGCCCAGGCCGTCTTCAATGGCGTGGCCCAGCGCGTCCGAGCGCTCCACATAGGCCTTGCGGCCTGCCTCCGCGAGGCGGGCCTCCACCTGGCCGATGAGCAGCCTGGTGGACGCGCTCTCGCCGGTGAAGGCGTAGAGCATGGACACGCGAGGCACGGGCATGCGCCAGAGGTCCACCGGTGGGGACTCGGCGAGCGCGGCGTTGAAGCGGCCGGTGTTGGCGGCGTCCGCGAGCGCGGTGACGTCGTAGCGCCGGTAGCGCACGGCGCCGCCGGCGAAGCTCGTAGCCACGTCGCCGCCGCTGCCCTTGCCGCCCTGCCCCAACGTGTGCGCGGTGAGGGCGAGCTTGAGGACGTCGAACTTCTCCTCCAGCACGAAGCGCGCGGCCTCCGCGGCGAGCACCGTCGCGGACGCGCTGCCGCCGATGCCCAGCTTGTGGCCCCCGGGCCCCAGCGCGCCCGGAGCCACCGCCACGTCGAAGCCCACGCTCGCGCGGCCGTGCGCCCGCAGGGCCTCATCCAGCGTGCGGGCGACGAAGGAGAAGCCGGCGGGCACCTCGCGGTCCCACTTCACGCCTCGGGGCGTGGTGAGCCCCTGGAGCGTCCCCTCCTCCAGGCAGATGTGCACGCGTGAGTCCTGACGCCTGCGCACGTACGCGGCCGTGCGAGGCGCCACGGCCGCGAGGCGCGACACGCCGCCCCACAGCACGGCGTACTCGCCGGAGATGAACAGCTTGCCTGGGGCGGAGAGCGCTCGGTCCATCAGAACAGGTGCTCGGTGAGCAGCGTCGCGTCACCGCCGGGCACGCAGCGCACCACGTCCACGGCTCCGCAGGCGCGGGCCAGGGCCTCCGCCGCGACCTCGTGGGCCGCGTCCGTCAGCAGCACCGGGTTCGGCCCCGCGTCAAGCGTGAACCACACCGGCACGCCCTTCTTGCGCTGCTCGCGCAGGTGCTGGATGAGCCCCAGCGTCGACGCGTTCAGGTAGCAGAGCGGCGGATCCGCCGCGAGCGAGGTGGAGTGCATGCGCCACGCGTTGCGCTCACACAGCTCGCCCAGCGCCTCCAGGTCCCTCTTCGCGATGAGCTCCCGGGCGCGGGGGACTTCGGCCTCCGCGTCCTTCACCCACGCCGGATAGTAGGGGCTCGTCTCGACGGTGTTCTTCATCCCGTCCCGCGACTTCACCTCCTTCTCGCCGCGGTCGAGGATGGCCACCACCATGCGCAGGTCCGCCCAGTGGCCCGCGTCGAAGCGCTGCACGGCGTAGCTGTCCTCGCCGTCCTCGCGCTCGCCGCGCATCCACTCGCAGAAGCCGCCCTGCACGCTGCGGCACGCGGAGCCGCTGCCCCGCCGCGCCAGGATGCTGGAGGCCCGCGTGTCCTGGGGCAGCCCCGCCGCCGCGCGCCCCGCCACCGCCAGCGCCGCGAAGCCCGCCGCGCTGCTGGCCAGGCCCGCCGCCATGGGGAAGTCCCCGCGCGACACCACCTTCGCGGGCCCCAGGTCGCGCCCCGCCTGCACGCGCACCGCGTCCAACAGGCGCAGCACGCGGTCGCGCTCGCTGCCTTTGGCCACGTGGCCGTGCAGCTCCACCGTGTCCGACGGCGCGCCGAACTCCACCGTCGTCGTCACGTGGATGGGGGCCAGCGTCAGCGACAGGCTGGACTGGTGCGGGAGGATGAGCGCGTCGTCGCGCTTTCCCCAGTACTTCACGAGCGCGATGTTGGGATGCGCCCGGACCGTTGCCTTCATGGAATGTCTCCCTGGACCCGAGGCCCCGCGAGCTGGCTCGCGAAGCAGCGCACGCCGTCGCGCGTCAGTCGCGCGACCACGGGCTCCGGTTCGGGGAAGAGGCCGATGACCGCGCCACCGTCACCTCCCGCCCCCGTGAATTTGGCCCCCAGCGCGCCCAGCGAGCGCAGCCGGAACACCATGTCCTCCAGCGCTGGTGACGACAGCCCCAGCGCGTTCAGGAGGCCCTGGTTGACGTTCATCGCGTCCCCCAGCCCCTCCAGGTCGCCCGACTCCACCGCCTTCGCCGCGTCGGTGACGAGCCTCCCCACCTGGCCGAAGAGCCGCTGGTAGCGCTCCGGCCACCGCGCCTGCCGCTCGCGCAGCGCCCCCACCGTCAGCTTCGTGGGACTTCGCGCGCCCGCCAGCGCCACCACCACCGACACCGGCTTGGGGCTCTTCAATTCGCGCGCGCGGCCCGTGACGCCCGCCGGGGCCTGCACCCGCCGGTAGAGGATGAGCTTCTCCTCGGCGCTGGTGGTGTGGTCCACGCCGGACGGCGTGCCGTGGAACTCCTGCTCCATCTCCCACGCCAGCCGCGCCGTCGCCTTCGCCGTGGGCGCCTGCCCCGCCGCCTGCAACAGCACGCGCGACGTGGCCACCGCCAGCGCCGCGGAGCTGCCCAGCCCCGCGGACAGGGGCAGCTGCGGCTCCAGCGTCACCTTCACCTTGGGCTCGCCCACGAGCTTCGCCGCCCGCGCGAAGGCCTTGCGCATCATCCGCTTCTGCGCTGGGTCCGCCGTCACCGGCACGTCCAGCACGCACGAGCGCGAAGGCCCACCGCGCGCCACCACGCCGATGCTCAGAGGCCCGGCGATGGCCGGGTAGCCGTACACCACGCTGTGCTCGCCCAGCAGGATGACCTTGCCGGCACCGAAGGCGACCAGGGGATTCGTTGCGGAAGTCATGGCACCGGGCACACGCGAAGGGGGCGGGCGCCTTCATTCCGCGCCCCGCCCTGCCCCGTCAAGCGCTCCCTGAGTCGGGAAGCGCCTGGGGGCGGACGTCAGCCGTTGGTGAGGGTGGCGACGGCGGGCGTCTCCGGCGGCAGGTTCGCGAGGATCTCCCGCGCCTTCTCCACCTTCACGTGCCCGGCCTTCACCAGCAGGTTGGCCACCTTCTCCACGTCCCCGCCGCGCGCGCCCGCGGTGACGGCGACGCTGCGCGCGTGCATGGCCATGTGGCCCTTCTGGATGCCCACGGAGCCCAGCGCGCGGAGCGCCGCGAAGTTCTGCGCCAGGCCCACCGCCGCGAACACCATGGACAGCTCGCGCACGCTGGTGGCGCGCATCAGCTTGAGCGCCACCTGCGCGCCCGGGTGGATCTTGATGGGGCCGCCCACCAGGCCCAGCGCCAGCGGCAACTCGATGCGGCCCACCAGGTGCCCCTCCTCCAGGTACCAGGTGGACAGCGGGCGGTACTGCCCCTTGCGGCAGGCGAACGCGTGCGCACCGGCCTCGATGGAGCGCCAGTCCTGCCCCGTGGCGATGGCGACCGCGTCGATGCCGTTCATCACGCCCTTGTTGTGCGTGGCGGCACGGTACGGGTCGGCCTCCGCGAAGCGGCTCGCCTGCGCGATGCCCTCGGCGATGACCTCGCCCGGCAGGCCGAAGTCCGCCAGCAGCGGCAGCGGGATGCGGCACGTGGCGCGCGCGAGCCGCTTGTCCGCCAGGTTCGACAGGATGCGCAGGTACACGCGGCCGCCGGTCAGCTGTTCAATCAGCGGCGCCACGCCCTCCGCCATGGTGTTGATGAGGTTCGCCCCCATCGCCTCCTGCGCGTCGATGAGCAGGTGGACGATGAGCAGCGGCTCGCCGCGCGGCCCCTCCGGCGCGGGCAGCAGGCGCACCTCCACGTCCTTCGCGCCACCGCCGCGGGCCACCATGGCCGGGTGGAAGCTGTTCGCCAGGGCGAGGATTTCGTCCTTCGCGTCCAAAATCTTCTCGGACGCGCGGCCGGGGTCTCCGTAGTTGGAGACCTGCACCTGGCCGATCATCATCGACTCGTCGGCCTCCGCGTAGAAGCCGCCCGCCTCGCGGACGATCTTCGACGCGAACGACACCGCCGCCACGACGGAGGGCTCCTCCACCGCCATGGGCACCAGGTAGTCGCGCCCGTTGACGTTGAGGTTCAGGCCCAGGCCCAGCGGCAGGGAGAACGTGCCCACCGCGTTTTCAATCATCTGGTTGGCGATGGACAGGTCCAGGCCGTTCTCACCGCGCAGCTGCTCCAGCTCCGCCTCCGTCAGCCGGAACATCTGGCCAATGCGCGCCAGGCGCTCCTCCAGGGGCAGCTTGTGGAATCCGGCGAGCCGGGACGTCACGGTGTCAGACATGTTCTTCCTTCCCAACCTGGGATCCACCCTGCATCACAACGCCGCCAACCAATCCTTCAACGCGCCGGTCACCACGCGAGGCCGCTGCCGCAGCTGGGCGACGGAGCGGCTGCCCGTCAGCACCAGCGCCTGGCGCAGGCCCGTGAGGATGACCTTCAGCGCCTCCTCCGCGGCCGGGAGCCCGCCCTGCTGCTGGGCCCGGAACAGCGGCAGCGCCATGCCCGCCAGGTCCGCGCCCAGCGCGAGCACCTTCGCGGACTCCAGCCCGCCGCGCACGCCGCCGCTGGCCACGAGCCGGACCTCCGGGCCCACCGCCTTGCGCACGCTGGCGATGGCCGCCGCGGTGGGGATGCCCCAGCCGCTGAACTCCTCACCCACCTGGACCTGCGAGCCCACCGCGCGGAGCTGCTCCACGCGCACCCACGACGTGCCGCCCAGCCCGGAGACGTCCACGTTGCGCACGCCCAGCTCCACCAGGCGCCGCGCCACGTCCGGCCCGATGCCGCACCCGGTCTCCTTCACCAGCAGCCGGTCGCCAAACGCGCGCGCCAGCTCCTCCACCACGCGGTAGCCGCCGCGGAAGTCGCGGTCGCCTTCCGGCTGCGTCAGCTCCTGGCCCGCGTTGAGGTGCAGCGCCATGCCGTCCGCGCCAATGGCGTCCATCAGCCGCCGCACGCCGTCCACGCCCAGGCCAATGGCCTGGTACAGCCCGATGTTGCCCAGCAGCGCCACCGTGGGCGCCACGTCGCGCACCGCGTACGACGCCGCGCGCGAGGGGTGCTCCGCCATGGCGCGCTGGCTGCCCACGCCAAAGGCCAGGCCGTGCCGCTCCGCGAGCAGCGCCAGGTCCCGGTTCACCACGCCCGCGCGGTCCGTGCCCCCCGTCATGCCGGTGATGAGCAGCGGCGCCTGCAGGCGCTTGCCCAGGAACGGCGTGGACAGGTCCACGTCCTCCACCGCCATCTCCGGCATGGCGCAGTGGATGAGGTGCACGTCCTCCAACAGCGTGGAGTTGCGTGCGGGTTCCACATCGCCGGTCGCGCACAGGTCGAGGTGGGCATCCTTCCGTCTGGCTGTCGTCTCGTCGCCCATGTCGCTGAATGCCACCCGCGCTGTCGCTGCAAAAAACCTGTAAGCCTGGAAGGTCGTTAGGTTCCTACCAAGCGCCAGGGTCGAGGTGCAAGCCAAAGGGCCCCACCGGCCGCCCCCCGGGTGTGAATGGACGCGGTGGCTTCTGGACGGTATGAGCCACCGCGTGAGCGCGCCGGACAACAGGGTCGTCGTCTTCCTGCACAGTGGCGAATACGACCGCGTGCACCAGGGGCTCTCCATCGCGGCGGCGGCGACCGCTGCCGGACGGCGGGCGGAGGTGTACCTGTTCTGGTGGGCCCTGGAACGCTTCCTGATGGACAGGCTGGATGAACCGGACTTCGCCGGACGCGAGGACGTGGCGGACCGCTTCGAGGCGCGCGGCATGCCCACCGTGCGTGCGCTCCTCGAGCATGTGCGCGAGTCCGGGCTGGGCCTGGTGGCGGGCTGCACGGGCTCGCTCGGTGCCCTGGGGAGCGAGTCGAAGGCGGGCGACAGTGGCATTGACGTCTGGCTCGGGTGGAGCGCCATCCTTCAGCGTACGGCGGGCGTGGCGGATCGTTTCTATCTTTAAGACCGGCACTACCTTTGGGACGGGCGGCAGCCGGGGCCATGGGCCTCCGGGGTAGCTTGTCTCCGTCGCGTTGACGCCCCCTTGCGCCTGCTTACGTTTCGTGTGGCCCCCATGGCGGGGCGAAAGGCACGGAACGAGGAACATGGCGCGGCGTGACCCCCACATGACAACCCGAGGACCGGCCGTACCGGCGCTCAAGGGCGGCGGGTGGCACCGGCTGGGCAATGCATTGAAGACGACCGTGCTGCTGGCGGGGTTGACGGGACTCGTGCTCGTCATCGGCCAGCGGCTGGGCGGCGCGCAGGGCCTGATGATGGCGGGCCTGTTCGCGGTGGTGATGAACTTCGGCTCGTACTGGTTCAGCGACCGCATCGCGCTGGCCATCCATGGCGCGCAGCCGCTGTCCTACGAGCAGGCGCCGTGGCTGCATGAGATGGTGGAGCGGCTGGCCGCGAGGGCGGGCATGCCGAAGCCGAAGGTCTACCTCCTCCCCACCGCGCAGCCGAACGCGTTCGCCACGGGCAGAAACCCGAGCCACGCGGCCGTCGCGGTGACGGCGGGCATCATGGACATCCTGGACCGGCGCGAGCTGGAGGGCGTGCTGGCGCACGAGATTGGCCACGTGCGCAACCGGGACACGCTCATCGGCACGGTGGCGGCGACGCTCGCGGGCATCATCAGCTACGCGGCGCAGATGCTCTTCTGGTTCGGCGGCAGCATGCTCAGCCGCGGCGACGACGACCGGGACGGGGGCGTGGCCGGAGCGCTGTCCAACCTGGGCCTGCTGCTGGTGGCGCCCATCGCGGCCACGCTGCTGCAACTGGCGGTGAGCCGCTCGCGCGAGTACGGCGCGGACGCCACGGGCGCGGAGCTGTGCGGCGACCCGGATGCGCTGGCGAGCGCGCTGTTGAAGATGGAGCGGAGCGCGGAGGTCATGCCGTATGACCGGGCCCCCGCGACGTCGCACCTGTTCATCGTCAACCCGCTGCACCACGGCGGGGTGATGTCGCTGTTCTCCACGCACCCGCCCATCCCGGAGCGCGTGCGCCGGCTGCGCGAGATGAGCGCGCGGATGGGCCAGGGCACGCGCGGCCGTGGCGGCTGGGAGTACGCGTACTAGCGGGCTCCCGGCGCTTCACGCCGACCGGGCCAGCGCCACCGCGTCTGGCCCGGCCGGGAAGCGGAGCGTCTCCGACGTGTCGTTCGCGGCGTGCCAGATGGCCTCGGCCACGTCGGATTCGCGCGTCACCGCGGAGGGCTGTCCGAGCGAGGCGAAGATGCGCTGGGCGAAGGGTGCGTACGCTTCGGGGAACAACCCCTCCATCCGGGGGGTGCCGTTGCTCGTGAAGCGGGTGCTCGGGCAATAGCCAGGCTCGACGAGCTTCACGCGCAGGTTGAACTCCTGGAGCTCGAAGGCGAGCGACTCCGTGAACCCTTCGATGGCCACCTTGCTCGCGGTGTAGACGGCCACCAGCGGCATGGGGGTCAGCGTCGCGCTGGAGGTCACGTTCACGATGACGCCCGACCTGCGTGCGCGAAGCCGTGGCAACACCGCCTGCGTCATCGCCATGACGCCGAAGACGTTGGTCTCGAACACCTCGCGCACCGTGGACATTGGCGTGGCCTCGAAGGCGCCCATGAGCCCCAGGCCCGCGTTGTTGACGAGCACGTCGATGGGCCCGCTCGCCTCCAGCGCGGCGGCGATGCTCTCCGGCTTCGTCACGTCGAGCGGCACCACGCGCAGCCGGTCCGAGGAAGGAAGGACGCCCTCCCGCGGCGTTCGCATGGTGGCGACCACGTTCCAGCCCTGGGCGTGGAAGTGGCGTGCCGTCTCGAGTCCATAACCAGAAGAACACCCCGTGATGAGCACCGTCTTCATGCCGTCTCCTTGGCCGCGATTCACGCGGCGTTGATGTTCTGAAGGTACCGGCGGCATCCAGGACGCTCCACTACGGGGAGTCCGTATTTCTTTTGCTATCGTCCGGCCATGACCGACCCGCTCTCGGAAGTCATCGCGCTGCTTCAGCCCAGGGCCATCTTCTCGAAGGGCATCAGCGGAGCGGGCGCATGGGGAGTGCGTTACTCGGACTTCGGTCAGCCCAGCTTCTGTGCCGTGCTCGAAGGGCGCTGCCGGTTGGCCGTCGACGGGCAGCCGGCCCTGACGTTGGAGGGGGGCGACTTCGTCCTGCTGCCGGCAACGCCAGGCTTCACCATCTCCGGCTTCGAGCCGGTGACGCCCGAACGTGTCGACCCCAAGGTGGCCCCTTCCCCCACCGGGGAGGTGCGTCACGGCCGGCGTGGCGGCCGCCCGGACGTGCGACTGCTCGGAGGTTACTTCGTCTTCGACTCGCCCGACGCGGCCCTGATGGTGTCGCTGCTCCCGGTCCTGGTGCACGTGCGCGGCGTGGAGCGGCTCTCCACGCTGGTTCAGCTCGTCCGCGACGAAACGAGCGAACTGCGCTCGGGGCGTGAGCTCGTGCTGACGCGGCTCGTGGAGTTGCTGCTCATCGAGGCGCTGCGCTCAACGCCGAGCGGCGACACACCTCCGGGGCTCCTGCGCGGACTGGCGGACGCGCGGCTCGCGCCCGCGATCCGGCAGATGCACCGCCACCTCACGCGTCCGTGGACCGTGGCTCAGCTCGCGAAGAGCGCGGCGCTCTCGCGCTCGGTGTTCTTCGAGCGCTTCACGCGCACCGTGGGCCTGCCTCCCATGGAGTACCTGCTGGACTGGCGGATGGCCGTCGCGAGGGGACTGCTTCGCGGCCAGGAGCTCTCCGTCACGGAGGTGGCCGAGCGCGTGGGCTACAGCTCGGCGAGCACTTTCACCGCGGCATTCAGCAAGCGCGTAGGCCAGCCTCCCGGACGCTTCGCGCGCGGGAGCGGACACCGTTGACGGCGGGCTATTCCGCTGACGGATCCGGGAGCGGACCGAAGGCCTCCACCGGGTGCTCCAGCATCTCGCGCAGCGTGCTGGCGATGACGCCCGCGTGGTACCCGTCGAGGAAGCGGTGGTCGAAGGACGCGTTGATGTTCATCACGTGTCCGGGCACCACCCTGCCCTCTTCCACCACCGCCACCTCGCGCACCGCGCCGGGCGCGAGGAAGATGGGCACGCGGGTGAAGGGCGCCAGCGGCAGGTATGCGGTCTCCAGCCCCAGCTCGCCCACGTCCACCACCACCGCGGCACCGAACGGATCCCTGGGCAGGCCCAGCCATGACGGATCCACGTTCAACGTGTACGTGAGGAACGACACGAGCCCGGTGAAGCGGTGCAGGAGCAGGTGCGGCACGCGCTTGAGCAGGCTCCGGCCCTGTTCCACCCGGGCGTCCCGGCCCTCGCGCACGCGCGCCGCGGTGGACTCCACCTCCAGCGCCAGCTCGTGCACGGACTTCGTGTCCACGTCCTCGATGCGCACGGGCGTGAGGCCGCGCTGATCCGCGCCGGGCAGCACCGCGCACACGGTGATCCGCTGACGCAGGTAGATGCGCTGGTAGCGCAGGAGCGCGTTGGCGTCCGGACAGCGGCGCAGCGCTTCGCCCATGGCCTTGATGACCAGGTGGGTCGCGGTGAGCCGCACACCGGTGCGCTGGTGGAAGGCCTCCAGCCAGGCGAGCGCGGCGTCCATGCGCACCGACAGCGTGCCGTAGACCGTGGGGTCATACGCGGTCGCCCAACTGCCGATGGCGAGCTTGCGGAAGCTCGACACGTCCCGCTTCGCCTTCAGCTCCAGATGCGCCATGGGACGCGAGCGTGCCCCAGGACGGCGCCCACGGGGGAGCCGGAATGCAGGCGGACGCCACGACCCGGCCAGCGCGGCGGGTGGGGCCCGCCGGGTTGCCTGCCAGTGAAGCCTTGACGCGCCATGTCCCAGCGGTAGGCTGCCCCGCTTTTTGCATCTTTCTGTGGAGGTCGTTCCCTTGCTGGTTGCACTCATCCTTGTATCGATCGGGTTCGCCGTGACGCTCGGTCTGCTGCTCTTCGGAGACAAGAGCGGCGCTGGTGCCAACGCGGGCCGTCCCTCGCTCTCTTCGTCCACCTCCGCGCCGTCGTTCCGGGGCGAGCTGGAGTCCGAGAGCAAGGCGCGCGCGAAGGCGGAATCGGAAGTCCAGCGCAAGCAGAAGGAGCTGGACGAGCAGCGCGCGCAGCTCCAGGAGGTCAAGGAGCAGCTCAAGCAGACCAAGCGGAAGCTCTTCGAGCAGAAGGAAGGCGACAAGGGCTCGAACGACCTGGTGAAGGCCCGCGCCGAGGTGGAGCGCAACGCCAGCATCCAGCTGGAGCAGACCCGCTCGGAACTGGCTCAGGCCCTGACGGAGAACGCCCGGCTGCGCGCGGAGACTGAGTCGCGCAATGGCCCCCGCCGCCGTGAGGCCTCCGCCGCCGCCGTCCCCGCGCCTGTCGCGGCTCCCGCCGCCGCCGCGGTTCCGGCCTCGGCGGATCAGATCGCCGCCCCCGCGAGCGAGCCCGTGGTGAACGCGGCGGTGGCCGTGACGCCCGTGCCCGTGGCCCCGGCGGAGCCCGTGCGCCGCTACCGCGAGCTGAACGACGCGGACCGCGAGAAGATGAACCGCCTGGAGCAGGCGGCGAACAAGGACCGCGCGCGCGCCGCGGAGCTGGAGAAGGAAGTGCGCCGGCTCAAGGGCCGCGCCGACACGCACGCGCGCATCCTGGCGGTGACGAAGTCCGAGGCCGACCTGGGCAAGGACAAGTACAAGGCGCTGGAGAAGCGCCTCAACCGCACGCTGCTGGAGCGCGACCTGCTTCGCCGGGCCATCAAGGACCTGGAGAAGAAGACGGGCATGCTCGCGGACCGCACGGAGCTGACGCCGGACGAGGTCGCCGCGAGCGACCAGCGCAGCGACGAGCAGGCCCGCGCCCGTGCCGAAGCGGAGGCACGCGCCACCGCCGCGGCCACGCCCACGGAGGCCCCGGCCGCCGCCGAGCCGGCGTCCACCCCCGAGGGCGAGGCGAAGCCTTCCGAGGCCCCGCCGTCCAACGCCTGAGCCGTCCCCTGGCGTGAAGCACAGAGGCCCCGCGGTCCCTTTCCGGGACGCGGGGCCTTCGTGTTTCAGCGGTAGGACTCGACAATGTCGACGCCCGCCGAGGAGAACTCCAGGATGGCCGTCCCTGGCTTGGAATCGGGCCGCTTTCGCAATTGCCCCTTGGAGAGCCTCGCCACGGCGCAGATGGGGATCTTGTCGCCGTCGGGTGGATGCGCCTCGTAGTACCGGACCACCACCTGGGGGCCTCCGGTCCACACCCGTCCATAGAGGCGGGTGGTCGTTTCAAGGGGGCCGAGGCTGGAGATCAGCATGCTCTCCACGGGGCCGTCGTAGAGCGTGATGGGGCTCACGTCGTCCTGGTTGATGTCGAGCGTGACATTCGCTCCGTCGCCCACACGCAGGCGGAGGATCCGCATCGTATTCAGAGCGTCCCCGGGGCAGTCCTCGGGCTTGGGCGTCCCGTCCGAATGAAGCCCCACGCCCCCTCGGGTCGTGGTGCAGCCCAGCGACAGGGTCAGCACGAGGGCAACCGGGGACCACTTGCGCGGTGCGTTCATGTCGCGTCGATCTACTCCCGGATGAAACGCTGTTCCAGGACGAGGTAGGCCTGGGACAGGCCATCGGAACGGAACAACTCCAGCGCCAATTGCTCCAGGCCCTGCGGTGACTGGAAGGCGCTGTCGTCCGCGACCACGGCGATACGGCCCATGGCGCCCGGTGCAATCTCCTCATGTTGCGTGCGCAGCGCGAACGCCCGGGCGGCCCCACCGGAGACCGTGGACAGCCGGGCCTCCATCATCCGCCAGGGCTTCTTCGCATCGCGGTTGGTCAGGGTGAACAACACCGCCATCTTCGGAAGCGTCTTGCTGGAGAGCACCTCCACCAGGATGTCCGCGCCCTCTTCCTTGAGGCGCCAACCCTGGCGACGGGTGAAGGGCGTGTGCTTGAGGTCCCCCTGGGCCAGGAGCGTCGCCAGCGCGTGATCCGCGGAGTGCTCTTCGTCCCTGAGGCGACGGTTCTCCTCCTCCAGGACGCGCCGCTGTTTGAGTGAGTCCATCAGCGTCGAATACATGGCGTCATAGCCGCGCGGGTCCTCGAACACGTTCACCTGCTGATCCACCGCGTTCCGCCGTCCCTTCTCCGCGGGCTTGAGCAGGAACGGCATCTGCTTGCCGTTCGCGAGCGTTACCAACAAGGGAACGCCATCGTCCTCCCCCAGGTCCTGGAGAGGCTCCACGACCACCTTGCGACCGCCCGCGAGCAGCGGTTCGAACCGGCCCTCCCACGCCAGCATGCGGGTCCGCGCCGGATCCACGGGCGTCCCGAAACGGAGGACCGTGGCCACCTTCCCCTTCACGTAGAGGGTGGGCGCGGAGTCCGACGGGTGCTCCGACAACAGCACCGTGCGGACCGCAGGTTCCTCTTGCTCACGCGCGACGGCCTCCGCAGTCGTCAGGAGCAACGCCAGGGCTAAAGCAAACCGGACAGGTAGACAGTCCCTCATGGGACCTGGAGCGTAGCAGCTTCAGTCCCGTGGCGGCGGCATCACCACCAGGGCTTCGGTGTTGGCGCGGATCTCCCCGGTGCTGTCGTCCACGCCGCCCACCACGAGCACGGAGCCGTCCGGCAACGCGGAGCACGTGTGCCACACGCGCGGCTGCGGCATCAGCGACAGGCCCAGCACCGTGGGCTGCGCTCCCGCATGCGGGGTGATCAGATCCACCCACGGGACCGCGTACGTCGTGCCGAGGCCGGTGCCCCGCCCGCCCAGCGCCACGATGCGGCCGTCCTTCAGCGTCACCGCGCACAGGTTGCTCCGGGGCATCAGCGCGGGGCCTTCACGCACGGCGACCACACCGGCCAGGAACTCGGAGGAACCCACGGGCCGCGCGCCCTCCGCCGGGTCCGCGCCGTCGAAGCCGCCCATGACCAGGAGCTCGGGAGACTCGTCCGCCCGGCCCAACATCGCCACGGCGGCCCCCTGCCTGCCGACGCGGAGATCCGTGCCTGCCGCCAGAAACCCGAGGGAACCGTTCTGGAACCTGAAGGCCGACACGTCGGTCTCGGCCTTCTTCAGCGAATCAACGCCCCCCACGACCTGGATGTTCATCCCATCCGGCCTCACCGCCAGCGCGACGTCCGTGCGGTGGACCTGCATGCCGGGAGGCACGAAGAGCCCCGTGGCCGCGTCGAAGCCTTCCATCTCGCTCACCGTGGCGCCGTCCGCCGCGCGTCCGCTCACCAGCGCCACGTGGCCTTCCGCATCCACCGCCGCCGCATGCTGGTAGCGCGCCAGATTGAGCGTGAACTCATCCACCGCGCCTGTCGCCACGTCCACCAGACGCGCCGTGGACTGCAACGACACCGGGGCGAAGGACTCCGCGCCACCCGCCACGAACACGCGCCCATCCGGCAACAGGGACGCCGTGTGGAAGGCCCTCGCGCCCACGGCCGGACCGGGGCTGAACGTGCCGTCCGCCGGGTTGAACACCTCCGAGGTTCCGGACACGGGCCGCGTGCCGTTCGGCTGGGGCCGATAGCCACCGGTGATCCACACCCGCCCATCCGGCAGCGTCGTGGCCGTGTGCGCCGCGCGCGCTTCGGCTGGCAGCGAGCAGGTTCCCGGGTCCGACGCCAGGTTCACCGGCACGAACTCCCCCAACCGCCGCAGGAACATCCGCACCTTGGGCGCCTGCCCCTCCGCCACGTCGAACGGCGTGCTGCGCCCCAGCGACACCAGCTGCCCGCCCTGGTCCGGAGCCCCCACGTAGGCCCGCACCTCCAGCACCCGCGCGCTGCCGGGCGGCAGGGCCGGCACGTCCTCGGGGGCCCACTCCACCGTCGATACCCGCTCGCGGGGCGTGTCGAGCCCCGGGCCCGTCACGCGGAAGCGCAGGTGCGTCACCCCGGCCAGGGGCTGGGTGCCGGCGCAGGAGGCCGTGAGCAGGTCCAGGGAGGGGCGGACCTCCTTCTCCCCGCAGGCGGGGGTGAGCGACACCAGGGCGGCGGCGAGGAGCGTGGAGCGGACGAAGCGCGGTGCCATGCGGTGGACGCTACCAGCCCCCCTCCCCGGAGGGGTGGAGTCCAGACGGCCGGAAGCAGGCGGCGCGGTGGGGATTGCGCTGTAATGCGCCCGCGTCAGGACGTATGTCCTGTCCCCTCCTCCATGAAGCTCTCGCTCGCCACCCGCATCTTCCTGGGCTACGCGCTGGTGCTGCTGACGTTCGGGGCGGTGTCCCTCTTCAGCGTGGCGGAGCTGCACCGCAACCGGCTGGAGATCCGCCTGGTCAGCCAGGGCTACCTCCAACTGTCCCAGGACGCCGCCGCGCTGGAGACCTTCCAGACCAGCCAGGAGAAGGACACCGAGCGCGTGCTGGAGCAGAACAGCGTGGAGACGCGCCGCGCGCTCATCCGGCTGGCGAGCCTGTACTACGCGCCCCAGATGGCCCAGCGCCTGGAGGCCGCGCGCGCCAAGGCCCGCGAGGTGCTCACCTTCGCCCCGGAAGGCGAGGTGCCCTTCGTGATGGAGCTGGACTCGCGCTTCGCGGAGCTGTCACGCAACTCCAAGGCGTACGGCCACGCGGTGGAGGCCGTGTTCGCCGCGCTCGCGTCCGAGTCCCCCGAGAGCCGGGAGGTGGCGCGCGCCACCGCCGAGCTGCGCCAGTTGGAGAGCGCCATCGGCCGGGAGCTGCGCGTGCTGCGCGCGACGCTGACCAACCGCATCCGCGAGCGCGTGGACGGCGCGGAGGAGCGCGAGCGCAGGACGGGCCTCACCATCATCGCGCTGTCCATCATGGCCATTGGCGTGGGCGTGGGCGTCACCGCGTGGTCCGCCCGCACGCTGCGCCCGGTGCGCACGCTGATTGAAGGCGTGTCCCGCATCGGCCGGGGCGACTACTCCGCCCAACTGGGCGTGCGCGGCGCGGACGAGGTCGCCCTGCTCGCGCGCGAGTTCGACCAGATGGCCCGCTCACTCCAGGCGCGCGAGGCGCAGCTCAAGTCGCAGGCCGAAGCGCTGATGCGCGCGGAGCAGCTGGCCGCCGTGGGCCGCATCTCCGCCCAGATCGTGCACGAGGTGAGAAACCCCCTGTCCTCCATCGGCCTCAACGTGGAGCTGCTCCAGGACGCGGTGGACAGCGCTCGGTTCGACTCGCAGGACACCGCCACGGAGGCGCGCGAGCTGCTCTCCGCCGTCACCCATGAGGTGGACCGCCTCACCGACGTCACCGAGCAGTACCTGCGCATGGCCCGCCCCGCCCGGCCGGACCTGGAGCCGGAGGACATCATCGCGGTGCTGGACGGCGTGCTCGACTTCACCCGCGAGGAGCTGGTGCGCGCGGGCGTGGAGGTGGTGCGCGACTTCGCGCCCGACACGCCCCGCGTGCTCGCGGACCAGGGCCAGCTGCGGCAGGTGTTCCTCAACCTGCTGCGCAACAGCCGCGAGGCCATGCCCGCCGGAGGCCGGCTCACCGTGGCCACCGCCCCGCACGAGGGCGACGTGGAGGTCACCGTGCGCGACACCGGCAACGGCATGACCGAGGAGGTCCGCCGCCACCTCTTCGAGCCCTTCTTCACCACCAAGGAGGGCGGCACGGGCCTGGGGCTCGCGGTGAGCCAACAGATCCTCCAGGCCCACGGGGGCTCGCTCTCCTGCCAGAGTATTCCCGGCCAGGGGACGACCTTCGTGTTAAGGCTTCCTCGCGCATGAGCTTTACACCGTACCGGGACGTGCTGCCCTCGGGGCTGCGCGTCGTCACCGTCGAAACGCCCCACCTGCACACCGCCCTGCTGGCCGTCTATGTGAGGACCGGCAGCCGTCATGAGACGGTGGAGAACAACGGCGTCAGCCACTTCCTGGAGCACCTCTTCTTCCGGGGAAGCGAGGCCTGGCCGGACACGGTGAAGATGAACGCGGCCGTGGAGGAGGTGGGCGGAAACCTCAACGGCGCCACCACCCGCGACCACGGCTACTACTACACCCCGCTGCACCCGTCGCACCTGAGCGTGGGCCTGGACGTCATCGGCGACATGCTCACCCGCCCCCGCCTCACCGACATGGAGGTGGAGCGGCAGATCATCCTGGAGGAGATGCTCGACGAGGTGGACGACAAGGGGCGCGACATCGACCTGGACAACCTGTCCAAGCGCCTGCTTTTCCCCGGCCACCCGCTGTCCCTGAAGATCGCCGGCACCCGCGAGTCCGTGAAGGCGCTCACCCACGCCCAGGTGCTGGAGCACTTCGCCCGGCACTACGTGGCCGGCAACCTGGTGGTGTCCGCCGCGGGCAGCGTGAAGCACTCGGAGGTGCTGGCCCTGGCCGAGCGCGCCTTCGCCCACCTGCCCACGGGCAGCGCCACCACGGAGAGCGCGCCGCCGCCGCTGGGCCCCGGACCGCACTTCCACTTCGTCTCCCACGACGAGTCGCAGACCGAGTTCAAGCTCACCTTCCGCGCCGTGCCGGAGCAGCACGAGGACTTCCCCGCGCTCCAGATCCTGCGGCGCCTGCTGGACGACGGGCTGTCGTCGCGGCTGCCGTTCGAAATCGTGGAGAAGCGCGGCCTCGCGTACTCGGTGCAGGCGGGGCTGGACACGTACCACGACCTCAGCCTCTTCGAGATTGAAGCGGCCAGCGCGCCGGAGAAGGCGTCGCTCGTGGTGGCGGAGGCGCTGCGCGTGCTCTCCGAGTTGTGCGAGCAGGAGGCGGGCGAGGAGGAGCTGAACCGCGCCAAGCGCCGCCACCGGATGCTGCTGGAGTTCTCCCAGGACTCGCCGGGCGAGCTGGCCGGGTGGTTCGGCGGCGTGGAGCTCTTCCGCCGTCCGGAGACGTTCGGCCACCGCGCGGATCAGGTGGACCGGCAGTCAGCCGCGCGGGTGCGCGAGGTGGCCCGGCGCTACTTCACCCGCGAGAACCTGCTCGTGGTGGCGGTGGGCCAGCGCAAGGGGCTCAAGGCGCTGGAGAAGGTCGTCATGGACGCGGAGGGGCTGCCCTCCTCCGCGCCCGCCGTCAGCGCCGCCCGCGGATGATGATGGGCCCCGTCGGTGCCTTCTTCTTCTTGGGCGTCGCCTTGTCGATGGCCTTCTGGATGCGCAGGTACTCGGGGTTCTGCGGCTCGCGCTTCAGGGCCTCGTCGATGAGCTTCTTGCCGCGCGGCAGCTGCGTCTCGAACTGGGCGTAGAGGTTCGCGAGCGCGGCCTTCTCCTCCACGGTCGCCTCGTTCAGGCTCGTCAGCCGCTCCAGCACCTCCTGCGCCTCCGGCTTGCGGCCGGCCTTCAGGTGCAGCCGCCACATGCGCGACAGCGCGGGCGGGAAGGAGGGCTCCGCCTTGAGGGCGAAGCGGTAGCTGTCCTCCGCCCCCCGCGCGTCGCTCTGCTCCTCCAGCACGCGGCCGCGCACGTACAGCGCGCGGGCATAGCGCGGGCGCAGGTGCAGCGCGCGCTCCACCAACTGCTGGGCCTCCGACGCGCGGCCTTGGGCGCAGACGATCTCCGCCAGCCACGCGGTGGCCTCCGCGTTCTCCGCGTCGTCCTCCAGGAGCTTGCGCAGCGCGCCCTCCGCTTCCGCCGGACGCCCGAGCGCCATGAGCACGCGGGCCTTCATCGCCACCACGTCCGTGGTGTCCGCGTCCTCGGGCGGCACGGACTGGAGGTCCGCTTCCGCCATGTCGCTGACGCCGCTCATCAGGAAGAAGCGCGCGCGCAAGAGCCGCGCGGGCGTGAAGCTGGGCGAATTCTGGAGCACGCGGTCCATCAGGTTGGCCGCGAGCAGCTCCTCGCCCTTCATGAGCAGGATCTCGGCCTCCACGGTCTTCGTCGCGGCGTCGTCCGGGTTCTCCCGGAGGATGCGCTCCAGCGTGGTGAAGGCATCATCCGGGTGCCCCTGCCGCGCCTGGAGGCGGGCCAGCGACAGGATGTCCTCCTTGGGCAGCTTGCCCTCGTCCCGCAGCGACACCAGCGTGGAGATGGCCTGGGGAATCTGCCCCTCCCGCAGGAACAGGTCGGCGAGCTGCTTCTGGATGACGGGGTCCGTGCCCGGGATGAGGCCCTCCGCTTGCTTGAGCGTGAGGATGGCCGCGCCCGGGTTGCCGGCGCCCTGGTGGGCACTGGCCAGCAGGAGGAGCGGCTCCACGCTCTCCGGCGCGGCGTTGGCGGCCTTGCGCAGTTCGGAGATGGCGCGGACGTACTGGCCCTGCGAGAGCGCCTCACGCCCCTGGGACAGGGAGTTCTGGACCTGGACGGCCTGTTTCTGCGCGGCCGCCGTCTCCGGGTCCTTGCAAGCAAGCGGCAGGAGCAGGACGAGCGTCCAGGGACGGGGCAAAAATCGATGGGGCATCGCTGAGGGACAGGGTAGCGGATGTTATCCTTCTCCGTCGATGGACCCTTTCGTGCGCCGCCTCGTGGAGAGGCTTCATGATCCCAGCCGGCCGCTGTCGCGGAACCGGCATTTCCACACGTTCGACACCCCCGAGGGTCGAATGGCGCTGAAGGTGTTCCGCCGTCTGCGCAGCCTCCAGCAGGACATCCTGGCCTGTCACAAGGAGGGCCGCCGGGCCCGCATCTCCCGCCAGGTCAACCCGGACGGAGACCACCGCATCGAGCTGTGGATGGAGCGCGTCGCGGGCCGCCGCGTGTCCATGCTCCAGCCCGCGGAGTACGAGCTGCTCGCCCGGCTGCCGGGCGTCCGTGACGCGCTGGAGATCCTGGACGAAGCGGCCTGACGTCCGCGCGCGGCTAGAACACCCAGGGCCCCAGGCCCGTGGGCGCCCCGTCGCACGCGGCCCGGAGCCGCGCCTGGGCGTCCTCGTAGGAGAGCCGGGCCGCGTCCGCCTTGAGCGAGTCAGAGGCCCAGTCCCGCCACGAGCGCAGCACCGCGACATGGCGGCCGTCGTCCTCCTGCGCTTCGGAGAAGTGGACCAGCAGCCGCTCCTCCAGCGCCTCGCGCGCCTTGGTCCACGGGCCTTCCTTGTCCAGGGGGACGCGCTTGTCGCGCTCCACGGTGGAGAGCAGCGCCCGGGCGTCCGGGGACAGGCCCTGGAGTGACGGACGGCGGCGCGAGGGCTCCATGGCCACGCGGTAGACGGCGGGCCAGAGCGTGGGGTCCACGAAGGCGACCTTGCCCTCCACCAGCCGCACCGCGAGCACGTCCTTCGACGCGCGCAGCATGCGCCCCAGCCGGTACGCGAGGCGCCCCTTCGCGTGGTCGCGCCAGCTGCCGGTGGGCCTGCCGCCCATGACCTGTTCGACGAGGGACGTGGGCCCGTGGGTGGGCACCTCGGTGATGACGTGGCGCGTGCGCACCAGCTCTTCCGCGTCCCTCAGCGTCTTGATCATCCGTGTTCCCCTCCTGTGGGGAAAACATTCCCCGTGAAGAGCGGATTCCGGCGCCCGCCTCCTTCAGGGCTTCGCGGCTCCCGGGTTGGCGCCCGCGGCCCATGCACGCGGGGCAGGTCGGCGTGATAACTTCGCGCCCGATGACCACCGCCACCGCCGACGTCACCCGTCGGGCTCCGAGTCACCGGGGCCACCTGCTCATGGGCATCCTGCCCGACGTGCGCCGCGACCTCCTGGGCTGCATGAGCACGCTTCATCGCCAGTACGGGGACGTGGTGAGCTACCGGCTGGGCCCCCAGCGCGCGCACCTCATCGCGCACCCGGAGGGCGTGAAGCAGGTGCTGCAGGACCACGCGAAGAACTACACGAAGGAACACCTCACGTACCGCATGGTCCGGTGGCTCACCGGCAACGGGCTGCTCGTGAGCACGGGGGACTTCTGGCTCCGGCAGCGGCGGCTGGCGCAGCCCGCCTTCCACCGGCAGCGCATCGCGGGCATGGCCGCGGGCATGGTCCGTCACACGGAGGCGATGCTCCAACGCTGGGAGCCGGCCTCCGCGAACGGGACGCCGCTGGGCATCAGCGAGGAGATGAAGCGGCTGACGCTGACCATCGTCGGGGAGGCCCTCTTCGGCACGTCCGTGGAGGCCCAGACAGAGCAGGTGGGCGTGGCCTTCACCGAACTGGGCAAGCAGATCGCGGAGCGCTTCCGCACCTTCCGGATGCTGCCGCCCGTGCTGCCCACCCGCTACGACCGGGCCTTCCGGGAGGCTCGCGCATCGCTACAGGAAACCGTGCGGGGCATCATCGCCACGCGGCGTGAGCGCGGCGACGACTCGGGTGACCTGCTCTCCATGTTGATGCTCGCGCGCGACGAGGACACCGGCGAGGGCATGACGGATGAGCAGTTGGGGGCCGAGGTGATGACGATGCTCCTCGCCGGCCATGAGACGACGGCCACGGCGCTGAGCTGGACGTGGGGCCTGCTGGCGAAGCACCCGGAGGCCGAGGCCCGGCTGCACTCGGAACTGGACACGGTGCTGGGAGGCCGCGCCCCAACGCTGGAGGACATGCCGAGGCTCACGTACACGAAGCAGGTGGTGGAGGAGGCGATGCGGCTGTACCCGTCGGTGCCCATCTTCAGCCGCACCGTGGAGGAGGACGACGTCATCGGCGGCTTCCGCATCCCGAAGGGGACCTCGGTGAACCTGTGCGCCTACGTCACGCAGCGCCATCCGGACTTCTGGGAGGAGCCGGACGCCTTCCGCCCGGAGCGCTTCGCCCCCGAGGCCGCCGCGAAGCGCCACCGCTTCGCGTACTTCCCCTTCAGCGGCGGCCCCAGGATGTGCATTGGCAGCGGCTTCACGATGATGGAGGCGCAGCTCATCGTGGCCACCGTGGCCCAGCACTACCGGCTGCGCGAAGCGCCCGGCTTCACGCTGGAAATGAACGCGAACCTGACGCTGTGGCCGAAGGGCGAGCTCCCCATGTACCTGGAGCGCAGGAGCTGAACCCCCGCTTCACGGGGGCGTCACGGACGCGCGCTGCACCTGCGTGACACCGGGCAGCGTGGGCGCGGGGTTGAGCGCCTGGACCAGCATGGCGCGCAGGGCCTCCGTGAGGTCCTCACCGGGAGCGATCACTCCCGCCGGGGCGCCCTGCAACGGCGCCGGCACCTCCGTGCCCACCACCACGATGGGGATGCGGACCTCCCACGCCAGGTAGTGCGCCAGCCGCACCGCCGGCTCCGAGTTGTCCATCAACAGCGCGCCAATGGCCCCCGCGCTGAACGGACGCCACAGCGGACGCGCGGCCTCCGCGGGCGGCAGCACGCAGAAGTCCACGTTCAGCACGTCGCTCAGCTCCAGGCGCCCCAGCGTCCCGAAGCCGCTCTTCACCGCGGTGGGATCCGCCGACATCGCCTCCAGTCCCGGCACCCTCGCCAGGATGCGGCGCGCCGCGGATGAACCGCTGCCGCAGACGAAGACCTTCGCCGTCGCCACCTTCGCCAGCGTCCGCGTGCGGAGCAGGCGCCCGCGCAGCGCGTGCACCTCCGCCGCGCCGATGAGGTCGCCCGCGCCCAGGTTCTGGCCTTCGCTCTCCGTGGGGCGCGCCACGCCCTTCTGGAGCAGCGTGGACAGCACGCCCAGCACCTCCATGTCCGTGGCGGGCGCCAGGTCCAGCACCTCGCCCAGCGCGCGCGGCTGGCGCAAGAGCTCCATCACCTGCGCCGTCACCGGGTGCTGCTCCTCGGACAGGTCCACCTCCGGCGCCAGCATCAGCCGCGTGTGGCGCGGCGGCAGGCCCGGCAACAGGCGGTTCACCTCGTCCGACTGGCGCATGCCCTCCAGGAGCGCGTCGTCCATGGCGCGGTTGATGCGCGGACGCGCGGCGCTGGTGCCGGGCGTGAAGGTGAAGTTGCCCTCCGTCCACGCCAACAGCCGGAACAGCGCCTTCTCCCCTTCCACCCTCCCCAGCCGCGCGTTCACCGTGCGCCCATCCGAGACGGTGATCTCCCCGCGCTCCGAACCGCGCTCCAGCGCCAGGCGCCCGTTGCGCTTGTTCATGCCCAATATCTGCATGAGGTCCGGGATGCTGAGCTGGCTGAGCGAACCTTCGATTTCCTGCTGCTCGCTCTTGAGGTCCTTGGCCGCTTCGTTGCGCCGGAAGATGTGCTCGATGCGGCTGAGCACCTCGTCCAGGTTGAAGGGCTTGCGCAGCGTGCCGTCCCGCATGCCCCGCGCCCGGTCCGAGTCCAGGCTGGACGTGGTGAGCACCACCGGGATGTCTTCCGTGCGCGGGTTGGTGCGGAGGATCTGCACGAACGTGCGCGCGTCCAGGAGCCGGCACGCCTCGTCGAAGAGCGTCAGGTCCGGGTGCCGGAGCACCGCGACCTCCAGCGCCCGCGAGCCATCCGGCGCGTAATGCACCTGATAGCCCTTCGTGCGCAGCGCCCGCGACAGCGCGCGCACCGAGTCGAGGTCGGGGTCGGCGATGAGGATCTTCCGCACCTGGGCCAAGGTCGCTTGCTCCGCTTCGTGACGTCAGTCAGTAGGGCTGCAGGTCGTATTCGGCCTGCAGCTTGGAGATGAGCCCGTCCACCACCGCGGTGTCCGAGGTGTGGAACCCCCACGTCGCGCCCCGCCCGCGCCGTTGGATCAGCGCATACGACGCGCTCTCCGACAGCCAGAGGATGAACTCGTGGCGCGCCACCCGCTCATCCCCTTCCAGGAACACCGGCGTGAGCGCCGCATGCGACTCCAGGTCCACGCGGCGGCCCAACAGGTAGATGCGCGACGACAGGTCCGGCGGCGCCTGCTCCAGGCCCACCGCCAGCGGCAGGTCCGCGCGGATCTCCGGGCCGCCCACGTAGAGCAGCCCGCGCGAGCCCGGGTCGCGCACCAGCTCCCGGGCGATCTCCACCTGGAGCTCGTCGAAGAGCACGTCCGCCACCTTGCCCCGGCGGCTGGGCTCCGCGCGATCGTCCGTGGGCAGGCGCGGGCTGTTGGGCGTGCCCAGGAGCAGGTCCACCTCGTCCCAGAACGGCAGCCCGTCCAGCATCAGCCGGCGCTGGAGCGACGCGCGGCGCTCGTCCATGCGGCGGCGGCAGCGGTGCACCAGCTCGTCGAAGTCCTCGCCGTCCTTGGGGAACGTGCTCGCCCCGCCCACGAGCGCGAGCGGCAGACGGGCCTCCACGTCCTGCACCTCCGGCTCGTCGCGCACGGCGGCGACGGCGCGGCGCACGAACATCATGGCGCCGAAGAAGTCCGTCTCCGGCAAGAGGAGGTAGAACTCCTGGTCGCTCGCCTTCGCGATGACGTCCGAGTCGCGGATGATTTTACTGAGCGCCTTGATGATGCCGCGCACCGCCTTCTTCGCGTCCTGCGCGCCCAGCCGCACGCGCACCAGCGGAAGGTTGTCGATGCTGAAGGTCAGGAGCGAGAACGTGCGCCCGTACCTGCGCGCCTTGTAGATCTCCTTGGACGCGTAGTCGGTGAAGTAGCTGAGGTTGTACGCGGCGGTGTCGCGGTCGCGCAGGCCCAGGCGCTGGAGCGCCATCAGCTTGCGGCCGTTCTTCACGCCCACCGCGGCGAAGTCCGCCAGCACCTTCGCGTCGCGTGTGTGCTCCAGCCGGAAGTCACCGGTGAGCGGGTCGGACAGCTGCGCCAGGCCCATCACCTCCCCGGCGGCCACCAGCGGCACGTACAGCACCGGCGAGCGCTCATCCCGCGCGAGCCACGGCGCGGCTTCGCGCAGGCGCAGGGACAGCGGCCCCTCCGGGCTCATCTTCTCCGGCAGGAACTGCTTGTCGAGCAGGCCCCGGTAGGAGCGCAGCGCCAGGTCTCCCCGGTCGTCCACCACCCACAGCGCGGCGCTCTGCGCGTCGCACACCGCGCCCAGGTCCGCGATGACGCGCTCCTGGAGCCATTCCAGGTCGGGATGGGAGAGCAGCTCCAGGCAGCGCTGCTGGAGGTTGTGGAAGCGGGCGAACTCCAGGTTCTCGTCCTGGAGCCGGGCGCGCTCGTGGCGCAGCTGGGCGCGCTCCATGGCGCGGTCCACCGCGAGCAGCAGGTCCGACTCCTCCACCGGCTTGACGAGGCAGTCCGCCACGCCCAGGCGCAGCGCGACCTCCGAGCCCTGTACGTCGTCGCGCGTGCTGACGAGGATGACCTCCTGCTCGGGGTCGCGTTCGCGCAGGCGCGCGGTGAGCGCGAAGCCGTCCACGCCGGGCATCACCACGTCGGTGAGCACCAGGTCGAACGTCGCCCGGGCCACCTCTTCGAGCGCCAGGGTGGCGTTCTCCACCGCCACCACGCGGTGCCCCCGGCGCGACAGCAGGTCCGTGGCGAGTTGTCGGAAGAACAGGTCGTCGTCGACGACGAGGATGGGACCGGCCACGGCGCTCGGGGGAGAAGGAGGAAAACCGAAGGCTATCGGGCCCTTGGAAGCGCGACAACGCCTTCGAAGACGAAGGACACCGGGCCGCGGAGCCGGATGTCGGACAGGTCGTCCGGAACGCGGATTCTCAGGTCGCCGCCCGGCAGCGTGACGCGCAGCCAGGCATTCGAGGGCAGGCGCTTCGCCAGCACGGCCGCCACCGCCGACGCACACGCCCCCGTCCCACAGGCCTGGGTGAGGCCGCAGCCGCGCTCCCAGACGACGACGGTGAGGCCGTCCTCGTCCACGCGGACGAACTCCACGTTGGTGCGGTCCGGGAAGGCGGGGTGGCGCTCCAGGCCGGGGCCCAGGCGCTCGGCGGCCTCCAGGGGCTGGTCCAGGAGCACCAGGTGCGGGTTGCCCATGTTCACCGCGGTGCCGAGCAGGCCTTCATGGCCGGGCACGGGGGCGCTCACGAAGGGCTGGCCGGTCGTCCCGGAGGGCAGGTTCGCCGCCACCAGCCGGGCCGGGCCCATGGAGATGTCCACGCCGACGACGCCGCCATCGCCGTAGCCGGGCTCGCAGGTGAGCACGCCGGCCCCGGTCTCCACGTCGATGAGCGCGGGGTGCTGGCCGGAGTGGTCCACCAGATACTTCACCGCACAGCGCAGGCCGTTACCGCACATCTCCGCGACGCTGCCGTCGGCGTTGTGGACGACCATGCGGGCAAGGCCGCGGGACGACGGGAGGATGGCGAGCACCCCGTCCGCGCCGATGCCCCGGCGCCGGTCGCACAGCCAGCGGGACTGCTCCGCGTCGATGTCCACGCCCGAGCGGCGCCGGTCCAGGACAACGAAGTCGTTGCCCAGGCCGTGGTACTTGAAGATGCGTTCGCTTGCGTCCACGGGGGCAAGTGTAGACGCCCGCGTTTATTCGCGCTCGCCGACCTTCTTGGGCGCGGCTGGAACGTCCAGTGCGGGCAGGGCCCGGCGCGAGGTGGCGGGGGCGCTGGCGCGGCGCAGCTCCGCCAGTTCGGCCTCCCGGGCGGCGAGCTGGTCCTGCATCTTCTCCACGTGGGCCTGGAGGACCTCCATCTCCGCGGCCATCTCCAGCACGTCCTCCGGGGGCGGAGGGGTGGCGGACTTCGCCTCCTCCAGGGCCTGGAGCAGGGTCGCGCGTTCGGTCTCCAGCGCTTCCAGGCGGGCCTGCTGCTCACGGATCCGGGTGGAGAGCTGGTCGCGTTCCGCGCGCTCGGTGTCCAACAGGCGCGCGGCGTCCGCGGCGGCGGTCTCCAGGGAGTTGGTGCGGCCCTCCAGGCGGACACGGGCGGCGCGGGCGACGGTCAGGTCCGACTGGAGGCGCTCGCGTTCGGAGTCCGCGCGGCGGGCGTGGGCCTCGGCGTCCGCGGCGGCCTGGGTCAGGGCGGCGACGCGGGACTCCAGCGCGGCCTGTTCGGTCCGCGCGTTCTCGAGCGCCGTGGCGAGCCGGGCCTCCATGGCGGCGAGGGATTCGCGGGTCTGTTCGGCGGATTGAGCGAGGCGCGCTTCGAGCTCGGCCTGCTCCGTGGCGGCGCGCGTCTGGGCTTCCGAGAGAGAGGCGTCACGCTCGGCGTTCGCGGAGTCCGCTTGAGCGGCGAGGTCCACGATGCGGGCTTCGAGTTCGGCGCGCTCCGCGGCGGCGCGGGCGGTGAGGTCCGCGAGCCGGGCTTCGATGGCGGACTTCTCCTCGCGGGCCTGTTCGGTGAGCTCCGCGAGCCGGGCTTCGAGGTCCGACCGGTCCGTGCCCGCCTGCGCGGTGGCCTCCGCGAGCCGTACTTCCAGTTCGGCCTTCTCCGTGGCGGCCTGGGCGAGCGTTTCGGCGAGGCGTGCTTCGAGCTCCGCCTTCTCCGTCCCGGAGGCCGCGAGGAACTCGTTGAGGCGCGTCTCCAGCTCGGCCTTCTCTGCTTCGGCGCTTGCGAGGCGCTCGTTGAAGCGCGTCTCCAGTTCGGTCTTCTCCAGGCCGGCGCGCGCGAGCGCTTCGTTGAGGCGCAGCTCCAGCGTGGCCTTGTCCGAGCCGGCGCTGGTGAGCGCTTCGGTCAGGCGCAGCTCCAGGTCGGCCTGCTCCGTGCCGGCCTGGGCGGTGGCCTCCGCGAGCCGGGCTTCCAGGTCGGTCCGCTCCCGCTCCGCGCGCGCGGTGAGCTCCGCGAGCTGGGCTTCCAGGGTGGCGGTGCGCTCGTTCCCGGTCTGGACGGTCTCCGTGAGCCGGGCCGCTTCCGAGCGCGCGGTTTCCAGTTCCGCGCGCAGGCCTTCCAGCGAAGCCTCCAGGGTCGTGGCCTTGCCCGCGAAACGGCGCGCGGTTTCAAGCTGCACCACGAGCACTTCCGCGTGCTCGCGCGTCGCGGCCAACCGGTCGCTGGCGTCCACCAACTCCGCTTCCAGCCGGCCGACCTGCTGACTCCGCTCATGCAGCGCGGCGTGAGCCCGTTGCAGCTCGGAGCCCAGACGCATCAGCTCCTGATGCGCGGCGCCCAACCGGGCTGTCTCCGCGCGCAGGGCCGTCAGCTCTTGCTCCTTCAGTCCCAGCTGCGCGCGCAGGTCGTCCAGGTCCTGCTGCTGCCGCTCGGTCCGCGAGAGCGCGCCTTCCAGCTGCGCTTCCATGGAGACCCGCAGGGCACTGGCCTCGCGCAGCTCCTGTTCGCGCGCGGTCAGGGACTCTGAGAGACGCGCCGCCCGGGCTTCGGACTCGCGCGCCGCGTCCTGCGACTGCGAGCCCTCCGCGAGCCGGGCCTCCGCCTGCGCGAGCGAATCCTCCAGCGCGCTGAGGTTCGAGGTCTCCGCTGCGAGCCGGAACTCCACCTCCGTCAGGGAGGCTTCCAGTCCGACACGGCGAGACGTCTCGGAGGACGCAAGCTTCTCCGCGTCCGCCAGGGCCTGTTCCAGGGTGGCGAGGCGGGACCGAGCCTCCGTCAAGGAAGCTTCCAGTTCGGAGCGGCGAGCGGCCTCGGCGGCAATCGTGGACTCCGCCGTGGCGATGGACGCTTCCAGTTCGGAACGGCGGGTGGACTCCGCGGCCTGTCGGACGTCGCCCTCCGAGAGCGATGCTTCAAGCTCGGCACGCCGCGCGGATTCCGCAGCCTGCCGCGACTCCGCTTCCGCGAGCGCCGCTTCCAGTTCAGCCCGCCGCGTGGACTCCGAGGCCTGCTTGGCCTCCACCTCCGCGAGCGCAGCTTCCAGCTCGGCACGTCGCGTGCACTCAGAGGTCTGCCTGGCCTCGGCTTCCGCGAGCGCTGCCTCCAGCTCGGCACGTCTCGTGGACTCAGAGGTCTGCTTGGCCTCGGCTTCCGCGAGCGCTGCCTCCAGCTCGGCACGTCGCGTCGTTTCGGCAGCTTGCCGAGCCTCGGTCTCCGCGAGCGCCGCTTCCAGCTCAGCACGTCGCGTCGTTTCGGCAGCCTGCCGAGCCTCGGTCTCCGCGAGCGCCGCTTCCAGCTCGGCACGCCGCGTGGACTCCGAGACAAGCCGGGCCTCGGCTTCCGCGAGCGTCCGCGCCAACGACGCATGGCGCTCGGTCTCCGTGGTCTGCCGGGAATCCGCCTCCGCCAGGGTCTGCTCCAGCGAAGTCAGGCGCGCGGCATCCTCGGCGTGGCGGGCCTCCGCCTGCGCGAGCGAATCCTCCAGCGCGGCCCGCTGCGAAGTCGCTGCGGCATGCCTTGCCTCGGCCTCCGACAGAGCCTGCTCAAGCGAGGTCCCTCGCGCGGCCTCGGTCGCGAGGCGGGCCTCCGCGTCCGCGAGGGCCTGCTGCATCTCGGGGAGACGGGCGGCCTCCTCGGCGAAGCGGGACTCGGTGTCCGACAGCGACGCTTCCAGTTCGGCGTGGCGGGCTTCGGCTTCCGTGAGCCGTGCCTGGACAGCGGCCCGTGCCTGCTCCGCTTCGGACAGGCGCTCACGCAAGGTCTCCAGCTCCGAGCGGAGCGCAGTCTCCTGCGTGCGCGCCTCATCCAGCGAGGACAGCGCTTCGACCTCGGACCGCCGAGCCTCGGTGAGCTCCGCGCGCAGCTCTCGCACGGTCGCATCCAGGGCCGCCTGCGATTGCTTCGCCGCCTCCAGCTCCCGGGCGTAACCACGCGCCTCGTCTTCCGACGCCGCGAGGGACTGCCTCAGCTCCTGCAACGCGGCTTCGTTCGTGCGCTGCGCTTCGGAGAAGGTGGCCTGGACCTCCGTCAGGGTCTGCCGCGTCTGCTCGAAGGCGGCCTCGGTGGACATCCGCGCGGCACGCGCCGCCGACAGCTCTGTCTCGAGCTGGGTCCGGGACTCCTGCGCCGAAGCGGAGTCCTGCTGGAGCTGGGCGAACGACGTCTCCAACCGGGCCCGCTGCGCGCGCTCCTCCTCCAGGACCGTGCGCGCCACGCCCAGCGCGGCATCCAGCCTCAGCCGGTCCGCTTCCAGTGCGCTCTGCGTCTCGTTCCACGAGGACTCGGAACCCTCCAGCCGGGCACGAAGGGCCCGCTCCGCGTCGAGCGACTCCTGAAGGTTCGCAAGCGCCACCTGCGCGCGGGCCTGCTGCTCGCGCTCCGACAGCAACTGCGCCTGGGTATCGGCGAGCAACGCCTCCCAGCGAGCCCCCCGCTCCTGCTCATTGATCAGGGACTCCCGGGCCGCGTCGAACTCCGCCTGCACCGAGGCCCGGGCCTTCTGCTCCCGAGCCAGGTCCTCCTGGATGAGTGCCGCCAGGGCTTCCGAGTCGGTCAGCTCCTGCCGCAGCGAGCGGAGCGTTGCCTCCAGCTCCGTGTTCCGCGCCTCGGCGGCCTCGCGAGCCTGGTTCGACTCCGCGAGCCGGGCCCCGTGTTCCCACACCTCACGGGCCAGGGTGTCCCGGGCCTCGGAACGGACCTGTTCAACCGCAACCTCGAGGGCTTCGGTGGCACGAGCTTCCGCCGCCGCGAGCCGGGCTTCCGCCTCCGCGCGCACGTTGGCGAGCACCTGCTCCGTCTGGCCGCTCGATTCAGCACGGGCTTCAGCGAGCACCGTGGCCGAGCGGGCTTCGACTTCGGCACGCACCTCCGCGAGCATCCGCGCGGCACGGAGTTCGGCTTCCTCCAACTGCCGGACCCGCTCGGCCTCGGACTCGGCGCGGGCTTCGGCCAGCGCCTGGGCCCGTTCGGCCTCCGCCTCGGCACGCACTTCCGCCAGGGCCTGCGCGGTCCGAGCCTCGACATCCGCCAGTTGCCGGCTCCGCTGAGCCGAGGCCGTGGCACGGACCTCGGTGAGCGCCTGCTCGCGCCGGCTCTCCGCCTCCGCCAGGGCCGCGGCCCGTTCAGCAGCGGCGTCCGCGACCGCCTTCGCCACCCGAGCATCCGCTTCAGCCCGCGCTTCAGCCACAGCCCGCTCGACACGGGCATCCGCTTCAGCCCGAGCCGCCTCCAGAGCCTGGGCAGCGTCCGCGACGGCGCGCTCGACACGGGCATCCGCTTCAGCCCGAGCCGCCGCCAGAGCCTGGGCAGCGTCCGCGACGGCGCGCTCAACACGAGCATCCGTTTCGGCCCGAGCCGCCGCCAGAGCCTGGGCAGCGTCCGCGACGGCACGCTCGACACGGGCATCCGCGTCGGACCGGACCGCATCCAGCGCCTGAGCCGACTCCACGGCTGCGCGCTCGACACGGGCATCCGCATCCGCCCGAGCCGCCTCCAGCGCCTGAGCCGCTTCGCGAGCCTCCGCCAGCGCACGCTCGACACGGGTGTCCGCGTCGGACCGGTTCGCCTCCAGCGCCTGGGCCGCCTCGCGAGCCTCCGCCACCGCACGTTCGACACGGGCATCCGCGTCGGACCGGGCGGACTCCAGCGCCTCGGCGAGCCGGGCCTCCGCGTCAGCTCGGGCCTCCTCCAATGCTTGCGCGAGGCGGGCCTCCGCCTGCTCACGGGCCTCCTCCAGCTCGAGCTCCGCGAGCGCCCGCTCCTCCTCCACCGCCTTCGCGAGCCGCGCCTCTTCCAGCTCGCGAGCCTCCGCCAGCGCGCGCTCCTGCCGCGAATCCGCGTCGGAGTGCGCGGCGGCCAGCGCGTTCGTCACCCGGTCATCGGCCTCGGCGCGAGCCTGGGCCAGCGCCTCCTCCAGCCGTGCCTGCGCCTGCCCCCGCTCCGCGTCGATGGCCTGGACAAGCGCGGCCTCGACACGGACGCGCTCCGTCTCCGCCGCCGCCAGCCGCTGCCCCGCCACGTGCTGCGCGGACTCGACGCGCTTCTGCTCCGCCTCCAGCGACTCCAGCCGCAGCCCGGCCGCGTGAAGCTCCTCCTCCAACCGCGCCGCCAGCGCCCGGGCCGCCGACTCCGACTGCGCGCGGCCCTCCAGCTCCTGCCGCAGCCGCTCTTCCGCCGCGCGCGCGCTGGCGAGCTCCGTCTCCAGACCGCGCTGCAACGCCTCGCGCTCCGCGAGCCGTCCTTCCGCGTCCTTGCGAGCCCCTTCGGCGGAGTGCATCCGCTGCTGGGCCTCGGCGAGCTCCCGGCGAGCCCGGGCCAGCTCCGCGTCCTTCACCGGAACCGCGTCGCCCGCCGTCCGCGCCGACTCCTGCGCGCGCGCCAGCTCCGCCTTCAGGTGCTCCACCGCCGCGAGCGCCGTCGAGTACTGCTCCGCGATGCGCAGCTCCCGCTCGCGAGCCGCCTCCGCCTGACGGCGCTTGTCCTCCGCCCCGTCCTGCGCGCGCTCCGCCGCCAGCCGGTCCCGCTCCCGGTCGATGCGCAGCGAGCCCAGCTCATCCTGCAGCGCGCGCAGCTCCGTGTACGCCTGCGTCAGCCGCTCGCGAGCCTCGTCCAGCGTCGCCGCCGTCTCCTCGCGCCGCGCCCGCTCCAGCCGCAGCGTCTCCTGCGCGGCCAGCACCTGCACGCCCGCGTCCGCCTGCGCGCGCTGCGCCGCCTCCACCTCCAGGCGCTGCGCCGCCAGCCGCCGGTCCGCGTCCGCGATCCGCTCCGTCGCGACCTGCAACTCCAGCTCACGGCGCCGCAGCCGGCTGCTCAGGTCATCCCGCTCGCGCGCGGACTCCACCGTGCCCCGGGCCTGCTCCAGCTGCGCGGTCAGCCGCGCCATGTCCTGCCGGGCGCCCTCCAGCGCCGGCTTGAGCGCCACGACCTCCGCCTCGCGGTCGCCAATCTCCGCGCGGAGCTTCGACACCGCTTCCTTCAGCCGCCCCGCCCGCTCCTCCCACGTCTTCGCCCGGGCCGCGACCTCGTCCAGCTTGCCGCGCGTGAAGGCCAGCGGCTCCGGCGGCAGCTGCACCCACGTGGGGTCCACCACCCGCGCCGGCTCCAGGCCCGCCATCACCACGAAGTACGCCGCCTCGCTGTGCCGCACGAGCGAGCCGTCCACCTGCAGCCCCTCGCCCCGCTCGAACGCGAGCTGGTAGCCCAGCACCGGCGACTGCGTGGCCACCTCCACATGGGGGAAATGCGCGGTCAGCGCGTCCAGCAACTGCCCATACGTGGGCGGCACCGTCTCTTCCGGCTCCAGCAACTGGGGCAGCGCCAGCCCCGCGATGTTGCGCAGGCCGCCCACCAGGAAGCCCTGCCGGGCCACCAGCCGCGCCAGCTCCGCCAACAGCTCCGGCGCGCGCACGTAGGGCGCCAGGTCCGTCACCAGCACCAGGTCGAAGCTGCCAGCCTCCAGGTCGTCATAGACGTTGGCGCGAAAGCGGACCTGCGGGTGCGCGTGGGCCTTCTGCGCCGCCTCCACCGCGGCCACGTCCGCGTCGCACGCCACCACGGTGCGAGCGCCCCGCTCCACCAGGAAGCGCGCGCTCTCGCCGCCCGTGGACGCCACGGCGTCGACCTCGAGCACACGTCGGCGCGCGAACAGGCTCTCCGCGAAGATGTAGCGGGGCAGCAGTTCGCTGGGCCCCATGCGACGAAAGGTGGATTGCAAATGATGTTCCCGGCGGGGTGCAAACTGTAGCGTTGGAGTCCCAGAAGACCCAATTTCAGGTTTCGACCCTCACGGGCCCACGCCCGTCCGACCGGAGAGCAGGCGACATGACCACCCATTCACCGCAGGGATTCGGCTACCGGGCCCGCCGCACCTTCACCCGGCTCGTCGTCTTCCTCGTCATCCTGGGCCTGGGTGGCGGCGTCGTCTTCCTCCTGGGCCAGCTCAACGCCCGCACCTTCACCGTCGTGCAGGAGAACGGCGAGCTGGTGGTGATGAAGGGCCGCGCCATGCCCACCGGCGCCGCCGCCTACCGCCCCGGAGACCCGCGCCTCGCGGACGCCTACGCCCCCCTCCCCCTGGAGGGCCAGGACGTCACCCTGCTGACGCAGCAGAAGTTCACCGACCGGGACGACCTGGACCGCGCCCTCTTCCCCCTCCTGGAGACCCTGGCCCGCCCGCGCATCGCGTCCGGCGAGCCCGCCAAGGTGGAGCGCGGCCTCTATTACCTGCGCCGCGCGGAGAAGCTCGCCGGCATCACGGAGGAGCAGCGCAGAAGCCTCCAGTCCATGCTGACCGACGTCGCCTTCTACCAGGCGCGCCAGAAGCTGGAGGACGCCCGCCGCCTCGTGTCCGAAGGCCTGGCCCAGCTCAAGCTCGCCGCGGAGTCGGAGAACCGCCACGCCCGCGCCGCCAACCAGATGCTCACCACCGTGGGCCCCACCGCCCGCGACCTGGAGGAGGCCCTGCGCCGCGCCGTCCACAGCGAGAGCGCCCCGGACAACAGCCCTGTAGCACCGGCGCCCCGCCAGCCCGCCCCGTCACCCGCCGGTGACGCGTCTGGAACGCCTCCGTCCGCCGCCCCAACCCCCGACGCGGGCGCCACGCCCTGATCTCCAGGGGTTGGGTGACCCCATGAAAAAGACGGTCCCGGACGGGCTTTTCCGGCCATGTAAATGTCGGCCGGAAGACGCCCCAAAGTGCGTCGACAAGTGATCATAGATTGCAATGATCGATCCGACCCTCCGGGCAGGTTTACACAGGATCTAGCGTTGACACACCGGGGTACCCCCCATAGCTTGGGTGCCGTCGAGCGCTTCCCCCCATGCCCAGGGGGAAGCCCCTGGAACCCGGAGGCGGCGTGGATTTCTTGCTGAAGACCCACTTCCGCCGTACACACAACTACATGTCGGGCCGCTGTCGCCAGGCCCGCGGGTTCTGATCGGAAGTTCTTCCCTTTCATCACCGGAGCCGTCACCCACGGGGTCAGTCCGCCCCGGTGGCTCCGCTTTGCCTTGTCCTGGAAGTGAGACGCCCGTGACCGTCCAGACGCCCTTCAAGCCGAACGCCGTCGCCTCGCCGCCCCCCGACTCCGCCGCCGTGGCGCCCGCCACGCAGGCCCCGTCGGCTCCCGGCGACTTCACCACCACCATGCGGGTGAAGAAGCGCAACGGCACGGCGGAGCCGGTGGACCTCAACAAGATCGTCCGCGCGGTGGGCAAGTCCTGCGTGGGCCTGTCGCGCGTGGACGTGATGCGCGTGGCCACCAAGACCATCAGCGGCCTGTATGACGGCGCCACCACGCGCGAGCTGGACAGCCTGTCCATCCAGACCGCCGCCGCCCTCATCGTGGAGGAGCCCGAGTACGCCCGGCTCTCCGCGCGCCTGCTCTCCACCTTCATCCAGAAGGAGGTCAGCAATCAGGACATCCAGTCCTTCAGCCAGTCCGTCGCCGCCGGCCACAAGCACGGCCTCATCGCGGACCGCCTGCTCACCTTCGTCCAGGCCAACGCGCGCAAGCTCAACGCCGCCATCGACCCGGTCCGCAACGACCTGTTCGAGTACTTCGGCCTGCGCACCGTCTATGACCGCTACCTGCTCAAGAACCCGCAGACGCGCGAGGTGATTGAGACGCCGCAGGACTTCTTCCTGCGCGTGGCGTGCGCCCTGTCCGGCGACAACGCGCGCGAGGCCATCGAGCTCTACCGCCTGTTCAGCTCGCTGGAGTACCTCCCGTCCTCCCCCACCCTGTTCAACTCCGGCACGCGCCACGAGCAGCTCTCCAGCTGCTTCCTGCTGGACTCGCCGGCGGACGAGCTGGACGCCATCTACAAGAAGTACTCGGACATCGCGATGCTGTCGAAGTTCAGCGGCGGCATCGGCGTGGCGTACCACCGCGTGCGCGCGCGGGGGTCGCTGATCAAGTCCACCAACGGCCACTCCAACGGCATCGTCCCGTGGCTCAAGACGCTGGACGCGTCCGTGGCGGCGGTGAACCAGGGCGGCAAGCGCAAGGGCGCGTGCTGCGTGTACCTGGAGACGTGGCACGCGGACATCGAGGACTTCCTCGAGCTGCGCGACAACACCGGCGACGAGGCCCGCCGCGCCCACAACCTGAACCTGGCCAACTGGGTGCCGGACCTCTTCATGCGCCGCGTGGAGGCCGACCAGGAGTGGAGCCTCTTCGACCCGAAGACGACGCCCCACCTCACCGACCTCTTCGGCGACGCCTTCGAGAAGGCCTACGTCGAAGCCGAAGCGCAGGGCCAGTCCGTGCGCAAGGTGAAGGCGCGCGACCTGTACGCGCGGATGATGAAGGTGCTGGCCCAGACGGGCAACGGCTGGATGACCTTCAAGGACATCTGCAACCGCAAGAGCAACCAGACCGGCCAGCCGGGCAACGTCATCCACCTGTCCAACCTGTGCACCGAGATCCTGGAGGTCACGAGCCAGGGTGAGACGGCGGTGTGCAACCTGGGCTCGCTCAACCTGGGCCGCATGGTGAAGGACGGGAAGTTCGACTTCGACCTGCTGCGCTCCAACGCGATGCTCGCGCTCAAGCAGTTGGACCGCGTCATCGACCTCAACTACTACCCCATCCCCACCGCCGCGGACTCCAACCGCCGCTGGCGCCCGGTGGGCCTGGGCCTGATGGGCCTCCAGGACGTCTTCTTCCAGCTGCGCCTGCCCTTCGACTCCGTGGAGGCGCGCAACCTGTCCAAGAAGATTTCGGAGGAGATCTACTACGCGGCGCTCGTCACCTCCTCCGACCTGGCGGAGCAGTTCGGCGCGCACCCGTCCTTCCCGGAGACGCGCGCGGCCAAGGGCGAGCTCCAGTTCGACAGCTGGGGCATCGTCCCGGAGGACACGCTGCGCTGGGACGCGCTGCGCTCGCGCATCATGAAGGTGGGCCTGCGCAACTCGCTGATGATCGCCATCGCGCCCACGGCCACCATCGCGTCCATCGCCGGCTGCTACGAGTGCATCGAGCCGCAGGTGTCCAACCTCTTCAAGCGCGAGACGCTGTCCGGTGACTTCCTCCAGGTGAACCGCTACCTGGTGCGCGACCTGCAGCAGCTGGGCCTCTGGAACGAGAACACCCGCAACCGCATCAAGCTGGCCGAAGGCAGCGTGCAGGACCTCACGGAGCTGCCCGAGGAGCTGCGCGCCATCTACCGCACCGCGTGGGAGATCCCCATGCGCTCGCTGCTGGACATGGGCGCGGACCGCGGCGCCTTCATCGACCAGAGCCAGTCGCTCAACCTCTTCGTGGAGACGCCCAACATCGGGAAGCTGTCCTCCATGTACTTCTACGCGTGGCAGAAGGGGCTGAAGACCACGTATTACATGCGCTCGCGCCCGGCGACCCGCATCGCCAAGGCCACCGTGGGCCAGGGCGGCCCGACGATGACGGCCGCCCCCACGCCCGCGCCGCAGACGGTGACCGCGGAGGCGGAAGCGGTGGCGTGCTCGCTGGAAAACCCCGAGGCGTGCGAGGCGTGCCAGTAGCCCCTGGCCGTCCCCACCCCATTCGTTTTCGTCTGTAAGGGAGTGCCGAAGAAATGCTGCTCGATCCGGGAATGAACCTGACGCTGCGCCCCATGGCGTATCCCGTCTTCTTCGAGATGTACCGCAACGCCATCAAGAACACCTGGACGGTGGAGGAGATCGACTTCTCCACGGACCTGGTGGACCTGCGCTCGAAGATGACGGACGCGGAGCGTCACCTCATCCACCGGCTGGTGGCGTTCTTCGCCACGGGCGACTCCATCGTCGGCAACAACCTGGTGCTCAACCTCTACAAGCACCTGAACGCGCCCGAAGCGCGCATGTACCTGTCGCGCCAGCTGTACGAAGAGGCCCTGCACGTCCAGTTCTACCTGACGCTGCTGGACACCTACGTGCCCGACCCGGCCGAGCGCGCCAAGGCCTTCGCGGCGGTGGACAACATCCCGTCCATCCAGCGCAAGGCGCGCTTCTGCATGAAGTGGATGGACAGCATCCAGGCGCTGGATCAGGTCCGCTCCAAGTCGGACCGCCGCCAGTTCCTCCTGAACCTCATCTGCTTCGCGGGCTGCATTGAAGGCCTCTTCTTCTTCGCGGCCTTCGCATACGTGTACTTCCTGCGCAGCAAGGGGCTGCTCAACGGCCTGGCCGCGGGCACCAACTGGGTGTTCCGCGACGAGTCCGCCCACATGGCCTTCGCCTTCGAGGCCATCAAGACCGCGCGCAAGGAGGAGCCGGACCTCTTCGACGCGGGCCTGGAGAAGGACGTCGTGCAGATGATGCGCGACGCGGTGGAGTGCGAGACGCAGTTCGCCCAGGACCTCTTGAGCGGCGGCGTGATGGGCCTGTCCGTGCAGGAGATGCGCGGCTACCTGGAGTACGTGGCCGACCAGCGCCTCCAGATGCTGGGCATGGCCCCCATCTTCCACACCAAGAACCCGCTGCACTTCATGGACCTGCAGGACGTGCAGGAGCTCACCAACTTCTTCGAGCGCCGCGTGTCGTCCTACCAGGTCGCCGTGGGCGTGGGCGCCGCCAACGACGTCGTCTTCGACGCCGCCTTCTAAAGCCCCCTCCCCTGCTTCACCCACTCGAGGCCGTGCCCCGCGACAGCAGCGAGGCACGGCCTTCGTGCTTCAGACGGGGCGCTCCACGTCGCGCCGGCCCACCACGCGCTCGCGGCGCTCCTCCT
This sequence comes from Corallococcus sp. NCSPR001, assembly GCF_017309135.1. NCBI lineage: Bacteria > Pseudomonadati > Myxococcota > Myxococcia > Myxococcales > Myxococcaceae > Corallococcus > Corallococcus sp. NCSPR001. Next base: position 7,215,254 of record NZ_JAFIMS010000002.1, read on the forward strand.
CCGTCGCCTGCTCCGCGCGCGCGGCGGAGATCTGCACCGCCGGGCGGTTCACCAGCCGGTACACCGCGGACGCGAAGGCCGCCCCCAAGAGCGGCGCGATGATGAACAGCCACAGCTGGCGCAGGGCGTCCCCTCCGGCGAAGAGCGCCGGGCCCAGGCTGCGCGCCGGGTTCACCGACGTGTTGGTGACGGGGATGCCCACCAGGTGGATGAGCGTCAGCACCAGGCCAATGGCCAGGCCCGCGAAGCCCACCGGCGCGCGCGAGTCCGTGGCCCCCAGCACCGTCAGCACCAGCAGGAAGGTGAGCGCGACCTCCGTGAGGAAGGCCGCCCCGCCGCCATAGCCCTCCGGCGACGCCGCCCCGTAGCCGTTGCTGCCCAGGCCCTCCGCGCCCGCGGAGTAGCCGCCCGGCGCGCCCTTCGCGATGAGCAGCACCACGCCCGCCGCGACGATGGCGCCCACGCACTGCGCGATGACGTAGCCAGCCACGTGCCGCTTGTCGAACTTGCCCGCCATCAAGAGGCCCACCGTCACGGCCGGGTTCACGTGGCAGCCGGAGATGGGGCCCACCGTGTAGACCATGGCCAGGAGTGACAGCCCGAAGGCGAAGGCCACGCCCAGGAAGCCGATGCGGTCGCCCGCCAGCACCGCCGCCCCGACGCCGCCGAGCACCAGCACGAACGTGCCGACGGCCTCCGCCAGGTACTTCTGCATTGCGTCCCCTCCCGCTGCCGCCGACCGCGGGGGGGCCCTCACGTTCCCGTCTCGCATGCTCAAGCCTCCTTGAGGTGTCCAGAGGAGAGGCTGTGCATGCGTGCGCCCCGGAACGCGCGAAGGCCCTGCCCACGGCCGCCGTGCGGCGCGTGAGCGGGGCCCTCGAAGACTCAAGGCCCCCACCCCGGAGGGAGGGGTGCCCGAGCCCATCAGGCGCTTCTCAGACGTGCTTCCAGATGCCGATGAACGGCAGGTTCCGGTACTTCTCGCCGTAGTCCAGGCCGTACCCGACCACGAACTTGTCGTCGATGACGAAGCCCTTGTAGTCGATGTCCACCTTCGTCTTGGCCCGCGCGGGCTTCTCCAGGAGCGAGCAGATCTTCACCGACGCCGGGTGGCGCGCCCGGAGGTTCTCCAGGAGGAAGCTCATGGTGAGCCCCGTGTCGATGATGTCCTCGATGATGAGCAGGTGCTTGCCCGCCATCGGCTTGGACACGTCCGTGGTGATGCGCACCTCGCCCGTGGACTCCGTGCCGCCGTGGTAGCTGGCCACGCCCAGGAACTCGAGCGTCAGCGGCAAATCAATGGCCCGCGCCAGGTCGATGGCGAAGAACGCGGAGCCCTTGAGCACGCAGATGAGCGTCAGCTCCTTGCCCTGGTAGTCGCGGGTAATCTGCGCGCCCAGCTCCTTCACGCGCGCCTGCACGGCCTCCTCGGAGATGAGGACGCCGACATCCTTCTCGTGGAACGTCGTCACCGGGTGCTCCCTCTACACGTAGGCGTTGTTCATGATCTCCCCGAAGCCGCCGCCGCCGGGGACGATGTATTGCCGGTCATCCAACCCCCGCTCCTTCTCCCAGAGCAGGCCCGGCGCGGTGCCGAACACCTCCGGCGGGGACAGGCCGCGGTCCAGACGGAGCGCGTAGATGATGACGTCCGGGTGCTCCGTCGTCATCCGGCGCAGGTACTCCGGCGTGACGATGAGGTTGAGCGTGATGATGCGCCGGGCCTTCCCGGGCACCCGCGTCTTGTACAGCTGGATGGCCGTGGCCAAGCTGCCGCCCGTGGCCCCCATGGGGTCCGGGAACAGCACGAACGCGTCGTCCACGTCCCCGCCAATCTTCGCGCCGCCAATCTCCGAACCCACCACCGCCTGGGCCGCGTCGATCATCCGGCTCATGATGATGTGGTCCTGGCGCACCAGGGACGGGTCCACCGTGAAGTTGAGCAGGTCGTACGTCACCTGCGACGGCAGCGTGCCCGCGCGCGCGATGTTCACCGTCACCACGCGCAGCTGCGGGTCCACCACCTCGCCCTGGTAGATGCCCAGGGGCGTGGAGTCGATCATGCGCGTGGGAATCGTGACCATCTTGCGCGGGAACTCCGCGTTGATGACCGTCTTCACCAGGTCCGTGTAGAGCTGCTCCACCAGCCGGTTGATCTGCGGCTGCAGCGTGCCCTTGGCGCACAGCGTGGCCAGCTGGGAGAGGAGAAACGGATTTCCCACCAGGTGGACGTTGGGCCCATAGTGGTGGGCCATCTCGTTCAACTTGAAGGGCACGTTCGCGTAGAGGGTGTCGCGCATCGGATGGAGCTCCCGCGCCGGTGATGGCGGCGTGCGGCGTTCAGTCGAACAGCTTCAGCGTCTGCGGAGGGCTCGCCTCCGCGGGTTCCGCCACGTGACACTTGCGGCAGCGCGGCTCGTAGGCCCCCGCCGCGCCCACCACCACCCGCTCCTCGCTGCCAATGATGCGCTGCGAACGGTTGGCCGGGTTCCCGCACACCGCGCAGATGGCCAGCTCCTTCGTCACGTACTCCGCCACCGCCATCAGCTGCGGCATCGGTTCGAAGGGGCGCCCCTGGTAGTCCTGGTCCAGGCCCGCGCAGATGACGCGCATGCCCCGCTGGGCGAGCGCCTCGCACACCTGCACCACCTCACCGCCCAGGAACTGCACCTCGTCGATGCCCACCACCTGCGTGTCGGCGGACAGGTGCCGGAAAATTTCTTCAGCCCTTTCGATGGGCAGGGACGTCAATTTCAACTGGCTGTGGCTGACCACCTGCGTGTCGTCGTAGCGCGTGTCGATGCGCGGCTTGAACACGCGCACCTTCTGCCGGCCGTACAGCGCGCGCTTGACGCGGCGGATCAACTCCTCCGTCTTGCCGGAGAACATCGATCCGCAGATGACCTCTATCCACCCGATATCTTTGGGGAATTGATGCAATGGGCACTCGTCGGGGTGTCGCTGGGCGGGGCCAATCTCCGCGACCCACCCCTTCCCGTCAATTTCGTTTCCAGCCCGGCAAGCCCCCCGTCCGTGCCGCCTGCCCGGCTGCTTCCCGGAAGTCCCGCAAAGCCCTGGCAAGGGATTTGAATAGCCCTGACCCCAGGTACCAGGACGGGAACCTTGGGGGTGGGGCGTGGCGGCGACGGCGAACGAGGTGCAGACGGGCGGTTGGGCGCAGCAGGCTTCTTTCTACATGTCACCGGCGTCGGTGGCGCTGCTGATGCTGAACCTGCTGGACGGGCTCTTCACCCTGCTCTTCCTGCAACTGGGGGTGGCGGAGGAGCTCAACCCGGTGATGCGCGTGGCGTACGAGCAGTCACCGCTGCTCTTCATGTTCTCCAAGCTGCTCATCGTGAACGCGGGGCTGTGCCTGCTGTGCCTGCACCGCCGGCTCAAGGCCAGCCGCTTCGCCATCCGCGCGGGCGCCATCGTCTACGCCATCATCGTGGTCTACCACCTGGCCTTCCTGGCCCACCTGGTGAGTCATTGGCCCTTCGGGGCATGACGGCTGGAGGACCAGTGAACGGTCCCCGGCGCGACAGGTAGGGGGCGCTTGCTTTTCACCTTCAGTCTGTCCCAGGCTTCCCCGTAGCTCCGGCCTTCCAGGTTCGGGGGGGGACCATGAACATCACCGACGTCCGGGTGTTTCCGGTCGAAGAGGACAAGCTCAAGGCGTACGTCACCATCACCCTGGATCACTGCTTCGTCGTGCGCGACCTGAAGGTGATCCACGGCTCCACCGGGCTCTTCATCGCGATGCCCGCGAAAAAACGGAAGGACGGGACCTACAAGGACATCGCCCATCCGTTGAACGCGGACACGCGAAGCCAGATGGAGCGGGTCATCCTCATCGAGTACGAGAAACACCTTCACCAGGCGCAGAACGGGACGCTCGGTTCCGTGGCGGCTGAACTCGACTAACGAACTTCCATTCGGGGCGCTCACGGGTTAGTCAGCGCCCCCATGCAGCCGTCGCGTGACTTCAAGGTGTTCGCCGGGAACTCCAACCCGGCGTTGGCGCATCGCATCTGCGAATACCTCCAGCGGCCCCTGGGCAAGGCGGTAGTGGACACGTTCTCCGACGGGGAGATCCACGTCGAGATCGGCGAGAACGTCCGCGGACAGGATGTCTTCATCGTCCAGTCCACGTGCCCGCCGACGAACCACCACCTGATGGAGCTGCTCATCATGTGCGACGCCCTCAAGCGGGCGAGCGCCGGCTCCATCACCGCGGTGATGCCCTACTACGGCTACGCGCGGCAGGACCGGAAGGTGGCGGCCCGCACGCCCATCACCGCGAAGCTGGTGGCGGACATGCTGGAGGTCGCGGGCGTCAACCGGGTGGTGTCCATGGACATGCACGCCGGGCAGATCCAGGGCTTCTTCAACATGCCCTCGGATCACCTCTACGGCTCGCCGGTGTTCCTGGAGGACATCCGCAAGCGCTTCCCGGAGTCGAGCGAGCTGGTCATCGTCAGCCCGGACGCCGGCGGCGTGGAGCGCGCGCGCGCCTACTCCAAGCGGCTGAACACGGGGCTGGCCATCATCGACAAGCGCCGCCCGCGCCCCAACGCCTCGGAGGTGATGAACCTCATTGGCGACGTGAAGGGCAAGGACGCCATCCTGGTGGACGACATGGTGGACACCGCGGGCACGCTCGCCCAGGCGGCGCTCGCGCTGAAGGACAAGGGCGCGCGCCGGGTGCTCGCGTACGCGGTGCACCCCATCCTGTCCGGCCCCGCCATCCAGCGCATCACCGACTCCGTCCTGGAGGAGGTCGTCTTCACGGACACGGTGCCGCTGGCGGCCAACGCAAAGGCCTGCCCGAAGATCCGCGCCCTGCAGACGGACGCCCTCTTCGGCGAGGCCATCGCGCGCATCCACCGCGCGGACTCGCTGAGCTCGCTGTTCGTCTGAGCAGAACAGCCGCCGGGTAGCAGGGCGGCTTGACGAAGGACCCCGGGGGCTGGCATGTCCGGCCCCCTCCACCGGTTCCATGGGCCATCACAACGGCCCGGGCGCCGTCTTCGGGGCCCACCATGGGGGTGGGATGCCGAGGGCGCCCAGACGCCGGTGAACACCGCGGTACCCACCGAAAAGAGAGCCTTCCATGGCCACCGACAAGAGCACCCTCGAAGCGCAGGCCCGTGACAACTCCGGCAAGGGCGTTGCCCGCCGCCTGCGCGCCGCTGGCCAGGTCCCCGCCGTCGTCTACGGAAAGCACCTGAAGGCGCCGCTGCACATCTCCGTGGACCCCAAGGCCATCCGCGTCGCCATCAACACCCCGCACAAGCTGAACACGCTCATCCAGCTGAAGCTGGCGGGCAACGAGCAGCAGGTCCTCCTGAAGGACTACCAGATGGATCCGCTCACCCGCGACATCCTGCACGCGGACTTCATCGCCGTGAGCGAGAAGGAGCAGGTCAAGGTGAACATCCCCGTGGTGCTCACCGGCAAGGCCGTGGGCGTGGCGGACGGCGGTCTGCTCACCCAGGTGCGCCGCAACCTGGAGGTCTGGGCGCTCCCCGGCGCCATCCCGCTCCAGATTGAAGTGGACGTCACCAACCTGAAGATCGCGGAAGCCCTCCACGTGAACGACGTGAAGCTCCCCGAGGGCGTGTCCGTGAAGACGCACGTCAACTACACCATCGCGACCATCGCCGCGCCGGAAGCGGCGGAGGCGGCTCCGGCGGCGGCCGCTGCTGCCGCGGCCCCCGCGGCGGGCAAGGCGGGCGACGCGAAGGCGGGCGACGCGAAGGCCCCCGCGGCGGCCGCGGCCAAGGCCCCGGCGAAGAAGTAGTCCTCTTCCGCCGTTCAGTGTCTCTTCGCGGGGCGGGCCTCTTCCAGGGCCTGCCCCGCTGTCTTTTTCCGGGGTGTGGGCCCTTCAAGCCCCCACCCTCCTTGGGAGCCGTCCATGAAGCTCATCTGCGGGCTGGGCAACCCCGGGCGCGAGTACGAGCGCCACCGCCACAACGTCGGCTTCATGGTGGTGGACGCGCTGTTGTCACGCGCCCGCGCGGAGCTCACCCAGGACAAGTTCCAGGCGCGGGTGGGCCAGGGGAGCCTGGGCGGCGAGCGCATCCTCTTCGTGGAGCCGCAGACGTACATGAACCTGTCCGGCCGCTCCGTGGCGGAGGCCGCGCGCTTCTACAAGATCGCGGTGCAGGACGTGCTCGTGGTGCACGACGAGTTGGACCTGCCCTTCGGGCGGCTGCAGCTCAAGGCGGGCGGCGGCGCGGGCGGGCACAACGGGCTCAAGAGCATGGTGCAGTGCCTGGGCGAGGACGCCTTCATCCGCGTGCGGGTGGGCATTGGCAAGCCAGAAGGGCCCAACGCCAAGGAGCGCGTGGCGGGCTACGTCCTGTCCAACTTCGACGACGGCGAGCGCCGGCAGTTGGAGGAGCTCATCGGCAAGGCGGCGGACATGGCGGAGAGCTGGGTGCGCGACGGGCTGTCCACGGCGATGAACCGCCACAACCGCCGGGCCTGAAGCGCCCGGACCTCCGGCGCTCGGCCGCCTGCCCCCCTGCCTTCGCTTGACTTTCCGCAAGGGGTCCTCTTAGAAGCCCCTTCCCCCGGAGTGCGTCCCACGCTTCTTCCGGTGGATGTTCTTTCAAAGCTTCCCGTGTTCACGCACGGGCCAAGGCGCGACGGTGACGGGCGCGCGAGAGGATTTCCCGTCCCCGGTGGTGGCCTTCGAGGGCCTCCGGCCGTTTCCCCGCTCCCCGGATGGTCCGGGGGGCACTCGACCCCAAGGGGAGAGAAACATGGCAGAGACGCAGGCCGCCAAGCGGCTTCGTGAGTACGAGACCATCTTCCTGGTCAAGCCGGACGTGACCGACGACAACGTGGACAAGCTCAAGGAGCGCGTCCGCGGCATCGTTTCGCGTGAGGGCGGCAAGGTCCTCCGCTTCACGGTGTGGGGGAAGAAGAAGACCCTGTTCCCCGTGGCCAAGCAGCCCCGCGCCATCTACGTCCACACGAGCTTCCTGGGTGACGGCAAGCTGGTGGCGGAGATCGAGCGCAACCTGCGCAACATCGACGACGTGACGCGCTACATCTCCGTGAAGATCGCGGACGAGGTGGATCCCGAGTCGCGTCCGGTGCTCGAGGACCTCAAGCTGGCCGGCGACGTCGAGGAGACCCGTCCGGGCGCTCCCGCCGAGCGCGAGGGTGGCTTCCGCGGCGAGACGCCTGAGTTCGCGGGTGGCGATTCGGAAGAGGAGTCCGCGGAGGAGGCTTGAGCCTCTGACGGGACCTTCACCCAACCTTCCAGGAAACGAGAACGTTCATGAGCAACGGCATGGATAGCAAGCAGGGCGCGGGCGCTTCCCGCGGCCCCGGTGGTGGCGGCGGCTACGGCGGCGGTTCGCGCGGTGGCGACCGTGGTGGTGATCGCGGCGGTGACCGCGACCGTGGTGGCGATCGCGGCGACCGCGGCGGTATGGGCGGCGACGACGACAAGCGCGGTGGTCGTGGCTTCGGCCGCAAGAAGGTCTGCCGGTTCTGCGCGGAGAAGAACGCGTCGGTGGACTTCAAGGACCAGGCGACGCTGAAGTACTTCGTCACCGAGCGCGGCAAGATCATCCCCCGCCGCATCTCCGGCAACTGCGCGAAGCACCAGCGTGAGGTGGCGGTGGCCATCAAGCGCGCCCGCGGCATCGCGCTCCTCCCCTACAACGCGGTGGTCGGCTAGTCGCCGGTCCGCAACACAGGAGACAGGAACATGAAGGTCATTCTGCGTGAGGACATCGACAACCTCGGCAAGTCCGGCGAGCTCGTCACGGTGAAGGACGGCTTCGGCCGTAACTTCCTGCTGCCGCGCAAGAAGGCGGTCCTGGCGAGCGAGCAGAACCTGCGTCAGCTGGAGCACGAGAAGTCCGTGCAGACGGCGCGCAACGCCAAGCTGAAGGGTGCTGCCGACGAGCAGGCCAAGAAGCTGGGCGCCGTCAAGGTCACCATCAAGCGCAAGGTGGGCGAGCAGGACAAGCTGTTCGGCTCCGTCACGGTGCTGGACATCGCCGAGGCGCTCGCGGCCCAGGGCCAGCAGGTGGATCGCCGCCAGCTGCACCTGGCCGACCCCATCAAGTCGCTGGGCAGCTACGACGTGGAGCTGCGCCTGCACCGCGAGGTGACGGCGAAGATCAAGGTCGACGTGGTGGCCGAGTAGTCCACCGCTTCACCTGAAGCGCTCCATCGCTTCAAGCAAGAGGGCCGTCCGGGCGACCGGGCGGCCCTTTTCGCGTCTCCAGCCTCCCGGCCCGTCCGGTTCGCGCCGCGGGCGGTCCGTTTCACGGCATCCGCGTGGAGCCAGGAGCGCGGACATGGGTACTTCAGCGGCGGACACCGTCAGGAGGTCCCCACCGCATGAGCGCCCCACTCCGCCCCGCCGCCGCGCACCACCCCGACCTGGACTGGCTCCGGGTGCTGGCCATCGTCATCCTGCACCTGTTCCACACCGGGATGATGTTCAACACCTGGGAGTGGCACATCAAGAGCCCCCAGGCGCTGCCGGTGCTGGAGCCCGTCATGGGCCTGCTGCACCTGGTGCGCATGCCGCTGTTGATGGTCATCTCCGGCGCGGGCACCGCGTTCGCGCTCCGGCGGCGCAGCCTGGGCGCGTTCACGAAGGACCGGACGAAGCGGCTGTTGTTGCCGCTGGTGTTCGGCATGTTCGTGGTGGTGCCGCCTCAAATCTACGTGGAGCGGCTGTTCCGGGGGCAGTTCCAGGGCAGCTACGCCGCGTTCTACCCGACGGTGTTCGAGTTCGTGCCCTACCCCGCGGGCAGCTTCAGCTGGCACCATCTGTGGTTCGTGGCCTACCTGTTCCACTACTGCCTGCTGGCCCTGCCCCTCTTCGCGCTGCTGCGCACGCAAGCGGGGGCGCGGTTCCTCGCGGGGGCGGACGCGTGGCTGTCGCGCGGGGTGAACGTGCTGTGGCTCGGGGTGCCGCTGGCGCTCAACCGGGTGCTCTTGCGCGACTTTCCGGAGACGCACGCGCTGTTCGATGATCCGCGCACGTTCATCCACTACGGCCTGCTGTTCCTCTACGGGCACCTGCTGGGCCGCTGCCCGGGCGTGTGGCAGCGGCTGGTGGCGCTGCGCCACGGGCTCCTGGCCCTGACGGTGGCGGCGATCATCGTGGAGGTGGTGTGGCCGTGGCCGGTGATGCCGGTGGTGCCCGCCATCGTGGGGGGCACGGTGCTCATCTGGAGCGGGGTGCTGACGGCGATGGCCTGGGCGCGGCACCACGTGCGCACGTCTCCCGCGTGGCTTCCGCGCGCGCAGGCGCTGTCCTATCCGTTCTACATCTTCCACCAGACGGTCATCGTCTGCGTGGGCTACCTGTGCCTGCGCCTGCCGGTGGGGCCCTGGGCCATGCTCCTCGCGGTGCTCACGCTGTCCTTCGCCGTCACGCTGGCGCTGTGTGAAGGCGTGTCCCGCGTGTCCTGGCTGCGTCCGCTCTTCGGCATGAAGCCCCGGGCCGCGCGTCCGGCCGTCCTCGCCTCGGAGGCCGTGGGGTGAGGGCCTGGGACGAGGCTGCATCCACGCGGTGGCGCTGGCCCCGGCCGCGGTTGCGTCCGGCACTGAAGCTCCTGGCGTTCGGGCTGGTGCTGGGCGTGTGGCAGGGCAGCGCGGTGCGGCTGATGCAGCTCATGCGGCCCCATCCGGGCCACTGGGCGCCGGCGTTCATCTGGGAGATGACCAGCGCGCTCGCCGTCACCATGCTGCTCCCCGTGCTGATGACGGCGGTGCTCAACGCGCCGTCGCCGCGTGTGGGCTGGGCGCGCTTCCTGGGCATCCACGCGGCGGCGTTCCTCGTCTTCACGTCGCTGCACATCGCGCTGATGGCGGGGCTGCGGCACGGCGTCTACGCGCTGCTGGAGCTGGGGGACTACGACCTGGGGCCTCCCGTGTACGCGCTCCCCATGGAGGCGCAGAAGGACCTCATCACCTACGGCCTCGGCTGCGCGGTCATCGCGCTCCTGTACGAGTGGCGGGAGCGGCAGGCCCGCGCGCTGCGCTCGGCGGAGCTGGAGGGGGAGCTGCGGGCCGCGCAGCTCCAGTCGCTCACGGGCCAGCTGCACCCGCACTTCCTCTTCAACGCGCTGCACACCATCGGGTCGGTGATGTACGAGGACCTGCCGCGCACGGACCGGCTCCTGAGCGACCTGGGCCAGCTGCTGCGCGCGAGCCTGGAGCGCACCGAGCCCACCTGGACGCTGGCCGAGGAGCGCGGGCACACCGAGCGCTTCGTCGCACTGCTCGCGGCGCGCTTCGGAGACCGCCTGGACGTGCGGTGGGACGTGGCGCCGGGCCTGGAGTCCCAGCGCGTGCCCTGCTTCGCGCTCCAGACGCTGGTGGAGAACGCGGTGAAGCACAACCAGGACCTGCGCGGCGCGCTGGAGGTGCGCATCCGCGCGCGTGCGGAAGCGGACCACTGGGCGCTGGAGGTGGAGGACACCGGGCGCGGCTTCGGGGCGCCCTCCCCTGCCTCCGGGCCCGGCGTGGGCCTGACGCAGTTGGAGCGCGTGCTCACGCTGCTGCATGGTGACCGCGCGCGCCTGGAGCGAGGTGCTGGCCCCGAGGGCGGCGCGCGCGTGACGGCGTGGCTGCCCCGCGAGAAGGCCCGGGTGGAGGCGTCATGAGGGCAACGCGCGTGAGGACGCGGACGCAACGGGAGCGCTGGGAGGTCACCTCATGACGGTGTTCCGCGTGCTGGTGGTGGACGATGAGGCGCCCGCTCGCGCGAAGGTGAAGCGCCTGCTGGCGGACGACGCGCGCTTCACCTGCGTGGGCGAGGCACAGGACGGGACGGAGGCGCTCGCGCGCATCGAGTCACTGCGGCCGGACCTGGTGGTGCTGGACGTGCAGATGCCCGGGCTCACCGGCTTCGAGGTCCTGGAGGCGCTCGGGCCGGACGCGTGTCCCGCGGTCATCTTCTCCACCGCCTACGAACGCTTCGCGCTCCAGGCCTTCGAGGCCCACGCGGCGGACTACCTCCTCAAGCCCTACGACGCCGGCCGCTTCACCCGGGCGCTCGACAAGGCCCATGCGCTCTTGAGCGCGGGCACGCACGGCTCCGCCGCGCTGGACGCCCTGCTCGCCACGGTGGCCAGGGCCCGCCCGGAGCGCCCCCTGGAGCGGCTGGTGGTGAAGGTGGGCGAGGGCTGGGTCCCCCTGCGCCTGGATACCGTCTGGCGCCTGTCGTCGGAGGACAAGTACGTGCGGCTCTTCACCGCCCAGGGCGAACACCTGGTGCGCCAGACGCTGCGGGCCCTGGAGGAGCGCCTGGACCCCACCCGCTTCGTGCGCGTGCACCGGAGCGACCTGGTGAACCTGGAGGCCGTGGCCCGGCTGGAGCCGTGGACCCATGGGGACGGCATCCTGGTGCTCAAGGACGGCTCCACGGTGATCCTCAGCCGCACCTACCGGGAGGCCTTCCTCCAGCAGTGGGGCGCCGCCGAATAGCCCGACGCGGCGGGTCGGTTCACCCGGAGGCCGGGCCCGGGTGCCACGGCGGGTCGCGGCATCCCTCCCGGACCTACCGGGTGCTACAGGTCTGTTGCCTGGAAACTGGACGTCCGCTGGAACGTGTCAGACGCTGCCTGTAGAGGTTCCAAGCAGCCATGCAGAACGTCCTGGACGGTAGGGAAGGACGGCGGGTCCACGAGGATCTCGCCGCGGAGCGTGCGGTGCTGGGCGCCGTGCTGGCGGACAACGGGCTCATCACGCCCGTGGCGGAGGTCGTCCACGCGGACGACTTCGCCAGCCCTTCGCACGCGCAGATCTTCGCCGCGATGATGCGGCTGGATCAGCAGAGCAAGCAGGTGGACCACCTGACGCTCGCGGAGGAGCTCAAGGTCCTGGGCCAGCTCGTCGCGGTGGGCGGCCCCGCGTACCTGATGGGCCTGGACCAGGTCGTCCCGCTGGCGGCCAACGCCGTCCAGTACGCCCACATCGTCAAGGACCAAGCGCTGCGCAGGCGCCTGGCCAACGTGGGCCGGGAAATTCAAGACCTCGCCAGCCAGGAGACGGGCGAGCTGGAGGTCCTGCTCGACGAGGCCGAGCGCAAGGTCTTCCTCCTCGCGGAGAAGAAGCGCGAAGGCGACCTGCGTCCGGTCAGCGAGCTGATGGAGCAGACGCTCGACCTGCTGGACAAGATGAAGACCGCGGCGACGGGCGTGACGGGCCTGTCCACGGGCTACATCGACCTGGACAACCAGCTGACCGGCCTGCACGCCGGTGAGCTCATCATCCTCGCGGCGCGTCCCGGCATCGGCAAGACGTCCTTCGCCATGAACATCGCGGTGCACGCGGCGCTGAAGGAGAACAAGGCCGTCGGCATCTTCAGCCTGGAAATGCCCGCGGATCAGCTCCTCATGCGTCTGCTCGCGTCCACCGCGCGCGTGGACATGAAGAAGCTGCGCGGCGGCCGGCTGTCCCCGCACGACGAGGAGAAGTTCCAGGAGATGGCGGGCGCCCTCTACAACGCGCCCATCTACATCGACGACTCCGGCGGCCTGTCCCCGTTCGACCTGCGCGCGAAGGCGCGGCGCGTGAAGCAGAAGGACCCGCGCCTGTCGCTCATCGTCATCGACTACCTCCAGCTGATGCACCAGAAGGGCAAGGTGGAGAGCCGCCAGTTGGAGGTCGCGGAAATCTCCCGCGCGCTCAAGCAGCTGGCCAAGGAGCTGGAGGTGCCCATCATCGCGCTCAGCCAGCTCAGCCGTAAGGTGGAGGAGCGCAAGGGCGGCAAGCCCATGCTGTCCGACCTGCGTGAGTCCGGCTCCATCGAGCAGGACGCCGACGTGGTGATGTTCATCCACCGTGAGACGGAGGAGGACGGCGAGGGAGGCGGTGGCGGAGGCGGCGGGGGTGGAGGCGGCGGGGGCGGAGGTGGCGGCGGCAACACGGTCATCCCCGTGGAGCTCATCGTCGCCAAGCAGCGTAACGGCCCCATCGGGTCCGTCGAGCTGGTGTTCCTCGCGGAGTACACGCGCTTCGAAAGCCGCGCCCGGAGCGAGTAGTCGCCGCGTCAGTCCCGGCCGGTGCGCAGGTAGCCCGTGACGTGCTCACGGGCCGCTCGCACCGCGGCCTCCGGGCCCGTGCCCCGGCCCAGCTCCGCCGCCAGCGCGGACGCCAGCCGGCAGCCCGTGCCCCGGCGCTCGGGGGGCCGCTTCAACCGGCGCCCCCGCATCACCACCGTGCGCCCGGCGTACGCCAGCACGTCCGCCAGCCCCTGCCCTTCCGGCAGGTGCCCGCCCTTCACCAGCACCGCGCCGAAGCCGCGCTGGCACAGGGCCTCCGCGGCCTCCTGGGCGTCCTCCACCGTGCCCAGCGCGGGCCGGCCCAGGAGCCACGCGGCCTCCTCCAGGTTCGGCGTCACCAGCACGCGCGGGCCCGCGAGCGCCAGGTAGTGCCGGGGCGTCAGCCGGGACAGCGCCTGCCCCCGGGACGAGCGCACCACCGGGTCCACCACCCACCACGCGTCCGCGTCCTTGAGCGCCGCCCTCGCCGTGGACAGCTGCGAAGGGCCGGGCACCACGCCCCACTTCACCGCGTGCAGGGGGCCCCACTCGCGCGCGGCCGTCACCTGCGCGGCCAGCATGCGCGGGGAGGCCGGCACCACCGCGAAGGTGTGCGAGCCCTGCGCCGTCTGGGCCGTGGGCACCGCCACCGCGTCGCCGCCGCGCGCCCGCACCGCGGCCACGTCCGCCAGCAGCCCGGCCCTGCCCGTGGGCTCCAGTCCCGCGAGCAGCAGGACCCGGGGCCTCACCGGCGGTGCTCTCGCGCCTTCTGCACCAGCGCCTTGTAGACGCCCAGGTGCACCGGGATGGTCGTCAGCATCAGCTCCGGGTGCCACTGCACGCCCAGCGCGAAGGTGTGCGCGGTGGACTCAATGGCCTCCACCACGCCGTCCGGCGACACCGCGCTCACCGTCACGTCCGTGCCCGGCTTGTTCACCGCCTGGTGGTGCGTGGAGTTCACCATCAGCTGCCCGTGCCCCACGGCCTCCGCCAGCAGCGTGCCGTTCTTCACCTCCACCGGGTGCTGCGGCTGGGTGCGGTCATGTTTCTGCTCGTGGTCCCGCGCGCCCGGAATCTCTTTCAGGATGTCCTGGAACAGCGTGCCGCCCAGCACCACGGCGAGCAGCTGCATGCCGCCGCACACGCCCAGCACCGGCAGGTTGCGCTTGAGCGCGCCGCGGATGAGCTGCGCCTCGAAGGCCGTGCGGCCTTCCTTCAGTGGCCCCATGCCTTCGCGGACCTCCTCGCCGTACGCGGACGGAGGGATGTCGAACGCACCGCCCGTCACCACCAGCCCGGACACCCGCTCCAGGTAGGCGTCCACGCAGGACGGGTCGTCGGTGTACGGCAGCACGAAGGGCAGGCCCCCCGCGCGCAGCACCGCCTCCGCGTAGGGCACCTTCAGCTCGTAGCGGGGGAAGGCGGAGTCGGCCGGCTGGGCCCAGTCCGGGCTGAGGCCGATGTTGGGACGGCGCGGCGTCGTCCCGTGATGACGCGGAGGCGGATGGTTCATGGTGGGGGTACCGCCTCTTAGAGGCCAGTCCCCCGCGCGCTGTCAAACGCCGCCGCCAGCTGACGCACGCGCTCGGCGATGTCCTGGGCGAGCAGGGCGTCGGACACCACCGCCGCGCCGTGTGCCCCCGTCGCCGCCACGCTCGCGATGTTGGACAGGCCCACGCCGCCAATGCCCACCACCGGCAGCGGGCTCTGGGCCACCACCCGCCGGAAGGCCTCCAGGCCCAGCACCGGCGCCGCCACCACCTTCGTCGTCGTGCCGAACAGCGGCCCCACGCCCACGTAGTCCGCCCCCGCCGCCCGGGCCGCCTGCGCCCCTTCCGTCCCCCGCGCCGTCACGCCCACGTACCGGCCCGGGCCCAGCAGCTCCCGCGCCGCCTCCGGGGGCAGGTCCTCGCTCCCCACGTGCACCCCGTGCGCGTCCGACAGGAGCGCCAGGTCCACCCGGTCGTTGATGAGGCACACCGCGCCCGCCCGCCGGCACAGCGCCACCACCGCCCGGGCCGCCGCCAGGGCTTCCCGCAGAGGGGTGTGCTTCATGCGCAGTTGCAGCACCCGGGCGCCCCCTTCGAGCAGGCGCCCGGCCTTGTCCACCAGGGGCAGCTCCGGGCGGATGCTGTCGTCACACAGCAGGTAGGGGCCTTGGGGAAGCGGGGGGCGGGGCGAGACGTTCATCGGTTTCCGGGCCTGGGGACACCAGCGTTGACAGGCGCCCCTCCTGCTATAAGGTGCCGCGCTGTTTTCCAAGCAATTCCGAGGATTTGAATCATGGCCGAAGGCATCAACCCGAAGCACCTCGACAAGCGCACCGCCGAGCGCTACCAGCGCAGCGGCCAGGTGGACGAGGACGCCTACAAGAAGCACCTCGAGGAGCTGCCGGACGTGGCCGACAAGGCCGTCCCCATCGACACGCAGATGGACGGCGACATCGACGACGACTTCGATGACGAGGACGACGACGACACGGACGACATGGACGACGACGCCTCCGACGAGGACGAAGCGGACGAGTCCGACGACGCCGACGAGCCGGCCGACGAAGAGGACAAGGCGTCCGAATGAGCCCTTCGGAGAAGCGGGGTGAGACCTTCGTGATGACGGGGGATGCGAGCCCCGCCTCCGAGGAGTCCCTGTCGTTCAGCACCTTCATCGTCGGGCTGGGTTCCGCCGTCCTCATCCACCTGGGTGGGGCGCCGAACCCGGAGACGGGCCGCCTGGAGAAGGACTTGCCCTCGGCCCGGCAGAACCTGGACCTCCTGGCGATGCTCCGCGAGAAGACGCGCGGCAACCTCACCGCGGAGGAGGAGAAGCTGGTGGACAACCTCCTGTCCGACCTTCGCATGCGCTACGTGGAGGCAAGCCGGAAGTGAAGCCTCCTGAAGTCACCCGCCCGGGGGGGTTGCCCCGGGGTGTGCGCATCGCCGCCGGGCTGTGCCTGATGCTCTCTACCCTGACGGGGTTCCTCGCCTGCAGCGAGGCCTCCGTCATGATGAACTTCGAGGCCCACCGCGAAGCGCAGCGCGAGCACACCCCCACCCTTTCCCTCCTGGGCAAGGACCCCGCCGTCACCCAGGCCATCATGGAGGCGCAGCTGTCCGCGCTCTCCCCCATGCGCGAGTCCCGCGCCCTGGTGCTGACCGGGCTGACGGTGGCCTGCACCCTGCTCTTCTTCGCCTCCAGCCGCATGCTGCGCTCCCCGGACGGCATCCCCCGGGACGGCTTCCGGCAGCTGCTGGGCGGCGCGGGCATCTTCGCCGCGCTGATGCGCACCATCGACGGGGCCCAGTGGACCGTCGTGGCCCGCCACACCAGCCAGGCCATGGTGGAGGGACTCAAGGGCCTGCCGGAGTTCCAGGACCCGGCCACGGCGCAGCAGCTCTACGCGCTCGTGCCGTCCCTGATGACCCTCACCGCGGTGGTGCCCACGGTGCTCGTCGCCGGTGGCTTCGCGGTGCTCGCCCAGTACTTCCGCAGCGAGGGCGTGCGCGACGCCATCGTCACGCTCGACGGGCCGACCGAGGACCCTTGAAGCAGCCCCGGAAGTCCGAACGGGGCTGACGCGGCGCGGCGCGAGCAGGCAGTCCGTGCTGCCTTCAGCCCGCGTCCGTCTCCGCGCGGGGCAGCGCGGGCCCCAGCAGCAGCGCCTCCAGGGCGGCCATCGCGTCCGCCTCCGAGACGGCGGCCGTGCCCTCCAGCGGCAGCACGCGGGCCAGCGGGGCCTGGGGGATGCGCAGCAGTTCGTCCCGCGTCAGGCCGAACACGTACGCCAGGTGCCCCATGGGCCAGCGGGACTGGAGCCGGGCGAAGGCCTCGTCATCCAGCTCCTCCAGGGGACACGGCAGCTCCGCGTCCTCGTACACCACCTTCTCTCCACCCACCCGGCGGCCATTGCCGTAGGCGATGACTTCCTCGCCCTCGTCCGCGTCGTACACGTAGGCGTGCACGGTGGCGTTGGCGGCGGCGGATAGGAGGCGGGCCAGGGCATGGTGCGCCGCGTACCAGTGGGCGCCCTGCCTTCCTTGCGAGAAGGGCCCCAGGAAGGCCAGGCGCACCACCTTGCGGCGGCGGTTGATGGTGACGCGCAGCGCCGTGGCGGCCAGCACGCTGTCCATCGACAGGGCCTCCCGGGCCAGACGCACGAGCGCCAACCCGGAGAAGGTGTCGAGTCGAACGAGATAGCCGCCGTGCGCGTCCAGAGTGAAGCCCCCGAGGATGGGCGCCGCCTATAACCGACCCCCCCACCCCCTGGCAACTTCGCCACCACGATTACCCGGCTGCTTCCAGCGGCTCAAAGTATTCCGGGGAAAACGCAGGGCATACGGGCAGTGTCGCCTTGCCAAGGGGTCCCCGGCCCTTACGTTGAGTTCATGCGACTCGACAAATATACGGTGAAGGCGCAGGAGGCGATCCAGGAGGGTCAGTCCCTGGCCCGCCGGGCCGACAATCCCCACTACGAGCCGGAGCACCTCGCCGCGGCGCTGCTGGGGCAGAAGGACGGCATCGTCGACCCCCTGCTGCGCAAGATTGGCGTGGACGTGAAGCTGTTCGCGGGCCGTCTGGGCGAAGCGCTCCAGAAGCTCCCGCGCATCCAGGGCGGCGAGAGCGCCATGCTCAGCCAGCGCCTGATGAAGACCTTCGACAAGGCCGAGGACGAGGCCAAGGCGCTGAAGGACGAGTTCACCTCCTCCGAACACCTGCTGCTCGCGCTGACCCAGGACAAGGGCGCCGTCGGCGAGGCCATGAAGTCCTCCGGCGTGACGCGCGAGCGCGTGCAGGCGGGCCTCAAGGAGGTCCGGGGCTCCTCGCGCGTGACGAGCGCGGACGCGGAGTCCACCTACCAGGCGCTGGAGAAGTACGGCCGCGACCTCACGGAGGCCGCGCGCAGCGGCAAGCTGGACCCCGTCATCGGCCGCGACGAGGAGATCCGCCGCTGCATCCAAGTGCTCAGCCGCCGCACCAAGAACAACCCGGTCCTCATCGGTGAGCCGGGCGTGGGCAAGACGGCCATCGCCGAGGGCCTGGCCCGCCGCATCGTGGACGGCGACGTGCCGGAGGGCTTGAAGAACAAGCGCCTCATCACCCTGGACCTGGGCGCCATGGTGGCCGGCGCCAAGTACCGCGGCGAGTTCGAGGAGCGCCTCAAGGCGGTCCTCAAGGAGGTCGCGGACGCGTCGGGTGAGATCATCCTCTTCATCGACGAGATGCACACGCTCGTGGGCGCCGGGAAGGCCGAGGGCGCCATGGACGCGGGCAACATGCTCAAGCCGGCGCTCGCGCGCGGCGAGCTGCACTGCATTGGCGCGACGACGCTGGACGAGTACCGCAAGCACATCGAAAAGGACGCCGCGCTGGAGCGCCGCTTCCAGCCGGTGTTCGTGGGCGAGCCCTCGGTGCACGACACCATCAGCATCCTGCGCGGCCTGAAGGAGCGCTACGAGGTGCACCACGGCGTGCGCATCCAGGACTCCGCGCTGGTCGCGGCGGCCACGCTCAGCCACCGGTACATCGCGGACCGCTTCCTGCCGGACAAGGCCATCGACCTGGTCGATGAAGCCTCCAGCCGCCTGCGCATCGAGATCGACTCCATGCCCACGGAGATCGACGACATCCGCCGCAAGGTGACGCAGCTCGAAATCGAGCGCGAGGGCCTGCGCAAGGAGACGGACCCGCACTCGCGTGAGCGCCTGGCCACCATCGAGAAGGAGCTCGCGAACCTGAACGAGAAGTTCAACTCGCTCAAGGCCCACTGGGACGAGGAGAAGAAGGCCATCGCGGCCCTGCGCTCGCTCAAGGAGAAGCAGGAGAAGGCGCGCAACGACCAGGCCGCGGCCGAGCGCCAGGGCGACCTGAACCGCGCGGCGGAGCTGAAGTTCGGCGTCATCCCCTCGCTGGAGAAGGAGGTCGCGGCGCAGAACGCGAAGCTGGCGGAGCTGCAGAAGAACCAGAAGTTCCTCAAGGAGGAGGTGGACTCCGAGGACATCGCCTCCGTGGTGGCCAAGTGGACGGGCATCCCGGTCTCCAAGCTGATGGAGGGCGAGATGCAGAAGCTGGTCAAGATGGAGGACCGGCTCGCGGACCGCGTGATTGGCCAGCGCAGCGCCATTGAAGCCGTGTCCAACGCCGTGCGCCGCGCGCGCAGCGGGCTGCAGGACCCGAACCGCCCCATCGGCTCGTTCATCTTCCTGGGCCCCACGGGCGTGGGCAAGACGGAGACGGCGAAGGCGCTGGCGGAGTTCCTCTTCGATGACGACACGGCCATGGTCCGCATCGACATGTCCGAGTACATGGAGAAGCACGCGGTGTCGCGCCTGGTGGGCGCGCCCCCGGGCTACGTGGGCTACGAGGAGGGCGGCCAGCTGACGGAGGCCGTGCGCCGCAGGCCGTACACGGTGGTGCTCTTCGACGAAATCGAGAAGGCCCACCACGACGTGTTCAACATCCTGCTCCAGATCCTCGACGAGGGCCGGGTGACGGACAGCCAGGGCCGCACGGTGGACTTCCGCAACACGGTGCTCATCCTCACGTCGAACATCGGCTCGCAGGCCATCCAGGAGGGCATGGCGGGCACGGACACGCTCAACGAGAAGACGCGCGGCGAGGTGATGGAAGCGCTGCGCGGCCACTTCCGGCCGGAGTTCCTCAACCGCGTGGACGAAATCGTCGTCTTCGAGCCGCTGCGCAAGAAGGACATCTACCGCATCGTGGACATCCAGCTGGGCCGGCTCCAGAAGCTGCTCCAGGCCAAGCGCCTCACGCTGGATTTGACGGACAGCGCGCGGGAGCTGTTGGCGGAGCGGGGCTACGACCCCACGTACGGCGCCCGGCCGCTGAAGCGCGCGGTGCAGAAGTACCTGCTGGATCCGCTCGCGCTCAAGGTGCTGAACGGCGAGTTCGCGCCGGGCGAGCACATCCAGGCGGACGCGGGCCCCGACGGGCTCACCTTCGCCAAGGTGCTGGTGGACAACGCGAAGGGCGTGAAGCAGGCCGGGTAGCCGGCTCCACGCACCGGTGATTCACACGGCGGGCCGCCTTCCCTCACCGGGAGGCGGCCCGAGGTGTTTTCAGGTGCGGCGGTGCTTGTCGTAGAGCGCGTCGCGCCACGCGAGCAGGTCCGGGAAGCGGGCGGCGAGCCCCGGATGGGTCCACACCTCGCGCGTGCCCGCCCCCATGGGCAGGTGCCGGTCCGCGGGCGGCACCAGGAGCACGAGCATCACCGCGGCGGTGATGTCCGCGTAGGTGAGGCCCTCGCCCAGCAAGTAGGGCCGGCCGCCCAGCGCGGCGCGCAGCTTCTCGTAGGAGGGGGCCACGGCGGCCTCAATGGCCTCCGGCGAGGTGTCCGCCACCTGGTGCTTCTTCACCACGAAGCGCATGCCCAGGCGCGCGGAGGGCGCGAACACCGGGCGCAGCCAGCCGGGGATGAACTTCGGCAGCATCTCCGCCTGGGCGCGGGCGTTCGTCAGCATGCGCGGCATGGCGTAGGCGCGCGCCAGGTCCAGCACGTGTTCGCTGGTGTCGTTCCACGCGGTGATGGCGTCCGCCTGCGCGGCCGGGAAGAGCGGGCGGCCCTGCCCCACGGCTTCCGCGTGCTTCGCGATGGAGAACGAGCCGTGCGTGGCCGGGTTGGGCGGATCCACGAGCAGCGGCACGGAGGGCTTCACGCCGGGCGCCACCTGCTTGCGCAGCCAGCGCTCCTGGATGAGGGGGACGTAGTCCTGGTAGCGGTAGGCGACGCGGTGGTGGTCCAACGCCCACCGGGCCTTCTCCGTCCAGCCCGACGAGGTCAGTCCGACGAGGATTCGCATAGGGAGCGGGACCCTAGCAGCCCCGGTGGAGCGGGCCTTCAGTGTTCGCGCAGGAACGCGTCCAGCGCCTTGAGGCTCAGGGGGCGGGGCTCGGGGATGGGGAGCATTGCGTCGCGGGCGGCCGTGGCGAGCGCTCTCGCGCGCTCGGGGTCCCGGTGGGCCCGGCGCAGCGCGCGGGCCAGGACGAAGCGGGTGTTGGCCATGTCCACGGGCGGTGCCGCCGCCAGGGTCCAGGCCTCCAGGGCGCGCTCCGTCCACCGGAGGGCCTCTTCGTTCTCTCCCCGCTCCAGGGCCAATTCGCCCAGCATCTCCTCCAACTCCACGGGGGGCCGGGCCTCTTCACCCGCGAGCTTGTGGAACAAGGCCAGGGCCTCGCGCGCCACCTCCCGGGCTTCGTTGAGGCGCTTCGCCCGGATGAGCGTGAGGGCCAGCATCCGCAGCGCCTCGCCCAGCTTGGTCTCCGCGTTCATCCGCCGCACGAGTTCCACGCCGCGCCTCGCCGCCTCGACGGCGCGCTCCGGCTGCCCCAGGCGCAGGTAGCACATGGCCTGGTTGGCGGGGACCATCGCGAACATCGGATCACTGCGGCCGTCGGCCTGCGCCGTCTCGACCTCCTCCTGCACCGCGTCCAGCAGCGCCATGGCCTCGGTGACCCGGCCGCGGTCCAGGAGCACGACGGACAGGTTGGAGCCCGCGCGGATGCGGAAGAGGGAGCCCTTGGGATACAGCTTCATGTAGGCGGAACGGGCCTCCGTCATGCGCCGCTCGGCCTCATCATGCTGCCCCAGTCGAAAGGCCAGCACGCCCAGGTTCATCTTCAAGCCGCCGACGTGGCGCAGCGGTGGGTCGGAGCCGTAGATGCGCTCATTGCGGTGGAGGCTCTCCAGAAAGACCTCCCGCGCCTCCTCGAAGCGCTGCATCTCCAACAAGGTTCCCCCCAGGTTGGTGAGCAGGACGGCGACCTTCGGGTGGTCCGGGCCGTAGGCTTTCTCCAGCACGCGCTGGACGCGATGGAGCGTTGCGAGCGACTCCTCCATGCGCCCCATGCCCCGCTGGGCGGACGCCATCGCGAGCAGCACGCGGTCGAGCCGGGGCGAGTCGCGCCCATACAGTCGCTCCTGCAGCGCCAGCGCCTGCTGGAGCAGCGCCTGTGCCTCCGTCGAGCGCTGCCGCGCAAGGGAATTGCCCTCGTGGACGAGCAACTGCGCCTCCAGGTCCACGTTGCCGCCAGAGCGCTCCAGGATGGCCCGGGCCTCCTCGGCGTGGGCCTTCGCCTGTTCAGGACGGTTCGCCACCTCGCCATCGACGAAGACCTGGAACACCGCCGCCTCGGCGGCACGCAGGTCGTCCCGCCCCGACAGCGACGTCAGCATCGCGCGGCGCAGCACCGGGGTCGCGACATCGTCGCGCAGGAAGGCGCGGGCCTGGCCCTCGATGAGCAGCGCCTCGCCCAGCAGCGGCTTGTAGTCCAGCGCCTCCGCCTCCTTCACGATGGGGGCGACGCGGTCCACGGCGTCCTGCCAGCGGTCCGCGTTGAGCCGGGCGCGAGCGTCGTCCAGCTTCGCGTACGCGGCCTTCACGCGGACGGCGACCTCCGGCCGCTCCGGCGGGGGCACGGGCTGGGAAAGGGCCTCCACGTCCGCGCAGCGCGACAGCGGGCTGAGCGCCTGGGCGGCCTCCGGGGCACTGGCGACGCCCACCCGGTCCGCGGCGAGGAGCACCTCCGTGAGCGAGGTCAGCTCGCGGCGGCGGCGCTCCAGGCAGTTCATCCGGAGGTCCAGCATGGCCTCGGACTGGGTTCCGTGCTCGTGCGTGGCCACGCATGCCTCGCGGCGGCTGGCGTGCCAGGCGGAGGCGAAGGCGTCCAGCGCGCGGGAGGTCGTCTCGAAGACGGCGACGGCATCCGGCGCGCCCGAGGCCTCGAAGGCCTGACGCAGCGCCGCCCCGCGGTCCGCGTCCCAGACGCCCTGGAGGCGCGTGGGGTCGTCCGCGCAGGGCGACGGCCCCTGGGCCACCACCACCACGGCCGCGATGGCGAGCAGGCCCGCGCCCACGCCCGCGGCCACCACCTTCGCGCCGGTGCGAGGGAAGGCCGCCCGCTCCAGCGCGTCGAGCAGGGCCGTCATGGAGGGATGGCGGGCGCCCGGCTCCGGCGACAGTCCCCGCACGATGAGCGCGTGCACGGCGCGCGGGGCGTTGCCGCGGTTCGCCAGGCCTCCCACCTCGGAGGAGGAGGGCTTGTGGCCATGCAGCCCTTCGTACAGCGACACGCAGAAGGCGTACTGATCCGACCGCGCGTCCGCGGGAGCGCCCGTGAAGACCTCCGGCGCGATGTACCCGGGCGTGCCCGCGACGTGGGTGACCCGCGGGGCCGCCTTCGGCGACGGGGCCATGCCCGGGACCGGAGAGGCGCCTTCCCCCGAAGCCAGCGCGGGCGCTCCTTCCGGTGACCCGCCCTCACCGAGGCGCCGCGCGGTGCTGTCCCCTTCCCCGGTGGACTCCAGGCGGGCCAGGCCGAAGTCCGTCACGCGGGCGCGGCCTTCCTTGTCCACGAGGACGTTGTCCGGCTTGAAGTCCCGGTGCACCACGCCCGCCGCGTGCGCCGCCGCGAGCCCCCTGCCCGCTTGAAGATACAGCCGCACCACGTCGCGCCAGTGCCGCGTGGCCTCACGCAGGTGCTGGCGCAGCGTGCCGCCGTCCACCAACTCCATCGCGATGAAGACCACGTCCCCGAACGTCCCCACGTCGTGCACCGTGACGACATGCGGGTGGCGCGTGCGCGCGGCGGCCTGGGCCTCGCGCAAGAGCTGCTCCGTCATTCCCCGCGAACCGCCCGTGGCGGGCGGCGCGCGCAGCAGCTTCAGGCCAATGCGCCGGTCGAGGCTCGGGTCATACGCCGCATGGACGACGCCCATGCCCCCCGCGCCCAGCCGCTCCAGCACCACGTAGCGCCCCAGCAGCGTCCCCTGCGCCACCTGGGGGATGCGGGGCCGGACGGAGCCCGTGTGCGGTTCCGAAAGCATCACCGCGGTGCGCGCGGCGTGCACATCCGGCGCGGGGGCGGCGCGCACGCGCAGGAAGTCCGCCAGGGCCTCGCGGCAGGACGCGCAGGCGTCCAGGTGGGCTTCGGCGCGCTCGCGCAGGGACTGTGACGGGATGCCGTCCGCGAGGTCGAGCAGCTCGACCTCGTCGAGGTGGGGAGTGGACTCGGGCATGGGATGGACTCACCCTTCCTTCAGCAGGGACGCGGAGCGGTGGAGGTCCGACGTGGGTCCTCATCGGGAGCGGGACCCTGGCGGCCGTGGCGTCACGCACATCAAGGCGCGCGCAGGAACGCGTCCAGTTCGGAGAGCTTGAGCAGCCGAGGCTCGGAGGTGGGCAGGACGGCGTCGCGGGCGGCGGTGACGAGCGCGCGGGTCCGCTCCGGCTCGCGGTGGGCCATGCGCAGGGCCCGCGCCAGGGTGAAGCGGATGACGGCCAGCTCCAACGGCGTGGCCTCTGTCTTCTCCCACTGCGCCAGCGCGTCGTTCAACCACTGGCAGGCGCCCGCGGCGTCGCCGCGCTCCATCGACAACTCGCCCAACACCTGGCCCAGGTCCGGCGGGGGCGCCGCGTCCGCGCCGGCGAGCTTGTGGTGCAGCGCGAGCGCCTCCTGTCCCGTGCGCCAGGCCTCGGTGAAGTGCTCCGCGCGGGTGAGCGCGCCGGTCAGGTTGCGCAGGGCATCCACCAACTGGCCCTCCGCGCCCATCTCGCGCAGCAGCGCCACCGCGCGCTTCGCGGAGGCAACGGCGCGGTCGGGCTGGCCCATGCGCAGGTGCACCTCCGTGGAGAGCATCTGCGTCGTGGCGAACACCGGATCCTTGCGGCCGTCCACGGTGGCAGCCTCGCGCTCCGCCTCCATTTCCTGGAGGAGCTTGAGCGCCTCCTGCATGCGGCCCTGGTTCGTGAGGACCAGCGACAGGTTGTTGCCCGTGCGGACGCGGTAGGGGGAGCCCGGCGGGAACTGCTCCTGGTAGAGCTTCAGGGCCTCGCGTTGCAGGCGCTCGGCCTCGTCGTAGCGGCCCATGGTGAAGGCCACCGCGCCCAGGTTGGCGCGCAGGCCGGTGACGTAGCGCAACGGCTGGCCGGGCCCGTACATGCGCTCGTAGCGGATGAGGCTCTCCTGGAAGGCAGCCTGCGCCTCCTGGTAGCGGCCCATGCCGACGAGCGTGGAGCCGCGGTTGTTGAGCACCATCGCGACCTTCGGGTGGTCCGGACCGTAGGCCTTCTCCAGCAACGCCTGGGCCCGCGCACCGGCCGCGAGGGACTCTTCGGACCGCCCCATCTGGCGAAGCGCCGTGGCCTTGAGCAACAGCTCGCGCGCGACGCGGGGCGAGTCGCCGCCGGACAGCCGCTCCTGGAGGGTCAGGGACTGCTCAAGGAGCGGAAGCGCGTCCGCGGGCCGGGACTGCTGCACGAGCGACGAGGCCTGGAACGTCAGCAGCCGGGCCTGCATTTCCAGATTGCCGCCAGAGCGCTCCAGGAGCGCCTGGGCCTCCTCCGCGTGGACCTTCGCCAGCTCCGGACGCTGGGCGACTTCCCCGTCGATGAACACCTGATGCACCACGGCCTCGGTGGCATGCAGGTCGTCACGGCCCGCGAGCGACGCCAGCATCGCGCGGCGCAACGTCGAGGCGGCGGCCTCGTCGCGCAGGAAGGCGCGGGCTTCTCCCTGGATGAGCAGCGCCTCGCCCAGCAGCGGCTTGTAGCCCAGCGCCTCCGCCTCGGTGACCAGGGGCGCCACGCGGTCCACGGCCTCCTGCCAGCGGTCCGCGTTGAGCCGGGCGCGAGCGTCGTCCAGCTTCGCGAACACGGCCTTCACCCGCGCGGCGACCTCCGGCCGCTCTGGCGGGGGCACTGGCTGCGAAAGCGCCTCCACATCCGCGCAGCGCGACAGCGGGCTCAGGGCCTGCACCGTTTCCGGAGCGGCGGGGACACGGTCCTTGTCCGTGGCGAGCAGCACGTCCGTGAGCGCGCCCAGTTCGCGGCGGCGGCGCTCCAGGCAGTTCATGCGCAGGTCCATCACGGCTTCTGACTGGCCGCCGCGTCCCCGCGTGGCTTCGCACGCCTCGCGGCGGCCATGATGCCAGGCGGAGGCGTACGCATCCAACGCGCGGGCCGTGGCCTCGTGCGCGGCCACCGCGCCCGGCGCGCCCGTGGCCTGGAAGGCCTTGAGCAGCGCCGCGCCGCGGTCCGCGTCCCAGACGCTGGCGAGCCGCGACGGCTCATCCGCGCAGGGAGAAGGGCCCCTCAGCGCGAACACCGTGGCCGCGACCACGGCCAGACCCACGCCCACTCCAGCGGTCGCGACCTTCGCACTGATGCGCGGGAAGGCCGCCCGCTCCAGCGCGTCGAGCAGGACCCTCATGGAGGGATGGCGGGCGCCCGGCTCCGGCGACAGCCCGCGCACGAGGAGCGCGTGCACGGCGCGAGGGAGAGCTCCCAGGTTCACCGGGCCGCCCGCGTCCGGAGCGGCGGGGCGCCGGCCGTGCAGCCCTTCGTACAACGAGACGCAGAAGGCGTACTGATCCGACCGCGCGTCCGCGGGGGCGCCCGTGAGCACCTCCGGCGCGATGTATCCCGGCGTGCCCGCGACACTGGTGACCCGCGGGGCCCCCCTCGGAGAGCCGACCTCCGCCGGGACGGCCTTCGGCGACAAGGCCTCGCCCGGGACGCCCTTCGGCGACAAGGCCTCATCCGGGGTGCCCTTCGCGGACACGGCATCTTCCGCGGTGCCCTTTGGCGACAAGGCCTCGCCCGGAACGCCCTTCGCGGACACGGCATCTTCCGCGGCGCCCTTCGGCGACGCGGTCCTGCCGGGCCCCAGCGCGGCGGCGGCTTCCTCGGCGGATTCCAGGCGGGCCAGGCCGAAGTCCGTCACGCGGGCGCGGCCCTCCTTGTCCACGAGCACGTTGTCCGGCTTGAAGTCCCGGTGCACCACGCCCGCCGCGTGCGCCGCCGCGAGCCCCCTGCCCGCTTGGAGATACAGCCGCACGACCTCACGCCACGGCCGGGGGGCCTCGCGCAGGTGCTGGCGCAGCGTGCCGCCGTCCACCAGCTCCATCGCGATGAAGACCACGTCCCCGAACGTCCCCACGTCGTGCACCGCGACGACATGCGGGTGGCGGGTGCGCGCGGCGGCCTGGGCCTCGCGCAAGAGCTGCTCCGTCTGGCCCTGCGAGTTCCCCGTGGCGGGCGGCGCGCGCAGCAGCTTCAGGCCAATGCGCCGGTCGAGGCTGGGGTCATACGCCGCATGGACGACGCCCATGCCTCCCGCGCCCAGCCGATCCAGCACCACGTAGCGCCCCAGAAGCGTCCCCTGCGCCACCTGGGGGATGCGAGGCTTGACGGAGCGGGTCAGCGGCTCCGACAGCATCACCGCGGTGCGCGCGGCGTGCACGTCCGGCGCGGGCACGGCGCGCACGCGCAAAAAGTCCGCCAGAGCTTCGCGACAGGACGCGCAGGCGTCCAGGTGGGTTTCCGCGCGCTCGCGCAGGGACTGTGACGGGATGCCGTCCGCGAGGTCGAGCAGCTCGACCTCGTCGAGGTGGGGAGTGGACTCGGGCATGGGATGGACTCACCCTTCCTTCAGCAGGGACGCGAGGCTGAGCTCCAGGCTGCCGTCGAGCACGCGCAGCAGACTGTCCAACTGGGAGGTGTTGAGCGCGAGCCGCCGGGCCAGGCCCTGACGCGTGTGCACCAGGAGCGCCTCGCGTGCCTTCGCCATCCACCGCGACACCGTGGAGGCATGCACCTGGTGCAGCGCCCCCAGCGACTCCACGCCCAGGCCCTGCACCAGGCCCATGCGCAGCAGGTTGCGGTCGCGCGGCGAGAGCGAGGCCAGCGCCTCCACGAAGGCGGCGCGGAAGGCGGGACGGTAGCGGTGGCGGATGTGCTCCAGCTCCGGATCCGCCGCGCCCAGGTCCGCGGCGATGAGCGCGTCATCCAGCGGCGTGCTCCGCTCCGGCTTGCGCTTGAGCGCCAGCGCGATGCCCAGCGCCACGGCCTCCGTCCACCGCCGCAGGGGTCCCCGGCCCGCGTACTCCGTGAGGCGCGGCGCACGGCCGCCCTCCTCCACCAGGAGCCGCAAGCGCGTGAGCTGGAGCACCTCGTCCACGAACGCGTCCGAGTTCTCCACGCGGCGCACCGCTCGCCCCGCCGGCACCAGCACGGCCGACTCCAGCGCATCCAGCGCGGCCCGCTGTCCATCCAGCGCCGCGAGCGCCAGGTACAGGTCTTCACAGTGCAGCGCGGACAGGGCCTGCGCGAGCGGCTCACCCGAGGCCGTATGCCGGCCCAGGTGCGCGACGAAGGGTCCAGGCTCCAACTGGAGGCCGGGCCACGCCGCCGCACAGCGCTCCAGGATGGAGGCCAGCATGGCCGGGAGCCCCGCCTCCTCCTCGGAGGTCAGGGGTCGCGCGGCCCCCCGGAATGCCGCGACCAGCTCGGATGGATTGTTCGCCATGGCAACAGCCGGGCCCCCAAGGACCGGCTAAGCAGGAATGCTAGCGAAAGGGTCTGCCCCTGCGGAAGGCCCTCCCCGAGCCTCCCCGCTCGGGGGCCTCGGGGAAAACCCACCAGGTCCCGCGCACCGCGGAAAAAGGTCAGGCATCCGACCGGCGCGTGCAGTCGTGGGACTCACTTCCCGGTGGAGGACGACATGAAGATCGGAATCATTGGCGCGGGGTTCATTGGCGGAGCACTGGTGCGGCACTGGACAAAGCTGGGCCATGAAGTGTCCATCGCGAACTCACGCGGGCCGGACACCCTGCGTGACCTGGCGAAGGAGACGGGCGCGAAGGCCGTCACGGTCGAAGAGGCGGCGAAGGCGGGCGAGGTCGTCGTCGTGACCATCCCCCAGAAGGCCGTGCCGGACCTGCCCAAGGGCCTCTTCGCGAACGTGCCCAAGGACGTCGTGGTCATCGACACGGGCAACTACTACCCCGTGCGCGACGGCAGCATCCCGGAGCTGGAGAAGGGCACCGTGGAGAGTGAGTGGGTCTCGAAGCTCCTCGGCCGTCCGGTCATCAAGGCCTTCAACAACATCTACGCCCAGAGCCTCGCGGAGAAGGGCAAGCCCAAGGGCACGCCCGGACGCGTGGCGCTGCCGGTCGCGGGGGATCCGCCCGAGCACCGCGCGAAGGTGCTCAAGCTGGTGGAGGAACTGGGCTTCGACGCCATCGACGCGGGCGGCCTCGCCGACTCCTGGCGCCAGCAGCCCGGCACCCCCGTCTACACCCACGACTTCGACGCGCCGGGCGTGAAGAAGGCCCTCGCCGAGGCGGAGCGCAGCCGCCTGCCGGAGTACCGCAAGCAGGCCGACGACTCGCTGCGGGCGTACTTCGCGTCGCAGAAGTAGGCCCCTCTTGTGCCCCTGGGGCTTCGGACGGAAGGTGGGCTCCGCATGGCCGCCCTCTCCGAAGCCCCGCTGCTCGTCACCGTCGAACTGGAGCCGGAAGCGTTCGCGCGCCTGGACGGCCTGCGCCGCCGCTACTTCCCGCCCGAGCGAAACCTCATCCCGGCGCACGTCTCCCTCTTCCACCACCTGCCCGCGCAGGAGCAGGACGCCGTGGAGGCCGCGCTCGAGGTCGTCACCGAGCGACCCGCGCCGGGCTTGCGCTTCACGAAGTTGCGGAGCCTGGGACGCGGCATGGCGGTGGACGTAGATGCGCCCGGCCTCGTGCCCGTGCACCGCGAGCTGTCCCGCGCCTACGTGGAGTGGCTCACGCCGCAGGACCGTCAGCCCTTCCGGCCCCACGTCACGCTGATGAACAAGGCCACCGTGGAGGAGGCGAAGGCCGCGCTCGTGGAACTGGGCGCGGAATGGGCCGCCTTCGACTCGCACGGCCCCGCGCTGCTGCTCTGGCGCTACCTCGGCGGCCCGTGGGAGTCCGTGCGCCGCTTCCCGTTCACGGGCCGCGCTGGATGAGCTCCTCCACCGCCTCGCGCACGTCGCGCAGGTACGACGGATCCCTCACCGCGATGAAGATGGTGTCGTCCCCCGCCACCGTGCCCGCCAGACCCTCCAGCTCCTCGCGGTCCAGCGCCAGCCCGAAGATCTGCGCGTAGCCGGGCGCCGTCTTCAGCACCAGCATGTTGGGCGGCGCTTCGATGATGGTCACCGACGGCGCGAGCGGCACGGGCGCCGCTGGCGGCTCCGCGCGCTGATAGCGCCCGTTCACCTTCGCCACGCTCAGCTTCTTCAGCCGCCGCGACAGCGTGGACTGGCTGGGCGTGTGCCCCGCCTCTTCGAGCAGCGACTGCAGGACGAACTGATCCGGAACGTCCTGCCGGGAGATGAGCTCAAGGATGGCGTCGTCCAGGTTCATTCACGTTCACCATGCATGCGGCTGAATACGCGCGCAAGGCGCATGAAAAATCCCAGTGAATGTTCTTGCGCGCTGCGCCGTTCTGCATAATATCCGCGCCTCCTCAACGAATATGCACGAATTCGGATGCATATTCAGCAGTCTCCACCATCCGGCGCGGCCGGGGGAGCACGAAGCCCATGAAGCATGTCACCCGCATCCAGGACCTGGGCCCGGAAGGCGTCGAGGCGGTCCTCTCGCAGGCGGCCGCGTGGAAGCAGAAGGATCCGGGCCACATCTTCCCGGGGCAGCTCCTGGGCATGGTGTTCTTCAACCCGTCCCTGCGCACGCGCACGTCCTTCGAGGCGGTGATGCTGCGCGCGGGCGGGCACGCCATCGTGCTCGACGTGGGCTCTGGCGTGTGGAAGCTGGAGGACCGGCCCGGCGCGGTGATGAACGCGGACCGCGCGGAGCACATCAAGGAGGCGTCGCCCGTCCTGTCGCGCTTCGTGGACATGCTCGGCATCCGCACCTTCTCCCAGGGTGGCGGTGACGAGGAGGACGAGGCCGACCCCGTCATCAACGCCTTCCGCAAGTGGGCCACCGTGCCGGTGGTGAGCATGGAGTCCGCGCGCGAGCACCCCTGCCAGGGCCTGGCGGACGCCCTCACCCTGCGAGAGACGTTCGGCACCACGAAGAAGCTGCCGGTGACGCTCACCTGGGCGCCGCACATCAAGCCGCTGCCCAAGGCCGTGCCCAACTCCTTCCTCCTGTCCGCGGCGGCCGCGGGCTGCGAGGTGCGCGTGGCGCATCCGCCGGGCTTCGACCTGCACCCGGCCGTGCGCGCGGAGGCGGAGGCGTACGCCAAGGCCACCGGCGGCAGCATCACGTACACGCACGACCAGGACGAGGCGCTGGTGGGCAGCCGCGCCGTGTACGCGAAGTCCTGGGGCCCCACCGCCCAGACGGCGAGCACGCCCACGGACGTGGCGGCGCTGCTCGCGTCGTACTCGGGCTGGATGCCCACGCGCCGGCACATGGCGAAGGCCTCGAAGGACGCGGCCTTCCTGCACTGCCTGCCCGTGCGCCGCAACGTGGAGGTCGCCGACGAGGTGCTGGACCACTCGAGCAGCCGCGTCGTGGACGAGGCGGGCAACCGCTACCACGTGCAGCGCGCCCTCCTGGCCTGGATGCGCGGCGGCTGAGCCGTAGCAGCCCGCCGCCCCACCCTTCTTCGTCCCCTTTCGACTTTCCAGAGGTCCACCGTGCCCTTGTCTCCCGACCCGTACGCCGCCCTTCGCAACGCGGCGAAGTACGTGAAGCAGTTCCGCAGCAAGACCTTCGTGGTGAAGCTGGGCGGAGCCGTGCTGACGGACCCTCGCACCCGCAAGACGGCGTGCGAGCAGATCGCCCTGCTGTGGGCCTTCTCCATCCGCCCCGTCGTGGTGCACGGCGGCGGTCCGGAGTTGGACGCGCTCTGTGACGCCCTGCACCTGCCCATCGAGAAGGTGGCCGGCCGCCGCATCACCTCCGCGCCCGTGCTGGACGCGGCGAAGATGGTGCTGGCGGGCAAGCTGCACACGGACCTGCTCGCGGACCTCCAGGCCGCGGGCGTGCCCGCGGTGGGCCTGTCCGGCGTGGACGCGGGCCTCATCAAGGCGCGCAAGCGCCCGCCCGTGCTGGTGACGGAGCCCGGCGAGACGCAGGGCCGCATGGTGGACTACGGCCTCGTGGGCGACATCGAGTCCGTGGACACGCGCGTCGTGGAGCACCTGCGAAGCGCGGACTACGTGCCCGTCATCGCCCCGCTGTCGGGCGGCCAGGACGGCGCCGTGTACAACACCAACGCGGACACGGTGGCGGCGGCCCTGGCGGCGGCGCTGCACGCGGAGAAGCTCTTCTTCATGGTGGAGGTGCCGGGGCTCCTCAAGGACGTCTCCGATCCGTCGTCGCTCATCTCGCTGGCCACGCTGTCGGACCTGGCCTCGCTGGAGGCCGAAGGCCGGCTCACGGGCGGCATGCGTCCCAAGGCGCACGCCATGCGCCATGCGCTGGTGGGCGGCGTGGGCAGCGTGCACCTGGTGAGCGGCAAGCAGTCCGATGCCCTGTTGGAGGAGGTCTTCACCAACGAGGGCAGCGGCACCATGGTCGTGCGCGAGCACCCGGTGAAGCACGGCGAGGCCAAGGGTTGAACCCCGCCGAGCTGCTCACCGCGCTGGTCGCCACGCCCAGCGTCTCCGGCGACGAGGCCCGCATCGCGGACCTCGTCGCGGGCCATGCGGAGTCCTGGGGTGCCCGCGTGCACCGCCAGGGCCACAACGTGTGGTTCAGCGTGGGCAGCGGACCGAAGCGCCTCCTCGTCAACTCGCACCTGGACACGGTGAAGCCGTGCGCCGGGTGGACCACGGAGCCGCACGAGGCCGTGTGGAAGGACGACACGCTCTACGGCCTGGGCGCCAACGACGCCAAGGGCTGCGTCACCGCCATGCTCCTCACCGCGAAGGCGCTCCTCGAAGAAGGCGCGCCGAAGGGTGTGGAGTGCGTCTTCGCGCTCACCGCCGAGGAGGAGACGGGCGGCAAGGGGCTGGGGCCGCTGCTGCCCACGCTGGGGCCGCTGGACGCCGCCATCGTGGGAGAGCCCACGTCGCTCAAGCCCTGCACGGCGCAGCGGGGCATGCTGCTGCTCCGTTGCGTGGCGCACGGCAAGAGCGGCCACGTGGCGCACGCGCACACGGGCAATCTGGACAACGCCATCCTCAAGGCGGCCCGGGACATCCAGGCCGTGTCCGCGCTGCGCTTCCCCGCGCACCCGCTGCTGGGTGAGGCGCGGGCGCAGGTGACGCAGGTGTCCGGAGGCCTGGCGCGCAACCAGGTGCCCGACCGGTGCGAGTTCTTCGTGGACCTGCGCACCACGCCGGGCATGGACCACGCGAAGGTGGCGGAGGACGTGGGCCAGGCGCTGGAGAGCGAGGTGGTGGTGCACTCCGCGCGCTACCTGCCCAAGGGCACGGACGCGTCGCACCCGCTGGTGCGCGCGGCGGTGGTGGCGTCGGGCCAGGACACGGTGGGCTCCAGCACCACGTCCGACTGGGCGTTCCTGGGGGACATCCCGGCGGTGAAGGTGGGCCCGGGCGACACGCTCCGGAGCCACCAGGCGAACGAGTACCTCACGCGCGCTGAGCTGGAGGCGGGGCTCGCGTTCTATCGACGACTGCTGCACGGCTATGCCGGGGAGGTGTCGCGTGGCTGAGACATTGTGGGGCAAGGGCCAGCCGCTGGACGCGGCCATCCACGCCTTCACCGTGGGCGACGACCCCGTGGTGGACCTGTCGCTCGTGCCGCACGACGCGCTGGGCAGCGCCGCGCACGCGCGCATGCTCGCGCACGTCGGGCTGCTCGCGCCGGAGGCCGCCACGTCGCTCGTAGGCGCCCTGCACGCGCTCCACGACGAGGCGCGCGCGGGCCGCTTCACCATCCGCCCGGAGCAGGAGGACGGCCACACCGCGCTGGAGGCCGCGCTCGTGGAGCGCACCGGCGAGGCGGGCAAGCGCATCCACTTGGCGCGCTCGCGAAACGACCAGGTGCTGCTGGCCCTGCGCCTGTTCATGCGCGAGGAACTGCTCGCGCTGGGTGCGCGCACGGCGGAGCTGGCGGGCACGTTCCTGGACTTCGCGGACGCGCACGCGGACCTGCCCCTGCCCGGCTACACGCACCTGCGCCGCGCGATGCCGTCCACGTTCGGCCTGTGGGGCATGGCGTTCGCGGAGGGACTGCTGGAGGAACTGGAGGCGCTGAAGGGCGTGTGGGGGCGGCTCGACCGCTGCCCGCTGGGCGCCGCCGCGGGCTTCGGTGTTCCGCTGCCCATCGACCGTGAATATGTCGCGCGGTTGCTCGGTTTTACTCGGGTTCAACGCAGCCCCATCGACGCGCAGGACAGTCGGGGGCGGCATGAAGCGGCGCTGCTCACCTGGGCGTGCTCGGTGGCGGGCACTCTGGAGAAGTGGCTATGGGACGTGCAGCTCTACAGCATGGACGAGTTCGGCTTCCTGGCCCTGCCGGATGCCTTCACGACCGGCTCGTCCATCATGCCGCAGAAGAAGAACCCGGACGTGGTGGAGCTGGCCCGGGGCCGCTGCCGCGAGCTGCGGGGCCTTGCGCATCAGGTGGAGGCGGTGGCCGGCGGTCTTCCCTCCAGCTACCACCGTGACTTCCAGCTGCTGAAGCGCCCCACCCTCCAGGCCCTCACCAGCGCGAAGGCGCTCTTGGAGGTGCTGTCGCGGCTGGTGCCCGCGCTGAAGGTGAACGCGGAGAAGGCGCGCGCGGCGTGCGACGACACGCTCTATGCCGCGCACCACGCCTACGCGCTCGTGGCGAAGGGCCAGCCCTTCCGCGACGCGTACCGGGAAGTGGGCCGTCAGCTCAACGACGGCAGCTTCCAGCCGGACCGTGGCGCGCTGACGGCCACCCACCTGGGTGGCGCCGGCAACCTGGGCCTCGCCGCCGCGCGCGAGGAACTGGCGGATGCGCGCGACTGGCTCACGCGCACCCACGCACAGCAGGCACAGGCCGCTTCGCGCGTCTGGGCCCCCTGAAGACTTCCTCACCCCCTTTCGCAGCAACAGGAGTCCGAAGATGAGCAAGAAGTCCGTGGTGCTGGCGTTCTCCGGCGGCCTCGATACCGCCTTCTGCACGGTGTACCTGCGCGAGCAGGGCTGGGACGTCACCACCGTCACCGTGGACACGGGCGGCTTCCCGCCCGAGCAGTTGGAGCGCATCCAGGCCCTGTCCCAGAAGCTGGGCGCGGTGGCGCACCACACGGTGGACGCGCGCGACACCCTGTTCCAGGGCTACCTGCGCTTCCTCATCGCCGGCAACGTGCTGCGCGGCCAGCTCTACCCCCTGAGCGTCTCCGCCGAGCGCGCCTGCCAGGCCGTGGAGGCCGTGCGCATGGCGGAGAAGCTGGGCGTGCAGGCCGTGGCCCACGGCAGCACCGGCGCGGGGAATGATCAGGTCCGCTTCGACGTGGCCTTCCGCACGCTCGCGCCGCAACTGCAGCTCATCACCCCCATCCGCGACCTGGCGCTCTCCCGTCAGCAGGAGATCTCCTTCCTCGCGGAGCGCGGCTTCCACATGCCGGCGAAGACGGGCACGTACTCCGTCAACGAGGGCATGTGGGGCACGTCCGTGGGTGGCCGCGAGACGCTGGACTCGTGGAGCACCCTGCCCGAAGCGGCCTTCCCGGGTGGCGAAATCCCCACCGACCTGAAGCCCCGGCCGCTGATCATCTCCTTCGACAAGGGCGTGCCGGTGGCGCTCGATGGCCAGGCGATGTCCGCGGTGGACGTGGTGGAGAAGCTCAACGCGCTCGGCCGGCCGTACGGCATCGGCCGGGGCGTGCACCTGGGCGACACCATCCTGGGCATCAAGGGCCGCGTGGGCTTCGAGGCCCCGGCGGCGCACCTGCTCATCGCCTCGCACCGCGAGCTGGAGAAGCTGGTGCTGTCGGGCAAGCAGCTCTTCTGGAAGGAGACGGTGGGCAACCTGTACGGGTCGCTCTTGCACGAAGGGCACTTCTTCGACCCGGTGGTGAAGGACCTGGAGGCGTTCCTCGCCTCCTCGCAGGACCGCGTGACGGGCGAGGTGAAGCTGGTGCTCACCCCGCGCGCCCACGTCGTGGAAGGCGTGCGTTCGCC
Source organism: Corallococcus sp. NCSPR001 (assembly GCF_017309135.1). Classification (NCBI taxonomy): domain Bacteria; kingdom Pseudomonadati; phylum Myxococcota; class Myxococcia; order Myxococcales; family Myxococcaceae; genus Corallococcus; species Corallococcus sp. NCSPR001. The sequence goes on from NZ_JAFIMS010000002.1 coordinate 7,251,145, forward strand.
GCACTCGCTGATGGACGCGAAAGTGGCCACGTACGGAGAGGCCAACGTGTTGTGGACGGGGACGGAGGCGGCGGGGTTCGCCAAGCTCTACGGCGTCGCGCAGATGCTCTCGCAGAAAGCGAAGTGACGACATGAAGATCCACGTCGACAAGGTGGGAAGTGTCACCCGCAACCTCCAGGTGGGGCGCACGGTGCACCTCACGGATGAGGTCAAGTGCGAGGAGGGCGCCGTCATCGCGGTGCGCATCCACGGGGAGAAGAGTGTCTACAACCAGTTGGAGGACGTGAACGGCCGGCTCGTCACGCTCCACGCGGGCGACATCGTCGTGGGCGCGCTGGGCCACCGCAACGCCCTGCACGGCTACGAGGGCATCGTCCCCGCGTCCGTCACGGTGGGCGACAGACTCCACATCCTCAACATGGGCGGCGTCATCGGGAAGTGCACCTCGCACAACCCGGGCGTGGGCGCGCCCTTCGAGGCGGAGGTGCTGGGCCAGGTCCTCACCTTCCCGGAGTTCCAGTCGCGCGCGGGCCAGCACGCGCACATCTCCACCGGCGCGCTCAAGGGCACGTCGCGGGCGGTGACGTGCCCGGTGGTGTACGTGGTGGGCACCTGCATGAACGCGGGCAAGACGTACGCGGCCAGCGTGGTGGTGCGCAAGCTCTCCCAAGCGGGCTACCGCGTGGGCGGAGCCAAGCTCACGGGCGTGTCGCTGATGCGTGACACCCTGTCCATGCAGGACAGCGGCGCGGACGTGGTGATGGACTTCACCGACGCGGGCGTCGTGTGCACCGGCGCGCGCACCGCGTCCAAGGTGGCGCGCATCGTCTTCTCGGAGATGGCGGCCCAGGACGTGGACGTCATCGTCGCGGAGACGGGCGACGGCATCATGGGCGAGTACGGCGTGCAGGCCATCCTGGCGGACCCGGAGCTCAAGGCGCTGGGTGGCGCGTTCATCCTGTGCGCGAACGACCCGGTGGGCGCGGCCGGCGGCGTGCGGCACCTGCGCGAGGTGTACGGCATCGAGATGGACATGGTGGCCGGGCCCGCCACGGACAACGCGGTGGGCGTGCGCTTCGTGGAGCAGGTGGTGGGGCTGCCCGCTCGCAACGCGCGCGCGGATCCGAACGCCCTGGGGAATCTCATCGTGGAGAAGCTCGCGCCCAAGCTGGGAGCGGGGAGGAAGTCATGACGTCGCCTGCGCACATCTACATCCTGGGGGCCTCCGGTTTCGGCGGAGGCGAGCTGTTGCGGCTGCTCGCGGGTCACCCCGGCAACGCCGGCATCCGCGTGGTGTCCCGGCACCACGCGGGTTCGCCCATCCACAAGGTGCACCCGCACCTGCGTGGCCTGGTGGACGGCCGCTTCGAGGCGGAGCCGGACTGGCGCTGGCTGGCGGACTCGCCGCGCCCGGTGGTGTTCAGCGCGCTGGGGCACGGCGACCTGGCGTCGCAGTTCGCCGGGATGGAGAAGCAGTGGGCGGACGCGGGGCTCGCGGACCGGCTGCTGCTGGTCGACCTGTCGTCCGACTTCCGCCTGGACCACCCGGGCCGGTACGCGGGCGCCTACGGCCGGCCGCACCCGTCCCCGGAGCTCTTGGGCACGTTCACCTACGGCCTCACGGAGTGGAAGCGTGAGCAGGTGAAGACGGCGAAGCGCATCGCCAACCCGGGCTGCTTCGCCACGGCGGTGCAGTTGGCGCTGCTGCCCATCGCGGCCACGCCGGGGCTGGGGCTGTTGGCGGTGTCGGGCGTGACGGGCTCGTCCGGCTCCGGTTCGCTGCCGGGCGAGGGCACGCACCACCCGACGCGCGCGCATGACTTCCGCGCGTACAAGCCGCTGGAGCACCAGCACGAGGCGGAGGTGGAGGTGATGCTGGTGGCCCATGGTGCCCAGCGGCACCGGCTGGCCTTCGTGCCGCACTCGGCGCCCATGGTGCGCGGCATCTTCGCCACGGTGCAGTTCGAGTGGCCGGAGCACGGCGGCGCGGTGGTGACGCAGTCGCTGACGGAGAAGTACCGCCGCTACTACGAGGGCTCGAAGTTCGTGCGCATCGTGGAGGGCACGCCGCGCGTGGCGGCGGTGGCGGGCAGCAACTTCTGCGACATCTCCGTGGCGACGAAGGGCCGCTCCGTGGCGGTGATGGCGGCGCTGGACAACCTGGTGAAGGGCATGGCCGGCCAGGCCGTGCAGAACTTCAACGTGGCCCTCGGCTTCCCCGAGGACACCGGCCTGCGCCAGGCGGCCTGCTACCCGTAGGCCCTCAGGCCGCGGGATTCTTCGACGCGTCGCCCGAGGGGGGAGCAGCCCCCTCGGGTGCGGCGGAGTCCCCAGCGGCGGGAGCTTCGGAGGCGGCGGCGCCACCCTCGCGCTGCTCCAGCTTCGCGCCCCCGGCCTCCGCAGCCTTGAGGAACTCGTCGTACTCCGACTTACGGGCGGCGGCCTTCGCCTCGGCTTCCGCGGAGCCCTTCTCGGCGGCGGCGCGGCCCGCGCGGATGGCCCGGGCGCTCAGCAGGATGCCGCACACGAAGGCCACGATGCGCAACGCCGACGCGAGGCTCCAGCCCGAGGTGAGGCCGTCCATGCCGTCGCGCACGAAGTTGAGCGCGATGACGAACACGCCGCCGGACAGCGCGGCCCCCACGGCGGTGGTCCACGTGCGCAGCGCGACGATGCGCGCGGCGCCGTAGCAGAGCGCCGGCAACACCGCGAGCACCCACAGGTTCTCCAGCACCACCGCCACCGGGATGCGCAGGAAGTCGGACGGCAGCGCGTTCACCCGCGCGTGCAGGCGCAGCACCAGCGACACGCTGAGCATCGCGCCCACCACCAGCGACAGGAATCCCAGTCCGACGATGAACTGGAAGCGCCGGACGCGGACGCGCAGGGGTTCGAGGACACCAGGCTTGGAGCTCACGGCCCGAAAGCCTATCGCACTCTCACCCTTCGTCCTCTTCCCCGACAGCCGAGTCCCCCGCCGACCGAGGAGGCGGGCCGTCGCCGTAGAAGACCTCCTCCATCACCAGCCCCTGGGGCGGCGCGGTGGCCCCGGCCAGCTTGCGCTCCCGCGAGGCCAGTACCTGGGCCACCCAGGCCTCGGGGCGGCGGCCCTTGCCCACCTCCACCAGCGTGCCCACCAGGTTGCGCACCATGTGCTTGAGGAACGCCGTGCCCTCCACCACGAAGGCCACCGTGTCGCCGGAAGCGCCCTCCACGCGCATCTGCCTGATTTCGCGCACCGCGTGCTTCGCCTGGCAGTCCGCGGCACGGAACGCGGAGAAGTCGTGCCGCCCCACGAGCGCCTGCGCCGCGCGGCGCATGGCCTCCACGTTCAGCGGGGCGAACAGCTCCCAGTGCGTCGTGCGCAACAGCGGTGAGCGCGTGCGCCGGTTGCTCACCCGGTAGCGGTAGCGCTTGCCCCGAGACCAGCGGCGCGGGTCGAACTCCGCCGCCACCTCCTCCGCCGCCACCACCGCGATGTCCGGCGGGAGGATGCTGTTGAGGCCCATGGTGTAGGCCTTCATCGGCAGCACTCGCGACGTGTCGAAGCAGGCCACCTGCCCCGTCGCGTGCACGCCCGCGTCGGTGCGGCCCGCGGAGGCCACGAACACGCGTTCTTCGCCCAGCAGCTTCTGGAGCGCGCCCTGGAGCGTGGACTGGATGGACGGGCCATTGGGCTGCACCTGCCAGCCCACGTACCGGGTGCCTTCGTATTCGAGCGTCAGCTTCAGCCGGGGCATGGGGGTGAGAGAAGGCGCGCGGTTCAACGCGACTTCAGCCATCCCTCCAGCACGTCCGCCGCGAGCTTCGCCAGGGAGACGTTCGCCTTGCGCGCCTGGGACTCCAGCTTCTCGTACAGCGCGGGGTCCAGGGTCAGCGCGAGCAGGCGCGGCTCCGTGCCGGGGAGGTCGTCCAGGCGCATGGCCTCCGTGGGCGGGCCGTCCACGTTCGCCACCACCTCCGCCACCTCCAGCGCCATCTCCGACGTGGGCGCGGAGGACTGGCGCGTGGACAGGCGCTTCAGCTCCTGCGGGCGCTCGTCCTCGAAGAGCTGCTTGACGAAGTTGGCCAGGTGCAGCGGCGAGGGCGTGAAGTCGTAGGACTCCAGGAAGGCGTCCAGGTCGCGCTGCATGTCCAGCGCCGTCTGGTAGCGGCGCTCGCGGTCGCGGGCGAGCGCGCGCATCAGGATGGCCTCCACGCGCTCCGGCAGGTCCTCGCGGAAGTACGACGGCGCGTAGATCTTCGCCTCGGTGATGCTGCGCATGACGGCGACGTCGGACTCGCCGGTGAAGAGCTTGAAGCCGGTGAGCCACTCGTAGAGGACGGTGCCCAGCGAGAAGATGTCGCTGCGGCAGTCCAGCGGCCGGCCCAGGCACTGCTCCGGGGACAGGTAGCTGAGCTTGCCCTTGATTTCGCCCGACCGCGTCTCCTCCACCTGGTTGGCGGCCTTGGCGATGCCGAAGTCCAGCACCTTCACCGAGCCGTCGAACGCGACGACGATGTTCTCCGGCGTCACGTCGCGGTGGACGATGTTGAGCGGGTTGCCGTAGCGGTCCTTCTTCTGGTGCGCGTAGTGCAGGCCCGCGCAGACGCAGGAGGCGATCTTCAGCGCGTACACCATGGGGAAGGGAATCCCCAGGGACTCGGCCTTGGGCACGACGCGGCGCATGTCGCGGCCGGACACGTACTCCATGGCGATGAAGTAGCTGTCGACGATCTTCCCCAGGTCGTGGATCTGCACGATGTTGGGGTGATTGAGCTGGGCGGCCAGCCGCGCCTCGTTGAGGAACATCTTCACGAAGGCCGCGTGCTTGGACAGATGCGGACGGATGCGCTTGATGACGATGGGCGTCTCGTCACCGCTGGCATCCAACTGGTGCGCGAGGAAGATCTCCGCCATGCCCCCCACGGCGATCCGATCGATGAGCCGGTAGTTGCCGAAGCGGAACGCATCGCGCGGGGGCGAGGAGGCGGCGGGAGCCATGGAAGCAATCTAGCCGCGCCCTACCCGGCGGCGCTAACGAAGTTGGACGACGTGCACCTTGAGTGCCGGTTCCTCCCCCGGAGGTGTTGGAAAGTCGAGCCCCGAGGGACCGAGCGACCCCACTGTCTTCCCCGCCCTGCCCGCCCGCGTCACGCCCTCCAGCACCATGGCTTCGAACCGGCGTGACGGCAGTCCCGCCAGGTTGCAACAGGCGACCAGCCGGCCCCTGGGCGCCACCACCTTCGCGGCGGCCTCGGCCAGCCGGGCGTAGTCGCGAGCGGCGGAGAAGCGCGTCGTCTTGGTGGTGGAGAACGACGGAGGGTCCGCGATCACGACATCGAAGGACTCCCCCTTCTTCGCGAGCCTCCCGAGCCAATCGAAGACATCGCCAGCCACGTAGTCATAGCGATCCACGGATTGGCCGTTGAGGCGCGCGTTCTCCTCGCCCCACTCCAGGACGCGGCGGCTGGCGTCCATGTTGAGCACGCGCTTCGCGCCCCCGGCGGTCGCCGCGACGCCGAAGGCGCAGGTGTACGCGAAGAGGTTGAGGACGGTGAGGCCGGAGGCCTGGGCCTGGAGCCACGCGCGGGTGTCGCGCATGTCCAGGTAGAGGCCCACGGAGAGGCCCTGTCCGGGGCGGATGTGGAAGGACAGGCCGTTCTCCTTCGCGACGAAGTCCTCCACGGGTTCGCCCCGCGCGGCGGACTCCGGAGCGAGCGCGTCCTTCGCCACGTTGGCGAGCACGCGCGCCTCACGGGGACGGCGCTTCAGGTAGACGCTGCGGGGCGTCCAGGCGGCGACGGCGGCGTCGAGCAGCGTCGTCTCCTCCGCATCGGTCAGGTCGCGGTAGAGGCTGACCACGACGACGTCGCCGAAGAGGTCCGCGGTCACGTCGGGCACGCCGTCCGCGGCGCCGTTCAGCAGGCGGAAGGCGGAGGTGGCGGGGTCCGAGAGCAGCGGACCCCGGCGGGCGCGGGAGGCGCGCAGCAGGTCCACGAGGCGGGGAGGCAGGGCACTCACGCGCCCCTTCTACCCTACGAACCCAGCCGTGCGCGGGACCAGACGCGGGAGAGCGCGGCGGCGGCGTCGCGGGACAGGTCCACGAAGTCGCTGCCCAAGAGCTGTCCTTCACGGACGCAGACGCGGCCATCCACGATGGTCCACGCCACGCGGGCGGCGGTGAGCTGCCCCAGGAGGAAGGGCGAGTAGCCCGTCTCCGGGTCCGCGGCGGGGATGGCGTCGTAGACGACGAGGTCCGCGATGCTGCCCTCGTCCACCCCGCCCGACGGCTTGCCGTACAGACGGGTGCACAGCTCCGCGGGGCCGCTGACGAACAGGTGCGCCAGCGAGTCATCCAGGTCCGGCATGCGCCCGGAGCGCGCCAGGGACAGCATGCTGACGAGCGCCCCGGCCAGCTCCTCCTGGAGGCTGCCATGGCCGCCAGTGCCCAGGCCCACGAGGTGGAGGCTGGACAGCGCGCCGTCGGCGGACTCGGCCGCGCGGTCCATGGAGCGGGTGGCGCGGGGCGTGAGGGCGATGAAGGTGCCGGAGGCGGCGAGCCGCTCGGACTCGGAGCGCTCCACGGCGCGCGGGTAGCCGGCGATGGCGTGGGGGCCCAGCAGGCCCAGCGCATCCAGGCGGGGGACGACGCGGCTGCCGTGCGTGGCGTAGGTGGTGGAGAGGTCGTCCTCGTTCTCCGCCAGGTGGAACACGACGGGCGCGCTCAGCTCCGCGCGCAGCCCCGCGATGCGGGCCAGAAGCGGATCCTCGCAGGTGTAGGACGCGTGGAAGCCGAGCGCGCCACGGACGCGAGGGTGTTCGCGGTAACGGCGGACGAAGTCGGCGTTGGCGTCCGCCTGGGCGTTGGCCACGTCCGCGCCGTCCAGGCTGTGCGTGGAGTGGGACGTGACGAGGCGGATGCCCAGCGCGTTCGCGGCGCGGGCCTGGGCCTCCAGGGCGCCGGCGACGTCCGCGGGGCACGACAGGTGGTCCACGACGAGGGAGACGCCGTCGAGCAGCGCGCGGGCGGCGGCGAAGCGGGTCAGGACCTCCACGTCCTCGGCGGTGAGGAGGTTGGCCACCGAGCGCATGCGCTCCAGGCGCGAGCGGGGCTGGCGCAGGAGGAAGTCGCCATTGGGCGGCAGGAGCTGCCCGTTGACCATGTGCGAGTGACAGTCCACGAGCCCGGGGGCGACGAGGCGGCCTCGACAGGCCACCTCCCAGTCACCGGGGAGCACGGGCACCTCGGCGTCCGGGGCGACGCGGCGGATGATGCCCTCTTCGACCACGACGGCCATGCCGTGGCGGACGCGACCGTCCGCACGGAACACGGCGCAGTTCTTCAGAAGCAGTCGGCCTTCCATGGACCTTCCCGTTTTAGCACGGGGTGGGTGGAGGATGAACCCCGTCTCCTATCTGGAGTCTCCGAGAGGCGGATCCATGCAGGGATTCCTCCCAGTGACTCACTGAAACGAGATGGGGGCCCGGCGCTCGAGCGCGAATTCCACCAGGTCCTGGAGGCTCTCCACCAGGAACCCGCCACTCAGGGCGAGGAACGACTCGAACGCGTTTCGAGGCACGAGTCCCATGGAGCCCGCTTCGCTTCGTTGCCACTCCGACGCGAAAGCGACCGGTGGGCGCGCCTGCATCTCCCTGGCGATGACCGCCAGTTCCTCGCGCAACCGCTCGCATTCGGGGACGGACCACTCGCCATCACAATCCGAGTGCACGATGAACACAGGAAATCGCGAACCCAGCTTCCCCGCCTCCAGCTCGCGAGTGACGTAATCGCGTAACGCGTTGAAGTCCGAATACCCCCCGACCGCGACCTCCTCCAAATCCTCATCATCTTCATGGACAACAAGACACAGACCCACGCTGACTCCCTCCTCTCGTCAATCCGAATAGAGACCGTGCACGTCACCGGAACGACACCAGGGTCAACGGAGCCATGGCGGAAATCAATCCCACCGCAGGCTGACTCCACCGTCCGCGTTCACGGTGGCGACTCCTCGCAATCCGAGCAGCGGATTCACGAACGCACGGGTTTCCAACTGGACCTTGCTGCCATCCGTGAACTCAAGGTCAACAGACAACTCCCCGTCCGCGTCCGCGCGTCCCTGACAGACGACACGGCCATGAACCGGAACCTTCTCAAAGGCACATTGCTCACCGGGAATCCGAGCCGTCAGGACACGCAGTTCCCTTCCAGTTTCATTCACGAGCACAATTCGTGTTCTTCCCATCACATAGATGGCAAGCGCGGGAATCGCCAAGAGGATCAGCAAGCCTGCCGCCAGAGTCCACACCCAGGTCCTGTTGATGGCCCACCTCTTCCGGATCATAAGAGGGTGTTGTCGAACCCTCAAGCAGGAGCCAGTCGGCGTAGTAGGAGCGCTGTCAGGGCCAGCCAGATGAAGGCCTCGATGGAAGCGGTCTTCTGCTCATAGTCTTTGCTGAGGCGGCGAAAGAGGTTGAGCCAGCCAAAGGTACGTTCCACGCCCCAGCGGCGCCTCACCACCATGAAGCCACGAGGAAGCGGGGGCGGATCAATCTCAGGAGGCAGGCCGTACCAACGCTGCCTCCCCTCGTTGGGGCGCCAGCCGACATCCACATCCCAGCCGAACTTCTCCTCCAGCCAGCACTTGGCCTGGCCCGCATAGCCCGAGTCCACCCAAAGCTTCCGCATACGTGGGAAGTCTTCCTTGGATTTGCTGCCCAGCAGTAACTGCGGGCCGTCCCTATCCTGGACATTCGCTGGATGGACGAGCAGCGCGTGAACGAGGCCCTCGGTATCTACCAACAGGTGACGCTTACGGCCCTTCACCTTCTTGCCACCGTCATACCCGGCGGGCCCCCTTTTCCGTCGTCTTCACGGTCTGACTGTCCAGTACGCCAGCACTGGGATAGGGGTCGCGCCCTAACCGGCGGCGTGTTTCCGCGCGCAAGGCCGCGTGGATGCGCTCCATGAGCCCGGCGTCACGCCAATGTCGGAAGCAGCTGTACACCGTGTCCCACGGCGGAAAGTCGTGCGGCAATATCCTCCAGGAGATGGCTCCACACGTGACGTACAGGAGGGCATCGAGAATGCGCCGACGTGGGTGTAGGGGCGTGTCCGGCCGCCCCGTCGGTAGAAGTCCTCCAGCAACGGCTCAACCAGCCGCCACTGCGCGTCCGTGAGGTCCGATGGGTAGCTCTTCGCCATCTCCTCACGGTGCTCACCGCGCCGAGGTTCGACAACACCCTCTTACTCCTACAGCTGTAGTTCGGAAGACTCCGCAGGCTTCCTCCTGTGAGAACCTCGTTAATCCTGCTGATCGTTCCACGTCCAGCGCGCATCCCTCCTCAGGAAAAACGGCCCATCATGAGCAATCACCATAGTCCAATTCAGTTCCCCATCAGACACAGCACGCCAGTCAAATCTCGGCTCTCGAACAGCGGCTCTTACGACCGCAGCGACCTCAGCCGTAGGCGGCGGTCGCACAGCCCTGAATTCGAACACAGGCAAACACAAGCCCAACAATAAAATATACGAACCAGCATCCTGCCTTGAATATATCACCTCAGCCTTCAGAGCACGAGGCACATGTACCGGAAGAGACAACACCGCTTCGCGAACCCTGGTTTCCAATGGGACACCCGGCAGAAATGCCTGCCGCCAGGACTCATGCAACGCAGCAGATCGTTCTGAGGAAAGTCGCATCACATCAGGAACAATCCCCTTCAAACCTGCCTCAACATCTTGAGCAGCAGCCAACCAATCCATTCAAGCCCACCAAGCAATGGCGATCAATATGCATCCGTCGGCTCAAAACCCACAGGAAGCAACCAGTCTTCGGGCGCGAGGAAATCCTTCCACTCATCAACCGTCAACGGCGTTCCGACCAGGAAGGGAATCCAAAGCCGAAGACCGTAATCAATCCAGACATGACCAGCCGGACCATCCTCTGCAGGGTGATAATGATCGCCACGAGAGTCCTTATCAAATCGAGCTCGTTCCCCTCGACACCCAGCGATTTCGCGGCTCAGCCTCTTCGCGGAGTTCGCACTTGCGGCCATATCCGGCAAATCCCCAGCATGCCTTGAATACTCCAGAACTTCATCTACCGTTTCCTTCCAAAGTATTTTACGCCGCTTATTTGGAATCAGCTCGAAGATCTTCACAAGCTCTTTCCGCATCCGCTTGCTCAGGTAACGACTTGGCCCCAACCCCGTTTCATCTTTGAAGGCAAGAGGGTTATCAAGCGCGTATACGTAAGACGGAAGGCCGACTGCCAGTATCGAAACCACTGGTTCGGGTTGCAAGTACAAGCCGCTCGCTGGGTCGTAGTACCGATTCCAGTTCTCGAACAGGTCTGTTTCCGCGTCGTGGTACTGACCGGGGAAGCTAAGCGGAATCCAGAAGGCCTGGGCTCCCGTCTGATACCGCTGGTACTCGTACCCCTCGACCGCGACGCCCTGGTAGCTCGTCAGACCACTGGCGTTCGAAGCAAAGCTCACCGACAGGTTGCCGTTGGACGGAGTCACCCAGACCGTGGTGACGCGTCCCCGGCGCTCCCCCGACTGGCTGTCAAGGACGCTACTCGTGTCCGGGTCCACCAACCGTACGAAGTCCACTCCCGGCTCCGTGTCCACCACGTGGTAGCGCGCGCGCATCCGTACTTGTACGGACGTCGTCTCCTTCGGCTGGGAGAAGGATGCCAACGTCGTGGATGTAGTGTGCGCGTAAGGATGGGCCGTCTCCGCGTGGTAGCTCACCCGGTTCACGTGCCCGAAGGGGCCCGTGTCCGCGGCCCCTGTCACCCGTCGCGACGCATCCAACATCACCACCGGCTTGCCGATGTGGTCCGTCACCGGGAAGTACACGCCGCACGCCACCGACTCCCCGTCACGGGAGCAATCGCCCGCGCCGTCGGGCTGACGCGCCCAGGCCGCGCTGAACTTCCCACGCACCAGCGCCACAGGACGTCCCGCCAGCCACACGTAGTCGTCCAGGGTAAAGTGGCCAATCGGCGTGCTCAGCCCATTGTTCCCCCGGTCCGTCAGCAACCGGTTCGACACCGAGTGGAAGTACTCGTCCGTCGTCCCGTAGGGGTTCGACTTCAGTCGCCTCCGACCCAGCGCGTCGTAGAAGTAGTTGTAGTACGCGCCGTTGACGTTGACGGCTCGGAACACCGTCTCCGTGGCCACGCCCACCGTCTGTCCATACTCGAAGCCCAGCGTGTACACGGGGCCACCCGACATGCTCGCCGCCCACCGCTTCTGCGTCACCCGGCCGTCCGCGTCATGCGCCAAGCTGTACTTCAGCAGACTCCCCGCCGAGGAAGATCCCCATCCGGTCAGCTGATCTACCGCCGGCGCCGTCCCGGAAGTCAGGTCGTAGATGAACCCGTCCTCCTCGAGTTGGGTCCGGTTGCCACGGCCGTCGTACTGATAGGTCCGTGACTCGAAGGCCCCGCCCGTCGCCGCGAAATTACCCGTCGGCCGCTGAGCCCCCACCAGCCGCAGCGTGCGGTCATACGCATACGTCTCTGTTCGAGGCGTCGTCGCACCCAGCAGGCACGTGTCCAACCGCGCCACTTGGTCTCCGTTCCACGTATACCCACGCTGATAGATGTCGCCGTTTCCCGAACCCGGTGAGAACGAGCCGGACGACACCCGTAGCGAGCGCGGGCGCCCCGTCATGTCTCCGGAGGAGAGGTTCGGAGCAGCCGTCGAGCACGCAGCGGGCGCCACTGACGTGTTGTCACCCAGCATGAACTCCATGGCGCTGCTGTTCGACGTCGCCGGGTGGTTCATCTGGTAGCCACGCAGGCCGCCGTATGGCTCCCAGGTGATGCCTTCGATAACCCGCGTATCCGTGTAGCCCGTCGTCCCGAAGAGCCGAACGTCGATGGCCTGGGTCCGGTCCAGCTTCGCTCCCGTCCCGTAGACGTAGGTAACCACGCGTCCATGCGGGTACGTCACGGTCTCGATGTTGCCATTCGCCGTATACGTATAGAACGTGTGTGGATGGGAATTCACCGTGCCCGACGAGCAACTTGTCTCGCCCTCACGCAGCCGGATTTCGCCCGTCACCCGACCCAAAGCATCGTACTGGTACCAGGTGCGCCCGAAGGAGTCGTGGCGGTAGCGCAACCGCCCGGCTGTCTTCGTCGGCTGCGGGCAACTCGAGGGAGGCACGCTGGTCGCGTCGCCAGAATCATTCACGTCATACGACAGGGCGAAGAGGTTCTCCGCTCCCGTGGCGGGCGTATTGTAATGCCGCACGGAGCGCAGGAGCCGCCCCAACAGGTCATAGTCATACGAAAGCCACTCCCACGACTCCCGCATCTCCGGCGTCTCCTTCGCCGTCACCTGGCCCCGAGCGTCATAGGCATAGCGGGTGACTCCCGCGCCCCCAGCGCCGTCGCTCGTATGGGGCAGCGACACCGTCACCAGGCTTCCGAAGTCGTCGTAGCCGTAGGTGGACGCCGGCACCGACACACTGCACGTCGAGCAGTCATTCGACCCTGACGCCACCGCGCAACCTGCCCGCACGGAGGTGACGTTGTTCTGCACGTCGTGCGTGAAACACGTGCGCTGGTTGCTGCTGGACGTGGGGAACTCATCCACCTTGGTGAGCCGGTCCAGCCGGTCATAGCCCATCGCGGTGCACAGGGTCGAAACTGGCGAGCCGTCCGGATTCACGCCACCGCAGACCGCGGGCGGCGCATTGGAGGGGAAGCCCAGCCCCGTCAGATTGCCGTTGCCGTCAAACACCCGTGCAGTCTGGACGGGCGACGGCGAGGTACCCATTCCCTCATAGGTCGGATGCTTCCGGACGTCCGCCGCGTACGTCTTCACCCGGCGCGTCTGCGCGGTGCTCCCCGTCCACGTCTGGAACGTTTCGGACTTGAGCGTCTCGTCCGGCCAGTAGGTGTAGTTCACCCGCTCCGACCAGGAAGAGCCCGCCGCGTCCGCGGCCGTCGCCTTCCACTGCAGCAGCTTCGTGAGCGTGCCACCCGAGCAGCCCGATGTCGTTCCGCTTCGATAGCAGAAGACGTCGTGGTTGCCCTGGGGATGCTTGATGGCCTTGAGCCGTCCCTGGTCGTAAATCAGCTCCGTCGTGGTGGTCGTCGTGCCATCCACCACGCTCTGCTTCGCGAGCAGGTCCTGGTTGAACTCCCGCGTGAGGATCACGCCGTTGGAGTCCTGGATGCGCGTGGCATTTCCGAAGTAGTCATACTCCAGATATTGCGTATCCAGGGACGTGCTCCCACCACAACCACCCGGGAACACCGACTCCTTCTTGAGCTTGTTCCGGCGGTTCTCCACATCCGTGCGCGGCCAGTACTCATACTTCGTCACCGGGAACGGCGTCGTGGACGGACAGTCCGTGAGGGTGGAGACATCCGCGACGGTCGCGTCGACCAGGCAAGGCCCATGTACCTCCAGCACCCGGCCCTGCGAGTCCTCAGGCCCCACGCCGCCGCACTGGTTCGCCCGGAAGTTGAAGACCGCCACACGGCGCTTCTCCACCTGCCAGTTACCCGAGCTGTCCCGAACCTGTGTCCATCCCGTGCGGAAGGTCGCATTCAACCGGTTTGTCACCGAGTCGTAGACGTACTGCGTGCGCGCCTTCGGGTCCGTCGTTCCCGTGGGCGCCAGCACACTCTCTTCTTCCTTGCGCTCGAGCAACTGCTCGAAGGCCCGCAGCGTGCGTCCAGCCCCGCCGTAGGTATACGCATACTTGAGTGTCGCCAGGCCTCCCGTTCCACTCAGCGACGACGCGCCTTCGGTGATTTGCGTCAGCGCCTTGATGTGGCTCAGTGGCACCCCTTGACCTTCCGGGACACCCGCGCCCGCGTCAGGTCTCTCATGGTTGTAGAGCGTCCAGCTGTCGCGCAGATCCTTATGCCCCTTGGGCATCGCGGGCTTGAGTTGGCTATTGGAGGGAGGGCACTCATATTCCCAGATTTCCGTGCCAGGAACGACTCCCGGGCACGAGGGACCATCACACCGCTCCGCACGGCTGTAGAGCCGCCATGTCGCGGCGGAGTCATGCGCCGCCTCCGAAATGAAACGGGATGTAAAGGTCGTCGTTCCTGTAGCGCCCGTACCCAGCCCTGCCAGCGAGTCCGCGAAATCACGAGCAGGCTTTTCGCTTCCTCCCCGGAACACGGCGCATGCTGACGGCGTGACAAAATCCGTGACGTCCGTAATAACATAATCATGCCCGTCAGCCTCATCGCGCAGCGCGTTGAGGTTGCTCCTGCCAAACGTATGCTTCGCGATCAGAGCACCATTTTCATAGACGTCATAATTGGAAATAGGAACGGTGTTACTTCCTGGCGAGTAGACGTACTGCCGACTCTGGCCTGATTGGGGATAAACGACCCCAGAAAGCTCGTTGCGGTTGGGCACATAGGAATACTCAACCAACCGCCGCTCCGAGACCCCACCATCGGAGGAGTCTTCGATGGTGATGTAACTCAGGACGCAGACGAGCTTCCCGTCGAAAGACCCCTTGACCTTGGTGTAGTAGAAGTGAATCTTCGCACCATCCCGCGTGGTGATGGTGCGAAGATACGGAACACCCGGTTCGGTGCCTGCGGCGCCTGTGGGACAGCCCATGTCCACGGGGACTCCCCCGTCCAGCTCCATGGGCTGGGCATACTCAAGCAATGCGCGCGGAATGTCCGATCCCCCGTCCGGCGCATAAAGGCTGTCTTCAATCCGGCTCAAAAAATAGTGACGGAAGCCCGCATCCGCTTGCGGATGCACCCAGACCGAATCGTAGACATAGCGCCCGCTTCCCTCCCGGAAGAAAACGAACTCCTGGGGCCAGCCCCCATCGGATGTATCTTGCCAGAGCTGATCGCGATTGCCTGCATTATTCTCGTTCTCGAACCACTTGCCAGAAGGCGCTGGCTTCGAACTCAGAACCATCTTGTTGAGGTGCCCGTCGACGTCACGGATGTTGACCTCTGTCGAGACAGGCGAGAGCTTGTAGATGGAACTATAGAAGTTGTGCCACCAATTAAGGGACGCCCCCTGTCGGTGGGGTCCGAACGGGCGACCCATCTTATCCTCAGCTAGGAATCCAGCATAATTACCGGGCGTACTAGAAAGACTCGAATACCCGTATGAGCCGACCTTCGGGACATACATCCGGATGAACGGGAGGCTGCCCTGACTGAGCGGCAGCTCGAAGTCCACTTCTCGGAAGTAGTTGTAGCCATCTCCGACGCTGACAGGATCGCCGAAGAAGCCAGGGCCCCCAGGTGCGCGGGGGGCCTGTGGCCCGGATTCGCTGGGATCGCCTTGCGTGCCGTCACAACGGGGAATGATGTTCGCAGGGCAGTATTGAGCATGGGCCGCGGATGCACCCGAAACAGCGATGAGCAGCGTGAGTCGAATCAGCATTCTCATGGGACGCCTTCCATGGAAAAGAGGCGGGTGACCTTGCGGCCCACGATCCGCCAAACGTTCTCATCGTCTTGAAAGTAGAGTTCCCGGGCCGTGGTACCGAACTGGGCCCGGGCACTGAGTCCTTCTCTCAGACGAAACCTGTGAAGAACTCGAGGAGGCCGCTCCGCGGACGTTCGCTCCTTGAGCAGGACATCCGCCCCATCGCGCTCCACGAAGACCAGGCTCTTGCCGTCTGGAGAAAAGACAGGCTCGTTCAGGTCTCCGGAGGCCAGCGGCCCCGAGGCAGGCTGTCCTTCGCGCATCAAGTGAAGGGACTTGATGTTCGGATTACACGGCGTGTGGACGTAGACCAGGTCTCCATCGGGACGGAAGGAAGGTCGCAGATGGCACCCGGGCTCGTCCGTGAGCGCCTTGAGCTCGGTGCCGTCCATTCGCACGCGATACAACTGCGCGTTCGCCCGCTGCTCGTGCTGTCCGGGAGGCCCGCCCTTCTTGGGATGGTGCGCGAAGTAGACCCATTGGCCATCGGGACTAACAGCCGGGTCCGCATGGAAACCCCGCTCGTTCCCGATCCGGACAGGAGGAGACTTCGTCCTCCAATCCCACCGGTACATCAGGTCATTGTGCGCCGCCTCTTCATACGCCGTGTAGACGACGTACTGCCCATCCGGGGACACCGTCAGGCTGTTGGCACCAAAAGACGCAGGAATCTGGATGCGTTCAGGTTTGCCAGTGGAGGCGTCCAAGGCGATCCAGCCCCCTGCATAACCAAAGACAAGGTAGCGCGGAGAGGACGCACGGGGGGCTGCTGGTGGCGCAGCCACCAGGAGGACCATCAAGAGATGTGCAAGCATTGGACGGGCCTATCGCTCCTGTGCGGGGCGCACCGACCACCCCTTCGGCGGTATGCAGAAGGAGGCACCCGCATTCGGATGGACCGAAACGCATTGCCAGTCCACGGGGCAATCCGCCGCCGCCTGGCATTGCCTGGAGCAGATCAACCCCAGGTCTGGGGCGGGCTGGGTATGCAGACACAGGCCCGAGCGACAGGCGGACGCACCTTGCGCGGCACAGTCCTCTCCCACTTCCTTTGTCGCCGCGGCAGCCAGGGTTTGCCGGTGCTCGCCGAAGACCGTCCCGGAAGGTGCCGCGACCTCCTCCACAGCACCAACTGGAGGTCTCGACTCATTGCATGCCAACAGCAGGCCCCCTCCCGCCAGCGCGCCCCATACCCATGACCGGAAAGACAATCGCCCCTCACTCTTGGAAGAGTCCACGTCCGGGTAATGACGCCCGGGAATATCCATACCCTATCTTTTGTCGAGAACCCGCCACAAGTCACAACATTGCATTTCAGTGGCCGCCGAAATTGACGTCCCCATCAATACGCGCCGTACTGTTGCGTGTGTCTATTCTGCCCTGGGTTGTCCTGGACTGATTCCTCTCAAAGCGCGCAGTCATTCAGAGCACAAGCCGAGCGAACTCGAAGAGGATTCAGCCCACCGCGAAAACAAGCACAGCCATAACCGACCGGCGCGACATGGTCTGACACGACCTCGAACACGGCGCAGGCCTCCGGATCATTCGCCAGGTACCGAGCGGGAGCATTCCGCTCGACCCGTCCATCTTCCGGGACATGCAAGTGTGACCGCCCCTACGACGAATCGCCCAACCTGGCAGGCAGGCAGCCCGGGTCCTGGGCTCCTGGAGACCCGGTATACTCCCGGTCCCATGACACCGTTGAGCCCCGGAGTCGCCACCGCCACGGAGCAGGACACACCGGTCGCGCCCGGATCCCTGCGCTTTCACCGCCTGTGGCTGTTCTCCCCCCGGGCCGACCTCGCCATCCTGGGCATCCCCCTGGCCCTGTCCCTG
This sequence comes from Corallococcus sp. NCSPR001, assembly GCF_017309135.1. Classification (NCBI taxonomy): domain Bacteria; kingdom Pseudomonadati; phylum Myxococcota; class Myxococcia; order Myxococcales; family Myxococcaceae; genus Corallococcus; species Corallococcus sp. NCSPR001. The sequence continues at coordinate 7,268,418 of NZ_JAFIMS010000002.1, forward strand.
GTGGCCGCCGTCGCCAGCGGGTTCCTGGCCCCGGCCGCCGAGGACAACGCCCACCGGATGCTGGCCTGGACCGCCCAGAACCTCCTGGGCAACGCCACGCACGTCATCCTCACGTTCCTGCTCTTCGGCGTGCACCGCGACGTGCTCACCGCCGCGCCCCACCAGCCGCGCACCATCCTCGCCGGCACGCTGGGCACGCTCGGCGTGGGCGCGGCGCTGTTCGTCATCTTCTACGCGGACCGCTCCCTCCACACCTTCGCCGTGGCCGTCATCTTCAACGTCTTCGGCATGCACCACACCCTGTCCCAACAGCGGGGCCTGTGGTCCCTGCATGGCTTTCGCGCAGGCCAGGAGGGCCTCCCCGCGCCCTCCCCGCTCGAGCGCAAGCTCCAGCAGTTCTACGTCCCGCTGCTGCTCTCCATCCTCCTCGTCCGCATCTTCTTCGTCCCCGAGTCCGCTGCCCCGGACGCTCCCCCCTACCTCGACGTGGGCCAGCGCGTGGTCCTGCCGTGGCAGACGCTGCCCGTGCTCATCGCCGTCTGGCTGGGCTACTTCCTCGTGCTCTTCCGCTCCGTGCTGCGCTCCGGCACCGCCAGCGGCCCCAAGGTGCTCTACCTCCTGGGCATGGCCACCGCGACGGGCCTCGCGCTCGTGGCGCCGTCCTGGGGCTACGTGATGCTCCCGGGCATGCACGGCCTGGAGTACTACTTCCTCAGCGCCCGCATGCTGGAGCCCCGCGAGGGCGACCCACCCCGCCTGAGCAAGAAGCTCATCTGGCCCGTCATGATCGTCTCCATGCTCCCGCTGTTCGCGCTGGGCGTGTTGCATGGCTTCGTGCTGAATGGCCCCATGCGCGGCTCGCTGGGCATTGGCGGCGGCGCGCAGGCCAATCCCCTGCTGCGCGCGTTCACCTCGCTGGGCTTCGCGTGCGTGCTCGCGCACTACTTCGCGGACGCCTTCATCTTCCGCTTCCGCATCCCCTCCATCCGCAAGGTGATGCTGCGCCGCCTGGGTTTCTCCGCTGGCCCCCGGCCCGCTCCCGGCGCCCGGTAGCCCCCACCCGAACGTCATGCGCCTCCGCGCCCTCCTGCCCGCCCCCGTGGCCCTGTTCGCGCTGGGGCTCATCTTCTGGCTGGGGTCTCTTCCCCTCCGCAACTACGACCTGTTCTTCCACCTGGCGGGGGGGCGCTACGTGCTGGAGCACGGCTTCAACCGCGTGGACCCGTTCAGCGTCACGGGCACCGCGGGCTGGGTCCCCCACGAGTGGGGCTTCGGCGTGCTCTGCGCCCTGCTCATCCAGGTCCTGGGCGCCGCCGGCCCCGCGCTCCTCGTCGCCGCGCTCGTCTCCGCCAACGTGCTGCTGCTCTGGGCCGCCCTGCGGCGCGCGGATGCCCAACCCGCCCATGTGCTCGTCCTCGCCTGCCTGGGATTGATTTCGGGCGTCCAGGCCTCCACGTGGATCCAGGAGCGTCCCTTCCATCTGGGGCACCTGCTGTTCGCCCTCGCAGCCCTGGGCGTCCAGGCCTGGCGCCAGGGAAGGACGCGGGTCCTCTGGGCCTTCCCGCTGCTGGGACTCGCCTGGGCCAACCTGCACGGCAGCTGGCTCCTGGGCCCGGCGCTGCTCGCGTCCACCGCGATGGGCACGGCCCTGGATGACCGCACGCCCGCGTCGCTCCGGCGCTGCGGGGCCGCGCTCGCGGCGGCGCTCGCCATGTTCCTCGTCGCGGGCCTGTCGCCGGACGGCCCCCGCATCTACCTGTATCCGCTCCAGCACTCGCTGCTCGCGTCCACCCAGGGCATCAATGAATGGCGCCCGCTGGACCTGGACCTCGGCTGGAGCTGGGTCTACCTCCTGCTCTTCGGCGCGTGCCTCTTCGTCATCGGCCGGGCCCGCGTGCGGCGCGCCGCGGCCCTCCTGCCCACGCTCGTGCTGGGCATCGCCGCGCTGAAGGTCCAGCGCCACGCGCCGTTCGCGTCCGTGCTGCTCGCCCTCACCCTGGTGGAGCACGCGCGCACCAGCGACGCGCCCGCCCTCCCCCGCTCCCTGTCCTGGCTGGAGCGGCCCCTGGCCACCTGGAGCACCGGCACGTCCCTGGCGCTGTGGCCCGCCGTCCTGCTGGCCGGCCTCTTCGCGCTGAACGCGAGCGCGCCCCGCCCCGTGGAGCAGGGCACGCACCCCAGCATCCCCCTGCCCGTGCTCCAGACGCTGAGGCAGCAGCCCCCGGGGCGCGTGCTCAACCGCTTCATCATGGGCGGTCCCATCTCCTACTTCGCGGGAGCCCCGTACAAGGTCTACATCGACAGCCGGAATGATCCGTTCCCCGCCGCCATCCACCAGGCCTATGAGCACCTCGTGTGGTCCGAGCCCGGCTGGGAGCAGGCGCTGGAGGCCTATGATCCGGACTACGTCGTCTGGGACACGCAGAACCCGGGCAACCTCCTGCTGGATCATCTCCGAGCGCGCGGCGGCTGGCGCGAGCTGACCCAGGCGAACGGCTGGGTCCTCTGGGCCCGGGAGCGCACGCCCACGGCCCCCGGAGCGCCTCAGCGCCCCGCGACCGCTTCCGGTGGCGGGTGAAACACATACAGCGCCACGGGTGAGCCCTCCTCCGAGCGCACCCGCGCATCGCGGCGCAGCACCCAGAGCTGTCCTTCACGCAACGGCCGGGCCTCCGCCACCTCCGCGAGTCCCCGTCCCACCGCCACGTAGGCCACCACCGGCGCGCCGGGTGTCGCCTTCACCGCCCACTCCCCCCCGTCCAGCAGCACGCGCGACATGCGCCCCTGGAGGACCGGCAGCGGCGTCTCCTCCTGCTTCACGCCCCGCTTCCTCAGCGCCGTGAGGGCCTCGCGGGGCTCCTCGGCGAAAGGCGCCGTGCCACGCAGGAGCCGCGCGTCCTCCGGAGGCACGTAGAGGTTCCCGTCGAAGCCCGGCACGGTGAACACCAGGTTGCCCAGGGTCCGCTCCTCCGCGGGATTGCGCCACTCGTGCCCCGTGAAGGGCGCCGAGGCCACCAGCGCCCCCGGCCCGTGCACCCCGCGCCGCTCCCTCCGCTGCCCGGACTCCCCCCAGACCTGCCACACGTGCGCCTCGCCCGAGATGATGACGGTGGCTTCGTAGGGCGCCCGGTGGATGTGCAGGGGGCACGTCTGGCCCCGCCCCATCAGGTGCTGGTGCACGCTGGAGGTGTCCGACGAGAAGTATGTCTCCGACACATCCGAGGCGTCCGGATGCGCCTTCTCCAGGGCCGCCATCCGCTCGCGGACGTCGACGACCTCCACGTCGGGCGGCGGCAGCGGGGTCAACGCGCGCCTCAGCCCCAGCAGCAGCCCGAACAGCGCGACACACAGCCCCGCCACCAGCGCCCGGTAGACCCAGAGCCTGCGGCGCAGCCCGGCGACAACCTCCGGTGACGACACGGTCATGGCATGCACGATGACAGCTTCAGCCCCTGAAACACGAATGGCAGGCCCTTCCAGTTGGAGGGACCTGCCATTGCGAGCACCGCCGAGCGTGGCTCAGTAGGTGTTGTTCTGACCGAAGGACTTCATGGTCTTCTTGTTCAGCTTGTCGTTGGACAGCTGGCCGGTGTTTTCCACGTTGTCCTCGCCCGCCAGGGCCGCCGCGGAGGAGCCGAACAGCTTGCGGATGTTGTCGCCGAACAGGGTGATGACGCCGATGGCGGCGATCGCGATGAGGGCAACGATGATGATGTACTCAGTCATGCCCTGACCACGGTTCTTGCGGAACTGCTTCTTGGGGGCGGCCTTCGCGATCGCGTTCATGGGAAACTCCGGGGGTCGTTGCAGCGGTGGAGAAACTCACCCTGCGGGAAGTCAGGGTCGATACAGACAGTACAACGGGCGGGCAAGCGCCTCCATCCGTCATCGGGAGGATGGGGGGCGGCTCAAGGAATATCGCGGATCTGGAGCCTCTCAAGTCCTCCGCCCCGCGCTTTCAGGGCCCGCCCGGGGCCGCCGTGGGCATCCCGGCCGCCCCCGCGCACGCCTCCGGCGGCAGGGCCTCGCAGTACGCCTTGAACGCCGCCTGCAGCTTCGCGTCCTGGGGGTGGCGCGCCGCCACCTCCCGGCCCACCGCCAGCGCCCCGTCCACGGTCAGGGGCGTCCATACCGTCCGCGACTGCCAGATCCGGGCCGTCACCAGGTTGAGATACTCCGTCACCAGTTCGGGGGAACGGCCGCCCCGGGCCACCTCCGGCTCCAGGAGCGACGCCGCCAGGGTCAGGTCGCCCTGCACCAGCACCGCCCGGGCCAGCGCGAGCGCCGCCTCGGGGTCCTCCGGCGCCAGGGAGCGCCACAGCGCCGCCACGCCTCGGACCAGCGGATCATTGTTCGAATGGGCGCGCTCCACGTTGCGGTACAGCCCCTCGGCCTGCTCCGCGCTGGGCGGATGGTCGCGCAGGTACTGATGCAGGAGCAGCCCCGGACCGCCGTCCGGCGACCGCCGCTCGTCCTGCACGCGCACGTCCAGGTCCGCCAGGAAGAAGGCCACCGGCGAGGCGTACTCCAGCAGGTTGTGATCATCCGTGTTGAGAGGGCCCTCTCCCGCGAAGGCCCGCCGCCCGGCCTCGGTGTGCACCTGCTTGGACAACAGGGCGAACATGTCCTGGATCCCCACCCGCGCCAGGTCCGCCTTCACCTCCGGCTGGGCCATGCGCGCGGAGACCGCCGCCGCGTCGAACGACAGCGGCTTGCGGCTGGCCACCAGGATCAGGTCCTCCGGCCCCAGCCAGGTCGTGGCGTGGGGGAAGGTGTCCTGCAGCGTGCGCATCACCAGCCGCACCAGCTCGCGGTTGCTCTCGTAGGTGTGGATCCACTGCACGAGCACGCCGTCCTCCGTCAGGTGCTTGTCCACCAACTGGAAGAAGTCGCGCGTGAAGAGACCGGCCACGCCCGTGACCCAGGGGTTGGACGGCTCGCTGATGATGAGGTCGTACTGGAGGGGCGCCAGCGCCATGAACGTCTTCGCGTCGTCGATGTGCACGCGCGTGCGCGGGTCCTCCATCGCGTTGCGGTTGTCCGCCTTGAACAGGCGCGCCGCGTCCACGACCGCTGGGGAGATCTCCACCAGGTCCAGGCGCTCCACCGGGTGGGCCAGCACGCTGCCCGCCGTGACGGCGGACCCCGCGCCCACCACGAGCACGTTCTTCGGCACGCGCGGGTGCAGCAGCACGCCCAGCTGGCCCGCCATCACCTGCGTCTCGATGTCGCGCCCGTTCGAGGCGTCCGTCTTGCCGTTGATCCGCAGGAAGCGCAGGTTGTCCCTCGGCACCTCTCCCACCATCACCGTGGCGAAGGTGTCATCGGCGTAGAAGCGGGTGAAGGCGGCCTTCTCCGTCTCCTCCACCAGCTTCGCGTAGCTCTCCGGCGGCTTCTGGTACGCGCGCATGGACGCGATGGCGGACAGCCGCTGCGGCCAGCCCATCATGCCGCCCAGCACCACCGCCGCCAGCACCGCCGCCGAGCCCACCGGGGCGAACGTCCGCCACGCGGGCACCGCCACCGTCCCGTCCTTCGGCGCGGACAGCGCGTGGAACGCCAGGGCCGCGGCCACCAGGTTCGCCACCGCCCCCGCGATGAAGTTGCCCTGCATGCCCCAGAAGGGCATCAGCACCAGCCCGCCCAGCACGGAGCCGGAGAGGGTGCCCGCCGTGTTCCACAGGTAGACGCCGCCCAATTCGCGCCCCACCTCGGACACCTTCGCCGTGGCCACGCGGGCCGCCGCCGGAAATGCCACGCCCATGATGAACGTGGGCACCAGCAGCACCGCGCAGCAGAACATGAAGGTGACCCCCTGGAAGACGGGCCACGTCTCCACCGCGCGCGTGAGCATCCACTCCGACCAGCGGAACAGGTGCGGCAGCCGCACGTACAGGGGCAGCGCCAGGCAGAGGCTCAACACCAGCCCCACCTGCGTCCACCCATACAGCTTCAGAGAGTCCCCGCCCTCCTTGCGCGTCATCAGCCAGAAGCTGCCCAGGCCGATGCCCAGGATGAACGCCGTCAGGATGAGCGTGAAGGCATACGTGGACGCCCCCAGCACGATGGCCAGCAGGCGGATCCATGTCACCTGATACAGCATGGATGTGAAGCCGGACAGCATCACGCCAATGAGCGCCGCCCGCACTGCCCGCCGGGGATAGGCCACGTCCTCCGCGGCCGGCGCGGCACCCACCACCACCGCCGGTGGGTGCTGCCGGGCCAGCGCCAGCGCCGCCAGTGCGAGGAACACGTTCACCCCGGCGGCGATCTGCGCGGAAGCGGACAGGCCCACCAGCGGCACCAGCCGCGTGCCCGCCACGTACACGCCCACCGCCGCGCCCAGGCTGTTGATGGCGTACAGCCTCGCCAGTTCCTTGCGCACGCTGGCGAGGCTCGCCGCGAAGTGGCGCACCAGCGCCGGCAGGGTGCCGCCCATGAGCAGCGTGGGCACCACCAGGGACAGCGAGGACACGAGCAGGCGCGGCGCCACCCGCAGGCCCTCCGGCACGTGGGGGGCCAGGGCCAGCCACAGGTGTTCCAGCGCCCCCAGGACGTACGGGAACGCCAGCGCGTACAGGCCCACGCCCAGTTCCAGCACGCCATAGAGCGCCAGGGGGTTCTTCACCCGGTCCGCTGTCCGCCCGAAGACAAACGCCCCCAGCGCCAGCCCCCCCATGAACGTGGCCAGCACGACGGCGTGCGCCTGGCCGCTGTTGCCCAGCACGTTCCCCAGGTATTTGGACCAGACCAGCTCGTAGACGAGCGCGGTGGCCCCGGACAGGAACAGAAGGGCCGCCACAAGGTTCTTCGGAGGACGTGGAGTGCGGGTCATAAGGACAGCGCTCGACGTTACCCGGTATGTTTCAGGTCCACCAATGAACGCCCATCTCCTGCAAGCCGCTCAACTCGCCTGGTCCCCTCACCTGCGGGTGACACGCGCCGAAGGTGACTGCGCCCAGGTGTTGCGCCGCGACGCCAAGGCGCTCGTGGGCATGCCCCTGCACACCGCGCTCGGGGTCCCGCAGGAGCGCGCCCGCGAACTGGATGCGCGAGCGCGCGAGGACCGCCGCGCCGTGGAGTTCGTCACCCTCTCCGCGGGAGGCCCCGGCGGCACCCCGCCCGCCACCCACCTGCGGCTCGTGCTGGGCCTGGACGGCGAGGAGGCCGCTGCGGGCGTGCTCGACCTGGGCGCCGTGCTGGAGGGCGCCCCGCCGGTGCAGATCTCCAAGCTGTCCTCGTCGCTCAGCCATGAGATCCGCAACCCCCTGTCCTCCGTGAAGATGGCGGTGCAGACGCTGGCCCGGAACACCGGCCTGTCGGACCGGGACAAGCGGCGGCTCACCATCGCCAACCGGGAGATCCGCACCATGGAGCGCATGCTGTGGCTGCTCTCCGAGTACGGCCGCGAGAGCGCCGCGAACCTGGATGCCCACGCGCTGCGCTCGGTCGTCCAGGAAGCGACCGCCATGGTGGCCCCGGAACTGGCCGAGCGCCGCATCGAGGTGGATGTGAAGGAAGACGCGGACCTGCCCCGGGTGAGGGTGGATCCCAACCGGTTGAGGCCCGTGCTCGCTCAAGTCCTGCTCAACGTGGCCATGGGCCTTCCCGAAGAGGGCCGCGTCCAGGTGACGCTGCGCCAGGACGACCCCGGCCGCGTCAGCCTCATCCTGGATGATCCGGCCGCGGCCCTGCCTCCCGAGGAGCGGGGCACGCTGTTCGACCCGTTCGGCTCGCGGCTGGCGCGAGGCGCGGGGCTGTCCCTGGCCGCCTTGCGGCGGGTGATGACGGGCGTGGGGGGCGACGTGGCGGCCCAGGGGAGCGCGGAACCGGGGATGGTGTTCACGCTGACGTTCGCCGCCTGAGGACCCCATGGAGACCCTCCTCATCGTCGACGATGACGTGTCGCTGCTCGAAACCCTCACGATGCACTTCGAGGAGATCGAGCAGGACGACGGGCAGCCGCGCTACCAGGTGGTGACGGCCACCAGCGCCGCCGCGGGCCTCAAGGCCGCCCAGGAGAACATGCCCAGCGTGGTCATCCTGGACATGATGCTCCCGGACCGCACGGGCCTGGAAATCATCGAGGAGATGAAGACCCTGTGCGGCGACGCGCGCATCATCCTCGTCACCGCCTACCACGACATGGAGACGACCATCCGGGCCATGAAGGCCGGTGCGTTCGACTACATCCACAAGCCCTTCCCGGATCCGGCCGCGCTGGACCTGGTCGTGGAGCGCGCGCTGGAGTACCGCCAGCTGTCGCGCCGCGCGGACGAGGTCCACCGCGAGAACGCCGTCGTCCGCCTGGGCGACATCGTGGGCACCAGCCCCTCCATGCAGCAGCTGGTGAAGGAGATTGGCAAGGTGGCCGGCAGCACCGCGACGGTGCTCATCAACGGCGAGAGCGGCACGGGCAAGGAGCTCATCGCCCGCGTCATCCACAACTACTCCTACGACGAGCCCCGCCCCTTCATCGGCATCAACTGCTCCGCCATCGTGGACACGCTCCTGGAGAGCGAGCTGTTCGGCCACGAGAAGGGCGCCTTCACCGGCGCCGTGTCCGGCAAGCCCGGCAAGTTCGAGCTCGCGGAGGACGGCACCGTCTTCCTGGATGAGATTGGCGACATGTCGCTGATGCTCCAGGCGAAGCTGTTGCGCGTGCTCCAGGAGCGCGAGTTCGAGCGCGTGGGCGGCGTCAAGCGCGTGAAGCTGCGCGCCCGCGTCATCGCCGCCACCCACCGCACCCTGGCGGACGAGGTAGACCAGGGCCGCTTCCGCGAGGATCTCTACCAGCGCCTCAAGGTCATCACCCTCGTCATCCCGCCTTTGCGTGAACGGCGCGAGGACATCCCCCCGCTGGTCAAGCATCTCCTGGAGCGCATCAACGAAAAGGTGCACAAGCGCGTCACCCGCGTGCCCCATGAGGTCATGGAGCGCCTCACCCGCCTGCCCTGGCGCGGCAACGTGCGCGAACTGGAGAACGTCCTCACCCGCGCCGTGGTGCTCGCGCCCGGTGACGTGCTCCGGGGGGACGACCTGCCCGCCCTGGAGGCGAACCCCTCGGGCTCCCTGGACGCCGGCCAGCGCGCTCCTGGAGGCGCGGGCGGCATGTTCGCAGCCCCCGCCGTGGATGACGTAAGCCTCATCCCCACCCTGGAAGAGGCCGAACGCCAGCTCATTGCCCGCGCCATGGCCGTCACCAAGGGCCACAAGGGCCGCACGTGTCAGATCCTGGGCATCAGCCGTCCGACCCTTGAACGAAAGCTTCAAAAGTTCGGTCTCGCACAGGGGCATGGTCCACAGGTGCACCCTTATCCGGTGAAGGATGCTTCCTGACACTGTCCCAGCCCGGACAAACCGGTGTGGCGCTTTAACGTTTCGTTCAAACTGATCAGACTGTTTGAACGTTCTGTTTCAGGTTTTGGACACAGTGGGGGGGACCGAACCGGGGTGTAGCGCTAAGTACCCGGCATTCCTCGAACTGTTCCCCTGGGAATACTTCAAGTGCTCATGGCACGCCTCTTGGAAAGGGCAAGGTCCGTCCGCAGCAGCAGCAGCGACCAACCTTCCCCATCCCTTTCCGTCTTTCCAGGAGACTCCCATGCACGGCTTCAACCGCCCCCTCGGCCCTATCGGTTCCAACGTCGTGGCGCCGCTGCAGGCGACGTCGTCCGGCATGATGGTGACCGCGAACAAGCTGGTCCCCGGCCAGGAAGCCATCGACTTCAAGGGGTACTTCAAGGTCGAGTCCTTCCCGCACAACTCGACCATCTACCGCCCCGGCGACACGTCCGACCGCGTGTACCTGCTGAAGTCCGGCCGCGTGCGCCTGATGCGCATTGGCAAGAACAGCACCCGCTCGGTGGTGTCCATCCTCCGCCCGGGCGACCTGTTCGGCGAGCTGTTCCGCCCGGAAGGCACGCCCATCGAGGAGATGGCCGTGGCGGCGGGCGAGGCCGAGGTGTGGAGCATCGAGGGCCGTGACTTCCGCGCCCAGCTGGAGGCCCGTCCGGCCCTGGCGGTGGACGTGGTGCGCGCCTACGCGGACCGCGTGCGCTCGCTGCGCAAGCGCGTCCTGGGCCTGACCTTCAAGGAGGTCCCGGCCCGGCTGGCGGACACCCTGCTCACGCTGGTGGAGGCGCACGGCGAGCGCTGCCCGCACGGCGGTGAGACGGACCTGCGCGGCATCACCCAGCAGGACCTGGCGGACCTGGTGGGCGCCTCGCGCTCCTTCGTGTCCACGCTCATCAACGAGATGAAGCGCGAGGGCGTGCTCGGCAACGTCGGCCGCATCCTCTGCGTGCGCGACCAGAAGGCCCTGCGCAAGCTGGCCTCCAAGGAGAAGTAATCCCCACCGTCCCTTCGGGACGTCCAACGGGCCTGTCCGCGGAAACAACCCGCGGCCGGGCCCGTGGTGTTTCCAGCGTCAGAACACGAAGCCCGCGCCGAACTCGGGGCCGAAGCCGAGGGCCAGCCCCAGTGGGGCCACCTCGGAGTCGAGGGCCAGGTAGCGAGCCCCGCCCCGCAGCATGAGGCTGCCCAGGTGCAACGCCAGCCCCGCGCGCGCGTCCAGTTGCCGGTAGGGCCCGGGCGACACCTGCACGCGAGCCTCCGCGTCCAGGGGCCCCAGGACGCACGCCTCCACGGACATGCCCAGGCTGGGCGCCACGTAGACGCGCCCGGGCAGGTCCAGGGTGGAGACGCCCGCCTCCGCGCGCAGGCGCAGGTCCTCCCGGACGTAGGGGGAGTACGTCACGTGCATCTCCGCCAGCGTCCGCGTGTCGTAGGCCATCGCGCCCTCGCCCGTGCCCACCAGGCGGGAGAGTCGCAGGTCCACGCCGAAGCGTTGCATGTCCCAGCCGATGTCGAAGTCCACGCCCGTGCCGCCCGGCACGGGTGACACCAACACGCCCGCGCGGAAGGAGAGTGGCACGGCGTGCCGCAGCGAGTTGCGCTGGGGTGGCTCGCCCGGAGCGCCGTCGTCATGGCCGTGGTGGGTCCCCGTGTGGGCGATGGCCTGGCCCAGGCCGCTGAACATCAGCTCGAAGAGCGCGCCGAGGATGACGGCGGCGGCATCATCGGAGGCGCTCGAGTTGAACGCGTAGCTGTCATCCGTGGAGGACACGGTCGTCCTCTTGCCCTGGGACGAACGGTTCTTGTTCTCGTCGTCCTTCTTCTTCGAATCGTCGCCCCGGTCCGAACCGATGGCGGTCGCCTCGTGGACGGGCTTCGACGTTTCGTGGGAGTCCGAGCGCTTGCCGAAGCGCGCCTCGGCGGAAGGCGCGGCGAGCAGGCTCGCGACGAGCCCCCCGCCCAACACGACCTTGGGTAACGACATGGGGTGAAGCCCCCTCGGTGAGGCACGGCCGGCCCGACCGTCCCTCACGGACCGCATTCAAATCCCGGGGGCCCACTCGGAGTCAACCGTGAGCCCCTGGACGACATCCCGCGCGTTGCGCGCTTGCCCTGGAATGGGGGGCCGCACAGCATGCGCGGCCATCGTGCCCGTCCCGACCGAGTCCCAGAGCCCGCATCGCACGTACACCGATCGCCGCGCCGCCGCCCAGGCGGACCTGACGCAGTTGGACCGCGTCAGCGCCAGGTACGCCAACCTGCGCACCGTGGCCTTCGTGGCGGCGCTCGTCGTGGCCGCGCTGACGCTGATGGGCCGGCTGCCCAAGCCCTGGTGGTGGGCCGCGGCCGGGGCGCTCGTCGTCTACGGCGTGCTGGCGGTGCTGCACCATCAGGTGTTCCTCAAGGAGCAGCGCGCGCGTCACTTCGTGCTGCTCAACGAGCGCGGCCTGGCGCGGCTGGACGGCGGCTGGCATTCCTTCACGGACACGGGGGAGCGGTTCCTCTCCCCCAACCACCTCTACGCCACGGACCTGGATGTCTTTGGCCAGGGCAGCCTCTTCCAGCTCATCAACGAGACGGCGACGCGCGCGGGCGAGGAGCGGCTGGCCGCGTGGCTGTCCGCCCCGGCCTCCGCGGAGACGGTGGTGACCCGCCAGGGCGCCGCGCGCGAGCTGGCCCCGCGCGTGGACTTCCGCCAGGACCTCTGCGTGGACGCCCGCGTGGTGGCGAAGGACAAGGCGGACCCGGCCCTCTTCATCCAGTGGGCGGAGGCCGGCCCGTCCCTGGACGCCATCCGCTGGTCACGGCCCCTGGCCATCCTGCTGCCCCCGGTGACGCTCACCCTGTTCATCCTGGGCACGGTCGGCGTGATTCCGGACAGCACCGTCTGGCTGGGACTGCTCGCACAGTTGGGCATCGCCGTGGCCACGCGCCGCACGCTGCGGCAGATGGACGAAGCCGTGGAGCGCGGCGAGCGCGGCTTCGTGCGCTACGCGTCCCTCTTCGAGCGCGTGGAGAAGCAGACCTTCGAGCACCCGCGCCTCGAGCAACTCCAGGCCGGCCTGACGGCGCAGGGCGGGCCTCCGGTGTCCACGCTGTTCCAGCGCTTCAGCCGGCTGTACTCGCTCATCGAGTTCAAGCGGCACCAGTTCCACCCCCTGGTCCACTGGCTCACGCTCTGGGACATCCACGCCCTCTTCGCGCTGGAGAACTGGCGCGCCGCCCACGGCCGGGACGTGCGCCAGTGGTTCGAGGGCCTGGCGGAGCTGGAGGCCCTCTGCTGCCTGGGAGGCCTGGCCCACGACCGCCCTGCCTTCACCTGGCCCCAGATGCAGACCCAGGGCCCGAGCGTGGAGGCCACCGCGCTGGGACACCCGCTCCTGGACGCGCCCGTGCCCAACGACGTGTCCCTGCCCGGCCCGCGTCACGCGTTGCTCATCACCGGCTCCAACATGAGCGGCAAGACGACGCTGATGCGGGCGCTGGGCGCGAACGTGGTGCTGGCGCTGGCGGGCGCGCCGGTGTGCGCGGCGTCCTTCCGGCTGTCGCCAGTGCAGGTGCTCACCAGCATGCGCGTGAAGGACTCGCTGGAGCGCGGCGTGTCGTACTTCCACGCGGAGGTGCTGCGGCTGAAGATGGTGCTGGACGCGGCGGCGGCGGCGAAAGGCCAGGCGCTCTTCCTGCTGGACGAAATCCTGCTGGGCACCAACACCCGCGAGCGCCAGATTGCCTCACGCGAGGTGCTGCGGCTCCTGCTCGCCTCCGGCGCGTGTGGCGCGGTGACGACGCACGACTTGTCGCTGGCGGTGCTCGCGGACGAGCCGGGCTCGCACGTGGTGAACGTCCACTTCCGCGACCACCTGGAGGACGGGAAGATGGTGTTCGACTACCGGCTCCGGCAGGGGGTGGTGGACACCACCAACGCGCTGCGGGTGCTGCGCCTGGCGGGCGTCCCGGTGAACGACCCGGACGCCCCGGCCTCCTGACAGTCCCCTCCGCGCCCCCTTCACATGACAGGGGGCGCGAAGCGGAAGCGGATTACTTCGCCAGCTCCACCAGCGCCGCGGCACCCATGCCGCCGCCGATGCACATGCTCACCACGCCGTAGCGGCCGTCCCGGCGCTTCAGCTCGCGCAGGATGGTGGCCACCATGCGCGCACCGGACACGCCCAGCGGGTGGCCCAGGGCGATGGCGCCGCCGTTCGGGTTCACCTTGTCCTGGGGAATGCCCAGCTCGCGGATGCAGTGCAGCGCCTGCGCCGCGAAGGCCTCGTTGAGCTCGAACACGCTGATGTCCTCAATCTTCAGCTTGTTGCGCTCCAGCAGCTTGCGGATGGCGGGCACCGGGCCCACGCCCATGATTTCGGGCGGCACGCCGGCGACCACGTAGTCCACGAAGTAGCCCAGCGGCTTGACGTTGAGCTCCTTCGCCTTCTCCTCGCTCATCACCACCGCGGCCGCCGCGCCGTCCGTCAGCGGCGACGCGTTGCCCGCCGTCACCACGCCCTTGACGTTGAAGGCCGGGCGCAGCTTGGCCAGACCCTCCACCGTCGTCTCCGGGCGCAGGATGGTGTCCACCGTGACGGTCACCTGCTTCTGGTTGCCGTCCTCGTCGAACATCGTGGTGGTGACGGGGAAGATCTCCTCCTTGAACTTCCCCTGCTCGCGGGCCGTGGCCGCGCGGCGCTGGGACTCGGCGGCGAACTTGTCCGCGTCCTCACGGGTGACGCTGTAGCGGGAGGCGATGTTCTCCGCCGTCGCGCCCATGGAGGTGTAGACCTCCGGCAGCTTCTGCATGATCTCCGGGTTGGCGGAGACCTTGTTGCCGCCCATGGGCACCATGGTCATGGACTCGGTGCCACCGGCCACGGCCACCTGGAGCATGCCGGACTTGATGCCCTGCGCCGCCTGCGCCACGGACTGCACGCCGGAGGAACAGAAGCGGTTGATGGTCAGGCCCGGAACCGTGTCCGGCAGGCCGGCGAGCAGGCTCGCGTTGCGGGCAACGTTCATGCCCTGCTCCGCCTCCGGCATGGCACAGCCCATGATGACGTCCTCCACGTCCGCCGGCTTCAAGCCGGGGACCTGGGCGACGGCCTCCTTGATGGCAAGGGCCGCGAGCGTATCCGGCCGCGTGTCCTTGAACTCTCCCTTGTGGGCGCGGGTGAAGGGGGTGCGCACCGCGCTGGCAATCACGACTCGACCGGACATTTTAGATGTCTCCCTGCCCGGACAGCGTCCGGGCGTGCTTCGGAATTCGCGTCTGGAAAACCATTGGGTAAACGCCTCGCGCTAGTTGCGCAGCGGCTTGCCCTTCTCAAGCATGAACATCATGCGGTCCTGGGTCTTCTCCTCGCCGATGAGGCTCAGGAACGCTTCCATCTCCAGCTCCAGCAGCTTCTCCTCGGTCACCAGTACGGACGGGCTGGTGTCACCACCGGACAGCACGCGCGCCAGCTTCTGCGCGATCTTCCGGTCGTGGGCGCTGATCTGATTATTGAGCTGCATGTCGTACAGCATCATGTCGATGGTGGCCGCGCCGTTGGGGCCCGGCAGCCGGAAGCGCGTGGGACGCGGCGGGCGGAAGCCGCCATTCGCCAGGCCCAGCACGCGCGACTTCGCGTCCGACAGCAGGAAGTCGCGGTTGCCCGTGATGCCGTCCTGCTGCGACAGGAAGCCCATCTCGCGGGCCTCCTCCGCGCTCGTCGCGACCTTCGCCATGCCGATGGCGAGGAACACCTTCTTGAGGAAGGGCAGCGCGTCGAAGTCCTTGTCCGCCGCGTAGGTGCCGAACACGTTGCGCAGCAGCATCATGGTGCCGCCGCCGCCCGGGATGAGGCCCACGCCCACTTCCACGAGGCCCATGTACAGCTCCGCGCTGGCCTGCACCGCGTTGCCACCCATGGTGACCTCCGCGCCGCCGCCCAGCGTGAGGTTGAAGGGCGCCGTCACGACAGGCACGGGGCTGTAGCGCATGCGCTGGTTGGCCGCCTGGAACGCGGACGCCATCTTGCGGATGGAGTCGAAGTCCTCGCTCTTGGCCGCCATCAGCATGGCCATGATGTTCGCGCCGGCGGAGAAGTTGGAGCCGTCATTGCCGATGACGAGGCCCTTGAAGTTCTTCTCCGTCTCGTCCAGCGCGGTGTTCATCATCGCGATGATCTCATCGTCGATGGAGTTCATCTTGGAGTGGAACTCCAGGAGCGTGACGCCGTCTCCCATGTCCCACAGCGACGCGCTGTCGTTGCCGGTGATCTTCTTGTTGCCGCGCTTGAGGTACTCCACGCGGAAGGTGCGGGCGTTCTCCACCACCGGCTTCACGGACTTGGACGGGATGTCCCAGTAGGTGTCGCGGCCGTCCTGCACGCCGTAGAAGGACGTGCGGCCCTTGGCCAGCATCTCCTCCACCCAGGCGGCGGGCTTGAGGCCCAGCGCCTTCATGCGCTCCACGCCCTTCTGGACACCGTAGGCGTCCCAGACCTCGAAGGGGCCCAGGTCCCAGCCGAAGCCCCAGCGCACGCCGCGGTCCACGTTGACCAGGTCGTCCGCGATCTCCGGGATGCGGCGGCTGGAGTACGCCAGCACGTCCAGGGTGACGCGCTCGGCGAACTTGCCGGCCTTGTCGTCCGCGTTCATCACGGACGCCACGCGCTCCTTGACGTTCTCGATGTCCTTCGCGGCGCCCAGCGAGTCGAAGCGCACCTTCGCCTGCGGCCGGTACTCCAGCGTCTTCAGGTCCAGCGCGAGGATGTCCTTGCCGCCGGAGGAGCGGTCCTTCTTGTAGAAGCCGCCGCCGCTCTTGTCGCCCAGCATCTTCTTCTCCACCATCTTCTGGAGGAAGTCCGGGGCGGCGAAGACGTCGCGCTCTTCGTCGTGCGTCAGCGTGTCGTAGCAGTTCTTCGCCACGTGGGTGAACGTGTCCAGGCCCACGATGTCCGCGGTGCGGAACACGGCGGACTTGGGACGGCCCATGGCCGGGCCAAAGATCTTGTCCACCTCTTCGATGGTCATCTCCGTCTTCTGCATCTCGGAGATGGTCCGCATCATCCCGTACACGCCGATGCGGTTCGCGATGAAGTTGGTGGTGTCCTTGCCGTAGACGATGCCCTTGCCGAGCACTTCCTCACCGAACTTGTGGATGGTCTTCACGACCTCCGGGTTCGTCTCCTGGCCCGCCACGAGCTCCAGCAGCTTCATGTAGCGGACGGGGTTGAAGAAGTGCGTGACGAGGAAGTTCTTCTTGAACTCCGCGCCGCGGCCCTCGGTCATGCCCACGATGGAGAGACCGGAGGTGTTGGAGGAGATGATGGCGTCCTTGCGGGCGTGCTTCTCCACCTTGGCGAAAAGGGCCTGCTTGACGGCCAGGTCCTCCTTCACCACCTCGATGATCCAATCGCACTCACCCAGGCGCGCGAGGTCGTCCTCCAGGTTGCCCACTTCGATGGCCGCGAGCACCTGCTCGGACACGATGGGGCTGGGCTTCGCCTTGCGCAGGTTCGCGATGGCGCCCTGCGAGAACTTGTTGCGGAACGCCTTGGAAGCGGTGTCCTCGCCCGGAGCGGCCTGGGGCGGAACGATGTCCAGCAACAGGGCGCGCACGCCGGAGTTGGCCAGATGCGCGGCGATGCCGCTGCCCATCACGCCAGCGCCAAGCACCGCCACTTTTCGGATCCGGGTCGTCATCGGAAATCGGCTCCCATGGAAGGAAGTAGGGGACTGCACAAATGTAGGCGATTGACCCGGAAGTCAACCGGCATTGCCGTCGGGTGTGCTCGCCAGGAGGTCGGCTCCCCGACTACAAGTCGGGCCCCATGGCTCGCCTCGACCCGCACTCGTACAACGACAGCACGCAGCCTGAGACCGAAACGCTGGAGTGGAAGGCCCGCGTCGATTTCCGGACGCGGCGCCTGCACGCGGAGGCCACGCTGACCCTCAAGGAAGCGTCAGCAGGCCCCCTCGACCTGGACACCCGCGACCTGGACATCCGGGGCGTGGTGGATGCCCAGGGTCGCCCCTTGCCCTACATCCTCTCCCCTCCTGAACCGATTCTTGGAAGCCGACTTCGCATCGAGCTGCCCCCGGGGGTGAAGCAGGTGACGGTGCGCTACCGGACGTCACCGGAGGCGAGCGCGCTGCAGTGGCTGACGCCATCGCAGACGGCGGGTGGGCAGCAGCCGTTCCTGTTCAGCCAGTGCCAGGCCATCCACGCGCGCAGCGTGGTGCCGCTGCAGGACACGCCGCGCATCCGCATCCGCTACCGCGCGTCGCTGCGCGTGCCCAAGCAGCTCAAGTCCGTGATGGCGGCGTCCTTCGTGGCGCGTGAAGAGCACGGCGTGGAGGCGGAGGAGCACTACGAGATGCCGCAGCCGGTGCCCCCGTACCTGCTGGCGTTCGCGGTGGGCAGCCTCACGTCCAAGGAGCTGGGGCCGCGCTCGCGGGTGTGGGCGGAGCCGGAGGCGCTGGAGGACGCGGCGGACGAGTTCGCGGGCGTGGACGACATGCTCAAGGCCGCGGAGTCGCTCTTCGGGCCGTACGACTGGGAGCGCTTCGACCTGCTCCTGATGCCGCCGTCGTTCCCCTACGGCGGCATGGAGAACCCGCGCCTGACGTTCCTCACGCCCACGCTCATCGCGGGGGACAAGAGCCTGGTGAACGTGGTGGCGCATGAGCTGGCGCACTCGTGGACGGGCAACCTGGTGACGAACGCGTCCGCGGAGCACTTCTGGCTGAACGAGGGCTTCACCGTCTTCGCGGAGCGCCGCATCCTGGAGGCGCTGGCGGGGCCGGAGGTCGCGGCGCTGCACGCGGCCCTGGGGCGCCGCTCGCTGGATGAAGCGCTGCACCACTTCCGCGCGCACCCGCAGCTCACCGCGCTGCGCACGCACCTGTCCGGCGTGGACCCGGACGAGGCCTTCTCCCAGATTCCCTACGAGAAGGGCTACCTGCTGCTGCGCGCGTTGGAGGACGCGGTTGGCCGCCCCACCTTCGACGGCTTCCTGCGCCGCTACCTGGCGAAGTACCGCTTCCAGGCGCTCACCACGGAGGATTTCGTCCGCTTCACGGAGGAGGAGCTGCCGGGGGCCCTGGCGAAGGTGGACGCGGACGCGTACCTCAACCGGCCCGGCGTGCCGCAGAGCGCGCCCCGCCCCACCTCCGCGCGGCTGGAGGCGCTGGAGAAGCTGCGCGGCAAGGTGCCTTCGCAGGCGGATACGAAGGACTGGACGCCCACCGAGTGGCAGCTCTTCCTGGAGTCCATGCCGGCGGACACGTCCCAAGACGTCTTCCGCGAGCTGGACGCGAGGTTCGCGCTCACGGGCAGCCGCAACTCGGAGGTGCTGGTCGCGTGGCTGGTGGCGGCGCTGCGCGCGGGCTTCGATGCTCCGCTCGGCCGGGCCGAGGAGTTCCTCGGCGAGGTGGGCCGGATGAAGTACCTGAAGCCGCTCTACAGCGTGCTCGCCTCGTCGCGCGACCACCGCAAGGTGGCGCGCGCGGCGTTCGAGAAGAACGGGGCGAGGTACCACCCCATCGCCCGGCAGGGCGTGGAGCTCATCCTCACCCGCGCCTGAGACGGGACTACTTGAGGGCCGCGTCCAGGCGCTTCTTGGACAGGGCCAGGTACTCCGGGTTCATGTCGATGCCCACGTAGCGGTGGCCGTGCTTCAGGGCGGCCACGCCGGTGGTGCCGCTGCCGTTGAAGGGGTCCAGGATGAGCGAGTTCTCCGGGCAGCTCGCCTCCAGGATGCGCTCCAGCAGGGCCACCGGCTTCTGGGTGGGGTGGCTGCCGAAGGCCTTCTCCTCGCCGCGCGGGGCCGTCTGCGTCCACATACGGCCGGAGCCGTCGGCGGTGAGTTCCTCTTCGCCGTTGCGCGGCAGGTTCCACACGTCGCGCATCTGCTTGCCGCCGTTCTCCGCCTTCATGCGCTGGTAGTTGAAGACGTGCTTCAGCTTGCCGCCGGAGGACGGCGAGGCCCAGATGAGCAGCTCCGTGGAGTGCGTGAAGTAGCGGCACGCCAGGTTGGGGCTCGCGTTCGGCTTGTACCAAGTGACGGTGTTGAGCAGCTTGTAGCCCAGCTTCTGCATGGCGAAGCCGGCGTTGAAGATGACGTGCTGCGTGCCGCTCACCCACAGCGTGCCGGTGGGGCGCAGCAGGCGCTGGCAGGCGGCGAGCCACTTGGTGGTGAAGGCGTGGTCCTCTTCCACTCCGCGGGACACGTCCCACTGGCCCTTCGCCACGGAGACGCGCTTGCCATTCTTGCAGGTGGTGCCGCCGTTGGAGAGGAAGTACGGCGGGTCCGCGAAGATGAGGTCGAAGGACTGCTCGGGCAGCTGGGCCATCAGCTCCAGGCTGTCGCCCTGCATCAGCGTGTAGGCCTCCCCGCGCTTCGCGAAGACGCTGTCGTTCTGGGAGCGTCGGACAATCTTCAGGGCAGGGGCAGCAGCTTCCGCGAACATCACGCCTCCGTCTTTGGGACAGACGTTTCTGGGACGCGGCGGACTGTGCGGTCAGTTGGCTGCTACGTCGAATTTCTGGCCTGTAATTGGCTGTAGCACCGAAAACGCGCGCGAAAATTTGACGCGCGCGTGGCGCTGAAACACCGCGAGCAGGGCGGGAGCGCCTCTGTCTTTCGAGGCCCTCCACGACCCTGCTCGTGGGGTACGACGGATGCTGTCGAGCCGAAGGACTACGCCTTCTCGGGCTCGGCGGCCTTGGCGCCCTTCTTGGCGGCCGGCGCGTTGTTCGCGTACTTCTTCTTGAAGCGGTCGATGCGGCCGGCCGTGTCCAGCAGCTTGTACTTGCCGGTGAAGAACGGGTGGCAGTTCGAGCAGACTTCCACGCTGAACGAGCCGCGGGTGGACTTGGTCTCGACGACGTTGCCGCACGCGCAGGTGATGCGGGAGGGCGGATAGACCGGGTGCATGTCGGGCTTCATGGCTTCTCTCCAGTGCGCCTTGCCCCCGCCCAGGATGGGAGGGAGGTCCAGCGTTGTAGTGGGTCGGGGCTTATAGCGACCGCCCCGTCCTTTCTCAAGGATGCGCGTCCGGACCGGGGGTTTCTCCTCGGGGACGCCTCCCCCGGGGCCGGCTGGCGGGCAGTCGGGGGACCAGGGGCCCGGTGGGGCTAGGTCGGGCTCGGGGTGGTCGCGGGTGGGAGAGCCTTCGCCTCCGGGGCGGCCCGCCACAGGCGCTTCGCGGTCAGGGCCATGAACACGCCCATGGAGCCGTTGAGGTACAGCCACGCGACGTGGAGGTGCTGCTTCGCGGTCCAGAACCACACCATCAGGGCCAGGTTGAGGGCATAGACGAGCGCCACCACGCCCAGCGCGGAGAGGATGCCCGCCCGCCGCTTGAAGATGAGCAGCACGATGGTGAGGGGGTTGAGCACCGTGAAGAGCTCGTTCACGACGACGAACGGCGTGGGCAGCGGGTCCGCCGGATCATTCGCGAAGAGGCCGTACTTCGACACGACGAAGATGTGGATCAGTGAGCCCACGGAGAAGCACACGAACCAGATGGCCAGGATGATGCGGTTGGGCCACGGTGAGCCCCCGCCAGGTGTCGCGGATGTTTCAGTGGTCATGACTTGTCCTCCAGGGCCTCGCGCAACAGCGTGGCCACGTGCCGCACGTACGGCTCCTGCATGAGTTGATGGTGTCCCCCAGGGACGTCCCTCACGTCCAGTCCCCCCCGGACGAAGGGCTCCCAGCCGCGGTGGCGGGGCACCCCGGGGGTGGGGGTGGCTTCGGTGGCGGCGAGCAGCAGGGCCGGCCCGTCGTAGGGGCTGGGGGCGTAGCGGTCCATGGCGCGCAGGTTGGCCTGATACACGCGGAACAGGGCGCGCAATTGCTCGCGGCCCGTCGCTTCCTCCAGGAGTCCGGCCTGGACGCCCACGGCGAGGAGCGTCCCCAGCATGGCTTCGTCCTCCATGCGCTCCAGGGCCTCGTCGGACACGGGCAGGGTCAGGGAGAAGGCCTGGGCGACCGTCCGGGCGAAGGCGACGCGCGTGCTGGCGTCAGGGTCCTTGCTGGGGGCGTCACCCGGAGGCGCGCCCACGCCGGGGACGAAGGCGTCCACCAGCGCCAGCAGCCCCATGGCCTGGCCCTGAGCGCGCAGTTGGCGGGCCATCTCGAAGGCGATGACGCCGCCGAGCGACCAGCCCGCGAGGAGGTACGGCCCTTCCGGCTGCGCCGCGCGGATGGCGTCCACGTACAGGGTGGCCATCTCCTCCACGGTCTCCACCACGACATGGCCGGCCTGGAGGCCGCGGGCCTGGATGCCGAAGACAGGCTGGTGGGGTCCCAGGAGGCGCGCCAGTTCCGGGTAGGCGAGCACGTTGCCGCCACCCGGGTGGACGAGGAACAGGGGCCGGCGGCCCGCGTCGCCCTTCTCCAGCGGGACGAGCGGCGACCACGTCTCCGTCTCGGCACGCAGCAGCCTCGCCAGCTCCTCCACGGTGGGGTGCTGGAAGAGCGCGGCCAGGGGCACATCGCGGCCCAGTTGTTCGCGCAGCGCGGCCATCAAGCGGACCGCGAGGAGCGAGTGGCCTCCCAGCGCGAAGAAGCTGGTGCGCACCCCGATGGGCTTCACGCCCAGGACCTCTTCCCACACCGCCACGAGCTGGGATTCCAGCGCATCGCGGGGCGCGACGAAGCTCTCGGCATGGGACGTGGTGATGTCCAGGTCTGGCAGGGCCTTGCGGTCCACCTTGCCGTTGGGGTTGAGCGGCAGCGCGTCCAGCACCACCACCGCTCCGGGCACCATGTACTCCGGCAGCCGCTGGCGCAGGCTCGCCTTCAAGGCCTCCGCTTCCAGCGTCGCGCCAGCCTTCGGCGCTACGTACGCGACGAGCCGCTTCTCCGCGCCCTCCCCCTTCGCCACCACGACGGCTTCCTTCACCGCCTCCTGCTGGCGCAGCGCGGACTCCACTTCGCCCAGCTCGATGCGGAAGCCTCGCACCTTCACCTGGAAGTCCACCCGGCCCAGGTACTCCAGCACGCCGTCCGCCCGGTACCTCACCCGGTCTCCCGTGCGGTACATGCGGCTGCCTTCGGGGCCGTGGACTTCTGGCAGGAACTTCTCCGCCGTCAGCTCCGGCCTCAGCAGGTAGCCGCGCGCCTGGCCTTCGCCCGCCAGGAACAACTCACCCGCGACGCCCACCGGGACGGGCTGGAGGTACCTGTCCAGCACGTATGCCCGCGTGTTGGTGAGCGGCCGGCCGATGTTCGGCACCTCGTTCCGCCCCACCAGCGACCACGTCGAGTACGTCGTGTCCTCCGACGGGCCGTACAGGTTGTAGAGCTTCTTCACCGTCGGTACTGCGTACACAGCCTTCGCCAGCGTCTCCGGCAGTGCTTCGCCCGCGAGATTGATGACTTGCACCGACGGCGGCACCGCGTTCAGCCGCACCAACTGCGCCATCGCCGAGGGCACCGTGTTGATGAGCGTGACGTCTGCCGCGGGCTTCTCCTCCACCAGATGCAGGGCGTTGCGCACCACCACCACGCTGCCGCCTCGCACCAGCGGCGCGAAGAGTTCGAAGATGGAGAGGTCGAAGTTCAGACTCGTCGCCGCGAGCACTGCCTTCGTCTCCTCCTCCGTGAACGTCTCCGTTGCCCATGCCAGGAAGGCCGCCGCGTTCCGGTGCGTCACCGCCACGCCCTTCGGGCGGCCCGTACTTCCCGACGTGTAGATGAGGTACGCCACGTTCTCCGGACGCAGCCCTGACTCCGGTGCCTCTGTCGGCTCCAGCGCCAGCGTCGCGTCCGTATCCAGGCACACGGCCTGGGCACTGAAGGCGGGCAACGACTCCAGCAGGTGTGAATGCGCAACCAATGCCGGGCCCTGCGCATCCTCCAGCAGCCAGCCCAGTCGCTCCTTCGGGTAGCTCGGGTCCAACGGCACGTACGCGCCGCCAGCCTTCAGGATGCCCAGCGTACCCACCACCACGTCCGCCGTGCGCTCCACGCACAGGCCCACTCGGGACTCGGGGCCCACTCCCAGCTTGCGCAGCCGGTGCGCCAGTTGGTTCGCCTTGGCCTCTACCTCCCGGTACGTCAGCCTCTGCTGCCCGCTCACCACTGCCGCTGCATCCGGCGTGCGCTTCGCCTGCGCCTCGAAGAGCCGCGGAATCGTCGCGTCGAGCGCGTACTCCGCCTGCTGCTGGTTCCACGTCACCAGCACCTGCTGGCGCTCCGCCTCCGTCAGCATGGGCAGCCGGCCCACTGCCGTCTCCGGCCTGGCGACAATGCCTTCCAACACCACGCGCAGGTGCTCCACCATCCGGTGCACCGTCGCCGCTTCGAACAGGTCGGTGCTGTACTCCAGCGTTCCGTTCAGCCCCTCCGCGGTCTCCACGAAGAAGACGCTCAGGTCGAACTTCGACGTTCCTCCCGCGAACTCCACGGGCTTGAGCGTCATGCCGGGCAGCCGGGCTTCACCGACGGGCACGTTCTGGAGCGCCAGCAGCGTCTGGAACAGCGGAGTGTGGCTGCGGCTGCGCTCGGGCTGGAGCGCCTCCACCAGCTTCTCGAACGGAACCTCCTGGTGCTCCTGCGCCTCCAGGACCGTCTCGCGCACCTGCTGGAGCAGGTCCCGGAAGCTGGGGTCTCCGGACAGGTTCGTGCGCAGGACCAGCGTGTTGACGAAGAAGCCGATGAGCCCCTCCACCTCCGAGCGCGTGCGGCCCGCGATGGGTGAACCCACGCTGATGTCCTGCTGGCCGCTGTAGCGCGACAACAGCACCTGCCAGCCCGCCAGGAGCACCATGTACAGCGAGGCCCCTTCGCGCTGCGCGAGGCTCCTCAAGCCCTGGGTCAGCGATTGCGGCAAGAGGAAGCCCTGGGTCGCTCCCGCGTTTCCTCGCACCGCGGGACGCGGACGGTCCGTCGGCAGCTCCAGCACCGGCGGCGCACCGGCGAGCTTCTGCTTCCAGTAGTCCACCTCCCGTTGGAGCATCGCGCCCTGCAACCAGCCGCGCTGCCACGCCGCGTAGTCCGCGTACTGGACCGGCAGCTCCGCCAGCGGCGAGGGCTGGCCCTGCACGAACGCCGCGTAGAGCGCGCCGACCTCGCGGACCAACACCCCGAGCGACCAGCCGTCCGACACGATGTGATGCATCGTGATGACGAGCACGTGATCGCGCGCATCGAGCTTCAGCAGGAGCGCGCGGAGGAGCGGCCCGTGTGCCAGCTCGAAGGGCCGCAGCACCTCCTGCTCCACGCGTTTCTGAAGCGCGGCGGTGTTCGACGTCAGGTCATCCACCGCCAGCGTGAAGGCGCTCTCGGACGTGGTCCGCTGCACTGGCTCGGGGTTGCCCGCGACGAACGTCGTGCGCAGGGACTCGTGACGGCGCACGACCTCACGGAGGGCCCGATCCAGGACCGCCACGTCCAGGTCACCCTCCAGCCGCACCGCGATGGGTACGTTGTAGAGCGCCGTGCCTGGCTCCAGTTGATCGATGAACCACAGGCGCTGCTGCGCGAAGGACAGCGGCAGCGGTGCATTCCGTGACACGGGCACGAGGGCCGGTGCCTTCGCGCGCCCGGCCTTCTCCAGCCGGCGGGCGAGGGCTTCCACCGTGGGCGCTTCGAACAACGCACGCAGCGGCAGCTCCGCGCCCGTCTCCGCGCGCACCCGCGACACCACCTGCGTGGCCAGCAGTGAGTGGCCGCCCAGCGCGAAGAAGTCGTCCTTCACACCCACCTGCGGCACTCGCAGCACCTCCGCCCAGATGGCCGCCAGCTTCGCTTCCGTCCCCGTGCGCGGAGCTTCGTAGGTACTTCCGGCCTTTTGAGCCTCCGGCTCCGGCAGGGCCTTGCGGTCCACCTTGCCGTTGGAGTTGAGCGGCAGCGCCTCCAGCACCACCACCGCTCCGGGCACCATGTATTCCGGCAGCCGCTGACGCAGGCTCGCCTTCAGGGCCTCCGCTTCCAGCGTCGTGCCGGCCTTCGGCGCCACGTACGCCACGAGGCGCTTCTCCGCGCCCTCCCCCTTCGCCACCACGACGGCGTCCTTCACCGTCTCCTGCTCACGCAGCGCGGACTCGACTTCGCCCAGTTCGATGCGGAAGCCTCGCACCTTCACCTGGAAGTCCACTCGACCCAGGTACTCCAGCACGCCGTCCGCCCGGTACCTCACCCGGTCTCCCGTGCGGTACATGCGGCCGCCTTCAGGGCCGTGGACTTCTGGCAGGAACTTCTCCGCCGTCAGCTCCGGCCTCAGCAGGTAGCCCCGTGCCTGGCCTTCGCCCGCCAGGAACAACTCACCCGCAACGCCCACTGGTACGGGCTGGAGGTACCTGTCCAGCACGTACGCCCGCGTGTTGGTCAGCGGCCGGCCAATGTTCGGCACTTCATCGCGCACCACCAGCGACCACGTCGAGTACGTCGTGTCTTCCGACGGGCCGTACAGGTTGTAGAGCTTCTTCACCGTCGGCACCGCGTACACAGCCTTCGCCAGCGTCTCCGGCAGTGCTTCGCCCGCGAGGTTGATGACCTGCACCGACGGAGGCACCGCGTTCAGCCGCACAAGTTGCGCCATCGCGGACGGCACCGTGTTGATGAGCGTCACCTCCGCCTCCGGCTTCTCCTCCGCCAGGTGCAGGGCGTTGCGCACCACCACCACGCTGCCGCCTCGCACCAACGGAGCGAAGACCTCGAAGACGGAGAGGTCGAAGTTGAGGCTCGTCGCCGCGAGCACCGCCTTCGTCTCTTCTTCCGTGAACGTCTCCGTCGCCCAGGCCAGGAACGCCACTGCGTTCCGGTGCGTCACCGCCACGCCCTTCGGGCGGCCCGTGCTTCCCGACGTGTAGATGAGGTACGCCACGTTCTCCGGGCGTACCTCCGACGTCAGCTCGCAGCAGGACTCCTCCGCCCACTCCTCTTCGCGGTCCAGGTACACGGCCTGGGCACTGAAGGCGGGCAGCGATTCCAGCAGGTGCGAGTGCGCCACCAGCGCCGGGCCCTGCGCGTCCTCCAGCAGCCAGCCCAGGCGCTCCTTCGGGTAGCTCGGGTCCAACGGCACGTAGGCGCCGCCCGCCTTCAGGATGCCCAGCGTTCCCACCACGACGTCGGCCGTGCGCTCCACGCACAGGCCCACCCGCGACTCCGGGCCCACTCCCAGCCTTCGCAGCCGGTGCGCCAACTGGTTCGCCCTTGCCTCCACCTCCCGGTACGTCAGCCGCTGCTTGCCGCTCACCACAGCCACGGCATTCGGCGTGCGCTTCGCCTGCGCCTCGAAGAGCCGCGGAATCGTCGCGTCCCGCTCGAACTCCGCCTGCTGCTGGTTCCATGTCACCAGCACCTGATGGCGCTCTGCCTCCGTCAGCATGGGCAGCCGGCCCACCGCGGAGTCCGGCTTCGCCACCATGCCTTCCAGCAGGACTCGCAGGTGTTCCATCATCCTGCGTACCGTCGCCGCTTCGAACAGGTCGGTGCTGTACTCCACGCCTCCGCTCAACCCCTGCGGCGTCTCCGTGAAGAAGACGCTCAGGTCGAACTTCGACGTCCGGCCCTCGAGGCTCATGGGCTTGAGCACCAGCCCGGGGAGCTTGGATTCCTCGATGGGCACGTTCTGGAGCGCCAGCAGCGTCTGGAACAGCGGCGTGTGACTGAGGCTGCGCTCCGGATGCAGCGCTTCCACCAGCTTCTCGAACGGCACGTCCTGGTGCTCGTACGCACCCAGCACCATCTCCCGCACCTGCGCAAGCAGCGCGCGGAAGGACGCCTCTCCGTCGACCTGGGTGCGAAGCACCAACGTGTTGACGAAGAAGCCGATGAGACCTTCCACCTCCGCGCGCGTGCGGCCCGCGATGGGGGAGCCCACGCTGATGTCCGTCTGCCCCGAGTAGCGCGACAGCAGGACCTGCCAACCCGCCAGCAGCACCATGAACAGCGACGTGCCTTCACTCCGGGCCAGCGCGCCCAGCTTCTGGGACAACTCCAGCGGCAGCGTGAAGCCCAACGTCGTACCGGCGTTGGTGCGCACCGCCGGACGCGGACGGTCCGTCGGCAGCTCCAGCACCGGCGGCGCTCCCGTCAGCGACTGCTTCCAGTAGTCCACCTCGCGCGCCAGGGTCTCATCCCGCAGCCAGTCGCGCTGCCAGGCCGCGTAATCCGCGTACTGCAACGGCAGCGGCGGCAGCGTCAACGCATGGCCCATGGCCCGCGCGGTGTACAGCGTCCCCAGTTCACGGAGCAGGACGCCCACGGACCAGCCGTCCGACACGGCGTGGTGCATCGTGACCACGAGCAGGTGGTCGCGCGCATCCAGGCGCACCAGCAGCGCCCGCAGGAGCGGTCCCCGCATCAGGTCGAAGGGCTTCGCAATCTCCTCCAGCACCCGCTGACGGGCCACGTCCTCCCGCTCGGCCTCGGAGGTGGACAGGTCGACGGTGTTCAACGGCACGTCCACGGACGCGCGGATGCGCTGGACGGGCTGGCCCGCCTCCTCCTCGAACGTCGTGCGCAGGGCTTCGTGCCGCTGCACGACCTCCCGCAGGGCCTGCTCCAGCGCCGAGGCGTCCAGGTCGCCCTCCAGCCGCACCACGGTGGGCACGTTGTAGAGCGAGCTTCCCGGCTCCAACTGGTCGATGAACCACAAGCGCTGCTGCGCGAAGGACAGCGGCAGCGACGCCGGACGCGCTCCGGCGCTCAGCGTGGGCACACCGGAGCGTCCCAGTTGCTCGATCCGCTGCGCCAGCGCCTCCACTGTGAACGCTTCGAACAGCAGGCGCAGCGGCATCTCCACGCCCAACGACGTGCGGATGCGCGACACCACCTGCGTCGCCAGCAGCGAGTGGCCGCCCAGCGCGAAGAAGTTGTCCTTCACGCCCACGCGCTCCAAACGCAGGACCTCCGCCCAGATGGACGCGAGCTTCGCCTCCGTCACGGTGCGAGGCGCCACATGGGCGTCGCTCCCGCGCGCGGCCTCCGGCTCCGGCAGGGCCTTGCGGTCCACCTTGCCATTCGCGTTGAGCGGCAGTGCGTCCAGCACCATCAGCGCTCCCGGAACCATGTACTCCGGCATCCCCTGGCCCAGGCCCGCGCGCAGCGTGTCCACGTCCAGCGAGTGGCCCTCCTTCGCCACGACGTAGCCCACGAGCCGCTTGTCAGCGCCGTCGCCCCGCACCAGCGCCACGGCCTCGCTCACGCCCGGCTGCCGCGCGAGCGCGGTTTCGACCTCGCCCAGCTCGATGCGGAAGCCGCGCACCTTCACCTGGGAGTCCAGGCGGCCGACGAAGTCCAACCGGCCGTCCGCACGCCAGCGCACCACGTCGCCCGTACGGTAGAGACGGGCGCCCTCTTCACCCGAGAAGGCGTCCGGCACGAAGCGTTCAGCGGTGAGCCCCGGGCGTCCCGCGTAGCCACGCGCCACGCCCACGCCACCGATGTGCAGCTCACCGCGCACGCCCACGGGCACCGGCTGCCCATGCGGGTCCAGCACGTAGACGCGCACGTTCGCCAGCGGCCTGCCGATGGACGGTACGGCCCCATCCGCCACCACTTCGCCCAGTGTGGCGATGACCGTGGCTTCCGTCGGGCCGTAGGTGTTGAGCAGGCGCCGCCCCGGAGCCCAACGCGCGACGACCTCCGCGGGCAGGGCATCACCGCCGGAGATGACGGTGCGCACCTCGGGCAGGGCCTCGGGGGACGTGACCGCCAGCGCAGCAGGGGTGAGGCTGACGACACTCAACTCCTGCTCACGCAGCAGCACGGGCAGCGGCGCTCCCGGCATCAGCTTCTCCAGCGGCGCGAGCACCAGCGTGGCGCCGTTGCAGAGCGTGGTGAAGATCTCCTCCACGGACAGGTCGAAGCTGAGACTGGCGAACTGCAACACACGGCTGCCGGGGCCGATGCCGTAGGCCACAGCTTCGTGGGTGACGAGATTGGCCACGCCGCGGTGCTCCACCGCCGTGCCCTTGGGCGTCCCGGTGCTGCCCGAGGTGTAGAGCAGGTACGCCATGTTCGCGGGCGTCACGCCCGTCATGGGTGCGTCCGTCGGCTCCTGGGCAAGCGCCTCGCGCTCCGCATCCAGGCAGAGCACGCGGACATGCAGCGCTTCCGGGAACCGGGCCACCAGCGGCTGCTGGGTGACGAGCACCTGGGCCGCGCTGTCCTCCAGCATGAAGGCCAGGCGCTCGCGGGGCAGGAGCGGATCCACGGGCACCCAGGCGCCGCCGGCCTTCAGGATGCCGAGCAGTCCGATGACGATGTCGAGCGAACGCTCGACGCTGAGCGCGACGCGGGACTCCGGGCCCACACCCCGGCGACGCAGGGCATGGGCGAGCTGATTGGCGCGCGCGTCCAACTGCGCGTACGTCAGTTGCGTTCCCTCGAAGACCGCGGCCACGGCCTCGGGCGCGCGACGGACCTGTGACTCGAAGAGCGCATGCAGGCAGGCGTCAGGGAACGGCGCGCGCGTGGCGTTCCACTCCACCAGCATCTCGCGGCGCTCGGCGCCGGTCAGCAGGGGCAGGCGGGACACGTGCGTGTCCGGGCGCGCGACCGCGCCTTCGAACAGCGTGATGAGGTGCGAGACCATCCGCTGGACGGTGCCCGCGTCGAACAGCTCCGTGCTGTATTCCAGCGTGCCGGAGAGGCCCTGAGGCAGCTCCATGAACGATGCGCTCAGGTCGAACTGCGCGATGGGACTCTCCACCGTCACCGGCTGGAGCACCAGGTCCGGCAGCCGCAGCTCGCCCAGCGGCATGTTCTGGAGCGCGAGCATCGTCTGGAAGAGCGGCGTGTGGCTGCGGCTGCGCTCGGGCTGGAGCGCCTCCACCAGCTTCTCGAACGGGACCTCCTGGTGCTCGTACGCATCCAGCACCGTTTCCCGCACCTGGGCGAGCAACCGCCGGAAGGACAGGGCGCCGTCCACGTTCGCTCGCAGCACGAGCGTGTTGACGAAGAAGCCGATGAGCCCCTCCAGCTCCGCGCGCATGCGGCCCGCGATGGGGGAGCCCACGCTGATGTCCTGCTGGCCGCTGTAGCGCGCCATCAGCACCTGCCACCCGGCCAGCAGCACCATGTACAGCGAGGCCCCTTCGCGCTGGGCCAGGGCCTTGAGCGCCCCGGTCAGCGACCGGGACAGGGTGAAGGCGTACTTCGCGCCCGCGATGCCGCGCTCGGGCGGACGCGGGCGATCCGTGGGCAGCTCCAGCACGGGCGGCGCGCCGTCGAGCTTCCGCTTCCAGTAGTCCACCTGCCGCGCCAGGACCTCGCCCTGAAGCCGGCCGCGCTGCCAGGACGCGTAGCGCGCGTACTGCACGGGCAGCTCGGGCAGGGGGGACGGCTGTCCCGAGGCGAAGGCCCCGTAGAGCGCGCCCAGCTCACGGATCAACACGCCCAGCGACCAGCCGTCCGACACGATGTGGTGCATCGTCACCACGAGGACGTGCTCGCGCTCCTTGAGCGTGAACAGCCGGGTGCGGATCAACGGCCCTCGGCCCAGGTCGAAGGGACGGAGCATCTCCTGCTTCACCTGCCGGTGGGCCTCCGCCTCGCGGCGGGCTTCGTCGACGGACCGCAGGTCCTCCCGGCCCAGTTCCAGCGACAGGGCGGGACGGATGACCTGGAGGGCCTGACCGCCGCGCTCCTCGAAGGTGGTCCGCAGGGAATCGTGCCGGCGCACGACCTCGTTCAGGGACCGCTCCAGGGCCGCCGCATCCAGCGAGCCCACCAGCCGCACCGCCACGGGCAGGTTGTAGAGCGCCGTCCCGGGCTCCATCTGGTCGATGAACCACAGGCGCTGCTGCGCGAACGACAGCGGCGGCGTCGTGCCCATCAACGAGTCGCCCGGCATCGGGCTCTGGGCGCGGCTCGCCGTCCCCATGCGCTGGGCCAGGGCCTCGAGCGTGGGAGCCTCGAACAGCGCACGCAGTGGCATCTCCACGCCGGTCTCCGCGCGGATCCGCGACACCACCTGCGTGACCAGCAACGAGTGGCCGCCCAGCGCGAAGAAGTCGTCCTTCACGCCGACCTGGGGGACTCGCAGCACCTCCGCCCAGATGGCCGCCAGCTTCGCTTCCACTTCCGTGCGCGGGGCCACGTACGTGCGGGTGGAGGCCGGTGCCTCCGGCTCCGGCAGGGCCTTGCGGTCCACCTTGCCGTTGGCGTTGAGCGGCAACGCCTCCAGCACCACCACCGTTCCGGGCACCATGTACTCCGGCAGCCGCTGGCGCAGGCTCGCCTTCAAAGCCTCCGCTTCCAGCGTCGTGCCGGCCTTCGGCGCCACGTACGCCACGAGCCGCTTCTCCGCGCCCTCCCCCTTCGCAACTACGACGGCGTCCTTCACCGCCTCCTGCTGACGCAGCGCGGACTCCACTTCGCCGAGTTCGATGCGGAAGCCTCGCACCTTCACCTGGAAGTCCACCCGGCCCAGGTACTCCAGCACGCCGTCCGCCCGGTACCGCACCCGGTCGCCCGTGCGGTACATGCGGCTGCCTTCGGGGCCATACACCTCCGGCAGGAACTTCTCCGCCGTCAGCTCCGGCCTCAGCAGGTAGCCCCGTGCCTGGCCTTCGCCTGCCAGGAACAACTCACCCGCGACGCCCACCGGGACAGGCTGGAGGTACTTGTCCAATACGTACGCCCGCGTGTTGGTGAGCGGCCGGCCGATGTTCGGCACCTCTGCGCGCCCCACCAGCGACCACGTCGAGTACGTCGTGTCCTCCGACGGGCCGTACAGGTTGTAGAGCTTCTTCACCGTCGGCACCGCGTACACGGCCTTCGCCAGCGTCTCCGGCAGTGCTTCGCCTGCGAGGTTCACCACGAGCACCGACGGCGGCACCGCATTCAGCCGCACCAGTTGCGCCATCGCCGACGGCACCGTGTTGATGAGCGTCACCTCCGCCTCGGGCTTCTCCTCCACCAGATGCAGGGCGTTGCGCACCACCACCACGCTGCCGCCTCTCACCAGCGGCGCGAAGAGTTCGAAGACGGAGAGGTCGAAGTTGAGGCTCGTCGCCGCGAGCACTGCCTTCGTTTCCTCCTCTGTAAACGTCTCCGTTGCCCATGCCAGGAAGGCCGCCGCATTCCGGTGCGTCACCGCCACGCCCTTCGGACGCCCCGTGCTTCCCGACGTGTAGATGAGGTACGCCACGTTCTCAGGACGCAGCCCTGACTCCGGCGCATCTGTCGGCTCCGTCGCCAACGTCGCGTCCGTGTCCAGGCACACCGCTTGCGCACTGAAAGCAGGCAGAGACTCCAGCAGGTGTGAATGCGCCACCAGCGCCGGGCCCTGCGCATCCTCCAGCAGCCAGCCCAGTCGCTCCTTCGGGTAGCTCGGGTCCAACGGCACGTACGCGCCGCCAGCCTTCAGGATGCCCAGCGTTCCCACCACGACGTCCGCCGTGCGCTCCACGCACAGGCCCACTCGGGACTCGGGGCCCACTCCCAGCTTGCGCAGCCGGTGCGCCAGTTGGTTCGCCTTGGCCTCTACCTCCCGGTACGTCAGCCGCTGCTTGCCGCTCACCACTGCCACTGCATCCGGCGTGCGCTTCGCCTGCGCCTCGAAGAGCCGCGGAATCGTCGCGTCGCGGTCGTACTCCGCCTGCTGCTGATTCCACGTCACCAGCACCTGCTGGCGCTCCGCCTCCGTCAGCATGGTCAGCCGGCCCACCGTGGCGTCCGGCTTCGCCACCATGTCTTCCAGCAGTATGCGCAGGTGCTCCACCATCCTCCGCACTGTCGCCGCTTCGAACAGGTCGGTGCTGTACTCCACCGCTCCGCTCAGCCCCTGCGGCGTCTCCGTGAAGAAGACGCTCACGTCGAACTTCGACGTGCGGCCTTCGTAGGCCACGGGCTTGAGCACCAGCCCGGGGAGCCTGGACTCCTCGATGGGCACGTTCTGGAGCGACATCGACGTCTGGAACAGCGGCGTGTGACTCAGGCTGCGTTCCGGATGCAGCGCTTCCACCAGCTTCTCGAAGGGCACGTCCTGGTGCTCGTATGCGCCCAGCACCGTACCCCTCACCTGCTTCAGCAGCTCACGGAAGGACGCCTCTCCGTCGACCTGGGTGCGCAGCACCAGCGTGTTGACGAAGAAGCCGATGAGGCCTTCCACCTCCGCGCGCGTACGGCCCGCGATGGGCGAACCCACGCTGATGTCCGTCTGACCGGTGTAGCGCGACAGCAAGACCTGCCACCCGGCCAGCAGCACCATGAACAGCGATGCGCCCTCCTGCTGGGCCAGCGCGCTCAGCCTGCGGGACAGGTCCAGCGGCAGCGTGAAGTCCAGCGTCGTGCCGGCATTGGTGCGCACCGCCGGACGCGGGCGGTCCGTCGGCAACTCCAGCACCGGCGGTGCTCCCATCAGCGACTGCTTCCAGTAGTCCACCTCGCGCGCCAGCGTCTCGTCCCGCAGCCAGTTACGCTGCCAGGCCGCGTAGTCCGCGTACTGCACGAGCAGTTCGGGCAAAGGTGACGGCTGCCCTGAGGAGAAGGCCGCGTACAGCGTGCCCACCTCGCGGATCAACACGCCCAACGACCAGCCGTCCGACACGATGTGGTGCATCGTGACGACCAACACGTGCTCCGAGTTCCCCAGCTTCAGCAGAAGCGCCCGGAACAACGGACCGCGCGACAGATCGAACGGCTTCAACATCTCCTGCTCGATCCGCTGCCGTGCGTCCGCCGCGGACAGCTCTACCCGCTCCAAGCGCAGCGCCATGTCCGAGTGGATGACCTGGACGGGCTGACCGCCCTGCACCTCGAACGTCGTGCGCAGGGCTTCGTGACGGCGCATAACCTCACGGAGGGCTCGCTCCAGGGTGGCCTCGTCCAGGTCACCTTCCAGCCGCAACGCCACGGGCATGTTGTAGAGCGTCGTGCCCGGCTCCAGCTGTTCGATGAACCACAGGCGCTGCTGCGCGAACGACAGAGGCCCGGCAGCGGCCCCCAGCCTGCGCTCCATCGCCGCATTGCTCGTGAACGCGGCTTTCGCCAACTGACGCGCGAGCGACTCCACCGTGCGCGATTCGAACAGCGTGCGCAGCGGCAACTCCGCGCCCATCTCCGCGCGCACTCGCGACACCACCTGCGTCGCGAGCAGCGAGTGGCCGCCCAGCGCGAAGAAGTCGTCCTTCACGCCCACCTGGGGGACTCGCAGCACTTCCGCCCAGATGGCCGCCAGCTTCGCTTCCACTTCCGTGCGCGGGGCTTCGTAGGTGTTCTGCGCGATCGGCGCATCCGGCTCCGGCAGGGCCTTGCGGTCCACCTTGCCGTTGGAGTTGAGCGGCAGCGCCTCCAGCACCACCACCGCTCCGGGCACCATGTACTCCGGCAGCCGCTGGCGCAGGCTTGCCTTCAGCGACTCCGCCTCCAGCGTCGCGCCCGCCTTCGGCGCCACGTACGCGACGAGCCGCTTCTCCGCGCCCTCCCCCTTCGCCACCACGACGGCTTCCTTCACCGCCTCCTGCTGGCGCAGCGCGGATTCCACCTCGCCCAACTCGATGCGGAAGCCTCGCACCTTCACCTGGAAGTCCACCCGGCCCAGGTACTCCAGCACGCCGTCCGCCCGGTACCTCACCCGGTCTCCCGTGCGGTACATGCGACTGCCTTCTGGGCCATACACCTCCGGCAGGAACTTCTCCGCCGTCAGCTCCGGCCTCAGCAGGTAGCCCCGTGCCTGGCCTTCGCCTGCCAGGAACAACTCTCCTGCCACTCCCACCGGGACGGGCTGGAGGTACCTGTCCAGCACGTAGGCTCGCGTGTTGGTCAGCGGCCGGCCGATGTTCGGCACCTCTGCGCGCCCCACCAGCGACCACGTCGAGTACGTCGTGTCTTCCGACGGGCCGTACAGGTTGTAGAGCTTCTTCACCGTCGGCACCGCGTACACGGCCTTCGCCAGCGTTTCCGGCAGTGCTTCACCCGCGAGGTTGATGACTTGCACCGACGGCGGCACCGCGTTCAGCCGCACCAACTGCGCCATCGCCGACGGCACCGTGTTGATGAGCGTCACCTCTGCCTCGGGCTTCTCCTCCACCAGATGCAGGGCGTTGCGGACCACCACCACGCTGCCGCCTCGCACCAGCGGCGCGAAGAGTTCGAAAACGGAGAGGTCGAAGTTGAGGCTCGTCGCCGCGAGCACGGCCTTCGTCTCCTCCTCCGTGAACGTCTCCGTTGCCCACGCAAGGAACGCCACTGCGTTCCGGTGCGTCACCGCCACACCCTTCGGACGCCCAGTGCTTCCCGACGTGTAGATGAGGTACGCCACGTTCTCCGGGCGGACTTCCGACGTCAGCTCGCAGCAGGACTCCTCCGCCCACTCCTCTTCACGGTCGAGGCACACGGCCTGGGCACTGAAGGCAGGCAGCGATTCCAGCAGGTGCGAGTGCGCCACCAGCGCAGGGCCCTGCGCATCCTCCAGCAGCCAGCCCAGGCGCTCCTTCGGGTAGCTCGGGTCCAACGGCACGTAGGCGCCGCCGGCCTTCAGGATGCCCAACGTTCCCACCACCACGTCCGCCGTGCGATCCACGCACAGGCCCACGCGGGACTCGGGACCCACGCCCAGCTTGCGCAGCCGGTGCGCCAGTTGGTTCGCCCTGGCCTCCACTTCCCGGTACGTCAGCCGCTGCTTCCCGCTCACCACGGCCACGGCATTCGGGGTGCGCTTTGCCTGCGCCTCGAAGAGCCGCGGAATCGTCGCGTCCCGGTCGTACTCCGCCTGCTGCTGGTTCCATGTCACCAGCACCTGCTGGCGCTCCGCCTCCGTCAGCATGGTCAGCCCGCCCATCGCTGCGTCCGGCTTCGCCACCATGTCTTCCAACAGGACCCGCAGGTGCTCCGCCATCCTGCGCACCGTCGCGGCTTCGAACAGGTCGGTGCTGTACTCCACCGCACCCGTCAGCCCGTCTGGCGTCTCCATGAAGAAGAGGCTCAGGTCGAACTTCGACGTACGGCCTTCGTAGGCCACGGGCTTGAGCGTCAGGCCCGGCAGGCGCGTTTCGCTCTCGGGGAGGTTCTGGAGCGCCAGGAACACCTGGAACAGAGGCGTGTGACGCCGGTCACGCTCGGGCTGAAGCGCCTCCACCAACTTCTCGAAGGGCACGTCCTGGTGCTCGTACGCGCCCAGCACCGTCTCGCGCACCTGCGTGAGCAGCGTTCGGAAGGACTGGCCTCCATCCACCTGGGCGCGCAGCACCAGCGTGTTGACGAAGAAGCCGATGAGGCCCTCCACCTCCGCACGCGTGCGGCCCGCGATGGGCGACCCCACGCTGATGTCGTCCTGGCCACTGTAGCGCGACAGCAGGACCTGCCAACCCGCCAGCAGCGCCATGTACAGCGACGCCCCTTCCCTCTGGGCCAGCGCCTTGAGGTCCGCCGTCAGCGACCGGGACAGGGGGAAGGAGTACGTCGCGCCCGCGCTGCCACGCACAGGCGGACGAGGACGGTCCGTGGGCAGCTCCAGCACCGGCGGCGCGCCAGCAAGCTTCCGCTTCCAGTAGTCCACCTCCCGCTGGAGCGTCGCCCCCTGCAACCCGTCTCGCTGCCAGGCCGCGAAGTCCGCGTACTGCACGGGGAGCTCTGGCAACGGCGACGGGCGGTCTTCCGCGAAGGCCGCGTACAGCGCGCCCACCTCCCGGATCAGCACCCCCAGCGACCAGCCGTCCGACACGATGTGATGCATCGTGACGACCAACACGTGCTCCGAGCCGCCCAGCTTCAGCAGGAGTGCCCGGATCAGCGGACCGCGTGACAGGTCGAACGGCGTCGACATCTCCTGCTCGATCCGCTGTCGTGCATCCTCCCCAGACGCCTCCACCCGCTCCAGGTGCAGGGTCATGTCCGAGTGGATGACCTGGAGGGACTGACCGTCCTTCTCCGCGAACGTCGTCCGCAGCGACTCATGGCGCCGCACCACTTCGCACAGCGCCCGCTCCAGGACGTCCTGACGCAGCGTGCCCTCCAGCCGCACCGCGACGGGCACGTTGTAGAGCGCCGTGCCCGGCTCCAGTTGGTCGATGAACCACAGGCGCTGCTGCGCGAACGACAGCGGCCGGGCAGCGTCGCCCAGCCTGCGCGCCATCGCCATCTTGCCCTTGAACGCGGTCTGCCCCAGTTGATGCGCGAGGGCCTCGACCGTGCGCGATTCGAACAGCGCGCGCAGCGGCAGCTCCGCGCCTATCTCCGCGCGCACCCGCGACACCACCTGCGTCGCGAGCAGCGAGTGGCCTCCCAGCGCGAAGAAGTCGTCCTTCACGCCCACCCGCGGGACTCGAAGCACTTCCGCCCAGATTGCCGCCAGCTTCGCTTCCGTCTCCGTGCGCGGGGCCGTGTAGGCGAGGATGGCTGTCGGCGCCTCCGGATCCGGCAGGGCCTTGCGGTCTACCTTGCCGTTGGAGTTGAGCGGCAACGCCTCCAGCACCACCACCGCTCCGGGCACCATGTACTCCGGCAGCCGCTGGCGCAGGCTCGCCTTCAAAGCCTCCGATTCCAGCGTCGCGCCCGCCTTCGGCGCTACGTACGCCACGAGGCGCTTCTCCGCGCCCTCCCCCTTCGCCACCACGACGGCTTCCTTCACCGCCTCCTGCTGGCGCAGCGCGGACTCCACTTCGCCCAACTCGATGCGGAAGCCTCGCACCTTGACCTGGAAGTCCACTCGACCCAGGTACTCCAGCACGCCGTCCGCCCGGTACCTCACCCGGTCTCCCGTGCGGTACATGCGGCTGCCTTCAGGGCCGTGGACTTCTGGCAGGAACTTCTCCGCCGTCAGCTCCGGCCTCAGCAGATAGCCCCGTGCCTGGCCTTCGCCCGCCAGGAACAACTCTCCTGCCACGCCCACCGGGACGGGCTGGAGGTACTTGTCCAGTACGTACGCCCGCGTGTTGGTGAGCGGCCGGCCGATGTTCGGCACCTCTACGCGCCCCACCAGCGACCACGTCGAGTACGTCGTGTCCTCCGACGGGCCGTACAGGTTGTAGAGCTTCTTCACCGTCGGCACCGCGTACACGGCCTTCGCCAACGTCTCCGGCAGCGCTTCGCCCGCGAGATTGATGACCTGCACCGACGGCGGCACTGCATTCAGCCGCACCAACTGTGCCATCGCCGACGGCACCGTGTTGATGAGCGTCACCTCCGCCTCGGGCTTCTCCTCCAACAGATGCAGGGCGTTGCGCACCACCACCACGCTTCCGCCTCGCACCAGCGGCGCGAAGAGCTCGAAGACGGAGAGGTCGAAGTTGAGGCTCGTCGCCGCGAGCACTGCCTTCGTTTCCTCCTCTGTAAACGTCTCCGTTGCCCATGCCAGGAAGGCCGCCGCATTCCGGTGCGTCACCGCCACGCCCTTCGGACGCCCCGTGCTTCCCGACGTGTAGATGAGGTACGCCACGTTCTCGGGACGCAGCCCGGACTCCGGTGCCTCTGTCGGCTCCAGAGCCAACATCGCGTCCGTGTCCAGGCACACGGCCTGCGCACTGAAGGCGGGCAACGACTCCAGCAACTGTGAATGCGCCACCAGCGCCGGGCCCTGCGCATCCTCCAGCAGCCAGCCCAGTCGCTCCTTCGGGTAGCTCGGGTCCAACGGCACGTAGGCGCCGCCCGCCTTCAAGATGCCCAGCGTTCCCACCACGACGTCGGCCGTGCGCTCCACGCACAGGCCCACACGGGACTCGGGACCCACGCCCAGCTTGCGCAGCCGGTGCGCCAGTTGGTTCGCCTTTGCCTCTACCTCCCGGTACGTCAGCCGCTGCTTCCCGCTCACCACGGCCACTGCATCCGGCGTGCGCTTCGCCTGCGCCTCGAAGAGCCGCGGAACCGTCGAGTCGCGCGCGTACTCCGCCTGCTGCTGATTCCACGTCACCAGCACCTGCTGGCGCTCCGCCTCCGTCAGCATGGGCAGCCGGCCCACCGTGGCTTCCGGCTTCGCCACCATGCCTTCCAGCAGGACGCGCAGGTGCTCCACCATCCGGCGCACCGTCGCCGCTTCGAACAGGTCGGTGCTGTACTCCACCGCTCCGCTCAGTCCCTGTGGCGTCTCCGTGAAGAAGACGCTCACGTCGAACTTCGACGTGCGAAGCTCCAGTTCCAGGGGCTTCATCGTCAGCCCCGGCAGCCTCGCCTCTCCCTCTGGCATGTTCTGCAACGCCAGCAGTGACTGGAACAGCGGCGTGTGACTCAGGCTGCGCTCCGGCTGGAGCGCCTCCACCAGCTTTTCAAACGGAACCTCCTGGTGCTCGTACGCCTCCAGCACCGTGCCCTTCACCTGCGTCAGCAACTCACGGAAGGATTTCTCTGCGTCCACCTGGGCACGAAGCACCAGCGTGTTGACGAAGAAGCCGATGAGGCCTTCCACCTCCGCGCGCGTGCGGCCCGCGATGGGCGAGCCCACGCTGATGTCTGTCTGTCCCGAGTAGCGCGACAGCAGCACCTGCCAGCCCGCCAGCAGCACCATGTACAACGACGCGCCTTCACGCTGCGCCAGCGCTTTCAGCCCCTGCTCCAACGACGACGGCAGCACGAAGCCGTGAACGGCTCCCGCGTTGCCTCGCACCGCGGGACGCGGACGGTCCGTCGGCAGCTCCAGCACCGGCGGCGCCCCGGCGAGCTTCCTCCTCCAGAAGTCCACTTCCTTCTGGAGCGTCTCCCCCTGCAACCAGCCGCGCTGCCACGCCGCGTAGCCCGCGTACTGCAACGTCAGCTCCGGCAGCGGCGACGGACGGCCTTCCGTGAAGGCCGCGTACAACGCTCCCACTTCACGAATCAGCACGCCCAGCGACCAGCCATCCGACACGATGTGGTGCATCGTGATGAGCAGCACGTGCTCCGTGGCTCCCAGCTTCAGCAGGCTCGCCCGGATGAGCGGCCCCTTGCTCAGGTCGAAGGGCTCCGCCAGCTCCACCCCAAGCCGGCGCCGGATCTCCGCCTCCCGCTGCTCGCTGTCGATTCCCTCCAGGTCGATCCGCACCATGGGGAGGCGCGCTTCGGCCTGGATGCGCTGGACGGGCTGCCCCTCGTGCAGCTCGAACGTCGTGCGGAGGGATTCGTGCCGCCGGACGATTTCACGCAGGGCCCAGTCCAGGGCTCCCACGTCCAGCTCGCCTTCCAGGCGCACCGCGACGGGCACGTTGTAGAGCGCCGTGCCCGGCTCCAGCTGATCAATGAACCACAGGCGCTGCTGCGCGAACGACAGGGGCGCCGGCCCGCCGCTCGCGGTCGGCTCCAGCGCCACGGGCGGCGGATGCGCGGCCGTCTCCAGCCGCCGGGCAAGGGCTTCG
Organism: Corallococcus sp. NCSPR001; assembly: GCF_017309135.1. Lineage (NCBI taxonomy): Bacteria > Pseudomonadati > Myxococcota > Myxococcia > Myxococcales > Myxococcaceae > Corallococcus > Corallococcus sp. NCSPR001. Next base: position 7,308,985 of record NZ_JAFIMS010000002.1, read on the forward strand.
AGCGTCGGAGCCTCGAACAACGTCCGCAGTGGCAGCTCGGCGCCCAACTCCTTCCGGATCCTCGACACCACCTGGGTCGCCAGCAGCGAGTGCCCGCCCAACGCGAAGAAGTTGTCCCCCACCCCCACCCTGGGGACTCGCAGAACCTCCGCCCAGATGGCCGCCAGCTTCTGCTCCGACTCCGTGCGAGGCGCTTCGTACTCGCGCTCCGAACGGATCGCTTCAATTTCAGGCAGCGCCTTGCGGTCCACCTTGCCGTTGGCCGTGAGCGGCAGCACGTCCAGCACGCCCATGGCCGATGGCACCATGTACTCCGGCAACCGCTGCCGCAGTTCCGCTTCCACTGCCTTCGGGTCGATGTTCTGCCCCGGCTTCGCCACGAGCCACGCGACGAGCCGCTTGTCCCCGCCGACGTCGCGCACCACCGCCACGGCTTCCCCCACGTCCGGATGCTGGAGGAGGGCCGCTTCCACTTCGCCCAATTCGATTCGGAAACCGCGCACCTTCACCTGGAAGTCGGTGCGCCCCAGGAACTCCAGCGTCCCGTCTTCCTTCCAGCGCGCCTTGTCTCCCGTGCGATAGAGCCGCGCGCCGGGCTCCGTGCTGAAGGCGTTGGGCACGAAGCGCTCTGCCGTCAGGTCCGCACGGTTGAGGTAGCCCCAGGCGAGGCCCTCTCCGCCCACGAACAGCTCTCCGGGCACACCCACACCCGCCAGGTCGCCGTGCGCGTCCAGCACGTACGCCGTCGAATTTCCAATCGGCTTGCCGATGGGGACCGACGAGGTGAGCGAGGTGTCACGCGTCAGCGCATGCGTCGTGGAGAACGTGGTGTTCTCTGTCGGGCCGTAGCCGTTCACCAGCACCGCGCCTTGCGGCAGGCGCTTCAGGTGTTCGCGTACGCGCTGCGCTGGCAGCACATCGCCACCCGCCAACACCTGCGACACCTCAGCCAGCGCGTCGACCTGGTGCAGGGCCATCTGCTCGTACAGCGCCGCCGTCAGCCACAACGTGCTGATGCGCTCCTGCTTCACCAACGCGCCCAGCTCCTCCAGCGTCAACGCGTGTGGTGGCGCCAGCACCAGCTTCGCCCCGTGAAGCAGCGCGCCCCAGAGTTCCAGCGTCGAAGCGTCGAAGGCCACCGGCGCCAGTTGCAGCCAGACCTCCTCAGTCCCGAAGTGCAGGAACTCGTTGCCCAGCACCAGCCGCGTGATGCCCCGGTGCGGGACGCTCACGCCCTTCGGGCGGCCCGTGCTTCCCGACGTGAACATCACGTACGCCAGGTCTTCGGCGCCCACGTCCCCCTGCGGCGCCGACGTCGGCTGGTGTGCGATCTCGCTCCATGCAGTGTCCAGCAGCAGCGGCGTGCCCGCGCTCGCCGGCAGCTTCTCCACCAGCGACCGCTGCGTCAGCGTCACGCCCACGCCCGCATCTCCCAGCAACAGCGCGATGCGCTCCGCCGGGTAGTTGCGGTCCACCGGCACGTACGCGCCTCCCGCCTTCAGGATGGCCAGCAGCCCCGCCACCATCTCCAGCGAGCGCTCCACGTACACGCCCACTCGCGTGCCGCGCTTCACTCCCTGGCTCCGCAGGTGATGCGACAACTGGTTCGCCTTCGCGTCCAGCTCGCCGTACGTCCACGTCCGCCCATCATGCGCCTTCAGCGCTACCGCGTCCGGCGTCCGCTTCGCCTGCGTCTCGAAGCGGGCATGCACCGACATGTCACGAGGCGACAGCGTGGCCGTTGGGTTCCACGACACCCGCACCTGGTGGCGCTCCGCCTCTGTCAGCATGGGCAGCCGGCCCACCGCGGCGTCCGGCTTCGCCACCATGCCTTCCAACAACACCCGCAGGTGCTCCACCATCCGGCGCACCGTCGCCGCTTCGAACAGGTCGGTGCTGTACTCCACCGCTCCGCTCAGCCCCTGCGGCGTCTCCGTGAAGAAGACGCTCACGTCGAACTTCGACGTGCGGATCTCCAGCTCCAGGGGCTTCATCGTCAGCCCGGGCAGCCTCGCCTCGCCCTCTGGCATGTTCTGCAACGCCAGCAGTGACTGGAACAGCGGCGTGTGACTCAGGCTGCGCTCCGGCTGGAGCGCCTCCACCAGCTTTTCGAACGGCACGTCCTGGTGCTCGTACGCCTCCAGCACCGTGCCCTTCACCTGCGTCAGCAACTCACGGAAGGACTTCTCTGCGTCCACCTGGGCGCGCAGCACCAGCGTGTTGACGAAGAAGCCGATGAGGCCTTCCACCTCCGCGCGCGTGCGGCCCGCGATGGGCGAGCCCACGCTGATGTCCGTCTGCCCCGAGTAGCGCGACAGCAGCACCTGCCAGCCCGCCAGCAGCACCATGTACAACGACGCGCCTTCACGCTGCGCCAGCGCCTTCAGCCCCTGCTCCAACGACGACGGCAGCATGAAGCCGTGAACGGCTCCCGCGTTGCCTCGCATCGCGGGACGCGGACGGTCCGTTGGCAGCTCCAGCACCGGTGGCGCCCCGGCGAGCTTCCCCCTCCAGAAGTCCACTTCCTTCTGGAGCGTCTCCCCCTGCAACCAGCCGCGCTGCCACGCCGCATAGCCCGCGTACTGCAACATCAGCTCCGGCAGCGGCGACGGACGGCCTTCCGTGAAGGCCGCGTACAACGCTCCCACTTCACGAATCAGCACACCCAGCGACCAGCCATCCGACACGATGTGGTGCATCGTGATGAGCAGCACGTGCTCCGTGGCTCCCAGCTTCAGCAGGCTCGCCCGGATGAGCGGCCCCTTGCTCAGGTCGAAAGCCTCCGCCAGCTCCACCCCGAGCCGGCGCCGGACCTCCGCCTCCCGCTGCTCGCTGTCGATTTCCTCCAGGTCGACGTCGACCACCGGCAGACGCGCGTGGGGGTGGATGCGCTGGACGGGCTGTCCCTCGTGCAGCTCGAACGTCGTGCGGAGGGATTCGTGCCGCCGGACGATTTCGTCCAGGGCTCGCACGAGCGCTCCCCGCTTCAAGGTGCCCCGCAGCCGGACCGCGACGGGCACGTTGTAGATCGCGCTCCCCGGCTCCATCTGGTCGATGAACCACAGGCGCTGTTGCGCGAACGACAGGGGCGGCGCTTCATCACTCGCGGCGGACTTCAGCGCCTCGGACTGGTGACTCGCGGCTGTTCCCAGCCGCTCGGCCAGGACTTCGAGCACGGGTGCCTCGAAGAGGACTCGCAACGAGATCTCCACTCCGAACTCCGAGCGGATCCGTGACACCACCTGCGTCGCCAGCAGCGAGTGGCCACCGAGCGAGAAGAAGTTGTCCCTCACCCCCACCCAGGGCACCCGCAGGACCTCCGCCCAGATGGCCGCCAGCTTCTTCTCCACCTCCGTGCGCGGCGCCTCGAAGGGGGTGCCCGCCTCGCGCGCCTCCAGCGCCATGAGCGCCTTGCGGTCCACCTTGCCGTTGGCCGTGAGCGGCAGCGCTTCCAGCACGCCCATGGCCGATGGCACCATGTACTCCGGCAACCGCTGCCGCAGTTCCGCTTCCACTGCCTTCGGGTCGATGTTCTGCCCCGGCTTCGCCACGAGCCACGCGACGAGCCGCTTGTCCCCGCCGACGTCGCGCACCACCGCCGTGGCCTCCGCCACGTGCGGATGCTGGAGGAGGGCCGCTTCCACTTCGCCCAATTCGATGCGGAAACCGCGCACCTTCACCTGGAAGTCGGTGCGCCCCAGGAACTCCAGCGTCCCGTCTTCCTTCCAGCGCGCCTTGTCTCCCGTGCGGTACAGCCGCGCGCCGGGCTCCGTGCTGAAGACGTTCGGCACGAAGCGCTCCGCCGTCAGGTCCGCACGGTTGAGGTAACCCCACGCCAGGCCTTCGCCACCCACGAACAACTCTCCGGGCACGCCCACGCCGGCCACATCTCCGTGCGCGTCCAACACGTACGCCGTCGAGTTCCCAATCGGCTTGCCGATGGGGACCGACGAGGTGAGCGAGGTGTCACGCGTCAGCGCATGCGTCGTGGAGAACGTGGTGTTCTCCGTGGGGCCGTAGCCGTTCACCAGCACCGCGCCTTGCGGCAAGCGCTTCAGGTGTTCGCGTACGCGCTGCACCGGCAGCACATCGCCACCTGCCAGTACCCGCGTCACCTCCGCCAGCGCGTCCACTTGATGAAGGGCCATCTGCTCGTACAGCGCCGCCGTCAGCCACAGCGTGCTGATGCGCTCCTTTCGCAGCAGCGCGCCTAGCTCCTCCAGCGCCAAGGCGTGCGGCGGTGCGAGCACCAGCTTCGCCCCGTGCAGCAGCGCGCCCCACAGCTCCAGCGTCGAGGCGTCGAAGGCCACCGGCGCCAGTTGCAGCCAGACCTCCTCCGGCCCGAAGCGCAGGAAGTCGTTGCCCAGCACCAACCGCGAGATGCCCCGGTGCGGCACGCTCACGCCCTTCGGGCGGCCCGTGCTCCCCGACGTGAACATCACGTACGCCAGGTCTTCGCCCGTCACCTCCACTCGCGGCGCCGTCTCCGGATGCCGGGCCGCATCAGCCCACACCGTGTCCAGCAGCAGCGGCGTGCCCGCGCTCGCCGGCAGCTTCTCCACCAGCGACCGCTGCGTCAGCGTCACGCCCACGCCCGCATCCCCCAGCAACAGCGCGATGCGCTCCGCCGGGTAGTTGCGGTCCACCGGCACGTACGCGCCTCCCGCCTTCAGGATGGCCAGCAGCCCCGCCACCATCTCCAACGAGCGCTCCACGTACACGCCCACTCGCGTGCCGCGCTTCACTCCCTGGCTCCGCAGGTGATGCGACAACTGGTTCGCCTTCGCGTCCAGCTCGCCGTACGTCCACGTTCGCCCGTCATGCGCCTTCAGCGCCACCACGTCCGGCGTCTTCCGGGCCTGTTCGGAGAACAGCGCGTGCACCGGCGTGGTGCCCACGGCCTCCGCCACCATGCGGTTGCCACCGTCGAGGATCCACCGCCGCTCCTCCGCGTCCACCATCGGCAACCGGGACACGGCGGCCTCCGGACGCGACAGCGCCGCATCCAGCAGGACCCGCAGGTGCTCCACCATCCGGCGCACCGTCGCGGCGTCGTACAGCTCGGTGCTGTATTCGACCGAGCCCCGCAGCCCTTCGCCCTCCTCCACGAAGAAGACGCTCAGGTCGAACTTCGACGTGCGGCTCTCCATCATCACCGGCTTGAGCGCCATGCCCGGCAGCCCCAGGTCACCCTGCGGCACGTTCTGGAGCGCCAGCAGCGTCTGGAACAACGGCGTGTGGCTCAGGCTGCGCTCGGGATGGAGCGCCTCCACCAGCTTCTCGAACGGCACGTCCTGGTGTTCGTAGGCCTCCAGCACCGTGCCCCGCACCTGCTTGAGCAGCTCACGGAAGGACGTCTCCCCGTCCACCCGCGCACGCAGCACCAGCGTGTTGACGAAGAAGCCGATGAGCCCTTCCAGCTCCGCCCGCGTCCGGCCCGCGATGGGCGAACCCACGCTGATGTCCCTCTGTCCCGAGTAGCGCGACAGCAGCACCTGCCAGCCCGCCAGCAGCACCATGTACAGCGATGCGCCCTCGCGCTGCGCCAGCGCCCGCAGGCGCTGCGTCATGTCGGGGGACCACTGGAAGAAGTGCATCGTGCCCGCGTTGCCCCGCACCGCCGGACGCGGACGGTCCGTGGGCAACTCCAGGGCGGCGGGCGCTCCCGCGAGCCGGCCCTTCCAGAAGGCCACCTCGCGCTCCAGCGCGTCCCCCTGCAACCAGCCGCGCTGCCAGGCCGCGTAGTCCGCGTATTGGAGCGGCAGCTCCGGCAGCGAGGAGGTCTGGCCCTGCACGAACGCCGCGTACAGCGCGCCGATCTCCCGCACGAGCACGCCCAACGACCAGCCATCCGAGATGGCGTGGTGCATCGTGAGCGCGAGCAGGTGGTCATGCTCCTCCAGCCGCACCAGTTGGGCTCGGACCAGCGGCCCTCGCGACAGGTCGAAGGACCGCAGCCCCTGCGCCATCACCCGGCGGCGGGCCTCTTCTTCCCGCCCGCCCGCTTCGACGCCGCGCAGGTCCTCCACCTCCAGCGGCATCGCCGAGGGCGGATGCACCACCTGCACCGGCGTGCCCTCATGCGACGTGAAGGTCGTCCGGAGCGCTTCGTGACGCCCCACCAGCGCATCCAGCGCGCGCTGGAGCACCGCGACGTCCAGCGCGCCCTCCAGACGGACCGCCAGCGGGACGTTGTAGACCGGGCTGCCCGGCTCCAGTTGGTCGATGAACCACAGGCGCTGCTGCGCGAACGACAGCGGCAGGGGCTGCTCTCGCGACACCCGCGCCAGCGGCGGGGCGACGGAGCGGGTGGCTCGCTCCAGCCGGAGCGCCAGGGCCTCCAGGGTGGCGGACTCGAACAGCTCGCGCAGCGGCAGCTCCACGCCGAACCCGGCGCGGATCCGCGAGGCCACCTGCGTCGCCAGCAGCGAGTGGCCTCCCAGCTCGAAGAAGTTGTCCGTCACGCCCACCTGGGGCACGCGCAGCACCTGCGCCCAGATGGCCGCGAGCTTCGCCTCGGTCTCCGTGCGGGGCGGCTCGAAGACCTTCTCCGAGCGCGGGGCCTCCGGCTCCGGCAGCGCCTTGCGGTCCACCTTGCCGTTGGCGCTGAGGGGCAGCGCGTCCAGCGACATCAGGGCCGTGGGCACCATGTACTCCGGCAGCCGCTGCCGCAGGTGCGCCTTGAGTTCCGCCGCGTCGAGCGTCCGCTCCGGCTTCGCGACCGCGTACCCCACCAGCTGCTTGTCCGCGCCCTGCCCCCGCGCCACCACCGTGGCCTCCGCCACGTCCGGGTGCTGGAGGAGCGCTGCTTCGATTTCGCCCAGCTCGATGCGGAAGCCACGCACCTTCACCTGGAAGTCGGTGCGCCCCAGGAACTCCAGCGTCCCGTCCTCCCGCCACCGGGCCTTGTCACCCGTACGGTACAGCCGCGCTCCGGGCTCCGGGCTGAACGGATGGGGCACGAAGCGTTCGGCCGTCAGGTCCGCACGGTTGAGGTAGCCCCACGCCAGGCCTTCGCCGCCCACGAACAGCTCTCCAGGCACGCCCACGCCGGCCACATCGCCATGCGTATCCAGCACGTACGCCGTCGAGTTTCCAATCGGCTTGCCGATGGACACCGCCCCATCGAGCACCGCCCGTGACGTCATCGTGTACGTGGTGGAGAACGTGGTGTTCTCCGTGGGGCCATACGCATTCACCAGCACCGCGCCCTCGGTCAGCCGAGCCAGGTGCTCCCGAGCGCGAGGGAGCGGCATCACGTCGCCGCCCGTCAGCACCTGGGACACACCCGCCAGGGCCTCCGCCTGGTGGAGCGCCATCTGCTCGTACAGCGCCGTCGTCAGCCACAGGACGGTGACGCGCTCCTGCCTCACCAGCGCGCCCAGCTCCTCCAGCGTCAGCGCGTGCGGCGGCGCCAGCACCAGCTTCGCGCCATGCAGCAGCGCGCCCCACAGCTCCAACGTCGAGGCGTCGAAGGCGACCGGCCCCGTCTGCGACCAGACCGCGTCCGCGTCGAAGCGCATGAAGTCGTTGCCCACCACCAGGCGCGTGATGCCCCGGTGGGGAACGCACACGCCCTTCGGGCGCCCGGTGCTGCCCGACGTGAAGATGATGTACGCGAGGTCCTCGCCGCCCACCTCCACATCCGGTGCCGTCTCCGGTTCGCGGCGGATGGCTTCCCACGCCGTGTCCACGCAGAGCGGCGTGCCCGCTCCGGCGGGCAGCTTCTCCACCAGCGACCGCTGCGTCAGCGTCACCTCGACGCCTGCGTCCTCCAGCAGCAGCGCGATGCGCTCCGCCGGATAGTTGCGGTCCACCGGCACGTACGCGCCGCCGGCCTTCAGGATGCCGAGCAGCCCGACCACCATCTCCCACGAGCGATCCACGTACACGCCCACCCGCGTGCCACGCTTCACACCCAGCCCGCGCAGGTGGTGCGCCAGCTGGTTCGCCTTCGCGTCCAGCTCGCCGTACGTCAGCGTCCGGCCATCCACGCCCTGCACCACCGCCACCCGGTCCGGCGCCTTGCGCGCCTGCTCCGCGAAGAGCGCGTGCACCGGCCGCTCCCGCGGGTATGCCGCCTGGGTCCGATTCCAATCCTCGGCCAGCACGCGGCGCTCGGCGGCCTTCACCATGGGCAGCCGCGCCACGGGCAGCGCCGGGTGGGCCACCGCGGACTCCAGCAGCCCGCGCAGGTGCTCTACCATCCGCGCGACGGTGGCGGCGTGGAAGAGGTCGGTGTCGTACTCCACGTAGCCGCTCAGGCTTCCATCCGCCTCCGTGAGCTGGAGGAGCAGGTCGAACTTGGCCGTCCGCGTGTCCACCTCCATCGCGTTCAGCTTCAGGCCCTGCACGGCCACGGGTCCGCGCGGCGCGTTCTGCAGCGCGAACATCGCCTGGAAGAACGGCGTGCGCCCCGAGTCGCGCTCCGGCTGCAGCGCCTCCACCAGCTTCTCGAACGGCACGTCCTGGTGGTCCGTCGCGCCCACCATTGTCTCGCGCAGCTGGCGCACCAGCCCCTGGAACGACAGCTCCGGCGTGAAGCGCGCGCGCAGCACCAGCGTGTTGACGAACATGCCGATGAGGCCTTCGAGCTCCGAGCGGGTCCGGCCCGCCATGGGGGAGCCCACGCTCACGTCGTCCTGCCCGGAGTAGCGCGACAGGAGCGACTGCCACCCGGCCATCAGCACCATGAACAGCGTCGCGCCCTCGCGCTGCGCCAGCGACCGCAACGCGTCCGTCAGCTCGCGCGGCCACTGGATGGGCGTGCGCGCGCCCCGGAAGCCGCGCGCCGCGGGCCGGGGCTTGTCCGTCGTCAGCTCCAGCGCGGGCGGCGCGCCCGACAACTGCTCGCGCCAGTACGACAGCTGCCGCTCCAGCGCCGCGCCCTGCAACGTCTCCCGCTGCCAGGCCGCGTAGTCCGCGTACTGCACCGCCAGCTCCGACAGCGGCGACGGCTGTCCCTGCAGGAACGTGGCGTAGAGCACCGCCACCTCGCGCACGAGCACGCCCAGCGACCACCCGTCCGACACGATGTGGTGCATCACCACCAGCAGCAGGTGGTCCGCGTCCCCCAGCTTCACCAGCAGCGCGCGCATCAGCGGGCCCGTGGCGAGGTCGAAGGGACGCAGCGCCCCTTCCCGCACCCGGCGCCAGGCCTCGGCCTCCCGCGCGTCCGGCGCGAGCGCGCTCACGTCCGTGCGCTCCAGCTCCAGCGCGGCCGCGTCCGCGAAGTGCTGCACCGGACCGCTCTCCGTACCCTGGAAGGTCGTGCGCAGCGATTCGTGGCGCCGCACCACCTCGCGCAGCGAGCGCTCCAGCACGGGCACGTCCAGCGCGCCCTCCAGCCGCACCGCCACGGGCACGTTGTAGAGCGGGCTGCCCGGCGCCAGCTGGTCCATGAACCACAGCCGCTGCTGCGCGAAGGACAGCTCCGCGGGCTTCGTCCGGTCCCTCGGCGGGAAGGCCGCCCGCGCCGGAGACCCCGCCGCGTTCTTCTGCGCGGCCATCTTCTTCAGCAGCTCCGCGCGCTTCTCCGGAGACAGGTTCGCGATCCGCTTCGACAAATCACCGCTGCTGCTCATCGAATTGACTCCGAACTCCGGACACGGCGCGGCCCTGAGGGACGCCCGGAAAGCCGGACGCAGTGCCCAAGGGTCAGTGCCGGTCGATGTCGATCACGCGCGGCCCGCCACTCGTCGTGCGAGTGGCGTGGGGGAGGCCAGGAAACCTGTTGATCACATTATTCGGTCGAAGAGCGACCTGCCATGCGTTCCATGCCCCCGCGCCCGCCTGCTCTCCAGCAGGGCTGGAACGGGCGTGACACATCCCGCGACAGGGAATGAAACAGGTGTTTCAGCCCCGTCCCAGGATGGACGGGGTTGGCCACGCTCGCGAAAGCTCAGTGACCCGCGGAGCCGGGCGGCTCCACGCGCTCCACCTGCTTTTGCACGGCGGCATCCGACGCCACGTCCGCGCCCAGTTGCAGATACGTCAGCTGGTAGGTGCGCCCCGTCGCCGGGCCCTGCGCCGCCGCCGTACGGGCCAGGGCGTCGCGCCGCGCCTCGAAGGAGGTCAGCGTCTCCTGAAGCGAGCGGCGCGTGTCCTCGTTCTTCTCCGTCTTCAGGCGCTCTTGCACGCGCACGATGTTCGCCTCCACCATGCGCTGGCTCTCCCGGGCGCGGTTCGCCTCGGACAGGTCCGTGAAGGGCCCCGAGCCCTCCACGGACAGCTCCAGCCTGGCGACCTGGCGGCCCCGCTCACCCGGCGGCACCAACGTGGACACCCCCTGGCGCTGCGCCATGCCCACGCCCCGTCCGTCGTGCGACTGCACCACGAAGTCCACGCCCTCGGCGCCCTGGGCCAGCTTCACGGCCTCCACGTAGGGCACCGCCGCCAGCAGCACCACCAGCGACACCTGCTCCTTCTGGCGCAGGCGCTTCACCTCGGAGGCCACCGCCGGCCCCACCGGCAGGCCTCGCACGCCCGCGGGCAGCAAGGCCGCGCCGTCCGACGACTCCGGGGACACGCCGAGGATGCCCACCTTCAGCCCGCCCACCGTCGTCACCACCGACGCGGGGAAGAGCGGCTGCCCCTTCGCGTCCACGAGGTTCGCGGACACGAGCTTCAGCTTCGCGCCCTTCGTCTTCTTCTTGAGGAGGTCCACGCCCAGCACGAGGTCGCGCTGGCCCACGGCCATGGCCGCGTAGCCCTGCGCGTCCAGCTGCTCCAGCACGAGCTCCGCGCGAGGCTTCGCCTCCGGGCCCTCCGCCAGGGTCTTGAAGAGCGCGTTGCCCGCGTCCAGCGCGAGCACTGGCACGCCCTTCGCGCGCTCCTCGTTCAGGACCGTCTTTCGTCTGGCCAGACCGCCAGACGGGTTGTGGCGTCAACCACAGGGGGCGACTTCGCCCCCGTTGTCTCCGGTGAAGAGCAGCACCAGCTTCTTCGGCGCGGCCCCGGCCACCAGCGGCAGGAGCAACAGGAGCGCCAGGGCGGCGAGCCGGGAGGCGCGGGGGCGCATCACTTCTTCGCCTTCTTCGGCGCGGGGGCCGGCGCGGCCTTCTTGTCCAGCTCCGCCAGCTTCGTCTTCGCCGTCTTGGCCGCGTCCGACTTGGGGTAGCCCTTCACCAGCTCCTCCAGCGCCAGCTTCGACTCCTCCTTCATCTTCAGCTTCTGGAAGCAGTCGGAGGAGCGCAGGTACGCGTCCGGCGCGGACGGCGTCTTCGCGAAGTCCTGCACCACCTTGCCGTACTCGAAGAGGGCCTCGCGGCACTTGGACTCGGTGAAGTACGTCTCGCCCAGGCCGAAGTGGGCCTCGCCCACGAGCGCGTCCTTGGGCCACTTCTTCACGAACTCGTTGTAGAGCTGGCGCGCGAGCAGCGCGTCGCCGGCCTTGGCCTTCTCCTGCGCGAGCCCGAGGAACTCCTTCTTGTCCGTGGGGCGCTGGAGCTCCTCGGCCTTCTTCTTCGCCTCGGCCTCCTTCACCGCCTCCGTGCCCTGGAGCGCCAGGAGCCGCTGGTTGGTCTCCTCCGTGCTCTTGCCGAGCGCGGCCTCCAGCTCACCAATCTTGTAGAGGTAGGTCTCCACCTGGCCGCGCAGCTGCGCCAGGTCCTCCACCGTCTTCTGGAACTGCACGCCGATGTCCGCGTCCTTGCGGCGCGCGGCGGTGTCCAGGCTCTGCAGGGCCTGCGTCACCTGGGCGATCTTCTCATCGAGCTTCGGCTGGGTGACGGCGAGCTGGTCGCGCGCCTCCTTCAGCTCCGCGGCCATCTTCGCGTTGTCCGCGCCCAGCCGGTCCACCTTGGCTTCCAGGGCACGGCCACGGTCGGCGGGGTAGAAACAGCCGGGAACGACGGCGGTCAACAGGGCGAAGAGCACGAGCCTGCGCATGGGCCGGACATCCTAGGTCCAAAGTGCCCCGCGCGCCGCTTCTGTTTGCATCACGCCCGGCCGCCCCCCTGCCCTTCAGCGCGCCCCTTCCGCCTCCAGCCGCTCCACGGCCCGGGCGCAGGCCACCCGGAGCCGGGGCAGGTTGAGGAAGAAGGGCACTGGCCGCGCCCGCCCGGACTCCACCGCCCGCAGGGCCCGGCGGTAGGCCTCCAGGGCCGCGCCGGGCTGGCCACACTGCTCCAAGAGGAGCCCCAGCAGGTAGCGGGCGGCGACGTGGTCCGGATCCAGGTCCAGGCACCGGCGCAGGTCGCGCTCGGACTTCTCGTCCGGGACGCCCGTGGAGGCCCCGTCCAGCACGCACGAGAAGAGCCAGTCCGCCTGGGCCATCGCGGCTTCGTCTGGAGCCGGGGGCGGAACCGGAGCCGGGGCCGCGGGTGTTTCCGGCTTGGGCGCGGCGGGTCCGGAGGCTCCGGTGGCGATGCCCGGGAACCGGCCGGAGTCCCGCTTCGGGCGGGCGGGCTCCACGGGCGCGGCGTCCTCGCGCACGTAGAAGAACGCGTGCTCGCTGGGCAACAGCCGCAGCTCCGGGGGCACCTGGAGCAGGGGCTCCGCGGCGGACAGCACCAGCACCCCGCCGGGCGCGAGCCGCTCCCCCAGGTTGCGCACCGTGCGCTGGAAGGCCTCCGGGGTGAAGTAGATGAGGACGTTGCGGCAGAAGATGATGTCGAAGCCGCTGCCCCCGGGGGCCTCCGGATAGGGGGCCTCCATCAGGTTGTGGCGCCGGAACTCGGCCTGCGCGCGCAGCGACTCCACCAGCGCGTGGCGCCGGCCCTTCGGCTCGAAGTAGCGCGAGCGCGCGGCGTCCGGCACGCGCCGGAGCGCATCCGTCAGGAAGCTCAGCTCGCGCGCCCGGGTGAGCACCTGCTCGGAGATGTCCGTGCCCAGCACGCGGCTCGAGGGATCCGCGCCCTCCTGCGCCATCAGGAGGAGCAGCGTGGCGACCTCCTCGCCCGCCGCGCAGCCCGCGCTCCACACGCGCAGCGGCGACCTGGAGCGCTGCACCCGGGGCGACAGCACGTGCTCGCGGAAGGCGGACAGCTGCACCTCGTCCCGGAACACCTCCGACGTGTGCACCGCCACCGCGTCCACCAGCCGCGCCAGGTCCGCCGCGCCCGCCGGGGTGCGCAGGTGCGCCACCAACCTCGTCGCGCTCTGGCCGTGTCCCAGCGCGTCCAGCCGCGCGTCCAACCGCCGCTGCTGGGCCCCGCTCAGCGCCATGCCCGTGTGCGCCTGAAGCCAGGCGTGGACGGGAGCCCAGCGCTCGGAGGAGGACGTCATGCGAGGTCAGCGGCTCGCGGCCAGCGACTCTCCGCGCGCCAGGCGCGCCAGGGTGGCCGCGACGTCATCGCCGTGGATGAGGTGGTCCACCGCCTTGCGCTCCACCGCCGCGCCCGGCATGCCGAACACCACGCAGGACTCCTCGTTCTGCGCCAGCGCCAGCCCACCGCCCTGCTTGATGGCCAGGAGCCCGTCCGCCCCGTCCGCGCCCATGCCGGTGAGCACCACGCCCACCGCTCTCCGGGCGTAGACCTTGGCCACGCTCTCCAGCAGCACGGTGCCGCTGGGCATGTGCCCGTCGCGCTCCACGCCGGGCTTGAGCGCCACGCGGCCTCGCACGGGCACCACCATGTGCTGATCCGGCGGCGCCACCAGCACCAGCCCGGGCTGAAGTGTGTCCCCGTCCACCGCCAGGCGGACCTTCAGCTTGCTCGCGTTGGCGAGCCAGCTGGCCAGCGACTCCGAGAAGGCGGCGTTGATGTGCTGGACGATGACGATGGGCGCCGGGAAGTCCGCCGGCAGCTCCGACAGCATCCGGTAGAGCACCTGCGGGCCGCCCGTGCTGGCGGCCACCGCGACGATGCCCATGGAGGCCGCGGGCAGCACCGGGGTGGGCGTGTGCGGCGTCCCCGGCGGGCCGCGCTTCTGACCGCGCACGTGGCGGATGACGCGCACGGAGGAGATGAGCTTCACCTCCTTGGTGAGGTTCCACGCCTCCGGCCCCGCGTCGATGGCGGGCTTGATTTGAAGCGCCAGCGCGCCCAGCTCCAGTGCGCGGTACGTCAGCGCGGGGGCCTGCGAGCGCGGGTCGCCCGTCAGCACCAGGATGGGCGTGGGGCACTCGGCCATGATGTGCTCCACGGCCGTGAGCCCGTCCATCACGGGCATGTCCACGTCCATGGTGATGACGTGGGGGCGCAGCTCCTTGGTGAGGGCAACGGCCTCCTGGCCGTTCGCGGCGGTGCCGACGACCTGGATGTCCGGGTCGTCGCTCAACGCCGCGCTGATGAGCTGACGGCAGATGACCGAGTCATCCACCACCAGCACCGTCACTTTCTTGCCCATGTCCGTTCAATACCCCGTACGCGCCGCGGGAGTATAGCAATGCGATGGGCCCCGGGAGTCCTCTCGAGTCCTGGGAGACTTCAGGCCAGGAGCCGCCCCACGACGTCCACCAGGTCCTGGCGGACGAGGTCGCCCTTGGTGATGTAGCCGTCCGCCCCGGCCGCCAACCCACGCGCCCGGTCCGACTCCCCTCCCCGGGTGGTGAGGATGACGACGGGCAGCCCGCGCCGGGCCGGGTCCGACTTCAGGCACCGGGTGAGCTCCACGCCGTCCATCTCCGGCATCTCCAGGTCGGTGACGACCAGCTCCACCGGGGGGCCCTCCTGCTCCAGCTGCTCCAGCGCCGAGGGGCCATCCGCCGCCCGGAGGGTGTCGTACCCCACCGCCTCCAGCAGGTTGGCCACCAGCTCCCGGGTGAGGGGCGAGTCGTCCACCACCAGGATGCGGCGGCGCCGGGGCGCGGGGGCGCGCACCGGGGGGCGGGCGAGCTTCAGGGGCGCGACGCCATGCACGCCCGCCGCGAGCGCCGCCGCGGACAGCACCATGGCCAGCCGCCCGTCCGCGAGCGACGTGGCCCCGGTGAGGTGCGTGTAGCGCGCGAGGATGCCCTTCAAGGGGAGGATGGCCTGGACGCGCTCCTCCAGGACCCTGTCCACCGCCAGTGCGGCCTCCATGCCCTGGCCCTTCACCACCAGCACCAGCTCGCCCTCCCGGGCGGGGCGCTCGGTGGCGAGCCCCAAGAGCGACGCCAGCGAGGCGAAGGGCAGCACGCGGCCCTCCATCCGGAGGGTGGGACGACCGGCGACCTCTCCCACCTCGGAGGCGTCCACCTTGAGGGCGCGGGAGACGTGGACGGCGCTCAGGGCGAGCGTCTCGTCGAAGACCTGGACGAAGAGCAGGGGCGCCACGGTGAGGGACACCGGGACGCGCAGGGTGAAGATGGTGCCCCAGCCGGGCGCGGACTCCACGCCCACGTCGCCGCCCAGGGCCTGGAGGGAGGTACGTACGGCATCCAGCCCCACGCCCCGACCCGACAGGTCGGTGACCACGTCGCGCGAGGTGAAGCCGGGCAGGAAGACGAGCTCGCGCGCGGCGGCGTCGGACAGGGCGTTGGCGGCGGGCTCGTCCAGCACGCCCCGGCGCACGGCCACGCGGCGCAGGAGCGCCGGGTCCATGCCCGCGCCGTCGTCCTCCACGCGCAGGATGATGCGGCTGCCCTCGCGGGCGGCGCGCAGGGTGAGGCAGCCCCGGGGGTGCTTGCCGGAGGCGACGCGGTCCACGCGGGTCTCCAGGCCGTGGTCCAGCGCGTTGCGGACCAGGTGCATGAGCGGTTCGCGCAAGGCCTCCACGACGGAGCGGTCCGCGCGGGTGTCCTCGCCGTCCACGACGAGCTCCACCTCCTTGCCCAGCTCCCGCGCCAGGTCGCGGACCATGCGGGGATAGGGTTCGAAGAGGACGGAGAGGGGCAGCATGCGCAGGCCCTGGATCTCCTCCGACACCTGGTCCAGGTCGCGCAGCTCCGCGTTGGCGAGCAGCTTGGCCTCGCGGTGCAGCGTGGCGGCGAGTTCCTTGGCGCGGCCCAGGCGCTCCGCGAGCGCGACGCCCGCGGGGCCCAGGTCCTCCGCGACGCGGGCCAGCTCGCTCAATTCGCGCACGAGCTCCAGGCGGCGCGAGGTGGCCAGCTCGCGGCGGCGGGCCACCTGGCCCAGGTTGGTGACCGCGCTGGTGAGCATGTCCAGGCTGGCCACGCCGATGCGCACGGCCGTGTCCATGCGGACGTCGCCGGTGCGCACGTTGCCCGTCGCATGCTTCGTCGTGGCAGGCGGGCGCGAGCGGGCGGTGTCGACCATCCGCGTGCCGGGAGACGCGGCGGAGGCCGAGGGGTACGCGTTCGAGGGCGTGCCTGGCGTGGGACCCACGAAGTGAGAGTTCCCAGGGCTGCCGGCGGCGCTGCCCAGGTGAGCCCCCGCGCTTCCGGGAGCCGGCGCCACGAGGTGCGCGCCGCCCAGGCTTCCCGTCACCGGGGCCACGAGGTGTGCACCGCCCAGGCTTCCCGTTACCGGAGCCACGAGGTGCGCGCCCCCCAGGCTTCCCGTCACCGGCGCCATGAGCTGCGAGCCTCCCGGGCTTCCCGTCACCGGGGCCACGAGGTGCGCGCCCCCCAGGCTTCCCGTCACCGGCGCCATGAGCTGCGAGCCTCCCGGGCTTCCCGTCACCGGGGCCACGAGGTGCGCGCCGCCCAGGCTTCCCGTCACCGGGGCTGCAAGGTGTGCGCCGCCCGGGCTTCCCGTTACCGGAGCCACGAGGTGCGCGCCGCCCGGGCTTCCCGTCACCGGGGCCATGAGGTGCGAATGGCCCGAGCCTCCCGGATGGAGACCGTGCGAGTTCGGTGCTCCTCCCGAGGCAGGCGACTCCCCCTGCGCTCCCGCCGGACTCCCGGACGGCTCTGCCCGGAGGGCTGTCGTGAGGAACTGTGACGCGGCGGTCCCCGGCGATGCGCCTCCCGCCGGCGCGTCCGGGCGTGACGCGGGCGCTCCCCAGTGCGCGGGGACCACCACGGCCGCGGAGGGCTCCCGGCGGTCCGACACGATGAGGTGCGACGCGCCCTCTGACTTCGCGGCCCGGCCGCCCTCCACCGGACGCGCGGACTCCGCGATGACCCGCTGCTGCAGCGTCGCCACCAGCGTCTCCACCGCCAGGAGCGGCTCTCCCGCCTGGAGCGCGCCCGACAGCGCGAGCACCGTGTCCGCCGTGGCGAGCAGCGCGTCGGTGGACTCCGACGACAGCCGGTAGCGCTGCGGCTCCGCGCACCGGACCAGCTCCTCCATCTCGTGCGCGAGCGTGTTGATTTCGCTGAAGCCCATCATCCGGGCCTCGCCCTTGAGCCCGTGCAGCTCGCGCAGCACCCGCTGCCCGGCCTCCAGGTTGCCCCCGGACTCCAGCTCCATCAGGGAGCGGTTGATGCGCTCCAGACGGACCGTGACAAGGTCTCGGAACTGCTTGAGCAGCCGTTCGCTGGGGTTCACCCGCCGCCCCCCTTGCGCAGGGTCGCCTGGTGGATCTGGAAGCGCTCCACCACGCCGCGCAGGTCCTGCGCCAGCCCCAACAGGTCCCCGTTCGCCGCGCCCACCTGCTTCGTCGCGTTGAGGCTCTGCTGGGTGATGCGCAGGATGTCCGCCATCGTCTCCGCGAGCTGATCCGTGCCCGCCTGCTGCTGCTGCGTGGACCGGGAGATGATCCGCACCGCGTCCGACGTCCGCCCCGCCAGGTCGACAATCTGGCGAAGCGACTCGGACACCTGCTCCGCCAGCCCCGTCCCCGTCTCCACCGCGCGCACGCCGCCGCCCGTCACCGTCACCGCGGCGGCGGAGGCCTCGCGCACCTCTTCAATCAGCCCCTCAATCTCCTTCGTGGACTCCAGCACGTTCTCCGCGAGCCTTCGCATCTCCGCCGCCACCAGCGAGAAGCCCCGCCCCACCTCGCCCGCCTTCGTGCCCTCCAGCTCCGCGTTGAGCGCCAGCAGGTCCGACTTGTCCGCGACGCCGTTGATGAACTCGACGATCTTCCCGATCTGCTGCACGCGCTTGTCCAGCCGCCCCACCGCCGAGCCGATGGCCTGGTTGTCCTGGCGCATGCGCGACATGGCCCCCAGGAAGGACTCCGCGCTGCGCTGCCCCCCTTGCGCCGCCGCCAGCGTGCGCTGGGCGATCTCCGCCACCGAACTCGCGTTCTCGGCGATCTGCTTCGCCGAGCGCGCCAGCTCCTCCGTGGTGGCGCTCGTCTCGTCCAGGCTGCTGGCCTGCTCCGCGGCGCCCGCCTCGTAGCGCCCGGAGGTGCTCAAGATCTCCTCCGTGGTGGCCGAAATCTGCGAGCCCGCGCGCTGCAGCTCCGCGAGCACGTCCGCCAGGTGCGTGCGCATCGTGGTGAAGGCCGCGGACACCGCCCACACCTCGTCCTCCGCGGGCACCAGCCGGGGGCTGGCCAGGTCCCCCGCCGCGATGCGGCGCGCCTCCCCGGACAACTCCCGCATGGGCCGCCCCAGCAGCGTGCCGCCCAGGTACGCCGTGGCCAGCGCCAGGCCGAACACCACCGCGCACAAGAGCGCGCTGGACGTGAACGCGTCCACCAGCAAGCCCTGCGCGACCGGGCTGTCCGCCTCCACCAGCCGGTGGAAGAGCCGCTCCGTCAGCGCCGTGACGACCTGCGCGCACATCACCGCGGGCGTCACCACGCAGATGGCGGTGAAGGCCACCAGCCGCGCGCCGATGCGCGAGCGCCGGGGCAGCGCGGCGATGACCTGCGCGTGCGTCAGCCCCTGCTCCGCCACCCACAGCACGCCGCGCCGCGCCCTCAACGTGACGAGCCCGTACACGAGCAGCGACGTGAGCGGGCCGAACAGCGCCCCCAGCCCCGCGACGCGCAGGGTGACCTTCCACGGCAGGTGCATGGCCGACCCGAGCGCCATCGCCACCACACCCGTGGTCAGCGCCCACAACCCCAGCGAGCGGAAGAACGCCTCGCCCGGCGCGCGCGAAACCTCCCCCACCGCCTTCGACAGGTGCTCCAGCGTGGGCGGCAGCGCTCCGCGCTCCAGGGCCCGCAGCCGGGGGAAGCGGCGCAGGGACACACCCACCCCCAGCAGCATGTGCAGCGCGCTCACGCCCACCACCAGGGCGACGAGCGTTCCCAGCTCCTTCCGGGGCAGCTCATCGCCCACCACGAGCGACGCGAAGTGCAGCCCCAGCGTGGAGCCCACCAGGTTCGCCAGCGGCACGGGGAACATCAGCTGCTGGCTGAAGGCGGCCCGCCGGGAGTCCGAGCGTGAGGAGTGGTCCATGTCACACGCCTCCCGTCGCGCCAGGCGTGCCAGAAGCTCCAGCCGACTCGCCGCCAGCCGGCTCGACATGGAAGCGCTGCACCACGTGCTGCAGGTCCGCCGCCAGCGCGGACAGGTCCGCGTTGGCCGCCACCATCTGCTTGGTGGCCGCGGCGTTCTGCTCGGTGACGCGCAGGATGTCCCCCATGGCCGCCGCGAGCTGATCCGTGCCCGTCTGCTGCTGCAGCGTCGCCAGCGAGATGCTGCGCACCGCGTGCGACGTCTGCCGCGCCAGCTCCAGGATGAGGCTCAGGCTGTCGTCCACCTGCGCCGCCAGCAGCGTGCCCAGCTCCGTCGTCTTCAGGCCCGCCTCCGTGGCCATCACCGCGCCGTTGGTCGCGTCGCGGATCTCCCCGATGAGGCCTTCAATCTCCTTCGTGGAGCGGATGACGTTCTCCGCCAGCCTTCGCATCTCCGCCGCCACCAGCGAGAAGCCCCGCCCCACCTCGCCCGCCTTCGTGCCCTCCAGCTCCGCGTTGAGCGCCAGCAGGTCCGACTTGTCGGCGATCTCGTTGATGAACTCCACCACCTTGCCAATCTGCTGCACGCGCTTGTTGAGGCGCACCACCGCCTCCGCGATGGCCTCGTTGTCCTCCTTCATGCGCTGCATGGCGCCCAGGAAGGCGGTGGCGCCGCGCTGGCCGGACTGCGCCGCGCCGAAGGTCGTCTCCGCGATGGCGGACACGGACTCCGCGTTGTCGGCGATCTGCTGCGCGGACCGGGCCAGCTCCTCCGTGGTGGCGCTGGTGGCGTTGAGCGCTCCGGCCTGCTCGTCCGCGCCCACCTCCTGCTCCGTGCTGGTGGCCACCAGCTGCTCGGTGGTGGAGGAGATCTGGATGCCCGCCCGCTTGAGCTGCGACAGGGCCTGCACCAGCTGCACCTGCATCTGGGTGAAGGCCGCGGAGGTGGCCCACACCTCGTCCTCCGCGTGGATGACGCGCGGGGGCCGCACCTCCCCGCGCGCGATGCGCGTCGCGTCCTCGGTGATGGCGCGCAGGGGCTCCGACAGCGCCGTGCCCGCGAGCGCCGCGGTGCCCAGAATCAGCAGCGTGACGAGCCCCGCGATGAGCCCCAGGGGCGGCCCGTCTCCGTCGCGCACCCGCGCCATCACCTCCTTGCGCGCCTCCGGCGTGGTGGCCTGCGTCAACGCATCCACCACCGTCACCGTGCGCGTGAAGGCCACGTCCAGGATGAAGAGCGACGGGCTCAGCACCGCGATGGCGGTGAAGACCACCAGCCGGCGGCGGATGTGCATGCGCCGGGGCGGCAGCGCGGCCAGCACCTCCAGCGGCGCCGGCCCCAGCGACACCAGCCGGTCCAGCGTGGCCCGCGCGCGGCGCACCACCATCAGGTAGGTGAGCATGGCGCTCAGGGGGCCAATGGACATCCCCAGCACCATCACCCGCACCCCTTCCGTCCACGGCACGTCCGCCAGGGTCGGGAAGGCCAGGGCCACCGTCAGCGTGCCGCCCAGCCAGCCCTGCATCACGAACCAGAAGCTGCGGCCGGGGATGGCCGCCACCTCCTGGACCGCCACCAGCAGGTGCTCCGACGTGGCGGGCAGCCGCCCCTCGCCCAGCGCGAAGAGCGTGCGCAGGGCCCGGGTGTCGCGCGCGTAGCCCACGCTGATGAACAGCACGAGCGCGCAGAACATCAGCCACGTCAGCGGCGTGCGCCCGGCCTCCGGCAGCGTGTGCGACAGGTGGATGTGGAGGAACGCGATGCCCACGCCCAGGCAGCTGCCCGGGATGCGGGGCCGCGTCGTCCAGCGCCCCAGGGCGCGGAGCTCCCGCGGGGCGATCATCCGCCCTCCCCGTCCAGCCCGCGCAGGTAGCGCTGGAAGGCATCCAGGCTGAGCAGCGGCCAGAGCACGCCGCGCGTGAGCACGAAGCCGCGCAGGCTGCCTCCGGAGGCCCCCGCCACCACCGGCGAGGGCGGCAGCACGGACAGCACCTCCGAGTCGATCTCCAGCCCGTCCACCCCCACCGTGTCCCCGGTGGCCGTCACCAGCACGCGCTGGGCGCCCCCGGCCCCCAGGAAGGCCCGGTGGGCGGACACGGTGCCCGCGTCCGGCGCGGCGATGGAGGCCACCTCGCCCGCCTCGAAGGCGATGCGGTGCGGCCCCACGTGGCACAGGAGCGTCCCCTCGACCCGGCCCGCGGGAAGCATGGGGCTAGCCGCCCTGGCTGAGGTGGTCGAAGAGGCCTTCCGGGTCGATGACGGCCACGTCGCGCGAGCCGCTCTTCACGGGGCCGCGCAGGTGGACGTGCACACCCGAGGGGCCCAGGGGCTCCAGCGGTCCCATCAGCGCGGACACACCGGCGACGCTGCTGGCCGTGAGGGCCAGCGTTCCCCGGGCCAGGCGCACCAGGACGGCGCGACGGGACCCGGCGGAAACCCCGCCCACCAGCAGGCTCATGTCCACGACGGGGATGACTTCCCCCCGGTGCGCGAACACGCCCAGCAGGTGGGGCGGGGAACCCGGTACCCGCGTCAGCTCGGGGAAGGTGACGACCTCCGCCGCGGCTTCCGCGGGCACCGCGTACCAACTGCTTCCACACGCGAAGACCAGGTAGGACTGGCGTGTTTCCGACTCTAGGGCGGCCATGCGCCCCAGAGCCTACCCCAGAACTAGCGCTGGAACTCCACGCGGCGGTTCTCCGCCCAGCCTTCCTCGGTGGCCGCGTTGGACACCGGGCGGGTCTCACCATAGCCCACCGTGGACAGCCGGTTGGACGGCACGCCCAGGTCGACCAGGTAGCGCTTCACGGCCGCGGCGCGGCGGTTGGACAGCTGGAGGTTGTACTCCTCCGTGCCGCGCTCGTCCGCGTGGCCGCCCAGGGTGATCTTGCCCTGGCTGGCCTTGATGCAGGCCGCCAGCTCGCCCAGGCGCGACTGCGCGCCGGAGTCCAGGGTGGACTCGTTGAAGCCGAAGGGCACCGGCGAGTAGTCGCACTTGGAGCTGGCGTCCGCCGTCACGCACTTGCCGGACTGGCACTCCTGGCCCTCACCGCAGTCGGTGCTGGCGGAGCAGGTGTCCTTGGGGGCCTGGCAGCGGCCGGCCTGGCACTTGCCACCGTTGCACGCGGAGTCGTCCTTGCACTGGGCCTCGGCGCACTTGCCGGCCTCGCAGATGCGGCCGGTGCCACAGGCCGTGTCCGTGGTGCACTCCGGAGGCTTGGGCGCGCACTTGTTCGCCTGGCACGTGAAGCCCTCACGGCAGTTCGCGTCCGTCGCGCACTCCTGGCACTGGCCCTGGACGCAGACCTCGCCCTTCTCCTGGCACTGCTCGTCGTTGTTGCACTTGGGGTAGGTGGGCGGGCACCCGGTCAGCACGGCCACGGCGAGGGCCAACCCGGCCCAAAGCGAAATCCGACGCATCATTCCTCCGACAGCAACCACGGGAAAAGAGAGGCCCACAGAGGGTGGGCCGGGCTTGTCGCGTGTAGTCGGACCCACCGGGGAGAGTCAAAAGATTTGTCTTTTCCCCGTCCCTCCGGGCCGCACGAGACCCTTGATGCCCCGATTATTTCCGTGAGAGTGTGAACGGTTTGCCCATGCCCGCTGCGGTCCTGATTGTTGATGACGAAAAGAACATCCTCCTCACCCTGAGCCAGTCGTTGCAGCTGGCCGGCTACCGCACCGAGCTGGCCAGCAGCGGTCAGGTGGCGCTGGACGTGGTGAGCGCGCGGCCGGTGGATGCCGTGTTGATGGACGTGAAGATGCCGGACATGGACGGCCTCACGGTGCTGGCGCGGCTCACGGAGCTCAAGCCGGACCTGCCCGTCATCATGATGTCCGGCCACGGCACCATCGACACGGCGGTGAAGGCGACGCAGCTGGGGGCGCGCGACTTCCTGGAGAAGCCGCTGGCGCGCGACCGGCTGCTGGTGGCGCTGCGCAACGCGCTCAAGCACCAGGCGGCGATGGAGGAGTTGCAGGAGCTGCGCGCGGAGCTGGGCCGCTTCGACATGGTGGGCGGCGGGCCCGCCATGCAGCGCATCTTCTCCCTCATCCAGCGAACAGCGCCCAGCGAGGGGCGCGTGCTGATCACCGGTGAGAACGGCACCGGCAAGGAGCTCATCGCGCGGGCGCTGCACCAGAACTCCCGGCGCAAGGGCGGGCCGTTCGTGAAGCTCAACTGCGCCGCGGTGCCGCACGACCTCATCGAGAGCGAGCTGTTCGGCCACGAGAAGGGCGCCTTCACCGGCGCGGTGAGCGTGCGGCGCGGCAAGTTCGAGCTGGCGCACGAGGGCACCCTCTTCCTGGACGAGATTGGCGACATGCCGGCCGCCATGCAGTCGAAGCTCCTGCGCGTGCTCCAGGAGGGCGAGCTGGAGCGCGTGGGCGGCGCGGAGACGCTCAAGGTGGACGTGCGCGTCATCGCCGCGACGAACAAAAATCTGGAGAAGGAGATCGCCGCGGGGAGATTCCGCGAGGACCTCTACTACCGGATCAACGTCGTGCAGATTCACTCGCCGCCGCTGCGCGAGCGCCGTGAGGACCTGCCGGACCTCATCGACACGTTCCTGCGCGAGGCGTGCGCGAAGAACGGGCGGCGGCCCCTGGCCCTGTCGCCGGACGCGCTCGCGGTGATGAGCGCGTACGACTATCCGGGCAACGTGCGCGAGCTGCGCAACCTGGTGGAGCGGCTGGCCATCCTCTGCGAGGGGCCGGTCGTCTCGCGCACGGACGCGCTGGAGCTGCTGCCCCGGGGCCGTCCCCTGCCCCCCATGCCCGAGCCCACCGTGGGCGGGGATGCGCCCCCTGTCGCGGCGCCCGCCCAGGCCGCGCCCGCCGCCGGGCCCGCCTCCGAGCCTGTCACCGCGAACCCGGGCGGCTGGAGGCCTCGCGTGGACCAGACCTTCCGCGAGCAGGTGGAGGACGCGGAGCGGGAGATCATCCAGCGGGTGCTCGCCCACACGCACGACAACGTGACGGAGGCGGCGCGGATCCTCGACCTGGAGCGCGGGCACTTTTATAAAAAAATGAAGGCCCTGGGCCTGCGGCGCGGACAGTCCGAGTCCTAGCGAGCATCCAGGCCGCGTTTGACGACCGTGGGACGCGTCTGGTCTATTCGTCCCACGGGTGCCGAGGGGTGCCCGCCGCCCGGAAAGACGACGTCACCCTCGCTTCACCCGCTGTCGCCAGACCCCTGATGCAGTCCTTCCACGGTCCCCCAACGGGTGAGGGCCAGCACCGGAGGATTCGTCATGGGAACCGGCAGCCCCCTCCCCGTCACGCTTCATGAATACAAGGTCCGCGCGTCCCTGCTCCTCAAGGACCTGGACTCGTCCGACACCGCCCGCGCCACGCGCGCCGCGGAACGGATGCGCGCCCTGCCCTTCTTCGCGTCCCTGTCCCTGGGTGAAGTCCTCGCGCGGCGGGACACCGTGCAGCACAAGCACGGGCTCGCTGTCGTCGCGCGGGAGGCCGGGCACACCACCTGGACGGAGCTGAAGCAGGCCCTGGAGGGCGGCGCGCACACGCTGGACACGCGCGCCTTCTTCCGGAAGGGCCACAGCCCGTTCCTCAACCGGTGGTTCTCCACCTACGCGGAGGCCGCGCGTTCGCTGGACGCGCAGGGCGGCTTCCTCTTCCCCTTCGGCACCCAGTGCTTCATCTGCGAGGCCGACTTCCTCCAGGCGCTGGGCATCGACGCGCGCGACGCGGACTGGGAACGGATGGGCCGCGACTGGGTGCGGCCACGAGACCCCGCCGCGAAGGAGCGGCTGGAGGCGAAGCTCGTCTCGCGGGGCTTCGGAGGCGACCATGGCGTCCGGTGACGACTCGCGCGCGGCCCGCTCGGAGCGCAAGCGCGCCTACAAGGAAGCGGAGGTGCCCATGGGCATCTACGCCATCCGCTGCCACGCCAACGGCAAGCTGTTCGTGGGCCACGCCCTCAACCTGACCGCGATGTTCAACCGCATCCGGTTCGAGTTCGCCCAGCGCATGCACCGCGTCCCCGAGCTGCAGGCGGACTGGGAGCGCCACGGCGAAGCGGCCTTCTCCTTCGAGGTGCTGGACCGGCTCAAGCCCCGCGAGGAGCCCGGCGGGCCTCCGCCCGTGGAGGAGCTGAAGGTGCTGGAGGAGATGTGGCTGGAGCGCCTGAAGCCCTACGGCGACGCCGGCTACAACACGCCGCCCAGGACCTGACACACGGTGGGTTCAACCGACCTCCGCGCACAGGCGAACCGTCGTGCCGGGTGCCCCGGCGCGGCGGGACGTGCGAGGATGGCGGCCCCACATGAGCACGAGCGCCGCCCCCATCCTCGGCATTGACTTCGGGACCACCAACACCGCGGCGGCCTTCTTCGACAAGGCGAACAAGCTGCGCGTGGTGCCCATCGCGGACAAGAGCCTCACCCTGCCCTCCATCGCGTGGTTCCACGCGGGCGACAAGGCCATCGTCGGCCCGGCGGCGCGGCGGCAGATCATCGACGACCCGCGCCACACCATCTTCGGCGCCAAGCGCTTCCTGGGCCGCCGCTTCCAGTCCGAATACGTGGCCCGCCACCGCAACCGCTTCGCCTTCGAGCTGGTGGAGGGCCCGGACGGCTACACCGCCGTGGAGGTGTACGGGAAGGTGACGCCGCTCATCGACGTGGCGCACTTCATCCTCAAGCACCTCAACACGCTGGCCACGCACGCGGCCGGAACGCCATTCAAGGAGTGCGTGCTCACCGTGCCCGCGCACGCCACCATCCGCCAGCGCGAGGCCATCCGCCACGCCGCGGAGAAGGCGGGCCTGCGCGTGCGCGCCATCGTCAACGAGCCCACCGCCGCGGCGCTCTACTACGCCAACCTGCGCAACCCCGAGCAGACGGTGATGGTGTTCGACCTGGGCGGCGGCACCTTCGACGTCACCCTCATGTCCGTGCAGAACCGCGTGGTGAAGGTGCTGGCCACCGGCGGCGACGCGTTCCTGGGCGGCGCCAACTTCGATGAAGCCATCGTGGAAGCGCTGGTGGACGACTTCCAGAAGCAGCACGGCGTCGACCTGCGCGGCAACAAGGTGGTGATGCAGCGCCTGGTCTTCGCCGCCGAGTCCGCGAAGATGGCGCTCTCCAGCGGCGCGTCCGTGCCCATCCGCATCCCCTGCATCACGCAGAAGGACGGCGCCTTCGTGGACTTCAACGTCACGCTCACCCGCGAGCGGATGGAGGCCATGGTGTTCCAGCTCATCGAGCGCACCGCCGCCGCGTGCGACGACGTGCTGGAGAA
Organism: Corallococcus sp. NCSPR001; assembly: GCF_017309135.1. NCBI lineage: Bacteria > Pseudomonadati > Myxococcota > Myxococcia > Myxococcales > Myxococcaceae > Corallococcus > Corallococcus sp. NCSPR001. The sequence continues at coordinate 7,335,377 of NZ_JAFIMS010000002.1, forward strand.
GGCGGGCCTGAAGCCGGACGCCATCGACGAGCTGGTGATGGTGGGCGGCCAGACGCGCATGCCCGCCATCCGCACGCGCCTGGCCCACTTCAAGAAGCTGTCATCCGACAAGGAAGTGCACCCGGAGCTGGGCGTGGCCGTGGGCGCGGCCATCCTGGGGCGCAACCTGGCGCGCGGCATCAGCGGCCTGTCGGACGTGGTGCCCATGCCCATTGGCGCCATGGTGCCCGGCGGCGGCCAGCACGAGGTGCTCCCCGCCAACACGCCCGTGCCCGGCACGCGCACCGTGGACCTGGAGCTGCCGCCCTGGCCGGGCCCCGTGCCGGTGGCGCTCTTCGAGGCGCTGGACCGCACCACCGTGGAGCGCGAGCTGTTGGGCACCGTGCGCATCGAGCCGGACTGGCGCGTGGCCCACCCGGGCCCCACCACGCTGGAGTTGCGCATGGGGCCGGACTTCTCCCTCACCGCGAGCCTGGTCGCGAAGGATGGCCAGCGGCAGCCGCTCACCATCAGCGACCCGAACGCGCCCCAGCGGGCTTGAGAGGGCCGGCCCCGGTGGGGCCTAGCAGGCGTCAGGCCTGGGCCCGGGCACCACGGTGCCCTTGAGCTGCTCCAGGAGCCGGCGGCTCTCCTCCAGCGCCTCCTGGCAGTGGGCGACGAGCGGCTCCATCCCGTCCATCACCCGGGCGTCCGCGCGCTGCTCGATGTCCCAGCACAGCGACTCCAGCATGGCAGCGCCGAAGTAGGCCGCGTTGGACTTGAGCGTGTGCGCGGCGCGCGCCAGGTTCTCCAGCTCGCCGCGCGCGAGCGCCCCCCGCGCGTCCTCCATCAGCCGGGGCATGCTCTCCAGCGCGGTGTCCACGAGCTCCGGGAGCATCCGCTCCACCTGGCCGTCCAGCGACTGCCACAGCCGGTCCAACGCGCCCGACTCCAGGCCCCGGATGCGCGGGGCGCCCATGCGCGGGGACTCCGAAGCACGGACGATGGGGGCGGCCCCGGGCTCGCGCGCCAGGCGCTCCCAGGCGCGGCGCAGCGCGGAGATGAGCTCCTCCACGCGGATGGGCTTGCTGAGGAAGTCGTCCATGCCCGCGTCCAGGCACTCGCGGCGGTCCGCCGTCATCGCGTTGGCCGTCATGGCGATGACCCACGGCTGGTCGCTCAGGGGCATGTCCTTGCGCAGCTGGCGCGTCGTCTCCAGGCCGTCCAGCTCCGGCATCTGCACGTCCATCAGCACGACGTCGTAGCGTTTGCGCGTCAGGAGGTTCAGCCCCTCGCGGCCGTTGTTCGCGGTGTCCGCCGGGTAGCCCAGCCGCTCCAGCACCAGCAGCGCCAGCTTCTGGTTGGTGGGGTTGTCCTCCACCAGCAGGATGCGCAGCGGCATCTGCTCGCCGGGGCGTGAGTTGAACACGGAGCGCTCGCGGGTGGCGGGCGCGGGCGCGGGCGGCATGGGCCGCGCGGAGATGAGGTCCTGGGCCAGGCACGTCATCAGCGCGTCATGCAGCTGCGACGCCTTCACCGGCCGGGGCAGCACCGCCGTGAAGAGGCCGGGCGGCTGCGCGTCGCGCTGGTCGAACGAGGTGAGCAGCAACAGGGGCAGCTCGCGCGCGTCGCGCTGCTGGCGGATGTGCGCCGCCAGCGTGGGGCCGTCCATCAGCGGCATCCGGTGGTCCAGGATGGCCAGGTCGAAGCGGGCCCCGGACTCCAGCTTGGTCAGCGCCTCCGCGCCGGAGCCCACCTCCACGATGGCCATGCCCCACGCGGCCAGCTGGCGGCCCAGCAGCTTGCGGTTGATGGCGTTGTCGTCCACCACCAGCACGCGCCGGCCGTGCAGCTTCAGCGCGTCCGGGCGCAGGGCCTCCGCGCCTCGCGGGGCCTCGCGGGCCTGGAAGGTGAAGTGGAAGGTAGCGCCCTTGCCCGGCACGCCCTCGCTCTCCATCCACAGCCGCCCGCCCATCGCCTCCACCAGCCGCTTGCTGATGGCCAGGCCCAGGCCGGTGCCGCCGTAGCGGCGCGACACGGACTCATCCAGCTGGTTGAAGGGCTGGAAGAGGCCCGCGCGCGCGGCCTCGCTGATGCCCAGGCCGGTGTCCTGCACGGAGAAGTGCAGCTCGAAGAGCCCGCCCGGCGCGAGCGGCTGGCGCGGCGTGTCCACGGAGATGGACACCCCGCCACGCTCGGTGAACTTCACCGCGTTGCCTACCAGGTTGAGCAGCACCTGCCGCAGGCGCGCGCCGTCGCCCACCACGGTGACGGGCGTCTCGTCCGTGACGTGGTAGCCCAGGTCCAGGGACTTCTCGCTCGCGCGCATGGCGAGCAGATCCAACACGGACTCCACGCACTGGCGCAGGTTGAAGGGCTGCTGCTCCAGTTCGACCCGGCCGGCTTCGATCTTGGAGAAGTCCAGCATGTCGTTGAGCAGCCCCAACAGCGCGTCCCCGCTCTGGCGGATGGTGGACGCGAAGTCGCGCTGCTCGGGCGTGAGCGCCGTGTCCATCAAGAGCCCCGCCATGCCGATGATGGCGTTCATCGGCGTGCGGATTTCGTGGCTCACGGTGGCCAGGAACAGGCTCTTGGCCTGGTTGGCGTCCTCGGCGGCCTGGCGCGCCCGCTGGAGGTCGGTGACGTCGTGGTAGATGGCGATGAAGCCCATGGACTGGCCGGCCACCGTCACCGGCAGCGCGCGCAATTCCACGTCCACCACCGTGCCGTCCTTGCGCACGCGGCGGGTGACGACGTGCACGCGGTCCTTGCGCAGCACCTCGCGCGACGTCTCCTCGGCCTCCGGACGGATTTCGTCCGCGTTGGCCACCAGCCTGAGGATGTTGCGGCCCAGCGCCTCCTGCGGCGTGTACCCGAAGAGCCGCTCCGCGGCGGGGTTCCAGGACAGCACCTCGAAGGCGCGGCTGATGGTGATGATGGCCACCGGGCTGTGGCGCACCACCGCCTCGAAGAACTCCTTCTGCTGCCGGAGGCTGGACTCGGCCACCTGGACCGCGTCCAGGCCCCGGAGCAGCAGCAGCCAGCCGCCGTCCTGCTGCGGCACCGCCTGCACCCGCACGGAGCGCACCGGGCCCACCGGGACGTCCGTCTCCAGGGGGCCTTCGTCCGGGGAAGAGACCCGAGGGGGCGTCCAACCGGGCAGCACGCCCTCCACGGACTGCCCCACCCACAGGTCGCGAGGGCCCAGCAGCGCCTCCGCGGCGCGGTTCACGGCCACGACCCGCAGGGTCGGGTCCAGGACGAGCACGCCGTCTCGCGTGTGCTCGAACAAGGCCGGATACGCGCTGGGTGGCAGTTCGGGCAAACTTCCCCCTCCGTTCAAGAACTGTAGGTCAGTCGAGGCGCCAGTTCCATGTCATCCATGGAAAACCGTGGAGGTGGGCAGGCGCAGTCCGATTCCCGGCGGTCCCGGGACGGCGATTCAGGGGGTTGGAAGGCCTGCCTGGCCTTGGAGGGGGGCGGGATGCTTCGTCCTGTTTTCATGTAACGGGGTGAGGTCTCCCAGGGTGCTGGCGAGGACGCCCCGGGCAAGGTGTGAGCGGACCTGGCGGCCGGGGGCCAAGGGGATCCATGCCACGGACGAGGCCAGGGAGGACATGCCGGAGGCAGGGTCCTCCACCGTCACCCCGCGTGTGCGCACCTCGTGCGCGGCGGACGTGGGGCAGCCGGCGTCCTCCAGGGCCCGGTCGAGCGCGGCGGTGGCGTGCTCCAGGGACGGGGCCCCGCCGGGCTCCACGACGGGCTCCAGGAGCCGCGCCAGGAAGGCGGTCTCCGTCAGCGCGATGCACCGGTTCGCCTCCGTCGCGCAGCCGCGGGCCCTCTGGGCCACGTCCGGGGGCGCGGCGAGCCCCGCGAACTGGGGCGCCGTCTGGAGCAGGGCGTTCATCCGGGCCGTCTGCTCGGCGGACATGGGCGTCCAGTCCGCCGGGGGCAAGGGCATGGCGTCGTGCGCGAGCCGCTCGATGTCGAGCAGGTTGACGGCGACCAGGCCGCCCACGAGCGAGTCCGTGCGCAGGCTCAGCCACGCCAGGTGGCGCACCTGCTGCGCGGCCTCCACGGGGTGGCCGGTCCTCAGGCCGTGGAGCATGCGGAACTTGGCCCAGCGCTGGAGGAGGAAGAGGTCGGGGACGTCCCCGGAGGCCCAGTTGAAACGGCCCTCGGCGCTCAGGGGGCTGCCGTTGAACAGGTCCCACCGGTCATAGGCCAGCAGCCGGACCATCCAGCCGAAGTCCAGGCGGGACACGTCGATGTTCGCGGTGAGCCACCGGCCCTGTTTCAGGTCCAGGGCCTCCTCGCGCAGCGACTCGGGGAGGACGAGCGGCGAGCCTTCCGGAGGAGGGCGCTTCAGGTCGCGCGACCAGGGCAGCCACGCATTGAGCAGCAGGCCCGCGTCCCCTTCCGTCCGGCCCTCGTGGAACCAGGGGTCGGCGCCCAGCGCGGCCTCCTCGGCGCAGTAGGCGTCCACGTTCGCCGCCAGCGCCTCGCCGTGGAGGCGCAGCGGGGTCTCGAACTTCCGCTGGTACCAGGCCTCCGCGCCCAGGAGGCCGCAGCCGGCCAGCAAGGCGAGCCCCGTCAGGGATGCCACGGCGATGCGCCGGCGCTTGTCCGGCGCGGCCCTGTCGGAGGACGTCATGGCGCGAATCCTAGGGGGCTTTTCCCAGGGTACCCAGGAAGTGTCACAAGGCCGCCGCGCCACTGTTTCAGGGCAGACGGCCAGCCAACCCCCTGCTTTACTGGCCGTGGCTGGAACCACCGACCCGGAATCAAAGGATGACCCTGGGCGGTGCGGCGCTCGGGCGACCTAGCTTTCCTTTGACCACACGGAAGAGAGAGCCGTGCCCCACGAGACGACCCCGCCCTTGATCCTCCTCATTGATGACGAGCCGGAGCTGGAAGTGACGGCCCGGTATCTCGAACTCGAAGGCTACTCCGTGCTGACGGCGACCAATGGTGAAGAGGGGTTGCTGGCACTGGCGTCCTGCCGCAAGCCCTGCATCGTCCTGCTGGATTTGATGATGCCGGTGATGGACGGTTACGGCTTCCTGCGGCGGCTGCATGACGACGCGACGCTGTGCGGACTGCCCGTTTTCGTGCTCACCGCCAGCTTCCAGACGGAGCGGATGGCCGGCGTCGTCGGGACCCTGAGAAAGCCCCTTCACATGGAGCTGCTGAAGGAGGCCGTCGCCCCGTACTGGCCGAGTTCGGGGGAAGGGGGCAGCTCCACGGCGGGATAGCGCGTCAGGCCGCGACGCGGGCCACGCACTCCGGGCTGTCGTTGGCGGGAGAGTTCACCCCGCGCGCCACCTCGTGGACGTCCAGCGGCGCCTCCAGCGCGGGGACGAGCAGCGGCAGCAGCACGGACGCCTCCTGAGGCTCCGGGCGAAGCCACACGGCCTGGCCTTCCCGCGACAGGATGACGGGCATCCGGTCGTGGATGGGCGCCATCAGCGCGTTGGGCCCCGTGGTGATGATGGTGCAGGTGCGCAGCACCTCGCCCGTGTCCGGCGCGGTCCACTCCTCCCAGAGCCCCGCCAGGGCCAGCGGCTTCCCGTCGCGGTGGTGGAAGAAGTACGGCGTCTTGGGCTTCGTGGATTGCTTCCACTCGTACCAGCCGTCCACCACCACCAGGCACCGCCTGCGCTTCAACGCCGAGCGGAAGCTGGGCTTCTCCGCCACCGTCTCACCGCGCGCGTTGATGAGCTTGTTGCCGATGGACGCGTCCTTCGCCCAGGACGGGATGAGCCCCCAGCGGAACACGTCCAACAGCCTGGCGCCGTCATTGGGCACCACGGGCAGGAGCTGCGTGGGACAGAGGTTGAAACGCTCGCGCTCCAGCGTCGCGCGCGCGCCCGCGAGCTCCAGCTCGGCGACGAGCTGCGCGGGAGAGGTCCGGACGGTGACTCGGCCACACATGGGGGTGAAGCGTAGCGCCCGGCGGCCGGCGCCGCACGTTCCCCGCGCCCGGTGGCCTACGTGGGCAGCTGGATGCCAGACAGGCGCTGGTACAGCTCCACCGCGCGGCTGTCCGACAGGCCGGTGATGTAGTCCGTCACGCACAGCAGCCGCTGGTACGGCGTGAGCCGCTGGATGGCCTCGTCCCGCCGCAACGGCCGCGGCGCCGCTTCATCCGCCGCCGCGAACTCCGGACGCTGGAAGCACTCCATGGGCAGGAGCTGCCGCAGCTTCTTCTCCTCCGCGTTGGGCACCTCCGCCACCACCGACAGGGCGAACATGTCCAAGAGGCCGCCCAGCGTCTTGAAGCCCGCGCTTTCAATCTGGAGCACGCGCTCGCTCCAGTAGCCGTGCTCGCGGGTGAAGTCGGTGATCTCCTCCAGATGCGCGCGCACGTCGGGCTTGAGCTCGGTGAGCGACGTCTCCGCCCGCCCCGTCTCCAGCGCGTGCGCGTGCTCCACGAAGGCCTCCACGCACTTCGGGATGAGCTTCCCGATGACCCGCGCCCGAGCCTGCGCCATCCGCGTCTCCAGGTGCCTGGGCGGCTTGCGGACCGTGGGCTCCGGCAGCACCGACTCCAGGAGCTGGCACGCGCGCTCCATGGGCACGAGCCCCAGCTTCGCGGAGTCCTCCAGGTCGATGACCGCGTAGCAGATGTCGTCCGCCGCCTCGACGAGGAAGGCCAGCGGGTGTCGGCTGAACACGCCGGGCTCGCGCTCGCGCAGGCCCGTGGCGCGGAAGGCCTCCAGCGCCAGGTCGACGTCGTCCTGGAAGTAGCCGAACTTCCGCTCCGACACGACGCCCTCCGACTTCCGCCGCGAGCCGGGCAGCACCGACGGACGCGGGTACTTGCTCATGGCCCCCAGCGTCGCGGCGGTGTAGCGCAGCCCGCCCCGGCGCTCGCGCGACTGGAGCCGGTTGAGGATGCGGAAGCCCTGCGCGTTGCCCTCGAAGTCGCGCAGGTCGCGCCACTCCGCCTCCGTCGCGAAGGGGCTCTTCGTCCCCTCCCCCGGCGGTGAGAGCCGCTGCCCCACCCAGTGCTGGATGGCCGCCTCTCCGGAGTGGCCAAACGGCGGGTTGCCGATGTCGTGCGCCAGGCACGCCGCAGCCACGATGGTGCCCAGGTGGGAGGGGTCCAACTCCACGCCCTGCGCCTTCAACCCCAACCCGGCCTGATGGCCCAGCGAGCGGCCCACGCAGGAGGCCTCGATGCTGTGCGTGAGGCGCGTGCGCGTGTAGTCGCTCGTCGACAGCGGGAACACCTGCGTCTTGTCGTGCAGGCAGCGGAACTCGCTGGAGAAGACGATGCGATCATAGTCGCGCGAGTAGTCATTGCGCTCATCGAGCTGCCGGTGCGCGGCCTCCTCCTCCTGCGCGGAGCGCGGCTCCGACCCGACGCGGATGTCCGACAAGAGCCGCCGCCAGCGCTCCGTCCGTTCCTCACTGTCACTGCGGCTCACGCGGTGAAGACCTCCCGGTGCGAAGAGAGCGCCGCCGCACCGGGGGCGCAAGCCCCGCGTCATCCGGAAACACACGCGCACCCGCCCCCGGGTCCCACCAGGGTTGGCGCGGACCGCCCTGCTTCCCACTCTCTTCTCTCACGACGGAGAGGGGAGATAGCGCCATGGGGTGCCGCGAGGGTTGGAGGGGGACGGTCGGGCTGGCGGGGATGGCTGTATTGCTGACGGGCGCCATGCCCCAGTGGGCGGACGCGGAGGAAGGCAAGGCCGGCGCGTGGCCCCGGGTGGGCGGGCACTGGGGCGTCGCGGTGCCGCTGGTGAGCTTCACCGACGAGGGCACCACGGGCATCTTCGCGGACTTCCTCACGGTGGGCATCGCGCCGGGAGTGACGGTGAAGCTCAACGAGAAGTGGGCCATCGACTTCGAGTTCATCGCCTTCTCACGCTGGGACTTCGAGAACGACGGCACGCCGGCGAAGGCCAGCACCAGCATCGTCGTGGACCCCGGCGTCGTGTATGACTTTGGCCCCTTCGCCGGGGGCCTGCGCACCGCCGTGCAGGTCGGGCCCGGAGTCCCGTTCAACCTGGGCCTCGTCCCCATCATCAACAAGGGCTTCGCCATCCACGAAGGCCTGAAGTGGTTCGTGGAGTTGGATCTGCCCTTCTTCGTCACCGGCGTGCCGGGAGACGGCGGCGTCAGCTTCACGCCGCTCATCCAGACGGGTGTCGCCTTCTGACGGGAAGCGCGCGGCGCATGGGGACCGGGCCCCAACTCCCGGTCCCCCAAGTGCCCTACTGGAACATCCGCCAGCGCGACGGCCTGGGGGGGTCCGCGGGCAGCACGACGGGCACGTCCCAGGTGATGTGGTACTCGGTGTCCAGCAGGCCCAGCTTGCGCCCCTGGACCCGGGCGTTGCGGGCCCCCACCATGGTGAGCACCTCGCGCAAGACGCCCTCGTGATAGGCCGGCGGCATGAAGTCGCGCCGCATGGTGAACAGCGCGTCCCCCTCTCCCCTCCAGTCGACGGTGCGCTCCCCGTAGCTCACCGCCATCTGGTAGCCGGACGGCAGGTTCGTCACGAGCTTGCGCGGGTCCCCCGCGGCGAGGAGCAGGAACGTGCGCCCCACCGCGGACTCCAGGAAGCTGCGCGTGGCCTGCATCCCCATCTGCCGCAGCGCTTCGTCGAACCCGCCCCACCGGGGTGACAACTGCCTCGCCGCCACCTGCGCCAGCTTGAGGAAGCTGGCCACCGGGTAGTTGAAGAAGCCCACGAAGCGGCGCTCGTCGGTGACGGCGCGGCAGGCGGCCACCGCGTCCTCGCCCGCGCCGGTGCGCACCGTCTCCAGCACCCCCAGGAAGAACATCCCCCGGGCGGTGTCCAGCTCCGTCGCCGCCATGCGCCGCACCGCCCAGTCCGCCTCCACCGCACCCGCCTCCGGGTACGGCTTCGCCTGTGCCTGCATGCCTGCCTCCGTTATCGCGTGAGCCCACGCCCCACGTACGAGTCGCCAACGTGCCGCTGCTCTCTTCAGGGATGCGCCGCGGCGGCCGGCGCGCATGCCTCAGCGAAGAGACGCTCGGGAAAGAGGACGGTGAAGCGCGAGCCGTGGCCGAAGTCGCTCTCCGCCTGGATGCGCGCGCCATGTCCCTGCACCAGCCGCTTCACGATGGCGAGCCCCAGCCCCGTGCCGCGCAGCTTGGTGGTGAACATGGGCTCGAAGATGCGCTCCAGGAGCGGCGCGGGGATGCCCGGCCCGTCGTCCGTCACGCGCAGGCTCCAGCCGCCATCCCCCAACGCGTCGGCGTGCACGCAGACCGTCCCGGAGCGCTCCGACGGAATGGACTCCACCGCGTTCTGGATGAGGTTGACCAGCACCTGGCGGAACTGCTCGCGGTCCAGGTGCGGCACCGGCAGCCCGTCCGGCACCTGGTTGTCCACGCGCACGCCGTCGCGGCACGGCACCACGCTGATGGCTTCCTCCACCAGCGGCTTGAGCGGACAGGGCGTGCGGCGCGGGGGCCGGCCCTTCGCGTAGTCCAGCAGGTCGGAGATGATGACCGAGCACGCCTGCAGCTCCCGGTCGATGATGTCCAGGAAGCGCGCGATGCGTGGATCCGAGGGGAGGGTCTCCACCTTGCGCAGCCGGCGCAGGACGAACGCATGCGCGGTGCGCGCGGCCGCCAGCGGGTTGCGCAGCTCGTGGCTGACGCTGGCGGTGAGCTGCCCCAGCGACGCCAGCCGCTCCATCTGCTCCACGTGGCCGCGCACGGCGTGCACCTCGCGCACGGCGGCGTCCAGCTGCCCCGCTCGCAGCGCCAGCTCCTCCTCGATGGAGGCCTCCGCCAGGGCCTGGCGCCCGGCCCGCTCCCGCAGCTCGCGCAGCGCGTCCCGGCAGGCGACGACCAGCACCACGTCGATGGCGGCCACCCAGAAGGCATGCTCCAGGAAGCGCCACCACTCCGGGTGCAGCTGGCCATAGACGGACTCCGGCCACAGCGCGCCCCGCATGCAGTGGTCCGCGACGATGGCCAGGCTGGCGGTGAAGAGCACCTTCGGGTCGCGGTAGAACGACAGCACCGCCAGCGAGCCGAAGATGTGGAAGTGCGTCTCGATGCGCCCCCCCGTCAGGTGGATGAGCAGCGCGGACCAGAGCATCTGGCTCACCGCCACCACGTGCCGCGTCGCCGCCTCCCCCGCGTGCAGCCGCGTGAGCATCACCGGGAACACGCTCAGCGCCGCGCCCAGCAGCACCGCCGTCTGCACGTGCAGGTGCAGCGCGCGCACCTTGCCCTCCCACCCATAGGGAGACACGAACACCGCCACCAGCACCGCCGCCGCCCACTGCCCCAACACCAGCCAGGTGAACAGGCCATCCACCCGCTTGCGCGACTCACGCAACTGCAACGCCAACAGCGCCGCCGCCCGGCCCTCCAGGCCAGACAGGACATTCACCGGAGCATGAATGGAAAAGGCTGACATGAACGGAGTCATCTCTTCACCCGGCCGGACCGGCGGCGAAAGCAGATAATCCTGCAAAATCAGAACTACACGGAAATCTTCGGGTCAACCATGCTGCCTGGGGGCACCCGGAGTGCCCTTGCCTGAACACTGTCGACTCCCACCCACGTCGACGGTGTGGGACGGCGCCAGGGTGGCGGCATCCCGTGCATTCGCAGCCAACAATGACAAGCAGGCCATCCCCGCGTCCACCGGACTCGCGCAAGTCAGGACCGGAGTACGAGCCCGGCGCTCACGTCTGATCAATGGCGCCCGTCCCCAGGTCCCAAGGGGGCACCAGGGGCATCCACGTACACGCCCGCGGGGGCGTGTCAGGAAACAGCGGCCTGGGGGCGCGAGGGCGCTTCGAGCGTGGCGTCCGTGTCGCCCCGGGGCAGCTCCCGGGCAGCGGGGATGAAGGTCATGGCGCGCTCGGCGAGCGCGGTGATGGTGAGCGAGGGATTGACGCCCGGGTTGGCGGAGATGGCCGCGCCATCCACCACATACAAGCCTTCATAGCCATACAAGCGGTGGCGCGCGTCGATGGCGCCGGTCGCTGGCGAGTCCCCCATGCACGCGCCGCCCAGGATGTGCGCGGTGGTCGGGATGCCCATGAGCGTTTCGCTGACCATGGTCATGGGGTAGCCATCCAGCTTGTCGGACACGCGCTTCGCCAGGTCGAAGGCCTCCGGCATGTTCGCGGTGGGCGCGGGGCCTTCCTGCAGGCCGGTGGTGAGGCCCTTCTGGAAGCCGGTGGTGAGCGCGCGGCCGCGGCGCATGCGCAGGTGGCCCTCCATGGTGCGCATGTACAGGAGGATCATCGTGCGGCGCGCGAAGTCCGGGACGAAGAAGGCCTGGAGGAAGCGCACGGGGCGGCGCGCGAGCAGCCCCACCAGCCGGGCCACTCGCGACCACGCGGTGGCTCCGGGGACGTGGGGGGCCATGAGCAGGCGGAAGAAGCCGGAGCCCTCCGGGTAGCGCACGGGCTCCAGGTGCGAGTGCTCGTCGGTGTGGAGGATGGACCCGATGGCGATGCCCCGGGACAGGTCGCGGTCCTTCTGCTTCTTGCCGCTGATGATGCCGATGAGCGCCTCGGAGTTGGTGCGCACGCCGTCGCCCACGCGCTCGGAGAGGTGGGGCAGCCCGTCCGGTGAGGCCTTGAGCTTGAGCAGCAGGTCCAGGGTGCCCAGCACGCCGCCCGCGAAGATGACGTGCTTCGCGGTGAAGCGGCGCGTCCTCCTGAAGAAGCCGGTGCCCTCCTTCGCCGTCACCTCGTAGCCGTCACCGCCGGGCAGGGGGCGCACCCACGTCACCTCCGTGTCCGCGTGGAGGGTGAGGCCCTTCTTCTCCGCGAAGTAGAGGTAGTTCTTGTCGAGCGTGTTCTTGGCGTTGTTGCGGCAGCCCAGCATGCAGCCGCCGCACGCGTTGCAGCCGGTGCGGTCCGGGCCCTCGCCGCCGAAGTAGGGGTCCTTCACGGTGACGCCGGGCTCACCGAAGTAGACGGCCACGGTGGTGGGCTGGAAGTCGGTGCGGCCCAGGTCCTGGCCCACTTCCTTGAGCACCTGGTCCGGGAAGGTGTTGAGCGGGTTGACGGTGGCGCCCAGCATGCGGCGCGCGGTCGCGTAGTGCGGAGCGAGCTCCTGCTTCCACGGCGCCAGGTGGCCCCAGGAGGCAGCGTCGAAGAAGTCGTCCCGTGGGATGGGCAGCGTGTTGGCGTAGACGAGCGAGCCGCCGCCCACGCCGACGCCGGACAGCACGGTGACGTGGCGGAAGAAGGTCATCTTGAAGAGGCCGCGCCACCCGAGCTGGGGCATCCACAGCCAGCGCTTCAGGTTCCAGTTGGACTTGGGGAAGTCCTGGCCCCGGAGGCGCCGGCCCTTCTCCAGCATCACCACGCGATAGCCCTTCTCGACGAGCCGCAACGCGCTGACGCTGCCGCCAAACCCCGAGCCGATGATGAGCCAGTCGCAGTCCATGACGTCCTCCCAGTCTCCTTCGGGCGTGAGCGGTCCCCACCTCCAGGAGGTCCGCACTCTATGCCACGAGCGCGAGCCGTCCTGGCGGGAGCTGTCGCACGCCTTCGAAATGGAAGGACGGGTGGGCGCGGGCTAGCGCTTCGAGGCCTGCTTCCTCGCCCGGCGTGCGGCGGGCGTGTTGGCGACGTACTGGCGGCCCGCCCGGGAGCCGGCGCGCTTGCGCCGCTCGGTGGCCTTTTTCTGCGCGGGGCTCAGGTGGGCCCACGCCTCCTTGGGCAGGTAGCGCGCGGTGGTGCGGCCATGGCGGGCGCGGGTGCCGCCGTCCTGGGTGCCCCACTTCTCCTTCGTCCAGGAGGACAGGTGGCGCTGCGCGGTGCCACGGGAGCCCCGGTAGCCGCCGCCGGCCTTCTTGTATTCAGCGGCGAGGAGCTGGGCCTTACGCGCGCTCCATTGGCCCGCGCGGCCGCCCTTGTCGCTCTTCATGATGCGCTTCTTGAGGCGCTCGCGCAGCGCGGGGTTCGTATAGCGGCCGCTGGCGCTGGCGGACGCGGGGTTCTTGCGCGCGGCGCGCTTCGCGGGCGTGGCGGCCGAGTGCTTGCGACGCGGAGCGGCGTGGGTCTTCCGACGGCTGGCCATGAAGGCTCCTTTGCTTGTGACAAAGGTACGGATGCCTTCCGGGGACTGGCCTGTGCCGCCCCGCTGCCTGCTCGGCTTCGGAGCCCGAGGGGGCTACCCAGGTGTGGCGCCGGGCTCGCGGGGACGGAACAGTGAGCACGCGCGCACGGGCTGGGGCGCGTACTTCTGGGGCAGGAGCGGACACATGATGAAGGTGGAGGTCCGCGTCTGGACGTAGCGGGGCGGCGCGGCGCAGCGGTGGCAGAGGCTGTCCGGGAATGGCAGCGGATCAGGGGGCGGCGTCATGACAGTGGACAGCATCGCACGGGCCCGGAAGGAAAGGCGGGTGCGGGCCGCGCGGCCTCCCTAGATTGCGAAGAATGCACGTCGCTGACGCCCACGTCGAATCCCACCGGCTGCGCCTGTCCGGCCGGCATGCCGTCCTGGAGGTGTCGTGTCCGCTGCCCGGAGTGCTGCGGCTGAGACACGCGCCGGTGTCGTCGGAGATCGGCTTCCTCCATCCCGAGCTGCCCGGCAAGCGGTCCTGGTCCGTCATCGCCGAAGGGGTCCACCCCTTGAAGGTCGAGCGCGACGGCGAGCGCGCGCGGGTGACGGCGGAGGGTGTGTCCCTGGACGTGGACACGGAGTCGGGGACGTGGCGCTTCCGGGACGCGCATGGGCGCGAGCTGGCGCGCTGCGTGGACGTGTCCGGCGAGGTGCAGGCCGCGTATCCGATGAGCCGGCACCGCGCGCGGCTGAAGCTGCGGGCGCCAGAGGGCGAGCGCTACCTGGGGTTCGGAGAGAAGGTGGGGCCGCTGGACAAGCGCGGCATGCACTTCACGTTCTGGAACACGGACGTGGTGCCGCACCACCCGGACACGGATCCGCTCTACCAGTCCATCCCGTTCTTCATGGGCCTGCGCGACGGCGTGGCGTGGGGGTTCTTCCTGGACGAGTCCTGGCGCTCGGAGGTGGACGTGGCGCTCGCGGACGCGTCGCGGATGGCGTGGGAGTCGTGGGGGCCGGAGCTGGACTGCTACCTCTTCGCGGGGCCCCTGCCCGCGGACGTGGTGCGCAGGTACGCGGCGCTGACGGGGCGGCCTCCCCTGCCCCCGCTGTGGAGCCTGGGCGCGCAGCAGAGCCGCTGGGGCTACGAGAACGCGCAGGACATCCGGGGCGTCATCCAGGGCTACCGTCAGCGCGGCCTGCCGCTGGACTGCGTGTATCTCGATATCGATTACATGGATGGGTACAAGGTCTGGACCTGGGACAGCGCACGCTACCCGGACCCGGCGGGCCTGGTGCGCGAGGCGGCGGCGCAGGGCGTGAGGCTGGTGCCCATCATCGACCCGGCGTTGAAGCTGGAGCCGGGCTGGAACGTGTACGAGGACGCGAAAGCGCGCGACTACCTGGTCCGCTACGACCGGGGCGGCGTGCTGGTGGGCGAGGTGTGGCCCAAGCCCGCGGTGTTCCCGGACCTGACGCGGCCGGAGGTGCAGCGCTGGTGGGGAGGCCTGCACCGCGACTTCGTGGCGCTGGGCATGGCGGGGTTCTGGAATGACATGAACGAGCCGTCGTGCTTCGGGGTGCAGCCGGATGTGGGCATCCTCACGCTGACGAGCGAGCGCGCGGAAGGCACCGGCACGGTGGAGGGCAAGACGCTGCCGTACGACGCGCGGCACGGGGAGAAGCGGCACCTGGAGGTGCACAACGTCTACGCGCTGGGCATGGCGAAGGGCGCGTTCGAAGGTCTGCGCGAGCTGCGTCCGGAGGCCCGGCCGTTCCTGCTGACGCGGGCGGGGTTCGCGGGCATCCAGCGGTACTCGGCGGTGTGGACGGGGGACAACTCCAGCCACTGGACGCAGCTGGAGACGTCGCTGCCCATGTTGATGGGGTTGGGCCTGGCGGCGGTGGCGCTCACGGGGGTGGACATCCCGGGCTTCATCGGCCGGGCGAACGGCGAGCTGCTGGTGCGCTGGATGCAGACGGGCACGTTCTACCCGTTGATGCGCAACCACGCGGGCAAGGGAACGTCGCCGCAGGAGCCGTGGCGCTTCGGAGAGCCCTACTTGACGCTGGCGCGAGCGGCGCTGGAGCGGCGGTACCGGCTGCTGCCCACGCTGTACACGCTGATGCACGAGGCGTCGGAGACGGGGCTCGCGCCGATGAGGCCGCTGTTGATGGAGGCGCCCGGAGACGCAGACGCGGCGGGCGCGTTTGATCAGTTCCTGTTCGGGAGGGATTTGCTGGTGGCGCCGGTGGTGCGGCCGGGGCAGACGAAGCGGCTGGCGTACCTGCCGGCGGGTGCGTGGTTGGAGTGGCCGGGGCTGGAGCGGCCGGGAGAAGTCCGCGAGGGAGGCCGGCACGTCATCGCGGACGGGCCTTTGGACACGGTGCCGGTGTGGCTGCGCGCGGGAGGCGCTGTGGCGCTGACACGGCCGGCGCTGCACACCACGGACGCGAACTGGAAGCACCTGGAGTGGCACGTGCACGCGGCGCCGGAGATCCACGGCCGGCTCTACGAGGACGCGGGAGACGGCTACGGCGAGTCACGGCTCACGGAGCTGCGCGGCGGAGTGACAGACGGAGTGCTGCGATTGGAGCGGAGTGAGACGGGCACGCTCGCACGGGCGCGCACGGAGGAGACGGTGCGGGTGTATGGGCTGACGTCGGCACGGCGGGTGACGGGAGCGCGAGCACACCGTTTCGAGGACGGGGTGCTGGAGCTCCAGGTCGCCGCGGATTGGACGCGGCTGGACGTGGCGCCGTAGGTCAGAGGACGGGGATCTCCTTGAACACGACGCCTTCGAATCCGAAGCGGTTCACGGCGTCCACGAAGCGCTCCGTGGCGATGATGATGGTCGTGTAGTCGGTCAGCCGGAACAGGTCCAGGTCGCCGGTCAGGGTGCTCCCATCAAGGATGGGCGCGTCTGGATAGCTGCCTCCTTGCCGCCCGCACCGTTCGCAGGGGCGTTCCCGTCCGCCCGGGAAGCAGCTGTCGTGCAGTCGGCCTCGGCAATGGATCTCGACCTCCCGCAGCTCCACCTCGACCTTGCTCCGAAAGCGCAGGTCCATCTTGCTCGCACGAAGGGCGATACCTGCTTCACGCAGCAGGTCCACGATCTCGCTCCGCATCACCAGGGTCCAAGGGTCATACAGATCGAGTGCACTCCACTTGCCGGAGGCCTTGCCGATGAGCGGCCCGAACTCGGCCCCTGGCAGCAGTGGCGCCTCAAAGGGCACCTGAAGCCTGACGAGATCACGCAGTCGCTCGTACTCTTCGAGCGGAACCTGCCTTGCTTCCGCAAGCTCCTCACGGTGGGCCCAGCCAGAGAGATCCACGGAGGGATACGCCTCTCCCAGTCCACCAGGGCTGGACCCACACACAGGACACAACCCTCCCGGCAATCCCCATCGGTGCGTGCCATCGATGAATCCGGTGAAGCGCGCCCCTTTCGCAGCATTCACTTCAAAGAACCTCACGGCTCCTCCGGCGACTAGCGAAGCTGATAGTAGGAAACAATGGGACCCATGATGTTGAAGTCAACGATCATCCGAGCCAGTGGGTCCTGGATCTCCTTCGGAGTCGCATTCGAGTTCTTGCGAGAGAAGTCACGCCACGCCTGATTCCAGGGCCCACCACGTCCTCCCGGCCCATGGATTCGCACGTGCTCCGCACGAGGAATGACCATCGTGAAGTCATGCACATTGATTCTTCCCCGCCACCAGAAGAACTCGGCGAGCCGTTCCTCTTGGGAGTAGAGGTGATGCTTCACCCATCCCGAGCCGGAGGGCTTCCTGCCATCGGGAGGCGGAGCAGGCGCGGGATGGTTGTACCAACGGATGACGAAGATGGCGTCGCGGTCACCCGGGAGAGACTGAGCGCTGCCCCAGTTGCGCCGGGGACCAGAACCGGGTGCCGCTGATGACACGGGAGGCCGGATGCCTCCCCGTGCCAGCAACCCCCCGGTGTCCTCGCAGCGATAGAGGCCACAGAGGTCGTCGGCACAGACCAGTGCCACGCACCGGTCATGCCCTCCGCAGGCGTCGTCCTCCGCTGTGCCCCAGTCCTCCAACGCGGGCAGGGGCGCGGACGCGCAACCTGCCAGCCATACGCACAAAACAATCGCGAAGAGCCTCACCACAGAGGCGCCATGTTCTCCACGTACTTGAAGCCCGTGCCCGTGTTGAACACGACCACCGTCTCCTCCGGCTTCACGTCCCCGGCGGCCTGAAGCTTCTTGAGCGCCGCCACGCACGCGCCACCTTCCGGCGCCATGAACAGCCCTTCCGCAGCGGCTGCGTCCTTCGTGCCCTGGACGATCTCCTCCTCCGTCACAGACACCGCCGTGCCGTGGCTGGCCTTCACCGCGCGCAGGATGAGGAAGTCGCCCAAGGCCTTCGGCACCCGCAGGCCGTGCGCATGCGTCGTCGCGCCCTGCCACATGGGCGCGTCCGGCTTGCCTTCCGCGTGCGCCTTCACGATGGGCGCGCAGCCTTCCGCCTGCACCGCCACCATCCGAGGCCGCTTCGAATCAATCAGCCCCATCGCCTCCATCTCGTCGAAGGCCTTCCACATCCCGATGAGCCCCGTGCCCCCGCCCGTCGGGTACAGGATGACGTCCGGCAGCGTCCACCCGAGCTGCTCCGCCAGCTCGTAGCCCATCGTCTTCTTGCCCTCGACCCGGTAGGGCTCTTTCAGCGTGGCGCACTCGTACCAGCCATGCTCCTTCGCCAACCCCGCGCACACCCGGCCCGCGTCGGAGATGAGCCCGTCCACCGTCTCCACGTGCGCGCCGTACGCCCGCGTCTCCATCAGGAACAGCGACGCGATGTCCTTCGGCACGAAGACGTGCGCCTCCAGCCCGCCTCGCGCCGCGTACGCCGCCAGCGCGCTGCCCGCGTTGCCCGCGGAGGGCAGACACACCGCCTTCGCGCCCAGCACCTTCGCCATGGACACCGCGGCGGACAGGCCGCGTGCCTTGAAGGAGCCCGTCGGGTTGCCGCTCTCGTCCTTCACCCAGACCCGCTGCAATCCCAGCCATGAACCCAGCCGGGGCGCGGGGAGCAGCGGCGTGAAACCTTCGCCCAACGACAGGCGCTGCGCCGGGTCGTCCACCGGCAGCACCTCGTGGTAGCGCCACATGGAGCGCTCACGTCCAGGCAGCGCTTCCTTGCGCAGCGTCTTCGCCGCGCGCTCCAGGTCGTAGCGGGCGAACAGCGGCGCCTGACACGCCGTGCACAGGTTCCACACCTTGCCCGGCGCATACGTCTGGTCGCACTTCGTGCATTCAAGTCGGAGGACGGACATGCCTCCGACTCTACTCAGTCCTTCAACTCCAGCCACACCGGCGCGTGGTCCGACGGCTGCTGTCCCTTGCGCTCCTCGCGGTCCACGTCACAGGCCGTGAGCCGGGGCACCAGCGGCGCCGTGAGGAACAGGTGGTCGATTCGCACGCCCTTGTTCTTGGGGAACATCAGCATCCGGTAGTCCCACCAGGAGAACTTCTGCACGTCCGGGTGCAGCTTGCGGAACGCGTCCGTCAGGCCAAACGCACACACCTGCTGGAGCGCATCCCGCTCGCGCAACGTGAAGAGCGTCTGCCCTTCCCACTGCGCCACGTCGTACACGTCGATGGGGTCCGGCGCGATGTTCCAGTCCCCGCCCATCACCACCAGATCGTCCGGCTTGTGGCGCGTGTCCAGGTAGTTGCGCAGCCGCCGGTACCACTCCAGCTTGTACACATACGCGGGCGAGTCCACCTGCTGCCCGTTGGGCGCGTACGCGCTCACCACGCGGATGCCGTTCACCGTCGCGCTGATGAAGCGCGCGTGCGTGTCATCCACCCCGTCCGACAGACCCCGGATGACGTCCGTGGGCTCCGTCTTCGCCAGGATGGCCACGCCGTTGTACGTCTTCTGCCCGTGCACCGCGGCGAAGTAGCCCGCCTCCTTCACCGCGTCGAAGGGGAAGTCCGCGTCGGTGCACTTGAGCTCCTGCAGGCACAGCACGTCTGGCTGGGCGCTCTTCAGCCAGTTGACCAACCGCTGCTGCCGAGCCCTCACCGAGTTCACGTTCCAGGTCGCGATTCGCATGCGCCGCGGACCGTCGCACGCGGCCCACGCCCCTGCCACGCTTTTCCCCTCGCGCCTGTGGCCCCAGGGACACACCCGCCGCCTCCCAGAGGGAAAATCCGTTGGCACACCGGTCGCAACAGAGGGTGGCCATGAACCCGAAGACGCGCACCCGGTCCCGTCGCCCCGCCTCCTCCCGGCGCTTCACCGTGCCGCCCGCGCTTCGCAAGGCCCTCATCCCCGCCGCGCTCGCCGCCCTGGGGCTCGCCGCGTGGGAGGACGTGCCCCTGCCCCGCCTGCTCAAGCCCTGGCTCTCGCACGCCCTGGAGGCCCGCGCGGGCCAGGGCCCTGTCGCCGCCGCTCCCACCCTGCCCCTGGCCGTCACGGTCCTGGAGCCCTCGCTGATGGCCGCCCCACTCCTCGTGGACGAGGCCGCCCCGATGGAGGCTCCCACCGACGCCCCCGTCCCCGGTGACGCCCTGGCGCTGCCGCACACGCACGCCCGCCGGGTGGACCACGTGGCCCGCGCCCAGGGCCTACGCGAGCTGGGGGACCTGTCCGGCGCCGTGACGGAGCTGCGCCGCGCGCTGCACGACGACCCGGGCGCCACGGACGCCCTGGCGCAGCTGGCACGCACGGCCCGGCTGGCCGGGGACACGCGGCTCGCCATCGGCGCGTACGCCCGGCTGGGGCAGGCGGAGCCCCATGACGCGGGGGCGCTGGTGCAGCAGGCGCGGCTGCTGGTGTCGGAAGGGCGCTTCCCGGACGCCGTCCGCGTGGGCGAGGAGGCGCTCTTGCGCGACCCGGAGGACCCGGAGGTGTACCAGGTGCTCGGCCGCGCGCACCTGGGCGCCCAGGAGCTCACCTCCGCCATCCTGCGCTTCCAGCAGGCGGTACACCTGGACCCCGAGCACGGCCACGCGCTCAACAACCTGGGCTTCGCCTACCTGCGCGCCAACGACAACGCGCGCGCCGTGGAGATCCTCACCCAGGCCGCCAGCCTCCTGCCGCACGTGGCCTACGTGCAGAACAACCTGGGCGTCGCTTGCGAGCGCCTGGGCCGGCTGGAGGAGGCCCGCGCCGCCTACGCCGCCGCCACCCGGCTGTCGCCCCGCTACGTCCAGGCCCGCGTCAACGCGGAGCGGGTGGGCCGCGTGGCCCGGGCCGACCCGGCGGGTCCTGTCACGCCGGAGCCGCTCCCGCCCGCCGCGCCGTAGGGCGGGCAGCCAGGAAACAGCCCCCGTTTCCGGGGGGATGGCCCGGACGGGTTCACCCCGCCCGCCCCCCGGTCTAACCTCCAATCCTTCATCCTGCCTTCACGAGCGTCATGACTCCGGCCCGACCGATGCCTCCCTCTCCCGAGCCCCTCCCCCCGGCCCCGACCGGAGCCCCGCCGCCCAGGAAGGGCGGCTTCGGCGCCGCGCTGTGGCGCTGGACGAAGCGGCTGCTGGTGCTGGGCGCCGTCGGGCTGGTGCTCCTCATCGGCGTGTGCGTGGGCACGTACGTCTACTTCAGCCGCGACCTCCCCTCCGTGGAGTCGCTGCGCAACTACCAGCCGCCGCAGGTGACGAAGGTGACGTGCGCGGACGGCTCGCTCTGCGCGGAGTACGCGCTGGAGCGCCGCACGCTCGTGCGCATGGAGGACCTGCCCCCGCACGTGCGCAACGCGTTCCTCGCCGCCGAGGACGCGGACTTCTACAAGCACGAGGGCCTGGACCCCTTCGGCATCCTGCGCGCGGGCGTGAAGAACCTCATCCCCGGCAGCCGCAAGTCCGGCGCGTCCACGCTCACGCAGCAGGTCGTGAAGAACATGCTGCTCACGCCCGAGCGCAGCCTGGGCCGGAAGATCCGCGAGTGGATCCTCACCCCGCGCCTGGAGCAGGCGCTCACGAAGGACCAGATCCTCAGCCTCTACATCAACGGCGTGTACTTCGGGCAGCGCCGCTACGGGCTGGAGGAGGCGGCGCTCTACTACTTTGGCAAGCACGCCAAGGACCTGACCGTGGGCGAGGCCGCCGTGCTCGCGGGCACCGTGCAGTCCCCCCACCGCATCAACCCGGTGGCGAACATCACCCGCGCCAAGGCGCGCCAGCGCTACGTGCTGGAGCAGATGGCGGGCCAGGGCTTCGTGCCGCGCGCGGTGGTGGACGCGGAGAAGGACAAGCCCATCGTGCTCGCGCCGCGCAAGACGGTCAGCGCGGGCGCCTTCTACGCGGAGGAGATCCGCCGCACGCTGATTGAACGCTACGGAGAGAAGACGGTGATGGAGGGCGGCCTGCGCGTGGACATCGCGCTCGTGCCCAAGCTCCAGGCCACCGCCGAGCAGGCCGTGCGTGACGGCCTGGAGGCCGTGGACCGGCGCCAGGGCTACCGGGGCGCACAGGGCAAGCTGGAGGAGGCGCAGTGGAAGCGCTACCGCGAGCTCATCGTCCAGCGCATCGACGAGGCCGGCCGCCGCCAGAAGGACCAGGGCTATGTCGCGGACCTGGCGCCGCTGGCCCAGCCGCTCGCCGCCGCGGCCCCGGCGAAGGCGCCCACCGCGCAGGAGGTCGAGGGCGCCGAGGAGCAGCAGCCCGCCGCGCTGGCTGCGGACACGGACTCGGAGGAAGAGGAGGCCCGGTCGCCGGAGCGCGAGCGCGTGGGCCAGGTCCTCCTCAAGCCGATGGAGGAGGGGCTGCGCCTCACCGGCTATGTCACGGAGGTGGACGCGAAGCGCAACGTGGCGCGCGTGGACCTGGTGGGCCGCACCGCGGAGGTGTCCTTCGACTCCGTCACCTGGGCGCGGCAGAAGAAGAAGAGCGCTCCCAAGAACATCTCGGACGTGTTCACGCCCGGGGAATTGGTGTTCGTGCGCGTGCTCAAGGCCCCTCCGGCGCCGGCCTTCGTGGAGGCCACGTTGGATCAGGTGCCCGTGGTGCAGGGCGGACTCGTGGTCATCAACCCGGCCAACCGCAACGTGGTGGCCATGGTGGGCGGCTATGACGCGGAGCGCTCGTCGTTCAACCGTGCCACGCAGGCGAAGCGGCAGCCGGGCTCGTCGTTCAAGCCCTTCATCTACGGCGCGGCGCTGGCCAGCGGCCGCTTCACCCCGCTCTCCATGGTGAACGACGCGCCGGAGTCCATCCGCGACCCGTACACGGGCAAGACGTGGCGGCCCAAGAACTTCGACGGGCGCTTCGAGGGGCCCATGACGCTGCGCACGGCGCTGAGCAAATCGAAGAACACCGTGTCCGTGCGGCTCATCGAGTCGATTACGCCCGCGACCGCCATCGACTTCGCGCGCCGGGCAGGCATCCGCTCCGCGCTGCCGGAGAACCTCACGCTGGCCCTGGGCACCGGCGAGGTGACGATGCTGGAGGCCGTCAACGCGTACGCCACGCTCCAGGCCAACGGCCGCTACGCGGAGCCGCTGACGCTCTTGCGCGTGCGCGACGCGAAGGGCACGGTGCTGGAGGAGCACCAGCCGGCCTTCGAGGAGACGCTGCCCCCGGCGGTGGCGTACCTCACGACGTCGCTGATGCGCAGCGTGGTGGAGGACGGCAGCGCGCGCGCGGTGCGGGAGCTGAACCGGCCCGCCGCGGGCAAGACGGGCACCACCAACGAGTCCAAGGACACGTGGTTCAACGGCTACACCATGGACTGGGTGGCCAGCGCGTGGGTGGGCTTCGATGACAACACGCCCCTGGGCAGCAGCGAGACGGGTGGCCGGGCCGCGCTGCCCATCTGGCTCAACTTCATGCGGGTGGCGGAGGAGGGCCTGCCCGCGCGCGACTTCGAGGTGCCGCCGGGCGTCACCCAGGTGCGCATCGACCCCGTCACCGGGCTGCTCGCCGGCAACGCCGTTCCGGGCCGGATGGAGCCCTACCTGGAGGGCACCCAGCCCACCGCCGAGGCCCCGCCGCCCGGACAGGTGACGCCGGACAACTACTTCCTGGAGGAAGGTGGCAAAAGGGGGCTGTGAGTCGCTCGCTCCTTTCGCTGGTCCTCGCGCTCGCGCTCGCCCTGCCCGCCCATGCGGATCAGGACGACAGCGCGCCCCCTGCCTCCGCCCGGCTGGCCCTGGCCGTGGCCGACGCCATCCGCGGCGCGCCCGCGGAGGCGCCCGTGGCCCTCTGCCTGTCCGGAAGCTCCCCGGAGTTGCGCCGGGCCTTCGGGACGCTGCTCGCCGCGCGGCTGTCCGCGATGAACCTGGGGCCGGTGGCGCTG
The DNA here is from genome assembly GCF_017309135.1 of Corallococcus sp. NCSPR001. Lineage (NCBI taxonomy): Bacteria > Pseudomonadati > Myxococcota > Myxococcia > Myxococcales > Myxococcaceae > Corallococcus > Corallococcus sp. NCSPR001. Next base: position 7,358,660 of record NZ_JAFIMS010000002.1, read on the forward strand.
GACGTGCCGCCCGAGCGCGCCGAGGCCGCCGCGCGCGAACAGGGGGCCCGCTCGCTGGCGCGGCTCACGCTGGACGTGGAGGGCGGCGAGCTGGTGGCGCGCGGTGACGTGCTGGGCACGTGGGTGAACTTCTGGTCCGGCCGCACGCCCACGCGTCCACCGAAGCCCGCCGCCGCCGTGGCCGAGGGCGTGGAGGCCGACGCCGCGGTGCTCGCGCTGGCGGCGGTGGGGACGCCGTCCTCGGGAGTGACGGGCCCGGGTCCGCGGGAGCGGCGGCCGGTGCGCCTCCTGGGCGCGGTGTTCGCGAGGCTGGAGACGCCGCTGGCCGCGCTGGCGGCGGGGGACCTGGATGGCGATGGCCGCGATGAAGTGGCCGCGCTCACCGAGCACGAGGTGGTGGTGTTCGGCGCGGACGGGCGGGTGCTCGCGCGGCGGGAGCTGGAGGGCGCGGCGGCCACGGCGACGACGCGCGAGCCCTTCGGAGCGCTGGCGGTGCTGACGGGGCCGCCGCGATTGGCGGCCTGGAGCACGCGGTATGCGCGCGGCGAGGTGCTGGTGCTGGACAAGGCGAAGGGGACGCTGCGTTCGACGGGGACGCTGGACGCCGCGCCGCTGGGGACGGCGGAGCGCGGGGCGTTCGTGCCGGGGCAGACGGTGTTCGCGCCCGAGGTCCGGTTGGCGGACGGACGGAGCCTCACGGTGCCCGCGCCCTTCGGCACGGCGAGCATCGCGGCCCCGCGCATGCTGTTCGTGCACGCGGACAGCACGGCGTCGCTCTACACGCGCCCCACGTCCGCGCCGATGAAGGTGTCCGGGCTGGGCGCGGGCAGCGCGCTGGGAGACCTGGATGGGGACGGGGTGCCGGAGCTGCTCACCACGTCACCGCAGCTCCAGCCTTCGCCGGACACGCTGCGGGTGCTGTCGTTGAGCTCCGACGCGCCGATGGCGCACGAGCCCCTGTGGCAGGGAGCGCTCCCGCCGGGCCGGGCGCTGTACGTGGTGACGGCGGACCTGGATGGCGACAAGCGCCGCGAAGTCCTCGTGGGTTCGTGGAAGCCGGACGGCACGAGCGAGCTGTTCCTCCTGCGCCAGGGTGCACCGTGATGAAGGCTCAAGCGCCACGAGACGTCGCGGGCGACCTCACGCGGCAGCGACACGAGCGAGCTGTTCCTCCCGCGCAAGAATGCACCGTGATGAAGGTTCACAAGCGCAGCGAAGTCCTGGTGATGGCGTCGCGTTCCAGCCGGACGCCGCTCCAACCAGTGCGCCGCGACGCAGCGGCGGCACCGCGATATGGACGGGAGGGCACCACGATGCTGCGCGGTGCCCTCGCGGGATTCGTGCTGCTGTCCTCCACTCCGGCACTGGCGGCCAGCCGTCCGCGCTACGGCGGCGAGCTGCGGGTGGCGCACGCGGGGCCCCCTGAAATCGGTGAGCCCGCGCTCGCGGACACGCCGATGGAGGCCGCGCTGCTGGGCCTGCTGACGCGCCCCGTGTGCCGCGTGGACCCCGGCGGACAGGTGCACCCAACGCTGTCGCGCGAAATGACGCGTCCCGTACCGCAGGCCCTGCGCGTGACGATGCCCTCCGCGGCCAGCGCGACCGCCGTGGCCCGCGCGTGGACGCGGCTGTCCTCCGCGGAGTCGCAGTCTCTGTACCGCGCGCTCCTGTATCCGCTGCGCGGCGATGGCCGGCAGGTGACGTCCTCGGGCGCCACGCTGGACCTGGCGCTGGCGTTTCCGTGGCCCGACCTGGAGCGCGCCCTGTGCCACCCTGCCCTCGCGGCACCGCCGTCGCCCGCGTCGGGACCGTTCAGCGCCGCGGGCCGGGGCGTGCTGGAGGCCCAGGCCACGTGGCCCGAAGGCCGTCCGTACCTGGACCGGCTGGCGCTCACCGCCACGGATGAGCGGGGCCTCGCGCGGCTGTGGTCCGCGAGGCAGGTGCAGGTGGCGTTGGGCACGCCCCCCGACGACAACACCCTCACGGGCGCAGCGCTGTACGCGACCTATCTGGCGTACTCGCCCCGGAAGGTGCCCGCGGACTTCCGCCAGGCGGTGGAGAGCGCCATCGACCGCGAGGACCTCACGCGCCTCTTCGTGAGGGGCCCCGCGGTGCCCATGGCGAACCTGCTGCCACCCGCGCTGATGCCCCAGGGACCCAAGCCCCGGCCCACCGCACCGCCGGCGGGAGCAACCCGCAAGGTGACGCTCGTCTATGACGCGGCGCTGGCGGATCAACGCGCCGTGGCCGAACGCATCCAGGTGAAGCTGCACGACCAGGGCTACACCGTCGCGCTGGAGCCCCAGTCGCGAGCCGCGCTGCGAAGCCGTCAGGCGAAGGGCGACTTCGAGCTGATGCTCAGCGCGTTCCTGCTCCCGCCCGTTCCCGGTCCCGCGCTGGCGGTGGTGCTGGAAGCAGGAGGACGCCGGGATCTGCTCGGTGTGGAGCTGCCGCCCATCGGGGCTTTGACGGACGCTGGAGCCCGGGACGCGAGAAGCCGCGAACGGGCCGTGGCGCTCGCGCCCTCCGTGCCCCTCATCCCGCTGTACGCCCAGGGACTCGCCCTGCGCGCGGTGCCGGAAGTGACGGGGCTGATGCTGGACGCCCAGGGACTGCCGGTGCTCGAAGGCGCCTGGTTCGCCCCCGTCGAGGCCACTGGTGGCGGAGGCCGGCCATGAGCCCTGCCGGTGAGGCTACGCATGCAGCGTCCAGGTCCTGCCGTCGCGCGTCCTTCGGGCGGCGCAAGCCCGCGATGAGCCCCACCCATGCGGCGGCCCCTGGGAAGGACCGGCCCGCATGCGCCTGAGGACCCGGCTCGCGCTCGCGTTCGCCCTGCTCGCGCTGGTGCCGCTGGCGGTCGTCGTCCCCCTGACGCTGACGCGCCTGCGCGACACGCTGTCGCGCGAGCTCGACGCGCGCATGACGGCCGCCACCGCCTCCGCGCAGGAGTCCCTGGAGCGCTCCGCCGCCAACGCGCGCCGCGCCGTCGAGGAGTTGGTGGAGAGCCCCGCCATGGAGGACCTCGTGCGCGACGCGCGCACCGCCCCCTTGCGCGTCATCCAGGCCAACACCGCCGAGGGCCTGATGAAGAGCCGCGGCCTCACCGTGCTCACGCTCTTCGACCGCAACGGCACCGTGCTGTCCTCCGGCCACCTGCCCGCCCGGCGCGGCGACCCGGACCCCGCCCTGTTCGCCGTGACGAAGGAGAAGTCCCCCAGGCCCGTCCCCGTCCGCGTGGATGTCCGGGGCGACGCGGGCCTGCGCCAGGTCCCCGCGCTCGTCACCGCGCGCCCCGTGGACTACGGCGACGTGCGCCTGTGGGCCGTGGGCGGCGTGGTGCTGGACGACGGCCTGGCCCAGCACCTGGCCCGCCTCACGCAATCCGACGTGACGCTCCTGTCCGGCGGCACCCAGGTCGCGCACGCCGGCAGCGCGGCCCCGCCCACCGTGGAGCAGGTGCTGCCGCTGGGTGACGCTGCCTCCGTGCGCCTCACCTTCAGCCGCGCCGCCGCGCGCGAAGCCGAAGAGGGCGTCATGCGCGCGTTCCTCCTGCTCGCCGGCCTGGGCCTGGGCTTCGCGGCGCTCCTGGGCCTGCTGGTGTCGCGCTGGATGACGCGGCCCGTGGAGGCCCTCACCTCCGGCGCCCGCCGTGTGGCGGAAGGCGCGCTGGACGTCCAGGTGACATCCCGCGCCACCGGCGAGGTGGGCGAACTGGTCCGGACGTTCAACCACATGACGTCCGAGCTGAAGAACACCACCGAGCGGCTGATGGCCACCGAGCGCATCGCCGCGTGGCAGGAGGTCGCCCGGCGGCTGGCGCACGAAATCAAGAACCCCCTCACCCCCATCCGCATGTCGCTGGAGACGCTGATGGCCGCGCACGAGGCGCGCCACCCCAGCTTCCCCACCCTCTTCAAGGAGAGCGCGGGCGTGGTGCTGGAGGAGGTGGAGCGGCTGCGGCGCATCGTGGACGAGTTCAGCCGCTTCGCCCGCCTGCCCAAGCCCCAGCTCGCCCCGGTGGACCTGAGCGAGCTGACCCAGAGTGTCCTGTCGCTCTACGCCGCGCCCCCCGAAGGCATCCAGCTGGTCCCCGCGCTCCAGACGGGCGTGGTGGCCCGCGCGGACCGCGACCAGCTCACCCAGGTGCTCGTCAACCTGGTGAAGAACGCGGAGGAAGCCATGACGGGCAAGGGCGGAAGCCTGCGCGTGCGCGTGAAGGGCACGGACGCGGACGCCATCGTGGAGGTGGAGGACGAAGGCCCCGGCATCCCCCTGGAGCACCGCGCCCGCATCTTCGAGCCCTACTTCACCACCAAGGACGGCGGCACCGGCCTGGGGCTCGCCATCGCCGCGCGCATCCTCCAGGAGCACGGCGGCCGCCTGGAGGTCGGCGGAGAGCCGGGCCAGGGCGCCCGCTTCAGCGTCGTGCTCCCCCGCGCGAGCTGACAGCCCCCACGCAAGAAGGCCCGGCACCTCGTGGAAGAGGTCCCGGGCCTTCGGGGACAACACGTGGCTTCGCGGCCGTCAGTCCTTGACGGGCGTCGCCTTGAGGGCGGCCTTGCCCTCCTTCACGTAGACCTGGAAGCGCACCGTCTTGCACGCGTACTTCGTGACGAGCTGCTCCTTGTTCTTGCGCAGCTTCTGCACGAACTTGTCGTACGTCAGGCCGTCCGCCTGCTCACCGCAGCGCTCGCGCGTGGTGACGAACTCGCGGAAGACGTCCTGGAAGTGCTGCTCCTCCGACAGCGCCGCCGCCGCCGCGCCGTTGACGCCCGGCATGGGCAGCGGAATGGCCTGCGCCCCGGTGGAGCGCGGAGCCGGCATCGGGATGGCCTCCGACGTGGGCCGGGTGCTGGCCTGGAGCAGCTCGCGCGGAATCGCCGCCACGCGCGTCGTCTCCGGGGACTCCGGATCCGAGGACTGCGCCGCCGCCAGAGCGAACGGATTGGCCGCCTGCTGGAGCGAGTACGCCGCCGTGGGCTGATCCTCGAAGGCGAACGCGCCGGCCCGCGGCGCCGCCGGGGCAATGGGCTCGGACGAAGGGGCCGGGTGCTCGAAGGGCACCGCGCCCCCGTGCCCGTACGCCGGAGGCGGCGCGAACGGCTCCGCGGCCGGAGGCGGATAGGCCGCGGGCGGAGACGGGAACGGGAACGACTCCACCCCGGCGAACGGATCAGCCAGCGGCGCGGCGGCCGGAGGCGGCGCAGCGAACGGCGCGGCGGACTGGGGCGGCGGCATCGCGAACGGATCCGCCAGCGGCGCGGCGGCCGGGGGCGGCATCGCGAACGGATCCGCGGCCGGAGCCGGCGTGCCCGGGAAGGGGAACGCGTCCGCGCCCCCGAACGGATCCGCGGCCGGCGGAGCGGCCGAGCCGAACGGGTTGGACAGGGGCTCCGAGTGCGCGGCCGACCCGAACGGGTTGGACAGGGGCTCCGAGGCAGCGCTCGACCCGAACGGATCCGCGGCCACCGGCGCCACGGCGGCCGGAGCCGGCGGCGACGTCTGGGCCACGGGCTGCGCGGCGGGCGCGGACTGCTGCGCGGCCATCGCCGCGCCCCAGCCCAGCGTGTCCGAGCCGCCCGACACGGTCTCCTCGTCGGAGGACTTCTTGCCCCCGCCCATCAGCGCCGTCCACACCAGGCTCAGCACGAACAGGCCCGCGAGCGCGAGCAGCGCGGTGTGCTGGTACGCGGCCAGCGGAGCCAGCATCGCCGCCGTGCTCGCGAGGACCACGACTTCATACGGCGTCCCCGTCAGCGCCTGGCGCGAGCCCACGAGCAGCGGCGCCTGGCCGCCCATCGCGTCACCTTGTGTGAAGGCGGGCAGCTGCACCGGGCCCAGCGCCTGGAGCGAGCCCGAGTCCAGCACCGTGTCCTTCGCCCCCGCCGGCAGCCGGGGCAGCGCGCCTTCCAGCCGGTCCTTCGCCGCGCCCACGCCGCCCACCATCTTGTCGCCCTGCGCCAGCCCCACCGCGGCCGCGCCGGAGGCATCCAGCGCGCCCTGCAACGCGGCATCCGCGGCCAGGGGCGCGCCCACCACCAGCGTCAGCGCCGGAGCAGGAGTCCCCTCACCGCTCCACGCGAGCGGCACGGACGCGAACACGTGCGGCGCCCCGAAGGCGTCCACCACGGACGTGCCCGCCTTGGCGAGCGCCGCGACATCCAGCGCCGCGGTGTCCGAGGAAGGCTCGGCGCCCGCGCGCGCGTGGAAGACCGCGTCGCCGGCCACCACCGCCACCACCGCGCCCTGGAGCTCCTGGGGCAGACCGGCTTCGGCGGCGGTGCGCAGCGCGCCGAAGCGCTCCGCGGTGAGCGGCTGCATTCCGCCCGTCTCCTCCGCGTCCTTCGACGCACCGTAGCGGTCGCGCGGAGACTTCGGCGCGGGCGCGGGCGTCAGCGCGCGTACGGCGGCGGCCACCTGGGGGCTGCCGGCGAGCTTCAGCGCCAGGGATTGCACTTCCGCGCGGCGTGCATCCACGCGACGCGCGACCTCGCCGGTGCCCGACGCGGCCTGGAGTGACGCACCTTCCACCGCGCGCGCACCCAGAGGCGCCGACAGCATCGGGAGGTGAGCCAGGCCCAGTCCGAGGACCAGGAGTGCGAACAGCAGGAACTTGAGGCGGACCATCGCCGTCCTTTAGCCCAGGGGTGAGGGGTCCGCTTATAGCGTCCACCGTTCGACCCCAGCAAGGAACTGGCCCGAAGGAACCCGGGGGCCGGATGCCTGGCTGGCATCCGGAATTCCCGGGCCCTTCGTTCTGTCACAGCCGCTACAACCGGTTGCCTAGTAGTTCGTCGCGTCGGCGTTGAGGTCGAACGGCATGCCGCTGTTCCCCATGCCCTGGCGACGGCGCTCCACCGCGCGTTTGACGGCCTTCTCCAGGCGGTCACGCGTTGCGTCGATGGCCTGGAACAGCGTCTCAGACGTCTCCGTCACGTGAATGGACTCCAGTCCGGGCATGCGCACCGTCACCCGGCACTCCTTGTCCACGCCTCCCTTGGGCCCGTTGATGTCCACGAGCGCGATCTCGATCTCCGACGCCTCGTCCTCGGCGAACCGTTCGATATGCGCCACCAGATGCGTGTCCACGTACGCCTTCAGGTTGTCGTTCAGCCCCAGATGCACTCCCCGCAGCTGCACCTTCATGGATTCACCTCCGGGCACAAACATGGGCAGTCCCCCGCCCGCCCGTGAGGGGCTGTCGCAAGCCCTCCCGCCTGCCCTCCCCCGAAGCAGCCGGCCGGACGTCACCGCGCCCGGGACGCGTTGGACGAATCCCGCGCAGCACCGGGTTGCTCTAGTCGCATGGACGGCGAGCGAATCAAGGTGCTGCTGGTGGAGGACGACGGGGACAGCCGCGAGCTCCTGGCGGAGCTCCTGGAGGACGACTTCGAGGTCACCACCGCGTCGGACGGCGTGGCGGGACTGAAGGCGTTCGAGGCCACGCACCCCGACGTCGTCGTGACGGATGAATCCCTGCCCGGAATGAACGGCACGGAGCTGGCGCAGCAGGTGAAGGAGCGCGAGCCCAGGGCCCGCGTCGTCCTCGTCTCCGGCTACGCACAGGTGGAGGGCGCGGACTACTGCGATGCCGTGTTGCGCAAACCCATTGACGTGGAGCGCCTGAGCCGCATGGTGGGCGAGCTGGGAGACGCGGCGCGGCACTGACGGAAATTCGCGCGGCGCACCGCCTGCCATCCGCGCGAGCCATCCCTAACATTCCAGCCATCGCCCAGGAGGGCCCCATGAGGTACTGCGCACGGTGTGGCTCGGAGTATCAAGACAGTGTCGTGGACTGCACGGATTGCCCCAACCACCCGCCGCTCGTCTCCGCGGAGGAGATGCACGAGCGGGGGCTGCCCCTGCCCCATGAGCTGGATCAACGCCGCTTCGTGAGGGCGGGCATCGCGGACGACCCCGTGACGGCGCAGGTCTTCGTGGACGTGCTGGATGAGCACCGCATCCCGCTCATCGTGCGCCCCGGCCGCTCGGGCGTGGTGGACGAGCTGACCACGGGCAACCTGCTGCCCTGGTGGGAGTTCCTCGTCCCGGACACCGAGCAGGCCCGCGCCGCCCTCCTCCTGGAGGAGGAGAAAGTCCAGGCGCGCGTCTACGCGGACGAGGCCGGCCGCGCGGCGGAGGAAGAGGAGCTTGAGGACGAGCGGGCGCGCCAGGCGCCGGCCGGCAACAGCGCGCCGCCAGCGTACTAGCGGCCCGCTGGCGTCAGGGCGAGCCCACGTCCGCGCTGCCTTGAGCGGGCGCGGGCTGGGACGCGAGCGTGGCGGGCGGACGCCGGGCCTCGAAGAGGCTCACGCCCGTCACCTTCCACTTGTCGTAGCGCGCGTTGCGGGCGAGGAACGTCTCCAGGTCCTCGTCCACCACGCGGTTATAGCCGCCCCTGGACGCGTGGCGCAGGTACGTGCGCTTCTTCTTCTGCACCACGAAGCCCAGGTGGGTGATGCGCGTGGCCTTCAGCGGCAGGTCCTCGCGCATCACGACCAGGATGGTGCCAGAGGCCACGCCACGCGCGTGCCCGAGCACCTTGTCCAACGGAATCATGTCCAGGGTGAAGGTGCCCACGGGCTGACGCTCGCGGGGCAGCTGCAGCGCCATGGACGACTTTGATTGCCAGGTGTGCGCGGTGAGCGTCTTGGTGACGGAGACGGTGTCCTCCTTCGCGTACCTGCGCGTCACGTCCACCAAGAGGCCCTTCTTGATGTTGTTGGGCAGCCACTGCGCTTCCATCAGGTGGTTGCGGTCCTCGTAGGTGGGCGTGCTCGCGTAGCGGATCCGCTCCAGCAGCGCCGGCACCTCCGGCTCGCCGTGCGCCAGGCCCAGGGCCAGCGTCTCCTCCACGAAGGTGAGGCAGTCCACCGCGTCCAGGCGGAAGGTGGGGTCGGGATCCACGCCCTGCCCTTCGCCCAGCGGCGACAGGACATAGGGCGTGTTGAGGAACTTCTCGCTCATGCCCAGCAGGCGCTCCGCCAGCGGGGACTCGGCCTTGTCGGCGATGAGGGCCGCGCGCTGCTCGGGGGTGAGCGCGCTCCAGCCGTTCTCCCGCACGGGCGGAGCCGCCGGGGCCGCCGACTGCGCGGGCGCGGTGAGCGACGCGGGCACCGCGCGCGCCGGGGGCACGGGCGGGTTCTTCGCGGGAGCCTGGGACAACAGCGCGAGCGCGCAGACACCCCAGAGGCTCACGGCGCCACCCCGGCCTTGCGCAGGATGGCCTTGCGGCGGTCGTCCGCGAGCTGGAGCGTCTCCAGTTCCTTCTCGTAGACGAGCTTCTCTTCGCCCTTCGCGTTCCACGACGCGAGCACCAGCCAGTCCAGCGACGCGGCATCGCCGCCCTGGAACAGCACGCGCGCGGCGGTGGCGGCCACGGTGCGGTCCGCGTCCTTCAACAGCGGCGTCAGCACGGGGCTGGCCTTCTTGGCAGGCACGCCCTCGAAGAGCACCAGCCCCTGGCGGCGCACGAACTTGTCCGTGTTTCCCAAAAGCTTCTCCGCGAAGGCGAAGCCCTCCGGCGCGCCCAGCCGGCACAGGCCCCGGGCCGCGGCGAAGCGCGTGCTCTCCGAGTCGCTGTCCAGGTACGTCTTGAGCGCGGCCTTCTGCTTCGCGTCACCGGTGGCGCCCGCGGCCTCCAGCAGCGCCGCGCGGACCTCCAGCTCCGGTTCGTCCTTCGCGGCGGCCATCAGCGGCTTGCCCATCTTCGGGTTCCTCGACGCCCCCAGGGCCCGCGCGGCCTCGCGGCGCACGCCGCTGCTCTTGTCCTGGAGCAGCGGCAGCACGGCGGCGGTGTTGCGGCTGCCCAGCCGGGCCAGGCCCTGCGCCGCGTACATGCGCACGGTGCTGTCGCCGTCCGACGTCAGCTTCACCAGCGTGGCCTCGCCCGTGCGCGCGCCCAGCGACGCCAGCAGCGCCGCCAGGTTGCGGCGGGTGCGCTCCTCGTAGGTGGTGCGCAGAATCGGGCCAATCTCCTCGGCCGCGTAGGCCTCCTGGCGCAGGAAGCGCAGGCGCGACGTGGCGGGGGGCACGGGGGCGCCGTTGGCCACCTGGGTGAGCACCGCGTCCGCCTCCGCGCGGCCCTGGGCCTTCTTGGACGCGGCCCCCGGGCCCGCGAGGCCGGTCAGGGGCAGGAGCAGCACGACGAGCAGGGCACGGACGGACGGTGGACGCACAGGGGCGGAACGATGGCAAGCACGGCACCCGCCGTCAAAGTCCACCCTCCCGCCCGGCCCCCTGCTTCACGCCAACCGCCCGATTCTTGACCCCCCCGGAGGCGATTGATACGACCGGCGACCAGTCTGTCTCCGCTCTGTCGACCGAGGCCCCCGTGATGACGAAGCAGTCGCTCCTGTTGGCGTTCGCGGGCGTGCTGACCGCATGTGGCCCCGTGAAGTCCACGTCCAACATCCTCGACGCCGAGGTGCAGATCCAGGCCGCGCGCACCGCCGGGGCGGAGAAGGAAGCCCCCTACGAGTGGACGGCCGCCAACCTCTACCTGCGGAAGGCGCGGGAGGAGGTCGGCTATTCGGACTACCAGGCCGGTGTGGACTTCGCCGTGAAGGCCTCGCGCTTCGCCAACGAGGCGCGTGAGAAGGCCATGTCCGCGGCCAACAGCGGCGACTCCCAGGGCCGCCCCCAGAACCCGTGACGCCCGAGCGTTCTCCGATGAAGCGTCTGACCCAGTCCGCGCTTTTCACCCTGCTCCTCGCCTCCCTCTCCTGCGTCAGCGGCAACAAGATCCGCGCTGACACGGAGGTGCTCACCGCCGACGTGGAGCGCGCCCGCCGTGGCGGCGCCCTGCGCTGCGCGCCCGCGGAGCTGGCCGCCGCGGAGGCCAACCTCGACTTCGCCCGCGGAGAGCTCAGCCAGGGCAACAGCTCGCGCGCCGCCCAGCACGTGCGCGACGCCGACACCGCGGTGAAGCGCGCCCTGGAGCTGTCCAAGAACTGCGGCCCGCGCCAGGTGCTGGTGCGCGACCGTCCGGAGGCGCCGCAGCAGCCGGAACAGCCCCAGCAGCCCACCCAGCCCCAGCAGCAGGTGGTGGTGAGCATCGAGGAGACGGACAGCGACGGCGACGGCATCCTGGACAAGGACGACCCCTGCCCCGAGCAGGCCGAGGACATGGACGGCTTCCAGGACCAGGACGGCTGCCCGGACCCGGACAACGACGGCGACGGCGTGCTGGACGTGCAGGACAAGTGCCCGCTCATCCCCGGCGTGGCGGAGAACAACGGCTGCCCGCCGGAGGCCCCCAAGGACCGCGACGGCGACGGCGTGCTGGACAACGTGGACCGCTGCCCCGACCAGCCCGAGGACAAGGACGGCTTCGAGGACGAGGACGGCTGCCCGGACCTGGACAACGACATGGACGGCATCGTGGACGGCACGGACAAGTGCCCCAACGAGGCGGGTCCGCTGCAGAACCTGGGCTGCCCCATCGTGGACAAGGACGGGGACGGCATCAACGACGACAAGGACAAGTGCCCGGACGAGCCGGAGGACAAGGACGGCTACCAGGACGAGGACGGCTGCCCGGACCTGGACAACGACAGCGACGGCGTGCCGGACGCGCAGGACAAGTGCCCGAACGAGTCCGGTCCGCAGGAGAACGGCGGCTGCCCGGATCCGGACCGCGACGGCGACGGCGTGGTGGACCGCCTGGACGCGTGCCCTGACGACCCGGGCGTGAAGGAGGAGCGCGGGTGCGCCAAGCAGTACAAGATGGTCATCGTCAAGAAGGACCGCATTGAGATCAAGAAGCAGATCCTCTTCGGCACCGGCTCCGCGAAGATCATCGGCAAGCAGAGCACCAGCATCCTGGATGAGGTGGCGCAGGCGCTGAAGGACGCGCCGTGGATCCGCAAGATGCGCATCGAGGGCCACACCGACTCGCTGGGCAACGACACGGCGAACCTGAAGCTGTCCCAGAAGCGCGCGGACGCGGTGATGGCGCAGCTGCTCAAGCGCGGCATCGACCCGGGCCGCATGGAGGCCGTGGGCTTCGGTGAGACGAAGCCCGTGGCGCCCAACAACACGAAGGCGGGCCGCGCGCTCAACCGCCGCACGGAGTTCAACGTCATCCGGCAGTGACGTGACGCCCCAACCCGCTCCGTGCAAGACGGAGCGGGACCCGTGGTTCCCAACGCGCCTCCCGGACCTCGAGCCCAGGGAGGCGCGGTCGTTTCCGGGGGGGCTGCTCAGCCGTCCTTGAGCAGTTCGTGCAGCACTTCGGTGGCGTAGGCGCCGCGCGGCAGCTCGAACGCGAGCAGCGCGTCCTCGCCCTCAGCCGTGAGCTCCGCCGCGCCCAGGCGCACGCGGTACGGGCGGCGCGTGCCCTCCGTCTCGTCGCCACCGCGCTGGAAGTCGCTCAGCGTGACGCCCGCTTCGGTGAGCAGCCGCGCCTCGAACTCCGCCACCTCGCCCTTGGAGGCGGTCATCTTCGGGCCGAACATCGGGCCCGCCGGGCTCACCTCGAACGCGGCGACGCGTGGGTTGTCCACGTCCGGCGCCTCGCACACGAAGAGGCCGCCCGTCTCCTCCTTGCGCAGCACGTCGCCCAGGAGCGCCGTGGCGAAGGTGCCCGCGGTGAGCCGCGCGGCCAGCGCCTGGTTGAAGAGGCGCGACTGGAAGGCGGACAGGTACAGCTTGCGCTGGAAGCGGTCCGGCCGCTTCGGCAGCCGCTGCCCCAGCAGCAGCATCCGGCCCAGGTCCGCGTTGTCCCCGGCCCGCCCGAAGCGCTGCTCCCCGAAGTAGTTGGGCACGCCCTGCGCGGCCAGCCGGGAGAAGGACTCCCGCGCCGCGCCCAGGTCCTTCACGCCGCGAAGCCGCAGCGTGAAGCGGTTTCCCTTCAGGTGCCCGGTGCGCAGCTTGTTGCCGTGCCGCTTCGCCTCCAGCACGCGCACGCCGTCCAGCGCGAACTCCGGCACGCGCGCTTCGGCGTTCGCGGGCACGGACAGCCACTGCCGCGTCACCGCCTGCCGGTCCTTCATCCCGGCGGAGCCGATGTCATCCTCGCGCACGCCCAGCGCGGTCGCCAGCGCGCGCACCACCTCGCGCGTGTCCCGGCCGCGCTTCTCCACCCAGAGGTACAGGTGCGTGCCCTCGCCGGACGGCAGGTACGCGGGCAGCTCCTCCACCTCGAAGTCCTCGGGGGTGAGCTTGAACGCGCCGCCACACCCGGGCACGCCCGCGGTCAGCCTCGGAAAGCCGGTGTCCGTCACGGTGCCTCGAGCGTGGCCAGGAGTTCCTTCACCCGGCGGGCCAGGTCCTCGTCCGCGCGCGACTCCAAGAGCTCCCCCGCCTGGAACAGCAGGAAGAACATCACGTCGCTCAGCGCCTGACGGAACGAGGCCAGCGGCTCGCTGCCCAGGTGGGCTCGGTGCTTGTCGAAGGCCTCCATCAACCGGCCCTCCGGCAGGCTCCCATCCGCCGCGAACGCCAGCCCCTCCAGCACCGGCGACGACGACAGCGCCTGGTTCACCAGCGCCGCGTTGGCCGCCGCGATGAACTCGCGGTCCATGCCGGAGCGGGCCACCTCGTCGCGGATCTCCCGGAAGATGAAGTTGAAGACGCGCGCCACCGGCCGCGCATCCACCGGAGCGGGCGCGCGCACCGGGGGACGCACGCGCGGCGCGGCCGCCTTCTCCGGCGCCACGGCCGAGGCGGGAGCCCCCGCCGGCTTGTCCGTCAGCCCCGCGAAGCCGCCCTCTAGCAGGCGAAAGACGACCTTGGTGACGTCGAACTCGGACAGCCGGGCGGCGTGCCCCAGCTCCAGCACCGTGCGCCGCCCGTCCAGCATCGCGAGCACGCGGTCCTCGTCCTCCTCCAGCTTGCCGTCGGACGGGCGCTTGCGCGCCACGTACATGCGGCCGTGGGGGATGCGCTTCCGGAAGTGCGCCATCTCGTCGATCTTCCGGATGCTGTCCATCAGCAGGCTCTGCGTGGACAGCTGGAGCGAGTGGCCCGTCTTCTCGTCCAGCGGCTGGTCGATGAGGAAGAACGACCCCTCGCGGCACAGCACGATGGCGTGGAAGATCTCACTCACCTGGTGCGTGACGCACTTGAAGAGGTCGTGCGCCTGGAGCACGCCCTTCTCCACCAGCGCCCGGCCCAGCTTGGACGCCGACTGCTCGCGCAGCACCGCCTCCACCTGCGCGCGGTCCGCGTAGCCCAGGCGCACCAGCACCTCGCCGAGCCGGTCCGCGGGCTCCTCGGAGGTGGCGCCGCGCACCTCGCCCTCGCGCAGCGTGAGCGACCGCTCGCCGCCCGGCGTGTGCACGCGGATGACGCCGCTCCAGCGCGACTGGCTGAGGAACGCGATGAGGTCCGACAGCGGGAAGCCGCCCGCGTCCCCCGAAAGCACCACGCGCGGCGTGGGGATGGAGCCCCCTTCCGGCGGCGTGCGGGAGAACACCAGCAGGTCGGGCGCGGTGGGCATCAGCGCGTACGTCCCCGAGCGTCCCGCGAGCGCGGGGATGCCGGTGCGGTCCTCGGGGACCAGCTGCGCGGCGCCATCGATGCGGAAGCGTTGGCTCATCGAAGGGTCAGTCAGCGGCCCACGCGTTGTTGTTCGCGCGCCACTCCACCTCGTCCTCCATGCTGTGCTCCAGCTGGCCCTCCTGGAAGCCCAGCTCGTAGGCGCGTCCATTGAAGAACACGGACGGGGTGCTGTTGATGGCCGCCCTGCGCCCCTGCGCCTGGAAGCCTTCAATCTCGTCCTTGTACTGCTCCGTCTTCAGCACGGCGGCCAGCTTGTCCCCGTCCAACCCCACCGACTTCGCCAGCGCGGGCAGCGCCTCCGGCTTGAGGTTGCTCTGCTGGCCGAAGAGCGCGTCGTGCATCTGCCAGAACTTGCCCTGGTCGCGCGCCCACAGCACCGCCTGCGCGGCGGGGATGGCGTTGGGGTGCATGGAGAGCGGGAACGGCAGGTAGCAGAAGCGCACCTCGCTGGGGTGCTTCTTCGCGAAGCCCTCCAGGATGGGCCGGGCCTTGCCGCAGAAGGGGCACTCGAAGTCGGAGAACTCCGCCACCGTCACGGGCGCGTTGGCGTCGCCCTGGCACATGCGCGGATCCACCTGGAGCTGCACGCGCGGCTCGCGGAAGGACGCGTAGTACTTGGACAGCGTGACGATGACCTCGCTCGCGGGCCCGCCCTCCGCCACCATCCGGGCGGACAGCCGCGCCATCCGCTTCGCGTGCTTGCAGGGCGTGTGCTGCTTGAGGCACGCGCCCAGCGAGTGGGGGCAGCCGCAGTAGCAGAACTCGTCGCTGAACACCGTGGCCAGCTCGCGCTTCGCCGCGGGCGGCAGCGCGGAGAAGTCCATGCTGGGGATGCCCGTCAGCACCTGGGCCGGATCCGCGGACGGCGCCTCCGCGGCGGGGCTCGCGGCCGGAGCGGCGGCGGGGGCCGGGGCCGGGCTGGCGACCGCCGGGGCCTTGGGGGTGGCCGGAACTTCCGCGCTCTTGGCGCAGCCAACGCCCATCAGGGTCGCCGCGGCCAGCACGGGAACAACACGCTTCCATCGAGGGAGGAGCACGGCTCCGGGGTTTAGCCACGCGCGCCGGGCTTGTAAAGCAAGGCGGCCTTTGGCAGACGGCCCTTCGCCCATGCCCAGAGTCCTGATGTTGCACACGGGAGGCACGCTCGGAATGGCCGGTGGCCGGCCTTCCGCCCTGCGTCCCGCGGCCTTCTTCCAGACGCTCCGCAAGCGCGCCCCGGAGCTGTTCCAACTGGCCGACATCGAACTGGAGCTGTTCTCCAACCTGGACAGTTCGGAGATGCAGCCGGAGCTCTGGAGCCGGATGGCCGCCCACCTCCACCGTCGGCTAGCGGACTTCGACGGGGCGGTGGTGACCCACGGAACGGACACGCTCGCCTTCACGGCCAGTGCGCTGTCGTTCATGTTGCGAAACCCGCCCTGCCCGGTGGTGCTGACGGGCTCGCAGCGCCCGCTGGGGGAGATCCGCTCGGACGCGCGGCTGAACCTCATCGACGCGGTGCTCTCCGCGCTCCAGGGGCCGCGCGAGGTGACCATCTGCTTCGACTCCCACCTCTACCGGGGCAACCGCACGCGCAAGGTGAAGGTGGCGGAGTACGACGCCTTCGAAAGCCCCAACTTCCCGGTGCTGGGCACGCTGGGCGTGGACGCCACCTTCGAGAAGGGCCTCCCCTCCCGGGGCCCCTTCCGGCTCCACGACAAGCTGGATCCGCGCGTCTTCCTCCTGAAGGTGTACCCGGGGCTGGACCCGGCCCTGCCCCTTCAGCTCCTGCCGCACGTGAAGGGGCTGGTGGTGGAGGCGTACGGGGCGGGCAACGTGCCCATCGCGCCGGAGCTGGGCCGCTCGCTCCTGCCGCTCTTCGTCCAGGCGCGGGAGCGGGGCATCCCGGTGCTGGTGGTGAGCCAGTCCTACCGCAACGGGGTGGACCTCACGCTCTATGAGTCCGGGGCCAAGGCACTGGCGGAAGGGGCGGTGGGGGGCGCGGACATGACCCCGTCCGCGGCGCTGGTGAAGCTGATGCAGGGGCTGGCGGAGCACCCCCGGGGGGGCGAGGCCCTCTCCCGCTTCCTCCGGACGCCCGTGGCCGGCGAGCTGTCCGTCGGGCGGCCGACAGTTCCTCCACCGGAGAAAAAGAGGCGCCGGCCGGCGCGGGTGGGGCGGGTCGGCTGACACCGGGTGCGTGAAAGGAGCGTGGGTGTGCTTGCCGCCGTGAAAAGGCGGCCCGTAAGATGGGAGGCGCGATGTCCGAGGAGAAAACTTCCGTCCATTCGATTTCGGACCTGCTGGGCAGCGCCCAGCAGCAGAGCGCCTATCTGATCGTGATCAGCGCCAAGTCCGCCGCCGGCATCGGGCGGATGTTCAAGCTGGACCGTTCAGAGGTGGTGCTGGGCCGCAGCTCGGAGGCCCAGTTCCAGGTCGAGGACGACGGCATCTCCCGAAAGCACGCGAAGGTGGTGGCCATTGGAGACGGCCGCTTCCAGCTCGTGGACCTGGGCAGCACCAACGGCACGTACTTGAACGGCCTGAAGGTGAGCGCGGCGCCGCTGTATGACGGCGACAAGATTCAAATCGGCTCCAACACGGTGCTGAAGTTCAGCATCCAGGACGCGCTGGAGGAGCAGTACCAGCGCAGCATCTACGAGTCCGCCACGCGCGACGGCCTCACCCGCGTCTACAACAAGAAGTACTTCATGGAGACGGTGCGCAAGGAGTTCGCGTACTGCCTGCGCCACCGCGTGCCGCTGTCGCTGGTGCTCTTCGACGTGGACCACTTCAAGCGCATCAACGACGTGTACGGCCACCCGGCCGGAGACTTCGTGCTGACGCGCATCGCGCAGCGGGTGGCGGACACGGTGCGCACCGAGGACCTGCTCGCGCGCTACGGCGGCGAGGAGTTCGCGCTGATGCTGCGCGAGTCCGCGGAGGACGCGGCCCTGGCGTGCGCGGAGCGCTGCCGTGTGGCGGTGGACCGCGCGGACTTCATCTTCAGCGGCACGCCCATCAAGGTGACCATCAGCCTGGGCGTGGCGACGCTCCTGGATTCGGACTTCTCCCAGCCGGAGGACCTCATCTCCGCCGCGGACAAGTACCTCTACCGGGCCAAGCACGCGGGCCGGAACCGCGTGGACGCCAAGGCCATCAGCGGCCCGTGAGCGTCAGGAGGAAGGCCGTGATCCACGGGCCTTCCGCCTTCCGGATTCCCAGGCAGTCCGCGCGAGCAGCCTGAGCGGCGGAGGGCCGCTCGCAACGCCAGCGCTCGAATCCGCCGACACGTGCTTCACATGCGTGTCCGCGTCGCGCGCCGCCACCTCGCTCAGCGTCCGAAGCCCAGCCGCCGCAGCCCTTCCGCCGACACGTGCTTCACGTGCGTGTCCCCGTCGTGGGCCGCCGCTTCACTCAAGGCCGCCACCGCCTGGGGCCCACCCAGCGTGCTCAGCGTCCTCGCAGCCGCGACGCGCACGTCCGCCACCGGATCCACACGCAGGCGGTCCGCCAGGACGCGTACGTGCGTGGTGCGGCCCACGAACTCCAGCGCCCGCGCCGCCGCCGCGCGCACCACCGGGTGCTCCGACGCCAACAGGCCCGCCGCCTCGTCCCCGCGCGACGGCTGCCGGTAGGCGGACAGCACGTCCAGCGCGGCCACGACCACCTCCGGCGCGCCGTCCTCCAGCGCCTTCGCCGCCAGCGCCATCGCGTCGCCATTCCGGGGCAGCGACCCCAGCGCGCGCACCGCCCCCGCACGCACTGGCGTCACATTCGACGAAAGGAAGGGCGCCAGCCGCTTCGTGGGGGCCGGGCCCTCCGTGCAGTCCCCCATGAGCGCCACCGCCTCCCCCTGCACCTCCGGAGTCCGGGCGTTGCGCCCCTCCGCCACGTCCCGCAGGAAGGCGAAGCACCCCTTCTCATGCGCCATCGCGCCCAGCCACGGCCGCGCGGCCTCCGCGGACTCCGAGTCCTTCACCCCCTGCAGCGCCACGTCCCGCAGGGGCTTCCCGGCGGACTCCGCCAGGCCCCGCGCCGCCAGCTCCCGCACCCGGCCATCGTCGTCCCCCAGCGCGCCCTCCAGCTCCCGCTTCGCCAGCGGGCCGTAGCGGCGCAGGGTGGCCACCGTCGTGCGCCGGCGCTGCACGTCGCCGGAGGTGAGCCCCGGCCGCAGCGCATCCAGCTCGCGCGAGTACACGGCGAAGAGCCGGTTGATGACCGCCTCGTCCGGAGGCTTCGCCTCGGTGAGGAGCAGCCGGCCCACGGACGCATGCTGCCGCTCGGCGACCGCGGTGAGCAGCTCCGCCATCACCGCGTCACCCGCGACGGGCCGCGAAGCCACCGCGTCCAGCACCACGCGCGTCGCCGACCGCCCCTGGAAGGTGGCCAGGTGCAGGAGCGCCGGCAGCCGCACGGACGGCTCCTGCGAGAACATCTCCAGCGACAGCGACTGCCGGACGGCGTCCCGCTTCGCCCACACCCGGGCGGCGGCGGCAGGCCCCCGGGCGCCCGCCTCCCGCAGGAAGTCCGCCGTGGACCGGCCAGAATCAGCGGCGGCCCGGACGGCGGTGAGACAGGCCCCCAGGTCCGCGTCCGGCGGGGTGTCCATGATCCAATCCGCCAGGGCCCTCCGCTCCGTCAGCCCCCGGCTCCGGGCCTCCGCCCGCACCGCGGCCCAACGAACCCGCCAGCTGGAGTCCTTGAGCGCGGAGGCCAGCGCCTGCTGCGCCTCCACCCCACCCGTCCCCAGGGACGCCACCCAGCTGTCCACCCGCCCCCCGGTGACGCAGGCGCCACAGGTCCGGGCGCGCAGGGAGGGGTCCGCGATATGACGGCGGCAGGAGGCCCAGCACTCGGAAGCGACCGTGCCAGCCCGGGAGGGGCTGGCGGCCAGCAAGAGGACCAGGAGGAGGAGGCGGGGCACGCGCCGGCCAGTCTAGCGCACCCGGCCCATCCTTTCCGTGCGGGTCTCCTTGCCTTTTCCGGCCCGCTGCGCCATACCCCCCGACCCTCTGAAGATTTCCAGATTGCATCCAGCTAGGCGGAAGGAGGTGACTGCATGCCCGGTATTCGAGTGAAGGAAGGTGAGTCCATCGAAAGCGCTCTCAAGCGCTTCAAGAAGGCCACCGAGAAGGCCGGAATCCTTTCCGAGATCCGCAAGCGCGAGCACTACGAGAAGCCTTCCGTGAAGCGGAAGAAGAAGGCCCTCGCCGCCAAGAAGCGCGCTGTGAAGAAGGCCCGCAAGTCGTACTAGGCAGGCCCGCAGTGAGGAGCCGGGGCTCCAGCAGTCAGGTGCCCTGGCTCCCGCCGTCCCATCCGCTGGCGCGGCGACCCTTTTCCCCGCCCGTGAGGAATCCCGACATGACCACCCTGAAAGAGCGCCTGACCGCGGACCTGAAGGACGCGATGAAGGCCAAGGACGAGCTGACCCTGAGCGTGGTGCGCATGCTCAAGAGCGCCGTGAAGTACAAGGAGGTCGAGCCGGGAGCCAGCGAGCTGGACGACGCGGGCATCCAGCAGGTCATCGCCACCCTCATCAAGCAGCGCCGCGACTCCGTCGAGCAGTTCAAGGCCGGTGGCCGTCCGGAGCTGGCGGAGAAGGAAGAGCAGGAGATCTCCGTCCTGCAGCGCTACCTGCCCCAGCAGCTCACCCCCGCGGAGCTCACCGCCGCCGTCCAGGCCGCCATCGCCGAGGTCGGCGCCAAGGGCCCCAAGGACATGGGCGCGGTCATGAAGAACGTGAACCCCAAGGTCCAGGGCAAGGCCGAGGGCAAGGCCATCTCCGAGGAAGTGAAGGCCCAGCTGGCCAAGCTGTCCTGAAGCACCCGTGATTCTTCGGGGAAGGGGCGCCGGGAACGTCTCCCAGGTGCCCTCCCCACCCCGGGCTCGAAGCGGATTTTTTGATCCCTCGCCCGCTGCCCATTAAGCGCTGATCCTCAAGGCCTCTTCCGCCCGTCCCCCAACCCGGGAGGCGAGCGGGCAGCCATCAGGAGTGCGCGCCGTGTCCCAGCTTCCGTCCGTTTTCGTCAGAGGGGGCCGTCAGGATGGCGGGCGGAAGGCCGCGCTGATGCGGATGGATGGAGGGGCGTCGTGATTCCGGAGCACAAGATCCAGGAGGTCCTCGACCGCGTGGACATCGTGTCGCTGGTGTCCCGTCACGTGGAGCTCAAGAAGGCCG
Organism: Corallococcus sp. NCSPR001; assembly: GCF_017309135.1. Taxonomy (NCBI): domain Bacteria; kingdom Pseudomonadati; phylum Myxococcota; class Myxococcia; order Myxococcales; family Myxococcaceae; genus Corallococcus; species Corallococcus sp. NCSPR001. The sequence goes on from NZ_JAFIMS010000002.1 coordinate 7,379,325, forward strand.
GGCGCGAGTTCAAGGGCCGCTGCCCCTTCCACCAGGAGAAGACGCCTTCGTTCTACGTCGTCCCGGAGAAGCGCTTCTATTTCTGCCACGGCTGCCGGGCGAGCGGCGACGCGGTGTCCTTCATCCAGCGCTACCTGGGCAAGACGTTCCAGGACGCCGTGCGCGACCTGGCCCAGGAGGTGGGCATCGACCTGGAGGCCGCGCAGGACCCCGGCCTCAAGGAGCGCCAGCAGGTCAAGGAGGCCACGGACTTCGCCGCGGAGCACTTCCGCGGCCTGCTCTGGCACGAGGACGAAGGCCGCGCCGCGCGCGCCTACCTGGCCAGCCGTGGCGTGTCGGAGGAGGTCGCCCAGGGCTTCGGCCTGGGGTGGGCGCCCGCGCAGTGGAGCCTCCTGGCGGACCGCTTCCAGAAGAACGGCATGCTGGAGTGGGGCCTGAAGGCGGGGCTCATCACCAAGCGGAACAGCGGGGATGGCTGCATCGACTTCTTCCGCAGCCGCCTGATGGTGCCCATCCGCGCGCCGGAGGGGCGGCCCATCGCCTTCGGCGGCCGGTTGGTCGCCTCGGAGGACGGCCCCAAGTACCTCAACTCGCGCGAGTCCCGGCTCTACAACAAGAGCGAGACGCTCTTCGGCATGGACCAGGCGCGCGATGACATCCACAAGCGCAAGACGGCCGTGCTCGTGGAGGGGTACTTCGACTGCATCGGCCTGCACCAGGTGGGCGTGCGCAACGCGGTGGCCCTGTGCTCCACCAACCTCACCGCCGGGCACCTCCAGGTCCTCAAGCGCGCGGAGGCCCGCGACCTGGTGCTGCTCCTGGACGGAGACTCCGCGGGGCTCGCGGCCGTGGAACGCCTGGCCGGCCCCCTGCTCGCCGCGGGCGCTCCCACCCGCGTGGCCCTCCTGCCGCAGGGGGATGACCCGGACGTCTTCGCCCGCCGCGAGGGCACCGAAGGCGTGGAGCGCCTCCTGGAGGGCGCCCAGCCCCTCACCGCCTACCTCTTCGCCACCCTGCTCCCCGCGGGCAAGCAGGCGAGCTTCGAGGAGAAGATGTCCGCCCTGGAGCGGCTCAAGCCCGTCACCTCCCAGGTGCCTCCGGGCCTGGCGCGCTCGGCGCTCATCAGCGCGCTGGCGGGGCACTTCGGCTGGATGCCGGCGCAGATTGAGTCGTCGCTCCAGTACAAGCCGCCCCCCACCCCCAAGCCCGCCGTGGCGCCCACCGCGTACCCCAACGCCGTCCCCGCCCAGGCCGTGCCGCGCCCGGTGCCCAAGCCCCAGGCGGAGCGCCCTCCGCCGGAGTCGGAAGCGCTCTATGTGGCCGCAATCCTTCGGGATTCCCGGCTGCTCGCCCGGGACACCTTCCGCGTGTGTGATGAGCTGTCCCACATGGGACTGCGGATGGTGCTGGCCCAGACGACGTCCGGGCAGGGGCTGGAGGAGGCACTCTTCGAGGCGTCCGAGGTCGTCAAGCGGACGCTCCTGGAGGCCGGCCGCCGGCTCTCTCCCGCGGGAATGGAGCTCGAGACGGAGTTCATCCTCGCGTGCCGCGACATCATGAAGAAGCGCATTGACGAGCGGCTCGTTTATATAAAGCGAGCGACGGAACAGACGCAGGGGGCTTTTGATTTGACAGAGGAGACGCGGTTGCTCCTGTCAGAGCGCAAGGAACTGCTGGCCCTCCGCAAGCGCGTCCTGGATGAGCTCTCCCCCGCTTCCTCGGCAACGGGAACAAAGGGACCAATGCAACCGGTTTGAGTTCGCGTTTGTAAGAAAGCTCGACTTTGCGGTAGATCGGCCGGCTCGCCCAGGCCAAAGCACCTGATTTTCTTAAGGAGAAGTACCCGAATGCCGACGCAGAAGCCCCCCAAGGCATCCGTGAAGCCCACCAAGAAGAAGGTGGACCCGGTGATCCGCAAGAAGAAGGCCCCGGACAGCCCTGCGGCGAAGGTCACCAAGGCAGCGGAGCCTGAGGAGAAGGAGCTGCTGGCGAAGGACGCCCCCGCCGAGGCGCCCGAGAAGATCAAGAAGAAGAAGGGCGTCGCCGCCATGGCCGACGACGTGGACCCCGAGGAGGCCGCGGAGGAAGCCGCCGCCGCCGTCCAGGTGGACCCGGACGCCGTGGAAGACGACGTGGAGGAGGATCCCGTCGCCGAGCGCAAGGAGGTCAAGGACCTGCTGGCCGCGGGCCGCGAGAAGGGCTTCCTCACCTATGACGAGGTGAACGACGCCCTCCCCGCCGACATCGTGTCGTCCGATCAGATCGACGACGTGATGAGCATGTTCGGCGACAACGACATCGAGATCGTGGACGCGCAGAAGGCCGCGCAGTCCAACGAGATCAAGCCCACCGTCGCCGTCGAGGAAGAGAAGGAAGACCAGGACGAGGACGAGAAGGACGAGGACGACGAGCCGGGCGGCAAGTCCAACGATCCGGTCCGTCTGTACCTGCGCAAGATGGGCAGCGTCAGCCTCCTCACCCGCGAGGGCGAGGTGGAGATCGCCAAGCGCATCGAAGAGGGCGAGAAGGAAGTCCTGCGCGCGCTCCTGGCCTGCCGCGTCGCGGTGGCGGACATCCTGGACATCAGCAACCGCCTGAAGACGGGCAAGCTGCGCGTGCGCGACGTCATCAAGGACGCGCCCGAAGAGGCCCAGTCGGAGAACGCGGAAGAGCCCGCCGAGGAAGCAGCCGAGGGCGAGGCCCCCGCGCAGCTGGCGCAGAGCGAGCTCAACAAGATCGAGCAGATCTCCAAGCAGATCGAGCGCTTCCGCAAGTTCGCCAAGGACTGCGAGGTCCTGGAGGAAGAACTCTCCGGGAAGAAGAAGCTCACGGAGGTGCGCAAGAAGGAGCTGAAGCAGGAGGTGAAGGACCTTCGGACCAAGATGATGGAGGTCCTGGAGGAGATGCGGCTGAACAAGAAGCAGGTGGACCGCATCGTCCTGAACCTCAAGGGCCTCATCGAGCGCGTGGAGAAGGCGGAGGAGGAGCTCGGGGACCTGGAGCGCCGCTACCAGGTCAACATGAAGGACCTGCGCCCGCAGCTCAAGGAGTCGCGCGAGAACCCGAACATCGCCAAGAAGCTCCAGAAGCAGCTCAACTTCACGCCCGAGCAGCTGGAGGTCCTGGACCGCGACGTGCGCACGGCGGTGCGGAAGATCAAGCGCGTGGAGGAGGAAGCGAACCTCCCGGTGGATCAGCTCCGCCGCAACTACGACGCCATCCGCCTGGGTGAGAAGCGCGCCGAGCGCGCCAAGAGCGAGCTGGTGGAGGCGAACCTGCGCCTCGTGGTCTCCATCGCGAAGAAGTACACGAACCGCGGCCTGCAGTTCCTGGACCTCATCCAGGAGGGCAACATCGGCCTGATGAAGGCGGTGGACAAGTTCGAGTACAAGCGCGGCTACAAGTTCTCGACGTACGCCACCTGGTGGATCCGTCAGGCCATCACCCGCGCCATCGCGGACCAGGCCCGCACCATCCGCATCCCGGTGCACATGATCGAGACCATCAACAAGCTCATCCGCACGAGCCGCTACCTCGTGCAGGAGATTGGCCGCGAGCCGACGCCGGAAGAGATCGCGGAGAAGATGGAGCTGCCGCTCGACAAGGTGCGCAAGGTCCTGAAGATCGCCAAGGAGCCCATCTCCCTGGAGACGCCCATTGGCGAGGAAGAGGACAGCCACCTGGGCGACTTCATCGAGGACAAGAGCCTGGTGTCGCCCGCGGACGCGGTCATCAACATGAACCTGGCCGAGCAGACCCGGAAGGTGCTGGCCACGCTCACGCCGCGCGAGGAGAAGGTCCTGCGCATGCGCTTCGGCATTGGCGAGAAGAGCGACCACACGCTGGAAGAGGTGGGCCAGGACTTCGAGGTGACGCGCGAGCGCATCCGCCAGATTGAAGCCAAGGCGCTGCGCAAGCTGCGCCACCCCAGCCGCTCCAAGCGCCTGCGCTCCTTCGTGGAGAGCTAAAGCCGCCGGAGTAGACTGACCGCTGAACTTGAAGGCCTCCGTTCCCTGAGTGGACGGGGGCCTTCGTCGTTTGTCGTCCCTGAGTGAGGTGCGCCATGGCCGCGAAGAAGCCCCTGCCCTTCTCCGACAGCGTGATGAAGCAGGTGCGCTCCATTCCCCGGGGGGAGGTGCGCTCCTACGCGCAGGTGGCCATCTACGCGGGCAGGCCGGGCGCGGCGCGGGGCGTGGGGCGGGAGTTGAAGCACCTGCCGGGGCAGGCCACGCAGGTGCCCTGGTGGCGGGTCATCCGTTCGGACGGGACGCTGGCGCCCCCGGTGGCGCACGAGCAGGCGAAGCGGCTGCGCGCGGAGGGCGTCACCGTGGACGAACGGGGGCAGGTGTTCCGCGTGGTGGTGAAGAAGGACGGCAAGGCCTTATAGTCAGCGCGAGGGCCCTTAGCTCAGCGGTTAGAGCTGTCGGCTCATAACCGATTGGTCCCTGGTTCGAATCCAGGAGGGCCCACTCCCCTCACCTTCCGCCTTGCCTCACCGCGTCTTCTTCAAGGAACGCTTGCGGACGCCCGTTCGCGTCCTGGCTGCCCGGGGACGCTTGTTCTCGAACCGATTGATCAAGATGCCGTGGAGTTCCTCCTGGGGGAGCGGGCTTGAAATGGAATCAGGTCTGGGGCCGAACTGCCGAGGTCTGGATTTGAGCCAGTCTCGAACCGAGCGCATCTCCAGGGTCTCGACGGGAAGCCCGCGTCTTCGCAAGACCTGCTGAAAGAACCAGTCCTCCGTCTCCGCGAAGACAGGATGAGAGATCAAGACCTGAGCGGGGAATCTCCAGGTGTAGCCATAGCGCGGAAAGTAGATCCCCAGGTTTGAGATGACAGGAAACCGTGGCTCGTCCTGTCGCATCGCCCGCGCAAGCAGGAAGTAGCCACAGAGCTGGCGCAGGTGCTCGAGTGTGACTTTTGCCTCTTGGGTCGTCTTGATCTCGAACAAGGTGCCATCCACGATCAGGTCCGCGTCGGCTCCGCCCACGGCGCGGGAGTTGCGGCCGAATGTGGGGTTCAGAAGCATTGTCCCCGATGTGGTGAATTCATCGAGCGGTGCGTGCTCGATCATCCTGCGGACCTCGTCGACCTCACCTCGTTCCACGCGCGCGAAGTCCTCATTCCAGGTGTAGGGATTGAACGGAGCGCGGCAGAGCAAATCGAGCGCGGAGAGCGAAAGCGCGGCTTTGGCCATCGCCTGGAGGTCTTTTGCTCCGACCTTCGTGAGGCGTCGATAGGCGCGAACGACCCGCTCCGCGTCCTGGAGGATCCGTGCGCCCAGTTCCCAAGGACTGGATGTGCCGGTCTCGGTGATGAACTCGCCCGGCAGGACTCCCAGCGCGCCGTGGGCCACCCAGCTCTCTTCAAGGGCATGGGGACAGCGCCGCCCCAGTTCAAAGCGCAAGGCATAGTCCATGGCGGTCCCCAGGAGCCCTGCCCGGCCTCGGTGCACGGAGCGCATGACCCGAACGTCGGCAGGAGGTCGCGGACGCACGACCGACTGAAGAAGGGGATTGAGCCGACTTCGTACCTTCGGCTGCTCAACGAGGCGCTTGAGCGACATGAGGCCCTCCGACGCAGGATGGGCAATCCAATGACGTCCAGCGCACCATGCCCTGTCTTCCCGAACACGAACCATCACCCATTCGGGGAATGGATTGTCATCCGAGGCAGAGATGCCCGCGCGGATGACAATCCCAGTTCATTTAGAAGCGGATCGCCGCGCCAAAGCGCACGCCGAAGCCGTTCTTCGAATCGGCGGAGGCCGCCGCGAAGAAGCTCGTGTCGGCTCCGGGCTTGTAGCTGACCTGCCCTTCGAACTTCTTCGTCCCCTTCATGAAGTCATGGAGCGCGTTGCCCTGAAGGGTGAGGCGGCCCTTGTCGAGCGACCACTTGAACTTCCCATCCACGCTCGAGAGGACCCCGTTCTTCAGGCTGGCCCCGGACGTCACCTCGAACGGGTTCGTGGCCCCAGTCTTCACGCTGCCTTCGATGCGCGTGGAGCCGTTCTGGAAGTCCTGCAGGGCCTTGAGGCCGAAGACGCCCTGCGGGTTCTTGAAGGTCACGCCTCCTTCCGCCTTGAAGCCTCCCTGGGCGTTGAGCGTCCCGGTCGCCGTGGTGGTGAAGCGCCCCTGCGTCCTTTCGACACCTCCAGACACCCGGTCGAAGCCATCCTTGTTGAAGGCTCCAGTAGCGGTGAGCTTGGTTCCGTCCTTCGTCCAGGTGACGCCGGCCGCCCCCTTGTCGAACCCGTCCCGGTTGAAGTTGGCGGAGCCCGTCAGTTCGGTGTTCTTCGTGAGCTGGAGTTTGACGGACGCGCTGCCTTTGGGGTCGGCCTTCTGCAACCAGTTGCCAAGCTCCGCCTTGAGGGTGAAGTCGCCCTTGTCCCCGAGCTTGACCTTCAGCCCTTCCGGCCCGACGAGCTTCTTGAGCGTTCCGAGGACGGCCGCCGCATGGGGCGAGTTGGCCTTGGGACCCAGGAGGTACTTCTCTCCCTGGTCCAGGCCCACCTTGAGGAGGAAGTCGGAGACGGCCCGCTCGGCCAGGGCCTTGTCGGCCGCGGGCATTTCACGTCCCGGCCGGGGCGGCAGCTTCCCTCCCGCCAGGGCCTCGGCGTCGGGCTTGAAGATCTTGCCCAGCTTCTGCTCGAGCTCCTTCAGCGCCGCCTCGACGTCCGACGGCGGCTTCTGCACCGTGTCACCGACCTGGTTCGGCCCCCCGGTGTTGTTCGCCTGACCTACCGCTGTCCGGGGACGCGTCCCCGCTCCGCTGACTGGCGCCATTCGAGTCTCCTCCAAGGGCTGGTGAGCGCCCCCCACGCCTGGAGGAATCCAGGCCGGGATTTCTTTTGCATTTCGCTCCGCGACCAAGCGCCTTCTCGTCCACCTGTGCCCCGCGCGTCCGGCCCTGGCACGGATCGAGGAGATGGATTCTGACTAGAAGAGCGAAACTTTTTGGGTCTTCAGGGAGCGAGGCACGAACTTCCGGACTGTCGTTGGGCCTTTGAAGTCCTTGGGACGCTTGCACAGCATGGGAGGAATGGACATACGGCAGAGATTGCACGAGTCCACTATGGCGCCGTGGGGATAATTCCCTTCCGACTTGACGCCCTTGGGATTGTACCAGATCTCGGACATGGCAACGGGAATGTCTCCTTCCCGGTGAGCCGCTTGAATGAGCTTCGGCGCGGCGCATACCAACTGCGACATTTCGAACTTGGCACCGGCGAATCCCCTGATGTTCTCAAGGGTGTCATCACCTGTGCAAAGCAGATGCTTGTCACTGCTCTTGAGGTGCCGCGCATACTGCCAGGGCGCCTGCTGCCGCTCCGCCAGAGTCCCCACCGCGCGCATGAAGTCCGCCTCATGAGGGTGGGTTCCCGAGCTTGAGTACTTGCCGGAGTAGGCCGCCCAATACACCCGCCAGTCGTCCGCGAGCGCATGGATGATGCCAATCATCGCGGGTGAGCCCTGAGCCCAGTTCTGGTCCGTGAGAATCCCCAGCAGCTCGGCGGCATCAAGGTTGCTCTGCCGAGTCTCATAGAGCTTGTGGCTATTTGCATTCTGCTGGCAATGGCTACACTTACCTGCCTTGAAGTTCACCACGCGGTGGGTTGCCATCTCCGACCATTTATACCCACCGTAGGTGACACCCGTCAGTTCATCATAGGCGTGGGGGAGTGCCAGGTCGTGGAAGACGGATTTCGGGATGACGCCCTCCACCCCTTCCCCTTCCACCCGAACGAATACCCAGGGCAGGTTCTTTTCGATGAGCTGCCGGGTGGCTATGGCGACGACGCTCAGCCTGGCATTGGGCGGGACCTCGTACAGCATCTTCTCCTGTGTGTGTCGCGCGATCTCCTGCCCGCGAAGCTTGTCGTTCTTCCCCTCAAGCTCTTTGACGAAGATGTTGAAGCTCCCCAGCTCCATGATGCGCAGAAGCAGCGAATGTCCCCCGGTGACCGTGACGGTCTTCGTTCCATCGAGAATGCCTTGCATCTGCAGATCTGTGAATCGGGACATCTTGTCTTCCTCGTCGGCCTCTGGGTTTCGCCCGACTCCAATGAGAAGACCACGCCGCTTTGGACTTCTTCAAGCCCTCCCGGCTGGTCGGCTCGAGTGGACACGGGCAAAACACAACCGCTCTGGTTGGATTTCACAGTCAGCGGGCCCTGCCAGCCACGGCCCACCAGTCCGACGAAGAAGGGGCCCGGAGGACCAAGGCCTGAAGAAGCCCATGATGGCCAGGCCTACCCATTGGCTCTCCCTGGGCTGTGTCCGGAGGGAAAGCTCGTTTCCGCGGACGCGGATGAGCATCGACAGGGTGAAGGCATGGCCCCGTCCCCAGGGACTTCGCGACCTGGCTGACAGCAGCTCCACCTGCAAGGCGTTGCACCATGTCTTCGCGCATCTCAAGCGTACCAGGCCCTTGCCTGTTCATGAGACTGCTGGGTGTCTTCGCATCCAGGCTGGATGGGTAATCCCAGACCTCACCCATGCATAGGTTATTCCGAAAGACAATGAATTACGCGCTTTGGAAGCCGTGCGTCGCCCTTCGTGAATCCCGGGGGATGGGCTGTCCAGCGCCGTGGCTGCTAGGCTGCGGTCCATCCTCACATGACCACCTTGCTCTTCGCCGCGGCGACGGACCCGGGCCTGTCCACCGGCTCGCTCATCTGGATCGTTCTTCTTTTCTTCGGCCTCTTCAAAGGCTGGCAGGCACTCCAGGAGGCCTCCACCAACCGCAAGGCGGTCTATTCGCTGATGCTGGTGGATGTCGCCGCGCTGGGGATCCTCCTCGTCCAGTTCTTCAAGGTGCTCGACTCGCCTCCGGCGGCGATCCTGGTGGGGCTGTTCACGTTCGTCCTCATGCTGCTGGGGCTGTTTCTCGCCGTCACCGGCCTCATCGAGCTCCGCGCCGACAAGGAACGGAGCATCAAGGGACGCTCGCACGCGTGGTGGGCCATCGCGATCTCGGCGCTCATGCTGACCGGCATGGGCATTGGCTTCGCCCGGGTCATGGCCCGCCGGAATGAAATCCCGGAGAACCTCCGGGTGGAGAAGCCCCAGGAAGGCATCCGTGACGAGGCGATGAACTTCGCCTTCCAGCATCCGGGCAAGCCGTGGACGACGCTGAACGCCCCACGCCTCAACAAGCTCGCGAAGTTCGCCATGGCGCGCGGGGGCGACGCCCAGATGTACTTCATGATCGTCCCGGAGAAGTTCGCGGATGGAGAGCTCGCGGACGAAGCGGAGGGCACCGAGCTGCTCGCGGACATCGTGAGCGCCAACCTCGAGAGCGCCACGGGCACGGTCGAGAAGCTGTCGCGTGAACCCTTTGCCGTCGGTGACCTGAAGGGAATCCGACTGCGCTCCCGTGCCCAGCACGCGAACATGCCGCTGACCTACGTGCACTGGGTCTACGCTCGCGGCGAGCACGCCTATCAGCTCGTGGCGTGGGGAAGCCCGAAGGCGGAGGAGGCGCTCTTCGCCGAGGCGGACCGCCTGTTCTCGCGCTTCTCCCTGGTGGATCCCCAGCGCAAGGCCGCCCCCACCGCCGCGGCCGCGAGCCCCCTGAAGGCACACTCCACGGAGTACGGATACTCCGTCGAATTGGACGGGCGACTGTGGACACGGCCCGACAACCTCGCGACAGAGTTCCCCGAAGCGGACTTCGGCGCAACCGGGGACAACGCCAGCATGGTGGTCGTCCCCCTCTGGCTCTTCGGTGAGGAGCCCTCTCCGGATGCCCTCGCCCACGGCCTGCTGAGCGTCCTCAATGTCGACTCGCGCGAAGCCGCGGTCCGCAATGCCCGCGAGGTCACCACGGGCAAGCTCTCCGGGCAGGCCTTCTCCTACGAGTCGAAGAGTGAAGAGGGAGGCGTCGACGAATACGAGCTGCGCGTATTCCGCGACGGGGACATGGCGTACCTGCTCGCCGGATGGTGGACCAAGAACCAGCCCACGCTCGGCAACCGGGTCCGCTCGGCGCTGGATGCCGTCAAGCTCCGCGCCCCCTCGACGGCGCCCCGCTCCGCGGCGGTGGGCAAGACCGCCGCGACCACCCACGCGAGGGTCTTCGACCAGATGGCGCGCTACTACAGCGACCGGGAGGACTTCGCCGCGGCCGCGCCCTGGTTCAAGCGCGCCTTCGAGCTGGAACCCGGCGTGCCCATGCTGCTCATCAACGCCGCGGCCGGGTACGCCAGCTCCGAGCAGTACGCGGAGGGGCTCGCGCTCATCAATGCCCACGCGAAGCGGTTCCGGGGGGAGCTCCGCCTGGAGTCCTGGCGGGCCTACCTGCTCGTGCGCAGCGGCCGCGAGGCCGAGGGGTTCCAGGCCTACGCTTCCCTCTTCCCCTCCCGCCTCACCAATGAGAGCCACCTGAGCCGGTACCTCACGCTGCTCGAGGAGAAGGGCCGCGTCGCGCAGGCGCTCCAGGTCATCCAGCGGTACCGGAAGCGGGCCGATTCGACGGAGGCCACGCTCATGCATGCGGGCCTCCTGCGCCGCAAGGGAACCCCTGAACAGGCCGCCGCCCTCCTGAAGCAGCGGCAGAAGCGCGAGGGCTACGCCCTGGAGTTGTCCGAAGCGCTGGCGAACACGTGGCTGGAGGCCAAGAAGCCGAAGCTCGCGCTCGAGGTCGCCGAGGAGATGGTGAGCCAGTCAGCGCAGTCCCCCACGGGCTACCGGGCCCGGGCCCGCGTGGAGTACTCGCTCAAGCGCTATGCGGAGGCCAAATCCTCCCTGGAGAAGGCGCTCGAACTGGAGCCCGCATCCACGGACACGCGCCAGTTCCTCGATCATGTGTCCGGCATGCTGGGCCAGGGGACCAACTCGGTGCTCAAGACGCCCATCGAGGAGGTCGCGCTGCCGCCGGAACTGCTCGCGCAGAAGGGCAAGCCCGCCGAGGCCAAGGGCCACAATGGCCAGTACCACCTGCTGGCCACCGCCATCTCCTTCGTGAAGGGCAAGGAGTTGCGCACCACCGACCTGCGCCGGGTCCAGGTGCACAACGCGGCGGGCGTGGAGCGCTACAACACCTTCGAGTTCGAGCTCAACCCGCTGTCCGAGGAGATCTTCGTCAACCGGGTGGAGGTCCGGGATGAGCAGGGCCGCGTGGTGGCCAGGGGCAAGGTGGAGGACTGCTACGTCTCCGACCGGGCCTCCGCGCAGCAGGGCACCCAGCGCCGCATCCTGGTGGTGCCCGTGCCAGGGCTGAAGCCCGGGCACACCGTGGAGGTGGTGGTCACCCGCCGCGACATCACGCCGCCGAAGGCCATGCGCTTCCTCGAACATGACTTCTTCGCGAGCATCCCCGCGTCACGCTCCGTGCTCTACGTCCGTGGCGACGTGGACGCGATGCAGTGGCGGGCCTCGCCCGGCATCAAGCCCCTCCAGGCGCCCGATGCCTTGACCTTCATCGTCGAGCAGCCGGCTCCCTACCGCGAGGAGGGCCTGCAGCCCGACTATCAGGAGTACTTGCCCATGGCGTGGCTGGCCCCCGTCGGCACGACGTGGGAGGCCGAGGGGAGCGACTACCTGAAGTCCATCGCCACGCAGCTCGTGCCCGCGTCCGCCGTGAAGTCCCTGGCCGCCAAGGAGGCGGGGGCGGCGAAGGATGAGGCGACGCGTGCCGCCGCGCTGGCCCGGTGGGTCCAGAAGAGCCTGACCTACCGAGGCATCCTCTTCGGCGCCCGGGTCCGCATTCCGCACACCGTGGATGAAATCCTCGGCAACCGCACCGGCGACTGCAAGGACCACTCCCTCCTGCTGCACCAGCTGCTGGGCGCCGCGGGGATTCCCTCGCAGCTGGCGCTCGTGCGGACGGGCGGCCCCATCGTCGCGGACACGCCTTCGTTGGATCAGTTCGACCACATGGTCGTCTACCTGCCGACGGTGGGCGGGGGCACCTTCGTGGATGTGACGAACAAGTCCGTCGCGCCCCTGAGCAGCGGGGAGCAGGCCCTGGGCGGCCGGGAGACGTTGGTGTTGGATGCCGCGAAGGCCCGGCTCGTGCGCATCCCCGAGTCCTCCCCGAGCCACGTGCGCGCCGAACGGCACGTCCGCCTCCAGGGAACGGTGCTGCACGTGAAGGAGCAGGTGACGCTGAAGGGAAGCCACGCCTCCGCCCTGCGCTACTACCTCTCCAGCGAAGAGCCCTCCGAGCGCGCGGAGATGATGGCCTCCGTGATGGGAGGCTCCCGGGCCGGCGTGAGCGTCACCACCCTGGAGGTCCCCGACCTGGAGGAGCCCGAGCGCCCGCTGACCTTGAAGATCGAATACGTCGTGCGCGGCCGCTTCGCCTCCGCGGGCGGCGGCATCGTGGGGCAACTGCCTTCGCACTGGGAGCACAACTTCCTCGGCCTCCGGGAGACGGAGCGACGTGACTCTCCCCTGGAGACGAGGGCGCCCCTCGTCATCGAGAGCGTGACCCACTTCGAGGTGCCCTCGGGTCAGGACATCCCGGCGCAGGACCTGGCGGAGCGCTCCGGCACCACGGACTACGCGGAGTGGAAGCTGGCGTCCCGGCTGGCCGATGGCGTGCTCACGCGGGACTTCCGCATCCAGCGGGCGAAGGGGCGCTACGAAGCCTCCAGGTACCCCGCGTACAAGGACGCCATGCAGGCCGCGCTGGGCGCCCTGGAGCAACGCGTCTCGCTGCGAGGGGCGGCGTCCGCGGCCGTCCAGGAGTAGCGCCTGGCATCCGGGGGGAGGCCTTCCTCCGGCCTCCACGGAGTCACGTCAGGTGCACTTCGCCTGGCGCCCGAAGCGCGGGGCGTGGAGCGGCGGCGCATGGCGAGCAAGGGGGCTCACGGATTCGCCCCGGGCATTTATTTTGCCCTCAAACAATATAGCCTCCCGCTCCATGGCTGGTCGTCGAGAACCCCTGGATGAGGAACAGCGCGCCCTTCACGACTCCTGGGACACCGTGCTGCGCACGGTGGGCCGGGTGGTGCTGAGCACGGTGCTCATCTGGGGGGTGTGCTCGGCGCTGCGGTATGGCGTCCATGCCACCAGCGACGCGCTGCTGGCGTTCGCCTCCGGGCGGAGCGTCTGGTGGGCGCCGCTGGTGCTCGCGGGCGTGCTGCTGCTGGGCGGGCTGCTGCGGGGGTTCCTCAACCGCCGGCCCGGCTGGAGCGACGTGGCGTCGGACGGGGTGAATGTCGCGCTCCACCACTACCACATCACCTACGAGGACTCGGCGGACGACCCGCGACCGCGCTACTCGCTGCCCACCCTCCAGCTCGCGTTTCGCAAGGCCGTGGCGACGCTGCTGACGCTGGGCACCGGCGCGTCGGGGGGACTGGAGGGCCCCGTGGTGCTGGTGGGCGAGTCGCTGGGCGCGGGCGTGGCCCGCATGACGCGCGCCCACTCCGAGCACACGCTGCGCACCTGCCAGTTGGCGGGCATCGCCGCGGCGGTGGGGACGCTGCTCAACGCGCCGTTCGCCGCCGCGCTCTTCGCGCTGGAGGTCGTCTACGGCAACCGCATCGTCTACCGGAAGCTGGCGTATTGCCTGCTGGCCGGAATCATCACCTACGCGCTCAACAACCGCTTCCTCGGCTTCAAGCCCATCTTCGTGGCGCCGCCCCACGCGCACACGTACACGCTGGGCGAGTACGGGCTCACCGCGCTGGTGGCCGTGGCGGTGTCCGCGCCCATCGCGCTGCTGTTCGGCCTGTCGATGAAGCACACCCGCAACGTGGTGGAGCGCGCCAGCCCGGTGCTGCGCGGTGCCATGGGGGCGCTGTGCACCGTCCTGGTGGCCGGGGGCCTCCACTACGGCGTGGGCATGGACTTCCGGCACGTGCTGGGCATGGGAGAGCACACCGTCGCGCAGCTGCTCACGGGCGCGTCGGGGACGCTGTCGCTGTGGTGGTACCTGCTGCTCATCGTGGGCGGGAAGCTGCTCACGACCAGCTTCACGGTGCAGTCGGGTGGGTCGGCGGGCATGCTCATCCCGTCCATGGTGCTGGGGGGTGTGTCGGGCGCGGCCACGGCGCAGTTGCTCGCGTCGGTGACGGGCACGGGGCCCGCGGACGTGACGGTGTTCGTGGTGGTCGGCATCGCCTCCGCCCTGGTCGCGGTGGTCGGCGTGCCCCTGGCGGCCATCGCGCTGGTGCTGGAGGTGTTCGGCTCCGCCTATGGGCCGCCCGCCGTCCTCGCCTGCTGCGTCACCTATGTGCTGACCCTGCGCCTGTCCGTCTACAACGAACAGCGCAGGGTGCGGGCGGTGGCGACGGAGTCCGTCGTGGGAGCGTGAACGCGAATAGGATGCGCCGGCATGGACTTCCAGGCGCGGCTCGAGGCGCTCACGCACCAGCTCCGGCCCTGGTCTCCGCTCTGGTCCCGCTCCATCCTCCAGGGCTGGCCTGACTCCGGTGCCGCCTGGCCCGGGGACTGGCTGGCCTATGCCCGGTCGCTCGATGAAGCAGGCGAGCGGCGGCTGGACCAGGGCGAGCTCGTGGGCGCCCCGCCCGCGTCCCTGTCCGCGCTCCTGGGTTCGCTCCAGGAGCTGACGGCGCTGCCCTGGCACGAGGGCATCCACCCGCTGACGGTCGCGCAGACGCAGGGACTCAGCGCCAAGAAGGCCCATGAACTCGAGCGGGTGCTCGCCCTGCTCGCGCCCAGGACGCGCTTCATCCAGCAGGCGGTCGATATCGGCGGCGGCATGGGACATCTCGCTCGCCTCTGTGCGCGGACGTTCGGGTGGACCTTCCACAGCATCGATCGGGACGCCGCGCTGCAGGACAAGGGACGGCGGTGGCAGGCGAGAACCCCCTCCCCAGCCGGGGACACCCTGAGTTTCATCCAGGCCTCCGTCGAGGACGGGCTCCAACCCCGAATCGATCCGCTCTTCTCCGGCCGGGACCGGGCCTCCATCGGGCTGCATACGTGCGGGCCGCTCGCGCTCACGCAGATCCGCAAGAGCCAGGGGGCGGGCCTCGTCCTGAATATCGGCTGTTGTTACGACAAGCTGGAGGCCCCGCGAGACTTCCCCGCCTCCCGCTTCGGGAGCGCGCATCCACTGCCCTTCACCCCGCATGCCCTGGCGCTGACGACGCGGGGACGGCATCACAAGAGCGATGAAGAGTTCGCGCGGATGAAGCAGGTGTACGCGTGGCGCTTCGCGTTCAATCTCCTGTCACGGCAACGCTTTCCCGAACTCGGCTTCGTCCGGGCGGGAGACGCGCCCCGAGCGCTGTATGCCGGACGCTTCGCCGTCTATGCGCGCGACCGCCTGGAGCGTCTGGGCCTCGATGCGAACATGACGGATGCGGAACTGGATGCCTTCGAGGTCTCCGTTCGCGCCGAGACGCGCGACCTCCTGCTCTGCCATCTGCTGAGGGACCGCTTCGCGCGGGCGCTGGAGGTCGTGCTCCTGCTCGATCGCGCGATCCTCCTGGAGGAGCTGGGTTTCCAGGTCGAGCTCCTCCAGCTCTTCGATCCACGCCTGTCTCCGCGAAACCTCGCGCTCATCGCTTCACGGAGCGCTTGAGGCTGAGCGCCAGCCCGCGGACGCCTTGGGCCGCTTCGCCACACGCCTGGAACCACTGACGGCACGGGTGGGCCTGGGCCTTTTCGGCGCTCAGGCCTTCGCGGGATACGCGCCCGTGCCGGCCGGGTACCTTCCGTAAGCAATCCAGACCATCAGCAGGGTGAGGAGAGACATGCCCCAAAGGCATCGTGGGCAAGGTCAGGGCTCCGGGAAAGGAGCAACGGGCTTCTGCTCACCGGGCTTGATCGCCCCCACGTGATTCTTGATGAGTTCGTACTGGGCATGCGTGGGCGGATAGACAAGGCGCGCGTCACCCGTCATCCCGGGCCCCGAGGCCCGCAGCGTCAAGGTGAGCGTGCCATCCGCGGAGATCTCCGCCATTCCAATGCTCTCAGGTTCCGTTTTCACAGGAGCCCCTATCGGGATGTCCTTTGAATGAGGAGGGGGTAGCGTCGTCTCCGTCCGCGGCGGGGTTTGGACAGGCTGCGGGCTCACGTGCTCGCGACTTCCACAGCCCATGATGACCACCACTCCCAACACAAGACAGGTTCGCGTGGACATGGATGAGCGGCCTTACACGGCGAGTTCAGGCTCAGGCCACGCGCGATACGGCACTTGCATGCCCGGACGGATGTTGCCCAGATGCACGAGCAACTCCCAGTAGAGCGGGTCCCGAGCCGTGTAGGAGAGCTTCCCTTGTCCTCGCGTCCCGGCGCCATCCGTTGCCAGGAGATAGAGGTGAACTGTCTCATCTTCATCCATCGTCGCGTATCCGATGACGGGTCCTGGAAGGCTCATGGGGTCTGTCTGCCACTGAATGGGTTTACTTCACGGGGTTGCTGGCCCAGAAACCGTGGAGGTTTGGATGGGCTTTGGCGTCCTTCGGATCCTTGCCGAAATAGCGCGCGGCGCTCTCTGCCCAGGTCTCTTCGGGACCGGCCGAGCCTGACTGTTTCTCGTAGGCGCTGAGGGTCGCGAGATCCTTTTTCCGAGCCTGCGTGAAGGCAGGGCTGGCGGAGCGCTTGGTGGCGCCTCCTGATTTGTCTACCGCATGTGCGGACTCGTGAACCACAAGGTCGTAGGAACCGTGTCCCTCGCCCAATCGTGGAACATGCGGCTTCTTGGCGGCGTGACCGATGATCGCGATCACCACCTCATTCGTTTCCGACTTGTGTAAGCCTGGCACTGAGTCCCACGTGCTCCCCGGAGGCCATCCTCGGGGACGGACACCTTTCAGGCTGACCACATAGTCCGTGACGGAGCCGCGGCACACGACGACCTGGGTGCCCTGCTTCTCCAACGCGAAAAGACTGGCGGTCGTCCATTTTTCCAGCCTGGGTACGACGAGCTCGACATCCGAAGAGGTTCCACTGCCACCGGTCTTCGTGATGGAACGCGCTATCGACGACATGCCATTCCTCCTCGCGTGTCATGGACTGATAACACGATGGGTGAGCTGGCCCCAGATCCGAGGACATCCCCAGCAGCCGGCTACCCGGGAGGTCGTGTCCATCTGGAGCAGGTCAGTCCAAGCGCTGGCCGAGGTGGACATTGACAGCACGGGTCGCATCAAAAGACCCGTCGGTTCTTGCTGGACCCACTCCGCCGCGGATGGATGCAGCTCGATGGAACTGGCCTGCTTCTCGCAGCGGACCGAGGGAGATTGAAGCATGCGCGCTGGCGTGTCTGGCGAATCAAGGCACGTAGGCGATGCAATCAATCTCCACGCGCAGGCCGGCGTCTGGCAGCGCGGACACCTGCACGGTGGTCCGCGCGGGCCGGTGCCCGGCGAAGACGCGCTCGTAGACGGCGTTCATCCGTGCGAACTCCTGCATGTCCACCAGGAAGACGCCGCAGCGCAGGACGTGCTGGAGGCTGGAGCCACCGGCCACGAGGATGCGCTCCAGGTTGCGCAGCACCTGCTCTGTCTGCGCTTCGATTCCCTCGGCTTGTACGCCGGTCGCGGGATCCCGGGCAGCCTGTCCGGAGATGAAGAGCAGCCGGTCCAGCTGCATGCCGGGAGAGTACGGGCCCGCGGGCTTGGGCAGACCCGGCGCGACGATGGGCTGATGTTGGATTGACGTCATGGGTTTCTCCTTGAATGGGCTTGCACGATTTTCGGCGTGCCAGGGAAAGGCTTAGGAGGCGTTCCACGAACATCGCACATCGGAAAGGACGCACCGCATGCCCCGGCGCCGCCAGGAACAGGGAATGTCGTCCACGACGAAGTGGGTGCTTGCGGGATTGCTGGGCCTGCCGCTGCTGTGCTGCGGCAGCGGAGGCCTGATGTGCCTGGGCATCCGGTCCGAGTCCCCCTACTCCGAGGCCATCTCCCGGGTGGAGAACCATCCCGGGGTCGTCAGGCTTTTGGGAGCGCCCATCAGCGCGAGCAGCTTCTTCAGCGGCTCGTTCAACGTGAGGAACAAGGATGGTCAGGCGAACATGACCATCAACCTCTCCGGAAGCAGACAGGACGGCCGGCTGGAGGTGAAGGCCGTCCGTACCGACGACGTCTGGGGTTTCAGCCGGCTGCGCGTGGTGGCGGACAACGGCGAGTCGGTGGACGTCGGCGGCTACAGCCGGCACTGAGCTGTCAGAGCAGCTTCGCCATGATGTCGCGCTCACGCTGATCGAGCTGGATGGAGTCCAGCGTCCAGGTGATGAGCTCGTCGGCGACCGAGGCGTCGTAGCCGAAGGTGCTGGCGGCCTCCTTCACCGACGCGCGCTCCTCGTCCGCGAGCGCTCCGTCGGCACAGGCCACCTCGACGAGCATGCGCAGCAGGGAGGCGCGCAGCTCGCGGATTTCAATCTTGGTGACGATGTCGGAGAGCCGGCCGGGCTTCTGGAACTCCGCTTCGATGAGCGCGGCGACCTGCGGGTCGCGGGGTGACAGGCCGATGTTCAGCACCACCTCGTCGAGCTGCTGGCGCTCTTCCTCGGTGACACGGCCGTCGCTCGCCGCCACGTTGGCCATGGCCTGGACGAACGCCAGCAACTGCTCCTGGGGGTACTCGCTCGACATTTCATCTCCTGGGTAGGCAGCATGCGACTGACGGGGAACTCACGGGGATCCCCGATGCCGGGCTTCTGGTCCACACAGGATAGTGGGCGCACCTGAGGAGCGAAAACGGTTTCGGCCGGACGCGCACCTGAACGAGGCGCACGGGTCGGGACAATCCGGGCTTGTCGCCAGGACGTGATGACGCGCAGGGACAAGCCCCCTCGCTTCTCGTCACGGAACTCGTGACAATCCGCGGCATGACCCTGCGACACCCGATTCTCTCCCTGTTGATTTTCTCCCTCGCGGTCGTGCCCACCCTTTCCGCCTGTGGATCCGACGACGGCGATACCCCGGCGGATGCGGGCACCAGGCCCGACTCAGGCCTCCCGCCCGACTCAGGGACCGGGTTCGACGCCGGAACCGAAGTGGACGCGGGCACCGAACCCGACGCAGGCGCCGAGCCCGATGCGGGCACCGAGATGGATGCAGGCACCGAGGCCGATGCGGGCACCGAGATGGATGCAGGCACCGAAGTGGACGCGGGTACCACTCCCGACGCGGGCACCACTCCGGACGCGGGCACCACTCCCGACGCGGGCACGGAGCCTGACGCGGGCACGGAGCCTGACGCAGGCACGGAGCCTGATGCGGGTACGGAGCCCGACGCCGGCACCACTCCCGATGCAGGCACCGAAGTGGACGCGGGTACCACTCCCGACGCGGGCACCACCCCTGACGCAGGCACCACTCCGGACGCGGGCACCACTCCGGACGCAGGCACTGAACCGGACGCGGGCACCACTCCGGACGCGGGCACTGAACCGGACGCGGGCACCACTCCGGACGCGGGCACCGACCCCTTCACCACCTGCGAGGGCACGTGCAAGGACACCGCCGTCACGGTTCAGATTGACGGGAACCAGCGCGTCCTGCCCCGCGCCTTCTTCGGTTACGACGAGCCGACGAACGCCGGGGACCCGTGGACGCTGTGGATCGAGATCAACAACGGGCCGACGGCTGAGTGCCCGTCCGAGACTGCGCCGACTCCTCCGCAGCTCGTCAACGTCTACTCGGTGAAGGTGCCGGTGGACACGACTCCGGAGACGGGTTCCTCCGTGGAGGGAGGACCGGCCGCGACGCTGGTCGACTTCGATGGCGCGCTCCTCCCCTGGGCTCCTTTCGCTCACAGCACGAACCTCACCTTCACGCCCCTGGCGGCCTCGCTCTGCCCCAGCTGCGTCAAGGCCGGGACGCCTCCCGCGTCGCACTTCGTGGCCTTCAATGTCGACGGCACCTACGAGAATGGCGCCATCTCCGGCCACGGGTACGCGACCTACTGCCCCTCGCTCGACCGCCTCCAGAACAACGAACCGGACGCGGGCACCCAGCCGGACGCGGGCACCGAGCCGGACGCGGGCACCGAGCCGGATGCGGGCACCACGCCCGACGCGGGCACCGAGCCGGACGCGGGCACCGATCCCTTCACCCTCTGCGAGGGCACGTGCCAGGACACCACCGTCACGGCCCAGATGGACGAAACCCAGCTGCCCCTGAACCACGCCTACTTCGGCTACGCGGAGCCGACGAACGCCGAGGAGCCGTGGAGGCTGTGGATCGAGCTCAGCAACGGCGAGACGGATGAGTGCCCGTCTCCGACAGCGCCAACCCCGCCGCAGATCGCCACTCTCGAATTGGTGAAGGCGCCGGTGGACACGACCCCGGAGACGGGCTCCACGGCGGGGGGACCGACGTCCGCGCTGTTCGACTTCGATGGCGCGCTCATGCCGGAGTATGCCGTTCGCGACACGGGCCTCACCTTCACGCCCGTGGCGGCCTCGCTCTGCCCCAGCTGCATCAAGGCCGGGACGCCTCCCGCGAAGCACTTCGTGGCCTTCGACGTGAACGTCACCTACAGAAACGGCGCCGCCGTCTACGGCCACGGGTACGCGACCTACTGCCCCTCGATGAACACCCTCCAGGACGACTGAGAGCGGTCCCGACACCCGTTCCCCCGGCCCTTCAATCTGGAAAGGCCGGGGGAGCCCCGGCAACATACGGCCATGAGCGACGAGAACCCGAGCATCCTGTCCCACGTCTCCATTGGCACGAATGACTTCGCGCGCGCCGTGGCCTTCTACGACGCGATCCTCACGCCGCTGGGCTGCCGGCGGGTGTTGGAGTTCCCGAACGCGGTGGCCTATGGCCGCCAGTTCCCGGAGTTCTGGGTCCAGGCGCCCATCGACGGAAAGCCCGCCACCGTGGGCAATGGCACGCACTTCTGCTTCATCGCCACGTCGAAGCAGGCGGTGGATGCCTTTCATCAGGCGGCCCTCAAGGCGGGAGCCACCGATGACGGCGCCCCCGGCCCGCGCCCCCTGTATGGCCCGCCCTACTACGGGTGCTTCGTGAGGGATCCGGACGGCCACAAGGTCGAAGCGAACTTCTGGGACACGTCGCTCGGCGGCCACGAAGGCGCCTGAGACGCCGGGCTCAGTGGGCCCGGAGGTATTCCTCCGTGCTCGGCGGATACTCCGTCCAGAAGCGCAGGGAGCCCTGGTGCCCCATCAGCGTCTCCTGTTTGCCAGCCTGGTCCGCGTCTGAGACGAAGACCGCCAGCTCCGTCCTGAGCGGTGACTGGGGGTCGCGCACGGCGGTCAGGGGCAGACGCAGGTCCACCTCGTAGCCGTACCGGGTCCGGCGCCAGCCGCCTTCCGCGCCCAAGAAGGCTTCGTCCTCCTCCTTCATCCCCGTCTCCACCTGCTTCTGCCAGCGGCGCACCTGGAGCCCTCCACCGGGCTCCAGGAGCACGCCCAGCTTGAAGCCTCCAGCACGGTGCGACACGGTGAGCTCCAGGTGGTCCGAGCCCCGCCCGGCGGCGCCCGGGGTGAAGGGAACGACGACGTCGTCATCCACCTCGGCGTGCAGCCACAGCGCCTCTCCGACGCGCATCACCTGCCAGGCGAGCGCCAGGTCCTGCTTGTCGCGCCAGGCGTCCTTGCCCCACGCGATGTGGATCCGCGTGTACGCATGCGCCGTGGGGGCGAGCGCCCGTGCGGCCTTGATGCTGGCCGCCTGCCGCACGGGATATGGCTGGCCCCCATTGACATGCAGCCCCTGCGTCGGAACGAACGCCATCGCGTCAGGCCGCAGGCGGGAGAAGCTCGAACGGCTTCCCCGCGAGCCATAGGGGCCATCGCATTGAGTGAAGACATACTCGGTCCGGGTCACCTGCTCGAAGACCGCCATGCCCGTGTCGAAGGGAAGGGGCCATACCTGGCCGTTCTTCAGCACGACAGGGCACACGAAGCCGTCGCAGCGCCCTTCGTCCTCTCCCGGCGGGGTGACCAGCAGCGTGCACGTGTCTCCATGACACTCATGATGCAGGGGGACGGTGTGCTCGGCGCCGCAGACCTCGAGGGCCTTGGCGAGCGAGGCCTCGGGCACCGGGGACAGCAACTGGGGCGACTCGGATGGAGCCGGGGCGGGAGCAGGAGTCGGGGTCGACCGCGCGCCCCTCCACGCGAGAAGCCGCGCCGCCTTGAGGTCTTGCGTCACCTTGCGGCCATCGGGGGACAGGCGGAAGACGGTGTGGCTGACGGATGATTCGTCCACCCCCGAGTCCTGAGCCGGCGCGCTCGAGTCGTAGTACTCGCCATGGAAGGGAGGGTTGAAGTCGAGCACCTGGAGCGTGCGCTCCGCGATGAACCGCACGTCCCGCGTGGTCCGGTGGATGAGGGTGTCCTGCCTGGTGCCAGGCTCCCAGAGCACCCGGCCCTCGCGGTCGGTGATGACCAGCGCATCGTTGGCGCAATAGTCCGTCGAGCAGGGCCCCAGCGCATTGTGGACATGCCACACGCAGAACGCGCCCCGGCAGTCCTTCCGGCGGACGGATTCCCCCAGCAGCGGGTCCGGGCTCTCGAATTCGACGAGGCGGCGTGGCGCGGACTCCTCCTGCGCCAGCACAGGAGAACCGGCGCAGAGCGCAAACACCAGGGCGAGCGCCCCACCCATCCATCCATGTCGCGAGGCTTCACCCATGGGCCGCTCCTCTTGCAGCACGCATGCCTGGACCTTCGCGGCGAAAAAGCCACACCGGAGCGGGCGCGGGGCGACGCCCTCGGCGACTCCCCCTCCCACCCTGCCCCGCCTCATCCCTAACTTCAAATCCCAGAGGTCCCTGCGCCACGGGAGGCGAGCCATGAACACCGGAGCATCCGAGCCCACCGACGCCATCCCCCGCTACATCCTGGAAGGCCGGGTGGTGACGCTCAACTCCCAGGACGAAGTGATTGAACGGGGGCGCGTCCTCATCCGTGGCAGCCGCATCGTCGCGGTCGAGCCGTCGGGCGGCCCCCTCCCCGAGGCCTTCCGGAACGCGCCCAGGGTCGACACCGGCGGCACGCTGTACCCGGGGCTCATCGACCTGCACAACCACTTCGTCTACGACGTGCTCACGCTGTGGCGGGTGCCGAAGCGCTACCTCAACCGCACCCAGTGGCCGCGCCACGCGGACTACGCCACGCGCATCTCCCTGCCCATCCGCGTGCTCGCCGGCCACGCGCCTTCGGCCCGCGCCGTCGTCCGCTACATCGAAGCCAAGGCGCTGCTCGCGGGCACGACCACCGGCCAGGGCATCCGGACCCGCGTGTCCGGCGGAGAGGCCCTCTTCCGGGGCGCCATGCGCAACGTCGAGGAACCGCGCGACGACCACCTGCCCGCGGGCAGCACCCGCGTGATGGACCTGCATGACGACGCGGAGGACATCGAATCCTTCCGCGAGGCCCTGAAGTCCCGCGCCGCGTACTTCTACCACCTGGGCGAAGGCGTGGATGACTATGCCCACCGCCGCTATGTCGACCTGGCGGACCATGACCTCGTCCAGCCTTCACTGATTGGCATCCACAGCCTGGGATTGCAGCGCCCGGACCTGGACCGGATGGCCACCATGGGCGCCAAGGTCGTGTGGTCCCCCTTCAGCAACCTGCTGCTGTATGGACAGACATTGCACCTCGCGGACCTGCTCGGCGCGGGCGTGACGTTCTCCCTGGGCTGTGATTGGTCCCCCACCGGCAGCAAGAACCTCCTCCAGGAGCTGAAGGTCGCCCGCCACGAAGCGGCGCGGCAGGGCGTGTCCCTGTCCGCCAAGGCCCTGGTGCGCTCGGTGACAGCGGACGCCGCCCGGGTCACGGGCTGGCAGACCCAGTTGGGCACGCTCCGCGCCAACGCGCTCGCGGACCTGCTGGTCATCGCGGGCACGGACGGCGACCCCTATGACGCGTTGATCTCCGCCACGGAGAAGGAGGTGCGCCTGGTCATCGTGGACGGCGTGGCCCGCTTCGGGGACCGCGCGCTGATGGAATCCCTCGCCTTCGACCCGGGCCATCCCACCGAGCCCTGGACCGTCGACGGCGTCGAGAAGGCCTTCTCCCTGTGGACGGACGACTCCCCGCTCAACGACGTGGGCTTCGACGCGGCGCGCGCCCTCCTCGAAGAGGCCATGGCGGACCTGCCGGGCTTCCGGCACCGGATGGACCGCGACGAGCGCGAACTGCTACGCCCCGGCGAGCCCAGGCCCTTCGAGCTCGTGCTCGACAATGAGCCGCAGGACGTCTTCGCCACCGGCCCCGAGGCCTCCGGGTTCCTCAGCGACCTGGACCGGGTGGCCGGACGCATCATGCTCGACACGCCCACCGTGGGCGGACCGGCCTACTGGGAGCTTTTGTCCGCGCAGGTCAACCTGGATGACACGCTGAAACAGCAACTGAGGTCGGACTACGCGTGAAAGGCGTCCGCGCCAGGAAATAAATGCCCCTGACGGCGTAACCCCTGTGCAACGGCTGCACTGGACAGACCGGAAGGGACATCTCGAATGAATCACAGCGTGCGGAAGGCGGCGTGGGCGGCACTGGCCGCGAGCGCCCTGCTCCTGGGCGGAGCCTGCGGAGGCGACGACGGCCCTGATGACACCCCGACCCCGGACGGAGGCACGCAGCCGGACGCGGGGACGTCCCCCGATGCCGGCACGAAGCTCCCCGCGGAGGAGGGCCGCGCGCTGGCGGTGTCCAATGGCGGCCTCATCGTGGTGGGCTCCACCGAGGCGAACCTGGCCACCACGGGCGTGGACCTGCTCGTGCGGCGCTACGAGGCGTCGGGCGAGGTGGACACGTCGTTCGGCACGCAGGGCTCCGTGGTGCTCGACTTCGACGGTCCCGCCACGGGCCCCATCTCCGGCCAGCGGGAGCAGGACGACCGCGCGGACACGGTGGCGGTGCTCGCGGATGGCAGCATCCTGGTCGCGGGCTTCGCCCGGGGCGGCACCAAGACGGACTCGCGCGACTTCGCGGTGGTGAAGCTCCAGCCCAACGGGCAGCTGGACACCGGCTTCAACAAGACGGGCAAGTCCCGGCTGCACTTCGGCGAGGAGGGCTCGGTCAACTTCGTGGGCACCGTCCGGAGCATCCTGCCCCTGGCGGACGGCCGCTTCTACGTCGGCGGCTTCCTGACCAAGTCGGACGGACTGGACGAGGACTTCGCGCTGCTGCGCTACAACGCGGACGGGTCGCTCGACACGACGTTCAAGTCCGCGGGCAGCCCGTCCGGCAGCTGGATTGGCGGCGCGTACACGGATGCCGAATCCGTGCAGGGAATGGTGCTCCAGGGCTCCAACGTCGTCCTGGCCGGGGGTGACCACTTCGCGGCCGTGCGCATCACAGCCAGCGGCAGCCAGGACATGACCTTCGGGACGGGCGGCATCGCGAAGAGCGAGGACGGCCAGGCCCACGCCCTGGTGGCGCGGCCCAACGGCGGCTTGCTGCTCGCGGGCGAACGGCAGGACGTGAAAATCGGTGGTGAAGCGCACGGCGTGCTGAAGCTCGTGGCGTACACGGCGGACGGCAAGCCGGACGTCACCTTTGGCCCCGCGGGCGTGCGGGAGCTCACCGCGCCCGCGGGCGTGCTCGACGTGGTGGACGTCAGCGGCCTGCGCATCCAGGCGGATGGGAAGATCCTCGTCTTCGCGGACGTGTACGCGAAGCCCGTGCTCTTCCGGCTGCTGGCCAACGGAGACCTGGACACGTCCTTCGGCACGGACGGCATGGTGCGCTGGCCGGAGACGCAGCTGGCGGTGCCGCTGTTCGTCCGCTCCACCACCGGACCGAAGCTGGCCATCCTGGGCGACCGGGCCTTCGTCACGGACGCGAACGTCTTCTCGCCTGGGTACTTCCCTGCGGAGAACGCGTACGTGCTGCTCAAGAGCACGGGGCTGTAGTCCCACGGGCAAGAAGCCCGGCCTCCCTCGCGGGCGCCGGGCTTCCTGGACAGACGCAAGGCTTTGGAAGGCCTAGCAGGTCTTGTTGTAGAGGGCGATGCAGTTATTGAGCAGCTGCTGGCGGGTACACTTGCCGTTGTCCTTGCAGACGCCGATGTCCGTGCCAGGCCACTTGCAGTACAGGAGCGTGACCCAGCAGTTGGGGCCCATGGCCGAGACCTCGGACGGCGACTCCATCGACGCCAGCGGCTCGTCCGACGACGTCAGCGGGTCGTGGTCCAGGATGATGTTCTGACCGGACTCGGTGGAGATCATCTCGGCGTTGTCGGACGGGTATTCCTCCACGCCCGTACCACAGCCCACCAGCGGAACCGCGGCCAGCATGAGTCCCAGGAGAAGCTTCTTCATGGTTGGTCTTTCTCTCGGTCAGTCGGGGACGCCCGAAGGGTCGCACCGCATGGATGGACGTCATCCATAGACACGAACACTATATCCAGGAACAAACCGCACAAACCGGATTTCTTACAGACGGCTGGGATTGCCGTGGATTCTGAACAGAAGGCCCCCACCCGGACCTTCATGCTCAATGCATTCGCACCTTCACGCTCATGCGCCCCCTGGGGATGTTCAGCTCGCACCTGGGAGCGGGGGTGGAGGGAGTGACGCGAACCGCCTCACGGTTCCTGGCGTCGTAGCGCTGGCGCTTCGCCGCGTCGCCCAGCTCGTCGTAGGCCGCCTGGATGAGAAGGAAGTGTTCCGCGGACTCCGGCCGGGGGTCCCGGTCCGGGTGGTAACGGCGCACCTGACGCAGGTAGGCGCGCCGGATGTCGTGTGCGTCCGCGGTCATCGCCACGCCAAGCACCGCGTACAGGTCCGCCATGCACCGGAACCTGGAAACGGTGCGCGCTCAGGCAAACGGGCCAGAAGGCGCAAGCTTCCGTCCTGCGTCAATCAGTGAAGACGGGCGGGGTCGTCTGGGTGAGGATGGGCACGGGCTTGTCGCCAGACATCGCCAGGAGGCCCTTGAGGCACCGCGCGGCGAGCAGCCAGTTCTTCGGGTTCTTCATGTCCAGCCCGCCGACGAGCTGCTTGAGGATGCTGAGCGTGTCGAAGTAGACGCGCTCGCACACCAGCGTCTCCGTTTCATCGAAGATGAAGTAGGCCGACATGCGCACCCGGAAGGTGTTGCCCGTGGCGGGAATCTGGCCCAGCGGCCCCAGGTGGGTGCCCATGAGCCAGAACTCCACGATGACGGCGTCATCGCTGTGCCGCAGCGAGATGATCTCGTGGTGCTGGTCCGGGAAGGCCACGCGGGTGTCGCGGTAGTAGTCGCGCACCGCGCTGTTCCCGTCATGCACCGTCAGGGTGGGGATGAGCTCGTAATGCGGATGCGGGAAGGTGGACAGGACGGCGTCCCAGTCCTGTCTCACCTCGTCGTGGAAATGGGCCAACACCAGCTTCTGTCGTGCCTTGCGGACCGGCTCTGTGAGCATGCCCTACCCCAACACGCCAGGAGCCGCGCGGCAATTCCTGTCGTGCGCCCTGTCAGCGCCAGAGGCAGCGCGTGTCCAGGTGGTAGAAGTCCGAGGGCACGAACGGATCCCACGTCTGCCGCACGAAGTAGAGCTGCCCCAGGTCACGGCTCAGCGTGGGGTGGAACTCGTCCTTCTCCGTGTTCACGGCGGGCCCCAGGTTGGCGGCGGGCGTCCAGGTGCCCGCGACGTTGAAGCTCACGTACAGGTCCCCCAGCCCGTAGCCTCCGGGGCGGTTGAGCGAGGCGAACACTAGCACCCGCCCATCCGGGGACACCCAGGGGTTGTACTCCCACGAGTCCGGGGTGTTCACCCCAGGGCCCAGGTTCTCCGGCGCGGTGTAGTGATTGCCCTGTCGCCGGACGCGGTACATGTCGAAGTCCGTGTCGAACGTACCGCTCGCGAAGTAGACCGTCCCGTCGCGCGTCACGCTGGCGTACAGCTCCTCCCTGGGTGAGTTCACGAGCGGCCCCAGGTGCTCGGGCGTTCCCCAGCCATCACGGACGCGGTGCACGACCCAGAGGTCGGTGTCCAGGCGCTCGGCGCCTCCGTTCACGGGGCGGGTGGAGGAGAAGAAGAGGCTCTGCCCATCCGGAGCGAGGAACGGATCCGAGTCCCTGTACGTGCCCGAGAACGACACCACCTCGCCGGGCCCCCAGTGGCCGTCCTTGCGCTGGGTCACGTAGATGGCCTGGTACGGCGGCGTGTCCGAGTCAACGTGGTAGTACGCCGTCTTCCCATCCGCGGACAGCGCGAGCCGGTACTCCGAGCGCTCCTCCAGCGAGATCTCCCCGGGCGCGAAGAGGCTGCCGCCCGGCTCGCACCGGGGCCGCGACCCGAACGCGGGCTCCGGCTCCAGCTCCCGGGCACCCGCGGAACCCGACACCGCGCAGACGGCGAGGAGGACGTTCATCGACCACTGCCTGGCGAAACGACGCATGTGCATCTCCTTTGTTGAAACCACCGTCGCCCGACGGCGGCGAACGGGTCCAAGGAGATGTGACGAACCGTGGAGGGTCAGGGACGAACGGTGGAAGGAGGCCTCACGGCGACAGCTCCAGCGCGCGTTGCACCTGCGCGCGGTAGCTGCGGCCCGACGTCAGCCGGGTGCCATCCCGCAGGACGAACACGAACTCACCGGGGGGAAGCGGCTCCACCTCCTCGATGCGGTCCAACCGCACGATGAACGAGCGGTGCGCGCGCAGGAACAGCCTGGGGTCGAGCTTCTCCTCCAGCGCCGCCATCGTCTCGCGCGTGAAGTGCGACTGCTTCCCCACGTGCACGGCGACGTAGTTCCCCTCCGCCGTCAGGTAGTCGATGTCCTCCACCGGCAGGAAGCGCATGCGCCACCCCACCCGGGCCACGAGCCGCGTCACGTAGCGCGCGGGCGAGGCGGAGGGCTGGGCGGCGAGCGACTGGAGCCGTTCGAGCAGCGCCGCGTCCAGGGAGGACGGCACGGTCCGCCGCCGGTCGCGCGCACGCTCCAGGCTGGCGCGGAAGCGCTCACGGTCGAAGGGCTTGAGCAGATAGTCGAGCGCGTTGGCCTCGAAGGCCTGCACCGCGAAGTCCCGGTGGGCCGTCACGAAGATGACGGCGGGCGCATGTCCGGGGGCGAGCGCCCGGAGGACGCCGAAGCCGTCCGGCCCGGGCATCTCCACGTCCAGCAGCACGAGGTCCGGCCGCTCGGAGCCGATGGCCGCGATGGCCTCGTGGCCGTTGCGGCACTCTCCCACCAGTCGCATGTCGGGGGCCTCCGCCAGCAGGTCCTTCAGTCGCTGACGGGCGAGCGGCTCGTCATCGACGATGAGCACGCGCATGGCGGCGCTCATGGGGAGGGCTCCGTGCGGAAGGGAATGGCGAGCGCCACCGTGGTGCCACCGCCCACCGCGTCGCGGAGCTCCAACCGGTGGGCACCGCCATAAAGCTGCGCCAGGCGCTCGCGGGTGATGCGCAGGCCCCGGCCGCCGCGCACGCCCTGGGAGATGTCCGCCGGGCGCTCCTTGAGGCCGACGCCGTCATCGCGGACCTCCAGGTGGAGCTCTGGCCCTTCACGCCGCGCGACCAGCGTCACCGTCCCCGGCTCCGAGCCCGGCGCGATTCCATGCTGGATGGCGTTCTCCACGAGCGGCTGGAGCACAAGGTGCGGGACGTGGGCCCCGAGCGCGTCCCGCGCGATGTCGTGCTTCACCGTGAGCCGGTCCGCGAAGCGCACCCCCTGGATGTCCAGGTACGGCTGGAGCGCGCGCAGCTCCTCCTGAAGAGACACCTCCTCCGTGCCCGCGGCTTCGAGCGTGCCGCGGAGCAGGTCGCTCAGCCGCGCGATCATCCGCTCGCTCCCGTCCGGGTCGCGATGCACGAGCGCGGAGATGGAGTTCAGCGTGTTGAAGAGGAAGTGGGGGTGCAGCTGCGCCTTGAGCGCGTGCAGCTGCGCGCGGGCCAGCTGGGTGTCCCTCAGGTGGAGCAGGTCCGCGTAATGGACCGCATGCGCCACGCCGAGCACGGTCAGATAGACGAACGGGTTGGAGAGCAGCGCGTGCTCGAGCACGTCCACGAAGGGGGGACGCCGCGCGTACCAGCCGACCCAGGGGTCCAGGGAGAAGATCAGCGCCGCCCGGATGAACGAGACAGCGAGCGCTCCGGCCACGTGGAGCGCGACCCGTGACGTCACCCGCCGCCGCTCCAGTGGGAAGCGCAGCCCGAACTCGAGGATGGCGATGGTGAGGGGCACCCAGAGGAGGTGGGCCGCCATCGACGTGAGCAGCGCATGTCCCCATTCCACCCCACCCACGGAGTGGGATTCGCTCGCGGCCGCCAGGCCGGCCAGCGACCAGTAGGCGGATGCGACTGCCCATGCCTGCCAGGTTCCACGACGTGCCATGACGCCGCACTCTACGCCCGGCTTATGCTTGGAACGCCATGTCGATCCTCTACGCGGTGCCCCCCATCGGCAACTCGACCAACGCCCAGAAGGGCCCGACGTGCTGGTACTACGCGGCCAAGATGGTGGCCCGCTGCCATGAGCCCTGGCCTCCCGCGGGACAGAAGTGGGTCTCCCTCATCCGGAAGATCAGCACCTTCATCGCCTCCAACAACCAGAACCTGAACAACCTGGGTGATCAGGACCTGCTGGTCGCGCACAAGAACTTCATGGGCTCGGCCATGAACAAGGACAAGGTGCAGCTCAACTCCGCCTTGAGCCAGACGGGCTTCAAGGCGCTGGAGCCCACCTACAAGTGGGATCTCCTGCCGGACTCCATGTTCAACCCCATGAACGCGAAGCTGGTGCCAACGCCCAGCTTCATCCGGCCGCAGGACATGCCCTTGCCCTCCGGCATCAAGGGCTCCCTCAGCCAGCTCGAAGGCAGACAGTTCGATGGGCTGGACGAAATCCTCCAGGTCCTGACCGGGCAGCACAGCGAGCAGGACATCCGCTTCTACCGCAGCCAGATTGAAAGCAGCTTCGTCGCCACCAAGAAGCACAGCGCCCAGGAGGTGGAGACATCCCTGCAACAATTCATGGACTGGAGGAAGCAGGGCTTCGCCCGGGGCTACCTGCTGACGATGCTGGGCTTCAAGGGCCTGGACAAGCTGACGACGCTGAAGGCCCTGAGCAGCACCAGCGAGCTTGATGCCTTCATGAAGGTCCATGGCCCGCTCTGGTGTGGTTCCCCGCTCAGCATGGGGGCCATCGACAGCTCCACGAAGCAGAACCTCACGAGTGTGATCGGCATGGTTGCCTACAAATGCCCCCTGGTCCAGACGCTGGGGGCGTCGACCCATGCCATCACCCTCTGCGGTGTCAGCATCAAGAAGGACTGCATCTATTACCGCGACCCCAATTTCAGCGGGCACCTCTTCTACACAGACTTCAACGCGTTCTCGTCGGCATTCGGCGCGGTCCTCAAGGAGCCGAATGTCGGCCTGATGTATTACGTCAAGAACGCCAACGGCGGGACCACCTGTCAGAAGTATGAGAACTGACACGCATCCCCGGAGCCACTCCATCGCCCCCTCTCGCACGAGAAGGACGGTTCTCCTCATGCCATTCGCTTCGCTGTCGCGGCGTCACCTGGCCGTGCTCGCCCGGTGCGCCGGGGTCTGCGGCCTTGCGCTCGGGTCGGCTTGCGCGACCCCTTCGGCTCCGCAGGTGGATGCCCGGGCCATCATCGCGGACGCGAGGAAGATCGCGACGAAGAATGGCGTGGAGGAGCTGCTGGAGATTCCAGTGGGAGGAACGAAGCAGTGGATCTCCGTCCGGGGGCGGGACCGGAACAACCCCCTCCTGCTGATGATCCACGGCGGGCCCGCCTCACCGGAGCTGCCCACGAGCTGGGCCTTCCAAGGGGGCTGGGAGGACTTCTTCACCGTGGTGCAGTGGGACCAGCGTGGCAGCGGCAAGACATACACCGCGAACGACCCCGCGTTGATCGGTCCCACGCTTTCGCTCGAGCGAATCACCGAGGACGCCGCGGAGGTCGTCCAGTACCTGCGCGCCCGTTATGGCCAGGAGAAGGTCTTCGTCCTGGGACACTCATGGGGAAGCCTCGTGGGGCTGGGGCTTGCCCAGAGGCATCCGGAGTGGCTGTTCGCCTACGTGGGGATGGGACAGGTCATCAGCGGCCGGGAGAACGAGCGCGTCGGTTACGCGCTGACGCTCGCCCAGGCGGAGGCCGCGCACCACACGACGGCTGTCCAGGAGCTGAAGGCAATCGCGCCCTATCCGGAGCAGGACGGCTCGCTCCCGCTCGCGAAGCTGGGCGTCGAGCGCAAGTGGTCCAACGCCTTCGGTGGCCTGGTGCATGGCCGCGACGGCATCCTGCACTACCTCAACCTGGCCGAGCTCTCTCCCGACTACGGGCCCCGGGATGTGGAGGCGATCGACCTGGGTTCACAGCTCTCGTTGCCCCACCTGCTGCCGGACCTGGGGCGGTTCGACTACACGCAGGTGACCCGCTTCGAGTGCCCGGTCGTCATCTTCGCGGGGCGGCACGACACCACGACGCCCTCGCAGGTCGCGGCCGAGTGGCTCCAGCGGGTCAGCGCGCCGGGCAAGCAGCTCGTCTGGTTCGAGCACTCCGCGCACATGATGATGGTGGAGGAGCCCGGGCGTGTGCTCCTGCACCTGGTCCAGGACGTGCTGCCGCTGGCGAAGCGCGAGTAACCCAGCCCCCTGGACCGGAGGACGACGGACTTCAAATGCATCACGGCGGATTCTTTTGCTCGCCAGACACGTAGGCAGTGCATCGGGTTCGACACCGTGGCTGCGCAAGGAGGTCATGCCTCATTCGCGCAGCGTGAGCAGGACCGGCGCCAGTGAGTGACCGAAGGGCGTGAACTCGTATTCCACCTTCGGCGGCACCTGTGGGTAGACGCGGCGCACGATGACGCCGCCTTCCTCCAGCTCGTCCGGCTGGAGCGTGAGCATGCGTTGGGTGGCTTCAGGGATACGCCGCGTGACTTCCATGACCAGAAGCAGACCGCCGAGCACGGAGAGCTTCCGATCTACACGCCTGGTGACCATGACGCCGCCCTGAAGGAAGAGCAAGTCGTCTAGCGAGCCGTCCGTGTTCAACACCGCCAGTCGAGCCATACTCGACTGGCGAAGCCCGGCGGCTCACGACTGACGGAGCACCAGCAGCCGCACCTCCGTCATGTCCTCCATGGCGTACTTCACGCCCTCGCGGCCCAGCCCGGAGCCCTTCACGCCACCGTAAGGCATGGTGTCCACCCGGAAGCTGGGCACGTCACCGACGACGACTCCGCCCACCTCCAGCTCATCCCAGGCCCGCATCGCCTGGGACAGGTCCTGGGTGAAGAGCCCCGCCTGGAGGCCGTAACGGCTGTCATTCACCCGGTGCAGGGCCTCGTCGAAGTCTCGGAACGGCTGAAGCAGCACCACCGGACCGAAGGCCTCCTCCGCGCACAGCGCCGCGTCCTCCGGCACGCCCTCCAGCACCGTGGCTTCGAGCAGCGCGCCGCGCCGCCCTCCTCCCGTCAACACCCGGGCCCCCCGCTCCACGGCCTGCTGAATCCAGCCCTCCAGCCGCCGCGCCGCGGGCTCGTCAATCAGCGGCCCCAGCGTGGTGGAGTCATCCCGGGGATTGCCCGCGCGCAGAGCCTTCGCCCTCGTGACGAGCCGCTCCTTCAGCGCGTCGTAGACCGACTCGTGCGCGAGCACGCGCTGCACGGAGATGCAGCTCTGCCCCGCCTGGAAGAAGGCGCCCTGCGCGATGCGGTCCGCGACGAAGTCCAGGCGCCCGGCCTGGTCCGCGTCCACCACGCAGGCCGCGTTGCCGCCCAGCTCCAGCACCACCTTCTTGCGGCCGGCGCGGGCCTTCAAATCCCAGCCCACCTTCTCCGAGCCGGTGAACGACAACAGCTTCAGCCGGTCGTCCTCGATGAAGGGCCCCACGTCCTCCAGGCGCGTGGGCAGCACGGAGAAGGCGCCTTCGGGCAGCGCCGTCTCCGCGAGCACCTCCGCCATGAGCAGCGCGCTCACCGGCGTGCGGTCCGACGGCTTGAGGACGAAGGGGCATCCCGCGGCGATGGCGGGCGCCACC
The DNA here is from genome assembly GCF_017309135.1 of Corallococcus sp. NCSPR001. Classification (NCBI taxonomy): domain Bacteria; kingdom Pseudomonadati; phylum Myxococcota; class Myxococcia; order Myxococcales; family Myxococcaceae; genus Corallococcus; species Corallococcus sp. NCSPR001. The sequence goes on from NZ_JAFIMS010000002.1 coordinate 7,413,189, forward strand.
TTGTGCGCCACCAGGTTGAGCGGGAAGTTGAACGGGGTGATGAACGAGCACGGCCCCACCGGCACACGTTGGGTGAAACCCCGGTAGCCCGCCGCGCGCTGAGACACCTCCAGGTTGAGGACCTCGCCGCCGCCGCGCACCGCCTCCTCCGCCGCCGCCTTGAAGGTCTCGATGAGCCGGACGACTTCCGCTCGCGCGTCGCGCAGCGGCTTGCCCGCCTCGATGCAGAGGGCGAGCGCGAACTCCTCCGCCCGCTCCTGGAAGCGGCGCACGCAGTGCTCCAGCACCTGCTGCCGGGCATAGGGCGCCAGCTTGCGCATGGGCCCCGCCGCTCGCACCGCCGCGGCGATGGCCTCCTCCACGGCGGCGGCGTCCGCCACGGCCACTCGCGTGACGACCTCCCCGGTGTACTTGTCGGTGACGGGCAGCTCCGCGTTGGGCTGCATGGGCCGGTTGGCCAGATAGTACGGATAGCGCTCAGCCAGCATGGGGGTTCTCTCTTTCATGTGTCTGTCCATGGCTCACGCCTCCACCAGGGGACCGGCACCGAGCGCCCGCGCGGTGTCCGTGTAATCAATGGGCAGGTCGATGACGTGCACGCCGCCCGACTCCAGGCAGCGCGTGAGCGTGGCACCGAACTCGGTGGCGCTCGCCGGACGGTGGCCCCGTGCGCCGTAGGCCTCCGCGTAGCGGACGAAGTCTGGATTGCCCAACGTCATCCCGTAGTCGGGAAGGCCCATCTCCTCCTGCTTCCAGCGGATCATCCCGTAGGCGTCGTCGCGCACGACGATCACGGTCAGGTCCAGCTTCAGGCGCACCGCCGTCTCCAGCTCCTGCGAGTTCATCATGAACCCACCGTCACCGCAGACGGCCACCACCTTGCGGCGCGGGTGCACGAGCTTCGCGGCGATGGCGGACGGCAGGCCCGCGCCCATCGTCGCGAGCGCGTTGTCGAGCAGCAGCGTGTTGGGCCGGCGGCAGCGGTAGTAGCGGGCGAACCACAGCTTGTACATGCCGTTGTCCAGACACACGACGCCGTCATCCGGCATGGCGCGGCGCACCTCCGCGACCAGCCGCGCGGGGTAGATGGGGAAGCGGTCATCCGCGGCGCCACTGATGAACTGCGCGTCGAGCCCCGCTCTCGACTTCTCGAAGGGCGTGAAGTCCCAGTGCGAGCGCGGGCCCACGCCCTCCGCGATGCGCCACACGGCGTTCGCCAGGTCTCCCGTCACCTGCACCTGCGGGAAGTACACGGGGTCGACCTCCGCCGAGGAGAAGTTCAGGTGGATGACCGTGCGGCGGCCGTCGCGCATCACGAACGGAGGCTTCTCGATGACGTCATGGCCCACGTTGAGGATGCAGTCCGAGGCCTCGATGGCGCGGTGGACGAAGTCGCCGTCGGACAGCGCGGCGGTGCCCATCCACAAGGGATGCGTCTCATCCACCACGCCCTTGCCCATCTGCGTGCTGAAGAAGGGCAGCCCCACCCGGTCCACGAAGGCGCGGAGCATCTCCGACGTCAGCTTGCGGTTGGCCCCCGCGCCAATCATCAGCAGCGGACGGCGGGCCGAAGCGAGCGCGTCCACCGCCTGGGCGATGGAGGCCTCATCCGCCACCGGCCTTCGCGCCACCCCCGGCGACAGGGGCTGCGCTTCGGTGGACTCGCGCGCCACGTCCTCGGGCAACTCCAGGTGGGTGGCGCCGGGGCGCTCCTCCTCCGCGCGGCGGAAGGCCTCACGCACCGCCGAGGGCACGTGCTCCGCGGACACGAGCGTGCGGGTCGACTTGGTGAGCGGCCGCATCATCCCGACGACGTCGACAATCTGGAAGTGGCCCTGCTTGCTCAACTTGATGGGCTTCTGGCCGGTGAGCATCACCATGGGCATGGCGCCGAGCTGCGCGTACGCGGCCGCGGTGACGAGGTTGGTGGCCCCCGGCCCCAGCGTCGCCAGACACACGCCCGCGCGTCCGGTGAGCCGTCCCTGCGTAGCGGCCATGAACCCGGCCGCCTGCTCGTGCCGGGTGACGACCAGGCGCATGCCTGCGGTGCGCATGGACTCCAGCAGGTCCAGGTTCTCCTCGCCGGGGAGTCCGTAGACACAGCGCACGCCCTCCGCTTCGAGCGCCTTCACGAACAGATCCGATGCCTTCATGGGGTGCCTCTCCTTCGGTGACGAGGAAGATGTACCCGGGGGCCTCGATTCGTACATTCGTCTGTTTTCATCAGGCCGATAGATGCTGTCTATGATGGCCCCATGGAGCTCCGACACCTCCGCTACTTCTCCGCCGTCGCGGACGCGCTGCACTTCGGGCGCGCCGCGCGGCGGTTGCACGTCTCCCAGCCCACGCTGTCGCACCAGATCCACCAGCTGGAGGAGGAGGTCGGCACCCCGCTCTTCGAGAGGGCTCGCACCGGGGTGCGGCTCACGCAGGCCGGGGAGCTGTTCCGCACCTATGCCTCCCGCGCGCTGGAGGACGTGAACGCGGGCCTGTCCGCGGTGGGCGCGCTGCGAGGGCTCGCGACGGGGGCGCTGCGCGTGGGCTATCCCCCGAGCATGCGCGGCCTCGTGGTGCCGGCGCTGGCGGCGGTGCTGCGCAGACATCCCGGGCTGGCGCTGAGCGCGCAGGAGGCCGTGGTCCGGAAGCTGGAGCGGCAGCTGGCGGATGGAAGGCTGGACGTGGGCCTGGGCTATGCCCCCGCGCGGCTGGCGGACCTGGACGCGGAGCCCGTCTTCGACAGCCGGCTCGCGCTCGTCGTCGCACGGGGACATGCCCTGGCGGGCGCGGAGTCCGTGGGGATGAAGCTGCTCGCGGAGGAGCCCTTCGCGCTCCTGTCACGCGGCCTGCGTGTGCGCGCCCGCGTGGACGCGCACTTCGCGGCGATGCGGTTCGCGCCTCGCATCGCGCTCGAATCGAACGCGGTGGCCACCGTGCTGGCCATCGTCCGCGCGGGCCTGGCCGTTACGGTGCTCCCGGAGCCACGGCTCGCGGACGCGGAGCGGCTGGTGGTGAAGCGGCTGTCCCCCGCGCCCCGCTCGGAGCTGGCGGCGCTCCTCTGGCGCAAGGGGGCGCCTCGCACACCCGCGGCGGAGCTGTTCGCGGCGGAGGTCCGCGCGCGGGCAAAGGAAGACGTGGGTTAGGCGAAGGCTTCAGCCCCAGGGCCGCAGCCAGAGCAGCCATCCCGCGAGGCCCAGTTGCACGACGAGGGTCAGCGTCGCGCCGACCGCCTGGATGGGATTCGTGCGGAGCATTCCAAAGGCATGCGCCAGGCGCGCGACGAGCAGCGCACCGCCGAAGACATGGAGCGCCGTCGAGTTCCCACCGCTCAGCTCCGCCAGCAGCAGCAGGATGAGCGCCAGGGGGACCTGCTCGACGTTGTTGCCGTGCGCGCGAATGGCGGAGCCGAGGCCGGCATGGCCGCCGTCGCCCCGGAACACCTTGAGCTTCGTGCGGACCATGCTGACGTTGATGGAGAGCGCGAGCGTGAGGAACGCGTTGAGCGCGGCGTAGAGCGAGGTGACCGGAACAAGGGAGAGCGTGCCGAGCAGGGGGTTCGTCAAAGCGAGAGCCTCCAACCACGAGAAGGCTGGGACGCTAGCCGTTTCATGACGCCCGTGGGATGTGACGACATCCGCGTTGACGCCGCGAGGGTTGCCTGTGACCCTGCGTGCCGTGTCCTTGAACCCTCCGGCGGAAGCGTTCTTCACGGCATCAGGCGTCCGGCTCCGGCGGCGGGGTTCGCGGCCAGGCGCCTTCAACTGGCTGATGCTCCCGGGAGGGCCGGGGATTGGCTCCGAGAGTCTGTTCGGTCTGGCGGACGTGGTGGACGTCCCCGGGACGTGCTGGATGGTGGACCTGCCGGGAGACGGCTCCAATGTCTCTCCTCCGGGTGCACCCGGGAATCCCTATGACATCTGGCCAGGGGTGCTCATCGAAGCCGCCCGGGCACTTCCGAACTGCGTCTATCTGGGTCACTCCACGGGAGGCATGTATCTGCTGTCCGTGCCGGAGCTGGAATCACTCCTCGTGGGCCTGGTGCTCGTGAGCACGGCACCGGACTCGAGCTGGCGTGCGCCGTTCTTCGAGATGACCCAGCGTCATCCCCTGCCCGAGGTCGACGCCGCGACCCGGCGTTATGAAGCCGAGCGCACGGATGAACGGCTCCGCGACATCGCGGTGGCGTCCGCGGAGTGGAACTTCACGACAGGGAGCGTGACGGCAGGGCGCGAGCTGTTGCGGCGGATGCCCTACAACCGCGCGGCGGTGGACTGGTCCGACCGGAACTTCGACGAGACGTATGTCCACGCCTGGTGGCCGCGCGCCCTGCCCACGCTCATCCTCAGCGGCGCCGAGGACCGCATCGTCCAGCAGACGCCCTGGTCGCAGCCCGCCTTCCAGGGGCCGCACATCCTGCACCGGCGGGTGGAGGGCGCCGCGCACTTCCCCTGGATTGAACGCCCGGACGCCGTGGCCGCTGCCCTGCGCGAGCTGGCCGCCCGGATGACGCCGCGGCCCTGAGTCCGCGAGCCTTGCACCGGCGTACGTCCTCACCGAGCATCGGCCCGTGTCTCCCCTCCCCTCTTCGTCGGCCGGCGTCCTGGCGGACCGCATCGTGCGCACGCGCGCACAGGAAGCCGCGCTCGTCCTGGGCGCGGCGCTGTTCACCGCGCTGCTCGCCCAGGTCGCCATCTCCGTGCCGGCGTCACCGGTGCCCATCACGGGCCAGACGCTCGCGGTCGTCCTCACGGCGGCGGCGCTCGGGGCTGGACGGGGCCTGACGGCACAGGCCACCTATCTCCTGCTGGGCGCGGTGGGACTGCCCTTCTTCGCGAAGGGCGCCAGCGGCTGGGTCGCGCTCACCGGGCCCACCGGTGGCTTCCTGGTCGGCTTCCTCCCCGCCGCGGTCCTCGTGGGACTCGCCGCGCGCCACGGATACGACCGGCGGTGGTGGACGGCGGTTCCGCTCTTCCTCGCGGGCCAGCTCCTGGTCCTGCTCATCGGCGTGTGCTGGCTCCAGATGAAGGCCGGGCTCGACTTCGCCACGGCCTTCCAGAAGGGCTTTGCTCCCTTCATTCCCGGGGGACTGCTCAAGGCCGTCATCGCCGGCATGCTGATGCCCCTCCTCTGGAGACGAGGCCTGGGGCTCACATCAAGAGCGTGACCACACAGCGGCGACGAACCTCCCCGTGCTTCGAGAACCCGGCCAGATGGCGTAGCAGCTGCTGACGACGCTCCGGCTCCCAGTGCTGGCTTTGGGTGAGCAGCGCCTCCAGCCACGGACCTGGCGGCAGCTCAGGGAGCTCCGGAATCTCCGCAGGGCTGCGCGCGGCCTTCCAGGCCTCCTCCCAGAAGCGCGCGGCGGGTACATAACCTCCCTGGCTCGCGCGAATCAGCAGCGGCCGCAACAACTCTGGGCGAAGTTCGCGCTGGCGGAGCGATTCGATATCGAGCCGCCTCAGCGCATCCACGAGGCCAAGGCCGCAGTCCACGGGCTCCAACGAGTCGATCCTGGCCAGCACCCGAGCGCTCCCATGCGCTCGAATGAGCGCACTCCAGAAGGCACGCGTCGTGTCCTTCCACATCGAACGAAGGATTTCAGGCGCAAGCGCCTCCTCCAGAACCCCGCTCGCATGTCCAGGGTGGGATTGGCTGAGGTCTGCCAGTGCCTGGCCTAGCACCAACGCGAGATCGCCACTCTGAGCAACGGGGATGGCCTTGAACTGACGAAACAGAATGGACAGCGGGGCTGCTACATCCACGCCATGCGCCGCCGCGCAGGCATGCACGATGGCCTGCACCTCCAACCTCGGCCACGAGCGATCCCAGGGTTCTCCCTGAAGCAGCACCTTCGAGGGGAAGAGGGAGGGAGGTGGCCAACCCTGGCTCTCGAAGAGAGCCGTCATCCGTGGCCACTGACCTTCTGTAATCCACAAGGTGTTGATCCGTTGCTCGAAGCAGCTCAAAAGCCTCCGGGCTTCAGCGCGTTCATGCTCGGGCACGAAGGATGAGTCGCCCTTGCTCATCGACTGCAGGCGGGGATTCAACAGTTGCGATGCGACCCCCAGCCAGATCTCGGACTCGTCCACAGGGAGGGGACTGCCCTCCAGGAAGAACATGTCCCCTGGGAAGCCATCCCGCTCGATGTGGGTATAGAAGGCCTCGCGGCCCTCAGGGCGGTGAATCACCCGTGGCCAGAGCACCATGCTGAGCGGCATGGAGATGTTCGTTTCGAGCTTGCCCATCACGGGATCAAAGTGACCTGGGCTGGAAGCGGGGGACAGACATGCCGCAGCCATGACGGAGAGAGCACTGGCGTCGCCCTCATCCAGGATCCAGTCGAGTGCCTCCTGCGCCTGTTGAAACGCGAGTTGCCAGGGCCCGGTGCTGAGTGCCTGGATGTTGTGGGTCCACACCCCCACGGGCCCGTCACGGTAGGCCGCCGGCGCCTGACTCCGCAGCAGCGCCTTCTGGATGCACCACCCGGCGATGTCCTCCTGGGGAGCTCCTGCATCCAGCAGGGTGCGCCACGCCAATGCGGGCTCCGCCGTCCATCTGGCGATGACCTGCCCCCATCCGGAGGCACCCAAATCGAGCAACCGCAGGACTGCCACCTGTGTCGTGTACCGCTCCCCCACCCTGTCGACCGCGTAGCCCTGGGAAACACACTCCTCACGTAGCGCGGCGAGAGCCTTGGATTTCAAATCGCGGTCGCTCAGGAACTTCAGGCACTCATCCAGCAGAAGTTGCCGAAGCGCATCCGAGGCGTCATCCATGCCAGAGAAGTAGCTGACCGCTTTCACCCACCCCTGGACAGCGTCCTCGGGGTGGGAGTCCGCCAACCGCAACCATGCCAGGTGCCAATCGTTGATCAGCCCGGCGTGGTTGAGCAGATAGCCAGCGGGATGGGCGTCTCCAGGAATCGCCAGCGCGCGCCAGGTCTCGGGCTGGTTCGCAATCTTCAAAGCGCGAATGCCGTGACTCCGCATCCAGGCCTCCAAGAAGGGCTCCTGGACCAGGGCTTCCATCCGACTCCGCACCGAGAACACCTGCTTGAAGAAGACAGGATTCAGCAGCCCTCCGCCCCATGCGAGAGAGGGTGCGCACAGTGCTGACAGAGCGCGTGACTCCTCGGTGGAGAGCCTTGCTGAAAGCCCCAGCGAGGACAGCATCTCCGCCAGGGGACTCGGGGCGGAAGCCCCAGGCTCGCCGCCGTGGCTGCCAAGGCTCGCCCCCAACACCCAGGAAGCATCCGCGAGGTCCAGCACGCACTCGCGCCAGAGTTCGACGGGCAGGAACCAGGGCGAGTCCGGATCGTGCTCGATGCGACGCGTCCCCCCCTGCATCCATGCAGGGAATGACTCAGACGGATTGCGCTCCACCCAGCGGGGAGCGAAGGCCACCAACGCGGAGACACAAAGCGAGAAGGCCGTTGCCACCTCCTGTGAGGCCACTGTTCCAGGGCGCACCGCGGCGAAAGCGGCGCAAGTCACCACCACCCGCTCGAGCAGCCAGAGGGGGTCCCGCTCGGCCAGAAGGAGTGCTGTCCATGAGGCCAGCTCGTCGCCAGAGGAGACCGCCATCCAGGCCGCCTCTCTCCAGGAGCGATCCCTTCCCACGTCTCCTCGAAAAGGACTGGCCTGGACACCGGAACGCGCAAGATGGCGCCCCACCAGGAGCGCGGGGAAGCAGGTGTCCTTGAATCGAAGTCCTTGCCCTTCCGCCTGACAGAGCCAACCTGCCTCCAGACACAGGGAAGGATACCGGTTGATGAGCGGAAGCAGGTGGCGGAGCCGTTCCACATCCTCGGGCGACAGGCCCTTGCCACCACCGCGCAAGAGGAGGTCCTTGGCCTCTGCCTCCATGTAGTCCGAAAGGAGAGGGAGCGTTCCCGAAGCGCGCCGGTCCGCCGTCAGCAAGTCCAGCGCCTGCCGGGTCAAGAACGTCTTGGCTTCCAGCTTGAGGGAGTCAATCGTTGCATCGTAATGCTGTGCACGTCCCTGCCGGAGCCGCTGGAGTCCCACCTCAAGGGCGCGGGTCACCCAGGCGTCGCCCCCCTGATGACGATGGGCGGGCCGGAGCCCAGCGGCCATTTCGTGGGCAACTGGCGCCGTATACCCGCTTTCGACTTCTAGAGGAGGAACGGCGAGTTGCTCCTCCAAGGCGGGCAGATAACCGCTCAGGATGCGGCGGACGACCCGGATGGCCTTTCGCAGATCAGCATGATGCGCGGCCGCGGCTTCGTGCTGAACGAGGTTGCGCAGTTGGCGGGCTGTCTGGAGTTCGCGTCTGCTCTCCCGATCGAGGCTCGGATGGGCCTTCTGAGCGAGCTTCTTGAGCATCCTCTCGAATGTCTGTGTGGTCGCCTTCCGCAGTTCCTCCTCGCTCACCTTCTCCGAGTAGTACTGTTCCAGGCAGTGCTTGACTGCCCATTCCAGGGCGCCCACCACGTCCACGAACGCCGTACGGCTCTCCACTTCGCACTTCAAGCGATCCACGGCCTGGACGGCCCACGCGCGCTCGAAAGCAGCACACCCCTGATTGAACCGCTGGATGGCTTCCTGGAGATTTGGAGTTTTTTCCATGGGGACTCGTGGAGCCGGAGCATAGCCCCACGCGTCTCCTTCCGTGATGTGGCGGCCCGGCCCCCGCTCCAGCCCCTCCAGTTCAAGGACAGTTCAACGTCGCCGGGGACGGGAGGTTGTTCGGGTTCTGGGGGAGCGGCTGGGGATCCGCCGGGATGGCCCAGGAGAAGTCCGTGGTCGTGAAGCCCGTGAACCAGGGGTACGTGGCGAAGTCGATGGGCGCCTTGTAGTCACAGGGATACGAGGGCGTCTGGAGCACCCACGTCGCGGGCGGGCTGCTGGCGGTGTTCGCGAAGGCGCTGGCCACGGCCGCGGTGCCATGGCACGTCATGCAGTTGCTCTGGACGCCCTTGGGGATGTTCGGCGAGGTCTCCAGGTAGGGATTGAAGCAGACGGTCATCTTGCCGCTGCCCTGGCCCTGGGTCTGGTTGTAGGCCGTGCACATCGCATAGTTGCGCCCCGCCCCCGTGACCTTGTCCGTCATCCCCTTCTTGCTTCCGGGAAAGTCATCCGGCGTGTCACCGCCGGGCTGCCACCAGAAGGTCTGCCACGTCCAGTTGACGAGCTCCTTGGTGTTGACGTGCATCGCCGAGAGGACGGCGTAGTCGCCCGCTTCCGCCTGGAGCCCTTCGATGTTGGTGCTGTTGAAGGCCTGGGCCTCGTCCGCGGTCATCTGGAAGGAGTAGATGGCGGAGAGCGGCGTGTGCAGGTAGTGCTCGCAGCTGAGGATCGCGGCACCGGGATGGGCGTTTTTCACCTGCTCGGGGGTGGCCTCCGTGATGGGGGCATCCGCCGGCGCCGTGGGGTCCACGATGGCGCACGTCCGCCACAGCGACGGCGTGGGATGGCACTGGTCCGCCTCTTGTCCCTCCGGCGTGCACGTGGTCCCGGAGTTGACGCTGCCCGCGAAGCCCCTCCACACGGGCACCGGCGTGGGCTTGTGCTTCTTCACCAGGTACAGCACGGGCTTGAGCTCCATGGCCGCCGAGCCGCGGTTCCCCGCGGAGGGCGCGGTGTACGGCGCCTGCCGCACGGTCCGCTGCGCGGTGGGGGTGTTCGCCGGCCATTGGCTGTTGAGGTCCGCCAGGCTGGTGAAGCGGTTGTAGAAGTACGACGGTCCTCCCGGCGCGGCCGGATGGCCCTGCGTCAGGTACGCGGCCATCTCCGGATTGAACTTGTTGAAGGAGACGAGCTGGTCGGTCGGCGTGACGACCGGCCCCGAGCCCGCGGGGTGGTGGAACTGGCGGGGCCCGTGGAAGCCATGGGTGGCCTTGCGCCGTGACACGTCTGGCGTTGGCTCCCCCGGGGCCGGGAAGAGCTCCTCGCCGTTCCAGGTGTCCCACACGGGCATGGGGAGCCCGGTTCCCGGATAGGTCTGTCCGGAATCGGCGTGCAGCCCCGCCCAGAGGTTCCAGGCCTTGGGGGTGATGCGGGCGGTGTTCCATGTGTCCGCCCAGTGCTGGATTTCCTCCCGGTCGCCTGGAAAGTCATACCCCGGGGGAATGGGTGTGGGCGTAACCCACGATTCGCGAGGCTTGCACGCGAGCAGGGTGCAAAGGCTGGTCAGCAGGAGCAATGGAATGAGGTGGCGCATTGACCTGCGAACGCACGCACCTGGAATGTCTTTGCGCTCGAGCCGCCAACACGGCGAGGCCCATGACATCCGCGTCCGCGGGGCGCCTCCACGCGCGTGCCGGTTCTGGCACGTTCCATCCCGTCACGGGCGGCGTCATGCGGCTCCTCGCCGCGCAAGCACTGGAAGTGACAGGGGTTTCGGCGTCCTCCGCGCCCTGGCGCAAGGGTTGCTCAAGGTGCGCACGTCGCGCCGGAAAGGACCGGCGCGCGTGACCCCGAGTGCCCTCGCATGTATCGCGCACCCCCGTGGAAGCAGTCGCTCCGTTCCCTTCTCATCGCGCCGCTCGTGGCGGGGCTCGTCCCTGGCTGTGATGCCGGCGAAGCCCCTCCGGCGCCAGCCCCTCCTGCCCGGGCCCGGGCCACTCCGCTCATGGCGGTCCCCACGCCCAAGCAGATCATCCTGGAGCCGGAGGCGGACACGTACGTCCGGGCCGCCAGCCCGGGGGTGAACTACGGCACCGCGCAGAACCTCATCGTCGACTCCGCCAAGGCCGAGACCTACCTGCGCTTCAACCTGAGCGGCATCCCGGCGGGTTCGCACATCGCCTCGGTCGTGATGCAGACCCTGTCCTATGACGGCTCCTCCGCGGGCGGTGACGGCAGCGTCTATGCGCACCTGGTGCCGGACGACACCTGGAGCGAGACGGGCATGACCTGGAACAACCGGCCCGCCGTGAGCGGCGACAGGCTGGGCTCCTGGTGGCTCTGGAACCCCAACACCACGCCCAAACCCTTGCAGGTCGGCGCCAACTTCAGCCCGAAGCTGAAGGCGCCCGTGCAGCAGGCGCTGGACTCGGATGGGCTCATCTCCTTCCGGCTGATGTCCCCGGGCTACCACACGGTGTACCGCTCGCGTGAACACGGCGTCGCGAGCGAGCGGCCCCGGCTCATCATCAACTACTTCGAGCCCGGGGATCCGCAGGTGACCATGGATCTCCAGGTCGTGGCGCTCTACCCGCAGGCGGACGCGCAGGTCCTGTCGGGCAGCCCCACCACCAACTACGGCAGGAGCGGGGGGATGACCGTCGACCGGACGGCGGCGGAGTCCTTCCTGCGCTTCGGTCTGGGCAGCGTCCCGGAGAACGCGCAGGTGGTCGCCGTCTCCCTGGTGGCCACGTCCAATGACGGCTACGCGTATGACAACGCGGACGGCAACGTCTACACGCGGCTGGTCTCCGACGACGCCTGGAGCGAGACCGGCATCACCTGGAACAACAAGCCCGCCGCCTCCACGGACGACCTGGGCTCCTGGCTGCTGTGGAACCGCGATGGCCAGTACACGACCCAGGTGGGCATCAACTCGAGCCCGAAGCTCGTGGCGCCCGTGCAGGAGGCGCTGGAGTCGGACGGGATGATCTCCCTGCGGCTGGATTCGCCCGGGTACCGGACGAACTATCACTCGCGCGAGTACTCGAACACCTCGGCCCGCTGGCCCCAGTTGATCGTCTCCTACTTCGTGCCGCCCCCCTGCCCCACGCCCGTCGCCTCCGCGCCCACGCAGGTGGTCCTGGAGCCGGAGGCGGACACGTACGTCTGGTCTTTGAGCCCGACCACGAACTACGGCGCCAACCAGAACCTGTGGGTCGACTCCGGCAAGGGTGAGACCTACCTGCGCTTCAACCTGGGCGGCATCCCGGCGGGCTCGCACATCGCCTCGGTCCGCCTGGAGGCCCTGGCCTATGACGGCTCCTCCGCGGGCGGCGACGGCAGCGTCTACGCGCACCTGGTGCCGGATGACACGTGGAGCGAGACGGGCATGACCTGGAACAACCGGCCCCCCGTGACGGGGAGCGACCTGGGCTCCTGGTGGCTGTGGAACAGCAACAGCTCTCCGAAGCCCCTGCAGCTGGGCGTCAACGCCGATGCGAAGCTGAAGGCGCCCGTGCAGCAGGCGCTGGACTCGGATGGGCTCATCTCCTTCCGGCTGAGGTCCCCGGGCTACCACACGGTGTACCGCTCGCGGGAGTACGGCGTCGCCAGCGAGCGGCCGCGGCTGGTCGTCAGCTACTTCGAACCGGGCGACCCGCAGGTGACCACCCACCTGGAGGCGGCCTCCTTCTTCCCGGTGGCGGACGCGTCTGTCTGGATGAGCAACCCGAACGCGAACGCGGGCGCGTCCATGGCCCTGACCGTGGACCGGGACGACGCGGAGACCTTCCTGCGCTTCAACCTCGCGGCCCTCCCGCCCACCGCCCAGGTGGCCTCCGTCGTCCTGGTGACCACGGCCACGGGCAGCAGCGACGTCACGGCGGGCGCGGACGGCAACGTCTACATGCGCTGGGTTCGCAACAACACGTGGAGCGAGGCGGGCCTCACCTGGAACACCAAGCCCTCCGTCTTCAGCTGCGAGCTGGGCTCCTGGCAGCTCCCGGCCCGGCCCGCGCCGTACACCACGCAGGCGGGCATCAACGCGAGCCCGCTGCTGGTGCCGGTGGTGCAGGAGGTCCTGTCCATGGACGGGCTGCTCTCCTTGCGGCTCGACTCCCCGGGGAGCCGCTCGGTGTACGACTCGCGCGAGTACTCGAACACCTCGGCCCGCTGGCCGCGGCTGATTGTCTATTACACCCTCCCCACGGCCACGCCGTGAGGTGAGGACCGCCGGCTGCCACGGTCCATCCCTGGCAGCCGGCTCACGGAGGTGACACGGCCACGCGCTGCCCCACGGCGCCGAACTCCAGGTGGGTCACCTTCGCGCGGGGCGGCCCCAGCGCGGGCAGGATGAACCACGCCGCGCCCACCAGGGCCTGGGGCCTGCGCAGCGTCGCTCCGGGCTCCAACACGCGCTCCACGATGCCGTCCGGGCCGTGGAAGGTGACCCGCAGCGGCTGGGGCAGGCCGAGCGCCCGGACATAGAAGGCGTAGCGCTCCAGGCCGTGGCCCAGCTTCCGGGACGCGAAGCCGAGCACCTCCAGGTTCCCCTGCCGCACGGACAAGGGCGTGATGCCATCAGGCAGGGGCGCGGGCTGGGGCAGCGGCGCATCCAGGTCGTAGGCGCGCAGCGCGGCCTGGGGCGGCACTCCCGGCACGGGCGCGTAGCGCTCCGCGAGCGGGGAGACGAGATAGGGGTGATACCCGCGCTCGTGCGCGAGGGCCACGTCCGGAGCCCGCCGGTACGTCATGCGCCCGCTCCAGAACATGAGGTTCAGGTTCTCGAAGTTGAGCGGCGCATCCGAGTCCAGCGCGGCGAAGACGACGCTGCGCTCCGGCGTGTTCCGGGACAGCGCCAGCCCCACCTCGCGCGAATGGCTGACGTACAGCTCTTCAAGGTGCTCCTTCTCGTAGCGCGCCTTCTCCACCGGCAGCGTGACGGCCAGGTGCCACGCGAGCACGCCCGACGCCACGAGCCCCAGCGCGCCCGTCATCCACGCGGGCCGGCGCGCCAGCCGCCACACCACGGCGGTGAACGCCCCCGCGAAGAAGGCCATCACCAGCCCTTCGGCGAGCCCCGGGAGCGTCCGCGTCTGGCCCCAGGACGCGGGGAGCGACTCGCGCATCCGCGTCAGCGCGGGCAGGTGCTCCATGGCCAGCGGCGTGCCGAGCGCCGCCAGGAGCAGCGCCGCGAGCGTCGGATGGCGCCACGCGTCCGAGCCCGCGATGGCCAGCGCGGCCAGCACCGCGGGCACCGCGCCCCAGGCGATGGCCGGGACCTTCACCGTGCCCAGCGACAGGACGAGCCACGTCGCCCCCACCCACAGGGCGAGCCCCACCGTCTCCAGGTCCCGCTTGCGCACGGCGCGCACCAGCAGCCAGCAGAAGGCGGCCAGGGGCAGCACGTTCGGGAGCGGCTGGAGGCTCGTGCGGTTGACCTCGTTGAGGACGGCGTCCAGCGGGCGGCGCCAGGGCCCCACGTCCACGGAGGGGTCAGGGAAGAGGTGCGCGCGCGTGACGCGCGACTCCAGGTCGTGCAGCTCCGGCCAGCGCCACGCGGAGTAGAGGCTCCACGGCGCCGCCACCACGAAGGCCGCGGCCCCCATGGCCACCACCGTGGCGAGCCTGGGGCCCGGACAGAAGCGCAGCCGGCCCAGCAGCCACAGCGTCGCGGCCACGCCCAGCGGCGTCAGCGCGAGCCCCGTCTTGCAGAGGAAGCCCAGCCCCACCACGGCTCCCGCCGCGAGCCCCCACTTCCAGGAGCGCTCCCGCGTGGCGTGGAAGAGCAGCGCCACCGCCACGGCGTTGCAGCCCGCCAGCGTGCAGTCCGTCACGTCCCCGAAGAAGCGCCCCTGCACCAGCTGCCAACCGAAGGGCAGCGCCAGGAACCCCACCGCCGCCAGCGTGGCCCACGCCCGCCCCGCGGGCCGCCGGGCGATGAGGTAGATGGCGGCCCCCGCGGCCAGGTGGCCCAGCAGCGAGGCCAGCCGCAGCGCGAGCGGCGTCACCCCCACCACGTGCATCATCAGCGCCCCGAACCAGAAGGGGCCCGTGGGCTTGTGCATCCAGACGTTCGCGGCCCACCAGTGCCGGATGTCGCTCGGGTAGAGCGGGTCCTTGTAGAGGTGCGGCGTGAAGAAGGTGTCGTGCGTGCCGCGCGTGGCGGCCTGATGCATCGCCTCGTCCCAGTTGTAGATGGCGGGATGGGCCAGATGCGGCGCCAGCTGCGCGAGCCCCCAGACGACGAGCGCCACGAGGAGCAGGCCGTCGAGCCGCGTCCGGTGCGGGTCAGGGGCGAGGTGGGGCTGGAGGGGGGCGCTCATCGGAAATGGAGGGCAATTCACCACCCACGCCCTGGGACCGCAACTCGAGCGCGCGCAGGTGACCGCCAGGCCCACGGCGCCACCCACGCGAGGTGGCGCCGGGACCGGAAGGGCTAGGAGCGCCTGGAGGATGCCAGGCAGCCCAACGTCACGCCCGCCATGAGCGACGCGTACCCCACCAGGGGCCACGCCGTATCACCGTCGAGCAGGACGACCATCAGGGTCCCCACGACGCCGACGATGAGGCTCTGGATGCAGAAGTAGAGCGCGACCGCTGTCCCCGCCACGGCGCCAAAGGCCTGGAGCGCGCCATTGGCGGTGACGGAGGCGGCGAAGACAATCCCCGCGGCGATGACCCACATGGGCGCGACGAACGTCCAGAAGGACGGCGTCGTGAGGAGCTGCCCGGCGGTGAGCAGCACCGCGCCCAGCAGCAACAGGAGCATGCCCCGGGCAAGGCTTCCCGCCAGCCCCCAGCGGGCCACGAAGTGCTTCGCGAAGCGCGTCGTCACCATCATGGCCAGCGCGGCGGTGGCGAAGGCCAGGCTGAAGGACAGCTCCGAGAAGCCCGCCTGGCCCATGAGCACCCGGGGCGCCGTGGAGAAGAACACGAAGAAGGAGCCCATCGCCGCGCTGAAGCCCAGCGTGTACGTCCAGAACGCGCCGCTGCGCAGGATGCGCGAGACGGACACCTGCTGACGGGCCACGCCAGAGGCGCGCGTCTCAGGCCACCGTGACAGGGCCTGGAGCAACGCCGCCGTCGCCAGGACGCCGAGCGTGACGAAGAGGGCCCGCCACCCGAAGTGCCTCGCGAGCAGGGCCCCGGCGATGGGGCCCAAGGCCGGGACGAAGGCCAGCATGGCGCTGAACAGGCTGTAGATGACCGCGCCCTCGGGCCGCTCCGCATAGACGTCCCGGACGGTGGCGAACGTGGCGACGAGCGCCGCGGAGGCCCCCACGGCCTGCAGGAGCCGGAGCCCGACGAACACCGCGGAATCGGAGGTGCTGGCGAGCAGGAAGGAGGTGGTCGCGAAGGCCCACGCGCCCCCCAGCAACACGCGGCGCCGGCCGATGCGGTCCGAGAGCGGACCGAACACCAGCTGCCCGGCCCCGAGCATGGCCATGTAGAGGCTCAGCGTGAGCTGGATGATGGAGGCAGAGGTCCCGAGGACTCCGGTCATGGCCGGAACCACGGGGAGGTAGATGTCCATGGCCAGCGAGGCCAGGAGGTCGAAGGGGGCCATCAGCAACAGCGCTGCTGGCACGGAGAGATTCCACGACAGGGCTTTGGGGTCAGACATGAAGGCATCCGCGCAAATGAGGAACATCTGGCGGCGATCTGCCTCTCCACGGGGACCGGGATGAGCTGGGGCAGAGGGCCGCGGCAACGGTGGACGTGTCGCCGCGGCTCACTCATCTGCGGAACTGGGGTCTCCCATCCGGTGGGCTCCTGGGGGGGGCAGGTCCGGGCGGGACGAAAACACCAGCCCCTTCCTGACAAGGCCCGCGAAGATGAGAGGGCCCTCCCCTGTTCAGCCCTGCGACGCGCGATATGCCGGGAAGAAGCCGGTGTCTTCGCGGCCCGCGGAGAGGCGTGCGTACACCGAGGGCTCGCAGATGACCTCGTGCGTGTGGAGGCGGGAGCTTGCATTGGAGAAGCTGCGCTTGAACTGCTCCAGGCCGTCCCCTGGCCGCACGCCGCCGCCCAGGTGCAAAGGCAATCCCAGGCGGATGCTGAGCTCCACCATGGCCTCGAAGATGGTGTTCTTGGCGGGAGAGCGCGACAGGTGCGCGTTCGCCGTCCCGCCCAGGTAGTAGTGCAGCACGCCGTCGCTGGCGACCGCGATCCCCGAGGAGGCGATGCCGCCGTCCGGCGCACGCGTCGTCACGAGCCAGGCCATGGAAGAGGAGAACAGGTCCTCGAAGTACGCGTCGGTGAAGAAGTACCGGGCGTGCGCTTCGTCACGGACCATGGTCTGCCGGTAGACGTCCTTGAACCCCTCGCGCGCCTCGTGCGAGGCCTCGCGCACCGGGACACAGGTGCTCACGTAGCCCAGCCGCGTGTTGCGCCGCATCTGCCGGCGGGCCTCCGCCTGGAACTCGATGGGGCTTCGGGAGTCGATGAGGAACACCTCGTTGCGGTCCGTCCCGCCCGCGAAGCACCGGGGCCCCACGACGCGGTCGCGCACGAAGAGGCTGACCAGCCCGATGCCGGTCCAATCCACGTCATCCTTCGAGACCTCGCTCAAGCCATCCAGCCGCCCGCCGGGATAGCCATAGGGGGAGATGGCGTCGAAGTAGGGCGTTCCCTCGATGGGCCGCACGAGGAGCGGCATCCGCTGCGCGCTCCCGTCGCCGGCCTCGATGACCAGCGTATGCGTCACCCCTTCGGCCCGCAGGTGGTGCGCGGAGCGGAAGTAGTCCTCCGACAGGGCGGACCTCCCCGCGTCAGGCACCAGGACGGCGCGGCAGGGCTTCCGGCTCGGAGAGGTCAATCTCAAGGCCTCGGTGTGGTTCATTCGAGCGCATCCTTTCCATGAGCGATGCAAGGCCGCCGTCCCTGCTCCAGCGTGGGGCTCGGAGGCCCTCAGGCGGGGTGTGACGGGATCGCCGCCCGGGTAACGGCCTTCCGCCGCCACTGACGGAAGACACGCAACGCGGGCTGCTCAACCCCATAGGTGATGACAATGGCCAGCACGAACCCGGCCGTCATCGCGACCGCGATGGCGGCCTCCGGGCGCCAGGCCGCGGCCTCGAGCCGCCGGATGATGACGTAACCGATGTTCTGGTGGACCAGGTAGAACGCGTAGGAGATGGCCCCCATGAAGAGCAGCGGGCGCCAGGTGAGCCACCGCAGCCAGCCCCGAGCCAACGCCTGGGAGATGCCCAGCACCACCGGGAACACGTACGCGGGGGCCTCGCTCCCCACGAGTACCTCGTGCGCGAAGCTGACCGCCACGAGCACCAGCGCGGACGGCCAGGAGACCTCGCCGCGGCTCTGCTTGAAGGCCAGCACGCCCAGCGCGAAGTACTGAAGATGGGGCCGGCTGGCCAGCCGTGCCAGGAAGGTCATGCCCGCGGCCTGGGCGGCCAGCTCCGCCAGGGTCTGCAGCACGACGAGCACGATGAAGAGGGGGATGATCCTGGGCAGCGTCCGCGTGTACGCGAGCACGAACATCAACAGGTAGAACGACAGCTCGATGGTCAGCGTCCAGTACACGGTGTCCACGTGGGGGACGCGAAGGAGCTCATGAAACATGGTCAGGTTGACCAGGGCCGTCTGGAGGCTGAACTCGCGCTCCGGCAGCCCGAACAGCGTCACCACCGTGAAGGTGAGCGCGACCGCCGTCCAATAGGACGGGTAGAGCCGGGCCGCGCGGCTCCACACGAAGTCCCGGGCCCGCTCGACACGCTCCAGCGACATCAAAATGACGAAGCCGCTGATGGCGAAGAAGAGCTGGACCCCGTACTTCCCGAAGCGCATCTCCCAGAGGGGAACCGAGTGCCCGTAGAGGTCGCTGTATTCCGCCGTGAAGTGATACAGCGCGACCGCCAGCGCCGCGAAGCCCCGGAGCGCGTCCAGTTCCACCAGGCGCGGCGGGTTCGCCTCTGCGGTGGCGGCAATGCGTGTCATCCGGATTCACCCCTCCTGAACCTCTCCGATTCAGACCTCGGAGCGAGTCGAACGGTAGGTGGCTTCCAGCGTTCTCACCATGCGCCCCTGGGTCACTGCCATGTGTCACGTCTTCCGCATGCGCCGGCCCTCCCGGCGGAGGGTGGGCATGCGACATGCCCGCTCAGTTCGGGGGCGCGCGGTAGGCCGGAAAGAAGTCGCTGCCGGTGCGGCCTTCCGCCAGGCGCGCATACACCGCCGGGTCGCAGATCAGCTCATGGGTGTGGAGGCGGGAGCTCGCATTGGACAGGCTTCGTTTGAATTGCTCGAGGCTGTCCCCCGGCCGGATGCCTCCGCCCAGATGGAGCGTCACGCCGAGTTGCGAGCAGAGCTCCACCAGCGTGCCAAAGACATTCTTGGCGGGCGAGCGCGACAGGTGCGCGTCCGCCGTTCCGCCCAGGTAGTAGTGCAGCATGCCGTCGCTGCTGACGCACAGCGCGGCGGAGGCCACGCCCCCCCCCGGTGCATGCGTCGTCACCAGCCAGGCCCACGGCGACAAGAACAGCTGCTCGAAATAGGCATCGGAGAAGAAGTAGCGGGGGCTCGCGCCTTCGCGGACCATGGTCTGCCGGTAGGCCGCCTGAAACCCCTCCCGCTCCTCGCGCGGCGCCGCGCGCGCCTCACGCGCGATGCTCGCGAAGCCCAGCCGGAGGTTGCGCCGGATGTGCCGGTAATGCATCTCCCGGAACTCGACCGGCAGGCGCGGGTTGATGAAGAACACCTCATTGCGGTCCGTCCCGCCCGCGAAGCACCGGGGCCCCGCGACGCGGTCGCGCACGAAGATGCTGACGAGCCCCGTCCCCGTCCAATCCACCGACTCCTTCGGCACCTCCTGGAGCCCGTGCAGCGCGCCGCCGGGAAAGCCATAGGGGGAGATGGCATCGTGGTAGGGCGTTCCCTCGATGGGCCGCACGATGAGGGGCACCTGCTGCGCGTTCCCCCGGTCGTCCCTGATGAGCAGGGTGTGCGTCACCCCTTCGGCTCGCAGATGATGCGCGGAGCGGAAGTAGTCCTCCGACAGAGCCAAGGCCCCCTGATCAGGCACGAGCACCGCGCTCGTTCGCATCATCCGCATGGCTGCGCCCCCGCCACCAGTGTCATCACGAATGTATTTCATTTTGTTACTGGCTTTCGCGTTGCACGGTACCCTGTCAGTCCTTGCGCTGGAGCCGCCCGCCGGGGCATCCCCGATGTTGGAATCCGGGCGGTGAGGCGCCGTGGCCTCGCCCTGGCATCGCGGTGTCCGGGCGCACCGGTGGGCGTGCCGCGCCGGGCCGGCTGCTAGGCTCGACGGCGACCTCTCCGGGAACTCCCAACCGATGAAGCGCGTCCTCCTCGTCCTGCTGGTCCTCGTCCTGCTGCTGGTGGGCGTCCTCGTCGTCCGCACGCTGCGCTTCGCGTCACGGCAGGTGGCCGCCGAGCCCGCCGAGCCCTTCGCGGTGGATGCCGCCGCGGCCGCGGGCCGCCTCGCGGAGGCGCTGCGCCACCGCACCATCGCCGCCTCCGACGGCATGGGCGCGGAGGACGCCGCCTTCCAGGCGCTGCACGCCGGGTTCGTCGCCCGGTTTCCCCGCGTGCACGCGGAGCTCGCGCACGAGGCCGTGGGCGCGCATGCGCACCTCTACACGTGGAAGGGTTCGGAGCCCGGCCTGCGGCCCGTCCTGCTGATGGGCCACCTGGATGTGGTGCCCGCGGAGGTGGAGGCCACCTGGAGCCACCCGCCCTTCGAGGGCGTCGTGGCGGATGGCTACGTGTACGGGCGCGGGGCGCTGGACGACAAGGGCAGCGTGATGGCCATCCTCGAGGCCGTGGAGGGCCTGCTCGCCGAGGGCTACCGCCCCCGCCGCACGGTGATGCTCGCGTTCGGCGAGGACGAGGAGGTGGGCGGGCATGACGGGGCGGCCCGAGTGGCCGCGCTGCTGCGCGAGCGGGGCGTGGGCCTGGAGTCGGTGCTGGACGAGGGTGGCCCCATTGGCGTCGGGCTCGTGCCCGGCGTGGCCGCGCCGGTGGCGCTGGTGGGCGTGGCGGAGAAGGGCTCGGCGCGCGTGGAGCTGGTGGTGCGCAGCGCGGGCGGACACGCGTCCATGCCGCCCCCGCGGACGGCCGCGAACACCCTGGCCCGGGCGCTGGTGCGGCTGGAGGAGCACCCGTTCAAGCCCGAGCTGCGCGGCGGGACGCGGGCGCTCTTCGAGTACGTGGGGCCGGAGATGGGCTTTGGCATGCGCCTGCTCTTCGCCAACACCTGGCTCTTCGCGCCGCTCATCGAGCGGCAGATGGCCGGGGCCCCTTCCACGAACGCCAGCATCCGCACCACCTTCGCGGCCACCATGCTCGAAGGCAGCCCCAAGCCCAACGTGCTGCCCTCGCAGGCGCGCGCGGTGCTCAACGTCCGCCTGCTGCCGGGCGACAGCCTGGAGGACGTGCGCACCCACGTGCGCGACGCGGTGGATGACGCGCGCGTGGAGCTGACCGCCGAGGGCGACGAGGCCTCGCCGGTGTCCCGCCTGGACACGGAGGGCTGGGCGCGGTTGCAGCGCAGCATCCGGCAGGTGTTCCCGGACGTGCTGGTGGCGCCCTTCCTCACCGTGGCGGCCACGGACGCGCGCTACTTCCATTCCCTGAGCGACAGCGTCTACCGCTTCGTCCCGGTGCGGATGACGCGCGAGGACCTCCCCCGGATGCACGGCCGCGACGAGCGGCTCTCCGTGGAGGAGCACGCCGCCGCCATCCGCTTCTACGCGCAGTACCTGCGCAACAGCACGCGCTAGCCCGCGACGGTGCGCAGCAGCTCATCGAGGCGGGTGAGGACGACGGTGGGCCCGCGCGAGCGCAGCAACTCCTCCGTCGCGTAGCCCCAGGTCACCGCGGCGGTGGCGATGCCCTCGGCCGCGGCGGCATCGATGTCGCGCACCTCGTCGCCCACGGAGAGGGCCTCGCCGGGGCGCACGCCCGCGGCCTTCAGCACCTTCCGGAACTTCGCCCGCTTGCCGAAGAGGCCCGCGCCGCAGGCGTAGTGGCGGATGCGCGCGGCCGCCACCGGCCCCAGCACGCGCCGCACGTTCTGCTCCGCGTTGGAGCTCACCACGGCCAGGATGAGGCCCCGCGCCTCCAGCTGCTCCAGCATCGCCTCCACGCCCGGGAAGGTCGGGATGCGGTGCGCGTCACGCGCGACGAGCTTGCGCATGTGGGAAGCGATGAAGGGCATCTTCCACAGGGGCACGCCGAGCCGCGCGATGATGGCCCGCGTGTCCTGTCCGCGCAGCGACTCCAGCTCCTCCGCGCTGACGGCGCGAAAGCCATAGCGCAGGGCCACGTCGTTGAAGACGCCGCGAAACCAGCCCGCGCTGTCCGCGAGCGTCCCGTCGAAGTCGAAGATGATCAGCCGGTATCCCATGGAGGCCTCAGCTCAGTGTCCCGCAGTCGGCGATGCGCTGGACCCGGAGCGCGGCCAGCCGTGCCAGCGGCGCCGCCACCTCCGGTCCCTCCAGCAGGGCCACCGCGCGGGCCACGGCGTCCAGGGTGGACATGCCGGCGGGGTGCGAGGGCTCGCGAAGCATGAGCAGGCCCGGCTCCGGCGGAGGCAGCACCAGCCGGGGCAGCGTCCGCAGCTCGGGGAGCCGCTGGGTCATCCTCCGCGCCTGCGACCAGTTCGCGTCCAGCACCACCACCTGCCTGGGAGGAGGCGCGTCCGGCGGCGCGGTGGGGCCGTCCGGGAAGAGCAGCCAGGTCCCCGGCTCGGAGAGGACCTCCATGTCGAAGGTCCCCGCCATCGAGCCGTGGATGAGCAGCTTCGCGTTCGCGAGCGCGAGCGCGGCCACGCCTCCGGTGTTGCTCCGCTTCGACACCTCCATCACATGCTGGAGGAAGACGAAGCGGGTCCGGGTCTCCACCCGGGGAACCTCCGTGCACAGGCACAGGTGTTTCGCCAGGTTGCAACGCGAACAGCGGGGTGGACGGGCAGCACGGGGAGGCATCCTCCCGTCATCCTGTGCCGGTCCCCGCGCCAAGAGAAGGACTCGTTGCCGGGCTGGCGGCCACCGGGCCCACGGCAGGCGGCACGGTGGCCGGGCCCTGCTTCCCGCGCCGCGCCAGCTCCCTCGCACCCAGGAAGCCCTTGGTGAGCACCGAAAAGATGAAGATGCGGACGACGAGCCGCGACATATCGGACAGCCCCAGCCCCTCCGGCGTCGTCATCTTCGCGAAGGTCGTGGTGAGGGTGTCGACGGCGAAGAGCAGGATGGCCACCAGCGGTGCCACGCGCGAGCGCCTGAACATGAAGAAGCCCAGGACGGCCAGGAAGGCTCCGAACAGGACGTTGGCCAGGGTCTCCGGAAGCTGCTTCGCCGGCTTGTTCGTCACGACGAACAAGACCATCGCGGACGCCGTGGTGAAGGCCGCCATCCCGTAGAGCATGTACGTCGCGGAGCGCGCCTGCGGGATGGGATCCGACGCGCTGTCAGGCAGCGGTACGCCGTTGAGCATCACCCGCAGCTCCGTCGCGAGGACATGGACGAGCTGCACATGCAGCACGTTCCCGTCCGGGAGCTTGAACTCCACCCCCTGCTCCAGTCGCAGCGGGTCCTCCACCGAACCCACCGGCTGATCATTCAGCTCAATCTGAAGGTTCCGCCAGCCTTCGCCCCAGAACAACTCCAGGTTCCGGGGGCCACCCTCTTCCAATGCCAGCTTCAACACGCCCATCGAAGAACTCCCGCACCGGCTCAGAGGTGGTTGTACAGCCCCAGGAGGAGAAGGAAGAGCATCACCACGTGGAACCACCCCATGTTGCGTGCAATCACCGCGGGCTCGTGCCCGGACACGGGGGCCTGGCCTGCTTCAATGGCGTTGAGTTCCTTCTGCCCCAACACCAGTCCGATGATGCCTGGGGCGAAGCCGCAGAAGCCCACGGTGGCGAACACCAGGGCCAGAACCGCGCGTGCGGAGGGCTTCTCACGCCTGCTCAATTCCAGGCAAGCAGGACACAACCCGCGCTTGCGGCAGCCGGCACAGATGAAGGTCCCGCACCGGGTGCACGTTCCTTCCGCGAGTGTTTCGGGATGTCTGGGACAGAGCGCCGCGGAGACTTCGTCCATCCCAGACATCTATCACTTTCACGTGAGGTTCGTCACTTCGCCCGGGCGGAGCGAGCGAAGGCCTCGCGGGCGCGCTCGATCTCCGGCCGGTGCTGCCGCGCCCACATCGCGAGCACGGACACCGGTTCGAGCAGCGTGCGCCCCAGCTTCGTGAGCGCGTAGTCCACGCTCGGCGGCGTCGTGGGGTGCACGGTGCGTATCAGCAGTCCGTCCCGCTCCAGGTTGCGCAGCGTGAGGGTCAGCATGCGCTGGGAGATGCCTTCGATGGCGCGCTTGAGCCCGCTGAAGCGCACGGGGCCTTCACCCAGGTTGACGATGACCATCACGCTCCACTTGTCTCCGACGAGGCTCAGGATTTCGCGCGTCGCGACGCAGTCGTCGTCGTAGCGCCCGGTCATCTTTCCGTACCCTGGTGACTTCAATGTGCCTCCTTGTCCGGCCCGTGCACGGTATGCCAGAGAGAGGTGGTCATCATCCGTAACCAGGCACTCGGAAGTAACCCCGGAGCCACGAATGGATACGCTCTCCCCTCCTGTTGGCGATTCAGCGAAGCCGTCCAGGGCTCTTCATGTGGGCCTGTGGGTCGCCCAGGCGCTGCTGGGCCTCACCTTCGTCGGCTCGGGCATCTGGAAGGCGCTCACGCCCCTGCCGGAGCTCGCCGCGATGATTCCGTGGGCGGGCCAGGTGCCTCCCGCGTTCCTGTATTTCATTGTCCTGGTGGACCTGGCGGGCGGGCTGGGCGTCGTGCTGCCCTCGCTCACGCGGGTGAAACCGGGCCTGACGGTCCTCGCGGCCCTGGGCTGCGCGCTGCTCCAGGTCAGCGCCATCGGCTTCCACTTCTCTCGCGGCGAGGCGGCGAACACGCCCTTCAACTTCTTCCTGGTCGCGCTGTCGCTCTTCGTCTGCTGGGGGCGCTGGAATCGCGCGCCCATCAGGCCCCGGCACGCCTGAGCAGCACCACGCGCGCATCCACGTTGAGGACCTGGGTCCCGCTCGCGAGCGTGATGAGCGGCACGTCCCAATGACAGTGGCCGCAGATGACGAGCAGCCTGCTCCAGGGCTCCACCGCCTCGCGGATGATGGCGTTGCCGCGCAGTCCGGTTCCCGGGGCGTCCGGGCCCTCGTGGAGGACCAGCACCTGGGGCTCCTGGAGCAGCACTTCCTCAATCCGTTCCAGCTGCGCGGACTGCTCGCGACGGTTGAGCTTGCCCGGGCGCCCGATGATGTAGCTCACCCCGCCCACCGGGAGTCCGTCCGGTGCGACGACTCCGCCATCCAGCAATTCCTTCCCGGGTTGGCGGAAGAAGCGCTCGCGCTCCTGGGCACCGCCGAAGGTGTCGTGATTTCCCGCCACGCCGACGACCCAACGGAAGTACCTGGCGAAGGCGGTCCAGACGCTCCGCACGTCTCCAGTGGCGCCCCGTTCATCCGCGGTGTCGTTGGAGAAGAGGTCTCCGGCCAGGATGATGCCGGTGCGGTTCGCGGGAGGGAGGCCGCCCGCCTTGCACATCATCGCCAGCTCGTCGGCCACGACTTCGCCCAGGAGCGCCGCCGCACCGTCCTTCAAGGCATGCGGCGCCATCCCCTGGAGGTCCGAGAGCGCGATGACCGCCTCCAGGTCCCCGGGAAGGGCATCCACCTGGCCACGCAGCAAGGGGAGCCGCTCCGCACGGGTGCCTCCACGGGGCGACGCGTTCAGGTACCACCACTCATGAAGGGGCTTCTCTTCAACCGAAAGAATTCGCATGCGCCCCCGACGCGTCCTCGCCATGGGGCTGACAGGAGCGGGGCCTTCCTGATGGAAAGCCCCGCGCCGTCGCATCACCTCACGTCAGGCCTTGGCGCCCTTCGGGGCCTCGTGCTCGTCGCGGCCGTGCGCGGAGGAGACAGGGCTGGTGGCCTCCACGGCGGAGAAGGTCTCCAGGACCTTGTACGTGTGGCTGGCCCCGCGCGGCACGAGCCAGGAGTCTCCCGGGTTCAAGAGGATGATCTGCCCCTCCAGGTGCAGCTCCGCGCGGCCCTTGAGTACGAAGCCCACGGTCTCGTAGTCGCGCGTGCTGGCGGGCTTGGCCTCGGCGGGCGGCTCGTCCTCCCACAGCCGCATGGCCACACGGACGCCGGATGCGAGGTACTTCTGGCCCATCTCCCCCTTGGGGGAATGGCGGCTCTCGACCTTCTTCACGCTGGTGTCGCCCATGTTCGCCTCTCCTTGGGGGGCGGCGTCCGGCGCCGCGCTCCTCCTGGGAGAAGGTAGGGAAGACCCTGGACCGTGGCGGAACGCGTCGCGATGGCCGCCCGCCTGCCCTGCGTCCAGAAAGACGAAAGCCCAGCCTCCGTTGGGGAGACTGGGCTTCGAGGACTCACCTCAGGGGGTGAGTCGAAGGTTCGGCTCGCTTACGCCGCGCGAACGTTCTGCGCCTGCAGGCCCTTGGGGCCCTTGGTGACTTCGAACTCCACCTTCTGGCCTTCAGCCAGGGTGCGGAAGCCATCCATGTTGATCGCAGTGTGGTGGCAGAAAACGTCTTCGCCATTGTCCTGCGCGATGAAGCCGAAACCCTTCGCGTCGTTGAACCACTTCACGGTACCAGTTGCCATTGTGAGTCTCTTCTCTTTCTCTGCTCTGTACAGGTGAGAGGCTCGCGCCTTCCACCGGTGCTGGAACGAACACCGCCCCGGCACGCCGGGCACTCTACCTACTTCCGGCGCGAACACCACTCCAGAGGGTGGAATCCCGCCGGGAGTCGTCCTACATCCGACACAGCGGCTGTAGTCGAGGCCCGGCGGAAGAACATCCCATGCCCCGCCGGGCATTCCGGACACCCCTCCGCGGGCCTTCACATTTCTTCACCGCCGCCGGGCGTGGGCTTCACACCCGTTTTCTACCTTGAGCTCCGTCAGCAACGACACGGGCCCGCCGGTTCGGCGCTCGCCTGCTTCCTGGAGCCAAGACCATGTTCGGATTCCTCTTCGGTACCGCCTGCCTCGCCGGTCTCTTCGCCACCCTGCGCCGGGGGCGCTACGGCCACCACGCCTACGCCTACGGCCGCGGAGGCCGCCTGGGCATGCGCCCCCGGCTGCGCTGGCTCTTCGAGCGGCTGGAGACGTCTCCCGGCCAGGAGAAGGTCATCGTCAAGGCAGTGGAGAACGTGCGCGAGGCCTTCGCCAAGGTGAAGGACCAGTGGGGCCCCAGCCGCACGTCGCTCGCGGGCTCGCTGCGCGGGGAACACTTCGACGGCGCCATGCTGCGCGAGCTGTTCAGCCGCCACGACGTGGCGCTGGAGACGCTGCGCAACGCCGTGCAGGACGCCCTGTCCCAGGTGCACGAGGCGCTGGAGCCCAACCAGCGCCGCGAGCTCGCGGACATCATCGAGCACGGCTGGGGCCACGGCTGGCGGGGCGAGGGCCACGGCTGGCACGGCCGGCGCTGCGGCGGGTACGGCCGCTGGGGTGGCCGCCCCCACAACGATGACGGCCCCGCGTCCTTCGTCTGAGTCCCCCTGCCCTCTTCCTGGAGATTGCCCATGCGCCACCGTCTGCTCGTCGTCCTCCTCGCCGCGGGTGCCATCGGAGGCTATGCCTCCGGCTTCGCGAGCCTCGCCCGCCACCACCGCTCCCACTGCCACCGGGGAGACTGGGGCGGCCCCGCCTACCGCAACGGGATGCCTCCGTACTGGGACTGGCACGCGCCCAGGCCGCAGGACACCGCCGGCCACGCCGACGCACCGGGAGCGCGTTAGGATTCCCCCCGCCCATGCCCACCCGCGTCCTGCTCATCGATGACGACACCCGGATGTTCGAGTTGCTCGCGGAGTACCTCGGGCAGAACGGCATCACCGTCAGCCACGCGCCCGACGGGGGCCGCGGGCTGGCGGCGCTGGAGGCCAACGCCTACGACGCCGTGCTCCTGGACGTGATGATGCCGGGCATGGACGGCCTGGAGGTGTGCAAGCGCATCCGGGCCAGGAGCCGCATCCCGGTGCTGATGCTCACCGCCAAGGGAGACGAGACGGACCGCGTGGTGGGGCTGGAGCTGGGCGCGGACGACTACCTGCCCAAGCCCTTTGGCCCGCGCGAGCTGCTCGCCCGCCTGCGCGCGGTGCTGCGGCGGGCACAGCCGGCGGCGGTGGCGGACCGGCTTGAATCGAGCGGGGTCTCCATCGACGTGTCCGGGCGCGAGGTGAAGGTGGAGGGGCGCGCGGTGGAGCTGACGGGCCTGGAGTTCGACCTGCTGCTCGCGCTGGTGCGCAGGGCGGGCCGGGTGATTCCCCGCGACGCGCTGCTGGGCGAGGCGGGGCGCAACGACACGGTGGTGAGCGAGCGCACGGTGGACGTGCACATCTCCCACCTGCGCCAGAAGCTGGGGGACGTGGGCACGCGCCTCATCAAGACGGTGCGCGGCGTGGGCTACGTCTTCGCCAAGGAGGGCGCCTGATGGGCTGGCGCCACCACCGCCACCCCTGGCCGCCTTCCGCCGACGAGGAGGCCTGCGGGCCGGAGCTGCGCCGGAGGTTCGGCCGCCACGCCCAGGCCCATGCCCACCGCCGGCGCATGTTCCACCTGGGACGGCTGGGCTCCTACGTGCAGGCGCGGCTGCGGCGGCGGCTGTTCGTCATGTTCGGGCTCACCATCCTGGTGACGGTGTTGGTGGTGTCGTGGGTGATGAACCTGACGGGCGGCAACAGCTGGCGGCAGGAGACGGAGCGCATCCGCTCGTTCGTGGGCCACCAGTTCGCGGCGGTGTGGGACGCGCCCGCCGAGCGCGACGCCCTGATGCGGAGCATCTCCGACGACCTGGACGTGGACGTCACGCTGACGGACCTGTCCGGCGCGGTGGTGGCCCGGGCGGGTTCGCCCTGCTCGAAGCCGGACGCCGTCGTCCCGGTGATGCGGCAGGACACGCAGCTGGGGTCGCTGCAGGCCTGCTATCTGCAAACCCGCTCGCGGGGCCCCTGGCGCGCGGTGCTGCCGCTGGGCATCGCGGTGCTGGTGCTGTGGACGGCGGCGGGCGGCATCTCGTTCAGGCTGGCCCGGCCGGTGGACACGCTGGTGAAGGCCACGCAGGAGCTGGGCGAGGGCCGGCTGGGCGCGCGGGCGAGCCTGGACCACCACGCCACCGGCGAGTTCGCGGTGCTCGCCGAGTCCTTCAACGACATGGCGGCGCGCATCGAGAAGCAGCTGGCGGATCAACGCGAGCTGCTGGCGGCGGTGTCGCACGAGCTGCGCACGCCGCTGGCGCGGCTGCGAGTGCTGACGGAGCTCTTGCGTGACGGCGGGGGCAACCCGCGCACGTTGGACCAGGTGGACCGCGAGGTGGTGGAGCTGGACGCGCTGGTGGGCGAGCTGCTGGCCAGCTCCCGCCTGGACTTCGGGCAGCTCACGCCCAAGGCGCTGGAGGCGGGCGTGCTCGCGGCGCAGGCGCTGGAGCGCGTGGGGCTGTCCGCGACGCTGCTCCAGCCGGAGACGGACGACGTGGCGCTGATGGCGGACGCGACGCTGCTGGGCCGGGCGCTGGTGAACCTGCTGGACAACGCGCGCAAGCACGGCGTGGGCGTGGAGGCGCTGCGCATCCAGGAGCACGGGAAGGAGCACCTGGCCTTCAGCGTGGAGGACCGGGGCCCGGGCCTGCTGCCCGGCGAGGAGCAGCGCATCTTCCAGCCGTTCTACCGGAAGGACCGGGGCGGCGAGGCGCGCGAGGCCGGCTCGCTGGGGTTGGGGCTCGCGCTGGTGCAGCGCATCGCCAAGGCCCACGGCGGTGAGACCTTCGCGGAGAACCGGCCCGCCGGAGGCGCGCGCGTGGGCTTCACGGTGCGCAAGGCAGGGCCTCCAGGGCCGGTCTCGAACGCACACGGGTGAAGGGGCCGCGCGAGCAGCCCCTCCCCCTGGGAACTACTGCTTCGCCTGCGCGTCCGTCGCGGCGAAGGAGAACGTCGCCTCCGCGGGCGCGCCGTCCTTCACGGTGACTTCCGCCGTCTTCGTGCCCAGCGTCTCGTGCCACGCCTCCAGCGTGTACGTGCCCGCGGGCAGGCCCGTCAGCGTGAAGGTGCCGTCCGCGCCCGTGGTGGTGAAGTACGGGTTGGGGTTGCTCACCACGTAGGCCGTCATCCACGGGTGCACGTCGCACTTGAGGCGCAGCACCTCCGCGTCCGTGGGCATCGGCTTCTGCACCGGCGCCCCCGAGGGCGGCTGCGCCACGTTGAACAGGGGCTTCGTGCCCACCACGCCGCGCACGTTGTGCAGCGTGCCGTCGCTGTTCTTGAACATCACCTGCTGACCCGTCACTGCGCCCTGCACGCGCGGCACGTAGGTGCACTTGGACTGGTCCACCACCACCGGCGTGGACGGCGCCGCGGGCGCACCCGCGACCGGCCCCTTCACGCGCACCAGCACGTTCTGGAGCTTGCCGTCCTTCACCAGCACGGCCTCCTCCTTCTCCGGCCGGCCGTCACACGCGGGGTCCGCGCTGGGCGCCAGGTCCGCCATCACCGGCGGCGTGCCGGTGAACGACACCGTGCCCTTCACCACGCCGTTGCCCGCGGGCGCCGCCGGAGCCGCCGCCTCGCCCGTCCCCGCTCCCGCCGTGGGGGCCGGAGGCACGGCCTGCTGCGTGGGGGCCGCAGGAGCAGCGGCGGGGGGCGCGGGCGCCTCCTCCTTCTTGCACGCGGGCAGGGCCAGCAGCCCCGCGACACCGACCATCGACAAGCCAAACAGGCGCAGCTTCATGAGGCGGTCTCCTCTGGAGGATTCTTCGTGAAAGGCACCAGGTAAATCCAACAACACACAGCGAGCGGGCTACTCGCGGCGGCTCACGCTGAACGCGGCCAGCCCCACGAACACCGCCGCGAACGCCAGCAGCGCGGGCACCTCCCACCCCACCGTCGCCCCACCCTGAGAGCCCACCGCCAGCGACGCCTGCGCCCCGTACAGCGCGCGGCGCACGCCCTCCACGGAGAAGCGCATCGGGTTGAGCGTCATCACCCACGACAGCACCGGCCCGGCGCCCTTGACCGGGAACATGGCCCCGGAGAGCACCCACATGGGCAGCATCACCAGGCTCATCACCGCGTGGTAGCCCGCGCTCGACTTCACCCACCAGGCGAGCGCCATCCCCATCCCGGTGAGCGCCAGCGCGGACAGCACCATCACCGCCGCGAGGAGCGCGTAGTCCACCGACTTCACGTCCACGCCCGCCAGCGGCGCGAAGAGCAGGAACAGCGACGCCTGCATCAGCGCGATGCTGGACGACCCCAGCGCCTTGCCCAGCACCACCGCCAGCCGCGAGCCCGGCCCCGCCAGCACCGCCTGGAGGAAGCCCTCCTTGCGGTCCTCGATGACGGTGATGGTGGCGAAGATGGCGCTGAAGAGCACCACCATGGTGACGACGCCCGGGAAGAAGAACTGCTGGTAGCCCAGCCCCTGCGCGCCCTCCACGCGGAACGAACCCGCGAAGCCGGAGCCGATGACGAACCAGAACAGGATGGGCTGCGCCAGCGCGCCCACCACCCGGCTGGGCTGCCGGAAGAAGCGCACCACGTCGCGCGACAGCAGCACCCAGACGGTGGCCCACTGCAACGCCAGCGTCCCCGGCTCCCGGCGGTGGACCCCAGCGGCGGGCGCGGCCTCCGCCGAGGAGGAGGACGGAACAGGCACGGGGATGTCGGCGCTCATCGGCGTTTCCTCGGCGCGGGCGTGGGCGAGGGAGCATCCGCCCCCAGGGCCTTCCCGGTGAGCTGGAGGAACACGTCCGCCAGCGTGGGCCGGCGCAGCGACACGGAGGCGAACCGTCCCGGAGGGAAGGCCTCCACCAGCCGCGGCACCAGCGCGTGTCCCTGCGAAGCCTCCACCTGCACCCGCCCCTCCACCACCGT
Organism: Corallococcus sp. NCSPR001; assembly: GCF_017309135.1. Lineage (NCBI taxonomy): Bacteria > Pseudomonadati > Myxococcota > Myxococcia > Myxococcales > Myxococcaceae > Corallococcus > Corallococcus sp. NCSPR001. Next base: position 7,444,728 of record NZ_JAFIMS010000002.1, read on the forward strand.
CGCCCCGAGCCCCAGCCGCTCCGTCACCTGCGCGGCCAGCGCCTCCGGCTCCGGGCCCTCCAGCGTGAGGATGTCGCCGCCCATGCGGGAAGCGAGCGCCCGGGGCGTGTCGCACGCCACCAGCTTCCCGGCGTCCAGCACCGCCAGCCGGTCGCACCCTTCCGCCTCATCCGCGCGGTGGGTGGTGCAGAGCACGGTGACGCCCTCCGCGTCACGTAAACGCTTGAGGTGCGTCCAGAAGGTGCGGAAGGCCGCCTCGTCCAGGCCCTGCGTGGGCTCGTCCATCAGCACCACGCGCGGCTGGTGCACCAGCGCCCGCGCCAGCTCCAGCCGCCGGCGCATGCCGCCCGACCAGGTGCCCACCTTCTCATCGCCCCGGTCCTGCAGGCCGATGAGCGCCAGCATCGTCTCCACGCGCGCCTTCGCGTCCGCGCCCGTGAGGCCGTACAGCCGCGCGCCCAGCAGCAGGTTCTCCCGGGCGGTGAGCAGGTCATCCAGGCTGCTCTTCTGGAAGATGATGCCCATCTGGCGCCGCAGCGCCGGGTCGCTCAGGGACAGCACCTTGCCCGCGAAGTGCACCTGCCCCGCGTCCGGCGCGAGCAGGCCCGCGAGCAGTTGGAAGGTGGTGGACTTGCCGGCGCCGTTGGGCCCCAGCAGCCCCAGGATTTCGCCCGGCTGCACGGACAGCGACAGCCCGTCCACGGCGGTGCGCCCGCCGAAGCGGCGCGTGAGCCCCTCGATGCGCAGGAGCGGCGGGGGCGGGGTCGGAACGGAGGTGTCAGGCATGCGAAGGGCGGCCTCGCACCCGGACGCCGCGAGGGGGTGCTAGCCGCGGGGGATGCGGTCCAGCGCCATCACGGCGAACAGGCCGGTGAGATACACGAGCGAATACAGGAACGTCTGGCGCGCCCAGGGCTTTCCCAGGTGCTTGAAGAAGCCCCACGCCCCCAGGCCCAGGAAGACCAGCCCCAGCACCACCGCCGCGGCCAGGTACCACGTGCCGGCGATGTGCAGTTGGAACGGCAACAGCGTCATGGGCACCAGCGCCACCAGGTAGAGCACCACCTGCGCGCGGCTGGACTCGTCCCCGCGCTCCAGCGGCACGGACTTGAGGCCCGCGGCGGCGTACTCGTCCTTGCGGAACAGCGCGATGGCGATGAAGTGCGGCATCTGCCAGAGGAACATGATGGCGAACAGCGCGAAGCCGCCCGCGTCCACCTGGTTCGTCACCGCCGTCCACCCCATCAAGGGCGGCAGCGCGCCGGGGATGGCGCCCACCAGCATGGCCGCGGACGTGCGGGCCTTGAGCGGCGTGTAGGCCAGCACGTAGCTGAGCAGCGCGATGAGCCCCAGCACGCCGGTGAGCAGGTTGGCCCCCATCACCAGGGCGGGCAGCGACACCGCCGCCAGGGACAGGCCGAACCACAGCGCCGTGTTGGGGTCCATGCGCCCGGCGGGCAGCGGCCGGTTGCGCGTGCGCGCCATGAACTGGTCGCTGTGGCGCTCCCAGTAGCAGTTGAACGCGTTCGCCGCGCCCACCGTCCCGGCCGTCGCCAGCAGCGTCACCAGCGTCCGCACCGGCGAGAAGTGCCCCGGAGCCATGAACATGCCGCCCGCCGCGGTGATGAGCACCAGCGACGACAGCCTCGGCTTCGTGAGGGAGATCAGGTCGGACGCGGTGGACGACTGGGACAGGGCACGCGCGCTCACGCGGACTCCAGCAGGTGGCCCCTGGACCGCGGTTGCTTCTGGCTACCGGTCAAGGGGGTGTGGGGTAGACCCTCCCATACCGTCACCCGGGAGGGGTGGCAAGGCTGGGGCTCCCCGCCACATCAGCCTGCCTTGTCGCCCCCCGTCAAAAACGAAACGCCGCGAAGCCCTCCAAGGGGGCCTCGCGGCGTGGGGGACAGCGGAAGGCGGCGGTCAGTTCCCCGCGAGCCGCTGCGCGTCGGCGAGGTACTCGCCCTTGGGCTCGCGCCGCACGTACTCGGAGGCCAGCGTCTTGACCTTGCCCGACTGCTTGGCGTCCCTGGAGAGCAGCTGCGCGTAGAAGTAGTACACCGGCGAGTAGTTCTCGTCGGCCTGCAGCGCGCGCTGGTAGGTCTCGTCCGCCTTCGCCGCGTCGCCCTTGCCCTGGTAGACGCGGCCCAGCTCCGTGAGCGCGTTGGCGACGCGGTCCGGCTGGCCGAAGAACTCCTGGCTGGCCTTCTCCAGCTGCTCCTTCGCCTTGTCCCACTCCGAGCGCTCCCGGTAGATGGCGCCCATGGCGAGCCGGGCCTCCGGGTTCTTCGCCTTGGGGTCCTTCACCGCGCGCTGGTACTGCGCGAGCGCGTCCTCCAGCTTGTTCTGGCGGCGGTAGGCGTTGCCCAGCATCACCACCAGCTTGGGGCTGTCGCCCATCGTCTTGAGCGCGGTGACGAGCGCCTCGGAGGCCTCCTTCTCACCGCCCGGCTTGCCCATGAGGGCCTTGGCCAGCTCGACGTGGAACTGCGCGCGGCTGCCGTCCGCGCGGACGGCCTTGCGGATCTCCTCCGCGGCCGCGTCGAAGTTGCCCTCCGCCAGCAGGCGGCGACCCTTGATGAGGTTGAGCTCCGGGTTCTGCTTGTCGAGCGCGAAGCCGGTCTCCTCCGCCTTCGTGACCTCCTGCTTCGCCTTGGCCGGATCCGCGGGCACGCCCGTGGCCTCCGTCATCTTCTGCTGCTGGTCCGGCTTGAGCGACGGCATGGCCAGCGCCACGCGGGCGATGAGCAGCGAGCGCGCGAGCTGCGCGGTGGCGAGCTGACGGGGGCTCGGCGGGGGCTCCGCCTCCAGCAGCTTCTTGATGTCCCGGCTGGCCACCGCGTAGTTCGGCTCGTCCTGCTCCAGCATCAAGAGCGAGCGGCCCAGCAGCGACTCCGGGTGGTCCTTCTCGTAGCGCAGGGCGAAGTCGTAGTTCTTCCAGGCGGTGTTGTCCTGGCCCAGCCGGCGGTACACCGCGCCCAGGCCCGCGTAGACGCGCGGATCATCCGGCGCCAGCGCCTGCGCGCGCTCCAGGCTGTCACGCGCGCGCTCCAGGTCGCCCGCGTTCATCTGGATGAGGCCCAGCGTGAGGTACAGGAGCGAGGACGCCTTGTTCTGGTCGTTGAGCTCCTTGACCTGCGTCTCCAGCGAGCCCAGCGCGCCCTTGCCGTCACCGCTGTACGTCTTGATCAGCGCCTGCGCGGCGATGAGGTGGCTGGACAGCTCCTTGCCCTTCTGGGCCGCGGCCAGGTGCTCCTCGGCCTGCCGGCGGGCGTCGTCGCCGCCGCCGTGCTCACCCCAGCGGATGGCGTACGCGTACGCGAGGTAGCCGTGGGCCGCGGTGGAGTCGGGGTCCACCTCCAGCGCCAGGTCCGCCGCCTCGCACGCCTTCTTGTAGCTGGCGAACGAGTCGTGCTTGAGCTGCTCGGTGGCGACGTCCAGGTTCTTCTTGAGCTCGCGGCCTCGCTTCTTGGCCTGCGCCGAGTACCAGCCGTATCCACCCGCGAACAGCGGGATGAGGATGAGCAGGACCAGCGACAGCATCTTGTTGCCGTTGCTCTTGGCCGGACCCTTGCGGCGCGACGCGGGCTCGTCGTCGTCGTCCTCGACCTCTTCCACCACCACCTGCGGGCGGCGCTGGGCGGGGCGCTGAGCGGAGTCCGACGCGGGGCGCGCCGTGCGGGCCGCCTGCTGGGAAGGGGCGTTGATGCGGCCCACGGACGGGGCGGCGGGCGCTTCCGCGGCGGGCGGGGCGGTCACGGGGACGGTCGCCGCGGCGGGCGCCTCCGCGGCGGCCGGGGGCGGCGCGGCCACGGGGGCGAGCACCGGCGTGGGCGCCGCGGGGCGGGGGATCTCCACCTTGTACTGCTGGAGGAGCGTGACGGTCTCCGGGTCGCCGGGGTCCGCCTGGTAGGCCTTGAGCAGGCTGGCGCGGCCGACGTCCTGCTCGCCGCCCTTGATCTGCAGCACGCCCGCCATGCGCAGGGCGGCCTTGTCCTCCGGCTGCACCTGCAGGGCGCCCATCACCTCTTCGAGCGCCTTCTTGTCCTTGTTCTGCGCCGCGTAGACGCGGGCCAGCAGGAGGCGGGGATCGGCCGCGGTCGGGTGCGCCTTGACGCCCTTCTTGCAGACGACCATCGCTTCCATGAAGCGACCCAGGTCGAGGTACGCCTCCGCCAGGGGCTTGTACGCATCCGAGGAGGGGTCGGAAGCGAACGAATGCTCAAGCTTCGCGAGCTCGGTGGGGCTCAACGTCTTCGATGGGGAGGTGGACATGAACCAGAAGGTGTCCGGATGGGCCGGGAAGGATGCGCTACCGGAAGGCGGTTTTTATGGCATCCACAGTGCGGCACGTCAATCGCAGGGTTGGTGCTGGAAACGAGCTGCTTGACAGCAAGGTGAGGCTCCGGTACTAGCCCACTCACTTCGCGGGACCCAACCCCCGCGAGGCGCAGCAGGCAGCAAGCAGTCCCCATATGGGGGTGTAGCTCAGTTGGGAGAGCGTCGCGTTCGCAATGCGAAGGTCGTCGGTTCGATCCCGTCCACCTCCACCATGAAGAACCGAAGGGCCTCACGGGAAACCGTGAGGCCCTTTGCATTTCAGGCCATTGGCGAATTGCAAAGGCTTCCGGCTTTGTTATCCGGGGCCGATGACCGACCCGTCCGCCTCCCTGTCGTTCTTCGCCCGCTTCTGGCTCGCCTGGCTGTGCTTCTGGCGCTGCCTCGTGTCCCGCGAATTCGCGCAGGCCGTGCTGCCGACCAGCCGCGCCTATGACGCCGGCCAGCTCAAGGAGCTTCCGTCCGGGGAAACGCAGGCCCCACCGCCGGTGAAGACGCCCGCCGTGCAGGCGCCCGTCGCCCCCGCGCCCCTCCCCCCGGAGCGCGAACACGCCAGCGCCCTCTCGCTCCTGGCCATGCTCCAGCGCGAGGGCCGCTTCCTGGACTTCGTGCAGGAGAACGTCGCGGCCTTCCCGGACGCGGACGTGGGCGCGGCGGCCCGTATCGTCCATGAGGGCTGCCGCAAGGTGGTGCACCAGTACCTGACACTCCAGCCGGTGCTGCCGCAGGGCGAAGGCGACAAGGTGACGGTGCCGCCGGGCTTCGACGCGCAGCGCATCCGGCTCACCGGCAACGTGGCCGGCGAACCTCCTTATGGTGGCACGCTCCGGCACCACGGCTGGGTGACCACGGAGGTGAAGTTCCCCACCGTCAGCCCCGCCATGGAGCCGCGCGTGCTGGCGCCGGCGGAAGTCGAGCTCGCCTGACGCCCGCCCGGGCAGCAGGCGGCGCATCTTTCGAAGTCCCCTTCCCTTCGAGGAACCACAAGGCCCCTTCCCGGGGTTTCCGACCGATATGGCCCGATACGCAATCGGCATCGACCTGGGCACCACGCACTCCGCGGTGTCCTACTTCAACCTCGAGGACGGCAAGCCGCGCGGCCCCTCGCAGTCCATGCTGCCCGTGCCCCAGGTGACGGCGCCCGGCACCGTGGAAGCGCGCCCGCTGCTCCCCTCCTTCCTCTACCTCCCCAGCGCGCAGGAGTTCCCGGAGGGCAGCCTCGGGCTGCCGTGGAACAGCGAGCCGGGCGTCATCGTGGGTGACTTCGCCCGCTCGCACGGGGCGAAGGTGCCCACGCGGCTGGTGTCCTCCGCGAAGAGCTGGCTGTCACACCCGGGCGTTGACCGGCGCTCGGCGCTGCTCCCCTGGCAGGCGCCGCCGGAGGTGCAGCGCGTGTCGCCGCTGGATGCATCCGCGCGCTACCTGCGCCACCTGAAGGAGGCGTGGGACCACACCTTCGCCCGCGCGCAGGAGGAGTCCGGCAACGCGCTGTCGAAGCAGGAGGTCATCGTCACCGTCCCGGCGTCCTTCGACGCGGCGGCGCGCGACCTGACGCTGGAGGCCGCGAAGGCGGCGGGCATCGAGCACATCACCCTGCTGGAGGAGCCGCAGGCCGCGCTGTACGCGTGGCTGGAGGCGATGGGGGAGAACTTCCGCAAGCAGGTGCATCCGGGGGAAGTCATCCTCGTGGTGGACGTGGGCGGCGGCACGTCCGACTTCTCCGTCATCACCGTGAAGGACCGCGAGGGCGACCTGGAGCTGCTCCGCGTGGCGGTGGGCGACCACATCCTGCTGGGCGGCGACAACATGGACCTCGCCCTGGCGCACACGCTCAACCAGCGGATGGCCGCGGACGGGCGCAAGCTGGACGCGTGGCAGTTCAACGGCCTCACCTATGGGTGCCGGCAGGCGAAGGAGACGCTGTACGCGGATCCGTCCGTGGACCGGGTGCCCATCGCGATTCCGGGCCGGGGCTCGTCGCTCATCGGCGGCACGCTGCGCACGGAGTTGACGCGCGAGGAGCTGGACCGCGTCCTCACGGATGGCTTCTTCCCGGTGACGCAGGTGGCGGACCTGCCTCGCACCGCCCGGCGCACGGGCCTGGCGCAGATGGCGCTGCCGTACGCGCAGGATCCGGCCGTCACGAAGCACCTGGCGGCCTTCCTCACCCGGCAGGCGCAGGCGCTGGCGGCCAGCACGGACTCGCCGGTGGACGTGGCGGGCAAGGGCTTCCTGCACCCCACCGCGGTGCTCTTCAACGGCGGCGTCTTCAAGGCCGGGCCGCTGAAGGGCCGCGTGATGGAGGTCCTCAACCAGTGGCTCGCCGCGGAAGGGGCGCCCCCGGCGAAGGAGCTGGAGGGCGCGGACCTGGACCTCGCGGTGGCCCGCGGCGCGGCGTACTACGGCTGGGTGCGTCAGGGCCACGGCCTGCGCATCCGCGGCGGCACGGCGCGCGCCTACTACGTGGGCGTGGAGACGGCGATGCCGGCGGTGCCGGGCATGGAGCCGCCGGTGAAGGCGCTGTGCGTGGCGCCCTTCGGGATGGAGGAAGGGACGCAGGCGGACGTGCCGCCCCAGGAGTTCGGGCTCGTCACCGGCGAACCCACCAGCTTCCGCTTCTTCGCGTCGTCCGTGCGGCGCGATGACCGCGTGGGCGAGATGGTGGAGGACGTGGAGTCGGAGCTGGCGTCCGGGGGGCTGGAGGAGGTGGCGCCCATCGAGACGACGCTGCCCGGACAGCCCACGCCCTTTGGCGACCTGACGCCGGTGAACCTCCAGGCGGCGGTGACGGAGGTGGGCACGCTGGAGCTGCGGTGCCTGGAGAAGAACGGCTCCGGGCGCTGGAAGCTGGAGCTCAACGTGCGCATGAAGGAGTAGAAGGGGCCCCGCACACCGGAGGCGTATGCGAATCGTCGGCATCGACCTGGGCACCACCCATTGCGCGGTGGCATCCGTGGATCCAGGCAAGGGCTCGGGGGCACCCGTCGAGGACTTCCCCCTGCCCCAGCTCGTCCGCCAGGGCGAGGTGGCCCCCCGCGCCCTGCTGCCGTCCACCGTCTACGTCCCCGCCGGCCACGAGCTGGCTCCGGAGGTGCTGCGCCTGCCCTGGGGCGATGACGGCGGCCCCTACGTGGTGGGCGAACTGGCCCGCTGGCAGGGCGTGCGCGTGCCGGGCCGGCTGGTGGCCTCCGCCAAGAGCTGGCTGTGCCACCCGGGCGTGGACCGCTCCGCGCCCATCCTCCCGTGGGGCGCGCCCGCGGACGTGCGGAAGCTGTCCCCGGTGGACGCGTCCGCCCTGCTGCTCACGCACATGGCCCGGGCGTGGGACTTCGCGCACCCGGACGAGCCGCTCTCCAAGCAGGAGGTGGTCATCACCGTCCCCGCCTCGTTCGACGAGGCGGCGCGCGCCCTCACGGTGAGCGCGGCGCGCAAGGCGGGGCTGGAGAAGTTCACGCTGCTGGAGGAGCCGCAGGCGGCCTTCTACGACTACACCGCGCGCCACCGCTCGGACCTGGAGCAGACGCTGTCCCAGGTGCGGCTGGTGCTGGTGGTGGACGTGGGCGGCGGCACCACGGACTTCACGCTGGTGCACGCCGGCGTGTCGCCGGAAGGCCCCATGCTGCGGCGCCTGGCCGTGGGCGACCACCTGATGCTGGGCGGCGACAACATGGACGCGGCGCTCGCCCGGCGCATGGAGGAGAAGCTCACCCAGAACGGCCGGCGCCTGTCCGCGACGCAGTGGACGCAGGCCATCCAGGCCGCGCGCACCGCCAAGGAAGAGCTGCTGGGACGCGCGCCTCCGGAGAAGTACGGCGTGTCGCTCATCGGCGAGGGCAGCCGGCTGTTGGGCGGCACGCTGTCCACGGAGCTGGGCCGCGACGAGGCGCACGCGCTGGTGCTGGATGGCTTCTTCCCCATGTCCCCTCCCGGGGACCGGCCCCGGCGTTCGGCGCGCATGGCGCTCCAGGAACTGGGCCTGCCGTACGTGCAGGACCCGGCCGTCACGCGGCACCTGGCGGCCTTCCTCGCGCAGCACGCGGCGGCGGGGTTCGCGGCGCTGGGCGAGACGCCGTCGCACGAAGGCGCCCTGCCCCGTCCGGACGCCATCCTGCTCAACGGCGGCGTCTTCAATTCGCCCCAGATTTCGGCGCGGCTCATCGACGCGCTGTCCGCGTGGTGGCCGCAGGCGCCGCGCATCCCGCTGCTCAAGCACGAGTCGCTGGAGCTCGCGGTGGCGCGCGGCGCCGCGTACTACGGGCTGGTGCGGCGCGGGCACGGCCTGCGCATCGGCGGTGGCGCGGCGCGCGCGTACTACGTGGGGTTGCAGCGCGGCCCGGACAGCGCGGAGCAGCCCACGCTGTGCCTGATTCCCCGCGGCTTCGAGGAGGGCCAGAAGGTGGACCTGGGCGAGCGCCCCTTCACGCTCACCCTGGGCCGGCCGGTGCAGTTCGCGCTCTACTCCACGACGAGCGACCGCATCGACAAGCCGGGAGACCTGGTGCCGCTGGCGGAGGACCTGAAGCCGCTGCCGCCCATCCACACGCTGCTCAAGGGCGCGTCCGGAAAGGTCAGCGAGGTGCCGGTGCACCTGCAGGCCGCGCTCACGGAGATTGGCACGCTGGAGCTGTTCTGCGTGTCGGACGTCGCGGACGAGCGCTGGCGCCTGGAGTTCGAGCTGCGCGGCACCGGCGGCTCGCACGAGCTGACCGTCACCGAGTCCATGCCCGCGCGCTTCGCCGAGGCGAAGGACAACGTGGAGCGCGTCTACGGAAACAAGCCGCTGCCCCTGGGCCCCAAGGACGTGAAGCAGCTGTCGCGCACGCTGGAGAAGGTGCTGGGCTCGCGCGAGACGTGGCGCGTGCCCGTGCTGCGCGAGCTGTGGAGCACCCTCTACGCGGGCGCGAGCAAGCGCCGCCGCTCGGATGACCACGAGCGCGTCTTCTACAGCCTCACCGGCTTCTGCCTGCGCCCCGGCTTCGGCTACCCGCTGGACGGCTGGCGCGCGGAGCAGACCTTCAGCCTGTTCGACGCGCTGGTGCAGCACCACCAGGACAAGGCGGTGTGGACGGAGTTCTGGGTGATGTGGCGCCGCATCGCCGGCGGCCTCACGGAAGGACAGCAGCAGAAGCTGTACGGCTACCTCCAGCCGCACCTGGCCCGGCGCGTGCCGCCGGACGCGCCCACGCAGGGCGGCAAGCTGAAGGGCATCCAACCGGAGGGGTTGGACGAGATGATCCGCACCGCCGCCTCGCTGGAGCACCTGGCGCCGGGCGACAAGGCGGAGGTGGGCCGGTGGATCGCCGCGCGGCTGAAGGCCGAGTCCCGCTCCGGCGGCCCGTGGGCGTGGGCCCTGGGACGGCTGGGCGCGCGCGTGCCGCTGTACGGCAGCAGCCACAAGGTCGTGGACGTGGAGACGGCGGAGGCGTGGCTGGAGCTGCTCTTGTCCCTGGATCTGCGCAAGGTGGACGGCGCGCCCTTCGCCGCCGCCCAGTTGGCGCGCCTCACCGGCGACCGCACGCGCGATCTGGATCCGGCCCTGCGCGAGCGCACGGCCCAGGCGCTGGTGGCCGCGAAGGCCGCGGACACCTGGGTGCGGATGGTGCGTGAAGTCGTGGCCCTGGAGGCCGCGGACGAGGCCCGGGCGCTCGGCGACACGCTGCCGGCGGGCCTGCGGCTGTCCTGACGAACGGAGCTTTCGGGCAGATCCGTCACATGCGGGGCGCGAACGTGCGCGCCCCAGCAGGGCGGATCATCCCGGGTGGTGCATCAGACCAGCGGGGTGGCCGTCGCGTCGGCCGCCGGGGCGTCGACGAGCGTCGGAGCCACGGGCGCGGCGTCGAGCGGCACGGCGGCGACGACCTGGAGCACGGGCTCCGTGGCGGCGACGGCGGGCACCTCGACGGTGGCGGCCTGGGACTCGTCCTTCTTCGGCTTCTTCGTGCCCGCGCCCGAGCGGCAACCCCGGCACCACGGCTGGTTGCGGATGGCGCCGTCCGCCATCTTCCGCAGCCCGAACTGCGCCAGCGGCTTGAGCGTCTTGCACTTCAAGCACATCAGCGAGATCAACACCTCGTGGCCGTCGGCGTCGTAGACGGAGGACTTGCGCCGCTTGCGCGGCTGGCCCGGCTCGCGTGCCTCTTTCTTCTCGGGCACGGCGGGGACCATCATCGGGGTCACTTTGTAGAGCATCTCTTCTGTCCCTCCCACGCACGGGCTCCAACTTGCTCGCGCTGGCTTTCGCACCGCGCCTGCAAGGGATCTCGCGTGCCCTAGAGTAGGGAGGTTTCCCTCCGTTGGAAACTGATCCCAGGCCGAAAATTCGGCCCGGGCGCCTTTCGCTGATCTTCCGCTGGGTTGCACCGCGATCCAGCCCCAGCGGATCAGCGCGGAGGGAAAATTTCCAACGGCGGGCGCACTTTTTTCAGGGCTTTGCGTCCGCGCAGGGCCCCGCCGCCTTGACCCGATGCACGCGCCCGAGCGCCGGGGGCTTCAGCGTGTTGCCATGGGCGCGGCCGTACGCGGTGAGCACCTCGCGCAGGTCCTGCGCCTGCAACAGGTTGATACGTTCCCGTGGCAGCGTGGACGTCAGCGGCCCCACCCCGTCACCGCCGCGCAGGAGGAAGTCCGGCACCGCGACCCGGTAGGTCCCCTTCGCCTTCAGCGGCTTGCCGCCGGGCAGCGTCACGCCCTGGAAGCGCTCCGGGCCCGGGCACGCGCCCAGCGTCACCTCCAGCCCGGACACCGCGAAGACGCCCTTGCGGCCGCCGTAGGCCAGCGACAGGAAGCGGCGCAATTCGTCCGCGCTCAGGTCCAGCACCGCGAGCGTGTTGTCGAAGGGGAGGATTTCGTAGAGCTTGCCGAAGGTGAGCGGCCCCTGCGGCAGGTCCGCCCGGATGCCGCCCGCGTTCATCACCGCCGCGTCGGAGCGGGCCGCCTCCCGCATCGCGTCCGCGATGAGGTTGCCCAGCGCGCTCTCGCCCTCGTAGACCTGGGGCATGCGGGCCTGGGTCTCCACGCCCACCGGGCGGCGCTGCTCCTCCTCCACGCGCGCCTCCGCGGGGGCCACCAGCGCCTCCACGCGGGCGTCCGGCGTCACCGGCTGGCCCAGGAACGTGGCCGGCACCATCCGCACGTCCTTCGCGTCCTTGAGCTTCAACGGATCACAGCTCTTCAGCGTCGCGTCCACGGCGCCGCACACCGGGATGGCGGCCTGGATGCGCGTGCGCTCGGGCAGTACGCGGTGGGTCACCGGATCCACGAAGAGGTCCACCACGCCGAATGAGCGCGCCAGCCCCGTCGTCTCGATGACCGGCACGTCGCCGAAGAAGTGCCCCATGGTCTGGTGCGTGTGGCCCGCCACCACCGCGTCCACCGCGCCCTTGGGCAGCGCCTCCAGCACCGCGTAGATTTCGCCGTCGTCGCGTTCGCACCCGGACGTGTCGCGCGGGTTCGCCAGGTCCGTGCACTTGCCGCCCGCGTGCGCGACGGCGACCACCACCTCCGCGCCCTTTTCGCGCAGCGACTTCGCGGCCTGCTTCGCGGCGTCGGCCAGGGACTCGAACCGCAGGCTCGCGACGTTGACGGGGTTGGTCGTCTGAGGCGTGGACAGCGTGGTCAGCCCCAGCAGGCCCACCTTCACGCCCTTCACGGTGACGACGGTGGTGCCGTCATTGCCCAGCCACGCCGGGGGCTGTCCGTCCTTCTCGCGCACGTTGGCGGACAGGAAGGGGAACTTCGCCTGCGCCACGCGGGCCTTGAGCGCGCCCAGGGGGTCTTCGTCCGGACGCGTGGCCACGGGGCCCGGGCCCACCGGTCCGTAGTCGAACTCGTGGTTGCCGATGGCGACCGCCGTGTAGCCCAGCAGGTTGTACACGTCGACGACGATGGCGCCCTCGCCCAGGTTGGACGCCAGCGTCCCCTGGAACAGGTCCCCGCCGTCCACCAGCAGCACGCCGCCCGGGTTGTCCTCGCGCAGCCGCGCCACGTAGGACGCGAAGAGCGCCGCGCCCCCCTGCTCCACCTTCTGCCCGTCCGGCAGCGTGGCGCGGTGGGGCATCACCCAGCCGTGGAAGTCGTTGGTGCCCACCAGCGTGAGCCGCACGGGCCCGGCCGGGGCGGGCGCGGGGGGCGGAGGGGTGACGGGAGCGGGCGTCGGGCCGCCCTTGCAGGCGGAGGCAAGCACCGCGAGCGCCAGGACGGAGGAACGGAAGGTGCGCATGGGGCGCGCACTTCATCCCGCCCCCCTGTCGCTTTCAACCCGCTTCGAGTGTCAGCTCCGGCGCCGGCGGCCCAGGAGCGACAGGGCCAGCAGCCCCAGCGTCGCGATGGCCGACACCGGCGTGCTGGTGCACCCGCAGCCACTGTCGTCGTCCGTCCCTCCGCCACCGCCATTCGGGTTGCCGCCCGGATCGATGATGACGCCGCCACCGCCGTCCTTGCCGGTGCCGCCGTCCACGACGCCCGCGTCCGCCTGCGGCTGCTGCGCGATGATGAGCGGCGGAGAGAAGGCCCGCGCCACGTTGCCCCACGAGGTGAGCTTCAGGTTGTCACCGAGCGTGCTGCTGCTGACGCCGTCATGCGCGACGAAGAGCCCCTCCGGGAACGCCGTGCCCAGCGCGCCCGACCAGGCCACCAGCCCGCGCGACTGCTCCACCGGGTCCGTGCCGGCGTCCTGCCCCAGTTGGAACGCGCCCACCCGGCCCAGCGTGCGCCGGTCGAAGACGACGAAGGTGTTCGCGTTCGGATCCGACACCACGAGGTAGCCGTCCACCCCGGACGCCTCGTACAGCGCGATGCGCCCCACGGACGTCAGGCCGGCGTCCCCCAGGCCCACCACCTGCGTGCCCGTGATGCCCGCGTCCGCGTCCGCGCCGTAGCGGTAGAGCCCCTGCCCCTGCTGCGCCACGTAGAGCGCGCGATACGCCGGGTCCACCGCCAGCCCCAGCACCGCGCCGGCCGGGATGTCGCGCACCGGGGTCGCCGTGACGCCCCCGTCCGTGGGCGTCAGCGCGAACTGCCGCAGACCTCCGGACGCCAGACCGCCAAAAGCCTGGATGGTCCCATCCGCCCCGCGGGCCAGCCGCACCGTCCCGTAGCTGACGCCCACATCCAGCGGGGCCGCGTTGGGGGACAGGCGGGTGAGTCCGCCGCCATCCACCGTGGAATCCAGCACGTAGGGCACGAGCCCCGACAGTGTCGGGTTGGCGCTGAGCACCAGCGCCGCGGACGTTCCGCCCGCCAGCGGGAAGCCGCCCAGCACGTCCACGCTCAGGGACGTGCCCTCGGTGTTGCCTCCCACCTCCCCGCCGTCCAGGGCGTAGGTGAACAGGCCGTTGTTCTGGTCCGCCGTGATGAGCCGGCTCGCGGCCGGGTTGGCCGGGTTCACCCACAGCGCCACGTCGTTCACGGTGCCGCCGCCGGAGCGCGCCCCGGGCTGGGTCTGCACGGTGTAGGGCACCGCCACGGGAGCCGTCTGGGCCCCCGCCGCCGTGCTCACGAGCACGGCCGTCAACGCTGGGAGGGAGAGGTTGCGCATGGGCGGCTCCTGGGCAGGTCGCTCCCTACCTAGGCACGGGCGCGTTCCCATTCAAGTTCCCTGAAACCCTGGGACTGTTGGCAGATGGCGAAAGCCTCGGGTACAACGACCAGCGTCTTCCAGCGAACAGACAAGGGCCATGGCCAAGCGCGCACTCATTACGGGCATCACGGGGCAGGACGGCAGCTATCTGGCGGAGCTGCTCCTCAAGAAGGGCTACGAGGTGCACGGCATGGTGCGCCGCTCTTCCGAGGAGAAGTTCGAGCGCATCGCGCACCTGCAGGGCAAGGTGACGCTGCACCAGGGCGACCTGTTGGATCAGTTCTCGCTGGCGGCCCTCTTGAACCTCACCCAGCCGGACGAGGTCTACAACCTGGCGGCGCAGTCCTTCGTGCCCACCAGTTGGAACCAGCCGGTGCTCACCGGTGAGTTCACCGCGCTGGGCGTGACGAAGATGCTGGAGGCCATCCGCCACACCCGCCCGCAGGTGCGCTTCTACCAGGCGTCCTCCAGCGAGATGTTCGGCAAGGTGCTGGAGGTGCCGCAGTCGGAGGACACGCCCTTCTACCCGCGCAGCCCGTACGGCGTGGCGAAGGCGTACGGCCACCACATCACCGTGAACTACCGCGAGTCCTTCAAGCTCTTCGCGGTGAGCGGCATCCTCTTCAACCACGAGTCGCCCCGCCGCGGCCTGGAGTTCGTCACGCGCAAGGTCACGTACAACGTGGCGCGCATCAAGATGGGCCTCCAGGAGAAGCTGCCCATGGGCAACCTGGACGCCAAGCGCGACTGGGGCTTCGCGGGCGACTACGTGGACGCCATGTGGCGCATGCTCCAGCAGGAGACGCCGGAGGACTTCGTCGTCGCCACCAACGAGACGCACACCGTGCGGGAGCTGGTGGAGATCGCCTTCGCGCGCGTGGGCCTGGACTACCAGAAGCACGTGGTCATCGACCCCGCGTTCGTGCGCCCGGCGGAAGTGGACCTGCTCATCGGCAAGTACGACAAGGCCAAGGAGAAGCTGGGCTGGGAGCCCACGGTCCGCTTCAAGCAGCTGGTGGAGATGATGGTCGACGCGGACCTGGAGCGCGTGAAGGCAGGACAGCGGTAAGATGCGCGTCCTCGTCACGGGAGCGGATGGATTCGTCGGCCGGCATGCGTGCGCCGCGCTTCGCGCGGCCGGCGACGAGGTGGTGGAGGTGCACGGGCCCCGCGGCGAGGGCATCAGCAGCACCGCGTTGCACTTCGACATCGCCGACGAGGCGAAGGTCAAGGCGGCGGTCTCCGAGGTGAAGCCGGACTCGGTGCTGCACCTGGCCGGCTTCAGCTCGGTGGCCAAGAGCCACCAGAACCCCGCGCGCGTCTTCGCGGTGAACACCATGGGCGTGGTGCACCTGCTCACCGCCCTGCGGGAGAGCGCCCCCAAGGCGCGCGTGCTGCTGGTGGGCTCCGGTGAGGTGTACGGCCCCGTCGCGGAAGGCACACGCGCGGCGGAGTCCCACCCGCACGTGCCCCTCAGCCCCTACGCGGCGTCGAAGTCCGCGGGGGAGCTGGCCGGCGAGCAGTTCTTCCGCAGCTACGGCATGGAGGTCATCCTTGCCCGGCCCTTCAACCACCTGGGCGCGGGGCAGGACCCCACCTTCGTGGTGCCGTCGTTCGCGGCGCAGATCCGCGCCATCGCGCTGGGCACGGTGGACCCCGTCCTGCGCACGGGCAACCTGGACGCCATCCGGGACTTCTCCCACGTGAAGGACGTGGTGGACGCGTACCGGCTGCTGCTGCTCAAGGGCGAGGCGGGCCAAGCCTACAACGTGGGCAGCGGCGAGGGCCGCACCATCCGTAGCTTGCTGGAGGAGATGCTCCAGCTGTCCGGCGTGCAGGCGCGCATCGAGCTGGACCCCGCGCGGCTGCGCCCGTCCGACATCCCCAGCCTCGTGGCCGACACCGGCAAGCTGCGCGCGCTGGGCTGGGCCCCCAGGCTCACCGTCGCGGACGCGCTGCGCGACGTGCTGGGCCCCCGGCCAGGCTCGAACTGACGCACCGCTGGCGCGCGCCGTTAAGCAGGGCGCGCCAGCGATTGCCACGCCTCCAGGCGCCGGTCCAACGCGGTGAGGGCCCACAGGTCCGCCGCGTTGCCCGGCTTCACGGCGGCCAGGTCCCGCTGGCAGTACTCGCGGGCCTTCACCTCGCCCCACTCCGACAGGATGCGCAGGGCCATCAGCGACGGCTTGCGCGCCACCAGCCGCAGGAGCACGTCCTGCACGCGCGGGCTTCGCTCCGCGTCCGCCAGCCGCTGCACGGCCTCGTGACGGGACTCCGGCGTGGAGTCTTCTGCTTCCAGCGGCGCGGCCAGCTCCGCGAAGCGCGCCTCGTCCAAGAGCGCCGCGGGACGCCGGCTCTCCCAGTGCTCCACCGTCACGGTGGTGCGCCCCTTCGCCACGCACTCGCGGCGGATGCCGTCGTTCTTGAGCACGGCCAGCACCCGCTCCGGCGCGGGCGTGCCGCCCTCCACCGTGCGCAGCGCGCGCTGGGACAGCATGGGGGACTGGCCCAGCAGGTGCGTGCGCAGCACCGTGGCCTCCACCGTCTTTTCGTTGCCGGGCGGCACCCGGTCCCACTTGAGGAACACCTCCGCCATGCCGTGCTCGCGCACGTACCAGCGGTACTCCAGCCACACCGCCCCGCCCCGCTCCGCGAAGCGAGGGTCCGAGGGCTCGTGGAGGCGAGGGGCGCCCTCCCGCGTGCCGGTGAAACAGCGGTCCAACAGCTTCTGGGCTTCTTGAAGTCGCATGGGGGGCGGGCGGCCATTGTAGGCCCCCGCGTCAGGTTCCTCCATCGCCGCACGTTCGTGTCATTATTACACGAAGATTTCGAGGAGGCCTGGGATGGGCACGACGGCGTCAGGGCGGTTCACGTTCTTCTGGAAGGAGGATTCCTTCTTCTCGCAGTGGCACCCGTCCGTCTTCACGGTGGACGGCGTGCGCTACACCTGCGCGGAGCAGTACATGATGGCGGGCAAGGCGCGCCTGTTCGGCGACACGCGCGTGCTGGAGCAGGTGCTGCGCGCCGCCACGCCCAAGCAGCACAAGGCGCTGGGCCGCAAGGTGAGCCCGTTCGACGCGGCCCTCTGGGAGCGCGAGCGGGAGCGCATCGTCTACGAGGGCAACCACGCGAAGTTCACCCAGCACCGGCACCTGCTGGAGGCGCTGCTCGCCACGGCGGGCACGGAGCTGGTGGAGGCCAGCCCCCTGGACCGCATCTGGGGCGTGGGGCTGTCCGCGGAGGACCCCCGCATCCAGGACCCGTCCACGTGGCGGGGGCTGAACCTGCTGGGCAAGGTGCTGACGCGCCTGCGCGAGGAGCTCCTCGCACAGGCGCATGCACCGGTCAGAACTTGAAGCGGGCGGACTGGTCCTCCACGCCGTTGAAGTCCAGGTGGAGCGTGGCGTGGTCGCCGTGGCCCTTCTCGCTCCACTCCTGCTTCAGCGTGGACAGGTCGAACGCCAGCTCCTTGTAGACCATGGCCTTGCAGCGGTCGTTGTTCGCGTCATGGATGAGCGTGAGCTCCGCGCGCGGCTCACCCGCCGCCGTCTTCGTGAAGCGCCCGTCCCACGCGAGGCCGTAGCGGTGCTCCTTGCAGCCGCCGCCGTGGCGGACGTGGAGCGTGAGCACGTCGCCCTTCACGCTCTGCGACTCGATGCCAATGGGGTCGCGGGGCGCGGGCGTCTCGGTGACTTCCAGGGGCATGACGATGGCCGCCTCCGGGTTCTCCGCCTGCGCCGCGGGCGACCCGGCCTTCTTCTCCGGGGGCGTCACTGGGGTGGGCGGCGCCTCCTCCTGCTGGGCGGTGGGGGCCGGCTCCTGGGCCTCGTCCTTGCGCGCCGCGTTCGACCCCGCGCACCCGAGCAGCATTCCGCAGACGATTCCACTCCACACGAGCAGTCGCATGTTCCTCCAGGAGGCCCGTCACGGGCCGGTTGAGCACGGGCGCCTTTCGCCTACCGGTGGCGCAGCGCCGCATCGTAAGCGGCCCGCGTGCCTTCCGCGGCACGGGCCCAGGTGAACTTCGCGGCCTGACGCTGGCCCGCCTCCGACAGCGCCCGGCGCTCCTGCGGCGAACGCATCAGCCGGTCGATGACCGCCGCCAGGCCCTCCGCGTCGTCCGGATCCACCGCGGGCGCGGCGCCGCCGCACACCTCCGGCAGCGAGCCCGCCGTGGACACCACCGTGGGCGTGCCCAGGCGCATGGCCTCCAGGGGCGGCAGGCCGAAGCCCTCGTAGCGCGAGGGGAAGACGAACAGCGCCGCGCGGCGCATCAGTGCGTAGAAGATGGCCGGGGTCTGGTAGCCCAGGGGCCGCACGTCCAGGCCCTCCGAGCGCATCCGCTCGATGCGCGACTCCACCTTGCCGGAGCCGTACCAGGCCTGCCCCGCGAGCACGAGCGTGAAGGGCCGGCCGCGCGCGTGCAGACGCTCCTGCGCCTCCAGCACCAGCTCCACGTTCTTGCGCACGTCGAGCGAGCCCGCGTACAGCACGTAGTCCTTCGGCAGGTTGAGCGCGTGGAGGAACTCCTCGTCCGCCTCGCTCAGGGGAATCGCGTTCACGTGGTCCACGCCGTTGTGCACCACCACGGTGCGCGGCTCCACCTGGGGGAAGCGGCGCACCAGGTCCTGGCGCGTGCTCTCGCTGATGCACACCAGCCGGTCCGCGAGCATCAGGCTGCGCGCGAGCCACAGCCGGAACTGCCAGCGGTACGGCGCGGAGACGGTCTGCGGCAAATCCAGCGGCACCAGGTCGTGCACGGTGAGCACGTAGGCCGTGCCCGGCGTGCGCCGGAGCGGCAGGTTGAAGTTGCTGAGCGCGTGGTAGACGGGCGGCGGCGAGGCCTTGAGCAGCCGGGGCAGCGTGGCCAGCGTCCACGGCGTTCGCTTCTGGACGCCTCGTGGGTGCTCGCCGGACTTGCGCGCTCCCATCCGGTCCAGGCGGACGCCCTGGGCTTCGAGCGCCTCCGCGAGGCAACGGGTGTACAGGCCGATGCCAGTGGTGGGCTCGTCCCACAGGGTGGCGTCGAAGGCGATGGGTCCGGGGGTCGACACGGGCCGCCTCATACCATGCCCGTGTGCTACACACGGCCCTCCATGGCGGTCCATCAGTTGATCCCAAGCTTCGGTCCCGGCGACGCTTCCGGTCAGGCCGCGCTCCACCTGCAACTCCTGCTGCGCCGCATGGGGCACGTGGGAGACATCTACGCGGAAGAGGTCGCCGGAGGGCTGCAGGGCCTGGCCCGTCACGTCTTCACGCTGAAGCCGAAGCCGGACGACCTGGTGCTGTATCACCACGGCATCGCGTCCCCGCTGAGCGGGCGGCTGATGCACATGGACTGCAAGCGCGGCGTGGTGTTCCACAACATCAGCCCCGCGCGCTTCTACCGGGACACGCCGCTGGAGCACGCGCTGGTGGCCGGCCGCGCGCAGGTGGCCGCGATGGCGCCCTTCCTGGACGTGTCCATCGGGGACTCGGACTACAACAGCGCGGAGCTGCGCGTCGCGGGCCACCGCAACGTGCACACCGTGCAGCTCTTCATCGAGAAGGAGCGCTTCGCCGCGCCCGTGGCGGATGCGGCGAAGCTCGCGGAGCTCTCCGGCCCCGGCCCCACCCTGGTGTCGGTGAGCCGGGTGATGCCGCACAAGCGCTTCGAGGACCTGCTCGCGCTGCACCGGGAGCTCTTGCGCATCCGTCCCCAGGCGCGCCTGCTCATCGTCGGCGGCTACGAGGCGGGCAGCCGCTACTTCAAGTCGCTCCAGCGCGAGATGAAGGACCTCACCGGGGTGCACTTCCTGGGGCGCCTATCGCATCCGGAGCTGGTGGCCGTGTACCGCTCCGCGTCCGTGTTCGTCTCCATGAGCGAGCACGAGGGCTTCAGCGTCCCCATCATCGAGGCCATGGCCGCCGAAGTGCCCGTACTCGCATACGCGGCGGCGGCGGTGCCGGAGACGCTGGGCGGCGCGGGCATCGCGTTCGACCAGAAGCGCTTCGCGTTCCTCGCGGAGCTGGCGGTGGACCTGACCGAGGACAAAGGCCTGCGCAAGGCGGTGCTCGAGGGCCAGGCGCGCAGGCTCCAGCACTTCTCCCCCACCGCCGCGCAGGTGTCGCTGACGCGCGCGCTGGAGGGCGTGGTGGCGCCGCCGCC
Organism: Corallococcus sp. NCSPR001; assembly: GCF_017309135.1. NCBI lineage: Bacteria > Pseudomonadati > Myxococcota > Myxococcia > Myxococcales > Myxococcaceae > Corallococcus > Corallococcus sp. NCSPR001. The sequence continues at coordinate 7,464,791 of NZ_JAFIMS010000002.1, forward strand.
CCGTCCGCGCAAGGCCCCGGCGAAGCGGCCGCGCGTGGCGCTGGTGGTGCAGCGCTATGGCGAGGTGACGGGCGGCGCGGAGAGCCACGCCGCGCAGGTGGCGGAGCACCTGGCGCCCCACTGGGACGTCACGGTGGTGACGACCTGCGCGAAGAACCACCTGACGTGGGAGAACACCTTCCCGCCCGGCGAGGACCGCATTGGCCGCGCGAAGGTGCTGCGCTTCCCGGTGACGCGCACGCGCAACATCCACGCGTTCAACAACCTGTCGCGCCACGTGTTCGGCCACGGCAACGAGCGCTTACGTGAAGAGCAGTGGGTGGCCGAGCAGGGCCCGCTGAGCCCCGGGCTGCTGGAGCACCTGGGCACCACGCAGGACGCCTACGACGGCTATCTCTTCTTCACGTACCTCTACGCGCCCACCGCTTGGGGGCTGCCGCTGGTGTCGGACCGCGCGATGCTGGTGCCCACCGCGCATGACGAGCCGCCCATCCGCTTCGGCGTCTACGGAGACGTGTTCAACCGTCCCCGGGTGCTGATGTGCAACACGCCGGAGGAGGTGGAGATGCTCGGGCGCTTCCACCCGAACCATGCGCGGGCGCGCGTGGTGGGCGTGGGCGTGGACGCGCTGCCGGCGGTGCCCGACCGCTTCCGGGCGAAGTACGGCGTGCATGGCCGCTACCTGCTGTACGTGGGCCGGCTGGAGCCGGGCAAGGGCGTGCCGGACCTGCTGAAGTTCCATGCCCAACTGAGGCAGAGCTACCAGGACGCGCCGGAGCTGGTGCTCGCGGGCGAGGCGCACATGGACGTGAGCGGCGAGGGCGTGCGGCACGTGGGGCGCATTTCCGAACAGGACAAGCACGACGCGCTGGCGGGAGCGCTGGCGGTGGTGGTGCCCTCGAAGTTCGAGAGCCTGTCGCTCCTGACGCTGGAGGCGTTCGCTCAAGGCACGCCGGTGCTGGTGAACGGGCACTCGGAGGTGCTCGTGGGACAGGTGGAGCGCAGTGGCGCGGGCCGGGTGTACCGGGGGCTCGCGTCGTTCGTCGAAGGGCTGCGCGAGGTGGGCGAGGCCCGGGACGCGATGGGCCAGCGGGCCCGCATCTACGCGCAACGGCACACGTGGCCCCAGGTGGTCGCGGCGTACCGGGAAGAGATGGCGCGCATCGTGGAGGAGACACACCGATGAAGCTGCTCGGACGGGACATTCCCACGGGGGCCCTGGTGGCCCGCATTGAAGAGCGGCTGCGCGTGCGCGGACTGCCCACGTCGGAGCCGGCGGAGGTGCCGGAGGACGGCGTGGAGCCGCGCGTGGATCCGCTGACGTTCAACATGCACGCGCTGGAGGAGAACGCGGACACGACGCGGGCCCTGCCGCTGCATACGCACCGCGCCGGCATGGGCCAGGCGGTGCTGCTGGCCAAGTGGGCCTTCCGCAAGACGTGCCAGGTGTTGATCAACGAGACCCTGGGCCGGCAGCGCGTGTTCAACGGGCTGGTGCGCGACTCCTACGCCCAGCTCTCCGCGGAGGTCCTCCGGCTGCGCAAGGAGGTGGACACGCTGAGGGCCCAGGCCGCGAAGGCACAACCGCCGGAAGCCCCCAGGCCGCCGAAGCCGCCGCCCCCGGCCATCAGCCACGGCCGGCCCGCGCCCCGGCCTCCTGCCGTGGAGGCTGAAGGCCGCGCGTCCAGGGAGAGGCCCCTGCCGGCCATCGACTATGGCCGTCCGGCGAAGCCGCCGCATGACGAGCAGGCCCGTCCGCCGAGGCCAGCGCACGATGGACACGCCCGCCCGCCGAAGCCGGCGCGTGCCGAACAGGCACGTGGGCCCAAGTCCCCGCCGGATATCGAATACGGGCGTCCGTCCAAGCCGGCGACGCAGGACGAGCGCCGCCGTCCGGCGAAGCCCTCCCGGTCCAAGAAGGCACGGGCCGCGAAGGCCCCCCGCGAGCAGGCGCCCCGGACGGAAGGCACGACTCCCGCCGCCTCCCCTGCCCCGCGCGGCTCGCGCCCGAAGCGCGGCGGACCGAAGAAGCAGTAGCATCGCGGGCGGTGCGGTCACGCACCGCGAGGGGGAACCGCCATGCGTTCATGCATTCTCGTCCTGGGCCTGATGGCCTTCACCGGAGCATTCCAAGCCGAAGCCGCGGGCAAGCCCGTCGCGCTCATCTGGAAGGGCTCCAAGGACAAGGCCGAGGCCGAAGCCCTGGGAGACACCTGGGACGGCCTCGCCGGACTGCTCGAGAAGACGGGCCTCTCCCTTCCGGAGGGCCACCCCAAGCTCGTCGAGAGCAAGACCGTCCCGGGCCTCAAGCCCGGCTTCTGGGTCTGGCTCCTGGGCACCTGCCCGTCCGACGACGCCGGCCCCGTCCTCGAACACCTCAAGCTGCTCGCCCCGGGGACCTACTCCCGCCCCGTGAAGCTCGCCGCGAAGAAGCTCGCCTGTCCCAAGCCGCCGGCCGAACCGCCGCAGGCCCGGGACGAGGTCCTCAAGCGCTCCTCGGGAGAAACCGTGCGCGTGTTCACCCAGGAGGAGTCCGAGTCCCCCGACGAGGAGGGACGCGGAGAATCCATCTCCCGGACCCGGTTCCACTTCGTCCTCTTCGGCAAGGACGGCGAGGTCCTCGCCACGGCGGACGCCGAGGGCGACCTGGACGTCAGCGGAAACGACCCGGGCTCGGGCCCCATCTCCTATCGCTGCACGGGCGCGAGCATCGAAACGCAGGAGGACGACGACAAGATGGTCCTCACCCGCCACTGCGCCGCCAACGCCTCCGCCGAGTGCGGCTCCATGCTGTCCGCCGACGAGAGCGTCACCGTCACCGTGAGCGACGGCGCCGTGTCCGCGGGCCCCGTGGAGCGCACGGACGTCGAGTACGCCGAATGCGAGTGACCGCCGCCCTGCTCAGGGGAAGCGGTACACGGTGACGTAGCCGTCCTGGTGCACCATCTCGCCACCCAGTTCGTCCGTGATGAACTGGTGGCGGACGGGGTGGAAGAAGTGCGTCACGTACCACTTGAAGTGGTGCTCCTTCAGGTAGCGCCGCATCTCCTCGCGCTCCTCCGGCGTGACGGTGCCGAACGCGTTGCGCATCCCTTCCGCCGCGCGGATGAGCCTCGAGTTCACCAGCGCGGACTCGCGCACCGGCAGCCGGGACACCCGGGCGTAGGACACCGGCTTGCCGTGGAACATCTGCTCCCACTGCCCCTGCACGTTGTCCGTCAGCACCGCCGCCGGCATGGGCGCGTCGCGAATCTCGTCGAACACCGTCGGCAACCGGGGAATGGCGGGCATCACCATCTGGAGGCCCCGGTACTCCACGTTCGGCACCAGCGCCACCGCGAGCGCCACCGCCACGCCCAGCCGCGCATCCCGCCGGGACGCCCACGCGCCCGCGTGCGCCGCGGCGAACGCCACCAGCACCGACAGCGACAGGAGCGTGAGCAGGATGAAGCGCACCGGCATGCCCCCGCGTGAGAACAGGGGCACCACGTGCTTGAACACGACGTACGGCATCGGAATCTGGACCTTGAGCGGCACGTTGAACGCCGTCAGCGGCTCCGACAGCGACAGGTAGACGGCCAGCCCCAGGAGCAGCAGCACGTCCCGCCGCCACAGCCGCTCCCGCCACGCGGGCACCCACGCCACCACGAGCAGGGTGACGATGAGCAGCACCACCGGCGACACCCGGTCCTCCAGGCCGATGTTGAGCACCGTGCCCATGGACAGCACCGCGAAGCCCAACCCCAGCCCCAGCCAGCGGCGCCCCTCCGGCACGCCCCGCCACAGCGCGAAGAGGGCCAACAGCGGCGTCAGCCAGCCCAGGAACGTGCCGGTCTCCTCCAGGTTGGTCGACATCTTCATGCGCATGACGTTCAGGGAGAACTCCCGCGCCTGCGCGGGCAGCTCCGTCATCCAGGCCGAGCGCGTGTCCGGGATGAAGAACGCGTACAGGTCCGTGAAGTAGTCGGAGTCGCCGTGGTGGATCTGCAAAGGCGCGGGGAACGCATGCAGGAGCAGCGGCACCATGGGCGGGACGCACGCGAGCCCCGCCGCGATTCCCGCCACCGCCGCCCGGCGCACGAGCGGATCCCTCCATGTGTCCAGGGACACGAGCGGCCCCCGCTTCCACCGCTCCGCCATCACCCACACCAGCGAGAAGAGCGCGATGTAGATGAGGTAGTAGTAGTCACACAGCAAGACGTACAACGCGCACAGCGCCAGGCCCACCAGCCACTTGCGCTTGCCCTCGTCCAGCCAGCGGAAGAAGCAGAGCAGGTAGAGCGGCAGCCCCTCCAGCGCGGTGAGGTTCAGGTGCGCCGTCGCGTGGGTGAGGTGGTAGCGCGAGAAGTTGAACACGCACGCGCCCGCCAGCGCGGCGGCGGCCGCGAGCCAGGGCCCATGGCCCGCGCGCTCCAGCAGGTAGCGCAGCAGCAGCCACGACGTGTAGCCCGTCAGCACGAACGAGCCGAACAGCACCACGTTGTACGCCGTCTCCACGGACATGAACGGCAGCAGCACCACGCCCCACAGCGTCTTCGCGGGCGCGAGCGTGTGCCAGTAGAGCTCGGCACCCAGGGGCCAGTGGAGGAAGGGCACGAAGTAGGGGTTCTGCGGCTGCACCCAGAGGGCCTGCCGCATCCACCACAGGTGCCACATGTTCATGTAGACGTCTTCGCGTCCGCCCATCACGTATCCCTTCATCTGGGACACGAGCGGCCAGGTGTGGAACGCCGACAGCGCGAAGAACGTGAGCAGCACCAGCGGGTGCAGCACCCGCCGCATCATGGGGGACATAGACGGGAGGGACGGTCTCAGAGGGGCCGCTCGGCGGCCATCAGCATGTTGTCGCCCAGGTTGAACGGGATGGACCAGCTGGACGGCACGCCCCGCCGCACCAGCTCCAGCGCCGGTGCCGCGGGCGTGAAGCTCGCGCCCACCTTCCGCAGCAGGTAGTCCGCGGAGATGATGTGCGTGTACGTCCGGACGTCCGTGACGCGGAAGCCCACCTCCTCCAGCAGCATCGCCAGGGTGCGGCGGCCGAAATAGAAGAGGTGCATGTCCATCAGCCACGGCCACTGCCCGCCCATGAGGCGCGCCAGCAGGCTGCCCGCGTCGATGGTGGACAGGTAGATGCGGCCGCCGGGGCGCACCAGCTTGAGCGCCGCCTTGAGCTCCTCGCGCGGATCCGCGAAGTGCTCCACCACGTCCCACAGCGTCACCACGTCGTACTGATGCCCCTTCGCCGCCAGCTCCCGCAGGGGCACGCCGTGCACCGTGAAGCCCAGGCTCCGCGCGTTACCGGCCGCCCAGCGCGACAGCTCCAGACCCTCCGGGCGGAAGCCCGCCTCGCGCGCCACGTCCAGGAAGTAGCCGCAGTAGGCGCCCACATCCAGCAGCATGCGGTTCTGGGCCGGGCCCAGCTCGCGCAGCACGCGGCGGAAGGTGTGGTAGCGGTTGTCCTTCTCCGCGACGTAGAGCGGATCCTCCACGTCCTGGTACGCCTGGAGCAGCGTGTCCGGCGACAGGAGGGGCCACTGGAACATCATCCCGCAGTCCTCACAGCCCCAGATGGGCGGGTGGCTCCGGTGGCCAAAGGACGTGCAGTTGTAGGCCGCCGCGCCCTGGGCCTGGGTTCCGCCGCGCGCCCGGTGACGCAGCCGCAGGCGCCCTCCCTTGCACAGGTAACAGGCATCCGGCACGGGGGCCAGGTGCGGTTCGGAGGCGCGACGGGCGGCGTTGTCCATCATGGCGGCGCACCGTAGCCGCAGAGGCCCACCGCCTCAACACGTCGGGCAGGGCGAATCCGGCCCATGACGTTCATCACACCAGGCAGCCTCCAGGCCCTAAGCTCCCTGCCTCCCAGCCTTTCCAAAGTCCCGAGACATGCGCGCCTTGAACGACCCCGCCTCCCCTGCCCCGGCGCTCCAGCTGGGCCTCCCGGGCTTCTCCTTCGAAGACCTGTACCGCCCCAGTGGCCTGCGCCGGCTGGCGGAGCGCTTCGACGCGCGACTCCAGGGCGAAGCGCCCGACCTGTTCCGGGCATTCGACGCCTACCGCGGGTCCGGCGGCACCAGCCTCTCCGGCCCGGCGGAATCCGAGCTGCTCATCCAGGTGGCCCGCCACGTCTCGCGCTTCATCGCCACGCTCTTCGGCATCACGCCGGAGTCCGAGCGGCTGGCGAGCGACCTGCGCGGCGAGCTGCCCCTCTTCGACTTCAAGCGCGAGTTCATCACGCGCCGCGTCTTCAAGAAGGGCGCGCAGGACCGCCCGACGCTCGCGGAGTTCCCGTCGCTGGACGAGCGCATGCGCCTGCTCATGCGGCTGGGCTTCCCGGACGCGCTCGCGCACGACGACCTGGAGCGGGGCCTCGCGGAGTCCATCCTCACGCTGCTCGATTTGGAGCGGCTCTACTCCGGCAACCTGCCGCCCGCGAGCCAGGAGCGCGCCCCCGCCCTGCGCGAGCGCTGGGCCGCCCTGCGCGCCGCGCTCACCGCCACCCCCGAGGGCCTGGAAGCGTTCGGCTCCAGCCTGGTGACGAAGGGCGACGACGCCGCGGAGCTCCAGGCCGTGCGCGCGCTCTTGTCACTGGCGGACCGGTGGACGTACGCCCGCGCGCTGCACCCGGAGACCAAGCCCCTCTTCCACACCTGGCCCACGCTGCGGCTGCCCAAGCCCTTGGTGTTCGACCAGTTGGTGCAGTTGCAGCGCCCGGACGCCCAGATGGAGGAGAAGACGGAGGGGCTGGAGCACCACCTGCGTCACCGCGACGGCTTCAAGCTCACCGACCGCCGGGGCACCCCGCGCGATGTGATGAACGAGGTGGACTACTGCGTCATCTGCCACGAGCGCCAGAAGGACTCGTGCAGCAAGGGCTTCCCCGCGAAGGATCCGGTGGCGGAGGGGCACTCGTTCAAGAAGAACCCGCTGGGCATCCCGCTCACCGGCTGTCCGCTGGACGAGCGCATCTCCGAAGCCCACGCGCTCAAGCGCGAGGGTGACTCCGTGGCCGCGCTGGCCATGGTGACGCTGGACAACCCCATGTGCGCGGGCACCGGCCACCGCATCTGCAACGACTGCATGAAGGCCTGCATCTTCCAGAAGCAGGAGCCGGTGAACATCCCGCTGGCGGAGACGGCCACGCTCACGGACGTGCTGGACCTGCCCTGGGGCTTTGAAATCCACGGCCTGCTCACGCGCTGGAACCCGCTCAACATCCGCCGCCCGTACGCCCTGCCCTACGTGGGCCGCAACGTGATGGTGGTGGGCCTGGGCCCCGCCGGCTACACGCTGTCGCACTACCTGCTCAACGAGGGCTTCGCCGTCACCGGCGTGGACGGCCTCAAGATTGAACCGTTCCCCGACGAGTTGGTGGGCCGCAACGGCCACGCGCTCCAGCCCATCCGCGACTGGCGCGAGCTGACGCGCGAGCTGGACGAGCGCGTGCTGGAGGGCTTCGGCGGCGTGTCCGAGTACGGAATCACCGTGCGCTGGGACAAGAACTTCCTCACGCTCATCCACCTGACGCTCGCGCGCCGCGAGGGCATGCGCATCCACGGCGGCATCCGCTTCGGCGGCACGCTGACGGTGGAGGACGCATGGGGGTTGGGCTTCGACCACGTGGCCATCGCCGCGGGCGCGGGCCGCCCCACCATCATCGGGATGAAGAACAACCTCATCCGGGGCATCCGCAAGGCGTCCGACTTCCTGATGGCGCTGCAGCTCACGGGCGCCTTCAAGCGCGACTCGCTGGCGAACCTCCAGGTGCAGCTGCCCGCCATCGTCATCGGCGGCGGCCTCACCGGCATCGACACCGCCACGGAGCTGATGGCGTACTACCCGGTGCAGGTGGAGAAGACGCTGGAGCGCCACGAGAAGCTGGTGGCGGACCTGGGTGAGGCCACCGTCCTCGCGCGCCTGGACACGGAAGAGCGCGCCACCTACCAGACCTTCCTGGAGCACGGCCGCGCCATCCGCGCGGAGCGCCAGAAGGCCCACGCGGAGGGCCGCGCTCCGGACTTCATCCACCTGGTGCGCGCATGGGGCGGCGTGAGCCTGGTGTACCGCCGGGGCCTCACGGAGTCCCCCGCCTATCGCCTCAACCACGAAGAGGTGTCCAAGGCGCTGGAGGAGGGCATCCGCTTCATCGAACGGATGAGCCCCACGGAGGCGCTGCCGGACGACACGGGCGCGGTGCGCGCCATCCGCTTCGAGCGCATGGTGACGGTGGACGGCAAGCTCAAGGGGAGCGGCCAGTTCTTCGAGCTGCCCGCGAAGACGGTCTGCGTGGCCGCGGGCACCTCCCCCAACGTCACCTACGAGAAGGAGTACCCGGGCACCTTCCAGCTCGACGAGGCGAAGGAGTACTTCCAGGGCCACGAACTGGTGGCGGACCCGGGCTCGGAAGCCGGCTTCAGGCTCCAGCCCGTGGAGGCCCGGGAGGACCCGGAGGCGAAGGTGGGCTTCTTCACGTCCTACCAGCGCGACGGCCGCTTCGTGTCCTTCTACGGCGACAACCACCCGGCCTACGCGGGCAACGTGGTGAAGGCGATGGCCAGCGCGAAGGACGGCCACCCGCAGGTGGCGCGCCTGTTCGCCAGGGAGGTCGCGGGCCTGGACTTCAACGACACGGCCGCGCAGGCCGCGCGCGAGTCGCAGCGCGCCGCCCACTTCGCGAAGCTGGACGAGGCCTTCCTCGCCACCGTCGTCGGGGTGAACCGGCTCACGCCGACCATCGTGGAGGTGGTGGTGAAGGCGCCCTTCGCCGCCAGCCACTTCTCCCCCGGCCAGTTCTACCGGCTCCAGAACTTCGAGCGGAACGCGCCGCTCGTGGACGGCGTGCGCCTCACCATGGAGGGCCTGGCCCTCACGGGCGCGTGGGTGGACAAGGAGCAGGGGCTGATGGGCACCATCGTGCTGGAGATGGGCTCCTCGTCCCGCCTGTGCGCGGCGCTCAAGCCCGGCGAGCCCGTCGTGCTGATGGGCCCCACGGGCGCGCCCACGGAGCTGGGCCACAACGAGACGGTGGTGCTGGTGGGCGGCGGCCTGGGCAACGCGGTGCTCTTCTCCATCGCGCGCTCGCTCAAGGCCGCGGGCTGCCGCGTGGTGTACTTCGCGGGCTACCGGCTGAAGTCGGACGCGTTCAAGCAGGACGAGATTGAAGCCGGCACCGACCAGGTCATCTGGTCCGTGGACTCAGGAGACCTGCTGGACGTGCACCGCTCCCAGGACGCGGCCTTCCGGGGCAACGTGGTGCAGGCCATGGTGGCGTACGCGGAAGGGAAGCTGGGCGTGAAGCCCGTCATCTCCCTGAGCGAGGTGGACCGCATCATCGCCATCGGCTCGGACCGGATGATGCGCGCGGTGGCGGAGGCGCGGCACGGCGTGCTCCAGCCGTTCCTCAAGCCGGGGCACGAGGCCATCGGGTCCATCAACTCCCCCATGCAGTGCATGATGAAGGAGATCTGCGCCCAGTGCCTCCAGCGGCACGTGGACCCCGTCACCGGCAAGGAGACGTGGGTCTTCTCCTGCTACAACCAGGACCAGCGGTTGGATCACGTGGACTTCGTCAACCTGAACCAGCGCCTGCGCGGCAACACCGTGCTGGAGAAGCAGGGCGACGCCTTCCTCGCGCAGCTCTTGAAGAAGGCGCCCGGGCTCAAGCGCGTGTAGCTACCGCCGCACGCCCGCGAAGGCCTTGAGCATGTCCTGGTAGTTCTTCGTCAGGTCGGCCTCGCGGGACAGCACCACGTCCACGTTGGCGTCGCCAAACTCCCGGCGCGCCTCGGGGAGCTTCTGGAAGGTCTCCACCTGGAGCCGCATGGACTCCACCTGCGGCGCCAGCTCCTTCTGCTGCTCCTCCGGCATGCGGGCCTGGAGCGCCTCCAGCTTCCTGAGCTCCTCCTCGTACTGGAGCGTGCGCCCCATCTGCCGCTGGCTGATGACGGCGGTGACGACCTCGGCGATGCGGTTGACCTCGTCCGTGGACAGCCCCGCCGCCTGGCGCGCGTCGGCCTCCGCCTGCGCCTTGCGCTCGATGAGCTTCAGGCCGCTCCGGGCCTTCTCCATCGCCTGGGGCGTGCCCGCGTCCAGGAGCGGCCCCATGTCCTGCAGGCCGCGCATCAGCGACCCGTAGACCTCCAGCATCTTGCGCTGGTAGCCGACGTACGCCTCCAGCTTCTCCTTCGTCACGGTGTAGGGGCCGGGCGGAGCGTCCTCGGCGCCCTCACCGGCCTCCCCGCCTTCCAGGCGGGCGACCGTCTCCCTGGTGTCACCGTCCCCTCCCGGCCCCCCTTCCGCCGCGTCCTTGCGGCAGCCGGACAGGGCCAGGACGACGGCCAGACACCCCAACAACTTGCGCATGCCACCTCCCGTGAACGCCAGTGGGTGCCCAGTGTATGCTCCGGCTGGCCCCCGCGAACGGAGGTTCCCGAACGCCCGCCATGGGCAGGCTGTTCCGGGCACTGAACATTCGACTCATTACCTTTGACCAACCGGGCCACGGTCATGTACGAACCGCGGTCTTGTCGCGACCGGTGGAGGGACTTTGAGGATTTTCCTGGTAAGGCACGGCGATGCGGACGCAGAGATCCCCGAGGGTCTCGGCGACGAGGCGCGCGCGCTGACCGCGAAGGCCCGTACGAACGTCGCAGCGCATTTTGCGTCGCTGTCGGAGCGCATGGGGCCCATCAGCCTCATCCTCACCAGCCCGCTGGTGCGCACGGTGCAGACGGCGCAGATCCTCTCCTACTCCGTGAAGCATGAAGGCCTCCTGCGCGTGCACCGCTGCCTGCTGCCGGACATGCCGGTGGGCGCGGTGGAGCCCGTGCTCAAGGAGTACTCCGACGAGAACCTCGTCCTGGTGGGCCACCAGCCCTCCATGGGCGCGCTCGCGGCGCACCTGTTGGGGATGCAGTCCTTCCCCAAGCCGGTGAACCCGGGCACGGTCATCGCCATGGAGTGGCCGGACACGCTCACCAGCACGGAAGACCAGGTGCCCGGCGAGAAGGGGGAGAACCCCCCGGCGCAGCACCTCAAGTTCCTGTTCTACGCCGCCCCCGGCCAGCAGGTCCTCGACGTCATCCAGTGACGTCCGGGAGCGCGGCCATGATGGACGAAGCCCGCTACAACTCCCTCGTGGCCGCCGCGTTCAAGCGCATCCTGGCGGCCGCGGACACCTTCGACCCGGACGTGCTGGAAGCCGAAGCCACCGGTGACAAGGTGACGCTCACGGCCGCGTCCGGCGAGAAGTGCATCATCAACACCCAGCGCGCCGTCTGGCAGGTGTGGGTGGCCGGCCAGGGCCAGGGCATCCACTTCAGCCACGACGACGCCACCCGCGCCTGGAAGGACGACAAGGGCAAGGGGCTGGAGCTGTTCGCCTTCGTCTCGGACGTGGTGCGGCACCTCACCGGCGAGCCGCTCGTCTATCCGTCCTGAAGCCAGCCTGAAGAGGCCGTCCTGAAGCCCGTGGCTTGAAGGCCACGGGCTCCCAGGGGTGAGACGGCTCAAACCGTCATCACTTCCTTCTCCTTCTTGGCGACCAGGTCGTCCACCGCCTTGATGCCGGCGTCGGTCGCCTTCTGGACCTCGTCCGTGCGGCGCTTGAGGTCGTCCTCGGTGATCTTCTTGTCCTTCAGCTGAGCCTTGAGGGCCTCGTTCGCGTCGCGGCGGATATTGCGGATGGCGACCTTGTGCTCCTCGCCCTTCTCCTTCACCTGCTTCGCGATCTTCTTGCGCGTCTCCTCGGTGAGGGGCGGGAAGGGCAGGCGGATCATCTCGCCGTCGTTCATCGGGTTGACGTCGAGGTTGGCCTCACGCAGGGCCTTCTCGATGTCCTTCAGCACGCCCTTGTCCCAGGGCTTGATGACGATGAGGCGGGGCTCCGGGGCGCTGATGCTGGCCACGCCATTGAGCGGCGTGGGCGTCCCGTACTGGTTCACCTTGATGCCGTCCAGGATGTTGGTGTTCGCGCGGCCGGTGCGCGCCTTGGCCAGTTCCCGCTTGAGGTCTTCCACCGACTTGTCGATACGGCTCTTCAGATCCGCGGCGTCAGCCATTGTGAGTCTCCTTTCAGAGAAGTGGGGGTGTTGTCAGTCCCGTGCGTGGCGTCCCTAGGCCCAGACCGTCTCGGCCGCGCCGACGACGGTGCCGAACTCGCCGTGGCCCGTGACGGCGCGCTGGATGTTCCCGCGCGTGCCCAGGTCGAACACGATGATGGGCAGCTTGTTGTCCATGCACAGCGAGATGGCCGTGGAGTCCATCACGTTGAGGTTCTGCTTGAGGACGTCCATGTACGTGAGCGTCCGGTAGCGCTTCGCGGTCGGGTCCTTCTTCGGGTCCGCGTTGTAGACGCCGTCCACCTTGGTGGCCTTGAGGATGACCTGCGCGTTGATTTCCATCGCGCGCAGCGACGCGGCCGTGTCGGTGGTGAAGTAGGGGTTGCCCGTGCCCGCGGCGAAGATGACGACGCGGCCCTTCTCCAGGTGCCGCACGGCGCGCCGGCGGATGTAGGGCTCGGCGATCTGCTCCATCTTGATGGCGGACTGCACGCGCGTCTTCAGCCCCTGCTTCTCCAGCGCGTCCTGCAGCGCCATGGAGTTGATGCAGGTGGCGAGCATGCCCATGTAGTCCGCGCTCGCGCGGTCCATGCCCTCCGTGGCGCCCGCGACGCCGCGGAAGATGTTGCCGCCGCCAATCACGAGGGCGATCTCCAGGCCCGTCCGCGACAGCTCGGCCACTTCCTCCGCGATGCGCGTGAGGGTGGGCGGGTGGATGCCGTACTTCCCCTCGCCCATCAGGGCTTCGCCCGACAGTTTGAGGAGGATGCGCTTGTAGGGAGAGGTGGATTCGGACATACGCGACCGCTTCTATCCCCCGCCCCGCGCCCAGGCAACGACGGAAGTCGTGACGCGCGCCGCACCGTCCGATGCCGGGCGGACGGACGCATGGCGGACGGGGCCTGGAATGCCAAGGGCCGCGTTCCCGGCGCCCTTCCTCATGGGAGGAAGAGCCCCAGGCACGCGGCCCGAAGGGGCGCTGCGGTGCGGCGGGAAGGCGCTTTAGGCCTGGCCCAGCGTCTTGGCGACCTCGGCGGCCAGGTCGTCCTTCTTCTTCTCGATGCCCTCACCCACCTCGTAGCGGACGAAGCGGCGCACGGAGACCTTCTCGCCAATCTTGGCGGCGCGCTCGTTGATCATCTCGCCGACCTTCTTCTTGTCGTCCTTCACCCAGAGCTGGTCCACCAGGCAGACGCCCTCGTAGTACTTCTCCATCTTGCCCACGAGGATCTTCTCCAGCATCGCCTCAGGCTTGCCCTGCTGCTTGAGCAGCTCGCGCTGGATCTCCTTCTCCTTGTCCATCGCCTCGGAGGGGACCTCCTCGCGGCGGACGAACTTGGGGTTGGCCGCGGCGATCTGCATCGCCACTTCCTTCGCCAGGTCCTGGAAGTCCGGGTTGCGGGCGACGAAGTCCGTCTCGCAGTTGACCTCCACGATGACGCCGATGCGGCCGCCGTGGATGTAGGAGGTCACGATGCCTTCGGCGGCGACGCGGCCGGCCTTGCCCTCGGCCTTGGAGATGCCCTTCTTGCGCAGCCACTCGGCGGCCTTCTCGAAGTCGCCACCGGACTCGGCCAGCGCCTTCTTGCAGTCCATCATGCCCGCGTTGGTGCGCTCGCGGAGGTCCTTCACCATCTGGGCGGTGATCTCAGCCATGTCGTGTCTCTTTCTTCATCGGCTCCGAGCCCGGCGGCGTGCGCTGGGGGCGGAGGACTGGGTTTCTGGATACTGAAGCCTGGGACGTAGAAAATGGAGACGGCCGGACAGCGGGCCTTGAGAGGTGCCGCCCGGCCGAACTCCGGATACCGCGATGAGGCCGGGCGGTTACTCCGCCGCCGGCGTGGCCTCGCCGCCGCCCTCGGGCGCCTGCTCCGTGGGGGCCGCGGTGGCCTTCATCTCCACGACGGGGCCGCGGCGGTCACCGCCACGGTCACCACCACCCCGGCGGTCGTCACGGCGGTCGCCACGGCGCGGACCCCGGCGGTCGTCACGGCGGTCGCCGCGGTCGTCACGGCCCTCGCGCTCCTCCTGCTCGTCGCGCTCGGCGGCGCCGGACGCACGGTAGCGCGCCGCACCCTCGAGGCACGCGTCCGCGATCTTCGACGTGAAGAGCTTGATGGAGCGGATGGCGTCGTCGTTGCCCGGGATGACGAAGTCGATGCCGTCCGGATCGCAGTTGGTGTCCACCAGGCCGATCACCGGGATGCCCAGGCGGGTGGCCTCGTGGATGGCGATGTGCTCCTTCTTCGGGTCGATGACGAACACGCAGCGGGGCAGCTTGCCCATGTTCTTCACGCCGCCCAGGTTCTTCTCCAGCTTCTCGCGCTCGCGCTCCAGCTGGGCGACTTCCTTCTTGGGCAGCACCTCGAAGGTGCCGTCCTCGGCCATCTTCTCAAGCGTCTTCAGGCGGTCGATGCCCTGCTTGATGGTCTTGAAGTTCGTCAGCGTGCCACCCAGCCAGCGGCTGGTGACGTGGAACTGACCGGCGCGGGCGGCCTCCTCCTGGATGACGTCCTGGGCCTGCTTCTTGGTGCCGACGAAGAGCACGGACCCGCCGCGCGCCGTGATGTCCGCCACGAAGCGGAAGGCCGCGCGGGCCATGGTCACGGTCTTCTGCAGGTCGATGATGTAGATGCCGTTGCGGGCACCGAAGATGTAGGGCTTCATCTTCGGGTTCCAGCGCTTGGTCTGGTGGCCGAAGTGAACGCCGGCCTCGAGGAGCTGGCGCATCGTGATGCCGCTCGCGGCGGCCATCGCCTGGGCCTGCGTCTGCGTATCCTGCTGGGTATCCATGGTGCGTGTACCTTCCGGTTGTTCCGCCACGCGCGTTTGAGAAGCTGCCAGTCCTGGCCCTTCCACCGTGGAGGGGCACCGGGGACCGGTGACACGCGTGTGAGTAGTGGGTGTTGCGGTGTTGCCGACTGCCTCGGGCGGTGAAGCCCGGCCCCTCTACATAACGGGGCGCGGCGTCCTTAGCAGAACGCTCGAGAGGGGCGCAAGCTTCGGCACACCGTCCGTCCGGGTCCCACCGTCCGGAGGCCGCTCCCCTCCCCTCCGGCCAGCCAGGATGACGACCGGCGCGGCCCCCGCTCCCCTTTTCCAGGGAGGGCGACCGCGCCGGAGGGCGCTTCCATCAGGTGTTCAGCGGCCTACGGGTTCGCTTCGTTGGCGCCGTGGCACTTCTTGTACTTGCGGCCGCTGCCGCAGGGGCAGGGCTCGTTGCGGCCCACGGGCTTGGGGCCCGCCGCGGCCTCGCGCTGGGCGACCGGGGTGGCGGTGGCCTCCTCGAGCTTCCCCTCGGCGTCCGCGCGGCCCTCCACGGCCTTCTTCTGCTGCTGGGCCAGCTGGCGCTGGATGCGGGCGGTCTCCTCCGCCGCGTTGGAGGCGGAGCGGGCCTGGACGCGCATCATCTGGCTGACGAACTGCGTCTTGATGGCGTCCAGCATCTGCATGAAGCCCGTGTAGCCTTCCTTCTTGTACTCCTGCTTCGGGTCCTTCTGGCCGTAGCCGCGCAGGCCGATGCCCTGGCGCAGGTGGTCCATGGCCAGCAGGTGGTCCTTCCACAGCTGGTCGATGGTGGCCAGGTACCGGTACTGCAGGAAGCGCATGAAGTCTTCGCCGAACTCCTGCTCGCGGGCGGTGAAGACCTTCTCCGCCGCCGCGTAGATCTGCTCCTGGAGCTCGTCCCGGTTGCCCACGCCCTCGAAGGCCATCTCCAGGTTGAGCGACTCCTTCACGGAGTTGGACAGCGAGGCGATGTCCCAGGTGTCGGAGCTGCGCGTGGGGGCGTAGGTGTCCGTCATGGACACGACGACGTCCTCCACCGCGTCCAGCACCATCTCCCGGAAGTCCGCCCAGGAGATGACGCGCTCGGAGCGCGTCTTCACGCGCGTCTTCACGTCCTCCTCGTACTCCACGAGGGGGATGCCCGCGCCCGACGCGAGCACCTGGCGGCGCAGCTTGTAGATGGTGCGCCGCTGCTGGTTCATCACGTCGTCGTACTCGAGCAGGTTCTTGCGGATGTCGAAGTTGTGGCCTTCGACCCGCTTCTGCGCGCTCTCGATGGCGCGCGAGAGCCAGATGTGCTCGATGACCTCGCCCTCCTCCATGCCCAGGCGCTCCATCAGCATCTGGATGCGCTCGGACCCGAAGATGCGCATCAGGTCGTCTTCGAGGGACAGGAAGAAGCGGCTGGCGCCCGGGTCACCCTGGCGGCCGGCGCGGCCACGCAGCTGGTTGTCCACGCGGCGGGACTCGTGGCGCTCCGTGCCGATGATGAAGAGGCCGCCGGCGGCCATGACCTCTTCACGCTCGCGCTTGGTGAGCTCCTCGTTGTTGGCCTTCACCGCCGCGAAGCGCTTCTCGTAGTCCGCCAGGGCCGCCTGGTAGGCGGTGAGGTCCAGCGGCTGACCGTCCACGGCTTCCGGCGGCTCCGGCGGCGGGCCCATCTCGCCCTTGGTCATGACCTCCGCGTTGCCGCCCAGGAGGATGTCCGTGCCGCGGCCGGCCATGTTGGTGGAGATGGTGACCGCGCCCTTGCGGCCCGCCTGCGCGACGATGTCCGCCTCGCGCTGGTGCGCCTTGGCGTTGAGGACGCTGTGGGGCACGCCGCGCTTCTTGAGGAAGTTGGACACCACCTCGCTCTTGGCGATGGACACCGTGCCCACGAGCACCGGCTGACCGGCCTTGTGCAGCTCCTCAATCTGGGCGGCGACGGCCTCGAACTTCTCGCGCTCCGTCTTGTAGACCACGTCCTGGTCGTCGCGGCGCTGCGGCGGCCGGTTGGTCGGGATGACGCGCACGTCCAGGTTGTAGATCTTCGCGAACTCTTCGGCTTCCGTGTCCGCGGTGCCCGTCATGCCGGACAGCTTGGAGTACATGCGGAAGTAGTTCTGGAACGAGACCGTGGCGAGCGTCTGGTTCTCGTTCTCGATCTTCACGCCCTCCTTGGCCTCGATGGCCTGGTGGAGGCCGTCGGACCAGCGGCGGCCCTGCATGAGGCGGCCGGTGAACTCGTCGACGATCTGCACCTCGCCGTCCTTCACCACGTAGTCCTTGTCGCGCTTGTAGAGCGTGTGCGCGCGCAGGGCCTGCTCGACGTGGTGGAGCGTTTCAATCTCGCCCGGGTCGTAGAGGTTGCCGACGTTGAGGCGCTTCTGGAGCTTGTCGATGCCGTCGTCGGTGAGGGCCACCGAGCGGTGCTTCTCATCCAGGGTGTAGTCCTGGTCCGGCACGAGGCCCGGGATGACCTGATCCACCCGGTAGTACTTGTCGGTGCTGTCCTCGGTGGGGCCGGAGATGATGAGCGGCGTGCGGGCCTCGTCGATGAGGATGGAGTCCACCTCGTCGACGATGGCGTAGTTGAGCTCGCGCTGGACGTAATCCTGCAGACGGAACTTCATGTTGTCGCGCAGGTAGTCGAAGCCGAACTCGTTGTTCTGGCCGTACGTGATGTCCGAGCGGTACGCCTCCTGGCGCTGCTTGTCGGACAGCTCGTGGAGCACGCAGCCCGTCGTCATGCCCAGGAACTTGTAGACGCGGCCCATCCACTCCGCGTCGCGGCGGGCGAGGTAGTCGTTCACGGTGACGACGTGAACGCCGCGGCCGGACAGGGCGTTGAGGTAGGAGGGCAGCGTCGCGGTGAGCGTCTTGCCTTCACCGGTGCGCATCTCCGCGATGCAGCCCTCGTGCAGGAACATGCCGCCGATGAGCTGCACGTCGTAGTGGCGCTGGCCGATGACGCGGCTCGCCGCTTCACGGGTGAGGGCGAAGGCCTCGAACAAAAGGTCGTCGAGCGGCTTGCCGTTCGCGATCTCCTGCTTCATCCGGGCGGTTTCGCGCGCGAAATCCTCGTCCTGGAGGGCTTTCATCCTGCCCTCCAGTTCGTTGATGCGGGCGACCTTCAGGCGGGCTTTCTTGAGCTCGCGCTCATTCTTGGTCCCGATGAGCTTCTTTAGCGTCCATTCAATCATGTTGGCTCTCTCGCCGGAGGATCCTCGAAGGAGCGCGGCGAGTGAAGGGAATTCCCAGGAGATGTAAGGGAGAACCAGACCAAAACCACGCGCGCCCCCCGAAACTTCCTCTCGGCTGGCCGCCCGGCGCGCGGTGGCCCACAGTAAAGCGGAACCGAGTCCACGCAATGTCCCCTAAGCAGATTCACCGTCCCCGCGCCGCGAAGACTTCTTCCGGCCGCTCCTCCCCGGGCCCCGGCCGGCCAGGCGCCCCCTCCCGGCCCGGCAAGCCCGCTCGCGCGGGTTCTCCCTCTCACGGCAAGGGGGGCCCGAAGCCCGGCCTCCGCACAGGCGGCAAGCCTGGCCCCAAGTCCGGCGGCAAGCCCAGCGGCAAGCCCGCCCCCACGCCCCGTGCCGGTGGCCCCGGACGCTCCGCCCCGGCCCCCATCGCCTCACCCGCGCCGCGCATCCCACCTCGGGCGCGCGTGCCTTCCATGCCCGCACACACGCTGGCGGCCCAACCTGGCCGGTGGCTGTGGACGTGCCGGGAGGGCTTCGAGGCGCACCTCTTCGAGGAGCTGACCTGGGCGGGAGCGGGTCCCCGCCTCCTGGGTCCGGCCCTGGTGGAGTCCGAGCAACGCCCTGATGTCCCTCCCGCCTTCGGCCGGGCGGTGGAGAGGGTCGTCGCCACCTGGGCGCCTCCGGGTGGAGCCCAGGTGCCGGTGGAGGACATCCGGGCGGCGATGTCCGGGCTGCCCTCTCGCGTGCCCTGGCTCGTGCGGGCCTACACGCCGGACAGCGCGAAGGGCAACACGCAGGCGGGCCGCGCGGAGGCGCTGGAGGCGGCGGTGCGCGCCGCCCTCCCCGAGGGACGCGTCCTGGAGGACGACGGACGGGCTCGCGAGGCGGGGGCCCTGCTGGTGGGCCTGTGCGTCGCTCCGGACGGCGTGCTGAGCCTGGGCGCGGTGAGCGCCCGTGAGGCCCTGTCGCTCGCGCCGGGCGGGCGGCGGCGGATGAAGCGCGCGGGCGAGTCCCCTTCCCGCGCGGCGATGAAGCTGGAGGAGGCGCTGGACGGGCTGGCGCACGAGCCCGGGCGCGGCGACGTCTGCGTGGACCTGGGCGCGGCGCCGGGCGGCTGGACGCAGCGGCTGGTGGCCCGAGGGGCGCGGGTGGTGGCGGTGGACCCGGCGAAGCTGATGCCGGAGCTGGCGAAGAACCCGCGCGTCCAGCACGTGCAGGAGAGCGCCTTCGCCTACGCCCCGGAGGAGTCCGCGGACTGGCTCTTCTGCGACATGGCGTGGCGGCCCCTGGAGGTGGCGCAGCTCTTGGCCAAGTGGGGCCGGCGCCGCTGGGCGCGCAACCTGGTGGCCAACATCAAGCTGCCCATGAAGGACAAGAACCCGCTGCTCCTGCGGGTGCGTCAGACCCTCGTGGAGGACGGGGGCTGGGAGGGCCTCACCGTCCGCCAGCTCTACCATGACCGGGACGAGGTCACCGTGACGGCGCACCGCATGCGCTGAGGGCAGCGGAGCGGGCGCGGGCAAGAAGCTTTCCTGCGCCCCGGGCCGGTCCGCGCTACACACGCGGACACGATGCCCTACGCACTCGACGACGCCACCGCCACCGCCCTCGTCGCCCTCCACCCCCGGGCCGCGCGCCCGGGGCACGCCCAGGAGGCGCCCCAGGCCGCCGCCCAGGAGCTCATCGCCGCCGAGCAGCGCCGGCGAGGCCAGCCGGACGCCACCGGCGCCATGCACGTGCTGGCGCTCACGCAGGGCACGCTCCTCAAGGAGGAGTTCGACCTGTCCACGCACGCGCACCACGACGGCTGGCGCGTGGGCGCGCTGATGGTGGACGTGAAGGAGATGATCCACTTCAACGCGCGCTTCGGGTTCCCCGCCGGGGACGCGCTGCTCAAGGGCGTCGTGGCGTCGCTTTCCGCGCAGTACCCGGGCGCGCGCATCGTGCGCTTCCAGCCGGACGGCTTCGCGGTGCTGCTGCTGCCCACCTCCCAGCTCACCGTGCGCGAGGACAGCGCGGAGGCGACGCGCGCGAAGCTGGCGGAGGGCCTGCGCCCCGCGCTGCCTCCGGGAGCCTCCGACACCGACGTGCCGGGCTTCACCGTGGCGCTGCTGGAGCTGACGGTGCACCAGCCGTCACACTGGCAGGTGCTGGGGCCGCTCCTGTGGGCGGAGGTGGAGCGGGCCTACATCATGGAGCGCACCGGGCGGACGCACGGCCTGCAGCGGCGGCGCCTGCGCCTGGACGCGTTCCTTCCGGAGCCGGAAGGAACCTGAGGACTACTCCTCCAGGATGAACTTGCGCGGGTTCTGCGGCACGCCGTTCACGCGCACTTCGTAGTGCAGGTGCGGGCCGGTGGAGCGGCCGGTGTTGCCCACCGCCGCGATGGGCGAGCCGCGCTTCACCCGGTCCCCGGCCTTCACGAGGATCTTGGACAGGTGGCCGTAGCGCGTCTTGATGCCGTAGCCGTGGTCGATGACGAGCACGTTGCCGTAGCCGCCCTCCAGCCCCGCGAACACCACCGTGCCGTCAGACGGCGCGGTGACCTCCTTGCCGTGCGGCGCCGCGATGTCCAGACCCGCATGCGTCACGCGGTCCGCCGTGTACGGGTCCAGGCGCTGACCGAAATCGCTGGTCACCCAGCCGCGCGCCGGCCACACCGACGGCGTGGAGGCCAACAGTGACTTCTGGTCCTGGAAGTAGGCCTGCAGGTCCTGGAGGCTCAGCTCCTGGCGGGTCGCCTCCGCGGAGAGCCGGTCCAGCCGGCCCAGCATCATCTTGGGCGTGTCCGTGGTGGTCAGCTGGGTGAACTGCGTGTCCGTCGTGGGCGCCGTGGTGCCGGTCTCCGGCTCCGTGGGGCCCATGGCCAGGTTGCGCTGCGGGTCGGACAGCAACGTCACCGCGCGCAGCTTCTGGTCGAAACGCTCCACGCGGTCCAGCGTCGAACCGATGTGCTCGATGCGCTCGCGCACCGACTTGAGCTGCGAGCGCAGCGTGAGGTTCTCCTCACGCAGGATGCGGTTCTCCGACGCGTCCGCCGCCACCTGCAGGTAGTGGATGCTCGCACCGGCGCCCAGGCCCGCCACCAGCATCAGGCCCATGCCCACCTGAACCAACCAGGAGCGCTGGATGGTGTAGCGCTTCACCGGAGCGTCGTGGTCCGGGATGACCATCAGCGTGAAGGACTTTTTGGCCACGGACCACTCCTGGGGAAACTCTTTCGCAACGTGGGACTTCCGGCGCCAGAAGCTAAGTCGCTCCCCGCGCTCGCAACACCTCCCCCACCCGCCGCCCCTCCCGCACCGTCACCCACTGGCGATTCTCAGTGGATGGAAAGGTTGGGGCAGCTATCATCCGCATTTGAAGAGTGTCAAGGTCAACAGACTCCGGGGCGCGCCCCAATCGCGCCCCGAGTCCGGCCCTCTTCAGCCACCCTGCATGCGCACGACGATGACGCTGATGTTGTCGTCGCCGCCGCGCTCATTGGCCAGGTCGATGAGGTGCTTGGGCACCTCCTCCAGGCTCGCGTGGCGCGCGACGGCGTCGTGGATCTCCCGGTCCTCCAGCATGTTGGCGAGACCGTCCGAGCAGAGCAGGAACACGTCACCGGGCTCGGACACGAGCCCCATGACATCCACCTGGACCTCCTCCTCGAAGCCGACGGAGCGGGTGATGATGTTCTTGTACCGGGAGTGCTTGGCCTCTTCCGGTGTGATCATCCCCGCTTTTATCTGCTCGTTGACCAGCGAGTGGTCCTCGGAGATCTGCTGGATGAGGTCCCCGCGGATGAGGTACGCGCGACTGTCGCCCACGTGGGCGAAGAAGGCGTGCTCGTCGCGGACCACCAGGGAGATGACGGTCGTGCCCATGCCGGACAGGCGCGCGTCATCCTGGGCGGTGAGGTAGATGGCCTGACAGGCCTTCTCCACCGCGCCCCGGAGCGCTTCCGGAATGGGCGAATCCTGGAGGTTGGGAACGCTGACGAAGGGGTTGTCCCGCCCTTCACGCGCGCGCCGCAGTTCCTTGTCGATGGTCTCGACGGCGATGCGCGACGCGGTACCACCACCCGCGTGCCCACCCATGCCGTCCGCCACGACGTAGAGCTGGAGCTCATCGTCAATGAGGAAGCTGTCCTCGTTGTGATTGCGCTTGCGCCCGACGTCCGTCAGGCCAGCGGAGATGACTTTATGGCGGGGGGCCGCGGTCTGCCCTGCGGTGCTGGACACGCGCCGGATGCTATGTGAGCCCATAAGTGGGGGCAAGGACGCGCACGAAAACTCCCGGTGCGTCATGCCCCTCCCCCTGGGTCACCCCTACCTTGTAGGCCCCCATTTCAGGCCGTCCGGCGCAGCCGGCCCCGGGGGGTGTTGCCTTCCGGACCGGATTCCCGGCGCGCGCGGGGCGCGGCCCGGTGGGCCGAGCGCACCAGCGCCTCCGCCGCGCCCAGCGCCTCGCGAGTCACCTCCACGCCCGACATCATGCGCGCCAGCTCCTGGGTGCGCTCGGCGCCCGCCGAGAGGGGCAGCACCTGGGACACGGTGCGCTCGCCCTTCACGCTCTTCTTGATGAGCAGGTGCGCGTCCGCGTAGGCGGCCACCTGGGGCAGGTGCGTGATGCACAGCACCTGGCGGTGGGAGCTGACCTCACGAATCATCCGGCCCACCACGTCCGCGATGGCGCCGCTGACGCCCGCGTCCGCCTCATCCAGGATGTAGCAGCCGCACGCGTCACTGTCCGCCAGTGCACGTTTGAGCGCGAGCAACAGCCGGCTCGCCTCACCCCCCGAGGCCACCTTGGCCAGGGGCCGCGCCGGCTCACCCGGGTTGGCGCTGAAGAAGAACTCCACCTCATCCAGGCCGTCTGGACGCAGCGCCTCCCCGGCGGTGACGCGCACCTCGAAGGCGGCCTTGCCCATGGCCAGCCCGCCCAGGCCGTCACGCACCTGCTGGGAGAAGGCCCCGGCGGACGTCTTGCGCGCGCGGGACAGCGTCAGCGCCGCCTTGCGCGCCCGCTCCTCCACCCGCTTCCGCTCCTGGTTCAGCTCCTCCAGGATTTCGCGCCGGTTCTCCAGCGTGCCCAGCTCCGTCTCCAGCTCGTCGCGCTTCTTGAGGACGCCGTCCAGCGTCGCGCCGTGCTTGCGGCACAGCCGCTTGAGCGCGTCCAGCCGCTCCTCCACCTCGCCCAGCCGCCCGGGGTCGGACTCCAGCCCCTCCACGTAGCGGTTGAGCAGGCGCGCGGCCTCCTCCAGCTCCGACAGCGCCGTGGAGAGCGACTGCGCCACCGGCTGAAGCGTCGCGTCGCACTTGACGCCCTCGTGCACGAGCCCCAGCGCGCGCCCGACAATCTCCACCGCGGACGGCGCTTCGCCCGACACCAGCAGCTCGGCCTCCGCGCCCTGACGCTTGAGCTTCTGCGCGCTGCCCAGCCGCCGGCGCTCCGCGTCCAGCTTCACGTCCTCGCCGGACTCCGGATCCAGGCGCGTGATTTCGTCCAGCTGGAAGCGCAGGAACTCCGCGCGTTCGCGCACCTTGGCGTCGTCGCCGCCCAGCGCGTCCATGCGCGAATCCACTTCGCGCAGGTTCGCCCACTCGCGGCCGTACGCGGCCAGCGTCTCCTCCAGGCCGCCGTACTTGTCCAGGAGCACCCGGTGCAGCCCGGAGTCGAAGAGGCTCACGTGCTCATGCTGGCCGGCGATGTCCACCGCGCCCCGCGTGAGCTTGCCCAGCACGCCCAGCGTCACCAGCGCGCCGTTGACGTAGACCTTGCCGCGCCCGGTGCGCCCGAGCACGCGGCGCACGAGCACCTCCTCGCCCAGGTCCGGGAGGCCCAGTTCCTCCAGGCGCGCGGCCAGCACCGGGGTCCGGGCGAACACGCCCTCCACCGCCGCGTCCTCGCAGCCCGCACGGATGACGTCCGCATCCGCCCTGCCCCCGAGCAGCAGGCCCAGCGCGTCCACCAGGATGGACTTGCCGGCGCCCGTCTCACCCGTGAGGACGGTGAGGCCCGCGCCGAACGCGACCTCCACCTCCTCAATCACCGCTACGTTCGAAATCCGAAGACCCAGCAGCAAGCGCGCCCTCCGCGGTCCGTACGACGACCCCAACACCTGAACACCCTAGCAGGTCTTGCTGACACTGCACAGGTGTTCGGGTCGTGCGGACGGTGGGAGGGCGAGTGGGAGGGCGTGGCCTGTTGGCGCCACAACCATCTCCCTCGCTTCAGGCCGGCATCAGATTTCGGTGAACAGCTCCTGGATGTCCTGTTCGGTAAGGGTGCGGCCCATGTCGTCCCCCTCCGCGCCCAGCACGCCGGCGGCGAGTTCTCGCTTGCGGCGCTGGAGGCTGAGGATCTTCTCCTCCACCGTGCCGCGGGTGATCAGCTTGTAGCTGATGACCGCGCGCGTCTGGCCGATGCGGTGCGTACGGTCCGTGGCCTGGTCCTCCACTGCGGGGTTCCACCACGGGTCGAAGTGGATGACGTAGTCCGCGGCGGTGAGGTTCAAGCCGGTGCCGCCCGCCTTGAGGCTGATGAAGAAGAGCGGCGGGCCGTCAGGGCGGTTGTACTCGTCCACCTTGCCCATGCGGTCCTTGGTGCGGCCGTCCAGGTAGAGGTAGCGCAGGCCCTTCTTGTCCGCCTCCTGCTTCAGGAGCTCCAGCATCTCCGTGAACTGGCTGAAGACGAGGGCGCGGTGGCCCTCGGAGACCAGGTCGTCCACCAGCTGCATGAAGCGCTCGAGCTTCGCGCTGGACGGCAGGAGCGTGCCGGGCGGCATCTTGAGCAGACGCGGATCGCAGCAGACCTGACGCAGGCGCATCAGCGCGGCGAGGATGGAGACGCGGCTGCGCTTGAAGCCCACCTTCTCGATGGACTCGTTCACCTTGCGGCGGCTCTCCTCCAGCACCTCGCGGTAGAGCGCGGCCTGGCCGGGCTCCATCTCGCACCACGCGACGCTCTCCGTCTTCGGCGGCAGGTCCTTGGCCACCTCCGTCTTGAGGCGGCGCATGATGAAGGGCTGGATGCGGCGGCGCAGCCGGTCCTTCGCGGTGGCGTCGTTGGCCACCTGGATGGGCTGCTCGTAGCGGTCGCTGAAGCCTTCCGCGCTGCCCAGGAAGCCGGGCATCAGGAAGTCGAAGATGCTCCAGAGCTCCGACAGGCGGTTCTCCAGCGGCGTACCGGTGAGCGCCAGGCGCGTCTCGCTGGGCAGCGACTTGCACGCCTGCGCGGTGGCGCTGTCCGCGTTCTTGATGTTCTGCGCCTCGTCCAGGATGACGTAGCGGAAGCCCACCTGGGACAGCTGCTCCAGGTCGCGGCGCACCAGCGCGTACGACGTGAGCACCAGGTCCATGCCCTTCAGGTCCTCCGCGCGCTCGCGGCGGTCCTGCCCGTGCCACACCATGGCCTTGAGGCCCGGCGTGAAGCGCTCCGCCTCGCGCTCCCAGTTGGCGAGCACGCTCGTGGGCGCGACCACCAGGGAAGGCTTGCGGCCCTCGTCGTTGGCCACCTTCTGCATCAGGCTCAGGGACTGGATGGTCTTTCCCAGACCCATGTCGTCCGCGAGGATGCCGGACAGGCCGTGGCGGCGCAGGAACCAGAGCCAGGACAGGCCCGCCTCCTGGTAGTGGCGCAGCGTGGCCTGCAGGCCCTCCGGCACGGCCACCTTCGGCACGCCCGCGGATTCACGCAGCGCGAGCATGGCCTGACGGGCCTTGGCCTCCACCTCGGTGAACTCGCCCAGGTCCGCGAGCAGGTCCAGGGCGACGGCCTGGTGCAGCGGCAGCCGCGTGCGCGTGCGGCCCGGCATGGCGCCGGCCTCCTCCAGGAGGTCCGCCACGCGCTTGATCTCCGCGACGTCCGCCTCCGCGAAGGAGCCGTCCTTCAGCGGCACGAACTTGCGGCCGGAGTCCAGCCACATGCGCACGGCGCCCAGGTCCACGGCCTGGTCGTCGGTGACGAACTCCGCGTCCAGGTCGAACCACTGCACGCCGCTCATGCCCACGCGGATGCGCGGCTTGAGCTTCGGGCGCAGCCGCACCTTGGGCGCCTGCACGCCGTAGCGCTCCCACTCCGCGGGCAGGCTCGCCAGGCCCCGCGCCCAGAACTCCAGGGCCACGTCGCCCGTCGCGTCGAACGCCTGCGCGGCCTGATCGAAGCGCAGCCCCATGTCGAGCAGCAGCTTGCCCGCGGCGCGCTCCACCTCGTCGCGGCGGCGGTACAGCTTGCGCGCGTCCTCGCCCACGCCGCTGGCGTAGCCCAGGTGCGTGGCCGTGGGGGACACCGCCACCGTCGTCTGGCCGTAACGCGCGGCCAGCTGCACCTTCACGCGCTCGGCGGCGCCTTCCAGCGTGAGGACGAAGCGCGGCTCCACCGACTCGTCGACTTCGATGTCGTCCGCCTTCAGCGACATGCGGAAGCGCGGCAGGTGCGCGGCGAAGAACGTCAGCACCCGGTCCAGCTGCCCGGACGGGAAGGCCATGGTCGGCTCCAGCAGCCACTTGCGCAGCAAGCGCGGCGGGAAGTCCGGCTCCACGGCGTGGAGGTTCTGCGCCTGGATGACGTACGTGCGCCGGCCCGCGAGCACGATGACGTCCTTGAGCGGGTAGCCCACGCCGTCCGGGAACAGCAATTCAATCTGCGCGGTGGCGCCATCCGGACGCGACTCCAGATGGATCTGCGGCCGCACGGGCTGCTCCATGTAGACGAGCGGCGTGCCCCGGTAGATGACCCGGCGCTGGCGCAACAGCTCCAGCACCTCGCACAGGTCCTCGTCGGAGAGGACGATGCGCGAGTCGTAGCGGTGCTCATGGCGCGACAGCACCATGAAGATGCGCTCGTCCGCGGGCGCGATGCGGCTGCCCGCCTGGAGCAGGCGCTTCACGTGCACGGGGCCCTTGGTCTGCGCGTCCTGACGGCGCACGTCCACGACCCAGTGGCGGTTGTTGGAGCCGCCCGCCCCCGTGCTCGCGGGGGTGAGCCGGTAGAGGAACTCGTAGTCGGGCAGTGAGGACAGGCCCAGCCAGCTCTCCACCTTGGCGAGCGCGGGCAGGCTGACGCCTTCCATCCCCGGCGCTCCGCCACCGGGAATCTCCTCTTCGTCCGGCCCCATGTCCTCGGGCTCGGGCGGCGGAGGCGGCGGCGCGGCGGCTTTCTGCGGTGGCGGCGGTGGCCGGAAGCGGGCCGCGTAGATGAGTGCCACGGCGACCACGTGCTCGCAATGCGGGCCAGTGGTGTTCCACACCGGGCAGGTGCAGGAGGAAACGACTTTTCCCTCTCCCGGAATCAGGGCGACGTCGTAGCGCTCGCCGGACGGACCCGCGACCTGCGCGCGGATGCGTTCGGGTTCACGCGTGAGGCCGAAGACGCGGCGGCCTTCGGCCACCTCGCGGCCTTTCTTGAACGTGGCGGGCTCGACCTCGGCCTTGAGGGCGCGGAGCCAGAGTCCGTCCTGGGGGGAGAGAGGGTCTCGGGTGTCAGCGGTGGTTTGCACGGCTTGCAAGGGCCCCAGACTCCTTGGTCGGGGGGAACCGCCTCGCTTAACACAGTGAGGGGATCCCCGCGCGTGGGAAAAAATACGGCGTCCGCCAGCCGATGCGGCCGGGCGGCGCGAAGCTGTGAGATCATCAACGTCCGCCATGTCCCGGTCCCGTCCCAGTCCGCCCATCCTCCGGCCGTTGGCCCTGGGACTCCGCGTCCGGGCGCCCGCCAGGCCGGCTGTCACCCGGGCCGGGTACCCTGGGTCCCAGGTCCACCCCGGGTGCCATCCCCCGGGTTGAAAACGCCGCCGTCCCCCTTCCGGAGCTCCACCCCATGTCCCTCGACCCCACGCTCGTCTCCGACCTCCAGGCCGTCCTGCGGGATGTGCCGGACTTCCCCAAGCCCGGCATCGTCTTCAAGGACATCACCCCCATGCTGGCGGACCCGCGCCTGTTCGGCCGGGTGGTCAACGCCATGTCCGCTCCCTTCCGGGGCCAGCACATCACCAAGGTGGTGGGCGTGGAGTCGCGCGGCTTCCTGCTCGGCGCCCCCATCGCGCTGGCGCTGGAGGCGGGCTTCGTGCCGGCGCGCAAGCCCGGCAAGCTGCCGCACAAGCGCATCGTGGAGCGCTATTCGCTGGAGTACGGCGCGGACGGCGTGGAGATGCACGAGGACGCCATCCTCAAGGACGAGCGCGTCCTCGTGGTGGATGACGTGCTCGCCACCGGCGGCACCGCCGACGCCACGGGCCGGCTCGTGAGCCGGCTGGGCGGACAGATTGTAGGCTACTGCTTCCTCATCACGCTCGACTTCCTCGAGGGCGCGAAGCGGCTGGGGCCGGACAAGGTGACGTCCCTCCTGCGCTTCTAGCCTCGAGCCCGGCGCCACTGGATTTCACGTCCGGTTGACGCCCGCGCCGGCCCTGTTTATAAGTTGGTCATACAACCTAGAAACAAGACCGCGCCATGCCACGTCCCTCCAACACCGAAGCGCGCCGGGAACAGATTGTCGCCGGGCTGCTCAAGGCCATGGCCGCGCGCGGCTACGAGGGCGCGTCCGTGGCGGAGATCGCCCGGGCGGCGGGCCTGAGCGCGGGGCTGGTGCACTACCACTTCGAGGACAAGCAGGAGATCCTGCTGACCCTGGTGCGCTCGTTGGCCGCTCGCGCGCGGCAGCGCTTCGCCACCCGCGCGACGAAGCTCGCCTCGGACGATGCGCGTGGGCGGGTGGAGGCGTTCGTGGACGCGTTCCTCGCCACCGGGCCGGACGCGGACGTGGCGGCGGTGGCGGGCTGGGTCACCATCAGCGCGGAGGCCATCCGGCAGCCGGAGGTCCGCGCCGCCTACGAAGAGGTGGTGCGCGCGGACCTGGAGCAACTGGAGGCGCTGGTCGCGGCGGTGGTGGGCAAGCGCCGCGCGCGTCCGCTGGCCGCGGGCCTGTTCGCCGCCATCCAGGGCTACTTCGTGCTGTCCGCGGGCGCGCCCGGGCTCGTGCCCCCGGGCTCCGCGGCGGGCACCGTGAAGCGCATGGCGGTGGGGCTGTTGGATTCGGCGGACCGTGAGGTGTCGTGATGACCATCGCTCTCTATGCAGGCAGCTTCGACCCCGTGACGGCGGGCCACCTGTCGGTGGTGCGGCAGGCGGCGCGCCTCTTCAGCCACGTCGTCGTGGTGGTCGCGGTCAACCCGAACAAGCGCACGCTGCTCACCGCCGAGGAGCGCATGGCGCTCATTCGCGAGGCCGTGGCGAAGCACCCCAATGTCTCCGTCACCTCCACCGAAGGGCTCATCGTGGAGCTGGCGCGGGAGATTGGCGCGAGCGTCCTGTTGCGCGGCGTGCGCGGCGCCACCGATGCGCAGTTCGAGACGGAGCTGGCGCAGATGAACCGCGCGCTCGCCCCGGAGCTGTCCACCCTCTTCCTTCCCGCGGAGGCGCACCTGGCGGAGGTGTCCAGCAGCGCCCTGAAGGAGCGCCTCACGCGCGGCGAGGATGTGTCCGCGTATTGCCCCCCCGCCGTCGCCGCGAAGCTGCGCGAGCGGCTGTCCCCTCCACTCCGGAGCCATCCATGAGCCTGTCCTTCATTCCCCTGGGCGTCGGTGATGCCTTCTCCGCGCTCCACTACTCGTCGTGCCTGGCCCTGGAGGCGGAAGGACAGGTGCTGCTCATCGACTGTCCGCACCCCATCCGCAAGATGATGCGCGAGGCGTCCGAGTCCTCCGGCGTGCCCCTGGACGTGGAGCGCGTCAGCGCCGTGGCCCTCACGCACCTGCACGCGGACCACGCCTCCGGGCTGGAGAGCCTGGCGTACTTCTCCTTCTTCGTGTTGCAGCGGAAGATGGAGCTGCTCGCGCACCCGAGCGTCACGCGCCGCCTCTGGGAGGGCCACCTGGCCGCGGGCATGGAGTGCCTCATCGAAGAGCAGGGCGCGGGCCCCAACCACAAGCACTTCGAGGACTACTTCACGCACACGCCGCTGCACCTGGAGCGCGCGGTGAGGCACGGTCCGTTCGAAATCGAGTGCCGCTTCACCTACCACCACGTGCCCACCACCGCGTTCCGCATCCGCGCCGGGGGCCGGTGCCTGGGCTACAGCGCGGACACGGCCTTCGACGAGGGGCTCATCTCCTGGTTGTCCGAGGCGGACCTGGTCATCCACGAGACGAACTACGGCGTGCACACCCCCTACGAGAAGCTGGCGGCGCTGCCGGAGGCCACGCGCGCGAAGATGCGCCTCATCCACTATCCGGACCTGTTCGACTCGAGCGGCAGCGTGATTGAACCGCTGGTGCAGGGCCGGCGCTATACCGTCTGAGGGCGGAGCGCGTGGCCGGCTGGATGCCCTTCATCCTCCAGGAAGAAGGGCTTGGGGCTTGCGCGTTGCGCCATGCCCGGTCCGCTCGCCTTCACGCGCCGAGTGCGCTACGCCGAGACGGATTGGCACGCCCCCTTTGTGCCTCCGCAAGAGAACGACTGTCCGATGATGAAGAAGACCGTGAGCACCTGGGCGGTGCTGCTGCCGCTCGCAATGGTGCTGGCCACTCGTTCAGCCGGGGCCGCCGAGCCGGCGCCTGCCGCCGACACCGTCCGCCTCACGATCCTCCACCTCAACGACGTCTACCAATTCCAGCCCACCGCCCGGAACCGGGGCGGCCTGTCGCGCGTGGCCACGCTCAAGCAGCAGGCGCTGAAGGAGTCGCCGCACGTCCTCACGCTGCTGGCGGGTGACACGATTTCGCCCTCGGTGGAGTCGTCCGCGGAGGTGGCGGGGGAGGCGCTCAAGGGCAAGCAGATGATCGACGCGTGGAACGCGCTCGGTCTGGACTACGCCACGGTGGGCAACCACGAGTTCGACTTCGGGGACGACGTGCTGCGCGCGCGCCTCCAGCAGTCGCGCTTCCCGTGGCTGGGCGCCAACGTGATGAGCGTGAAGTCGGGGCAGGTGTTCGACGGGCTCAAGTCGTGGGACCTCCGCGACGTGGGCGGCGTGAAGGTGGGCATCTTCGGCGTGGTGCTGCCGCAGACGCAGACCTCGTCCAAGCCGGGCAAGGACACGCGCATCACGCCGTTCTGCGAGGCGGCGAAGCGCTCCGTGGACGAGCTGAGGGCCGCGGGTGCGCAGTTCGTGCTGGGGCTCACGCACCTGGCGGTGGACCAGGACCGGGAGCTGGCGAAGTGCGTGCGCGTGGACCTCATCATCGGCGGGCACGACCACGACCGCGTGGAGGAGACCGTCGCGGGCACGCCCATCTTCAAGCTGGACGAGGACGCCATCGACCTGGGCCGCGTCACGCTGGACCTGGATGCGAAGACGGGCGCGGTGAAGAAGCTCGCGTGGAAGGTCATCCCCATCACCTCGAAGACGCCGGACGACGCGGCGTTCAATGAGCAGATGAAGCCCTACGCGCCGCTGCTTGCCACGCTGGCGGAGCGGGTGGGCCGCTCGCCGGTGGCGCTGGAGGCGCGCAGCGCGCAGAACCGGCTGGAGGAGACGAACCTGGGCTCGTTCCTGGCGGATGCGTTCCGCGATGCGATGGGCGCGGACGTGGCGCTCGTGAACGGGGGCGCCATCCGCGCGGACCGGGTGCTGCCCGCGGGGCCGATGACCCGGCGAGAGCTGTACTCGCTCATGCCCTACCGCAATGAACTGGTGGTGCTGATGGTGAAGGGGGCGGTGCTGCGCGCGGCGCTGGAGAACGGCGTCAGCCTGAGCGGGCCGGACGCCAAGCCGCCCGGCCGCTTCCCGCAGGTGTCTGGCCTGCGCTTCACCTACGACCTGCGCAAGGCGCCGGGAGCGCGGGTGACGAAGGTGGAGGTGAAGGGCAGGCCGCTGGACGACGCGGCGGTGTACCGGCTGGCCACGCTGAGCTTCGTGGCGCAGGGCAACGACGGCTACTCCATGTTCAAGGACCTGCCCGTGGTGCCCAGGGGCCTGGATGTGTCGCCGTGGGAGGCACTCGGCACCGCGTTCCGCACCGGCAAGCCCGCGCCTCGCGCGAAGCCCCAGGGCCGCATCACAGTCCTCGGCGCGCCCAGGGGCGGACTGCACGCGCAGCCGTCGATGAAGTAGGGCGGACTGGAGCAGGCTCCCCTCCCGGGCGCGACTTCCGCGAAAGCTGTCCGACTGTCGGACAGCTTTTCGCCGCAGGGCACCGGCAGCAGCGCGGCGGGCCCGCTTGTCCCCTGCCGCGCTACCGCCAGGGCGCGGTCCAGCCGCGGGCCCGGTAGACGATGCGCCCCGCCAGCTCGCGCAGCATGTCCGTGCTCTGGTTGAGCGCCCCCGAGCGCGGCAGCCAGCTCAGCTTCGCGGGGGGAATCGTCGAGGAGCGCAGGTCCACAGCGAGCGTGTCCGCCTTCAGCCCCACCGCCGCGAAGCAGCCGGCCGCCCGGGGCAGGTGCGCGGCGCTCGTCACCAGGAGCAGCGACTTCCAGCTGTGCTTGCGCACCAGCGGCTCCGACTCCAGCGCGTTCTCACGGGTGTTGCGGCTGCGCCCCTCCTTCACGATGCGCTCGGGCGCGATGCCCCAGTGCTCCAACTGCGCAGCCAGCACGTCCGCCTCCACCACCGCCTCCGGCCTCGCGTCCAGGTTGCCGGCGGTGATCAACACCTGCCGTGCCCGGCCGTCGCGCAGCAGCTCGAAGGTGCGCATCATCCGCTCCGGCGCGGCGTTGTACTCCGGCTGTCCCGAGCGCTCCGTGGCCGCCGCGTCCAGTCCTCCGCCCAGCAGGATGACCGCGTCGTAGACCGTGTCCGGCCGGTACGTGCTCACCGCGTCCGCCTCCGTCGCGCGCGTGAGCAGCGCCACCGTCGGCTCGATGGAGAACACGTACAACACGGCCAGCGCCAGGAGCTGGGACACCAGCGACAGGCGCTTCCACCGGCGCAGCACCACGCCCCCCACGCCGAACAACAGCGCCCAGGTGAGCGGGGACAAGAGCAGGTCCAACACCTTCGACAGGACGAGGAACATCGCAGCGCGCCGCTACCGGCCCGGCCGGGACTTGAGGTACTGCCGGGCCTCCGCCGCGCCGGCCCCTCGCGGCCGCAGCTGCAGGTAGCGCCGGTAGTGCTCCACGGCCACTGCCGCCCGGGCCGTCCGCGCTCCCACCCGCCCCATCCCCAGATGGCACTCCGCGGCCGTCTCCAGCAGCCGCAGGCACGTCCCGAACTTCCCGCTGGCCTGCCCCGGCTTGCCCGCCACGAGCAGCTCCACGCCCAGCGTGTACTCCGCCCCCGCGCCGGGGGACTCCGCGATCCAATCCAGGGCCTCGTGCGACTCGCTCTGGGCGTTGACGCTCGGCACGCCCTTCCGGCTGCCCGCCTTCTGAGGCTCCGGCACCCGTGCGTCCACCACCGGCTCCGGCGGAGGCGGAGGGGGCGGCAGCCGCTCCAGCGTCACCTGCACGCGCTCCGGCACCGCCGCCTGCGACACGGTGGTCGACCACGGATGGTGGCCCACGTAGCGCAGCTCCAGTTGGTGCGATTCCTCTCCTGGAGCGACCTTCAGCACCGTCGGCGTCATCCCGACGTACCTGCCATCCCAGCGCACCTCCGCGCCCGGAGGCACCGACACCACCTGGAGGTTGCGCCCCGGCGCTTCCGACATGTCGGGCAGCACCGCGCGCCCCACGAAGAAGACCGCCGCCGCCGCGATGATGGCCGCCCAGACCCAGCCGGGCACTCCCGCGCCCATGTCCGCCGCGGGGCTTCCGCCCACCAGCGCCCCAGGCACGTGGTCCTCCGGGAACGCCTCGGCGTGCGCGCGGTGCACCGCGGACGCCCGCTCCGGCTCGTCCATCCCCTCCGGGCCGCCCTCCCCCGTCCACACCGCCACCTGGCGCAGGAAGGACTCCGGGATCCGCGGCGGCTGGCCCGCGAGCTTCAGCTCCTCCTCGAACAGCCAGCCCATCAGGTGGCGCAGCGTGGACGCGGGGAACAGCGGCGCCCGGTACGCGAGCCACTCCGCCAACGCGCGCTGGAAGTCCTCCGCGCTCGTGAAGCGGTCATCCCGCCGCAGCGCCAGCGCCCGCGACACCAGCGCCCCCAGCGACGGATCCAGGTCCGGCACGTGCGCCTGCGGGGGCGTCAGGTCGCCCGTGGCGATGCGCTCCATCACCGAGGCCTGGTCCCCTTCCGCGGGCCTGCGGCCGGTGAGCAGCTCGAAGAGGACGACGCCCGCCGTGTACACGTCCGAGCGCGCGTCCAGCGCCTCCGCCCGCGTCTGCTCCGGTGACAGGTAGAGGAACTTGCCGCGCACCACGCCCGCGTCCGTGTCCTGCCGCCCGGCCCACTGCGCCTTCGCGATGCCGAAGTCGGTGAGCTTCACCTCGCCCTCGTAGCTCACCAGGACGTTGTCCGGGGACACGTCGCGGTGCACCAGCCCCAGCGGACGGCCCTGCTCGTCGCGGCGCGTGTGCGCATGGTGCAGGCCCTTGCAGACCTCCACCATCAACTGCACGGCCAGCGGCGCCGGCAGGTGCGCCACGCCCTTCAGCTTCAGGCGCTTGAGCACCCTGGACAGGGGCTGCCCGTCCACCCACTCCATGGCGAGGAAGTACTCCCCCTCCTCCTGCCCGAAGTCGAAGACCTGGACGATGTTGCCGTGCGACAGCCCCATGGAGATGCGCGCTTCGTTGAGGAACATCCGCACGAAGGCGGGGTCCTGCGCGTACGGGTCCCTCACGCGCTTGATGACGACGGACCGCGACACGCCCTCCGCCACGGTGTAGCGCGCGCGGTGCACCACGGCCATGCCGCCCGCGCCCAGGCGCTCCTGCAGCTCGTACTTGCCGAAACGCGTCGTGTGCGCACCCGATGTCACGGGCCGGACGCTACCCCACCGCTCACCCCCGAGGGGAGCCCCACCCCGAGGGCCCGGAAGCCTCAGCGCTCGCCCCAGTGGAGCTTCTGCCGGAGGATGGTGAAGAAGGCCACGCGCGGGTTGCGCACCAGGCCCACGCGGTTGGGCGAGCGCACCACTTCGATGCAGTCCCCGCCCTGGAGCGAGTGGCCCGTCTGCCCGTCCAGCGTGAGGTACGTGTCCGCCGTCTCGCTCTTCAGCGTGACGCGGATGGTGCGGTCCGCCGGCACCACGATGGCCCGCTGGGTCAGCGCGTGCGAGCAGATGGGCGACAGGATGGTGCAGTCCACCGACGGGTGCACGATGGGCCCGCCCGCGGACAGCGAGTACGCCGTGGAGCCGGTGGGCGTGGCCAGGATGACGCCGTCCGACTTGTACGTGGTGATGGGCACCCCGTCGATGGACGTCTCGTGGTCCGCGATGCGCGCGAGCGCGCCCTTGTTGATGACCACGTCGTTGAGGATTTCATCCTCGATGAGGACCTTGCCCCCGCGCAGCAGCCGGCAGGCCAGCTTCATCCGCGAGTCCACGTGGAAGTTCCCCGCCAGCACGTCATCCAGCCGGCTGAAGAGCTCCTCCACGGACACCTCCGTCATGAAGCCCAGGCTGCCCAGGTTCACGCCGATGATGGGCACGTTGCGTCCGCCCAACAGGCGCGCCGCGTAGATGAGCGTGCCGTCACCGCCCAGCACCACCACCAGGTCCGCGCGGGCCGCCAGCTCCCGGTCCTCGATGCGCGGCCAGTTCAGCGCGTGCGCCAGGGCACGGTCCGCCAGCACCGTCAGGTTCGGGTGGCGCTGCTGGATTTCCGCCGCCAGGGCCACGGCCTGCGGGGTGTCTCGCTTCGCGACGATGACGAGGGTCTGCACGCCCCCCGGGTTCTAGTCCAGCCTGCCAACCGTCCTCCGCAGGAAAATGACGCACCTGCTCGGCCCCGGACATCACAAGGGGGCGCGACAGGGCGGACGGGGCGCTAGGTTTGGAGGCCCCATGGACCTCTTCGACCACGCCAGCCAGAAGGAACAGGCCGTCCTGGCGCCGCTCGCCGAGCGCATGCGCCCCACCTCGCTCAGCGAGTACCTGGGCCAGGAGCACCTCACCGGAGAGGGCCGCTTCCTGCGCCGCGCGCTGGAGAGCGACCAGGTGCCCAGCCTCATCCTCTGGGGGCCGCCGGGCACCGGCAAGACGACGCTCGCCCAGCTCATCGCGCGCTCCACCGGCGCCGCCTTCGAGACGATGTCCGCCGTGCTCGCGGGCGTGAAGGACATCCGCGAGACGGTGGCCCGCGCGCAGGACCGCTGGAAGCTCCAGCGCCAGCGCACGCTGCTCTTCATCGACGAAATCCACCGCTTCAACAAGTCGCAGCAGGACGCGCTGCTGCCCCACGTGGAGAAGGGCACCGTCACGCTGATTGGCGCCACCACGGAGAACCCGTCTTTTGAAGTGAACGCCGCGCTCCTGTCGCGCTGCCGCGTCATCACCCTGCGCGGGCTGGAGCAGGAGGAGCTCATCGCCGTCATGCGCCACGCGGTCTCGGACCCCCGGGGCCTCAACGGCAAGGTGGCGGTGGACGACGCGGCGCTGGAGTTCATCGCGGACGCGGCGGGCGGGGACGCGCGCAAGGCCCTCACCGCGCTGGAGGCCGCGGCGGCGTACGGCCGCACGGCGGTGGACCGCAAGGTGGCGGAGGAGGCGCTCCAGCAGAAGATGCTGCTCTACGACAAGGGCGGCGAGGAGCACTACAACGTCGTCAGCGCGTTCATCAAATCCATGCGCGGCAGCGACGTGGACGCCGCGCTGTACTGGATGACGCGCATGCTGGAGGCGGGCGAGGACCCTGTCTTCATCTTCCGCCGCATGGTCATCTTCGCGTCGGAGGACGTGGGCAACGCGGACCCGCGCGCGCTGGGCGTGGCGGTGGACGCGCTGAGGGCCTTCCAGCTCATGGGCCTGCCGGAGGGCACCCTGCCCCTCACCCAGGCCGTGACGTACCTGGCGCTCGCGCCCAAGTCGAACGCCGTCATCGCCGCGTACGCGGCCGTGCGCGAGGCCGTGACGAAGGAGGGCGCGCTGCCGGTGCCCATGCACCTGCGCAACGCGCCCACGAAGCTGATGAAGTCGCTGGGTTACGGCGGCGGGTACAAGTACCCGCACAACTTCGAGGGCAACTACGTCCCGGAGGACTACCTGCCCGAAGCGCTGCGCTCGCGCTGCTTCTACACCCCGACGCGCAACGGCTTCGAGGCGGAGCTGTCCGAGCGCTACGAGGCCATCCAACAGCAGCTCGCCGCGCGGCGCAGCGAGCGCGAGCCCGGAGAGGACGGCTGAAGCGCCGTCACTCCCCGAGGGGCCCCGTCAGGACACCGCGTCTTCAGGACACCGCTTCCAGGACGGGGCCCGGGCCGCTGTCCGAGTCCGGGCCCTTGGGCGAGCGCGGCTTCATGCTGCGGCCCGCCACCTCGTACTGCTTGAGCAGGCGGCGGAAGTTGGAGCGGTCCACGCCGGCCGCGCGCGCCGCGCTGGACACGTTGTGGTTGTTCTTCTCCAAGAGCGCGGACAGGTAGCGGCGCTCGAAGGCGCGCATGGCCAGGCGCTTGGCCTGGGCGTACGGCAGGTGCGCCAGGCTGAACACCTCCACCGCCGAGTCGGCCTGGGGCGCGGCCTGGAAGCCGGGCGGCAGGTCCTCCACGTCGATGGCGTCGTTGGCCGTCAGCACCACCGCGCGCTCGATGACGTTCTCCAGCTCGCGCACGTTGCCCGTCCACCGGTTGCAGGTGAGCGCCTCCATGGCGCGCGGGCTGATGCCGGTGACCTTCTTGTCCGCCTTGGCGGCGTAGACCTTGAGGAAGTGGTGCGCGAGCAGCGGCACGTCCTCCGGGCGGTCGCGCAGGGGCGGCAGGTCGATGGTGATGACGTTGAGGCGATAGAAGAGGTCCTCGCGGAACTTGCCCTGCTCCTTCGCGCGGGACAGGTCCACGTGCGTGGCGGCGATGACGCGCACGTCCACCTTCACGGGCTCGTTGGCGCCCACGCGCTTGACTTCACCCTCCTGCAGGACGCGCAGGAGGCGCACCTGGGTGGCCGGGGGCACGTCGCCAATCTCGTCCAGGAAGATGGTGCCGCCGTCGGCCGCCTCGAAGAGGCCCTTCTTGTTGCCGGTGGCGCCGGTGAAGCTGCCCTTCACGTGGCCGAAGAGCTCGCTCTCCAGCAGCGTCTCCGTCAGGGCCGAACAGTTGACGGCGACGAAGGGCTTGTCGCGGCGCGCGCTGCGGTAGTGGATGGCGCGGGCGACCAGCTCCTTGCCCGTGCCGCTCTCACCCTGGATGAGCACCGTGGCGGTGGAGTGGCTGACCGTCTCCACCAGCTTGAACACGGCGCGCATCTGCGAGGACTGACCGATGAGGTCCTCGAACTGGCTGCGCGCGGTGAGCGCCTCCTCCAGCGCGCGGGTGCGGTCCTTCAGCGCCTTGCGCTCGGCGGCCTTGGCCACCGTGAGGCTGACCTCGTCGATGTTCTCGAAGGGCTTGGTGAGGTAGTCGTACGCGCCCGCCTTCACCGCCTCCACCGCCGTCTCCACGGTGGCGAAGGCCGTCATCATGATGACCTCCACGTCCGGGCGGTCCGCCTTGATGGCGCGCAGGAGGTCCATGCCGGACAGGTGCGGCATCTTGATGTCGAGCACGACCACGTCGATGGACGGGTCCTTGGCCGCCGCGAGCCCCTCCACCGCGTCGTCGATGGCAACGACCGGGTGGCCTTCCCGCTGGAGGATCTGGGTGACGGCCTTGAGGACGACGGAGTCGTCATCCACAACGAGGACCTTGGCGCGCTTGACTTGGTTCACGGCAACCTCTCGAGCTGCAGGGGAATAGGCAGGTAGACGATGAAACGGGAGCCCTGGCCCACGTGGGTATCCACCTGGAAGGTGCCCCCGTGGTCCTGAACGATGCGATAGGCGATGGACAAACCCAGGCCGGTGCCCTCGCCGGGCGGCTTGGTGGTGAAGGACGGCTCGAAGATGCGCGGCAGGTGCTTCTCTTCGATGCCCGAGCCGGTGTCCGTCACCGCGAAGAAGGTCCGGTCGCCCTCGCGCCCCGTCTCCAGGGACAGGCGCCCTTCCGCGTTGGGGAGCGCCTGCAGGCCGTTCTGCAGCAGGTTGAGCACCACCTGCGCGAGCGTGCCGGGGTCGCCGTACACCTTGGGCAGCCCGTCCTTGAGGCCCAGCTTCAGCTCCACCTTGGGCATGGACTTGAGCTGCGCGCGGAAGAGGACCGCGGCGTCCTCCACGCACTTGGACAAATCAAAGAGGCGGCGGTCCTCCACGCGGCTGTGCCGGCTGAACTTCAGCAGGCTCTCCACGATGCGCTTGCAGCGCAGCGCGCTCTCTTCAATCAGCTTCAGCGACTCCAGGTCGCTCTCGCTGCGGCCCGCGTCGCGGGACATCAGCTGCGCGAAGGCGAGGATGCCACCCAGCGGGTTGTTGATTTCGTGCGCCACGCCGCCCGCGAGCTGGCCCACCGCGGCCATCTTCTCCGTCTCGATGAGCCGGCGCGTCATGGCCTGCTCCTCGGTGACGTCGCGGTAGGTGCACACCGCGCGGTCGTCGCCCGCGAACGGGTACGCGGCCACCACGTAGCTGCGCCCGCCCTGCTGCACTTCCCCGCGCGCGCCCTTGCCCGTCTCCATGGCGGAGGGCAGCGGGCAGCCCTGGCACGGCGTGTCCCGGCCGAAGAGGTACTGGTGGCAGGGGACGTCCGAAGGCACCTCTTCGATGGAGCGGCGGGCCACCTGCGCGTAGGCGACGTTGGCCCGGCGCACCGCGAAGTCCCGCGCGCGCACCACCGCGAGCGGCGTCTCCATGCAGTCGAAGGACAGCTCCCACTCGCGCTTGGCCGTGGAGAGCAGGCGCGTGCGCAGCGCGACGCGCTCCTCCAGGTCCGCGTTGAGGTGCTTGAGCTCCGCGTTCTGCTCCTGGGTGACGCGGTAGAGCCGGTCGTTCTCCGCGTGGAGCGCGTACTGCTCGAAGGCGCTCTTCACCGTGAGGACCAGGTGGCTGTCGTTCCACGGCTTGGAGATGAAGCGGAAGATTTCCGAGCGGTTGATGGCCTCTTCGATGGCCTGCTGATCCGCCTGCCCCGTCAGCATGATGCGCTGGGCGCGCGGCGCCTGGAGCTTCACCTGGGTGAGGAACTCCACCCCGTTCATCCCCGGCATGCGGAAGTCGGAGATGACGACCTCCGGCTGGAAGCGCTCCAGCGTGCGCAGGCCGGCTTCGGCGTCCGTCGCCGTCTCGATGTCCCACTCACCGCGCCGCAACACCCGCCGGATGGACTTGAGGATGTTCTCCTCGTCGTCCACGAGCAGCAGCCGGCCGCGGGCGACCGGGTCCTGCGCCTGCGCTTGAGCTCCGAGGGTTCCCATGGACTTTCCGGGAATAGACATTTGCAATGGCCTTGCCAAACCGGAGATTTGGATAAACCCCGGCAATCACGCCATTTTTCAATGGCATGACAAAAAGGGGCAAGGTCATTGTAGACCCATGGGACCCAATGGGGTCAAATGCGACCCCGGGTGATTGACCCTCTGGGTCAGCCGGCCCGCGAGGGCGGCGTGGAAAACAGGGGGGCGGGAGGGTGCAGGCAGATGCGGTCGCGACCCTCCCGCTTGGCGCGGTAGAGGGCCTCGTCGGCGGTGAGCAGCAGCTGCTCCGGGGTGAGGATGGCGCGGTGGGGGAAGCTGGAGACGCCCAGGGACGCGGTGACGCGCAGGGCGCCCTCCGGGCCCGCGTGCAACTCGTTGATTCCCTTGCGGATTCGCTCCGCCACGGTGAGGGCGCCGGGCAGGTGGGTGCAGGGCAGGAGGATGGCGAACTCCTCTCCTCCGTAGCGGGCCACCAGGTCCGTCTCACGCACGCTGTGCTGGAGGGAGGCCGCCACCTCCCGCAGGACGCGGTCTCCCGCCCCGTGGCCGTGGGCGTCGTTGATGTTCTTGAAGTGGTCCAGGTCCACCAGGATGAGCGACAGGCTCTCGTCGTAGCGCTGCGAGCGGCGGAACTCCTCGCGCAGCCGCTCCTGGAAGTAACGGTGGTTGTGCACCTGGGTCAGCCCGTCCGTCACCGCCAGGCGCCGCAGCTCCTCCACCTGGGAGTGAAGTGACCTCAACCGGGAGTGCGTTTCCAGGCGCTGATAGAGCCTCAAACGCAGCTCTTCGTCGTCCCAGGGGGTCAAAATCACCTCAGCCCCCCTGCGCAGCGCGGCCAGGCGCAGGGTGCGATCCTCTTGAGGTGCAAGGACCACCACGGCGGGTCGGGGCGCGGGTTGAGGTGGGGTGAGGGCCTCCAGGAGGCGCTGGGCCTGCGCCTCGTCGGGGCCGCCGGAGCAGAGCAGGACGCCGTCTACCTCCTGGGTCAGCCCCAGCGCCTCCGGCCCGGACCGGGCTACACGGAGCGCGAAGTCCTCCGGGCCGAGGGTGCGCACCAGCTGCGGCAGCAGCGCCTGCGAATCGTCCACGACCAGAAGCGTGTAGGGCTGGGTTTTCACCGTGTCCCCATAAAATAATGGCTACGCGGTACTATAAGGGTTTCCCGTAAGAAGGGCCAAGAGGTTTGCCAGCGGGGGGGCCCTCTGCTAGCGAGCCCGCGTTTCCTTCCTGACGGAACGCGCGCGACATGACGACCGTGGCCAAGTACCCGAGCATCAGCCTCTTCTTCCCCGCCTGGAACGAAGAGGACTACGTGGAGCGCGCGGTGAGCCGCGCACTGGAGGTGCTGCCGAAGCTCACCGACGACTTCGAAATCATCGTCGTCAATGACGCCTCCACGGACCGGACCCAGGAGGTCTGCGACGCGCTGGCGGCGAAGGTGCCTCAGCTGCGGGTCATTACCCACCCCGTGAACCTGAAGCTGGGCGGAGCGATGCGCACGGGGCTGGCGGCGAGCACGAAGGACCTGGTGCTGTACTCGGACATCGACCTGCCGTGGGACATGCGCGAGCTGGAGCGGGCGCTGCACCTGATGGACTACCTGGAGGCGGACATGATCTGCGCCTTCCGGTTCGACCGCACGAGCGAGGGCGCCAAGCGCATCGTGTACTCGTTCGTCTACAACCTGCTCATCCGGGCGCTGTTCGACATCCAGATCAAGGACGTGAACTTCAGCTTCAAGCTGATGCGCCGCCAGGTGCTGGAGTCGATGGAGCTCCGGAGCCAGGGCTCGTTCATCGACGCGGAGCTGGTGGTGAAGGCCATCCGCAAGGGCTTCCGCGTGTTCCAGATGGGCGTGGACTACTTCCCGCGCACGCGCGGCATCTCCACGCTGGCGTCGCCGTCCGTCATCCTGAAGATGGTGAAGGAGCTGGTGAGCCTGTACCCGGAGACGCGCTCGCCGTCCCCGACGGCCAGGCCAGTGCGCCTGCCGCCGTCGGTGCAGCCGTTGCGCTCGGTGCCGGGCCAGGCGGGGCGCGGGTAGGACGGACATGGCTTCGCGCACCCGCCTCATCGTCAACGCGGACGACCTGGGCCTGCACCCGTCGCTGGACGCGGGCATCCTCAAGGCGCACCGCGAGGGCATCGTGACCAGCGCGACGCTGCTGGCCATGGGCCCTTGCGCCGCCGAGGCCGTGGGCCTGGCGAAGGCGCAGGGGTTGGCGGTGGGCGTGCACCTGGCGCTGTCCACGCGGCTTGCCTGCGCGGCCCCCGCGGAGGCCGTGCGGACGGTGGCGCCGGGCGGGCGGCTCATGGGCAACTGGGCGGAGTTCGCGAAGGCGTGGGTGACGGGGCGGGTGCGGAGAGAGGAGCTGGAGCGGGAGCTGTCCGCGCAGCTCGCCCGCGCTCGAGAGCTGGGCGCGAAGGTGGACCACCTGGATGGGCACCAGCACCTGCACCTGTTGCCGGGAGTTCGGTCGGTGGTGGAGGGCATCGCCGCTCGCGAGGGGCTGCCCCTGCGGTGGCCGGATGCGCTGCCTCGCGCGTCTTGGCTGCGGGCTCCCGGGCCGGCGTTGAAGACGACGGTGCTGGCGGTGCTCGCGCGCACGGCGCCCCGGGCCCGGCCGGGTGTGCGGCGGGTCAGTGCTGGAGGCGTGTTCGAAGCGGGCCGGCTGGATGAGTCCGCGCTGCTCGCGGTGCTGGACTCGCTGCCCGCGGGGGACTTCGAGCTGGGGTGCCACCCCGGTGAGGGGGCTCCGCAGGTGCCGGAGGATCCGGCGTGGACCTACGGCTGGGAGGCGGAGCTGGCCGCGCTCACCAGTCCCCGCGTGAAGGCGAAGCTCGTGGAGCGGGACATCACGCTCGCGAACTACGGTGAGCTTCAGCGGGCCTCGGCGTCGTAGAGCAGGTGCGGCGTGGTGTAGCCCGCGCCCAGGCCCACGACTTCGCGCACCTCGAAGCCCGCGTCGCGCAGGAGCCGCACGCCGTCGACCCGTGGCTTGAGGACCATGCCCCCGCTGGCCTTGGTGCGCCCCAGGAGCGACACCATCACCCACTCCTGCGCGAGCGCCTTGGCGTGCTTCCAGGAACGGTCGCCCTCCACCTCC
Organism: Corallococcus sp. NCSPR001; assembly: GCF_017309135.1. NCBI lineage: Bacteria > Pseudomonadati > Myxococcota > Myxococcia > Myxococcales > Myxococcaceae > Corallococcus > Corallococcus sp. NCSPR001. Next base: position 7,508,175 of record NZ_JAFIMS010000002.1, read on the forward strand.
TTCAGGAGGAAGCGGCCTCCGGGCTTGAGCAGGCCGCGCACGGACTGGAGGAAACTAGGCCACTTCTCGTCGGGCAGCAGGTACAGCACGTCGCAGACGACCGCCGCGTCCAGGGTGTGCGGCTGCGTCTTCGCGAGTTCCTCCACGGAGCCCACGTCGAGCGTCACGTTGGGCAGCCCCGACAGGGCCTGCTTCGCCCAGTGCACCTTGCGCTCGTCCAGGTCCACGCCGAGCACCCGGCGCTCTGGCACCGCGATCGCCATCACCGCGGACAGCAGGCCGTGCCCGCAGCCGATGTCCGCCACCGTCCCCGAGGGCAGGCGCGACGCCACCGCGAGCAGCGGGGCCGAGGACGCCCGCGCGTGCACGTGGAAGCGCTCGCTCGCGGGCAGGTGCGTGTAGAGCTTCAGTGCCTGGTCCATGAGCCTGCTCATGACACGTACTCCGCCGCTCCGTAGGCCGCCGCCAGCGCGAGCATCACGCAGGCGCTGGTGGCGAGCATGCCCCACCTCACGCGCGGCCGTTCCTGGAGCAGCAGCGCCAGCGTGAGGAACAGCGGGAAGGCGGCCAAGAGGTAGCGCCCCATGCCCATGAAGTCCTTGCTGGACAGGGCGGGCAATCCCACGATGGCCAGCGTGTACACGCCATAGCCCCAGCCCAGCCGCTTCGCCGTGGGCCACACCAGCGCCAGCGCCCCCAGCGTGACGGCCGCGTGCCCCACCAGCCGCAAGCCGTCCGACAGCGACATCTCCCGGCTGAAGCCCTGGAACCAGCGCAGCTTCGCCCACGTGCGCCAGCCCGGCTTCTGGTCCCACCCCGGCGCGGACTGCACCTTCACGAACGCGAACGGTTCGCCGAACGCCTTCCACTGGTAGAGCACGTACAGCACGAAGCCCGCCGCCGCGAACACCGGCAACAGGTCCATCAGGCTCCACTTCAAGCCGCGCTCGTGCTTCCACTCCAGCCGCCGCGCCAGCAGCCCCACCACCAGCGCGGGCGCCACCGGACGCGCCGCCGTGGCCACCGCCGCGAGCAGCACCGCCCACCCCAGCAACCCCCGCTCCAAGAGCAGGAACGCTCCGATGATGAGCAACAGGAACAGCGCGTCCGAATACATGGCCCCGTAGAGGAAGAACGCGAACGGATAGAACGCCAGGAGCAGCCCCGCGTTCCTCGCCGCTTCCTCATCCGCCCGCGTGCGCGCCCACAGCGTGAAGACGTACAGAGCGCCCAGGCCGCACAGCATGGTGACGAGCACGCCCGCGAGGAACGTGTCCACGTGCAACAGGCCCAGGCCGCGCAGCACCAGCGGGTACAGCGGGAAGAACGCCACCGAGCTCTGCTGGCCGGGCGTGTAGCTGTAGCCCGCCTGCGCGATCTGCGCGTACCAGCCGGCGTCGAAGTGCGTCCAGCCCAGGAGCAGGGGCGCCCCCGGCCACGTCAGCCGCGCGGGGCTGTAGCCGTGCGGGAACGTCATCGCGGACAGCGTCACCAGCGCGGTGCACACCGCCAGGGCGGCGAGCCCGGCGGTCAGGACAACACGAGGAGCGGAACGGACCATGTGGGGCATGCCCCTTGGTCCAGAACCGCCCCTCGCGTCAAGTCAGGCCCGGAAACGGGGAGAGGACCGTGAGCCCTCCCCTCCCCTGCCCCGGTGCGTCAGGCGCTCAGGACTCGTAGAAGCCCTTGCCGGCGCGCACCTTCTCCACGAGCAGCGGCGCGGGCGTGAAGCGCTCGCCGTACTTGTCCTGGTAGTGCTCCAGCTTGCGCAGCAGGTTGGCCGGGCCCAGGGCGTCCGCGTACCGGAACGGGCCGCCCAGGAACGGAGGGAAGCCCAGGCCGAAGATGGCGCCCACGTCGCCGTCGCGCGCGCTGCGCAGGATGCCTTCACCCAGGCAGCGGATGGCCTCGTTCACCATCTGCAGCGCCACGCGCTCGGCCATCTCCGAGGCGTCCAGGGACTTGCGGTCCTTGCCGTGCGGCAGGAGCAGGTAGACCTGAGGGTCCACCTCCTTCTTCTTCCCGTTCTCGTACAGGTAGAAGCCCTTGTTCGTCTTGCGGCCGAGGCGGCCGTCGGACACCACGCCCTCCAGCGCCTTGGGCGCCGCCATGCGCTTGCCGAACGCGGCCTCCATGATGGGGCCCACCTTCTGGGCCACGTCGATGCCCACCTCGTCCAAGAGCGTGATGGGCCCCACCGGGAAGCCGAAGTCCACCAGCGCCTTGTCCAGTTGGACGATGTCCGCGCCCTCCGCCAGCAGGTACGCGGCCTCGTTCATGTACGGCGCGAGGATGCGCGACGTGTAGAAGCCCGGCCCGTCGTTGACGACGATGACCGTCTTGCCCTGCTTCTTGCCCACGTCCACGCAGGTGGCCGTCACCCACTCCGCGGTGCCCGGGTGCGTGATGATCTCCAGCAGCGGCATTTTGTGCACCGGGCTGAAGTAGTGCATGCCAATCACCTGCGAGGGGCGCTTGCTGCCCTTCGCCAGCTCGCCAATGGGCAGGCTGGAGGTGTTGGACGCGAAGATGGTGTTCTCGCCGGTGACGGCCTCCACCTCCGCGATGACCTGGTGCTTGAGCTTCAGTTCCTCGAAGACCGCTTCAATCACCAGGTCCACCGACTTGAAGCCGCTGTAGTCCGTGCCCGCGGTGATGTGGGACAGCTTCGCGTTGGACTCCAGCCGCGTGAGCGAGCGGCGCTTCACGCGCTCATCCAGCACCGTCTGCACCTGCTTGAGCGCGCGGCCCGCGCCCGCGTCGTCCCGGTCCTTCACGCGCACGGGCACGCCCTGGAGCACGCCGGCCACGTAGGCGATGCCGCCGCCCATGAGGCCGCCGCCCAGCACGCCCACCTTCTTCACCTCGCGCGGCTTCAGGTTGGGGTTGGCGGTGCCGTTCTCCTTCTTCAGCGCCGTGGTGGCGAAGAAGATCTCCACCAGGCGCCGCGACACGTCCGTGAACACCAGCTCGCCAAAGGCCTTCGCTTCGGCCTCCAGGCCCGCCTTGCGGCCGGACTCCAGGCCCACGCGGATGACCTGCAGCGCCTTCTCCTGCGCGGGGTACTTGCCGCGCGTCTTCTTGAGGAGCTGCTTCTTCGCCTGGTCGAACATCACCTTGCGGCCGAGCGGGTTGTCCTCCAGCGCCGCTTCCTTCCACAGGTCCTTGTTGATGAGCCCCTGGAAGATGCCGGCGATGCCCTTCTTCTTGCCGCTCTGGGCCACGGCCTTGAAGCCCTGGTGCGAGCGCTCCACCTTCAGCGTGCCCGCCGCCAGCTCCGCCGCGCGCTTGAGCGCGAGGTCCTTGAGCATGGGCACCGGCACGACCTCATCCACGATGCCCAGCTTCTTCGCCTTGGACGGCTTGACGTTCTTGCCGGTGAGGATGAGGTCCAGCGCGGCCTCCGCGCCAATCAGCGCGGGCAGCCGCTGCGTGCCGCCGGCGCCGGGGATGAGGCCCAGCTGCGTCTCCGGCAGGCCCACCACCGACTTGGGGCTGTCCGTGACGATGCGGTAGTGGCACGCGAGCACCCACTCCAGGCCGCCGCCCAGGCACGCGCCGTGGATGGCCGCGACCACCGGCTTGGAGAAGGCCTCCAGCCGGTCGAACTGCTCGTGCGCGCCGCGGCTGATGGCCTCCACGTCCGCGGGCGTCTTGAGCGTCTGCAGGAAGTCGATGTTCGCGCCGGCGACGAAGTTGTCCTTCTTGCCTGAGATGAAGACGACGGCGCGCACCTCCGGGTCCCGCTCCGCCTGGAGGAGCAGGTCCGAGAACGCGGTGCCCACTTCCGGGGACAGCGTGTTCACCGGCGCGCCCGGCTGATCCACGGTGATGACCGCGACGCCGTTCGTGACGTCGTAGCTCAAGCCCTGCTTCGCTTCGACTGCCTCTTGCTTGGTCGCCATCACGCACGCTCCAGGATGACCGCGGCGCCCAGGCCACCCGCGGCGCAGACGGTGCACAGCACCGTGTTCTTGTTCCGACGCTTCAGCTCGTTGAGGGCCTGCGTGATGATGCGCGCGCCCGTGGCACCGAACGGGTGCCCGATGGAGATGGAGCCGCCCGTCACGTTCAGCCGCGAGCGGTCCACCTCACCGACCGGAGAATTGAAGCCCGCCTTCTTCGCGAACTCCTTGGACGCCAGCGCCTGGAGGTTGCTCGCCACCTGCGCGGCGAAGGCCTCGTGCATCTCCACCAGGTCGATGTCCGACAGCTTCATCCCCGCGCGCTTGAGCGCCACGGGCGCCGCGTACGCCGGGCCCTGGAGCAGTTGGTCGCCCGGGTCCGTGGCGGCGAAGGCGTGCGAGCGCAGGAAGCCCAGCGGCTCGTAGCCCAGCGCCTTCGCCTTCTCCTCGCTCATGAGCAGCAGCGCCGCGGCGCCGTCCGTCAGCGGGGACGCGTTGCCGGCGGTGACGCTGCCATAGCGGCGGTCGAACACCGGCTTGAGCTTGGCGAGCGCCTCCAGGCTGGTGTCCTCGCGCACGATGTTGTCCTTCGTGGCGGTCTGCTCGTACTTGGGCGGCACGGTGACGTGCATCACCTCGCCGTCGAACAGGCCCTCCTTCCAGGCGCGGGCCGCGTTCTGGTGCGAGTTGAACGCGATGAGGTCCTGCTCCTCGCGGGTGATGCCGTTCTCCTTGGCCATCTTCTCCGCGCTCTCGCCCATGGTCTCGCCGGTGGAGTACTCGGCGATGGCGGGGGGCACGGGGATGAGGTCCTTGGCCTTGAGCTTCTGGAAGGGCTTGAGCTTGTCCGGGAGGCTCTTGCCCTTGGACGACGCGGCCAGCGCGTGCGCCAGCGGGCGGCTGGTGAAGATGGGCGCGTCCGACAGGGACTCCGTGCCACCGGCGATGACGACGTCCGCGTCGCCCAGCGCGATGGCGTTGGCGCCCGCCACCATGGACTGGATGGACGTGGCGCAGGCGCGCGCCACCGTGAAGGCGTCAATGCGCTTGGGCAGGCCCGCCGCCAGCACCACTTCGCGCGCGATGGAGGGCGCGGTCAGCGTGGGGATGACCTGTCCGAAGACGACCTGGTTGATTTCGTTGGGGTCCAGGTCGCTGCGCTGCACCAGCTCCTGGACCACCATCCGGCCCAGGTCCAGCGCCGTCAGGTTCGCGAAGACGGTGCCCGCCTTCGCGAACGGCGTCCGCAGCCCGCGGACGATGGCCACCCGCCGGTGGCCGTTGCGCTTCTCGCTTGCCATGTGTGCCTCACCCTCTGTGAACCGAGTGAGGCGCTTCTAATGGCGGGCAATGCACCGCGTCAACGCCGGATTGATTCTTGAGTCAACTGCTCGCCAGATGGCCGGGCAGGGACTTGTTCAGTCGAGCGTGCCCTGGCGGAGGGCGGCGCCGTGCTTGTGGACGGCGTCCACGAGGAACTTCGCGGCGTCCGGGTCGGTGGGCGGGAGGATGCCGTGGCCCAGGTTGAAGATGTGCCCGGTGGGGCCGGCGCGGCGGAGGATGTCCTTCACGCGGCCGTCCAGCTCTTCACGGGGGAGGAAGAGGTGGAGCGGATCCAGGTTGCCCTGGGTGGCCACGTCCGGCCCGAGGATGCGGCGGCCCTCGTCCACGGGGCAGCGCCAGTCCAGGCCGATGACGTCCGCGCCGGTGCGCTTCAGGAGCGGCAGGTGCGGGGTCATGTTCACGCCGAAGAGGATGACGGGGACGCCGGTGGCCTTGAGCTCCGTCACCATCTCGGTGAGGTACGGGAGGCTGAAGCGCTCGAAGTCCCAGGGGGACAGCTCCCCGCCCCAGGAGTCGAAGATTTGAACAATCTTCGCGCCGGCCTCCACCTGCATCTTGAGGTACGGGATGAGGGTGTCGGTGAGCTTCTGGAAGAGGCGGTGGGCGACTTCAGGCTGCTCGAAGAGCAGGCGCTTGATCTGGATGTAGCTCTTGGAGCCGCCGCCCTCGACCATGTACGCGGCCAGGGTGAAGGGCGCGCCCGCGAAGCCGATGACGGGCACGGAGTCATTGAGCGCCTTGCGCGTGCGGCGGATGGCCTCCGCGACGAAGCCGGTGCCTTCGACGGGGTCGGGGACGCCGAGCTTGTCGATGTCCGCGGGCGTGCGCAGCGGGTTGGGGAAGTGGGGGCCCTTGTCGCCCAGTTCCAGGTGGATGCCCATCGCCTCCACGGGGATGAGGATGTCGGAGAAGATGATGGCCGCGTCCACGCCCAGGCGGGTGATGGGCTGGACGGTGACTTCGGCGGCCAGGTCCGGGTCCTTGCAAAGGTCCAGGAACGCGATGTTGCCGCGGATGGCGCGGTACTCGGGCAGGTAGCGGCCCGCCTGACGCATCAGCCACACGGGGGTGGTGTCGGTGGGCTGGCGGCGCGCCGTGCGCAGGAGTCGGTCGTTCACGTCGTCACCTTGGGGAGGCGGGTGGGAGTCACGGGCTTTACGGACCGGGGTGTACCCTATCTCCATGACCCGGTTGAACCGCTACGTTCCAGGGCTGCTCGCGCTCGCATGCATGGCCTGTGCGGCGGGGCGGGCGGCTGCTCCCGCCCGGCCACAGTGGCCGCCCGCGGAGGAGCAGGTCCGATGGGAGCCCGTGCCTGGCATCAGCATCGTGGCGCCGCGCCTCCCTCCGGGCAGCGCCGAGGCAACGACTGAGTCCACCCGTGTCCGCTGTGGTCCGGTGCCGGCCCCTGGCTGGATCACGCTACCCTACAGTCTCCCCAGCCTTAACTGCTCGTGGGAGCACCTGAACTTCTCCAGGCAGTTCCAGTTGGATTGGTATCCAAACACCTTCGAGGCTGGGAAGTCCCCGGAAGAAAACCTCGCGCGGCTTGAACGGGAACGCGTGCAGCCCTTCGCACGCGACGAATACACGCGGTTGCCCGCTCCCTGGATGGGCTGGGAGTGGCGGGGCCCGGGTGAGGGAGAGCTCATCCGGGACCGATGGATTGTCGTTGGAACCGGGCTCCTCTTCCTTCAGGCGATCGCCGTCGAAGAAGACCCATTCCCCGAGGGCGAGGCCTTCCTCGATTCGCTGCGGGTCACTGACGTGAAGTGACGATTCAGCCGCCGTCCCGCCCGCCGTGGTCGTCGCTGCCGCCGTCGTCGTCTCCACCGTCATCGTCATCCGCGGGCAGCGTGATGGGCTGCACGCGCTCCTCGCCTTCCCGGACGCAGACCTCGGTCTCCACGTCCTCCAGGTCGTCGGCCTTGACCTCCAGCGCGTAGCAGCCCGCGGGCAGCGGCCCCAGGCGCACCTCGCCGCTGCTCGTGTCCACCTTGGCTCGGTCTTCTCCCGTGCCTCGCAGCTCCACCTCGACGTCGGGTGGGATGGCGCCCTGCTCGTCCCGCACCCTCACCGTCAGGAAGGCACCGGGCCTCCCCTGGATGTCACCCACGTCGGTGACCCGGGCTCCCTGCGCCATCACGGGCGTCCTCGCCGCCTGCGTGCGCGAGGCGACCACGAACAGCTCCAGCGACACCGCCGGCACGCCGTCCAGCTCGAAGCGGCCGTCCGCGGCCACCGTCGCGCGCAGCTCCGAATGGCCCAGCACGCTGACGCGCGCCACTCCGGACTCCGCGCCCAGCACGCGGCCTCGCACGGTGCCCGTGCGCAGGTCTCCGTTGTCGAATCCGCCACAGCCCACGAGCGCCAGCACCAGCGCTCCGCCGCATGTCCTGGCTCGCATCAGAAGCGGTACCCTCCGGCCAGCATCAGGCCTCCAAAGCCCACCGTGCGCGTCTGCCCGTCCACCGGGACGTAGGCCCACAACGCCTGCGCGCGCGCCTCCACCATCCACACCGGGCTGAAGCGGAACGACAGCGCGGCCATCCATCCCGGCCAGGCCGTAACGTACTGCTCGTTCCGGTCCAACAACTCCAACTGGAAGGAGCGCTGCAACCACAATCCGGCCACGCGCGGTCCGGTGGACAGCCCCAGCCGGCCCCACGTCCACGTGGGCCCCACCGCCACGCCCACGAGCAGCGAGCGGTGTCGCACCGGCACGTCTCCGCCCGGGTCCAACCGCAGCGACTGACGCCCCTGCCCCGCCGCCACGTCTACCCAGAGGTCCAGCTTCCCGTCCAGGAGCACGCCCTCCCAGCCCAGCCCCACGCCCGCCTGCGCCGACGCCGGCAGCACCTGCTCGCGGCTCTGTCCATCCAGGAAGCCGAGCACGCCTCCGCCCAGCGTCACCGTGCGCTTGGGCCCGTCCGCCTTGGGGCGCAGGAATGCTTCCAGCTCCCGCCGCTCGCCGGAGCGCAGCGCCACGGTGTCCTCCCACAACACCTGGCCGCCCTTGCGCAGCTCCAGCTTGCGCCGGCCTTCGGGCACCACCACGCCTCCGGGCAGCTCGCCTGCGTCGTGGCCGTCCACCTTGAGCGTGAAGCCCTCCAGCCTCGCGCTGTAGGAGAAGACCTCCGGCTGCCCCGGCCGCTGCAACGTGCCGGAGAGCAGCACCGGATCCGCGCCCACCTCCAATATCTGCGCGCTGGGACGCTGGCGCCCCTCCGTATAGGCCCAGGTGTTGCGGCGGGCCCAGTCGTGGGCCTCGGTGGCGCTCACCGCGCCGTCGCGGTTGCGGTCGCCGCTTCCGTCCAGCGCCTGGATGAGGAAGTGCGTGTAGATGTCATTGGCCAGCGCGTCGTCCTCGCGCGCGGCCTCGCCCCAATCGCTCGCGGACAGCACCAGCGAGGCGCGGCTCGCGGCCTCCAGCGGCTGCGGCAGGAAGGACGCCTTGGTGCGCGCGAGCTCGTCGCGGACCTCCGGCGGCAAGAGCGACTTGCCCGTGCCGCTGTGACACGTGGCCAGCACCAGCACGCGCCGCCGCGACCCCAGCCGCTCCAGCGACTGCTCCAACGTGGCCATGTCCAGCCCCGTACCGGCCACGTCCCGGTAGCGGGTGTCGGACGTCACCAGGTAGCGCTGCAGCTCGCCCCTCACGTCGCGCGCCAGTGAACCGTGTCCGGACACGTAGACGACCACCGTGTCCTGGGGCCGCCAGGGACGCGCCTCCAGCGCCTGGAGGGCGGCGAGCACCGACGTGCGCGTCGTCTGCTCCGGCCGCGTGAGCACCGTCACGGAGCGGAAGCCTCCGCGCGCCGGATCCGCCAGCACCCGGCCCAGGTCGTCCGCGTCCTTCGCCGCGTAGCGCAGCCCGTTCCAGGCGGGGTCCGTGTACGCGGAGATGCCGATGAGCAGCGCGTGCCGTTCGCCCTCCTGCGCGGACGCCAGCGCGCCGTCATCCAGGCGCACCCGCACCGCGCGGCCCTTCTCCCGCGGCTCCACGGAGCGGCACGCGCCGAGCGCCACCAGCGCCAGCACCACGGGGATGAACAGCAGGCGGGACACGCGCGGCTCCTCAGGGAGCAGCATGCCCCGACTCCACCCTCAAGCGAAGGCGGGCCTGGGCCGCGTCCGGAGGCACCTGTCCGCTGACGCGCACCACCTCCAGGGCCGCGCTCCCCTGTTCACCGTGCGGCCAGGCGACCAGCACCAGCGTCACGGGTCCGCGCTCGTCCTCCAGGGACACGCCCGCAAGGTCCTCGCCGTCGCGCAGGTCGTGCGTGCCCGGCGTCAGCACATGGCGGCCCAGGACCTGCGGCGGCACGCCAGGGGCTTCGCGCACCAGCAGGGCATCCGCGGATTCGCTGGCGTGGTAGCGCAGGACCACCACGGCTTCGGGCGGGAGCACCGCATCCTCGGCGACCGCGCGCACCTCACCATTCGGCAATCTCGCCGCCGCCGTGAGTTCCAATGCCAGGGGCGCGGTGCCCTTGATGCGCTGGGACGAAGGCTCCACGCTGCCCGGCCCTCCGGTCCCCGGGCGCACCAGGAGCGCCAGGAGGACCGCCGCCGCCACCGCGCCCAGTCCTCCGGTCAGCCACACCCGCTGGGGCGCCCCCAGCTTCCGGCGCACCCGCGCCCAACCGACCGCGTCCTCCCGGACGGGACGCCCCGAGGCCGCGACGAGCGCTTCGTCCGCCAGCGCGTCCAGACCCGGGAACTCGTCATGCGCTGCTTCGTCGCGGGCGAGGAACGCCTCGCACGTCTCACAGGGATGCGCGAGGTGCTCGGCGAAGTAGCGCACCACTTCGGGCTCGCGCCGTTCGAGCTGCTTCGCGGACTCTACGTCCAGGTGTCTGTCGCTCGCGCCCATGGTTCAGCCCACCTCCGCGGCCAGGAGCCGCGCCAGCAGCTCGCGCTTCACGCGGGCCCGGAAGCGCTCCAGCCGCATCGTCACCGCGCTCTTGCCCAGCCCCAGCCGGTCGGCGATCTCCCGCGCGCTCAGCTCGCCCTCCAGATAGAAGAGCCGGACGGTCTCCTTCTCCGGGCCCTCGGGCAGTCCTTCGATGAGCTCGCGCACCACGGCCACGCGGCGCTCCAGCGTCAATGACGGCGGCAGCGCGGGGGCGGCGGTGTCCAACTCGCGCGCCAGGTCCTCCTCCACGCGGGCCCGAGCCTTCGCGCCCCGGCTGAGCGCGTAGGCGTGATGCCTCGCGATGGTCAGCAGCCAGCCGCTGAACGCGCGCGGGTGCTGGAGCCGGGGCAGCTCGCGGAAGGCGCGCACGAACGTCTCCTGCACCGCGTCCTCCACCTCCGCCGCGCCCAGGACGCCCGAGCCCTGGGCCACGCGGCGCACGGCCCCGTGGAAGCGCTGGTAGAGCTGACCGCACGCGGCCTGCTCACCCCGCGCCGCCCGGCGGATGCAGTCCGCCAGCTCCAGCTCCGTCATGGCGCCCTCCCCGCCCGCTCCGCGCACGCGCGCGACGACCGCGTGCCGGGGCAGGGCCTCCAACGCGATGCCGGTCCAGGTGAGCGGATGCAAGCCATGACCCCTGTTCAGTACTCCGTGCATGGGGAAGGAGTCACGTGGGGCTTTTGCGGCCACGTCCGCCCGGCCGGGCCCCGGAAAATCGCCCGGGGAAATCCGCCCCGTGGCCGTTTTTCGCGGCCGGACTCCTTTCCTTCAGCGGGAGGGATGACGGGCGGGCATCGCACGGCCGGTGCGAGCCCATGGGCCCGGCGTCCCCCACCGGAACCAGGAGACACACGTCATGCGTCGTTTCATCGGTCTGTTCGCGTCCCTCATGTGGCTGTCCGCGTGCGGCAACAGCACGTCCTCGGTCGGGTTGAGCACGCGGATGGGGAGCGCGGTCACGGGCTCGGCCCTGACGCGCACGTCCAGCCAGCGGCTGACGCTCTCCAATGGCATCACCGTGGAGCGGGTGCGCCTGTCCGTGCGCGAGCTGGAGCTCAAGCGCGAGGGCCACCATGAGGACCGCTCCGACGACGACTCCGACGCCGGGAGCGACGACGACAAGAGCGAGTTCAAGCAGCGCACGGGGTCCTTCCTCATCGACCTGTCCGGCACCGCGCTGGAAGGCCAGGTGGTGCGCCTGCAGGACATCGCGGTGGACGTCGGCACCTACGACGAGATCGAATTCGACATCGGCAAGGTCGACCCGGCGACCGCCCCGGCCGGGTTGAAGGAGCTGGCGGACCAGGGCGCGTCGCTCATCATCGATGGCCACATCGACGGCGAGCCCTTCCAGTTCGTCTCCAGCCTCCGCGTGGAGCAGGAGCGCGAGGTGCGCTTCGAGATCGCCGAGGGTGACGACCAGAACGTCACCTTCAACATCGACCCGAGCGGCTGGTTCACCGACAAGGACGGCAAGCGGCTGGACCCGCGCGAGTCCAGCGCCCGGTCGGAGCTGGAGAACAACCTCCAGAAGTCCATCGACGCCTTCGACGACCATGACCGCGACGGCGGCGAGGATGACGACGACGACGGCAGCCACCATGACGGCAAGGACGACTGAGCCCGCCGTCGCCTCCTACGTCATCTGAGCACCCGCGCCAGATAAGGCGCGGTGCGGCTCTCCTTCACCTTCGCCACCTGCTCCGGCGTGCCCTGCGCCACCACGCGGCCTCCGGCGTTGCCCGCGCCGGGTCCCACGTCGATGACGTGGTCGCTGGCGGCGATGACGCGCAGGTCGTGCTCCACGACGATGACCGTGTTGCCCGCGTCCACCAGCCCCTCCAGCTGCGTCATCAGCTTGTCCACGTCCGCCGGGTGCAGGCCCGTGGTGGGCTCATCCAGCACGTAGAGCGTGTCGCCGTGCTGCGTGCGCTGGAGCTCCGTGGCCAGCTTGATGCGCTGGGCCTCGCCACCGGACAACTCCGTCGCGGGCTGGCCCAGGCGCAGGTAGCCCAGGCCCACGTCCCGCAGCACCTTGAGCGCTCGCTGGAGCGGCGGCTCCTCGGTGAAGAAGTCGAAGGCGCCGTCCACCGTCAGCCCCAGCACGTCCGCGATGTTCTTCTCGCGGTAGCGCACCTCCAGCGTCTTCGCGTTGTAGCGGGTGCCGTGGCACGTGGGGCACGGCGCGTACACGCTGGGCAGGAAGAGCAGCTCCACGCTCACGAAGCCCTCGCCCTCGCACGTGTCGCAGCGGCCTCCCGCCGTGTTGAAGGAGAAGCGCCCCGCGCCGTACTTGCGCGACTTCGAAAGCGGCGTCGCCGCGAACAGCTTGCGCACGTGGTCGAAGAGGCCCGTGTACGTCGCCAGGTTGGAACGCGGCGTGCGGCCGATGGGCTTCTGGTCCACCGTCACCATCCGGCGGATGGCCTCCATCCCTTCCTTGATATGGCCCTCGCTCGCCATCACCGGCTCGCGGTCCAGCGGCTCGCCCTCCTCCTCTTCCGGCGCCAGCGTCTGGCCCAGGCGCGCCGCCACCAACTCCACCAGCGCCTGGCTCACGAGGCTGGACTTGCCGGAGCCAGACACGCCCGTCACCGTAGTGAAGACGCCCAGCGGGAAGTCCACGGCCAGGCCGCGCAGGTTGTTGCGCTTCACGCCCTCCAGGCGCAGCCGCCCCGTGGGCTCGCGGGGCTCGCGGCGGCGCAGGGCCTCCTCCTCGAAGAGGTAGCGCCGCGTCCGGGACGCCTCCACCTTCGCGAGCCCCTCCGGCGTGCCGCTGTAGAGCACGCGTCCGCCGTGCTCCCCGGCGGCGGGCCCCACGTCGACGATCCAATCCGCGTGGCGGATGACATCCACCTCGTGCTCCACCACGAACAGCGAGTTGCCCGCCTCCTTCAGCCGGTCCAGCGCCGTGAGCAACGCCTCCGTGTCCGCGGGGTGCAGGCCGGCGGACGGCTCGTCCATCACGTACACCACGCCGAAGAGGTTGGAGCGCACCTGCGTGGCCAGCCGCAGCCGCTGCAACTCCCCCGGTGACAGCGTGGGCGTGCTGCGCTCCAGCGACAGGTAGCCCAGGCCCAGGTCCGTGAGCACCTGGATGCGCGCGAGCAGGTCCTTGGTGATGCGCTGGGCGACGATGAGCTTCTCCGGGTGCTCGCGGGCCATGACGTCCGCGTCCTTCCCCTTCCCCTCCGCGGTGGGCCGGATGAGGTCCGCGACCTGCTCCAGCGGCAGGCGGGACAGCTCTCCGATGTCGCGGCCCGCGAACGTCACGGACAGCGACTCGCGCTTCAGGCGCTTGCCCTCGCACAGCGCGCAGTCGCTGGCGACCATGTACCGGGCGACGCGCTTCTTCATCATCGCGCTCTGCGTCGTCGCGAAGGTGGTCATCACGTAGCGCTTCGCGCCCGTGAAGGTGCCCATGTAGCTGGGCGGCTCCTTGCGGGCCATGGCCCGCTTCACCTCCGCGGACGTGAAGCCCGCGTAGACGGGGACCGTGGGCTGCTCGTCCGTGAAGAGGATCCACTGGCGGTCCTTCTTCGGCAGGTCGCGCCAGGGCTTGTCGATGTCGTACCCGAGCGTCACCAGGATGTCGCGCAGGTTCTGGCCGTGCCACGCGGGCGGCCACGCGGCGACGGCGCGCTCGCGGATGCTCAAGGAGTCATCCGGCACCATGGAGCGCTCGGTGACCTCGAACACGCGGCCGATGCCGTGGCACCTGGGGCACGCGCCCGCGGGCGTGTTCGGGGAGAACGCGTCCGAGTCCAGCCGCTCCAGCTTCGGCGGGTAATTGCCGGCGCGCGAGTACAGCATGCGCACGGAGTTCGACAGCGTCGTCACGCTGCCCACCGAGGAACGCGACGTCGGAGCGCCCCGGTGCTGCTGGAGCGCCACCGCCGGGGGCAGCCCGTCGATGGCGTCCACCTCCGGCACGCCCACCTGATCAATCAGGCGCCGGGCATACGGGGCCACGGATTCGAAGTAGCGCCGCTGCGCCTCCGCGTAGAGCGTCCCGAACGCCAGCGACGACTTGCCGGAGCCGGACACGCCGGTGAAGACCACCAGCGCGTCGCGAGGGATGTCCACGTCCACGTGCTTCAGGTTGTGTTCGCGGGCGCCCCGGACGCGGACGAAGCCGGAGGGGTCGGAGGCCTTGCGGGTACGAGGTGCTTTGGGAGGTGCCATGCCGTGGCGGACGTTGCCCACCCGTCAGCGCGCGGTCATCCAAGAAGCGCACCGTCCCGTCTGAATCCGGATGCGCCCCAGGCGGTCACCGTCGGACGGACGACACGAGGCCGCCCCGGGGCCCCGGGCGCTCCAGCCCGAGCGCCGCCGGCAGCACGTACTGTCCGAACAGGACCAGGGGGAGCGCGGAGCCCGCATCATTATAATGGCTGCCGGTGAAGGCCGCGGTGACGCCCAGCGAAGGCGCGACGAAGACGTACTGCCCGCCGTTGCCCCGCGCGAAGGACACCTCCACCGGCGTGCCCTGGATGACGAAGCGGGCGCTCCACCACAGGAGCCCGTAGTTCGCGTCGCCCAGCGGCCCCAGCGCATTGCCGGACTCCGCCACCCACGCCTCGGAGACCCGGCGCTCGCCCCGCCACGCACCACCGTCAAGCATCAACTGCCCCACCTTGAGGAAGTCGCGCGGACGCAGGCGCAGGTGGCCGCCGGTGTCCGTGCCCCTCTTGCCCGCGGGCTGCCAGGTGACGTCCTGGACCTGCATCGGCGTGAACAGCCACTCGCGCGACAGGTCCGTGATGGAGCGGCCGCTGACGTGCTCCAGCACCGCGCCCAGCAGCACCACGCCGCCCGTGCAGTAGCGCGTCACCGTGCCGGGCTCGTCCCGCATGGGCACGTCCACGATGAAGCGAGCCCAGTCGTCCGTGTCGTACATCCGCTCTTCGTTGCCGGGGGACTCGGGGTCCCAGTCGTCGCACGACAGCCCGGAGCGCATCTGGAGCAGGTGGCGCAGCGTGATGCGCTCCTTGCGCGGATCCGCGTTCTTCACCGGCGACAGGCGCGGCAAGAGCGGGAGCACCGGTGCGTCCAGGTCCGGCAGCAGGCCCCGCTCGTGCGCCATGCCCACCAGCAGCGACGTGACGCTCTTGGTGGCGGACCTCAGGTCGTGCGCCTTCTCCCGCGTGAAGTCGTTCCAGTAGCGCTCGTAGACGAGCTGGCCCCCCTTCGCGACGAGCACCGCGTCTGGCGTTTCGACCGTGCCCTCGGACACGTCGTGCTCCAGCGCGTCGAACCACGGGCGCCGCACGCCAGTGTCCTCGAAGGAGGCCACGGCCCAGCCGTCCTCAATCCGGTCCGGAGGCGACCCCGGCCCCGAGGGCCCCCGCTTGCCTCCACACGCCATGAGCCACACCGCGCACAGCAGCACCATCCGCTGGGACATCGCTGCACCTGCCTTCGCTCCGGCCCTGGGAGCGCGGCAGCCTATGTCACGCGGAGGCGACATCGCGACTACCGGCGGTTCTTCGCGCCCTGCTCGCGGATGCGCGCTTCCTGTTCCCGCAGCTCGGGGGTGAACTCGGCGCCGAAGTCGTCGTCCTCGAAGACCTGGCGCAGCTCCAGCTCCACGTTGCCGCCCGCGTCGATGGACGGCCAGCGCTTGAGCCACTCCAGGGCCTCCTCCCGCGACTTCACCTGGATGAGGGTGAAGCCGGCGATGAGCTCCTTCGTCTCCGTGAAGGGACCGTCGATGATGGCCGGCTTGCCGTTCGTGAACTTCACGCGCGCGCCATTGCGGCTGGGGTGCAGGCCCTCGCCCTGAAGCATCACGCCCGCCTTCACCATCTCCTCGTTGTAGGCGCCCATGGCGGCCAGCAGCTTCTCGTCCGGCATCACGCCGGCCTCCGTGTCCTTGTCCGCCCTGCGGATGATCATGAATCGCACGGTCGTGTCTCCTGCCGCGCGCCGTGGGGCCGCGGGGGGTGTGCTGCTGCTGCCTTCATGGACGCAACGAATGGGCCTGGGGAAAATCGACACGGCCTTTTTATTTTCCCGCCGGGCCTTCCAACCCCTCGCAATCACGGGGCTTCCCATGTCCTGGCCGCGAATGTGACAGTGCCTCGCATGCACGCGGGCGTGACCTCCACCGGGACGAAGCCTTCTCCGGCCAGCGGACTTCTGCACCCGGCGGTGCTCGTGGCCGTGGTGCTGCTCGTGCTGAACGACCACGTGTTCAAGGCGCGCTGGCCGTCGTGGTGGACGGGGAAGCTCTCCGACGTCGCCGGGCTCGCGATGTTCCCGGTGCTCCTCCAGGCGCTGTGGGAGCAGGCGTTCCAGCGCCGCACGAGGGAATTCCGTCCGTCGTTCCCCGTGCTCGTAGGGGCGGTAGTGCTGACGGGGGCGTGCTTCGCCGCGACGAAGCTCTCCTCCGACGCCGGAGACGCGTGGCGCTGGGCGCTGGGCGCGCTGCAGTGGCCCTTCTACGCGCTGCGCGCGGGGCTCGCGGGCGCGCGCATTCCCCCGGTGCGGCCCACGATGCACACGGTGGACATCACGGATCTGCTCACGCTGCCGTCGATGATCATTCCCCTGTGGCTGGGATGGAGGCGTGCTCGCGTGGCTCGCGAAATGGACGCGCGTATTCCCGCGCGCGAGGAGTCTTCACTGCCTCCTTGATTGCTGTGAGCTGTGCGCGTCGCTTCGCGGCACGTGTCAGACCCCCATTTACAGTCGGCCCCCGTCACGCATTGAACCGACAGGGGCCATCATGTCCGCGCGTTCTTCCCAATCCCATACATCCACGCCTTCCAACATCCTGGAGCAAGTGAGGCAGTGCGCCGCGTCCGTCACGCGGTATCCGCTCGACATCCTGACGGAGGACGCGCAGCTCGAGGATGAACTGGGCATCGACTCCGTGAAGCTCGCGGAGATCGCCGCGGTCATCGCTCGCGAGTTCCAGTTGCCGCCGGACCGGCTGCCGCGAAGCGGGAAGGCGCGCACGCTCGGCGCCATCGCCGGGGCGGTGGCGGAGGCGCTGGGCACGGCTCCGTCGCTCCACGTCGCGCCTGTTCCCGCTGTCGTCGAAGTGAAGCTGAGCACCGGTGATGCGAAGGTGGGCACCGGTGCTCCGGCCACTCAGGACCTGCTGCCACGCGTGCGCGCCGTGTTCGCGCGGGTGACGCGCTACCCGGAGGAACTGCTCACGCCGCACGCGGACCTGGAGGACGAGCTGGGCATCGACTCCGTGAAGCAGGCGGAGGTGATGGCCGTGCTCATGAAGGAACTGGGGCTGGGTGACGCGCCGAAGCCGTCGCAGCGCCTGCGCACGATGGCCGCCATCGCCGACGCGGCCCGTGCGCTGCTTCCGGCCGCGCCGCCCGTCGTGGAAGCCAGGCCTCGCGCTCCCGTCGTCCACGCGGCGCCCGCGCCGGTCGTGTCGCGCCCGGAGCTTCCGTTCGCGGGGAAGGTCGCGCTCGTCACGGGTTCGGGGAAGGGCATCGGCCGGGTCATCGCGACGCGGCTGGCTCGCGCGGGCGCGACGGTGGTCGTCAACTCGTTCCACTCCCGTGAGGATGGGGAGAAGACGGCGAGGGACATCGTCGACGCGGGCGGCAAGGCGGTCCACCTGTGGGGCTCCGTCGCGCAGGAGGAGCACCTGGAGCGGCTGTTCTCGGCGATCCGCGAGCAACTGGGCGGGCTCGACCTGCTGGTGTGCAACGCGTCCAACGGGCTCATCGGTCCGTTCGACCGCATCGCGCCCCGGGATTGGGACAAGGCGTTCCGCACCTGCATCACCGGCACCTACGAGTGCGCGATGCGCGCCCGTCCGCTGATGGCCGCGCGCGGGGGCGGGAGCATCGTCACCATGTCCACGTCCATGTCGCAGCGGTACATGCACGACCTGGGCTGCCAGGGCGTGGTGAAGGCGGGCGTGGAGTCGCTCACGCGCTACCTGGCCGCGGAGCTGGCGCCGGAGGGCATCCGCACCAACTGCGTGTCCGCGGGTCCCGTGCACGGGGACCTGCTGGGGATGTTCCCGGACGCGCCGGAGCGCGTGGCGCGCTGGGAGTCCGCGACGCCCGGTGGGCGGCTGTGCACCGCGGACGACGTCGCGGACGTGACCGAGCTGCTGCTGGGGCCGAAGACCCAGCGCGTGAATGGCGCCATCTGGGTGGTGGACGCCGGCCTCTCCGGGACCGTGGACGGCCTGCTGCCGGCCGCGCGCGCGTCCTGACCCCTCACCTTCCAGGAGCCATCACCATGGACTTCTTCGCCGTCCCGTACGACATCCACTTCGACGACACGATGGCCTACGGGAGCCATCACTTCCTCACCAACTTCAAGTTCCAGTGCGCCGGCCGCGAGCACCTGCTCTTCAGCCCGCACGCGTTCGAGGAGCCCGAATTCCGGCGCGACTTCGACCAGGTGCTCCTGCTCACCTACGAGGGCTATTCACGAAACCTCGCCCCGGCGGCGCTGGGAGACCGGCTGATCATCCTGACGTCGCTGGAGGAGCGCGGCGAGGTGTCCCTGCGCTTCTGCTTCCGCACGTTGAAGAGCGACGGAACGCCGGTGGCCTGCGGCTACCAGACCGTGCTCTGCGCGGACCGGCAGGGAGTGCTGCGCGCGTTCCCGGCGTCCTTCCAGCGCAGCTTCGAATCGCTGGCGGCACTGCATGAGCCCTCGGGTCCGAAGAGCTTCCGGGACCTCGCGCTGCAGGGAGGCGCAGGCGTCCAGGCCCTGTTCCCGGAGGCCGTGCGCGAGTTGGCGCGGACGCTGCTGGCGGACACCGCTCCACGCGGCGTTTCACGGACGGTTCGCCTTCCGGATCCGGTGAGAGTGCCGGTGCTTCAACTGCCGGCCAACGCCACGGCGTTCCTGTTCGCGGGACAGGGCACGTTCGAGCCCGCGCTCTTCCTCCAGCTGAAGGCGCTCCAGCCGGAGCTGCGTGAAGAACTGCTGGCGGTGTCGGAGGCCTGCCGTTCGCAGGGCATCGACGTGGGTCCCCTGCTCGCGGCGGAGGACGTGGCTCAGGTGGGCCGGGCGTTGGACGCGGCGCCGCTGTTGGATCAGCTCGGCATCTTCCTGTCCGGGGTGCTGGGGGCGCGGTGGATGGAGCGTCAGGGCACGCGGCCGGATGTGTTCGTGGGGCACAGCTTCGGGGAGATCGCGGCGATGACCGCGGCTGGAGCCATGGACCTGCGCACGGGCGCGGAGGTGGTGTGCCGCCGCATCCGGGCGCTCCAGACGGTGCCGGACGACCTGGGCACGCTCGCGGCGGTCGCGCTGGCGGAGCCGGAAACCGTCCGGGCCGTGGCGGAGAGTGGGGCCAGGACGCTGGAGATCGCGGGCCGCAATCATTCGCGGCAGACGGTGGTCGCGGGGCCTCGTGAGGAACTGGAGCGGTTGCGCGCGTTCCTGGAGCGGCAGGGCAAGGGCTTCACGTTCATCTCCAGCCGCTACCCGTTCCACCACCCGAGCCTGGCGCCCGCGGTCACCGCGTTCCGCGCGAGCCTCGCGGACCTGGCCGTGCATCCAGCGCGGGGGCCCATTTATTCGCCCATCGAGCGGCGGGTGTACGGACGTGGCGGGTCGGAGCTGGCGGGGGCGCTCGCGTCCCACCTGGTGCGTCCCTTCGACTTCCCGGGCGCGGTGGAGACGCTGGTGGGCGCGGGCTGCGCGCGGTTCGTGGACTGCGGCACGGGGGGACGGCTGACGCGCATCGTTCAGCGGATCCTCCCCAAGGACACGCCCGTGGCGCTGACGTCCGTGGACCATTCGCTGCCCGAGCACTCAGCGGCTGTGACGCCGGTGACTCCGGCCATCGCGGTGGTGTCGCTGGGCTGCATGCTTCCGGGCGGCGCGAAGGATCCGGAGACCTACTGGCGGAACATCCAGCGGGGCATCAGCGGCATCGTCGACACGGGTGTGAGTCATCCGGATCAGGTCGTGGACTTCGTGGGTCCGGCGGTGACTCCGGACCGCACGTACACGCTGCTCACCGGGCGGGTGCTGGACAGCGACCTCGTCGCGCCTCCGGGAGTCACGCCGGAGCGCTTCCAGCGCTATGGCCGTGAGCAGCGGTTGCTGGCCATCGCGCTCAGCCAGGCGATGGAGTCCTTGCGGTCCATCGCGCCGCGCGCGTCCGGGCGCATCCAGTGTCTGCTCGGGTCCACCGCGGACGGTTCGCCCGAGTACGACGACGCCTTGTGCGTGGAGGCGGGAGAGGCCCTGCTGCGCGCGCGAGGAGAAACAACGCGGGAACTCTCCGCGCTGATGCGAGAGGCCCTGGGCATCACCGCAAAGTCCGCTGAACTGGCGCCGCACCCCACCCTCCAGACGGTGGTGACGGACGTGGTGGGCCCGAGCGTGTCCACGGTGCTGCTGGACGCGGCCTGTGCCTCTTCGCTCTACGCCATCGCGCTGGGGATGAAGGCGCTGGAACGCCGCGAGGCCGATCTGGTGCTCGCGGGCGGAGTGTTCTCTCCGGGCCCGGGCAACAGCTGCCTGTTCTCCCAGTTCAAGGGGCTCTCCGCGACGGGGAGCCGGCCGTTCGACGAGCGCGCGGATGGCGTCATCTTCGGCGAGGGCGCGGGAGTGGTCGGCCTGATGCACCTGGAGGATGCCGTCTCCGCGGGGCTGAAGGTCCACGCGGTCATCCGTGGCGCGGGGCTCTCCAGCGACGGACGCAGCAGCTCCGCCAACGTCCCGCGAGCGGACGGACAGGTGGCCGCGATGGAGGCGTGCTACGCGGCGGCGGGCGTCGAACCGGCGTCCATCCAGTACATCGAGGCGCACGGAACGGCCACGCCCGCCGGGGACACCACGGAGTTGCAGTCGATTGGCCGCGTCTTCAGTGGCAAGCGCAAGGGTCTCCAGCTCGCCAGCGTGAAGGCGTTGATTGGCCACGTCGGGTGGGCCGCGGGTGCGGCATCGGTCATCAAGCTGTGCAAGGCGCTGGAGCACCGGAGCTTCCCGCCACAGTCCCACTTCGACCGTCCAGGCGCGGGGCTGCGAGCGCTCGGGCCGGACTTCGAGGTGAGCACGCGGGAGCAGCCATGGCCGGAGAACGGGGAGCATCCGCGCCGGGCGGCCACGAACGGCTTCGGCTTTGGCGGCACGAACGCGCACCTGGTGTTGGAGGAATACCGGGGAGGTCCGTTGGCGACACACGCCCGGGCCGTGACTGCTGCGAACGAAGCGCTGGTGGTGGTGGCCGCGGAGGGGCTGTTCCCGGAGATGCGATTCGACGCGAAGGGGATGCGTCTGCCCGCGTCCGTGCGGCTGCTGCCGGACATCACCGAGGACATGGACCTCACGCAGCACCTGGGGCTCATCGTCGCGAGCGATGTGGTGAAGAAGCTCGGGGCGTTTGATTCGCTGCGGACGGGGACGGCCATCGTCCTGGGATTGGAGGGCAAGACGCGCCGGGGCGTGGAGGCCACGCAGCGAGTGATGGCGGACTCCACGAGGCGAAGGCTGCGCGAGTACATCCAGCGGGCACCGGACGCCACGCGGCGCCTGCCGCTGGTGGACCGGCTCCACGCGGCGGTGAACGCGCTGCGGCCCTCCGGCCCCTACACGCTCCAGGGGATGATGCCCAACGTCACGCCGGGACGGATGGCGGGGGTGCTCGACACCAAGGGGCCGAACTTCGTGGTGGACGCGGGGGCCGGCACGCTGGCCGCGTCGCTGCGGGCATCGAGGGCCCTGTTGGACAGCGGCTTCGAGTTGGTGCTCGTAGGCAGCGCGCATGTGAAGAGGCCCGGGGAAGCCCCTGCTGCGTCCACGCCCGAAGAGGGCATGGCGATGCTGGCGGTGACCACGGCCGCGAAGGCTGAAGCGCGAGGCCTGAAGCCCCTGTGCCATCTGCGGATGTCCGAAGAAGCGGGCTCCGGCTTGGGGCCGGGCATCACGTTGCCGCCCCACTCCGCCCGGGAAGCACAAGAGCTGTTGAGCGCGATGCGGGCCGCCGCTGAAGGGCAGGCCATCACGCTGCGCTTTCATCCGGATGCCGCGACCGGCCTCCGGCTGGTGCTCCAGCTTCATCCAGGCCTCAGCTCGCGGCCCAGCGCCCCGGAGACGTTCGCCACATCCTCGGACAAGGCATGGGTCTCCAGTGCTGAGAATCGAGACCACGAAGGGGCCGCCCCGGCGGCGGCGAACCGCACGAACCTGTCGGACAGTCGGACAGGTTTGGCGAGCTCCAGCCAGGAGGGGCACCTCCTTGGGTCGGGCCGCGAAAACCTGTCGGACAGTCGGACAGGTTTGGCGAACTCAATCGGCAGGGACGGGCTCCCCCATCAGCCGAGCCACGGAAACCTGTCGGACAGTCGGACAGGTTTGGCGAGCCACGGCCGGGAGGGACTCCCCCTTCAGCCGAGCGGCGGGAACTTGTCCGACAGTCGGACAGGTTTGGGCCGCTCCGGTCCGGCGGCGGGCAGCTTGGATGTCCGTGGGCCTGGTGCTCCGTTTGCATCAGGCGCAATGGCTGCGCTCCCCTCGCGTTCCGACCCCGAGTCTTCCGCCAGGGCTACCCGGGCCGTGCAAACAGGGGCGAGTGCGGATCGCTTGGATGAGGGACGTTCGCCGTCGACCTCCGCTCCCATCCCGGAGGCCACTGACGGCTTCGACCACTCGGCGCCCATCCGCTACCACGCGCCAGTGCTCGTCGAGCGCCCGGCCCTGATGACCGGAGCGTCACAACTTCGCGGCCGGCGGGTGCTGTTCATCGCGCAAGACGAGGCCGTGGCCCGTGAGCTTTCGGTCCTGGCACACGACGTCTGCGGCCCTGAGTTCCGCATCCTTCATTCCGGGGCATCCGATGCGGGCGCGCGGATCCACGGCGTCGACCTGACACGGGAGGAAACCGCGGAGGCGGGCCTGGATGCGCCAGGCTTCGCGCCTCAGGTCATCGTCGCGGTGTGCCGGATGCCCTCGACCGAGAGCGAGGCCGCAGTCGTCGCGGACACGGCCCTTCGCCACGAGGCGCTGGAGTTGCTCTTCCTGTCCGCCCGCCGCGCCTATGAGGGTCTGTCCTCCGGCACCGTGACGCTGGCGAGCCTGTGCATCGGCGGCGTTGGGGCTCGCCGGACGCTGCACCCGGTCACCGGCCTCTTCGCGGGCCTGCTCAAGTCCCTGGGCCGCGAGGTCCCGGCGCGTGGCATCCGTGCTATCGCCACGGGCCCACTTCCGCTCCGCGCGGCGCTCGACCATGTCGCGTCCGAGCTGGGCACTGGTGACGACACCTCGCCCGTGGAGGTCTGCTTCGACGGAGCCGTCCGCTGCGTCCGGCTGCTCCAGCCCACGGACATTCCGGCACGGCCCGCCGTCACGCTCGACTCCCGCTCGGTGGTCCTGCTCACGGGCGGTGGACGCGGCGTGACGGCCGTCCTCGCCGGAGCGCTGCTCAAGCGCTACGGCTGCAAGGTCATCCTCCTGGGCCGCAGCGACCCTGCCGAGGCTCCCGAGCGCGTGCTCCAGGCGCGCGACGAGGAACTGGGCACCGTGGAGCGCGAGTTCTACGCATCCGAGCTCGCCCGTGACAGCTCGGTGCGGATGCCCGCGCTGCGTGCACGCTTCGAGCGCCATCTGGCCGTGCGTGAGCTGCGGGCCACGCTCGATGGACTCATGCGGCTTCCCGGCCAGATGACCTACCGCGCCGCGGACGTCACGCGTCCCGAGGACGTGGACCGCGTGGTGGAGGAGCTGCTCCGCGAACACGGACGGCTCGACCTGGTGGTCCATGGCGCGGGCACGCAGGTCTCCAAGAAGCTCCACCGTCGCCGGCTCACGGAGCTCCGCGGCACGCTGGACACCAAGCTGCTGGGACTGCGCAACCTGCGCGAGGCCTGCGCTCGCCGCCTCCCGGCGCCCGTGCCCTTCCATGTCCTGACCTCCGCGTTCAGCTACATCGGCAACGACGGACAGGCGGACTACGGCGCGGCGAACGAGGCGCTGGACCGGCTCTGCGCCTGGGTCAGCGACGCGCGCCAGGACGTGCAGTGGTGCAGCGTGGGCTGGCTCGCCTGGGACGGCATCGGCATGACGCGCGGTTCGGAGTACCGCGTGCTCGGAGCCAGCCGCAGGCTGCGCGGCATTCGAGCGGATGAGGGCGAGGCGCTCTTCCTCCAGTTGGTGGACGGACAGCCCGTCCAGCCCATCAACGTCCAGCTCACCGAGAGCGAGCGAGGCTTCTACGGCCTGGAGATGCTCGCCCCAACCCCTCCGCGCCCCACTCGAAGGGACCTCACGGTCGACGCGGCGAGCGTCCCGTGCCTGGAGGACCACCTCGTCCGGGGCACGCCCACCCTGCCCGGCGCCTGGGCCCTGGACCTGATGTTCCAGGCGGCCCTGGACGACACGCGCCCCGAGCTGCGCACCGTCACCATCGAGGACGTGCGCTTCTCCCGCTTCATCCGCGTGAAGCCCGGAGGCCAGCAGTCCCTGCGCGCCGAGTGCACGCCCCTCACCGATGCCCCGGGACAGCACAGCGTGCAGGTGAAGCTCACGGGGGACATCGTCCATGCCTCCGGCGTGGTGCTGGAGAAAGACCTCGTCTACGCCGAGGCCCGCTTCACGCTGACGGCGGAGCCGCCCCGGCCCCCACCCCGGCTGGAGGCGGCCCACGCCTCGGGCCACGGCATGTCCGTGCACGACCCGCACTGCGCCTCGGGCTCACCCATCGAGCTGCGCAGGATGTTCGACTGCCTGGAGGAGATCCGCCTGGAGCAGGACGCCCGCTTCGCGAAGCTCGGGCTGCCAGAGGTGCCACGGCAAGCGGGCCACGGCGTGCCGGCGCTCGTGCTGGACGCGGCCCTGCGCCTGAGCGCGATGCACGTGGAGGGCGTGTCCAATGACGTGTTCGCGCCCGTGGGCGTCCAGCGGGCCACGTTCGACCGGGACCTGGTGGCGCATGACGCCAGGGCTCCTCGCCGCCTCACGCTGAAGTCGCTCGCGCCTCGCGTGGAGGGCGACCTGCTCCAGTGCGGCACCGTGGCGGCCCATGACGAAGCAGGCCGCCTGCGGATGCTCATCGAAGGCGGCATCGCCCGCCCCATGGCTTGAACCCCCTTCCCGCACAGGCAACCGCCATGACTGACTTCTCTTCATCCCTTCCCCTGCCCCCGGATGACGCCAAACGGCTCCGCTCGGAGCTGCGCCGCGTGCTGCCTCCGGAGGCCTTCGAACGACAACCCCTGCGCGGCATCGTCGCGCTGTGCCTGGTGCCCGTGGAGGCGGCGCTCATCTGGGTGCTCGGGACGTGGACGCTGCCCCATTGGGCGTGTCTGCTCATCGCCTTCGTGCTGGGCCAGCTCGTCACCGCGGTGGGGCTCGCCGCGCACGAGGCCCTGCACCACTCGGTGTTCCACGGCCGCAAGTGGGAGAGCCTGCTGGGCTGGGTGGGCTTCGCGCCCTTCCTGGTGACGCCGGGCAACTGGAGGGCCTGGCATGTCCAGGCCCATCACAGCGCCGCCAATGTCCTCGTGCGCGACCCCGACATCCTCCCGCGCAGGACGGACTGGCACACCCAGGCGTTCGCGAAGCTGTTCCACGCCATGTCCCCCGGGTCCGGACACTGGCTGAGCTTCATCAGCTTCAGCGTCTTCTTCACCGCGCAGGGCCAGGCCTTCCTCTGGCATCACTGCCGGCTGCCCGCGTTCCAGCACGTGCACCTGCACCGGACGCGGGAGCGCGTGCTCACGGTGCTCGTCACCGCGGGCTGGGTGGGGCTCGGGTGGGTCCTGGGGCCCCGCGCGGCGTTCTACGCGCTGGTGCTCCCGCTGCTCATCGGGAACGTCACGCTGATGATCTACATCGCCACCAACCACTGGATGCAGCCCGCGGCGGAGGAGACGGACAACCCCTTCGTGAACACCGCCAGCGTGGAGACCCACCCGCTGATGAACTGGATGCACTTCAACTTCAGCTACCACCAGGAGCACCACATCTTCCCGGCGCAGAGCCCGAAGTACGCCCCCCTGCTGCGCAAGCACCTGCGCGAGCTGAGCCCCCGGGCGTCCATCGTCTACCCGCACCTGCACGCGCTGCGCACGTTGTACCTGCGTCCAGCGCTCTACTCCGAGGATGGCCAATCCCTGATGGGCCGGGACGGCACACCGGAGGTGAGCACCACCGAGCTGCGCCGCCGGCTCGAAGCCACCTGAGTTGTCCCGTTCGCCCGGACGCCCGCCCGGTGGGGGGGCGTCCGGGTTGGCCCCGCTCCGACAGGTGAGGGCTCACCACGCGCCGCGGCATCCCCACCCTTCCTCCAACGGAGGAGCTGGATGCTCACGGAGTCAGTCACTGGCGGTCCCCGGGTGGAGGTCCCTTCACGGGCCAAGGCGATTCACGAAGCCAAGGTCGAAGCCATCAGCCAGCAGTTGCGGCAGCGCAAGGGCAAGGGCCCTGCGTCCTTCAAGAAGAAGTCCCCACCCCACAGCGTCCCCAAGCGGTTCGATGCGCGCCGCCGCGACGAGAAGGTGGACCTGGGCGACCTGGACGCCATCCTCGACATCGACCCCGTGGGGATGACCTGCACCGCCGAGCCCGCGGTCACCTTCGACGAGGTCGTCCGAGCGACGCTGCCGCACGGGCTCATCCCGTTCATCGTCCCCGAGCACAAGACCATCACGCTCGGGGGCGCCATCGCGGGGTGCTCCATCGAGTCCATGTCCTTCCGCCAGGGCGGCTTCCACGACACGTGCCTGGAGTACGAGGTCATCACCGCCAAGGGGGACGTGCTGCGCTGCTCACCGGCGCTGGAGCCGCTCCTCTTCCAGATGATGCACGGCTCGTTCGGGACGCTGGGCATCCTGTCCCAGGTGCGCTTCAAGCTCACGCGCTGCGAGCCCTACGTGCGGGTGACGAACGAGACGCACTCCACCCTGGAGTCCTTCCAGCAGGGCATCTGGCACCACTTCCAGGACCCGGGCGCGGACTACCTGGACGGGCAGATCTTCTCTCCCACGAAGCACGTGCTCTGCGTGGGACACTTCGTGGACCGGGCGCCGTACGTGAACCGCTACGAATGGCTCACCGCGTACTGCGAGACCATCCCGCGCCGGAGCGAGGACTACCTCACGACGTATGACTATCTCTTCCGCTACAACCGGGGCGTCACGCATGCCCGGCCACAGAACCTCCTCGCGAGGGCGCTGTTCGGCAGGCTCATCCATTCCGACAGCGTGCTGAGGACCGCCAACCGCTTCACCCAGCTGCTGCCGAAGAAGGACCCGCCGGTCATCGTGGACGTGTTCATCCCCTTCTCACGCACGGCCGCGTTCATGGACTGGTACCACCGCGAGATGCGGCACTACCCCGTCTGGTGCGTGCCCTTCCGGCGGACGCGTGACTACGAATGGCTGACGCCCCGGTGGTGGTCTGGAATGAAGGACCCGCTGTTCCTGGACCTGGCCGTGTACGGCATGCCGCAGCCACCGGGCCGCAACGTCTACAAGGAGCTGGAGGACGAGCTCCAGCGCGACAACGGAACCAAGACGCTCATCTCCTACAACTACTACGACGAGGAGACCTTCTGGAGCATCTGGAACCGCGAGACGTACCAGGCCGTGAAGCAGCGCACGGACCCGGACAACCTCTTCCGGGACCTGTATGTGAAGACGTGCAAGGCGGCGCTCGGCCTTTGACTCATCGCGGGCCGGTCAGGCTCTTTCAGCCGATCTCCGTGCGCAGGTTCAGCGGGCCGGCGGGGACGCCCACGTCGTGGAGCGCGGGGTCGTCCTTCTCCGTCTGCCAGGCGTTGGCCTCCGTCACGGTCTTGCCGGTCGCCTCGTTGGTGATGGACATCTTGCCGTTGTGGCCCGCGGGGGAGATCTGGCTCGTGTCGAAGCCGCTCCAGCCCGTGCCGGAGTTGGCGAAGGTGGCCTCGCCCCAGGTCTGACCGGAGTTCGCGCCGGGCTTCGCCGTGCCGTCCTTCGACGCGGCCCACGCCACGCTGGTGTTGCTGTCGAACGCCACCACCTGCGACTGGCCGGGCTGGAGCGTGAACGTCTTGGGCGTGCTCTTGTCGAAGTTCTGCCCGTCGTTCGGGTTCCCGTTCTCGCCCGTCTTGTTCCACAGCGTGATGGTTTGCGGCTCGCTCGTCTTGTTGGTGAAGGTGTTCGTGTACTTGAACTGGCCCTTCTGGCTCTCATCGATGAGCTGCATGTTGCTGTTGTAGGGCGACCCGACGTTGTTCTTCGCGAGCCACGGCGCGTTCGCGGGCGCGGGCTCCGTGGAGCCAGCGGACGGAGGGCCGAAGCCGGGGCCCGCGTCACTGTTGTACGTGGGGTGCGCCGGAGCAGCCGCGCCGGAAGCCGCCGGAGCCTCGAAGGTGGAGGCCGAAGGCGCCGGGGCCGCCTGCTGCGCCGGAGCCGCACCGCCCACGCCGCCCACCGCGGACGCGGCACCCTCGGCGCCCTGGCCCACACTGGCGGGCGACTGCGTCTGGAGCATCTTCACCAGCTGCGTGAGCTGGGCCACGACCTCCGACAGCTGCTTCTGGAAGTCCCCGCCAGCCGCACCGCCCAGCTTGCTCGGGCCCGCCTCGAAGGAGTCAGCCATGAACATCCGGCGCAGGTCGTTGCGGGGCTGCTGCGCCTGGGAGCCCACCAACTCCTGAGTCGGCGCGGTCGCCGGCTTGAGCTGGGAGATGCTCGAGGAAGGCTGGAAGGAGGACGCGCGGTTCAGGGAGGAGATGGACATGCCGGGACCCAAGAGCACGGCACATGCCAACCCTGGGACTCCGTGAAATCAGTCACTTGGGCCGAGCGCGCCCCGCCCAGCGCGATGACGCCGATCATCACCTGATGTCTGGCGTCACCAGGCGGCTCAACCAGCGAGGGCCGCGAAGACGTCCCGCAGGCCCGCGATGAGCGCGTCGCCGGGATACGGCTCGCCCAGCGGCACCAGCGCGTCGCGCAGCGCTCCGAAGAGCGCGTGGACATGCCGGGGCTTGTCGCCGTCCCAGTCCAGGTACCGGGCGATCTCCCGGCTCTGCACGCGGAACTTCGCCAGCGCCTCTTCGTAGGGAGCCGCCGTGGGGATGTTGATGCGCAGCAGCAGCGCGAGCAGCGCGAGGACCTCCGCGAAGTCGTAGCGGTCCGCCTTCGCGTCGTGGAAGGACTCCAGCCGCACGGTCTCCGGCTTGAACCAGTAGCCGATATAGGCCGCCGCCTTCTCGCGGCTGCGCTCCACGTCCAGTTGGAGCTGGGCGTGCAGCTCCGGATCCACCTGCGTCACCAGCGACCTGAGGACCGTGGCCTTGCTCAAGGTCGTGCTGTCGAAACGCCGCGTCGGCAGCGTGCGCAGCGGCGTTCCCTCGAAGGTGAGCACCTCCAGCTTCGGCAGCCGCGTGAGGACCTCCGGGAAGTCGAACATGAGCTTCACCTGCCGCCAGCTCCCAAAGGCCCGCCGGACGTAGGCGTAGGGGTTGTTGACCAGATTCACCCGCCGCAGCTCGACGCATCCGGCCAGTGACTCCGGCAGCCGCCAGAGGCAGTTGGCCTCCAGGTCCAGGACCCGCAGCTTCTTGAGCTCGCCGATGGACTCCGGCAGTTCCAACAGGCCATTGCCTCGCAGGTCCAGCTCGCGCAGCTCCGTGAGCTGTCCCAGCTCCTCCGGAAGCACGCGGAGCTCATTGCGGCGCAGGTTGAGCTTCTCCAGCTTGCGGAACAGGAAGAGCTCCTCCGGCAGGGACGTGAGCCCCTTGTCCTCCAGCGTGAGGCTCTTGACCTTGTCGGGCTCCGCGAGCTTCTTCGCGACGAGCTGACGGAACGCCTCCCGGATGCTGGTGAACGCGTCGCGGGCAATGGGCTTGCCCTCCGCCAACCGGGCCCGTGCCTTTTCCAGATCGACGCGGCCATCCCGCACCACCGCCGGGACGAAGACACCCTTCGCTTCATGGGGATTGCCCGCGTCCTCCACCCCGCCAGCCACCGCGAACACCTTCGAGTCCTGGCCCAGGTAGCGGTGCGCATCGACACGGCCCGCCACCTTGAACGCGTAATGCGAGGCGAGCGTGCGGGCCTTGAGGTTGCCGCCCACGCAGACGCTGCCGTGGTTGTAGACCGCCACCAGGTCTTCGGTCGTCAGGTCGCCGGTGACGTGGAGCCGGGCACCGCCAATGGCGATGCGCTTCGCGACGAGGTTGCCGTGCACCTGGAGGAACGGACCGAAGTCGTTCTCCCAGTTGAGCACGCAGCCTTCGACGGTGAGGTCGCCTCGCACGATGAGGCCGGTGAACGGGGGCGCGTCCTCGTCATCCTGCGCGAAGATTCCCTGGTGGAAGTCCAGCCCCAGGTCGTGGGGCATGACGACATTCCCGGTGAGCACGAGCACGCGGTCCAGGTCCTCCTCGCGATTGCCAGGGGCCTTCACCTCGTCGCGAACCTGCGACCAGGTGAGGATTTCGAACGGCAGGCCGGCGGCGGGAGACACGGGCTTCTTCTTCATGGCACGACCTCTATCCCAACCGTTCGGAGGCTGGCAGCGCCTTGGGTGCGCGCTCCCTCCCCCTGGAAGGCGGACTCGATGTGACAACGGCGGCCATGGCGAAGCACTGGGTGTCCGACCCGGCATGCCTCGCGGTCCTCCAGCTGTTGGGGGGGACGGTTATTTGAAGAAATACCCCCTCGCCCATCTGTTCGCGGACACCCGCGTCCTGCGAATCTTCGCCGGCGCGAACGAGGTCGTGAAGGAGCTCGTCGCCCGGTCCCTGTAGCCCCCTCCCTTCTCACAAGGAGGCTCCCCGTGAGCCAGGAAGCATTCATCTTCGACGCCGTCCGTACCCCTCGCGGCAAGGGCAAGAAGGGCGCCCTGCACGGCACCAAGCCGGTGTCGCTGCTCGTCGGCCTGGTGGACGCGCTCAAGCAGCGCCACCCGAACCTGGACCCGAAGCACATCGACGACGTGGTGCTGGGCGTCGTGTCCCCCGTGGGCGACCAGGGCGCGGACATCGCGCGCACGCTGGTGCTGGCCGCGGGCCTGCCGGAGACGACCGGCGGCGTGCAGCTCAACCGCTTCTGTGCCTCCGGCCTGACGGCGGTGAACATGGCCGCGCAGCAGGTGCGCTCCGGCTGGGAGCACCTGGTCATCGCGGGCGGCGTGGAGAGCATGTCCCGCGTCCCCATGGGCTCCGACGGCGGCGCGTGGGCCATGGACCCCGCCACCAACTACGACACCTACTTCGTGCCGCAGGGCATCTCCGCGGACCTCATCGCGACCATGGAGGGCTTCACCCGAGAGGACGTGGACCGCTACGCCGTGCGCTCGCAGGAGCGCGCCGCCCACGCGTGGAAGAACGGCTACTTCCAGAAGTCCATCGTCCCCGTGGTGGACCAGAACGGCCTCATCATCCTGGACCGCGACGAGCACATGCGCCCGGACTCCACCGTGGCCTCGCTGGGCCAGTTGAGCGCGTCCTTCACGACCATGGGTGAGATGGGCGGCTTCGACGCGGTGGCGCTCCAGAAGTACCACGCGGTGGAGCGCATCCATCACGTGCACACGCCGGGCAACTCCTCCGGCATCGTGGACGGCGCGGCGCTGGTGCTGGTGGGTTCGGAGAAGGTGGGCAAGACGCTGGGCCTCACGCCTCGCGCGCGCATCGCCGCCGTGGCCACGTCCGGCGCGGAGCCCACCATCATGCTCACCGGCCCGCTGCCGGCCACCCGCAAGCTGCTGGACATCGCCGGCCTGTCGGCGAAGGACATCGACCTCTTCGAACTCAACGAGGCCTTCGCCTCCGTGGTCCTCAAGTACCAGAAGGACCTGGACATCCCGGACGACAAGCTCAACGTCAACGGCGGCGCCATCGCCATGGGGCACCCGCTGGGCGCCACCGGCGCCATGATCCTTGGAACCGTGGTGGATGAGCTGGAGCGGCGCAACGCGCGCCGCGCGGTCGTCACCCTGTGCGTGGGCGGCGGGATGGGCGTGGCCACCCTCGTCGAGCGCGTCTGACCCTTCCCTCCCCTTTCAAAGACTTTCGAGCGAACACCATGAGCGAACAGAACACCCTGCGCTGGGAACAGGACGCGGACGGCATCGTCGTCTTGACGATGGACGACCCCTCCCAGTCCGCCAACACCATGAACGCCGCCTACGTGAAGTCCATGCGCGCGGCGGTGGACCGGCTGGTGAAGGAGAAGGACTCCATCACCGGCGTGGTCATCACCTCCGCGAAGAAGACCTTCTTCGCGGGCGGCGATTTGAACGACCTGCGCAACGTGAAGAAGAGCGAGGCGAAGCAGGTCTTCGACCTGGGCCAGGAGATCAAGTCGCAGCTGCGCGCGCTGGAGACCCTGGGCAAGCCCGTGGTCGCGGCCATCAACGGCGCGGCGCTGGGCGGCGGGCTGGAGATCGCCCTCGCGTGCCATCACCGCATCCTCGCGGACGTGAAGGGCGCGCAGGTGGGCCTGCCGGAAGTGACGCTGGGCCTGTTGCCCGGCGGCGGCGGCGTGGTGCGCACCGTGCGCATGCTGGGCATCACGGACGCGCTGATGAAGGTGCTGCTCCAGGGCCAGAAATACCGCCCCCAGGAGGCCAAGGAGCTGGGGCTGGTGCATGAGGTGGTGCCCTCCGTGGAGGCGCTCCTGCCCGCGGCGAAGGCGTGGGTGAAGGCGAACCCGAAGGCGCAGCAGCCGTGGGACCAGAAGGGCTACAAGATCCCCGGCGGCACGCCGTCCCACCCGGCGTTCGCGGCGAACCTGCCCGCGTTCCCCGCCAACCTGCGCAAGCAGCTCAAGGGCACGAACATGCCCGCGCCGCGCGCCATCATGGCGGTGGCGGTGGAGAGCACGCAGGTGGACGTGGACACCGCGTTCACCATCGAATCGCGCTACTTCACGGAGCTCGTCGTCGGCCAGGTCGCGAAGAACATGATCCAGGCGTTCTTCTTCGACATGCAGCACATCAACTCCGGCGGTGGCCGTCCCAAGGGCATCCCGAAGCACACCGCGAAGAAGGTGGGCGTGCTGGGCGCCGGCATGATGGGCGCGGGCATCGCCTACGTGTGCGCCAAGGCCGGCATCGACGTGGTGCTCAAGGACGTGAGCCTCGCCGCCGCGGAGAAGGGCAAGGGCTACTCCGTCAAGCTGGTGGAGAAGGCCGTCTCCAAGGGCTCCGTCACGAAGGAGAAGGGCGACGCGCTCCTGGCGCGCATCACGCCCGCGGAGGACCCCGCCGCGCTCGCGGGCTGCGACCTGGTCATCGAAGCGGTGTTCGAGGACGTGAAGCTCAAGCACAAGGTCTTCCAGGAGATCCAGGGCGTGGTGGCGCCGGACGCGGTGCTGGGGTCCAACACCTCCACGCTGCCCATCACCCTGCTCGCGGAGGGCGTGAACCGGCCGCCGGACTTCGTCGGCATGCACTTCTTCTCCCCCGTGGACAAGATGCCGCTCCTGGAGCTCATCGCCGGCAAGCAGACGAGTGACGCGACGCTGGCGAAGGCCATCGACATCGCGGTGCAGATTGGCAAGACGCCCATCGTCGTCAACGACAGCCGGGGCTTCTTCACCAGCCGCGTCATCGGCACGTTCCTCAACGAGGCCGTCGCCATGGTGGGCGAGGGCATCGCGCCCGCGTCCATCGAGCAGGCGGGACTCCAGGCGGGCTACCCCGCCGCCCCGCTCCAGCTGGTGGACGAATTGACGCTGACGCTGCCCCGGAAGATCCGCCAGGAGACGAAGGCGGCCGTGGAGGCGGCGGGCCAGCCGTGGGTGGACCACGGCAGCTACGCGGTGATGGACGCGATGATCGACCAGCACGGGCGCAAGGGCCGCTCCACGGGCGGCGGGTTCTACGACTACGCGGACGGCAAGCGGACGAACCTGTGGCCGGGGCTGACGCAGCACTACACGAAGCCCGGCCACACCATCCCCTTCGAGGACATGAAGGAGCGGATGCTCTTCGCGGAGGCCATCGACACGGTGCGCTGCCTCGACGAGGGCGTGCTGCGCTCCACCGCGGACGCGAACGTGGGCTCCATCCTGGGCATCGGCTTCCCGCCCTGGACGGGCGGCGTGGTGCAGTACATCAACGGCTACGAAGGCCCGTCCGGCACGGGGCCGCGCGGCTTCGTCACCCGCGCGCGCCAGTTGGCGGAGCGCTACGGGAAGCACTTCCTGCCGCCCGCGTCCCTGGTCGCCAGGGCTGAGCGTGGAGAGCGGCTCGAATAACCCCATCCGGAATCAGCGGCGGGCGCCTTCGCCAGGCCGTAGCGCGTGACGCACGTCGTGGGATGGGGCGGCCGCCGCGGCGCTGAAGCAGGAAAGAGGGCCCGGAACGGTTGGGTTCCGGGCCCTCGGGTGTTCGTTGACGAAGACCTCCCGCGGGCGCGTGGCGACCTTCGCGAAAAGCCTGTCCAGGTCGCTTCAACCCCTCACGGGAGGACAGAGGCCCGCGCGCGCGGCGCCCGTTAGGCTCAGTGATGCGCGACAGGCCGTGAACTCCGGGGACGTCCGACATTCGCTACGCGCCTGACGTCGCACTCGCCGGGGGGCGCTCAAATGAAGGCACGGACGTTGAGCAGGGTTTGGATCGTGGCTGCCGCATGGCTGGGGCTGCTGGGCGTGGGAGGCTGCGTCGGAAGTGACGGGGATGCGCTGGCTCCGCAAGAGATTGGCGAGCTCTCGCAAGAGGTCCTTTCAGCCAATGGCCTGTCCACGAATGGGCTGTCCACCAACGGCCTGTCCACCAACGGCCTGTCCACCAATGGCTTGTCCACCAATGGCCTGTCCACCAACGGGCTGGCGGCGACTTCGTTCTCGACCTGGTTCAACGGCAACGCGTCCGTCGCCTACTCCGACATGGTGATGCGGTATGTCGTTGCCTGCGCCCTGCCCGCCGGACAGACGCGCGTCTGGACCAACCCCGTCACGGGCGTCACCTACTCCTGGCCGGGCCGCCTGGGGCTGGCCACCGCCTGGGCCCAGGGCGCCGCCGCCACCGTGGCGGAGCAGCAACGGATGTCCGCGTGCCTCGCCGCGCACGTCAACAAGTACGGCGTCTCGGTTCCCCTCTCGCTTCAGGGCCAGAACTCCGCGGGGGTCATTCCCATGGCGGCCAACGAGGCCACGGACTACCCGGAGAAGGAGGCGTGCTTCTTCGGCAACCTGTTCACCGGAGAGGGCGTCTTCGTGGGCAACGACCGCAACCTCACGAGGTCGGAGAGCACGCCCCGCGGCTGCGCGCTCTCCGCCAAGGGGGCCGGTGAGAATACCGGGTGCGCCCCGCTCCAGCACGTGGGCATGTGCGCCAGCGTCTGCACCCGCAGTGCGACGCACGGCTTCTGGGAGCGCTGCGTCGTCAATGGCGTGTCGTACCAGGCCCTCACCACCCGGCTGCGCGCCCAGGACATCTTCAACTGCGGGGATGGCGTCTGCCAATTCACCGAGTCGTGTGGCATGGGCAAGACCTATGACAGCTGCGGCGCCGACTGCTCGACCTGCGGCGCGCCCTGAAGCCTGACACGCGGCGTCCGGACCCCACTCCCGGACGCCAGTCACGCCGCCGTCACGCCTGCCATCAGAAGCTGCGGGGCAGGTCATGCAAAACCGCCTCGCACCCCGTCCTGCTCCCCGCGTCGTCGCCCGCCGTGTCGCCCACGCGGATGAGGCTCCGCACGATGCGCGTGTTCCCGGGCACCTCGCTGCCCCCGATGCGCATGGCGATCCACGGCTCGTTCTGGAATCGACGCATCCGGGTGAAGCGCTCCAGGACGGGGGTGAGCTGGCATCGAGGAACGGGGGGAAGACGATGGGGCTTCAAGACGCGGTGTTCGAGTCCGTCCCCATCCGGGTGGGGGTGGTGGAAGGCGCATCCGAAACGCGGCGGTTCGTGCTGCCGCTGCTGGAGGCGGATGCCGACGTGCACGTCGCGGCGGTCCACTCCGAGGGAAGCGCCGCCGTGGAGGCCCTGCGGCGCGAGCCCGTGGACATCCTCTTCCTGGACGTGGACCTGGAGGACCTGGACGGCTTCCAGGTGCTGCGCGAGGCGGGGAGCGCGTGCGCGGGCGCCGTCGTCCTGATGACCGCGAAGGAGGAACACGCGCTGCGCGCCTTCGAGGCCGGCGCGCTGGACTGCCTCCTCAAGCCCCGGGTGCCACAGCGTTTCGCCCAGGTGCTGGGCCGGGCGAAGGAGCACGTGCGAAGGGGGCGCATCCAGCAGCTCGTGCGGCAATTGGCGGGCCTCGTGAGGACCCTGCCCGAACCCTCCCCTGTCCCGCGCTACCTGGAGCGTCTGGTCATCCGCGAGGTGGGACGGGTGACGCTGCTCGCCGTGGACGACGTGGACTGGATGGCGGCGGAGGACAACTACGTCCAGGTGCACGTGGGCGAGCACGCCCACCTCTTGCGTCAACCCATGCGGGAGCTGGAGGCCCGGTTGGATCCAGAGCGCTTCGTGCGCATCCACCGCTCCACGCTCGTCAACCTCCAGCGGGTCCAGGAGCTGCGCCCGCTGCTCCATGGCGAATACCAGGTCATCCTGCGCGACCGCACCACGCTGAAGCTCAGCCGCGGCTACCGCGAGCGGCTGGGTCTGCTGTTGGCCCAGGGGTGAAGACTTCCACCCATTGACCCAAGGCAGGGAAAACCCGTTTGATTCATCAATGCTCAATCAAACCCATGAGTACCAGTCCTGTATCCAGAGTTCCGAACGGGTGTCCTGGCGTCTGGATGAGCTGTTGCCCAGGGACACCGTGCTCGACTTCAGCCACCGGTTCCTTTCGGACGCGCTGACCGGAACGGAAGCCATTTCCTTCCTGAGCGCGGAGGAGCGGCTGATGTTGAATCACATCCGCTCCAACAGCTACGCGCACCTGTTCCTGTTCCTGGAGGAGTACGCCGTCGCCCTGGCCGCCCAGCGCGCCAGCCTGGAGCTTCACGGGAACGGGACGCACATGCGGGCGCTGCTGCGCTTCACCGAGGAGGAGCTGAAGCACCAGCAGCTCTTCGCGCGCTTCACCGGCGCGTTCGCGAAGGGCTTCAAGGTCGCCCCCGCCCTGCTCGACAACCAGGTCGAGGTGGCCCGGGCCATCATGGCGAAGTCGAACCTGGGCGTGCTGATCTTCAACCTGCACATGGAGCTGATGACGCAGCAGCACTACCAGGAAACGGTTCGCGGAAACAAAGACGAGACGTTGGATCCGCTGTTCTGCAACCTGCTCAAGCACCACTGGCTGGAAGAGGCGCAGCACACCCGTCTGGACTTCCTGGAGGCCCAGAAGATCCTCGCGCAGGCGCCCGAAGCCCTGGACGCGGCCCTGACCGAGTACGCGGAGCTGCTCCAGGCGTTGCGCGGCACCCTGAACGCGCAGCTCGCGCTGGATCTCCAGACGCTGGAGAAGGCGGTGGGGCGCACGTTCACGCCCGCCGAACGCCAGCAATTGTCCGAGTCCCAGGAGCGTTCGTATGTCTGGGGTTTCATCGGGATGGGAATGAAGGCCCCCCTCTTCCTCTCCCGCCTGCGCGCGCTCTCACCCGTCGCGGAGCAGCGCGTGCTGGAGCTGGCCCCGACGTACTACTGCGCCTGAGCCGGTTTGAAGCTCAGCCGCGGCGGCCTCGAGCACCCGGGCCCGCCGCGGGCCCGGGGGTGAGGACGCCCGCCGGGGTGGCCTGGAGCCGGCAGCGCGCCTCGGCGGCCCGCGCCTGCACGGCGTCCTCGTGCTGTCCCAGCGACAGCATGAGGGACGCGGCCCGCGCGTAGTGCTCCGCCGCCAGTTCGGGCGGCAGGACCTGTTCGTCGGAGCGCGCGGACGCCAGCAGGTGGGGCAGTGCCCGCTCCGTCCGTCCGGCCCCGAGCCAGTGGTGCGCCAACAGGATGGAGGGCGCGCCGTCCTCCTCGAACACCGTGGCGAGCCGGGCGTGCAGCACGCGCTCCTCGCCGGGCCCCATACCGGCCAGGACCGCCTCCATCACCAGGTCGTGGCTGAAGCGCTCGCCCATCAGCACCTGGGCCGCCTCCAGCTCCGTGAGCGCCTCGTGCGCCTCTGCTGGCTTCACCTGGAGCCCCCCGGCCACGAGCGGGGTCCGGAAGAAGGCCCCCGCCAGCGCCGCGAGCCGCGCGCACTGGAGCGCCAGCGGGGACAGCCCCTCCAGACGCCGCTGGATGAGCGGCCCCACGCGCCCCGGAGGTGGCAGCCGCTGGGGCCACTCACGCTGGAGCGAGTCCGTCTCCAGCAGGTGCTTGAGCGTCTCCACCACGTACAGGGGATTGCCGCCCGTGTAGCGGGCCAGGGCCTCCACGTGCGCCTCCGCGCCCGGCAGCCCCATGCCCGCCACCATGCGCTTCACGTCCTCGTCCGTCAGGGCGTCCACCTCCACGATGCGCGCCAGGCCCGCTTCGACGAGCCCCGCCACGAGCGTCCGCGTCTCGGGGGACAGCTCCCCCCGTCGATAGCAGTCGATGAAGCGCAGGCTGCGTGCGCCCGGCGGGACGGTGTCGGCCAGCCGGGAGAGCGCGAAGATGAAGGCCCGGGCGCTGGCCGCGTCCCAGTACTGCACGTCGTCCGCGACGCTGATGTCCTCGTGCTCGTGGAGCAGTTGGAGCGCCGCCACGATGGCGTCATAGAAGCGCAGCGTGCCGGCCTCGGAGGCCAGCGGAGGCAACAGCCGGGCATCCCCCAATTCGGGGAGGATGCGAGACAGCTCGGTGCGCACCCAGTCCGGCAGCTTCACGTCCGGCCAGCGCCGCAGCTGCGTGCGGAAGGCGCGCGCCTGGGAGGCGAACGGCACGTCCCGGTCTCCCGCTCGGGCCTCGATACGCCCCCAGCGGCCCTGCGTGGCCGCGAACTCCTCCGCCAGCCGCGTCTTGCCGCTGCCGGGCTCCCCGGAGATGAACAGCATCTGGCCCGCCTCCCAGCCAGCCTCCAACTGCCGCCACGCCGCGTCCCGGCCCACCAGCACCGGAGGGCGCAGCACGGACAGGGGCAGCGAGGGCCGGGAACCGGGAGCGGCGCGCGAACGCGGCGGGGCCTGCTCCACCTCCCGCACCAGCGCGAACGTCTCCGGCATGGGGGTGACGCCCAGCTCCCGGTCCAGCACGTCGCGCAGGTGCTCGAAGGCCGCGAGCGCGGCGCCCCGGTCCCCCTGCAGGTAGTGCAGCCGGATGAGGTGGCGGCCGGCCTGCTCGGATTCGGGCTCCTGCCGCGCCCACGCCTGCGCGAGTCCCAGGGCGGCGGTCCAGTCCCCCGCGGCGGTGAGCTGGGCGATGTGGGCCTCGCGCGCCTCGCGCACCCATCCCTCGATGCCCGCGCGGGCGCCGTCCAGCCAGCGCGCGAGCTCCGGACAATCATCGAAGTCGAAGCCGGCCAGCAACGTGCCGCCTTCGGCGTCGACACACGCCAGGGCCTCCACGTGGGCACGGGCCTCCGCGGCGGCCTTGAGGCACGCGGCGTCCACGGATGACGGCGAGACCAAAGCCAACCGGTCGGTGTCGCCCTCCACCAGGGACGCCTCCCCCGTGGCGACCCGCAGGCGGCGCAGCAACTGCCGCAGGTTGCCGCGCACGGTCGTGGGCGGCGAGTCCGGCCACAGGAGGGACGCGAGCGCGAACTTGGGCGAGGGCCCCTGCAATGCCAGCCACGCCAGCAGCGCCGCGCTGCGCCGCTCCAGCCGCACCCGTTGACCATCGGGGCCGCACAGCTGCGCCAGCCCCAGGACCCGCACCCGCCATTCCCTGACATCCACCGGCAATCTCCCCAGGCTTCACGCCGTCAGTCGAAGCGCGCACCTTACCCGACCAGACGTGGAAGCAGGCCATCAGCGACCTGGCGTGTCTGCCCATGAGGCCGTCCGCCGGCATCCGGGCCAGGGAGCGCTGGCGGGCACGGATGACGGGACAGCCGGGAGGCTTGGAGCCACACACGGCCCGTGCGCATTCATTCCCCATGCTGGCACTTCGACACTGTGGACTCGGATGGCTGGCGTTATCCGCCGCCTGGCCGGTGTACGCGGCGGACCCAGTGGTGTGGGGCGA
Source organism: Corallococcus sp. NCSPR001 (assembly GCF_017309135.1). Classification (NCBI taxonomy): domain Bacteria; kingdom Pseudomonadati; phylum Myxococcota; class Myxococcia; order Myxococcales; family Myxococcaceae; genus Corallococcus; species Corallococcus sp. NCSPR001. The sequence continues at coordinate 7,548,285 of NZ_JAFIMS010000002.1, forward strand.
AGGGATGATGGTGAAGGTCCGTCCCGACGACACCGCCCCGGGGAGCAGCACCGAGGTACGATTCACCGCCGCGCGCAATGAGTTCGCCTCCTTCCAGGTGGCGTTGCACGGCGGTGACCTGGGCCTGCGGGGCGTGCGCGCCCGCCTGCCCTCATTGGAGGGGCCCACGACGCTGACGGGGCCGGACGTGACGCTTTACCGGCAGGCCTACCTCACCGTCTTGCAGCCTTCCGAACCCGGGCAGCCGGTGGGGCGGTGGCCGGACGGGCTGGTGCCGGACACGGATGAAATCGCCAGGGAGCAGCGCAACGCCTTCCCCTTCGACGTGCCCGCGCGCGAGGCGCGAGCCCTCTGGGTGGACGTGCACGTGCCCAAGGACGCGCCGCCGGGTGAATACACGGGCACGGTGACGGTGGAGGCGGAAGGCGGCTTCCAGCGGCAGGTGACCGCGAGGCTGACGGTGGTGGACGCGGTGATGCCGAGCACGTCCTCGCTGGCCTCATCGTTCTCCATGTTGCCGACGCAGGTGTGCCGCGCGCACCTGGGCCGGGATGACTGCTCGCCCGCCGAGCTGCAGCCGCTGCTCGCGCGCTACCAGCAGCTGTCGCTGGAGCACCGCATCACGCAGCCCCGGCTCTTCCTGAGCGGGGCCGGGCCCCAGGCATGGAGCGGGTTCGACGCGACGTGGGGACCGTACCTGGATGGCACCGCGCCGACGCGGCTGCCCGGCGCGCGGATGACGAGCGTGGAATACACGGGCCTGCTCACGGCCGGGGGCCTGGCGGACTTCGCGGGGCACATGAGCGAGCGCGGCTGGATGGACCGGGCCCACGCGAAGATTGGCGATGAGCCGTTCGACGTGGCCACCTTCCAGCAGACGCGAGCCGCCGGGACGCTGGTGCGGCAGGTAGCGCCCGGACTTCGCACCCTGCTGACGGTGAACTCCCTCCAGCTGAGGCTCAACGGCCTGGAGTCCCTGGTGGACATCGTGGTGCCCATCGTGAACCACCTGGAGGGCACGCAACCGGAGTTCGCGGGAGACCAGAGCCAGACGTACGCGGCCTTCCTCTCGCGTCCCGGAACGGAGTTGTGGATGTATCAGAGTTGCCTGAGCCACGGCTGCGGGGCGGATGTCCCCATGCCGGAGACCCGGCCGGGGGCAGGCTGGCCGTCATACATGGTGGACGCTCCCTCGACGAAGGCCCGCGCGATGGAGTGGTTGTCCTTCCTCCTCGGCTGCAAGGGCGAGCTGTACTACGAGACAGGGGCCATGCTCCCCACCGCGTGGACGAACCAGAACCACTACGGTGGCAACGGGGACGGGACGCTGTTCTACCCAGGCACGCCCGCGGCCATTGGCGGAAAGACAGACGTGCCGGTGGCGTCCCTGCGCCTGAAGCTCATCCGCCAGGGCATGCAGGACTATGAATGGCTCAAGGCGGTGAGTGACGCGGGAGACCCGGCTTTCGCGCGCCAGGTGGCAAGGGAGCTGCTTCCCACCGCGTCGCAGGTGCCGGATGACGGCGCCGCGTTCGATGCGGCGCGGCTGCGGCTCATCCAGCGCTACGGGGAACTGATCGGAGCCAACCCGTACGCCCCGCGCATGGGTGAGCAGCCGGCGACCAGGCCCCTGGAGCCGCAGGTCCCAGGCGGTCCGGGAGAGCCGGGCGGGCAGGGCAACGGAGGCTGCGGCGCGGCCCCAGGCGTCTCCATGACGGGAGCATTGCTCTCGGCGGCCTGGGCGCTGGGCCGGCTTCGCAGGGCGCGAAGGCGGCGGGCCGCGCAAGGCGTCTCGGACACCTGAAGCCCCGCCTTCCCCCACTCCGCGCGGATGGGCCAGGGCCTCCGGGCCTGGGCGGGCCCCCCTGCGCGCTACAGCCCTCCGTGGCCACCTCGAGGTCATCATCGTGGGGACTGCTCGGGGTATTCACCGCACCGGAAGGAGCGCCGCGAACAGCGATGGCGGGACGCGGCTCCGGCTAGACTCCAGGCATGAACCTCGTCCGTGGCATTCCCCTCTTCGCGGCCGCCCTGTCCCTGGTGTCCGGCTGCGCGACGCTCGACACGTCGAACATGTCGCCGGCCTGCCGCGACCAGTACGACGCCTGCCTCGACAGTTGTCAGCCACGTGGCCGGCCCGCATCGCGTCAGCCGCCGGACTCCGTGCAGGGCCACGCGGAGCGGCTCACCCCCGATACGCAGACGCCGGCCTGCACCGAGTCCTGCAAGCAGCAGGCGAAGACCTGCTCCTGAGCCTATGGCCCCTGAGCGCTACGAGACACTGGACGGCTCCACGCCGGACGTCACCCCGCTGGCGGCGGAGGTCGGGCTCAAGCAACCGTTGAGCGCCTTCACCCTGCTGGAGGGAGGCGACGTCTTCGAGTCACGCGGAGGCCGTCCCCCCGCCGAAGGCCCCGCGCGGGCCCGCGCCTACGTGAGCGCGAAGCTGGAGCTCAAGCCGTACGGCGCCCCGGCGGCGCAGGTGAAGCGGGTGCAGGACGAGATCGTCCGGCAGCTCGCCGGGAACCTCCAGCTCATCGCCCGCCTGGAGGCCGCACGGCCCCTGACGCTGGAGCTGATTCCTCCGGGCCATACGCTGGCGAAGTACGGCTACCCCCGGGCCGTGTCTCCCCAGGCCGCGGGCCTGTTCTGGGACCACCCGGACTGGCCCCGCGCACGGATCGCGCTGCGGCAGGACCGGATGGAGTCGGAGCAGTACCTGGTCTTCCACGAGATGGCGCACGCCATCCAGGGGCTCGCCTTCACCCAGAAGGAGAGCGAGCTCATCTACCGCACGATGCTCCGCACGTACCGCAGCCGCGCGGCGGTGGACGAGGTCTTCGCCATCTACAGCGAGCGCGAGTTCGTCACCGGCGTCTCCGCGCACGACCTGCGCGCCCCCGGCGTGTACGGCATGGCCCGCCAGCGGTGGAACGAGGAGCACCTGTTCACCCGCTTCGTGCGAAACCTCTATTTCCCCTACAAACCGCTCGCGGGCGGCACGGCGGGAATGACTCCGTCCAGCTTCGGTTGAAGCGTCTACCCGGGTGCACGACGCCGCCCGGCTCGCGAGACATGCGCGGATTGAAGCCCGATTCCGCCGCATGGTAGGAGGTGGCGGGCCGGTCGCCTCGACGGAACATCATGGACTCCCCCGGTGCTGAGCGGCCTCGTCGGCGGTTGACGCGAATCATCGCGGGCGCGTGCCTGATCCTCCTCGCGACGTTCGCCCTCCTGCTCATCGCGGTCGTGACCGCGCTCCACAACCTCGACCATCCCTGGCTGAAGCCGCGCGTCGTCTCGGAGGTGGAGGCGGCCTCGGGCGTGCGGCTGGACTACCAGACGGCGCGGATCGACGTGCTCTCCGGGCTGCGGCTGGAAGGCCTGGTGGTGCGAACCCCGCCGCCGTTCCAGGACATCGCGCCCGAGTTCCTGCGCGTCGGCACGCTGGAGGCGGCGTGGTCATTTGGCGCGCTGCTGAAGGGACCGGTCCGGGTGGAGCGGGTCGTGGTGCGCGACGCGGCCGTCGTCCTGGTCGCGGATGAAAAAGGGACCACGTCGCTCACGAACCTGACCGGGCCGCCGGAGCCGGAGCCGCTGGATGAAACATCCCCCGGAACCACCCGGCAGGTCGCGGACCTCTTCGCCTCCCCGTTCCCCGTCTCCAGCATCGAGCTGTCGAACGTGTCGCTGACATACGTCCGCGTCCAGAACGGCGCGGTGGTGGACCGCTGGTCGCTGCGCGGGCTCGAAGCCGGCATCGAAGCGAAGCCCCAGGACAGGAGCTGGAAGCTCCTCGTGGACCTGGGCAAGCCCGGCAAGCCGCTGGCCCTGACGCTGAACCGTGAAGCCCCCGCCGCAGAGGCCCTGCTGGAGCTGGCCCTGTCGGTGGACGCGAGCACGGACGCCGCGCACGTGAAGGTGGACCTGGACGTCGCGAAGCAGACCTTCGATCCGCGCATTACGCTCCGCGCGCTGCTGCACGGCGCGGTGACCGCGAAGTTCGACACGGAGAAGCAATACACCACCCTCGAGCTGGACCGCACGCGATTGACCGACAGCGCCGAGGTGCAGGCCCGACTGGTGCTTCCGGATGCGACGGAAGTTCCCCCCGTGCTGACGCAGGCCCTGGCGGACGTGGACCTGGGACGGCTGCTGAAGTGGATCCCCGAGGACCTGCGCCCGTTCGCCCTGGAGCGCGGCAAGGTGTACCTGGAGGCCCGGGAGGTCACGCTCAGCGACATGCCCCAACTGGGAGCCCAGGGCCGGCTCGGGCTGGACGTCGACGTGGCGAAGCTCCTCCTCGTGCAGGAGGCGCTCAAGGTGGAGCTTGGCGATGGACGCATCTCGCTGACGGCGACCCCGGATGCGCCCCAGGGACTGGCGGCCCGGCTCACGTTCGCGCTCCAGGGGCTCGACGTCGGGGGTGCCACGCCGGTCCGCGTTCCGAAGGCCTCCGGCGAGCTGACCGGACATCAGCTGCGGCCCGACCTCGCCTCGCCCTTCCGGGTCGCGGGGGACGCGGCCCTCTCCGCCAAGGTGGAGGCCTTGGACGTCCGCGCCTCCGGCTACCGGGCGCTGGCGGAGCGCCTGGGCGTCAACCTCCAGGTGCCCCTGACGGCGAAGCCCCCCTTCGCGCTGAAGGCGGACCTGCCCGTGGAGGCGCTGCGGATCACCGCCGAGGGCAAAGAGGTGCTGAAGGGTCCCGCGCGCGTGCAGCTCCACGTGACGGACGCCTTTCCCACGATGGAGGAGCCACGGCTGAGCAGGGCCCGCGCACGGCTGGAGCTGGACGTGGGCACGCTGCACGCGTCGCTGGACGCCACGAAGGGCACCGACGACGTGGCGTACACGCTGGACGCGCAGCTGCCGGACCTCGTCATGGCGCGGCCCTTCATCCCGGAGGACGTCGCCGCGCACTTCCCCTGGAAGCAGCTGGCCGTGACGCTGGCCTCCAAGGGCAGGCTGACGGCCCTCTTCGCTCCCTCGCCGCGCGTGGATCATCAGACGGAGCTGCGGCTGCAACGCGCGGGCTGGGACGACATCTCGGCGGCCAGCACCACCGTCGCGCTGCGCTCGCAGGGAGACGCGTGGATGCACAAGGGAGACCTGGCCCTGAAGGTCGAAGGGCTGCGCATCGGAGAGACCGACGCGGGCACCCAGCACCAGACGCTGACGTTCGACGTGGACCGGCGCAAGCTCTCCCTCAAGCTGGGGCTCACCGGCCATGAGGGCCTGAAGGTCGCCGCTGACGCGGCGCTGGCGTTCAACCCGAAGGCTCGCGCGCTCCGCATGGACGTGAAGGGTGACTTCCCGCCGCTGGGTCCCCTGTCGCCGCTCCTGGCGAAGGCGCGGGTGCCCCCGGAGGTGGATCCCTCCAGGCTCGCGATGACCGGCGAGCTGCACGGCACGCTGACGGGCCTCATCACGCACCTGGGCTCCGACGGAAGCTTCCGCCTGGCCCCCATGCCTCCGCGCGCCGCCAGCTTCGAGGGCAAGGCCCACATGGACCTGCGCGGCGTGCGCTGGAAGCAGGCGGACCAGACCATCAACGTCCCCACCCTGCGCTGGCAGGGCGAGTCACACGCCGAAGGCTCGCAGCGCACCGTCCGCACGACCCTGGCGGTGGAGAAGCTCACCGTCAGCATGAACGACCGCCGGTTCACCTTCGCGGACCTGTCCAGCGACAGCACCGCCACCTTCACCGACCAATGGGAGAAGGGGGACATCGAGCTGAAGCAGCTCGTGAAGCTCCGCTCGCTGGAGCAGAAGCCGGCGCTGCCCTACCCCGTCCAGGACGTGGAGGCGTCGTTCTCCGTGGTGCGCAAGCCCACCGGCGTCATCCGCATCCCGGACCTGAAGCTGTCCAATGGCGGCACCCAGACGCTGCTGAAGGTCCGAGGGCGGCTCGACCTGAGCAACGAGCAGCAGCGCATGGGGCTCCGGGGCTCGCTGGAGCAGGACCTGGCGCGCCTCGCGCGGCCCGGCCAGGTCGAAGGCAGCGGCAAGGTCACGGTGGACTTCCGCGTGGCGTCGCCGGACCTGGTGGTCTTCCGCACGTCCTCCAACCTCAAGCTCCAGGACGTGAACGTGCGGATGCCCGGGTCCGGCATCGTGGTGGAGGCGCTCAACGGCGACGTCCCGCTGACGGAGAACGTGGAGGTCTCCCAGGACGGCGTGCGGCTGTTGAACGACCTGAGCGTGAATCCCTACTCGATGCTGCGCTTCGCGGATCAGCACCCGCTGCTCACGCGCAGTGGCTTCATGTCCGCGGACCGCATCACCACGCCGTGGATGACCATCGCGCCGCTGGCGGGCAACCTGGCCATCAACCAGAACGTGTTCTCCATGAGCCAGCTGGAGATGGGCGTCCGCGGCGGGCGCATCACCGGCCAGTGCATGCTCGACTATCAGGGCAAGCACTCCACGCTGGAGGCCCACGTGCGCGCCACGGGCGTGAAGTCCTCCCGGGGAGAGCCCTTCGACGGCAACGCCGCCATGGTCATCTCCGCCAGGGACCGCAGCATCAACGGGCGCGCGGAGATTCTGCGCATCGGTAACCGGCACCTCTTGGACCTGCTGGACGTGGAGGACCCGCACCACACCGACCCCGCCACCAACCGCGTCCGCTACGCGCTGAGCCTGGGGTATCCGGAGCACGTGCGCGTGAGCTTCAAGCAGGGCTTCGGCAGCCTGCTCATCACCATGGGCGGACTGGCCCGGCTGGTCAGCATCGATGAAATCCGGGGCATCCCCCTGGGCCCCATCGTCGACCGCCTCATCACCTCCATGACCCCTCCAGAGGCCCTGCAATGAGACACCGTGGGTTGTTGCTCGTGGCCGCCCTCACCGCGTCCGGGTGCATCAGCGCCCCGGAGATCGTCATGGTGGACCGGGCGACGGCGCTCGAGGAGCAGGCCGCGGGTTCGTACAAGGACGTGGAGCAGCGGCTGGCGCGCGCGGGCATGAACCCCACGCCGGTGCCGCTGACACCGAACCAACTGGAGGACCTGGGCATCCAGCCGCCGCCGCTGGTGGAGAACCTGGGCAAGACGCAAGCGGACCGCGTGGACGACCTGGTGCGGCGCCACTGCGTGGGCGAGGGCAAGGACGGGCTGCTGGTGGTCACCCGGAAGCAGTGCACGGCCGGGCGCGTGTCCGCGGATGACAGCGCGCTGGTGGAGCGGGTGAACCGGGCCCGGCGCCAGCTGTGGCAGTGGATGAAGACCGTGCGCCCCGGCGTGCCGGAGACAACGCTGCGTCAGAACTGGCGACAGGCGCACGCGGAAGGCGTCGTCTGCGGCGGATGGGTGGAGGCCGAGGACGGCACCTGGGGAGAGAAGAAGTGCTGACGCGCCCAGGCCCCTGGGTCCTGGCCCTGGCCGTGCTCGTCGCGGGCGGCGCCTGGGCCCAGGACGACGAGAACGACGGAGGCATGGTCCTGCCCGAGCGGCTCACCGTGGGCATGGGCGACCAGTTCCTGGGGCAGCTGGGGCCCGACGAGAACTCGCTGCTGTTCGTGTCCAACCGGGACATCGCGACGGAGATCTTCGTCCAGGACCTGGAGAAGGGCCGCGAGCGCCGCCTCTTCGACGAAGGCGCGGACGTGACGTGGCCGCGCATCAGCCCCAATGGCAAGCAGCTGCTCTACATCTCCTTCCGCACCCAGGCCGGCGGCCAGCTCTGCGTGAGAGACCTGCCCGAGGCCAAAGAGCGCCGCTGTCTGGAGGAGGAGACCAGCGCGCTGCAGGCGGAGTGGATCGACGACACGCACATCGCGCTGGTGAGCCGCGCGACCATCCAGGGCGACCTGCGGCTGTCGAAGGTGGCGCTCGGGGCCGGGTGGCAGGTGACGCCGCTGCTTGACCGCAACCTGACCAGCCCGACCTTCTCCCCCGATGGGCGCTGGCTGGTGTACGTCCCGGTCCAGCGCTCCGTGCAACAGGTGGGACCGGGCTTCGCCGCGCGGGCCGCGCCGCACATGGAGGCCGTTCGGCTGGATGTCCCCGGCGCGCCCCCCCTCCCGCTGACGCTGGACATCCCGGGGCAGACGGGCCAGCCGGTGTTCGCGCGCGACGGGCGCTCGCTGTACGTGGTGCAGTTCTTCACCGACTCCAACGGGGACGGGGTGATTGACGCGAGCGACAGCGGGGTGCTGTTCCGCGTGCCCTTCCCTTCCGACCGCGACGACGCGCCCGCCCAGGCCTCCACCACCAGTCCGGACCAGCTCACCAGCGAGGCGTGGAGCTGCGAGTACCCGGCCCCCACCGCCGCGTCGCTCATCACCACGTGTTCCCGGGGCCAATCGCTGGACGTGTATCGACTGCCGCTGGATGGCCAGGTGCCCGGCGCATGGGACGTGAAGCGCCTCAACGAGGAGCTGGGCATGGTGGGCCGGCGCGCGGATCAGCTCCTCCTCTACCGCCAGCGCCTGCTGCTCGAGACCCGGCCCAAACTCCGCAGGCTGTTGATGATGCGCCTGAGCCAGCTGCACCTGGCCTACGGCGACTTCGACGCCGCGGACTTCTACGCGCGCCAGATGACGAAGGTGGACGACCCCGTCACCGCCGGGCTGTCGGAGCCGTTGCGCATCCTCATCGCCCACCGCAAGGCCCTGAAGGAGCGCGACCGGGGCCGCATGGTGGACGAGTTGCAGGAGGCCGAACGCCAACGCATGTCCGCCCTGGACCCCGCCACCGCGCCCAGCCCGCCCTCCGCCGTCTACCGGCACGTGGTGCGCAGCGAGCTGGCGCAGGCGTCCGGCGACTTCACGCTCGCCCGCCAGGAGTTGGAGGCCGCCGAGCTGACGGACACCACGCCACGCGCGGTGCTGGAGGGTTGGTACGAACAGGCGGACGCGCTCTACCGCGAGCTGGATGACCGGGACGCGCTGGTCGCCGCCGGCCGCGAGCTCTCCCAGAACAAGGTCTTCAAGCAGGACGACCAGCTCGACTTCGCGCGCGGCGCCGTCCGCGCCCTGTACCGGGGACGCCCCTACGCGGAAGCGGACGCGGCCATGGCCCAGGCGCTCGCGGCGGAGCCCCCCGGGACGCCGTATGCGTTCGCCCTGGAGCTGGGCCGCCACGTCAACGCGTTGAACGTGGAGCGCCCTCCCCGTCCCGTCCGGGACGCCCTGGTCGCGTTCTACAAACAGCAGACGGATCCGCTCCGCCGCCGGATGGTGGTGCAGGACGCCGCCGAGCGCGCGGCGAGCCTGGGCGCTGACGGCGTGATGGAGTCCCTGGCGACGCTCTACGTCGACGACGCCCCGGCCGGCACCGAGGAGCGGCGCCGGGCGGAGCGGCTGTTCCGCCGCGCGCTGATGGGCCGCGCCTACCGCCGCCTGGCCCGCGACCGGAAGGACGAGGCGCGCGCGGACTTCGACCTCGTGACGCGGCGGACGGGCTCGCTGGAGAGCGCGGTCGAGTCCATGAGCCTGCGCCTGCGCGCGGGCGTCGCCCCGGAGGTGATCATCCAGGAGGTCACCACGGAGGCGCCGGGCAAGGCCGTGTCGCTCTCGCACTTCGTGAAGGCCTACGTGACGACGCGCCGGCTGTCCAAGCTGGATGACGACGCCCACGCCCAGGCGGTGAAGACCGGCCTCGCGGAGCTGCGCGCGGCATGGCAGGAGCTCAAGAACCAGCGCGAGGTGCAGGCGCTGATGGGGGCCATCCACCACGAGGACTTCCTGCGCGGCAGAAACCCCGCCGCCGCCGAGCGCGCCAACCGTCACTACCTCGTGGCCCTGGACCTGGTGCGCAACAACGCGCGCTACAAGGCGATGATCCTCGGCGCGCTGGGGCTGCTGCACACGCAGGTGGGCAACTACCACATCGCCCTGGGCTACCTGGACGAGCGCGACAAGCTGCCCTACACGGACAACGGCGCGGGCTTGTCGGTCGCCCTGGCCAGGGCCCGGGCGCTGCTGCACGTCAACCGTGAAGCGGAGGCCGCGCAGGCGGCGGACAAGGCCCTGGCCACGGTGGAGACCACGCCGAAGATGGAGCGGTTCCTCCCGTTGGTGACGGACCGCGCGGCGCTCTACAACCTGGCCGCGGGCCGGTTCGAGCGGGCGCTCACGCTCTACGACCGCGCGCTGCCCGGCGTCGAAGCCGGCCCCCGCGACGACGAGGGCCTGCGCAACCGGCTGGTGCTGCGGCTGGCCCGCGGTGGCGCGGCGCTGGGCGCGGACCAGCCCCAGCGGGCGCTGGAGGACCTGGACCAGGTGGACCGGGACCTGGCGACGCCCGCCGTGAGGGCCACGCTGAAGCAGGCACACGCCACCCCGAAGTTCGTCCAGCGCGCGTACCGCATCATCGCCGCGGGGCTGCGCGCCAACGCGGAGACGCGGCTCGGGCGCATGGACGCCGCGGCCCGCGCGCTGGAGCAGCGGCGCGCGCTGTTCCTGGAGCAGTTCGACGAACTGGATCGCGACGAGGACATCCGCGCGGTGACGCTGGCGGAGCTGCGGCTGGCGGAGAACGCCGTGGACCGCCGCGCCCCCGCGCAGGCGGCGCAGTGGCTGGGCAAGGCGCTGGAGCACGCGGACTCGCTGATGGCGCGCACGCACGCGCCCATCGATGCGGGCCAGTTGGACGTGCTCTGGTTCGCGGCGCAGCTGCAATCCGAGGACAAGACGCGGATGCCTTTCGACGTGCCCCAGCGGATGGAGCAGGCGCGGCGGACGCTCATCGAGCAGCGCGACCCGGCGTGGCGCGCCTATCTGGCGTGGTTCAACATCTACCTGGCGCTCGATGGCACCGCCCCTGCCTCGGCGGGGGAAATCCAGACCGCGTCCGAATAGCGGCTGCGAACACATTCGGTAACGCGAGGGACATTTTCGCGGCACATGGCGGGAGCACCTTGCACCGTGTCAGCCCGGGAGCCCCGGGCCTGAACGGCACGGGACGCCATGGGGGACAAACCCCTCCCATGAGTCCCTCACGGTGTCCTCCGTGCCAGCAGGCCATGGGCTCTCCGGGTGCGGTCATCACGCGCCATCTGGAGGCACCCAACACCATGAAGCGCCATCTGTTCATGCTGGGCCTGCTGTTCGCCGCTCCCACCTTCGCCGGCTCCACCACCCACGACACGCAGGACGCGTCCCAGGGCGCGCGCCGGCCGCCGCCGTTCGAGCGCAAGTCGCCCGTGCAACTGCTCATCGACCACCGCCAGGACCTGGCCCTCACCGACGCCCAGGCCGCGAGCCTGACCCGGATTCAAACGGCGCTCGACGCGAAGAACGCGCCCGTGAAGCAGTCCCTGGAGGCCCTGCGTCCGTCCGCGCCGCCCGACCGGAACACCCAGGCCGCGCCGTCCGCCCAGGACCAGGCCCGCCACGAGCAGGCCCGCGGCCTCTTCGAGCAGCTCCGCGCCAACGGCCTGGCGGCGTACCAGGAGGCCGAGCAGGTGTTGACGGACGCGCAGAAGACCCAGGCCCGCACGCTCCTGGAGTCGGAGCGTCGCGCCCACGGCCCGGGCCATGGCGGCCGGGGCGGTCCTCCCCGAGGCGAATAGCCCCTCACCGCCAGTCCGGCCGCCTGCTCGCCAGGACGGCCGGAAACCCGGCGGCTTGAAATGTCGTTTCCTGAAAGTCACGAACTCCCCGTCAGGATGTCAGACGGCCTCCGTATGTTTCGGGGCATGGAGGCGATGATGCAGACGATGTTGGTGTTCGTGCCGGTGGCCCTGCTGGTGGGCGCCGTGGTGATGATTCCCCGCTCCCGCCGCCGCGTGCGGCGGTGGAAGGTGCGGGCCGGGTAGCAGGCGGATCCGCGCCCGCCGGATCCGCTCCCCACCGAGGGAGCGGAGCGTGATTCAGGGCCCCCGAAAACAGATGCTTGACGGGGGCGGATGAGGACGGTACAAGCCGCCTCACTGAGTCACGGCGGGGCCGCGCAGGGGCGGATAGCTCAGCGGTAGAGCGGCGCCCTTACAAGGCGATGGTCACAGGTTCAATCCCTGTTCCGCCCATGAGATTTTTGTGGGGAGTTAGTTCAGTTGGTTAGAACGCCGGCCTGTCACGCCGGAGGCCACGGGTTCAAGTCCCGTACTCCTCGCCACTATGTCCCCTGCAAGCCCTCGGGTTTGCAGGGGATTTTTTTTGCCCGTTCCCTCCGTAGCATCACCGTAGCAGCTCATCGTGTCCCCCAGCGGTTGGAGCTTCAGCTTCGCCACTTCGGCACAGAGGGCCGCCCACGGTGGCGTCGTGTACGCGGCCATGATTCCGGGCCTGCGGCCGTGCGTCACCCAGGCCAGCAAGTCCTCCCGGGCGCCGTCAGCGCGCGCCAGGGAGATGAAGGTGCGGCGGGCGTCATGCATCCGGCGGATGCGCAGCCCGAGCGTCACGCAGTCGCGGTGCAGCCGGCGGAGGGCGTGCTGCGGGCGCTGATGCATGCCGGTGGGCGACGGGACGATGAGGTCCTCGGCCCGCGGAGTCCGCGCGAACGTGCGCGCCCAGCCATTCGCCTTCCACTCCGCGAGGATGGCGCTCAACCAGGGGTGCACCGGCATCTGCCGAGCCACGTCCGTCTTCGTGGACTTCACCTGGTCCTCGCGGTGCTCGAAGCTCTTCGTCACCCAGAGCTTGCCCAGCGGGCCTGACGTCCCGTCCCAGTCCGCCCATGTGAGCGCGGCCGTCTCGCCGAAGCGCGTCGCCGCGATGAAGGCGAGCGCGTAGGTGACGCGCCGGATCAGCGGCAGCCGCTTGTCCGTGGTGAGCGCCACCACCTCGTCGCGTGAGAAGATGGCGGAGTCGCGCCACCGCGGGTCCGCGTCCTGGACGGCGGGCAGTTCGCCGCGGCGCTCGCGCAGCTTGCACGGCGACTCCGTCACCATGTCTTCCACCACCGCGTCCGCGAACATCGTCCGCAGCACCGCGTAGACATGGCGCACCGTGCGCGGCGCCAGCTCGCCACCGGCCATCACGCGGGACATGGCGTCCCGGACGTGGACGTGGCGCACCGTCGAGAGTTCCATGTCGCCCAGGTACGGCAGCACGTGGGCGAGGCGCCCCTTGTCGTCGATGACGCTGGCGACGCCGCGGGCCTCGCGTCCGGCGAGCCACTTCGCCGCGTACGCGGCCACCGTCACCGGACCGGAAGCGCCCAGGCCCTGCACCTTCTCCGCCGCCACCTTCTTCTCGACGGCAGCGAGCAGCTTCCGCGCCTCGACTTCGTCGGTCGTTTTGCTGGAGCGGAGCACGCGCGTGCCGGCGGCGTCTCGGAAGTCCAACCACCAGAAGGCAGAGTCTCCGCGGCGGTAGATGTTACCCACGGCGCCCTCCCTTCAGGATGGCCTCGGCCTTCGCGTCCAGCTCCGCCTTATCGCTCGCGCGGGCGGCCTGGGCCTTCGGCGCGAACAACTCGCTGCGCTTCACCAGCGACGCGCGGCCCTGGCCGTAGCGCTTCAGGATGCCCCGGCGCTGCCACTCGCGGATGGTGCTCACCGAGCACCGCGCGAGCGCGGCGGCTTCAGCTTGCGAGAGCAACTCGTCCTCGTCGGCGCTCGCCGGTGCCGCGGCGATGCCGAGCTCGCGCAGCGTGCTGAGCACCATCCGCCTCACCAGCGCCTCCAACTCCCCACCGTGCTCGCTGCTCGCGCTCACCGCTCCCTCCTGTCGGGCGTCTGAATGCATGTGCAGTATCGATGCCAAAAGGAAACACGACTCGCTGCGGACCGCAGATGACGTCGTTGGGGAGCACAGCCTCGGATACTCACCCCCGGAGGCTGCTTGAAACATCAGTATCTCACGACGATTTTGCTTGCAAGCGATTGCCCGCACTTTTCGCTTGCATCCTCGCTTCGCCACCGGGCGCACGTTGGATTCCGAGCAACCACGGCCGGAGTTGCTCGGCCTTCCGCGCTCGGACGTCAGCGGGAGCGCGCGACCATCGAACCTGTCTGGGATTGCGCGACACGCGACGCGGCGCGCGACCACACCGCGAGCGCTGGCGCGTACCACTCGGCGGCCGGTGCGAGGGATTGCTGAAACATCGGCGGCCCCATGCGCGCACGCGGTGCCTGCGTGGACTGCTTCGCGGCTCGTCATTGTGCGCTGCATGGGCCACCCCGAAAGACGGCACCCTCGCCCGACGAGGTAAGACGGCGGGCGCGGTGCCGGAGCCACCTCCCGGGCTGCACCCCGTCGCACGGGTATGCCTCGCGGGTTGTGGCTCTAATGGGTTCCGGTCGAACCGGAGGTGGTGGAGTCCCGCTGCTTACCTGGGCCGAAGCCCCAGCGAGTACGACGAACTTCGAAAAGCAAGGTGCGCCGGTTCTACGGAACTGTCAAGAGGCGCGCCAATCCTCGCGCTTCAGTAGCACCTGGCGCACGTGGGCCCGGAGCTGATCAACGGGCGCGACTTCGACGAGGCGCGCGTACAGCGCGTCGCGCGGCTTCCCGCGAACGCCCCGGGCCGCGCCCAACTCCTCGAGGAACGCGAGCGCTTCGTCGCGCCAGAGCAGTCGGCAGGTGGCCAGCGGATCCGGTGCCGGGTTCACCCTCGCCTCGCGCAGCTGCTCGAAGCGCAGGCCGAACAGGTCCACCTCGACGCGGAGGACACCCCACCAGGGCGGCACCACCTGCAGCGCCTCCTGGAGGTGGGCGCCGCCGGTGACGAGGGTGCATCGGTCCATCACCGCGCCGTAGTGCTCCGCCTGCGTCGGCAGCCGGGAGAGCGTGTCCCGGTCCGCCTTGAGCTCGTACCCGTGGAGGCAGTCCGCGGAGATGGACGCCACGTCCACGCGCACGTACCCGTGGCACAGGCCGAGTTCATCAACCACACGCCCGCCCGGGGCCGCCTCCGTCACCCGCTGACGCAGGGCGGGGCGGATGTCTCGGTCCCGGGCAGTGCAGGCCACGCGTCAGTCCTCGTGGTGCGGCGGGTGCGTCTCGCCGTGGTGCTCGCAGGCCCAGGCGTTGCGGCAGCTGCACACCACTTGCTCGGCGTGGACGCAGCACGGCGCGTCGCCGCGCACGAGGCTGCGCGGGCGGAGACGGTGCCGGGCCGCCTTCAGCGAGCGCGGCGCGCTCATCACCGGCCACCCTTCTTGGTGGGCTTCGCGGGCGGCGGAGCGATGGACGCGAGGCCGCGCCGCAGCACGTCGGTCAGCGCGGCGCGCGTGTCGGGCTCAGCGCTGCCGGCCGCCCGGGCCAGGTCGATGGCGTGCAGGTGGAGCTGCGCGAGCATGTCCTGCCCCAGGTCATGGCGAGCCCAGTAGATGTCGAGCCCCAGCGCGACGAGGAACTCCGTCGCCTTGCTCTGCGTCACCTCCTCGTCGCCGTCCTTCCGGCGGCGCTGCTCCTCGTCCACAACCTCTTGCACGCGCTTCAGTAGTTCCGGGTCGGCCTTGAACGCCGCCGTCACCCGGGGACCCTTCACCGGCATCTGCGCCATCGCCACCGCTCCCGCGCTCATCCGCACCTCACATGTAGGCGTCGCCGGTCCATCCGGTCAACGTTAACGAAAGGTAAACCAACTCTTGCATTTGCCGCAAGAAGTGGTTTACCTTTCGTAAATCAAAGGCGGACGGACGGGGCCCCTGGCGGGGAGAGGTCGTGGGCGGGCGCGAGCTGGGTGGCCAGCGAGGACGCCGGCAGGTGCAGCACCGCAGGACAGACACACGCAGCACAGGGGGTAATGACCATGCTGAATCTGACGTGCTTCATCGTGGAGGGCGCCGGGCCGTCGAAGGTGCAAGTGGTGCAGTTCGACGAGCGCAACGGCGTGTTCTTCCTCGGCAACGACCCGACCAATCCCTATCGCTTCCCGAGCGAGAAGCAGGCGAAGAGCGCGGCGGATGAGTTTGGTGGCAGCGTCCGGATGGAGTTCGTCTCCAGGCCGCGCCACTTCGACCACTAACCGAGACGAGGCGGGGTGCCAGGACGGGCCCCGCCTCCCGAGGCGACCATGCCTGCAATTGACCTGACGAAGCTCACTCCGGCGGAGTTGATGGCGCAGGCCCGCGCGGGCAACTGGGCGCGGGTGGACCGCGAGCTGCGTCGCCGCGGGCCCGACGCCACCCGGGAGGCGCTCGATGCCGTGCCGCTGGACCTGGCCGCGCTGAGCCCCGACGCGAAGTGCCGCTGTGGTCACCTGCTCAAGCAGCACGGAGAGAAGGGCGCCGGGCGTTGCTGGTGTGGCTGCCAGGGCTTCCGGAGGCCGACTTGAAGCCGCTGCGCGAGGTGCTCTTCGTGTTGGAGACCCTCCGCGGCGCGGGCTACTGCCGCCCGGAAGTGGACGTGCCTCACCTGCGTTTCGAACTGGAGCGCATCGAGCGCGCCCAGGCAGTCGAGGCGGAGGTGATGCGCGCGGCCGAGGACGCCATCGAGCAGCTGGCGCCCGACGGCACCCCCGCGATGGACCGGCGGTGGCGCGAGGAGCAGACGACGTACACGGCGGCGCGGACGCGGCTCGCGGCGCTGAACCTGGAAGAGCTGATGCTCCGCTCCGATGTCGAGTGCGAGCTGTGGTGGGCGCGGAAGCGCGCGCTGGTCGCGGCCTGACAGTCAGACCGGCCTGATACGTAGGACAGAAACTTCAAACCTTTGGAGTCGCACCCATGGAAGCCACTGCCATCGTCGTCCCTGACGCTCCGGCGCCGCGCGCCCTCATCACCCGCGACGTCCTCAAGTACGAGGCGGAGCAGCGGAAGCTTCTGGCTGAGTATGTGAAGGGACAGATGGTCGCGGGCACGGACTTCGGGGTCATCCCGGGCACGCCGAAGCCCACGCTACTCAAGCCCGGCGCGGAGAAGCTCGTCACCCTCTTCCGCTGTACGCCGAAGTTCACCCTCATGGAGAAGCAGTCCACGCAGGACTTCGAGCGCGGCTTCTTCAACTACGTGTTCCGCTGCCGCATCTTCTCCCGCGACGCGGACGCGGTGGTGGCGGAGGGCTTCGGCAGCGCCAACAGCTACGAGTCCCGATACCGGTGGCGCAACGCGGCGCGGAAGTGCCCGGGGTGCGGCAAGGAGGCCATCATCCAGGGCAAAGCCGAGTACGGCGGCGGCTGGCTGTGCTTCAAGAAGAAGGACGGGTGCGGCGCGAAGTTCAACGCCGACGACACGTCCATCACCGGGCAGCAGGTGGGGCGCGTCGAGAACCCGGACTTGCCGGACATGGCCAACACCGTCCTCAAGATGACGAAGAAGCGCGCCCTGGTGGACGCCTCCATCGCCCTCGCGCGGTGTTCGGACATGTTCACCCAGGACGTCGAGGACTTCGGGGGCGACGCGCCGCCGGAAGACCTTGAGCCACCGCCCGGGACGCAGAAGCAGGCGAAGGGCGAACGTCGTTCGTCGCCAGCCGAGACGTCGCGCACGGGGAAGCCGACGGCCGAAGCTCCCGCCGCGAAGCCCACGCCGGGCGGCCCGGAGGATGTGGCCGCCGCCATCGTCGCGGAGGCGGAGCAGGCGCGGACGGCGGACGAGGTGAAGGCCCTGAGCGCGCGCGCACGGAAGCTGCCGACGGAGCCGCTCAAGCGCGCGGCGGCGGACGCCCTGCAGGCGGCCGTGAAGCGCCTGGGCATCGAGCCGGCGAAGAAGGCTCAGCCGGCGCCCGAGCCGGGGGCGGGAGGCTGACGTGCCCTGTCCTCCTGCCACCATCACGCTGTGGGCGAGGTGTCGCCGCCGGTCGGCGAAGGCCGCGCTCTACGCGCTACCGGTGGAGGGGGACATGTGGCTGCCCACGGCCGTCGCCACGGAGTCGCGGGAGCCGGAGAAGTCGCCACACGGTGACGTCTATCCACTGCGGGTGGTGGTGCGGAGGAACTTCCTCGCGCGGGAATGGCCGAACCTTCTCGCGAAGCTGGAGGCGGGCGCGCCGGCCTGCGTGGTGGCAGAGAGGCCGCGCCTGGTGGTGTCGGAGTCGAGCATCGCGAAGCCGGTGATGGAGTTCCGCGCGGCGTTGGATGCCTCGCGGCTGGAGTTCGAAGGCGCGGCGACGGTGCTGGGGCTGAGCGTGAAACAGGTTCGTGCGCTCTACCGCGGCTACCTGCGCGTCGAGTCGGAGGCGGAGCTGGTGAAGGTCGAGGCGGCGCTCAAGGCGGAGCTGGAGCGGCAGTCGAAGGTGACGGGGCTGCCCGTCGACGAGGGCATCTACTGGAGGAAGTTGTGGTGACGCTGAGCCTGCGTGCCGGGACATCCCGGGCGTG
The DNA here is from genome assembly GCF_017309135.1 of Corallococcus sp. NCSPR001. Classification (NCBI taxonomy): domain Bacteria; kingdom Pseudomonadati; phylum Myxococcota; class Myxococcia; order Myxococcales; family Myxococcaceae; genus Corallococcus; species Corallococcus sp. NCSPR001. Next base: position 7,566,440 of record NZ_JAFIMS010000002.1, read on the forward strand.
CCGAACACGTCCACACCACGCAGGCGAAGCACCCCGGCGGCATCGTGCCGCCGGGCCTTTACGCAACACCGTGCGTTCCGGACTGCTGCATACGGGCCCGGGCCGATCTCTTAGCGCACGAGGTTGCAACCCGGTCCCATTGTGGGGCCGGGCCTTTCGAGGCGCGGATGTCGCGCGCCCGCTCGGGGCGGACGGGCACACCCCCACCTGTCCGCGCCGAGCCTTTCACGCAGCACCAGCAGGACCGCGGCGTGGGCGTGGGCCCGGCAGTGGCGACTCGAGGTCGCCCGCCAGCGCAGCAGCACGTAGCACCCTCACACCCATAGGAGCCGTATGTCTTTCCTTCAGCGTCTCGCCGCGCTGGCACTCGTGTGCCTCGCGGCCTGCAGCAGCGCCGAACCTCAGCCTGCCCCGCCGGTCCCCGCCAAGAGCGTCGTCCTCAACGCGCTGTACCGCGAGGACAAGGCCGCGCCAGGCGTCCTCACTGACTTCGCCTTCGGGGACTCCGGCGAGGTCCTCGCGATGGGCCCGCCGGGCAGCGTCGCCGACCGCATCAACCACGACACTGCCGTCATCGACGCCCAGGGCCGCCCCGCGGAGGACTGCGCGGTGAGCGGACACGAGCACGAGGACCTGCCCTTTCTGCCCCAGATGCTGGTGTCCCCGGTGCCGGGCCAGGTGGCGCCCTGGCAGGACTTCACCGAGCTGCTCGCGGCGGTGCGCACCCGCGCGGCGGAGGTGCTCGCAGCGGAGAAGGCCGCCCAGGACGCCGGGCAGCCGGTGCCCGCGCGCCTGCCCATCGTCGGCCTCACCCTCTTCACCATCCACCCGGGCATAAACGCTTCGGGCATCAACGTCGCGGACGCGCTGGAGGCGGCGGCACCGGGCTTCTTCGTCTACCTCTTCGACGTGGACGGGCATGGAGCCCTGCACAACTGGACGGCGGCGACGCTGGTGGGATTCAACCCGAACTCCCCCGACCCTGAAGGCGGGCGCTTCGGGCGCGACGCCGCCGGACGGCTGGATGGGCACGCTCACGAACAGGGCGCGCAGGTGCCTTTCTTCCGCTTCGTCGCCGCCTTCATTCCCTTCGAGGTGAAGGTCGGTCAGCTCAACGCCTTCACGTCCGCGGCCTTTGCCCAGGGCTACTGCCGCACGACGGACATCAACTTCGTGGACTCCGTCGTCGTCGCCGAGCAGGTGCGCGCGGCGACGGCCGAGCCCCAGGCCATCGTCAGCGCCTGCCTACCCACGGACCCGGGCGAGCTGGCCAACTGCAAGCCGAACGCGGACGGCATCACCATCCTCAAGCGCTTCATCGACGGCGCCTTCGCTGACGGCTTCGCCAACACCGACGAGCACGGCGACCGCGACCCGGCGCTCGCGTACCTCAATCCGGAGACGCTGCCCGTCCACACCCTGCCCTGGTGGGGCAACTACAACCTGACGGACGCGCAGCTGGACCGCGACCTCGCGTGGGTGCTCGCCGACAAGGCCCACCGGCGGTTGGTGCTGCACGCGGCGGGACGCGGCGCCATCGGCCAGGTGATGCGCCGCATGGTGGCGGTGGGTGGCTCGCTTGAGGCCTTCCGCGACGTCGTCACCTTCGAGCATGTGGACCTGATTTCACCGGAGCAGGTGGCCGCGCTCGGTGCCGCCGGCATGGCCGTGGTCCTCAACACGCCGCACTTCGACCTGTACCCCGTCATCCAGCTCCGCTACCCAGCGGCCATCGTCGCGCAGTCCCAGCCGCTGGCCTCGCTGTACCGGGCGGGACTCACCATCGGCTACGGCGGCGACCGCTTCCTCGCGCCCGAGTCGCCATTCGCACAGGCGGGCCGCGCGGCGACGCACCGCAACCCGGCCGAGCGCGTCGACTTCGCCACCTACTGGCGCTCGCAGACGAGGATGACGGCCGAGCTCCGCGCGATGAGGGGCGTGGGCGCGCTGAAGGTGGGTGCCAGGGCCAACCTGCTCATCCTCAACCAGGACCCCTACGCGGTGGCGCCGGAGCAGATTGCGGCCACGCGCCCCCTGGTGACTGTCTCCGACGGCAAGGTCGTGTACTCGGACGGCACGCTGGCCCCGGCCACGCCGTAGCCGCTCCCCTCCCCTGACTTCGAAGCGGGCGGCGCTGCGCGGGCCGCCCGCCCTCTTCCCGCGCGTCGTCACGACGGCGCGCTCCTCGACGGCAGAGGTGCCAGATGACGACGTGCACGGACACCACGAAGTACACGGAAGCGGATGTGGAGCGGTGGCAAAGCCTCATCGCCGCCACTTTCAAAGTAGAGCGTGGGAATTCTTCTCCATGGGATGCACTCACCCACCTTCGCGGGGCCGCGCTGGAGGGCGCGAAAGTGGCGGGGCTGGTGGCGCGCAATGTCGAGAAGGAACAGCGCATTGGCGAGTTGCAAGCCCAGGTGGCGGACCTGGAGAAGCAGCTGGGCCTGAAGGAGGCCCAGCGCGCGACGGCTTTCCGCATCGGAAACGCACGGGTCGCCGAGCGCGACGCCCACCGCGCGCAGGTGGAGGAGCTGCGCGCCATTCTCACCGAGTACATGGCGGTGGACGGCAGCCAGGGTCTGTTCTCCGCCATGCGCCTGGGTGCCGTGCAAGAGCGCGCTCGCGCTGCCCTCGCCGCCCGGCCCGCCACGAACTCTCCGGCCGTTCCGGATGGTTCGCCTCCTGAACCTGTAAGCGGGGCTTACACGTTGCCCGTGCACCGGATGCTCTCCGCCCTCGACGTGCGCCTGCCGGAGTCCGACCCCTACGTGGCCCGGGTGACGGGGTTCCACGAGGCGATGGACCTGCCGGTGCGCCACGTGCCTGACGTCGGCACCGTCGAGGAGCGCGTGCTCGCGGGGAAGCTCCTGCTGGAGGAGACGCTGGAATTCCTGCGCGCGATGGGGCTGCACGTGCGCGCCCGCCTGGATGTGGGCGACTACGTGGTGGAGGTGGACCCGGACAGCCCCGGGCCGGACCTGGTCCAGATGCTCCACGAACTCGGCGACGCCCAGTACGTGGTGAGCGGGCGCGCGGCGCAGTTCGGCCTGCCGCTGCTCGCCGCGGTGACCGAGGAAATCCACCCGGCCAACATGCGCAAGCTGGGGCCCGACGGGCGCCCGGTGCGGCGTGCCGACGGGAAAGTCATCAAGCCCGAGGGCTGGGTGCCGGCGGACGTGTCCCGGGTGCTCCGCCGCGCGCAGGAGGGCCGCCCCACCCTGCCCCAGCGCATCGACGCCAGCCTCGCGAAGCTGGGCCACGAGCTGACGCCCACGGGCCGCCTCGTGGCCTCCGAGGTGGACGCGATGCTGCACCCCTCCGGGCGGTGCACCTGCGCGGGCGAGGGCCAGTGCGAGTGGTGCCGCGCGCGGTGTGACGCCTGCGGCGTCCCGGAGTCCGTGCGCCGTGCGGTGGTGCGCGTCTGGAGCGCGCTCCGCGTCACCACCCCCGAGCAGGGCGCGGCCGTGGCCGTCCTCCGCGCCGTCTTCGAGGAGCTGCCCGTCCCCGATGGCGACGAGGGGAGCGAGGCCGTGAAGATCCTCACCGCCCGTCACGCCGCCCTCATCCAGGGCGCGCTGGGCATGCGCAAGCCGCCCGACGCCCTCAGCTACCAGGACGTCGTGCTGATGGCTCAGGCGTGCAAGGCGGCGCTGTCGGACGTGATGGACCGGCACGACCTGCCGGAGCCCGCCAAGGACCGCATCGCCCTCGTGCACAACAGCCTCGTCGACGTGTGGCAGGGCGTGACCTTCCTCCAGCACCTGGCCGGGAGCGCGATGGTGAAGGCCGTGCGCGACGCTGCGCGCCTCGGGGCGGAGGACATGCGCGAGCGGGCGGCTCAGGTGCCGCACCAGTACGGACTCCTGGACGCCCGCTTCGCGCACGAGCTGATTCGAGACCTCCCGCTGCCCGGGGAGGAGGCGCCCCGTGGCTGAGCTCGTGGCATGGGTGGTGGAACTGGACGACGAGCACCACGAGGTGGTGTTCGAGCGCTCCGAAGCGCGGGCCCGCGTGCGTGGCGCGCGGAAGGAAGGACTCGATGCTCGCGACGCGAAGGCGCGGCGCGAGCCCCGCCTCGACGCGCACGCCCCCGGCCCGGTGCCCGCCCAGGCTCTGCTCGACATCGGCTGGCGCTTCGAGTGCAGCTACTGCAACCACGAGGTGGACGGCGAGGGCTGCTGGCGCTGCGCCGAAGCTGCCGAGGAGGAGTCGGGACACGAGGAGGAGTGGGCACCGCCGGTGACGCACGGGCAGGACGTCTGGTGCTCGGAGGGGTGTCGCGCGGCGGCCGTCCGCGAGCGTGCCGAGCGGCACCTCACCAGGGAGGCGGCCCTCGCGGACATGCGTCAGGCGTTGCCGAGCGCCGAGGTGACGAGCACGGTCGTCACCACTGGCACGGCCACGGTGTGGATGCGTGTCCCGGGATGCAAGAGCACGGTCCGCTACGAGTGGCCCGCTGGTGACTATCTCGTGCAGGTGCGCGACCACGCCGCACTGCTTGCTGCGCTCCGGCGCCCGGCGCTTGAGACGTGGGAGTCCGAGGGAGGCGCTGTTCCTGGCTGACGACCCGTTGAAGCCCCAGCCCCCGAGGAAGGCGGCGGGCGAACCGGCTTCGAGCTCCAACCTCTGAGGTCGCCTGCCTGCCGCTGTGAATGTCCAAGCCCGTGCCGATTTTTTGGCGCTGCGACAGGGCTGGGCGAGGCTGATGCAGAGGCACAAGTCGTAGGCCCTGATTGGCGAGACCCCAAGATGTGGGGTCGGCTGAAAATTGGACGCGGTCCCCATCTGCCCCTAGGGATGCAGGTGTTCAGTGAAGCTGGGTAGGACATCCCACGCTTCACCAGGAGTGGTTCACCCCAGCGGCGCGGGTGGCGCCGTGCAGTCAGCAGTGCTTCGCGGAGGTACCCGTGTCGGCAACGTGCAAACCAAGCAGTGTCCAGGTGTTCGAGTTCGAGCCTCAACAGCAGGTCCGCACCGTGGTGGGCGAGGACGGAAGGCCCCTCTTCGTCGCCAAGGACGTGGCCGAGGCGCTCGGCTACGTGTGGAATGGCAGTGCGGCCATCGCCCACGTCCCGGAGAAGTGGAGGGTGGTCAGATCCGTTCTGACCACCTCGGGCACGAAGGAGATGCCCACGCTCACCGAGCAGGGCCTGTACTTCTTCCTCGGACGCAGCGACAAGCCGAAGGCGCTGCCCTTCCAGATGTGGGTGGCTGAGCAGGTGGTGCCCTCCATCATGGCGACGGGCTCCTACTCGCTGCCGAGCGCCCAGCCCGTGTCCGTAGCCCGGCCCGGGCTGTCGAGGCCCCAGGAGCAGGTGGTCGCCCATTTCGCCATCGCGGAGCACCTGGCGAAGCTCCCGGGCGTCAAGACGGGGCTCATCACGTCCGTGGCCCTCGCCGCCATCCATACGGACACCGGGTTGACCATGGAGCCCTACCGGCAACTGCTGCCGGCGGGTGAGATTGGGCCTGCGCTCATCAACCCGACGGAGTTGGGCGAGCCGCTGGGCATGTTGCCCCAGAAGGTGAACAAGCGCCTTGCCGAACTCGGCTTCCAGGTTCGCTCCGAGCACGGGGACCGCAAGGCGTGGGTCCTCACCGAGGCGGGCGCGAAGTGGGGCGAGATGGTGCCCTTTACCCGGCGCGGCCACTCCGGCCTTCAGCCGCTGTGGAAGCCTGCGGTGCGCGGCCTCTTGCGGCCTACTGACACCATCGCCGCCTGAATGGGAGCCCCTGGTGCCAGGAATTGGCGCCGTCGGGACCCTGGTAGTACGCCAGCGCGAGTGCAAGGCATTGAGCCGCGCACGTTCACAGGGGATTGCCAATGTCCGATGAAGCTGCTCCGACTGATTCTGCCGCCACGCCGCCCTCGCCTTCGCGGCCCGAAGGCATCACGCCGTTCGACCTCTTCGCTGCGCACGCGTTGCAGGGGCTCCTGGCGAGCAATGGCCAGATGGTGCGCCGCACTGGCAACGACCTCAATTCACAGCGCGGACCGCCTTCGCGGGCGGACTACGTCGCAACTGCTTTGGAGATCGCCGAGTACATGGCTTCCGAGGCTAAGAAGCACCGCCGTCGTGTCGGCTAGCATCACCTCTCTTGCCGTTGCGGCACCGCGTGCGCATGGTCACCTTCCGCCGAGGAGGGAGCCCATGCGCACCAGCCGGATGCCCGTCGTAAAGCTGCACCTCACCGCCGCCGCGGCGAGCCTGCACGCAGAGGCGCTGGAGGCTGGCGGCCAGCTTCCGGCCAACGTCGAGCGCGTGGCCCACCTGGTGGACGACGCGCTCCGGGAGGCGGACCGCGAGGCTCAGACGGACGTGCGCGGACTCCCGCCGGAGGACTGGGCGGCGCCGCTGTAGCCAGGCGCGACGCTCGCCACCTGGCGGACGTGGTCCGCTATGGTGCGCCAGGAGAGCGAGGACGGCATGGCACGCGTCGACATGTTCATCACCCCGTCCCTGGACGGGCAGCCTGGGTTTCACTCCTTTACCAACATCCGGGTGATGTCGCGCGTCCCAGTGGTTGGAGAGGTTGTCCACCTCGGACGGGACTCGGACGGCGCCAGCGCGGACTACGAGGTGGTGCTGATGCGGCACACCCCGGAGGGCATTACCGACGCTCAGCTCTACCTGCGCCGCGTGTCGTGGGACGTGTTGCTTGAGCTGGCGCTCCCCGGAGCCCGACAGCCACAGGGGTAGGTCGGCACGCCTCCTGCTCTCCGCGCCCGCCATGACGACGACGGAGCGGGTGGCGCTGGCGCAGCGCCTGGGTGAAGCGGAGCTGGAGCTGCAGGACGCGATGCGCGGGCTGGACGGGAGTCCGGAGGCCCGGACGCGGCTGGCGGCTGCCCGGGAGGAGCACCAGGCGGCGGAGGCTCAGGCCCTGCTGGTGCTCGCGGACCAGCAGGCTCGCGCGGCCGCGTGACGGGGAGCTTGCGCATATCCCGAGAATCCTGCGTGCCGTGGACAAAGTTCAGACGGGGGCGTCAGCGCTTAGACATGAGTTGCGAGATGTGCACCTGGGCGGCCGTCTCCCGTTCAATCTCCTTCACCCGCTCCTCCGCCGTGGGGAGTTCAATGCCGACGCTCCGGGCCGCCATCAGGTATTCCTGCACGCTCAGGCCCGCTACAACGCGAGCAACAGCGAGGGCGTCCGGCCCACCCGGAACCTTCGGGTCGCTCTCCAGGCGCCGGCAGAGCTCCAGGTCCGCGCGTAGCTCATCCCTGGCGCGACGGAGCCACTCTTGCCGGTTTTCCTTCATCTGCGACTCGTTCGACATGGCTGGGTGTCCTTTCATAGGTGGCATCGACCACCGCGCCCCGTTGTGCCGGGGTGCACCCGAGAGGCTACCAGCCAGGACTGACGTTCTCTGGACACGACCTCATTCCGACCGGTCAGCTCCGCCCGCGTCCATCCCCCGAACGGGGAGGCTGACAGGCCACCAGCAGCTGCCATACGGTGGTGCTCTGCCCACGGCGCCCACGACGTGCCGGGCATGGGGGACACCATGAATGATGACCATCTGTACGGCCTCTACTTGCAGTACTTCGCGCTGGTGCGGTCCGGCTACGTCCTCGACCCCAAGATGTTCGTGGAGAGGCGAGAAATCGGTGGGAGTTCGAGCATCCCCGGCTACACGCTGCATGAGACAGTCGCCATCACGATGGGCGCCGCAGATGCCAAAAGCGAAAGAATTTCGGCCGACTTGTGGGACAAGCCGTCTCTGAGCCGGCTCATCAAGAAGAAACTTGGCGAGGGCTGATGCCGGCGCCGCGACCCACCCCTGCGCCGGGCGGACCGCGCGCAGTTACTTCAGCTTCCACAGCGCCGCGATGATCTGCCAGAGCAGCGACGCGCACGCAATGATGAGGGCGGCCCGTGGCACCCACCGGCTGCTCCTCGTCTCCGCCAGCGATTCAGTGTGCCGGAGCAGCGCCGCGAGGTAGTCCTCGTGGCGCTCCAGGTTCTTGATCTCCGCCTCTACGCGCTGTCTCACGCTGGGCAGTACGTCGCCGGGCGCCGTTGCGAGCCTTGTCCGCGTCTCGGTCACCAGTTGCCTCGTGACCTCATGGCGCACTTCAATTTCCAGGATGGCAAGCTCGCCCCGTGTTCGCGCCTCACTCCGCAGATGGGGCGCGAGCTCCTTCATCATCTCGTCGACGATGGAGACCCATGACTTCTGGCCATTCCATGCGTCGGTGATGACCCTCTCCATCATCGCCGCAAGCTTCGCGGCGATCTCGGCCTCCTTGCTCATGTGACGTCCACCCCTCTCGGCCGCGTCCTACCGCTTCTTCTTCTCCCGGGCGTGCCACTACCCCACGTGCCTCCACGTGAGGCACTGGAAGATGCGGCGCCGAGCCACCGGCTGAAACCGTGGGCAGCGGCGTGGCGGCGCTGCCGCACAGTCCACAAGCCGTCAGGCCTTCAGGCGAACTTCTCCAACCTGAATTGGCAGGGCCACGAGTATTTCCCGCAGACCCTGGAGCTGAGTCGACGGCTCTTTCCAGACATAGGGTCTCAACAGTTGCGGAACGGTGCCCCGGCTCGTGCTGTCCTTGAAGACAAGGGTGATGATCGAGAAGGCGTCCCCCTTCGCCCGCTTCTGTTGGATTGCATAATCGACTTCTGTCGCAAGAAACTTCTCGTCGACAAAATTTGGCGTAACGAAAAACACTGCCGCGCACGAATCCTCGAACCCCTTCAGGATTCCTCGCTCGAGTGAAGTTCCAGCGGGCATCGCATCTTCGTCGAGCCAAGGCGAGAAACCTAAGAGCAATAACGTCGACTTGAAGTCCCGAACCATCTCTTTGTCGACGCCTTTGTGACTAAGGAATATTTTCATTGGCAGCAATCCAAGTATCTGTTCGTGGTAGCGAAGCGCTTGCTTGAGTTCATCGGCTACGGCCTGGGCATTGATTGTGAGTGGTTGACCTTTGATGTCGGCAGGCACCGGGCGTGGTGACTTAATCAAGAGGACAAGGTCGCTTGGATTCAGCAAAAGCGAGCGCCGGATGACCTGACGCATTGCTTCCTTATTCCCGTCCGTTATCGCTGTGTTCTGAGTTGCCTGCCTGACAAGCATTTCAGACATATTGTCGCTTGTTATTAGTGCGGTGTTGCCAGTGTGGCGGAAGACCACGATTAGAAATTGGCCGGCCCCACCTGCCATTCTGTTACAGCCAGACAAGACGGGCCATGTGTGGACGCGATGTTGGTGGTTTTTACTGACCAAGTCCGCGTATTGAGTCAACAAAGTGTCGTAGAGGTCCATGTCTGAAGTCCTGTAGGTGCAGCTAGGAGTCGGCGCGAGACGCCACTAGTAGCCGGATCCCGGTGTCATGTGAAGGTCGCCGCGGGCGACCCGATGGACACATCGGAGGTGGTACTGGCCTACGTGTAGGTGTTCGCCTACCGCTTCTTCTTCTCCCGGGCGGCGTCCTCTGGCGGCCCCTCGCGCTTCTCGTAGTCGTCGCACGCCAGTTCCAGGAAGCGCCCCACGAGGGCGTTCCTAGAGATGACGGCAGGCTTCTTTCCGGCCGCCTTCCGCTGCGCCGTCTCACGTTGGGCGATGGCGTCGATTCGCGCCCACAAGCTCACCGGCAGGCGGATGGAGATCGCGGACACCTGCTCGGCGGATTCGTCATCGAACAGCGGCATATGCACTCCAGGGTGGCATCACTGAGAGGTTACGCCCAGCATATCCGCGCTGCAACGCCACTTAATGTCGCCTTGACGTGTCGCTACTTTGTGGCTACAAGTTATGTCGAAGTGGAGTCGCGCCTGTTCGATGGCCTGTCCTCCTCCTTCAGGTAGCCGTCCGCTCTCTTGCCCGCTTGTCCGGGCGCGTGGTCTACGAAAGCCCCAAAGGGCAGGTGCCATGAATTCTCGCCGCGAGCAGCCGTTGATGGAGCAGCACCAGGGCGGTGTGGGGCCGTACCGCTTCGGGCGGCGGCTTCGCGTGGGCGAAGGGCTGGGGCGAGTCTACGAGGCGCGGAACGAGGAGACGGGCAACCCGGCCTACGTGGTGACGCCCACGGGCGCCAGGGTGGACCTGGCGCCGGACGTGGCGCTCCAGTACCTCGTGACGACGTCCGCGCAGCCGGCCTTCATCGCCTGCGAACTCGTCTCCGTCCCTCCTGGTGCCGACGCCTCCGCGGTGGAGGCGGAGTTGCTGGATGTGAGCGAGGACGTGATGGACACGCTGCGCGAAGCGAAGAGGTCGAAGCGGGGGCTGGTGCACCTGCTGATGGGGCGCGTGCCGGTGGACCCGCGCAAGCTTCCCGCCCCGCCTCCCCCGGCGCCCGTCCCGCTCCCGAGCCGCTCAGGTCGCGGGCTGCGCGTCCTGACCGCCCTCTCCGTCGCGGCGGCGGGTGTCCTGGTGGCCCTCCACGCGAGCACACCGCCGCCACCGCCCGCGCCCATCCCGGCGGCGGATCCGGTGGTGGAGTACGTGCCCGCCACGCTCGCGGACGGCGTCATGGCGAACACCCTCGCCGGGGGCTCCTCCTCGCAGCCGCTGCGGGTCGAGCGACGCATCGTCGTCCCGAATAGGCCGCTCGACGGGCAAAAGGTGCCTCCGTGCTCGAAGCCGGAGCGCGAGGTCAACGGCGGCTGCTGGCTGGAGCTGAGCGACACCGCGCCCTGCCCGCCGAAGACGGCGGAGCACAAAGGGCGGTGCTACGTCGCGGTGCCCGCGCCCCCGGGCCAGTCCCTCTGGGAGCTTCCTTCGCGCGGGATGGCGCCCGCTGGCCCCGCGCACCAGCAGCCCTGAGCGGCATCGTCCAGCGCCGCACCTGGAAGCGCGGCGCGTAGCGGCGAACCTCTTCGCCCTGAAAGGGCCCCGCCGCTAGACGCGGCTCACGCAGAGACGGCAGCAGTGGGCTGGAGCAGTTCGCGCACCTTCGCGCGCCACATCGGGCGGTAGTCGGCGTGCCCGTTCTTCCCGACGAAGGGCACCATCTCCCCGTACTCGGCACCGGCCTCGGTGAGGACCCAGCGGTCCTTTTCGCCCAGCCGCTGGAAGCCCAGCTCCAGCAAGCGCATGTTGATGCGCTTCGCGCTCATGCCCAGCGGCTTGCCCAAGGCGGTGGGTGTGAGGCGGCCCGGGTCCGTCGAGGCCGGGAGGAGCTGCGCGAAGGCGTCCGTCGGGATGCCCGTCTTCAGCGTCACCGTCTGAAGCGTCTTCGCCCAGCGCATGCCCTCCTGGAGGCCGGGGACGCCAGCCATCGCGTTGCCCAGGAGAACGATGCTGGCCACCGTGTCCTGGAGGCTTCCCGGGGCCGCGGGGAGCAGCGCGGGCATGGGCGCCGCAGGTGGAGCACTAGGCGCGGTGTAGGAGCCCGTCTTGCGGATGGCAGGCAGCACGTCGTGGGCGAGCCACCGTTTGAACGCCGTCGCCCGCTCGGAACGGCTCGTGAAGATGAGCCGGTAGACTCCTGACTCCGACACGATGGTGGTGGTCGGGTTGCCCGGAATACCGTCAGCAATGCTGACGGTACCCCGCTCGTCATCGTCGAGGCGACTCGTCGCCATCCGGCTGTTGGACAAACCGAGCGCGTCGCACACCTCCTTCGCGACAAACCACGGCTCGCCGTCCGGGCCAGTAACGGTGCGGACGTGGTGGGACTCGAACTCGAACGTCTGGATGCTGCTGGGCTTGCAGTTCGACATGGACTGCCTCCGGGAAAAACACGAGCCACCCGGTGCCGTGCAACACCGGGTGGCTCGCGGCGCGCACCGCCCGAAGCTGGCGTGTGGCGACTGATGGGGAACGGCCTGCACGGGGGCCAACGCCCCAGCCATACCGAAGGAATCTTCCTCGTGCCGCTATTTAGGCCCGCCATCCCCTGCGCTCGTCTCGCCGGGCTTTGACGTTCGACGCGATGGCTACCCAAGGCGTCTGCGAATGGCCGGCCCTTCTGTCCAATCATGGGCATACGCTGGACGACGCCCTGTGCGGATGCTGTTGATGTCGGGCCGGGCGGCGGGTGCAGGTGAGCAGAGCGGTAGGCAGAAAGACGACGGGCCCGACCGGGGAAGACGGTCGAGCCCGCACAGGCCAGGAGCGCCGGGAAAGCACCGCTGGGGACGCCAGTATAGCGCCCCTGCGCGCGTGCGCACGGGCAGGAGTCCCTGATGCCCGCCTGTTCCCGTCGTCCTCACGCCACGCCCTCCCCTGCTGCCCGGCCCGGCCCGGCCCCGTTGCCGCCCGCCCCCAGCCCGGATGACGAGATGGAGGCGCTGCTACACCTGCTGCGAGAGCTCCCCGACGGCTGCCCTGAACAGCGCCGCGCCGAAGGCCGCCTCGTGCAACTGGTCCGGCCGCACATCGTGCGTGCGGCTGGGAGCATCGCGCGCACCTGGAAGGTGAGCGCCGAGGACCTGGAGCAGGAAGGCCAGCTGGCGACGCACAATGCGTGGCGCCGGTTCACGCCTGGCCGCGCCCCGGGCCGCTGCCTCTACCCCGCCTACGTGCTTCGCTTGGCCCGGCAGGCAATGGAGCGTGCCGCCGCGGCGGAGCGCAGCGCCGTCCACGTGACGCGACATGCGCGCCGGAAGGTGGCGCGGGCGAAGCGCGCGGCGCGGTCCACGGGCGTGGCGGTATCCACCGCGCTCCGCGCCCAGGGCCTGGACGAGGCCTCCATCCTGTCGCTGGGCGAGGGCTCCATCTCCACCGTCTCGCTTGAGCAGCTGCTGGCCGGCGAGGACGGTCGGGACTCCACGGCGAACGCGGAGGCGCGCCTGGGGCTGGTGGACACGACAGTTGTGCAGCAGGCGCACGTAGCCGAGCGCGATGCCGCCCTCGCCGCGCTGCACCGACTGCCGCGTCTCCAGCGCCAGGTGGTGCAGGCCTTGGCCGGCTTCGGCCGTGCCAGTGGGCTGCCGGCCACGGAGCGGACGCTCGCGCAGGAGCTGCGCCTACCGGTGGCCCAGGTGCACAACCTACACGTCCGCGGACTGACGCGGCTCCGCAAGGAACTCGACGCCCTGGGGCACGGGCCTGCGCTGCCCGATGACATGGAGGGGAAGCTGCGGCGCTACCGCGACGCCGCTCCCCGCGACGTGCGTCGGCGCCCCGCGGGTCCGACGGCGCAGCTCGGCCTGGAACTCCTGCGAGTGGAGTCCCGGCGTCCGTCGCTCCTGGGAGCGTAGCCGTGCCCACCATCGTCGCGAAGAGGGCGGGCACGTGCACGGCCGCCGGCTGCGGTGGGCGCATCCTCAAGGGGGAGTACGTGGAGTACTCCGCCGCCACCGGCACACGGCACCTGGAGTGCGTGAGCGCCGAGCAGGGTCGGCGCCCCAACCTCAAGGCGGGGCGCTGCCGGTGCGGCGCCCATGTAGCCCCGCGCGAGGGCTCCGTCCGGCTGGAGGAAACGCGGCTAAACGGACGACACCGCAAGTTGTGGCGCGTGGACTGCGCCGGGTGCAGCCGGCCCCTCCCCCCTTTGGGGTAGTGGAAAGCTGAACGCCTGTCAGGTGCCGATGTACACGGCTCCATGCTACGGAGTTCCTGTCCGACACGGATGGGGGTGACATGCTTCGTGTGATGGCTGCTGCTCTGGTGCTGGCGGGTGCCGCTGGCTGCTCCTCTCCTCGTAAGCAGTATTTGAAGCGCGCTGACATTTCAGACGAGGAACGAGCCGCTGTCCGCCGGCGCAAGCTCGTTCTCGGGATGCCTGAGGAGGGAGTGCATGCCTCATGGGGCAAGCCTTGCACGAGGCGGACGGAAACCACGCAAGAAGGCCAGACAACCCTGTGGCTCTACTGCGCGGTGTGTCCGTCTACGTCAGCCGCGATCAGCATTGCGACTGGACGCTACGAGGACGCCAAGTGCGCTCGAGAAAAGTCGGTCACGTTCACGAACGGTCGCGTCATCAAGTTCGTTGAGTAGGCTGATCACCCTGCCGCGCGAAACCTCACGCCTTCGAGGCTGAACTCCGTCGTACTGCCGGCCATGGGGGTGACGTATCCGTCGGTCGTCACCTTCACCCAGCCGAACGCGCCGTTGCTCACGACGGGGAACCGAACCTCCGTGCCCGGCCGATAGCCTGAGTCCAGCTGGAAACAGGCCGAGCCGAGAGTGCCGTTCTTGATGCTGCCGCCCAAGACGGTCTCTCCCTCGTTGCGGTAGTACGACGGGCCGCCGCGCGGCGCTCCCGTCCACACCCAGCCCGACGCGGGAATGAGCGTCGCCGAGACGAGCCCCTCCAGTTTCGACTGCACCACGACGCGCGCCGAGTCGATAAAGAGCGTGTATGCCAGGGCGTTGCCTTTGCCGATGTAGAGCTGGCAGTAACGAGCGAGGGTCGGGGCGACGGCGTACTTCCCCCTGCCGAGGTCCTTCCAGAGCGACGAGGCGGCACCCACATCCACGGGCGAGATACCGCCGGACGTGAGCAAGTTCCCGTTGCCGTCGAGCCATGCAAGCCATAGGACGCAGGTGTAGTTGTTGTCGGTGCCCTCGGTGTTCCCGCGCATGAGGACGCTGGGGTACACGAGGTCATCGGGCCGGACGACGAAGGGGGTGCTACCCAGCTTCGTCGCCAGTAGCGTCGGCGCCAAACGCACGGCGCGCGCCCCGCTGAAGACACTGGCGGGCTCGTCAAAGGCATCCACGTTCCAGACGCCGGGCGAGACGCTCCAGCCGTCTGGCGGCAACGACGCGTTGCTGAGCGCTTCGAAGTCCGAGTTGAGGGGCAGCGCGGCATAGGTGACGGTTGGCAGGAGCATAGACGGAGCGACGTACCGGGGCGCCAGCGTCACCTCCGTGCTGGCGGGCCCGGCGTTGCCCTTCTCGTCGCGGGGGATGACGCGCGCGTAGTAGGCGCGGCCCGCCACCAGGTCAGCCACCTCGAAGCGCGTCGCGCGGCTGTTGGCTCGGAACGTCGCCTGCGAGGGCGTGAAGGCGGGTGAGCTGCTGATGTGGAGTTCGTAGGAGTCCCAGGCGGGCCCGGTGGCAGCGGGCGTCCACGCGAGGCTGAAGCCGTTGACGGTGTTCGTGACGCTCAACCCGGCCGGCGCCGAAGGGCCAGTGAATGGCACGCTCGGCGCGACACCGGGGCGAGACTCCTTCGAAGCCCAGACGGCGAGACTCGTGGACGGGCGCCCGCGCAGCTCGAGCTTCGTGCGCGCCTCGCCACTGGAGGCCGATTCGAACTCGACGGACTGGACGGCCAGCACCTGCGCGGAGTCGAACCGTACGCTGTCGGGCTGAACCTCGATGAGGTCCGACGCCTCCAGGTACCAGTGAATCCCGGGCAGCGTCAGCGACATGCTCACCGCCGACTCGGAGAGATCCGCGAGCGCGGCGTTCGCCAGGCGCAACGCCTCCGCCGCGGTGTCGATGAGCGAGGAGGCCGCCTCCGCCACCCGCATCCACCGGCGCCCGTAGAGGGCGATGCTGGCGGCATTGCTGACCTCCACCGTCTTGCGCTTGCGCGCACCGGTGGCGTCCAGGTCCGCCTTGTCGGAGTACACCACCTGCACGACATTCCGGACGTGCTCCAGGCTCTGCCGCACCGGAGACGCGTCCAGGTAGTAGTCCGGCCCGTAGCTGGCGACCGGCGTCAGCGTCGTGCGGTCCGGGCTCCAGAGCGTGAGCGCGAAGGCCCCCGCGTCCACGCGCCAGCGCATGCGGACGTCCCAGCCAATCTGCTCGGCGAGGAAGCGCACCGCATCCAGGATGGGCTCCTGCTTCTGGGCGTACGGCCCGCGCACACTGCTCGGGTTCACGGGCGTGTAGAGCCCGTAGCTGCCCATGCCGTTGTCGTTGAGGATGGACTGGATGACGGACTGCACGGCGACGCCGGCCGTGCTGCCGTAGTTCCTGTCCACCTCGATGTGCGTGTCCTGCAGGACGCCACCGAGGTCCCGGCCGCTGAAGGTCATCTCCTCTGGCCCGGGGTCCACCTCGTCGATGCGCCCGCGCCAGGCCTCGGTCCACGAGCTCGGCGGCACGTTCGAGCGCAGCGTTCCGAGCGGAGCCGCGGCGGTCTCGATGCGGAAGTACACGCCCGGGCGGATGAGGGGCGCGTACGCCCCGCCGCTCGTGTTGAAGAAGCTCGCCACCACTAGCGGCGCCAGGGACAGCCGGGTGCCGCCGGGGCCGTTCCGCACGACCGACACGCTGGCGGTCGAAACCGGCGCCTCGATGCTGTCCGACCAGGACGCGCCAAGCAGGTAGTCCCCACCCACCAACGTCGAGAGGTCCACCCACGTGGCGTCGCGCTGCACCAGCACGCGAACGTGCGACGCGAAACCCGCCCGGCACGAGGCCAACGCCGCGGAGCTGCTGGAGAGCGTGCGCATCAGGCGGCCTCCGGCTGCTGCCACAACTCGAAGTCCATGTACTGGCCCTGCACCCTCGCGCCGCCCTCGTCGTACTCCACGGCCTGCGCGTCGCCCGCCTGCCCCAGCACCTGGAAGGGGCCGGGGATGCCAGTACCGTCCGCGCGGTGGTAGGGCAGCGGGCCAAAGGGCGTCGCGGCGGCGGCCCACTGCGGCACCCACGACTCCGGCACGCCGTACGGCAGGAGGACCAGGTCATCGCAGTCCAGCGGACCTGATGCGCCGGGGTGGTTGGAGATGGTGAATGCGCCTGGGGCGCGGAGCCCCACGCCCAGGCCGATGAGCGTATCCGCCTCGAGGTCTCCGTACGCGAGCCACTCCTCCCCGTTGAGCCACGTCCTGTCGGCCCATGGGGCCACCACGACGTGCTGCCAGACGCCCGCGCTGAAGGCGCCCTTGAGCCAGGCGCCCGCGACGTAGTTGCCCGTGGTGGCCGTGGCCCAAGTGACGGAAGCGCCGGCCGCGAGCACCAGGCCACCGGTGCCGAAGTGGGGCGTGGAGCTGCCGGGCCCCACTCCGACGGTACCCACCACCGTCGCGGCGAGGCCCTTGCTGCTCACCAACCCGGTGTCGCCGTTGGCTTCGAAGGACCAGGAGTGCCCGTCACCGTCGATGAGTCGCCGCAGGGCCTGGGCATCCGCCATCGGCATCGGCGGCGTCCCGCCGGACCAGATGAAGTCGCGCGAGCGGGTGCCGCTCTGCGCCCATCCACTGAAGGTCCGCACGCGCGGGCCGCGCAACGTGGGCTTCTGGGTGAGCCCCTTCGACGCTGAACACCGCACCTCGATGCCGCTGAGGGTGAGATAGGCCATGCCCCTCCAGAAGGGGCGGGCCGGACGCTACGTGTAGCGTCCGGCGACGGCGGCGGTCGTGCCGTAGAGGCGGAGGCCCGCCTTCCGCTGCCGGTCCTCGTAGTCCTGCCGGGCTTGCGCCATCGCGTCGGAGAGGTCGAAGCCGGTGATGTTGTACTGGACGGGCGGCATCGCCGCGGCGTTGGCGGTCCCAGCCGCGTTGGCGCCGCCGAAGATGCGGTCGAGCACCTGCTGCATCGGACCGCCCACAACGAACGGAGCACCGCCGTCGCGGCTGACGGGCGGCAGCACCTCGGGGGGAGGCGTCGGAGGCGTGCTCGGCGAGGGCGAGGGCTGCGTGCCGGGGGCGGTGTTCGGTCCGTCCTGCTCGTCTTGCGAATCAAAGCGGCGGAGGGCCACCTTCCAGAGGTCAGGCACGTTGGAGAGCGCCTCGTTGACATCCTCCAGCGCGTCCCGGTTCTTCAACACCTCGGCCGTCTCCCGGGCCTTGGCCATGGCCGCGTCCCACGTCAGGCCCTCCAGTTCCTGGATGCTCCGGGCCAGCGACTCCGTGTCCACCTTCGCGCTCTCCATTGAGTTGGCCCAGCCCTTGAGGAAGCCGAGCGGGTGCGCGCCGAAGATGGAGATGTCGCCGAGCTTTTTGAACACCCATTGGATGGCGGAGACGATGCCGTTCCACGCGCTGCCCAGCCCCTTGATGACGTAGAGGATGGCGATGGCCACGTAGCGCAGCACCTGAAACAGGCCCTTGAGGACGTTGTCGAGCAGCCACGCCGTGGCCTTGCCGATGGCCTGGAACGCAGGTGCGAGCATTTTCAGCACCATGCCCACCAGGACGATGATGGGTGCGATGCCTTCCATGGCCTCACCCATCGCCTCCATCGTCGGCTGCACGACCTCAACGACCACGGACACGAGGTAGCCCACAGCCCCCATGACCGTGTCGAGTCCGGTGGCCGCGGCGCCGAACATGTCCTTCAACATCTTGATGATGCCGTTGAGGACGTCGATGGCCGCCGCCATCTCGTCGGACCCCATGACCAACTCGCCGATGGCAGCCAGAAGTGCGCCCCACCAACCGCCTGCCTCAAATCCCTTCTTCGCAGAATCAATGATGCCGCTGATCTCGCCCAGCCTTCCAAGGAAGCCGTAGAGGAGATCCGCCTTCGCAGCAGCAGCAGCAGCAGCAGCTTCCTCTGCGGCCTTGCGGATGGACTCAGCGAGGGCCTTGGCGTTGTCCTCCATCACCTTGGCGTAGGCCTCCATGGCCGGCGAAGCCAGTCCGCCGCGGAGCCGCTCCGCGAAACGCTCCATTCCTTTGTGGCCTGCCGCGGACACCTCGATGCCGTTCTCATCCCCGGCGCCGGTGCGCAAGGCCGCCTTCGCGTCACCACTGAAGAGGGAGTCGAGCAGGGCCTTCAGTTCCCCCATTTTCCCCTTCCACTCCTCCACCGTCTTCGAGTTGAGGACCGCCGCGACGATGTCCTGAATGCCGGAGAGGGAGTGCTCCAGGCCGAAGCCCACCGTGTCTTTCGCGGCGCTGGCTGCCGCCTTCGCGCCGTCAGCCGCCTTCGTGGCAATGAGCACCGCGCCCCTGTTCAGCTCTGCTGTCGCCTTGGCCGCCTTCTCGACGAACGCATTCCCCCCGGCCGCGAGCGCCTCCATAATCCCCTTCTTCAACCCCTTGCCGGTGAGGGTTTCCGCCGAGGCCAACGCCTTATCTGCGTTGCCCATGCCGACCGCTCGAGCGATAGGACGGAGAACGCTTGCGCTTTTGGCTACCAAGAACGCGACGAAGTCGAGGGAGCGGTCCACCATCGACTCGACGGTGGCGGAGAGAGCGCTGAAGGCGAGCCCGAAGATGTTGGCCAGCTTCATGGCGACGTCGGAGATTCCCGCCATCATCTCGGAGACCGACTGAGACATCGCTCCCCATGCGTCCTTGGCCAGGTACTTGATGTCCCCCCACGACTTGTAGACGCTGCCAACGAGCAGGGCGATACCCGCGAGCGCAGCGACGACGGCCAGGATGGGAATGGCGGCAGTCGCGAAACTGACGGCTATCCGCCCGACGCTCCCCAGCAGGGATGGGACTGACGTCGTGAAGTCCGCCACCGCGGAGCCCAGTCCGCCGACGCCGGACTTCATGCCGGCCAGCGCCTTGCCGATATCCACCTGGGCCAGCGTCTGGAGGGACTGAAGCGCCTTGCCCGCGCCCACGCCCAGGTGGGTGAAAACGGGCAGCACGGAGCGGCTCATCTCCAGGAAGATGCCGAACCCCTTGAAGAGGCCTTCCATGGTGCCCGCCAGCTTGCCCACGGCGCCGATGCCGAGGCCCAGCCCGGCCACCCACGCCGCCATGGAGGCCGCTGCGCGCTTCGATTCGGGCGACATGGACTGGAGCTTCGCCACCACCTGCTCGATGACGTGTGCGACCTTCTTCACCAGCGGTGCGAAGAGGTCGCCGAGTTCGGCTGCGAGGGTGACGAGCAGCGCCTTGATGCGCTCGGTCTGCTCCTTCATGGCCGCGTTGGACTCGGCAGAGGCAGCCACCGCGGCAGCGATACCAGCGGCGACGACGGCGCCGATTTTCCCGATGGGCTCGGTCGCCTCCTTCACGTTCTTGGCGACCTTCTCCGCGTGCTTCACGAGCTTGCCGAGGTTGGCCACGGCCTCGCCAATGGACGCAGTGACAGCGACGTAGAGGTCTCCGACTTTCAGGGCCACGGCGACTCCAAGAGGGACTGCGGCCTACCTCTTCGGCGCGACCGACGAGCCGAAGCGGTAGACGGTGGTGGTGGTGCTGGGGCCGTTCGTGGACGCGTGGTGGGACGCAGCGGGGTTCCGCTGGACGCGCCGGTCAAACTCCTCACGCGCCAGCGCGTTGTATGCCATCAGGCGCACGACGTCGGACCAGGGCCAAGAGCGCACCTCATCGGGCGAGCAGTGCATCATCGTCGCCACCCCGTAGATGGCCATCAACTCGGGGTGGCTTCGGAGTTTCCCTTCTCCTCCTCCACCGTCTTGCCACCGAAGCCGGAGGTGAAGTCCTTGGCGTGTTCCATCAACCAGGGCTCCAGCTTCACCGCTTCGAGGTCCTCCTGGTTGGCCAGGTCGAAGACACGGCGCCGGCCGCCCGGGTGGTACAGGCAGGCGATGGCGACGCGGGCCAGGAAGTAGATGCCGGCGTCCTCGTTGACGGGGTTGCGGCTCGCGTCAATCTCCCCAGCCTTCTCGCTCAACTTCAGCACGAGGGTCTTGTCGCCCGCCGACGGCTCGCAGAGGTCGTAGTCCGCGCCGTCAATGGCGATGCGCTTGATGAACTTCCGGGCGGTGCCGATGGGCTTGCGATACTGCGGGACGTCGCTCATGTCTGCCTTCTCCGGTGGAGATGTGTGGATGGAGGAAGGGGCGACTACACCGGGACGGGCGCGCCCTGGCCGGTGAGCGAGACGGTCAGCTTGTCCACGTCGGAGGACGGGCCGCCGGAGTCGAAGGACATGACGCGCACGGCGTAGCGCAGGCCCTGCTCACCCTCCTCCGCGGCGGCGTCCCGGATGATGGTCAGGTAGCCCACCACCCCCGTCGCGACGAGCGACTCCATCAGGTCCTGCGCGGCGTTGCCCCGGTGACGGTGGCCGCTGACGCTGATGGTGATTCCGCGGAGCGTGGTGAGGTTCTTCTTGTAGCCGTCGCTGCCGTAGTAGTTGGCGTCGACGCTGTCGATGGCCGTGGAGACGGAGCACTCGGAGACGCCGTCGAGCAGCGTCGTCGGGCCCAACACGGCGGCGGACGTCGAGGCGAAGTGGAGGTTCTGGGCGTAGAGGACCTGGGGTTCAGCCATGAGGCAATGCCTTTCACTTCGGAGGGAGGATCTTCTTGAGGTACGACTGCACGGCCTTCTTGATGTCGGCACGCCCGATGGAGCGCGTGACCTTGAAGGCCCGTTTGAGGAAAAGGGGCGGCGGACTGATGCGCTCCTCGCCCCAGTGAAACCCCTGGTGAATGGCGCCTGCCGCCGGGTGGTCGTACCCGGCCGTCCAGGTGGATGAGAGGCGCCGGTCGAGGTGGTGTTCCGGACCGTCGATAAAGGTCGTGTTCACCAAGGGCGTCCCGGTGCGCACCTCGTTGCCGCTCTCGTCGTACTCCACCTCGCTGCGCGACACGCCCAACTGCGAGATGCTCAGTGTCTGGCGGCAGAATTCGCGCATGGGCTTGTCCAGCGCGGCGAGCACGTCAGGCGCACGCTGGCGCAGCTTGAGCAGCGGCTGGAGTTCCACCTTCACCTTGACGGCCATGTCCGGTGAGAAGGGGCGCCCAGCTCGCGTCAGCCCGCGTACGCCAGGGTGACGGTGAAGCTGAAGCGGTGCCACTGCTTGTCGTCCGGCCCCATGTACGCGGGCGCGCCTTCGCATCGGCAGCTGACGTAGCCGGGCACGGCCGCCAGGTGCAGCACGCTCCAGCACCGGCGAGCCAGGGCCTGGGCGTCCGCGTACGTGAGGGCGCGCGCCAGCACCTGCACGTCCGGCTGGAGATAGCTGCGGCCGGTGCCCATGTAGTCCTCGGGGCCGTCGCCCGACACCTCGCGCACCGCCACCATCCGGGCCGGCGCGGAGCCGGGCCAGGGCCCCCGGTAGAGGGTGGGCGGGGACGACGTCCGTGAGATGCCCAGGCCGGCCGCGTCCAGCACCTCGGCCACGTGGAGTTCCACGTCGCGCAGCTCGGCACCCATCAGACGTACACCTCGTAGTGGTCCGTGTCCCCGCGGATGTCCGTGCAGGGGGTGATGCGCAGCGGCCGGCGCCGCGTGTTGAGGTCGCCTGGGGTATCGCCGGGCAGCCAGAGCGCGTCCCCGGGCTCCACCTTCACCGTCGTGAAGAGCATGGCCTCCGAGGTGGCGTCGGTGCCGTCGGAGGTGACGAGGCGCTTCGTGCTGCCCTCGTAGCGGCAGGCGTGCACGGTGGGCGCGGAGAAGTCTTCCTGCCCGCGGTCGTTGACACCCAGGAGGCGCGCGAGGCCGAAGCGCTGCTTGAGGCGGTGGCCCAGCAGCATTACGCCGCCCCCTGGCGCGGGCGCCGGTACCGGGCCACCAAGCGCCGTGCGCGGGCAGGCACCGCGGGCAGCTGCCCGTCCTCGTCCGTGGCGCGCGTCAGGGACGTGCCGCCGATGGACTCGGAGACGGCCTCCTCCGCGCCGTCCCCGTGCACCAGCGCGCCCACCACCATCTGCGCCGCCAGTTGGAGATCCGCCGGCAGGTCCACCTGCAGCGTGCCGTCCAGGGCCGCCTGGCCGGGCGTCACCCAGCCCGCGTCGTAGGTGACGACGAGGGCGCCCGTGTCCTCCACGTGCAGCGGCGTGGAGGACACGCCCGGGGACCAGGTGCCGGTGAAGGGCCACGCCTCGCCGCGCGCGACCACGCGGCCCATGAAGACGGACTCCAGCGCGTAGGCGGTGGCGGGCAGCTCCACGCCGCGCACCGCGACGCGCGTCACCTGGCGCACGCCGCCGGAGCGCAGCCAGAGGTAACGCCCGCCCGCGCTGGCGACAGACTCCTCCACACCCACTCGGCGGTGCAGCGGGTAGCCCACGTGCGCGGCCAGGGCCAGGGACGCGGCGGTGATGAGTACAGGCAGACGCTCGGGGTCGGCCGCGTCGCGCACGTTGGCGGGCAACTGGGCGGCGGTGAGCAGGTCCTCGACGGCGGGCATGGGGCACCTCGGGGCAGAAAGAAGGCCGGGGCGGCACGAGGCCACCCCGGCCCGGGCAGGCACGGAGGGGGAATGCGTGCCCGCCGCTACACGGGAAGCGTCTGGCCTCCGCCGAAGATGACGGTGGCGCCGCTCAGCAGCGTCGGCGTGGAGCCGCCGGTGAAGGCCACCGTCTCCACGAAGCGGATGCGGTCGTGTCCGTCCGGCACCACCTCCTGGAGGTCCACGTCCAGCTCCGCGGCGGTGCTCGCGGTGGTGGCGGCGAGGCTCACCGCATCGCCGTCCCGGTCCTTCGCGTCCGCCCAGGTGGTGCCGTCCGCGCTCGTCTGGAGCTTGTACGTGGCGGAGACCGCCGTGGGGGTACCGGTCGCCGCGCCGG
Organism: Corallococcus sp. NCSPR001; assembly: GCF_017309135.1. Taxonomy (NCBI): domain Bacteria; kingdom Pseudomonadati; phylum Myxococcota; class Myxococcia; order Myxococcales; family Myxococcaceae; genus Corallococcus; species Corallococcus sp. NCSPR001. Next base: position 7,589,695 of record NZ_JAFIMS010000002.1, read on the forward strand.
TGGCGACACTGAGGACGAGGCTGCGGTAGGTGCCGAACGTGAGGGCGGCGCCGTTGCGCGTGCCCGCGGCGTTGGCCGCCGGAGCGTGCGAGAGGTTGGCGGCGTGAATGTAGGCGCCGATGTCGTTGCGCGTCGGGTGCATGGTGTCTCCAGGAGGAGGGTTGAAGGGGCGGCGCGGACTACGAGCCGTAGGTGGCGCCCGTGAGGAAGGCGAAGGACTGCCGGTGGCGCAGGGCCCAGTCACCCTCCCACACCATCCGCAGCGTCATCTGGTCCGACTCGAAGTCGCCCGATGCCTCACCCACCGTCGCCTCCAGCTCCGAGGCCTCGCCGTAGTAGAGCTGCGAAGCCAGCCCGAAGCCGATGTGGCCGAGGTCCGCAATCGACTCCGTCACCTTCACCGGGAAGCCGTTGAGACGCGGATTCTCGAAGTCCGACAGGCCCGGGAAGATGTAGCCGGCGGAGTCGCGCAACTCCGAGAGGTAGAGGTGATTGGACGAGTCCATGAAGTAGAAGGCCTGGTTGCCCGCCAGCTTCAGCTTCGACTTCGTGACGGGCTTGATGAGCTTCATCTTCAGGTCGTTGCGAATCTGCTCGATGGTCGTGCCGGTGATGGCCGCCTTGTTGCCGTTGGGCACCAATTCGAAGATGCCCGTGGGCTTCTTCGCGCCCTTGCCGTAGAGGCCCGCCAAGTCCACCTCCAGCGCCATGGCCTGGGACACCTCGCGGCCGACGTCGGCGGCGGCGGTGCTGTTGCCCAGACGCATCGTGTCGTTGGAGATGGGCACCAGGGCCATGGCCTTGTGCGCACCGAGCTCCACCGCGCCCGTCTTCATGTCGGACTTCGCCGGCGGCTGGCCCTCGCCGACCCAGAAGACGGTCGGCCCCTGGTTGATGCGGCCCACGGTGAACTTGCCGCCGTAGCCCGAAACGGTGCGCGCGCCGGCCGACAGGAGGATGGCGTCCGCACGCAGCAATTCGATGACTTCCTCGGAGCGCGTCTCGCGCGAGTAGAGCGCGCCACCCTGCTCGAAGATGCCCGCGAAGATGCCCACCGACTTGCAACGCTCGACGTAGGACTTGAGCTTCTCGATGCCCGGCCGGTGCGCGATGTTCAGCCGCTCCGCGCTCTGCACGTACAGCGCCTTGAGGCGCACCCCCATGCGCGCCTGGGCCTCGCAACCCGTCGGCGGGTCCATCTGAAGGTCCTTGGCCCCGGAGGTGACAGGGCCCTGGACAGGGGCGGGAGTGGGACGCGAGGCGAAGCCGGCTTCGACGGCCTTCACCGCGGCGGCATCCACCGCGCGCTGGAGTGCATCGGGCAGGGCGGCGGGCGTCGCCGGAGCCACGGCGGTACGCGCAGGCGGCGGCGCGGTACGCGTGCGGGCGGCAGGGGTGTTGGGCGCGGCGGGCTTCGGCGTGGGCTTCGTGGCGGGGTTCGGCATGACGGCTCCAGTTGCTGCAAGAGGTTGGAAAGGAAGAAGGGGCGGCCCTATGCGGTGAGCGCGGCGTACCGGCGGAGCTCGCCACCCGTGAGGGCAGCGACCGCTTCGACGGAGAAGCCGAGGTGTTTGCGGACGCGCAGGCGCAGGGCCTTCGCCTCTTCCTCGGTGGGCTCGTCTTCGGACACCTCGGAGGCGGCCTCCTCGTCGGGCAGGGCTTCGCCGTCCTCCGGTTCCTCGCTGTTTTCCAAGTCCTCCTCGGAGGCCTCGACGCCCTCGTCGTCAGAGGCGCTCGCCGCCTGCTCCTCACCGTCGGCGGGCAGTTCCGCCTCCTCGCCGGAGAGGTACGCTTCCAGGTCGCTGATGCTCTGGTCGAAGCTCGCCTTCGCGCCCTCCGCCACCCACACCAGCAAGTCGTGCTCGCCGCCGACGAGGCCATCCGCGTCCGCGAGGAAGTCCGCCACCATCTGCGCGCCGGCCTGGAGGTGGGCCAGCAGCCCTTCCGCAAAGCCCTGCGGCGTCAGCCTGCCCGGGGCTTCACTCTCGTCGCCGACGGCCTTGTCCTCACCTTCCGGAGGCGACTCCTCGTCGGGCTCATCCACGTCCTCTGGCGCGTCACCCTCGGCCTTCAGCACCGCGAGCACGGCGGCCTGGCTGGCCACGAGCGCCTTGAGGGCGGCGCCCAGGTTGGGCCGGCCCCGCCCCGTACCCGCCGAGCGCAGGCGCACCGCGTCCGCGTTGGCGGGCACGTTGACGATGGAGACTTCGAGCAATTCCACCATCGGATAGTCGAAGCCGCCCTCGGCGTTGGGCACCGGCTCCTCCACCGGGGAGAAGCCGATGGAGCACGTGAAGAGGGAGCCCGCCTTCACCTTGCCGGCCACCGTCTTGGACAGCTCGTCCACCTCGTCGAAGACGGGCGCCATCACCCACGCGTCGCCCTCGCGGTAGCAGCGCGCGAAGCCGATGGCGGGCGTCCAACTGTTGTGCTCCCAGAGAAGCGGAACGCGCACCTCCGCGCCCTCACCCTCGGACTTCACGGCGAGGACACGGTCCCGGTGCCTGTCGAGGTTGGGCGAGGTGATGCGGAAGATGGGGGCGCTGGCCGCGCCCTCGGCGGGCGTGGCGGCGCTGAGCAGCTTCTGATGGCGGGTGGGCTTGCGCATGCCCAAGAAGAAGGGGCGCCCCTCGCGAGTTACACCCGGCCCTCTTCGCCACTGCGGTCGCGCGGCGGGTTGGGCGTGGCGTTCGCCGCAGCGGACTCCACGCTATTGCCCCCACCCGCGCCGGGCATGGGCGAGGGGCGCTTGCCTTCCAACTCCGGCAGCGGCGGCAGGCCTGCGAAGCGGCGCCACTCGTTCCAGGTGACGCCCTCCGTGGGCGGCGTCGTCATCGCGCGGAAGGTGCGTTCCCACTCCTGCGGGCGCGGGTCTTCGTAGTCCAGGATGACGTCCCGGTCGAGCAGCGGCACGAGGCGCAACTGATACCAGGAGCGCCAGAACTCCAACCGGGGCGCCACCGCGTACTCCGCCAGGTGGTACTTCGCCGACTCCGACGCCGCGCGGTTGCTGGAGGTCAGGTCGCCCACCAGCTCCGGCGGGACGCTGAAGGCCTGGCGGACGTACGCGCGCAGGTTCGCCCCCAGCTCCTTCGCCTGCAACTCGCGGTAGTTCACCTGCACCTGGGCGAGCGTCACGTCCGAGGGGGCGAACCACACCTTTCCCGCGTTCTGCGGCCCGCGGAACTCCGCGTTGAACTTCTTCTGGATGTCCTCGGCGGCCTCGCCCGTGGTGCTGCCGTCGTCGTTGTTCTTGCTGCCCAGGCCGACGATGGCGGCGGGGATGCCGCCGCGTTCGAAGGTAGCCTTCGTCGCCTTGTCGATGGCCTCCACGGTGTCGAGCTTGTCCCCCAGCGCGATGCCGCGCCCGGCGCCCCGGCCCTCGGGGTCCGCCGGCGCGAGCGTCTTCACCCAGAGGACGTCGGACTCGGGCACCCAGCCCTGGTACTGCTGGTAGCCGATGTAGAAGCTGGGCCGCCCAGGGACGGGCGTCATCGTCACGCAGTGGGGCGGCACCACCTCCCAGCCCACAGGTCGGCCGTCCGCGCCGCGCACCAGCACCAGGAAGGCCTCGCCCACCAGGTCCACGTGGACCTGCGCGAGCTTCCGGTATTCTCGCCCGGGGAAGCGCGGGTGCGGCGCCTCCAGGAGGGTGAGCACCTCGTGCGCCTCCAGTTCCACGAGGTCGCCGCGCTTCGTGGAATCGGCCAGGGCCTTGCGACGCTCCGCTGCGTCCAGCGATTTCCAGCGCGGATCCATCCGCTTCTCGCCCGGGCGCACGCGCTTAAATGCGCGCCAGCGGGGCGTGGCCACCGCGTCGGCCACCGTGTCCACCACGGTGCGCAGCCAGTCGTCCTCCTCGTAGGCCAGCAGTACCGCGCGGCTGCCGCGGCGCGGGCTGAAGCTGATGAGCGGCAGTGCATGCACGAGTTGCTGTGTGCCGCCCTTTGGGCCCGGCGCGAGGCCGAGCGCTTTGGCAACGCGGTAGAGGAAAGAGGCCATGCCCTGGGAGAAGGGGCGCTAGAGGGACCTTCGGAAGAACGCCAGGGGTTGCGTGATAGAAGCGAGCGCGCAGCCCCCTTTTCCGGAAGGCCCAGCCGATGCGTCCCACAGCACTACTCGCAGTCCTCGCAGTCCTTGGCGTCTCTCGCAGTGCTCAGGCGGCATGCGAATGCTACCTAACCAACGGCACCGACAATCCCTTCGGTCAAGGATATTTTATCCTTCAACCCACAGCATGCACGTCGACGCCGCCAGGGTACGTGTGGATCAAGCCGCCAAGTTCAAGCTCCTCCGAGTATCCCAACCTCCACCTCGCCGTTCCCGCCTCATGGACGTGGACCGGATGCAATTACGTCTTCTTTACGGGTAGAGACTCCGCCGGCAAGGCTCGCATCCTCTCGCTTCACAACGGCATAGAGGGGTGCGAGACCATGCCTCCCAACTTCCGACCGGACCCACGTCCACCGGACTCGGACCGCACGGTCCCCTATTGCGAGGCGGCAAGACACGCTGCTCAGGCAGCAGGCATAGGGTTTACCGGGGCTCAAGCCCAAGAGAATGCCGCGCTGGAACTCCAAAAGATTTTCCAAGGCGTATGCACCGGAATGGTTCCAGCAGGCGAAACATGTAACAGCTCCTTCAGGGATGATTTCTATTTCTTCATTCCGGGATTCCCGATGAAGGTGGGCGTCGTCAAGTCTCTCGATTACAGCTGTATGTCGTCTTACACACAGAACCTCTGCCAGTAGCTACGTAGCCACGGCTGGGCGGCACTCAGTGAATGCGCCTGCCCACGCTATGCACGGAGTCCTTCGGATATTGAATGGCGTCCGGCAGACCACGCAAAACAAGGCCTGGGTTAGGTGCAGTGGTCAAGACTGCTCATTCAGTGATGTCGTCGGGCTGAGAGGATCCCGAGGCCGCACCGATGTTTCTCCGCATCTTCACGACGTGCTTGTAGATGGGCCACACCATGGCGTCCACGCGATCATCCCGCGCGTGGCCGCCGGGCGCCCCGGTGAACTTGCCGAGCTGCTCCTCGAGCTTCTCGTGCTTGCCCACCATGTGCACGAGTCCCGCCGCCGCGAGCATGGAGACGGGCGCGGCACGCTCCGCCTTCGAGTTGCGCGCGCGCTCGGTGAGCACCTTCACCTTCTCCAGCGTGTGGATGGTGGACGTCACCATGCTGCCGCCCGTGTTCGTCTCCGCGAATATCCACGCCCGCGGCCGGTCCGAGCTGTCCTTCTTCGCGTGAGGCGCCCACGCCTTGAGCGCAGCCACGGCTTTCTTCGCCCAGGCCGCAGGCTCCGGGCTCTTCAGCGAAAGGTCCGCGAGCACGTAGGCGTGGTCGCGCCCGTCCTCCTCACGGCGGACGCCAACCACGACGATGCCGTGCATGTCCGCGCCCTTCTTCTCGCCGGTGGCGGGGTCCAGGCCCACCACGATGAAGTCGAAGACGGATGGCGCGTCCTTCGGCTTCACGCGCGAGGCATTCCAGTCCACGCCTCGGAAGAGCGCCGGGTCCAGGTCGAACTCCAGCTCGCCGTAGAACTCACGGCGGCCGATGGCGCTCTTCTTCGCGTCCAGGGCCTGGAGCGCGTAGTCGTCGTCCAGGTGGGCGCTGTTGTCCAACGTGCTGGAGCGCGAGAGGACGAGGCCCCGGCGCTGCTTGAGAATCTCGCGGAAGAGCTCCGTGGGCGCGGGCGTGGTGGTGATGACCTTGCGACTGGAGAGGCCCAGCCGCCGCATCCGCGCGGACGTGCCGCGGCCGACGCGACCGCACTCAGTGAAGACGGCGACGGGGTCCTTCTTCCAGGCCACCACCTCGTCCAGCCACTCGAAGGTGTAGCCGTAGCCACGGAACTTGTCGGCGTCGGCTGCCGGCAGGTAGTCGGCCTTCACGCCGTTGGGGAAGACGAGCTGCTTCTTCGACTTCAGGTGCTCGGGGCGGAACCACGGGGGCGCCAGGGTGAGGATGCCGCTGGGGCCCTCCAGCTGGTTCTTCTGAATCTCCGTGTACGTCGGGCCGACGATGAGGATGCGCGCCTCGGGGTCTACCTTCGCCTCGCGGATGACGGAGGCCGCGCCCGCGTGTGTCTTGCCGGCGCCGCGCCCCCCCAGGAGGAACCAGGTGCGCCAGCGGGCGTACTCCGCGGACACCATATCCGGGGGCTGCTGGGCGGGGCGAAGGGAGTACTCAGGCTCGTAGTAGAGGACGAGCAGTTCCTGGGTGGAGAGGCCCAGCCTGTCCGCGAAGCCCTCGGTGGTGCCGAACTCCTTTCGGAGCTGGAACGCCATCCGATCCAGGACGGAGTGCCGGCCGTGCGTCTCCGGGCGGATGACGGGCAGGCCCTTGAGCAGGTCCTTCCCGGCGGTGACAGCGGCGGCCTTGGCCATGCCCTCCGAGAAGGGGCGGCTACTCCTCCGCCTCCGCCGGAGGCGGCATCGCCTTCTTGGCCTCGTTGTCGAGGAACCGCGCCAGCCGGTCGGCCAGCGTCTTCTGCGCCTCCTCCGGGGTGACGAGTTCGAAGGCGCCGCCGTCGCTGCTGCTGGGCCCGGCGGTGCGAGGGAGGGTGAAGTTCTTCGGGTCACTCGTCGCTAGGCGCCAGCGGACGAACTTGTCGTTGAAGGCGCGGTTGCCGATGTTCTCCATCGCGGAGGCCTGGAGGACGCGGCGGAAGTGCGCGGCGGCGGCCTCGTACTCCATGACGAACGCCGTGTAGACGTCCTCCGTCTCGCGCTCGATGGCCTCGGCGCCGCGCGTGCGCCAGCCCTGGACGACGGTGTCCGTGGTGCCGACGGCGGCAGCGGCGTCGCGCAGGGTGTCGCCTGCTGCGATGCGCCGGCACAGCTGCGCGCCGAGCTGGGGCGTCAGCGTCGTCACCGGCCCGGGCTTTCCCAGGGGCCGGTAGTTGAGGAGCGGGTCGAGACTCACGGCCTCGTCGGGCTCGCGCTCGGCCCCGGAGTCGCGGTGGCGGGCCATGCCTTCCAGAAGGGGCGCCAGCGCACGCGCGCGGAGGAGCGCCTACGTCCACGTGCGAGCGCAGAAGACGCGCCAGCGGCCCGCCAGGAACGCGTAGGGGCCAAAAAATCAGGGGGTCGTCTCAGAGTTCGCCGGGGATTTCCGGGAGATTTCCGCAGCGCAGGATTGCAGCGCGCCGAGCAATCCTAAATTTATCCTACATGTGTGGTTTCCCACCCCAGGGGGCTGTCTGTGGGCTGGGTGTCACGCTCCTTGTCGGGCCGCCCTCGACTGCGCCAGCGTCAGGGGCATGGCACCGCCGCCCGAGCAGCCGAAGGACTGGGATGCGCTGGAGCGCATGGTGGAGGCGCGCGCCCGTCTCCCCGAGCCTTTGCTCTGCCCGCAGTGCTCATCGCCGGTGGAGGTGCAGTACGCCCTCAACCGGTTGCGTCCTGCCGCCTCCGTCCACTGCCGGGGCTGCCGCATCAAGACCATCGTCTGCGTCCTGCCCCTCGCCCCGACTCGGTGAGGTGGCACGGATGGCCTCCGCCCCTTCTCCCGGGCATGACCAACCACCCAGGCCGCATGACGGTGACGGACTATGAGGGGCGCGAGGTGGGCGCCCTGGAACCCGTGGCTCCGTGGCTCGATGGGCTCCTGTACGACAGCGGCATCCCCCAGGAGCGCGTCCAGGAGGCCGTGGGCCGCCTGCACCTCGGCTGGTTCGGATGGGACTCCGACGGCCGGGACGCGGAGTCCGCGCGATGAACGAGCGCCGCTTCCCCCTCCTCGTGATTCAGAAGGACCTCGACAACGGGATACCCAGGACCATCCCGTGGGCCCTGGCTGAGCGCGCATACGCCGAGTACTCCAGGCGCTACCGCACCACCGACCAGTCCCTGGGGCGGCTCGCGGAGCGTGGTGGGTTCGCGCCCGGCGAACTGGACATGTTCGTGCCCGGCGAACTGGACATGTTCGTGCCCGGCGAACTGGACATGTTCGTGCCCGGCTGGCGTGCGGAGCTGGGGCTGTGACGCCCTGTTCCTGCCCCCGCAAGCGCAAGGACCTGCCGTGCCCGATGCCTGGGTGCTCCGCGGGCGTGGTGCTCCCTCGCGGCTTCCACCGAGGCCCGGGCGGCAGACGATGGCGCCGCGAGCTCGTGCCCGGCCCGGCCGGAGAGGTGTCTCGGTGGGCGTGGACGCGCTGGACGCCCGCTGGGCCTCGCAGCCCACGTGCCCCAGGGTGAGGCGCCGCCCCTTCTGTGGGGCATGCCCCCCGTCAGCACCGAGTCCGCCGTCCTCATCCTGGCAGTAAGCCAGCTCCTGGTTCCGCTCCTCAACGGCCTGCTGTCGCGCCGGCAGACGAAGCACGAGTCCGCCGTGGACCAGGTGCCCCTGCTGGTGCAGTCGCTGGGCGCGGTGGCTCAGGACGTGCGCGACATCAAGACGGAGCTGCGCGTGGTGAATGAGCACAGCGCCATGCTGAAGGTGTTCGAACTGCGCCTCCGGGCCCTGGAGGACTGGATGGGCGCCGCGCGGCCGCAGCTGCACCAGGTGGTGAACCACGTCACGCTGCTGATGGGGGAGCGCACCTCCTGTCAGCTCCAGCACGCCGCCAACGTGGTGAACCCAAAGGATGTTGGCTCCAGTCGCCCATAGGTCATGCCTGTCTAGTTTTCCCCTCTGAGTACTCGTTCTTTTCGTTGTGAGTCGAGAAGCAAAGATGTGTGAATATTGGCTGCGAGAGAAATCATGCAGCTTATAAACCTATCTCTAAGCGAGGCTTTGGCGGCTGCCTTGGCGTGCTCTGGGTCGAGGGGCAAGGGTAGTTCCTTGAGCCGCTCTCTCACGCTGGGGGAGTTAAATGATGCCTCCTCTTTGATGTGTGCGAATTCATTTCTTGTTTTCCTGACTAGCTCTATGGCTCTGAATGTTTTCCTGGATATGAGCCCTAGAGCGAGGCAGGCCTTGGTGCGAGCAGAGAAAGTCCCAAGCGGCTTCTCGGTTTCGAGCAGGGCGTCGGCCAGCTTCGGATCATCAATGAAAAAAGCTCGGAGGACTTTCCCCAGCTCCTCGTCAATGTAAGCGGCGAAAACCAAGACGCAGCCACGATCTGTCTCTGTTGCGACTGATTTTGCGATTACGTCAAGGTCCTTGTTGGCCATTTCCAATATTGCTTCTCTGCTGTCGATGCGCCGGGGCTTTGCTTCGTTCTTGCTGGCCTTGGCAGGTCTATTCTTTTTCGCTGAGGTCATTGGTGGGGTTGGGATAGGCGTTGTGAGGCTGGGTATTTTATGTGCCTTCGCCCGACCAAGCCAGCGACACCCCTTCTCCGGTGGACACCTCGCAATCCCCGGAGCCTTTCGTGCCCATCATCACCTCGCAGCGCGCCGCCTTCCTCGCCCTCGTCCTCGCGCAGATGCACGCGCCCTACCGCTGGGGCGCGAAGGGTCAACGCGTGTCGGCGGACGGCCCGCGCCTCTTCGACTGCTCCGGCCTCGTGACGTGGGCCTTCAGCCAGGTGGGCGGGAAGGACTGGCGGGCGACGCACAACACGGACCGGCTGTGGGCGGAGTGCGCGCCGGTGGCGAGCGTGGCGTACCTGCAGCCCGGCGACCTGGTGCTGTACGGCAAGGCCGGGGACCCGGACCACGTCATGGTGCACGTGGGCGCGGGCGTGGTGGTGGGCGCGTCCGGCGGCGGCAGCAAGACGCTCACGCTGGAGGACGCGGAACGCGCGGACGCGAAGGTGAAGGCCTTCACTCACGTGACGTACCGGCCCGACCTGCTGGGCTTCCGGCGCCTGCCCTTCGTCTCCTGACGCGGCGCGTGCGCCCTTTCCTTCTGGTGCAGTCCAACCCCGTTGTTCACGGAGCAGTCCATGACCACGCCGTCCGATGCCTCGACCTCCACTCCTGCCGCCCCTCCTAGCGATGACGCGCTCCAGTACTTCAGCTACGACCACCTGCCCAACACGCAGCTCCGCGCGGTGAGCAAGGCGTTCTCCGATCTGGCGCACGCGCTCTCCCTGGGCGACAACGCGCCGGAGGCGGGCAACGTCACGCTGGGCGGCCCGGTGCCGCGATGTCCGCAGCGCACCCTGGCCCTGAACCACCTGCTGTCGGCCAAGGACGCCGCCGTGCGCGCCTGCCTCCCCCCGAAGAGGAAGTAGGCCCGCGCCCCCGCGCGTCTAGGGCGCCCCTTCTTCGTGGTGCAGCTCAACCCCCAACGGGAGCAACACCATGAAGAAGCGTCTCACCCTGGCCGCGTGCCTCGCGGTCGTCCTCGCCGCGCCGTCCGCGCTCGCCGCGGAGACCACCACCTCCGTCGGCACCAGCATCCTCATCGGACTGCTGTCCAGCCCGGAGGTGCTCGGCCTGCTCGCGACCGGCATCGTCACCGGCATCGTCGCGCTGGTCCGCGCGTGGAAGAAGGACAAGGCCGAGGACTACCTGAAGACGTTCGCCCGTGCCGTCGAGCTGGCCTACTTCGCCGTGAACGACCTCAAGAGCCGCACGGCGACGACGCTGGATAACAAGGCTGCGGTGGCGCTGGAGTACTTCCGCGACGCGCTCGCGGCGAAGGGCTACACGAGCACCCTGGATGCGGAACGCGAGGCGGTGGCCCTGTGGAAGTCGATGCACGGGCAGGAGAAGACGGCCGAGAAGCTCGCGTCCCTGGGCGCGGGTTCTGTCGGCGCTAGCGCGGCCCTCGACGCTATCAGGACGGCGGCGGTCCCTTCGATGCCCCGCGGCGTGAAGTAGCCGCGGGGCTGTCGCGAGTGCTGAGCGATGTGCCGGTGCGGACCGGCTACCTGGAGGCCCAGGTCGGAATGTCGTCGCTCACGGGCGCGTACGCGCGGCTCGAAGGCGGTGCGAGGCTCCGGCAGAACCTGGGCATCTTCGCCTTCACCGAAACCAACCAGCGCGAGCGGATGGCCGGCGCGGGCATCCGGTACACGTTCGGCCTGAAGTAGAGCGGCCCGCCCGGGAATCATCCTGGGCGGGCCGACCTTTCGCCGCTTTCTCTCCGCGCTGGGGTCAGGCACATCATTCGCCCGCCCCAGGGTGGGCGCGGCAAACACACAATGCGCCCGTCAGCTCCAGGGCGCACCATGCACAACTGCCACCAGCACATGCCTCGCTCGCGGTCCTCGCGCTGAATGCGGACCAGCACTGCCATACCGGTCACGGCTCAGCCGGGCTCGACTACTTGTCCCAGTGGATCTTGAGGAGGCTGTAGACGAGGTGGAGCACCGCAGCGGTCGTACCGACCCCCTTGATGAGCCACATCTTCACCATTGGGTCGCCCATGGACGCACCCTTCCCTTTCTGCTGGGAGAGCGCTTCGACACGACGGGTGTGAGTCGTGGGGTGCCGAAGCGTCTCAGCCGGCAACGATGATTCGTTTTCCTGCGATCGCACTGCATTCCGTTCCTTGTTTTGCTCTCCCATTCGCTCCTTTTGCCGCACGTTCTGCCGCGCGCTTGATTTGCACCACTAGACGCGCGACTATTACTTCGTGAGTCGTGGGGTGCCGAAGCGCCTCCGCGGGATTAGGCGTCCACCCTGCCAGGTGGGCGCCTTTTCTTTTGGGCTTGCCTCGGCGTCCGCGACTGAAGCCACGCTACGAGTGGTCACCCTATGTGTCAACGACACCCCCGCCGTAAACCCTGTGCAGAGGCAGGATCGATCTTTGCAATCTATGATCACTCAGGGACAGTGTTTCTCGGCGCCTCTTTCGTGAATTTACAAGCCTCGTTAAGGGCCTTCAGCAACACCCTTTTCGTGGGGTCATCCAAGCCCTTGAATTCACGCGGGGATGCCCGGCGCGGGCGGGGAGCATCGGGTAGAGGGTGTTGGGGCGGATGCCCATATCCGCGTGCATGGAGTCGACCTCCTCCATCGGGCCGCGCTGCCGTGCCGCTGGCGCCGCCAGAGGAGCTCAAGCTGCTCCCGCGAACTGCGGGCCACGGCTACGACTCCCCGCGGACTTCGGCGGCCCAGGACTCGAAGGCGGCCCCGGCCTTCTTCAGCGCCACATCCATCGCCTGGCGCGACACCCCGTAGCGCTCCGCGAGCAGTGCTACAGGAGTGTTGTCCTGCTGCCGCTCCAGGAAGGCGCGCGCGGCGATGCGGGACGCCTCCTCGCGGCTGCCCTTGCGGCACATGCGTCTCACCACCTCGCGCCGGGCAGCGCGCATCAGCCACGCCCCGTGGAGCGCGGCATCGAGGCGCTCCTCCAGGGGGACGTCCGCCTCTGCGGCCGGGAACTGTTCCTGCCAGTCCACGGCATCCCCGTCCGGCCCGGTGACGACCGTGGTGTTGATGGAGGCGACGCGCAGGCGGTCGAAGCCGTCCGTCCCTGAGACCGGAACTGCGTAGACGCTCCGGGCGAAGTACCGCTGCAGCGCCGCGCGCACCCACCACGAGGCCACGGTGACGAACGGTGCGCGGGCGGGCTCCCACCGGCGGGCGGCCACCACGAGCCCGAGCCACGCCGCCGCCAGCAGATCCTCCCCATGGGCGGCGAGCCCGGCGTGCCGCCGCTGGTAGCGGGACGCGAGGCCCCGCGCGTACGGCATCCACTGGAGCACCAGCGCCTGGCGCTCCGCGGTGAGGGGCCCGTCGGGCCGCTGTTGAGCTGAGCAGGCCATGGCGTCACCAGGAAGGGAGGCCGGCAGGAAGGTGGCCTCCCTTGGCCGGGAGGCGCACCCCGTGAACGCGGCATACCTCCCCGATGGAAATGCCCGACTCGCTGAAGCGCTCCATCACCTCCGCCGTGGAATGGCCGGCGCGCAGCATGTCCGCGGCGATGCGGTACCTGCGCGCCCGTGCCTCCTCCTCGGTCATTCCCTCCGGCCGGCAGTACTCGCGCTCGGCCAGGGTGACGTCCGTCTGCCGTCCCTGGCCGTTCGGCACGCGCCGCGCCGAGAGGCCTCGCCTGGACGCAGCCGCCGCGCACCTACGGCTGCACCACTTCGGCGGCCCGCCGCGCTTCCCCCGGGTGTCCGGCACTGGGTTGCCGCAGTGACACACCCTGACCTCCCTGCACGTCATGGCTCCTCCTTCGCTGGGTAGCTGGCGGGCTTCGCCAGGGACTTCCAGTCCTTCTGGGTGGACTTCGGGGGCCGGGACACCCCTTCAGACTTCGCGCGTGGCGGCCGTGGCGGGCCCGCCATCGGTTCGGACGGGCCAGGGCCAGGGGTTGGGAGCCCCGGCGCGTCCTGCGTGGCGCCAGCGGCCTCGGGCAGGGCCTGCCACGTGGGCCCCGCCGCTGCCCTGGGAGCCTTGCCTGGGCGCCTCTCTGCGCGGACGTCGAGGGCCGTCCGCACCACCTCGCCGCGGGTCGCCGCCAGCGCTTCCTCGGGCGAGGTGACGATGGCGACGGCCAGTCCCGCCGCGCGGAGCCGGGCGTGGAGTTCCACCTGCGCGGGCATCATCCGGCCCCGCTTCGCTGCCTTCACCTCCAGCAGCAGCACCTGCCCGCGGCGGACACAGACGAGGTCGGGGAAGCCGGTGGCGTTGACGCGCTCCACGGTCCACCCGGCGAGGCGGAGCGCCTGGACGATGGGCTTCTCATTGGCGTCACGACGGCAGGCGTGTCTCACGAGGACACCGCCGTGGGCTTCCAGTTCTTCCGCGTCCAGGGCCCACCCTGGTTCCGTCCGCGCCCCTTCCGGTCCTTGTCGTCGACGTTGTCCTGCATCGTCCCCAGCGCCAGGTGGGCCGGGTTGCAGCAGGGCGGGTTGTCGCAGGCGAGGTGGCGAACGATGAGCCCCTCTGGCACCGGCCCGTGCGTGAGCTCCCAGGCCAGCCGTGACGCGCGAACCGTCTTGTCCCCGATGCGGAACGCCCCGTATCCCCCGCTCTTGAGCCGCGCGCCCTGCCACTCCCAGCAGCCGCTGGCGTTCGTCCTATCGACCTTCGCCCAGAACCGGTCCGCCATTGAGGGGCGCGGAGCCCGAGGCGTCGGCGCGGGCTTGGGCGCGCGTCTGGAAACCCGATAGTTGGCCGCGCAGGACCGCGAGCAGAACTCGGCGGCCGCGCTCCGCGGCCGGAAGGGCTCGCCGCACCGGCGGCACTCGGCCGACCGCGCCGGGTGAGCGCACCGGAAACAGCCGCGCGTGTCCGAGCGCCGCAGGTTCGACTCCAGCGAGACCCGCTCGGTCCCGCAGTCGCAGCGGACGCGGACAGCAGGCTTCTCGTCCACGTGCAGCGCCGTCTCCGTCACGGTCCACTTCGCGAAGCGCTCGCCCACCTTCGGCAGGGGATGTTTGCGATTACAGGACATGTCACGCCCCCAGCACCGGGATGCCCCCGGGGAGTCCAGTGTGGATGGTGAGCCCGCGGAGTTCGGCCACACGGCGGAGGACCTGCTCCGAGCAGTCGAAGCGCTCGCGCAGCGCCGCCAGAGGCACGCCCTCGGCGATGACGCGGGCGATGCGCTCCTCACGGCGCCGCTCGCTCGCCTCGACGTCGACCCCGTCCAGCGGCACGTTGTACCGCTCGCCCGGGTCCTCCGGGTCGTAGGACTTCGCTATCCCCTGCCGCTTCGCCTTCTGGGTGCAGGAGCGGCTGCACCACCGCGCGCGCGAGTGACGACTCCGAAACACCGTGCCGCAGTGGCACGTCAGCGTCTTCTCCATCTTGCACAGCGGCATCACCGCACCTCCTCAAGCAGCCGCCCGTCGGCGGCGAGAATCAGCACCCGGCCCGGCCACCCCTCAGCCCGGCAGAGTTCGACCATGTGCCGCGTGCCGCGCCCCATCTCCGGATCCGTGTGCGCGGCCACCCAGCCCACGCGGTGGCCCTGGGCGGCGAGCGCGCGCAGCGCGTCCCGCATCGCCTCGTTGCGCAGCGGGCCCGCTCGGTGTCCCTGGCACTTCCAGTCCGCGGGGTAGCGCGACACCGCCAGGACGTCGAACCAGGGCCACTCGACGGCGGCGGCCACTTCCCACAGCCGGTCCGCACCGAAGGCCTCGGGCTCGTCCACCTTGCGCGGGTCCCCGGCGCCGTGGATGAGTCCCATCCCCGGGTGTCCCGCGAAGCGCCGCATGTACGCGCGCAACACCGGGAGGTGGCCCAGGTGGAGGCCGCTGCTGCCGCAGGCCAGGAGGACGGAGTTCAAGACGCCCTCCCCTGTCCGGTGTCCCGGTACACGTAGACGCTCGCGTGCTTCTGGCAGTACCCGTGCTTGCTGGCGCACCGGCGCCCGCACCCGGGCTCCGCGCAGGGCCCGTGGAAGGCAAGGCGCTGCGACGGCACGTAGGGCCCGGGGCCGCGGCCCTTCCGCGCGCGGGACAGCCACTGGCTGATGGTGTCCTCGGACACGCTCATGTCCCGGGCAACCTCGCGGACGGACTCTCCGCGCGCCACCCGAGCCATCGCCCGCGTGCGCAGCTCGCGGAACTCCTCCGCGGTGGTGGCGCCACGCCGGGGGAAGCGCACGCGCTCTTCGGGCCGCTTCGGCTTGCAGCTCACGGCGCACCGTCCTTGCCAGTTCGCAGGTCCCGGGTGCCGCAGTCGCGCAGGGCGTACGTCCCCCGGCGGCACATGCGCGACACCACGCGCTCCCCCGCCCAGGCGCGGAAGGCGCTCGGCGCGCCGTCGACGGCGTGGATGGACAGGTTGGTGGTGTAGCCCGTCACAAGCCCGGGCCGGTCGCGGCGGTCGGCGAGTTCCTCCAGCAACTCCCGGTGGCGAGCGCCGAGCGTCTCCCCAGGCATGCCGCCCAGGTCGTCCAGCACGAGGACGCGCACCGTGCACGCGCGGTGGTACAGCGCCCGGTCCTCGGCGAGGTAGTCGCTGACGCGCTTGAGCTGCGTCCAGCGAAGGAAGAGGCCCGCGCTGTAGTCCCACTCCGTCAGGCGCTGGCCGGTGCGCGTCTCCACCCGCGTCGCCGCGCGGAAGAGTTCGCACGCGCCCACCGTCTTCCCGGCCCCAGTGAAGCCGGACAGCACGACGGTGCGCAGTTGCTCCTTCAGCGCCTGGCGGGCCGTCTCCAGCGCGGGCGTCGGCAGCGGTGGCTTCCCGGTGAGGGCCGCCACCGCCTCCACCGGGGCGCCGCACAGGCGGAGGTGCATGGGCCACGTCTGCGCCTGGGCGGACTCGTGGGCCTCGCGCTCCGCGGCTTCGCGCTCCTTCCACTCGCGCTCGAGCGCGGCCAACTCCTCAGGGGTGCGCTTCCGTGGGTTGGAGAGCGCGCCGCGCAGCAGTTCCGCCAGACGCGGGGCGCCCCAGCGCGAGGGCGCGGTCTCGATGATTTCTCCAGGCGTCTTCACAGGGTCTCCACGGGGCCTTCGCGGTAGTCGTCACGGTTGAGGGAGCGGGCGGGGGGCTTCCCGGGCGGGGACCCGGAGCGCTCAGGCGGCGCCGTCGCGTGGTCGTTCCAGAAGCGCACCAGGTCGCCCCACTTCGAGCAGCGTCCGTACCCGGTGACGGCGATGCCGATGCGCCACCGTCGGCGAATCTCCGCGGGGGCGCCCTTGGCGAGGAGCTCGCGCATTGCCGCCGGGTCCGCGCGGTCCCGCCGGTACTCGGCCCCGCGCAGCGCCTGGAAGTCGGCGTCGAGCAGGTCCCCCAGCGGCGGCTCCGTGCTGGGCGGGGGCTCGTGGGGCAGCAGTTCCTGTTGAGACTCTCCGCCTTCCTCCGGCTGGGCGGACGGTGGGGGCGTGTAGCCGTCCTCGCTGCGAACCGTCAGCGGGAGGCCTTCCGGCGGAGCCGGGAAACCATCTCCATTCCCACAACCATCTCCATCTCCATTCCCAACAACCACCGGTACTCGACGGGATGCATCCACACCCTGCCGTGGCCGTTCACGGCTTGCCGTGTTTGTTCCCGGCTCCGGCGGTGGGGGGAGGCCGAAGGACGTCTCCTTGGGGTGGGGGCGCTGGTGTTTCTTGAAGTTCCGGACGGCGATGCAGTGCTTCCCGTCTGCCTCGTACCGCTGGATGAAGTGCCCGCGCTCCAACTCGGTCAGCAGCCCTTGAACATCCGCCTCGTGGTAGGGGAAGACGCTGGCCTTGAGCCGCGCCGGCCGGTCCTCAAGGCGCCCGTCGCGGTCAGCCAGAGTCCAGAGCCCGATGAAGAGCAGGCGCGCCAGCGGGGAGAGCGCGGCCAGGTCCTCGTCCATGAAGAAGTCCGGCTTGATGCAGCGAATCCTGGCCATGGCGTCAATCCTTGCTGGCGTGCTGCTGCGGAAAACAGGCTCGCCCGACACCCGTCAGGTGACGCAGGTGAGCCATGAAGGGCTTGGGGATGAGGACGACGGTGACGAGAGTGAGGCGCGGCAGGGGCGCGAAGACGAACACCTGCCGCCCGCGCACGAGCGGCAGGCTCCCCGGGTGCAGCCGCGCCTCCTGCTCCAGCCAGGTGCGCAGCGGCCCGGGGCAGTCCTGCAGCGGCGTCCCGTGCCGGTAGACGTGGGCGGCCCGGGCGAGCAGTCGCTCCTGGTTGAGTTGGAGCCGCTCCGCGCCGCGACGGACGGCATGCGCCGTCAGGTGAAGGTACAGGCAGGTCATGGCACCGCTCCGGCGAAGAGCCCCATCTGCCCAGCGCGGGCTGCGCTCAGCGAGAGGCCCTGCGCCTCTGCCGCCAGCCAGCCCCGGGCCGCTTCGGCGTAGTGGGCCTGCATCTCGACGCCCAGGTAGCGGCGGCCCAGGCGGAGGCAGGCAACGCCCAGGCTGCCGCTGCCGGCGAAGGGGTCCAGGATGAGCTCGCCCGGCTCGGTGAACTGGGTCACCAGCTCCAGCCACAGGGACACGGGCGTCTGGGTGGTGTGGATCCGCTGCCCAGTCGCGATGGGATGCGTCCAGACGGCATGGAGCCCGCCACCATTCCAGCGCAGGCGCTCCCCGCGGACGTGCGCCACCTCGAAGGCTTCGTGACCGACGGCGGGCCGGTCCCCGGACAACTGGGGCTGGGCGCCCAGTTTGTGCCAGACGCCGACGCGGACGTGGCGGGCGCCCGCGCGCTCCAGTTCCGCCTGCCACGCGGCCTGGCCTTCGGCGTCGCACTTCACCAGCAGCCACCGCCGGGCCACCCGGGAGAGGTGCACGCCGCACAGGCGGCGCAGCTCCGGGGTGAGGGCGTCGAACCCCAGGGGCGCGAACGCGACGCGGTGGGTGCCCGTCGCGGAGTTCTTGCTGCCGGAGCCGAGCTTCATCCGCCGCTGCAGGCTGTGAACCGCAGGCGAGTACGGCGGATCCGTCAGGACGTGAGCCACCGCGCGCCGGGGCAGACGGGGGAGGACGTCCTCGGCGCGGCCATGGATGAGCGCCCAGTCCGCGCGCCCGGAGAGGACATCGTCGATGGCGGGGCGCGGGCAACTCATGCGGCCTCCAGTTCCTGGAAGCTGTCGCCCAGGTTCGCGCGCACCACAGCCTCGGCCGCCTCGGGGCAGACACTGTTCCCGATGAGGCGCACCTTCGCGGCCTTCGACGTCGCGGCGCTCAGGTCGTACGTCGCGGCGAAGCGGCCGAACTGCGCGCGGAGAAGTTCCTCCGGTTCGAGCATCCTCATGCCGATGTCCACAATCTGGTGCTCGACGCCCGCGACCGTGACGAGGCCCATCCGCGCCTTGGCGGTGATGGTGCGCAGGGGCCGGTCCACGCGCTGGCCCGAGGTGGCATCGTCGCCGTAGTAGCTGGTGAGGAACGCCCGGACCTCAGCCACGTGGATGCCCCCCGCCGTGATGGTGGGCAGCGACTCTGTGACCGACCGGGCCCCGGGCTGTCCCTCGCCCGTGCCACGGAAGTGAGCGAGCGTCACCGCCGCCAGAGCGTGATGGTCCTGGGCGGTGACGGTGTCGAGGGGACGCCCGTCGAAAGGGACGCCCACGACGCCCCCGTAGTGCTTCGACAGGAACGCGCTGACGAGGGCGTGCTTCTGGCCGTCGGCCACCACGGTGCCCAGCGGCTGATGCAGGTCCAGGTAGCGGGCGCGCTGGCCGGGGCGCTCGCCGTACCCCGTCTGCACCAGCGTCGGGGCCACGACGGCATGGCGGTTCTCTGTCGTCACGGTCGGCAGCGGCGCATCGGCGGACGTCATCCCCGCGCTGGACGTGCCGTGGTCGATGGTGACCATGGTCGGTACCACCAGGGCGTGTCCCCGGCGCTGCGCGGTAACCGTCGACAGCGGCGCGTCGATGGGCTCGCCGCGCGACGCCTCGCCCCCGTGGTTGACCTTGATGATGGAGGGCACCACCAGGGCGCGGTCATTCTTCGCGGTGATGGTCCCCACCGGAGCGCCGACGGGCGTCGGCGGCGTCTGGCCCGCGCGCCCACCGCACCCGACGATGAAGGGCTCCGGGTTCTCCAGCACGAAACGGCGCAGGCCCTCCGCGATGCGCCAGAGCGTCTTCTCCGCGAGCGGCTTCTTCCTCTCGAAGATGCTCGGGCACGGGAGGCTCCAGTCGATGCAGTCGGCGGCGGTGCGCAGCGGCAGCTTCCCCGGGCCGTGCGTCGGCTCCGGCCAGCGGACGGGCTGCCCGTCGCAGCGAGCCACCAGGAAGAGGCGGCGGCGCTTCGTGGGGGCGCCATAGAGCGACGCGTCCAGGACGCGGAAGTCCACCGTGTAGCCCATGAGCTCCAGGACGCCGCGCCACTGCTCGAACGTCTCGCCCATGCGCGCCTTGTCCGGGCGGCCGTCCTCTCCGAGCGGGCCCCACGTGCGGAACTCGGCCACGTTCTCGATGAAGATGCAGCGCGGGCGCACGTCGCGCGCCCAGTCGATGACCACCCACGCCAGGCTCCGGATGCCCTTCTCACGGGGCGTCCCGCCCTTCGCGACGCTGAAGTGTGTGCAGTCCGGGCTGGCCCAGAGAACGTCCACCGGACGCCCGCCGGTGGCCTCGCGCGGCGGCACGTCCCAGATGTCCGCGGTGAGGTGCTTCGTGCGCGGGTGGTTGGCGGCATGGACCGCGAGCGCGGTGGCGCTGTGGTTGATGGCCACGTCCACGTCGCGCCCGAGCGCCGCCTCGATGCCAGTGGAGGCCCCTCCCCCGCCAGCGAACAGGTCCACGACGAGGCCTCGGCAGTTGCGCTTCATGGACGGCTCCGGGTGCAGCGGGTGTTGTCGACGACGAGCCGCAGGCGCGGCGCGGAAAGGGTGGACTCGGGCTGGGGACGGCGACGCCAGACGCGCCGCCAGAAGGCGGAGACGCAGGCGGCGTAGGCGCCCGTGATGGGCCACCACCACACGGAGCCGCGCACCACGTACGCGGCGACGAAGAGCGCCACCGCGGCGATGACGAGGGCGGCGTCACGCATGGCTCGCCCCCGCCTGCTGCTGGGCCTGCCGACGCGCGACGGCGTCCTGGCCCGCTTCGGTGAGGCGCAGTGTGCGCGCGAGACCCGGCTCCCAGGTGAGGCAGTGCTTCCGGGCGAGGGCCTCCAGGTGGTCGGCGACGGTGTTGGAGGAACCCCAGCCGAAGTGCGCGCGGATGTCCTTGTTGCTGGGCGCGAAGCCCTTCGCCTTCGAGTAGCTCGCGATGAAGATGAGGACGTCCTCCTGGCGCTCGGTGAGGACGATGAGCGGGGCGCCGCCACGGGGCGCGCGCGGGGGCATGGGGCAGCTCATCGCGAGTCCTCCTTCGTGGTGGAGGGGGCCTCGGCGGTGCTCCACTCCGCGCGCTCGGAAGCGGGGGCGATGGTGGGGGCGGACCGGAAGGCGAGGCAGGCCCGCGCCGCGCGCGCCCACTTCCCCAGGTCCGACGCGATGGACGGCATGAGGTTGGCGAAGTCCCCGTGATAGGGGGCGCGCATGCCCGTCTTGGGCCCACGATGGTTGGCGACGGCAGCCTCGGCGGTGGTGGCGAAGTCCAACGCGAAGGCCCGAGCCGCGTCGCGCTCCAGGAGGTTGTCCCGGTGCCGTTCGCACTCGTCCTGAATCAGCCCCTCCAGGTGCGTCACCCGGGCCTGAAGGGTGGCCACCATGCCGAGCAGGTCCTTCACGTCCTGCCAGGAGGACTCCATGAAGACGGCATCCGGGGCGGAGATGCCGGCGACGTCGTCCCGGTAGTCCACCTCGTAGGTGACCAGCTTCGAGGCTTCGACCATCAGGCCGCCGGGCGGGGGCTGGAAGCGCGGCTGCGCGCTGCGCATCCCCATCCGCACGAAGTTCATGACGAAGCGCCGCCCTCGGTTGACGGTCGCGAGGTAGAGGCGGTTGAGGTTCGCGCTCCGGCCCGGCCGCGAGACGTAGCCGAACCACTTCCACGGCCCCTCCGTCGCAGCGGCGTGCCGAGCGCGGATGGCCTCCAGCTTCTCCGTGTCGGGCGTGTTGACGACGGACTCCAACTCCGCGATGCGCGCCTGGAGCGCGGGCACCGACTGGAGGACGGACTGGAGCGCCCGGGCGTCGTCCTCGCTCATTCCCTCCTTCGCGCGGAAGGTGACGAGCACCTCGCCGTGCGCCGTCGGCACGCCGAAGCCGTACTCGTGGGGGCCATGCTCGCTGAACCAGCGCAGCCCCGTGCGCCACGCCTGGGCCGCCGTCTTCGTGTTGGACGCGCTCACCGGGCACCGCCCTTCACGACGGCGTGAATCTGGATGTCGAGCCCCGCCAGCACCTGGCCCGTGGGCGTGCCGTCGAAGGCCTCGGCCGCGCCGCGCACCAGGGCCTGCACGGTGGAGAGCTGCTGCCGGAGGGACTCCAGCTTGCGCTCGTGATTGATGGCGTCCGTCGACAGCGCAGAGGCGCAGTCAATGGCGGTGACGAGCCGTGCGGCCACCTTCTGGTCGACGACCATCACGAGGTTCGTGCGGCTGGCGATGTGCTTCAGCTGCATCTTCAGGCCGACGTGGTCGAGCGAAAGCTCGTTGGGCACTGCCGTCCGTTCGCTGGTGCTGCGCGGCGCCGCGCGGGCGCCCCTCTTCGTCGACATGGCACGTCTCCCTCGCGCTTCCGCGCGGCCCTGTGACGGGCGGGTGTGGAGACCCGGCTGCGCTACTGCTGCGCTCGCGCGGGGGACTGCGTGCCGTGCTCCAGCTGCCGGAGCAGAGGGACCGCCCGGAGGCGGGTGCTGCCGTCAGGCCCTCAGCGGGCCGAGGCGCGTGCTGTTGGTGCTGCGTTCTACGGAATGCGCCAGGTGCGGTCGACCAACTCGCCAGCGCCGCCCATCGCCACGTTCTCCACGCGCTCCCAGTAGCCGTCGGCGTTGAGGACGGCGAGGTTCACGCTGCCCGTCTCGGCGTTGATGACCTTGGCGACCTTCGCGGCCAGAGGGGTCGCCAGGGCCTGCTCGGACGTGACGCTGCCCGTGCCGTCGGTGAGGTGGCGATAAACCTCGCTCGTGTGGAAGTAGACGTCCAGGCCGACGCGCAGGTCGGGGACGCGCAAGGGGTTGGGCGCCTGGGGCGCGGTGTCGGTGCTGCTGCTGCTGGTCGTCATGGCTCTCCCTTTCGTGGTTGGACTGCTGGTGCTGCTACTTCGCGGCCTTCTGGGCCTTGCGGCACTCCGGGGAGCAGTTCCGCCAGTCCTCGCCACCGTTCCCGCACGCCTGGATGTGACCGTCGTCCATGATGGCGGGCGTCGTCTCGGCGGGCGTGCCATTGGGCAGCCCGTACACGTTCGTCGGCTTGCCGGAACCGGAGCCGCTGCTCTTCCTGTGGAACTGCCGGACGACGATGGCGCCGCTGGCCTTGAGCCCGTTCGAGACCGCGCCGACGGACAGGCCGGTGGCCTCCTGGAGCTGCTCGTAGGTCATCGGGCCGCGCCCCTTCAGTGCGTCGCGAACCAGGGCGCCGACGCGCTGGTGGGGCGGAGGCTTCGGCGTCCAGCCGACCGCCTTCAGGACCACGGCGGCAGCCCGCTCGAACTCGGCGACGGTGATGCCTCCGGGGAACGCAGCCTGAAGCAACTCGGAGGCGCGGGTCGTGTCGCCGGTGCTATCCATGGCGCACCTCCACCCGGCGCATCTCGATTCGCCACACCCACGGGTTGGCGTCCCAGGACTCGGCCCCGTTGATGGAGCGCCAGAGCGTCTCGAAGGACTTGCGCGCGGACAGGACGCCAGCGCAGCCGCCTTCGCGCACGCACTTCGGCTCGTAGCACTGCCAGTACTCCGCATCCCCCTGGAACGGGTCGTCGACTGGCATCACGCCCTCCGCCTTCGCATCCTCCTCGGTGATGTCTTGCAGGCGCTCGGCGCGGACGGACACCACCTCCAGCGTCAGGCGCGAGGCCCAGCGCGGCATGTGGATGGAGGGGCGGTACCGGAAACCACGGTCCTCGACAGGCTCCGACTGCTCGCCGTACGTCGCAGCGTGGAGGACCTGCCAACCCGAGCCGGGGTCCTTCTTCGGAATCTTGCGCGTCCAGTCGGACCAGTCCTCCACGTAGCGGCCCGACTCGTCGGTGTGCGGGAAGGCCAGCGCCCACGTCTCGCGCACCCAGAGCCGGTCCCCGGGTTGGCCGAGGGGGCTTCGGCGGTTCAGTTCGCGGGCCCAGGGACGCCCATCGAGGCCCTGGCCAAAGCACGCACCCTTCCAGCAGAGGTTCCCCATCCGGTCGATGGTGGGCTGCGGCTTCATCAGGCGCCGGGTGATCGTCTTCCGGCCGTCGAGCAGCGCGCGGACCATCGGCCCGGAGAAGAGGATGGGGCGCTCGCGGACGGCGGGCGCGGAGGCGGCGCGGGCCGGGCTACCCATTGCGCACCCCCATGCTCTTGACGCCCATGAGGTCCAGGCAGTGGGAGCAGCGCGTCCACGGGAAGGGGCCGTGCCCAGCTTCGTCGTGGAGGGCCTCGACGAGCTTCTCCAGGTCGGCCGTCGCCTTGAAGGCGGCGAGCTTCGCCTCCTCCTTCCGCTGGCGGCCGGAGCCCGCCGCCATCACGCCCAGGGACTGCCGGATGACGACGCCCGGGAGGGGCTGGGTGGGCGTAACAGCGTCGCTACGCTCAGTCGGCGCGGGCTGGCGCGCGTCGGCGCGGACCAGCGCGAGGCGCTGAGATTCCGAGGGGTTATGCGCCAACTCGGTGCGGTCCGGCGCTTGACGTACGGGTTCAAGTCCCGTACTCCTCGCCACTAGAGAGGCCCGGAACCGAAAGGTTCCGGGCCTTTCGCTTTTCTGGCCGCCACGTCTGTCCCCCAGGAGCCATGCCTTGTCCTCCTGTTCTCGACGCCTGTTGGCGCCTGTCGTTGGCGCGCTCCTCCTGTGCTGCGTGTCCCTGCCGTCATGGGGCCAGCCGCCCTCCCCTGCGGCGCCCCCGCGCATCGCCCTCCGCGCCGCCAGGCTCTTCGACGGGAAGAGTGAGCGGCTCCTCCCGGATGCGGTCGTGCTCATCGAAGGCTCGCGCATCCAGGCCATGGGCACCGGCCTCGCCATCCCTGATGGGACGCGGATCATCGACCTCGGCGACGTCACCCTGCTGCCCGGGCTGATTGACGCGCACTCGCACCTGCTGCTGGACGTCGACCCGGAGAACGGAAGCGACAGTCTCATCACCCCCGTCGCCCAGAGCAGCACCGCCGAGCGCGCGCTCCTGGGCGCGAAGCTGGGCCGCGAGATGCTGGAGGCGGGTGTGACCACGGTGCGCGACGTCGGCAACTCGGGGGTCAACGGCGACGTGGCGCTGCGCAATGCCATCCAGCGGGGTTGGGTGCAGGGCCCGCGCATCTCCGCCTGCACCCGCGCGCTCGCGCCCCAGGGCGGTCAGTTCCCCACGCTCCAACCTCCGGCGCAGTCCCTCATCGAGCAGGAGTACGTCACCGTCTCCGGTGTGGAGGAGGCCCGGCGCGCAGTGCGGCAGGCGCTCATGGACGGCGCGGACTGCATCAAGGTCATCGTCGACAACGGGCACAACCTCCTCTCCCTGGAGGAGCTGCGGGTCATCGTCGAGGAGGCCCACCGCAAGAAGCGCCCGGTGGCAATGCACACCACCACCGAGGAAAGCATCCGCATCGCGGTCCAGGCGGGCGCCGACTCCATCGAGCATGGGTATTCCCTCCCTGACGACGTGCTGGCGCCCATGGTCCGCCATCGCATCTTCCTGGTGCCGACGGACGGCCCGATGGACACGTGTGACACCTTCGATACCTGGGCCGGGAACGTGGAGCGTCAGCGCCAGATGAAGGAGCGCTGCAGGAAGGCCATGACCAGGGCCCAGGAGCGTCTCCGCCGCGCGGTGGCCGCCGGTGTGCGGATCGCCGCCGGCTCGGACATGTACTTCGCGATGCCAGGGTTGACGCGCGGCCAGGCCAGCGTGAGGGTGTTCATCGCCTACGCCGAGGCGGGCCTCAAACCCGTGGACATCCTGCGTGCCGCGACCGTGAACGCGGCGGAGCTGCTGCGCATGCAGGACCAGGTGGGCTCGCTCGGGCCGAACAAGCTCGCGGACCTGCTCGCGGTGGAAGGGAATCCGCTCAAGGACATCCGGGCGCTGAGGCAGGTGCGGTTCGTGATGAAGGACGGACAGGTGGTCCTGGACGCCCGAGTTCGCTGACAAGGCCCTTGGAATGCATCACCTCCCCTTCGCGGGCTGTCAGGGTCCGCACCTGGAGGCAAGGGACAGGCAACCCGGCTGGGATTGCGATTCAGGTCCACCGCGGAGGGCAAGGGGGGACTGGCGGGCTGTTCTCCCACGCGCAGGCTGAGCGTCGTCGCAGCCATCCGGCGGCATGGCACCGGCTGTGATTGCCATCACGTGGCTTCGCTGCGTGCATATCCCCTGTGTGGCGAGGGTGCTGCATCCCGAAAGACAAGACGCTCAGGGGAGGTACAACTCCACCGTCGGGACCGAACCTCCCGTGACGAGGACCGTGCCGTTGGGCAGCAGCGTCGCCACGTGGCCATAGCGAGGTTGGGCCATGGAGCCGGTAGGGCTCCAGGTCCCCGACACCGGGTCGTATAGCCTCGCCGTCGCGAGTGAGAAGATCTCCAACTCGAAGATTTCGAGCGCTCCCCCAGCGACGAGCACCTTGCCGCTGGTCAGCAGCGTTGCCGTATAGAAGACGCGCCCTCCCATGGGGGCCGTCAGGGTCCAGGTGCCCGCGGCCGGGTCGTACAACTCCGCTGCCCCCACGACCAGATCGACCAGGGGATCATACCCCCCCGCGGCGAGCACCTTGCCGTTGGGCAGGAGCGTCAGCGGGGGACCGCCGGGGAAAACGGCGGGTGAGCCGGTGGTGCTCCAGGTATCCGAGACCGGATCGTACAATTGCGACCCGCCTCTCGGCGCGAAGAGGACCTTGCCATCAAGCAGCAGCGTCTCTGAATCACCCACGAATCCAAGCGGAGCGCTGGCGAGGCTCCAGGAGTCCGAGGCCGGGTCGTACAACTGTGCCGTTGTTCCTCCCGCGACGAGCACCTTGCCAGTGGGAAGCAGCGTCGCTGAACTGGGGCTTGATGCAAGCAGGGAGCTTGCGGGACTCCAGGTGCCAGCGGCCGGATCGTACAGCTCCGCTGTCGCGAGGAAGCCGTTGGCGTCACGTCCTCCCACGACGAGCACCTTGCCGTTGGGAAGCAGCGTCGCCAGGTGGCCCGAGCGAGGTTGCGACATGGAGCCGGTCGGGCTCCAGGAGCCCGAGTCCGGGTCATACACCTCCGCCGTCGCGAGGAATCCCCCACTGAAGCCCCCCGCGGCGAGGACCAGGCCATTGGGCAGCAGCGTCGCCGTATGACCGCTGCGGGGTTGGATCATGGAGCCGGTAGCAACCCAGACGCCCGAGGCGGTGCAGGTGGGCAGCCCCGTCACCTCGAAGCTCCGGACGTCCGTCAGGTTGAAGGCATTCGTGACGGTGACGGTGACGGTCGGGGGCGTTCCGGCACTGACACAGCCGGGGGCAGTCCACGTGATGCGGCTGCGGGAGTCATCGCTCGCAGGGGTCCCGAGCACGCCGGCAGTGGCCTGCCAGGAGAACGTGAGCGCGGAGCCCTCCGGGTCGCTGGCCACCACCTCGTACGTGATCACCTGCCCTGGAGTCGCCGTGTCTGACGAGCGATAGGAGCGGATGATGACAGGAGGAAAGTGATTGGCCGGGGGAGTGTCGCGGACGCACAGGGCGACGGTGCCCATGTTCACTCCACCGCGCCCATCCGAAACGGTGACCGTCAGGCGGCAGTTGTTACAGCCACCGGGGGGCAAGGACGACGGAGTGAACCGGGCTGAACTGGAGGAGGCATTGATCCAGGTCCCAGCACAGGATGCGCTCCAGGCATAGGAGAGGCTGTCGCCATCCGGGTCGGAAGCACAGACGGAGACAGCGGTCGGCTGTCCCACAACGAGCTGCGTGGGGGTGGCAATGACAGAATCAACCCGGGGTGAGCTGTTGAAGAAGAGAGACACCCGCGCCTCCCCTTCTTGCCCTTCCGGACTGACATTGACCTCCAGGACGATGATGGAGGACAGGCCACGCGAGTCCGTGACCGTGAACGTCAGGGTTTGAATGCCCGTGGACAGCGGCGCCGTCCACGAAGTGGAGGCGGCGGAGGGCGAGGAGAAGGTCCCTGCGGTGGCACTCCAGGCAAAGGAGAGCGTGTCGCCCGGATTGGGGTCATGCGCCGTGGCCACCAGGGAGAGGGAGCCGCCAGCGGGCACGGAGGTGGAAGAGGCCACCAGGGCGTCGATGAGCGGGGCCTCGTTGTCGAAGGGCGGTGGAGGGTTCGTCTCCTGGAGGGTGATGGCAACGAGGGTCGTCTGGTCCGCGGAGATGGTGATGCCGGAGGCCGAGCCCTCGAAGAGCACTGTGCCCGAGGCGTCGAAGGCCCGCGCCACGAAGGAGCGGTCGGGGCCCACGGGAATGTTGCCGATGACGCCGCCCCACACCCCGTCGGTGGGGGCAAGGTCCACGGTGACCGGGGGGATGTCCGGGCCGCTCGAGGTGACGGTGACGCGGGAGATGCCGGACGCGAGCGCCTGGCGGATGGAGACGGCGAACCGGGCCGAGCCCGTGTCGGAGGAAGAGTCAGCGCAGCCGGCGAGCAATGCCAGACTGAGCGCCAGCACAACGGACCTGGATATCTTTTTCATGAGGTGCCGGGGGTAGCGGCAAGCAGCTGGCACGACCCTGTGCAGCGTCACTCGCCCTGAAAAACCTGGCACGGAGAATCAAGGATGGCAGGCGGCGCTGACCATTGCACCAATAGGTGGGAGCAATGGCTCGCAGCGCACGCAGTCCAGCACCACGGCCCGGCTCAGCGCGTGGGCCCGCCCTCGGGGGTCCCCTTGAAGTCAGCGGCGGACAGTCCGTGCCGCTTGAGCAGGTCGTAGAAGTCGCTCCGGTTGCGCCCGGCCATGCGGGCCGCGGCACTGACACTGCCATTGCTGCGGCGCATGGCCTCCGCGAGGTAGGCGCGCTCGAAGGCATCGCGGGCTTCGCGCAGGGAGGGCAGGTCCGCGGTCCCGGCGGGAACGCCTGGCAGCTGCGCGCTCTCGGCGGCGGGGGGCCGCTCCAGCGCCTGACCCAGGCGAGGCACATGGCGCGGTTGAAGCTCGTCCGCGCCGGCCAGGAGCACCGCAGCCTCCATCTCGTGGATGAGCTCCCGGACGTTGCCAGGCCAGCCATAGCGCTGCATCAGCTCCACCGTCGCGGGCGCCAGACGCGGCGGACGCAGGCCGTAGCGGTTCGCCGTGCGCTCCAGGAAGAGCTGCGCCAGCAGGGGGATGTCCTCGAGCCGCTCGCGTAGGGGCGGCAGCTCGATGGGCACCACGTGCAGCCGGAAGTAGAGGTCCTGACGGAAGCGCTTCGCGGCCACCTCCTCCGCGAGGTCCCGGTTGGTGGCGGCGACCACCCGCACGTCCACGGGCTCCTCCACGTCCGCTCCCACGCGCGTGAGCCGCTGCTCCTGCAGCACGCGCAGGAGCTTCACCTGCACGGACGGAGACGCCTCGCCGATTTCATCCAGGAACAATGTGCCGCCATTGGCCGCGCCGAACAGGCCTTCGCGCTCGCGCACCGCCCCGGAGAACGCGCCCTTCACGTGGCCAAACAGCTCGCTCTCCAGCAGCTCGGGCGGAAGGGCGCCGCAGTTGACGGCGACGAAGCGCTCCTTGCCGCGCCGCGAGAGCACGTGGATCATCCGCGCCGCCAGCTCCTTGCCGGTGCCACTCTCGCCGGTGAGCAGGACGGTGGCGTCGGTGGGGGCGATGCGGGCAATCACCTCGCGCACGCGCGAAATGGCCTCGCTGATGCCCAGGAGCAGGGGCTCGCCCTCCTCCCCCATGCGGCGCCGCAGCTCGGCCACCTCCCGGCGCAGCAGCGAGCGCTCGAGCGCGTGCGTGAGCTTCTGCATCAGCTCATGGTCGTGGAACGGCTTGGTGAGAAAGCCGTAGGCCCCTTCCTGCATGGCCTGCACCGCGGTCTCGATGGAGCCGTGCGCGGTGAGCATGATAACGGACAGCTCGGGCGCACGCTGCCGCGCGGCCCGGAGCACGTCCATGCCATCCATGTCCTCCAGGCGCAGGTCGAGCACCATCGCGTCCACGCGCTCCTGCGACAGCCTGCGCAAGGCGCTCTTGCCCTCGCCCTCCACCGTCACGCGGTAGCCGCGGGAGGTCATCCGCATGGACATCAGCTCCGCGAGCTGGAGGTCATCGTCCACCAGGAGCACGTGGGGCTGCTGGATGGGGGGCTCAGGCGTCAAGACGGGCTCCAGGGGACGCGGGGTCTTCAAGGGGAATCCAGAAGGTGAAGGTGGCACCGGGCCCGGAGGTCTCCGCGAGCGACAGCTCACCTCCGTGCGCGGTGATCATCTCGCGCGCGATGGTCAGGCCCAGCCCCGTGCTGCGGCGCCCGCCGACCTCAAGGCTCGCGAAGGGCCGGAAGATCCACTCGCGCGCATGCGCGGGCACACCCGGCCCCTGGTCCGCGACGGACAGCTGGACCGCGGGCACGGAGCTGGCGGCGCCGGAGCGCTTGCGGCTCACCAGCTCACACGAGATGCGCACCGTCTTGCCCGCGCTGGAGACAGCGATGGCGTTGCTCACCAGGTTGGACAGGGCACGCTCGACCAACGGATCATCGATGGGCGCACGCACGGGCTTCGCGGCGGGTTCGTACACCAGCTGGACCTTGCGCTCGTCCGCTTCGAAGGCGAGGTCCCGAAGGACGTTCTCGACAATCTGGTCCACCGAGGCGCCGGCATTGCGCTGCAGCGGTTGGCCGGACTGCACGCGCGACAAATCCAACACGGAGGTCACCATGCGGATTTCGCGCTCGCACGCGGCCTGCGCGAGCTTCACCACGCGGGCCTGCTGCGGTGTCAGCGGGCCCGTGCTGCCATCGCCCAGGAGCGAGAGGGCCTCGCGCACCCGGGCCAGCGGCGTGCGCAGGTCATGGGACACCGAGGCCACGAACGCGCTCTTGAGCTGATCCAGCTCCGCCAGGCGCCCGCGCATGCGGTCCAGGTCCAGCGAGAGCGCCCGCAGCTCCTCGGGCCCTCGCAGCGGGGGCAGCGGGCTGAAGTCCCCCTGGCCGATGCGGCGCGCATGCGTGGAGAGCAGCGCCACCGAGTTCGACACCGCGCGCGCCTGCGACAAGGCGAGCGCGCCCGCGGCGAGGATGCCCAGCAGGCCGAAGAGCCCGCCCGAGCGCAGCGCCGCCGAGCCAATGGACCGCGCCTGGTCTTCCTTCGCCTGGATGGCCAGACGCATGTCCCGCGTGCGCTCGGACCACACCGTGGTGAGGACCTCATCCAGATGCAGCCGCCGCTCCCTCAGGGGAAACGACAGCATCGACTCACAGGTGCCGGCCTGCTCCAGTTGCAGGGCGTACTGCACATAGTCCTGGGCGCTCGCCCGGAAGCCCGCGTCGAGCTGCTCCGAGCCGGCGCCGAGCGCGGCCTGGAGGTCCTGTCGAGCATTCGCGACAGCGAGGTGCACGGCGGCCGCGCTGCTCTCGTGCTGCTCACAGGCCACCACGCCGCGCCGCACCGCCAGCTCGAGCGCCCAGGCCGCGACGTACACCCGCTGTTCCCGCTCGAAGGCCGCGAGCTCCTCCTGCCCCACGCTCGCCACCACCTCGTGGGTGTGCATGAGGCCCAGGGCCATCTGGGAGAACGCCGCCACCAGCAGCGCGGTGACCACCGCGTAGGACAACAGGAGCCGGGCACGCAGTCGGAGCACCAACATGGCGCGCAATCTAGCGCGCGTCCGTGCGCGCGGCCCGTCAGTTCGCACGCCGTCTGTCGGTCCCGACAGTGTCGGTCCGGACCGACAGGACGCTTGCTGGGAGGGACCGACAGCGGGGCCCGCCTCCCTCTGGGAAGGCGTCTGGCACGGCATCTGAAAGACGCCGTCCTCCATGTCTTCGACCGCTCTCTCCAAGCGACACTTCTCGACCCGGCGTACGGGCGAGCTTCTCCAAAGCTGGCGCGAGATGGTGCAGCCCAGCAGCCTGCCAGCCGATGCGGCCGCCGGCCTGAGCGTGGCGTGTGTGGCCCTCCCGCTCAATGTCGCGCTCGCGACCGCCGCGGGACTTCCCGCGAGCGTGGGCCTCGTCTCCGGCGTGGTGGCTGGCGTCGTGGGCGGGCTGCTCAGCGGCAGCCGCTACCAGGTCACGGGCCCCGAGGCGGCGCTGCTGCCCATGGCCGCGGCCATCGTGGCGATGCACGGGGCCGTGGGCCTCGCCATCGCCACGGTGCTCGCGGGCGCCATGCAGGTGGCGTTGGGGCTCGTGCGCGCCGGGCGGTTCGCGCGGCTCATCCCCCGGCCGGTGGTGATGGGCTTCACGGTGGGCATCGGGCTCCTGCTGCTCAACACGCAGCTGCCGCGGCTGTTCGCGGTGGAGGACACGCACGCGAACGCCGTGGCGCTCGTGATGCAGCGCACGTGGGGCGCGCACGTGGGCTGGCTCGGGGTCGCGGCCGGAGCGCTCACGGCGCTGGCCATGGTGACCCTGCCCAAGGTGCACAAGCGCATCCCCGCGGTCCTCGTCGGGCTGACGATTGGCACCGTGCTGATGGTCTCGCTCGGGGCGGGCTACGACGCGGTGGGCGCCCTGCCGCGCTCGCTGCCCATGCCGACGCTGCCGTCCTTCGAGGGCGTGAACTTCGCGGCGCTCCTGCCGGCGGCCATCGGCCTCGCGCTGCTGGCGTCGCTCGGCTCGCTGCTCGCGACGAGCTCGCTCGACACGCTCACCGGTGCGCGCACCCACAGTGACCTGGACCAGGACCTCATCGCGCAGGGCCTGTCCAACATGGCGGCCGGCGTGTTCGGCGGCTTCCCGGTGATGGGCGCCATCGTGCGCGCCAGCGCGTCCATTCAAGCGGGTGCGCGCACCCGCGCTGCTTCCGTTCTGCACGCCCTGTGGCTCTTCGTGGCCATGGCGCTGCTCGCGCCGCTGGTGGCGCGCATCCCCATTGCCGCACTCACCGCCATCCTGCTGGTCGTGGGGGTGCGCCTGCTCAATCTGGAGGGCCTTGTTGCCATGTGGAATCAGTCCAAGTCGACGTTGGGCGTGGTGCTCGTCACCGCGCTGGGGATCGCCATGTTCAACGTGTTTGTCGGCATCGGGGCCGGGCTCGCGCTGGCCAGCCTCCTCTACGTGCGGCGCCATGGCGCCCTGCGGCTGGAGGTGCAGCGGGTGGCGGATGCGTCGCAACTGCAGCGCGGTCTGCACATGCAGAGCCCTGAAGCGCCCACGCCCACGGAGGCGCTGGACCTCATGGTGGCGCGCGTGGACGGGCCCATCCTGTTCATCAACCACCTGAAGCTCTACGACCTCGTCGAAGGTCCGCCCTGGGCGAAGCTGGTGGTCGTCGACCTGTCGCGGGTGTCGCTCGTGGACGCCGCGGGTGTGGCGACGCTCCAGTACCTGGCGGAGTTCCTCGCCGTGCGCAGCTCGCACCTGGCCCTGGTGAAGGTGCCGCCCCATCTGGAGGCCGCGCTCGAGCCGCTCGCGCAGTTCCTGCTCGAGAAGCGGATGCACGGCTCGCTCGAGGGTGCGCTCCTGGGTGCGGGCCTCATGCAGCCCGCGCCCCTGGAGGAGCCTGTCGCCCACCCCGCGCACGTGTACAGCGCCGCGCAGGGCAGCGGGCTCGCGCTCGAGGGGCAGGCCCGCTAGTTCACCGCGGGGCCATGGCCTGTCGTCGAAGCCCGTGTCCCAGCCGCTGCGTTCACAGGGCCCATCGACGTTCGTCTCAAGGGAACACCGTCCACATTGAACCCGGGCGGTGTTTCCCGGCGCCTGGCGCCGATGGGAGACGACCGTGATTCTCATCAACAACGTGGCGCATGTGCCCTCCGAGCTTGTCGAAATCATCAAGAAGGACAACAACACCCCGTGGCGGGCGTCGTATGAGTACTACCTGATGCAGATCAACGCCTCGAACTCCACGTTCGCGGACTTCGGTGGCCTCATCCTGAAGTTGGGCGGTCTGGTGATGGGTGAACCCAAACAGGCGTCCTTCCCCAAGGCGGCGGACTACCAGCGCGCGCTGGCCAGGTATCGCGGCACGCCGCCTACCCCCAACTCCGCCATCGTCATGGCTCCGTTGACCCGGCTCACCGTGAACCGCGACGATCAGGCGGCCATCGCCTACCTGCTCGACACCGGGTACGCCTCAAGTCGCGCCACCGAAGCCTCGAACTACGGCATCACCAACCGGCAGCCACACCAATCCGACCCGGAGACCGGTGCGCCCAAGGCCCCGGGTGTGGATGTCATCGAGCTCTACATCAATGGCCCCGCAGGCCGCCGCGTCACCATCCGCACCGAGACCTTCAACAACAACCGGAAGGTGACCCTCTACTACTCGTCCCGGCACGTCGAGAACACCTACGACTATCAGCGGCTGTCCTGAGCGGATAGACGGGCCGAGACGCTTACGGAGCCCTGCGCGGATGGAGTTCCTCCGCCGTCGCGCCAGCAGCCTGCCTCCGGGCGACCAGGGCTCCGAAGACTCTGGTCTTCCGCCCGTTGATAGATGCCGAACTTCAGCGCCGAACCGCCGCGAACGCCGCCAAACAGTCGGGCCCGATAGTCATCCTCATCGCGAAACTCCAGCCAGTACGCCATGCAGTCACGGCTCTCTCGGCCATGAAGTTCCTCTAGCAACTCGGTGCCTCGAAGCGGCGGATCATCGCCTCCGCGTTCGCGTACTCCCGGGTATCCAGGCGGGGCAAGCTGCGTCGTAGGTCGTCGAAGCAGCCCCCCGTCAACGGCTCGGGGCAGCGGCGACGGCTGGCGGAGGTCGAGGGAACCAGGAGGCCTACCCCTGAGGCCGCCACCAGAGCCCCTTCAGTCCCGCCCGTTCACACGCCTGCCGGGCCTCCTCCGTGAAGCAGTAGAAGGAGAGTTCGGGCACGGAGAACACCGGAGGAAAACCTCCGGATGGAGGTCTGAGGACAAGGGGCCGCGCCTTCTCCCTGCCCAGCAATCCCACTCCGGACTGGTGGAAGGGCACCCCTTTCACCAGGGTGTGTTCGCGGTCGAGGCAGTCTGTCTCCTCCAGCAATTGGAGGATGACGAAGTCCTCGTTCTTCAACGAGGGGTCTTGCACCTCATGCCATGTCCGCCGCCCGGTGAAGCGGTCGCGAACCAGGTGCTTGATGCGTTCCGTGTAGATGACCGTCCGGATGAGCCGATGGCGGAACGGCCCCACGGATTCGAGCACCCCCACCATGCGCCGGGAAAGCAGCAGCAGCCCCCGGGGGGCGGTGAACAAGTGGTCCAGCCGGGCCGCGTTCAGCAGGTTGCCAGTGAACTCGATGACCTCGGGAGCGCCTCGTTCCCGTTGGTAGTCGATGCTGGGCTTGTGGAACGTGACGGACTCGAAGCCGTCGAACTCGATGAGGGTGGCGTCGAAGACACCTTCCTCCTCGATGTGCGAGATATCCGCCGTCAATGCGTACATCATGCCGTGAGCGACTCCTCGTGGGAGGGCAACTCCAGCAGCGCCAGCTTCTTGCCCACGACGATTCCATCCTCGCTCAACTCCTTGAGAACCTCCATGGGGAGCCCGCCGGACTCAATGGCCTCGCGAAGGTTCATCTCGACTTCGAGGAGAGCGTCCTGGATCTCCCTCGGCGTCAGGCTGGAGCCAGGCTTGCGCTTGCTCAAGGCGTCATCCAGTGATTCCAGGGCATCATCGAGCAGCGTGGTGACATAGCTGTTGTACTTGGGGTGGCTGCCCAGGTGCATGATCTTCCCCTTCGGGTTCTTGCAGGGCATGTCGAGGATGTTCGTGCCGCGGTCGATGGTGTAGCCCTCGATCCGCTCCAGGGCCTTGCGGATCAGTGGATGCTTCTGGGCAACCGCGTCCGGGATGAGATGGTGCATGGGGTTGCCACCGGCGATGCGAACCTCCGCCGCCTTTCGAGCTGCGCTGCCATGGGTCTTCTCCACCCAATCCAGGTAGTTCTTCCGGTAGCGACTGTAGATGCTGATGCGGGGTGTCCCCTTGCCGACCTTGAGCACGACCAGCCCGTCCTCGGTGACGGTGAGCGCTCCGAGCTCATCCCCCAGCGCTTTTCCGTCCAGGCGGCGAATCCGGTAGGGCTGGGAGCCCTTGCTCATCTTTTCCAGACGGTATCCTGCTGCCTCAAGCTCCTTCTTGAGGGCGTTGAACTCAGGCGTTCCGTCCTTCGGAATCTTGCGCCCGACAAGTTCCTTGAGCTTGTCCCAGTTGGGCAGGCGCTCCAGCAGCCTCTCCCATTCTGCGTCACTGAGCGTGCGCTCGGTCAGGGTGGGTTCGGCATCCGATTGGGTGCGGGAGCCCTCCTTGACGGTCTTTGACGTCATGGCCGAACCAGTCCCCCAGGAATTGAAGGGGAGGTAGGTGGACTGCACGGCGGTGATGGTCCCTGGCCGGAACACGGGGACGCCCGCGTAGATACCTCCGGGACCTTGCGCTGCCATCATGTAGTAGCGCGGCCGGGTGATCTTCACGGAGTTCGCCAGCTTGAAACCGCGTCCCATGTTGGCCTTCGCGCCCATGAGCGCAAGCGCGGCCATGGCGATGCTCATCAGCATCCGGAGAAAGGACTTGCTGGCTTCCTTGAGCAGTTCGGGAGAGCGGTCAGCCGCCCAGGCCTGGGTGAGCCACAGTTCGGCGTGCTTCAGGGCCTCGACTCCCGCATCGACGATCCCTTGAGCACCGAAGGCCGCCAGACCCAACTGGATGATCGCCGCAGCGAGTTGGCCAACGCCCGTGGGCGTTGCAGCCAGGAGGGTCGACAGGGCTTCCGCGGCGATGAAGCCCGCGACAATGGCGCTGATCTCCCTCCAGTTTTCCTTGATGGCTTGAGCGTACTGCCCGGTGACCTCATTGAAGTACAGCCCCGCGTTCTCAACGGAGGCAATGAGATGATTCAGGTGCCGGGCGGTCTCTTTCGCCCGTGCGAGCGCTCCACCGGTGATGGAGCCACTCGGTACTTCTTTCTGGAGCCGGTTGGCGTACGCGATGCTGACAAGCCAGATGCGTTTGCCGGCGACCAACTCCACGCCCTCCCGGCCACGCCGGACGCCAGTCCTACCGTGCTTCATGTTCACATGGTGGATGACGTTTTCGTAGAAGCGCAGGTCGCGTCCCGGAATGATGGCATCCCGGTAGATGCGTGCGGCGATAGGCTCCAGCCGATCTTCCGGCTGGACCTGGTAGAGGGTAGCGGCGGGCTCTGGCAGGTCGAGCGTGATGCGGAAGCCCTGCACGTGACCTCGCAGCAGGTATCCTCCCACCAGGGTCGATACGTAGGACCATCCCGGGGTCTGGCCGGTCCCTTGAATCAGCGTCACCCGCGTACCGGGAGGAAGTGGCTCAGGGGTCAAACAAGTCGATCCCTTCTCGCCAATCGGAAGCGTTCTGATGTTCGCGCCTTCGCTGTTGTCGATGAAGCCGAACCGGATCGTCATGGCCCCTCCCGGTGGACTGCCCGTGCGAGAAGGAACCATTCAATGAGACACACCTACAATGAAGAACCGGACGCGTGGGTATGACCTGTCGGCTCCCACGGTTCGGGCCGGGCATCGTTGACGCTCGACAACGTTCATCCAAGGCGCGGCACCAGAACCTCCTGGGACGGGTTCTTGGGCCTCGTCCAAGAAGACCTGTCGTGCAGTGACTGGAGGTAGCTATTGGGTGCGGAGGCCCTCCGCGGTCGCGCCAGCAGCCTGCCTCCG
Source organism: Corallococcus sp. NCSPR001 (assembly GCF_017309135.1). Lineage (NCBI taxonomy): Bacteria > Pseudomonadati > Myxococcota > Myxococcia > Myxococcales > Myxococcaceae > Corallococcus > Corallococcus sp. NCSPR001. Next base: position 7,626,716 of record NZ_JAFIMS010000002.1, read on the forward strand.
GGCGACCAGGGCTCCGAAGACTCCGGCGGTGAAGAACATGATGACGCTGTAGATGGCCGCGGGAATGGCCATCACGCCGTCATTGAGCAACCGGGGACTGGAGGCAATCGCGATGGCGAGCGTGCCGTTGTGGATGCCCACCTCCATCGCGATCGCCACCGCCTGCTTGCGCTCGACGCGCAGCAGGACGGGCACCACGAACCCCACCGCCATGCTGGCCAGGTTGAAGGCCAGCGCCGCGAGCCCCACGCTCTGGAAGTACGTGACCAACTGGTCCCGCTCCTTGAGCGTCGCCGCGAGCACCACCAGCACCAGGAACAGCGCCGAGATGATGCGCACGGGCCGGTCCAGGCCATCCGCGAGCGCCGGCCGCTTCGCGCGCACCCACATTCCCAGCGAGATGGGCACCAGGACGATGCCGAACACCTGGACGATCTTCGCGAACTGCAACGGAATGGCGCGCTCCTCCCCCATGAAGTGCGCCAGGGAGAAGTTCACGATGAGCGGCAACGTGAGCAGCGACAACACGCTGTTGACCGCCGTCAGGCTGACGTTCAGTGCGACATCCCCCTTGGCCAGGTGGCTGAAGAGGTTCGCGGTCGCGCCGCCCGGCGTGGCGGAGAGCAGCATCAACCCCACGGCCAACTGGGGCGGCAGCCCGAAGCCCGTCGCGATGGCGTAACACACCGCGGGCATGAGCAGCGTCTGACAGCCCAGGCCCACCAGCGCCGCGCGCGGATACACCGCCACGCGGCGGAAATCCGCGAGGGTGAGGCTCAACCCCAGGCCGAGCATGATTACGCCCAGGGCAATCGGCAGGAACACCTCGGTGATGACACTGCTCTGCATGGCGGGCCCCCAGCGAAAGCACACACTCTGCCAGGAAGCCTGTGATGACGGAATTCAGTGGCGTCCAATCCTGCCCGGTTGCCGCCCGGGTCCTCGGCGAGGAGCCCCCACGAACGCGCCATGGGGGCTCCAGGAAGCGGGACTCAGCGGGGTGCGCCGGTCACGGGGTGAAGACACCCGTGACGGTCATCGCCTTCGCCTCCGGGTAGCTGGACCGGAAGGGCTTGCCCTGGAAGTCGGCGTTACCAGAGGCGCGGGCCTCGATGATGGCGAAGTAGGACTTGCCCGACTGCAGCACGCCGGGGGGCAGCCGCAGTGACGTGCCCGCCGTGTACAGCTGTGCCACCGGCCCGCCCGCGACCTGCGACGTGCGACCCTGGGCGTTCACGAAGACCTCGTAGAGAGAGACCCCATAGGAGGTCGCGGTGCCCACGGAGGGCGCTCCCCAGGCGAGGTTTGGCATCAGCCCCACGCCCGTCAGGTTCCCGGACGCGGCCTGCCCCGCCAGCGTCGCCCCGCGCGGCGGGCTCAGCCGGGGCACGACCGCGGACGCCGCGAACGCGGGCATGACGTCGTTGTGTCCCACCGAGAGACGCAAGGTCAGCGGCAGGGCCGCGCCCGGCGCCATCAGCGCCACGTTGAACGCCGTGCTGACCATCCCCACCTGCGTGAACTGCGGATAGGGGTTGCCGTAGACGAACGAATAGACGCGAGAGGGGCTTCCCGCCGTCAGCGAGCAGGACAGCAGGTCCGGCGCCAGCGCATAGCCTGCCCGCGTGCCGTCGGGCACCGCGATGAAGTACAGGTCGTGACGGACCACGGTGGCGGTGGGGTGCACCTCGGTGCGCAGCGCCTCGAAGTCCGGGGAGCGCACGTCCAGCGTGAGCGACTGGTCCTGCAGCGCGGTCATCGTGCCCGTGAAGCTCGCCGTGCTCCCCTGCGTGAGCACCAGCGGCGCCGTGAAGGCACGGGTGGCCGCGTTGTAGGTGACGGGGGCGCCAGACGTCGAATCGGTCTTCGCGGAGAGCTGATGGAAGGTCACCTGGTCTCCCGCGCTGGCATCCACCAGGACCGCGTTCACCATGCCCGAATACTTCAGCGTCTGGGTCCACCGCTGAGACCCCGCGGTGAGCGGCGTGCCCGACTGCACGAGCGCGTTCGTGCCCGCGGCGTAGAGCGCCGTGCCCGGGGAGTAGATCTCCATGAAGTCATTCGTCTGCCACGAAGCCATGCCCTGGAGGTCCACGGAGAGGAACGTGCTCGTGTTCGCGGCCACCGGGTCCGGGCGCCCCTGGATGTCATTGCCCAGGTCCGGAGCGCGCGAGGACGTCACCACGTACGCGTTGCCCAGCCGCAGGGTGTAGTTCCCCTGGGGGACACCCGCGACCGTGAACGTGCCGTCCGCCGCTCCCGCGCCGGGGTAGACGAGGAACGTGCCGTTGCCTTGATCCACCATCGCTTCCACCTGCACGCCGGACAGGTTCTGGCCCCGCGTCACGGACGCGTTCCCGGTGGTGAAGTAGCGATGGTTCACCACGCCCTGCACCGCCGTGGCGCACGCGGGGCCCGTCCAGGCGAGGGAGAAGGTCCGCAGCGCCTCCAGGCCCTCCGCGTCCGTCACCCGGACGCGCACCACCGGCGTCGCCTGCCCGTCGATGCACGCGGGGGCCGTCCAGGTGACCTCGCTGCCATCGGCGGTGGAGACCGGCGCGCCCAGGGTGCCCACCGGCGCCTCCCAGGTGAAGCCCAGGGCGGTGCCTTCCGGGTCCATGGCGCGGACGGTGAAATGCACCGCGCCGCCCGAGCCCACGGTGGCGGTCGACTGGGACGCGTCGGTGATGCGCGGCAGCGCGTTGGGTGACACCGGCGCGCCCACACAGATGCCCAGGTGTCCCAGGCCCTCGCCGCCGCGGCCGTCCGTCACGCGCACGGTGAGCTGGCAGTTGGCACAGGTGCTCTGCGAGGGCAGCGCCGTGGGGGTGAAGCGCGCGTTCGCGGTGCCCTCGTCCGTCCAGGTGCCCGCGCAGCTCGCGCTCCAGGCGTAGTGGAGGCTCGCCGCGGGGTCGTCGCTGTCCACGCCCTGGGCGCTCACGCCAACGGACTGGTGGGGGACCACCTGCGTCGGGAAGCCGGACAGCGACACCACCTGCGGCCAGGAGTTGAACTGCCCGGACACCACGGCCCCGCCCGTCTCCTCACCCTCCACGACGATGGGGAAGCTCACCGCGGTGGACGCGCCCAGCGGATCCGCCACCGTCAGCGTCACCGTCTGCGAGCCCTCCGTCATGGGGGCCGTCCAACGCGAGGACAGCGCCGAGGGGGTGCTGAAGGTGCCCGCCGTCGCGGTCCACGCGTACGTGAGCACGTCCCCGGCGTTCGGGTCCTCGGCGGTGGCCCGCATGTCCACGAAGCCGCCCCGCTCCACGGACGAGCGCGACACCACCAGCGAGGTGATGACAGGGCCGGCGTTCTCGAAGTCGGGAGGCGGGTCCACCTGCTGCAACAGGATGTTCACCTGGACCGTCTGGTTGGCGGTGATGGTGACGTCCGCCGCCTCGCCCCGGTAGAGGAGCTTCGCGTTCGCGTCATATGCGAAGGCCCGGAAGCGGCGCCCGGTGCCGGCGGGAAGCTGGCTCATGAGGACCGTCCACACCGAACCGTCCTGCGCGAGCTGCACGGTGAGCTCCGGCTGCCCCGGGCCATCCACCGTGAGGTCCACCCGCTGCACGTCGGAGGTGCTCACCCCCTGGTGCACGGTGACGACGAGGCGCGCGGCGCCCATGTCCTCGGTATCGGGCTCGGAGGGTGCGGTCGCTTTCTGACAGCCCGCCAGCATGAGCACCGCGGACACGACGACCAGGAACCGCCCCCATGCGGGTGGCGAAGCAAGAAATGGCATTTGAGGTGACATGAATGAACAGGGGTGAAGAGGAAGTCCCGCGAAGTCTTCAATCCAGACAGGCGACATTTTCGTCAGTGAGACAAGGCCAACCCTTTGCATGGGTCGGACAGCAGGCTCACGCGGGTGCGGACCCTGTGTTTGCGTACAATGCCACGATGCATGGTTCCCCCTCTGGCGGAGGCGACGAGGACCCGGTGGCCCCGCGTTCGCCCCACACCCACGGCGCGTGTTCTAGCAAGCCATCTCAGACGGTCAATAGCACCCGCAATCACGGTCCGTCTGTCCTCACGGTGTCTCCAACGACTCAAGCCAGGGCTTCACACGTTGGAAGACATGAAGGTCCATGCGCTAGAAGCCCCGGGCCATGAGCCTCCACACATCGCGCTTCGTCCTGGCCCAAGCCCCCGTGCTGTGCGTCCACCAGGGGTCGAGGCAGGAAGCACTCCACCGGGGCGTGGTCCTCTTCTTCCACGGACTGGGCGGGGGCAAGGAGGTCCACGAGCGCGAGCTGCGGCTCTTCGCGGACCAGGGGCTCTTCGCGGTGGGCGTGGACGCCGTGGGGCACGGCGAGCGCCGCTTCCCGGACTTCGACGCGCGCTTCGCTGAAGGGAATCCCCGCGGGCTGGAGGAGCTCCTCGACGTGGTCGAGTCCACCGCGAGCGAGGTGCCCGCCCTGCTCGATGCGCTGGTGCGGGAGCACGGCGCCGACCCGGCTCGTGTGGGAATCGGCGGTGTCTCCCTGGGCGGTTACATCACCTACGCGGCGCTCGTGCGGGAGCAGAGGCTGCGCGCCGCCGTGCCGCTCCTCGGCTCACCGGAGTGGGGCCTGCCCAGGCCGGCCAGCCCGCACCGTCACATGGAGCGCTTCTTCCCCACGGCCCTCTTCAGCCAGACTGGAGGGCGGGACGACGTGGTGCCTCCAGGCCCCGCGAAGGCGCTCCACGCGCGGTTGGAGCCCCTCTACGCCCAGGCCCCGGAGCGGCTGCGGCACCGCGAGTTCCCGGAGTCCGGCCACATGATGCGAGAAGCGGACTGGCAGGAGGCGACGCGCGACGCGGCGGACTGGCTGTCACGCTTCATCGTGCGCTGACGCCACACGTGGCTTCGTACTCATGGAGCCTGCGCTTGAAGCGCTCGCGTTCAGGGGAGGGCCACTCGCCGGGCAGTTCGTCCACGGCCTGCCGTTGCGCGGCCAGCGCCTCGGGACACTGATGCAGCCCGAAGTGCGCGGCGGCGGCGGTCTCCAGCACGTAGGGATTGGGGTATTCCCGCTGCGCGGAGTCATGCAGCGCGGGGCGGATGGCCGTCAGGGCCGCCGCGTACTGCCCCGCCTGGACCTGCCGCCACGCGTGCTCCGTGGCGAACCACCGCGCCCGGGGTGCCAGCGCGTACGCCCGTTCAAAGACCGCCGGATACTCCGGAGCCTGGGGTTCGTGCAGGGCGAGCTGCTTGGCCAGGTTGGTCCAGGCCGACGAGCTCTCCGGGAACCGGGACACCCTCAGCCGGGCCCATCCCATCTTCTGATCCAGAGGCAGCTTGTATTTGTAATTCCCTCCCCTGCTGCACGTGACGGCGAACATGTACGTCGAGGCGAAGCGGTGCCCGGCGAGCGTCGCGGGCCGGAAGGGATGCGCACCCAGCTGCTCGATGAAGCTCCGTGAGAACTCGCGCGTCCCATCCTCGATGACATCACAGCCCTGCATCCGTCCATCCCCGGCGATATGGCATTGGAGGACGACCACCGCGAACTCGACGCCGCCCGGGAGCTTCTCGACCTTCGGGTACCGCAGTGGGTACTCGCCGCGCTGGGGCGCCTGGAACTCCTTCTCCAGGTACGTGCATGCCGGCTCATGACCCGCGTCACACGCGGCCCGCAGGTCCTCCAGGGCTCGGACGACCTCGCCTTCCGTGGGCTTGCCCTTCAAGGTCTGGACGACTTCGGAGTAGACGAGGGCTGCCTGTCCGGCATCCAGCTCCAGGGCCGGAGCAGCGCTCTGAGCCAGACGGGGAAAGGGCTCCCCGAAGTTCTCCACCTCGAGGAGATACGGATAGGAGCCCTTGTGCCGCAGGTAGGCCTCCATCGCCAGCGTCAGGTGGCCATGGCCCGCGGTGGGAGGAGGAAGACCGTAGTGGCTGCATCCGGACAGCAGCCCCAGCACTGCAAGAAGAACCAGGCACCCGCGCATGGGCGCGCAATCTAGACGCGCCCTTGTCCTGACGTGAATCGCCGCACGGTGCGGGGAGCCACACCGGGAGAATGAGCTGGGTCCGCGGGGATGACACGTCGCTGGGAATCCGTGGCGGCATGACTCGCCTGTCAGCACTTCGCTGACCGGGGTGGCCCCCGTGTCCTGCGCACAGCCACCCTGGCATGGTGGTTGCGTATGGGGTTCGCCACCTCGACGGGGACCCCATGATGCCACGATTCATCTGTCTGCTCATGTTGTCGTTTGCCATTCCAGTGGCCTCCGCCAGCGCCGGGGAGTCCTCCCAGGGCGCCGAGACCGCCGAAGGCTGGTTCGAGAACCCCACCCGCTCGCGCGGACTGCTGGGTTCAACGGCGCTGCCGCTGCATGCGGGTGAGGGCTACATCGGACAGAAGGCGTTCTTCGCCACCGTCGCGGAGGTGGGCCTGAGCGAGCGCGTGTCCGTCCACCTGGCCACGGCCTCCCTGTTCCAGTTGGTGTACACCGACACGGCCTTCAGCCTCATGGGGGGCATCAAGGTGAGTACGCAGCTCACCGAGAAGCTGCACCTGGCGTTCGGCGCGCAGGGCGGCTCCTATGACAGCGACCTCCCGGGCTCGTTGGGGCTCCACAACGCCGCTGCCCTCTACGGCACCCTCACCTATGGGACGGCCGACGCGAACCTCTCCCTCACGGTCCAGCCCATCTACGTCTGGGCCCGGGATGACAATGGAGGCTTGATGGTGATGCCCATGGTGGGAGGCTTCCTGCGCGTCAGCGCGCACTGGGGCTTCGCGGGTGAGATCGCCATCTCACCAGTGCCGGCCATGGCCGACGCGTTCGCCTTCGCCACGGCGGGCACGCGCTTCATGGGGCCGCGGTGGTCCGTGGACCTGGGGGTCCTCGCCGGAACACAACTGCAGGGCCAGGACACTCCCGCCTTCGTTCCCGGGGCTTCCTTCCTGTATCACTGGCCCTGAGACGCGCCGGTCCTTTCGCCCTTCCGCGTCACCGCAGCCGCAGGAAGAATGCGTCGCTCGTGACGAAGGTGTCGTGCCAGGCGAAGGGCAGGTAGTCCACACCGTCCACATGGGTCGTGTCCTGCAGGGTCGCGCCCACCAGGAGCTCCCCCGTCGTGAGCGCGGTGGGCTGCCCGGTGAGGAGCAGGTGGCGTGACCAGCGGTGGGTGCCGCCCGTCGAGTAGCCCGCGTAGACGGGGCCTCCACGCAACGTGCCGCCCCCGAAGCTCACCGGGCCGCTCGTCCGCGCCCACAGCACGACCGTGCCGGTGCGGGTGACCGCGAGCCCCTGGGCGCTCTCGCCATACGGCGAGCCCACGTGCTTCAACCACACGTCGGCGCCATCCCCCCTCAACCGCCCCAGGAACAGGTCGTCCGGCGTGCTGCTGTAATCGGTGGGCACGTGCGTGGACGTCGTGCCCGCGAAGGTGAAGGCGCCCGTGAAGGTGCCGCTGAAGAACACGTCACCGTTGTAGGGGACCACCGCCACGGTGGTGCCGTTGGCGCCGGTCCAGGCGCGCGTCCACACCCGCTCGCCCTCGGCGGTGAGCCGCGCCACGAAGGGCGTGGGCCCGCTGCCGCTCGGCGCCAGCTCCGTGCCGCCCGGCGCCGAACCGCTGAGGTAGAGATTGCCCGCGCTGTCCGCCGCCACCTCCAGTTGGGACGACGCATCGGAGGCCTCGAAGGTCCGCGACCACGCATGCGAGCCGTCCGCCGCGAACTTCACCAGGAAGAAGGCGATGGTCGCCTGCGACGCCGAATCGTCCGAGCGCAGAGGCCCGCCGCCGAAATCCACTTCACCGGAGAACCGGCCCGCGACGATGGGCGCGCCTCCCGGGTCCGAGGTGAAGCCGGAGGGATCGAGCACGCCCAACTGTCCGCTGCTGCTGTCCGTGGAGGCGAAGGTCCTCACCCACTCCGTCATCCCGTCCGCGGTCAGCCGCATCACGAAGAGGCGTGTCGCCATGGTTTGCGGCAACGGGCCCGTGCCCAGGTCCGGTGCGCCGTAATAGCGGCCCACCACGAGCACCTGACCCATCGGCGTCACCGCGAGTTTCGCCGGGAGGTACTGGCCGGCATGGCCCACGCTCCACACCACCGAGCCGTCCGCGCGGTAGCGCGTCACCGCGAGGCCCTGCGCGCCCGGCAACGGGCCCTCACCAAACGAAGGGGGGTACGCGCTGCCATTGGACACGTACGTGCCGAGCGCCACCCATCCCCCGTCGTCGGTCGCCGCCGTGGAGATCACCCGCTCGTCGCCCCCCGCGGAAATCTGCGTCACGCCCGACACGGTGCCCCCCACCCGGCTGAGCCCCCGGTACGCGCACGTCGAATCCGCGTACGAGAGGACGAGCTGCGGCCGTTGGTGCGACGGGCCCTCGTTGGAGGTGAAGGTCATCCCATCCGTGCTCTGGGGCCGCAGCGCGAAGCCGTAGCGGCCATCTCCGGTGATGGCCGCCTTCACGTCGTACTCCACCCAGGTGCCGCTGCTCACGCTGCCCTTGTCCGCCAGCGGCGTGGGGTCCACCACCGGGCGGCTCGTCCAGTCAAAGTCACCGCCGTTCCAGTTCGTCGTCGCGTGGACGGCCGGCGCGTTCCCCGTCCCTCCCGTCGAGAAGACGCGCAACCGCGCGCCCGTCACCGTGCGACTCCCCGTCAACACGTCGAAGGACAGGTACGCCTCGCTCTCCGGGGCGCCGTCCGAGGTGAGCGCCGTGCTGCTGGCGTTGCGCCGCGTGGGCTCCTCCTGGGACACCCAGGTGTCGAAGCCGGGCGGGAAGACGGACGTCCGCGGATCAGGGCCGTCCTTGCTGCCATCCACCACGTACACCCGCAGCTTCGCGGAGGTGATGACCCCTTCGATGCCCGACAGGACGAAGCGCAGGTACGGCTGACGCCGTGGCGAGGCGTCCGCGTAGAGCGTTTGCGCGGAGGCGAAGCCGGTATCCGGCTGGGTGGCGTCCGCCATCGTGTCCGCGTACGCCGTGAGGGTGCGCGTGGTGGTGGTCGCCGCGAGCTCGGCGTGGCCCAGGCCGGACGATTCGGCGGGCGCTGCCGGGTCCAGACTCTCTTCCCTCTCCATTGGCTCCATCGGCCCGCAGCCCGACACCAACGCCAGCAACGCTCCCAGCCACCCGCGTCTCGTCCCCATGGGTCCCTGCTCCCGTCGAGAAAGCTCCAACGGGCTCCGACTGCAGGGCCGGTGCCACCCCCGGGTTGCACGAAGGCAAACAGCAAGTCCGGGATACGGCCGCGATACATGGCAATGAATCGCCACGCCCGGGAGGTCCGCTTCCGTCCATGAGGAAGAAATCCCCGTACTCGTCGACGCTCCCCAGGGCGTCCGGAATGCCCAGCGGCTCCGCGCCGAAGTCGCGCGAGCTCGAGTGGTTCAGCGAAAGATTGTGGCCCGCCTCATGCGTCACCAGCTTCACGGCGGTGTCGTGGTCCGTCATCCAGTCCGCGACGAGCCAGGCCACAGAGGCCGTCACGGTGCCATCCGCCGTCGCGACCTGCCCGAATGACAAGGAGGCCTGCCCCGCGTAGGCGCAGCCCTGCGAGGGACTGGGGTGGACGATGAAGATGCGGTCGTACTGCCGGAAGTCCGCTGAAGGCCAGCGGCAGATGCTTGCCCCCGGCGACAAGGAAATGCTCCTCGCGTGACGCTTGGAGCGACGGCGCGTCCACGACCCGGACTTCGAGCTCGCCCTGGAGCACCTGTTCGCGGGCGGCGTCCCCTGGGATGGAAACCTGCGGGTTACAAGCCGCGAGCCACACGACCGCGGCGATGATGCACATGCGGGACATTTCCCCTCCGGCGAACGGTGGCCGGACGCGGGCGTGCGCCATCCGTCCTTCGCGGCTGTGACGTGGATGTTGAAGCGAAGTGCCCGGACTCACTTGAAACGATCGGGAAACATGTACTTCAGCCAATCCATCCACAGCTCTTCGTTGAAGCTGTTCGGCGTTGGCACCAGGGTGACCTCGATCGACTTGCCAATTTCGCCAATCAAGCTGGGGTTGAGCTTGATCTGCGTCGCCCCGGGGAATTTGTGGATGTCCGCCTTCAGGTAATCGTAGCTCTCGTTGTTGGTCTTGATCTGCTTGGACAGCTTGCCCACGTCCCGCTGCTCCTTCACCCACTGCGACTCGGGGACCTTTGTCGACGTGAGGCCGCTCCACCCACTGATATAGACACGGAGCATGACCACCTGGCCGCCCTTCTGCGTCACGCTTTCCTTGCCAAAAGTCTCCACCGCGTGAACGTTCTCATTGGAGAAGCCGTCCGAGATGTAGAAGCCAGACCCCAGCTGGTTGAAGTCAGAGACCTGTTCCTCCTTGTTCGGGACGCGGAGCCCCTTGAAGAGGGAGGCCATGTTGTTGGAGGAGGTGGAGTGCAGCCCCACCGAAGTACCGGACGACAGCTTCTGATGCACATCGCGGATGACGATTGCATTCTTGAGGCTGGAATCGTTGGAGAGCGGAAACTCCTTGTAGAGTTGCCAGGTCCACTTGTTCGTGGCCGCGAGCTTCGCCCCATCCGCCAGCGAGAGGAACTGGAGGATGTTGAAGAGGGTTTCATTCGACATCAAGACGCCTTGTAGCGCGACCTCGTAACGCTCTTGATCCTGGCGATCGCTCAACTCCTGCTCCAGTCGATTGAGCGTGAGGGCTATCACCCGCGCCGCATCGACGCGGACGAGGATCAGCGCTTTCTCGTCCACGAGCAGCTTGTTCGGGTCGACGAGGTCCTTCGTGGAGTTCTTCCATCCCTCCGTGCCCAAGCCTTCCTTGAGCTTCGTCATGAGGGGCCTGATGATGGTGTTGAAATACACTTTGAGGAGCTCGGCGGTGAACGCCCCTTCGGTCCGAGTCTCAAGCCACTCCATCGGCATGGTTATCATCCAATCAATCCTAGCAGCTCCCACGAGCGGACTGGAGAGGGATTGGGGATGAGGGAGCAGAAACGGCCGGACTTCCTTCCGAACGAAAACGGGGTTCGGGCCTGGATTGTCTCCTTGCTCCGAAGTTCAATCCCGGGACGATGCGGTCGAACACATGCGACTCCAAACGAGGCGGATGCCCGGGTTGGCTCACGCCCCTGCTGCTCCTGGCCTTCGTGGGCTGCGCCGGGTCACGACGCGAGGAGCCCGCCGAGGCTCCGCTCGGTGCGTTCAACTTCACGCTGGAGTCGCGGCCGGTCGCCGCGCAGGTGGAGCTGCTCGACTCGCTCGGCTACTCCGGGGTGACGCAGTTCTGGCCGGGCCGTGAGGCCTTTGACAGCTTTGCCCACCAGCCCGCGGTGGAGGCGGGGCGGGTGCGGCTTCCCGCCGTCCTCTTCGTCCTGCCCTTCAACACGGCCTGGGACCGCGAGGAGCTGAATCGAATCCTGGCGGCGCTTGCGCCCACGCGGACGGCGCTCTGGCTCATCCTGAGCGGGCCGCCGGACGCGAAGACCGCCATGGTCGCCTCGGTTCGTGACGTGGTGGACCTGGCCACCGCGCAGGGCGTGAACGTCGTGCTGTACCCGCACGACGGCGAGGCCATCGAAACCGTCGAGGAGTCACTCGCCCTGATGGCCGCGGTCGACCGTCCCCCATTGAAGACCTCGCTCCACCTCTGCCACGAGCTCCGGGCGGGAAACCGCGACCGGCTGGAGGAGGTCATCACCGCCGCCGCCCCACAGCTCGCGCTCGTGAGCATCCACGGCGCCGCGCGCGAGTTCGATCCGAACGCCTCCACCTGGTCCGAGGTCATCCAGCCGCTGGACCAGGGCGACTTCGACGTGGGGACCGACTATCTGCTCCCCTTGCGCCGGGCCGGCTACGCGGGCCCCGTGCTGCTCCACACCTTCGGCATCGAGGACGCGCCGGAGGAGCACTTCCGCCGCTCGATGCAAAAGTGGCGTGAGCTGTCTGACTTCGTGACGGACGCGCTCATGAATTGAGCCTGGGGCACGTGCTATCCCGGAGTCATGGCCTCGTCCCGGGGCCTGCCCACCGGAGAAACGTCCATGCGAATGTCATTGATTCGGGGTCTCGTCGTGGCGGTGATGTCCTGGGGCGCGTCCGCGTCCGCGCAGACGAGCTTCTCCCTCACCCCACCCTGCGCGCCGGGGCTCTGTGGCGCGTCGCAACTGGGTGGAGCGGCCTCGAAGCCAGCGGGCGCGGTGGGGGATTCGCAGTACATCGAAGTGGATGTGGCGGCGACGCAGTTGCTGCAATCCAGCAGCGAGCACATCGCCATCAGCGGCTTCGCGAACGGCCAACCGTTCATCTCCAGCGGCGCGTTCGGCACCAACGCACCGAACGGTGGCATCGGTATCGCGCTGGGGCGCATCGACACCGCGTCGCACCCGAGCTGCCCCGTGGACGCGTCTGACTCGAAGGTGGAGTTCGCCATCGAGCGGTTCGCCTGGAACGACATCTACGGGTCGGACATCCTGCACTGCGTGTCGTTCGACAAGGCGGCGCTGAACGGCGTGTGGAAGCTGCGCATTGGCCTCTACGTGTCGTGCGTGGGCACGACGTGCAGCGCGTCCGCGTCGCTCGAGGATCCCGTCACCTTCGTGCAGTTTGGCGCGGTGTCCAGCAGCGGCATCACGCTCGCGAACCCGAACGCGGCACGCCGGCCCTGGTACGCGGTCACCAACTTCGTGGCCGAGCCGTTCAACTACAGCGCCACCTTCTGGGTGCGCTCGGAGTCGTACAACTCCTATTAAAAGCGTAAGCCTTCAGGGCCTCTCGGGCGGATGCTCGTCCTGGAGCCGTCCACCTTCACTGAGTTCAAGCGCTGGTCGGTGAACATGGGCCTCGTCACCTCCGCCGTGCCGGCCCAGCATGCGGCCATCCACGACACCGTGAAGGAGATGGAGGACTACCTCGGGGGCGTCATCGCCGCGCGCCGCCGCCAGCCGGGGGAGGACATGGTGAGCGACCTGCTCCGCGCCGAAGAGGAGGGACAGCGGCTCACCGACGCGGAGGTCCTCGCCTTCCTCTTCCTGCTGCTGCCCGCGGGCATGGAGACGACCGCGCAGCTCATCGGCAACGCGGCCATCCTGCTCGCGCGCCTTCTAGAGCAGTTGGAGCAGGCCCGGGCGGACCGCGCGCACATCCCCCGCTTCCTGGAGGAAGTGCTCCGCTGCGAGCCGCCCGCGCAGTTCGCCTTCCGCGTCGCGACGTCGGACGTGGAGCTGTCCGGGACGCTCATCCCGGCGGGCAGCCTCGTCATGGGGCTGGTGGCCAGCGCCAACCGCGACAAGCGCGTCTTCGAGCAGCCGGACGCCTTCCTCCCCGGCCGGGAGAAGGCAGGCCAGTACCTGTCCTTCGGCCACGGCATCCACTTCTGCCTGGGCGCGCAGCTGGCGCGGATGGAGTCCCGGCTCGCGCTGGAGGCGCTCGTCCCGCGCATCCGCGCCCTGAGGCTCCGCTCCCCGGACATCGCGTGGCTCCCGGGGCTCACCATCCACGGGCCTCGGACGCTCCCGGTGGAGTTCCTCCCGGCCTGATGCCGGGCGCGCCGCGTCGAAATGTGTTGATGATGGGCGCATGTCGTCGCCGCCGGCCCATCCCTCCCTGACCTCTCTCGTGCCCCCGCCGGGAGAGCTGCTTCGCACGCAGAGAAAAGCGGGCCGGTCCGCCGTGGTCGGGCTGATGCTCCTCTGGTGCGCCGCCTTCGTCAGTCCCTTCGTGACGTACCAGGCGGACGTGAAGGCGGCGGAGGGCGAGCTCCTCGTCCACCTGTCGGACCGCGCGGGCCTCCAGGCCCAGGCGCTGGGCGCGCATCTGGGACTGCTGCGCTCGGAGCTGCAACGGCTCGCGGAGCACCCGTCGCTCAGACCCGAGGATGGCGCCACGGGCCCCGAGGTGGCGCTCCTCGAGAATGCCTTCGGCCACACGTCCCTCTTCTCCGCGGGCGTCGCGCTGGTGTCAGCCAACGGCCAGCGCATCTGGAGCGACCCGGCGACCATGCCGCTCGGGCGCGCACCGCTCGCCTCGCGCCCGTGGTTCCAGCGGATGGTGGAAAGGAAGGCCGCTTCGGTCGGACTGCTGGACGAGGAAGGCGGAGGGCTCATCGCGGTCGCGGTCCCCATCGTGCGCGATGAGCGTGTCGTGGGACTCCTCGTGGGCGAGCTCGCGACGGCGAGCGAGCTGCTGCCGGTCCACCGCGGGAAGAACGAGTCCATGGTCGCCCTGCTCGGCGAGCAAGGCCGGCTCCTCCTCCCGTCAAAGCCACCGCCCCTGCTGAACCAGGCGGAGCTCGCCGAGAGCCTTCGCCCGCTGGTGGACGCGCCCGGGGCCGTCACGATTGGAGGCACGCGGCTGCTCGGCGCGGCGGCGCTCGTCCCCGGAACCGACATGCTGCTCGCCGTGCTCGAGGACGAAGCGCGGGACCGCGAGTTGCTCAAGCGCCGCTACGTGGGCCAGTTCGGCGTTCACACCGCGCTGCTCGGCGGCGTGCTCCTGCTCTTCACGGTGCTCCTGCGCCGCTCCTACCGCTCGCTGATGACCGCCGAGGAGCAGCTGCGGCGCCAGGAGACGATGGCGGCGCTGGGCACGGCGTCCTCGCTCATCGCCCACGAGGTGAAGAACGCGCTCAACAGCATGCAGGCCGCGCTCAGCATGATTCGCGCGAAGGGAGGCGAGACGACCCTGCCCGTCCAGGCGCTGCGCTCCCAGGCGGACCGGCTCGGCCACCTCGCCCGCTCGTTGCTGAGCTTCGCCTCCCCCCAGTCCACGCAGCGGCGCAGCTGCGAGATGCACCTGCTGGTCCAGGACGCGCTCCAGGCCGTGAGGCTCCTGCCGGAAGCCGCGGATGTCACCATCGACACGACACTGCAGGAGGGGCTCTTCGTGAAGGGGGACCCGACGCTGCTGGTCTCCGCCGCCGACAACCTCATCCGCAACGCCGTCGAAGCCGGCGCCGTGGCCCATGATACAGGCCAGCAGCCCACGCCTCGCGTCGAGGTCCGGCTGCTGCGCGAAGGCGCGGAGGTGGTGCTCGTCGTGGAGGACAACGCGGGAGGCGTGCCCCTGGCCTTCGAGCCCAGGCTCTGGGAGCCCTTCGCGGTGGGCCGCTCGAGAGGCATCGGGCTGGGGCTTCCGATGGTGCGCACGGCCATCCGTGCGCATGATGGAGGAAGCGTTTCCTACACGCGCGTGCCCGGAGGCAGCCGCTTCACGGTCCGCCTTCCGCTTGAGAAGATGGCTTCATGAGCACCTCCCTGCTGCTCGTCGACGACGACAGGACCTTCTCCTCGCTCGCGGCCTCCATGCTGAGCCAGGAGGGTTTTCGCGTCCGGGTCGCGCGCTCGCTGCACGAGACCCGCGTCGCGCTCGCCGCGGAGGCGCCGGACCTTGTGGTGCTGGACCGGAGGCTGCCGGACGGAGATGGGCTCGTCTTCCTGCCCGAGCTGCGAGCCCAGCTTCCGACGACCGTCGTGTTGATGGTGACCGCGCACGGCGACATCGAGAGCGCCGTCGAGGCCATCCGCGCGGGGGCTCGCGACTACCTGAGCAAGCCGGTCGAGATCGACGACCTGGTGATGCGCGCGCGCCGCGCGGCGAGCGACCTGCAGCTTCAGGAGCGGCTGCGCCAGGCGGAGAGCGTCCTCGAAGGGCGTCACCGGCTGGCGGAGTCCCGCTCGCCGGCGATGCAGCGGACCCTCCAGATGCTGGAGCGGATCGCCACCACGCCGCGAAGCCCCGTCCTGCTGCTGGGAGAGACCGGAACGGGGAAGGCGGTGCTCGCCCGCCACCTCCACGCCTTGCGCCAGAAGCAGGGCGCCTTCGTGCAGATCAACTGCGCGGCGCTTCCGGACACGATGATGGAGAGCGAGCTCTTCGGCCACGAGCGCGGCGCCTTCACGGACGCGAAGACGGCGAGGCGCGGGCTCGTGGAGCTCGCGAGCGATGGGCTCCTGTTCCTCGACGAGGTGGGGGAGCTGCCGCTCGCGCTCCAGGCCAAGCTGCTCACGTTCCTCGACAAGGGGGCCTTCCGGCGGCTCGGTGGCATGACGGAGCTCACGAGCACCGCGCGCATCGTGGCCGCCACCAACAAGGACCTCGAAGCGGAGGTCTCCGCCGGGCGCTTTCGCGAGGACCTCCTCTTCCGGCTGAGCGTGTTCCGGGTGGACGTGCCCCCGTTGCGCGAGCGCCGCGAGGACGTGCTGCCGCTCGCGAGGACCCTCGTGCTGGAGCTCTGCTCGGAGCTCGGCCGGCGCCCGGTCCCCTTCTCCCCCGCCGCGGAGGAGCGCCTGGTGAGCTACCCCTTCCCCGGCAATGTCCGGGAGCTGCGCAACGTGCTCGAACGGGCGCTCGTGCTCGAAGGCGGGCCCACGCTCGAGCTGCAGTCGCTCGCCAGGGGAGGCGGCACGCCGGCCTCGGTCGACCCCAACGCCTTCTCCGTGTCGGGCCCACCCCGGCCGCTCGATGAGGTGGAGCGGCTCTACGTCCGGCACGTGCTCGAGCAGCTGGGAGGCAGGCGCATGGAGGCGGCCCGCGCACTGGGCCTGTCGTATCCGACCTTCCTCCGCCGCTTGGAGGAGAGCCCCTCCTCGGAGTGAACGACTTTAAAATTCGTTCATCGCCTGGGCCGGGGGCTTCAAGATTCTTTCATCGCCCGTTCTTGAAGCGCCCCGCTCTCGACGGGAGGCGCCCGGAACTGGCTGGCACACCGCTTGCGTAGGCCCCCCCTGTCACGTCGAGCACTGGTGTGGCTCGGCAGATGGCAGGGGAGCTCAAGCAATGACTTCGGATGTAAAGGCAGCAGAGGCGAGGCCTTCGTTGAAGGCGATTCTCGCTTCGGATTTGCCAGCTTCGCTGGTGGTGTTCCTGGTGGCCCTGCCCCTGTGTATGGGCATCGCGCTCGCCTCTGGAGCGCCCATCATGGCGGGCCTCATTGCCGGTGTCGTGGGAGGCCTGGTCGTGGGCCTCCTGGGCGGCGTGCCGCTTCTCGTGAGCGGTCCCGCGGCGGGCCTCGCGGTGATGGTCTTCGGCTTCATCCAGCAGTTGGGCTTCGCCGTGACGTGCGCGGCGGTGGCCGCGGCGGGGCTCGTGCAGGTAGCGCTCGGCGGTCTGAAGGTGGCGCGTTCGGCGCTGGCCATCTCTCCGGCGGTGATCCACGGCATGCTCGCGGGTATCGGCATCCTCATCGTGCTGGGGCAGGTCCACATCGTCCTGGGCGGCTCTCCGCAGAGCAACGCCTGGAACAACATCCGGGAGCTGCCCGGGCAGGTGCTCAACCTCCACGGGACGGCCACGCTGCTGGGCCTGCTGACGCTGGGCATCCTCATCGCGTGGGGGTTCCTGCCGAACGGCCGGCTGAAGAAGGTCCCGGGGCCGCTGGTGGCGGTCCTGGGCGGGACCGTGATCGCGGCGGTGTTGAACGCGGACGTGGCCCGGGTGCAGCTGGCGGCGAACGCGCTGTCGGCCATCCAGCTGCCGTCCCTCCCGGAAGGCTCCATGTGGGGCGCCTTCATCGTGGCCGTGCTGTCGCTCGCGCTCGTGGCGAGCGCCGAGTCGCTCCTGAGCGCGGTGGCCACCGACAAGCTGCACACGGGGCCTCGGGCGAACCTGGATCGCGAGCTGCTCGCGCAGGGCGTGGCGAACACCGTCTCCGGCCTGGTCGGCGGTCTGCCCATCACCGGCGTCATCGTGCGCAGCGCGGCGAACATCAACGCCGGCGCGAAGACGCGCTGGTCGGCGGTCATGCACGCGGTGTGGATGCTGGCCTTCGTGACCCTGCTGGGCGGGCTCGCGTCCTACGTGCCCCTGACGGTGCTCGCGGGCCTGCTCGTGCACGTGGGCCTGAAGCTCGTGAACCTCGCCCACATCCGGGAGCTGCGTCACCGCGGCGAGCTGCCCGTCTACCTCATCACCGTGGCCGGCGTGGTGGGCATCAACCTGCTCGCGGGCATCGGCCTGGGGCTCGGCGCGGCCATCCTCCGGCTCCTGTGGCAGCTGGGCCAGGTGCGCGTGGAGATCCACGCCGACAAGGGCGTGCACCAGGTCTGCATCAGCGGCGCGCTGACGTTCGTCGGGGTGCCGAAGCTTTCGACGGCGCTCGCGAAGATTCCGTCGGGCTCCCGAGTTGAGGTGGACGTCGCGGTGAACACGCTCGACCACTCCGGCTTCGAAGCGCTGGAGAGCTGGGCGGACACGTACCGCAAGACGGGTGGCTCCGTGAGGATGGAGCCGCTCGAGGACGTCTGGACCCGGCGCAGCGCGCGCGCGGGCCCCGCGCCGGGCTCCACCGATTCATCCCCTTCCTCCCCCGTTCATCACGTTTCGACTCTCTCTCCTGGAGGTGTGCAGTGAAGAAGCTCATCCGCGGTCTGCTCGATTTCCAGCGCCACACGCTCCCTTCGTACCGGGCGACCTTCGCGAGGCTCGCGAAGGGGCAATCCCCTGACTGCCTCTTCATCAGCTGCTCGGACAGCCGCGTGGTGCCGAACCTGCTGGTGTCCACGGACCCCGGCGATCTCTTCACCGTGCGCAACGTGGGCAACCTCGTTCCTCCGGCCAGGCCGGGCGGACAGCCCTCGGCGGACCGCGGCGAGGCGGCGGCCATCGAGTTCTCCCTGGGCTTCCTGCCCATCGAGGACGTCGTGGTCTGCGGTCACTCGAGCTGCGGCGCGATGAAGGCCATCCTGGCCGGCGGCAACGTGGACGGCGCGCCGAACCTCGAGCAGTGGCTCGCGCACGGCACGCCCTCGATGAAGAAGCTGCGTGAGAACAACTCCAAGGTGGGCGAGGGGCTGCCCGACGCGGACCGCCTCTCCCAGCTGAACGTGCTCGAGCAGTTGGAGCACCTGAAGACCTACCCCATCGTGCGCGACCGGCTCGCGGCGGGGACGCTGCGGCTGCACGGCTGGTGGTTCGACATCGGGGCGGCGCAGGTCCACGCCTATCGTGACGACCTCGGCCGCTTCGTCCCCATCGATGAGACCGAGGGCGACCGGCTCCTGACCTCGCTGACGGAAGCGCCGCCCGAGCTCCGCGCCGTCCAGTAAGGCCGCATCGAGCCAAGGCAGCACCGAGCCTCGGCGATCCCACGTGGGTCGCCGGGGCTTCTGCTTTCTCAAACAGTGAGTCCAGGTCCGTCCGGCCGAGCCGTGCGTTTCCTGTGAATAAATCCACGGTTGGTGCGTGGAGAGGGAACGGCGGCGAGAGCGCACAAGCGCTCCGGCCGCACCGACCCCGCTTCCCAGCAGGACTTCCCATGAATCGCATCGCCCGTGCCGTGCTCGTTTCGTCCCTGTTCGTTTCGTCCGCCAGCTTCGCGCAGGACGCGGAGTTCAACATGCAGGTGGACGTGGAGGATCAGGACATGCCCTCCGCGCGCATCAAGATGAAGACGACCACGAACGTGGATGGTGAGGAGACGACCACCGTGAAGGTGCGCGGCGGCGGCGCCCGGATGGACGTGCGCGTGACGGGCGGGATGACGGAGACGGAGAGCCACAGCGAGACCCGGACCACGGAGACGCGGCGGGAGCCCCGGATGGAGCCCCGGCATGAGATGCCGATGACCGCCGACCCCGCGTACCGCGACTGTGGCACGCGTTCGGACGAGGGCTGCATGATGCGCAGGGACGGGCAGTACCCGATGGACGCCTCCACCTGGCGCGGCTTCTACCAGTCGCTCAAGAGCGAGAACAACGAGATCGTCCGCCAGGAGAAGGCGGAGAAGATGCTCAAGCGCGTCTACCTGACCGCGGTGCAGTTCGGCATGGTGCTGGACCTGTTCAACAATGAGATCACCCGTCTGGAGGTGGCGAAGGAGGCCGCGCCGCACGTGGTGGATCCGCAGCACGCGCTGGGCTTCTCCTCCAAGTGGCGCAACTCCATCAGCGGCAGCGAGTACACGGACATCATCACCCAGTAATCCAGACAGACATTCCGGAGCAGGGGTTGGGGACTTCACACTGACCCCTCCCCGGCGTCTGGGGCGGTCCTCAAGTTAGACTTGGCCCCCATGACAAACCGGCACCGCGTCTATCTGGTCCCCGGCTTCTTTGGTTTCACGCAGATGGGGGACAAGGAAACGGAGCGCATCGCCTATTTCCAGAACGTCCCCCGTCTGCTCGAGCAGCGCTTCCAGGAGCGCGGCATCGATGCGCGGGTGCACGCCATCGCCTCCTCCCCCACCTCCGGGCTGGAGGCGCGGGCCCGCGACGTGTTCCGGGAGGTGGCCCGGACCGCGAACGAGGACGACGCGCAGCTCCACCTCGTCGGGCACTCCACGGGCGGGCTGGATGCACGCAGTGTCGTCTCACCGCGCATGGCGCATGAGGCGCCGGCCTTCGTGAAGCGCGTGCGCTCGGTGGTGACCATCGCCACGCCGCATTTCGGCACCCCGCTGGCCAGCTACTTCGACCAGGGCGGCGTGGGCAGGACGCTGCTGCGCTACCTGTGGCTCTTCACCTTCCTCACCCTGCACCGCAATGCCATGCCTCTGCGGACCGCCGCGCTCCAGGCGTGCTACTGGCTCGTCCTGCGGAGCGAGGAGGCGAAGCTCCCGCCCAACCTCTTCAATCAAGTCGTCCGGCTGACGGCGGACCTCTCCGAGCATGAGCGCGAGGACCTCATCCGGTTCTTCAGCCAGGTGGGCGAGAACCAGGCGCTCATCCAGGACCTCATGCCCATCCACATGCGGACCTTCAACGCGGACACGCCGGACCGGGAGGGCGTGCGCTACGGCTGCGTCGTCACGGGCGCGCCGCCGCCCAGGCTGTCACTCCACCTGCTGCTCACCTCCGACGCGCTCCTGAACGGCATCTTCGCCTTCCTGTATGGCAAGAGCGCGCCCCTGTCCCGGGAGCTCCAGATTCCCGAGCGCACGCAGGCCCAGACCCAGGCCCTCCAGGATGTCCTTGGCAGGAGGTTCGAGGCCAGGAGCGACGGCATCGTGCCGAGCCGCGCCCAGGTCTGGGGAGAGGTCCTCCACGTCGCGAAGGCGGACCACCTGGACGTCATGGGCCACTTCGACCAGCCCCCGGAACACATCAGCTGGCTGAAGTCGGGCTCCCACTTCCAGGAGCCGCAGTTCCAGGCCCTGTGGGACCGGGTGATTGATTTCACGGTGGGCGGCGCCGCGACTGTTCACCCGGGCAACGAAGAGGCGCGACGCGTGTCCCTCGAAGGGTGACGGCCCGCCCGTCCCGGCGGAGAGTCACACCCCATGCGCCATGGACTCGTGACCCCGCTCCTCGCCTCCCTCCTGCTGAGCGCCGCCCCCCAGGTGGAGGCCCAGACACCCCGTCCGTCCACGCGGCAGGAGGGCAACCTCGCCCCGGGCCGCGGGGGTGACAGCCAGCAGTCCGTGCCCCGGCAGGGTGACATCCCCGCGGGCGCGCCCGTGGAGACCGCGCCCCCCAACGTCCCGGAGTTCAAGCCCGCGTTCCCGCAGCAGACGCGTGCCCCGGCGGTGAAGACGCGCACGCCCATCGTGGTGACGGAGGTCGCCTCGGGCTTCAACAAGCCGTGGGCCATCGCGTTCCTGCCGGACGGCCGCTTCCTCGTCACGGAGAAGCCCACGGGTTCGCTCTACATCGTCACCGCCGCGGGCAAGAAGTCGCCCCCGGTGGCGGGCCTCCCCAAGGTCGACGGCCGGGGACAGGGCGGGCTGCTCGACGTGGAGGTGGGGCCCGACTACGCGAAGAGCGGGCTCATCTACTGGACCTATTACGAGCCGCGCGAGGGCGGCAACGGGCTCGCGGTGGCCAGAGCGAAGCTGGTGGACGGCCCGAAGCCGCGCATCGAGGGGCTCCAGGTCATCTTCCGCATGCAGCCCACGCTGGAGTCCACGCTGCACGCGGGCGGGCGGCTCGTGTTCACGCCGGACGGCAAGCTCTTCGTGACGCTCGGCGAGCGCTCCATCCTCCCGGGCCGCGTCCAGGCGCAGGACCTCAAGAGCGACTTCGGGAAGGTGGTCCGCATCAACCCGGATGGCTCCATCCCCCAGGACAACCCCTTCGTGGGCCGGAAGGACGCCCGGCCGGAGATCTGGTCCTCCGGACACCGCAACATCCTCTCCGCGGCCCTGGACGCCCAGCAGCGGCTCTGGACCGTGGAGATGGGGCCGCGCGGAGGCGATGAGCTCAACCGCCCGGAGGCGGGCAAGGACTACGGCTGGCCCACGATTGGCTATGGCGAGGAGTACTCGGGCGAGCCCATCCACAAGACGACGCAGGCCGCGGGCATGGAGCAGCCTGTCTATTATTGGGATCCGGTCATCTCGCCCTCGGGGCTCACCATCTACTCCGGGGCGCTCTTCCCGGAGTGGAAGGGGAACTTCTTCATCGGCGGCCTGTCCAGCCAGGCGCTGGTGCGGCTGGTGCTGAAGGACGACCGCGTGGTCGGCGAGGAGCGCCTGCTCACGGAGCGCCACGCGCGGATCCGCGAGGTGGTCCAGGGGCCCGACGGCGCGCTCTACCTGCTCACGGACGATTCGAACGGCCGCCTGTGGAAGCTCACGCCGGGCCGCGCACCCTGAAGACATCCGAGCGGCGGTGCGCCACTACTGGCGCACCTGCACCGTCGAGCGCAGCAACTCGTCCCCTGGGCCGTACTCCCGCAGGGTGCGCTGGTTGCCCTCCTCCAGCGCGACGACCTTCACCACGGGCACCCACCCCTTCGGGGTCTGCGCGTACTGGAGCGCCTCCGGCACCTGGGCGATTTCCATCCGGCGGACCTCCTGCTGGGTCTTGCCGTCGATGTATCGGATGAAGCCGGGATGTTTGGGTTTGTGCATGGGTTCAAACCCGGAAGGCGCCCATCATCAGCCGCGAAGCCGCCACGCTCGGGGGCGCCTGCGCCGCGGGAGGCGGACGGGAGAGCAGGTCATCGATGAGCCGGAACCGTCCTGGCATCAGGGCACGCACCTCGGCTTCCTGGGGTGTGCCACGGACCTTCTGGTAAAGCACCAACGTCTCCGCGAAGTCCTCGGAAGGAGAGCTGCGAGCATAGTCCGAAGGGACGAAGCCGTCGCTCGCCATGGCGGCCCGGTAGCCATCCCACCGCGGGTCTGCGTTGTCCGAGCCCCAGTGGACATGGGACAAGGTGTGGCCCGTCTCGTGGATCAGCGAGGAGTCCATGAACGCCTGTGTTTGCTTCTTCTCCGAGGGATAGATGGTGATGATCCCCTCCGCCCCGGCGGTCATGTAGGAACGGAACCCGGGCTGGTTGTAGACCTGCTCCCAGTAGGCATCTTGGGGATTGCTCTTGCCGTCCACGTCCACCTGCTTGACGAGCGCCCTGTTGGCGGGGGGCAGCGTGGCGAGGCCCTCCGCGACCTCTTCGATGGAGTGAAAGGCGCCCCGGCTGGCATCCGGGTTCTTCGCCACGAACACCGGGATGCGCTGTCCCTCGATTTCGACCTCGTAGCGCAAGGCATCCGCCGGGCCGGAGGGGAAGGAATGCCCCTGGACCTCCGTGGGTCCCGAGAGGGCGTAGGGACGGGCCGGGAAGGCACCCTCAAGCACCGAGGCCAGTTCAGGAACCCCCGGCTGCTCCCGCAGGAAGGTCCTGAGCTGCTCGGCCTGGCCCGCGGCATCCGCCTTCTGGAAGCTGTTGCCCAGGAGCGTGCTCCCCAGCTCCGTCTGGACGTGGCGAGAGAGCGGGTTCGTCCCGGAGACGTACTGGAAGAGCCGGTCCTGCTCCGGCGCCGACAGCGCGGCGAACCCCTTGCTGGAGCCCAGGTCCGCCAGGGTCTGCTCATGCTCGGGCTCGAGCCGCCCGGGCCGGAGGGCGTCGAGCATCCGTCCCTGCAGCTCCGGACGGAGCTTCGCGAACTCACCGCCGTCCACGAGCGTCGTCAGGCGGTCCAGGTGGTCGACCGCCGCCTCCTGGCCCGCATGGCGCGGGGGCAGGTGCTCCAGCACCTTGCGCTGGGTTTCGGCCGGCAGCTTCGCGAGGCCTGCATTCGACCCCAACTCCACGAGCGCCGACCGCGACGCCTGACTGGGGGGACGTCCGGGGGCAATGGCTTTCGCCAGCTGGCTTTGCACGTCCGGCGCCAGCTTGCGGAAGCTCGCGCTGTCCGCCAGCTCCAGGGCCGCCTTTCCGAAGCGGGCCTCGGACTTGCCGCTCCGGCGTCTCTCCATTTCGTCCACCAGCTGCTTGCGCATCTGGCCATTCAGCTGACCGAAGCCCTTCGACGTCCCCAGGTCGACCAGCGCATTCCTGGCGGAGCGGTCTCCACGCTGGGCGGCCACCGACTCCATGATGTTGCGCTGGTCCTTCCCACCCAGGCGGCGGAAGTCCTTGTCCGAGGCCAGCTCGGCCAGGTCCGCGCCCACACCCTTGTTCTTGATGCCCTCGCGCAGCGTCTTGATGGCTTCGCGCTGCTGCCGGGGCGCGAGCTTGTCCAGGTTCTTGTTCAGCGCGAGGTCCGCGATGTTGCGGCGCGCCTCGGGCGATTGCCCATGTTTCCGGGCGGTGGCGAGCAGCCGGGCCTGCGTCCCTCGCGGCAGCTGGCGGAACGTATCGCTGGAGCGAAGCCTGTCCTCCAGCGCGGCCTGCCTGGGCGAAGGCCGAGCGGACTCGAAGGAGTCCTTGCGCTCATGGCCGGTGGCGCGTGGTTGGGACGCGGGCTTCGCGGCCTGGGGGCGGACCTGGGGCGCGGCATCCCCTCGCGGAGGCGGCGAACGGACCGGCGTGGGAGCGGCATGAGCTCGGTGACCGGCGACGCGTGGACTCATTGGCATCCCCCTTAGGAACGTTGCTCCACTGGCTGGGTTTCAGCCCCTCCACCAGCTTCCGACAGCATGAAGCAAATCTCCATGGACTTCAAATATGTCCTGATTTTCACGGAGAGTCGGCCTGGAGTCGGGATGTCCCCCAGAAGAGGTAAGCTTCAAACCGAAACATCCTCACCGGGAGAGACACATGATGACGTCGTTGAAGAAGGCGGGCCGGGTGCTGTTCGCGATGGGCGCGGGTGCCTTCGTTTCCTTTGGCGCCACGCTGGCGCTGTCCACGCCCGCGACCGCGGAAGCGTCGCAGGTGGAGTGCTACGCGGAGGAGTGCAACGCCAGCTGTGTGGCGAAGGGCTTCCGCCTGGGCAAGTGTTACAAGGCCGCCTGCACCTGCTTCTAGGCGCGACCCCGCCAGGAGTGCGGGCCGGGTGTGCTACGAGTCACACCCATGAAAAAGCACCTCGTGCTCGCACTCCTCCCCATCGTCTCGGCGCTGGCTTGTGCTTCACCCGACTCCGAGCTCGGTGAGTCCGAACAGGCGGCCACGACGCCGCTCCGGCAGAAGGCATTGGGCCGCATGCGGAACGCGGCGAAGTACTTCCATGACAACGTCGCGCGCCACGGCGGCTATGCGTGGCATCACAACGCCACCAACCTGAATGAACGCTGGGGCGACATCCAGCTCGACGCGGATCAGATCATGATCCAGTCGCCCGGGACGTCGGACGTGACGATTGCCTTCGTCGAAGCGGCGCTCGCGGACCCGGCCACTCCGGCGCTGAAGACCTATGCGCTGGACGCGGCGATGGCGCTGCGCCACGGGCAGGTGAAGTCCGGTGGCTGGCGCCTCTACGCGGACTTCAAGCCCACACCGACCATCAAGGCCTGTTACCTCAACACCACCGCGAGCTGTGGCTGTGGCGGCTGCACGATGACGGCCTATGACGATCAGGTCACGCAGAACGCGCTCATCGCGATGATGCGCACCGACCAGCTCCTCGGGTTCGCGAACACGGACATCTCCGGCGCCTCCGCGTACGCCCGCGCGCGGGTGGAGACCTCGCAGTTCCCCACGAACGGCGGCTTCCCCCAGGGGTTCGCCGGCCCCGTCGCCGCCCGGCCCGCGCTCTTTGCGAGCTACCCGCCGTCGATTGGCACCTCGTGCGGCCTCGCGAATTGCTACGCCAATTCCTACACGACCGAGTACTGGGACGACCCGACGCTGAACGACAACCTGGCGACGTCCTTCGTGGAGATGCTGAACTGGGCGAAGGAGCTCTACCCCGCGCAGGCCACGACGTATCAGTCCATGCGCACCGCGTACGGTGACTTCCTCCGCCGCGCGCAGATGCCGCAGCCCCAGCCCGCCTGGGCGCAGCAGTACGACCTGCAGATGCAGCCGCGCTGGGCGCGCAGCTGGGAGGCGCCGGCCATCGCGGGCCAGGAGAGCCAGGACGTCATGTGGGCGCTCTTGCGCCTCTACCAGCTCGACCCGGGCGTCCCGGCGAACCGCGCCGCGGTCGGCACCGCGCTCACGTACCTGGAGAGCGTCGACTACGCCAATGACAGCCTCATCTCCCGCTACATCGAGCTGGATGACACCTCGCCGTCGAACATCGGCTTCTACACGGTGAAGGCGGGCGGCTACCCGGCCCAGTTCACCACCGCGCCGCCGACGTACCAGAACTACGGCTGGGAGGTCCCGTCGCAGCTCGCCGCCATCCGCGCGGAGTACAACCGGCTGGCGACCGACACGACCGTGATGAAGCGCTCGTGCCAGCAACTGCGCGCCGACACGGCGCAGGCGGTGGACACGGCCGTGAACAACGAGCGGTGGATCACCACGTACAGCCCGGCCGGCCCGCGCAGTGGCGCCACGCCGGGGGACTACCTGGACACGAGCACGTTCGCGCGGAACATGCGCACGCTGGCGGAGTTCGTCACGCGCACGACGACCGACTGCACCGCCTGGAACTATTGACGCCTTGCCCGAATCAGGCGACGAACCGGGGCCATGCCCTACACCCCCATCGTCGCCACCCTGGGCTACGTGATGTCGCCGGATGGCCAGCAGGTGCTGCTCATCCACCGGAACGCGCGCCCGGAGGATGCCCATTACGGCAAGTACAACGGCCTGGGCGGCAAGATGGACCGCGACGAGGACATCGCGGCGTGCATGCGCCGCGAGATTCGCGAGGAGGCCGGCATCGAGTGCACGCGCATGGCCCTGCGCGGCACCCTGTCCTGGCCGGGCTTCGGCAAGCACGGCGAGGACTGGCTGGGCTTCATCTTCCGCATCGACGCCTTCCAGGGCACGCCCCTGGAGAAGAACCCCGAGGGCTCCCTGTCCTGGGTCCCCGTGTCCTCCATCCTGTCGCTGAACCTGTGGGACGGGGACCGGCACTTCCTGCCGCTCGTGTTCGACGCGGACCCGCGCCCCTTCCACGGTGTCATGCCCTACGAGGGCGGCCGCGCGTTGAGCTGGTCCTTCACCCGACTGTAGGCGTCCTCCGACGAACGCTCGCGCCGGTTTTCCGGCCAGCGACCGGCCCGGCCCGCTACAACCGCCGCCTCACCCTTGGGACTCACGTGAAGGAGCAGGGCGCATGGACCTCATCGGACAGCTCTCGCAGCAGCTTGGAGTGGATGGCACGCAGGCACAGGGGCTCGCGGGTTCGCTCCTGAAGCTGGTGCAGGGCACGGTGCAGGAGAAGGTGGGCCCGGACGCGGCCCGGCAGATGGACCAGGCCATCCCGGAGATGCAGGGCTGGCAGCAGCAGTCGGCCCAGGCCCCGGCGGGCGACGGTGGCGGCCTGATGGGCGCGCTGGGCGGCATGCTCGGCGGCGCGGGCGGCGGTGGCGGGGGTGGAGGCCTCATGGGCGCCCTGGGCGGCGCGGCGGCCCACGCGGGAGAGATTGCCGGCGTGGTGGCCATCCTCCAGCGCTTCAACCTGGACGCGAGCAAGGCCACCCTGGTCGCGCCCCTGCTCCTCAACTTCCTCAAGTCCCGCCTGGACCCGGGCCTGGTGGGGAAGATCCTCGCCGTGGCGCCCATGCTCGCGGGCGGCTCCGGGGGCGGCAGCGGCCCCCAGGGCGGCGGCGGGCTGGGCGGAATGCTCGGCGGCATCCTGGGGAAATAGAACCACCAGGGCCGCGGCTAGAGCGCCATCGTCCCGGCGATGATCTCCTTCATCACCTCGGACGTGCCTCCGCCGATGGTGAGCATGCGCACGTCGCGCCAGGCCCGCGCGACGTGCGACTCCTCCACGTAGCCCATGCCTCCGTAGAACTGCTGGCAGTCGTAGGCCACGCGCTGGGCCAGCTCCGTGGTGAGGAGCTTGGCCATGGCGATCTCCTTCACCGGCTTCTGCTTGCGTTTGCGATTGAAGAGCTGCACCGCCTGATAGGTGAGCTGCCTCGCCGCCTCCACGCGGGTGGCGTGGTCCACGAAGGTGTGGCGCCACACCTGGAAGTCCAGCAGCCGCTTTCCAAATGCCTGACGCTCGCGGCCGTAGCGGATGGCTTCACGAATCAGGTCGTCCATCACCGCCACCGTGTAGAGCGCCGTCACCAGGCGCTCCGCGTGGAAGCTGTTCATGATGTGGAAGAAGCCGTCGTTCTCCCGGCCCAGCACGTAGCGGGCGGGGATGCGGCAGTCCTCGAAATAGAGGATGGCCATGTCCGACGAGCGGTGGCCCACCTTCTGGAGCTTCTTCGACACGGAGAAGCCCTTCACGTCCGTGGGCAGCGTCACCAGCGAGATGCCCGGCGCGCCCTCTCCTCCCGTGCGCACCGCCAGCACCAGGAAGTCCGCGCGGGCGCCGTTGGAGATCCACGTCTTCGCGCCCTGGATGACGTAGTCGTCGCCGTCCCTGCGCGCCGTGGTGCGCAGCCGCGCCAGGTCCGAGCCCGCGTCCGGTTCGCTCATCGCCAGCGCCGCGATGCGCTCGCCGGTGAGCGCGGGGGCCAGGAACTCGCGCTTCTGCTCCTCGGTGCCCAGCTCGTTGATGACCGGCGTGGCCATCTGCCCCTGCACCAGGAGCGACATGGCCACGCCCCCGTTGCGCGCCCGCGCCAGCTCCTCCGCGAAGGCGGCCACGTACCAGGCGTCCAGCCCGCTGCCGCCATACGCCGGGTCATGGCTGATGCCGAAGAAGCCCAGCTCGCCGCAGCGGCGGAACACGTCGCGAGGGAACTCGCCGGCCTGGTCCCACTCCAGCGCGTGCGGGGCCAGCTCCTTCTCGACGAACTGACGCACGGTGCGGCGGAACGCCTCGTGCTCCGGGGTGAAGCGCTCATCCATGCGCGGGATGCTGTCAGGGCCCGCCCCGCGCTTTCAAGCCGCACCTCCCTCAGCGTGCGCGGATGAACGTGAGGGACAGCGCCTGGCCCCCCCGCTGGAGCGCGAGCACCGCGGGGCTGCCCGGCGCGCCCAGCTCACGCCGCCGGGCCTCGCCCGTGTCCAGCACCACCGCCCCGTCGATGGAGCGCACCACGTCCCCCACCTGGAGGCCCGCCACGTCCGCGCCCGCCGCGATGGCGCTGATGACGACGTCCCGTCCCGTCATGCCGAAGCTCAGCCCCAGCCGCCCCGGCTCCACGCGCGGGTGCCCCAATCGCCAGTCCCCCAACGCCTGCGTCTTCCCGGCGGCGAGCGTCACCCTCCGGTCCACCAACTCCCGTCCCCGGCTCCACGCGGTGAGCCGGTGCGCGCCCGGGGCCAGGTCCTTCAACTCGAAGCGTCCGTCCGCGCCCGTGATGGGTGACGCGATGCCGTCCGCGTCCACGTACGCGCCCGCCAGCGGTTCGTTCGTGCGCGCATCCACCAGCCGCCCGGATATGCCGCCGCCCGCGTCCACCACCACCTCCACGGCGGCCTCCGCGCCGGACGCGAGCGTCACGTCCACCTTGCCCGCGCGCCCGTCCGGCAGCGTGGCCGTGACGGTGACGTCCGTGGGGAAGACGTCGTCCACCTGGAACGCATCCCCGGAGAACTGACGCTCCACGGAGGAGAGGAAGTCGTCCTCGCCGCGCGCCGCGGTCACGTTCAGCGTGAAGCCCCGCACGTCGCGGCCGCCGGCGGAGCGGACGGTGCCCCTCAGCCGGGCCGCGGGCTTCAACTGGAGCGTGAGCTCCTTCTGGGACGCGGACACGCTCGCGGCCTCGCCCTGCCGTCCGCCATTCGTGGACCAGACGCGCCAGGCGTCCGAGCCCAGCCCGTCCAGGGCCAGCACCGCCTGGCCGGCTGCATCCGTCAGCTCCTCCGCCTGGATGTCCACGTGGCCCGCCTCCGTGGCCATCACCGTCGCGTGGACGCTGGGCGCGCCGTTGGGCTCCAGCACCGTCACGCGGAGCGGCTTCCTGGGCTCGCCCACCACCAGGTCCACGTGGCGCCGGCCGCCCGCCTCCAGCTCCACCACCTGCAACTGGTCGCCGTTCTGGAAGCGCAGCGCGGTCAACCACGCGCTCAACTGATAGCGCCCCGCGCCCACGCGCATCGACCACGTTCCATCCAGCTTCGCGGGCACGTCGACGGACTCGGAGGCGGCATCCCCCACCCGGTGCGCGGTGATCGTCACCGCGCCTGACGGCCGCGCGCCGTCCTCCTTGCGCACGGTGCCCTCCAGCACGCCTTCACCCACGAGCGTCAGCCGCGCTGTCGCCGTCTTTCCGGCCTCCACGCGCACGGGCTGGCGCACCTCGTCCTCGCTGTCCGCGCGGCGCGCCGCGACGTAAACGGTGCCCTCCGGAACGTCCTCCAACGTGAAGCGCCCCTGCGCGTCCGTCACCGAGGGCAGCGCGTCCGGCAGCGGCCGCCACCGGAGCTGGGCCACCACCGACACGCCGGGGAGCGGCGCCTCCGAGCCATCCACCACCGTGCCCTCGATGCGTCCCGGAGCCGCGAACTCCAGCACCAGCTCGAAGCGCTGCCCCGCGAGCACGCCCAGCCCCGTGCGCGTGAGCGGCTGGAAGCCCGGAGCGCGCACCTGCACGTCGTAGGCGCCCGGCGCGAGTCCGCCCACCTCGAAGCGTCCATCCGCCTCCGAGCGCGCCTGGAGCAGGTCCGCGCGGTCGCCATGCACGCGCACGCCCACCGTGGCCCCCGCGATGGCCTCGCCCGAGTCCTTGCGCCGCACCACGCCCGCAAGCGACGCCCCGCCGCCCAGACGGATCCGCACGTCCTTCACCGTCATGCCCGGCCCCACGACGTTCGGGCCCTCGGCCGCGCCGGTCTCCACCCCAAGACGGGCCGTCACCTGGAACGACCCAGGCGGCACGTCCAGCGAGAAACTCCCCGTGTCTCCGGCCTCCACCTCCACGGCGCCATCCGCTCCCCAGGCGCTCACGCGCGCTCCCGGCGCGGGTGTTCCATCCGCGCGGGTGACGAAGCCCTCGATGAACGCGGATCCCTCCAGTTCCACGCGCACGTCCGTCCCCGGCACGTGCACGCGCGTGATGCGGCGGGGCGCGTGGCCCGGGGCTCGCGCCTCCAGTTGATATTCACCGGGCGCCAGCCCGTGGAATCCGAACAGGCCCCGTGCGTCGCTGAGCGACTCGTGCCGCGCCTCGTCCGGTACCGACGCGCCGGTCTGGAGGAAGAGGGGGAGCGCGTCCTCGAAGCCGGAGTGCGGCGTCAGCGTCAGCTCCGCCATCGGCACGGGTGCGCCGCCCGCGCGCTCCACCGTCAGGCCCGTCAGCGACACCCCGGGTTCCAGCAGGAGGCGCACCGGGGTCACCGCTTCGCCGTGGGGACGCGTCACCTCCGCGCGCCCCAGCGCCAGCCCCCGCGCACGCGCGGTGACGAGATAGGCCCCGGGACGCGCGGGCAGCACCAGCGCTCCCGCCGCATCCGTCCGGCCCTGCCCCGCCACGCGCCACGACGGCAGCCGTGAGCCTGGGGACGCGGGCCCTCGCAGGTACAGCGTCACCTCGGCGCCCGCGAACGGCCCCGAGGCCGTGACGGTCTTTACGCGCAACGCGCCGTCCGCGTCCCGCATGGGCTCTTCCACCGGCGCGGTCGCCCCGCCCCCATCGAGCACCGGGGCCCGCGCCGGGCCGGACGCGGGCCGCTCGGGGAACGCCACCGCTTCCTCGCGCACCGCCACGGCCGCGGGCGCGGAGGCGCGCATCCAGACGAAGCCGGCGGCCAGCAGGAGCGCCAGCCCGGCCACCACGACGAACACCTTGCGAGACGACATACACCCTCCGGGGGAGGTGGGGAGCCGCGCCCCAAGACACCTCACCCGGCCCCCAGGTTCCAAGGGGGCGTCCCGCGTCCTCCACCGCGACGCGGTGCTACAGGGGCAGGAACGCGATGCGGAGGCCCACGGTGAACAGCGCGTGGAAGCCGTCATCCACGGGCGTGAGTCCCTGGTCGCGGGTGCCCACGCCGGTGATGTCCAGCGTCTGCGTGCCGGTGCGCACCGTGTACTGGCCCACGGACGCGGTGATGATGGGCCCCATCGCCAGGGACCGCGTCAGCCGCACGTCGCCGCCCAGCGTGAGGCGCGCGATGGTGGGCCCCCGGTCCGTCACGTGCGTGTCCACGTGCGTGGGCAGGAACACCCCCGGCGCGACCTGCACCTGCGTGTCACCCTCCACGTGGCTCTTGAGGATCTCCAGGCCCAGGCCCAGGCCAACCCAGGGGTCGAAGCTCGCGCCCGGCCGGATGTGGTAGCGGACCTCCGGCCCCACGCGCCACTGGTAGGTGCTGCAGTCGAAGCCCTCCGGGCACGACAGCTCGTTCGTCTTCGTCAGCACCGGCTCCCAGCTGCCCCACACGCCCAGGTAGAACCGCGGCGACACGCGGAAGCCCAGCTCCGCGATGATGGGGAAGGAGACCTTCGCGGAGTCGGTGATCTTCAGGTCCTCCAGGCCGCCGGAGGGAGCCTGGCCGTTCGTGTAGACGTAGCCCAGGCCGAAGCCCACGTTGCCGCTCACCGCGAACTGCGGCCCGACGCGCCCCTCATGGTGGCCCCCCGACTTCGGCATCTCCTCCGAGCTCATCGTCGTGGTCGTGGTCGTCGTGGACGACTCCGTCTCCGTCTGGGGCTCCGGCTCCTGCGCCCCCGCCGACGTGACGATTCCCAGCGCGGCTGCGAGTGACAGCGTCCAGCGGAACGGCGCATTCATCGAGGTCATCCGGTACATCCTCCGTGTTCGGGATGGATGCGGACGGAAGCAAGCCGCGCGTGCCGTTAGAAGCCACCCGCCTCCAGCGCGCGCCGCCATTCGACAGACACCCCCCTTCAGCGATCAGTCGCGGACAACCACCCCACCCCCTGGGGAGGCAACCTGGCGGGGTGGATGGGGAGCGCGCGTGCGGGAGGACCCGGAAGAAGGGATGGGCGCCGTCACCGCGATCCTCAATCTAGCAAGTCGGCCCGGAAATCCAACGGGTTGACCCGGAAGGTGCCAGCGTTCACCTTGCCCGCTCCACGAACGCCCACGGGCGGAAAGGAAAGACATCATGGCCGGCCAGGAGCAGGAGCTGTCGCCCGAGGCGCTCGCGCTCATCGCCGAGGAAGAGGCCCTGCTGTCACGCGTGCAGCAGGCGCTGGCGGAGGCCCGCCGTCAGGCCGCGGAGCGCACGCTGGACACCCAGGGGCTGCTGGCCCAGTTGGCGGTGCTGCGCGACGACGCCACCACGGCGCACGCCGCGGACCTGCCGCACGTCTTCACCCAGATGAACGAGGTGCGCTCCATGCTGGAGCGGCAGGAGGCCGTCCCGCTGCCGGACGCGAACGCCCCCTACTTCGCGCACCTGCGCCTGTCCGGGCCCACGGGCGCGCGCGACTACCTGCTCGGCCGCACCAGCTTCGCCAACCTCTCCGCCGGCGTGCGCGTCATCGACTGGAGGTTCGCCCCCGTCGCCCGCGTCTTCTACAACTACGAGGAGGGCGACGCGTTCGAGGAGTCCTTCGGAGACCGGCTCTCCGAGGGCGAGGTGGAGGCGCGCCGGCTGGTCATCATCGAGAAGGGCGTCCTCACCCGCATCAGCACCGGCCCGCACCTGCTCCAGCGCGACTCGAAGGGCCGCTGGCACGCGCGAGGCCGTGGCGCGGCCTCCGTGCTCGCGGGCGGCAGCGGCACCGCCGCGCGTCCGGGCTTCCTGGGCGTGGGCAAAGGCGCCACGCACGTGGAGGACGCCTTCGGCGTGACGGCGCTGCTGGACGCGGAGCAGTACGCCGCCGTCAGCACCGGCCCGGAGCAGCCGCTCCTGGTGCTGGGCAGCGCGGGCAGCGGCAAGACGACGGTGGCGCTGCACCGGCTGGCCAAGGTCATCTTCGACGACGCGAAGACGTACCCGCAGGCGCGCACCAAGGTCGTCGTCCCGGAGGAGGGCCTGGCCCGGCTCACGCGCCGGCTCCTGGCGCCGCTGGGCCTGGGCAAGGTGTCCGTGGAGACGCTGGAGGCCTGGTCGCTGGCCACCGCCCGCTCCGCCTTCAGCCTGCCGGGCATCAAGCTGTCCCCGGAGACGCCCGCGCTCGTCTCGCGCTTCAAGCGCCACCCCGCCCTGCGCCGCGCGCTGGCGGACCGGGTGCCCGTGTTCAAGGGCAAGGCCCTGCCCCCCACGCTGGACCGGCTGCGCATCAAGCTGGCGGACGCGTACATGGACCGCGCCTTCCTGGAGGCCGTGGTGGCGGACGCGAAGGGAGAGCTGCCGCGCACCGTGGTGGCGGAGGTGCTGGAGCACACGAAGCAGCAGACCGCCACGCCGCTGTCGCGCCAGTACAAGGGCTTCGACGAGGACCGCCTCGTCACCGTGGACGGGCGCGCCATTGAAGCGGACACGCCGGACGCGCTCGCGGGCACCGTGGACGCGGACGACCTGCCCGTCCTCATGTTCCTCAAGGCGCAGCGGGGCGCGCTGGGCGCGGAGCGGCTGGCGCACGTGGTGCTGGACGAGGCGGAGGACTTCTCCCTCTTCGAGCTCTTCGTCGTCAGCCAGCTGCTCGGAGACAGCCGCAGCTGCACGCTCGCCGGGGACGACGTGCAGCAGACCACGACGGGCTTCGCCGGCTGGGACGCCGCGCTGGAGGAGCTGGGCATCCGCGACGCCGCCACCTGCCGGCTCCAGGTGTCCTACCGCTGCCCCCGCCCGGTGGTGGAATTGGCGCAGCACGTGCTGGGCACCCAGTCCCCCGCCACCGCCGCGAAGGCCGGCCGCGAGGGCTCGCCCGTGGGCTTCCACCACTTCCCGGACGAGGCCCAGGCGTGGCTCTTCCTGGGAGACGCCCTGCGAGACCTGGTGCTGCGCGAGCCGCACGCGTCGGTGGGCGTCATCGCCAGCAGCCGCGAGGCCGCCCAGTCCTTCCACCGCGTCATCCGGGAGATGCCCTGGGCGCGGCTGGTGCTGGAGGGCGACTTCTCCTTCGAGCCCGGCGTGGACGTGACGGACGTGGACAACGTGAAGGGCCTGGAGTTCGACTACGTCGTCCTGCCGGACGTCACCGCGCGAGCCTACCCCGCGGACGACGAGGCCCGCCGCAGGCTGCACGTGGCCGTCACCCGCTCCTCGCACCAGCTGTGGGTGGCCTCCTCCGCCGTGCGCTCCCCGCTCATCCGCACCTTCCCCGGCGCGGACGAATCCGCTCAGGGCTGACGGCCGCCGCCCGCGCGCCACTCCTTCTGCCGCTGGGCGTGGGCCTCGCGGCGCGACAGCGCCTCCGACTCCTGGCGGGGGAGCTCCGCCAGGCGCGTGCGGTGCATGTTCACGCTCAGCTCCAAGAGGCCCCGGTGCTCCGAGGGCAGCTTGTCGCCGTAGTCCTGCAGCATCGTGGTGGCGAAGGCGATGGCGTCCTCGGACACCTGGCGGCGGTGCTCGTAGTACTGGTGCACCTCCTCCTCCGAGGCCTCGTTGGACAGCACCTTGCCGTAGAGGGCGTTCCACTTCGCCTTCACGCCCTCGCGGCGGCTCAGCTCCGCCGGGTCCTTCGTGGGCGCGTCCATCTCAAAGTACAGGTTGCCCGGCAGCTTCGCGCGCAGCGCCTCCAGGTCCACCGGATAGGGGGCGGGCTCCGGGTCCGGCGACGCCTGCACCTGGGCCGCCGCCGCGCCCACCAGGTCCAGCCCGCCGTCCTTCGCGCGGGGGACCGCCGGCGTGGACGCGAACACGGGCGGGGGCGGCGCGGGGGCCTGCGTCACGGGCGCGGGCGCCACCCCCGGCCCGGCGTCCTCCGGAGCCTGCCCGCCAAAGACAAGCCACGCCCCCACCGCCAGGACCAGGACTCCCGCGGTGCCCAGGGGCAGCCTCCAACGCGCATGCGTGCTCATGCTCAAGGCCATACCCCGCGCCCCGCACCCGCCGCAACCCGTGGCAGGGACCGCGGGCAACGCACCGCGCAATTGATACATTTAAAACATGCCGTGGCGCGTCAATTCCCAACTCCTGGCTGACGCAGGACGGCAATCCCAATCGTTTCGGATGGAATGCTGCACCCGACATGGAATTCACTATTTTCACCGCAAGCGAAGTTTCCCCGCTTCCGGCTGATAAACAAAAACGTATCATCCCGGGCCGCAACCCCACTCCCTACTCCCCCTTTGGAGGAAGCCGCATGAGAAGTTTTCTCTGGATGAGCCTTCTGGCCCTCTCCGCCCCCGTGGGCGCCGCGCATGCCGAAGTGCTGGTGGAAGGCATCGTCGACGTGCTGGTGGACGGCGGCAACACCTACCCCTGGCAGAAGGTGACGCTGCCCGGCCTGAAGTGTGGCAACGGCTCGCAGTACAAGTTCTTCGTGCACAAGACGGGCTCGCCCAACCTGCTGTTCATGATGGAGGGCGGTGGCGCGTGCTGGGACTACGATTCCTGTAGCGGCCGCCTGGGCATCCTGGGCGCGGCGAACCCCAACGGCATCTCCGACGACTACATGACGCAGTTCACGGCCAAGTACGTGTCCCCCATCGTCAACGGGGCGGACCCGGGCCTGCCCTTCCGCGACCGCAAGGACATCGTCACCAAGGGCTGGAACATCGTCTACCTGCCGTACTGCACGGGCGACGTGCACATTGGCAACAACGCCAAGGTCTACACGGATACCACCGGCGGCCAGGCGCCGCTGACCTGGTACCACAACGGCTACAACAACACGCTGGCCGCGGCGAACTACGCCAAGCAGCAGTTCCCCAGCGTGCAGAAGCTGCTGGTGACGGGCTACAGCGCGGGCGGCACGTCCACCTCCGCCGGGTACTACTTCATCCGCAAGGCCATCAACCCGGCCAAGGGGTACATGATCAACGACTCCGGCCCCATCTTCATGGCGCCGAACGCGAACTCCCTGTCGCGCCCGCTGCACAACCAGATCCGCTCTTCGTGGAACCTGGACTCCGTGTTCAGCACCCTGCCGGCCAGCTTCAACATCAACGACATGGGCTCCATCAACAAGATGGTGGCCACGGAGTTCCCGAACGATCAGCTCGCGTACACGGGCTACACGATGGACTACAACTACTCGCGCTATTCGTATGAGCGCTTCAAGACGCCCAACGACGAGGCGTCCGTCCACGCGTACTGGAAGCAGGACCAGGATGCGTTCGTGACCGAGCTGAACAAGTACAACAACTTCAGCTATTTCATCCCGCACCACCGCGCCATCAACGCCAGCCACTGCAGCACCATCATCACCTTCGTGGGCGCGCACGCCTGCCAGCGGATGGAGAAGAAGTACTGGTACGAGTACATCGACAGCCCGTGGCAGTCCTGGGCCTGCCACAGCGAGTTCGTCCCCATGGACGTCTTCCTGTCGCGCTTCATCAACAACAACCAGCGCATCCGCATCTACGAGCCGGCCAACAACTACAACAACGAGGACGCGGGCATGAGCATCCTCGCGCCCCTCATCAACGGCGCGCTCGGCGGGTAGTCCCCACCACCGCTTCGCTGAAATGAAAACGGGAGCGGGCCCCAGGGGTCCGCTCCCGTTGTCTTTTCCAGGGGCCGCTCCAGGCCGCCAGGCGGCGCTAGGTGAGGTTGAGCGTGCCCACGTAGTCCTCGTGGCCGAAGCGGTCCACGTTGACGCCGAAGGCCTGGGCAAGGGTGGTGAGCAGCTTGTTGTGCTCCACCGCGCCCAGCAGCGGCTTGCCCGGGCCCTCCCACGAGCCCAGCGGGTCCTTGCCGGGGCGCAGGGACAGCATGCGGCCCATGCGGAACTTCCCGCCCGCGCCGCCCGCCAGCACCGTGGGGATGGACACGTTCATGTGACCGGCGGCGTCCCCCAGCTCGTTCCCCCACAGGATGACGGTGTTGTCGAGCACCGTACCGCTGCCCTCCGGGATGGACTTGAGCGTGTCCATCAGCCGCGCCACCTGTTCGGAGTACCACCGCTGCACCGCCACCATGCGCAGGCGGATTTCGGTGCGCGCCGGCTCCGACTGGGTGTCCGTGCGGTGGGCGATGTCGTTGTGGATGTCCTCGTCGATGCCAATCCACGGCATGGACGGCCCGGGGATGGTCATGGTCACCACGCGCGTCAAATCACACGCGAACGCACGGGCGATGAGGTCCATGTGCAATTCGGTGAGGGCGGGCATGTTGTTGATGTCGCCCAGGTCGGTGTTGGCGGGCTTCTCCGGCGCGGAGCAGTTGAGCGCGCCCGAGTTGGTGAGCCGCCGCTCGATGTCGCGCAGCGCCGCCAGGTGCGTGTCCAGCTTGGTGCCCTCCGCGGCCGCCAGCCGCGACTTCAGCCGGGTGGCGTCCTTGATGAGGTAGTCCAAGAGGCTCTTGCGCTTGGACAGGATGGCCTGCGCCTCCGCCGCGGAGCCGCCCATGCTGCCGAAGAGGCGCTTGTAGACGTTGGCGGGGTTCAGCTCGAACGGCACGCGCGAGCCGTTCTCCGTGAAGGAGATGCTGTTGTAGACGTGCTGGGCGCCGAACTGCTCGAAGGCGTGCAGCTGCAGCGAGCGGAACTGGGTGGCGCCGCCCACCGCGTTGCCAATCACCTGGTCCAGGGACGGGCCGGAGGGCAGCTCGTCGCCGCTGGACACCTCCACCTGGCTGCCGGTGAGGAAGGTGACGGGGCCGCCCTCGTGGCCGGTGCGGCCGTGCTCATAGAGGACGCGGTAGTCCAGGCCATCCAGCACCAGGAGCTTGTCCCGGTGGCGCTGGAGCGGCTGGAGGACGGAGTTCTCGAAGTCGATGTTGAAGCTGGTGTCATTGCCCTTGGGCACCCAGTACTCCGGCAGCAGGCCGTGAGGGGTGAACAGGGCGATGAAGCGCAGGGGCGCGGCGTCCGCCGCTTCGGCCACGGAGCTGGTGAGCAGGTGCGCGAAGGGCGCCGCCATGGCCGTGCCGGACAGGAGCTTCAGGATGCTGCGTCGGGAGAAGTCGCGGGGCATGGAGGTCAAAGCTCAACGGGTGGGCAGACGCCGCTGGGTGAAGGAAGACGAACGCACCAGGCTGATCATCGCTTCGGAGATCTTCAGGCGGTCCGTGCGGTAGGGGCCCGTGCGCATGGCGGCGAGCAGCTCCGCGTCCGAGGCGTGCTCGTCACGCCCCATGGCGTAGCGCATGAACTGCAAGGGCACGCAGTTGGCCAGCTCCTCGCTCGTCGTCAGGTAGCGCGCCAACTGCGCGCCGCCGGTGAAGCTGCCCAGGTTGGTGGTGCCGTCCCTGGCAATCACCGCGCCGCTGGCGTCCACCCTCTTGTCGTTCTCCTCCGTGCGGTGCTGGCCCAGGCCATCGAAGTCCTCCATGCCGAAGCCCATGGGGTCGATGGTCTTGTGGCAGCTGGCGCACGCGGGGTTGTTGGTGTGCGCCGCGAAGCGCTCGCGGGTGGTGGCGTTCTCCGACAGGGCCGGGGGAATGGTGGACACGTTGGCCGGCGGCGCGGGCACCGTGCGGCACAAGAGGCGCGTGAGCACGAACTTGCCGCGCTTGATGGGCGAGGACGAGTCGAAGTGGGCGTACGTGGACATCACGCCCGCCTGCGTGAGGATGCCCAGGCGCTCCGGCGGCAGCGTCACCCGGCCCAGGCCCGTGTCGTCATCCACGTTGGTGCGCTCCAGCTCGCCGTAGAAGTTCGCCAGCGTCTCGTCCACGAACGAGTAGTTGGCGCTCAAGAGCTCCTGCACGGAGCCCGAGTGCTCCTTCACGATGAAGTCGACGAAGGCGTCGCGCTCGCGGACCATGGAGTCGCGGAAGTCCACGCTGAAGTCCGGGTACACCAGGTTGTTCTTGTTGACCTTGGCCAGGCCGCCCAGCCCCAGCCACTCCACGAAGAACTGGCGCAGCTTCTTCTGCGCGGCCTCCGTCTTGAGCAGGCGGCGCGCCTGGGCCTCGCGCTCGTCGGGCGAGGACAGCGTGCCGGCCTTGGCGGACGCGAGCAGCGTGGCGTCCGGAGGTCCACCGGTCACCATGAAGGACAGCTCGGAGGCGAGCTCGTAGGCGGTCAGCTCCACCACCTGGCCCTTGCGGCCGCCCTCCGGCCCCAGCTCCGTGCGGTACAGGAAGGACGACGAGGAGAAGAGCGCCTGGAGCACCAGCTCCGCGCCCGTCCCCATGGTGCCGCCCTTCATGCCTTCATTGAAGAGGGCCAGCAGGTCCGCCTCCTCCTCCGCCGTCACCGGCCGGCGGAAGGCGCGCTCACCCACGCGCTGGATGAAGGCGCGCGCGCACTCGTCCTGCGTCTTGCCCTTGGGGCACGCGTAGAGGTCACTCAGCTGTGACCTGCCCTGCTCCGCCAGCGTCACCGCGGCGGTGTCGAGTTGGTCCGCCAGGAGCGACGTCACCTGGAGCCGCTCGTGAGTGGAGAAGCCGAGGATGGTGTCCTCGGCGGCGAAGCCCTGGGCGATGTCGACCTCGGTGCCCAGCACCGCGGAGGCGGACTTGTTGTACTCGTCGCGCGTCAGCCGGCGCACCCGCGCGGGTGCCGCCGCGCTTTCAGGCTCCGCGTCCTGCCCACCGATGTTGCCGGTGCAGGCGGAGGCGGACAGCACGAGAGCGGAGGATAGGTAGAAACGACGCAATGGCATGATGTCTGGCATTCCTCGCATCCGCGCGGCCCGAAGCACCGGCGCACAGGCGGTCCGCATTGTACTGGTTGCTCCCCACGCGGACACGGTTGAATTCATTTCAGGACGTTTCCGGGCTTCCCCGAGGAAGAAGCCGCACTCACGGAGCATGAAGTGCGAACGCACCGGTCAGGTGCGCACACGGTGCGCGCGCGACTCAGGGAGGAACTTCCTCACCCCGCGCCTTCCACCAGTGCGCTCCGTAGCTGATGAAGATCTGCTCACCAGGGTGGATGTCCCGCAGTGCGTGATAACGGAACACATCGCGATCCTCCGCTCGACTGTAGGACGCGTTGGGGTCGCTGGCGTGATTGTAGATCATGCCGTAGCCCATCACGAGCGCGACCCAGTCCCCCTCGCGGGGCGCCTCGTGGCGGTGCCAGCGGATCTCGAAAACATAGTCGTCGAGTGGTTCGCCCCGGCACTGGCGCTGCGGGACCTTGAGGTAGTGGCACTCCTCGATGACATCGCCCGCGGCGATGAAGGCGTCGGTGAAGACGCCCATGCCCCACTCACACGGCCGGACCTTCACGCCGGGGTGGAGGAACAGCGCCGGGCCCAGGTTCATGCGTGCTTCGCTCTCGCTTCCTGTGTCTGCCACGCTCCAGGCGAACCATCGCGCAAGACGGGCGGCCACGGGAAGTGGTGGCGGGGGCGTGGGACCTTCCTCGACTTCCGGCGAAGTCAGCCTGCCTGCCCACCGGGCGCGGGGCGGCGGCGGAAGGTGTGGCGCAAGAGGTACAGGCCGGGGAGCAGTGGCAGCCAGAGCGTGAAGCCGCGCAGGAGCAGCGTGCCCGCGAGCGCCGCCTCCACCGGGACGCCGAAGAGGTTGAGCATGCCCACGGACGCGGCCTCGTAGGTGCCCACGCCGCCGGGGATGATGGACACCGTCTCCGCCATGGAGGCCACCATGAAGCTGACGAACACGGTGCTCAGGGGGACCTGCTGTCCCAGGGCCTGGAGCATGGCGCCCAGCGTGGCCGCGTCCAGCACGTAGACGCCCAGTTGCAGCAGGACGCCGCGCGCGAGCAGGCCGGGGTTGAGCAGCATGCCGGGCGGCACCTCCGCGATGGCCTTGAGCAGGGTGCCCAGGGACGGGATGCGCCGGGCGAAGCGGCCCGGCTTCCACTCGCGGTGCCGCGTGGCCCAGAGGATGCCCAGCGGGATGATCAACGCCACCACGCCGAAGCCGGTGACGAGCCATTGGATCCAATCGCTCAGCTCTGACCTGCGCCAGAGGAAGTAGAGGCTCACGCCCACGCCCAGCGCCTGCGCGACGTAGAAGCACAGCACCGTGAGCAGCACCGCCCCCGCGGCGGTGCCGGGGCTCGCGCCCTCGCGGCGAAGGCCGCGTCCCACGAGCAGCGACCCGCCCACGCCGCCGGTGGGAATCACCTGGTCGAACGCGAGCTTCATCAAGGACAGCCGCGCCAGCGACCAGAGCGGCGTCTTGATGCGCGAGCGGTGCAGGACCATCCACCAGATGCCCGCCACGCACAGGTAGGTGCCCACCTGGCACGCGGCGGCCACCAGCAGCCACGCGGGCCGGGCCTGCCGCAGGAGCTCCAGGAACTGCCGCTCCTCGTTGTGCCGCGAGAAGATGAACGCCAGGAGCGCCACGAGCACCAGCACCCCGGGAATCCACCAGCCCCGACGGCGCTTCGCTGGTACGTCCAGCGGCTCATCCAGGGTGGGGATGGGTTCGGCGCGAGTGCCCTCCATGCGTCTCCTTCCTGGGAATGGGATGCCTTTGGAAAAGGATGCGCTTCGCGGCCCCGTGGGGCAGGTCCTGAAGCACGGCGGCCCGCCTGCCCTCCGTGCGGGGAGACATGCGCCGTGATGCCTGGCGGTCTGTTAGAAGCCCGCGCATGTCCGACGACATCCTCGTGCTGGCGTACGCCGGCTGTGACACCTGTAGAAAGGCGCTGAAGTGGCTGGAGGCGCGGGGCGTGGCCCACCGCGTGCGCCCCATCGTGGACGAGCCGCCCACCGTGGCGGAGCTGCGCCAGTGGATTTCGAAGAGCGGCGTGTCCGTGCGCAAGTGGCTCAACACCAGCGGCCAGAGCTACCGCGCGCTGGGCAAGGCGAAGGTGGACGCGGCCTCGGACGCGGAGCTGGTGGAGTGGCTGGCGAAGGACGGGAAGCTGGTGAAGCGGCCCGTGCTCGTCACGAAGGACGCCGTCGCGGTGGGCTTCAAGCCGGAGA
Source organism: Corallococcus sp. NCSPR001 (assembly GCF_017309135.1). NCBI lineage: Bacteria > Pseudomonadati > Myxococcota > Myxococcia > Myxococcales > Myxococcaceae > Corallococcus > Corallococcus sp. NCSPR001. The sequence goes on from NZ_JAFIMS010000002.1 coordinate 7,669,589, forward strand.
CCTACGAGGCGCTCTTTCCTCTTCACGCGTCTTGAGGGCGGCCGGCCGGCCGGGCCCCCGTCCGACCGTCGTCGCGTGCGGGGCCGGTTGCCACGTTGAGTGGGCATGGAAATCGGAACCAGACGCCCGTTGGGGGAGATCCTCCTGGAGCTGGGAGTGGTCGACAAAGGCCAGCTCCGCTTGGGGCTGGTGCACCACCACGAGGTCCATGTCCCCCTGGGCCGCGCCCTGGTGAGCGAGGGAGTGTGCACGGAGGCGGACGTCCTGCGCGGGCTCGCCATCCAGTTCGACGTGGAAGCCGTGGACCTGGACCGGCATCCGCTCGACCGCGCGCTGACGACCCTGGTGCCCGCGCGCATCGCCCGGCAGTACGGCGTGGTGCCGCTGCGGCTGGAGACGCGCGAGGACAAGGAGGTCCTGCACCTGGCCGTGCCGGCGCCGCTGTCCCTGGACGCGGTGGATGACGTGCGGGCCGTGTCCGGCAAGGCGCGCGTGGAGCCGCACCTGGCCTCCGACAGCGCCCTGTCCCGCGCGCTCAGCGCCCTCTATGGCATCCGGGAGACGGCCGGGGCCGCGCAGGAGTCGCGCCGTCCCACCGTGCCCAGCCCGCCGCTGATGCTCTACGGCTGGCCACCCGTCACCGCGGTGCTCATCTCCCGCACGCTGGCGCGCAGCGGCATCCCGTCGCGCGTGGCCACGCCGCTGGAGGTGCTGCACACGCGGGACACCGACGTGGTGCTCGCCCCCCTCCAGGCCATGGAGGGGCTGCTCGCGGGAGAGGTCCACATCGAGGGCGCGCTCATCGTCCACGGGACGTCGGACGACGAGGGCTTCGAGCGGGCGCGCAAGCTGGAGGCGCGCGGCTTCCTGGCCAACCCGCGCGACGAGGAGCTGCTCCTGCGCGCCGTGCGCAGGCTGCGTCCCGACGCGAGCGGCGAGAGTTCCTGGCCGCGACACTCCTGACGCGGGGAGGCCGCGCTACGGCTTCATGGGGGCTTCCGGGGCCACCGGGGCCAGGGCCTGCATCGCCGGCTTCACCGGCGCGGCGGCGGGGCGCGAGGTGTGCTGCTCCTCGGGCGCCGCGTGCTCCAGGCCCAGTACGCCCAGCACCTCCGGGTACACCTTGTTCGCGAAGTAGCGTCCGCCGGCCACGGTGAAGTGCACGCCGTCCGTCATGCGCAGGCGCATGGGCTTGCGGAAGCCCTCCACGCGGGCCTGCTTCAGCGCCTTGCCGCGCGCGTCGGTGAAGTAGGGCCGCGTGTCCAGGTGCACCGCGTCCCCGCGCCCGGCGATGACCTCCCGCTGCAGGTCGCGGATGACCGTGAGCTTCTGCTCGAAGCGCTGGCGGCCCGTGGCGGGCAGCTCCAGCCACACAATCTTGCGGCCCGGCGCGGAGATGGCCGTGACGAAGTCCGTCAGCCGCTGGCGGTATTCACCCTGCCAGTCCGGCTTGCCCCAGGCGACGGTGGCGCGCCCCTGCCGCGTGTGCAGGGCCTGCCCGTCGTTGCCGCCCAGGATGACCACCACCACGTCCGGCTGGTGCTGCTGGACCTCCTGCTGGCCCACCTCCAGCCAGTCGAAGAAGTCCGGGCGCGCGAGGCCCGTGGACGACTTCGCGCGGCGCTCGCAGCGGATGCGGGGGTGCGCGGCGAGCTGGTTCTGGAGGTACTCCCCGAAGCCCGTGGCGATGAGGCTGTCCCCCAACAACAGGACGGTGCGTCGCGGCGCGGGCGCCGGGGCGGCGGCCTGGGCCGGTGCGGTGGGCAGCACGGGCGAGGCGGTCAGCCCGGGAGCGGATTCCGGAGCGGCCTGTGCGGCCGTGGACAGGAAGGACAGGAAGAGGAGCGCGCGAACGGGACGGGTCGACATCGGCGGAGGCGAAACTACTTCCCGCGCCCGCATCCGTACACCCCCCCGCCAGGCGGGTGGATCCGTTGCCCGCGCGCGCCCCCTGTCAAGCCACGGAGCCCAGGTCCGGCGTCAGTCCCCGGGCCGACAGCGCCGCGAGTCCCGCGGGCGCGAGCGCCTGGAGCCACGGCGTGAGCAGCCGCGCGCACGCTTCCGGGTGCGAGAAATAGGGCACGTGTCCCGCGCCGCGCAGCAGGTGCCGGGGCGTGCCCTCCGGCAGCGACGCGGCCAGCCGCTCCAGCGAGGACGGCGGCACCAGCACGTCGCGGTCCCCCTGGATGCACAGACACGACACGTTCAGCGGGCGCAGGTCCGGCGGAGGCGGCTCCGCGTGGATGGAGAACGCGCGCCGCAGCGCCGTCAGCCGCTCCAGCGCCGTGGTGGGCACCACGTCCGCAACCTGATGCGAGGCCACCGGCCGCCACGCCGCCAGCGACGCCGCGACGCGTCCGGGGCGCCCCAGCACCGCGATGGGTCCCATCATCGCGATGAGCCTTCCGCGAGGCCCCACGTGCTCGGTTCGGGTGAAGGCCCCCAGGAATGCGACGCCGCGCGTCGCGCCGCCCGCGGCCAGGTGCGCCGCCACCATGCCGCCAAAGGAGCTGGCCACCACCGCGTCCACGGTCCCCGTGACGCGCAGCACCTGCTCCGCCAGCGCCCTCGCGCCGCACGCGGCGTGCTCGCCTTCCGGGTACTCGACCATGACGGGGCGCGCCACGTCCGTCAGCCGCAGGGCGAGCTCACGAAAGCCTGATCCACGCGCGCCCAGCCCGGGCAACAAGAGGACACGAGGCCCCTCGTCATTCCCTGCCATGTCCGTCAGCTCCACCGTGCGCCGCATGTCTCTCGCTTTCCTTGAAACGCGCCGGAGAACAACGCGGCCCCCCTGGGTCTGCCCACTCCCACCGGGTGGCCCGCCCGACCCACGGCCTGGAGGAACTGCTCCCGGTCCCTCGCCTGCCAGGACGGAGAGTGATACATGATTCATCCCACCATCCTTTTCCACCGACACGATTTGCGGTGTCCGGCAGCCAAGGATTTTCGCGTCCGGCGTTCTGACATCGAGGGGGCGAAGGGTTAAGAATGGTCACCGTGAATCTGCATGCCTTCGGGGAGTTTGTTCGCAAGCATCGTCCGGCCCTGGAGGTTCGGGCCGCGAAGCTTTGCGCTGGGAGTGCGGTCGACTCCACGGAGCTGGTCGGCGAGACGCTGGAGCGCGCCCTGTCCGTGTTCGAGCGGCTTCAGGACCAGGACACCGCGGCCGTGACGCAGTGGCTGGATGGCGCCATGAACCGCTGCTTCGCGCGGATGGGCGGACAGCTGCCGGACACGCGCGCCGCGGCGCCGGACCTCCAGCAGACGTTCGATTTGCTGCGTGCGCGCTTCCGCGAGGTGTACGCGCAGCCGGCGTTCGGCAAGAGCGCGGGCGTGCCTGGCGGCTGGCGGATGTAACAAGTCCCGCGCCCTGTCTCAGGGCGCCGGGCGGTGGCCGGACAGCGTCTCCACGTAGGACGCGGCCACCCGGAGGAAGCGGCCCCCCCGCACGCCGGTGAGGTACTGGCGCTTCATCGCGCGGGTGGCCCCCACGTAGAACATCGCGCGGCGGATGCGTTCGTTCTCGCGCTCGTTGCGCTGGCGGGCGCCCGCCATCCACGCCTCGATGGAGTCCAGGGCCTCCAGTCCCGCGAAGAAGACGACGGGGCACTCGTGGCCCTTGCAGGAGAACACCGTGGTGGCGCGCACGTGGTCCACGCCGCTCACCCGGAAGTCCGTCACGTCCCGTCCGCCCTTGCCGCCGTAGGCCTCCGCGGGCACGCCCGCCTTGCGCAGCGCGTCCGTGAACGACGCGGGCATCACCGGCGCCACCACCAGGATGTCGCCCGGGTGGACGCCCTCCTCGCGCACCAGCCGGGCAATCTCCTTGGCCACCCAGCGCGCCTCGCTGGTGCTGGAGGCGAAGTCCTTCACCTGGGGCAGCACGCCGCCGCGCTCGGTGGACTGCACGCGGTAGAGCCCCTCCAGCGTCTCCTCCGGCAACCACAGGAGCCGCTCGCGGGCCAGCTCTCCGGCCTTCATGTACTCGCGCATGCCGGGGTCGGTGACGCGGTGCTGGCGCAGCGGGTCCAGCACGACGTTGAAGGCCACGTCGAGGATGTCGCGCGTGGCGCGGAAGGTCTCCTTGAGCACGCGGGTGCGGCCCCGGAAGGAGAGCCCTTCGGGGAGCTGCTCCTTCAGGCTGTCGATGGGCACCTGGCCGTAGACGTTCTGCGAGTCGTCCATGAACAACTGGAAGCAGCGGGACTCGCGGCCGTCCTCGCCCACGCGGGGGCGCACCAGCGCGTGCAGGGCGGCCAGGCCCTGGGCGTCCATGTCCTGCGCCTCGTCCACGAAGACGGCGTCGAAGGTGTGCGGCTCCAGGCGCCGCAGCGCGCCCACGTGCTTCACCGTCACCTGGGCCCTGAGCGCGCGCACCTGCTCCGGGGCGCGCACGGTGAGCGCCTCCATGAGCAGCTTGTCCACGAGCGGCGCGAGCGAGCGGTTGTAGAAGGACACCAGCACCCGGGCGCGCGGGTTCTCCAGCAGGTAGCGCGCGGCCCAGTGCGCCAGCACGTACGTCTTGCCGCTGCCGGCCACGCCGCGCACCAGGTGGTGGCCGTCGTCGAAGCGGCGCTCGAAGAGGGACACCTGCTCCTGGGTGAAGAGCGGCCCCGTGTCCCTGCCGCCCGCGATCTCGCCGCCCAGGCCCATGGGCACCAGCGGCGGCGGGGGCGGAGGCGGGGGACGCGGCTGGGTGGCGAGCAGCTCCAGCTTCGGCGGCGTGCCGGCGTGGACGCGCACGCGGGGGAGCAGCGACAGGAAGCGCGCGGGCACGGGCGAGGCGCGGGCCTCCGCGCGCGAGGCGAGCACCAGCAGGTATTCCTTCGCGCGGCTGGCGGCGACGTTGAGGATGGGCACCAGCGTGTGCGGCGGGAAGGGCCGGCCTCCGGCCACGGTGTCCACCATCACCACGTCGTACTGGGTGCCCTGCTGGCGGTGGATGGTGGAGGCGCTGAACATGTCGTGGCGCAGGCCCGCCGCGTTGCCCAGCTTGCGCAACAGCGCCGCCTGCGCGCGGTAGGGCGTCACGCACAGCACCGTGAGGCCCAGGCGCACGGCCTGGCGGGCCAGCGTCACGGCGAGCTCGGCGGACAGCTCGCGCTGGTAGCCGGAGCCCGTCTCGCCCCGGCCGTGCGTGAGGCGGCGGGTGTCGCGGCTCAGGCCATCCAGCACCAGCCACATCGCGCGGGACGGGAAGGCGGGCACGGGCGGGGGCTTCTGGGCCCGGTCCTTCACGAGGTCGCCGTCCTCCAGCGCGCCGCCGTAGCAGAAGTGGCTCACCACCTTCGCGATGTCCGGGTGCATGCGGTGCTGGGTGCGCAGCAGCAGCACGTCCGGGCGCTCCGCGTCCTTCACCGCGTCCTCCAGGTGGGACAGGGCGCTGGCGCGCAGCCACGTCTGGGTGCCCTTCCCCGCCCCTTCCGCCGCGCGGCTCACCGGGCCGATCTGCTTGGGGTCTCCCGCGAGCGTCACCTGCCGGGCCAGCGGGGCCAGCAGCGCCGTCGCCGCGCGCGTCACCATGCCGGCCTCGTCCACCACGAGCCGCTGGAAGGTCTCCTCGCCTTCCAGCTCCGACACCAGCCGCAGGGCGCGGTGCACGGTGAGGACCATGAGGGGGCTGTCGCCCTTCTCCGCTTCCTTCAGCGTGGGGTCCTTCACGCGGCCGCGCAGGCCGCGCAGCTCCGCCTGCATGCGGGCGAGCTCCGGCGCGGCGCCGCCCCGGGCCCGCTCCAGGGCGAGCTCGCGTTCGCGCTCCTGGATGGTGTTGAGCAGCTTGCTCGTCTTGTTCTCCTCCAGCGCCACGGTGGGCAGCTTGTGGAGGGCCTCGCTGGCGCCGGTGCCGCCTCGGAAGATGCTGCGGGCCAGGGGGCGCAGGGGGATGGGGTCGCGCTCCAGCAGGGCGCTGACGCGCATCACCAGCTCGTCCGCGGCGCGGTTGGTGGGGGCCACCGCGAGGATGCGCTCATGCGGGTAGGCGCGCAGGGCGCGGGCGATGAGGTCCGCGACGGCGGTGGTCTTGCCGGTGCCGGGAGGGCCCCAGATGCTGCCCCACGGCTGGCGCCACAGCCGGTCCACGGGGATGAGCTCCGCGTCGCGGGGGGACGGGGAGGACGGGAGGAGCTCGCCCTTCGCTCGCGCCAGGGCGTTGGAGAGGTCGGTGACGCGGTCCTCGTAGGCGGCCGCGGCGGCGCACAGGGCCTCCGCGAAGTCGTAGGGCCGGTAGCACCAGCGCTCGCAGGAGAGGACGCGCCGGTCCAGGTCTTCTCCGGAGTCGGAGGAGGCGAAGACGCGGCCGGACTCGAAGTCCAGGTGGACGATGTTCCCGGCGAAGACCAGCTCCTCGCCCAGGAAGCCGAGCAGCGAGCCGCCGGACCAGTCCGGATCCGCGGCGGGAACGGGCACCAGGCCCAGCACGCCGGGCCCGGCCATGCCCACCTCGCGTGCATCCTGGAGCCGCTGCGCGCGGTACTGGCTGCGCTCGGCCACCAGCGCGTCGCGCAGGTCCTCCGGAAGGTACGTGGGGGCCACCCACTGTTCCCGGCGGCGCCCGGAGGACACGACGGCCTGCATGGCCTCGCGCTCCGCGGGGGTGACGTCGCCGGAGGCGGACACGTCGCGGGCCGGTGCTTCCTCCGGGGGACGCGCGTCCGCCACGTCGTCCACGCGGACGAGGTCCGGCGCGGGCGGAGCAACGTGCGCGCCGAAGGGCCCTACTCCAGGCGTTACCAGCGCCTCGTTGTTCGGCGCGCGGGCTGGGCCAGCGTCGGCAGGGCGCGGAGCACCCTCCCCGATGGAAGCTCGCCCCAACGCGGCAGTCGCCTCGGCGATGCCAGCCCCAGGCAGAGCCTCCCCTCCGATGGGGGCTCTCGTCGATGCGCCCGTGGCGACGGCGTTCGCCTCGGCGGTGTCAGCTCCAGCCGGTCGCGACGACTCGCGGTCCCGCGAAGGCGCGGAGTCCTCCGCCACGCCAGGCTCCCCCTGGGCGGCGGGACGCGGGGGAAGCGCGCGGTTCACGCGGTGGGAGGGGGGCGTGGACTTCAGCGCCGCGGAGTCCAGCTCCCTGAATGTCAGCGTCCTCGGCTTCGCGGACGCCCTGCCCTTCACTTCCGTCACCTTCGGCGCGGGCGCGGCGTCCTCCCACTCCCGCGGCGGCCATGACGAGCGGACCCGGAGCACGGGCGCGGTCTGGCCTTCCTGGACGTCGGTGTCGTACTCCACGCGGAGCACGGGCATGAGGTCATCCGGAGCACGCTCGTCCCGCGGCGCCTCCCCCTGACCCGACTCCTCGTCCGTCCTGCGCATCATACGGGGTGCTCGCGGCGCGGCCCTTCCTCACCTCGGAAAGGAGCGGTGCCGGGAGCCGGCCAAGCTAGGGGAGGCAGCGATCTGCGTCAACGCACGCGGGGCCCCCTCGCATGCCTGCACCACCGGTGAAGCCCGAGCCCCCTTCACGCACGACAGCCCGGGCCGCGCACACTCGCGGACCCGGGCCGTCATCCACCGCCTTGGAGCTCCGTGGCGACTACAGCAGCGGGCAGAGCAGCCCACCGCCCGTGCCCGCCGGGCAACCGTCGCCCTGGCAGTACACGGGCCCCACGCCCACGGAGAGGATTCCCTGGAGGCTGGGCACCTTCACCTTGCAGGTGCCGAGGGTCGCGTTCCCGGACGCGTCCGCCACCGAGTACACCATCGTGTAGACGCGGCCGTTGCCCAGCAGGCTGGACTCCGCGCGCAGCTGCGCGGACTTGCGGTCCGCGCTCAGCTTGATGTCCTGGCACTTGAAGAGCGCCAGGCTGAACAGCGCGTCCTCGGACTCGTCCGACTCCACGCGGATGATGGACGCCGACTGCTGCAGGTCCAGCGTCCCGCCGCAGGTGTCCACCGCCGGCTGCGCGCAGTCCGCCAGGGTCACCGTCTTGTAGTCCGCGCCCAGCGTGCGGGCCAGGACCAGGTTCTTGCTCGCCCCGGCCACCGGCGCGGCATCGTCCACCACCGTCACCGTGGCCGAGCACGTGGCCGAGTCCATCCCGTCCGACACCGTGAGCGTCACCGGCGTCGTGCCCACCGGGTACTGGCCCGCCGGGCTCGCCGTGATGCTCAGGGGCTGCGGGAAGCCATCCGGATCATACGAGCCATTGTCGATGGACGCGGACGCCCCACACGACGCGTTCGCGGACACCGTCACGTTCTTGCACAGCGCCACCGGCGCCTGGTTCACCAGACAGCCGCCGCCCGCCGCCAGCGTCAGCGTCGCCGTGTTGTTCTCCTCGCTGTCCTCCGGGAAGAAGTTCGTGTGGTCCGCGACCACGAACAGCTTCTGCACGCCCTCCGGCAACTGCACCGCCGCCTCGAAGGCATAGCGCTCCTTACCCACCAGCCACGGCACATTCACCGTCGCCAGCAGCGTGCCGCCCTCCGCCGGGTCCCCGGCGTAGATGCCCGCCACCGAGGGGTCGATGCCCGTCGGCGCCTCGTTGACGATGAAGCCCGTCACCGTCGCCACCTGGCCGTCATCACACGTCACGCCCAACCCGGTCGCCGCCAGGTCGATGCCCGTGTGCAACGCGGCCTTGGACTGACGCGGCCCCGCGCCCTCCTCCAGGGTTTCCACACCACAGCCGCCCAGCATCAGCAGGGAGGCAAAGAACGACAGAGGACGGCGCAAGGACATGACTCTCTCCAATGAGAAGGCGGTGCGGGGGATGAGGGGAGCAGCCCTGACGCCAGACAATGACAGCCGGGCCCGTGGACAATTCTCTGCCACAACCGGATTTTTCTAGCAATACGGGCAAGCCTGTACCCAGGTCCAGGTATACACAGACACCCTGTTGGATCCCCAATGACCCTGCTGTCTGTCTTTGCGAGGAGTCGAGAAACGGTGCACTCCGCGTCTGGATTTGGACGACCTGACGGGTTGCCGGTCTCTCGGGGAACAGGGGGGCAGGCGGCCGTCGCAGTGGACAGCGCCCGCCCTGATGGGGTTGGTTGGGCCTTCCCCCGCTGTTGAGGGGACCCAAGCCATGGCCTCCATCGCCCCGCGTCACGCCCACCCGTTCCTTCCCGTCACCCGTGCCGACATGCAGGCCCGGGGGTGGGAGCAGTGCGACATCATCATCGTGAGCGGCGACGCCTACGTGGACCACCCGGCCTTCGGCCCGGTGCTCATCGCGCGCTTCCTGGAGGGGCGGGGCTTCAAGGTGGGGCTCATCCCCCAGCCGGACTGGCACTCGGCGGAGCCCTTCAAGGCCCTGGGGGCGCCCCGGCTGTTCTTCGGGGTGGCGGCGGGCAACCTGGATTCGATGCTCAACCGGCTGACGGCCCAGAAGAAGAACCGCTCGGAGGACCAGTACAGCCCGGGCGGGCGCACCAACTGCCGGCCGGACCGGGCCTCCATCGTCTACGCGCAGCGCTGCCGGGAGGCCTTCCCGGACGTGCCCATCGTGCTGGGCGGCATCGAGGCCAGCCTGCGGCGCATCGCGCACTTCGACTACTGGAGCGAGAAGGTGCGCCGCTCCATCCTCTTCGACGCCAAGGCGGACCTGCTGGTGTTCGGCATGGGCGAGCGGCCCATCTGGGAGATCGCCGACCGGCTCCACCGGGGCGAGCGCATCGAGGACCTGAAGGACATCCGGGGCACCGCGCACCTCATCAACGACGCGGCGATGAAGGTCCTGGAGGCGGACCCGGCGAAGCGCGCGGCGGACAAGGACAAGGTGGTGGTGCTGCCCTCCTACGAGGACGTGGTGGCGGACACGCGCGCCTTCGCGGTGATGAGCCGGGACTTCCAACTGGAGACCAACCCCGGCAACGCGCGCGCCATCGCGCAGCGCCACGGCAACCGCGCCATCTATATGAACCCGCCCGCCCGGCCGCTGGAGGACGGCGCCGGACAGAAGCCCGGGGACACGGCCACGGTGGCCATGGATGAGCTGTACGACTTGAAGTTCAACCGCGTGCCGCACCCCATGTACCAGGAGCCCATCCCCGCCTACGAGACGGTGAAGCACTCGGTGGTGCTGATGCGCGGGTGCTTTGGCGGCTGCACCTTCTGCTCCATCACGGAGCACGAGGGGCGCGTCATCCAGAGCCGCTCCGCCGCGAGCGTGCTGCGCGAGGTGCGCGAGCTGCGGCGCATGGGGGACTTCCGGGGGACCATCACGGACCTGGGGGGGCCCACGGCGAACATGTACAAGCTCAAGTGCAAGAGCGAGGACATCGAGAGCCGCTGCCGCAAGCTGTCCTGCGTGCACCCGGGCGTGTGCGAGAACCTCCAGACGGACCACGGCCCGCTCATCTCGCTGATGAAGCAGGTGCGCGAGGAGCCGGGCGTGAAGCACGTCTTCATCGCGAGCGGCGTGCGGTACGACCTGGCGGAGCGCTCGCCGGAGTACGTGAAGGAGCTGGCGGCGCACCACGTGGGCGGCCAGCTGTCCGTGGCGCCGGAGCACGTGTCGCCGCGCGTGCTGGAGAAGATGAAGAAGCCCGGCATCGAGAGCTTCGAGCGCTTCCAGCACATGTTCGCGTGCGCCAGCGAGGACGCGGGCAAGGAGCAGTACGACATCGCCTACTTCATCAGCGGCCACCCCGGCTCCACGCTGGAGGACATGGTGATGCTGGCGCAGTGGCTGAAGGAGAAGGGCAAGCGGCCCCGCCAGGTGCAGGACTTCATCCCCACGCCCATGTCGGTGGCCACGGCCATGTATTACACGGGGCTTGATCCGCTGAAGATGGAGCCCGTGTACACGGCGAAGGGCCTGCGCGAGAAGCGGCTGCAGAAGGCGCTCCTGCTCTACTGGAACCCGGAGCACTGGCCGCTGGCGCGCGAGGCGCTGAAGCTGGCCGGGCGCGAGGACCTCATTGGCCGGGGGCCCAAGGCGCTGGTGCCGCCGGAGTCCGCCGCGGAGGCCGCGCGCCTGCGCCGCTCCTCCGAAGGCTCGAACGCGGAGGAGGGCCTGGCGACGAACGCGTGGCCGCGGCCCGCGCAGCCGCGTCCGTCCGGGCCTCGGGGTGGAGGCCGCACGCCGCGTCCGGGCCCTCGCGGGCGGTAGCGGGTCCCCGGCTTTCGTTCCGGGGGGAGGCTCGGGTATAGGGTGCGCCGCCTTTCTTCAAGCGGCCACACCGCCGGAGCCACACCACCATGCCCAGGACTTCCCAGGAGCAGTCGCAGGAGCGTCACGCGTTCCTGCTCGACCTCTTCCGCAACCAGCCTGACCTGAGCCGCCAGGACGCCCTGGAGAGCTTCAAGGACCGCTTCGGCGCCACCATCAACCTGCGCACGTTCAACGAGCTGCGCGAACAGGCGAAGAAGGAGCTGGCCTCGCAGCCCGCCGCTCCGGCCGCCGCCCCCAAGGAGGAGCAGGACGTGGACGTGCAGGACGAGCGGTCCGAGGTGACGGCGGAGGACGCGGGGACGCTGCTGAAGGCCGCGGCGGCTCCGGAGCTGCACGCGGGTGCGGCGCCGGCGAAGAAGCCGAAGGCGAAGGGCCCCGGTTCGCGCAACGTGTTCGTGGACGCGACCGCGGAGCAGCTCCAGTTCCTGGAGCGCGTGGTGCTGCAGCTCCAGGAGGCCGGCGCCGCCAACGTGCGCATCGACCACGCCACCGACCGGTGGATGGTGCTGGTGGTGGATTCCAAGTAGCCGTCCGGGCAGCCAATGCCTGTCATCAGGGCCGCGGGCCGTCCAGGGGCAGTGACACCGTGAAGGTGGCGCCGCCCCCTGGCGTCTCGGACACGCCGACGCTGCCGCCGTGGGCCTCCACCACCTGGCGGGCGATCCACAGCCCCAGGCCCAGGCCTCCGAAGTTGCGCACGGACACGGCTCGCTCGAAGCGCTGCCAGATGCGCTCGCGGTCCTCGGGGCGCACGCCCATGCCGTGGTCCACCACCGTCAGGCGCGCGGACGGGCCCACCTGCTCCAGGTGCACCTCCACCGGCTTGCCCACGCCGTACTTCAACGCGTTGGACAGCAACCCCTGCACCACCTGCTCCAGGCGCGCCTTGTCGAACCGGCCTCGCACCGGGCCCGCGACGCGGGCGGTCACCTCGCAGCCCTCGCGGCACAATTCCTCGCGTGCCTGGGCCACCTCCTCCGTCACCAGCGCGGAGAGGTCCACGTCCTCCACGTCCAGGTGCACCGGCCCCGAGGACAGCTGGGACATGTCGAGCAGCGTCTCCACCACCGTGGCCAGCCGGTGCACCTGCCGCCGCGTGAACAGGAGCCGCTCGCCCAGCCGGGCGCGCACGTCCGGCCCCAGCCCCCGCTCGATGAGATCCAACTGGAGGCGGAAGCCCGCCAGCGGCGTCTTCAATTCGTGGCTCACCACCGACAGGAACTCGTCCCGCGCGCGGACCGCGTCCTGCAATACCGCCTCGCGCGCCGACAGCTCCGCCACCTCCCGGCGCACCCGCGCCATCTCCAGTTGGGTGCGCACCCGCGCCGCCAGCTCGCGCGCGGAGAAGGGCTTCACCAGGTAGTCATCCGCGCCCGCCTCCAGCCCCTCCACCGAGGCCTCCTCGCCCGCGCGCGCCGACAGGAGGACGAACGGGATGGCCCGCAGCCGGGGATCCGCGCGCAGCTCGCGCAGCAGGCCGAAGCCGCCCAGGCGCGGCATCATCACGTCGCTCAACACCAGGTCGGGCGGATGCGCACGGATGGCCTGGAGCGCGGCGTAGCCGTCCTCCGCCGTCTCCACCGTCACCGACGCGTCCAGCAGCCCCGTGATGTACGTGCGCAGGTCCGCGTTGTCGTCCACCACCAGCACCCTGGCGGACATGGGGGGCAGCAGCGGGGTGGCCCGCACACTTTCCGGAACTGGCGGCCCCTCCTCCTGGCCCGCCGCCGTGCCCAGCCATCCGCGGATCTCCTCGACGTAGGCGGACGCGCTCCGCGCCACGGAGTGCTCGAGCCCCTTGCCCTCGGGGACGAGCTGCTCGCGCGGCAGGTGGCCCGTGCCCAGGGGCACCGCGACCCGGAAGGTCGTGCCCTGCCCCAGCGTGCTCGTCACGTCCACGGTGCCGCCGTGCAGCTTCGTCAGCTCCTGCACCAGGCTCAGGCCAATGCCGCTGCCCTCGTGGCTGCGCGAGCGGGCGTTCTCCACGCGGTGGAAGCGCTCGAAGATGTGCGGCAGCTCCGCCTCCGGGATGCCGCTGCCGGTGTCCCGGACCGCAAGCCGCGCCTGGCCGTCCTCGCCGCGCAGCTGGACGTGGACGCCGCCCTCGAAGGTGAACTTCATCGCGTTGGAGAGCAGGTTGAAGACAACCTTCTCCCACATCTCGCGGTCCACCCAGACGGGCTCCGCCAGGGGCGGCAGGTCGAGCGTGAGGGTGAGCTGGGCCCGCTTCGCGATGGACTCGAACTGGCTCACCAGCTCCGCGGTGAAGGCGGACAGGTCCGTGGGCTGGAAGGCCGCGCGCACGCGTCCTGCCTCCGCCCGGGTGAAGTCGAGCAGCGTGTTGACCAGCTTGAGCAGCCGGGTGGCGTTGCGCTGGACCAGGGACAGCCGCTCCGCCTGGCGCGGCGGCAGCGGCTCCGCCGTGTCAGACAGCGCGTCCTCCACGGGCCCGAGCATCAGCGTCAGGGGCGTGCGGAACTCGTGGCTCACATTGCTGAAGAAGGCCGTCTTGGCCCGGTCCAGCGCCGCGAGCCGCTCCATCCGCTCCACGGCCTCCTGCCGCGCGCGAGCGCTGGAGGCGGCCGTGGCCAGGGCCCCCGCCACCAGCTCCAGGAAGCCCCGGTACTCGCCGTCGGGGTTCAGGAACGGGCTCAGGCCCACGACCAGGAAGCCCAGGTCGCGGTCCCCTTCCGCGTGCGGCAGCGGCAGCACCAGGGCGGGCCGGGGCGGCTCCGCGGCCTCCGGCGGAAGCGGCGCGTCCAGCCACCCGTTCACGTCCTCCACCCGCGCGGCCTGGCGGGTGGCGGCCACCGGAGCCAGGAGCCCTCCCGCGGGCCCTCCGTCCCCCTGCGCGCGCAGGTCGAGGTGCGCGGGCACCGCAGCGCTCCGGGCCCCCATGCCGGTGGAGCCCACGAGCGAGGCCCGCGCGCCGTCCGCGTCCGTGACGTAGAGCCACGTGAAGGGCAGGTCGGCGGGGTTCTCCGCCAGGGCGTCCAGGCCGGCGCGGCACGCCTCCTCCACGGAGCCCGTGCCGCCCGCGCGCTGGGTGAGGAGGTGCAGCGTGCGCAGACGCCGCTGCCCCAGGACCTGCCCCGTCGTCTCCATGGCTGGCGTGTAGAAGCCCACCACCGCGCCGTCGTCATCCAGCACCGGGGTGTAGGACCAGGTGAAGTAGGCCTCCTCGGCGAAGCCACCCCGCTGGATGGGCAGCGACTGGCTCTCCGCCCAGTTCGCCTGCTTCGTGCGCTCCAGCGCGTCGAACATGGGCCTCAGGTGGGGCCACAGCTCCGGGAAGACGTCGCGCAGCGGCCCCAGGGCATGGTCCGGGTGCTTGGCGCCCATGATGGGGATGCCCGCGTCGTTGTAGAGCTGCACGCGCTCCGGCCCCCAGTAGATGAACATGGGGAAGCGCGTCGTCAGACACATGCTGACCAGGGTGCGCAGGGTCGGCGGCCACGAGGAAATGGGCCCCAGCGGCGTCCCGGACCAGTCGCGCTCCAGGATGAGCCGCCCCATCACGCTGCCGCCGCGCAATGTCGCCAGCCATCCCTCGGGACGAGGCGCGGCCGACGCGTCTTCCGCTGACCGGGGCGCGTTCTGTTCGTTCGTCGGACGGCTCAGGGGAGACTCAAGGAGTGCGGGTCGCGTGGACGAGGTAACCTGATGTGGACGTAGCCAGCCGTGCCCCCCGCTTCAACGCTGGATTCCACCTGGACGGCCCCTTCCGTCGCCTACCGAGCAGGGCTCCTCGACGCAGGGGCCTCGAACCCGCTCACTCATTCCCCATGGAGGCAGGCGGGCCTCCGCCGGTCGCCCCCCCGGGCGCAATGTCCGGGAGCGGGGGCCTCGCCGTTTTCAGGCGGGCATTCCACGCGGGGGCTGGGTGAGATGACGGGATGACGCGAACCCCGACCGCCCTCGTCCTCGCGCTGTCCCTCGGCTGCGCCAGCAGGCAGCAGCCCTCCCCTCCTCCCGCGCGGGAGTGGGCCACGACGCTGCACCAGGACCACCCGCTGGTGGGGCGCATCTGGGACGTGGCGGGGGGCCGCTTCGTGGACGAGAGCGCCCTGCGCGCGGCCGTGGTGCCCGCGCGCTTCGTGCTCCTGGGCGAGCGGCACGACCACCCGGATCACCACCGGCTCCAGGCGGAGCTGGTGCGCGCGAGGACGGCCTCCGGTCAGCGCCCCGCGCTCGCCTTCGAGATGCTGGACGTCACGCAGCAGCCCGCCGTGGACGCGGCGCTGAAGGCCCACCCGGAGGACGTGGAGGGACTGGCGAAGGCGGTGGACTGGGCGAACAGCGGCTGGCCCGGCTTCAACCTCTACGCGCCCGTGTTCGCCGCGGGCCTCCAGGCACACCTGCCCATCGTCGCCGCCAACCTGCCCCGCGCGCAGGTGCGGGCGCTGGTGATGAAGGGACCGGAGGCAATCCCTTCCGACCTGCGCTCGCGCCTGGGATTGGAGGCGCCCGTGCCGGAGGCGGAGGCGAAGGCGGTCCGGGAGGAGCTGGACCGTTCGCACTGCGGACAGCTTCCACAGGAGATGCTGGAGCCCATGGCGCTGGCGCAGCGGGCGCGCGACGCGATGATGGCGGACCGGCTGCTGGAGACCGTGCCCGCGGACGGCGCGATCCTCATCACCGGCAACGGCCACGTCCGCGAGGACCGGGGCGTCCCCGCGCACCTGGAGCGCCGCGTGAAGGACGTCACCGTGCTGAGCGTGGCATTGCTGGAGGTGTCACCGGAGGCGCTGAACCCCCAGGACTACGCGGCTGTCGTTGGCGCCGCCACCCTGCCCTACGACTACGTCTGGTTCACGCCGGCCATGCCGGAGGACGACCCGTGCCGGGCGCTGCGGGAGCGGAACCAGAAGCAACAAGTCGCACGCGCCTCAAGTTCTCATGTTCCGGGATTGCCACACGGGATGCGTAGCAATGTCAGACCCCCTTGCTACGGAAATGTGCAGCACCGGCCGGTGCGCGGCGTCGCCGCGCTTCATGGCCTGTCACAACATCCTGGAGACACATCATGCACAAGAAGAAAGCTGCCATTGCACTGGGTCTGGCCATGCTCGCGGGTAGCGGCAGCGCCTGGGCCGGGGATAAAGGCACCAACCCCGTCGTCATCAACATGACGAACAAGACCCTCGCGGGGAGCCTCGGGAGCGCCCGCAACAGCTCGGACTTCAGGCAAGCGATCGACATCGGCTTCTATGTCGGCAGCAACTACTACTACGGCTTCATCTTTGCTTTTGACGCCAATGGGACGATGGCGACCTGCACGACCTTCGACCGGAACATGATCGAGATCCTCAAGGCCGCTTCGCCGGACTCCTACATCAAGGCGTACTACGACAGCACGGGCACCTGTACCGACATCGAAATGCGGAACGCCTCCTACCTGGAACCCAAGTAGGCCCCAGGGAGAATGGACCATGACGATGACATCCAGGGGTTTGTTCCTGGCGGCGCTCGTGGCGTCCGCGGGCGCCGGCTTCGGCATGGCCCGTTGGACCGCCTCCACGGCGGTCCCCCCGGACGCGGAGCGCTCGCAACGGTGTGAAGGCGTGGAGCGGGAGCTGCGCGCATTGAAGCTGGGTCTGGAGGGCCCTTCCCGCCCGGCGCCGGTGGCCGTGGCGGGGCTGGACACAAGGGCACTCCAGGAGGAATTGCGCCGGGTGGTGCGGGAGGAGTTCCAGACCGCGACGGCCGAGGCCCGGGCACAACCCCCGCCAGACAGCCCGGAGCCCGCGCCTCCCATCCCTTCCGGAAACGTGGAGGCCTATGCGAAGGCCCGCCGCGTCCTGGAGGACGGCCTCGCCTCCAGGAGTTGGGGCGACCAGGAGCGCGATGAATTCAGGGCCCTGCGCGAGCAGCTGACCCAGCCGCAGCTGCGTGAGCTGCTCACGAAGCTGTCGGTGGCCATCAACCATCAGCAACTGCGCGTCACCACCCGCGGCGCTCCGTTCTGAATCCATCCCGAACGCAATGGATGCGACGGCAATAACAGTCCCGCCGCAATGTCGAATTGAATTGTCAATTCAAGACATCTTCACGTAATCCTTGACGCATCCGGGCTCCCCGGATCGGCTGTCTTTCCCCCTGACAGCCTGAAAACCACCATCCAAGAGAATGACAATGACGACTCGAAGCCTCGGGTTTCGTGCGTGGCGTTGGAGTGCCGTGCTTTCCGTGCTGGCGCTGACGGGCTGTGCCGTGGAGCCCCAGCCGCAGGAGCCAGCGCCCGACCAGGAAGAGCAGGCGAAGGTCCTGGAGCAGCAGGCGCATGAGCTCACCCCACCCGCGGGGTGTACCGAAATCACCATGAACGCGCTGTCGAACGGCGTCCAGCTGACGCCGGTGATGTACGGCGCGCAGCCGACGTATCAGGGCACGTTCAACGGCCTGGGAGACCCGGCGCTGAAGGACACGGCGTTCATCCGGCTGGACGTGAACACGGCGACGGGCGTGCATGACCTGGCGGCCGGAGGCGCCAACACCTTCACCTGCGAGCAGTGCGTCTACGGCTACCAGGACGCGGGCACGGCGGGCCAGAAGCTGTTCGTGGCGGACTCGGGCGCCCTGCTGCTGGCGCTCAAGGTGTCGCCGCAGCAGTCGGTGGGCGTGCTCTTCAACGTGACGCTGCGCGAGTCGGTGAACGCGGCGCCGCTCAGCGCGCCCTACAAGGGCAGCGCGGTGGTCCCGGGTGGCGAGTGCAAGTGGATCCGCTACGCGACCTGGAACACCGTGCGCCCCATGGGCTGCGATCCGCGCGAGGGCTCGTGGACGGCGAACGTGCCGGGTCACACCTGCGTGGCGGACAACTACTTCGCGGATGATGGCACGCTGGAGAAGTCGCAGGGCACGGGCACACAGGGCGCGGCCTGCACCCGTACGCCCGCGGCGGACGCCAACCACCCGGCGACGACGGACTGCGCGCCGGGCTTCGCGTGCTCGGACCTGTTCACGGAGGACCGGCAGTGCCTGAAGACGTGCGACCCGATGGCGGCGGTTCCGGGCTGCCCCACGGGGACCATCTGCGGCGTCTACGGCACGTGCATCGAGCAGTCGGTCCTGGAGCCCATTGGCTTCGACTTCGACCCTGCCCTGATTGGTGAGACGTGCACCAAGAGCTACGCCGAGTTCTGCGGCACGGAAGGGGCGCGCGGCGCGTGCGTCAGCCTGAACGGGACGACGAAGTGCCAGCCCTACACCCGCGCCCGGTCGGAGTGCGGTCCGGGCGAGGAGCTGGGCTTCATCAACTACCCGCTGTCCGGTGGCGGCTACGACCGCACCACCGGCTGGTGCTACCACGACGGTCTGTAGTCCCGGCGTGACAGGGAGCCCGGCCGTGGAGGTCCATGGCCGGGCTCCCCGAAGTGACAGTGTCTCCAGGGACGGCACGCAGTGTGTGGGCCACCCGGTATGCTGACGCACATGCTCTGTCCTGCCTGTACGGAACCGCGTGTGCCGGACTCCGGGCCCCTGTGCCCGGAGTGCGGTGCCGCCCTCGTGCCCGCCGCCGGGCGGCACCTGGATGACTTCGTGCTGGCGCGGATGCGACGGCGCATCGAGCACTGGCGCTTCGATGGGTTGGTGGACGCGGAAACGGCGGACCGGCTGGAGGCTTCGCTCTCGGCGTCAGTTGAAGCGGTCCCGAGCGTTCCGGAGGTGCCCGAAGCCGTGGTCGTTGCGGTTCCGGTGGAGTCGGCGCTCGACTCCGCGGCGCGCGTGGAGGCCTGGGCGGATGGCGTAGCCGGTTCGCTGCGTCGCGCGGGCGGGTGGCGTCCGGGGTGGTTGGCCTCGCTCGCGAACTCGCTGGACGAGACGGCGCGGGCGGAGAGGGAACAGGCGGCACGGCGGCGGGCGTCGTCGTTGGCCGTCGGAGCTTCCACCCGCGTGGATGACCTGGGCGACGATGCAGCGCGGGCCGAGCGTGCACGGGCGGCTCGGCAGGTGGTGGCGCAGGATGATGGGGAGTCCTCCAGTGAGGAGTACCTGGGTTCGGCGCTGGGGTCTGGACAGGCGTTGTTCGGCCGGGGGCACCTGGACTCACTGGGTGGCAGTGGGCTGGAGGCGGTCATCGCGCTGGACGAGGGCGACAACCCTCCCCGCCTCAACGAGTACATCTGGTGGTTCCTCGGCGCGGTGCTCGTGCTGGGCGGCTCGCTCATGGGCGTGCGCGAGGCGTGGCGGGCGCTGGGTGGAGTGCCCCGGCAGCTCATCGTCACGGGCGCGCTCCTGGGCTACCACGCGGCGTTCATCGGGCTGGGCACGTTCCTGGCGCGGCGCTCGCGGTCGGCGGGGCGCGTGCTCGCGAGCATCGGACTCGCCCTGCTGCCGGTGGTGTTCATCGCGCTGTCGGCCCTGGTGGCGTTGGCGCCCACGGTCGGCGTTCCCGCCGCGATTGGCGTCGCCGCCGTTGCCCTTCTGCCGCTGCGGGCCGCGGGACGGCTGTGGCCCGGGGCTTCCGCCACGTCCTTCGCGGTGGCGCTGTTCCCGTCGCTTTTGGCGGGGCTGCCGCTGATGGGGTGGGACGACGCGCCCTGGCTGCGTGCGCTGTGCGCGTTCGCGGGCGTGGTGGCGCTCGGCGCTTCGTTGTGGCGGGCGCGAGCGGGCGCGGCTTCGTTCGCCGGGGTGGGTGCCGCGCTCTACGGCGCGCTCTGGCTGGTGGTCTTCTGCGTGGCGAGCGCGCCCTCCGGGTTCGATGCGCTGGAGCCCGGGGCGCCCCTGTTCGCGGGGCTCGTGCTGTGGGCGGTGGCGCTGGGCGCGGTGGTGGCGGCGGGCGCGTCCTCGGAGAACGTCCGGGCACGCCATCCCCGCGCGGCCCCGGTGTTCGAGACGCTGGCGCACGCGGTGGTCGCCAGCGGCGCGCTCGCGGGTGCGCTCGGCGCGTTCTCGGTGTTCCCGGGTGAGGACACCTGGGTGGACACGGCATCGGCCTGCGCGCCCGTGCTGGCCGCGCTCGTCTTCTTCCTGTTGGAGTTCCGCCGCCGGGCCCTGGTGCATCCGGCCGTCATGGCCTCACTGCTCGCGGGGGCGCTCATTGCGCGCGTGCAGGCGCCCGACGTTCCTGAGTGGTGGTGCTTCGGCGTAGCGGCGGTGGCTTCCGGGCTGATGCTCCTGGCGCGCGTGACGTCCTCCGCCGTCCTGCGCAACCGGATGCTCGCGTGGAGTGTCGTCGTCTCGCTGGCGACGATGCCCGCGTTCTCCGTGCTGGCGTGGACGCAGGGGACGAACGCGCCCTGGCCGCAGGCGTACACGGGTGCCGTCATCGCTTTCGCGGCCCACTTCGCGGGGCGGTGGAGGTGGCGGGGCCTCCACTATCTGGGCGGCGTCGCGTTGCTCTTCGGGGCGCTCTCGGCCGTGGACGGGACTCCGTGGCTCGCGTCCAGTGCGGCGGGCCTGGGCGTCTTCGCGCTCGCGGCGGTGCTCTATGGCCTGGGCGGGCTCGCGCAGTCCGCGTGGCTGGCGCGCCAGGGGTTGCGGGACGCGCTCCTGCCCCTGGAGGACCTGTCGCTGGTCATCGCCTCGCTCGGGGTGGCTCGGGCGCTGGGGGTCGCGCCTGTGTTGCCGGACGTGCTCGCGGGGGTCGCGGAGCCCTTCTCGCCGGTGCTCGCCTGCGTGCCCACGGCGCTGGCCTCGGCGGTGCTGCTGCTGCGCGTCCGGCGCGATGGCAGCCGGCTTGTCTCCTTCGTGGCGGCCATGGGGCTCGCGCTCACGGTGTCGCAGGGGCTGGGCACGGTCGCTGACTTCACTTCGGCACGGGCCGCGCTCGTGGCGTCGGGCCTGGCCTTCGGCTTCGCGCTCTTCTCGATGCTTCGCGGCCAGGGCGTCGACACGGTGAAGGGACGGCGGCTGCTGGACGTCTTCCCCCTGCCCTTCGGCGTCCGGGGACGGCCGCTGTTCACGGATGGGTTCGCGGGCGCCGCGCTCGTGCAGGCCGTACTCGCGGTCATCACGCTCGTGAACTGGGTCGCCCTGCCTGACAGCGCGGAGCGTCCGGTGGCCCTGCTCGCGGGCGTGCTGCTCTCGGCGGGTGCGTTGATGGCGTTCGTGTCGCGTGGCTTCGTGGCGTTCCAATTGCGCGGCTCGGTGGTGACGCTCGCACTGAGCGGCGGGTTCATCGCGCTCACCGGGGCCGTCAATCGCGCGGGCCGGCCGCTTCCTCCCGACGTGTCCGCCTGGCGCGTGCCCCTCATCGGCATCGCGCTGTGGTTCCTGGCGCTGGGCTTGCGGCGCTTGGGCCCGTGGGTGGCCCAGCGCATGGAGAGGCCCAAGCACGGGCCGCTGTATCACCTGGTGCCGCACCTGGGCGTGGCGGTGCTGGCCGTGCTGCTCCTGAAGTCCGCACTCGTCGTGGGCCTGCCGGATCCATCGCGCGCGCTGGGCCTGGTGCCGCCGCTCCTGGTGCTGGGACCCGCGCTGCTGACGGTCCTGCTCGCGGCGTCGTTCCGCTCGCGGCTCCTGGCGCACTGGGGGCTCCTGCTGGGGCTTCCCGGCGCCGCGCTCTGGGCCGCTCAGCAGTCGCTGCTTGGAAGTCCGCTGGTGGCCCTGATGCCTCCCGATGGGCAATGGATCCGCGCCACGGCGGCGCACCTCATCAGCCCTTCGCTGGGATGGTCGCACCCGGCGGCGTGGATGCCTTCGGGCAGCAGCGAGTTCCTCCTGTGGCAGCAGGCGTTCGCGGGCATCGCCGCGGCCGGGCTCGTCTACGCGGTGTTCTCGGTCGCGGTGGCCCGGGTGGACGCGGGACGTGCGTTCTTCCGGCGGCTGCTCTCCCTGGGCACCGATGACCGTCCGGGGCCCTTCCTCGCTGCCCTGCCCAGGGAGACGCTCACCGCCGTGGGGCTCGTGGTGGCGGCGGCCTTCTTCCAGCCCGGCCTGCTCTCCGCGCAACTCATCCTCGCCACGGGCGCGGTGCTGTTCATCGGCGGGGCGCGCGTACAAGGACGCGGTGTCCTGGGTGTGGGCCTGCTGCTGCTCGTGCATGCCCGGGCCCACCTGGCCCCGAGCATCGAAGCGTGGCCGGGGCCGACGCTCGCGCTGCTGGGGTTCGCGGTGGTGCTCGTGGCTCCGTGGCTCGCGAAGCGGCGGGGGCATGACGTTGGCCGCGCGCGGCTGCGCGCCCACCTGGCCGTGATCCCCACCTTCACGGCGGCGATGCTGTACGCGCTGGCCGTGACGGGAGACACGTCCCCGACGCTGGCGGTCCCCGTCCTCGTGTGGCGGATGCTCGGAGGACTGGGCGGGACGTGGATGGTCTCCGCCGCGCTCCCCCTGACGCTGGGACTCCTCTCGGCGGCGCTGCTCGTGGCGGCCTTCCAGTGGCGCGGGGCGCTCGCCGGGTTCGTCGCGGGGCTCGGGACGATGGTCGCCGGAAGCGCGGTCGTGGCCACGGGGATGGTGCTCCTCGCGCAAGCCACGGCTCCCTGGCGCCCGGCGTATGGAGCCCTCTTCACCCGTTCCGGCGCCACGCTGGCGCTGGCCGCCGCGGGGAGCGCGCTGGCCCTCCACGTCGCCCGCCGCGTGACGTCCCGCCGCCGGAGCGACGTCGCGGGAGGCATGGGCTGGGGCCGCGACCTGTGGCTGGTGGCGAGCGCGGCGCTGCTCGCGGCCGTCGCACTGGGAGGCCAGGCCTCCGAGGACGTGCTGCCCATGGCGCTGGCAGCCATCGCGCTGGCCGTGGGCGTGTCCCTGCACGCCGCGTGGCGCGAGCACACCGGCCGCCATGTCTACTTCGTGCAGATGGCCGTCGTGGGCGTCTACGCATTGGTGCGCGGGCTGTACGCGCAGGGCCTCCGCCCCGAACACGACGCCCTCTTCGCGCTGTCGCTGGGCTTCGTCCTCGTGGGCGTGACGGTGCTGGCGCGCAGGGCGGGCGTGCGTCCCGTGGAGCAGGCGACGCGGCGGTTCGCGGCGCTCCTGCCCATCGCGGTGGCGCTCATCCTCCCCGGCGACGCGACGGGCGACGCCGCCCTGCTCGCGGGAGGCTCCGGCCTGCTGTACGCGGCGCTGGGCGCGGTGGAGCGCAGCCGGATGTTCGGCGCGTTCGCGGCGGCGGCCTGCAACCTGGCGCTGCTCATCGCCGCGCTCGCGTTCGGCCTGGAGGGGCTGGAGGTGTACCTGGCGCCGCTCGGGCTCCTGCTCCTGATGATGGGACAGCTCTTCACGTCCAGCCTCCCGCACGTGGCGCGCAACGCGGTGCGCATCCTGGGCGGACTGCTGCTGTACGTCCCTGCGGCGGCGAAGCTGGCGGCCCGCATGGGCGAGTCCGAGGATGGCACGTATGCGATTGTCTTCGGCGCGGTCTGCCTTCTGGGCGTGGCGGTGGGCATGGCCCTGCGCATCCGCGCCTACCTGGCGCTGGGGACGCTGTTCCTGCTCCTGGACGTGGTGGCCAACCTGCTCGACGCGGGCCTGCGGGACCACCGCATCGGCTTCCTGGTGATGACCCTCACCGGCCTCAGCATCGTCACCGGACGCGTCATGGCGACCCTGAAGCGCCAGGAGTGGGACCTGCTGCTGCGGCGCGTCCGGGTCCAGCTGCGGGGCTGGGACTGATGGGCCCGTGCGGGGGGCGGACGGATTCCGTGCATCGATTTCGGGCACGGGGTCTCATCGGAAGCGATGAACGCGTCCTTCCGAACCCTGCCGGTATGCCTGTTCCTGCTCCTGTCGTCACAAGGACAGGCCGCGCCGCCCGCCGCCGTGCCGAAGCCCGCCCCGACCCGGTCGGTGAGCGGCCCGACCGACGCCGAGCGCTACGCGCGCCGGTGCCAGTCCCAGTCGGCCCAGCGCATCGCCCGGCCCCAGGGCACGATGCTGTGGGGCACCAAGCGCGGCTGGGATGAGAAGCCGACGGACGAGCGCACCAGTGTGCTCGTCTCCGTGGCGCTGGACGCGCCCCGGCAGGCGGAGGACGGGGTGAAGGCGCTGCGCTTCGACCATGGCCGGCTGTGGCCAGTCCCCGCGCCGGAGACCGGGGCGACGGCCAGCGACGTGGTGGGCACCGTGCTCCAGGGCACCGCCAGCGACGGCAAGCCCGTGGAGGTGGCCATCTGCGGCGCGGAGCCCGCGGCGGACGACCCCAGCCGCGTCTTCTACCGCATCGAGGCCTGGAACCCCGTGGCGCGCGAGTGGGAGAACCCCTGCGTCGCGCTGGAGCGCTCTCCCGCGCCCCGGGCCCTGGCGGTGGGCGGCGTGTGGGACGCGAGCGGCGCCCACGCCGACACGGCGGACCGGGTCACCTTCGCGTGTGAGAACGGCGCCATCTCCAAGTGCATCCTCTGGGGCTACGCGCCCTGGGCCACCCGCGACGGGAAGTCGCTGGCCGGCCTCCACCAGTCGTGCACCCGCCTGGCCCGCGCGGACTATTGCGGCAATGGCCGCAGCCACACCCGCCAGGACACCACCATCGACATCTACGACCGGCTGGGCGTGCTGGAGCGAGCGACGGAAGTGACGCGGGAGTGGGACCCGGCGAAGGGGTCCTTCGAGGCGGCCTGGGCACCCGACGGCGCCACCTGCCTGTCCCGCACCCGCGACGGCCGCGCGCTGGACGTCATCCTCCAGGAGTGCCCCGGCCGCTTCCAGGCGGACACGGGTGACGCAGGTGACAACGGGGAGGTGTGCACGGTGAGCCGCGGCGACGTGAAGCCCGGGGCCGCGCTCTTGCGCAACCTGTCCTATGGCCCCCCGAAGGCGGAGCCCGCGCGCGTCCAGTAGCTCAGCCTTCCGGCGGGGGCTCGCGCTTCTCGTCGAGCAGCTGGCTCAGGGTCAGGTCCAGTTGGCTGTCCACGAAGGCGATGAAGCTCTGGAAGTCCTCCGTGGAGAGGCCCAGCTGTTCCTGCAGGCGGCGGCGGGTCTCCGCGTAGACCTGCTGCTGCACCCGCTTCAACCAGCGGGAGATGGTGGACTGGTTGACGCGGAAGAGCGGCGCCATCTCATACGTGGAGAGCCGGTCGGCGAAGTGGAGGCGGAGCAGATGGCGGTCCTCGGCCGACAACGTGGCGGCGGCTTCGCGCACGGCCTGACGGAAGGCCGCGTGGTGGCGGCGCTTCATCACGTCCAGCTCCGGGTCCAGGCCCTGCGCGGGCAGCGCCTTGAACAGCTCCTCCGCGTCGTCCTCCGTGGAGGGCTTCTCCTGTCCGCGCAACTTGTGGGTGATGCGGCTGGCGATGACGACCACCCAGCTCAACAGGCCCCCACGCCCCGTGTAGTCCGCGATGGCGGGCGCGTGGCCCGCGCTGGCCACCAGGAGCTTCACGCCCACGCGCTGGCGGACCTCGTCGATCATCGCGTCGGGTTGGCGCAGGCTCCGAAGCCGCTCCGGCAGCCGGGCCAGGTACTGGCGTTCGAAGGCCTCCAGCGCGACGGAGTTTCCCAGGAGGCACGCGCACGCCAGGTACAGCTCCGGCAGGGACAGGGCGGAGACGAGCGGCGCGATGGGCGCGGTGGGGCTCGCCGGGGGGAGCCGCTCCGCGACATGGGTGACGAAGCGCTCGGCGGGCAGCGAAATGCCCGGCCAGCGGGCCTGCGCGTCCTCCCAGGCGCGCGACAGCACGGCGTCGAGCTCCGCGAGCGCTTCCGGCGAGGGGGCCACGAAGCGCGTCTTCGTGTGCAAGAGGAAGGTCTCGGCCAGTGCGGACACCTGGGACATGGCAACGCCATACCATGCCGGGCCCCGGCCCGCCCCCCACGCGCGTCGCGCGCACGGTGCGAGGTCGCGTGTCCGCGTGTGTCATTGAACGCCGCGCGCCGCGTGGCTAGCGTGAAGGCTCCCACTCCGTGAGCGCGCCCCCTTCCAGCTGCCTGACCGACGACGTCCTGGTCCAGCTCCTCGAGGACCAGCTGACGGATGAAGCGCTGGCGCAGGTGCACCGCCACGCCGCGGGATGCAACGAATGCCGGAGCCTGCTGGCCACGCTCACGCCCGGCATCCAGCGCTCGTCCGTGGAGGACCCGGAGCCCTCCGGCGAAAGGGAGACGGACCGGCTGCCGCCACCGGAGCAGGAGCCCTGGACGCCGCCGCCGTCGTTCGATGCGTTCCGTCTGGAGCGCCCGCTGGGCCGGGGCGGGATGGGCGTCGTCTACCTGGCGCACGACACGTCGCTGGACCGGCGCGTGGCGGTGAAGTTCATGGCGGCGGCTCGGCCGGATGAGCGCTTCCGCGACCTGTTCACCACGGAGGCCCGGGCGCTCGCGCGGTTGCAGCACGCGAACATCGTCAGCGTGTTCAGCGTGGGCGCGGTGGACGGACACCCGTACATCGTCTCCGAGTACGTCGTCGGTGAGACGCTCGCGGAACTGCCCCTGCCGGTGCCGTGGCGCCGGGTGCTGTCGCTGGGCGTGGGCCTGGCGCGGGGGCTCGCGGCGGCGCACCGCCAGGGCGTCCTGCACCGCGACCTGAAGCCCTCCAACGCGCTCGTCACGCGCGAGGGCGAGGTGAAGCTGCTCGACTTCGGCCTCGCCGAGCGCTTCGAGGTCGGCGCGGAGCTGGCGTCCGGCTCGCCGCTGCTCGTGGGCACCCTGCCCTACCTGGCGCCGGAGGTGCTCACCGGAGGCCCGGCCTCCGCGCGCAGCGACCTGTACGCGCTGGGCCTCATCCTCCATGAGCTGTGCACGGGCCAGGTGCCCCGCCGCACGTCGCGCAAGCCCGAGGACACGGCGCCCCGCGCCGCGCTGGGCCCGGAGGTGGACCCCGACTTCGCCGCGCTCATCCAGCGCTGTCTCGCGGTGGATCCGCTGGAGCGCATCAACTCCGCGGAGGCGCTGAGCGAGTCCCTGGAGAAGCTGGAGCGCTCCATCGCGCCCGCGCCGCTGGCGGCCGGCAATCCCTACCGGGGGCTCGCGCCGTTCGCGGCCGAGCACCGGGCGCTCTTCTTCGGGCGCGAAGGCGACATCCGCGCCGTGCTGGAGCGCCTGCGCACGCGGCCGCTGGTGCTCGTCGCTGGCGACTCCGGGACGGGCAAGTCCTCGCTGTGCCGCGCGGGCGTGCTGCCCCGCGTGGCGGCCGGAGACCTGGGCGACGGACGCGAGCCGCACGTCGTCACGCTGTGGCCCGGCCATCGCCCGCTCGAAGCGCTGGCCGCCGCGCTCGCGCCGGTGCTGGGGCGCAGGGAGGCGGAGCTCGTCACCGCCCTCTCGGACACGCCGGCCTGGCTGGGACAGGCGCTGCGCGAGACGCATGGGCGCGGGCGGGGGCTGCTGCTCTTCGTCGACCAGTTGGAGGAGCTGCTCACCCTCTCCGACCCCGGCCAGGCCGCGCACTTCGCCCGCCTGCTGGGAGAGCTGGCCCTGCCGTCACCGGGCGTGCACGTGCTGCTGGCGGTGCGGGGCGACTTCCTCACGCGCCTGTGCGCGCTCCCGGGCCTGGGGGAAGAGGCGGAGCGGGCGCTCTACATCCTCCGGCCGCTGTCGCCCGAGGGCGTGCGCGAGGCCATCATCGGCCCGGCCCGTGCGCGGGGCGTGGCCTTCGAGTCGCCGGAGCTGGTCCAGACGCTCGTCGACTCCACGGCGCATGGCGTGGGCAGCCTCCCGCTGCTCCAGTTCGCGCTCGCGGAGCTGTGGGAGCGCCGCGACGCTGGCCGGGGCCGCATCACGCGCTCGGCGCTGGAGGCGATGGGCGGCGTGGCCGGAGCGCTGTCCCGGCACGCGGACGGCGTGCTCGCGCGCATGAGCCCCGCGGAGCACGCGGCGGCGCGGCGGCTGCTGCTCCAGTTGGTGACGGCGGAGGGCACGCGCATCGAGCGTGGGGCGGAGGACCTCGCGGACGCCTCGGATGACGTCTCCCGGACAGCGCTGCGGGTGCTCGTGGAAGGCCGGCTGCTGCACACGCGCACGGTGAACGGTCAGCCGCGCTGGGAGATCGCCCACGAGTCGCTCATCGCGAGCTGGGGCACGCTGCGCGACTGGCTGGACGACGACATCGGGCACCGCGTGCTGCGCAAGCGCGTGGAGGCGGCCAGCGCGGAGTGGGACCGGCTGCGCCGCGCCAGCGAGGCCCTCTGGGGTCAGCGCCAGCTGGATGAGGTGCGGGTGCTGGAGCCCGCCACGCTGGGCACCCGGGAGCAGGCCTTCCTCCGGGCGTCCCACCGGGCCGTGCGCCGGGCGCGCTGGGGACGGGGCCTCACCGCGCTCGTGCTCGCGCTCGCGGTCCTCGCGTCGTATGGCGGCCTCCGGCTCCAGGCGTACCTGGAGGACTCGCGCTTCATCGCCGCGGAGCTGGGCACGGCGAAGGAGGCGCTGGCCTCGGGCCGCACCCTCGCCGCGAGGGCGCTCGCGAGCCGGGAGGAGTCGCTGGCGATGTTCGATGGCCGGACGCCCTCCTCGCTGGGCCCGGAGACCGCGACGGATGCCACGGGCCTGCGCAGCGCCGCGGAGAAGCGATGGACGGAGACGCTCGCCCTGCGCGACCAGGCGGAGGCGGCCTTCACCCGCGCCAGCCGGAGCCTGGAGCGCGGCCTGGACCGCGACCGCCACCATCCGGACACACGCCGGCTCATCGCACAGGTCCTGGCCGAGCGCGTCCTCCTGGCGGAAGCGTTCCACCAGCGCCACGAGCGCGACGCGTGGCTCCAGCGCCTGGAGCAGGAGGTGGACTCCGCCAGGGAGGGCGAGGCCTCCCTGCGGCGCTTCCACGAGCCCGCGGAGCTGGTGCTCGAGAGCACGCCGCCGGGGGCCCGCGTGTCCATCACGCGCGTGGTGCGCGGCGACGGGCCGTTCCGCCGCGAAGCCGTGCAGGCCACCGGAGGCTCGCGCGCCGTCCTCCCGGAAGGCTCCTACCTGCTCCACGTCACGCAGCCGGGACGGGTGTCCCTGGACGTCCCGGTGTTCCTCACGCACGGCGCGCGTGAAGCGCTGCGCCTCACGCTCCCCACGCAGGTCCCCGAAGGCTACGTCTACATCCCGCCGGGCTGCTTCCTGCTGGGCAGCGCCGAGCCGGAGGTGGTGCGCCGCTTCACCTTCAGCCCGCCCATGCACCGCTACTGCCTCAGCGGTGGCTATCTGGTGGGCCGCGACGAGGTGACGTTCGGCGACTGGCTGACCTACCTGGAAGACCTGCCACCGGACGCGCCCGCGAGGAGAATCCTCGAACAGCCGCACTTCGGCGACGGAGGCACCATCACGCTGCGGTGGCGGCAGGGCACGGGCTGGGTCTTCACCTTCCACCGCACCCGCGAGGAGCTCCGCGCCGCGAAGGAAGGCGAGCCGCTCGTCTACGCGGAGCGCACGCGGCACGCGAGCGTCGACTGGAAGCGGCTGCCCTTGTCCGGCGTCTCCGCGCAGGATCTGGAGGGCTACTTCTACTGGCTCCACCGGACGAAGCGGCTGCCGGGAGCGCGCCTGTGCGGCCAGCACGAATGGGAGTACGCGGCCCGGGGCGCGGACGGCCGCCGCTATCCGCACGGCGACCAGCTCCAGCCCGACGACGCCAACATCGACGCGACGTATGACCGGCGGCCGTTGGCCTTTGGCCCGGACGCGGTGGGGACGCACCCCGCTTCGGTGAGCCCGTTCGGCCTGCGGGACATGGCGGGCAACGCCTACGAGCTCACGCGCTCCGTGACGCCGGAGTTCGGCAGCGTCGTGCTCCGGGGAGGCTCCTGGTATTACGACTCGTTCGTCGCGGCGAGCGCCGACCTGTCGCCCGGTGACGCGACCGCGCGGGACGTCCGCATCGGCGTGCGCGTCTGCGCCTCATTCGACCCGCGCTGACGCGGGCTTCAGCCAATCCCATACACGCGGTTCTGGATGCCGTCCTCGGTGATGTGCCGGTCCAGGCGCATCCCCAGCCGCTCCGCGACACGGAGGGACGCGGCGTTCTCCGGGTGGATGATGGCCACCAGGGGCACGTGCGGCAGGTGCCGGGCCGCCAGCGCCAGCGCGACGCGGGACACCTCCGTGGCGTAGCCGGAGCCCCAGGTCTCGGGCGTGAAGCGGTAGGCCAGGTTGAGCACGCGCTGGCCCTCCAATTCCTTGTGGCGCAGGCCGCCCAGGCCCACGACGACGCCGGGCTTCTCCAGCCGTTCCACCAGCCAGTACCCCACGCCCTCGCGCGCCCAGTCCTCCAGCCAGAGGCCCATGACTCTTCGCGCGTCGTCCAGCGTCTGCATGTAGCCCCGGCGGCTGAACCAGTTCGTGGTGGGATCCGAGTGGAGGGCGAAGACCGCGTCCAGGTCGTCTTCGCGGACGGCGCGGAGCAACAGCCGGCCGGTGGTCTGGCGTTCGAAGTGCTGACGAAGCATGCCGCGCAGTCTACGTGAGCCAGTCCAGGGCGTTGTCCTCCAGGGGCGGGAGCCAGCCCCTGCGACGCCGGGTGATGATCTCCTCACGCCAGGTCTCGCGTCCCCCCGGGATGGGCCAGGCGCGCGAGACGGTCCCCCGGGGGGCGGGGGTGAAGTTGAGCACCAGCATGCGGTTGACGCGGTCGACGGTCTCCGGCGTCGCGCCCGCGCGCAGCTGGAACTCCGCGCTGAACAGGGCGCCCTCCTCGCGGACGGTGCTCGCGGGCCGCGGCGGGGTGATGAAGGGCCACAACCCCAAAAGCGGAGGCTCCACGCCTTCGAGCAGCGCCGCGTGCAGGCGGTCATGGCCATCCAGCACCAGCCACCTCGCCAGGATGTCCACGTAGAGCAGCAGCGCGGGCGGCAGCGTCCCGTCCCGTGCGCGCTTGCGCCAGCTCTTCACGCGTCCATCCTCGGGCGAAGAAGGCACGCGCAGTCCCAGCACCACCCCCGGCGCATGTTCGGCCCGTGCCTCCCACCAGTCCTCCTTCCAGGCAGTGAGGAACCGCGTCACCGCGGACAGCGAGTGCGGCGGCATGAGCGGCTGACCGAAGCCCCACTCCATGGGGGAGACCGGATGCCGCTCCGCCTTCTCCCCGGAGATGGCGCGCACGGGGCGCAGACACCAGGACCCGGCATGGAGCACCGGCAACGGGGCCTCCACGAGCGCGCGCGCCACCCGCCAGTTCCAGGCCTCCCACCAGGCCTCGGTGCCGGAGGCGGCCTCCACGGCCCGGACCTCAGGCGCGGACAGGAGCGGCAGGACCTGGGGAAACAGGGCCGTTCCCCGGAGGAAGACGGCGCGGTCCCAGTAGGAGTCGATGCGGGCCCAGAGCAGCGTCTGCCGCATGCCGCGCAACCGGATGCGGTAGCCGGGCGCCGCATCCAGGTGCATGGCGGGCCTTTGCGTCCAGCGGCCCGCGGCGGGGACCTGCAGCAGCAGGCCGGGGCCAGGGGTCTCCAGTCCCCAGCTCCGCGTGTCATCGGCGACGATGGAGACTCCCGGGTTCATGCGCCGTGCTCCTGGTGGTGCCCGGACCCCACACGGGCCGCGGGAGCGTAACCGACCGCACGGCAGGCATGCGGCCGTGCACGAACGCCCGCCTCCCCCTGCCGTCCCGCGTGGGCGCACCCCACCTTGGGGGCAGGAGGTGATGCGACATGGCGGACAGGATTCTTGAGCAGCAGCATGAGCACGAGCGGGAGCAGGAGCGCGAGCGGCTGCGTGAGCAGGAGCAGAAGGACCTGGAGGTGGAGTCGCGTCGCGGCGCTCGCCCCCTGGAGGGCTTCGCGGGAGGCCATACGACGTGGACCGGCGACCAGGACGACGACGCCGCCGCCCGTGTGCACGCCGGTGACGCCGAGGCCTCCTGGGAGGCCAGTGAGCGGCAGGCCCGGCTGGAACCGCCCGAGCCCGACGACGAGGACGACACCGGCCGGTAGCCGTCCTCGGTGATGAGGCCCCTCGGGGTCAGGGCGCGCAGTAGCGCACGGACTGGAGGGTATGGGCTTCCGTCGGCGTGTTGGTGGAGGTCATCACGAGCGCCCCCATCCAGTGGCCCGGGAGCTCATGCATCAGCACCCATTGCGCAAAGCGGTGCAGGGGCATGGGCCCGGGTCCCGGGCTCCGGTCCGTCGCGATGCCATTCAGCCCGAGGGTCCAGAACCGGCCTTCCCAGTTGAAGAGGTCGTCGCCCGACGTCCCGGGCGATACGGCGCGTACGCCGAGCCAGGCCATCTGGAGCCCGCGTGACGTCAGGGTGGCGCCGAACCACGGCGTCTCTCCCTCTGCCGCGGTGGCGAGCGTCGCCGGAGCGCCGCCGGTGAAGAGGGACCGGACCTGCTTGAGCTGATGGGGACGGACCGACGTCTCGCGGTACAGCAGCAGGGGATCACCGGGTGTGCCGCCTGCCCCCGGAGCCGAGCTCAGCAATTGGGCGATGGGCGAATTTCCCACGTCCAGCATCCGCTGCTCGCTGATGCTCGTCAGGTCCGAGTTGTTCCGCCAGAGCTGGATGCGTGACGGGGATTCCGGACCGTGGTCCTCCACCACCATCGCCAGGAACCCTCCATCCTCGAGCGCCAGCACGGTCGGCTTGGAGAGGACGACCTGTTCCTGCGTCCTGAACAGGATCCAGGGTCCGCTCAACCGCTTTCCGTCCGCATCCACGACCAGCCCCTGGGTCTCCCTGTAATCCTCCGTCACCACGTTCCACATCACCGCGAGCCGCTGTCCGTCCAGGGAGGTGGCCACCCCCGCGGAGACCGGGACCTGGGGATATTCGAAAACGACGACGCCCCCCGGAGTGCCGACGGGGTTGCCCTGCTCGTCGAGCTGAACGAGGCGTCCTTGCGACACGGAGGACGGGCTCGTGTACCGGCCCACATAGACGAGCGCCGGTCCGTGCGAGGTCCGAACCAGGCGGGCCATGGTGACCGGCTCCGCGCCGGGCGCCACGGGCACCTGCGTCGTGGCCTGCAGCGCCAGGGATTCATCAAGGCGACGAATCTGGACGGTGTCCTGCCCCGCCACGGACACCACGAGGAAGCCCCCCGCCACGGGCAGGCTGTCCACGATGCCTCCGTGCGGAGGCGTCCCCAGCGGAGCGACGTCCGCCCAGGTGGCCGGATCCGTCACGCCGTCACAGTCGTTGTCCAGACCGTCGCAGCGCGTCTCCGTCGCCTCATAGTTTTCGCCGTAGGAGCGCGCGGTGCACACGGGCTCATAGGCGCCGTCCACCATGGCCCGCTTCGCCCCGGCGCACACGCCCTGGGTCTTTTCGCAGGGCAGGGCCTCCGCTACGCCACTGTCCGGTGTGCCCGCGTCGTCCGTGACGCCGGCATCCACCTGGGTGCCGGCGTCCGGCACGGGCTCCGGCGGCTTCGTGGAGGAATCACAGCCCGCGAGCAGCAGGGCCATCACCAACGACACAGGTCCCAACGACATCTTTCGCGAATGCATGGTCTCTTGGCTCAAGGGGCGCAGTAACGAAGCGAGTGGAGGGTGTAGGACTCGGGGCTGACGGTGGCGGTCATCATGAGCGCGCCCATCCAGCGGTCCGGGAGCTCATGCAGCAGCACCCATTCCCCGTTCCGGTGAAGAGGCATGGGCGCGGGTCCGGGCGTCCAATCCGTCACGACGCCCGAAGGGCTCATGCCCCAGAGCCGCCCGTCGTAGATGAAGCCCGACTCCTGGCCGGGAACGGGCACATGGCCCATGGAGGTCCAGGCCAACTGAAGCCCCCGTGACGTCATCGTGGCGCCAAGCACGCTGGACTCGCTCCACGCCGCGGACGTCAGCGTCACGGGCATGCCCCCCGCGAAGAGGTGCCGCACCTCATGGAGCCTGGGAGTGTGCCCATCCGGTTCGCGGTAGAGCATCACCGGCTCTTCCCCACCCTCCTTCGCGGGCATCATCAGCAGCTTGGGAACCGCCCTATACGCCACGGCGAGGCGACGCTCGTCTCCCACGAGTCCCAATTCGCGGTCATGACGCCGCAACCGGATGTGGTTGTCATCGAACGTGCCCACGCCCTCGGACGCCGTCACCAGGAAGTTCCCATCCCCCATGGCCAGCACCCTCGGCGAATAGAGTTCGGGCGAGTCCGACTGGAAGATCACCCGGGGCGGGACCAGGACCTGTCCGGCGGGATCCACGAGCATGCCCTGCACCTGTCGGACACCGGTGATCCCCGGGGCCCAGACTACGGAGATCCGCTGGCCGTCCACGGACGCGGCCACGCGCGCGAACAGAAAGGCCGTGGGCTGCTCGAAGAGCACCACGCCTCCGGGAGAGCCAATGGGTGCGCCCTGTTCATCCAGTTGCACGAGGCGTCCTTCGGCGGGGGTCCCCGTCTTGACATGCAGCGCGGTGAAGTAGAGGGCAGGGCCGCGAACGGTCCGCACCAGTTGTGCGTCCGTCACGTGAGAGAAGTCTGGACCCTGAGGGATCCTCGACGTGCCCTGGAGGTTCAGGGATTCGTCGAACCGGAGCACCTCGATCCACTCCGGGCTGTCGACGTAGACCATCAGGAAGCCCCCTGCCACGGGCAGGCTGTCCACCGACCTCTCGTAGGGCGCCCATTTCAGGGGAGCGACGTCCGTCCAGGTGGCCGGATCCGTCACGCCGTCACAGTCGTTGTCCAGACCGTCGCAGCGCGTCTCCGTCGCCTCGTAGTTTTCGCCGTAGGAGCGCGCGGTGCACACGGGCTCATAGGCGCCGTCCACCATGGCCCGCTTCGCCCCGGCGCACACGCCCTGGGTCTTTTCACAGGGCAGGGCCTCCGCCACACCGCTGTCCGGTGTGCCCGCGTCGTCCGTGACGCCGGCATCCACCTGGGTGCCGGCGTCCGGCACGGGCTCCGGCGGCTTCGTGGACGAATCACAGCCCGCGAGCAGCAGGGCCATCACCAACGACACAGGTCCCAACGACATCATCCGCGAATGCATGGTCCCTCCAATCAAGGCGCGCAGTAGCGCAGCGACCGCAAGGTGTACGTCCTGGGCTGATCCGTGGCGGTCATCGTGAGCGCCCCCAGCTGATGCCCCGCCAGCTCATGCAGCCTCACCCAGGACGAGGCGACGTGCATGGGAATGGACGGGGTGCCAGGCGTCCAATCCGTCACGATGCCGCTCGCGCTCCGCCCCCAGAGCCGCCCTTCGACGCTGAAGGAGGCATCCCCGGAGGGATTGGACACGAAGAGCATGGAGACCCACGCCAGCTGGAGTCCCCGGGAGGTCATCGTCGCGCCGAACTCGGCGGTCTGGCTCTGCTTCGTGGCGGTCAGGCTCTCCGCCATGCCCTGGTCGAAGAGCGACCGCACCTGCAGGAACTGGGGCGTGAATCCATGCGGATCCCGGTAGAGCAACGTCGGCTCGCCCGCGCCGCCCTCTTCCAAGGGAGCCGTCAGCATCAGCCTGGGAGCGGCCGCGTACTTCACGGTGAGGATGCGCTCATCCCCCACGGGCAGGAGCTCACGGTCGTAACGCTGCAGCCAGACACGCGTGTCATCGAACGTGCCCGCCTTGTTCTCGTTCGCCTTCACCAGGAACCCGCCATCCCCCAGGCCCAGCACCTCCGCCGCGGAGAGATCAAGCGAGTCCGACCGGTACAGCACGCGAGGAGCCGCCAGGACCTGGCCGGTGGGGTCCACCGTCATGCCCTGCACCTCGCGGGCACCGGCGAGCTCCCACGTCCAGGTCACCGCGAGCCGCTCTCCATCCAGGGAGGGGGCCACGTGTCCATTCGCCCAGGTGTAGGGCCCTTCGAAGAGGACGGCACTCTCGCCCATGGGAGTGCCCCGCTCATCGAGCTGCAAGAGGCTGCCCCGGACGAAGTAGCTCGGCTCGGAGTACACGACGATGGAGAAGAGCGCCGGCCCGCGAGCGGTCCGCAGCAGCTGCGCCCTCGACACCCGGATGGGCGCGGGCGACATCGGCAGCGCGGCCCTGCCCTGCAACGCCAGGGCTGCATCCAGCCGGAGCAGCTCGATGGCCGCCAGACCGTCGGAGGAGACGAACAGGAAGCCCCCCGCCACGGGCAGGCTGTCCGCCCATTTCTCGTCCGGAGCCCACTGCATCGGCGCGGCATCCGCCCACGTCGTCGGATCCGTCACCCCGTCGCAGTCGTTGTCCAGGCCGTCGCAGCGCGTCTCCGTCGCCTCGTAGTCCGCGCCATAGGAGCGAGCGGTGCACACGGGCTCGAAGGCGCCATCCACCCACGCGTGCTTCGCTCCCGCGCAGACGCCGAGGGTCTTCTCGCAGGGCGGCCCTTCCGGCACCACGCCGCTGTCCGGCGTGCCCGCATCATCCGTGACGCCCGCGTCCGCCCCCGCATCCACCGTCGTGCCGGCGTCCCCCCCGGGAGCCGACGGACTCGTGGAGGAGCCACATCCCACGAGCCACAACGCCGCCACCAGCGACACACTGCCCCAACCCTTCATCAGCGATTGCATGTTCCCCTCTAGGCGCCCGGCACCGCTCACGGAGCAGTGACCGGACGCGGAACCTGACGTCCCGTCAGGCCCACCGGTTCCCAAAAAACTATCATGCGCCCCCGCGCAGCACCGCGAGCCCCCGCTGGAAGTCCTCCGGCGGCGGCGACTCCACCTGGACCACCTGGCCTGTCGCGGAGGACGGCACCTCCAGCCTCCACGCATGCAGGGCCTGACGCCCCACCGCGAGCGCCGCAGGGTGCCTGCGCGCCTCCTCCGTGCCGTAGAGCGAATCCCCCAGCACCGGGAATCCGGCCTCCGACAGCTGCACGCGGATCTGATGCGTGCGCCCCGTGTCCAGGTCGATGTCCAGGAGCGCCCCCTCCCGGAACCGCTCGCGCACCGTGAACGTCAGCGCCGCCCGGCGCGCGGAGGGCACGCGGGTCGTGAAGCGGCGCGGATCCTTCGGGTCCCTCGCGTACGGTCCCTCCAGGTGCCCCGTGTCCGGCGGACGGCCCAGCACCAGCGTCTGGTAGCGCTTGTCCACGCGCTTCTCCTGGAACGCCTTCAGGAGCGCCGCCACCGCGTCATCCGTCCGGGCCAATGCCAGACATCCGCTCGTCTCCCGGTCCAACCGGTGCACCACGCCCGGCTGGGCCACGCCCTCCACGTCGAACGGGGGGCAGCGCGCCGCGAGCAGCCCCACCACGGACGCCGCCCGCCCCTCCGGCTCCACCACCAGCCCCGGCGGCTTCGCCACGATGACCAGCGCCGCGTCGTCGTACAGCACCGGCAGCGCCGGGCCCTCCTCGGAGGCACGCGGCGAGGGCCGCGGCTCCGGCACCTCCAGGGTGAGTTCCTCGCCGCCCCACAGCTTGCGCGTGGCCTGCGCCTTCTTGCCCCGGATGCGCACGCGCCCCGCGTCCAGCATCGCCCGGGCCCGCTCCGGCGTGAGGCCGGGGACGTGCTTCGTCAGGAACCGGTCGAGCCGATCACCAGCAATCTCCCGGGGAACCACGAGAACCTTGTGCCGCGTCATGGGTTTCCCCGTCTCCCAAGGCAGGCAGGGAGTCAACCACCGTGTAGGCGTGCGCCCACCGAGCATGCGTCAGGGACGCGCTGTAGAAAGAGTACCGCCGTGGCCACCTCCTTGTTCTCACGTTCGGGCTCCGCCCGGGCCCTGTCTCATCGCGACTTCACCCTTCTCTGGCTGGGCACGCTCGTGTCGAACATCGGCACGTGGATGGAGTCCGTGGCCCTGGGGGTCTACGTCACGCAGGTGACGGGCCAGGCCGCGTGGACGGGCGGGGTCGCCGCGCTGACGCACCTGCCTTCGTTGGTGCTCGCGCCCCTGGGTGGAGCGCTCGCGGACCGCTTCGACCGGCGCACCTTCATGGCCGTGTGCATCTGCGTGCAGGCGCTGCTGGCCGCGCTGCTCACGGTGCTGGCCGGGACGAACAACCTGTCGGTGCCGTGGGTGGCGGTCCTCTCGCTGCTCAACGGCGCGTTCAGCACGCTGGTCATCCCCTGCGCCACGGCGCTCACCGTGGCCGTGGTGCCCCCGGAGGACCTGCACAACGCGCTCAGCCTGGACTCGGCGCAGTTCAACCTGGGGCGCATCATCGGGCCCGTGCTGGCCGCGCTCGTGCTGACGAAGGTGGGCATCGCCGGGGCGCTGTTCGTCAACACGCTGTCCTTCCTCGCCGTGCTGCTGGCGCTCGCGGGGATGCGCGGCGCGGCGAGCACCCTGCCCCCCAAGGTGGATTCGCTGTGGGCCGGCATCATGCGGGGCGTGCGCCTGGCGTGGACGGATCCGGGCATCGCGCTCGCGCTGGGCTCCGGGGCGCTGGTGGGCCTGCTCATCTCCCCCTTCGTGGGCCTGGTGCCGGTGTTCGCGCTGAAGGTGCTGGGTGGGGACGCGACCACCACGTCCATGCTGCTCACGGCGCAGGGGACGGGCGCGGTCATCGCGGCGTTCGGCTCCGGCGCCCTCGCCGCGAGGATGGGGCGGCGCGCCTTCCTGGAGTCGGCGCTGCTGCTCGTGGGGCTGTGCTCCGCCGCGTACTGGCTGTCCCCCACGCTGCCGGTGGCCCTGGTGACGCTGTTCATCCTGGGCGCCGTGTACCTGGTCGCATTCACGGGCCTGAAGACGGTGTGCCAGGCGCGCACGCCGCCGGAGTTGCAGGCGCGCGTGAGCAGCCTGTTCCTGCTGCTGGTGAACGCGGGCTACATCCTGGGCGTCTGGGGCCAGGGCGCGCTGTCGGACCGCGTGGGTGTGCGGCCCATCACCGCGGGCTGTGCCCTGCTCTTCTTCGGCATCGTGGTGGGGATGCGGACCCTGCGCGCGAGGGGCCTGGCCGCGCTGGGCACCTGAGCGTTTCAGCCTCCCGCGGTCCCCTTCACCGGCAGGAGCGCCAGCACGCGCGCGAGCACCGCGACGCCCTCCTCGTACTCCGGCAGGTCGATGTGCTCGTTCGGCGTGTGGTCCAGCGCGGCGTCGCCGGGGCCGTACGCCACGGTGGGCACGGCCCACGCGGAGGCCACGGTGTTCCAGTCGGACGTGCCGGTCTTCAGGCGCAGCGTGGGCTTCACGCCGCGCTCGCGGATGGCCTGCTTGAAGACGCGGGAGAGCGCGTCGTTGCCATTCGTGGACACGGCGTTCTTCCGGGCCACGGTGCGCACCGTCACGGAGGGCACGGTGGCCAGCGCCGCGAGCAGGGCATCGGTGTCCGTGGACGGGCCGGTGCGGATGCTCACGGCGGCCGTGGCCCACTCCTCCGTCTCCGTGGCGCCGGTGTGGAAGGCGTTGAGGGAGGGCAGGTTCTGCTCGAAGAGGGACGGGCGCTCGCGGTTCCAGTCGTCACACAGGCGCTTGAGCGCGTTCCACGCGTCGATGACGTGCTCGGCGGCGGCGCGGTAGTCGCGGCTCGCGGTATGGCGGCGGCTGGCGCGGTGCTCCAGGTCCAGGCGCAAGAGGCCCTTGTAGCCGATGGTCACCGCGTGCGCGCCGCTGGGCTCGCCGTTGATGACGAAGTCCGGGGCGTACTGGTCGCGCACGTGCAGGGCGCCGCGGGTGATGGCGACCTCCTCCTCCACGCAGCCCAGGAGCAGGAACTGCTTGCCGGCGCGCTCCGCGTCGTCCAGCAGCTCCACGGCTTCGATGAACGCGCACAGCGGTCCCTTGGCGTCCACCGCGCCCCGGCCGTAGAGCTTCTGGCCCTCCAGCCGCACGGGCACCTCTCCGGGCACGGTGTCGATGTGGCCCAGGAACGCGATGACGGTGTCTCCGTCCCCGTAGCGGGCGACGGCGTTGCCCACGGGGTCGGTGTGGGCCCGCCAGCCGCGAGCGCCCAGCCGCTCCACCAGCGCTCCGGCGAAGGAGGCCTCCTGGTGGCTGGGGCTGTACTGCTCCACCATCCACCGCAACAAGTCGACGCCTGGCTCACGCGCCCGCATCCGCCGTGCCTCCCTCGCGAAGGGTGAACTTCGTACCGCCCGTCTCCTCCAGCGCGGAGAACACCGGCCGGGCCACGCGCGACGCGCTCACGTAAGCGGTCGGAACTCCGCCGTGCAGCGCGCGGCGCACGGCCTCCAGCTTGTAGCGCATGCGTCCACCGGCCAGCGGCATGCAGCCCTCCACGTCGTCGCTGGAGCGCACCAGCGAGCCCGGGTCCTTCGGATCCGCGAGCAGCCCCGGCACGTTGGAGAGGATGACCAGGGCCTTCGCGCCCAGCGCCGCCGAGATGGACGACGCCACGTGGTCCGCGTCCACGTTCACGAGCACGCCGTCCTCCGTCACCGCGGGAGGACACACGACGGGCACGTAGCCGCCCTCCAGCAGCGTCCCCAGGAGCGCCGAGTTCACCGAGGAGACCTCGCCCGCCAGGTGCTCGCGGTCGATGCGCATGCGCCCATCGGAGTCCTGCAACTTGAGGGGAGGCCGGCGGCGCGCGGTGAGCACGCGGCCGTCCGCGCCGCACAGGCCCAGGGCGGTGACGCCCTTCGCGAGCAGCGCCAGCACCACGGCCTTGTTGACCTCGCCCACCCACGCCATGGTGAGCGCGCGCAGCGTGGGCGCGTAGGTGAGGCGCACGACGTTGCCGTTCGCGGTGGTGGCCTCCGGGCGCTCCAGGCCCAGCGAGCCCAGGAGCCGCTCACCGGCCTCCGAACCGCCGTTGACGACGACGACGCGCTCGCCCTGGCGGACGAGCTCCACGACGTCCGAGCAGACGTTCTCCAGGTCCACGCCCGCCGCGCCGCCAATCTTCACGACGACGGGACGGCGGGAGGAAGAGGCAGGCGTCGCGCTCATCCGATGACGCTCGCGCCACCGTCCACGAGTTGCACGGTGCCGGTGATGAAGGAAGCGCGCTCGCTGGCGAGGAACACCGCCGCGGCGGCGAACTCCTCCGGGAGCCCCACGCGCTTGAGCGGGATGTGTGCCCCCATGGCGCGAAGGCCCGCCTCCACGTCACCCGCGTTGCCGGCGGTGCGCTCCACCGGAGGCGTGCGCATGTAGCCCGGAGCCAGCACATTGACGGTGATACCGGCATCGCCCAGTTCCTGCACCAGCGCGGCGGAGAAGCCGAGGATTCCCATGCGAGCAAAGCCGGACAGCGCGAAGCGGGCCACCGGCCGGTGCACGGTCTCCGAGGTGATGAACAGCAAGCGTCCCCATCCGGCCTTCTTCAGGTGCGGGAGCGCCGCGAGCGCCAGGGAGATGGGAGGCAGCAGCACCGCGTCCGCCGCGCTCCGGTACGCATCCACGCCGAAGGTGGAGGCCGGGCCCGGAGGAGGGCCGCCGCTGTTGGTGACGACGACGTGCAGCGTGCCCAGTGTGGCGACCACCTCCTCCACCCAGCGGCGCACGTCCGCGTCATCCTTCACGTCCACGCGAGACGCCAGCACCCTGCCGCTCCGGGCCACGGACTTGAGCCGAGCCTCCGCCTGAGCCAGCCGGTCGGTATCCCGAGCACCGATGGCGACATGCGCGCCCTCCTTCGCCAGTTCCTCCGCGACAGCGAGCCCCAGCCCGCTGGAGCCACCAGCGACGAGCGCGACCTTGTTGGCGAGTCCCAGTTCCATCCGCGTCCCTCCAGAAGTTGGCGCAAGGCCGCCGCCGAACGACCACACCCGACATCACTGAACCGCACCCACGAGGGTCGAGGCATGCCAGCCCGTCCCCGCCCTCGTCGAAACCCGCCCGGCGCACGTCACTGAAGACCAGGCCCAGCGAGCGCCGCCGTTCGCCCTATCGAAACAAGCCCCAGACGCGCCACCTCGCCCCGCCTTCACGCCGGACGAAGCCGCGTTGACGGAGCCCTATCCCCAACCCTGCCCGACCGCACCGGGGCACAGCCCACAAGCCCCGGATTCCCCCGAGCGCATTCCGCCCGGCACGCCCAAACCGGTCCGACTGACAGGATTCCCCCGCCCGACCGCAGCGGACAGCCCCTCCAGCGACGACGTTCCCAAACGGGTCCGACTGTCGAACAGGTTTCCGTGCTCCAGATGGAGCGACGATCCCCGGCCACGACTCGCCCAAATCGGTCCGACTGTCCGACAGGGTTCCAGTCGCCCGATTGGAACGACGGTCCCCAACCACGACTTTCCAAAACCTGTCCGACGGTCCGACAGGTTTCTGCGGCCTGGATGGACCGGCAGCCCCTGGCACCGGTGCGCCCAAACCGGTCCGACTGTCCGACAGGTTCCGTGCCCAGATGGAACAACGGCCTCACCGCTGCGGTGCGCGTAAAACCTGTCCGACCGTCCGACAAGTTTCCGCAGCCCGGCAGGACCGATGGTTCCCGACCCCGGTGCCCCAAAACCTGTCCGACCGTCCGACAGGCTTCCGCGGCTCGGGCAGGACGAGGTCCCGGACCTCGGTTCTTCAAAACCTGTCCGACTGTCCGACCGGTTTCCTCAACCTGGTCGGGACGAGGTCCCGGGCCCCGGTTCTCCAGAACTTGTCCGACTGTCCGACAGGTTTCCTCGGCTCGGGCGGGACGAGGTCCCGGGCCCCGGTTCTCCAGAACTTGTCCGACTGTCCGACAGGTTTCCGCAGCTTGGTCGGGACGAGGTCCCGGGCTTCGGACCTCCAGAACCTGTCCGGCTGTCCGACAGGTTTCCGGTGCATGGCTGGACCGGAGCGCGCCTGCCGTGGTCCTCAAAACCTGTCCGACTGTCGGACAGGTTTTTTCGGTGCGCCTCCGGCGGGGGCCCAGAAGGTTTCCTGGCTTCTCATCCGTGAGGACCGAGCTCATGGCCGGAGACTCAGGGGCGACGCTCCGCGCCCGCGTCCGGTGCGGCCCCTCCGATGGGTGCTCGCCGTGCTCCGCTGAAGTAGCCGTACTTCGCCATCAGCGGCCAGGCGAGCGCCACGGTGAGCGCCTTCGCTCCGGAGGCCAGCTCCCCCTTCCATGCGTCGTCCTCGCCGCGCAGGAGCGTGGGTCCGCTGCGGAAGCGGTCCGGGTTGCCGGTGACGGTGTGGTTCTTCCCCAGCACCACCGTGCGCCCCTTCACCGGGTTCTGTGCTCGCGGCACGCCCACCAGGTCCAGCACCGTGTCCACGGTGCGGTCCGGCGCGGCGATGAAGTCCTCGTAGCGCAGGAAGAGCGACTGGTCGGGGAACCTCCGCGTCACCTCCTCCGACGCGGCGTTGAAGCCCAGCCAGTACGCCGTGCTGCGCGCGGCGGACATGGGGACGACGTACTGCTTCGTCTTCGTCCACGAGTGCGTCACCGCGCGCGGGTCGCGCACCAGGTGCAGGTACAGCGGCCGGATGCCGTCCACGCGCGGCAGCAGCGCCGCCTCGGACGGGAACTTCCCGCTGTCCACCAACACCGTGCTCCCCGTCGCTCGCGCGATGGTCCGGTACGTGCGCGCCAGGAAGTCCGCGTGCGACTGGAGCGCCTGCGAATCCCCTGCCTCGTCCAGCACCCGCAGCGTGTGCCGCGTGCGCACGGCGGCCTGCTGCCTGCGCACCACCTCCGCCGCATGCGCGCGCGGCGTCAGGCCCGCCGACACGTCGGAGCTCAGCACCGTGTTCCAGATGCCGCACTCCAACAGTTGCTGGCCGCAGCCGCACAACGTGTTGGACCCGTTCCCGTACGCGTTCTTCCAGAGGAAGCTCAGCTCCCCCACGTGGAAGAAGCCCGGGACCTCGTTGAGGACGTTGCCCAGGATGGTGCTGCCGCTGCGGCACCAGCCGGTGATGTAGAGGACCGTGAGCTGCGCGCCCTCACCCTTCGCGCTCGCGGTGGCCATCAGGTCAGCGACGCCACGAAGAAGTGGGTGGGCAGGTGCACCGCGAGCGTCGTGAAGACCTCGCCGTAGGCGGCCAGTCCCTCGCGCGGGAAGATGCCCGGCGGCGGCTCCGCGAACCGGATGACCGAGCGCTGGCTGTCATACAGCGTCGCCGCGGCCGTGAAGTCCCCCACGATGATGGTGCCCGGGTTCACCATGCGCGTGCGGCACAGGCGGATGCCCATGGCCGCCAGGTCCGACAGGAGCGACTGCTGGCCCACCAGGTGCTCGTAGAAGTCCAACGAGTTGATGACGATGCCGTCCGCGGATCCGCCCATCTGCTCCACCTGCGCGCAGGCGTTGAGCAGCGAGGCCACCGCGTTCTTCTTCGCCGGCAGCCGCACGATGCCCGGCGTGTGCATCAGGCCCCGAACGCCCTCCCCACCCTTGCCGATGCACAGCGCCTGGTTCTCCGCCGTGTTCAAACGCACCAGCAACCGGAAGTCGATGAACTGCGCCAGGGACTGCGAATCCTCCAGCAGGTTGCGCGGCACCTGGATCCACGCGCGCGTGGGCTTGAGCGCCTGCGTGTCCTGATGGAACTCGAAGCCCGCTTCCGGGCGCAGCTCCACGTCCTGCACCGGCCCGGCGGGCTTCGTCTGG
This sequence comes from Corallococcus sp. NCSPR001, assembly GCF_017309135.1. Taxonomy (NCBI): domain Bacteria; kingdom Pseudomonadati; phylum Myxococcota; class Myxococcia; order Myxococcales; family Myxococcaceae; genus Corallococcus; species Corallococcus sp. NCSPR001. The sequence goes on from NZ_JAFIMS010000002.1 coordinate 7,713,833, forward strand.
GGGTGCGTCTCGTACCAGAAGGGGACCGGGTCGCGCTCCGCCTTGGCCGTCTTGAACATGCCGCGCACCGCGATGCGCGGACGGCGCTTGAAGCCGGGGAACGCGTCCACGATGGACGTGTCGTAGTCCACGTGCGCCTTCGTGCCCTGCTTCTGGACCGCGGCCGCGAACACCTCGCCAGGGGATTTCGTGCTCAAGCTCATGGGTGCGGCTCCTCGAAAATGAAAAGCGGTCTAGAGCGGATGCAGGCCCCGGAAGCCCAACCCTTCCGTCTCCGGACGGCCCAGCATCAGGTTCAACGCATGCACCGCCGTGCCGGCGGCGCCCTTCACCAGGTTGTCGATGGCCGCGTTCACCACGATGCGGCCCCGCTCCGCGTCCACGTCCACCGACAAATCACAGTGGTTCGTGCCCAGGAGCGGCCCGGGCTCCGGGAACGGAGAGAGCGACGCGCTGGGGCGCAGGAGCCGCACGAAGGGCTTCTCGCGGTAGCGCGTGGCGATGGCGCGCACCACCTCCGCCTCCTCCACCGGCCGCGCCGCGAAGGCGTGCACCGTGGCCAGGATACCGCGCACGCCCGGCACCGCCGTGGCGCTGAAGTGGATGGTGGGCTGCTGTCCGGTGACGCGCGCCACCACGCCCTCCAGCTCGCCCGTGTGTCGGTGGCCCACCGGCTTGTAGCAGCGCAGCGCGTTCGCGCGCTCCGGGTGGTGCGAGGAGCGGTCCGGCGTGGATCCGCCCCCGGACGAGCCCGTCTTCGCGTCCACCACCAGCACGTCCGGACGCGCGAGCCCCGCGTGCAGGAGCGGCAGGAGCGCCAGCAATCCCGCGTGCGCCATGCAGCCGGGCACCGCGACGTGGCGCGCGTTCGTCAGCGCCTCGCCCATCCACTCCGGCAGGCCGTAGACGAACGCGGGCACGTCGTCCGGGCGCGGGTGCTTGCCGTACCAGCGCGCGTGCCTCGCGGCGTCCAGGCGGAAGTCCGCGCTCAGGTCCACCACCCGCTCCGCCAGCCGGGACACCTTCTGCCAGCGCTGGAGCAGCTCCCCTTGAGGCATGCAGCTCACCAGCACGTCGCAGGGCTCCAGCGCGTCGTGCGGCGTGTAGCGAAGCGTACCCACCCCGCGCAGGTGCGGGTGCGGGAAGTCCAGGCGCTTGCCGGCGAACTGGCCGGAGGTGGCCTGCACCACCTCCACGGCCGGGTGCGCGAGCAACAGGCGCAGCACCTCGCCGCCGGTGTAGCCCGCGGCTCCCAGCACCGCCACGCGCACGCTCATCGCCGGGCTCCCCCGGCTCCGGACGCGACGTACTCCGCGATGAGGTCCGGCAGCGGGACACCCGTCTCGTCGATGCTGCGCGCGAACTCCACGCAGTGGTTGATCTCGTTGACGTAGATGTCGCCGCCGCGCGTCTCCAGCAGGTCCACCGCCACCATGTCCCCACCCACCGCCTCCGCGGCGGCCTCCGCCAGCTTCGCGTGCACCACCGGCACCTCGTAGCGCTCCGGCACGGCGCCGCGCGCGGTGTTGGTGATCCAATGCTCGGAGCGCCGCCGCAAGCCACCCACCGCGCGGCCGATGACGTAGACGCGCAGGTCGTAGCCCGGCTTGTCCACGTACTCCTGCACCAGGGCCACGTGGTCCTGCGCCCCGCCGGTGCCGAAGCGCGTGGACAGCACGCCCTCCGCGGCGGAGCGCGAGTCCAGCCGGGCCACCATCCGGCCCCAGCTCCCCAGCACGGGCTTGGTCACCACCGGGTAGCCCTTCTGCTCGATTGCCTCCAGGCACGCGTCCTCGTCGAAGGCCACGAACGACCACGGCGTGGGCACGCCCTTCGCGGCCAGCGCGGCGCTGGTGAGCGCCTTGTCCCCGCACAGGGAGATGGTCCGCGCGCTGTTGAGCACGCGCAGCCCCTTCATCTCCAGGAACGTGGCCAGGTAGCGCGCACGCGTGAAGGACATGCTGCGCATCAACACGGTGTCGGCCTCGGTGACGCGCTGTCGATCCATCGACAGCACCATCCCGGAGTCCTGCACCAGGTTGACGGCGCAGTCGCGCCTGCGCAGCGCCTCGAGGAGGAGCTTCTCCTCGGTGCGCACGCGCGTATAGACGAGGTCGACCTTGCGCATGGCGCGGGGCTACTCCCCCCAGTCTTCCTCGACCTCGGGTGCTTCCTCGAGCCGCAGCGGGTTGACGCCCACCACCTCCAGTTCGGCGGAGCAGCCGTCACAGGAGAGCACCTCGCCCACGATGCGGTTGCCGCCCGGCACCGGCTGCGCACACAGCGGACACTGCTCGGGGGGCACGGACTGCGTCATCGGATTCGGATTCTGGACCTGCATGTCAGTCCCTCCTCGTTGCGGGTTCCACGGCAAACACCGGGGTTCTTGGGAGCACTCCCAGGATGCGCTCGGCCACCTGCCCGCCCTCCAGGCCATGGCCCTTGAGCAACGCCTCGTGCGAACCCGCGCGCGAGTCGTAGCGGTCCTGCAGGCCCACGCGCAGCACGCGCCGCCCCAGGTCCAGCGAGCAAACCGTCTCGCACACCGCGCTGCCCAGACCGCCCAGCACGTTGTGCTCCTCCACCGTCACCAGGAGCCGCGTGCGCGCCGCCGTCTCGCGCACCGCCTCCTCGTCCAGCGGCTTCAACGTATGCACGTTGAGCACGCGCGCGGAGACGCCCTGCGCCTCCAGCAGCTTCGCGGCGTCCAGCGCCACGGACACGCCCACCTCGCCGTGCGCGAGCAGCCCCACGTCGTCGCCCTCGCGCAGGAGCGCGGCGCGGCCCAGCTCGAACGGCGGGCGCGGGATGTCCAGCCGGGTGACGCGGTTGCGGCCCAGCCGCAGGTACACCGGCCCTTCGTGCTGGAGCATCGCGCGCGTGGCCTGCACCGTCTCCAGGCCGTCCGCGGGTGACACCACGGTGAGGTTGGGCATCGCGCGCAGCACGGCCAGGTCTTCAATCGCGTGGTGCGTGGGGCCGAAGAAGGCACCCGCCACGCCGCCGTAGTCGCACACCAGCTTCACGTTGGCGCGCGCATAGGCCAGGTTCAGCCGCACCTGCTCGCACGCGCGCATCACGCCGAACGCCGCGAAGCTGTGCGCGATGACGGTGTGCCCGCCGTGCGCCAGGCCACACGCCATGTCCAGCATGGTGGCCTCGCAGATGCCCAGGTTGAAGTAGCGCTGGGGGTGGCGCTTCTCGAACGGATCGCCTCCGCCGCCCAGGTCCGCCTCCAGGAAGACGACGCGCGCGTCATCTTGCGCGAAGCGCGCCGCCGCGTGCCGGAACACCAGCCGGCTGGACAGCTCCGGGTGCGCGGCGAGCCACGCCTCCGGCGCCTGGGCCAGGTCCACCGTCGACTCGAGCGACGCGCTCACTGGCCGTCCTCCCCCAGCGACGCGAGCGCCCGCCGCAGGTGCTCCGGCGAGAACACCGCGTAGTGCGGCCCCTTGCCCTTGAGCATGGGCACGCCCGCGCCCTTCTGCGTCCGGGCGACGATGGCGCGCGGACGGCAGCCCACGACGGGCGCCTCCAGCGCGGCCACCAGCGCGGGCAGGTCGTGCCCGTCCACCTCCAGCGACTGGAAGCCGAACGCGTCCAGCCTCTGGACCAGCGCCTCCTGCGACAGGATGGACTCGGTGGGGCCATCGTTCTGTCCGCCGTTGCGGTCGATGATCAGCGTGAGGCCGGTGAGCTTGCGGTGCGACGCCACCTGGAGCGCTTCCCAGTTGGAGCCCTCGCCCATCTCTCCGTCTCCGCAGACGACGAAGGTGCGGTTGGGTTCCCCGCGCAGCACGTGCGCGAGCGTCAGGCCCACGCCCAGCCCCAGGCCGTGGCCCAGGCTGCCGGTGGCGAACTCCACGCCCGGCACCGCCGCGTTCACGTGGCCGGTGAAGATGCTGCCGTCCGCGTTGTACTCGCGCACCAGCGTCTCCACGTCCACGAAGCCGAACTCCGCCAGCGCCGCGTAGAGCCCCGCCGCCGCGTGCCCCTTGGACAGGATGAGGTGGTCACGCTCCGGTGCCTTCGGCGCGCGCGGATCCACGCGCATCACCCGGCCCAGCAGCGCCACCAGGATCTCCACCATCGACAGCGAGCCGCCCAGGTGACAGCCCGACGGCGTCGCCGCCAGCCGCACGATGGTCCGGCGGATGCGCTTCGCCCGTCCGGGCAGCAGCGCCAGACCCGCATCCGACGCGGCGCCCGCAGCCCCGTCCCCAGGGCGGGCAGGCGCCACCGGGCCGCCGGAGGCCGTGGGTTCTTCTGGCGTCCGCGCGTCGCGCGACAGCCCGGGGGTCGTTGGATTCGCCGAGAAGGTCATGCCCGTAGCGTCGCTGACACAGCCCAGGAATCCGGCTGTTGTGAGACACCCTAGGAAAACGCATCATGCGCCGTCAACGCGGATTTTCTCAGGATGTAGATGTACGAGAAAAAACCGTCTTGCCCGGTAATATCGCGGTGTTACACACGCGGAAGGCTCGACATTCCCCGGTTTCACGTCACTCGGAGGAGACCTTCAGATGGGGCAGCGTTTCCATAACGCAGCGGCATTGGAGAAGGGTGCGGAGTACCGCCGAAAGGGTTGGTGGCGTGACATCACGGTCGTTGACGATCTGCGTCGCTGCGTCCAGGCGCACCCGGACAAGACCGCGATCATCGCCGCACGGTACTTTTCCAAGGACATCACGCGGCTGACGTACGCGGAGCTGGCGCGATACATGGACCGGTTCGCGCTGGGCCTGCGCGAGCTGGGCGTGGGGCGCGAGGACATCGTCGCGGTGCAGCTGCCCAACGGGTGGCACTTCACGGCGCTGGCGCTGGCGTGCGCGCGGTTGGGGGCGGTCATCGCGCCCATTCCGCCGGACTACCGGCGCCGCGAGGTGGAGTTCATCCTGGGGCGCACGGAGGCCTCCGTGTACGTGGGGCCCACGTCATGGACGGGGCACTCCCACCGGGACATGGCGCGCGACATCGCGGCGGTGCTGCCGTCCCTGCGCCACCGGGTGCTGCTGGGCAGCAACACCGACCTCCAGGCCGGCGAGCAGGACTTCGAGCGCCACTTCATCGAGCGCGAGTGGGAGAAGGAGGCGTCGCTGGAGGGCATCGCGCCCGCGGCCTCGGACGACGTGTGCAACATCCTCTATACGTCCGGCACCACGGGCGAGCCGAAGGGCGTGGTGCACTCGCACAACACGAACTACGGCATCACGCGCGCGCTCTGCGACACGTTGGGCATCGACGCGACGGACGTGGTGGCGCTGCCGTCGCTGCTGACGGCGTCCACGGGGTTCACGTACTCGTACCTGATGCCCATCCTGCTGGGGGCCACGGCCATCTACATGGACGTGGGCGACCCGGAGCTGACGCTCAAGCTCTTCGAGGAGCACGGCGTCACGTTCACGTACGGCATTCCCACGTACCTGATGAACCTCATCGCGTTGCAGCGAAAGCGCCAGCGCAACACCTCCTCGCTGCGGCAGTTGGCCACGGGCTCCATCCCGGTGCCGCCGCACCTCATCGCGGCGGTGCGAGAGGTGTTCGGCGTGCGGCTGCACACGCTGTGGGGCATGACGGAGAACGGCGCGGTCACCATCACCCGGCACGAGGACCCGCCGGACTGGCCCAGCCAGAGTGATGGACGGGCGGTGGCGTGGATGGAGACGCGAATCGTCCCGGCGCTCGCGGAGGACGGCACGCCGTACCCGGATGGGACGGGAAGGCTCATGGTGCGCGGCGCCAGCCAGTGCCTCACCTACTTCATGCGTGACGACGTGTACGCCGCGGCGGTGGACGCGGAGGGCTGGTTCGACACGGGCGACCTGGCGCGCGACGACGGGCGCGGCGGCATCCGCATCGTGGGGCGGCTGAAGGACGTCATCTTCCGGTACGGGTACAAGATCCCCGTGGTGGAGGTGGAGTCCGCGCTGTACTCGCACCCGAAGGTGAAGGAGGTCGCGGTCGTCGCACACTCGGACGACAGGATTGGCGGCGAGCGGGTATGCGCCGTCGTCGTGGTGCGCGAGGGAGAGGCCCCGCCCACGCTCAACGAACTGCGCGACCACCTCAAGCAGCAGGGCATGTCCAACCAGTACTGGCCGGACCGCCTGGACCTCATCGACGAGATGCCCAAGACGGCCACCGGCAAGGTGCGCAAGTACCTGCTGCGCGAGCGGCTCAAGCCCGCGTGAGCGGGCGAAAAGGAACGGCCTTGAACCCGAGCCCCGAAGAAGCCTCCAGCCTGACGGACACGGAAGCGAAGCTGGCGGCGTGGTGGAAGGAGTTGCTGGGCGTGGAGGTCGTGCGCCCGGAGGACCACTTCCTGGAGATTGGCGGCAACTCCCTGATGGCCACGGTCCTGTCCAATCGCATCGAGAGCGAGCTGGGCGTGGAGGTGCCCATGGTGGAGCTGTTCAACACGCTCCGGGCCGTGGCCACGCTGTGCGACGAGCTGCGCCAGGAGCAGACCGCTTGAGCCAGGCCGCCCCTCCGGGGGCGGTCCCCCTCCCCCGCCTTCCCCCGAGCGAGACATGACGACCGAGCACCCCGGCTCCCCTTCCGCCTCCGCGCCGAAGTCCCCGGCGAGGCCCCGTCGTCGAGCGCCGCCCGTGGTGCCCGTCCCCCGCGACGCCTTGCTGCCGCTCTCCTTCGGGCAGCAGCGGATGTGGTTCATCGAGCAGCTCACGCCCGGGGGCATCTCCTACAACGTCCCGTACTTCGCGCGGCTCACCGGCGCGCTGGACGTCCCCGCGCTGGAGCGGGCGCTGGCCGTGCTGGTGGAGCGGCACGAAGCGCTGCGCACCACCTTCGCCGTGGTGGACGGCCAGCCGGTGCAGAGCATCGCGCCGTCGCTGCGCCTGCCGCTGTCCGTGGAGACGCTGGAGCAGGTGCCCGCGCCCGAGCGGGAGCAGACCTTGCGACAGGTCGCGGAGGCGGAGGCGAGAACCCCCTTCGACCTGCGCCGGGGGCCGCTGGTGCGCGCGCGGCTCCTGCGGCTGGGGGAAGCGGAGCACGTGCTGCTCCTGATGCTGCACCACATCTGCTGCGACGGCTGGTCGCTCACGGTGATGGAGCGGGAGCTGCGAACGCTCTACGCGGCCTCTCGCGTCGGCACGACGCCCGCGCTCCCCGCGCTGCCGGTGCAGTACGCGGACCATGCGGTGTGGCAGCGGCAGTGGCTCCAGGGCGAGCACCTGCGGCAGCAAGTCGAGTGGTGGCGGGGAGAACTCTCTGGAGCCCCCGCCGCGCTGGAGCTGCCCACGGACCGTCCCCGTCCCGCCGCGCAGTCCACGCGGGGCGCGGTGTACCGCCACGCGCTGCCTCCAGGGTTGGGAAAGGCGCTGGACGCGCTGTGCCGCAAGCAGGGTGTGACGTTGTTCATGGCGCTCCTGGGCGGCATGCACCTGCTGCTCTCGCGGCTCAGCGGCCAGGACGACATCGTCATCGGCTCCCCCATCTCCGGCCGCACCCGCCAGGAGGTGGAGCCGCTCATCGGCTTCTTCATCAACACGTTGCCCCTGCGCGTGCGGGGTGAAGGCGCGCACGGCTTCGGAGAGTTGCTGCGCCGCGTGCGCAAGACGTGCCTGGACGCGTACGCGCACCAGGAGGTGCCCTTCGAACAGCTGGTGGACGCGCTCCAGCCCGAGCGCGACCTGAGCCGTCCGCCGCTGTTCCAGGTGTTCTTCACGCTCCAGCACTCGGCCGTGCCCGCGCTGGAGCTGGAGGGGCTGCGCACGTCCGAGCTGGACTTCGAGCCGGGCGTGTCGCGCATGGACCTCACCGTCTTCCTGCGCGAGACGCCGGAAGGGCTCGTGGGGCTCTGGGAGTACAGCACCGACCTCTTCGACGCCGCGACGGTGGCGCGCTTCGCGGAGCACTACGCGCGCCTGCTGGAGGCCGCGGTCGCGGAGCCGGAGCGCCCCGTGGCCACGCTTCCGCTGCTCACCGCACAGGAGCGCGGGCAGTTGCTCGGCCAGGGGACGGGAGAGGCCGTCCCCTACCCTCGGGATGCATCCCTGGCCGCGCTCTTCGGGGAGCAGGCCGCGCGCACGCCCGGCGCCGTGGCCGTGGAGGCGGGAGGCCAGCGGCTCACGTACGCGGAGCTGGAGACCCGGGCGAACCAGCTCGCGCACCACCTGCGTGCGCTGGGCGTGCGGCTGGGGACGCCGGCGGGCCTGTGCGCAGGCCGGTCGCTGGAGATGGTCGTGGCGACGCTCGCCATCCTCAAGGCGGGGGGCGCGTACGTGCCGTTGGATCCGGGCTATCCCGCCGAGCGCCTGGAGCTCATGGCGCGCGACGCCCGCATCACCGTGCTGCTGCTGGAGCAGGGGCGTGAGTCCTCGCTGAAGGGGTGGGCCTCACGGGTCGTGAGGCTCGACCCGTCCTGGCGGGACTTCGAGGCCCGGCCGAAGACCGCGCCCGACGTGCAGGTCCCCGCCGAAGCGCTCGCCTACGTCATGTACACGTCCGGGAGCACCGGGCGGCCCAAGGGCGTGGGCGTTCCCCACCGGGCCGTGACGCGGCTGGTGAAGGGCGTGACCTACGTCCGGTTCGATGCCGAAGATGTCGTCCTCCAGTTGGCCACCACGTCGTTCGACGCCGCGACGCTGGAGCTGTGGGGCGCGCTGCTCAGCGGCGCGAAGCTGTTCCTCTATCCGCCGGTGACACCGTCGCTGGAGGAGCTGGAGGCCACGCTGGAGCGCGAGCGCATCAGCGTGATGTTCCTCACCACGGCGTTCTTCGAGCAGATGGCGCTGAACCGCCCCGCGGCGCTCGCCCGCGTGGGGCAGGTCCTCACGGGCGGCGACGTGCTGTCCCCGCTGGCCGCGCGCAAGCTTCTGGACGCGGGGCGCGCGGTCATCAACGGCTACGGCCCCACGGAGAACACCACGTTCTCCGCCACGTATCAGGTGAAGCGGGACCTGGATGCGCGGATGCCCGTGCCCATTGGCCGTCCGCTGGAGAACTCCCAGGCGCTGGTGCTGGACGCGCGCCTGGAGCCGGTGCCGCCCGGCGTCGTGGGCGACCTGTACGTGGGAGGCGATGGCCTCGCGTGGGGCTACCTGGACCGGCCCGACCTCACCGCGGACCGCTTCGTGCCCCATCCGTTCAGCGACGTCCCCGGCGCGCGGCTGTACCGCACGGGTGACCGTGCCCGGTGGCTGCCCTCCGGCGAGCTGGCGTTCATGGGGCGCGCGGACACGCAGGTGAAGCTGCGCGGCTTCCGCATCGAACTGGGGGAGATCGAGACCGCCCTGCGCCACCTGCCCGGCGTGGAGGACGCCGTGGCGGAGGTGCGCGAGTACGCGCCCGGCGACAAGCGGTTGGTGGCCTACCTCACTGGCGCGAACCTGGACGTGAGCGTGCTGCGTTCGCGCCTGTCCGACCAACTGCCGGCGCCGCTGGTCCCGGCCGCCTTCGTGAAGCTGGACCGGCTGCCGCTGACGCCCGTGGGCAAGGTGGACCGGAGGGCGCTCGCCACGCCCGTGGGTGACGCGCTCACGGAGGACGCCTATGTGGCGCCGGTCACCCCGACGGAGACGGCGGTGGCCGAGGTCTGGGCCGCGCTCCTGGGCCGCACGCGCGTGGGCACGCAGGACTCGTTCTTCGAGCTGGGTGGGCACTCGCTGCTCGCGACCCAGGTCACCTCCCGATTGAGGGAGACCTTCCAGGTGGACCTGTCCGTGCGAGCGCTGTTCGAAGCGCCCACCGTCACCAGCCTCGCCGCGCGCATCGATGCCCTGCGGAGGGAGAGCAGCCGGATCCAGGCTCTGCCACTGGTTCCCGGTCCCCGGGACGGCTGGCTGCCGCAGTCGTTCGCGCAGCAGCGGCTGTGGTTCATCTCGCAGCTCGACACGCTGGGGTACTCGTACAACGTGCCCATGGTCACGCGGCTGCGGGGCGCGCTGGACGCGGACGCGCTGGAGCGGAGCCTCGCGGAGATCATCCAGCGGCACGCGGTCCTGCGCACCACGTTCGACGAGGTGAATGGACAGCCGGTGCAGCGCATCGGGCCGGCCTGGGCCTTCACGCTGTCCAGGACGGACGTGGAGGCCGCGAAGCTCCCGGAGCAACTGGCCACGGAGGCCCGGCGCCCGTTCGACCTGCGGCGAGGCCCGCTGATGCGGGGGCTGCTCCTGCGCGTCGCGGCCGACGACCATGTGTTGATGCTCGTCATCCACCACATCGTCTTCGACGGGTGGTCCGTCGACGTGCTCCAGCGCGAGTTGAACGCGCTCTATCGCGCGCACGGACAGAGCCCCCTGCCGCCCCTGTCCCTCCAGTACGTGGACTACGCGCGGTGGCAGCGTGAGTCGTTCCAGGGGGAGGAGCTGGAGGACCAGCTCGCATGGTGGCGGGAGGCACTGGCGGGAGCACCGCCCGTGCTGGACCTGCCCACCGACAAGCCACGCCCGCCCGTGCAGACCTTCCAGGGCGCGAACTTCGAGGTGCTGTTGCCCCAGCCCCTCCATGGCTCACTCCAACTGCTGGGACAGCGTGAAGGCGCCACGCTGTTCATGACGCTGCTGGCGGGGTTCCAGGCCCTGCTCGCGCGCTACAGCGGCCAGGAGGACGTCGTCGTCGGCTCGCCCATCTCCGGCCGCAATCGCCGCGAGGTGGAGGGGCTCATCGGCTTCTTCGTCAATACGCTCGCCCTGCGCGCGGAGGTCCCTGGGGCGCGTTCCTTCCGGCAGTTGCTGCGCGGCGTGCGCGAGAGCTGCCTGGGTGCGTTCGCGCATCAGGACCTGCCGTTCGAACAACTGGTGGACGCGCTCAAGCCGCCGCGTGACCTGAGCCGGACACCCCTGGTGCAGTCGATGTTCGTCCTGCAGCGGGCCGCGACGCCGCTGTCCCTGCCCGGCCTCGCGGTGGAGGACTTCCCATTCCAGTCGGGCGTCTCCCGCTTCGACCTCATGCTGTTCATGCGGCAGACGCCGCACGGGCTCGTCGCCTACTGGGAATACAACACCGCCCTCTTCGAGGAGGCGACCGTCGCCCGGATGGCCGGGCACTATGTGCGGCTGCTCGAAGGCGTCACCGAGAACCCCGAGTTGCCCCTGGCGGCCCTGTCGCTCCTGTCGCGGGAGGAACGCGAGCAACTCCTGGTCGCATGGAACAACCGCGAGGAACGGCTTGCCACGCCGGGGCTGATCCACGCCTGGGTGGAGGCGCAGGTCGCGCGGACACCGGAAGCGGTCGCGGTGACGAACGGCGCGGAGTCGCTGACGTATGCGCAACTGGATGCACGCGCCAACCAACTCGCGCATCACCTCATCGCCCTGGGCGTCACGCCGGGCAGCTCCGTCGGGCTGTGCCTGGAGCGCTCCAGCCTGGACATGCCTCTCGCCGTCCTCGCCACCCTCAAGGCCGGCGCCGCCTACGTCCCGCTGGATCCGAACTACCCGGCCGAGCGTCTGGCCCTGATGGTGGAGGACACGCGCGCTCCGGTCGTCCTCGCGCATGAGGGCTTCGTGCGGGCGCTGCCGCCAGACACCTCCGCGCGCATCGTGACGATGGAGACCGTCTCACTGGCTTCGCGCCCCACCACGTCGCCGAACGTGAGGCTGTCGCCCGAGGCCGTCTGCTACGTCGTCTTCACCTCGGGCAGCACTGGACGGCCCAAGGGCATCGCCATGTCCCACCGGGGCATCGGCAACATGCTCGCGTGGCAGACCCGCCGGGCAGTGCGCGCGGAAGCCACGACGCTCCAGTTCGCTTCGCTCAACTTCGACGTCTCCTTCCAGGAGATATTCGGCACCTGGTGCATCGGTGGCCGGCTGCTGCTCAGCTCCGCGGAGTTGCGCCGCGACCCACCGGCGCTGCTGCGCTACCTCACCCAGCACCGCGTGGAGCGGCTCTTCCTCCCCTTCGTCGCGCTCCAGTCCCTGAGTGAAGCCGCGCGCACCGCGACGGAGTTGCCTCCGCTCAACGAGGTCATCACCGCGGGCGAGCAACTCCAGGTGACGCCCTCCGTCGTCGCCCTCTTCGAGCGGCTGCCCGGGTGCGTCCTCGAAAACCAGTACGGCCCTTCGGAGACCCATGCGGTCTCCGCGTGGCGTGCGTCAGGGCCTCCGAGCACGTGGCCCGCCCTGCCTCCGGTAGGCACGCCGCTGCCCGCGGTCCAGGCCTATGTGTTGGATCCGCGCCGAGAGCCCTGCCCTGTCGGCGTCCCAGGCGAGCTGTACGTGGGCGGTGAAGGACTCGCGCACGGCTACCACGGCCGGCCGGACCTCACCGCGGAGCGCTTCGTTCCTTCCCCCTTCAGCACCACGCCGGGCGCCCGCCTCTACCGTACGGGCGACAAGGCTCGCTGGCTCGCGGATGGACAACTGGAGTTCCTGGGCCGCCTGGACGGTCAGGTGAAGCTGCGCGGCTTCCGCGTCGAACTGGGCGAAGTGGAGTCCGCCCTGCGCGCCCTGCCCGACGTGCGGGACGTGGTCGTCGTGGTGCGTGAGGACACGCCGGGCCACAAGCAACTGGTGGCCTACGTGGTCCAACCGGAAGCGTCCTTCTCACCGGAGGCGCTGAGGCAGGCGCTGGCGCGGCGGCTGCCGGAGCACATGGTGCCCTCCGCGCTGGTGCGCATGGACGCGCTCCCCCTGGGCCCGAGCGGCAAGGTGAACCGCAACGGCCTGCCCGCCCCCAAGGAGGAAGCCGAGGACGACACCGGGTTCCTGGCCCCCATGACGGCGGTGGAGAAGGTGATCGCCGACATCTGGGCATCCCTGCTCGTGGTGCCGCGCGTGGGCTTGCAGGACCACTTCTTCGAATTGGGCGGGCACTCGCTGCTCGCCACGCAGGTGGTCTCCCGGCTGCGGGAGGCCTTCCAGGTGGACCTGTCCCTGCGCGTCCTCTTCGAGGCGCCCACCGTCGCGCAGCTCGCCGCGCGGTTGGAGGAACAGCTGCACGGCGCGAACCGTAAGGCCGTCCCGCCGCTGGTCCCCCATCTTCGCGGCGCGCTCGTTCCCCAGTCGTTCTCCCAGCAGCGGCTGTGGTTCGTCTCTCAGTTGGACACCAGCGAGCACGCCTACAACCTGCCCCTGGTCACCCGGCTGCGGGGGCGGCTGGATACGCAGGCACTGGAGGACGCGCTCAACGCCCTCATCCGGCGTCACGAGGTCCTGCGCACCACGTTCGACGAAGTGGACGGCCAGCCGGTGCAGCGCATCGGCCCCGCGTGGAGGCTCACCCTGAAGCAGGTGGACGTGGATCCGCGCATTCCGCTCCAGCGTCAGGTGGAGACCGAAGCGCACGTGCCCTTCGACCTGCGCCGGGGCCCCCTGCTCCGGGCCACGCTGCTCCGGATCGCGGACGAGGATCAGTTCCTCATCCTCAACTTCCATCACAGCGTCTTCGACGGCTGGTCCATTGCCTTGCTCCAGCGGGAGCTGGATGCGCTCTACCTCGCCCGGCGCCAGGGCACGGAGGCCGCGCTCCCGCCCATCTCCGTCCAGTACTCGGATTATGCGCTGTGGCAGCGCGCCTGGTTGCAGGGCGACGTGCTGGAAGAACAGGTGGCGTGGTGGCGCGAGCAGATGGCGGGGGCACCGCCCGTGCTCGACCTGCCCACCGACAAGCCACGTCCGCCCGTGCAGACCTTCCGGGGCGCGTACATCGAAGTCCCCTTGCCACCCGCGCTGACCAGCGCCCTCGTCTCCATGGGGCAGCGCGAGGGCACCACGCTGTTCATGACGCTGCTGGCGGGGTTCCAGGCCCTGCTCGCGCGCTACAGCGGCCAGGACGACGTGGTGGTCGGCTCGCCCATCTCCGGCCGCAACCGCCGTGAGGTGGAGGGCCTGCTGGGCCTCTTCGTCAACACGCTCGCCCTGCGCGCGGATGTCTCTGGGGCGCGTTCCTTCCGCCACCTGTTGCGCGGCGTGCGCGAGAGCAGTCTGGGCGCCTTCGCGCATCAGGACCTGCCGTTCGAGCAGCTCGTGGAGGCGCTCAAGCCGCCACGCGACCTGAGCCGCGCGCCGCTGGTCCAGTCCCTCTTCGTCCTGCAACAGGCGGCCGTCCCCTTCTCGTTGCCCGGCCTCCAGGCGGAGGACGTCCCGTTCCAGACGGGCGTCTCCCGCTTCGACCTCATGCTCTTCGTGCGTGAGTCGCAGCAGGGGCTGACAGCCTTCTGGGAGTACAACACCGCCCTCTTCGAGGAAGCGACCCTCACCCGGATGGCCGGGCACTACGTGCGGCTGCTCCAGGGAGCGGTCCGCCAACCCGACCAGCCCCTGTCGGCCCTGCCGCTCCTCTCCGAGGAGGAACGACGCCAGGTCGTCGTGACGTGGAACGCCGCGAAGGACACGTCTTTCGACCCCGGGCTCATGCACCAATGGGTGGAAGCGCAGGTCGCGCGGACACCGGAAGCCATGGCCGTGACGAACGGCGCGGAGTCACTGACGTACGCGCAACTGGATGCACGCGCCAACCAACTCGCGCATCACCTCATCGCCCTGGGCGTCACGCCGGGCAGCTCCGTCGGGCTGTGCCTGGAGCGCTCCAGCCTGGACATGCCCGTCGCAGTCCTCGCCACCCTCAAGGCCGGTGCCGCCTACGTCCCGCTGGACCCGAACTACCCGGCCGAGCGCCTGGCCCTGATGGTGGAGGACACGCGCGCGCCGGTCGTCCTCGCGCATGAGGGCTTCGTGCGGGCGCTGCTCCCGGGCACCTCCGCGCGCATCGTGACGATGGAGACCGTCTCACTGGCTTCGCGCCCCATCACGTCGCCGAACGTGAGGCTGTCACCCGAAGCCGTCTGCTACGTCGTCTTCACCTCGGGCAGCACTGGACGGCCCAAGGGCATCGCCATGTCCCACCGGGGCATCGGCAACATGCTCGCGTGGCAGACCCGCCGGGCAGTGCGCGCGGAAGCCACGACGCTCCAGTTCGCTTCGCTCAACTTCGACGTCTCCTTCCAGGAGATATTCGGCACCTGGTGCATCGGTGGCCGGCTGCTGCTCAGCTCCGCGGAGTTGCGCCGCGACCCACCGGCGCTGCTGCGCTACCTCACCCAGCACCGCGTGGAGCGGCTCTTCCTCCCCTTCGTCGCGCTCCAGTCCCTGAGTGAAGCCGCGCGCACCGCGACGGAGTTGCCTCCGCTCAACGAGGTCATCACCGCGGGCGAGCAACTCCAGGTGACGCCCTCCGTCGTCGCCCTCTTCGAGCGGCTGCCCGGGTGCGTCCTCGAAAACCAGTACGGTCCTTCGGAGACGCACGCCGCCAGCGCATGGCGGGCTTCGGGGCCTCCGAGCACCTGGCCCGCCCTGCCTCCGGTGGGAACGCCGCTGACCAACGTCCAGACCTACGTCCTGGATGCACGCGGGAATCCGAGCCCCGTCGGCGTCCCGGGAGAGGTCTTCATCGGGGGTGAAGGGCTCGCGCACGGCTACCACAACCGGCCGGACCTCACCGCGGAGCGCTTCGTGCCCTCCCCCTTCAGCGCCACGCCGGGAGCCCGCCTCTACCGCACGGGCGACAAGGCCCGCTGGCTCGCGGATGGACAACTGGAGTTCCTCGGCCGCCTGGACGGTCAGGTGAAGCTGCGCGGCTTCCGCGTCGAACTGGGCGAAGTGGAGTCCGCCCTGCGCGCCCTGCCCGACGTGCAGGACGTGGTCGTCGTGCTGCGCGAGGACACGCCGGGCTTCAAGCGGCTGGTGGCCTACGTGGTGCAACCGGAGACGGCCTTCTCCGCGGAGGCGCTGAGGCAGGCACTGTCGCGACGGCTTCCGGAGTACATGGTGCCCTCCGCGCTGGTGCGCATGGACGCGCTCCCCCTGGGCCCGAGCGGCAAGGTGAACCGCAACGGCCTGCACGTTCCGACGGAGGAGGCCCTCCCCGGGACCGTCTACGTGGCCCCGGTCTCCGCGGTGGAGAAGCTCATCGCGGACATCTGGGCACCGCTGCTGGGCGTGCCGCGCGTGGGCACGCAGGACCACTTCTTCGAGCTGGGCGGCCACTCGCTGCTCGCGACCCAGGTGGCCTCCCGTCTGCGTGAGTCGCTTCAGATGGAGCTGCCCGTGCGCATGCTCTTCGAGGCCCCGACGCTCGCGGAGCTGGCCGCTCGAATCGAAGCCCTGCGCCAGGAAGCCCATCCCCTCCAGACACAGCCCCTGGTGCGCACGGAGGCGGGAGACTCCGCGCCCCAGTCCTTCCCGCAGCAGCGGCTTTGGTTCATCGACGCGCTCGCACCGGGCGGGTTCGCCTTCAACGTCCCGTTGTTCATCCGGTGCAAGGGACCGCTCGACGTGGCCGCGCTGGAGCGGTCGCTCGCGGCGCTCATCGACCGCCACGAGTCCCTGCGCACGGTGTTCGCGGAGGAGAACGGCCAGCCCGTTCAGCGCGTCCTGCCCTCGGTGCCCTTCGCGCTCGCCTTCGAGCGGCTGGAGGACGTGCCGCCCCCGCAGCGCGACACCGTCCTGCGCCAGCGGGCCGAGGAGCGGATGCGCCACGTCTTCGACCTGCGCACGGATCCGCTGCTGACGGCGACGCTGCTGCGGCTGGACGCGGAGGACCACGCGCTCTTCCTGCTCATGCATCACATCATCACGGACGGCTGGTCCACGGAGGTGATGGGGCGCGAGCTGGGCATCCTCTACGACGCCTTCACCCGGGACCAGACGCCGCGTCTGCCGCCGCTGCCCATCCGATACACGGACTACGCCCGCTGGCAGCGCGCGACGTTGCAGGGCGAAGGGCTCGACGCGCAGCTCGCGTGGTGGAAGCGGCAACTCAACGGTGCGCCCCACGCGCTGGAGCTGCCCACCGACCGGCCTCGTCCGCCCGTGCAGGCCCAGGCGGGCGCGGCCCACCTGGTGCGGATCCCCGCCGCGGTGGACGCCGCCGTGCGCGAGCTGTGTCACCAGCAGGGCGTCACGTCCTTCATGGCGCTGCTCGCGGGCTTCCACGCCCTGCTCGCGCGCTACAGCGGCCAGGACGACGTGGTGGTCGGCTCGCCCATCTCCGGCCGCAACCACCGCGAGGTGGAGGGGCTCATCGGCTTCTTCGTCAACGCCCTGCCCCTGCGCGTGAAGGTCTCCGGCGCCGAGTCCTTCCAGGTCCTGCTCGCCCGGGTGCGCGAGACGTGCCTGGGCGCGTACGCGCACCAGGAGGTGCCCTTCGAGCAACTGGTGGACGCACTCCAGACTCCGCGAGACCTGAGCCGCACGCCCGTCTTCCAGGCCGTGTTCGCGCTCTTCAAGGACTTCCCCGGCTTCCCCCTGCGAGGGCTGGAGACAGCGCCGGTGCCCTTCGACCCAGGGCTCGCGAAGCACGACCTCACGCTGTTCATGCGCGAATCCGTAACCGGGTTGCTGACGCACTGGGAATACAACACCGCGCTCTTCGACGCGGCGACGGTGGAGCGCATGGCCGGGCACTACCTGCGCCTGCTGGAGCAGGTGACGCGAAATCCAGAGCGTCCGCTCGCGTCGCTGTCGCTGCTGACGGAGGCGGAGCGCCAGCAGGTCCTCGTGGAGTGGAACGACACCGCGCTCGAGGTCCCCGTGGACCTTCGCGTGCCCACGCGCATCGCGGATCAGGCACGGCTGAGACCGGAGGCGCTCGCGCTGGCGGGCGACGGGCAGCAACTGACGTTCGGGGAGCTGGAGGCCCGGTCGAACCAGCTCGCGAACCTGCTACGCGCGCAGGACGTGAAGCCGGAGACCGTGGTCGCCCTGTGCGTGGACCGCACGCCCGGCTACGTGTGGGGCGCGCTGGGCATCCTGAAGTCGGGCGGGGCCTATCTGCCCATGGACCTGACGTGGCCGGAGGCCTGGTGGCGGCACGTGCTCACGGACAGTGGCGCGCGCATCGTCGTCACCCGGCAGTCCTTCGCCTCCCGCTTCGAGGGATGTGGCGTGCGCGTGCTCTGCCTGGACGCGGAGCCCGCGCTGGAGACCCAGCCCGTCACCGCGCCCGGCGTGCCACTGCACGCGGAGGCTATGGCCTACGTCATCTACACGTCGGGCAGCACCGGCAAACCCAAGGGCGTCGCGGTGACGCATGGGACGTTGGCGAACCTCGTCGCGGGGCTCGGCACGGCGGCGGAGATGGGACCGGCGGACCGGGCCACGCTGCTGACGGGGCTCGCGTTCGACGCGACCGTCTTCGAGACCTGGCCGGCCCTCTCGCATGGCGCCAGCATCCATCTGCCCACGGACGAGGTGCGCGCGGAGCCCGCGAGACTGGTGCGCTGGCTCGCGGCGGAGGGCATCACGCTCAGCACGCTGCCCACGCCCATGGCGGAGGCCGCGCTGGAGCAGCCCTGGCCGCCCGGCATGCCGCTGCGCCGGGTGCACGTGGCCGGTGACGTGCTGCACCGCCGTCCGGGGCCCTCCGTTCCGGGGCAGTGGCTCAACTGCTACGGCCCCACGGAGAACACCGTCATCGCGACCTCCGGCGTCGTGAAGCGCGACGCGCCCGAAGGCCTGCTGCCTCCCATCGGGAGCCCGGAGCCCAACGTGCGCGTGTACGTGCTGGATGCCACGGGACAGCCCGTGCCGGTGGGCCTTTGGGGTGAACTGTTCCTCGGAGGCGCCCAGGTGGCGCGCGGCTACCTGGGCCAGCCCGCGCTCACGGCGGAGCGCTTCGGACCGGATCCGTTCTCCCAGGAACCCGGCGCGCGGCTGTACCGCACGGGCGACGTGGTGCGGTGGCTCGCGGATGGCACGTTGGAGTTCCGGGGCCGCGCGGACTCGCAGGTGAAGCTGCGAGGCTTCCGCATCGAACTGGGCGAGGTGGAGGCCGCGCTGCTCTCACAGCCTTCGGTGAAGGAGGCGGTGGCGCAGGTGCGCGAGGACGTGCCGGGACAACGCCGGTTGGTCGCGTACCTGGTGCTCCGCGATGGGTCCACGTTCGCGGTGGACGCGCTGCGGGCCTCGCTGCGGCGGTCGCTCGCGGAGCACGCGGTGCCGTCCGCGTTCGTGGTGCTGGAGCGGCTGCCCCTCACCGCGAACGGCAAGCTGGACCGCAAGGCCCTGCCCGCGCCGGACGTGCACCGGCCCGAATTGAGCGAAGACTACCGCGTCCCCGAGGCAGGCCTGGAACAGACGCTGGCCGCGCTCTGGGCCGAAGTGCTGGGGCTGGAGCGCGTGGGCGCGAGCGACAACTTCTTCGACCTGGGCGGCAACTCGCTGCTGCTCCAGTCCGTGCACGCGAAGCTGGAAGCACTGGTGGGCCGCAAGGTCCCGCTGGTCACGCTCTTCCAGTACCCCACGGTGCGCGCGCTCGCCGGCCACCTATCACCGCCGAAGGACACGCCACCGGCGGCGGCTCCCGCACCCGCGCAGGACCCGGGTGCACAACGGCGGGACAACCTGCGGCGCATGGCCCAGCGGCGCGGCAAGCATTAGCAACAAGTTTAGAAGGCTTTGATCGTCAGAAGTGGAGAGGGTCACGACAAAGGACCGCCCTACTCTTCGGCCCTTGAGAGTTGGCCTCGCCCCTGACGCCGAAGCACCATACCCCACACAGACGCACCCCAACCAACCAGCTTCTACAAAGGCGAAATCTGGAAAACGCGCCGCCCCCCCCAGGAGGTCTCGTTTTTCAGCAATCGCAGTACAACTCCTCAACCGCTTCACTCAACTTGACGAAATCTCATTTCTATCCCACGTTATATCCACCTGGAATATCCAGAAAAACTAGCGGCATCGTTTCGGGCATACGCGCTTGGACCTACTCCTACAGCTGTAGTTCGGAAGACTCCGCAGGCTTCCTCCTGTTGAAGAAACAGGAGGGGGAGGAACGAGACCTCCCATGCAGCAGCCATCAGCCACAGAAGCGCAGGCACCGGAAGTCCGGCTGGTTGGCCGTCTCGTGACGGAGCTGGAGGAGATAGGCGCCTGGCTGCAGCCGCACTTCCGCAGGCGCGAGGCGCACGCCACTGCGGTCGAGTACGTGAAGGCCCTCCTGGGACGGGCACAGCGCAAGAATGTGTGGGGCCTTTCGGAGGATGCGGGGCATCAAGCGCCCTATGCCTTCCAGCACCTGCTGCTGCGAGCGAAGTGGGACGCGGATGCAGTACGCGACGACGTGCTGGAGTACGCGCGCAGGGCGTTGGGCGAAGGCGGCATCCTGGCGATGGACGAGACGGGCTTCCTGAAGAAAGGAGAGAAGTCCGTGGGCGTGGCGCGCCAGTACACGGGCACCGCGGGCAAGGTGGAGAACGCGCAAGTGGGCGTCTTCCTCTCGTACGTGACGCCTCGCGGGCATGCGCTGGTGGACCGGGAACTGTACCTGCCGGAGCCCTGGACGGAGGATGCGGCCCGCCGCAAAGCGGGAGGGATTCCGGACGAAGTGGGCTTCGAATCCAAACCGGCCCTCGCGCAAGGCATGCTGCAGCGGGCGCTGGGCGCGGGACTGAAGCCGGCGTGGGTGGTGGGGGACGAAGTCTATGGACGCGACAGCACCCTGCGCCGCTTCCTCGAAGACTTGCACCAGCCCTACGTGCTGGCGGTGGCCTCCAATACGCACGTCTGGCGCGGCTTCTACCAGGTGAAGCCTGGAGACATGGTGGAGGAGGTCCCTCCGGAGGACTGGACACGTCTGTCCGCAGGCGCGGGCACCAAGGGCCCTCGCCTCTATGATTGGGCGCGCATGCGGCTCAACCGGCACCTGGGCCTGTCGCGGTGGCTGCTCTTTCGCAGAGGCCTCGCGGACGGCAAGGTGGCCTTCTACGTCGCCCATGCCCGGCGCAATGCCTCACTGGAGTCGATGGTGCGCGCCGCGGGCAGCCGGTGGGCCGTGGAGGAGGACTTCGAATCCGCCAAGAACGAGGTGGGCCTCGCCGACTATGAGGTGCGCACCTGGACGGCCTGGCACCGGCATATGACGCTGTGCCTGGTGGCCCACGTCTTTCTCGCCGCCGCGCGTGCCGTGGCCAATCAGCAACTCCAGGAGGGCCTGCCCCCAAAAGCACTCGGCCTGCCGAGGCGCAGAAACCCCATGCGCGCGTTTCTCGCCCGGCGCGGCCTTCACTAACGGCCTTCGTCCGCTACTCCGTCCAGGAAGTGCGAGTGCTTCTGGTAGCGCTTCTGCGGCGTGTGGCGGCTCCGCTTGCGCATGTCCTCGCGTGGAGTCGCTGGCGACGCCACCACCAAGCCGTGGCCATGCAGTGCCACTATCGGGCCCGAAGGGCTCGGTTCAAACTGCAGCTGTAGGACTACACGATCTAAAAATAGCCCTTCAACGTCACTTTAGCGATGGTTTGGTAACCATCGTCGGCTCAGGCCTTTCATGCGCAGAGGGACTACCTGGCATGTGGGCGTTACTGACCCACCTTGAAAAAACCATCGGCCCTGGTCTTTCCGCAGACGACTCAACGACCTGGAACGACATCAAGAAGCTGTTCCCAAGCAAAGGCCTTGAAGGCGCTCTTCTTGAGAGACCACCCTCCCCCTCTCTTGAAAGCAAAATCGTCGCAGAAACAAGCCAGCTAGTCCTAACTCACGAACGAGAAACAATAGCAAAAGTTTTTACAGGAGAGAAAACCCTTAGACTGACCGAACTTTTCAAGAGAATACTCAAGCCGCCAGACGGCATTCCTTTAATCACCACAAACTACGATCGCCTCGTAGAAATAGCTGCCGAGGAAGCAGGCCTCGGAGCCGACACAATGTTCATCGGCCAATTCGCAGGCGCCCTCAACGAATCAGAGAGCCGCCTTAGCTTTTGCCGAGAGGTTAAGCTCGCAAACCAAAATAGAATCCAAACAAAATTCCGAGACCGCGTAAACATCTACAAACCCCACGGAAGCCTCGACTGGTACCATCGAGCAGGCCGTCCAGTCAGATATTCGGGCGATTTGGATGCCCCTCGACTCATCATCACGCCAGGCCTAAACAAGTTCAGAAACGGATACGAAAGCCCATTCGATCGACATCGCGAAAAGGCGAATGTCGCCATCGACAAAGCCAGCCGCTTTCTCATTATCGGATACGGATTCAACGACGAACACCTAGAAACCCACCTTACACATAAAATCCGCAATGGCTGCCCAACACTCCTACTCACGCACAGCCTCACGCCCAACGCAGCAAAGCTCGCACAGAATTTTCCCAATGTAATCTCGCTTGAGCACTCCACGCCTGATCCAGGATCCACAGTCGCCACCCGAGTGACAGTCAACAAAAAGACCACTACAATAAACGGCATTGAGATTTGGGATTTAGGTAAATTCGTCACTGAGGTTCTTGGGCCATGACAACAAAAGCGGCTTTGCAGTTCACAGAAGACGACAAAATTGGAGTGGTATCAGGCGTCGACACAAGCCGTGTCGCAATCGACGTTACAAACTCCAAGCTCTTAACACGCATTGGAATCGGCAATCTTGTCGCAATCCGAGGAACAACCGAGCAAGAATACCTAATAGCCATCAATGAGCGCGTAACCAGAAGCACGCGCGCCGACCTCCCCTCCGACCTGGATGGCTCAGAGGAGGGATTAATGCTTACGACAGCACCAACAGATCTCCTTCAAGCAGTACTTATCGGCACGTTCCGCACGATCGAGGGGAACAGGCTGAACACGTTCAAGCGAGGTGCCGACAGTTTTCCTCAGATCGACAGAGACTGCTATGTCATCGAAGGCGGCAACCTGCAACGCTTCATGAGCATTCTGGGGTCTGGCTTATCGGCTGACGAGCAACTCAAACTCGGTGTTTTCGTCGCCGACAGGACTGCAGAAGCGATTGCCAGTGGAGACAAGTTCTTCCAGCGGCATGCCGCCATTCTTGGCAGCACTGGAGCAGGCAAAAGCTGGGCAGTCGCCCTAATACTTGAACGAGCATCAAAGCTAAAGCACCCAAACATCATTGTTTTCGACATGCATGGCGAGTATGCGCCGCTCGCCGATTCCACCAAAGGTGGTTTTGGGACTCGACTGAGAATTGCCGGTCCTGGAGACCTGGAAACCCCTGGAACTGACGCTCTATTTCTTCCCTACTGGCTGCTCAATCGAGACGAAATGCTCTCGATGATTCTTGACCGCAGTGACCAGAATGCCCCTAACCAAGCTTCTAGGTTCACCCTACACGCTCGTGAACTCAAAGGAAGAACCCTCGAAACCAAGAGCAAGCTCGACGTCAAGAAGACATTCACAGTCGACTCTCCAATTCCCTACGACATCAAAGACCTCTTGGCACTGCTGGACACCGACAATAAAACCAAAGGCACTGGAAAAACAGGCCCCGTCAAAGGCGAATGGGAAGACCGACTCACTCGCTTCATTTCGAGACTTGAAGCAAAACTTGACGACCGTCGCTATGGATTCATGTTTTCGCCGCCCAAAGAGACTCTCGAATACGACTGGCTTTCCATTCAGATTCGGCGCCTGCTTGGATCGCCTACTGGGCAGGGAATCAAAATTATTGACTTCTCCGAGGTGCCGGCAGATGTATTGCCAGTTGTAACCGGCACACTTGCTCGACTCCTCTACGACGTTCAGTTCTGGCTTTCTCCAAGCAAGCGTACTCCAGTTACACTACTCTGTGATGAAGCCCATCTTTACCTTCCGACGAAAGATGATGCTGACGCAGTACAGCGACAGGCCCTTGGCTCATTTGAAAGAATCGCCAAAGAGGGCAGAAAATACGGATTTTCTCTATTGGTCGTGAGTCAGCGTCCATCAGACGTCAGCAAGACCATCCTCAGCCAGTGCAACAACTTCCTGGCAATGCGCCTCACGAACGAATCAGACCAAGGCGTAATCCGAAGATTAATGCCCGACTCTCTCGCAGGGCTTACTAGCGCCCTGCCTCTACTTGACACAGGGGAGGCATTGCTTCTTGGTGACGCCATCCTTCTGCCCTCTAGAGTCAAACTCGACGCACCCAAAATCGCTCCCGACAGCGCAACACGAGATTTCTGGAAAGAATGGGGCGCAAAGCCTTCAGACACCAATGCAATCTCATCCGCTGTAGAGAGACTGAGAAGCCAAACGCGAGGCAGCACACCTTAACAAGCATTCTCCGCCCCCATTATTTTCCGACACTCACACTCCGGTCACGGAAGGAAGGCCGCGAGCTTCGCGCCCAGCCCTTCGGCGTTCCCTCCCGTGAGCATCGACTGGTGGTCGCCGGGCACGGTCTCCACCCGGAGCACCGCGCCCGAGTCCAGCCATTCGAGCTCCACGTGCTTCGGCATGTGCTCGATGACCGTCGCCGCGCGGAAGAACTGGAGGGAGCCACCCTCGAAGCGAGGCATGGCGTAATCGCGCAGGGCCGTCATGTTCGCCTCCCAGACGCGCACGTAGCGCCGCTGCTGCTCCGGATCCGCGAGGACCTGCTCCTGCGCGAAGCCCACCCCGCCCGCCCGGGCCCGGGCGATGTCCCCGGGGCCCGGCGTGTCGAGCATCGCGCACAGCGGCACCGCGTGGCCTTCCGCCGTCAGCCGGCGGGCCATCTCGTAGACCACCGCGCCGCCGAACGACGCGCCCACCAGCAGATAAGGCCCCACGGGCTGCAACGCGCGCAGGCCCTCCAGGTAGGCCGTCGCCATCTCGTCGACGGACGTGTGCAGCGGCCCGTCCGGCTCCAGGCCTCGGGACTCGAAGGCGTAGGCGGTCCGGCCCGCGTCGATGGCGCGCGCCAGGTCCCGGTAGAACACGGCCTGGCCTCCGGCAGCGTGCACGAAGAAGAGCGGCGGACCGCGAGTGCCCTGCTGGAGCAGCGCGACCCCGGGCGGCAGGGACCGGGTTTCGTCCCGTCCGCCCAGCTTCCGCGCCAGCAACTCCACCGTGGGCGCGGTCAGCATCTCCCTCAGCGCGAGCCGCTTCCCGAAGCGCTCGGAGATCATCGCGAGCAGCCGGAGCGCGACCAGCGAGTCGCCGCCCAACGCGAAGAAGTCGTCGTGGATGCCCACGTCGTCCAGGCGGAACAGCGTCTGGAAGCACTCGGCCAGGGACTGCTCCGTGGCATCACGGGGTGCCACGCGCTCACCGCGACGGGGAGCACCTCCCTTCGGCTTCGAAGGCCCGGTCGCCTTCGCCCGGGCCGCCATGGCATCGCGTGGGACGGGGCTCGGCGCGGCGTCATCCAGGCTGTAGTGCTCACGGTCGAAGCTGTAGGTCGGCAGGTCCACGCGACGGCGCCGCTCGCCGTCCCGGAGGTGTTCCCAGTCCACGTCCACGCCCGCGGCCCACGCTTCGCCCAGGGCGGACAAGGCGCTCCCGGGCGCGTCGCCCTTCGTCGGCAGGGTGGCCAGCACGGGCTGCTTCTTGCGCGCCGGGTGCTGCCGCGCGAGCGCGGTGAGCGTCGTTCCCGGGCCCACTTCAATCAGGGCACGGTCGCCGGACTCCAGCAGGCAGCCCAGCGCGTCGGAGAAGCGCACCGTGTGCCGCAGGTGCCGGACCCAGTAGTCCGGCGACGTCGCCTCGCGCTCCTGGAGCCACCGGCCGGTGAGGCTGGACACGACGGGCAGCGACGGCGCGCGGAGCTTCACTCGAGCCACCTCCCGAGCGAAGCCCTCCAGGGACGGCTCCATCATGGAGGAGTGCGCCGCGCGCGCGTAGCGCACCCGCTTGTGCTCGATGCCCCGCGACGTCAGCGCCTGCTCAGCGGCCTCCAGCTCCGGCAACGGGCCAGAGAGGACACAGGTCTCCGGGCCATTGATTGCCGCCACCGACACGGCCGGCCCCACGACTTCCGAGACCTGCGCCACGGGCGCGAGCACGGACACCATCCCGCCCGGAGGCATCGCCTCCATCAAGCGCCCGCGAGCGACGACGAGGCCCAGCGCCTCCTCCAGCGTGAACACCCCCGCGAGGCACGCGGCCACGTATTCGCCGAGCGAGTGCCCCAGCAGCGCCTCCGGCTTCACGCCCCACGACAGCCACAGCTGCGCGAGCGCCCAGTCGCAGACGAACAGCGCGGGCTGGGACCACAGCGGCCGGTCCAACTCACGGGCCGCCGCGTCGAAGCGCTCGGGGCCCGCGAAGAGGATGTCGCGGAGGTCCGCGCCCATGGGACCGCGAAGCAACTCCGCGCACCTATCAATGGCCGCGCGGAACGCGGGCTCGCGAAGGAAGGCCTCGCCCATGTTCACCCGCTGCGCGCCACCGCCCGGGAACAGGAAGGCCACGCCGCGAGACTCTCCCTCGTCGAACACAGTACGGATCCGAGGAGGCGCATCCGCACCAGCGGAAGGCCGCCCCTCCATCAACGCCGCCGCGTCCTCACCCTGGCGGACCACGACGAAGCGGCGCCACGGGAAGCGAGCACGCCCCACCTGCAACGTATGCGCGACGTCCGCGAGCCATGCGCCCGAAGCCCCCTGCACACGCTCCGCGAGCGCAGCGGTCATCCGCTCCAGCGCCCCCTCCGTCTTCGCGGACAGGAGCAGCACCTCTTCCCCACGCCGGGGCGCATCCGTCTCCGGAAGAGCCGGCGCCTCCTGCAAGACCACATGCGCGTTCGTGCCCCCAATCCCCAGCGCCGTCACCCCCGCGCGCAGCGGCAGCGGGCCGTCCCACGCACGCGTGCTCCCCACCACCTGGAAGGGACTCCCCTCCAGCTCCAGCATCGGATGCGGCTTCGTGAAGTTCAGCGTCGGAGGCAGCGTGCGGTGCTCCATCGACAGCACCGTCTTGATGACCCCCGCCACGCCCGCCGCCGCGTCCAGGTGCCCGAAGTTGCTCTTCACCCCGCCCAGCCCACACGCGCCCGGCGACACGCCTTGGAACACCTGCTTGAGCGCCGCGACCTCGATCGGATCCCCCAACGCCGTCCCCGTCCCGTGCGCCTCCACATAGGACACGTCCGACGGAGCCACCCCCGCCACCGACAGCGCCTCGCGGATGACGGCTGCCTGTCCCTGCACCGAAGGCGCCGCGAACCCCGTCTTCGCGCCCCCGTCGTTGTTCAGCGCCGTGCCCAGCACGACGGCACGGATGGTGTCCCGGTCCGCCACCGCGTCCGCCAGCCGCTTGAGCACCAGCATCCCCACGCCATTGCCCACCGCCGTGCCCGCCGCGTTCACGTCGAACGGCCGGCATCTCCCATCCGGCGCCAGGATGCCGCCCTCCTGGTTGCGGTGCGCCCCCAGTTGCGGCGTACGGATGGACACGCCCCCCGCGAGCGCCAGGTCGCACTCCCCCGCGAGCAGCGACTGACAGGCCAGGTGCAACGCCACCAACGACGTGGAGCACGCCGACTGCACCGTCATCGCCGGCCCCGTCAGGTCCAGCTCGTACGACACCCGCGTGGCGAGGAAGTCCCCGGACAGCCCCAGCGCCCCCGCCAGGCCCGCGGCCACGTCCCGCCCCCCGTACGTCGTGAAGCCCGCCCCCGCGTACACCGCCGCGCGCATCGGCTGACCCCGGGGCGCGTACCCCGCGGACTCCATCGCCGCCCACGCGCACTCCAGGAGCGCCCGGTGCTGCGGATCCATCTGCTCCGCCTCGCGCGCCGAGTACCCGAAGAACGCCGCGTCGAAGGACTCCGCCTCCTCCAGCACCCCCGCCGCGGTGATCCACTCGTCGCCCTGGGGCAGCCCCAGCCGCTCCCGGCCCGCCGCGTCCAGCCGCGTGATGGAGTCCACCCCGCCCACCAGGTTGCGCCAGTACTGGCGGGCGTCCTCCGCCCCCGGAAAGCGCAGCGCCAACCCCACCACCGCCACCGCCATGGGCACGTCCTCGTCCCCGGCGGCCGTCCCGGCCTCGCTCGCGTCGTGGTCCATGGCTCCCGAGCCTGCCAGGGAAGTCCGGACCCAGGGGAAACACGAAGCCCGCCTGCCTGCCCTGGCGCGCCCAGCCTTGACGCGGTAGTTCTATTTTCCTCAATTTACGGCGAATCCAACCCAGGGAGCCCACACCATGAGCACACAGAGCGCGGTCCCCTCGCCCATGGAGGCGCGGCTTGCGGGGTACTGGCAGGAGCTCTTGGGAGTGGACGCCGTGCGCCCGGAGGACCACTTCCTGGAGGTGGGGGGCAACTCGCTGCTGGCCACGATGCTGGCCAACCGCATCGAGGACGACCTGGGCCTCCAGGTGGGCATGGTGGACCTGTTCAACACGCTGAGCGCCGTGGCGGCCGTCTGCGAGCGGCTCCAGCAGGAGACCCAGGCCGCCGGCTGAACGCGCCCCACCGCGTGGCCGCAAGACGACGGGCCGGGCGGGTGGACGGGGCTTGCCTCTTTTCCCCCCGCCCCCGGTTGGGCTAGCAGGGGGGCCATGCCCATCCTCGCCCTCGTCCGTCATGGTCAGTCGCTCTGGAACCTGGAGAACCGCTTCACCGGCTTCGTGGACGTGCCCCTCACCGAGCAGGGCCGCGCCGAGGCCCGCAAGGCCGCCGAAGCCCTCCAGGGCGTGAAGTTCGACGTCGCCTACACCTCCGCCCTCAGCCGCGCGCAACAGACGCTGGCCATCCTGCTGGAGACGCTGGGGCAGACCCCGCCCGTCATCCGCGACGCGGCCCTCAACGAGCGCCACTACGGCGACCTGCAGGGCCTCAACAAGGCGGACGCCGCCAAGGAGTTCGGCGAGAAGCAGGTCCACATCTGGCGCCGCTCCTATGACGTGCCGCCCCCCAACGGCGAGTCCCTGGAGATGACCGCGAAGCGCGTGCTGCCCTTCTTCGACCGGGCCATCTCGGGCGACCTGCGCCAGGGCAAGAACGTGCTCGTCGTGGCGCACGGCAACTCCAACCGCTCCCTGGTGATGCGCCTGGACAAGCTGTCCGGCGAGACGGTGGTGGGCCTGGAGCTCGCCACCGGCGTGCCGCTCGTCTACGAACTCGGCGCGGACGGACAGGTCCTCTCCAAGCGCGGCTGAAGGACGCCCTGACGGCGGGGCCTTCCTGGGGAAGATGGGATGGGGCTTGAATGAGCAGGCCTCTGTCCCGTCATATGGGACGAAGCACGAACACCCCCAAGGATGCACACCATGAAGGCCCTGACCCTCGCCGTCGTCCTGCTGTCCTCCGCCGCTGCCCTGGCCCAGACGGCGCCCACCAAAGCGGCGGACTCAGTCAACATCGCTGGCGGCGCCGAGTTCCGCCGCCCCCCGCCCCCGGGCCACTCCACGCCCCAGCCGATGCCGCAGCCGGTGCCCCAGCGCAACCAGGCCGTGGTCGACCGTGAGCAGATGGCGCGCCGCATCGACCGGATGGAGAAGGCGCTGCGCGACGCGATGTCCCGCACGCGGGACGCCAAGGGCCGCGACAGCATCCGCAACGCCATGGAGGAGCTGGACAAGCTGAGCGAGTACGTGGACGACGCGCCCCCGGTGGTCGTCAGTCAGCCGGCGCCGATGCCGCCCCCGCCGCCGGTGGTGCGGCCCATCTCGGACGTGCAGTTCCGCAACATCACCGCGGCGATGGTGCGCGAGTCCTTCCCGCGCGAGAAGCTGCGCATCCTGTCGCAGGTGGCCCCGAACGAGAACTTCCTCGTGACGCACATCCTGTCGGTGCTGGGGCAGTTCTCCTTCTCCAATGACAAGCTGGAGGTGGTGCGCCTGATGCGGCCCACGCTGCTGGATCCGCAGAACGGCTACCAGCTGTACCAGGCGTTCCCCTTCTCCAACGACAAGCAGCAGCTGCAGGCCATCCTCGACAGCGGCGGGCGCTACTAGCCTTCCGGTGTCACCGTCGGAGCGCGGACCAGATGGCCCGCGCCTCCGGCGAGTCCACGGTGGCGTGGACGCTGGCCACCACCCGTCCTTGCGCGTCCAGCGCCAGGACATAGGGGGTGTCGCTGGGGGAGAGGCCCAGCGCCTTGGCCATGCCGCCGTTCTTGTCCATCCAGGTGTCCTTCCAGAACGCCTGGGGCACCTGGTTCTTCGCCTTCCCCCGCGCGGCGCCCTCGCTGACGAAGAACGGCAGCTTGAGGGTGATGAGCGACTGGCGATGCACCGAATCCGCCACGTGCGCGTCCGCGGCATCGAACCACCCGCGCATCCGGTCTCCCGCGTCCTTGTCGGTGATGACGACCAGCAGGGTGGGACGCCCGTTCAGCTCATCACTCGCGTGCTGGCCGGACGTCAGGTCGCGCGCGGAGAACTCCGGCAGCGGCTGTCCCCGTGAAGGCAGCGCGAACGCGCCCGGGGCCATGAGCAGCACTCCAGCGAGCGCGGACACCGTGAGCATGGACCGTCCCCGTCGCGAGCCTCTGGATTGGCGAGCCATGAGGGGACAGGTGTTCACGCGAAGGCGGAGTTCATAGCGCCCGGAATGCCTGCGCACGCCCGGCTGCCTGCTCCGCCTGGGGATCCGCTAACGTCAGCGCCCCCCTTTCGTACCGGGAGTCCCCCCTTGAGAACCCTTTCCCTCGCCCTGTTCCTGCTGCCCCTGACGGGCGGCGCGGCCGTGAAGAGCGTCTCCACCGTGGCCGAGTTCCAGACCGCACTCTCGTCCGCGAAGGCCGGAGACGAACTCGTGCTGGAGGACGGCACGTACACCGTCAACGCGAACCTCACCTGCGCGGCGGAGGGCACCCAGGCCGCGCCCATCATCGTGCGCGCGAAGAACCGCCACGCGGCCGTCGTGCGCTTCAACGCGCAGGAGGGCTTCAAGGTGTCCGGCCGCTACTGGACCTTCGACGGGCTCACGGTGGAGGGCATCTGCTCCAACGACCAGACCTGTGAGCACGCCTTCCACGTCACCGGCCACGCGGAGAACTTCGTCCTGCGCAACAGCCGCGTGCGCGACTTCAACTCGCAGCTCAAGGCGAACGCGACGCAGAACGGCAGCGGCGTGTGGGAGATGCCGCACCGGGGTCTCATCGAGAACAACGAAATCTACGACACGCGCGCGCGCGTGACGTCCACGCCGGTCAACAAGCTGAACATCGACACCGGCGATGACTGGGTGGTCCGCGACAACGAGCTGCACGACTTCTCCAAGCAGGGCGGCATCTCCTACGGCGCCTTCATGAAGAGCGGCGGCAAGCGCGGCCTCTTCGAGCGCAACCGCGTCCTGTGCGTGAAGGACTTCCCCGCGGGGGACACGCGCATCGGCCTGTCCTTCGGCGGTGGCGGCACCGGCAATCAGTACTGCGCGCCGGCCTTCGACCCGAACGTGCCGTGCTCGCCGGAGCACACGGACGGCATCATCCGCAACAACATCGTGGCCAACTGCTCGGACGTCGCGGTGTACCTGAACAAGGCCGCGAACACGCGCGTGCTGTTCAACACGTTCATTGGCACGACGGGCGTGGACTACCGCTACGCCGCGTCCACCGGTGAGGCCGTGGGCAACGTCCTGACGGGCGTCATCCGCAACCGAGACAGCGCCACCGGCACGCAGAGCAACAACCGCTCGAGTGTGACGACCACCACCTTCGCCTCCTGGTACGTGGCGCCGCTCAAGGGCGACCTGACGCTCAAGGGCGACGTGTCGTCGCTCATCGGCGCGGCCCCGCGCAACACGCTGGCGCCGGAGGACTTCTGCGCTCGTGCGCGGCCCGCCTCGGCCACGCTGGGAGCGCTGGAGCACTCGCTGGGTGACTGCCCCGCGAACACGGGCGGTGGCACCGACGCGGGCACCGGCGGAACGACGGACGCGGGCACCGGCACCGGCATGGACGCGGGCACCGGCACCACGGACGCGGGCGTCGTTCCGGACGCGGGCCCGGAGCAGGACCCGTCCGGGGACGAGGACAAGGACGAGGACAAGGACGGCGGCTGCAACGCGAGCCCCGGCCTGCTGCCCGCGCTCCTGGGGCTGCTCGTGCCCCTGGCCCTGCGCCGGCGCGCTCGCCGCTAACGAAAGGCCTCACACGAGGCGGCTGGAGCCCCCAGCCGCTTCGCTGTCCTCACGCGCTTCAGAACGCGGTGGAGACGAACAGGCCCGGGCGGATGGCCAGGATGCCCCCCACCACGAGCAGCAGAGACACCAGCGTGCCCACCAGCACGGGCACGAAGTTGGGCGCCGCGCGCGGCGGCTCACCCGCGGCGGGGGCCTCCGCGGACCGCAGGCGCCGCCGGGTGGCGCCCAGGGGGCCCTGGATGGCGCCCACCGCGAGGATCATCATCACAATGTGCCCGATGAGCGCCGGGTAGTACCCGCGCGTCACCAGCACGCCGACGCCCACGAGCACCTGCAGTTGCAGCAGGCCGGAGTAGGACGCGCCGATGATGCGCCCCACCTTGTCGAACGGGCGCTTCGTGGCGACCGCGAACGCGAAGAACGCGAGCGCGATGACACCGGACAACAGCACCAGGTAGCGAAGACCCGAGTGGAGATGGAAGAAGAAGGTCATGGGCGCGAGGGTTTAGCACCCGCCGGGCGGGGCGCGACGTTTCCTGCGAGCTATGACGGGTCCGGCTTGGGCGTGCGCTTCGTGCTGGGAGGCAGGGGCGGCGCGGAGATGCGCTCGGCGGGGGGTAGCTCACCGGTGAGGCTCTTGAGGAAGGCCACCAGGTCGTCCACCTCGCCGTCCTTCAGCGTGCGGCCCAGTTGGTAGCGGCCCATCAAGCGCACCATGGTGGGCAGGTCCTTCACGCTGCCGTCGTGCAGGTAGGGCCCGGTCATCTCCACGTTGCGCAGGGTGGGCACGCGGAAGTAGCCCCGGTCGTCCTCGTTCTTCGTCGCGTCGAAGCGGCCCGCGTCGGTGAGGGCCGGGTACGCCTCCACCAGCCCCAGCTTCTGGAACGACGCGCCGCCCACCGCCGGGCCGTTGTGGCACGTGGTGCAGCCGGTGGTGACGAAGGCCTCCAGGCCGCGCTGCTCCTGCGCGCTCAGGGCCGCGTGCTCCCCCGCGAGGAAGCGGTCGAAGCGCGACGGCGTGGTGAGCGTGCGCTCGAAGGCGGCCAGCGCCCGGGCGGCGTGGGTCAGCGTGACGGGCTTGCCCGTCTTGGGGAAGGCGGCGCGAAAGCGCGTGGTGTACTCGGGGATGGAGGACAGCGTGGCCTCGACGCGCTTCGCGTCCGGCATGGCCATCTCCACCGGGTTCATCATCGGCCCTTCCGCCTGGGCCTCCAGCGTGGCGGCGCGGCCGTCCCAGAACTGCGCGATGTGGTGGGCCGCGTTGTAGACGGTGGGCGAGTTGCGGCTGCCCTTCTGCTTCTTGTGCCCTTCCGACAGCGCCTTGTTGTCCACGCCGAAGGTGTCCAGGCCGTGGCAGCTGTTGCAGGACACGTCGTGGTTCTTCGACAGGCGGGGCTCGTGGAAGAGCATGCGCCCCAGGGCCACCTGCTCCGCGGTGTCCTCGGGCAGCGGCGCCTGGTTGCGAGGCGCCTGGAAGAAGTGCGACGCCAGCTTCGCCACCGCCGCGGCATCCGGCGCCGCCGGCTTCGGGGCCTGCTCCGCCACGGGGGCGGGCACGGGCGGCTTCGCCTCCGGAGCCTGGTCCGGGGAGCGCTCACAACCCGCGAGCGCGCCCAGGCCCAGCGCGGACAGCGTGAACCCGAGCAGCAGTCGATTTCGCGTCATGTGAAGAGCCTCCCGGATGCGTCGCGGAGCGCACCGTAGCAGTGCCCCGGGCGGCTGGCTTCGCGACAGAACGTCGCACCCACGGGGCGGGCTTTCCCATTCCATCAGTCCGTCAGCGCCCGCCTGGACGCCGGCCCGGCGGACGCGGCCCGGGACTCCTGCGGAACAATCCCCGCGCCGCTACCTCTTCTTGAAGGTCTCGGCGACACGCAGCGGCGCATCCGCCTGGAAGCGGGGCGCCACGGAGGACAGCGGATGCAGGACGGTGATTCGGGCGGCAAGGGGCGGGAGGTGGACGTGCTCGTCTGCCGCAAGTGCCTGGGGAAGAGCGCCCGGACCGGAGGGCAGGACCTGCCGCGCTGGCTCCAGGGGGAGCTGGCCGAGCGGGGCCTCGCCGGACAGGTGCGCGTCACGCTCACCGGCTGCATGAACCAGTGCCCGCGCCGGCAGGTCACCGTGCTCGTCTCCGACTCCGATGATCCCGAAGGCCGCCTGCTGCTGGTGGAGCCCCGGCTGCAGCGCGACCTGCTCTTGAAGTTCGTGGAGCGCCGCGCGCGCCCGGACGCTCCTGCCGCCACGACGGGCGACGGCGAGGCTGCGGGACGGGGGCAGGAGCACCTCGGTGATGAACCGGTCCACGAGGAACGAGGCCAATAGCCCCGTCGCGGTGCCGGCGGTGTCCCACGCCAGGTCCTTCACGGAGAAGACCTTGCCGCGGGCCCGGTCGAAGACCTCCTTGCCCAGCCCCACGCCCAATCCCAGTCCCACGCCGGTGAGCGCTCGCGCGCCCGGCGAATCGAAGAGGACGGCGCCCGCGCCGTAGCCCACGCCCGTGGCCGCCGCGCACGCCATGAAGTGTTTGGGCTTGTCGCGGCCAAACCAGTCATCGCCGGACTCGGCCCGGCCCGAGGCTGGAATGGCGAGGAGCACGAGGGCGGCGAGCGCGGAGCGGGCGGACATGCATCCATCCTGTAGCATCCCGCGCGCGGGACGCGACCTATGCGGAGAGTGAAAATCCCGGCCGTTTCCACGCTTGCCGACCCCCACGGTGGGTGCGTTTTGGAGACGAGGCCCGGGGGTGGGCTTATGCTCGGCCCGCTTTGAAAGGATTCGGTCCCTCGCTCAGCTTCCGGCAGACCCGGCACCCCGCGTTGGATGGCGCGCGCGGGCTGGCCGTGCTCGCCATGGTGATGGGTCACACGCTGGACGCGCTGCTGGCGCCCGCATTCCGGGACCACCCGTGGGTCCAGGAGTATTGGAAGCTGCGGGGCATCACCGCGCCGCTGTTCCTGCTGGTGAGCGGCTGGGCGGTGGTGATGGCGCTGGGCACGAAACCGGGCGCCGCGAAGGACTCCTTCGGCCGCCGGTTCCGCCGCGCGCTGCTGCTGCTCTTCCTGGGCTACCTGTTGCACTGGCCAGGCTGGGGCGCGGTGCGCGAGCTGGGCTTCTCCGACGCCATGTTGCGCAAGGTGTTCCAGTTCGACGCGCTCCAGTGCATTGGCGCGGCGCTGCTGCTGGGCGCGATGGCGCTGGTGGTGACGCCGCACCGGGGCGCCCGGGCGCTGCTGCTGGGCGGGCTGGCAGTGGGCATCCCCCTGGCGAGCGCCGGGATGTGGCTCGCGGGCGCGCACCTGCCGGTGCCGCTGCAGCAGTTCATTGGCAATGGGGAGGGCAGCCGCTTCCCGTTCTTCCCCTGGGCGGGCTTCTTCTTCGCGGGCGCGTTCGCCGCGCACCTGCTGCACCTGCTCAAGCCGGGCCTGGCGCAGGGCTTCGCGCTGCTGGCGCTGGGAGGAGCGCTGCTGGCGCTCACCCGCTGGGTGCCCGTGGAGTGGACGCCCACCAGTCCCACGATGGTGATGTACCGCGTGGCGCAGGGCCTGCTGGTGCTGGGCGTCGTGAACCTGCTGCCGCGGAGGGTGAGCGGCCTGCTGGCGCCGCTGGGACGGCTGTCGCTGTGGATCTACGTGCTGCACCTGCCGGTGGTGTACGGCTGGGCGGACATCGCGGGCCTCGCGCAGCGCATCGGTCCCCGGCTGGGCATCGCGGCGGCGCTGGGGACCTCCGTGGCGCTGCTGGTCGGCTGCTACCTCGTCGCCCGGGCGGGCCGCTGGGTCCGCGAGCAGGCCCGTCCCTGGCGCACGGGCTCCACCACGCTGGAAGCCAGCGTCGGCACCGCCCGTCTGGGCCAGTAGCCGGCGTCAGCCCTCGGAGCCGGTGCGAGGCAGCTTCGCGGGAGGCTCGGTCGCGTTGCCGCGCGCCACCAGCTCGCGCGTCACGGACTCCAGCGCGCTGATGCGGCGGCCCGCGCGGCCCCGGCCCCACGGGGCCACCTCCGGCGCATTGAGCAGCCCCACCGCCTGTTCCACGCCTCCCGCCTTGCCCTTGAGCGCCCGCGCCGTGGCCAGCCGCACGTTGCGCGCGGCCCTGCGCGCAAGGCCGCTGCTCCACAGCAGGTCCAGCGCGAACGTGGTCCACACCGTCAGCTCGTCGTCCGGACGCAGGAACGCCTCGAAGCGGGCCAGCGCCTGGGCGCGCGGCTCACCGGCGCGCAGCTCCTCCTCCGGCAGCTCCACGTGCAGCGACGTGCTGTGCGCGAGCGGCTGCTCCGGCGCGATGACCGCCTCGAAGCGCTCGCCCGTCGCGTAGCGGACCGCCACCAGGTGCACCAGCTCCGGCGGGATGCCTGACTCCAACGGGTGCGCGTTCGCCTCCGCGTAGAAGAGGACCAGCTTCTCGGAGGCCTCCGCCAGCGAGCGCAGCTCCAGCGGCGGGCGCCACTCGCTCTTGTAGATGCGGCGGCGGTTGGGCCCCGTGCGCGTCTCCTGCCGCTCCAGCTGCGTGTCCACCATGAACTCGAACGCGCCCAGCATGCGGTCGAAGTAGTCCGGCTTGCCCTCCAGCTGGCCCAGGATCTCCGCCACCGCCTCGATGGTGGAGACGCAGTGGTCCGCCGGCTCCGCGCGGATGCGGTAGTTGCTGGGGCGGCGCGGCACGAACCCGATGCGCGGCAGCGCCGCGAGCACCGGGTTGCGCATCACCACCTTCTTCGCCTGCGGCCAGGTGCCGTCCACGACGATGAGCGTCTCCGGCGGGTTCGCCTGGGCGTCCTCCACGGAGATGGCCTCCTCGCCCGGGAAGAGCACCGCGACGCGCTCGGGGTTCTTCGCCAGCTCCTCCAGCCGTGCATGGCCGGTGAAGTCCACGCCCCGGTGCAGCTCCGAGTTGGGCAACGACAGGTGCGCCATGCGCGCCGTGCCAATGGCCACGCGCCGCTCCCTCGGATGCTGGAGGAACACCACGCGCGTGCGCGTCTGGAGCTGGGGGACATGCGCGCAGTAGCACGCGCTTTCAGGACGCAGACATTTGATGCAGAAGGTACGCACGCTGGGCCCTTTATCACGGCCCCGCCCCGCCCTGCCCCGGTCGACCGGGCGCGGCCCCTCGCGGAAGCTCGCCCCCTCCCCTGCCCGCCCGGGAACGGCTACATGGAGGAGACCGTGAACCTGCTCCTGCTCTTGGACGAGGACTTCCAGCCGGACGGCACCGCCCGGCTCACCGGCCGCCGCGCCCAGCACGCCCGCGACGTGCTCAAGGCCGAACCCGGCGAATCCCTGCGGGTGGGCCGCTTGAACGGCCTCACCGGCACGGGTGAGGTGCTGGAGAACGCCCCCGGCCTGCTCCACCTGCGCGTCGAGCTGACGGAAGCGCCCCCGCCCAGGGCCGGCGTGGACCTGCTGTTGGCCATCCCCCGCCCCAAGGCGCTCAAAAAGGTCCTGCCCGCCGTGGCATCCCTGGGCGTGGACCGCATCGTCCTGGTGAACGCGGCCCGCGTGGAGAAGAGCTACTTCGACTCCAAGGTGCTCAACGAGGCCTTCGTCCGCGAGCTGCTCCTCCAGGGCCTGGAGCAGGCCCGCGACACGCGCATGCCGGAGGTGCTGATCCGCGAGCGCTTCCGCCCCTTCGTCGAGGACGAGTTGGACGCTGTCTTCGGCCCGGAGCCGCTGCGCCTGCTCCCCCACCCGCCCGCCAGCCTCTCCCTCCAGGCCCGGGACATCACGCACGCTACGCGGGTGGTGCTCGCCATTGGTCCGGATGGAGGCTGGGTGCCCTTCGAGGCGGAGCTGCTGGAAGCCCACGGCTTCCTGCCCTTCTCGCTGGGCCCCCGCATCCTGCGCGTGGAGACGGCGGTGCCGGTGCTGCTGGGTCAGGTGACGCTGCTCAAGGCGCCGGCGCCGTAGCCGCGGGGGCCGTGGCCTTCGGGGGATGGTCCTTCTCCCAGACCTCCAGCGGCAGCGGCTTGGTGGTCTTGAGCACGGACACGTCCACCTTCGCCTCGGGCTTCTCGGTGCCCGTGCCGTCGATGACGGTGAAGTTCAGGCGGTTGATTTCGTGCCCGGCCTCCGTCTCCACCACGACGCGCCAGTCGCCCGGCTTGAGCGGGATGCCCGGCCGCGCGTAGTAGCGGAAGCCGCCCTCCGAGCCATTGCTGCTCACCGAGGCACGATAGCCCTTGCCCAGCGCCGTCCAGCCCTTCTCCGGGTGGTCTTGGAACCAGCGCACGACCACGTGGTAGCTCTCGAAGCCCTTGGGCGCGAAGATGCGGAAGAAGTACACGGGCTGCTCGCCGTTGCGCACCGTGAACTCCTGGTCACCGCGGTGGAACGCCGTCCAGACCTTCCACCAGGGCTGCGCGTCCGACGTCAGGCGATACACGCCCGTGGTGCCATAGACGCTCTGGGGGACCTTCTCCACCGCGTGGTAGATGCCGCTGTACTGCACCGCCAGGGGCACCGGCGGAATCACGCCCAGGAAGTAGCACCCCAGCAGCACCGCCTGCGCGCCGAAGCCGGGAATCGCCACCGTGCGCAGCAGCGCCTTCTCATCCGGGCGCCACCGCTTGAGCACGCGCAAGAGCCCATAGACGCTCCCGCACCCCAGCACGACGGACAGCGTGAAGATCCACCACCCCACCCGGCCAAAGAGCACCGGCAGCAGCGACGCGAAGTACAGCGTCACGCACAGGCTGAAGACGGCCACGCGGATGACGGGGCCCAGTTGCCGGAAGCGCGGCAGCTCGTTGGCCACCAGCAGCCCGAACATGCCCGCCATGAACAAGAGCGGCGTGAAGCCCGACGAGCTCTTGAAGAGGAACAGCGTGAACGCGCTGAGCAGGCTGCCCATGAAGAAGTGCAGCGCGTCCTCGCGGAAGCGCCACACCTTCGCCAGCAGCTTCGGCGGCTCCACGCCTTCCGGATAGCGCTGCTCCAGCACGAGCAGGCCCGCGAGGATGGCCAGGTAGACGAAGTTCTGCACCTCCGTGAGCGCGTCGTCGACGGGGCTCAACGTGAGGACGTCGTAGAGAAAGCCCGCGAAGAAGAAGAGGGCCATCTCCTGCTTCTCGTACTTCGCGCGGAAGGCCTGCACGCGGTCCACCAGCGTGGGCAGCTTCTCCGTGCTGACGAGGTCGTCCGGATCCGCGACCGCGGCGCCGGGCGTGGCGACCGCGACGTTCGCGCCGGGAGGAAGGGGGCCCCCCTCGACCGGCACTTCGGTGGACGCGTCCTGCGGCTTCGACTCAGGCGGTGTGACGGTGAGCACGGCGGCTTTCAACCCCTCTTGGCGACCGCCGCCCAGTCTACGCGGGGGACGGGGCCCGGGTCTTCCCCCCGGCCCCGCTCCCTCTGGAAGCGCCTACTTGCCGCCGGCGGCGACCAGGTCCTGCAGCTCGCCGCGCTCGGCCAGCTCCATCAGGATGTCCGACCCACCCACGAACTTCCCGTGGATGTAGACCTGCGGAATGGTGGGCCAGTTGGAGTAGTCCTTGATGCCCTGGCGCACGACCGGGTCCGCCAGCACGTCCACCGTGTGCACGGGGCCCAGCGGCTGGAGCAGCTGGAGCGCGCGCGCGGAGAAGCCGCACTGGGGGAACAGGGCGTTGCCCTTCATGAAGAGGACGATGGGGTGCGACTTCACCGTCTCGTCGAACTGGGCCTTGAGGTTTGCGTCCATGAATCGTTGCTCCTTCTTCAGCGGGGCCCGAGCTTCTTCCACTGCTCGGGCGAATAGGTCTTGAGCGCCAGCGCGTGCAGCTCGCCGGACTTCAGCCACTGCTGCAGCGGCGCGTACACCAGCTGGTGCTGCTCCACCATCGTCTTGCCGGTGAAGGCGGGGGAGATGACGCGCGCCTCGAAGTGGTCTCCCGTCCCCGTGGTGTCGTTGAACTCCACCTCCGAGCCCGGCAGGGCGTCCAGGAGGTAACGGCGAAGCGTTTCGGCGTCGAGCATCAGTTCATCCCCTTTCCCATCACCAGCATGGCCGGGTCCACGCCCAGGCCGCGCAGGGTGGCATCCCACAACTTCGCCGGGTCCTGTCCCAGCACCGCGTCCGCGGTGGCGTCGGCGTACAGCCACGAGCCCGCGGCGATTTCATTCTCCAACTGCTTGGGGCCCCAGCCCGCGTACCCCAGGCAGAAGCGCACGCGCGGACTCGTCCGCTGCAGGAGGGGGCCCAGCGCGTCCAGGGTGACGCTCAGGTAGAGGCCCGGGAGGACGGAGTGCTTCTCCGCGACGGATTCATCGTCGTGCAGGACGAAGCCGCGTTGGGGCTCCACCGGGCCGCCCACGAACACCGGCTGCGACACGCGGTCCGTCGAGATGTCCATCGACTGACCGCGCGCCAGCTCACCGAGCGTCAGGGGCGCTCCCCGGTTCACGACGAGCCCCATGGAGCCCGTCTCCCCGTGTTCGATCATCAGGATGACCGAGCGGTAGAAGTTCGGGTCTCCAAGCTGGGGCATGGCCAGCAGGAAGCCGGAGGCGAGGTTCTTCACGCCAGGGAGCATCGGGTGTCCGGCGGAGGCGCGCAACCGGAACCCGCTCCCCTGCTGACTTCAGTGCCAGCTCTGGTGCTTGGACTTCAGCGCCTTGGCCAGCTTCTCAGGATCCAACGGCTTGCCGATGAAGAGGTCCGCGCCCAGGCCCTTGCACTTGCGAGCGGTGGCCGCGTCGCTCATGGCGCTCACGCCGATGAGCACGGCCTGCGGGAACTTCTCGCGCAGCTTGGACATGAGCGTGGTGCCGCTGCGGCCGGGCAGGAACACGTCCACGATGGCGGCGTCCATGCGCTTGTTGCGCACGGCGAACTCGGCTTCCTCGGCGCTGCCCACGGGCATGGCGTCGTAGCCCCAGGTGCTCACCAGCTCCACCAGGAGCTCGCGGTGCGCGGCGTCGTCCTCGACCACCAGCACCGAGCCCCGGACGGTCTCCTTGCGCAGACCGTCGTCACGCGGACGCTCATCACGGGCAGGCGAGAGGGGGATTTCTTCCGTCGGAAGGGACATGATGTTCACCTGAGGGCAAAGGGTTTCCGTCCATGTGAAACCTTTGCCTCAATGTGCGGCATTCCTCACACTTCGCGACGCGTACCTCCCCCCAATGCCTGGGAAGCGAGCGAGGCGCCAAGCACCAGCAGCACGAGCAGTCCCCAGGCGGGAATCACCACGCGCCCGCCGCCCTCGTAGATGAGCGCGGCGTAGGACGTGCCCAGGTAGCGGCCCAGGGACATGGGCTCCATGCGGGCGATGCCGAAGAAGCTCACCGTGGACTCGGTGAGGATGGCGCTCGGCAGGCGGCTCAGGAACACGGCCAGCACGAAGGGGCGCAACAGCGGCCACAGGTGCACGCGGAGGATGTGCGCGCCACCGCCGCCCAGGGCCCGAGCGGCGGCCACGTACTCCTGGCCCTCCAGCGTGGCCAGGCGGTCGCGGAACATGCGCGCGGGGCCGGCCCAGCCCACCAGGGCCAGGGACGTCACCATCAAGCCAAAGGGCCCCAGACCCCCGCCCATGCCCGCGTCCATGAGGGACTGGCCCGCGAGCTGGAGCACCATCACCACGAGGACATCCGGAAGGGCGAACACGGCATCCACCGCGCGCAGGAGCACCTGCTCGGTGCCGCCACCGGACAGCCGCGCGAGCGCCGCGACGGTCAGCCCCAGCACGGTGGACAGCGCGCCGGCCGCGAGCCCGATGGCCAGCGACACCCACAGGCCACCGAAGGCCAGCTCGCACACGCTGCGGTCCGGGCGGTTCAGGTCCCAGCCGAGCGGACAGGTGTTCGTGAGGGCTTCGGGGAACAGGCGGCCGGCCACGAGGCTCAAAACGCCCAGGCCCACGAGGAGGACGAGCCCCACCCAGGCGCGCACGGGGATGCGGTTCAAGCGCGGGCCTCCCGGGCACGTGGATCCACGAGCATGCGCAGGAGCTCCACGGTGAGGCTCACGACGACGAGCACGGTGGCGAAGGTGGTGGTGGACACGACGACGACGGCGACCTGCTTGTTGAGGACGGCGAGCACGTAGAGCTGGCCGAAGTACGGCAGGCCGAAGACGCGCTCCGCGGCGAACGAGCCCGCGAGCAGCGCGGTGGCGACGGGAGTCACGGCGTCCAGGAGCGCGGGCCACACGTTGGGGAGGACATGGCGGCGCAGCACGGTGCCGGGGTCCAGCCCCTTGCTGAGCGCGGTGCGCACGTAGTCACGGGACAGCTCGGTCTCCAGCGCGTCGCCGACGAGCGTGCCCAGGAAGGTCCCGGGCCAGATGGCGATGACCACGGCCGCGCACAGCTCCGGCAGCAGGTGTCCGCGCTCCACCACGGCGGGGGCCAGCAGCAGCGCGGGGATGAACACGGGCGTCCCGAACGCGATGGCGGGGAGCACGTCGCCCATCACGGCGAAGCGTCCCCGCCGCCAACGGGTGCGAAGGAGCGCGAAGCCCACCGCCCAGCCGAGCGCGAGGGGAAGCGCGACGAGGCCCACGCCCACGCTGCCGGAGAGTTTCTGGAGCAGCTCATCGCCGGTGATGCCCTGGGCGCTGGTGCCCAGGCGTTCGCCCGCGAAGAGCTTCTCCCACGGCCGCAGGAACCCGAGCGGTTCACCGATGCCCAAATCGCGCTGATACGAAGCCGCCAGCTCCGGAGACACCTGCCGCTTGTTGTCGCTCTCCGTGGTGAGCGGAAGCGCGGCCATGAGGAAGTACGAGGCCACCGCCACCACCGGAACGAGCACGAGCTGGCGCACGAGGCGCGTCGCGATGAGGCGCATGCGCTAGGGCCCCTGCCTTGCGGAAGCGCGCGGGCTCATGCCTCGTGACAGCCACTCACGCGGAGGCGCCACACCTCGCATCACGGGGTCCATGTTCTAGGGCCCCTGCCCTTCCGCGCGGGCCGAGGGCGTTTCATCCGGTCCCAGCCGCAATGCGCGCAGTGCGAGGAAGTTGAACGGATCCACGTCCAGGCCGTGCAGCCGCGCTCGCGCCCGGAAGTAGCGGTCCGGGTGGTACAGCGGCGCGATGACGGCCTCCTCTCCCACCAGCACCTCCTGGGCCTTCGCGTACAGCTCGCGCGCATGCGCCGGATCCGGGTCGGCGTCCGCCTCCTCCAGCAGTTGCTCGAAGCGGCGCATCGGCTCGCCGCCGGCCTGCGTCTCCCATCCCGTCTGGTGGTTGCCTTGCCGTTCGAACAGCGTGAAGAACGTGTTCGGGTGCGCGTAGTCCGCGCCCAGCCGCCGGAGGTACAGGTCATACGCACGCGGTCCCTGCGGCGTCCTGCGCGCCACCTCCGCGGAGAAGTCCGACCGCGAATCCACCACCACCCGCACGCCCACCTTCGCGAGCTGCGCCGCGATGCGCTCCGCCAGCGCCTCCTCCGGCACGAAGGAATCCCCCGCCTTCACCACCAGCCGCAGCGGCCGGTCCAACCCCTTCGCCCCCGCCAGCTCCGCCTTCGCCCGCTCCGGCTCGTAGCGAGGCAACAACGCCGCCTGCTCCGGCGTCGCCGCGTCCGGCAGCTCCGGCGGCAGCAACACGTTCGTCGCGCGCGCGGCCGGCAGCAGTCCCGCGAGCAGCGCCTCCCGGTCCAACGCCCGCGCCAGCGCCCGGCGCACCTCCGGCCGGTCCAACGGCGGACGCTCCGTGTTGAAGCCCAGGAAGTACGTGGACAGCAGCGGCTCCCGCTTCAGGTCCGCCGCCTTCATCCCGCGCAACGCCGCCGCGCTGTCCACGAAGACGAAGTCCACCCGCCCCCGCTCATACAGCGCCGGGCCGATCTCCGACTTCATCAGCGTCAGCACCGGCGCCGGCGTCTCCCCGGGCCCCATCGGCGGGAGGAATGCACTGCGCGGGTTGAAGACCAGCCGCACGCGCTCCCCCGCGCGGTCCCACCGCTCGACGCGATACGGCCCCACCGCCAGCGGACGCCCATCGCGAGGCCGGTCGAAGTAGTCGCGCACCGCCTCGTCCGACTTGCCCTCCAGGTCCGCCGAAGGCGCGGGAAAGAACAGGTACACGTTCGCGAGCCGCGCCAGGAAGTAGCTCCGTGGCCGCGCCAGCGTCACCCGCAGCGTCCGGGCATCCAGCGCCTCCACCCCCACGCGAGCCAGCGCGGCCTTCACCTCCGCCTCCGGAGCCCCGCGCTCCTGCAGCGCGAGCACCTCCTCCGCGCCCTCCAGGTCCGCCATCTCGCCGCGCTCGCGGCCCAGGAGCGCCCGGTGCCACCCAACGACGAAGTCGCGCGCCGTGACGGGAGAGCCGTCCGACCACGTCACGTCCTCGCGCAGGTGGAACGTGTAGACCTCATGCCCGGCCGCGTCCGCTTCACGCTCCCACCGCTCCGCCAGGCCCGGCTGGACCAAGTGGTCCGCCCCCAACGTGGTGAGCCCCTTCTGCGTGGCCAGCATCACCGGGTAGTTCACCCAGCTCTGCGGATCCGAATGGCTCCAGTCGAGCGTGGTGGGCATCGCCGGCACCACCACCTTCACGCCCGGCTCGGGCTGGAAGCCGCACGGCCCGCAGGCCGCGGCCATCACCAGCACCAGGGAGTAGGACAGGATTCGCGCGCGGGGAGCCACTCCCCGCGTTGTACCCCGACCGGCCCGTAAAAAAGAGAGAAGCCAGGAGACCGGCGACTCCTGGTCGGCCGGCATCCTGGCTTCGTCACTGCCCGGCCCCTTCAAGGGGGCCGGAAGCCCAACCTCAGGCCTGCGAAGGCGTGGACACCGCCTCCACCGTCAGCCCCGTCTTCAGGTTGTCCCCCGCCCCCTTGCGGCCGAACTCCTCCGGCTTCTCCAGGAGCAGCGCCTCACGCAGCACGTCGTCCACGAACTCCACCGGGACGATGCGCAGCGCCTTGCGGATCTTCAGCGGGATGTCCTTCAGG
The DNA here is from genome assembly GCF_017309135.1 of Corallococcus sp. NCSPR001. Taxonomy (NCBI): domain Bacteria; kingdom Pseudomonadati; phylum Myxococcota; class Myxococcia; order Myxococcales; family Myxococcaceae; genus Corallococcus; species Corallococcus sp. NCSPR001. Next base: position 7,758,400 of record NZ_JAFIMS010000002.1, read on the forward strand.
TCCTTCTTGTTCGCCTTCGGAATCAGGACCGTCTTGATGCCCGCGCGGTGCGCCGCCAGCGTCTTCTCCTTCAGACCGCCGATGGGCAGCACGCGGCCACGCAGCGTGATTTCACCCGTCATCGCCACGTCCCTGCGGACCGGCACGCGCGTCAGCGCGCTCACCAGCGCCGTGGCCATGGTGACGCCCGCGGACGGACCGTCCTTGGGAATCGCGCCCTCCGGCAGGTGGACGTGGATGTCGTAGTTCTCGAACACCTTGCGGTCGATGCCGAAGCGCTCCGCGCGGCTGCGCACGTAGGACATGGCCGCCTGGGCGGACTCCTGCATCACCTCACCCAGCTTGCCGGTGATGATGAGCTTGCCCTTGCCCGGCATGGACGTGGCTTCCGTGGTCAGGATTTCACCGCCCAGCTCCGTCCACGCGAGCCCCGTGACGATGCCCACCTGGTCCTCGCGCTCCGCCACGCCGTAGCGGAAGCGGGGCGTGCCCAGGAACTTCATCGCCTGCTTGCGGTCCACCTCGATGAGGTCCCGCTTGCCGTTCTTCAGCACGTCGCGGGCAATCTTCCGGAACACGCCGCCAATCTCACGCTCCAGCGAGCGCACGCCCGACTCGCGCGTGTACCGGTGCACGATGGTCTTCAGCGCGTCGTTGGTGATGTCGATCTTCAGGTCCGCGAGGCCGTTGGCCTCCTGCTCCTTCGGAATCAGGTAGCGCCGCGCGATGGAGAGCTTCTCCGGCTCGGTGTACCCCGCGATGCGAATCACTTCCATGCGGTCCTGCAGCGGACCGGGGATGTTGTGCATCGTGTTCGCGGTGCAGATGAACATCACCTTGGACAGGTCGTAGTCGAGGTCCAGGTAGTGGTCGTTGAAGTTGTGGTTCTGCTCCGGGTCCAGCACCTCCAGCAGCGCCGCGCTCGGGTCTCCACGGAAGTCCGTGGACATCTTGTCGATCTCGTCCAGGAGGAACACGGGGTTGTTGCTGCCCGCCTTCTTCAGGGACTGGATGAGCTTGCCCGGCATCGCGCCGATGTACGTGCGGCGGTGGCCGCGGATTTCGGCCTCGTCACGCACGCCGCCCAAGCTGAGGCGCACGAACTTGCGGCCCGTGGCCCGCGCGATGCTGCGCGCGAGCGACGTCTTGCCCACGCCCGGAGGCCCCACGAAGCACAGCACGGGGCCCTTCAACTTCTTCACCAACTGCTGCACGGCCAGGTACTCGAGGATGCGCTCCTTCGGCTTCTTCAGGCCGTAGTGGTCCTCGTTGAGCACCCGCTCCGCTTCGGTGACGTCCAGCCGGTCCTGGGTCTCGTCGTACCAGGGCAGGCTGATGATCCAGTCGATGTAGTTGCGGACGACCGTGGCCTCGGCGCTCATCGGGCTCATCATCCGGAGCTTCTTCAGCTCCTTCTTGACCTTGAGCGTGGCCTCCTTGCTCATCCGCTTGTTCTTCAGCTTCTCTTCAATCTCCTGGATCTCGTTCTTGAACTCGTCGCGCTCACCCAGCTCCTTCTGAATGGCCTGCATCTGCTCATTCAGGTAGTACTCCTTCTGGGTCTTCTCCATCTGCTTCTTGACGCGCGTGCGGATCTTCTTCTCCACCTGGAGAATCTCGATCTCACCCTGCATCAGCTCGTAGAGCTTCTCCAGGCGCTTGGCCGGGGACTCCGTCTCGAGCAGCGCCTGCTTGTCGTTCAGCTTCAGCGACAGGTGCGCGACGATGGTGTCCGCCAGGCGCGCCGGGTCGTCGATGCTGGCGACCTGCATCAGCATCTCCGGCGGGATGCGCTTGTTGAGCTTCACGAAGGCTTCGAAGACGGAGTGGACGGAGCGCACCAGCGCCTCCAGCTCCACGCTCTTCTCCAGCTGCTCTTCGACCTCGTCCACCTCGACCATGAAGAAGGCGTCGTTCGGGTGGAACTTCTTCACCTTGGCGCGGCGCACGCCCTCCACCAGGACCTTCATCGTGCCGTCGGGCAGCGGGAGGAGCTGGATGAGGTGGCCGATGGTGCCGAAGTGGAAGATGTCGTCGGGCGAGGGGTCGTTCGTCTTGGCCTTCTTCTGGGCGGCCAGCAGGATGACTGCCTTGTCATCCGGACCCTTGTGGGCCATCGCGTCCTTCAACGCCGCGATGGACTTCTCCCGGCCGACGAACAGCGGAACCACCATGTGCGGGAACACGATGATGTCCCGAAGGGGCAAGAGCGGGATGGTGAGGCCCCGCTTCTGGGCTTCCTTCTTGTCGTCACGTCCGAAGAACATGTATCCGCCACCCGCTGGCCCACCGTACGGGCAGGCCCTTCAAGAGTTGCCCACATGCCGCCCAAGCGCGCATGCAGGGTGAAACGCTGCTCTATAACACGCCGGTCGCAGGACCCGTTCCCCGCTCAAGATTGGGGGTCCGCCCCCTGCCATCAAGGGAACACCGGGAGGCAGGAGTGTGTCCTGCCCCGATTCTAGCGGCTCTCGGCCGCTACCCCGGCATCCGGCCATGCGACGCCCAGGGCCTGGAAGAGGAAGGCATACATGTCCACGCTGGACTCGATGGCCTTGGCCACCTGGTCCGCCCCGCCATGGCCCGCGTTGGCCTCGATGCGTAGCAGGGTGGGCGCCGGATTGCCCTTCGCGTTCTGCACCGCCGCCACGAACTTGCGCGCGTGCATGGGGTCCACCCGGTCATCGTGGTCCGAGCTCATCATCAAGAGGGGCGGGTAGGCCACGTCCTGACGCACGTGGTGGTAGGGCGAATAGGCGTACAGGGTCTTGAACTGCCCGGCGTCGTCCGCCGACCCGTACTCCGGCACCCAGGTCCGCCCGCTGCCGAACAGGTGGAAGCGCACCATGTCCAAGAGCGGCACGCCGCACACCACCGCGCCGTACAGCTCCGGGCGCTGCGTCATGGCCGCGCCCACCAGCAGGCCGCCGTTGCTGCCGCCGTAGATGGCCAGCTTCTTCGCCTGGGTGTACTTCTCCTTCGCCAGGTACTCGGCCGCGCCCGCGAAGTCGTCGAACACGTTCTGCTTGTTCGCGCCCTTGCCCGCCTCGTGCCACGCGGTGCCGTACTCACCGCCGCCGCGCAGGTTGGCCACCGCGTAGATGCCGCCCGCGTCCAGCCACGGCAGGATGCTCGCGCGGAAGCCCGGCTGCATGCTCACCAGGAAGCCGCCGTAGCCGTACAGCAGCGTGGGCGCGGTGCCGTCCTTCTTCAGGCCCTTCTTGTAGACGAGGAACATGGGCACCTTCGTGCCGTCCTTCGACGTGTAGAAGACCTGCTCCGTTGTGTACGCGTCCGGGTCCATGGGCACCTCCACCTTCGCCCACAGGTCCACCTTCCCGCTCTTCACGGACGTCCGGTAGACCTGCCGGGGCGTGGTGAAGGAGCTGTAGGAGAAGTAGGCGTCGTCCTGGTCCTCCAGGCCCGACAGGTTGCTGGCGGCGCCCACGCCCGGCAGTTGCACGGTGCGCACCGGCTTGCCCTCCAGCGTGGTGATGCGCAGCTCCGTGGCCACGTCCTTGAGGTACTCCAGCGCCAGGTGGCCGCCCACCAGCGACACGCTCTCCAGCGTGGCCTTGGGGTCCTCCGGCACCACTTCCTTCCAGTTCGCGCGGTCGGTCTTCTTGGGGTCCACAGCGAAGACGCGCTGGCGCGGGGCGCCCTCGTCGGTGACGACGTAGAAGCGGTCCTTCCAGGCCAGCACGCTGTACTTGGCGCCCTTGCCCTTCACGAGCAGCCGCCAGTCCTTCTCCGCCGGGTGCTTCCAGTAGACGTCGTTCTCGCTCCAGCCGCGCAGGATGGACGCGAAGAGGTACTTGCCGTCTCGCGACAGGTCGCCCTGGAGGAACGTCGTCGGGTCGCCGGTGCGCTCGTGCACCACGACGTCCTTCTTCGGATCCTCGCCCAGCTTGTGGAACTTGAGCGTGGTGTAGCCCGGGCGCGCGTCCACCGGGATGGAGGGGTCCGTGGGCAGCCACTCGTAGTAGAAGCCCTTGCCGTCCGGCGTCCAGTTGGTGTTGGCGTACTTGGCGCCCTCAATCACGTCCACCTTGGACCACTCGCCGGTGTCCACGTCGATGACGTGCAGGGTGGCCTCGTCCGCGGCGTTGGGGCGCACCGGGAAGGCCACGCGCTTGCCGTCCCACGACGGCACCCAGCGGCCCAGGGACACCGGGGCGTCCTTGCTCATGGCGTTCGGGTCCAGCAGCACCTTCTCCTGTCCGGACTCGCCGTCCTTCCAGTAGACGATGGCCTTCTCCTTGTCCTTGTGGGTCCGCATGTAGAAGAAGCGGTTGCCCCGGCGGAACGGCGCCGTCACCGAGTCCACGTAGAAGAGCTCCGTGAAGCGCTTCGCCAGCGCGTCGCGGCCCGGCATCTTCGCCAGCGCGTCGCGGGTGAAGCCGTCCTGCGCCTTCATCCAGGCCTGGACCTCCGGGGCCTTCTCGTCCTCCAGCCAGCGGTAGGGATCCGCCACCTGCTGTCCGTGCAGCGTGTCCACCACCGCGTCGGAACGGGTCGCCGGGTAGGCCATGCGGGAGGGGCCCTCCTGGGCCGGAGCGCTCTGCGTCGCGGTGGACGCGGCGGGGGCTTCGTCACGCGTGGCTTCCTTCGCGGAGGTGCAGGCCACGAGCGACAACAGGGCAGGCATGAGGAGCTTTCTCATGGGGGATAGCAGATACAAGAAGCCCCCCGCCCCGGCCCGCAAAAAGTGGGGCCCGCCCCCACGGCCGCCGGGCCCCCTGAAAAGACGAAGGGCGCGCCCCGGCCCAATGACCGTGACGCGCCCCGTCATCCCCGTCAGGCCCTTGCGAGCCCCTAGAGGATGATTCGCACTAGGCCGATTCCTTCTTCGGCTCCGGAGTCTCCTTGTTGTCCTGCGAGTGCAGGACGACGGGCTCGCTCTTCTTGAGGATGACCTCCTCGGAGATGAGCACCTCGCGGGCCGTCTTGCGGGACGGGATTTCGTACATCACGTCCAGCATGGCCGTCTCCAGGATGGAGCGCAGGCCGCGGGCGCCCGCCTTGCGGCGGATGGCCTCCGACGCGATGGCCTTCAGGGCCCCGTCGGTGAACTTCAGCGACACGCCGTCCAGCTCGAAGAGCTTGCGGTACTGCTTGGTGAGCGCGTTCTTGGGCTCGCCCAGGATGTTCACGAGCGCGCCTTCGTCCAGCTCCTCCAGCGCGGTGATGATGGGCAGACGGCCGATGAACTCCGGAATCATGCCGAACTTGAGCAGGTCCTCCGGCTCCACGTGCTTGAGCAGCTCACTGAGGTTGCGCTGCTTGCGCGACTGGATCTCCGCGCCGAAGCCCAGGCTGCGCCCGCCCAGGCGCCGTTCAATCACCTGCTCCAGGCCGCCGAACGCGCCGCCGCAGATGAAGAGGATGTTGGTGGTGTCCACCTGCAGGAACTCCTGCTGCGGGTGCTTGCGGCCACCCTTGGGCGGGACGTTGGCCACCGTGCCTTCGATGATCTTCAGGAGCGCCTGCTGCACGCCCTCGCCGCTCACGTCGCGGGTGATGGAGGGGTTCTCCGACTTGCGGGCGATCTTGTCGATTTCGTCGATGTAGACGATGCCCCGCTGCGCGCGCTCGATGTCGTGGTCCGCGGCCTGGAGCAGGTTGACGATGATGTTCTCCACGTCCTCGCCGACGTAGCCGGCCTCCGTGAGGCACGTGGCGTCCGCGATGGTGAAGGGGACGTTGAGGATGCGCGCCAGCGTCTGCGCGAGCAGCGTCTTGCCGGAGCCCGTGGGGCCGAGCAGCAGGATGTTGCTCTTCTGCAGCTCCACATCGTCCATGGCGACCTTGGACTCGATGCGCTTGTAGTGGTTGTGCACCGCCACGGAGAGCGTCTTCTTCGCGCGCTCCTGGCCCACCACGTACTCATCCAGCACGGCCTTGATTTCAGAGGGCCGGGGGATGCGCAGCTTGGTGTCCTTGGTCTCCTCGCGGTCGATCTCCTCCGCGATGATGTCGTTGCACAGCCCGATGCACTCGTCGCAGATGTAGACCGTCGGGCCCGCGATGAGCTTCTTCACCTCCTTCTGCGATTTGCCGCAGAAGGAGCAGCAGAGGGTCTGGTTGTCTCGCTTCTCCACGTTCTTACCCGCCATGAAATCCCTCGCTGCGCCTGAAAGGCCCCAACCCGCTTCGCACCGGTCCCCTGCCCCTGCCCAATCTAGTCAGCCCCCATCCGGAACGTCCACGCACCTTCCGGGTACTTAACAAGGGGAAAATGCCGGTGACGGGAGAAACGAGAAGGCCGGAGGCGCGGGAGAAGATTCCCAGCACCCCCGGCCGCCAGCCGGGTGATTGGCACCCCGGCCCGTTCGGATGTCGGTGTGTCTACTTCTTCTCTTCCGGCTTCACGCCCACGACCTTCCGGGGGTCTTGGATGGAGTCGATGATGCCGTACGCCTTCGCCTCCGCGGCGCCCATGAAGTAGTCGCGGTCCGTGTCCTTCTCCACGCGCTCGATCGTCTGGCCGGTGTGCTTGACGATGAGCTCGTTGAGCTTGGCCTTCATGCGAAGGATTTCACGGGCCTGGATTTCGATGTCCGTCGCCTGGCCGCGCGCGCCACCCAGCGGCTGGTGGATCATGATGCGGCTGGAGGGCAGCGAGTAGCGCTTGCCCTTCGCGCCGGCGAGCAGCAGCACCGCGCCCATGGAGGCCGCCTGCCCCACGCAGATGGTGGAGACGGGCGCCTTGACGTACTGCATCGTGTCGTAGATGGCCAGACCGGCCGTCACGGACCCGCCGGGCGAGTTGATGTAGAGGTTGATGTCCTTGTCCGGGTCTTCCGACTCCAGGAACAGGAGCTGGGCGACGATGGCGTTGGCCACGTCATCGTCGATCTCCGTTCCCAGCATGACGATGCGGTCCTTCAGGAGCCGGCTGTAGATGTCGTACGAGCGCTCACCCCGGTGGGTCTGCTCGATGACGTAGGGGACGGGCATGAAGGGCATGTCGGATGGACCTCTAGAAGGAACTCAGGAGTCTTGAAGGAAAAGCCTCAAGAATACTTCGCCCGGCCCTTGAGGAATTCAATCGTCTTTTCCTCGCGGAGTCGCAGAGACAACCCAAGGCGCTCGTCCGGGCCCTTGAAGTACTTCTTCACCTGGGCGACCGGCTGGTTGGCCTCGATGGCCAGGTCCTCGATGCGCTTCTCCACGTCCTCGTCGGACGCCTGGATGTTCTGCTGCTGGGCAATGGCCTCGAAGAGCAGCGTGCCCTTCACCTCCAGGGTGGCCTTCTCCCGCATCTCGTCGCGCAGGCGGTTGAAGTCCAGGCCCAGCTGGCGCGGGTCGATGCCCTGGCGCTGCATCTGGCGGAAGGCGCCCTCCATCATGGAGTCGATGGCGCGCTCCACCATGGCGCGGGGCACGTCGAACGGGTTCTTCTCCAAGAGCGCCTTGATGAGGCCGTCGCGCTCGTCCACGGTGGCCTGGTTCTTCTTGGCCTTCTCCAGGTCGGAGCGCACCTTGGCGCGCAGCTCGTCCACCGTCTGCGCGACGCCGGTCTGCTTGGCGAAGTCGTCGTTGAGCTCCGGCACCACCGGCTTCTTCAGCTCCTTGACGGTGATGTGGAAGACGGCCGTCTTCCCGCGGACCTCTTCGGCCTGGTAGTCCTGGGCGAAGGTGTATTCCACGTCCTTGGACTCGCCGACCTTCACGCCCGCCAGCTGCGGGATGTTGCCCTGGATGAGGTCGCCGTCCTGCACGCGCACGCCAATGCCGTCCGCCTTGCTGCCGGGGAACGCATTGCCGTCCACCTTCGCCTCGAAGTCGATGGTGACCTGGTCGCCCTGGGCCGCGGTGTCGCGGTCGGTGACGGGCTCGATGCGGCCCAGGTTCTGGCGCATGTTCTCGATCTGCTGGTTCACCGCGTCGTCCGCGACGGCGGTGTCCACCTTCGTGAGCGACAGGCCCTCGAAGTCCTTGGCCTCCACCTTCGGCTTCACCTCCACGCGCGCCTCGAAGCTGAAGGGGGCGCCGGGCTTGAGGCCGGAGTTGGTGACCTGGGGCGAGGCGACGGCCTCCACCTTGTGCTCGCGCACGGCGTCCAGGTAGGCCTTCTGCACGACGCGCTGGATGACGTCGTCCTCCACCTGCTCGCGGTACTTCTGCTCGAGGATGCGGCGGGGGACCTTGCCCTGACGGAAGCCGGGCAGGCGCACCTGGCCGCTGAGCGCGGTGTACGCGCGGTTGAGCTCCTCAGAAACGCGGGCGGAGTCGACCTCGATGGAGAGCTTCTTCTCGATGGGAGAGAGCTCTTCGACCTGGACCTTCATGCGGGCCTCGCTCGCCGCCTCCACGGGCAGTACGTCCCGGGGCGGCAACCGGAAAGTGGGACGTGCGGCTTTAGGGGATAGGCACGAACGGGTCAACGCGAAATGGGCGAGGAGGGACTCGAACCCTCACACCTTGCGGTACCAGATCCTAAGTCTGGCGCGTCTACCAGTTTCGCCACCCGCCCGACGCGTCGTGCGACCGTCCTACCGCGAAACGTCCGTGGGGGACAGGGCCTTTGCGGCGCGCGCTTCCCGGTGAGGGAGTGCCGGAAAAGACACAGGGCCCCTTCCGTTTCCAGAAGGGGCCCTGCGAGTGAGAGCGGAGGGAATCGAACCCACAACCTATGGATTAAGAGTCCATTGCTCTGCCAATTGAGCTACGCTCCCGGCTTTGCGTTCGGCCGCGTTGGCTGCGCGACGTCCGAGGTGGCGCGGTGAATACCGGGCGCCGCCCGCCCTGTCAAAACGTTTTTGCACACCCCTTCCATTCTCCGCGTTGGAACCGGATGCCCGGCGTGCGGCCGGCCGTCCCCGCGACCGGGAAGCGATGCGAAGGGTCGGCCGGGCTCGCATGTTGATCCACGCCGCGATTCGCGCTGCAGGCCTGTAGCAGGGCTCCTTCCGGGCCCCTGCTCCACGGGGCGTGCGCCGTGTTCCCGCGGCGACCATGTGGGCGGGCGAGGGTCGTCCGCCTTTTCGAGCGGTGCTGGAGACACAGTGATGGATGCGAATGTGAAGGCGGATGGAACGACGTCGCCGCAGGGCGCGGCCTGGAACCGGGAGCGGGTGGAGCTGGTGAAGCGGACCATCTGCCCCCGGGGAATCAGCGAGGACGAGTTCGCCCTCTTCATCGAGCAGTGCAAGCGCAGCGGGTTGGATCCGCTGCTCAAGGAAGCGTTCTGCGTGGCGCGCCGGCAGAACGTGGGCAACCGCGAGCGGCCCAACTGGGTGACGAAGTACGAGTTCCAGCCCTCCGAGGCGGGCATGCTCGCCCGGGCGGAGCGCTTCCCGGACTTCAAGGGCATCCAGGCGAGCGCGGTGTTCGCCGAGGACGAAATCGTCGTGGACCAGGGCAAGGGCGAGGTGGTGCACCGCTTCAACCCGGCCAAGCGCAAGGGCGCCCTGGTGGGAGCCTGGTCGCGCGTGGTGCGCGAGGGGAAGCTGCCGGTCGTCGTGTGGCTGGACTTCTCCGGCTACGTCCAGCAGACGCCACTGTGGGCCAAGATTCCCACGACGATGATTGAAAAGTGCGCGCGCGTGGCGGCCCTGCGCAAGGCGTACCCGGAGGCCTTCGGCGGACTGTACGTGCGCGAGGAGATGCCGGCCGAGGAGTACGACGCGCACGACGAACCCGCGCCCGCCTCCGGTTCCTACGAGGTGCTGGGCTCGAAGCCCGGCCCGGTGAAGGCGTCCTTCCCCACCCTGGCTCCGGCGCCCACGGAGGCGCCCAAGGCGGTGGAGACGGCGCGGGCCGCGGAGAAGGAGGAGGCGCGGCTGGACGTGGACGTGCCGCTGGCGCCGGCCAAGACGGTGGCGGCGGTGCCCGTGGCCCAGACGCCCGAGCGTCCGAAGGCGAGCGCGGTGGTGGTGGCGTTCGGCCCGCACAAGGGCAAGACGACGTCCGAGCTGTCCGACGACGAGCTGAGCGAGACCATCGACCTGGCGCACGAGAAGCTGATGGAGCAGCCCCGGGCCAAATGGGCGAAGGCCATGCGCGAGAACCTCACCGCGCTGGAGGCGGAGACGGAACTGCGCTGCCAGGTGCCCACGGCGAAGAACGGCGCCGCGAACCCGGACGCCTGAAGTCCCGCGTGAGCGCGAAATGAACAACGCCCGCGTCCCGGAGTGAGGGGCGCGGGCGTTTCGCTTTCAGACCAGGAAGGGGCTGGGAAAGGGTGTGCGCCCAGAGGGACTTGAACCCCCAACCCTCGGCTTCGAAGGCCGATGCTCTATCCAGTTGAGCTATAGGCGCGACAGGAAGCGAGAGAAGAAGGGCGAATGACCGGGATCGAACCGGCAACCTCCGGAGTCACAGTCCGGCGCTCTAACCAGTTGAGCTACATTCGCCGTCACTTCACACGTCACGGCTTTGGAAAGCGGCGGTCTCCTACCGTGGAAACCGGAGCCGTTCAAGGCCCAAAACCAACTGCCAGCAGATTTGCGCCCCAGGCAGGACTCGAACCTGCGACCCCCGACTTAGAAGGTCGGTGCTCTATCCAGCTGAGCTACTGGAGCTGGCCCGTCCTGACTGCTGAACCCTCACAGCACTTCAAATCGGGGCGAGAGGATTCGAACCTCCGACCCCCTGCGCCCAAGGCAGGTGCGCTACCAGGCTGCGCTACGCCCCGAGAAGTGCCGCATTCTTCGCCTAACGCGGACGGACGCGCAAGCTTGCTGTTCCTGACGCCCGCCCGCCCGGTCAAAGCGCCAACAGATGGCGCCGCATCAGCTGGAAGGCCCGGGCCCGGTGCGACACCCGCGACTTCTCCTCCGGTGCCAGCTCCGCCATGGAGCGCCCGCCCTCCCCCTCCACCTGGAACACCGGGTCGTAGCCGAAGCCGTTCGTCCCCTTCGGAGCCCGGAGGATGACGCCCTCGCAGCGGCCCACCTCCACCCGGGCCTCGTCGCCCTTGCCCGTCACCAGCGCCAGGGCGCAGCGGAAGGAGGCGGTGCGCTTCTCCTCGGGCACGTCCGCCAGCTCAGCGAGGAGCTTCTCGTACCGGGCCTTGTCGTCCCCCGGCGCGTAGCGGGCGGAGTGCACGCCGGGCCGCCCGTCCAGCGCGTCCACGCACAGCCCGGAGTCGTCCGCCAGCGCGGGCAGCCCGGTGGCCTCCGAGTACTCGCGGGCCTTCTTCACCGCGTTCTCCTCGAAGGTGGCGGCGTCCTCCACGGGCTCGGGGATGGGGGGCAGGTCCTTGAGGGACACCACCTCCACCGCGTCGCCCACGAGCAGGCGCAGCTCACGCACCTTGCCGGCGTTGCCAGTGGCGAAGAGCAGCTTCGGCTTCATCCCAGCACCTTCGCCTGCGCGGCGGCGAGCTGCTGGATGGCCGCGAGGCCCCCGTCCAGCATCGCGTCCATCGACTTGCGGTCGAAGAGCTTGTGCTCGGCGGTGCCCTGCACCTCCACGATGCGTCCGTCGCCCGTGGCCACGAGGTTCAGGTCCACCTCCGCGGTGGAGTCCTCGTCGTAGTCCAGGTCCACGCGCACCTCGCCGTTCACCACGCCCACGGACACCGCGGCCAGCGGGGTGAGGCCCTTCAGGATGCCCGGCTTGTTGAGCGAGCGCATGGCCAGCACCAGCGCCACGTACGCGCCGGTGATGGACGCGGTGCGCGTGCCGCCGTCCGCCTGGATGACGTCACAGTCCAGCGTGAAGGTGCGCACGCCCAGGGCCTGCAGGTCCACCGACGCGCGCAGGGCGCGGCCGATGAGCCGCTGGATCTCCATGGTGCGGCCGGACTGCTTGCCCTTGGCGGCCTCACGGGAGCCGCGGGTGTGCGTGGCGCGCGGGAGCATGCCGTACTCGGCCGTCACCCAGCCGCTGCCCTTGCCCATCAGGTGCGGCGGGACGCGGTCCTCCACCGAGCAGGTGACGAGCACCTTGGTGTGGCCGAACTCCACCTGGACGGAGCCCTCCGCGTAGCGGTTGACGTTGGGCGTGAGGGTGACGGGCCGGAGGTCCAGCGCACCACGGTTGAAGGAACGCACGAGGGAAGGCTCCTGACAGGGAGGGACAGGCGAAGCCCCCACGCTTTATCAGGGCCCCGTGGATCCAGCCACCGGTTGCGGGGGCGACGAGTCCCGCTTCCGCGTCTCCCGCAGGAAGGCCAACACCCCGTCCGCGATGGCCTCCGCCAGCGTCTCCTGGTACGCGGCCTTCCCCAGCCGCGCGCCCTCCTGCGGGTGGGAGATGAAGCCCACTTCAATCAGCACCGCCGGCGCCTCCACGCCCGTGAGGACGAAGAAGGGCGCCTGCTGCACGCCCCGGTCCGCCGCGCCGCTCCTGGACACGAGGCGCGGGTGGATGGCGTAGGCCAGCCGGGACGCGTCCGAGTGCGCCTCCGTGCGCGCCAGGTCATCCAGGATGAAGGCCAGCGTGGAGTGGCCCCGTGCCGCGCGGGCCGTGGGGGCCTCCGCGTTCTCGCGGTCCGCCACCGCGCGCGCCGCCTCACCGGAGGCGTTGGCGGAGAGGAAGTACGTCTCGATGCCCTCGGTGCGCTCGCGCAGCCGCTTCGTGGGCATGGAGTTGGCGTGGATGGAGAGGAAGAGGTCCGGCCGCTGGATGTTGGAGAACTCCACCCGCTCCGACAGCGCCATCAGCGTGTCGCGCTCGCGCGTGAGGAACACCTCGCTGCCCGCGGCCTCCAGCTTCTCGCGCAGGCGCTGGGCAATCTGGAGCGCGACCTCCTTCTCCCAGAGCTCGCCGGGCCCCTTCGCGCCCTCCTTCGCCCCGCCATGTCCCGGGTCGATGACGATGCGAGCGCCGCGCTCCCCCGCCCCGGCGAGGGCCGGCAGGAGACACGCGAGCACGGGGAGGCAGAGGAGGAAACGGCGCGGCGACATTCGCGCCGGGATGTTAGCGGAGGCCCGGCCCGGAGGCGAAATCCGCTCCCGGGCGCGCGTGCCTCAGCCGATGACGTCGATGCCGGGGCGGCCCGCCCGCACTTCGCCGATGAGGGCCGTGTCCACGCCCGCCTTCTCCAGCGCCTGGATGGCCTTGAGCGCGTGACGCGCGGGCACGCTGGCCAGGAGACCGCCGTTGGTCTGCGCGTCCGCGAGCAGCCACTGGATGTGCTCCGGCAGCCCCTCCGGGAACGTGACCTGCTTCTTCACGTGGGCGAGGTTCGTCTTCGTGCCGCCCGGAATCACGCCGGCCTCCGCCAGCGCGGGCACCTCCGCGATGAGCGGGATGCGCTCCAGGTCCAGCGCCGCACGCGTCTTCGCGCCGTTCATCATCTCCAGGAGGTGGCCCAGGAGGCCGAAGCCCGTCACGTCCGTGAGCGCGTTGACCTTGAACGCACCCGACGCGAAGACCTCTCCCGCCGCCTTGTTGAGCGTGGCCATCTGCGCCGTCACGCGCTTCGTGAGCTGCTTGGACGCAAGGCCCCGCTTGATGGCGGTGGTGGCGATGCCCGTGCCCACGGGCTTGGTGAGCAGGAGCACGTCCCCCGGCTTCGCGCCCGCGTTGGTGAGCACCTTCTTCGGGTGCACCACGCCGGTGACGGCCATGCCGAACTTGGGCTCCGGGTCGCGGATGCTGTGGCCGCCCAGGATGGGGATGCCCGCCTCGTCCGCCTTGGACTGGCCGCCCGCGAGAATCTTCTGCAGCGTCTTGAGCGGCAGCTCGTCCGGGAAGCACACCAGGTTGAGCGCGAACAGCGGCTTCGCGCCCATGGCCCAGATGTCCGACAGCGCGTTGGCCGCGGCGATGGCGCCGAACTGGAACGGGTCGTCCACGAGCGGTGGGAAGAAGTCCACCGTCTCCACCACGGCCATGCCCGGCGCCACTTGGTACACGGCGGCGTCGTCATTCGTGTGGAAGCCCACCAGGGCCCGGGGGTGGGACGCCGCCCCCTTCAGCCCGCCCAGGACCGTGGCCAGGTCCCCCGCCTTGAGCTTCGCCGCGCAGCCCGCGCAGTGGCTCATCTCCGTGAGGCGCTTCTTCGGCGCCACCGGTTTCGCACCCGCCATGATGTTCCCCGCCCTACTCCGCGCGCACGTAGTCGCGCTTCATGAGCTGCACCACCGTCTCGGCGGTGAGCACGTCGTCGCCGTCCGAGTGGTCCAGCACGCCGCCCAGCGAGCCGTGGTTGTGCACCAGCTGCAGCACGTCCAGGTGCTCCGGCGTCAGTTCCTTCAAGGGCGCCGTCATGGGCTGCGCGAGGCGCAGCGCCGTGGCCATGGGCGGCAGGTTCGGCTGCAGGCGCTTGAACTCGTCCAGCTGCCGCAGGGCGTCCATCAGGAGCGCTTCGGTGGAGGAGTCCAGCTCCACCATGAACTCCTGCGTGTCCGCGGGGCGCAGCTCGAAGTCACCCTCTTCCCAGGTGACGATGCGGTTGAAGCTCTTCTGCGGGCCCAGGTTGTGGTTGTCGTCGATGACCGCGTAGTACACGCGGCCCTGGCGCAGGTAGATCTTCCCCTCGTGGGCGTTGTTGACCACGAGCACGCCGTTCTTCTTGGACGTGTGGAAGAGCTGGAGCAGATCCGGGAGGGGAATCTCTTCAATCTTCCCCGTCATGGAGCTGGCCTTGGTGGTCCGCGCGGCCTGGGCGGCGGCGGCCTCCTCCAGCTTCTGCTTCACGACGCTCTCGTCCACCGGGGCGCTCTCCGCGCCCTGGTGCACCAGCTTGAGGATGGAGGTCCCGATGAGGATGCGGTCTCCCTCCTTCAGCTTGGCCTGCTTGACCTTCTCGCCGTTGACGAAGGTGCCGTTGGTGGACCCCAGGTCCTCGATGGTGATGGCTCCGTCGGAGAACAAAATCTTCGCGTGCTTGCGCGAGACCATGTCCTCCACCAGCACCATGTCCAACTCGCTCGACCGTCCGACGACGATCTGCTTGTTGGCCTTCAGCGGGAACTCACCGCCCTGGTACTTCCCGGAGATGAACTTGAGGGCAAAGGACTTCGCCGTACCGCCAGGAGTGCTCACGGTGCCGCGACCTCGATGATGGAAGTTGCCATGGTGCTCAACCCGTCACTTCCGCCTTCCCCGGGTCCTTCACCAGGTTGAGGTACATCTGCGCGCTCTTGTTGCCGGGGCTGCGCACGAGCACGTCTTCCCAGACCTTCACCGCCTCGTCACGGCGTCCCGCCGAGTACAGGGCGATTCCATAGTTGATCCGTCCAGGAATGTACGACGGATTCTGCGCGATGACCTGTTCGTACTCCGCCAGGGCCGCCGCGTTGTCGCCCGCGTCCCGGAGGGCGTTGCCCAGCTTCAGGCGGATGTCCACGAACTCCGGGAAGTGGGCCAGCGCGCGGCGGTACTCTTCAATGGCCTTCTGCCACACGCCGCTGGAGGCGAACACGTCGCCGATGTCGGCGTACATGTTGGCCACCTTCTTCATGACGTAGGGGTCCAGCTCGCCGGGGGCGCCCTTCTGGCGGGACAAGGCGGCCTGGTAGACCTCCTTCGCCTCCGCGTACTTCCCCATGTCGTTGTAGATGACCGCCAGGTTGAGCGCGGCCTCGGTGTACGCGGGGTTGAGCCGCAGCGCGGACTCGAAGGCCCGCTGCGCCCGGGCGAACTGGCCCTGGTCGTGGTAGATGATGCCGAGCATGTTGTAGACGTCGGCGAAGGTCGGATTCTGCTCGACCACCTTCGTCAAGAACTGCTCGGCCTGGGCGTACTGCTTCTTCTCGAAGGAGCCGCGCCCGAGGGTCAGTAGTTGCTTGAGGGCTTCGTCCATGACTCGGCCCGCGCGGGCCCCTGCCTCCTCGGGAAGCCTACATCAGCCCGGGCGAAAACAAGAATTGATCGCCCTCGCGCACGAGCAAAAGCGGCCGCTCGCCCCGCGTGTCCACCGGCCGGGCCGGAAGGTCTCCCTCCACCCGGTAGTGCTCCGTCACCGTCACCTCGTCCCGCTCCAGCCGGGCGTACCAGGCCTGGACCGCCAGCCGCCGCCGGCTCAGGGGGGCCATCTCCGCCCACGTCCGCCCCGCCCCGCCGTCTCCGCCCGGGCCCGCCAGCCGTGACAGCGCCTCCGGCCGCCCCTGCGCCAGGGCCTGCCGCCGCGCCTCCAGCGCCGCCACCATGGCCACCAGCCGGGGCGCCACCGAGGACTCGGGCCTCCAGCGGCCGGACGCGCGGGTGAAGGCGACCACCTCCACGCCCGCGGTGCTGACCGTGGTGGGGCCCAGCGCGCCCTCGAAGTCCAGCGTCGCGAAGGCCTCCGCGCGCTGGCCGTCCGGCGCCACGGAGACGGAGATGCGGGCGTACTGGAGCTTGCGCGAGACGAGCGGGGCCGGGGCACCGGGCACGGGCAGGGACACGCCGTCGTGCTCGGCCTGCTTCAGGGTGGTGATGATTTCCGCTTCCGGCCCGGCTGCGGCGCCCAGCAGGCGCGAGCCCAGGAACAGGAGGACGATGGCGGCGGCGAGCACGGCGATGCCGATGCCCCCCAGCCGGCCCCAGTCCTCCGAGCGCCTCACGAGCCCAGCATCTTCTGGGCACGCTGTGCGGCGGGCGTGCCCGGCAGGCGCTTGAGGACTTCCTTCAGCGTGTTCTGCGCGCGCTCCGTGTCGTTGAGCTTCACGTACGCGTTGTGGAGATCGAAGAGGGCCTCCTCCTCCTGCGGCGTGCCCGGGTAGTTCTTGAGCAGCCCCTCCAGACGCTGGGCCACGGCCTTCCAGCGCTCGCGCTTCGCGTAGAAGGACGCGACGTACAGCTCATGGCGCGCCAGGCGCTGCTTGGCGTCATCCCGGTGCGCCGTGGCGTCCTTCACGTACCGCGACTCCGGGTACTCGCGCAGGAAGACGTTCATGGCCCGCAGCGCGTCGTACATGGGCTTCTGCTCCTTCTCGTAGGAAGGCGGCAGGGCGAAGAACTCCGAGGGGAACTCCTCCACGTAGGAGAGGGCCGCGCGGTAGGCGGCGTAGTCCACCTTCGGGTGCGTGGGGTGCAGCCGCATGAAGGAGTCGAACTTCTCGCGCGCCTCCGGGTACATCTCCCGGGCCATGTCCAGGTCCCCCAGCTTCAGCTCCGCCTCGCGGGCGGCCTCCAGGTAGGGGAACTTGGTGCGGACGTGGTCGAAGTACTTCTCCGCCTTGAAGTAGTCCTTGTCCTCCAGCGCGGCCTCGCCCAGCGCCAGGTTCTCAGCGGCCATGGTGGCGTAGTCGGGCTCGCCCGCGGGCCCCGCGGAGAGGGCGGCACAGGCGGACAACATCAGGGCGGACAGGACGAGGACGACGGAGCGCATCACGCCCCCAAACTATTCGTCCTGCCCGGAGGGGTCCAGCGAAGGTTCTCCCACCAGCCGGGTCACGATGTCCGGCGCGAAACCCCGGCTGAGCAACAGCCGCCCCGCGCGGGCCTGCTCCTTCGCGTCCAGCGGGCGGCCGGCCAGGCGCCGGCGCTCCAGCACCTGCCGGGCGGCCTCCAGCGCGTCGAAGCCCACCGCGTCCTTCGCCTCGGACAGCGCCCGCCGCGCCTGCGTGCCCTCCAGCCCGTGGGCCTGCAGCCGCTGGAGCACGGCCCTGGGGCCCAGTTTTCCCCTGCCCAAGAGGGCCTGGGCGCGTTCACGCGCGAACTTCGCGTCGTCCAGGTAGCCCCACTCCGAAAGGCGGGCGAGCACCGCGTCGCGCACGGATTCGGGGTAGCCCTTGCGCTCCAGGGCGAGCGTCAATTCATGCCGGCTTCGGCCGCGCGCCTTGAGCAGGCGCAGGCAGGCGTCGGTGGCGCGCTGGACAGCCTCGGGGCCTTCGGGCTCGTCAACCATCGCGGAGTCCCTACCATGTGGTAACAGGCCGAAGCCATGCACCCCATCCTCGCCCGCTTCCTCACCGCAGACGCCGCCAGGGAGACGCTCCGCAAGGAGAAGGCCGGTGAAGCGCTGACTCCCGAGGAGCAGCACTTCGTGGCCGCCGCGGACGCCAACCCCAAGCAGAAGGCCATGCTGCTGGGCGTGAGCGGACGCGCGCTGTCCTCCGACGCCCAGGCCGCGCTGGTGCTCCTGGCCGCGCACGCCGCCGCCCGCGCGCTCACCCAGGACGAGTCCCTGTCCGCCGCGACGCAGAAGGCGCGCGAGGCGCTGAAGGAGGAAGGCGCGAGCGACGAGGAGTCGGACGCCTTCCTCGCGTCCATCCTGCTGGAGGAGGCCTTCGGCTACGAGCAGGAGGTGGACAACTTCGACGCGGACTACGTGAAGGAGTCCCTGGGCGAGGTGCCCTCCCTGGCCGCGCTGTCCAAGGAGTCCGTGGACGCGCTCTTCGTCGCGTTCGCCAAGGCCGCGCCCAACGACGCGGACCGCAAGGCGCGCGAGCACATGGCGCGGGCGCTGTTCGACATCGCGTGGTCGGAAGGCCCCACGTCCATCAACCCGGAGCACCTGGAGACGCTGCTCGACAACGAGGTCGTCCAGGAGTCCGACGAGGTGCAGGACGCGCGCGTGCGCGCCACCGTGTCGCTGCTCCAGACGCTGGCGCACCAGGGGCTCATCGGGCCCATGCGCCTCACCCGGCTGCGCGCGCAGTTGGGGGATGACGACGCCTGAAGCGGCGCCCTCCCCCTTCGCGCTGGGAGGCCTAGAAGCGTTCGATCTGGAAGTCGTCGTCGCCGCCGGCCGCCGGAGCGGGCGCGGCCACCGGGGCGGGCGTGGGCGGACGGGCCGCCACCTGCGGCGGCAGCGGCCGGCCCTGGACGACGCCGGGCGGCGGGGTGGCGGGACGCGGCGCCGCGACGCCGGGCGGAGGCGTCATGGGCCGGGCGGCCATGGGCGCTCCGGGACGCGGGGCCTGGGGCACCGGCGCGGGCGTGGCCGCCACCGGCGCCGGGGTGGGCGCGCCCTTCTGCGCGAAGGACGCCGAGCCCGGGATGGGACGCTCCTCGCCGGCCTTGGCGTCGAAGTTGTCCCACTTGGAGTCGGACGTGCCGCTGATCCCGGAGAAGCGCAGCGCGAAGTCGTCCGGGTTGCTGGCCTGGCGGTGGGCCTCGTCGTAGGTGACCAGGCCGTTGCGCACCAGGCTCATCAGCGACTGGTCGAACGTCTGCATCCCGTAGGAGTCCGTGCCCTGCGAGATGGCGTCGTGGATCTCCTTCGTGCGGTCCTTGTCCTCAATCAGCTCGCGCACGCGCGCGGTGACGCGAAGCACCTCCACCGCCGCCACGCGGCCCTTGCCGTCCGCGCGCGGAACCAGACGCTGGCTCACGACGCCGCGGAGCACGCTGGAGAGCTGCAGGCGCACCTGCTTCTGCTGGTGCGGGGGGAACGCGGACACGATGCGGTTGATGGTCTCCGTGGCGTCCAGCGTGTGCAGCGTGGACATCACCAGGTGGCCCGTCTCCGCGGCGTGGAGCGCCGTTTCGATGGTCTCGTGGTCGCGCATTTCGCCCACCAGGATGACGTCCGGGTCCTGGCGCAGCGCGGACTTCAGGGCCTGCGAGAAGCTCATCGTGTCCACACCCACTTCGCGCTGGTTCACGATAGAGCGCTTGTCGCGGATGAGGAACTCGATGGGGTCCTCGATGGTCATGATGTGGTTGGTTTCGTTGGAGTTGATGTAGTCGATCATCGCCGCCAACGTGGTGGACTTGCCGGAGCCCGTGGTGCCCGTCACCAGCACCAGGCCGCGCTCCTCGCCACACACCTTCTCCAGCACCGTGGGCAACAGCAGGTCCTTCATCGTCATCACCTTGAAGGGGATGACGCGGAGCACGGCGCCCACCGTACCGCGCTGCTGGAAGACGTTCACGCGGAAGCGGCCCAGGCCCGGCACGCCGTAGGCCAGGTCCACCTCGTTGCTGACCTTGAACTTCTCCTTCTGGAACTCGTTCATGATGCCGAACGCCATGCGCGCCACCTCTTCCGGCGGCAGGCGGCGGCCGTCCTTGAGCGGCACCAGCGAACCATCCACGCGGAACATGGGCGGCAGGCCCGCCTTCAGGTGGATGTCGGAGGCTCCGCCGCGCAGGGCGATCTGCAGGATTTCGTTGAGTTCCATGAGGGTGTCCGGATGGTAGCAGAACGCCCGCGCGCGTCGCGACGGGGCGACGCCCACCCGCTTGCCCGCAAAGCACGACGGCGGAGGCTTCCCGAAGGAAACCCCCGCCGAAGAGCGGCCGGACAGCTGGCCGGCAAGCGTGATTAGCGCTTGGAGAACTGGAACCGACGACGGGCGCCGGGCTGGCCGTACTTCTTGCGCTCGACCGCGCGGGCGTCGCGGGTGAGGAAGCCGGCCTTCTTCAGCGCCGGACGGAACTCCGGGTTGAAGGCGCACAGCGCGCGCGCGATGCCGTGACGGATGGCACCGGCCTGGCCGGAGAGGCCGCCGCCGCGCACGTTGACCGTGACGTCGAGCTTGCCCTTCTGCTCCAGGATCTCCAGCGGCTGGTTGAGTACCATCTTCGACGTCTCACGGCCGAAGTACTCGTTGATGTCGCGGCCGTTGATGACGACAGCGCCGTTGCCAGGACGCACCCAGACGCGAGCGGTGGCCTCCTTGCGGCGGCCCGTGGCGTAGAAACCGAGTTCA
This sequence comes from Corallococcus sp. NCSPR001, assembly GCF_017309135.1. NCBI lineage: Bacteria > Pseudomonadati > Myxococcota > Myxococcia > Myxococcales > Myxococcaceae > Corallococcus > Corallococcus sp. NCSPR001. The sequence continues at coordinate 7,778,886 of NZ_JAFIMS010000002.1, forward strand.
GGATTGATCGCCATGGTTGTTCTTACGCCTCGACCTTGAACGCCACCGGCTTCTGCGCGGTGTGCGGATGGGTGTCACCAGCATACACCTTGAGCTTCGTCATCATCTGACGGCCCAGGGCGTTGCGGGGCAGCATGCGGCGCACGGCGTTGAGGATGATGTCCTCGGGGTGACGCTGGCGCAGCTTCTGGAGGTTGGTGATCTTCAGGGCACCCGGGAAACCGGCGTACGGGTGACGGTAGTACTGCTTGTCCGTCTCCTTCGTACCCGTCACCTTCACCTTCTCGGCGTTGATGACGATGACGTGGTCACCCGTGTCGATGGACGGGGTGTACGTCGGCTTGTGCTTGCCCTTCAGGAGGGTGGCGATCTGACTGGCGGCGCGACCAAGCACCTTGTCGGACACGTCGATGACGTGCCACTGGCGCTTGATGTCCCCAGCCTTGGCGCTGTAGGTCTTCTGCGACATTTCGTGCACTCCAGACTTCGGCGCGGCGCCCAGGTGCATGCCAGGGGCCGCGTGCTCGTGCGAACCAACCGCGGGTCCTCCGCCTCAACTCCGACAGAAGCCCGGAAAGGCTGACCCTCCTAGTAGGACGGCGGGATCAAGTCAAGGTTGGGCGTACGTAAGACCCCTCAGGGCGCCCGGCCAGGGGTGCCCGGGCCTGGTCCCCCGGCGGTGGGCTTCTTGAACCGCTCCTTCAGGTTCGCGAAGAAGTTCTTCTCCTTCTCATCCGGCGGGCCCTGACGCGGTGCGTCCACATCCACGGTCTCGAAGGCGTCCGGGGGCAGGTCCTCCAGGAAGCGGGAGGGCGTGCGGGGCACTTCCTTCCCGCGCTTCACGCGCACGGTGGAGCGGGTGAGGTAGAGCAGCTCCTTGGCGCGGGTGATGCCCACGTAGCAGAGGCGGCGCTCCTCCTCGAGGTTCTGCGCCTCGCCCTGCATGCCGCCGTGGGGCATCAGGTCCTCCTCCATGCCGATGAAGAAGACGAGCCGGTACTCCAGGCCCTTGGAGGCGTGCAGGGACATCAGCGTGACGCGCTTGTTCTGCCCCGGGATCTCATCCTCCTCCTGGCGCGTGTCCAGGCTGAGGCGGTTCAGGTACGTGAGGAGGCTGGCCTTGGGGCCCTCGCGCTTCTCGAACTTCTCCAGCGACGCGAGCACCCCATCCACACCCTTGAGCTTCTTGTCCGCGGCGGTGCCGGAGGCCGCCTTGGCGCGGGTGGCCTCGCGGAAGCCGATCTCCTCCAGGAGCTTGTGCGTGGCCTCCGACAGGCGGGGCGTCTGGGCGAAGGCGTCGCGGTAGCGCTCCACCATCTCCACGAACTCCAGCACCTTGCCGCCCGCGCCCGCGGGCAGGTCGTCATAGGTGTCCGCGCGGCGCATCACCGTCCAGAGCGTCACGCCCTCCGCGCGCGAGTGCGCGTGCAGCCGCTCCATGGTGACGTCGCCAATGCCGCGCGAAGGCACGTTGACGATGCGCATGAGGGAGATTTCGTCCAGCTTGTTCGCCAGGACCTTGAAGTACGCGATGACGTCCTTCACCTCGCTGCGGTCGAAGAACTCGCTGCCGCCCACCACTTCGTAGGCGATGTTCTTCTCACGCAGCATCTCCTCCACCGGGTGGGCCTGGCCGTTGGTGCGGTAGAGCACCGCGATGTCGTCCGCGGGGACGCCCAGCGAGATGTGCTTCTGGATTTCGTGCGCGACGAAGCGGGCCTCCTCTTCGTCATTGGGGCACGCCACCACCTTCACCAGCGGACCGCCCTTGCGGTCGGTCCACATGCGCTTGTCCTTGCGCTCCGGGTTCTTGGCGATGACGGCGTTGGCCGCGTCCAGCACGCGCTGGGAGGAGCGGTAGTTCTGCTCCAGCCGCACCTCCTTGCCGCCCGGGAAGTGCCGGTCGAAGTCCAGGATGTTGCGCACCTCCGCGCCGCGCCAGGAGTAGATGCACTGGTCGTCATCCCCCACCGCGCACACGTTCTTCGCCTCGCCCGCGAGCAGCTTGAGCAGATCCAACTGGGCGTGGTTGGTGTCCTGGAACTCGTCCACCAGGAGGTACTGGAAGCGGGCCGTGTACTTGCGGTGCAGGTCCGCGTGCTCGCGCAGCAGGCGCGCGGGCAGCACCAGCAGGTCGTCGAAGTCCACCGAGCCCTGCGCCTTCAGCGCGAGCTGGTAGTCCGCGAAGATCATCGACGTGATGAGGTCGTAGTCGTCGCCCATGCCCTCGGGTTTGGGCTGGGGCGCCTCGCCGGAGTTCTTCGCCTTGGAGATGAGGGTGAGGACCTTGCGCGCGTCGAAGGCGCGGTCGTCGATGCGCTTGTCGCGCATGGCGCGGCGGATGATGGAGAGCTGGTCGCCCATGTCCGCGATGGCGAACTTCTTCGGCCAGCCCAGCCGGTGGATGTCCTCGCGCAGCACCTCCGCGCCGAACGCGTGGAAGGTGCACACCAGCACGCCCTGGGCGCGCGGCCCGGCCATGTGGATGAGGCGTTCCTTCATCTCCGTGGCGGCCTTGTTGGTGAAGGTCACCGCGAGGATGTTGCGGGCCATGATGTGGTTGGGCCGCTCGTTGAGCAGGTGGACGATGCGGTGGGTGATGACCCGCGTCTTTCCACTGCCAGCGCCTGCCAGCACGAGCAGGGGGCCCTGGAGCGTCACCACGGCCTCGCGCTGAGGAGGATTGAGCTTCGAAAGGTCCATTGCGCGCGGGCCAGGGATACCCTTTGATTCGTCCGTGCGCGACTATTTCCTCCGGCTGGCCATCGCATCGTTCGCGCTCGGCGTGGGCGGCGGATGCCTTGACGACGAACGCACGACATCTCCCACCCCGCGCGACGTGGTGACGACCGCCGCACCGTGCGTGTACTTCAAGGACTTGGCGCCGTTCCTGCCGGAGTCGCTGGAGGGCTTCACGGTGGGTGCCACCGCGGGCTCCACGGGGAAGTACGGCGAGGTGTCCGTGTCGGAGGCGGAGCGCACCTACACCCGGGGCGAGGGCCGCGAGGTGAAGGTGCGCATCGTGGACACCACCATGGGGTTGAAGCTGGGGCAGGCCATCCGCGAGGCGGCGCAGAAGGCGAAGGGCCGCGCGGCAAGCGACCCGACGGCGCCCATCCAGTGGAAGGAGGCCGTGGGCTTCGTGCGCTATGACGCGGACGAGTCCGTCGCGGAGGCGAACCTCCTGGTGGGCGAGCGGTTCGTGGTGGCCGTCACCAGCCGCGGCTTCCCCAGCACCGTGGAGGTGCGGCGGGTGGCGCGAGGCATCGACCTGGCCGGGCTCGCCCGGCTGCAGTGATTCAAGAGTCCAAGGAGCGTTTGTGGCGGTGAAGGAGAAGGGGTCGCGGCCCCAGACGACCCAGGAATTGATGGAGCAGGAGAAGGCGGCGCGCCTGGGCGTGTCGTCCCTGGGCAAGCGCGAGTTCATGGATCAGTTCCAGAAGCTGTCCAAGAGCTACGCGGTGGACCCGGGCAACCCCGGCTCCTATGCGTGCGAGGGCTGTCAGCGCTGCGCCAACTGCATGTTCTGCAAGGACTGCGACAGCTGCCACCAGTGCACGCACTGCACGCGGTGCGAGCTGTGCACCAACTGCTCGCACTGCGTGGAGTGCAAGAACTGCCACGCGTGCGCCTACTGCGTGCAGAGCGAGAACTGCTCCAGCAGCGCGTACGTGGTGATGAGCAAGAACCTGCAGGACTGCAACTACTGCTTCGGCTGCGTGGGGCTGTCCAAGAAGGACTTCCACATCCTCAACGTGGGCTTTTCCCGTACCGAGTACTTCAAGGTCGTGGGCCGGCTGCGCAAGGAGCTGGGCATCCCGTAGCGCGCCCGGGCCTACAGGGCGCGCACGTAGAGGGCCTTGAGGTACTCCGTCTCCGCGAGGCCCGCGAGCACCGGGTGGTCCAGGCCGGCGCCCCGCCGCTCCAGAATCTGCACCGGGCGCTTCGCGTCCGCGGCGGCGTCCAGGACCATGGACTCGAAGCCCTGCCGGTCCAGCTTCCCGGAGCACGAGCACGTGACGAGCAGGCCGTCCGGCTTGAGGCAGCGCAGGGCGCGCAGGTTGAGCTCGTGGTAGGCGCGCAGCGCGGTGGCCAGGCCCTCGCGGCGCTTGGCCAGGCCGGGCGGGTCCAGGACGATGGTGTCGAAGCGGCGGCCCTCCTGGTCGAAGCGGCGCAGCACGTCGAACGCGTTGGCGTTCTCCACCTTCACGTGGGCGCGGCTGTTGGCCTCCGCGTTGGTCTGGATGCGGGCCGCGGCCTTCGCGTCCTGCTCCACCGCGAGCACCGACGTGCAGTGCTTCGCGAGCGCGAGCGCGAAGCCGCCGTGGTAGCTGAAGCAGTCCAGCGCTTCGCCCCGGCCCAGCTCGCCCGCGCGCAGGTGGTTGTCCACCTGGTCCAGGAACGCGCCCGTCTTCATGTCGCCCAGGAGGTCCACGTCGAAGCGGTTGTCGCCCTCGTGGTAGGTGAAGCGCGCGGCGCCCTCGCCGTGCAGCAGGCGCACCTCGCGGGGCAGGCTCTCGAAGTCGCGGCCGGAGGCGTCGTCGCGGCAGACGACGTGGCTCGCGCCCGTCCTCTCCACCAGCGCCTTCGCGAGCATCTCCTTGCGCGCGTCCATGCCCTCCGACAGCGTCTGCACGGTGAGGCCCTGGCCGTAGCGGTCCACGAAGAAGCCGGGGAGCAGGTCCGCCTCGCCGTGCACCAGGCGCAGGCCGTCCCGCCCCGGCAGCACGGCGCGGCGGGCGAGCGCGGCCTCCAGGCGGCGGATGAAGAAGGCGTCGTCCACCTTCTCCTCGTTCGGGCCCTTGCGCGTGAGCAGCCGCAGGGCGAGCGGGGAGCGGCGGGCGTAGAGCGCCTGGCCGATGGGGTTGCCCTGCGGATCCACCACGGCCACCACCGCGCCCGGCGTGTCGGTGGCGGGGGCGTCGGTGAGCTCCGTGCGGTACACCCAGGGGGTGCCGCGACGCAGCGTCTTGGCGCCCTTGAGGCTGACCCGGGCAGTGGGAAGGGAAGGCATGTGGGGGCTCACTCCAGGCCGCGCGCGGCCAGTTCCTCGTCGTCTTCCCCGCGCAGATGCCCGATTTCATGCAGCAGTGTCACGCGAATCTGTTCGCGCAGCTCTTCGGGCGTGCGGACCGCGCGGGCCAGGTTGCGCCGGTAGAGGGCCACCGAGCGGCAGGGCGTCTCCGAGCCGTCACACGGCTCCTGGAGGGAGGGCCCCCGGAACAGGCCCAGGATGGTGGGCGACAGGGGCGGCTGGTTGGCGAGCAGGTCGTCCTCGGAGGGAATCTCCTCCGTGGCCACCGGCACGCCCTCCAGGTCGCGGCGCATGTCCTCGGGCAGGTCCGCCAGCGCGCGCGTCACCTGGGCCTTGAACTCGTCCGCGGACGGCAGGGGCGGCGGGGGGAAGTCCTCGGGCTCCAGCGCGCGGGCCTTCTGGAAGTGGTCCTCCGCCTTCGCCCACTGGCCCTCGCGCTCCAGCAGCAAGCCCAGGTGCTGGTGCGCGTGCGCCGCGCGATCCTTGTCCTTCAGGAGCGAGGCGAAGGCCGCCTTCGCCTCGCGGAAGCGGCACAGCTCGAAGAGGGCCAGGGCCTTCTCGTACTTCGCCTCGGCGTTGCCCGGCTCGCGGGCGAGCACGATGGCGGCGCGGTCCAACGCCTGGTCCGCCTGCCCCAGGTCGTTGAAGGCCATGGCGGCCACCAGCGCCAGCGGCGGCACGAGCTCCGGGGGCGTGGAGGGCTGGGACAGGCCACGCTCGGCGTAGAGGGCGCCCAGTTCGTCCCGCTCGCGCGTGGAGGGCAGCTGCACCGCGTACAGGTGCGCGGCGCCCAGGAGCGCGTCCGCGTCCCCCGGGTCGATGGCCAGCGCGCGGGCGTAGGCGAGCTGTGCCTCCGGCTCGCGGTTGAGCGCGGCCAGCGCGGCCCCCCGCTCCGCATGGGCGGCGGCGAGGTCCGGCTCCAGCGCGGCGGCCTGCGCGGCGCAGGAGAGCGCCTCCTCATAGTGGCCGGCGTCGTAGGAGTCGCGGGCCGCGTCCAGGGGCGCTCGGCCCTTCGCGTCGCACACCGCCAGCGGGTGCACCTCCGCCACCGCGTCGTCCGGGCGCTTCACGGCGCCGTGGGGCTCCGCGTCCACGGGGCCTTCCGCGAGCGCGCCCGCGTCGGCCGCCACGGCGGTGGTGGCCGTGCCCGCATCCGTGCCCGCGTCGGCGTTCGCCGGAGAGGGCCGTTTGCAGGAGGCGAACAGGAGGAGACAGACAGCGAGCAGACCGCGCCGCGACATGGGCGGGGAGGCTATGGCATCCGGCCCATGCACAGGAAGCGGGGACGTGCCTGCCCGCCTGTGGGGTCCCATCCCCTCCCCGGCTGCATTACCCTCCGGCCTCCCATGAGAGAACTCATCCTGGCCTCCACCTCCAGCGCGCGCCGGGTCCTGATGGACGGGCTGGGCGTGCCCTACCGCGCCGAAGCCCCCAACGTGGACGAGCAAGTCCCCGCCGACCTGCCCGCGGACGAAGCCGTGCGGATGCTCGCCGTGCGCAAGGCCCGCGCGGTGCAGGAGCGCCACCCGGAGGCCTGGGTGCTGGGCGCGGATCAGCTGGTGGAGGTGGGCAACAGCGTGCTGGGCAAGCCCCAGGACCGGGACGCGGCGCGCGCGCAGTTGACGCGCCTCTTGGGGAACACCCACGTCATCCACACCGCCGTGTGCCTGCTGGGGCCCGGCGGCCACCACTCCGAGACGGTGGAGGACACGCGCCTCACGTTCTTCCCCGTCCCAGCGGAGGAGCTGGAGCGCTACCTGGACACCGGCGAGTGGGAGGGCTGCGCGGGCAGCTACCGCGTGGAGGGCCGCGGGCAGGCGCTGCTCCAGAAGCTGGAGGGCGACCGCACCAACGTGCAGGGACTGCCCATGCTGTCGGTGGTGCGGCTCCTGCGGCAGGCGGGCTTCGACCTCTTCGCCCGCCGCTGAGGCTCCAGCGCTTCAGCGCGCGCTGGACAGCTCCGCCAGGATCTCCTGGTACGCGGCCCGGGCCTTGTCGGCCTGGTCCGCCTTGAAGCTCGCCGCGGCCACCACCGGGTGGCCGCCCCCGCCGTAGCGGCCGGCGATGGCGGACAGGTCGTGCTTGCGCGTCTCCGGCCGCCACGGGTTGGAGCCCAGCGAGACCTTGGCGCGCGACGCGCCCTTGCCCACCCACAGCGTGTAGCGCGCGTCCGGATAGAGCGCGTACGCGATGAACTTGTTGAGGCTGTCCACGCCCTCGTCCACCAGGTCGAAGTAGACGACGCCGTTCTCGTACCGGGCCTTCTCGCGCACGAGGTCGATGTTGCGCTGGTGCTTGAAGAGCAGCGGCGACAGCGGGGCGGAGATGAGCGGCGACGCGGCGATGTCCGCCAGGCTCTCCGTCTGCATGCGCCGGATGACCTCCGGGATGAGCAGGTCGTCCTTGGTCGCCTCCAGCACCGTCATGATGCGCAGCGCGGGCTCCTCCAGCGCCACCGCCATCTGGGGGCTGGGGAACTGCGCGCCGTCGATGATCTCCGCCCAGTGCAGCAGGTCCTTCAGCGGGGACGCGTCCCAGCCGAAGCGCTCGCGCGCCACGTCCGCCAGGTACAGCGTGCAACTCTTGCGCTGCGGGTCGTGGAATTTGCGTCCGCTGGTGTCGCGCTGGAAGTGGGGCTCGTCGCCGGGCTGCTGGAAGGCGGAGGCGTGGTGGTCGAACCACCAGGTGAGCCGCGCGTCCTGGCTGTAGCGGAAGTCGACGATGACGTTCTCGTCGCCGGTGAAGACGGCCGGGTCGATGCCCTCCGCCCCCGGCTTGTGGGCCAACCCCCGGTAGCTGAACGTCGCGTCCGCGCGCACGCGCTCCCGGTAGAAGCGGGTGAAGACCGCGGCGCTGGCCGCGCCGTCGAAACAGTTGTCGTGGAAGAGGACCTGGACTCGCATGGGCGCCCGCCCTCTACCCCAAAGCCCGCCCCCGTCCCACCCGCACCGTGGTTGCCTGCCCGCAGGGGGTGTGGCCAGGGGGTGACACCTGACCCAGCCCTGTCGTCGCACGACCTCAGGGCAGGTTGGGCGCCATTGAACGATGCGTGGAAATCACCGCTTTGGATGAACGAAAAACTCGACAGAACGAGGAACGACCCTGAAGGGCTGAAAAAAGGAAGGCCTGCCCGCCCCTCGGAAACCCGCTACCGGCAAGGAAAACCCCTGGATTCAGGGACCTGACAGGGAGGCTGAGCCCTGGCACCCCGCCTGCATGGTGTCAGACCGACGAGGTACTCACCCGCGAGTCGGCAGTAGCGGGAGGAACCATGGCGAAGCGGACCGCAGGCAAGACGAAGGGTGGCACGGTGCGGCGGCAGGGTCGGCGGGTGATGCCCGCGCTGCGTCGCACGGCGAAGCGCGCGCGGGTGGCGGCCCAGAAGGCCCAGCTGACCGTGGGCGAGGTCATCGCGGCGGCGTTCGACACGGCGGGCGGAGAGATGAGCGGCGTGCTGGAACTCGTCACCTCCCCGCAGATGACCCGCGCGCTGGGCCGCCGCATCGTCGTCGTGGGCTGAAAGAACCGCGTCCCGGCGCGCTCGGGCCCAGGCCGTGCTCCGCTGTAACGGAGCGCGCGGGCACGCCCGCCGCCGCGACACGGCTGTCAGTCCTCCTCCACCAGGTGCCGCGTTTCGCGTGAGCGCGGGTGGAGCCCTCCTCCCCTCCCCTTTTCGTCCTGGAACCTGGATCCGCTGGACCGGGAAGTGGATCCGCGCGCGGGTTCATCAAGACCCGGCACTGCCCGCGTTCGTCACTTCGCGCGGGGTGGGTGGCGCGCTTTGCACCTGAAACACGACGACCCGTGCTCCCTTGAGAAACGGGGAACACGGGCCGGGAAGCCCCGGAGTCCGGGGCTTGGGATGGCTTGCGACTAGCGGGGCTGCCAGCGCGGGCGGTGGTCGTCACCCTCGCTCGTCAGCACCGTGTACGTGTCCTTGGGGTGCGTGATGAGCGTGCCGGCCGCGGCGCCGGTGGCCGGGTCGATGGGCTGCACGTTGAGCTGGCCGCCCAGGATGTAGGCCACGAAGCGGCCATCCGGGGAGAACGACGGCAGCGTGGCGTTGTCCGCGAGCTTCACCGGGGCGCCCTCCACCGCGCCCGTGGTGGTGTTCACGCGCTGCAGGAAGATGACGTTGCCCGGCGTGGTCCCGCACAGCGTCGCGGCGGCGTTGCCGCACAGCGTGGCCGCGCCAGCGACGTTCTGGTAGTAGGCGCGCACGTACGCCACCCAGCTGCCGTCCGGCGACCAGTTGGGGTTCGCGATGTACGAGTCCACGGTGCCGCCCGTGACGGTGTCGGAGGTCGCGTCCGCGATCGTCGTGGGCGAGCCGCCGCCGGTCACCGGCAGCGAGTACAGCTTGAGCACCGGGGTGACGTCCGTGCCGAAGGTCACGGTCTCATTCTCCGGGTTGGCCAGGAAGAGCAGCTGCGAGGTGGCGCGGCTGTAGTGCGGCTGCTCACCCGTGGTGGGCGAGCCCGCCAGCGGGGCCGGCGCGCCGCCGCCCGTGGAGACGTAGATGCCGTTGCCCGCGGCGCTGTACGCGTAGTCCGTCCCGTTGGGCGCCCAGTCCGGGAACGTGCCGTTGACGGTGGCCTGCGTGGGCGTGCCGCCCGTCGCCGGGATGGTGGAGATGCCCGTGCTGCCGCGCACCCAGGCGATGACGGAGCCCGGCTCCCACTCCATGTAGCGGATGCGCGCGTTGCCGGCGGCCGTGCCCGTGGTCAGCACCGTGGGCGCGGCGGCCGTGAGCGGCAGCGGGCGCACCGCGAGCTCACCCGCGGCGGCGGTGACGTCGCCCTGCACGAAGGCCACCTGGGTGCCGTCCGGGCCGAAGCGCGGGTAGGCGCTGGCGACGCCGTCGGCGCTGAGCGACGTCATGCCCGGCACGTCGTATTCCGTCACCAGCGCGCGCGTGCCGCCGTCGTTGCCCGTCACGGCGATGTGGAGCGACTGGCAGGTGGCGGCCTCGCAGCGCAGGCCCGCCATGCAGTCCGTGGACGCGGTGCACGCGCCGCCCTTGGCCACGTTCATGCCCGCGTCGGTGCCGGCGTCCATCTCCGTCCCGGCGTCCATCTCCGTGCCCGCGTCCTCGGTGCCTGCGTCCATCTCCGTGCCGGCGTCCATCTCCGTGCCCGCGTCCTCCTCCGTGCCCGCGTCCTCTTCCGGCCGGGGCGTGAGGTTCTGCAGCTCGCACTTGTTGTCCGCGTTGCAGGTCCACTCCTGTCCCGCCGGAGGGGCGCCCTTGTCACGGCAGTCGAACTGGTCGACGCACTCGTCGCCACAGCCCGTGCCCAACACCGTCAGCGCCCCGAACAACGCCCCCAACACCACTCGCTTGGTCATTTCCACGCCTCCACAATCGCGATGGCTTCAAAGTCAGGCGGCGCGTCATAGCTTCACGTTCACCGGGTACGGGCTGCCTTGAAGGGCCTCGCATCCGGGGCTGTCAGTGATTGAACGGGTCTGGGAAGAAGGGTGCTCAATGATCGACACGCACTGCCATCTGGACGCCTCGCGCTTCGACCCGGACCGCGACAGCGTTGTCGCGCGCGCCTGGGCCGCGGGCCTGCACGGCATCCTCATCCCCGCGGTGGGCCCGGACACGTGGGGGCCCCTGCTCACGCTGCCGCGAAGGGAGCCCCGCATCCAGGTGGGGCTGGGCATCCATCCCCAGTTCCTGCCGGACCTGCCGCCGGAGGAAGACGGCGCGCACCTGGAGCGGCTGGACGCGCTCTTGTCCCAGGGCGGCGCGGTGGCGGTGGGCGAGTGCGGCCTGGACGGCCCGTCCCTCCCCGGCGCCCCGCTGGAGCGGCAGCTGGCGGTGCTGCGCGGGCACCTGGCCCTGGCGCGCAAGCACGGGCTGCCGGTGCTGATGCACTGCCACCGGCTGCACCCGGCGCTGATGGAGTTCCTGAAGGCGGAGGCGTGGCCGGAGGCCGGCATCCTGATGCACAGCTACAGCGGCGGCGCGGAGCTGGCGCGCTTCTACATCCAGAAGGGCTGCCACTTCTCCTTCGCGGGCCCGGTGACGTGGGCGGAGGCGCGCAAGCCGCTGGACGCCCTGCGCGTGATTCCGGCGGACCGGCTGGTGGCGGAGACGGACTCGCCGGACCAGGCGCCCACTCCCTTCCGGGGGCAGCGCTCCGAACCCGGCTACCTGCCCCACATCCTCGATGGCATGGCGCAGGTGCTGGGGGAGCCGGTGGAGGCGCTCGCCCAGCGGACGACCGAGAACGCCCGGCGCCTGTTCCGGGAAGCTTTCCCCTCCCCTTCGCGGTAGGCGAGCGTCGCGTGATAGAGGAGCCCCTCATGAACCCGCAGCCCACCCCCACCCCCACCGCCGAGCCCGAGGCGCCCACCGCCTCCCCCGCCGCTTCGAACACCGTCGCGCCGGAAGCGTCGCTGGCGAAGCCCTTCAAGCTGTCGCGCCGCTTCGACCGCACGGCACGCCTGCTGGGCGACAACGCCATGGAGCGGCTGGCCAACGCGCACGTGGTGGTGTTCGGCCTGGGCGGCGTGGGCAGCTTCACCGCGGAGGGCCTGGTGCGCAGCGGCGTGGGCCGCCTCACGCTGGTGGACCACGACGATGTCTGCGTCACCAACACCAACCGGCAGCTGCACGCGACGGTGAAGTCGGTGGGCAAGTCGAAGGCGGAGCTGATGGCCCAGCGCTGCCAGGAGATCAACCCGCAGGCGAAGGTGGAGGCCCTGCGCGAGTTCTACCGCGAGGAGCTGGCGGAGACGCTGCTGCCCGCGGGCAGGTACGACTTCGTGGTGGACGCTATCGACAACGTGAAGGCGAAGCTGCACCTGTTGCACCGGTGCGTGAGCCTGGGCCTGCCGGTGGTCAGCTCCATGGGCGCGGCGGGACGCCTGGACCCCACGGCCATCCGCGTGGAGGACCTGAGCGAGACGCACATGGACCCGTTCGCCAAGGACATCCGCAAGCTGCTCAAGCGCAAGTACGGCGTGGAGACGGAGCGCCACACGGGCATCACCGCCGTGTACTCCATCGAGACGCGCCGCCAGCCGGTGCCGCTCAACTACGACGACGCGACCGACGGCTTCCTGTGCGTCTGCCCGCAGGACAACGAGTTCCACACCTGCGACCACCGCACGCAGATTGACGGCAGCGTGGCGTTCGTCACCTCCGCCTTCGGCATGAACGCGGCGGGCGTGGTGGTGCGCCGGCTCGCCTCCGCGCGGTAGCGCGCGTCAGGCGGCGTTTCAAGCCACCCGGGGCCGGGCCTGCGCCACCGCGGGCTCCCGGCCGCACGGACGGCGGAAGACGCAGCGGGCGCAGACGTCCAGGTTCCCCGTCTGCGGGAAGGCCTCTGAGTCCTTCGGCGTGTTGGTGGCCACGTCCTTGAGCAGCGCGCGCATCCCCTCCACGCTCCGGGCGAAGTGCTGGCGGAAGGAGTCCATGGCGGACGGATCCACCGTCACGTCATGCTCCAGCCCCTCGTTGAGGTACACGAGCGACGCGCGCACCTTCTCCAGCGGGTAGCGGTAGCGCTGCGCGATGTAGAGCGCGTAGCCCAGCACCTGCTCGTCGTAGCCCTCGCGCGAGCGGCCCGTCTTCCAGTCCACCACCACGACGGAGCCTTCCGCGTCCACGTAGGCGAAGTCCGGGATGGCGAAGGTCTTCACCCCGTCCATGACGAAGTGGGCGAAGTCGAAGCCCGCGTCCACCTCCAGCCACTGCGCGGGCTTGAGCCCCTTGGCCACGGTGGGCCAGCGCGACTGGAAGAACCACGCGAGCGCGGAGCGCACCGTTTCGAAGTTCTGCTTCCAGGACTCGTTGGGGATTTCTTCCGCGTACTCGTGCTCCGCGAGGCCGGTGAAGGGCTTGCGGTACTTCGTGGTCCAGTAGGCCTTGGAGCGCGAGTGCCGGAAGTCGTCCTGCATCAGCTTGTGCGTGCGCGCTTCCACCTTCGCGGGGTCCACGTCACGGCCGGCGCGCCAGTCCAGCAGCACGTCCTTGAGGGCCTCGTGCACGATGCTGCCCGCCCAGGTGTAGCGGTTGTGCAGCTTCTTGAGGACGTAGAGTTCGCGCACGTCCCGGGCCGCCTCCGCCTCCCAGCCGCCCCAGGAGCGGTAGTAGTAGAGGTAGTAGGCCCGGAGGCACTCGGAGAACTTCTCGTGGCGGCTCTTGGACCAGGAGAAGTCGTTGGTGATGGGAGGGCGGGCCATGGACGCGGGGCATCCTATAGACGATCGCCCGCCCCGCCAGAAGAGGGACGGACGGCCGGACAACCGCCCCCCGCCGTCGGTAAAAACGCCGGGCGCGCCCGACCGTACAGGTATGGTGCCGCGCCACCCCCGCGAAGAATCACATGAGCCCACGCAAGCGCACCGACAGCGCGGCACTCCCCGCCCCCGTCTCCCCTGAACGCCACGCCGCCATCCATGGTCCGCTGCTCTCCTGGTACGACCGGAACAAGCGCGACCTGCCCTGGCGCCGCACGCGCGACCCGTACGCCATCTGGCTCAGCGAGGTCATGCTCCAGCAGACGCAGGTGTCCACGGTCATCCCGTACTGGGAGCGTTTCCTCGCGCGCTTTCCCACGGTGAAGGCCCTGGCCTCCGCGCCCCTGGACGACGTGCTCTCCGGGTGGAAGGGGCTGGGCTACTACTCGCGCGCGCGCAACCTGCACCGGGCCGCGCAAGAGGTGGTGGAGCGCTTTGGCGGAAAGCTCCCGTCCACGGCGGAGGAGCTGCTCACCCTGCCCGGCTTCGGGCGCTACACCGCCGGGGCCGTGGCCTCCATCGCCTTCGGTGAAGAGGCGCCCATCGTGGACGGCAACGTGGCGCGCGTGCTGTCGCGCCTCTTCGAGGTGGAGGGCCTGCCCGGAGACCGCGACCGCGAGGCCACGCTCTGGGCGCTGGCCTCCGCGCTGGTGAAGGGCCCGCGGCCTGGAGACTTCAACCAGGCGCTGATGGAGCACGGCGCCACGGTGTGCCGGCCGGAGTCCCCGCTGTGTCTCTTGTGCCCCGTGCGCGACGCGTGCATCGCGTTCAAGAAGGGCCGCGTGGACGAGCTGCCTCCAGCCAAGGTGCGCGCCGCGCCCCGCAAGCTGTTCCTGGCGCTGGCCGTGTGGCCGCACGCGGGCACGCTCCTCTTCGCGCGTCGCGCGGACAAGGGCCTCTTCGGCGGCCTGTGGGAGCTGCCCGCCGTGGAGGTGGAGGAGGACACGTCCGAGGCGGAGGCGACGGAGCGGCTGGCCACGACGCTGGGCGCGCCGCTCACGCTGGAGGGCACGCTGGACAGCGTGCGCCGGCAGCTCACCCACCGCGATCTCACGCTGCGGCTGTTGCGCGTGACGGGCGGCAAGCGCCCCACGCAGTCCGCCGCGTTCCAGGAGCTGCGCTGGTGCACGCCGCAGGAGGCGGAGGCGCTGGGCATGAGCACCGCGATGCAGCGCGCGCTCGACGCGGCGCTGGGGCACGGCGTGCTGGGTGCCGACTCCGCGCCCGTGAAGAAGACAGCGGCCCGCGTCTCCCGGAAGGCAACCGGCCGCTGAAGCGCCTGGCGGCTTTCAACTCCCGGACCGCACGTCCGGGCGTATTCCGCTGGTGGATTTTCCGAGCGGAATGGCCCGTTGGTCCCTCAACACTTCGCGACCTGGGATGTCGCTCCGGCAACCCCGTACGCCTTGGGTCTCTTCCGCGAGAGAGGGGCGCGGCCGAAGCTTCAGGTCGCCTTTTCCAGGAGGAAGCCCCATGGCCCGTCAGAACGCGCAGAAGTCGCAACCGAACCCGGCCCTCAAGGCCGCGCCGGAGCGGACCGAGGACAAGAAGCCGGTGGCCACGGCGAGCGCGTCCACGAACAGGACCGCCGCGCCCACGCAGGAGCAGATCGCCCGCCGCGCCTACGAAATCTTCCAGGCCCGGGGCGGCACGCACGGCAACCCCGAGCAGGACTGGCACCAGGCGGAGCGCGAGCTGCGGCTCGGCCGTCAGTAGTCCGCCGTGACAGCCGCCCGCGCTCTTCAGTGCGCGGGCGGAAGTCCCTGGAGGGCCGGGCGCTCGGACTCCAGCGCCCGCTTCAGCCGGCGCTGGGCCTGCTTCAGCTCCTCCAGGATGCGCTCGGCGTCCATCACCGAGCGCATCGCCAGCCCGCACGCGGGCGTCAGCAGCACCGTGGACAGCGCGCGTGAGAAGCCGATGTCGTTGGGCAGCGCGGCCTTCAACGACGCCTCCACCGAGTCCGACAACTCCTCCACCGAATACGTGGACGCCAGATCCGTGGGGATGACGCCCAGGCTCAGCGTGGCGCCGGAGTCCAGGAAGCGCTTGAGCGCGTCCGTCTCCTCCAGCATCGCGTCCAGCGACAGCCGCACGTCCAGCGACACCAGGTCCGCCTGCGCGTCCAGCAGCACGCCCCAGTCCGTGTTGCCGCAGCAGTGGATGCCCACGAGCGCGCCCTCGCGCTGCAACGCCACCACCAGCAGCCGCAGCTCCTGCTGCGCCAACAGGTGCTGCGGGTTCATCCGCACGTAGGCGTAGAGGCCCGGCTCATCCAGGTAGAACAGGGGCGTGGTGCCCGTGCGCTTGAGGGCCCGCACCATGGCCAGCGCGCGCACCATCACCAGCCGGTACAGCGCCGCGTCCAGGCCCGGCACCGCGAGCACCGGCTCGCCCGTGGCGGTGCGCACCACGGAGCGCACCGTGAAGGGGCCGGACAGCTGCGCCTTCGCGAAGGCCAGCTTGCGGTGCTCCACCTCCCAGAGGAACGGCTTCCACGCGCGGCACGCGTCCGCGGTGGGCTCGAAGGCCTCCAGGTCCCCGGAGGCGAGCGCCGCCTCCAGCCGCTTCTCGAAGGCCTCGCGCCCCGCGCTCCACACGTCCACGTCCACCGTGCAGACGCCGTCCTCGTCGAAGCGCAGGCCCGGCAGTCCCTCCAGCGCGGCGGGGATCATCAGCTCGGAGGGATGACCCACCGGCAGCTGCGGCAGGAACGGGATGTCCATGGCGAGCGCGGCCTGCAGACCCAGTTCCACCTGGGTGTGCGGCAGGCTGCCAATGCCCGTCGTGGCACACGCGGGCAGGAGCTGGACGGCGCGACGGATGGTGGGCGAAGGCATGCGGGGCAATCTATCCCTTCCGGGAAAACGCGGCCGGACTTGCATGGGGGGATTGTTCCTCGGACGGCTCTCCTGAGAGGCTTTCGGGCTCATGCCCAAGCTCGTCCTCGTCGGCGCGGAGCTGTTTCCCCACCTGCGCGACCTCCTGCGCACCGAGGCCCGGCGCGCGGGGCTCCGCACCATGGAGGTGTCCGTGAGCGCCTGGGGCGCCACCACGACGCCCTGGGTGGAGGTGAAGGGCGGCCGGTTCCGCGCGGGGCTGCTCGGTCCCGAGGGCCCCGAGGAACTGGAGCGCGAGGACGTGTTCTGGTGTCTCTCCGAAGGGCCGCTGCCCCCGGAGGAGGACTACCTGCGCGCGGAACGCGAAGCCCTGCGCGAGGGCTTCCACACCACCTGCCCCGCGCGCACCCTCAACCGCAGGGGCCTGCTCTCCCTCCCCTGGACGGTGCCCTCCTGGCGGCTGCTCGCCCAACAGCTGCCAGCACGAGAGGGGGCCTGCGTCCTCTCGCCGCCCCACTTCCATGTCGGGACGCCCCCCGAGGACGGCCGCCGGTGGAAACCCTGGCCCCAGGAGGCGGGGGCCACCGATGCGCGGGTCTGGTGGACGGTGCCAGCGCCGGGGGAACTGCACATGGCGTGGGTGATGGGCCAGCAGGTCAGCCTGTGGAGCGTCGAAGACGGAGGCGGGACCCGGGTGGCGCCGCCGCCCGACCTCGCCGCGGACCTCGCGCGGCTCGCGGCCGGCTGTGGCGCGGAGTTCCTGGAGGTCCTGCTGGTGCCCTCCGCGTCCCCCACGGCCTGGTCGGCGCTCCAACTGTCGTTCGTTCCGGAGGGCCTGGAGTCGCTGCTCTCCGGTGAGCACCCCGGGCTCGTGGAGCAGGTGGAACACTTCGTCCGCGCGCAGTTCGCGGGCCAGGAGGTCGGGCCGTGATCTTGTTGATGGGTCCCGTCGATGAGCTGGTGACGTCCTTCTTCCTCGCGCACCTCACCGACACGCAGCGCGAGTACCTCTTCGTGGACCAGCGGCACCTGGGCTCGCAGGTGCGACTGGATCTGGATCTGGACCAGGCGCCGGGGTCTCGCGCCGCGAGGAGGCTGCGCGGAGCGGTGTGCTTCCCCACCTGGCGCGTCGACCTGGAGGACATCTCCGGCATCTTTTCGCGCCTGGGCACGGGGGGCGTCCGCGAACACGTGACGCCGGAGGTCCGCGCCGAGCGGGCCCATGCGAACGCCCTCATGGACCTCTTCCACGGCCCGGTGGCCAACCGCCCCACGGCGATGGTGTCCAACAACAGCAAGCCCTGTCAGTACGCCGCCATCCTCGCCGCGGGCCTGAGCGTGCCCGACACCCTGGCGGGCGGTGACTGGCGGCTGTGGGAGCCCTTCGCCCGCGGCCTGACGGGGGACCCCGTCATCAAGTCCGTCAGCGACGAGCGCTCCCTCGTGAAACAGGTCACCTGGGATGACACCCGGGCCGCGTTCCTGCCGGGACGGCCTCCGCCGCCCCACCAGTTCCAGCAGCGCATCAGCGGCACCAACGTGCGCGTCCACGTCGTGGGAGGGCGTGAAGTCTTCGCCTGCCGCGCGGAGTCGCAGGCCCTGGACTACCGGCACCCGGACATGACCGGCCACCCGGTGCACCTGCGCGCCACCCTCCTGCCGGAGCCCGTGGCCGACGCGTGCCGGCGCCTGTCCTCCGCGCTCGGCCTCCACCTCTCGGGCATCGACCTCATCGAGCCCCCCGGCGGCTCCGCCGACCCGCGCGATTGGGTATGCCTGGAGGTCAATACCTGCCCCGGTTTCATGTGGTTCGAGCAGCACACGGGCCTTCCCATCGCCCAGGCCCTTGCGCGCTCGCTGGAAGCCCCGCTAGCATCATGAAGCTGTAAAATTCTGGCCTTACGGGAATGCCGGAATCACCAGGGGGATACACCATGTCTAAGCACAACACCGAAGCGGGGCTCATCACGTCGCGGGACCTGCCGCAGCTGGCGGAGGCGGGCCAGGTGGCGGCGCCAGAAGTGGGCCACAGCGCGCAGGAGCTGCGTCAGGCGGTGCAGGCGGCGCTGGCGGAGCAGTGGTCGCTGATGGGCATCATCGACACGGGCAAGAAGGCGGCCGACCTCGGCAAGAAGGCCGCGGATGCCCTCACCGACAAGGGCAAGAAGGACGAGGACAAGGCGATCCACGACGAGGGCAAGGCCCGCGACGAGGCGCACAAGAAGATGAACGACGACAAGGCCAAGAACACCGAGGACCGGAAGAAGCACGGCAAGGAGGCCGCCGGCCTGGGCGTCGCCGCCGGGGCCTTCTCCCACGCCCTCCGCGACCTGCGCGCCTGACGTTCACGCATCCCCCGGGAAGAGTCGCCTTACCGGCCCTCTTCCCGGTGTTCCTCCGGTCACGTCACGGAGAAGTACGTGGCACCCGGGTGGTGGAAGACGATGGCGGACACGCTCGCCTCGGGCTCCATCATGCAGCCGTCGGTGAGCTGCACGCCGATCTCCTCCGGCTTGAGCGCGGCGAACAGCTTCGTCTGGTCTTCCAGGCGCGGACACGCCGGGTATCCGAACGAGTAGCGCTTGCCAGTGTACTCCGCGCGGAAGCGCTCCAGCATCGTCATGTCCGCGCGGTCCGGGAAGCCCCACATGCTGCGCAGCTGCGTGTGCAGGAGCTCCGCGTAGCCCTCCGCGGTCTCCAGCGCCAGCGCCTGCACCGCGTGCATCTTGAGGAACTCGCCCTTCGCCTTGAACCCTTCCGACAGCTCGCGGATGCCCGCGCCCGCGGTGGTGACGAACAGCGAGAGCGCGTCCACCGGCTTGCCGTTCTCCAGCGGCCTCACGTAGTCCGCCAGGCACAGGCCGTTGTCCTTGTCCTGCCGGGGGAAGTCGAAGGACGTCACCGGCTCTCCCGTCGTGCCGTCGAAGAGCAGCACGCGGTCGCCGTCGCTGGCCGCCTTGAAGAACTGGAACACCGAGCGCGCATGCATCACGCCGCCACGGAGCAGCGTCTTCAGCTCCTCCACCGCCTCCTTCAGCGCCAGCGCCTTGCGGCCCTCCTCCGTCTTCGCCAGCTCCGCTTCCGCCGGAGTGCCCAGCGCGCGCGACGACGTGCGCAGGCCCAGGTGGCGGCCGTAGAGCATCACCGGGTTGATGAACTTCCAGATGTGATCCAGCGGCGTGTTGGTGAGCACGTGCCGCGCGAAGTCCGGCGCGGGCGGCACCACGTCCAGCACCGGCACCTCCGTGCTGCGCGAGCGGCGCACCGGGGCCGCGGGCGCGGGCCGGTCCTTCGCCTCCTGCGCCAGCTTCAGCCGCCGCGCGGCCAGGTCGTCCCGCAGCTTCGCGTGCGAGCCCGGTTCCACAATCTGCTTCGCCAGCTCCAGGCCGTTCATCGCGTCCTGCGCGTAGGCCACCGTGCCGCCGCCGTAGGCCGGGGCGATGTTGCGGTCCACGAAGTTGCGGCTGAGCGCGGCGCCGCCCACCAGGATGGGCGTCTCCACGCCCGCGCGCTTCAGGTCCTCCGCGGTGGCCACCATCTGGTGCGCGCTCTTCACCAGCAGGCCCGACAGGCCCAGGATGTCCGGCCGGTGCTCCTTCACCGCGAGCACCAGTTGCTCGGGCGGGACCTTGATGCCCAGGTTCACCACCTGGAAGCCATTGTTGGCGAGGATGATCTCCACCAGGTTCTTGCCGATGTCGTGCACGTCCCCCTTCACCGTCGCGAGCACGATCTTCCCGCGCGACGCCGCCTGGGTCTGGCTCATGTGCGGCTCCAGGTGGCTCACCGCCGCCTTCATGGACTCCGCGCTCTGGAGCACCTCCGCGACGATGAGCTCGTTGGCGCCGAAGAGCCGGCCCACCTCGTCCATGCCCTTCATCAGCGGCCCGTTGATGATGTCCAGCGGCGCCATCTCGTTCATCGCCAGGTCCAGGTCCGCGGTGAGGCCGTCGCGCGTGCCCTCGATGATGTAGCGCTGGAGCCGCTCGTTCAGCGGCAGGCTGCTCACCTGCGCTCTCGCGGGCTTGCGCTCGCGGAAGTGCGCCGCGAAGGGCGTCACGGGGTCCGTGCCCCGGTTGTAGATGAGGTCCTCGGAGAGCTTGCGCTCCTCTTCCGGCAGCGACGGGTAGCGCTCCAGCTTCTCCGAGTTGACGAGCGCCATGTCCAGGCCCGCCTGCACGCAGTGGTACAGGAACACGGAGTTGAGCACCTCGCGGCCCGCGGTGGGCAGGCCGAAGGACACGTTGCTGATGCCCAGCACCGTGCGGCACTGGGGGAAGCGCTGTTTGATCAGCCGCACGCCTTCAATCGTCTCCACGCCGCTGCCGGTGTACTGCGCGTCACCGGAGGCGCAGGGGAACACGAGCGGGTCGAAGTAGAGGTCCTCCGGGCGCATGCCGTACTTCTGGGTGAGCAGTTCGTAGCTGCGCTCGGCCACGGCGAGCTTGCGGTCGCGCGTGACGGCCATGCCGACCTCGTCGATGCAGCCCACCACCAGCGCCGCGCCGAACGCCTTCGCCAGCGGGACGACCTTCTCGAAGCGCTCCTCGCCGTCCTCCAGGTTGACGGAGTTGATGATGGCCTTGCCCTGGCAGTACGTGAGCGCCATGGCGATGACCTTCTCGTCCGTCGAGTCGATCATCAGCGGCACGCGCACCTTCTTGACCACGACCTCCAGGAAGTGGCGCATGTCCTCCAGCTCATCCCGGTCCGGGTTCGCCAGGCAGATGTCGATGACCTGCGCCGCGCGCCGCACCTGGGCGCGGGCAATCTCCGACGCGTCGTCGAACGCGCCCGCGACGATGAGCTCCTTGAACTTCTTGCTGCCGATGACGTTGGTGCGCTCGCCCACGATGATGGGGCGCTGCTCGTCCGTCACCTCCAGGTAGTCCACGCCGGACAGCGACGAGCGCGGCTTGGGCACCTCCGTGCGCGGCTTGAGCCCCTTCACCGCGGCGGCGAGCGCCTCGATGTGGCCCGCGTGCGTGCCGCAACAGCCGCCCACCACGTTGATCCAACCGCTGTCACAGAAGCGCCGCAGCGACCGGGCAATCATCTCCGGCGACTCCAGGTACTGGCCGTTCTCGTCCGGCAGGCCCGCGTTGGGCACGCACGACACCGGGAACGGGCTCATGGAGGACAGCGAGCGGATGTGGTCCGTCATGAAGTCCGGACCCGTGGCGCAGTTGAGCCCCAGGTACAGCAGGTCCGTGTGCTCCAGCGACGTGGCCAGGCTCTCCACGGACTGGCCCGCGAGCATCGTGCCCATGGGCTCGATGGTGCCGGACACCGCCACCGGCAACTTCCAGCCCAGCTTCCTGAAGGCCCGGTCGATGCCCAGGAGCGCCGCCTTCACGTTGCGCGTGTCCTGCGCCGTCTCCACCAGCAGGTAGTCGGAGCCGCCCACCGCGAGCCCTTCGGCCTGCACGGCGAAGTTGTCCACCAGCTCCTCGAAGGTGATGCCGCCCGTGACGCTGATGGCCTTGGTGGTGGGGCCAATGGAGCCCGCCACCCAGCGCATCCGGCCGTCCCTCGCCTCCGCGGCCTTGGCGGCGTTGAGCGCCAGGCGGGACGCGGCGATGTTGATCTCCATCGCCTTGTGGCCCAGCTCGAACTCCGCCAGCACCACCGGCGTGCCGCCGAAGCTGTCCGTCTCCGTCACGTCCGCGCCCGCGGCGAAGTACTTCGCGTGGATGCCCTCGATGACGTCCGGGCGGGTGAGGACCAGGTGCTCGTTGCAGCCCTCGTACTCCGCGCCGCCGAAGTCCGCCGCCACCAGGTGGTGCCCCTGCAGGAGCGTGCCCATGGCGCCATCCAGCACCAGGATGCGCTCGCGCATCGCGGCCTGGAGCGCCTCCACGCGCTGGCCGTGCTCCCCGGGAGGAAGCGGCAGGGGTTGGGCGATGTGGCTCGTCATGACGGTTTGACTCCGGTCAGCAGGAAGACGCGGAAGGGACTGGCCCCGTCGCGCGCGTGCGTCTCGCGGGTGAACGACGTGAAACCGGCCTCGCGAAGGGCCGCTTCCAGGACTTCGGGCGAAAAGCCCATGTGACGGTGCCCCAGCCGCTCCAGCACCCACTTCTCTTCGTGCGGCATCAGCTCCAGCACCACCAGCCGTCCGCCGGGCTTGAGCAGGCGTGCGGCTTCCGACACCACCGCGGCGGGCGCCTCCACGTGGTGCAGGCTCTGCGAAATCACCACCAGGTCCATGCACGCGCCCTTGAGCGACAGCCGGTGCAGGTCCTCGCGCAGGAACGTGATGTTGGTGAGCGCGTCACGCTGGGCCAGGGTGCGCGCCTGGGACAGCGCGTCCTCGCTCTGGTCAATGGCCCACACGTGCCGAGCCCACCGCGCCATGGCCCGGCTGAACACGCCCGTGCCGCAGCCAAAGTCCGCCACGTCCAGCGGCGGCAACAGCGACGCCAGCGCCCCCGCCCAGAGGAACCACGACTGGCCGGGCTCCAGCAGCCGCTCGTTGAGCGCCTGCCGGTCCTCCCGCGCGCGCAGCAAATCGTTGAGCCGCGCGGAGTCCCCCGCCGCGTCCTCCGCCTCGCGCGCCAGCCGGACGAGCGGCCAGCGCGAGTCATCCGACTCCAGCGCCAGCGAGTAGTAGGTGAAGCCCGCCTGCCGCTCCTCGCGGATGAGCCCCAGCCCCTTCAGCTTCGACAGGTGATGCGACACCGACGACTGGGCCACCCCCACCAGCGACACGAGCTCCGTCACGTTCAGCGGCGCCTGGGCCACCAACCGCAGGATGCGCAGCCGGGTCGTGTCCCCCAGGACACGGAAGGATTGGGAGAGGACGTCCATATCGAGCCATCAACATATATCGATGCTCTGACACGGGCACAATGGCCCCGCCAACGCATTGCGTTGCCTTGAGGCACACCCATCCCGTAAAAATCCGAAATGGCTCCCTCCTCCACGCTCCACTCCCTGCTCGAAGGCAAGCGGTTCGGACTGGTCCTCTCCGCGGGCTACTTCGGGTTCTACGGCCATGCGGGTTTCCTGAAGGGGCTGCACGCCTCCGGCCTGAAGCCCCACGCCTACGCGGGCACGTCCGCGGGCGGGATGGTGGCGGCGTACGCGGCGGCGGGCATGCCCATGCCGCAGTTGGAGGAGCTGGTGCTGCGCCAGACGCGGGCCAACTTCTGGGACCCGGACCCCATTGGCGCGGTGCTGAACGTGGCGTCCCAGGGGCACGGCTTCACGGGCCTGCTCAAGGGCGAGCGCTTCCGGCGCCTCTTGGAGGACACGCTGCCGGTGTCCACCTTCGAGGACCTGCCGCACCCGCTGCTGCTCACCGTGGCCAACCTCACCCACGGCACGCACCAGGCGTTCACCACCGGGGAGCTGGCCCCGCGCGTCCACGCCACCTGCGCGTACCCCGGCCTCTTCCGCGCGGTGCCGCTGGACGGCCAGCTGTTCTGGGACGGCGGCCTGGTGGACAAGGCGCCCGCGCTGTCGCTCCAGGAGAGCGCCATTGGCAAGGACCTGGACGCCATCCTCGTGCACTACCTGCCCAGCCGGACGCGCAAGGTGGTGGGCGGCCCCATGGCCTATCCGCAGGGGCTGGCCGCCGGGTCCGCCGCCCTGAGGCGCGACCACTTCCGCCTCCAGCTCACCGTGCTCCAGACGCGCAACGTGCCCGTCTACGTCGTCGTCTCCAACCTGCCGCCGGTGACGCCGGCCACGCTGGAGCGCGGCTTCGATGCGTTGGATCAGGCCCGGCTGTCCGCCGAGCGCGCCCTGGCCCGGCCCCCGGTGCCGTTCGAGCAGAGCACCTGACCAGAGCCTCCTGGGCCCGCTTGCACGCCCGCCTGTTTCAACGAGGGCCGAATAAACCAACAGGATAGAAATAACAGAATAGCCTGATTTGAATGACAGACCGGCGTGGCATGGTGGGGATGTTGTCCATCCCGGAGGAAGTCCATGCTGAAGTCGACGCTGTCCCCGCTCCGCCTGCGTGGCGCGGTCATGGCTGTGTCCCTGCTGGCGTTGGCCCCCGCTGCTGGCGCCGCCCCCTCGCTGGCGCCGCGCGCGCTCCTCGCGAAGCCCACGGGGCGTGAGCTGCCCGCGGGGACGTTCGTGGAGCGGCTGGTGGTGAAGTTCCACGAGGGCAGCCACGTGCGCCTGCGCGACAACGCGCTGCGCGCCCTGTCCTCGGAGCGCAGCGCGGACGAGCGAGCGCTGCTGTCCGGCCTGCGCCTGGACGCCGCGCGCGTGGAGGCGGACCTGGCGGAGGTGGTGGCGCTGTTGGATCGCGCGCCGCGCATCGGGGCGCTGGACCGGGTGTTCCAGGCGGAGGAGGCCACGCTGGACGCGAGCAAGGCGTCCGGTGAGCGCGCGAGCGGCGAGCAACTGGCGGACCTGAACCTGTACTTCGAAGTTCCGCTGCTGCCCGGCACCACCGCGGACACCGTGGCGGACCTGGTGGCGGCGCTCAACCGCGTGGGCAGCGTGGAGACGGCCTATGCGGCGCCGCCCCCGGAGCCGGCGATGGTGAACTTCGCCATGGAGGCGGGGCTGCGCGCGCTCTTGTCCGCGGCGGACCTGCCGCCCACCACGCCCGCGTACCAGTCCGCCCAGGGCTACCTGGGCGCGGCGCCCTCCGGCATCAACGCGACCTACGCGTGGACGCAGACGGGCGGCCGGGGCACCAACGTGAAGATCGTGGACATCGAGGGTGGCTGGCGCACGTCCCACGAGGACTTCCCCACGTTCTTCCGCATTGGCGGCACGCAGTACAACGACCTGGGCTGGCGCAATCACGGCACCGCGGTGCTGGGTGAAATCGTGGGCGCGAACAACAGCTACGGCGTGACGGGCATCGCCAGCGCGGCGTCGCCGGGCGTGGAGGCCATTGGCGCGCAGAGCGCCGCGAGCGCCATCACCAACGCGGCGGCGGCGGCGGGCGCGGGCGGCGTCATCCTCATCGAGCTGCACGCGGGCGGGCCCTCGGACGGCACGGCCTGCACGTGCAACACGTCCCAGTGCAACTACATCGCGATGGAGTACTGGCAGGACAACTACGACGCCATCCGCAACGCCACCGCCAACGGCGTCGTCGTGGTGGAGGCGGCGGGCAACGGCAGCGCGAACCTGGACGCGGCGGCCTACGGCGGGCGGTTCAACCCGGCCACGCGCGACTCGGGCGCCATCCTGGTGGGCGCCAGCACCTCCACCACGCGCGTGCCCATGTGCTGGACCAACTATGGCCAGCGCGTGAACGTGCACGCCTGGGGTGAGAAGGTCGTCACCACCGGCTACGGCGACCGCTTCGGCAGCGGCTACGGCGAGGACCAGTACTACACGTCCACCTTCAGCGGCACCTCCAGCGCGTCCCCCATCGTCGTGGGCGCCGCGGTCAGCGCGCAGGGCGTGGCGAAGGCCAACGGCCGGCTGCTGACGTCCGTGCAGATGCGCGGCCTCTTGCGCAACAACGGCACGGCGCAGGCCTCCGACAGCCGGCAGATTGGCCCGCTGCCGGACCTGGCGAAGGCCCTGCCCAAGGTCATCTCCGGCAACTACTGAAAGCCTGACAACGGCCGCCGCGACCTCCACGCGCGGCCACGCGGCCCTCCGTGCCTTCGGGCGCGGGGGGCCGTTGTCTTTTCCTGGCCCGGGTCAGCGCCCGCTGTAGCGGCGGTGGTCCACCATCAGGCAGCGGTCCTGCACCACGCGGATGCCGGCGGCGGCCAGCTTCTTCGCCGCGGCGTCGTTGCGGATGCCGGACTGGAACCACACCGCCTTGGGCTTCTTCGCGATGATGTCGTCCACGTGCTGGTCGATGTCACCGGGCCTGCGGAACACGTCCACCAGGTCGATGTCGCCCGGGATGTCCACCAGCTTGCGGTACACCGGCTTGCCAAGAATCACCTTCGCGTCCGGGTAGTAGACGGGCACCGGCACCACGTCCACGCCCGCCTTCGCCAGGTACTCCGGCACGTAGTACGCGGGCTGGGCGGAGTGGTCCTCCGTCTTGATGCCCAGCACGGCCACCCGCCGGGCTTCCTGCACCACGTGCTTCACACCCGCTTCGGTCTCGATGAGGTACTCGTCGTGGCTCATGGCCCTTCCTCCTGGAGCGCTTCCGCCTGGGACTCGGTGGTGAGCGTCAGCGTGCCGCCCGCCCCCACCGCCTTCACCTTCAGCACGCGGCGCACCGGGATGAACCGGGCCCACGCCACCACCTGCTCGCCTTCACACGTCACGCCCTTCAACAGCTCGGGCGAGCCGGCCTCCGCCCACGCGGCCTTGAGCTCCGCCGGGGCGTGTACGGGCAGCGCGTCCAGGCACCTCAGCGTCAGCACCACCGCGTCGCCGAACGTCGTGACCCGCGTGCCCTGCACCGTGCGCTCCAGCAGGAAGACGCGCTCCTCGCCGTTCACGTCCACGGAGTCCACCGCCCAGGTGCGCTGCCCCTCCACCAGGTTGCGCTGGAGCAGCCCCGCGTACTTCGCCTCCCACTCGCGGCGCGTGCGGATCTCCAGCGCCTCCGGGCTGAAGAAGCGCTCCAGCTCCGGCACGCCGGTGCCCTCGGGCGCCACCTGCCGCAGCGCCTCCTGCGCGGCCTCCGGCCCCACCAGCTTCACGAAGGTGCCGTCCGCCGCCAGCTGCATGCGCAGCGTGAAGCGCTCCAGCACGGCGCCGGACAGGGACGGCACGTCGTGCCCGTCATGCACCTGGCGCGGCGTGCGCACGACTTGCGCCACGCGCCAGCCGCCGTCGGACGGGGTGAAGCGCGTCTCGGTGGTGAAGGCCGCCTCGTCGCGCACTTCCGGCTGGCCCTCGCGCTGGAGGGCGCGGGTGGCGCGCACGGATTCGGTGAGGAGACGATCCACGGGGGGCTTGAAGTCCAGACGCACCGGCGGCGGCAGCCCCGGCGCGGGGTTGAGCGGCGGATACCGGGACGTGCACCCGGCGGCCAGCGACAGCAGCAAACAGCTCCACGAGAGGCCCTTACGCATGCGCTCGCGAACGCTGGCAGAAAGCCAGGGCGCCCGCGAGCGTCTTGCAGCGTCGTTGCGTGAAGTGTCAGCGCCCGGGCGACACTAGGGGTGGCGCGTCTCGCCCTCGGAGGCACCCTCGATGCGGTCGCGTCCGATGTTGCGCCGGTCGCGGTCCACGCCATCGTCGTCCTTCAGGCCGTTCATCCCGAAGCGGCGCTCAGCCTCCGCCAGGTCGCGCAGCACGTGCTCACGCAGCATGTACTCCGTCTGTGGCAGGGACTTGAGGATGTTGATGATGTCGACCGGGGCCTCGTTGTCCGCGGCGGCCTCGACGAGTTCCTCGCGCGTCGCCGGGTACTCCACCCCATCCAGGTGCGGGGTGATGGAGCGCGAGGGATCCTCCGCCTTTCCGTAAGCCATCGTGTCTTCCACCTTTCTTGCGCCCGGAGCGTCCAGTGCCCGGACGGCCATCCACGCCTCAACGTGGGGATGACGCCCGCCCCGGGCCACCCTGCCGCGCGCCACCTCCCAAGACGCCGGGCAAGCAGGGGACCGGCCGACTTCCCTGCGTCCGCTTCGGGGTAGAGTCCCTGCGCGCCAACGCCCGCCGGAGTGTCCTCCCTGATGTCCGCAGCCTCCCTGCTCGCCGCCTGGCTCACGTTCGCCAGCCCCCCCGCCGCCCCGCCGTCCCCCGCTCCCGCCGCCGAGCAGGCGCCACGCGACGTCTACGCGCTGGACGACGCCGCCTTCGCCGCCCAGGCCCGCCGCGACCTGGAGACGCTGCGCCAGGGGACCGAGGGGCTGCGCCGGCTGCGCGAGCAGGCCTTCCGCTCCAAGGCGCTGTACCAGCGCGGCAAGGACGTGCCGTACACCCCGGACGAGAAGCAGCTCCTGGTGTCCACCTGGGCCGCCTTCTTCGACTGCTTCGTCTCCACGGAGGTGGTGCGCCAGCGCTACTGGGACTTCCTCAAGGTGCCCGCCCTCACCCAGCCGAAGAAGCACGCCTGGGGCTTCCTGCTCACCCACGCCGCGCTCGCGTCGGAGCTGGCGCAGGGCATGGCCTTCGCGGACCTCACCGGGGGACAGGACCAGCTGAAGGTTCTGCTGGATGAGCCCGGCCCCGAGTACGGCCTGCCCTCGCGCGCCTTCAGCCGCTTCAAGGAGAAGGTCGTCCACGTGGGCACCAGCACGCAGCTCTTCACGGGCGACGGCTACCGCGCCACGCTGCACCCGGTGCTGGCGAAGTCCGGCGTGCTCGACGAGCCGGGCGTCCCCGCGCTCTTCCAGACCATGCGGCAGGACAGCAAGGCGGCCCGCTCGCGCCTCCTGAAGCGCGGCCCGGTGCTCTTCGCCAAGGCCGCCGCGGACCTCACCCAGGACACCACCGCCCGCGCGGTGTTCCCGGTGCAGAAGACGGTGGCGGAGTGGATGGGCGACACGCGCGTGCACCGCTCCGGCAGGCCACTCATCTCCCGGGAGCAGGTGCTGGCGCTCCTGCCGCGCATGGCCCCGGGCGACGTGATGGTCGCGCGGCAGAACTGGTTTCTGTCCAACATCGGGCTGCCAGGCTTCTGGCCGCACGCGGAGCTCTACGTGGGCACCGCGCGGGAGCTGTCCCAGACGTTCGACGCGGACCCGGAGGTGAAGGCCTGGGTGGCCACCCTGCCCGGCCACCCGGAGACGTTCACCGCCCACCTGGCGAAGGCCTTCCCCGCCAAGTGGGCCGAGTACACCGGCAAGGACGCGCACGGGGACCCGCTGCGCATCATCGAGTCCATCAGCGAGGGCGTGAGCTTCACCGGCGTGGAGCACGGCATGCACGTGGACTACCTGGGCGTGCTGCGGCCCCGGCTGTCCCAGCTGGACAAGGCCCGCGCCATCCTGCGCGCCTTCACCTTCCAGGGCCGGCCGTACGACTTCAACTTCGACTTCTTCTCCGACCAGTCGCTGGTGTGCACGGAGCTGGTGTGGAAGTCCTACGCCCCGTCGAAGGACATGAAGGGCCTGGACATCCCCCTGGTGAGCGTGGCGGGGCGCAGGACGCTGCCGGCGAATGAAATCGTGCGCGTGTTCGACGCCGAGTACGGCCAGCCCGGCCGCCAGTTCGACTTCGTCGCCTTCCTGGACGGGCGGGAGGGCCCCGGGGACGCCGTCGAAGCGAACGCCGAGTCCTTCCGTTACACCTACCGGCGGATGAAGTGGGACATCGCCCAAGAGTGAGGCTAGAGGCACACACACCATGACGGAAGAGACGGCGAACGAGTTCCTGGCCCTGGCCTCCCCCCTCTACGAGCGGATGATTGCCCAGCAGCAGGCGAAGGTGCTCAAGCTGGCGCGCGAGGCGGTGCCCAACATCGGGCCGGAGGAGCTGCGCAACCCGCATGACTTCCCGGAGCTGAAGGAGCACCCGACCTTCGAGTTCGAGGACGGCATCCTCGCGGGACTGATTTCAGCCCAGATGGCCCTGCGTGCGGAAATCAAGGGCCGGCTGCCCGCGGCACCGCCGGGCGCATGACGCTCGCCTGCCTGCTTTTGCCGTGAGGAGCATCCGTGGGTTACTGGTGCGCACCGTGAGCTTTCCCTCTGGTTTCGGCCCTCCGCTGGCGCGCGAGCGGCTGGTGTCTTCCCTGGCCGCGGATCCACCGCGGCTGGACCTGGCGGCACTCGCCATCGCGACGTTGGGCCGTGAGGACCTGGATGCTCCGGCGTGTCTCCAGACGCTGGACGCGCTCGCCGCGCGGGTGCAGGTGGAGGCGGAGCGCCTGCGCGAGAAGGGCGAGGCCCTGGCCTCCCTGCGCGCCCTGCGTCACGTGCTCGCGGACATCGAGGGCTTCCGAGGCAACGAGGACGACTACCACTCGCCGGACAACAGCTTCCTGGACCGCGTGCTGGAGCGGAAGGTGGGGCTGCCCATCACGCTGTCGGTGCTCTACCTGGAGGTGGCGCGCCGCGCGGGCATCCCGCTGTACGGCGTCCCCTTCCCCGGCCACTTCCTGGTGGCGTGCGACGCGGGCGACCACAAGCTGGTGATGGACCCCTTCCACCACGGCGACATCCTCACGGAGCACGGCTGCGAGGAGCTGCTCAAGCGCGTGGCGCCGCAGCTCAAGTTCGACCGCGCCATGCTCGCGCCCGCGCCGGTGGAGCTCATCGCGTACCGCATGCTGTCCAACCTGCGCCGCGTGTACCTGGGGCGCGACGACAGCCAGCAGGGACTGGCGGTGGTGGACCTGCTGCTGCTCCTGGCCCCGGACCACCCGGGCGAGCTGCGCACGCGCGCGTCGCTGCTCACCACGCTGGGCGCCTTCCGCGCGGCGCTCAAGGACGTGGAGCGCTGCCTGGAGCTGTCCCCGGACGCGCCGGACCGCGATCGCCTGGAGCTGTCCGCCCGGGAGCTGCGCGAGCGCGCCGAGCTGCTCAACTGAAAGAGAAAGGAACCCCGCCGCATGTCGTCCGCGCCCGAGTCGCCCAAGTCCCCCATCCAGCCCTGGCGGCGTCTGCGCCGGGGGCTCGTGCACGACTTCACGGTGGTGAAGGTGCGCGAGGACGTGGTGGCGGATCCGCGCACGAACCGGGAGCACCCCCGCGTGCACATGGAGTGCGCGGACTGGGTGACCGTCGTCGCGGTGACGAAGCAGGACGAGCTGGTGATGGTGCGCCAGTTCCGCTGCGGCATCGAGGCGGCGACGCTGGAGGCGCCCGGCGGCGTCATCGACCCGGGCGAGGACCCGGCCACGGCCGCCGCGCGCGAATTGGAAGAGGAGACGGGCTACCGCGCCGGGAGGCTGGAGCCGCTGGGCGTCGTGCACCCCAACCCGGCCTTCCAGACCAACCGCTGCCACTCGTACCTGGCGCTGGACTGCGAGCGCGTGAGCGACGGCGACCTGGATGAGGGCGAGGACATCGCCGTGGAGCTGTACCCGCGAGCGGACCTGCCCCGGCTCATCTTGGAAGGCCACATCACGCACTCGCTGGCGGTGGTGGCCTTCCTGATGGAGCGGCTGCGCGCGGAAGCGAAGCGTTAGGCGGGCTCGCGCTCCCAGGTGCCGGAGCGCCCGCCGGACTTGTGGTCCAGCTGCACCGCTTCGATGACCATGCCGCGGTCCACGCTCTTGCACATGTCATAGACGGTGAGCGCCGCCGCGCACGCGGCCGTGAGCGCCTCCATCTCCACGCCCGTGCGGTCCACCGTCTTCACCCGCACGCGGACCTCCAGACCTTCGTCCACGGGCGTGAGCGTCACGTCCACGCCCGCGAGCGCGATGGGGTGGCACAGGGGCACGAAGTCCGGGGTGCGCTTGGCGGCCATGATGCCGGCGAGCCGCGCCGCCGCGAGCACATCCCCCTTCTCAATCCGACCCGCGAGGATGCGCTCGCGCGTCGCGGGCAGCATGCGCAGCCGCGCGGTGGCCACCGCCACGCGGTCCGTCTTCGGCTTGTCGCCGACGTCCACCATCTTCACCGGCCCGCCCCCTTCGCCACCGCGGCGAGCAGGTCGTCCGCCACGTCGTCCGGGTCTTCCAGCCCCACGGACACGCGGATGAGGCTGTCGCGGATGCCCGCCTGGGCGCGCTCCTCGGGCGTCATCCGGCGCGCGCTGGCACTGGCCGCGTGCATCACCAGCGTGCCCACGTCTCCCAGGGACGGGCCGGGCTTCGCCACGCGAAGCGCCTCCAGGAACCGGTCCCCCTCCTTCTGCCCCGCGCCCTTGATTTCGAACGCCACCATGGGGCCGAAGCCGCCCTCCAGCACCCGCGCCGCCACCGCGTGGTCCGGGTGGGAAGACAGGCCCGGGTAGATGACCCGCTCCAGGAGCGGCGAGTCCGAGAGCCGCTTCGCCACGTGGGCGGCGTGCTCGTTGTGGGCCTTCATGCGGACGGGCAGCGTGCGCAGGCCGCGCAGCGTGAGCCACGCCTCGAAGGGGCCCAGCACGTCACCGGACAGGATGCGCGCCGAGCGCAGCGGGTCGATGCGCGCCCTGGAGCCGCTCACCGTGCCGCCCAGCGCGTCGCTGTGGCCGTTGAGCCACTTGCTGGTGGACTGCACCGCGTAGTCCGCGCCCAGTTCCAGCGCGCGCTGGCCGAAGGGCGACGGGAACGTCGCGTCCACCGCGAACACCGCGCCCGCGTCCTTGCAGGCCTGCGCGAGCGCGCGGATGTCGGGCACGCGCAACAGCGGGTTGGAGATGCTCTCCGCCAGCACCAGGCGCGGGCGCCACTCGCGGATGCGCGCGGGCGCGTCCGGGGACGTCACGTCCAGGGGCTTGAGCTCCACGCCCCAGCGGGCGCACAGGTTCTTGTAGAGCGCCCGCGTGACGCCGTAGCCGTCCGTGGGCATCACCAGCACGTCCCCGGCCTTCCACGGCTGCGCGTCGAACAGCGAGCGCAGCGCGGCCATGCCGCTGGCGTAGGCGACGCAGGCCTCCGCGCCCTCCAGCGCCGCCACCGCCTCCTCCAGCAGCGCCGCGTTGGGCGCGCTGATGCGGGCGTAGGCGTAGTCCTTTCCGTCCAGCGCGTCGGACAAATCGTCGCTGCTGTCGAACCAGTTCACCGCCGCCGGGAAGATGGGCGGCATGACGGGCACGGCCTTGCTCCCGGTGAGCCGGGAGCCCGCGTGCACCGCCACCGTCTTCTGCTTCGTCTTCATGCGCGTGTCGTCTCGCTCGGGACGGAAGGGAGGAAGTGACTACTCGCCGTGCTCGATGAGCCAGCGCTCCGCGTCGATGGCGGCCATGCAGCCCGTACCCGCCGCGGTGATGGCCTGGCGGTAGTAGCTGTCCTGCACGTCGCCGCAGGCGAAGACGCCCTCGATGTTGGTGCGCGTGCTGCCCGGAATCGTCTTCAGGTAGCCGCCCTGGTGCGTCTCCAGGATGCCCTGGAACAGCTCCGTGTTCGGCGTGTGGCCAATGGCCACGAACAGGCCGTGCGCGTTGACGAGCTTGCTGTCGCCCGTCTTGAGGTTGCGCACGACGGCGCCCGTCATCCCCTTGCCGTCGCCCACCACCTCCTCCACCGCGGAGTCCCACATGAAGGAGATCTTCGGGTTGTTGAGCGCGCGCTCCTGCATCACCTTGGACGCGCGCAGCGAGTCGCGGCGGTGGATGAGCGTGACGTGGTTGACGATCTTCGCCAGGTACGTGGCCTCTTCCATGGCCGTGTCGCCGCCGCCCACCACCAGCACGTCCTGCTTCTTGAAGAAGGCGCCGTCACAGGTGGCGCACGCGGACACGCCGCGGTTCTTGTAGGTGTCCTCGCCCTTGACGTTCAGCCACTTGGCCGTGGCGCCCGTGGAGATGATGACCGTCTCCGAGCGCACCTGGATGCCGCTCTCGCTCTCCAGGAGGAAGGGCCGCTTGGAGAAGTCCACCTTGGTGACGTTCTCCATGTGGATGACGGTGCCAAAGCGCTCCGCCTGCTTCTGGAAGCGCTCCATCAGCTCCGGGCCGGTGATGGCCTCCGGGAAGCCGGGGTAGTTCTCCACGTCGGTGGTGACCATGAGCTGGCCGCCCGGGACGCGCTGCGGGTGCTCCAGGGTGGGGCCGCCGGCGAACACCACGGGCTCCAGGTTGGCGCGCGCCGCGTAGATGGCGGCGGTGTAGCCCGCCGGTCCCGAGCCGATGATGGTGACCTTCTGGATCTTGTCCTGCGACACGGCGCCTCCTGCGCTCATACGTTGACGGGCCCGGACGGTAACAGACGCCGCCTTCCTGGCCATGATACGAACCTGGACCCCATGGATGCCGCTGTCCTCAAGAAGGTTGCGCTCTTCGAGGGATTGACCCAGGGCCAGCTCGCCAAGGTCGCTCGGACCGCCCAAGCCCGGACCTACACGGCCGGGGACTTCCTGTTCCGCGGCCCGGACATGCCTCCAGGGACGTTCGTCCGCACGCTGAGCGAGCGGCTCCGCGAGACGAACGACAAGATCAAGGCCTTCTTCGCCATCTCCCGCTTCTAGCCGCCAGCCGCGCGCTTCTTGGCTCCTCGCACGCCGGGAGTGCGAGTGGAGCATCGCTGTCCGTCCCGCCGCCGGGCCTCTTCACGCGCCGCTGGACGGGCCCTGCCCTGGCGTCCCGGAGTGGGCCCTGAAGGGCACATGCCTTGCTCAAGCCCGCCGTCGCGTGGACGGAGGCGGGATGGAACAAGGTGGAGAGGCGTGGGTGGAGCCGGGCGAAGGGGAAGCCACGGGTGGCAGGTCGGTGAGGGCGCGCGGCGCGGGACTGGGGGATGCGCGCGAGCGCCTCTTCCGGCTGGGCGCGGAGGCCCTCACCGACCTGGAGCTGTTGGGGCTCCTGTGGACGGAGGGGCTGGGGGACGCGGCGGACGGCGTGGCGAAAGGCGGGCTCAAGGCGCTGGTGCAGGAGGATCCGCGCGTCCTGTGCGCGCGGCGGGGCGTGGGGCCGGCCCGCACGTCCCGGCTGCTGGCGGCGCTGGAATTGGGACGGCGCGCGCAGCGCTCCGCGGAGAAGCGGCCCCGGCTGCGAAATCCGAAGGAGGTGCACGCGTACCTGGCGCCCACGCTGGGCGCGCTGAGGCGCGAGGTGTTCCACGTGCTGTGCTTCAACCCGCGCAACGTGCTGGTGCACGACGCGCGGGTGGCGGAGGGGACGCTGAGCGCGTGCCCGGTGGATCCGCGGGAGGTGTTCGCCGCGGTGCTCGCCTCGCGGGCCACGGCCATCGTGTTCGCGCACAACCACCCGTCCGGAGACCCGGAGCCCAGCGTCCAGGACGTGGGGCTCACGGAGCACCTGGCGCGGGGCGCGGGCATCCTGGGCGTGAAGGTGTTGGACCACGTCGTCGTGGGGGACGGCGCGTTCGTGTCCATGCTGGAGCGGGGCATCCTGCCGGACAGTGAGCGGGAGGGGCGGCGCAAGTGCGTCTCGGGAGGGGACTGGTGATGGCGGCGTGCGTGCTGCTGGGGCTGGGGACGAGCCCCGTGCGGGTGGAGGTGCTGGAGGAGACGCGGGCCCAGGTGGTGCGGACCGACGGCGGGCAGGCGTGCACGGTGGAGCGCTGGCGGCTGCCACCGGGCGCGCGCGAGGGGGACGTGCTCGTGGACGGCCGCCTGGACCCGGAGCGGACGCAGGCGCTGCGGCGCGAGGTGGCGTTGAAACGGGCCGCGTTGGCGGTTCCCCTTCCTCCGGGGCTCGAGCTGTGAGGAGGAGGCGCCGGTGCACACGGAGGGGATTGGCGTTGACGGCCCATCCAGGATGATGAACATGCGCGCGATGACGGAGTCCCTGCCCTTCCTCGAAGATGCCCAGCAGGGACTGGTGCGGCACTTCGGCCTGTCGGAGTTCCGCCCTGGCCAGGCGCCCGTCATCAGCTCCGTCCTCAGCGGCCGCAACACCGTGGTGGTGATGCCCACGGGCGCGGGCAAGAGCCTGTGCTACCAGCTCCCGGCGCTGCTGTTGCCGGGCATCACGCTGGTGGTGTCACCGCTCATCGCGCTGATGAAGGACCAGGTGGAGCAGCTCGCCGCGAAGGGCATCGCGGCCACGTACATCAACTCGTCCCTGTCGGACGTGGAGCGGGCGGAGCGCCTGCGCAAGCTGCGCGCCCGCGAATACAAGCTGCTCTACGTGGCGCCGGAGCGCTTCCGCAGCACGAGCTTCCTGGAGCTGGTGGCCAATCTGGGCGTGGAGCTGCTCGCCGTGGACGAGGCGCACTGCATCTCCCAGTGGGGCCACGACTTCCGGCCGGACTACGCGCTGCTGGGACAGGTGCGCAAGCGGCTGCGGCCCCCGCGCACGGTGGCGCTCACCGCCACGGCGACGCCGGAGGTGCGCGAGGACATCGTCCGGGTGCTCCTGATGAAGGACCCGGCGGTGTTCGCCCAGGGGTTCGACCGGCCCAACCTCTTCCTGGACGTGGTGAACGTCAGCGGGGACGAGGAGCGCCGGGACGCGTGCGCGGGCCTGGCGGCGAAGGGCGGCAGCGGCATCATCTACTGCTCCACGCGCAAGGCGGCGGAAGGGATGCACTCCGCGCTCGTTACGCGCAAGGTGAACGCGGTGCTGTACCACGCGGGCATGGAGGACGACGCCCGCCGCCGAGCGCAGGACGACTTCATGTCCGCGAAGGAGGCGGTGGCGGTGGCCACCAACGCCTTCGGCATGGGCATCGACAAGCCGGACATCCGCTTCGTCGCGCACGCCAACATCCCCCGGGCGGTGGAGGCGTACTACCAGGAGATTGGCCGCGCGGGCCGCGACGGCAACCCCGCCACGGCGGTGCTCCTGTTCAACCACGCGGACGTGTACACGCAGGAGCGCCTCATCGAAGGCAGCCACCCGTCCGAGTCCGTGCTGTCGGACATCTGGGCGCAGCTGCAGGCCGTGGAGGAGTTCGACCGGGGCGTGCACGCGCTCGCGGGCATGGTGGGCGCCAGTGAGTTCGAGGTCTCCGCCGCCCTCAAGATTTTCGAGCGCGAGGGCAAGCTGGAGCGCGGCGGCCGGGGTGAGGGCGAGTACGGAATCACGCTGACGGACAAGGCCGCCAGCGCGCAGCCGCACGCGGCGGAGTCCCAGCGGCTCCTGCGGTCACTGCTGGAGACCTTCCCCGTAGGGCGGCAGGCCACCACGGAGTTGCCCATCCTCGCGCGGCGCACGGGGCTGACGGAGGACGACGTCCGGCACGCGCTGGGCCTCCTGGAGAAGTCGGGCGCGGTGCGGGTGCGCCGGCCGTTCGCGGGGCGCTCCATCCGCGCGCTGGAGCGCGTCCCGTTCCGCGAGCTCTCGGTGGACCTGTCCCGGGTGCGCGAGCAGGAGCGGCTCAACCGGCTGATGCTCAAGCGGATGGCGGACTACGCGTACACGCCGAAGTGCCGGCGCGCGTTCATCCTGCGCTACTTCGGGCAGGCGGACGCGGCGGCGGTGTGCGGCAAGTGCGACCGGTGCGCGGGCAGCATGATGCCCAAGCCGTCCGGTTCGGCTTCGCGCTCCGCGCCGGCCGCGTCCGGGGCGCCGGTGATGGAGTACAGCGAGCTGGCCTCCATGGAGCTGCGCCGCTGGCGCAAGGACCTGGCGAAGGACCTGGGCGTCGCGCCCTTCATCATCTTCAACGACGCGACGCTGCTGGGGCTGTCCGCCGCGCTGCCGGTGGACCGGGAGTCCTTCCTCGCGGTGAAGGGCACCGGGGAGAGCCGCTGGGAGCGCTTCGGCCCCAAGGTGGTGGAGATCTGCCTCATGGCGCGCGCGGCGGGCCATGAGCCGCAGGCCGCGCCCGTGGCCCCGCGCATCCGCAAGGCGAAGTCGCGCCGCTAGCCGTTGCCGGGCGGGGGGCCTTCACCGCCGCCGCGCGTGGCGCGCAGCAGCGCCCAGCGCACCACGGCCATGAGGGCGCCCACCACCAGGGCGAGCAGGAAGATGACGGCCACGGTGACGAGGCCGAAGACGACGCGCACGCCCAGGTCGCTGATGCGGCCGGTGAAGTACGCCTCGCGCAGCGGCTCCATGGCGCGCACCAGCTCCAGCGCCCGCGCCGGCAGCGAGTCGAGCGCCATGGAGAGGCGCTCGAAGAAGGGGGCGTGGTAGCGCCGCCGGATGGACTCCACGACGATGCCCGTCAGCAGGTAGAGCACCGACAGCAGGAAGGCGTTGCCCCACATGACCTTCAGCAGGGGGGAGGACGGGGGCCGCGGGTCGCTCACGTCGACCACGCTAGCGCGACGCCCGGCGCTTGAGGAGCGGAAGGGCCTTCTTCACCCGGTTCGCCTCCGGCGCGCCCCCGGCGAGCTTCAGGAAGGCCTCGTAGGCCTCCACCGCCCGGGGCAGCTCCGCCGACTCGCGCACCAGCACGTCCGCCAGCGCCAGGTGCGCCAGGCCGTCCGTGGGCTCCAGCTCCACGGCCTTGGCCAGCGCCTCGCGCGCGGGGGCCTCCTGGCGCTGCTTGAAGGCCACCAGGCCCAGGGCCAGGTACGCACGCCCGTTGTACGGGGCAAGCCGCACGGCCTCGTCCGCCGCCGCGCGGGCCTCCTTCACGGCCCCGGCGCCCAGCAGCACGCGCGCCAGCGTCACCTGGGCGAAGGCCTTGTCCCAGACGGTGGGCGCCTTGTCGGCCAGGTCCTGCAGCGTGCGCGCCGCGCCACGGCCACCGCCCGGCAGCTGCGTGTACAGCTCGCCCACGCGGCCGCACGTGGCGTCCGGTCCTTCCCGCCGCGCCGCCGCGAAGGCCGCGTCCGCGCTCTCCACCTGCCCCTGGCGCAGGAACGCCTGGGCGATTTCGCAGAAGGTGTCCGGGTCCTTGGAGTCCAGCTTGTTGGCGCGCTCCAGCGCGGAGAAGCCGCCCTTCGCGTCGCCGTTGGCGAACAGGAGCGCCGCGCGCAGCCGCTGCCCCTCCGCGTCGTCCGGCGCCAGCTTCACCGCGCGGCCAGACGCCCCTTCCGCCTCCTTGCGGCGGCCGGACTGGTACAGCGCCAGCGCGAAGCCCTTCTGCGCGGCCGCGCTGCCCGGGTTGTCCAGCTGCCACGCCTCGAACTGCTTCAGCGCCTCCGGGGTGCGGCCCAGCGCCAGGAGCGTGCGGCCCAGGGCGTCGCGGGCCTCGCCGTGCGCGCCGTTGCGCTCCACCGCCTGCGTCAGCGGCTTGAGCGCCATGTCCGGCAGGCCGCGCGACAGGAGCAGCCGCCCCAGCGAGCACGCGCCCTCGTAGTCGCGCGGGTCCTTCATCGCCTCGTCGAACTGGTTCTGCGCCTTGTCGAGCGCGCGCTCGCGCCAGTACACCTGTCCCAGCGCCACGCGCAGGTCCGCGCGGGGCTTCTTGGCCAGCGCCTTCTCCAGCACCTCGCGCGCCTGGGCGCCGTTGCCCTCGTGCGCGTCCGCCAGCGCGAGCCACACGACGGCCTCCGGCGGATAGCGGTCGTTCACGCGCGTCTTGCCCAGCTCCGCGCGCGCGCGCTTCCAGTCCCCGAGCCGCGCGTACGCCGCGCCCCGCACCAGCGACACCTTGCGGCCTCCGTCGGCCTCCAGCCGCTGCAGGGCCTCCTTTTCGCGGTCGCGGTCCAGCAGCGTGCGCCCCAGGCCCTCCTTCGCGGTCTCGCTCTTGGGCTGCAGCTTCAGCGCGGCCTCATAGGCCTGCTGCGCGGCCTCCAGCTTGCCCGCCGCGCGGCCCGCGGCCCCGAGCGCCAGCTGGAAGTCCATGGCCAGCGGCCCCTGCGTGCCCTTGGAGAGCAGGGTGCGCGCCTCGTCGTACTTGCCCAGCGCGGACAGGATTTCGCCGTGCACCAGCTGCTGACGGGGCTGGAGCGCGGGGGGCACCTTCGCGTCCTGCGCGAGCGGCGCCACGTCCGCCAGCGCCGCGTCCAGGTCCTGCTCCAGCGCGAGCCGGCTCTCCGCCATCCCGATGCGGGCGGCGGCGTGCTCCTTGGAGACGTCTCGCGCGCGCTTGAACATCTCCAGCGCCTGCGCGAAGTCCTCGGAGGCGAGGTAGTAGTTGCCCAGCGCCACCAGCGCGCGGACGTTGCCCGGCGACGCCTTGAGCGCGCGGTCGAAGCGGTCCAGGGCCTTCTTCTCGTCCTTGGCGGCGATGAGCAGGCTGCCCGCGAGCGCGTGCACCTCCGTCACGTCGTCCTGCGAGGCGAGCAGCGCGCGGTGCGCGGACTCGCGGGCCCGGTCGTCGGCGACGAGCGCGTTGGTGGCCAGCACCAGGCCGTTGAAGCCGTCCTTCACGCCCGGCTTCTCCAGCGCCTCCAGCGCGAGCCGGCGGTCCTCCGCGTTGGCGCCGTGGTCCAGGTAGCGCAGCGCGTGCGCGTAGCCCGTGAGCGCCCACGCGGCGGGGCTCGCCTCGTCCATGTCTCGCGCGCGTTCGAGCTGGCGGAGCGCTTCATCCAGCGACGCGCCGGTGTCCTGCGCCACGGCGCGCTTCGCGAGCTCCAGCGTCTCCGACAGCGTCTGGCCGCCCTGACGGGAGCGGTAGAGGATGAAGAAGCCCGCGCTCGCGCCCAGGAAGATGAGGGCCACGAAGAGCGCCACGGTCTTCGCGCCATAGCGCTCCAGGAGGGACTGCTTCGCCCGCTCCTTGGCGATCTTCTCGTGCATCTCGCGCTCGTACTTCGCCGCGAGTGCCTCCGTGTCCTTCGCGTTCGCCGCCGCCTTGTTGCGCGCCGCGGCCGCCGCGAGCTCCGTCGCGTCCGGGATGTCGTCCAGCAGCGAGCGCTTGCCACCCGAAGCCGAAGCGACGGGAGCCGGCGTCACCGGCGCGGCCGGGCGAGCCCGCACCGCCTCCGGAGGAGGAAGGTCTCCGAGCAATCCGCCGCCCTGCGACGCGGAGGGTTCATCCGCCGGAGGAGCGTCCGGGAGATCCGCCAGCATCCCGGACTTGCGCCCACGGCCGGTGGCCCCCGGATCCGCCGCCTGCGCGGGAGCGGGAGGAACCTCTAAACCCTGCTCCGGATCCGACGGCGCGGCGGCCACCGGATCCGCGGGGGCGTCCGTACCGGGCTCCTGGCCCGAGGCCAAAGCCCCTTCGCTCGCCGGATCCGCTCCCTCGCCCGACGCCGCACGTCCCCGGCCCGAACCCGGCTCCTGCCCCGGATCCGACGGGCTACCGGACGCAGCCTCCATCGGATTCGCGCCATCCCGTGGCGCACCGAGATCCTGATCACCCGCATCCACGGGGCCCCGCGCGTCCTCCGGCACCGGCGTTCCGGTGGGGGCCGTGGGCCCACCGTGCGCCTCGACGGAGGCGACCCTGGAGGCCGCCTGCGCATCCGTCCCGCCCGCCGGCGTCTCCGTCCGGGCAGCGCGGCGCGGCTCCAGTCCCGCCGCCGCGGCGGCACGCGCCTCGAACGCGGACGGGGCCGCTTCCGGAGCCGGCGGTTCCGGCGCGTCCTCTTCCGGCGCGGCCGAGGGGGTCGCCAGGACGCCCAGGTCCTCGAAGATGGGCGCCGGTCCACCGGACAGCGCCTGCTGGGCCTGGTCCAACCACTGCTTCACGCGCCCGTTGTTGGGCTGCAGCGCCACGGCCTTGCGCAAGATCGGCAGCGCGGAGCGGTACAGCCCGCGCTGCAACAGCACGTCGCCAATGAGGTTGTAGGCGTACGGGTTGTCCCGCTCGATGGCGATGGCCTGGTCGAACTGCTCCATCGCCTCCGCGGGCCGCCCCAGCTGGATGA
The DNA here is from genome assembly GCF_017309135.1 of Corallococcus sp. NCSPR001. Classification (NCBI taxonomy): domain Bacteria; kingdom Pseudomonadati; phylum Myxococcota; class Myxococcia; order Myxococcales; family Myxococcaceae; genus Corallococcus; species Corallococcus sp. NCSPR001. The sequence goes on from NZ_JAFIMS010000002.1 coordinate 7,820,069, forward strand.
GCGCCTTGCCCCACAGCACCCGTCCCACGACGGAGGTGGGGTGGTGGGAGATGCCCTGCGTGCACACCTCGATGGTGCGCTGCGCGTCTCCCTTCTCCAGCAGCGCCTTCGCCAGCTCCACGAAGACGGAAGAGGTCGGGTCCTGCCGGAGGAGCTGCTCGTAACGCTCCACCATCGACTTGGCCATGTTGAGTCGCGACTCCGGTGCGCTAAGCGGGGGAGCGCGGACCATACCACTGCCCTCGTCCGTTCCGCCCAGCAGCTGGTAGCGTCTCGCGCATGAACCGCCTGCCTGCCCTGATGGTCGCCCTGGTCCTCGGTGGGGCCTGTGCCCACACCCCGCCCAAGTCGGACCTGGAAGCGCTCCAACCCGTCGTCGAGGGCTTCCACAAGAACCTGCGCTGGAGGAACTATCGCGTCCTGTCCAACTTCATCGTCCCCGAGGAGCGCAAGGACTTCGAACGCAAGCGCCGCGAGCTCCACGACGACCGCGACCTCACCGTCACCGACTATGAAATCGAGGGCGTGAAGCTCGCCGACGATGGCCGCCACGCCACCGTCCAGAGCCGCATCCAGTGGATGCGCCTGCCCTCCGCCACCGAGCAGAACGACAGCGTCACCTCGGAGTTCGTCTTCCGCGACGGCGTCTGGCTGCTGGAGAAGCAGCTGTCGGGTCCCTTCGCGGGCGAGCTGGAGCCACGGGAGACACCGCCCAAAGAGGCGCTGCCGTCACCGTAGCCCGCAAAAAAGTCGCCCACCGTCTCGGGGCCGGCCGAGACGATGGGCGTCGAGGGTTCCCCCATGGAACCCCCTACCAGGGTGACGATGTCGCGCGGTACTTCCGGCCCGCTGCGACCCCGCCGTGTTGCCTGGTCTCTAGAGCAATGCGAGTGCCAACCGCCGCGCCCCCCTGCCCCACCCCTGCTTCCCATGTAAAATCAGGCACTTGGCAACACTCACTCCCCGTCGCCACCGTCCCATGCCTGACAGTGATGTCAGGCCCTCCCTGCCATCCCGCCATGTTCCCCCTGACATGACTGTCAGGGAACTGTCGCGGGGGCCCACGGAAAGCCGCCGCGCCCCCGCTACTCCCCGATGACGGAGCGGATGGTGTCGCGCATGGAGTGCCGGGCCTTCCAGCCCACGTCCTGGACCCAGCGGTTGCCGTCCACGGCGCAGAGGAACTGGATGTGGTCCAGCTCCGGCGGCGGGAAGTTGGCCAGCCGGTAGCGGAACATCAGGCCCAACAGGGGCCGGGCCACGGGGTGCGGCACGGGGATCGCGGTGTGGCCCAGCTCGCGCAGCACGGCGGACAGGGGCACCTGGCCGGGGCCCACGACGTTGTAGACGCCCTTGGGCTCCGGGCGCAGGGCCTCCACCATGGCGCGGGCGACGTCCTCCACGTGGATGAGCTGCACCATGGGGTCGAAGCCCGCCATGGTCCACGGGTGGCGCAGCCGCAGGTAGTTGGACGGCGCGTTCTTGATGGTGGGCCCGACGATGTGGACGGGCCGCAGGATGACCGTCTCGATGTCGGGGTGCTTCCAGAAGAAGCTGTGCGCCAGCATGTCCACTTCGATGAGGTCGCGCACGCCGGAGAAGCGGCTCGCGGCCATCAGCGGCGCGTCCTCCGTGAGGAAGTTGGAGTTGTCCGGGCTGGGGCCGTAGACGTTCGCCGAGGACAGCACCACCACCTTCTTCACGCCGTACTTCGCGCAGTACTCCAACAGGCGCGTGGTCCCCACGACGTTGAACGAGTGGTGCTCCTCCTCGCTCATCCGCGGGTCATGCATGATGCCCATGTGGATGACAGCGCGGACCTCGTTCTTGCGGAAGACGTCCTCCGCCTTCTTCTTGCGCAGGTCCAACTGGTGCATCTCGACGTCCTTCGGCTTCCCGATGAAGGGACGCCGGTCGATGCCGATGATGCGCTCGCGCTTGTGCAGCATCTTCGCCAGCGTGCGGCCCAGGTTGCCGCTGATGCCGGTGACGACGACGGCCGGGCGCTTGTCCGTGACGGCGTCCTTCTCTTCCGTGGAAGCGCTCACCAGAACACCCCCCGGCGTTCCTTGAGGCCCTGATGAAGCATGGCCTGGATGGAGGCCTTCACGGTGCGCACCTTCTTGTCCAGCTCGCTGTCCTCGTCGTCCGCGCGGCCGGTGAAGTGGAGCGCGTCGCCGAAGTAGATGCGGTACTTCGTGGGCAGCGGGAAGGGCGTGCCCGTGGGGGTGATGGGGAAGGACGGGAAGCCCAACAGCTTCGCCACCGGCTTCAGGTTCATCAGCGCGGGGGCCTGCTCCTCCGCGCCCACCACGGCGATGGGCACGATGGGCGTGTTCGTCTCCAGCGCCAGGCGCATGAAGCCCAGGCCAAACTCCTGGAGCTGGTAGCGCTGGGGCCACAGCTTGTTGAGCCCGCGCGTGCCCTCCGGGAACACGAGGATGGCCTCCTCCGCCTCCAGCAGCCGCCGGCAGTTCTCCGGCGTGCCGACAATCTGGCCCACGCGCGCCATGAACGTGGAGACGTACGGCAGGGACGGCACCCACTTCTCCACCATGCTGCGGATGGCGCGCGGCGGGTTGCCCTCCACCATCAGGGCGATGCCAATCATCGCGCCGTCCAGCGGCAGCTGGCCGGAGTGGTTGGACACCAGCAGCACCCGCCCCTGGGGGATGCGGTCCGCGCCGTAGGCCTCCACCCGGAAGTAGTGGCGGTAGAGCCACATGAACGGGGCGATGGCGGCCAGGCTGTAGTCCAGGTTGAACCCGAACGGATCCACCCCGTACTCGTTCTCCGTCCGGGCCAGGGCCTGGAGTTGGTCGGACTGCTGCTCGCCGGCCATGCGCTCGGTCCACTCGCGCAGGCCCTTCTTCACCTTGTCGCTGAAACGCTCCAGCATGGGCCCGCTCCTTAGCACCCCCGCTCGCACGCCGGGAGTGGGCCCACAACCCGCGATGACCTTCTGACGATAATCCGCCGGAAGGTCCCCCATGCACATCCCGTCCAAACGCTCCCTCCCCTCCCGGACGTCTGGCTCCACTGTCGCCGCCACGGTGCTGACGCTCGCCTCCTCCGGGGCCGGAGCGGGACGGCTGGCCCCTGACATCAGCGACTTCCAGCCCCAGGCCACCCCGTCACGGACGGGCGACACCGTGGCGGGGAACACCCTGGCGCCCCGGCAGGCCCGGGCGTCCGGACTGGAGCGGCCGCCGTCACAGGCCGTGTCCTTCGTGCGCGACTTCAACGCGCGGCTGGACCTGCCGCCCGCGCGCCTGAAGGAGAAGCTGGCGCAGATGCGTGAGAGCCCCTCCGCCATGTTCCGCGCCATGCCCGCCCTGTTCCACGCGGACCTGCGGGGCCCGTACGCGCGGGAGGCCCGGCTGACGGACCGGCCCGCGCCGGACATCCGGGTGGTGGGCGACGCGCACGTGGGCAACCTGGGCACGTTCCGGGGTCCCGAGGGCAAGCCGGTGTGGGGGCTCAACGACTTCGACCAGACGGGCACCGCGTCGCCGGAAGCGGACCTCACGCGCCTGGCCACCAGCGCGGTCCTCACCGCGCGCGAGGCGGGCCTGTCCACCAGCGAGCAGGGCAAGGCGGTGGAGGCGCTCGCGAAGAACTACTTCGAGACGCTGGAGCTGCTGGCGGACGGCGACGCGAACCCGGGGGCCTTCCTGGACAAGAAGGAGTCCTCCGGCCCGGTGAAGGACCTCATCGGGAAGGCGCGCGACACGTCCGCGAAGGACCTGCTGTCCAAGTACGTGAAGCTCGACGGCTCGAAGGGGCCGCGCTTCCTCACGTCGGACACGCTCAAGCCGCTGGACGCGGAGAAGAAGGCGGCGGTGCGGACCACGCTGGCGTCCTACGAGAAGACCCTGGATGGCACGGAGGGCGTGGCCGTCCCCCTGAGGGTGCTGGACCTGGCGGAGCGGCTGGACGCGGGGGGCAGCAGCTATGGCCTGGAGCGCGACTACGTGCTCGTGGGCGCGGCGGATCCGAAGGCGCCGCCCGTGCTGCTGGAGTTGAAGGAGCTGCTCGCGTCTGGAGTGGCGTCGCCCCCGGTGCCCGCGAACGGCGCGGACGTGGTGAAGGCGCAGGAGGAGCTGGGCGGCGCGGTGAACCCGCTCACCGGCGCGGTGAACATGGGCGGCCGGGCGTTCCTCGTGCGCGAGGTGGAGCCGGAGAAGAACAAGCTGGACGACGCCGTGCTCGGGAAGAAGAAGGCCCTGCGCTCCACCTTCGAACAGGCGGGCGTCGTGCTGGCCCGCGCCCACGGCCACACGCAGGCCCAGGCGATGTGCCTGGAGGACTGGGTGGGCGGAGACACGAAGGGGGCCACGAAGCGGCTGGTCGCCTTCGCGCAGGCCTACGCGGATCAGACCGAGGCCGACTGGAAGGCCCTGAAGGCCGCGCGCTGAGTCAGAGCGTCGCGGACAGCTGCCCCGCCGCGTCGCGAAGGGTGACGACGTCGAAGTCGTCCTTGAGCCATTGGAAGATGCCGCGCAGCCGCTCCATCTTCTTCGAGGCGCTCACGCGCAGGTCGCGCTGCTGCCGCGCGAGCTCCGGGGGAATCCCGTCCGTGGCGTCCAGCACGTCGACGCCGTGCAGCTCGAAGTTGAAGAACGCATCCGTCCGGCACGTGCGGTACGCGGCGCGCATCGTTCCGAGCGGCAGCGTCGTCGCGAACGTGCCGATGAACGGGAAGCGCACCACTGGCGTCACCGTCATGGGCAGCTCCAGCACGGCCCCCGAACCACGACGGTAGGGCTGCGCGGGGTCCGGCCGGTACGGCACGCGCGGCGCCAGCAGCACGCGAGGCGTATCCAGCACGGAGCGCGACGGCCGCCCCAGCGCCGCGAGCGCCCCCATCATCGCCGCCTTCGCCGCGTAGTACGGCGCCGCCGGGAACGCGGACGAACCGTACCGGTAGCCCTGCGCCACCGTGGCCGCGTACAGGTCCGCGTTCAGCGTGTAGCCCGGGGCGCGAAAGCCCGAAGGACGCACGCCCACGGCCTTCAGGATGGCCTCGTCCGCGCGCGACAGGTCCTCCGCGATGGCGTCCGGCCCGCGCCGGGTGAGCGCGTAGTCATGGGCATGGCTGTGACTGGCAATCTCCACCCCTGCCGCGTGGGAGCGCCGCATGCCGTCCACCGCGCCGGGGTCCGCTTCCAGGTCCTCGCCGATGACGAAGAACGTCCCGGGCACGCCCACTGCCGCGAACAGCTCCAGGAAGCGCGGCACCGCCACGCGGTGGATCAGCGTCCGCGCGCACTCATCGAGCAGCGACTCGGGCAGCCCGTGGATCCGGCAGTAGTGCGGCAGCGAATCCAGGTCGACGGAGATGGACGCCAGGCGCGCTGCCGTCATGGGGCAACTCTCCTCCGCTCAGGTCCCGCGGACGCGGATGACGTAGAACAGCTTTCCCACGTTCTTGAGCACGTTGGGCACGCGCTTGAACAGGTGGATGGACGGCTGGCGCTTCTCATGGAGCTGGATGGGGATCTCCATGACGTTCAGCCCCTCGCGCCACGCGCGGATGACGAACTCGCTGGCGAACACGTCCATGTCCACCACGCACTTCTGGATGACGGGCAGCAGCGCTTCGCGGCGGAACGCCTTCAGGCCGTGCGTGTCCGTGCCCTGGAAGCCCAGCGCCACGCGCAACAGCTTGTTGTGCACCCGCGTGGCCGCGCGGCGGATGAGTGGGCGCTGGTCGCTCGCGCCCTTGGCCGCCTTGGACCCCACGACCATGTCCGCCTCGCCGCGCTCCAGCCGGGGCAGCGCCGCGTCGTAGAAGGTCAGGTCGCAGAGGTCGATTTCATCGCAGACCACGTAGGTGCCCCGGGCCTTCAGGATACCGGCCTTCAGCGCCACGCCGTAGTTGGGCGTCTCCGAGTGGAACCAGCGCAGACGCGGGTTCTTCGCGCAGAGCTCCTCCAGGAGCCGGGGCGTCGCGTCGCGCGAGCCGTTCTCCGCGAAGATGATTTCGTAGTCGAGCCCGCGAGCATCCAGCCCCTGGCGCAGCTCTTCGGCTGCCTGGGCGATGATGGACTCCTCGTTGTAGACGGGGATGACGACGGAGAGGTGCAGGGCCATGGGTCCGGAAATGCGAAGGGAAGGCTTTGGGGCGTAGCACGCCCCCGGACCACCGTCGACAGGAGACGACTCCTTGCGTCAGCCGTTCAGCGTCCGGGCGCAAGCCCGCCCGTCCAGGATGGCGTCCTCCATGGAGGCGTACTCCCACTTTCCGTAGCGCCCCGCCATGAGGATGCCGGCGTGCTCCAGGAAGCGCTTCACCTCCGCCATCGCGGGGCCGTAGGCGTCGTCGTAGAGGACGTACGCGTTGGGAATCTCCCGCCCCTTCGCGAAGAGGATGTCGTCCGCCGAGTGGATCATCCGCGAGCGCACCAGGTCCTCCACCGCGAACCGCTCCGCGTCCGCGACGGACAGCTCGCCGTGGTGGCTGAACTCCACGGAGAAGCTGGCCGTGTCCGGAGGGGCCAGGGGCGCGTACACCGCCGACGGCGCCCCGATGCGGTACGAGTGGAACTCCGGCTCCGGCAGGTAGATCCAATGCCACGGCTGGCGGTTCGCGCCCCGGGCGCCCACGCACACGTACGTGACGATGAAGGCGCGCAGGCGCTTCGCCGCGGCCCGCACCTCGTCCGGCACGCCGGAGGCGCCCTTCCCGAGCAGGTCCACCAGCGCCGGCAGCGCGATGGAGGACACCAGCCCCGAATACGGCAGGGTGCGTCCGTCCGACAGCGTGACCTGCTTCGCCTTCCAGTCAATGGAGACGGGCTCCGTGCGCACGCTCAGCTCGCCGCCCGTCAGGTGCTGCTTCATGGCGCGCGCCAGGCTCTCGATGCCGCCCTCGCGCGGGTAGAGGAACGACGCGTTGTAGCCCAGCTGATCACTGCCCGCGCCGAGCGCCCCGTCCACGACCTCCTTGAGGGTGGGGCGCGGCACGAACCGGCCGACCCACGCGGCGGACATCTCTCGCGGGTGCACGGTCCAGAGCTTCTGGTTGTAGGGCAGCATGAAGTTCTTCGCGAAGCCTTCACCCATGTAGCGGAGGATGAACTCCTCGAAGTTCACGGGGTCGCGCTCGCGCAGGGCGCGGCCCTTCTCCCCGTAGATGGCCTCCACGTAGCCGACCAGGTTCTCCGCCACGACCTCCGGCGGCAGCCCGTGGGTGTTCACCTGGTAGGGGAAGCGGGTGAAGGTGTCGCGCGAGAAGATGGCGGCGCGGCGCTGGATGCGCACCAGTTGGTCCGGGAGCCAGAGCGTGTTGACCAGCTGCTGGATCTCCGGGTCGCGCAGGTGGAGCCAGTGGCCGGTGGGGTCGAAGTAACACCCGTCGATGACCTCGGTCTTGATGAGGCCGCCGACCCGGTCGGACTTCTCGATGAGGCGCCAGGGGCGCTTGAGGAAGTGCGCGGTGGACAGGCCCGCCAGGCCCGCCCCGAGGATGACGATGGGATCCATGCGCCGCCGGGTCTACCACCCCGGGAGGGGCCCTGGAAAAGGGATGCACACTGTTGGTGTTGGCGGGCGCCCGCCCTCCTGCCCGGCCGGGTGACAACGGTGCGCACCTGGGGCGCGTTCTTTCCGGGCTTGAAACGGCTCTGCTAGCCTGCACGCGCCGCGCGGACCATCGCACGCCCCCGTCATTAGCTGCGCGTGCGCGCGCCAGCCGGTCTCGTCGAAGGAAAACAATGAAAGTCTCCTGCCCGTCGTGCCAGACGAATTACAACATCGATGACAGGCGGATCCCGCCCGGCGGCGCCAAGCTGAAGTGCGCCCGGTGCCAGACCACGTTCCCCATCAAGGCCGATGGCGCGAGCTCCGAAGCTCCCGAGGCCGCGGCGCCGCAGGCTGCCGCCATCCCCCTGCCGGGCCAGGCCGCCGCCATTCCGCTCCCGGGCAATGCCGCGCCCCAGTCCGCCGCGATTCCCCTGCCCGGCACCGCCGCGCCCCGCCCAGCGGCGCCCCAGTCCGCCGCCATCCCACTGCCGGGTGCCGCCGCGCCGCAGCCCGCCGCCATCCCGCTTCCGGGCCAGGCCGCCGCGATTCCCCTGCCCGGCACCGCCGCGCCGCAGTCCGCCGCGATTCCCCTGCCGGGCAATGCCGCCGCCATCCCGCTCCCGGGTAGCGCCGCGCCCCAGTCCGCCGCCATCCCCCTGCCGGGTGCCGCCGCGCCGCAGTCCGCCGCCATTCCGCTCCCGGGCCAGGCCGCCCCGCGCGCCGCCGCTCCGGCGCCGCAGTCCGCCGCCATTCCGCTGCCCGGCAGCGCCGCGCCCCAGTCCGCCGCCATCCCGCTGCCGGGCAGTGCCGCCCCGCAGTCCGCCGCCATTCCCATGGGTACGGGCCCGGCCATCCCGCTGCCGGGTACCGCCGCTCCGCGCGCCGCCGCCCCGGCGCCGCAGTCCGCCGCCATCCCCCTGCCCGGCACCGCCGCGCCGCAGCCCGCCGCCATCCCCATGGGTACGGGCCAGGCCATCCCGCTGCCCGGAAGCGCCGCGCCCCGTTCGGCCGCCATCCCGCTGCCGGGCAGTGCCGCGCCCCAGTCCGCCGCCATCCCCATGGGCGCGGGTCCGGCCATCCCGCTCCCCGGCGCTGCCGCCCCGCGCGCCGCCGCCATCCCGCTGCCGGGCAACGCCGCTCCGCCCGTCCCCGAGGATCCGTTCTCCTTCGACGACGAGGTCCCGCCCGCGGCCTATGCCTCGCCGGGCGTGGCCGCGCCCCGGGCCCTCTCGCTCGACGCGGGACCTGGCGCGCCGGTGGCCCTGCCGGACGACTCGTTCAACTTCGACATGGACGCCGCGCCGCCGGCCCCCTCGCCCGCGGAGGACGACTTCGCGGAGGTGAGCAGCGGCGAGTTCTCCTCGGTCGACACCAGCGACTTCTCCGAGCCGCGCGAGGACGTGACCCGCGTCGTCGCCATCCCCGTCCCCAACGCCGCCTTCCGCGAGCCCGCCGCCTACGGCACGGACGAGCCCGCCGGCACCGCGCGCGACTTCGACTTCTCCGAAGAGCCCGTCGCCGCCGCCCCGCCCGCCGAGGCCGACTTCGGCACGCCCGACTTCGACTTCGCGGACGACGGCACCCTGCCCGTCCCCGCGCAGCCGGCGCCGGAGGACGCGTTCACCTTCGACATCAACGACCCGAACAACGCCCACGGCCCCGCCGCGGCGTCGCGTCCCCACCCGCAAACCTACGGCTACGGCGAGCCGGAGCCCCAGGCGGATCCGTTCGCCCTGGCCCCGCCCCCCGCGGAGCCGGAAGCGGATCCGTTCGGCCTCCCGCCGCCCTCCGACTACGCGGCCGCGCCCCCCGACGCGGACCCGTTCGCCCTGCCCCCGCCGCCCGCCGCCGGCGCGCCGTCCTATGACCTGGGCGGGCTGCCCTCCGCGAGCGAGGACCCCTTCGCCCTGCCGCCCTCGCCCGGCATGGACTTCTCGGACCTGCCCTCGCCCGCCGCGCCCCAGGCGATGGACTTCTCCGACCTGCCCTCGCCCGCCGCGCCCCAGGCCGTGTCCTTCGACTTCGCGGAGCCGCCGCCCCCCGCGTACGGTCAGGCCCCCGCGTACGGTCAGGCCCCCGCGTATGGCCAGGCTCCCGTGCCCACGGATGATCCGTTCGCCGTGGACTTCTCGTCGCCGCCCCCGGCCGCGCCGCCGTCACCGGACTTCAGCCTGGACTTCGGCGACCCCGCCCCGGCCGCGCCGCCGGCGCCCGCGCGCATCAACCCCGCCGTGGACTTCGGCGACGTGGACTTCGGCGACCCCTCGCCCGTCCCGTCCTCCTCGGCCACGGGCCTGCCGGACGCGCTGGAGTTCGACCCCACCGCCGCGCCCGTGGATGACCTGGAAGCGGACCTCTCCGCGCCGCTGCCGCCCCCGCCCGCCGCGGGCCCCGCGGACGGCCTGGAGATGCTCAGCTTCATCGACGACAGCGCCGGCAAGGACGCCGGTGGCCGCGTGCAGGTGAAGCGCTTCCACGTGCGCCGCCGCTCCGGGAAGATGTTCGGCCCGTTCGAAGAGGGCGTCATCGTCAAGATGCTCGAGGACGGCCAGCTCCTGGGCAACGAGGACGTGTCGCCGGACTCGGAGGCGTGGTCCGCCATCGGCACCGTGCCCGTGTTCGCCGCCGCCATCCAGCGGCTGATGGAGGGTCCGGCCAAGGCCGTGCCGCTGGCGGCCACCCCGGGCGCGCCGGCCCCGGAGGCAGCGGGCACCACGGATCCCGCCAACCCGCAGGCCAGCATGGAGCGGCTGCGCCAGCTCTACGAAGGCCGCATGGCCGCGGTGTCCGTCGTGGACCGCAGCGCCGCCGACGCCAAGTGGAAGAAGCGCATGCCCGCCCTCATCGCCGCGGGCGTGGCGGTGCTCGTGCTGGGCACCGGCGCCAGCTTCGAGGCCAGCCGCTACGGCGCCTTCGGCCGCAACAAGTTCTTCCCCTCCCGAGTGTCCTCCGGCTCCGCCGAAGCGAAGCTCGTCGAGGAGGCGCGCAAGGGGCTGCTGGCGGACACCTACGCCAGCTACAAGGAAGCGCGCACGAAGAGCGCCCAGGTGCTGGCGAAGAACGAGTACCCGGAGGTCCGCGCCCTCTGGTGCCAGTCCGTCGCCTACCTGCAGCGCCGCTACGCGGACGGCGAGCGCTCCGACCTCGCCGCGTGCGGCAAGCACATGGAGACCATCGAGCTGCTGGGTGAGAAGAACGTGGAGGTCATCAAGACCACCGCCGGCATCGCCCTCACCCAGCGCAAGGGGGCGGAGGTGCAGGCCCGCCTGCGGGACGCCGCCGTGCGCGAGGACAACCAGGGCGACCTGGAGCTCTCCTTCCTCCTGGCGGAGTCCTACGCGCAGCAGAAGGACATCGGCAACGCCGTCGCCACCCTGACCAAGGTGCTGGAGAAGGACGCGAAGTCCGCCAAGGCCCACCACGCGCTGGGCAACCTGTACCAGGCGCAGGGCAAGGCCGACGAGGCCGCCAAGGCCTACGCGGAAGCGCTCGCCGCGGATCCGCAGCACGCCGCCTCCGCGGTGGAGCTGGCCGCGGTGGAGCTCCTGGTGCGCAAGTCGAACATCGAGCAGGGCGCCCAGGCCGTGGAGAGCGCCCTGAAGCTCCAGGACGCGCTGGGGCCCGCCGAGCGCGCCCGCGCCCGCGGCCTCAAGGGCGTGGCCCTCTTCCAGCAGTTCAAGCCCAAGGAAGCGGAAGCGGAGCTGAGGACGGCCCTCAAGGACAACCCGGACTCCGACTTCATCAAGGCCCAGCTGGCCCAGGTGCTGCGCTCGCAGCGCGACTACGACGGCGCGTTGCCGCTCTACGCCTCGCTCGCGAAGGAGGACAGCGACAACCTGGGGTACGTGGACGGCCACATCACCGCGCTGGTGATGACGGGCAAGATGCAGGACGCGCTCACCGCCGTGGAGGCCGCCAGCAAGAGCTTCCCCAACGAGGCGCGCATCGCGTACCTCTACGGCCGCATCGAGGACGCGCTCGACAAGCCCACGGAGGCGGAGGGCCACTTCAAGCGCGCCAACGCCGCCGACGCGAAGCTGGTGGACGCGGGCCTGTACCTGGGCCGCCTGTACCTGCGGCAGCACCGCAACGCGGACGCGCGCGCCCTGCTGGAGGCCGCCGCGCAGCAGGCGCCGGAGCACGCGGGCGTGCACGCGGGCCTGGGTGAGCTGGCGCTCGCGGAGAACAACAGCCTGCTCGCGCAGCAGGAGTTCGACCGCGCCGTGCAGCTGGACCCCAACCTGGCGGACGCCCACCTGGGCCTGTCGCGCGTGGCCCTGCTCAACGGCGACACCACCCTCGCGGAGACGGAGGCCAACCGCGCCCTGGAGCTGGATCCGCACCTCTTGAAGGACGGCCGGCTGCAGCGCGGCCTGGTCCTCTGGCGGCTGCACCGGCTGGACGAGGCCGCCGCGGAGCTGGAGAAGGCCAAGGGGGAGGACCCCCGCTCCATCACCACGCCCATCACCCTGGGCGCGGTGCTCCTGGAGAAGGGCGACCTGGCCGGCGCGGAGAGCAACCTGGGCCTCGCGCTGCGCAACGAGCCGTCCAACCACGAGGCGCTCTACTACCTGGGCCTCGTGCGCGCGAAGCGCTCCGAGTACACCCAGGCGCTCGACAGCATGAAGACCGCCGTGGACCGCGCGCCCAAGCGCCCGGACTACAAGTACGCGTACGGCGTCATCCTGCGCGACGCGAAGCGGCTGCCGGACGCCGTCGAGCAGTGGAAGGCCGCCGTGGAGCTGGAGCCCAACTACGCGGACGCGCACGAGGCCCTGGGCCACGCCTACCTGGAGCGCGGCGAGTTCGACGCGGCCATCGCCTCCTTCGAGGCGGCGCTCAAGGCGGATCCGCAGCGCACGCGGGTGATGGGCGCCATGGGCGACGTGCTCTTCAACGCCGCCCGCTGGGACGACGCCGTCCGCCGCTACCAGGCGGCGCTCAAGGCGGATCCGAAGCTCACGTACGTCTACTACAAGGTCGCGCGCGCCTTCACCGAGCAGGCCCAGTACGCCAAGGCCATCGACTGGTACAAGAAGGCCACCACCGCCGAGCCGGACAACGCGCAGTCCTTCTACTACCTGGGCTTCGCCTACAAGGAGCGCAACAAGCGCAAGGACGCCATCACGGCCTTCAAGGAGTACCTGGTGAAGAAGCCGGACGCGGCGGACAAGAAAGACATCGAGGACGAAATCTACGACCTCGAACACTGACCCCACCCCTCCGGGCGTCCGGCCTTGAGCACCCGGCGCGTGGTGAGCCTTGCCGGCCCACGCCCGGGATGACTACAAGGCGTGCCCCATGCTGGACCTCCGGAACGTTGCGCAGAACTTCGATGCGGTCGTCGCCCGACTGAAGACGCGGGGCGGCAGCCTGGACCTCGGCCCCTTCCAGACGCTCTTCACCGAGCGTCGCGACCTCTATGTCTCCATGGAGGCGCTGGCCGCGCGCCGCAACGCCGCCAACGAGGAGATGAAGCGCAAGGCCAAGGAGGACCCGGCCGCGCTGGAGAAGCTGCGCGGCGACCTGCGCGGCGTCTCCCAGGAGATCAAGGAGAAGGAGGCCCGCCTCAAGGAAGTGGAGGAGGAGCTCAACCGCATCCTCCTGGTCATCCCCAACGTGCCCCACGAGTCCGTCCCGGTGGGAACCAGCGCGGACGAGAACGTCCAGGTGAAGAGCTGGGGTGAGAAGCCGAACCTCCTCTTCACGCCCAAGCAGCACTTCGAGCTGGGCGAGTCGCTGGGCATGCTCGACTTCGAGCGCGCCGCGAAGGTGTCCGGCAGCCGCTTCACCTTCTACAAGGGCGCCCTGGCCCGGCTGGAGCGCGCGCTCGTCACGTTCATGATCGACGTGCACACGTCCAAGGGCTACACGGAGCTGCTCCCGCCCTACCTCGTGCTGCGCGAGACGATGATGGGCACCGGCCAGCTGCCCAAGTTCGAGGACGACGCCTTCAAGACGTCCGGCGACCCCGAGCGCTTCCTCATCCCCACCGCGGAAGTCCCCGTGACGAACTACCACGCGGACGAAATCCTGGAGGGCGAGCAGCTCCCGCTCCGCTACTGCGCCTTCAGCCCGTGCTTCCGCGCGGAGGCCGGCGCCGCGGGGCGCGACACGCGCGGCCTCATCCGCCAGCACCAGTTCCACAAAGTAGAGCTCGTGAAGTTCTCCCAGCCGGACAGGAGCCTGGACGAGCTGGAGGCCATGACGGACGACGCGTGCGACATCCTCCGCCGCCTGGGGCTGCACCACCGCGTGATGCTCCTGTGCACCGGGGACATGGGCTTCGGCGCGCGAAAGACGTACGACATCGAGGTCTGGCTGCCGGGCCAGGGCGCGTACCGCGAGATTTCGTCCTGCTCGGACTGCGGCGACTTCCAGGCCCGCCGCGCGAAGATCCGCTTCCGCCCCCAGAAGGGGGACAAGCCCCAGATGGTGCACACCCTCAACGGCAGCGGGCTGGCCGTGGGGCGCACGAGCATCGCCATCCTGGAGAACTACCAGCGGGAGGACGGAAGCGTCGCCATCCCGGAGGCGTTGGTGCCGTACATGGGCGGGCTGAAGGAACTGCGCCCCCTCTAGTCAGGCCGATGGGGCCCCGGTCGTAAAAAAGGGGCCAACATCTCGCTTGCCACGCGGAAGAAATGATGTAGAAGGGCGGCCCCACGGGCGCGGTTGGCCCGCCGGGAACCGAGCGGCACCTGCTGTGGAGGCGTGGCCGAGCGGTTGAAGGCAGCGGTCTTGAAAACCGCAGAAGGTGAAAGCCTTCCGTAGGTTCGAATCCTACCGCCTCCGATTTTGAGCTTGAGTTTCGTGGTTCTTTGACAGAGAAGAGTTGGAGAGATGGCCGAGAGGCTGAAGGCACAGGTTTGCTAAACCTGCATACTCGAAAGGGTATCGAGGGTTCGAATCCCTCTCTCTCCGCCACTTGATGTAAAGCAGCAGCCGGAAGAAATGCTCCCTTAGCTCAGCTGGATAGAGCGTCGGACTACGAATCCGAAGGCCGGAGGTTCGAATCCTCCAGGGAGCGCCACTTCTTCTTTGGCGCGCACGTCTCATGAGTGACGACATCGCTTTCATGCAGCAGGCTTTAGAGCTCGCGCGGGAAGCGGCTTCACTCGGTGAAGTTCCGGTGGGTGCGGTAGCGGTGCTGGACGGAAACGTCGTGGGCACGGGCTACAACCGCCGTGAATGCGACCGAAACCCCTTTGCTCATGCTGAGATGCTCGCGCTGGCAGCCGCAGCGAAAGCTCGCGATGCGTGGCGACTCTCCGGGGTGACCCTCTACGTGACGCTGGAACCGTGTGCCATGTGCGCCGGTGCGCTGGTTCAGTCTCGTGTCACCCGACTCGTCTTTGGTACAATGGACCCGAAAGCGGGTGCGGTCGGCTCGCTGTACAACCTGGTGGAAGAGCCCCGGCACAACCACCGGCTCCAAGTAACAAGTGGCATCCTGGCGGACGACAGTCGCCAGCTTCTCAAGACGTTCTTCGAGCGCTTGCGCGCGAAGCGACGCGAAAACTGAATATTCTGGAGAGCTGGCCGAGTGGTCGAAGGCACCTGACTCGAAATCAGGCGTACCGGCAACGGTACCGTAGGTTCGAATCCTACGCTCTCCGCTCCAAAGTCTCTGGAGAGGTGGCCGAGCGGTTGAAGGCGCACGCCTGGAACGCGTGTATATCTGAAAGGGTATCGTGGGTTCGAATCCCACCCTCTCCGTTGTTATTTTCGAAGTCGCAGCACGGATTTTGTGGTCGGGACAACGTGGGGGCGCGAACCCCGCCAGGTCCGGAAGGAAGCAACGGTAGCGTACTTCCGCGTGTGTCCCGGCCGTTCTGTCTCACCTGAAGCGCCGACATCCCTCCGGGGATGCCGGCGCTTCGGCTTTGCGGGCCTGCCCTCCCCTGCCCGGCCGCCGCCTTCGCTTCAGTCGCGGACGAGCACGGTTTCGCGCCCCACTTCGCGGACGACGCGGAAGCCGGCGGCCTGGAGCTCCGGCAGGGCCCGGCCCTCGAAGGTGACGGCGCGGTTGAAGGCGCGGTCGCGGATGGAGGCCTGGAAGGCCGCGTCCCGGGGCCAGTCGCAGGTGCGCCAGGGGATGTTCTTGCCGATGTAGAAGAAGCCCCCGGAGCCCCACAGCCCCTCATTGACGATGAGCAGCCCCGTCGCGTCCCCCCGCGTGGCCCGGACGATGGCGCGGAACTGGTCCGCGCGCAGGTCGCTGGAGGGAAAGCCCCGGCCATGCACGAAGCCCAGGGCCAGCGCGAGCACCGCCGCCCCGTTCCTCGGCCCCTGCCGGGAGAGCGTGGCGAAGGACGCGGCCAGCTGGGAAGCCGCCGCGAGCAGCGCCACCACCAGCCCCGGGTAGAGGAAGCGCTCCTCCTTGTGGGGCGTGGCCAGTAGGACGGCGGTGTAGACGGCCGCGCAGGTGAGGGGCAGGGACAGCGCGCGAAAGCGCACCAGGGGGGCCAGCGACAAGGGCACGGCGGCCCAGGCCCAGAGGGGCACGGCCTGGAGCAGCGGCTCCCAGTAGAAATCCGGCGGTGAGGCGCCGAACGCGGCGGCGGCCTTCCCGGACAGGAGGTTGTAGTCCACGTAGGCCCGGAACGAGTGGAAGGGCGTGCCCCAGGTGGACTGGTCGAGCAGCCCCAGCCCCACCGCCACCGCGGCGCCCCCCACGCAGGTGAAGCCGAGCAGGCGCCACCTCCGGGCGGCGGCCAGCCACAGGAGCGCGGCCAGCACGAACAGGGCGGACGGGTAGCGCGTCACCACGGCGAGCCCCAGGGCCATGCCTCCCACGAGCCCCGCCCGGCGCACGCGCGCGTCCGCGCCGGTGTCCGGCCGGTCCAGGGCCTCCATGGCCACCAGGAGGAAGGACGCGGAGAAGGACTCCGACAGCGTGCGTCCGGCGAAGAGGAGCACCGGCGAACTCAGCCCCACGAGCAGCACCGCGAGCGCCCCACCCCACGGGCCCGCCCGGCGCTCCGCGAAGCGGTACACGGCCCACAGGCTCCAGGCGTGCAGGGCGAACTGGGGCAGCGCCACCACGCCCCGGTAGACGCGCGGGTCGGTGACGCCGAACCCGTTCGCCACCTTGAGGAAGGCGGCCAACACGCCGGGGACGGCCCAGTTGCGCAGGCCCTCGCGCCACTCCCAGGCCAGGATGCCGTAGCCGTGCACGCGCCAGTACGCGGGCTCCAGCGCCTGGAACACCTCGTCCGGGTGGATGCGCCCCAGTTCGCTCACCGCGAGGGCGCAGGGCACCAGCGCCACCGCGAGCAGCCCCAGCACGCGCAAGGCTCCGGGCAGCCCCGTCCGGACGGGGCCCGGGACTTCCAACGGAGCCTGGGGAGGGACGGGGGCCGGGGGCGCGTCGGAGTGAGGGGCGTTCACGGGGCGGGCGCGACTCTTTCCGGCCCTGACGTCCAGCGCAAGACGCACGGTGTTTGTCGGGGAAGCCAGGGCTCGGCTAGGAACGGCCTTTTCCCCAAGGAGGAAGACCATGCCAGACGTCATCGTGGTGGGCGCGGGCCACAACGGACTTGTCGCGGCGGCGATGCTCGCGCGCCGGGGCCTGTCGGTCACCGTGCTGGAGGAGAAGGACCAGGTGGGCGGCGCGTGCAAGACGGAGTACCCGTTCCGCACCGCCCCGAAGCTGGGCGTCTCCACGGGCGCGTACCTCCTGGGACTGATGCCGCCGGAGCTGCTCCAGGAACTCCAGTTGGAGCTGCCCCTCAAGCGCCGCGACCCGCACTACTTCCTGCCCACCCTGGACAAGCGCTACCTGCTCTTCGGCTCGGATGAGCGGGAGCTGGAGCGGCAGTTCCGCGAGTTCTTCTCCGAGGCGGACTGGAACGCCCACGTCGCCATGAACACGGAGCTGGCGGCGCTGCGCGAGGACCTGGCGCCCGCGTGGCTCCTGCCGCCGCTGTCGCTGGAGGAGACGGCGGAGCGCTACGTGCGCCCGGCCCTGCGCCAGCACTTCATCCGTCTGTGTCGCGGCACGGCGCGCGAGTACCTGGAGCGCTTCGGCTACAAGTCCGACTTCGTGAAGGCGATGTACGCCGTCACCGACGCGTTCTCCGGACTGGACGGCGGCTACGACACGCCGGGCACGGGCATGAACCTGCTGGTGCACAACCTCTGCCGGCTGCCGGGCAGCGGCGGCACGTGGATGATCGTCGAAGGCGGCATGGGCACCGTCACCCAGCGCATCGCGGCGCTCGCGCGCAAGCACGGCGCCCAGCTGCGCACGAACGCGAAGGTGGCGTCGGTGCGCGTGGACGGCGGCGTGGTGAAGGGCGTGGTGCTGGAGAATGGCGAGGAGCTGTCCGCGAAGGTCGTGGTCTCCAACGCGGACCCCTTCCGCACGCTGAAGCTGGTGGACACGAAGGCGCTGCCGGAGGACTACCGCCGCAAGGTGGACGGGCTGTCCGCGCCGGGCACCACGCTGAAGGTGAACCTGTGCCTCAAGTCCCTGCCCACCTTCACCTGCCTGCCGGAGGACCGGGGCCAGTTCGGGCCCACCATCCACCTGCTGCCCCAGGAGGACGACGTGCTCGGGGCGCTCGCGCACGGCTACAAGGAGGCGCAGGCGGGACGGCTGGCGGAGTTCCCCTCCATCGAGTGGTACGTGCACACCACGGTGGACCCGTCGCTGAAGGACGCGGAGGGCCACCACAACTCCGCCCTCTTCGTGGAATGGGTGCCGGAGAAGCTGGAGGGCACCACCTGGGAGAAGGAGGAGGCGCGCTACGTGAAGCACCTCTTGTCCATCTGCGACCGCTTCGCGCCCGGCACCAGCGACCTGGTGCAGGAGTACTTCGCGCTCACGCCGCCGAAGATTGAATCCCACTTCGGCATCACCCGCGGCCACATCCATCATGTGGACAACAAGCGCGGGTTCACCGACCGGCTGCCCTATGAAACGCCGGTGCAGGGGCTCTACTTCTGCAGCGCGGGCTGCCACCCGGCGGGAAGTGTCATCGGCGCGGCGGGGCACAACGCGGCCAACGTGGTGCTACAGGCGCTCGGACGCTGACACGGAGTGCGTCTCACGGCGGGCGGAATGGACGTTCCATGGATCCTTTTGCCCGCCGTGTTTAGATGGTTGTCCCCATGAGCTACCTCGTCCTCGCCCGCAAATGGCGCCCGCAGAAGTTCGATGACATGACCGGCCAGGAGCACGTGGTCCGGACCATCGGGAACGCCATCAAGATGGACCGGGTCGCGCACGCGTACCTGTTCTGCGGTCCTCGAGGGGTGGGCAAGACGACGGCCGCCCGCCTGCTCGCCAAGGCGCTCAACTGTGAGCAGGGCCCCACGGCGACCCCGTGCGGCACCTGCCGGGCCTGCACCGAAATCACCGCCGGCACCAGCGTGGACGTCGCGGAGATCGACGGTGCGTCCAACAACGGCGTCGAGAACGTGCGCGAGATTCGCGAGAACGCGAAGTACCTGCCGCAGCGCGACCGCCACAAGATCTACATCATCGACGAAGTCCACATGCTCTCCGGGGCGGCGTTCAACGCGCTCCTGAAGACGCTGGAGGAGCCGCCCGGTCATGTGAAGTTCATCTTCGCGACGACGGAGGCGCACAAGCTCCCGGACACCATCCTGTCGCGCTGCCAGCGCCACAACTTCCGGCGCATCTCCGCGGCGCGGATGCTCCAGCGCCTGAAGGAGATCTGCCAGGCGGAAGGCGCGGGCATCTCCGAGCAGTCGCTGTCGCTGGTGGTGCGCCAGTCCGAAGGCGGCATGCGCGACGCGCTGAGCCTGTTGGACCAGATTCTCGCGTCGTGCGGTCCCAACCCCACGGACGAGGCCGTCGCGGAGGCGATGGGCGCCATCGACCGCACGGTGGTGCAGGACTTCGCGGAGGCGCTGGTCCGCAAGGACGCGAAGCGCGTGCTGGGCCGCGTGGATGAGGTGTTCAACCGGGGCCTGGACCTGAAGCGTCTGGCGGAGGAGCTGGCGCTGCAGCTGCGGCACCTCTTCGTGACGAAGTCGCTGGGTGAGGCACCCGCGGAGTTGGCGGAGTCCGAGCAGAAGGCGCTGGTGGCGCTGGCGAAGGAAGCGGACACGGCGCAGCTGTCGCGGCTGTTCGACATCGTGCACGGCTGCATCTGGGACGTGTCGCGAGCGGCGCAGCCCCGGCTGGCGCTGGAGATGGCGCTGCTCAAGGCCATCCAGCTGTCCCCCGCGGGTTCGATTCCCGACCTGCTGGCCCGCGTGGAGCGGCTGTCGGCGGGCCTTGGCGCGGAAGGCGCGAAGAACACGACCGGAGCGCCAGGAGGTCGCTCCGGTCCCGCGAACTTTCGCGTCTGAAGTCCAGACCGAAGTCCGCGCGCCCTCGCCCGTAGCAGCAGCGCGTCCTGTCGAAGGTCCGGGGACTCCCGCGCAGACGGGCGCCACGCCGCGTCCGTTCGAAGCGCAGGGGCCGTCCGCGCACGCGGAGGCACCGTCACGTCCAGTGCCTCCGCCCGCATCCGCATCGACGGTGGCTCCGCCCCGCATGGCGGACACGCAAGGCCCGTCCGCGTACGCGGGAGCAACACCGCGTCCGTTCGATGCGCAGGCTTCGTCCGCGCACGCGGGAACACCCCAGCGTCCATTCGAAGCTCAGGCTTCGTCCGCGCACGCGGGGGCACCCCAGCGTCCGTTCGATGCGCAGGGGCCGTCCGTGCACGCGGGTGCGACGGTCCGGCCGCTCGACGCAGCTGGCGCGTCGGCACACCCCGCGCCCAACGGGCACTCACGTGAGGCTCAGGGCCCCGCGGCCTACGCAGGCGCGAGCCCCCGTCCCTTCGGGGCGCAGGACGCGTCCACGCCCCCAGGCCCGACGCCGCAGCCTTTCGAAGCTCGCGGAGCATCTCCGCAAGTGGGGGCCACCGCCTCACACGAAGCTCCTTCTCGCGGTGAGCCGGCCGGTGCGTCCGCCGTGGCCACCCGGACGCCTCCTGCCGCGCTGATGGAGGGCCTGTCCCCCGCGGCGGCCCGTCCCCTCTCCTTCCTTCGCAATGGCGGCGCGGCCGGGCCCGTTCCCACTCCCGCCGCCTTGCCTCCCGCGCCGGTGGTGATGGACGACCTGTCTCCGTCCGCTGCGCGCCCGCTGTCCTTCCTGCGCAATGGCGGCGGCGCGGCCCCCGCGATGGAGCCCCCTCCGGCCCCGGGCGTCGTCATGGACGACCTGCCCCCATCCGCGGCCCGTCCCCTCTCCTTCCTCCGCAACGGCGGCGCCCAGCCTCCGGCTCCAGTCCCCACGCCCGCAGCTCGCGCGCCCGAACCGGCCGCGCCCACCGTGCGCATCACCAACATGCGCAAGCCGGAGCCCGTGGCTCCTCCCGAACCTCCGCCCCTCGGCGATGAGGACGCGGACGAGCGGATGTTCCCGGAAGAGGGCTCCGCCGAAGGCTGTGCCTCGGGCGAGTGCATCCCCGTCGCGGAGCCCGCCGCTCCCGAACCGGAGCCGCCGGAGCCCGAACCGCCGCCCGCGATGGCGCCCGTCGCCACCAGCCGCGACAACCCCAACCGCTCCCTGCCCGAGCGCTGGCGCGCCGCCGTGGAGACCGTGAAGTCCACGTCCGTGCGCCACGGCACGGCGCTCGCCAACGGCCGCCTCCAGTCCATGAAGGCGGGCGAAATCGTCCTGGGCTTCCCGCCCTCCGCCGCGTTCCACAAGGCCGCCGTGGTGTCGGCTGGGGGCAAGGCCACCGTGGACGCGGCGCTCGCGTCACACTTCGGCCGGGCCGTGAAGCTCACCATCGTGGACGTGCCCCAGACCCAGGACGTCCTCCCGGGCGGCATGGGCTTGAGCCTCTCCGAGGTGGACACCCAGACCCGCAACACCCACGAGAAGTCCACCGAGGGCAAGGTGCGCTCCCACGCGTCCGTGCGGGCCATCCTCAAGATGCTGGGCGGCGAAATCGAGCACATCCAGGTCTACGAGCCCGAGCGGCCACCGGCCAACCTCCCGGACATCCCCGCTGCTCCTGAGGACTGACAACGCCGCCGCACCCCGCTAGGGTGCGCGGCAACGTCCCTGCTCCGAGCGGCGCCATGGCGGCCCCGCGCTCCCACGACCGGGGACCGAGGAAGCACATGCCCGGCATCGACCTGAACTACTTCATCCGGCAGGCGAACAAGCTCACCGAGAAGATCGAGGAGCGGAAGAAGCAGCTGGCGGAAGAGACCGTCGAGGCGAAGTCCGGCGAGGGCCGCGTGACGGTCGTCGCCAACTGCGTGCAGGAGATCCGCAGCATCAAGATCGACAAGAGCGCCATCGACCCCAACGACCCGGGGATGCTCGAGGACCTCATCACCGCCGCCGTGAACGCTGCCCTGGCGAACAGCCGTCAGCACATGAACGCCGAGCTGGCGAAGATCTCCGGCGGCGTGAAGATCCCCGGCATTAATTAAAGACGGATGACCCCCGATCCGCTGAATCGCCTGGTCGCCCAGCTCGCGAAGCTGCCGGGCATTGGTGAGAAGACCGCCCAGCGCCTCGCGTTCCACATCCTCCGGGCGCCGGGCGAGTTCGCCGTCGACCTCTCGCAGGCCATCCGCGAGGTGAAGGAGAAGGTGCACCTGTGCGTGCGCTGTTTCTCCCTCACCGACTCGGAGCTGTGCGGCTTCTGTCGCGACAACCGCCGCGACGAGCGCGCCCTGTGCGTGGTGGAGACGTACTCAGACCTGATGGCGCTGGAGCGCACCCGCGAGTTCAAGGGCCGCTACCACGTGCTGCACGGCGTGCTGTCCCCGCTGGAAGGCGTGGGCCCGGAGCAGTTGCGCATCAAGGAACTGCTGCACCGCCTCAACGACAGCCGGGTGGAGGAGATCATCCTCGCCACCAACCCGGACATCGAGGGCGAGGCCACCGCGCTCTACCTCACGCGGCTGCTCAAGCCGATGGGCCTGCGGGTGACGCGCATCGCCCAGGGCCTGCCCATGGGCGGAGACCTGGAGTTCGCGGACCAGGCCACGCTCGCCAAGGCGCTGTCCGCCCGCCGCGACCTGTGACGGCGCGGGCTACTGCGTCACCTTCCACGAGAACGGCATCAACACCGTGACCTCCTGGTCGCGGTGCACCGGGAAGCGCAGGCTCTGGGCCTGCGCCTCCAGGCAGCGGCCCACCGGCGTGGACGCCAGCGGCCCGCGCGTGCCCGCGCGCACCTTGCCCGACGACACGATGGTGAGCTCCACCTGCACCTCGCCCGAGGCCGCCGGCAGGTCGGACTTGTAGCGCTCGAAGCAGCCCGTGATTTTCGAGCGGCCACCGGACACCACGCGCTGGATGTCATCGATGCCCAGCGTCACGGGCTCCTTCGCCGCCGGCCTCTTCGTCACCTTGCGGTGGGGTGTGTCCTCCGCCCCGTCGTCCACGGGGGGCGAATCCGTCACGGACGTCGCCACCGCGTCACCGCCCGGCGTGTCGTCCCGCACGGTGCCCTGAACGTCTCCGGGTGAGGTCCCTTCAGGCCCCTGGGCCGGAGTCCCCTGCGTGCCCTGAGCCGCGACCGCGGGAGCCTGCGTGCCCGCCGGAGTCGCGGGCGCGATGGCCTGCTGTACCGGAGGCGGAGGCGTGACGTTCGCCGCGCCGCCACCGGGCCGCGCGACGACGAAGGCCACGCCCGCGGCCACCAGCCCCAGGCCGCCCACCACGCCCAGGAGCCAGCGGCGGGACGCGGGCTTCACCGGAGGCGCGCTCGGCACGACCTCCGGCGCGGGAGCCTGCGCCTGCACGGGGGCCGCCTTGTTCTGCGAGGTCAGCGTCCTCACGCCCGTGCTGCTCGGGCGGGCCACCTGCTGCCCGTACGTGTTCGTCCCACTATTGGCGATGGCCGCGAACTCGGGGTCCGTCGGACGTGCCGCGGTGAGCGTGGCCATCGTGGGGATGCGCGTCTTCTCCGTGACGCGCTCCTCGCCGAAGTGGTTGCGCAGGAACGTGCCCAGCGCCGGGGCGCTCGCAGCCCCGCCCTGGAAGTCCGAGGCGAAGGCCTCCAGCGCGACCGCGAAGTCCTCCGCCGTCGCGTACCGGTCCTCCGGCTTGAAGGCCATGGCCTTGAGGATGATGTCCTCCAGGCCCTGCGGCAGGTCCGCTCTCAGCGCGCGCGGCTTCTCGAACTCGCACTGGAGCAGCGCGTTGAGCACCGCCAGGTCGTTCTCGCGGGAGAAGGGCCGCACGTGCGTGACGGCCTCGTAGAGGCTGACGCCCAGGGAGAAGACGTCCGCGCGCGGGTCGACCTCCTTCCCCTGCGCCTGCTCCGGCGCCATGTAGATGTACTTGCCCTTCACCACGCCTGTGCGCGTCTGGACCAGCCGCGACTCGGCCTTGGCGATGCCGAAGTCCAGCACCTTCACCTGGCCCTGGTACGTCACGTACAGGTTGGACGGCGACACGTCCCGGTGCACCACGTTCAGCGGCTGGCCCTGCTCATTCGTGAAGGCATGCGCGAAGTGCAGACCCCGCGCCGCGTCGATGAGCACCCGCAGCACCATCGGCAGCGGCACGTACTGCCGGCGCCGGCCCGCGAGCCGCAGCGTCGTGGAGAAGTCCTCGCCCGCGAGGTACTCCATGCAGATGTAGTAGCAGCCGTCCGTGAAGCCCAGCTCGTGGATCTGCACGATGTGCGGATGCGACAGCTTCGCCGCGAGCCGCGCCTCGTCGCGGAACATCTCCACGAAGTCCGGGATGGCCGACAGCGTCGGCAGCATCCGCTTGAGCACCACGTTGCGCTCGAAGCCGTCCGCGCCCAGCAGCTTGGCGAGGAAGATCTCCGCCATGCCGCCCTCGGCCAGCTTGCGCACGAGCACGTACTGCCCATAGGGCTGGAGGAGCGTGGCGGTGGATGCGCCGGCGGGATCCGGAATGGGAACGTTGGGCTGTGCCATCCCTCAAGGTCCTCGCGCTTTCAGGGTGCGCACCGTGAGTACGTCCGGGGCACCGGGGCGCGTCATCTTAAACACCAGGAGGGGGGGCATTCCCATGGGGGCCACCCATGTATCGAAGCGGTGCTTGGCGTCCAGGGGCACGGCCCGTCCGTTGATGGACAGGCGAGCGTCCACGGGCGCCACACCCGAAGCCCGCACCTTCTCCGCCGCCGCCCCACCCTGGCGCGGGCTGTCCACCACCAGCCCCACCACCGAGTTGTCATAGACGAGCTCCAGCTTGTTCATCCGCCCGCCCTTGAGCGCCGCGCCCGCCTGCGACAGCGGCGTGACGGACCACAGGTAGCTGCCCTCGCCCAATTGTCCCGCCTCCAGCGCCGCACGCGTCTCCGACACCGTGCGCTGCACCACCGGCGTCGCCAGCGAGCCCGCCTTGTACACCGCCACGCGATAGGTGCGGGCCTGCGGTTCCTCGCCGTAGGTGAAGGTCACCGCCGGGGGCTTGTCCTGGTAGAAGATGGTCGTCTTCTCCGGCCCCTCCGGCACCACGTTGCGCGCGCGCGCCAGCGAACTGGTGGGCGACTCCGGAGCGAAGTGGACGCTGCCCGCCGCCACCTGCGTGCCGTCCTCCTTGCGCGCCCGCCAGTACAGCGTGCCCTTCGCCAGCGCGGTGACGTTGACGGAAGCGCGGTGCACGCGGCCCCAGAGCACCGGGCGCTTGAAGGCCGCGTCCTGCGCCGCCTCCACCACCGCGTCGCCCTCGCCCTCCCAGGTGAGCGCCACCTCCGAAAGTCCCCGGTGGAAGACCTCCGTGCCGTCGCCCGGGCCCACCGCGACCACCGCCTCCTCCAGCGGCTCCACCTTCGCGTTGCCGTCCGTGCCCACGGTGGCGCGCTCACCCGCGCGCAGCGCCTGCCGCGCCTCGCCCCGCCGCAGCGTCACGTCGCCCGTGTGCGCCGCCACCTGCATGCCGGCGTTGGTGCGGCGGATCTCCAGCCTCGCGCCTCCACCGGACTCCACCGTCATCTCCGGCAGCACCACGCGGCTCTCACGACCCATGGCGAGCTGCACGGCCAACAGCCCCTGGAGCAGGTGGACGCGCGCCTCGTCGATGGTGCCCTGCTGTCCCGCGCTCTCCAGCACCGCCTCCGCGCCCGGCGCGAGCGTCAGCACCGTGCCGCTGTCCTTGAGGGACAGTACGGCCTCGCCGCCCTTCGTCCGCACGCCGTCGCCGAAAGCCAGCACCTCGCCCTCGCGGCGCACCTTGCGCCAGCGGCCCGTGTCCTTCGACTTCACCTCCGCAACGCCAGACGACGCGCGCACCGTCACCGGGATGGGCGCCAGCTCCACGACACGCGGGGCTTGCGTCACCTGCGCGCGCTCGCGGGTCAGGTCCACCGCGTCGCCCTGCGCGGCGCGCAGCGTCTTGCCGTCCTTGGAGACCAGCTCGATGGCGCCCAGCTTCACCTCCACCCGCGCCGAGTCCGCCGCCACCGCGACCTTCACCTCCGACTGCTCCGGCCCCACGCGCGTGAGGCCGAAGGGGGTGAGGATGTTCAACGTCACCTTGGAGCCCGCGCTGTCGGCCGTCTTCGCGCCCGCGGGCACGCGCGACAGCACGATGCCGCGCTCCACCTTCATCACGATGCCCGTCGCGTCCGAGCCCACCGCGAACCGGCCCTCGCTGCCCACCTCCACCGTCCGGTCGCCCGGGAAGCGCACCGTCGCGGATCCGCTCTCGCCGGTCTCCACCGCGTCGCCCGCGAGCAGGGGGCCTTCCACGGCGGGGCCCACCTTGCCGCCGCGCTCCAGGCGCACGTCGCCGGACAGCCCTTCCAGGCGGCCAATGGAGACGACGGTGCCCGCGTCCACCTCCACCACTGGCGGAGGTTTCGGCGCCTCCTCGCGTTCACACCCCGAGCAGCCGGAGAGGAGGACGAGCAGCGACAGCGCCAGGATGCGGACAGGACTCACTGAAACCTCGACGACGACGGACGGGCGCGTCGCGGCACTGCCGCGCGACTCACCGGCCCCTCGGGAACAAATCAACGTTGAGAATGGCCTGCTCGCCTTCGCGCACGGTGACCATCTTCGTCTGGGTCCGGTGCCCGGGCGCGGACAGGGTGATGCGGTACGTGCCGCCGCGGACGCGCGCGGTGAAGGTGCCGCTCTTGTCCGTGCGCGTGCGCACCTTCGCCTGGGGAATGGACACCGTCGCCACCAGCGGCTGGCCACTGCGAGCGCTGCGCACCTGGCCCACCAGCGTGGCCAGCTCACCCTTGCGGTCCTGCGACAGCACCACCACCAGCTCCGACGTCTGCCCCGCCACCACCACCGCGGCCTCTTCCGTGGGGCGGAAGCCCGGCGCGGACATCGCGATGGCCACGGGCCCCGGCTCCAGCCCCTCCAGCAGCACCTCGCCGGCCTTGTCCGTGCGCAGCCGCGCGGTGCCCGAAACCACCTGCACGTCCGGAACCGGCGCGCTGTTCTTGCCCTGCACCACCTTCAGCTTGAGCGAGCCCGTCTTCGGCGCCTTCTTGTGCAGCCGCAGCTGGACCGGCGCGCTCTCCGGGGCATCGCCGTTGACGGTGGCGACCGCCGTCGCGTCCTCATAGCCATCCACGCTCGCCTGCGTGGACTGCGCGCCCTCGGGGAGCAGCACCCGCAGCTGCCCCTGCGCGTCCGCGACCTGCTCCTCCTCCGTGCCCGGCGTCTTCAAGGAGGGCACGCGCACGCGAGCGCCCGGAAGCGGCGCGCCCGTCTCCGCGTCCACCACGCTCATCGAGACGAAGGCCTGGCGCGGGCCCACGGGTCGCGACGCCCGGCCCACGCCATCCAGCGCCACCTCGAAGCCCAGGCCGATGCGGCGCATCCGCTGCTCGGAGCGCAGGCCGCTGTCCTCCAGCTCCATCGTGTCGTGCGCCTGCTGCACGTCCAGCAGCAGCCGCCCCGTCCAGCCGTCCCGGCGCACCACCGGATACGACAGCGCCGCGCCCACCACGTAGCCGGACGACGACGCCTTCAGCCCGTCCGCCGCGTGCGCGGAGAGCGTCAGCGGCACCTCGCCGCGCGCCTCCAACTGAAGCCGCGCCGGCAGCGCCACCAGCACCCGGCCTGAAATCAACGCCGCGTGCCGCACGCCCCGCTGCAGCACCGGCGCGTAGGTGAACCCGCCGAACAGCGGCAGCTGCGCGAAGCCGTAGCCCGCGCCCAGCTCCAGCCGCACCGGCCCCAGCGACAGGCGCCCGCGCGGCCCCACCGAGCCGCGCACCAGGCTGCCCCCCGTCACGCGCGACGAGGCATCCCTCAGCTCGAACGCCTCGCGCTGGAGATCCACCTGGCCGCCCAGGTGCTCCCCCGCCCAGCCCATCAACGTCAGCGCCACGTCGTTCGGCGTCAGCCCGCTGTAGGTGAGCCCCGGCCCTACATCCACCTGCTCACCCTGGCGCGAGGACAGCCCGTAGCGAAGGCGCAGCGAGGCGCGCTCGGACTCGGGGGCCTGCGCATGAGCGGCCCCGGTACAGGCGAGCGCCAGGACGAGGACGACGAGGCGCGGGAGGATGTCGGTGAGGGGGCTCGGGCGGCGCAAGGCCCGGGAGAGTATAGAGAAGGTGGGCAGGTGTCCCAACCCGCGAAGCCGTCATTCCTTCAAGAAGCGGCGCGGATCACGGCTGGCTTCTTGCTGGAGTGGAACTGCTTTGCTAAGCATGACGGCGGTCGGTAGCGCCTCGTCTAACCTCCGGGATTCACTCCAGAAACATCGGAGCGCCGCCGTGCGCGGGGCGAGCGAACGCTGAGGAGCGCATACGCCCATGGGCACGCAACTGGTGATGTACGAAGAGGAGTTCACCAAGATCAACGCCGTTTGCGACCGGCTCACCAAGGACGCGAACGCGAAGGTGGTCTTCCTCGTCGACAAGAACGGCCAGCTCATCTCCTCGGCGGGCCAGACGCAGAACATCGACACCACGTCGCTCGCGTCGCTGACGGCCGGCAACGTGGCCGCCATGGGCGGACTCGCGAAGCTCATCGGGGAGAACGAGTTCCCCAATCAGTTCCATGAAGGGGCGAAGGACAGCCTCTACATGACCATCGTCGGCAGCCGGGTGGTGCTGGTCGTCATCTTCGACAACCGCACGAGCCTGGGTCTGGTGCGCCTGCGCATCAAGAAGGCCAGCGACGAGCTGACGAAGATCTTCGAAAGCCTCGTGAAGAAGACCGACAGCCCCGGAGCCGGTTCGCCGTTCGCCGAGATCTCCGACGACGATATCGACAACCTCTTCAGCGAGTAACCCGGGAAGCCATGTCCTTCATCAATTACTCATCCCGCGAAATCAACTGCAAGATTGTCTATTACGGGCCGGGACTCTGCGGGAAGACGACCAACCTTCAGTACATCTACAACAAGACCGCGGCGGACACGAAGGGCAAGCTCATCTCCCTCTCCACGGAGACGGACCGCACGCTCTTCTTCGACTTCCTCCCGCTGTCGCTCGGTGAGATCCGCGGCTTCAAGACGCGCTTCCACCTCTACACGGTGCCCGGCCAGGTGTTCTACGACGCCAGCCGCAAGCTCATCCTCAAGGGCGTGGACGGCGTGGTGTTCGTCGCCGACAGCCAGATTGAGCGCATGGAAGCCAACATGGAGTCGTTGGAGAACCTGCGCATCAACCTGGCGGAGCAGGGCTACGACCTGAACAAGATTCCGTACGTCGTGCAGTACAACAAGCGCGACCTGCCCAACGCGGTGACCGTGGAGGAGATGCGCAAGGCGCTCAACCCGCGGAACATCCCGGAGTACCAGGCCGTGGCGCCCACGGGCGTGGGCGTGTTCGACACGCTCAAGGCCGTGGCCAAGCTGGTCCTCACCGAGCTGCGCAAGGGCGGTTGACAGTCCGCCTGCTTCCCCGCCCGGCGGGCTGGCCCCCACCGGGCAGCCCCCGGCAAAGGATGGTATGACCTCGTGCCGTCGGGCAGAGCCGCCTTCCGAGGTCGTACCGTGCGCGTCACAACCGCCACCTTTCGTCTCCTCGCGCTCCTGAGCGCTGGCCTGTCCGGGCCGGTGCTCGCGCAAGGTGCGTCTCCCTCCCCTGCTTCCCCGCCTCCAGCCGCCGCCGCGTCACCGGCCGCGAGCACGCCCCAGGCCCCCGCCGCGCAAGCACCCGCGGGTGACCAGACGGCGGACGAGGCCTTCACGTCGCGCGTGAAGACGCTGGAGGAGCAGGTCGTCGACCTGAAGGAGAAGATCTACCGCTCCAAGGCGCGCCTCTTGCTGCTCCAGGAGTCGGTGATGGGCGGCGAGCTGTCCACCGGCGCGCGCGCGGTGCTGGTGCACAAGAACGAGATGGGCAACGCGTTCCAGCTGGAGTCGGTGGTGTACGCGCTGGACGGCGCGCCCATCTTCACCCAGGTGGACACGCAGGGAGACCTGAACCGGCACCAGGCGCTGGAGGTCTTCAACGGCCGCATCGTGCCGGGCCAGCACCAGCTCGCGGTGCGCCTCGTGTACCGGGGCAGCGGCTACGGCGTGTTCAGCTACCTGGAAGGCTACAAGTTCAAGGTGCAATCCAGTTACACCTTCAACGCGGAGTCCGGAAAGGTCACCACGGTGAACGTGGTGGGCGTGGAGAAGGGCGGCCTCACCACGGACCTGAAGGACCGGCCCGCGGTGCGCTACGACATCGAGGTGGCCAAGGACGCGCGCGCGAACCGGCCCGCCGGCCCCAGCGTGGGGACGGAAGGCGCACCGGGGACGCCCGCCGCGCCGGCCACCACCTCCAGCGAGCCGAAGTAGGAGCGGACGGCCGTGACCGCGACGCTGCACGCCCTGGCCCTCGCGCTGTCCCTCGGGGCCGCGCCCGCTCCGGCGCCCCAGGCCCCAAAACCGGGGGCCCCGCTGCCGCCCATGCCCGCGTCGTTGAGTTCGCGCGCGGCCTCGGTGGAGGCGGTGGAGGCGCAGCTGCGCACCGCGGAGCAGTCACTGCGCTTCGTGGAGACGCAGTTCACGGAGCGCCCGGAGCCCAGCAGCACCGACTCGCAGCTCAAGCGCTTCTCCGAGGGCGAGGTGTACTCGCTCTTGGGGGACTGGGCCGCCGCGTCCGTCCTCTTCTACGACCTGGTGAGCGACCCGGCGTTCAAGGCGAACCCGCGCTACCCGGAGGCGGTCTTCTACCTGGCGGACGCGCTCTACCAGCAGAAGAACGACATCGGCGCGCGGGTGTACCTGCGCGACGTGCTGGACCTGCCCCTGACGCCGCAGCGCTACAAGGAGGCCGTGAGCCGCTACCTCGCGGTGGCGGGCCGGCTCCAGCAGTTCGACGGCATCGACACCTACGTGGAGAAGGCGCGGCAGCTGTCGGGCGGCGTGCTGGCGCCGGACATCGCCTACGTGCACGCGCGCGGCACCTTCAAGCGCATGGACTTGACGCCGGAGGAGCACCAGCAGCGCTCGCGCGCGCTGTTCGCCCCGCTGGCGCAGGGCCCCGGCGCCTTCCGCGTGCAGGCCGTCTACCACCTGGGCGTCCTGAGCGTGCAGAGCGGGGACTACCCGGCCGCCATCGCCGAGTTCCAGCGCATCGTGGGCACCGGGCCGGAGGCCGTGGTGTCCACCGGCCTTCCAGAGGCGGAGGCGCAGCGCTTCCGCGAGCTCGCGTTCCTGTCGTTGGGCCGGCTGATGTACGAGACGGGCCGCTACGACGAGGCGCTGGACCACTACGGCCAGATTCCGCGTGAGAGCGAGCGCTTCCCGGAGTCGCTGCTGGAGGTCGCGTGGACGTACGTGCGCAAGCAGGACTTCACGCAGGCGAAGAACGCCACGGACATCCTGCTGCTCGTCGCGCCGGACTCGCAGCTCGCCCCCGAGGCGCGCATCCTCCAGGGGCACCTGCTCCAGAAGCTGCGCCAGTACGACGAGGCGCTGGAGACGTATGACGGCGTGGCGAACACGTTCCGCCCCGCGCGCGACAAGGTGGACGCGCTCCTGCGCGTGAACCAGGACCCGGTCGCGTACTTCGACAACCTGCTCGCGCGCAACGAGCGCTCGCTGGACGTGAGCACGCTCCTGCCCCCGCTGGCGCTGAAGTACGCGTCCACGCAGAAGGAGGTCGCGGACGCGGTGCGCATGGTGGGCGACCTGGACAGCGGCCGTCAGGGCGCGGGCGAGGCGAAGGCCATCGCGGAGCGCATCCTGGAGGCGCTGGACGCGCGCGGGCTGGAGGCCTTCCCGGAGCTGCAGGAGGGCTACGTCCGCACAGAGGCCGTGGACACCGCGCTCACCGCCGTGGAGCAGTCCCTGGTGCAGGCGGAGGCGGAGCTGGTGGAGGAGAAGCTGACGCCCGCCGAGCGCGAGAAGCTGCTCGTGGCCCAGGGCGCTCGCGAGGCCCAGCGGCTGCGCTTCGCGGCGCTGCCCACCACCAACAAGGAGCTGGAGGAGCGCCGCCACCGCATGCAGGCCAAGGTGGACGCGGTGGACCGCGAGGCCTTCCGCGTGGGCTACGAGCTCCAGAGCCTGCACGCCAACGCCGCCGCCATCCGCAAGTGGGTGGAGGACACGCGCGACGAGCGGCAGGCGGACCCCGCCGAGGAGCGCGAGTTCCTGGTGCAGCTCCAGGCGGAGATCGCCGCGCTGAAGGACCTGCAGGCGGAGCTGGACCGCACGCGCGCCCGGCTCGCCAGCGAGCGCCAGTCCACGGACACGTCGCTGGAGGGCGAGGCCGCCATCCGCGCCCGCTACTCCGCCGCGCTCCAGCAGGAGCACGGCGTCCTGCGCGCCGGTGAAGGCCGGCTGTCCGGCGAGGACACCCGCGTGCTGTTGCGCATGCACGCGGTGCGCTCGCGCATCGACTCGCTGCGGGGCCGGGTCGCCATCGCGCGGGTGGCGCTGCGCTCGCGGCTGGAGAACCGCGTGAAGTCCATCCGCGACAAGGTGCGCGTGGAGCAGGCGCTGCTCCAGGGCTACGAGCAGGAGGTGGCCGCCGCCTCCGGTGACGCGCGCAACCTGGTGGGCCGCATCGCCTACGAGAGCTTCCGCCGCGTGCGGCAGCAGTTCTACGACCTGGTGCTCAAGGCCGACACCGGCACGGTGGACGTGGCCTTCAGCCGCACGCAGGACAACGCCGCGAACATCCAGAAGGTCGCCAAGGAGAAGTCGGACGCGCTGCGTGCGCTCGACCTGGAGTTCAAGGACGTCCTGTCGTCGGAAGGGGGGGACTGAAGATGCGCCGCCCTGCCCTCGCCCTCCTCATCGCCCTGGCGCCGCTGGCCGCTCACGCCGCGAAGCCCAGGGCCTCGAAGAAGCCCCCCACGACCTCCGCGCCCGCGGCCCCCGCGAAGGCCCAGCCCGCGCCCGCCGCCGCGCCCGCGCCCAACACCTCGCGCTACCTGGACGGCCTGGGCCACACGCCCGAACAGGAAAAGCTGCTGCGCGACGTGAGCCGCGCGCTGGAGGCGTACGAGGCGGAGTCGCGCGACTTCCACCGCGAGGTGAAGCAGCTCATCGAGCGGCGCTACCAGCAGAAGCGCTCAGCGCTCAACAACGCCTACGAGAAGACACTCACCGCGCTGGAGTCCCAGGAGCGCACGCAGCGGCTGGACGCCATCGCCCGGGCCGAGGACTTCCTGCGCCGCTACCCGGACGAGCCTCGCGCCACGCCGGACGTCATGTTCCGCCTGGCGGAGCTGTACTACGAGCGCTCCGCGGACGAGCACCAGCTGGCGCGCAAGGACTACGCGGAGCGCGTGCGCACGCTGTCCGACGAGGCGATGGCGGACCTGCCGCCGGAGCCGGACGTGGACTTCTCGCCGTCCATCGGCGTGTACCGCACGCTCCTCGCGCGCTTCCCGGACTACAAGCTCAACGACGGCTCCCTGTACCTGCTGGCGTACTGCCTCAACGAGCAGCACAAGGACGAGGAGAGCCTCGCCACCTACCAGCAGCTCACCACGCGCTACCCGAAGAGCCGCTTCGCCACCGACGCGTGGACGCGCATCGGCGAGTACTGGTTCGAGGACGAGTCCGACCCGGAGGCGCTGCGCAAGGCCGCGGAGGCGTACACCGCCGCCACGCGCGACACGGAGCACCGGTTCTACGACAAGGCCCGCTACAAGCTGGCCTGGACGTACTACCGCATGGACTGGTTCGAGGAGTCCGTGGACAGCTTCCTGCTGCTCCTGGACCACTACCAGTCCCACCAGCAGTCCGGCAGCAAGGCGGATGAAGGCGACCTGCGCTCGGAGGCGCTCCAGTACATCGCGCTGTCACTCGCGGATGAGAGCTGGGGCGGCGTCGCGAAGGCCCGCGACCTCTTCGCGAAGCGCGGCGGCCGGCCCTACGAGGCCGAGGTGTACCGCCGGCTGGGCAACGTCTACTTCGACCAGCTCCGCAACCCGGAGGCCATCGCTGCGTATCAGCAGGTGCTGGCCACCGACCCGCTCACCACGGACGCGCCCCGCCTTCAGCAGCGCATCGTCCAGGCCTATGAGCGCGACCGGCGCATGGACCTGTACGCGCTCGAGTCGGAGAAGCTGGCCAACGACTACCTGCCCGGTGGCGCCTGGTACGAGAAGAACAAGGACGACCCGAACGCGCTGTCCCACGCGCAGACGCTCGCCGAGCAGAGCCTCTACTCCGCCGCCGCGTACCAGCACCAGCAGGCGCAAGCCTTCCAGAAGGAGGGCAAGGACGCGGAGGCGAAGAGCACCTACGCCTCCGCCGCGCGCGCCTACGGCACCTACCTGGAGCGCTTCCCGCGCAGCAAGACCGCGTACGCGATGCGCTTCTTCCACGCCGAGTCCCTCTTCAACTCGGACGCGTACGGCCCGGCGGCGAAGGAATACGAAGCCGTCCGCGACTCCAACCAGGACAACACCTACCGAGAGGTGTCCGCGCACAACGCGGTGCTCGCCTGGAAGGCGCAGCTGGACGAGGACGTGAAGGCGGGCCGCGTGCCGGAGCGCAAGCCGCTGCGCGCCAGCGAGCGCCCCAAGGACAGCGCGCACGCGCCCGTGGCCCTGGCGCAAACAGAGGCCGCGCTCGTGAAGGCGTCCGACGCGTACGTGGCGCTGCTGCCGAAGGAAGAGGCCGCGCCGGGCATCGCGTATCAGGCCGCGGAGCTGTTCTACACGCACGACGACTTCGCCCATGCCCGCCCCCGCTTCGAGCGCGTGGTGCAGGCCTACCCGCGCAACCCGGTGGCCGGCTACGCCACCAACCTCATCATCGAGTCCTTCCTCATCGACCAGGACTGGAAGAGCGTGGAGGAGGTCAGCGCGCGGCTCGCCAGCAACGCGCAGGTGGTGGACCCGTCCAGTGAGCAGTACCGCGAGCTGATGAAGTTCAAGCTCGCCGGCCGCTTCAACCTGGCGGACCAGTTGGCCGCGCAGAAGCGCTACGACGAGGCGGCGAAGAAGTACCTCCAGCTGGTGGAGGAGGCCCCCCGCCACGAGTTCGCGGACAAGGCGCTCAACAACGCGGCGGTGGCGTACGAGGAACTGCGCCGCTTCGACTCCGCGATGAAGCTCTACGAGCGCATCTACCGCGACTACCCGAAGTCGCCGTGGGCGCACACCGCGCTGTTCCGCGTGGCCCTCAACGCCCAGAAGTCCTACGACTTCGACAAGGCCGTCACCAGCTACCAGAAGCTGGTGAAGGACTACCCGAAGGCCGAGGAGCGCGAGGCCGCGCTCTTCAACGCGGCGTCGCTGCTCGAAGGACAGCAGCGCTACGCGGAGGCCGCGGCGGCCTTCCAGCGCTCCGTGGAGCTGTACCCCCACGGCAAGAGCGCGCCGGAGAACCAGTACCGCGCGGCCCGCATCCTGGAGAAGTCAGGCGACACGAAGGGCGAAATCCAGGCGCTGGAGGCCTTCGTCCGCAAGTTCGCCAGCAAGCCGGACCAGGTGGAGCTGGTGGTGGACGCGAAGCGCCGCCTGGGCGACGCGTGGAAGAAGCGCGGCAACACGAAGGAGGCCCAGCGCGCGTACACCGCCGCCGCGGACGAGTTCGACCGCCGCAAGCTGAAGCACGACACGCAGCCGCGCGCCGCGGAGGCCGCCGCCTACAGCCGCTTCCAGCTGGCCGAACTGGAGATCCAGCGATTCGACGCGCTGAAGCTCAGCGGCTCTGGCAAGGCGCTGGAGAAGAGCCTCACCCGGAAGACCGAAGCGTTGAAGGCCGTGGACGCCGCGTACGTGAAGGTCATCCCGTACAAGCAGCTGGAGTGGACGCTCGCGTCGTTCTATCGGCTCGGCTACATCCGGGAGCGCTTCGCGGCCACGCTGCTGGACGCGCCGGTGCCTCCCGAAGTGAAGCGCATGGGCGACGAGGCGGTGCTGACGTACCAGGACATCCTCACGCAGCGCACCGTGGCCCTGGAAGACGCCGCGGTGGAGAAGTACGCCGCCACGCTCAAGGAGGCGCGCAACTACCGCATCTCCAGCGAGTGGACGCGCCGCACGCTGGAGTCCCTCAACCGCTTCCGCCCCAAGGAGTACCCCGTCCTCAAGGAGGCCCGGGGCGCGCTCGCGTCGGAGACCGTGTATCCGGACGGCCTGCTGGGCACCCTCGCCGCGCCGCCCGCGCCCGCGCGCGCCGACCCGGACAAGGCGACCCGTCTCACCGAAGGGGGCACGCCATGAACGCGGGCCGCAAGTTCGCGCTCACCGGGCTCGTGCTCTGGCTGTCCGCCTGCGCCTCCGGGCCACAGACGCGCAAGGACTCGAAGCTCACCGGGCCGGAAGCCGGCCCCGCCACCGCCGTGAGCACGTCTCCGAAACCGGGCGAAGCGAAGTCTGGCGACGCGAAGCCCCAGGCGAAGGAACCGGCACCGGTCGCGAAGTCGCTCGCGGGACCGGAGAAGGACTTCACCCGCGCGGTGGAGATTGCCCGGCGCGGCGAGCTGACCATCGCGGAGACCGCGCTCAAGGCCCTGCTGGAGAAGTCCCCGAAGCTGGGCCCGGCGTGGACGAACCTGGGCATCGTGCAGGAGCGGCAGGGCCGCTTCCCGGACGCGGAGCGCTCCTACCGTCAGGCCCTGGCGTTGGAGCCAGACCAGGAGGCCGCGTGGGACTGCCTAGTGCGGTTGTCCGCGCGCACGGGCCGCGCGGCGTCGCTGGAGGCGGAGCTGCGCGAGGCGCTGACGAAGCAGGACTCGGTGGCCCGGCGCACGGCGCTGGCGCTGAACCTCCTCTTGCAGAAGAAGCACCCCGCCGCCGTCGCGGAGGCCCGCCGCGCGCTCCAGGTCAGCGAGCAGCACGTGCCCGCCATGCAGGTGCTCGCGCAGGTGTACGCCCGCGAGGGCAAGTACGAGCTGGCGTCCATGGTGCTGGGCAACGCGCTCGCCATCGACGCACAGGACGCGGCCACCCTCAACGCCCTGGGCCTGGTGCACCTGGGCCTCAAGGAGCGCCCCCAGGCGCTGGAGCGCTTCCGCCAGGCCATCGCGCTCCGGCCGGACTTCGCCGAGGCGCGCAACAACCTGGGCACCCTGCTCAACGAGGGCGAGGACTACGCCCGCGCCCGCGTGGAGCTGGAGGCCGCCGTGAAGGCCGCGCCGGACTTCGCCGCCGCCCACCTCAACCTGGGCAACGCCTGGCGCGGCGAAGGGGACTTCCCCCGCGCGCTGGCCGAGTACGAGCGCGTGCTCCAGCTCCAGCCCGACGCGAAGGACGTGTACTTCAACCTGGGCCTGCTGCACCTGGACCTGGAACCCGCCGGCATGGACGCCCTGGAGCGCCTCCAGAAGGCCGCGTCCTTCCTGGAGCAGTACAAGTCCAGGGGCGGCACCGACGAGCGCACCGCGCAGTACCTCAAGGACGCACAGAAGGGCATCGACCGGGAGACCCGCCGCCGTGAACGCGAGCGCAAGGAGGGCCTCAAGAAGGCCGCCGAAGCCGCCAAGGCCCCCGAGGCAAACCCGACCCCCGCCTCGCCCCCCGGGCCCCCTGCCGCGCGGCCGGGCGCCTCGGGTAAGGTGTCCAAAGACGTCCGGTAGTCACGACTTTCTGCCCATGCGCCCCGCCCTCTTCCTGCTGCTGCTCGCCGTCGCCCGTCCGTCCTGGGCGGAGGACTCCGCGTCCACGAAGAAGGCGGCGGCCAGCGCGACGCCCGCGAAGAAGCCGGCCAAGGCCATCCGCCTGGAGGCCATCAAGGTCGAGGGGCGCATCCAGAAGCCGGAAGCCTTCTATTTCCTCGACCGCTCCAAGCCGAGCTTCGACGACCTGAACCGCACGGAGAGCTTCGTGCCCAAGGTGGTCCAGAGCGTGCAGCAGGACCCGTTCTAGTCACATGGCCCTTCAAACCCGCCCCAAGTTGCTGCGCGTCGGCGTCATCCAGGACGGGCGCATCGTCGAAGAGCACCACCTGCTCCACGACTCCGTCACCATTGGCGAGGACGCCCGCAACACCATCGTCATGCCTCCGTCCGAGGCGCGCCCGCCGCGCTTCAAGGTGCTGGAGAACCGCGGCCAGCAGTTCCACCTCATCATCGACGAGCACATGCAGGGCCGCGTCAACCTGGGCTCGTCGGACGTGGACTTCGACGCGCTGCGCTCCCAGGGGCTCGCCACGCGCCGCGCGGACGACACCTTCGACCTGCCCCTGCAGGAGAGCGCCCGCGGCAAGGTGGACCTGCCGGACGCCACGCTCTTCTTCCACTTCATCCCCGCGCCCGCGGAGGGCTCCAAGCCCACCCTGCCCCCGGAGCTGAAGGCCAGCCCGTGGCGCACGGTGGACCGCGTCTTCTTCGGCATCCTCCTGTCGATGCTGGTGCTCTACGTGCTGAGCGTCGCGCTCATCGTCGCCCAGCCCGCGCCGGTGGAGGCGGAGGTGGAGCTGGACCAGTTGGAAGACCGCTTCGTGCGCGCCATCATCCCGCCCCAGCCCGCGAAGGTGGAGGAGCCCAAGGACCCGGGCAACACGCCGGAGAAGAAGGCGGACGAGCCGAAGCCCGACCCGAAGAAGACCAACGCCAAGGACCCGGCGCCCGCCCCCGCCAACAGCGCGGAGCGCCGGCAGCAGGTCGAAGCGAAGGTCTCGGGCACCGGCCTCCTCAAGCTGTTGGGCGGCAAGGGCCCCGGCGGTGGGGATGCCATCGCGGACGTGCTCGGGAGCTCCGGCAGCGGCGCCAACGTGGCGGATGCGCTCGCGGGCGCGACGTCGGGCGGCGCGCTCACGGCGGGCTCCGGAGGCGGCAACGGCATCGCCAACCCGCAGGGGGACACCGGCGGCAAGATGGCGGGCATCGGCGCCACGCAGACCTCCGGCGCGGGCACCGTGGACACGGGCCGCAAGCAGGTCGTCAAGGTGCCCCAGGTCGCGGACTCGGTGCCGGAAGTGGACAGCGCGGAGGTCAAGCCCAAGGACCTGGCCCGCTACATCCAGAGCCGGAAGGCCTCCATCCAGCGCTGCTACGAGAACGGCCTCAAGCGCGACCCCTCCCTCAAGGGCAGGGTCATGGTCCGCTTCAACCTCACCCCGCAGGGCCGCGCCAGCGACGTGGAGGTGGAGGAGTCCACCCTGCGCTCGGACGAGGTCATCAACTGCATCAAGACGACCATGCGCGCCTGGACGTTCCCTTTCAAACCGAGTGACGACGTCCCCGTCAGCTACCCGTTCATCTTCTCGCCAGGGGAATAGGCTCGACCGTCCGGACCTTCCGGAGGCACCGGACCCGCGGGGAGCACATGGAGAAGCTGGCTGTCATCGCCACATCCCCCCTCTTCGAAATGCTGGCCCCCGCCGAGCTCGCACGCCTGGCGGAGCTGGCACGGCTGTACCGCTACGCCAATGGCGAGGTGGTGTTCGAGGAGGGCGACCTGGGTGACAGCCTCTTCGTCATCGTGCGCGGCCAGGTGGAGGTGGTGCGCCGGGGTGCGGGCAACGGGGTGACGCCCCTCACCGTCCTGGGCCCGCCGGAGTTCTTCGGGGAGATGGGCCTCATCGACAAGGACCACCGCTCCGCCACCGTGCGCGCCCTGGGCGAGGTGGAGCTGCTCCAGCTCACCGCGCAGGATTTGCGGACCTTCCGGCTGGCGCACGCGGACGGCTTCACCTTCATCGTCGTGAACATCGCGCGCAGCCTGTCCGCCCGCCTGCGCGAGGCCAACGCCCGCCTGGCCCCCCAGGACTGACGTCCGGCGCCCAAAAGCCGGACTCCGGGGCGATGGGGCATTGCGTTGACACCCCTCCCCCTCACTCCTAGGCTCGACTCTCGAAGCTTGGGAAGGGCCGGAAGGACTCGTGAGGCGCATGCGCACCCTGGGAATGCTCGCCATCGTGGGAGGACTCGTCACCTCCGGGATGGCGCTCGCGCAGTCACCCGCGTCGCCCCCGCGCCCCGCTCCGCCCGCGCTGGACAAGGCCGGTGACGTGCCGGACAGCCAGAAGCTGGAGCGCAGCACGCAGGCGCTGGGCGGCATGCGCGAATCGCTCCGCCAGGTGTTCGAGAAGGTGGAGGAGGCGCGGCGCACCAAGGACGTGGTGAAGCTCAACTGCGCCAACGAGAAGCTGACGCAGATCAAGGGCCTCCTGCGCATCTCCGAGCAGGCCGACGTGGCCCTCCAGGAGGCCGTCAGCAAGAGCGAGGCGGCGCCCGGCGAGCACGAGTTCACCAAGGTGATGATCGCCCAGCAGAAGGTGGGCCAGCTGCGCTCGGAGGCCGAGGAGTGCATCGGCCAGCTCGCCTTCCGCACCGACGAGAACCTCTTCGTGGAGGTGGAGGAGCCCGACAACCTGCCCGGGGGTGATCCCACGCGTCCCCCGCCGCCGCCGGACCTGGTGGTCCGGCCTCCTCCCGCGAGCCCCGTGGACTGAGTGGCTGCGTCCTTCCACCTCGCGCGGTCCCGGCCCCGGACCGTTTGTTCCGGTGCGGGAACCCGCGTGCTATGCCCGCCGTCTCACCGCGTGGAGCGCCTCTGACCCCATGAAGCAGCCTGGGACATTCCGTCTGGCCCTCGGGGCCCTGGCGCTCGCGGCGCTCCTGCCGCTGACGGCGTCGGCGCAGGCGTTCACGGGCGGCCGGCCTCCGGGCGGCAACGGCCTCAAGGTGGGCAACGGGCGGCTGCACCCGACGCTGGAGCTGGAGACGCGGCTGGACAGCGGCGTGGGCTACTTCCGCGAAGCGGGCACCGGCCCCCTGTCCCCGGACCTGTCCGGGGAACTGGCGCTGCACGTGCGCCCCGGCCTGATGCTGGACGTGCCGTCCCCCAAGCTGGCCATCGCGCTGCGCGGCAACCTGGACTACGTGGCCTACACGGGCCTGATTACCTCGGGTTCGGGCGCGGCGTCGCACCTGGAGGGCGCGGCGGACCTGGCGCTGCGCTTCAACCAGGAGAGCGAGCTGTCCATCGAGGTGGGCGACGAGCTGATGCGCTCGGACCGCACCCGCACGGCGGCGCTGGGAGCGGGCATCCTCAGCCTCTTCAACGAGGCGCGCGTGAAGGCGCAGTGGAAGCCCGGCGGCGGCGCGCTGGAAGTGACGCCGGTGCTGGCGTACGCGATGGAGTTCTTCGAGCCCCTGGGCGGCATGACGCCCATCGGCTGCACCGACGCCGCGTGTGATCCGCTCGCCGCCAGCCAGTTCAACTACGGCAACCTGCGCCTGGGCGCCGAGGGCCGCTGGCGCTTCCTGCCCAAGACGGCGGTGGTGGTGGACACGGGCCTGCAGTACCGGGGCTACTTCAACGACACCACCACGCCTGGCGCGGCCATCCTGCATGGCATGGCGGGCGTCTCCGGCCTGGTGTCCCCGCGCATCACCCTGACGGCGAAGGCCGGCTGGAGCCAGAACCTGGGCTCGAGCGGCGGCGGCACCGTGGTGGGCCAACTTGAGGGCACGTACCTGCTGGGCCCGTCGCTCACGGTGAAAGGCGGCTACCTGCGCGCCTTCCAGCCGGTGGCCGCCTACGGCACCTTCCGCGACGACCGCGTCTACGCGGAAGGGCGCTCCGTCATGGGCAGCCGGCTCGCGCTGCACGCTGCGGGCGCGCTGGACTTCCTCTCCTTCGCGGGCGGCCGCAGCGACACGCTGGTGACGCTGGACCTGGGGCCCGAGTATCAGATCCGCCCGTGGCTGGTGGGCGCGGTGGGATACATGCTGGGCACCCGCTCGTCGTCGCTCGGCGCCGCCGGCCTCAACTACACCCGCCACGAAGGCTACGCGCGGGTGTCCGTCTCCTACTGAGGCCCTCCGCGCCCATGCGTCCCTCGCGGCTCCGCTTCGTCCTGCCGGTCCTCCTCGCGGTGTTGGCGGCGTGTCACGCGGACACGCGCCCGCCGCCGCCTCCGCCCACGCCCGCCGCGTCGATGCAGACCGCCGCGAAGTCCGGGGACAGCCTGGGCGCCGGGGACGTGGTGGAGGTGCGCGTCTTCCAGGAGCCCGAGCACTCCGGCACCTGGCGCGTGTCGCCGGAAGGCACCATCGACTATCCGCTGTGCGGCAAGGTGGCGCTGTCCGGCCTCACCGCCAGCGCCGCGGCGGACGCGCTGCGCGACTGTCTGGCGCGCTACCTGCGCCGCCCGCAGGTGTCCGTGCTGGTGCGGGAGTACAACTCGCAGAAGATCTTCGTCTTCGGTGAAGTGCAGAAGCCCGGCACCTTCCCCGTCACCGGCGAGGTCTCCATCATCCAGGCCATTACGCTGGCCGGTGGCTTCACCAAGCTGGCGGCGAAGAACAACACGCTCGTCACGCGCGTGGTGGACGGGCAGGAGCGCAAGATTCGCGTGCCCGTGGAGGACATTGGCGTGGGCCGCGAGCGCAACTTCCTGCTCCAGGCCGGCGACATCGTCTTCGTGCCGGAGAGCTTCTTCTAGTCGCGCGACGTCCAGCCGATTTCATCCAGGAATCGCTTCGCCTGGGTCATGAGCTGGGGCGCCAGGTTCGCGCCGCTCGCCAGCACGTCGCCCTTGAGCACGTCGAAGGGCCGCCCGTCGATGTGCACGATGACGCCGCCGGCCTCCGCCACCAGCAGGCCGCCCGCGGCGATGTCCCAGGGCTTGAGGCCGAACTCGAAGTAGCCGTCGAAGCGGCCGGCCGCGACGTACGCCAGGTCCAGCGCGGCGCTGCCGGTGCGGCGCATGCCCTGCGCCAGGAGGATGAGCTGGGAGAAGAGGCCCACGGGCAGGTCCGGGCGCTCGCGCACGTCGTAGGGGAAGCCCGTGCACAGCAGCGCCCGCTCCAGCGTGGCCGTGTGGCTGGCCTTCAGGGGCACGTCGTTGAGCGTGGCGCCCTCACCCTTCGCGGAGGAGAAGAGCTCGTCGCGCATGGGGTCGTAGACGGCGCCCGCGACAGTGCCCTCCGGGCCCTCCACCGCCACGCTGACGCAGAAGTGCGGCACCTGGTGCGAATAGTTGGTCGTGCCGTCCAGCGGATCCACGATCCACCGGAACGTGTCCGTGCCCTGCGTGGCACCGCTCTCCTCCGCGAGGATGGCGTGGTGCGGGTGGCGCTGGCGCAGGAAGTCCAGCAGCGCATCCTCGGAGGCGCGGTCCGCGTCCGTGACCAGGTCGATGCCGCCCTTGAACTCGATGGTGCGGTGCTGGGGGAAGCGCTCCCGGAGGATGCGGCCGGCCATGCGGGCGCCCTCCTCCGCGGTGCGGCGCAGCGCGGCGGGCGTTTCCGTTTCGTGGGCCATGGATGCGTTGTCCCTCGGGTGCGCGCTAGGAGGCGGGCTCGGCGAGCAGCTGCTCGATTTCCGTCTGGAATTGCTGGAGGAACTCCTCGGCGAAGCCCTCGTGCACGTGCCGGATGACGCCCTTGCGATCAATGAGGAAGGTGGTGGGCATCAGCCGCACCTTCAGCAGGCGCTCGGACACCAGCGCGTTGGCGTCCAGGAGGATGGGCACCTCCACCTTCGCCTCCTCAAGGAAGGGAGGAATGGCGCGCACGTCCTCGTCCACGTTGAGGGCGTAGGCCTTGAAGCCGCGCGAGCCGTACTCCTTCTGCAGCTGCGCGTACATGGGCAGCGCGTCCTTGCAGGGCTCGCACCACGTGGCCCACACG
This sequence comes from Corallococcus sp. NCSPR001, assembly GCF_017309135.1. Taxonomy (NCBI): domain Bacteria; kingdom Pseudomonadati; phylum Myxococcota; class Myxococcia; order Myxococcales; family Myxococcaceae; genus Corallococcus; species Corallococcus sp. NCSPR001. The sequence continues at coordinate 7,863,475 of NZ_JAFIMS010000002.1, forward strand.
TCCAGCAGGACGACCTGCCCGCGGTCGCTCTTCAAGTCGTACGGGCTGTTGTCCGGGTAGCGCTTCACCTGGAACACGAGCGGCTGGCCCGGGCCCTTGTTCGACGACTCCAGTGCGGAGCTGCTGGAGCGCGCCCCGTCACCGGTGCGGTCCGTGAGCGGCGGCAGTGACGAGGCCGACGACGAGGCACAGCCCATGGCGAACGCCAGGGCTCCCAGCGAGAGGAGGAATGGACGGCGCATGGCTCAGGTCCCCTTCCCCGCCCGGGCCTTCAGGGCGGTGAGCAGCTTCTCGATGAAGCCCCCGAAGGCGCCGTTGCTCATGACGAGCAGCACGTCACCGGACTTCGCCTCGGCAGCGACGCGGTCCACCAGCGTCTGCACGTCGGTGGCGCCGTCCGCGGCGATGCCCTGGCCCTTCAGCGCTTCGATGAGCTTGGGGACGTTGAGCTCTTCGCCCTCGGGCACCTTGTCGTGGCGCTCGGGCACCTTGAGGCTGGCGCGCGAGGCGCCGGGGAAGGCGTGCGCGTAGTCCTCCTGGTGGATGTTGCGGCGGCTGGTGTTGGAGCGCGGCTCGAAGATGGCCCACAGGCGCCGGTCCGGGTAGCGGTGGCGGATGGCGGCGATGGTCTCGCGCACGGCGGTGGGGTGGTGCGCGAAGTCGTCCACCACGAGCACGCCCTCAATCTCCGCGCGCACCTCCTGGCGGCGCTTCACGCCCTGGAAGGTGGACAGGCCCTGCTGGATTTCAGCGAACGTGAGCCCCAGGCCGCGCGCGGCGGCGATGACCGCGAGCGCGTTCTCCACGTTGTGCGCGCCGGACAGGGGCAGCGTCACGGTGCCCAGGTCCTGGCCCTTCTCCACGACGTTGAAGCGGGCGCCCTCGGGACCGAAGGAGAGGTTCTTGGGCGTGTAGTCCGCGTCCGCGTCCTCCTTGGCCACGTAGGTGCTGACGGGCGCGGTGCCTCCGCGCGCGATGCGCACGGCGTTCGGGTACGCGGCGCAGACGACCAACTGACCGTCCTTGGGCACCAGGCGCACGAACTTCTCGAACGTGGCCTCGTAGTGGGGCAGGTCGCGGAAGATGTCCGCGTGGTCGAACTCCACGCTGGTGACGATGGCGGTGCGCGGGCGGTAGTGGAGGAACTTGGAGCCCTTGTCCCAGTAGGCGGTGTCGTACTCGTCACCTTCCACGACGAAGTGCGGGCCCTTCCCCACGCGGTAGTTGCCCGCGTAGTTCTGGGTGACGCCGCCCACGAGGAAGCTCGGGTCCTTGCCCGCGGCCACCAGCACGTGGGCCATGAGCGAGGACGTCGTCGTCTTGCCGTGCGTGCCGGCCACGACGACGGAGTGCGAGCGGTCCAGGAAGAGCGTGCCCAGCGCTGCGGGGAAGCTCATCTGCTTGAGGCCCCGTTCGCGCACGGCGGTGGCCTCCGGGTTCACGCGGCGGATGACGTTGCCGATGATGACCAGGTCCGGCCTGGCCGAGTCCAGGTTGGCGGGCGCGTACGGCGTGCTGACGGGGATGCCCCACGTGCGGAGCATGTCGCTCATGGGCGGGTAGACGTTCTCGTCGCTGCCGGTGACGTCGTAGCCGGCGGCCTTGAGCATGCCGGCGAAGGAGCCCATGCCGGTGCCGGCCACGCCCACCAGGTGGATGCGGCGCACGGACTTCGGGTCGAGTGAGTCGAGGACGTTGCCGTTGTCGTCAGCCATGCTGCGGTTTCCTCAGGGGAGGACGTGGAGGTCGAGCGCCTCCACGACGAGCTCGTGGAAGGCGGGGCGGAAGTCGCGGATGCGCAGGTCCTGACGGCCCTGGGCCACGCGGTTGGTGATGAGCGCGACGACGAGCGACCGCCTCAGGTCCACCCAGAGGCTGGTGCCGGTGAAGCCCAGGTGGCCCACCGCGCCCGGAGGCGTGTCGCCAATGAAGCGGCCCGCGCTGGAGTGGCCCTTCGAAGGAGAGTCGAAGCCCATGGAGCGGGTGCTGCCCGCGACGAGCGGATCCGTGGCGAGCGCGCGGTGCCACAAAGGCCCCGGAGCAATCGCGGCATGCGTGCCCGCGGCGCCCTCCAGCACGGCCTGGCCAAAGCGGGCCACGTCCACGGCGGTGCCGAAGAGGCCCGCGTGTCCCGCGACGCCGTCCAGCACCCAGGCGTTGTCGTCATCCACCTCCGCGGGGCGGGACGGATGGGAAGGCACGTCCTTCCACAGCGACTCCTGGCCAGGAGCGGGCTCGCGCGGACGCATGGCGCCGGTGGGCGCGGTGGCGCCGTCTGCGGGGAAGTCGGTGAGGCGGTGGAAGCGGGCCTTCAGGTCCAGCGGCTCCGCGACGTGGCGGTGGAAGAGCACGTCCAGCGGTGCGCCACCGGCGCGGGCGAGGATGTCCCCCAGGAGGATGAAGCCCACGTCGCTGTACACGGACTTCGTCCGCACGGGGGCATCGAGCGGCGTGGCCGCGGCGGCATGCAGGACGTCCGCGTGGACCTGCGCGCGGACGGAGGCAGGGCAGCCGGCGTCGAGCAGCTCCGGATGGGCCTTGAGCGCGTCCGCGAAGAACGGGACGAAGGCCGGCAGACCGGAGCGGTGGTAGAGCAGGTCCGCGACGGTGACGCCCGCGTCGCCCGCGGGCGAGCCGGGGAAGTAGCGGGACACGAGCGTGTCCGGGCCCACCTTGCCCTCGGTCCACAGGCGCAGGAAGAGCGCCGTGGTGGACATGGCCTTGGTGAGGGACGCGAGGTCGAAGCGCGTGTCGCCCGTCACCTTGCCGGCGACGCCGCCGAAGACCTGCATGCCCTTGTGGAGCACCACGGCCTGGGCGGAGGGGAAGATGCCCAGCTCCACGCCGTCATCGAGCACGGCCTGGAGGTTGGCGATGGGGTGCTGGCTCATCCCGGGCTCACCGCGCCTTCGAGGAACGTGAGGCGCGCGGCGTCCGCGTCCAGGCGCACGTGGGTGCCCAAGGCCACGGGGTAGTTGATGGCGCCATGGCCGATGGGGAAGCCCGCGGCGCAGGGCACCTTCGCGTCGCGCGCCAGCTCCCGGAGCACGTCCGCGCTGGAGTAGTTCGCGTCCTTCTCCTCACAGGCGGTGAAGTCACCCAGGACGATGCCACGCACGCGGGAGAAGACCCCGGCGAGCCGCAGATGGGTCCACATGCGATCGATGCGGTAGGGGCGCTCGGTGACGTCCTCCAGGAGGAGCACGGCGCCATCGAGCGGCGGCATGTACGGCGTGCCCAGGAGCCGGGAGAACACGGACAGGTTGCCGCCCACGAGGACGCCCTCGGCGGTGCCGGGGACATAGGTGGCGTTGCCGGTGAGGGGCGGCGGGGCCTCCGAGGATTCGAGGAGGCGGAAGAGATAGTCGTGGACCTGGGTCGACTGGCGGCCCAGCTGCGTGAGCACGGGCGCGTGGATGGAGACGCGGTGCAGGGCCTGGAGCGCGCAGTGGATGGACGTCAGGTCGGAGAAGCCGGTGAAGGCGACCGGGCCGGCCTTGTCGATGGGCAGCTCCGGCAACAGGCGGGAGCTGCCATAGCCACCGCGGGCGCAGAAGATGGCGCGGGAGGCGCGGTCGAGGAACGCGTGAGACAGCTCCTCCTGTCGGCGGGAGTCATCCCCGGCGAGGTAGCGGTGAGAGGCGCCGATATCGGGCCGGACCACCGGGGAGTAGCGCTCGGAGAGGATGCGCAGGCCTGCCTCGAAGGGGGCCTGTTCGAAGGGACCCGCGGGGGCGACGACCTGCACCGTGTCGCGGGGACGGAGCGGAAGGGGCTTGAGCCAACGCACGCAGCGCTTCATAGCACCCGGTGCCGGGGCGCCACGGTGTTTCAGGGAGGCTGGGGCCCGAAGCGTTGAGTACCGCAGGACGGAGGAACGAGGCTCCATGGAGCGCTCGTCCGCCCGGCCGGCATCAGGAAACCTGTCCGACTGTCGGACCGGCTTTGAGCCGGCCCGCCCTCCCCCGTCGAGCTGCGGAAACCTGTCCGACTGTCGGACAGCTTTGGCGCCGACGCGCCCTACCCCGCCGTGCCGCGTTCGAGCACCGCCGCGAAGAACCCGTCCGTCCCGTGACGGTGCGGGGTGACGAGGAGGAACCCGTCCTGGACGCAAGCGTCTGGAAGCCACCCGGCGCCAGGGGTAACGGCCCGGAAGTCAGGACGGGAGCGGAGGAAGTCCGCGACCACGTCCTGGTTCTCCGCGCGGTTGACGGTGCAGGTCGCGTAGACGACCCGGCCACCAGGGCGCACGACGTCACCAGCGCGGGCCAGGATGTCGCGCTGGACGGCGGTGTACCGGGAGAGCGAGTCCGGGGTGAGCCGAAAGCGGAGATCCGGCCCCCGGCGGAGCGAGCCCAGCTCGGAACAAGGAGCATCCGCGAGGACACGGTCGGCGTTGAGCCCCGGTGACGGAGGCGTCCGTAGCACCTGGACGCGGGTGAGCCCGGCCCGGGAGGCGCGTTGCTGGAGCCGGTCCAGCCGCTCCGCATCCGGGTCATAGGCAAGCAGCCGGCCGGAGTCCTTCATGGCCGCGCCCAGTTGGAGCGTCTTGCCCCCTGCCCCGGCGCACAGGTCCAGCACGGTCTCCCCGGGCCTAGCCTCCACGAGCAGCCCCAGGAGTTGGCTGCCTTCGTCCTGAATCTCGAACAGACCCTCACGAAGGGAAGGCAGGGCGTAGAGGTTCGGTCGGGGCCCGTCGACCTGAAGGGCCAGCGGGCTCCAGGAGCCAGGGCGGGTCGAGACGCCCTCGGAGGCCAAGCGCGAGGCCAGGGCTTCACGGGAGATGCGGGCCGGATTCACCCGCAGCGTGATGGGGCCCGGGACGTTGAGGTGGGCGCAGAAGTCCTCCGCCTCCGCCCCCAGCTCACGGGCGAAGTGGTCCGCGAGCCAGTCCGGCAACGAGGCCCGGAGCGCCAGCGACGGGGGCGTCCCGGTCCGCAAGGGCACCGGAGCTTCCAGCCCCGCCCAAGACGCGGCCTCCGAGGCGGGAACGCCTACGAGCCCATGCAGCAGCGCGAAGAGGAGCTGGGAGGGCGACAGATCCGGCGAGTCCAGGAGGAACGCCAGGTGGCGGCGCCAGAGGCCCACGTTGAAGACGGCCTCCTTCAGCGCCTGGCGTCCCTCGCGGGACAGGTCACGGTGAGAGCGCAGGGTCCTGTCGAGGACGCGCTCGGCGGGGTCGCCCGAGAGGACGCGGGCAAGCGCCTCGGACACGACAGGGCTCAGTCCCTCCAGTGCGGACCAGGGCTGCGAAGTAAGCCGGGAGATCGGATCGAACAGGACAGTTGACAGGGCAGGCTCGGTTCTCTAGAAGTCGCATCCGTCACGGCAACGCACCGCCGCGACGGGACATATTCCCCGATAGCTCAGCTGGTAGAGCGGGTGACTGTTAATCACCATGTCCGTGGTTCGAGTCCACGTCGGGGAGCAAAAAAGAAGGCCCTGCCCTAACCCGGCAGGGCCTTTTTGCTTTCCAGGGACGTCGCAGAGCCTTCGTGCCGGCACCTGCGTTGCCCATCCCACGCCCCCATCGGGGGCGCTGTCATCCGACAGCACTCCAAACCACCGTGGCCTCCGCCCTCTGCCAGAGGCCTTGGAGAACGACCTTTGGAAGCACAGACAGGCTCCTTATCCTGTCAAGCCTTTAAATCGCTGATTCACCCCGCGATGAGCGCCACGCTATTTCCATGGGCACACGCACCTCGGACGAGGCGTGGACGATTCAATCGGGGAAACACACATGGATTCATCGCTGAAGCAGTGGGTGCTGTTCTTGATGGCACTGTGCGTGCTGGTGCCGGGAACGAACGAGGCGTCACCGCTGAAGATCTCGCTGCAATCTGACCAGGGGACCTACTTCTCGCGGTGCAATAACTGTCAGAAAGACGCGAACGGCGCGCTCCCTGACACCGTCACCACCCATGTCACGACGGCGGCTGAGCCCTACAGCCAGTTCCAGCTGGTGCTCGTCGGCAACGGCAAGGTCGCGCTCAAGGCCGACAATGGCAAGTTCGTGGGCCGCTGTAACAACTGCATCGAAGGGGGCAGTACACCTGATTCCGTGACGGTGCACGTCACCGACGCCACCCCGCCGGCCTACGCCCAGTTCTCGATTGAGACGTTGTCCAACGGTAAGTACGCGCTCAAGGCCGACAACGGGAAGTACGTTGCGCGTTGCAACAACTGCTCGCCGGGCGCCGCCACGGCCAACACTGTCACTGCGCACGCCACGAATCCCAACAGCGAGCCTTTTGCCCAGTGGACCATCAAGCCGATCTTCCCGCCGGGCACCAAGCTCTCCTTCAAGTCCAGTGGCGGCAAATACATCTCGCGCTGCGGCGGATGCCAGAACATGACGAACAGCAGCATCTACAGCACCGTCACAGCCCACAATGGAGCCCTTGCCAGCCCATTCACCGATTTCGAAGTGGTGGACACGGGCAACGGGAAGTATGCCTTCAAGGCGGACAACGGAAGCTTCGTAGCTCGATGCGGGGGCGGGTGTGTCGTGGGGTCCCCCAGGGACATGCTGGCAGTACATGTCCCCAATGCGAGCGGGGCGTACTCCCAGTTCAAATTCCTGCTATTGAACAATGGCATGTGGGGCATCCAAGCCGACAGCGGCAAGTACGCGGACAGTTGCACGAACTGCTCTCCGAATGCATCCGTGAACATCACCGTCACGGTGACGGCCACGACTCCGAACACCCAGGCCAACGCCCAGTGGGATGTCGCTTACGTGCCCTGATGGCATAGGAGCCGCCGCACGCAGGGGAGCATGGGAGCGCGACCTGCGGCACGCGCCTATGGAAACCAGAGAAGTCGCGCTGCTGGACTGCTCTTTCTCTGGGACCCGCTTCCCCTCATTCATTCTCGAACAACCCGTTCAGGAAAACCAAATGGCCAACAGCAAGACTCAGCAATTCTTTGATGTGAAACTCCCCGCTGCCTTCGCGACCAAGCGAGAAGAAGTCGCGAGCATTGGCGTGAGCATGCAGTTCAACGTCTCCGGCGCCGGGGGCGGTGCGTGGCTCGTCAATGCATCGCGCAACTTCGATGGCCCCGTCGTCAAGCCTGGCAACCTCGGCATGGAGTCCGTTACGTTCAACATGGACTCAGGAACCTTTGAGAGGTTCCTGGCGGAGCCGACTTCGGCCAAATGGATGGAGTTCTTCTTCAGCGGGAACATTGCCGCACTGGGCAACGAAACGCAGAAGATAGCTGCCGGTCAGTACGTCCCCAGGCTGTTCGCGCTCTGATTCTGAGTTCGACACCAAGCTCGGGAGTCACGCACATGCTGGAGCCGGCGGGGGAAGGGAGCGCGAGTTCGTAGCGTTCTCTTCGTCAACGCCGTGCATCCAGCCACTGTGACACTTCAGTTACATGGGGAGTGTGGCCCTGGAGGCGCCATCTCTCACGAGCGTGGGTGGCCAGTTCCAGGGCACGGGGGCGGTCCTGCTTCGAGTCCCAGAGCGCCCGGGCCAGCGCGAACCGAATCTCCGGGTCCGCTTGAGCGGTCGGGCCCCCCAGGGCCTGTTCGAGGACCGGCACGGCGTCAGCCGGCCTGCCGCGCGCCAGGTGGAGCAATCCCAGTCCCGTCAGCGGTTCCGCCCGCCCGATTTGTGTCTGAGACTCTTCTTGCAGCACCAGGGCGTGCTCCAGCTGGCGCTGTGCCTCTTCATACCTTCCGAGCTTCGTGAGGGTCCGGCCCAGCAGGCTCACCGCGTTGAAAGCGATGGGATGTGTGGGCCCCAGTGCCTTCTTGAGCGCCGCCACGGCGCGCTCCTGGAGAGCCCTGGCCGCTTCATCCCTGCCCAGGTCCGCGAGGACCTTCCCCAGGTTGGCGAACAGCATCGCTGTATACGGGTGCTCGGGACCGAAGCCCTTCTCCTGGCGCGTCAGCGCGCGCTCCAAGATGACCCTCGCTTCTTCATTCCGACCCAGGCCCGCCAACGCGAGGCCCAGGCTGGCAAGAGACATGGAGACGTAGGGGTGCTCGGGGCCCAGCGCCTTCTTCAGGAGCGTCAGGCTGCGCTCATGCCGGCGCCGGGCCTCTGCGTACTCTCCCAGGTCGAGGAGGACATTGCCCAGGTACTGAAGCAGGATTCCCGTCTGGAGATGCTCGGGGCCCAGGATCTGTTCCATCATGCCCAGGGCTTGTTCGTCCCGGCGTTGGGCTTCCTGATACTCGCCCATCTCCTGGTAGACGTTGCCCAGGAGGGCCAATGCGCGGGCAACGTTCAGGTGCGTGGGACCGACGACCTCCTGCTGGATGGTCAGGGCGCGCTCGATCCGCGCCTTCGCCTCCGTATACCGGCCCATGTGCCTGAGCACATTGCCTACCTCCGTGAGGGTATCGGCCACCTTGAGGTGATTTGCTCCAAAGAGCTTTTCCTGGACGGCCAGGGCGCGGTCATAGTTCTCCTTCGCCTCCGCGTACTTGCCTGCGGTGTCCAGGAGCATGCCCCGTGTCTTGAGGAATTCGGCGCGGGTGTCGTCGTCGTGGGACAGCTCCACGACCGTCTCCACCAGGGGCTCCAGCAGCACCGCGTCCTGGAGACGCGCTTCCCGAGGTCCCACGAGCAGCAGCACCAGGCTCCAGGCCTGGGCGGCCAGCACGGCATCCGCGCCACGGGCGGCCACGGAGATGGCCTGCCGCGCCGTGGCCTCGCTGGCCTTGTAGTCACCGGCGCCCTCCTGCAAGCGGGCCCGGAGCAGCAGGGTGCGCGCCTGGAGCGGCGCGTAGCCCAGGGGTTCCACCTGGGGAAGCAACTGCTCGCTCAGCGCCAACCCTTCCTGGTACTTGCCCGCCGAGTGCAGCACCGCCAGCGGGTCCACTCGCGCCTGCAAGGCCTCCACCCGCGCTCGTGTCTGGGGATCCTCGGGGGGAGGCACCGCCGCCAGCAGCGCCTGGGCATCCGCGCAGTACTCCAGCGGAGGCAGCGCCTGCGCCACCTGCACCGCCTGGGCCCCCAGTTCCGGATCCGGCCCGCGCCCCAGCAGCTGGGTCAACGCGTGCAACTGATTGCGGCGCCGGTCCAGGCAGGCCTCCCGCAGCAGCGCCAGGCTCCGAGGCTGCCGCAGCGCCGCCTCGGGCCCGCCCGCGGCCTCGCACACCTCGACTCGCTGCTTCACCCAGGCCTGGGCGTATCCATCCAGCAGCCGCTCCACGCGTTTCGCGGTGTCCTCCGCGTACGTCAGGCCCGTGCCCTGGAGCGCCTGGGTGACGCGGCCCCTCACCTGCGCGTCCCACACTCCATCCAGGCGATGCGCCAGGTTGTCACAGCCGGGGCCCTGGAAGCGCGCCCACAACGCGACCGCGCCCCCCGCGAGCAGCGCCACCGTCGCCGCCAGTGCGCCCATGCGCAGCCCCGCCCGGCGCCACGCCTGGGGGTCCTCCTCCAGCCGCCGCAGCACCTGTTCCAGGGAATCGGGCCGCTGCGACGGCTCGGGATGCAGGCCCTGAACCAGCGCACGAAAGACCCAGGTGGGGACCTGCGAATCCGGAGGGGGAGACGGGCGCTTGCGCTCTTGCGCCGGGTCGAGGAGCGAGCTCAATGAGTCGAGGGCGAAGGGGACCCGTCCATAGAGCGCCTCGTGGAGCGAAGCGCAAAAGGCATACACGTCACTGCGCAGGTTCGCGGGCTGGCCCTGGAGCAGCTCCGGAGCCATGTACGCGGGCGTCCCCAGGACAGAGCCCGGCAGGGTGAGCGAGGTGGCCAGCGCCGACAAGGGGATGGCGGTGACGGGAGGAGCCTCGGGACCCGGAGCGGCCCCGGCCCGTGCCAGGCCAAAATCCGTGACGCGCACCCGGCCGTCCTCGCCCACCAGGACATTGTCGGGTTTGAAGTCGCGGTGGACGAGTCCCGCCGCGTGCGCCGCGGCCAGCCCACGCCCCGCGGCCAGATAGGCCTGGACCACCGCGCGCCAGGGCCGGGACGGCGTGTGCTGGCACCACTGCCGCAACGTCTGTCCCTGGATGTACTCCATGGCGATGAAGACCGAGCCATCCTCGAGGGTCCCCGCGTCATAGACCGCGACCACGTGGGGGTGATTGAGGCGCGCCATGCTCTGCGCCTCACGCACCATGCGGACCCCCGCCAACCCATCGCGGCCAGGGTGGACCTCGCGCGAATGCACCAGCTTGAGGGCCACACGCCGATCCAACCGCGCGTCATAAGCGGAGTACACCCGCCCCATGCCGCCCTCGCCCAGGAGGTCCAACACCGTGTAGCGGTTCACCAGGCCGCGTCCGGGCACGACCGGAGCACCGCCAGCCGGGGTCTGGCCTGTCGCAGGTTCCGGGCCCGGCCGCGGGCTCATGACCGTGCGGGATTCCTCGAGGGCAGCCGTAGGCTCGTGCTGCTTGGACTCACTCATCTGCGCGGTTCCTCACTCGGTCGCGAATGTAGCGCGGTCCTGCCAACCCCGGCTTGCCTGCCCAATCAGCAAGCCGGGCTTGCCCCGGCACAGAGGGACAGGCCCGGACGAGCCCGCTACAGTGGACGATGGAGCAGTGGCAGGAGGCGCAGGAGGCGTGCGTACGGCCTGCCCTGAGAATCGGGATGCACGCCCAAGGCGTCATGATGCTGTGGCTGATGGCCGCCCCGCTCGCGGCCTCCGAGCTGGGGGAGACGCTCCTGCCCCGCTGGGGAGTGAGCGTGGTGGTGCTGGCAAGCCTGTTCCAGGCGGCGCTCATCGTCGTGCTGTTGCTGGAGAGGCGACGACGCATGCGAGCCCAGCGGCTGAACCGGGCCGTGCTCGACTCGCTCCCGGGGGCGGTGGCCATCCTTGACAGGAGGGGCGCCGTGCTGCGAGCCAGTCCGCCCTCGGCCCAGCGCGCGGGGCTGGGCGCGCTGTCCACCCAGCGGCTCCTGGTCACGGGCAGCTCCTACCTGCAGGGACTGCAACGACTGGCGAACGCGGGGGAACTGGACGCGGCGGGAGTGGCCACGCTGCTCCAGGACGTGCTCACGGCCCGTGTGGAAGAGGGAATGGTGGAGTTCCGCGGCCCCTCAGCGGACACCTGGTTCGAGCTGCGCGCCCGGCGGCTGGAGCTGCCGGGCGGCGGCGCCGTGGTCACCCTGGTGGATGCGACTCCTCGCAGGCGCGCCGAGTTGGAGGCCCGCCGGGCCCGGGACGAGCGAGCCCACATGGAGCGGGTGGCGGCGGTGGGCGAGTTGGGGGCCTCGATTGCCCATGAGCTGAACCAGCCTCTCTCGGCCATTCTCACCAACGCCGAAATGGCGCAGCGGCTGCTCCAGCGCACGCCAGCGGATGTCATCCTGGCGCGAGAGCTGCTCCAGGACATCATCGCCGACGACCTGCGCGCCGGAGAAATCATCCGCCATACGCGGACGCTGCTGAAGAAGGACGAGGCGCCCTTCGCATTGCAGGACTTCAACGAGCTGGTGCGACAGGTGACCCATCTGGTGGGCAACGACGCGCAGCTTCGCGGCGCCACCCTCACGCTGCAACTCGCCAGTGACCCGCTGCCCGTGAGGGGAGATGGCGTTCAGCTCCAGCAGGTGGTGCTCAATCTGCTCATGAATGCCCTGGATGCGGTGAGCCTGTGCCCGCCCGAGGAGCGGCAGGTGTGGGTCCGCACCCAGCGGGGGGAAGGACGTGTGGAGCTGGTGGTGGAGGACACGGGTGTAGGCCTGGGCCCCGAGGCGCAAAAGCGCCTCTTCGAGCCTTTCTTCACCACCAAGCCCGCGGGACTGGGCATGGGCCTGTCCATCAGCCGCTCCATCCTCGAGGTGCACAAGGGCCGGCTCCAGGCGGAACCTCGGCTGGGGCGCGGCACGCTTTTCCGGTGTTCACTTCCACCCGCATGAGCGGGCCGGGTTCCTGCATTACGAGCCAAGCTGCTCCAGCAGGCGAACCAGCTCTGGCACGGAGTCCACTTTCAGCTTCTCCATGACCCGGCTGCGCTGCTGCCGAACGGTCTGCTCGGCGGTGCCCAGTTCGGCGGCGATCTGCTTGTTGATCAATCCTTGCGCCACCTTTCGGCAGACCTCCCACTCACGGGGCGACAATGCGGAGAAGCGAGCCTTGAGCGCCTGATGCTCCTGCTCGGAGGAGAGCGCCGCCCGGTCCTTCGCCAGTGCCCGCTCCACTGCGTCCAGCAGCGCCGCCGTGCTGAGAGGTTTGGGCAGGAAGTCCACCGCGCCGGCCTTCATCGCCGTCACCGCGGCGGGTACATCTCCGTGCCCACTGATGAAAACGATGGGGTGCATCCACCCTGCGCGCCGCAGTTCCTCCTGAAGCTCCAGGCCGTTGAGGTCCGGCATGCGCAGGTCCATCACCGCACACCCTGGACGCGGTCCCGGCCCACGCTCCAACAACCGCCGCGGGTGGTTGAAACTCTCCACCGCGTACCCCTCCAACTGGAACATGCGCGCCAGGCTACGCAGCACCGAGGCATCGTCATCCACGACGAACACCGTGGCGCGCCCCTGGCTCGATGAACTCTGCAACGGACGCCCCTGTCTCCAAGCCGACAGCCAGGTTATCACGGCGTCATCAGGGAGGCGGCCAGGAGCAGCGAGTGAAGAGCATCCTTGAACGCCTTGAGCGCTTCCATGCCGAGCGCTCAGCCTGGTCGAACCGCTGTGCCTACCCAAAATTCGGCCGCCGCGTCATGAGTGCGTCAAGAGCGCGTTATGACGGTGAGTGATGCGCATGACGAGCCGGCGGGTCCTCTCTCCCGCTTGAGTGAAGGAGCGCGAGTCAGCGCCGGGCGGGAGGGATGCTCACCTCTGTCACGCCCCGGGCGTCGAACTGGAGGACGGTCGGCGCGCGCTCGCACTCCCACGTGGTGACGTTGGCGAAGCACGTGTCCCCTTCGCGCCACAGCCCGCCATCGTCGTGGATGTGGCCGAACAGGTGTAGCCGAGGGCGCACAGTGAGCACGCGCTCGCGCAGGTCCGCGCAGCCGCCGCGCCCCTCCACGGAGGAGCGGTCCCCGAAGCCCGCCGGAGGCCCGTGGGTGATGAGCACATCGAGGCCCTCGGGGATAGCCGCCCACTTACTGGCGAGGGCGGTGCCCCGAGGCAGGTTGAAGGCCCAGTCGTTGTATGCCGGCTGCCAGGGGCTTCCCCAGAAGCGCATCGAAGACGACTGCGTGCCCCGGCGACCAGGGCCGCGGTACTCTCGGCTAGCGCTTCGCCCCTCGCGCTGTGCGCGCGCCCCGAGACAATGCGACCCTCACCCACCTCCACGCCTGTAAGGGGGAAGCTGCCAGCGGCCCTCTGTCATGATATCCGGGCACACGAGAAGTGAAGTTCGCGGAGATTCAATCGGTCCCCGATTGAAGAGTGCCAGCAGCCCCTTCCTTGAAACCGCTGGATATCACTCGGTTTTCGGCCCTCAGAGAGTTTGAGTCCTCTCAGAGAAAAGCCGAGAACGAGTTCGCGCAGGGCTTCGTTCGGGGAGCTGAACGAAGGGCCCTACCAACAGGTAGGGCCCTATTGTTTTACATGGGCCTCGCGATGAATATCGCAGGGTCTTTGTGCTTAAGCCCCTGAATCCCAAGGGATTCTGGCTCGCGGTGCTGAAGAGAGGTAACCGTCCGGCCAACGACGTGCCGTAAGGGATTGCCGGCGTAGCGGCGCGCGGCGGACGCTTCCGGGCATGGCGAAGCAGGTGGAGAAGCCGGAGTGGGCACGCGTCGCGGAAGCGTTCGAGGCCAGCGGGCAGACGCAGCGGGAGTTCGCGTTGGCGTGGGGCGTGAAACTGAGCACGTTGCAGTCGTGGGTGTACCGGTTGCGGCGGACCGCGCCGTCGCGAGCGGAAGCCGTGAGACTCTTGCCGGTGCAGGTGACGACGGCCCCCGGGGCGTCCGAGGCCGTGCTGGAGGTGAGGGTGGCCAGCGGAGCGCGGGTGCGCTTCGCCGCGGGCACCGACGTGGCGTACGTGGCCCGGCTCGTCGCCGCGCTGGGGCGGTGAGGCGGCGATGTTTACCCTGCCTGCGTCGGTGCGCGTGGTGCTGGCGACGGAGCCGGTGGACATGCGCAAGTCGATTGATGGCCTCATGGCCCTGGTGCGCACGGCGTGGGGCGAGGACGTCTACTCGGGCCACCTCTTCGCCTTCGTCTCCAGGCGGGGCGACCGCATCAAGGTGCTGTCGTGGAGCCGGGGCGGCTTCGTGCTCCTCTACAAGCGACTGGAGACGGGCCGCTTCCGGCTGCCGCGCGTGGACGCCGACGCCCAGTCGGTGCAGTTGGATGCCACGCAGATGGCGATGCTCCTGGACGGCATCGACGTGGCGGACGTGCGACGCCCGCCGGCCTGGTCGCCTCCCGAGCGCGCAGCCTCGTGAGCGCCTGACGCGGGCACGGTCTGCTGGCGTGGTGTTGCCCCAAGTGCCCCGCGAGCTGCCCCAGGACCATTTCTGCCCCTGGCGCGAGGAAGCCGAGGAGCTGCGCGAGCGGATGACGTCGTTGGAGTCGAAGATGGCCGCGCTGGAGCGGCGTGTCTTCGGCAAGAAGACGGAGAAACTGCCTCCTGTCGCCGCGCAGCTCAGGGGCGAGGCCCCCAGCCTCGAGGCCGAAGCGGCGCGGGCGGCGGATGCCCTGGCCAGGCGCCAGGCGCGCGCGGCCCGGAAGGCCGAGGAGGCGCCCACGCGAGAGGTGCGGCACGCGGTGCCCCCTGAGGCACGCCACTGCCCGGCGTGCGGCGGCGAGGACTTGAAGCCGCTGGGCGAGGGGCGCCGCACGGTGCTGTACGAGTACGTGCCGGCCTGCTTCGAGCGTCAGGTGCACGTGCAGGAAGTCCTCGCGTGCGCGTGCGGCCAGGGCGAGGTGACGGCGCCGCCTCCGCGCGGGTGGTGGATAGGGGCGAGTACGGCCCGGGCTTCCTGGCGCACGTGGTGGTTTCCAAGTGCGCGGACGCCATGCCCCTGCACCGGCTCGCTCAGCGAGTGGAAGGGGGCGGCGTGCCCATGAGCCGCAGCACGCTGACGGACCTCTTCCACTAGGCCGCCTCGGTGCTGCTGCCGCTCTCCACCCACCTCTTGCAAGTCATTGCCGCCGCCGAGGTGGTGTGGGCTGACGAGACGCCGCTTCGCGTGCTGGACGTGAAGAAGACGCGCCAGGGCTACCTCTGGACCTTCCTCACCCAGACGCCCGAAGGGCAGTGGCTCCTCGGCTACCGCTTCAGCCTGGGCCGCTCCAGCACGACGCCCAATCAAGTCCTGGGCGGCACCCGGGGCGCCCTCGTGGTGGATGCCTATACCGGCTACAACGCGGTGACGCTGCCCGAGGGGCGAATCCGTGTCGGCTGTTGGGCCCACGTGCGTCGCCGCTTCTTCGAGGCGCTGCCCACCGCGCCCGAGGCTCGCGAGGCCCTGGACTTCATCCTCGCCCTCTACCGGGTGGAGGCGCTGGCCGGCGACGCGGGCATCGTCCGCACCGACGCCCACCACGAGCTGCGTCAGCAGCAGAGTCTTCCCGTCCTCACTGCGCTGCGGGCGTGGATGGAATCCCAGGCCCCGCGCCATCTGCCCAAGGGCCCCATGGGCCAGGCCCTCTCCTACGCCCTGAAGCAGTGGGATGCGCTCTCCCGCTTCGTCTCAGACGCACGTCTGCCCTTGGACAACAACCGCTCCGAGGCCGCGCTGCGCAAGGCCGCCCTGGGCCGGAAGAATTTCCTCTTCGTCGGCCACGAGGCTGCGGGGGCCAACCTCGCCGGCCTCTACGCCCTTGTCGCCACCTGCGAGGCCAACGGCGTCAATCCCGAGGCCTACCTCGCCGACGTGCTGCTGCGCGTCCAGACGCATCCCCACTCACGCATCAGTGAGCTGCTACCTCACGAGTGGATGCGGCGACACGCTGCGGACCCGCCCGAGGCACCTCTCCAGCTCAGCCCCTGAGCAACTCGCTCCTTGCGGCGCCCACCGAGCACGGCCGAGGCCCGTCTTCAAGCGTCCCGACACGTCATTGGCCGGACGGTTACGAAGAGAGCGATCTCGGCTCCCTACCCCGCAGAGCGAAATGCCCCCTCTCCTCCGCCGCTGATTGGGCTCTCTGGACCGCGGTTTCACCCGTTCTGGGGAGAGAGAGGCCAAGAGCGGTTAACAAGTGCTGTTAACTTTTGGGGCAGTGGTTAACAACACTCCCCTGGAGACCCGCTCTTTCTGCTCTTGGGTTTCTGGGAAGACATCTCTATCCCTCCTTTCTGGTTTCGTCTTTTACCTGCTTTGCTGGTCCCAGAGAGGCCGATGCAAGGCCGGCATGGGACGCCTCAGCCCATACTCTTGGTGAGACCGGTCGCTGCGGGCCGTTGATCCGCGCAGCGCCTTTCCTCTTCATCGATGCTCACACGCCCTGCGAAGCGGTCGTCCATCAGGCCGTCAATCTAATCAGCGCCCCCCTCGGCCGCGCGCGTCCAGTCTTCGGGCACAAGCTTCTTCCCGCCGCGCCACCGCTCCACGATGGAGTCGCGGTACCAGTCCTCGTTCAGGTCAGCGTGCTCAATGAGAATCACTTGCAGGCCCGGCGCAACGGCTTCGACCGCGTCGAAGATCAGTCGGAACATCTGCAGCACGCGGTGCCGATCGTCGTCGGGCACGAGGCCCATCGAACCGTCGACGTCCTTGTCGGCCGGGAAGTAAACCTGCGATGGCTGGTCGAAGAAGATGAAGTTAGGAACCGGACGCGACCGCTGTACGAACCACTGATGCAGGGCCAAGTGCGCGATGAGGTGAAAGCCGACGCCGTTCTCGGCGCTGCCGATGTGGCTCATCGGTACCGCACCGTCGAGCGTGTCGGCGACCAGCGTAAGCTTCTTCAGGTCAAGGCGCATCGGTGATGCCGAGTGCTCCAAGCCAAGAGTCCGCGCCCACTCCGTCAGTTTCTCCGAAAGCCGTGACGTAATCGAAACAAGCTGCTCCTGAACACGCTCGTCGCTCAACTCCTCCTCCAGCCGCTTGTATTGGGCGCGGAGCGATTCGGCCTGCCCTTCGAGGTCCTTCGTATCGGGCACATCGGGCATGCTCTCAAGATACAGACTGATCCTCCCAAGGACGTGAGCTTTCCGGGCCGAGTCCGCATGCGCTTCGGACAGAGCGGCGTTGGCCGTGCGGACCGCCTCCATTTGCGTGCGGTTCCTCGTGAGGGACTGCTGCACTTGCTGAAGGCGCCCTTCAAGCTCGCTTATGGCATTCTCGATGTGAGGCTCGATGCGCGCGACCGACTCCGTCCGTCTCGCCACGTCGGTCAGTGCCCCCCGCAACGCAGCTATCTGCGGAGGGGCGCGTTCCTTCGGAAGATCCTGCGCGCAGAGCGGGCACGTTTGCCCCGGCTCGATGCCCTCGAAAATGCCAATGGTTGCGAGTCGCGCCTTCTGCTCCTCCGCTTCGTGGGAAAATCCCTTTTCGTCCTTGGAGAAGGCGCGTGCGGCATCAATGTCAGAGCGGATGTGACGCTGGGTCTGCAGCAGTTCCGCGCGCTCGGTCGAGAGCCGCGAGAACTCCGAACCATCGGCAAGCTTGACGTCGACACTCGCGAGCGGCGTCTTGAGCACGGCGCGCAGCGCGTTCACCGCGGCCTCCCTCGTCGATGTCACCTCCTGGGAGAGTCCAGCGTCGCGAGCTTGTGCGAGCAGCGCGTCTGCCTTCGTCGCGCCATCACCTCGCAAGGACGCAATCTCCGCGAGCCGCCGCTCGACTGCACGAAGCTGTTCACGAAGCCGGCGAAGTTCGCCTTGCCTCCGTACGTGGTCGTCATCGACCGCACCGAGGAAGTACGGGAGCGAGTCCTTCAACGCCTGCGCGACCCAGTGGTCGTTCGCCCCGTGGAAGAGATACTTCTTGCTCGTGATCTCGTCCTGCTGCTGGAGACACAGCGCCAACGCGTGCCGAACGGTCGCCGATAGAGCCGAGCGCTTCTGCCCCGGAGGCGGCTCGTGGGCGTTGTCGCGGATACCAACCCACGAGGTCAGGGTTGTCGTAGCGCCTTTCAGGTTGGTCGTCTGCCGTAGGTCATTGGCGTCCGGCAGTTCTACGGTGCGGCCCGTCGCGATGAAGAACTCATCGCTGGTTTGGGCTCTTAGTGGAGGGCAGCGACGTGCGACGAAGGCCTGCCCAGACGCAAGCTGGAGTCGGAGCCCGTACCATGCCACGCACAGACGTAAGGGGCCGTGCGCTACATGGCAATCGCCGCTACCAAAGCAGTAGTCGATAATGTCGCTGAGCGCGGACTTTCCTGTCTGCGACGCCCCAGTGATGATGTTGACCTTTCCGACCTTCAAGGGGAGTACGCGGCGCTTGCCGTCGTGGCTGTAGAGGACAATGTCGAGGATCTGCACGCTCATGGACGAACCCCCAGTAGCACCAGCACTGTTTCGGTGCCGCCAGCCTTCTCAAGCCATCTCCCAAGGAACTCAGCGCGATTGGCGCATTCGCGAACTTCATCGCTAGTCGACTTGAGCGCAGCGGTCACGCGCCTCTTCATTTCCACGTTCGCGCGAACACCGTTCTGCGCCAGTGAAAGTAGGCCGTGCGAGCCGCCGAAAACCAGCGCCTCCTTCGTGAAGGAGCGCAGCGTCGCGGCCCTTTCTCCCAGGCGCGTTCGGATGATCGGATGCTCCGAAAGCCAGATTGGAAGCGACGTCCTGATGTTGGCGGGCAGGCTTTCTCGTGTCTCACGATGAAGCACGAACGGCAGCACGAGGAACGACAACTCAATCGCCATCGGCATGCTCCGGTCCGATGCATACCCCCTTGCGGCGTGCCACAGCAACGTGGCGCAAAACCCGGGATTGAGCAGGTTCCGTTCCTCAATCGAGCGTTCGCGCCAGGAGATCATTCAGTGCCGCCTCCGGTCACGCCCTTCGAGAGGACACTGCTGGCCGGGTTCAGGAGTTCGGCGAGCCGATCATGGAAGTCGGGATGCCACCCGACACGTGGCGGATTCTCGTCCGCAAGCATGTGGAACGACCCTCGGACCACGAATGGCTCTGTGACTCCCGGGCGAATTGGGATTGTAGCCTGCTCGGCCCACTTGAGGACAGACTTCGCCGCCTTGCACTTCGCTGCCTCGGCTGCGGTCGCTTCGGTTTCGTCCTTGGCCGCTTCGAATGCGAGTTCCCACTCCTCGACAAGCTTTCGCTCATACCGGGACAGATCGCCAACGAGCAGCAGTTCCTCACGAAGCCAACGAGAGCGCTGTCTGTACGCTCGGTAGAAATCACGGATGGCGGCTCCGACACGATTCTTGCTGACAGTGATGAGTTTGAGCTGATGGACGAACTGATAGTCGGCGTGTGCGTCGTACGTCGCGTCGTCGAGGGCAAACTCAAGAAGATCATCATCGATTGGGAGATTGTCTTGCTTGAATTGCTCGCGGAGTTCCGACATCTCCGCTTCGATTTCCGCACTAAGGATTCCGGCAGGCTGTGGACTTGCGGAGAGCTGCTTGATGACACGGCGAAGCCACCACCCTTCTAGGCGCTGCAAGAACGCGTCGTGGTGCTTTGGCTCAGTCGTCCAGAAGACCTCGGCTTTGAGGTCGTCGTCGATTGTGAGGACGCTTGGCGCTCGGTCGAGCACAACAACCCTCTCAAGGATCGCGCGGCGCGAAGCGGACGACACGGCAAGGAATGCCGAGTACGCAGGTGCGTTTGCCTGGCTGACCGAGCTAGAAGGCACAGATTCGAGGAGACCTTGTGCCCGCACAACATCACGGCCTTCGCGGCGAAGGAACGAGGCTGCGCTGCCTGATGGAGCGCTAGCGGTCGTGAGCAGATAGAGGCTGGTTCCCGTCGGGATCTGCCCCTTCGCATGTCCCTCAAACCAGACGCGAAGCGACTTCCACAAGTCGCCGCTCATGTCCGAGAGCGACGCCTCGCGAGTGCGGTGATGCTTCGTCTGCAGAAGCTCCTCGGGACGGCCTCCCTTCGAGTCGAAGGTGACGTCGTCGAGCGTCTCGAGCGACACAACGAATTCGACATCTTTCTTGATCCGTGACAACGACCAGAGGAGCGCGACACGAACTTGGTAGAGATACCCGAGCGCTGAATCGGCAGCAGAGAACGTGTTGCTCGCCATGTCAGCTCCTCCTGATCAACCGACTCATCGCAATCGAGTTCAATCGATGCAGTGCCGTGAACTCATCATCAAGTGCGCCAGCCGCGCACTTCCAAGCGCCAGCGTAAGAAACCTTGAACTTCCAGTGGAGTCTCGCGCGACTCCAAGGTGAGGGACCAAATCTTCGACCGGGCCCCAAGATTTGGAAGTCACCATCAGACAGTCCCCCTGCGAACTCCGATTCTGCACATACGAGCAGATTGGGGCAAGCGGATGGAGCAGACCAGCGATGGAACGAGTCTTAGAGCAGCGGGCGAATCACCAAACGAGGTCGGAGTCGTCCGCCGAGCAGCACACTGCGTCACCGGCTTCACCCACGCCGCCCGCGCTCAAACCACGTGCCGGCGAGGGCCACCCCAGAGAGTGCGCTTGGCCATCGCTCGAAGTCGTCGGCGACTTCAAACGCCAAGACCGCGTTCTGAAGATCCATCGCTCGTATGGTGGTGATAGCGGACGCACAAGGATGCTCGCAAAGACCCGCCGGGTAAGAAATCACCCCTGCTAGCGGGGCGCCTTTCTTCCTGCCCCTCCCTGGGCGACCGGAATTCCGCCCCTTCAGCCTCGGTCGAGATCCGCTTGACCAACCCCGCTACGCTTCTCGCTGCGGTCCACTGCGCCTCTCCATGACTCTCCAGGGACGGCCCTCGAAGCAGCCGTGGCACAACGCGGCCAAGGCCGCTCCTGGCATTAACTGGCGCCCGCTATGGACCTGGGCGCTTGGGCGGTGATGTCACTGACGCCGCCTTCCTCGCGGGCCTAATACGACTCGGTCGCCTTGTTTGCTCTCCGCGGGAAACTCCCCTCGGAGAATGGCTGGGCGCCGAGAGAAGCAACCGAGTAGTCTTTGCAGCATGTTCCTCGCGTGAGGAACCACCAGCACTCTTTGCCAGCACCAGCTCTTGGGAGGTTATGTGGCGATAATCTTGGCCAACGTACAGCAAGCCGTGGGGAAAGTGGTCTTGTTTCGCCGTGTCGATGGCACTACCGAGATTGGCGAGTTGACCGGGGTTATCCCCAACGGAGGCGTATTGCTGTTCAAGCAGGGGGACCCCGTCTTGATGAACAACATCGAAACGCTCAAGCCCATCGGTCCAGATGAGGCTGGACAGATTTTTGTGGACCGAAATGCGACCGCTGGAGGGGAGCACTCGCGAGCCGCCCTCTATCCCTCTGCTGGCTGGTTGGCGGGAATGTTTCCGAACAGATTTGCGGATGAGCATGAGGCCGTAAGCTTCATGCTCGAGCTACAGCCCAGCTCGGAACTGCCCGAGCCCTAAGCTCTAGCTTAGATCCGAAGGCGCGTGCGTCATGACGCTGCCTTCAATTCCTCAAAGAGCCTGCTCAAATCGCTTTGGATGTCCAGGGCCACGGCTCGGATGTTCAGCCCCTCGGCGCTACACAAGAGCGCGGCATCAAGGTAGTCAATTACTTGCGAGCGCTTCTCTGGCGGAATGTCTTTCAGTTCCGCCTTGGAGAGTTCCTTGTTTAGCGCTTCAACCTCGTCGACAGAGAGAGAGTGCAGGTCCGGCAATGCAAGATAATCGCTCAACGTCATTGCGCACCCCATCGCAGGTCCCGAACGCTCCGGGCCTGCGCAGTGAAAAAGCGACCAGTTCCCAACCAGCCCCACAGCCCAGCAAACGCCAACGTTGCATCATAGCAGCTCGGGCTACCTGGAGGCGACTTCCTCTCTGACACAAGGGGACGCGGTTGCCCAGATTGAGTGCTGACCGCAGTAACTCCATTGCACTGCGACAGGCGGTGGACGCCATCGTCAACGATGTCGCTGCCTGCGAAAGTGGAACATGCCGCTGGGAGCGAGCCCTACCGAATCGGGCTCCTCCTGCGGCGCTCACAACTTCTGGACCTCCGTGCCGGAGTCGGTTCAGGGCCGGTACCGCTCAGCCTCCTTGAAGAACTGCGTGAGCGAGTAGTCCAGCAGCGACTCGCGCGACTGCATGTACCGACGCGCGCGGAGGAAGGGCAGCCAGACGCGCTTCCCAACGCGCACCTGGGACTCCTCCATTTTCGCCCGCAGCACCCACGTTCCGCCCAACCGCCGCACCAGCACGTCCCCCAGGTAGGCCCCCAGCGCTGGAGATGTGTGGCTGTCGATGAGTTCGCGCGTGTACCGCTCCGGGAAGTTCTCCCTCCAGAAGAAGAAGTCGAGGTCCGTGAGAGACTCGGCCGTCTCGTCCATGATGGAGGGCACCTTGGTATGCAGTGCCGCCACGAGTCCTTCAGACAAGTCGCCGTAGGACTCGAGGACGCGCTCCGGATTCGTCACGTCCGATGGAAGGGCGACCGGCAGCCACTCTTCAGGCGCAGGAGGCCGGAAGGCGTTGAGCTCGGCAATCTTCCGTTGCCGCTCGCTGATTGCGAACTCGTCCGGCAACCGCGAGAGGAAGGGCGCCACGTCAGGGTGGAAGCGCGGCTCGACGGGCAAGAGCGCGGCGCGGCGCTCCCGCAGCTTGCGCAGCACCGTGTCGAAGTCGAGGTCCGGCCGCAGGTGGACGTGCGCGCGGGCCTGGGCCACACGCGCCTCGTCGCTCGCGAAGTCCGCAGCAGTCGGACTTAGCACCAGGAGGACGGAGCCGTTGGAGAGTTCCTCCACGAAGTACGCAGGAGTCGAGAGCATCCGCTCGCGACCTACCGTCTTCACCAGCTTCGGGCCGAAAACGTTCAGCCAACACACCTCGTAGACCTTGTCGAATCCATCCCTCCGAGAAACCTCAGCTTCGCGGCCGAAATGGGGGAAGCCCGCCAGCTCACGGTCAGCCATGCTGTGGGCCGAAGCATACGGCGTCGGGTAGCGGATAGCCCATGCCCGGACCATTTCGATGAACCGCCTGCACTCCTCTGCCTCAGAAAAGAGCGAGAGAGGCTTCACATCGATCCAAATTCGTAGCTTCGGATCGAGCGGCGGAAACCGAAGACTGAGCGACATATCCAACTCAGGCGAGCGCGCACGAAAGAGCCCAATGGACGTGCTGTTCTCGTCGCGGCGCTCCTTCAGAGATTCCCAAACATTTTCTCGGGAGAATTTGCGCCTGCGCTTTCCTCGAACAGCGTCCGGCATCCACTTGCCAGCGAAGGCAACGAGAGCCTGAAGAAAGGGAGCAACCTCACGCTCGACCTCCGCCATCTGGTCGAAGGCGCCTTCGAACGAAAACAGGAAGTTGTCGTCGACACTTGGGTCGTGAGCATCCAGCACTTTCATTGGACCACCACCTCCACCCCGCTGACCCTGTCCTGTGCTTCGCCCATAGCTGCCTCCAACGTCTCTGCCTTCTTAGGCTTGAGTCCTCCGCCCTCATATACGAGCCGGACCCTTTGGACCTGGGCGCTCTGTCGTATCCCTTTCCGCAGCACCTCCAGCTTCCCCCCGTAATACCTCAGCGCATTCCTCGCATCCGTAGTCATTTGTGCAACGAGCGCATCGTTATCCAGCAGCTTGAGATCCCGGCTCTTGAAGCTGAACGTCTCCACACGAGGCGTCGAGCCAGCCGCTCGCCCCTCTTCGATGACGAGCACATCCGCGAAGCGGAGGTCCGCCTTCGCCACCCCCACGTGCGTCTCGATGCGCGGCTGGTCGAAGTCCTTGAGCCACCGCCGCTGCGCCCGGGGCAGGACCGCGTCCGCCTCCAGGAGAGCGACCATCATCCTCTCGAAGGCCAGGCCCCGGGCGTACCTGTCGCGTACGAGCCGGTAGCCCGCCCACTTCAGGGGGCCCTTCTCCGCAATCCCCTGCTTGATTTCCGCGGCCCTCGTCTCCAGGTACGCCACGTAGTCGTCCCATAGTGGCTCCACCTTGACCTCGGCGGGAGCCGCCTTCTGCAGGTCCTGGCGGTGCCTCGTCAGCTCCACCGCGTTCATCGACAGACGCTCCCCGGGAAACTCCGCCTCCAACTGCTTGAACTTCGCCTCCGCCACTTCCGCAGGAAGCCCGGCCGCCTCGGGAGGCACGGAGGGCAGAGTACCGCCCCTTCTCCCGGAGCCCCCGCCGGCGGACACAGCACTCGGGGACTCTCGGTACCGTACGGCCAATGTGGCCTGTGCCTGCGCGACGTTGCCTCGCGCCTCGTACAACGCCAGCGCGCCCGCCTCGCCCCACTCCGCCACCAGAATGGCTGCATCCCGGTCCTGCTGGAGATAGCGCGCCAACTCCCCCACGACGCTCTCCCCGACTCGCGCCTCCAACCTCTCCAGCACCGCCTTCAGCGACTCCACGCGGGACACCACCGCTTGGAGGCGAGCGCGCTCCAGGCGGGAGACGCCAGCTTCACGAAGCGCGCGCGCTCCCTCCCCTCCCGCATACAGCCCCACCATGAGGGCCGCGGGCGCCAACTGCCGCGTGGCCTCCTCGAACTCCCCCTTGGCGAGGGAGGCCCCACCCTGCGCCGTCCCCGCCGCCAGGTGGTAGAAGCCCAGCGGCACACCGAAGGTGAGGTGGTCGAAGGACGCCAGGGCCACGTTGCCCGGCGAGAAGGCCCCCAGGAATTGGGCGTTCTCCACCTCCTCGTACGCAGCCTGGTAGGGTGGTGGGAGCTGCAGGGGCAGCGCGGACGCATCCACGCTCCGGCTTCCGCCGACGAGGGGAATGGAGGCCGCGACGTCGTCTGCGGCCCGCCCCAGCCCGCGCGCGATGTCGCCGCCCCGGAAGCTCCGCTCCGGGAAGTCAGTGAGGGCCATGCTTCGCTGCTTCAGCTCCTCGCGCACCACCTCCATGGCCCCCAAGGCGCGCTTCAGCAGCTTGTCCTCGGCCAGCAGGCGCAAGAGCTGCCGCACCTCGTCGTCGTGCGAGGTGTGCAGGACGAAGAGGGCGAGGACTTCCGCCTTGGCCAGGCCGTGCTTCTCGACGGCGGTAGCGAGGAAGGTCGCGCGTTTCTTGAGGAGGACGCGGGCAGCCTCGGCCTCCAGGGGGCCCAAGGCGCCCAGCCGGACGGCGTTCCAGTCCGAGAGGGCCTCCACCAGCCGGGGCATGTCCACCTGGCGCTGCAAGGCCAGGAAGGCCGCGGGCGTGGTGCACGCCAGGAAGGGCGCCAGCACCTCGTCCTCCGAGTCCAGGTGCGGCCAGCCCGCGGGGACGTCCCCGCACACACCTGCCAGGGCCCCCACCACACGCAGGGGCGCCGTTTCTCCTCGACCGGGATTCGGTGGAGACGGCGTGGCCCGGCGGCGGTGCAGAAGCGGTCCGTCCGCGGACTCCGCGTCGAAGTCTTCGAGCGCCTCGTCCTCGGGGAGACTCGCGACAGCACCGCGCCCCAAGGCCGCCAGGGGTGTCGCGCCCGAGACGGCAGCCAGGGTGCCTCCAGGGCCCGCCCGTGAGGGCAGCGAGGCACACCCCGACGTCAGGAGGGCCAGGGCCAGCACCAGGCCCACCACGCCGCACGGCAGTCGCTCAGCGCGCATTGTCCACCCCCAGCCCCACGGCCGCGAAGGCTCCCGGCCGCAGCGTCCCCTCCGGCGTGGGAAACAGCAGCGTGCCGCCCTGCCCCAGTGCGTAGAGGTTGCCTCCCAGGAAGCGCCACCGAGCCTCCCCCGAGACGAGGTAGCGCGCTCCCGGCTGTCCCATGGCCGTCGCCAGTCCGCCGACGCCTACCGTGAGGTTGCGGTGGAAGAGCTGCGCCTCCACCCGCCCGTCCACGTCCACCCGGCCCCAAGAAAAGGCCTCTACTCCCAGGGAGAGGAAGAGGTGTCGCTGGCGCATGCCACTCAGCCGCACCGCGTCCCAACTGAGAATCACTTCCCCGTAGGCGGAAGCCCCTTCCGGGAAGGACGACTCCGCCAGCGGTACCGAGGCCGGGCCTGCCACCTGGAAGCGCGCCAGCTCGTGGTCCGGGCCGAAGGCGCCCTGCCGGAAGCCTCCTCGCTGCAGGCGCCCCTCCAGGCGGGCCCGCATGTCCACCGTCGGCGTCAGCGCATCTACGCCCACGCCTGCCACCGCGCCCCAGGCCCCGCCCTCGCCCGGGCGTCCACCCCACCCGCCTAGCAGGTGCGCCTCCACCCTCTGGCCCTTGCGCCCGCGCCGCAGCACCACGGCGGTGGCGTCCAGGTGCGCCAGCGTCATGGGCCTCGCGGTGCCGCCCCCCCGCCCCCAATCATGCACCGCCGACAGCGCCAGCGTGTACCGCCCCGGGACAGGAGGCCGGCCGAAGAGAACGTGCTGCACGTCCAGGGCAACCTCCGCCCCCGCCAGGCGAGCGCTCAACACGTCCGAAGCGAAGGCCTCCGCGTACACCGGCCCCAGCGTCCCCGTCGCGATGACGCCGGCCGGGTGGTAGTCGGGGTTGACGCGGTTGCCGTAGCGCCGCACCAGGTGCCCGGACAGGAGAGAGTAGCCCTCCATCATCCCCAACCAAACCGAGTTGGGCGTGTCCCCTCCCACCATGAAGAGGCGCACCACCTGCCCCCAGTCGGACAGCGTGTCCCAGTCCTCCTTCCTCACGAGGCCCGCGCCCTCTCCTCCGCCCCGCAGCCGCAGCCGCACCGGCGCACCAAGAATGAGGCGCACCGACTCCCCCTTCCCCAAAGCCACCATGGGCTCCACCTGTACGAAGCCTTCCGCGGTGCCCTCGCCCCTCCGAGGCAGCAACGTCAAAGTTGACGCGTCCATGCGCAGCAGGTTTGTCCACGGCGGTGTTGAGTCGGCCGTCGCGGACGCAGAGGCCTCCTGCTCGGGCTGAGCCTCTCCCTCTTCCTCCTCGCCGGGAGACTTGTCGGAGATGGCCTCCTCCAGCCTTCGCACGGTGGCGTCGAAGTCTTCTGGAGTGATGGCCTCCTGCGCCCCTCCGGCCCCGGGCAACAGCAGCAGCACGACGACGGCCCAACTCCAACGCATGCCCATCGACGCCTCCGCGGCAGGCCCCAGCAGGGGCGCTCAGCACAGAGGTTCCCTGTTCAGTCCGACAAGGCGGAGACCGGGTGGGGCATTGTGAGAGTCCCCCGCTTTCGTGGGCACCCACGATGTGATGGAAGGGTGTTCGATGTCGGAGAGCGAGAAGCAGAAGCAGCAGCGGCCACGAACACAGCACACCCCAATCGACTCCCCCTGGGTCGGACGCCCGAAGAGCAGGGCCTCCAAAGGGCCTCGTGCCCCACGAGTTCGACGAAGCCCACAGTTCCAGGCACGCTCCAGATCACAGGATGTCAGCACCGTTCCGCTGACGTCACGAGCCGGTCACAGCCACGGTCACAAGGCTTGCCTGGAGACCCACCCCTCGGGGTGCCGACCGCCCTTCGGCCCTTGCACCGTGCGCGAACATCTTTGGGCTTCGCGTTCTCCAAGGACTCCGCGTGACCGCATGGACAGGGCTGCCACCTTCTTTCGATGACACCCGACGTTCCCAACCATTTCACGGCAGCTTTCCCGTGTCATGACAGTCGATTGCGCTTCGCACTTCGGGGTCCTTCACATGGCCGATTCCCGGACCTCCAGTCCGGTGAGTCGACACCCGATCGAAACCCCATGACCCCATTCCGAAGTCTGTGGCTCGCGGCCGCCCTACTGATGGCCGCCTGTGGAACGACTGAATTCGCGCAACCCGACGACGTACAGGATGCGACGACGGCCCAGGGCCTCTCCACGCTCTCCGTGCGAGGAACCACCAGCGCGAGCGGCCTGGCCACCACCACCCTCTCCATCCCCACCCCCGTCGGTACGGCCGCCGGAGATGTGCTGGTGATGCAGCTGAGCAATCGCGAGGCCGTCACCGCCATCGCCACCCCACCCGCTGGCTGGACGCTACTGCGCTCCGAGCAGAGCGCCTCGGCCATCAAGTCCTGGCTCTTCCTCCGCGTGGCCAGCGCGGCCGAGCCGAGCAGTCACACCTTCACCCTCGACCTCGCCAGCTCCATGGCGGCCACCCTGGTCGCGGTGTCTGGCGCGGATCCGCTCCAGCCAATCGACGTGCACGTGGGCCAGAAGAATGGCAACAGCGCGAGCCTCGCGCTGCCCGTCGCCACCACGTCGTCCGCGAACGGCCTCGCAGTGTGGTTCTCGGCCCAGGTCTGGGGAGGCGCCGCGTGCCCCGCGGCCCACACCCCTCCGACGGGCTTCACCGAGCAGCTCGACACCTGCCTCGTCTCGTCGTCGCTCGGCGTGCTGCACAGCGCCGCCACCTCGGAGCTCGGGGCCGCGGGTGCCCAGCCCGCCTTCACCGGCAGCTCCACGCTCCCCAACACCAACATCACGCACGCGGTGGTGCTGCGTCCCCTCCAGCCGCCGGCCACCGGGGAGATCACCCTCGTCGGCACCACGCACGCGAGCGGCAAGACGGTCACCAGCCTGACCCTCTCGACCCCTACGGGCGTCGCCGCCGGTAACGTGCTGCTGGCGCACCTTGCGAACCGGAACCAGATCGGCGCCGAGCTCACCCCTCCCGCGGGTTGGACGCTGGTGCGCACCGACATGAGCACCTGGAGCATCCGCGGCTGGGTCTTCGTCCGCGTCGCCACCGCCAGCGAGCCCGCGAGCCACACGTTCCAGAGTTCCATCGCGAGCTACCTCGTCGGCAACCTCGTGGCGTATGCCGGCGTCAATCCGTCCAACCCGATCGACACGCACGCTGGCAAGAGCAACAGCGGCTCGACGGCCTTCACGACGCCACAGCTGAGCACCTCGACCGCGGGCGGGGCTGCCGTCTGGTTCGGCGCGCAGGCGTGGACCGGCGCCGCGTGTCCGACCCCGGCGATCGAGCCCCCCGTGGGCTTCGCCGAGACCTACGACACCTGCCTGGTGTCCTCGTCCCAGGGCCTCGTCTTCAACGCCGCCTTCATGCCCCTCTCCGGTGCCGGCCTCCAGGGACCGTTCAACGGGAGCTCGACGTTCGCCGAGACCAACGTCGCGCAGGTCGTCGCCCTTCGCCGCGCCGAGGTCGCACCGTCCTCGGGGGTCGCGTTGCGTGGGAGCTCGCGCCACAGCGGCCTGTCGATCGCTTCGCTGTCGATCCCCAAGCCGTCGGGGACCGCGGCCAACGACGCGCTCATCGCGCGGGTGACCGTGCGCAACAACATCTCCGCGACCGTCACGCCGCCCGCCGGCTGGACGTTCCTGCGCTCGGAGCAGAGCGCCTGGGCCATCCGCACCTGGATCTTCTACCGCGTCGCGGGCGCCTCCGAGCCCGCGAGCTACGCGTTCGGACTGGACGCGACCACCCACATGGCGGGGAGCGTGGAGGCCTTCAGCGGCGTCGATCCGATCCAGCCAATCGACGTGCACGCAGGCCAGAAGAACGGCGACTCCGCGTCGTTCACCGTGCCCGACGTAGTGACTGGCAGCGCGGGTGGCCTCGCCGTCTGGTACGGCTCACAGGTCTGGCCGGACGCCACCTGCCCTGCCACTGGCATCGAGCCGCCGCTCGGCTTCACCGAGGCCTTCGACGCGTGCCTGGGTCACACCAATGGACTGCTCTTCAATGCGGCCTACCGGTCGCTCACCGCGCCGGGCCTCCAGACGGGCCTCTCCGGCAGCTCCGCGTTCGTGCAGACCAACACCGCGCACGTGATCGTCCTGCGCGCCGCCAACGCCCCCAGTTGCATGGTCGGAAACACGTACGCGAGCACCTTCACGCTCCAGGGCACCGTGACCGCGCCGGAAATCGTGGAGCCCTCGGGCCTGGCCGCGAGCCGCGTGGTCGGCAACGCGCTCTACGTGCACAACGAGGACACCACCGCGATCGTCGCGATCAACACCCTCAACGCGAGCACGATCGGCACGTTCAACGTCACCAACGTGACGCCGGCCGACTGGGAGGACCTCGCAACCGGGCCCTGCCCGAGCGGCTCGTGCATCTTCATCGGTGACATCGGGAAGTCGAGCGCCAACTTCCCTCCGGGTGGCAGCCCCACGTCGTTCACGATCTACCGCGTGCCCGAGCCGGATCTCGCCAACGGCCAGACCTCGGGGGGGCTCGTCGCCGAGGCCTTGCCGTTCGTCTATCCGGACGGCGCGAAGGACGCGGAGTCGCTGATGGTGCACCCCACCACCGGGGACATCTACGTCGTCACCAAGAACGGGGGCACGGGGCAGAGCGGCGTGTACAAGTTCCCCCAGCCGCTGACGCCGGGCGCGCAGGCCACGCTGATCCACGTCCACACGATCCAACTGCCGCTGAACGGAGACGCCAACTTCTCGGCCGCGACCGCGGCGGCGATCCACCCATGCGCGGATCGCTTCCTCCTTCGCACCTACCGCACTGTCTACGAGTTCCGTGCGACGCCGGGGCTTGGCTTCGAGTCGGCCGTCTTCGCGACGCCCGTCGCGCTGACTGACACCTCCGAGGGCCAGGGGGAGGCGATCGAGTACGAGGCCAACGGCGCGAGCTACTTCACGATGAGCGAGAGCCCCTCGCCCTTCAGGCTCAAGCGCGTGCCCCTGCGGTAGGACCGCGTCGACACGCCGAGGAGCAAGGCCGGTCGTGGGGCACGTCCCCATGGCCGGTGTGCTACCCAAAAACCGGTCGCTGCCTCATGCCCCCTGTGTCAGGGAAGTTGTCGCCTCGGCTGAATCCTCTCACGCGACAACTATCTTGACGCTCACCGGTAGGCCTCGCACGAACGGGAACGTACGGAGGACACGTCTTCGGACGGCTCACGCTGCGGTTGCGGGCGTATGCGTCTTTTTGAAGGTCACCTGCGGGTCTGGAGCAAACGGACGACCGCGAAGTTTACGCCATCCTTCGGCGAATGCCGTTCAGCCGCGTTCGACCGACTGGCTCATCATCTTGCATTTCAGCATCGTCCAGTCGACCAGTGCTTCAATGGCAGGCCCCAGCGCGCGCCCGACCTCGCTCAGGCTATACTCAACCTTCGGCGGCACCTGCGGGTAGACGGTTCGAACGACGATCCCGTCTTTCTCGAGTTCCTTGAGCTGTTGAACCAGCATCTTCTGATTGACGCCCTCCACCCGCCGCTCAAGCTCGGAAAAGCGCAACGGCGTCCTCGCGGCGAATAGCTGGACGATGATGACGATCTTCCTTTTTCCCTCCAGCACACGCAACGCCTCGCACGCGCTAGCCGCCCGCAACTGATGCTCTCGATCCCCGACGCCCGCAGCCTGCTGTCCCATGCTTACCTTTTGTGCGTTACACACTTTTTGGTGTGTACTTGTAATATTGGAAGGGTATCCCATAATGCCGGACTCGCAAACAGACGCGATCACGCTGTCGCCATCGATGGAACATGAGATGCCCGAACCAAACCTGTTCACCGACGTTGTCCGCGATCGCCACGCCGTTCGCAGCTTTCGCCCCGAACCGGTAGACACCGCTGTCCTGCGATCCGTGCTCGAGGAAGCGCAACGATCGCCGTCGAACTGCAATACGCAACCTTGGCTGGTCCACATCGTCTCCGGCGCGAAGCGTGACGAATTATCAGGCGCTCGGCATTGCGCGGGAGGATCGCGACCAGCGCCGGATCGCCACCTTGCGCAACCTCGATTTCTTCGGCGCGCCTCATGCGGCCTTGCTTTTCATGCCAGAAGTCGGCGACTGCGTGCGTACGGCGGCAGACGTTGGAATGTGGGCGCAAACCTTCCTGCTCTCGCTGACCGCCCATGGCCTTGGCAGCATTCCCCAGACGATGCTCGGCTTTTACGCCGATACGGCGCGTGAGGCGCTAAAGATTGATGCCTCACACAAAATGCTGTTCGGCGTATCGTTCGGCTACGTGGACAAAACGGCCGTCGGCAGCGATTACCGGATCGAGAAAGTCCCCATCGACGAGAGCGTCACCCTTCACGTCTAATGAGCTGTTTGGGCCAATCTAAATAGCAAAGGACCTTTACAATGTACGCACAGATCACGCAATTCACCAAAATGCTCCACACCCTTTCCAGACTTTTGGATAAAGCGCAAAAGCATGCTGAGGCGAATGGATTTGAGCCAGAAGTTCTTCTGAACGCCCGCCTTTCACCAGATATGTTGCCACTAACGAGCCAGGTTCAGATGGCGTGTGATACGGCGAAGCTCGCCACCTCAGTCTTGACCGGCAAACAGGCCCCGGTCTTTGCAAATACTGAGGAAACGATCCCGGAACTCAAAGTTCTCATCGAAAAGACAATCGAATACGTCACATCGATGAAAGAAAGCGATTTCTCCGGCTGGGAAGACAGAATAGTCGCTCCCTCGGGGTGGGCTGGAGCTTTTCTCGGAAAAGATTATTTCTACCAGCACGGGGTCCCGAATTTTTACTTTCATATGGTAACGGCATACGCGATCCTTCGCCACAAAGGTGTTCGGATCGGGAAGATGGACTACATCGGACAATTGCCTTTCCTGAGATAGTGGCCGAACACCGGAACCTGTCAAAGTGAGTGAGACAGCGAGTTCGCGAGATTGCCGCGCAGCCTCCTGTGAGCTGGCCAACCGGGCGGGTTCGTTGATCCAGACGGCGTTCGGAAGCGTCTGCGGCTTGGGTGGGCCGCGAGGGAAGCGCTCGGGGTGAGCGGCGGAGAGCACGGCGGCTCGAGCCGCGATGCGCCTGGCGGCCAGGCCGTGGTGCACGGCGTGGGGCGTGAGCAGGCCGAGTCCCGCGTGGTGGTGCTCCTGGTTGTACCAGCCGAAGAAGTCGCCGCAGAAGCCGCGGGCGTCCTCACGACAGCCGAAACGCGGAGGGAAGTCCGGCCGGTACTTCAGCGTCTTGAAGTGGGCCTCGCTGAAGGAGTTGTCGTTGGAGACCTGGGGCCTGGAGTGCGTCTTCGTCACGCCCAGGTCCGCCATCAGCAGGGCCACCGGCTTGGACGTCATCGAGGAGCCTCGGTCGGCGTGAATCGTCAACTGGCCGCGCGCCACGCCCTGGCGCTCGCAGGTGGTCGCCAGCAGCTTCTGGGCCAGGGCGGCCGACTCACGATGCGCCACCATCCAGCCGACGACGTAGCGGCTGAAGACGTCCAGCACTGCGTAGAGGTAGAAGTACGTCCACTTCGCCGGGCCGTGCAGCTTCGTGATGTCCCAACTCCAGAGTTCATTGGGTCGGGTTGCGTGCAGTTGGGGCACCGGGTGGTTGGGGTGGCGCAGCTGGTTGTGGCGCTCGCGAACCTCGTGGTTCTCGGCGAGCACCCGGTACAGGGTGCGCTCGGAGCAGTGGTAGCGCCCCTCGTCGAGTAGCTGCGCGTAGACTTCAGCGGGCGCCGCATCCTGGAACCTCGGCGCATGCAGCAGCGCGAGGACCTCGGCCCGCTGCTCGGGCGGGAGGGCTCGCGGTGGGCGGGGCTTGAGCACCGGCCCATGCCTCGGCCGAGCCTGCCGGTAGAAGGTGGCGCGCGATAGGCCCAGGGCCTGGCACACCGCGGAAACGCCCAATGCATCGACGGCCTGCAGGGCCTCGGCGCGCTTGAGGCGCACCTGGGTCTGGGCCAATTGCTTCTCCAACTCGGCGACGCGCCGGGAGCTCGCGTCGGGCACCTTCGCCGGCGGGCCGCGCTTCTTCGGGCTGCCAGCCGACAGCTCCCCCTGCATCGCGCTGGCGCCGCCACGCGCTCAACAGCGAGGAGTACAGCCCTTCGCGGCGCAAGAGCGCCCCGACTTCGCCGGGCTCCGTGCAGCGCTCTGCCTCCGCCACCACCCGCAGCTTGTACTCCGACGTGAAGCCTCGTCGCCTGGCCTTCTTCACCACCTCGGTCTCCCGGACCCGAGCTTCTTCCGCCACCGGATTCATCGTCCCTGCCTGGGGCGCCCTGCACACTAAACTGATGGGTACGGACTGTCTCGCTCACGTTGGCAGAGAGGGCAGTTGCTGTTGGTCTCCAGCAGTGTTCGCGAGTCTTCACGGCGCTGACGCAACGCCTCCGTGGCAGACTCAGAACACGATGACAGGTCGGCCTCGTAGGCCGCCGGCCATCAGGGCGCGCTGGGCCTCGGCGACTTCTTCGGGCGCGTATTCCCGCGTGACGCGCAACTTGATCTTGCCGCTCTCGACGAGACCGCGCAGGACCCTCAGCATGTCCGTTCGCTCGATCGCCTGGCCGACAATCACCGGAAGGATGCGGATCCCTCGCTCCGTCGGCGTGTCGTCCCAGCCTCGGACCGGAATGTAGACGCCCCCGTCGCGGATGGCCGGAAAGGATGCCCTGAGGAGCAGGGCCGTGTCGAAGAGGCCGTCGACACCGGACGGGAATTGCTTACGGATGGCCGCGCAGAAGCCGGGGCCGCGCTCGACCACGAAATCGGCGCCGTAGCTGCGCACGAGATCGAACTCCGACGGCTTCGCGTCTGCGATGACCTTGAGGCCCAGGTGTTTGGCGACGGCAATTGTGTAGTGCGCGAGCAGCCCCGCGCCTCCGCTGACGGCGAGGGTCTGTCCCTTCGTGAGTCCCGAGATTTCGAGACCCAGCGTCGCGGTGAGGCCGTTCATCGGCAGCGTTGACGCTTCCGCGACCGACACGCCCTCGGGAATGGCCAGGACGGACGCCTCCGGGACGACGATTTGCGCCGACTGCGCGCCTCCGTCGGGGCGACCCGGCATGACAACCGCCATGACCTGGTCGCCGACACGCACGCGCGTGACGCCGGCGCCTACAGACTCGACAACCCCTGCGGCGTCCATGCCGGGGATCCACGGCAGTGGAAGCGTGTTGTAGGCGCGCTCGCGCATCAGGATGTCGGTTGGATTGACGGCGGCGGCCTTGACCGTAATACGGACTTCTCCGGGGCCGGGCGCGCGCACCTCACGGTCGGCGATCTCGATGACCTCGTAGCCACCGAGGCTCCTGTACTGGACGGTCTTCATCGTTGTCATCTCGCGTTCTTGGTTTGCCAAACAGTCGTATCAGCGTGTTCTGGAGCTGGCCCCGCGACCGCGCGCAATCCTCGGGACGGCAGGCGCGTAGCGCTCGAGGAGTGCGTCCACGCCGTCGTGCACCATCTGGGACGCGCGGCCCCGGTCCACCACGCATGCGATGGTGCTCGCGCCGTCAAACAGCATCAGCAGCGCAAGCGCTAGATCTTCAGGCGCGCGCGCTTGCGCCCTCGTCGCCAAGGCCTCGAGCTGCGCGAGGAAGCGGCCTTTGTGCCGCCGCACGGCGACGTTAATCGGGTGATCCGTGCCCCGGAACTCGATCGCCGCGTTGACGAGCGGGCAACCCTGGTAGTCCGGCAAGCCGATTAGCCTCGCCACCGCGTTCGCCACGAACCGGAGCTGCGCACGAGGATCGTCAGGCGCGGCCGCCGCGGCGGCGTCGAACAAGGCGCGCTCTCCGTCCGCGTGGGCTCGGAGGTAGGCGAGGACGAGCCCATCCTTGGACTGGAAGTTGCGGTAGATGTTCGGCTTGGCGACGCCCGAGCGCTCGGCGATCTCGGCCACGCCGACCGAGCGGATGCCTTGTTGGGAGAAGAGATCGCGTGCGGCGTTCCAGACGCGGTCGCCTGCGGGGCTCAGGTTGCGCTTCACGGGCGTCCTTCGTACGCCGACGCGGTTACGGTCAGTCACACGCGTTCTGGCGCTTCGAATGAGTTCAGGGCAATGGGGAGCTGCGTACCGTTCAGTACGCGTGGAATGTACCCATCGGTACGGCCGTGTCAATCGCGCCGAGCGCGGAGGCGCTCCGTCCCTGGTTTTCACGCCGCCGCGCGGGAATGAAGCGCTCGGGTCCTCCCATGCTCATCCCGCTTTGCGACGGAAGTGGAGCGCCTGCACGCCGGACTTGAACCGCTGCGTCGCTAGGAACTCGAGATGCCGCACACTCGACAGACCCTGAAACAACGTCGGTCCACAGCCACTGATGATGGGATGAATGACGATGCGGTACTCTTTGATGAGCCCCCACTCCTCGAGCGCAACCGCGAGTGAGCGTTCCGCGCTTCCGTGGACACCCACGATGTGATGGAAGGGTGTTCGATGTCGGAGAGCGAGAAGAAGTAGAGGCAGCAGCGGCGTAGTTTCCGCCCGGAGTTCAAGGCCGGAGCTGTGAAGCGGTACAGGGCCCCGATGGCTGGTACAAGCCGCTGCGGCGACGCTCCGCACTCGACTACGAGTCACCCGCCGGTTACGACAAGAAGCACCGCGCTGCCGCTTGAGGGCGAAAGCGCGGAACGCTCTGCTGAACCGGGGCAACTTCAGGGCAGTCGGGTGATGCGATTGAGCGCGGGGGCGGGCAAGGGGCTCGCCTGGCTGCTGTGTGCCTTCAGGTATGCCTCCAGCGCGTCGTTGTCCACGGCGCCACCCAGCCGGTTCGTCCCCTCGGCGAACACCTGGAAGCCATCACTCCCACTCGCGAGGTAGTTGTTCGCGGTGACGCGGTAGTTCGCCGCCGGGTCCACCGTCACGCCGTTGATCCGGATGGACGCCGGGTCGACGCGGCTTCCGACGGGCGCCGACGCGCTGAACGCATAGGTGAAGCCCGCCGACGGAAGCAGCATGAGGGTGGCTCCCGACGGCCGCCACTGCCACTCCAGCAGTTGCTCGATTTGCGCGCCCGTCAGCGTCAGGGTGACCAGGCTGTTGCCGAACGGCTGCGTGGTGAAGGCCTCGCCGTAGGTGACCTCGCCCTGGGAGATGTCCGCGCGCATGCCGCCCGGGTTCATGAAGGCCACCTGCGCCCCACCCAGGTTCGCGGGCTTCGTCGCCTCCAGATGCGAGTCCGCGATGACGAAGCCCAGGGTGGACTGGCCCACGGAGTCCGACTGTGTCCTGAGCGTCTGCGACACCCAGCCGATGACCCGGTTGGCCCTCGGCGTGACGAGCTCCTGATACTTCGTCACCAACTCCTTCACCGCGCCGACCTCCTGCACGTCGCGAGTGACGATGACGTTGTTCGCTCGCGCCTCCACGACGTCGCCCGTCGCCTTGCTCAACGTCAGGTCGATGTCCGTGACGAGCTGCCCCATCGACGAGGCGCTCGTGACGATCTTGCCATCGATGACGCAGTTGTAGGCCTGATGCGTGTGGCCGCTGACGATGACATCCACCGCGTCGTTGAGGCCCTTGGCCACGCCCACGATGGCACCTGAGATGAGGCCGTCCGCACCCGCGCCCTTGCAGTCGTTCACCAGCGAGCCCGAGGCCGGAATTCCGCCCTGGTGCACCACCACGATGATGGCTTCGATGCCCTGCCGCCGCAGCTCCGGCACCAGCGCGTTCACCGTCTGCACTTCGTCCTTGAAGGTGAGCCCCGCCACGCCCGTGGGGATGACGCTTTCCGGCGTGTTCTCCAACGTCATGCCGATGAAGGCCACCTTCACGCCCTCGAACTCGCGCACGTCGTAGCGGGGGAACAGCGTGCGGTCCACGCCCGTGGCCACGTTGGCCGCCAGGAACTTGAACTTCGCGCCCGGGAAGCCATCCCCGTCCAGGCAGCCATCCACCGGGTGGCAGCCGCCCCACTGCATGCGCAACAGCTCCGTGCTGCCCTCGTCGAACTCGTGGTTGCCCACCGCGACCAGGTCCAGGCCAATCAGGTTCATCGCCTCGATGGTGGGCTCGTCGTGGAACAGCCCCGACAGCAGCGGGGAGGCGCCAATGAGGTCTCCCGCCGCGACCACCACCGTGTTCGGATTGGCGGCCCGCAGGGCCGCGATGTGCCGGGCGAAGTACGTCACGCCGCCCGCCTTCACCCGCACCGCTCCACCGTCGGGGGCCACGCCCGTCAGGATCTGGCCCGCGGGCTCCTCGAGCTGCCCGTGGAAGTCATTGAACGCGAGCACCTGCACGCTCACCGTGGTGGGACCCGAGTCGGGAGTCCCCGCGTCGGGTCTCCCCGCGTCGGGCGTCCCCGCGTCCGTGCCAGAATCCGGGGGCGGCACCTGGACGGAATGCGGCTCACAGCGCTTGTCCTCGCAGACCCACTCCGTATTCGACGCCGGCGGTCCCTTGTATTCACGGCAGTCGGTGGCGTCCTGGCACTCGTCACGCCCGCAGCCGCCCTGGACAAAGAGGAACATGCCGGTGACGAACGCTCCGGCGAGCAGGAAGACGCTGGGACGCACGTCCAGAAGTGACGAGCGCGGTGTGGCTTGGGGCATCGACGGAACTCCAACGAACAGGGAGGCGGAACCTACTCTGGTTCGTGGACGATGGCGCGACTTCATCCTGTTGTTCGCCGTGCTAGCGACCCTGCATCGATTCGACCCTGTCGAAGAGGGGCGCCAGCGCGCGTTCCATGGCGTCGGCGGTCGCATCGCCGCTCTGGTTGGTGATGATGAACACCCCCAACTGATACTTCGGCACGAGGTAGAGATAGCATTGCGCGCGAGGCACGCCGCCGTGATGCACGTAGTGGGTGCCCAACTGGCTGCTCTGGCCGATGTTCCAGAAATAGCCAATGCGGAAGTCCTCCGCGAAGCGCACCAGCGGCTTGTGTGACTCTGTCACCGCGGGATGGTTGCTCAACTGCAAGCGCAAGTACTTCACCATCTCCGGCATCGTCGCCTTCAAGGCTCCCGCCGCGCCCCAGGGCAGGAGTGGCATCGGCGTGGTGCCGACCGGGTTGTCGCTGTGGTAGCCAGGAGCCAGGCGGTGGGCGTCCTGGGCACGCAGGCGCAGCCACGTGTCGTGCATACCGGCTTCCCGCGCCAGGAACTCCGCGAGCAACGACTCGTAGGGAGCCCCGTGGATCTTCTCGAGGGTGTGCGCGACCAACTCGGTGCCGGCGCTCGAGTAAGCATAGTCCTTGCCGAGCGGGCCCTTGATGCTGACGGTGTGCAGGTCCTGCCAGAACCTCGGCTGCCCGTAGTCCGCATAGGCGGCATTGAGCTTTGCCGGGGTGGCATGCGCAGTGAAGTCGCTCAACACCTCATTCACTTGCAGTGGCAACATCCCCGGCATGCCGCTGGTGTGTGTGATCAGATGGCGCAGACGGATCGGCTCGCCGCCTGACTGAAGGTTCGGATACGCGGACGGCAGATACTTTTGTATCGGGTCGTCCAGGGTCGCCTTGCCTTCGAGGACAGCGTTTGCCAACAGCAGGCCGACGAAGGTCTTGCTGACCGACCCTATCTCATAGAGGGTCGAATCATCGGGCGGATTGGACTTGCCGGTCTCCAGCTCACCCCGATGCAGGATGAACTCCTCGCCCCGATAGACCACTGCGATCGACGTTGCGTGCAGCAGTCGTGACTGCAGCAGGGTCGTCGCGGCCTGGTTCATTGCCGTGGGGATATCGCGGGCGGGTGCAGGACTCGTCGTCTTGCAAGCGGCCAGCACCAGCATCGTTCCAGCAATGGCTACGGAGAGTTTGTTCATCAGGCCCATCGTCCAAAGAGGATGGGCACTGTCGCACGCCCCCCAGGTCGGAGCCAGACACGCGAGCCTCCATGCCCGACAGCAGGGCCACTTCGAGCGCCCCGTCCCCATTCGGTGCAACCGCACCAACGCTCTCACCCTGTCCGTGCCGACTCTCCGGCAGGTCATCTTGTGAAGCGGGCGTCGCGATGAATGTCGCGGGCCTTCGTGCGCAAGAACCCACTTCGGTAGGAGCGATTGGAACCGGTTGACGTCGTCCTTCTCCCCTACCGAAACAGGTTCTAATACTACCCGGTCACTTGAATCCAGGGGGCCCGTGTGATCTACGGCCGGGATGACACCCGCGCAGCTCAAGAAGTTGGATGAGTCGCTGAGCGCCTATCTCGAAGAGATGGTCGCCGGCATGGGGCGACTGGAGAGGCGGCGCGCCATGGAGGCCTATGTCACGGGCCTACTGCTGGATGGGGAGCGCAAGAGCATCGAGCCGATGGCGGCCCGGCTGGTAGAGGACGCCAGGGATGTCGAGGCAATGCGCCAGCGACTGCAGCAGTGCGTCTCGCAAGGGACGTGGAGCGACGAGGCGCTGAGGGAGCGACTGGCGCGGAAGCTGGAAGAGCGGCTGCCGGAGGTGGAAGCCCTTGTGGTGGACGACACGGGCTTCCCGAAGAAGGGGAAGCACTCGGTGGGAGTCGCCCGTCAGTACTCGGGGACGCTGGGGCGCACGGACAACTGCCAGGTGGCCGTCAGCCTGCATTTGGCTGGGGCTCGTGGCAGCGGGTGTATCGGCATGCAGCTGTACCTGCCCGAGGAGTGGGTGACGGAGAAGGACCGACGCAAGGCGGCCGGAGTCCCCGAGGCGGTAGGCGCCTCGCGCAAATGGGAATTGGCGCTGTCGCAGTTGGATGACGCGTTGGAGTGGGGCGTGCGCAAGCACGTCGTCCTGGCGGATGCGGGGTATGGCAATTGCCGGGAGTTTCGCGAAGGACTCACGGCACGCGGGCTGCCCTACCTCGTCGCCGTGCCGGGGCAGCACAAGGTGTGGCCTCCGGGGGCGACGCCGCACCTGCCCGTGAAGAAGGCTGGCGCGTACGGACGCCCCCGGACTCGCTTCGTCGACGACAGCGGCGTGCAGCCCTGGACGATTGAAGAGTTGGCGCGCCAGTTACCCGAGGAGGAGTACCGCCGCATCAGCTGGCGCGAGGGCAGCCGCGGCACGCAGTCCTCCACTTTCGCCGCAGTGCGAATCCAGGTCGCTGAAGGCCATGTCGTGCGCAAGGCGCCCGGCGCTCCCGAGTGGCTCCTGTGTGAGTGGCCGCCGGGCGAGGCCGCGCCAACGAAGTACTACCTCTCGTCTCTGCCGGAAGACACGCCCCTCAAACGCCTCGTCACCCTGGCGAAGCTGCGCTGGCGCGTCGAGCGCGACTACCAGGAGATGAAGGGCGAAGTCGGCCTGGACCATTTCGAGGGCCGCACCTGGAGAGGCTTTCACCACCACGCCACCCTCTGCATGGTGGCCCATGGCTTCCTCGCGCTCCGTCGAGCGCTTTTTCCCCCGGAGGAGGATTCCCTGGACCCTTCCCCAGGTGCGTCGGCGGCTTCAGCATCTGCTGCTGCGCCGCCTCGGCCATTGTCCGCTGTGCCTCCGCAGACTCGGCGCTCGCGCTCCTCCTCGAGGACCGTCACGCATCTGATCAAGTAGTACTAAGAGCGGCTATCCGCGGTCCGCGCCCCACGCCGTGTCGAGCGCCTTGCGGAACGCCTCGACGGGCTGCGCGCCAGCGACCGCGTACTTCCCGTCGAGGACGAAGAACGGGACGCCCTGGATGCCGATCGCGTTCGCCTGGCTCTGGTCGGCGGCGACCTCGGAGTCGAAGCCGCCGCTCTCCAACACTTCGAGCGCGCGCATCCTGTCGAGTCCGACCTCGGCGGCGAGGTCGGCGAGCACGTCGTACTTGCCGACGTTCTTGCCCTCCGTGAAGTAGGCGCGGAAGAGCCGCTGCATGAAGGCGTGCTGCTTGCCCTCGGCCAGCGCGAACTGCGAGAGCCGCTGCGCCGAGCGCGTGTTCACGACGAGCGCCTGGTCGAGGTGGTACTCGAGCCCCACCTCGGCGGCGCGCGCCTCGACCTGCTTGTTCATCGCGATGGCCTGCGCGCGCGGGATGCCCTTCGCCCTCACGAGGATCTCGGTCGCGTTCATATCGCTGTCCGTCGGCAGTCCCGGCATGAGTTGGTAGCTGCGGTAGCGGACCTCGACCTGCTCCTTGTGCGGGAACGTGTCCAGCGCCTTCGCGAGGAGTGCGTCGCCCATGTAGCAGAACGGGCACATCACATCGCTCCACACGTCGATGGTGAGCGGCCTGGTCATGAGCATTCTCCGTCGAGGTTGCAGACGCCCACGGCGGCGTCGTCGGTGGTGAGTACGACGAACCGCGGCCTGGCCACGGGCCCGACGGGCTTCAGCTCGGAGGACGCCTCCGGCTTCGGGGCTTCCTGGGTCTCGGTCTCAGCTTCCATCGCGGTCTCCTTCACGCTGCGCGCGCTCATGGCCCACGAGCAGCACGGCGAACAGCCGGCCATGGACGAACGCCGCGCTCACTTCTTGCCGTTCCAGATGATGGGCGCGCGGTGGACCCACTCGTTCTTGTCGACGCAGTCGAGGCAGAAGGTCGCCACTTCCGCGCGCGTCACGTTCAGCGTTCCGGGCTTCGAACCCCCGACCTCGGTGGTGTGCAGCGGGCCGAGCGCGCCTGCGGGTTTGTCGTTCAGGCCGACGGCGCGCACCAGCGTCCAGTCGGTGTCGCTCTTGCGCACGAGCGCGTCGACGCCATCGTGGTCGGCATAGCCGATCTTGATGTTGCTCAGCTTGATGAACGCCCGGAACAACCACGAGACGGTCGGCCACGAGTCACCGACGCCGATCGCAGAGAGGAAGACGACGCGCTTCACGTGCTGCTCGTCCATCACGGCGAGGATGTTTCGCGCCGTGTCCGTCATGAAACTCGGCGAGTTGATCTGCTTCGCCCAGGGGTTGTCGGACGCGCGCGAGTTGTTGTGGGCGACGATGACCGCCTCGGTCCCCTTCATCGCTTCGCGCAGGTCCTCGAGCTTCTCCGGCGTGCCCTTCACCATCTCGACGCCGGGTGGGGCCTTCACGGCGTCGGGCTTGCGCACGAGCGCACGGACCGTGTGTCCGCGCTGCGCGGCCTGTTCGAGGAGGTGCAGGCCCGTCCGACCGCTGCCACCGATGATGAGGAGCTTCGCCATGCCCGACCCGTAACACCGCGCACTCTCTTTTTGGAAGTACGCACATCTATGTTAGTGCCTCAGGGATGGCGAAGCTCGGCGATCTTCTCAGAGAGTCCTACGCGCCCGACTGCCCCGGGCGGGACGTGCTCGACCATGTCGTGTCCAAGTGGGGCATGCTCATCATGCTCGCGCTCGCCGAGCGCACCTACCGCTACGCCGAGCTGCGGCGCCGCGTGGGCGGCGTCAGCGAGCGCATGCTCGCCCTGACGCTCCGCACACTGGAGGAGGACGGCTTCGTCGCGCGGCGTGACTACGGGGAGGTGCCTCCGCGCGTGGATTACTCACTGACGCCATTGGGCAGCGGGCTCGCGGAGCACCTCGACGCGCTCGGCCGGTGGATCGCGACGAACACGCCCAAGGTGCTCGCGGCGCGCGAGAAGCATCGTCAGCGTGCCGCGAAGTAGGTTCTGTCAAACGCCCTGCATCACCAGCTTCCCAAGGACGACGGCTGGCGGGTGCCGGAAGAGTTGTGGCGACGCATCGAACCGCTGCTGCCGGCCCGGCCGGAGCACCCGCTGGGATCCTCCGGGTGCTGCGCACGGGGATGCAGCGGGGCGCGTTGACGGCGACGGGCCTGTGCCATTGGGCCTCCGCCTGCCAACGCTTCCGGCAGGGGTGGGCCGCGGGCGCCTT
Source organism: Corallococcus sp. NCSPR001 (assembly GCF_017309135.1). Classification (NCBI taxonomy): domain Bacteria; kingdom Pseudomonadati; phylum Myxococcota; class Myxococcia; order Myxococcales; family Myxococcaceae; genus Corallococcus; species Corallococcus sp. NCSPR001. Next base: position 7,906,679 of record NZ_JAFIMS010000002.1, read on the forward strand.
CCGCGAGTTCTGGCGCCAGGGGCTGATGGCCTACGACGGCCTGGCGAAGCGTGATTGGCGATGGCTCGCTCGACCTGGGGTATGAGAAACAGGCTCGAAGCCCCGGTGCAGGTGGCGCTTGTCTTCTCCTACCTCCGCCACCTGCATCCATCAGAGAGGGCCTAGCTGACGGGCACCGTCCCGCCGTCGATCACGTACTCCGCCCCGGTGATCGCGCTCGCGCGGTCCGAGACGAGAAACCCGATCAGCTCGGCGACCTCGGCCGGACGCGCGGGGCGCCCGAGCGGAATCCCGCCGAGCGAGCGCATCACGATCTCCTTCGCGCCCGCCTCGTCGGTGCCGTTCTTCGCCGCGATCTCGCTCATGAACCCGACGGAAGCCTCGGTCTCGACCCAACCCGGCGACACGCGATTCACGCGGACGCCATGCGGCGCGACCTCCTTCGAGAGGGCCTTGCTGTAGTTCGAGAGTGCGGCTTTGGCCGAGGCGTACGCGGTCGTCGCCTCGTGCAGCGGGAGCTGTCGCTGGATCGACGTCACGTGCACGACCGCGCCGGTCCGGCGCTCGCGCATTCCGGGGACCAGTGCCCGGTCGAGCCGCACCGCCGCCAGCAGGTTCAGGTCGAGCGTCTTCTGCCACGCGTCGTCGTCGAGGACGGAGAAGCCCCCCGCCGGCGCCGACGTTCCGCCCACGACGTGGACCAGGATGTCCACTGCGCCAGCGGCCTTCGCGACGCGCGCGCAGCCCTCGGCCGTGGCGACATCGGCGGCGATGAAGCCCTCGCCCGTTCCCTCCCGCGCGGTCGTCAGCACCGTCGCGCCGGCCGCGCGCAGCCATGCGACCACCGCCTTGCCGATGCCCTTCGTTCCGCCCGTCACGAGCGCGCGTCTACCCTCTAGCTCTCTCATTACGTCATCTCCTTCCACAGGTTTGAAATGGGCATCACGGCTCACGCGCCGATGCTCAACGCCGCGATCCGCTCGTCCTTCATCCGGAACGCAAAGGTGAGCGTGATGGGACTGCCGGGAAACGAGCCGCTCACTTTCGCGCGAACCGCGCAGGCCCCGTCCTTCACAGTCACCTCGAGTGGCTGCGCGACGGCCTGATACTTCGCCTGGGAATCACGCCACCATTCGTCGATGGCCGCGTGCCCGACATGCCGATGTCCCTCATCCTCGACAATGGCATCGGGCGCGAAGGCGTCGAGCGGCGTGACGCTGTCCGCGTTGAAATAGGCTTGAATCGATGGGTGCAGTTTCATGGGTCAAGATGTAAGCCCGCACGATTGCCCGCTCAACAGGGACAAAGTAGGATGCGACATCCCGATTCTCAGGACTATCGATGTATCGACCCGGACTGAATGATCTCGATGCCGTCCTCGCCGTCGCGCGCAGGAGCTCGTTTCGCGGCGCAGCCCTTGAGCTCGGGATGTCGACGACGGCGCTGAGCAGCGCGATCGCGAAGCTTGAAGCACATCTTGGCGTCCGCCTCTTCAACCGCACGACGCGCAGCGTCTCGCTGACCGACGCCGGCAGAGCGTTCGTTGAACAGGTCGCTCCGGGACTCGAGGACATCCGCAACGCGATGGACGCTGCTCGCTCCCAGCAGGCAAAGCCGTCCGGCATGCTGCGCATCAACACCTTCGCGACGGCGGCGCGCGAGTTCCTCGCGCCACTGGTGCTGGAGTACCTCCGCCGCTATCCGGACGTGCATGTCGACGTCGTGACCGAAGGCCGGCTGGTCGACGTCGTCGCCGAGGGGTTCGACTTTGGCGTGCGGATGGCGAACCTCGTGCCCACCGACATGATCGCCATTCCGCTTGGAGAGCCCCAACGCCATGCCATCGTCGCTTCGCCGGCGTACCTGAAGAAGCACGGTCGGCCGCGCGTCCCGCCGGACCTTTTCCGTCATCGGTGTGTTCGGGTCCGCTTGCCGAACGGCAGCATCTTCCGGTGGGAGCTCCGGAAGCGGGGGCAGACGGCCCTGATCGATGTGACGGGTCCCATCACGCTGGACGAGGCCAGCCTCTCGCGGATGGCCGTCCTGGAGGGCATCGGACTCGGCTTCTTCATGGAGCCGGACGTGCGAGATGACATCGAAGCGGGACGCCTCGTTCGCGTGCTCGAGGACTGGACACCGGAGCTCGCTCGGCTCTGCCTCTACTACCCAGGCCGGCGCAACGCCTCGGCCGCTCACACTGCGTTCGTCGCACTCGCCCGCGAAGTCGCGACAGCTCGCCAATAAGGCGAGCCATCAGGTTTGGAGGGTGTTGTCGAACCCTCATGCGGGAGGCGGCGCCGCGCCACCGCTCACCGAGCCTCGCCGCCACTCGCTGAAGAGTACGCCAAGCACGCCGATGGAGGACGAGAGTGGCGCGAACCACCGCTCGCAGGCCACCCCCAACGACGACGTGGCGGCCATCCGCGCGGTCGTCGCTGATTACACGGAGGGGGTGAAGTCGGGCGACGAAGCACGCCTCCACCGCGCGTTCCATCCCGGCGAGTGCACCGCTCCACCGTCGTCGACTTCGAGCACGTGGAGCGCCTGGCGAGAGAGGCGAACGACACCTGGCGTCTCCACGTGCGGGGCCTCACCCTGAGCCGCCGCTACGCCGTGAAGGTGAGGGAGTTGCTGGCGTGAGCCCTCTCGGGTCTGGCACACGCTGTCGCGTGCGCGGGTCATCTCCCGTTGAGCGCGGCCACCCAGGAGATGGCAAGGCAAACACGGGTTCGACGCATTGAAGGCCGAACCTGGGATGAGGGTTCGGCCGCCGTGCACGTCCGGACCTTCGTTCACCGCGGCACGAGCTCACCGCTGATGGGGGCGAGCACGCCCATCAGCCAGTTCATCACCACCCGCACGCGGCGCGGCACCGAGCGTCCGTGCGTGTGCAGGAGCGCGATGGGGACGGACCGCGCGACGAGCTCCGGAAGAATCTCGACGAGCTTGCCGTCATGTCGCTCCAGGCCATGACGGGGAAGCTGCGCGAGGCCGAGCCCCGCGACGCAGGCCGCCTCATACGCTTCGAAGTTGTCGACCGTGATCACGCTCCGCATCGGCAGCTGCCGATACGTCTCGCCATCGCGGTATTCGAAGTTGGGGACGGGATCCGCCGCGTAATGGACCACCAGGTGGGAGCGCAGCTCCTCCAGAGCGCGCGGCGTTCCGTACTGGCGCAGGTACGAAGGGCTCGCGCAGTTCATCATCGTGGATTCACCGATGCGCCGGCCCACCAGGCCCGGTTCGGCGACAGCGCCGATGCGCAGCACGAGGTCGAAGCCTTCACGCAGCGCCGCGGCGATCCGGTCGCTCGCGCAGATCTCCACCTGGAGCTGCGGGTGCCTGGCCAGGAGCTCCGGAAGCCGGGGGATGACGAACTTGAGCGCGACGACGACCGGCAGTTCCATGCGCACCCGCCCGCGCAGCACGCGACCGGCTTGAAAGAGCGACCCGATTTCGTCTGCCTCCGCGAGAAACGCAGGGACGCGCTTGAGCAGCAGCTCGCCCTCGGGCGTGAGCCGAACGACACGGGTCGAGCGATGGAGGAGCTGCGTTCCCAATTCGGCCTCCAGGCCCAAGACCCTCGCCGACGCACGCGCCTTGGGAATGCCCAGCTGACGCGCGGCCTCGGTGAAGCTCCGCAGCTCCGCGACACGGGTGAAGATCTTCAGTGAGTCCAGGTCGATGCCCATTGTCACAATCTTCCAGACAGTGTGTCTGGATGCATGCCCGTTTTTCGCCCACGGGATGGCCGCTACCTTCCAGCCATGAACTGGAAGACAACCGACATTCCTTCGCAGCACGGCCGTCTCGCCGTCATCACCGGCACCGGAGGACTCGGGCTCGAAGACGCGCTCGCGCTGGCGCGAGCAGGGGGCGAGGTCATCATCGCCGGACGAAACCCGCGCAAAGGCGCCGACGCCGTCACGAAGGTGCTCACCGAGGTACCGACCGCGAGCGTGAGGTTCGAGCAGGTCGATCTCGCGAGCCTTGCTTCGGTGGCGGACTTCGCCGCGCGGCTGCGGAGCCAGACGGACAAGCTCGACCTGCTCATCAACAATGCCGCGGTGATGACGCCGCCAGGGCGCGAACAGACGGCCGATGGCTTCGAGCTGCAGCTCGGCACCAACTACCTCGGCCACTTCGCGCTGACGGCACACCTGCTGCCGCTGCTGCGCAAGGGGGTGGATGCGCGCGTCGTCACCTTGTCGAGCGTCGCCGCGAGAGCCGCGACAATGGACTTCGACGACCTGCAGTCGCAGCGCGGCTACGCTCCGATGAAGGCCTATGGACAATCGAAGCTTGCGTGCCTGCTGTTCGCCTTCGAGCTGCAGCGCCGGGCCGAAGCGAATCAGTGGGGAATCACCAGCGTCGCCGCCCATCCGGGCATTTCGCGCACCGACCTCCTGCACAATGCCCCGGGCCGCTGGAGTGCCGTGGGCATCGCCCGCTCGCTCTTATGGTTTGTGTTCCAGCCCGCTTCTCAGGGCGCACTGCCGACGCTCTATGCCGCGACTTCTCCCGACGCGAAGGGGGGCGGCTACTATGGGCCAGACAAGCTGAGCGAGATGCGTGGCTCCCCGGCGCCCTCGAAGGTGCCGCCGCGCGCCCAAGACGAGGCGACTGCCCAGCGCCTGTGGCGCGAGTCGGAACAGCTCACGCGCGTCTCTTTCGGGTGAGACGAGTGAAATCGGGAGGCGTGCGGCGCCGACACCCGCTCGGGCCGCATCGCGGACCATGTCGTGCATGTCGCCGCCTGCGAATCCTGGACTCAGGGCGCTTCGGTGTCCGGCGGCACCTGGAGCGCCAGTTCCTGGCAGCTCGCGGGCATCAGGCCCTTCGCCATCGCACTCTGGCGATACTGCCTGCGGAGCTTCAAGGCCCGACTCTCCGAATCCCCACCCTCATTGGATTGATCGAGCGAGCACCCGTACACCTCACCTTCGACCCGGTGTGGCATTGAAGGCGACTCACCCGTCCGTGGCGACTGGGGCGCGCACGTAGGCGGCGTCTCCTTCAGGTTCCACCGGGTGGAATACCGCGACACCCATTCCAGGCGTGGCGGGATGAACTCGCTGCGGAACTGATACTCAAAGCGCGTCACGGTGCGCGTCATGGGCACGTGACTGCATTTCTGACGGTGCTCGAAGCGCGTCACCATTCGCGTGCGCGGCACGGAGCGGGTCGTCTTCGAGGACGCGTCATAGTGACTCTCGTAGTAGGTCTCCGAGACAGTGCGCGGCTCCGAGACGGACCGGCATTGATACTGGCTCTCAAAGACAGTCTTTGTGACCGGAACCATGTGATGCCGCATCTCGGTACGCCCCGGCGTACTTTGAAGCGTTCGGCCCGTCTCCACTGAAGACTCCGGCACGATCTCTGTCCGGCACTCCACCGGCTCCCCATCCTGGTCACTCGCCAGCACGATGTGCACGTCGCTGACGTAACGCCCGCCTGCGGCTTCCGCGCGCTTCATGAAGTCGAGCAGCAACTGGGTACCATCCTGCTTGTCACCGAAGGCCACCGACAGCTTCCACGGCTTGAAGCCGGAAGCCACGGCCTCCTCCCTCGTTGTCAGGGTCACTCCGTTCGCCTGGTACCCCGGAGGCGTATGCATGCACCCAGCTGCAACGAAAAACACCCACACATAGCTCGCAACCCGTCTCAAGAATCCAACCCCCTCCAATCGACTGCTCGGACTTCATAGCAGAACACCGTGCCGCCACGGAGTGGATGGCAGCCCCATCCGCGGAGAACCCAGGAGCCGAGGGCAATTGTTGGAGCAGGCGACCTCGGGATAGAAATCTCCGACATAACAGGAGGAGTGAATGTCGAGTCGAACCGTCTCCCGGAGGGCGTTGCTCCAAGGTGCGTTGGTCGCAGTGGCATTCAATCCCATGAACCGGAGCTGGGCCTCCACGCTGGAGGCTGGCGCGGTCCCCCTGCCGCCACTCGATGGCGAGTTGCTGATGGACTCAGCGTCGCGGACCGCGGCCACGGAGGACTTCGGTCACATCGTCCACCGCACGCCGTGGGCGGTGCTCGTTCCCGGCTCGGTGCAGGACATCGTGGCCATGGTCCGCTTCGCGCGACGCCAGGACCTGAAGATCGCCGCCGCTCGGGGCCTCGGGGAGAGCCACAGCACCTTCGGCCAGTCCCAGGTGGCGGCGGGCATCGTCATCGACATGTCCACGCTGTCGACCGTCCACGAGCTTGGCGAGGACAGCGCCTGGGTGGATGCGGGCGTCCGGTGGCACGAGCTGCTCCAGGCCGCGCTCCCCCACGGCAAGAGCCCTCCGGTGCTGACCGACTACATCGAGTTGAGCGTCGGTGGGACGCTGTCCGCGGGGGGTATCGGCGGGCAGGCGTTCCGCTGGGGCCTCCAGGTGGACAATGTCCTGGAGATGGATGTCGTCACGGGCCGGGGCGAGCTCGTACGGTGCTCGCGCTGGCGTGAGCGGCCTCTGTTCGACGCGGTGCGCTCGGGCCTGGGCCAGTTCGGCATCATCGTGCGAGCGAGGGTGCGGCTCGTCGAAGTGCCGCCTCGCGCTCGGACATACCTCGCGCTGTACAACGACCTCCACCGCTTCATGGAGGACCAGCGGCGGCTCATCGAGGACGGTCGCTTCGACTACGTCGAGGGCTCCGTCGTCGCCTCCAACGGGGGCCGGGCGTATCAGCTCGAGGTGGTGAAGTACTTCACGCCAGGCTCGGAGCCGAACGATGCACGACTGCTCGCGGGCCTGGGCTTCCAGCCGGGAACGCTCCAGGTGAGCGACGGCAGCTACTTCGACTTCGTCAACCGGCTCGCGCCGCTGGTCGAACTGCTCAAGCAGCTCGGCGTCTGGGGCTTCCCCCATCCGTGGCTGGACATGTTCGTCCCCGCCCGGTCCGCCGAATCCTTCGTCCAGGAGGTCCTCTCACAGACCACCGAGGCCGACATGGGGCAGGGGCCCATCCTCCTCTACCCCTTCCGCGCCTCGGAGCTGACCACGCCCTTCCTGCGCACGCCCAACGACAGACACGTCTTCCTCTTCTCGCTGCTGCGCACCGCCATTCCACCGACGCCGGAGAACGTCGCATCCCTCCTGCGGAAGAACCGCGCCATCTTCGACCGGCTCACGGCCATCGGAGGGAAGATCTATCCCGTGGATGCCGTGCCCCTGAGCCCCGCAGACTGGCGCCGCCACTTCCACCCCGCCTGGGAGCGGTTCGAGCACGCGAAGCGGCGCTACGACCCGGACCGCGTCCTCACACCGGGACAAGGCATCTTCTGAGAGTCCTCGAAGGCATGGGCCCGGAGCCGAGCCCTTCGAACCGTGTCTCTCCGAGCACACCTGCGGCCCTACGACCGCGATCCTGAAGCGATGGATGCTGGCGCGAGGTTTGCTGTCCCCCGCGCCCATGTCCCGACTCCCCTCTCCCAGGTTCCGCCTCGCCGGATGGCTCGTGCTGCTCACGTCCGTCGCGTGCGTGGGTCATCGCCCTGTCCCGCTCCGCGTCGTCTCCCAGCATCCCGGCTGCTTCGGCCTGATGAACCTGGAAACGGGCCAGGTGACCTTCAACGGCAGCAGCCTCTGCCAAGAGCGCCTGGCACCTGCCTCCACCTTCAAGATTCCGCATGCGCTCATCGCGCTGGAGGAAGGCGTCTTGAAGCCAGACGAGGTGTTCCGCTGGGACGGCCCCCACCGCTCCATCGAGGCCTGGAACCAGGACCAGACGCTGGACACGGCCATGCGCCGCTCGGCCTTGTGGGTCTTCCAGGAGCTCGCGACCCGGCTCGGCCGTGAGCGCGAGGAAGCCTGGATGAGGCGCCTCCAGTATGGAAACGCGGACGCTTCGGGAGACATCACCCTGTTCTGGCTGGGCGGGCCGCTTCGCATCTCTCCCGAGGAGCAGCTCCAATTCCTGGCACGGCTCTACCGGGGACAGCTCCCCGTGAGCGCGGCCACCCAGGAGACCGTGAAGCGCACCCTGGTGCAGGGCCCCCAGACCGTGGCGCACGTCCGGGACGGCATCGACATGGGTGGCCCCTGGAAGGAGGGCGCGGTGCTCAGCGCGAAGACCGGCGCGCTCACGCTCCCAGCGGAGAACCTGACCTGGCTCGTGGGGCATGTAGCCACGAAGGAGGGCGCGTATGTCTTTGTCAGCACGGTGCGCTCCTCCCCGGGTCCGTTGCCGTCACCCCACCCCGCGTTGGCCGCCGCCATCGACGCCTTGAAGGCCCAGGGGCTGCTCTGACCGTGAGCGCGAGCGGCCCGAGCCCTCAGACCCCCGTCACCGGGGCCGGGGCCGGCGTCTCCCCGCGCGGCAGGACGCCCTGCATCACCAGGCTCAGCGCCACCACCAGCGCACAGCCGATGACGTTGAACCAGAGGTAGCCCACGTCGGAGAGGAAGAAGAGGGCAATCACCGTCGCCTGGGAGATGACCGCCGCCCCGAACACGGCATGGCCGCGCACGCGCTTCACGAAGAAGGCCACCAGGAAGATGCCCAGCACCGTGCCGTAGAAGATGGAGCCCAGGATGTTGATGGCCTGGATGAGGTTGTCCAGCAGCGAAGCGAAGGTCGCGAAGGCCACCGCGACCAGCCCCCAGAACACGGTGAACAGCTTGGACGCCACCAGCACCTGCCGGTCCGAGGCGTCGGGCCGGAACACCCGCCGGTAGAAGTCCACCGTCGTGGTGGTCCCCAGCGCCGCCAGCTCGCTGGAGATGGAGCTCATGGCCGCGGACAGGATGACGGCGATGAGCAAACCGAACAGCCCGCTGGGCAACCAGCGCTTCACGAAGGCGATGAAGATGTAGTCCGAGTCCTTCGTCTCCGCGCCCGGGAGCGCGCGCGCGACCATGGCCTTGGCCTCCTTGCGCACCTCGCCCGCCTGCCGCTGCGCGCCCTGGAGCAGCGCCCGTGACGCCTCGCCGGCCGCCACGTCGCCCGACTCGACGGCCGACAGGTAGCGCTCCACCTCCGCGCGCTTGCTGGACTGGACCTGCTCCCACTTCGCTTCCAGCTCGGCGTACTCGGCCGACTGCTCCGTGCCCTGCACGCGGGTGCGCAGCGCATCGTTGAAGAGCAGCGGCGGCGTGCTGAACTGGTAGAAGACGAAGACGAGGATCCCGACGAAGAGGATGAAGAACTGCATCGGGATCTTCAGCACGCCGTTGAAGAGCAGCCCCAGCCGGCTCTCCGAGATGGAGCGGCCCGTCAGGTAGCGGCCCACCTGGGACTGGTCCGTGCCGAAGTACGACAGCGACAGGAACAGCCCTCCCGTAATGCCGGACCAGAAGTTGTAGCGGTCCTGCATGTCGAAGTCGAAGCTCACCACGTTCATCCGGCCGAACGCGCCAGCGACGTCCACCGCCTTGCCGAACGACACGTGCTCCGGCAGGCGCCAGAGGATGACCGCGGCGGCCACCACCATGCCGCCCATCATCACCACCATCTGCTGCTTCTGCGTCTGGCTCACCGCCTTGGAGCCTCCCGTCACCGTGTAGAGGATGACGAGCGCGCCCATGACGATGACCGTGGGCTCCAGCGGCCAGCCGAGGATGGTGGAGAGGATGATGGCCGGCGCGTAGATGGTGATGCCCGCGGCCAGCCCACGCTGGATGAGGAAGAGGAAGGCGCCCAAAAGCCGCGTCTTCAGGTCGAAGCGCGACTCCAGGTATTCGTACGCGGTGATGACGTTGAGCCGGTAGTAGATGGGCACGAAGACCGCGCTGATGATGACCATCGCGATCGGCAGGCCGAAGTAGAACTGCACGAAGCGCATCCCGTCCTCGTAGGCCTGCCCGGGGACGGAGAGGAAGGTGACGGCGCTCGCCTGCGTGGCCATGACGCCCAGGCCGATGGTGGGCCACTTCAGCTCACGGCCTCCACGCAGGTACTCGTCGCTGGTGGCCGTCCCCCGGGACTTCCAGAGGCCCCACACCACGATGAACGCAATCGTCCCGCCCAGGACCAGCCAGTCGAGCCCCGTCACGCGTACGCCTCGGTGAGGCCCCAGAACACGACGACGAACAGCACGAAGGTGCCCAGCACCAGGAGGTAGATGTTGCGCCAGGAGCCCAAGAGCGGCGGCGCGTCATCGAGCTCGGGCCGGTGCGCGGGGGCGGCTTCGGCGGGCTCGGGAGGGGTCAGGTTGGGAGCGGTGCTCATGGCGAAAGGATGTTGGCCAACAGGCGGTAGGCGCCGGGAACCCCGGCGGGGAGCTGACGGAAGAAGGCGAGGCCCGTGTAGATGAAGGTGCCCTTGCCATGACGGGCGACCAGCAGCGCGCCCTGGAGCGGCGCCTCGCCGGCGTCGTGCATGGCGAACACGGGCTGATAGTGGGCGTCCCACGACGACGCGAAGTAGAGGCCACGCTCCTGCACCCAGCCCTCGAAGTCCGCGGCCGTCAGCGCGTTGGGCGCGCGCAGCAGCGGTTCATTGGCGCGCACGGGCGTCATCTCCGCCGTCTCGTCCGTCACCCGGTCGCGGCCAATCTCCAGCGGATAGGGCCCGACGAAGGACGTGAGCGGCCCCACGCGGCTGTTGGTGTTGTACTGCACCACCAGCCGCCCGCCGCCCTCCACGTACTGGAGCAGTCGCTCCCGGTGCACGGCCAGGTGCGCGTTGGCGTTGAAGGCGCGCACGCCCACGAGGATGGCGTCGAAGCGCTCCAGCGGCTCGCGGGCCAGCCGCTCCTCGGGGAGCAGCGTCACCTCGTAGCCCACCGCGGCCAGGCTCTCCGCGACGCGGTCGCCCGGACCGGGGATGTAGCCGATGCGCTTGCCCTTGATGGCCAGGGAGAACGGCACCCCCATGGCCGTGGAAGGCTGGCGCACCGTCAACGGCGGGATGTGGGGATGGGAGATGGACCCGGCACTCCACGACCAGGCGCGGCCCCCCACGTCGACCTCCACGGAGAGGGCGCCCTGCTGCGTCGAGCCCGGGGGCGGCGTGACCTGGAAGGTGACGGTGCGCTCGTCTCCGCGGGCCGCGAGCTTGAATTCGATCGACGCGGGCGCCACGCGCCAGCCGGCCGGCGCCCGCATCCGCACCGTGCCCGGCACCTGGTCCATCCCCGCGGCCAGCACCACCGGCACGGCACGGGACTCGCCGTTGGGGAACATGAGCACGTCCTGCGCCAGCGTGGCGGTGACGGGCGGGACGACCTCGAAGTCGCGGTAGAGCTCGCCGCGCACCGGATCCGTCCAGGCATGGACCACCGGACGCACCGCGCGGAAGCGCCGGCCCGCGACCTGGTACTCGAACGTCACCGACAGCGCGGGATGGCCCTCCGGCTGGCCGGTGAGCGCGCGGTCCTCGTCCTTGAGCGTGTAGAGCCCTCCGGTGACAGGCTCCCGGAGCCAGTAGGGCGTGGAGATGGTCGCCGTCGTGGGCAGCGTCACCGTGCGCGACAGCTTCAGGGGCACGTTCGCCTGCAGCGCCTTGCCCACGGCCTCGGGCTTCTCGCCGGGCAGTGACAGCCCCACCCACTCGACGGCGGCGGGCGAGCGGTTCAGCGCCACCACCTCCAACGGCACGGGCAGACCCGGGATGCCCGTGGGCGCGGCGGCACGCACCTCCAGGAACAGCCCCGCGCAGTGGGCGATGAGCGCCTCCACCTCGCGCAGCTTGGGCGCCTTCCACGGGTGGGTGTCCGGCAGCGCGCTCAGCGCCTCATGGACGCGGACGAGCGCGGGCAGGGAGCGGTGGGGGGCGCGAGCGTCGAAAGACTTCGTCGCGGCGGCCACCGCGCGGGACACCGCCTCCGAGCCCGGCCAACGCTTCCAGGTGAAGTCGAGCCCCTCGAACACGTCGCGCTTCGGGAGCGTCCCCGCCAGCGGCGTGAAGTACTCGGCGGCGGGGCCCCGGTCCGCGGCCTGGCCGAAGCCCTGGCTCTTGTGCTGGCTGCGGCTCTCCGCGGCCACCTCGCCCCACGAACGCCCGAGCAGCGCGTCGTAGCCGCCCACCTCCAGCTTCACGTAGCGGGACAGGTCCTCATCGGGCTTGAACGACCACGAGGAGGCGTTCTGCAGCAGGCGGTCCGCCTTCCACGGCTTCACCTCGGACAACTGCTCGGGGAAGCGCTTCGGGTCGGCGGCGGCGACGAAGGCCTCCGCCGCCAAGAGCGCGGAGGCCGTGTGGTGGCCGTGGTTGGGCGGCTGCGTGGTGAAGCGGGTGATGATGACGTCCGGCTGGAAGCGCCGGATGGCGAGCACCACGTCCGCCAGCACCGCGTCATGTCCCCAGATGCGCAGCGCCTCTTCCGCGCTCTTCGAATAGCCGAAGTCCCGCGCCCGCGTGAAGAACTGCTCCGCGCCGTCCACGCTCCGCGCGGCGAGCAGCTCATGCGTGCGGATGAGCCCGAGCAGCGGCCCCTGCTCGGTGCCGATGAGGTTCTGCCCCCCATCCCCGCGCGTCACGGACAGGTACCCCGTGCGCAGGCCGCGCTCTCCCACCAGCCACGCGAGCAGGCGCGTGTTCTCGTCGTCCGGGTGGGCCGCGACATAGAGCACACTGCCCGTCACCCCGAGCCGCTCCAGGCCCGCCGCGATTTCACCCGCGTGCAACTGCCGTGCGGGCCTCGCCACCGCCGTCGACCCGAATCCAACGCTCATGGCCAGCGTCATTCCAAGGAACAGGTTCCGCATTCGCACGGACCCTATACCAACCGGCGCGGTCCGCATTCATTCCGGAATGACGCCCGACGCCACGAACGGACACGACGTGCGCGCATGCACTTCCGGTGGCGTGCCCGCCGCGACCTGTTATCACCGCAGGCCGTGACGTCCTCCTTCTCGACCGCGTGGCTTCGCGGAGATGCGTCCGCGCTCTCCTTCCTTTCGGATGACTACCGGCACCGTGAAGCGCGCGCCCGGGCCGTGGCCGCCGCGTCGCGCACGGTGTCGCCCGCGCTGCTGGACGTCCTCGCCGCGCAGAACGCGCGCCTCGCGCCGAGTCCCGCCCGGGAGCGGAACCTCGCGCTGCTCGCGAAGCCCGGCACCGTGGCGGTGGTCACGGGACAGCAGATGGGCCTCTTCCTGGGCCCGCTGTACACGCTCTACAAGGCCGCGTCCGCCATCGTCACGGCGCGCGCGCTCCAGGAAGAGACCGGCCAGCCCTGTGTTCCCGTCTTCTGGCTCCAGACGGAGGACCACGACCTTCCGGAGATCGACCACTGTGTCATCCCCCGTCCGGCAGGCGGCCCCTGTCGCGTGGCGCTCGAGCTTCCGGATGCGCGGACGTCCCGGGCGCCCATCGCCCACCAGCGCCTGGGCCCGAGCGTCCTCCCCGCCCTGGCCACCCTCCGCGCCGAGCTGGGAGCGGAACCCCACGCGGAAGCGTTCCTGTCCCTGCTGGAGCAGGCCTACCGTCCCGAGGCCACGCTCGCGAATGCCTTCACCGACGTGCTGTCGTCCCTCTTCGCCGACGAGGGCCTGATCTTCCTCGACCCGAGGGACGCACGGCTGGCGCCACTGGCCGCGCCCGTGCATCGCTTCGCCCTCCAGGAAGCGGGAGCGCTCTCCGAGGTGCTCGCGGCCCGCGCGGAGGCGCTCACCCGCGCGGGCTACGCGGTGCAGGTCCATGTCCGCCCGGGCTCGCCGCTCAGCTTCTTCTCACCGGATGCGCTAGAGGGCCCGCGCTACCGGATGGATCCGGTGCAAGCCGGCGCCTTTCGTCTGGTGGGCCACCCGGAAGACAGCGTCCTCTCCCAGGACGCGCTGCACGCAGCGTTGGAGCGTGAGCCCCTGCGCTTCACCACGTCCGCGCTGCTGCGCCCCCTCCTCCAGGACACCTGGCTGCCCACGGCGGCGTATGTCGGCGGCCCGGGGGAGCTGGCCTACTTCGCGCAACTGGCGCCGCTCTACGCCCACGCGGGCCAGCCGATGCCGCTCGCCATTCCCCGGGCGCGCTTCCGCGTGCTCGATGACCGCGCGCGCCGGTGGCTGGGCAAGGTGGGGCTCCAGCCGGATGAGGTGAACGTGCCGCGCGACACGCTGCTCATGCGGCTGGCCACGCGCGATGCCCCGGAGCCGCTGGAGACGCCCGAGGCCCTGGAGGCCCGCCTCTTCGGCGCCTTCTCCTCCGAGCTGGAGCGCGTCGCCGGACAGGTGTCGGCGGTGGACCCGGGCCTCCAGGACGCGCTGCGCCGCACCCGGGGCACGGTGCGGGTCGCGGTCTCCCGCCTGACGGGCCGCTACCGCCGCGCGCTCGCCCGGCGCGATGCCACGGTGGCCGCACAGGTGGACCGCCTGCGCACGTTCCTCTTCCCGGAGGACGCGCCCCAGGAGCGTGTCCTGGGGCTGCCCTACTTCGCCTGCCGCATCGGAGCGCGTGCCTTCACGAAGCAGGTGCTGGACGCGTGTGTCCCCTTCTCCGGTGACTCCAAGGACCTGACGCCATGAGCGCGACCGGCACCCCGTACGACATCGACGTCCTCGCCTTTGGCCCCCACCCGGATGACGTGGAGCTGTTCTGCGGCGGGTTGATGGCGAGCATGGCCGCCCGCGGCTACCGCACCGGCATCGTCGACCTGACGCGCGGCGAGAAGAGCTCGCGCGGCACGCCGCAGTCCCGCGCGGAGGAGACAGAGGCCGCCACCCGCGCGCTGGGGCTGGTCCACCGGGAGAACCTGGAGCTGCCAGACGGCTGGCTCAATCCGTGGGCGGGCTTCGACACGCCCGAGCCCGAGCGCACCGGCACCGCCGCCGTGGCCCGCGTGGTGGATGCGCTGCGCCGCCTGCGTCCGGAGCTGGTCGTCGTGCCCTGGGAGCAGGAGCGGCACCCGGACCACGAGGCGGCCAGCGCGCTGGTGACGCGCGCCCTCTTCTTCGCGGGCGTGCGCAAGTTCGACACGCAGCCCGCCGCGGAGCCCTTCACGCCGCGGCAGGTCCTCTACTACCCGCTGCGGCACCTGGCCGGGCCCAGCGTCATCATCGACGTCTCCGCCGTCTACGAGCGCAAGCTCGCGGCGGTGCACTGCTACGCCAGCCAGGTGATGCCCCGCCCGGACGCCCCGCCCACGCTGGTGGGCTCACCGCTGTCGCTGTCCTCGCTGGAGGCCCGGGACCGCTTCCATGGCGCGCAGATTGGCGTCACCCACGGCGAGCCCTACATCCTGCGCGAGGCGCTGGGACTGGCCGACCCGCTCGACCACTTCCGCAGGAATAGCTTCGCCCGACCCCTGTTCTTTCCGCCACGCCCATGAACGCCCCGCTCAACGTGGCCATCACCTGCTTTCCGACCTTCGGTGGCAGCGGCATGGTCGCCACGGAGATTGGCCTCGCGATGGCGGACCGGGGACACCGCGTCCACTTCATCGCCCGGGACCTGCCGGTCCGGCTCCATGGCACCAACCGGAAGGTCGTCTTCCACGAGGTGACGGAGAGCGACTACCCGGCGCTCCAGCAGTCCAGCACCTATCCCATCGCGCTGGCCTCCAAGATGATTGAAGTCGCCAGCTACGAGCGCCTGGACATCCTGCACGTCCACTACGCGGTGCCGCATGCCACCGCCGCGTGGATGGCGCGCGAGGTGCTGGGCCCCCGGGCGCCGCGCATCGTCACCACGCTGCACGGGACGGACACCACGCTGGTGGGAATCGACCCCAGCTACCTGCCGATTACCCGCTTCTCCATCCTGCGCAGCGACGCGGTGACGGTGCCGTCGGCCTACCTGCGCCGCGCGACGTGGCAGGGCTTCGACATCCCGGAGAGCGTCCCCATCGACGTCATCGCCAACTTCGCGGACACCGCGCGCTACGCCCCGGTGCGCGACCGCGCCTGCCTGCGCGCGCTCTTCCCGGACCTGCGTGAAGACGAGCCGGTGCTCATCCACGTCTCCAACTTCCGGCCGGTGAAGCGCATCACCGACGTGGTCGCCATCTTCACCGAGGTCCACCGCCGCCGTCCCTGCCGGCTGGTGATGGTGGGAGACGGTCCGGAGCGCTCGCCCGCGGAGCGGATGCTGCGGGAGATGGGCCTGGAGGGCCGCGTCGCTTTCCTCGGCAAGCAGGATCGCTTCGAGGAGCTGGTCGCCGCCTCCGACGTCTTCCTGCTCCCCAGCGAACAGGAGAGCTTCGGGCTCGCCGCGCTGGAGGCGCTGAGCTGCGGCATTCCGGTGGTGGCCAGCGACCTGGGCGGCATCCCGGAGCTCGTCACGCACGGAGAGACGGGCTTCCTGGCGCCGCTGGGGGATGTCCCCGCCATGGTCCGGCACGTGCTCACGCTGGTCGAGGACCGGGAGCGCTGGCGGGGCTTCTCACAGCGCGCGCGGGCGCGGGTCCTGGAGCACTTCCAGATGGAGCCCGCCATCGACCGCTACGAGGCGCTCTACCGCCGGCTCCTGGCGGAGCCCCTCCGTCGCTGAGGGGCTCCGGGAGCGCAACCGGACTACTTCTTGTTCTTCCACTCCGCCAGCGCCTGGGTGACCTGATCCCGGGCGTAGAAGTTCTTGTCCTTCTGCCCCAGGTCCCACGCGGCCTGCGCGGCCTTGCGGGCCTCGGCGTACTTGCCCATCTGCGACAGGACGTTCGCGCGGGTCCAGTGGGCGTACCACGTGGGGTTGGCGGCCACGGCCGCGTCCGCGTGCTTCAGCGCGGCGGCAGGGTCCTTGGCGGTGCCCGTCAGGTAGGAGGCCGCGCTCGCGTGCATGCTGGCCGCGTCCTTCTCCGCCTGCGCGATGTTGGCCTTCGCGAAGGCGGCGGTGTCCACGGTGATGGGCACGGAGACGCGCAGCTTCTCCCACTCCAGGTCCAGCCGCGTGCCGGTGTCCGTGGTGTCGGTGAAGAGGTACGTCAGCCGCTCGCGCGACGGAATCGCGGCGGTGGTGGCGCTCACCGAGGCCACGTCCTTGGAGGCGTCATAGGACGTGCCGCCCCGCCACAGGCCCAGGTCCGTGTTCAGCATCACCTTCCAGCCCTTCTGCGAGGGCATGCTGACGATGGCGTAGGAGCCGGCCGGGACGGCCTTGTCGCCGAAGGTGACCGGGTGGCTGAAGGTGATCTTCGTCGCCGCGTTGGCGCCGCTGCGCCACACCTTGTCATTGGGGACCAGCTCGCCCCAGACCTTCCGGCCCTTCACTCCGGGGCTGGAATATTCGACGGAGATTTCGGAGACACCCACCGCCTGAGACACCTTCGCCGCGGGGCTGGGGGCCGGCAGTTGGAGCTGGGCCAGCGCGGGCGTCGCCGTCAGGGTCATGAGCGCGGAGGCCGTCCAGCCGAAAAGCGCGTTCCTCATCGTCTTCACTTCATCCTTTCCGACCCGCGAAGGGCCGCAGAGCCAGCGGAGTGTATAGGCGAGGTTTCGCCGCCGTACCTTTTTCGAGCCCCGTAAGGGCCCGATGTTCACGGCGCGGGCATCCAGGCCAGACCCAGGTTGCGGGCGCTGCCCGCGTTCACGGTCTGGATGTCTCCGCCGTCGGCCAGATTGGCGCCGCGGACCGCGGTCCCCAGCCAATCCGCCCAGTACAGCCGCCCGGCCGTGGCATCGATGGCAATCCCATGCACCGTGGTCTGGTTGGTCACCAGCGCGGTGGGGCTGGAGCCATCCAGGCTGGCGGAATAGAGACTGTTGCTTCGGGTCGAGTAGTACAGCTTCCCGCGGTTCGAATCGATCGCCAGCCCCACGCCCAGTCCGCCCAGGTTCGAAGCGACGGTCTCCACGCCGGTGCCATCCAGGTTGAATCGGACGAGCCGGGTGTTGTTGTAGGTAATGACATACGCCTTGCCATTCGGGGCATCGAAGGCGAGAGCAGACGGACTATCGATGCTGCCCACGACCTGCGTGGGATTGCCGCCGTCCAGGTCGGCGCGCATGACCCGCTTCCCGTTGAAGTCGGACCAGTACAGCTTGCGGTTCGTCGAATCGACCGCCAGCCCGCTGGGAAAGCCTCCGTTCGCCACGACATCGACCGGGTTCGCTCCATCACGGTCCACTCGAACGATGGCGCTGTCGCGATTGTAGAAGAGGGTCCGGGTGACCGGGTCGGCCGCGACGGAAGACGCCCCGCTGATGCCGGTCTTGAGCTCGATGGCATTCGTGCCGTTCACGTCCACCCGCCACAGCGAACCGGCGGCGGTCATCCAGTAGAGGCTCGCGAGACCGGCGACGTCGACCGTGAAGGAGGTGGAGGTGGTGACGGCTCCGTCATCCACCGCGAGGGTGATGGTGGTGGAACCGCTGGCCCTGGTGGAAACCACCTTGAGGGTGCGGCTGGAGCCGGAGCCCCCGAGGACGAGGTGGCTGGAGTCGTTGGGCACCAGGTCGGTGTTGGAGGACGTGACGGTGACCGTGAGGTCGTCGGCGGCGGTCTCCACGTCGCCCACGGTGAAGGCCAGGTCGCCGGTCGAGCCGCCCGCGGTGATGCTCTGGTGGGCCACCGCTGAGAGCGTGGGCGCGTCGTTCACCGGGGTGATGGTGAGCTTCACCGTGCCCTGGGCGCTCTGGCCCTCGCTGTCGGTGGCACGAAAGACGAGCGCATCTTCGCCATGGTAGTCGGCGCCAGGGGTGTAGGTGACGGCGCCATCGGCGCCAATCTCACTCAACGTGCCGTGGTCCGGCGCATCGACGATGGTGAAGGTGAGGGCTCCGCTGCCACTGGCCGGCAGGTTCACCTCGAGTGGCGTGTCTTCCACTGCCTCGAAGGTGACGTCGCGGGCGACCGGTGGGGCGTTGTCGCCACAAGCGCCGAGGGTGCAGGCGACCAGCCCCATCACCCATCCAGCGCGCAATGCGGCGGCCCATCTCGAAGACAAAAATGACATGACGTTCCTCATGGGAGCCCGACGTGGACGCTGCCAACCCTCCGCTGTCACGCGCGCTTCCCGGCTGACTCGAAAAACTTGATATTCGCACATCCCCCTTCCCCCCCTGGAGTGAGTCGTATGCGCCTGCTTACAATGCCCCTCATCGTCGCCACCCTCCTGGTCGGCTGCCGAGAGGATCCAGAACCCACGTCACCGGACTCGGGGGTCTCGCAGCAGCAGGACTCGGGCGTCCCTGAAAGTGACGCGGGCACCCCGGACGACGACGCGGGCGTGCCGGAAGAGCCGCTCCCCAGCGGGCCACCGGTTCCGCAGGGCCCGCCCAACGTGCCCGAGTTCCAGCCGGCCTTCCCCGGGCAGACGCGCGTCCCCGCCATCCAGACGAAGACGCCCCTCCAGGTCACGGAGATTGCCTCGGGCTTCAGGAACCCCTGGGCCATCGCCTTCCTGCCGGATCAGCGCATGCTGGTGACGGAGAAGGCCACCGGCTCGCTCTACATCGTCACGCAAGCGGGCGCGAAGTCCGCCGCCGTCAGCGGCCTGCCCGCCGTGGACGCGCGCGGCCAGGGCGGACTGCTCGACGTGGAGGTGGGCCCGGACTACGCCACGAGCCAGCTCATCTACTGGACCTATTCCGAGCCCCGCACGGGCGGCAACGGGCTGGCGGTGGCGCGCGCGCGGCTCGTGGACGGGGCGCAGCCTCGCGTGGAGAACGTCCAGATCATCTTCCGCATGATGCCCACGCTCGAGTCGACGCTGCACTCCGGGGGACGGATGGTGTTCACCCCGGACGGCAAGCTGTTCGTCACGCTCGGAGAGCGCTCCATCCCCGAGGGCCGTGCCCAGGCCCAGGACGTGAAGAGCCACTTCGGCAAGGTGGTCCGCATCAACCCGGACGGCTCCGTGCCCCAGGACAACCCCTTCCTGGGCAACCCGGCGGCCAGGCCGGAGATCTGGTCCATCGGTCACCGCAACGTCCTGTCCGCGGCGCTCGACAGCCAGAACCGGCTGTGGACGGTGGAGATGGGGCCGCAGGGCGGTGACGAGGTGAACCGCCCCGAGGCAGGCAAGGACTACGGCTGGCCCACCATCGGGTATGGCGAGGACTACTCCGGCCTGCCCATGCACCAGAGCACCCAGGCTCCCGGCATGGAGCAGCCCGTGTACTACTGGGACCCGGTCATCGCCCCCTCGGGGATGACCTTCTACTCCGGGACCCTCATCCCCGAGTGGCGCGGCGACATGTTCATCGGCGGCCTGGCCTCCCAGGCGCTGGTGCGGCTCATGGTGCGCGATGACCGCGTGGTGGGCGAGGAGCACCTCCTCAAGAACCTGAACGCGCGCATCCGCGAGGTGGTGCAGGGCCCCGAGGGCGCCCTCTACCTGCTCACCGACGCCACCAACGGCAAGGTGCTCAAGGTCACGCCGAAGTGATGCGCCGCGAATCCCATCCCAAGAATTGCATGCAGGCGGTTTATTCCCATCCACCTTGAACAGCCGCGTTTTCGGCATGTTGTGCCTGCTTGTCATTGATGACAGGATCGTCAGTCTGGCGGCTTTCCAAGGCGCCCGGTGTGGGCGCGTTCCGTCAGGCAGGAGGAGATGGTGATGACCCAATCGTCCAAGTCGAAGCGGCTCCAGGCGCAGCTCCAGGCACTCGACAACGTACTGCCGGCCTCCGAAGTGACCGAACCCGGAGCGCCCATGCCTCCGAAGATCAACGAGGGCGACGACCGGTTCGGCGGCTATCCCTGATCCCATCAGTCGATAGCGATGTTGCACGCCGACCTTGCATTCGATGACCTCGCAGCCCCCCTTGGCCTCATCGAGGGGGGCTTTTCCATCGGCCGCTCGCGGGTTTCGTTCGTGCAGCATCGGATGTTGCGGACCGTGCTCCTGGAGGGCGCGGATCGGATCGTCGCCATTGTTCTCGAGCGCTTCGCCGATGATCCGGAAGGAACCGAACATGTCGCCGGTGCCACGGAGGGCCTGATCCAGGAACACCTCGACGGGCTTCAGGACCATCCGCTGGATTTCGCCGTGTTGAGCATCGACCGCCGGCGGCGCGCAATCCGCTACACGGCGTCGCCGACGATATCGATTCCGGTCTACTGCTTCTTGACCGGGGGCCACGCGCGCTTCGATTGGGACTATGCCCGCCTGCTTGGCACCGGCCCCCACGAGATTGTGTGGGATTGCGCGCTCGCCCAGATTGCCGGAATCTCCACCTATGGCCCTACGACGATGGTGTCAGGGCTCCATCGCGCCACGGCAGGGGCCACGCTGGTGGTGACCCCGGCGGGGGTGGATGCCGTTCTGCCGGAGCCGGTGCATCACGACGGTCCTCGTGAGATGCCGCCCGGGGTCGACGTCGAGGCATTGTTCCGCGAAACGGTGATCTCGATCCTCGACGCGCGTCCCCTCGACCCACGGCGGACCGCGGTGGAGCTGAGCGGCGGGATGGACTCGGCGCTGACCGCTCTCGCCACCGCCCACGTGACCGGCGACGGTGCGATGAGCATGGGCGCGCAATTCGACGGCGCGATGGGAGAAGCGCAACGCGCACGCCGCCTGCTGCTGTGCCGCGCTGGCGGCTTCGCCGACCTGTCTCTACCAGCAGGGCGCTATGCCCCTTTCGCGCCCCAGAGCCTGCGGCGACGCCGCTATCAGGTGTCGCCCGAGGATGAGAACTACCCGGAGATCTTCGAAGCCGCCTTTCACCTGCTGCGCGCCGCGGGGATCGACACGCTCGTCTCGGGCTTCGGTGGGGACGAGCTCTATTTCGCCTATCGAGGCGAGGCCGAGGCGGATGGGAACGCGGCCCCGCCGCCGTCGTGCCCCTTCCTGACGGCCCGCGGCATGGCGACCGCGATCGGCGCGCGCAGCACCTATCCATCGGCCTGGCTTCAGCAGACGTGTTGGCAGAGTGCCGCGAGCCAATCCCAGCGCGTGCTGCGGTACGGTTTGTGGCCGGTCTATCCCTATCTGAACGTCGCCCTGGCGCGATTCGTCTCACGCCTTCCCGCAGCATTCCGGCGCGACCGCCGCATCCTGCGCCGGACGCTGACGAAGTGGTTGGGCGATCCGGTGTTCGAGACGGCGTACGTCAAGGAGAGCTTCGACCCGGTGGCACGGCGCGGCATCGCCGAGAACCGCGTCTACCTGCGACAGCTCGTCGAACACTCTCCGCTATCGCGCCATGGAGAGATCGACACCGCTGCCATCCTCGCGGCGCTGGCCGGCGACATCGACCGGTTGGACCGGGCCAGCTACAACGCGCTGTTCCGGTTCCTGAAAGTCGCCTGTTTCTTCCAGCCCGACTGAGCATTCTGGAGAAAGGGCAACCCTCTTCGCTCTTTCCACTGCCAGCAAATGCCAGAACCCGGGTGTTGCCGCAAGCCCCCCCGGCCGTGCTCCACCCTCGCCCGTTTCGATCCAGAACCGGGAGGCGGAGATGCACACGGACGTGATGACTCAGCACGCGGTGGTGATTGCTGGCGGGGGCCCGACCGGGCTGATGCTGGCGGCGGAGCTGGCGTTGGCGCGGGTGGACGTGGCCATCATCGAGCGGCGCGCCAGTCAGGAGGTCGCCGGCTCGCGCTCGCGCGGCCTGCACGCGCGCAGCCTGGAGGTGCTCGACCAGCGCGGGGTCGCCGAGCGCTTCACCTCGCAGGGGAAAGCAGTCCAGAACGTCGCGTTTGGACAGACGCTCCTGGACCTCAGCGACTTCCCGACGCGGCACAACCACGGGCTCGCGCTCCTCCAGGAGCGCTTCGAGCGAATCCTGGCGGAGTGGGTGGGTGAGCTCGCGGTGCCCATCTACCGCGCATGTGAGGTGACGGGCTTCACGCAGGACGACACCGGCGTCGACGTCGCGCTGTCGGACGGCCGTGCGCTGAGGGCGCTGTACCTCGTCGGGTGCGATGGGGGGCGCAGCCTCGTCCGCAAGATGGCGGGCATCGGGTTCCCGGGGTGGGACGCGTCCATCAGCTACCTCATCGCCGAGGTGGAGATGACTGGAGCGCCAGCGTTCGGCATCCGCCGGGATGAGAAGGGCACCTACGCCATGGGCCCGATGGAGGACGGCCGCGTGGGTGTCGTGCTGCGAGAGGAGCAGGTCAATACGGGCGACGCGCCGACCCTGGAGACCCTGCGCGAAGGACTGGTCGCGCTCTACGGGACGGACTACGGCCTGCGGAGCGCCACGTACCTCTCCAGGTTCACCGACATGGCGCGGCAGGCGGCGTCCTACCGGGACCGGCGGGTGCTCCTGGCCGGGGACGCGGCCCACATCCACTCGCCCATGGGCGGACAGGGGCTCAACCTGGGCGTGCAGGATGCCGTGAACCTGGGGTGGAAGCTGGCCCAGGTCGTGCGCGGCGTCTCGCCGGAGAGCCTGCTCGACACGTACCAGGCCGAGCGGCACCCCATCGCGGCCCGTGCGCTGCAAAAGACCCTGGCGCAGACCGCGCTGAGCCGCGGTGACGCGCGGATGGACGCCGTGCGCGAGACGCTGGCGGAGCTGCTGCGGATGGACGGGCCCCGCAAGCAGTACGCGGCGATGATGTCGGGGCTGGACGTCCACTACGACCTGGGAAGCGGACACCCGCTGCTCGGGCGCCGCATGCCGGACCTCGACCTGCTCACCGCAGACGGCCCCCGGCGCGTGTTCCACCTGTTGCACGACGCGAGGCCCGTGCTGCTCGACCTGGGCGAGCCAGGCACGCTCGACATCACGCCCTGGGCGGACCGGGTCCGGAGCGTGACGGCTCGCTACACGGGAGAGTGGGAGCTCCCGGTGCTCGGCGCGGTCACGGCGCCCTTCGCGGTGCTGATCCGGCCGGACGGGCACGTCGCGTGGGTCGGACAGGGCACGGACCCGGGCCTGCGTGAGGCCCTGACCCGTTGGTTCGGTCCGCCGCGCGCGCAGTGACGCGCTTCGCGTCCTTGGGCGTCAGAAGTGGCAGGTCCAGTCCGAGCCGCAGTAGCCCGGGATGCCGTTGCAGTTGCACTCCCAGTGCTCGGTGCAGATCTGCTCCAAGCAGAGCGGACCGCCACCCCCTCCACCTCCGCCTGTGTAGGTGAACTCGCAGGTGTTCTGGACGCAGGTCGCGGTGCGAGCACTGGAGCAGGCGTTCCAGCAGTCCTGGTCCGTCTCGCAAATGCTCTCATGACAGAGGGGGCCAGGCATGGCCTGGCTGGAGGACGCCTCGTAGCTCGCGTTCGGGGCTTCAGCGGAGGCCACGGAGGCGGCGAGGAGGGTCGCGGCGAACAACTGACGGAAGAGGGACATGGGCACCTTCATGGGAAGGCTCGATATTCTTGGATACCGAGCCTTGAGAAGCATACAGCGCGTGGGAAGTCACTGGGCCTCATTAGCAATACATCCCAGACGGAATGGACGTTTCGCTCTTCCCGGCGCTCAAGCCCAAGCATTTTGCCGTTCATCGTTCACAATCGCGAACATCCGCCTTCGCCCCGCCCCTCCTGGAGCATTCAACATGTCGCGCGACAGTGGCTTTCGCTTGTCTCACTTTGTTGGAATCAGGTCCTGGCCGCTGTTGCTGGCCGCCCTGTGGATCCGCTGCAGTCCCGCTGCCCCTCGCTCCGAGCCGGTGTCGAAAGAACGCCCCCCGGCGCGGTCGGTCGCGACCGCACAACGCCTGACGGGAAACTCCAGGTCCACCCGCGCCATGGCGGTGGCCCGCGCCCAGCACACGGCGACCCTGCTCCCCACGGGCAAGGTGCTGGTCACGGGTGGGGCTGACGTCAATGGCAACGCGCTTGGCAGCCTGGAGGTGTTTGACGCCGCGACGGGCGTGTGGGGGCCACTGCTCACCCTGAACAAGGCGCGCTCCCATCACACGGTGACCCTGCTTCCCTCCGGCAAGCTGATCATCGTCGGAGGCCGCGGCACCTCCGGCCGCGTCGTCAGCGCGGTGGAGCACCACGACTCCGCGACGGGTGACAGGCCCTACGTCAGCGGCAACCTGAACCAGGCCCGGTCCAATCACACGGCGACCCTGCTGCCTTCGGGCAAGGTGCTCGTCGTGGGCGGAGGGGACGGCCAGGGCGCCACGACCAGCGTGGAGGTCCATGACCCGCGGGCGAACACCTGGACACTGAGCCTGGCCAGGCCCAGAGGACCCCGACGCCCACTGTTTCCGGCAACGCCGAGTCCGGCAGCACGGTGACCCTCTTCGTGGATGGAGTGCTGGTGGGGACCACGCCGACCGACAACGGCGGTCGCTGGGACTTCCCCCTGGAAACCCCGTTGGCCCAGGGGCTCCACTCCGTCACGGCCTACGCGACGGATGCGGCCGGCAATCGCAGCCCGGAGTACCCGACCCACACCTTCTCCGTGGACTCGATAGCGCCTGACGCCCCCGTGGTGGGGACCCCGGCCCCGGGCGCCGTGGTGAAGACCCAGACGCCCGTCATCTCCGGCGCGGCCGAGCCCTTCAGCACGGTGCACGTGTCCATTGATGGGGCCGTCGTTGGAAGCACCCAGGCGGACGGCAGCGGCAACTGGAGCTTCGAGCTCACGGCGCCCCTCGCGCCGGGACGTCACACGGTGGTCGTCACCGCGGTGGGCGCCTCGGGCAACACCAGCGCGGCCTCCGCCCCGGCATCCTTCACGGTCAGCCTCCCCTCCACCGAGCTGCCCCCCGAAAGCGAAGGGTGCACGGCGGCGCCCGGCTCCGCCACGGGCTGGATGGTCATCGCCCTCGGCCTGGGCCTCCTGCGCCGCCGCAAGCAGCAGGGAGCCTTGCAGTAGCGCGGGCGCGCCGTGGGGCCCACCCGGCCCCACGGTGCACCTGCTTACCGGTCAGGCTGCTGGCGTTTCCACGCGTCGTACAGGCCCTGCTCGCCCGCCGGGCGCAGTGGCCTCAATGGCAGGGATTGGCCTTGGGGCCCGCGCGCCAACTGAGCGTAGATGGGCGCCGTGGAGAGCCCAAAGGCTTCGCCCTCCTCGTTGGAGTAGGCGAAGAAGGCGCCCTGGATACCGCACAGGTGCATGGCGGCCAGACACATCGGACAGGGATGACCGCTGGCGTAGATGACGCAGCCTTTCAGGCTGGCGCTCCCCAGGCCCTGGCTCGCCTGGCGAATGGCCAGAAGCTCGGCGTGGGCGGTGGGGTCGTTCGTCTGGATGACTTCGTTGACCGCGCGCGCGAGCACCTGGCCGTCGCGCACGAGCACGGCCCCGAACGGACGGCCACCCGACTGGACGTTGGCGCGGGCCAGGGCGATGGCCTCACGCATGAACTCTTCAGGGGACGGCTCCATCACTGACCTCCTATCGACTTGATGTAGTCGATGAACGTGCGCAGCGGCACCGGCAGGTGCTTCCGGCCCGAATAGTAGAGGAAGGGCCCCGAGAAGCTCGGCCACCACCGCTCGAGCACGGGCTCCAGTTCTCCCCTGTCGAGGTAGGGGCGCAGCCAGTCCTCCAGCAGGTAGACGATTCCACCGCCCGCGACCGCGGCCTCCACGGCGAGGTCGGTGCACGTGTTGAGGCTGAAGAGCAGCGGCCCCTTGGGCTCGACGTGGAGCGTCTCTCCACGACGTTCAAACTCCCACGCATGCACCGGTCCGCTCAGCAAGCGCCCGCGCAGGCAGTCGTGTTCGAGCAAGTCGCGCGGATGCTTCGGCCGGCCCCGCCGCTCCAGGTATGCGGGCGACGCGGCCGCCGCGAAACGCTGCGTGCGGGGCCCGATGGGCACCGCCACCATGTCCTGCTCGAGGCGCTCCTCGTAACGGATTCCGGCGTCATAGCCTTCCGCGACCACGTCGATGAGGCGCTCTTCGGCGGTCACCTCCAGGGAGATGTCGGGGTACTTCGCGAGGAACGGCTGCACGATGCGAGGCAGGATGAGGCGCGCGGCGGCGATCGGCACGTTGAGCCTCAAGCGCCCCGCGGGCCGGTCACGGAACGTGTTCACCACGTCCAGCGCGGACCGCACCTCCCCCAAGGCCGGTGTGAGTCTTTCCAGCAGGCGCGCCCCCGCGTCCGTCGGCGTCACGCTGCGCGTGTTCCGGTGAAGCAGGCGGACGCCCAGGCGGGCCTCGAGGCGGCGGATCGCATCCCCCAACCGGGAGGCGCTCGTGCCCGACGCGCGAGCAGCGCTGCGGAATCCGCCCTCGCGAGCGACCGTCAAGAACGCGGTGAGATCAGAGAGGTCATCCATCACTGCGCGGATTTTCGCACGACCTGTGCGGATTGCCACCGGTAGTCGCGCAGTGATTCCTTCCATAAAGAGAGGGAGCAATCTCAATCAACGCAGGAGCGTCACCGTGGCCCACCATGGCAGCCCAGACAGCTATCGCATTGGCACGCACACCGTCCGCCGCGTGGGTTACGGCGCGATGCAGCTCGCCGGCCCCGGCGTCTTCGGCCCGCCCAGGGACCGCGAGGCGGCGATCGCGGTGCTGAAGGAGGCCATCGCCCGGGGCGTGGACCATCTCGACACCAGTGACATCTATGGCCCCCACGTGACCAACCAGCTCATCCGTGAGGCGCTGCACCCGTATCGCGACGGTCTGGTCATCGCCACCAAGGTCGGCGCGGTGCGCGGCCCCAACGGCTCGTGGGAGCCTGCGTCCTCCCCCACGGACCTCGAGCGCTCGGTCCACGACAACCTGCGCAACCTCGGGCTCGACGTGCTCGACGTCGTGAACTTCCGCGCGATGTTCAGCGCCGCAGGCCCGGTGGAGGGCTCCATCGAGGCGCCGCTCACCGCGCTCGCGGAGCTCCAGCGGCGCGGGCTCATCCGCCACCTCGGCTTGAGCAACGTCACACCGGCCCAGGTCGCCGAGGGCCGCAAGATCGCTGAAATCGTCTGCGTGCAGAACCACTACAACCTGACGCATCGGAGTGATGACGCCCTCATCGAGCAGCTCGCCGCCTGGGGCACGGCCTACGTGCCGTTCTACCCGCTGGGTGGGTTCACGCCGCTGCAGTCGAGCGCGCTGAACGACGTGGCCACGCGGCTGGGGGCGACCCCGATGCAGGTCGCGCTCGCCTGGCTCCTGCACCGGTCCCCCAACGTGCTCCCCATCCCGGGCACGTCGTCGCTCACCCACCTCCAGGAGAACCTCGCCAGTGCCTCGCTCTCCTTGAGCGAGGAGGACCTGGACACCTTGAACCGCCTCGCCGGGCGGAATTAAAGACATACCCGGCGGTATGTTTCATGTCTCGCCACGTGAAACATCTCGCACCGGGAGGAACGCATTCGCGTCCACGCTGGACGCGGATGCAGCGACTCCGAGCAGGAAGGCTCCGGCTGTTCCCTGGGATGGCGACGCCGCCATCAACGGCCCCGCGATTGCTAGTGCATCCGTGGAGTCCCCCTCCACGCTGCTCTCGCGCCAGAACGGAACCTCCGTGCCCAGCTCGACCCCTCCCCCGACTCCGCCCCCCACCACTGAAGTCATCAGCATCCCCGTCGCCGAGCCACTCGACGTCAATGGTGACACGGGAGAGTTCCGCCTCATCCAGACCGGCTCCTCGCTGGTCATGGTCGGCGTCGATGATGACCAGAAGCTCCAGGGCTACGTCAGCGCCTCCACCGTCGCCTACCTGAGCCGTCCCCAGGGGAACCCGAAGCGGCTGGATCCCTGGACCCAGTTCACCATCGAGCCGGACTCCACGCAGTCCTCCCTCACCTTCCTGACGCAGAAGCGCATCGGCGTGGTCTCGCTCCGCGGCTTCATCTACGTCTTCTGGATCGACAACACGAACAACCTCCTGTGCGCGGTCCGGGTCGCCCCCGGCTCCACGCGCTCCACGACGGACTGGTGCCAGGTCTCACTGCCGCCGGCGGCGACGGGGGGCAGCAGGTCCCCCGTGAAGATCCTCTCCCACGGCGTGTCGGCCTGCACCGGCAAGGGCGAGACAGAGATCCTCCTCAACTACCTCGCCTGGGATTCCTCGCACAACGCGCTGCAGGTCTGCCACATCATCCTGGACACGGATGATTACAACCCCCTCACCAATGAATGGGGCTCCCAGATTCCGTCCTGGACCGTGGCGGCCCCCGCGACCAGTCCCACGCAGTCGTCCTCGACCGTCTCGCAGCTCGACGTCCGCACCATCCTCGTCACCCAGCCGGGCGCCACCCCCACCAGCACTCCCGTCAACTGCGTCATCGCAGCGCTGTGGGATGAAGCCCATGGCACCACGACCACCTTCTCCTGGACGTTGGACTCCGCCTGCCACGCCAGGCCCAGCTCCGCGCCGGCGCCCATGCTCCTCTCCTGGGCCAACTCGACCCGGAGCCGCAAGGCCCGGGGCACGGGGCTGGCGCTGGATCCCGCCGGACGGCTCGTTGCCCTGTTCGCGGACAGCAACACCACCAACAGCAGCAACTCCAACGCGATCTCCCTCGCCGTGATTCAAGACATCCGGCCGCTGCGCCAGATTGATACGTCGGCCGCGCCCATCTGGAAGGAGTACGGCAAGGTCTTCACGCAGGTGACCGAGGACACCGAAGGCCCCCTGTCGATGTGCTTCTCGGTCGGCTCCGTCCCTGAATCGACGGGCCAGGACACCTCCACCCTCCCCATCATCCTGGGGATGGCCTGGGTCCGCAGCGAGTACTCGGTGGGCTCGCCCATCCAGATGTCCTCCTTGAAGTATGGCGACTTCAAGCTGCAGAGCGCCCTCCACCCGCCGAAGCAGGAGAACAGCGGCAAGCGCCTGATCACCACCATCTGCGACCCCTTCCCCATGCCCATCCCGGCGCCGGAGGTCTGGGGCAACGCCAGCCCCGACGGCATGGCGGACTGGAACATGTTCGATTACGAGATGAACACGACCCAGGAGGACGTGATCCTGAATGACATCAACGTCTCCGCGAGCCTGGGCATCCAGTACTCCTCGAAGGAGACGGTCGCCGCGGGCGCCTTCGAGGGCTACAAGGCGGGCGTGAGCTGGGGCATCACCGCCAAGGCGGGCGGCTCGGGGCACCTCGCGTGGCAGGACGGGAAGTTCACGGCCCAGAGCATCAAGGTGCAGACGAAGGCCTACCGGCACCCGTACTACCCGCTCGACGACGCGTCCGCGTACCTCGTGCGTCCCTACGGGTGCTATTTCGGGCGCTCGCTGTTCTGGCTGCGCTCGCAGTACGGCACGGCGACGAACCTCGCCTTCAACCAGGACACCGCGTTCAGCCCGGCGCCGCTGGTCGTGGCCCACTGGCCCGTCGCCTCGGAGGACGCGGACGAGACCGCGGCGGGCGACTTCTTCAGCTACGCGTGCACGCCCGGCGTGGTCGACTCGTACACCGAGGCAGCCATCAACGCCCGGATGTTCAGCCTGTATACGGAGTGCGTGAACCGGCTGGCGGCCTCCGGCAAGACGCCGGCGCAGATCCAGCAGATCTTCACGGCGCCGGACGGGACCGACCTCAGCACCTTCTACACGGGCAACAACTACGTCGCCGCGGTCGTGGAGAAGTACGGCACCGAGACCAACATCAACGGCCAGAAGTACCTCAAGTTCGCCATGAGCGGCGGCTCGGTGTGCGACGGGCAGTACCGGGTGTCGAGCGGGCAGACCACCGGCTTCGGCGTCCACCTGGACGTCAACATCTACGCGGGCTTCGTCCAGACGTCGGAGATCGGCAACGCGGACCAGATGGGCATCGCCGCCAGCGGAGAGACCTACCTGGGCGGGACGTTCGACTTCTCGTTTTCGTACAAGCGCGACACCACGAGCAACAGCTCGAGCGGCGTCGGCGTCTACACCTACCTGAACACGCTGGCGCCCACGCAATCGCTGTCCGCCCGGCTGTACATCCTCAAGGAGGCGTACCTCTGGGCGCTCGAGCTACAGTACTTCCCGGCCATCGCGCGTGACTGGTACCTCCAGGCGCTCAGCAACGCCAAGGCCCAGGGGGAGTTCACCTCTCCGACGGAGCAGCCGAACCTGGACATGCTCGCCGGCACCACGTCGGCGGACAACCTGCTGCTCTACGAGCAGTCGCTGCCCACGCGCTTCATGTTCGTCGTCACGGGCTGGGACCAGGGGCCGCTCCAGTTGACGCCCAAGAACGTGCCCAAGGACCTGCCCGGTGGCTACGACATCACCACCTTCAACACCGGCGTCCCGGATGGCGCCACCTTCAACCTGCCGGGGCCCTGCGACGTGGCCTACGGGGCGAACGGCCACTTCCGCTTCATCCCGGGGGTGACGGGCGCCATCACATTCAACACCGCGACCTTCGGCGATCCTCAATCCGGTGGGGCGAACCTGGGCTACTACCGGCAGGTCGGCTACCCCAACCGCAAGGCGTACAACGTGCCGCAGTCCTTCACCCGGGTCTGCGGCGAGGGATCGACGACGAACCTGGGGACCGAGCCGGTGACGGTGGCGTTCGGCATCGGCACGAGCTGGAACGTGGTCGGAGGCTTGACGGGGACCGTCACCGCCTCGGACGCCACGTTCGGAGATCCGGCGCGCGGGAGCGGCAAGGAGCTCCGGGTCCTCCAGGATTAGCCGGGCGTGCGCGACAGGTAATAGACGTTCCCGCCCGGGTCCGTATGGGTCTCTTCCAACGACAGCCCGTGCGCGCGCAGCAGGTCGCGATACCCGTCGACGCTGTATGAGTGATAACGGAACGGCACGCCGTCCATCGGCGTGCCGTCCATGGAGCCGTGGGCGTCGCCCGAGGTGAACAGGAACGCGGCGCCAGGCTTCAGGGCCCTCGCGATGTTTGCGATGGCGTGTGCCTGCGCTTCGTGGCGCAGGTGGAACAGGACGCCCCAAGCGATCGCGGCGTCGAACGCCCGCTCCGGCAGCTCGCAGGACTCGATGGGCGCACAGCGCACCGGCACGTGGGGGAAGTTCACCTGGAAGCGCGCCAGCAACTCCCGGGAGCTGTCCACGGCCATCACCTGACAGCCGTGCTCCACCAGCACCCGCGTCAGCGGCAGCCCCGTGCCACAGCCAACGTCCAGCACCGAGGCGCCTGCGGGCAGTGAAGCCGCGAGCGCCGTCACTTCCGGGACGCCCATGGGGCCCGCGCGGTGGGCGGCATACCAGTCCGCGATCAAATCGTACTCGTGCACGCGTCAGGCTCCTCCAGGCCCCCGGTCCCTGCGGCTCAATGCCTGCAGAGACTCTACCGTGGCCGTGACGCCACCACAGACAATCACCGCGATGCTTGACGCGGCGGCAAGCGCCGGGGACTCCGCGTCGAGCGCCGCCAGCGCGGCCCCGCACGCGGGCTCCACCAGGATCCGGTGCTCATCGAGGAACCGCAGGGAGGCCGCCACCGCCGCCGCATCGGACACGACGAGGTTCTCGATCTCATGGCGTGGCACCCACGCCATCGCCGCGTCGCAAGGCCGCTTCGCGCCGAGCGACGTGGCGATGCTCGAGATCGCTGGCAGCTCATGGGGCCGCCCCTGCGCGACCGAGCGCGCATAGCAGTCAGCACCCTGGGTCTCGACCGCGACGACCGGCACATCGCCCCAGCCATTGCGCGCCATCCCTTCCAGCACGCCACACAGCAGCCCGCCGCCGCCCACCGCCAGCACGACCGCGCCGGGCTTGGGCCCGGCCGCCGCCATCTCGTCGACCATCGTTGAGTGGCCCCGCCACAGCAGGGGTTCGTCGAAGGGGTGCACGAACGCGTCGTCCGAGCCGAGCACGGATTGGGCCAACGTGTTCGCCTCCGCCCATGACGCACCGTGGACGATCAACTCCGCGCCTTCGAGGCGGATCAGGTCGCGGGCGCGCGCGGACGTGCTCTCCGGGACCACGACAAGCACGGGCACGCCGAGCTCGCGCCCCGCATAGGCGACCGCGATGCCCGCGTTGCCGCCCGATGACGACACGAAGCGGCGGGCGCCTGCCGCGAGCCGCGCCTCGCACACCGCACCGACGCCGCGCAGCTTGAACGAGCCGGACGGCTGCAGCGCATCGAGCTTGAGCAGGACATGCTTGCTCAGCCGGCGGGACGCCGCGGGTGAACGGACATAGGGAGTCTGGAGATGGAGGGGCATGGGGCGAGGTGTGACCAGACGTCCGCGGCGCGCGGACTGGGGTCACGACGCTGGCCAACCTACGGCGTTCCACCCATACTTCCCAATACCCTTCGAGGCATCAGGCCATGCCTTCCAGGTATACCCATGAGACAGGTCGAACTGCGCCATCTGCGCTACTTCGTGGCGGTCGCCCAGGCCGGCAGCATGGTGGCCGGCGCCCGCGCGGTCGGGATCGTGCAGCCCGCGCTTTCCCGGCAGATCCGCGAGCTGGAGGAGGCGATCGGCACTCCGCTGTTGCTCCGCCGCTCGACGGGCGTCGCGCTCACCGCGGCCGGCGCGAGCTTCCTGCGGGACGCCACCCGCATGCTCTCCGAGCTGCAAGGCAGCCGCGACCGTGCGCTGCGCAGCGCGGCCGGCCAGCTTGGCGAGCTGCGCCTGGGTGTGCTGCCGAACTACTTCCCGTTGCCCCTGGTGTCGGACGTGCTCAAGGCCTTCCGGCACACCTGCCCGGACGTCATGCTGTCGATCTCTCCCATGCTGTCGTCCGAACAGGGGGCCGCGCTCGCGCGGGGCGAGCTCGATGGCGGCATCATGGCGTGGCGGCAGGAGGTGGCGCCGCGGCTGTCAGGGATGCGGTTGCTGCGCGACCGGTTCGTCCTCGCGATGCGGTCCACGCCGGGCCAGCGCGTCCGCGCGCCCCGTCAACTGGCCGAGCTCGCGGACGCGCCGTTCATCTGGTTCGACCCACTGCGGTCCGCCGCTCAGCACCGGTTCCTGCTGGAGCAGTGCCGGCAGGCCGGCTTCACGCCGCGCATCGCGCAGGTGGGCAGTGACATCCCGACGCTCATCGGGCTCGTCGCGGCCGGGATGGGTTACGCCTTCGTGCCGGAGAGCACCGCACCGATGTGCCCGCGCACGGTGCGGCTGGTCGCGCTCGACGAGCTCGCCAGCCGCTTCGACGTCGAGTTCGTCTACGACGGCCAGGCGGACTCGCCGGTCGTGCGGCAATTCCTCGCGGCGTTGCGCACGACCGTCAACGCGTGAGCGGGACCGCGCAGCGGGCGGAGTCAACGGCCCGGCCCGGGGCAGGAGCCTGTGCGGTGGGGCTCCGCGTGTTCAGCGGCTGATCCAGGAGGACTTGCCGGTGCAGATGCCCATCCGTTTGAAGAACGCCAGGTCGAGCGTCGCCCCCTTGTCGTCGACCGTGGCCACCAACTGCACGGTGTCGCCGAGCTTGTTCGCGGGAATCTTGACGGTCGCCCCAGCCTCCAGATGGCCACGCAGCTCGAAGACGACGTCCTGCGTCGACGCGTTGATGACGACGATCCCCGCCACCGGCTTCGCGATCTCCACCAGGACGGAATCCGCCGTGGTCTTGATGCCGCCCATCGTTTCGCCCTGGTCGCCCGAGCCGCTGCCCTTGGGCGAGTAGGTCGTCTCGTGCCAGTTGCCCTCCGCGTCGAAGTAGCCAGCCCAGACAGCCTCGTGGGCCTGGTCGTAGAGGACGACCTTGTCGCCCGTCTCTTTCGTGTACCAGCCTGCAGGAAGGGCTTCCGCCGTTCCGGCCAGGAACACACCCACCGCCAGAACACATACAAACATTTGATTCCGCATTGTCTCTCTCCTTGGCATACAGCGAGGCCGTCGCCGTGAGCACCGGCTTGAGAAACGTACGGGAGCCTGTCTGGGGCGGGCATCACCCATAGGGGTGACACCGCCGCGCGTGATAAAGTCATCCCGGGGTTCGTGCCCACGACCAGGTCCAGACGTGGAGAAAGGCCATACGCGTGAAAGGCCCTTTGGATTCCATTCAGCGTGAGCGGGTGCTCCTGGAGGTCATGACCGCGCTGACCAGCTCGCTCGACCTGCGGGAGGTCTTCTCGGAGGCCCACGGGATCCTGTCGCGCGTGCTGGCCGCGGACTTTGGTGCGCTTTGCGTGTCCAGGCCCGGTGAGCCCGGCCAATACGACTGGCCCATGATCCAGGACATGCCCCAGGTCTTCTTTGACCGCTACCCGGAGATTTCAGACGAGTGTTTCGTGAGCGCCTCGGTCATCCAGCAGCCCAACACCGTCCTGCGGGACTCCGAGATGCTGTCTCGCCAGGAGATGCACAACAGCGCCATGTATTCGATCTGCCTGGAGATGAACATGCGGGTGGAGCGCGTCATGTCCGTGGCGCTGGACATGGGCCTTGGCTGGCACAGTGGCTTCACCCTGTACCGGGACAACCGGAAGGCCTTCTCCGAGCAGCAGCGGGCCTTCCTCCAGCGCCTGACGCCCAGCCTGGCCCGGACGGTTCGCAACTGTCTCCTGCTGGGAGACCTGAACCAGCAGGGAGACCTCCTGGACCAGCTGTTCCGGCACACAGGCTTTGAGAGCGTCGTGCTGAGTCCTCCCAACGCTGAACTGATGCGCACGCCTCGCGCCACGGCGCTGCTCCATCGCTGGTTCTCCGAGGCGCCGTGTGGCCGTTTCGGTCTGCCAGACGTCCTGCTGGCGGCGCTGGAGCGGATGAGCCGCTCCAGCCAGCGGATGATCTCCGGACAGGACATCCTGACGTTCCGGCGGCCGGGGCGGAGCCTGAAGGTGACCTTCCTTCCGTTGCCGGCCCATTCCGGGAGGACGTCCTGGGCGCTGTTGTTCCAGGAGGTATCCCACTCCGTCCAGGTTCCCACCGAGTGGCGCACGCGGCTCACCCGGCGCGAGCTGGACGTGGTGGAGCGCGTCTTGAATGGCTGGGACAACCAGACCATCGCCGAGGACATGGGGAGTTCGCTGAACACGTTGAAGACGCATTTGAAGCGGGTCTTCGTCAAGCTGGCCGTGCCCAGCCGGGCCAAGCTGATCCTCCTCGCGCAGGAGCAGAGCGCCGACTGGATGTAGGCGGAGATGGGGTCCCTCTCGAAGACGTACCGGGCTGTCAGCAGCGCGTCCGCGGGATGTCGTCCCTTCCATCAGCAATCCCCTCGTGCCGACGATGGAGGCCGGGCGAGAATCGCGCCATGCCGATCCTGCCCAAGGAGCGAGATCCCCGGTTGATCACCCTTCGTCGTGGCGGGAGCCTGACGGACGAGGACCACCACCTGCTCGCGGAGTGGGCCGCGCTCTGCGCGGAGCACGTCCTACCCCTCTTCGAGAAGGCGTGCCCTGGGGACACGCGCCCCCGTGACGCCATCGCCGTGGGACGGGCGTGGATCCGGGGCGAGGTGCCAATGCGTGACGCCCACAAGACCGCGTTCGTGGCCAACGCCGCGGCGCGTGGGGCGCCGGACCCGGCGAAGTTCGCGGCGCTCGCGGCAGGCCAGGCGGTGGCCGTCGCCCACGTCGCCGCGCACTACCTGGGCGCGGCGGCATACGCCCTCCGTGCCGCCGCCGCGTCGGTCTCCGGGGATGACGCGGAAGGGGCTCGCCTGAAGGAGCTCGGGTGGCAGCGCAAGCGCATCCCCACCCACCTCCGCGAGTTCGTCCTCGAAGACCAGCGTGCGCGGAACGACATCTGCTGGGGCGTCTTCACCGGGTGACGCAGGCCCAGGGAACCGCCGCGCGGGTCCAGGCGTCCACAGGCGCATGGTTCCCCTCCTGCTGCTCGTCGCCCTTGCCCCTCTCGACACGGAGCCCGGGGCCTCACGTCCAGCGCGGGGCTCTACGTCGTCGGGTTCCTCTGGAACGACAGCGCGAAGGTTTGGATGTGTCACGCGTCCTACCTGGGCGACGCCAGGGTCGTCTGCGAGGACGCGCTCACCTCCCCCGCGATGGTGTCGCGCCACCACGTCGTCGGGAAGCTGCTCGATGACGGGATGATGGACGCCTGGCTGAAGGGGCAGGAGCTCCCCACCTTCATCCCGGAGTAGCGTCACGCTTCCGGTCAGGCCGACGCGCCGGTCAGCAGGCGGATCAGCCCCTGCGGTGCGTTGGCGTCGTTGAAGCAGAGGTCGTGGATTTTCGCGGCCTCGGCGGAGGCATCCACGCTCCGGAGGAACAGCGCCGCCTCGTATCCGGCGAGCGCGGCTTCAAGGTCGTCCCGGTGCGCGGCAATGGCCTTGCCCAGCTCGGCGCCGTCGTACATCGCCAGGTTGGCGCCCTCACCGTCGGGCGGATTCAGGTGCGCGGCGTCTCCGAGCAGCGTCACCCCGGGCACGCGCTTCCACCGGTGTCCGGGCGGGAGCGCATGGATCTTCCGGAGGACGGGGGCTGTCTCACCGTCGGTGATCAGCGCGGTGAGCCCTGGCGCCCAGCCGTCGAACTCCGCCGCGACCCGGGCCTTCACCGCCTTCGGGTCGGCGAAGTCGATGCCCGCGAACCACTCCTGCGGCCGGGTGAGCGCGACGTAGGTGTGCAGGGTCCCGTGGGGCTCGCGGTGGGCGAGGATGGCCTTGCCGGTCGCGAGCGCGTAGAGGGCTCCGCCTCCGACCATCTTCGCGCTGGCCGGGTGGCGTACGTCGGCGTCGAG
Source organism: Corallococcus sp. NCSPR001 (assembly GCF_017309135.1). NCBI lineage: Bacteria > Pseudomonadati > Myxococcota > Myxococcia > Myxococcales > Myxococcaceae > Corallococcus > Corallococcus sp. NCSPR001. The sequence goes on from NZ_JAFIMS010000002.1 coordinate 7,943,883, forward strand.
CAGGTAGGTCTCGATGAACGAGGTGCCGACGTACTCGGGCTTCGCGTCGGACAGCAGCGGCCTGACCTTCGACCAGGCACCGTCCGCACCGACCACGAGGCTCGCCGTCGCGCTGAATCCGTCCGCGAACGTCAGCGCGTGCTGCCCGTCGCCGAGCGGGCGGATGGACGAGAGCTTGCGTCCCCACTGCACGGTGCCTTCGGGCAGTGAATCGAGGAGGATGCGCCGCAGCTCACCGCGAGGCACCTCGGGGCGGATACCGCCGCCGTCGTCGGGCTGGTCGAGCAGGACCACGCCGCGCGGGTCGAGGATCCGCGACGCCTCGCCGCCTTCATGGATGATCCGGCGGAACGCGTCGAACAGCCCGGCCTCCTTCAACGCGAGCTGCCCGTTGTAGTCATGGATGTCGAGCATGCCGCCCTGCGTGCGCGCATCGGCTGATGCATCGGCCTCGTAGACGGTGGCGGCGATGCCGTGGACGTGCAGGACGCGAGCGAGCGTCAGCCCGCCCAGGCCCGCGCCAACGATGGCAATGGAGGTCATCTGGAACCTTTCAAGACAGCCAATGGAACGACGTTCCATTTACCACAGTGGAACGCCGTTCCAATCCTGTCAAGATGGGGCCATGGCCAAGGCACGACGCGGAGCGGAACGGCGTGAGGACGCGCTCTCACGCGAGCGGATCGTCGACGCGGCGATCACGCTGCTCGACGAGCAGGGAGAGGACGGGTTGACCTTCCGGGCGCTGGCCACGCGGCTGGCCACGGGGGCTGGCGCCATCTACTGGCACATCGCGAACAAGGACGAGCTGCTCGTCGCCGCCACCGACGCAGTCATCGCCCGCGCGATGGCCACTGTCCCCGCCTCCGCTACGCCGCGGGAGTCGATTCGCGGGCTCGCCGTCGGCCTGTTCGAGACCATCGACGCGCATCCGTGGGTGGGGACGCAGCTCTCCCACGCTTCGTGGGAGGCCCCGATGCTGCGCATCTTCGAACGCATCGGACGACAGCTCCAGGCGATGAAGGTTCCGGACAGCGCCTGGTTCACGGCGGGGTCGGCACTGATGAGCTACATCGTTGGCGTGAGCATCCAGAACGCCGCGAACGGCCGCCTGTTCGACCCGTCCGTGAACCGCGTGGATTTCCTCAACACGGTGTCTGCCCGGTGGAAGGAGCTCGACGCGAACGAGTATCCGTTCACCCGCAGAATCGCGGCCCAACTGCCCGGGCACGACGACCTCGCCGAGTTCCTCGCCGGCATCGATCTCATCCTGAAGGGGATCGAGGCCTCCCGCTGAAGAGGGGTCCCATGGCGTCCACGGGTGCGACTGAAAACCAGGTGAAGTTCTGGACGGAGCCCGCCCTGGAGTCAGTCGAGTATCTGCACGCGGAGTACCGGGACTTCGCCTTCCCGGCTCACTTCCATGAGGCCCATGCCATCGGAATCATCGAGCGAGGCGCCCAGCGCTTCCGCCCGGGCCGGTCCTCTCCTCTGTTGATGCCTGAAGGCTCCCTGTGCGTCATCCATCCCGGGATGGTCCACGAAGGACATGGCGGCGTCGAAGGCGGCTGGCGCTATCGGATGTTCTACCCGTCCGCGGCGCTCGTCCTTCGCGCGCTTGAAAGCCACCAGAGCCCCCTCCTTCGATGGCCACGTGTTGCTGGACCGCTCGCTGTACCGGCGATTCGAAGCCCCCCACCGAGCCTCGCAAGGCGCCGAGGACCTGCTGGAGCGGGAGAGCCGCACACTCCTGTTCCTGCGCGAGCTGTTCACGCGCCATACCGCTGCCCCCGCGGGCTCCAGGCGCTTGCATGACCCACGAACCGTCTCGCGGGTCAGACAATCCCTTCACGACAGGTTCTCGGAGAACATCCGCATCTCGGAGCTGGCTGCCGAATCGGGAGTCTCCGAGACCCAGGTGATCCGTTCATTCAGCGCCGCCACCGGGCTTGCTCCGCACGCGTATCTCATCGCGCCGCGGGTGGAGCGGGCCAAACACTTCATCCGCCTCGGGATGCCGCTGGTGGAGGTCACGGCGCTCGCCGGGTTCCCGGACCAGAGTCATCTGACGCGACACTTCAAGCGCATCACCAGCATCACGCCTGGCGCCTTCGCCAGGATGGCGGGCCGCAGGCAAGGAACGTTCAAGACACCCCTCGCCAAGGGGAGGCAGAGAGAACACATGAACCTGCCCCTCCCTTCGCGCCTCATCCCGCTGTCCAGTGATACGGAGAGCAAGCCGACTCCGGCCATGCGCCAGGCCGTCGCGAGCGCCGAGGTCGGCGACGAGCAGCATGGCGAAGATCCCACGGTGAACCTGCTGCAAGAGCGCGTCGCGGCGCTCCTGGGCAAGGAGGCTGCGCTCTGGTTCCCGGGGGGACGATGCGCAACTTCGTCGCCATCAAGGTCCACACCCGGCCAGCGGACGCGGTCATCGCGGACGGGATGGCCCACATCATCCGGGCGGAATCGGGAGGCGTTGCCTTCAGCTCTGACGTGCTGGTGGAAAGGATTCCGACGGAGCGAGGCATCCTCACCGCGGACGAACTGCGGCAGGCCCTGGCGCGCGTGAAGACCGTGCCCTCGCCTTACGGGCCTATCGCCAGGCGGGTGTGCGTCGAACAAGGGCTCGCGGTCCACATGGATGGAGCACGCCTGTTCAATGCATGCGTCGCCAGCGGCGTTTCAGCCGCCCGGTTCGCGGCCCAGGTCGACACCCTCTGGGTCGACTTCACCAAGGGCCTGGGCGCTCCCATCGTGGCGATACTCGCTGGCAGCAAGGACTTCATTGCCCAGGCACGGCGCTACAAGCACGTCTTCGGCGGGGCGATGCGCCAGGCCGAGGACCACGCGAACGCCCAGAAACTGGCCGGCGGCCTCGCGCGAATTCCAGGCATCCTGGCTGAGGACGCCCCACCTCGAAACCAACATGGTGTTCTTCGATGCCAGCGGCCCGGGCCTGTCGAATCAACCTCCGCGAACGTCCTCCGGCCACTTGCGCTCCACGCCGGTGGGGTTCTGACTGTACAGCTCCGCGAGCCGGGCCTTCACCTCTTCCACGGTGCCGACGATGACGTAGCTCCGCGTCTTGATGTCCTCCGGCACGCCGCCCGTCATGCCGAAGGTGACGCCGAGCTTGGTGCAGTCGTCCGTGGGGTCGTCGAGGTCGAACTGGTGCAGGCGGTACTGGAGGTCCGGCCGTTCCTCGTCCGGCGACCAGATGGCCATGGCGCGATCGCCCTCGTTCGTGGCGACGATGAGCGGCACGTTGCCCCCCTCGTCCGGGAAGCCCTTCCTCTCCTCCGGGGGCTTCGGGGGCTCCGAGTGGATCCGGTCGTACTCGCGCGTCTCACCCGTCGCGGGGTCGAAGCGGTAGTGCTTCTCGAACTCGCCGTTGAGGTAGGCGGTGGGGGCCTCGACGTAGGCCTTGTCGTGAGGGGCGGCGAGGTGGATGTGGCTGTCGTACTGGATGACGTTGTCGTGACCGCCCACGCCGACGGTGATGTCCTTGGTGAGGGTGTCCGCTGAAACCAGGGTCTCGTTCACGGCGTGGGTGACGCTGTTGTACGGGCCCGCCTCCTCTCCCGGCTCCAGCCAGTAGGCGGGATGCACGGTGCTGCTCATGCGGCCGGGCTCCGCGCCGTAGCCAATCACCTGCGTCGTGGAGATGGGCTTCGAGCCGTTCCGGTTGCTCCCCGCCTCGGTGGGCATCAGGGCCTCGTCGTAGCCGTCCAGGGAGTAGGCCACCTGCATCTGCCGGCCGTGGTCCTTGTTGTTGATGTACTCCTTGCCTCCGTAGAAGAGGCTGGTGACAGCGCCGCCGTGACTCGCGGAGGTGCCCATCCGCACCGTCGCGTTGCCGAAGGAGGTGTCTCCGTTCAGCGGGCCCGTGGTGCCGTAGGGGCCCGTGGGCTGCTGGACGCCCCCCGGGTCCTGCGTCGGGCGCGCGGTCATGTCCCCGCCGGGCCACGCGGTGCCCAGGCGCTGTCCGTCCTTGGAGAAGGCCTGCACCTTGCCACCGAGGTCCGCGAGGTAGCCGTTCTGGAACTCCTGGAAGGGCACCCGGTCGGGCTTGCCGGCGGCGACCCGGTCGTCGCGGAACGCCTTCACCATCGGATCATCGAGGAAGGGCGGGCGGGTGCGCACCGCGTCCTCGAGGCCGGAGTTGGGGTAGCCCAGGAGGGAGTTGGTGCCCTGGCGGCCGTTCGTGAAGGTGTCGTCCGAGTAGGCCTTGCAGATGTCGCCATGCACCTCGAAGGACACCCACTGGTTACGGTCCGAAGGGTTCAAGGTCTGGCCCGGAGGCGGACGGCAGAAGGCGTAGAGCTGCATCTGCCGCTCGCCGGTGGCGGGGAAGTCCTGGAAGAAGGCGGGGACGTTCTCGTTGCCGGGCACCGTGGAGCGGCCCGCGGGATACACGGGCGAGCGGGAGCCATGCATGACCTGGTCGGCGGCGATGTCCGGCAGGGTGGTGCCACGCTTGCGGGTGAGCTCGGCGTCGGCGTTGCCCCTGAACTGCTCGCACCAGGCCTGCCAATCCTCGACGGATGCATTGGAGACGTCCGGAGGAGGCGTGGGCTCGGGCAGGGCCCTGGAGGTCGTGGACGCCGAGGGGCGGGACTGCGGCTCGAAGCTGCTGCGGGAGAACAGCTCCCGGAGCATGCGCTCGGCGGTGGAGTCCTGCGACGTCGCTGGCTGCGCAGCGGTGTCCGGGCCCGAAGACACCCGGACACCATTCAGAGCCGATTGGAAACGAGAGATTCCATCCATGTGAGCCTCCCCCCGAGGCATGCCGCGAGATGCGATGCACTCATGACGATGGGAGGGAGAATCCATTGCCGAATTGCTGAATCGGCCCCAGTCGAACAGGCCTTCAGTGTAAACCTGGAAAAACCAACCTACGTTCGACCGGGAGCAGCAGCGATGCCAGGAATGAGTGTCCGAGCGGAGTCCCCCCTACCGCTCTTCGTCATGTGCGCGGTCTTTGGCCTCCTCGTGGGCTGCTCGACGGAGTCGCCGCCGGAGCTGGCGGTCGCGCGAGCGGGCGCGGTCATTCAAGAGCCCAACTTCGCCGACTCGGTCTTCGTCAGTGGCCTCCAGGGCCCCACGACCATGACCTTCGCGCCCGACGGGCGGCTGTTCATCTCGGAGAAGAATGGCTCGCTGCGGGTCGTCGTGAACGGCCAGCTGCTGGCGACTCCGTTCATGACGCTCGCCGTGGATACCGACAACGAGCGTGGGCTGATGGGCGTGGCGTTCGACCCCAACTTCGACAGCAACCACTACCTGTATGTCTATTACACGTCGGTCGCGGGCAGCATCCACAACCGGGTCAGCCGCTTCACCGCGAACGGCAATGTCGTGGTTCCCGGAAGCGAGCTCGTGCTGGCCGACTTTCCGACGCTGGACGCCGCCAACCACAACGGCGGCGCGGTTCGCTTCGGACTCGACGGCAAGCTCTATGTCTCCGTCGGAGAGAACGCGGTCTCGTCCAACTCGCAGAGCCTGAACACGCCGCTCGGCAAGCTCTTGCGCTTCAACCCGGACGGCAGCATCCCCACGGACAATCCCTTCTATGCGGCCGCCACCGGGCTCGCCAAGGCGACCTGGGCGATGGGGCTGCGCAACCCCTTCACCTTCGACGTACAACCCGGCACGGGAATCCTGTTCATCAACGACGTGGGCGAAGGCGGCTGGGAGGAGATCAACCGCGGCCAGGCCGGCGCCAACTACGGCTGGCCGATGACGGAGGGCTATTTCACCAACCGCCCGGAGCTCACGCAGCCGTTCTTCGCGTACCCGCATGGCTCCGGCACGGCCGCCGGCAACTGCATCGCGGGCGGTGCCTTCTACAATCCCCCCGTCACGGCGTTTCCCAGCGCGTACGTCGGCCAGTACTTCTTCGCGGACTACACCAACAACTGGATTTCACGCATCGACCCGAACACCGGTGCGCATTCACTGTTCGCGACGGCCACCCCGGGGCCCGTGGACCTGGATGTCGGGCCGGATGGCGCGCTCTATTACCTGGCGCGCGGCTCGGGCCAGGTGGGCCGCATCGCCTACACGGCCTCGTTGCCGCCGAGCATCGCGCAGCAGCCGGCGAGCACGTTGGTCTCCGTTGGCGACCCGGCGGCCTTCACGGTGTCCGCGAGCGGCGAGCCTCCCCTCGCCTACCGGTGGCAGCGCAACGGCGTGGACATCCCCGGCGCGACCTCGCCGGCCTATGAGCTGACCGCCACGCAGCTCTCCGACAGCGGCGCGCGCTTCCGCGTGGTCGTGACCAACGGGCTGGGCTCGGCCACCAGCGCCGAGGCCGTGCTGACGGTGACGTCCAACAAGCCGCCGGTGGCCACCATCGTCACGCCGGCCACGGGCGCGACGTACACCGCGGCCACGAACCTGACGTTCTCCGGCTCGGCCAGCGACCTGGAGGATGGCGCGCTGCCGCCGAGCGCGATGACCTGGAACATCACCTTCCACCACGACACCCACACGCACCCGGCCATGGCTGATACCGTCGGCGTCGCGAGCGGGAGCTGGCCCATCCCGAACATCGGCGAGAGCTCCGCCAACGTCTGGTATCGCGTGCGGCTCACGGTGCGCGACTCGATTGGCCTCACCCACACGACATATCGCGACGTCCACCCCGTCACGGTCCCGCTCACGGTGACCAGCGTGCCGAGCGGGCTTCAGGTGTTGATGGACGGGCGGCCGTTCCCGGCGCCGCACGAGACGACGGGCGTGGTCGGGGTCATCCGCTCCGTGGGCGTGGAGTCGCCGCAGTATGCGAACGGGAAGTTCTGGGCGTTCTCGTCATGGTCCGACGGCGGCGCGCAATCCCATACCTTCACCACGCCTGGCAGCGCGGCCACCTACACCGCCCTGTTCGCCGAGACCTCGGGCGGGAGCTGCTATCAGATCCAGAGCGAGCGCTCCGACAAGTGGCTCACCGTCGACACCGCGGGCAAGGTCGTCGCCAGCAGCACGACGCAGGCGGGCGGGCAGATCTTCCAGCTCGTTCCGAACGGAACCCAATACAAGCTCAAGGGCTCCGGCGACGCGTTCATGACAGTGGTGGCGAACCAGCTCACGATGGGAGCCAACTTCACCAGCGGGGAGTCGTTCACCCGGATTGCCTGCGGCTACGGCGGGCGCACGCGCGTCGGCTTCCAGGCCTCCGTGGGGAGCGCGCCCCATTGGAAGGAGACCACGACGGGCGGCCCCATCCAGAGCGGTGACGGCGGCAATGGCGGCGCCTGCAATGCGGCGGATGGCGGAGCCTGGGAGGGCTTCTACCTTGAACCGGTGGCCTGCCCGGGCAGCGGCACCGGCCCCGTGTGCGGCAATGGCACGGTCGAGAGCGGCGAGCAGTGCGACGATGGCAACACCCAGCCGGGCGATGGCTGCGATGCGACCTGCCACACCGAGGCCAGCGGCAGCGCGGGCTGCTTCCGCATCCAGAGCGAGCGCACCGACAAGTGGCTCACCGTCGATGGCGCGGGCAAGGTGGCCGCCCTGGGCACGACGCAGACCAGCGGCGAAGTCTTCGAGCTCGTCACCAGCGGCGCGAAATACAAGCTCAAGGGGACGAGCGGCGCGTACCTGGCGGTGGTCGCGGATCAGCTCACCGTGAACGCCTCGCTCGGCACGGCGGAGGCGTTCACCCGCCACGCATGCGGCGTCTTCGGCGGCCGCGATCGCTATGGCTTCGAATCAACGACTGGCACCGCGCGCAACTGGAAGGAGAACACCCCCGGCGCCCCCATCCAGAGCGGCAACGGCGGCAACGTGGGCATCTGCAATCCCACGGACACGGGTGCGTGGGAGGCCTTCTACCTCGAGCCCGCGACCTGCCTCTCATCCGGTCAGTAGCGGCCTCCTACCCGGAGGTCTGCCATTAGCGTAGGCTGCGGCCGACGGCTGGGGATGGGCCAAGGCGTCCCCCCGCCGGTTTCAGGAGCCTCCTACACATGTTTCGCGACAGCCGTTTCCCGTCCCCGCCCTCTTTCCGGGCCAGGCTCTGGCCCCTGTTGTTGGGCCTGCTGTGGCTTCACTGCAGTCCCGCGGCGCCTTCCACCGAGGAATCCCTGGCGCGGCCCTCCCAGCAAGGACAGGCCCTGGAGCGGGTGGGAGGGAATGGCGGGGTGAAGGCGGTGAGCCTGAGGGCCCTGCGCACCATGGCGGCGCTGCGCTCCAGGCACACAGCGACGCTGCTCCCTTCGGGCAAGCTGCTCGTCGCGGGAGGCGGGGACATCCTCGGCAACGGGACCGCCAGCACGGAGGTCTTCGACCCCGCGACGGGCACCTGGGCTTCCACTGGCGCGATGGCCGGGGTCCGGCAGGCCCACACAGCGACCCTGCTGCCCAATGGCAAGGTGCTCGTCGCGGGAGGCGCCAGCACCTCCATCAGCAGCGGCATCGCCAGCGCGGAGCTCTATGACCCCGCGACGGGCACCTGGACGAACGCGGGCTCCATGCTCAGCGCCCGCCGGGATCACACCGCGACGCTGCTGCCCTCGGGCAAGGTGCTCATCGCCGGTGGCCAGCAAGGCAGCAACCGCCTGACCCAGGCGGAGCTGTACGACCCCGCGACGGGCACCTGGTCCGCCACTGGCGCGCTGCCCGCGGCCCGGGGCGCCCACACGGCGACCCTGCTGCCCAATGGCAAGGTGCTCGTGGCCGGCGGCTATAACGGCGATGCCATCCTGGCCAGCGCGAGCGTGTATGACCCCGCGACGGGCACCTGGTCCGCCACTGGCGCGATGGCCTCCGCCCGGAGCGGCCACACGGCGACGCTGCTGCCCGACGGCAAGGTGCTCCTCGCTGGCAGCGGTGGGGGCAGCGCCGAGCTGTATGACCCCGCGACGGGCACCTGGGCCTCGACCGGCTCCCTCGCCACCACGCACGACAGCCCTACGGCGACCCTGCTGCCTTCAGGCAGGGTGCTGATCACGGGCGGCTACGGTAGCGCCGTCATGGAGGAGTACGACCCCGCGACGGGCACCTGGACGACCACCGGCGCCCTGAGCACGGCGCGCTACCAGGCCACGGCGACCCTGCTGCCCTCGGGCAACGTGCTCATCGCGGGCGGAGAGAACGGGGGCCGTCAATCCCAGCGCAGCGTGGACCTGTACGCCCCCGGGACGGGGACCTGGGCTTCCACGGTCGCGGCCACGGCCCGCTCCGGCCACACGGCGACGATGCTGCCCAATGGCAAGGTGCTCGTCAGCGGTGGCGCCAACGCCGACGGCATGCTCGCCACCTCCGAGGTGTTTGCCCCCGCGACGTCCGCCTGGACGCCCACGGGCTCGCTGGCCACGGCTCGCACCCGGCACACGGCGACGCTGCTGCCCCATGGCAAGGTGCTCGTCAGCGGCGGCGCCAACGCCGACGGCACGCTGGCCAGCGCCGAAGTGTATGACCCGGCGACGGGTGCCTGGGCTTCGACGGGCGCCCTGTTTTCGCCTCGGGAAGGGCACACGGCGACGCTGCTGCGGGATGGACGGGTGCTCGTGGCCGGCGGCTCCAACAGCAGCGGCCTTCTGCCCCGTGGTGAGGTGTATGACCCGGCGACGGGCACGTGGACCTCCACGGGCCCCATGGCGTACAGCCGGGATCGTCACACCGCGACGCTGCTGCCCAACGGCAAGGTGCTCGTGGCTGGCGGCAACCAGTCCGGTGCCTCCTTGTACTCCGCGGAGCTGTATGACCCCGCGACGGGCACCTGGACCGCGACAGGCGGCCTGAACATCTATCGCCACGGCCACACGGCGGCGCTGCTGCCCAGTGGCAAGGTGCTCGTCATCGGGGGAGCCGGCGACGGCGACTACGTGCTGCGCGCGGAGGAGTACGATCCCGCCCGGGGCACCTGGGCCTTGACCGGCTCCATGTCCACGGGGCGCACCGCCGCCACGGCGACCCTGCTGCCCTCGGGCAACGTGGTGGTCACGGGCGGCGTGAACGACAGCGGTCCTGTCGCCGCCACGGAGGTGTATGCGACCGAGCTCTCCGGCTGGATTTCCAGCGGCCCGTCCATGAGCATGCCCCGGAGTGGCCATGCGGCGGCGCTGCTGCCGGATGGCCAGGTGCTCGTCACCGGAGGCGCGAATGCAGACGGTTCGCTCGCCACCGCGGAGGTGTATGACGACACGGGCGCCCCCTATGCGTGGCGGCCCGCGTTCCAGGCTCCGGACTCGAGGCCGGGCTCCAGCATCCAGCTGACGGGCACGGGCTTCCGTGGCGTTTCGGAGGCCAGCGGCGGGAACACGCAGAGTTCCGCCACCAACGTCCCGCTGCTCGGCCTGATGGCCGTGGAGGGCGGGGCCCTGACGAGGATGTCCCGTGGGAACTACTCGGACACCTCGGTGACGGCCACCGTGCCCGCGGTTCCGGCGGGCTACTACTTCCTCACGGTCATCACGAACGGCAGTCCCGGTGGGCGCGTGGTCCACGTGCAGGGGGCGCTGCTGCTGGCCCCGGTGGTGGTGACGCCCGCCGATGGCGCCCTGCTCACCACCGTGACCCCCGCCATCTCCGGCACGGCCGAGGCCCACACCACGGTGACCGTCCTCCTGGATGGAGTGGCGGTGGGGACCACCGAGACCAACGCCCAGGGAAACTGGACCTTCACGCCGAGCGCCGCGCTGGCCCAGGGGACGCACACCCTCTCGGCCCGCACGACGGATGCGGAGGGCAATACCAGCCCTGACGCCCCTTCCCGATCCTTCCGCGTGGACTCCGTGGCGCCTGACGCACCGGTGGTGGTGACGCCGGCCAGTGGCGCCGTGGTGACCACCGCGACGCCGGTCCTCTCCGGCACGGCCGAGGCCAACAGCGCGGTGTCCCTCCTCCTGGATGGGGTAACGCCTTTCAACACCACGGCCAATGGCGCGGGGAGCTGGAGCGTCAGGCCGAGCACCGCGCTGGCCCAGGGAGCCCACTCCTTCACGGCTCAGGCGAGGGATGCGGCCGGCAATACCAGTCAGGTCTCCGCCGCCCGCGCCTTCAGCGTGGACTCGGTGGCGCCGAACGCACCGGTGGTGGCGACGCCCGCCCAGGGTGCCTTGGTGAACACCGCTACCCCCTTCATCTCCGGCACGACCGAGCCCGGCAGCACGGTCACCCTCTCCATCGATGGCCAGTCATCCGCGGCGGTGGTCGATGGGACGGGGAACTGGAGCTTCACGCCGGGCACCGCGCTGGCCCAGGGAGCGCACTCCATGACGGCCCGGGCGACGGATGCGGCCGGCAATGCCAGTCAGACCTCCGCCACCCGCTCCTTCAGCGTGGACTCCGTGGCGCCCGCCACACCGGTGGTGGTGACGCCGGCCAGTGGTGCCGTGGTGACCACCGCGACGCCCGTCTTCTCCGGCACGGCCGAGGCCAGCAGCAGGGTCACCCTCTCCATTGATGGGACGTCATTCGAGGTCACGGCCAATGGGTCGGGGAACTGGAGCTTCACGCCGGGCACCGCGCTCACCCAGGGAGCCCACTCCTTCACGGCTCAGGCGAGGGACGCGGCCGGCAATACCAGTCAGACCTCCGCTACCCGCGCCTTCAGCGTGGACTCCGTGGCGCCGGATGCACCGGTGGTGGTGACGCCTGCCAATGGCGCCCTGCTGAATACCGCGACGCCGGTCATCTCCGGCACGGCCGAGGCCGGCAGCACGGTCATCCTCTCCGTCGATGGGACGGCCGTGGAAGTCGTGGCCGATGGGTCGGGGAACTGGAGCTTCACGCCGGGCACCGCGCTGGCCCAGGGAGCGCATTCCGTCACGGCCCAGGCGAAGGACACGGCTGGCAATACCAGTCAGGCCTCCGCCCCCCGCGCCTTCAGCGTGGACTCCTTGGCGCCGGCTGCACCGGTGGTGGCGACGCCGGCCGAGGGTGCCTTGGTGAATACCGCCACCCCTGTCATCTCCGGCACGGCCGAGGCCGGCAGCACGGTCATCCTCTCCATCGACGGGACGTCCTTCGAGGTCACGGCCGATGCGTCGGGGAACTGGAGCTTCACGCCGAGCACCGCGCTGGTCCAGGGGACGCACTCCGTCACGGCCCAGGCGAAGGACACGGCTGGCAATACCAGCCAGACCTCCGCCGCTCACACCTTCAGCGTGGTCTTCGCGGCACCGGCTGCTCCGGTGGTGCTGACGCCCGCCAATGGTGCCGTGCTGAATAGCGCCCCCTCCGTCATCTCCGGCACGGCCGATCCTGGCAGCACGGTCACCGCCTCCATCGATGGCAACGTCATCGGGAGCACGCCTGTGAACAGCGACGGCACCTGGCGCTTCGCGCTCACCCTGGCGCTCTCTTCGGGAAGCCACACGTTGGTCGTCAGCGCGGTGGATGCCATGGGCACCCCGAGCCCCTCTGTGTCGACGTCCTTCACGATCTCCCGCCCCGCGCCCCAGGTGCCGCAGGAGGAGGGGGGATGCTCCGCGGCCCCCGCCTCCAGCGCGAGCTGGCTGGCGATCGCCTTCGGCATCAGCTTCCTGCGCCGTCGCAGGAAGTCGGGCGCCGCGAAGTAACGCAGGACGCGACCTGAGCCCGTGCCGCCGGAGCAACCCGGCGGCACCCTTCGCCAGGCGTGAGTCAGACACGGCCACATGCGTGTCTTTCAGTACCCATCTTCCCGCGCACCCGTTTCTCGTGGTCTTGCAAGAGTGCCGTGACGTCAGACTTCCCTTCCTGACGCCACGGCGCTGTTCCCCCCACTGAGAAATTGGAGCTCGTGATGAAACACCTTCTCTTGAGCATGTTTGGGTTCGCGGGCGTCGTCGGCGCCGCGGGTCTCCCCTCCGTCGCCGCGGCCCAGGTTCCGTCCCCCTCCTGGGTGGCCCAGCTCGGCGCCAACCTGGATGAGCAGGCCAACGCCGTGGCCGTGTCGGGCGCGAGCGTCTACGTGGTGGGTCAGACGACCAGCCAGCTCGGTGCCGACCCGAAGGCCGGGGGGCAGGATGCGTTCATTGCCCGGTACGACACCGCCGGCAACCTCCAGTGGGTCCACCAGTTGGGCACCCCCGGGGCGGACCGCGCCACCGCCGTGGCCACCGACGCGGACGGCAACGCCTACGTCGCCGGCATCACCTTCGGCGGCTTCGACTTCTATTCCAATGCGGGCGGCTTCGACTTCTTCATCGCCAAGTACGACGCCGCCGGCAACCGGCTGTGGTTGCGTCAGAACGGCACGCAGATGGATGACTTCGCCACCGGCATCGCCGTGGGCGCGGACGACACGCTCTACTTCACCGGTTACACCGGCGGCAGCTTCGCCAACGGCGGCAATCCCAACAACTATGACATCATCGCCGGGCTCTATGACACGGCGGGCAATCCGTACTGGCTCCAGCAGTACGGCACCTCCGCGAGCGACGTGGCGCGAAGCATCGCCGTCACGCCGACCCACGAGGTCTACATCGTCGGGAACACCTCCGGCAGCCTCGACGGCACCACCCCGGCGGTGAACAGCGACATCTTCCTGCTCAAGCTCAACATCCTCGGCGTCCAGCAGTGGGTCCGGCAGATTGACGCGGGCGAGCTGGATGACGCCAAGGGCGTCGCCGTGGGCCCTGACGGCGGCGTCTACGTCGCTGGCGAGACGTTCGGCAGCCTGGACGGCAACACCAACAACGGCACCATCGACGTGCTGCTCGCCCGCTACGACAGCGCCGGCAACCGCGACTGGAGCCGCATGCTCGGAGGCGGGCAGCCCGACTACGCGTTCGGCGTCGCCGTCAGCCCGGACAACGTCGTGCAGGTGGTCGGCTACACCTCCGGGCTCGACGGCATCCCGTCCGCGGGCCTCTCCGATGCCTTCCTCACCCGCTACGACGCGCTCGGCACGAAGCTGGGCTCCCGGCTCCTGGGCACCTCGCGCCAGGACATCGCCCGCGGCGTGGCCGTGGACGCCGCCGGCAACGCCTACGTCGCCGGGCAGACCGGCGGAAGCCTCGGCGGCAATCCCAGCGCTGGCGTCACCGACGCCTTCCTCGCCCGCTTCTGAGCAAGGCGCCGGATGAAACCCTGGCAGGGCCCCATGCGTTTGGGGGCCCTGCCTCCGGCCGCGCGTGACTAGCGCCGGTGGCGGGCGATGAGCGCGTTCGCCGCCTCCGGCCTGGCCTGGCACTCGAGCAGCGCGCGGAGCATGAGCGGGGCGACGATGGTGGCGTCCGACTCGATGACGAACATCGGCGTCGTCTCCGTCAGCTTGTCCCAGGTGATCTTTTCGTTGGGCGTGGCGCCCGAGTACGAGCCGTAGGACGTCGTCGAGTCGCTGATCTGGCAGAAGTAGGCCCACGGCTTCACGGGCTTCTGCAGGTCGTACTTCGTGGACGGCACGACACAGATGGGGAAGTCACCGGCGATGCCGCCGCCAATCTGGAAGAAGCCCACGCCCTGGCCCGCGGACAGCTCCTCGTAGCGGTCGTAGAAGTCGGCCATGTACTCGATGCCGGACTTGACGATGCTCGCGTTGCAGTCGCCCGTCTTCACGTAGGACGCGAAGATGTTGCCGAACGTCGAGTCCTCGTAGCCCGGGACGACGATGGGCAGCTTGCGCCGCGCCGCCTCCATCAGCCAGCAGGCCTCCGGGTCTCCTTCGTACGCCGAGGGCTCCAGCACCTGGATGAGCTCGTAGAAGTACTCGTGCCAGAAGCGGCGCTCGCCCTTCGCGGAGGCGTTCTTCCACATGGGGACGACGATCTTCTCCACCGCGCGGAACGCCTCGTCCTCGGGGATGCTCGTGTCGGTGACCCGGCGCATCCGCTGGTCCAGGATGCGCGTGTCATCCTGCTTGGTCATGTAGCGGTACTCGGGGAAGTCCTTGTACGCCGTGTGCGCGACGAGCCGGAAGAGCGACTCCTCCAGGTTGGCGCCCGTCACCGACAGGCCGTGAATCAATCCCGCGCGGATGGCGGGCGCGAGCGTGATACCGAGCTGCGCGGACGACATCGCGCCCGCGACGCTCCAGAACATCCGGCCGCCGCCCGACACATGCTCCCAGTAGGACAGGAGCGCGTCGCGCGTCGCGCGGGCGTTGAAGTTCTTGTAGTTCGTGAGGATGAACTCGAGGACGGGCAGTTCGGACGGGGACATGGGGAGCCTCCAGGAACAACGGGGTCATGACCCGGGAGGCGCCAGCCGGCGAATGCCACCCGAGGACACCCTACGGTCGCGACGAAACGTCGCACCGCCATCGGAGCGTCAAGTGGCTGCGGCCGGGTTACCACGGCGGGGGGCGCGCGGCTACGGCTTCGGCACGGGCGTGGCCAGGCGGCTCGCCATGTACCGCGCGGGTGACGTTCCGAGCGCCTTGCGGAACATGGTCACGAAGCTGCTCGCGCTCTCGTAGCCCAGGTCCAGCGCCACGCTCTGCACGGCGGCGCCCCGGGAGAGCTTCTGGATGGCCAGGATGATGTGGAGCTGCTGGCGCCAGCGGCCGAAGCTCAAGCCCGTCTCCTCGACGAGCACGCGGTTCAACGTGCGCTCGCTGACGCCGATCCGCTTCGCCCACGTCTTCGTCGTCACGCCAATCGCCGGCTCGGCGGCCATCGCGTCCACCAGACGCCGCAGCCGGGGATCGTCCGGCATCGGCAGGCGGTGCTTCTCGATGGAGACCGTCGCGAGCTCGTCGAGGAGCACCGTCACCAGACGCGCGTCCGGCCCCTTGAGGTCGTAGAGCGTGGGACGCGTCGCCAGGCGCAGCAGGAGCTCGCGGAAGAGCGGCGTCACCGACACCGCGCAGCAATCCTTCGGGAGGTTCGGCGCCGCGCGCGGCTTGAGGAAGACGCTGTAGCCTTCGAGCGGCGCGCGAGCCCGGATCCGATGCGTCACGGAGCCGGGGATCCACAGCGCGGACTGAGGCGGGACGATCCAGAGCGCGTTCGACGCTTCGCAAAGCATCTCTCCGCGCACCAGGTACATGAGCTGTGATTCGCGGTGCGCGTGGGGTTGGCTCTCGGCCTCACCGCGCGCCATGCGGACCCCGATCGCGTTCACGGGCCGCTCGACCGTGGTCTTCAGGCGCCCACGCGAGTCCAGCACGAACCGGCCTCCGAGCGACTCGTGCGGCGACACCGCGCCAGGAGGCCCGTTCGCCACCTGGACGTCTCCGCCAAACGTCCAGCTCGCCGGATCCACGGGCCTTGCCGCCTTCGAGTTCCGCCGCTTCGCCGCCATGGCCGTTTTGATAAACAAGTTGTCCAGGCTGCGCAATGCGGCCAGGGGCGCGGCTCCCTATGGTCTCGCGCATGCCATCGCCTTCCACCGCGCCTTCAGGCGCCGCCGAGTCCGTCTTCCATGCCTGGGATCCCCTGACCATCCTGCCCGACGAACGGGTGCGCGCCGTGCTGCGCCGCCTCCACGGCGAGGCGGACCGCCAGGTCCCAGGCGTCCTCCTCCACCTCCTGCCACAGCTGCCGCGGATGCTCCTCGGCCGCCCCATCGACAAGCCGGGCACGGAGCACGCCTTCGCTGACAAGTACCTCTCGATTGATCGCGCCCAGGGCGCCTTCTGCTACCTGACGGCGCGAGCGCTCCGGGCCACGACCGTCGTCGAGTTCGGCACGTCCTTTGGCGTCTCGACGCTGTGGCTGGCGGCGGCGGTGCGCGACAACGGCGGTGGCCGCGTCATTGGCACCGAGCTCTTGCCGGAGAAGGCGCGGCGCGCGCAGGCGCACCTGGAAGAGGCAGGGCTCGCATCCTTCGTGGAGATTCGCGTGGGGGACGCGACCCAGACGCTGCGGGAGGGCCTCGGGGATGTGGACTTCATGCTCAACGACGGGTTCCCCCTGCGGGCGCTCGACGTGCTCCAGCTCGTCGCCCCAGCCATGCGTCCGGGCGCCGTGGTGGTGACCGACAACGTCGGTGTCTTCAAGGCGGACTACCGCGACTACGTCCGCTGGGTGCGCGACCCGCGCAACGGCTTCGCGTCGATGACGGTCCCGTTCCGCTCGGGCACCGAGTACTCGGTCCGGCAGGCGGCGCGCCCGGACTGACAATCCCTCACAGACCACCGAAGCGCGTCTTGGATTGCGGGACGCACTGGGAGTACCATCCCCAACGCCTCTCAACCCAAGGAGCATCGGATGCTGCGGACGCTTGTCTCCGGAGTTGCCCTGAGTTTTGCCTTCGTGGTGGGAATGGCTGTTTCCTCTCGGCTCGCCCCGAGCGAGGTCGTGACGAACGAGGAGGCCGTGCTCGTCTCGACCGGCCCCAGCAGCGCGGTTCCGGACGAGACCCCGGACGAGCCCTCGCGCCTGCTCGGGTGCTGCACGGGGGATGGCCTGTTCTGCATCAACACCGCGGCATGTCAGGCGCGCGGGGCGGGCACCTGCGGCGCGCCCTGTAACTAGCGTTTGTCGGAGGACCGGACCTGAAGCAGGCGCTGGACGCGCGAGACGTCCAGCGCCTGAAGCGGTTCACGAGGCGCAACCCGACGGCCGGCAGGTCACTCCCTGCCGAAGGCCTTGGAGAAGAGCTTCTCGATGCCCGACTTCTCGGGCTCGATGGCGATGGCCGGCGCCGGCACGGCCATGGCGCTGCCGAGGGCCGGGCGCAGGCCCGAGGCGATGCCCGGCTTGATGTGGTGACGCAGGTCGACCGCCACGTCCGACTTCACGTGGGTGCCCACGCCCATGGCCGTGTTCACGTCCGCCGAGTGCTTGAGGAAGCCGTTCTCGATGCCGAATTTGCCGCCCGCCTGGGCCGACGCGCCCGCCACCGCGCCGGCGGTGACCGAGCCGTGCACCCGGCCCACGTGCCCGCCCGCCGTGCCGTACACGCCCGCCGTGGCGCCAGCGCCCACCTGACCGGAGACCATCGCCGTGGCCGCCCTCGGGTCGAGCGTGGCCACGCCCTCGGCGTAGGCGGAGGCGCCGGCCTTCGCCTCACCCTTCACGTAGCCGCCCACGTGCTGGTTGAAGTCGTGGTTCGCGCTCGCCGTGACGCCCACACCCGTCTCCGCCTTGGCCGTCAGCGCGGCGGTGTAGGCGTGGGAGTTCGTGTCGGCCGACACGCCAGCCTGGGCCTGCGCCTTGAAGCTGTTGGCCTCGCCGGTGACCTGCGCGCTCGACACGCCCATCCGGCCCGCGTGCGACTTCTGCCAGCCGTAGGAGGCGTTGGGGCCCTGCACTTCGGCCTGGGCCGAGTAGTGGTGCACGCCACCGCCGCTGTGGCTGGTGGTGGAGGCCTGCATGGAGCCCACGTTGCCGCTCAGCCGGCCACCGCCGAAGGTGTCCTTCTCGAAGGGCCGGCCCGGCTTGTCGAGCAGCATGTTCTGCTTCGCGCCCGCGGGCGCCGTGAGCTTGTTGTCACCGCCGCTCACCGACATGTCCGAGGTGCCCGAGGTCAGCTCCCAGGGGCTGTAGGAGGGCTGGCCCTCGGGAGCCGCCGCGTGCTTCGGCGGCGTCGCCGTGTTCGCGGAGGGCGTCGTCGCCGTGGGCTTCGTGGCCGCCGCCGTGTTCGCGGGCGTCGTCACCGCGGGCGTCGTCGCCGTGGGCTTCGTCGCCGTGGGCTTCGTGGCCGTCGTCGAGGCGGGGAGCGTCGACGCGCGCGGCGGCGGCTTGGGCTGGGACACCGTGGAGGTCGGGAGGCTGGAGGTGCGGGGCAGGGACGAACCGATGCGACGGGCCATGGCGGGAACCTCGGAAGTGCTTCGAAGGGGGAGCAGTACAGCGACGCTTCCCCCTACTGCACCCGGCATGCCGGGCCCTGGCCGGACGGTGTGACCCGTGATTCCAAGGGCTTGGCGAACACGACGCCCCAGCAGGTGCCGCGGAACTGGTGACCGCCATCACCAGGGCCCGAACAGCGGTCATCACCCGCGCTTCGCGCCGTGGCGCCTCCACGGAAGCGTTGCCCCGTCCCGGCCCTGCATGGGCCCCGGGCCGGGGCGCTTGCCGCGCGGCGCGATGGAGGCGGAAGCTGCCTGGCCATGATCGACCCACGCTTTCCCGCCAGGCTCCTGGAAGACCTGGCCCAGGGGCGCAGCACCGAGGGTCCGCGCACGCGCCTCAACATCGACAGGTATGGAGATGAGAGCGAAGAGCTGCCCGCCGCGCTCGTCCCCTTCGCCAGGGATGGGGGCGGCGGCGCCTGGTACCTCGACGTCGAGGACGCGCTGAAGAAGGGCGTGGGCGCCATCTTCTACCTCCACATGAGCGAGACGTACGGCGATACCCGCTACGTCGCGGCCTCCTACGACGAGCTCCTGCAACGCGTCGCGGAGGGCCTGCGTCCGAGTGACCTGCCCACCTTCGATGAGCTCGCGTCGCGGCAGGCGCCGAAGAACGTGCGCGTGCCGGGCATCGAAGGCCTGGTGGACGTCAAGCAGGTCTACGCGAGCACCGGCACCCCTGGCGTCGTGACCGTGCATGACGACGCGCGCTGCGAGGGAGGCTTCGTGGCGCGGGCGGGCACGTCCGTCTACATCTCCGGCGAGGGCCGCATCCAGTACGTCACCCTGGCCGAACGCGCGATCGTGGATGGCATCGCGTGCGCCGGGGGCACGGACCTCGCCCTCAATCCCCGGACCGGACGCCCGCTGAGATTCACACCGGCGGAGCCCCTGGTCGTCGACGGCATCCCGCTGGCTCCCTTCCACGAGGTCACGGTCGAGGATCCCATCTCCTCCCCCGGAGTGAGCGGCATGCTGGCCCGCGACCACGACGTGGACGGGTTCCCCCTGGCGGGCGGCACACGGGTGGTCCTGCTCGGGGACAAGCTCAGCAGCGGCACGCTGCGCGCGGATGCGGACGTCGCGGGGACGCGGCTTCCCGCCGGCACCTGGTTCGAGCTGGTGGCCGGGCTTCTCTTCCGCACCCGCCCGCCCGCGGCGTGATGGCCGCGGGCGGCAGGCCCACTCAAGCGGCCTGCGAGCTCGAGCGGTGCTCCGTCATGAGCCGGTGCCGGCCCAGGTAGCGCTGGAAGGCCCCCAGCAGCGCGTCCTGCTCCCGCAGCTTGCTCAGGCAGATGGAGTGCCGGCCCAGGAAGCGCCCCTCCCCGGTGACCTCCAGGTCCAGGTACTTCTTGAACAGGCGCTCGGAGGTGGTGGCGTTGGCGATCCGCTCGAACTCGATGGGCTGTTCCCATTCCGAGCAGCGCACCCGCGCGTAGTCCATCTGGACTTCGTAGCCGGCCTCCTTGCCCTCGAAGACGAGCGCCGGGAAGAACCTCTCCACGTGCTGCCGCTCCTCGTCCGTGGACGGCTCGTAGCGGCACGCGAGCGCCAGGTCATGGGCCTGGGAGAAGCGCGCCTCGTAGGCGCCCCACAGCCGCGCCTCGATGGCCTCCGCGTCCTCGAAGGCCTCCACCCACGAGGACTGCACGGGCTCCAGCAGCACCTGCGCCATGTCCGCGGGCTTCAACTGGACGCCCACGTTCTCCATGCGCGCGCCCAGCGGCGGGTGCGAGTCGAACGGATGGGGCGTCACGGCGCCCTGCAGGTCGTCGTGCACCACCTCGGACTGGGCGTACTCGGAGAAGCCGTGCGCGACCCGCTGGGAGATGGCCACCGTCTGGTGCTGCTGGTCCTGGGCGAAGAGCTTCGCCTCCACGCGGTCCCGGAAGCTCGAGTACGCGCCCACCTTCACCAGCGAGCGGGCGATGTCCTGCCCCGACGTGACACCCGCCGCCAGCCGGTCCGCCGCGAGCTCACTGGCGCGGCGGCTGCGGCCCAGCGACAGCTCGAACAGGGCGCGGTAGGCCGCCATGAAATAGAAGATGGGGCGCGTGACGCCGCCCTCGTACAGCGTCTCCAGGTAGTGGCCGAAGTGCGAGAGCATGGGCGACAGCCGCTTGCCGTGCCCCGTGTCGCCGCCCAGCAGGTGCCCCATCTCGTGCGCCAGGACGGCCTCCGCCTCGGAGCGCTCCAGCAGGCGCAGCAGGGACAGGCTCACGAAGAGCGTGCGGCCGGAGAGGACCTTCCCGTCCACGCGCACGTCGTTCTCGGTGACGAAGAAGTTGGTGTCGATGCCCGCGAGGATGTGGTCGGGCGGCGGGGTCTGGAGCCGCTCGCACAGCCGGCGCACGCAGGCCCACAGCTCCGGGGCGCGCGCTTCGGGCACCTCCTCCGCCTCCACGTCGAAGTCCATGGGCGGGCGGCTGAAGATGGCCACCACCACCAGGAAGATGGCCGCCGCCGCCAGCAGGCCCATGATGCCGATGAGCTTCGGGTAGTAGCGATTGGCCCAGAGGGCGGTCACCCAGTAGGAGAGCCACACGAGCAGCACGCCCTGCCCCACCACCTGGAGCGCGCTGGTGATGCGCAGCACGTGCCAGCCCACCACGAAGCTGCCGTACTGGAAGGGACGCGAGATGAACGCGGCCAGGCCACACAGGAGCGCGACCCCCGCGGAGCCCAGCCCGAGCGCCAGCAGGGCCCAGGAGACCCGGTACGCCCATCCGAACTGCTTCGCGTCCGAGCACGCCTCGCCCAGCCCGTCGCGGTAGCTCGCCAGCTCCTCGCCGTCGCTCCGACAGGCCGCCGACGCGGGGACCTCGCGATAGAACGCGAGCGACTCCTGACGGTCGGCCTCGCTCAGCGTCGTGTCCCGTCCCATCTGCTTCTCGATGACTTCGAGCACCTGCGCATCGAAGCGGTCGGAGGCATGACCGGCGAACCAGAGCCCGAACAGCGGCAGGGGGAAGAGCAGCAGCGCGGGCAACACGAGGCCGCGGACGAAACCAGGGGATTTCCGGGAAGAGGCCATGGGATGGGTGAGACAGCATAGCGTGCCGCGCGCGCCGCCCCAGAGCACCGGCGACGCGGGCTCGTGCGAAATAGCCCCCACCGGGAGTTCGTTCTTCCGGAAGCAGAGCAACCGACCTTCAAGCGGGAGCAGCCCCCATGAGCCGCCTGTCCTTCCCTTCTCTTCATCCGTGGCGGATGCGGGCCCTCTCGCTCGCGGTGATGGGGGCCGCGGCCAGCCTCACCGCCTGCGCCACGCCGTCCGCGCTCGCGGTGTCTCCGTCCGGGGTGCCCGCGTTCAGCGAAGACATGCTGACGCCCGGGTTCTGGATCCGCCGCGCGCCGTCTCCCGATGCCGTGCTGCTCGATGCCGGGCAGGTGGCGGCGAAGCGCCTGCGCGCGTTCGGTCCGGAGGGCGGCCTGATCGACCTGAAGGGCATCCCGGCCACGCTGACGCGGGCACAGGTCTCCGACTGGGTCAGGGCCGCGCAGCGGACGCCCATCGAGGCGGCCATCGACGAACAGGGCCAGCCGGTGACGGAGGCGGTGCTCGACGGGCTCCGCCAGAACGCGGCGGCCGAGCACATTCCTGAAAGCGCCACCGCGCGCTACGGGCTCAGCGTGCGGCGCACGCACCTGCGGGCGCTGCCGTCCGACCGGCGGTTCTTCGCTTCGGAGGACTCCCGCGACTACGAAAGCCTCCAGGCCGGCATCCTGTTCCCGGGTGAGCCGGTCGTCATCGCGCACCAGAGCGCGGACCAGCAGTGGCTGTTCGTCCAGACGACGCAGGGCCCCGCGTGGGTGAAGCGCGGCGACATCGCGGAGGGCACGGCGGACGCGGTGTTCTCCTACGTGGCGAAAGCGCCCGGGCGCGTCGTCACGGGGGACCAGGTGCGCACGGTCTTCACGCCGGAGGCGCCGGGGGTGTCCGAGCTCGATCTCGACATGGGGGTCGCGCTGCCACATGCCGACGTGGCGCCCGGCGAGCCCGTCAACGGCGCCAGCAGCTATGCCTCCTGGCCGGTGCGACTGCCGGTGCGCGAAGAGGACGGCTCCCTGGCCTTCAAGAGCGCCCTGCTCCGCCGGACCGCCGACACCGCGCCGGGCTATCTGCCGCTGACGCGCGCCAACATCCTCCGCCAGTCCTTCAAGTTCCTCGGCGAGCGCTACGGCTGGGGGCACCAGTTCAATGCGCGCGATTGCAGCGGCCTGACCAGCGAGGTGTACCGAAGCATGGGGCTCCTCCTGCCGCCCAACTCCGGGATGCAGGGCAGGAGCGCGGCGCTGAATCACCGCCTCTTCACGGCGAAGGACTCACACGCCGACCGGATGCGCGCGCTGGAGCAGGCGGAGGTGGGCGACCTCGTCGTCGTCCCCGGCCATGTCCTGATGATCATCGGCCACGTGAACGGCGAGCCCTACGTCATCCAGGATGTCCCCTACGCCGTGTTCAAGGACCCGGCCACGCAGCAGGTCCGCAGGACGAAGCTCAATCAGGTGTCGGTCACCCCGCTGCTGCCCCTGTACGCCGACGACACGACCCTCTACGTGGACGCGATGACGAGCCTCGTGCACGTCACGCGCCCCTAGGTCCGGTCTTCAGTCCCGCAGGACCAGGTCGATGCCAACGAATGCCCTGGCGAGCCGCCCCTCCAGTGGCACCGAGACGTACACCCCTGGCTGCAGCGCGGTGAAGCCGTAGCGCGACATGGCGTATCGGAACGAGCCCCCAACGGAGTGATGGAAGGCGCTCTCCGAGCCGCGCTGCGCGTACCGGGCCCCCGCGACCTCCAACGTCGCGGCGAAAGAGGAGAGGCGGTAGGCGAGCCCCGCCCCCCATCGAGGGGAGAGCTGGAATCCCCTCTGGAAGGGAAGATACCCATCCACCCCCACGTCCAACCGGACGTCGCACGCGCAGACGTAGAGCGTGTGCAGGAAGGATGGGCCCACCCTTCCCCCCAGGGCCCCGGGCTGGAACAGCACGGCCTGCGTCGGACGCTGCGCCGCCACGCTCGCATTGAGGCCCGCCCCCAACGCGTCCTCGTCTCCGGTGGGGAGGAGCAGCGCGCTCTTGAGCACGAGCCAGTCGTCATAGCGCGCGAAGGAGGGGCTCCAGGCCCACGCCAATCCCACGTCGAGGTTGCTCAGGGCCGAGGCCGCCCTGGCTGCGCCCGTGAGCTTCGTCACGGAGCCGTCCGCGTACCACCCCAGGCGGTGTTTCCCCTCGAAGATGAACTGGCCGAAGAAATGGCTCACGGAGAGATCGAGCCGCACGGGGACACCATCCCCCCTGCCATCGAACAGCAAACCCGAAGCGATGGCCACGTTCCCGCGGCCATCGGCCTGCTCCAGCATGGCGAAGAACGGTCCGTAATCTCCTTCACGCGTGTCGTTATAGGAGGGCTGGATGAGCTCCAGCTCCTCCCGCGTCAGCCCCGTGGTGGCCGCCCACCGCTTCAGCAGCGGTGAGTCGATCTCCCGGATGAAGGCGTATTTGTACCCGGCGGCGATGGCCTCCGCGGCGGACCGGCCAAGGTCCTGCTCGAGCAGGAAGCCCACCGCGCAGATGCGTCCCGCCGAGTCGATGAAGGTGGGGCGCCGTGCATCCGGATGGCCGTCGTTCCGGGGGAACTCGCCCCGGCGGATGTAGGCCTCGAGCCGCTCGAGCTGGTGGGTCCTGGCGGCGAGCGCAGTGGCGGAGAGTCCCTCCGGGCGCCGCTGCCGCAGCAATCCCAGCACGTGCTCCAGATGGACGCGGATGCGCAGGTCCTCGTCATCCTCCTCCGTCGGAAGCCGACCGAAGCGCGCCTGGAAGCTCGCATCGCCGAGGATGAGGTTGACGGCGTCCGTGTGAACCGGCTCCGGCGCGGAGGGAGCTCCGCAAGCGAGGAAGCCAGCCATCAGCAGGACAGCGGACACAGCCCAGCGCGGCGACATCGGCATGGAGCAATTCCCTCAGGCTGAGATTGGAACGCTACACAGTCGAGCGACGCTCCGAACAGGCACCGCCTGATAAACAGGGAGGGGTTCAGCGCGGAAACATGGATTCGCCACCGGGGCGCGACAAGAGCGGCGCCATGCCCGCGGCGGTGCGGTGTCCGTCCCCGGTGAGCCAGAGGATGTCCGGCAGCGGCCCGGCCGCCAGGGTCACCCGCGCGTGTTGCCGAACCGTGCCGGCGTCGTTCCCACGATGCGCCGGAAGTGGCGGTTGAGCTGGCTCTGGTCGTAGAAGCCGACGCGCGTCGCGACCTCGGACGCGCGGAGGCCGCTTTCGAGCAACTCCTTCGCCCGCGCGATGCGCAGGTGCGTGAGGTACGCGTGCGGCGGCATCCCAATCTGTGCGCGGAACGCGCGGCACAGATGGAACTTGTCGTAGCCGGCGTGGGTGGAGAGGTCATCCAGCGTGATGACCTCCCCCAGGCGCTCGCGAAGGTACGCCATCGCCCGCCGCACCGGCCGGGTGTGGTCCGGCGTGGCGCCCCTCAAGACCGTGAACGCCTCCACGGCCTCCGCCACCGCGACCTCCAGCGTGAAGCGATCCGCGCCCGCGGCGACCGCATCATGGAGACGCTGGAAGAGAAGGCCCCGCTCGTCGCCGGGCTTGAAGTGGGGATGCGCGACGACCTTCCCTTCGTCACGGATGCGCTGGAGGTCGCTCTCCGGCAGCGCGACGGCCTGGTAGGTCACCGGCCCATCGTGCGCGACGTCGCGATACACGTCGCCGGGCTGCTTCAGGTGAATCGTGCCGGGCCCGCCCGTCCATACCCTGCCCCGCACCCACCACTCGCTGCGCCCACGCTCGATGCGCACGACCGCGTGGAACTCCTTCATGCCGACGCGGAGCTCGTCGGTCGTCAAGCGCGCGGCCCGGAGGCCAGGGACCGAAGCCGGGATCGCGTCGATGGAGAGCATCTCCTCAGTGTAGGGAGCTTCGGCGGCCCTCGCTTGGACATTCTTGGCGCGAAGTTTCCGCCAAGAACCGCCAAGCGCACGGGCCCCCGGGCTCCGTATTTCCCCGGGCATGAACGACAAACAAGTCGCCCTCGTCACCGGGGCCAACAAGGGTATCGGACTGCAGATCGCCAGGGACCTCGCCGCGCACGGCTTCACGGTGCTCGTCGGGTCACGTGACCTCGCCCGTGGCGAGGCGGCGGCGAAGACCATCGACGGTGACGCCCGGGCGCTCGCGCTGGACGTCACGGACGCGAAGTCGATCTCCGCCGCCGCGGAGCGCATCCGCCAGGAGCTGGGTCGCCTGGATGTGCTCGTGAACAACGCGGGCATCGCCCGTTCGGGCAGGGAGCCGGTCAAGCCAGGTCAGCCGCTGGCGGAGCGCGCGAAGGCGGGCCGTGCCACCGTCGCGCCGCTGGACGAGTTCCGCGCGGTGTTCGAGACGAACGTGTTCGGGGTCATCGCCGTCACGCAAGCGATGCTCCCGCTCCTGCGCGAATCCCCGGCGGGGCGCATCGTCAATGTCTCGAGCGGCGTCGGCTCGCTCACGAACAACTCGAACCCGGCGAACCCGTACCGCGCGATGTACGGGGTCTATTCGTCATCGAAGACGGCGCTCAACGCCATCACGCTCGCCTTCGCGGTGGACCTGGAATCCACCCGCATCAAGGTGAACGCCGTATGCCCCGGCTACACCGCCACGGACCTCAACAACTTCGAGGGCACCCGCACCGTCGAGCAGGCAGCGCGCGCCCCCGTGCGGCTCGCGCTGCTCGGTCCGGACGGGCCCACGGGCACGTACTCGGACGACCAGGGCGTCATCCCCTGGTGACGCGGGCGCCCCGCCCCTACAGGGGACGCAGGGAGGCCCGGTCGATCTCGACGGAGTCTTCCTCGTCCTCGTCATGGCCGGGCGAGGCTTCGTTGGCGCGGAAGCGCTTCCCGTCGGGCGTGACGAGGAACCAGGAGGTGGCGACCGCCGGGTCGTCCGCAGGAGGCGAGACGAGGACCTCCTCGCCCAGCAGCGCCGCGACCCGGGTGGCAACCTCCAGCGAGGTGAGCCCGGAGGCTCCACCCGTGCGCGAGGCATCCACGTAGAGGGTCACATCCGTGCGGAACCCCTTGGACCGCAGCGCGGTCTCGACGAGCACCGCCGCATCCGAGGGGCCATCCACGTCGAAGCGCGCCACACCGCCGGGAGGGAGCCCGAGCGCGCGGCCGACGCCGTCGAAGAGGCGCTCTTCCCCCACGGCACCCCGGACGATGAATCCGAAGACCTGTCTTTCGGGCTGCATGTCTCTCCCGCTCAACCCGCTTTGTGTGCCTTGAGCGCGGCCGTCCGCGAAGCCTCTCACAGTTACTTCGGAGCGGGCTTGCGCTTCGCCCGCGAGGCATTGGGCTTGTTGGCCTTGCTCTCCAGGTTGAGCACCACCGCGGCGCGGATGAGCGCCTTGAAGGCCGTCTCGTTGAGCTTCTCGCCTTCGTGGATGTCGATGGCGCGCCGCGCGTTCCCTTCCAGGCTGGAGTTGAAGAGCCCGGCGGGGTCCGCCAACGCGGCGCCCTTCAGGAACGTCAGCTTCACGGCGGCCTTGTAGGACTCCCCCGTGCAGATGATGCCGTCATGGGACCAGACGGGGGTGCCCATCCACTTCCACTCCTCGATGACCTCGGGGTCCGCCGCGTGGATGAGCGCACGCACCTTCGCGAGCGTCTTCCCACGCCAGTCCCCCAGGTCCTGGATCCGCTGGTCGATCAACGCGGACGCGGACTCCGTCGCGACGGTCTTCTTCATGCCCGCACCGCCTGCAGCCTGCGCCAGGAGACATACGAGAGCCCCCAGAGCACGCTGGTGAATGCCGCGAAGCCCCACGCCTCCGGGCCGTCCCCCACCACGAAGTGGGCGATGAGCGCCGACACGAGGTTGATGGCGAAGCCGGCGTAGGCCCACTCCTTGAGCCGCCACGGCACCGGCGCGACCAGCACCAGCAACCCGAGGACCTTGGCCCACGCCAGCTCCACGCGGAAGTAGCCGGGGAAGCCCAGGCGGGTGAACCCGTCCGCCGCGTCCTTCAGGTTCAACTGTGCGTAGGCGGTGAAGCCCATCTCCAGACAGAAGAGCGCGGTGGCGATCCAGAAGGTGAGGGTCACGGCTTTGGGGGACGTCCTGGCGGCGACGAGCGCCGACGGAGGCAGGGTCGATTCCATGGTGTGCTCCTTCACTGCTGGGGTTTGCTCGCCTTCCAGGCGGGGTTCTGGACTCCGAACTGCTCGGCGTACTCGGAGCTCAAGCGCTGCCAGTCGTACTGCATCGCATCCGGCCCCACGATGCGGCCCAGCGGGTCGCCCGCGAGGAGCTGGTCGAGCACGTCGAAGCAGATGTGCCAGCCCGCGGCGCCCCACGAGATGAAGCCCCGGTCGATGTTGTGCCAGAGCGTGAGCCGGGTGCCGCCCGCGCCCGTCGCCTCCAGCTCCCAGCGCAGGTCCTGCGGCCCCCAGCTGTACTCGAGCAGCTTCGGCGCTTCGGCCCGCTTCACGGTCGTCTCCGCGACCATCGGCGTCGGCGCCTTGGCAGTGGAGAGCTTCACCGGCCCCACGCTGGCCATGTTCCGGTCCGCGTCGAACGGCGCCCATTGGGCCAGGTGCGCGGGGTCGGTCAATGCCTGCCACACCTTCGCCGGGGGATGACGCAGGTCCCGGACGAGGACGAGCGTCCACTTCTCGCCTTCCTTCTGGACCCGCGCTCCGGCCGCGGGGCCGGGCGTGTACTTCGCACGGTGGCTCATCGCTTCTTTCCCTTCTTGGGTTCGGGTTCGGAGTCCATCCGGTCGAGATGGCGTTCGAGCGCGTCCAGGTGCACCGTCCAGAAGCGCCGGAATGGCGCGAGCCATTCATCGACCTCCATGAGCGGCTCCGGCCGGATGCGGTAGACGCGCCGCTGCGCATCGATGCGCGACTCCACGAAGCCGGCGTCGCGCAGCACGCGCAGGTGCTTGGACACCGACGTCTGGGGCATCCGTAGCTGGTGCTCGATTTCGCCGACGGAGTGCTCCGACGCCGCCAGCAGGCTCAGGATGGCCCGGCGGTTCGGCTCCGCGATGATCGCGAACGTTGAATCCATGGGGCGTATATACCCATCGGGTCATATGCCCGTCAAGACATATACGACCTACCCGGCAACGGCCCTGCGCACCGCGGGGCGTTGCGAGTGGCGCCTGACGTACGCCACCAGTCCCGGATGCCCGCCGAGCAGCATCAGCGTGTTCGCGAGGTGGAGGATGGAAGCCATCACCACATCGGCGGCGGTGAAGGCCTCCCCCACGAGGAACTCACGGCCGCCGAGTCCCCGCTGGATGAGGTCGAGCGCCGCCGTGAGCCGGGCCCGGAGCTTCGCGGCCTCTCCTTCCGGGACTTCGCGCGTCCCCGGCGACTGCGCGTCCCGGTAGAACTCCATCACCACGGGGTCGAGGCTCAACTCGGCGAAGGCCATCCAGCCGTAATAGGGCCCCCGCTCCGCGCTCCCCACCGGCGGCGCCAGGTGCTTCTCCGGGAACCGGTCGGCCAGGTGCAGACAGATGGACAGGGAGTCCAGCAACGTCACGTCCCCGTCCACCAGGGCGGGGAGGTCTCCCAGCGGATGCACCGCCAGGTACTCGGGGGTGGTGTTCTCCTGCCGGGCGAGGTCGAGCCGGGCCAGCTCGTAGGGCACGCCAAGCTCTTCCAGGAGCCAGCGGGGACGGACCGCTCGGGTCCTGGGAGCGAAGTAGAGCTTCATGGGTGGCACTCCTGGGGTTGCGTGAGGCCTCACCATGCGGCCGCCGGAGTGCCCGGACAATGCGGCCCCGGACGAACTCATTGTCAGGCTAGGCTTGACGCCCATGATTCCACCGGCCGACATGGTCCTCTTCGCGACGGTCGTCCGCGAGGAGAGCTTCACCCGCGCGGCGCTCAAGCTCGGCATCACCAAGCAGACCGTCAGCGAGCGCATCCGCCATCTGGAGGAGCGGCTGGGCGTGCGGCTCCTCGAGCGGACCACGCGGCGGCTGCGCGTGACGGGAGCCGGCGTGACGTACTCCGAGCGCTGCGCCGCCATCGCCGCGCTCATCGAGGAGGCGAACAGCGAGGTGCAGCAGGGCAAGGCGGATCCCTCCGGGCTGATACGGGTCTCCTCGCCGGTGCTCTACGGGCGGCGCTACCTCACCCCGGTCATCTCGAGGTTCCTCGGCCGCTATCCCCAGGCGCGGGTGGAGCTGGTGCTGGCGGACCGCCGGGTCCACCTCATCGAAGAGGGATTCGACGTCGCCATCCACATCGGCCCGCTCACGGATTCATCGCTCGTGGCGCGAAAGCTGGGAGAGGGCGCGGTCCGCTTCGTGGCGAGCCCCCGCTTCCTGTCGAAGCACGGCACCCCGACCGCCCGGGAGCTTGGCTCCGCGCGCTGCATTGGCTTCAGCGCCTTCGAGACGTGGGAGGCCGAGGGCGTGAAGTCCCGCATCGATCCGGTCCTGATGGTGAATGACAGCGAGCTCGCGTGCGAGGCCGCCATCGCGGGGGTCGGCATCGCGCGGGTGCCCGAGATTCTCTGCCAGGAGGCCCTCCGGGACGGCCGGCTGAAGTCCCTCTTCGGCCCCCGGCCCGCGGCGATGCGGCCCATCCATGTCGTCTATCCCAGCCGGTTGAACCTTCCGAACAAGGTCCGGCTCTTCGTGGATGCCCTGGCCACGCTGGCCGAGCCGGCTCCGTCGAAGTCCCGTGGACGGAAGCGGAAGTGAGGCTCACTTTGGGCGCGGTCATGAAGATCTCCCCCAGCCGACCATAAACGCAACACAGTTGCATTTAAATCCATGGCGCAGTACCTGGAGTCCCTCATTCGCCTTGGAGCACGCCCATGTCTGAATCGGCCCCCAGCGCAGTCACGACGGAGGCGTGTCTCCCCGATGCGTCCTGTGACTGCATCCACCATCGTGTCGCCCCTGTCTCTGGAGGGGCCAGTGGCCGCTGGGTTTCATGGATCCCGCTCCTGGCCTGTGCCGTGTGCCCGGGGCACCTTTCGGCCTATGCGCAGGTGCTGTCCTTCGTGGGGATCGGCGTCTCGCTGTCCGAGTCTTCCCATCTGCTCCTCCTGGGAGTGGCCGTCTCACTGTCGCTCGCGGTGAATGCGTGGAGGGCGTGGCGCCTCCGCCGCCTGGCGCCGCTTGCCCTTTCAGGAGCCGGTGGCGGGCTGCTCGTCCTCAGTCATGTGCTGGATGAGAATGTGCTGCTGCTCTGGAGCGGCGTCGCGGTGCTGCTGGGAGGGGTTCTCTGGGAGCGCCAGCCATGGCGGCGATTCCCGGTGCGCCGCGCGTCCCCGGCCCTGGCCTCGGCGAAGGCTTCGTGACTTTCAGCGCAGGTGCGAATTAGAACGTCTCGCGGGCGACGCGCAGCTCCGCGCCAGACCCTGGCAGCGGCCATGTATCCTCGCGGGACCTCGCTTCCGTCATGGCCCCTGCCCGTCCCTCCTCGCTCGCCCGGCTCGCGGCCCTGGCCGTCATGCTCTCCAGCGGGGTGGCGCTCGCGGACAACCCGCCGCTCACCAGCTCGAACTACGCCATCGACGTGTATCAGGGGCCGGTGCTGGCGCCGGTGCGGGTGTCGGGCCTGGCTGGCGCGTACGCGCCCATCGCGGAGGGCGTCGAGGGCATCAGCGTCAACACGGCCGCTCCGGCGGTGCGCTCGCTCTATTCGTCCAAGCACGTCGACTACGACCTGTCGCTGGCCTTCACGTTTCCCAGCTCGCTGCGCGACACCGACTTCGACAACAACGGCGCGGTGGGCTTCGCCAACGACGACTTCATCTTCACCCAGCTTGGCGGGCTGATTCAGTGGGGCCCCTGGGGACTGGGCGGCGCCGCGTCGATGCAGACCTACGCCCTGGGCGAGGACGCGAATGGACAGCTCCTCAACCTGGGCATGACCCGCTTCCAGTTCCAGCTCGCTCGCGGCTTTCTGGACGGCGAGCTGACGGTGGGCGTGGGGCTGCGCGCGGTCGTCCTGGAGATCAACACCGCCGAGGACGCGAACAACAAGTTCGCCAGCATGTTCGGCGGCAACCTGGAGGCCGGTGCCCTCTGGACGCCCATGGGGCTGCCGCTGCGCGCCGCGCTCACCCTCCGCGCGCCCGTCCAGGGAGGCCTCACTCCAGGCGGCCCGACCACCGCGGACGAGGCGGGCAACGTGAAGGTCGCCGGCCTCTACCTGCCCTCTTCCGTCCGGCTCCCCTGGGAGATTGAAGCGGGCGTCGCCTGGCAGTTCGGAGACCGGCCGCTCCAGCTGCCGTGGGGCCCGGACCGCGCGGAACGCTACAGGGCCCTGCCGCGCTCGAAGCTGCTGCTGACCGGCTCCGTGCTCATCAGCGGCGCCGTGCCGAATGCCATCGGCTTCGACTCCTTCCTGTCGCAGCAGTTGGAGCGCTCCGGGCAGCGCCTTTCCATTTCACCCCGCCTCGGCGCGGAGTGGGAGCCGCTCGAGAACCGGCTCCAGCTGCGCGCGGGCAGCTACCTGGAGCCCAGCCGCTTCGACACCGCCGGGGCGCGCCTGCATGGCACCGCCAGCGCGGAGCTGCGGCTGTTCCAATGGTCCGTCTTCGGTCTGTTCTCGCCCGACACCTCGTGGCGCGTCAGCGGCTTCGCCGACGTGTCCCGCCTCTACTTCGGCTGGGGCTTCGGCGTGGGCACCTGGCATTAGCCCTCGGGCGTTTCGAGCGGCACCGCCGGTCCAATCCAGAGGATGTCCCGGAAGGACAGCAGCCGCTCGCGGTACGAGCCGATGGGGGCGCGTGGGTGGAGGAGGATTCCCTCGTCGGAGACCTCCAGCAGGGCCCCGAGCGCGTACCACGTCCCGGACTGCGTCTGGCGCAGCATCACCCCCTTGCCGAGATACGGCGTGAGGTTGGCGCGGTTGATGGCGGGGCCGTGCGTGAACACGGGGTCGGCCCGGTAATGATCCAGGGGCCGCGTGGGGGCCTGGTATTGCCTCAGGAATCCCCACTTCCCGTGCCGGGCGTCTCTGGCCGCCAGCGTCTCGTTTTCGGGCACGGGGACGTGCCGCTCCTCGAACGCGGCCTCCGCCTGGGGCTCGACGAGCGAAAGTGCCCCGGACTCCCAGGACGCATGCCGGGTCCCCTCGGCCCAGCGCCAGGGCCAGGCATGGCGTCCTCCTACCGAGAACATCAGCCGGGGCTCCAGCTTCTCCCGCGAGCCCGGGGGACACTCCACGGTGCCGTCCGACTGCGCTCGCGTGAAGTCCCAGCCGCGCTCGGTCGGGATGAACCGCGCGACTTCGTCCGGCCAGGGATTCCAGTCGCTCGGGGGCGGCACGCGGCCCGGCTCCAGCTCCAACGAGGAGCGGAAGCGCTGCTCGCCGGTGTTCACGTCCCAGAAGGCGATGGCATGGGGTCCCGTCCCCACGAGCGTGCCGTCCGCGCCCCAGGCAAGTCCGTCGATGCCGTTGGCGCCCTCGAGCCGCCGGAGCATCTTGGGCGAGGCCCCCACCTTCCACAGCTCGACCTTGAGTCCCTCCCGCTTCCACGGCTCGGCCATGCCGCCCTCACGCAGCAGGCATGCGCCCATGGAGCCATCCGGCGACCAGGCCCACCGGCCCAGATCGCCGCTCTTGATGGACAATCCGAACGAACGGCGCTTCAGGTCCATCTGGCACAGGAACTTGCCGTTCTCGAAGATGAGGACCTGCGGGAACTCGTAGCCGTTGAGGAGCACGGCCAGGCGCCGGCCATCGCTGGACCAGACGTATTCCTCGACCGAGAGAATGCGCGCTCCGAAGTCCTTGCTCAGCTCGGACACCGTGCGGCCGGTGTGTCCGTTGGCGAGCCGGGACGGCTCCGCGCCGTAGGCCAGTCGGGCACCGTCCGGCGAAAACGCCACCGGCAGCTTCAGGTCATCGAAGCGGTACTGGAGGTCGCCGCTTTGCACGTCGATGACGAAGGCGGACGGATGGGCGTCCTGGCCCGAGTCGTCGTGTTTGCAATAGCCATGGATGCGGGAGCCATCCGGGCTCCACCGCACCCAGGCATGCGGCTGCGACTTCGAAGGCCTTCCGTCCAGCCGGGCCGGGCACCAGCGAAGGCCTTCACTGTCCTCGTTGACCCTGGCGCCCTCCCGGAACGGGACGATGCAGCCCAGCGCGCCGTCCGGCCCGGGGGTGGAGATGAACAGCTGGGTTTCATCCGGAGACCAGCACCAGGCGGGCAGGTGCCCCGTGTTCGCCACGTGGGCGGGATTGCTCACGGACCCGCCGGGGGGCGAGCCCCAGCGCCGGGTGACGTCCGCGGTGAAGGAAGGCAGCGTCCCGGCGAAGGCCCGCAGCACGCCGATGACGACGTTGTCCAGGATGACGCCCAGCCACGCTCCCGACGGCGACCACTGGAGGCAGGAGGGCTCCCGCGCCGAGCCGACCAGCGTCGTCTCGAACCCGACGGCGTCGACCACGCGCCCCGTCGCCAGCTCCCAGATGCGCACGTCGCCCCCGTGCGATTCGTCGAGGCGGTTGCTCGCGATGGCCAGATGGCGTCCATCCGGGCTGAGCGCGAAGCAGCGCTGCATGCCGATGTAGCGCGGGGTCTCCACGAGCCGCGCCCCGGCGGCCAGGACCTTCTCCGAGAAGCGCCGGTGGACGTCCGTGAGTCCGCGCTCGCGCTCCAGCCGGAGGAGCCGTTCGCGCAGCGCCGCAAGGTCCCGGCCGGGCTCGAAGTTTCCGAAGTCGGCCTGCTCCAGCAGCGCTTCGAGCTCCGCGTCGGAGCATTGGGCCAGCGAGGTGAGGGTCACGAAGGGTCCTGGCATTGGACCGACGATACCGCCGCCACCCTGCCCGCGGCAGCCCCTCCGAGTGCATGCGTCACGGCCCGGTCGCCGGGCCCTCGAGCGCCACCGCCGGCCCCACCCACGCAATCTCGTCGTAGGGCAGCACCGGATCGCGGTTTGACCTGGGCGAAGGGCAAGGAGGGTCGAGCAGGAGTCCCTTCTCCGTGGCCTCACGCAGGACCCCGATGGCATTGCTCGACCCGAGCAGGCGCAGCAGCAGTGTCTGGCCCACATACGGCGCGAGGTTGTCGCGGCGGATGGCGGAGAGAAACATGAAGGCTGGCTCGGCCCGGTAGAGGCCTGGCTGCTTGTCGGGGACCTGGGGCGCGACGGGAGCGGGGGCGTTGTCCTCCCACCGCGCATGCCGGGTCCCGACGGCCCAGCGCCAGGGCCAGGCATGGCGCCCCTCCACGGAGAACATCAGCCGCGTCGCGAGCTCCGCCCGCGAGCCCGGGGGACACACCACGGTGCCGTCCGGCTCCACCCGCGTGAAGTCCCAGCCGCGCTCGGTCGGGATGAACCGCGCGGTTGCGTCCGGCCAGGGGTTCCAGGCGTCCGGGGGCGGCACGCGTCCCGGCTCCAGTTCGGACGAAGCCCGGAAGCGAGGCTGTCCGGTCGTCACGTCCCAGAAGGCGAGGTCATCCTGGCCCGTCGCCACGAGCGTGTCGTCCGCGCCCCAGGCCAGTCCGTTGATGTGGCCGGCGTACTCGAGCCTCCGGAGGAACCCGGGCGCGGGCCCCACCGTCCACACTTCGATCCCCCCTTGGGTCTCTTCCCTGTACGGGTTGTTCTCCCTCGTCAGGCATGCGCCCATGGAACCATCCGGAGACCAGGCCCAGCGGAGCAGGTCATGGCTCCAGGAGGACCGCCCGAGATAACGGCCCTTCAGGTCCACCACGCACAGAAGCTGGCCCTCCTCGAAGATGAAGGCCTTGGGGTGGTCGTACTCGTTGACGAGGACGGCCAGTCGCCGGCCATCACGGGACCAGACGCATTCAGCGACCGAGTGGATGTGCACACGGGCGCGCCTGGCCAGGTTGGCCATCGTCTGGCCCGTGTAGCCGTTGGCGAGCCGGGGCGGGTCCTCTCCGTAGGCCAGGCGGGCACCGTCCGGCGAAAACGCCACCGGCAGCTTCAGTTCATCGAAACGGTACTGGAGGTCGCCGCTTTGCACGTCGATGACGGAGGCGGACGGATGGGCGTCCTGGCCCGAGTCGGGGTGCCGCTCGAGCACGTACTCGTGTTTGCAATAGCCATGGATGCGGGAGCCATCCGGGCTCCACCGCACCCAGGTATGCGGCTGCGATCTCGAAGGCCGTCCGTCCAACCGGGCCGCACACCAGCGAAGGCCTTCACTGTCCTCGTTGATCCGGGCCCCTTCCTGGAACGGGACGATGCAGCCCAGCGCGCCGTCCGGCCCGGGGGTGGAGATGAACAGCCGGGTTTCATCCGGAGACCAGCACCACGCGGGCAGGTGCCCCTGGTCCTTCGAGTGTTCGGGATTGATGACAGCCCACGCGGGCGGCGAGCCCCAGCGCCGGGTGACGTCGGCGGTGAAGCAAGGCGGGGCTCCGGCGAAGGCTCGCAGCACGCCGACGATGACGCCGTCCAGGATGACGCCGAGCCACTGCCCCGACGGCGACCATTGGAGACAGGAAGGATCCCCTCCCGACCCGACCCTCGTCGATTCGAACCCGACGGCGTCAACCATGCGCCCTGTCGCCAGCTCCCAGATGCGCACGTCTCCACCGTGCGATCCGTCGAACCGGTTGCTCGCGATGGCCAGATGGCGTCCATCCGGGCTGAGCGCGAAGGCGCTCTGCGTGCCGATGTAGCGCGGGGTCTCCACGAGCCGTGCTCCCGCGGCCAGCACCTTGTCGGAGAGGCGCCGGTGGACCTCCGTGATGCCGTGCTCGCGTTCCAGGCGGAGGAGCCGTTCGCGCAGCGGCGCGAGGTCCCGGCCGGGCACGAAGCCGCTGAAGTCGGCCTGTTCCGCCAGCGCTTCGAGCTCCGCGTCGGAGCAGTCCGTCCACTGCGAGGGATTGTCGAAGGGTCCTGGCATTGGACCGACGATACCGCCGGAAGCCCGGGACCTTCAGAGTCTCTCCATGGGCGGCGGCCGTGGGCATGCGCCGCCTTCCGGGTCCGGACCGGGGGCCACCGGTGCGCGCCGGCGCACCAGTGCCCACGCGACCGTGATGACGCAGGCCATGGCGGCGAAGCTGAGCGCCAGCACGACGTCCGGGCGGAGCGCGTCGCGGAGCTCCGCCCGGGCCAGGAAAGCGCCCAGCACGCCCGAGGACGCGTTGAACATCGCGTGCAGCACCATGGCCACGAGCACGCTGCCACCGGCGAGCTCGAAGCCCAGGCTCATGATGAAGGCCAGACCGGTGACGAGCAGCGTGTAGACCCAGAGGGGACTGCCGCCCCAGCGGGGCACGAGGAACAGGGGCAGGTGCCACAGCGCCCATGACAGCCCCAGCAGCAGCGTGGCGCGGAAGGGCCCATACCGCGCCTGGAGCCGGGGCAGCGCGAAGCCCCGCCAGCCGGGCTCCTCCCCCACGGGCCCCGCCATCCACAGCGCGCGCAGGGTGCCCTGGGGATAGAGCCCCAGCGCGGACCACTCGAGCAGCGACACGCCGCCCCGGTTCAGCCACAGCCCCGGAAGCACCACGAAGGCCAGCGCCACCGTCAGCGCGCCCGCGCCAAGCCCCACCGCCAGGCCCTTCCAGGACGGCACCCACCGGACGACGCGGACGTTTCCCCAGCCGAGCCACTGCACGCACAGCGCCGCCAGTAGGGGCGCGTAGCTGCCGGGCAGCGTGAGCCACAGGCCCACTTCGAATGGCAGCAAGCCGACCCCGGAGCGGGAGAGGACCAGGGGCGCCCACAGAGCCCACGCGATGCCGTAGGCGAGCAGGAAGAAGCAGGCCAGCGGCCTGCTTCGCGCAAGTGAGGACAGGCGGTGCATGGCTCGGCTCCCGCGTTTGGAGGCGGGAGGAGCATAGCGCCGCTCACGGGCGCATCAGGACTCCTGGAGGAAGCCCCGGATGCGCGCTGCCCGCGGAGACGGAGACCCTGTCCGTCCGCTTGGGCACCCCGGCCGGGAGGAGGCGGCCAGCATCCACGCCGTTCTGGCCCTTGCCCAGCTGAAGCCGGCGCCCCGAAGCGCCAGCACCGCCGGCAATGCCAGCTGGAGGCGAAGCCCCATCCATCGATTCATGAGCCCCCCCCGTTGAGATGACAGGAAAGGCCCATCATCTAACATGGGCTGCGTGCTCGACCGCCCCCGCATCGCTGGCGTCTGCCTGGGCCTGGGCCTGTCGCTGGCCGCGTGCAAGGCGCCCTCCCCCACACCGGAAGGCCCTTCCATGACCTGGGTGAGCATTCCCGCCACCGACGCGCGCGTGCGGTACGTGGGCCGGACGTACCGCTCCGGCACGGGGGTCGTCTTCTCCCATCCGGGCGTGACGGTGCGCGCGCGCTTCCGGGGGGACGCCCTGCGGATCCGGCTCGATGACGCGGGCGCGGGCGGCGACGTGGGGACCAACCACTTCGACGTCGCGGTGGACGGGGCACCTCCCAGGCTGCTCGCGGTGCAGCCCGGGCAAGGCAGCTACCTGCTCGCCAGCGGCCTCCCCGTGGGCCTGCACACGGTGGAGCTCTTCAAGCGCACCGAGTCCCTGGTGGGCGCCAGCACACTCCTGTCTCTTGAAGTGCACGGCGAGCTCCGGGAGCCTCCCCCGCGGCACACGGGGCTCAAGCTGGAGTTCGTCGGGGACTCCATCACCTGCGGCTACGGCACCGACGCCACCTTCATGCCGGAGACGGCCTCCTCCAAGGTGCCCTCCTTCACGTCGAGGCATCAGAATCCCAGACGCGCCTTTGGCTGGCTCACGGCCCAGCGCCTGGGCGCGGAGGCCGTGTTCGTCTGCTATTCGGGCCACGGCGTGTACCGCAACCTGGACCTGTCCACGTCCGGGCTCATCCCCGCCCTCTACGAGCGCGCCGTCCCGGACCACCCCGCGGCCTGGGACTTCTCCAATGATTCGCCGGATGTGATTGTCCTCAACGCCGGCACCAATGACACGTTCGCGGGCTCGGGCACCGCCGCGTTCCTTCCAGACGAAGCGGCCTTCAAGGCCGCCTACCGGACCTTCCTGGAGCGGCTCCGCGCGCTGCATCCCCGCGCGCACATCGTCTGCACGCTGGGCAGCATGACGGATGGATTCAAGCGGCAGGAACAGCAGGGCGTGGTGACGTCCGTGCACGTCGGTGATTGGGTTTCCCAGCTCGTGGCGGAGCGCCAGCGTCAAGGCGACTCGCGGGTCCACCGCCACGTGATGGCCGTGCAGAACCCCTTCGCGGACGGCGTGGGCGAGGACTGGCACCCCTCCGCCGCCACGCACCAGAAGATGGCGGAGTCGCTGAGCCGGTTCATCCAGGACGTCGTGCGCCCCTGAGCCGGGGCCCTCCTCAGCGCCGCGCGTCGCGCCGGGTCTGGGTCCGGCGGCCCCGGGCCGAGGCGTGGGACTGACGCTTGAGGGCGGGGAAGCGCTCCTGCTTCAGGGCTCCGCCCCCCTTCTTGCGGGACGCCTGCTTCGAGGCGGGGGCCTTCGCGGTGCGGCCGGCGGCGCGCGTCCGGCGCGCGGGCTTGCGTCCTCCCGAGGCCACGCGCTTCGCCCGCCGGGTGACCGGGCGGCTCGCGGCGCGGGTGCGGACCTGCCCCTTGCGCTCCAGCAGGGCGAGCCGCTTCTCGAAGCGCTCCAGGGTGAGCGCGAAGTACTCCGCCTTGCGCAGGGTGTTGCGGTTTCCCTCGGCGCGGCGGGAGCGGGCGGGAACCTCCTTGCGCAGGGCCTCCCTGCGCTGCCGCTGCGCTTCGTCCTGGTACTTCTCCATCAGGCGGCGCGCTCTCAAGATGCGGCCTCGCAGTTCCCGTGGCGAGAGTTCGGCCAGGTTGCGTGGGGCGCTGGACAGGACGAGCTGGGCTTCGCGCTCGGTGAGCAGTGACATC
This sequence comes from Corallococcus sp. NCSPR001, assembly GCF_017309135.1. NCBI lineage: Bacteria > Pseudomonadati > Myxococcota > Myxococcia > Myxococcales > Myxococcaceae > Corallococcus > Corallococcus sp. NCSPR001. The sequence goes on from NZ_JAFIMS010000002.1 coordinate 7,983,388, forward strand.
CGCTTCGACGGCAGTGTGCGCATGGCTTCCCCCTCATGGGATGGAGTGCGTGTCGGAACATCCACACCATCCATCCGCCGGCAAACCGCTCCCGGAGGCAGGCGCGAGTGGACTTCTGGATGCCGTGCCCCCAGCAGCGCGGGAGGCCCGGTGGGACGTGCCCTCGAGGGAAGAGGGCTGTCCACCGGGCGTCCCTGACACGCTTACGTCACGGCACGGCGGGCGCGCACTTCGCCGGGCCGAGCGTGGCCTGGAAGTAGTGCGCGTAGAGGTCCGGCGTGAGCGTGAAGTTGCAGGTGTTCACCACGTCCGGAGACAGGTTCTGGTGCGCCTGCATGTAGCTCGCGACGTAGTCCCGCACCCCGTCCGCGGAGGACCACAGCAGGGTGCCCTCCTTGAACATGCTGTACCCGCCGCCGCCACCGCCGCGGTAGTTGTTCACGGCGATGCGGAAGAGCTGGTCGTCCTTCACGTCCTCGCCCTTGAAGCGCAGGTGCGTGAGCCGCGAGCCCGCGGGCTTCGTCAGGTCGTAGCCGTATTCGATGTGCGAGTAGAGGTCCCAGTTGTAGTCCGCGACCACGGGCGTGGTGGCCTTCGCGTCCGCGGGCTTCTCGGGGAGGTTCGCCGCGTCCAGCTGCTTGAAGTACAGCGTGTTCATCTCCAGCGCGCGCCGCAGGATGGAGCCGTTGATCTCCATCACGTACAGCGTGTTGTCGTAGATGTAGACGCTGTAGGCGTCCCGCAGGGTGACGTCCCCCGCCGGCAGCGCGACGTCATTGGAGAACAGGGCGGTCGCGGACAGGTCCACGGGGAAGCCGGCCTCCTTCGCGGCCTCCTCCTGCACGATGTTGAGCAGGTCCGCCAGGGCGCTGTCCACGTAGCGGCCGGGGAAGCCGCCGGTGAAGGCCCCGGTGGTGCTGCCAATCTTCTGGTTCACGTAGGCCACCGTGGTGTCGTGGGCGGCCTGGGTGAGCTGCTTGACGTTGGCGTCCTCCGCCACCGTCTCGTCCACCGCGTGGAGCTTCGAGTCGTGCGCGTCCACGCCCCAGCGCTCGCCGTTCCAGGTGACGTTGAGCTGCACGTCGGCCAGGTGGCTGCCCCAGCGGTTGGGCTGGGTGAGGAGGACCTCGCGGCCATCCTGCTGCTTCAGCAGCATCTTCGGGATGGGCTGGTGGGTGTGGCCGGTGAGGAGCACGTCCACGTCCGCCACCTGCTGGGCGATCTGCACGGCCTGGTTTTCAGCGGTGAGGTTGCCTCGGTCGGTCCACTTCGCCGGGTCCGCATAGTCCGCGAGCCACGACTCGGGGCTGGACGCGCTGCCCGTCGGCTGCTTGTCCGGGCCGCCGTGGATGGCCACCACCACCACGTCCGCGCCGGCCTGCTTCATCTTCGGCACGTACGCCTTCGCGACCTCCAGCGGCTCATCGAAGCGCAGCCCGGTGATGTTGTCCTTGCGCTCCCACGTGGCCACGCCCGGCGTCACCAGGCCGAGGATGCCGACCTTCACGTCGCACACCGTGGTGATGATGTACGGGGTGAAGGCCTCGGAGCCGTCCGAGCTCTTGCGCACGTTGGCGCCGAGGAGGGGGAAGTTCGCCTCGCCCTTGAACTTGTTGAGGACGTCCTGGCCGTAGTTGAACTCGTGGTTGCCCATGGCCATGGCGGCGTAGCCCAGCTCGTTCATGGCGGCGGCCATGGGGTGCTTGGACGCGTTGTCCACCTGGGCGTAGTAGGTGCCCAGCGGCGAGCCCTGGATGGTGTCGCCCGTGTCGACGAGCAGCGTGCAGTCCGGGTTCTTCGCGCGCTCCTGCTTGATGAGCGTGGCCACCTTGGAGAGGCCGCGCTTCGCGTCCGGCTTCCCGGTGAAGTAGTCCCACGGGAAGATGTTGGTGTGCAGGTCGCTGGTCTGCAGCAGCGTCAGCGTGCGCGGCGACCGGTCCACCGGGGTCGGGTTCGGGTCGACGGGGGGATCATCGTTGGAATCACAGGCCGTCATCAGCGAGCTGGCGCCCACGAGACAGAGCGTGCCGGTGCGCAGCGCGCGCATCAGGAAGGAGGAGCGGTTCAAGAGGCCTCGACCTTGTGCCTTGCCGGAAGGGAATCTTCCGGAGGGGCGCGCACCCTACAGGTTCAATCTGACATCGTCTCGGGCTCCAGGTTGGCCACCACCCGGCGCAGGAGCGACATGAACGTGGCGCGCTCTTTTTCGCTGAGGCCCGCAGTCGCGTGCTCCGCGACCTCCCCCAACTGCTCCTTCGCCAGGGGCAGGCGCTCCCGGGCCTTGGCCGAGAGGGAGATCCGGGTCGCGCGCTTGTCGTCCGGGTGCGGCTGACGCTGGATGAGGCCGTCGCGCTCCATGCGCGTGAGGAGCGCGGCCATGGTGGGCTGCTCGACGTGGGCGTACTCCGCCAGCTGCTTCTGCAGGAGGGGCCCGTGCTCCTCCAGCGCGATGACCACCGGCAGGTAGGCCATCCCGAAGTCGAGCGGCCGCAATCGCTGCTCGAAGTGGCGCATCAGCAGCCGGGACGCATGGTTGATCCAGAAGGTCGGGACGGCTTCGGGGTCCCAGCGGGGGGCGGACTTCGCGCTCATTGGAGGTTGCCCGAGGAGTCCTCCGACTCCTCCTCGGCCGTCGGGTAGGCGGAGACGGCCACGGCGATTCCCTGGTCCGCGAACCACCGGACGTCGTCCGGCGGGAAGTGGATGGAGCTGGTGAAGTGCCGCGCGGTGCCGACGAACAGCCCGAAGTCCACGACACAGGGGACGGCCTGCTGGCGCAGCTCCGCGAGCAGGGGGGCCAGCACCTCCAGTTGCCGGCGGGCGGCGGCGACGGGGCCGTGCAGCGTGCCCTCGCCGTCCTCCACCAGGGTGAGGTTGAAGCCAGAGGTCGAGTGCCTCCCCTGCCGCTGGTGCTGCTCTCCCTGGAGCCAGACGGCATCCGGGTGGCACTCCGGGAAGCGGTCCAGGACGGACGCCACATCGAACTCCGGGGCCTGGGCCCGTAGGACCGCCACCGTCATGACACCGCTCCATTCCCCTGCTTCGACACGTCCATGGGCCCATCCTCGACTGGAGCGGGCATTTTCGCGAGCCCGTCAGGTGAGGTGTGTGTTGGATCGTCCAGGGGGGCGCGGACGCTCCGTGCGTCCCGACCGCGGCTGCTGACCCGAGGTCTCGAACCCATCGCTCACGTCCCCCGGGCTGAACTTCCGCCCGGGTCAGATTCCGAGAAGGTCATGCAGCCGAAACTGAACCGGCTCCTGCGGGCACTTGCCCGCGAGGGGCTCGACGTTGCCTACGACGGTCGTGTCTACACGGTCTGCCTCCTGGCGGATCCCCATGCTCCCCCCGCCGAGGTCCTCCTTCCGCCGGACCTGCCGGTGGAGGGCAAGGCGCTCCAGCAGCTCGCGGCGCTCGCCGCGCTCCATCACCCTGACGGCGGCCGCGTGAAGCAGGTGCGCGCGACGCCGGACTTCCATCCGGGCGACTCCGGGGTGGCCATCGGGTCGGTGGTCCACACGGAGGGGCTGGTGGTCCCCGGCGCCGTGGGCACGGACATCAACTGCGGCATGCGCCTGCACGTCGCGGACCTCCCCGTGGACGCCTTCCTCGCCCGCCGCGACGCCTTCGTCGAGCGGATGAAGGGGCACTACTTCTTCGGCACGCGGGACGTGGCCCAGGGCTCGCGCGCTCTGGAGGCGCTGCTGCGGGACGGCCTGCCCGGCTGGCTCCTGGAGACGGAAGGCCAGCCCCTGGGCATGGCGGCCCGGATGGACCTGGGCCAGCTTCACCGCGAGTCCGGCCGCGTCCACCTGGGCGGTGCGTTGGAGGGCGACCCGGCGTGGGCGCCCACCGGGCTCAGGCGGGAGGGCGTGGTGCGCGACCCGGGGCTCGCCACCATTGGCGGAGGCAACCACTTCGTGGAGGTGCAGCGGGTGGAGGCGGTGGTGGACCGCGCGCGGGCGTGGGCCTGGGGCGTGCGGGAGGGGCAGCTCGCGTTCATGGTGCACTCCGGTTCGCGGGACATGGGCAAGCACGTGGGGCGCGCCTGGCAGGAGCGCGCGCGCGCCGCGTGGCCCACGGGGGCCCCGCACCCGGCGAGCGGCATCTTCCCGCTCGCGGATGAAGCGAAGGTGCGCGAGTACCTGAAGGCGGAGGCCACGGCGGCCAACTACGCCTTCCTCAACCGGCTGCTGCTCGCGGAGCTGGTGCGGCAGACGCTGCGGGAGCTGTTCGGGGACGTGGAGGCGCCGCTCGTCTACGACGTGCCCCACAACATCACCCTGCCCTGGGAGGGCGGCTGGCTGGCGCGCAAGGGGGCCTGCCCCGCGGAAGAGGACCAGCCCGTCATCATCCCCGGCTCCATGGGCGCCACGTCGTACCTGATGCGGGGCCTGGGCAACGCGAAGGCCCTGGCGTCGGCCTCGCATGGCGCGGGGCGGGCGCACTCGCGCTTCTCCATGTCACGGGGCGGCGCGAAGCACCGGGAGGAGGACCTGGGGCTGACGGGGGTGGACTGCATCGCGATGCGCGCCGAGCGGCGCATCGAGGAGGCCCCCGCCGCCTACAAGCCCATTGGCCCGGTGGTGGCCTCCCAGGTGGACGCCGACATCGTCCGCGAGGTGGCCCGGCTGCGGCCCTTGATGACCTTCAAGGCCTGACGGCGTCCTTCAACGGCTCCGCGCCTTCCCAGGCGCGGGCAGACGCTCCGCGCGCAGGCGGCGGGCGCGGAGCGTGCCGAAGGTCAGCCCATCCACCTGGCCTGACTTCGCGCGCGTGAAGGTGACCGTCCCCAGCGCGTCGCTGACGAAGCGGTCTCCACCGACGGCTTCGAGCACGGTGCGCTTCTGGCGCTGCCAGCGCACCCGCGGCTTGCCGTCCTCCACGCGCACCGTGAAGGTCATGTCCACCTCATCGCTGTGGTACTGGCCCGCGAGCGCCTCCAGCGCGGACGGCGGCTTCGCGTCCACGCGCGTGTAGACGCGTGCGGGCAGCGCGCTCGCCGTGTCCCGGACGTGGACCTCTCGCGGCGCCCTGGCGGCCTGCGCCGGGAAGCGCCACTCCTCCGTGGATTCCCCCACGAGGAACAGGCCGGGCTCGACCGGCACCAGCGGTGTCATGGCGCCGACGCTCCGCAGCGCTCCGTCCTTCAGCTCCAGCCGCACGACCTGATCCGTCACCGCGCTCCAGTAGACGCCCGCCAGATCCTTCAGCGCCGCCTCCGGCACGCTCAGCGGGGACGCCTTCACGGGCTCGGGGCGCGTGCCCAGGTACACGTCCGCCACCTTCCGCACGAACTCCGCCGGCACGGCCGTGGAGGCGTTGCAGAACACGGCGACGGCCAGGCGCGAGTCCGGATAGACGGCGACGCTCGAGCGGTAACCCGCGTCCGCGCCGTTGTGGCCGAACGTCCGCTGGCCTTGATAGGTGCCCAGCGTCAGCCCCGCGCCGTAGCCGGTCGCCTCACCGCTCTTCAACGTGGCGGAGGTCCGCAGCCAGTCCACCAGCGCCTGTCCGCCCACGCGCGGCTGGAGGAGGTTCGCCTCCCACTTCAAGAGGTCCCCCACCGTGGTGAACAGGCTGGTGGAGCCGTAGTAGTCGAACACCGGGACGCTGATGCTCCAGCCGCCGCCGTCACGCGGTGAATAGGCGGACGCGCGCCGGGGGACGACCTCCGAGTGGTCGTCGTGGAAGTGCGTGTCGCGCATCCCCAGCGGCCGGAAGATGCGCTCCTCCGCGAACGCCCGCAGCGACTTCCCCGCCACGCGCTGGATGATGACCGACAGCAGCGTGTAGCCGGTGTTGTTGTAGCTCCACTCGGTGCCCGGTTCGAAGTTCAGCCCGCGCTGCCGGGCCATGACCCACAGCACGTCGTCCACGGTCATCAGGTCATCGCCCCGCCAGCCGGCCATGTTCAGCAGGTGGAACTGCTCCCGCAGGCCGCTGGTGTGGTGCACCAGGTCCGCGAGGGTGATCTTCTTTCCGTGGTCCGGCAGCTCCGGCAGGTACTTCCGGATGTCGTCGTCCCGCGACAGCTTGCCCTCCTGCTCCAGCAGCCCCATCGCGAAGGCGGTGAACTGCTTGGAGATGGAGGCCACGTGGAAGATGGACTCCGGCGTGATGGGGACGCCGTACTCCAGGCTCGCCATGCCGTAGCCACGCGCGTAGTCCACGGCGCCGTCGCGGGAGACCGCCACCGCGCAGCCGGGCGTCGCGTTCCCGGTCCACGGGGCGAACAGCGCATCCACCCGGGCGTGGCGCGCCACCGGCGGCTCCTGGGCGAAGGAAGGCCGCGCCGCGCAGAGGACCAGCGCGGCGAGCAGACAGGCGAGAGAAGAAATGGACCGCACGGCAACCCCTTCGTGTTCGTGACGCCACCGGGCCTGGCGTCGCGACGCCTTCATGCCCCGAGCGCTCGGTCCACGCCAGTCGCGGGCCCGGCCGTTCACCCCGCCCGGAAGCCACTTCGTCCCATGCACGGAGCGGCTGGCGTCAGGGGCATGTCTCCCATCCAAGGACCTCGCTACTCCTGCCGGCGTCGTCCCACCACGAACAGGAGTCAGCCATGATGCGCCGTTTCGCCTTCTTCACCCTGCCGGTGGCCGCGCTGTTGTTGGGGGCCTGCGGCGGCCCGGAGACCCTCGATGCGCCGGAGGTCTCACCCGAGCCGGCCGTGGCCACCACGGAGCAGGGCCTGTCCAGCATCACCATCAACGACTTCCCGCTGGCCTTCTACAAGCCGCCCAAGACGCCGGGGGGTGACGCGGACTTCGGCGGAAACGGCCCGCGGATGACCCTCAACTTCGAGTACGAGGTGCGCAACTCGAACGAGCTGTGGATCGGCATGTTCATCTGGGGCGACGAGGTGGGCGGAGACACCCATGTCGCGGGGCACCAGTGGTACCACATCGCCACCACCGCGACGCCCATCCAGAGCATCACGCCGTCTCCGTGGCCCGTCGCGGATTTCTGGCAGGGCGCCGAGTACACCTTCTCGTACAGGGACTATGGGCACTCGCAGGACGCGTTCTACATCCCGCAGCTGACCTCGAACACGCGCATCGTGCAGAACATCACCTGCGTGGGCGACACGGCTGGCGACGAGGCCGGGACGAAGACGGGCTGCTCCGCCGTCCTGCATGACCTGACCATCACCTTCTGACACCTCGCCTGACCCGTACATGACGCGGGGCGTCCGGCTTGAGGGGGCCGGACGCCTCGCGGATTGGCTCGCGCGCCAATGCCTGCCCCGTTAGCTTGCGCGCCCATGTACTTCGAACTCTTTTCGCAGATGAAGAAGCAGCTGGGGCAGTTGGGCAAGTGGTTGGAGACGGCCGCGGCCCATGCCAAGGCGAAGTCCTTCGACCCGAACCTCTACCTGAACTTCCGGCTGGCGCCGGACCAGCTCCCGTTCGTGCGGCAGGTGCAGATCGGCTGTGACGCCGTGAAGCTGGCGGCCTCGCGTCTGTCAGGCAAGGCCGCGCCGTCGCACCCGGACACGGAGCAGACGCTGGAGGAGCTCAGCGCCCGCGTCCGGTCCACCATCGCGTACCTGGACACGTTCACCGCGAAGGACTTCGAGGGCGCCGCCGGACGCGTCATCACCCACCCCCGCTGGGAGGGTCAGGTGATGAGCGGCGCGGACTACTTCCTGGAGAACGCGGTCCCCAACTTCTTCTTCCACGTCACCCACGCGTACGCGCTCCTGCGTCACAACGGCGTCAACCTGGGCAAGGCGGACTACCTGGGTTCGCTGAGCCTTCGCGCGCCTTGAAGTCCAAGGCCTGTCGCTCCGCGAGCGACAGCGCCCACAGCGGGAAGATGCGCAAGTAGGCGTCGTAGTGGATGGCGCAGGTGCGGCTGAACACGCCGGCCAGCGGCTCTCGTGGCCACTGGCCGTCCGCGTCCTGCCTCTCGCGCAGCCACACCGCGCCCCGGCGCGTGGCCTCCGCGTTCGCTTCGCCCGCGGCCACCAGTGACAGCACGGCCCAGGACGTCGTCACCGCGTGGCCCGTGCGCCCCTCCACCCAGCGGCGCTCGCGGCAGGACGGGAGGGTCTCGCTCCAGGAGCCATCCTCGCGCTGGTGGGCCTTCAGGAACGTGACGGCCTTGCGCAGGGCAGGGTCTCCGGTCCCCGCGCCCGAGGCCACCAGGCCGGTGACGCCGAACCACGTGCCGTAGCTGAAGCAGACGCCCCAGGAGCCCTCCCAGCCGCCGTCCGGCCGCTGCTGCCGGCGCAGGAAGTCCGCGCCCCGCGCGATGGACGGGCCCACCGGAGCGTCCGGGCACGCCTCGCGCCACGCCGCCAGCGCCTGCATGCAGGCCGACGTGCACTCCACGTAGCTGGGGTCCACCATGATGCCAGCGAAGACGTCCGAGGGGTTGAACCGCTCCAGCCAGCGCGGCCCCCGCTGCCGCTCGTAGGTGGCCCAGCCGCCGTCCCGGTTCTGCAACGACAGGATGAACGCCACGGCGTGTCCCAGGCGTTGGCGTGACACGCGATTGAGCCCGAGCGGCTCCAACAACAGACACGCCTTCAGCGCCTCCGCCGTGCAATCGCTGATGGGCCAGCCGTGCGCGCGGGTGCTGAAGGGCCACCCTCCCCGGCTGGGATGCCGGTGGTGGCGCGCGGCGTCTGGCGAATCCTCCAGCACCTGCTGCGCCTCCAGGAAGCGGCCCGCGCGCTCCAGCGTGTCGCGCGCCCAGGCGGACTCGCCGGAGGCCACCAGCGCCTGCACCGCGAAGGCGGTGTCCCAGAGCTGGGAGGAGTTGTAGCCGTTGACCGTGATGCCTTCAGGCGTCCGCTGGAGATAGTCCGGCAGGCGCTCCAGGTGGGCTCGCACCTCCGGGCCTTCCGGCCGCGCCACGTGCCACACCACCATGTCGAGCACCTTGTTGATGGGCCCGATGCAGATGAAGTGCGTCGCTTCGTCCTCGCCGCGGATCAACGCCAGGGACTCCTCCAGCGCGCGTCTCCGCAGCCGCTTCGAGTGGAAGCGCTCATACAGGCCCAGCACGCGGTGCACGGCGCGCAGTCCCAGGCCGTGGGGGCTGTAGGCGTCCGTGCCCGCCACGCGGCCTCGCGCCGCCTTCCAGTCCACGTCCTCGTAGGGCTGGGGGTACAGCTCGCGCCGCAGCTCGGCCAAGAGCGGGGCTTCCGTGGCGCGGACCCGGCGGCCATAAAGCCAGCCCATGGGCAGGTACACCATGCGGCAGTGGCACCAGAGCCGCGAGGGATGGAACGGCAGCGCTCGCGGCAACAGCCAGAGCTCGGGAGGCACGGGCGCCAGGCCCGCGTATTCGTAGAGCCCCAGCAGGGCGAGGACGAACTTCCCCCAGGACGCGCTGCCCAGCGGGCCGCCCCGGGGGAGGAACCACGCCCGCGCCCGGACGAGCTCCGGGTCGTCCGCGCCAACGCCCAGCAGCCGCTGCGCGACGTAGTTGAGCACCGAGGTGAAGACGAGGCTGGGCGACTCCACATCCAGCCCCCATCCTCCATCCGGGTTCTGGTGCGCGCGCATGTGGGCGACCATGCCGTCGCGGACGGGCGCCTCTGGAAGGCGCCCCATCACATACAGCCCGGCCACGTACACCGGCCCCAGGAACAGCGGACCGCTGTAGTCCCCCTTCCAGGAGCCGTCCGCCGCCTGCGTCCCGGCCAGCATGTCCCGGGCCCGCCGCATCAGGGCCAGGCCTCCGCATGACCTTGAGACGTCCGCGAGCCGCTGGCGTAGAGCGCCCGCAGCGCTTCATCCGAGCCCACCCGCTCCTGCGTGAGCCGCATCAGCGCCGCCACCGTCTCCCGGGGAATCTTCACGGGCTCGGGCTCGAACACCGCGGGGTTGCCCTCCACCGCGTCGAGCGTCCCGGCCGCGAAGAAGAGCGGGTAGAGGCAGAACAGCCGCAGGCCGGGCTCCTCCACGGGCAGCGCCAGCGAGTATTCGAGCGCGACGTCCAGCTCGCGGCGCGCCACCGCCACCAACTCCTCCATCAGCGCCACGGCGTTCGCGCGGAGCGAAGGCAGGACCAGCGTGGCGGGCGTGAGGCCATGCGCGGCCATGCGGTCCCTGGGCAGCCAGCAGCTCCCCCGGTCCAGGTCCTCGCGCACGTCCTTCAGGATGTTGGTGAGCTGCAGGGCCCGCCCAAAGGCAGGCGCCCGCGATAGCAGCCGCTCCTCGCGCCGGGCGACCCGGGGTGAGCTGGCGACGAAGAGGCCGGTCAGCATCTCGCCGACGACGCCCGCCACGTAATAGCAATACATGAACGTCGCCTGGAGGTCGGGCAGCCCCATGACCTGCCCGCCCCCTCCATGCATCCGCTGTATCTGTTTCATGCCGCCGGTCATCGTCCGCACGCATCGCGCGATGGGCGGGTGGACCCAGGAGGGAAGCGAGGCCAGGGTTTCGAGCACGGCCGGTGTCTGGGAGACGAGCTCGGCCTCCGGGGGCGGCGCCTCGTCCCGCAGGGCCAGCCGCGCCCTTCGCGCGAAGGAGCGGGCACGGGCCTCCCAGCCCGGCTCCAGCGATACGAGGCTCCCCATTTCGTCCAGCAATGCACCGTGAAGTGCCCCGCGGGCCTCGTCCTCCAGCGTGTCCGCGATGCGGCACAGCAGGTAGGCCACCGTCACCGCCAGGTCCAGGGGCTCGGGCAACAGCGGGATGTTGAGCGCGAAGGTCCGGGAAACCTGGGGCAATTGCGTGCGACAGAATGATGCACCCTGCACCTTCATGCCTGCCTCCTTCGCGTGCGGCGCCGCGCTTCAATGGATAAGTCGTCAATGCCAGACATGGTGTCTGGGAACCGAGCGGGGGCCACGTGGGGGACACCGAGGTGGTGATAGCCGGGGGCGGGCCCGCGGGCTGCGCGGTGGCGGCGGCGCTCTCCGACCTGGGGTGGTCCGTCCTGCTGCTGGACGCGGGGGTGGACCGGCACAAGCAGCTCGCGGGCGAATTGCTCCACCCGCCCGGGGTGCGGGACCTGCGCGCGCTGGGCTTCGGGGACGTCGTGAATGGCTGGAAGGCCCACCCCGTGAGGGGCTTCGCGGTGCGCTTCCATGCCCCCGCCCGCACGCTCGTCCTGCCCTACGGTCGCGGGCTCACCGGCGTGTCGCTGGAGCACGCCGCCCTCACCCTGCCCCTGCAGGAGGCGGTGTCGCGGCGGCGCGGCGTCACCGTGCGCACCCGTGCGCGCGTGACGGCCGTGGAGCACAACTGCGAGCGCGGCGTGCGCCTGCGCTATTCGCACGAGGGCACCGAGCACACCGTGCACGCCCGGCTGCTGGTGGCCGCGGACGGACGCGCGTCGCCCGTGCGGCGGATGCTGGGCATCGCCGAGCACCACCAGCGCCTGTCCACCATGCTGGGCGTAACCGTGGACAGCGACTGCCTCACCCACCCCGAGCACGGCCACCAGTTCGTGGGCGGCGCCGTGCACGCGCTGGCGTACATCATCCAGCCCGGCGTGGCGCGCGTGATGGTGGACCTGCCGCTGGGCAGCACGGCCCGGACGCTGAAGGAACAACCGGAGTTGCTGCTCGCCCTGCCCTCGCGGCTGAGGGAGGCCGTCCGGCAGGCGCTGGAAGAGCGGCCCGCGGTGCGCATGGCCTCCAACGACGACTGGCTGGCGGAGACCGTCTGGATGGGGAGCGCCGTGCTCGTGGGCGACGCCGCCGCGTGCTGCCACCCGCTCACGGCCAGCGGCATGGCGTCGTGCTTCCACGACGCCCGCGCCCTCCAGGAGTCGCTGGACCGCCATCAGGGCCACGTCGCCCGCGCGCTGGAGCACTACGCGCACGCGCGGCGGCCCGCGCAGCGCACCCGCGTCGCGCTCGCGTCCGCGCTCTACAGCGCCTTCGCCAGGCAGGACGAGGGCATGCGCGCGCTGCGCATGGGCCTGCTGCACTACTGGGAGCACAGCCCCGGCGGCGCGCGCGCCTCCATGGCCCTGCTGTCCTCCGAGGAGCCCCGCATGCGGGTGATGGCCCGCGAGTACCTGCGCGTCGTCGCCCACGCCTTCGCCGCGATGCTCTCCCCGAAGGGAGCGGGGGGCAGCCTGCGGTCCGCCGCGCCGCTGTTGCGCTCCGCCGGACCGCCCTTGCGAGGCACCATGGCGAGCGCGGTGGAACAGGTGGGGAGCTGGCTCCATCGTCGCGTCCGCCGTCCCGTCTACACGCTGGCCCGGGCCGGCTGGGCTTCACCCAGGCGCGCCTTCGCATCCAACCGGTAGCCGCGGCCGCGCCAGTCCACCTCGCGAGACACCCGCGCGGACAGCGCCACGCCGGCCCCCAGCAGCGGCAGCACCGCCGGCACCCAGTAGTGCCGGGGCGCGACCCGGGGCCCGTGACAGGCCCGCTGGAGCCGCAGCTGGCTCCACACGGAGAAGCCGATGGGCACCGCCGCCAGGAGCGCCGGGCCCCAGGCCCTTCGCGCCACCGACGTCGCCAGCGCGCCCCACGACAGCCAGCTCACCGCGCCACGCACCCAGTGGGGCCGCGCGAAGGAGCCGGGGATGCCCGCCTCCGAGAAGAGGATCCACCGCCGGAAGATGCGCAGGAAGGCGGTAAGCCCCAGGCGCCCCGTGACGACGCGCAGGGGCGCGTGGACGACGCGGTTCTTCCACCCGGCCAGGTACAGCCGGCGCCCCAGGTACATGTCATCCACGAACTGCCCGGCGGCGCAGCGCACGCCCCCGATGGCCTCCAGCGCCTGGCGTCGGAACACCATCAACTGCCCCATGATGAAGGGCAGCGAGCCATCCGGCTCCGCGGTGCACGCGACCGACGCGCCGTACCACGCGTTCACCAGCAGCCCGTAGCCCACGTCGCCCGCCAGGGGCGCGTCCGCCGCCGCGTAGATGGGCGCGAACGTGGCGCCCGTTCCGCCGTCCTCCAGCAGCGCGCCCACCAGCGCCGTGAGCACCCCGGGCGAGGGCCGCGTGTCCGAATCACTGAAGGCCAGCAGCTGGCCCCGGGAGCGGGCCACGCCCACCTGCATCGCGTTGAGCTTGCCCGTCATGCCCGCCGGGGGCTCGCCCGCGACCAGCAGCTCCACCCGCCTCGCGCGCGTCGGGCGGGTGGCCACCTCCTCGCGGGTGGGGAGGAACGCCGGGTCGTCCTCGCTGTCGAAGACGAAGAGCACCTCCCACTCACCGGGATAGTCCAGCTCCAGCAGCGCGCGCACGTTCTCGCGCGCGTCCACGTCCAGGCCCCGGATGGGCCGGATGACCGTCACCGACGGTGGCTCGAAGCGCCTCTGGGGTGGGGCCTGCCGCCGCCGCAGGCCGGCCATCAGCGCCCGATGCCCGTGCACGAGCACGCCCAGCGCCGCCGCCGTCCATGCGAGATTTTGCGCGTTCATGGCCGCACCTCCGTCCCCTGCGCCCGTGGCCGCGAGCGCCTCCAGTGGCCGGGCCCCCACCAGTTGAAGTCCCCCATCAGCCGCATCATCGCGGGGACGATGAGCACCCGGACCAGCGTCGCATCCAGCGCGACCGCGATGGCCATGCCCAGGCCCATGGCCTTCACCACCACCACCGACGCCAGCGTGAAGGCCGCGAACACGGCCACCATGATGGCCGCCGCGCTGGTGATGAGGCCGCCGGTCCGCTCCAGCCCTTCGGCCACCGCGTGGGTGTTGTCGCCCGTGCGCAGGTACTCCTCGCGGATGCGGCTGAGCAGCAGCACCTCGTAGTCCATGGACAGGCCGAACAGCGCGCAGAACAACAGGATGGGCAGCGACGGTTCGATGGGCCCGGGCTCGAAGCGCAGCAGCCGGTGCAGGTGCCCCTCCTGGAAAATCCACACCAGGGCGCCGAACGAGCCGGCCAGCGACAAGAGGTTCATCAGGAGCGCCTTCAAGGGCAGCACCACGGAGCGCAGGAGCACGAAGAGGACGATGCACGTCATGCCCATCACGAACCCCACCGCCGCGGGCGTGTGGTGCTTCACGAAGGCCGCCGCGTCCACGTCCGCCGCGGTCTGCCCGCCCACCCACCACCGGCCATCGCCCACCGTGCGGTCCTCGCGCAGCGCGCGGACCAGGTCGCGCGCCTCCACGCTGCTGGGCGCCGACGACGTCAGCACCTGCATCACCGCCACGTTGCCGGTGATGTACGCGGCTCGCGCGGCCTGGACCTCCGGTGGAAGGAACTGGGGCGGCGCGGCGGCCATCCGCTGGACGGTCGCCCGGTCCATGCCGGGGCCCAGGTCCACCGCGCTCTCCACGCCGACGACGCCGGGCATCGAAGCCGCGCGGCGGCTGGCGTCGTACAGGGCGCCCGCGCGCTCCGGCGTGAGGGGATTGCCTCCCGGGAACTCCACCGCCACCAGGACGCGCGTGGCGGCCTCGCGGGGAAACAGGCGGGCCAGGGTCTCCGCGCCCTGGCGGGCCTCGGTGCCCTCGGGCAGCGCGGTGATGTCCGTGGCCGCCAGTTGCAGCCGGCGGAATGGTAGCCCCATGGCCAGCAGCAGCGTCAGCGTGGGCAACAGCACCCACCAGGGATGGCGCATCACCCAGGTGGCCAGCGCGTGCCATGCGCCGCCGCGCCCCTCCTTCCGGGAGAAGGGCAACCGTCCCCGGTCCACCCGGGGCCCCAGCCAGGCGAGCAGCGCGGGCAGCACGGTGAGCGCGAAGAGGACCGCGAAGGCCACCACCAGGGCCCCGCCCAAGCCCATGGCGCTCAGGTACGAGCCTCGGAAGAAGAGCAGGCCCCCCAACCCCACCGTGACGGCCAGCCCCGAGAACGCCACCGCGCGCCCGGCGGTGTCCAGCGTGCGCGTCAGGGCGTGCTCCGTGGAGAGGCCCAGGGCGAGCTCGGAGCGGAAGCGGCTCACGATGAAGAGCGAGTAGTCGATGGCCACGCCCAACCCGATGAGCGACACGACGTTGAGCGTGTACTGAGCCATGTTCGTGGCGTGCGACAGCAGCATCACGCCCGCCACGCCGCAGAGCACCGCCAGGCCGCCCACCACCAAGGGCAGCATCGCCGCCACCACCGTGCGGAACACCCACAGCAGGACCACCAGCGCCAGCGGGAAGGACAGCAACTCCGCGCGCAGCAGGTCGTGCTCCAGCAATTCATTGAGCGCGGCCAGGAAGGCCACCTTGCCCGTGAGCGTCGTCCGGAGGTCCGGGCTCTCCAGCGCCGCGCGCACGGCGGGGAACGCGGCGGTGGCCTCGCGCTCGCCGCCCTTGAGCCGCACCAGCGCCAGCAGGTCGTGGCCGGTCTTCGCCACGAAGCGGGCCCGGAAGGCCTCGGGCGCGCCAATGGGCGACACCACCGACGCGACCTCTGGCAGCCGCTCCACGCGCGACAGCACGGACGTCACCGCCTGGGCGAAGCGCGGCTCATCCGGGGTCCAGGTGTCGTGATGGAAGATGACGGCCAGGGTCTGGTCGTTCGACCCTGCGGCGGCACCGCGCGCGAGCGCCTCGGCCCTCGCGGATTCGATGCCTTCGATGGTGCCGGTGGTGAGGTCTCCGCCCCGGAGCAGGGCCCACACCGCAGCGGCGAGCAGCAGCAGCGCGCCTACCAGCACCCGGCCCCGGTGCCGGAACACGCCCATCGCCAGCCGGGCGAACAGGGACGGCTCGCCCCCCACCGGTGAGTCGTCCCCCCGCCCCGCCATGCACGTTCCCCCGTTCGCACGCCCCGCCCGTCACCAGGGAACTGGTGACGGAGGGAGCGCTTGGACAGGGGCTTCACCCTTGGGGGCCATCCGGAAGTGGACCGGCCTACTGGAAGGTCACCTTGCCGTCCCGTTGGTAGCAGACATGAGGCACGCCATCGGTGGGACGGATCGCCACGCTGGGCCGGGAGTTGTCCTGCACCGACCCGAGCTGCGTATAGGTCCAGAAGCCCTGCGCGTCCGTCGTTCCGAGCGCCAGCGACGTCCCATTGCGAAGAGCGATGACCGGCTTGCCTCCGCCGTAGGTCAGGTCCGCCGCGGAGTATTTGTAATCCACCGCCGAGACCCTCCGGGTGCTGGCCGAGGCAGGTATCCCCACCGTGATGTCCTCGATGGCGTTCCATTCGCCTTCGGAGATGTTGTTGGAGAGCGCCAGCAGGTGCGAGTCCGGTGCCCAGACCGTCGAGAGCCAGGGCCCGATGGAGCTGGTCTTCAACGGGAAGGACTCCACGGCCGAGCCCCGCAGGACCTGCAGCGACTGACTGACGTAGCCACTCGACGGCTGGTGCGTGATGAAGTGCAGCGCTCCGGCCGCGTCGAAGAGGGCGTCGCTCGTGAGCGCCTGGGAGGCGACGGAGAGCGGCACGGAGGACCACGTGTTCGCCCCCGTCCGGGTCGCGATCTTGACGCTCCCCGCGTTGCCGCTGCTGAAGACGATGACCGGCCGCTGCGCCTGCGCCGGGTTGAGCGCGATGCTGATGCGGGTCACGACCGAGGCGTCGACGTCCTCACGAACCCAGACACCATTGACGCGTGTGGCATAGCCCACCCGCATTGGCGAGGTGTTGATGTTGCCGGTGCCCTTGGAATAGGCGACATGCGGCGCGCCAGTGATCGGGTCGATGACCAGCTGGCTCTTCACGACGAAGACGCCCCCGTTGTTGAAGCCGGGGCCGTCAATCAACTCCGTCGTCCAGGCCGAGCCGTCCCAGCTCCCGTACCAGAGGCTGTTGTGGGTGTCGTTCGTGTAGATGACGTGGCCCTGGCCCGTGCTGTCGAACACGATGTCGCAGCTGCTGCCGGTGACATCCGGCCCCGTGTCGATGACGGAGCTGGAGGCGAGCGGCGCGGCCACCACGTTGAAGTGGAACGCGCCCTCCGCCGTCTTGCCGGACTCCGTCTCGACGGTGACGGAAAGGGAAGCCGTCCCCGCCGTGGGCAGCGTCCAGGTGACCCGCTCCTGGGAGGGCTCGATCGCACCCGCGTCGGCGCTCCAGCGCACGGACTTGATGGCTTCACCCGAGGCGACGACCCGGAAGCGCTCCGCCGTGCTCTCCACGTAGGGGCCCGCGCCGTCCTCGCGTTCAATCAGCAGCGCCACCGCGTCCGCACTTCGGGATTGGATGACCTCCACGGGGCGGGGCTCACGGCCGCAACCGGCGAGCAACGTCAGCCCCCCTAACATCAGGATCCTGGGGCCCCACATCTTCCGCATCGACATTCGAGTTCCTCTTTTCCGGGGGAGGCCACTCAAACGGATGCGTTCTTCGAAAGATTTATCAGAACCATTTTTCCAAGAAGTCCGCGTCATCCCGGCACGGGCATGCGCACCCCCGTGAGCTTCCGGTCCACCAACACGGAATGCAGCGCATGGATGCGTCCGCTGGCGTCCACGTCCACGCGAAGCACCATGCGCAGGGCCAACAGCGGGTCCCGTCCCGGCGGGTACACCGCCACCACGGCGGGCAGGCCATTGAGCATCCGCGCCTCCCACGCCACGGGCGGGCCTCGCATCTCCATCAACCGGCGCAGGAAGAGCATGACGCGCTGGGGGCCCACGATGGGCACGAGGGCCGCGCGCACCTTGCCGCCACCATCCGACAGTGCGCGCACATCCGAAGCCAGCAGCGCCTCCGCGGCGGCCACGTCTCCCGTCACCAGCGCGCCCAGGAAGGCCTCCAGCGAAGCCCGCGTGCGGGCCTGCACGTCGCGAGTGGGAACACACCGTGACTGGTCATACGTGGCCATCGCGGCACGGGCGCGGTGGTGCACGACCTTCACGTTCGCCTCGCTCATGCGCAGCGCTTCGGCCACTTCCAGCACCGAGTAATCAAAGACATCGCGCAGCAGCAGCACCGCGCGCTGCTTGGGCGACAGGGCCTCCAGCGCCAGGAGGAAGGCGAAGGAGACGCTCTCCAGCAATTCATAGCGCCCCTCCGTCGAGCCGCCGTCCGGGAGCCGCGCCTCCACCGAGGGAGGGACCTCTTCGTCCCCGGTCTCCACGGGAGAAGGCAGCCAGGGTCCGAGGTAGTCCTCACGCTGCCGCCGCCGCAGGTGGTCCCGGGACAGGTTCACCGCCACGCGGGTCAACCAGGGGCGCAGCGAGTCCAACCGCTTCGGTGGGGTCGCGAGCGCGCGCGCATAGACCTCCTGCACCAGGTCGTCCGCGTCCGCGGCCACGCCGGTCATCCGGTAACAGAGCCCCCAGAGAAAGCGCTCATGCTCACGCGCCGCCTGCCCCAGTGCACCTCGCGCCTGTGCATCCATCCCGTTCAAGCCCTCACGTTCCAACAATCCAAGAACCCCACCGGAGCCCCACATGGCCTGGTCCCAAGCCCCCGAACCTCCACCACGCCCCTCCGGGCCCGGACCGCGCCAAACCTGTCCGACTGTCGGACAAGTTTCCAAGGTCCGCAGCCAGCGCCCGGCGCTCCACCAAGGTCCCCAACCTGTCCGACAGGCCGCCGCCGACTGGATCCACGGTCTCCAACCTGTCCGACTGTCCGACAGGTTTCTTCGCTTCCCTGAAGCGGCGCGAAACCCTGCCGCGCTCCGCCAAACCTGTCCGACTGTCCGACAGCTTTTCCGCTGCCTGGAGGAGGAGGCCAGCCTTGGTCCGCCCAAACTTGTCCGGCTGTCGGACAGGTTTTCCGCGGACCGGAGGCGACAGGGGCCTGCCGCAGTCCGCCCAACTTGTCCGACTGTCCGACAGGTTTCTCCGTTGCTCGGAGGTGGCGGAGGTCCACCCAACTTGTCCGACTGTCCGACAGGTTTCTGCTCCGCGCCTCCGGAAGGGGCCCCTGGCCTGGATGCCCGGCCGCATCAAGTCCCCGCCGCACGGCGCTGAGTCGTCGCGGTGCGCGGCACCAGGGCCTGCTCCACGGCCTCGGCGCTCGCCAGGGATGCGTCCGCGAGCATTCCCTCCGCGCCCACCCAGTCACCCACGCGGAACAGTCCGCTCACGTGCGGCACCTCCACGGAGGGACGCCCGGCCAGCCCGCCGTTCACGGCCCGGGGCAGCCCAGCGCTGACGGTGAGCGAGGGCCGGTAGCGCCGCGCCACCACCTTCTCGCGCCAGCCCGGCTGGAGCGCGTCCATCACGGCTTCCAGTGCCGCCTCGCTCGCCTCCGTGTCCGCGCCGCCCAGGTACTTCGCCACGTGCACCATCGTTCCCCCTTCCGGGGCAAGCTTCGCGGAAGCCGAATGCACCGACGCGTACCAGGGCCCATCCAGCCCGAGAGCGAACAACGCATCCGGCCTCGACAGGGCCGACAGGCCCAGCTCCAAGGTCGCCGCATGGATGGGCACTGCCTCCCGCGCCTCCCGGGCGAGCACCGCGTCTCCCGGCATGAGCGCCGCCACGTCCGCGGGGCTCCCCGCCATCACCACCGCGTCCGCGCGGTGCACCGTGCCGTCCGCGAGCCGTACGCCCTCGACCCGCTTGCCTCCCTCCTGGAGAACGACAGCCTCTGCTCTCGCGGACAGCTCCAGCCGGGCACCCGCCTCGCGCCCCAGCCGCTCCACCGCGTCCACCAACGTGCTCCAGCCTCCGTCCACGTACAGCACGTTCGCGGCGGTCGCGCACTGGAGCTGCTTCAGCCCCGCCTCCGCGCTGAGCGCCTCGAAGTCCGCGCAGTACGAGGACACGCGGATCAGCGCGCCGACGAGCGCCCGGCTGTCCTTGCGCGTCAGGCGCGTCTCCAGCCACTCCCGCATCGGCATGGACGCCAACGGCTGCGTGTCGATGCGGGCCAGCCCCGCCAGCACCTTCGCCACCTCCAGCTTCGAGGCGAGCGACAACACGTCCGTCGTCATCAGCGTCACGGCCCCCCGAGGCAGCGTGTGCAGCCGGCCGCCGACCAGCGCATGGGAGCCCGTCTGATTCGGAATGCCTCCCGTGGGCCTCACGCCCAGGCGCTCCAGCACCCGATATGCCGCGCCCGCCCGGTACAGGGCATGCGGGCCCAGGTTGAAGCGGAAGCCCTCCACCTCCGTCGTCCTCGCCCGGCCTCCCAGGTGCTTGGAGCGCTCGTACACCGTCACCTCACAGCCGCCGCGCGCGAGCAGCGCCGCCGCCGTGAGCCCGCCCAGCCCCCCGCCCACCACGGCCACCTTCGTCGCCTGCATGTCCGTCCTCCGTCCCGGCGCCCGGCGCATTCCGGGCATCCATCGGCCACCACGAACGAGGACGAAAAAAGGTTACAGCGCCGGCCCCGTCAGGCGCCCCGGTCGACCGGCAGCCCCGAGCGCGCGAAGGAGAACACCAGCGACGTCTCGATGCGGCTCACCTCCGGACGGCTGGTGAAGGACTGGATGGTGAGCACGCGCAGGTGTTCCGTGTCCCGACACACGACGTGCACCAGGAAGTCCGTCGTGCCTCCCAGGCAGTAGACGGCCACCGTCTCCGGCAACGAACGCAGGTGGTCTCCGATGCTGCCGAAGTGCTCTCCCACGTGGAGCCGGAGCTGCACGCCGATGAGCGCCTGGAGCCCCAGCCCCAGCGGGCGAGGATCCAGCTCCGCCCGATAGGAGCGGATGACCCCGTCCGTCTCCAACCGCTTCACCCGCGCGAGGCATGACGAAGGGGCCAGCCCCACCTTCGCGGCCAGCTCCTTGTTGGACAGCCGTGCATTGTTCTGGAGGGCCTCCAGAATCGCGCGATCAATTCGGTCGAGTGCGGCCATTCGAGGCTCCCGGGCGAATTCCATTCGATGGATGCCGCTCAATCCTGGCCCGTATTCTGTCCGCATGCCACGACACAGAATCGCAGCATGCCTCGTCCTCCTGGCGGGCCCGGCCTTCGCGGCCCCCGCTTCGTCGCCGGAGAGCCTGCTCGCGCCCTGGTCCGGGCCTCATGGAGGCGTCCCACCGTTCGACCGCGCGCGGGTGGAGGACTTCGCTCCGGCGCTCGAAGCCGCCATGGCGCAGGCTCGCCGCGAGGTCGCCGCCATCGTGGACTCTAAGGAGCCACCCACCTTCGAGAACACCATCGCCGCGTACCAGGACTCCGGCCGGAGCTTCAATCGCGTCTACGAGGTCTACAACGCGTGGTCCTCGTTCGTGAGTTCACCGGAGTACCAGGCCGTGGAGCGCGAGATGGCACCGCGGCTGTCCGCGTTCTGGGATGAGGAGTCCCAGAACCGCAAGCTCTTCCGCCGCATCAAGGCGGTCCGGGACTCGGCCGCGAAGGCGAAGCTGACGCCGGAGCAGCAGCGCCTGGTGACGTCCTCCTACGATGACTTCGTGCGCTCGGGCGCCCTGCTGGACGCAGCGGGGGCGAAGCGAATGGCCGCGCTCAATCAGAAGCTCGCCACGCTCTACACGACGTTCAACCAGAACGTGCTCGCCGACGAGAAGCGCTTCACCCTCCTGGAGAACGAGGCGGACCTGGCGGGCCTGCCAGAGCCGCTGCGAAAGGCCGCGGCCGCGGAGGCCACGGCGCGCGGACAGCCGGGGAAGTGGGCCGTGGCCAATACCCGCTCGGTGGTGGCGGACTTCCTCACGTATTCGGAGCGGCGGGCGCTGCGCGAGAAGGTCTGGCGCAACTACGACAGCCGCGGCGACCACGGCGACGCGCATGACAACAACGCCGTCATCACGCAAATCCTCGCGGCGCGCGCGGAGCAGGCCAGACTCATGGGCTTCCCCACCCACGCGCACCGCCAACTCCAGCACGCGATGGTGAAGACGCCCGAGCGCGCGATGAAGCTGCTGGAGACGCTGTGGACGCCCGCGGTCGCGCGCGTGCGCGAAGAGGTCGCCGCGATGACTGTCATTGCCCGGAGCCAGGGCCAGGAGGAGCCCATCGCCCCGTGGGACTACCGCTACTACGCGGAGAAGGTGCGCAAGCAGGCGTATGACTTCGACGACAGCGAGGTGAAGCCCTACCTCCAGTTGGAGACCCTGCGCGAGGGCATGTTCTGGGTGGCGGGCCAGCTCTTCGGCTACACCTTCACGCCCGCGCCGGACGTGCCCGTCTACCACCCGGACGTGCGCGTCTTCGCGGTGAAGGACCGGGAGAGCGGCCGCGAGCGCGGGCTCCTCTACTTCGACCCCTACGCGCGCGAGGGCAAGTACAACGGAGGGCAGACGGAGACGTACCGCGTCCAGGAGCGCTTCCGGGGCGAGGTGCCGGCCCTGGTGGCCATCAGCATGCCGTTCGTGAAGCCGGGAGCGGGCAGCCCCGCGCTGCTCGGCTGGCGCGACGCGCAGACGCTGTTCCATGAGTTCGGCCACGCGCTGCACACGCTGAGCGGGGACGTGACGTACCCGTCGCTCGGGGGCAGCCGCGTGGTGAGCGACTACGCGGAGTTCCCGTCCAAGCTGTTCGAACATTGGCTCGCCACGCCGGAGGTGCTGAGCCGCTTCGCGCTGCATCACACGACGGGGCAGCCCATGCCGCGGGCGCTCGTGGCCCGCCTCCAGAAGGCGGCGACGTTCAACCAGGGCTTCTACACCGTGGACTTCCTCACCTCCGCGTTGGTGGAGATGAAGATGCATCTGGCGGGCGCGAAGCGCATCGACCCCGACGCCTTCGAGCGCGCCGTGCTCCGCCAGATGGGCGCGCCCGTGGAGGTCGGCATGCGCTTCCGCATGCCCCATTTCGGCCACGTCTTCGCCAGCAACGCCTACGCGGCGGGCTACTACCGCTACCTCTGGGCGGACATGCTGGCCTCGGATGCCTTCGAGGCCTTCCAGGAGGCCGGAGGTCCCTATGACGCGAAGGTGGCCGCGCGCCTGTATGAGCACGTGCTCTCCGTGGGCAACACCGTCGACCCGTTCGAGGGCTACCGGAAGTTTCGTGGAAAGGACGCGAGCCTCGACGCGCTGATGCGCGAGCGCGGCTTCGCGCCCGTACACTGAGGGCCATGATCGATCACACCGGCATTGGCGTCGCGGACGTCGCCCGCTCGGCGGCGTTCTACGACGCGGCGTTGGGGGCGCTCGGCCTGCGCCGCGCCATGCAGCTTCCCCAGGACACCGGAGCGGATGGCATTGGCTATGGCCGCGACTACCCCATCTTCTGGATCGACCGCTTCCATCCCCATGGCGTGAAGCAACACACGGCCTTCGCCGCCACCAGCCGCGCCCAGGTCGACGCCTTCCACGCGGCCGCGGTGGCGGCGGGCGGAACCGACAACGGGCCGCCCGGGCCGCGCGGCGCCCAGACGGGCTACCCCGCCGGTTACTACGCCGCCTTCGTGCTGGACCCGGACGGCAACAACATCGAAGCGGTCTTCCGGGAGCCGCCCCAGGGACTGTGACGGCGGCCTCACTGCACGGCGCGCGCGTACTGCCCCGGCGTGATGCCGACGATGCGCTTGAAGTGCCGGTTGAGCTGACTCTGGTCACAGAGCCCGACCTGGAGCGCGACCTCCGCGGGTGCCAGTCCCTGGGACAGCAGCCGCTGCGCTCGCGAGACGCGCAGGTGGGTGAGGTACGCGTGAGGCGGCATGCCCAGCGCCTCGCGGAAGGCGCGGCACAGGTGGAACCGGTTCCAGCCCACCTGATGGGCCAGCGACTCCAGGGTGATGCCCTCCGGGATGGCCTCGTGCAGGGCCTCCACCACGCGCTGGATGGGCCAGCGGTAACGCCGCTCCCCCGCGCCTGGATGCTCCAGACATCCGACCAGCGAGGAGAGGGCTTCGGCCAGGGCCGTCTGGAGCGAGAGCGCGCTGGAGCGTCCCTCCAGGCCCGCATCCAGCACGGCGTGGAGGCGCACGAAGTCGGCCGCCGAGGGCTGTGACGTTTCGAGTTGGAGTTGGCGCAGCCGCGCGGAGGCCGGCGCGCCCAGCGCCTCGCGGGCCTCGTCGACGAGGGACTCGTCGAAGGCGATGACCTGGAACCGGGCAGGTCCGTCCCGGCGTAGGTCCCGGTGCACCTCGCCCATCTGCTTGAGGTCGACCGTCCGGGGCGAGGAGGCGTGGACCTTGCCCCGCCCCCACCACTCCGAGTGCCCCCGCTGCGTCAGCGTCACGGAGAAACGCTCCTTCACGGAGCGCAGCAGCCGCCCGTCGGTCCGGTAGCGCACCAGCCGCAGGCCCGGCAGCTCCGGGAACAGGAAGGTCTGGATGGACAGGGGACCATCCACGACGGCGTAAGGGCGAGCGGTCACGGTTGGATTCTAGGGACGGGCCTCCCCCCTGGCTTGGGCGAAATTGACCTGCACGGCATGGCAACAACGCCCAAGCCCGGCGCGCCCCGGCATGGCCAAGTCTTGCATTGCACGCCCGGCCCTCCCTTCACCTGGCCGGGCAGGAAGGCGTCATGTCAGGCATCCAGGACAAGGTCATTGCCATCACCGGGGCCAGCAGCGGCATTGGCGAGGCGGCGGCGCTGCTGCTCGCCGGGCGCGAGGCGAAGGTCGTCCTTGGCGCGCGCCGGCTGGAGCGGTTGGAGCCGGTGGTGGAGCGCATCACGAAGGCGGGAGGAGAAGCCCTCTGCGCACGGACCGACGTGAAACGTCGCGAGGACGTCGACGGGCTCGTCCGCCTGGCCTGTGAGCGGTTTGGCAGGCTGGACGTGCTCATCAACAACGCGGGCAGCCTGGCGACCTCTCCGCTGGACGACCTGCGCGTCGACGACTGGGAGGACCTGGTCGACACCAACATCAAGGGGGTGCTGTACGGCATCGCCGCGGCGCTGCCGGTCTTCCGGCGGCAAGGCTTCGGGCACCTCATCAACACCGCGTCGACCTCGGCGCACCGGATCGTGCCCGGCCAGGCCGTGTACGCCGGGACCAAGTTCGCCGTACGAGCCATCTCCGAAGGCCTGCGCCAGGAGGCGGGTCCCAAGCTGCGGGTGACGGTCATCTCACCCGGGATGACCCGGACGAACTTCCTCGAGCACGTGAAGAACCCGGAGCTCCGGGCCAGGTTCGAGGAGGTCCGGGACAGGCTCGCGATCCCACCGGATGCGATTGCCCGGGCCATGGCCTACGCCATCGAGCAGCCCGCCGACGTGGACGTGGGTGAGGTGATTGTCCGTCCCACCGCGCAGGACTGAAGGCCGCGGCCGCGAGCCGGAAGGTGTCCGCCGAAAGCGAGCTGCCGTCCGCGACCGACACCGGCGCTCCGGCCGGGGCCCGGCGCGCCCGCTCCCCGTGCCTGGCGGAACGGAGGCGCGAGGCTCGCGTGTTTCACGACCTGGAGGGACCGTGGCACGCATGGAGTGCACGCACGCAGGCCAGGACACGGATGTGCTCTTCCGCTTCCTGGTCCAGAGCGCGAAGGACCGCGCCATCTTCGGCATCGACCTGCAAGGGCACATCATCAGCTGGAACACGGGCGCCGAGCACATCAAGGGCTGGCGCGCCGAGGAGGTCCTGGGCCAACACTTCGGCATGCTCTTTCCCGAGGAATACCGCCAGCAGGGACGTCCTCAGAAGGAGCTGAAGGAGGCCCTCGACACGGGGCACTTTCGAGGCGAGGAGCCCCGGCAGCGCAAGGACGGAAGCCTCTTCATCGCGGAGATAGACCTGTGGCTCCTGCGTGACGACGCGGGCCACCCCTGCGGGTTCGTGAAGGTCACGCAGGACGTCACCGAGCGCAGGCTGGCGGAGGTGGAACGCGAGGCGCTGCTTGCACGGGAGCGAGCCTCCCACGCCGAGGCGGAAGAGGAGCGCCACAAGCTCTACGCCATCTTCGAGCAGGCCCCCGTGGGCATCGCCATCTTCCGGGGCCCCCGGCACGTCATCCAGTTCGCCAACCCCGTCCAGTGCCGCTTCTGGGAGCGGACCAGGGAGGAGGTGGTCGGCAGGCCTCTCATCGAACTGCTGCCCGAGACGCTGGGGCCGTCCATCATCGCGAAGGCCTGCGACCCCGTCTTCCAGAAGGGAGAGTCCCGGGTCTTCATGGAGGAGCGCTTCGAGTTCACCCGCCCGGACACGGGCGAGCGGGTGGAGCGCTACTTCAACTACACGCACGTGCCCATGCGAGGCCGGGACGGCGCCGT
Source organism: Corallococcus sp. NCSPR001 (assembly GCF_017309135.1). NCBI lineage: Bacteria > Pseudomonadati > Myxococcota > Myxococcia > Myxococcales > Myxococcaceae > Corallococcus > Corallococcus sp. NCSPR001. Next base: position 8,009,246 of record NZ_JAFIMS010000002.1, read on the forward strand.
CGAGGGGTTCATGGGAGTGGCCTGGGACACCACGGACGCGGTGAAGTCCCATCAGCGCGCGGCGGTCCTGACCCGGCAGCTCCAGGACCGCGTCGACTTCGAACAGCAGCTCATCGGCATCGTCAGCCATGACCTGCGCACCCCGCTCAATGCCATCCACCTGACGGTGAGCGCCATGGCCCGCCGCTACGAGCTCGACGCGCGCACCGCCCAGTCCGTGCTGCGCATCCAGTCCGCCGTGCACCGCGCGGGGCGGCTCGTGGGCGACCTGCTCGACTTCACCCAGGCCCGGCTGGGCGAGGGCATCCCCATCACGCCCCGGGCCTCGGACCTGAACCAGGTGACCCGGCAGGTGTTGGCTCAGGTGGATGCGGCGCACCCCGGCCGCACCCTGCGCGTGCAGGAGCGGGGCGACGCGACGGGCGTGTGGGACTCCGAGCGGATCGCCCAGGTGGTGCAGAACCTGGTCACCAACGCCCTCAAGTACAGCCCCGAAGCCAGCCCGGTGCAGGTGACGACGCGGGGCGAGGACGGATGGGTGTGCCTGTCCGTCCACAACCAGGGGCCGCCCATTCCGCCGGAGAAGCTGCCCCGCATCTTCGAGCCGCTCCAGCGCGCGACGTCGGAGGTGGACTCCACCTGCCGCAGCGTGGGGCTGGGGCTCTACATCGTGAAGCAGTTGGTGGAGGCCCACGGCGGCACCGTCGACGTCACCTCCACCCTCAAGCAGGGCACCACGTTCACCGTGCGCCTGCCCCGGCACGGGGACTCAGGAGGGCAGTGACTTCAGGAACGCCAGCAGCGCGGCGTTCACCTCCTCGGGGCGCTCCTGCTGAATCCAGTGGCCCGCGCCCGGAATGACGAGCACGTCCTGGAGCCGCGGCACCAGGGCCTTCATGGCGTCCAGCGGAGCGAAGGCGCGGCCCGGGTCCTTCTCCCCGGTGATGAACAGGGCGGGCTGCGGGATGATGGCCGTCGCCAGTTCGGGCAGCTCCTCCCAGTCTCGGTCCATGTTGCGGTAGCGATTGAGCCCGCCACGGAAGCCGCTGCGCTGAAGCTCCTTCGCGAAGTGCGCAAGGTCCTCCTCCGTGAGCCACGCGGGCAGCGACTCCGGCACCTGGAGGCCGGTGAGGAAGCCGTCGCCCTTGCGGCGTGACTTCACGGCCTCCGCCTGCGTGTCGAAGCCGGGGCTGCCGCCCAGCGTGATGCGGAGCGTCCTGGGGATGTCCGCTTCGAGCTCGGCCTCGGCGACGCCCGGCTCCTGGAAGTAGAGGATGTAGAACCACTTGTCCCCGAACACGTGCCGGAAGAGCTGGGTGGGCGGCATGGGCGTGCGGCCCAGGTGCGGCACGCTCATGCCCACGACGGCGCGGAAGCGGTCCGGGTGCAGCGCGGCGAGCGTCCACGCCATCGCGGAGCCCCAGTCGTGGCCCACCACCACGGCGGTCTTCTCTCCCAGCGCGTCCAGCAGGCCCACGAAGTCCGCCAGCAGGTGCTTCATGCTGTACGCCTCGATGGGCTCCGGCCGGTCGCTCTGGCCGTAGCCGCGAACGTCGGGAGCGACCGCGTGGTAGCCGGCGTCCGCGAGCGCCCGGAGCTGGTGGCGCCACGAGTACCCGGACTCCGGCCAGCCATGGAGGAACAGGACCAGCGGGCCCTGGCCGGCCTCGGCGAGGTGCAGGTGGATGCCATTCGTCCGGACGGTGCGGTGGGTGATGTCGGCCATGGGAGCGTTCTGCACGACGCGCCGCCTCCCTGCCATGCCCCGGACGACGGTGGGTTCGGATGATGACGGAGGGCATCGGGCCGGTGACACGAGTCACCAGGCACGGGCCCCGGCGCCTCTCCGCGTTGCCCGTGAAATCCATGGGTTGCCCATGGCCGCCGCGTCCCAGGGGGCTGGCACACCGGCTGCTATGGGGTCCCGCATCGCTTCACTGGAACCCAATCCCTTTCGAGGTCCCCCGCCATGGCCATCTCGCCCCTCCGCAGCCCCTCCGCCTCCGTGTCCCGCCTGCCGGTGCAGGACGCCGCCTCTCCCCGCCTCGCGGGTCGTCCGGGGGGCGTGGATGGGTTCTCCTCCGGCCAGAAGCCGGGCTCGCCGGGGCTCGCGGCGCTCCAGCAGGACGGCTTCGACATCGGCGCCGGCAAGGGCGCGGAGCTGGGCAAGTTGCTTCAGGACACGCTGTCCGCGCTGACGTCCATCGTGCAGTTGGTGGCGCAGGCCGTGCCGGGCGCCGCGCAGGCCGTCTCCGGAGCCCAGGGAGCCCAGGGCGCGCAGGGTGAGCAGGGCGTCCCGCGAAACAGGTGCGGCGCGGGTCCGCAGCCCTTCTCGGACAGCAGCTTCACGCCGCAGGACTCCAGCCGTCCTCCCGTGGCGCTCAACGGCAACACCGGCGTGGTGGGCCCCTCGGCGTCGCAGTCCCAGGCGTCCAACGGCAACACCGGCGTGGTGGGACCCACGACCTCCTCCTCGGGTGGCGGGACGAAACTGGGCGGCAACCTGCCCCCGGGGCTGGAGAAGTTCCGGGGCGCCATCGAGTCCGCGTCCGCCAAGACGGGCATGCCGGCGGAGATGCTGGCCGCGCAAATCTGGCAGGAGTCGCGCGGCAACCTGGAAGCCGTCTCCACCAACGGCGGCAACGGCCTGACGGACACCGGCCTGATGCAGGTCAACCCCAACACCTACGGGGAGCTGCAGGCGAAGCACCCGGAGCTCCAGGGCAAGAACCTCTCCGACCCGGAGACCAACATCCTGGCGGGCGCCTTCTACATGAAGGACATGAAGGAGCAGTTCGGCAGCGATGAGCTGGCCCTGCGCGCCTACAACTCCGGCCCCAACGGCGTGGACAAGAGCAACCCGGACGCCATCCCCGCCGGCACCGGCGACGCCACCTACGTGCAGAAGGTGAAGTCCTTCATGAACACGCTGGCCACCGGCCAGGGCACGCTGCCCGCGTAGGAGGCCGTGTCCATGACGCACCCGTGACGGAAGGATGGCACCCCCCGGGGGAAGGAGGCGGAGCCGGCGTCTAGCTTCCCCCTCATGACCTCTTCCTCCTTCCGTCCGGTCGTGTTGGCCGCGGTCTCCTCCTCCGCGCTGGTGCTGGGCGCGTGCGCGGGAGGCGCCGCAGCGACCCGCCCCGCGGAGTCCCTCTCCGTCCGGGAGCTGAACATCGTCGACGAGAACGGCCAGACGCGCATGCGCATCGCGGCGCCGATGCCCGACCCCCAGGGCCTCAAGCGCGCCGTCACCGCCTACGGCATCCAGTTCCTCAGCCCCACCGGGCAGGAGATTGGAGGCCTGGGGATGCTCGACTCCATTGGCGTCCGCGCGCTCTGCTTCGACAGCGAGGAGAGCTACGAGGCCATGTGCATGGGCCTGGAGAAGGAGAATCCCACCGTCACCTTCCGGAAGGACTGGAAGGAGCGCATCACGATGGGCGTGGTGGATGGCGTGGCGAGCATCGTCATCCACGACGCCCAGGGCACCCCGCGCCTCAAGCTGGAGGTGGACAAGGACGGGCAGGCGCGGACCGTCGGCGTGACGCCCGCGCCGGCCGCGCCCTGAGCCACGTCAGACCGACTCGGCCCGCGGTGCTCCGGGCAGGTGCACGCTGAAGCGCGCGCCGCCCAACGGCCCCTCCTCCACCAGGAGGGTGCCGCCGTGCTGGGTGACGATGGCGTGCACGATGGAGAGCCCCAGGCCGCTGCCGCTCGCCTTCGTCGTGAAGAAGGGCTCGAAGAGCCTCGCCCGCGACTCCACCGGCACGCCGGGCCCGCTGTCGTCCACGAAGAGCACCACCTCTTCCCTCCACGCGCTCGCGCTGAAGCGCACGCGGCCTCCCGCGGGCGTCGCCTCCAGCGCGTTGAGCGCCAGGTTCAGCAGCACCTGCCGCAGCCGCTCCTCCTCCCCCCACACGTCCAACGCGCCCGGCGGCTCCACCTCCAGCGTCACGCCGCGCTGCTCGGCCTGCCAGGCCAGGAGGCTGCCCACCCGCTCGAACAGCGGGGCCACCGCCACGGATTCCGACCTGAACTCGCGGGGACGGGCGAACTGGAGGAAGTCCTCGAGGATGTGGTCCAGGCGGCGGATTTCATCCCGCACCAGCAAGAGCGGCTCCAGGAGCGGCCCCTGGACGGACTCCTCCAGCCTGCGCACCCGCCGCTCCAGGACGGTGAGCTGCAGGCCGGCGGCGTTGAGGGGGTTGCGGATTTCATGCGTCAGGCCCGCGGTCAGCGTGCCCACCGCGGCCAGCTTCTCCGACACCTGCGCGCGCCGGGCCAGCGCCTGCTTCTCGCGGTGCAGCCGCACCTGGCGCAGCGCCTGCTCCAGCGTCACCAGCAGCTCCGGCGTGGCGCAGGGCTTGAGGAGGTACGCGCACGCGCCCGCGTGCACCGCGGCCACCGCCGCCTCCAGCATGCCCAGGCCCGTGAGCAGCACCACCTCTCCGTCCGGCACCAGCGCCTTGAGCCGGGGGGCCAGCCACGAGCCCTCTCCGTCCGGCAGCCGGACGTCCACCAGCGCCACGTCGAAGCCCGCCGGCGCCCGCTCCAGCGCCCCCGCGCAGCTCATCGCGCTGGAGACGACGTAGCCCTGGTCCTCCAGCAGCTCCTTCATGTTGTCCAGGAACGCCGCGTTGTCATCCACCACCAGCACCCGGGGACGCTCCCCCGCGCTCCCTGTCCCCGTCACGCGCGGTCTCCGTGCACGCGCTCCAGCGCGGCGAGCAGCGCCCCGGTGTCGAAGGGCTTGCGGACCCACCGGCCCTCGAAGTCCGCGGGCAGCGCCTCCGGGAAGGCCGTGACGACGAAGGGGGTGGTCGCGGGGAAGCGCTCCCGCACGCGGCGCAGCGCCTCGCCGTCCGGGCCGCCCGGCACGCGCAGGTCCACGAGCGCCGCGAAGGGGCGGACGGACTCGAGCCCCGCCACGTCCGGCACCGAGCGCGCGACCACGGCCGTGAAGCCGCGCTCGCGCAGCACCTCCGTGAGGTTGTCCGCGAGCTGGACGTCGTCCTCCACCAGCATGACGAGCCCGTCGCGGCGGGCCCGCGCGAGCAACTCCACCAGCGCGGGCACCGGCACCGGCTTGGGCAGCACCGCGAGCACACCCTCCGCGCGGGCCCGCGCGAGCTCGGCCTCGCCGGGGTGGGCGGTGACGACGATGGCCGCGAGCCCCGGGTCCCGCTGACGCAGGTGGTGCACCAGCGCGGCGCCATTCATCCCGGCCATGCACATGTCGGTGATGAGCACGTCGTAGCGCGTCTCGAGCGCGGCCTGGAGCGCGGCCTCGCCCCGGTCCACCACGGTGGCCTGGTGGCCCTCGTCCTCGAGGATCTCCGCCAGGTTCTCCGCGAAGGCCCGGTTGTCATCCACCAACAGGAAGCGGCCCATCAGGAAGGCTCCTGCGTCAGGGGAAGCTCCACCACGAAGCGGGCCCCTCCCGGCCCGGCTCCGGCTTCGGCGGGAGCGTATGCGATGCCGCCGCCGTGCCGCTCCAGGATGCGCCGCACGAGCGCCAGCCCCAGCCCCAGCCCGCGCGCCTTCGTGGTCATCAGCGGCTCGAAGACGCGCGCGCGGATGGCCGGGTCCAGCCCCGGGCCGCTGTCCTCCAGCACCAGGCGGACCCGCCGCGCCCCGTCCTCCGGGACGTCCGCCGTCAGCCGCACCTCGCCCTCGCGCTCGTCCAGCGCCTGCACCGCGTTCTGCAGCAGGTTCACGAAGACCTGCCGCAGCTGCACCGCGTCCCCTTCCAGCGGGGGCAGGGCCTCTAGGCCCTCCTCGCGCACGCGCACCCGAGGGGGCGGCGCGACGGCCTCCCGCGCGGAGGCCCAGACCTCCGCGAGCCGCAGCGGCGCGCGGACCAGCGGGCGGGAGCGGATCATGTCCAGCAGGCTGGTGACGATGTGGTTGGCGACCTCCACCTGTTCCCCGATGCGGTCCAGGTGCTTGGTCACGCGCGTGTCCTCCTTCGCGGAGGGGCGGCCCTTGAGGATGAAGAGCGAGGTCTCGATGACGCCCAGGGGGTTGCGCAGCTCGTGGCCGATGGAGCCCACGAGCTGGCCGAACGTCGCCAGCCGCTCGGCCCGGGCCGCCTGGGCCAGCAGGTCCTCGCGGTACGTGTGCAGCATGATGGCGAGCTCCAGGTCGAGGATCTTCCCCAGCGCCCGGTCCAGGCGGGCGGTCCGGGCGGGGTCGCCGCGCAGCGCCTCCTCCATCACCGCCGTCAGCTCCTGGCGCAGCAGGTTCATGGCGCCGAACATGTAGTGCTGCGGCAGGTGGATGCGCACGTGCACCCGCCCGATGCGGCAGCGGCGCTCGAAGTAGGCCTGGTCCCACGGCCCCAGCAGCAGCGACCCCATCCAGTCCTGGAGGGTCACCTTGAGGTGCCCCACCCGGCTCTCGCCTCCCTCCAGCGCCTCGCGCGCCCCCGGGTGTTCGAGGATGCGCCGGTAGAAGACATCCGCGATGCGCTCGAAGTGCGCGCAGGCGATGGGGTGCAGCTCCCGCAGGGCCTCCCCGTCAGTGGCGGAGAACCCCACGTAGCGCTGGAGCTCCTCCAGGATGTCGTCCGTCACGCCTCCAGGTCCGGCTTCCATGGCGAATCCCTTCCTTGCGCGCGGGGCCTCAAGACGCGGCCGGCTCCTCGTCCGGGCCGGCGCCCCCGCCGCCGTATTCCTTGAGCTTGTATTGGATCTTCCGCACGCTGATGCCCAGCACCTCCGCGGCGCGCGTGGTGGAGCCCTGCACCATCTCCAGCGTGCGGAGGATGGCCTCGCGTTCGATGGTGGCGAGCGTCGCGCCGGGGATGAGCCGGTCGCCGCTCCCGGCGCTGGGGCGGGGGCCGCGCAGCACGGGCGGCAGGTCGTCCGCCGTGAGCTCCTCGCCTCGCGCGAGCACCACGGCGCGCTCCACCGCGTTCTCCAGCTCGCGGATGTTGCCCGGCCAGTCGTGGCTCATCAGCGCCTCCAGCGTGCCGGGCGCCAGCCCCTTCACGGCCTTGCCGTGGACCCCGTTGCAGCGCTCGATGAAGTGGCTCGCCAGCGCGGGGATGTCCGCCTTGCGCCGGCGCAGGGGCGGCAGCGTCACCGCCACCACGTTGAGGCGGTAGTAGAGGTCCTCGCGGAAGCGGCCCGCCTTCACCTCCGCCTCCAGGTCGCGGTGGGTGGCCGCCACGATGCGCACGTCCACCTTCAGCGTCTGCGTGCCGCCCACGCGCTCGAACTCGCGGCCCTGCAGCACGCGAAGGAGCTTCACCTGCACGGCCGGGGAGATTTCGCCAATCTCGTCCAGGAACAGGGTGCCCCCGTCCGCCAGCTCGAAGCGGCCCTCCTTGCGCGCCAGGGCGCCGGTGAAGGCCCCCCGCTCGTGGCCGAACAGCTCGCTCTCCAGCAGGCCCTCGCTGAGCGCCGCGCAGTGCACCTTCACGAAGGGGCGCGCCTTGCGCGGGCTGAGCTCGTGCAGCGCCTGGGCCACCAGCTCCTTGCCCGTGCCGCTCTCCCCCAGGATGAGCACCGTGGCCCGCGTGGGGGCCGCCTGGTGGATGAGGGAGTAGACGCCCTGGAGTTCGGGCGCATCCCCGATGATGTTGCCCACGCGGAAGCGCTCCGCCACCCGCTCCCGCAGCTGCCGCGTCTCCTGCTTCAGCCGGCGCGTCTCCAGCGCCTTGGCCAGCACGACGAGCACGGCGTTCAAATCCAGCGGCTTGGTGAGGTAGCTCTCCGCACCCAGGCGCATGGCTTCCACCGCCGCCTCCACCGTGGCGAACGCCGTCATCATCACGAAGGCCGCGTCGCCGCCGTCCTCCTTCGCGCGGCGCAGCAGGGTGACGCCGTCCATGCGCGGCATCCGCACGTCGGTGAGCACCAGCGCGGGTGAGAAGTCCGGGAGCGCGGCGAGCGCCTCCACGCCGTCCGCGGCCTGCCGGACCTCGTACCCCTCTTCCGCAAGGAGGGTGGCCAGGGCGCGCCGCGCGTTCACCTCGTCATCCACGACCAGGATGCGTTCTGGGGCCATGATGTCCCTGCTTACCAGACCTGGACCCGGGGCATTCACGCGTCCACGTCCCGGGCCCGCGCGTCCGTGCACGTCAGGCAGCAGCGCGCCTCCGGGACGGCGAGCAGCCGCTGGCGGCCGATGGCGCCCCCACACCGCTCGCAGCAGCCGAAGCGACCCTGCTCGATGCGCTCGAGCGCCGCCTCCACCTCCTCCAGCTCGCGCGGCGGGAGGCACGCTGCCCGGGCGGGCGGGCGGGCCGCCACCGCCGCGTCCGCGCGCACCGTCCGCAGCGCGTCCCGGCGGGACAGGAGCATCCGCCGCGCCAGGGTCGTCATGGAGTCACCGTACATGGAGTCCTCGTTGCGCGCGGGCTTCAGGAGGCAGGGGGAAGCGACAGGGAGGCGGAGCGCTTGCGCCGCGCCGCGAGCACGCCCGGCGCCGCGAGCACCGCGACGGCCACCGTGACCAGCGCGGCGCCCGCCAGCTCCCGCACGCTCACGCCGGGCAGCCCCAGCCACGCGGCGAGCACGGCCGTCGCGCCCACGCCCGCGAACACACTGGAGGCGCGGTTGATGGGCACGGTGAAGGTGTTCTCCCGCGCATCCAGCAGCACCAGCCCCCCGAAGATGCCGCTGCCCTGGGAGAGCAGCCCCACGGCCAGCTCCACGGCCAGTGTGGGCCGCGTGAACATCCCGGTGAAGCCCTCGCGCAATTGCGCCGCCGCGCCCCCCACGCCCGCGAAGGCCCACAGCGACAGCAGGACGACGAGCGCGGGCGCGGCCACCATCTGCTCCTCCACGAAGTAGCGCTCGCGCGCGCCGGGCACGTGGTTCTTCGCCAGCCGGCTCATGAAGCGCAGCCGCACGAAGTAGCTGACGACGTACACCGCCCAGTCCACCCCCGCCACCAGCGACAGACGCGGCTCCGCGCCCGGCCCCGTCGCGACGAGCAGCGCCAGGAGGCTCACCCCCAGCGCGACGCGAGAAGGCCACGCGACGCTCCGGCCGCTCACCGCGTCCACCAGCGGCGCGAGCACCAGCACGCCGCCGCGCATCAGCAGCATCATGAAGACGATGGACGTCCCGTCGAAGGTGTACGCCAGCGTGGTGGTGGCGATGATGCCCGTGGTGCACAGGCCGGACAGGAAGGTCCAGCGCCCCGGCCAGGGCAGGCTCACCGGCCCGAAGCGCCGGCGCCCCGCGTGCTGGAAGGCGCCGCTCCACGCCAGGTACGCGAACATCCCCACGAGCGTGGCCAGCGCCGTGGAGGGCAGCAGCACGAAGCCGGGCAGCCCCGCGTCCATCCCCGGCAGCGCGCCCAGGCTCAGCGCCTTCGTCAGCGCGCTGTAGGGCAGGTAGCAGGCGAAGTACCCCAGCGCGAACCACCCGATGGCGACCGGGGCCTTGGGAGACGGGCTCATCGTCCTTCCGCCATGCACCCGGGGCAGCACCGGGCCTCGGGCACGACCCGGAGCCGCTCGGGTTCGATGAGCGCGCCGCAGTCCTCGCACCGGGGCAGGCCGTCCGGCGGCAGGTGCTCCAGCGCGCGCTCCAGCACCGCCAGGGCCCGCGCCTCGCGAGCGTCGAGCGCGTCGAGCAGCCGCGTCTCCTCCAGGGCCACCGCGCGGTCCACCCACTCCGGGGCCCCGGCGCCGGTGACCTCGCGCAGCAGCTCCCGGTGCTTGCGCCTCAGCTCCAGCAAGGCCCGCCACCGCTGGCGCAACAGCCGGTCCGCCTCTTCACGCGTGGCATTCATCGAGCATCCCTCCGTCTCCCGTATCGCGTCCCGGGCCCCCCACTTCGCGCGGCCCACGTCCGTTGCTCTACAGGATGCATGCCAGTCTTGTCCCGGGCCGTGCGCGGCGCGCCCCCGCAGGAGTTGCACGCGGGCCCCCGTGCACCGCGCAACGCTTGCGCCCCACCCGGCCCCTGGGGCCGGTGTCCCCACCGCGCATGGCGGATGCAGAGTCCGGCGAAGAGCCCGCGGCCGCCTTCGCGCGCCGCGCAGAAAGACGCCCATGCGCATCGCCTTCTTCGACACCCACCGCTTCGACCGCACCGCCTTCGAGGAGGCCAACGCCGCGTTCGGCCATGAGCTCACCTGGTTCGAGCCCCGCCTGACGCCGCAGACGGTGGGCCTGGCGGCGGGCTTCCCCGGGGTGTGCTCCTTCGTGAATGACCGGCTGGACGGCCCATGCCTCCAGGCGCTGGCGCAAGGGGGCACGCGGCTGGTGGCGCTGCGCTCGGCGGGCTTCAACCACGTGGACCTGGCGGAGGCCGCCCGGCTGGGGATGACCGTCGTGCGCGTCCCCGAGTACTCACCCGAGGCCGTGGCCGAGCACACCGCGGCGCTCGTGCTCGCGCTCAACCGCAAGGTGCACCGGGCCTACGCGCGGGTGCGCGAGTGGAACTTCTCGCTGGACGGGCTGGTGGGGTTCGACCTGCACGGCAAGACGGTGGCGCTGGTGGGGCTGGGGCGCATTGGCCGCGCCACCGCCCGCATCTTCCACGGCTTCGGCTGCCGGCTGCTCGCGGTGGATCCCCAGCTGAAGGACGAGGACGCGCGGCGGCTGCACCTGGAGACCGTGGCGCTCCCGGAGGCCCTGGCCCGGGCGGACATCCTCTCCTTGCACGTGCCCCTCACGCCCGGCACGCGCCACCTCATCGACGCGGCGGCGCTCGCGCGGATGAAGCCCGGGGCGATGCTCATCAACACCGGCCGCGGGGCGCTCATCGACAGCCAGGCCCTGCTGGCGGCGCTCAAGTCGGGCCACCTGGGGGCCGCGGGGCTGGACGTGTACGAGGAAGAGGAAGGCGTCTTCTTCCAGGACCTCTCCGGCCAGGTGCTCCAGGACGACGTACTCGCGCGCCTGCTCACCTTCCCCAACGTGCTCATCACCGCGCACCAGGCCTTCCTCACCCGTGAAGCGCTGGGCGCCATCGCTCGCACCACGCTTGAAAGCATCCGCCGCTTCGAGCGGGGCGAGCCCCTGGAGGCGACGGAGGTCCGGGCGGAGCAGGTGCTCCCGCGCTGAAGGCCCGGCCCGCCGCCGCCTCAACCGCCCACGGGCGCGCGCGCACGGCCTGACGCCCTGCCGCGCGGCACCAGCTTGCGCAGCTCCAGCACGCTCACCGGGATGAGCCCCAGGCCCAGGGCGAGCACGAGGTGCGCGGGGGCGAGCGGGACGAGCGAGAAGAACGCGGCGAGCATGGGCACCTCCGGCAGGGCGACCTGGAGCGCCAGCGTGTCGGCGACCACCGCGAGCAGCGCCCGGTTGGTGAACGACCCGACCTCCCAGTGGAGCATCCCGGCGCTGCGCGCGGCGAAGGCACGAAGCACCTGGCAGAACACCAGCACGGTGAACGTCAGGGTGCGCGCCTCCTCCAGGGACAGGTGCCGGAGCGCCCAGAGGAAGGTGCCCAGCGTGACGGTGGCGTCCAGCAGCCCCGTGGCCAGCACCGCCACCCACTCGCGCCGGCCCAGCATGGGCTCCTCCGGCCGCCGTGGCGGCCGCCGCATCACGTCCGGAGGGGCGGGGTCCATGACCAGCGCCAGGGCCGGCAGTCCGTCGGTGACGAGGTTCACCCAGAGCAGGTGCAGGGGCAGCAGCGGCAGGGGCAGCCCCAGCAGCGACGCGCCGAGCATCAGCACCAGCTCGCCGGCGTTGCCCGCCAGCAGGTAGACGAGCGTCTTGCGGATGTTCTCGTAGATGCCGCGCCCCTCGCGCACGGCCGCCACGATGCTCGCGAAGTTGTCGTCCGTGAGGATGAGGTCGGACGCCTCGCGGGTGACCTCCGCGCCGGTGCGGCCCATGGCGATGCCGATGTGCGCCTCGCGCAGGGCGGGCGCGTCGTTCACGCCGTCGCCCGTCATGGCGACCACCTCTCCGCGCGCCTTCCATCCGCGCACGATGTGGAGCTTCTGCTCCGCCGTCGCCCGCGCGTGCACGATGCCCTCCGGCGCCTCGCCCTCGCGCAAGAGGCCCAGCTCCCTCGCGATGGCCAGGGCCGTGGCGGGATGGTCGCCGGTGATCATCACCGTGCGCACCCCGGCCTCGCGCGCCGCGCGCACGGCCTCCACCGCTTCGGGCCGGGGCGGATCCGCGAGCCCCACCAGCCCCACCAGCGCGAGGTCCCGCTCTTCAGGGCCCTTCCCCTCCGCCACGGCCAGCACGCGCAGGGCGCGCCCCGCGAGCGAGGCCAGCGCCTCCGCCACGCCCGGAGGCACCTGCCGGCACAGCGGGAGGAGCACCTCCAGCGCGCCCTTCACGTAGAGCACGCCGTCCGAGCGCAGGACGCTCATGCGCCGCCGCTCCGAATCAAAGGGCTGCTCCGACACCCGGGGGCGCTCGCGCTCCACGTCCGGGCGCTCCACACCCCGGGCTCGCGCCGCCGCGAGCAGCGCCAGCTCCGTGGGGTCCCCGGCGCCGGGCTCCTGCCCCTGCCCCAGCTCCGCGTCGCAGCACGCCGCCGCCACCTCCAGCACGCGCTGCGCGGACTCCGGGGGCCACACCTCGCGCACCTCCATGATTCCCTGGGTGAGCGTGCCCGTCTTGTCCGTGCAGATGACGGTGGCCGAGCCGAGCGTCTCCACCGCCTGCATCCGCCGCACGAGCACGTGCCCCTTCACCATGCGCTGCACGCCCACCGCGAGCGCGAGCGTCACCACCGTGGGCAGCCCCTCCGGCACCGCCGCGACCGCGAGCGCCACCGCCGCGAGCAGCAGCGCCACGCCCGACTCCCCGCGCATCAACCCCAGCCCCGCGACCAGGGCCCCCACCCCCACGCACAGCACCAGCAGCATGCGGGTGACGCCCTCCAGGCGCTGCTGGAGCGGGGTCCGCGACACCTGCGCCGTGCGCACCAGGTGCGCGATGCGGCCCAGTTCCGTGTCCATGCCGGTGGCCGTCACCTCCGCCACCGCCGTGCCCGCCGCCACGGAGGTCCCCATGAAGACGCGGTCCCTGCGCTCCGCTAGCGGAGTGGAGTCCGGCAGCGCGCTCACCTGCTTGTCCACCGGCGCGCTCTCCCCCGTGAGCGCCGCCTCCAGCGTGAGCAGCGCGTGCGCCGACAGCAGCCGCGCGTCCGCCGCCACCACGTCCCCCGCCTCCAGCACCAGCGCATCCCCCGGCACCACCTGGGACGCCGGAATCACGGCGCTCACGCCGTCGCGCAGCACCCGCGCGTTGGGAGCGGTGAGCGCGCGCAGGGCCAGCACGGCGCGGTCCGCGCGGTACTCCTGGAGGAAGCCCACCAGCGCGTTGAGCACCACGATGGTGGCGATGGCCACTGCGTCCGCGCCCTCGCCCAGGAGCGCCGCCACGCCGCACGCGCCCAGCAGCAGCCACACCATGCCGGAGCGGAACTGGCGGCCCAGGAAGAGCCACGCGGATTGGGGCTGCTCGCGCGTCAGCGTATTGGGGCCGTGCAGGCGCAGGCGCGCCCCGGCCTCCCGCGAGTCCAGGCCCCAGCGAGGCTCCGGAGCCACCGCCGCCGCCGCCGCGCTCCCCACCGCGCTCATCGAGACACCGCCCGCGAGCCACGGCACGCCACGCGGTGGCGACGAGCGCCATGCCCACCACAGCCCCCTACGCGGTGGCCACGCTCATCACGGCGCGCCACGCGGTTGCCACGAGCGCCATGCCCACCACGGCCCCCTACGCGGTGGCCACACGCGCCACACTCGCCACGGCGCGCCACGCGGTGGCCTCGCTCGCCACGGCGCGCCACGCGGGGGCCTCGCTCGGGAATCAGCCAACCATGGAGGGTCATGACGATTGCTCCTGCGCCAGGGATGCCCCACCGGGTTGCGAAGCCCATGCCGTCAGGGGAGGCGTGAGCCGGGTCCCCCGGGAGGCGCAGCTTTTGCGCCCGCGACTCCGGGCGCCGCAACCCTTGCGCGGGCCGGGCCGGGGCGCCGGAGGGGCGCGGGACGGCACGCATCCTGAAGAGGCCTGGAAGCCATGGCGGGGCGCGCACCAGCGCGAGCCCACCCACCGGAAAGCCCCGGTGCGGCGCCTTCCCCCCGCCCGGAGCCTCGCCATGGCCATCGTCTGCGCAACCGACCTCTCCGAGGGTTCCCATCAGGCCGCGGAGGTGGCCGCGCGCGTCGCCGCCCGCCGCGGCCAGCCGCTCTGGCTCGTCCACCAGGTCCACCCGGATCAGCTCCGGGTCGCGGCCGAGCCCGTGCGCGAAGGCCTCAAGGCGCTGCTGCGCGAGGAGGCCCGGCGGCTGGAGCCGATGGGGGCGCGGGTGGAGTCCTCCCTGCTGGAGAGCGGCTCCTCGCGAGCCCTGGCCGTCTTCTGCGACGCGCACGAGGCGCGGCTGCTGGTGGTGGGGACGCCCCGCGAGGAGCCCGCCGCCCTGGGTTCGGGCGTCAGCCTGGAGCGCATCGCACGCAACTGCGCCGTGCCGCTGCTGCGGGTGCGTGACGCCGCCCCCTTCAAGGCCTGGCTCCAGGGGGAGCGCCCCCTGCGCGTGATGTTCGGGGTGGACCGCTCACGGGGCAGCGAGGCCGCCCGGCGCTGGCTGGAGGAGCTGGGCGCGGATGGCCCCATCGAGCTGCTGGCGGGGCATGTCTATTACGCCTTCGAGCAGTGCCGGCGCCTGGGACTGCCCACCCCCATGAACCTGGATGAGGTGGCGCCCCGCATCGAGGCCGTGCTCCACCGCGAGGTGGCCGCGCTGGCGGAGACGGGCCAGGGCAGCGCGCCGCGCGTGCACCTGCGCATGGCGGTGGGCCGCGCCGCGGACCACCTGGTGGACCTGGCCCGGGAGCAGGAGGCGGACCTGCTCGTGGTGGGCACGCACCCGCACAACGCCCTGGGCAACCTGGCCTCGGTGGCGCACCACGCCCTGCGGCTCGCGCCCATGTCGGCGGCGGTGGTACCGGTGAGCCCCGCGGCGTCCCGGGGCGAGGTGCCGCTGCCCCAGGTGCGGCGGCTGCTGGTGGCCACGGACCTGTCGCCGCTCGCGGACGAGACCCTCCCCTTCGCCTTCGCGCTGGCGCCCGCGGGCGCGGTGGTGCACCTGGTGACGGTGATTCCCGAGCGCGCCGGAGCGGAGCTCCACCGAGCCCTGAAGCAGCGCCTGCTGGAGCGCGTGCCGAGGGGACTGGACGCCCGGGAGGTCACCACGCGGCTGGAGGTCCTCCACGGCGAGGACGTGGCGCTCGCGCTCGTGCAGGCCGCGGAGCGGATGGACGCGGAGCTGCTCTGCCTGGGCTCGCGCGGCCACGGGGGCGTGAGGGAGGCCCTGCTCGGGTCGGTGGCGCGCAAGGTGCTCGCCCTGAGCCGCCGGCCCGTGCTGGTGCTGCGCCCCCCGCTGCGCTGAGAGCGCCAGGGGCCCGTCGCGAAGGCGCTAGAGACGAGCCGCGGCAGCCCCCGGGACTGCGTCCTCGTTCTCCACGGGGGTCTCCGAGCCCCGCCACGTCCAGGCGAAGGCGGCCAGGTTGAAGGCCATCATCGTCAGGGAGAAGAGCCACAGCCGCAGGCACACGGCGATGCCCGCGTGCAGCAGCAGTGTGGCCACCAGCCAGTGCCGCCGCAGCCGGGGGACCCAGAGCATCCCCGCGTAGCCCACCTCGATGAGCAGCGTGCCCCAGCAGGCGAGCTTCGCCAGCAGCGGGTAGGCCGCGAGCCAGGAGAAGTCGAAGGCCTGGAACTGCGGCTGCATCAGCGCGCGCCAGATGGCTTCGCCACTCCACCACTGGGCGCCCTGCGCCTTGGCCAGGCCGGTGTCCAGGTAGATGAAGCACAGGTGGACCTGGAGCGTGCGCAGCGCCACGCGGGCTCCAGACGACGGACCGGTGGAGACGCGGCCGGCTCGCGCGTCCAGGGACCAGCGCCCCGCGGACGGCATGAACACCAGGTAGAAGAAGAGCACGTGGAGCAGGGTGTCCACGCCGTAGAGCGACAGGTACGCGTTCGCGGACGTGAGGCCGTGCGTGAACCAGGTGAGCACCGCGAAGACGCGCGTGCGGTAGCCCAGCAGCAGGCCCCCCAGCCCCACCGCGTAGAGGACGAACACCGCGTACAGCGTGGTCATCGTGCTGACGCCCAGCGGCGCCAGGAGCCGCCCCAGCCACCCCAGGCTGGGCGCCCAGTCGCCCGCGCCCACATCGGTGATGACCCACTGGACGAGGCCGAAGTTGCCGTACAGCTCCGGCAGGTGCGGCCAGAGGATGGCGAGTTGGACGAGGGAGATGAGCGCGACGGCGATGCGCAGGAACGCGAGCCCGTCGGGCGCCACGGGCTCCAACCAGAAGCGCCGCGCGGAGGAGAAAAGACGGTTCATGGCGAGGCCTCGGCCCCCGGACCCTCTCGGCGGTCGAAGGTCCCGGTGTAGTGGAGCGTCCAGTCCGGCCGCTTCCCTGCGGCCCAGTCCTCCAGGGACGGGAGCACGTAGGACTGGGTGACGACGGTGACGCGGGAGGCCTCCGGATGGACGCCCAGCATCACCGCCGCCCACGACTGCGCCAGCACGTCCTGCGTCTTGCGGTTGGCGCGCAGGCCGGAGGCGACGATGCATTGGTAGCGCAGCCCCACCTCCAGCGACTCGGAGGCCAGGGGCTCGAACAGGGTGCGTCCGCCGGGCAGCGCCACGAAGAAACCGGTCCGCGTGTCGCTGGCCACCGAGGGCGCGAAGAAGCGGTAGTCGCTGATGACGCCGGACAGGCTCTGGTAGGTCCGGACGCCGCGGTCGAACGCGGCCTCCGACTTCGCGTGGGCCAGGTCCGTCCAGAGGAAGGAGCCCACCGCGGCCAGATGCAGCACCGCGATGCACGCCCAGAGGGCCGCCTGGCGCTCATCGCCCTCGGGCCGCGATGGGACGGTCCTCATGGCTACTTCAGGAACTGGTACGAGCCAGGGGTGATGTCCGCGAGGACGGCGTCGATGGCGAACGCCACGCGCTCCGACTTGGCGCCCGAGGCCTGCCCGGCCGCCGTGTTCGGATCCATCACCAGCCCCATGATGTTCGACTCCTCGTTGAGCACCACGTTCTGGGCGCTCGCCATGCGCCGCACATAGGCGAGGGGCAGCGAGCCGTAGAGGCGCGAGCCGTTGACCCCGCCCCGGGACGAGAACGTGGGCAACCGGATGTAGAACGTGTCCGGCGACACCTGGCGGATCTGCGCGACGATGGCGTCCACGTCCGCCTGCGTGAAGTCATGGGCCGGCGTGCGCGAGGACACGGACGCGAAGCTGATGGCGCTGGTGAGCGCCAAGCCCACCGTGGCGGCGACCGCCACCTTATTCCGAGACAGGATTTGTTTCATGGGGAGGACCTTCGGGTTGAATGCAGCGGCGGAAATGCGGCTGCTCCCCAGGTACGCCCCGGTGAAACATTATTCTCGCGCCCCGGGGTGCGCGGCGACCGGCCCCCTCACCCGGGGGAGGCAACCAGCGCGCGGATGGCCTACGGTGGGGGGCCATGAGCTTCGCCGACAAGATGCGCGCCTGGATGCCCCTGCACGAGAACGGGGTCAGCCGCGCGGCCCACTTCGTGGGGGCCTACCTCTTCACGTTCGCCCTGCTGGTGCCGCTGTGCTGGGTGCGCATTCCCGGCACGCCCCTCACCGCCGCGCACCTGCTGGTGGCCGCGGTGGCCGTGTACGCCCTGACGCTGGAGTGGACCGCCGGCCTGCTCATGGCCCTGCCGCTGGTGCCCACGCTGCTCGCCGCGGAGGCGGTGGCCCAGCTCCCCACGGGGACGGCCGCGGGCATCGCGGTGGGCGTGATGGTGTTCCGCTTCGCGATGGTGGTGGGCGCGCACGTCCTCTTCGAGAAGAAGACCCACGGCCTGTCGCTGGGCGGCCCGCAGCTCTTCTTCATCGAGCCCGTGTACCTGCTCACCCTGGTGCTCTTCTCGCTGGGCCTCAAGCAGGACCTGCGCGCGCGCGTGGCGGCCTCCAGCGTCTGACGTCATGGAAGGCCCCGGCATCCTCGTCCGGCGTCCCGCCGCGCGGTGGGGGCTGCTCACCTTGCTGTCGCTCCTCGTGCTCTGTGCCGTGCCCCTGTCCGGGGTGACGTCGCGGGGGACGCTGAAGGAGGGCTACACGGACCACGTGCGCCATCCGTACGTGGTCTGGGTGGGGCTGCATCGGGGGCTCCAGCCCCTCTACACCGCGTCGCTGGGCGAGCTTCGCGAGGGCGTCCCCTACCGACAGGCCATCGACCAGTGGCTGGAGGTGCCGTACGTCTATCCGCCCGGCGCGCTGGTGCTCTTCCTGCCCCTGGCGCTCGTGGGCGAGTGGGTGCCCCTGTCGCCCCAGGCCTTCGGGCAGGTGTGCCTGCTGTACCTGCTGGTCTTCGCGCACGTGGCGCTCTACGCGGCGCTGCGCCTTCTGGAGGGGCTCCCGGCGGGGGGACGCTGGGCGGTGGGGTTGCTCTGCTGGCTGGTGCTGATGCGGCTGGCGCTCCATGGCCAGTACGACGGCGCGTGGCTCGTCTGTGGAGTGCTGGCGTTGGCGGCGCTCGCGAAGGACCGGCCGGTGCTTGCCTTGCGCTGGCTGGCGCTCGCGGCGCTGTTGCACTACCGGGCGCTCGTCCTGGTCGCCGTGGGCGTGGTGGCGCTGTGGCGCGGGGTGCGGGGGCGGCCGGTGCGTCAGTGGCCGTGGGGCACGCTGCTCGGGGTGACGGTGGCGGGGGGCCTCTGCGTGCGCACGTTCCTGTGGATGGCGCCGCTGGCCGCGAAAACCGACGCGGCGACGCCTTCCATCCTGGGCGAGCCTGGCACCGTCGCCCTGGTGATGGGCTTGAGCGCGGCGGTGCTGGCGCTGTCGTGGCGTGGCGCGGACGGGCTGGTGACCGCGTCGGTGGGGCTGGGCGTGTTGCTCGCGGTCATCGACACGCGCCACTGGTGGCATGCGTCCGCGCTGATGCTGGTGCCCCTGTGCGTGGGCGTGCAGCGTGTTCCCCGCTGGCCCACGGCGGTGCGGCTGGGGCTCGTCGTCTGGGCGGGGGTGCTGGAGATGGCCGTGTGGTACGGCAATCCCCTCTGGTTGTTCCGCGACCTCAATCGCTTCCTGCGGCTGGTGTGAGGCGGAACCGCCGGCGGTGCGCTGACGCGGGGGAATGGTGGACCGGGGCCTCTACAGGCCCGTCGGATAGGTCTCCGGCGCTTCACCGCGCTCCCATCCGGCGGTGCGCTCCAGCGGTTCGAGCGCCCGCGTCTCGTCGATGTGCAACATCGCGTCGAACTGCTGCGGCAGCCGCGTGTGGAAGTAGTGGCTCCTGCGCTCCGTTTCAGGCCGGTAGATGACGCCGATGGCCCGCTGCAGGCGCCGCTCGCGGAGCGCCCCGGCGGCCTCGCCCAGCTCGCGGAGGTCCAGCAGGAAGCCCGGCAGGCCGACCTGATGGAAGAGGGACTCGCAGCTGCCCGCGAGCCCGTGGCGGACCTGCTTGCGCTCGGCGGCCCCGCCCCAGTTGGAGGCCGCGGTGACCGTGCCCCGGTACGTGCTGAAGCCGATGAGCCGCGTCGCTCGCGGGTGCCGCTGGCGCGTCAACTGTCCCAGGTTCACCTCGCCCGCCTCCCCCATCTCCGTCGCGCGCGCGTCCCCGACGTGCGAGTTGTGCGCCCAGACCACGATGCGGGCGGCCCCCAGCCGCCGCTTCAGGAAGCCCATCAGCGAATCCAGCGTGTCCGCCATGTGCGTGTCGCGCAGGTTCCAGGACGAGATGCGCCCATGGAACATGGACCGGTAGTACTCCTCCGCGTCCTGGACGACCCGCGCGTTCTGCTCCGCCTCGAACTGCGCGTCCTCCGCGATGAACCCGTCCCGGCGCAGCAGCGCTTCGCGCTCCCGTTGCAGCTCGCGGAGCTGGTCGACGACCTGCCGCTCGCAGTCCGGTGACAGGCCCAGGGACGTCGCGTGGCCGTAGTCCTGCGGGTCTTCGCCGAAGTGTTCGAAGCACGCGTAGCGGTTGCGGGCGCGCTTCGCGGCCTCTGGATCCGCCCGGTCCAGGTACTTCAGCACCGCGCCCATGGAGGCGTGGAGGCTGTAGAGGTCCAGCCCGTAGAACCCGACCTTCTCCCGCAGGGAGTGGCGGTCGTTGTGCGTCCGCAGCCAGCCCGCGAAGTCCAGCACGTCCGCGTTGCGCCACATCCACGCGGGGAAGCGCTGGAAGTCGGAGAGCGACTCCACCGCGTCCGCGTCGGTGCCCATGGCCCGCACGTAGCGGTTGATGCGGTACGCGTCCGGCCAGTCCGCCTCCACCGCGACGGCGTTGAAACCCTTCTCCTCGATGAGCCTCCGCGTCAGGAGCGCGCGCAGCCGGTAGAACTCGTGCGTGCCGTGGGTCGCCTCGCCCATCAGCACGCACGTCGCGTCCCCCACCAGGTCCATCAGGGGCCCGAAGTCCTCCCGCGTCCTCTGGAGCGGCTGCACGGAGTCCGCGAGCGCTCGCACCAGCAGTCCGTCGTCTCGGTGCGCCATGGTGTGTCTCCTCCCCTTTTCTTCAAGGGTTGGGTCGCGCACACCTGATGGAAGACAGCGGGCGGCCAGGCCAAGGCCCGTCCCACGGGTGCTCTCATCCTCAAAGAATCAAGCAACTCCCGCCTGGGCATGCCGATAACCTTCCCAAAGGAATCTTCATGACCCAGATCAAATCCCCCACGGGCTTCGTCTCCTCGCTGCAGACCGCCCTGAAGACGGCCAGCACGGCGGGCAAGGCAGTGGGCGCCCCGGTGCTCAAGAAGGCGCTCCAGGGCGCGGACGCGAGCCAGCTGAGCCCGCAGCAGAAGACCCAGGTGCGCGACGCCTTCGAGCAGGTGAAGCTGACCCCGAAGGCGCGTGAGCTCGCGGACAAGTTCGTGGGCGACGGCATTGGCCTCAAGCCGCCGAAGGACAGCGGCATGGTGAAGGTCATGATGGATGACCCGACCCGTGGCTCGAAGCTCCCGAGTTTCACGCCGCCGGATGGCGGCCGGGTGAAGATCCGCATGGATGACCCGACCGGTGGTGGCTTGAACCTGCCGGACTTCAAGCCGCAGGACGGCGGCCGGGTGAAGGTCATGATGGATGACCCGACCCGTGGCTCGAAGCTCCCGGACTTCACGCCGCCGGATGGCGGCCGGGTGAAGATCCGCATGGATGACCCGACCGGTGGTGGTTTGCAGCTGCCGGACTTCAAGCCGCCGGAGGACATCGGCGTGCTGAAGGTCATGATGGATGACCCCACCCGTGGCTCGAAGCTGCCGGACTTCACGCCGCCGGACGGTGGCCGGGTGAAGATCCGCATGGACGACCCGACCGGCGGCTTGAAGCTCCCGGACTTCAAGCCGCTGGATGGCGGCATCGTGAAGGTCAAGATGGACAGCCCGGTCTGAGCACCGGGCGGGTGAAGTCAGGGACCCCATGACGTCTCGCAAGAAGGTCGTGGTCATCGGCTCGCGCTCGGATGACGCCACCCGCTTCGTCGCCGAAGCGGTGGAGCGGCGCCGCGCGCGAGCCATCGTCCTGGAGACGGACCGGGTCCCGGACTCCGCCGCGTTGAGCTGGGAGGACGGCGAGGTGCACTGGGACGGTGAGTGTCTCAGCGACCTGCGCTCGTTCTACCTCAAGCTCGTGCGCCTCTCGCTCCCGGTCCCCGAGGCCGAGGCCCTGTCCGAGCGCAACTTCCCGCGCTGGCAGGAGCAGTACCTGGCGGAGCGGGAGCGCCAGTCGTTCCTCCACTCCGTGCTGCGTTCGCTCCACCGGCGCGGTGGCTCGTTCGTCAACCCGCTGGAGGCGGTGGAGCTGCACTACCTGAAGCTGCAACAGCTGGCCCTGCTGCGCCGCCACCGCGTCCCCATCCCCAGCACCCTGGCCACCGCCTCGCCGGACGCAGTGCGCGAGTTCGTCGCGCGCCACCGGGCCGTCATCTACAAGCCCCTGAGCGGCGGCGCGCTGGTGCGCAAGGTGGAGGAGGCGGACCTCACCGAGGAGCGGCTCCAACTGCTCGCCAACTGTCCGGTGCTGTTCCAGGAGCAGATCCAGGGCGACGAGTTCCGCGCCTACGTACTCGACGGCGAGCCCGTGTCCGCCTTCCACATCCCCACCGACGGCGTGGTGGACGCGAGGCAGAACCTGCACCGGGTGAAGCCCGCCCGCCTGCCGAAGGAGGCCTGGGCGGTGTGTCTCAAGGGCGCCCAAGCGCTGGGCATGGTCTTCACGGCGGTGGACCTGCGGCGCGGACCGGACGGCGCCTTCGTGGCGCTTGAATTCAACCCCACTCCCGCCATCTCCTTCTTCGATGACCCGCGCGACGGCAAAGTCATCTCCCGGCTCGCCAGCTACCTCGTCTCCAAGGCCTGAGCGCCCGAGCGGGTTCTTCATCACGGACTACGCCGAGAGCATCTTCGGCCCCGTCCCGCCCTCGAAGCCGGAGGTGTTCCCGGCGTCCGCGACCGCGTGGACGCGCCTGGCCTCCGTCTCCGAAGCCCTGCACGCCACGCTGCGCCGGGAGTTCATCGAAGGCGGACGGGTGCCGCACCTCTGCCTCACGGACGCCCTCTTCCCCGAGCGCGCCGAGGCGCTGCACCAGGCCCTGCGCGACGCGCGCTTCGTGCGCCACCACCACGGCCCCTATCCGCTGCACATCGCGCCGCTGCCTCAGCAGGAGCCCTCCGCCCTGACGGACTTCTGCGCGTGGCTCAAGAGCGCGGATGGCGCGGCCTTCCATGCAGCGCTGGTCGGCTGGCCCGAGCCGCTGGAGACGCGGCAGGTGCAGGTGTCGCGCATGGAGGTGGGCGAGTTCTTCCCGGAGCACCGGGACACAGACGAGGAGGGGCTCGCCGTCGTCTACAACTTCACGCGCCCGTGGGAGGACCGCTTCGGCGGCGTCCTCACCTTCCGGCATCCCGAGGTGGACGCGGACATGATGCGGGTCCCGCCGCTCTTCAACTCGGTGTTCATCTTCCGCGCGAGGGGCGCCCCCCACCGCGTGACGGAATGGACATCCGAGGCCCGGGGCCACCAGCGCTACTCCGTCACCGCGTTCATCCTCGCGAAGCGCTGAGGCACTCGCGGGCGGCGGCGCGGGCTAGACTCAGGGCCATGTCCCCACGCGCTGCCACGCTCTCTCCGTCCCGGCTCGCCGACGTGACCTCCGCCCTGCGAGGCCACGTCGAGCGCGGCGACCTTCCGGGCGTCGTCGCCCTGATTGCGCGCGGAGACACCGTGCACGTCGACGTGCTGGGCACGCAGGGCCTCACGCCTTCCGAGCCGCCCATGCGGCGGGACAGCCTGTTCCGGCTCGCGTCCATGGCCAAACCCATCACGGCGGTGGCCACGCTGATGCTCGTGGAGGACGGGAAGCTGTCGCTCGACGGCGCCGTCGACCCGTGGCTGCCGGAGTTGGCGGACCGCCGCGTCCTGCGAACGCCCGACGGGCCCGTGGACGACACCGTCCCCGCGAAGCGCGCCATCACCGTGCGGGACCTGCTCACGCTGCGCTGGGGCCTGGGCGCGGTGATGGCGCCTCCCGACAAGCACCCCATCCAGCGGGCCATGGCCGAGGCCCGTGTGACGCCCGGCTTCCACATGCTCACGGATCCGCCCGATGAGTTCATGCGGCGGCTGGGCTCGCTGCCGCTGCGGCATCAACCCGGAGAGCGGTGGGCCTACCACACCGGCTACGAGGTCCTGGGCGTGCTGGTCGCGCGTGCCTCGGGCATGCGCTTCGATGACTTCCTTCGCGAGCGGCTCTTCGTGCCGCTGGGCATGAAGGACACGGCCTTCACCGTGCCCCCGGAGAAGCGCGACCGGCTCACGACGGCCTACGCGCGCGACGATGCGTCCGGGAAGCTGGAAGCATGGGACTCACCGGCGGACAGCTTCTGGTCGCGCCAGCCCACCTTCCCTTCCGGAGGAGGCCAGGGTGGGCTGGTGTCCACGGCGGATGATCTCCTCGCGTTCTGCCGGATGCTGCTGGGTGGCGGCCAGCGCCTGCTGTCCTCCGCGAGCCTCCAGGAGATGCTGACGGACCAGATTCCGGAGGAGGTGAAGGCCGCCTCGCCCTTCTCCCCCGGCTTCTGGGATGCATCGGGGTGGGGCTTCGGCGGGTCCATCACCACGAAGCCGGATGGCGTCTCGCCCACCGCCGGCCGCTACGGTTGGGCCGGCGGCTACGGACCGATGTTCTTCATCGACCCCCAGCAGGACCTGACGGCCCTCCTCCTGACCCAGCGGCGGATGCAGTCCGGCGACCATGCCCTGGCCCTGGAGTTCTCCAGGGGCGCCTACCGGGCGCTGGAGGACTGAGGCGCGCGCTTCAGCGCGCCGCGGTGTCGGCCTGGGCGCTCGCGCTGGAAGGCGGGGTGGCGCCTCGCGCGACGGTGTCCAGGTTCGCGAGGCCGCGCTCGAACTCCTTGCCCAGCATCGTGTCCATGTTCACGACGAGCGACATCGCCTTGCCCATCAGGGTGTTCTCGCCCTCCATCGCCCAGCTCACGCGGGTGCCGCCGTTCTCCGGCGTGAGCGTGAAGGTGGCCTGGTTGGTGGCTTCGAACGGCTTGAAGAACTCCAGCTTGAGGACGACGCGCGCGCCGGGCTGGCTCTCCATGATGGTCATGCGCCCATCCCCGGACTCACCGCCGGCATAGGCGAAGCTGGCGCCCGGCCCTTCGTTGGGTCCGTCGAAGGACTTGGTCACGCCGGGCGCGGGCTCGGAGCGGAACGGGTTCCAGGTGTCGAACCGGTGCAGGTCGTTGATCTGCGCGAAGACGGTGGCCGGGGGCGCGGCCACGAGCGCGTTGCGCTCGATGCGGAAGCGGTCCGGACGGGTGGCGATGAAGGCGCCCAGCGCGACGACGAGGACGAGGACGGCGATTGCGATCTTGCTGGCCATGGGAGGCTCCCGGTTCGGAGGAAGACGTGCTCCCGGGTGACCGGGAGGGTTCATCTCCACGTCGAACGAGGGGCCTCGGAATCGACACGGCATTTCCGCCCGATTTTCCAGGGCCGGGGACGCACCCGGGAATACAGCTCACTTCACTGCGGGTCAGAGGGCCTGGAGCCGCGCCTTGTCCAGCTTCGCGGCGACGCCCACGCTGCGCCCGGCGAGGTTCGCGACGACGTACTGCACGGAGCTGCCCAGCACCTGTGCGCTCTCCGACAGGGTGAGCCCGTAGTCCTGCTCCAGCCACTGCGTCATGCCCTGCGTCGCGGAGCGAAGGGCGTCATCCAGTGAGCCCCCCTGCCCCAGCGTCATCAGGTGCGTGGGGGACTCCACGCGAGGCGTGGAGGGCGGCGGCTTGCCGTGCAGGACGTCCACGGTGAACTCGACGTCCATGGAGGTCTCCAGGGCGTACTGCGACGTCTCGCCATCGCCCTGCGCGGCGTGAGCGTCGCCCAGGTACAGGAGCGCTCCGGGCTGCGCCACGGGAAGGTAGACGGTGTTGCCCTCCACGACCTCGTTGAAGTCCATGTTGCCGCCGTAGCGGCCCGTGTCGCCGGTGGACAGGGGAGCGGAGCCGAAGCCGGGCGCCACGGCCAGGCCGCCCAGCATGGGCCGCAGCGGCACGGTGAAGGCCTTCAGGCGCTCCGTCGGGTTCTCCAGGGTCGCGACGCCGCGCGCGGGGTCGAGCTTCCAGCGAACGGGCTTGCCCAGGTCCGTCGCCTTCGCGGCGAGCCCCGGCGTGAGGGCGCGGCCCACGATGCCATCCAGGCTGTCCGCGAACGTGCGGTTCAACGTGAGGCGACGGATGCGGATGGCCAGCGTGTCGCCCGGGTTCGCGGTGGCGATGAAGAAGGGCCCCGTCTGCGGGTTGCCGAAGAGGGCGCGGGTGACGCCCTTCGAGTCCATGCCGCCGGAGTCGAGCGTCGAGGTCCGCACCGTGTCGCCCGGCCAGACGGTCAGCACCGGCGCGCGGTGCGCGGTGAACTCGTTGGACCACGAGGTGGGCGTGAAGTCATGCACACGAGGAGCGCCCGAGGGGCGCGAGGGAAGCAACCGGGCCGTGAAGGCATGGGAGGCGCGCGCCTTCGGGTTGTTGCTGTCCGGGTAGTCCGCGGTGCCACGCAGCGACTCACCGCTCACCTTGCCGTCGAAGACGTAGGTCTTCTGGCGTGAGTCCGTGACGACGAAGTGGACGGCATTGCCAGTGCGTTCTCCCTTCAGCGCATCGCCGTCCAGCTCACCGGAGAGGCGCTTCCCGTCGCGCTCCAGCGTGAGGAATTGATAGGCGGGGTTGCCCCACAGGTCGGTCGTCACGAGCCAGGACTCGGAGGCCGCGAGCGCTCCAGCAGGCAGACAGCAGAGGAGGACGGCGAGGGAACGGATCATGGGTTGGCGCAGTGTAGAGGAACGGTCCCAGGTCTGCGTCAGCGCAGCCTCTGGCCAAAGGTCCGCAGGCGATCGCGGGCCTTCAACAACTTCTCCCGGGGAATGGAGAACACCGCGCGCACGCGCTCCGGGTCGCCGCACCATGCGCCGCCGTTGAGCACCACGTGCGTGTGCTCGTAGACGACGCGCGGCAGGTTCTCCGGCGTCAACTTCACCCCGTCCACCGAGCGCCCCAGCCAGGCCGTCATCGGCGGCGCGAGGAACAGGCCTCCCGCCTCCGTGGCCTCCGCGCGGCCGTCATCCGGCAGCGCCTCCGCGATCAATGCCCGCTTCTCCGCGAGGTCGCGCCGCATCCGCGCCAGGTAGTTCCTCAGTGCCTTGTGCCGCGCGGCGTAGAGTAACTGCCCATCCGGCCCGCGTGCATGGGCCGCGTACAGGTATGCCGCCGCGCGCGCGGTGGGCGTGTGCAGGACTCCCGGGGCGCTGTCGCGCAGCGCCGCCACCAGCGCCCGGTCCTTCGTGGCCACCCAGCCCACGCGCAGACCCCCGGCCGCGAACTCCTTCGACAACCCGCCCAGCAGCACCGTCCGCGCGCCGATGCCGGGCACCGCCCCCTCCAGTGTCACCGGGCTGTGCACCGTCTCCGCCGTGGGGTTGGTGAGGTTCACCAGGCCGAAGATTTCATCCGAGATCCAGAGACAGCGCTGCTCCACCACGAACGTCGCCAGCGCCATCAACTCCTCATGCGACAGGTAGTGCCCCGTGGGGTTCGCCGGCTGCGACAGCACCACCGCGTCCGGCGTCGTCCCCCGCGCGCGGCGCGACAGCAGCGCGCCCAGCGGGCCGGACTCCACCTCGCACCCCGCCGCGAGGAACGTGGGCTCGAGCACGCCGTAACAGGGCGTCACCAGGAACACGCGCGGCGCCCGGCCCAGCCGCTGGCGCAGCGCCACGCCCAGGTGGTGCATGAGCGGCCAGACGCCCGGCGCCACCACGACGTCCTCGGGGGCATAGCGGGCGCCTCGCGTCTCCAGCAGGAAGGCCGCCACCGCCTCCGCCAGCCCCGTCTGCGCTCCGTCCGCGCGCGGCGCGACGCCCGCCGCGATGAGCCCCTCCACCAGCGGCAGCGGCATGGGGCCCTCGTTCTCGCCGTAGTCCAGGCGCACGAGCTCCGGGTCGTCCTCGCGGAAGAACTTCGGCGCGAACGCGGGCAGCTCCGACAGCCTCGCGATGCGGTTCGAGCGCGGCAGCGGCACCTCCGGCGCCCGGTGCGGCGAGGGCGGCTCCGGCTCCGCGAAGGCCATGCGGAAGGCGAGCAACTCCGAGAAGGTGCGCTCGTAGAACCACTCCGCCAGCACGCTGATGCGCGAGTACGTCACCTCCGCCGCCACCTCCAGGTCCGCGCGCAGCGGCTCTGGCACGGGGAGCAGCAGCGTCAGCTCCAGATCCGGCCACACCGCGTTCTTGATGAGGCCGTACAGGATGACCAGGTTGGACGCGTGCTGCGTCCGCGCGAGGAACTCGAAGAGGGTGCGCGGCTCCACGTCCCCGGTGATGTTGAAGAAGGCGCTCTCGTCCAGCACCACCCAGATGCCCCGGCGCGAGGCCTCCGCCACGATGTCGCGCAGCACCGCCAGGTTGGTGCGCTCGCCCGGCTCCACCGTCAGCAGCACGGCCTTCACGTCGAAGGCGCTCAGCAGGCGGCGGATCTCTCCCAGCGTGTTGTGCGTCACGGTGGCGCGCACGCCCGCCTTGTCCAGGGCGCGCGCGTAGAGCGGGTGCAGGCTGCGCGACACCAGCACCGTGTCCCCGGGGTCGCAGGTGGCGAGCAGGAAGGAATAGACGGCCTGCTCGCGCTCCGGCGCCACGAACAGCGAGTCCTCCGACAACCTCAGCCCGAAGTGGCGGTCCAGGTAGCGGGCCACCAGCCTGCGGAAGGACGCGTCGCCGGCCTCGTGCGCGTAGGGCAGGAAGGGCGCCTGGGACAGCCGCTCCGCGAGCGCCGTGACGAAGCCCAGCTGCTCCGCGGACGCCGCCCCCAGGTCCAGCTCCTCCTGGAGCGCCGCGATGCCCAGCGAGCGCAGCGCGGCGCGCAGGGCCAGCGTCTCCCGGGGCAGCGACAGGTGCGCTTCCCACACCGCCACCTCGTGCCAGATGGGGTGCCCCGCCTGCAGCCAGCCCAGCGCCGTCGCCGCGCGCAGCGGCTCCGGGCTGTGGGCCTCCATGAAGAACTCGAACTCCCGCCCGGTGCGCTGCTCCAGCGACACCAGCGGGCGGATGTCCGTGTCCGCCGCCTGCATCACCCGCCGGGCCACGCGCACGCGGGTGGTGAAGCCCCGCCGGGTGAACATCCGCGCGATGATGGCGCGGCCCGGACGCCCCGCCAGGTTCAACAGCAGCCGTCCTCCCGGCAACAGCCGCTCCGGCGCCTCGTTGAGCAGGCGCGCGATGAGCCCCAGGCCGAAGTGGTCCTCGTAGACGTTCTGCAACGAGGTGTAGTTGGACAAATCCAGGAGCGCCTGCTCATCCGCCTGCGCCAGCTCCGCGGGCAGCTCGTCGCCGCGCAGCACCTGCGGGATGCACCCGACGATGAAGTCCCACTCCGGCTTCCGCGGCAGGCTCAAGAGCAGGTCGCTCTCGCCAAAGGACAGCCGGGACACCAGCGCCTCGTCGCCGTTGAGCCACGCGTTGCACAGCCCCACCGCCGGGGCCTGCGGGTTCAGGTCCAGCCCCCGGATGCGCGAGAGCCCCGTGAACTTCGCCAGCGCGATGCAAATCCACCCGGAGCCGGAGCCCACCTCCACCAACTGCTTGCCGGCGTACTCGTCCAGCGGGACCTTCAAGAGCCCCTCCAGGAACGTGAACGCCCACGCCTCGGGCGCGAAGATGGACGGCGGAATCAAAAGCTCCAGCCGCTCCTGGGACGCGCCCACCGCCACCACCACCGACGCCAGCCGCAGCGGCGCGCCCTCGGGCTGGTCTCGCGACAGCTCCGCCAGCTCACGCAGCTCCGCCAGCGCCCGCGCACGCTCCTCCGGCCGGGCCAGCGCCTCCGAAAGCGTACGCAACTGGACAAAGGCTTCACGGGCTGACGCGGGATAGGTGGCCATGGCGCGCCCGACTGTCCGGGCCCGCATGCCCCCTGTCAACGACCGCATTCCGCGAATGACTGACGCGACGCAGTATCAATTTACAGATTGTCATTCCCAGTTTACATGGGAAATCTTGAGTCAAACGCCAGTAAGCAGCGCCCACCGGACGGCCCCTCTCGTCCGGTGAGGACGCCCCATGAAAAGACAGCCGCAACTGGCCCTGCTCGCGGTGTTCGCCGTCATCCTGTTACACGCGCCACCGGCAAAGGCTCAAATCGCCGCCGCGCATGTGTATCACAATCACATGCCCAACTTCTGGGCGTACTACGACCTGACCCAATACAACGCGACGCCGGTGGGTGGCCCCATCCGCTACGCGTATGACGGACAGGTCATCCAGATAAAGCAGTCACCTCCGGCCAACTACACCTATTTCCTGCCGTCGGGCGCGCCCATGCCGCACGACGACCTGGTGACGTACTACTCGCACCACGCGAAGGTGGGCGCGTATCAGTACTGGCCGCCGGACGTGGCGGCGGACATGAAGGCCAACGCCACCACGGGACAGATTCACGTCACCATGTCCGGCGCGGTGGTGAACAACGTCAATGACCTGGTCACCCGCCGCAACGTGTCCGGCTACGACAACGCCAACTGGGGCGCCAGCTGGAGGGACCGCTACACCAACCTGCGCACGCCCGCGGGCAACCGCTCGTTGGACCTCATCCACTTCACGGGCCACCACTCCATGGGGCCGTTGGTGGGGCCGGACTACTTCCTCAAGGACCTCATCTACCAGAGCGCCACGCTGTCCCAGCCGTACTTCCTGGGCAGCGGCTTCACGGCCTCCAAGGGCTTCTTCCCCACGGAGCTGGGCTTCAGCGAGCGGCTCATCCCCACGCTGGCGAAGCTGGGCGTGAAGTGGTCCGTCATCGGTGACAACCACTTCTCCCGCACGCTGAAGGACTACCCGTTCCTCAACGACCCGGGCTCGGACACGCTGGTGTCGCCGCCCAACCGCGCGGACCTCCAGAACACCAGCACCGTGGGCGCCTGGGTGAGCGAGTCCATGGCGCACGAGCAGCAGGTCATCCGCAACAAGTACCCCTTCGCCTCCACGCCGCACTGGGTGCGCTACGTGGACCCGGCCACGGGCGCCGAGTCGCGCGTCGTGGGCATCCCCGTCAACCAGAACGGCTCCTGGCTGGAGGGCTGGGAGGGACAGGCCACCGTGGACGTGGTGGGCCTGCGCAGTTTCGAGGGGCTGACGTCCCAGAAGCAGTTCTTCGTGCTCGCGCATGACGGCGACAACTCCGGCGGGCGCGCGGGCTCGCTCGACACGTGGCTCAACGGCCGCGCCGTCACCTGCACCGGCGGCGTGCAGTGCCTGGGCATCGACGAGTACCTGGTCAACAACACGCCCGTCTCCACGGACGTGGTGCACGTGCAGGACGGCTCGTGGGTGGACACGCGCGACTCCTCGTCCGACCCGCAGTGGCACCACTGGCGGCTGCCCTTCGGCATCTGGAAGGGGCAATTCCCGGCCTTCAATTCCGCCACCGGCCTCAACCTGGCGCCCAAGACGAATCTGAGCGGCGTGCAGGAGGGGATGACGGTGTCGCTGGAGCACGGCTGGCACTACCTGGAGCGCAACTTCGCGCTGCTCCAGGCCGCGATGAACTACGCGAAGACGGCCGAGCAGGTCTGGCTGGATGGACACCCCAACCACTGGAAGCCCACCACGGCGCTGGACTCGCAAATCACGCACGCGGGCAACCAGCTCAACCCGTGGATGCTGTCCTTCCCGGTGAAGGGCGACGCGGCGAACGACTGGGCGGGCGGCGCGAACCCCGCGGAGCTGGCCTGGTACTTCCTCCTGCCGGCCATGGACTCCGGCTTCGGCTACTACGACGAGAACGTGGACGACAACGTGAAGCCCACGCTGTCCTTCAACCAGTCGCTCTACTTCTCCAAGCCGTACGTGCAGGACCGGCTGGCGCAGGACCGCACGGGCCCGTCCGTCTGGTGGCCGCAGCGCTGGCCGTACAACCCGGGCAGCGCCAACACGGACAAGTCCGAAGGGTGGACGCTGCACCACTTCGACAACAACTTCGCCCTGTACACCTACGCGTTCGACGTGAGCGGCATCACCCGCATCAAGGCGCGCGTGCGCGTGCACACGGCGAAGAGCATCGACCCGTTGGACAACACGCCTCGCGTCTACGACCCGGTGGCGCTGAAAGCGGCGGGCGTGCCCGGCATCGACCCGTCGCGCGTGGGCGCGTGGGTGGACTACCCACTCCAGCGCCGTGAGCTGCGGCCGGTGATGAACGGCGTGGCGTGGCAGCCGGCGCACCTGCCGGTGATGCAGAAGGTGGCCGCGCAGGAGATTGGCGACCTCTACTACGTGTACCTCGGCGCCTACCGCGACCAACTGCTCGACTACTACATCGAGGCCACCGACTCGCGCGGCAACGTCACCCGGAGCGAGATCCAATCCGTCTACGTGGGCGCCGGGAAGTACCGGCAGGAGGGCGGCAAGTACATCGAGGACCTCAATGGCCCGGTGACGGGCACCTACCCGTTCCTCCGCGTGGACACCACGGCGCCGTCCGTGCCCACGGGGCTCGCGGCGACGCGCACGGACCGCTCCGTGACGCTGACGTGGACGGCCTCCACGGACAGCGTTGGCGTGACGGGCTACCAGGTGCTCCGCAATGGCACGCAGGTGGGCTCGCCCTCCACGACGGGCTACACGGACAGCGGTCTCACGGCGGGCACGGCGTACAGCTATACGGTGAAGGCGCGGGACGCGGCGGGCAACACGTCCGCCGCGAGCAGCGCGCTCTCCGTCACCACCCTGCCCCCGGACACCACGGCGCCGTCGGCGCCCTCGGGGCTCTCCGCGTCGGGGGTCACCAGTTCGTCGGTGGTGCTGAGCTGGACGGCCGCCACGGACAACTATGGCGTGAGTGATTACCTCGTGTTCCGCAATGGCACACAGGTGGCCGCGCCCACGGCGACGACGTACACGGACACGGGGCTGTCCTCGAGCACGACGTACAGCTACACCGTGAGGGCCCGTGACGCGGCGGGGAACACCTCCGTGGCGAGCAGCGCGCTCTCCGTCACCACCGGCCTGGGGTACACGACGACGGTCTATTACAAGAAGGGCTTCGCCACGCCGTACCTCCATTACCGTCCCGCGGGTGGCACGTGGACCACGGCCCCTGGTGTGCTGATGCCGGACGCGGAGGTGACGGGGTATGCGAAGTACACGGTGAACCTGGGCTCCGTGCAGCAGTTGGAGGCCGTGTTCAACAACGGCAGCGGCACGTGGGACAACAACAACGGCGTGAACTACCTGTTCCCCACGGGCACCTCCACGTTCAACGCGGGCGTCATCACGGCGGGCGCGCCGGTGAGCGACACCACGGCGCCGTCGGTGCCTTCGGGACTGACGGCTCCGTCGAAGTCCGCGACGACGGTGTCCCTGAGCTGGACCGCGTCCACGGACAACGTCGGCGTGACGGGATACCTGGTGTTCCGCAATGGCACACAGGTGGGCTCGCCCACGGCGACGACGTACACGGACAGCGGGCTGTCTTCCAACACGGCCTACAGCTACACGGTGAGGGCGCGCGACGCGGCGGGCAACACGTCCGCGGCGAGCACCGCGCTCTCCGTCACCACCAGCGCTGGCAACACGGCGACCGTCTATTACAAGAAGGGCTACGC
The DNA here is from genome assembly GCF_017309135.1 of Corallococcus sp. NCSPR001. Taxonomy (NCBI): domain Bacteria; kingdom Pseudomonadati; phylum Myxococcota; class Myxococcia; order Myxococcales; family Myxococcaceae; genus Corallococcus; species Corallococcus sp. NCSPR001. The sequence goes on from NZ_JAFIMS010000002.1 coordinate 8,042,339, forward strand.
AACGCCATACATCCACTCCCGTCCGGCGGGCGGCACGTGGACGACGGCGCCGGGCGTGGCCATGGCGGCGGCGGAGGTCTCCGGCTACGCGAAGCACACAGTGGACCTGGGTTCGGCCACACAGTTGGAGGCCGTGTTCAACAACGGCAGCGGCACGTGGGACAACAACGGGGGGCTCAACTACTTCTTCCCCGCGGGCACCTCCACGTTCAACGCGGGGACCATCTCCGCGGGTGCGCCGTCCCAGGACACCACGGCGCCCTCGGTGCCCACGGGCCTGACGGCCGCGTCGAAGACGGCGACCACCGTGTCCCTGACGTGGACGGCGTCCACCGACGCGAGCGGCATCGCGGGCTATGACGTGTATCGCAATGGGGCGCTGGTGGGCTCGCCCACGACGGCCAGCTTCACGGACACGGGGCTGACGGCGGGCACTGCGTACAGCTACACCGTGCGGGCGAAGGACACGGCGGGCAATGTGTCCGCGGCGAGCAGTGCGCTCTCCGTCACCACGTCCACCAGCGGGGCCACGGTTACGTTCAACGTCACGGCGAGCACCGTGGTGGGACAGAACGTGTACGTGGTGGGCAACGTCGCCGCGCTGGGGAGCTGGGCTCCGGCCAATGCCATCCTGCTGTCCGCGGCCAACTACCCCACGTGGAGCGCGGCCGTCGGGCTGCCGGGCTCCACGGCCATTGAGTACAAGTTCATCAAGAAGGACACCGCCAACAACGTCACCTGGGAGAGCGGCGCCAACCGCACCCTGACGACGCCGGCCACGGGCAGTTCGACCGTGAACGACACGTGGCGCTGAGGCCATGACTCCCTCACGGCGGGTCCGCGATAAGGGGCCCGCCGTGAGGTGCCGCGTCGGACGGGAACGACACCGGCGTCCCGGACATGCCGTCTGTCCTCGTGGATGAGAAGGCAAGAACGCAGGGAGCGCCCGGCGGCCGTGCGCCACGAACCTGTCCGACAGTCGGACAGGTTGGAGACGCCTCACGGAGGCGCCCGGCAGGCATTCCCGGGGGCTCCGACGGCGGGCCCTGGGTATTCGAGAACGGCTCGTGGGTCCGCCACGAGGTGTAGCGTCGGGCCACGGAGGGCAGCCGGTGACACCACGAATCGCTGTGATGGCGGATGACACGGATTGGCGGATGCCGGTGGGTGGACCCGGGCTGCTGCTGACGGTTCCCTCCTGGGGACACTGGCGGCGGCGCCCCCTGCTCCATGTGGAGGCCACCCGGCCCTACCTGCTGCGCATGATGCTGGGCGCGCAGCCGCTGTTCTGGATGCGGGTGGATGACTGGTGGAACGGGTGCGCCTGGCTGCGCGGCCCGGCGAAGCTCGCGGGCGCGTTCCCCCACATCACGGCCGAGGAGGCCCGGCGTCCCCCGGATCCAGGGTCGCCCGGGTGGTGGGCCGCGTGGAACCAGTGGTGGGTCCACCAGTTCGAGACGTCCGAGCCATCCCTGCTCCACTCGGGGCGCTGGTGCATGCGGCCACTCCAGACAACTCCCGTCAGCAAGGCCCAGGGCTACTCCACGGTCCCCATCCTCGGGACGGGAGTGCTACCGGAGCCCCCATGCGGGCTCGACGCTGCGTTGCGGTTCCCTCCCTTCCGCGCGGAGGACTGGTCCTGGGCGGAAGCTGGCGCCCTCCCGGAGCGCAGTGGCGGGGTGATGTCGCTGCGCGCACCGTCACCCCAGGACGACGGCCGGGTGAAGGCCTGGCGCAAGCACGCACGGGACGGAACGCTTCCGCCGGTCCTCCTGAGCTACTTCGCCCTGGCCGAGCGCTGGCTGGTGGTGGATGGCCACGACCGGCTGCACGCGGCGCTGCTGGAAGGCCTCGAGCCACCACTCCTCGGTATCTGGCCATTCACCGAGATACCCGTGGTGGAGGACCTGGCCACGCTGTTCCGCCAGGACGGCGCCATGAAGGCGGCGGAGCCGCGCCTGCGCGCGAGGCCCGGTGAAGTCGACGCGGTCAACCGCGGCCTCCTGCGCGAACACGAAACGGTTCACCGGCTCGCGGTCACGCGCGCGTTCCCCTTACGAGGCGGCGCCGCGGCGTGGATGGCGGAGGCCACCGCGTGGCGGAAGTGGTCGGGAGTCACGGTCCAGCCAGACGACTGGGCAGCATTCGTCAGCGAGCTGGATTGACGGCGGGGCTCCAATTCCCACCGGGTGCCGACATTGAACAATGCCTGGCTTCCTGCCACCATCCCCGGAGTACCACCGGCTGGATGGGGGGTGAGACATGCCAACGATTGGAGTCTTCGTCAGCGTCAACACCTATTACCATGGGACACTCGGGCCCCAGGCCCTGAATGGCGTGGACCAGACCACCATCACGAGCGTCAATCTCCAGGCGGGCCAGGACGTCTTCAAGGCATCGCAGAACTCCTTTCTGAGGGCGGAAGACTGGTTCAATCTCCGCTTCGGCATGAGAGTCGAGTTCGAGTCCCATCAACACAACGGAGCCTCCTGGGCCCGGCTGGCACGAATCGTGGAGCCCGGCTTCGGGCCCATTCCGAAGCACACCCATACCAACGTCGACTCCCATTCCGACTCCGGCTCTGACTCCGAGATGAAGGAGGAGGAACTCCCCGAGCCGGTGATCCATACCGGAAAGGTCATCTCGCTCGTGCGGAACGGCTACATCGTCCAATTGCCAGGCATGGATTCGGTGCTCATCCGGCATGAACAGCTCGCCAAAGCCTCCGTGAACGACTTCATCGATTTCACAGCCACCGACAAGCAGGGGAACGTCATCACGGATGGCAGGTTCAATCGGGACGAATACATCATCACTTCCGCCAGCCGTTCGCAGAAGGGACCCACTGACACCGAGGCCATCATCCTGGTGCTCTGGCATGACTTCCAGGGCGAAAACCATGGCTCGAAATTCTCGGGGGCAGTGAAGGAAACGTTCAAACAGCGGAACCGGAAGGTCAAATGCGTCCAGGCCGTGACGACCTATCAGGACTCACTCGAGGCGCTCGCCCGAGCCCGAGCCGGCCGCGCGGTCTCAAAGCTGGTCATCGCGACCCATGGATGTGCCGGACAGCTCTGGCTGGGCGGATGTGGCCCGTCCGTGAATGACAGACAGTTGATTGAGAATGCAATGGGCCGCGAGCAGAACCGCGGATTCCTTGCTCCCGAGAAGGTCGGCGCCGACATCCAGGAACTGCTGGGCCCTGCCAGCATCATCATCGCGGCTTGCGGCCAGAACGACCCTGAAGTGTTGACCACGTTCGCCCAGGCCGCGAACGCTCCGGTCTGGGCCGCGGAGGGAACCATCTACCTGAACGTCGACAACACCCCCAACAAGAACCACACCATCAAGTCGGAGGAAGGCGCGGCCTACCTGTACCGGCCCGATGGCTCCAGAACGAAGCTGAAGAACCGGTTCTCCCTCAGGGACTGAGCGGAAGCGCGGGAGAGCTCACCGCTCCGGCGCGGCCGGGGTCAGCAGCAGGTCGGACAGGCCGGGCTTGGAGCGCCGCAGCAGGTCCTCCAGCGAGTACTTGTCCAACGTGGCGAGGAACGCGTCACGCGCCTCCGCCAGCACGCCCTTGAGCCCGCAGGCCGGCGCGATGGGGCACGTGTTGCGCTCCTTGTCGAAGCACTCCACCAGGTGGAAGTCCGGCTCGGCCGCGCGCACCACCTTGCCCAGCCGGATGTCTCCCGGGGCCTTCGCCAGCAACACGCCGCCGGCCCGCCCCGGCTTCACCTCCACGTGTCCCTCCTGCGCCAGCGTCTGCACCACGCGCACCAGGTGGTGCTTGGAGATGCCGTAGGCGTCCGCCATCTCCTGCGTGGACGACGGCCGCCCCGGACGTGCCGCCAGGTACATGAGGACGCGCAGCGAGTAGTCGGCGTGAAGGGTCAGGTGCAAGTCAGGCGGCTCCGGCGACGGGCCCCGCTCGCGGAACGCTCGGCAGGAAGGCATCCGCGTGGATGTCCCTCAGCGAGAACCCCGCGAGAAAGAGCTTCTTGCGCAGGGATAGCACCGCTTCGGGGTTGCCGCAGAGGAACGCCCGCCAGCCCAGGGGGCGCTTTGGGAGACAGCCAACGACCTTCGCCTCCAGGGCCCCCTCCTCCACCTCCCCTCCTCCCGCCAGCACGACGGGCCGGTAGGTGAGGTTCGGATGGCTCGCCGCCAGGGCCCTCAGCGCGTCCACGAGGTACAGCCCGCCCGGGTCCTTCGCCCCGTGGAACAGGTGGATGGGGCCGGTGTGGCCCGCCTCCAGCGCGTCCCGCAGGATGCCATACAGCGGCGCGAGCCCCGTGCCCGTCCCCGCCAGCAGCAGCGGCGCCTCCGGCTGCCCGGGCACGTAGAAGCAGTCCCCGGCCGGCCCCTGCAGGTGCACCGGGTCGCCGTGTCTGACTTCACGCGCGAACCAGCCGCTCATGGCGCCCCCGGGCACGAGCCGCACGTGCAGCTCCAACCGGCCCTCGCGAGGCAGGCTCGCCAGCGAATAGCTGCGCGCGAGCCCGTCCGCGCGCACCACCGTGACGTACTGCCCCGCGCGATAGTCGAGCGGGGACTCCACCTCCAGCCGCACCGCGAACACGTCCCCGCTGAGCGACTCCAGGTCCACCACGCGCGCGGGGACGCGCAGCTCCGACGCCCCCGCCACCTCCAGCGCGGTGCCCGCCGGGGGCCGGCACGTGCACGCGAGGAAGTAGCCCCGCGCCCGCAGCGTGTCCTTGAGCCCCACCTGCGCCGCCTCGGGCACCGCGCCCGAGGTGGCTCGCATCAGGCAGGACTGGCAGGCCCCCGCCCGGCACGCATGAGGCACGCGCACGCCCTGGCGCAAGAGGCCGTCCAGCACCGTCTCTCCGGGCTCCAGCGGATACCACTCGGATTCATGCCGCACCTTCGCCATGGCGTGCCTCCTGACGGCTGCTTCAGCGGTTCAACACGTCCGCACGCGCCCCTTCGGCGACGGCCATCACCTGGCCCACCAGGTCCGCGGGCACGCCCAGCTCCTCCAGCGTCTCCTTCAGGTGCCCCGCCACCGCGTCGAAGTGCATCTCGTTCAGCCCGCGCTCCACCAGGTGCTTGTGTCCCGCGCGCATGTCCTTGCCCGAGTAGCTCGCCGGCCCACCGGTCACCATCGTCAGGAACGCCTTCTGCTTCGCGGCCTGGCGCTCCATGTCCACGTCCTCGAAGAAGTGGCTGATGCGCTCGTCCGCCAGCACCTTCCGGTAGAAGACGTCCACCGCCGCCGCCATCGCCGGCTCTCCACCCAGCTTCTCGTACACGCTCGTCATGGCTTCGCTGCCTTTCCGGGCCCACGCCCCAAAAGATGCATTCTGAATGCATCTTTAAGGATGCCGCCGTCAACACCCCGGGGTTCCGGGCATCGGGCCAGCTTCTCGCGCATGTGCCATCGGCTGATGCCGACGGGCGTGGGGGCTTCAGGCGGGCAGCAGGCCGCGCGCCCGGCGCACCACGCGCTCCATGCCGCTCTTCACGTAGTCCAGCGGCAGGGAGCGGTTCACGGGCGTGGGCCGGTAACCCAGGGACCCCAGGTGCTTGCGCAGCGCATGGTTGGCGCGCAGCGCGCGCAGGTGCCGGGCCGTCTCGCGGGTGTTGAAGATGATGGACAGCGACACGGAGACATCCTCCGCGCCGTTCTTCACGTAGTGCGGCGCCACGAAGGGGATGTGCAGCGCGTCCCCGGGCCCGAAGGCGTAGCGCACCGCCGTCTCATCGAAGGTCTCGCGGTAGCTGACCTTGGAGCCGGAGCGCGCGACGAAGGCCTCCAGGTCCGGCGCGGGGACCACCTGTTCGTCCCACGCCTTCGAGATGTGCACCGCCTTGCTGCCCCGGAACTGCATCAGCAGCGTGGAGTAGCGGTCCAGGTGGAAGGGCGTGACGCTGCCGGGGGACGCGATGAAGAGGTAGAGCATTGGATCCACGGCCTGGGTGCCCACGCCCTGCGCGCGCATCAGGTCCTCCACCTCCGACAGCAGCGCGCGGTACAGCTCATGGAAGCTGGGGTCCTGCTCCGGCGCGCGCAGCATGATGTACGAGTTGCTCGTCATCATGTTCTCCACGGTGTCCTTCAGCGACAGGCCGGTGCGGTAGTCCACGTGCGCGCGGTCGAAGTCCGCGTCCTTGGGCACCAGGCCGGAGCTGAAGAACACGTTCTCGGAAGGCAGTCGCTGCACCACGCCCGCCAGGTTCTCCAGCTCCAGCGCGGGGTGCCCCAGCAGCGTGTGACGGCACCGGAAGGACTCACGGTCGAACTGCAACGGCGACCCGACGGACTCGAAGATGCGCTTCACGGAGATGAGCTCCTTGCCGCCTTCAGCGGCAGGTGTTCACCCGATGCCAGCAGAGCGCGCACGGACGTTCAAATTGGGGCGTTTTGCCCCGTGCTTCCGTGGGGCAATTTGCCCCGCGCTCCTCTGAAGCGTGCCGGCTGCCTGGTCGCCCTGCCGTCGCCCTGGCGGGAGGGGCAAGCGCGGCCGGGAATCATGCCCATGTTTCCTCCATCACCTCGATGGGAGGAAGAGACATGGCGTTGGAGACAATCCTGTTGTGGGCGGTCATTGGCCTCATCGCCGGATGGCTCGCGTCCGCGGTGGTGGGCGGTGGCTACGGCCTGATTGGCGACATCGTCGTGGGCGTGGTGGGCGCGTTCCTGGGAGGCTTCATCCTCCGGGCGCTCGGCACGGGAGCCCCATTCGGCGGCATCGCGGGCACCATCTTCGTGGCGTTCATCGGAGCGGTGGTGCTGCTGCTGATACTGCGGCTCATCCATTCGAGCACGGTCCGAAGGGTCTGATCCGCGCGGCCTGAACGCCGCGGTGGTTTCTTCTCGCGCGGGGCGCACTGCGTCCCGCGCGAGTCGTGCTTTCGGGCCTGATGACGCCAGACACCAGGGGCCTGACGGCAGTCATCAGCGAGGCGGCCTTCGGCTCCCTCCGTCCCGTCCATCCCCTGAAGAATTCCAAGCGGTTACCTCGTCGAGCAGCGTGTGGGGCGCGTGGCATGCGCCGTGCTTTAGCCCCCCACATCGCTGAACCGGACGGCTTCTTCTGGCCGCCCCATCCAATCTCCGAGGAACACCGCCATGGCGCTCTCCCCCCTGTCGAAGTCGTCCGTTGCCAGCTCCTCCTTCTCCCCCCGCACGTCCGCCGCGGAGCTCTCCAGCCCGGTTGCGAGCCCCACGGCGGTGACGGCGAAGAACGGCCCGGGTTCGCTCCAGGGGATGTTCCAGGCGGATGGCTTCGACGCTCCGGCCGGCGTGGGCAGGAAGGGCGCGCTCCAGGGTGGCAACCCCATGGAGCAACTGGCGGAGATGGTCCAGATGCTGACGCAGTTGGTGCAGATGCTCGGCGGGATGAACGGCGCCGGTGCGCAGCAGGGCGCCGCGGCTCCGGGCATCGAGGGCGCGGCCGGCGCGGCGCAGGGCGGCGTGCCGGACCTGGGCGGTGACTCCTTCGGCGGCGTGCCGGACCTGGGCGGCGAGGGCGCGAGCGCCAACACCCTGCCCCCCGAGCAGGACGCCGCGTCCGCCGCGGCACCGGCCCCCGCGGCCCCCCAGAAGGACGCGGCCGTCGCCGGTCCCCAGTCCGTGGGGGACTCGAGCGCGGCGAAGGGCAAGAACACCATCACCCTCAACAACGACGGCGACAAGCCGATGACGGTGAACTTCACCCCCAACGCGGGCGAGAAGGCCATCGACTCCGTCACGCTGAAGCCGGGTGAGAGCCGCACGGTGCAGTTCCCGGACAACTGGTCCGGCAACTTCCGCACCGACAAGGGCGACGGCAAGAACGCCACGCTCGGTGAAGTGAAGTTCGACGGTGGGTTCGGGAACACCTACTACGACGTCAGCTACATCGAGGGCCACAACACCTCGATGACCATCCAGCCGGAGGGTGGCGGCCGCCTGTCGGGCACGATGGACAACCTGCTGGCCTCCGCGCCTGACTCCGTGAAGGCCAAGGGAGCGGACGGCAGCGCGTACGGCATCAAGAAGAGCACCACGTCCAACGTGCAGGATCCGGAGGTGGTAGACTTCTTCCGCAAGCACGTGGGCGCGGATCAGGGCTACGTCATCCCCACGGATGACGCGAGCACGCTGGGCAGCAAGAACAGCAACCTCGTCGTCCACCTGAAGGACCTGGCCTGATTCCCCTCAACCGAGGCCCCCATCCATGAGTGTCCGCCTTCCGTCTGGTCTTCCCCGCCCGGGCCTGCCCCTGCAGAGCCCCGCGCAGGAGAAGGAGGAGAAGGCACAGTCCGGTGAAGGAAAGTCATCGGGCAAGGCCACCGGGAAGGGCGGCACCGGCAAGGGAGGTGTCGCCGTCAAGGGCGGCTCCGCGAAGGGAGCCTCCGCCAAGGGGGGCCTGGAGCAATCCGGCCCCCAGGACGGCATGGACTTCGGCCGCTCCGGCGAGGCGGAGCGCAACGAGGCCGGCGGTGGCGGCGCCCGGGGCGCCCAGCAGCAGGAGGGCATGGCCGCCGGCACGTCGCATGGCGCCGCCCCCCTGGGCAGCCTGGAGCAGCCCCCGGCCCTCGCGGCTCAGACACCCCAGCAGGCCCCGGCGCTCCCCCAGCCTCCGCCAACGGCGACGCAGGTGCCGGTGGCGCCCCAGTTCGAGCGCCGGCCCGGCGCGTCCGAATCCCCCCGGGAGCGCACCGCGACGGACGGGCAGTCGCCGGACGCCGCGAAGCAGGCGCTGGAGGGCCGCGGGAAGCTGAGAATCGCCGTCCTCCACCGGCTCCACCGCGGCCTCACGGAGGTGGCGGGGAAGATGACCGCCTTCCTCGCCAACCCCGGCCGCCAGGGCGTCGTCACCCTGCCGGTGGTCTTGAGCGTGAGCTCCGTCACCTTCGAGTGGTGGAAGTCCGCGAACGCGGTCCCCGAGGACCGGGCCTACCTGGCCCAGGTCCTGGGCGAGCCCGGCACGGCGGACGACGCAACGCTCCTGAACACGCTGCGCACGGAGATTGCTCTCGCCTTCGCGGAGTTCCCGCGCACGCCGCAGGGCGTGGAGGCCCGCAAGCTCTACGACGCCGTCCTCCAGAAGTACGAGGCCGCGCGCATCCAGCCCATCATCGCGGGCCACGACTCCGGCGCCGTGGTGGAGGAGTGCGCGCGGCTGGGCCTGTCCTGCGAGGGGGACTTCACCCGCTCCCTGCTGCTCTCGCCGTGGATGCTGGCCACCAGCCAGAGCCCGGAGGAGGGCTCCGCGACGCAGGTGATGGTGGCGGGCCTCACGCTGCCCCAGCTGGGCGCGCTGGTGGGCCACCTGCGCCAGCTCAACCCGCTGCTCAGCAATCCGCAGCTGCGGGCGCTGCTCCTGCGCGCCTCCACGGACAAGCGGCTCGCGCTGCGCAAGGTGATGGGCCTGCAGGAGGTGGAGCAGGTGCAGGAGCTCGCGCGGCAGCTCTTGCGGCTCCAGGCCGTGCAGCACCTCGTCGTCTGAAGCTTTCGCGCGGCGGATGGACTCCAATCCATCCGCCGTCAGGCGTTACGGCCTACGGCCTATGAGGACTCGCGGCCGAAGTTGGACATGGCGCGCGAGCCGCCACCGTCCGTGTTGCCCAGCGTGACGGCCTTCAGGCCGCCCTCCTGCGCGGCCTGGGCCTCGGACATGCCCTGGGCGCTTTCGACGATCATCTGCCCGCCGCCCTGGTGCCGGTTCCAGCTGATGTCCACGGAGTCCGCGAGCCGCTGGGCGTCCACCGGAATCTTGGAGCCGGTGCTGGGGTCCTTGAGCAGGTAGCGGCCCTGGTCGTCCTTGCCCTCCACGGAGACCCAGTGCGCGCGGCCCGTCTCGCCCGGCTTCGTGGTGGGGTCCACCAGGCTGGAGTCCACCATCACCGCGCCCTTGGCGCCGCGGGCGAGCGCGTCATCCAGGGCCTTGGTGTCGAGCTTGGACGACGTGTGCGTCACCTTGGTGCCCTGGTTGGCCAGCATGTTGGACAGCTCATGCGGCGACGTGCCCTGGCCCTGCGTGAAGCGCGACTCCAGCGCGGCCATCTTCTCCTTGTCGGACGCGGGCTGCGTCTGGCTGGTGCCCAGCTCCTTGCCCAGCATCACCGCCACCGCGGCGCCGCAGTCGTTCGCGTTGGCCTGCTTGACGACCCCGGGGTCCGTGGCCGCTGCGGCGTCCCAGCCGCCAATCTCCGGGGCCTGGGGCGCGTTCGCCAGCGTCCCCTGGACACCCAGGTCCTGCGCGGAGGCGCCCGACACCGGCTGGAAGCGATTCGCCCACGCCTGGTTGAGGGCCTGCACCGCCGCGAAGGCGTCCGTGGCCTGCTCCGTCTGCACGGGGGTGGGCGCGCCCTCCACCTGCGAGACGACCTTCTCCTCCGGCAACCCGACCTGCTCCGCGGTCTGCTGCGGGACGGCGGTCGGCTTCACTTCCGCCAGTTGCTGGAAGGTACGGAGGAGATTGTTGGAAAGGTTCACGCTCACGGTCGTGCTCCAAGGGGGAGGGAGGGGGATGTCATCCTACCTGTGATGCCGCCCCGTGTTAAGGCTCCCCGGACGGATCCAACCCGTGCTTGCGCAGGAGTTTCCGGAGGTAGACACGGTCGATATCAGCTTCGCGAGAAGCCCTGGAAATGTTGCCTTCGCAGCGCTCGATGAGGTTCTTCAGGTAGTCACGTTCGAACACTTCGATGAGGTGTTCTTTCGCTTCCTTGAAGGGCAGGTCCAGGTCCGGCCCCTTGCGGCCGTCCGTGCCCGGGGGCGCCTCCAGGTCCGGCAGGGCCTCCTCGCCCAGGTTGACGACCTGTTCCACCACGTTGCGCAGCTCGCGCACGTTGCCGGGCCAGGGGTACTGCATGAGCAGGGCGCGCGTCTGGTCCGACAGCGCGCCCGGCTGCCGGCCCATCAGCTTGAGCATGTGGTCGATGAGCAGCGGGATGTCCTCCGGGCGCTCGCGCAGCGCGGGCAGCGTCACGCGCAGCACGGCGAGCCGGTGGAAGAGGTCGCGGCGGAACTTCCCCTGCTGGACGGCCTGCTCCAGGTTGACGTGCGAGGCGGCCACCACGCGCACGTTCACCGTGAAGTAGTCGTTGCCGCCCACGCGCTTCACCTGCCGGCGCTCCAGCACGCGCAGCAGGCGCGGCTGCAGGTCCAGGGGCAGTTCGCCAATCTCGTCCAGGAAGACGGTGCCGTTCTGCGCGCGCTCGAAGGCGCCGGCGCGGTCGCCCTGGGCGCCGGTGAAGGAGCCCTTCACGTGGCCGAAGAGCTCGGACTCGATGAGGGTGGAGGGCACGCCCGCCAGGTCCACGATGACGAAGGGGCCCTTGGCGCGCGGGCTCTGCTGGTGGATGGCCTCCGCGCACAGGTCCTTGCCCGTGCCCGTCTCGCCGTGGATGAGCACGTCCGCGCCGCCGGGCGCCAGGCGCTCCAGCACGGTGAAGGCCTCGCGCATCTTGCGGCTTCCGCCCACGAGCGCGCCGAAGCGGTCGCGCGAGGACAGGGGCAGCGAGCGCTCGCGGGTGTCCTCCGGCACCAACTTCAATTCGGTGGTGCCCAGCGTGAGCACCGCGCCGGGGCGCAGCTCCATGGCGGTGAAGCGCAGCCCCTCCACGAACGAGCCGTTGTGAGAGCCCAGGTCCGTGGCGACGACGTGCTCGTCGTGCACCTCCAGCTTCAGGTGCTGGCGGGAGACGGCCTTGTCGGTGAGGACGATGTCACACGTGGGGTTCTTGCCCACCATGTACGTCCCCTGCTTGAGCGGGTGCGTCTTGCCGGCCTCCGCGCCGGAGAGCACCCGCAGCACCATCCGCACCTGTCCCGCACGGCCCCGGTTCAGGGTGGCCGTGGCATCCAGGAGCGCCTCGTCGTCATCCGGTGGCAGCGACACGGCGCGGGACGGTAGCACGCCCCGCCAGGGTCGCCAGCAGCCGCGCGTGTCGTCCTACCTGCGCCGGCCCCGGCCCGGCTTGCGGGCAGGCGGGCGCGGGGACTCCTTGGGCAGGGTCTCCAGCCACGAGTCCACCTCGCCCACGCGCTCGTCCATCCCGGACTCGCTGAAGCGCGCCCGGGCGCGGGTGGCCTCGCCGCGGGCTTCTGGCGACTGGCCCGTCTGGTACAGCGCCCGCGCCAGCGCGAAGCCGGACTCCGCCAGCGCATCCGGGGGCGCGGACGCGAAGGACACGGCGAGTTGGAGCGGCGCCACGGAGTCGCGCGCCCGGCCCAGGCCCAGCAGCGCCTGGCCCACGCCGTCGTAGGACGGCTGGAGCCCCTCGTCGCCTTCGGGCAAGAGCTCGCGCTTGAGGGCCACGGCCTGCTCGTAGGTCCTCAGCGCGTCGTCGTAGCGCTTCATCCCCAACTGGCACATGCCCAGCTCGTCCAGCGCCTCCGCCACCTGGGCGCTCTTCTCGCCGTGCAGGGCCTTGTAGAGGTCCACCACCGCCTGGGCGTGCGGCAGGGCGCGCTCGGGCTGGCCGGCGTCGCGCAGGGCCAGGGACAAGAGGCCGTGCCGGTTGGCCATGTCCGGGTGCACCGGGCCCACCGCCGCCTCGGTCTTCGCGAGCGACGCCTCCAACAGCGGCACCGCCCCCTTCGCGTCGCCGGTGCCCAGCGCCAGCCGCCCCAGCAGGAAGAGGGTCCGCGCGCGCTTGGGGTGCCCGGGGGGCAGCGCCTTGTCGTAGAGGGCGCTCGCCTCCGTCAGCCGCTCGCGGGCCTCCTCCATGTGGCCCTGGGACATGGCGAGGTTGGCCTGGTTCACCTTCACGTCGGCCTCCAGCACGGGCTCGCCGCCCAGGCGCTGGAGGGTGGCCTCCGCCAGTTCGCCCCAATTCGCCGCCGGGTCGTAGTGCTTCTGGCCGTCCTCCACGTAGAGGAGCTTGTTGAGGATGGCGACCTTCAGCCGGTCCGCCCTGCCGGCCTCCGCGTCGAACACCGCGCGCGACAGCAGGTGGGAGGCCTCCGGCGACTGGCCCGTCTGCTCCTGGAGCCAGCCCAGGTGGAAGCGCATCTCCGCCTTCAGCGGCAGGTAGCCCGTCTTCTCCACCGGCGCCTCCAGCGCCTTCACCGCCGTGAGCGCCGCGGGGTAGCGGCCCGCGTCCACCTGCGCGCGCACCTCCGACAGCTGGTCCTCCAGCGCCTCGATGGCGTCGCGCAGCGCGGGGTCGGAGGGGCGGCGCTGCTGTTCGGCCAGGCCCTCCACGTCCTCGCACTCGTGCAGCGCGGGCAGCGCGTGCACCATGTCCACGGACTTCACCACCATGGCGGCGTCCGCGCTCGCGAGCAGGTCCACCGTGGCGCGCAGGTCCTTGCGGCGGCGCTCCAGGCACACCACCTGCCGGTCCAGCTGCTCCTCCGGCTTCACGCCGCTCACGCGCGCGTCCTCGCACGCCTGGACGCGCTGGTGCTTCCACGCGTCCGCGTAATGCCCCAGCACCTGCACGGCGCGCGCGGCCATGCCTTCCGCGAAGGGCTTCCCGGTGGCGAGGAAGGCGGACGTCAGCTTCGCCTTCGCGTCCGGCGTCCACACGGTGTCCATCAGCGCTCCCGCGTCCGCGCACACCTGGGACTGCTGCCACGCCACGCCGCCCGCCACCGCGAGCGCGGTGGTCATGGCGCCCGCCGCGCCCAGCCAGCGCTTGCGCTGCCCGTGGCGCTGCTCCTGGGAGAGCGCGTCCAGCAGGGCCTGCATGGACGAAAAGCGCGCGTCCGCGTCCAGCGCCAGCCCGCGCAGCACCGCCTGCCGCACCCAGCCGGGCACCTTCACTTCGCGCGGCGGCTCGCGGATGAGCGCGGGCGGCGGCATGACCGGGACCGCCTTCGCGGGCGCGGCGTTCAGGGACTGCGTGCCGCCCAGCGACTGCGTGCCGGTGGCCTCCAGCTCCGCGCTGCGGCTGGCGGACGCGTAGGCCTTGATGCTGCCCGGGTCGAAGGGGCGCGTGCCGTAGAGCGCGCCGTAGAGCGCGGCGCAGAAGCTGAACTGGTCCGTGCGCGCGTCCAACTGCGTGCCCCGGAACTGCTCCGGGGACATGTAGTTGGGCGTGCCCACCAGCAGGCCCGCCTCGGTGAGCGTGGTGTCCAGCATGCGCCGGTCCGAGGACTCCAGGACCTGCGCCTCCTCTGGCGAGACCGGCGCCTCCGGCCCTTCGCCCACCTGCCGCGCCAGCCCGAAGTCCGTCACGTAGACGCGGCCCGCATGGCTCACCAGCACGTTGGCGGGCTTGAAGTCGCGGTGCACCAGCCCCGCCGCGTGCGCGGCCTGAAGGCCCCTCCCCGCCTGGAGGTAGCGCTCCAGCACCTCGCGCCAGGACGGCTTCGCCTCCTTCAGCCACGAGCCCAGCGTGCCGCCTTCCACCAACTCCATGGCGACGAAGACCTGGTCGCCCCACATGCCCACGTCGAAGACGGGGATGACGTTGGGGTGGGAGACGCGCGCCATGGCCTGCGCTTCACGCAACAGCCGCGAGCGCGCCTCTTCGTTGTCGTGGTTGGCGTTGGGGTGCAGCAGCTTCAGGGCAATCTTGCGGTCCAGGTCCGGGTCATAGGCGGCGTACACCACGCCCATGCCGCCCTGCCCCAGCTTGCGCAGGAGCAGGTAGCGGCCCACCTGGGGAACGGGCGGGACGTCCTCCGCGCGGCGCGGACGGGGGCCCGTTCCATAGCCCGAGCCACGGCCCGTCCCCGCTCCCGAGCGCGCGGAGTCCGAGTTGCCGGTGCCTGTGTTTCGCCTTCCGGTGTCTCTCTTCGTCATGGGGCCGTGACCTGATCCGCGAGTCTACCGCCGGCCCTCGCCCGCTCCGAACATCCTTCCGCGCCGCGTCAACCAGGACGCCTGCCTGGTGACAGGCGTCATCAGGGAAAGGACCCCAGTCACCAGGGGCCGCCCCCCGGCGGAGGGCACAACCCCCTGGAATCAGGGCGGGCCCGGCCGGCCGGAGGCTGGCACGCCAGACGCAATGGGTACGGAGCACGCGGGCAGGTTCGGGGTGCAGCCAGACCTCATCCGCGACAGGCCACATGAATATCGCCGGGCCGCATCGCGACTGAATGCGTGGCTCGGATGGAGGCGGCGGTGAACGGAGACACCGCCGCCTTCTTGCTTTTCAGCGCTTCACTCGCGGCGTGCGCCTGGAGTCCTCATCACGCGGCTTCGCGAGGGTGCGGCGGTCGCGGGTGCGTGCGTGCGCAACCATGCGAACGCTCCCTCCAGGTCCTTCGGCAGAGCCGCGCCGCGGACCAGGTGGAGGGTACGGCCCCGGGCCGCGTCCGCCCGAAACCTGTCCGACTGTCGGACAAGTTCGCGCGCCCCCCGGGTTCACTCGACGAAGACCTGTCCGACTGTCCTACAGGTTCTCGGCCTCCGGCTTCAGGCTGCGGGGCTTTGCCCGCGCTCGTCCTGGCACCTCCTCAGCGCTGGCGCATCCGGACGCGCAGGCACTCCGCCACCTCCTCCCGCAGCTCCTCCGGGAAGCCGGACAGGCCCGGGGTGTCATTGCATTCCAGCAGCGTGTAGGCGCCGTCCTTCGCCTGGAGGAAGTCCAATCCCAGCACGTCCGCGCCCAGGTGCCGCATGGCCCGGCGCGTGTGCTCCGCGAGCTCCGGCGGCGGGTCGATGACCTGGTACTTCCGCGTGTCGACGTTGGCCTTCCAGCCAGCGCTCGCCCGCGTCATCGCCCACATGCGCTCGCCCACCGCGAGGCAGCGGACGTCGCGCTCGTAGTCAATGAAGGGCTCGACGACCGCGTAGTCGTCGGCGGCGAAGAGGAGGTCCGCGATCTCCGGCCACGTGCCTGCGTCGCGCACCAGCGCCTTGCCCAGCCCGGCGTGGTGATTGCCGACCTTGACGACGAACGGCACGGGCCGCTCCAACCGGCGCAACATGTCGTCACCGAGCGCGGCGTCGAACGGGATGACCGGCAGCCCCGCCTCACGCATCTCCGCAAGCATCGACAGCCGGTCGTGACAGCGCGCCAGCACGGACGCAGGGTTGGAGCAGGGCACACCGCTCAGGCGGATGAGCTCCAGCGCCGCGCGATGCCTGGGGTCCGGGCGGATGGCGCCCACCCGCCAGAGCACGCCGTCCAGCCGGGTCGCGGACTCGCGGTCGACGCACCAGAGGTCACCACCGCGCAGGACCCAGGAACACTCCTGGAGCCTGCGGAAGACGACCTCGTATTCCGGGAAGTAGCGCTGCCAGTACTGTTCACCGTTGATGACCACGAGGGTGGGCCGCATCCGGCCATCGTTCCACGTCCCGCCCCCTGCTGTTCGCGGACGCACCCTCCGTTCCTGTCCGGAAGGGACGGAGGCCAGACTCCCCGTGACGCGCTGGTTGACGCGGGCTCCCGTCGCCCCTCTTATCTGCTCCTCCCCTTGAGCAGGAGTTCCCGTTGGCAGGTGTCCCGGTCGAGTTGACCCCGGAGGATTTCGAGGAAGTCACCCAGAAGCCCGGCATGTGCGTCGTGGACTTCTGGGCGCCGTGGTGTGAACCCTGCCATGCGTTCGCGCCGGTCTTCGCCGAGGCCGCCGCGCGGTTCCCGGACATCACCTTCGCCCGGCTCGACGCGGAGGCCCACGAGGCCGTGGCCGAGCCGCTGGGCATCGACGCCTACCCCACCCTCGTCGCGTTCAAGGACGGCCTGGAGGTCCGCCGCGTCTCCGAGGCGCTGCCCGCCGAGTCCCTGGACCGGCTGCTGAACGCGCTGCGCGCCGTGGACGTCACCGAGGAGAAGTCCCGCAAGGCGAACCGCGAGCGGACCGAGGCGGGCCAGCGCCCCTCCGGCGTCCCCGAGGGCGCCACCTGGGACGACGGCGACGGGGAGTGGTCCTTCGGACCGAAGGACGCGAAGGGCCGGCCGCACGGAACGTGGCGGTACTGGCGCGCCGACGGCACCCTCTGCAACGAATGCATCATGGAGCAGGGCACGCCGCACGGACCCTTCAAGCGCTTCCACGAGGACGGCTCGGTGTCCCAGGAGGGCGCCTTCGCGAAGGGCCAGCTCCACGGCCCCCGCACCTGGACGGCCTCCGACCGCTTCACCACCGAGCGCATGCACGAAGGCGGCGTGAGCGAGCGCGTGCGCAGGACGGTGATGCACTACGACCACGGCACCGTGCGCCAGGTGGGGCACTTCAACGCCCAGGGCCAGCGCGTGGTGCCCTCCACCGGCGAGCCCTACCCCACCCGTCCGGCCCACCTGCCCGAGGACGCGGAGCTGCGCGAGGACCTGAACCAGTGGGCCAAGGTGACGCTCAACGCGGACGGCGAGCGCCACGGCCTCACCCGCTTCTGGGACGCGCAGGGCCAGCTGCTCTGGGAGGCCGAGTTCGAGGACGGACGGCGGCATGGGCGCTACTGGTCGCGCGCGGAGGGCATCTACGCGGACTTCCGCGTCCACTTCGAGGAGGGCCGGGCGGAGGGCGACCTCGCGTGTGGCGAGTGGTCCCTGATGGACGCGCAGCGGGCGGTGGTGCTCACGCGCGACCTGGGGCAGGCGATGGATGAAGAGGCGCTGGCGCGCTCGCCGGTGTTCTCCAACCTCCCCCGGAGCGCGGAAGGCTGGCGCGAGCTGGCGAAGGAGGCCCGCGCGGACCGGCGCTACCGCGAGGCCTTACTGGCCACGGCGCGCGCGTGCGCAACGTCGCTGGACATCCAGCCGTTGAAGCAGGGCCTGGAGGAGCTGACGCTGCCGCGCACGAAGGACTCCGCGAGCGAGGTCGCGCACGGCGTGGTGGAGGACGCGGGCCAGGCCTGGGCCCCCATGGCGGACGCGCTCATGCGCGGCGGTGAGGCGGCGACCCTGCTGCGGGCGTACGCGGTGTTGCTGGACCAGACGGACCGGCCTCGCGCGGCGCTGGACTTCCTGCACGCGGCGATGCTGCTCGCGCCGGAGCGCAAGGCGTACCTGTTCACGCGCGGCCTCATCCTGTTGAACCTGGGCGTGGCGGATCAGGTGCACAAGGACGCGGAGCATCTCGCGGAAGTGGAGCCGGACACCGCCCGGTTCCTGGCCACGTACGCGCGGGTGTTGTTCCCCCGGTTCGACTTCTGGGCGGGACAGGAGGCTCCGCGCTGCGGCTACGACGGCCTGCCGGAGAAGCCCGCGCAGTCCCTGGAGGCCATCCAGCAGTTGGTGCGCAAGTACGCCACGCGGCTCCAGGCGATGCGTGGCGCGCTGCTCCAGCGGTACAAGCCCGGCGCCACGGTGCCCTGGCTGCCTCCGGACCTGTCCGGCCTGCTGGGCGATGGGCCCGTGGAGCTGAAGCAGGAAGCGCTGGAGCGGGACGAGGACGAGCAGGTGGAGGTCGACGAGACGCTCGACCTGGAGATGGGGTTCGCGGACCTGACGCTGATGCTGCGCGGGGACTGGAGCGCGCTGTCGTGGCTCTTGTGGTCGTGCGGCGAGACGACGTTCAAGATGCCCACGCGCATCGCGCCGCCGGCGGATTACGGACAGGCGGCGGGGCAGACCTCGCAGCGGCTGTGGCAGAGCCGGGACCGCAAGTTCCGGGGCAACGCCAGCACGACGAAGCCCGGCCAGGGCTTCCTGTTCGAGGGCGTGGCGCTGGGCGACCTGCACCCGAACCTGGTGTCCATCGCGGAGCGGCAGTACGCGGAGACGCAAGCGATGTTCTATTGGCTCAATGACCCGGACAACGTCTCTCCGTGGCAGAGCAATCTGAGGGGCAGCTAGGCATGAATCGGATTCGTGAAACCATCGAGGTCGCGGAGCCCCTGTGGCGCGCGCTGGAGCAGATGAGCCACGACCTGGGCGTGGACCGGAATGCCCTGGTCGCCCAGGCGCTGTTCCTGCTCGCGAGACAGAATGGCTACGTGTCGCCCACGCCCGTGGCGCTCGGGGTGACGGTCGCCGGAGAGCCCGTGCGGGCGCCAGCGGCCCGGGCCCCAGAGCCCGTGGCGCGTCCGGCGGAGCTCCCTGCCGCTGCCGTCGTCCCCGCGCCTGCCGCTGTCCCCGCGCCTGCCGTTGGCCCTGCGAAGGAACCCGTGGCCGCCGCTCCGGCCTCGGCGGTGTCCGAGCCCGTGAAGGCCCGGTCCTCCGTGGACGAGTCCGCGCAAGCGCGGGCGCGCATGCAGGAAGTCCTCGCGGCGGTGGATGCGGTCGCGCAGCCCCGCGATGTGCCGGTGGCGTCCGACGACGAGGAGGAAGAATCCGACGCCGAAGAGGACTCGAACGACGAGGAGTCCGACGACGAAGCGGCTGACGAGTCCTCGGACAACGATGAGTCCGACGAAGACGTGGCTGACGAATCCTCGGACGACAAGGAGTCCGACGATGACGGGGCCGAAGAAGAAGCGGCTGATGAATCCTCGGACGAGGAAGAGTCCGACGACACAGCCTCGGATGAGGAAGAGTCCGACGACGAATCTTCGGACGACGACAAGTCCGATTCCGGCGCCGCCAGCGCGACGGATGAGGATTCGGACGACGAGGACGCATCCGAGGCGGCAGCCGCCAAGGAGGGCTCGGACGACGAGGACGCGTCGCAGGACTCCGAGGAGGACGACGCCGCAGCGGCCGACATCGCGGCGGCGATCGGCTCCGAGGAACTCCCCGGCACCAACGAGCCCGATGACTCCGAGCCCGAAGAGGCCAGGACGGGTGAGGAGGCCACGGGCGCCGAGGAAGACGACGCGGCCGAAGAGCCTGATGCGCAAGCCGCCTCCTCCAGCGAGGACAACGACGAGGCCGCCGGGGACGAAGCACAGGACTCGGGCTCCGACGAACCCGAGGAACAGGACCTGCCCTTCGTGGCGCCTCCAGCCGCGAAGGCCCCCCCTGCCCGCAGGCAGGGCCGTGTGCTCCGGCAATCCGAACCCGAGGACGAAGCCCCCCCGGAACCCAACCGGGGCCGCAAGCCCACCCCCGCCGCCCGGGCCCCCGCGCGCATGGACCTGTTCGTGCGGCTGAGCCCGGACGGTGACGCCACGCGGGTGGACGTGGAGCGCTTCACGCTGGGACGCGGCCCGCAGTGCAGCCTCGTCGTGAAGTCCGGCAGGGTCTCCCGCGAGCACGCCGTCGTCACGCGCGACGGCGCGGACTACTTCATCGAGGACCTGGGCTCATCCAACGGGACCTGGATCAACCACCAGCGCATCAAGCGCCAGAAGATCGCGGACGGGGACACCTTCAACCTGGGGACCGAAGCCGTGTACTTCTCCCTCCAGCCCTCCGAGGACTGACGCGCTCAGGCGTCCCGCGGAGGATTCCGGATGCCCAGGGCGGAGGTGACTCCGCCCAGCACCAGCAGCACGGCGGAGACGAGCATCGCCCGGTGGAAGCCCGCGACGTCCAGTCGCGGTCCCACGATGAGCCCCGCGAACGCGATGGCGATGAGCCCCGCGACCCGGGCGATGGCGTTGTTGATGGCCGAGCCGATGCCCGCCTGCGCCTTGTGCACGGACCCGAGCACCGCCGCAGTCAACGGCGCCACCGTGGTCGTCAGCCCCAGCCCGAACACCAGCACGCCCGGCAGCATCTGCCGCCAGAAGTCCAGCGGCGTGCCGACGCGCAGCATGAGCAGGAACCCGGCGCCCGCGACACACGGCCCCACCGCCATGAACAGGCGCGGACCGAACCGGCCCGCGAGCCCGCCGAACGTCGACGACAGCAGCAACATGAGGATCGTCGTCGGCAACAGCGACAGCCCCGCCAGCGTCGCGCGGAAGCCTCCCACCTGCTGGAGGAACAGCGTGATGAGGAACTCGCTCAGCGCCAGCGCCCCGTAGATGAACGTCGTGGCCAGGTTGCCCACCCAGAAGTTCCGCGCCCGGAAGAGCCCCAGCGGCATCATCGGGTGCGGCGACCGCCGCTCCTGCCAGAGGAACGCGAGGAACGCCGGCACGCCCACGCCCAGCGACACCAGCACCGTGGGATGCGTCCAGCCCACCGTCCCCTGCTCAATCAGCGCGTAGACCGGGCCGCCCAATCCCACGCACGCGAGCACGGCGCCCAGCACGTCCACGCGCGCGCCTTCCGGGCGGGCGGGATCCTCCATGCGCGCGAGCAGCGCCAGCGTCAGCCCGATGGGCAGCACGTTGATGGCGAAGATCCACCGCCAGCCCACCGTGTCCACCAGCAGCCCGCCCACCAGCGGTCCCGCGATGAACGCCCCGCCCGTCCAGCCGGTCCACGCGCCAATGGCCTTCGCCTGCGCGGGGCCGGAGAAGAAGGACAGGATGAGCGCCAGCGAGCCCGGCACCAGGAGCGCGCCCGTGGCCCCCTGCAGCGCCCGCGCGAGGACGAGCACCGCGCCCGTCGGAGCCACCGCGCACAGGAGCGACGTGGCGCCGAAGCCCAACAGCCCCAGCCGCAGGATGCGCTTGCGCCCGAACACATCCGACAGCGAGCCCGCGGCCAGCATCAGCGAGCCCAGCGTGACGAGGTAGGCATCCACCACCCACTGCTGGAGCTTGAGCCCCCCGCCCAGGTCCCGCACCATCGCGGGCAGCGCGACGTTGATGATCGCCCCGTCCAGGAACGTGACGAGCGAGGCGAGCACGGCGATTCCCAGGGCCAGCCGCTGTGGAGACGTCAAGGTATCCGCCGACTCCCCCCAAAGTAGTAAGCCGTGCGCGCCTGGGGGACAGGCGGGACGCCAGGTTCCTTGTATAGAGTTCTTCGCCGCACCGTCTGTCTTGGACCCATGGACTTCAAACTCATCAACACTGAAGACACCGTCAGCCGCCTGCTCAACCTTCTGAGAGAAGCGAGGGAGCGGGTCATCCTCATCAGCCCCTATGTGACGCTGGGAGCCGATGACCGGGTGGGCCGCTCCATTCGCGAAGCGCTGGCCCGGAAGGTCAAGGTCACCCTCGTCTACCGGGAGGATGACCAGACGACTCCCAAGGAGAACTGGCTGGCCGCGATGAAGCCGCACGTAGAGGCCGGCCTGAAGCTGTTCGCCGTCCCAGGGCTGCACGCCAAGCTCTACCTTTCGGAGTCGACGGTCATCATCACGTCGCTCAACCTGCTGGCCTCCTCATTCCTCAACTCCATCGAGGTGGGGCTCTGGTCGACGGATCCCGAAGCGCTCAAGCAGGCCTATACCTTCATCGACAAGGAGATCCGGCCGCACGCCCGCGCCCCTTCGGCCACGGCGAAGCCAGCGAGGCTCGCCCCCGCCGAGCGCAAGGCGCGGCCCCGGGCGCCTCGGAAGCAGCAGGACGAGGGCTATTGCCTGCGCTGTGGTGACGCCATCCCGTTGAACCCGAAGCGGCCCTATTGCCGAGAGGACTTCGAGGAATGGGCCGAGTGGGAGAACGTGGACTACGAAGACAATTACTGCCACGGCTGCGGCGACGACCACCCGGCCACCATGGCCAGACCACTGTGCCGGGACTGTTACCGGAAGTCTGTCGCGTAGGCCTCTTTCACGTCGCGCAGGAGTGAAGCCATGAACCTGGAGTCGTTGCTGGCCAGCCTCGTCCCCGACCCTGAAGCCTGCCGCAAGAAGGCGGAAGAACTCCGGAGCGCCTTCCCCAATGCATCGCCGGAGGAACTCGCGGAGCGCCTCATCCGGCAGGCCAAGGTGCTTCTCGCCGCGGCAGGCGGTGGCAGTGGCCTCGTCGCCAATCCGCTCGCGGCGGCGCCCCTGGCCCTGGCGGAGACAGGCGTCGTCCTCAAGACCGAGGCGAACCTCGTGGGGAGCATCATCGCGCTGCTCGACCCGGACGTGCTCAAGGACCCGGGCCTCTTCACCACGGAGGTGCTGGCCATCGTCTTCCCGAACGCGGCCTCGCAGGCCCTGCGTGAATTCACGACGCGGGCGGGACAGGCAACGTCACGGACGCTCATCCGCCGGTACATCAGCAAGGGCGTGCTCAAGGCCCTTCAGCGCTTCGCATTGAAGTACCTGGGATTGAAGCTCACCCAACGCGCCATCATCACCAAGACTGTTCCACTGGTCGGGGCGGGAATCGGGGCGACCTGGAACTGGGTTGAGGTCCAGCGCGTGGGCAAGCGGGCCGTTCGCTACTACCAGGACACCTCCAACGAGCCGGAGACGCCGGACACCTCCGAGGATGCAGCCGCCTGACATTCACCGGACGCGGTGAGAGCGACCGTCCCCGTTCACGACGTCCAGCGTGATGACCTGCTCGGCCGCGTCCAGTGGTCGGGCCACGGACAGGCCCCTCCGGCAGGTCCGCGTGTGGCTCATCATGCAAGCGTCCTCCATGGCGGCTGGGCCTCCGTCCCCCCGTCCAGAAGTCGCGCGCCACCGCCGCACGCCCCTGAAACGCACGGCCGACCCATCCGGCGGCCTGCCTCCGTATGAAGCACAGGAGGCCAACGTCATGGCACAGCCGCTGTACACCGGACAGGTCCGCACCGTAGGCGAGAGCATGGCCCGCAGCACCACGGAGGCACAGGCGTTCAAGATCTTCATGGACGAGCCCGTGGAGCTGGGGGGCCGCAACGGCGCGCCCAGCCCGCTCGACTTCATCCTCGCGGCCCACGCGGGCTGCTTGAACTACATGACCTTCTTCATCGCCCGCGAGCTGGGCATCCCCGTCACCGGCACCGAAATCACCGTGCAGGGCTCGCTGGACCCCGGGAAGTTCGCCGGCACCCACCGCGAGGTGCGCGCCGGCTACCAGTCCCTCACCGCCACCATCCACGTGAAGGGCGACGTCACCCAGGAACAGCTGGCCCGGCTGCTCCGCGAGGTGGAGACGCGCTGCCCCGTCAGCGACAACCTCGCCCACGCCACGCCCATCCACCTCTCCATGCAGCCCGCGGCCTAGGTCCGCTCCCAAGGCTGCCTTGATTTCGAATTACGGCGATAATATTACCTTCGAAATCAAGGAGCCACACATGACCGCCAGCTACATCATCGACGCCGTCCGGACCCCGCGGGGGCGCGGGAAGATGGGCAAGGGGGCCCTGACGGGGCTGCATCCCCAGGAGCTGCTCGCGCAGACGCTCAACGCGCTCCAGCGGCGCGGCGGTTGGGATGCCCGGGAGGTGGGCGACGTCATCGCGGGGTGCGTGTCGCAGGTGAATGAGCAGGGCGCGAACATCGCGCGCAACGCGGTGCTGGCCGCGGGGTGGCCGCAGGACG
Organism: Corallococcus sp. NCSPR001; assembly: GCF_017309135.1. NCBI lineage: Bacteria > Pseudomonadati > Myxococcota > Myxococcia > Myxococcales > Myxococcaceae > Corallococcus > Corallococcus sp. NCSPR001. Next base: position 8,066,385 of record NZ_JAFIMS010000002.1, read on the forward strand.
TGTCCGCGGTGTCGCTCAACCGCTTCTGCGGCTCCGGGCTCCAGGCGGTGAACTTCGGCGCCATGGGGGTCGCCTCCGGCGCCATGGACTTCGTGGTGGCGGGCGGAGTGGAGAGCATGTCGCACCTGTCGCTGGGCGCGGACGGCGGCGGCCAGGACGGCGGCAACGTGCGGCTGCGAGAGCGCGTCTACCAGGTGCCCCAGGGCATCAGCGCGGACCTCATCGCGACGCTGGAGGGCATCACCCGCGAGGACGTGGACGCGTGGGCCCTGCGCTCGCAGCGCCAGGCGGCCCGCGCCATCGAGGAGAACCGCTTCGCGAAGGCCCTCTTCGCGGTGAAGGACCCGGCCACCGGCGCCGTGCTGCTGGAGCGCGACGAGTACCCCCGACCGGACACCACCGCGCAGGGCCTGGCCGCGCTCAAGCCCGCGTTCGTCGCCATGGGCGAGACGGCCGTGGGCCCGGACGGCGAGACGCTGGACGGCATCGCGCTGGCCGCCTATCCCCAGGCGAAGCGCATCCAGCACGTGCACACCGCGGGCAACTCCAGCGGCATCGTGGACGGGGCCGCCGTGGTGGCGCTGGCGTCCGAGCGCTACGTGAAGCAGAAGGGGCTCAAGCCCCGCGCCCGCATCCGCGCCATGGCCACGCTGGGCACCGAGCCGCTCATCATGCTCACCGCCCCCGCACCCGTGAGCGAGAAGGCCCTGCGCATGGCCGGCATGAAGGCCGGTGACATCGACCTGTGGGAGATCAACGAGGCCTTCGCTGGCGTGGTCCTCCAGACGACGCGCGCGCTGGGCATCGACCCGGACCGGGTGAACGTCAACGGCGGCGCCATCGCGCTGGGCCACCCGCTGGGCGCCACCGGCGCGATGCTCCTGGGCACCGCCCTGGATGAGCTGGAGCGCACGGGCAAGGGGACGGCGCTCATCACCATGTGCATCGGCGGCGGCCAGGGCATCGCCACCGTCATCGAGCGCGTCTAGCGCCCGGCGTCCAGGCGGACGCGTTGACAGGAGTCACCGTCTCCGACATGGAAGAACGTCGCTCCTGGAGGCACCGGGGCGCGCGGTCCAGTCGTCTTCGCTGGCCGTGAAGCCAGAGAAACTGGAGCGCCCCATGGATGCACCCGCCGAGCTGCCCTCCCTCCTCGCCCAGGCGTCGCACTGGCCCGTGGTGCCCGTGCTGACGCGGGTGGGGCTCGCCATCGCCATCGGCCTCTTCATCGGACTGGAGCGCGAGCACAGCCGCAAGACGGGCGTGCGCACGTTCGCGCTCACCGCGCTGATGGGCTGCCTGGGCGGGCTCACCGGCCAGGCCTTCGCGCTGGTGGCGGCGGGCTTCGTCACGCTGCTGGTGCTGATGATGAACGGCCGGGAGCTGCTGATCCACAAGCGGCTGGCGCTCACCACCTCCACGGCCCTGATGGTGGTGGCCTTCTGCGGCATCCTGTGCGGCATGGGCCACACGTTCACGCCCATCGTCGTGGGCGTGCTGACGGCGGCGCTGCTCGCCTGGAAGCAGTCCATCGCGGGCTTCGTGGGCGGCCTGTCGGACAAGGAGCTGCGCTCCGCCATCCTGCTCGCGGTGCTGACGTTCGTCGTGTTCCCCGTGCTGCCCGCGCACCCGGTGGACCCGTGGGGCCTCATCGAGCCCCAGTCCAACTGGGCCAGCGTCATCATCATCGCGGCGGTGGGCTTCGTGAACTACATGCTCCTGAAGACGCTGGGACCCAGGGGCATGGAGGTCACCGCGTTCTTCGGCGGGCTGGTGAACAGCCGCAAGGTCATCGTGGAGCTGGCCACGCGGCTGAAGGAGGTGGGCGCGCCGCTGCTTCCGTCCGCCTACCGGGGCATCCTCCTGGCCACCGGCGCGATGCTCCTGCGCAACGGCCTCATCGTCATCATCTTCGCCTCGCAGGCCGCCGTGCACTGCGCCATCCCGTTCACGCTGATGCTGCTGGTGAGCGCGGTGCTGTGGCGCCGCTCTCCCGCGCAGGCGTCCACGGCGGGCTCGCCTCAACTGGCGCTGGAGTCGCCCTTCCGCCTGATGGCGGCCCTCAAGTTCGGCGGCGTGTTCCTGGCGCTCAACGTCGCGGGCGCGCTGGCGCAGCGCAACTTCGGCTCCGCGAGCTTCTACTTCGTGAGCATCCTGGGCGGCTTCCTGTCGAGCGCGTCCTCCATCGCCTCCGCCGCCACGCTCATCAGCCACAACGAAATCTCCGCGGTCACGGGCGTCAACGGCGTCATCCTCTCCAGCCTCACCAGCATCGTGGTGAACATCCCGCTCATCCGCAGCATGGCGCAGGAGGCCTCCTTCCGGCGCCGCGTGTCCACCGCGTTGCTCGCGGTGGCGGCGATGGGGCTGGTGGGCGTGGGGCTCAACCTGATGGTCTTCGACGCCCTGCTCCACGCGGCGTGAAGCCGCGCGTCGCGTGAAGGCCCCCGCGAATTGGAATCAGACAGGCGCACCCTGACGGAATGGCCTGTCTGACTCCCCCCGGGTGCCGCGATGCCTTACGGGAGGTACCGCCACGGCGCCGTCACGGACGGCTGGAAGCAGTGCACGTGGGCCTGGGTGGCGCTGGGAATCTCCTGGACGACGCCGGCCCCGTAGCCCTGTGTGCGGCACCACTGGCTCACCTCCAGGCGCGAACCCGGGGCGGTGTAGTCGCCCAGGTTGGACACCGGCCCCAGCGCGGACTTCTCCACGTTCGTCTGGAGCCCGGAGTTGAAGCAGCCCACCCACGGCCGGGACGTCACCTCGAACACCTGCCCCGTCGTCCACCCCTGGCTGTTGCAGAAGCGGTGCGCCGCGGCGGCGCAGTGGGTGCTCGTCACGCCGCGCTCGTCGGTGCAGCCCGCGTGGATGCGCGTCAACTCCTCGAACGTCACGGCCACGCTCTCATGCTGGATGGGCGCGCACGCCACCGTCAGGTCCGTGGCCGTGGACGCCACCGGCACGCCCGCCAGCGAGATGGGCGGACGGTTGCTGACGAGCTGGAGGATGGTGTCCCAGGTGTTGGTGCTGTTCGCCAGCGCGTCACCCGCGCCCCGCTGCGCGCAGGCCCGGTGCATCGCGGACAGGCACGCCGCCGAGTTCAACGCGCTGGCGCCGTTGCACGCGGGCGCCTGGGCGCTCAGCACGAACTGGCCCGCGGAGGGCGTGTGCTGGATGGCCTCTTCACGGCAGTTGGCGCCGTGCGCGGTCATGCAGACGCTCCGGTTGGAGCGCGCGTGCGTGAAGATGCGCACCTCGTCGATGGCGCCCCGGAACGAGCCCTCGCCGTTCGCCGGGCAGCGCTGCGTGTCCAGGTTCGCGCCCGCGCCGATGTAGAGCGTCCCCGTGCCCAGCCGCGCCGTTCCCGGCGCGACGGGCAACGCTCGGTTCGTGGGCACGCCGTTGAGGTATTCCTTGAAGACGCCGGTGGTGCCGTCCCACGTATAGGCCAGGTGGCTCCACTGCCCCACCGGCAGCACCGGACTTCCCCCCAGCCGCACGCGCTGGCCGTTGATGACCAGGGAGAACTGCACCTGGTTGCTGGCCTCGTGGATGATGTCCAGCCCGCCGGGCTTGTGCATCAGGTAGCGGTAGGGATTGCCCGTGGTGCACCCCTGCTGGATGTCCGCGTCCGGCCGCACCGCGAACTCCACCGACAGGCCACGCACGAACGCGCCCACGCCGGGCACCGTGCCGGAAGGGTCCGCCAGGTTCACCGCGAGCGCCCCGCCACCGGGAACCACCAGCGCCTTGCCCTTGCCGTGCGGCTGCCACAGCGAATCCGGCGACGAGCGCGTCAGCGCGTTGCCCGGCGAGATGGAGGCTGTCCCCACCAGCGTGCCGGTAAAGAAGTGGCCGGACAGGTCCGGCGTGCGCGTCAGGTCATACGCGCCCGCGCGCGTGACCAGCTCGTTCATGGGCAGGAAGAGCAGGTGGAAGGGGTCCATCAGCTCGCCCAGGTCCACCTCGTTGTAGTCAGCGGTGTTGCTGCCGAAGAGGGCCAGCACGTCGTGCGTCTTCGTCACCGGCAGGTAGTGCGCGGCGTTGCTCTGCCCGGGCGGGAAGCTCTGCGAGGGCAGGCGCTCCTGCTCGAAGTTCCACATGGGCCCTGAATAGAAGAGGTGCGCGATGTCCATGCGGTCCGTGTTGATGGCCCCGTCGATGTGGTACGCGGTCCAGTTCGTGTCCGCGCCCACCAGGCTCACCGCCTCGCGCCTCGCGCCGTCCGTGTACGTGACGGCGATGTAGAGGAGGTTGCGGCCCTCGTGGTCCACCCACGCGTAGGCGCCGCGCACCATCGGGCCGGACGTCGTGTCACCGAAGTCCTCGCCCGTCGCCGCCTTCAGCCGCTTCCACGCCAGCGGGTAGCGCTTCACGCCCGCGTTCGGGTCGTTGAACATCATCGACAGCGGACGCGGGTTGCTCCAGCCCGTGGCCGCGCACGGCGTGGGGTTGTACGCGTACATCATGTGGTCGATGCCGCCGGTGTTCGCGGGCGCGCCCTGCCAGATGAGCAGCCGGCCGTCGGACGTCATCGTGGGCTCGATGCCGCGAATGGTGGCGCCGGTGACGGTGCGCAGCGTCTCCAGCGGGCCGGTGCTGAACGACGCGATGTCCGCGGACGTCGTGAAGGGCTGCGACACGCGGATGTCCGTGGTGCGCCGCCGGAAGACGTTGTCTCCGTTGAACATCATCGAGTCGAAGAGGTACGGCTGGTACACCGCCACGCCGCTCGACAGCGCGTAGGGCTGGGCGGGGTTGGTGAAGCAGAACGCCAGCGCGTTCTCTCCGTTGCGCACCGCCACCGTCTTGCCCGCGGAGAAGGCTTGCGCGAACGACGGCTTGCCGGCCGCGTCGTACGTCACCGCCTCCGGACGGAACACCCGGGCGATCCACGTCGTCGTCGTGGTCGCCTGATCCTCGCGGATGTTGCCCACGAAGATGCGCCCGTCCACCGTGGACGAGTGCCCGTTCGCCCCGAAGGGCGTCCCGATGCGCGTGTTCACCAGCGACGGCCGGCCTTCCGCGAACACCGCCCCGGGCATGCCCGCGAGCGCCGTCCCGAGCATCACCCCCAGAGCCCCACTAAGTAACTTTTTCATGGAAATAAGGTTAAGCCATTTTACCTGCCCTGGTCTAAGTGGGGCCATCTCCGCTCCCTGTCGGAGCTGGACGCACCTGCGAGGAAGACGATGGCGACGAGAGCCGGGAAGACGCTGTGGGCGCTGGCGGCGGTGCTGGGACTGACGGCCTGTGGTGGGGGCTCCGCGCCCGCGCAGGACGCGATGCTGACGACGCCGGTGGTGGCGGAGCAGTCCGCCACGGCGGCGCCGGTGGGGCAGACGGTGTGGCTGAAGGCGTGCGCGACGCAGAAGTTCGTGTCGGCGGACCGGAACCTGGGGGCCACGGCGCCGCTCGTCGCCAACCGCGACAGCGCGCAGGGGTGGGAGCAGTTTCAGGTGGCGGACGCGGGCAACGACTTCATCTCGCTGCGCGTGGTGGAGACGGGCCTGTACGTGTCCGCGGATCCGAACGCGAACGGCCAGGTGACGGGCTTCCGCACGGCGGTGGGCGACTGGGAGCGCTTCACCTGGGTGCCCTTCCCGGACGGCAGCGTGGGCCTGCGCGCCAAGAGCACCGGGCAGTACGTGTCCGCGGACACGAACCTGGGCGCCAGCGCGCCGCTGTACGCCAACCGCGCCGCGGCCGGCTGCTGGGAGTCGTTCTCCTTCGGCGTCGTGGGCGGCGGCGGCGAAGACCGCTGGGTGCAGATCTGGAGCGATGAGTTCGACGGCAACAGCGTCAACGCGGCCAACTGGACGCCCAACACGACCGTGCACGTGAACAGCGAGCAGCAGCAGTACACGAACTCCGGCGACAACATCTCCGTGAGCAACGGCACGCTGAAGCTCACCGCGCGTTTGCAGTGGAACAACGGCTACCCGTTCACCTCCGGCCGGCTGGAGAGCGCGGGCAAGCGCGAGTTCAGCCACGGCCGCATCGAGGCGCGCATCAAGATGCCCGTGGGCGCGGGCCTGTGGCCGGCGTTCTGGATGCTGGGCAATGACATCAACTCCGTGGGCTGGCCCGCGTGCGGTGAGCTCGACATCATGGAGAACGTCGGCTACGGCGACTGGACGTCCGGGGCGCTGCACGGCCCGGGCTACAGCGGCAACACGCCCATCAACGGCCGCTTCTACCCGTCGTCCAGCGTGAGCAACTGGCACGTGTACCGCACGGAGTACTCGACCTCGGACATCAAGTGGTACATCGACGGGGCGCTGGTGAAGACCACCACGCGCACCGAGGTCCAGCGCTACGGCGCGTGGGCGTACGACAAGCCGCTGTTCATCATCCTCAACCTCGCGGTGGGCGGCGGCTATCCGTTCGGCGTGAATGGCGCCTCCACGCCGTACTACGGCGTGCCGCAGTCCACGGTGGACCTGGTGCGCAACGCGCCGCAGACGATGGAAGTGGACTGGGTGCGCGCCTACCAGTGGCGATAGGCTGCGGGGCATGACGCTCCCGCCCCTCCTCCTGCTGGCTGACAGCGCTCCGCTGTTCTGGCGCGTGGAGGGGCGCCCCTTCCTGGACTTCGTGCGCGTGCTCACCGGCGCGGAGCTGCGCGTGCCGCCGGTGAAGGCCGCGTACCTGGGCGCGTCCAACGGCGACGTGCCGGAGTTCTACGACATCTTCGTCGCGGCCATGGAGGGCATCGGAATCACGCGCTGCCGGAGCATCCCGGCCAGGCCGTCCGGCGAGGACCTGTCGTGGCTGAAGGACGCGGACGTCATCCTCCTGGCGGGCGGAGACCCGCGCGTGGGCTGGGACGCGTTCCAGGCCCACGGCGTGGACGCCATCCTGCGTGAACGGCATCAGGCCGGAGCCGTGCTGATTGGCGTGTCCGCCGGGGCCATGCACCTGGGCCTGGGCGCGTGGTGCGAGGACCTGCCCGGCGAAGGCGAGCCCTTCCCGGTGCTGGGCCTGGCGCCCTATCTCATCGGCGTGCACGAGCCGCCCGAGTGGCCCGGCCTCAAGCTCGCCCTCCAGCGCAGGGGGTTGCCCACGCGGGGGCTGGGCATCCCGCAGGGGGGCGGCGTGCTGCTGCACTCGGACGGCAGCGTGGAGCCCGTGCGGCAGACCGTGGTGGACGTGACGGTGGACGTGGAGGGGCGGCTGCACGAATCGCTGCTCATGCCTCCGGCCACGCCCTACCGGGGCGAGTCCCCCGAAGCGCCGGTGGACCCACGGACGCTCCAGTAGATGACTCCCTTTCGAGGAACGACGATGACGATGAGCACGGGCAGGGCTGCGACGGCGTGGGCGCTGGTGGCGGGGCTGACGGCGTGCGCGGGGGCACCGAAGCGCGCGGAGGCAGTGGCGGACGGCTGGGTCCAGGTGTGGAGCGACGAGTTCAACGGCACGGAGGTGGACCCGGGCAACTGGCGCATCCAGACCGACGTGCACGTGAACAACGAGCAGCAGCAGTACACGACGTCGCCAGACAACGTGTCGGTGAGCGACGGCACGTTGAAGCTCACGGCGCGGCTGCAGACGGCCAACGGGTATCCGTTCACGTCGGGCCGGGTGGAGAGCGCGGGCAAGCGGGAGTTCAAATACGGCCGCGTCGAGGCGCGCATCAAGCTGCCGGTGGGCGTGGGGCTCTGGCCGGCGTTCTGGATGCTGGGCGGCGACATCCACACGACGGGGTGGCCTGCGTGTGGGGAGCTCGACATCATGGAGAACGTCGGCTACGGCGACTGGGTGTCCGTCGCGTTGCATGGGCCGGGCTACAGCGGCAACACGCCCATCAACGGCCGCTTCCATCCGCGCACGCCGGTGAGCGACTGGCACGAGTACGGCGTGGAGACGTCGCCAGAGGCCATCCACTGGTACATCGACGGGGAGCGCGTGAAGACGTCCACGCGTGAGGAGGTGGAGCGCCACGGCGCGTGGGCCTACGACAAGCCCCTCTTCATCATCTTCAACTTCGCGGTGGGCGGCGGCTACCCGGAGGGCGTCAACAAGACGAAGGAGCCGTACTTCGGCGTGCCGCAGGCCACGGTGGACCTGGTGCGCGACGCGCCGCAGACCATGGAAGTGGACTGGGTGCGCGTCTCCGAAAAGCGCTGAGGACTCCCTCCAACGGGGGATGGTTCGCACCGCCGCCGGGTTCCTAGGGTGCTCCTCCTTGGGAGGAGCAAGCCATGGCGGTCACGGTGGTGGTGGTGTCGGGGCCCATCGGCGCGGGGAAGACGACCCTGGCGCAGGGACTGGCGCGGCGGTTCGGCGCGCAGCATCTCCGCTCGGAGGATTTCCTGCGGAAGCATGGCGGTGAAGGTTCCCGGCGCACGCGCCAGGAGCTGACCGTCGCGCTGGACCGGACAATGGGGGGGCGCTGGTTGGCGGACGGAGTGCTCACGGTCCTGCATGGGCACGGACTGGACGCGCATGGCCGGACTCCCAGGCTGGTCACCGTGGACGCCGCGAGCAGCGAGGCGCAGTTGGACGGCCTGCGCGGGAGCCCTGGGCTCCGCGTCGTGCACGTCCACCTGGAGACGCCGAAGCCGGAGCAGGCGCTGCGCGATGCGGAGCGGCGTTCGCGCGCCATGCATGAGCACGAAAGGCCTGCCACCGCCGAGGCCGCCAGGCCCCATTCCGCTGAGCACCATCCGCGCACGCCGCATGACGACACGACACCTGCCGTCACCGAGGCAGACAAGTCACCTCATGCCGAGCAGGTTCCTCACACACCGCATGAGGTCGCGAAGCCTGACGCTGTCGAGGCGGCAAGACCTTCCGAGGAGCAGCCATGCACGGCGTCCCTGGATTCGGAGCAAGACCACTTCGAGGCAGCCTGGGCTCATCCCGCCGAGCGCGCGGTGCACGCATTGGCCTCGCTGGCGGATCTCGTGGTCGACACGGCGAGGACTCCGCCCGATGCGGTACTCGTGCGGGTCGCCAGCCGGCTCGGACTTTATGGACGGCCGGGCGAACGGCTCGTGGACCTGATCATCCCAGGGCCCCATGGCGGCGCGGACACGCGTCCTCTCACGGCGCAGCTCGCACCCCATTACGCGGTCCTGCTCCGGTCCGGCGCGGCCCCCTCACGCGAGGAACTGGAGGACGCCTTTGCCCGGGGGCACCGGGTGCTCGTCGAAAGCGCCGGGCCCTGCGCGAGCGGCTGCATCCAGGCGGCGGGCATCGCGCCGGCGCGGGTGCGGCGGGTGGTCCTGGCTTGCCGCTCGGAAGGCGGCGCGTTCGACTGGGTGGGGCTGCTCGAGGCCGCGTCCCTCAATGCCCCCACGGACCTGGCACTGACGCTCGCGGGGGACATGGCCGCAACCAACTGGTCCGTCCGGCGCTTCGACCAGCTCACCGACCCGGCCCGTCACCACCTGGAGGAACTCGAGCGCGTGGCGGGTGCGCCCGTGTCCTTCCTTGCCCCCTCGCCCGAAGCGCGCCACCTCCTCGAGCGGCGGCCCTGGTAAACAGGGCGCACACGAAGCGCCACCGGAGGATTCACATGGCATCCCGCACGTTGCTGACGATGACCTCGCTCCTGCTCATGCTCTCCACCCCCGCCTCGGCGGAGGACGACACGGAGGCGAGGAAGAAGCTTGTCGCCTGCATCAACAAGGACATCACTGCGGCGAACTCGGAGTGGAAGCTCCCTGCCGCGGACCTGAAGAAGTTCACGAACATCATCGATAGGGAGATCATGAAGGAACCTCTCGCCAAGAAGACGCAGGAGGCTCAGATGAAGATCATCGCTGACATCAAAGATGGTTCGCGGAAGGAGCTGCCGAACCTGGCCGATACGACGATTGATAAGATGATCGAGACGCTCAAGGTGAAGGGGCAGCACTGTTCCACGCTGGTGAAGCACTAGAAGTCCCCCACCGCGGTGAACCGGGCGCGCACGAATTTCCGAAACCTTTTCTGATTTTCCGGGTTGGGGTGTCCGTACAGCAGCACCCGTTCCCGGAGCCCGCGTGCCTCTCCCCATCCCCCCTCCGCGCCGATGGCTACTGCCCGGGCTGCTGCTGCTCGGGTTCGCGCCCCTGGCCGTGGCCATGCCCACTGGCCCCGGCACCTTCTGCGCCGAGTACCCCACCGCGCCCGCATGCCAGGGCACCCAGCCCGCCTGCACGTACTGCCACGTGGCCCCGCCCCAGCGGAACGGCTACGGCGCCGCGCTGGAGCCGCACCTCGCCCCCGGCAAGCCGCGCCCCCTCTCCGACGCGGACTTCGCCGCCGCCCTCCCCGCCGCGCTGCGCGCCATCGCCACCGAGGACACCGACGGCGACGGCGCCCCCAACCAGTTCGAGGTCGAGCAGGGCTCGCTGCCCGGTGACGCCTCCAGCGTCCCGCCCAGCGGCGTCTGCGGCGGCGGAGAGAACCCCCAGTTCAAGGTCTGCCAGTACGACCCGCGCTTCGCGTACCGCCGCATGCTCAGCGACTTCTGCGGCACGTCTCCCACCTATGCCCAGGTCGTCACCTTCCTGGAGCTGGGCAGCGCGGAGAAGCAGCGCGCCTTCATCGACCAGGAGTTGGATCGCTGCCTCCAGTCCGACTTCTGGCGCGGCAAGCACGGGCAGCTCTGGAAGGTGGCCCACCCGAAGATCCGCCCCGTCGGCTCCATCAAGTCCGGCGAGGACGCGGGCATCATCCCCCTGGCGGACTACTACGATGACTACGCCCTCTTCACCTGGTCCCAGACGGACGACCACGACGCGCGCGACGTCCTCACCGCCAGCTTCTACGTGAAGCGCTCGGGCTCGAGCCCCACCACGTACACCGCCGCCAACACCCTCTCCTCCCAGTTCGTGGAGGCCTCGCGTCGCGCCGGCAACATGACGAGCGCGTGGACGCTGACGTCGTTCGTCATGTTCACCGCGCTGCCGCGCAACGCCGCGTCTCAGATGTACCGCGCGTACCTGGGCCTGGACATCGCGAAGCAGGAGGGCCTGCACAGCGTCCCCAACGAGCCGCGCGACCATGACGCCAAGGGCGTCCAGGCGCCCCAGTGCGCCGCGTGCCACGCGACGTTGGATCCGCTGTCGTATCCGTACCGCAACTACAACGGCCTGGGCGGGCTGCCCAACCGCTACATCCCCAACCGGCTGGAGCTGCTGTTCCCCAACGAAGTGGCCACGCTGAAGAACACGCCCGAGCAGGGCGTCATCCTGGGCCAGCCCGTGAACAACCTCATGGAGTGGGCCCGGGTCGCCGCCAACAGCGACGCCTTCGCCATCTCCACCGTCACGGACTACTGGAAGCTGCTCGTCGGCCACGCGCCCCTGCCGGAGGAGAACGAGGAGTTCGTCCGCACCTGGCAGGCCTTCCGTACGACGCACGCGTACCGCGTGCAGAAGATGCTTCACGACCTCATTCGCACGGAGGCCTACGGTGCGCCCTGAACGCCTGCTGCTGACCTGTCTGCTGCTCACGGGCTGCTCCGACAAGCTCCCCACCGCCGTCGACCTGGGACCGGACGCGAACCCCGGCGTGACGCCCGGATGGGACGGCGGCGTCGCGAAGTCCCAGAAGGGAAACCTGCGCTTCAAGGGCCCCGAGCGCCTGTCGCTCGACCTGGCCCAGGCGCTGGAGCTGCCCGCATCGTCCGTATGCAACGAACTGGGCCAGTACCCCTGCCAGAACGTGCACGGCGTTGCGCTGGGCGGTGTGGACCCCTACCAGCACAGCGTCTACGAGACCGCCTCCGTCACGGGCGCCACCACGCCCATCGCCGTGGAGCGCACCGTGCTCTCCGCGTGCAACGCGCGCATCGCGCTGGATGTGAACACGCCCGCCGCCGCGGTGGTGTTCAAGGACGTGGCCCTCACCGCGGATGGCAGGCTGGCGGACGCCGCGAGCCCCTCCGTCGCCACGGCGGTGACCGCGCTGGTGCGCCGCGCGTGGCTGCGGGACCCGACCCGGGACGAGCGCGACACGCTGGTGCGGCTGTCCGCCGACGTGCAGGCCACCGGCGTGGCCACGCCAGGGGTCGCGTGGATGCAGGCCGTGTGTCTCGCTGTCTTCTCTTCCGCCGAAGCCGTCTTCTACTGAGGAACCCCTCCCATGACCCTCAAGACCACGGGCCGGCTGTCACGCCGGGAGATGCTGCGGGCACTGTCACTCTGCGCGGCGGGCACCACGCTCACGCCCCTCCTCTCCGGCTGCCGGGACTCCCTCCAGACGCCCGAGTCCCTGGAGAAGCTGGGCCGCAAGCGCGACGCACTCGACGGCAAGCCGAAGTTCCTCATCGTCATCGGGGCGGCGGGGGGCGCGTCCATCGTGGACAGCTTCCTCGCGGTGCGCCAATCCGAGTCCGCCAACGCCGCTGGGCTCAACACCTTCCCGGACGCGCAGGTGCAGGGCGTGGCGGACAGCCCCTTCCGCGCGGTGAAGTACAGCAACTCGCGCCTGGGCAGCATCAACATCCCGGTCAACACCGACCAACTGGCGTTCGTGAAGAAGCACGCGAGCCAGATGCTGGTGGCCACCTCCGTGGGCACGTCCGTGAACCACGGCATCGCGCAGAAGCGCTCGCTCACCGGCAACGGCGCCTGGCGGGGCCGCACGCTCCAGGAGGCCGTCGCGCTCCAGTGGGGAGGCGGCATGCCGCTGCCCAACGTCAACATGGGCACGGGTGGCTACGCCGAGCGCGGCACCGACGACAGCCTGCCCCTGTCCTGCTTCGGGGAGCCCGTGGTCAACCCGTCCCTGTGGCCCCTGGGCCTGGATGGCTCGCGAGGCATCGCCGGAGCGCCGTCGAAGGACGTCATCGCGCTGGCACGGAGCACGAGGGACGCCCTGGACCAGAAGTCCATCTTCGGCCGCACCTTCCAGGACAGCGGCGCGCTGAAGCGCTGGAGCGAACAGCGCGGCGTGCAGCAACCGAAGCTGGAGGCCCTGGACCTCATCACGAAGCTCAACGTCCTGCCGGATCTGCCGGCCATTCCCCTGTCGAAGTATGGACTGGAGAGCTCACCGGACGGAGCCCGGCTACGCGAGGTGTTCCCCGGCTTCTTCACGGACCCCGTGCAGGGCCAGGCGGCGCTGGCGTTCCTGTTGCTCAAGTACCGGGTGTCCGTGTCGGTGACGCTGGGGCCGGACTTCAACGTCGCGGTGGGCGGACCCAACGGCATCGCCAATCCGCCGCTCGCGTTCGACATCAGCCACAACGACCACCGGGGCGGACAGGCCTTCATGTGGGCGCGCATCCTGTCCACGGTGGACTCACTGATCACGCTGCTCAAGGCCGAGCCCTTCGACGCGGACTCGGGCGAGTCCATGTGGGACCGCACGCTCATCTACGTGGCCACGGAGTTCGGCCGCACGCGCCCGCGCCCCTCCGGCGCCACGGAGTTCGGCTCGGGCCACGACCTCAACAATGGCTTCCTCTTGCTGTCGCCCATGGTGAAGGGCAACACCGTGCTGGGAGGCGTGGACCCGAACACCACCCTCACCTACGGCTTCGACGCGCGCACCGGTGAGCGCCAACCGGGCAAGGTGACGTCCAACGAACCGGACATCTTCTCCGGCGTCCTCACCGCCATGGACGCGGACCTGAGCGGCAGCGGCCTGCCGGACGCCAGCGCCTTCAGGCGAACCTGAAGCCTCCCGGGTCCGGAGCCTCCCGAACCGGGCAACGGACAGAGGCACCCGCCCGGGCCCGGTTGCCTCAAAACCTGTCCGACTGTCGGACCGATTCCGCCGCATGGGTCCGAGGCCGCGCCGGTCCGACAAGGGTGCCACGTCATGCGTGCTCGGGTACCAAGGAGGGGCCATGGACGGAGGCGCCCTCCCGGGGCCGGTTGTCTCCAAAGCTGTCCGACTGTCGGACAGGTTTTCAGCCCATGCGGCCCGGGGGCGCGCTGGCCCGGCAAGCGACGCGGGGAGTGGGCCCACCCGTCCATGTCAGACCCCTGTGGTTGGATGGCCATGCTGGAACGAGGGAGGGGATGGGGATGGAACGGCGAGGACTCGTGGCCTATGTGGAGGCGCAAATCGAGCGCGATATCGCGCTGGGGCGGCTGCACCCGAGCGGGCGATTCGGCTCCGAAGCGAAGCTGGCGCGCCGCTATGAGGTATGCCGAGGCACCATCCGAGAGGCGCTGCGGCGGCTGGCTGCGCGGGGGCTGGTGGTGCAGCGCGCCGGACGCAAGACGCACGCGGTGCCGCTGGATGAATCGCTGACGCTGGAGAACCTGGGCCTGGCGCTGCATGACGCGAGCAACCCGGATGCCCGGTGGCTTCTGGAGGGCTACTTCAGCCTCAAGCGGCAGGTGCTGGTGGAGCTCCTGGTCGACTGCTGCGAGAAAGCTTCGGACCTCGACCTGGACCGGCTGGGGAGCGCGTGCTTCCGGCTTCAGGACGCGGCGCGCTGGGAGTCGGGGGAGTCCTGCGCGCAGGCGGAATTCGAGTTGCTGCGGCAGGCAGCGCGAGTGGCGGCACGTCCCGGGCACGTGCTCCTCGTTCAGTCCCTGCAGCGGGCCTTCCTGGGAGGAGCCGCCCAACTGCTGCCTCATCTGGGCGGAGAGGCGCTGCGCGAGTGGGCCTTCCGCCTGATGGCGATCCTGCACGAGCGCGATGTGCAGGCACTTCAGCATGAGCTGCCGGCACTGATGAAGGCTCGCGATGAGCGCGTGCTCGATGCCTTCGCTCCCGTCCCCGTCAAGCCTGCGTCCTCCGAGGCCCCATGCTCCCAGGAGGGTCTCGCCGGTGCTCCCGTGGCAGCCACTGGGATGGGGGACGCGCCGGAGGTAGTCCCTTCTGTCGAGGAGCGGAGCCCCGGTTGCCGCGTACCCGCCCCAGAGGATGCCGAGGCGCTCGGGGGTGCGCCGTGCCCTCAGGCAGCGGCCCTCTCCGTGGCTTCGGCCAGCGAGACACTGCCGTCTCCAACAGCTCCGGGGCCTACGCCTCCTGAAATGGGTGGAACGCGCGGCGAAGGCCGGGCGGATGGGGACGGTTCGTCTCCGGAGAGCGGCCTCCCGCGGATCGACGCTCCAGCCACCGGTTCCTCGGAACCACCCTGCGCGAGGATTGCTTCCGCGCAGGATGGGTCAACGCGCCTCGGGCCTTTAGCTCAGCCGCCGTAGCAGTTCAGGGTCGAGCCGCCACAGTAGCTGGAGCCGGAGTTGCTCCAGGAGCCCGCGGAGTTGGTGCAGATCTGGTTCTGCCGGCGCTCCAGCGTGGGCGTGCAGCAGCCCACCTTGATGGTGCGCGTCTGCCCGGGGATGCAGCTGGCCTGCGCGGACACCTCCCGCGTGTCCTCCTCCTGCACCGGCGCGCCCTCCTCCGGCGCCTCCACGCCACAGCCCACGGCCCCCAGCAGACAGCCCATCAGCAACAGTCCACGCTTCAGCGTCTTCATGTGTCGCTCCCGGTGGTGAGTCACGGCCATCCGGAACGGTATCAAGCGTTCCTGGACCCACCAGGATTTCCATTCTTCCCCGTACCCGGCAGTCGGGCCCACAACACCGTGGCGTTGGGCCGGGCGGGCTCCGGGGTGATGCCCAGCTTCTTGAAGTCCTTCGAGTAGCGCGAGCCCTTCAGCACCACCATCCGGCGTGCCACGCGCCGGGCCTCGTCCACCGTCTGTCGCGTCAGCGGCGAGTAGTCCGCGTGGCGGCGCAGCGCTTCGAACGCGGCGGAGGACTTGCGCTCGCGCTCGAACATCGGGTCGAAGAGCACCACGTCGAACGCGCCGTCCGGCAGCGTGCGCAGGAACTCCGCCGCGTCCGCGTGCACGACCTCCACCGTGCTGGAGGCCGGGTGGCTCGGCAGCCCCTGGAGCCCGTGCCGCACCAGGAGATACAGCGCCGGACTCTTCTCCAGCGCGATGACGCTTCCGCCCGGCCCCACCAGCCGCGCCGCCACCTGCGCATCCGCGCCCAACCCCAGGGTGCAGTCCAGCACGCGCTCCCCTTCGCGCAGCCCCGCGACGCGCACGAGCTGGTCCTCCGTCACGCCCGCGTCCAGTTGCTTCACGCGCAGGTGCGCGAGCCCCGGTGAGAAGCGCAGCGTCCCTTCCGCGTCCACCAGCGATACCGCCGTGGATTCAAAGACGACGAGCGCGTCCGCCATGTCGGTGAGCAGCTTCTTCAGGGGCAGCTTGTGGTGACGCTCCATATACGGCACGCCCACCGCCTCCGCCGCACTCCTCGCACGCTGTGCGAGCTGTGCGTCCACCCGGTCCGACGTGGTGACAACCAACGGCTGGCGGGAGGAAGGCGGGGTTTCTGACGGAAGGGACATGGGACGGCGCAGCCTACTCCGCGCGCAACCCGTCCTTCCGGGGACGTGCGCCTGTCCACCGCCCGTCACCGCACCTTCCCCCGGGACGCATGGCCCCACCCGGCCCCCCTTCTTACTTCTTCGACATCACGCGGGGATGTCACGGAAACCGCGTTCATACGGCCTTGCCGGTTCAGGGCCGTGAATCGTGAATGAAGAGGGGGACGAACATGAGACACCCACGAATGGCCCATGCGGGCGTGATGCTGTTCAGCGTCGCGGTGTTGATCGCCATGGCGCTGCCGCGGATGGCCATCACTCCGGCCCGGCCGCTGCTGGATGCGCCTCGCGCATCACCCACGGGGATGGGGCCTCGCTCCGTGGCGCTGGGTGACTTCGACGAGGACGGGCGCGTGGACGTCATCACGGCCAACCACACCGCGGGCACCGTGTCCGTGCTGCGGAGCCGGGGGGACGGCACGTTCGCGCCCGGCATGGAGCGGCCCACCGGCGCGTTGCCCGGCGCGGTGGCGGTGGGGGACTTCGACGGGGATGGCCACCTGGACGCGGTCACCAGCCACTTCGGGGGCACGGTGTCCGTGCTGCTGGGGCGCGGAGATGGAACGTTCGGCGCGCGGACCGACCACTCCGTGGGCGCGGAGCCCTCGGCGGTGGACGTGGGCGACCTGGATGGCGACGGCCGCCTGGACGTGGTGACGGCCAACTCGCTGGAGGACTCCGTGTCGGTGCTGCTGAACCGGGGCTCCGGACGGTTCGTGTCGCAGAAGGACGTGACGACCGGCACCAACCCGTTCGCGGTGAAGGTGGCCGACGTCAACCACGATGGGATGGCGGACCTGGTCACCGCGAACTTCGTGGACACGGTGTCGGTGCTGCTCGGCAACGGGGACGGGACGTTCCGGCCGCGCATGGACTTCGCCACGGGCAACGCGCCCTACTCCGTCGCGGTGGTGGACGTGGATGACGACGGGAAGCTGGACGTGGTCACCGCGAACTTCCGGGGCCAGAGCGTGTCCGTGCTGCGCGGCACCGGCACCGGGACGTTCCCCGTGCGCGTGGACTTCGCCGTGAAGGGCGGGCCGTACTACGTCGCGCCCGGCGACTTCAACGGCGACGGGATCCTGGACCTGGTCACCGCGAACTTCAACGAGGACACCGTGTCACTCCTGCCCGGCCAGGGCCACGGCTCCTTCGGCGCGCCCACGCGCCTGCCCACGGGAGAAGGCCCCGCGGCGGTCGCGGTGGGCCTGCTCGATGGCGACCTGAAGCCGGACGTCGTCACCGCCAACACCCGGGGACATGACGTGTCCGTGCTTCGGGCCGCGGCTTCCGCGGACGTGGAGGTGACGCTCACCGCCGTCCCCAGGCCGGGCGTGGCCATGCCGCGCATCGACTACACGCTCAACGTCACGCAGCACGGGCCGGATCCGCTGACCCGGGCCGTCATCACCGTGGCCCTGCCCCCGGGCCTCCAGGCCAGCACCCGGGACTGCCTCATGGCCGCCGGCACGCTCCAGTGCGAGGTGGGACCGCTGGCCGTGGGCGACACCACCGTCCTGCGCTTCTCCGCGCCGCTGCCGCGCTCCAGCGTGGGCCTGTCCTACCGCATCACCGCCACGCGGACGCTCAGCGTCCCCGCGGATCCCCACTCCGCCAACGACACCGCGAGCCAGGACTACGTGTCCCTGGGAGGGCTCGCCGCGACGTGGTGGTAGCGCCTTGCCTGGAGCGCTTCAGCGGGAGCGCTCCAGCCAACGACGCCGCGCCCCAGGACTACGTGTCCCTGGGAGAGCTCGCCGCGACGGGAGGGTAGCGGCTCGCCTGGAGCGCCTCAGCGGGAGCGATTCAGCCAACGACGTGGCGAGCTTGGACTGAGTGTCCCTCTCCGGGCTCGCCGCGACGTGGTGGCCGCTGCCGCGGGTGCGCTTCAGCGGGAGCGCTTCAGCTTGGACCACATGAGCCCGACGAAGGTGTCGGGGGCGGGCTCCGCGGTCATCAGCTCTTCGTCCTCGTGACCGCGCACGGGTGGCGGCAGGGGCTTGGGCGCCACGGGAAACGGCAGGGGCTCCGCGCTGTTCAACCCCTGCGCGTGGCGATCCATCACCTCCGCGAAGGAGCGCCGGGGCGCGTTGCGCTCCGCCACCGGCGCGGCTCCCTCCACGCCCTGGAGGGCCCGGATGCGAAGGATGACGTTGGCGCCTTCCGCGCGCGAGATGCCCGTCACCCGCCCGATTGGACCTCGCGGCCCGCGTTCCCGGCTCATCGGCTTCCTCCCGGTCCTCGCGAGGAACCGTAGCCCCTCCGGCCCCCCGCCGGCCACTGCCCGGCCCTCCGGCGAGCCACGGGGAGGCCCGCCCGGCTGGCAGGTCTTCGGAAGCCCCGCTGTAACCGCTCCCCGGTGTCGCGCGTAAGGAGAGGTGGCGCCCTTCTTCCGGCGGCGCTGGAGGCTTCGCGACCCATGTCGTCCGCCCGAGCAGTGTCTTCTTCCCCCCGGCTGTCGCTGGCGCGCGGGCTGTGGCCCGCCGTGCTGGTGCTGGCCACCGTGCTGAGCGCGTGCACCGAGGCGCGTGGCGCTCCACCCGACGCCAAGCCCCAGGCCACCGCGTCCGCCACCGCGAAGGACGGCAGCAAGTTCACGAAGCCGTCCGACGCGGAGCTCAAGCGCACCCTGTCCCCCCTGGCCTACCGGGTGACGCAGAACGAGGACACCGAGCCTCCCTTCCGCAACGCGTACTGGAACAATCACGACGAGGGGCTCTACGTCGACGTGGTCAGCGGCGAGCCGCTGTTCTCCTCGCGCGACAAGTTCGAGTCCGGCACCGGCTGGCCCAGCTTCACTCGCCCCGTGGACAAGGCCCACGTGGTGGAGAAGCGTGACAACTTCCTGGGCATGGAGCGCGTGGAGGTGCGCTCCAAGGACGGCGACTCGCACCTGGGCCACGTCTTCGAGGACGGCCCCAATCCCACGGGCCTGCGCTACTGCATCAACTCCGCGTCGCTGCGCTTCATCCCCGTGAACGAGCTGGCCGCGAAGGGCTATGGCGCGTGGCTGCCCTCATTCGGCCGCGCGGCCCCGAGCGAGCCCCAGGGTTCGCTCGCCCCCGCCGCGGGCGCCGTCGTGCTGGCGAAGGCCACCGCCGCCACGGAGGTGACGCGCGAGACGGCGTACCTGGCGGGCGGGTGCTTCTGGGGCATGGAGGACATCCTCCGGAAGATCCCGGGCGTCATCGACACGGAGGTCGGCTACACGGGCGGCGCCTTGAAGGGCGCCACCTACGATGACGTGCACACCGGGGAGACGGGGCACGCGGAGGCCGTGCGCGTCGTCTTCAACCCGAAGCTGCTGACGTACGAGGCGCTGCTGGAGAAGTGGTTCTTCCGCATGCACGACCCGACGACGCTCAACCGCCAGGGCAACGACGTGGGCTCGCAGTACCGCTCCGCCATCTTCTACCTGTCGGACGAACAGCGCCGGACGGCGGAGGCGGTAAAGGCCCGCGTGGACAAGTCTGGCAAGTGGTCCCGGCCCGTCGTCACGCAAATCACCGCCGCCGGCGAGTGGGTGCCCGCCGAGGGCTACCACCAGGACTACCTGGTGAAGAACCCCGGCGGCTACACCTGCCACTACCTGCGCGACTGAGGCCCGGGCCGCGCCCTCACGCGGCGCGGTCGTGCACCTCGAACGTCATGCCCGCCTTGCGCAGGCGCTCCACCAGCACCATGCCCATGGCGGACGCGGGGGTGAGCACACCGCCCCGCTTGGGGATGGTGTCGAAGGCGAGGCACAGCGCGGACTCCGCCAGCATGCGCGCCGTGGCCGCGTAGCCCGGGTCGCCCTTCGACGCGACCTTGCCCTCCACCTTCACGCGCTGGCCGCTCTTGGGCGAGTGGCCTTCACCGAGCAGCCGCACCTCGAAGAGGCCGCGCTCGCGCACGGTGGCGGACGGGCCCTCCCCCGGCGCGGGCAGCACGTGCTTCTC
This sequence comes from Corallococcus sp. NCSPR001, assembly GCF_017309135.1. Lineage (NCBI taxonomy): Bacteria > Pseudomonadati > Myxococcota > Myxococcia > Myxococcales > Myxococcaceae > Corallococcus > Corallococcus sp. NCSPR001. Next base: position 8,086,634 of record NZ_JAFIMS010000002.1, read on the forward strand.
CAGGAGCTCCCGCACGGGGTCCACGTTGGACAGGACCATGAAGCCGCCCAGCCCCGCGGTGGTCGCCGTGGCGAGCGCCAGGCCCTTGGGCCCGGGGCCGAAGTCGGAGACCTCCGAGTAGAAGAAGTCGCGGCCCCACGGGTAGCCGAGCAGCGCGTTGGAGCGCCGCACGACGCGCGTGTTGACGGAGGCCATCACGAAGGGCGCGGTCCACGTGCCCGTGTCCGGGCTCTTCTTCACCGTGGCCAGGTCGCGCTCCTCCTTCGTGCCCCGGGAAGGCTCCGGGTCCAGCGCGTGGGCGCTGGTCAGCACCTTCTTGAGGGACGGGTCCGCCTTCACCGCCGCCAGCGTGTCCATCATGCTGGCGATGGTGCCGCCGCTGAAGCCGCCGCGCATGCGCGTCAGGTGGAAGCGCACCTGGTCGCAGTGGCCGCCGTGCTTCTCCCGCATGTAGTCCTGGACCATCAGCGTGCCCAGGTCGGAAGGGATGGAGTCGAAGCCGCACGTGTGCACGATGCGGGCCCCTGTCTCGCGCGCCCGCGCGTCGTGGGCGTCGATGGTCTTGCGCATCCACTGCACCTCGCCCGTCAGGTCGCAGTAGTCCGTGCCGGCGCGGACGCAGGCGGCGACCAACTCGTTGCCGTAGCGCGCGTAGGGGCCCACCGTGGAGATGATGACGCGCGTGCGCGCCACCATCGCGTCCAGCGAGGCCGCGTCCTTCGCGTCCGCGAGCACCATCGGCAGGTCCGCGAACTCCGGCCGCACCTTCACCAGCTCCGAGCGGACCTGCTCCAGCTTGCCTTCGTCGCGCCCGGCGATGGCCCACTTCGCGCGGTGCGCGTCCTGGTTGCGAGCCAGGTACTCCGCCACCAGGCGGCCGGTGAATCCCGTGGCGCCCCACAGGATGATGTCGAACGCGGGCTTCGTGTCGTGTGCCATGGGGCGGCGCGTAGCCGGACCTTCCATGTGAGCGCAAGAGCGATTGCACCGCCCGTGAAGGCCCTGTGCGGAGCGCTACACCCCGGGGCCTCGGGCGCGCAGGCGCAACCGGATGGGGCCGCGCGCGGTGGACGGGTCCACCACCCTTCCCCCCTGCACGATGTCCAACACCCCGCGAGCGACGAGCCTGCGCGCCGCCTCGCGCACGGGCTCCATGCACGCGCGCCAGTCCTCTTCACCGGATGCGCGGGCGACCTCGGAGGGGCACACGGTGGCGCCGCCCGCCCGCTGGGAGAGCAGCTCCAGGATGCGCGCCTCCCACGGGGAATCCCGCGCCCCGGTCCGCTTCCCCCGGCACGCCTCCGAGCAGTACCGCACCTGTTCCCAGTCGCGCGCCCACTTGCGGCGCCAGGTGATGGCGCGGCCACAGACGGCGCAGGGCTTGGGAGGCGGATGGGAGGTCATGCCCTCCCATCCATGCGTCCGGCCCCGCCGGGTTTCAACCCCGGCCGACGCCGATGCTCCGCGCCGGTCTGCGTCAGCCCAGCGCCGCCTCCACCTCCAGCGCGCGGTGCGCATACGTGTGCTCGGCCAGCACGCGCCGGAGCGCGGCCTGCCCCATGCGCCGCGCGTCCTCCAGGGTGAGGCGCTTCACGTGCTCGGCGACCTCCTCACCGGAACGGGCCACCAGCACCTCGCGGCCGGGCTCCAGGAACCGCTCCACGCCCTCGAAGGCGTCGGTGATGAGGCAGGCGCCCGCGCCCGCGGCTTCGAACATGCGCGGGGACGGCGAGAAGCCGAAGCGCGCCAGGCTGTCGCGGTGCAGGTTGAGCACCGCGCGCGCGGAACAGTTCAGCGCGTTGTGGTCCTGAGTGTAGACGTGGCCCAGGCGCCCGACGTTCGCGGGCGCGACGCGGTCCTCCCAACCGTTGCCGCCCAGGAGCATGCGCGAGCGGGGCAGCGCCTGCGCGACCTGGAAGAAGCAGGCCTCCACGCGCGCCTCGCGGTCCGGCAGCCGGTTGCCCATGAAGGCCAGGTCACAGGCGAAGCGCGGCTCGGGCGTCACGGGGTGATGCGTGTCCGGATCCACCGCCGGGCAGATGGGCACGCACTGCTTCGCGCCCAGCTCGCGGTACGCGTTCACCACCGGCGCGCCGCCGCCGGACGTGAGGATGCGGTCGAAGCGCGGGATGCGCTCACGAAAGAGGTGATGGGCGTCCTTCGCCACGTGCTCCAGCGTGGCGGGCGCGCTCATGTCCCAGAACACCACCTGCGTGCCGGAGCGGCGCAGCTCCAGCACACACGCTTCCAGATACGCGTCCTGGGCCCCCACGCCGCTGGCCTTCACCACCACGTCCGCGCCGAAGGCGTCGTCCAGGCACTCGTCCACCGAGCCCGGGTTGTTGGAGTAGACGACGACGCGGGCCCAGCCCGGCTCCTGGAGATCGCGGTGCTCCTGCCGTCCGGAGGCGTCCGGTTCATAGAAGGTGACCTGGTGCCCGCGCGCGTGCAGGGCGCGCAAGAGGCCCCGGTAATAGGTGGCCGCGCCGTTCCACCAGGTGGACACGAGGCTGGAACCGAAGAAGGCGAAGCGCAGGCCGCGGCTCATGCGAGGACTCTTTCGGAAGACAGCGGATGGAGGACGTCACCGGACATCCCCAGCTCCTGACAGAGGAGGAGCAGCGCCTCCACCCGGTGCGCGCAGGTGTGGCGTGACAGTACCGTGCGCAGGCCGGCTTCCGCGAAGGCGTGCCGCATCTCCGCGTCCGCGACCAGCGCGGACAGGTGGCGCCGCATCTGAGCGCCATCCCGGGCGACGAGGTAGTCCCGTCCCGCGCTGAAGAGCCCGTCCGAGTCCTCCCAGGGGGAGGACACCAGCGGGATGCCGCACGCCAGCGCCTCGAAGGGGCGGATGGTGGGGATGCCGGGCAAGAGCGTGGCGTAGGGGCGCCGGGGGATGTGCACGGTGACGCGCGCCTGGGAGAAGGCCAGGGGCACGCGGTGGTTGGGCAGCCAGCCGGCGTACTCGATGCCCGCGTCGAAGAGGGCCCGCAGGGCAGGGGGCGGGTAGCGCACGCCATGCACCCGCGCGGTGAGGCCCAGCTCGTGCACCGGATCCACGAGGAACTCCTGCAGCTCCTTCGTGCGCTCGTCGTCTCCCCAGTTGCCAACCCAGACCAGGTCCCGCACCTCGCGGTTGCGCGGGTGCGGGTGGAACACGCGCACATCGGCGGCCTCGTGCCAGGTCCACGCTCGCGGGGCCCAGCCACGCTCCCGATAGAGGTCCCGGAGCGCGTTTCCGGAGGCGAGCACTCCGTCGTACCGGGACAGGTCGTAGCCGGCCATCACCTCCGGCGCGCTCACGCCTCGGTGCCCGGTGTCATGGAAGAGGAGGCGGAAGCGCCCGCCGTCACCGCGATGCGCTCCGATGCGGCGCACCAGGTCCGGCGGCGTCCAGGCGTGCACCAGCACCAGGTCCACGCCTTCGAGCACGGCCTCCAGGTCCAGCGTGCCGGGGGTGAAGCGCTCCGGACGCACGTGCGGATGGAGGGCGCGGGCCTCGTTGAGCGCGGCCACGCCGTAGGGCTCCTCCAGCAGGCACTGGAAGCTCCTGGAGTCCTCGGGTTCGAACACGCGCACGGAGTGGCCTCGCGCGGCCAGCTCCGTCACCACTCCGCGCAGGAAGTGGGCAGCGCCGTGGTTCCAGTCCGACAGCAGGGAATGACAGAAGAGGATGACGCGCATGGATGGACAGGCTCCTCGGGCTCCCCCGCCGCGTGGCCATGGGCCCGGTCTGGAAAACGGTAAACACCCCACCGTCGGGTTCACCCCTCCCTGATGGCTTGTCTGGGCGTCAGCCCTCGGGAACGCCCTTTCCCCTCCCCACGGGGCGCCTTGCCCGTGAAGTACGAAAGGCTTCGTTGACACCTACGAAATCGTTCGTATAACTATGCGTAGGAAGCGGTGAGGAGAGAGGAAGCCATGAGCCGAGGAAAGCTGCCGCGCCCCACGGATGCCGAGCTGGCCATCCTGCGGGTGCTGTGGGACGGGGGCGCGCGCACGGTGCGCGAGGTCCACGAGACGCTCCAGGACGGGAGCGGCTACACCACCGTCCTGAAGACGATGCAGATCATGACGGAGAAGGGGCTGGTGACGCGCGACGAGTCCCAGCGCGCGCACGTCTACAGCGCCCGGCTCCCCCGGGAGAGCACCCAGCAGCAACTGGTGACGGACCTGGTGGACCGAGTGTTCGGCGGCTCTCCGGCGCGGCTCGCCCTGCAGGCCCTGTCCACGAAGAAGACGTCCCCCGAGGAGCTGGCGGAGCTGCGCCAGTTGCTGGATTCGCTCGAGAAGGAGTCGGAGTCATGAACGGTCTCATCCTGGAGGCGGTGGGCTGGGCGCTCGTGCACCTGGTGTGGCAGGGCGCGCTCGTGGCGGTGGCCCTGGCGCTGGCGCTGCGGTGGGTGGGGCGGCGCTCGGCGAACCTGCGCTACGCGCTGGCGTGCGGCGCGCTGGGCATCATGCTGGCGCTGCCGGTGGCCACCGCGTGGCGGCATGCCTCGCGCGCGGCGGAAGTCCGTCCGGCGCGCTCGGCGGTCGTCCCCCGGACCGTGGCGCCCCTGGTGTCCCCGGTGGCTCCCGCCCTGACGCGGCTGCCCGCCTCGCATCCCCTGCCCTTGAAGGAGACCGCGACGCTGCCCCGGTTGGACGGGGTGTTCCAGCAGGTGGGCGAGCACCTGCCCTGGCTGGTGCTGGCGTGGGGCATGGGCGTGGCGGCGTCGTCGCTGCGGCTGCTCAAGGACTGGATGGGGCTGCGCCGGCAGGTGGACGAGGCGGTGCACGCGTCGTGGGAATGGCAGCAGCGGCTGGAGGTGCTGGCGCGGCGGCTGAACCTCACGCGTCCGGTGCGCCTGCTGGTGTCGTCGAAGCTGGACGTGCCGTCCACGCTGGGCTGGCTGAAGCCGGTGGTGCTGGTCCCCACCGCCACGCTCACCGGGCTGGCCGTGCGCGAGCTGGAGCTGGTGCTGGCCCACGAGCTGGCCCACATCCGCCGTCACGACTTCGCGGTGAACGTGGTGCAGACGCTGGTGGAGACGCTGCTCTTCTACCACCCGGCCGTGTGGTGGATGTCCCAGGTCATCCGCGTGGAGCGCGAGAACTGCTGTGACGACCTCGCGGTGCGGCAGGGCCCCGGCGCCCTGCCCTACGCCCGGGCGCTCACCGCGCTCGAAGCGCTGCGGTTGCAGGGCATGGACGCCCACGGCCCCGCGATGTCCGCGCTGGGCGGTTCGCTGAAGGACCGCGTGCGGCGGTTGGTGGTGGCGCCCCACTCGCGGTGCTCGTCGCGCTGGGCGGCGGGGGTGTCCATCGTCACGCTGGCCAGCAGCCTGGCGCTGGCGGCGCCGCTGACGGCGCTCGCGGTGCAGCCCGTGAAGACGCAGGAGACAAAGGCCCCGGCCATGAGCGCCGCGCCCCGTACGGATGCCGCTGCCTCCTGGGGCCTGGCGCGCGCCGCCGCGAAGCCCGCGCAGTCGGCCGATGCGCCCCCGTCACTCGCCGCCGCGAAGCCCGCGCGGTCGGCCGATGCACCCCCGTCACTCGCCGCCGCGAGGATCGCCCTGGCGCCCGCGCCCGCCGCGTCCACGTCGCTCGCCGCCGCCGCGAAGACCGCCGTGGCCCCTGCCCCGCCCGCGCCGCTCACGGTCCTCGCGGCGCCCCCGCCTCCGCCCCCGGCGCCCGCGCCGGTCGTCGCGCCGGCTCCGAACCCCGCGCCCTCCGCGAAGGAGAAGGCCCGCGCGGCGAGGAAGGCGTCCGACGACGCCGACGAGAAGACCCGCGTGGGCGTGGATCCGCTGAGCGTGGACCAGCTGGTCGCGCTGAAGATCGCGGGCGTCACTCCGGAGGTCGTCGAGCGCATCTCCGCCATGGGCTACGAGCCCACGGTGGACACGCTGGTGGGCTTCCAGCACGCCGGCGTCACGCCGGAGTACGTGAAGTCCATGACGGACCGCTTCGGCCACTCCATCCCCGCCGAGCAGCTGCTGTCCATGAAGCACCTGGGCGTCACGCCGGAGTGGCTGGGTCAGATGGCCGCCCTGGGCTTCGACAAGGAGGACTCCGACGCCCTGCTGTCCGCGAAGGCGCTGGGCGTCAACGCCGCGTGGCTCAACGAACTGAAGGCCGCGGGCTTCGGGAAGCTGAGCCTGGATGGAGCCGTGCAGCTCCGCGCGCTGGGTGTCGACTCCAGCTACCTGCGCGAGCTGGAAGGCGCGGGCGTGAAGCCCGCCACCGTGGATGAATTGGTGCGCCTGCGCACCGGCGGCGTGGACGCGGACTTCATCCGCCGCATGCAGAAGCCCCGGAAGTAACCCCTCCCTTCCTCTCCCAAGCGGCCCCACCGCGCGCGCCTTCCCGGGCGCGCGGGCAGGCCGCGCCTTGCCCGAAAAGGAGTCGCCGTCATGACGTCGCGCCTGTCTCCGTGGCTCACCCTGGCCGTGATGCTCTTCACCCTCCCCGTGCTCGCCGCCGATGCGCAGCGCACCGGTACGTGGGGCGCGTATGTGAAGGAGCAGCAGTTGCAGTTGTCATTGCAGCCCAAGGACCGCCCTGATTCGCACCACGGCTTCTCCGCGCCGCTCGCCGACTTCCAGGGGCTGTCCACCGCGGACGGGAGCAGCGCCCCCTTCAAGCTGGTGCGCGAGGCGGGGACGTTCGACTTCGAGGGCCGCTTCAACGACGGCCAGGGCGTGGGCACCTGGCGCTTCAGCCCGGACGCCAGCTTCACGAAGAAGCTGGCGGAGCTGGGCATTCCCAGGCCGGACGCGGACGAGCAACTCCTCCTGGCCAGCGTGAACGTCGGTCCCCAGCGCGTCCAGGCGCTCGCGGCGGTGGGCCTGAAGGTCACCACCGTGGAGGAGCTGGTCCAGGTGGGCATCTTCCGCGTCACCCCGGAATACGTCCGCACCATGGCGGCCGAGGGCTACCCGAAGCTGACGCTCGAGCAGTTGGTGAGCAGCCGCATCCACAACGTCACGCCGGAGCGCATCCAGGGGTTCGCGGCGCTGGGGTTCAAGGGCCTGCCCCTGGACTCGCTCCTGTCCATGAGCATCCACGGCGTGACGCCGGACTTCATCCGCGAGATGCGCGGCCTGGGCTTCAAGGACCTGAGCGCGGAGGACCTGGTGTCCATGCGCATCCACGGCGTCACGCCCGCGTTCGTGAAGGAGATGCGCGACGCGGGCTACGAGAACGCCACCGCGGAGGACTTCGTCTCCCTGCGCATCCACGGCATCGACTCCGTCTTCGTCCGCTCCCTGTCGAAGAAGCGCAAGTAGCCAGACCCGCGAGCGCCTGCAATCCACGGCTCCAAGGGACGCGCAAAACAAGACAAAGCCAACTTCACCGCAAGACGCTTCGAAGTCTTGAACAACAAGGATATCACGTCGCCTCCCACCTCACTGGAGGCGAAAGATGATCCCATCCCCGCGTTCCCGTTCCCGCGCGCTCGTCCGGACGTGCCTGGTGCTCCCCCTGTGCTCGCTGGCGGCCTGTGAAGTCCACGAGCCCCCTCCAGACGCACGCGTCGCGGCGTCACGCGGCGCGGTCACCGGCGAGCTGGCCGCGACGCTCATCGACGACGGCGGCTTCAACTACCCCTGGCAGGTGAACGACGGCGATGACGCGTCGGGCGCGTGGGGCGCGGGCGACAACGCCTTTGTCGGCTACGACCTGGGGACGCTGAAGCAGGTGCGGGAGGTGTGGAGCCTGGGCGACCAGGCCCATCGCTTCCACGTCCAGCTCTTCGACGCGAGCTGGTCCCAGACGGGCTGGTACGACTGCGACGTGGACGGCAGCGTCATCCAGTGGAAGGGCTGCGACATCCCGGACACGAACGCGCGCTTCGTCTACGTGCGCTACCGCACGAACACCGGCGGCGCCTGGGTCCAGGAGGTGAAACTCCTGGGGGACGCTGCGGGCACGGGTGAGCTGCCCATTCCCACGGGCGCCTTCCGGGGCACCTACTTCAGCGACCGGAACCTGACGACCCGGGCCTTCCAGCGCCAGGACGCCGCCATCCAGTTCTCCTGGGGCACGGGGAGCCCCGGCGCGGGCGTGGGCGTGGACGACTTCAGCGTGCGCTGGGAGGGCGACTGGAGCTTCGCCAGCGCGGGCACGTACCGGTTCTCCACCACGTCCGACGACGGCAGCCGCGTCTATGTCGACGGGGCGCTCGTCGTGGACCACTGGGGCGACCACGGCACGTCGACGCGGACCGGCGACGTCACGCTCACCGCCGGCACGCACCGCGTGAAGGTGGAGTACTACGAGGCCTCGGGCGAGGCGTCCGCCCAGGTAGGCTGGACGTTGCAGTCCGGGAACACGCCCGGCGTGGGAGGCGTCCCCACGCCGCCCACCGGTTGGGTGCTGGACCTCCAGGACGACTTCGACTCGCTGGACTGGAACACGTGGAAGCAATGGCAGACGAACGTGCCGCTCAACCACACGGTCATGGTGATGAACACGCAGAGCCAGTGCGTGACGGTCAACGGCCAACTGGAGATGCGCGCCCGCAAGCGCGGTGACGGCTCGGGCATCTGGGACGGCTGCTACCTGGACCAGGGCACGTGGTGGGACGCGCAGAACTTCCGGCCGGCGCATCCCGGCTACGCGGACTACCAGGTGTCGTTCAAGGCGGACCTGCCGCCGGGCGTGGGCACGGGCATGTACTTCCTGATGTGGCCCGTCGCGGAGAGCTGGGGCGGGACGCCGTGGCCTCCGGAGCTGGACCTCGTCGAGCTGCCCAACAACGACGGCACGAACGTCATGACCACGTGGCACTGGGACCCGGACAACAAGCAGTCGGAGGTCCGCCCCGCCGTGGACCGCCGCAATGGCAAGCAGTGGGTCTACACCGCGCGCCGCGTGGGCAATGACATCCGGATGTGGATTGGCGACCCGGCGACCAACGCCATCCGGGAGGTCCCGCTGCCGGCGGCGTTCTCCAACAACCCGGATTACAAACGGATGCTCGTGGGCATGGCGAACTTCGTCGCGTCCACCTGGGCCCTCACCGGCAGCGCTTCCGCGTTCTGGTACGGCGACGCGAACGCCACGGGCGCCACCGCGTGGACCGCGTCCATCGACTACGTGAAGGTCTGGAAGCCGGGCCCCGGCATGAGCGGGCAGTAGGCCTTCTGTCCGGGCGCGGACGGCTCGGGGAGGGCCGTCCGCCCCTTTCACTCCGTCGTACCTTCCACCCGCTTTTCGGTGTATCCCTGGCTCCCCCCCCAACGGGCTTCCCCCCTGCCCGGCCCCCCAGGAGCGCAGCCATGCACCACAGCCGACTCAGCACGTTCGTCATCGACTGCAAGGTCGAGGACATCGAAGCCGCCACCCGCTTCTGGAGCGCGGCGCTGGGACGGAAGGCGAAGCCGGTGGATCCGGACTCACCCCACTACCGCGAACTGGAGGCGAAGGACACCGAGCCCTCGCTGCTCCTCCAGCAGGTGGAGCACGAGAGCCGCATCCACCTGGACATCGAGTCGGATGACCTGGACGCGGAGCTGGAGCGGCTGGAGGCCCTGGGCGCGAAGCGCGTCGCCTACGTGAAGCGCTGGTGGGTGATGGAGGCCCCCACGGGCCACCGCTTCTGCATCGTCCGCCCGCAGCGCGGTCCCCTGGAGGGCCGCGCCAACGTGTGGGACGGCGAGGGCCGCTAGAGGCGCCCGCCCTCCGCCGGGCCCAGCGCGGCCTGGAGCAGGTCCAGCAGCCCCGGCCACTCCTCCGCGGACAGCCACAGCCCCTCCGGCGCGTGCTCCGCGGTCATCCGCAGGGAGGAGGACTCGAAGAGGCGGGCCGCCAGGGCGCCCTCCTTCGGCAGCGCCCCCTCCACCCGGAGCACCTGCCCGTCCCAGGCCAGCCCCGGCGGCAGCAGCTTGCGCGCCAGGGCCTGGAGCGCGGCCCTGCCCGCCCCCGTGCGCAGCGCGCCCATCAGCAGCGAGGACGCGCCGGGGGACTCCTCCAGCTCCACCCGGCCCGGCGTGGCCAGCCACAGCGTGTAGCGCCCCCGGGCCAGCTCCACGCGCTGGGGGCTGGTCTCCACCCGCAGCTTCCAGCCGCGCACGTCCAGCCGCAGGTCGTACACGGCCGGGGTGCTGTCCCAGGAGCGCAGGGTGAGCCCCTTCACGCGGCCCAGCACGCCCCGGGACAGCGCCTCCACCCGCGCGTGCGACAGGCGCACCCGCCGGCCCGCCACGTCCACCGCCACCTGGTTGGACAGCCCCGCCGGCAGGGCCCTGGCCCACGCGAGCACCCCGTCCAGCATCTCCGTCCACGGCTGCCCCGCCATCACGCGTCACTCCCTGGTGCCCCGGCCGGGGCACCCGTCGGGCGCACAATGGGGGACGCGGGCCCCCCGTGCAAAGCGCACGCGCGGTGCTACGGTGCGCCCCGTGCCCCAGAGCGAGTCGCTGTCAGAGCGGGTGGAGCGGTTGGAGCTGCCCTTCAACGAGTACGGTGTCGACCCGTACGGCATCTCCAAGAAGCACCTGAAGCTGGCGTTGGAGTTCTTCGCCTTCCTCTACCGGAACTACTTCCGGGTGCGCTGCACCGGCGTGCAGCACATCCCGAAGAAGGGCCGCGGCATGCTGGTGGGCAACCACTCCGGCGGCGTCGCGGTGGACGGGATGATGGTGCTCACCTCCACGATGCTGGAGATGGACCCGCCCCGCCTGGCGCAGGGCATGGTGGAGCGCTTCATCCACAAGTTCCCCGTGGCCTCGCTGTGGGCCAGCCGCACCGGCCAGTTCACCGGCCTGCCCGAGCACGCCGTGCGCCTGCTGAACGACGACCGGCTCCTGATGATCTTCCCGGAGGGAGCGAGGGGAACCGCGAAGCTCTACCCGGACCGCTACTCGCTGGTGGACTTCGGCACGGGGTTCATCCGGCTGGCGCTCCAGACGCGCTCGCCCATCATCCCCTTCGCCTTCCTGGGCGGCGGCGCGGCCATCCCCACGGTCACCAACGCGTACGCGCTGGGCAAACTGTTGGGCGTTCCGTACATCCCGCTGACGCCGTACCTGCTGCCCCTGCCCCTGCCCGTCGGCCTGGAGATCCACTACGGCGAGCCGCTCGTCTTCGAAGGCACGGGTGACGAGGAGGACCACGTCATCCAGGGCTACGTGGACCAGGTGAAGGCGAGCATCCAGCGGCTCATCGAAGACAACCGCGCCGAGCGCAACCTGCGCCGGGCCCGGAGGCTGTTGCCATGAGGGTGTTGATCGCGGGCATCTCCGGCGGCATCGCGCGCAAGCTGGCGCTCAAGCTGAAGGACAGCGGCCATGAGGTCGCGGGCATCGACGTGCGCCCGTGGCGGGACGCGCCCAGGGGCATCGAGGTCCACCCGGTGGACATCCGCAAGCGCGCCGCCGAGGACGTCTTCCGCCGCTGGAAGCCGGAGGCCGTCATCCACATGGCCACGGTGACGGCGTTCACCGTGCAGGGCCACGAGCGCGGCCGCATCAACCTGGACGGCACCAAGGCGCTGTTCGACCACTGCGCGGCGCACGGCGTGAAGCAGGTGCTCTTCGTGGGCCGGCACACGTTCTACGGCGCGGCGCCGGACTCGCCGCTGTACCACAGCGAGGACGAGCCCCCGCGCGCGCTGGAGGCCATCCCGGAGCTGGCGGACCTGGTGGCCGCGGACCTGTACGCGGCCACGGCGCTCTGGCGCCTGCCGGACGTCACCACCGCGGTGCTGCGGCTCGTCTACACGCTGGGCACGCCGGGCACGGGCACGCTCGCGAACCTGCTGCGCGGCAAGCGCGTGCCCATGGTGATGGGCTACGACCCGCTCTTCCACGTGCTCCAGGAGGAGGACGTGGTGACGGCGCTGCAGCTGGCGCTGGAGAAGAAGGTGCGCGGCCTCTTCAACGTCGCGGGGCCCGCGCCCATCCCGCTGTCCGTCATCATCCGGGGCACGGGCCGCACGCCGGTGCCGCTGCCGTCGCCGGTGCTGTCGCTCCTGCTGGGCCGCGCGGGCTTCCCCCGGCTGTCCGTGGGCGCCACGGACCACCTGCGCTACCCCATCGTGGTGGACAACAAGCGCTTCCTGGAGGCCACGGGCTTCCAGTACACCTACGACGAGGGCCGCATCCTGCGCGCCTACGCGGACGCGCTGCCGGTGGACAGGCCAGGCCATGGTGGCTGAGAGCGTGGGCGCGGCCCCCACGGCCTCGCCGGGCCTCATGCGCCGGGTGGAGGCGGTGGTGTTCTTCACCGTGTTCCTGGACCTGGTGGGCTTCGGCATCGTCATCCCGATGCTGCCCTTCTACGTGCAGTCCATGGGCGGCTCGGCGCGCACGGTGGGCATCCTGCTGGGGTGCTTCAGCTTCACGCAGCTGCTCGCCACGCCGCTGCTCGGGCGCTACTCGGACCGGCACGGGCGGCGCTCGGTCATCCTGTTGAGCCTGCTGGCGAACGCGGTGGCCATGGTGCTGTTCGCGCTGGCCAGCCACCAGCGGATGCTGCCGCTGCTCTTCGCGTCGCGCATCCTGGCGGGGGCGACGTCCGGCAACATCGCCGCGTGCCAGGCGGCGCTCGCGGACGTGACGACGAAGGAGACGCGCGCGAAGGCCATGGGGCGCATTGGCGCGGGCATCGGCCTGGGCATGGTGCTGGGGCCCACGCTGGGCGGCCTGTTCTCCGGGCTGGGGCCGTGGGTGCCGCCGCTGCTCGCCGGAGGCCTGGCGCTGGTGGGCTTCCTGGGCGCGCTCCTCGCGATGCCGGAGACGCACCCGGTGGAGAAGCGCGTGGCGGCGAAGTCCCAGTCGCGCTGGTCCGCGTTGCAGGACCCGTCCCGGCGCAAGGCCTTGGGCATGGTGCTGGGGTTGTTCTTCGCCGTGTTCCTGTCCATGACCACGCTCCAGGTGGCGTTCGCGCTGCTGGTGCAGGCGCGGCTGGGCTGGGGCTCCAAGGAGGTGGGCTACACCTTCGCGGTGGTGGGCGGCCTGGGCATGGTCATCCAGGGCGGGCTGATTGGCCCGCTGTCGCGCGCGGCGGGGGAGTTCCGGCTGCTCATCTGCGGCGCGCTCCTGCTCGCGTGCGGCATGGCGGGGCTCGCGGTGTCGTGGCAGGCCCTTCCGATGATGCTCTCCGTGGTGCTGGTGGGCGTGGGGACGGGCTTCCTGCAGCCGTTGATTTCCAGCCAGGCCTCCCAGGTGGCCCCGCCGTCGCAGCAGGGCGCCGTGCTGGGGCTGGCGCAGTCGTGCGGTGGGCTGGCCCGCACGGTGGGTCCGGTGGCGAGCGGCTGGATGTATGCGTCGTGGAGCACCCAGGCCCCCTTCCTGACGGGCATGGTGTCGGCGCTCGCGGCGGCCGGGTTGGGGCTGCTGCTCCATCGGGAAACCGGCGACGACGCGGGGCGCTAAAGCCTTTCAGACCCACCCGGGTCCTTTCTCTCCGGCAACCCCATACCTCCTTTGGGGGGCTTGTCTTCACCCGACCCGTGGGAGCAGGCTTTTGCTCACGAGGGGCGGTGAAGCCATCACTCCCGGGGGGTAGTGCTTGCCATTGGCGGGTGAAGTCGCGCTGCTGGATGCGTTGGACCGTCACGGCCGGCGCCGGGCGGAAGGCATCCCGACGCTGAGCGTGTTGGAGGGACCGGAGGCCCTGGGAGAGGCCCTCTGGAGCCAGTGGGCCGCGCGGCACGGGCTGGCGGTGGTGGAGGTGTCCGGGGAGGACGCGCACGAGGCGGCGCTGGGCTGGGCCCGGGCGCTGGCGGCGACCCGGGACCTGGGGGCGGACGCGGAGGCGCTGGCGACGTTCAGCCTGACGGCGGCGAATCCCAGACACACGCCGGTGTTCCGGGGAAAGACAGCGCATGAGCGGCGCGTGTTGCTGGATGCGCTGCCGCCGCCCGCGATGCTGGCGGACGCCACGTGGGCGCTGTGTCGGGAGCTGGTGATGGGCCGTGAGGCGGTGGTGCCAGGAACGCTCCCGGAGGCCGTGCGCACGGCGTTCGCGAAGAGCCCGGGCGCGGGGCTGCGTGCGTTGCACGCGCTGGTGCCGCCCGGACAGGCGCCGGTGGTGCGAATGGCGGTGGGGGAGGCGCCATCGTACCGGGGGCTCCAGGTGGGGGCGGCGCTGAGCAACGCGCTGCCAGCGCTCGCGGTGGCCTGCGTGGTGTCCAGCGAGGCGCTGGGAGCGTTCCTGGCGGGCGGGGAGACGCGGCTGAAGGCGATGGTGCGCGAGGGCGTGGTGGCGGTGCCGGAGCCGGCGTCGGGGGCGCAAGGGGCGGTGGCGGCGCTCGCGGAGCTGGAGCGGGAGGGGGCCTCCGAGGCGCGGCGGGTCCAGGCCGCCGAGGTGGCGCTGGCAGCGCATACCAGCGCGAGGAGCCTGTCCGAGGAGAAGGCCCGCAGCACCTACGAGACCTACCTGCGCGACAGGCTCGCGGACCACCCCACCACTTCAGGCGTCTTCAGGCTCAACGCACCGGTCGACACCGGAGGTCCGCGCCCGTGGGTGGTGGACTTCCTCAGCCGTGAGCTGAAGCTCGCGGTGGAGCTCGACGGGTACCACCACTTTGGCGACCGGGAGCGGTTCCGGCGCGACCGGCGCAAGGACCTGGACCTGCAACGCGCGGGCTACTGGGTCTACCGCATCCACTGGGAAGACCTGCTGCCCCGGCTCGAAGAAATCCTCCAGACCCTCGACACCCTGATTGATGCCCGCAGGCGCGAGCTTGCAGGGCGGGAGCGCTGACATGGACACCGATACCCCCGACACCCGGCTCCAGGGCCTGGCCCTCGCATGGCTGGCGACACGCGCGGACAAGAAGCCGGGCACCCGCAACGCGCTGGCTGCGACGCTGCATGCCTTCGTGGAGCACCGCTGGAGCCGGGGCGAGTGGACCGGGCGGCTCGATTCGCTGGTGGAGCGGCTCCTGGACGCGGGGCTCGTGCAGAAGCGCTCCAGCGCCTCGCTGGCGCTGACCGCGAGTGGCCGCCAGCAGGCCTTGAAGTTCCTGCGGGTGGAGTCTCCCAAGGGGCTCACCTGGAAGCGGGTGCGGCAGCAGTACCTGCTCGCGAAGGACCTGGGCCTGCCGACCTCCAAGGCGGCCCTGGGCCGGGTCTCGAACGCGGATGGCATGCGGGCCCTGCTGCTCAAGCGCGCGCATCAGGTCGAGGGGCCCGACCTCCCGACGCTGGCCCAGGTGCGGGACCGGCTGCTGTGGCGGAAGCTGGGCGTGGAGACGCACGAGAAGTTCACCCTGCGCGCCGTCCAGGCCCACCTGCTGGGCAAGCTGCTGGAGCAGGAGGTCAGCGACCCGAAGCGCGGCCTGGAGCAACTGACGGCGCGCGCGGTGGGGGCTTCCCGGGTGGACGCGGAGGCCCTGCGGCTGGCCACCCTGCGCAAGTGGGTGCTGACGGAGCAAGCGCCAGAGCCCGGGACGAGAGCAGCGGAGCCGTCGGACGCCGCCTCCTTCGCGAAGAACGTGCTGCGCGTCGCGCGGACCCTTCCCACCGGACGGTTCGGCGACGACAAGGTCTTCATCTCGCACGTGTGGAAGGCGATGCAGCCCGGGTGGGCCAGCCGGGAGTCCTTCGACTCCGCGCTGCTCGAAGCCAACCGCAAGCGCCACCTGACGCTGACCCGCGCGGACCTCGTGTCGGTGATGAACCCCGCCGACGTGGCGGAGTCCGAGGTCCGCTTCTACGGCGCCACCTTCCACTTCGTCGTCGTCTAGTCCGCTTCCGAAGGAGCCTCCATGCCCACCGACGAACGTCTCGAAGCATTCCTGGCGGATGGCCCCGAGGTCTTCGCCAGCGTCCAGCAGGCCCAGTCGTTCTGGAAGCCAGACCCCTTCGACGTCGCGACCATCAACGTCCCCGCCCGCCGGACCTTCGAGCGGCTGGTGAAGCGCGCCACACGCAGCCCCGACTCCGGCAAGCTGTTCCTGCTCAAGGGTGAGTCCGGCAGCGGAAAGACGCACCTGGTCCGCGCCTTCCGTCACAGCGTGCACTCCCGGAAGCTGGGCTACGTCGGCTACCTGCCGATGACGGTGGATGCCTCCAGCTACGACCGCTACATCCTGTCGAACCTCATCGACACGCTGGACCGCACCTACGACGTGACCGTGGACGAGGACGACACGGGGCTGACCCGGCTGTCCAACGCGCTCATGAAGTACTGCAAGAGCGCGTTCGAGCCGCTCATCCACGACGAGGGCATCCTGGAGGAGCACGAACTCCACGACATGATCCGCGCACTGGCGGACGAGCTTCACGAGAACCCGCTCTTCCGCCACGTGGACGTCCAGCTCCTGCGCGCCCTCATCTACCTGCAACGCCGGGAGGCCAAGTACCACCACCGCGTCCTGCAGTGGCTGCGCTGCGAGGACATGGTCCCCGCGGACCGGCAGGTGCTCGGGGACATCGTGCCCCGCACGGCGGACAACGACCCCATGCGCATGCTCACCCATCTGGGCAGGCTCATGGGCGCGATGGAGCAGGCGCTGGTCCTCTGCGTGGATCAGGTCGAGGACATCAGCGACTTCGAGAAGAACCCCGGCATGGAGCCGTCGTTCCGGCGCGCCATCAACAGCCTGGCCGCGTTCGCGGGCAACGTCCCCACGGCGGTCATCGTCGTCTGCTGCCTGACCGACTTCTGGACGGAGATGCGCAAGCAGCTCACGCGGGCCATGCTGGACCGCATCGAGAACGACCCCGCGCCCGTCACCCTGGATCATCTGCTCACGGAGCAGACCGCGCAGGACATGGTCGCCCAGCGGATGCGCGTGCTCTTGAGCCATCACGGGCTCGAAGTGGACCCCGAGGATCCGACGTACCCCATTCCCCGCGCGGAGCTCGAGCGGTTCAGCGGCCTGCGCGTCCGCGACGCGCTCAATGCCTGCCGCCGCTTCCAGGAACAGGCCTGCCAGGACGGAAAGCTGCCTCGGACGCTCCCGCTTCCCGGAGAGGACAAGCAGAAGGCCGGCGAGGAGTTTCAGAAGGTCCAGCACGCCACCATGGACCAGAGGTGGACCGACTTCCGGGCGAAGTTCAACGGCACCGTCCCGGAGGAGGACGCGGAGATCGTCTCCCTTCTGGCCTGGGCCATTGAAGCGGGAGGAGACGAGCTGGGGGCGGCGGAGCAATACAAGGTCAAGGCGCGCACGGAGGCGTCCCTGGACATCAGCCTCCCCTCCAGCGCCCAGGGGCTGTTCGTGGCCCTCTGCAACCGCTCACCCCGAGGTGGCGGTCTCGGCCGGCAGATGGCCGAGGCGCTCCGGTCCGCCGCTCGCAAGCTGCCCGTCATCCTCCGCACCGCGGAGTTCCCCGGCAATCCCAATGGGCTGGTCGCGGAGCAGGTCGGCGTGCTCCTGAAGAGGGGGGGCCGGCGCGCGGTGGTGAGCAACAGCGACCTGCGCGAAGTGGTGGCCCTGCAGTCCTTCCGGAAGGAGCATCCGGAGTCCGCGTTCCGCGAATGGAGCCGGTCAGCGAAGCCCCTCACCCGGTTGAAGGTGATCTCGGACGTGCTCGCGCTCGAGAAGCTCCCGCCCCCTCCCCCGCCTGCGCGTGAAGCCCCACCGGCGCTCCAGCAACCGGCCCAGGGGGAGCGCCGCACCGCGCAGCCCGCGAGTGCGCGACGCGCGGACGCGCCCATCGAGAAGGGCTCCCCGAGCGCAAGCCCCCCGCGGGAAGAGGTCGAACTGGACGGGCAGCGCTTCCAGGCCGTCAGTCCGCCGCTCGTGGGCAAGAGCCCGAAGAGAACCCAGACGCCCACGGAAGTGCCTCAGGTCAAAACGACCGCGAAGGCCCCGGGAGACACGAAGCCCGGCGCGCTGCGGCTCGGTGAGTCCGAGGGGATCTTCACCCGTCCCGTCTTCGTGCAGACGGAGGAACTGACGAAGCACAGCGCGTTCCTCGGTGGCTCCGGCAGCGGCAAGACGACGCTCGCCCTGAACCTCATCGAGCAGTTGCTCCTGCAAGGCATCCCCGCGTTGCTGGTGGACCGCAAGGGGGACCTCGCCGCGTTCGCGCGCGACGAGGCGTGGGAGGAGGAGCTGAACGACCCCGCGATGGAGGAGCGCCGGCGCCTGCTGAAGGAGCGCGTGGACGTGGCCCTCTACACACCGGGCCGCACGGACGGACGCGCGCTCGCGATCCCCGTGGTCCCCCGGGGGCTGGAGTCACTGCCACCGGAGGAGCGCGAGCAGAGCGTGCAGCAGGCCGCGGACGCCATCGCGAGCATGCTCGAGTACCGCAACAGCGCCAGGGACAGGGCCGCGAAGGCGCTGCTCGCCCAGGCCCTGCGGCTCCTGGTGGAGCGCCCCATCGGCCAGGAGCTGACCCTGGACCTGCTCCAGAAGTTCATCGCGTCCGAGGACGTCACCCTGGTCCAGGAGACGAGCGGCATCGACCTCAAGGTGTTCCCGAAACTCGCCCAGGACCTGGCGACGCTGCGGCTCAACGCGCGAAACCTCCTGGCCTCCCAGGGCGAGAAGCTGAACATGGAGGAGCTGCTCGGGCTGGGGAGCGCGAAGGTGCCGGGCAAGACGCGGCTCTCCATCATCAGCACCAAGTTCCTCGGGGGAACGCAGGGCGCGCTCTTCTGGGTGTCCCAGCTGCTCGTGGAGGCCAACCGCTGGGCGAGCCAGCACCCCTCCTCCAAGCTCCAGGCCATCCTCATGTTCGACGAGGCGGACATGTACCTGCCGGCCGTGGGCATCCCCGCGACCAAGCAGCCCATGGAGAACCTGCTCAAGCGCGCACGCTCGGCGGGCATCGGGGTGATGCTCGCGACCCAGAGCCCGGGCGACCTGGACTACAAGTGCCGGGAGAACGTGCGCAGCTGGTTCATTGGCCGTGTGCGGGAGGATCGCGCGCTCGGCAAGCTGCGGCCCATGTTCTCGGATGCGCGCGTGGACCCGGCCACGCGCCTCCCCGCGCAGAAGACAGGGCAGTTCCACGTCCTGCGGGATGGCCAGGTGGAACAGCTCAAGGCGGACCGCAACATCGTCAAGGCCGACCAGCTCTCCGAGGACGAAATCCTCCAGCTCGCGCACCGCACCCGCCCTCACGACAGCGACGACACGGAGTGAGTCCATTCGGGTCGTTCATCCAACACAGCCCAGGCATTTGAGAGCCATTGCGCCCCGCCACGGACCTTCGCTCGCGCCGTCATGGCATCATGTCCAGGCAGCGCCCCCTCTCTCCTTGGAGTCACCATGCGCCGTTCATTGATGCTGGGCCTTGCCGTCGTCGGACTTCAGTTTGGCTGTGGAATGGACGAAGCCGAGCAGCGCGCGGCCTCCGAGCCGGAGCGGCGCGTGGACGCGCTCTACCGCTGCACGACCGACTCCTTGACCATCTATTACAGCGACGCCACGTACACGACGGAGGTCGGCTCGGATCGGTGCTTCTGCGGCAGGACTCCCTTGCGCACGGGCCAGTTTTCCCCGTACGCGCTCACGGGCTTCAGTGAGGAATGCCCCGGGTTCGCGCCGGCGGCCCAGTAACCCTCCGACACCAAAGCCCGCGGGCAGGGGGACGCTCCCCTCCCGCGGGTGCGACCGGCCCACGAGCAGGAAACCGGCCTCGCGCGGCTTCCCGCGGCAGCAACTCCCATACTTCCTTCAAGTGTCTTTCATGGAGGGATGGGAGGAATGGCCGTGCCACAGGGCCAGGAACGGACCGCGCCCGAGGGCCCCTCGTCCATCCAGGCCCTCGATGCCCTGGAGCGGATCTCGGACGCGGTCTTCGCGCTCGACCGCTCATGGCGCTTCACCTACCTCAACACGAGCAGCGAGTGGCTGCTGCGCCGCCCGCGCCAGGAGCTCCTCGGGCGCGATGTGTGGGACGAGTTCCCCGAGGCGCGCGGCTCCATCTTCGAGCAGGAGTACCAGCGGGCGCTCCGGGAGCAGGTCCATGTCGCGTTCGAGGCCTACTACGAGCCCCTCGATGCCTGGCTGGACGTGCGGGCGTACCCCTCCTCGGAAGGCCTCACGGTCTGCTTCCGGGACGTCAGCCCCCGCAAACGCTTTGAACACGCGCTGCATGAGTCGGAGAAGTTCCTGCGCTCCACGCTCGACTCGCTGTCCACGCACATCGCCATCCTGGATGGCCGGGGCGCCATCCTCGCCGTCAACGCCGCATGGAAGCGCTTCGCGAGCGACAACGGCTGCGCGGACGGGGACGTGCGCTGCGGCGTGGGCGCGAACTACCTGGAGGTGACGGAGGCCGCGCAGGGCGAGAACGCCGAGGAGGCCGCCGCCGTGGCGCAAGGCATCCGCGACATCCTCGCCGGCCGCAGCGAGTCCTTCCTCCTGGACTATCCGTGCCACGCGCCCGCCGGGGGCCAGCGGCGCTGGTTCCTGCTGCGCGCCACGCGCTTCGTCGGGTCGGGCCCGCTGCGCGTGGTGATGGCCCACGAGGACATCACCGCCCGCCACGAAGCCGACGAGGCGCGCAACCGGCTCATCCGGGAAGAGGCCGCCCGCGAGGAGGCGGAGGCCGCGCGCGAGCGGCTGAACGCGGTGCTCGAGCGCATCACCGACGGCTTCGCCGCGTTCGACCGGGACGGCCGCTTCACCTATGTGAACCGGACCGCGGAGACCCACTTCGGCCTCAAGCGCGAGGTGCTGCTGGGCCGCAGGCTGGAGGAGGTCTTCTCCGGCGACCACGGCCCGGCCATGGCGACCCTGGTGCGCCGCGCGGCGGAGGCGCAGCGCCCCGTGGAGGAGGAACAACCCTCCATCGTGGACAACCGCTGGCTGCGCGTCGTGGCGTACCCGTCCCCGGAGGGGCTCTCCGTCTACTTCCGCGACATCACCGAGAAGCGGCGCGTCGAATTGTGGGGCCGCTTCCTCTCCGACATGGGCGCCGCCAGCACGCGGACGCTGGACTGCGCGGAGGTGGTCCGCACCGTGGTGACGCTCGCGGTGCCCACGCTCGCGGACGGCTGCGCCATCGCCACGCGGGGCGGCTGCCTTGACGAGGGGCCCTCCACCGAGGTCTCCGCCGTGACGCCCGGGCTGGCGGACGCGCTGCGAGCGGCGTGCACCCCCCGGGCCGAGACCCCGTTGGGGCGGACCGTGGAGCAGGCGCTGCGCACGCAGTCGGGGGCGCGTATGCCGGGGCCCTCGGCGGACACCCCCCGAGTGGAATCCGCGGTGGCCGTGCCGCTGGCCCTCCAGGACCACTCCCTGGGGGTGCTGCTGCTGGTGTCCACGCACTCGGGCCTGCGCTACGGAGCGGAGAGCATTCCCCTCGTGGAGGAGCTGGCGCGGCGGACCGCGCTGGCGCTGGAGAACGCGCGGCTGTACCGCACCGCGAAGCAGGCCGTCGCCGCGCGCGACGAGACGCTGGGCATCGTCTCCCATGACCTGCGCGCGCCGCTGAACACCATCTCCCTCCTGTCCCGCTCCGCGGAGCGCAGCCTGGTCCGGACGCACGAGGAGGCGAACGCAGCGGAGGCCTTGCGCAAGGTGCGCCTGGTGGTGGGCAACATGGAGGGGCTCATCGACGACCTGCTGGAGGTGGCGCGCGTGGAGTCGGGGCACACGATGCTGGACGTGGAGCCGCTGGACGTGCCCCGGCTGCTCCACCAGGTGCAGGCCTTGAACGAGCTGTTGGCGGCGGACAAGGCGCTGCGGCTCGAAGTGGAGGCCGAGCCGGGCCTCCCCCAGGTGCGCGCGGACCGGGCGCGCCTGATGCGCGTCTTCCAGAACCTGGTGGGCAACGCCATCCGCTTCACCCCGCCCGGAGGCCGCATCCTCCTGAAGGCCGAGCGCCGGGGTGAACAGGTGTGCTTCCGCGTGGTGGACTCGGGGCCGGGCGTCGACGCGCAGGCGCTGCCCCACGTGTTCGACCGCTTCTGGCAGGCCATCCACACGCGCAAGGCGGGCGCCGGATTGGGGCTCGCCATCGTCAAGGGGCTGGTGGAGGCCCACGGTGGCCGCATCTGGGTGGAGAGCCCGCCAGGCCACGGCGCCGCGTTCTTCTTCACGCTGCCCGGCCTCCCGGCGGCCTCCGCGGACCAGACCCGGGGCGACGCAGCCAGCCCGTGACGTCACCCGCGGAGCGCTGGCGCGGGTCTAGAATGGGCCCATGCCGCCCGCTTCCCGCCAGGCCTGAACATGTTCTCCACCGTCTCCGTCGATGGCGTCGTCCAGCGCTGGGAGGACCTGCGCCTGCACGACTTCTCCCAGGGCTTCTTCTTCGGCGCGGGCTTCTTCACCACGTTCCGCATCGACGCCGGGCAGCCCCGGTTCCTCGCGCGGCACCTGTCCCGCCTGCGCGGAAGCCTGGATGCGTTCCCCACCGCCGTGCGCGCTCCGGTTCCCTCGCTGCTTCGCGAGGACGCCGTGCGGGAAGCCCTGCGCCGCTGTCTCACCGCGGATGCGGCGATGGGTCTCCGCTTCACCGGCGTGGGCAAGCTCGCGGTCAGCGACGGACATGTGCTGTGCACCTTCCGTCCCCTCCCTCCGGAGCTCGAAGCCCTGCACCGGCAGGGCCGCGAGCTGGAGGGCGTGGAGGCCGGAACCTACCGGCGCGCGGAGCGCACGGTGAACCACAAGGGCCTGGCGTACTTCCGCCAGCACGCGCTGATGCCGTGGATGCCCGTGCTCACCAACGAGGCGGAGGAGGTCTGCGAGCTGCCCACCGCCAACCTCTTCGTGCAGGTGGACGGCGCGCTCGTCACCCCGCCGCTGTCCGCGCCGTGCCTGCCGGGCATCGCGCGAGCGGTGCTGTTGGCCATGGCGGCCCTGGACGGCCTGCCGGTGGTGGAGCGCGTGCTGCCGCTCACGGACCTGGCCCGGGCGCAGGCGTGCTTCTACAGCAACGCGGTGGCGCTGGCCGTGGGCGTCCCCAGGCTGCTGGGCCGGGAGCTCCCTGACAGCCTGCGGCTCGCGGAGCGGGCCCGCGCCGCGATGGAGGCCCGGGCCATTCGCGAAGGCTGAGCCCGTGGCACACTCGGCGGCCATGAACCGCTCGCTCGTCATGGTCCCCCGTTGGGCCGGCAGCCCCGACACGGACTTCTATCCGTGGCTCACCGCGAAGCTGCGCACGCCGCCGCCCCTCTTCGACGACGTCCGCACGCTGGCCATGCCCACGCCGGGCGCGCCCACCATCGACGGCTGGGTGTCCACGCTCGGCGCGGAGGTGGGCCCGGTGCCCGCGTCCTCCACCGTGCTCCTGGGCCACAGCGTCGGCTGTCAGGCCGTGATGCGCTACCTGTCCGCGCTGCCTCCGGGCCACACCGTGGAGGGCGCCGTGTTCGTCGCGGGCTGGTTCGAGGTCGACACGCCCTGGGACACGCTGCGGCCCTGGCTGGACACGCCCATGGACTTCGAGCGGATCCGCGCCGCGCTCCGCCGCTGCGTGGTGCTGCTGTCGGACTCCGACCCCTTCACGTCCGACTTCCGCCGCAACACGCGCCTCTTCGAGGAGCGCCTGGGCGCCGAGGTGCGGCTCGTCCCCGGCGGACGCCACTTCAACAATCCCCAGGAGCCCGCCGTGCTGGCCGCGCTCCAGGAGTGCTTCGGCGCCTCACGCTGAGCAGCCGGCCGGGCAGGCGCTGGACGTGGCAATCTTCGCGGGCACCCCCATCTTTGAGCGACTTGGAAGGACTTCCTTCAACGACAGGGGGCTCGACATGGAGACGAAGAAGCCAGACGAGAAGCAGGTCCAGCGCCAGGGCCTGAGCGAGGACGAGGACCTGCGGCACAAGGGCGGTGGGCGCGAGTCCGAGGCGGACCGGCACGCGGGCCCGAAGCCCGAGGGAAACGGCGGCACGGGGCAGCCCGCGGCGTTCCCGGAACACAACTGACGCCGGGCACCTCACCGGTTCCCACGGAACGGCCCGAAGCCGCTTTCGTGGGAGCCGGAAGCCGTTAACCTGGGGCGCATGAGCGCTCCCTACGTCTCCCGCGTCCCCTTCGAGTCCGTCCACCCGAAGACCCTGGCCGTGTACTGCTCGGACGGGCGCTTCACCGAGGCCGTGGAGGACCTGGCCCGCCACCTGGGCCACCCCCGCATCGACACGCTCACCATCCCTGGCGGCCCCGCGCTCCTCAACCGCTGGGCGTCGGACTACCTGGAGAGCGAGGGCTTCACGAAGGCCGCGCGCTTCCTCATCGAAGGCCACCACATCGAGGACGTGCTGCTGCTGGCGCACGAGGGGTGCGGCTACTACCACGCGAAGCACAGCGCGCTGGGGCCGGACATCGCCGTGGAGCAGCAGCTGAAGGACCTGCACTTCGGCGCGAAGGAGCTCCAGACGGCGTACCCGCACCTGCGCATCCACCTCTATTACGTGCGCCCCCACGGCAAGACGATCGAGTTCGAGCCCATCCCCCGCGGGGGCTGAGGCCCGAAGCGACAGGCGTCCGCCGACCTGATACGGGGACGCGCGTGAAGACACATGACGTAGGCAGGGCCCTGCTGGCGTTGTCCCTGGGTGGCTTCGGCATCGGGACGACCGAGTTCGCCACCATGGGCATCCTCCCGCAAATCGCGAGCGGGCTCGGGACGACGATTCCGCGGAGCGGGCATGTCATCGCCGCCTATGCGCTGGGCGTGGTCGTGGGAGCGCCGCTGGTCGCCATCGTGACGGCGCGGATGTCGCGCCGGGCGCTGCTGCTCTTGTTGATGGTGGCGTTCACCCTGGGCAACACGGCGTCGGCGCTGGCGCCGACCCTGGACACGCTCGTCGTGGCCCGGTTCATGGCAGGCCTGCCGCACGGCGCCTACTTCGGAGTGGCCTCCGTCGTGGGAGCGGAGCTGTTGGGAGCCGGGCGCAAGGGCCGCGCGGTGGCGCTGATCATGGCCGGGCTCACGGTCGCCAACATCGTCGGCGTCCCGGTGGCGACGTTCCTGGGGCAGCAGCTGGGCTGGCGGAGCACGTTCCTGCTGGTGGGCGCCATCGGGCTGGTGACGCTCGCGGCGCTCTGGCTGTGGGTGCCGCACGTGGCGTCCCTGGGAGGAAGCAGCATCCGTCAGGAGCTGTCCGCGCTGAAGCAGCCGCAGGTGTGGTGGACGTCGCTGGTGGGCGCGGTGGGCTTCGGGGGGCTGTTCGCGGTCTACAGCTACATCGCGCCGACGCTGACGCTGGTGTCGGGCCTGCCCGAGTCGGGGCTGCCGTGGGTGCTCGCCCTCTTCGGCGTGGGCATGACGGTGGGGGCGTTTCTGGGAGGCCGCCTCACGGACCACTCGGTGTCGCTCGCGATGTGGGTCGGATTCGCCGCGACGACGGTGGTGATGGGTCTGTTCGCGCTCACGGCCCAATCGCCCTGGGCGGCGGTCCCGCTGGTGTTCCTCATCGGCATCGCGGCGCAGTTCCTCGCGCCCGCGGTGCAGGTGCGGCTGATGGAGGCCTCACCCGGTGCGCCCTCGCTGGCCGCGTCGATGTCGCACTCCGCCCTGAACATCGCCAACGCGGCGGGAGCATGGCTGGGAGGACTGGTCATCGCGGCTGGATATGGCTACCTCGCGCCGGCCTGGGCCGCCGTCGCGCTCACGCTGGTCGGGGCAGCGCTCTTCGCGGTCGCGAACCGTGGGGGCGGCCGTCCCGCGCCAGTCCAGGCCGAGCACGCGTAGCCACGCGAGAGCGGCTCAACGGGGGTCCCCTGCCCACTCCGCGCGGAGGTTGGCGACCATCGTCAACAGCCCCTCATCCTCGAGGGACCGGGCCAGGGATTCAGCGCCTGCCAGAGACGCGCGCGCTGTCCGCTGGCCTGACCACCAGAGGACGTCCGTCAATGCAATCAAGACGATGGGGTCAGACGCATCCGTCGCAATAGCTTCTTCGTAATAGCGCGAGGCCTGATCAAGTCTCCCGGCGGCATCGCAGTAGCTTCTCGCGAGAAGGGATGTATCAGCGGGCCTTTCCTTGTCTGCTCAAGAGAGAGAAAGAGCCACTTCGAGGCAATCGATGGCTTCAGCCATCCTCCCTGCCAGGGCGCCTGGGTCGCGGCCCGAAGGGAATGCTCCCCTTGCGCCATGCCCCGAAGCCTACACGTCCTGGAGCCCGCGCCGGAGCGCGTCCAACAGTGACGGCGGGTCGCCCACGCGGAAGGCCTGGAGCCCCGCGTCGAAGTCGGCGCGCGCGCCCGCGACGTCACCGCGCTGAAGCCTGAGCACACCCCGCTCGTGAAGCAGCTCCGGATCCACGGCTTCGCCCTGCTGGGACGCGAGCGCTTCGGTGAGATCCGCCTCCGCGGCATCCGTCCGTCCCGCGCGGGCGCGGCACCGGGCCCGTTGCTGGAGCAGCCACGGATTGCCCCGGTCCTCGGCGAGGGCCGCCGTCCAGTCCGCCTCCGCCTCCGTCAGCCGGCCCAGCGCTTCCAGTGACTCCGCGCGCTTCATGTGCAGCACCAGCGCCTTGCGGAACCCCGCCGCCTCCACCTGCGCGAACTCCTCCACCGCCTCCGCGTGCCTGCCCAGCCGGGCGAGCGTGAGGGCCCGGTGGTAGCGCGTGGCCACGTGGCCGGGCGCCAGTTCCAGCACGCGGTCGTACCAGGGCAGCGCCTCCACCGGTTGGCCGCCCCACACGCCCAGCGTCAGCCCCACCTCCACCAGCACCCGCACCTGTGTCGGATGTGCCTCCGCCAGCGTCCGCGCCAGCGCGAGCGCCGACGTGTAGCGGCCTCCCCGGCGCAGGCGGTCCACCTCGTGCAGGGGCTCGGAGAGCTCCGGGGGCCACGCCTGTCGTCCGTTGCGTTCCATGGGGGGCGGTCGTCCGGCATTTCGCAGGCACGTCCCGGGGTGTCAAGGCAGCGACTTGACCCGGAAGCCCGGTCGCGCGAAGAGCGCTGGCATGAAGCCCTGGGAAACAGTGGAGCGAGCGCAGGTGCCGGACGTGGGCGAGGTCGTGCTCGCCCGGCGGGACGAAGAGTACGTGCTGCGCGTACGAGGCCAGACGTTGATGTCCAGCCGCCAGCATGGCTCGGAGATGGCCATGGCCGAGGCCGGCTGCGCGAACCTCGCGGCGGACGCGCCCGCCCGGGTGCTCGTGGGTGGGCTGGGCTTCGGCTTCACGGTCCGCGCGGTGCTCGACCGCCTGGGCCCCGGCGGCCGCGTCGTCGTCGCGGAGCTGATATCCCCGGTCGTGGAGTGGAACCGGGGCGTGCTCGCGCCGCTGGCGAAGGCGCCGCTGGAGGACCCGCGCGTCACCGTGGTGGAGGGTGACGTGGGCAAGGTGATGCGCAGGCAGCAGGGCGCCTTCGACGCCATCCTGCTCGACGTGGACAACGGCCCGAAGGCCATGACCCACCCGGACAACGACAGCCTCTACGACCTCACCGGCGTGTCGCACGCCTACAACTCCTTGCGCTCCAACGGAACGCTGGTGGTGTGGAGCGCCGGGCCCTCGGTCGCGTACGCGAAGCTGCTGGAGGAGGTGGGCTTCTCCGTCAACCTCCTCCACCCCCCGGCGCACGGCACCAAGGGGCCGAAGCACACCCTCTTTGTCGCCCGGCGCGTGCCCAAGGCGAAGTCGCCGTCGTCGTCCCGGCAGCCGTCTCGAAAGCGCTGAAGCACACGAGCATTCTTCCCGTTCCGGAGGTGGCAGCCCATGCGGTGCGTCCAACTGTTCCTGCTCGCCGTCATCCTCGTCAGCGGCGTGGGTCATGCCGCTGAAACGGAGCCCACGCCTCCGCACACGACGTTCACGCTGCCGTCGAAGAAGCTCCGGGAAACGCGGCGCATCAACGTCTACACGCCGCCCGGCTACGACGCGGCGAAGGGCGTGCGCTACCCCGTCCTCTACATGCCCGACGGCGGCGAGCAGGAGGACTTCCCGCACGTCGCCACCACGGTGGACACCGCCATCCGCGCCGGGGAGATGCGGCCCGTCATCCTGGTCGGCATCGAGAACACCGAACGGCGCCGGGACATGACCGGGCCCACGCAGGTCGAGGAGGACAAGAAGATCGCCCCGCGCGTCGGAGGCTCCGCGGCGTTCCGAGCCTTCCTGCGCGACGAACTGATGCCCCACGTCCGCCGCAAGTACCGCGTCACCGACGAGACGGCCATCATCGGCGAGTCGCTCGCGGGGCTGTTCATCATGGAGACGCTCTTCCTCCAGCCCGGGATGTTCGGCACCTCCATCGCGCTGAGCCCCAGCCTCTGGTGGAACAACGAAGAGTGGGTACGCAAGGCCGGAGACACCCTCAAGGCGAAGCCGGGCCTGAAGGCCACGCTCTACATGGCGTCCGCCGGTGACGACGTCGCGTCGGAAGCCGGACGCCTGGCCGAAGCGCTCCGCGCGAACGCGCCCACGGGTCTGAAGTGGAAGTACGAACCCCGGCCCGACCTGCGCCACGCCAACATCTACCGTTCGATGGAGGCGAAGGTGCTGCGAGAGGCCTTCGCCCCCGCCACCACCACGAAGGCCGTCCCTTGATCAGTTAGTCAGGCGCAAGCCGCCCCTGGAGCAATAGGGGACGCAGGCGCTGTCATCACTCACGAAGCAGACAGTCCCAGGGTCATGGAAATGAATCGCCACAGGCGAGCAGCCCACCGGCCCAGGGTCCCCCGGCTATCGTGAACCGGACCGCCATCTGAGCCCAAGGCGCCAGGACCTGTCCGACAGCCGGACACATGACCCAAGGCCGCGCTCATCGAATCCCCAGCGCACACCCCATCTGGCTCGCCAGGAACGAGCCCGATAGCGGATGGAGCCAGCGGCGTCCCGAGGGTTTGCTCCACGAGGAAACCCTGCTCCTGAAGACAGGGGGCACCCCCGAGCGCCTCGGCATCCTCTGGGGCGGGTACGCGGCAACCGGGGCTCCGCTCCTCGACAGAAGGGACTACCTCCGGCGCGTCCGCCATCCCAGTGGCTGCCACGTGAGCACCGGCGAGACCCTCCTGGGAGCATGGGGCCTCGGAGGACGCAGGCTTGACGGGGACGGGAGCGAAGGCATCGAGCACGCGCTCATCGCGAGCCTTCATCAGTGCCGGCAGCTCATGCTGAAGTGCCTGCACATCGCGCTCGTGCAGGATCGCCATCAGGCGGAAGGCCCACTCGCGCAGCGCCTCTCCGCCCAGATGAGGCAGCAGTTGGGCGGCTCCTCCCAGGAAGGCCCGCTGCAGGGACTGAACGAGGAGCACGTGCCCGGGACGTGCCGCCACTCGCGCTGCCTGCCGCAGCAACTCGAATTCCGCCTGCGCGCAGGCTTCCCCCGACTCCCAGCGCGCCGCGTCCTGAAGCCGGAAGCACGCGCTCCCCAGCCGGTCCAGGTCGAGGTCCGAAGCTTTCTCGCAGCAGTCGACCAGCAGCTCCACCAGCACCTGCCGCTTGAGGCTGAAGTAGCCCTCCAGAAGCCACCGGGCATCCGGGTTGCTCGCGTCATGCAGCGCCAGGCCCAGGTTCTCCAATGTCAGCGATTCATCCAGCGGCACCGCGCGCGTCTTGCGTCCGGGGCGCTGCACCACCAGGCCCCGCGCCGCCAGCCGTCGCAGCGCCTCGCGGATGGTGCCCCGGCATACCTCATAGCGCCGCGCCAGTTTCGCTTCGGAGCCGAACTGCCCGCTCGGGTGCAGCCGCCCCAGCGCGATATCGCGCTCGATTTGCGCCTCCACATAGGCCACGAGCCCTCGCCGTTCCATCCCCATCCCCTTCCTCGTTCCAGCATGGCCATCCAACCACAGGGGTCTGACATGGACGTGCGCGCCTGCCGAGCCAGCGCGCCCCCGGGCGGCATGGGGCGAAAACCTGTCCGACAGTCGGACAAGTTCGCGGGCTCCATGCGGCGAAAACCTGTCCGACTGTCGGACAGGTTTTGAGGCAACCGGGCCCGGGCGGGCGGCGCCAGGCTCCTCACCGAGAACTTCTGGCCACGAGATTGACCAACCCAGTCCTGGTCACCTGTTCGCCGGAGGGCGCTGTCGTCTGGCTCCCTGCTGGAAGACTCGCTCTTCCAGGCTTCAGTGCGGGCTCCGTGGCACCGGGCGCCATGCAGCACCTGGCCCTGAGCGTCCCGTCCGAACCGGAGCTGCTGGCGCTGCGCGACCGACTTCGCGCCCACGGTTCTCGGGTGGCGCCCCCCGTGAGCCACAACCGGTGCAAGTCGCTGCACGGCCAGGCGCCGGATGGACGGGGTTGGAGCTCGCGACGGAGGAGGGCACCTCGACACGGAGCAGTGGCTCGACCCGGTCGTGGTGGCCTTCCGTGGCATCAGCCGTTTGGAGCTGGCCAATCGCCGCGGCCCTGGACTCGCCCCTGCCGTCAGTGCTGAAGCGGCGTCTGGCGTCCTGTGCCAGGGGCATGCCTCTACGGCGTGAGCCGCGCGGCCTCCGTCCCCACCGCCTCCGGAGGCCGCATCATCCCGGCCGCCACGCGCAGGCCCAGCCAGCGCGGCGTGAAGCGCGTCAGGTTGGCCTGCAGCCAGTTGCGCCACCCCGGCACCACCGACGCCCGGCCCTGGTCCAGGGCCTTGAGCGCGTGCAGCACCACCTCCTCCGCCGTCGCCATGGGGCCGACCGCGGCCTGCTGGGTGCCCACCACGTCGAAGAACGCCGTCTTCACGGGCCCCGGGCACAGGGCCGTCACCCGCACGCCGCGCTCGCGCGTCTCCTCCGACAGCGCCTCCGTGAAGGACAGCACGAACGCCTTGGTGGCTCCGTAGATGGCCATGTACGGCACCGGCTGGAAGCCCGCGATGGACGCCACGTTGAGGATGCCGCCCACGCCGCGCGCGAGCATGTCCGGCAGGAACAGGTGGCAGGTGTCCGCCAGCGACGTGACGTTGAGCATCACCTGCTCGTGCTGCCGCGCGAACGGCGCCGCGTCGAAGGCCCCGTGCGTGCCGAAGCCCGCGTTGTTCACCAGCAGGTCCACCCGCAGGCCCTTCTCCTGGCAGCGCGCGTACAGCTCGCGGCCCGCGCCCTCGCGGCCCAGGTCCAACGCGATGACCTCCGCCTGGACGTGGTGGGCCTCCTTCAGCTCCGCCGCCAGCGCGCGCATCCGGTCCTCGGAGCGGGCCACCAGAATGAGGTCCATGCCTCGCGCCGCCAGCTCACGGGCGAACACCTCGCCCAGGCCGGAGGACGCGCCCGTCACGAGCGCGCGGTGGCCCGCGTAGGGGAAGGCCTTGCTCCGCGGGGCGGCGGGGGCGACAGACGAACGAACTGGGGACTGGGACGAGGTCGTTTGCATGGGGCTAGAATGTGAGCGGTCGCTCACGTTCTCAACTCGCGTGGTGCTCACGTTTCCTTGAGGAGGCCTCATGCCCCGCCGTCCCCCTCCCTCCCGTCGCAGGGCGCCCCGCCAGGAGCGTGCGCAGGCCACGGTGGAGGCCATCCTCACCGCGACTGCTCGCGTTCTGCTCAGGGATGGCTATGAGGCCGCGAGCACCAACCGCATCGCCCAGGAGGCAGGGGTGAGCGTGGGCTCGCTCTACCAGTACTTTCCCAGCAAGGAGGGACTGGTGACGGCGCTGATGGAGCAGCACCGCGCGCGGTCGCTGGCGGACTTCGAGGCCGGGCTGGTGCCGCTCGCCGGGCAGCCGCTCCCGGTGGCGATGCGCGCCATCATCCGGCAGGTGCTCGCTGTGAAGCGGGAGAACCCTCGATTGCAGCAGGCGCTGCACGAGCTGATGCCTCGGATGCGGCAGTGGGGCCTGTCGGATGTGTACTCGCAGCGGCTGCACCGGCTGGTGCGGGCGTTCCTCGCGCCCCGCATCG
This sequence comes from Corallococcus sp. NCSPR001, assembly GCF_017309135.1. NCBI lineage: Bacteria > Pseudomonadati > Myxococcota > Myxococcia > Myxococcales > Myxococcaceae > Corallococcus > Corallococcus sp. NCSPR001. The sequence continues at coordinate 8,118,262 of NZ_JAFIMS010000002.1, forward strand.
AGGACCTGCGCCCCCGGAACCTGGACATGGCGGTCTTCATCCTGGTGAACACCGTGGAGGCGCTGTGCCACACGGCGCTGACGGACCGGCCGGACTATGTAGAGGACGACGCGTTCGTGGATGAGATCGCCGCGCTCGCGGTCGGGTACCTGCGGCCGGAGCCGGCCCTGGCGCGTCCCCGGCGCGCGACGCGGGAGCGCGTGGCCCGCCTGTGAAGGGCACAACGTCCTTCCGCGAGGAGGGTCCGACGCGTGGCCTTGGAGGGGCGTTCGCGCGCGTGGACACCCTCCTCGCGGGAGGAAGACGGTGCGTCAGGGCGGCGCGGGTGCGCGGCCCAGGGGAATCACCAGTGGCCCGGGCAGGTCCGGCCGCGACACCACCTCCACCTGCAACCCGAAGGTGCCCGCGATGAGGCCGGGCGTCAGCACTCCCGAAGGCGTGCCCGTCTCCACGCACCGGCCCTGGTCCAACACCGCGATGCGGTCCGCGTACCTCGCGGCCAGGTTCAGGTCATGCAACACCGCGAGCACCGCGCCGCCGCCCTGCGCGAAGGCGCGGGCGCGCTCCAGCACCAGGTGCTGGTGGGACAGGTCCAGGCTCGCCGTCGGCTCGTCCAAGAGCAGGTAGCGGTGGCCATGCACGGGCGGCGTCCACAGCTGGGCCAGCACGCGGGCCAGTTGCACGCGTTGCCGCTCGCCACCGGAGAGCGTGGTGTACGCGCGTGAGGCCAGGTGCTGCGTGTCGGTGGCATCCAGCGCCGCGCGGGCGATGTCCAGGTCGGACGCGTCACCGCCCCGGCGGACATGCGGGCTGCGGCCCAGGACCGCCACTTCCAGCGCGGTGAAGCCGAAGCCCAGCGAGGACTCCTGGGGCAGCACACCCAGCCGCTGCGCGCGCTCTACCGAGGGCCACAGGTGCAGCGCGCGGCCCTCCAGGTACACGTCGCCCATCTTGCAGCGCAGCTCGCCCGACAGCGCCGCGAGGAGGGACGACTTGCCCGCGCCGTTGGGCCCCACCACGGCCAACACCTCGCCGGGCCGGACCTCCAGCGACAGCGGTCCGGCCACCCTGCCCCGCCCGCGCCACACCTCGATGCCGCGCGCCTCCAGGCTCATGCCGCCCCCTCGCGAGCAGACAACGCGATGGCGTCATCCCCCGGCACGGCGGCGCGCCCCGCTTCATGTGTCTCGTGGCTCATGCCGCCCCCTTGCGCGCGAGCAGCGCGATGAAAGCGGGCACGCCCAGCACGGACGTGAGCGCGCCTACCGGCAGCTCGGAAGGAGACGCCAGCGTGCGCGCGAGCAGGTCCGATGCGAGCAGCAGCGATGCTCCCGACAGCGCGGACGCGGCCAGCAACCTGCGGTGGTCCGGACCGAGCGCGATGCGCAGCAGCGCCGGCACCAGCAGGCCCACGAAGCCAATCATCCCGCAGAACGACACCGCGGCTCCCACGCCCAGCGCGGCGGCGAGGATGAGCTTGCGCTTGAGCCGCTCCACGTCCACGCCCAGGTGCCACGCTTCACGCTCCCCCAGGAGCATCAGGTTGAGCGCGCGTGCCTCACTCAGGAGCAAACCCAGCGTCACGGCCAGCGGGAGCGCCGCGGCGCCCACGGTCTCCCACGACGCGCCACCCAGGCTGCCCAGGCTCCAGAAGGTGATGGTGCGCAACTGCGCGTCCGACGCGCTGTGCGTGAGCAGCCCCATGCCCGCGAACGCGCCCGCGCTCACCGCCACGCCCGCCAGCAGCACGCGCGGCGTGTCCGTGCGCCCTCCTCCCGTGCCCAACCGCAGGGCGAGCACCGTCGCCGCCAGCGCGCCCAGGAAGGCCGCGCTCGGCACCACCAGCATCCGGAAGGCCCCCATGTGCGCGGCCAGCGTCACGTCCAGCACGATGGCCAGCACCGCGCCCAGCGCCGCCCCACTGGACGTGCCCAGCAGGCCGGGCTCCACCAACGGATTGCGGAAGAGGGCCTGGAGCGCGGCGCCCGTCGTCGCCAGCACCCCGCCCACCATCACGGCCATCAACACGCGCGGCAGGCGCAAGGTGAACAGCACCGCGCGCTGCCTTGCGTCCATCGGGTGGGAGGCCTCGCCCAGGCCCAGCGCCTCCCAGAGACTTCCGAGGATGGCGGACGGCGGCACCGTCATGGAGCCCACCGCCAGCGACACCAGGACCATCAACGCCAGCAGCAGCCCCAGCGTCACCCAGGGCCCCGCGCCCGGCACCCGCGAAGATACCGGACGCGACGCGGGCACGGGCATGGCCTCCGACGCGCTCATCTGCCGCCGCCCGTCGCCGGAGCTGGAGCCGGAGCCACCGCGTCCTGCACGCGCGCCACCGCCTGGCCCAGGTTGGGCCCCAGCCCCATGAAGTCCACGTCCTCCACGGTGACGAGCTTCCAGCCCTTCACCTGCGACAGCCCGGGCAGCTTCGCCAGTCCCTCCGCGCCGCCCACCGACGACACCGAGCTCGCGGGCAGGAGCACGAACTCCGGCGCCGCCGCCACCACGGCCTCCGCGCCCAGCGGCTTGTAGCCCGGCAGCGAGTCCGCCGCGTTCACCGCGCCCGTCAGGCGGATGAGCGTGTCCGCCACGGTGCCCGAGCCCGCCACCATCATCGTGCCCGCACCGCGCGCGTAGATGGCGAGGATGCGCGGCGGCTTCGAGCCCTTCACCCGCGCCGCGCGGTCCTCCGCCTTCTTCAGGTCCGCGTCCAGCTTCGCCACCAGCGCCCTGCCCTGCTCCGGCATGCCCAGACGCTCCGCGATGCCCTGGATGCGAGCGCGCGCACCCTCCACCGTGGGCTCGTTGGCGAACGTCTCCACCTTCATGCCCGCCTGCTTGAGCTGCTCCAGCACCGGCGGGGGCCCCGCCTCCGCGGAGCCCAGGAGCAGGCCGGCGCCCAGCGACAGCACCCCTTCCGCGGACAGCGCGCGCTGGTAGCCCACCGTGCGCACCTTCGACGCCTCCGGCAACGCCGCGCTGGAGTCGTCCACGCCCACCACCCGGTCGCCCGCGCCCAGCGCGAACACCGTCTGCGTGATGGCCGGTCCAATGGTGATGAGCTTCGGCGCGGGCTTCGCCACCGGAGGCGCCGCGTGCGCCGCCAGCGCGAACAGGGCCGCGGCGAGCCCCCACTTCGAGGCCGTGCGCCTCATGACGCCACCTCCACCGCGGGCAGCGTCCGGACCAGGTCCTCCATCAGCGCCCGCCACGTGGGGGACTCCAACTCGCCCGGCTTCCGCTTGCCGAAGAGCAGCGCGATGTTCTCCCCCGCCTTGTCGAACAGCTCCAGCGAGGTGACGTCGCCGTCGCGCGTGGGCTTGCGCACCACCCAGGCGGTGTGGACGTGGTCCGCGCGCACGTGCAGGTTGAAGCCCGGATCCATCACGTTCATCCACGGGCCCATGGGCCGCACCGTGCGCACCGGACCGGTGTGGATTTGAATGGCGCCCGGGTTGCCCACGAACACCATGATGGGCAGCTCGCTCGCCGCGGCGCGCTCCAGCGTCCAGCCCAGCGAGTCCGGCGTCACCGGCTTCGCGAACTCCGTCCCCGCCAGCCGCAGCGCCTGCGTGCGCGCCACCTTGAACCTGCCGAGCAGCGCGAAGAACTCGTGCGTGTCCTGGAGGGCCCGCCAGCCGGCCTTGAGGCCCGGCGTGTCGATCTCCGAGTCCGGCCGGGGCTCCGAGGGCGGAGACGCCGGCACCACGTCCAGCACGTGGCCCTGGTCCTCGTGCTGGAGCTCGCGCACCAGCCCCTCGAAGGCGGCGACGTTCGCGTCGTCCTGGAGATAGATTTTGTGCACCGCCGTGCCTGCGGCGTCGAACACCTGGAAGCTGCGGCGCACCTGGCCGGAGAGGTCCTCGCGCAGCGCGAAGACGAAGCACCAGCGCGACAGGAACAGCCGCAGGTCGATGTCCTCGTCCAGCACCAGCGCCCGGGCGCCGTGCAGTTCCACCTTGCGGTAGACGCCCTTCTTCTCATGCACCGCGGACGCGTTGCGCGTGAGCGCCATCACCCGGCCCAGCGACTCCAGCCGGGGCAACAGCACGTCCAGGCGCGGCTCCAGCCGCACCAACTCACCGCTCAAGCCGGTGGCGAGCAGCTCCGCCTCGCTCACGCCCAGCGTGTCCGCCGCGTCGCGGATGCGCAGGCGCGGCTCCGCTTCACGCAGCGCCCGCCAGCGCTCCCGCAGCGCCGCGAGCGGGCCTGCCACCTCCTCCGTGCGGCCCATCACGGCCCCACCCCGGCCGGCGCGGCCACCGGCGCCCAGAGCAGCTTCATCATCGCGGGCGTGCCGGCGGCGTCGTAATAGCCCTGCACCCGCAGCTTGAAGTACGCGCCGGAATCCGAGCGCACGACGTAGAGCTGGTCGCGAGGCGTGAGCGTGTGGGTCGGCAGGTCGTAGACGTACCAGCCGTCCCCCAGGTTGAAGACGGTGTCCGGGCTGTCACCGGTGTCCGGGCCGTCCGCCGCGTCCGTCAGGTAGCCGGACGCGGGCGCCTGGGTGAGCGCCGCGAACGCCGTGTCCGGCACGATGGCCACCTGCACGTTGCCCGTGCCGCTGACACCCCCGCGCGCCTTCACCGTGTAGCGCTGGAAGGCCAGGTCCCAGACCGCGTCCTCCGTCGCGCTCACCTGCTTGCCCGTATCCAGGTCCAGGCCAATCCACGCGTCCGCGTTGGTCGCGTCGACGACGGAGGTGAACGAGCCATCGCCGTTGTCGTGGTGCTTCAGGTTCGCGCCGTCCTGCGGCGTGACGATGGGGTCCTCGTCCTCGGGCCCGGGCGTGGGCTGGAGGTCGTCACCGCACGCGGTGCCCAGGCCCGCGATGAGCAGCGCCGCGCAGGCGCGGCCCAAGAGGCCGGAACGGAAGGGAATGGGGAACATGCGGACTCCTTGATGGGTGCTGGGTGAAGAATCAGAACCGGGTGGAGACACCGGCCTGGAGGGTGCGGGGCGGGATGGGCAGGTCCGTCGGATTGCCCGCACCGGTGAGGTTGCTGCCCACTGCGAAAAGCTGGAGCCCGCCCGCTGGCAGGAGCCAGGCGACCCGGGCATCCAGGGAGACGGTGGGGCTGGCACGGTAGGAATCCGCCACACCGTCTCCGTTGGTATCGGGATGGAAGGGACGCTCGCCGGTGAGCGCGCCGCGCACGTGGGCCTCCAGGCCCCACCGGCGATGGCGCCACGTGGCCTGCGCGGTGAGCCGGTGCCGCGCCTGGCCCTCCAGCGCGCGGTCCAGGTCCTGGTCGGTGCCGTCGGTGAGCGTGTAGCCCAGCTCCACCTGGATGCGGCCGGGCAGCGTCTGGCGCAGGCCCAGCTCGCCGCCGCGCACGCGGGCCCGGGCGATGTTGATGTACGAGTAGCGCAGGAAGTCGCCCTCGGACTGGAGCGACGCGGTGATCATGTCGCGCAGCGAGTGCTGGAACACGCCCGCCCACACCACGGAGTCTCGCGTGGGGCGCGTCTCCACGTTGAAGCTGAAGCTGCGCGAGCGCTCCGGCTTCAGGTCCGGGTTGCCGCGCACGGTGTAGCCCACGGACGGGTTCTCGAAGTCGATGAGCAGGTCCTGGAAGCTCGGCGCGCGGTAGCCCCAGCCGTAGCTACCGCGCACGGTGAGCCACGACAGCGGCTCCACCTTCAGCGCGATGCGCGGCGTGAGCGCGAGCCCGAACCGCGAATCCACGTCCACCCGTCCGCCGGGCACCGCCACCAGCCCCAGCCGCTCCCAGAGCGTCCAGTTGTCCTGCGCGTACAGCGAGCCGCGCCCGCGCCGTCCGCGTCCGCCATCCAGCCGGTCGGACTGCAACCATTCGCCCAGGTACTCGGTGCCCACCACCAGCGCGTGGCCGCCGCCGGGACGCGCGTCCAACTGCGCGCCCACGCGGGCCTGCTGGTCGCGCGTGTCCTCCACGCTGTCCAGCGCGGAGGCGTTGCGCTGGTCGCGCAGATAGCGCCGCGCGTAGTGGCTGTAGGACACGTCCGTGCGCAGCGACATCCCCTCCCCCAGCCGCCACGTCGGTGACAGGCGCGAGGTGAAGGTGTTGTCACGGGCGGCCCGGTCGAACACCGCGCCCGCGGCGCCCAGGTCCACGCCGCGCTGGATGCGGTGCGAATAGGAAGCGGTGCCCTCCAACGACAGCGTCTCCGAGCCACGCCAGTCACCGCGCGCGGACAGGTCGTAGCCGCTCAGCGTGCTGCCCGTGGTGCCAATGTCCGAGGTGTCCAGGTCGTAGGCGTCGCGCCGCTGGAGCCCGGCGCTCATGCGCAGGCCCCACGCGTCGCCGCGCGTCTCACCGGTGGCGTCGAGGTCCAGCCGGCCCAGCGTGCCGTACGCGGCGCGCAGGTCCGCGCCCAAGGTGCGCTGCGCGCGGCGGGTGATGAAGTTCACCACGCCCGCCACCGCGTCGCTGCCGTAGAGCACGGAGCCAGGGCCCTTCACGATTTCGACCTGCTCGATGTCCTCCAGCGACAGGCGCGACAGGTCGATGTCGCCGTCCACCTTGCCGGTGACGCGCTCGCCATCCACCAGCACCAGCACGTACTCCGGCGCCAGCCCCTGCATGGACAGCCCGGAGCCCGAGAAGCCTTGCTGCACCACGAAGCCCGGGCGCGCGTTCAACAACTCCGACGCGTCTCGCGCGCCGCTGGCGACGAGCTCCGAACGGGTGATGACCTCGGTGGCCACCGGCGTCTCGCGAAGACGCTCCTGAGTCCGGGACCCCGTCACCACCGTCTGGAGCGCGGGAGGCTCCTCCACCGGAAGCGCGGGCGGCGCGTCCGGCACCGACGGCGACGCGGCCTGCGCCACGCCCGCGTCCACGGACGTCACGTCCTGTGCCCGGGCCAGGCCGGACAGGGCACTCCACAGCAGCGCGCACAGCCACCAACGCCCGGACATCCGACGTCCTCCCGGCACGAAAGCCGGGGGCCTCCGCTCACGGGAAGCCTGTCGGGCGCTGGGCTCAGGGGCCTCGGGCCGCAGGAGATACACTGCCGCGAGCCCCTGACCGCGGGCCCGTTCCTTCAAACCGTCTCAGCCGCGCTCACCCCGGGGAGCACCACCGCCCCGTCGCTCCGCCGAAGGACCGGCCTCCAGCGGCACCACCTGCGTCCGGTGGCACCGGCGGCACTTCAGCTCCACGCCGCCCGGAACCAGTCGCGCCAGCAGGCTGCCGCACATGCAGCGCAGCTCTCCGGCACTTCCCTGTGGCCCGCATCCCTCGTGCATCGCGGCTCCCTGCGTTCGATGGGGCTGGACGATATTGATACTGACTATCAAAGTCAAAAGACTTCCAGTGAACCCTCCAAGTGGGCGTCCGGAGGAGGACCGGCTACTTCGTGCCCGTCTTCGCCTCGGGGCGCGGGGTGGGCGTGGCGGCCTTGGGGGTGGTGAGCAGGGGCACCCGGCCCTCCGGGTAGAGCGCGGTGAGGCGGTCGCCGCGAAGCTCCAGCGCGGCCAGGTGGCGGCCGTAGTGGGTGCTGAGGCCGGTGTCGATGACGATGACGCGGCCTCCGAAGCGGATGGAGAGCCGGCCATCCTTGGACGGCGTGTGGCCCATCACCATGCGGCGGGCGCCGAAGCGCTCCAGCACCTGCGTGAGGCCCGCGTCCCACTTCGCTTCGTCATCGATGGCGTAGCCGCGGAACCACACCGGGCCCTGCGGATCCACGCCGCCGCCCGGAGCCTGCCCCGGCGTCAGGTCCTGCCACACCCAACGGTTCACCTCCTCCAACGAGGTGCCGGGGACGGTGGGCGCCAGGCCGCCGTGGAGGAAAATCGTGTCGTTGATGCGGATGACCGCGGGGTGCGAGCGCAGCCACTTCCCGTAGCGTCCGTCCGCGGCGTAGGCGGCGGCGTGGCCACGGAGCCCCTTGGGCTCGCCCGGGCCGTCAGCGACGGAGGACTGATCCGCGAAGGAGGCGAACTCACCGGGCGTGACGTAGCGCAGGTCGCCGCGCATGTTCATCAGCTCGTGGTTGCCCAGCAGCGGGTGCACTCGGCCGCCGGCCTTGCGCGCCTCGGTCTCCAGGCGCATCAGCAATTCGAAGGCGTCGCGGGTGTGGTCGCCCCGGTCCGGCAGGTCCCCGGTCTGCACCAGGTGCGCCTTGCCTCCAATCCAGCGGTCCTTCGCGTCGATGAGGCCCGCGAGCCGCAAGACTTCCTTCAGCGCGTCCACGTCACCGTGCACGTCCGCCACGGCGACGATGCGCTCCACGCCCGTGAAGACGAACGGGTCCTGCGCCTTCGGGGCGGCGGCGCCCGCGAGCGCGGGCAGGAGCAGCAGGGACAGGAGAACGGGACGCACGGGCTTCCTTCCTTCGAAGAAGGAGCAAGCCTAGCGCACGTCCCGCTCGGGGCTACGCGTTCGCGGCGGCGTAGATGTCCAGCAGCGTGATGCCCGCGACAGCGCCGGTGGCGGCGAGCAGGCGGCCCTTGCGCACACCCGGCTCACGCAGGCCCTTGCCCATGGTGGCCAGGTCGAGCGCGTCACCGGCCACTCGCGCCCACAGCCACGGGCGCTTCTTCGCGGGGCTCAGCAGCGCCACACCGGCCGCGAGCTCCCGGGCACCGTAGGCCCGCACCCACCTGTCCCCGCGCGAGATGCCGAAGAACCGGAGCAGGTTCCACGCACCCAACAACTCCGTGACGCCCAGGCCCACGCTGAACCAGCCCAGCGCGCGCGGCAGCTTGCTCATCGCCTTCGCCATGACACCGCCTCCAACAGAAAGGTCCGGTGCAAAGCTGGAGGCGTCCCCGGCACACGCCAAGACCCCTGGCTGCCCAGACGCGGATGCATGCAGAAAGGCAGGCAGGCGACGGAGCCCCTGCCCTACGGGGCGTTGCCGCGGAAGCGGGCCGGAACGGCGCGCACGAGCTGCGGGTCCTTCCAGTCCCAGACGCGCTCCGGCGCGCTGTCCACGTCCACCGGCACGGAGTTCCACGCGTGCACGTCGTAGGAGGTGGAGGCGCGCCAGTGGAAGACGAAGCTGAACGCGGCCGTCACGGCGAGCACGCCCACCAGGGCGCGATGCTGGCGGGGCGCATCCACCGCGAGCCGCACGGGATACGCAAGGAAGACGGCGAGATAGGGCAGCACATCCGTGAAGAAGCGCGGCCCCACGGAGTGCCCCGCCCACCAGACGGGGAACGCGGAGATGGCGATCCAGTGCAGGAGCACGATGACGGCGAAGGCCTTCTCGGAAGGCTCCAGCTCCCGGCTCCGCCAGCGCTGGACGAACCCCACCCCGGCGAGCACCAGGAACGGCGAATAGAGCAGCAGCCCGCGCGACGGGCTCACCAGGTTCGTGGCCAGCGCCATGAGGAAGCGCGAGCCCATGACCTCCAGCGGGTGCGTGTAATACGGCGACAGGAGCGAACCGTAGAGGCGGAGGTTGTACCCGCAGAACGGCAGCGCCACGAGCGCCGCGCCCGCGAAGTACGCGGGCAGCAGCCGGCGGAAGCGCAGGACGAAGTACGCGGTGATGACGACCACGGAGAGGGAGTGCGTGGGCCGGCACACATACGCGAGCGCCACCGCGAGCCCGGCGAGGAACGCGGTGCGCTGCGTCTGCGCGGGCCTCGACAGCAGCAGCACGACGTAGGCGATGGCGAGCAGCCCGGGACCGTGCTGCCAGAGGACGCGGCTGGCGGTGGAGTACGCCGTCGTCCCCAGTCCGAAGAGCAGGACGGTGACGAGCGCGGCGCGGGCGGACACGCGCCTTCGCAGCGCGACGAGCAGCACGCCCGCGGCGGCGCAGACGTAGAACGAAGCGATGAGGTTCTCGGTGCGGTGGAAGGAGCCCAGGTCCACCTGGCCGGTGCTCCGGAACAACTCCAGCCACGCCAACGCGTTCGCGCCCGGAGCGCCCAGGTGCGTGAGCAGCGGCCGGCCCAGGGAGAACAGCCCCTCCGCCGCCGCGAGGAACGGGAGCGCGGCGACCATCACCCCGGGCGGGTACTCGTAATAGGTGTGGCCGCCGTAGACGCCCCGGGCGTACGCGGTCGCCGGGGTGAACGACGGCGCGTACTCATCCAGGTCGGCGTTGCCCTCGTGGAGGATGCTGGCCGCGGAGGGGATGGACCACAGCGAGTCCGTCTGCATCTGTACCTGGCTCGTGGTGTAGACCCCGAACAACCCCAGACACAGCAGCCAGACCGAGAGGGACGAAGCCGCGAAGCCGCGAAGGGACGGGGAGGACGCCGGAAGCATGCGCCGCTTCTAGCGAATCCCCGTCCACCCTGCGCGCCTTGATGTCACCTACGGCGTGGACACCTGCGTCCACTCGCCCATGACCATCGTCCAGTTGCTGAGGAAGTCGACCTTCTTCGACGGCTGGCTGGGGTCCGGCGCGTACGACAGACCGGACTGGTTGTTGAGCCGGCTGGTCATGTAGATGAGCCGCGACATGGCGGGGCCCGGCGTCTTCGGCTGGCCCTGGATGTTCGTCAGCCCCTCCTTGAAGCGCGCCGCCAGGTAGAAGGGCGGGATGGTCTGGTAGTTCACCCGCACCCGCGCGGACTTCCAGCCCGCCGTGCGGTTCGTCGGGATGCGGTACGTGATGTGGTCCATGCCCGGCGCGGACTTCGCGCTGTAGTCCGGGTCGCTGGTGACGCTCGTGTCGCCGGTCCCCAGCACCGTGCTCATGGGCTCCGTCAGCGTGGCGAGCTGCTGGAGGTTGAGCCCCAGCAACGCATCCGAGGGATTGCGCGCCGCGGGCGGCACCCAGCCCAGCGGCAGGATGCGGTTGTCCTTCACGCCCTGGAACTGCTGCAGCTCCGTGGAGGTGAGCTGCTTGTAGTCGTCCACCACGCGCAGCTCGTAGATCTGCGCCTGCGACTCGTCGGTGATGACCTGGCGGTGGGGCTGGAGCTGACCGGCGGTGGTGGCGAACTCGGAGGGCAGCGTGTTGCTGCCAGCCACGTTGCACGCGCCCTGGCAGATGGCACCCCAGGCGTTCGGCTGGCCGGACGCCCAGATGACCCGGCCGCCGTCGCCCAGCAGCTCGAACTGCACGAAGGCCCGGCGGAAGCCCGCGCCGCTGGGGAACTTGTGCCCCACGTTGTTGGTGACGGTGACGGCGAAGTCCTGTGTGGCGCCTGCGTTGGTGGGCGGCGCGACGGACACCTGGACCGCCGGCTTCAGCGGGTTGAAGACGCCCTGCGACGTGTTCACAGCCAGGTCCAGGATGGACTGCTCCGCGTTGAGCAGGTTCTTCGCCACCGCGTAGCTCCGGCTCGCGTCCGTCAGCTGGGGCGCGGCGGCCTCCGGCAGCGTCAGGGACAGGAACAGGTCATCCACCCCGAGGTTGGTCGGTACCACCACGGTGACCGAGCGGGTCCCCGGGCTGAGATGGACGTTCCGGTTGAAGCTCAGCCACGTACCGTAGGTCGGGTTCCTGAACTCGGGCATGTCCGGGATGTGGTTCGAGCCCCCGAACGTGAGCTTGATGGGGAAGTTGGCCTCGAAGGCGTTCTGGTAGAACACGCTCGCGCCCCAGTTCAGCTCCACCTCGCCGCCATTCCGGTCGATGTACTGGGCGTACTGGGACACGTCGAGCGTCAGCGTCGCCCCTTCGCTCCCGAGGGCGTCGCTGCGCACGGTGAAGAAGTACTGACCGTGGGCGGGCTTGACGTTCCCCTCGCTCTTGACGGCCTGCATCCGGGTGCCCGCTCTCACCGTCCAGCCCCGCGCGTCGCCGTTCTCCGCGCCCGGGTTCTGGATGAGGTTGCCCGTGCGCGTGCGGATGGGCGTCGACTGGAGGAACGGCGGCACCACCGAGTTCTCCGACGGGTAGTACTCGATGCCCAGCACGTCCGGGAACTGCTGGAACATCTCGTGGACGAAGAGGTTCACGCCCAGCAGCGAGTGCCGGTTGTACTGGCGCGGCGTCGTGGCCGTGTTGCCCTGGTAGAACTTCGCCAGGTCCGCGTTCACCTGCGCCACCGGCTCGAAGCCGTCGTTGGTGGACACGCTGGCCAGCTGCATGTGGCACGTGATGCAGGACGCCGTCTGGGTGGCGTAGCCGCTGTTGAGCCACTCGAAGTACGTCGTCTGCTCGTAGGCCAGGCCCACGCAGGGGTCCGTGAGGAAGTCGCCGGTGAAGTTCTTCTGCCCGGTGGGGCAGCTCGCTGGCTTCACGTAGCCGCCGCGCGACTGCGCCTCCTGGAGGGTCAGCGCGTTGCTGTACCGGTCCGGGACCTTGGGCAGCACCACCACGTGGCAGGAGCCGCACACCGTCGCGTCACGCAGGTACGGCTGGCCTCCCGCCGCGTTGGTGGCCGTCTCCAGCCCCAGGCCCGCCGCGGCCATGGGCGCGATGTTGAGCCCCGTGTCCGGCCCCACCACGGAGCCCGGCCGGGTGTTCATGTGCGAGGTGAACGGGAACGCCGGAGGCTGGTGGGAGTCACCCGTGTCCTTGAGGCGGTTGGACAGGTTCCCACCGAAGACGCTGTTGGCCTCGCTGCCGTAGAACGTCGTGAAGTCCTTGCCGTCCCAGGGCAGTCCCTGCTTGGGCGCCACGTCGTGGCACGCGGCGCACGACACGCCGTCCCGGCCCAGCGCGCCCAGCGTGGCGTTGGCGGGGCTCGCGTTCGGGTCGTGGACGGGGCTCGTGTAGCCGGAGCCCTCGGGCGTCGCGTACAGCATGAAGTGGCTGAAGGGCTTCCCCTGCTGGTTCGCCTGCCGCTGCCCCAGCGGCGAGTGGCAGCGCAGACAGAGGTTGTCCACCTGCTCCGGCTGGTTCGGCGAAAGGGAGCGCGTGTTCTCCACCTGCGCCAGGAAGACGGGGTCGCGCGCCGCCAGCGCCTTGATGGAGCCGCTCCAGTCCCCGAAGAGGGACCAGTTGGACGCGAGGTCCCTCTTGCCGGAGGGGTCCACCTGCGCCACGCCGGGCTGCGCCCAGAAGGACATCTGCGGCAGGTCCGTGCCGGACGCCTTCCAATCGCTGTCATGGCAGGACTGGCACACCAGCGACGAGTTGAAGTTGCCTGACGCCAGGTCCAACCCGTTGTGCGCGATGTCCAGCGACCGCTTGGGCAGCGCGAACAGCGAGGCGCGCGTCAGGTTGGGCACCGGCACGCCGGCCCGCTGGCTGTAGTACGTCAGGAACTGCTGCACCGCCGGGTGGTTGTCCGCCAGCGATGACGTGAGCGTGTTCCCGTGCGGGAACACCGGGAAGGGCGGCGACAGGTAGCCGTCCACCGCGGCCACGGCCTGGGTCGGAGGCACGTCGGCGGCGCGCTCCCATGAGGTGCACGCGCCCAGCGCGAGGACACCCGCGGCGGCGAGCAGGTGACGCGACGGTCGAAGACGTCCGGTTGTCATGCGTTCTTCCCAACGGAGAGGGGGTTCAGGGCTGCGACGAATGGAAGGGGTGCGTGGTATTGCTGGCGGTTGCGCCAGTACGGCGCGTGGGGCCAGCGGCGCTCCAGGCGGTAGTAGCCCTCGCGGATGCGCAGGTGCTCCTGGAACGCGTGCCGCGTGCTCGCCTCGTGGAGGCGCAACGCGGTGAAGTCACCGCGCAGGTGCCGGCCCACGGCTTCGGCGGCCTGATGCGCGGAGCGCAGGGCCTGGGACGTACCCTGCGAGGACAGCGGATCCAACGTGCACGCGGCATCCCCCACCGCGAGCCAGTCCTCGCCGTGCAGCCGGTCCAGGCAGGCGACGTTCGCGGACACCGCGCGCAGGGGCCCGCCGGTGAAGTCACAGGCCTCCAGGCGGCGGAGCGTCTCCGGCGCGCGCTCCATCCGCGCGCGCCAGGCCCCGGCGTCCTTCGGCGACACGCCCTGGAGCGAATCCCGGTCGCCCATCAGCCCGAAGACGACCTGGTCGCCGGGCATCCGCGCGGAGTACCACCAGCCGTCCTCGCACGCCTCCACCAGCGTGAGCGCGTCCACGGCGCGGCCGGGCTGGAGCGCGAACGTGCCGCACAGGCCGAAGGTGCGGTCCACCGTGTGGCGCCGGGCCCCCCGCGACGTGGCGAAGACGGCGCCGCGGCCCGTGGCGTCCACCACGAAGCGCGCGTCCACGAAGGCGCGGGGCGCGTCCCCTTGCAGGGGCAGGAAGAGGCGGTGGCCGCCGTGCGCCAGGGGCGTCCAGTCCGTCACCGCCGCGCCGGTGCGAACGTCCACGCCGAGGCGCGAGGCCTCGTCCGCGAGCATCCGGTCGAAGCGGGCCCGGTCCAGGTGCCAGCCCGTGCCCCACGGCGAGCGCAGGTGGTCGTTGTAGCCCAGCGCGGAGTCCCCCCAGCGCGAGCACGAGCCCATGGAGCGCAGGTGGCCCTGGCGCGCGAAGGCCTCCCAGACGCCCAGCCGCGCCAGGAGCCGCCGGCTGTCCGGAGGCAGCGTCTCGCCCAGGTGGGGCTGCGCGTAGGTGGAGCGCTCGAACAAGACGACGCGCAGGCCCGAGTGCCTGCGCAACGCCAGCGCCAGCGCCGCGCCCGCGGGACCGCCGCCCAGCACGGCGACGTCAAACCGGAGGTCGCCCACGGCTCAGGCCGTCCCGTCCTTGTGCTCCAGCGGCCGGCGCTCGACCTCCAGGAACAGCGGGCCCGTGCCGGACTGCTTGAGGATGAAGCCCAGGTCCTTCCAGTTGAAGACCATGGTCTCGTCGACGACGAAGTTGGCGCCGGCCGGACGCGTCCAGTAGTCCTGCTTCACCTGGCCGCCCTCCATGTACGAGACGAAGTACGGGCGCTGCGCGGGCCACCACCAGAGGTTGGTGTAGTCGGTGGTCTGGTTGGAGCACTCGTTGAAGTCCGCCTGCCACGGCAGCGCCATGTACTTGGTGGCGTCTCCCGGCTGGAGGCCGTGGCCCGCGGTGGGCTCGGTGTCCCACTGGAGGCCCGAGTTGCCGGTGGACGGCATGGGCTTGATGCGGAAGGGCTCCTCGTAGATGGCCGGGTCGCGGCACAGCCAGGTCATCTCGATGCCCGGGCAGAACGGCCCGCCCACGCAGTTCTCCAGCACCCCGCGGTCCCACTGCTCGCCGGGCCCCAGCGTGGACGCGGGCGGCGGTTGCTTGGAGTACACCTGCTGGCTGAACTGCTGGAGCAGGAAGTACTGCGTGCGCGTCAGCGTGAGGTACTTGCTCGGGGGGCTGGGGATGACGTTGGGCTCGCCCTGCAGCGGATCATCCCCGGCCAGCTTGGGCATCAGGCCCGGCGTCGGGTCGTTCTCATGGCCCGGCTGGCGCAGGTAGCCGAAGAAGTTGGACGGCGACCCGTCCTGCCGCACCACCCCGTCATGTCCCGCCGTGCCCTGCGAGTTGATGTTGGCGACCCATTGATAGATGGACGGCCGCGCCAGGATGGGGCGGATCTCCGCCTGATAGTTGGGCACGTAGTTGGGATTGAAGCCGTTGGGACCGTAGAGGTCCGGCGCCAGGTTCCGCGAGCGCACGAGCGCGTCGTAGATGGTGTCGTAGAGCGTCACCATGTTGAGGATCTGCGGCGCGTAGGCCGGCGGCGCCACCATCACCCAGGCGGGCGTGGCCTCCACGGGCGTGCCGTTCGGGAGGACGACGCGGGCGCTGACGGGACCGTCCGACGTGTCGTCCCACCAGTAGTTGTTGTTGGCGTAGTTGTCGATGCGCGGCTGCTCGTACGCAATCGCTTCCACGGTCGGGGCCAGGGCCGTGCCGAAGTTCTGGCCGAGGACGCCGATGATGGCCGCCCGGAACGCCTCCTCCGTGGCGTACCCGATGTCGGCGATCTGCCGCAGCAACCCGACGGCGCCGGGCGGCAGGTAGTCGGACTTGCTGCTATCGGTGGTGTTGACGGTGTTGAGCAGCGCCGTGGTGACCATCCACCGCGTGGAGCACCCGGAGCGCCCATAGCCGCCCCGGAAGTCCATGCGGCCCTGGGCGTCCACGGAGAGCTGCCCCAGCGTGGTGATGTCGCTGTTCTCCGGGACCAGGCCCGCCTCCGGGAAGTTCACCGGATAGCCGCGGGGTGCGCTCGGCGCGTCGAAGGCGGAGGAGGACGGCAGCCCCGCGGAGCCCCGGGCCGCGACGGTGCGCGGCCCCGGGTCGATGATCAGCGCATTGCGAAACCCCCTCGCAATCCTGGGATTGCGCAGCGGCTGGCCCCCGTGATTGCCGTCCACGCCGGAGAGCTGCTGGAACTCGTACCAGGCCGCCTTCTTGTTGGCCACGTGCACGGTCCACTGGACGTCCTGGACGTCCTGCCCCAGCGCCACCGGGCGGCCCTGCGGGCTCTGGTCGTCATAGACAAACACCTGGAAGCGCGCCGCCTGCCTCCGGATGCCACCTTGAGCGTCGCGGAAGGCCTTCACCTCCGTCTGGCCATCCTTCTCCAGCGGCAGTCCTCCGGCCGTCACCGGCCCCAGGTAGTAGTCCTCGCTGTTGCCAACGCGTGCGATGCCAATGGCAGGGTGGATTCGGTAGGTCGGGCTCATGGGCATGCCCCGCCCCCACTGCAAGCCGCACACCAGGAAATACCAGTACAAGCCGTAAATGATTCCTGGGGGTTGCGAAGGACGGTCGCGGAGGCCCCCTGGCCGCCGGACGCGTCAGGGGCTGTCCATGACGTGTCAGCGCGGGAGATGACGCGTCAACGCGCCTGACCCGGGCGGGTCAATCAGCGAGGATGGAGCGCATGAAAATCTGGGTCGATGCCGATGCATGTCCGGGGCCCGTGCGGGACATCCTGCTGCGCGCCGTGCAGCGCGTGAAGGTGCCCATCGTCTTCGTGGCGAACAAGCCGCTGGCGCTGCCGCGCCTGGCGTATGTGTCTACCGTGCAGGTGGGCGCAGGGCTGGACGTGGCGGACCGGCACATCGCCACGTCCGCGGAGGCCGGGGACCTGGCCGTCACGCAGGACATCCCGCTGGCCGCGCTGCTCGTCCCCAAGGGCGTCGTGGTGATGGACCCGCGCGGGGAACTCTTCACGCCGGAGACCATCGACGAGCGGCTGTCGATGCGCAACTTCATGCAGGAGCTGCGCGACAGCGGCGTGAACACGGGCGGCCCCGGCGGCTTCTCACCGCAGGACCGTCAGCAGTTCGCGGCCACGCTGGACCGCGAGCTGACCCGGCTGGTGAAGCAGCAGGGCTGAGGCGTCCGCGCCTAATGGCCGGCGCCGCCGCTGCCCTCGGCGGGAGGCGTACCGGTGGACGGCGCCACGGGGCTCGTGCCAATGCCCTTGTTGCGGTTCCAGGCCTCCGGAGTGATGTCCAACCGCGCTCCGGGGTTCTGCGACGGCACGGCCTCCGGGGCCAGGTTGTCCACGTCGCGCATGTCGATGCTGCCCGAGCCGCCCGTGCCCACCTCGTTGATGTCCACGCATTTGAAGTCCTCTGGCTTCGAGGACTTCTGGATGCCCGTGCCTCCGGTGGCTTCGGCGTTGGCCTGGGCCTCGGCGCCCACGGTGCCGTAGAAGTTCAGGTCATGGGTGCGCTGCATCTCCTGCGTGCGAGGAGACTCCTCCGCGTCCCAGGACATCTCGTCGCTGGCGAATGCCTCGGACGGGGACTCCTGTGGAACGGACGCGGTCTGCGTGGCACAGCCGCCCAAGAGGAGCGCGGTCATCGAGGCCATGAGCGGAAGCTTCATCGGGATGTCCTCCAGAAGTGTCGTCCGCCTTCAAGTTGGAGGCACTCGCGGCGGGGGCAAGCGACGGGGAGCCAGCCGGGCCAGCGGCCCCGTTCCAGGCCGGGGGCCCTCTCAGTGGTCCACGGACGCGGCGCCCCCATGCAGGCAGGCCAGGGCCGCCACGGTGAGTGACTCGCAGCCCGTGCGCAGCGAGCCCTCGCGGTCCGGCGCGTAGTGGCTGGAGTGCGGCCCCGGCAGGTGCACTGCCTTCTGCGGCGGCGTCGCGCCCGGCGCCTCCTCCCAGGCTCTTCGCGGCGTGATGCCCATGAACCAGTACGCGATGGGCACCGGGTGCTCCGGCCCCTGGGCGAAGAAGGGGAAGTCCTCGCTCGCGCTGGCGAGCACCCCCGGCACCAGCGCGTCGCGCCCGAACCACTCCGCGTGCGCGTCCCGAACGCGGCGAAGCAGCTCCGGGTCGTTGCGGTTCACCGGCCCGCGGTTGAGCACCTCCATCTGGGGAGGCCTCGGCGCGCCCGACGCCGCGGCCTCTCCCTTCGCGATGCGCTCGATGGCGGCGAGCACCCGCGCCTGCACCGCGTCGTCCTCCGTGCGCACCGTCAGCTCCAGCACGGCTTCGTCCGGAATCACGTTGGCGCGAGTCCCCGCATGGAAGGACCCCACCGTCACCACCGCGGGCTCCAGCGGTGACAGCGCGCGCGACACGATGGTCTGCAGACGCATCACCACGCTGGCTCCCAGCACCACGGGGTCCACGGACAGCTCCGGCTGCGCTCCATGCGCGCCCCGGCCGAAGAGGCGCAGGCGCACGTGCGCGGAGCCCATCATCGTCACGCCCTCGCGGTGCATGAAGGTGCCCACCGGCAGCGGCGCCGTGTGCTGCCCCAGCACCGCGTCCGGCGTGCCGAAGCGCGAGTAGAGCCCGGCGTCCAGCATCGCCTTCGCGCCCTGAAGGGTCTCCTCCGCCGGCTGCCCCACCACCATCACCGTGCCGCGCCACGCGTCGCGCGAGCGCGCCAGCACCGCCGCCGTGCCCACCAGGCACGCGGTGTGGACGTCATGCCCGCACGCGTGCATCACCGGCTCGCCCTCCGGTGTCCGCACGCGGCTCGCGTAGGGCAGCCCCGTCTTCTCCTCCACGGGCAGCGCGTCCATGTCCCCGCGCAGGAGCACCCTGGGCCCGTCGCCGTTGCGCAAGAGGCCCACCACGCCGTGGCCGCCCACGTCCCGGCTCACCTCGTAACCCTCCGCCTCCAGCCGGCGCGCCACCTGGGCGGCCGTGCGCGCTTCCTGGCCGGACAGCTCCGGGTGCTCGTGCAGGTCGCGGTAGAGGACGTCCACGTCTGGCAGCACCGCGCCCAGCTGCGCGAGGACGCGTTGGGCACGGGCACGGAGGCCTGAAGTCGTGGAAGGGCCCGCGACGGACGGGGGGTGGGCGGCGTCGTTCATGGCGGAGTGCTCCCGGCCCGGACGCGAAGGAGGAGGTGCCACGGGCATCCGGGTACGGCTCAAGGTGGAAGCCGCGCGCTGCGGGTCACAGGGGCCAGGCAGGGAGACGGCCAGGGGCCCGGCCTCGTGCGCCGCCACCCCCGCCCTCCGGGGTGCCGTGGGCCTCCGGGGTACCGCCTGTCCGTTCGTTGTCCGCCCCTCCCCCGGAGGTCACCTTCTGGCTGCGCAGGAGACACATGGAGGGAGCGGTCATGAGGCGAAACATCGCGTTGGGGCTCTGCCTGGCAGGACTGACGGGTGGCGCCGCCAGGGCCCAGGACCCGCCGTCGGACGCGCCCATGCGGGTGGACCGGGTGGATTGGCAGGGCCCCTACTTCCTCCTCGGAGTGGGCGTGGAGGGCTACACGGGTAAGCTCGCGCCCAACCTGGATCCGGGGCCGTCGTATGGCGTCCTCGTGGGCTACCGCGCCAATGACTACCTGGGCGTGGAGCTGGGCTACAGCGGCGGCGTGAGCAACCTGTCCGTCGCGAACGGCTCGTTCTTCGGCACGCCGGACATCGTGCGGAACGGAGCGCAGGCGGCGCTCACGGTCGGCTTCACCCACACCCGGGCGCAGCCCTATGTACTGGGGGGCATCGGCGTCGAGCGCTACTCGGTGCGCGAGGGCAACTTCTTCCGGTTCTTCGACGACACGGGGGGCTACGCGCCCGTGGGAGCGGGGGTGCGCTACAAGTTCAATCCCCAGCTCACGGCCGAGGTGCGCGGCACCTACAGCTTCCTCTTCGGGCAGGACTTCTCGCCCACGCAGGACCTTGGCGCGGGGGATGGCCGCTACGCGGGCATGCTGATGATTGGCGGCAGCTATTGAGGTGCGCATGTCCATCACGCTGATCGACCTCCTCGACGAGCGAAGCCGCCGTCCCGCGGATCCCCGCCTCTACACCTTCCTGGAGGACGACGCGGAGGTGACGCTCACCCGGTGCGCGCTGGCATCCAGCGCGCACCGCATCGCCGCCGCGCTCCAGTCGCTCGCGGCCAAAGGGGAGCGGGCGGTCCTGCTCTATCCCCCCGGCGCGGACTACCTCCGCGGCTTCTTCGGCTGCGTGTGTTCGGGGCTGGTGGCGGTGCCGGCCTATCCTCCGGACCCCTCGCGGCTGGAGCGCACCCTGCCCCGGCTGCGCGCACTCATCGCGGACTCCGGGGCCACGGTGGTGCTCACCACGTCCTTCATCCTGTCCATGGCGGAGCTGCTCTTCACGGACGCGCCGGAGCTGCGCGCGCTCAAGTGGGTGGCAACGGACGCGCTGGAGGAAGGCGACGCGGCGGCATGGAAGCGGCCGGACGTGACGGCGGACACGCTGGCCTTCCTCCAGTACACGTCCGGCAGCACGGGGACGCCCCGGGGCGTGATGCTCAGCCACGGCAACCTGCTGCACAACCTGGGGGCCATCCGCCGCGCCTTCCAGACGCACGACGACACCGTGGGCGTCATCTGGCTGCCGCCGTACCACGACATGGGGCTCATTGGCGGCGTGCTGGTGCCGCTGGCGCAGGGCTTCCACACGGTGCTGATGTCGCCGCTGAGGTTCCTCAAGCGGCCTCGCGCGTGGCTGGAGGCGCTCACCCGCTTCGGAGGCACCAGCAGCGGCGGGCCCAACTTCGCGTTCGACCTGTGCGTGCGGCGCATCCCGCCCGCGGAACGGGAGGGCCTGGACCTGAGCCGCTGGGAGGTGGCGTTCTGCGGCGCGGAGCCCATCCGTCCGGACACGCTGACCCGCTTCACGGAGGCCTTCGGACCGCATGGCTTCCGGCGCGAGGCGTTCTACCCCTGCTACGGCCTGGCGGAAGGGACGCTCATCGTCTCCGGTGGAGCGAAGGAGGCCGCGCCCATCCTGCGGGACGTGGACGCCGCCGCGCTGGAGGCAGGCAGCGCGAGGGCCCCCATTGGAGCGGCCCGGACGCTGGTGGGCAGCGGAGCGACGCTGCCGGATCAATCCCTGCGCATCGTGGAGCCAGAAACTGGCCAGGTGCTCCCGCCAGGAGAAGTGGGCGAGGTCTGGGTGAAGGGGCCCAGCGTGGCCAAGGGCTACTGGAGGCGCGAGGAGGAGTCCGCGAGGGTCTTCCAGGCAAGGACCGCGCAAGGGGACGGGCCCTACCTGCGGACCGGGGACCTGGGCTTCCTGGACGACGGCGAGCTGTACGTCACGGGGCGGCAGAAGGACCTGATCATCGTGCGAGGCCGCAACCTGTACCCGCAGGACCTGGAGTCGGTGGTGGAGGAGAGCCACCCCGCGCTCAGGCCCGGCTGCGGCGTGGCCTTCGGCGTGGAGGTGGACGGCGAGGAGCACCTCGTCGTGGTGCAGGAGGTGGATGCACGCAAGTGGGACGGCGAGGTGGCGCCGGTGCTGGGCGCCATCCGCGGACGTCTGGCCACGGTGCACGAGGTGAGGCCCCGAGCGGTGGTGCTCATCGAGCCCGGGAGCCTGCCCAAGACGTCGAGCGGCAAGGTGCAGCGCAGGGCCACGCGGGAGGCCTTCCTCGCCGGAGCGCTGCGCGAACTGCACACCTGGTGCACGACCGCGATGAACGGCGCGGACATCCACACCGAGCGTTCAGCCAGGGAGTTCCGAATCCTGGCACGCGTGCCGACGCGCTTGGGAGCAAGGGTGGAGGACCTGGATGCCCAGACGCCCTGACCCCCAAGGGCCGGATTCTAGGGAGAAGCCAAAGGGGGCACCGAGCATGCCAGACGCGCCCCATGCGCCGTCCGAAGCATGAAGCCGAGGGCGCCCAAGAGGCCTCCCCGGAGGCGGTTCTGCAAAACCTGTCCGACTGTCCTACAGGTTTTCGCGGCCCGGGCGGAACGGGGCGCTCCAACCGGTTCTCACCTTCTCATTTCGTTGAGGCGTGTTCGGGCGGGAGGCCTGCGTGAACGCGTGGCCGGCGCGGGTTGTGCGGCGTGTCTCTGGCAGCCCGGATGCACCTTGCTAGCATCGGAGGCATCCCCCCCGCTGAAAGCCGACTCCGCTGAACGCCACCGAACCGCGCCATCTGGCCGGCCTGGACCTGCTCCGGTGCCTGGCCATCCTCGTCGTCGTCGTCTTCCACTATCCCCGCCCCCAGGGGCACGAGGCCTACCAGACGTTCGCCAACTTCGGCTGGACGGGCGTGGAGCTGTTCTTCGTGCTCAGCGGCTTCCTCATCGGCTCGCAGCTCCTGGAGCCGGTGTCTCGCGGGGAGACGCCGTCCCTACGGCGCTTCTATCTGCGGCGCTCGCTGCGCATCCTCCCGTCCTTCCTCGTCGTGCTGGGCCTCTACCTCTTCGTGCCGGCCTGGACCGAGCGGCCCCTGGAGACGCCCGCGTGGCGCTTCCTCACCTTCACGCAGAACTTCGGCCTGCGCATCAACGGCTTCTCCCACGCGTGGTCGCTATGCGTGGAGGAGCACTTCTACCTGGTGCTGCCGCTCACCGTGCTCGCGCTGCGGGGACGCCTTCGCGCGCCGTCCCTCATCGCGATCGCCGCGGCCGTGATGGGCGGAGGGATGCTCCTGCGCGGTGCGCTGTGGCAGCACCACTTCTCCGCGCTCGGACCGGGCGAGCAGGGGTGGCGCGACTTCGACATGCTGCTCTACTACCCGACCTACGCGCGGCTCGACGGGCTGACGTGCGGCGTGCTGCTCGCGGCCCTGCGCGTCTTCCGGCCCCGGGCCTGGGAGCGCTGGACCCGGGGGGCCCGCGCGTGGGGGATGGCCGTCGTGGGGCTCGCGTGCCTGGGCGGCGTGCTCTACATCAACGAGGAACACTTCCGTTACCTCCCCTATGTCCTGCTGGCGTTCCCCCTGGCCGCGCTGGGCTTCGCGGCGCTGCTGATGGCGCTGGCGGGCCCCTCGGCCTCGCGCGTCTGTGCGCGCATCCCGGGCGTGAAGACCTTCGCGGTCCTGAGCTTCACCGTCTACCTCACGCACAAGGCCGTGCAGCACGGCGTGAGGGACGCGCTGGCGCCCCATGGCATGGACGCGTTCCAAGTCGTCACGGTGCTGGCCGGCGCCGTGGCGGTGCTGCTCGCCTCGCTCGCGCTGCACCATGGCGTGGAGCGGCCCGCGCTGAAGTGGCGGGAGCGGCTGGAGCGGGGGCTCGCCGCCAGGAAGCCCCAGGTGCAGCCCACCGTTCCCTGAACCGTGGTGGCCCGCGCTTCTGCGCGACAGAAGCCGCGCGAGGGGGTGGCCCTGGGCCCGGGCGTCGCGTGCGCGCTAGACCTCGCGCATGCGCCCCTTCCTGACGGCGACGTGGAAGTACCTGCTGATGCTCAACTACGAGGTGGATCCGGCGGTGCTGCGGCCCCTCGTCCCCCGTGGCACGGAGCTCGACGCGTGGCAGGGCCGCACGTTCGCGAGCATGGTCGGCTTCCGCTTCCTCGACACGCGCGTGCGGGGACTCGCGGTGCCGTTCCACCGGGACTTCGATGAGGTGAACCTGCGCTTCTACGTGCGCCGCCTGGGCCCCGAGGGCTGGCGGCGCGGCGTGGTGTTCGTGCGCGAAATCGTGCCCCGGCTCGCCATCGCCACCGTGGCGCGCGTCCTCTACAACGAGCCCTACGTCGCGCACCCCATGCGCCACGCCGTGAACATGGACGGCGCGGACACCGGCGCGCCCGGCCACGTCGAGTACGCCTGGAAGTCCCACGGCCGCTGGCACCGGTTGTCGGCCCGGACGCTCGGCACGCCGGCAGAGAGCGCCCCCGGCTCCCAGGAGGAGTTCATCACCGAGCACTACTGGGGCTACACCGCCCAGCGCGACGGCGGCTGCGCCGAGTACCGCGTGGAGCACCCCCGCTGGACCGTCTGGCGCGCCCGGGAGACCGCCTTCGACTGCGACGTGGCCCGCTTCTACGGCCCCGCCTTCTCCGAGTGCCTCCGGGGCACGCCCCACTCCGCCTTCGTGGCCACCGGCTCGGAAGTGTCCGTCCTTCCTGGAAATGAACTCCCGCCCTTGCCAAGCCCGTAGAAATCAATATTCTCAAACCCGAAATTGATTTTCTGAATAACCACCCATGACGAATTCCAAGTCCACCTGGCCCGTGCCCACCCGCTGCCCCGTCTGTGGAGGCGGCACCGTCATCGAACGGGTGCGCTGCGACGGGTGCGCATCCGCGGTGGAGGGGCGCTTCACGACGGGCTGGGTGCAGCAGCTGTCGCCGGAGCAGCTCGCGTTCGTGCGCGTGTTCATGGCGTGCCGGGGGAAGATCAAGGACGTGGAGCAGGCGCTGGGCCTCTCCTATCCGACGGTGGTGGCGAGGCTGGACGATGTGGTGGAGGCCCTGGGCCAGGCGCCCGGAGTCGCGCCGGCGCCCACGCCTCCCGCGCCGCCACCTCCGCCCCGGGAGCGTGGCGCTCCGCGCCGGGCGCAGATTCTCGATGACCTCGCGGCCGGGCTCATCGACGCGGACGAGGCCGCTCAACGTCTCAAGAAGGCACGGGAGTAACCACCCATGATGGACCCTGAAGCCACGCCGTCCTCCGACGCCTCGTCTTCTTCTCGCGACGGCACCCAGCGCCACGCGATTCCGTGGGGACAGCACGCGGAGCTGGTGCTGCACGCGCCCGCCGCCACGCTCGTGGTGTCGCCGCTGCCGGAGGGAGAGAAGCCCTACCTGGTGACGCACGGCCGGGTGGAGGCGCGCATCCAGGAGCACGGCCGGGTGACGAAGGTGGAGCTGGTGCCGCGCGAAGCGGGCTTCCTGTCCCTGTTCTGGCGCCACGGCGGACAGGCGGAGCTGTTCGTGCCGCCGGACGTGCGCGCGAAGCTCCTGCTGGACGCGGGCGCGGTGCGCATCTCCGGCCTGAAGGACTGCGAGCTGGAGCTGAACACCGACGCGGGCACGGCGAGCCTGCGCGACGTGCACGGCAAGCTGACGCTGCGCACGGGCGCGGGCCGCATCATCGGCGAGCGCGTGGGTGGCACCCTCCACGTCCACGCCGCCGCGGGCGCGGTGAAGCTGGACGTGGACGCGCTGGACGTGGGCGAGCACCGCATCGGGACGCAGGTGGGCGCGGTGGAGCTGCGCCTGGTGCCCGGGCTGGACGTGAACATCTCCGCCCATACGTCGCTGGGCTCCGCGCAGACGCGCTACCCGTCCAACCCCCAGGCGGCGACCACCATTCTGCTGGAGACGGAGCTGGGCTCGGTGCGCATCCGCGAGTCGGGCCGTTCACGCGGCGAGGACGCGGAGGCCTGGGAGGAGGACGCGCTGCGCTGGCAGCGTCAGGCGGAGCGCTGGCAGCGGCGCGCGGAGCGTCACGCGAACCAGTGGGCCCACGCCTGGGCCAACTCCTGGGGCGCGCCGCCCTGGGCGGGCCCGGGCGCCCGGCACCACCACCGGCCGCAGCCGCCCCAGCCGCCCCCGCAGCAGGCCCGGGGCATCCCCGACGAGGAGATGCGCCGCGTGCTGGACCTGGTGGAGGCCGGCAAGCTCAGCGCCGAGGACGCCCACAAGCTGCTCAAGGCGATGCAGCGGTGAGGATCATCCCTCGCCCCCCTGGGCGCGAGGCCGGGCCCTCGCGCCTGCTGTACGACGTGCCGGATGGCTCCTGGGGGCGGGAGGCCCTCCTCGATGTGCTTGAGGAGACCCTGCATTGGTGCGCCCCCCGAGCGGATCCGGACACGCCGGCCCTCTGCTTGCGCACGCCCGGCTTCCAGCCCCGGTTGATGGTGGATGGCGACCGCTTCCAGATGATGGAGCGGGTCATCAGCGAGCGGCGCCACGCCCTGCGGGGCAGGCCGCCGCGGGCCCTGCCACCGCGCGAGGGCGGACGTCTTCAAGGGGGCCGGCTGATCGTCTACTTCCCTGAGGACAACACCTGCGACGGCGGAGCGGAGCTGGCGACCCGGGGCTACTTCGACGTGGACAACCTTCCCCCGTGGGACACCTGGGTCGGCATGTTCCGCGAGGACCCGGAATCCCCCACCCAGTCGGCGGACTACCTCATCGCCTGGGTGCCGCCGGTGTTCCTCGACGCAGTGGCCCAGGGCATCTTCGTGAACCCGGAGCGCTGCATCCAGTGGCTGGAGGACTCCACGACGCTGATGGCGAAGCGCCTGAAGGACCTGACCTCGCCCTGAAGCTTCAGGCGCCCTGGGTGAGGAAGCGGAAGGGGCGCACGCAGTCTTCCCGGGTGCAGCGGAAGAGGTAGCCCCGGCCGTTGTCTCCGAAGTCCAGGCCGAAGGGCATCGCGGCCAGCTGCGCGACGAAGCGCATGGGCGCGTCACAGCACTCCGGCGTGGCCTCGCCGTTGAGCCACCCGGGCACGCCGCCCACCTTGCTCTCGGGCGCCTCCGCCTGCGCGCGGTCCAGCGCCTGGAGCTGCTCCTCGGTGGCCTCGTTGACGTCCACCAACAGGGCCTCGGTGTCCTCGGTGGCGGGCTCGAAGCCGAGCGTCCATTCCGCGTACGGCTCCACCGGCCCCGGCGGCGCGCCCACGGACGGCGCGCCGGCCTTCACCGGCACCGCCGCGTTGGCGCCCTCCTCCGGGTCCCACCGGAAGCAGGCAGTGTCGGGGTTCTCGCACTGGAAGACGTGGACCGACGCGTGCGGCGCCAGGTCCAGCCGTCCTTCGACGTGCGGCAGCTGGAAGAGGAAGCGCTGGGGCCCGCCGCACATCGCGCAGGCGGGCCACTCCAGGGGCCCCGGCGCCTCGGGCGTGCCCCCCACCTTCATCAGGGGGACACCGGTGCGGCCAGGGACGAGCGCCCACAAGGGCGCGAGCGGACGGGACATGCCCGGACTCTAGAAGTCCGCGATGCGGTCTGCCAGCGACGCGTCGTCCACGAAGGGGTTGCGGTTCTGCTGGTAGGTCTCGATGGCGTCGTTGCGAGCGATCTCCGCCGCGTCCACCTTGTCCAGCTGGTTCCACTGCTTGAGCACGGACTCGTCGTCCGCGGGGATGTGCTTGTTGTAGACGGTGGAGAAGTAGAACAGCGCGCGCGCCACGTTGCCCTTGTGCTCGTCGGGCGGCTCGAAGACGGTGCGGCCCTTCTCGTCGGTGCCGAACTTGGCGCCGTTCTCCTCCCACTTCACGTTCTTCACCGTGCCGAAGGGCCAGTTGCCGCGGATGGAGTTGGCCTTGCTGTCCGTGGGGAACAGGTGGTGCAGGTCCGCCTTCGCCGCGCCCGTGGCGCCCTTGGACTGGGGCCACGTGTGCTCGGTGTTCATCACGTTGCTGTTGGGAATCTTGTTCGTCTGCACTTCCTTGCCCGTGTAGACGCACTTCACCTTGCCGTCGTGGTTGTCGAGCGTGGTGAAGATGATCTTCCGCGCCTGGTTGTAGCCCAGGTCCTTGTGCTTGCTGACCGCGTCATGCAGCGCGTTGATCAGCGCTTGGTCCTTCAGGCCGTCGTAACGAGGATCCGACTTGGGCGGCACGTCCTCCACCGGCACCTGCGGCTCGGGCGGCGGCGTAGGCGTCGGCGTCGTCTGGGGCTTCTTCGCCGTCGGGCCGGCCTCGAACGTGGAGACCGACGAGAACGCCTTCGGGGTGATACGCGCCGTGTTGGCCGGAGCCGACGCGGAGTTCGTCGAGGGGCGGGTCGCGGAGAGCGGGCGGGACGGGATGATCATGACGGGCCCTCGGGCTTCGAGGTGGGGGGATGACGCATTGTCGTCCGGACCCGGGCCCGGTTGCGTGACGCGCCGCATTTTCCCTCCGCGCCGGTGGGTTTCTTCCACCCGACCCGGGACATCCCAGGAAATGCCCCGCCGCCGGGCTCCGGAGCCGGGGAAAAGCGGGGCTCATCGGCGGCACCAGGACGGCCCGGGGGCCCCTTTCCGGGAGCCGGGCGGCCTGGATGGGGCGCGCGCTATGCCTCCGGGCGTTGCATCACGTGAGGGGGTTTCGTCCATGAAGGTCGTGATTCCGGGTGGCACGGGGCAGGTGGGCGCCCTGCTGGCGCGGGCGTTCACCGCGAGGGGGGATGACGTCGTCCTCATCAGCCGGGGAGGCCGTGGCGAGGCGCGCACGGTGTCCTGGGACGGGCGCACCCTGGGTGACTGGGCGAAGGAGGTGGACGGCGCCGACGCGGTCATCAACCTGGCGGGGCGCAGCGTGAACTGCCGCTACACGGAGGAGAACCTGCGCCAGATGATGGACTCGCGGGTGGACTCCACGCGGGTGGTGGGCCAGGCCATCCAGCAGGCCGCGAAGCCGCCGCGCGTGTGGCTGCAGATGAGCACCGCGACGCTGTACGCGCACCGGCTGGACGCGCCCAACGACGAGGCCACCGGCATCATTGGCGGGAGCGAGCCGGGGGTGCCCGCGTACTGGAAGCGCAGCATCGACATCGCGCAGGCGTGGGAGCGCACGCTGGCGGAGGCAGACACGCCCTACACGCGAAAGGTCGCGCTGCGCACGGCCATGGTGATGAGCCCGGACCGGGAGGGCATCTTCGACGTGCTCCTGGGCCTAACGCGCCGGGGGCTGGGCGGCCCCGCGGGGAGCGGGCGGCAGTACGTGTCGTGGATCCACCACCGGGACTTCGTGCGCGCGGTGCAGTTGCTGCTGGAGCGCGACGACCTGGACGGGCCGGTGAACCTGGCCGCGCCGAACCCGCTGCCCCAGCGCGAGCTGATGGCGAAGCTGCGCGAGGCGGCGCACGTGAGCGTGGGGCTGCCGGCGGCGAAGTGGATGCTGGAGGTGGGCGCGTTCTTCATGCGCACGGACACGGAGCTCTTGCTCAAGAGCCGCCGCGTGGTGCCCGGGCGGCTGCTGGACGCGGGCTTCACCTTCGAGTACCCCGACTGGGGGGCCGCCGTGACGAACCTCGTCGAGCGCTGGCGCGCGGGGAGCGGCCCCGTCCGGAGCTGACCGTGTCCACGAAGAAGTACCGCGTCCGCTGGGGCCGCATCACCGCGCTGGGGCTCGCCCTGGGCGCGCTGGGCACGGGCGGGTTCACGGCGGCGCGAGGCCCGCGCACGGCCCAGGCGCTGGTGCACCCGGCGCGCATCCCGGTGACGCGGCCCTCCGGCCCGGACGCGCTGCCGGGCATGGAGGACGTGTCCTTCGAGGCCGCGGGGCGCAAGCTCCAGGGGTGGTACGTCCCGTCGCGCGACGGGACGGCGGTGGTGCTGGTGCACGGCTTCGCGGACAACCGCACGCGCCTGCTCTTCGAAGCGAAGGTGCTGTCGGAGGCGGGGCACGGCGTGCTGCTCTTCGACTTGCATGGCCAGGGCGAGAGCGAAGGCGACGCGGTGGGCTGGGGCGACAGCGAGCGCGAGGACGTGCGCGCGGCCCTGGCCTTCGTGCGGGCAAGGCCGGACGTCACCCCGGGACGCGTGGGCCTGTTCGGGTTCTCCATGGGCGGGACGACGGCGCTGCTGGTGGCGCAGGAGGACGCGCGGGTGAAGGCGGTGGCGGCGGCCGGTGCGTTCCCGGACCTGGCGAAGGACATGGGCTCCCACTACGGCCTGAGCACCTGGGCGGTGTTGTGGGGGCTGCGCCGGTCCGGCATCGACGTGGACGCGGTGCGCCCCGTGGACGGCATGTGCCGCCTGGAGGGCCGGCCGCTGCTGCTCATCAACGGCGGCAGCGACCCGGACGGCCCCCAGAAGCTGGACGGCCGCCTCTACCGCGCCGCCTGCGAGCCCCGCGAACTGTGGCTGGTGCCCCAAGCGGGGCACGGCGAGTACGCCCAGAAGGACCCCGAAGGCTACGCCCGCCACCTGCGCGACTTCTTCGCCCGCTCACTCTGAGCGCTGGCCTCGGGTGACAAGGTCCAGCCGTCCCTCTGCGCCGGTCTTCCGATAGACCGCTTTCGCGTGTTCCTTCGCCGTATTGAGCTTGAGATTGAGGTCCTGGGCGATGTCCTCGTCACGCGCCCCCTTCTTCATCAGGTCCGCCACCTGGATCTGCCGGGGAGACAACTTCCGGGACCAATCCTCCCGCATCCAGTGCAGTTCTTCGCGGATGCGCACCTCCCACAGCGTGCATCCCGGGCGCAGAACGGTGGAGGCCCTGAAGCTCACCTTTAAGGTGTTGAGGCCCCGCTTCCTGTCCGCGAAAGGCTTCTCGGTAGGAAGCAGGAGACCGTCCAGGCTCGAAAGCCACTTCACGTACTGAACCCACTCCTTCGGGACGTCATGGCTGAGCTCGTTGGGTCTGAACCACTGGTTCACCACGGCCCGGGAGGTGCCCGTCTCCTCGATACGGCGTCCCACGGCGTTCAGGACCATTCCGGGCCACGACTCCATGGACAGCGCCGCCAGGAGGTCCGCCTTGAATCCCTTGGCCTCGATGTATTGGACGGTGGACACCGCGTCGTTGATGAGAGGAATGAACGCTTGGAGCAGTGCCTCGTCCCGATCCGTGAAGGCCCGGGCGGTGTCCCTATACATCGCAAGGCCGCCCTTGAACTTCCGCCGGGTCTCGAAGAGCAGGGTGGCCAGCACGTGCCGCAGCTTCAAACCGGCCGCCCGGCTGCGCTCGTAGGTCTCGGTGCTTTCCAGGGGGCGCCCCGCGAGCATCTGGGGCTCCCTTGCGGCCTTGTTGGGCCGGTCCAGCGCGTACTGGTACACGAAGCACCGGGGTGCCCACGGCGAGTACCCCGCGAGCAGGGGCTGAACGGTCGGCGCGACCCACTCCAAGCCCCGAGAGCCATCCGCGTGGGTGAACCCCACCGCGAGGTGGTCCGCCCGACAGATGCACTCCATCACCTGCTGGATGGCCGCGTAGATGTCCTCGAAGGTCCGGACATTGCGCAGGCGTTTCTCCATTTCCCGGATCAGCCGCAGCTCGCGCGACGTGAACATCAAGACCGTGCCCATGGTGGGTACCTCCCTCCCTGCGTTTTCCTACTCCTCAAGCATGACATGACCGGGACCCGGGCCCACCCCCTCGAACGGGGGGTTGCCAGGTAACACCGGGGCCCATCCAGGGATTGGACAGACATGCTCCGGTTTCTGGAAAGCCATCCAGGGATTGAACAGACATGCTCCGGTTTCTGGAAAGCGGGAGCTCGCCACCCGCAATCGCCCTGGGGGCGATCCACCTTGAATTCCTCTCAACAAATCCTCTTTGAGACCCGCGACGTATTGCCGTGTGCGGGCCGCAAGGAAGCGGGGGGTTACTCAGATGGTCGACTTGATGAGCATGGTGGACGAAGTCCTGGAGCAGCAGGCGGCGCACGACGAGGCGCCGCTCCTGCCCCTCGGCGCGGAGCCCCGGAGGCCCCCCGCGGCGCCTTCGGAAGCGAAGCTGAACGTCGAGGTCGTCAAGACGCTGTTCCAGTTCATCACCCGCGACAACGACGTGGACCCGGTGGAGTTCGCCCACGCGGTCGCCACGGCGCGGACGCTGGGCGTGGCCGAGCTGGACATCACCATCCTCTGCCGGTGCGTCCGCGAGGGCTGGCCCCTGCCCCCGCCCAACCTGGGCATGCTGCGCACGTCGCCCACCGTCGTCCTCCAGGCCATCCAGATGCTGCTCTTCCGTAGCGGCCGGACGAACGCGTCGGGACTGGAGATGCAGCGTCAGCTGCGTGAGCTGCTCACAGGCGCGCACGCTCCTGCCCCGTCCGCCAGGCCGATGCCGCTTCCCTCCCGGCCGCCGCCGACGACGCGCGCAACGCCGCTGCGCCTCCTGCGGTCCCCCCAGCGCCGGATGATGATGGCCTTCCCCCGGAAGCAGCCCGGACGGCGCTCCGCCTGAGGCCGACCGCTACGCACGGCGGCCCTTGGCGACGAACTCCCCGCGGCTGTGGATGCCGGTCTTCTCGAACAGCGACTTGATGTGGACCTTCACCGTCTCCACGGAGCACCCGAGCCGGGAGGAGATCTCCTTGTTCGCCAGGCCCTCGTGAAGACAGTCCGCCACGCGTGACTCCTGCGCGGTGAGCTTCTCCTTCCAGTCCGGGCGCAGCCAGTGGACCCGCTCGTGCATCCGCACCTGCCACAGTGCGCGGCCTCCCCAGTTGACGGCGGAGGGGCCGAACGTCACGTCCAGCCGGTCCGCGCCGCGCTCCAGCGTGAGGGACTCCAGCCGAGGATCCGCCGCGCCATCGAAGCGGGCCAGCGCCCTCACCCGCTCCGCCCAGGCGCGGGGCACCCCGTCGCTCAAGTCGTGGGACGGAAACCACCGCTCCAGCAGCGGGATGGCCGGCCCCGTGTCCACCACCTTCCGCCCCAGGCTGTTGAGCACCAGCACCGGGCTCGCGCCCATCGCGATGGCCTTGAGCAAATCCCTTTCGAAGCGGATGGCGTAGAGTTCCTGGAGTCGCGCCACCGCGCGGGAGATGTACGGGATGATCTGCTGCAGGAACCACTGCGCCCGGAGCGTGAAGGGCCGGGAGGACTCGCGGTACATCGCGATGCCGCCCTTCAGGTCCTGCTCCGTGAAGAGGAGCGACGCCAGCACGCGCTTGAGCTTCAGCCCCGCGCCCTGGCTGCGCCGGAAGGTCTCCGTCTCCACCAGCGACTGCCCCCGCAGCATCTGGACATCGCTGAGCACCCGGTTGGGCTGCACCACCGTGGCGCGGAAGACGAAATCCTCCTGCACCCACTCCGCGTAATCCTTGAGGAGGGGGTGGACGGTGTCCGTCCTCCACTGCAACCCCGCCGTCCCATCCGGATTCGCGCAGCCCACCGCCAGGTGGTCCGCCTCGCAGAGCGAGAGCAGCGCCCGGGACAGGGCCTCGTAGACATCCTCGAGCGTCCGGGCGTTGCCCAGCGCCTCCTTCAACTCCGCGACCAACGCCTGCTCACGCGACAGGAACTTCCGTGCCTTGCCCATGGGTACGACCCCCGTTTGCAATACCCATCAAGTATTACGAGGGGGGAAACAGGGCCCATCCCCCCAAAGAGGGATGTCGGGGGCGTGGCCGGCGGCTACGCGCGACGGCCCTCGGTGAGGAACTTCATGCGGGCCCGGTCCCGGCCCCGGCTCTGCGTCCCGGTCTTCCGGTAGATGGCCTTCACCTGGTCCTTCACCGTCTGCACCGACTTCTTCATCTGGCGCGCGATGTCCTGGTTCGACAGGCCCAGGTAGAGGCCATCCGCCACCTTGCGCTCCTCGGGCGACAGCAATCGCAGCCAGTCCTCGCGCAGCCAGTGCGGACGCTCGACGATGCGGACCTGCCACAGGGGATTGCCCGCCCAGAGGATGGTGGAGAGCGAGAACGTCATCTGCAATTGCTCGCCGTCCTTCTCCATCTCATCCTTGAGCAGGTCCGGAGGGAACATCCCCCTCACGCGCGACAACGCCTCCACGCGCTTCACCCACGCCATGGGAATCCCCCGCGGCGTCAACTCCGAGCGCGTGAACCACTTCTCCAACAGCCGCGTGGCCGCGTTCGTCCGGACCATCTCCCGGCCCCAGGGCGTCAGCACCAGCAGGGCCCCGGACTCGACGGCGCCGGCCTTGAGCAGGTCCAGCTCCAATCCCTGGGCATGGAGCCGCTGCACCCGGCCGACCGCGCGGTGGATGGCGGGCACCAGTTGCTGCAACAGCTGCTGGCTGCGCGCCGGGAAGGGCCGCGAGGCCTCGCTGTACACCGCGAGCCCGCCCTTGAGCCCCTGCTGCTCTTCAATGAGCAGCGTCGCCATGACGTGCCGCAGGTCCAGCCCCGCCTCCACGCTGCGCTGCCGGGTCTCCATGGCGTCCAGCTTCTGCCCCTGGAGCATCTGCGCCGTGTTCAACACGAGGTTGGGCCGCGCGAGGGTGGCCTGGAAGACGAAGTCCTGCGTCACCCATTCGGAGTAATGCTTGAGCAGGGGCATCGTCGTGCGGCTCGTCCACTGGAGCCCCACGGAGCCATCCAGGTTGGCGCAGCCCAGCGCGAAGTGGTCCGCCCTGCACAGCTGGAGGACGCGCGTCTCCAGGACGTCGTGGATGTCCTTGTAACTGCCCACGTCGATCAGGTCCGTCAGCAGCTCGCGCTGGATCGACTCCTCACGTGACGTGAATCGCAAGGCCCTACCCATGCGGAATGCCTCCCCCGGCAATGCCATCCATCCCAAGCATGACACGGAGGAGACCCGGGGCTGGAGGCCCCTCCCCCACCCACCCGCCTTTCCGCTCTCCGACGAGGCGGTGACGTCGGGCTGGACGGCTCCCCCCCTGGCAGGTCAGCCTGGACATCCTTGGAGGATGCAACCCACATGGCCGCCCCGCTGCCCCCTGAAGCCCAGTTCCACATCGAGGTCATCAAGCTCCTGCTCCAGGTGGCCACCAGCGACGACCGCGTCACCCGCGAGGAGATTGACTCCATCATCGACACCGCGCGCGGCTTCAGCGTGCCCCTGACGGAGCTCAGCGTCCTCACCCGCTGCCTCCAGGAGGGCCATCCGCTCCCGCCGCCGAACCTGGGCCTGCTGCGCGAGGACCCCAAGGCCGTCCTCGACGCGGTCCACGCGCTCATCGCCGGTGACGGCCACGTGCACGAGTCGGAGATCGCCATGGCCCGGCAGATCCGCGAGCTGCTCGGCCTGGCCCCCTGAAGGCTCCGCTGGCGGCCCGAGGCCCGGGCCGCCGCGAGACCGCCTCCTGAATCACGCGGTGACGTGCAGCGGGTGTCCTTCCTTGTGCTCGGGCGCGCCCGCCAGCCTGCGGGTGAGCCGGCGGCGCACGACGTCCACGTGCTCGCGGAAGAAGTACAGGTTCTCCGCGTAGGCGAGCGGCACGGCGATGCGGTTCACCTCGCGCTCGGCCTCCTCCAGCCGCTTGAGCATGTCCTGGAGCAGCTCCTGGTCCGGGTCCTCCTCCAGCTGGATTTCAATCTCCTTCAGCCGCGCGTACCACCGGTGGATGCGCGAGCGCACCCGCCACAGGAACACCGCGGGCACCGCGCGCCCCAGCGGCACCACCACCGCGATGATGGGCACCAGCATCACCCACAGCCGGTCCACCAGGTTCGCCGCCCAGAACGGCAGGTAGCGCTGCAGGAGCGGAACGCCCGTCGCGTAGTAGCGCTTCGCCTCGCTGCTCAGGGCGAAGCCCGCCGCGAGCGGCGCGGGGAACTCGCCCGTCTTGTCCAGGATGCCCGCCGTGCCGTGGATGTCGCTGGCCGCGCGCATCAGCAGATACGCGAGCGCCGGGTGCAGCGAGTCCTTCGCCAGCAGGAGCGCGTTGGGCGCGAGCAGCACCACGTCCTCGTCCGGCACGTTCTTCGCGAAGTCGAACACGCCCTGCGGCAGCACGTGGCGCGACAGGTACGGGTAGCGGCGCGTGTAGGCCTCCGCGCGCTTGAAGCTCAGGAGCCGCACGTCCTTCACCGCCGCCAGCTTCTGGATGCGCGGCGACTCCGCGGGCGACACCAGGAACACCGCGTCCACCTTGCCCTGCGTCAGCGCGTCGATGGCGGCGTCCCGGTCCAGCGGCAGCAACTCCGTGGGCGCCGCGTCCGCCTTGTTCGCCTGGAGCAGCGTCATCGCCAGCGCGCGCGTGCCGCTCTCCTCGGGCCCCACCGCGATGCGCTTGCCCCGCAGGCCGCGCACGTCGTCCACGGGTTCGCCCCGGTAGAAGACCCACAGCGGCACGTAGGAGAGGCTCCCCAGCGACAGCACGCGCTCCGGCACCTCCTGCCCCTTGCCGCCGGTGGTGCCGCTCTGCGCGAAGGCGATGTCCACCCCGCTGTCCTCCGCGTTCAGCAGCGCCACGCTGCCCACGGAGCCCTTCGTGTTGCGCAGCTCCAGCGTCACCCCGTGCTGCGCGAGGAACTTCTGGTAGCGCTTCGCCATGTAGTTGAAGCCGCCCTCTTCCGGCGCCAGCGCCATCACCAGCGTCTTGGGCGGCGCGGGCTTGACGAAATAGAACGTCACCGCGAACGCCACCGCGATGAGCAGCGTCGCCGGAGCGACGGCGATCCACAGGTCGCGCCGCAACGTGCGCTTGAGCTGCGCCTTCAACGAGTCCGTCTTCATGAGGCCGCGCAGTATACCGGTCACGCCGCGCGCGGCCCCGCCGT
Organism: Corallococcus sp. NCSPR001; assembly: GCF_017309135.1. NCBI lineage: Bacteria > Pseudomonadati > Myxococcota > Myxococcia > Myxococcales > Myxococcaceae > Corallococcus > Corallococcus sp. NCSPR001. The sequence goes on from NZ_JAFIMS010000002.1 coordinate 8,154,239, forward strand.
ACACCGCGTCGGTCCAGGCAGGCGAGCACGTCACGACCCGGGGCCACTTGGCGCAACCCCTTGCGCGACACACCCTCCCTCCCAGGCCTTTTTGAAGGGGTGTGGCATGGGTTGGCGCGGCGGGTGGGTGTTGTCCTTGCTGGTGGTGGGGGTGGGCTGCGGCGGGGCGCTTCCCGAAGAGCAGACGGAGGCGGGGCTCGCACAGGAACCCACCTTGGCGCCAGAAGTGACAGCGGAGGGCCTCTGCCTCCCCACCGCCGCGGGCACCCAGCGGGTGAAGACGATTCTTCCGCCTTCGGAGCTGGGCATCCCGCGCTTCGCGATGGGGCCGGGCAGCTTCGTGGACTTCAAGGGGGCGCTGCACTTCGCGGTGAACGGCGAGGATGGCCGCCGCGGCCTGTGGCGGAGCACCGGCACGGACGCGGGCACCACGGAGGTGCGGTTCTTCCCGCCGACGCAGGGCCCTGAGACGCCGTTCCTGTCGGGGCTCACCGCCACGCCGGAGCGGCTCTTCTTCCAGGCACCGGACGCGGCGCACGGGCTCGAGCTGTGGGTGAGCGACGGGACGACGGCCGGCACCCGGATGGTGAAGGACCTGACGCCGGGCGTGGAGAACTCGTACCTGACGCACCTGGCGGCGTCCGGCGCCACGCTGGTCTTCTTCAAGGAGACGTACGACGCCACGGCGTCCACCACGCGCCATGAGCTGTGGCGCTCGGACGGCACCGCCGCGGGCACGGTGCGCGTGCGCGACTTCGGCACGAGCGTGGAGGTGAGCTACCTGGACGCGAAGCAGGGCAACGCGCTGCTGTTCTTCGTGCGCGAGCCGCAGGGCGCCACCTCCTTGTGGCGCACGGACGGCACCGCCGGGGGCACCTTCCCACTGAAGCGGCTGGACGCGGGCCCCGACACCTACCTCAACGACGTGCGCACCGTTGGCGCGCTCACCCTCTTCAAGCTGGAGGAGGGCAGCGGCTTGCAGGAGCTGTGGAAGACGGATGGAACGGCGGGCGGCACGCTGCGGCTGGCGTCCTTCGGCCCCACGCGCTCCATGCGCGTGCTGGGCGCGCTGGGCCCGTACGCCTACGTCACGACCACGTCCTTCAGCACCCAGTACATGGTCGTCTACCGCGTGCCGCTCACCGGCGGAAACCCGGAGCCCGTGGTCACCCTGCCCAATGACTACGCATCGCAGGGCCCGGCGTTCCCCTCCATCGACGCCGTGAGTCAGGCACCGGGCGGCACGAAGCTGTACTTCTCGGTGGCCATCGGCAGTGACGGCCCCGCGCCGCGCGACACGCAGCTGTGGGTGACGAACGGCACCGCCGGGGGAACCACGCTGCTGCGCCGGCCGCTCAGCCTGTCGGACGAGTACAGCTCGCCGGTGTACGCGGCGGCGGACAACCTGGTCTTCTTCAGCGCCTATGAGACCCCGGCGGGAATCGAGCCCTGGGTGAGCAACGGCTCGGCGGCCGGGACGCGCCGCCTCAAGGACATCGCCGCGCCCGCGCAGGGAGGCTCCTCCTACCCGCGCGAGTTCTTCCGCCTGGGCGGCCGCGTCTACTTCAGCGCCTATGACGACACGCTGAACGCGCAGCTCTGGTCCAGCGCGCTCAGCAACACCTGCGTGGCGCCGGAAGACGCACAGTAGGCGCGGGGAGGCTTCCCCGCCTGGGCTCCAGGCGGGTGACCGTGCCGGGCGGAGGCGTGGGTGTTAGTAAGCGCCTCATGCCCACCGTCAGCGACAGCGCGCGCAGCGCGGGACTCCGCCTCGAACGCAGCCGGGCCTCCCGTCAGTTCGAGGGTCACGGCTTCCGCAACACCGCCCCCGTGGGGCCTGGCCTCCAGGGGAACGCGCTGCCCCTCTTGGGCGAGTACTTCTTCGGCGGCACGCAGCGCACGCCGCCCGCGCCGCTGCCGGTGGAGGATCCGCGCGGCGCCTGGGCGCGCGCGCCGGACACCGGCCTGCGCGTCACCTGGCTGGGCCACAGCACGATGCTGCTGGAGGTGGACGGGGCGCGCGTGCTGACCGACCCCGTCTTCGGCGACCGGGCCTCGCCCGTGTCCTTCGCGGGCCCCAAGCGCTTCCACGCCACGCCCGTGCCGCTGGAGGCGCTGCCGGACCTGGACGCGGTGCTGGTGTCACACGACCACTTCGACCACCTGTGCCGCGGCACCATCCAGTCCCTGGCGAAGCGGCGCGTGCCCTTCGTCACCGCGCTGGGCGTGGGCCGCCACCTGGAGGCCTTCGGCGTGGCCCCGGAGCTCATCACCGAGCTGGACTGGTGGGAAGAGCACCGCGTGGGCCCGGTGGCGTTTCGCGCCACGCCCTCGCAGCACTTCTCCGGCCGGGGCCTGGGCGACCGCAACAAGACGCTGTGGGCCTCCTGGGTGCTCACCACGGACAAGCACCGGCTGTTCTTCAGCGGCGACACCGGCCTCACGACGGAGTTCGAGGAGATTGGCCGTAGGTGCGGCCCCTTCGACCTGGTGATGCTGGAGGTGGGCGCCTTCCATCCGAGCTGGGGCGCCATCCACCTGGGCCCGGAGAACGCGCTCAAGGCGCACGCGATGCTGGGCGGCGGCACGCTGATGCCGGTGCACTGGGGCACCTTCAACCTGGCGCTGCACGCGTGGGACGAGCCCGTGGAGACGCTGGTGAAGCTGGCCACGGAGCAGCAGGTGCGCCTCTTCACGCCGGGCCTGGGCCGGAGCCTGGAGCCCTCGCGCGTGGAGGGTGTGACGCCGTGGTGGCGCGAAGTGGGCGAGCCGCGCCTCGTGCCCCGGCTGGCACCGTGATTTGACGCCAGGGCGTAGAGTGATGGGCCATGCGCCACCTCCTCCGGCTCCCCGTCGCGCTGTCCCTGGCCGTCCTTCTGTCGCCGCTCGTGGGGTGCGACCCCGCGGCCGGAGGGCCCTCCAAACCGGATGATCCGGCCCCCGGCGTGGCGAAGAGCGCGAAGCGGGGCCTCGGGTATGGCTATCACTCGGCGGAGGACCTGAAGGCGCTCTCCCCGGGGATGAGCTGGTGGTACAACTGGTCGCCCAAGCCGGAGAGCGGCGCGGCCAGCGTCTACGTTTCGCAGAAGGTCTCCTTCGTGCCCATGGCCTGGGGCGGCACGCCCACGGTGGCCCAGCTCGAGTCGGAGATTCCCGCGGGCGCGCAATACCTGCTGGGGTTCAACGAGCCCAACTTCAAATCACAGGCGAACAAGACGCCCCGCCAGGCCGCGGCGCTCTGGCCCGTGCTGGAGGAGGTGGCCCGCCGCAAGGGGCTCAAGCTGGTGTCCCCCGCGGTGAACTACTGCGGCGACTGCGTGTCCGAGGACGGCGTCACCTTCGGCGACCCGGTGGTGTACCTGGATGCCTTCTTCAAGGCCTGCGCCGACTGTCAGGTGGATGCCATTGCCATCCACTGGTACGCGTGCGACCTGAGCGCGCTCAAGTGGTACGTGGGGCAGTTCAAGAAGTACAACAAGCCCCTCTGGCTGACGGAGTTCGCCTGCGGCGACCGGCCGCACAACGAAATCACCGTGGACGTGCAGAAGAAGTACATGGTGGATGCCATTGGCTACCTGGAGTCGGAGCCCGCCATCGAGCGCTACGCGTGGTTCTCCGGGCGCAACAATGAAATCCCCGCCATCAACCTGCTGGGCGCGTCTGGAGAGCTGACCGAGCTGGGCCGCCTGTACGTCACGCTCGCCGCCGGGACCGAGAAGACGTCACCCTGACCGGGGTGAGGTTCCAACCTACACACGGGGTTGGACAGACGCGGAGACGTCTATTCGGTGGTCCCAGGATTCTGGGGCTAAGGTAGACGTCTCATGGCGCTCGACGCGGGGGACACCTTCGGAAGGTATGAGCTGGTGTCCTGGCTGGGCCGGGGCGGCATGGCGGAGACGTGGCATGCCCAGTTGGTAGGCGCGGCGGGAGTCACCAAGCCGGTGCTCATCAAGAAGGTCCTCCCGGAGTACGCGGATGATGAGGCCTTCATCTCCATGTTCATCAGCGAGGCGCGCATCTCCGCCACGCTGTCGCATGGCAACGTCGCGCAGGTCTTCGACTTCGGGCAGGTGGAGGGCGAGTACTTCCTCGCCATGGAGTTCGTCGACGGCAAGCCGCTCGACAAGGTGCTCAAGCGCGCGATGAAGAGCGGGCTGCCCGCACTGCCCATCCCGGTCGCGGTCTTCATCGCGATGGAGATGTGCCGGGGCCTGCACTACGCGCATTCGCGCACGGACAGCAGCGGCAAGCCGCTGGGCATCGTCCACCGCGACATCTCTCCGGACAACGTGCTCGTCAGCTACGAGGGCCAGGTCAAGATCGTCGACTTCGGCATCGCCAAGGCGCAGCTACAGCGCGGCTTCAAGACCGCGCCGGGAGTCGTGAAGGGCAAGTACCTCTTCTTCTCCCCGGAGCAGGCGCGCGGAGAGGACGTGGATGCGCGCACGGACGTCTGGGCCACGGGCGTCGTGCTGTATGAGTTGCTGTGCGGCCGGCTGCCCGTGGATGGCCCGCCGCATGTCGTGATGATGAAGATTGCTCACGGCGAGATTCCACCGTTGAGCCAGCTGCGGCCGGACCTGCCGGAGGCGCTCAACCACATCGTCCTCCAGGCGCTGAATCCGGATCCGGCGCGGCGCTTCGCCACCAGTCACGCTTTCGGGGACGCGCTGGCGGGGTTCCTGTATGCGAATCATCCGCGCTTCTCGTCGTTGAGCCTGGCGCACCTGCTGCGGGTGCTGTTCCGGGGAGACCTGCTGAACGAAGGCCGGGAGCTGGCGGTCCCGGACGACTTCCTGGCGGAGCTCAAGGCCTGGCGGAACCCCGTGACGCGGGATCAGCTCCCCACCGTCCCCCACCTCCGGGCCATCCAGACGCCCCGGCCGTCCCCCGCGCCGGTCGTCGTCACGCGCGAGTCCCAGGAGGAGGAAGCGCCGGATGTGCCCACGGCGGAGATCGCGCCGGTCCGCCGCTCCCGCCGGCCCTGGGTGTGGCTCGCGGTGGGGAGCGCGGCGCTGCTCGCGCTGGGCGGAGGCGTCTGGTGGACCCGGTTCCGCCACGCACCGGAAGCCCCGCGAGCGGAGAGCGCCCTCGTGCCGCCCCTGGCGACGACGGTATCGGAGCCAGCCCCAGCACCGGAGGAGCCCGTGGAGGTGGATGCGGGAGTGACTCCGGAGCCTCCGCCCTCGCCCCCGGCAGCCCTTGCGTGGAGTGAGACCCGGGTGCGCTCCCTGCTCGATGACGTGTACCGCCTGAACAAGAGCAACAAGGAGCTGGCCCGGGCGGCGAAGCTGGTCCAGACCTGCGTGGACGCCGTACCGGACAACGCGGACTGCCGGCTGGCGGCGGGGCTCACCTACGAACGGCTCCGTGCCTTCGACAAGAGCGCGCTCCACTACCGGGCCTTCTTGCAGAACACGCCCACCACGGACCTCCGGCGAGGCGCGGTCTCGGAGCGCCTGGCGGCCCTGCCCTTGCGCAAGCCGCTGGAGTCCACGCCCGCCAACGAAGCGGACCTGGAGTCCGCCCGAAGCGCCGTCCTGATGCACCTGACGCGAGGTCAGTTGAAGGAGGCGCTCGACGCCGCGAGCCAATGCGTGTCACGGCTGCCCCGCGAGCCCGAGTGTCACCTGCTACAGGGGGACGTCCTGGCGAAGATGAACCAGGTCCCGGAGAGCACGCGCAGCTACGAGCGTTTCCTGACGTTCGCGCCCGCGGATCATCCCCGGCGCCCCTCCGTATTGCGGAAGCTCGTGGAGTTGAGGGCGACCGCCCCCTGAGAAGCCACACCGCACGCTCGTGAGCAGGGCAGGCGGGAAGCCTGCGTTCGGGCTTTTCAGGGTTCCGTATAGGATGCGCGCCCCATATGGAACTGCAAGCCGGAGATACCTTCGGACGGTATGAGTTGGTGTCCTGGCTGGGCCGGGGCGGCATGGCGGAGACGTGGCGCGCCCAGTTGGTCGGCGCCGCCGGTGTCACGAAGTCCGTGCTCATCAAGAAGGTCCTCCCGGAGTACGCGGATGATGAGGCCTTCATCTCCATGTTCATCAGCGAGGCGCGCATCTCCGCCACGCTGTCCCATGGCAACGTCGCGCAGGTCTTCGACTTCGGGCAGGTGGAGGACGAGTACTTCCTCGCCATGGAGTTCGTCGACGGCAAGCCGCTCGACAAGGTGCTCAAGCGCGCGATGAAGGCAGGCCTGGGGACGCTGCCCATCCCGGTGGCGGTCTTCATCGCGATGGAGATGTGCCGGGGGCTGCACTACGCGCACACGCGCACGGACGGCAGCGGCAAGCCGCTGGGCATCGTCCACCGCGACATCTCTCCGGACAACGTGCTCGTCAGCTACGAGGGCCAGGTCAAGATCGTCGACTTCGGCATCGCCAAGGCGCAGTTGCTGCGCGGCTTCAAGACGGAGCCCGGCGTGGTGAAGGGCAAGTACCTCTTCTTCTCTCCGGAGCAGGCGCGCGGAGAGGAAGTGGATGCGCGCACGGACGTCTGGGCCACCGGCGTCGTGTTGTACGAACTGCTCTGCGGGAAGCTCCCCCTGGAGGGGCCGCCGCAGACGGTGATGATGAAGATCGCCCATGGGCAGATCCCCGCGCCGACGACGCTCCGCCAGGACCTGCCCGAGGAGCTGAACGCGCTGGTGATGAAGGCGCTGGCTCCGGACCGGGAGCGGCGCTTCGAATCCAGCCATGCCTTCGGGGATGCGCTGGCGGATTTCCTCCATGCCCACTCCCCGCGCTTCTCCTCGCTGAGCCTCGCGAACCTGCTGCGGGTGCTGTTCCGCGCGGACCTGACGCACGAGGGCCGCGAGCTGTCCGTGCCCGCGTCCTTCCGAGACGAGGCGAGGAAGTGGGGCGCGCCCGCGCTGGCGAAGCTCCTGGATGCCCCACCGCCAGAGCAGGTCCAGACCCGGCGGATGGCGCGCGCCGTCGCGAAGCCTCCGCCCCCCACGGAGACGACGCAGCCAGATGCGCCCACGGTTCCGTCGGGGCCCTCGCGCAAGGTGCTCTACGGCGCGGGCGCGGCGGGAGGCCTGGCCGTGGCCGGGGCCTGCCTCTGGTTCTTCATGGGCTCCCGTTCGCCGGAGCCCGTCACGCGGCTCACGCCCATCCCCGTGCCCCAGACGGTCGCGGTCGAAGCCCCCGCACCGAAGGTCGAACCCGAGCCGCCCGCCCCGACTCCAGCGCAGGAGCCAGAGGTCGTGGCGGAGGTCCCTTCCGCGAGTCCCGCCGAGCCAGAACCCGCGCGCCCCATGCCCTCCTCCCGGAAGGCGTCCAGGCCCGTCCGCGCGACCCAACGCGTCCAGGCCGAGGAGCCAGAGCCCGTGCCGGTCGTCGAGCAGCCCACGATCGTCGCGGCCAGCGCCGTCCAGGAGCCGCCGCCCGCGGTTCCAGAGAGCGAGCCCGCGCCAAAGAAGGGCGTCTTCGGACTGCTCGACTCCAAGCGGCAGGAGGTGCAGCAGAAGGTCTCCTCGCTCGTGAAGACGAAGCAGCAGGAGGTCCAGCAGAAGGTCTCCGGCCTGCTCCAGAGCAAGGACTACGACGCGGCATTGGAAGCGGCCAACGACTGCGCGGCAAAAAACCCCGACATGCCGGAGTGCCATCTCATGCTCGGGGCCGTGCACGCGAAGCTCAACCATCCACGGGAGAGCACGCAGCACTACGAGACCTTCCTGAAGCTCGCGCCCGCGGACCACCCGCGCCGGGCGAAGGTCGTCGAGCTGTTGGGAAAGGCCGGCAACGCGGGTTGAGAGGTTCGCCTTTCCACTCGCTGACACCCCGGGCAGACAGGCAGGAGAAAGACAGCCCCGATTCTGCCATCCCTGGAATCTGGGTTTAGAGTGTCTGCCACATGGCACTGCAAGCGGGCGACGTCTTCGGGCGGTATGAGCTGGTGTCCTGGCTGGGCCGAGGCGGCATGGCGGAGACGTGGCGCGCCCAATTGGTAGGCGACGCGGGCGTGACGAAGCCCGTGCTCATCAAGAAGGTCCTGCCCGAGTACGCCAACGACGAAGCCTTCATCTCCATGTTCATCAGCGAGGCGCGCATCTCCGCCACGCTGTCCCATGGCAACGTCGCGCAGGTCTTCGACTTCGGCCGCGTGGACGGTGAGTACTTCCTGGCCATGGAGTTCGTGGATGGCCAACCGCTGCACCGCGTCCTCAAGCGGGCCCTGAAGAGCGACATGGGTGCCCTGCCTGTCCCTGTCGCGGTCTTCATCGCAATGGAGATGTGCCGAGGCCTGCACTACGCGCACACGCGCACGAACAGCAGCGGCCAGCCGCTGGGCATCGTCCACCGCGACATCTCCCCGGACAACGTGCTGCTGGGGTACGAGGGCCAAGTCAAGATCGTCGACTTCGGCATCGCCAAGGCGCAGCTCATCCGGGGCTTCAAGACGGCGCCGGGCGTGGTGAAGGGCAAGTACCTTTTCTTCTCCCCGGAGCAGGCGCGCGGAGAGGACGTGGACGCGCGCACGGATGTCTGGGCCACGGGCGTCGTGCTCTATGAATTGCTCTGTGGGAAGCTGCCGGTGGAAGGCCCGCCCCCCGCGGTGATGATGCGGATCGGACGCGGCGAGTTCCCGGCGCCCAACGTCTTGAGGCCCGACCTTCCGGACGCATTGAATGGACTCCTCCTCCGGGCACTCGCACCGACCCGGGACATGCGCTTCGAGTCCAGTCATGAGTTCGGGGATGCGCTGGCGGGGTTCCTCTACTCGAGCTTCCCGCGCTTCTCCGCGATGACCATCGCGCACCTGCTGCGCTCCCTCTTCAAGGCGGAATTGTCCCAGGAGGGCCGGGAGCTGGCGGTACCGCACTCCTTCCTGGAGGAGATGAGCGCCTGGCGCGCGCCTCCGCCAACCAAGGCTCCTCGCACGCGGAGCACCACCGCGACAGGCGAGCCGCGCGCTTCACGCCTTGAAACCCATCCGTCTGGCTCGGAGACACCCGCTCCCATCCAGCAGGTGCCACGTCAGCTTCTCTATCCGCTGGCCCTGGCGACACTCTTGGGACTCGGCGCGTCCTTCTGGCTCCTGTCGAACGCGAATGCCCCGGAGGTCCAGCCCCTCCCCCCTGCTGCCAGGAACATTCCGCGGCCTGTCCGGGAAATGCCAGCGCCCACGCCCGCGGTCACCCCTCCGCCGCCTGGCCCTCCTCCCGCCACGGCCAGCCCCACGGCGACCACCGCGAGCACCCAGCCCCCCACCATCGGTGACTTCCTGTTGAAGCTCCGCGGCTTCATCGGGCAGCAGGACTTCAATAGCGCGCGGCTCGTCGCCAATGACTGCGTGGCCCGGTATCCGCAGGCGCCGCAATGCCATCTGTTCCTGAGCGTGGTCGAGGCCAAGTTCCGGAATCTGCAAGCCAGCGCCGACCACTACGAAGCCTTCGTGCGGCTGTCTCCTGAAGGCGACCCCCATCGCAGCCGCATCATCGATCTGCTGTATTCATCGGACTTCGATCCCAATCCATTCGACGTGGCGCTCCTGCTGTTGCAGGTGACCGAGGAGCCGTCCGGGACGGCCCCGCCCGCCTCCACGGCCCCCGGGCGCAGTGACCTTGATTGGAGCAAGCTCTTCCACAAGAAGGCCGCCGAGCTCTCCAAGCGAAAGCGCAAGGAGGAAGCGCTGGGCCCAGCGCGGATGTGCGTCCTGCTCGACCCCCAGAACGCCGAATGCCATCTCATCCTGGGCGACAGCTACAACCGGATGTACAAACGCAAGCAGAGCCGCGAACACTATCTGCGGTTCCTGACGCTTGCACCCAAGGACCATCCCGACAGGGCGCACGTCAGCGAAATGACCGAATAACGATTCTGCGATTAGTCCTACAGCTGTAGTTCGGAAGACTCCGCAGGCTTCCTCCTGTTGAAGAAACAGGAGGGGGAGGAACGAGACCTCCCATGCAGCAGCCATCAGCCACAGAAGCGCAGGCACCGGAAGTCCGGCTGGTTGGCCGTCTCGTGACGGAGCTGGAGGAGATAGGCGCCTGGCTGCAGCCGCACTTCCGCAGGCGCGAGGCGCACGCCACTGCGGTCGAGTACGTGAAGGCCCTCCTGGGACGGGCACAGCGCAAGAATGTGTGGGGCCTTTCGGAGGATGCGGGGCATCAAGCGCCCTATGCCTTCCAGCACCTGCTGCTGCGAGCGAAGTGGGACGCGGATGCAGTACGCGACGACGTGCTGGAGTACGCGCGCAGGGCGTTGGGCGAAGGCGGCATCCTGGCGATGGACGAGACGGGCTTCCTGAAGAAAGGAGAGAAGTCCGTGGGCGTGGCGCGCCAGTACACGGGCACCGCGGGCAAGGTGGAGAACGCGCAAGTGGGCGTCTTCCTCTCGTACGTGACGCCTCGCGGGCATGCGCTGGTGGACCGGGAACTGTACCTGCCGGAGCCCTGGACGGAGGATGCGGCCCGCCGCAAAGCGGGAGGGATTCCGGACGAAGTGGGCTTCGAATCCAAACCGGCCCTCGCGCAAGGCATGCTGCAGCGGGCGCTGGGCGCGGGACTGAAGCCGGCGTGGGTGGTGGGGGACGAAGTCTATGGACGCGACAGCACCCTGCGCCGCTTCCTCGAAGACTTGCACCAGCCCTACGTGCTGGCGGTGGCCTCCAATACGCACGTCTGGCGCGGCTTCTACCAGGTGAAGCCTGGAGACATGGTGGAGGAGGTCCCTCCGGAGGACTGGACACGTCTGTCCGCAGGCGCGGGCACCAAGGGCCCTCGCCTCTATGATTGGGCGCGCATGCGGCTCAACCGGCACCTGGGCCTGTCGCGGTGGCTGCTCTTTCGCAGAGGCCTCGCGGACGGCAAGGTGGCCTTCTACGTCGCCCATGCCCGGCGCAATGCCTCACTGGAGTCGATGGTGCGCGCCGCGGGCAGCCGGTGGGCCGTGGAGGAGGACTTCGAATCCGCCAAGAACGAGGTGGGCCTCGCCGACTATGAGGTGCGCACCTGGACGGCCTGGCACCGGCATATGACGCTGTGCCTGGTGGCCCACGTCTTTCTCGCCGCCGCGCGTGCCGTGGCCAATCAGCAACTCCAGGAGGGCCTGCCCCCAAAAGCACTCGGCCTGCCGAGGCGCAGAAACCCCATGCGCGCGTTTCTCGCCCGGCGCGGCCTTCACTAACGGCCTTCGTCCGCTACTCCGTCCAGGAAGTGCGAGTGCTTCTGGTAGCGCTTCTGCGGCGTGTGGCGGCTCCGCTTGCGCATGTCCTCGCGTGGAGTCGCTGGCGACGCCACCACCAAGCCGTGGCCATGCAGTGCCACTATCGGGCCCGAAGGGCTCGGTTCAAACTGCAGCTGTAGGATTAGGATGCCCGACCCATGGCACTCCAACCAGGCGACACCTTCGGGCGGTATGAGCTGGTGTCCTGGCTGGGCCAGGGCGGCATGGCGGAGACGTGGCGCGCGCAGCTCGTAGGCGACGCGGGCGTCACCAAGCCGGTCCTCATCAAGAAGGTCCTGCCCGAGTACGCCAACGATGAGGCCTTCATCTCCATGTTCATCAGCGAGGCGCGCATCTCCGCCACGCTGTCCCATGGCAACGTCGCGCAGGTCTTCGACTTTGGCCGCGTGGACGGCGGGTACTTCCTCGCCATGGAGTTCGTGGACGGCCAGCCGCTCCACCGCTTCCTCAAGCGCGCGATGAAGAGCGGCATGGGCGCCCTTCCCGTGCCCATCGCCGTCTTCATCGCGATGGAGATGTGCCGGGGGCTGCACTACGCCCACACGCGCACGGACAGCAGTGGCCAGCCGCTGGGCATCGTCCACCGCGACATCTCCCCGGACAACGTGCTCGTCAGCTACGAGGGCCAGGTCAAGATCGTCGACTTCGGCATCGCCAAGGCCCAGCTCATCCGGGACCTCAAGACCGAGCCGGGCGTGGTGAAGGGCAAGTACCTCTTCTTCTCCCCGGAGCAGGCGCGCGGAGAGGACGTGGATGCGCGCACGGACATCTGGGCCACCGGCGTCGTGCTCTATGAGTTGCTCTGCGGGAAGCTCCCCCTGGAGGGACCGCCCCAGGTCGTGATGATGCGCATCGCGAACGGCGAGCTTCCGCCGCTGAGCGACTCACGGCCGGACCTGCCAGCGGCGCTCCAGCGCATCGTCCTCAAGGCCCTGCATCCGGACCGGTCCGAGCGCTTCGAATCCAGCCACGCCTTCGCGGAGGCCCTGTCTGGCTTCCTGTACGCGAACCACCCGCGAGTCTCCTCGCTGAGCCTCGCGCACCTGCTGCGGATGCTGTTTCGTCAGGACCTGCTCTCGCACGGCCGCGAGCTGTCCGTGCCAGGCTCCTTCCAGGAGGAGCTGGAGTCCTGGCGCGAGCAGGAACCAGAGCTCGCGAAGAAGACTCCGCGCCCCAGGCCGCTGCTCCATACCGGCAGGATTCCCCTCCCCGAATCCTCCAGCGTCGAAATCGTGGAGGAGGAAGACGCCCCGGCCGCGCTCGCCCCCGCGACATCGCGCAAGTGGATGCTGGGATTGAGCACCACGGGCGTGGCGCTCGGGGCCAGCGTCCTGTGGTTCTTCTCCACCTCCGTGCCTCAGGAGCACCCGGGAGCCCCGCGCCCCATCGAGCGTCCCTCCAGCGCGGTGCAAACCCTTCCCAATGATGCACGGCCTCTCGCGGTCCCCCAGACGATAGGCAGCGCGCCCCTCACGGTGGCAGCGATTCCGGAAGCGCCCCTGTCGCTGGCCAGCTACCAGGACCGCGTCCAGGCGCGCGTACAACAGGGAGCGCTCCAGGACGCCGTGGACCTGGCGCACCAGTGCGCGAAGCAGTTCTCCCAGGAGGCGGAGTGCCAGTTGCTGCTCGGGATGCTGTACGCGCGCCTCAATGACAGCCGCAGCAGTGTGACGCACTACCAGCGCTTCCTGGAGTACGCCCCCGATACGCACCCCAGCCGCGCGAAGGTGGTGCGGGTCCTGGACGACGCGAAGGCCCTCTCCTCGTCTTCGGGCCGCATCGTGAAGCCGGAGACCTTCGCCGACATGATGGAGACCGGCCGCGCGGCCTTCCGCGACGAGAAGTACCCGGAGGCCGCCGCCACCTACCGGAACGCGGTGGCCATGAAGCCGGGCTCGCTGGAAGCAAAGCTCGAACTGGGCCTGACGCTCATCAAGCTCAAGCCGGGCACGTCCAAGGACCACCGGGAGGCCGTAAAGCTCCTGGAGGCCGTCACCTGGAAGGACCCCGGCATCCGGCGCGCCTGGCTGGGTCTGGAGACCGCCTATACCCTGACCGGCAACAAGGCCAAGGCCAAGCGGGCTCACGACCGGTACATGCTGATGTCCCCCAGGAACATGGCGAACCCGGCGAAGGCGCACGAGCGGATCAAGAACCTCGGCTTCTAGGACGCACCGGGCTGGAACGCCAACCCCTCCACCACCTCCACGTCCGTCAGCTCGCGCCACGCCGCTTCCGCCACGTCCAGCGCCACCCGGCCCACCGCCTCACGGTGCAGCGCGAGCACCGGGTGCCCCACCGCCGCGAGCATCCGCTTCACCTGGTGGTGCCGTCCTTCCGTGAGCGTGAGCGCCACCACGTCGGGCTCGCGGAGCATGGCCTCCGCCGGGCGCGTGGGGCCGTCCTCCAGCTTCAATCCCTCTCGCAGCCTCGTCAGCGCCGCTTCCGAAGGCTGCCCCTCCACGCGCGCCACATACCGCTTGGGCAGGTGCGTCTGTGGCGCCGTCGCGTGCCGCACCAGCCGCTCGTCGTTGGTGAAGAGCAGGAGCCCCGTGGTGTCCCGATCCAACCGGCCCACCGCGTACCACTCGAAGCCTTGAAGCTCCGGCGGCAGCACCGCGCGCAGCCTTTCGAAGACGGTGCCCACGCCTTCGGGATCCGACCCGTGCACCACCGGCCCCGAGGGCTTGTGGAACATCAGCACGCGCACCCGGCGCGTCAGCGCGCGCTCCACGCCGTCCACGCGCACCCGCGTCCCCTCCCCCACCGGCGCGAACGGCTCGCGCTCCACCCGGCCATCCACCTCCACGCGGCCGTCGCGGATCGCCTGCTCGGCCTCGGTCCGGGGCAGGACGCCGGCCCGGCCCAGCGCTCGCGCCAGCCAGTCCGCGTCCGGCCCCGCCGGGGCTTCCGGTCCCCTGCGCCTCGCGGCCTCCAGCCACCTGGGCGTCCGTTGCTTGCGCGCCATGCGTCCTCCCGTGTGCCGCCCGCTGTATCAGATGCGTCACACCCGGGGAGTTCCCTGAACACCCTGGCAATCAATACGAGCAGGAAGGCTTGCAGGGGGGCTCCACGCCGTTTGACTCCCCCGGGCGGCTCTGCGCATGTGCGCGCCCGCCGTGTCCACGCGTCCCTCCGAAACCGCTGAAGCCCCGCCCGAGCTCGCCGCCTCGCTCGCGCCCCCGCCGCCCGGCCCCGCGGTGGCCTTCGTGCTGCGCCTGGGCCAGGCCCTGCACCGCCACGGCACGCCGGCCCACCGCCTGGAGGGCCTGATGATGCGGGTGAGCGAGCGGCTGGGCCTGGAGGCCCGCTTCTTCTCCACGCCCACCTCCATCTTCGCGTCCTTCGGCCCCCCCGAGGACCTGCGCACCAGCCTCATCCGCGTGGAGCCCGGCGACTTCGACCTGGAGCGCCTCATCCTCCTGGACATGCTCGCGGACGACGTCATCCAGGGGCGCCTTACGCCGACGGAGGGCGCCACCCGCGTGGAGACCATCCTCGCCCGGCCTCCCCGCTACGGTGCCGCCCTGCAGCTGCTGTGCTGGATGCTGGCGGGCGCTTCCGCGGCGCTGCTGTTCGGCGGCGGCTGGAAGGAGATGGGCGTCGCGGGCTTCAGCAGCCTGGCCATTGGCGTGGTGGACCTGCTGACGCGCAAGCAGCCCACCACCGCCCGCGTGCTGGAGCCCGTGGCGGCCGTGCTGTCCGCCGCGTTCGCGGGCATCGCGGCCCACTTCTTCGGCCCGCTGCACGGCGAGGTGGCCACGCTCGCCGGCCTCATCGTCCTGTTGCCCGGCCTCACGCTCACCATCGCCGTCAACGAGGTGGCCACGCGCAACCTCATCTCCGGCACGTCGCGCCTCACCCACGCCGCGCTGGTGTTCCTCCAACTGGGCTTCGGCGCGGCCCTGGGCAGCCGCGTGGCCACGGTGCTGCCGCCCGTGCCCGTGCCCACACCGACCCTGCCCACGGTGCTGCCCCCGGGGGTCGCCATCGTCGCGCTCGTGGTGGCGGGCTTCGCCATCGCGGTGCTCTTCCGCGCCCGGCCTCGGGACTGGGGATGGATTGCCCTGGCCGGCGCCGCCGCGTTCATGGGCGCGCGGCTGGGAGCGCTGCTGCTGGGGCCTCAGCTGGGCGCCTTCGCGGGCGCGCTCTTGTTGGGCATCGGGAGCAACGCGCTGGCGCGGCTGCGCAACCGGCCCGCCGTCACCACCGTGGTGCCGGGGCTGATGCTGCTCGTCCCCGGCAGCGTGGGCTTCCGCAGCCTCGCGTCGCTGCTGGAGCGCGACGTGGTGGCCGGCGTGGACACGGCCTTCTCCATGCTGATGGTCGCGGTGGCGCTGGCGGCGGGGCTGCTGTCCGCCAACGCCATCATGCCTTCGCGCAAGGTGCTCTGAAGGGCCGGCCTCAGGCCAGCCGCATCAGGTACACACCCGCGAGCGCGACGATGAAGTACGGCACCAGCACCGCCGCGCCCGCGTACTCCTTCGCCATGCGCTGACCGAAGAAGAGCGCCAGCAGCGACAGCGCGGAGAGCACCGCGCCCAGGTACGCGAGGAACGGGTTGCCGTTCACCAGCAGCGCCACCGCGCCCGCGCCGCTCAGCGCCCCGGCGGCCAGCTCCATCAGGGTGATGACCGCCAGCATCGGGGTCACCACGCCCTTCAGGGGCGACTTGGAGAAGTGGCCGGTCAGCCACCCCAGGTTCCCCTTCCAGTCCACGACCTTATCCAGGCCGGACTGCAGGAAGAGGATGGCCAGGAAGGCGGCGCACAGGAGTTGCGGGAGCCAGAGCGTGAAGCGGGCGGAGTCGAAGGGCGGCATGCGCGCACTCTAGCGCCCCCTCCGCCGCTCCCAAGCTCCGTGAGCAGGCAGGCGGCCGGGCCGAGGGGAATGTTCTCGCGACAATCCGGCCGGGCAGGCTCCCGGCGACAGGTCCGGCTCCCTAACTTGGCAAGGCCATGGCCTCCGATCAGGTAGCGCGCCGCGTCTTCGTGGGTCTCATCCTGCTGTCCATCGTCCTGTTGTGCCTGGTCATCCGGCCCTTCGCGGAAGCGTTCTTCCTGGCGGCGGTGCTGGCGGGCACGTTCTACGGACTGCACACCCGGCTGAAGAAGCGGCTGAGAGGCCACGGCAACGTGTCCGCGGGCCTCATCGTCACCGGCATCCTGCTGGCGCTGCTGCTGCCCCTGGGCGGCCTCACCGCCTTCGTCGTCGCGGAGGTGTCCGAGGGCGCGCGCTTCGTCACGCAGACGGTGCAGAAGGACGGCATGACGGGCCTGGTGGAGAAGCTCCCCAGCGGCGTCCGGGGCCCGGTGACCAAGCTGATTGAACGGCTCCCGCTGGAGCAGGCCGAGCTGGACCAGAAGCTCCAGGAGCAGGTGACGACCCAGGGGGGCACCGCCGCCAAGGCCGTGACGGGAGCGGTGGCCGCCACGGGCACCATCATCCTCCAGCTGACGATGATGCTCATCGCCCTCTTCTTCTTCCTCACCGACGGCGCGCGCCTGGTGCAGTGGTTCGAGAGCGTGTCACCGCTGAGGCGCGGCCAGACGCGGGAGCTGTTGCGCGAGTTCAAGAGCACCTCCGTGTCGGTGCTCGTCTCCACCATCGCCACCGCGGGCGTCCAGGCCGCGGTCGCGCTCATCGGCTTCCTCATCGTGGGGGTGCCCGCGCCGCTGTTCTTCGCGGGCCTCACCTTCTTCCTCGCCCTCATCCCCGCGGTGGGCGCCGCGGTGGTGGTGCTCTTCGCCGCGGGCCTGATGTTCCTCAGCGGCCACCCGTGGGCGGCCCTCTTCCTGGCCATCTGGGGCGTGGTCGTGGTGGGGCTCGTGGACAACGTCGTCAAGCCGCTGCTGGCGCGCAAGGGCATGAACCAGCACGGCGCCATCGTCTTCTTCGCCCTCTTGGGCGGCCTGGCGGCGTTCGGCGCGGTGGGCCTGCTGCTGGGGCCCCTCATCGTCGCCTTCTTCCTCTCCGTGGTGCGCATCTACGAGCGCGACTACGGCCGGCCCAACGGACGGATGGGCGACCCGGCCACGCCGGGAGGCCCCATCCCGCCGGGCTCCCAGCGCGTCGTGCTCACCACGGAGTCCGGCACGCCCCTCTCGGACGCCGACACGCCGTCCAACCACTGACGGCTCAGGGCGTGGACTTCACCGGCGCCGCACCCTTCTTCGCGGGGGTCGGCGCCGGAGCCGTGTCCGGCCCCAGCTCCTTGAAGGCCTCGCGCACCGCGTCCGGCGAGCCCGCCACCTTCGCGGCGACGCGGCTGGCCTCCGAGGGCGACAGCCGGCCCAGCAGGCTGCGCTCCAGGTGCTGGTCCACGAAGGCCTGGGTGGTGTCCTCCTTCAGGTCCACCAGCGCCCCCTTCGCGTCGAGCACCGGCACCACGCGCGGCGAGTTGAGCAGCAGCACCGTGGGCACGTCCACGGCCTTCACCCGACGGGCGACCTCGTCGCGCAGCTTCGGGTCGAAGTGGATGCCCTTCTCCTGCACCAGCGCGCGGATGCCCTCGTAGTCGCCGGTGGCCTTGATGACCATCAGCTGGGAGAGCAGCTCGCCCACGGCCTCGCGCATCTTCGCGTAGTCCGGAATCACCAGGTACGTGCGGCCGTTCTCCATCACCTGCTTCACGGCGCCCTTCTCCTCCAGGAACGTCACCGTCATGTGGTGGCCCCGCTGGTGGTCCTCCTCGAAGGCGTTGCCTTCTTCCACGCGGCGCAGGTTGGTGAGCCCCTCCACCAGGAAGTCCCGGTACATCTGCTTCGCGATGGCCTCGTGGTCCGGCGACAGCTCCGCGAGCGCCGGGTCGAACGCGTGCCACAGCGCGACCAGGTCCGCTCGCGCCTCCTCCAGCGTGTTGTCGTACTCCTTGAGGAAGACGGACGGGGACTGGCCCTTGAGCTTGGGGTCCACCTGGCCGGAGGCGTGGCCCAGCACCTCATGGAAGGCCACCAGCCACTTGCGCGCGGTGACGGAGTACTTCTGGGCCTGCTCGCGGTCCTCCGCCGTGCGGGAGAACTCCAGCGCCAGGGGCAGCCGCGTCACGGCGGAGGCGGCGTCCATGACGTTGGTGATCATCACGCTCTTGCTGCCGTACTTCTCCCGGATGTGCTGCTCGTTGGGCAGGTTGATGCCCGCGGGCGGCTCCGGGTTGGACGTGATGAGGTTGATGGCCTTGGCCACCGGCAGCGACACCTTCTTGCGGCGGTACTTCTGGGGCCAGGGCAGCCGGTCCTCGAAGTACTGGGCCTTCTGGCCCATGAGCACCATGATCTGGTTCTCCGCCGTGTCGCGGTAGTTGACCAGCGCTTCCCACTGGCCCTTGTGGCCGCGAGGGTCGACGTAGGTCTCGATGAAGCCCAGGTTGGCGTCCACCTTCGGATCCACCTTGAGCCACGCGATGTTGTACGCGTCCCAGTCCTTGGGGCTGCCCGTCTGGAAGTAGCGCACCAGCTTGCCCAGCGCGGCCTTCTGCGCGGGCTCGGCGGACTTCATCGCCTCCTGGAGGTGCGCGATGACGCGCGAGAGCTCCTTCGCGTACAGCCCCGGCTTCACCTTGCCGTCCGGCGTGCCCGCGCGGAACACCTGCTCCGTGAGCTTCCCGTCCTGCTTCACCACGCGCGAGTTGAGCGGGTACTTCTCCTTGAAGCCCACCAGGTCCTTCTCCGTCACGCCGGGGCCGTAGGCGGTGTTGGAGGACGCGGTGAGGAGGTCCTGTCCCGGCGGCGGGGCCTTGGACGTGAGCTGCGGTTCGAAGGCCGCGTCGAAGAGGGTGGGCGTCAGCTCCTGGAGCCAGGCCTGGAGCGCGGCGTCGTCCTTCACCGACCAGGGCGCGCCGGCCTTGAGGGCGCGGGAAGCACCGGCCGCGAGCTGCTCCGCGGTGAAGCCCGGGACGAACTTCTGGCCGGTGGTGCTGTCGTGGTTGCCGCCGTGCCCGTAGAAGCGCAGCAGGTAGTCCGCCAGCTTCGCGTCGAAGCCGGACGCGGCGCTCTGCGCGTCGCGTCCGAAGAGCCAGACGCCTTCGAGCAATTGCTTCGCGGGCACCAGCTTCCAGCCGAGCTGATCCAACGCGATGTCCTCGCCCGCGTGCGCCGCGAGCGTCAGGGACCACGCCACGCGCTTCTCCGCCAGGGACAGCTCCGCGATGCCCGGCGCGAACATCTGGGCGACGGCGGTGTTGCCGGAGCGTGCCCGGAGGAACTTGCCTCCGGGCACGGTCAGGGAGGGCTGCGCGGCCTGCGCGAGGCCGGCGTCAGGCGCCGGGGACTTCTGCGGGGTGGCGGGCGCGGCGGCGAGGACGGCGGCCAGCAGCAGGGGTTTCATGGAGGGCTCCAAGGAAGACGTGACGGGACGTGGCTACTCCGCGAGCGGGGTGGACTCAAGCCGCGCGCCGCAAAGAATGCGCGGGATGCCGCCGGCTCGCGCAAGGTTTGCGCCGGGCCCCGGGTTGGAGACGCACCCGCGCCCGGGCCCACCTCCACGAGGGGCACGAGTCCACCCCGGTACGGGGCATGCAGTGTCGAAGGCCGGACAGGTTTCATTCCTCCCCTCTGTTCGAGCCAGCGACCATGACCTCTTCGTTCTCCCTGCGCCGCGCCGTCCTGCTCGCCGCCCTCAGCGCCGCGGGGTGCGCGGGGTCCTCGATGCAGACGCGCGCGGATCCTTCGCCCCCGCTGCCGCCACCGCCCACCTCGGTGGCGCTCACCGTGGGCTACGAGGAGGCGGTGAGGCTGGGGGCCGCATTCGCACGGAACCAGGGACCGGCGCTGGAACTGGTGATGGCGAAGCAGGGGGAGTCGTCCTGGTGGCTGCGTTATGCGTCGCCGGAGGGCCATGCCCTCCTGGACCTGCGCGTGGACGGGCAGACAGCGAAGGTGGAGCCCATCCCCCTCCCGCCCTCCGCCGGTGCGCCCTCCCGGTAGCGCGAGACGCCGTGGCGGCGGCCCTCCGGGTCCCCCAGCGCTCCTGAATCACCTCACTGCACGGTTGTCACGACCCAGGCTCCATGGAGGCTCCACTGCCCACGCTCATGATTGTGATTGTCAGCGCGGTGGCCGTGCTGGTGGCGATGATTGCCCATGCCGCGGGCCATCTCACCGCGAATCGGCTGGGACGCCTGGTGCTGCTCGGAGGACTGGCCCTGCTGCCGCTGGCCGTCAGCGGCGCGGGGGTCGCGGTGGGCGTGCGCGAATCCAGCCAGACCCCGTTCTGCATGGGCTGCCACGAGATGGAGCGCTACGGGCAGAGCCTGTTCGTGGACAACCCCAACGCCATGGCCGCGGTCCACTACCAGAAGCGGCTCATCAACCGCGACTCCACCTGCTTCTCCTGCCACACGGACTACGCGCTCTTCGGGGACGCGAAGGCCAAGCTCAACGGCCTGCGGCACGTCTGGGTCCACTACTTCGGGACCATCCCCCCGGAGCCCCGGCTCTATCAGCCGTATCCCAATGACAACTGCCTCCACTGCCACAACGATGCGCGCGGCTACCTGGAGGCCGGGCCGCACCGCGAGCTCCAGGCGGAGCTCCAGAGCGGCGCCCGCTCGTGCCTGAGCTGTCATGACCTCGCGCACGACCTGGAGGGCGTGAAGGCCCAGAACTTCTGGCTGCCGGAGCGACCGCGTCCATGAGCCACGACAAACGCATCCGGGTGGCGGCCCTCTTCGTCCTGGCCGGGCTGCTCATCCAGCTGTTTGCCTACCTCCATTGGACGCCCCTGACCTTCGTCATCTCCACCGCCGTGGGCGTGCCCGGGGTCCTGCTGGGAGTCCTGCTCTACGGCGTCACGGTCTGGAAGATCTTGAAGGAGCAGAAGGCCCTATGAAGCGGCGCTCCGCTCGCGATGGACGGTGGCGGGTGGGGCTCGTCGCCCTCCTCTTGTTTACGACGCCCATCTTCGCCGTGAACACGCCGCAGGACGTCCGGCTGCCTCCGCTCAAGGAGCGCACCGCGCCCGCTCCGGCGCTGTTCTCCCATTGGGGGCATGGCTCCATGTACTGCTACAGCTGCCACCCCGGCACGTTCCCGCAGGCCCGGCTGGGCTTCACGCATCAGGACATGCGGGAGGGCCGCTCCTGCGGGCGCTGCCATGACGGACGGACCGCCACGGACTGGCGCTCCATGAACTGCGAGGCGTGCCATGCGCGTCGCTGACCCGGGCACCTGGGCGCTGTTCGCCTGCGCGCTGGTGCTGTCCGTCCCGGGCCCCGCGCGGGCACAGTCGCAGGAGGAGAAGCGGCGGCAGCTCCAGGAGCGGCTGGGAATCAAGCCGCCCCCCGCGCAGGCAACGCCGGACGCGGGCGTCCCCGCCCCGGGAACGCCGTCCCCCGCGGAGGCCACCAGGAGTCACGCCGCGCCCACCGCGCGGACGCCTGCGGGTGTGAACCGGCCCCGCGTGCCGGGCTTCGCGGAGGACATCCGGCCCCTCCTGGAGAAGGAGTGCGGGTCCTGCCACGGTCCGGACGGAATGGCGTCCCGGTCCCGCTGGGTGCTCCGGGGCGAGCCGGCGGACTACGAGGCCACCCTGCGCTTCGTGCAGCCCGCCACCGCCGCCCAGAGCCCGCTGCTCAAGAAGGGCACCGGCACCACGCTCCACGGAGGCAAGAAGGTCTTCGCGGTGGAGTCGGCGCAGTACGCGACGATCCTGCGGTGGATTGAAGGAGGCGCCCCGCCCGGCAAGTCACGCGGGGTCTCCACCTCCGCGCCGGCCATCTCCGCCGGCCCTGGCGCGCCACGTCCCTCCCACGACGGCGCGCCCGCGTCTCACGGCGCAACTCCAGCGCCCGGCACGACCACGCCTCCTGGCGCCAATCCCGTGACCGGCGCGGCAGTGTCTCCCGGCGCCACTCCAGTGCCCGGCGCGTCCGCATCACCCAGCGCCAATCCGGTGACCAGCGCGGCCTCGCTTCCTGGCATCACTCCAGCGCCCGGCGTGTCCACATCACCCGGCGTCACTCCAGTGCCCGGCACGTCCACATCGCCCGGCGCCACTCCGGTGACCGGCGCGTCCGCATCTCCCGGCGCCACTCCGGTGACCGGCACGTCCACATCGCCCGGCGCCACTCCGGTGACCGGCGCATCCGCATCTCCCGGCGCTACTCCAGGGCCCGGCGCGTCCGCGAGCGCCGGCCCGACTTCCGAGGACGCCTCGGCCGCGCCGCGCTTCGCTCCCCAGGTGCACGAGGCGCTGCTGGCGGATTGCTCCAGCTGCCATGCCTCGGACGGGATGGCTGGCGCCAGCCGCTACGTGACGCACGCGGATCCGGAGCAGCACCTGCGTTCGGTGAAGCCCCTGGTCGTCCCCGGATCCGCCGACACCAGCCTCCTCTACCAGCGCGCGAAGGGCGACGCGCACCCGGGCGGCGCGGTGTGGGAACCCGGCAGCACACAGCTGGCGCTCCTGGCCCGGTGGATTGACGCAGGCGCGACGGGAGTCCCCTCACCCACCGCCGTGGTCACCGCTCCGCCCGCGCCCACCGCTCCCGGGCCCGCCGTGGGGCCCACGGCACCGCCGTCCACTCCCGCGAATCCACACGGTCCAGCGGGCCCTCACGGCGGCGTGTCACTGGGGACGTTTCCGGTCCTCGGATCGCTGAGCCTGAACGGCCGCTTCGACCTCAACTACGAGCGCGTCAGCTACAACGACCACCCCTTCAAGTCGGAGGGAGAGAGCGCGCTGCGCAGCTACCACCACTTCCTCTTCCTGACGCGGCAGTCCGCCGAGGACCCGGTGACCCTCACCCTGGAGGTCCTGTCGCTCCAGTTCTGGGAGGTGGGCTACCGGGTGAGCGGGACCACCTGGCCGGTGAAGGTGTTCGCCAAGGGCGGCAAGGTGCTGGTGCCCTTCGGCGGGGATCCGCTCTTCCATCACAGCTACGGAGGCCTCGCGGGCTTCGACCAGCGGGTGCTTCCGGTGGTGTTCGCCCGGGAGGGGCTGACGGTGAACGTGGAGCGCCGTCTGGGCCCCATCGCCCTCTCCGGCGACGCCTACGTCATCGCCGGCTACCGGCTGAAGCGCGCCGACGCGGTGCTCAATCTCCAGTCGGACCTGGCGCCGCTGGAGGACACCCGCCTGGGCGTCGGGGCGAGGCTTGGCGGCGCATGGGGCCCCATCAACGTGTGGTACTCGCCCTACTTCAATTCGCTGGGATTCGGGCGCCGCCTGTTCCTCCAGGCGCTGGACGTGGCGGTGTGGCGTCCGCGCGGGCTTCCGGTGCTGGAGCACTTCTCGCTGGGCGCCGGGCTGCTGCGCGCGGATGTCTCCGGAGGAGAGGCGGAGGGCTACGGCGGGCCGGGCGCGGACTACTACCACTTCGCCAGCTACCTCCAGCTGCGCTACCACCCCACGGACTGGCTCTACGTCCAGTACCGCCAGGGGCTGCGCACCTTCGGAAACCGGCGAGGCCTCATCCTGGACTCGAACGCGCTCACCCGGGAGGACGCCTCCAGCCACAACGTGGGCGTGGTCGCACGGTGGCGGGGCTTGAGCGCCGGCCTCTTCCAGTTCTGGAACCTGGAGAAGACAGACGAGACGCCGGACGACTTCACCCGGCTGGTGGTGGCGTATGAGTTCTGACTCCCGCATCCAGACACGGGCCGCCGTCCTCACCGCGATGTTCGCGCTGACCGTTGGCTGCGCGGACTTCGAGCGAGGCCCCGTCGCCGCCGACGCCGGCGCGACTCCCAGCGATGGCGGTGGCGAAGGGGACGGAGGAAGCACCGTGTCGTTCACGAGCGACGTCCACCCGCTCCTCACCACCGGCTGCCAGAGCTGCCATCGCGAAGGGGGCGCCGCGGGCAGCACCTCCTTCCTGCTCACGGGCGACGCCGACGCGGACTACGCGGCGGTCATCTCCCTCACGGACACCTCCAACCCTTCCGCCAGCCGGCTGCTGCGCAAGGCCTCCGGCGCGGGCCACGGCGGCGGTGCCGTCTATGGAGCGGACACCCCGGAGTACCAGACCCTCCTGGCGTGGATCTCCGGAGGCGCTCAACCATGACGCACCTTCTCCCCGAGGCGGCCCCCATGCGACGACCCCTCCTGCTCCTGGCCGGACCGCTGCTCCTGGCCTGCGCGCTGAGCGCCTGCGCCAAACTGGAGACACCCCACCCGGAGGTCCTCACCGACGGACCGCATTCGGTGCTCGTGGGCCAGACCATCCAGCTCACCGCCACCACGCGCGAGGCCACCGACGACGGCTACCGCTGGGAGAGCGCGGACCCGGCCATCGCGACCGTGGACGGCTCCGGGCAGGTGACGGGCGTGGGCGCGGGAGAGACCGCCATCAAGGTCACCGGCACGAGCTCCAGGCTCGAAGCGCGCCATGTGGTGGTGGTGATGAGCGGCCTCGCGGGCGACGCCGGTGTCGACCCCGCCCAGGTGCCCTACTACCTCGCCTGGTCAGGCTCTCCGCACGCGGACACCACCGCCGAGGCCTTCTCCCACTGGAACGAGGACGGCCTCGTCCCCGCCACCTGCGCGCGGTGCCACAGCTCGGAGGGCTACATCGACTTCCTGGGCGGTGACGGCTCCGCCCCTGGCAGGGTGGACGCCCCCGCGCCGACGGGTTCGGTGGTCCGCTGCGAGACGTGCCACGACAGCGCCGCCGCGAGCCTGACCTCGGTCACCTTCCCCTCGGGCAAGCAGGTCACCGGCCTGGGCCCGGAGGCGCGGTGCGTGGTGTGTCACCAGGGGCGCGCCGCGGGCAGGGACCTCGACGCGCAGGTCGCGGACGCGGGCGTGGTGGGCGAGGACACCGCCTCGCCGACCCTGGGCTTCACCAACATCCATTACTACCCCGCGGGCGCGACGCTCTTCGCCGGTCAGGCCGCGGGCGGCTACCAGTACGCGGACCAGGTCTACGACTCGCGCTTCCGTCACGTGCCTGCCTTCGACAAGTGCAACGAGTGTCACGACCCGCACACCACGCGCGTCCGCTGGGAGGCCTGCGCCACCTGCCACCCTGGCGTGACCGACGTCACGAAGGCCTGGGACATCCGGCAGATCGCCTCGCGCAACCAGGACTACGACGGGGACAACAACCGCGCCGAGGGCATCTACTACGAGCTCCAGGGGCTGAGTGACCGGCTGCTCGCCGCCATCCAGCGGTACGGCGCGGAGCGGTCCCAGCCCCTCTGCTACGGCAACACCCACCCGTACTGGTTCCGCGACACCAATGGGGACGGGACCTGCGCCCAAGGCGAAACCACTCCGGCCAACACGTTCGCCAGCTGGACCCCTCGCCTGCAGAAGGCGGCGTACAACTACCAGCTGTCACGGGTGGACCCGGGCGCGTTCGCGCACAACGCGAAGTACATCATCCAGTTGCTGCATGACTCCATCCAGTCGTTGAACACGGCGCTGAGCGTGCCCTTCGACACGTCGCTGCTGGTGCGCAATGATCCGGGCCACTTCAACGGCGCGAGCAAGGCGGCGCGAAACTGGGATTCGAGCGAGACCGTCCAGGCCAGCTGCTCGCGCTGCCACAGCGGCGCGCAGGGCTACCGCTTCTTCGTCCAGTACGGGGTCGGGCAACTGGTGCCGGAGACCGCCAACGGCCTGGAGTGCTCCACCTGCCACGAGAACTTCGAACCGGACTACGACGTCTTCGTCCCCACCCAGACGTGGCTGCCGGACGGCAAGACGGTGAACCTGCCGGGCCAGGACAACCTCTGCGCCAACTGCCACATCGGCCGCGCGTCCAAGGCCACCATCGATACGGCGCTGGGCGCGGGGGGCACGCCGCGCTTCCAGAACGTGCACTACCTGCCGGCCGCGGGGACGCGCGAAGGAACGTTGGCGAGGATCGGCTACGAGTACCCCAACAAGACCTACGCGGGCCGGCTCACGCACATGGGCGGGGTGCAGTGCACGAGCTGCCATGTCCCGGGCAAGAGCAACCACACCTTCCGCATCAAGGACGTGTGGAACGAGCGCTGTGAGACATGCCACGCGGACCAGAGCGCGGCGGAGCAGATCCGGCTCGTCCACGTGTCGGACTACGACGGCGACGGGAACACGGCGGAGTCCCTGGAGGCGGAGGTGGAGGGCATGGCCGCGCGCCTGCTGACCGCCATGCGCGGAGTGACGAGCAACGGCCTCTGCTACAACGGCGACGTCAATCCGTACTTCTTCAAGGACACGGACAAGAACGGGACCTGCGGCGCCACCGAGTCCGTCTCCGCCAACGCGTTCGCGCCGTTCACACCGGCGCTCGTGAAGGCCGCCCACAACTACCAGCTGAGCAAGAAGGACCCGGGCGCCTGGGCGCACAACTTCAACTACGTCGGGCAGCTGCTCTACGACAGCGTGGAGGACCTCACGGGGGCGGCCCCCTTGAACATGCTCCGGCCTTGAGGCTGGAATCCGCGCGTGAGCACCGTTGCTCGCCGGGACAAACCCGGCGAGTGCGGTCGCCGAGGAACGCGGACCCATGAAGCCCCTCCTGTTCTCCCAGTCCTCCATGCCGGCGCGTCTGGCCGCTTGGGTTTCGCTCGTCCCCCTGCTCATGCTGCTGGGAGGACCGGTCGCCTGTGGTGATGACGGGCCGGACGACCCGCGCCCCGACAGCGGCACCCAGACCGTGGATGGCGGCTCGGACGCGGGCACCAACACCGATGCGGGCACCGAGGCCGATGCAGGCTCCGATGCTGGCGCCGACGCGGGTACGGACGCCGATGCAGGCACGGAGGCCGATGCAGGCACAGACGCGGACGCGGGTACGGACGCCGATGCGGGCACGGACGCTGATGCGGGCACCGACTCCGATGCGGGCACGGACGGTGGCGTGGTGGCGTGCACTCCGAGCGGCTGGGTCGACACGCCCCCGGCCCTGAGCATCCTCCAGAACACGTCGTTGGA
Organism: Corallococcus sp. NCSPR001; assembly: GCF_017309135.1. Taxonomy (NCBI): domain Bacteria; kingdom Pseudomonadati; phylum Myxococcota; class Myxococcia; order Myxococcales; family Myxococcaceae; genus Corallococcus; species Corallococcus sp. NCSPR001. The sequence continues at coordinate 8,181,304 of NZ_JAFIMS010000002.1, forward strand.
CATCCGGACCCGGCTGGAGGCCATCCCGGGCCTCACCGTGGACCAGGACCGGACCGGCGGCAGTGTCCCCGCGGGCTACCGGCACTTCGTCCTGCGCTACAACCAGCCGGCGGACCACGCCCACCCGGAGTGCCAGCGCTTCGAGCAGCGCCTGACGCTGATGCACAAGGGGGACACCAGCCCGATGGTGCTCTCCACCAGCGGATACAACGTCTCCACCGGTACCAGCCGCTCGGAGCCCGCGCAGCTCCTGGCCGCCAACCAGGTCGCGGTGGAGCACCGCTTCTTCCCGCCGAGCATCCCGTCCCCCGCGGACTGGAGCCAGCTCACCATCCGGCAATCCGCGGATGACTTCCACCGCATCACCCAGGCGCTCAAGCCCATCTACACCGGCAAGTGGGTGTCCACCGGCGGCAGCAAGGGCGGCGAGACGGTGGTGTTCTTCCGCCGCTTCCATCCGGACGACGTGGACGCCACCGTGGCGTACGTGGCGCCCATCGCGAAGCGAAACGACGAGCGCTTCGTGACGTTCCAGGACACCGTGGGCGGCGACGCGCAGCGGGCCTGCCGCGAGCGGCTATGGGCCTTCCAGCGCGAGGTGCTCTCGCGCCGCGACAAGATGCTCCCCCTCGTGGACGCCTACGCGGCGAGGTTCAACCTGACGTATTCCCAGTTGGGCCGGGAGCTGACGCTGGAGCACGCCGCCATCGAGACCTACTTCGCCTTCTGGCAGTACGACTCCGCGGCGAACTGCACTCGGAACATCCCCACCGCCACTGCCACGGACCAGGAGCTGTTCGACGCGATGGACTCCGAGGTGGGCATCGACTCGTTCTCGGACCAGGGCATCACCCCGTATGCCGCCTACTACTACCAGGCTGCGGCGGAGCTGGGCTGGCCCCAGCCCTATGAGAAGCACCTGGGCGCGCTCATCCACTTCCCGGACACCGACACCGGCGAGGTGTACTCGCCCCCCGGCATCCCGTTCGTGTTCCGTCCCGAGGCCATGCCGGACATCCAGGACTGGGTGTCCTCGCAGGGACAGCGCCTGATGTTCATCTACGGCAGCTACGACCCGTGGACCGCGGCGGCCTACGTGCTGGGCAACTCGCAGGACTCCTACCTGTACACGGTGGAAGGCGGGAACCACAACGCGCGCATCAGCCAGCTCCCGGCGCCCCAGCAGGCGGAGGCGAAGGCCACGCTCAACCGCTGGATGGGCATCTCGCCGCTGAAGCGCGCCCCGAAGTTCGTGCCGTCGGAGGAGCCGCCCGCCTTCGGCCCCCACGTGCCGCCCCGTCTGCGCGAGGCGTCGCCGAACTAGTCCGACAGTCGGACAGGCTGCGGGCCGTCCCGGATGCACCGGGGCGGCCCGTCGTCTTTTTCAGCGGCCCATCTTGTACGGCCCGCCCCGCTCCAGGGCCCGCTGGTACGCGGGGCGCGCGTGGAGCCGGTCGAGGTAGGCCGTGAGGTTCGGCAGCTCCGCCAGCAGCCGGAACGACTTCGCGGCCTCCAGCACGAAGGAGAGCTGGACGTCCGCGCCCGTCAGCGCGTGGCCCACCAGGTACTCGCGGCCCTGCAGCGCCCCTTCCAGGTAGCCCAGGTGGCTCTTCAGCTCGGAGTCGATGCGCGGCTTGATGGGCGCCGCGGCGTCGCCCAGCCGCTTCACGTAGAGCAGTTGCACGATGGGCAGCATCGCGGAGCCCTCCGCGTAGTGCAGGAAGTGCGTGTACCGGTCCAGGTCCTCCGGCGCGGGCGAGAGCCGGCCCTGGCCGTACTTGCGGATCAGCGACTCGATGATGGCGCCGGACTCCGCCAGCACCCGGCCACCGTCCTCCACCAGCGGCGACTTGCCCAGCGGGTGGACGGCCTTGAGCTCCGGCGGGGCGAACCCCGTCTTCGGATCGCGCTCGTAGCGGACGACCTCGTAGTCCAGCCCCAGCTCCTCCAGGAGCCAGAGGATGCGCTGCGAGCGGGATTCAGAGAGGTGATGGACCTTCAGCATGATGGGAGGGCTCCTCGCGTCCGGAAGCAGGACGTTCCGGGGGCACACTCTCCCAGGTTGCTCCTCCGGACCCGCGTCGTCCGGAGGAGCGGTGTTCAGGATTAGAACGCGGTGCCGCTGGCGCGCTTGCCCGGAGAGCTGCTCAGGCTGGACACGCCCGTGTGCAGCACGAAGCCGGCCGTGGAGGACGCGTCCGGGCTGCGGTTGGCGGACACGCCGTCCGTGCCCGCGAGCGACGAGGCGAACGTGGCCGTGTCCACCACGGTGCCGGCGCTGTTCTTCACCGTGACGGTGTCACCGCTGTTGCCCAGGACCAGCGAGCCCGTGGACGCGGCCACCGCGCCCGGCGTGCCAGAGGGGATGCCGGACGCGCCGCCGAACACCACCACTGCCTTGCCCGCCGCCACCGTGGTGCCGCTGGCGAAGGTGTGGCGCACGGCCGTGCCGTCCGACACCGTCCAGCCGCTCAGGTCCACCGCCGCCGTGCCGCTGTTGACCAGCTCCACGAACTCGCCGTTCACGTCCGAGCCCGGCTCATTGATGAGCACCTCGTTGATGAACACGTTGCCCGTGCCGCCGGTGCCGCCCGTGGTGATGGTGAAGGCCGCGTTGGACAGGTCGGTGACGGTGGCGTTGCTCGCGTCGCTCACCCGCACCCACGCGTTGGTGGTGGCGCTGGAGGGCACCGTCCACGCCACGCTGCCTCCGGACGCGCTCGTGCTGGACGTGAGGGTCGTCCAGGTGGAGCCGTTCAGCGAGTACTCCACCTTCACGTTGGAGACGCCGGAGGAGCTCCAGGTGATGGTGCGCGCCGAGCCGGCCGTCCAGCTCTCACCGCCGTTGGGCGACAGCACCGTCACGGTGGAGGCCGTCGTGCCGTCCCCCGGGATGAGGAAGTCCTTGATGACGCCCATGTGCTGCATGCCGGACGCGCCGCTGTCACCCGACAGCGCCGGGGAGATGTCGGACAGGGGCGAGTACACGCGCGTGTCCACCACCAGGCCGTTGGCGAAGGTGCTGGAGCCCATCACCACCGACGTCTGGTAGGCGCGCAGGTCGTTGTCCACCAGCACGTGGTCGTACGGCGAGTTGCGGCCCGCGTTGGTGTTGGTGTTGCCGTTCTTGTCCGCCGGGTACGGCGACGCCGTGGACACCACGCTGGAGAAGGTGCTGAAGGTCGCCTCGCTGCGGCTGCCGGTGTTGAAGTCACCGCCAATCACCAGGTAGTCGCTGGCGGGCACGTTGGCGTTGATGAACTTCACCAGGTTGGACGCCTCCGTGTTGCGGACGCTGGAGCTGGTCGTCAGCAGGTGCACGCTGATGGCCCACAGGTCCTTGGGGCCCGGGATGTCGATGCGCGCCCACGCGAAGTCGCGGTTGGACACCTGCGTGTCGTCCCACTCACCGGAGGCGATGATGGGGTAGCGGCTGATGATGCCGTTCGGAATCTGCGCGCCGGACTCGCGGTAGTAGGAGAAGCCCGTGCCGAAGGCCGTGTCCACGAAGCTGCGGATGTCCGCCGCGGAGTCCGTCCTGTAGTTGAACTCCTGAATCATCACGACGTCCGCGTCCGTGCCCTGGAAGATGCGGATGCCGTGGCCCGGGTCGTAGTCCTGCCCGTTGCCGCTGCTCAGGTTGGCCGCCATCAGGCGCAGCCGCACGTTCGCCAGCGAGTCCTCGCGCGCGACGAACTCCGGCGCCGTCTCCTCCGCGTCCACCGAACCAGCGCACGCGCTGAGCGCCGCGCACACCAGCGTGAAGGACCACGTACGCCAGGAGGCGGCAGGCCGCCGGAAGAGGTCTTGTTTCAGGCTCACGATGTTTCATCCTGCTCCCGGCAAACCCGGGAGCCGTAGAGGTTCATGGACGTCACGGCAGCGCCGCGGACGCAGTATTCCGCGTACACGACGCCACCGCCGTTTATCCGTCACATTCCTCGAAACGTTGCGCGAGCGGCGCATCCCCCCCGCCAGGGACGCGCAATGTTACACATTGTTACATCGCGGCCGTGGTGGACAGCGCGACGAAGGCGTAGCGAATCCCCTTCCCCAGGGTGACGAAGACGACGAAGGGCAAGGGGCGCACGCCCACGAAGCCGCCCGCGAGCACGAACGCATCTCCCAGGATGGGCAGCCACGACATCAGCAGGGCGGGAGCCCCCCAGGTGCGCAGGTTCGCCTCCACGCGCGCCATGCGCGGGCCTTCCTTCTCCCGGCGGCGCGCCACCCAGCGGCCCACGGCCCCGCCTCCGCCGCGCGACACCCACTGGCCCAGGATGTAGAGCGTCAGCGCGCCCAGCACGTTGCCCACGGTGGCGACGACGGTGGCCATCAGCGGCGGCGTGCCGTTGTAGATGAGGGCGGCGAGCATCGCCTCGGAGGGCACCGGCACCACGGAGCCCGCCAGCATGGCGACGAAGAACATCCCGGGAAGGCCCCAGGTGGACAGGGTGGAAGGCTCGGCGGGCATGGGAGGCCTGGGGCCATACACCCGCACGGGGCGTTCGTCTTGTGCGGCGTCAGCGCTCCCTTGCCCGCCATCCTGGCCCCCGGGGCCAGAGGCTGTCCGGCGACGCGCCCCCCCTGGGGCAGGGGTTGTAGGCGCGGGTGGGGGTCACCATCGTCCCCGCCATGCGACGCTCGACGCACGAACGCTCAGGCATGCGGTCCATCGACACGGAGGACGAGCGCATCGCCTCCCTGCTGGTGGCGGAGCCCCCGGCGCTGCACTTCGAGGGCTCCCGGAACCTGGTGGTGCGGCTGCGCGACGGGCGCACCTTCGTCCTCACCGTGCTCACCCTGGAGGCGCTGGAGGCACGGTTGGGCGGCGCACCGTCCTACGTGGCGACCGGCATCGTCCTGGTGCGGCGGCTGTCGGACGGCGCCCTGCTCCACGCGGTGCGCTCCGCGCTGGACCAGGGGCTGGAGCGGTTCGGCACGCTCCAGCCGCCCATCGAGGAGTGAAGCTCATCACGCCCTCCACGAGGAAGAAGTCCGCGCGCAGGCCGGGCGGGTCGTGACGTCGGTGCTACAGGCCGGGCGCACGGTGGGAACCCAACGCCGCATCGCGGCGCGCGTGCGACTTCCACCGGGAAGCACGGCGCCGTGATTATGCTGCCCGCCCGATGGATGAACCCGGCCTGCAATATCCCGGAGAAGCCCTGCGCGGGTGGCTCCGGCAGTTCGCCAAGACGCCGCTCGCCGAGCCGACGCTGAAGCTGCTGGTCGTGCTGGCGGACACGGTGTTCTTCGCGAGCCTGGGCCGCGAGGAGGGCGAGGCCACGCGCGTGCGCATCGCCTACCACGCGCAGGGGTTGCAGGGCCTGCAGGCGGTGCGAGAGACGGTCTACATCGGCGGACAGAAGGGCAAACGTCAGGCGTGGGAGACGCTGCCCCTGGAGGCCAAGTCGAGCATCACCGACTTCAGCGTGGAGGCGCTGGTGAAGCTGGCGCCCGCGGCGAACCTGCCGCGCACGGCCGTGGTGGTGGGGCCGCGCGAGGGCAAGCTGCGCATCCAGGGACTGGCGCGCCGGGTGGAGTACACGGAGTTCCACGCCGAGGGAGAAGAGGACGTCTTCATCCTCCACGCGCCGGAGCCGGGCCACCTGGTGGTGAGCACGCAGGGGCGCGAAGTGTTTCGCTACGAGCAGGGCGCGCCGGTGCCACCGGGCCGGCGCGTGGCGCTGCACGACCTGCTCTTCCACGAGGACAGCGCGGTGCGCGCGGCGCTGATGGAGATGTGCTCCACGCTGGTGGAGTCCCTGCCCAAGGTGCAGCCGCTGATGGGCGGCAACCGCGAGTGGTACGTGTCCAACGCGGTGCAGGGACTCATCCGGAGGATGGCGGGCCTGCATCACGGAGGGCTCATCGCGTTTCTGCCCAAGCAGCACGACGTGGAGCGCTTCCGGGCGCGAGGCAAGTACGTCCTGCCGCCGGAGCAGGGCTCGCTCTTGCGTCAGCGCTTGCAGCGCTTCGTGCAGGCGCGGGCGGACCTCATCAACGGCGCCTGGCGGGCGGAGGCCGGCAAGGCGGCGGAGGAGGAAGAGGATCCGGAGTTGAAGAAGGCCGCCGCCGAGCACGACGACAAGGCGACGGAGAGCGACTTCCAGGCGCTGGTGGAGAGCATCGGGCAGTTCACGGCGGTGGACAACGCGCTGGTGCTGGGGCCGGAGCTGGAGGTGCTCTGCGCGGGGTATCAGATCGCGCTCCCGCGCAGCGGCCCGCCGCAGGTCTTCGAGGCGCGCACGCTCCAGGGGCGTCCCGGCCCGCACTACCCCATCCATCAGCACGGCTCGCGCCACCGCGCCGCGGCCGTCTTCGCCAACCAGCACTCCGGAGCCATCGTGTTCGTGGCCTCCCAGGACGGCCCGCTCCGCTGCCTGCACCGGCCGCCGGGCAAGAAGAAGGTGCTGCTCTGGAGCCTCCTGCTGACGGAGGACTGAGGCCGGAATGAAGCGGCTGGGTTGGGTGCTGTTGTTGGGACTGCTTCTGTCAGGCTGCGCGACGACACGGGTCGTGCGCCTGGACGTCGATGGCGACGACAGCGTTGTCGTCACGCCCCGGGAGGAGGAAGACGCGTCCCCCTCCGAGGCCCGGCTGGAGGAGGACGAGTTCAAGGCGGCGGTGAAGACGCTCGCCAGGGACGTGCGGCCCTTCGCTCATCCGTTGCGGCAAGCCCGCGAGCTGTTCGGCCTGCCGGAGCGCAGCGGCCTCTTCGGCTTCCGGGAGCGGACCCGGCAAATCATCCCACTGGGTGAGGAAGAGGCACGGGAGCTGCGGCTTCTCGACACGTCCGACGACCTGACGCGCGGCTACCGGCAATGGTGCGGCAAGAAGCGCCAGCAGCCGGGAGACTGCCTGCGCTTGCTGGAGGAAGGCCCCTTGCTGGGCAGCGACGGCCGCTATGCGCTGGCGATGGCCATCGCGATGGACTCCGTCTGGAACGAGACGGCCGAAGCCCTGGCGGGCATGGCGAGTCCCCAGGCCGTCATGGCCACGATGACCTCCGCCGTGACGATGTACCTGCTGCTGTGGGCCATGCCGGAGCCTGTGTCCAAGGGACTGGCCGCGCTTATCACCGCCACGGCGATTGCGTACCTGGGCGTGGACACCGTGTGGACCCTCCTCGACGGCTGGGTGACGCTGGTGCGCCACGTGGACGGGGCCACCACCTTCCTCCAGGTGCGCGAAGCGGGCGAAGCCTACGGAGCGGTGATGGGAAGGAACGCCGCGCGCGTCTTCGTGATGCTGGCCACGGCGGCGATTGGCAACACGGCAGGCCTGGCGATGAAGGCGCCTACCCTGCCCGGCTCCGCGCAAGCGGCGGTCGCGGTGGAGACGCAGGCGGGCCTGCAGTTCGTGGCCCTCGGAGGCGTGCGCTCGGTGGCCATGACGGCCGACGGTTTCACCATCGCGCTGGCGCCCAACGCGGTGGCGATGTCATCGCGCTCCGGCAAGCCCCAGCGCCACCACCTCGCCACCATCCGCAATGAGAAGTCCTCAAGAAATGGAGGCCCATGGACTCCGCTCTTCCGGCGCATCTTCAAGCGGGCTGGGATGGAGCTGAAGGACCCGGAAAACATCGTCGAAGTCCCAGGCCACCGAGGCCCCCATCCCGCCGAGTACCATCAACTCGTCTATGACAGGTTGAGGCAGGTGACCTCCGAATGTCGGAGCGTAGAGGCATGCCGCGAAGCTCTGACTGATGCCCTCAAGATTCTTGGCGAGCAGGCTAGAACTCATGGCACGGAGCTCAATCGACTGCTGACTCGGGGCCGCTGACCCACACGACCATGACCGCCCGTTACTTCAGATTGTCAGAAGACGTCTACGCGCCGGGGCGCTGGTATCTGGGTGATCCCGTGGATGACAAGTCCATGGAGGTCGAGAACCCATGGATGTTCAGCGCCGGGAAGCCCGTCCAGGCCCCTGGCTCCCTCCGGTTTCCCATCGACGAGCCCGGACGGCCGTTGGACTACTCCGAAGCAGGCATCGGCAGTACGCCCATCCTCCACGTGAAGCTGGCCACCGTGTTCGCGGAGCTTGCGCCGGATGACGTCCAACTGCTCGCAGTGGACATCCCTGGCCATCCCGAACAGTTCAACATGCTCGTCGCCACCCGATTGATCCGCTGCATCGACGACAAGGCGTCCCGAGAAGTGGAGTACTGGGACCCCATCAAGCACAAGCAGCCCGAGAAGGCAGGCCAGTACTACTCCGTCGCGGGAATGCGCATCGACACGTCGAAGGTAGGCCAAGCCAAGGTCTTCCGAACGTGGGGCTGGTCCATGGCTCTGATCGTTTCCGAGGACCTCAAGACGGCCCTGGAGCGCACCGGCGCTACCGGCATGCGGTTCACGGAAGTGTAGAGCCTCCCCCAGTGGAAGCCCGCCAGGGCACTGTTACAAGCCCCATATTGTCATGGTACAATCTGAACCATGTCCCGCTCCAACTGGAAGCCACGCCTGAAGCGCTCCGAGGGCCCTCTGTATGGCGCGCTCGTTGATGCGCTCACGGCGGACATCAGCGCGGGGAAGCTTCGCGCCGGGGATCGGCTGCCCACGCACCGGGAACTCGCGAGCACTCTGGGGACATCTCTGGGGACGGTGACCCGTGCCTACGCCGAAGCGGAGCGGCGGGGACTCATCTGGAGCCAGGTGGGCAACGGAACATTCGTGCGGAACCTCCGGGACGGAGCCCGATACACGCCCCAGCTCGACCGGACACGCATCGACCTGGGGCCCACGGCGGTGCCCATCGTCCCTGGCGATATGGGACACCTCGCGTTCGCCGCCGCGCTCCGGCGGCTCAGTGAACGCGCGGACCTGGGCGCGCTCAGTGGCTATCAGGCCCATGCGGGCACGGAGGCCCAGCGGGCGGCGGGGTCCCGCTGGTTGGAGCTCGCGGGCGTTCCTGCCACGCACGAGAACGTCGTCGTGAGCAACGGGGCCCAGCACGCGACCCTGATGGTGTTGTCCCTGCTCGCGAACCCGGACGGCCTGCTGGTGGAGGACGTCACCTATCCTGGGGTCCTCGCCGCCGCGGAGTGGCTCCGGCTGCCCACGCATCCGGTGGCGCTCGACGCGGAGGGGCTCGTGCCCGAAGCGCTCGCGGAGGCCTGCCGGAGGAGCAAGGCACGGGTGCTCTACTGCACACCCACGAACCACAACCCGACCACGGTCGTCATGCCCTTGAAGCGGCGGCAGGCACTGGTGGAGGTCTGCCGGAAGTTCGACGTCACCATCATCGAGAACGGCGCGCTGGCCCCGCTCGTGGCGAAAGCGCCCGCGCCCCTGGCCGCGCTGGCGCCCGAGCGGACCTATCACCTGGGCAGCCTGTCCAAGGCGGTGCTCCCCGCGCTGCGCGTCGGCTACATCCGGACGCCGGTCCCGTCGTCGCAGACCCTGGAGCACGCGGCAGCTGCGACGGTCTGGTCGGGGTCTCCCCTGCTGATGGAACTGGCTACGCAGTGGGTGATGGATGGGACCGCCGAGTCCCTGCGCGATGCGAGGCGCGCCGAAGCCACGGCCCGGCAGACCCTGGCGGCGAAGGTGCTGAAGGGCCACCCCTATGTCTCGCACCCCAGCGCGTACTTCCTGTGGATGCCCATCCCCGAGCAGCGCCGCGCCACGGAGCTGGTGGAAGCCGCCGCCGAGCGCGACGTGCTGCTCGGCCCGGCGCACCTGTTCGCGGCCCGTCCGGGCCAGGCACCCAACGCGCTGCGGGTGTCGCTGGGCGCGGCTGGCTCCCGCGAGGAGCTGGAGCGGGGATTGAAGACGCTGGCCGAGCTGCTCGGCGCCACGTCCCCGGCACCGCGCCGCCTGGCCTGACGTTTCCCTTCACTTCGTTCCCAAGAGAGTGCCCATGACGCCTTCCCTGCCCCACCGTGGTGGACGCCTGTCGCGTGCGTGCCTCGCGCTCCTGTTCGCGGGACTCGCCATCCCCTGGCGAGCGGTGGGAGCGGAAGCCGGGGACGCCCTCCAGGCGCGGCTCGACTTCTCGGAGGCGTCGCTGCGCTGGCCGGACCGCATCCGGGACACCCTGACGCCGCCCCGGTGGCTGCCGGAAGGAGACCGGTTCGTGTACTGGTCCCGGGTGGAGCCCTACCGGGACACGTGGGTCCTGGTGGATGCACATAAGCGCACCCAGCAGCCCCTGCTGGATTCGGAGTCGCTGCGGTCCCAGCTCACGGAGCGGTTCGGCAAGCCAATGACGTTGCCCGCCGTCATGCCCTTCACGCTCACCACCGATGCGAAGGGCATCGTCTTCACCGTCCAGGGCCGGGCCTTTTCCTTGGGCCTCACCGACAAGCGGCTCGTGGCGCTCGAGCCCACGCATCCGGCCGCACTGTCGCTCGTGCCTGGCAACAGCCTGTCGCCGGACGGGAGGACGGTCGCGGTGCAGCGGGACACGGGCTTCGCCGTGATGGACGCCAAGGGCGCGACACGGATGGAGCGCACCGGCACGGAGGATTCGCCCTGGCGGCTGCCCGAAGGGGCCTGGTCTCCCCAGGGCCGGTTCCTCGCGGTCTGGCGCGACGACATGCGGGGCATGCACCGGCTCCCGCTGGTCGACTACAGCACCCCGCTGGAGAAGGTGACGTGGGTGCCCTACTCGAAGACGGGCACGCCCCTGATGCGCTCGGAGCTGCACTTCGTCTCGGTGGAGACGGGGCAGGTGACGCCCGCGCCCGGTGACGCGGCAGAGCGCTACGACTGGTTCGCGGGCTGGCGTCCGGACGGCAGTGAAGCGCTGGTGCTCCAGTTGTCGCGGGACGGCAAGCGGCTGGACCTGGTGGCGGTGGATCCGCTGACGGGCAAGCGCCGCCGTGTGCTGCGGGAGGAGCGCAAGGAGACCTTCGTCGCGGCGCTGGAGTTCTCGGTGGGGGGCTGGTCCCAGCAGGTGAAGCCGCTGCCGGACAACCAGCACTTCCTCTGGATGTCCGAGCGTGATGGCTGGCGTCACGTCTACCTGTATGACTATTCCGGCAAGCTCGTGCGCCAGCTCACCCGGGGCGCGTTCCCGGTCCACGCGGTGGTGGGCGTCACGCCGAAGTCGGACGCCTTCTTCGTCACCGCCTCCGCCGAGCCTGGGGCGCCCTATGACCGGTCGGTGTACCGGGCACGAATCGAGGGCGGAGCGCTGAAGCGGCTGACGCCCGGGCCTGGGCTCCACCGTCCCTGGCTGTCCCCCTCCACGGCCTACTTCGCGGATGGGCACTCCACCCGGGAGCAGCCGAGGGTCTGGGAGGTGGTGTCCACGGAGGGGCGCCCCTCCTTCCGCTACGCGAAGTCAGACACGAGCGCCCTGGCGGAGCTGCACTACACGCCGCCGGAAGGCATCACGGTCAAGGCCTCGGATGGCGTCACACCCCTGTACGGCGCGCTGTACAAGCCGTGGGACTTCAATCCGAAGAAGCGCTACGCGGTCATCGACGTCATCTACGCGGGACCGTTCACGACGGTGGTGCCCTGGAGCTACGTGGGCCCGTATGAATCGATCATCGCGCATTCGCTGGCGCAGCTCGGGTTCATCGTGATGGTGCTGGACGCGAGGGGCACGCCAGGGCGGAGCAAGGCCTTCCAGGACGTGAACTACGGCCGCGTGGGCCAGACGGAGATTCCCGACCACGTCGAGGCGCTGAAGCAGGCGGCAGCCAGCCGGCCCTACATGGACCTGGAGCGGGTGGGCATCCACGGCCACTCCTGGGGTGGCTACTTCGCGCTGCGAGGCATGCTGACGGCGCCGACGTTCTTCAAGGCAGGCTACGCGGGAGCACCGGGAGCCCTGACGGAAGAGGCCATCATCAACGAGCCGAACATGGGCCTGCTGTCAGAGAACCCAGAGGGCTACGCGGCGGGCTCCAACGAAGCCCTGGCGGACAAGCTCCAGGGAGCGCTCAAGCTGATGCACGGGACAAGCGACGTGAACGCATCGCTGTCCACGACGATGAGGATGGTCCAGGCGCTGGTGAGCGCGAACAAGCACTTCGACCTGCTGATCATGCCCGGAGAAGGCCACGGCCCCGAAGGCAGGTACTACCGGGACGACGTGCGCCGGTTCTTCCTGCGGGAGCTGGGAGAACCCCGGTGATGAAGCGGCTCGGTTATGCGCTGCTGTTGACGTTGTTGGCCTCCGGCTGCGCGACGACGCGGGTCGTGCGCCTGGAACCGGACGACGGCGAGCGGGTCGTCGTCACGCCCCGGGAGGAGGAAGACGCATCTCCCGCCGAGGCCCGGCTGGAGGAGGACGAGTTCAAGGCGGCGGTGAAGACGCTCGCCAGGGACGTGCGTCCCTTCGCCCATCCCCTGAGACAAGCCCGCGAGCTGTTCGGCCTGCCGGAGCGCAGCGGCCTCTTCGGCTTCCGGGAACGGACCCGGCAAATCATCCCACTGGGCGAGGAGGAGGCGCGCGAGCTGCGGCTTCTGGATGCGTCCGACGACCTGACGCGCGGCTACCAGCAGTGGTGCGGCAAGAAGCGCCAGCAGCCGGGAGACTGCCTGCGCTTGTTGGAGGAAGTCCCCTTGCTGGGCAGCGACGGCCGCTACGCACTAGCGATGGCCATCGCGATGGACTCCGTCTGGAACGAGACGGCCGAAGCCCTGGAGGGCATGGCGAGCCCCCAGGCCGTCATGGCCACGATGACCTCCGCCGTGACGATGTACCTGCTGCTGTGGGCCATGCCGGAGCCTGTGTCCAAGGGACTGGCCGCGCTCATCACCGCCACGGCGATTGCGTACCTGGGCGTGGACACCGTGTGGACCCTCCTCGACGGCTGGGTGACGCTGGTGCGCCACGTGGACGGGGCCACCACCTTCATCCAGGTGCGCGAAGCGGGCGAAGCCTACGGAGCGGTGATGGGAAGGAACGCCGCGCGCGTCTTCGTGATGCTGGCCACGGCGGCGATTGGCAACACGGCAGGGCTCGCGATGAAGGCGCCCACCCTGCCCGGCTCCGCGCAGGCAGCGGTCGCGGTGGAGACGCAGGCGGGCCTCCAGTTCATCTCCCTCGGAGGCGTGCGCTCCGTCGCCATGGCGGCCGACGGTTTCACCATCGCGCTGGCGCCCAACGCAGTGGCCATGTCATCGCGGCCCGGCAAGCCCCAGCGTCATCACCTGGCCACCATCCGCAATGAAAAGTCCGCGAGGAATGGCGGACCGTGGACTCCTCAATTCCGACGGCTCTTCAAGCGAGCTGGCATGGAACTGAACGACCCGGAGAACATCGTCGAAGTCCCGGGCCACAGGGGACCGCATCCCAGGGCGTATCATGAGCAGGTCTTGCAGGAATTACGTGCTGCCATGGAAACCTGCCGGACCGTCGTGCAATGCCGCGAAACCTTGACGAATGCACTCCGAGTACTCGCCAAGGAAGCCTCCACTCAGGGGACCCCGCTCAATCAACTCCTGACCTCCCGGAAGGGGCGTTAGAAACACCTCCATGGCTCCCCGATTCTTCGAACTCACCGAGGACGTTCAAGAAGGCATCTGGGTACTCGAGGTCCCCTGGAATGAGCTACGCCAGGAGGAGGAAGACCCCTGGATGTTCACGAAGGGGAGTCGCGTCCATGTGGAAGGACACCTGACCGTTCCCATCGGGGAGTCTGGCCGTCCCCATGACTTCTGCCGGATTCCTTTTGGCCTGACGCCCATCGTTCACATCAAGCTCGCCAATGTGCTTCTGGAGCACGCGGCCGACGACGTGCAGTTCATCCCCGTCACCATCCCGAAGCACCCCGACCAGTACGCACTCCTCGTTGCCACGAAGCTCATTCGCTGCATCGACGAGAAGGCCTCCACAGCGGTTCGCCACTGGGAAGCCCAACATGGTCGTCCAGAAAAGATGGGGCAGTACCGCTCCGTCTACGGCATGCGCATCGACACGTCGAAGGTGGGGGACGCGAAGCTCTTCCGTCCCTGGGGCTGGAACGGCTCGCTCATCGTCTCCGAAGAGCTGAAGACGGCGCTGGAGCGCACCGGCGCCACCGGCATGTACTTCACGGAGGTGTAATGAGCCCGCCCGCCACGAACGCGGGCCGCTAGAGTCCACGGTCCGGAGGACTTCGCCCATGCCCCGCTCGGACAGCTTCATGGAGTACACGGTCGAACTGCTGAAGCCGCTCGGCCTCGTGCAGGCCCGCTCGATGTTCGGTGGCTGGGGGCTGTACTTCGGCGGCCGGATGTTCGGCCTCATCATCCAGGGCCAGCTCTACCTGAAGACGGACGAGGTCACCCGCCCCGACTTCGAGGCCGAGGGCTGCCGGCCCTTCATCTACCAGAGCCGGGGCAAGGAACAGCCCATGAGCTACTGGACCCCGCCCGCGGACGCAGAGGACGATGGCCGCCGGATGCTGCCCTGGGCCCGCCGCGCCGTGGACGCCGCCAACCGCGCCGCGATGAAGAAGGCCGCGAAGAAGAAGCCCGTGGCCAAGAAGAAGGCCCCTGCGGCCAAGAAGACACCTGCCGCGAAGAAGAAGCCCATCAAGCGGTCTTGATGCTGGCCACGTCACCGAGCCCCAACTCGGTGATGGAGAGCTCGCGCATGCGGAACTTCTGCACCTTGCCGGTGACGGTCATCGGGAAGTTATCCACGAACTTCCAGTGGCGGGGAATCTTGAACGTGGAGATGCGTCCGGTGCAGAAGGCCGTCAGCGTCTCCGGCGTCAGCGATGCACCGGACTTCAAGCGCACCCACGCCATCACCTCCTCGCCGTACTTCACGCTGGGCACGCCAATGACCTGCGCTTCGGAGATCTCCGGGTGCGTGTGGAGGAACTCCTCCACCTCGCGCGGGTACACGTTCTCACCGCCCCGGATGATCATGTCCTTGATGCGGCCGACAATCTTGACGTAGCCCTCCCCGTCCATGGTCGCCAGGTCACCGGTGTGCATCCACCCCGCCCGGTCGATGGCCGCCGCCGTGGCCTCCGCGTTGTTCCAGTACCCGAGCATCACGCTGTAGCCGCGCGTGCACAGCTCCCCCGGCTGCCCCAGCGGCACCACCGCGCCCGAGTCCGGATCCACCACCTTCACCTCCAGGTGCGGGTGCACGCGCCCCACCGTCGCCACGCGCTTCTCTAGCGTGTCGTCCAGCGGGTTCTGCGTGGACACCGGCGACGTCTCCGTCATGCCGTAGCAGATGGTGACCTCCTCCATGTGCATCCGCGACTGCACCTGCTTCATCACCTCCACCGGACACGGCGAGCCCGCCATGATGCCGGTGCGCAAGCTGCGCAGGTCGAACTCGCCGAAGCGCGGGTGGTCCAGCTCCGCGATGAACATCGTGGGCACGCCATAGAGCGACGTGCAGCGCTCGGCCTGCACCGTCTGGAGCACCGCCAGCGGGTCGAACGCCTCGCCCGGAATCACCATGGCCGAGCCGTGCGACGTGCAGGCCAGGTTGCCCATCACCATGCCGAAGCAGTGGTAGAACGGCACCGGGATGCACACGCGGTCCTCCGGCCCGTAGCGCAGCACCTCGCCCACGAAGAAGCCGTTGTTGAGCACGTTGTGGTGGGACAGCGTCGCGCCCTTCGGGAAGCCCGTGGTGCCGGACGTGTACTGGATGTTGATGGGGTCATCGAACTGGAGCGACGACTCCCGCGCCTCCAGCACGTCGTCGCCCACGTTGGCGCCGCCCTTCACCAGCCGGTCCCAGTCCGAGTCCAGCACCAGCGCCTCGCGCAGGCCCGCGCACCGGGGCCGCACCTCCGCCAGCATCCGCGTGTAGTCCGTCTGCCGGAAGCCCTTCGCCAGGAGCAGCACGCTCACCCCCGCCTGGTTGAGCGCGTACTCCAGCTCCGACGTGCGGTAGGCGGGGTTCAGGTTGACCAGGATGGCGCCCGTGCGCGCGAGCGCGTACTGCGACACGGTCCACTCGAAGCGGTTGGGAGACCAGAGCCCCACCCGGTCCCCCTTCTGGATGCCCAGCGCCAGCAGGCCCTTGGCCACCGCCGTGGTCGCGTCCCAGAACTGCCGCCAGGTGACGCGGTAGTTCTGCGAGGCAACCACCAGCGCCTCGCGGTCGCCGTACTTCTCGACGGTGCGGCGCAGGTTCTGACCGATGGTCTCTCCCAGCAGCGGGGTGGTGCTGGTGCCATGGGCATAGGACAGGGCGGTCGTCATGCCCTCATCGTCCCCAGGGTGGCCCCGGGTCGGCAAGCGTCAGCGGGGAGCAGGGCCTCCGGCTGTCCGCTCGTGTCCACGGCGCGGCCGTCGCATGCGGTCCACGCCCTGACACGCGGCGCAGAAGTAGAGCGTGCGCGCCGCCAGCACCTGCCCCGTCACCCTCCCTCCACAGCGAGGACACGGCAGGCCCGCGCGGCTGTACACGCAGAAGCGCTCCGCCCGCTTGCGCCCGGGTGAAGGCAGCGGCGGCGCACCGGGCGTGACGATGAGCCCGTCGCGAACGCCGTCCTGCAACAGCGCCCGCATCACGGCCCACAACCGGTCGAACGCGCCCCGCTCCAGCTCGCACGCGGGCATCAGCGGCGGCAATCCCGCGACGAACAGCGCCTCCGCACGCACGATGTTCCCCACGCCCGCGATGCGCCCCTGGTCCAGGAGCGCCTGCGCCAACGGCATGCGCCCCTTCGTCAGCCGCGCATACGCCCGGTCCGGTGACGCATCCATGCGCAGCGGATCCTCCCCCAGCCTCGCGCGCAGCGCGGCCTCCTCCTCCAACGACAGCAGCTCGCACGCGGACGGCCCCGACAGGTGCAGCGTCGCCCCGTCCGAAGCCAGCCGCAGCCGGCAGGCCGTGGAGGGCTCGGGCGCCTCCGCCCGGAAGTGACGGATGCGCCCGAAGAGCCCCAGGTGGATGTGCAGCCGCACGCCCCCCTCGAACGTGTGGAACAGGTGCTTGCCGTGCGCATCCACGTTCAGCAACGCCCGCCCGGACAGCCCATGGGCCACCTCGCCCCGGCCCTGGGGAGAGTCTGCCGTGAAACGCCGCCCCACCAGCCAGCGGCGGTGGACCCGGGCGACCCGGTGGATGCTGTGACCTTCTGGCATCCCCCTGGGTAATCCCCGCGCCCCACCAGCGCCGTGGCGCACCACGCCCCGGCCCCTGGACGACCGGGCATCCGCGACGTTTTCCCTCCGGAGGCATCCACGTCCAGACCCCGGCCGTTTGCGCGCCGGGACGCCGGAAACAAGGAAAACGCCGGCACGGCACGCTATCCTGACGCAACGCCCCATGGACGATCCAAACGCCCGATTGGTTGCCACCCTGCTGGAGGCGCGTCAGCGCCACTGCTTCCCCCCGGACGTGCGCAAGGCCGCGCCGGAGTTCGTCTCGCAGGTGCTGGGGTTGCTCTTCCCGCACTTCGCGGAGCGGCTGGAGTGCAACGCCGCCGCCGTGCGCCGGGACGTCACCGCGGTGGAGGCGAGCCTCCAGCGCATCCAGTCCCTGCTCGCGCCGCACTACCCCGTCACGGACGCGGGCATGTCCTCGCGCTTCATGGCGAAGCTGCCGGACCTCTACGAGTGGCTCCAGCAGGACGCGCGCGCCATCTTCGAAGCGGACCCCGCCGCGCGCAGCGTGGACGAAGTCGTGCTCACCTACCCGGGCTTCTACGCCATCGCTATCTACCGCGTGGCGAACGCGCTGCACCGGCTGAACTTCCCCCTGCTGCCGCGCCTGCTCACCGAGTACGCCCACCAGCGCACCGGCGTGGACATCCACCCGGGCGCCACCATTGGCCGCAGGTTCGTCATCGACCACGGCACGGGTCTGGTCATCGGCGAGACGACGGTGATTGGCGACAACGTGAAGCTCTACCAGGGCGTCACGCTGGGCGCGCTGATGGTGGAGAAGGCGCTGGCGGACAGGAAGCGCCACCCCACCATCGAGGACGACGTCGTGGTGTACGCGAACGCCACCATCCTCGGAGGCGGCACGGTGGTGGGCAAGGGCAGCATCATCGCCGGCAACGCGTGGCTCACGCAGAGCGTGCCCGCCCAGTCCGTCGTCACCCGCCGCAGCGAGGTGCGGGCGCGCCACGGCGAAGAGGGACTGGACGTCCTCGACTACCAGATTTGAGTCTTCCCCACGCAGTGCCCGTTCCCCATTCACAGGAGACGCCATGAAGGTCGACAACATCCTGCAGACCATTGGCAACACGCCGCACGTGCGCATCAACCGGCTGTACCCGTCGCGCGTGACGGTGCACCTGAAGCTGGAGCGCGCCAACCCGGGCGGCAGCATCAAGGACCGCATCGGCCTGGCGATGATTGAAGACGCGGAGAAGAAGGGCCTCCTCAAGGAGGGCAGCGTCATCATCGAGCCGACGAGCGGCAACACCGGCATCGGCCTGGCCATGGTGGCCGCGGTGAAGGGCTACAAGCTCATCCTGGTGATGCCGGAGTCCATGAGCATCGAGCGCCGCCGCGTGCTCGCCGCCTACGGCGCCCAGTTCGACCTGACGGAGCGCGCCAAGGGCATGAAGGGCGCCATCGCCCGCGCCCAGGAGCTCGTCGCCCAGACGCCCAACGCGTGGATGCCGCAGCAGTTCGAGAACGAGTCCAACATCGAGATCCACAAGCGCACCACCGCGCAGGAGATCCTCAACGACTTCCCGGACGGGCTGGACTACCTCATCACGGGCGTGGGCACCGGCGGCCACATCACCGCGTGCGCGGAGGTCCTCAAGGCGAAGTGGCCCAAGCTGAAGGTGTTCGCGGTGGAGCCGGTGAAGTCCCCCGTCATCAGCGGCGGCCAGCCGGGCCCGCACCCCATCCAGGGCATCGGCGCGGGCTTCATCCCGAAGAATCTGCACACGGACGCGATCGACGGCGCCATCCAGGTGGATGAGAAGGACGCCTTCGAGTTCGCCCGCCGCGCCGCGCGCGAGGAGGGCATCTTCGTGGGCGTGTCCTCCGGCGCCTCGCTGTCCGCGGTGAACCAGAAGCTGGCGGAGATGCCGGACGGCAGCCGCGTGCTCGCCTTCTGCTACGACACCGGCGAGCGCTACCTCTCCGTGGAGAACCTCTTCCCCGCGCAGTAGCCGCCGTCGTGCGCGCCGGTCCGGGGGAGCTCACCCGGGCCGGTACGCGCGCACCAGCTCCACCAGCCGGTCCATCTCCTCGTTCGTGTTGTAGAAGTGCGGCGACAGGCGGATGCGCCCGCGCCGGACGGAGTGGGACACCTTCTGTCCCGACAGGTACGCGCTGAGCGCATGGACGTTCGCGCCCGGCGGCAGGAAGGTGAGGATGCCCGCGCGGTCCTTCGGCGCGGGGCCCACGTCGCAGCCCAGGTCGCGCAGGCCCGAGTCCAGCCGGGCCAGCAGCTCCCCAATCCGCGCGCCGATGGCGTCCGTCCCCACCTCCAGGAGCAGCTCCAGCGCGGCGCCCATCGCGTAGATGCCGGGGTACGCGGCGCTGCCCTCCTCGAACTTCGCCGCGTCCGGGCGCAGCTCGAAGTGCGAGCGGTTGAAGTTCCACGCGTCGGTGGTGCTGCGCCAGCCCACCAGCGCGGGCCGCACGCGCGGCAGCACGTCCTTCGCCACGTACAGGAAGCCGATGCCGGAGATGCCCAGCATCCACTTGTGGCTGTCCGCGCTGAGGAAGTGCACGCGGCTCTTCTTCACGTCCACCGGGATGCAGCCCACGCTCTGGATGCCGTCCACGCACAGGAGCACGCCCGAGCGCTCGCACAGTGCGCCCAGCGCATCCAGGTCCGTGCGGTGGCCGGTGGCGAACTGCACCGACGACACCGCCACCAGCCGCGTGCGCGGGGTGAGCACGGACGCCACGGCCTCCGGCGTCACGCCCCCGTGCGGCGTGGGAATCTCGCGGACCTCCACGCCCCGGTGCTTCAAGTGCAGCCACGGGTAGACGTTGGAGGGGTACTCCAAGCTCGTGGCGACGGCGACCTCGTCCCCGGGTCGCCAGTCCAGCCCTTCGGCCACCAGCCCCAGGCCGTGGCTGGTGTTGCGCACGAAGGCCACTTCTTCCGGAGAGGCTCCGATGATGCGCGCGGCGAGCCCGCGCACCTTCTCGCTCTGCGCCTCCCAGCCGCGCTCGTGGAGGACGCCGTGATTCACCACGTCGTCCATCCAGGACTTCACCGCGGCGGCGGCGCGCGTGCTGGTGGGCGCGACCCCGGCGTGGTTGAGGTAGAGCTGTTCCTTCAGGACGGGGAACTCGGCGCGGTAGGACTCGAACGGGGAGCTCATGGGTGGCGAGTGTAGCCACCCCTCCACCGCTCACGGCACGCTCCGGAGCCCCCGTCGACTACAGGACGACCAGCAGGCCCAGCGACGCCGTGGGGTACACCGTGCGCAGGCCCAGGTTGTTGTTGCCCACCTGGAGCTCGCGCACGTCCGTGAAGGTGAAGCCCGGGCCGGCCCGCGCGGACAGGCCCACGCGCCCGGAGCCCGGCCGCCACATCACGCCCAGCGTCGGCTCCAGGAAGGCCGTCGTCGTGTAGTCCTTGCGGTCCGGCATCGCCGCGCCGTCCGGGCGCGCGACGAACTCCTCCAGGCCCAGCGTCATCCCCACGAACGGGCGCACCGTGCCGTCCGCCAGGAAGGCCAGCGTGTAGCGGCTGTCCACGCCCACGCCGAAGTTGAGCTTCACGTCGCTGCCACCCACGCCGCTGAAGCGCGCCTTCGCCCCCAGCGACCGGTTCCACCCGCCCGCGCGCCCCAGGATGCCGAACGCCAGCCGCGAGTCACGCGAAGGCGCGACCTCCGCCCGGATGCCGTACAGCGAGCCGTCCAGCGCGGGCGGCTGCAGCTCCAGCAGGAACGCCCCGCGCCGCTGCTGCTCCTGCCCCGTGGACGAGGACGCCATGTCCTGGGCCATCGCCGGCACCGACACCAACGCCGCACCCACCGCCACCGCCTTCACCCACTGCATCGACCGCTTGGACTCGACTCGCATGGCCCGTCTCCTTCGGTTTAGCCGGACGACTAACTTAGTCACACGACTAACTAAGACCGACAACGCGGGATGTCAAGGCGGCGAGCGGTCGCCGGCCTTGCGGGGGTGGGAGGCGGTGCCCTATGGGTCTGGGATGCCATCCCCCCGCCGTGGCAAGACGCCGCCTCCCCCCGCTGCTCCGGAGCCTGATGCCCGGGCGCGCCTCATCGCCGCCGGACAGCGCGTGTTGGGGGAGCGCGGCTACGACGCCGCGACGGTGAAGGAGGTGGCGCGCGAGGCCGGGGTGAACCAGGGCCTGGTGCACTACTACTTCGGCAGCAAGGACGCGCTGCTGCTGGCCGTCACGCAGGAGGCGAGCCGCCAGTACCTGTCGGAGCTGGAGCGGCTGCGCGCGCAGACGCCCGCGGAGGAGCTGGCCGAGACGGCCTTCGCCTGGGGCGAGAAGCTGGCCACGGACGCGCCGGGGACGTGCCGGTTGCGTTACGAGCTGTTCGCGCTGGGCCTGCGCAACCGGGAGCTGACGCCCGCCGTGGCGCAGCTGTTGGGCCAGGGCGACGAGGAGATCGCCCGCACCGTGGCGCACGTGCGCACGGGCCACGACTCGGCCCCCACCGCCGAGGACCTGCACTACGCGGTCATCATCAAGGCCTGCGTGGACGGGCTCGCGCTGCACCACCAGTTGGACAAGGGCTTCGACCCGCTGCCCGTATACGCGCTCTTGCGGCGGATCATCCTCGCGAGCATCGAGCAGCCCGCCCCGCCCCGCGCGCCCGCGCGCAAGCCGAAGGCCCAGGGCCGTCGCGGAGCGCGAACGTCACGCACTCGCAAGACGCCGGGCCCCCGCCGCCGCTGAAGGCAGCGGCCAGGCCAGCGCCAGCCCCAGAACAGACATTCAACATTCAGTGGCATCGCCAACCCGGCGGGGCGCAGGATGCCTCGCATGGACTTCCAGCCTTCCGCCAGGACAACCGAATACCTGGAGCGCGTGAAGCGCTTCATGGCTGACCACATCGAGCCGGTGGAGGCCGGGTACCTCCAGGCCCTGCACGCGATGGAGGCCGGCGGGGATTGGCGCCAGTGGAAGGTGCCGCCGGTGATGGGAGAGCTCAAGGCCCGCGCGAAGGCCGAAGGGCTGTGGAACCTGTTCCTCCCGGACGCGAAGCTGGGCGCGGGGCTGAGCACGCTGGAGTACGCGCCGCTCGCGGAAGCCATGGGCCGCAGCTTCATGGCGCCCGAGGTCTTCAATTGCAGCGCCCCGGACACCGGCAACATGGAGGTGCTCTGGCGCTACGGCTCCCCGGAGCAGCAGGAGCAGTGGTTGAAGCCGCTGCTCGCGGGCGACATCCGCTCGGTGTTCTGCATGACGGAGCCGGACGCCGCGTCGTCGGACGCCACCAACATGCAGGCCACCGCGGAGGTGGACGGCGACCACGTGGTCCTCAACGGCAAGAAGTGGTGGTCCAGCGGGCTGGGCCACCCCAACGCGAAGGTGGCCATCTTCATGGGCCGCACGTCGCAAGCGGGCGCGGACCGCCACCACCAGCACTCCATGGTGCTGGTGCCCATGGACGCGCCGGGCGTGGAGATCATCCGCATGCTGCCCGTGTACGGCGACCATGACGCCCCGCATGGCCACGGCGAGGTGCACTTCAAAAATGTGCGGCTGCCGGTGTCCGCGCTCATCTCCGGGCCGGGCATGGGCTTTGAAATCGCGCAGGGCCGCCTGGGCCCCGGCCGCATCCACCACTGCATGCGCTGCATTGGCGCGGCGGAGCGGGCGCTGGAGCTGATGATCGACCGGGGCATGGGCCGCACCGCGTTCGGCAAGCCGCTGATCAACCTGGGCGGCAACCGGGAGCGCGTGGCGGAGGCGCGCATCGCCATCGACCAGGCCCGCCTGCTCACGCTGTACGCGGCGTGGAAGCTGGACGACGTGGGCGCGCTGGGCGCGATGACGGAGATTTCGGCCATCAAGGTCGTGGCGCCCAACGTGCTCCAGAAGGTGGTGGACGACGCCATCCAGTTGCACGGTGGCGCGGGCGTGTCGCGCGACACGCCGCTCGCGGGCTTCTTCGCCCAGGCGCGCAGCCTGCGCATCGCGGACGGCCCGGATGAGGTCCACAAGGGCGTCATCACCCGCATCGAGCTCGCGAAGCGCGGCTTCAGCAAGGGAGGTTGAACATGACGGCTCCGGTCTCCATCCCCCTGGACGAGGGCAAGGCCGTGCGCTCCGGCGAGGCGCTGGACGTGCCCGCGGTGGACGCGTGGCTGAAGGCCCAGGTGCCCTCGCTCGTGGGCACGCCGGAGGTGACGCAGTACACGGGCGGCGCCTCCAACTGGACCTACCGGCTCAAGTACGAGAACCGCGACCTCATCCTGCGCAGGCCGCCCTCGGGCACCAAGGCGAAGTCCGCGCACGACATGTCGCGCGAGTACACGGTGCAGCAGGCGCTCAAGCCCGTGTACCCGGTGGTGCCCACCATGGTGGGGCTGTGCCAGGACCCGGCCGTGCTGGGCGCGGAGTTCTACGTGATGGACCGCATCCCCGGCCTCATCCCGCGCAAGCACCTGCCCAAGGGGCTGGACCTGGACAAGGCCCGCACGCGCCAGTTGTGCCTCAACGTGGTGGATCAGCTCATCGCGCTGCACGGCGTGGACGCGCAGGCGGTGGGGCTCCAGTCGCTGGGCAAGGGGCCGGGCTATCCGCAGCGTCAGATTTCCGGCTGGTCCGACCGCTACGAGAAGGCGCGCACCTGGAACGTGCCCCGCATGAAGCGCACGCGCGAGTGGCTGGCCGCGCACGTCCCGCCGGACATCAAGACGTGCGTCATCCACAACGACTGGCGCTTCGACAACGTGGTGCTCAAGCCGGAGGACCCCACGCAGGTCATCGGGGTGCTGGACTGGGAGATGGCCACACTGGGCGACCCGCTGATGGACCTGGGCAACACGCTGGCCTACTGGGTCCAGGCGGATGACGACGCCTTCCTGCGCATGACGCGCCGTCAGCCCACGGACCTGCCCGGGATGCTCACGCGCGAGGAGGTGGTCGCGTACTACCTGGAGCGCACCGGCCTGAAGCCCGACAACTGGACCTTCTACGAGGTCTACGGCGTGTTCCGGCTCGCGGTCATCGCGCAGCAGATCTACTACCGCTACCACCACAAGCAGACGCGCAACCCGGCGTTCAAGAACTACTGGCTCATCGTCAACTACCTGGCCTACCGCTGCCAGCGGCTCATCAAGAAGGCGGGCGGCTGATGGGCGCGCTCTACCTCATCCGCCATGGCCAGGCGTCCTTCGGCGCGAAGGACTACGACAAGCTGTCGGACGTGGGCGTGCAGCAGGCGCGCGTGCTGGGTGAAGCGCTGCGCGCGCGGCTGCCCAAGGTGGACGCGGTGGTGACGGGCACGATGCTGCGCCACCGAGAGACGGCGGACGCGTGCCTCCAGGCGCTGGGCCTTGAGCTTGCGCCCGTGCGGACGCCAGGGTTCAACGAGTTCGACCACGAGGAGGTCGTGCACCGGCACACGCCGCGCTACGCGGACTTCGCCGTGCTGCGCGAGGAGCTGGCCGCGACGAAGGACCCGCGCCGCGCGTACCAGGACCTGTTCACCCAGGCCGTGGGACGCTGGGTCGCGGGCGGACACGACAGCGAGTACCGGGAGTCCTGGAGCGCGTTCAAGGCGCGCTGCCTGGAGGCGCTGGCGACGCTCGTGGCGTCGCTGGGGCCCTCCAGGACGGCGCTGGTGTTCACTTCCGGCGGCCCCATCACGGCCATCAGCCAGGACCTCCTGGGCATCCCGGACGAGCACGCGTTCCGGACGAACTGGACGCTGGCGAACTGTGGAATCACGAAGGTCCTCTACAGCGAGCGGGGCAGGTATCTGTCCACCCTCAACGAGCACGGACACTTCGAGGGCGAACACCGCGCGCTCATCACCTACCGCTGAAGTGGGGGGCTCGCGTAGCGTGAGCCCATGACGCGGTGCCTGCTCAATATCGACCTGGGGGAGCTGCCCGGGGAGGACGAACAGCTCTACGCGCTCGCGCACCTGGCGAACATCGCCTGCGGAGGCCACGCGGGCGATGCGGCGTCCATGCGGCGGGCGCTGGAGCTGTGCGAGCACCACGGCACGCTGGCGGGCGCGCACCCGTCCTACGCGGACCGCGACAACTTCGGACGCAAGGCGCTGGACGTGGCGCCAGAGGTGCTGCGCGCGCAGGTGGCGGAGCAGTGCGGACAGCTGGCCGCGCTGGCCCGTGAGCGCGGCGTGCCGGTGCGGCATGCGAAGCCCCATGGAGCGCTGTACCACGCGGCCAACAAGTCCCCGGCGTTGGCGCGCGCGGTGGTGGACGGCGTGGTGGAGGCGCTGGGGACGGACGTCACGGTGGTGGGCCCTGGCGCTGGCGCATTGAGGGATGCGGCCCGGGTGGCGGGGCTCGGGTATGCGCGCGAGGGCTTCGCGGACCGGGGCACGCTGCCGGACGGGTCGTTGATTCCGCGCGGACAGCCCGGCGCGGTGCTGACGGACGTGGAACAGGCGAGAGAGAACACGGTGCGGCTGGCCACGGGAGGCACGGTGGACACGCTGTGCGTGCACGGCGACACGCCCGGCGCGGTGGTGCTGGCCCGCGAGGTGCGCGCGATGTTGGACGCACTGGAGCAGCCGCCGGAGCCCCTGGGCGACAGCGCGCTGAGGCTGGTGCTGCCGGAGTCGGTGGACCGGAGCCTGGCGCGCGAAGCCCTGAGCGCGTTGCCGGGCGTACGGGACGCGGTCATCACCGAGTCCCACGCCTGCGTGTACTTCGACCCGGAGACCCCGCCCGAATCCCCGGCGCTCGTGCTGACCCGGCTGCGCGTGGCACCGGCCACGCACGTGGAGCATCCGCTCATCCGGATCCGCGTGCGCTACGACGGCGAGGACCTCGCGAAGGTCGCCGAGCACGCGGGCCTATCGGTGGAAGAGGTGGTGCGGCGCCACACGGCGCGCGAGTACCGGGTGCGCTGCGTGGGCTTCCTGCCGGGCTTCGCGTACCTGGGGGACGTGGATCCGAGCATCGCGTGTCCCCGGCTGCCGGTGCCGCGCACGCGGGTGCCAGCGCTCGCGGTGGGCATCGCCGGGATGCGCACGGGCGTGTATCCGTTCGCGTCGCCGGGAGGCTGGAACCTCGTGGGCACCGCGCTGGACTTCACCGCCTTCGACCCCCAGCGCGGCACGGCGCTCCAGTTGGGAGCCCGCGTGCGCTTCGAACAGGTGCAGCCATGACAGCGTGGCTGGAGGTCACGGGCCTGGGCGCCCCCGCCACCGTGCAGGACGGTGGCCGGCCCGGCGTCATGCATCACGGCGTGCCACCCGGCGGCGCCTGGGTGCCGGAGCTGCTCGTCGCGGCGAACCGCGCGGTGGGCAATGCACCTGGCGCCGCGGCGCTGGAAGCCTTCGGCCGGATGGAGCTGCGCGCCCGGGGCCGCGACGTGCGCGTGTCCGTGGATGGCGAAGCCCTCTGCCTCCTCGCGGACGGCGCCACGCTCACCGTGCCCGCGCCCACCGGACATGCCGTGCGCTACGTGGCCGTGGATGGCGCGCTCGCCGTGCCTGAAGTCCTTGGCGGCCAGGGCACGCTTTGGGTGGCCCGCCTGGGTGGCTGGGAAGGCCGCCCCCTGCGCACCGGCGACCGGCTCCCGCTGGGGCCCCCCGGCACCGTCCCCTCCCCAGCCGACCTGACACGGCTCACGGAGGCCCTGGACCCCGCCGCCCCGCTGCGCGTGCTCCTGGGCCCGGACGCGTCCTCCTTCAGCGACGCGGCCGTGGCGCTGCTCTTGGGCAGCACCTTCACTGTGTCGCCCTCCAGCGACCGCGTGGGCCAGCGGCTGGACGGACCTCCCGTGCCCCACGGCGACGAGGGCGGGGGCACCTGCCGTCCCATGGTGCGCGGCGCCATCCAGGTCACCCTCTCCGGCACGCCCATCGTGATGGGCCCGGACCACCCCACCACCGGGGGCTACCCCCTCATCGCCGCCGTCATCCGCGCGGACTGGGGCCGCCTGGGGGCCCGCCGTCCTGGCGCCCCGGTGCGCTTCCAGGCCGTGACCCTGGAGGTCGCTCGCGACGCCTGGAGGAACCACCCTGCCCGGCCGGACAGGGCAACTTCGGCCCCGTCCGGGCCGATACTGGGGGCATGACTCCTCCGAAGATTGGCCCGCGCCCCACCGCCACGCCCCGCACGCCGGAGCCGGCCCTCCCGCCGCGCCCCCGCAACGAGGCGAAGCCCGGCGCCAACACGGGCACCTCCCTCTTCGAGTCGTCCCAGGCCCGGAAGGCCCCGGTGGCCCTGTCCACCCCCGCCGCGGCCCCCCAGCAGGGCGGCCCGCGCCCCACGCCGGGCAGCTACCCCACCGCCGCGGACGTGGCGAACATCGCCGCGATGCAGGACCCCGTCGCGCGCAACCTAGCCATCACCCAGGGCTACCACGACCTGTCCGACGCCATGGGCACCCTCCTGGGCAAGGAGAACGCCAACTGGTCCACCTTCGCCACCTGGGCCTCGAAGCAGGCCGGCGTGAGCATCCGCCAGGAGGACATGCCCAAGGCCTTCGTGGACGTCCTCAAGGGCGGCGGCGTCGTGGGCGAGGCCATGTCCAAGGTGGACGACCTCCTGCGCAAGCTGGGCCTGCCCGCCATGCCCACCGGCGACATCGCCAAGGCCGGCGCGGACGCGCTCAACAACGTCAGCAAGGCCATTGGCGACGGCAACCAGTTCGTCTTCCGCGAGGTGGGCCACGAGTTCGCCCGCTTCGTGGACACCTTCCAGGGTGACACCCAGTTGGACCCGGCGAAGCTCCAGCAGTACCTGGACGGCTTCCCCCAGGACAAGCCGCTGCTCAAGGAGGCCTTCGGCACCTACGCGCAGGCCATGTTCGAGAAGGACCCGAACAAGAAGGCCGAGATGATGCTCCGGGCCAACGACACCGTGGGCCTGCACGAGCAGACCCAGCTCCAGGGCTTCGTGGAGAAGGCGCTCAACGCCCCGGTGAAGGAGGTCTTCGCCAACATCCTCAAGCAGAGCATCGAGGCGGGCGCCAACGCGCTGCCCTTCCCCGCCAACCTCGCCGCCAAGGCCGCCATCAAGACGGGCGCGGTGGACCTCGTCGTCAACCCGCTGGTGGACAAGCTCGCCGGCGTGTTCCGGGGCATCGCCACCGAGCACATGATGAAGCTCGCGGTGCCCGGCGGCGCGCTGAAGCTGGGCAACGACCTGCCGCCCCCCGCCGGCATGGAGTCCACGCTCTTCCCGCCGCACCTGCGCACCGTCGAGGATCCGATGCTGAAGGCGCTGCTGAGCCGGCTGGACAAGACGCCCGACAGCCTCACCGGCACCGCCGCGAAGGACTGGAGCAAGCTGGACCAGCGGATGAACTACATCGTGGACCTCTTCCGCTCGCGCCAGTCGGATCCGCACCTCTTCGACCAGCCCTTCGGCAAGGAGGCCCACTATCCCGTGGCGCCCTCCAAGCCGCGCCCGGCCGCACCCGCGGTGTCGTAGGCCCCGCTCCCACCCATGGGGGAATGTCCGCCGCCGTTGAATTCGCGGCGGCGGGCCGCGTCCATCAAGACATCCGACGCACTTGATGGAGCCCCCCATGTCGAAGTGGCTGCTGGCAACGATGGCGCTGTCCCTCCCGGTCCTGGCTCACGCGGGCGGTCCCCGCGGCAACAACCACGAGCAGGCCCGTGACCGTCAGGAGCTGCGGCAGGACGCGCGCGAGACCCGGGATGATCACTACGACCTGCGGCAGGTGGAGTCGCTGCTCTCCCGGTACGACTCCGCCCGGGGCCGCGCGGCGCGCCGCGACCTGCTCCAGGTGGAAGAGGACGTTCGCCGCTACGTGGCCTCCGAACTGAACGAGACCCGCCGCGAGCTGTCCCAGGACAAGCAGGAGGCGCGCTCCAGCGCCCGCGAGGTGCGCAACGACGGCTACCGCTACGACGACCGCAAGGACCACCGCGACGACGTGCGCGACGCCCGCCAGGAGTCCCGCGCCCTGCAGAAGACGCGCTCCATCTCCCAGGAGCTCAACAACCTCTACGGCCGGATGGACAGCGGCAGCCTCTCGCGCAAGCGCATGCTCATCGCCGACCTGGTCCAGCTGGCCCGCACCGAGACGGCGCAGAACCGCCAGGAGACGCGCGAGGACCGCCGCGAGGTCCGCGAGGACAGCCGCTGGCACTGAGCCAGCGTCACGCGTCCTCGGCGGCGGTGAAGCCCTCCAGCCGCTCGATGCCCAGCTTCTTCATCCGGCTCTGCAGCGTGGACGGCTTGAGCCCCAGCAGCGCCGCCGCGCCGCCTTCACCGTAGACGCGGCCCCGGGTGAGCGTGAGCACCCGCAGGATGTGCTCACGCTGCACCGCCGCCAGCGTGGGCACCTTCGCCCCCGCGGGCAGCGGCGCCGGGGTCTCCTCCGCCGGTACCGTGCCCGGCACCTCCCGCGCGCGCTCGC
The DNA here is from genome assembly GCF_017309135.1 of Corallococcus sp. NCSPR001. Lineage (NCBI taxonomy): Bacteria > Pseudomonadati > Myxococcota > Myxococcia > Myxococcales > Myxococcaceae > Corallococcus > Corallococcus sp. NCSPR001. The sequence continues at coordinate 8,210,692 of NZ_JAFIMS010000002.1, forward strand.
CGGTCGGCAAGTCGAAGGACTGCGCCGTCAGCTCCTGGCCGCGCGTGAGGATGGTGGCGCGCTCCAGCGCGTTCGCCAGCTCGCGCAGGTTGCCCGGCCAGTCGTAGGACGCCAGCCGCACGAGCCCTGACGCCGACACCCGCATGCCCCGCCGGCCCGTGCGCTTCGCCTGCTCCTCCAGGAGGAACACGGTGAGCTGCGGCAGGTCCTCGCGCCGCTCGCGCAGGGGCGGCAGCCGCAAGGGGAAGACGCTCAGCCGGTAGAAGAGGTCCTCGCGGAAGCGCTTCTGCGCGATGGCCTGGTGCAGGTCCACGTGCGTCGCCGCGAGGATGCGCACGTCCGCCCGCACCGTCTTGTCGCTGCCCACCGGCTCGAAGGCCTTCTCCTGGAGCGCGCGCAACAACTTCGCCTGCAGCTCCACCGGCAACTCGCCAATCTCATCCAGGAGCAGCGTGCCCCCGTGCGCCATCTGGAAGCGGCCCGCCCGGTCGCGGTTCGCGCCGGTGAAGGCCCCCTTCACGTGGCCGAACAGCTCGCTCTCCAGGAGGCCCGCCGGAATGGCCGCGCAGTTGAGCGACACGAAGGGCTGGTCCGCCCGCGCGCTCCAGCGGTGGATGGCCCGCGCCAGCCGCTCCTTGCCCGTGCCCGTCTCTCCCGTAATCAGCACCGGCGTGTCCGTCTCCGCCACCTGCCGCGCGCGGCGGGACAGGTCGCGCATCACCGGGCTCAGGGACGTCTCCAGGATGCCTTCGGAGTCCCCGCCCAGCTGCGACTCCAGGAGCTTCGCGTGCTCGTGGTCCTGGCGGTGCAGCCGCTCCGCCGTCGCGCGCTGCTCGGCGCCCTGGAGCGCAGTGGCCAGCATCTGGCCGTAGACCTCCACCAGGTCCACCACCGGCTGCGCGTACGTCTCACACTGCGCGCGGTCCAGCGTCAGCACGCCGTAGCAGCGCTCCCCCGCGCACAGCGGCACCACCATGCACGAGTGCCCCGCCGGCAGGTCCAACACCCCGTCGAACGGGTCCCCGTCCCCGTGCGAGTGGTCCTCCTCCGTGAAGGCCCGCGCGCGCCGCGTCTCCAGCGCCTGCTTCAGGGACGGGAAGTCCGCCAGTTTCAGGGAGTGCTTGCGCACGGCCTGGTTCGCGAGCGGGCCGCGCGCCGCCACCGCCTCCAGCCGCCCCTCCTTGAGGAGGAACAGCGTGGCCAGGTCGAAGGGCACCACGCGGGACACCCAGTCCAATCCCCGACGGAGCAGCTCCCCCACCCCCTCTTCGGTGGTTGCCAGCTCAACCAGCTCCCGAGCATCCTGCGTCACTTCCGGGTGGCGCCCCATCAGTTCATCCGGCATGTGTTACCGATAATAGCGGCCCACCGAAATTGCAGTGGCGAAAGCCACCGGGATTTCGTTAGACACCGACCCGGCGTCACCGCCCCGCCGGTGCAAGCCACAGAGGGAGCTGCAACCCTCTGGAATCACAGCAGTTGAAGCATTGGCACGGTGGCTGCTTTACCCCGTAGCAACCCACAACCTCTGGGGTGGACCACGGTGGCCCGCCCCCATCCCCAAGGAGTCGAATCCCATGCTGACCGTTGGCGACAAGCTTCCGAACTTCAAGCTGAAGGGCACCGTGAGCCTGGAGAAGAACAAGGAGTTCCAGGACATCTCCAACGACACGTACAAAGGCAAGTGGACGGTCCTGTTCGCGTGGCCGAAGGACTTCACGTTCATCTGCCCGACGGAGATCGCGGAGTTCGGCAAGCACAACAAGGACTTCCAGGACCGTGACGCGCAGGTGCTGGGTCTGTCCACCGACAGCGAGTTCGTGCACCACGCGTGGCGCACGCACCACCCGGACCTGAAGAACCTGCCCTTCCCCATGCTGGCGGACATCAAGCGCGAGCTGTCCAGCGCGCTGGGCATCCTGCACAAGGAGGAGGGCGTGGCCCTGCGCGCCACGTTCATCGCGGACCCCGAGGGCATCATCCGCCACGTGTCCGTGAACGACCTGTCCGTGGGCCGCAACGTCAAGGAGACCGTCCGCACCCTGGACGCGCTCCAGACCGACGAGCTGTGCCCGTGCAACTGGCAGAAGGGTGAGGAGACCCTCACCTCCAAGCTGCAGAAGGCGGGGTAAGAATCCATGGCTTCGCTCGAAGTCGTCCGCAGTGAGCTCGCGGACGCCCACAAGGACACCCGCCTCAACCTCTCCGCGGTCCTGGAGGGGGGCAGCCTCACCCCCGAGCAGCGCTGGGGGACGGCCGTGGCATGCGCCTTCGCCGCCCGGAACGAGCGGCTGAAGGAGGCCATGCTCAACGAGGCGAAGCAGGCACTGGGCGACAAGGCCACGCCGGTCATCGAGGATGCCCGCGCGGCGGCCTCGCTGATGGCGATGAACAACGTCTTCTACCGATTCCGTCACATGGTCGGGAAGGAGTCGTACGCGACCAAGCGGGCCGGGCTGCGGATGAACCGGCTGGCCCAGGTGCTGACCAACAAGGTGGACTTCGAGCTGGTCTGCCTCGCGGTCAGCGCCATCAACGGCTGCGAGATGTGCATCCAGTCGCATGAGAAGGTCGTGCTGGAAGGCGGCCTGAGCGAGGAGCACGTGCACGATGCGGTCCGCATCGCGAGCGTCATCCACGCGGCGGCGGTTGGGCTGGAGTCCTAGTCCCCTCGTCGTTATCTCTGAGCTGTGATTGCGCCCTCCGGTGGATGACACCGGGGGGCGCTGTCTTTTCCTCTCACCTGAAAGGAACGTGTTCGTCATGGCCCTCTACAAGAGCCCGAGTCCCCTCTCCGAGCAGGCCCGCACCGCCATCGCCGCCACCCTCAACGAGCGGCTCGCGGACGGGTTGGACCTGCACTCGCAGATCAAGGTCGCCCACTGGAACATCAAGGGCCCGCAGTTCGCCGCGCTGCACCCGCTGTTCGAGACCTTCGCGGTGAGCCTGGCCAACCACAACGACTCCATCGCGGAGCGCGCGGTGACGCTGGGCGGGCGCGCGTACGGCACCAGCCGCCACGTGGGCAAGAACAGCCGCCTGCCGGAGTACCCGCAGGAGACCTCGCGCGACCTGGAGCACGTGAAGCTGCTGGCCGAGCGCATCGAGGTGTACCTCAACGGCCTGCGGGAGAGCCGCACGACGGTGGAGGGCCACAAGGACACGGACACGGTGGACCTCTTCACCGGCATCATCACCGAGTTCGAGAAGCACGCCTGGTTCCTCCGGGCCTCGCTCGAAGGCTAGGGGCTGCACCGCGGCAGGGGGCGCGCTAGCGTAGGGAGCGTGAGCGACAGCGTCCCCCTGCATGCGTTTCGCACCGTGCCCCGCACGGGCGTCATCTTCGTCACCGCCGAGGCCACGCGCCGCGGCTACCGTCCCGGCGACCCGGAGTGGTGCAACCTGGGCCAGGGTCAGCCGGAGACGGGCGACCTGCCCGGCGCCCCGTCGCGCGTGCACTCGGTGACGGTGGACATGGCGGACCAGGAGTACGCGCCCGTGGCGGGCCTCTGGGAGGTGCGGGAGGCCATCGCGGCGCTCTACAACCGGCTCTACCGCAAGGGGATGCCCTCCCAGTACAGCGCGGAGAACGTGTGCCTGTCCGGCGGTGGCCGCGCGGCCCTCACCCGCGCCGCGGCCAGCCTGGGCCAGGTGAACCTGGGCCACTTCCTGCCGGACTACACCGCGTACGAGGAGCTGCTGGACGTCTTCAAGGCGTTCACCGCCATCCCCATCCTGCTGGAGGGCGAGCGAGGCTACGCCTTCACGCACGACGACCTGCGCCGGGAGATTCAAGGCCGCGGGCTGTCCGCGCTGCTCTTCTCCAACCCGTGCAACCCCACCGGCAAGCTGGTGCAGGGCGAGGAGCTGGCGCGGTGGGTGGGCGTGGCGCGCGAGCTGGAGTGCTCGCTGCTCATCGACGAGTTCTATTCGCACTACATCTGGACGGGCCGCCCCGGCGTGCTGCCGGTGGAGAGCGCCGCCAGGTACGTGGAGGACGTGAACCGCGACCCGGTCATCCTCTTCGACGGGCTCACCAAGAACTGGCGCTACCCGGGCTGGCGCATGACGTGGACGGTGGGGCCCAAGCAGGTCATCGACACGGTCTCCAGCGCGGGCAGCTTCCTGGACGGCGGCGGCAGCCGGCCCCTGCAGCGCGCGGCGATTCCACTGCTCCAGGAGGACACGGTGGTGGCGGAGACGCGCGCCATCCACCACACCTTCCGGGAGAAGCGGGACCGGTTCCACTCGCGGCTGGAGCGGCTGGGCATCCGCACGGACCGCGCGCCGGACGGGACGTTCTACGTCTGGGGCAACCTGTCCGGGCTGCCCGCGCCGCTCAACGACGGCATGGCCTTCTTCCGCGCCGCGCTGGAGCACCAGGTCATCACCGTGCCCGGTGAGTTCTTCGACGTGAACCCCGGCAAGCGCCGCGCGCGGGCGTCACGCTTCCGCAACTACGTGCGCCTGTCCTTCGGCCCGTCGTGGGAGACGCTGGACAAGGCGCTCCAGCGGCTGGAGGCGCTCGTGCTCCAGCACACGCCCGCCCCCTGAGGAATCACGGGGTGGGCGACGTCTGGAACTCCGCGGTGGCCATCACGTGCACCTTCTTGCGGTGGGACACGGGGAAGCCCAGCGAGGCCGTGCGCGCCTGCTTCAAGCCGTAGCTGCCGGAGGGGGCCATGGGCATCACGTCCTCGCTCCCGCCGCCGTAGCCCCCGCCCCTCGCGCCGAGGGCCTGTGACTCCCAGGTGCGCTCGGAGAAGCGGTGCAGCCCGGCCAGCGTCACGCCCAGCCCGGCCGCCACGCGGCGCGCCTTCTTCACCGACTCCCGGGCCAGCGCCTCCAGCCAGTCCTGCCGGGCCTCCGGCTCGTGCGTGTAGCCCCAGCGCAGTTGGCGCAGCGTCGCCTGCTTCAGGCCGGACAGCGCGGCGAGCACGTCCCCCACCCGGGCCATGTCCATCAGGCGGATGCGCACCGTGTAGAGCGCGGACGAGGAGCGCGTGAGCAGCCCCTCCTGGGTCTCCGCCTGCACCGACTGGAGGGTGAAGCCCGTGGAGGGCACGCCCAGGTCCTCCATGAGGCGCACCAGCGCGGCCACCTCCTTCGCGTTCGCGAAGGCCGCGTTGCCGGTGAAGAACGAGGACGCCTTCACCTCCACCACCGCGTCCACGTGGTCCGCCTCCAGTTCGTGCTCGGCGGACAGCTCCACGACGATGATCCCCGACTCGGTTGCGGCTCGCTCCGGCATGCGGCTCCCTGGGACTGACTGGAACGGCGAGTATAGGCGCACGACTCAGGCCAGGGGGCATGCCTATGCTCCGGCCACGACCATGCGACGCATCCCGTCCCGGCTGTGGCTGTTGTGCGCGCTGTACTTCGTGCAGGGGCTGCCCTTCGGCTTCCAGGTGACGGCGCTGCCCGTCTACCTGCGCACGCGCGGCGTGTCGCTGGCCGCGCTGGGGTTCGCGGGCGCGCTGTCGCTGCCGTGGATGCTCAAGGCGCTGTGGGCGCCGCTGGTGGACCGCTACGGCTCCGCGCGCGTGGGGCGCAGGCGCTCGTGGATATTGCCCATGCAGGCGGGCCTGGCGCTCGCGTGCGCGGGGGCGGCCTTCGCGGCGGGGCGGGACTCGCTGCCCTTGCTGCTGGGCCTCATCTTCGTGATGAACCTCTTCGCCGCGACGCAGGACATCGCGGTGGACGGCTTCGCGGTGGACCTCTTGCGTCCGGAGGAGCTGGGCCTGGGCAACACCGCGCAGGTGGTGGGCTACAAGCTGGGCATGCTCACCGGCGGCGGGCTGCTGGTGTGGGCCAGCGCGAGCATCGGCTGGTCCGGGCTGTTCCTCGTCATGTCGGCGCTGTGCCTGACCGTCTTCACCCTCATCCTCTTCGTGCGCGAGCCGCCCCCACGCGAGCCCGAGGGCCACGAGTCACCGAAGCTGGACTGGCCCGCGCTCTGGGCCCGCATCCGGTCCGCGCTCACCGTGCCGGGCACCGGGTGGCTCCTGCTCTTCATCGGCACGTACAAGCTGGGCGAGACGATGTCCGACGTCCTCTACAAGCCCTTCCTCGTGGACGCGGGCTACACGCCCGCGCGCATCGGCCTGTGGGTGGGCACGTGGGGCACCGCGGCGTCGCTGCTGGGCTCCACGTGCGGGGGGCTCCTCGCCGCGCGCCTGCCGCTCTTGCGCGCGGTGGCCCTCACCGGAACGCTGCGTTTGTTGCCGCTCCTGGGGCGGTGGCTGCTCACGCAGGCCGGCGTCAGCGACGCGGGCGTGCTGGGCGTCACGCTCACCGAGGAGTTCTTCGGCGGCGCGCTCACCACCGTGATGTTCGCGTTCATGATGTCGCGCACGGACCGGAGAATCGGCGCCACGCACTACACGCTGCTGGCCAGCGTGGAGGTCGCGGGCAAGGCCCCTGCCGGGCCCCTGGCGGGACTGCTCGCGGATCCGAAGTACGGAAACCTGGGCTACGGGAACATGTTCCTGCTGGGCGTCGCGCTGTCCGCCGCGTTCCTCGCGCTGCTCGCGCCCCTGCGCCGCAACGCACCCACGCCCGCGGCGCCGCAGCCCGCATCGTGAAAGTTTCCAGCCTCGCGACACGCTCTTTCACGGGCGTGTCACGGGGCGCGCGTGTCCTGGGAACCGAATTCGGGCCGTGTCAGGGGAGCGTGGTACTCGCCAGCGCGCTGCTCGCGGTACTCCCCCTTGAATGAAGAGGTTCTCCATGAAGACCCTGTCGATGAAGTCGCTGGTGGGCGCCCTGATGCTGTTCTCCGCTCCGGCGTTCGCTGACTCCACCACCAGCATCCCCGCCTTCGAGGCGGCCATCACCGCCGCGAAGCTGCCCAGCAGCCCCGGCGGCGCGACCATCCAGCGCTCTGAGATCCGCACCGCGCTGGATGCGTTCCTCAACGACATCGGCCTGGGTGTGGACAGCACCGAGCGCGCCTACCTCACCACCCGCCTCAACGACACGCCCTTCCAGCAGTCCATGACGGGCACCGCTGCGAAGTACTTCGCGGACTTCTACGAGCTGAACGACGCGACCTTCACGGGCTACCCGCTGAACCTCTACCCCGTGACCCAGACGCCCGCGGTGCTGTTCGGCGCCACCGGCTCGTTCTCCTCCGCGCGCATCTCCGAGGGCTACATCCCCAACGGCCAGGGCGTCGCCAACCAGCAGACGCTGGGCGAGGCGTTCAGCAACGCCTTCGGTCCGCAGGCCAGCGATTTCGAGCCCATCACCGTGAAGGAGCTCATCGCGCAGCTCAGCGCGTACAGCTACAACGTGGACGAGGTGGAGGGCGCGGTGGCCTACATCACGCAGATTTCGCGCAACAGCAACCGGCTCTACCGGACGGGCTGGAGCTGCCGCGGCTGCGGCGCGCCGGGCTACACGCAGGGCTTCGCCATCGCCGCGGTGAGCACGGACCGCCGCTTCGTGCGGATGATCTCCATTACGACGTACGCGGACTGACGTGACGCACCGCCGCAAGCGCGCCGGGAGGACACCGGGGCGCTTGCGGTTCCCGCCGCCTCCGTTCATTGATGCGCGTCACACGCACCGGGTGGGCGGAAGCCCGCTTCCGGCCCGGGCATCACGCAGCAACCGAGAGGGAGCACCATGGCGGAGATGAAGACGTATACCGGCGGTTGCCACTGTGGACAGGTCCGCTACGAGGCGACCACGGACCTGGCGCAGGTGGTGAGCTGCAACTGTTCCATCTGCCACAAGCTTGGCGCGGTGCTGACGTTCGTCCCGCCGGAGCAGTTCAAGTCCCTCTCCGGCGCGGACGTGGTGAAGACCTACCAGTTCAACAAGAAGGTCATCAACCACCTGCACTGCCCCACCTGCGGCGTGCAGTCCTACTCCACCGGCAAGGGTCCCGACGGCAAGGCGATGTACGCCGTCAACCTGCGCTGCGTGGACGGCGTGGACCTGTCCACCCTCAACCCGTTCCCCTACAACGGCCGGGACGCGTAAGGGTCCGCGCGCCTCAAGCCCGACGGACGCGCCAGATCAGGCCCCCTGCGAGGAGGGCCGCCGCGGAAGGGCCGGCCCACGGCAGGGACCTCCGGAGCCGGTGCTCCCAGACGTCCACCCGGTCCGCCAACAGCAGCAGCATCCAGTGGCCGGGCTTGTGGTCCGGCTTCGCGTAGGCCGCCTTTCGCAAGAGGCCGCTCAGCCCCTTCGGAGGCTGGGCGGTACCGAACACCGGCGGCATCTCCTTGCGGCCGGCGTGCTTGAACACCGGCACCTCCGCGTGCTGGAGCGCGATGGGCACGCGCGCCCCCGCCAGCGGCTTCGGCGCCGTCTCCATGGGGACGCCCGGGCGGTTGGCCGGGTCCTGATCCACGGCCAGCGGCGCCTTCGCCTTTGCCTTCGCGTGGCCGTTCTTCGCGCGGCTCGTTCTCCGCGGCGTCTTCTGGGGCATGTCGTGCCTCCTGTGATGGCGAGTGGTGGGGTTCACGCGTGGCCGTGCGGCATGAGCACGCACTTCACGCACCCGTCCCGCTTCTGCGCGAACAGGTGGTAGGCGTCCGGCGCCTGCTCCAGCGGGAAGCGGTGGGTGATGATGCCCTTCGCGTCGATGCGGCCCTTCTGGATGTGCTCCAAGAGGTGCGGCATGTACCGGCGCGTGTTCGCCTGGTTCATGCGCAGGGTGAGCCCCTTGTTCATCGCGGTGCCGATGGGCACGAAGTTCCACGGCGGCCCGTACACGCCGATGATGGAGACGTTGCCGCCCTTGCGCACGGTGTTGATGCACCACTCGATGACGGTGGGCGCGCCGGCCTCCAGCTTCAGCCCCAGACCCAGCACGCGGTGCGCGCGCGAGCCTTCGGCCTCCATGCCCACCGCGTCGATGCAGACGTCCGGGCCGCGGCCCTCGAACATCTCCTTCAGGTGCAGGACGATGTCGCCCACCTCCTTGAAGTTCACCGTCTCCACGTTGGCGAACTTGCGCGCGAACTCCAGGCGGTACGGCACGTGGTCCACCGCCACCACGCGGCCCGCGCCCATCAGCCACGCGGACTTCATCGCGAAGAGGCCCACCGGGCCCGCGCCGAAGACGACCACCGTCTCCCCGCCCTTGATTTCGCCCATCTCCGCGGCCTGGTAGCCGGTGGGCAGGATGTCGGAGAGGAAGAGGACGGACTCGTCATCCATGTCGTCCGGAATCTTCATGGGCCCCACGTCCGCGAAGGGCACGCGCACGTACTCCGCCTGCCCGCCGTCGAAGCCGCCCGTGGTGTGCGAGTAGCCGTAGACTCCGGAGGCCACGTCGCTGCCGGGGTTGCTGTTCTCGCAGTTCCCGGTGAGGCCGCGCTGGCAGTAGAAGCAGGTGCCGCAGGAGATGTTGAAGGGCACCACCACGCGGTCGCCCTTCTTCAGCTGCGACACCTCCTGGCCCACCTCCTCCACCACGCCGGTGAACTCGTGGCCGAAGGTGCAGCCCACGCGCGTGTCCGGCACCAGGCCGTGCAAGAGGTGCAGGTCCGAACCGCAGATGGCGGCGCGGGTGACCTTGAGGACCACGTCCTGCGGATGCTCGATGCGGGGGTCGGGCTTCTGCTCCACCTGGACGCGGTAGGGGCCCTGGTACGTGAGTGCGCGCATGCGGGGTGATTCCTCCGTCCCTTACGGGTGAGGACGCCCGCGCGCCAAGGCAAGGGACGGTGCGCTCCCGGCCCTCGCTCGGCTAGCTGTCCTCCGGCGGGGCGAAGGTGCCCACGGGCTTGTCCGCCGCCCGCCACAGGTACCAGCTCACCACGCTGCGATAGGGCCGCCAGCGCTCGCCATACGCGAGCAGCGCCTTGGGCTTGGGCTGTTCCTTCAGGTTGTGCAGCACCATGAAGCCCTTGCGCACGCCGTAGTCGTCCACGGGGAGGATGTCCGGCCGGCCCAGGCGGAAGATGAGCAGCATCTCCACGGTCCACTGGCCAATGCCGCGCACCTGCGTGAGGTGCTCGATGAGGTCCGCGTCGGACATGCGGCGCACGCGCGCGAGCGGCGGCACCGTGCCGTCCACCGTCTTGCGCGCCAGGTCCTGGATGGCCAGCAGCTTGTTCGCGGACAGCCCGGCCTCGCGCAGCGTGGCGTCCGGCAGCGCGAGCAGCTTCTGGGGCGTGAAGCCCTTGCCCTGCCCCACCCGCTCGCAGACGCGGCCGAAGATGGTCGCCGCCGCGCGGCCGTGGAGCTGCTGGTAGACGATGGAGTGCGCCAGCGCTTCGAACGGGCTGTGCAGCGGGGACCGCTCGAAGCGGAACGGCCCTATCTTCTTGAAGAGCGTGCCCAGCGTGGGGTCCGCGCGCACGAGGGCGCGGCGCGCGGCGGGCGTGAAGGCGTCCGGCAGCAACACGGGGGCGGAAACAGGAGCGCGCGGCATGGACCGCATGCTGCCCGGCCCCACGCCACGCGCAACCCCTGTCTTGCGTTCGGACGCGGCGCGCTAGACGGGCGCGGCGTGCTCCGTCTCCTCGGGCACGTCGTTGCGCGGCTCACCCTCCATCAGGGAGTCGTATTCCTCCTCCAGCTGGATGCCCAGGTCGTCGAGCTGATCCTTGCTGAGGATCTTCCGCGCCTCCTTGAAGAGGTCCTTCTCCTCCTCCTCGACGTGGTGCTCCACCTGCTCCTGGAGGACCTTCATCTTCGCGTCGAACTCCTCATCCGACGGATCCATGTCCAGGAGGTCCGCGATGAGGCGCTTGACGGACAGGTGCTCCTCCACGGCCTCGCGCAGGTCGTCCTCCGTCTCGTCCTTCTTCATCGCCGGATAGAAGTACAGCTCTTCAATCTTGGCGTGCGCGCCCAGCCGGTCGGCGATCTGCTCGAACAGCTCCTGGCGCTCCTCGTCCGCGTGGTCCGCCAGCTTCTCGTACTTCTTGAACAGCTTGGAGACCTCTTCATGCTGCTGCTTGAGCAACTCCAGCGCGTTCATTTCCGTGCCCCCAATCAATGAAGTGGATGTGCAGATAGATGGGGGTGGGCCTGCCCGAAGGGAAGCCCACCCACACACACTTCTCACTTCACCGGCAGCTTGCGGGACGGCAGATCCTTCACCGCGGGGCCGTTGAGCACGCGTCCGGTGGGGCTGAAGCGGCCGCCGTGACAGGGGCAGTCCCAGGAGCGCTCCGCGTTGTTCCAGTGCACGTGGCAGCCCAGGTGCGTGCACACCGGGGACACGGCGTGCGGCGTGCCGTCCTCCTCGCGGTACACGGCCACCTTGCGGCCCTCCACCTCCAGGATCTTCCCCTCGCCCGGCGCCACGTCCGCCAGGTGGTGTCCATCCGGCTTGGACAGCCGGTCCGCGACGAAGCGGAAGGCCACCTCCGCGTTCTCCTGGATGAAGTCCTTGGCGCCGGCCTTGGGCTTCACGCGGCCCGCGTCGTACAGCGCGGCGTAGGGGTTCTCATTGCCGAGGATGAGGTCCGACACCACCATGCCCGCGAGCGTGCCGAACGTCATGCCCGTGCCGGAGAAGCCCGTGGCCACGTACACGTGGCGGCTGCCCACGTTGCGGCCGATATAGGGCAGGCCGTCCGCGGGCTCGATGACCTGACCGGACCAGCGGTGGGTGATGCGCTTCACGGGGAAGCGGTCGCGCGTGTACGCCTCCAGCGCGGTGAAGCAGGAGGTGGTGTCCTCTTCACTGCCGACCTTGTGGTCCTCGCCGCCCACGATGACGTAGGGCACCCCATCCACCTGCTGCGTGCGGATGTAGTGATAGGGGTCGCGGCTGTCGTAGTACTGGCCCGGCTCCAGCGGCCCGTCCAGCGGCGCCGCCACCGCGTAGGTGCGGTACGGGTAGAGCTTGGTGTGCATGGCCACGCGGTTGAGCGGCGTGGTGGTGGCCTCCACCACCGCCTTCGCCGTCACGGTGCCCCTCTCCGTGACGACGCGGCAGGGCGCGCCGTCGTGGATGTCCACGACCTTGGTGTTCTCGAAGAGGTGACAGCCGTCACCCGGGATGCGGTCCGCGAGCGCGAGCAGGTACTGGCGCGGGTGGAACACCGCCTGGTCCTCCACGCGCAGCGCGCCCTTCACCGGGAAGGGCAGCGGCACCTCCTTGGTGAAGGTCGCGAGCAGGCCCACTTGTTTCGCCGCGGACACCTCGTGCAGGAGCTCGCGCAGCTCGGCGTCCGTCTCCGCGTAGCGGTAGCCGGGCACGCGGGTGAAGCCGCAGTCGATGGCGAGCGTCTCCACCAGGGACGCGATCTGTTCAATGGCGGCCCGACTGGACGACGCGGCCAGGTGCGCGCCCTTCTCACCGAAGTCCTTCAGGAGCGTGGCGTAGGGCGTGTCCAGGAGCTCCGTGAGGTGAGCGGTCGTCTGGCCCGTCTGGCCGGACAGGACGCGGTGCATCTCCAGCACGGCCACCCTCTTCCCGGCGCGCTTGAGCAGCCAGGCAGCCGTCAGACCCGCGATGCCCCCGCCGATGATGGCCACGTCCACGTCCAGGTCGCCCGGCAGGGAGGGGAAGTCGCGGGGAGGCGTCGTCACCGTCCACAGGGATTTGTGCTGGCGCTCGTCGTTCATGACGAAAGGCTAGGAATGCGCTCCCCCGGGCATAAGCCACGCCTGCCGAGCCCCGCCCGGCCGGCTGCCCAGCGTCGGGTGTACGCGACCCAACAGAGCTTCGCCCCGGGTGTTGGTCAGTCAGGGGCCGGGCGTGGACGGGGCTGGGGTGTGACGGCGCCAGCGCGTTAGAACGGCCCTTGGACCCGAAGGTCCGCGCCGGGCGGACTGGAAGGAGCATGCGCGAAAATGCCAGTGGAACGCGTGGCCGGTGGGGCCAGCCTGGTGGACGTGCTGGACCGCCTGCTGGACAGGGGGTTGCGCTTCGAGGCGCCGGCCCTGGACGTCCTGGGCCGCCCCTCTTCTTTGGGGGGCCAAACGCGCATCGTGGTGGCATTCTCGGAGGTCCGCACCGCAGACTCGCCGGAACGCGGCGGTTCCCCGCGTCCCTCTTCACCCGGAGCGTAAGGTCGTGGCGTCCCCAGCCCCGCTGCCCCCCGCCGAAACCGATCCCGGGGCGCGCCTCGTGCTCGCCGAGCACCTGCTCGCCTGCGAGTCCGCCGTCGCCTGTGCGCGAGCGGTCGTGGAGTGGCTCGCGCGCAGACATGGCGCGCCCACCGCCTGCATCGGTCCGGGGGATGGCGCGGTTGGCTCCGTGTGCCTGGCCAGTGAGGAGCTGACGGGAGCGCAGCAGGCCGCGCTGGCCCGGGCATGGGACGCGCCGGGGTCACCGCTCGCGGGCTCCCGGAACCGTCCCGGGGCGCGGTGGCTGGCGGCGGACGCGGTGGAGGGCGCGGCGCTGCCGGGCGGGTTCCTCGCGGTGCCGCTGGGCCGCGCCGGAGCGTCCGCGGCAGCGCTCCTGGTGGTGGGGCTGCCCGGCCCGGCCGTGCCAGAGGACGTGGCGTGGGTGGCGTCGTGCGCGGGGCCGGCCCTGGCCCGGCAGCTGGCCTCGGATGCGCGGGCGCCGCGCCGTCTGGAGCCGGACCGGCTCTTGCGCCGGGTCATCAACGCGGTGTCGGACCCGGTGCTGCTCACGGACACAGAGGGCACGCTGCTCTTCGCCAACGCCCGCGCGGAAGGCTTGCTGGTGGCGGGCCCGGACGCGAGCCCCGGACGCACGCGCGCCGTGGAGCTCAACCAGCGCCTGTTCCGGGAGACGCTCGCGCAGGGCGGCACGTCCATGCACCGGCGCGAGGTGTCGCTGGTGGACCCGCTGGAGGGCATGGACCTGCTCTTCGAGCTGGCCACCACGCCGGTGCTGGCGCCGGACGGACCGTCCGTGGTGGTGAGCGTGCTGCGCAACCTGACGGACCTGGGCCGCGCCACACAGGCGCTGGGAGAGAGCTACCGGCAGCTGCGCGCCACGGAGCGCGAGGCCCGGAGCGAGCGCCACCGCCTGGACCGGGTGCTGGACTCGGTGGCGGACCCCATCATCCTGACCGACCCCACGGGCGGCATGGTGATGATGAACGACCCGGCCGAGCGCCTCTTCGCGTGGCCCCAGGAGCAGGGCGCGGCGGGCGAGGCCACCCTGCGCCGGGTGCGCGCCAACGACGCCCTCTTCGCGTCCTTCCTGGCGAACCTGTTGGGGCCGGTGAACGCGGGCGTGTCGCGCTGGAAGAGCCAGCTGACGCTGGACGACCCGGCCACCGGCGCGCCCGTGCCCATGGAGGCCATGGCCAACAAGGTGCTGGGCGACGGGGGCGAACTGACGGGCATCGTCACCGTGTTCCACGACCGCACGGAGGTGCTGGAGCGGGCGCGGCTCCTGGAGCGCGTGAAGGAGGTCTCCAGCGAGCTGGAGGCGCGCGTGCAGTCCGCCACCGCGGAGCTGGCGGAGCAGAACGAGAAGCTGCGCCGGCAGGCCATCCAGCTGGAGCAGGCGAGCGCGGCCAAATCGCAGTTCCTGGCCAACATGTCTCATGAGTTCCGCACGCCGCTCAACGCCATCCTCGGCTACACGAACATGCTCTTGCAGGGCGTGTCCGGGGAGATGACGCCGCCGCAGCGCAGGAACCTCACGCGCATCGACTCCAACGGGCGGCACCTGTTGGAGGTCATCAACGAGATATTGGACATCACCCGCATCGAGGCGGGGCGGATGCCGCTGCACCTGTCGGACTTCGGCATCCCGGAGCTGCTCCAGGAGGTGATGGCGGAGATGGACCCCATCATCGCGCGCAGCAAGCTGACGGTGGACACGCACCTGGATGAAGGGATCCCCGGGGTGTGGAGCGACCGACAGAAGGTGAAACAGATCGTCCTCAACCTGTTGTCCAACGCGCTGAAGTTCACGCACGAGGGCGGCGTGCACGTGGCGGCGGAGTATCAAAACGCGACGGGCACCGTGGCCATCTCGGTCAAGGACACAGGCATCGGAATCGACGTGTCGAACCAGGAGAAGATCTTCGAGGACTTCCAGCAGGTGGACAGCTCGCCCACGCGTGCCTATGGGGGAACGGGCCTGGGCCTGTCCATCTGCCGTCGCCTGGCGGCGATGCTGGGGGGACGCGTCTCCCTCCAGAGCGCGCCGGGCCAGGGTTCGACCTTCACCCTGCACTTTCCAAGACGTGCGAGACGGACATGACGAACACCCCGGAAAAGACGAAGCCGCTCGTGCTGGTGGTGGACGACTATCAGGACGCCCGGGAGATGTACGCGGAGTACCTGGAGTTCTCCGGCTTCCGCGTGGCGGAGGCGAAGAACGGCCAGGAGGCGTTGGACAAGGCCTTCGAGCTGTCGCCGGACGTCATCCTGATGGACCTGTCACTGCCGGTGATGGACGGCTGGGAGGCGACGCGCCGGCTGAAGGGTGACGCGCGCACGAAGAGCATCCCGGTGGTGGCGCTCACGGGGCATGCGCTGAAGGGCCACTCGGAGGACGCGAACGAGGCCGGGTGTGACGCGTACGTCACCAAGCCGTGCCTGCCGGACGCGCTGGTGGACCAGGTGAAGAAGATGATTGCCCGGCGCGAGGCGGCATCCACGCGCTGAGAGCCGCATCCGGACGAAGGGGCACGTCATGACGGCGAAGACCCAGGCGGAGTCCTCGCGAGAGGGGCGGGCGCATTACCTCTACGGCATCGTGCGCGAGGACGGCGGAGCGATGCCGGAGCTCGCGGGGTTGGGGGATGCCCCGGTGCACCTGGTGCGTGAGGGAGGCCTCGCGGCGCTGGTGTCCGGCGTGGCGGGCCCGAGGGTGGTGCCCACGCGGGCGAACCTCCTGATGCACCAGCGGGTCACGGAGGCCGTGGTGCGCGAGCACACGCTGGTGCCGGTGGCCTTCGGGACGGTGTTGCCGTCGGAGGAGCGCGTGCGGGAGGTGCTGCGCGTGGCGCGCGCGGCGCTGAGCCGGGCGCTGTCCGAATTGGAGGGCCGGGTGGAGCTGGGGCTGAAGGTGTACTGCCACGGCGACGCGTTGACGCGCAGGTTGCAGGAGGCGCGGCCGGAGCTGGCGCGCGGCCCCTCCGAGTTGGAGGAGGACCACGAGGCTCGGCTGGAGGCGGCGCTGCAAGACCGCACCCGGAAGGACCTGGACGGGCTGAGGGCGGGCCTGCGTCCGTTGGCGGAAGCGACGCACGAAGCGCCGCCGCTGGGTGAGCGGATGATGCTCAACGCGGCCTGGCTGGTGGACCGCACGCGGGTGGCCGCGTTCGAGGCGCGGGTGCAGTCGCTGGTGGCGCGGCTGGACGCGTACACGTTCCGGTTCACGGGGCCGTGGCCGGCCTACAGCTTCGTGGACGTGCGGCTGGACGTGGAGCCGGCGCCCGGCGCGCCGTGAGCCTCTAGCGCGGCGCGGTGAGCTTCGCGGCGTCCTCGGCCAGGAGCTCCAGGCCGCCGCCCATGCGCACCCAGCCGGGGGTGAACTCCGTGCGCGCGTACCACGAGCCGTCCGGCGTCTTCGCCATGGAGAGCTCGCCCACGGCCTTGCCGCCGCGCTGGTACTCCACGCGGAAGGCGGGCGTGGGGGCCGGGCCCGGAGGGGCTTCGCCCCGGCCCAGCAACTCCACGGGCGTGAGGCGCCACAGGCGGTCATGCCAGTTGCGGGCGAAGTCGTCCGGGGTGCCGGGGGCGTCCACGGGCGACAACTGCACGGCGCCTGGAGGTTTGCCGCTGGCGACGAAGGTGCGGGACGCGGTGCCGGTGGAGATGACGAGGTGGTCGAAGCCGTCCACGTCGAAGGTGTGCAGGCGCCGGTCCACGAGCCGGCTGGCCGCGGCCTCCAGGTCGGGCAGCAGCCCGGGGCCGAGGAGGAAGACGTGCCCGTCGGACGTGCGCTGGAGGTAGGGGGAGCCCCAGCCCGAAGCGGGCGTGGCGAGGCGGAACGTCTTCGGTGTCCCGTCGAGCGTGAGCGTCAGGCCGCGCTCCGTCTTCGCGAGGCCGATTTCGTCGAGCTTCTTTTCGTCCAGGACGCCCAGGTCCCGCTGCGCCCGCAGCGGAGCGAAGCGGGAGAACAGCTTCAACGCCACGTCGTTGCCGCGCAGCTCGCGGGGCGGAGGCACGGGGGCGGGGCTCGCGGATGTCCCCGCGTCCGAGCCCACTGTCGCGATGGAACCCGCATCCGTTCCAGCATCTCCCTCATCCGCCGTTCCAGGTTGGGCCCCTGGCTTCGCGGGCTTGTTGCCCAGGCGGACCCAGATGGTGTCCCGGTCCTGCGGGTCGCGGAACAACTCCACGAAGCGCGTCTCCTCGTCGTACCGGATGCGGTCGAGCGCGCTCGCCTGCGCGTCCTCCACCGTCACCTCGCCCGGCGCACGCGAAGGCTCGCGCTGCCACACGATGAACGCGGCCACGAGCGCCACGCCCGCCAGCACGCCCTGCACCGCCACGTCGCGCGCCTTCATCGCGCACCTCCCGCCACCGCGGTGCTCCGGGGCGCACGCCGTCCTCGCCGCCGCGTCACGAAGAAGCCCACCGCCAGCACCGCCAGCGGCATCCCGAAGACGGTCGCGTAGAACCACATGACGTCCTGCGAGCGCGTGTGCTGCAACGGCACGTCCTCCTCGCTCGTCGTCACGCCGGAGAGCGCCTCCTCGCCGGAGAGCCAGCGCAGCGTGTCCACCGCGAGATACGCATTGCCCACGTTGCCCAGGATGCCGTCTCCCAGCGCGTCCGCGTCCGCCATCACCACCGCGCGCGGCGCGGGCTTGCCCTCCGGGGCGGGCCGCTCCACCGCCACCACCAGCGGCCACGCCTTCGTGACCTCGCCGGGCTCCGGTTCGAAGTCGCCATTGCGGTCCGCGAACGTCTCTCCGTGCGCGCGCACGCTCGTGTCCAGCAGCACGCCGGGCACGGGCGGCGTCAGCGTCTCCAACGCTGTCGCCCCCAGGAACGCCACCGCGCCCTGCGAGCCCAGCGCGGACAGCGACGTCACCGACGGGTGCGAGGAGAAGCTCGCCGTGCCCAGATTGCCCCGGTCGCTCTGCTGCCGCGTGGTGCGGAAGTACACCCGGTCATTCGCCAGCGGCACGCGCAGCGACTTGAGCCCCATCGGCTGGAGCAACGGCTCCAGCGCCGCGCCATCCGGCTCCAGCGCGATCCACAACCGCCCTCCCCGCTCCCAATACTCGCGCAGCGCGGTGGCCTCCTCCGGAAGCAGCTCACGCATGGGCCCAATCACCGCCACCATCGCCGCGTCACCCGGCACCGCCGAACCCAACCCCTCCGCCACCGTGAGCGTGCGCACGTCCACGTTCTGCGCGCGCAGCAGCTCCTTGAACTGCGCAATCGACGGCCGGGCCGCCTCCCCCTGCACGGGCCGCGTGTCGGCGCGCTCCCCATGGCCTCCCGTGAGGTAGACGACGCGCCGGGGCTTCGCCACCGCCAGGAGCCGCCGCTGCACCTCCGCGTCCAGCCGCTGGAGCTGCCCGCGCGCACGCTCCGGATCCAACCCCAGCGTGAGGATCTCCTTGCGGTCCCCGCGCGCCAGCACCACGGAGCCGTTGTTGCTGACGCCCAGGGCCTTGCCACGCGCCGGCTCCACCGCCTGATCCAACGACTCCACGCCCAACTGCGGACTCTCCGGCTCCAGGTCGCGGAAGTACTGCCGCACCGCCTCGCCCACCTCGTTCGCGGGCGGAAAGAAGAGCGTCACCTGCAAGGGCTCGTTGAGGCCGCGCACCAGCTTGCGCGTCGCCTCGCCCGGCTTCGCGGTCCGGAAGTACGACAGGTCCCAGGTCGCGTCCGCTTGCGTTGCCACGTACGTCGCCGCGAACGCGAACACGATGACGAACGCCATGCCCAGACCGGAGAACAGCGCGCTCTTCACCCGGCCCGTCTCTGGCACCGGCGCCCGGGCCATCGCCACGAGCGCGGCCTCCACCATCGCCAGCGGCACGAGCGCGCACGACAGCAGCGCCGGGAACAGCACCGCCAGCACCACCGACAACTTCGGCGCGGAGCGGGACAACGGCTCACCGAGGAGCGCCGTCCCCACGTCCCCCTTCACGAAGTAGAGCACCAGCGCGGCCAGACCCACGACGTACAGCGTGAGCACCCACCGCTCCAGCGCGCGCCGGTCCGCGGATGCGGAGATCATCCGCACCGCGCGCCACGCCGTCGCGGCCACGACCACCGCGGTGCCCAGCGCCGCCAGCGCCACGCGGCCAGAGCCCACGCCCAGCACGCGCTCCGCGAGGAACACGGCCACGAGCCCCGCGACGAACGCCCCCGTCGCCGCGAGCCCCGTCCCGAAAGAAGCCGGCGAGCTCATCGCCACCTCCGCGCTTCCAGCACCCGCGTGGCCGCGAACAGCGCCACGTAGGTGACCACCAGGTAGTAGACGACGTCCCGCACGTGGATGAGCCCCGTCTGAAACGGGGGGAAGTGCTGGTTCCACAGCGACATGGCGCTGAAGACGTCGGACAGCGGCTGCTCGGTGATGCGCGCCAGGAGCCAGCACAGGATGAGCGCCACCAGCATCACCGCGGAGAAGATGGCCGCGAGCAGTTGATTCTTCGCGAGCGACGACCCGAACGTGCCCACCGCCAGCGACGCGCTGCCCAGCAAGAGCAACCCCAGGTAGCCCGCCGCCACGTGCCCGAAGGACACCTTGCCGTTCACCAGCACCAGCAGCGGCATGTAGAGCGTGAGCAGCAGATACAGCGCCAGGAACGCGAGCCCCGCCAGGAACTTGCCCAGCACGATGTCCCGGTCCCGCACGGGCGACGCGTACAACAGCGGCAGCGTGCCCGTCTGACGCTCCTCCGCGAGCAGCCGCATGGACACCAGGATGGCCGCCACGATGGTGAAGCCGCTGGAGTAGTAGAAGAAGCCGGACAGCACCTCCGCGGAGCGCTTGCTCGCGCCGCCCAGGGCGTACGCGTTGAAGAACAGCCCGTTCACCGCGAGGATGATGGCCAGGATGACGTAGCCGCTGAGCGTGCGCAGGTAGCCGGCCAGCTCGCGGCGCGCAATCAGGAGCGCCTTCACGCCTTCACCTCCTGCCCGTGCGTCAGGCGCAGGAACAGCGCCTCCAGTTGTCCCTCGTTCGCGTCCAATCGCAGCAACTCCAGGTCCGCGCCCACCACCGCCCGCGCCACCTGGGGCCGCAAGTCCGGCGCCGCCGCGACCTTCAGGGCCAGCACGCCGCCCGCCCCTTCCCGCACCTCCACCGCGCCGAAACCCTGGAGCGCTTCGAGCGCCCGGGCCCGGTCGCCCCGCACCTCCAGCACGATGGACGGACCGCCCAGACTTCGCGACAACTCCTCTTCACTGCCCTGCGCCAGCAGCGTGCCCTTGTGGATGATGAGCAGCCGGTCACACGTCTGCGAAATCTCCGGGAGGATGTGGCTGGACACGAGCACCGTGTGCGCGCCCTTGAGGCCGCGGATGACGTCGCGCATCTCCACGATTTGGAGCGGATCCAGACCGCTGGTCGGCTCATCGAGGATGAGCAGCGCGGGCTTGTGCACCAGCGCCTGCGCCAGCCCCACGCGCTGGCGGTAGCCGTGGCTGAGCGTGGAGATGACCTCGCCGTGCACGTCGCGGAGGCCGGTCTTCTCCTCGGCTTCACCCACGTGGGACGCGGTGGCCTTCGCGGGCACGTCGCGCAGCCGGGCGACGTAGGCGAGGTATTCGCCCACCGTCATCTCCTCGTAGACGGGGGGCACGTCCGGCAGATAGCCGATGCGCTGGCGCACCTCGTGGGACTGGCTCACCACGTCGTGCCCGTCGATGACGACGCGGCCCGAGGTGGGCAGCAGCACGCACCCGAGAATCTTGAGCGTGGTCGACTTGCCGGCGCCATTGAGGCCCAGGAAGCCGATGACCTCGCCCTGGCCGATGGTGAAGGCCAGGTCCCGGATGGCCGCGTGCTCGCCGTAGAACTTCGTCAGCCCTTCGACCTGGATCATCAGGACTCCTCGACGCGAGGGGAAACGGCGCACTTCTGTCGCCCCTCCCGAGGAGTGTCAAGCGCGGGGCTCACCCGTGGCGGTATTCCGCGCCGTCGGTGGTCCGGCCCAGCGTGAAGCGCAGCGCCTCCTCCAGCCCGGGCAGGAGGAAGGAGAAGCCGTGGGCCTGCGCCACGGTGGGCAGGGCATGGGTGCTGGACAGGAGGGTCTCCTCGCCCATCTGCCCGAACACGGTCTTCACCACGGCGGCGGGCAGCGGGAACACCGCCGGACGATGGAGCACCTTGCCCAGCACCTTCGCCAGCTCACCCTGTCGCACCGCG
The DNA here is from genome assembly GCF_017309135.1 of Corallococcus sp. NCSPR001. Classification (NCBI taxonomy): domain Bacteria; kingdom Pseudomonadati; phylum Myxococcota; class Myxococcia; order Myxococcales; family Myxococcaceae; genus Corallococcus; species Corallococcus sp. NCSPR001. Next base: position 8,231,891 of record NZ_JAFIMS010000002.1, read on the forward strand.
TTCGGGGACACGGCGTTGAGAGCCCCCCGGATGGAAGGCGTGAAGATGGCGAACTGGATGAGGCCCAGCACGTCCTCCAGGGAAACCCAACTGAGCCACTGGCGTCCGGTGCCCACGGGCCCGCCGCCGCCCGCCTGGGTCGCGAGCGCCAGCTTCGCGAGCGCCCCGCCGCGCGCGTCCATCACCACGCCGATGCGCAGGTTCACCACGCGGATGCCCGCGTCCTGGGCAGGCTTCGTGGAGGCCTCCCACTGGCGCGTGACGTCCGCGAGGAAGCCGTCGCCGGAGGAGGACGCTTCAGTGAGCTCTTCGTCGCCCCGGCTGCCGTAGTAGCCGGTGGCGGACGCGCAGATGAGCACGCGAGGCTTACGGGTGGCGCGGGCCAGCGTTTCACACAGCAGGCGGGTGCTCTCGGTGCGGCTCTTGAGGATCTCCTGCTTGCGCTCGTCGGTCCACCGGCCTTCGCCCACGTTGGCGCCGGACAGGTGCACCACGGCGTCCACGTCCTCCAGGCCCGCGGCGTCGATGGTGCCCTTGTCGGGAGCCCAGGAGATGTCCCCGCGCGCCGCGTTCGCCCGGCCGCGCACCAGCCGCTTCACGCGGTGGCCACCGGTGGTGAGGAACGACGCCAGCGCGGAGCCCAGCATGCCGGACGCGCCGCCAATGGCCACGGTGAGCGGACCCTGGGATGCGAACTGCGCATGGCGGCGCAGGTCCGCACGGGTGAGCGAGTGGCGGTACGCGAACATGCGCTCCAGGCGCTTGCGCGCGTAGCCACCGCCGAAGGTGTCCCCGAGCGCGCCCACGGGCAGCTCGTACTGGATGTGGTCATCCAGGATGGAGGTCTGGGGGCCCGAGGGGTTCATGCGGTGGTCATGGATCCACTTCGCGAACGGGCCTTCACGCTGGGTGTCCTGGAAGGAGGAGCCCTCCACGTAGGCGGTGTGCTCGGCGACCATGCGCTGGGGGATGGGGCCCAGGTGGAGCTTCACGACGACGCGGGCGCCGGGGCGGATGCCGTCACCCGAGCGGTCCACGACCTCCGCGGTCTCCCAGGGAGGCGACAGGCGTTCGAAAGCCCCCTCGCGGGTGTGCCAGGAGAAGAGGTCGGCGGCGGGGACCGGCATCTGGCTGTGCGCTTCGAAAACGTGCGGCTTGCCCATGGTTTCTCCAGGGGAGACAGTGCGAACCGAGCATGCTTACTCCCGACCTCCTCGACCGTGCAGTCGAATTGCTGCGACGCGGCGGTGTCATCGCCCTGCCAACAGAGACGGTCTACGGCCTCGCGGCCAACGCCGAGGACGAGCTGGCCGTGCGCCGCGTCTTCGCCATCAAGGGCCGCCCGGCGAACCACCCGCTCATCGTCCACATCCCGGATGAGGAGTACCTGCCGGAGTGGGCCCGTGAGGTACCCGACGAAGCAAGGGCGCTAGCGAGGGCGTTCTGGCCGGGTCCGCTGACGCTGGTGCTGAAGCGCACGTCGAAGGCCACGGACGCGGTGACCGGAGGCCAGGACACGGTCGCGCTGCGAGTCCCCGGCCACTCCGTGGCGATGGAGGTGCTCGAGCGGCTGGGAGGAGGCGTGGCGGCACCGAGCGCCAACCGCTTCGGACGGGTGAGCCCGACGACCGCGGAGCACGTGCAGCGGGACCTGGGCAGCGACGTGGACCTGGTGCTGGACGGAGGTCCGTCCACGGTGGGCGTGGAGTCAACCATCGTGGATCTGTCCTCCGGAGCCCCCGCGATTCTCAGGCCCGGAGGTCTGGCGACAGAGGACATCGAGCGGGTACTGGGGCGCACGGTGCCGGTGCGCACATCGACCACGGTGCGCGTGTCCGGTTCACTGGAGTCGCACTACGCGCCCCGGGCGGGCGTGGTGCTCGCGGAGCCGAATGAAGTGGTGCAGCGGGTGGAAGCCCTGCGCGCCCGGGGATTGCGTGTTGGAGTGCTGGGGCCTGCGTCGCTGTCACTGCCGGGCGATGTGCAGCGCTTCGACGTGCCGGCAGAACCCGCGCAGGCCGCGCGCGTCCTCTACGCGAGACTGCGTGAAGCCGACGAACAGGGCCACGACGTGCTCGTGGCCTGTCTGCCCGCCGCGAGCGGCCTGGGCATCGCCGTGCGCGACCGGCTGTCCCGCGCAGCGGCGCCCCGCTAGGCCAAGCATCTGGCAAACCAACTCGCATCGAGCGCATGATCCCACCGAGTTCGCAACGCATAGGCGCTGACACCAGCATCAAGCCCAAAGCACAGCTAAAAAACGAGTTTGCCGTAAAAGACACGCCCCACCCACACCAGATACGCCCACGAGCAAGCAATGATTCATGAAGCAACAATAAACAGCATCTCCGACCTAATCTCGGCACTAGCCGAGCTAGCCAACAAGATCGAAACCGGGGAAATCGTTTGGTTTCGAGGTCACGCCAACAAAGACTTTAAGCTTCTCCCATCAATTGCACGCTATCCCAAGGGACTAGAACGGGAAGCCCTCCTAATAAAACGATTCAAACAAAACGCCTACTCCTTTCGCACGCTGCCACCTCAAACCGAGTGGGAGTGGCTATTCCTGATGCAGCACTTTGGAGTCCCAACTCGCCTGCTAGATTGGACCGAGAGCCCACTCGTTGGGCTTTATTTTGCGGTGCATGACAGGTCCGAGCACGACAGCGCCGATGGCCATCTCTGGGCAGTACTGCCGGCGAAATTCAATTACGACCTCCCGCGAATCAGACCAACTGTCCCCATTGACATACCCAGCTTTGGTGTTGAAAAAACGCTGGATGATTACCGCCCAGACACAATGAGCATGGACACAGCCAGCAGCAAGTATCCAGTCGCTGCCATTGCCCACAGACAGAACGAGCGAATCATGGCTCAGCTCGGAGTCTTCACAATCATGCATCGCGACACCACCCCCCTCGAGGCATTAGCAGACAAGCATCTCGCCAGATTCACCATTCCTGCCGCATCAAAACCAAGACTAAGACTGGAGCTACTCAACCTTCGCATTACGCGAATGACCATGTTTCCTGAACTAGCAAGCGTCGCGGCTGTCGCCAACGAGGTCCTGACATGACTGGATTCCGAATCAGCTCCATGCAGAACAGCGCCATACTATACATCTATTCAATGAAAGACGCGATTTGGATGGACCCCCCCTATCAAAGACAGGGAGATATCTGGCCCATCCCCAAGAGACAGCTACTGATCGACTCAATAATAAACGGATACGACCTCCCCAAGCTTTATTTCCACGAATACAGAAAATCCAAAACCGTTGGCGCAGACAGGTTTGATTTCGCAGTAATCGACGGCAAGCAGCGACTGCAGAGCATTTTCCAATTTATCGCAGGCGGCTTCTCCCTACATGAAGATACCGAGTATCTCCACGACAAAAGCATCAATCTTGGAGGTCTCACGTATCAAGAACTGGCTCGAGAATATCCAAACATCAAGATAAAATTCGACAGCTACACCCTGCCGATATTTTCCGTCCAAACAGAGGACTTGACCCACATCGAGGAGATGTTTTCACGGCTCAATGAAGCGGTGCCACTTAACGCCGCCGAAAAGCGCAACGCACGGCCTGGACCAATCCCTCCAATAACACGCGAACACTCTTCAATGGCTTTCTTTAAGAAGAAATTACCATTCGACAACACCCGCTATCGCCACTTTGAACTGTCGACGAAATTCCTATACATCGAACACAGACAGGGCTTGTTCGACACAAAGAAAGCATACCTCGATGAATTCGTAAATGAATTCACCGATGCCGAGCAAAAAGACGCAGATGCCCTTGGACGAAAGGCCGCAAAGATTCTTCGCGCCATGGCATCCATCTTCACTGATGAAGACAGCCTCCTAAAATCCACGGGGATGGTTGTATTGTATTACTATCTATTTCACGCAGCTTCCAACGAGGGATGGCTTGATACCCTGAGCAGAAAGGCACTTTCCGAATTCGAATCTCTGCGCAAACAGAATCGTGAGATTGGCGAGAAAAATGAAACGAAGGCAGATTACCGCCTACTTGAGTTTGACCGATTTTCCCAAAGCCCAAACGATGCGGTTGCCCTGCAATACAGATATGCCGTTCTTCGCCAATATGTTGGCCCAGCAAAGGGCCGTCCTTCCATTCCAGGCACTGAGCCTTAGCACCTCTCTCAAGAGAGAATGAAGACACTAACCCAGGGCTCGTTTGACGCGATTGCCGAGGCTCGATCTTCTCTGGGGATGAGCGATGGACATCGCCCCCCGGAGAAGCTGCGACGTGCTATCGTTCAGGCCTTCTACGACAAGGGCCTGTCGTATGCGCAGATTGTCTGCCTGCTGGGCATTGGCGAGGCGACAGTCAGTCGCCTCCTTCGGCTGTACCGAGAGGCTGGAAATGTGATGTTGGGGCCCAGTCGAAGCCGTTCGAGTCTACGTGGTGTCCCTGTCCACCTATAGCCCAGACCTCAATCCCATCGAGCTGTGGTGGGCAGACCTCAAGCGGCTGCTTCGTCGGCTTGCGCCTCGGTCCATTGAGGACCTAGCAAGGACGGTGAGGCAGTTACGTGCGGCCACTCTGCTCGCAAAGCTCGCGGCTTGGTTCCGCAACTGCCTCTCCTTCCTTCAATTCAACTGATCCCGGCGTATTTATCATCTATGCAGTGGCTCAATGGACAGAGGGACCACCCATTTCCCGTTGTTCCCTCACATAAGCATCCCTGCGGCGAGGCATTTTTTCGCAGCAACACAGTTTAGCGAAGAACCACAGGACTGCGTAACGCATTCATTGGTTCGGAGAATCAGCATACAAGCATTTCAAGCATCCTGAACCAGAGCGCAAGTCGGTAATGTGTCAATCACAGGTTGGGCATCGCCGTGCGAGACCGGCTGTCCCGCGCGGCGGCGCCCCGCGACAGCTGATCAGAGGTCCTTCACCAGCTCCTGGCGCGCCTTCGCGGTGTAGCGGCCGATGAGCCCCGCGCGCTTGGGCGCGTATTTCGCGCTCTCATACTGGATGGCCATGAGGCCCCGGGCAGGCAGCGTCCACTGCGTCAGGTTCACGTGGCTCTCCAGCGTGGTCCACCGGTTGAGCACCTTGAACTGCCCCTGCCCCGCGAGCGCGCTCTCCAGGGTCGCCGCGGAGGCCGTCTCGTCCGCCTCCTGCAACGGCGCCAGGTCCGCGGCGAAGCGCACGGGCACGTCTCCCCACTTCACCTGCCGCTTCACCTCACGGGCCGTCTTCGGCTCCCCGTACTTGCGCGTGAGCAGGTCCCGCATCAGCGCCTGGAAGGTGCGCGGATCCGCCACGTCCTGGAAGAAGACGTCCACCGCCGCCAGCCGGTTGTCCAGGAACCCCAGGGCCACCTCCGCCGGCAGCTCCGCGATGGTGGTCTTCAGCCGCAGCGTTCCATCCGGGGCCACGCTCGCCTCGGGCAGCGCGGCGCGGACCTCGTCCGGCGACATGCCCCAATGCGCCGTCTGGAACCCCTCCGTGCTCCGGTAGGTCTTGTCCGCCGCATCGCGAATCGCCTGCCGCCGCTCCAGCGCGGAAGGCTTGTCAGGATTCGACGACGCACAGCCCGCCGCCAGGCCCAGCACCCCCAACAACCCCAAAGCCCCAAGCTTCATCTCATCGCTCCAATTGCAATCACGGGCCTCTCCCCATGGAGGCATCCATCGCAGGCATCCCCCGCGCTTCGCGGGTGCGGACATAGAGGAATACGGAGGGTTCCCGGAAGCTGGGTCACCAGACGCCCGGGGGCTTGCGGCAAGCAGCCCGGGTCGCCCAGGCTCTATGTCCGGAGAGGGGAACAGCCGCATGGGCATCGCCACGGGGTGGTTATGGGTCGTCCTGGCCATGGCATCCGCCACACGTCCCGACCCTTCCGCCGAAGCCGTGTGCGGACTCTCCGCGCTCCACACCGCCGAGCAGGCCTTCTTCGGAGAGAAGGACCGCCACGACATCCCCGCGGTCGTCGGCTTCCTTCCCCTGCCCTGCACCGACGGCACCCGGCCTGCCGCGCCGGACTCCCACTCTGTCGGCGGCTGCCAGTTCGTCTTCACCGTCCTCGAAGCAGGCCGCGCTCCAGACACCACCCTGAAACTCGAAGCGCGCGGCGTCACGCTCGCCACGCGCAACCTGCGCTTCCTGCTGGATGGCCGCGACGGCTTCATCACCCGCGCGGACTCCAACGCCCACGTGGCGCCCGTGGACTGTGAAGCCTGGAGGCGGGCGGCGGATCCACTCCTGCGCTACCACGAGCTCGTCGGGGAGTACGACTGCGTCACCGGGCCCTACGCCCCGACGCATCCGTGCACCGAGGCCCTCACCCAGCTCGTGAACCTCGCGAGCCAGGGCGTGGGCGTCGCCAGGAAGGAGTACGACGCGCACCCCACCGCGCGCGAGCTGTATCCCTTGAGCCCGCCAACGCCCGCCATGCTCCTCTGCGGCGTCACCGCCTCAGCCCAGCAGCGCGCCCAGCACGCGGACCTCCTCTCAAGCCAGGGCCGCCTCCTGGACGCGGTGCTCCAGCCCGGCTGCCGGGACGCCGGGCTTCGCGTGGGCATCCCCCTCCTGTTCCGGGATGGGGCCTGCCCGGGCCCCCGCTGTCTGGAGTTGATGACGCTGGCCCAACGCCTCGGTCTGCCTGAGCGGTTCAGCGTCCTCGAAGACCGCGCCTCGCTGCTGGTCCAGTGGCTCTGGGACCAGCCCACCACGTTCCAGCGTGACTTCCTGCGAACCACCACGGAACGAGGCTCCGACCGGATCGACGCGCTCATGCTCCTGCGCAAGGGAACCCGGCCCAGCGTCCTGGCGCTGACCGCGCCTCCGCTCACGTCCCTGGAAATGGAGTGGCTCGAGCGCGCCCACCGTGAGCACCCGGCCCTGTCCCCCATCGTCGAGTTGCTGCGTGAACAGCAACGCGGCCGCCCCGCCAGCGAGGCGGCGTTCCAGGACTGGGCCCGGACCGTCCCCTGCGCCCAGCTCCACGACGCCCACGACCTGGCCCCAACGCCTGCGCGGCTGCGCGTCATCGCCCAGGCCCAGTCACGCTGCCCACAAGACGCCATCGCGGTCCTGTCCCGCCACGTCGCGACGCTGTCTCCCGCGCAGGTCATCGACGTGCTCGGGCCGCTGACGGTGGAGCCATTGCGACTGCTGCGCGTGAACCTGGGCCTCGGGAGTCCTGAACGCGCCGAAGCCCTGTTCGATTGGGTCATGGCACGCGACCCCAGCCTGCTCGAAGGGCTCGCCACCACGCCCGCCATCGCGGCGAAGCTGCTCACCCCCGCGTACGCGGAGCGGATGGGTGGCCGCGAGGCGGTCCTCGACCTGCTGCTGGACCCGCAGCGGAGCCCGCACGTTGCTCCGACCTACGACGCCCTCGTCTTCGTGATGGCCGAGGCGCTGAAGGGCACGCCTTCCGCCGCCCGCGTCAGGAACGTCGCGGAGCGGAACCTGCGCCCCGAGGACCGGCAGCGCCTGCTGTCCGGCATCCTGCGAGCCGGGGACCCGCGCCTCCAGGCCGCCGCCGCGGCGGGCGCCGCTGACTGGAATGACGCCTCCGGCATCAGCCCCTCCGCGGCACGGGCCTGCCTGGCGGAGGTCCGCGTCACCCTGGAATGCATGGCCACCCAATCAAGGCCCCTGGGCCCACCCCCGCCAGGCACCCGGCAATTCTTCTTCGGGTGCGGCATGGGCCCCCAGCCGCCCCCCGCGCCCATCGAGGCCTGGTGCACGCGCTTCGACGAGCGGGTGGCGTCCTGTCCCACCACCTGCGGAGGCGCGCTGCCCGGCCCGAGCGAGCTCGCGCTCCTCGCGTCCATCGCCGGTGAGCCGCCGCCCACCGCGCCGGAAGGCCTGCGCGCCTGCACGCCGGCCCATCCATGAGCCCCCAACTTCGCCGGGCCGCGTCAAAGCCCGTTCTCCCTTTTACAACCGCCGTCCGCTCCGCTATCCCGCGACGGTCACCAGGAGTGTCCCCGTGAAGCGAAGTCTGTCCGGTCTGCTCGTCGCCCTCGCGTTCACCGCCTGCAAGCAGGAGGCTCCGGGCAAGCTGGAGCCCATCCCGCGCCCGCCGGGGGCCACCGCGCCCGAGCCCGAGGAGGCCGCTCCCGCTCCCAAGGCGCCCGCCGTCCCCAAGGACGCCGTCGTCCTGCGCTGGAAGCTCGTCCAGGACGCTCCCGTCTCCTTCCGCGTCAACCTGGCGCTGGACCGCAACGCGGCCGTCCCCGAGTCCGCCCCGGCGCCGAAGGCCGCCAAGGCCGACAAGAAGAAGGGCGCCAAGGCCGCCCCCGCCAACGAGTCGCCCAAGGCCGCCAAGGCCCCCGTCCCCACCGACTACACGTACGTGCTCGTGCTGGACAAATCCGGTGAGCGCCAGCTGCGCGTGACGCCCAACGCGGGCGCGCCCGAGGACGCCACCTTCAGCGACCGCGGCTTCATCATCGACGGGCTCCAGGGCCCCGCGCGCAACCTGGCCACGCTGGTGCTGGAGCTGCCGCGCGACCCCGTGCGCCCCGGTGAGACGTGGGCCCTGGGCACCGAGCTCACCACGCCGGACGCCCTGGGCACCCTCTTCCGCCGCGCCCCCGGTGGCGAGCGCCACAACCGCGTGAAGCTCGTCTCCGTCACCCCGGGCGACAACGGCGAGCAGGTGGCCACGCTCGAGTACGACATCGTGGAGCAGTTCGGCGGCACCCTCAGCCCCCCGCGCCCCACCCTCCCCAAGAAGGACAAGGGCGCGAAGCAGGCGGGCTTGGAGAACGCCGCCATCGAGGTCCCCAACGAGTTGGACGACGCCCCCGCCGCCCCCGCCGCGCAGCCGGAAGGCACCGAGCTGGGCGCCACCGTGAAGGTCACCGGCAAGGGCGAGTTCCTGGTGAAGGCCGGCCAGTGGCGCTCCTGGGAGGGCACCCTGTCCACCTCCCTCAACGGCCCCGCGCAGCCCGCCGTGAACCTGCCCGTGGGCACCTACCAGGCCCGCGTCACGCCCGTCAGCGCGCCCCAGGCCGCGGAAGCAGCGCCCGCGCCTACCGCGACTCCGCCCGCGCCGTAGCGGCCGGGCCGTCCGAAGCGCGCACCATCCGCACCACGGCGTCCACCCACTCCGGGTGGGCGTTGAGGGACGGCACCAGCGTCAGCGACTCGCCGCCCGCCTCCACGAACTGCTCCTTCGCGCGCAGGCCAATCTCCTCCAGCGTCTCCAGGCAGTCCGCCACGAAGGCCGGGCACATCACCGCCAGCCGCTTCACGCCCTTCGCCGCCAGCTCCGGCAGCACCAGGTCCGTGTAGGGCTTCACCCACGGCGTGCGCCCCAGCCGCGACTGGAAGGACACCGTGTAGCCGCCCTCCGGCAGCGCCAGCCGCTGCGCCAGCATCCGCGCCGTCGCGAAGCACTGCGCGCGGTAGCAGTGCCGGTTCGCTGGCGTGATGGCGTCACAGCACCCCGCGGACGACAGGCAGTGCTGTCCCGTCGGGTCGCTCTTGCGCATGTGGCGCTCCGGCAGCCCGTGGAAGCTGAACAGCACGTGGTCCGCGCGCGTGTCGGCAATCACCGGCCGGGCCACCGCCGCGAACGCGTCCAGGAAGCCCGCGTCGTCCCAGAACGCCGGCACCGCGCGCACGTTCGGGACGTCCCAGCCCTCCGCCAGCACCTCGTAGGTGCGCGCCAGCGAAGACGCGGAGGACGACGCCGCTTCGTGCGGATACAGCGGCAGCACCGTGAACTCCGACACGCCCTTCGCCTTCAGCCGCGCGATGGCGTCCGGCAGCGACGGGTTGCCGTAGCGCATGGCCAGCTCCACCTCGTAGTCGCCCCCCAGTTGCTCCCGCACCCGCGCCTCCAGCGCGCGGCTGTACACGAGCAGTGGCGAGCCCTCCTTCGTCCACACCTTGCGGTACGCCTCCGCGCTCTTGGCGGGGCGGAACGGGAGGATGAAGAGGTTCAGGAGGAACCAGCGCCCCACCGGGTGGATGTCGATGACGCGCGGGTCGTTGAGGAACTCGCGCAGGTAGCGGCGCACCGGCCCGGACTCGGGCGCGTCCGGCGTCCCCAGGTTGACGAGCAGCAGCCCCCGCTTCGTGGTCGGCACAGGCATGCGCGAGGCCTCAGTGCAGCGCGTGCGGCAGCGTGAGCGCGAACTCGGCGATGCGCGCCTCGAAGCGCGTGCCGTCCGGACGCTCCATCTCGTAGCCGCCCCGCATGGTGCCGAAGGGCGTCTTCAGCATCGCCCAGCTCGTGTACTCGAACCGCTCGCCCGGCTTGAGGTGCGGCTGACGGCCGACCACGCCCTCGCCCTTCACCTCGTCGATGTGGCCCTGGGCGTCGGTGATGATCCAATGCCGCGACCGCAGCTGCGCCGGGACGGTGCCTTCGTTGAAAAGCACCACCTTGTACATGAAGGCGAACTGCCCGGACTCAGGGGTGCTGCGCTCCGGCCAGAAGGTCGGCTCCACGGTGACGCGGATGCCGTCGGTGGTGGCGGTGGACATGGCGGAAGACTTGGCAGCGACTCCCGCCCGATGCAAGCGAAACGCAGGGGCTCCTGGGCCCTTGCCTCAGCCGCGCTCCTGCTCCCGGGCGGGCGTCTCCGGCGCCTTCTCCTCTTCCGGGGGCTTGGGGAACACCAGCGACGCCAGGATGGCCACCAGCAGGCACCCGCCAATCACCGCCAGCGAGATGCCGATGGGGATCTTGTACCAGTGCTCGATGAGCATCTTCACGCCCACGAAGGCCAGGATGACGCCCAGCGCGGCCTTCAGCAGGTGGAACTTCTCCATCAGGCTGGAGACGACGAAGAAGAGCGAGCGCAGGCCCAGGATGGCGCAGACGTTGGACGTGTAGATGATGAACGGGTCCTTGCTGATGCCCAGCACCGCCGGGATGGAGTCCATGGCGAAGAGCAGGTCCGTGGCCTCCACCACCAGCAACACGATGAACAGCGGCGTCACCTTGCGCCGGCCGTCCTCGTGCACGAAGAAGCGGCTGCCCTCGCCCTGGCGCGACACCGGCAGGAGGCGCCGGGCCATCTTGACGATGAAGCCCGCCTCCGGGTCCACGTCGTCGTCATCCTTGGCCCAGAGCATCTTGGAGGCCGTGTAGACGAGGAACGCGCCGAACAGGAAGATGAGCCACTCGAAGCGGGCCACCAGCGCCGTGCCCGCGACGATGAGCACCGCGCGCATCACGAACGCGCCCAGGATGCCCCAGAAGAGCACCCGGTGCTGGTGCTGCGGCGGCACCCGGAAGTAGCCGAACACCATCAGGAAGACGAAGAGGTTGTCGACCGACAGCGCGTACTCCACGACGTACGCCGTCAGCCACTCCAGCGCCGGCCCCTTGCCGCCGTAGTGCCAGACGCCTCCGCAGAACGCGAGGCTGATGCTCACCCACACCAGCGTCCACAGCGTCGCCTCTTTCGACGACACCGCGTGCTCCTTGCGGTGGAACAGCCCCAGGTCCATGGCGAGCATCGCCAGGACGAAGACGTTGAAGGCCACCCAGGGCCAGAGCGTGTGGGTCATCACGCCCCGCTGCCTACTCCGGGACGGCCCCGGCGGCTACTCCCATTCCGTCGCGGGCCTGCGCAAGACGACCAGGGAACGTCCCACCGCCTGCACCTTCCCGCCCGCCGGGGTGTGCGTGCGCAGGGACTCCCCGGTGGCGGCGGTGTCCACCACCAGCTCCCAGTCCGCGCCCCACTCCAGGGCGGGCAGCATGAAGGTGATGGGCTCATGGTGCGCGTTGAGCAGCACCAGCAAGGTGTCCCCCACGATGCGGTGGCCCTCGTCGTCCGGCGTGGCGATGGCGTCCCCGCCCAGCAGGAAGGCCAGGGAGCGCACATAGGGCTTCTCCCAGTCCTCGCGCTTCATCTCCTTGCCGTCCGGCCGGAACCACGCCAGGTCCTTCAGCTCGCTGTCCCAGATGTGGGCCCCGCGGAAGAAGCGGCGCTTGGACAGCACCGGCTGCTCGCGGCGCAGCTTGATGATGCGGGAGGTGAAGTCCAACAGCTGGCGCTGCTTCTCGTTGAGCTCCCAGTTCACCCACGACAGCTCGTTGTCCTGGCAGTAGGCGTTGTTGTTGCCCTTCTGCGTGCGGCCCATCTCGTCCCCCGCGACGAGCATGGGCACGCCCTGCGACAGGAAGAGGGACGCCAGGAAGTTGCGCTTCTGCTGCTCGCGCAGCGCGTTCACCTTGGGGTCGTTCGTCTCCCCCTCCACGCCGCAGTTCCAGGCGTGGTTGTCATTGGCGCCGTCGCGGTTCTCCTCGCCGTTGGCCTCGTTGTGCTTCTGGCTGTACGTCACCAGGTCGTGCAGCGTGAAGCCGTCATGCGCGGTGACGAAGTTCACGCTCGCCGTGGGCTTGCGGCCGGACAGCGCAAACAGGTCCGAGCTGCCGGTGAGGCGCGAGCCGATCTCCGCCGCCTGCCGGTCGTCGCCCTTCCAGTAGCGGCGCATGGTGTCGCGGTACTTGCCGTTCCACTCGCTCCACAGCACCGGGAAGTTGCCCACCTGGTAGCCGTAGTCCCCCACGTCCCACGGCTCCGCGATGAGCTTCACGCGGCTCAGGACCGGGTCCTGGTGGAGGATCTGGAAGAAGGCCGCGCGGGTGTCGTAGCCGTGCCTGTCTCTTCCCAGCGTCGTCGCCAGGTCGAAGCGGAAGCCGTCCACGTGCATCACTTCGACCCAGTAGCGCAGGCTGTCCGCGATGAGCTTCAGCGCGTACGGGTGCGTGGCGTTCCACGAGTTGCCGCACCCGGTGAAGTCCATGAAGTAGCGCGGGTCCTTCTCACTGAGCCGGTAGTACGCGCCGGCGTCCAGCCCCTTGAAGGACAGCGTGGGCCCCAGGTGGTTGCCCTCGCAGGTGTGGTTGTAGACCACGTCGAGGATGACCTCGATGCCCGCGCGGTGCAGCAGCTTCACCATCCCCTTGAACTCCGCCACCTGCTCGCCCAGCGAGCCCGACGCGCAGTAGCGCGCGTCCGGAGCGAAGAAGCCCAGCGTGTTGTAGCCCCAGTAGTTGGAGCGCCCCTTCTGGGTGAGGAACGGCTCGTCCATGAAGGCGTGGATGGGGAGCAATTCCACGCTCGTCACGCCCACCTTCTTCAGGTGTTCGATGGAGGCCGGGTGCGCCAGGCCCGCGTACGTGCCGCGCAGGTGCTCCGGCATGCGCGGGTTCAGCTTGGAGAAGCCCTTGACGTGCAGCTCGTAGAGGACCGTCTTGTGCCAGGGAATCTCCGGGCGCTTGTCGCCCTCCCAGTCGAACCCGTCCGACAGGATGACCGCCTTGGGCACGCCCCAGGCGTCGTCCTGCGTGTCCATGACGAGGTCCTCCTCCTTGCCCCCGTGCACGTACCCGTGGATGGGCGCCTTGGGGTCCACCTGCCCGTGCAGCGCGCGGGCGTAGGGGTCCACCAGGAGCTTGTGCGGGTTGAAGCGCAGGCCCTTCTTCGGTTCATACGGACCGTGAACCCGCAGGCCGTACAGACAGCCGGCGTGCACGCCCGGCATGTAGCCATGCCAGACGTGGTTCGTGGTCTCCAGCAACGGGAAGCGGCGCGTCTCCTTCTTGGGGTCGGCGGGGTCGAAGAGACAGACCTCCACCTTCTTCGCGTGCTCACTGAAGACGGCGAAGTTGACGCCCTTCCCGTCATACGTGGCGCCCAGGGGAAACGGCTTCCCTGGAAGCACCTCGGCCCTTCTCATCCAGTGCTCCTCTCCAGCAGCACCACCGGGAACTCCGCGAGGAGCGGCCCCAGGGCCAGCCCCACGCCTCCCGGCCCCTGCTGGGGACGGACGGTGTTCCCGGTGAAGACATTGCGGAACATCATGCCCGCATATGCCTCCGGAAGGTTCAGGAACGTACCGTCATACGCCTGCGCCAGCCCCCCGGACTCCAGCGCCTCCAGGGTGTAACGCGGCGCGCAGGCGATGAGCACGCTGTCACCGTGCGTGCGCGCGAAGCCGACCGCCGCGGGCGAGCGCGGCCCGGACAGCTCCAGCGCCTCGTAGCCGCCCCCGCGGAAGAGGTCCGCGTACTTCTGGCGCAGCCGCAGCGACTCCGCCAGGACGAAGAGCTTCACCTGCCCGTCGTCCATGTCCCGGGTCAGCCGGGCGCACAGGGTGGGCCGGTCCTTCGCCGCCGCGTCGTCCAGCGCCGTGAGCAGCCGCTCGCGCAGGGCGTAGTCCACCGGCCGGCGGTTGTCCGGGTCCACCAGCGACAGGTCCCACAGCTCGCAGCCCTGGTACGTGTCCACCACGCCGGGCGAGGCCAGCTTCAAGAGCAGCTGCCCCAGCGCGTTGTGCTGGCCCGCGCGCTCGATGCGGCGCTTGAAGGCCTTCACGTCATCCAGGAAGGCCTGGCCCCTGGCGGGGTCGAAGCAGGCGTCCACGAACTGCGCCACCGCGTCGTCGTAGGCGCCGTCCGGGTTGGTCCACGACGTGCGGACCTTGGCCTCCTTGATGGCCTTGCCCATGTACTCGCGCACGCGGCGGTGGAACTCCCGGAGCTCGGCCTGGGGCACCGCTTCGCCCATGGGCCACGCGCCCACCACCGTCTGGAAGAAGAGGTAGACGTCGTTGGACGACGGCGCGGGCCCCGAGGACAGGTGGCTGACGAAGGGCCGGGTGAGGTCCGCCCAGGCGCGCACCTTCTCCCGCCAGACCTCCGGCAGCTCCGTGAGCACGTTGATGCGCGCGCGCACGTCCTCGCTGCGCTTGGTGTCGTGGGTGCTGGAGGTGAGCATGCTCGCCGGCCAGCGCTCCGCGCGCTCCTGGTTGCGAAGGTGGAAGGTGGTGGCGCGCATGCCGAAGTGCTCCGGCTCGCCGCCCACCTCGTTGAGGCTCACCAGCCGGTTGTAGATGTAGAAGACGGTGTCCTCCAGGCCCTTGGCCATCACGGGGCCCGTCACCTGCTGCAGCTTCATCGCGAAGCGCAGCATGACGGCCTTCTCGTCGTCCCCCACGTGCTCCGGGTAGCGGCCCAGGAGGATGTCGCGCAGGAAGTCGAAGATGGAGGCGTTGGTCGTGGTGTTGCGCTCCTTGGCGCGCTGGAGGGTCCACTCGATGTACTGCACGTCGCGCACGTCCAGCTCCGCGCGCCAGCCGTCCACGTAGGTGCGGTACACGGGGAACAGCGCGATGAACTCCACCAGCGCGCGCCTCAGGCTGTTGAGCGTGAAGTCGCGCGTGCGGCGGTTCATCTCCGAGATGCGGTTGAGCTCGTGCGCCAGCACGTTGATTTCGCTGGCCATGCTCACGCGCATGATGAGCAGCTTCTTCTGGTACACCAGCTCCGCGAAGTCCTGCGTGCCGCCCGCGAAGCGCTCGTACGTCTCCGTCAGGTGCGCCTCCGCGGCCGGGTGCACGAACAGGCCGCTCACCGCGTTGGCGAAGCGGTAGCCGGTGGTGCCGTGCACCGCCCACGCGTCCGGGATGCGCTCGCGGCCGCCCTGAATCTTCTCCACCGCCACGAAGAGCGCCTTGCGCAGCGGGCTGTCCGGCGTGTCCATCACCTCGCGCCGCCACTTCGCGCGCAACAGCGCCTCCACCTCCGGCCACCGCGCGTCCTCCCCCTCCTTCTTCCCGGCGTCGAAGCGCGCCCGCGCCCGCTCCACGAAGAAGCGCTCCTGCAGGTCCAGGAAGTAGGCGGTGGGGTCGAAGAGGCCGTCCGGGTGGTCGATGCGCAGGCCCGTGACGCGCCCCTCGCGCAGCCACTCGAAGATGCGCTGGTGCGCTTCCAGGAAGACGTCCGGGTCCTCCACGCGGATGGCGGCCAGGCCGTTGATGTCGAAGAAGCGGCGGTAGTTGATCTCCTCGCCCGCCACGCGCCAGTGCGCCAGCCGGTAGCTGCAGTTCTGCAACAGCGTGTCCAAGAGGTCGAAGGAGCGCACGTTGCCGGGCGTGCCGTTGAACACCCGGAGGTTCTCCTCCACGTACGCCGCCAGCTCCGCGCTGTCCGCCACCACCGCGCCCAGCCGCCGCTTGATGACCTCCTTCTCCCGGTGCCGCTCAATCACCTTCGCCGTGCTCACCTCCGTGCGCGGCGGCAGGTGGTCCAGGGCCGTCAGGATGGAGAGCAGTTCCACCAGGTGCGGCGACTCCGCGCCCAGCTGCTTCTCCAACCGCTCGAGGCCGTGCTTGAGGATGGTGGCGTACTGGCGCGGCGCCACCGGCAGCCGGTGGTCGTAGTAGTGCAGGTAGAAGGCGCCGGAGTCGTAGGACAGCTTCAGCTCGCCGCGCTCCAGCACGATGCCGTACTGGTCCCCCAGGATGGGCAGCAGCACCTTGTCCGCCAGTTCGTCCTTCACCGGCTGCCAGTCCACGTCGAAGAACTTCGCGTAGACGGACGACGGGCCGTTCTCCAGCACGTCCAGCCACAGGCGGTTGTCCCGCTCGATGCCCATGTGGTTGGGCACCACGTCCAGCACCTGCCCCAGGCCGTGCTCGCGCAGGGCGTCACAGAGGGCCGCGTGGTCCTCGGGCGTGCCCACCTCCGGGTTGAGCCGTTGGTGGTCCACGCAGTCATAGCCGTGGGTGCTGCCGGGCGTGGCCTTGAGGTAGGGCGACGCGTAGAAGTCGCTCACGCCCAGCTTCGCCAGGTACGGCACCAGCGCCTTCGCCTGCTGGAAGGTGAAGCCCTGGTGCAGCTGCATCCGGTAGGTGGACAGCGGCGTGACGCGGCGCGATTGCAGCTCGCGTTGGACCTGGCTGAACAGGTCGTCCGCCTGGGCCTCCACCGTCGTGTGCGTGCCATCCGCGTCCGCCAGCCGCGCGGAACGCTCCCCTGCCTCAAGACCGTCGTGGAACATGGGCCCCAGAGGTAGGCCCGACGCGGCGCGTCCGCCAGCGGGCAGATGCGCCTTAGCCCCCTTTTCAACGCTCCGGACGAGCGGCTGTCAGAGGGGGAAAAAGCGGAGGGCCCGTCGCGCGCGATGCGTGACGAGCCCCCAGGGTCCTTCGGGCGACCGGCGACGGCCCCGACGGGCCCTGCACCGTTCAGCTCAGGTGCTTGTTCACCAGCGCGGTCATCTCGAACATGGTGACGTTCTTCTTGCCGCCGAAGATGGGCTTCAGCTTGTCGTCGGCGTTGATCTGGCGCTTGTTCTTCGCGTCCTGGAGGTTGTTCTTCTTGATGTAGTCCCAGATCTTGCTGACCACCGCGGTGCGGGGCAGCGCCTTGGAACCGACGATCGCCGCCAGCTCAGCGGAGGGCGTCATCTCCTTCATGAACGCAGCGTTGGGCTTACGGCCCGCGGCCTTCTTGGCGGCAGGGGCCTTCTTCGCGGCAGCAGGGGCAGACTTCTTCGCAGCGGCTTTCTTGGCGGCCATTCGTCTTGTGTCTCCTCCCCTCCGAAGGGGACGTTGCACGGCGTGCTTGCATCTTCAAGCTAGAGCCGATGGCGCGTAGTAGCACGGCCTAGAGCGAAAAACAGCGTCCATCGCGCGCTTTTTCCCTCTGGGCCCCCTCGGAGCAATGGATTCGGAGGCTAGAACTCGGCCCCGCAGCGCATTCTTCTCTCGGGAATGGAAGCCTCGCGACGCGTCCGGAGCGCCAGAAACCGGCTCCGGAGGCCGTTTTCCCTCGGGGATTGTGCCTCGGAACGCGTCCGGAGGCGGAAAGTCGGCATCCGGAGCCTCCCGCCCCTCTAGGACGACCCTGCCCGTTTCGACGGTGGACGGGATGTGGCTTTTCGGATGAAACAGCACCCATGAATGCCCTCATCACTGGCGCCGGTGGCTTCCTGGGGACCTGGCTCGCTCGCGCACTGGTTGCGCGCGGCGACCGGGTTTCATGCCTGTTGCGCCCCACCACGGACACCCGCGAGCTGGAAAAGGCCCTGGAAGGCCACCCCTGGACGCGGGTGGTGGGCGACGTGACGGACCCCGCCTCCCTGGCCAGCGCGGTGAAGGGCGTGGACGTCGTCTTCCACCTGGCCGGCATCCGCCGCGCCGCGCTGCGCGACGAGTTCATGCGCGTCAACGCGGAAGGCACCCGCTTCATCTGCGAGGCCATGGCCGCCCTGCCCCAGCCCCGTCCCCGCCTGGTGATGTGCGGCTCCCTGGCCTCCCACGGCCCCTCCACCCCGGAGCGCCCCCACGTGGAGGAGGACGCCTTCCATCCCCATGAGTGGTACGGCGAGAGCAAGGCGGAGGGTGAGCGCATCGCGTTCTCCTTCCAGGACCGGCTGCCGGTGACGGTGATCCGCCCGCCCCGCATCCTGGGGCCCGGGGACCGGGAAAACCTGACCTTCTTCAAGCTGGGGAAGAAGGGCATCCGGCTGGAGCTGTCCGGAGGCCCCCGCCCCCTGTCCCTGGTGGACGTGGAGGACGTGGTGGACCTGCTGCTCGTCCTGGCCCAGAAGCCGGAGGCCCTGGGCGAGGCGTTCTTCTGCGCGGGCCCGGAGCGGCTGACCCTGGAGGAGATGCAGGACCTGGGCGCCAGGGCCCTGGGCTTCCAGACGCGCACCTGGCGGCTGTCCCCGGCGGTGCTGACCGCCCTGGCCACGGCGGCGGACGGGGTGACCCGGCTGACGGGCCGGAAACTCCCCCTCAACCGGAAATTGGCGAGGCAGCTCCTGGCCCCGGCCTGGACCTGCTCCGGGGCCAAGGCCGAGCGCCTGCTGGGCTTCCGGCCGCGCCGAGGGCTGGCGGAGTCCATCACTCGCAGTGGTGAATGGTATCGCGCGCAGGGCTGGTTATAGCCCCATGCGCCCAAAGGGCCGGCCCCCCACCCCGGCCCTTCCGCTTTCGTTGACCACACCCCCTCCAGGATGGGAGGAAGCCCGACCGCCCATGCCCCCCAAAGTGCCCGCCAAAGCAGCCTTCTTCGACGTCGACGGGACGCTGGTCCGGACGAACATCGTCCACGTCTATGCCTATTACGCGACGAACCGGGGCTCGCTCCGGGGCATCGCGGGCCGCACCCTGGGCACCGCCCTGGGTCTGCCGGTGTTCGGCATCCTGGATGCCGTCAACCGCAAGGCCTTCAACGAGTTCTTCTACCGGTACTACTCCGGCCTCAGCGAGGACCGGCTCGTCACCATCGCGGAGGACATGTTCGAGGACGTCCTCAAGCCCGCCCTGTACGAGCAGACGCAGGACCTCATCGACGAGGCGCGTCGTGCCGGCTGCCGCATCGTGCTCGTCACGGGTGCGCTGGACTTCACCATGCGCCCGCTGGCCCGGCACCTGGGCTGCGACGACGTCATCGCCAACAAGATGCAGTTCGTGGGCGGCAAGGCCACCGGCAAGGTGATTCCGCCCATCATCGAAGGCGCCAACAAGGCCAACGCCATCCGCGCCTACTGCGAGCGCGAGGGCCTGGCCCTCAACCAGTGCCACGGCTACTCGGACAGCGCCTCCGACTACGCCATGCTCGCCGTGGTGGGACGGCCCACCGCGGTGAACCCGGACCTGCGGCTGCGCTCGCTCGCGCGCGCGTACAACTGGCCCATCCTGGACCTGAAGTAGTCCCCCACCCCTTTCGCCGCCCCCTTCATCCATGCGCCCGCTCAAGACGCTCCAGAAGCTGTACGACGAGGAAAGCCAGGTGGTCATCACGGAGAAGGGCAGCCCCCCGCGGGCGCTCTTCTACGGTGAGGGCTTCCTCCAGGAAGACCTGCCCGTGGGCACCCGGGTCATCTTCCCCCGCCCCCCGCTGGAGGGCGTGCCCAACGTGAAGGCCGCCATCCGCTGGGCCATCAACCACCCGGAGGGCATGGACCCGCTGCACGCGCTACTCAAGCCCGGCATGCGGCTGACGTGCGTCATCGACGACATCAGCGTCCCGCTGCCGCCCATGGTCACCCCGGACGTGCGCCAGTCCATCCTGGAGGTGGTGCTGGAGCTGTGCGCGGACTCCGGCGTGGATGACGTGCACCTGGTCATCGCCAACGCGCTGCACCGCCGGATGACCGAAGGCGAGATGAAGCGCATGGTGGGCGAGAAGATCTTCGACGCCTACTACCCGGACCGCTACTACAACCACGACGCGGAAGACCCGGACGGGATGACGGAGCTGGAGCGCACCAGCCACAACGAAGTGGTGGCGGTGAACCGGCGCGTCGCGGAGAGCGACCTCATCGTCTACGTGAACATCAACTTCGTGCCCATGAACGGCGGGCACAAGTCCATGGGCACGGGCGTGACGAACTACGCGTCGCTGCGCCACCACCACAACCCGAAGACCATCCGCGAGTCGGACTCCTACATGGAGCCGAAGGCGAGCGCGCTCTACACGAAGAACTCGCGCATCGGCACGGTCATCGACAACACGCTGAAGGTCTTCCACATCGAGACCACGCTGAACAACCGCATGTTCGGCGCGCCCACGGACTTCCTGGCGAAGAAGGAAGAGGACTACACGGAAGCCGACCGGCTGAAGTTCCAGGCCCTGCGCTTCACGCTGTCCAAGCTGCCCCGCGCGGCGGCGCGCAAGGTGCTCAACGCCATCCCCGCGCCCTATGACGTGACGGGCGTGTTCGCGGGGGCCACGGAGCCCACGCACGCCAAGACGCTGGAGCAGAGCTGGAAGCAGTACGTGGTGCCGGTGGAGGGGCAGAGCGACATCGTCATCTTCCCCATCCCGTTCGTCAGCCCCTACAGCGTCAACTCCATCCTCAACCCGCTGCTCGTGCAGGTGATGGGGCTTGGGTACTTCTACAACCTCAACCGGGGCGTGCCGCTGGTGAAGAAGGGGGGCGTGCTCATCCTCCTGCACCCGGCCTACGACGAGTTCGACCCCGTGCAGCACCCCAGCTACATCGAGTTCTTCCACCGGCTGCTGCCGGAGACGCGGGACTCCATGAAGCTGGAGCACAAGTACGAGAAGGAGTTCGCGGAGAACCCCAGCTACGTGCACCTGTACCGCAAGGGCAACGCCTACCACGGCGTGCACCCCTTCTACATGTGGTACTGGGGCGAGAATGGCCGCCAGCACGTAGGCAAGGTCATCGTCGCGGGCGCGGAGAACAACCACGTCCCGGCCCTGCTCGGCTGGGACCGCACCGACACCCTCTCCGAGGCGATTGAAGAGGCGCGCGGCTTCATGGGGCGCTCGGCGTCCATCAGCCTGCTGCGCATCGCGCCCACGGTGATGGTGGACGTGAAGTGAAAGGGTCGCACACGGACATGGCCACGCTCCCCCCGCTGGACGTCACCCAGGTCTTCACTGGCAAGCGCATCGTCTTCGTCGGCACCACCGGCTTCGTGGGCAAGGTGACGCTGTCGATGCTGCTCTCCCACTACGGCGACGTGCTGGACCGGGTCTACGTCATCGTGCGCAAGGGCAGCGCCGCGTCCGCGGAGCGCCGCTTCTTCGACAAGGTGGCGCCCAGCGAGCCCTTCCAGCCGCTGCGCGACCGCCTGGGCGACGAAGGCGCCATGGCGTTCATCCAGGCGAAGTGCACCATCCTGGATGGCGACATCACCGACCCCCTGGTGGGCCTGGAGGAGGCGCAGGTCGCTTCGCTCACCGGGCAGGTGCACGCCATCGTCAACTGCGCGGGCCTGGTCTCCTTCAACCCGTCGCTGGAGGTGGGCCTCAACGTCAACACCCACGGCGTGAAGAACGCGGTGGAGCTGGCGCTGCGCTGGTCCGTGCCGCTCATCCACATGTCCACCGCGTTCGTGGTGGGCAACCGCAGCGGGCTCGTCTTCGAGGACGAGCCGGTGCTGGGCTACTTCCCCAAGCACGAGGAGATGGACGGGCGCGACTTCAGCCTGGAGCAGGAGCTGGCGGACGCGGAGAAGATCGTCGCCCGCCTGCGCGAACAGGCGGATGACAAGGCGCTCACCTCCCTCTTCCGGCAGAAGGCGCTGGACCGCCTGGAGGAGGAGGGCCGCGACGCCACGGATGAGAAGACGCTGCGACTGGCCGTGGGCCGCGAGCGCAAGCTGTGGCTGTCCGGCGAGCTGGTCCGCGCGGGCATGGAGCGCGCGCAGCACTGGGGCTGGCCCAACACGTACACGTACGCCAAGCACCTGGGCGAACAGGTGATGGCCGGGACGCCGGGGCTTCGCTACTCCATCGTGCGGCCCTCCATCGTGGAGAGCGCGGCGCACTTCCCCTTCCCCGGCTGGAACGAGGGCTTCACCACGTCCGCGCCGCTGGCGTACGCGGGCATCAAGGGCCAGCGCGGCATCCCCGCGGGCGACCACGCCATCCTGGACATCATCCCGGTGGACCAGGTGGCGGGCGCCACGCTGGGCATCACCGCGCACGCGATGCAGGTGGAGGAGCGCCGCGTCTACAACCTGGCGTCCGGGGACGTGAACCCGTTCCTCGCCAGCCGCTCCGTGGAGCTGGTGGGCCTGTACCGCCGCCGCTACTACCGCAACCGCGAGACGGGCAACTCGCTGGTCAACTCGCTGCGCTCGCGCATCGAGCCGCAGCCGGTGAGCAAGCAGGAGTTCCAACTGCTCAGCGCGCCCATGCTGGCGAAGGGCGCGAAGTTCCTGAAGAAGGCCATGGAAGAGGTCCGGCCCGCGTGGGGCGCGCCCCGCGTGCAGGCGATGATGGACAAGGCCCGCGTCGCGCTGGACGAGGTGGAGTCCCAGGCGGGCAGCCTGGGCGGCCTCATCGAGCTGTTCCTCCCCTTCCTCTGGGAGAACCGCTACGTCTTCCGCTGCGACAACACGCGCTCCGTCTACGAGCGCATGGTGCCGGCGGACCGCGCGAAGATCGACTGGGCACCGGACCGCATCGACTGGCGCGAGTACTTCCTGGGCACGCACCTGCCCGGCCTGGAGAAGTGGGTGTTCCCGGGCCTGGACGAGGAGCGCGAGAAGCGCACCGCCATCCCCGCGCACCGCGACCTCTTGGAGCTGTTCGAGGCCACCGTGCACGCGTACCGCCACCGGGTGGCGTTCCGCATGGCCGCGGGGGAGAAGGAGGAGCGCTTCACCTTCGGCGAGGTGCACCGCTACGCGGCCCGCGTGGGCAGCTACCTCATGGCCCAGGGCATCAAGCGCGGCGACCGCGTCCTGCTGGTGTCGGAGAACCGGCCGGAGTGGGCCATCAGCTACTTCGGCATCCTGCGCGCCGGCGGCACCGCCGTGCCGGTGGACCCCTCGCTCACCGAAGCGGAGGTGGTCAACATCGCGAAGCGCGCGGCGGCCAAGCAGTGCCTGGTGTCCGAGCAGGCCGCGGAGGACTTCCCCGGCCTCTTCGCCGCGCTGGGTGAAGGCGTGGGCGTGGCGAGCCTCGCGGAGGCCATGACGGGTGACCCGGCGTATCCGGACCGCATTGGCCCCGTGAAGAAGTCCGCCGCCGCGGACGACGTGGCGAGCGTCATCTTCACCTCCGGCACCACCGGCACGCCCAAGGGCGTGATGCTCACCCACCGCAACTTCGCGGCGCTGGTGGCGAAGCTGGCGGGCGCGTTCGACGTGGGCGTGGGCGACGGCGTGCTGTCCGTGCTGCCCCTGCACCACACCTTTGAATTCTCCGCCGGCTTCCTCACGCCGTTCATGCGCGGCGCGGAAATCACGTACATCGACGAGCTCACGTCGGACCGGCTGGGCGACGTCTTCGAGACGGGCCGCGTGACGGCGATGATTGGCGTGCCCGCGCTCTGGCAGCTGTTGCACCGCAAGATTACCCAGGAGATGGCCGCGCAGCCGCCGCTGGTGGAGCAGGCGCTCAAGGCGCTGATGGCGGCCAACGGGGAGCTGCGCAACCGCAGCTCGCTCAACCTGGGCAAGCTGTTGTTCTGGCCGGTGCACCGCAAGTTCGGCGGCCGGGTGAAGGTGCTGGTGTCCGGCGGCTCCGCGCTGTCGGAGGAAGTGCACCAGGCCTTCCACGAGCTGGGCTTCACCATGCGCGAGGGCTACGGCCTCACGGAGGCCGCGCCGGTGCTGGCGGTGTCCGAGGCCACCAACAAGCGCGTGAAGGGCACGGTGGGCAAGGCGCTGCCGGGCATCGAGTTCAAGATCCAGAACCCGGACAACGACGGCATTGGCGAGGTGCTGGCCAAGGGCCCGAACGTGATGGCGGGCTACTTCGGGGACCGCGAGGCCACCGAGGCCGTGGTGAAGGACGGCTGGCTGCACACCGGCGACCTGGGCCGCATGGACGACGAGGGCCGCCTGTACCTCATGGGCCGCGCCAAGGACGTCATCGTCGACGCCAACGGCAAGAATGTTTACCCGGACGAGCTGGAGGAGCTGTACCAGGAGCACGCGCACATCAAGGAGCTGTCCATCGTCGGCCTGCCGGACGAGGCCGGCGGCGAAAAGGTGGCGTGCCTGTGCGTGCCGGACTTCAAGGACCGCCCGCGTGAAGAGGTCCGCCACGAGCTGGAGGAGCACTTCCGCAAGGTGAGCGCGGGCATGCCCTTCTACCGGCGCGTGAAGGTGCTGCGCTTCTGGGACGGCGAGCTGCCGCGCACCTCCACCCGCAAGGTGAAGCGCAAGCGCGTGGTGGAGGAGCTCCAGCGGCTGGACCGCGTGGCGGCCAGCGCGGGCCGCGTGAAGGAGAAGGCGCAGGCGGCGCCCACCACGGGCGGCGTGTCGGACTGGCTCTATCCGCTCATCGCGGAGGTCTGCCACCGCCCGGCGTCGGACGTGCGGGCGGACGCGCAGCTCATTGGCGATTTGGGCTTCGACTCGCTGATGCTCACGGAGATGTCCGTGGCGCTGGAGGGCGCGGGCGTGCCGCTGCCCGCCATCGAAGACCTGACGCAGGTGCAGACGGTGGAGGACCTGCGCAAGCTGGTGGTGGCCTCCGGACGCCGGCCGTCGCAGGAGACGCGCGCGCGCGACATCAAGAAGGAAGCAGAGCGCGCGGAAGAGGCGGAGATTCCGGTGCCGGAGTCGGTGTCCGCGCTGGGCCGGCAGCTCCTGTCCTTCGGGCAGAAGGTGCTCTACGGCGGCGTCTTCGACGTGAAGGTGACGGGCAAGACGTTCATCCCGCAGAACCGCAACTTCCTCGTCATCGCCAACCACGCCAGCCACCTGGACGCGGGCCTGGTGCGCGTGGTGCTGGGTGACCAGGGCGAGCGGCTGGTGTCGCTGGCCGCGCGCGACTACTTCTTCGACACGCCGCTCAAGCGCGCGTGGTTCGAGAACTTCACCAACCTCATCCCCATCGACCGGCAGGGCAGCCTGCGCGAGTCGCTGCGGGTGGCGGGCGAGGCGCTCCGGCAGGGCTTCAACGTCCTCATCTTCCCGGAGGGCACGCGCTCCACGACGGGTGAGCTGATGGAGTTCAAGCCGACGCTGGGCTACCTGTCGCTCACCTACGGGGTGGACGTGCTGCCGCTGTACATCCACGGCGCGTACGAAGCGCTGCCCAAGGGCTCCATGTTCCCGAAGACGAAGGAGCTGGAGGTGCACGTGGGCCCGGCGCTGGAGTACGCGTCGCTGAAGGCCCGGGTGCAGGGCATGGCGCGCTCGGAGGGCTACCGCTACGTGACGCACATCGCGGAGGAGGCGGTGCGCGCGCTGAGGGCGGGCAAGGTGATGGACCTGGAGCAGGTGGGCGCGGACCGGGAATTCACCCCGCCCGCCCGGGCCCTGCCGGAAGGGAAGGACGCGTGAAGCTGCTTGTCACCGGAGGCACGGGATTCCTGGGCACGCACCTGGTGCCCAAGCTGGTCGCCGCGGGCCACGACGTGCGCCTCATCGCGCGCTCGAAGCCGTCAGGCCCCGCGTTCGCGAAGACGGAAGTGCAACAGGGCGACCTCAAGGACCGGGACGCCGTGCGCCGCGCGCTGGAGGGCGTGGACGCCGTCTACCACCTGGCGGGGCTCGTCTCCTTCCAGAACAAGGACGCGCGGCGGATGTACGAGCTGCACGTGGACTGCACGCGCGAGCTTCTGCGCGACGTGCGCGAAGCGGGCGTGAAGCGCGTCATCCTGGGCTCCACCTCCGGCACCATCGCGGTGTCGAAGGACGACCGCGTGGGCACGGAGGACGACGACTACCCCATCACCACCGTGGCCCACTGGCCCTACTACCTGTCCAAGATCTACGAGGAGAAGCTGGCGCTGGAGTACTGCCGCAAGCACTCCATCCCGCTGGTGGTGCTCAACCCCAGCCTGCTGATGGGCCCCGGGGATGACCGCCTGTCCTCCACGTGGACGGTGGTGAAGTTCCTCAACCGGGAGATTCCGTCCATGCCCGGGGGCGGCATCTCCTTCGTGGACGCGCGCGACGCGGCGGAGGCCTTCCTCCAGGCGCTCACCCGGGGCGAGGTGTACGGCCGCCACCTGATGGGCGTGAACATGGCCATGCCGGACTTCTTCGACCGGCTCCAGCGCCTCACCGGCGTGCCCGCCCCGCGCATGAAGCTGCCGCGCGAGGTGAACATCTGGGGCGGCAAGCTGCTGGAGCAGCTCGCGAAGCTGCGCGGTGTCACGTCCAAGCTCGACCCGCAGGAGGTGGAGATTGGCGAGCACTTCTTCTACCTGGAGCCCGCCAAGGCCGAGCGCGAGCTGGGCTTCAAGGCGCGCGACGTCCACGAGACGCTGCTCGACACCGTGCAGTACATCTATTCGAAGATGCCGCCCGGGAACCTGCCCGGCACCCGCGGCCGGCTGGCCGAGACGCGCGAAGGCACCTGATGTGGGAGTGAGGCGCGGGCGGGTCCTACGGATTCGCCGCGCCGTGCACCCGGCCGCCGCTCACGCGCTCCACGAGCCGGGCGGCTTTCGGGTCGGTGTCCTTCTGGTGCCACACCCAGGCGGCGCCCAGGAAGGCCACGCCCAACAGGACGAGGATGAGCCGGGCCAGGAAGGACGGGCCTGAGCCTTCGTCCGCCATGGCCTTCAGCCCACCACGCGGTTGCGGCCGGACTTCTTGGCCTTGTAGAGGTTCGCGTCCGCCACCTTGATGAACTGGGACGGCTCCGACATCTCCGAGGCCACCTCCGCCACGCCGATGGAGATGGTGACAGGGATCTCCTTGTCCTCGAAGGCGAAGCGCTTGTCCTCCACCAGCTTGCGGATCTTCTCCGCGAACACGCGCGCCTTGTCCGGCCCGTCCTCCGGCATGACGATGGCGAACTCCTCGCCGCCGTAGCGCGCGAAGCACTGTTCGCGCCGGACGAGCTTCTTGATGGACTGGGCCATTTCGCGCAGCACGTAGTCGCCGGCCAGGTGGCCGTGGACGTCGTTGATCTGCTTGAAGTGGTCGATGTCGAACATCATCAACGACAGCGTGCGCTGGTACCGGTGCGAGCGGCCCATCTCCCGCTCCAGGTACTCCACGAAGTAGCGCTTGTTGTTGATGCCGGTGAGACCGTCCGCGATGGTCAGCGTGTAGATGGTCTCGTGGTACTGGGTCTCGATGTTGTCGCCATCGAGGAACTTGAAGATGGAGCCTCCCACCTTCACCAGGTCCCCGCTGCGCAGGGGCTGCGCCTGGAGCACCTCCCGGTCGTTCAGGTAGGTGCCGTTGGTGGACTGGAGGTCCTCCACGTACGTCTTGCCCTGACGGGTCCAGATGCGCGCGTGGCGGCGCGACACGTTGTCCAGGTCCACCACGATGTGGTTGTGCTGATCCCGGCCAATGGTGAACTCGGACTCCTCCAGCACGTACTTCTTGCCCAGCTCCGGTCCGTGGATCTGCACGAGGCAGCACTCGGTGCCACGCTCGGGACCGGGGGTGAGGCTGGAGATCTTGGTGACTCGCGTTTGGTCGCCAGACATCGCCCGGCCACGCTAGCACGCAAGGTCCGGGGAAGCCACGCAAGCCAAGAGGACGCACGGGGTTGCGCCCCTCCTCCTACATGGCGCGAAACTGAAAGGTCGCTTTCCGCCCATCCACCCCGCCCGGTTGGGCACTCAACGGAAGGGCTTGCGGGGGCCGCACGGCCATTGTGGGCCACCGGCCGGGGGCTAACGTGGCCGGCACCTATGTCAAAGCTGCTGGCCATGATTCTGGCGGGAGGCGCGGGCACGCGCCTGGAGCCCCTGACCCGTGAGCGCGCGAAGCCCGCGGTGCCGTTCGGTGGGCGCTACCGCATCATCGACTTCGTCCTCTCCAACTTCGCCAACTCCGGCGTGTACCGGATGAAGGTGCTGACCCAGTACAAGAGCGACTCGCTCAACAACCACCTGTCTCGCGCGTGGCGCATGACGGCGTTCCTGGGCCACTACGTGGAGGCGGTGCCCGCGCAGATGCGCACCGGCGTGGACTGGTACAAGGGCAGCGCGGACGCCATCTACCAGAACCTCAACATCATCACGGACGAGGAGCCGGACCACATCTTCGTCTTCGGCGCGGACCACGTGTACCGGATGGACACGCGCAAGATGCTGGACTTCCACATCGAGCGGAAGGCCGCGTGCACGGTGGCCGCCATCCCCGTCCCCATCGAGCAGGGGCGCGAGTTCGGCATCATCGACGTGGGGCCGGACGGGCGGATGCTCCAGTTCCTGGAGAAGCCCAAGGACCCGCCGCCCATGCCGGGCAACCCGAAGATGTGCCTGGCCTCCATGGGCAACTACCTCTTCACCACGGACACGCTGGTGAAGGAGGTGGTGCGCGACGCGGCGGACGAGAAGAGCGCGCACGACTTCGGCAAGTCCATCATCAGCGAGCTGTACAAGCACGAGCCCGTGTACGTGTACGACTTCGCCCAGAACACGGTGGCCGGCCAGGAGGAGAAGGAGCGCGGCTACTGGCGGGACGTGGGGAACATCGACGTGTACTACCAGTCCAACATGGACCTGGTGGAGGTGGACCCGACGTTCAACCTCTACAACGACCGCTGGCCCATCCACACGCAGCCCAACAACTTCCCGCCGGCGAAGTTCGTCTTCGCGGACCGGGAGAGCAAGCGCGTGGGCACCGCCACGGATTCGCTCATCGCGGAGGGCTGCATCATCTCCGGCGGCCACGTGCACCGCTCCGTGCTGTCGCCGAAGGTGCGGGTGAACTCCTATTCGGAGGTGGAGGACTCCATCCTCTTCGAGAACGTCACCATCGGCCGCCGCTGCCGCATCAAGCGGGCCATCATCGACAAGAACGTGGAGATTCCGCCCGGGATGACCATTGGCTACGACCCGGTGGAGGACAAGCGCCGCTTCCACGTCACGTCCGGCGGCGTCGTCGTCATCCCCAAGGGGATGAAGGTCACCTGACCGTTTTCGCCAGGTGCCTTCAAGCCGCGGGCGCTCCCGGAATCCTCCGGGGCGCCCGCTTTCTTTTTCGCTTCAGCGGAACGCGGCCTTCACGTCCGGCCGGTTGAGCACGATGAGCGACCAGATGCCCGGCACGAGCGACAGGCAGGAGCACGGGCCGCAGCACGGGATGCAGCAGAGGATGGCCGCCGCCATGGACCAGCCGTAGCTCTGGAGGTTCTTCATCTTCCAGGCGCCGAAGGCCACCAGCGCGTTGAACACCAGCCCGGGCACGGTCGTCACCACGCGTCCCATGGGGGACAAAATCCACGTGACGGCGTCCTTCCACTGCTGGGGGATGTCCGGGTTGCTGAAGAAGTTCGCCATCTGGGGAGCGCTCGTCGGCGTCACCATGCTCACCAGCGAGTACAGGAAGGTGAGGCCCGCCATCACCAGCATCAGGATGGCGGGGATGGACAGGTCCTGGGCGGCCTTCGCGCGCGAGGGGTTGAAGTCCGGCGCGGGGGGAATGTCGTGGGTCTCGTCCATGGCGTGAGGGTCAGGCCGGCTGGCGCATGGCCGCGACGGGGCGCTTCTCGAAGGCGGCGAGCGTGGTGGCGATCTCCTGGTTCACCTGCCGCAGCATGTCCTGCTTCTCCCGGAACGGGAGGAAGGCGCTCTTGAAGCCGGACACGATGACGGTGGTGAGGTCCTCCAGCGACAGGCCCAGGTTGCGGTGGGCCAGCCACAGCTCCTTCGTCACGGTGGTGTCGGTGATGAGGCGGTTGTCCGTGTTGATGGTCACCCGCAGGCCGTAGTCGAAGTAGAACTTGAGCGGGTGGGACTCCAGCGAGGACACCGCGCCCGTCTGGACGTTGGAGGACGGGCAGACCTCCATGGGGATGCGGTGGTCGTTGACGTAGTTGAGCAGGTCCCCGTCCTCGCGCAGCCGGGTGCCATGGCCGATGCGGTGCGCGCCCAGCGAGTGGATGGCCTGGGAGATGGACTCCGGGCCGTAGGCCTCACCGGCGTGGGCGGTGCAGTTGACGTTGTTCTTGAGGATGAGGCGGAAGGCGTCCAGGTGGTCCTTGGCGGGGAAGCTGGCCTCCGCGCCCGCCAGGTCGAAGCCCACGACGCCGCGGTTCTT
Source organism: Corallococcus sp. NCSPR001 (assembly GCF_017309135.1). Lineage (NCBI taxonomy): Bacteria > Pseudomonadati > Myxococcota > Myxococcia > Myxococcales > Myxococcaceae > Corallococcus > Corallococcus sp. NCSPR001. The sequence continues at coordinate 8,262,099 of NZ_JAFIMS010000002.1, forward strand.
GTACGCCACGGACAGCTCCGCCAGGCGCATGGACGTCTGCGGGTTGATGTGGCGGATGCCGCAGACGATGACGGCGCACTTGATGCCCGTCTCCTTCTTGGCGGCGCGCAGGCCCTCCAGCACGGAGTCGATGACGGTGGTCATCTTCAGGCCCTTCTGCAGGTGCAGCGCGGGCGAGTAGCGCACCTCCAGCCAGCGCACGTTCTCCGCGGCGGCGTCCACCGCCAGCTCGTAGGCGGCGCGGTAGAGGGACTCCGCGGTCTGGAGGACGGAGAGCGTCACGTCGAACGCGACGAGGTACTCCTCCAGGCTCTTGCACACCTGGCCCATGTGGATGGCCTTGGCCAGGCCGTCCTCGGTGTCGGCCATGAGCTTGATCTTCTGCTGCTCGGCCAGCTCCAGGATGGTCTTCAGCCGCATGGACCCGTCCAGGTGGCAGTGCAGGTCCGTCTTGGGGAGCGCGTGGAGCAGCTCCTCCGTCACCGCCAGCGTGGGGGGCGGGGTGATGTCCGTGCGCCGGGCGGATGAAGGGATGCCGGTGGCGTTGGGGGTTTCGTCTTCACGAATCGTGGGCATGGTCGAAGTTCCTCGCTTGCGTCATCCTCCCCCAAACCATGCCGTCCGCCGCCTGTCCACGCCTGCCCCTGGTGACCTGCCTGACGTTGACGCTGGCGGTCATGGCGTGCCAGCGCTCGCCGGTGGAAGCGGCCTTCCGGTACTCCAGTGATGCGTCCTCCCGGACGGGGCTCACGGCCCTCCAGGACGGGGTGCTGCTGGGCAACGAGGCGGGCAAGGTGGTGCGCCTGGACCGGGAGGGCCGGCCGGTGTGGACCGCCCGACTGGACCGGGAGGTGGCGGTGGCCCCCGCCCTGGCCGCGGAGAGCGTCGTCGTGGGGACGGTGGTGGGCGAGGTGGCCTGTCTGTCGCTGACGGACGGCAAGGAGCGCTGGCGCCTGGGAGGCGAGCCGCCCGTGCTGACACCGCCCGTGGTGGACGACGCGGGACACTCCGTCTTCCTGGTGGCGCCGGACGGCGCGGTGCGCGCCCTGGCGGTGGACTCCGGGCAGGAGCGCTGGAAGCGGCCGGCGCCCAGGGCGTCCACGGCGGCGGAATCCTTGGAGCCACTGCCTTCCGTGGCCCCCGGGGTCCGGCCAGCGCCGGTGCTGGTGGGGGACGTGCTGGTGGTGCCGCTCGGCTCCGGGCTGTGGGCGCTGGACGCCCGGAGCGGGGAGCCCCGCTGGTCGCGGCCGGTGACGGACGTGGTGGGGCTGGATTCGGAGCGCGACACGGTGTTCGTGGCCACGCGGCCGGGCCAGGTGCTGGCGCTGTCGGTGAAGGACGGGAGCACGCGCTGGGAGCAGCGCTTCGCGGACGGGGTGACGGGGCCGCCCGCGCGGGCGCTGGGCGCGCTGTGGGTGGGCGCGGGCCCGTCCTCGCTGGTGGGGCTGTCCACCTCGGAGGGCCGGGAGGTGGCGCGGGTGGCGCTGCCCTCGCCGCTGGTGGGCCGGGTGCAGGTAGGGCTGGAGGACCTGCTGCTGGTGCCCACGTCCGGCCACGAGGGCCAACTGGTCGCGCTCAAGGCGCCGGGCTGGACGCCCGCGTTCACGGTGCGGGCGGACACGCCGCTGCGCACGCGGCCGGTGGTGCGCGGGCCGCTGGTGTTCGTGCTGGGGTTGGACGGCCGGGTGCTGGCGTGGCGCCTGCGGGTGCCGCCGCCCCGCTGAGCGCTCAGGCGCCGGAGCCGGTGGGCGCGTCCGCGCTCGCGGGGTTCGTGGACTCCACGTAGTCCAGGTCGCGGTGGAAGGTCTCCGCCAGCCGCGCCAGGGCGACGAGCGCCAGGAGGAAGCACACCGCGCCCACGGCCAGCGCCGCGTGCGCCACGCCCAGGGAGCCCTTGAGCTGGCCGAAGGCGGTGGCGGCGATGACCGCGGAGCCGCGCACGAAGTTGGGCACGGACGTGGCCACGGTGGCGCGGATGTTGGTGCCGAACTGCTCGGCGGCCATGGTGATGAGCACCGCCCAGTAGCCCACGCTCAGGCCAATGAGGAAGGTCAGCGCGTAGATGAGCGCCGGGGTGAGACCCGGCATGAGCCCGTACACGAGCACCAGCGCGAACCAGACGCACAGGCTGAAGCCCACGGCGCGCTTGCGGCTCTGGAGCCACTGGCTCAGCAGGCCGGAGGACAGGTCCCCCAGCGTCAGGCCCACGCTGCCGAAGAGGATGGCGTCGCCGGCGGTCACCGTGCCCTGCACGTGGAGGCCCGCCGTCAATTCCGGGGCGAAGACGAAGAGGATGCCGGTGGTGAAGTAGATGGGCACGCCCACGAGGATGCAGCCCAGATACTTGGAGAAGCGTCCGCCCGTGAGGAGCAGGAGCGGGTTCCCCTTCGCGGGGCCGGCCTTGTGGGTGAAGAGGGCGGACTCGGACACCTTGAAGCGCGTGAAGAGGAGCAGGAGGCCCAGCACGCCGCCCGTCACGTAGGCCATCTTCCAGGGCAGGTGCTGCCCGACGAGCGCCGCGACGACGATGCCCAGCATGCCCAGCGTGGCGACGACGGTGGTGCCCAGGCCGCGCTTCTCCCTGGGCAGGGACTCCGCGACCAGCGTGATGGCCGCGCCCAGCTCGCCCGCCAGGCCCAGGCCCCCGAGGAAGCGGCACGCGGCGTAGCTGTTCACATCCCAGACGAAGGGGTTGAGCAGGTTGGCCGCCGAGTACAGGAGGATGGAGCCGAACATCACGGACAGCCGCCCCCGCTTGTCCCCGAGCAGGCCCCAGAAGAGGCCGCCCACCATCATCCCCGCCATCTGCGCGTTGTAGATGAACAGGCCCTTCTGGAAGATGTCCGAAGGGTCCGTGAGCCCCAGGTCCTTCAGCGACGCGACCCGCACCACGCCGAAGAGCGTGATGTCGAAGAGGTCCACGAAGTAGCCCAGGCCCGCCACGAGGACGGTGAGGTTCAGGACCGAACGCAGTTCCCGGAGGCGGTTCATGGCGCGTGATTAGGGGGCGTTCCCGCGCCGGGAGCAAGCGTCACATGACGGCCCGCCTGCCCTGGCGCCGCCGGGCTCCGCCGTCCTAGAGGCGCAGCACCAGGTACAGCGTGGACTCCGCCGGGATGTTGTAATCCGACAGCGTCTTGCCGTCCGCCAGCTGTTTCTGGTCGAAGATGAGGCGCTGCTGGTCGGGCGGGACGCCCTCCTTGTCCTGGATCTTCACCTTGACGTTCTCGATGGTGTCGCCCGGCTCCACCTCCAATTCGATGGTCTTCCCGGTCAGGGTCGTCACGAAGATTTGCATGTTTGCCTCCAGGCCAGCGATGTCTGGCGTTGAGACAAGACTCCGCGCTGCGTGAAACACAGACATCCCGCCCCCGGAGACAGTCGTCCCTGCACCGGAGCGCGGGGATGGGATGCGCCGGGTCCGGGGTGACGGGCGAGGGTGGCCTCCGCCCTCCCGCCGTCCCCTCCGGTGCGTGACAGGCAATCCACACCGTGGGGAGCTTCCAGAAGAATTCCCTGGAAGGTAGGTTTTACTGCATGTCCGTGTTGGAGGCCGTGGCGTGGCAGCGCGTGGTGGTGCTGGCCCTGGTGCTGGGCCCGTGGGGCCCCGCGTGGGCGGCCGAGTCATGGCGGGCGGTGGCGCGCGTGGCCACCGCCGAGGACCGCGCACTGCTGGAGCGGGTGCGGGGGCAGAGCAGCGACCTGCCGGTGGTGCTGGAGCCGGAGGCGGGTCCGTCCATGGACTCGGGCTCCGATGGCGCGTGGCGTGAGGCGGAGCGGCTGGCTTCACGGAAGGACGCTCGCGCGGTGTTGTGGTTCACGCGCGCTGGGGTGGAGCTGCGGGTGTCGGTGGCGGCTCCGCGCACGGGACACCTGTTCGTGCGGAGCGCTCGGGTGGAAGGGGCGCCGGAGACGCTGACGTGGTCCGTGGGCGCGGAGGCGCTGGCGTTGGCGGTGCGCTCGGCGCTGCGCGCGGTGGACGCGGGCGAACCGCTGGGGGAAGTGGTCGCGCCCCCTCCCCCGCCTCCCGTGGTGGTGGCGCCGCCTCCCCCCGCTGCTCCGGCGCCGGTGGTCGAGGCGCCGGTGGCTCCGGCGGACGGGGCCTTCATCCAGGTGGGCGTACACGCGGCGCTGGACGGCTATCACCCCTGGGGACAGCAGGGGCTGTCCGTGGGGGCGGGATGGGCGGGCCGGGTGCCGCGCCTTCGCGCGCAGGTGCTGGCGGCGCTGCCGGTGCACCTTCAGGACGCGTACGCGGACATCCGCCTCATGCAGGGCTCCGCGCTGGTGTGGGCGGACGTGCCCTTCGTGAAGGCGGGCGCGTGGGAGGGCACGGTGGGCCTGGGGGCCGGGGTCGCGGGCTTCTGGCGGCGCACGGAGGCCCGGGCCTCGGAGGTGGAGCCCACGCCGTCCCGGATGCTCGCGGCCTTCGTCGTGGGGCCGGCGGTGCGCGTGGCGTGGCGGTGGGGGCCGGCGCTCGCGTTGGAGGCGGCGCTGTCGGGAGAGGTGCTCCTGGGCCGGCCCCGGCTGGGGTACGCGGTGGATGGCGCCTTCATGCTCCGGGAGGACGGTGCGTCCGTGCGCCCCCGACTGGAAGTGGGGATGGTGATTTTTCCGTGAGCACCGATGACCCGATCTGGCGGCGTCCCCTCTCCCTGGTGGGCATGAGGAGCTCGGGCTCACATGTGACCGTCGCGCCCCGTGGCGAGGACGCCCGGCTGATGGCGGCCATGCGGGGACAGCGCGACGCGACCGAATCCCTGCTCCTGGAGTTGCTGCCGCGCGTGCGCAACCTGGTGCGCTACCTGGTGCGGGGAGACTCGGACGTGGAGGACATCGCCCAGGAGTCGCTCATCACGCTGGTGCGGGGCCTGCCCACCTATCGCGGCGACGGGCGTTTCCACGGCTGGGTGGACCGGGTGGTGGTGCGCACCACGTTCGCGTGGCTCAAGCGCTCACGCGGACGCGAGGCCCGCTACAGTGGGGACCCGGTGGAGTTGTTGGCGGTGCCGTCCGACGAAGCGCCGGCGGACGAATATCTGTACCGCCGTCACCTGGTGACGTTACTGGACCAGTTGTCGACGGAGCAGCGGCACGCGCTGGTGCTGCACCACGTCCTGGAATTGAGCGTGCAGGAGATTTCGACAGAGCTGGGCGTCCCCTTCGAGACCGTGCGCAGCCGGCTGCGCCTGGGACGCACCGCCCTGCGCGCGCTGGCCGCGGAGGACGAGGCACCCGAGGGGGAGTCGTCATGAGCCCCCGCCCCCCCGGCGACGGTGACGGTGAGCCGCTGGACGACCTGCTGCGGCCCCTGGACAACGGCAGTGGGCCCGCGCGGCGGCTGTCCCGGCAGCGTTCGGGCGCGCTCGTCCAGGCGGCATTGGACGCGGCGCTCCAGCAGGCGCCGGAGCCTCCGCGAAGACGCAGGCGGCCTCCCGTGTGGTTGATGGCGGGCGCGGCGCTCGTCTTCACCGGGGCCGCGGCCGCCGCCGTGTGGCGCTACGCGAAGCCCGCGCAGCCGCCCCCGCAGGTGCTGACGCCGGCCGTGCCGGAGCCGACGCGGGTGGCCACGCTGGAGCCGGTGCCCCTGCCCCCGCCCGCGCCGCCCGAGCCCTTCGTCATCGAGCATCCAAGGCCGCTGCGTCCGACCCTCACGGTGAAGGAATCATCGAAGCCGGAGGACCTGCTGCGGCAGGCCAACGCGCTCCGTTCGGCGGGCAAGTGGAAGGACGCGGAAGGACTGTACCTGCGCGTCATCCGCGCGGAGCCGTCCTCGCTGGCGGCGTACGTCGCGCGCGTGGCGTCGGGGTCGCTGCGGCTGGAGCACCTGGGTGACGCGCGAGGCGCCCTGCGCCAGTACCAGGACGCGGTGCGGCTGCAACCCGGCGGCGTGTTGGATCCGGAGGCACGCCACGGCGTGGCGGAAGCCCACCGCGCCCTGGGCGACACGTCTGCGGAGGCCCGGGCGCTGGGTGAGTTCCTCTCGCTGCATCCGGACTCACCGCTGAGCGCGGCCTCGCGAGCACGGCTCCGCGAGCTGTCGCCGCCATGAAGCACGGCCTCGCGGGTCTCGTGGCCTGGAGCGCGCTGTTGAGCGCCGCGTGCACGGTGGATGATCCGGTGGCCACGCTGCGTTCGCCCGACGCGGGGACCGGCGTTCCGGATGAATGGGCGGAGCACTGCGCGGACAGCGGCCCTCCGCTCCTGCTGGGGAACCCGGCCTCCGGACCACGGGTGTGCAGCGGCCAGCTGGCGCAGACGCTGTTCCGCCGCGCGGCGTGCTCCTGCGAGGGACTGTCCCTCAGCGCCCCCTTCACCGTGGATGCATTCCGAAGCTCCGCGGGCCCCTATGCTCCCGGCGGCACGGGGGGCGACGTGGGCGTGAACGGAGTCCTGTCCGCGAACGACCGCGTCTCGGTGGGCGGCTCGCTCCAGGTGGGTGGCGTCCAGCTCGGCAGTCCGCTCACGGTGGGCGGCGTCCTGGACAGCAACGGTCCCCTCTCCGGCCCCGGCACCTCCGCCACTGTCACGGGTGATGCTCGGGTGAACGGGGACGTGGGGCTCGCCGCGCTCACCGTGGGCGGCGTGCTCACCGTGCCCCCGGAGTTCTCTCCGGGCCCGGCCCAGGCGTCGGAGCTGCGCCGTGAGCCCGTGCCCCCGGTCATCCCCTGTGACTGCGACGAGGGCTCTCGCTTCGACCCGGCCGCGCTCATCGCCCACCACACCGTGGACAACGACAACGCGGCCATCGGCCTGGACCCGGCGACGCTGACGGACGTCACCGGCGAGCGCGTGCTGGAGCTGCCCTGTGGCCGCTTCCTGCTGACGCGCATCGCGGGGCCGGGCCACGCCACGCTGCGCATCCGGGGCCGCACCGCGCTGTTCATCCCCGGCGGCGTGGACCTGAAGGAAGCGCTCACCGTGGACGTGCAGCCTCCCGGTGAGCTGGACCTCTTCCTCGCGGGGGGCTTCATCGTGTCCGGCGACCTCACGCTGGGCTCCGCCGCCCTGCCCTCGCGGGTGCGCGTCTACGTGGCGGGCTCGCAGGCGCTGGACATCTCCGCGGGCAGCACGCTCGCGGGCAACCTCTACGCGCCCCAGGCCCAGCTCAACCTGAGCGGCAACGCGGAGGTCTTCGGCTCGCTGTTCGTGCGCCACCTGGAGGCGTCCGGCGCGGTGCAGGTGCACCACGACGCGGACGTGCTCGGCGCGGGCGCCGCGTGCCCCGCCGGCTAGGCGTGACGGCTACCTCCTCGGCTCATACCGCATGGCCACTGCCCCCGAGGGGAGCTCCAGCCGGCCCACGAGCTTCAGGTCGAGGGGCTTCGACAGCCCCGCGAACAACGACGGCCCGTGGCCCGCCACCCTGGGATGCACCACGAACTCGTACTCGTCGATCAACCCGAGCTCCGCCAACGCCAGCGGGAGCTTCACGCCTCCCACGAACAGCCCCTTCCCCGGCTGACTCTTGAGCTGTTGGACAGCCGTCGCCAGGTCACCGCGCACGAGCTCCGCGTTCCAATCGACCCGGTCCAGGGTGCTCGACACGACGTACTTCTTCGCCGCGTCAATTGTCCGGGCGAAGGAGCCCATCTGCCCGGGCCCCGTCCCCGTCCGTGCCGGCCGGAACGCGGCCTCCATCATCTCGTAGGTCACCCGGCCAAAGAGGAGGGCATCGGCCTGCTCGAGGTTCTCGACCGCGTGACGATGCAAGGCTTCGTCCGCGATCCCCGCACGATGGTCGCAGCACCCATCCAAGGTGACGTTGATGGAATACCGAAGAGGTCGCATGACGTGAGCATAACGCCGGGCGACCGGTCATCGCCATTCAGGCGGGCTCAGCGGAACACGACGGTCTTGTGGCCGTTGAGCAGGATGCGGTGCTGCACGAACCACGTCACCGCGCGGCCCAGCACCACGCTCTCCACGTCGCGCCCCATCGCCGTCAGCGCCTCGGGCGACAGCGTGTGGTCCACGCGCTCCACGTCCTGTTCGATGATGGGTCCCTCGTCCAGGTCGCCCGTGACGAAGTGGGCCGTCGCGCCAATCAGCTTCACGCCCCGGTCGTAGGCCTGCTGGTAGGGCCGCGCGCCCTTGAAGCTGGGCAGGAACGAGTGGTGGATGTTGATGAGCCGCCCGCGCAGCACATCGCACGTCCCGGCGGAGAGGATCTGCATGTAGCGGGCGAGCACCACCAGGTCCACGCGCTGCTCACGCACCAGCTCCAGCAGGCGCGCCTCCTGCCGTTCCTTGTTCTCCGGCGTCACCGGCAGGTGGTGGAACGGAATGTCGTGGGACGCGGCCAGTTGGTAGAAGTCCCGGTGGTTGGACACGATGGCCGGGATCTCCACCTGCAGGATGCCGCTGCGGTAGCGATACAGCAGGTCGTTCAGGCAGTGGCCAATCTTCGAGACCATCAGCAGCACGCGCGGCTTCTCCGACGCGTCGTGCAGGTGCCACTCCATGGCGAACCGCCCCGCGAGCGCCCCGAAGGCCTCGCGCAGCGCCGCGGGCTGCGCCTTCCCCTCTTCATCCGCGAAGTGCACGCGCATGAAGAACAGCCGCGTCCGCGGGTCGCCGTACTGGGCGCTGTCGAGGATGTTGCAACCGTGCTCGGCGAGCCAGCCGGAGACGGCGTGGACGATGCCGCGCTGATCCGGGCACGACAGCGTGAGGATGTATTGGGCGGGACGCTCGGTCATGGACGGCGGCGACTATAGCCCCGCCGGGTGAAGGCTCGTCCCAGGGCGCGGCGGGGATTGTCCGGTGTCTGGCGGGCGCCCATCTCCCTTCCATGTCCATCGTCTCCGCCACCCGCTGTCATGACATCGCCATCGTGGGAGGTGGCTGCGCCGGCTTCCAGCTCCTCCACGCGCTGTCCCGCGAGCCGGGCGGTGACGCGCTGGACATCCTGCTGCTCGACGAAGCGAAGGAGCTGTCACGCTCGTGGTGCTTCTGGAGCCGCGAGCCGCATCCGCTGGACTTCCTCATCGCGAAGTCCTGGGACGCGCTGGCCTTCCGCGCCCCCGGGACGAACCTGCGCCTGCGCCTTTCGCCCTACCGCTACCACTACATCCCGGGCCACCGCTTCTTCGCCTTCTTCGAGGACGCGTTCCTCCCCGCGCACCGCAACGTCACCCGCGTCCGCACGACCGTGGAGACCATCACCCGCGAGTCGCATGGCTTCACGCTCACGGGTCCGGGTGGAGCGTGGCGCGCGCGGCAGGTCTTCAGCAGCCGCGTCCCGCCCGCGTCCGGCCTGGAGCGGACCCACCTGTGGCAGCACTTCCGGGGCTGGTTCGTCCGCATGAAGCAGCCCGTCTTCGACGACGGCGCCGTGACGTTGATGGACTTCGCCCTGCCAGGGGCGGACCTGCGCTTCGCATACGTGCTGCCGCTCACACCGACGCAGGCGCTGGTGGAGATCACCGCGGTCTCCCGGGACGTCTACGAGACCGCCCGCTACGAAGCCCAGTTGGAGCACTACCTGCGGAAGCGCTTCCCGTCGGTGCCCTTCACCCTCACGGGCGTGGAGGAGGGGCGCATCCCCATGACGGACCGCCGCTTCTCGCGGACGGGGCCCGCGGGCGAGACGCTCATCGGCACGGCCGCGGGCATGGTGAAGGCCTCCACGGGCTATGCCTTCGAGCGCATCCGCCGGGACAGCGAACAGCTCGCGCGGCACGCGGTGGCGGGGACCGCACCGGCGTGGCCCGCCACCACGGGGCGGTTCCGCTTCTATGATCAGCTCCTGCTCGGGCTCCTCGACCGACAGCCCGAGGCGGGTGCGCGGGTCTTCGCGGCGTTGTTCGACAAGGTCCCCCTGCCGCGGCTCCTGCGCTTCCTGGACGAGGACACGTCGCTCTGGGAGGAGCTGGCGCTCATCACCCGCCTGCCCTGCGCGCCGTTCCTGCGGCAGCTCGCGCCAAGCAGGGCGTCATGAAGGCGCGTGGCGACACGCTGGTGCTCGCGGGAGTGCTGGCCACGGGCGCGGGGCTCGTCCTGTGGCGGAGGCTCGCGGGGGAGCTGCCCCCGGGCGTGCAGTGGAGCGTCTTCGCGGCATCGATGCTCGGGGTGGGCATTCCCCACGGCGCCGTGGATCACCTCATCGTCCAGGAGACCGCCCGCCGTGAGGGCCTGACACATTCACGCGCCCGTTTCCTGGCGGGGTACGCGCTGACCATGGCGCTGTATGCGCTCGCGTGGCGCATCGCGCCCCTGTGGAGCCTGGGCTTCTTCCTCTTCGTGTCCGCGTGGCACTTCGGAGATGCCGACCTGGAGGGCACGCCCATGTCTGCGCGCGGGGTGCTCGCGCGTTGGCTCGTGGGGACCTTCGTGCTGGCGCTCCTGCTGCTCACGCACGCGGCGGAGGTGACGCCGCTCCTGGACCGCCTCACCCATCACCACGCGCCCACGCTGGCGGTGTGGAACGAAGCCATCCCGGTGGCCGGGCCGTTGCTCCTGGGTCTGGGGGGCTTGACGCTGATGATCAGCCGGTGGGCCCCGCCCCTGCCCCTGGGTGACCGGTGGCTGGCGGGCTGGGCCGCGGTGCTCGCGGTGGGCTGCCTCCTGCCGCTGCTCGTCGCGTTCGCGCTCTACTTCGGGGGCTGGCATGCGTGGCGTTCGCTCCGGGCCATCCAGCGCTATCTCGGCGGAGCGTCCCGCTTCCGGGTCTGGCTGAAGGCACTGCCGTTCACGGCGCTGGCGCTGGCCGGGCTGGGGCTGCTCGTCCTGATGTGGCGCGTCACGGGACGGCGGGAGGATCCACTTCCCGTGCTGTTCATCTTCCTGGCGGTCCTCACGCTGCCGCACCTGCGCGTCATGCACGGGCTCCACCAGCGGCTCGCGTGAGCAGGACCGTCCACCGGCGGGGCATTCCATCCGGGGAAGGCTTCCCTCTCCGGAAAGCGAACCTAGACTCTGGCCCGAGATGGCAGACAGTCCTTCAGCCGACGCGTCCCGCCGCCGACGGCCCGTGCCGGACTCCCTGCGCGAATACGGCCGGGGCATCGCGGGAGGTCTGCTCTTCAGCCTGCCGCTGCTCTACACGATGGAGGTGTGGTGGGCGGGCTTCACGTCCCATCCGGCCAGCGTGCTGGGCTACCTGGTGGCCACCTACGTGCTGCTCCTCGGCTACAACCGCTACGGCGGCTTCCGCCGGGACGTGTGCTGGTTCGACGTCTTCACGGACTCGCTGGAGGAGCTGGGGCTGGGGCTGCTCGTGTCCACGGCCGTGCTCGTGCTCATCGGCCGCATCGGCCAGGGCACGTCGCTGCAGGAGGCGGTGGGCATGGTGGTGGTGGAGGCCGGCACCGTGGCCATCGGCGTGTCGGTGGGCACCGCGCAGCTGGGCGGCCAGCACCGCGAGGAGGACGAAGAAGAGGACAAGAAGCGGCTGGAGTCCGCGGACCACGTCCCCGGCCAGCTGGTCATCTCGTTCTGCGGCGCGGTGCTGTTCGCGGCCAACGTGGCGCCCACGGAGGAGATCGTGATGATCGCCGTGGAGACGCAGCCCGGGTGTCTGCTGGGGCTCGCCGTGCTGTCGCTGTTGCTGGGCGGGCTCATCCTCTTCCAGAGCGACTTCACCCGCGCGCACCGCTTCACGCGCCGCCGTCTGCGCCGGGACGTGTTCGCGGGCATGTTCGTCACGTACGCCATCGCGCTGCTGTCGAGCGCGCTGGTGCTGTGGTTCTTCGGCCGGTTCAACGGCAATGGCCTGAGCGTCTGCGTGGCCCAGGTGGTGGTGCTGGGGCTGGCGTCGACGCTGGGCGCTTCCGCGGGGAGACTGCTCATCCAATCATGAAGACGAACTGGAACTGGCTGGAGGGCGTCGTCTTCGTGTCGAGCTGCGTGCTCGTGGCGCTGGTCATGGGCTACCTGGCGGTGGACGCGTGGACGACGGGCAGCGGCCCGCCGGACCTGACCGTGCAGGTGGGCACACCGGTGGCCGCCGCGAACGCGAAGGAGTGGCGGGTGCCCGTCACGGTGACGAACCACGGCGACATGGCGGCGGAGGAGGTCCACGTGCGCGTGGCGCTGCGAGCCGGCCGCGAGCCGCAGGAGGAAGTGGAGTTCGTGCTCGCGTACGTGCCGCGCCACTCCCGGCGCGAGGCCTGGGTCGCGTTCCGGCAGGAGCCGTCCCCCGAGGGCGTGGAGGCGCACGCGGTGGGCTTCGCCACGCCCTGACGCGCGGCTGCTATCCTGGCCGTGCATGCGCGCTGGGAAGACGTGGTGGTGGGCCGCCGTGCTCGTCCTCGGACTGGGCGTGGCCGTGGTGTCCTTCCGGGAGCCACGAGGCCCGGACGCCGCCTCGAATCCGCGTGCTCGCGATGCGGAGACACCGCACGCCAGAGCGCGCTTCGCCCCGCTGTTGGCTCCGCATGCGCAAGGCTCGCTGCGCATCACCGGCGTCGTGCGGGATGCGCAAGGTCCCGTCGCGGGCGTGCAGGTGTCCGCGTCCCGCGTGGATGCGGACACGCTGTCGGAGCGCTCCTGTCCGAAGACACCTCCGGGCCATGACCACTCCCCAGGACGGATGCGACCGGGGGACTGCTGCTTCCTGGAGATGGCGTCGGAATACGCGCGCCTGGTGGAGGCACGCGAGGGCGAAGCGCCCGTGCTCGCCCAGACGGTGACGGAGGACGACGGGACGTTCGTGCTCGAGGGCCTGCCCACCGGCGCTGTCACGCTCTGGGCCCTGGGGGACACGGGCGCGGCCGTGCAGCCGGACATCCCAGCCGGCGGGGACAACGTGACGCTGACGCTGGAGGACGGCGTCTCCTTCTCCGGCACGGTGGTGGAGGCGCTCACGAGGGCCCCCCTTCCCGGCGCGCGGGTGACGTTGATTCACGAAGCCGGGTCCCGATTCTTCGATGCGCTCGCGGATGCCCGGGGACGCTTCCGCGTCGGTCCCCTGCCCCCGGGCCGCTACCTGCGGGTCGCGAGCGCGCAGGGATGCCAGACGAAGGCCTTCCGCGAGAACGTCTGGCTCGATGTGGACGTGGACGTGACGCTGGCGCTTCGACGGCAGCACCGGCTCGAAGGCGTGGTGCTGACCCCCGAGGGCCTCCCCGCGAGCGGCCTGGACGTCCACCTGACGCCCTCCGAAGAGGAGGGCGCCACCACCACCATGCGAAGCGATGAGCAGGGCCGGTTCGTCTTCGAGGACGTCCCCGCCATCCCGCACGAGCTCTGGACCCGGGAGGACACCGCCCATGCGCAGGCCTCGGGGACACCTCCCGGGAAGGTGGTCCTCCGGATGATGCGCTTCGGGTTCATGGAGGGGACCGTGCGGGACGAGCAGCACAGGCCACTCGCGGGCGTGCGCGTGCGCGCGCAGGGCCACCCACCGGGTGACCTGCCGGATCCAGAGGTGCTGACGGATGAGGCAGGCCGCTATCGGTTGGGGCCTCTGATGAATCACTCCGTCGATCTTTTTGTGCAGCGGGAGCACTACCTCGACAGGCGAGAGAAGATCCGCCTGGGCGCTGACCACCCGGGCCCGTGGGACTTCACGCTCATGCGGGCCATGCTGCTCGAAGGCCAGGTGGTCGACCCGCGGGGCCTGCCGCTCGCGGGGGCGCAGGTGAGGCTCGACTTGCCCCGCGACATTCCGGGACGCGTCCGGGACCTGGGCGACCTCATGGAGCCGGCCGTCGAGTCGGACGCGACAGGCCACTTCACCGTGGACAGCGCGAATCCGGGGCCCAGCGAGCTCACCGTCGCGGCCCCGGGGTTCCGCGTCGTGCGGATTCCCGTGGAGGTCCCTTCGACAGGGGTCCGGGTGGGGATGAGCCGCGGTGCTTCGGTCTCCGGCACGGTCATGGATGCGGCCGGGCGTCCCCTGTCCAACGTGGACGTGCGGCTCTGGAGCACCGAGCCGCTGAGTGGAGACCCCTACGACACCTCCGTGGACGCACGGGGCGCCTTCTCGCTGGAAGGGCTGGAGGCAGGGCACTACGTCCTGGAGGCCCGGCTGCGGACGCCCGGCATCGAGCACACCGTGTCGCAGCCCGTGGACCTGGAGGAGCGGACGCAGGCCACCGTGACCGTGCGTTTCGAGGAGGGGCGCACGCTGCAGGGGATGACGGTCGCCAGCGATGGACGGCCGATGCCCGGCGTGCGCGTCCAGGCCTGCCTCCCCCTGGAGGACGTCCCCGCGTGGCAGGCCTACGCCCCCGCCTGCACCGTCACGGGAGAGAGCGGCGTCCTCTCCGGACCGGATGGCCGCTTCGTCTTCAAGCACCTGACAGCCCCGGCCTACCAGCTCATCGCCTGGAAGGAAGGCCATGCCTTCGCGCCGTCGCGTTCGCGGGGAGGAACGCCTGACACCTCCGCCCTGCGGGTCACGCCGGAACAGGGAGACGTCCGGTTGGTCCTGGAGCCAAGACCCCGCCTGCGAGGGCAGGTCGTGAGCGATGACGGGGCACCGCTGCCCTGCGAGGTCCGGGAACAGGGTGACTGGGTGCGGGTCCCGGACGGGACGTTCAATCTCCCGCTGCCAGACGATGGAGCCAGGGCGCTCACGGTGAGGGCGAAGGGCTTCTTCAACCTCAAGCGGAAGTTCGTCGTGAAGCCTGAAGGGGATATCGACCTGGGCACGCTGCGGATGATCCGGAGCCGCACGGTGCGCTTCATCGTCTTGGATGAAGCGACACGCGCGCCGCTGGCGGGCATCCGCGTCAGGATCACTCCGGCATGGGATGAGTCGTTCGCCAGCATCTCGGATCTTCTCTTCCACATCGGGCCCCTCGACGCGGAAGGAAGCGTGGAGTTGGAGGGACTGCCCTTCCAGGCCGCCACCTTCTCCGTCACGGTGGAGGGGGCGCCGGAGCAGGAAGAACGAACGGTGTTCGTGGATGCGGTCCAGCAGACCGTCACGGTGATGCTCCCCGAACCGAAACGCTGACCCAGCCGAACCGCTATCCTGTACCCACGCACTTCAGGAGACGCAGCGCATGCGCAGGGGGCATCGGGTCGCCGGATTCACGGTCGTGGTGATTGCCGGCCTGCTCCTCCTGGCCTTGTTCATCCTGCGTGGACAGGCGGGTTCCTCGACGCACGCGTCGCAGGGAGCCCCCAAGGCTTCCGGGGCCTTCGCCGGTTTCCGCGCGGGACCCACCTCCGGCTCCTCCACGGGAAGCCCACGCATCACCGGCGTCGTGCGTGATGCGCAAGGTCCCGTCGCGGGCGTGCGCGTGTTTGCTTCGCGCGTGGAGCCGGAGGTCACGCTGTCGGAGCGCGCGTGTCCTCCTTCCGACGTCACACCTCCACCCCGGCTGATGGAGTGCTGGAACGAAGCCTTCGATGAACTGGTGGATCAGGTCGACAAGCGCGAGGGAGAAGCCCCCACCGTCGCGGAGACCACCAGCGCGGAGGACGGCACCTTCGTCCTGGACGGACTCCCCGATGGCAAGGTCACGATCCAGGCCTTCCACGGCCAGCGCGTGGCGATGGTCCCGGACGTGACAACGGACCAGCAGGACGTGGTCCTCGTGCTCGAAGAGGGGTCCTTCTTCGAAGGCGTCGTCCTGGACGGGCCAACGGGAACCGAGCCCATCGCGGGTGCCCGCGTCACCGTCTTCTCCCACGAACACACGCGCTTCTTCCCCGCGACCAGCGGCGCGAATGGGCGCTACCGCATCGGGCCCGTGCCTCCGGCCGACTACGGCATCCTCGTCACGGCCTCCGGCCGCGGCCCCGACCTGCGCATGAACGCGGATCCGCTGGAGGAGGACACCTTCATCCTCGACCGCCCCGCGAAGTACGCGGGCACGGTCGTGACGGAGCAGGGAGCGCCCGCAACCGGCGTCTCCGTCCTGCTGGACACGCCTGGCGCCGCGCCCGAGTCGCGCACGGCCCTCACGGACGCGCAGGGTCGCTTCTCCTTCCCCTCCTTCGAGGACCTGCCCGGCCAGCTCTTCGCGGAGACGGCGGCGCATGACGGTCTGGCCCACCTCAGGACAGCGCCCCGCGAGGACATCGTCCTCACGCTCGGGCCCGGCATGGTCCTCCAGGGCACCGTCAGCGATGAGCGCGGAAGGCCGATTCCCGGCGCTCGGGTCATGGCGGATCTCCACGATGCGAACACACCGTCCCCGCGCGGGCAGACCGTCACGGATGCACGCGGCCACTACCGGCTGGGCCCGCTCTTCCGGCTGCCGCATTTCGTGGCGGTTCGCGCCGCGCACTACGTCGACGTGGAGCCAGAGCACCAGGAACTCGGCGACGTCCAGGAGACGCTCGACTTCATGCTGCCGAGCGCCGTCTCCGTGGAGGGCGTCGTGGTGGATGAGGCAGGCCAACCGCTCGCGGGCCGCGAAGTCCGGCTCCATCCCGAGCCGGAGTCGGATCCCGACCAGGACGTCGTCCTGGACCACACGCCAACGGACGAAGCCGGACGCTTCGTCCTGGACGCGGCGGAGGCGGGCACCGTGTGGCTGGACGTCGACGACGCGGCCTTCGTTCCTCAGCGCTTCGCCGTGGAGCTTCCGTCACGGGACACGCGGCTGGTGCTGCGCCGGGGCGTCAGCGTCTCCGTCAGCGTCCTGAGCGCATTGGGCGTACCGGTCCGTAACGCCCAGGTGAAGCTGTGGAAGCGCGACGCGCGTGGCGAATCCGACCATGGCGGGGTCACCAACGCGCACGGACACCTCACGCTCCAGGGCGTGGCCCCCGGAGCCTACGTGGCGGAGGCGACGGTCAAGGAACGGGCCGTGGACGTGCAGGCCTCCCAACCGCTGGAGGTCCAGGCGGGAGCGGCGGCGTCCGCCACGCTGCGGCTGGAGGAAGGCCGGACCTTGAGAGGCGTCGTCGTGAGCCCCCGGGGCCTTCCGCTGCCCGGGGTCGCCGTCCGCGCGGAGCTCCTGGACGCGGATCGGCCCCGCTACCGCGGCGAGCCCTCCCACATGGGCGTGCCCCCCGATGGCGTCCGCACGGATGCCGAAGGCCGCTTCACCCTGCGCTCGCTGAGCGCGGCCCGCTACGTGCTCAACGTGAGACATCCGGGGCACGTCATCGACACCGCCCTGTCCCAGGGCACCACGCCTGGCGAGGACAAGACGGTGGTGGTGCGAGGCGACACGGAACAGGTCCGGCTGGTGCTGCGACGCATTCCACACGTGCGGGGCCAGGTCGTGGCGGAAGCCGGCACGACGCTGGAGGGGTTCGAGGTGAACGGAACCCGGTACACGAAGCCGGACGGCCGCTTCGACCAACCCCTGTACGAAGCCACCGGCCCGCAGCGGTTCGTGGTGCGCGCCAGGGGCTTCGCCACGGTGGATCGCACCGTCACGCCGGACGGGGAGAACGACGTGGACGTGGGCACGCTCACGCTGACGCGAGGGCGGACGGTGCGGGTGCGCCTGCGCGACGCCGCGACGGGCGAGCCCTTCAACGGACGCGTGCGCGGTGACTCCGGGCAATGGGCGACCATCGCCACCGGCTATCGGATCCATGGAGAAGGCGTCGCGGACGGACCGCCCTACCTGCCCGCCACCGGGGTGGTGCCACACACAGACGGCTCGTTGCTGCTGGAGCACCTGCCCACCACCGCGTTCACGCTCGAAGTGGACACCCAGCTCCATCTGCCGACGCGAGTGACGGTGGGCGAAGCGGAAGACAGCCTCACGCTCTCACTCGACTCCGGTGCGCGCGTGACGAGCCACATCCGAGACGCGCGAGGACAACCCGTCGCGGCCCGGCTCACCTTCACGCGCTCGGACGGCCTGACGCTTCAACGCCATCCCAGCGCCGGAGACTTCACCGTCCGGACCCTTCCTCCAGGGCTCTACACGGTGAATGCCTGGATGGAGGAGGGGCCTCGCGACACCGTCTTCCCTGCCCGCACCGTGCGGATTCCGCCCAGCGGCGACGTCACCCTCACCTTCGACGCCCTGGGCACTGGAGCCACCGTCACGCTGCGGCTGCCGGAAGACGTCGGCACGGCGTTCCTGCTGCCCGGCCAGCCACCCGCGCCCGACAGCGCCGGGGCCTTCGAACACCTGAGCCTCCAGCAACACCCCGGCGAGGAATGGACCCGCACGTCCGTCACGTTCCGCCGCGTCCCCTCGGGCCACTACACCGTCATCGCGGCCAACCGGGACAAGGACCGCATCCATCGCGAGGAACTGGACGTGCCCGCTGAAGGCACGCTGTCCCGCGACGTGAAGCCGGTGTGGAGGCCTCTGGCGCGCTGACGCATGACGCAGGGTCCCGCTATCCTGCGGCGCATGGGCAATGGCGCACCTGGGGGACTCAAGCCTTGGCTGGGCGGAGGTGCGCTGGTTCTCATCGCGCTCCTCGCCTTCCTCTCGAGGAACACCGAGGCGCCTTCGTCCGCGAAGGACACGCCCGTGCCCACGGCGGCGTCCGCGCAGAAGCCGGCGGTCCGGGCGACACGGATGACCACGGCACCGCGACCCGCGGGCACCGCGCGCATCACGGGCCGCGTGCTGGGAACCTCCGGCCCGGCCGCGGGGGTTCGTGTCTCCGCCTCCCGCGTGGAGCCGGGGGTCACGCTGTCGGAGCGCCCGTGCCCCTCCCCCACCGGCCAGGCCGACCTCAAGAGCGGCGCGTGCAGCTTCGACGCCGAGCGCATGCAGTGGGAGTCCGTGGAGGCCCGTGACGGTGAAGCCCCTGTGTTCGCGGAGGCGGCCACGGACGCGGAGGGCCGCTTCGTGCTGGAGGGATTGCCCGAGGGTCCCGTCACGCTCTGGGCCCTGGGCGACACGGGCGCGGTGTCGCAGGGGGGCGTGGCGGTGGGCTCGAACGACGTGACGCTGACGCTGGAGCAGGGCATCCTCTTCGAGGGGACCGTCACGGACACGGACCGCAAGACGCCCATCCAGGATGCGCGGGTGACGATTGTCTCCCGCTGGCACACGCGGTTCTTCGACGCGGTCACCGACGCCGAGGGCCGCTTCATCGTGGGGCCCCTCCCCCAAGGTGACTACGCCGCCTTCGCCACCGCGGTGGACCGGTCCCCGTGGTTCCAGCCGAAGCTCGACGGGTACACGGACATGTCGACCGTGGTACTCGCGCGCGCTCTCTCGCTGACGGGACAGGTCCTCTCCTCGGAGGGCGCACCGGTGCCGGGCATCCTTGTGCACCTTGAAGGTGACACCGCGACGGCATCCACCCAGCGCACCACGACTGACGGCGAGGGACGCTTCCGCTTCACCGCGCCCGCCGTCCTCCATCAGCTCACCGCGGAGTCCGGAGGCGCGTTCGCCACGCTGGATGTGACACCGCCCCTGGAGCACGTGGAGCTGCGGCTCCAACCCGGCGTGTTCGTCACGGGCACGGTGCGCGACGACGCAGGCCACCCCATCCCGAACGCACGCGTGGAGACCTACCGCGAGGACGGTGGCCCTCTCGCCGCCGAGGCGACCACCGTGACGGACGCAGGGGGCCGCTACCAGTTGGGCCCCACGCGGCCCGGGCCGCATACCTTCCGGATCCTCGCGCCCCATCACCTGGACGTGGAGGAGCATGCGCAGAAGCTCCAGCAGGGCATGGCGCCCCTGGACTTCACGCTCCGGCGCGCGCAGAGCGTGGAGGGCCGCGTCGTCGACACGTCAGGCGCTCCAGTCGAGGGCATCCTCCTGTCGCTTTCGGGCAACTTCGGCGACGGCGACGACATCGACGCAGGTGGCGCCCGGCGCTCGGATGCGACCGGGCACTTCGTCCTGGACGTGAAGCGCGCGGGGACGGGTGAGCTGTCCGTGGAGGATCCGTCCTTCCAGCGTCAAACCCTCGCGGTGCGCATCCCCTCGCGGGACGTCGTCGTGGTGCTGGACCGGGGCGCCTCCGTGTCCGGCACCGTCACCGATCCACAAGGGCTGCCGCTGCGGGGAGCCACCGTGACGCTGGGGACGGAGGCGCGGGAGGACGCGCCATACGAAGAGCCGCGTCAGACCTTGACGGACGAACAGGGGCGCTTCCATCTGCAAGGGATTGCCCCGGGCACGTACCTCCTGGAGGCCGTTGTCCAGGGAGACCTGATGGACGCCTCCGTGTCGCAATCCATCACGTTCCAGGCGCGTGAACACCGGGACGTGTCCCTGCGCATGGAAGCGGGCCGTGAGCGCTCCGGCATCGCGGTGGATGGGACGGGCCAGCCGCTCGCGGACGTGGTGATCACCGCGAGCAGCTCCGGCGATGCGGTGTGGCAATACCACCGGAGTGAAGATGAGGGTCCTGTTGGCTTCCGCACGGGCCCGGACGGACGCTTCACGTTGCGAGGACTCGTGGCCTCCCGCTACGCCGTGTGGGCCGACCTGCCGGGCTACACCTTCCGCCCTGGGCGCTCGCAGGGGGGAGAGCCCCGCGCGGATCGCGGCGGCCTCTGGGTGGACTCCAGCGAGGCGCCCCTCCAACTCGTGCTGGAGCGAAACGGGCGCCTCCGAGGCCGCGTCGTGGCACCGGGAGGCCAGGCCGTCACCTCGTTCCAGGTGAAGGGCGCGGACCTCCACGACTCCGCCCAGCCCGCCGAGTGGCCGGACGGGGCGTTCGACCTTCCCTTCGGCATGGCGGGCCCGGCGACCCTGACCGTGGAAGCAGATGGCTTCATGCCGCTGGAGCGCGCCGTGACGCTGACGGAAGGCGTGGACCTGGACCTGGGCGTGCTGACGCTCGACCCTGGCTGGACGCTGCGGCTCGCGGTCCACGACGCGGAGACCGGCGAAGCCCTGTCCCAGTTGGAGTCCTTCCGGGCGACCCTCACCCAGCCAGGGGACTCCGACATCGCCCGCGCGATGTCACGTCCCCGGAACGTCCCCCTTCGCGACGGCGTCTACACCCTGTCGCGGCTGCCGCCCCCGCCTTTCACCCTGGAGCTCCGGAGCCGGAACACGCGTCCCTTCGAACTGGAGGTGACAGCCCGCGTGGACACGCTCACCGTGGCCCTGGACCGCGCCGCGACGGTGCGGCTCCTGGCCCGGGACACGAACGGCGTGCCCCTGCCCGCGCTCGTCTCGCTGAAGGAGCTGGGCGCCCATCCCATGCCCCGCTACCGGGACTTCGCCCCGGGGGGCACCCTCGTCCTCCGAGGCGTCGAACCCGGCGAGTACCTGCTGGATGCACGCGCGGCCGACCCGGACGAAGGGCCCCGCTTCACGCCCCGGAAGGTGCTGATTCCGCCCCGGGGCGAGGTGACCTTCACCGTGGAGGCCACCCCGCCGTGAAGCAATGAAAACGGCGGCCTCCCCTGGGGAAGGCCGCCGCTCTCACTGCTTCGGGCTCCGGACTACTGAGCGGTGGTGATGGTGCCCACCGCCACGTCGACGGTCTGCAGCGAGCCGGAAGCCGGCAGCGCGTGCGCCTTGAGGACGGTCAGCGGCACCACGGAGCCGGCCGGCGTCTCGGCGGTGGCCTTCACGGTCAGCGCCACGGACAGCAGCGCGCCGTTGTACGCGTGCGCCGGAGCGCCCTTCTGGTACACGCCCACGCTCAGCGTGCCGCCCTTCACGGCGGACTTGAGCAACCGGGGCGCGGCGCCGAGGTCGTAGCCACCATTGGCCACGTACTCGGAGCCGTCCACGGTGGACCAGGACGCGGTGGCCGCATCCAGCCCCAGCGTCAGGTCCGCGCCACGGCCAGACTGGCCCGTGGGGCCCATCAGGTCCAGCACCAGCGTGTTGCCCGAGGACAGGCTGGCATTGCGAACCAGGCGCCAGCCCGTCCCCGCGGGGTCCACGTACTTCACCGTGCCGGCGACGGGCACGGTGATGACGGCGGAGTCCTTCTGAGACGGATTCGCCACGCTGGTGGCCGTCACGGTGTACGTGCCCGGCTTGTTCGGCGCGGTGTAGACACCGGCGCTGGTGACGCTGCCGTTGGCCGAACCGCCCTCCACGGCCCAGTTCACCGCGACCACGGAGCTGCCCGTGACCTCGGCCGAGAGGTTGACGGAGCCCCCCTGGTCCACGGTGGCCGTCTTCGGAGAGACCGTCACCGTCACCGCCGGAAGGACGACGCCGCTCACGGAGAGGGTGGCCGAGTCGGACTTCGTCGGATCCGCCACGCTGGTGGCCGTCACAGTGAACGTGCCATCGCGGCGCGGCGCGCGGTACACGCCCGTGCTGCTCACGGTGCCGTTTTCGTCACCGCCCACCACGGACCACTGCACCGCCAGGTTGTTGGTACCGGTGACCTGCGCGGACAGGGTGAATGCGGCATCCTGCGCCACCGTGCCCGTCTTCGGAGAGACGGACACCACCACCTCCGCGACGACGACCGGCTCCACCGTGATGGAGGCGGAGGCCTTCTTCGCCGGATCCGCCACGCTGGTGGCCGTCACGGTGAACGTGCCCGTCTTCTTGGGCGCGCGGTACACGCCCGTGCTGCTGACGTAGCCGTTCGCGTCGCCGCCCTCCACGGCCCACTGCACCGCCAGGTTGTTGGTGCCGGTGACATTGGCCGTCAGCTGGACGGTGCCATCCCAGGTGGTGTTGCCCGACGAGGGGCTCACCGTCACCTTCACCTCCGCGACGACGACGGGCTCCACCGTGATGGTGGCGGAGGCCTTCTTCGTCGGGTCCGCCACGCTGGTGGCCGTCACGGTGAACGTGCCCGCCTTGTTCGGCGCCGTGTACCGGCCCGTGCTGCTGACGGTGCCGTTCTCGTCACCGCCCTCCACGGACCACTGCACGGCGGTGATGGAGGAACCGGAGACCTCGGCCGTGAGGTCGGTGACCGTCCCCTGCCCGATGGTCACCGACTCCGGCGTCACCTTCACGATGACCGTCGGAGTCTCGCCGACCTCGGCGGGCTCCACCTTGACGGTGGCCGTGTCCTTCTTAGAGGTGTCCACCGCGTTGGTGGCCACCACGGTGTACGTGCCGGCCTCGTCCGGCGCGGTGTAGGTGCCCGAGCTGCTGATGGTGCCATGGGAGTCGCCTCCCTCCACCGACCAGAGCACGCGCGCCTGCTTCGCGTCCTTCACCGAGGCGCTGAAGGTCGTCTTCTCACCCGCCTTCACCGTGACGGTCTTCGGAGTCACCGTCACCGGCCCCGAGTCGGGGTCGGTGCAGGCCGCCAGCGCTCCAATCAGGAGCGGAACAATGAGCTTCATCCACGTTTTCATGGGGGATTACCGTCCGAACTGGCTGACGAAGAGGGTGATGTCGCTGTCGTTCACAGAGCCGGCGCCGTCGAGGTTCGTCACCTCGGAGCCGTTGGTGCCGTAGTCCTGCGCGAGCAGGCCCATGTCCTCTCCGTCCACGACGTTGTCGCCATTGATGTCGCCCGTGAAGACCTGAACGGTCGCCACGGCCTTCGCCGTCGGGACCACGACGCTCGCCGCAGACACGTGGCACAGGCCACGGGCCACCGGCGCGGTGTAGACGCCGTCCGCGCCAACGGTGCCGCAGACGCGGCCCTCCGCCACGGACCAGGTCACCTCCGTGTTCACCACGTTCGCCACGTTCGCCTGCAGGGCGACGGAGCTCCCCACCGGCACCACGTGCAGCGCCTCCGCGAGCTCCACCGTGACGGGCAGGAGCGTGAAGGGGGTGGTCGCCTTGGAAGAGTTGCCGTAGGCGTCGTACGCCACCGCCTCGAGGATGTGCTCCCCCGGCGCCAGCGGAATCGGGAACAGCGGCAGCGTGTACGGCGCGGACGAGACCCGGCCCTTCAGGGCGCCGTCCACGTAGAACTCCACGTACGCGACGCCCGTGTCATCGGTGGCCTCGGCCCGCATCGCGTAGGTCTCGAACAGGCCCTCCACGCTGGCGGTGATGTGCGGCGCGCCCTGGTCCTGGATGGTGGAGTTGTGCACCTCGAAGGTCACCACGCGCTCCGTCGTGTTGCCCGCCTTGTCCGTGGCCACCGCCTTGAACTGGTGCGGGCCGTTGGACAGGCTCTTCGTGTCGAACGCCTTCGCGTAGACGCCCTGGACGTCCGTGAACGTGCTCACCGGAGCGTCGTCCACCAGGAACGCGAGCGTGGACGTCCAGACGTTGTCGCTCACGGAGGCCTTGAGCTGCACCGTCCCGTAGCTGCCCTCGACCGCCGCGGAGAGCACGGGGCTCTCCAGGTCCGCCTGGGTGGACGTGACCAGGGTGACGTCATCCACGAAGAACTGGGTGACTCCGCCCGTCACCTGCGGGGCCTCCGTCTGGTCCGCGTCGAAGAACAACTGCACCGTCTGGCCCTTGTACGCGGTCAGGTCGAAGCGGTGCAGGCGGTACTCCCTGTTCGTGTCATCCAGGTTGGAGAGCGTCTTCAGCGTCGCCAGCTCGGTGCCGGCGGAGTCCCGCAGCTTCGCGCTGATGGTGTGGTGGACCGTGGCGTCGGTGAACGCACCGTTGTAGAGGCGCATCCAGAAGCTGTAGATGGCCGAGGTCGCGGTCGCCGGGATGGCCACGGACTGACGGACCGAGTGCCGCGCCGGACCCGCGTTCGTATAGAAGACGTACATGCGGCTGCCGGTGTGCGCGAAGGACGCGCTGCTGAGGATGCCCGTCGAGCCCGACTGCGTCGTCGCGCTCGTCCAGCTCGTGGAGGTCTCGAAGCTGGGGTTGAGCACGCGCTGGGTGGACGTGGTGTCCACGTAGAACGCCACCGCGGGAGAGTCCCCCACGTTGCCGTCCACGTCCGTGGCCCGGGCGACGAGCGTGTGCGCGCCGGCCGTCAGCGTGGAGAGGTTGACGACCCGGGTGAACGACTTGACCGAGCTGCCCAGGGACACGCCGTCGACGAAGAACTCCACCGTGTTGACGAAGCCGTTGTCGGACACCTCCGCGGAGTAGCCCACGCGCGTGCCGGAGAAGACCACGCTGGCCTTCACCTGGGGCGCCTCGGCGTCCGCCGCGCGGATGACGCGCAGCGAGAAGTCATCCACCTGGAAGTTGGTGGCGAGCGAGGCGTTCTCGCTGCCCTCCAGGAAGATTCGCACCGTCTGGCCCGCGTAGGCCGTCAGGTCCACGCTCTGCTGCACATAGCCCAGCGTCGCATCCAGGTTGGACCACGTCGCCACCGTCCCCAGCACCGTGCCCGAGGTGTCGCGCACCTGCAGCGTCAGCGTGTCGCGCACGGCGGTGGTCGTCGTCTCGGAGGTGGTGATGTTGAGGAAGAAGGTCAGCGCGGCCCGGGTGACGCCAGCGGGAAGGGTGACGTCCTGCCACAGCCGGTCGACGTGCGTCGTGCCATAGCCGTTGAGCCATGCGAAGCCCTGGCCGTTGCGCGGGCCGGAGGAGACCGGGAAGTTGATGTTCGACGGGTCATCCGTCCAGCCCAGCGTGTCCTGCTCGAAGCCCGGGTTGACCAGGAGCTGCTCGAAGCTGTTGGAGACGGTGAAGCTCACCGGAGCGGACGCGGCGGAGTTGCCGGCCGCGTCGAAGGCGACCGCCACCAGCGCGTGCGTGCCGTTGGTCAGCGAGGTGGACACCAGCGGGAACTGGAACGGCTGGGCGAAGACGTTCCCCACCAGGGCGCCGTCCACGTAGAACTCCACGCGGGTCACGCCGACGTTGTCCTCGGCCTGCGCCTTCAGCAGCAGCTCGGACGCGCCGCCGGAGACGCTCGCGGCGACGGTGGGGGCCATGCGGTCGTCGTACGTCCCGGCGGTGTAGCCCACGTTGATGGCCGCGAAGGCGTTCTGCACCGCGCGGTACTCGTTGGACTGGGAGCCGAAGAGGTCCGCCGCGGCCTGGAGGCTGCTGGTGCGGGCCGACAGGTAGTTGGACGACGGGAACAGGTAGACGGTGAGCGCGCGGTACCAGATGGCCGCCGCCTTGTCGTTGCCGATGCCCCTCATGCCCGCGGGCAGGTAGGTGCTGGAGTAGTCGGTGCTGACCGCCAGCGGCTGCACGCCCTGGGACAGGAAGAAGAAGGCGCGGTTCATCGGGCCGCTGCTGTAGTGCACGTCGATGTTGGCGAGGCCGGGGAACCAGGCGTCCACGCTCACGCCGTCCAGCGACGGGCGGTACATGATGCGCAGCGGGAACGCGCTGAGCTGCTCGCCCATGAGCCAGTTGCCGCCGGTGTCACCAATGGTGCTGCCGCGGCCGTTGGCCACCCAGAACTCCGTCAGGGCGCCGAAGATGTCCGAGCTGGCCTCGTTGAGGCCGCCGGACTCGCCCTCGTAGATGAGGCCGGCCGAGTGCGAGGTGACGCCGTGGGACATCTCGTGGCCCGTCACGTCGAGCACGCCCAGGGACCTGAAGCCGCCAGCGGCCGGGAACGAGCCGTCGCCGTAGCTCATGCAGAAGCAGCCGTCGCTCCAGAAGGCGTTGTTGTAGAGGTTGCTGGCGTGCACCCGGTTGTAGGTGGGCGAGCCGACGCCGTCGATGCCGTCCCGGCCGAGGACCTTCTTGTAGAAGTCCCAGGTCGCCAGCAGGCCGAAGTGCGCGTCGACGGCGGCCGTCTGCCCGTTGGTGCTCAGGGTGTTGTTGGCGCCGACGATGTAGTTCTGCCCGTCGCCCCAGACGTTGTCGGCGTCCGTGTAGAGGGTCAGCGTGGGGATGACGCCGTTCTGCACGGCGGCGTGGTTGACGTCGTAGGTCCGGATGCCCTCGCCGCCGGCGCGCGTGACGTCGCGCAGCTCGAAGAGGCCCTGGGCGTTCTGGAAGACGTCCAGCGTGACGTCACCGCTGTACTGCGAGTGCCCGAGGCCCTTCGCGGCGGTCGTCTGGAGCGAGTTCCACTGACTCAGCACCTCGCCCGAGTTCGCGTCGACGATGAAGTCCGTGTGCTTGACGCCGTCCTTCGCGTTCTCCAGCTCGGTGTGCACGTGGTACGCGAGCCGGTAGGCGACGACCTGCGTGTCGAAGTCCGCCGCGTTCTGCTCCGCGAGCGGCTTGCCGGGGTAGCGGTTCACGAGCCGCGTCTGGGGGTAGACGATGAGCTTGCTGCTCGGCGTGACGGCGTACTCGCCCTGGGGCGCCAGTTCCTGGGTGGCCTTCGTCACCGCGGACTTCGCGTCCAGCGTGGGCGCCACGTCCAGGCGGATGTTCTTGCGCAGGCCGTCCGTGGTGATGCGGAGGTCCCCCGCGGACACCCCCTGGTGGGTGATGGCCACGGCGCCCCACACGGGGACGCCCTGGTAGGTCTGTTCAAAGCGCGCGTGCGTCTGTCCAAAGGAGTCCGTGCTGGAGCTGGACAGTTGGAAGTCGTCCCGCGAACCCAGCCCGAGCTTGAGGCTTTGCGCCTTGAGGCCTGCCAGGGATTGCGCCACCCGCGCTGGCTCCCGGACCTGGAGCTGCATCAGCGTGGATGGGGCAACAGGGGTGAGCTTCTCAGCCGCGAGGGATGAACTCGCCGACACGAGGCCGGCGAGGAGCAGAGGCCACTGAGGCCACGGCTTGGGCATGGAATTGACTCCACTGCATTCAGGGGAACTCCCGCCGGCAGCACCCATGGGGGCGTGCTGCCGCCGGAAGGATCACGCTCATGGCGGAGGGTCTGAAAAGACTCAGACCTTTACCCCCGGGCTTTCCATGTTCAGCGTAATTGTCCACCAGTATACAGCGTCCAGATCCCAAGGAAATGGGGGGGACCCCTGATGCCGTGAAGCGGCCACGGCAAACACCGCGAGTTACGCCGAATTCACCGTGAGACCTGGTTGGCGCGCTCCCACGCGTCCTGCCACGCGATGCCCGTGCCCGGCGCGTAGTACGACGCCACGCCCTTGCACCAGCCGGAGTACGGGAAGGGCTTGCAGCGGTAGACGAGCCCGTCCGTGCCCTCCACCAGGGTGCCCGCCGTGTAGCTGTCGATGCCCGCCGGGTACTTGTACTGCGCCGTCCCGCCGCCGGTGGACGGCTTCTCGATGTCCACCTGGAACGAGTAGCCCGTCTCCTTCGCGTACACGCGGTTACCCAGCGCGTCCTGCACCGGCGTCACGGTGCCCGTCGTCTGGAGCACACCCACCCGCACGCGGCTGGAGCCCGCGTTCACCTGCTGCGCCAGCCGGTACATCCAGGTGGCCGCGGGCGTGGCCGCATCCAGCGTCAGCGGATACGACTCGGCGTCACGGCCCGCGCTGTCGAAGAGGCGGAACGTCACCTTGCTGGATTTGGGTAGGTCCTCGCGCGCCTGCACCTGGCCCAATTCCTTCCAAGACGCCGGCGGGGGCGGCGTGTTGCTGAACTTCACGTCGGTGCAGGCGTAGAAGGCCTCCGGGCTGTCCGCGCGCTGCCAGATGGCGTAGATGACGTGCGCCCCCGTCCGGCTCGCCGGGAACGGGCAGTTGAGCCGGTAGCGGTTGTTCACCGCGGACACGTTGGTGACGTTGCAGAACGGCGTCGACTCCAGGTCCGACCACTTCAGGGGCAGCGCCGGGTTGTAGCCCTCCTTCGTCACGAAGAGCTGGAAGTAGCCCGTGGCGTGCACCGCGGTGGCGTGGAAGACGAACTCGAAGCGGCCGTTGCTGTCCGGGGTGATGAGCGTGGACGGCCAGTCCGTGCGCGCCAGGTCCAACCCCTTGTGACTCTCATTGGCGGCGCTGCACAGCTTGCCGTCCGGGATGATCTCGCGGTGACGCCCGTTGGCGGCGCCCTGCCGGACGCCGTTCCAGTCATACAGCGCCTGCGTCCCACCGGCCTGCACCGCGGCCTGGCACGCGGCGGACCTGGGGCTCTCCGGCCCTTCCTTGAAACATCCATAGACGCGGCTCAACGGCACTTCCATGGAGCCGTGTGCCGCCGCCGGACCGGCGGACAGCAGGGAGACAAAAGCGAGCGACGCGGTGAAGGCCTTGCGGATTGCTGGGAACATCCCTTCCTCCTCTGTTCGAAAACAAAGGAGGAAAGGCGCGGGCAAATCGGGTCAACGGCCGCTCAGGCCAGCAGCTCCGTCAGCAGGCCCTTGGGCAGCGAGGGGTCACCGAAGTCGTCCAGCGGCCCGCCGGCCGCGTTCTTCAGGCCCACCGCGGCGCCAATCGTGTTGAGCATCTTGTTGAGGTTGGGGCTGGTGTTGCCGCCCGCCGCCGTCACCGCGACGCCCTGCTTGAGGTAGCCGTTGCAGCTGCCCGCCAGGATGAACGGGATGTGGCGCGCCGAGTGCGCCGGCCCGTTGCCCAGGTCGTTGAACCAGACGGACACGCCCTGGTCGACCAGCTTCTTGCCGTCCGGCAGGGTGTACGCCGCCAGCTGATCCAACAGGTAGTTGAAGGTCTGCGCGAACTGCGCGTCCACGCGCGAGTGCAGCACGTCCGACCCGGCGATGATGCCGCCCGAAGCGTCGTGCGAGGACCGGCGGTGGGAGATGTAGTGGAAGTTCTCCATCAACTGCCCCGTCGTGGGGTCGCGGTAGCGCGTGGCGCTGTCGTTGCCGTTGCCCACCTGGATGGCCACCGAGCGCGTGGTGCCGCATGCCACCGCCAGCACCGCGATGTCCATGTGCAGCCGCACCGTGGCCAGCACCTCGTCGCCGTCCGTGCTGTTGTAGCCGGGCGCCTGCTGCTGGAGCCGCAGCTCCTCGTCCGCGCGGGCGCGGCAGCTGAGCGCCACTTCCAGGTCGCGCACGTTGGACAGGTGCAGGTCCAGGCGCTGCCGGTCCGTGCTGCTCAGCTCCGGCCGCGACTGGAGCGCCTTCAGCTGACCGGACACCAGGTCGTTGAGGCTCTTCTGGCGCACCAGCAGCTGCTCGCGCGCCTCCGGAGAGAGGCCGCCGGGGCCGCCCACCATGGTCTGGTAGGCCACCCACGGGTCGTGCAGCGCGGCCCGGCGCGAGGCGCTGCCCCGGTGGGAGATGCAGGGGCCGCCCAGCCACCCGCCGGCCTGCCCCGCGTAGAGGTAGAGCGAGTCGCGCTTCTGCGGGTTCAGCTCGCGGCCGATGCGGTGGTCCAGCGACTCGCCGGACGCCTCGGAGTCGCCGCCCGCGCCCTCCACGGCGGGGCCGCGCGCGGTGAGGCACTGCAGCGCCCCACGGGCGTGGCCGTCCCCGTAGTTGTAGTCCTTCATGTTGACGTTGCGCACCACCAGCAGGCGCGCGCGGTGGTCCGCCAGCTCCACCAGCGACTTGCCCGCGAGCGTCGTGGTGGAGAGGTTGCCCAGGGGCTCCGGCCAGAAGCGCTCCGGCTCGTTGCCCAGCTCGGAGGTGCTCTGCGCGGCGGCCACCCCATCCGCCTGGCGCAGGAAGATGGCGAAGGGCAGCGCGTTCGCATCCGCCGCCTGGGCCTTGCGGGGCATCAGCCCCTCCAGCACCGGCAGCCCCAGCATGACGCCACCCAGGCCCTGCAACACGCGTCGACGGCTCAGTTTCACGGCAGCTCCTCCGGGTGGCGCGTCACGAAGCCCACGCCCGTCACGACCTCGACGACCAGGTCCACGATGGGCAGCTGACCGGACTGCGACAGCTTGCCCAGCCGCGCCACCAGCGCGTCGTCCTCCGCCACCGCGGGGCGTCCGCTCAGGAACTCAATCCAGTGGCGCGCGTAGCACTCATGCACCGCCTGCGTGGTCGCGAGCGCGTCCGCCAGGTCCAGCGCGTCCTTCACCGACACCTTCTGTCCGCCAATGCCCGGCGTCGACGAGGCATCCACCGGGTGCCCGTTGTCCGTCGTGCGGTAGCCGCCCACGGCGTCGAAGTTCTCGAAGGGGAAGCCCAGCGGGTTGATGAGCGTCGCGTGGCAGGACGCGCACACCGTGCCGGGCGCCTCCGTGTGCGACGTCACCACCTCGCGGTTGGTGCGGCCGTTGGGCGCGGGCAGCGCGGGGATGTTGGCCGGCGGCGCGCCAATCTTCTGGCACAGCAGGTGCTCCGACAGGAACACGCCGCGGTGGATGGGGTCCGGGTCGATGGAGGTCGCGTGCGACGCGAGGAAGCCCACCTGCGTGAGCACGCCCCGGCGCTGCGCCCCATCCAGCGACACCGGCACGAAGTCCGCGGTGAAGTTGCCGGTGAGGCCGTAGATGCGCGCCAGCTCGTCGTTGACGAAGGTGTCGCGCGACGTGAGCAGGTCCGCGAAGCGCCCCTTGCGCCCGAAGACGACGTCCTGGACGAAGAGCGTGTTCTCCTTCGCCGCGGACTCCGCCAGCTTCGTCGTGACGTTGGGGAAGCGCGTGGTGTTGGGCCGGATGCTCGCGTAGCGGGGCACGTCGAAGACGGCCTGGTGGTAGGCGTCCACCACGCCGCGCGCCCGGGGGTCCGCCATCATCCGGCGCGCCTCGGCGGCCACGCCCTCGCGCTTCGCGAGCAGGCCCTCGCGAGCAGCGGCGAACAGCGCGTCGTCCGGCATGGAGTTCCAGAGCGCGTAGCTCAAGCGGGACGCCACCTCGAACGCGTCCAGCGGCACCTTGCCGTCCGCCGCCTGCGTGCTGCGCTCCACGCGGTAGAGGAACAGGGGCGACTGGAGGAAGCCCTCCAGCACCAGCCGCAGGCCGCCCTGGAACGCGGCCATCGTCGGGTACGCCTTGGGGCCCTCGCGGTACAGCTTGAGGTACGACTCCACCTCGTCCGCGGTCAGCGGGCGGCGCAGGGCGCGCAGGCCGAAGGACTCCACGAACGCCTTCGCGCGCGCTTCGTCCGTGGTGCTCCCCGCCGGCAGCAGCCTGCCCAGCTTCGTCGCGTCCGTGGCCACCTGCCCGGCCAGGTCCGCCGCCGCGCGCTGGTAGGCGCCCCACAGCGCCTCGTCCACCGACAGCGCGCGGGCGTCGTTGTCGAAGAGGAAGCCGCTCTGGGACGGGTCCGCGCGGAACGACTGCGCCAGCGCCGTGGGCGCCGCGTCCAGCTTGAGCAGGTCCTTCACGGTGCTCAGCCACTGCGCGTGCGTCAGCCGGGCGACGCGAGCCGAACGAGCCGGCTGCTCGACACCGGCAGGGGGGTTGTTCGTCCCGCCAGGGCCAGGATTGCGCGGATTCGCCGCGTCAGAAATCTGGCCTTCGCAGGCAGTCAGGAAACTCAAGGTTCCCGCGAGCAGCGCGGAAGTCCACCGTCGTTGACGTAGCGCCATGGGGGGAAGCGCCTCCGTTCGTTGGAGGTCATCCCACTGGGGATACGTCAGGAAGTCAATCCGTACACCGGCCGGTCAGGCAGCGCTTCACACGAATACTGGAAACCGCCGCCGGGACCGGATCAGCCGGGAATAAGGAAGCGCGCGATGACGCGCTTGAGGCCCACGTTGCCGCCGAACTCCACGGTGACCTTGGCGTTGGGGCCAGACCCTTCCGCGGCGACGATTCGGCCGGAGCCGAACTGTTCGTGGCGCACGCGCATGCCGCGCACGTCTCCGCCCACGCCGTCCATGTCGGACGAGGCCTGCGAATAGCTGCGGTCCACGCGCGGGCCCGTCTCGTCGTCGTCCCAGTTGCGGCGGCGCTGCGGCATGGCGGCGGCGCGCGGCGGGGGCGGCAGGTCGTTCTCCTTGAAGCCGAACAACGCCTGCGGCACGTCCGCGAGGAAGCGGCTGGGCGGGTTGTACTTGAGCTCGCCGAAGAGGGAGCGGCACTGCGCCAGGCTCACGAAGAGCCGCTTGCGCGCGCGGGTGAAGCCCACGTAGCAGAGCCGGCGTTCCTCGGCCATCTCCTCGCCGCCGTCCGGGTCGTCGCTCTTGAGCGCGCGCGAGTGCGGGAAGACGCCCTCCTCCAGGCCGGTGAGGAACACGGCGTCGAACTCCAGGCCCTTGGCCGCGTGCAGCGTCATCAGCGCCACGCGGCCCTCGCTGACCTCCGCGTCCGCTTCGCCCACCAGGCTGATCTGCTCCAGGAAGGCCTGCAGCGGCGGGATGTCCGCGGTGAGCGGCGCGGAGTCCACGCCCTCGGGCGCCTCCTCCTCGCGATCCTCGGCCGCCTGCGCGGAGGCCACCATGTCGGACGCGCGCTTCAGGTCGAACTCCTGCGCCGCGCCCAGGAGCTCCTTCAGGTTCTCCGCCCGGGTGAGCGCCTCGTCGCTGCCCTCCGCGACGAGCGTCTCCACGAGCTTCGTCTCCTTGAGCATCTGGTCCACCGCGCCCGCCGCGTCCTTCGCCGTGAGGGAGAAGGCGTGCAGCGACTGGAGCAACTGGTGGAAGCCGCCCAGCCGCTTCTGCGCGGTGGCGTTGAGGCTGGGGATGCGGTGGCGCTCGCCCAGGGCCTCGAAGAGGCTCAGGCCCTGCTCGTTCGCGAAGTCCGTCAGCCGCTCCTCGGTGGTGTCACCGATGCCGCGCGCCGGCACGTTGAGCACGCGCAGCAGGTCCGCGTCCGAGCGCGGGTTCACCATCAGCCGCAGGTACGCGGACGCGTCGCGCACCTCCGCGCGGTCGTAGAAGCTGCGTCCGCTCACCAGCGTGTACGGCACGCGCGCCAGGCGCAGCGCCTCTTCCAGCACGCGGCTCTGCGCGTTGGTCCGGTAGAACACCGCCATGCTGGAGAACTTGATGAAGCCCTCGCGCTGGACGGCCAGGATGCGCCGGGCCACCTCCTGCGCCTCCGCGCGCTCGTCGCGGTGCAGGAGCAGCTCCAGGTTCTCCCCCTTGGGCCGCTCGCTCCAGAGCTTCTTCGCCATGCGGCGCGGGTTCTTGGAGATGACCTCGTGCGCGGCGGTGAGGATGTTCTGGTCGGAGCGGTAGTTCTGCTCCAGCTTCACCACCTTCGCGCCCGGGTACTGCTTGGGGAACTGGAGGATGTTGTCCACGTCCGCGCCGCGCCAGCGGTAGATGGACTGGTCGTCGTCGCCCACCACCACCAGGTTCGCGGACGGCGGCGGCGCGAGCTGGCGCAGCAGCGCGTACTGCACGGGGTTGGTGTCCTGGAACTCGTCCACCAGCACGTGCGTGAAGCGCGTGCGGTAGCGCTCCAGCACGTCCGGCCGGTCGCGGAACAACTTCACGAGCAGGAGCAGCAGGTCCCCGAAGTCCACCGCGTTCGCCGCGCGCAGGAGCTTCTGGTAGCCGGCGTACACGCGCTTGATGACCTGCCCGCGCATGTCCTCCGCCTCCACGCGCATGTCCTCCGGCAGCCGCGCGGCGTTCTTCTCCTGGTCGATGCGGTGCAAAATCTCCCGGGGAGCGATTGCGAAATCCACGTTGATGTCGCGCAGGGCGCGCTTCACCAGGTTGAGCTGGTCGCCGTCGTCGTAGATGACGAAGGACCGCGTCAGGCCCGCGGCCTCCGCCTCGCGGCGGAGAATCATGGCCGCGGACGAGTGGAACGTGCTCACCACCAGGTCGTTGGCCTGCGCGCCCAGCAATTGGCTGAGGCGCTCGCGCATCTCGCGCGCGGCCTTGTTGGTGAAGGTGACGGCCAGGATGCGCCACGGGAAGACGCGGCGCACCTTCACCAGGTGGGCCACACGGCGGGTGATGACGCGCGTCTTGCCGCTGCCGGCGCCTGACAGCACGAGCAGGGGGCCGTCGCCGTGGAGCACGGCTTCCGCCTGGGGCGGATTGAGGTCTTCGAGGAGGGCGGTTTCGTGGGCGTTCACGGAGGGTTCCACCAGGGGGAAGAACCCCGTCTTCTAACGTCTTTCGCGCGAGGGTGCCGGGTCTTCCGCCAGGCCTGTCGCCCGCCGGGCCGTCCGCCCTCGGGACGGGCAGGAGCGTGCGATATAAAAGGCCCACCTCCCATGTCCGACACCCCGTCCCGCCCCACCCAGGCCCAGCTCGACCGCTACGCGGAGCTGTTCACCCAGAGCCTCACCCTGCGCCACTTCGGCGCCCGGATGTCCTTCCCCGAAGGACGCAAGGTGGTGGTGGAGCTCCCGGAGGTGCAGCCGCACCACCGGGGCGGCCTGGGCGGCTCCGCCGTCAACGGCGGCGTGCTCTCCGCCCTCTTCGACATCGCCATCGGCTGCACGCCCGCGCTCCGGGACACCACCCGCCGCTGCGCCACCGTCCAGCTGTCCATGAGCTTCGAGCGCCCCGTCACCGGAGACCGCTTCCACGTGGAGGCCGTCATCGACAACGGCGGGGCGTCCACCGTCTTCGCCTCCGCGAAAATCATCGATGCCGAGGGCCGGGTGTGCGCCCGCTGCCAGGGCGTCGTGCGCGTCTCCGCCCAGCCGTGGGCCTCCGGCGAGAGCCCCGCCACCAACTGACATTCCCCCACCCCGGCCCCCCCCTTGCCCATTTCCGTCGATATGTCCGGCCAGGAGGCGCGTTTCCCGGGAAGCCCGGGGCAAGAACGGCCTCCGGGGGACGAGCGCGGCTCGCAACGGGAAGACGGCATGGATGCAGCCGTACAAGGCTTGGGGATGACGACCCTCCAGTCGCGGCAGGACACAGAGAGGGCCGCGCGGCCGGCGGCGCCGGACGAGGAGGCCTTGTCCCGGCGCGCGCTCTCCGGGGAGCGGGCCGCGTGGGACACGCTCATCGCCCGGCACCAGCGCCGGGTGGTGGTGTCGCTGCTCGCGCGGGGCATCCGGGTGGACCGGGCCCAGGAATTGACGCAGGAGACGTGGGCGCGCCTCATCCAGCAGCAGCAGCGGGGACTGCTCACGGAATTGCGGCTGCCGGCGCTCGCGCTCGCGCAGGCGGCGTTCCTCGCGGCGGATGACGCCCGGCGCGCGCGGCGCGAGTCGGTGGACGGCACGGTGGACGACCTGCCGGAGCGCCAGCAGCCGGTGGACCCCGCGCAGTCCGCGGAGAAGCGCCTGGTGTCGGAGGAGCAGCTCGCCCGGGCCCGGGACGCGCTGGAGCAGGTGTCTCCGGGCGCGCGCAACGTCTTCCTCCTGGCCTGTGACGGCCAGGGGCTTCCCCATGCCGAGGTCGCCTCCCGCGTCGGGCTGTCCGTCCAGCGCGTGCGACAGATTTTGTGCGAGGTCCGCAAGAAGCTGCGCACCGCGCTCGAAGAGGAACAACCATGAGCCTGCCCACGCCCCACCTCACCCGCGACCGCACGGAGCAGTACCTGCTGGGCGCGCTGCCGCCCGAAGCCTGCGCGCAGCTGGAGGCCCACACGCTCACGTGCGAGCCGTGCGCGAGGCTGCTCCAGGAGGAGGCCCTGCTGGAGGAGCAGCTGTACGAAGTCGCCGCCGCCACGCCGCGCGACCCGGTCGTGGTGCGCCCCGCGCGCTGGCACCGCCCGGCCGCCGTCGCCGCGGCGCTGGTCGCGGTGGCGGCCTCCGTGTTCCTGCTGCTGCGGCCCGGAGGGGAAGCGGTCTCCCCGTCCGTGACGCCCGTGGAGGCGCCGGTCGTCGCGGCGCGGGACACGCAAGTGGAGGAAGAGGCGCCCCGGGACATCGTGGTCGCGTGCCCGGACCTGGCCACGCAGGAGCACTGCCTCAGGTCCGCGAGCGCGCGCGGGCTGCTCGTGTATCACCCCGGTGGACAGGGCGAGGTCCCCCGCTACGACGCGTCCAGCGGGCTGAACGTGGTGGCGCTGAACTCGCGGCCGGCCGCCCTGTGAGGACATCCGTGATGGCGTTCCGAACCCGCATCCCCAGCCTGCTCTTCGCGCTCTGGGCGCCCCTCGCGGCGGCCCGGACACCGCCCGTCGCGACGGCGCTCACGTCCACCGTGACGACCGCGTCCGAGACGGCGCCGAAGGCGAGCCAGACACCCTCGGCCGCGACGGCCATGCCCGGAGCCTCCGCGCCAAAGCAGGGCCCGGCGACCTCCACCACCGCTCCCGCGTCAGGGTCCGGCGCGGAGGTGGCTTCCGTCACGACCGCCGCGTCCACACCGCGGCCGGACGCGGCGGCTCCGGGCGCCTCCGGAGGCATGCCCGCCGCGCCGGACGCCACGCGGACGAAGCTGCCGCAGGGCTGGTACGTCACGGAGAGCGCGCCCCAGCACTACGAGGCGGGCGTGGACGAGTCCTCCCCGTGCGAGGGCACGCGCAGCGCCTACCTGCGCTCGCGCACGCAGGCCACGGACAGCTTCGGCACCTTCATGCAGGCCTTCAGCGCGCAGGACTTCCGGGGCAAGCGCCTGCGCTTCTCCGCGAGCGTGCGCCACCAGGACGTGAAGGGCTGGGCGGGGCTGTGGATGCGCGTGGAGGGCGCGGACCCCAAACAACCGCTCGCCTTCGACAACATGCAGTCACGCGCGCTGGTGGGCACCCACGGCTGCAAGCGCTACGACGTGGTGCTGGACGTTCCGAAGGAGGCCACCACCATCATGGCGGGCCTCATCATGAGCGGCGCCGGCAAGGCGTGGCTCGGCGGCGTGCGCTTCGAGGCGGTGGACACGTCGGTGAAGACGACGGACCTGCTCACCAGCCCGCAGCCCCTGCCCTCCGGTCCCCAGGGCCTGGAGGAGATTCCCGCCTCATCCCCCGTCTGGAGCGGCGGCGAGCGGCTGGGCCGCGTGGGCTCCTACTGGTTCGACGCCCTGACCGTGCAGACGGAGAACCCGCTCAAGAAGGGCAAGGGTCAGCAGTGGCAGGGCACCGTGGGCGACGAGCTCTTCGAGCACGGCATCGAGGTGAACGGCACCTACCGCAACTACCCGCTGCGGGTGCGGGTGCACGCGGGCGGACCCACCACCCGCATCCAGGGCACCTGGGGCACCGGCCCCGTGGACATCCGCCTCAGCCCGGACGTCCTGTACATGCGCTGGGGCGTCTTCGAGCGGAAGCTGCTGCGCGACCGGGAGGCCGACGCGGAGCAGGGCTGCAACGTCTACCGCCAGATGGAGGGCGTGCACGAGATGGACCGCATCGACGTGTGCGGCGTCGCGCTCGCCACCCGGCCGCCGCTCACGCAGTTGGTGGTGTCCTTCCTCGCCAACACCTTCCGCCGCGACCCGTCGCCCTTCACGCCGCCGGTGCCGGCCCCTCCGGTGCGCTCCTGGCAGCCGGACAACTCCGCCGGAAGCAACCGCCCCGCCACGAAGGCCCGCTAAAAGGCAGGGTGGCTGCGGGAAGGAAGGGCCCTTGCCCCTCCTTCCCCTCGGGACGCCTAGAACGCGAAGTCGCGCTCCAGCGTCTCCTGGCCTGCCTGCACCGTGAGGTGGGCCGCGTGCGCGCCGGTGGCCAGCGCCGTGGATAGGTCGAAGGACAGCCCCTCCGGCCCCTGCGTCGGCTTGAGCGACGGACGCCCGGGCGACAGGAACACGGCGGCCGTCACGGCGCGCGTGCCCAGGGGCTGCACCAGCAGCCGCACCCGCTGACGCTCGCGCACCAGCACCACGCGGAAGTCGCGCCGCTCCTCCAGCACCTCGCGGTGCTCCGGCAGGCGGGCCGCGCTGGGGCGCCGGGCCACGTCCGCGCGGGAGTCACGCGCCGAGCGCGAGACCTGCGCGCCCTCCTCTTCCAACTCCAGCGCCTCGTCGATGGCGGCGTCGCCCTCGTCCAGCGCCAGCACGGCCTGGGCGCACTCGCCGCAGCTGGCCGTGTGGGCCTCCACGCGCTCGCGCTCCTCGCGGCTCATCTCGCCGGAGTCCAGCCGCCACAGCTCGTCGTCGGTGAGGTGGCGGCGCGGGGGGGTGTCCACCACCGCCGTGTCCGCGCGGTCCGCGCGGCAGCTGGCACAGTCCTTCAGGTGCTCCGGGTCCTTCATGGGGCGGCCCGTCCAGGACGCCACCAGGTCATCACAGCCAGCCCGCGCGGAGAACCACCAGGCGCCGGGGCGCTCCACGGGGTCCAGCAGGTCGCGCTCGGCGCGGCGCTCGGTGTTGAGCGGGATGAACCAGCGCGCCCGGGAGCGCAGCGCGGAGTCCAGGTGGCCCAGCGCCCCGAGAAAGCGCTCGCGAGCAGCGGCCGCGTCCCCGTCCAGCGGGCCCTTCAACATCTCCCAGGTGACGAGCGCGCGGGCGGCGGAGGCGGCCCGATCCCGGGCGGCCAGTCCTTCCAGCGCGGACGCGCGCCACAGCTCCGCTTCCTCACCCTCCTCGCCCAGCGCCACCTCCATCGACTCCTCGGCGGCACGCAGGAGCAACGGCTGGAGCGCCTGCGGTTTCTGCTGGGCAAGCCAGGCTTCCACTCCGGGGCGGTCCAGGCCCTTCAAGGCCTCTTCCACCCCGTCGGTGCCGAGCCGGTCCGAGCGCCGCAGCACATCCCCCACCACCTCCAACAGCTCCCCCACCGCGAGGGGGCCCGCGCCCAGGCGCGCGTACCGGGCCTGGTAGCGGGACAGCGCGTCGCCCTTCATCGCGACATCCCGGGCGAGGCGGAAGCCATCAGACTCCCGCGAGGCGTCACGACGGCTCCTCCGGCAGTCCGTCCCGCTGCAACTCCAGCAGGTACAGGCGCAGGTATGCCTGGGCGCGGCTGACGCGCTTGTACGAGTTCACCACGCTGATGTTCAAACGGCGTGCGCATTCCTCGTGATCCTCCACGTCCTCGTGGTGATACAGCTCCCATGCGGATGCCTCCTTTGGATGCTCCTGCTGGAGCCTGGCGTAGGCGGCCCAGTACAACTCCTGCGCCTCGGCGCGCTCCTCGCGACGCCGTGCGCCCTCCACCGCCCGGGCCACCTCGGACGGGGTCTCTTCCATGACGTCGTCGGGCGACACCGGCGCGGGCGCCAGTTCCTCCCGGTGCCGCCGGTAGAAGTCGATGGCGACGTGCTTGACGATGCGCAGGAAGAACGTCTTGGGAGACGCGCTCCTGCCCGGCATCTGCTCGGACACGCCCCGGAACTGATCCAGGCCCCGGTCGAGGAACTTCCCCACCGCGTCCTGGAAGAGCTCGTCGGCGTCCGCCGGAGAGCCCCGTCCGTAGCTGCCCTGAATCCTGCCGATGACGTAACGGGCCGGGCGCGCCCATCGCGCGCACAAGGCCCCCAACGGAGTCCCGACGGCCTCGCCCGAGGCGCGCCGCCGGGTCACCTCCGCGAACAATTCCTCATCCGTGAGCTGCTCGTACACCGGAAGACCCTGGAGGCTGTCCCGGGAGGTCCTCGTCCCGGGAGGTTGGGTTACGGGGATGTGGCGCGGCAAATTAACACGTTGCATCCGCGAACAGCCTCCGACTGGTTACAGGGCCCTGGACGCCCGCGCCCAGCATTTCCTGACGCGCTTTCTTCAAGGGCCGCGCATGACGCGGTGGGTCTTCTCCAAAGAGGGGCGCGCCGGCCCGTAAGGCCCCGGAAAAAGGCCCTGAATTGGCGCCGTCAGGATTGCGGCCGGCCTGGCGTCCAGGGGCGCATCGCTTTCGAGCGCCCGGCCGAAGAGGCCCTACACGCCGTGGTTCGACTCCACCCCTCCGCTCGCAAGGCGGGGGGCCCGCCGGCGGTCCGGCACTGAACTCTGGATTCAGCCTTCCGGCTTCCTCACTCGGGCGCTCACTTTTTCCCTCCCCACTCCAGGCAGCCCTCCCGGGCATGCCTCTGTCCCGAAAGGGGGACGACCGCCATGACCGCTCGCACCCAGACGACCCTTCCGGAGACGCAGCGAGGACCCGCCGAGCGGCTGCTCGACGTGATGCTCGGTGGCTCCGCCCACCTGTGGCACCACCGGCCCGGCCTGGACGTGAACGGCACCTGGGTGGCCGCCGCCAACGCGGACGCCAAGGCGCGTGCTCACGGCCGCAAGGTGGCGCCGGGCCTGTTCGTGCCCGCCGCGGTGAAGCTGTACGGCCAGTTGCTGGAGCTCTACCGCCTCAACCCGATGCTGATGGCGCACTTCGCGTCGTACGCGCTGACGCAGACGGACTGGCGCGACCTGAAGGTAGCCACCTGCGCGCTGATGCTGGTGCAGGAGCACGCGGGCCAGCCCGTGCGTGACGGCCAGGGCACCATCGCCTTCCACGACGACGACTACCGCGCCATTGGCGAGGCCATGGTGCTGCACTACGTGCGCCGCTCCACGCGGATGCTCACGCCCAAGGCCGTGCTGCGCGTGGCGGAGCTGCTGGAGACGCCGGAGATCGCGCGCCTCAACCGCGCCGCGGGCTTCGGAGACCCGGCGTCGCGCAAGCCGCCGCTGGGCCGCTGGAAGCGCGTGGCCCAGAAGTGGCTGGCCGCGCGCGAGGCGAACCTGCCCATGCTCCAGGGCCTGGTGAAGGCGGGCTACAAGGAGACGCTGAAGAAGCTGGCGCGCAAGGCCGGCTACAAGCCCCAGTCGCAGGGCTTCTTCGAGGTGCTCGGCTGGAAGCAGAAGCAGGCGGACGGCGGCCACCGGCAGGTGGGGTTGCAGGGGCTCACGCTGGTGAAGCGCGAGCGCTTCGACGGCCTCTCCGAGGCGGAGATCTGCGAGTGGATTGAACTGGAGCGGCTCTCCTACAAGGAGGTCGTGGGCCGGCTGCCGAAGGACGTGGGCCTCACGCCCGCCATCCTGGCCACGCTGCTGCCGTCGTTGTCGGACCGCGACCTGCGGCTGATGACGCCCACGCTGGAGGAGCTGGGCCTGTTGCAGGAGCCGTCCGTGAAGGCGCGCTGGGAGCGGGCGGTGGCGAGCGCCACGGATCAACGCTCGCTGAACATCGCGAAGAACGTCCGGAGCGAGCACGTGCGCCGCAAGCTGGAGGAGGCGAGCGACAACGCGGTGAAGAAGGCGGTGGCGGAGGCGACGGCGGAGACGGACGTGCGGGTGATGTTCCTCATCGACAAGTCGGGGTCCATGGAGGGCGCCATCGAGCAGTCCAAGGAGGCGCTGTCGCGCATCCTCGCGGGCTTCCCGATGGACAAGCTGCACGTGGCGGCGTTCGACACCATGGGCACGGTGCTCCAGCCCAAGGCGGCGAACCGCACGGCGGTGCAGCACATGCTGTCCGGACTGAAGGCGTCCGGCGGCACGGTGCACGCGGCCGGCGTCCACGCGCTGCACCGCTCCGGGGTGCGCATCCCGGCGGAGGCGAAGCTGGTGGTGATGGTGGTGGGTGACGAGGCGGGCGAGGCAGGCGACCAGTTCGCCCGGGCCTTCCACGCGTGTGGCTACAGCGTGGCGGCCATGGCGCTGCTGGTGAGCGTGGCGGGGGCGCGCGGCAACACGGTGCGCTCGGGGGCGAAGCAGCTG
The DNA here is from genome assembly GCF_017309135.1 of Corallococcus sp. NCSPR001. NCBI lineage: Bacteria > Pseudomonadati > Myxococcota > Myxococcia > Myxococcales > Myxococcaceae > Corallococcus > Corallococcus sp. NCSPR001. Next base: position 8,303,857 of record NZ_JAFIMS010000002.1, read on the forward strand.
GGCGTGCCCTTCAGTGAAGTGAGCGTGGGGCAGTTCGCGGACCCCTACCAGGTGCCGCGCGTGCTCCAGGCGCTGATGGACGCTCCGCGCGAGGCGGGGGCCAGCCAGTCCGGCTGGGTGGACCGGGTGATGAGCACGCCGCTGTTGAAGGTGGCGTGAAGAAGGAGGCAGGGGCGTGGACTACCGGAAGCTGCTCGGGAAGGTGGAGTCGGCGGTGCTGCCGTATTTCGGCGGCGGGACCGTGGACGCGCCTTCACGCCGCCTGCGCGTCACCTGGCCCGTCGCCCCGGGCTGGTGGCGTTTCGAGGTGAAGGGCCGCGAGGCCACCGCTCGAGAGCCGGCGTCTCCGGAAGGCATGGAGGCGCTGCCGCGCGTGCGGGGCCATGTCTGGGGGGCGCGGCTGGTGCGCGAGGGCGCGGTGGCGGAGCCGCTGGCGCTGATGCCGGAGGAGGAGCCGCCGCGCCTGTCGCCGGTGACGGCGCGCCGGTGGCATGACGGCACGCTGCTCTTCGAGGGCGTGGAGTTCGAGGGCGAAGCGGAGGAGACGGCGCGCCGCGCGCTGGAGGACGACCGTCCCCTGGGGGACGCGCGAGGCGTGAGTGCATCACTGCGCGCGGCGTTCGGCTTCGCGGTGCTGGAGACGGTGTCGCGAGGCACGGGCATTCCGTTCGCCCCCGCGGAGGCCCGCGCGCGGGTGCTCGACGTGGCGCGCGAGGGACGCGTGGAGGCGGAGCGCTGCCTGCGCCTGCTGGCGGAGGAGCGCGCGCGCTTCATCCGGATGCAGGCGGAGCAGGAGGCCCGTCACGAAGCGGTGGCCCGTGCGCGGGTGCATGAGCCCGGCACGCCGGAGGTCTGGCGGGACGCGGACGGCCGCGAAATCGGGTGGGCATTGCCAGGGCGTGAGCGCGAACGCGGGGAAACCCTTCAGGGAGAAGCGGCCCGTACGCGGATGCGCCCGGAACGCTGGCGCTCGGAGTCGGACATCGGCACGCGGGTGGAGCGCGCGCTGGACAAGGCCGGCGCGCGGCTGCTGGGCCACCGCCGGCTGGAGGACGGCCTGCTCGAGGTCGTCTACACGTTCATGGGTGAGCGCTTCGTCACGGTGGTGGATGCCGCGACGCTGCGCGTGCGCGACGCGGGCGTGTGCCTGGCGGGCGCGGATAGCAGGGTCACGCTGGAGAGCCTGCCGTCGGTGCTCAAGGAAGCCATCGACACGGACGCGCTGGTCATCACCCGGCACGCCTGAAACCCGCGTGTCCGACCGGGCCCGTCCCCCGCGTCGGTACGGGCCATTCGGGAGGAAGAACTTCATGTCGACGACGCGCGAGGTGTGCCTGCTCATCGGGCCAGAGGACCAGGTGTTGTGGGGCGATTCCTTCGACGACCCCCTGGCGCTGCCGGACTCCCGCCCCCGGTGGGAAGCCATCTGGAGCCTGCGGGACACGCTGGTGGAGATCACCCACAGCCACCCGGAGGGCCCGCTGGGCTTCTCCCAGGAGGACGAAACGACCATGGCCGCGCTCGAAGCCGCGCTGGGCCGGCCGCTGAGATTCTCCGTGGTGGCCCCCGACGGCATGGTGGTCCGCATCGGCGGCGAGGACGTGCTGGTGCGCGACGAGCCCGCGTGGGCCGCGCCACTGCGCATCGCCTCGGGGCTCCTGTATGGGCGGCCCCGTCCCGGGCCCACCATCCTCCAGGAGGACGGCCTGCTCCTGGAGCGGGCCCACCGCAAACCGTGAGTCGCTGCTTTCAGCCCGGCAGCAGGATGATGCGGGCAATCTCCGGCGGCGCGGCGACGCGCATGGGCGGCCCCACGAAGCCGCACCCGCGGCTGACGTAGAGGTGCGAGCCGCCCAGCTGGCTCAGGCCCGCGTTCTGCTCGCCCCAGATGAGCTGGCCCAGCACGTTGCCCGGGAACATCTGCCCGCCGTGCGTGTGCCCTGAAATCTGGAGCCCCACGCCGCGCTGGGCCACCACGTCGAAGTTGGAGGGCTGGTGCGCCAGCAGCACCGACGCGCGGTCCGGCCTCAAGCCCTTCAGCGCCGCGTCCAGGTCATACCCGGCCTCACCGAAGCGGCTCGCGCTCCAGTCGTCCACGCCGATGAGGTCGAAGGACGCGCCCGCGTCCCCAATGGACACGGCGCGGTTGCGCAGCACGGTGATGCCCAACCCGCGGACGAACTCCGTCCACGCCTCCACGCCGGAGTAGTAGTCGTGGTTGCCGGTGACGAAGTACGCGCCGTGCCGGGCCTTGAGCGCGCCGAACCCGCCCACGTAGCGCCCCAGCTCCGGCACCGTGCCGTCCACCAGGTCGCCCGTCACCGCGATGAGGTCCGGCTTGAGCGCGTTGGCGCGCGCCACCAGCTCATCCACGAAGCGGCGCTGCAACACCCCGCCAATGTGGATGTCGGTGAGCTGCACCAGCGTGAAGCCCTCCAGCGCCTTGGGCAGCCCGGGCAGCCGCACCGGGATGTCGCGCACGTCCGGAGGATGGAACGCGCGCCAGGTGCCAAAGGTGCTCACCGCCGCGCCCGCCACGGTGGCCCCCGTCGCGAGCCCCCGGGCGAGGAAGGCCCGGCGCTCGGGCGACGGCGGCTCCGGAGGCTTGCGCACCCGGGTGAGCGCGCCCCGAACCACGTCCAGCCCCAGGGTGAACATGAGCAGGTAGAGCACCAGCCCCATCCACACCAGCAGGGCGATGCCCGTCCACCACGCCACGTCGGAGGAGAACATCCCTCCGACCATCCGGGCGCCCAGGGAGCCCACCAGCCCCCCGGCGAAGAGCCCCATCCCCGCGCGGCGAAGCCCCCTGTTCGGCGTCACGTCGCGAACCAGCCGGCGGTACAGGTAGACGTGCGCCAGCGCGAGCAGCGCGGTGACTGGCACGAGGAACAACGCCATCCGGAGCCATGGGGGCATGAGGGGCCGTGTCTACCCGCGCAGGAGCTTGTCCACGAGCGCCACGTACTGCTGCTTCGCGGCGTCCTTCGCCAGCCCCTTACGGCCGGCCCACGCGTCGTACTTCGCGCGCCCCTTGATATCGAGCATGCCGGGGCGCTTGCCCTGCACGTCCCCTTCCGTGCCCTGCTTGTAGAGCGAGTACAGCTCCAGCAGCGCGTCGTTCGAGGGAGCCTTGGACAGCGTCTTCACCCGGCTCTGTGCGGCGCTGAAGTCATCATCGAGGGCCATGCGCGGTCTCCGGCAAGCGTGTGCCGGAGACCTTAACAGCCGGCCTCACATCGTCGGCAGCCAAAGGTGGCGGATGTCCTCGGGCAGCTGGGCGCTCACGTCCTCCGCCTCACCTTCGCTGATTTGGTGACGGACGGCGTCCATCACGGCGCGCACCACGGGCTCCACGGCGTCCGGATTCAGGGCCAGGTCCTCGCCCACCAGCTTCAGCAGCTCGTCGCGGCCGAACTTCGATGGGCGGGGGTCGGCGTCGTGGCGCTCGCAGCGGTGCAGCAGCTCCGTGAGCCTGCGCGGCAGCTGCGCCTCCAGGTCCGAGGACTCCTCCGCCTGGATGCGTTGCTCCAGGCCGCAGAGCACGGAGACGGCCGCCTGCTGGGCGACGCTTGGAGACATGCCTCCCCGGTCGCAGAGGTGGTCGATGAAGCGGGCATACGTCTGACTGGCCCGCATCGCACTGCGTCGCGCACGCCGCTCCTCGATGGACAGCTCGCGCCGCTCCTCCGCATGCTCCTCTTCCTGGGGTGCGCCGGAGCGGCGCTGCGGATCACGGTCTTCAGCCATGGGGGTCCTCCCTGTCGGTCCCGGTGGGTAACAGGGTGCCCATGCCCGCCCCGGAGGGCACGTCATCGCGGACTGTTGGACTGTCCGCCGGTTGCCTGACTGCTATGCGGCCACGCGCCGGACGTACGTGTCCCAGAGGGCGCCGAAGAAGAAGCCGCCGAAGCGGGCCAGGGCCTCCGCCCGCTGCTTGCCGTCCCGGGCGTTGAGCACACGCAGGGTGGTGAGCTGGCGCGCGAACTCCTCCGCCGTCAGCCGCAGGAAGCCCCGGCCCATGCACGGCGCCTCCGGGCCGTCGCCCCGGTGCAGGGACACGAACAGCGTCGTGGTGTCCTTCCACAGGTCCAGGCCCGGGTCGTCGTAGAGGTCCTTGTAGCCCTCCAGGTAGTACGCCTCGCCGGCCTCGCTGAGCAGGTGCAGCAGGTACTCCATCCGCTGGCCGCCCGGCCGGGCGTGCTCGCGGGTCATCAGGCGCAGCTCGCCGCGCGTCACCACCAGCGGGCGGGACGACAGCACCGGCGCCGTCACCGTGCCCATCAACTTCAAGGGGTGGCGCTCGTCGCGCAGCGTCGCGTCCAGGTCCTCGGCCGTCACGGTGAGCACGAAGCGCAGGGGCGTGGCGTCGTCGCGCTCCGGGTCGCCGGCCTCCAGGTGCGGGGCCTTCACGTCACCGGACAGGAAGCCGTGCATCGTCTCCGTGAAGCGCACGCCCACGGGCCCGGGGGCCTGGGGCGCCGAGGCCTCCGGCAGCGGCGCGTAGTCGATGGTCCACCCGTATCGCCGGGCCATCAGGACGCAGGCGCGCTCGGCGACGGCGGAGATGGTGAGCAGCGGGTTGATGCCCAGCGAGCGCGGCACCACGGAGCCGTCGGACACGTACAGCCCTTCGTGCACCGCGTGGCCGGACCTGCCGGAGAAGACGCGCCCCTCGTGGTCCACCACGCCGTCCTCCGCCCGTTCGGCCATGACACAGCCGCCCAGCGGGTGCGTGCACAGGAGCTCCTTGCCAAAGGCCTCGGACCAGAGCGGGTAGCGCACGAAGGTGCCGCCCAGCGCGGCGGTGGCGCGGCGCAGGCGCTCCTCGATGCGGGTGAGCTGCGGGTCGCGGCCGGCGTCCGGCCAGTGCAGGCGCACGCGGTCGTGCTCCAGCCGCAGCTCGCCCTTGCCCTCGTCGTGCGACATCACCATCAGCGTCTGCGTGTGCTCCACCGCGCCGTGGTCCGGACCGCGCACGAAGCTGTCCGCCTGGCGCAGCCGCTCCTGGACCCAGTCCAGGATGCCCTCGTCGGTGTCCTCGCCCACCAGCGCCGCGGCCCCCGCGAGCGCCGCGGGCATCAGCGACGCGAGCGCGCCGGGGATGGCGCCCTCCTCGATGATCATCCCCTCGTCCAGGCGGGCGGTGTCGCGCTGGTCGATGACGCCCGCGATGCAGGGCCCCACCGGGTCGCGCGTCTCGTGGTCCTGCTCGCCATGGCCCACGCCGTGGACGGGCATGTCCAGGTTGTAGCCGAAGGCCAGCACGTCGCCGTTGCTGCTGAAGCGGTGGCCCAGCTTCGAGGACACGGACAGGCCGAGCTCGCGCGAGCGCAGCAGGATCTCGGCCGTGCCCATGGTGCCGGCCGCCAGGACGACACGGTCCGCGGTGAGCCAGGCGTCGGGCGCGTCGAAGCGCTCGCGGCCGGTGTTGAGCGGGCGGTAGTAGACGCGCCACTTCGCGCCGTCCGGCACCACCGCGCGCACCGACACCTCGGTGAAGATGCGGGCCCCGTGCGCGTGCGCGTCCGGCAGGTAGTTCATCAGCACGGTGTTCTTCGCGCCGGTGTTGCAGCCCGTGGCGCAGTCACCGCACAGCGAGCACCCCGGCTGCCGCACACCCGCGGCGTTGACGCCCGCCTCGAACGTCACCGCCACCGGAGGCCGCGTCAGCCGTCCGCCCAGCTTCTCCGCGGAGATGCCGAACGTCTTGAGCTTCTGCAGCGGCGGGTGGTCCTCCGGGTACGGCAGGGGCCGCAGCATCAGCTCCGCTTGCGTGAAGCCGTCCTCCAGGAGGCCATGCACGTCGGCGCGCAGGGCCTGGGGCCAGCGCGGGTCCTCGAACACGCGAGGGTCGGGCCGCATCGTCACGCCGGCGTTGATGAGCGACGTGCCGCCCAGGCCGCAGCCGTCGATGACGGACACGTCGCCGTTGCGGTGGACCTCGATGAGGCCGGTGGGGCTGCCCACGTCCAGGTCGCCCTGGCCCGGGGCGCAGTGGAGCTGGAACTCGGCCACCGCCTGCGCGGGCGTGCGAGGCATCTCCCCCGGGTGCATCTCCCGGCCGCGCTCCAGCACGCACACCTGCTGCCCCGCGCGCGACAGCCGGCTGGCGGTGATGCCTCCGCCATAGCCCGACCCCACGACGACCACGGAGTAGTGGGATGCCAGCTCACTCAACGGGGATGACAGCCTGCGCATGCTCACCTCGGGCGGCCTGACCGCCGCCATTTCTCGGATGCTGCTTTTATTCCCCACCGGTGACATCCGGGACGGGGGCCGCATGCTGCGCGGTCCAACAGCGCGGATCCACTCCCCGTCCGTCCCCATGCCCTCCGCCTGTCCTTGAGGACAGGGGCCCTTCCGCCCGCCAGGGCAGCAGACAGCCAACCCTTGAGGTCATGCCTGTCGGACAGACGCGAAGGGCGCGCATCCTTGAGGCGAAATCCGCCGGAGCGCCTCAGGGACCTAGAAGAAGCGGCGCACCACCCAGGCGCCCAGGCTCAGCAGCACGGAGATGAGGAGCATGGACGCCAGCGGCGCGTAGATGCGCGTGTTCCCGCTCTCCACGCGGATGTCCCCGGGCAGCCGGCCGAACCAGGAGAAGGCCCCGGCCCACACCAGCAGGCCCACGACGGCGAGCCCCAGGCCCGCCACCACCAGCATCAACCCCTCGGATTTCATCCGGGACTCCCCTCCTCCAGCTCCGCGGCCTCACCGCCCGCGCGGCGGAAGGCGTTCACCAGGCGGTGCGCGTGGCGCGTCGTCTCCGGCTCACGGTAGCGGGGGCTGGCCTTCAACACCCACTCCACGGCGGTGTCCAGGTCCATGCGGTGGCCAGGGGAGACAAACACGGGGCTGACGCCGGTGCGGGTGCGGACCGCCATGCCCACCACCTCGCCCTTGTGGGTGATGGGGGACGTGGCGCCCCGCCGCTCCGCGAGCTTCCCGGGCGTGCCCACCAGCAGCGACTTGGCGCAGCCGATGGAAGGGATGTCGAACAGCAGCCCTCCATGGCAGGCGATGCCCAATCGTCGCGGGTGCGCGGTGCCCTGGCCATCGAAGATGAGCACGTCCGGGCGGACCGTGAGCCGCTCCCAGACGGCGGCCAGCACCGGCAGCTCGCGGAAGGAGAGCAGGCCGGGGACGTACGGGAACGTCAGCGTCGCCGTGGCCACGGCGCGGGCCACCGGCTGGAGCGTCCGTGCGTCGAGCACCACCATGCCGCCATAGCCCGTGTCATTGCCCTTCTCCGTGGAGATGTCCGCGCCCGCCAGGCGGGTGATGCGCAGGCCTGGAGGCGGTTCCAGGATGAGCTGCTCACGCAAGCGCTTCTGCACCGCCACGGCCTCCGTGGGCGTGACGTTCCAGGGGTGCGGTGCTCGTGGTGACTCCATGCGTCTCCTCCCGTGAGCCCAACACTGTGCATCCTCCGGTGGGAAGGTGACGGCCGCTCCCCTTCCTCGCGTCCAGGAGGCGACGGACAGGGCCCGGGTTGTCAGGAAGCACCGGGGGGCGTCGTCCCGGGCCAGGGTTCTCTTCCCTGGAGGCACGCAGCCATGGCGACGCTCAACATCACCTACGACGGACACTCGGCGGACGTGCCGGTGGAGCTGGAGCGGCACATCAGCGACGCGGACGTGCGCCGCATCGCGGTGGAGTTGGTGCGCTCGGGCGGAGTGCCGGGCCTGCACCGCTTCCATCTGGGGGACGAGGCCTTCCAGCACTACGTCGTGGACCGCTTCCGGGGCGCGCACGGCGAGGAGCGCATCTACCTGCGTCCGAAGGTGCCCTTCGGGGCGTGCTGAGGGCGGCCACCATGCGCATCGTCTTCTGTGGCGTGGGGGCCATCGGGTCCGCGGCGGCGCTGCTGTGCCGCAACCTGGACGCGACGCGGGTGTTCATCGACTTCGACCGCGTGGAGTCGAAGAACCTGCTGTCACAGGCCTACGTGAAGCCGTCCGTCGGCAAGAACAAGGCGGAGGCGCTGAAGCTCCAGTTGCACAACCTGCACGGTGTGAAGGCGGAAGCCTTTGGCGTGCGCCTCACGCGCGACAACGTGGAGGCGCTGTGCAAGGGGGCGGACCTGCTGGTGGACGCCTTCGACAACCAGGACAGCCGCCAGTTGCTCAGCGACCACGCCCGGAAGACGGGCACGCCGCTGGTGCACGGAGCCGTATCCGCGGACGGCACGTTCGGCCTGGTGCGCTGGGATGAACGCTTCACGCCCGACGCCGAGGACACCCAGGGCCAGGCCACCTGCGAGGGCGGCGAGCACCTGCCCCTCCTGGGCCTGCTGGCCGCGACGCTCGCGAGGGCGGTGCAGGACTTCCTAAAGCACGGCGTGAAGCGGGACGCGTTCGTGAGCCTGAACGCCGTCACCCCGGTCGCGGGTCAGGGCTGAGCCGCCACGGTCAGCCCGCCCGCGCCAGGGCCTCGCGCTCCTGGTCGAAGCGCACGAGCGCCTGGATGATGTCCTCCTTGGAGTCCGTGAGGAGCAGGTGCCGCGCGTACTCCTGTCCCCGGGCCAGGTGCTCCAGCAGCGGGTACACGGGCCGCGTCTGCGTCCAGAACTCGCGCCCCAGGAAGAGCATGGGGCTGATGACGCCCACGGTGTTGTAGTGGTTCTGGCAGGCGTCCTGGAAGATCTCCTGCACGGTGCCCGCGCTGCCGGGTGAATAGACGACGCCACCTCGGGCGATGGTGAGCAGGCCCTCCTCGCGCACGCTGTTGGCGAAGTACTTCGCGATGCGCGTGGCGAAGGGGTTGGGCGGCTCGTGGCCATAGAGCCAGGTGGGGATGCCCAGGCTGTCGCCCATCGCCTTCGCGTCGAGCAGGGGCCACATGGCGCGCACCTCGAAGGCACGCGCGAGCCAGTCCCGGTCCTTGTAGGACGGAGCCCGCGCCAGCACCGCGAGCGCCGCGTCCAGGTCCTCATCCGGCCGCGCCGCGAACCACGCGCCCAGGTGCGTGGCCTCCATGGCGCCCGGGCCGCCACCGCTCACCAGGAAGAAGCCCAGGCGCGCCAGCGAACGGGCCAGCTCCGCCACGGAGCGGTAGGCCTCCTGGCCCCGCAGCATGGAGTGGCCTCCCATGATGGCCACCACCCGGCGGGGCTTGCCCTGGTCGAGAAGCGCCTCCTCCAGCGCGTCGCTGATGGCGTGGTCGTGAAGCCGCTGCGCCAGGGTCTCCAGGATGGAGGGAGGGTGGGCCCCACCGCGCGAGTTCCAGTGCGCGTAGATGCGCGCATCCAGCGTGTCCGCGTAGGTGTCCGGGCGGGTCGGATCGAAGCCCGCGTACAGCTCCTCCGGCGTGTAGAGGCTGCCGCGGTACGGGCAGTACGGCAGCCCGGAGAACGGCGGGAACACCATGGCGCCCCGCGCGAGGACCTGCTGCAGGGTCGCGGGCTCCAGGACACAGCCCAGGAAGACGGTGCCGGTGAGGTCCGCCTTCAACAGCGCGTCGCTCCACGCGCGCAGGTCCAGCCCCTGGAGGATGACGTTGGCGAGGCCGCGGCCTTCGCGAAGGTGCTGCTCGAATGCGGCCAGGGTCTCGAGTTCCGTCATCCGCGCGATCCTACACGCGGGTGAGTGGTTCGCGGGCCGCCCCCTGGCCGCTGAGAGCGGCTTCTCAGTTGGTGGGGCAGCTGCCGCCCGAACAGTAGAAGCAGGAGCTGGTGCAGTTGCCGCCCGTGCACAGCGAGATGTCGGAGCCATGGCAGGTGGGCGACGACACATCTTGCAGGGTGTACTCCGTCTGGATGTCTCCGCAGGCAATCACCCGGTCGTCGGTGCCGCCATTGGCTTCCACAGACATGCTGTTGCTCAAATACGTGTCACCGCTCGCGGTCTTGCCCTTCTTCCACGAGCCATAGGCGACGAAGTTGGCGGCATTCGCGGGGACGATGGAGGATCCCATCCGGTAGTGGAGCATGCCGTTGACCGGCACCTGGACGGTCACGGTGCTCGATCCACCGCGCTGACGGTTGAAGGTGACGGGCCCGTTGCCACTGCAGTTGGCGACGGCGAAGTGGGCCGAGTGCCCCGGGTGGTTGAAGTTGACGCCATTCCACCAATCGGTCGTGCGGAGCCGGACCACCGTGGCCGTTCCCTTGACGATGTCGCAGGAACGGAGCTTGGGCTCACACGTGGCGCGATCCTGGATCCCCAGGGAGAAGTCACACCCGCTGGTGCAGTACGTATCGCTCGGGTGGGCGGTGCTGATGACCTCCTGGTTCGGGTCACCACACGTGGCATCGCCATACTCGGAGGCGACCCACGCCCGGAAGGACGCCGAGCACCCCGCGGTCAGGGACTGGCCGCCGGAATCGAAGCCAGTGGGCAGCGCCGCGAGCGCATCCGCGTTCTCCCGCTGGAGCTGCTCGCGCGCGGAGAAGTCCACCGCGAAGAGCGACTGGCGCGCGAGCGCCTCGGGGAGTTCCTGATGCGGCGGGGCCAGGGCGAGGAACACCTCCGCCGGAGTGTGCTTCTTGAGGAAGAGGGGGGCCACGAGAGGGCGCTGCGGATAGGTGGCCATGACGGCGATGTCCACCACGCCATCCTCGTTCTCGAGCCAGAGCACGTGATTGTCACGGGCGCCGGAGACCCGGGCGATTTCACGCGGGCCGGAGGTAGCGGGCGGCGCCGCGTGGACGGGGGTGGCCCCCAGCAACCAGGCGACACTGGTGACAGCAAGGGCGAAGGGGGTCGACGACAGCTTCACGGGGGAGGCTCCAGGAAAAGGCGGCGGAAAATGCACCGCTGCCCTTGAACGGAAGTCCCCGCGTTTTCCCCTCACCTTGCGCCGACCCGTCAGGAACGAATTCAGCGCTCCGTCATTACTCCCCAGAAAGGAGGGATGCCCCATGCAGAACCCCAATGAGCTCAACCCGCAGCGCCCCGCCACGAAGGTGACCTCTCTGGAGAACCTGGAGCTGGCCACCGCATCCTTCCGTGGCAGTGCGCCCGGGACCTGACGCTCGCACCCGCCCCCGGTGACCCCGGGACGGCGTGACGAGGGCCGGGTTCCCGAAGGGGGACCCGGCCCTTGTCGTGTCCGGGTCTTTCTTCAAATGGTTTCTCCAAGCATCGGGATGTAGCTCAGCCTGGTTGAGAGCGTGCGCCTCGGGCGCGCAAGGTCGCTGGTTCGAATCCAGTCATCCCGACTTCAAATCCAATCAAAGACACACCCCGCCGGGGTAGCCCAACTTGGTAGAGGCGCCGCGCTCAGAACGCGGAGGTTGCGGGTTCGAATCCCGCCTTCGGCACATCATCAGGCCCGGCAATCCCAACGGATTGCTGGGCCTTTTCTCATTCCGTTAGCAGCATGTGCGCAATGGCGGACAACTGCGCGTCTTGCTTGGGGTTTCCCACCACCCAGGTCGCGGCTTCGTCTCCCGCCCCCTGGCACGCACTCAGTGACCCTCGTGCTATTTTCTGCCCTCGCCGCGCACTGACTGTCACCGCCGCTTGGGTCGTGACCATTGCTCCAGGGGAGCACCATGCCTCAGGAATCAAGCAAGTCCTTGTCGACCCCAGCCCCTCCCCAGCGCCAGCTTCGTTGGATCGGCAGGATCCGTCCCTCTAGCGCACGGATTCACAAGAGGCCGCATAGGAATCCCCAAGGTCAAATTCACGATGTCGTCATCGACCTACCCAAGGGCACCCGCGTAACAGTGATTGGCAAGGACGGAGCGAACCTGCATGTCCAGGCCGTGCTGGGTGGTAAAGCCTACGACGGATATATCTCGCAGGAGTTGGTCGAGCATGTTTCGCCCAGTGTTCCTGGATTCGAAGAGGCCCTGGCCACCAAGGATTGGCCAGTGGCAGCGCGGCACCTCAGCACTCTTCAAAAAACCGAGATGCTTGATTTATTGAAGTCACGCAGCGCGAGTGAACTCGCGCACCTCACCCTGGGCGCGCTTTCCTCCAAACCGAGCCCCTATCAACGTGTCACCGACGCCATCGCACGCTTGAACTTTGCCGCCTCAATGGCGGGCACACAGCTGTGGTCCGCGCAGAGTGCCCTCGAATCAGAGCAGGCAAAGTTCCAGGTGAAAGTGACTTCTCGTGAAGCCTGGCGAGCCCTTCCACCGGACAAAAGCAAGGGTTGGGACGAATATCCCTCAAACACCCGCCTGCCGCTCACCCGTATTATCGTCCACCATACCGCTGACCCCCTGGGGCAGACCGTCAAGGAACTGGAGAACAAAGAGCGAAAAGCGGGCTATGCGGATATGCCCTATCACTTTGTCATCACCAAGAACGGTGAGATTTACGAGGGCCGCAGGATCAATATCGTGGGCGCCCATGCAGGAGAGTTCAAGAACAACAAAGACATCGCCAAGGATCCTGACCATGGAGCCATTGGCATTGTTCTGACTGGCGACTTCGAGAGCAGGATGGAGAATGGATGGTCGCCAGACAAACCCACGCAGGCACAACTCGCCAGCCTGCAGCTACTCCTCAATCATCTTGCATGGAAGTACAACATCCCCCCTGAATCCATCTTGAAGCATTCTGAGGTCAAGCGGGATGGCAAGCCGAAGGTCTGCCCGGGTGAACACCTGAGCCCTCATGTAGATCTTGGCAAGACAGTTGTGCGTCAGGCATTGAAAAGACTGAAGGCCGCCGAAGAAGCCTTCCAGGCCGCCGAGCAGCGTGCATCGACGCTCAAGCTCAAATAGGATGATGGGATGGATACGGGCGACACCCATACCGCGCTAAGGCGCATGGAGGCCGAGCAACAACGGCTCCGCCGGCAGGTTCGCGGGCTGAGCATCTTGCTGATCAGTTCACTTGCCCTGCTGCTGGCGGGTGAGTGGCTCCGGTGGAAAAGTTCGTCGGGCGCACATGGCGAAAAGCCAAGCGAACTCCGGGTGTCGCGTCTGATCATCCAGGATGAGCAAGGGCGGGTACGGGGGGAGTTGGGGCTCATGCCAGGTGCGCAAGAACCCTCTTTGGTGTTCTATCATCCGCAAGGGCAACGCTGGGCCTCACTCGCCGTGGCAACCCCACCCGGCGCGCCACCTGCGCACCAGAGCGCGTCCCTCACGCTCCACGATGAATCAGGCAAGGCTCGGATTTTGCTGGGGGCTTCTGGCCGAGACAATGGCCTGGTCCTCTACGAATCCGAGGGGCATCCAGGACTTGCCTTGTATCTTGATACAGACTCCCAGGGCTTGGTCATCAGAGGGAGCGACGCACCGCGGATACAACTCAGGTACACAGAACACGATGACGCCCGTCTCTCTGAACTCATCTTCCGAGATGCGCAGAGGACGCAGGCTGCTCTTCAGGGAGGAAGCGGGGGAGGAGCCTTGAACATCTACCGCCCCGATGGCGAAAGCGCGTTCCGGACGCCCTGACACTTCACGCTCGAATCCCGCCTCCGGCACATCATCCGGCGCGATGCCCAGCGTGCTCACCACCTGATCGCCATCCCGCGCCGCGAACGTGAACCGGCCCTGCCCGCCGCCAATGTTCGCCTGTAGATGACGCCATTCCTGTCGCCTGGCAGGTCTGTCTCCAGCACCTGGCCCTGGGAATCCATCACCGTGGTCGCGCAGTAGTAGGGGCTGCTGGAGCCGCTTTCGTCCCTGGGAATGGAGATCCGCCAGGCGTCCACGTCGTCGGGGGTCTCCAGTAAACCCTCGAAGGTGTACTCCGCGTCCGCCGTCCAGAAGAAGTCAGCCTGCTTCGTCTCATTGGAGGTCAGGGCCTCACCCCTGGGCTCCAGCGACGTCGCGTCGAGCAACTGGACCCGGAACCCCGACAGCATGGTGGCCGTGCAGACGAACCGGTAGAGCTGCCCGGCTCGTACGGCGAACTCGAAGCGGACGCCCTCAGGACTTCACTTACAGACTTGAATGCATGGTCCGCGCTGCCCCATGGACCACACCATCTCATCTCATGTCTGGCGTCGCGACGGGGGTTTCCACGCAGGAAATCTCACGCGGAGCGATGCGAACCCGCATCGTCCATGGGTTCGTGCCTGTCCCCTTCGATGCGACGATAGAGGAAGTACGAGTAGAGCACGGGAGTCACCGCCGCCACGGCGACAGCCGCGAGCACGGGGACCGGACCACCGCCCAGAAGCCCCGACACGAGGACGATGAGTCCCGCGAGGACGAAGAGCCTGCCTCCCAGGCGATGCGTGCGCAGCCAGACCTCGTCGCTCGCGAGCGTCCAGGGCGTCCGGATTCCACAGAAGAAGTTCTTCGTGAACTTCCCCATGTAATTCCCCAGGACCATCAGGACCAGGCCCGCGCCCGCGGGCACCACGCGCGCCATCGGCACGGACACGCCGAGGCCCGCGAGCAGGACCAGGGCGTTGAGCAGGAACAGGAACGCGACCAGCACCGCCTGGATGCCCTCGAAGACGTTCTGGAATCGCTCCACGCGGTAGCCCCTGGGCGAAATCCGCGGCACGGCCACCAGGGCTAGGTACACGGCAGCCATCACCAGCGGCAGGACGAAGGGCCCCCAGGGCTTGGGCGTATACCCGTCCACCACGCCCTCGGCGTTCCAATGCGTGGGAATCGACTCCGGCAAGTGGCCGTAGAGCATGAAGGCCATCGCGAACGCCACCGCGACGAATCCCAGACTCAACCCATTGGCTCGGCGGATCCTCATGACTGCTCTCCCTTCCCCTTTTCGACCTTGAAGAGGTCGAGCAGGACTGCCGCTACGTCCTCGAACACGGTCGTATTGAGGGAGTAGACAATTTGCTGCCCGCGCCGCTCACAGCGCACCAGGTCCGCGGCTTTGAGCACGTTGAAGTGATGCGACAGCGACCCCTTGGTGATGTCGAACGCCTCCGCGAGCTCTCCCGCTGACTTCGAGCCGCCCTGCAGGAGTTTGAGCACCCTGCGCCGGGTCGGGTCGGAAATGGCCTTGAAGACCTCCTGCGTTCGCATCATGACCTTTTGATATTTTGAATAACCTCAAAATAACGACCCGCCCGGCCAAGTCAAGGGGGATGCCGGACGTCCCCGATGGCGCCGACACGAACCTCCCGCCGCTCCTGGCTCAGGGCACGGCGACCGGGGTCAGCTTCCACAGCTGCCCGGAGTCATTGCAGCCGGTCTTGGCGAGGATGGGGATGTTGTTGGCCCTGCTGTCATTGACGACGTCCAGAGACAGCCCGTCGCCCTGCGCCTGGGTCGTCAGCCGGTAGATGCCGTTGGGCTCCGGATTCAGCTTCCATCGCTGCTCCGGAACCGCCGCCGATTTGACGAGCAGGGGGCGGTTGCCGCCGGCGTTGGCCAGGGACAGGGTGCTCCCACGCCATACGGTCGTCAGCCGGTAGTAGCCGTTGGCCTCCGGAGTCAGCTTCCACATCTGCCCGTCGGTCTCGCGCGTCCTGGCGAGGATGGGCACGTTATTGGCCTCGCCGTCATAGAGAATGTCCAGCGACATGCCTTCGCCCTGCCACAGGGTCGTCAACCGGTAGTGGCAGCGGGTATCGGGGCCGGAGGACACCGGCGGCGGGGCGGGAGTCGTGGGCGGGGCGGGGGTCGTGGGAGGGGGCACCTGCCACACCTGCTGGAGCAGCGCGAGCATCCCCGGGTCGTGCCTGCCCAGCTCTTCACGCGTGAAGGGGTAGAAGTCGTTGCGCCCGAAGAACGCCTCTGAACTCTCCGCGAAGTACTCCCCCACGTCGGTCATGGCATAGGCAGGCTCGAACACGCTGGGCCGCTCGGGACTCTTCCAGCGCTCCACGCACTCGTAGCTCTTGCTTGCCATCGCGCGCGCATAGAGGGCCGCGAGGCCGGCGTGGTCCCAGCCGAGCACCTGGTCATGGTAGGCGTGGCTGAGTTCGTGGAGCATCAACAAGGGCATCCGCTTGATTTCCTGTTCAAGGATGAAGACGCTCGTGAGCTCGATGCTCTTCAGCATCGCCAGGTTGCGGCCATTCCGGCGCATCCAGTCTTCGGAGACATGGTACGTCGCCCTCTGCCCATCGTTGGGATAGGGCGGCGACAGCCACAGCGTCACCTTGCGGAGCTGAGCCACGGGGCCCGCGGGGACGAGCCGGACGACCTCCTTGAGCTGCGCCGCCAGGAGCACCAGGGCCTTGTCCGTCGCGGGCTTGTTCTCCGCCGTCAGCAGGCGCTCATCGATGCGAACCGGCCAGCCCTCCAGGGTCTGGGTCTGGTAGGTGGGAGCAGGGCTGGCCGCGGAGGCGACGCAAGCGATTGCCAGGGTGGCCAGGAGGAGCCATTTGAGAGAGGGCATGTCTCATCCTATACCCAGCGTGGCGGATGACGACGACCCTCCGTATTGGCAATGAATGCACTGTGGCGCTCGGCGCTATTTCGTCGCCACCCGGTGGCCCTGCGGCTGGTCCACCGGGGGCCGCGGCATGGCCTTCACGGACGCCTGCGCATTCGCCACGGCGTCCGCGGTGGGCGCCACGCTGGTGTCCTGGAGCGGGTTGTCGTGGCTGTCCGTGTAGACGCCATCCGGGAAGTACCCCTCGTAGATTTGAGGCGTGGCGGGCAGCGCCTGGGTGAGCACGGTGAGGTAGTTGTCCATCTCGTGCCGGATGGTCGCCTCCTGCGTGCTGGTGTCGCCCAGCTTGTTGTAGAAGAGCACGTCGAACTCCACACCCACCTGCGTGTAGTTGGGCGCCATCCACGACGGCGGCAGGGTGGGCACCACGTCGTACTGGTTGACCACGCGCACCGTCGCCGGACGCGTGACGTACTGGGCGTAGGCCGTCCCCCACGAATCCGCGAGCCCCGCCTTCGGCGCCGCGAACGTGACGGTCGTCACGCTCAGCGACGGCTGGCTCACCGCCAGGTCCAACGCCAGGAGCTCCGCCAGCCCCCCGCCCAGGCTGTGGCCCGTCACGTAAAGCGTCTGGATGTTGTTCGCCTTCAGCCACGCGAACACCTGCGCCTGCATCGACCGCGGCACGGAGCTGCTCGTACCGGTGTAGATGCCCCAGAACCCGCTGTGCACCTGCGGCACCGGCGACAGGGAGGTCCCGGAGTACGGCGCGAAGGACGTGGTGGCGTATTGCTCGTCCGCGCTCGTGTCCGCGGACGTCACGGTCCCGCGCAGCGCCAGCATCGCCGTGGTCGAATCCGCGTCGGAGGTGAACCACAGGCCGAATGCCTCCGCGACGCCGCCCTTCTGCGGCACCCACGCCGTCAGGATGAAAAAAGGCGTGACGGCGAGGAGCCGTCACACCTTTCTCACGTCGTCACGGCCGTGCCGCCACCGCGCTACTCGATGGCGGCGACCTTGTCGTCCTTGCCGAACTTCACGCGCACCTTGGCCGTCTTCGACTTCCAGTAGGTCCAGGTGCTGGAGTTGAACGACGGCGTCTCATGCGCGGGCGGCGGTCCCCACGCCATGCGCACGGCCTCGCGGCTCATGCCGGGCTCCACCTCCGACGCGGAGACCTTCTTGCGGTCCTCCGGCGACAGCGCCTCCAGCTTCGCGGCCTGGTCCTCCGGCGCGAACGAGGCCTGGAACAGCTTCCAGGTCTCCGAACCCGAGCGCGAGTCGTTGGTGAACTCGAGCTCCGCGCCGGTCTCCACGACCTTGAACTTCACGGAGGACGAGCCCTTGTCCAGCACCTCCACCCGCGCGTTGAACGGGATGATGGGCCCCTTGAGGTAGTTCACCCAGGACACGGTGCCGTCCTCGAAGTGGAAGTTCGCGGTCGCGAAGTAGTTCTTCTCCACCACGGGGGCGGGGGCGGGAGCGGCCACGGGCTCGTTGCTCAGCCGCACGACCTTGCCATCCGGGCCAAAGTCGACCTCGAACGTGGAGAACTTGGAAGCCCAGTACGTCCAGCGATTACCCTGGAGCGACGGCGTGCGGTGCGGCGGCGGCGGACCGGCCGTCAGGAGCACGGCCTCGCGCGACATGCCCCGGGCCAGCTCTCCGGCGCGGACCTGCTTCTGGTCCTCGGGCGACAGCGCGGCGATGCGCGAGGCCGGGTCCTGCTCGGCGAAGAAGCCGGCGAACAGCACGTTGATGGGCTTGCCCAGGCTCCGGTGCGTCACGAACCGGAACTCGGCGCCGGAGTCGATGACCTTGCAGCGGACCTCGTCGTTGTCCCGCTCGAGGACCGCGACCTTCGCCCCCACGGGGATGGTCACGCCCTTGCCGCGGTAGTTCACCGCGGAGAGCTGGTTCTTGTTGAGCAGGAAATTGCCCTGGGCGAACAGCACCTCGGCCTGGGCAGTCATGGCCGTCAGCAACCCCAGCGCGAACACGGCGCTGAGGACATTCTTTCGATACACGCGAAAACCCCCTCGAGTAGGCAACGGCGTGCTTGTAGTGGTGTCGCACGCACGGCCGCAAGGGGGTCACGCAGGCTCAGGCCGCGGCGCGAGCGCCGTCCCAGTCCTCCACCTCGTAGAGGAACTTCGTGCCGCCCTTGAGCTTGCGGTTGGCGGACGTGCTCTGGACGAAGACGACGTACTTCTCCAGGCTCGCGGGGCGGATGCGCACCGTCTCCCCCGGCGGCAGGCCGAGCATCTCCCGCGCGCGCTCGCCGCTGTAGAGGTCGCCGGACTTGCGGTCCATCAGCACCACCTCCTTGCGGCCCTGGATGGTCTCCGTCTTGGTGAACTCGTAGAAGCCCCGGCCCGTCTTGAAGCCCAGGCCGTTCTCCGTCACGAACTCCTTGATGGCGCTGTCCGCCTCCACCTCCAGCACCTGGAAGCGGCCCGGCGGCACCGCGCGCAGGTCCGTCTCACCGAAGAGCGTGGACGCGGCCCGCTTGAGCATCGTGTTGAACATCGCGTTCAGGCCGCGGTTCATGCGGCCCTCGCGGGACACCTCCGCTTCATATGCCTGGAGTTGCGCGTCCGAGGACTGCTTGTAGCAGACGGCCAGCAGCATGTCGGTGACGTGAGAGAACTGATCCAGGCTCAGGTGGAAGCCGCCCGACTTCTCCGCCAGCTCCTTGTAGAACGACGTCGCGTGACGGCGGTTCAGCGCCTGGACGCCATACACAGGCACGCCCTTCTCCCCCAGCGCGGCCACTTCCTTGCGCCAGTCCAGCTTCTTGGGGTTGTGCTGGGGCGAGTGCGGCACGTCATCGCCAATGAGCACGAACGCCTTCGTGTAGCCCTCCGTCCAGGACAGGCTCCGGGCCTCGTGCAGCACCAGTTCGTAGCACTCCGGCGCGTCTCCGCCGCCCGTCTGTTCCACCTTCTCCACGAAGCGGGTGATGGCCTTCGCGTCGTCCGTGAGATCCAACGCCTTGGTCACGTAGGTGGACTTCGCGTCACAGTAATCACCGTGCGCGATGATGCCGATGCGGATGCCCGGGATCTCCTTCGTCAGCCGGGCCACGGCGGCCCCCAGCTTCTTTCGCACCTGCGCGAGACACGGATACATGCTGCCCGTGGTGTCAAAGCTGAAGACGACCTCGACGCGGTTATCAATCACAGACTTCGCCATGACCTATTTCCCCCTCGTGCGTTTCTCGCTGCGACAGGGAGAACAGTACTCGCGGGGTCTGACACGGAACGGGGCTTCCGGGCGTCGGTTTCCGGGCGTCCTCGTACCGCCGTGCGTTGCCAGGAAGGCGCCCTCGTTTCGTAGTGTCCTGGCAGGGCGTGACGCCCGGACACCACCCAGGGGGGACCATGAGGAACATCGGCATCATCGGAGCGGGCCAGGCGGGTCTGCAGCTCGGCTTCGGTCTGTTGGAGAAGGGCTACACGGTCACCGTCTATTCGGACCGCACGCCCGAGCAGCTCTTCAACGCCCGGCTCGCCGCGACCACCTACCTCTTCGGCCGCGCCTACCAGTACGAGCAGGAGCTGGGGCTCGACTTCTGGAAGGGCCCGGGGGAGTACGCCCGGGGTGGGGACCTGGACGTCTGCCCGGCCCCGGGGCAGCGGGCGCTCCGCGTCCAGGGACGCATCCAGAATCCGGGCAAGGCCCTGGACCTGCGGGCGAAGTACTCCCGCTGGCTCGCGGAGTTCGAGCGGCGCGGCGGCTTCGTGGTGGTGCGGGACGTGGACGTGGACGCGCTGGAGGTGCTCGCGGCCGGGCATGACCTGGTGGTCGTGACGACGGGCCGCAACAGCTTCACCCGGCTGTTCGAACGGGACGCCGAGCGCAGCGTCCATACGCAGCCGCAGCGGAACCTCACGGCAATGATTGTCACCGGCATGAAGCCGCTGAACGAGACGCCCTACCCCGCGCTCAAGTTCATCCTGGCGGCGGGCCATGGCGAATACTTCGCCATGCCGTACTTCGACCGCATCCGGGGCCCGCTGAACTGCCTCCTGCTGGAGGCCATCCCCGGCCAGGGGTTGGACCGCTTCGGCGGCGTGAGCACCGCGCGGGAGGCGATGGAGCGGATGAAGCAGGTGCTGCGGGACTTCTCGCCGTGGGTGGCGGAGCGGCTGGAGGGCGCCAGCATCGTGGACGAGTCCTCCTGGCTCACCGGCGCGTTCACGCCCACGGTGCGCAAGCCGGTGGGGCGGCTGCCCTCGGGACGCGCGGTGATGGGGATGGGGGATGTCGTCATGCTCAACGACCCCATCGCGGGCCAGGGGCTCAACAGCGCGTCGAAGCAGGCGCACGCGATGACGCAGGCCATCCTCGCGCACGGCGACCAGCCCTTCACGCCGGACTGGATGGAGCAGACCTTCGAGCACTTCTGGCGGACGGAGGGCCAGTTCATCACCGCGTTCACCAACATGCTGCTCCAGCCGCCACCGCAGCACGTGCTGCGCTACCTGGGAGCCGCGTCGGCGGTGTCACCCCTGGCCGACACGTTCTTCGACAACTTCGGAGAGCCGCAGCGCTTCTGGCCCTGGATTGTCAGTCCTGAAGAGACCGAGGCCCGCATCCAGCAGGCGTCCGCCGCGTAGCGGCTGTAAGTCCTTGTCATTCCCACCCGGCCGGTCCTTCACTCCCGGTCCGGGTGGCTGAATCCTCTCAGCCTTCATTCGGGAGGGGACATGACGATTCAGCTCGGGTTCATCGACCACGGGGATGGCGCGAACCTGCGGACGCTCCCCGCGGAGATGAAGGGCTCAGCCTGCCTGACTCCGGCGCCCCTGCCTCCGGGAACGCGAGTGAGCGTCATCCGGGACCATGCCCAGGCGCCCGGCTGGTCCTATGTCTCCACCGTGGTGGGGGGATACCTGCTGCAAGGCTTCATACAGACGTTGCGCATCACGACCCAGCTGCCGGAGCCCGCCGCGACGCTCTATCTGGTGCGTCCGGGGGACCGCCTGGAGCCCATCGCCGCGCGCATCTACCGGCAGGCCATCCAGCCGGGGCGGGACCTGCGCTTCTACGAGAATGTCATTCATCACGTGAACGTGAAGAGTGGCCGAAAGGGGGTTCAGAGCGTCGACGGTGACGTCCGGCTGGTCGCGGGCGAGCGCATCTGGCTGGTGAGCATCGCCTTCGCCAACCAGCTCCAGGGAGTCGTGTCGAGCGGCTCCATCACCCACGAGGCGATGGTCCAGGCGCGCAAGGCCGCCCGGCACCTGGAGGACGTCCTCGCGTCCGTGAGGCAGGCGGACCGGTACTTCGGAGAGGTCACCGGCCAGTATGGCAAGGCCATCCTGGACAACTGGCTGGAGATCTCCGCGATGGTGGTGGGCTTCATCGCCGCGGAGGCGCTGTCCACCTTCCTGGCGGCGACGCCCACCGGCGTGGGGCAGCTGGCGGCGGCGCTCATCCAGTTGGGCCTGGCGGCGTTCGGAGCCCATGGACTCATCGAGGCCGGAGGGGAGGCCCTGAAGCACGCGCAGCTGTGGCTCATCCAGGCGTGGGAGGCAAATGGCTCACAGGAGAAGTTGAAGGAGGCCAGCAAGTCCTTCCTCCGGATGCTGGTGAGCATCGCGATGGCGGCGCTGGCGCTGTTGGGCGTGAAGACCAACGCGGGACGTGGGCTCAAGCTGATGACGTCCGTGAGAATCACCCCGCCCCGCATCTACATGATGGCGGCTGCGGGCCCCAGCGGTGCCTACGCGGGCGTGCCTGTCTTCCAGCCGGGCTCCATCACCGCCGCTCCATCCATTCCACTTCCCTTCAATCCCTGGGGCTCCGGCGCGCCGTTGCTGTCAAAGGCTGTCAAAGAGGGCGGATCCTCCACGCCGGAGCCCGAGCCCCCCCTGACCGAGCGCACGCTCAGCGACGCCGAGTTGGAGAAGCTGCTGGAGAAGCTCCCCAACTGGGACAAGCTCAAGGACTTCGTCGGACGCCGCATCCCGCAGGAAGGAACGCCTGAGTTCAACGCGTTCAAGAAAGAGCTCCAGGCCGCTGGCTACCGTCTGGAGAAGTTGAGCAGCGGTTCCCAGCCCTACCGGCTGCGCCGTCCGGACGGGAAGGCCCTGGGTGACGAGTATGGGGCGCTCACGGTGACCGATGACGGGCTGGTGGTGCTCAAGGTCGGCAAGGGCACACCCCGCCTGAGCGTCTTCACTCGCTACCGGAAGAACTACCTGGACTGGGTGGAGAAGACCCAGGGTCCGGCGGCGCGTGCGGCGGCGGAGGTCCGGCTCTCCGCCGGTCATCCCATGCACCACCTCATCCCCGACGGGGTCGCCCAGAGCC
The DNA here is from genome assembly GCF_017309135.1 of Corallococcus sp. NCSPR001. Lineage (NCBI taxonomy): Bacteria > Pseudomonadati > Myxococcota > Myxococcia > Myxococcales > Myxococcaceae > Corallococcus > Corallococcus sp. NCSPR001. The sequence goes on from NZ_JAFIMS010000002.1 coordinate 8,326,413, forward strand.
ACCCGCTGATACGAATGGCCATGGAGCGGCTCAAGGGCTACACGATTGACCGTGGGTCGAACATCCTCGACATGCACTCCGGGCTCAACGTGGAGGGCCAGCTCATCCACTCGGGAAGCCACCCCTTCTACAGCAACTTCGTGAACGCCAGGCTCGATCGCGCATTGAGTAAGCTGCGCATGAAGGGACCGGCCTCCAGTTGGACGCCGCAGGTGATTGAGGAAGCCATCCTCAAGGTCGAGAACGAGCTTCGTCAGGCCATCGAATCCGGGAGCTTGAAGGAGCCGGCCATCAAGGTGATCCAGGAGCAGCGCGGCGGTAAGGTGCTCACGGGGAGGAAGCTGGCCTTGCTGGAGCTGCGCTCCCATGGGGAGTCACACACCACATGATGTATGCACTGTCGACGGACGTCTCCCATGCCAAGGAGAATGCGGATATCTACGACGCCCATCTCATCGAGTTCGACGGTTTCGAGGACGTGACGTTCTTCGACCCCGACATCGGCGATCAGCCCCAGCAGGGCATGCCCGGGGTCATTGAGTACTACGGCAACCTGGAGTGGATCGCCGGGCGCGACCACCTGTGCACCACGTCCATGGGGTGGTTGCTGCTCTCCCGGCGCATGGTGCGCGTGCTCGAATCGGTGGGACCGTTCCGCCACCGACTCATCCCCACGGTCATCTACGCGGAACGCATCAAGCACCTCGTGTACAGCGGATACCCCCGAAGGCGGACCTGGCATTCGGTGACGGACCCTGCGCTAAAGAACGAGGACTTCGTCATCCTCCAATTGCTGGAGCGGACCCACTGCCTCGACCGGGAGCGCACCCTCGTGAAGGGCGTGCCCTTCCACCAGTGCGGAGAAGAACTGCTGGGCTATGACGATGCCGAGCCGCTCGTGCTCCACCCTCCACCCGGAGGCTTCCCGCCCGTGTTCTTCGTCCCCGAGCTGGCCTTCTACTGCTACACCGAGGAAGCGCGGCAGGCGTGTGAGGAGGCGGGACTGAAGGGGCTGTGGTGGCACCCCCAGCCTTGAGCCCGGACGCGCCCGGGGCCGACTTGGGGCGCGGGCCCGTCCCCCTTTAGGATGACGTTCCCATGGGGGACGCAACATGAGTGGTGAGGGCTCGAAGCCCGTCGCGGCGGTGCTGGTGGGGCTGACGAACTTCCGGCTGGGCCGCATCCTGCTGTGGACCACGACGGTGTTCCTGGGACTGCTGGCGCTCGTGCCGGGCCCTGACAGCGGGACGCTGTGGCGCATCGCAGCCATTCCGGGCGTGCTCGCGCTGATTGGGACGGGCACCGCGTGGTGGAAGGAACGCCAGAGTTCCCGGTCCGGCCCCATCCCGTGGCTGCTGCCCCGGCTGGCCGTGGGGGCCGTGCTCCTCGGCGCCGCCGCGCTCCTGATGTGGTGGCGGCGTCGGCGCGAATTGAGGGACAGCACGCCTGTATCGCCGCCCTCCGCGGAACAGGTGGACCAGTGGACCACCGCCGAGCTGCGTGTTGCATCCGTGGAGCGCGCGTCATGAGCCACGCGGCCTTGAAGCAACGGGACGCGGCGCCGCTCGAAGCGCCTCCGCGTGAGTCCATGGGAGGCATGGCCCGCTCGGGCTTGCGGAGCCTCCTCGCCATGGTGCCCGCCCTGCTGGGCTCCGGCGTGGCGGGTGCGCTGAAGGGCTTCTTCCTCTTCGGGTGCTTTGGTCTGGTGCTGGCGGGCGTCTTCGTGCTCGCGCCGCGTTGGACGGGCGCGGCCCCGACGCCCTCCTGGCTGAACTCCCTGAGCTTCGTGCTCACGCCCCTGCCCCTGGCTCTGGCCGGAGGCTACGTCTGGATGCTCCACGGGGTCAGCGCACGGCTCGCGAGCGAGGTCCGCGCGCGCGGGTTGATGGGCTATGCGTACGCCATCCTCAAGCCCGCGACGCTGCAGGTCGCCCGGCGGTTACGCGGGGCCGGCACGCCCAGCCGCGCGGAGCTCACCCGGGCCATCGAGGAGTCGGTGGCGGAGCGCATGCGCGACCCCGAGGAGGCGCGTGAGTCCGCGGCCTCCCGCGCCGGATGGCTGGAGGGCTTCCTCATGGACCAGTCGCGCCGGGTGCTGGGGCTCATCGCCCTGCGCGCGGTGCTGACGTCGCCAGACGTGCCTTCCGCGGTGCGGGAGCTGGAGATGCTGGCCATCGACCGGTTGGAGGGCGTGCTGGAGGAGACCCTGGAGGACCTGTTCTTCCTCCAGATGGTGCTCACGCTCGGCGTGGGCGTCCTGGTCGCCGCGCTGCCCACGTTCCTGCTCCTCTTCCTGTCCCGCTGAGCGGAGACCCTCCGGCCTCTGCTAGCCTCCTGCCGTCCCACCAGGGTGGGACAGGAGGCGACGCCGGGATGGACTCACTGGACGCGCGCATGGAGCGGCTGGAAGGCCGGCTCCGACGGTGGCAGGGCCTCACCCTCGCGGCCTTCGTGCTGGCCGGGGCGGGACTGGGAACCGCGGCACTGCGTGATGAAGCGCCGCGGTCGCAGGCAGGAGAGCTGGTCGCGTCGCGGCTGGTGCTCAAGGACGCCACGGGGCGCACACGGGCCAGCTTTGATGCCAACCGACATGGCGGCGCGGCGCTGGTGTTGAACGACAGCGAAGGCCGGCCCCGGGCGCTGCTGGGCGTGGGCGAGGACGACTCGCCCCGCCTGCGCTTCTCCACGGCGGAAGGCGAGTCGCTGGCGGAGCTGATGGTGTTCTCGGACGAGGCGCCGCGCCTGACGCTGTCCAAGTCCGGAGGCGCGGAGCTGTTCTCCGTGGGGCTCCAGGTGGACGGTTCGTCGAGGCTGGAGCTGGCGGACGTGACGGGCCGGCCCCGCGCCATCCTGGGCGCGGATGAGGAGGGCTCACCCGGCCTGCTCCTGGTGGACCGCCGTGGACAACCGCGTGTGGAGCTGCGCGTGGGCAGCTCGGATGAGGCCAGCCTCGTGCTGGAAGGCCGCAACGGACAGGTGTTCCGAGCGCCCGGCGTGCAGTGACGCCGCGTCGTCATTTTCGGAAGCCATCCGGCGTCGTCACCGGGCGGGGGATCCACCGGTGACGGCGCCCACGGACAGCATCCTGTTGATCCTGGACCTGGATGAGACCCTGGTCCACGCAAGCGAGAAGCCCCTGGCCCGGGAGGCGGACTTCCAGGCCTTGAACTACTTCGTCCACGTGCGTCCGCACCTGGAGCCCTTCCTGCGGGAGTGCGCCACCCGATTCCGGCTGGCCATCTGGTCGGCGGGGGCCGACAAGTACGTGGCGGAGCTCGTGAAGCGGATCATCCCGCCGGAACTCGAGTTGGACTTCGTCTGGGGGCGGAGCCGGTGCACGTATGGGCTCGACCGGGCCAGCGTCCAGCGGGACGGGTTCCTCGATCCGGAGGTGCATTACGGCTGGGTCAAGAAGCTGCGCAAGTTGAAGCGGCGGGGCTACCGGCTGGAGCGCGTCCTGATTGTCGATGACACGCCCGCCAAGTGCATCCACAACCACGGCAACGCCATCTACGTCCGCGAATACGAGGGCGAGGCGCACGACACGGAGTTGCTCGACCTGGGCCGGTATCTGAAGACGCTCGCGGACGTGGACAACGTCCGGTGCATCGAAAAACGGGGCTGGCGGAAGCAACTCTGTCAGGACGGAGGGTCCGCTGCGTCCCTGCTCCCCGCGAAAGGAGTGTGATGCCCATGACGAAGAGCGACAAGCCGAGCCCCACCGACATGGAGCCCACTCCCGACAGCATGGACCTGGCCATCGCCTCGTTCCACGGCTGTCCGCCCGGCACCTGACCCACGCCGCCACCCGGTAACCCCGGGACGCGCATGGACTGAGGCCGGGCTCCCGAGGGGGGACCCGGCCTCCGTCATGTCCGGGTCCTCCCTCGAGGACTCCAACCCAACGGGATGTAGCTCAGCTGGTTGAGAGCGTGCGCCTCATACGCGCGAGGTCACTGGTTCGAATCCAGTCATCCCGACTTCACCTCCAAGACAGCTCGTGCCGGAATGACCCAACCTGGCAGATGCGCCGCGCTCAAAAACACGCGGGCCTCGGGTTCGAATCCCACTACTTCCCAGAAGGGCTTCCGAGATGCCAGGTAAGCCGTTTCTCTCGGATCGACTGGTGGCGCTCACACCCACGCATACGTCCAGCCCGCGCCCCCGGGCGATATCGGGATCGTCTCTTGGGATGGAACGCCTGCGCTCCATCCCGATGATGGGGAACAACATCATCGGAAGACTGGCCTTCAACGCACACGTCCAGGTGGTGAGCCGCATCCCTGGCGGATGGCTGCATGTGTCTACCCGCGACGGCCGCAAGGGCTATGTCGCCACCGAGCACATCTGGTCCTCCCCCGAGCACCCACTCCCTGGGAGGCGTATCCTCTACAAATACGGTGAAAGCCCCAGCGTGGTTGACGCCAGGACCTGGGTAGACTGAGACAACACGAGGACCCGCTTGTTCATCCACATCTTCTGCCAGGCGGACAAACCGCTTCGCTCTCGAGAAATCGCCGACTTCATCGAGGAGGGAGCCTACTTTGACAATCCGCCGAAACTCACCGTGTCTCCTCCATCCTCGCAAGCTGGCGACACGCCGTGGACGGAATTGAAGATCGAGCACCAGGCGCGCAAGCGCCCTGTCCTCCTCCGTCGCGAGGACAACGCGAAGGAATTCGCGGAAGACAAGCAGGAAGCCATTGAGGCGCTCCAGCACGCGGCCCTGGCCAAGAAGCACGCGGCGTTGATTTCACGGCTCGAGGACACCCGGCAACTCATCGTGTTTGAGATAGACTCCAAAGGCGCGACTGAAGATTGCTGGGAGATGGTCGACAATCTGGAGGGCTGGATCGCGCGCGAGTGGAAGGGCCTCATCTACGTCGCGGGCGAGGGCTTCTACGATGCCGATCTGAAATCCCTGTGCAAGCTGACGGGCTGAGCCGTCAGGCCCGACGTCCAGTGAACGCGGTGGATTACTCGAGCTGGAGGCCGCAGTCGCTGCAGGCGCCAGCCACCAGCGAGGCGGCCGTTCCGCAGGCCGGGCAGGGAGGCTCTCCCTCTTCCTCGGTGGCGTCTGACGGGGCGGCGGACACGAGGCGGGGAGTCGTCCCCTCTGGCACCAGCCCCTCGCGGCGCACCGACTCCAGCCATCCCTGCTGGAGCAGGGCGGCCACCCGGGGCCCATCCTCGGGCCGCACCAGCACCTGGAACTTCGGAGAGCAGCCGACCTTGCCGCATGCCTCACGGTGGACGAGGGCGGGGACGTCCGCGTCCAGGAAGCCGTCCACCATCCTCCGGGCATCCACGAGTGACAACTCCGCGCACGGCACCAGCTCCGCGTCGGCCAGGGTTCTCTGCACTTCGTCTGGGGTCATGACGGCCGGGATTGGACCTCGGATGTGCCCCCTCCGTCCACCGCGTCACGAACCGCAGCCGCGCGCATCCTTCCGCACGAAGACGCGGACCGGGCCCGGGTCCGCCACTTCCTCGAACCGGGCATCCCCCTGGAGCCTGTCGAGCAACGCCTCACGTGAGTCCGCGCCCAGGAGGAGCGTGTCCACGCGCGGGGGAACAAGCACGACCTGCGCCCGCTCGTAGTGGTGCAGGAGGAAACGGTCGTAGCCGTTGGGCACGAAGACGATGGAGCGGAAGTCCGTGGCCACCGCGCGCCAGGAGGCACACGTCTGGACCTGACGCTCGAAGGCCTGGCGGAAGTCGCCATCCACCGGGGGCATGGGGCGCAGCGGCGGTGACCCGATGGTCCGGTCGAAGCGCGCAACCTGGAGCATCGCGAGCACGGCGAGCAGCAGCGCCGGAACCATCGCGGCTCGACCGGGAATCTTCCCGCGCGCGAGCAGGCCCTTCCACACCTCCGCGAGCCTCCCGAAGCCGGCCGCCGCGCACACGCCCAGCCCGGGCAGCAGGAAGGCGGAGTTGTAGAACCAGAGGAGGCGCTTGTCCGGCGCATCCGCCATGAAGAAGAAGGTGCCCGGAATCGTGCTCACCAGCGTCGCCGCGGGAGAGAGCAGTTGGATCCACCCGAAGCTGCGCTGGAAGACCACCAGCCCGCTGGTGGCCACGTCGTGCACCACCCGTCCAGGGTCTCCCAGCGCGGTGAAGGCGACCTGCCCCCACGTGTTGCCATAGTGCGACCAGAACCGCGTGCCCGAAGGCGTCCCGAGCGCCGGCAGCACCACCGCGACACAGAGCGCGAGATAGCCCAGCGCCAGCGCGGACACCCCGAGCGCCCTGCGCGTGAGCACCTCACGCGGCGGACGCGCCACCGCCGGCAGCAGCAGCAACGCCGCCGACTGGAAGGCGAGGAACAAGCCTCCATCCGGCCGCACGCCCAAAGCGAGCAGCGCCGCGGGCACGACCCACCGCATCCGCGCCCCCCGCAGGAGCATCACGAGCACCGCCGTGGAGCCCAGTTGGAATAACACCTCGAAGTGCGCGGAGAGCGCGACCGTCTTCACGAACGGATTGAGCGCCAGGTACAGCGTGAAGGCGACGGAGACCCACGGCCTCCAGGCGGCGGGGAGCAGCTCCCGCTCCTCGACCATGCGTTCGAAGAACCAGACCTGGAGCGCGACCGCTGCGTACAGCGCAACCAACCCCAACACGATGAAGAGGAACTGCGAATCACTCAGTAGGAACAGCGGCGTGAGCAGCAGCAGCGTCGGGGTGAAGTGGACCGTGAGGTGGTTGAGGTCCATGTCCGTCACCCAGAAGGGCCGGCCCCGGTGCACCGCGTTCGAGAACAGGTCGTTCAGGAGCCCGAGGTCATGGAACGCGAACACCCCTCCCCGGAAGGCGCTCCAGACGCAGACCACGGTGTAGACGAACAAGGCTCCGAGCACGAGGTGCCAGGCCCGGAACCGGCGGGTGAACGCGATGGGATGCAAAGCGGGGGGACTCTGCCACACGGACGCGCCGCCCGGTCGTCTTGACAACTTAGGAGTCCTAACTTAGATCAAGTGCATGACTGGGAAGCGACCGGGATACTTCGACGAGAACAGCGACCCCATCTCCGCGCGCATCGCGACAGGGCTCCACAAGATCGGGCTCGCGATGAAGCAGCAGTCCTGGCAGCAGGCCAATGGCGCGGGCCTGTCCGCGACGCAGGGGCAGATCCTCGCCACGCTGGTCTCGAGCGGCCCGCTCACCGGCAAGGAGTTGAGTGAGCGCCTCGGCGTGACGCTTCCCACCATCAGCGATTCGGTCCGCGTCCTCGTCGAGAAGGCGCTCGTCACCCGATCCGCGGACCCGAGGCATCCGCGCGCCAGCCTCCTGACCCCCACGGCCACGGGCGCGTCACTCGGAGCCCGCGCGCGCTCGTGGCCGGAGTTCATGGCGGACGCGGTCGCGGACCTCTCCCCGGATGAGCAGCGCGCGTTCTTCGCCGGCATCGTCAAGATGATCCGGATGCTTCAGGAGCAGGGGCTCGTCCCGGTCACCGGCATGTGCGTGACCTGCACTCACTTCCGCCCGAACGTGCGCCCGGGCGCGGCTCCGCATCACTGCGCCTTCGTGGACGCGCCCCTGTCGAGCGAGCAACTGCGCATCGACTGCCCGGAACACGAGCTCGCGGCGGAGTCCGCGCGGCGCGAGGTCTGGGAGCAGTTCATGCGTCGCGGCTGACGTCCCCGCGCCTCGGACACGAAGCAACACGGCATCCGCGGCCCTTCCGGCCGACGGCAACGGCGGAGCTCCGCTCCCTGAAGGACAAGACACAATGGACAACATCCCCGGCTACACCCATGGCACCGCGTCCGTTTCGCGCTCGCCGGTCTCCCTCAACGACTTCGAACAGATGAAGGCCAGCGTCCTGTTCGGCGAAGAGGACGTGAAGGCCCTCCGCATGTCTCACGACATCGTGAAGGGACGGGTCGAGGCCATCCTCGACGTCTGGTATGGGTTTGTCGGGAGTCAGCCGCACCTGCTCGCGTCGTTCAGCGGGAAGACGGACGGCAAGCCCCTGGGGGACTACCTCACCTCCGTCCGCAAGCGCTTCGGCCAGTGGATCCTCGATACGTCGAGCGCCCGGTACGACCAGGCCTGGCTCGACTACCAGCATGAGATTGGTTTGCGTCACCACCGGGCCCGGAAGAACAAGACCGACGGCGCCCCGTCCATGGACCTGGTGCCCTTCCGGAACCTGTTCGCGCTCATCTTCCCGGTGACCTTCACCCTGCGCCCCTTCCTGGCCGAGCAGGGCCACTCCGCGGAGGACGTCGAGAAGATGTATGCGGCGTGGGTGAAGTCCTGCCTGTTGCAGGTGACGCTCTGGGCCCACCCCTACGTCAAGGACGGGGACTTCTGATGACACCGCGTCCTGCCCCAGCCTGGCGGACCACCGACTGGCTCAACACGCCAGAGCCGCTCACGCTCGAGAAGCTCCGCGGCAAGGTCATCCTCCTCCACGCCTTCCAGATGCTCTGCCCGGGCTGCGTCGCCCGGGGCATTCCGCAGGCACAGCGCGTCGCGGAGCTCTTCGCGGGCGCGCCGCTCGTCGTGGTCGGACTGCACACGGTCTTCGAGCACCACGAGGCCATGAAGCTCGAGTCCCTCCGGGCGTTCCTCCACGAGTACCGGGTGAAGTTCCCAGTGGGCGTGGACGCACCGGGTGAACGCGGCGACCCCATCCCACGGACCATGAGCGCGTACGCCATGCGGGGAACGCCGACGACGGTCCTCATCGACGCGCAGGGGCGTCTTCGCCGGCAGGTCTTCGGCATGCACGACGACCTGCTGCTGGGCGCCGAGCTCCAGACGCTGCTGCTCGAAGCCCAGGCAGGTCCCGTGTCCGGCGTGCAGCGGCCCGCGGTCCAGGGGGCCGCCGCGGCTTGTGACGACACGGGCTGCGCCGTGCCCACGCCGGACTGACCGCCGCGACCAGATCCCGCGCCGGACTACCGTCCGAGCCGGGCCGCCAGTTCGAGCCGGGCCGCCACGGCCAGTGCATCCGCGCGGTTGTTCTCCACGTCATCCGCGTGGCCCCGCACCCAGTGCCAGGTCACCTGATGGACGCGGACCGCCTCCAGCAGCTCGCGCCACAGGTCCGCGTTGGACACGGGCTTCTTGCCTGACGTGCGCCAGCCATTGCCCTGCCACGTGTCCAGCCACTTCTCCGCGAAGGCGTTGCACACGTACTTCGAGTCGGTGAACACCTGGACGCGGCACGGCATCTTCAAGGCCTTCAGCGCGACGAGCGCCCCGGTCAACTCCATCCGGTTGTTGGTGGAGTCCGCCTCCGCGCCCTGGAGCTCCTTGCGGTAATCCTTGCGCTCGGGGGCGATGAGGATGGCCCCCCAGCCTCCCAGGCCGGGGTTCGGTGAACAGGCGCCGTCACAGTAGATGTGGACCAGGGGGAGCGACATCGCGCGCACCCTACTCCATCCCCGAAGACACCGGACCCGCCCTGGACGCTGCCTTCGCCGCCGGGCTATGGCTTGCGCCTCCCCACCGGAGGCACCGCACCATGGTCGCGCAGACATCGCCCCAGGAAATCACCGCGCAGGTGCGCCAGCGCATCATCGACCTGGCCCGGCAGGGCGGCTACCTCGACGCGGTCCTGGGCGCGGGGCCGGAGCTGGACCGGCTGAAGCACTACCTGCGCATGCTCATGGGCCAGGTGCCCGCGCCTCCCGTCAGGCCCGAGCAGTCCCCCACCATCTTCCCGCCGTTCCCCGGCCTGGATGAGCACCCGTGGCGCGACCCGCCGCCCCCGGCCGCGAAGGCGCTGGAGGGGTGTCTGGCCGCGGTGACGCGCGACCTGGAGCGGCTGGAGCACGCGGACCTGCTGCACTACGACTCCGGCATCGTCGGCACGGGCCACTGGTCCGTGCACCCCATCTACTTCGGCGGCGAGCGCACCGACCGCCTCTTCTGGCCCCAGCTCGCCATGGAGGAGACGGCCGCCGCGGTGCGGTCGCTGGACGGCGAGTGCACCGACTTCCCACTGGCGGACGTGCTGTTCTCCTCGCACGCGCCCGGCACCACGCTGACGCCGCATTGCTCGTGGGATGGCTTCCGGATGCGGCTGCATCTGGGGCTCAAGGTGCCAGAGGGCTGCGGCATCCGCGTGGGCGCGGAAGCGCGGCACTGGCAGCCGGGCCGCGTGCTCACGTTCCACGACTCCTTCGAGCACGAGACCTGGAACCGGGGCACCGAGCGCCGCGTGGTGCTCATCGCCGACTGCTGGCATCCCGGCCTCACCCTGCCCGAGCGCGAGGCCCTGCTCGGCCTCACGCGCAAGTTCGAGGTCCGCGCGATGCTCGCCCAGCTGCGCGTGCCGGAAAGCATGTCCGAGCCCCTCCTCGTCCGCTTCGCGGAGCAGGAACGCACGGATGCCCGGGTGCGGCACTTCTGGCGCGGGTGAGACTGAGCAGCGCGCCGGTCCGTGCCTAGCTTCTCCGGGTGCGACACGGACCTTCGAACCCCTCTCACGAGCGCTGCCGGGTCGGCTGTGCCGGCTGGAGCCTGTCGAGCGCGGTGGGTGACCACTTCCCCACGACGGGGACCCACCTGGAGCGCTACGCGCGCGTCCTTCCCGCGGTGGAGATCAACTCCTCCTTCTACCGGCCGCACCGGCCCGGCACCTACGCCCGCTGGCGCGACAGCGTTCCAGAGACGTTCCGCTTCGCGGTGAAGGTCCCCAAGGCCATCACCCATGAGCTGCGCTTGCACGACGCAGGCGAGCCGCTCGAGCGTTTCCTGGGCGAGGCGGGCCACCTGGAAGGCAAACTGGGATGCCTGTTGGTGCAGCTGCCGCCCAGTCTTCAGCACGAGCCTGAGACGGCCCGCGCGTTCTTCCAGTCCCTGCGGGAGCGGACCTCGGTGGACGTCGTGTGCGAGCCCAGGCACCGGACCTGGTTCACGGACGAGGCCCGGCGGGTTCTGGACGATGCACGCATCCGTTACGTGAGGGCGGATCCGCCCGCGGTGAGCGCGCCCCAACCTCCCGACACGGAGGTCGTCTACTACCGGCTGCACGGCTCGCCGAAGATGTATTACTCCGAATATTCCCAGGCGTTCCTGGACGCGCTGGCCGTGGAGATTGCCGGCCACGAACAGGCCGGCCGCCGGGTGTGGTGCATCTTCGACAACACGGCGGAAGGCGCGGCCCTGCCGAACGCACTGTCATTGCTGCACCGCGATGCATGACGCCCGGAATGACCCCATCACCGTACGGATGACGCGTGCGCCCGTTTCGCTGGACGGCGTGTCCGTGGGGGATGCCTTTGGGAAGTCCCTGCGCCGGCGGGTGTGACGAGCGGCCAGCGATTAGAGTCGGGCCCGTGAGCGCCTTCCCCACCACCCTCCCCCACGTCGACCCCATCCCCCTGCGCGGAGGGCCCGTGCTGCGCTGGGGCGTGCTCGCTCCGGGGCGGATCGCCGGGGGCTTCGTCTGGGCCCTGCACCGGCACACCGACCAGCGCGTCCACGCCGTGGCCTCGCGCGACCCGGAGCGCGCCCGGCGCTTCTCCGCGCAGTATGGCGTCCCACGCGTGCACGTGTCCTACGAGCAGCTCGTCGCGGACCCCGACGTCGACATCGTCTACGTCGCGTCTCCCCACAGCGAACACAAGCGGCAGGCCCTGCTCGCCATCGCCGCCGGCAAGCACGTCCTCGTGGAGAAGCCGCTCGCGCTCGACGCCGCCGAGGCCCGCGAAATCGCCCGGGCCGCTCGCGCCGCGGGGGTCTTCGCCATGGAGGCCCTGTGGTCGCGCTTCCTCCCGCAGACCCTGCTCATCGAACGGCTGCTCCAGGATGGCGTGCTCGGCGACGTCCGGCTCGTCATGGCTGACTTTGGAGGCTGCTTCGACTTCGACCCCGAAGGCCGCGTCTTCAACGCCGCGCTCGGCGGCGGCGCGCTGCTGGACATCGGTATCTATCCCATCTGGCTCGCGCACCTCGTGCTCGGCCCGCCGCAGCACGTACACGCCACGGGCTCGCTCACCGAGACCGGCGTGGACGGGCAGGCGGCCCTGGTCCTCACGTACCCCACGGGCGCGCAGGCGCTGCTGCACACCACCCTCTTCGCGGAGACGCCCCAGGAGGCCGTCATCGCGGGGACGCACGCGCGCCTCCAGATGGACTCGCGCTTCTTCACCCCCAGCGGCTTCACGCTGAAGGCCGCCAGGTCGGACCAGCGGCTGCGCTGGACCGACCCGTCCGGCATCCACGGCAGCGAGGGCCTCGCCTGGCAGGCGGCCGCGGTCGCGCGGCACATCGCCGAGGGACACACCGAGTCTCCCCTGCACCCGCTCGAGCGCAGCATCGCCTTGCTCGACACCATCGACGCGGCGCGAAACCAACTGCGCGTCAATCATGCCGGGCTGCGTCGGAAATAACCGCAAACGCCACAAAACCCGCATTCCTGTAGCCAGAACTGTCACAGCCTTCGCACGGCAATCATTGCCATCCGAGCGCCCGTCTTGCTTGGGCGCCCTGGTCTGTCCATTGCAGACATCTGGCCTCCGCTGTCCACCCCAAGGAGGAATGGATGTCAATGACGCGCGCAGGCATGTTCATGGGCCGGCTGCTGGCGGCCACATGGATGGGAGTATTCGCGGGCTGCCAGGGAGAGCCCACGCAGGAGGAGTCCGTTGCCGCATCCCAATCACAGGAGGTCATGGCGGCCCCGAGGAACTGTGTCCAGCGCTTCGAGGGCATCAGCCACTGTGGCACGGGCAGCGCGGCGCTGAAGTCCACTGACGATGGCCTGGTGGTCACCGGCTTGCACAACCTGGAGCAGGACGGCGTCGTCGGCGTCATGGGCCGCGCCGAGAGCTGGCGGCAGAAGTCCATCGTGGACTTCGGCGCGAGCGATGAGGGCATCCGGTTCTACGGCCGCAACGAGGACCAGGTCATCAGCACGCTGGCGCTGGCCCCGGACCCGAGCAACCCCGATGGCGGCATGCGGATGCTGCCCACGTTCACCGGAAGCCCGGGCGGCTCCTCCTACGCCATCAACGTGCGCAACCAGGGCGAGATGGTGGCCATGATGCTCCCGCACCGCTGGTGGGAGTGGTCCTCCGTGCAGATCTGGGCGTACATGGACCGCATGCGCCACCCGGACCTGTACTTCGGCGTGGAGGGCTTCGGCGTGACCACGGGCGTGGGCCGCGTGGGGGCCTGCATCTGGCGCGTGCGCTTCCAGGAAGGCGCCTTCACGGTGACCCTGGAGGACGGCCGCCAGGTGGCGGGCGATGAAATCGAGTTCGTGGAGCAGCTCGATGACGGCGCCTATCCCTACAGCGCCTTCACGCACATCGGGATGACGGGCGCGGTGGACTCGCTCACCATCGTGGAAGAGACCGTGGTCCAGAGCAGCAAGTGAGCCTCCCGGGCCCGTGAGCAGCGTGGACACGGGCCCGCCGTTATGGTTCACGGCGCGTGCCGGGCCCCTCCATCCCCCGGCACACGCCTTGGAGAACACCATGGGATTCCTGCGGCCCCACGCTGAACGCCTCTACGCCCTGCTCCGCATCGCCGCGGGGTTGATGTTCATGCTGCACGGAATGCAGAAGGTCTTCGGCATGTTCGGCGGGATGCCCGCCGGAGCGCCGCCGTTCATCGTCTACGGCGCCGGAGGCATCGAGTTCCTGGGCGGGCTGCTCGTGGCGCTCGGGCTGTTCGCCGGCCCGGCGGCGTTCATCTCCAGCGGCACCATGGCGGTCGCCTTCTTCATGGGGCACGTCATCCCCAACGGGGGCAACCTCAACCCCATGCTGAACAAGGGCGAGCTCGCGGCGCTCTACTGCTTCGTCTTCTTCTACATCGCCGCACACGGCTCCGGCATCTGGAGCGTGGACGCCGCGCGCCGGGGCCGCTGATGAAGCGCGCCCAGGACACGGGCGAGCCCATCCACACCGAAGACGGGAACGTCGACTTCGCGCGCCGCCCCGGAGGGTGACCCGCCGACGCTGGAGCACGGCTCCTCCAGCTGTGCTAATTCGCGCTCCAGCAGGGTGACGTCCCCACCCCCCAGCCCGGAAGACATCCATGGCAGGCAGCAGCCTGATTGCGCTCATCGACGACATCGCCACCATCCTGGATGACGTCTCCATCCTGACGAAGGTGGCGGCGAAGAAGACCGCGGGAGTGCTGGGAGACGACCTGGCGCTCAACGCGCAGCAGGTGACGGGCGTGAACGCGGACCGCGAGCTGCCCGTGGTGTGGGCGGTGGCGAAGGGCTCGCTGGTCAACAAGGCCATCCTGGTGCCGGCGGCGCTCGCCATCAGCGCGCTGGCGCCCTGGTTGGTGACCCCGCTCCTGATGGTGGGCGGCGCCTTCCTCTGCTTCGAGGGCGCGGAGAAGCTGGCGCACAAGTTCCTGCACGGCAAGGAAGAGGACGAGGCGCACCACGCCGAGCTGCGCAAGACGCTGGACGACCCGAACGTCGACCGGGTGGCCCTGGAGAAGGACAAGATCAAGGGCGCGGTGCGCACGGACTTCATCCTCTCCGCGGAGATCATCGCCATCACGTTGGGCACCGTGGCGACGGCGGACTTCGCCACCCGCGTCACGGTCATGGTGGGCATCGCCCTCATCATGACGGTGGGCGTGTACGGGCTGGTGGCGGGCATCGTGAAGCTGGACGACGCGGGCCTGTACCTCAGCCGCAAGAGCGGTGGCTTCGCGCAGGGCCTGGGCCGGGGCATCCTCCGCGCGGCGCCGTGGCTGATGAAGTTCCTCTCCGTGGCGGGCACGGCGGCCATGTTCCTGGTGGGCGGCGGCATCCTCGTGCACGGCTTCTCCGGCCTGCACCACGCGGAGGAGTCCATCACCGCGTGGGCCGGGCGCGTCCCGGGCGTGGGCAGCGTCCTGGGCGGGCTCACCCCCATGCTGATCAACGCCGCGGTGGGCCTGGGCGCTGGCGCCCTGCTGGTGGCGCTCTTCACCCTGGGCCAGAAGCTGTTCAAGAAGCGCGACGCCAAGGCGTAGCGCGGGCGGGAAGCAACTTGAGCCCGGGGACCTGTTGATAGCCGCTCAACATCGCCCGGCGCGCTCCAGAGAGTTCACTTGAGGCGCTTCCTGGATTCCGTGAAAGAGACGGAATGCCAAGGAGCGTCTCCATGAATGTGCGTTACCTGTTGGCCGGAGTCCTGGTCACCGTCACTGCTTGCGAAGGGAAGCCGGAGAACGACCCCGAGCTCCAGACACAGACCGCCGCGGTGGTCGCCGGCTCACGGCTCATCAGCGTGCAGTCCGGCCGCTGTCTCGATGTGGCGCAGAACAGTCAGACGCCGGGGCAGGAGCTCCACATCTATGACTGCCACAGCCAGGACAACCAGCGGTTCCTCTTCACGCCGGAAGGCGAGCTGCGCGCGTTCGGTGGCTCGTGGTGCGTCCAGCCGGAGACCGCCAACTCCGGGGCGCGGGCCGTCATCGCCGCCTGCAATGGGACGGCGAACCAGCGGTGGGTCCGCAACACCAGCGGCGCGGTGATCCACACGGCGACCTCGCTGTGCCTCGACGTGTCCGGCCAGGCCACCACCAACAGCTCGAAGGTCATCGTCTGGACCTGCAACGCGCAGACGAACCAGCAGTGGTCATTTCCGGCCGACACCCAGGCGCCCACCGTGCCCAGCGGGCTCGCGCTGTCCAACGTGACGTGCAACTCGGCCACGCTGTCGTGGTCGCCGTCCGCGGACAATCAGGGCGTCGCCTTCTACGACGTCTACCATGACGGCCAGTTGATGAAGTCCGTCTCCGGCGCCTCGGTGTCCACCGGGCTGACCCTGGTCCCCGGCGTGACCTGGGGCCTGTATGTGAATGCGCGGGACGCGGTGGGCAATGTCTCCCAGGGCAGCGCCACGCTCTCCATCACCGTGCCGCAATGCCAGGCGGACACCCAGGCGCCCAGCGTCCCCACCGGCGTCACCGCCACCGCGTCCGGAACCAGCGTGACGGTGAACTGGACCGCGTCCACCGACAACGTGGGCGTGAGCGCGTATGACGTGTTCCGGGGCGGCGTGAAGATTGGCACGGTGGCCGGCGCTCCTCCGGGGACGGCCTTCGTCGACAGCGGCCTGTCCGCGAACACGGCCTACACCTACGCCGTGCTCGCCCGCGACGCCCAGGGCAACGCGTCCGCCCAGAGCGCCTCCGTGACGGTCACCACGGGCCAGGCCTGCGCGAACGCCGTGTGCTCCGTCATCCAGGTCGCCACCGACACGGACATCCCGTGGGGCCTGGTGAACCTGCCGGACGGCACGGTGCTCTACGGCCGCCGCGACGCTCAGAACATCATCCGCCTGGACCCGGCGACGGGTCAGAAGACGTCCGTGGGCACCGTCCCCAACGTGCAGAGCACCGACGGCGAGGGCGGCCTGATGGGGCTGGCGCTCTCCCCCACCTTCTCCACCGACCGCTGGCTGTACGTGATGCACACCTCCCCCACCGACAACCGCATCGTGCGGCTGCGGTATGAGAACGGCGCCCTCGACACCGCGTCGCTCCAGGTGCTGCTCCAGGGCATCGGCCGCAACAAGTTCCACAACGGCGGTCGCCTGCGCTTCGGCCCGGACGGGAAGCTCTACGCGTCCACCGGGGATGCCCAGAACGGCGCCTACGCGCAGGACATCAACAACCTGGCCGGCAAGGTGCTACGCCTCAACGCGGACGGCACCGTCCCGTCCGACAACCCCTTCGGCAACTACGTGTGGAGCTACGGCCACCGCAACCCGCAGGGGCTGGCCTTCGACTCGCAGGGTCGCCTGTGGGAGCAGGAGTTCGGCAACTCCGTGATGGATGAGACCAACCTCATCCAGAAGGGCGGCAACTACGGCTGGCCCAACTGCGAGGGCACGGTGTCCCAGGGCGGCTCGGGCTGCGCGACGGCCGGATACATCGCGCCGAAGCAGACCTACTCCACGGCGGACGGTTCGTGCTCCGGCATCGCGGTGGTGCGCGACGTCCTCTACGTGGCCTGCGCCCGCGGCACGCGCCTCTACCGGGAGGTCATCAGCGGCACCAGCCTGACCAACGTGCAGCAGTTCTTCGTCGGCACCTACGGCCGGCTGCGCACCGTGGAGCCCACCCCGGACGGCAACCTCTGGCTGACCACCACCAACCAGGGTGACAAGGACAGCATCCCCAACAACAGCAACGAGCGCATCTTCCGCGTCGTGCTGGGACAGTAGCCAGGCGAAGCTCCCGTCGTCGTTGGCGGCCCCGAGCGCTCCCGGGGCCGCCGTTGGCGCAGGTCCAGGCGGGTCCCCATGAGCCCGAGATTCAAGAATGAAACAATTCATTGAATCGACGCGAGCTTGAATCCAGTTCCAAGCCCCCCGCGTAAGGCACTGGGAACACCGATCCAGTGAAACTACCGGGGAGACCATGTCGCTCATGCGAAATCCGAACCGAATCATCGCCGCGCTCGCCACCGCGCTCATGCTCACGGCCTGCGGAGATGATGACGACGATGTCCCCCCCACTCCCCGGCCAGACTCAGGCGTGGACGCGGGCACCGGCACGGATGCAGGCACGAGCACGGATGCCGGCACCGACGCGGGCATGGAGATGGATGCCGGGACGGATGGCGGCTCCAATCCGGTCATGGTGGGTGACGTCGTCGCCCTGACGACCTCGAACAAGCTCGTGTCCTTCAATCGGGCGACCCCTGGCACGCTGGTGGGCTCCGTCGACGTGACGGGCCTGAACGCGGACGAGTCGCTCCTGGGCATCGATTACCGCCCGGCGGACTCGCGGCTCTATGGCCTCACCAGCGCGGGGCGCATCGTCACCCTGGCGCCGGACACCGGTGTCGCCACCGTGAAGGCCACGCTGGCCGCCATGGCGGGAGACGACAACCCGTTCACCGCGCTGATGGGCACCGACTTCGCCGTGGACTTCAACCCGGTGGCGGACCGCCTGCGCGTGGTGAGCGACACGGGACAGAACCTGCGCATCAACGTGGACACCGGCGCCACCATCACCGATGGAACCATCAACGGCGGCACGGGCGCGCAGGTGACGGGCGCGGCCTATACCAACTCCTTCCCGGAGACGGTCAGCACCCGCCTCTTCGTGTTGGATACGGCGACAGACACCGTCTACCTCCAGGACCCGCCGAACAACGGCACGCTCACCGCTCCCGTGCCCCTGGGCGTGGACGCCTCCGGGGTGAATGGCTACGACATCGACGCCTGCACCAACGTGGGCTACGCCGCGCTGACGGTGGGCGGCACGCAGCGGCTGTACCGCATCGCCCCGGAGAAGGCGGCGGGGGCGGCCACGGAGCTCGCGGTCATCGGAACGACGGAGCCCCTCAAGGGACTGGCCCTGAAGCAGGACGCGGCCCCCTCGCTCTACGGCCTCACCACGGACGGCCGGCTCGTCCGGGCCGCGCTCTCCGCGCCCAATACGCTGACGGCGACGGTGGCCCTGACGGGCGTGCCCGCGGGCGAGACGCTCCTCGGCATCGACGCGCGTCCGGCGGACCGGAAGCTATATGCCCTCTCCTCCGCCGGGAAGCTCTACACGGTGGAGCCCCAGACGGGTGCGGTCACCGCGAAGTCCACGCTGGCGGCGGATCCCGCTGACGCGACGGCGCCCTTCACCGGCCTGATGGGGACGCACTTCGTCATCGACTTCAACCCGGTGGCGGACCGCCTGCGCGTGGTGAGCGACACGGGGCAGAACCTGCGCATCAACGTGGACACTGGCGCCACCACCACGGACGGAGACATCAACCGCGCACCGGCCGCGACCGTCTTCGGCGCCGCGTACACGAACAGCGTGGCGGGGGCCACCGCGACGACGCTGTATGACCTGGAGCGCAACAGCCACGTGCTGGCCCGGCAAGACCCGCCGAACAACGGCACGCTGGTCAACGTGGGCGCCCTGGGCGTGACGTTCGTCGGCGCGGCGGGCTTCGACATCGCGGGGGGTGACAATGGCTTGCCGCTGGTGGCGGGGCGCACGGCGGCCAGCGGTCCCCATGTCCTGTACCAGGTGAATCTGCTGACCGGCGCGGCCACGTTCTTCCCGCGGACCGCGACCACCGCGGACATGGCCTCCGTGGGTGGCGCCTCTGGCCCCGAGCTGATGGACATCGCCCTCGTCTATTGACCCAACACGCGTCGTGCTGGGGCTGTAGCGGGCGTCCAGCACACCGCCGCGCCGTGACGGGGGCTCACCTCGTCACGGCGCTCAGTACAGCTCGGGGATGAAGTTGCGCCCCTTGAGCGAAGCGGCGTCGTCGTACTGGCCGTGTTTGGAGCGGGGCGGCAGCTTCACCTTCGCGCGCTTCACCTTCTCGTAGGGAATCTTCTCCAGCAGGAAGCGGATGCAGTTGAGCCGCGCCTTCTTCTTGTTGTCGGAGCGCAGGATGTGCCAGGGCGCGAAGGGGGTGTCCGTCGCGGCCAGCATCTGGTCCCTGGCCCTGGAGTAGTCGTACCAGCGCTTCCAGGACTTGATGTCCATGGGGCTCAGCTTCCACTGCCGCAAGGGGTCGTCGATGCGCGCCGCGAACCGCCGCGCCTGCTCCTCCCTGCCCACCTCCAGCCAGATCTTCAGCAGGAGGATTCCGCTGTCGACCATGTATTGCTCGAAGACGGGGCAGCCCATCAGGAAGCGCTCGTGCTCCTCCGGCGTGCAGAAGCCCATCACGGGCTCGACGCCGGCCCGGTTGTACCAACTGCGGTCGAAGATCACGATCTCGCCGCCGGCCGGGAAATGCGGCACATACCGCTGCAGGTACATCTGGGATTTCTCCCGGCTCGAAGGCGCCGGGAGGGCCACCACGCGGAACACGCGGGGGCTCACCCGCTCCGTGATGGCGCGAATCGTTCCACCCTTCCCCGCCGCGTCCCTGCCTTCGAACACCACGATGACACGCATCCGCGTGTGCTTGACCCACTCCTGAAGCTGGCAGAGCTGGGACTGGAGCTTGCGGAGCTCCTGGGTGTAGGCCTTTCGCTTCAAGGGCCCTTTGTGGGTGTCCTGTGCCATGGGCATAGGGTTGTGCGGCCCCCCGGCACGCGCAATGCGTGCCATCGGGCAGGGCTCTCCCGGGTGCGGCGGATGACAGCCATTCCCCCCCCGGGTCCGTATCTGGCATGGGCCGGTGGACATCGGGGATTGCCCCCGGGGGCATCCGCGCGGCTCGTACTCCCGCGCGCATCCCCCCGTGCGGAACCTCCCCGCCCATCAAGGTGTCGCGGATGCGGGGGACGGCCAACGCCATGCAGGGGATGAAGCTGGGATTCACATCCTTCGTGGGCACCGTGCCGCTGCTCGGCGTCCTCGCCGCCCTCTCCGGATGCGCGGTCGGCCCCGACTTCAAGAAGCCCGAGGCCGCGGTCGCGAAGGAGTGGCGCACCCAGGGCGATCCGCGCCTGTCGACACAGGACGCGGTCGACACCCAATGGTGGAAGTCCTTTGGCGATCCCTCGCTGGACCGGCTCGTCGAGCTCGCCGCCAGGCAGAACCTGCCGCTTCAGATTTCAGGGCTGCGCATCGTCGAGGCACGCGCCCAGTTGGCCATCCTCACCGGCCGGCAGTATCCGCAGGCCCAGGCCCTCGTCGGCAGCGCCGCCGCGGTGGGGCGCAGCGAGAACTCCGCCGCGGCCAATCCCGTCAACTTGCAGAACCTGGGCTCCATCGACCGCCACTTCCTGGAGTACCAGCTGGGCTTCGACGCGCTGTGGGAGGTGGACTTCTGGGGCAAGTACCGGCGGGGCGTGGAGTCGGGGACCGCGGGCCTGCTCGCGTCGGTGGCGGACTACCAGTCCTCGCTCGTGTCGCTCACCGCGGAGGTCGCGCGAACCTATGTCCTGGTCCGCACCTACGAGGTGCTCATCGAGCAGGCGCGGGAGAACGTGCGCATCCAGGAGGAGGGCTACCGCATCGCCGAGTCGCGCTTCAGCAACGGCGTCACCTCCGAGCTGGATGTAATGCAGGCCTCGACCCTGCTGGAGAGCACCCGGGCCACCATCCCCCAACTGGAAGCCGGGCTGGAGCAGGCTCGCAACGCCATGAGCACGCTCCTGGGCCAGCCCACGGGCGAGGTGGAGGCGCTGCTCGCGGGCCCCAAGCGGATTCCCGTGGCGCCCGCGACGGTGGCCGTGGGCATGCCGGCGGAGATCCTCCGGCGGCGCCCGGATGTCCGCAGCGCGGAGCTGTACGCGGCCGCTCAGTGCGCCCGGATTGGCATCGCGGAGGCGGAGCTCTATCCAAGCTTCTCCCTCTTCGGGACGATTGGACTCCAGGCGAGCACCAGCGCCGCGGCCTCCGGCAACCTCTTCTCCCTGGGCAGCCTCTTCTATTCAGTGGGTCCCCGGATCGTCTTTCCCTTCCTCAACTACGGCCGCCTGAAGAACGGGGTGCGGGTCGAGGACGTGCGGTTCCAGCAATTGCTCGTCAACTACCGCAACACGGTGCTCAAGGCGGCCCAGGAGGTGGCGGACGCGCTGACAGGCTTCATCCACGCCCAGCAGGCCATGGCCTTCCAAGAGGCCGCGGTGAAGGCCGCGCAGCGTTCGGTGGAACTGGCGGTGGTGCAGTACCGCGAAGGCGCCGTGGACTACCAGCGCGTGCTGGACGCGCAACGGTCTCTCCTGGAGCAGCAGAACAACCTGGCCCAGACGAGCTCCTCCATCGCCACGAACCTGGTCGCCCTCTACAAGGCATTGGGCGGAGGCTGGGAGGTCCGCCGCGACCAGCCCATCGTGCCGGAGCCGATGCAGGCGGAGATGGAACAGCGGACCCACTGGGGCGACATGCTGTCCAAGCCGCGGAAGCAAGAAACCAAGACGGTCTCTCAACCCGTCAAGCCATAGAGATTCCGCCATGCCCAAGAACGCGAAAGGGAAATACAAGTGGATCATCGGGCTGGTCGCCATCGCGATCGCCGCGTTCATCGGCTTCAAGTACTGGAAGGGGAAGAAGTCCGCGCTGCCGGAGGGAATCGTCTCGGGCAACGGCCGCATCGAGTCGAAGCTGGCGGATGTCTCCGCGAAGGAGCCCCTGCGGGTGCGGGAGGTGCTCGTCAACGAAGGCGACCTCGTGAAGCCAGGGCAGGTGCTGGTGCGCCTGGACACCACCACGCTGGAGTCCAGCCTGGCGGAGGCCAACGCGAACCTCGCGGCCACGCAGGAGAAGCTGGCGGTGGCCGAGGCGGGCATCGTCAAACAGAAGAGTGAAATCGAGCTCGCCACCATCGAGGCCGAGCGCGCCCGGAGGCTGGTGGCGCAAGGCGCCGGCTCGCAGCGGGACGTGGACGTCCGGACGAGCCAGTTGGAGACCAACCGGGCCGGGCTGGCGGAGGCTGAGGCCACGCTGAAGACCTCGCGGGAGGAGATTGAAGTCGCGCGAGCCAACGCGGCGACCATCCAGACGCGCATCAACGACGCGACGCTCAGGTCCCCGGTGACGGGCCGGGTCCTCTACCGGCTCGCGGAGCCCGGCGAGGTGCTGTCGCCCGGCGGCCCCGCGCTCACGCTCGTGAACCTGGAGGACGTCTTCATGGAGATCTTCCTGCCGGCGAGCGAGGCCGCCCGCGTGAAGATTGGCTCCGAGGCGCGCCTCACCGTCGACTTCGAGCCTGACCGCTCCATTCCCGGCTACGTGTCCTTCGTGTCACCGGAGGCGCAGTTCACGCCCAAGCAGGTGGAGACGAAGAGCGAGCGGGAGAAGCTGGTGTTCCGCCTGAAGCTCCAGGTCCCCCGGGAGCTGGCCAGCCGCTACGTGGAGCGCATCAAGACCGGCATCCGCGGGGTCGGCTACGTCAAGGTGGACCCGTCCGCCACGTGGCCCTCCCGGCTGCAGAACGTCGTCACCGCGGAATCCGAACCCCACTAGCCCGGCGGCAAGGGAAGGCCCAGCCATGGTCTCATCCGTGTCTCCAGGGGCGCCCGCCGGCTCCACCCGCCGGCTCGTGGTCTCCATCCAGGACGTGACCCACCGCTACGGCAAGGCCGTGGCGCTGGACGGCCTCTCGCTCGACGTCCCCAGCGGCATCCGGGTGGGCATCGTGGGGCCTGACGGCGTGGGCAAGTCCACGCTGATGGCCCTGGTCGCGGGCGCCAAGAAGATGCAGCAGGGGCGCGTGATGGTCCTGGACGGGGACATCGCGGACGCGCGGCACCGGCGCGACGTGGGGCCGCGCGTCGCGTACATGCCCCAGGGCCTGGGCAAGAACCTCTATCTGGAGCTCAGCGTCTACGACAACGTGGACTTCATGGCCCGGCTCTTCGGGCTGTCCCCCGAGGAGCGCAAGGTGCGCGTCCCGGAGCTGCTCGCGGCCACCGGCCTGGGCAAATTCGCGGAGCGCCCCGCCGGCAAGCTCTCCGGCGGCATGAAGCAGAAGGTGGGGCTGTGCGGCGCGCTGGTGCACGACCCGGACCTGCTCATCCTCGACGAGCCCACCACCGGCGTGGATCCGCTCTCCCGGCGGCAGTTCTGGACCCTCATCGACGAGATCCGCGCCGGGCGCCCGGGCATGAGCGTCATCATCTCCACGGCGTACATGGACGAGGCCCAGCAGTGGGACTGGATCGTCGCCATGGACGCGGGGCGCGTGCTGGCGACGGGGTCTCCCGCGGAGCTGATGGCGCGCACGGGGACCCAGGACCTGGAGAAGTGCTTCATCGCGCTGCTGCCCGAGGAGAAGCGCCGGGGCCACAAGGAGATCACCATCCCGCCCCGCGCGCCGGGCAAGGCGGAGCTGGCCATCGAGGCGCACGGGCTGACCCGCCGCTTCGGGACCTTCACCGCCGTCGACCACGTCACCCTGTCCATCGAGCGGGGTGAAATCTTCGGCTTCCTGGGCTCCAACGGCTGCGGCAAGTCCACGACCATGAAGATGCTGACCGGCCTGCTGCCTCCCACGGAGGGCACGGCGAAGCTCTTCGGCAGCTCCGTGGACGCCGGCAGCATGGAGGTGCGCAAGAACCTGGGCTACATGACGCAGGCGTTCTCGCTCTACGGCGAGCTGAGCGTCCGGCAGAACCTGCTCCTGCACGCCCGGCTCTACCACCTGCCTCCGGACAAGGCGAAGGCGCGCATCGACGAGCTGGTCGAGCGGTTCGGGCTTGGCGCGCACCTGGACGCGCTGGCCGGAGACCTGCCCATGGGCCTGCGCCAGCGGCTCTCCCTGGCCGTCGCCGTGCTGCACGGGCCGCAGATCCTCATCCTGGACGAGCCCACGTCGGGCGTGGACCCGGTCGCCCGGGACAGCTTCTGGGAGCTGCTCATCGACCTGTCGCGCAAGCAGGGCGTCACCATCTTCGTGACGACGCACTTCATGAACGAGGGGATGCGCTGCGACCGCATCTCCCTCATGAACGCGGGCAAGGTGCTGGCGGCGGACAGCCCCCAGAAGCTCATCGAGTCCCGGAACGCGGACAGCCTGGAGACGGCCTTCATCGGCTACATGGAAGACGCCATCGCCGAGAAGGCCCGCGCCGAGGACAAGGACACGCCCCCCGCCCCCGCGCCCGAAGCCGCCCCACCCCAGGCTCCGGCCGCGCCCCGGACGGACCGGGCCGGCCTCCGTCTGCGGGTGGGCCGGCTGCTCGCGTATGCCTCCAACGAGACCCAACAAATCCTCCGCGACAAAGTGCGGCTGGCGTTCGCCTTCATCGGTTCCGCGGTGTTGATGCTCGTCTTCGGCTTCGGCATCACGACCGACGTGGAGAACATCCGCTATGCCGCGCTGGACCTCGACCAGTCGCCCGAGAGCCGCGCGTACCTGGAGCAGTTCAGCGCGGCGAAGCCCTACTTCGCCCCGACGCCGCCCGCCCAGTCCTCGGATGAAGCGCTCCGCAGGCTCCAGTCAGACGATGTCTCGGTGGTGCTGGAGCTTCCGCCCCGCTTCGGCCTGGACCTCCGCCGGGGCTCCGGCCCGGAGGTGCTGGCGCAGGTGGACGGAGCCATGACCTTCCGTGGCGACACCGTCGAGCAGTACGTGCAGGGGGTGCACAACCGGATGCTCCGGGATCCCGCGAGCGGCTTCCACTCCGCCAGCGCGCGGAAGGACACGGCCAACATCGAGGAGCGCTACCTCTACAACCCCACCTTCGAGAGCATCTACTCCATCGTGCCGAGTGTCCCGGCGCTGCTGCTGCTGCTCATCCCCGCCATCCTCATGACGGTCAGCATCGTGCGTGAGAAGGAGCTGGGGTCCATCATCAACTTCTACGTCACGCCCACGGGACGGCTGGAGTACCTGCTCGGGAAGCAACTGCCCTACGTGGCCATCGGCATGGCCAACTTCTTCATCCTGACCGCGCTGTCGCTGGTCGTCTTCGGCGTCCCCATCAAGGGCAGCTTCCTGACGTTGGTGGTCTGCGCGCTGTTCTACGTCATGGCGACGACAGGCATTGGGATGGTGACGTCCACCTTCACCGGCAGCCAGGTGGCGGCCGTCTTCGTCACGGCCATCCTGACCATCGTGCCGACCATCCAGTTCTCTGGCCTGCTACAGCCGGTCTCCACGCTCCAGGGGGGCGCCAAGGTCGTCGGCTCCATCTGGCCGGCCACCTATTACATGCACGCCAGCCTGGGCGCCTTCACCAAGGGATTGGGCGCGGGCCTCATCCTCAGGGACGTCGCCTTCATGGCCGTGTGCGTCCCGCTCCTTCTGGCCATCAGCGTCCTGGGCCTGAGAAAGCAGGAGAAATAGCGGTGAACTCACTGCTGAACATCCTGTGGCTCGGGCTCAAGGAGATCCGCAGCCTACTCAGCGACGCGGTGCTGATCGTGTTCGTCGTCTATGCCTTCACCCTGGCCATCTACGTCCAGGCCACGGGGACCTCCAGCGAGGTGAACAACGCCTCCATCGCCTTCGTCGACGAGGACGGGTCCGCGTTGTCCAAGGAGCTGCTCAACGCGTTCTATCCGCCCCGCTTCAAGTCACCGGAGGTCATCATCGCGGATGACATCCAGCCGGACATGGACCGGGGCCGGTTCATGTTCGTCGTGGTGATTCCGCCCCGCTTCGAGCACGACCTGCGCGCGGGGCGCAACCCGGACGTCCAGGTGAACATCGACGCGACCGCCATGCAGCAGGCGGGCATCGGCTCCGGCTACATCAAGAACATCCTCAACGACCGCATCGCATCCTTCCTCAAGCGCACGGAGGAGACGGGGCCCAGGCCCGTCAACCTGGTGGTCCGCAAGCTCTTCAACCCCAACGGGGTGTCGTCCTGGTTCAAGAGCGTGGTGGCCATCATCAATCAAATCACCCTGCTGACGGTCGTCCTCACGGGCGCGGCGGTCATCCGCGAGCGCGAGCACGGAACGCTGGAGCACCTGCTCGTGATGCCGCTGACCTCGTTCGAGATCGCCATGGCGAAGGTCTGGGCCAACAGCCTGGTCATCCTCGTCGCGACCGGGGCGTCGCTGTTGCTGGTCGTGCACATGGTGTTGAAGGTGCCGTTCGCCGGCTCGGTGGTGCTGTGGTTCGTGGGCGTCGTGCTCTACCTGTTCTTCGCCACGGCGCTCGGCATCTTCCTGGGGACCATCTCCCGCTCCATGGCGCAGTTCGCGCTGCTCATCATCCTGGTGGTCCTGGTGCTGATGCTGCTGTCGGGCGGGAGCACGCCCGTGGAGAGCCAGCCGAAGTGGCTGCAATCCCTCACGTACCTGCTGCCGGCCCGGCACTTCGTCAGCTTCTCGCAGGTCATCATCTACCGCGGCGGAGGGCTGTGGGCCGTCTGGCGCCAGTTCCTGATGGTGAGCGCGGTGGGCGTGGGGTTCTTCGTCTACAGCCTGGCGCTGTTCCGCAAGTCCATCGCGGTGAGCAAGTAGGGCCCGGGGGCGCGGGACCGGCGCGTGGGCCACGACGGGGAGAGGCGCTATCCTCCGGGCGATGAGACTGCTCCCCCGGCTCCACCTCTTCGAGTTCCTCGACCAGTCGTGGCTGCCCACGGCCCTGCGCCGTGGCGAGGTCGACTACCTGCACGTCGTGCTCGACAAGACGCGCCCCTACGACACCGTGGCCCCCCAGTTGGCGGATCTGCTGCGGATGTCCGGCACGAACCGCGTCATCGACCTGTGCTCGGGGACGGGAGGCCCCTGGCGCACGCTGCTGCCGGCGCTGCGCCGCGTGCACGGGGAGGCGGAGGTGGTGCTCACCGACCTGCACCCCACCCCGGCGCTGGAGCTGCCCGAGGGCGCGCGGTACCACGACACTCCCGTCGACGTCATGCGCGTTCCGGAGGAGCTCACGGGGCTGCGCACCCTGTTCGAGGGACTCCACCACTTCCGCCCGAAGCAGGCGAAGGCCCTCCTCGCGGACGCCGCCACGCGCGGCCTGCCCATCGCGGCCTTCGAGCTCACGCAGCGCTCGCTGCTGTACGTCCTCTTCCAACTGCTGCTCATCATCCCCCTGGTCTGGGGCTTCACCCCGCTCATCCGCCCACGCTCCGGATGGCGGTTTGTCTTCACCTACCTCATTCCCATCATCCCCCTGCTCATCCTCTGGGATGGCGTGGTGTCGTCGCTGCGGACCTACACGCCGGAGGACCTGGATGAGCTGACCGAGGGGCTCGACGCCCACGGCTACCGCTGGCACAGCGGCGTTCACAAGGCGAATGGAATGACCATCACCTACCTCATCGGACTGCCTCGCCGTCAGCCGTGAGGACGAAGGGGCCCCCCGCCCCGGTCTCGCGACACTCCCACCTCCTTGGGGTCCCCCTTGGAAGGCAAAGCCGCGCACCCCACCGTCCGCGCTTCGTGGACCGGAGGCGTGGACATGCATGCAAGGAATTGGGGTGCACTGCTGTGGTTGGGGCTGGCAGGGGTGGTGGCCTGTGGGGGATCGCCGGAGGCGGTGGAGGACGGCCCCCGCGAGGTGACCGCCCAGGCCTGTCCGCCTGGCGTGGCTGCGCGGGTGGCGGACATCACGCCCGCGGGCTCCTCGGGCTTCATGGGAGAGCTCACGAACGTCCAGGGCACGCTCTTCTTCGTCACCTCGGGCTTCGACACCGGTTCGGTCCTGTGGCGCAGCGACGGCACGGAGGCGGGAACCGTCCAGGTGAAGGTGTTCCCGGGGCCGCCCGGCGTCTATCAGCCCCAGAACCTGGTCGCGGTGGGCAACACGCTCTTCTTCCAAGCCCGCACGGATACCACCGGCATGGAGCTGTGGAGCAGCAACGGCACGGCGGCCGGGACCCGCCTGGTCAAGGACATCACGCCCGGCGCGGAGGGCTCCGTGATGACCAACGCCACGGAGCTCAATGGCCGCCTGGTGTTCTTCCGCTGGGTGCCGGTGCCGGGTGACGGGGCCCGGCCGGAGCTGTGGCGGTCCGACGGGACGGCGGCCGGCACGCTGCGGGTGAAGGACTTCGGCGGACTCACGAACCTGGGCTACTACACACTGAAGGCCGGCAACGCGCTGCTCTTCATCTTCTCCGAGGACACGGGCACCACGCTGTGGCGCACCGACGGCACGTCGGCCGGGACGACCTCCGTCAAGCGGCTGGACGCGGGGAACACCTACCTCTCGGGGGTGAGCAACCCGGGTGAGCCGCCGTTGTTCATCCTGGAGGACGGCCCCAACTCCGAGGTGTGGAAGACGAATGGCACCGCCGCGGGGACCGTCCGCCTGGAAGCCTTTGGCAGGCGCGTGCACCTGCTGGGGACGCTGGGCACGCATGTCTATCTGGCGTCCGTGGACAACCCGGTGACGAAGCGGCTGCGCATCGACCGGCTCTCCCTGAGCGGCGGTGGCAAGACGGGCATCACCACCCTGCCCAACCCCTACGGTGCCGAGGAGTTCGCGTATCCCGCCGTGCGGTCGACCGTGGTCTCCGGCGGCGACATCTACTTCTACGTGAGCATTGGAAGCGACGCCCCCGTGTCCAGGGCCGTCTCGCTGTGGGCGACGAATGGAACGGCCTCGGGGACCCGCCAGCTCTTCGACACCGACAATGTGGAGTACGGGTACCGCTACCCGCTGTTCGCCACCGGCACGGGCCAGGTCCTGTTCGGTGGCACACCGGACTCCCTGGGGCCCGTCTTCCCCTACTTCACCCGGGGCTCTCTGGCGACGCAGGGGCGGCTGGCGGACATCCACTTCCCGGGCTCGTTCACCCGCGTGGGCCACCGCATCTTCTTCACCGCCCTCGATGCCGCCGAGGAAGGCCAGCTGTGGTCCGTGCCGGCCACCTTCAGCTGCCCGCCGGGCCTGGCCGGAGCAAGGGAGTAGATTGAGGTACACTCCAGCGCACCCGCTGGAATGCCCTCCGACCTGCTGGAAATCTCAGACCTCATCGTCGACTACGACGTCGCGACGCTCCAGCCCCGGCCGGTGTCGCGCGACGCCGTCGTGGCGCGGTTGATGACGAACGGGCAGCGGGCCGCCGCGCGGTTCGTGCAGCGGCTCCCCGCGTCCAATGACACGCTCGACTTCGAGGCCTGCGACCTGGCCCTGCTGCGCTCCCACATCGAGCTGCAGCGGCTGAGCGAGGAGTTCCTCCAGGCGGACCGCCTCCGCTGCGTGCTGCTGCCCCTGTTGCAGGCGCTGCGTGAGTCCGGGGTGAAGCCTCCGCTGCGCATCGTCGATGTCGGCTGCGGGCTCGGCTACGCCGTCCGCTCGCTCGCGGCGCACGGGCGGCTGGGGCGCGATGTTGAAATCATCGGCTGTGACATGAACGTGACGCTGATTGAAAACGCCCGGCGGCTCGCGGAGGAGGAATCCCTCTCATGCGAGCTCCGGGTCGCGAACGCGTTCCAGTTGGAGCAGCCCGGACACATCTTCATCTCCACGGGCGTCCTGCATCACTTTCGCGGCGACGACCTGCACGCGTTCTTCGCCGGCCAGCGGCAGGGGCACGCGTTCGTGCACTATGACATCCAGAACTCGGTGCTCTCGCCCTGGGGTTCTTGGATGTTCCACCAGGCCCGCATGCGGGAGCCGCTCGCGCGCCACGATGGCGTGGTCTCCGCGCGGCGCGCCCATCCCACGCGGACGCTGCTGTCGGCGGCCCGGTCCGCCACGGAGTTCACCTGCGCGTCCCTGGATGGAGCCCGGAACCTCCTGGGCGTCATGCTCCGGCCCATGACCGCCACGCTGGGAACGCGCGCGGCGCTGTGGGAGCCGCTCCAGCGCCACCTGGGCCCGCTGCGCCCGCGGCTGGGCCACACTTCATGAACGCCGTCCTTCCGGTGCTGCTCGCGCTGCTGGCCGTCACCGACGCCGCGTTCTGCGGCTTCCGGGTGGCCGCGGGCCGGGACGCCCGCATCTTCAAGGCCGACTTCTACCGGGCCGCCATCCGCCGGGGGATGGGGCGAGGGCTCTTCACGACCGCGCTGGTGGGTGCCGCCATCGCCGGGGCCTGCCTGTTCTCACCGGGCCTGTTCCCCCAATTGCTCGTCTGCGCGCGGGCGATGCTCTGGGTGCTGCTGCCCTACGCGACCCTGACGCTGGTGGGCATGGGCATCTGGGCCGCCGCGGAGGCCGACGTGCGGACGCTGGCGAGCGTGGTGGTCCTGGGGCCGTTCACGCTGATCCGCCCGTGGGCCATCGCCGCGGCGGCGGTCGTCGGCGCGTGGAAGGCGCCGGGGCTCACCGCCGCGCTCGTCACCGTCGCGGCGTGCGGCGTCCAGCTCGCGCTCGAACCCTGGCTGAATGCCGGCATGCGGCCCCGGATGCCCCTCGTTCGCAACGGGTAGGACTCCACCTGGAGACCTTCACGGTACGTGCCATTCCGCTCCCAACTCCAACCCGTTACATTCACACTCACGCCTGACGGTGGAGGGGGAATCGAATGAATTGGCCGTTCGTGCTGGGCAACATCGCAGTGTGTGCCGTGGCGGGAGGCCTCGCGGGCTTCCTGGGCCACAAGTTGAAAGTGGGAAAGATTGTCACGGTGGGGTTCGTCACGGTGGCGACGGTGGCCTCTGCCTTCGGCTGGCGGGCGTACCAGATGCGCCCCGTGGACTACGACACCACGGTGGCGGAGATCCTCGCGAACGACTCCGACGAAGGGCTGGATCGCTACCTGCGGCACTGGGCCCGGTCCATCCAGGGCCACCCTGAGATCCGCCAGTGGTACGACGCCACACCGACCTTCAAGAGCGACGAGCGGGAATACCACTCCAAGCTGATAACGCAGGCCGGACTGCGCCGGCTCTCCGACCCGCTCCTGGTGCAGCGAATCGAAGCCCTCTCGAAGATGGTGGAGAGCGCCGAGGAGACGGATTGCGCTGCGTTCGGCCGTGGCGACATCACGGAGGCAGGGATGAACCGGACCCTCAGCAAGCTGGATGAGGAGACCCTCCAGCGGTTCGGCACTGTCGTGGCCGAAGCCATGGCCGCAGAGCTGCGACGGTCTCCCGAGCCCCGCAGGTCTGTGACGGCCGACGTGGCACAGTCCTTCGCCGAGGTCAGCTTCCGCATCGGCTCGCAGCAGACCCTGCGCCTGCGCACCAACCTGCTGCGGATGAATGAGCTTCCCGACGATGAAGCTTGCTGGACAACCCGGACCCTCTACACACAGGCCGCGACCCTCCGGGGCCGCAACCAGGACGCCCTGGTCCTGGCGCTCGTCACCGAAGAATGAACCGGCCGGGCGACAGGGCTTCTGTGACACCCGTGAAACAGGAAATCGCGAGCGTTTCCTGACAGTTCCAGGCCCCCCCGCACTCCCTGGCTTGCCCGCTCCTCCGTCCCTTCCTAGGATTCAGGGCTCCGCTGATCCCCCCTCAACACCTGGAGTCCTCACCATGCGGTACACCCGTAAGAACATCTCCGAGCTGCTTGGCACCGTGCAGGGCAACCCCGACGTGGTGGGCTTCTGGACGTCCACCATCGGCGGCTACACGTACAACATCACCCCGTCCGCGGGCGGCAACATCCTCCAGGACATCTACAACCCGAATCACCGGATGTGCGAGGACGGCGGCCAGACCGTGTTCGAGGACGCGGCGCAGATCGGCTGCTACTAGCACCCTGCTTCGCGGTCCTTCCACGCCACACCCGGAGCACTCCCAATGCGTTACACGCGCAAGAACGTCAGTGAGCTGTTGAACGCGGTGCAGGGCAGCCCGGATGTCCAGGGCTTCGGCACCTCCACCTTCGCCGGCTCCACCTGGAACCTGGTGCCTTCCTTCGGCGGCGGCGCTGTCTGGCAGAACTCCTGGACCTACCAGTGGACCTGCGAGGACGGCGGCTCCGTCACCGCCGAGGACCGCTCCACGTTCGGCTGCTACTAGCCCCGCGGCCCGCGCCTTCCTTCTTCCGCCGTTCCACCCGCCACACGGAGGTCCCCGATGCGATTCACGCGCAAGGATGTCTCGGAGTTGCTGGAGCAGGTCACCGGAGGTCCGGACGTCCTGGGCTTCGCCACGTCGAACTTCTCCAGCACCACGTACACGCTCGTCGCCTCGGGACCGGGAACGGTCTGGCAGGACCTCTACAACTCGGCCCACCGGCTGTGTTCCGAGGACGGCGCGACGTCTCCCTCCGAGGACTGCGGCGGCGGCGCCTAGCCCCGCGGTCCGCTGTGCCTCCCCCGCTTCCCCCCGTCTCGCGGTCCCCTCATGAACACGCGCCTCACCCTGATCCTCAACACCCACATGCCGCAGGTGTTGGGCGAGGGGCCCCTCTTCGATGAGCCGGAGAACTGGCTCTTCGAAGCGCTGACGGAGACGTACATCCCGCTGTTCCGGATGCTGGAGCGCTGGGATGCCCGGCGCTTCGCCGGCACGCTGGTGATGTCCTTCACCCCGTGCCTCTTCGAACAGCTCGTCGCCTGCGAGGAGCGCTACACGGGCTACCTCCAGTTGCTCAAGCGCATCGCCACGCGCGAACTGGAGCGCACGTCGCGGTTGGACCTCTACAACCGCTACGAGAAGTATCCCCAGGCCCTGTCGGACGAGTCGCTCGCGCGGGTGCACCGCACCGCGGGCATGTACCTGCGGCGCGTGGAGGACAGCCTCGCGTTCCTCCAGCAGCACAGCCTGCGGGACGTGTTCGCCAATCTGGGGCGCCATCGGCCGTCCAACGTGCAGCTGTGGACCTCCACGCCGCAGCACAACTTCCTTCCCTTCTTCCAGCCCGCCGTCGCGGACCGGCTGGTGGCGCGGGGCGTGGAGGCCTTCCAGGACACCTTCGGCGGCGAGCCGGACGGCCTCTGGCTGCCCGAGTGCGCCTTCCAGCCGGGGCTGGAGCGCGTGCTCACGCGCCATGGCATCCGCCGCACCGCGCTCAGCCTGACAGGCATTGGCGCGTCCCAGGCCCAGGACCCCAGCGGCGTGTTCCGCCACGAGGACCTGGAGGTGCTCGTCCACGACTACCGAATCGGGCTGCACCTGTGGAAGTCACCCGAGTCCACGTTCCCCGCGCACCCGGTGTACCGCGAGTTCTTCCGGGACGTGGGCTTCGACCTGCGGCCCGAGTACTTCGAGGAGCTGGGCGTGCCCGTGCCCGCGAACAAGCGGGGGCACGTGTGGACGGGCCTCAAGTACCAGGCGGTGACGGGCCAGAAGGTCGACCTGGGCCAGAAGGCGCTCTACGACGTGGAGGCCGCCCGCGCGCAGGTGAAGCACCACGTGCGCGAGTTCTGGGAGCTGTTGGACTCGCGCCGCTCGCTCGTGCAGGACGGGCAGACGTTCGTGCTCGCGTTCGACACGGAGCTGTTCGGCCACTGGTGGCACGAAGGCATCGAGTGGCTGGAGGGCGTCATGCAGCCCGCCGCGCCCGTCGAAGTCCAGGCCGCCCCGCCGCCGCCCGAGCCGCCGTCGCTGCCCCGGCTCTACTATTCGACGTGGGGGCGCGACTTCTACAGCGAGCACTGGCTGACGCCGGGCAACGCGTGGATGTACGCGCTCATCAAGCTGGTGGAGGCGCAGCTGCCGGAGCCGGTGGACGCGGAGACGCGCGAGACGTGGCGCCGCTTCGAGGTCTTCAGCGGCAGCGACCTGCTGTTCATGATTCCGGACCCGACACAGCGGGACCGGGCGCGCTCCCTGTTCCTCGCGCGCTACGCGGACGTCGTGTCGCGGCTGAAGGACTTCTCCTCGGAGCTGCTCACGTCCTTCCCGGTGGACCCCTTCAAGTGCGTGCTCATCCAGGTGAGCAAGGCCGGCGGGCAGGAGCAGCCGCCGTTCCTGCTGCGCCGGCTGTCGCTGGAGGGCGTGAACACCGGGGCGCGCCGGGAGCTGACGCTGGACGCGGAGGTGCTGGAGGTCGAGGGGCTGCGCGTCGCGTTCCAGTACTTCCTCTTGCACCCGCAGGGCCGCTACGCGCTGCGCGTGGAGGGCTCCGAGCGCGAGCACGTCTTCCAGATGCCGGACTACGGCGTTCCGCTGCTCATCGCGCCGGACACGCGCACCTATCCCAAGTACGACCCGGAGGTGCTGTACCAGAAGCTGGGTGAAATCTGGGAGGGCGACCAGCGGCTGCCCCTGAAGATGAACCCCACGCTGCGCAGCCGTCACATGTACACGCGCGCGCAGGTGATGGAGGTGCTCGCGGGCAAGCGGACCGCCGTCTTCAAGTACAACAAGGAAGGCTACGCGCTCCTGCGCTTCCGCGACCGCAGCCCCGCCCCGGCGTGCGTCGTCTTCGACGACGCGGTGACGCTCAGCGACGCGGGCACGTACATCCAGGCGGGTGAGCTGTCCGTGCCGGTGGTGAACGACCCGGCGGCCATCGCGAGTCATGACTTCGACGCGGTCGTGTTCACCTGCTCGCTCAACTTCGAGTCCGAGGTCCCGCACGTCCGCGCGCTCCTGGAGGTGGCCACGCGCAGGCGGCTGCCGGTGGTGTCGCTGTACGACGACATCCTCTATTACGACCTCTTCGACGGGCTGGAGCCGGACCCGGAGCTCTTCTTCCGCGTGGCGGTGCCGGAGCAGGACGCGCTCGCGAAGCCGGCCCTGGCGGACTACGGCCCGCGCAACCTGCTGGGCGTCTTCGGCACGGACACGGTGCAGGGCAAGTTCACCACGCAGGTCTACCTGCGCGAAGCGCTGGCGAAGCACGTGCGCGTGCGCCACCACGCCACGGAGCCCACGGGCATCCTGCTGGGCTCGGACACGGGCTACTCGCGCGTGCTGCGCGTGGAGGGCCCGCAGCGGCTGGCGTTCGAGCGGCGGCTCATGACGGAGCTGGCGAAGGACTGCGACCTGGTCATCACCGGCGGACAGAACGGCCTGCTCTACGTGCCGCAGGGCCAGGACCGCCGGGCCAACGCCTCCACGCACATCTACGAGACGTTCCTGCCGCGCCTGGTGGTGCTCACCGTGGCGGTGGACACGAAGCCCGAGGACGTCATCGCGACGCGCGAGTACGTGGAGTCGCTGGCCCGCGAGCACGGCGTGCCCTGCACGGTGGTGGGCCTGGCGATGATGGGCGGGCGCAAGCTGCTGGGCAGCCGCTGGACGGAGACGTGGTTCCTGGGCGTCCGGGACGAGGTCCTGGAGGAGGCGCGGCGGAAGATGGAGCAGCACACCGGCCTGCGCGTCCACGCCATCCCGGAGGAAGTGGACGCGCTGGCGCGGAGCGTGCTCACGCACCTGTGATGGAAGCGGGCGGCGCGATGCGGACAGAAGGGGCCCCCGGGCTGCGGCAGTCGGCGCGCTATCTCGCCGCGCTGCTGCGGCTCTTGCGTCCGGCGTGGGGCTCGCTCGTGAGGAGCGCGATGCTGGGCCCGGTCATCGCCGGGCTCCTGCTCATCCCGCCCTTCCTCACGCGGCTGTTGTTCGACCACGTGTCGTCCCCGCGGGACCTGGGGCTGTTGCACGTGCTGGTGCTGAGCATCCTCGCCGCGTCGGTGGCGGCGGCGCTCGCGGAGTCGCTGTTCGGCTACTACTCCTCGTACCTCACGGTGAAGCTGGAGAGCTCCGCCGCGCTCTATCTCTTCAACCACCTGCAGCACCTGCCGGACCGCTTCTTCTCCCGGCGCCAGGTGGGGGAGCTCACCAGCCGCTTCGACGACGCGAAGGCGGGCATGGCGCTGGTGCTGGGGCTCATCCGGCTGGTCTTCTCGCAGCTCACCTTCCTGGTCGTCATCCCCTTCACCCTGGCGTCACTGCACTGGGAGCTGGCGCTCGCGGCCGTGGCCACGCTGCCCTTCGTGGTGGCGGTGCCGCTGCTCATCGGCCGCGCCATGGGGCTCGCGTGGCAGGAGGTGATGGGCGTGCACGGCGCCCTCCAGGCGCTCCAGGTGGAGACGCTGCGGCAGAGCCGCACCACGAAGGTGCTGGCGCTGGAGCCGTTCATCTACCAGCGCGCCGCGGGGCTCATGCAGTCCGTGCTGCGGGCGCACCTCAAGGCCCATGGCGTGGAGGGGCTGCTGCGGCTGTTCGAGCGCGCGGTGGAGGCCGCGCAGACGGCGCTGTTCACCTGGCTGGGCTGGCGGCTCATCCTCCAGGGGAAGCTGACGCTGGGCGGCTTCGTGGCCTTCGTGGCGTATGCCGCGTACCTGCGCGGGCCGGTCATCGAGGTCATCGGCTTCGTCACCGGCCTGCAGCAGCGCGGGGTCCACCTGCGCCGCTTCTTCGAGTACCTGCACGAGACGCCGGAGCAGGACCCGGCCCGCTCGCTGACGCCGCCGGCTCCGGTGACGCAGCGGCTCTCCGGCGCGGTGGAGCTGGAGGACGTGTCCTTCGGCTACCTGCCCGGTCAGGACGTGCTGCGCGAGGTGAGCGCGCGCATCCGGCCCGGCGCGGTGGTGACCATCGTCGGCTCCAGCGGCTCCGGGAAGACGACGCTCGCGCGGATGCTGACGCGGCTGGAGGAGCCGGGCCGGGGGCGCGTGCTGTTCGACGGGCGGGACGCGCGGACGCTGGAGCTGTCCGACCTGCGCCGGCAGCTCGCGGTGGTGTGGCAGGACGTGGAGCTGTACCACGGCACCGTGCGCGACAACCTCACCCTGGGGCTCTCCGCCGTGAGCGACGAGGACCTGCGGCAGGCCGTGCGGCTGTGCGCGCTGGAGCCCGTCCTGGACGCGCTGCCACAGGGCTTCGACACGCCGGTGGCCGAGGCGGGCGCGAGCCTCTCCGGCGGCCAGCGGCAGCGGCTGGCGCTGGCCCGGGCGGTGCTGCGCGACGCGCCCGTGCTGCTCTTGGACGAAGCCACCTCGCAGCTCGACGTGGAGACGGAGTCCGCCATCGTGCGGGCGCTGCTCGCGCGGGCCAGGGAGCGCGGCCAGACGGTGCTGTTCATCACGCACCGGCTGGCCAACGTGCTCCTGGCCGACGAGGTGTGGATGCTCGCGGGGGGCCAGTTGGTGGGCCAGGGGCCGCACGCGGAGCTGCTCGGGCGCTGCGCGCCGTACCAGCGGCTGTTCCGCGCGGGCATGGGCGAGGCGGACGCCGCATGACGCGGCGGAAAGAAAGGGTCCCGGTCATGGCGAAGGAGCTCCCGCTCCCCACCGCGCCGCTGCCAATCCTGGAGGACCCGGAGCACGCCGGCCTCTTCGTCGTGCGGCGCATCGGCACCCTCACGTTGCTGCTCGTACTGGTGCTGGGCGCGGGGATGGTGCTCGCGGGTTCGCTCGTGCACCTGACCGTGTCCGCTCCGGACGCCGTCCCGCCCCGCACGGAGTCCGTGTCGCTGGGCACCTATGTGTTCCGGCAGTTGAGGCTCTGGAGCCCAACGCGGCCGGGAGGCGCCTCGCCGTGAAGAAGGTGGGCATCATCGACAGCGGCGTGGAGGTGGCCTTCCTGCGCGAGCACGGGGTGCACCTGGCCGGGGCGGCGTCCTTCTCGCTCGACCTGGACGCGCAGGTGCTGGAGGCGCGCGCCTACGAGCGGGCGGAGCTGGAGGCGTGGCGGGATGGCACCGGCACGCTGGACCTGGAGGACACGCACGGGCACGGCACGGCCGTCCTGAGCATCCTCCACGACCAGGTCCGCCCGTGGCCGGACGTGGAGGTCTACGTCGCCCGCGTCCTCGACGGGAACAGCCGCGGACACTCGCTGTGCCTCGTGGAGGCGATGGGGTGGATGCTGGAGGAGGTGGGCGTGGACGTGCTCAACCTGAGCCTGGGCACACCCCACCGCGCGCTGGAGGCCTCCATGCGGGAGCTCACCGACCGCGCGGCGGCACGGGGCGCCCTCATCGCCTCCTCCGCGGGCGCGATGCACACCCTGCCCGCGCAGCTGGAGTCCGTGGTGTCCGTGGGCGACACCGCCCTCCTGGAGCACGTGGGCGCGGACGTGAAGGTGGACCACGTCGTGAAGGAGCGGGAAGTGAAGCTCTACATGGGAGGCCACTGGAGGCAGGTGCCCATGACGACCAGCTTCGCCTGCGCGGTGGCGGTGGCGGAGGTGCTGCGCGACGGCGTGCCCCCGGGCTGGCGGCGCACGCGGGGCTGACGCGCCTCACGGCGTGGGCTGGGCCACCTCCATGGACACGTCGCCCAGGTCCAGCACGTCACCATCCTTCATCTTCAACGGCCGGCGCAGACGTCCCCGCGAAGGGCCGCCCAGGATGAGGAGGACGCGCTCGCCCGCGCGCACCCCGCCGACGGAGAAGCGGCCCTCCGAGTTGGAGACGTGCTCCAGCAAGGGCTGCTCCCCTTCGATGAAGACGAACGCGCCGGAGACGGGCGTCTTCGTGGCCGCGTCCACCACCCGGCCCCGCACGGTGCCAGAGGCCTCCAGGGGGATTTCGACTTCGAGCACCGCGCCCGTGGTGGGAGCGATCGTGGTCTCGCCGATGGAGCCGTCCACCGTGCGCGCCGTCAGCTTCACGGGGTCGGGCGGGACGTCGCGCAGCTCGAAGCGGTCGCCGGAGAACTCGAAGGGGCCTTCGCCCTTGGGGAGGTAGCCCTTCTGGAGCTGGAGCGAGAGGGTGAAGCCGCGAACAGGCTCGCCCTTGCGCACCACGCGGCCACGCAGGAAGGCCGAGGGCCTCAGCCGCACCACCACCTCCTTTTCGAGGCTGACGGGCACGGGCTCGCTCGAGCGTCCTCCATTGCGTGCGACCAGCAGCACGCGGTTCGGGATGTCGAACCCTGGTCTGAAGGAAATGACGAAGCGCCCCTCCGCATCCGTGGGCGTCATCGACAGGGGGGCACCCGCTCCCTCCGCGGCCGTGAGGGTAATGAAGGCGTGGGGCGACGGCGAGCCATCCGGCTCCAGGACGGCCCCCCGGAACGCGCGATCCTCGGGCGGTTCCTCCCAGATGAACTCGACCCGGGCTGTCCGTCCCGCCTCCACGCGCACCTGCTCCCGCTTGCTCTGGGCGAAACGGCCGCGCGCTGAGACCGTGACCGAGTAGGCACCGGCGGGAAGGTTCATCTGGAACGCCCCGTCCGCGCCCACCGCGGTGGTGCCGAGGGTCATCCCCGTGGCCCCGGGCTGCGCGTCCGCGATGGCCGTCACCTCCAGCGGCCCGTTCGCGAGGGTTCCACGGGCCGCGCGCACCCGGCCTTCGAGGGTCCCCGCGCCATCCAGGGTGAAGTCCGCCCGCGCCGTGCGGTTCTCCTCCACGGAGACGGTCTGGCGGATGCCCGCCGTGGAGCCCTCATGGCTCGCGGAGAGGGACAGGGTGCCCGTGGCGAGCCCCTCGATCCGGTAGCGGCCGTCCGCGTCCGTGCGGGCATCGACGGAGGTCAACTCCACTCCGCGGCTCCAGCCGTTGATGCCGGAGATGCGGGCCGCGGCCACCGGCGCTCCATTGCGGTCGCGCACCTGGCCCTCCACCGCGCCGGTGCCCGAGAGCTGGATCTCCACGGGAAAGTGTTCCCCCTGGGTGACCGTCAGGCCCCGGCGCATGACGGGCGAGTAGCCCGAGGCCGTGACCTTCGCGTCGTAGCCGCCGGGGGCGAGCCCCCGCACGACGAAGTGCCCCTCCGCGTCCGACAGGGTGACGCCGGGGTCTCCGTCCCCACCGGAGAGGCTGACCTCGACGCGCGCTCCCTCCACGGGCTTGCCCGAAGGCGCCTCCACGACGCGGCCCTCCAGCACCGCGCCCGGTCCCAGTTGGATGCGCACGTCGCGCACGGTGCTGCCCGCGACGCAGAGGACCGGCAGGTCGAGCGCGCCGGACTCCTCTCCGCGCCGCGCGGACAGCAGATGGGAGCCGGGCTCCACCTCCACGGAGAAGCCGCCCTGCGCGCCCGTCGTCACGACCTGAGAGGGGCTGCCGCCGACCTGGACCTCTGCGTCCGCGGCTGGCAGGCCCTTCGAGTCCACGACGAAGCCCTCGATGACGCTCGCCAGCCGGAGCGCCAGCGTCAGCGGGCCCTCCGTGGGGATGCTCACGCGGCTCAGCACCACGCGCGCGTAGCCGGGCGCGCGGGCCTCCAGCACGTAGGTGCCCGGGGCGAGGCCATCGACGCGGAAGTTCCCGCGCTCGTCGCTCGTCGCATAGACACGCTCGTCGTCGGGAGCATCCGGGCGTTGCCAGGACTCCATGTCACGGGCGTGCGCCGTGAGGACGACCTCCACGAGCGGAAGCGGTTCATTCGTTCCGCGCACCACCGTGCGGCCCGTGAGGGATTGCGCGGGCTCCAGGGAGATCCGCAGCGCGGTGCGCGACTCGCCAAGCGGGCGGGACACGCCGTGCAGCAGCGGGGCCCGGCCCGGAGCGCGCACCGCCACCAGGTAGCGCCCGGGTCCGGAGGCAAGCCGGACGTGTCCTCGCGGATCCGTGACCCCAGAGCCCATCAGAACCCAGGTGGACGCCCGCGCGCCCCGTGCGTAGAGACGCACGGTGGTGCCGGGTGAAGGCTTCCCGTCCGCGAGCACCTCCACGTCCAGGATGCCATCCGCTTCATTCGGGGACCGCGACGCCGGAAGCGCTTCTTCAGGGTCCAGGCGCTCCGGTGTGAGCACGGGGTTCGTGGGACGCTTCCGCGGCTGCGTGGTTTCCGCGTGGCCCTCCGGCACGCCGGGGCCACCAGAGCGCAGCGACAGGAACAGCACGAGGCCGCACGCGACCAGGACCGCCACTCCACCGATGAGCCACCTGCGCATGACGTCCGTCCTCGCCCCCGCCTCCATGGGAGCACCGGCCGCCAGTATCCCCCGAAGCATCGCGCGCGTCCCGCCCCAGGCTCCAGGTCCCAGGTCGTGTCCCGGATGCTTCCGCGCGCCAGGTGACAGGTGCCGCACAGGGCTTGCCAGGTCGTTGGGACCGCCCTTGGCCGCGTGAGAGACTTTGCCCATGGCTGACCTGCCGCCCACGGACACAGCGCTCCCGGCTCCTCCTGAAGGACTCGACCGCCGCAAGTTCCTCACGTGGCTGGTGGCTTCGCCCACGTTGATGATCGCGGCCCGGCTCGCGCTCGACGTTCCCTCCGCCGAGGCTTCGGAGCCTTCGACAGCCCCGGAGGAGACGCCGCTCAACCTCTACGTCGCCATCAGGACGGACGGACGCGTCGTCGCCACCCTGCCCCGCACGGAGATGGGCCAGGGCATCACCACCGCCGTGGCCATGCTCGTCGCGGAGGAACTCGACACGGGCCTCGACGTCGTGGACGTGCACACCGCCGACGCGGATCCGCGCTGGCTCATCCAGCTCACCGGCCTGTCCTCGACGATGCGCTACCTGGCCGGTCCGCTCCGCGCCGCCGCCGCGGATGCCCGGGCGCGGCTGGTCACCGCCGCCGCGCACCGCTGGCGGGTGCTGGCCCTCACGCTCACCACCGCGCGGGGAGAAGTGCGCCATCCCGACGGACGCAGGCTCGGCTACGGCGAGCTGGCGGAGGACGCCACGCGCGTGCTGCTGCCGGAGGTCTCTCCGCTGCCGAAGTCTCCGAGCAAGTACACCGTGGTCGGACAGCCCACGGGCCGCGTCGACGCCCGGGACATCGTCACCGGCGCGGCGCGCTTCACCCTGGACCTGGACATCCCGGACGCCGTGCCCACGGTGGTGGCGCGGCCTCCCACGCTGCTCGGCAAGGTCCAGTCCTTCAATGCCTCCACGGCCCGGGCCCTGCCTGGCGTGGTCGGCGTGGTGCAGATTCCCTCAGGCATCGCGGTGGCGGCGCGGACGTACTCGCAGGCCTTCGCCGCTCGCGACGCCTTGCAGGTCACCTGGGCCGCCGGCCCGGCCAGCCACCTCTCCGACGCCGACATCCGGACGCGGCTGCGTGACGCCATCGGGCCCCGGCCGCTGCCTCCGCTCTTCACGACCCGGGTCGTGGAGGGACGCTTCGACTTCCCGTACCTCGCGCACGCGCCCATGGAGACGCAGAGCTGCGTGGCGCGTGTGACGGCGGACACGGCGGAGATCTGGTCCGGCGTCCAGGATCCGAAGTTCGCGCGGAGCCAGGTCGCCGCGGCGCTCGGATGGGCGCTCACTCCGCAGCGGGTCACCGTGCATCCCATCCGCGCCGGAGGAGGCTTTGGCCGGCGCTTCTTCACCGAGGCCGCCGTGGAGGCCGCGCTCATCTCGCGCGCGCTCGGGCATCCGGTGAAGCTGATGTGGAGCCGCAACGACGAGATGCGCCACGGGCACTACCGGCCCGCCAGCCATCACCGCATCCTCGCCTCGCTGGGTCCCGGCGGTTCCATCCTCGGCTGGCAGCACCGCGCCGCCATCCCCACCGTGGAGTTCCCCCACGGCTTCGGAGACCTGCTCACCTCCCTGGTCGGACAGGTCCTGCCGGACGTCACCAGCGCGGTGTTCTTCGCGCTGACGCAGCACGTCCCCTACCAGTTCGGCTGGGTGGCGCAGGAGCTGGCCGAGGTGCCGCTCCCCATTCCCACCGCGTCCTTCCGCTCCGTCTTCACCAGCCAGGTGGGCGTGGCCAACGAAATCTTCGTCGACCAGTTGGCCCGCGAGCTCCAGCGCGACCCGGTGGAGCTGCGGCGCTCCCGCCTCACGTCCCGCAGGCTCAAGGCCGTGCTGGAGCGGGTGGTGCAAGAAGGCGCCTGGGGCCGCGCGCTGCCTCCCGGTGTCGCGCAGGGTGTCGCCGTGCTGGAGGAGTGGGACAGCACCATCGCCCACCTCGTCGAAGTGGACGTCACGTCCGGGACGCCGCGCGTGCTGCGCGTGGTCATCGCCGCGGACGTGGGGCTGCCCATCAACCCGAAGGGCATCGAGGCCCAGCTCCAGGGCGCCGCGATGGACGCGATGTCCACCACGTTGAGCGCCGGGCTCCACATCGACGCGGGCGCCGTGCGCGAGGGCAGCTTCGCGGACTACCGGTGGCTGCGGATGAAGCACGCCCCCGCCTCCATCCAGGTGCACCTCGTGCGCTCCGACGACCGCGTGGGCGGCGTGGGAGAGCTGGGCTACCCCAGCGCGGCGGCGGCCCTGGCCAACGCCATTGCCCGGGCGACGGGCACCATGCCCACGCGCTTTCCCATCCTCGACGAGGGAGTCTGACCATGCCGGCCCATTCCTTCCTCCTCAACGGTCAGCCGGTGTCGGTGGACTCGCCCGCGGACCTGCCCCTGTTGTGGGTGCTCCGCGACATGCTGGGCGTCACCGGCCCCAAGTACGGCTGCGGCGTGGGCGTCTGCGGCGCGTGCACCAGCCACCTGGACGGTGAAGCCTTCCGGCCCTGCCTCCACCCCGTGGGCGACATCGCGGGCCGCGAGGTGAAGACCATCGAAGGCCTGGCGGACGCATCCGGCCTGCATCCCGTGCAGGAGGCGTGGATCGCCGAGGACGTGGCCCAGTGCGGCTTCTGCCAGCCGGGGCAGATCATGGCCGCGGTCGCGCTCTTGCGAAGGAATCCCCAGCCGACCGACGCGGACATCGACGCGGCCATGAGCGACAACGTCTGCCGCTGCGGCACTTACGTCCGCATCCGCGCCGCCATCCACCGCGCGGCGCTGCTGCTGCGCAACGGCGCGGGCCCCCGCCGCTGAAACAAGGCTGGCCGCTCGACTCCCGGTCGGGCAGACGGGCATGCTGCGCGTCGCCAAGTCCCCTTCTCGTGGACTGTTATGGCGGAAGTCGGGCCGGTCCCACACCGAAAGGACAGGAACATGGCGCAGCACGGACAGCGTGTCGGTCTCTTCATGGCGCTCACGATGGCGGCGGCCCTGCTGGGCGCTCCCGCGCACGCGGAGGACGCGGCGAAGAAGCCCAAGCCCTCCACTTCCGCGAAGGCGGATGGCGGGGTCGAAGGCAAGGACGCGGGCACGGCCGCCACGCCGGAGAAGGACGGCAGCGCGTCCCAGGGCGCCGGCCGCTGCACGGGCAAGGCGAACTTCTGTGGCGTCTTCTCCCAGACGTACTGCAGCAGCCAGCCTGGATGTGCCTACATGTTCGGGTCCAATATGTGCGGCGGCGTGGCCATCGCGTGCGAGAAGGCCACCAACGAAGCGTTCTGCAAGAAGATCAAGGGCTGCTCCTGGAAGTAGCCCGCTCGCACCGCCGGGGACGCCATGCCGAAGCGCGAATTCGACGAGGGCATCGACACCGCGACGCTCCCCCGCGTCTCCATCCTGTTCATCCCGTTCGACGCGGCGAAGAAGTTCTACAAGGCCAACACGACCAAGGGCGTGAAGGGGCTGAGCGCGACGCTGGATGACACGGGGGCG
This sequence comes from Corallococcus sp. NCSPR001, assembly GCF_017309135.1. Classification (NCBI taxonomy): domain Bacteria; kingdom Pseudomonadati; phylum Myxococcota; class Myxococcia; order Myxococcales; family Myxococcaceae; genus Corallococcus; species Corallococcus sp. NCSPR001. The sequence goes on from NZ_JAFIMS010000002.1 coordinate 8,370,837, forward strand.
CGGGTGGACGGGGCGAACCTCGCGAACGCGCTCGTCCCCAGCATGGCCTCCAGCGCGTTCCTTCAGGGGCCGGACATCGCGGCGAAGCTCGCGGACATCGTGGAGCAGGAGTGCGACCTCATCCGCAACATGCATGTCCGCGATGAGGATTACGGCGACAACCTCCAGTCATGGCTGGAGAGCAACGGTCCCCAGGCGGCGGACACGTCCCAGTGGAGCGACCGGCGCAAGAAGCGCATCGAGCGCAACCTGCGCGGCTACAAGCACTACCCCGTCTTCATCTTCCTGTCGGAGAACCCCACGGGCTCGCCCTTCCCGGACCGCATCGACGTCCCCGGCCTGGGCATGTCCTACGTGCGCAAGCACCTGATTGACGACGCGACGGTGAAGGGCATCAAGCACGTCAACGAGATCGCCCTCTACCTGCGCGAGGACATCGACGGGCAGTTGGACAACGTGAAGGAGGACGGCTTCTACCTGGAGGCCACCACGCTCACGCGCAAGACGGCGTCCATCCAGACGAAGCTGAAGTCCAAGGACGAGTACATCCTCAAGGTGACGCTCGGGAACCGGTATGGCCATTCGGTGACGGTGGCCGGAGTGCACCTGCGCGCGTCGCTGACCGGCTCCAATCCGCACGAGCGGCAGGTGGAGCGCAATGCCTTGCAGACCCTCTGCAAGTCCGAGGGCATCCAGGTGATGGTGGGGGACTTCAACATGGACCTCCAGGAGACGGCCCAGGGCAGCCGGGGCGTCTTCTTCGACGGCCGGCCGGAGACGCAGCCCACGTACATGCTGGCCCACAAGAGCACGGAGGCCATCCCGCTCTTCCAGCAGCAGTATTCGAACTCCGCCGGCAACGCGCACTACATGGGCTACTACCAGGCGGACACGGAGCACCTGGAGCTGGTGGGGCCCGGCATGTACGGCCTGATGGGCGCCAGCGGCTCCCGGCACCTCAAGTCCGAGGGCAAGTACTACTCGGACCATCCCTCCATCTACCTGGAGGTGAAGTCCACGCGCCTGACCGACGAGGCGCGCGACAAGATCTTCCGGCGGAAGATCTTCCGCATCGTGAAGCCCAAGCAGTAGGGCCCGCTCGCGTCAGTACACGTAGGGCGTGTTGCGCGCCCACTCCGTCTTGCCGTACTGCTTGTGGAGGTACGCGAAGGCCTTCTTCGCCTCCGGGGTGTTCTGGCCGCAGCCGCGCTTGCTGGAGCGGACCGCGCGGAACAGCGCGATGGGTGAGCGCGGGTCGCGCGGGTGCGCCTTCGCCCAGTCCAACGCCACGCGGGAGAAGAAGGCCACGGAGGAGCCCGCCTCGTTGAGGGCCCTCCACTCCGCGGCGGCGTCCGCCCGCTCCTCCGGGCTCGCGAACGGGAGCGGCGTCTTCAGCGGATCCTCCAGGTTCTTCGTCCCCGGCACGCACCAGCCGTTGCGGGTCCAGCTCCTGTCCTCGGTGAGGTCCAGCGTCGGGGAGACGTTGGCCAGACGGTCCCGGGCGGGCTGCACCCTCGCGGAGACGACCGGCAGCCCCATGACCAGCAGCCGCGCGTCGAACAGGCGCTCCTCCGCCGTGGGCCGCCCCACGATGGCCAGCAGCTCCGCGCGAGCCTTGGGCTCTGTCTCCGCGAGCGTGGCCGCCTGGGCCTTGAGCATCGCGTCGTCCCCCACCACCGCGGCACGGGCGAACACGGCCCATGACAGCTGCCGGCGCAGTTCGGGGGTCAGCGTGGGAAGCGCGGCCCACTCGCGCAGCCGGCGCGTGGGGACATGGGACTCCAGGAAGAGGGCACGCGAGGCGCTGAGTCCCATGGGCTCGGGAGAGGGCGCCGGGTCATTCGCGTTCAGGGGAGCCAGGACGAGCTCCTCCACCAGGAACTGGGCCGCGTTGCGCAGGGCCTCGTCCCAGCTGTTCGCCAGATGCAGGCGCTCCTCGCGCAGGGCGTTGTCCGCGGAGGCCAGGTCGCGCACCTGCTCCGGGGGAATGGCGTCCAGCCGCGCCCGGGCCTCCGCCAGCTGTCCCCGCTCCCGCAGCAGTTGCACGGAGCGCCACGCGAGCGTCATGCCCGCGGGCGCATCCACCGGCACCTTCTCCGCGTCCGCGAGCAGCGTGGGCACGTCTGGCGAGTCCGCGCGGGCTGACAGCAGCGCGAGCACGAGCCAGGGCTGATGCGCGCTCTTCTTCCAGCGGGCCACGGCGGTCGCGTAGGCCTTCGCGGGCCATGGCGCCTCCGGGTCACCGGGCTCCTCCGGGGCGGGGGCGGCCATGAGCCCGAGCCACTCGGAGAGCTCCGCCGCGCGAGGCTTCAACCCCGGGCAGGCGTTGCCCTCCGCGCCGGCCCCCAGCGAGATGCTGGCCAGCTCCGACTCCAGCCCGGAGCCCGTGCCCTTCTCCAGCACCCGCGAGAACAGTTCGCACCGCCAGGTGTCGCGCGACAGGCGCAGACGCACGAGCGACAGCAGCCGCCGCGCGGGCCCATGCACCTCGCGCAGCTTCGGATCCGCGAGCACCTTCTGGATGGCCTCTTCCGCCCGCCGGAAGCGCCCCAGCACGGCGGGGTCCACCTCCCGCGGGCCCTCTTCGTACGGGGGGATCCCGAACAGCGCCTCGCGAACGCGGGTGCGGGCCACGAGGTACGCGCCGAGGACCCGGTAGGGAGAATCCGCGCTGCTGGCGATGCGCTGGAAGGCCTCCGCCGCCTCGTCGAACTTCCCGCAGTACAGGTGCATGGCCGCAGCCTGGTAATCGCGCTCGGCCTGTCGGCGCGCCTTCTCCTTGGGCGTCAGCGACTCCTCGATGCCCGGCGCCGGGTCGGCCAGGGTGCAGCCCTTGCTGAAGACGGCGTCCTGGTTGCCCAACCACTCCTTCAGCAGGGCCGGCCGCTGCTTCCACTCCTTCGCGAGCGCGCGGGCCGTGGCCGCAGCATGCAGGAAGGCATCCCCGTGGATATAGGCGTCGTTGGAGGCGTACACCATCTGGTTGACGTCCACCGGAGGCAGGTCCTTGAAGGGCGCGACCTCCTGACGGACGGCGGCCCATTGGTCGCGGGCCCAGCTCGCGTCGGGCCCATAGCGGGACTCCGCGTCCGTCCACCCCGCCACCAGGTGCTTCTGCTCCTCCGGCGTGGTGGGGATGCCCATCATCGAGCGAAAGGCGAAGGCGAGGTACGGCGGGTCGAAGGTGCGGCGGAGGATGCCCAGGCGTCCGGCGGCGAAAGGGCCGAAGGGCCGGTCGGGATTGTCGACAACAAAGAAGCGGGGCTCGGGCCCGAAGTCGGGACCACACGCGTCGGCGACGAAGGGGGGGAGCAGCACCGCGAGGCCCACGAGCCCCAGGACTGTTCTTGCGTTCTTCATGGTCGGGTCTCCGCCACGGCACGAGCGAACGCATCGGGCGTCCACGGCCGGGGGTTGAAGAGATAGAGGGTCGAAACGCCAGGGGGCACGGGCTGCCACTCGTCCATGGCCAGGCCCATGCTGCCCACGCACGGAGGGGGCAGGCCGCGCGCGAACCGGGCACGCCACACCGGCGCGTCCGGGCCCATGCGAAAGAGCTGCGGCACCACTTCATCCACGGGCGCGCGGGCAATCCAGCTGCCGGGCACACACCACGACGCGAGCCCCGTGATGGACAGCGGCATCCCCGGAGGCAGGCGCGCGCGCAGCCGCTGGAGCAGGTCGACGTAGGCGTCGTATTCCGATGCACGCGCATCGAAGTCCAGTTGCAGCGCCGTCACGTCAGGGCGGCGGCTCACGAGCGCATCCAGGCTCGCGGCCAGCGACTCCAGACGCTCCGGACCGAAGCGCGCCAACGAGCTTCCCGGAAGCATCTGCAACCGCACGGTGGCCTTCAACGCGGTGCCCGGCGGAACCCGGAGCGGCTGCCTGCGAGGCACCACGTGGACGTCTTCGTCCGTGAGGTCCATCGTCGCGAGCAGGAAGGCGACGTCCACCGCGCGGCCTTCCAGGAAGCCCAGGTCCTCCGGCCGCTCCCAGGCCCAGAGGACCAGGCGCGGCGGCGGAGACACCGGCGGCGTCGGGGCCACGGACAGCGGCAGGCACAGCAGCGTCATGACGGCAGTGGCCCACGGGCCGCGCCGTGGGCCGGGTGCCGCGTGCGCTTGGGACTGTTCGGGGAGCATCGCGGCCAGGAAGCCACGGCCGGGCACCCTGCCCGGCCGGCATGGCGACATTTAGCAACCCGTGAGCCACCCAGTCATGCCCCCGGTGATGCAAGAGCAAGGCTCTGCGTGAGCCGTCCATCGCAGTCTTGGGTGGATATCCACCCAGGTGTGCCTGTCATGTACCTATCCGACAAATCCTCAAGAGGCGCTATGCTCGCGCCAACAAACAGTTGGGGGCTTTGATTGAAGTGTCTGGAACTGCTTTCCCGTCAGCCACATATTCCATCACGGCTTGCCGTCCGGAAGGTCGGACTTTCCCTGGAGTTCTCACTTCTCAGCCAAGACACTCCTGCCGAAGGAGCGTTGGTCGGCAATTTCAAGCCAAGGCTGATTGAGCCAGACGAAGAGTTCTGGATTTCTCTTCCGAGGGCTGATGGCAAGTTCGAGCAGGTTCCCCTCACAGGACGGCAGTGCTGTGAAGCATTCATGATGGAGATCTCCAAGCTTCTCAAAAAGGGCGGGAGGAAAATCGGCCAAGATACAATGTTACGATTTTCAGAGCCGCCCTTCCCCAAAGCAGAAGAGCGCAAGGCCTACCAGGATTCTGTCCGTGCTGCCGCCAAGGAAGCAGGCCTCGGCAGCGCTATTAGCTTCTTCCGGGAACCTGACGCCGTCTTCGAATACTTTCGGCTTCTCCAGCAAAAGATTCCGCCCCAGGGAAACTCACTCAATGTCCTAGTGTTGGACTTCGGCGGCGGGACCTGCAACGTCAGTGTTGTTTCTACCACACGGCAAGGCGGACTCTGGAAGCGATACATCGCAGCCCCAGTGGCTGCGGAAGCATCCAAAGCCGGTGGCCTCTACATTGATCAGCAGTTGCTTACCCAAGCGCTTCTGGGAGCCGGACTCAAGCATCTTTATGCAACAGCCTCACATACAGAAGAGCGTAAGGCCTATGAAGCATGGGTCGAGCGCCACAGTTCCGAGGCAGAAGCACTTAAGCGCAGGGTGAGCGAGACAGGGGAGAAGCACAAACTCAAGATTAAGCTTGACGGAAAACTCGCCGATCTTGCGGGAGGAACGCAAGAACTCGTCATCGAGCTTGACGAGAATCGCTTAAAAGCAATCGTCGACAAGCATTGGAGCGAAAGAGGAATCCGCGATGCAATGGATCGAGTCCTCACAAAACTCCGCACGAAACTATCCAAAACAGCCAAGCGCAAGGACATCTCGGAGGAGCATGACCCAAGAACCCTCATCACGCATGTCCTTATTGCAGGTGGCTCCTCTCGTCTGCCCGGCTTTATCGACCATGTGAAGCAGTATTTCGCCCCCTCACATCCAGAGTTCATCCGGGTTGGAAAGGACTATCCGTATGTGGTGGCCGTTGGAACAGGGCTCAACCATCTGGCCCTCAATCGCGCCTTGGTCGATAACAGAGCAACCGCCCAACCTCCACCGCAAGGCACAGCAGAACTCACCGATTCGGAACCCCTCCGCTCAACAGACTCGACCTTCATTGGTGCGTTCCAGGACGACCTGTGCCTGTCCTGGCACCCAAACCATGGAGACATGGAACCTCAACTCCTAGTCGACAGCCAAACAAGCCCATTGGAGCTTCTTGAAAAGCCCATCACCCGGGACATCAAGTTGCCGGTTAACGGAGGCAAAGGCTTCCGCCATGTCCGGGACCATCGCCATGGGTACCAAGTGGCCTTCCGTAACGATCCAGAAGCGAGAGGTAGCTTGAGCGGTCAGCGACTCAATGTCACCGACCACAGCCTCCAGTTTCCGACCGATGCAAAGAAGAAATCAGCCCACATGCAGATCCACATGCAGGGGGATCCTGGCCACTCTCTGGAAATGATCCTTCAAGTGTTCTCGCCGCAGGACGGCAAGTACACCAGCGAGCGGCGAATCCCCTTTCTCTCGAAGGATGCGCCCCCCAAGGCGGCCACGCCCCCTCACCCTCAGGGGCCAACACAGGCCGCCAAGGGTACATCCAGGCCCGAAAGCCGCATGTCAGCCCCTCAGGGCATGCTGTCGACCAAGGCACTCGATGTCCTTTGCATCGACTTTGGCACGACCAACACCACCCTCATAGATTTGGTGGAGGCCTCGGACATTACTCAGGAACAGTTCATGGATACGAGTCCTCCCGAGCCACAGACACAACTCCCGTTGGAGAGACTGGACGCGGACTCCGCGCACGTTCCCATCAAGCCTTCGCACTCTCAAGTCTCGAGCCCCAACCCATCATCGTCGCAGTCCCTTGCGCCCCCTCAATCGGCGGAAGCAACCTTTGCGGCCCCATCTCCCGAAGGCATGCTCGCGAACGAGTCCTCGGCTCCAAGCACACCGAACAGGACTCAGGTCAATCTCGATCCCACATCCATATTGACACCGTCTCAGCCCAAGCCCGGCGAGCCCACAACCAAGCTCAATACCGCGCCCAAGGCATATGAGCGACCAGGCAAACCTTTCATTGGAAGCGAACTAGACTTCCTTCAACACCTGGACGGGACCTGCCGCGAAGCTGGCTTCGAATTCCCACGAGAACTGCTAGAAGCCACATACTTGTCAATGAAGGTACGTCCCTTCGTTGTACTTGCTGGCCCATCAGGCGTGGGCAAATCCGCACTAGCGCAACTTATGTTCGAAGCCTTTGGCGGCTCATTGGATGGTCAAGATGCCCTTCGCTTAGCGGTGGAGGCAAATTGGACTGACAGTCGCTTCCTCTTTGGCCGAAGAGACGCGCAAGGTTTCCATCCCACCAGATTCTACCGACTACTACAGAATGCCCCGTCGGACCGACTCTTCCACGTCCTCTTAGACGAGATGAATCTGGCCCATGTGGAGTATTACTTCGCGCAACTTCTTTCCGCCATGGAAAGCGATGGTCAGCTCTGGATCCACGAAGACGATAGGGGCGGAGTTCCGCTCCAACTCCCGATGGGCAACAATCTGCCTCTACTTCGCATCTACGGCACAATCAATGTAGATGAGAGCACACAGATCCTCAGCGACAAGGTTGTAGACCGTGTAAACGTTATTGAAGTGGAAGCACAAGCGCCCAGCCCACATGTCTCCTCTGTTCGCAAACGCGCGCGTCGCATTCCACGATTTCACATCACACTCGAGAAACTCCGCGAATGGCAAGAAGCAGATGACCTCCTAGCGGTGCCCATTGAACTCCGCGAGATTTGGGAAGTCATGGCCCGGCGAGAACCCATTCCTTCCGGCACTGCCAATGAACAATCCGACAGCCTGCGGCAGACGCGGATGTGTATCCCCATCGGCCATCGCATCATCCAAGACATTACTCTTTTCGTACATTACGCCGAACGGCTAAAGGGCACCATCGGACGCAAGGATGCAATCGACCTTCAAATCCTGCAACGAATCCTCCCTAAAATCCGGGGCGACGTGCGCCTAAACGAAATGCTAAAGGAACTTGCCCACCTACTAAATAAACACCAACTCCACCGTTCAACCAAGCGCCTGCAGCGAATGCTCGATCAGCTTGAGTTCGAGCAATTCGCCAGCTTCTGGACCTAACAAACATGAGCGAACTGTTCCTCCAAGTAAAGAAGGACAGTGATGCACTCTGGACACCGCTCAGGCCCGGCATCAAGACATTCGAGGTACCCGAAAACGAAGGAATCCAACTTCAGTTCGTCGGCCACAATGCGCACCTACTAAAAGATCAGGACATAGAATGCACAGGCGAACTCCAACAAATTGATGCAGGCAGAGCCCATTTCATCTGGCGGCCATTCGAACATGCAGGAAAAGTCGCATATGGCTGGCTACATCTTCGCGTCTCAATTCCGGGCTCAAGCCAATCAACTCAAGACTTCTTCGTCTGCATTGTTCCGAGTCGATTAAATCGAGAACAGTGGGCACATCTATTCGAAGACGTGCGCCGGGTAGCAGATGCGCTTGTCAATGACTGGCTGAGCCCTGAAAACCCCCACGTGGGCGGACTCGCGCAGCGCTCACGCAAATTCTCACCTGCCACCGCAATGGCTCAAATGGAAGAAGAATGGAAGGATTTCAGTGCAAGCCTTGGCCGAATCACTCGGTCACCGCGTTCCGAATTCCGACCTTCTCCTCCCCAGACCCCCCAACTAGATACCGAGGACTTGCCAAACCCGATCCGAAGCGCAAACATCTACGAAAACCAAATGGTCGCCCTGACGACCGAACGACTGACCGCTACGCTCAATCACATCCGCCGACGAGCAGAAGCGACAATGAGGAGTGCGAACGAAATTCGAGAGCGCTACAAGGACGTCCCTGTTTTCAGTTCTCGAAACGCGAATCAGCCTCACCCAGCTGTTCAGGAGGCCCAGCGGCTTCACGAAAACAGTCAACGTATGGCCGACACTGCTCGCGAGCGTGCTCTTTTTCTTCAGCGCACTCGACGAAAACTGCCAGGCATTCCCCGGGATCTGGCATCGAGAGGCCGTGTTCCCCACATCACGCCCAGCATTCGCCAACACCCCGATTATATACGGGTCGCCCGCTGGCATCGAGCGTTTGGACATCAACAGTTAGCATTCTCTAGCCAGGAACTACTTAGCGCACTTGGCACCCGCCGAGCATCTACGCTGTACGAATACTGGTGTATCCTCGCATTGGTCTCCGCCTTGCGCGAACTCAGATACACCCCCAGTTTCAAGCAATTATCAGAACTCGTCCGCGAGGACTTCGTAGAGCTCGAACTCTGGAGAAACCGTCCCTTTACATTCACCAGAGACGGAGAATCCCTCACGTTCTGGTATGAGCGACCAGCACATTCTCATCCAAAATACCTCAAGGTCCCGAAGGCGAATGCTTGGAAGAGGGAAATCCCAGGACACGCCCCAGATACACCTCCTGGGCTTTATTCCCGCCAGGGCCCTAGAGAACCTGACTTCTGGTTCGAGCTACGACGAGGAAATCGACTTGCCGTAGCTGTCGGGGATGCCATTTTTTCCGAAGGTGTTGACACCATTGCCGACAAACCAGCGGAAGACATTCGAAAGAAGATGGGCAAAGTGTCAGAGTACGCCCAAGACCTCGTACTAATCGATTCCGGCAAGGCCTGTTTTCCTAGCCCGCATGGAGTAGTTGTTTACTGCGGGCACTTTGAGAGCCTTGACCTCATCGAGGAGATAAACTCCGCCGGACACATTCTGCTGCCCTTGCGACCATTAACCACTGCTCCACAGGACAGCCCACAATCTGCACTTCCTCTTGACACTCGTAGCATCAGAACTCTCGATGCGTTTCTCCGAGACTTGCGAGCTTCGATGGAGTCCCCCAAAGAAGATTCGGAGTGAGCAATCCCTGCCAAGCCAGGGAGCGACGCATCTATGACATCCATTGCGGAGGCCATTGGTTAGCGAAAAAGCAGAACATTCGAAGGCTTTCTCGCGACACATGGGCCGCAGGCCATCGTTAGCTCCAGCCAGCCAAGAGGGAGTGAACATCCTAATCCGTCACTTCCCCGCCTTGGCCCCCAGCATCCGCAGCGCCAGCTCCGCGTGCAGATCCGCCAGCGCGTCCACGTCGAGCGCGGGCGTGGGCTCGAACCAGTAGGGCAGCCGCAGCCCCATGGCGGAGATGGCCGCGGCGACGACGCCCGCGTGCGGCACGGAGAACACGCCCTGGGCGCGCCCCCGCTCGATGACCGCCATCAGCAGCGCCGCCGACTGCTCCCGCAGCGCCAGGGACGGCGCCGCCAGCTCCGGCGGCAGCGCGTGGATTTCGTCGTTCACCACCACGGCCAGCTGCGGATGCATCGCGTGCAGTCGCGTGTGCGCCCGGACCAGGGCCCGGAGCTGCTCCACCGGCTTCGCCCCCGCGCCGAGCAGCGCCGTGCGCAGGCCCTCGTGGTGCGCCTCGTGCCCCAGCCGCACCAGCTCCGCCAGCACGTGCTCCTTGGAGGGGAAGTGCGCGTAGAGCGCGCTGGGCCGCAGCTCCAGCTCCTTGGCCAGGTCCCGGATGGACGCGTCGTGGAAGCCCCGGCTCGCGAAGAGCTGGAGCGCCGTCTCCAGGATGCGGCGGCGCGTGCCGTCAGCCGACGCCGAGTCCGGGAGCACCGCCTTGCGCGCGCGAAGACGGGATGGAGAGGAAGACACCATGGGGTCACCTTGAAAAACGAACGGTCGTTCAGTTACGGTTCCACCGATGCTGGAAGCGTAGTTCATCCCCTCTCTGAACGGTCGTTCACAAGCCGATGCCCACGTTCACCCTTCCCGACGGCGTCACCCTGCACTTCCAGGAGTCCGGCGAGGGAGCGCCCATCCTGCTCCTCCACGGGCTGGGTTCGTCCGGCAGCGACTGGGACGCGGTGGTGCCCCGGCTGTCCGCGCATCACCGGGTGCTGGTGCCGGACGCGAGGGGCCACGGCCAGAGCGACAAGCCGGCGGGCGCGTACGGCGTGGCCCTCTTCGCCAGGGACATCGCCGCGCTGTGTGACGGGCTGGGGCTGACGCAGGTGCACGTCATGGGCCTGTCCATGGGCGGGATGATGGGCTTCCAGTTGGCGGTGGACCGGCCGGACCTGGTGCGCAGCCTGACCGTGGTCAACAGCGGGCCGGACATGGTGGCGCGCACGTTCCGCCGCAAGCTGGAGTTCGCGGCGCGCCTCTGGGTGCTGCGCCTGCTGGGTCCCAAGGGGCTGGCGAAGCGCGTGGCCCCGAAGCTGTTCCCCAAGCCGGAGCAGGAGGCCCTGCGCCAACGGGCCATCGAATCCCTGGGCGCCAACGCGCGTGACGTGTACCTGCGCGCGACGCGGGGGCTCATTGGCTGGAGCGTCCAGGACCGGCTGAAGGACATCACCTGCCCCGTGCTCGTGCTGCACTCCGAGCGGGACTACACGCCGCTGTCCACGAAGCAGGCCTACGCGGGCCAGTTCAAGGACGCCTGGCTCCAAGTGCTGACGGATTCCGGGCACGCCGCGCCCGTGGATCAACCCGGACAGGTCGCCGCCGCCGTGGAGAGGTTCCTCCGGGAAGTCGAGTCACCCGGACGCATGGCGCGTCCTGGCTGAAGCAGGAGGCAGACACATGTCGGTGACTCGAAAGGTCCAGGCCGTGGCTCGCATGGCGGTGGCGGTGTGCGCGCTGTTCTCGGTGCTGGGCGCCACGCCGGCCCACGCGGGCGAGTGGGTCCACGGCGTCTATTCCAACAGCTGGGGCACCCGGAGCTACCAACTCTGGGGCCCCACCGGCTACCAGCCCGGCGAGCCGCTCCCGCTCGTCGTGGGACTGCATGGCTGTCTTCAGAACCCGGACCAGTTCGCGGGCCTGACGCGGCTGAACGCGAAGGCGGACGCGGAGAGGTTCCTGGTGCTCTATCCCAACCAGGCCCTGTATGCGAATGGCACCCAGTGCTGGAACTTCATGTTCTCCTCCAACCAGGAGCGAGGCATTGGCGAGCCGTCGCTCATCGTCGGCATGGTGGACTGGGTGAAGGGCCACTACGGAAGGTGCCGGTGCTCGTGGTCCACGGCACGGCGGATGACGTCGTCAATCCCATCAATGGACAGCAGGCCGCGCGCCAGTTCCTGCAGACGAATGACTACGGCGATGACGGCGCCAACAACAACAGCGTGTCCAACACCCCGGCCCGGACGACGTCCGCTGTTTCAGCCGGAGGCCGCAAGTACACCGCGAGGGATTACGTCTCCAACGGCGTGCTCCTGGTGCAGCACATTGAAATCCAGGGCATGGGTCACGCATGGCCCGGCGGTGACGGCGCCTTCCCGTTCGCGGACCCAGCGGGTCCCGACGGAACCACCATCCTGTGGGACTTCTTCAAACAGCACTCCCGCTGAAGGGCGCGGGCCGTCCGACAGCTCCCGGACTACCCGGGAAGACGTGGACAGTTCCTCCACCGCCATGTTGAGCTTGGGTCAAAGGCAGCCATCGCCCGCACACCCGAGCCACCGGCCCCATGTCCTTCTTCGAAGTGCTCTCACCGGTTCCCCAGAAGATGGACATGGGGGGAGACCTCCCGCTGCGCTTCCACACGCGTCCGCTGGTGGGCCAGGTCGTGTGGCCCCTGCTCACGCTGGTGCTGTTCGTGGTGATTCCCATCGCCTACGCGCTGGACCAGGGCCTGTCCCTGGCCCGGCTGCGTGAGGAGTGGATGCTGCCCCTGGTGGTGGTGCTGGGCGGCTTCGTGTCCGTGACGTTCATCCTGCGGTGTGTCCGCACCCGGCTGGAGGTGGTGGTGACGGCCACGGAGGTGTCGCTGCGCGGCGGCGGGGCCCTGAGCGCCTTCACCTGGAACGAGCCCCTGGACCACTACGTCGGCCTGGACTGCGAGCGGCGCCACCACCCGGACTGGATTGGCGCGCAGGACGAGTACGGCATCGCGCTGACGCACCGGAAGGACCCCGAGCGCAACGTCGTCCTGCACTGGGGCCGCGACTCCCGGCGCTTCGAGGACCGGCTCGCGCGCTACGCCCAGCTCCTCCGGCTCCCCGTCCGCCGGGAACAGCGCGCCCCCCTCGCGCAGCCGCTCGCCGCCCGCAGGTAGCCCCTTCACGCGAAGCCACGGACGCCCGGCGACGCGTCGGGATTCTCCGACGCCTCTTGACGCGTCGGATATTTCCGACGTATCAATCCGGGCCATGTCCGAACCGGATGTCTTTTCGGCGCTCTCCAACCCGGTGCGCCGGGAAATCCTGTTGCAGCTGCGCAAGGGGCCGCGCGCGGTGAATGACCTGGCGAGCGGCTTCAACCTGGGGCGGCCCGCCGTCTCCGAACACCTCCAGGTCCTGCGCAAGGCGCGGCTCGTCCGCGAGGAGCCGCGCGGCCGGGAGCGCTACTACCACCTGGATCCACGTCCCCTGTCGGAGGTGGACGACTGGCTCAAGGCCTTCACGCACTACTGGAAGCAGCGGCTCGCCGCGCTCGAGGACGTGCTCGACGAGGAGTCACGCAAATGAATCCCCCCGCCGTCATCCAACTGGACCACGTGTATGCCCATCCGCCCTCCGCCGTGTGGAAGGCATTGACGACCCCGGAGCTCCACGCGAAGTGGTGGGCCGCGGGCGACGTGCGCCCCGTCGTGGGCCACCGATTCACGCTCGACATGGGCGCCTGGGGCCAGCAGCCCTGTGAGGTGGTCGCGGTGGAGCCGGAGCGGCTGCTCCAGTACCGCTTCGCCACCGGCACGCTCGACACCACCCTCACCTGGAGGCTGGTGCCAGAGGGCACGGGGACGCGGCTCACGCTCGTCCACGAAGGCTTCAACCTGGACTCGCCCATGGGACGCCGCGCCTTCGAGGGGATGAAGCCGGGCTGGCCGGGGCTGCTCGCACGTCTGGGAACCGCACTCGGCGTCTGAGTGCCCGCCCCCTGAGACGAGCCGTGGACGCACGGGGGGAACGCGGATACAAGGCCGCCGAATGGAGGCCGTCCCCGTGAACAAGCCCACCCTCGTCACTGAAATCTCGAAGGAGTTCACCTTCGAGGCCGCGCACCGCCTGCCCAACGTTCCGGAAGGGCACAAGTGCTCGCGGGTGCACGGTCACAGCTACCGCATCGAAATCACCCTCCGCGGCCCCGTGCATCCGCGGTTCGGATGGATCGTGGACTTCGCGGAGCTGAACGCCGCCTGGCAGCCGCTCCACGCCCAGTTGGACCACCGCCTGCTCAACGACGTCCCCGGCCTGGAGAACCCCACGAGCGAGCTGCTGGCCGCGTGGCTCTTCGAGCGCGTGAACGTGCCCGGCACCACCGTCGCGCGCATCCGCGTGGCGGAGACGTGCACGTCCTCGTGCACCGTCTACGCGCAGGAAGGCTGAAGCTCAGCGCTCCACCTGGCCCAGGTTGGCGTGGATGACCGCGCCATTCAGGACCGGGGTGGTGGCGCAGAGGTAGAGCACGCCGGCGATCTCCTCCGGCGTGATGAGCCGCCCGAAGGTCGTCATCCCCGCCACGCTCGCCCGGACGGCGGGGTCCGTGCCCATGTGCTCGCGGAGCATCTCCGTGTCCGTGAAGCCCGGGCAGACGCAGGCGGTGTGGACCTGGGTCCCCGCCAGGTCCTGGCAGGTGGCCCGCATCATCCCGATGAGCGCGTGCTTGGTCGTCACGTAGGACGCCACGCCCTTCACGGCCTTCTCCCCCAGCGTGGATGACACGTAGAGCAGGGACGAGCCGTCCGTGAGCAGCGGCCTCGCCAGGCGGTTGAGCACCAGCGGGGCCACGACGTTGACCTCCAGCACGCGGCGCAGGTGGTCCGCGTCCATGGTCAGCGCGTCGTCGTGCTCGTAGAGCGCGGCGTTGTGGATGACGGACAGGCGCCCCTGCCCTGCCCCGTCGCGCAGCGCCGCCTCGACCGCGGGCTCCCAGCCCGGCGCGGCCAGGTCCACCGGCACGTTGACGACGCCCGGCACGGTGCAGGGGCTTCGCGACACGTTGATGACGCGCCAGCCCTCCTTACTGAACCGCTCCGCCGCCGCCCGGCCAATGCCCCGGCTGGCGCCGGTGATGAGGACCTGATCAGACATCGCGTTTCCACTCCCAGGAGGCCCACTGGCCAGGGCCGGAGGCGCACTTCACCACCAGCCCCGTGATGTGGTCGCGCGCCATGGCGCTGCCGTCGCCCACCAGTTCCTCGCCGAAGACGCGCGCCAGCTCCTCCAGCGACACGTTGGCCACCGGGAGCACAGTGACGTCGCGAGCGAGGAAGCGCAGCTCCTCGCCGTTGAAGTGCGCCACGTGGTTGCCCTTTTCGTCCCGCTCCAGCCGCAGGTGCTGGGAGTGAGCGGGCAGGAAGAAGGTCTCGTTCCAGGCCTTGCAGCGCTGGATGATGGCCTGCTTGAGCGGACCGTAGTCCGAAAGCAGGCCGTCGTCGGACACCTCCCCCGTCAGCGCGACGTAGACGGAGAAGTTGTGCCCATGCAGGTTCTCGCGGTGCGTGGCGGAGAAGATGGTGAAGTGCCCCGCGGAGAACTTCATCTCTTCCTTGTGCAGCTCGAGGGTCGTGGTGCGCGGCGCCATGGGTTGCCCCAGGGCATACCACCCAGGGCCAAGGCGGGACTAGAAGAGGAAGTCCGTGGTGAGGAAATCCGACTCTCTGCGGGTCAGGATGGATTGGACGAGCGCGGTGTTGTCCGGCGTCGTCTTCGTCGCCACCAGCGTGCGGATGGAGAACACCCGCAGCGCGTCCGCCACGGACAGCGTCCCCTCCGCGGAGTCCTTGCGGCCGTTGAACGGGAACGTGTCCGGCCCCCGCTGGCACTGGCAGTTGAGGTTGATGCGGCCCACCTGGTTGGAGAACGCGTCGATGAACCGCCCGATGCGCGCAGAGTCCTTGCCGAACAGGCTGAGCTGCTGACCGAACGGCGACTCCACCACCAGCCGCACCGCCTCCGCGTCGTCGTCGAAGACCATCACCGGCACCACCGGACCGAACTGCTCCTCCGTGGCCAGCCGCATGTCGCGCGTCACCGGGTACACCACCGTGGGTGAATAGAACGACCGGGACGCCTGCCCGCCCGTCGAGTTCACCACGCGCGCGCCCTTCGACACCGCGTCATCCACCAACCCCTGGAGATAGGTCCCCTTGCCCGGCTCCGGCAGCGGCGTGACGGCGACGCCCGGGTCCCAGGGCATGCCGGGCTTGAGCTTGTCCACGGCGGCGGTGAACTTCGCGAGGAACGCGTCCACGATGTTCCGGTGCACCACCAGCAGCTTGAGCGCCGTGCACCGCTGACCGTTGAAGGACAGCGTGCCGGTGATGCACTCCTTCACCGCGTTATCCAGGTCCGCGTCCTCCAGGATGATGGCCGGGTTCTTCGCGTCCAGGCCCAGCACGGACTTGAGGCGGTGCGGGCGCGGGTGCATGCGCTTCAACTCGCTGGCGCCCTTGTTGGTGCCGATGAAGGCGAACAGGTCCACCTGCCCGCTCTCCATCAGCGCGCCCACGGTCTCCCGGCCCCGGCCGTAGATGATGTTGATGACGCCAGGTGGGAAGCAGTCCCGGAACGCCTCCAGCAGTGGCCTCACCAGCAGCACGCCGAACTTCGCCGGCTTGAACACCACGGTGTTGCCCATCAGGAGCGCGGGGAAGAGCGTGCTGAAGGTTTCGTTCAGCGGGTAGTTGTACGGCCCCATGCACAGGGCCACGCCCATGGGCGCGCGGCGGATCTGCGCCATGATGCCCTGGTCCTGGACGAAGCGCGACGACGTGCGGTCCAGCTCCTTCAGCGCGCGGATGGTCTCCACGATGAGGTCCACCGTGCGGTCGAACTCCTTCTCCGAGTCCGGCTGCGTCTTGCCAATCTCCCACATGAGCAGGTTCACCACGGCGGTGCGCTGGGCGCGCATGGCGGTGAGGAAGCGCTCCACGTGCTCGATGCGCTCCGCGACCTTGAGGGAGGGCCAGACGCCCCGGCCGGAGTCATAGGCCTTCACCGCCGCCGCGAGCGCGTCCAGGGACTCGCGCGAGGTGAGCAGCGGCGTGGCCCCAATCACCTTCTGCTTCAGCCCCTCCGGGGTCCGGACGAACACGGGGCTCGCCACCGGGTTGAGCTCGCCGGCCCAGGTGCGCAGCTCGCCGCCCACCAGGTACTCGCGCTGCTCCAGGTACGCGGGCAGCCGCACGCCGGGGGGAATCTGCTCTTCGGTGGGAAAGAGGGTGTCGAGTGCCGTCATGGACGGCCTTTCTAATCAGACACCCCGCCCCCGGCACGATTTCCCGTCATGATGAAACCATGATGAGGAGACGAGCCCCCCGTGCGGTTCGATGCGGGGCGCATCTGGATGATGGCTCCACCCTGATGCGCGAGAGGTGGTCCATGCTGAAGTCCCTCCTGAGAAGTGCCCTTCCCCTGCTCCTGATGACGTCCGCCGAGCCCGCGCTGGCCCAGCCTGACGCGGGCGCCGTGGGCAAGAGCGTCATCATCGGCACGGTGATTGACACCGAGACCAAGAAGCCCCTGCCGGACGTGGTCGTCACCGCGACCTCACCGAGCCTGGTGGGTGAACAGACGGTCGTCACGGACGCCAACGGGAACTACCGCATCCCCCAGCTCCCCGCGGGCACGTACACCCTGCGGTTCGAGAAGGAGGCGTTCAAGCCATACGTCCGCAATGAGCTCCAACTGCTCCTCAACCGCACCATCCGCGTGAACGTGGAGATGCTCCCCGAGAGCTTCTCGTCGACGATGCCCATCATGGGCTCGCCGCCGACCATCGACGTGGGCTCGTCGAACCATGGCGTCAACGTGGACCAGGAGTTCATCAAGCGCATCGCGGTGGCGCGTCCGGAGAGCAAGGGCGGCGCGACGCGGAGCTTCGAGTCCCTGGCGGCGAGGGCGCCGTCCGGAGACGGCGACCCGAGCAGCAACAACGACCGCGCGCGAGCCCCGTCCTGGGCCCTGCCGCACATGCTCGTCGTCCCGGACGGCACGCCGCAGACGG
The DNA here is from genome assembly GCF_017309135.1 of Corallococcus sp. NCSPR001. Lineage (NCBI taxonomy): Bacteria > Pseudomonadati > Myxococcota > Myxococcia > Myxococcales > Myxococcaceae > Corallococcus > Corallococcus sp. NCSPR001. Next base: position 8,388,394 of record NZ_JAFIMS010000002.1, read on the forward strand.
TGTACCGCGCCCCCCAGGCCTCCGCGGTGCCCACGCCGCAGCCCGCGCCGGAGCGCACCGTCGCGCCGCAGGGCCAGCGCTTCTTCGACATGTACTTCAAGGGCTACGGCGTGAACCCGACCGTGGACACCGAGGAGGAGCGCTTCTCCACCTTCTCCGTGGACACGGACACGGCGTCGTACACGCTGACGCGCGCCTACCTGGAGCGCGGCGCGCTTCCTGACGAGCAGGCCGTGCGAGTGGAGGAGTTCGTCAACACCTTCGACTACGGCTACGCCAACGCCCCGGACGCGCCCTTCAGCGTGAACGTGGAGGGATTCCCCTCCCCCGCGCGCAAGGGCTACCAGGTGGTGCACATTGGCGTGAAGGCGCGCGACGTGAGCCGCGCCGGGCGCAAGCCGGGGCACCTGGTCTTCGTCATCGACGTGTCCGGCTCCATGGCCATGGAGAACCGGCTGGGCCTGGTGAAGCGCTCGCTGCGCCTGCTGGTGGACGCGCTGGATGAGCGCGATTGGGTCTCCATCGTCGTCTACGGCACCACCGCCCATCAGGTGCTCGCGCCCACCAACGCCACGCAGAAGGACACCATCCTGAGCGCCATCGACAGCGTCCAGTCGGAGGGGTCCACCAACGCGCAGGCGGGCATGGAGCTGGGCTACGCGCTGGCCGCGAGCCACATGCTCAAGGGCGGCATCAACCGCGTCATCCTCTGCTCGGACGGCGTGGCGAACAACGGCATCACCGAGGCGGACGGCATCTGGGCGCTCGTGAAGGAGAAGGCGGCGGCGGGCATCACCCTGTCCACCGTGGGCTTCGGCATGGGCAACTACAACGACGTGCTGATGGAGCGGCTGGCCCAGGTGGGTGAAGGCAACTACTCCTATGTGGACAAGCTGGAGGAGGCCCGCCGCATCTTCGTGCAGAACCTCACCGGCACGCTCCAGGTGGTGGCCAAGGACGTGAAGCTCCAGGTGGAGTTCGACCGCAAGACGGTGTCCCGCTACCGCCTCATCGGCTACGAGAACCGGCTGCTCACCCAGCAGCAGTTCAACGACGACCGAGTGGACGCGGGCGAAGTGGGCGCGGGCCACGCCGTCACCGCCCTCTACGAGGTGAAGCTGCGCGACCCGGCCCAGACGAACTTCGGCACGCTGCGCATCCGCTACAAGGCCCCGGAGGGCGGCAGCTCGAAGCTCATCGAGAAGGCCATGCCCGTGACGCTCCTGCGCCCCGCCTATGAGAAGGCCGCGTCCCCCACCCGCCTGTCCTATGTCGCCGCCGCCTTCGCGGAGAAGCTGCGCGGCTCCTACTGGGCGCGCCCGCTCACCTACGACGCGCTGGTGTCGCTGTGGGAGGAGTTGGGTACGCCGCTGAAGGCGCGCGCGGACGTGGTGGAGCTGGGTGAGCTCATCCGGCTGGCGAAGAAGCTGGACCGCCGCGAGGACCGCTTCGAGTCCTTCGCACCGGTGCGCACCATGGACGCCGACCGCGTCCCCACCCTCAAGTAGGGACGGTCCGGATGCCGCGCAGGCTACTGCCCACCCTCGTCGCCCTCGTGCTCGGCCTCGCCGGGCTCGGGGTGGGCCTGGGCTACCTCCACCGCATCTTCGCCGCGGAACGCGAGGATGCACGGGCCTCGCTCCGCTCCCGGCGCGAGGCCCTGGAGCAGTACGCCCGCGCATCGTTGAGCCAGGCGCTGCGCGAGGGCCTGGAGGGCGCGCGCGGCACGCTGGCGGCGGCGAAGGAGGATCCGTTGGTGGCCACGCCGGGGCTGTACCTGCGGGAACAGGGGGAGCAGGTCCTGCCTCGGCTGGCGCTGTTCGACACGGCCGGGGACGCGCCCGCGAAGGACCGCTACGCCAGGCTGCGCGCGGGCACGGAGGTCGCGGACGAGGACGAGGGCCCGTGGAAGGAGCGGCTGGAACGGATGGCGCTGGTGGAGCAGTCGCTGAAGGCGAAGGACCGGAGGGCCACGCAGCTGTCGTTGATGGCGCTGCTCCAGCACCGGGCCCGCTTCGTGCTCGCGTCCACAAGGGACCTGCCCTCGATGCTGGTGGTGCTGGAGGACGTAGCGGCGAGGGGCGACGTGGTGCCAGAGCTGATGCGGGCCCTGGTGCGCGACGGGCTCCTGGACGGCCAGGGCGGTGGACGGCTGGAGGGATTGCAGCGGTTGTTGTTGCTCAAGCGCTCGCGCTTCACGCCGGAGGACTTCGACTTCCTGCGCGGGAAGGTGGTGGCGCTCTCCACGCGCGTGGGCGTGCCGGTGGCGGACTTCGAGGCGCGGGCGCGCGAGCTGGCTTCGACGCCGCTGCCCCTTCCCGAGGACGTGCGGGAGCCATTGCTGGCGCGGTCCGGCTGGTACCTGGAGCCACTCCAGGGGAGCGACGTGCGCGGGCTGGCGCTGGACCTGTCAGGGCTCCTTGCGGGGCTCACCCGCGAGATGCGGGAGCGCGGCCTGCTGAAGGCGGATGGACACGTGACCCTGCCGGGGGATGCGCCGGTGCTGACGCTGGCGTCGCTGCCGGTGGCGGTGGAGTCGTCCGAGTGGGCCCTGGGCGAAGAGGCGCTGGAGCGCCGCTACCGGATCAAGACGCTGATGCTGGCCCTGTGCGCGGTGCTGGCGCTCACCATCGCGGCGCTGGCCTTCGTGGCGCAGCAGCGCAAATACCGTTTCCTCGAATTGAAGAGCGACTTCGTGGCCACGGTGTCGCACGAGCTGCGCACGCCGCTGGCCTCCATCCGGCTGCTCGCGGAGACGCTGGAGTGGCGGGTGGCGGAGGGCGCGGACGCGAAGGACTACCCCGCGCGCATCATCCGCGAGGCGGACGGGCTGGGCTTCCTGGTGGAGAACCTGCTGTCCTTCAACCGCATCGACAAGGGGCGCTGGGTGCCGAAGCTCGCGCCGGTGCGGCTGGACGAGCTGATCTCCAACCTGCGCCGCGACCTGGAGTCCGGCGCGCCGGTGCCGGTGGAGCTGACGGCGAACGTGGACGCGCGCGAACTGAACGCGGACGCGCAGCTGTTGCGGCTCCTGCTGGCGAACCTGGCGCGCAACGCGTGCGCGTACAACACCCGCAGCCCCGTGCGGCTGCACGTCCAGACGCTGTCCGGAGGCCGCGTGCACTTCACGGACAACGGCACCGGCATCCCGGAGACCGAGTGGGAGCGCGTCTTCGGCGAGTTCTACCGGCTGTCCGGACGCGACGGCCGCGAGGTGCCCGGCAGCGGGCTGGGGCTCGCGCTGTGCCGGAAGATTGCCCGGCTGCACGGAGGCACGCTGCGCGTGGCGGCCTCCAGCCCCGAAGGCACGACCTTCGAATTGACCCTCCCCGAGTACCGGCCCGACGCCCGGAGCATCGCATGACCACCGCCGCCCCCACCGTCCTCGTCGTGGAGGACGACCCGAACCTGCGGCTCGCGCTGCGCGACAACCTGGAGCACCAGGGCGGCTATGCCGTGGAGGAAGCCGCCACGGTGAAGGAGGCGCGCGAGCAGCTCTCCCGCCGCGACTTCCAGCTCATCCTCCTGGACGTGATGCTGCCGGACGGAGACGGCTATGCGCTCTGCCGCTCGCTGCGAGAGGAGGGCGTGGGCGTGCCGGTGCTGATGCTCACCGCGCGCACGCTGGAGGAGGACGTGGTGCGCGGCTTCGAGTCCGGCGCGCAGGACTACCTGGGCAAGCCCTACCGGCTGCGCGAGCTGCTCGCGCGAGTGGGAGCCCACCTGCGGCGCGGCGGCGTGGCCCCGGCGAAGGTCCTGCGCTTCGCGGGCTACAGCGTGGACCTGGACCGGCGGCGCGTGGATTCCCCCGAGGGCGCGGAGGTGGAGCTGACGCGCAAGGAGTTCGACCTGCTGGCCTTCTTCCTGAAGGAGCGCGAGCGGGCGCTCAAGCGCGACGAAATCCTGGACGCCGTGTGGGGCACGGACGTGGTGGTGGATCCGCACACCGTGGACAACTTCGTCTCCAGCCTGAAGCGCAAGCTCAAGTGGACCAGCGCGTCCCGCTTCTCCATCCAGACCGTGCGCGGCGTGGGCTACCGTATGGAGGTCGAGCGCGGTTCCTGACTCGAGAGGGGGTCACCGATGAGGTTCCTGTTCCACGTCCTGCCATGCCTCGTCTTGCTGCTGGCCTCTGCCCCCACGAGCGCACAGTCCGACAGCGCCATCTTCGGCACCGTCATCGACGCCGCGACCCGGAAGCCCATCCCGGACATGGTCGTCACCGCGGTCTCGTCCTCCCGCGGGGAGGAAGAGGTCGTGGTCACGGACCTCCAGGGGAACTTCCGCATCCATCACCTGCCGCCGGGGCGCTACACGCTGCGCTTCGAGCGGATGTACTACCACCTGTACGTGCGCGCGGACCTCCAGTTCCAGGAAGGGCACTCCCTGCGGGTGCACGCCGAAGTGGTTCCCGACCCGAACGCGCCCAGCGTCGCGTGCGGGCCCCCTCGTCCCGATTTCGATGCGGGTCTGCCGATGGACGCTCCCCCGGCTCCTGCCGTCGTGAGCCCTCCGCCGCCGCCCCCCTGAGGTAATGCCATCCAGGGACTGAAGGTTGAAGCGCGGCTCCTGATGGCTTGTCAGCTCCAGGGCCGCGGGAAACACTCCCCGCATGGCCTCCGCCCGCCGCGTCCTCGTCCCGCTGCCCGACCATGACTTCGACGTCACCGAGGTGGCCGTGCCCTGGCGCATGCTCACCGACGCGGGCCATGAAGTCGTCTTCGCCACGGAGAAGGGCCACATGCCGGCGGCGGATCCGCTGCTGCTCACCGGAGTGCTCTTCGGACAACTGGGCGCGGATCCGGAGCCCAAGCGCTTCTATGGCGACCTCACCCTCACGGAGGCCTTCCAGAAGCCGCTGACCTGGGACGCGGTGACGCCGTCGGACTTCGACGCGCTCCTGCTGCCCGGAGGCCACGCGCCGGGCATGCGGCAGTACCTGGGCAGCGGGGCACTCCAGGCGAAGGTGGCGGCGTTCTGGGCGCTCCAGCGGCCCGTGGCGGCCATCTGCCACGGCGTGCTGGTGCTGGCGCGCACCAAGGCCCCCGCGACGGGCAAGAGCGTGCTCCACGGCACGCGCACCACGTGCCTGCCCAAGTACATGGAGCGCTCCGCGTACCTGCTGACCGCGTGGAAGCTGGGGCGCTACTACCGGACCTACCCCGCGTACGTGGAGGAGGAGGTCATGGCCGCGCTCGCGGACCCGAGCCACTTCGAGCGCGGCCCCCGCGTCCTGTCCAAGCGCGGCACCGCCACGGACCACGCGCCCGCCTTCGTGGTGGAGGACGGGCGCTACGTGTCCGCGCGGTGGCCGGGGGACGCGTACCTCTTCACGGAGCGCTTCCTGAAGAGGCTGTGAGACGGCGGCTCAGGACTCGTCGCCGCTGCTGTCGGACATGTAGCCGCCCAGCTTGTCGAACTGCTCCGGCCGGGTGATCTCCTTGCGGAAGTTCTGGTCGTTGTAGTTCACCGCGCGGCGCATGTAGTCCGGGTTCTTCGCCATAGGGAAGGCGGGGCTGTCCCCCTTGAAGGCCTGATCCAGGGTGAGCGTCCCGTCCTGCACCGCGCGCAGCGTCGCGCGGCCCGCCTTGCCGGAGCCTCCGACGCGCATGGGCTCGGACACGTTCATGATGGCCGTGAGCTTGGCGGCGGCGTTCTTCGACTTGTTGTCCGTGAGGTGCTGGGGCGCCTTGCCGTCCAGGGCGTTGAGCAGGTCGGTGGCGATCTCCTTGTCGCTCTTGCCTCCGGCCTTCAGCGCATCCACCAGGTGCGAGTACCGGTCGCCCACCTTCTGGTTGCCGTAGTCCTTCTTCGCCTGGCTGGTGATCTTGAAGGCCGGGTCGGACGTGGGGAACTTGCTCGCGTTCACCGGGCCGAAGGGCGTCTCCACGCGCTGCTTGCCGTCGATCTTCGGGTTCATCTTCTGGAAGCCCTGCGCGGTGCTCACGAAGCCGCTGCGGCCATCCGACGAGCCCACCGCGTCCGCGGACGACTGACGGCGATCCTCGCGAAGCTTCGCCCGCTTCAGCCGGGCCTCCGTCGTGTTGTCCTTGATGTCCGTCTTCGCCAGCTTGTTCGGCTCCGACGACGACGCGTCCGAAGCGTCCAGCGGGCGCTTCTTGCTCGTGCTCGTGGTGCTCGAGGAAGGCGTGGAGACGGTGTTGGGCGCCTTGGACGTGGACGCGGCGGGCGGCGACTTCGGGAGCGACGGCGCCTTGAAGCTGGAGCCACCAATCGACTTGGGCATGAGGGGCCTCCGGGGGATGAGGGAACGAACTGGCGCGGCAGTCTAACCGGGGCCCGTCCCGCGCGCCCGGAGAGCGCTCAATCCCTGTTCACCTGACGCCCTTTCGGATTCCCCGGATTGACTGGATACCCAGGCCAATGGCATGAAGCCCGGGAGACTTTGTTCTTCAAAGCAACAAAGTACACCTGGGATGTACGAATCCACCTCCCAGGAGTTCCTCCACCTGCTGGCGGTACCCATGGGAGATGTCATGAGCCACAAGGGAATGATCCGCGGTCTGTCGTTGCTGGGAGTCGTGGGCGCGCTGGCGGGCTGTTCGGGGCCGGAGGCGGAAGACACCGCGCCAGGAGCCGTGGGCCAAGTGGAGAGCGCCGCCGTGGTGTCGACCATCACGGAGGGCGACTACGTCATCCGCTCAGTGCGGACGAACAAGTGCATCGACGTGGCGTCTTCCAGCACGGCGGACGGCGCGAAGGTGCAGCAGTGGGACTGCAACGGCACCAACGCGCAGAAGTTCCACATCTCGCCCACGTCCGGCGGGTTCTGGAAGATCATCAACGTCAACAGCGGCAAGGCCCTGGACATCGTGGGGGTCAGCACCGCGGAGAACGCCGTCCTCCACCAGTGGACCTACGTCGACGGCGCCAACCAGCAGTTCCAGTTCATCAACCGGGGCGGCACGCAGTTCAGCTTCCACCCGCGCCACACCGGCATGGCCATGGACCTGTCGTGGGGCTCCTTCGACAACGGGACGCTCATCGTCCAGTACCCGTACTACGCGGACCGGGACAACCAGCGCTGGACGTTCGACAAGGTCTCCGGCGGCGGGAGCGGCGGCACGGGCTTCGGGGGCATCCTCACCCGGGACATGTTCAACACCATGTTCCCCGGCCGCAACGGCTTCTACACGTACGACGCGCTCATCGCCGCCGCGAACACCTTCCCGAGCGTGGCGACCACGGGTGACACCGACACGCGCAAGCGCGAGGTGGCCGCGTTCCTGGCCAACGTGTCACACGAGACGGGCGGGCTCGTTTACATCGAGGAGATCAACAAGGGCGACTACTGCGACACGTCCTGGGGGCCGCCGGGGTGCAGCTGCGCTCCGGGCAAGCGGTACTTCGGACGCGGCCCCATGCAGCTGTCGTGGAACGGCAACTACTGCGCGGCGGGCAACGCGCTGGGCCTGCCGCTCCAGGCGAACCCGGACCTGCTGGCCCAGGACGCGAACGCCGCGTGGCGCACGGGCTTCTGGTTCTGGACCACGCAGAACGGCGCCGGCTCCATGACGGCGCACAACGCCATCGTCAACGGCGCGGGCTTCGGTGAGACCATCCGCACCATCAACGGGTCGGTGGAGTGCTACGGCCGCAACCCCGGCCAGGTGCAGAGCCGCATCGACAAGTATCTGCAGTTCTGCTCCCTGCTCGGCGTGAGCCCCGGCAACAACCTGGGGTGCTGACGCCTCAAGGCAGCTGACCCAGCAGTTCGAAGAGGGCCTCGCGCGTCAGCCCCGCCGCGTCGCGAGCCACCGTCTCCAGCATCCCCCGGGCCCGGCCCAACCGGGCCGGGTCCGCTTCCTCCAGGGCGGCCACGGCGGCCTCCTGGAGCTCGCGCGACGCGGCCGGGCCCAGCTGTCCCTTCAGCAGGAAGAGGGCCTCCGCCGCCTGGGCACCGGAGCGCACCAGCGCCACGGCGGAGCGGGCCGCGACGTGGGGGCTCTCGTCGCGGAGGTGCTCGCGCAGGGCCGCGATGGCCTCAAGCGACAGCGGACCGCTCAACCCCAGCAGCGCCGCCGCCTCCTGCCGGATGGGCGCTTCCGGCGCGGTCAACGTGCGCACCAGCGCGGACTCCAGGTCCGGCAACGCGGGCGCGGGCCGCGCCTCTCCATTCAGCTCCTCCAACAGGCCCCGCAGCGACACCAGGGCCAGATAGAGGCGCGCGCCTTCCGACCCGCGCACCTGCTCCAGCAGCCGGGGCGCGGTGAGTTCCGGCGCCAACGGGGCGAGCGCGGCCAGGGACTCCAGCGCGGAGAGGGCCACGGGCTCCTCGTCCTCCAGGAGCGCCAGCAGTTGGCGCAGCTCCGACTCCGCGGCGGTCCCCAGCCGGCCCACGACGCGCGCCATGGCGCCGCGCACGGAGGCCCTCGGGTGCTGGAACAGCCCGTCCAGCGCGGCGAGTTGGAAGGGATCCACCCGGCACACCCCGGCGAGCACGCTCGCCGCGTTCTCCAGGGCCGGGGCGTCCGCCTCCATCCGCGGCAGCACCGCCAGCACGCTCCGCACGGCGAGCCCGGTGAGGCCCGCCTGCGGAGGCCACCAGCTTCGCTGCAACAGGAACAGCAGGGGCTCCGCGACCGCCGTCCCGGTCCGCCCCAGCTCCTCCAGGAGCGCCCGCGCGGTCCGCTCCCGCGCCTCCGGCTCCCCGGACACCAGCAGCTCCTCCAGCGCCGACTGCGCCTCCTCGCGCGCGCCTGAATCCCGCGAGGCGAGCCGCCCCAACCATTCCTCCACCGTGCGGACACGGCCCTTGCTGCGCTCCGAAGACATGGCGCCACGCTAGCGCAACACCCCGGCGGCCCGGGGCCTTCACGCTACGGGTCGGCCTCGGTGACGTGCCCTTCCGCGTCCACGTCGAAGTGGAGCGTGCCCCGGTTCTTGCCCACCACGTACAGGGCGTAGCGGCCCCCGGGCTGGAGCGCCCGGGGCCCGTCCAGGACGGTGAAGCCGGGGGGCGACTCGCCGTACGTCAGCGAGGCCACGCTGGCCATGTCGCCGTACGGCTCCGCCCGCAGCTGCCAATACATCTCCCCCGCCCGGTCCAGCACCTGGACGGTGGTGTAGCGGGGGCGGTCCTCGTGCTCCGGATCCACCACGGTGAAGCGCGGAGCGGGCAGCCGCCGTGCGTCCGCCACCAGGGACACCTGGATGACCGGACGGCACGCGGTGAGCAGCAGGAGCAGGACCCAGGCCCACCCCAGGAGTGCGAAGCGCGAGGACCGCATGGCCTACGGAGCCCCCTTGCCGGCCCGGACCTGGGCGATGGCCGCTTCAATCTGCGCCGTGTAGTCCTTGCCGTTGAAGTGGAAGCCGGCGGCGGGGTTGGCGAAGTAGCCGGCGAGCTGCGCCTGCTGGAGGAACTCCGCCTGCTGCTCGGGGTTGAGATCGCTCCAGGGCTTGCCCGCGTCCAGGCCCTTCTCGAAGTCGTAGCCATCCCCCAGGTTCTGGGCCACCAGCGCCTCGCTCATGTAGTCCGTGCCGCCGTTCTGGTGCTGCCAGACGTGCGCCGACTCGTGCACCAGCAGGTCCGGCGTCAGGGGCAGGTCGTCCGGCGGGATGTAGATGGTGTTGCCATGGGTGAACGCGCGCCCGCTGGTGCTGAAGAGGCCGGAGTTGCCCTCCTTGATGCGCATCGACGAGTAGTCGATGGAGTCCCCGTAGACGCTGCGCAGCGTGGCGATCTCACTGTCCGACAGCTTGCGCGCGGGAGGCTCCACGCCAATCAGCGTCTGGATGGCGCTCAGGGCCCGGCCGCCCATCATCAAGATGGCGTCCACGGGCGTCTGCACCACGGTCTTCAGCAGGCCCAGCCCCATCTGCTTGAAGCCTTCACCGAACTTGCCCTGGAACAATTTGCCGATGCCGCCAAAGAAGGTGCCGATGCCTTCTCCGACATTGCGGAACGCGCCCACGACGGTGCTGACAGCCCCCGTGAACAGGCTCCGCACGCCGTCGCCCGCGCGGTTGGCCACCGTCTTGATGCCGCCCCAGACGCTCTTCGCCGCGTTGCCCACCCAGTTCGCCGCGCTGGAGACAGCGCTGCCCACGGTCTTCGCCGTGTTGCCCACCCAGTTCGCCGCGGTGCTGACGGCGCTGCCCACTGCCTTGGCCGCGCCGCTGACGAGGTCACCCACGGCCTTGAAGGGGTTCCAGAACTCGACCTCCTTCGACTTGCCGTCCACGACGATGGTGCCCTTGTCGTTCTCCGCGCGGATGTCCGCCACCTGCTTCGGCGACAGCTTCTCGCCGGACAGGATGCGGCGGAACAGCTCGCCCTCGTCGCCCTGGGTGTCCTCGGTGTTGAGCTTCGTGTCCAGGTGGTGGCCCGCCTCCTCCACGTAGGTGGAGGCCGCCAGCGACGGGTCCAGCGACTCGTTGATGAGCACCGTGCCGGATTCCGCGTCATAGGCGCCGTTGGCCCCGTTCAGCGTCTGCGCGGGCACGGTGCGGACCGGAGGCAGCCAGCCGAAGTCGCCCTTCAGGGCCTGCTGCCGGAACTGCTCGGCCTTGGCGGCGTCATAGCCCTCGCCGTAGACCGTCCGCATCGTCTGGTGGAACTGCTGCTTGTCCGACGCCAGCGCGCCGAACTCGCGCTTGAGCGTGGACGTCACGTCCGGCTGCTTGGAGACGAACGCGCTCTGCTCGGAGAAGCCCGCCCGGCGCGCCGCCGCTTCGGGCGTGCGCGGAGGCGTCCCCTGCGCCGCGTTGTTTCGTGCCGTCGCCGGCTGTCCCCCCGCCGCGAGCCCCTTGCGAGGCTCCTGCGGCGGGACCCTGGATTGGATCCGCATCGTCATCACATCCCCCTGTGTGAAGCATGAACAGTCAGGACACAGCGTATACCCCGTGTCCGACATGGGGTGACATACGACGACCGGCCGATACCTGGGGCGGCTACATCATCTGCGCGATCTGGATGAGGTTGCCGCAGGTGTCCTCGAAGACGGCGACGGTGACGGGCCCCAGGGTGGTGGGCTTGCTCTTGAACACCACGCCGAGCTTCTCCATGCGCTCATATTCCGCCTGACAGTCATCGACGCCGAACGACGCCGCCGGGATGCCCGCGTCGAACAGGGCCTTCTGGTACACGCGCGAGGGCGCGAAGCCCATGGGCTCCAGGAGGATCTGCGTCCCCTCCTGCGCGTCCGGCGCGACGACGGTCAGCCACCGGTCCTTGGGCCCCACCGGGACGTCCACCTTCAGCACGAAGCCCAGGACCTCCGTGTAGAACTTCAGGGCCCTGGACTGGTCCTCCACCATCACGCTCATCACAGTGATCCGCATTCCGTGTCTCCGGGGGACTCGTGGGTTCACCCCACTGCGTGGAGCGTGCCTCAGGGAGGGGGCCGCACGCTCAGGGAAAAGTCCGCGCCGCGCCGCTTGAGCGCGCAGTCAACGGCGGGCGGATGCGAGGGGTCCTGGAGGAAGGCCTTCACGATGCTCGCGCCGCACGTGTTGAACGAGGCCGCGTGGCTGCGGCCCCGCATGTCGACGGGGTACGCGTTGGGCATCGAATCGAGCAGCCGGTGGCCCCACTCCGGAGGCGTGTCCGGGTCGAACTCTCCCGCGAAGACGAGCGCCGGCACGTCGCTCTTCACCGGCGTGTTCTCCACGGCGGGCGCGGGGGGGACGTTCCATGCGCGGCACTCCTGCGGCGAGGCCGTCCCCTCATTCAAGCCGCCCAGTCCCATGGCGGGTGAGAGCTGCGCGGCGATGCGCCCCGCGTCCTCGAACGGCAGCTCCTCCGCGCACCACACGGAATAGCGCAGGCCCCAGGCCATGGCCGAGGGCCCCTGGTTGCCACGGATCAGCCCTGACAGGGCTTCGAAGCGCCCCTCGGAAGCGTCCACGATGAGCTTCGGGATGAGGGGAATCTGTACGGGTTCGTGCATCGCGGAGTAGATGGCCTCCACCACCTGTGCGCCCCGGATCTCCGCCGGCCCGCCGGCCGCCCGGATGGCCAGCTTCAGGGGGCGACGGTCCGCGTCGGCCACCAGCTTCGCGAAGCGAGCGCGCAGGTCGGGATACCGGGCGCCGCACTCGCGGTCCACCGCGCACCCGTCGAACACCTGATTCAGGACGCGCAGCACGTTCGTGGCGGAGACCTCGTCGAAGTTCACCTCCGGAGGCAGCACCGAATCCAGCACCACGCTCCGGACGCCTCCGGGGTGCCGCCGCAGCACGGTCAACATCAGCCGCGTGCTGTACGACACGCCGTAGAGATTCCACCGCGCCACGCCGAGCACCTTGCGCAGGTCCTCGATGTCATCCGCCGAGGCCTCGCTGGTGTAGCCATCCAGGTCCACGCCCGACGCGCTCAGCGTTGCCCGGCAGCGTCCCGCCGCCTGCGCCAGCGCGGTGGCCGCCGCCGGACCGCGCAGCCGGCCCGCGGACTCCTCGCCCTTGAGCTTCGTGATCTCCGGGCACTGGAGCGGCGGCTGCGCGAACTTCGCGCCGCGCTGCTCCAGGACGATGTAGTCGCGCTCGTCCAGCAGCGTGTTGTTCTTGCCGGAGGTCATGTGCTCGACCGCGCTGAGGCCCGGGCCTCCGGGCATGAACAGCACCGGATCCGCCAGGGGCTTCGCGGCACGGCCGCGGAAGATCGTCACGGGAAGGCGGATGGGGCGGCTGTCCGCCTTGTGCCGGTTCTCCGGCACCACCAGCAGGCCACAGTCGATGCGCTCCGTGGCGGCGACCTCCACGGCGCAGGCGCCCGGCTCGAAGCGGGGAACCGTGGGAGCCGGTTCAGCCCCGGCATGCCATGAGAGCAACAGCACCGCGACGATGAGGGGCAAGCGCATGCGCTCCGTTAAACCAGCACCCGGCGGCCCCGGTCCACCGCCCGCGAAGGCCCGTCCGCTCAGCGGTGACGCACGCCGTGCCGGAAGCAGTCCACCGTGTGGTCATCCACGATGCCCGTGGCCTGCATCCATGCGTAGACGATGACCGGCCCCACGAACTTGAAGCCGCGCTGCTTGAAGGCCTTGGAGTACGCCTCCGACAGCTCCGTCTTCGCCGGCACGTCGCCCCGGCCCTTCCACACATTGCGGATGGGCTTCCCGCCCGCCATGCCCCAGACGAACGCGGAGAAGTCCTCGCCCGCCTCCTGCATCTTCAAATAAGCGCGCGCGTTGCCGATGGTCGCTTCAATCTTCGCGCGCGCCCGGACGATGCCCTCGTCCCCCATCAGGCGCGTGACGTCCTTCTCCGTGAAGCGCGCCACCACCTTCGGGTCGAAGCCCTTGAACGCCTTCCGGAAGGCCTCGCGCTTGCGCAGGATGACGATCCACGCGAGCCCCGCCTGGAAGCCCTCCAGCATCAACATCTCCCAGAGCGCGCGGCTGTCGCGCACCGGCACGCCCCACTCCTCGTCATGGTAGGTCTGGTACAGCGGATCCGTCCCCACCCACACGCAACGCTGTTGCATCCGCGCTCCTCCCGATTCCCTGTCTACTTCAGCGCGGGCGCGTCAGCAGCGCGAACAGCCCGTCGCTCCACCACCGGCCGCGCAGCCCCGGCAGGAACCGCTGCCAGTACACGCTGCTGCGGGGAATGCGCCCGGGCAGCGGATAGTCGAAGTCGATGGACTGGAAGCCCGCCTCCACGGCCATGCGCCGCGCGTCCAGCTCCGTGATGGGCGTGATGTGGCCGGAGTCCCGGTAGTCCTGCTCGCAGAACGCGGGGAAGTAGCCCCGGACCAGGAAGGACAGCCGCGCCGTCAGGCTGTCGTTGTTGGGCGTGGTGAAGAAGAGGTGGCCCCCGGGCTTGAGCACGCGGAAGGCCTCCTTCACGAAGTGGCGCGGGTTGGCCAGGTGCTCCAGCACTTCAATGGCGAACACCCAGTCCACCGACGCATCGCCCCACGGCAGCGCGTCCCGGGACACGTCCCGCAGCTGGAACTCCACGCCCGGCAGGCGGCTGGCGCCCGCGTCGTGGATGTCCGTGCTGAGGATGCGCTCGACGGCCGGGTTCTGTCGCAGCCGGCGGATCCACCCGCCGCTGCCCGAGCCCACGTCGAGCACCACGCCGAAGGCCCGCTGCCCCGCCACGCTCCAGGCCGCGTCCCGCAGCGGCTCCGGGGACAGCCCGTCCTGACGCCGCGCGTAGGCGGCGGCATCATGGCCCAGCGGCCCCGTGTTGCCCTTCACATCTGGCTCCATGCGCGGGGAGTCTAGCCTCCGGAGCGCCGGGATGCGCAGGTGAAGGAAGCCCTGCCCTTTCGCGCGAACCGCTATCATCCGCGCGCCAGGTGCTACCGGGAGGCACGCATGGGACAGGAAGTGGATGTCATTGTCGTGGGCGGAGGGCTCGCGGGACTCGTCGCCGCGACCGAGCTCGCGGATGCGGGCAAGCGCGTCGCCGTGGTGGACCAGGAGGGACCGCAGAACCTGGGCGGCCAGGCGTTCTGGTCGTTCGGCGGCCTGTTCCTCGTGGACTCGCCCGAGCAGCGGCGCATGGGCATCAAGGACTCCCACGCGCTCGCGCTGGAGGACTGGATGGGCACCGCCGCCTTCGACCGCGAGGAGGACCACTGGCCGCGCCAGTGGGCGGAGGCCTTCGTCAACTTCGCCGCGGGCGAGATGCGCCCCTGGCTCGTCCAGCAGGGCATGAGCTGGTTCCCCGTGGTGGGCTGGGCGGAGCGAGGCGGCTACGGCGCCGTGGGCCACGGCAACTCCGTCCCCCGCTTCCACGTCACCTGGGGCACCGGCCCCGGCGTGCTGGAGCCCTTCGTCCGCCGCGCCAAGGCCGCGGAGGCCAAGGGCACCCTCACCTTCCACTTCCGCCACCGCGTGGACGAACTGCTCACGCAGAACGGCGCCGTGGTGGGCGTGCGCGGCATGTTGCTGGAGCCCACGGACGTCCCGCGCGGCGCCAGCAGCTCGCGCGTGACGGTGGGTGACTTCGAGCTGCGCGCGAGCGCGGTCATCGTCACCTCCGGCGGCATCGGCGGCAACCACGAGCTGGTGCGCAAGGCGTGGCCCCAGCGCATGGGCCCCGCGCCGAAGTTCATGATTCAAGGCGTGCCCGACCACGTGGACGGCCGGATGATCGCCATCACGGAGGCCGCGGGCGGACGGCTCATCAACCGCGACCGCATGTGGCACTACACGGAGGGCCTGCGGAACTGGAGCCCCATCTGGCCCCGTCACGGCATCCGCATCCTGCCGGGCCCCAGCTCGCTGTGGCTGGACGCCACCGGCAAGCGCCTGCCGCCGCCGCTGTTCCCCGGCTTCGACACGCTGGGCACGCTGGAGCACATCCTCAAGACGGGCCACGAGCACACCTGGTTCATCCTCAACCAGTGGATCATCAAGAAGGAGTTCGCGCTCTCCGGCTCGGAGCAGAACCCGGACCTCACCGGCAAGGACTGGCTGGGCGTGCTCAACCGCGCCGTGGGCAAGAAGGCCATGGGCCCGGTGGAGGCCTTCAAGGAGAAGGGCGAGGACTTCGTCATCTCCAACAACCTGCGCGACCTGGTCGCCGGGATGAACGCGAAGACGGAAGCTCCGCTCCTGGACTTCGCCACGGTGGAGCGCGAGGTGAAGGCCCGCGACCTCCAGATGGACAACCCCTTCAGCAAGGACCTGCAGCTCGCGGCCATCCGCCAGGCGCGCAACTACCGGGGTGACAAGCTGGTGCGCACCGCGAAGCCGCACCGCATCCTGGACCCCAAGGCGGGGCCGCTCATCGGCGTGAAGCTGAACATCCTCACGCGCAAGACGCTGGGCGGCTTCGAGACGGACCTCCAGGGCCGCGTCTTCAACGACCGGGGGCAGACCATCCCAGGGCTCTATGCGGCAGGCGAGGTGGCCGGCTTCGGAGGCGGTGGCGTCCACGGCTACCGCGCCCTGGAAGGCACGTTCCTGGGCGGCTGCATCTTCTCCGGCCGCGCCGCGGGCCGGGCCGCGGCGGGGAGTGTGTAGGCCTCAGGCGGCGGCCTGGAAGGGCCACGGCGTGGCCCGCATCCCGGCCGCCCAGTTGTCGTGTCGGCCGTCCCAGTAATGGAACGTGAGCAGCGACGGGTCCACGTCATCCAGCGTGTTGACGTAGATGGAAACAAACTTCCCGCCCAGCTCCGGGACGTCGCCATCGCCGAAGCACACGACGCCGCAGCGCCCGCAGAAGCTGCGGGTGTTGGGGCTGCCGTCGCGCCCATACTTCTTGATGGCGTCCTGGCCCTGCAGGAGCCGGAAGGCGTCCGGCTTCATCCCCGCGCCGCCGCCGTAGCCGTACTTCATGCAGATGGTGCAGTTGCAGCGGGTCACCCCGGCCAGGTCCACGGTGGCCTCGTAACGCACGGCGCCGCACAGGCAGCCGCCCGCGTAGGTGTGCAGGCCGCTCAGTGCAGGGTTCTTCTGCTGGGTGTTGGTCTGGGTCATGGCGATGTCTCCGGTGCCGCGTTGTGGGAACGCAATCAATGTCGCCCCGGCCCGTGACAGCCTTATGTCAGGTTTGTCGCCGCTCCCTGTTGAACCCGGCGGGGCCTGGCCCAGAGTGCCTCCGTCCACCGTTCCCGGAGCCCCCATGCCCGCGTGGAAGTCCCTGTCCCGTGTCCTTGCCCCGACGTTGCTCCTGCCGCTGCTGGGAGCCGCACCGCCCGCCCCCTCACCCGCCACGAAGCCCGCTTCGGCCGTGAAGGCGGCCGTGGCCCGGCCGTCGAAGCAGTACTCGGTGGAGCAGTTCATGGGGTCCACGGAGTTGATGGCCCCGGTCTTCACGGCGGACGGCAAGCAGCTGCTGTTCTCGTCGAACGCGTCCGGCATCTTCAACGTGAACAGCGTGCCGGTGGGCGGCGGCAAGCCCACGGCGTTGACGCGCTCGAAGACGGACAGCATCCGGGTGGTCGCGGCCTTCCCGCGCGACAGCCGCTTCCTCTTCGAGCACGACCAGGGCGGCAACGAGCAGACGCACGTCTACGTGCGCACGCCGGACGGCAAGGAGAAGGACCTCACGCCCATGAAGCAGGGCGTGGCCGGCTTCCTGGGCTTCAGCCAGGACGACAGCGCGTTCTACATCACCACCAACGAGCGCGACCCGAGCGCCATGGACGTGTACCGCTACGACGCGAAGACGTACGCGCGCACGCTCCTGGCCCGGAACGACAAGGGCTTCGGCGTCGCCGCCGTGGCCCCGGACGAGAGCTGGGTGGCGCTGGAGGAGGCGGTCACCACGTCGGACGGCAACGTGTGGCGCTACGACGTCGCGACGAAGGGCTTGAAGAACCTCACGCCCCACACGGGCTCGGCCAGCTACCGCGTGGGGGACATCCACCCCGTCACCGGGGAGCTGTACGTCCTCACGGACGACGGTTCGGAGTTCACCCGCGTGGTGCGCCCGGCGAAGGAGGCCGGCAAGTGGGAGGACGTGGAGAAGGAGGACTGGGACATCTATGGCACGTACTTCTCGCGCTCGGGGGCGTTCCGCGCCTCCATCGTCAACGTGGACGCCGGCATCGAGGTCCGCCTGCACGACGTGAAGGCCGGCACGCAGGTGCCGCTGACGCAGCTGCCCGCCGGGATGATCTCCAACGTCGTCTTCTCCCGTGACGAGAAGCAGCTGGCGGTCCAGCTGGAGACGGACCGCACCTCCGCGAACCTCTATGTCCTGGACCTGGTCACGAAGAAGACGCGGCGCGTGACGGACACGATGAGCCGCGAGCTGGACTCCGAGGACCTGGTGGACGCGCAGGTGGTGCGCTTCAAGTCCTTCGACGGGATGGAGATCCCCAACCTGCTCTTCAAGCCGCACCAGGCCTCGGCGGAGCACAAGGCTCCCGCCATCATCTACGTGCACGGCGGACCCGGCGGCCAGACGAGCCGGGGCTACAACAACTTCGTCCAGTACCTGGTGAACCACGGCTACGTGGTGCTGGGCATCAACAACCGGGGCAGCGCGGGCTACGGCAAGACGTTCCTGAAGGCGGACGACCAGAAGCACGGCAAGGAGCCGCTGCGCGACTGCGTGGAGGCGCGCAAGTACCTGGCGAGCCTGCCGTACGTGGACGGCTCGCGCGTGGGCATCCTCGGCGCCAGCTATGGCGGCTACATGGTGCTGGCGGGGCTCGCCTTCCACCCGGACGCCTTCGACGTGGGCGTGGACGTCTTCGGCCCGTCCAACTGGCTGCGCACGCTCAAGAGCATGCCGCCCGAATGGGGCGCCTTCCGTCAGGCCATGATCCAGGAGATCGGCGACCCGGAGAAGCAGGAGGCGATGCTCAAGGAGATCTCCCCCCTCTTCCACACGGAGCGCATCCAGAAGCCGCTGTTCGTCGTGCAGGGCGCCAACGACCCGCGCGTCATCCAGGCGGAGTCGGACGACATCGTGGCAGCGGTGAAGAAGCACGGCGTGCCCGTGGAGTACCTGCTGCTCCCCGACGAGGGCCACGGCTTCAAGAAGAAGAAGAACGAGGCGGAGGTGGACCGGCGCATCCTGGCGTTCCTCGACCGCTACCTGAGGCCCGCCACCGCCACGGCCCCCAAGCCCTGAGGGCTGTCAGGACTGAATTTCCGCGTACGTCGCTGGGAGCGAAAGGAGCGGCCCCGATGAACCTCAAGCACCTGAATCCTTCCGGTCACGGCATCGACGCGGCCTCGCGTCCCAGCCCGGTGACCGCTCCTTCCACGTGCCGCTGGCGGGACTTCGCGTCCTTTCGCCTCGCCTCGCCCGGCTCCTGAAGGCGTCACGCCCCGTCCCTGACGCGGCATGCCCCTGAAAGGCCGGGCCCCCGACACAGGGGACCCGGCCTTCTTCACGTCCGGGCTCCCGCTCACCTTCCGCTTCCCATCTCCACCCATAGGCCGCGCACCGGGTGCAGTCCGAACTCCAAATCCGGACGAGCAGGGTTCGACTCCCTGGCGGCCTGTCCCGCCCGAAAGGCCCCCGTGTCATGGAAACGCTGGTGCTGAGCCAGTCCTATGAACCTGTCGCACGCATCCCGTGGCAACGCGCCGTCATGCTGCTCGTCCAGGGCAAGGTGGAGGTCGTCGAGGAGTACGAGGACCGCGTCATCCGCTCGGTGACGGTGGAGCTGCGCATGCCGTCCGTCATCCGCTTCGTGCGCGCCCTGTGGAAGGGCCCGCGCGGCGTGCGCTTCAGCCGCGAGAACGTCTACCAGCGCGACCAGTGCCGCTGCCAGTACTGCGGCCGCAAGGTGACCCGTCCGGAGGCCACGTACGACCACGTGCTGCCGCGCGCGCAGGGCGGCCGCACGAGCTGGGAGAACATCGTCATCGCCTGCGTGCCCTGCAACCAGAAGAAGGGCAACCGCACCCCGGCCCAGGCGCGGATGACGCTGCGCACCGTGCCCGCGAAGCCGAAGCGGCTGCCGGACGCCCTGGTCGTGTCGTTCCTCGTGGAGAAGGGCCTGCCCCTGTCCTGGCGCAAGTTCCTGAGGGACGTGGCCTACTGGCACACGGAGCTGGAAGCGTAGGGTCCCGACCCATGGAGTGGGCCGGGACTTCGCTTCCGCGCCGCAACGGTTAGAGTGCCGCACGTCGAGGGGGCGTTCCGGACCACACCATGGCGACGAGGAAGAACGAAGACCAGGAGCGGCTCATCGACCGCGACCTCACCGCGATGGCGCGCGAGGGGAAGCTGCCGGCCGCCCACGGCGTGGACACCTCCGTGACGGAGGTGCTGGGGCTGCTGGCGCGCGGAGGCAAGCACCCGCTGCTGGCGGGCGAGCCCGGCGTGGGCAAGAGCGCGCTCGTGCAGGAGGTGGCCCGCCGCATCGCGGAAGGGCGCGTGGACGGCGACCTGGCCCAGGCGCGGCTCGTGGAGGTGTCCGTCGCGAACATCCTGGCGCGCAGCACCCAGCGCCAGGCGGCGGAGTCCTTCGAGGAGCTGCTCACCCACCTGGGACGCCACCCCTGCCCCATCGTCTACATCCGCGACCTGCCGGTGGCCCTGGGCGGGCCCCTGGCGCCGGTGGCCGTGCGCGCGCTGCGCACCGGCGGCCTGCGATTCATCTTCGAGACCGAGCCCAAGCGCGTGCAGGAGCTGCTGCGCGCCGACGAGGCCCTGGCCGAGCGGCTCCACCTGCTGCCCCTGAACGAGCCGCCGCTGGAGAAGGCGCGCTGGATCGTCGGCCGCGTGGCGGAGGAGCTGGAGCGCGAGCTGCGGCTGCCCATCGACCCGGCCGCGTGCGACCTGGCGCTGCGGCTGTCCGCGAAGTTCCTGCTGGCGCAGCACATGCCGCGCAAGGCCATCGAGCTGCTCAAGGAGACGGCGGCGGAGGCCGCGGGCGTGGCGCGCGACCACGTGGGGCCGGAGGACGTGCTCACCCGCTTCTGCGCCGCCACGCGACTGCCCCGCTTCGTCGTGGACGACGCGATGCCGCTGGACCTGGAGGAGACGGAGCGCTTCTTCGGAGAGCGGCTGCTCGGCCAGACGGACGCGGTGGCCGCGGTGCTGCGCTCGGTGGCGCTGCTCAAGGCGGGGCTCAACGACCCGCGCCGCCCGCTGGGCGTGTTCCTCTTCGCCGGGCCCACGGGCGTGGGCAAGACGCAGCTGGCGAAGCTGCTGGCGGAGTACCTCTTCGGCTCCGCCGACAGGCTGGTGCGCCTGAACATGGCGGACTACCCCAACGACGGCGACGAGAGCGTCCCCTTCGGCGCGTCGTGGGCGCCCGCGCTGGAGACGCGGCGCGGAGAGCTGTCCGCGCTGCTCGACGGCAAGGTGTTCACCGTGCTGCTGCTGGACGAGTTCGAGAAGGCCGCGCGCAGCGTGCACGACCGTTTCCTCCAGCTCTTCGACGAGGGCACCTTCGTCAACGGCGCGGGCGAGGCGGTGTCGTGCAACAACACGCTCATCGTGGCCACGTCCAACGTGGGCTCGGAGGTGTACCGCGAGGCGGGCCTGGGCTTCGCCGCGCACAAGCGCGCCGAGGAGCAGGTGTCGGAGGTGGACCGCCGCATCGCGGAGGCCTTCCGTCCGGAGTTCCTCAACCGCTTCGACGCCATCTGCCACTTCCGTCCGCTGTCGCGCGTGGACATCCGCAAGATTGCCCAGCGCGAGGTGGGCCGCGTGCTGGAGCGCGAGGGCATCCGCGCCCGCGCCCTGGACGTGGAGGTGACACCCGAGGTCGTGGACCGGCTGGTGGAGCGCGGCTATTCGCCGCAGTTCGGCGCGCGCTACCTGCAGCGTGAAATCGAGAAGACGCTCACCGCGGCGCTCGCGGTGGAGATCGCGCGCAGGCCGCTGCCGCCGGGCACGCCCGTGCGCGTGGAGGCCCGTCCGGGAGGCCGCGTGGTCGCGGTCGCGGAGCCCGTGCCACCGCCCCGCGAGGTGACTGCGCAGCTGCTGTTGCCCACGCCCAAGGCCGCGGCGGTGAAGCGCCGGTTGGATCGCAAGTCGCTGCTGATTGAAATGGACCGGCTGGTGGGCCGTGCGCGCGCGCTCGCGGAGTCCGCGGGGCGCTCGGAGCTGGAGGCGCGCCGGGCCGCGCTGCTCGCGGAGACACAGGCGCCCAACCTCTGGGACGACTCGCTGCGCGCGGCGGACGTCCTCCGGGCCTTCCGCACGGTGGAGGCGCAGCTGGGAGAGCTGGACCGCCTGGAGGCCGCGTGCCAGTTCGGGCGCCGGCTGGTGCGCGAGGCGAAGAACGAGATGCAGCTGGGCTCCGCCGCGAAGCAGGTGGAGGAGGTCGCGCGCGAGGTCCAGATGGCGGAGGCGCTGCGGGCCGCCGGGGCCACGACGTTGGACAACGAGGCGCTGGTGGACATCTGCGCCAGCGACGCGTCGGAGCAGCAGGACGTGTGGGTGCAGGAGCTGGCCACCATGTACCTGGGCTGGGCGCAGCGCCGGGGCTACGAGGCCACCGCCGTCGCGGAGGCGGACGCCCCCGCGCGCGTGGTGGTGCGCATCGCGGGGCCGGGCGCGTACGGCTTCCTCGCGGGAGAGGCGGGGCTGCACCGCCGCCTGGAGGACGAGAAGCGCCAGCGCGCGTACGTGCGCGTGCACCGGGGCGGACCGCTGGAGGAGGTGGAGCGGGAGCTGCTGGTGCTGGAGGGCCGGCCGGTGAAGAGCCGCGAGGGCGAGTACCTCCAGCGCGTGCGCAACGAGGTCACCGCGAAGGACGAGGCCACCGGCCGCGTGCTCACGCTCATTGGCGCTGGAGAGATGGACGAACTCAAGGGCATCGCCGCGCGAGTCGTCGCCGGACAGGGCGCCAGCACCGACGAAGCGCGCCGCTACTTCCTGGGCCGTGGAGCGCGCGTGGAGGATCCGCGCACGGGCGCGGGGACGCCCCGGGTGAAGGACGTGATGCGCGGTGAACTGGACGTGTTCATCGCCGCGTGGATCTCCCGTCCGCCTCCGGACTCCAACCCACCGCTCACCTGAGCGGTCAGGGCAGGTCGCCCTGGGCCACGCCCAGGCGCATGGCCTCCGCGAGCACGTCCAGGCCCTGCGCGGTGTTGATGCGGGAGTGGGACGTGGCGCCGCTGACCACCTGCACGGCTCCGCCCAGCACGAACGGCAGGGGCCGGCGCCCCAGCCGCAAGAGCCGCTCGTCGTAGAACGCGGCCGGAGCGCGCTCACGCACCAGGCGCGCCAGGGTCACCATGTTCGCGGTGCGCGATGGCTGCATGGCGGGGCCCATACACGAGAAGTCGAAACCGATTTCCGGAAGCACGGCGCCCCGGCCGTCGCGGTCGAAGACGAAGATGGCCTGCGACGTCTCCTCCTGCGAGCCGCGCACGCTCTTCTCCGCCGTCTTCGTCAACTTCAAACCGCCAGTGACGAGGGCCGTGCCCAGCGCCACCTTCGTCGTCTTCTCCGTGTGCTCGCTCTGCGTGCGCAGGGATGACGCGCCCCGGAGGATGACCGTCACGTCCTCCCAGGCCAGGGTGAGCGGCGCGCCCGCGCGAGGCGTGAACGTCGCCTGTTCCGCGCCGAACGTGACGGTGCGTGCCGTGACGCGCTCCGCGACCTCCGACTCGTCGATGGCGAGCGCCGCGAGCCCCGCGTCCCGGAGGGTCTTCACCAGGGCATCCGCCGCATCGGGAGCCAGGCGTGCAATCAGTGCGGGAGGCTCGGGGGCCAGCCGCATGCGGGCCTCCGCCGGAGCCATGCCCGCCGCGGCGGCGAGCACCTGGGCGGCCTCCGGAACCTCACCCGCGGGACGAACGAGCGCGACAATCTTCATGGCGTTTCCCACCCCTGGCGCTGAGCGCCGCCATCCTCGCGCGAAAGCAGGGTGGCGCGCATCCGAACCCCGGTGTGGCAGGGACATTCCCCGGAGGCCAGACAGACGAGGCGTCCAGCCCCGGACGATGCCCACAGGTCGTCACCGCGCGGAGAAACGGTTCCAGCAGCATGGCGCGGCGCCCGCACGGCACGCACAGGCACCGCGCTCCGACGCTCAGTCGAGCAGGTGCGGGTTGCGCAGCAGCAGCACTCCGGCCTGCACGGTGGCGGTGTAGCCATTGAGCTTGCCGGTGCGCACCAACTCGCTCACGTCGCGCACACCGCTCTCCGCGAGGACGCGGTCCACCACGCCCTCCCCCTGGTTGTAGGCCGCGAGCGCGAGCCGCCAGTCGCCGTAGCGCCCATACAGCGCCTGGAAGAGGGCCGCGGCGGCCTCCGTCTCCCGTGCCACGTCCAGCCGCTCGTCGCGCCCCGCCTCCACCTTCAAGCCGTAGCGGCGCGCCGTCTCCGGAATGAACATCCACACGCCCGCGCCCCTCGGCCCCGGCGCCATCGACGGCTCACGAGAGGACTCCGGCAGGTTGCTCACCGCCGACTCCACCATCGCCACCGCGAGCAGTCCCTCCGGCAGGGAGCGCGAACGCAGCGTGCCCGTCATCGCCTCGCGGTGCTCTTTGAGGTTCGCCAGCGCCTTGCGCATGAAGTCGCGGCCCTTCTGCGTGGTGACGAACCTGTTGAGCTGTTCGACCACGGCAGCATCCACCACCACGGGCAGGTCCCCCGCCTTCTGCCCTGCCTCCGCCAGCGCACGCGCCTCCGTCAACGACACCGCGCGCCCCCGCGCCGTCCCCTGCGCCCACAACGCCAGCGGCGCGAGCACCAACGCCAGCGACAACGACAGACCCAGTGTGCGCACGGAGCTACGGGGACGAGGCTGGAACAGCATGTGGATCCTCCTGACAGTGGGGTGGGACATGCCGGTGACACCGGCGGGAAGAGAGAGGGCGACAGGGACGCGCAGCGACGCCTGCAACAGGCACCGCGCATACGCATCCGCGGACACGCGCTTTACGGTGACGAGCGCTTCGTCACAGGCGAACTCCTGACGCTCCGCCAACCACCGCGAGAACGCCCGCGCGAACGGATTCCAGAAGAAGGCGCTGTCGAACCCCAGCCGCGCATAGGCGAACACCGTGTCCCGCTGCCGGTGGTGTTGCAGCTCGTGCCGCACCGTGAGCCGGAGCGCCTCCGAGTCCTCCAACACCTCCGAGGGAACCACCGCCCACGCGCCGCCACCGGGGAACCACACGGAGAACGCGCCGTCCGCCGCGTCCCCCAGCACCACGCGCACCCGGCCCACGCGGCGAAGCACGGGCAGCGTCTCCAGCCTCCGCCGCAAGCGCGCATACCGCCGAAGCTCCCACGCCAGGAACGCCAACGCCCCCACGCCCACGCACCCCACGCCGACCATCGCCCACGGCAGGCCCATGCCCGGGGCCCGCGTCTCCGGCACGGCGCCGCGCACGGACCGCGCTTCGACAGCCGCCAGCGGCGCGGCATGGCCCGCCAGGGAACGCTCGAACTTGAAGAGCGGCGCCGACGGCATCCACTCCCGCGCCGCGAGCGCCATGAAGGGCAGGAGCACCGCCAGCCCCAGCGTCACCCGCCCCACGCGCAGCGCCTGCCGCGCGTCCAGCCTCCGCTCCATCCCCAACGCCAGCGCCGCGCGCAAGAGCCCGAACCCCACCGCCACCAGCACCGCCGCCGTGAGGTACGCGGCCAGCACGTCCCGGACGAAGGCGCTCATCCCCGGCCTCCCTTGCGGCCCAAGAGCTTGCGGATCTGCTCCACCTCCTCCGGAGACAGCGGCACCGCCTCCACCAGCCGCGCCACGAGCGACGAAGGCGTCCCGTCGAACACCGTCGCCACCAGGTGGCGCACGCTCTGGGCCTCGTAGGCCTCACGAGACAGCCGCGCCGAGTACAGGTGCCCCCGCCCCTCCTTGCGGCTCTGCACCACGCCCTTCTGCTCCAGGATGCGCAGCACCGTGGACACCGACGTGTAGGCCAGCTTGCGCTCCGGCGGCAGCGCCGCGAGCACGTCCGCCACGCTCACCTCCCCCAGCCTCCATACGAGCTGCATCAGCTCCAGCTCCACGGGCGTGAGCGGCTTGGACTCCTCGGCGGATGACGGCGGCTTCGTCACGGGCAGGGCCTCCCGACTTCGAACTAAATCCTTAGTTCAAATACAACTAAGCCTTTAGTTCAAATCCGTCAAGCAGGCGGGCGGAGGCTCGCGGTGGCAGGGTGTGCGGATTCCCACGCACGGGAGGGGCCGTGCCCTTAGACTTCCGGGCACATGCTCCACGTCATCCCTCTGGGCGGCCTTGGCGAAATCGGCCTCAACGCCATGGTGCTCGCCTGTCGTGGGGAGATGCTGCTCATCGACGCCGGCCTGATGTTCCCCTCGTCGGGAATGCCCGGCGTGGACATCATCGTCCCGGACTTCACGCACCTGCAGCGCAACGCGGCCCAGTTGAAGGGCGTGCTCCTCACGCACGGGCACGAGGACCACATCGGCGCGCTCCCCTACCTGCTGGGCGACATGCCCGTCCCCATCTACGGCACGCGCTTCACGCTCGCGCTCGCGCGTCAGCGCCTGGAGGAGCTGGGCGTGAAGGCGGACCTGCGCGAAATCGACCCGCGCACGCCCTTCCCCGTGGGCAGCGTCTTCAGCGTGGAGGCCACGCGCGTGACGCACACCGTGCCGGACGCGGTGGGCTACATCGTGCGCTCGCCCGAAGGCACCGTCATCCACACCGGCGACTTCAAGCTGGACCCCGACCCCATCGACGGGCTCAAGACGGACCTGGAGCGCTGGGGCGAGGCGGGCGACGAAGGCGTGCTGTGCCTGCTGTCGGACTCCACCAACTCCGAGCACGTGGACGAGACCGGCAGCGAGCGCGTGGTGCAGACCACCTTCGAGCGCCTCTTCCACGAGACGAAGGGCCGCATCGTCGTGGCCCAGTTCTCCTCCAACCTCCACCGCATCCGGCACCTGTTGGACCTGTGCGAGCGCACCGGCCGGCTCGTCGCGCTCCAGGGCCGCAGCATGGTGCGCAACGTGGAGCTGGCGCGGCAGATGGGCTACCTGGACGTGCCCGACTCGCTCTTCGTGCACCTGGACAACGTGCCCAAGCTCGCGCCCCACCGCGTGGCCGTGATCACCACCGGCGCCCAGGGCGAGCCGCGCGCGGGCCTCACCCAGTTGGCGAATGGGGACGGGCCCGTGCGCCTGGAGCCCGGCGACACCGTCATCGTCAGCGCCCGGCCCATCCCCGGCAACGAGCGCTCCGTGGGCGCACTGCTCGACCAGCTCCACTGGCGCGGCGCCCGCATCGTCTACGCGCAGGTGGAGCCCGGCGTGCACGTCTCCGGACACGCCAGCCGCCCCCAGCAGCGCCGCGTCCTGGAGTTGATCCGCCCCCGGAACTTCATCCCCGTGCATGGGGAAGTCCGGCACCTGCACCGACACCTGACCACCGCGCGCGAGGCCGGCATGGCGCCCGAAGGGCTGCTCCTGGCCCACGACGGGGACGTGGTGACGTTCGAGGAGGGGCGGGGCCGCTTCACTGGGAGCGTGCCTTCAGGGCGCCTCATGATGGAGCGCTCCGGGGACGGGGTGGTGACTCCGGAGACGCTGGTGGAGCGCAACCGGCTGGCGGAGACGGGGGTGGTGGCCGCGGCGGTGGTGCTCCGGCGCGACACCCAGGCGCTGGTGGCGGGGCCCCAGCTGTCCGGCCAGGGCCTCGGCCCGGACGAGCAGGGCGTGCTCTCCCGGGTGGCCCAGGACGCCCGGGCCTTCTTCGAGGAGCTCAACCCCCTGCTCCGGGGGGACGACGCCCTGGTGCGGGAGGAGCTCACGAAGGCGGTGAAGCGGGCCTTCAAGCAGCACACCTCCCGGCGGACCCTGGTGGTGCCCTTGGTCGTCCGGGTGTAGGTATGTTAAGGGCGCGAAAAGGTCCCCCCAATGCCCTCCTTCGACGTCATCTCCAAAATCGATCTGGCTGAGCTCGACAACGCGGTCAATCAGACCCGCAAGGAGCTCAGCACCCGCTACGACTTCCAGGGCGTGAAGGCCGAAATCGAAATCGCCCCGGACCACTCCGCGCTCACGCTGAAGACCAACAGCGAGGAGAAGCTCCAGGCCGCCAAGGAGGTCCTGCTCGGCAAGCTGGCCAAGCGCGGCATCAGCCTGCGCGTCCTGGAGTTCGGCGACATCGAAAAGACGGGCCTGTCCAACGTCAAGCAGCCCATCAAGCTCCAGCAGGGCATCCCGGTGGAGAAGTCCAAGGAGCTGATCAAGGTCCTCAAGGAGTCGAAGATCAAGGTGCAGGGCTCCATCCAGGCGGATCAGCTCCGCGTCACGGGCAAGAACCGGGACGACCTGCAGGAGGCCATGGCGCTGTTCCGCAAGGAGCAGGACCGCCTCAGCCTGGACATGCAGTTCACCAACTTCCGCGACTAGAGCGTCCCTCCGCCATGCACGCCGCCCGTCTGGCCCCCCTGCCCCTCTGTCTGCTCCTCGCCACCGGCGCCTTCGCGCAGGACGCGGCGCCCCGGCCCAGCAAGCCGGTGCCCGTGCTCAAGAAGGCGCCCCGGCCGGAGAAGGGGCTCAAGGACTTCGGCTCGCCGCTGGTCCTCAAGCCGCTGTCCACGGAAGGGGCCACCGCGAACTTCTCCGCCCGGGTGGGCTGGCGCAAGGACACGCTCTTCGTGGGCGTGGAGGCCACGGACAACCAGCTGCTCGCGGGTGACGTCATCACCCTCACGCTCTACTTCCCGGACTCGGGGCCCACCGCCACGGGCTACACCTACCGCTTCGCCTTCGACGGCCAGCGCACCTCCGGGTCGGACAGCGGCACGCCCAAGTTCGCGCAAGGGCTGGTGAACGCCGCCGTGCACCGCCAGGGCGACACCCTGTCCGTGGTGGCGATGATTCCCGTGCGCGCCCTGCCCCGCTTCCCCGCGGTGGACCCGCTCGTCATGGACCTCTGCGTCACCTACGAGGACCAGGACCAGGTGGGCGCCAAGGTGGTGCCGGTGTCCAACTGCAAGGGCGGCACGATGCCGGAGGGTGAAGCGCTGCGCCTGCCGGACGAGGCGCGCAAGAACCTCAAGCTGAAGCCCCCGGCGAACGTCACCGCCCTGGAGGCGGCCCCCACCGGCTGGCTGGGCTGGGGCGTGCTCAGCTCCCCGAACTGGGCCCAGGGTGACGCCCCTCTCACGCCCGGCTCGCTGCGCGAGCTGGTGGCCCCCAACGCGGTGGACGCGAAGCAGATGGGCGTCAACCTGCCGGAGGCGTTGAGCCTGCCGGACGGACGGCCGGTCGTTACCGTGCTCACTGGGAAGAATCCCTATGCCGTCGAGGGTCAATGCGACTCTGACGACGAGCTCCGCATGGGGCTCTATGTGGTTTCTGGGAAGACAGCCCAGCGGGTGCTCGACTGGCCGGCCGCCACCTGTGCGCTGGGTCGCGCCACCTCGGTGGAGCTGGAAGAAGACGGGGCGCTGGACATCGGTTACTCGAACGGCGCCATCATCAACTTCGTTTGGAGTGCGGACCACTTCGAGCGGACGCAACTGGGAAAGCGGTAGACGCGCGTGGAAGAGACCAAGAGCCTGTACATGATGACCCTCGGCTGCCCGAAGAACCGGGTGGACTCCGAGGTGATGCTGGGCACGCTGCGCACGCGTGGCTATTCGCTCGTGCAGGAGGCCTCGCAGGCCGAGGTCATCGTGGTCAACACGTGCGCCTTCATCGGTCCTGCGAAGCAGGAGTCGGTGGACTCCATCCTGGAGATGGCGGAGCTGAAGAAGTCGGGCGCGTGCAAGACGCTCGTCGTCACCGGCTGCCTGTCCCAGCGCTACGGCCAGGAGCTGTCGCAGGAGATGCCGGAGGTGGACCACTTCCTGGGCACCAGCGCGTACGCCCAGATTGGCGACCTGCTGGCGGCGGAGGCCTCGCCGCGCCAGGTGATTCCGGATCCGGACTACATCCACAACGCGGAGACGCCGCGCATCAACTCGATGCCGAAGTACACGGCGTACCTGAAGATTTCAGAGGGATGCGACAACGCCTGCGCGTTCTGCATCATCCCCACGCTGCGCGGCGGCCAGCGCTCGCGCACGGTGCAGGACATCGTGGCGGAGGCGCGGAAGCTGGCGGACAGCGGCGTGCAGGAGCTGAACCTCGTCGCGCAGGACCTGACGGCGTACGGGCATGACCTGCCCGGCAAGCCGAAGCTCCACGAGCTGCTCAAGGAGCTGGTGAAGGTGGACGTGAAGTGGATCCGCCTGCACTACGCCTACCCGCGCGTGTTCCCGGACGAGCTCATCGACGTCATCGCGACCGAGCCGAAGATCGCCAAGTACCTGGACATGCCGGTGCAGCACGCCAGCGACAAGCTGCTGCTGTCCATGAAGCGCGGCCGCAACTCGGAGTTCCTCAAGAAGCTGCTCACGAAGCTGCGCGAGCGCGTGCCGAACCTGGTGATGCGCACCTCGCTCATCGTCGGCCTGCCGGGTGAGACGGAGGAGGACTTCGAGCTGCTGAAGGAGTTCGTGAAGGAGCAGCGCTTCCAGCGCCTGGGCGTGTTCCAGTACTCGGACGAGGAGAACACCGCCGCGTACGACCTGCCGGACAAGGTCCCGGCGAAGACCATCGAGCGCCGCTGGCGCGAGGTGATGGCCATCCAGAAGCGCATCAACCGCGAGCAGAACAAGAAGCTCGTGGGCCAGAAGCTCACCGTGCTGGTGGAGGGCCCCAGCGAGGAGTCCGAGCACCTGCTGGTGGGCCGCCACGAGGGACAGGCGCCGGAAATCGACGGGCAGGTCTACATCAACGATGGCCTGGCGTACCCGGGCGAGTTCGTCACCGTGGAGGTGACGGAGGCGCACGACTACGACCTCATCGCCCGCGTGGTGGAGCGTCCGGATCCGAAGCAGCGCGAGCACACCCCACGCGAGGCCCACCCCGCGCCCATCCCGCTGAAGGCGATGGTGCGTCCTCCGGAGCCTCGGCCGGAGTAGTCCGTCCGACGCGAAGGCAGTGCCGCGGGCCCGCCCCGTCCTCCCACCCGGAGGCGGTCGCGGGCCCGAGCCGTTCGTGGATACCGGCGCATCGGGCGTCAGCTCGTGCTGCCCCGCGGATGGCTGCCGCAGGCCAGAGCCGTTCGCGGAGACCTACTTCGGATCCTCCGGCTCCAGCTCACGCTCCTCGACGGGCGGCGGCTGCGGGCCCGAGCCCTTCGTCGGCACCGCCACGCCCTCGCCCAGCGGCGTGGGCTGGCACTCGCACACGGTGCGCCGCGACGCGGACTCGGTGACGAAGGCGCACGTCGTCGGGCACTCTGGCTGACGTCCCTCCTCCACGAGCGACACCGCGTAGCTCTTCGCGCCCTGGAGCGCCGCGTGGCACGCGGGCAGGGTCTTCGCCAGCGAGGCCCACGGCAGCCGGTGCTGCGTGTTGGCTCCGCGCGTGGTGCTCGGGAAGCTCAGGCCCACCTGGCAGCCCGTCTCCAGGCGCTGACCGTCCACACCTTTGGGCTCCACGTAGAGGCGCACGCCCTCCGGCACGTCCCGGAACACCTCGCCGGAGAGGGCCACCGCGCCGTCGGGCTCCGCGCGCACGAAGATGCCGTAGCAGGCCTCCTCGCTGAACGCGCCGCCTTCGCCCGCGCACTGCTGCCGGCCGCCGCCTTCGGGCGTGCGCACGTGGGGCCTGCGCAGCACCAGCGCCCCGCCCTGCGCGTCCACGGTGGCGGTGAAGCGGCCCCACACGTCCGGCCCTAGCCGGCCCAGGCTGCTCTGCGACGGCCAGCGCCCCGCAGCCTCCATCACCAGCGGCTTCACGCCCAGGCCGTCCGCCACCTCCACCGCGTCCACCACGAAGGTGCGCGGCGGCAGGCCCGCGGCCGTCTCCAGTGGCTGAAGCCCCAGCCCCAGCGCGGGGTCCACCGCCAGGCGGGAGAAGGGCTCGCGCGTGCCCAGCACGAAGGGGCCGGTGATGCTCGCCCCACCCTGCGTCACCTGCACGGCCAGGAGCGGCCAGTCGCCCAGCGGCTCGCGGCTCAGCTCCACCACGTGCGACTCGCGCACGGCGTCCGTCCCGCGCAGCTCCGCGTCGTAGGCCTCCCGGGGGCGTGACGCGGTGAAGGTCACCTCGCGGCGCAGCGGATCCACCGTGAGGGCATAGGGGAACAGCACGTCCTGCCCCAGCGTCACCGAGCAGCCCGTCTCACCGGAGAGCAGCAGCGTGCGCAGGGGCGGCGACACCGGGCCCACCGTCACCGGCGGGGCCGGCACCTCCGGCCAGGAGCGATGGCCACCGGAGGACTCCGGCACGCGCGCGGTCCCCGCGGCCACGGGCGGCTCACCGTCGAAGCAGCTGGAGGACACGAGCGAGAGCGGGCGCGTGACGTCCAGCACCACCGGCACGGCCCGGTTCCCCAACCGCCCCGCCACCGTCAGCCGCAACGCGGGCGACGACAGGAGGGGCAGCGTCTGCCCCGCGAGGCTCGTGGGACGTGAAGGGCCCGCGGGCGCGGCGGAGTGACACCCCGCGCCCAAGAGCACGCACCCCGCCAGCAGCACGCCACGCATGGAGGGCAGGCCGTCCTACTGCTGTGCCTTCTTGGTGAAGTCGTCCACGCGGGTGCCCTCGGGCGGGTTCAGCTTGAAGCTGTCCGCGGAGATGCCCACGTTCGTCTTCAGGTCCAGGAAGGCGATGGTGTTCTCACTGCCGTCCGGATCCACCACCGTGCTCTTGAGCACCTGCGCCGTCGAGGGGTCCACCTCCAGGCGCACCTGGCGGAAGCGCGGCTCGTTCTTCAGCGGATCCAGCACCAGCAGCGTGCCCTTGCAGTCCTTGCAGGCGCCCTTGGTGATGGCGAACTCGTCCGCCAGCTTCCCCTGGCCGAAGAGGAACGTCACGGACGCGGACAGCTGGCTGGTGTCCATGGCCGCCACCGACAGCGTCTGCGCCTCCGGGTCGTGCATGTAGACCTTGTTGCCCGCGAGCACGAACGTCCGCTTGGACGGGTTCTCGTACTCCCAGCGCATCAGGCCCGGCTTCTTGTAGGTCACCGTGCCCGTGGACGTCTGCGTGCGGCGGAAGGCCTTGTACTTGTAGTCCTGCTTGAAGCCCGCCTTGAAGTCGCCCGTCTTCTCGTAGAAGGCCTGCATCCGGTCCACGAGCGTCTTCACCTCGGGCGCCATCGGCTTCGGAGCGGGCTTCGTGTCATTGGCGGCGACGCTCGCGTCGCCCTGCTTCGCCGAAGGGGGCATGGCGGCCGTGCCGGCATCCTTGGGAGCGGCGGCGGGGGCCTTGGCGGCTGCCGCGGGCTTCGGCGCGGGCGCGGTGGTGGGGGCCTGCGTGAGGAGCGTGAAGAGCAGGGATTCCAGCAACATGGCGTGCGCCTCCGGAGCGGGCACCCCAAGGCGCCCGCAGGGTCCATCTACCGCATCCGGACGGCCCCCGGGGGGCCGGCATTCACCGCTGTGTGGCTTTGACCAGACGCTTCCGCTGCTTCACGCCCAGCAGGTAGAAGCGCTCCCGCAGCTCCTGGGCCTCGGTGGGCGTCAGGTCCCCGGAGCCCCCCGCCAGGTGCTCGTCCCGCCAGGCGACCGCCCGGGTGATGCTGGCGGACGCGGCGGCGGAGATGTTCAGGCTCTGGCTGAAGCCCTTCATGGGCACCCAGAAGGTGCCGTCCACGCCGGTGAGCACGTCGTCGCTCACGCCGTAGCGCTCGTTGCCGAACACCATGGCGAACTTCGTGTCGAAGCGCAGGCTGTAGAGGTTGGTGGCCCCCTCGCGCAGCGCCGACGCGTAGAGGCTGAAGCCCCGCCCCTTCAGGTGCTCGCGGCACTCCGCGAACGTCTTGTAGAGGTGCACGTCCAACCACTTGTCGCAGCCCTGGGCCACCCGCGAGTTGGGGATGAAGGGCGCTTCCGGGTTGATGACGACGTGCACCTCCTGCACGCCCATGGACTCGCAGGTGCGCAGCACCGCGGCCATGTTGAAGTTGTCCTCCAGCCGGTCGAGCACCACCACGAAGTTGCGCGTGCGCTGGCTGACGACGCGGTCGATCTTCTCCTTCCGCACGTCGAGCAGGAACTGCTCCGGCTCGACGACGTCGCGCTCGAACTTCTCGTAGCGGGGGCCTCCACCAGCCATCGGCTCAGCGCCTCCCGCCGGACTTCTTCGCCGGGGACTTCCGGGCGGCCTTCTTCGCCGGGGCCTTCTTCACCGGTGCCTTGCGGGCGGCCTTCTTCGCCACCGGCTTGCGCGAGGTCTTCTTCGCGACGGCCTTCTTCGCAGGAGCCTTCTTCGCGGCGGCCTTCTTCGCAGGAGCCTTGCGCGCCGCCTGCTTCGCGGCCTTCTTCGCAGGAGCCTTCTTCACGGCGGCCCTGGCCCCCGCCTTCTTGGCCGGAGCCTTCCTGGCCGGAGCCTTCTTGGCGGACGCCTTGGAGGCGGACTTCTTCGCCGGCATCTCGACGTGGATCTTGTCGGTGCGGCCGGTGAAGAGCACCTCCGCCACCGCGTCCATCAGGGGCTGCATGCCTTCGCCCGTGGCGCAGGACACCGGGTACACGCGGATGCCCCGGCGGCGCAGCGCCTCCGTGAAGGGCCCCAGCCGGTCGCGGCCCTCGGTCAGGTCCAGCTTGTTGGCGGCCACCACCTGCGGCTTGCTGGCCAGCTCCGCGCTGTACTTCTTCAGCTCGGTGTTCAGGATGTTGAAGTCGTCCAGCGGCTTGCGGCCCTCGCCCTCGGCGCCCATGTCGATGAGGTGCACCAGCACCTTGCAGCGCTCCACGTGGCGCAGGAACTGGTGGCCCAGGCCCACGCCCTCGCTGGCGCCCTCGATGATGCCGGGGATGTCCGCCATCACGAAGGACAGGCTGTCCTTGTACTGGACCATGCCCAGGTTCGGCACCAGCGTGGTGAACGGGTAGTCCGCCACCTTCGGCCGAGCCCGGCTCACCCGCGAGATGAACGTGCTCTTGCCCGCGTTGGGGAAGCCCAGCAGGCCCACGTCCGCCAGCAGCTTCAGCTCCAGCCGCAGGGTGATCTCCTCACCCTTTCCGCCGTCCTGCGCGAAGCGCGGCGTCTGGCGCGTGGAGGTGGCGAAGTTCATGTTGCCCAGGCCGCCCCGGCCGCCCTTGGCCGCCACGAACTGCTGGCCCGGGTCGCTCAGGTCCACCAGCAGCTCACCCGTCTGCTCGTTGCGGATCAGCGTGCCCACCGGCACCTGGAGGACCAGGTCCTCGGCGCCATGGCCGTTGCAGTCGCTGCCCATGCCGTGCTCGCCGCTCTTGGCGCGGTGGTGCTGCTGGTAGCGGTAGTCCAGGAGCGTGGTCAGCTGCGGGTTCGCCACGAACACCACGGAGCCGCCATTGCCGCCGTCCCCGCCGTTGGGGCCGCCGCGCTCGATGAACTTCTCACGCCGGAAGGCCACGGCGCCGTTCCCGCCGTCTCCCGCCTTCACGTAGATGCGTACTTCGTCGACGAACTTCATGGGGCCAACGCCCTCCTGGAAAAACACAAAGCGGGCCGTCCTCGCATCCCCCATTCCCGACGGGAACGGAAGGACCGGGAACGACCCGCTCGGTAAGCCATGCCCCGGGTCGCCCCGGGGCCACTGACTAGGCGCTCGCCTGCTCGGCGGCGGCCGGGTACACGGACACCTTCTTCTTGTCGCGGCCGAGGCGCTCGTACTTCACCACGCCGTCCACCGTCGAGAAGAGGGTGAAGTCGCGACCGAGCTTCACGTTCGTGCCCGGGTGGATGACCGTGCCGACCTGACGGACGAGGATGCTGCCCGCCGTGATGGTCTCACCGCCGTACACCTTCACGCCACGGTACTGCGGGTTGGAATCACGCCCGTTGCGCGAAGAACCCTGACCTTTTTTATGGGCCATGACACCTGCTCCTTGAAGTTCGTGTGGGGAATGCCCGGAAAGACGACTAGCCGGAGATCGAGGTGACCTTCACCTCGGTGTACGGCTGGCGGTGGCCACGGCGGCGGGTCCAGCCTTCCTTCTCCTTCCGGAAGTGCAGGACGCGGCGGTGCTTGTCCTGCGCCAGCACCTTGCCCACGACCTTCGCGCCCGCCACCGTCGGCTGGCCCACCTTCGGGCTCTCGGAGCCGCCCAGCAGGAGGACCTCGGTGAACGAGACCTCAGCGCCGATATCACCGGCGATCTTCTCGATCCGGACAACGTCGCCCTCGGCGACGCGGTACTGCTTTCCGCCCGTGCGAATGACTGCGTACATCGTCGAACCCCTGTCAGCTTCGGGTTGCTTCAACCCATGGAATCCAACGCGCATTTCGGACGGAGGACCGGCCGGCGCGCTAAAAGACGGCGGGACTTACGAGAATCCCGGGGGGGAGTCAAGGCAGTTGGCGGATCAGCCCGCCCCTCAGCTCCCTATTTGCTTTTGAATAGAATTCCCGGAATAAAGTCCACTGGACCGCAACGGAGCGCTCGCTAGGATGCGCGCCGCTTGCTTTCCACCTGTACCTCATCCCTGAGGGGGAGAACCATCATGAAGAAGATCCTTTTCGGTCTGGCGGCCATGGCTTCGCTCACGCTCACCGCTTGCGGCGGCGGCGACTACTGCGATCGCAACGAGGACCTGGCCAAGGACCTTTCCTCCAAGTTCGAGGAGTGTGGCTTCGACACCAGCGGCACCGATGACGAGATCACGGACGCCGAGCGCGACGCCTGCAAGGAGGCCCTCGAGGACTGCTCCGACGACGACAAGGACAAGCTGGACGCGGCCCTCGACTGCATCGAGGACGTGAAGAGCTGCTCCGACAAGTCCACCACCGAGCAGCAGCGCATCCTGTCGGACATCCTGTCCTGCTCCGCCAAGGGCGGCTCCGTGAGCGCCGCCTGCGCGGCCTCCATCGGCGGCTAGTCGTCGCCTCCCCGCGGCCCCTGGCCGTGGACTCAGGGCCCGGTTCCCTCCCCAGGGAATCGGGCTCTTTCATTTCGGGCCCCCGACAGGCGCGCGCCCAGCGCCCGGTCCACCACCCGGCGGCGCTGGTGGTACTCCCACTCCAGGGGGTCCAGCGCCAGGCCCCGCTCGTAGGACTCCAGCGCCCGCTGGAGCTGGCCGTCGCGCTCCAGCGCGTTGCCGGTGAGGAAGTGCACCCGCGCGGTGCCCACCGCCCGGGGCTGCTCGGCCAGGTACTCGCGGCGAAGGGCCTCCGCCTGGACGGCGGTGAGGCCCGCCTCCAGGCACCGCGCCACGCCCCGGGCATTGCCCAGCCGGGCGTCGTAGCGGGCCCGGCGCATCGGCATGCCCAGGGTGTCGCCCGCGTCCCTCACGCGGATCAGCATGGACTCCAGGCGCGAGCGCTGTCCGCGCGACAGGGGCCGCTGCCGCAGCGCGGACAGGGCGCCCCACAGCTCGCGCGCCCGCTCTCGCGCGGACTCCAGCTCCACGTCCGGTGAAAGCCCCAGCACCGTGTAGTGCGTGCCCTCCCCCGCCAGCTGTCCGCGCCACATCGCCAGGACGCGCTCGGCCTCGGCGTCGTCTGGGAGCTCCCGGGGCGCGGGGGGCGGAGAGGCGGTGGCGCCCGCGAGGTGCTGCTCCACGCGGGCCTTCAGCGCGGCGGACGGCGCGACGAACTGCACGCCGAAGCCCGGGCGCATGCTCCAGGCCTGGGCCTGCTCGGGGGAGACGTGGCGCACCACCTCACACGAGACGGACAGCGGCCCGGTGGACAGCGGCAGCACCACCTGGACCTGGGCGAACAGCGGGGGCAGCTCCCCCGTGGCGTGCAGGAACACCCCGCCGCGCGACAGGTCCGACCCCGTGAAGGCCCGGGGCTGCGCGCCCGGCTGCAGCACCACCTGCACGGGCAACGGGAGCGTCTTTCCCCCGGACGCGCCCGGCGGGGCCAGCGGCGGGGTGCGCCGGGGCGCCGTGACGGGGGTCCCCGGGGAGCCCCCGCCCTGCACGGGACGGGGACCGCCCACGGCCGCGCGCGGCGACGGAGGCCGCGTGGCGATCGCCTGCTCCAACGCGGCCCGCAGGGCGAGCGCGTGGGGGAAGCGCTCCTCCGGCGTCTTCGCCAGCGCGCGCAGCACCACCGCCTCCAGCGCGGGCGGCACCGAGGGGCAGATGGAGCGCGGGGCCGGAGGCGTGCGCGTCTGGTGCGCCACGAGCTGGGCGGTGAGCCCCTCGTCGGGGAAGGGCAGCCGCCCGGTAAGCAGCTGGTAGGCGATGACGCCCACCGCGTACAGGTCCGCGCGGCCGTCCAGGCGCCGGCTCAGGGACTGCTCCGGGGCCATGTACTCCGGCGTGCCCACGATGATGCCCGCCACCGTCTCCGGCATGCTCGCGTCCACCAGCTTCGCGATGCCGAAGTCGAGCACCTTCACGAACGGCATCCCCCGCCCGCGCTTCACCAGGAAGATGTTGTCCGGCTTCAGGTCGCGGTGGACGATGCCCCGCGCGTGCGCCGCATGCAGCGCGTCACACACCTGCATCAGCATGGGCACCACCGCCCCGGCGGACATGGGCGTCCCCACCCACGCCGACAGGGGCGCCCCCTCCAGGAACTCCATGATGAGGTACGGCCGGGGCGCGGAGGCGTTGAGGTCGAAGATGCTGACGATGTTCTCGTGCCCGATGAGGTTCACCGCCCGGGCCTCGGCGTGGAAGCGCTGCACCAGCTCCGGGTAGCGCGTCAGGTGTTCGTGGAGCACCTTCACCGCCACGCGGCTGCCAATGGACACGTGCTCGGCCAGGTAGACGGACCCCATGCCGCCCCGGCCCACCCGGCGCACCAGCCGGAAGCTGCCCATCTGGGTCCCCACCAGCGGGTCCACCTCGTCCGCCGCGGCCACGGCGGCCGGCGGCTCCACGGCCCTGCCCGGGCCGCCCCCCGCCGCCCGGACGAGCGTGTCGCACGACGTCCCCTCGCCATGTCCCCGCCCGCACGCTGAACACGTGCGCTCGTTCCTCGCGACTTCGGCCATACCGCGCCCCCCTGGCCAATTCCCTGCCCAATCTGCACATCCCGGAAGCCCGGCATCCACTGCCGCCAAGGGTGGGTGTCGCAAAGTGAGGAGGGCACCCCGCCCATGGGCCGGGGTGACGGTTGGGCGGCGGACTGCGACGTGTCAGGAAGGTGTCACGCGGATAGGATGCGCGCATGTCCCGCTCGGCCCGACGCATCCCCACCGTGAACCTGTCCCACTACCGCTCCGGCACTCCCGAGGAGCGGGCCCGCTTCGTCCAGGTGTTTGGCGACGCGCTCAAGGAGTTCGGCTTCGTGACCGTGGAGGGCCACGGCGTCGAGGACGCGCTCATCCGCCGCACGTACGCGG
The DNA here is from genome assembly GCF_017309135.1 of Corallococcus sp. NCSPR001. Classification (NCBI taxonomy): domain Bacteria; kingdom Pseudomonadati; phylum Myxococcota; class Myxococcia; order Myxococcales; family Myxococcaceae; genus Corallococcus; species Corallococcus sp. NCSPR001. The sequence continues at coordinate 8,426,973 of NZ_JAFIMS010000002.1, forward strand.
ACGTGGAGCGCTTCTTCCAGCTGCCGGAGTCCACCAAGACGCGCTACGCGGTGCCGGAGCGTCCGGGGCAGCGGGGCTTCATGGCGTTCGGCCAGGAGCACGCGAAGAACCGCAAGGTGGGGGACCTGAAGGAGTTCTGGCACGTGGGCCGCGAGCTGCCCGCGGGCCACCCGTACCGTGACGACTACGGCCCCAACGTCTGGCCGGAGGAGGTGCCCACCTTCCGCGACAACACGCTGACGCTCTACCGGGAGCTGGACGACGCGGCGACGGTGATGCTCCAGGCGCTGGCGGACTACCTGGGCATCGCGCGCAACACGTTCAGCGACATGACGGTGGACGGCAACTCCGTGCTGCGGCTCATCCATTACCCGCCGCTGAAGGACCGCTTCATCCCGGGCGCGGTGCGCGCGGCGGAGCACGAGGACATCAACTTCATCACGCTCTTGTGCGAGGGCACGGCCGGCGGCCTGGAGCTGCTCACGCGCGACGGCGAGTGGATTCCCGTGGACACGCTGCGCGGGCAGATTGTCGTGGACTCGGGCGACATGCTCAGCCGGGTGATGAACGGCGTCATCCCGTCCACCACGCACCGGGTGGTGAACCCGCCCAGCACGGAGCAGGACACCGTGCGCTACTCGATGCCCTTCTTCGTGCACCCGTTCTCCGACTGCATCCTGAAGCCGCTGCCGCAGACGGAGACGCCGGACAACCCCGCGCGCCACCCGCCCATCACCGCGGACGCGTTCCTCAAACAGCGCCTGCGCGAGCTGGGCTTCCTCAAGTAGCCGCAGCGGCGGCGAGCAGCTCATCCATGTGCACGCGGAAGTGGCGAGTCCCTTCCGCGCCGTGAAGCCAGGGCCCCCGGCCCTTGAGCCACGAGGGCTGCCACACACGGCCCGTCTCGTCCGTGAGGACGACACGGGCCACGGGCCCCAGACGCTGCTGGCCCCGGTCGTACAGCGTGAAGAGCTGGAGCTCGCAGGCGTCGTCGTAGCCGCCCCCGAACAGGACGTGCGTGTCGCTGACAGTGATGACGTGCGCGCCCCGCACCGGTGACTGCCACACCGTGGAGGGCTGCCCGGGCCGCATGCGCACGAGCGGGAAGTCCGAGTAGCTGTAGAACCAGGTCTCCTGCTCCGACGCGACGTTGAGCGCGTAGCAGTCCACGATGCGCTGCCCCAGGCCGAGCGCCATCTGCACACCACTCTCCTGCCGCTGCCCCAGCGCATCGAAGCGCACCAGGCCATCCTCGCCAATGGGACGATAGGCCCCCCCACCGCCCCAGCCCCGGTTGCCGAAGACGCCTTCGTCGAAGTAGCTGACCCAGACCTGTGCGTCGGATGTCGTCTGCACGTCCGCGATGCCATCTCCCAGGGTGAGCTCCCGCAGCAACGTGCCGTCCGGCGAGTAGACATGGGCGTTGCGCTCATGCTGCTTCTCGGAAAGGAAGCGGCAACGCGCGTTCGCGAGCAGCACCTCCCCGTCGGGGAGCGGCTGGACGGAGTGGAAGTCCAGTGCACCGCGAGGCAGCGTGAACCGCTCCCAGAAGTCCCAGGCGTCCGCGAAGTGGAGGACCTCATCGCCCTCGCCCGCCTCTGACGCGAGCCACCACACGGTGTTGTCGGGCGCCACGCCCCGGGCCTTGACCTCCCGTCCCGCGAGCGTCTCCGTCACGTCGATGAACGCGTGCACCTCGGCCTGGAGTGTCCTCTTCATGCGCATCACGGCGTCGACGGCGGCACTATCGGAAGCTGACGGTCCATCGCCGGGAGGCTCGCGTGGCCCGGAGGCCAGTGCCATCCTCGCGGCACCGTGGCCACCTCCCTCGACCTGTTCGCCATCCAGCCGCGCGTCACGCTCGACGACTACGCCTCGCAGGAGACGTTCGCCTCGCACCACCGGGCGCTCGCGGCCCGCGTGGACGCGCTGCGCCCCCGGGACGCTTCGGGCCGGCCGTTGAACCCCGCGCTCGCTGTCTGGCCGGAGATGGTGGGCGCGGCGCTGGGGCTGATGGGGCACCTGCCGCGCGTGCGCCGCCGCAAGACGACGAACGGCGCGATGACGCGCGTGGCGCTCGCGGAGTGGTTGGGCATGTTCCGCACATGGAGCACCTTCCATCCGCCGACGCTGGAGGAGTGCCTCTACGCCACGGTGGCGCCGCGCGTGCACCGCGCCATGTACGAGACCTTCTCCGGCATCGCGCGCGACTTCGGCCTGTGGGTGGTGGCCGGCAGCGCGCTCCTGCCCACGAACCGCCTGGGCCCGGACACCCCCGAGTACGAGCCCGCGGGCGCGCGCACCTTCAACACCAGCTACACGTTCTCACCGGCCGGGCACTGCGTGGCCGTCACGCGCAAGGTGAACCTGGTGCCCACGCAGGAGGACGTGCTGCACCTGAGCCCGGGCCGTCCGGAGGACCTGCCCGTGCTGGACACGCCGTTCGGGAAGCTGGGGACGCTCGTCTGCTACGACGGCTTTCGCGAACCCCACACGTCCGGCGAACCCTACTTCGTCCCCTGCGCGCAGTACCTGGACGCGCTGGGCGTGGAGGTGCTCGCGCAGCCCTCCGCCAACGCGTGGAGCTGGGACGCGCCCTGGGCCTTCAACGCGCCAGGCGAGACACAGCTGCGCCGCGAGCAGTGGTTCAACGAGGGCCTGTTCACGCAGCTGCGCACCCTGAAGCGCGTGCGCTACGCGGTGAACCCGCAGCTCACCGGCGGCTTCTTCGACAACACCTTCGAGGCGCCCTCGCTCATCCTGGAGCGCCGGGGGCCGGACGACGTGCACGTGCTCGCCCAGTCAACGGATCCGCGCGGCGAGGACGTGCTCCACGTCACCGTTCCCCGGTAGACGGCACGGGCACGAGCCGCGCGTCGTCCTCCAGGACGAACTTGAGCGTGGAGCCACGCTTCTCCGGACTCCATCCCAGGCCCCGCGCCATCTCGATGACCCGCGCCACCAGTCCGGGGCCCACGTCCCGCGTCACGAGTCCGGACGTGTCGCCGTCATCGACGTGGAGCCACGGATCATCGTGGCGGACACGGACGTGCAGCGCCTGCCGGGTGGCCTCGGCCCACACGACCGTCAGCAGCCGCCAGGCCGTTCCTTCCAGAACGACCCGCTTCCTCTGGAAGTTCCAGCGGTATGTGACGTCGTTCACGATCAGGAGCCGGGCCACGAGCGCCCTACTCGCCCAGCTTCTTCTTGAGCAGCTCGTTGACGAGGCCGGGGTTGCCCTTGCCCTTCATGGCCTTCATCACCTGGCCCACGAAGAAGCCGTACACGCTCTTCTTGCCGGCCTTGTACTTCTCCACCTCGCCCGCGTTCTTCGCGAGGATGTCGTCCACCACCGCCTCCACGGCGCCCACGTCGCTGACCTGCGCCAGGCCCTTCTCCGCGATGATGTCCGCGGGCGCGCGGCCCGTGCGGAACATCTCCCCGAGCACGTCCTTCGCCGCGTTCGCGGACACCGTGCCCTTCTCCACCGTGGTCAGCAGCTCGCCCAGCTGCGCCGGGGTGAAGCGCAGCGCGGAGATGGGCGTGCCCTCCTCCTTGAGCAGGCGGCTCAGCTCGCCCAAGAACCAGTTGGAGAGCTTCTTCGCGTCGGAGACGTGCTTCGCGCAGGCCTCGAAGAAGTCCGCCAGCGGGCGCTCGGCGGTGAGGATGCGCGCGTCGTAGGCCGGTAGGCCGTACTCGCTCATGAAGCGCGTGCGTTTGGCGCGCGGCAGCTCCGGCAGCGACTGCCGCTGCGAATCCCTCAGCGCGTCCGACACCAGGAGCGGCGGCAGGTCCGGCTCCGGGAAGTACCGGTAGTCGTGCGCGTCCTCCTTGGAGCGCATGGACCGGGTGACGCCCTTGTTCACGTCCCAGAGGCGCGTCTCCTGGTCCACCTTGCCGCCGGACTCGATGACGTCCACCTGCCTCGCGGCCTCGTACTCGATGGCCTGCTTGAGGAAGCGGAACGAGTTGAGGTTCTTCAACTCGCAGCGCTGCCCGTACGTGGTGAAGCCCCTGGGCATCACCGACACGTTGGCGTCGCAGCGGAAGCTGCCCTCCTCCAGGTTGCCGTCGTTGACGCCCAGGTACACCAGCACGTCGCGCAGCGCCTTGAGGTACTCCACCGCCTCGTCGGCGTCGCGCAGGTCCGGCTCGCTGACGATCTCCATCAGTGGCACGCCCGCGCGGTTCAGGTCCACCAGGCTCTGCCCCGCGGACGCGGACGCGTCGTGGATGCTCTTGCCCGCGTCCTCCTCCAGGTGGATGCGCCGCACGCGCACCGTCTTCTCACCCGACGGCGTGTCGATGACCAGCTCGCCCCACTCGCAGATGGGCTGGTCGTACTGGGTGATTTGGTAGCCCTTGGGCAGGTCCGGATAGAAGTAGTTCTTCCGGCTCCACACGCTCGTGGGCTTCACCGTGCACCCGAGCGCCAGGCCCGTGCGCACCGCGTACTCCACCACGCGCTGGTTGAGCACTGGCAGCACGCCGGGCATGCCCAGGCACACCGGGCAGGTGTGGTGGTTGGGCTCGGCGCCGAACGCGGTGGAGCAGCCGCAGAAAATCTTGGACTGCGTGAGCAGCTGCGCGTGGACCTCGAGGCCGATGACCGTCTGGAAGTCGCTCAGGGGCATGGCGGTGTCACCCTTGTGTCGCGCCCGCTAGACGGGGGCGGCGCGGCGGAAGAAGTCGTGCTCGCGCTCGAACGCGCGGGCGATGCGGAGCAGGCGGGCCTCGTCGAAGGGGCGCCCCAGCAGCTGCATGCCGATGGGCAGCCCGCCTTGCGTGAAGCCGCACGGCACGGACAGGCCGGGCAGGCCCGCCAGGTTGCACGGCAGCGTGTAGACGTCCATCAGGTACATGGACAGCGGGTCGTCCACCTTCGCGCCCAGCTTGAACGCCGGCACCGGCGACGTGGGCGACACGATGGCGTCCACCTGCTGGAATACCTTCGTGAAGTCCTCGCGGATGAGCGTGCGGACCTTCTGCGCGCGCAGGTAGTACGCGTCGTAGTAGCCGGCGGACAGCGCGTAGGTGCCCAGCATGATGCGGCGCTTCACCTCCGCGCCGAAGCCCTCGCCCCGCGTCCGCGTGTACAGCTCCTTGAGCCCGCGCGCGTCCTTCGCCCGCTGCCCGTAGCGGATGCCGTCGTAGCGGGCCAGGTTGCTGGACGCCTCCGAAGAGGCCAGCAGGTAGTACGTCGCCAGCGCGTACTTCGTGTGCGGCAGCGACACGTCCACCAGCGTCGCGCCCAGCTTCTCCAGCTCCTCCAGCGACGCGCGCAGCGTGCCCGCCACCTCCGGGTCCATGCCTTCCGCGAAGTACTCGCGAGGCACGCCCAGCTTGAGGCCGCGCACGCCGTCCTCCAGCCCCGTGAGGCAGTCTGGCGTTTCCACGTCCGCGGAGGTGGAGTCCAGCGGATCATGCCGCGCGACGAGCTGGAAGAGCGCCGCGGTGTCCCCCACCGTGCGCGCCATGGGGCCCGGCTGGTCCAACGACGAGGCGAAGGCGATGACGCCGTAGCGCGACACCCGCCCATACGTGGGCTTGAGCCCCACGGTGTTGGTGAGCGCCGCGGGCTGACGGATGGAGCCGCCCGTGTCGGTGCCCAGCGCGCCGAACACCTCGCGCGCCGCCACCGCAGCCGCCGAGCCACCGGACGAGCCGCCCGGCGTGCGCGTCAGGTCCCACGGGTTGTGGGTGGGAAAGTACGCGCTCGATTCGTTGGACGAGCCCATGGCGAACTCGTCCATGTTCAGCTTGCCCAACAGCGGCAGGCCCGCCTCCTTCAGCAGGCGCACCACGGTAGCGTCATAGGGCGGGACGAAGCCCTCCAGCACGCGCGAGGCGCAGGTGGTCTCCACGCCCTGCGTGAGGAAGATGTCCTTGAGGCCCACGGGCACGCCGTCCAGCGCGCTCAGCGGGCTGCCCGCCTCGCGGCGCGCGTCGCTGGACTCGGCGGCCTTCAACGCCCCAGCCTCGTCCACGCGCAGGAAGGCGCGCACCTTCGAGTCCACCCGGGCGATGCGCTCGAGGCTCGCGCGCGTGGCCTCCACGGAGGACACCTCGCGCGAAGCCAACTTCGCCGCCAGCTCCAGCATCGACAGGTCGGTCAGCGACGACATGGCGGGCTACTCCAAAATCTTCGGGACCGCGAAGGCGCTGCCCACCTTCGCCGGCGCGTTGGCGAGCCCTGCTTCCGGGGGCAGTGACGGACGCAGCACGTCCTCGCGCAACAGCGAGGACGCGAGCGTCGCGTGGGAGGTGGGCTCCACCTGGCTCACGTCGAGCGCTTCCAGCTCCGCCACCGCGTCCAGGACCGCGGACAACTGGGTGGCGTAGCGCTCCTCCTCCTGCGGCGTCAGCGACAGCCGCGCCAGGGTGGCCACGTGCCGGACCTGCTCGAGCGTGAGGGCCATGGGGAAGCCTCCTCCGGGCTTGAGGTGCTACGGGGACGGCGGCGAGCGCTTGAAGAGGTTGAGGATGGAGCCCATCACCCTCTGGCTGCCCTCGTGGCCGTGCTGTTTGATCAGCTGCTCCATCTCGCCCGCGTCCAGCCAGACGCCGTGGCAGTTGAAGCAGCTGTCCAGCTCCACGTTGCCCTGCTTCAGCGTCTGCAGGTCCATGCCGCACTTGGGGCACTTCATGTGGTGCAGCTGCTTGAGCGACTCGCGCTGCTGGGCGGCCATCTCCTGGGACTGCTGGAGGGCCAGCTTGCGCTTGGCTTCAATCTCCTCGCGCGCGAAGTAGTCGTCTTCGTTGTGGGAGGGCTTGTCGGGGCTCAGGTCGGACATGGTCTTGGGTTCTCCTTGGCGGCAGGCACCATACCCTCTCGCCGCGGGGACGCGCCCGAAATGTAGGCCCTGCTTCCGCCTCCTCGGAGCCCCCTTGGACGCCTGCCGGAAAATTGACCCCGCCCCCTCCCTCCCTATTCTCGCCGGGCGGATTGCTACAGCTCGCTACGCGGCTGGAATCGGGCAGAGGGAACAGGGGTCCATGACAGCGGCAAAGAAGGGTGGCCGGGGGGAGAAGGCGGTGCTCTCCCGGCAGGAGATCGCGACGCGCCGAAAGGCGCTCAACAACAAGAAGATGAAGGCGCCAGGCGCGGCCAGTCCCGCCAAACGGGCGCTCGTGGGCGTCTTCATCCTGGCCGCCTCGTTGCTGGCCTTGCTGGCGGTCGCCACGTTCGACGCGCATGACCGCGTGGGGCCCGGCTTCCACAACGCGGTGGGCCCCATGGGCCACCTCATCGCGGAGGCCCTGCGCGGCGCGCTGGGCGTGTGCGCCTACCTCATCCCCGCGGGCGGCATCTACACCGCCGTGGTGCTCTTCGTGGGCAACCGCGAACGGCGCCGCCTGCCGCAGATCATCTCCCTGGCGCTGCTCACCTGCAGCGTGTCCGTGCTCGCGCAGCTCATGTTCGCCAAGGACAAGGGCTGGGCCCACCCGCCCGGCGGCGCGCTGGGCGCGGGCCTGGGCGGCCTGATGGAGGGGATGTTCTCCACCGTCGGCACCATCATCCTCGTCACCGCCATCAGCGCGGCGGCGCTCATCGTGGGCACCCAGTACACGTTCTTCAAGCTGTGCTCGCTGGTGTGGGCCGGCCTCACCGTGCTGGGCCGCCGCATCTCCGAGAACGCGCACGTCTTCTGGGAGCAGCAGAAGGTCAACTACGCGGCCCGCCAGGAGCGGCTCGCGCAGGAGAAGGAAGAGGAGGCCGCGTTCCTCGCGGAGCTGGAGGCCGAGGAGGAGGAGCTGTCCGAGGCCGAGCGCCTGGCCGCCGAGGCCGAGGCCGCCGAGGCCGAAGCCCTGGCCGAGGAGGCCGTGCGCCTGGCCCGGCAGAACGAGAAGGAGCAGCTCGCCAACGCGAAGAAGGCGCTCAAGGAGCAGAAGGACCGCGAGAAGCTGGAGAAGAAGTTCGCCCGCGAGGAGCCGGCCGAGGACGAGAGCGACGACGCCTCCGACGAGCAGCCCTCGCTGCCCCCCGAGCGCGCCGAGCGCCGCTCCCCGGGCGCCGACCCCGCCTGGGCCGCGTCCTTCCTCGCGCCCCAGCCGCAGCTGCCCGCCAACGCCAACGCCGACGCGGGCGAGCCGCCCCGCCGCGCGCGCAAGACGCCACAGATCGTCACCCCGCCCGCCGCTCCGTCCACGCCGCCGGTGCCCGCCGCGTCGCTCACGCCTCCGTCCTCCGAGCCCGCCGCGAAGCCCGTGGCCGCGGAGAAGCCCGCCGCCGCCGCGCCCGCCAACGCCCTCATCCCCGCGCCGCCCTCCGCGCTGGCGCGCATGCCGCTCATCGTGGAGCCCAAGGCCCCGCCCAAGCCCACCGCCGTGAAGCGGCCGCAGGACCAGTTCGAGTTCGTGGGTGACCGCAAGAGCTTCTCCCTGCCGCCCCTGGACGTGCTGGAGGCGGACAAGAAGGAGCGCTCCGCGCTGGACAAGGACGCGTTCCTCGTCACGGCGGAGAAGCTGCGCGCGAAGCTGGCGGACTTCGGCATCGTGGGCGAGGTGGTCGAAATCCGCCCCGGCCCCGTCGTCACCATGTACGAGTTCCTGCCCGGGCCCGGCATCAAGGTCAGCAAGATCGCCGCGCTCCAGGACGACCTGGCCATGGCCATGGAGGCCATGCGCGTGCGCATCGTGGCCCCCATCCCCGGCAAGGGCGTGGTGGGCATTGAAGTCCCCAACCGCGACCGCGAGACGGTGTTCCTCAAGGAGATCGCGGAGCAGGACACGTTCCAGAAGAGCGGCAGCAAGCTCACCATGTGCGTGGGCAAGGACATCGAAGGCATGCCGTACGTCTTCGACCTGGTGAAGGCCCCCCACCTGCTCATCGCGGGCACCACCGGCTCCGGCAAGTCCGTGGCGGTGAACTCGATGATCATGAGCATCCTCCTCAAGGCCACGCCCGAGGAGGTCCGCTTCATCATGGTGGACCCGAAGATGCTGGAGCTCTCCGTCTACGAGGGCATCCCGCACCTGCTGCTCCCCGTCGTCACCGACCCCAAGAAGGCCGCGCTCGCGCTGCGCTGGGCGGTGGAGGAGATGGAGCGCCGCTACCAGATGCTGTCCGAGGCGGGCGTGCGCAACATCGCCGGCTTCAACAAGCTGGTGGAGACGCAGGCCTCCGAGGAGAAGCCCGCCGCCGCCGCGCCCGCCGCGAAGAAGAAGAAGCCCAAGAAGGTGCTGGTCGTGGAGGGCAGCGCCGAAGCCGTGGCCCCTGCATCCGCCAGCGACGGGCTGGGCGTGGCCATGCCGCGCGAGGACGACGAGGACCTGCGTGAGTCCATCGTCTCCGAGCCCGCCCCCACCCTGGAGGCCGACGGCGAGGAGGACGCGGAGTTCGAGGAGGACGGCGAGGAGTCCACGCCGGCCGAGGCCGCCTCCCCGGAGAAGAAGGAGCTCAAGAAGCTGCCCTACATCGTGGTCATCATCGACGAGCTGGCGGACCTGATGATGGTCGCCAGCCGCGAGGTGGAGACCTACGTGGCGCGCCTGGCGCAGATGGCGCGCGCGGCCGGCATCCACCTGATGGTCGCGACCCAGCGTCCGTCCACGGACGTCGTCACGGGCATCATCAAGGCCAACTTCCCCACGCGCATCAGCTTCATGCTGCGCTCGAAGCCGGACTCGATGACGATCCTGGGCACGGTGGGCGCGGAGGCCCTCTTGGGCATGGGCGACATGCTCATCATGCCGCCCACGAGCGCGCACCTGCAGCGCGTCCACGGCGCCTACGTCTCCGAGCAGGAAATCAAGAAGGCGGTGGACCACCTCAAGGCCCAGGGCAAGCCCGTCTTCGACGAGTCCATCCTCAAGCCGCGCGACGACGAGAGCGAGGGCGGCGGTGGCGAGGAGGACGAGCTGTCCGACGAGCTCTACGACCAGGCGCTCGCGGCGGTCAGCGAGATGCGCTCCGTCTCCATCTCCATGCTCCAGCGCAAGATGCGCATCGGCTACAACCGCGCGGCGCGCATGATTGAGCGCATGGAGCGCGACGGCGTGGTGGGCCCCGCGGACGGCGCCAAGCCCCGCGAGGTGCTGCTGCGCGGCCTGGGCGACATGCCCGGCGCCGGGGCGATGTAGCCCACGGGCATCGTTTCAAGGCCCCGGGGAACGGATGCCCGTCCCCCGGGGGTTTCCCCCTCGGTCATGATCGTCGCCATCTCCCGCTTCCGCGCATCCCCCGAAGAGGCCGACGGCTGGGTCCACCGGCTCCAGGAGCGCTCGCGGCGCGTGGACGGCTACCCGGGCTTCCTGGGCCTGGAGGTGCTGCGTTCGTTCGAGCGCTCGCCTGAAATCCTGCTCGTCACGCGCTGGAAGGACCGGGACGCCATGAAGGCCTACTTCCAGTCGGAGGACTTCCAGAAGGCGAAGGGGGCCAGCGCGTCCCAGGAGGACGCCACCTTCACGATGTACGAGGTCGTGGCCACCTGAGCAGTTCCCAATCGTCCCCGGGTCGTCTAAGGGCGGTGCACCATGGCTGAACGTCTTGCCCTATTCGCCACTGCCGCGCGCGGCACCGAGGACCTGCTCGCCGAGGAGCTGAAGGAGCTCGGCGCCAAGCGCATCCGCCAGGACCGCGGCGGCGTGCGCTTCATGGCCGCGCTCGACGAGGCCCTCAACGTCTGCCTCTGGTCCCGCATCGCCATGCGCGTGCTCTACCCGCTGGGCGAGTTCGACGCGAAGGGGGCCCAGGGGCTCTACGACGCGGTGGCCAGCGTGCCGTGGGAGGAGCACCTCACGACGAACGTGACGTTCGCCGTGGACGCGAACCTGAAGGACACCGAGCACGCGCACTCCGGCTTCGTGGCCCTGAAGGTGAAGGACGCCATCGTGGACCGCCTGCGCGACAAGCTGGGCTCGCGGCCGGACGTGGACACGCGCAACCCGGACGTGTCCGTGGTGGCGCACCTGGTGAAGGAGAAGCTGTCCCTCTCCCTGGACCTGTGCGGAGACCCGCTGCACCGGCGCGGCTACCGGGTGCGCCCCACCCCCGCGCCCCTGAAGGAGAACCTGGCCGCGGCCCTGCTGCGCGCGGCGGGCTACACCGGCACGGAGGCGCTGGTGGACCCCATGTGCGGCTCCGGCACCCTCGTCATCGAGGGCGGCCTCATCGCGCGCAAGCGCGCCCCGGGCATCAACCGGAGCTTCGCCGTGGAGCGCTGGCCGCACCTGGGCGCGCGCGCGAAGGAGCTGCTCGCGGACCTGCGCGCGGACGCGCGGCGCAACGAGCGCAAGGTGGAGGTCCCCATCCTCGGCTTCGACAAGAGCGACGAGGCCCTGGAGGCCGCGGACCGCAACGTGAAGGCGGCGCGGCTGGGCGAGGAGATTACGCTCGCGGAGGGCGACGCGACGAAGCTCCCGCCCCTTCCCGAGGGCGGTGGGCTCATCCTCACCAACCCGCCCTACGGAGACCGGCTCGGCTCCGGCGGCCAGAAGGGCATGAAGACCTTCTACTTCAAGCTGGGTGACAGCCTGCGCGGGCTGCCGGGCTGGCGCGTCTGGGTGCTGTCGGGCAACCCCGCCTTCGAGAGCGCCTTCCACGCGCGCCCCATGGCCCGGCGCGACGTGTGGAACGGCCCCATCCCCTGCACGCTCCTGGGCTACGGCGCTCGGCCGCTGCCGTCCGGCTCAAAGCCGGTGCTCGGAGCGCCGGGCGAGTCGCTGGAGGTTGCTCCGGTGCGTCCAGAGCATCAGGACGAATAGCCCCGCGGTGAGCAGCACGTACTCGCGGGCGGGCGCGGTGAGGAACGCGGTGGCGATGGCGACCACCGCCGCGGACAGCGAGCCCACGGAGCTCACGCGCCAGCGGGCCACCACCAGCCCGTAGATGATGGCCCCCGCGAGCGCGGCCTTGGGCACCAGCACCACCAGCACGCCCAGCGCGGTGGCCACGCCCTTGCCGCCCTGGAGCTTGAGCCACACCGGGTACACGTGCCCCAGCACCGCGGCCAGGCCCACCAGCGCGTGCGCCTTCGCGTCTCCGGGCAGGAAGTGCACGGCCAGCCCCACGGGCAGCACGGCCTTGAGCGCGTCCAGCAGCAGCACCACCGCACCCAGCTTCTTGCCGGCGACGCGCGTGACGTTGGTGGCGCCGATGTTGCCGCTGCCGCTGGCGCGCACGTCCACCCCGCGAAACCACCGCGTCAGCAGCACGCCGAAGGGGACGGAGCCGCAGAGGTAGCCCAGCAGGAGGAAGGCGGAGAGCACGGAAGAGGACAGGGTCCCGCCCTTCAGGACAGCAGGTGCGGGAAACGGGTGTGCACCACGACGTAGGCGTAATTGACCAGCAACACCAGCGGGATCGCGATGCGCACCCATCGCCACTCGCGCTCCTCCAGCTCCACCTCCGGGATGGGCAGCGCGAAGAGGAAGTGCAGCACCGTCGCCACCGCGGCCAGCGCGAACAGGAGCGCGCACACGGTGCCCAGGGGGTTGGCCTCCCACGCCCCCGGGATGTTGAAGTGCGCGACGCGGTCCGCCACGCGGGTGAGCCCACAGCCCAGGCAGGGCCAGCCCGTGTGCTCGCGCAGCACACAGCCCCAGAACGGGATGATGCGGGCCACGGGGACGTAGCGACCCACGAGCAGCCCCCCGAGTCCGACGAGCCCGAACCACTCGAAATTGCCCAACCGGCGGTTGGGAGCGGGGATGGTGACCTTCATGCGCACCTCGCGCCGAGTGTGCGGGATAGGTCGCGAGGATGGAAGGGGCGCCTTGCCGGGCCCCGGAAACCTGGGCTAAGCGAACGGGCATGCACATGCTCCGCACCGCCCTCGTGATGCTGGTCGCCGCTCCCCTCGTGGCCCTCGCGGCGGACAAGACGCCCAAGCCGGCCGCCAAGGCCGAAGCGGCGGCGAGCGACTGCCACCACCCCGCCGACGCGAAGACGCCCGAGGCCGCCAAGGCCGCGAACCCTGGCGACTGGACGCTCACCCGCGGCGAGCCCCTCAAGGGCGAGAAGACGGTGAAGCTGTCGGAGTTGCTCGCGAAGCCCCAGGCCCACGACGGCAAGGTCGTGCGCGTGGAGGGTCAGGTGCGCAAGGCCTGTGAAAAGAAGGGCTGCTGGATGGAGCTGGCCCAGGACGCCAAGAGCCCCGGCGTGCGCGTGACATTCAAGGACTACGGCTTCTTCGTCCCGCTGGACTCCGCGGGCTCGCAGGCGCGCGTGGAGGGCGTGGTGAAGGTCGCGGAGCTGAGCGACGCCCACGCGAAGCACTACGAGGCCGAGGGCGCCATCGTCCCGCGCGGCACCGACGGCAAGCCCCGCGAGGTGCAGCTCGTGGCCTCCGGCGTCGAGCTGCGCCGCTAGCCGCGATGGGAGGCCGCAGTTTCAGCATGAGGGGCGTGCAGGGCGCGGCCGACCGGGCCGTGCAGCACGCCCGCACGTGGCTCCTGGAGACGGAGCCCGGCTCCCGCGTGCATGACGTGCAACTGGATCCGCGCTTCCAGCACCGGGGCGTGGACCTGCTCTGGGAGCTGCCCTCCGGAGAGGTGCGCGGCATTGAAGTGAAGGGCGACCGGCAGGCCACCCGCCGCCGCTACTTCTTCGAGCTCATCTCCAACCTGGAGAAGGACACGCCGGGCTGCTTCCTCTACAGCGGCGCGGACCTGATGCTGTACGTGTTCCTCACGCAGGGGGAGCTGCACGCCCTGCCCCTGCCCCGGGTGCGCGAGTGGTTCCTCCCGCGCGCGAAGGAGTACGCCCTCAAGCACGCCTTCACCCAGACGGGCGCCATCCGCTACACCACCGTGGGCGCCGTCGTCCCCGTGCGGGACGTGTCGGAAGGCGTGCCCGGCGTCACCATCGTGAAGCTCAAGCGCGCGACGCCAGTGAAGCCCGGCGCGCCGGACGCGGAAGGCGCGACGCCCGCCGCGGCCAGCGAACCCCAAGCGCCCGAGGCCCCGGAAGCCCGGAGCCCCCGGCGCACGGGGACCTGAACTAGCGGCGGCGCTGCGGCTGCGCGTGCTGGTGCCGGTGCGCGCGGTGGCCCGGGTGCATCTTGTCGTGCAGGGCCTCCAGCCGCTCCTGCGTGCCCATCAGTTCCAGGAGCGCGGACCGGTCGTTCTGCTGCTTGAAGACGTGCTCCAGGCGGGGCACCAGGTCCAGCGCCAGGTGGATGTCGTTGGCCTTCTCCGCCTCCGCCAGCAGGCCGCGGCCCTCGACGCTCGCGTCAATCCAGGCCTGCAGGTGGATGAGGCCGTCCACCGCCAGCAGGCGCGAGATGGGCGCGCGCGCCGTGTCGTGGATGAGGTTCTTGAGGTCCTGGATGGCGGGCTCGCGCTCGCCCTTCGCGGCGCGCACCACCGCCTGGGAGATGCCGCGCCGGTCGGGCAGCAGGAACTCCTCCACCTCGGCGAACGCCGAGGCGTCGTCCAGGTGGCCCTGCGCGGCCAGCGACTCCGCCAGGCTGTCGAACAGCTCCGCGTCCTTCTCCGAGAAGGGCGCCAGTGCCTCCTGGAGGAAGGGCTGGGGCAGCGCGCCCTTGTCATCCACCGCCAGCTTCGAGCGCAGCGCCTTCACGTGCTCGAAGGAGGAGGCCACCGGGGCCTCCTTCGCGCCGTTGAGCTTGTGCACGAGCACCTGCATCAGCGTCGCCAGGGCCGTGGTGAACTCCTGCGGGGACACGCGGTCCGGCATCCACCGGCGCCACAGCTCCACGGCCGCGGCCACGACGTAGTCCTTGAAGGGGCCGGTGCCCTTCCACTTCGCCGCCCACTGCTGGGCGATGCCGAGCGGATAGGCGGACTCCGCCAGCTTGCGGTAGTCCTCTTCGCCCACCGGGATGCCGTAGTGCCCCAGCGTGCCCAGCAGGGCCTCCGTCGAGTAGTCCTTGAGGCCCGTCTTCTGCCACGACTTTTCCACGCGCTGCGTGCTCACCAGATGCTCTCCGAGGCCATGCGAGTGCCGGCCATCGGCCCCGCTTTGCCGTCTTCTAGCGAAAGCGGAGCCCGGCGAATACGGCCTTTGCGGGCCCCGTCAGGCGGCGGACGGCTGGGGCGGCGGGCGGCCCGGCACGATGGGCCACACCGTGGGCTGGCGCCGCCCGTCCTCCACCCGGCGGGCCATGTACGGCTCGCACCCGCGCTCCTGGAAGGCCCGCTTCCACGCGGCGAAGCTGCCCCCCGCGCGCCAGGCGTCCATGGCCGCGAGCCCCGCCTCCGGCCCGCACTGGGCCAGCATGTACTCCACCCAGGCCCAGCGCGCGGACGTGGGCCGCACCTCCGCCCGCCCCCGCAGCCCCTTGCGCAGCCGCTCCAGCTTGTTCTCCACCTCGCGCAGGCCCGCGAAGGGCGCCCCGTCCAGCGGCGTGTTCCGCTTGGCCACGAAGGGCGCGACCCCCAGCGCTACCGGCAGGATGCGCGACAGCTCCGTGGTGAAGCGGATCAGCTCGTCGATGTCCGCGTCCTCCTCATGGGGCAGGCCCACCACGTTGTAGACCTTGAGCTGCTTCATGCCCGCCGTGCGCGCGAACTGCGCGGCGCGGACGATCTGCTCCTCGGAGTGCTTGCGGTCCACCAGGTCCCGCATCTTCTGGGACGCCCCGTCCGCGGCCACCGTCAGGTTCGTCGCCCCGCCCCGCCGGAGCTGATTGACCAGCTCCTGCGTGAGCCGGTCCGCCCGCAGCGAGGACACGCCCACCTCGCGCCCCGAATCCACGATGGTGCGCAACAGCTCCACGATGCGCGGGTGGTCCGTCACCGCCGCGCCCACCAGCCCCACGCGCTTCGCGTGCTCGGGGATGAGCGACAGGATGCGCTCCGGGGGCACCGTGCGCATGCCGCCATTCGTGGTGCGGCGCATGACGCAGTAGTGGCAGCCCCGGGAGCAGCCCCGCTCCGGCTCGATGAGGAACATCGACCGGAGCTCCGTATGGGGCGTGATGATCTGCGTGCGCGCCGGCAGCCGGGCGTCCGTCGCCTTCGCCACGTGGTAGCGCGCCCCACCCCGACCGGGCACCCGGAAGCCGGGGACCTTCGCCAGGTGATCCAGCAGCGCCTCGCGCTCCATGGACGCCGCGGCGTCCAGCAGCACGTGGATCAGATCCTCCGCCTCGCCCTGGACGAGCACGTCCACGAAGGGCTCCAGCGGATCCGGGTTGGAGAACGTCAGCGGTCCGCCCGCCACCACCAGCGGATGCCTTGCATCCCGCTCCGCTGAAAGAACCGGCAAACCAGACAAATCCAACATCGTGAACAACCCTGAAAGCTCCAATTCATAGGCAACTGAAAAGGCAAGCATTTCAAAGCCAGACACGGATGCCTGGGATTCCCAGGTAAACAGTGGCGTCCTTGTTCTCTTGTATGTCTCGACATCATCGGGAAGGAAGACACGCTCGGCGGTCGCGCCCGCGTGCTCATGCACCTCCCGGTAGATGGCCTGGTAACCCAGCGAGCTCATGCCCACGTGGTAGGGGCTCGGGTAGCAGAGCGCGACCCGGTAGGGCGCCTCCTTGCGGAGCGTCCCGGCTTCGTCCGCCAGCAGTGAGCAGACGTGCTCGATGAGTTCGTAACGGCCCTCCATGGTCCTCCCAACGTGGATTCCAGACACCTAACAACAGCGCGGCCCCGGACCGCCACTCCCGCGTGGGGGAGGGGCTGCCGGGGCCGCGTTGGCCTTCAGGGTCGGTCAGTGCCGACTACTTGAACGACGGGATGGCGTTCGTCGGGACGCAACGACCCTCGATGTAGTCGGGGTCGTCATCCGGGCTGCCGAAGTACTCGAGCCAGAAGCGCTCCGGCACCGCCTCGCACTGCACCGCGAAGTCCGGGTTGATGCCCGAGCCCGCGCCGCAGTTGGCGAAGCCCTCGTCCGGATCCGCCTGGTCAGCGCGGGGATCGCAGGGGGTCGCCGGCCACACCGCACGCATGATGTACGTGGAGGTGCAGCCATTGCGCGTGAACGTGACCTCACCCGTCATCTGGGTGCCCGGAGAGCTGGGCGACGAGTACACCTTCACGTTCGCCAGCGTGTAGGACACCGACGAGGTCACACCGGCCGTCGTGGGGTTCACGGTGGCGGTGTTGAACGTCGGAGCCAGGCAGAAGTCATCCGTGGTGTCAGCGCTCAGGTCACCGGTGACCTGAAGGCTGTCGAACGTGTTGTTCGCGTCCGCGGACCCCAGGCGGGCCACGTACTGGGGCCGGACGACGAGGATGTTGCTCCCCGTCTTCGGGTCCGCGAACTTCCACACGCCCAGGTTGTCACCCACCTCCAGCGCCTCCGTGGCGCCGCAGGTGCCGCCGCCCGTCTTGGTACCGGTCGGCGGGGACACCACGTCGTACTTCGCCCACCAGTTCGCGAAGCTCGCGTCCTGGACAATGCACCCGGGGTTCGGCTGCTCGACGTCGCAGGCGGTCAGGCTGCCCGCGGCGCCCAGCATAACCAGCGTCGAAAGAATGCTCTTGCGCATGTTGCTGATCTTCCTCACGTGGTCGGGTGATTAGAACGTGTACCGGACACCGAAGCGGATCTGCCGCGGGGCCTGGTAACGGTCCGGGTTCTTGTAGTTCTGGTTCACGTCTTCGTACGCCAGCGTGCCGCCACCGGCGCCCGGGACGTTGCCAGCGCTGTCCGCCGTCGGCAGATCAGCCACGGTGCCCGGGGTGCCCGTCTTCGGATCGTAGACCGGGAGGACCTGCGAGAACGTGTAGGACTCGTCGACGCTGTCCACGCCCTGGAAGTTGAAGAGGTTGAACACGTCCAGGGTGAAGGACACCACGCTGTCCTTGCTCACGCGGTAGTTCACGCCCACGTTGGAGTCGATGCTGTTGATCCACGGGGTGCGACCGCCGCTGCCGCGCGGCAGGATGAACGTCTCATCCTGGCCGTAGCCCGGGTACGCGCCGAGGTAGCTGATGGGCGTACCGGAGTTGCCGCGGTAGGACAGACCGATGCTCGCCGACAGCGCGTTGGAGATGTTGAACTCCTTGGCGCCGAACACCTTGATGGCGTGCGTACGGTCGAAGGGCAGCAGACCCGTGCGGTTGTTCAGGAGGGCCACCAGGTCGAAGTCCGCGAGGATGTTCGGGTCGAGCTGGTTGTTCTCCGGACGGAACAGACCGGGGTAGTTGCCGTACAGGCGGGACCACGTGTAGCTCGCCTGCGCCAGCCAGCCATCCGTGAACGTGCGGTTCAGGTAGACGGTGACCGCGTCGTAGTCACGCACCGGCGTCGGGAACTCCTTGGCGAAGCCGCTGCCAGGGTTACCGAGGAAGTACGTGTTGCCGTCATCGCGGCTCATGTCCTCGATGACCTTGTTCATGTCGCGGTGGGTGTACGTCGCGCCCATGCGGGTGTTCGCCAGGAGCTCGTACTCGCCGCCGACCACGATTTCGTCGGAGGACTGGGGCTCGATGTCCGGATCGACCGGCTCGCTCTGCACCAGACCGCCGCTGAAGTACTGGTTGGAGTTCAGCGTGGCCTCGGCGCGCGGCACGATGTACTGGCGGTCCGAGCAGTTGCCGCGCTGGCCTTCCAGCGTGGACGGGTCGCAGCCCGGCACCGACGACCCCGGCTCCGTCAGGTAACGACGCGCGCTGAAGCGGCGCTCACCCGGGAAGGCGCGGTCCATCATGTTGAGGGGAACCTGCTCGTAGTAGCGAGCGAAGTTCACGAACAGCTTCGCGCGGCCGTTGGCGAACGGATCCACCACGGCGCCGATGCGGGGCGACCACTGGTTGGCCAGCTTCAGCGCCAGGTTGCCGTCGCCGCCGTACATGGACTGCACGTCGTAGCGCACGCCCAGGTTCAGGGTGACGCGGTTGGCGATGGACCAGCTGTCCTGGAGGAAGCCACCGATGGTGGTGCCGCTCGTGGAGGACGCCTGCAGGGTCTCGAACACCGGGGTGTCCGGGGCCGTCTGGTAGCCGTAGCGACGGTTGTCCGACCAGATGCGGCGGGTCTCGCCGTTGAGGACCACGTCGCTGAGCGAGCTGGCCTCCTGGAGGAACACGCTACCGGAGTAGGCCTTCTTCTGATCGAAGGTCAGGAACTCCGTGTCCACGCCCGCCTTGAACACGTGCGTGCCCAGGGCGTTCAGCAGGTAGGTGGCCTTGGCGTTGATCTGGTAGCGGTCCAGCGTCGCCTCGGACATGAAGCCGGGGCCGCCCACGTAGTAGTTCGTCACCGGGCAACGCACGGCCTGCTCCGCCGTGGTCGTGCCGCAGTACTCCGCGGCGTTGGGGACGTTCTCGAACGTGGTGATCGGGCGGCGACGGGTGTACTGAGCCAGCGAGTAGCCGGCCAGGCCGTCCGTCGAGCCGATGGCGCTGCCGTCCGCCGGAGGCGTGCCGGCGGTCTGGTGGAACCAACCGAGGTTGGCGTCGATCAGGACCTTCTTGTCCATGAACGCGCCCGCGTACTTGAGGGCGAGCGCCGTGGTGTTGGCGCGGGTCTCGGTCTGGCCGATGTCCTCGGGACGCGAGTTCTGCGCCGCCGGCAGACCGCCCGAACGGGGGTCGATCCGCAGCTTGCCCAGGCCACCCGACACGGTCGGGGTGCCGTTCAGGGCGAACGACACGTTGTGGTCCTGGTTGATGAGGTACGTCAGCTTGCCCATGAACTGGATCGTGCGGGAGTCAGCGAAGAACGACCGCTGGGAACCCGGGATCTCCTGGACGACGCTGAAGCCGTTCGCATCCTTCGCCACCGCGCCGTTGTCATCCAGCGTGAAGGCGTTGAGGGCGCGGGTGTGCTCGTAGCGCTGGAACGACGGCGCGAAGCCGGCGAAGAACCAGAGCTTGTCCTTGAGGATGGGACCGCCGAGGGTGGCGCCGAAGTCGCCCAGGTTGCTCAGGGCGTTCAGGCCGGTGATCGTGGTGCCGTCCTCGATGACCAGCTTGCGGTTGCCTTCCAGGGCGCCCGGCGTCCAGTTGGCGAACACGGAGCCGTGGAACTCGTTGGAACCGGACCGGGTCACCGCGTTGATCACACCGCCCGTGGAGCGACCGAACTCCGGCATGTAACCGCCGGTGATGATGTTCACGTCCTGCACGAACTCGATGCTCAACGGGCTGGCGTTCACGCCGAAGGCCGGGTCGTTCGTGGACAGACCGTCCACCACGTAGCCGTTCTCGGGCGAGGTCGTGCCGTTGATGGACACGCCGTACTGATCCGACTGCGCGCCAGGGGCGAGCTCGGCCAGGGACTCGAACGAGCGCGTCGCGCCGCCCTTGCCGACCGGACGGGCCACCGCGATGCGCTTGATGAACTCCTGATCGACGTTGACGCCCTGGTTCGTGGAACCGACGTCGATCGTCGGCGGGGCGCCAACGATGGTCTCCGTCGACGAGAAGCTCTCAGGGAGCAGCTCCACGTTCACACGGATGGTGCGGTTGAGCAGCAGCTGGATTTCAGGGCGGGCGAAAGGCTTGAACGACTCCTTTTCGAACCGCAGGGTATACGTGCCCGGTGGAAGCTGGGGAATACGGTAGTTACCCTGTGCGTCGGTAACCACGGTCTGCTCGCCCTGCAGGTTGGGCGAGGTGGCGGTCACAACGACATCTGCAGCCGGCTTCTTGTCCTCAGTATTGATGACAGTGCCGATGATGACGCTGGACTGCGCGAAAGCCGCGGATCCGTACAACAGACCCGCAGCAAGGACGACTCCGGTTTCCCGAAGTACTTGTTTCACTTGCATACCAAACCCCTCCAAGGTGGGCTGCAACCGAAAATGACTCCGGAAAATATCCGAGGTCAAGCAGTTGTCAATAGACCGTTGCTTTTTGGTGACCAGTGCGGCATTGCGCGATCACGCAGCGGCTTCATACACGGTTGCTTGAACCCGGAACCCTTTTCTGTATGGTGGCCGCCCTTCAATCCGGGCATGGCGGGGACGGGTAGTCCACTGGTGAAGAGGAGTTACGTGCATGTTCGATTCAGTCCTTGACCGCGGGCAAGGACCCAGGTCGCGCTTCGGCGTGGGTGCTGGCGTTTCCACGCTGCTCCACGTTGGCCTGCTGGGTCTTGTGGCCTATCTCTCCACGCGCCCACCTCCCGTGGAGGAGAAGGAGGTCGAGGTCACCCTGAAGGCCACGATGGCGCCTCCGCCTCCGCCTCCGCCTCCGCCTCCCCCGGCGTCGAAGCCGAAGACGGAGAAGAAGGTCACGCCCAAGAAGCCCAAGGACGTGATCGTGCAGCCGAAGGAGATCCCGCAGCAGAAGCCGCAGGAGACGGAGACCGCGCCCGAGCCCGAGGAAGAGGCGAGCGAGTCCGAGGTCGAGGGTGGCGTGGAAGGTGGCGTCGCGGGCGGTGTGGTGGGTGGCGTGGTGGGCGGCGTGATCGGTGGCGTGGTGGGCGGTCAGCTGGGCGGAACGGGCACGGACGTGCTGGCGTTCGGTCAGGGCATGACGCGCCCCGAGAAGATCGCGGGGCCGGAAGTGTCCTATACGCGTGAGGCTCTTGAAGCGCGCGTGCAGGGCCTGATGATCGTGAAGTGCGTGATCACGACCGAGGGAAAGGTCGAGCGCTGCCGCACGATCAAGCCGCTCCCTCACATGGAGCAGGCCGTGATGGACGTGCTCACCGCCTCACGCTACAAGCCGGTCACGTTCCAGGGCAGGCCGGTGGAAGTGCAGTACACGTTCAACTTCAACCTGAAGCTGCCGCGCTGATCCAAGGCAGCCCCGCTTGAGCAGTCCGCCGAACATCACCTCGCGCTCGTGAGGAGGAGCGCTCCACAGCCATGCAATTTACCCTGCTTGATATCTGGCACCACACGGGCCTCTTCGCCCGCATGATCATCTTCACCCTCGCCATCATGTCGGTGGCGTCGCTGGTCGTCATGGCGGAGCGGATCATCGTCTTCCGCAAGACCCGCTCGGACAGCCGCAACTTCGCCGCCAAGATGGGCGCGATCCTCGCGAAGGGCGACCTGACGACCGCGGCGAACACCAACCTGGGCAAGGACGTGGGCCACCTGGGCCGCGTGATCAACTCCGGCCTGACGGCGTACCGCATCACCCCCGGGAACAAGGACCTGGCGGTGGAGTCGGTGGCCCGCGCGCTGGAGCGCCAGGCGCAGCGCGAGGTGCAGAGCCTCAAGCGCGGCCTGGGCCTGCTGGCCACGGTCGGTTCGACGGCGCCGTTCGTCGGTCTGCTGGGCACCACGATGGGTATCGTGAACGCCTTCCAGCTCATGGCGGCGGCGGGCTCCGGCGGTCTGGCGACGATCTCCGCCGGTATCTCCGAGGCGCTCATCACCACGGCGTTCGGTCTGCTCGTGGCGATCCCCGCCGTTATGGCCTACAACTTCCTGCAGGGCTGGGTGGATGCCCGCTCCGTGGACATCTCCGAGTCCTCCAACGAGTTCCTGGACGTGGTGGCCCGGCACGTGGGCGGCGGTTCGTCGCACGCGGCCTAGTCGTCAGCCCCACCCTGGGACGTTCCCACCCACGAGGGCGGTCCGGCTGAGAAGCCGCGCTGCCCCGGGGTGGGCGTTCCTTCCCGGAAACAGGTGCACGCATGGGAATGTCAGCAGGCCCCAAAGGGGGCATCAAGAGCGAGATCAACGTCACGCCCCTGGTGGACGTGGTGCTGGTGCTCCTCATCATCTTCATGGTCGTGACGCCCATGCTCCAGCGCGGCAAGTCCGTGGAGCTGCCCAAGGCCACGGAGATTGAAAAAGAAGGCAAGGAAGCCGACCCGCTGATCCTCTCCATCACCCCGGACAAGAAGATGTTCGTGGAGAACGATGAGGTCGACGAGAAGGGGCTCCAGGAGAAGATCGCCGCGGAGCTGGTGAAGGATCCAGGCAAGAAGATCCTCCTGAAGGGCGACAACGCCCTGAACGTGGGCGACGTGCGCAAGGTGCTGGACACGGCCCGCAAGGCGAAGGCGAAGCAGATCGCCCTGGGTGTGGAGGAGAAGAAGTAATGTCCCGAGGACACAAGCAGCGTCAGTGGGTCAAGCCCGCGTCCGCGCCGAACTCGGAGATCAACGTCACGCCCCTGGTGGACGTGGTGCTGGTGCTCCTCATCATCTTCATGGTGGTGACGCCCCTCCTGGAGAAGGACATCCTCGTCCGCGTCCCGGAGACGGAGGTGGAGGAGAACCAGCCGCCGCCGGAGCCCGATGATCAGCAGATCGTCGTGCAGGTGGACAAGAGCGGCGCCTACTCCATCAACACGGAGCAGATCCCCGCTTCGGACTACATCGCCCGCCTCAAGCGGATGCTGAACGCCAAGAAGCCGGACGAGAAGGTCGTCTTCTTCATGGCGGATGACGCGGCGAACTACGGCAAGCTCGTGGTGGCGCTGGATGGCGCCCGTGCCGCGGGAGCGAAGATCCTGGGCATGGCCACCGAGCTTCCCCAGAACGCGGTCATCCAGGGAACGCAGGCCACGCCGGACGGCGCGCCGCCTGCCCCGCCGACGCCCTGATCCACGCCGTCATCGATTGAATCCGAAGCCCGCTGGCGTTCCGACGCCAGCGGGCTTCTTCTTTTTCAGGCCCCCCGGTCCCCGCTCGGGACCCTTCGTCTGCCGCGTGGGATGGCCGCGGCGGGCCGCCTGGGAGGACAGCGCGCCGGTACGGGCATTGCTCTTCCCTCCTCCCGTACGGGTTTGGAAGGGGGAAGAGGATGCTGGCGAGGGTGCGGTCGGGGGCGTTGATGGGCATCGACGCGGTGGTGGTGGAGTGCGAGGTCGACATGGCGCTCGGGCTTCCCTACTTCAACGTCGTGGGGCTGCCAGAGGGAGCGGCCCGGGAGTCGAAGGTCCGGGTGGTCTCCGCGCTGAAGAACGCGGGCTTCGACCTTCCGCAGAAGCGGATCACGGTCAACCTGGCGCCCGCGGAGATCCGCAAGGAGGGGGCGGCCTTCGAGCTGCCCATCGCGCTGGGGGTCCTGGCGGCGGCGCGGTTGATGGACGAGGAGCCGCTGGAGCGCTACCTCTTCGGAGGAGAGCTGTCATTGGATGGCTCCATCAAGGCCATCAAGGGGGTGCTTCCGCTGGCCGTGGCGGCCCGGAATGGCGGCTTCCAGGGGGTGATGGTGCCAGCGGCCAACGCAGCGGAAGCAGCGCTGGTGGAGGGCCTCCAGGTGCTGTCCGTGGCCCACCTGAAAGAGGCCGTGGGGCACCTCACCGGCAAGGCCCCGCTGACGCCACTGACGCGCACGGGGACCTCGTTGAGCGGTCCTCGCACGGAGGCCGCCGACATGGCCGATGTGCGGGGACAGCCGGAGCTGAAGCTGGCGTTGGAGCTCGCGGCGGCCGGGGGCCACAACATCCTGATGGCAGGACCTCCAGGATCGGGCAAGACGATGCTGGCGCGACGGCTGCCTGGCATCCTTCCCGAGATGTCCTTCGAGGAGGCGCTGGAGGTCACGAAGGTCTACTCCATCCAGGGGCTCCTGGGAGACGAGCAGGCGCTGATCCGCGAGCGCCCGTTTCGCGCGCCCCATCACACGCTGTCCGATGCGGGGCTCGTAGGCGGTGGCCCCATGGCCCGTCCAGGAGAGCTGTCCCTGGCCCACCATGGCGTGCTGTTCCTCGATGAGCTGCCGGAGTTCCGAAAGAATGTGCTGGAGGTGCTGCGTCAGCCTTTGGAGGAAGGTGCCATCCACCTGGCGAGAGCGACCCAGCACATCACCTATCCCTGCCGGGTCATGCTGGTGGCGGCGATGAATCCCTGCCCTTGCGGCTACTTCAACGTCCCCGGACACACGTGCACCTGCCTCGAGCACCGCATCTTCGGCTACCACTCGCGCATCAGCGGGCCCCTGCTGGACCGCATCGACATCACCGTGCAGACACGGCCGGTGGAGTACCACCACCTCGCCGAGAAGAGCCAGGAGCTGCCCAGCCACTACTACCGGCAGCGGGTGGAAGCCGCGCGGGAACGGCAGCGCGCCCGCTTCCACGACACGCCAGGAGTGCACTGCAATGCCCAGATGCCTTCGCATCTGCTGCGCCGCTACTGCGTGCTGTCACCGCCCGCGGAGAAGGCGTTGAAGGACGCGGTCACTCATTTTGGCCTGTCCGCTCGGGCGCATGACCGCATCCTCAAGCTTGCGCTGACGCGCGCGGACCTGGAAGGACACGGACGTATCGAGGATGTGGACATGCGGCTCGCCGTCGACTGCCGGATGCTCGACCGCCGGGGCTGGCTTCACACCAATACCCGGGGCGCGGTGAATCCCTCATCCCGCCCCACGCTGGTCAGGCACCAGGGTTCCGAGCTGGGTTGAAGGCTCGGGACGCCCCTCGACCCGGGCTGACCTTCCACTCTCGGGCAGGGGATGCACGACCCGCTCCTCCAACCGGTGAGCAGGGCCGGTGATGATGCGCGCGGACCTGCCGAAGGTCAGGTACGCGTACGCCCAGTTGAGCAACACGGCCAGCTTGCTCCGGAAGCCGATGAGGAAGGTGATGTGGATGAAGAGCCAGGCCAACCACGCGACGAAGCCGGACTGCTTCACACGGCGGAAGGCCACGCCCACGGCATGGCCCCTGCCAATGACCGCGTAGGTTCCCCGGTCCCAGTAGCGGAAGGGCTGCATGGGCTCACCCGCGAGCTGGCGGCGGAGGTTGAGCACCGCGTGCTTACCCTCCTGCATCGCCGCCGGCGCCACTCCCGGGACCGCGCTTCCGTCCTCCTGATTCACAAGCGCCAGGTCCCCTACGACGAAGATGTCGGGATGCCCGGGCACGGTGAGCTCGGGCGTCACCGGGACGCGCCCTGCCCTGTCCAACGTCACGCCAAGCGAGCGGGCCACGGGCGAGGCCTCCACCCCCGCGGCCCAGAGCACCGTGCGGGCCGCCAGATGTTCGGGGCCCATGTCCACGCCCGCGGCGTCGATGTTCGTGACCCGCGTGCCCGTACGGACCTCGACGCCGAGCCCCACCAGCACCCGGCGGGCCTCCGCCGAGAGATTCTCGGGATAGGTGGGGAGCACGCGGTCCATCCCCTCGATGAGGATGACGCGCGCGTCCCGTGGGTCGATGTTCTGGAAGTCACCCGACAATGAATTGCGGCTGATCTCCGCCAGCGCCCCCGCCAGCTCCACGCCCGTGGGCCCCGCGCCAATGATGGCGAAGGTGAGCAGCGCGCGGCGGCGCTCGGGGTCCGGTTCGCGCTCGGCCTGCTCGAAGGCAAGCAGGACGCGACGGCGGATCTCCAGTGCGTCCTCGACGGTCTTCAATCCCATCGAGTGTCGCGACCAGGCGTCATTGCCGAAGTACGAGTGCGTCGCGCCGGTGGCGACGATGAGGAAGTCATACGCCAGCTCGCCGTCCGCCAGGAGGACGCGCTTGCGCGCGGTGTCCACGCCCGTGACCTCCGCGAGCAGCACCTGGACGTGATTGCGTCCGAGCATCGCCCGCAGCGGCGCGGCGATGTCGCTGGGACTCAATGTCGCCGTGGCCACCTGGTACAGCAGGGGCTGGAAGAGGTGGTGGTTGTGACGGTCCACCATCGTGACGCGAACCCCTGCCTTTCGCAGGTACCGGGCCGCGTAGAGGCCGCCGAAGCCGCCTCCCAGGATGACCACATGGGGAAGGTTCTCACGGGTCGTATTCACGTGGAGGGATGTCACGACGGCGCGCCAGGGTTTCAACGCAAAGCCTTCCATCCCATCAAGCCGGACTGTCACCTCCCCGTGTGTCTGCTTATGCGGAGACGCCCTTACCTTTGCGCCTTCTCAGCGCTCGGGAGACAGCCACGCCGCTCCGCCAATCCGGACGGCTCCGGCGAACCTGGACGCCCTTGCAGGCCCCTTCCGCCTGGGAGCTCGCGCGGCATGAGCGTTGCTCTGCCCACCGCCGAGACATCCAGCCCGCAGGGCGGCGAGTGAGGCAGACGAGATGAGCAGGCTGACGGAGAAGTTGAAGGCAGTGGCAGCGGCGGTGGCGTCCATCGAGAAGCAGTTCGGCCGGGGCGCGGTGATGACGCTCGGCGCGGACGCACCGGAGCAGAAGGTGGCGGTCATTCCCACGGGCTCGGTGGGGTTGGACCGGGCGCTGGGCGTGGGGGGCTATCCGAGAGGGCGCGTGGTGGAGCTGTTCGGCAACGAGTCCTCCGGCAAGACGACGCTCACCCTGCATGCCATCGCGCAGGTGCAGGCCGTGGGAGGCGTCGCGGCCTTCATCGACGCGGAGCACGCGCTGGACCTGTCCTATGCGCGCAAGCTGGGGGTGCGGACGGAGGAGCTGCTCGTGGCGCAGCCGGACACCGGGGAGCAGGCGCTCGAAATCACCGAGCAGCTCGTGCGCTCGGGCGCGGTGGACCTCATCGTGGTGGATTCGGTGGCGGCGCTGGTCCCCCGCGCGGAAATCGAAGGCGAGATGGGCGACGCGCACATGGGCGTCCAGGCGCGTCTGATGAGCCAGGCGCTGCGCAAGCTCACGGGCGCGGTGAGCCGCTCCGGCACCTGCATCATCTTCATCAACCAGATCCGCATGAAGATTGGCGTGATGTTCGGCAACCCGGAGACGACGACGGGTGGCAACGCGCTGAAGTTCTACGCGTCGGTGCGGATGGAGATCCGCCGCACGGGCAACCTCAAGGAGGGCGACGCGGTGGTGGGCTCGCGGGCCCGCGTGAAGGTGGTGAAGAACAAGCTGGCACCCCCGTTCCAGGAAGCGGAGTTCGACGTGCTCTACGGCACGGGCATCCACCGAGCCGCCGAGGTGCTGGACCTGGCCGTGACCGCGGGCGTGGTGGAGAAGTCGGGCAGCCACTTCAGCCTGCGGGGTGAGCGCATCGGCCAGGGGCGCGAGCGGGCGTGCGAGTGGCTGCGAGAGCACCCGGACGTCCTGGAGGGCCTCGCTCGCGACCTGGTGGGCGCCACCGCGCCCTCCGTGCCTTCCGCGGACGCCGCGGCGGCCTAGTTCGCGGCCTGGAGTGCATCCAGCGAGAGGGGGACCTCCCAGTGGCGTTGGCCCACGCGCAGCACCAGGTGCCCCTCGGGGCTTTCTTCAAGCAGCTCGCCAAACTGGTACTGCGCATCACGGGAGAAGCGGGCCTTCGCCCTGCCCTGCTTCACGCGGCAGGTGAGGACTCCGTCCGGTGTGAGCTGGAGCGACCCCAGGTCCAGGGCTTCGGCCGTCCGGTCGCTCAGCCGCAGGGACACACGCTCATCCGGGGTGATGTCCACGGTGCGGACCTCGTAGGCCGCGTCCTCCACCTGGACGTAGCACCAGTCCGGGGCGATGCGGAGCTGGTAGCGCCCGTCGTCATCCAGGACCAGCGAGGCATTGAAGAGCTCGATGATCTTCGGGTGCTCGATGGGCTCGTCGTCGTGCCACCAGCGCAACGCCGCATCCAGACGGATGCCGCTGTCCTCACGGGTGTGCCAACGCTTGCCTGGAGGGGGCTGGCCGGTGGGAGGTTGCATGTCGCCCTTCATTTGCGGAGGAAGCCCGGCGGATTCAAGCCGCCGGAGCCTGAAGGCCTACCAGTTCCGCACGTACTCCGTGTAGCCACGGAAGGCCACGGCGCCCCAGAAGTTCACCAGCACGCCAAGCGCCAGCACGGCCACCACCGCGCGGTTGCGCAGCGACCATCCGCCAATCGCGAAGAGCAGCAACAGGTAGGGCGTGTAGTCCAGGCTGAACCGGAAGCCGAACTGCATGTAACCGGTGTTCTGGTAAAAGAGCCCCGGCAACGCGCACACCGCCACGGTCAGCCACAGGGGCCAGTGCAGACGGGGACGCGTGCGGGGGACCAGCAGGAACACCAGCAGGGGCAGCGTGAGCAGCAGCGTCAGTCCATGCGGGTCGTACGACAGCTTCAGCGGCGACAGCGACACCTGGGGCAGCTTGAGGAACGCGGCCTGGAGGTTGCGCGACAGGTACTCGATGTTGAAGAGCCCGAAGCGGTCGATGTCGACGTTCACCCGGTTGTTGAAGAGGTACGAGTGGCCGAACTCGCCGGGCTTTCCGAAGCGGTAGATGTTGTACGCGGCCGCGAGCACCGCGAGGGGCCCGGCCCCCGCGCCGAAGAGGACGAGTTTGCGGAGGGCGGGCTTCCACGTGGTGGGCAGGGCCTTCAATTGGGCCAGCCGGTCCGGACCGGGACAGAGCGCTTCCAGGACGAAGAAGAGGCCCGCGAACACCAGCGGCGTGCGGGTGAGCACGGCCATGGAGAAGAAGAGCCCCGCGAGCACGGGGCGCCGCGCCTTGACGGCGTTGCGCACGTACAGACACGTGAGCGCCACGCCCATCACCTGCGCGCCAAACCAGACCTCGCCCCGGATGGCGCAGTAGAAGAACAGCGTGCCGAAGGCGAGCACCAGCGACATCACCACGTTGTCGTCGCGGTTGCGCTCCGTCTCCCCTTCCTGCGCGAGGAAGCGCAGCAGCGAATAGAAGAGCGCGACCGCGAGCGCGCCCACGAAGACGCCGAAGGACGTGTCGTTGAACTGGTAGCCGTGCAGCGCGACGAAGGGGAGCATCGCGACCGCGGGGAAGGACGGGAAGCTGACGAACCAGCGGTCATCGCGCAGCGGGCGTCCCTCGCACCGCACCTTCTGGCCGTCCACCAGCCGCACGCAGGCCCAGTCCTCCAGGTTGGGCAGCACCTGCGGATCCACGTCGAGCCGTCCCTCCAACCAGGACTGCGCCTGGTAGATGAAGTGCGGCGCGGCGCTCTGCCGCAGGAAGCGCTGCGAGCTGAAGCTGGACAGCACCGCGAACGCGACGAGGAACAGCACCACCTCCACGCGGTAGGCGGACAGCCACAGGCGCACCGCGCTTCGCACCGGATGCGCTCCTGCTCCGGACGGCGATGCGGGAGGACTGATGGGCTCCGTGGCCGCCGTGGGGCTGGCGAGGGGCGCGGAGGATTCGGGCGTGGCCGGGGCGGGTTCGCCCGCGGTGGCGGGGGCCGGGGGCACCGTGGACGGCGCTTCCAGGGCGGAAGGACGGGGACGCTTTGATTTGGAGCGACTCATGGCGACACGGGGGCGGCGAGCAGGTGCAACCTCAACATTTCCAGCACGTGGGACGCGGCGAACAGACGGACCCGGTCCCGGTCACCCACGAGCGAGATGCGCTCGAAGCGGGGCTCCATTCCGGGGCCGGCCAGCCCGCAGTACACGGTGCCCACGGGGTCCTCGGGCGTTCCGCCACCGGGGCCCGCATAGCCCGTGACGGACAGGCCGAACGTGGCGCCGCAGGCGGCGCGGACTCCCTCCGCCATGGCGAGCGCCGTCTGGGACGACACGGCGCTGTGCTTCTCGAGGATGTCCGGGGGCACGCCCACCCAGGCAGACTTCATCTTCTCCGAGTAGACGACCGCCCCTCCGATGAAGACCCGACTGGAGCCCGGGACGGCCGTGAGTTCCTGCGCGACGAGGCCGCCCGTGCAGCTCTCCGCCACCGCCAGCGTGTGACCGCCGCGCGCCAGCAGGTCGAGCAGGACGGGGGCGTATTCGCTGTCATCCGCGCCGTAGACATGCGTGCCCAACACCTGCCGGCATGCGGACTCCGCGGCCGCGAGCGCGGCGTCAGCCTCCGCCTGCGTGGGCGCTTCCGCCATCAGCTTCAGGTGGTTCTCCGGCGCGTGCGTCCGGAAGCCGAACACCACCCTGGGGTGGCTGGGGGCCAGGGGCATCACCCGCTCGTTCAGCACGGATTCCGGCAGGCGTACGGTTCGCAGCAGGCGGAAGGCCCGGAACGTGCGACCGGATTCGGCGGAGAGCCAGGTCCGCACGCGCGGCAGCACCTCTCCATCCACCAGGGCGCGGTATTCGCGCGGGACCCCGGGGAGGAAGAACAGGTGGGCCCGGCCCAACCGCTGGATGACCAGTGGTGCGGAGCCCTGTGGGTTGCGCACGGGCTCCGTGCCCGCGGGGATGCGCGCCATGCGCAGGGCGCCCGGATTCAGGGCCATGCCCCGCGCGGCGTAGCGCTCCTTCAGCCAGCCGAGCACCCGCGCGTCCTCTTCCATGGACACGCCCGCCGCGGCGGCGGCGCACTCCAGCGTGAAGTCGTCCGCCGTGGGCCCCAGGCCTCCCGAGACGATGACCACGTCCGCGCGCGCCGAGGCCTCCAGCAGCGCGCCCGTGATGTCCGGACGCACGTCACCCACCAGCGTCACCCGCGCGACCTTCACCCCCAGGTCGAAGAGGCGGGCTTCCAGATAGGTGCTGTTGGTGTCCGTGATGAGGCCGGTGACGAGCTCGTCACCGGTGCACAGCAGCTCGACGCGCATGGGCCGGGCATCCTAGCGGCCGGCACGGTCCGCGTCCCGGCTCCCGCGCTCGGCTGCTCAGAGGAACGCGGGACCGTCGTCCGTGGCGTTGGGCTCGGAGTCCTCGTCGTCGTCGTCCTCGTCGAGCCCGGCGGCCACGGCCACCGCCGCGACGGCGCCGACCTTGCGCGACGCCAGCCGGCTGCGCACGGAGACCGCGGACTCCACCAGCCCCATGACCAGGTACGCGGCGAAGTACGTCACCAGCACCCAGGCCGGGTGGAAACGCTGGGCGATGAACGCGCCCGTGAGCGCCATGGCCATGAAGACGAGCGCCGTCTTGCGGCTGGGACGCGCGTCCTTGAAGGTGCGGTAGCGCACCGTGGACACCATCAGCAGCGACAGGGCGCCCACCGCCACCGCCACCGGCACGCGCGCGCCGTCACCGAGCGCCTCGCCCTGCGAGGCCACGTGGTGGGAGATGATGAGGGAGACGAGCACGCCGGCCGCCAGCGGGATGGGGAGCCCCACGAAGAAGCCGCCGCCACCGCCGTGCGGGTTGCGCATGGCGAGCACGTTGAAGCGCGCCAGCCGCATGGCACCGCAGGCCATGAACGCGAAGGAGATGAACAGGCCCCAGAAGCCCATGGGGGCCAACGCCCACTTGTAGACGAGCAGCGCCGGCGCCGCGCCAAAGGACATGACGTCCGCGAGGCTGTCGAGTTGCATGCCGAAGTCGCTCTGCGTCTTCGTCAGGCGGGCCACCCGTCCGTC
Source organism: Corallococcus sp. NCSPR001 (assembly GCF_017309135.1). NCBI lineage: Bacteria > Pseudomonadati > Myxococcota > Myxococcia > Myxococcales > Myxococcaceae > Corallococcus > Corallococcus sp. NCSPR001. The sequence goes on from NZ_JAFIMS010000002.1 coordinate 8,458,882, forward strand.
GAACCCGTCGAAGAACATGGCGAAGAGGATGGCCAGGGCCGCCTGGTACAGCTGCACCGGTTCAGCCTCACCCGAACACAGGGTGATGGCGTAGAAGCCACAGAAGATGGAAGTGACGGTGAAGAGGTTCGGGAGCACGAACATCAGTTTCCGCAGCTTCATCGTTCCCTCGACTTCCCCAGGTGGTCGGCTGCCCATGTGGCAGAAACGGCGAGGGAACGGACCTTAGCAGGGTTTTATTCGCGCCGGAGTCAGTCCCCGGTCCTATGGGAGGAGAAATGCCGTACGGGCAGTGGGCCCTGTGGGGATTGGCCGCGGCGGCCGTCCTGCTGCTGGTGAACGTGGTGTGGGTCCTGCTCGTGAGGCGCTGGTACCGCCTCAAGGGCCCGCTCCCCGAGATGCTGCGCGTGAAGTGCGCGGACGGGTGGGAACTGACCGTGCACGCGCGGCGGGCCCCGGTGCGCCGCTTCGCGGAGCCCGTCCTGCTGTGCCACGGGCTGGCGGCCAACCGCTTCACCTTCGACTTCGAGCCGCCGTACTCCGTGGCCCACTACCTCACCGAGGCCGGCTTCGATTGCTTCAGCGTGGAGTGGCGCGGCACCGGGCACTCGCAGCGTCCACCCAGGGGCCGGCGGCCCACGGACTTCACCGTGGACGACCACATCCGTCACGACGGGCCCGCCCTGCTGGAGTTGGCGCTGAAGGAGACCGGCGCGAAGCAGGCCTTCTGGCTGGGCCACTCGCTGGGGGGCCTGGTGGGGTACGGCGTGGCGCAGGGGCCCGATGGCGGGAAGCTGGCGGGCCTGCTCGAGTTGGGCGCGCCGGTGTATCTCAAGTCGGAGCCGTTCCTGCGGACGCTCATCTCGCTGGGCGTGCGCGCGGCGTGGCCCGGGAGCATCCGTCAGTCGTGGGTGAGCGCCAGCATGGCGCCCTTCCTGGGCTACCTCGCGCTGCCCCTGTCCGACATCGTCGTGAACCCCCGGCATGTTCCGCCGCGCGTCCTGCGGCAGCTGTCCGTCAACATGATGGCGGCGATGAGCCGCAAGGTGCTGCTCCAGTTCCAGGACTGGATCTCCCACGACGCGTTCCGGTCCTACGACCGCAAGACGGACTGGCGCGCGGGCATCGCGAAGCTCCAGTTGCCCGTGCTCGTGATGGGCGGCAGCGCGGACCGCCTGGCCACCGCGGCCAACGTGGAGGCGCAGTACGCGCTGCTCACGTCACCGGATCGCACACTGCATGTCTTTGGCCGGGACCGCGGGGACAAGATGGACTATGGCCACGGCGACCTCATCTTCGGCACCGGCGCGCCCATGGAGGTCTACCCCGTCATCCGCGAGTGGCTCGAACAGCGCGCCACGCCGCTGCCTCCCACGTCCGCTCCCGCTCAGGGCTGAGGCGAGCGGGCGTCGAGCTGGACGCAGGGGGAGCGCAGGCCTCGCGTGGTGCTCGCGTCGACGTGGCGGAGGCGGACGCGCGTCTGGCCCTCGCAGTCGGTGGAGACCAGCTCGCCTCGCGCGTCCTTCGCGGTGAGGTCCTCCACCTGCAATTGCCCCTCTTCGATGGCCACCAGGATGGAGCCCTGGGTGTCGCGCACGTCGATGTTCCGGGACTCCAGGGTGGCCTCCGTGTCCACGGCCAACGCGGCGAGCCCGCAGCCCGAGAGCCGGGCGTTGCGGAGCGTCGCGCGGGCCCGCTGCGTCGCCAGCACGCAGGTGCCCTTCGCGCCCTCGACGGTCACGGTGTCGACGTCCGCGTCCACCTGGCGCAGGTGGAGCCCGTCGCCCGTGATGCCATCCGCGGTGCTCACGCCCTGGATGACGCCGTCCCGCAGGCGCACGCGGCCCTGCAGCGCCACCACGCCGTATTCCCGTGAGCCCTCCAGGCGGAAGCGCCGCACCTCCAGGTCCGAGGCGGTGAGCTGAAGCGCCCCGTAGGTGCCCGCGTCCTTCACGGTCACGTCCTCCAGCAGGCCGGTCGTCGCGGTGAGCCCCATCCCGGCGCGCGTGGCGCGCTCCGAGGTGAAGCCCCGCACCGACAGCCGGGCCTGGTTGGCCGTCACGCCGTACTCGTGCCCCTGGACCTGGACGTCCACCAGCGTCAGCGCTCCCTCCACCACGGAGAACGCCGTGCCCGTGCCTCCGGAGGCCCGTGACCGTTCGACGTTCACCACTCCACCCTCCTGGCTCAGCGCCATCCGGGGGCCCTGGAAGTCCACTCCCTCCAGACGCACCGTGGCCCTGCCCCGGGCCCGGACCGCACGGTCGTAGGCCCCCACGAAGGCGCTGTCCCGGAGGATCACGGAGGGCGCGGAGGCCCCCGCGGTTCCGGCCTCCACGAGCACGCCCACCGCGGACGGAGCCCGGCTGGCTGCCCCTGCCTCGAAGCGCAGCCCCCTGCCCTCCAGCGGACCCGCGCCGAGCCGGATGGCGCCCAGAGCTTGGTTCCGGAAGGTCACGGTGTGGACCCGCATGGGCCCCCGGGCGTCCAGGCCCCAGCCTCCTCCCTCGACCACCAGGGACTCCAGAGCGGTGTCCTCAGGGGCCTCCACCACGGTGAGGGTGGAATCCGCCGCCGTCAGGATCGTGGAAGGGCCCTCCCCCACGAGCCGCATGCCCCCTGGCAGCCGGAAGGGGCCTTCGTAGCGGCCGGCGGCCAGGTGCACGCGCTTCGGGCCGGGGCGGGCCAGGGCCTCGGTCAGCGATCGCAGGGGCCGCTCCCGGGTGCCGTCACCGTCCGAGGCCGCCCCGTCCACCCAGAGCTCGGCCGTCGCCTGGGGCCGTGAGGCTGGCCGCGAGCAGGCGCACAGCAGGACAAGAAGCCATGGAAGCAGTCGGAGGGTCACGCGGGCAGGCACTCTAGCCCCCTGATGGCACCCTGCTGGAGCTGGATCAGCAGCGACTGCTAAGTGATCGATTTTCCAATGCCTTTCATGCGGACCCGATCATCAATCGATCACTTCTCCTGATGCGGAAAGCAGGAGTGTGAGGATGTATCAAAAGATGCGATCCTCCCATCTCTCTACAGGGTGTATTTTCAGAGGCCAGTTTTCATCCGGAGGCCGAATTTCCGGCCCGGGAGCAGGTGGCGCATTGACAGTCGAAACCTCGATTTGTTACCTCCGCCATCCGCTCGTTCAACGCCAGACAACGCACAGAGGAGGGGTGTCATGACCAAGGCAGAGCTCGTGGAGGTGGTGGCTGCGCAGTCGAGGCTCACGAAGAAGCAGGCTGCCCAGATCCTCGACAGCGTCTTCACCAACATCGGCAAGGCGGTGAAGAAGGACACGCGCTTCAGCTACCCCGGGTTCGGCACGTGGTCGCTGCGCTCGCGCAAGGCGCGGAAGATCCGCAACCCGCAGACCAACGAGATGATGAAGCTCAAGGCGTCGAAGACGGTCGGTTTCCGTCCGGCCAAGGAGCTGAAGAACTCGCTGTAGTCGCAGGGCCGTCGTGAAGGCCCGTTCCCCTCAGGGGCGCGAACCCGTGGCCGGGTGGCGCCCCTGGGACGTGAGGACGGGGGACTCCGCCGGCATGCGGGCCACGGGACGCTCCTCGTCGGAGGCGTCCGGGGCCGCCTCGGGGGCGACGAGCGCCTCCAGCGGATCCAGTGAACTGCCGTCGTGCCAGAGCTCGAAGTGGACGTGGACGCCGGTCGCCAGGCCCGTGTCCCCCGCGAGCCCCACCACGTCGCCCCTCGCCAGCACCTCGCCGGTCGTCACCAGGACCTCGGACAGGTGGCTGTAGCGCGTCACCCACTGGCCGTCGTGCTGGACCTCCACCATCTTGCCGTGGTCGCCGTTCCAGCCAGCGCGCAGGACGACGCCCCGGTCCGCGACGCCCACGGGCTGTCCGCGGCGCGCCGCCAGGTCCACACCCGAGTGGCGGCGCAGCCGTCCGGTGATGGGGTGCCAGCGGTCGCCGTAGAGGCTGGTGATGGTGACCGGCTCCACGGGCCAGGCGAGGCGCGGCGGGCCGGAGGGCTCCGGTGGCTGCTCCCAGCGGCGCAGCGTGGACGCGCGCACGATGAGGCGGCCCACACGAATCACCACGGCCTCCGCGAGCGAGCCGGGCATGTCGCCGTACAGGCGCGCGTCCTGCTCCAGCTCCGCCTCCATCACGCCCCGAGCGCGGGTCAGGTCGCGGGTGTCGGTGTGCTCCACCGGCCGGGCCAGGAAGGCGTCCAGGGCCGAGTTCATCGCCTCCCAGTTGCGCACCTGCTCGGCCGGCATGGCGCTGCCGCGCTGGACCTTCTGGCGGTAGGCCTGGGCCTGCTGCGTGAACGCGGCGAGGGCGGCCTCCAGCTCCGGGGAGCGTTCCGGCGCCAGGGGCCCGCGGGCGCGGTCCGGTTCTCGGGGGAGGAAGGGCGTGCTGCTGTTGGCGAAGCCACTGTCGCCCGAGGTCGCGTACAGCTCCTCAAAGCTCATCTTCCCCGGCCGCGGCGTCGCGCAGGCGGAGAGGGCCAGCAGGGCAAGGACGGCGGGTCGGCGCACGGCGGGGTGAGCCTACCACGCGCGCTGGACCGTCCACCCTTCAGGCCACGGATCATCTCCCCGGCCGGACAGGTGCGTGCGGTTCACACCTGGTGACGTGGAGGGAGTTCGCCCACAGGTCGTGGCGGACCGTCATTCCACCGACAGGACTCCCGGCCATGTCGGCCCCTTGGGCCCCTCGAACGTGGCGGCGGTCCCCCTGCGCGAGGCGGGCGCCCCGCGCGAAGCTGTCCGACTGTCGGACAGGTTCCCGGCGGGTCCTGGCCGGGCCCGTCCCCTGTCGGGCCTGCCCTGTCAGCCACCATGCCCGGGGCTCCGCGCCATCCACGCCGGGCCGCTGAAACCTGTCCGACTGTCGGACAGGTTCTGGAAGGCCTCGGCGGGTCAGCCGGCGAAGGCCTGGCGGATGCGCGCCAGGGCGTCGTCGATGTCCGCGGTGGACACGTCCAGGTGGCACACGAGGCGGATGGAGTGCGGACCGGTGGGGTTGGCGAGCACGCCCTGCTTCAGCAGCAGCGCGGAGGCCTCCGCCGCCGGACGCACCAGGTCCGCGAACACCATGTTCGTCTCCACCCGGAACAGGTCCACCTTCACGCCCGGCACCTGGGCCAGGCCTTCGGCCAGACGGCGCGCGTTGGCGTGGTCCTCGGCCAGGCGCTCCACGTGGTGCTCCAGCGCGTACAGCGCCGCCGCCGCGAGGATGCCCGCCTGCCGCATGCCACCGCCCAGCCGCTTGCGCAGCCGCCGCGCCTCGCGGATGACGTCCTTCTTGCCCGCGAGCGCCGAGCCCACCGGCGCGCCCAGGCCCTTGGAGAAGCACACCGACGTCGAGTCCGTCAGCGACGCCCACGCGGACGCGGGCTGGCCCGCAGCCACCTCCGCGTTGAACAGACGCGCGCCGTCCAGGTGCACCGCGAGCCCGGCCTTGCGCCCCGCGTCCACCACCGCATTGAAGCGCTCCACCGGCCACACCGTGCCGCCGCCCCGGTTGTGCGTGTTCTCCAGAGACAAGAGGCGCGTGCGCGGGTTGTGGATGTTGTCCTCGCGCACCGCCGCCGCGACGGTCTCCGGCTTCAAGAGGCCGCGCTCGCCCGGCAGGGGCCCCGGCTGCGCGCCCCACAGCGCGGGCACCGCGCCGCCTTCGTACTGGAGGATGTGGCTGCCCTCCTCCGTGAGCACTTCGTCGCCGGGACGGCAGTACGCGCCGATGGCGATCTGATTCGCCTGCGTGCCGGAGGGGACGAAGACGGCGGCCTCCAGCCCGAGCCGCTCGGCCACGCGCTCCTCCAGGCGGCGCACCGTGGGGTCCTCGCCGTAGACGTCGTCGCCGACCTCCGCGTCGGCCATGAGCCTGCGCATGGCGGGCGTGGGCTTCGTCACGGTGTCGGAGCGGAAGTCGATGGGCTTCATGGTTCTCCTCGCTGCGTGAAATGGGTTGCCCCGCCATGGCGCTTGGGCGGGGCCGCCCCGTGACATACAACGCCCGCGTGGCCCGGCGAGAGACAGTGGGTGAGAAGCGGCAGCGCGCGGTGGCGGTATTGGACGGTCTGGAAGCAGCCATGCCGGACGCCCGCATCGAGCTGGACTACCGCACGCCGCTGGAGCTGCTGGTCGCCGTCATCCTGTCCGCGCAGTGCACCGACAAGCGCGTCAACCTGGTGACCCCTGCCCTGTTCGCCCGCTTCCCGGATGCCCAGGCCTACGCGCGCGTCGAGCCCACCGACGTGGAGCCCTTCATCCGCACCTGCGGGCTGTACCGCGCGAAGGCGAAGAACATCGTGGCCACGGCGCGCGCGCTCGTGGCGGAGCATGGCGGGCAGGTGCCGCTGGTGCGCGACACCCTGGCGGAGCTGCCCGGCGTGGGGCTGAAGACGGCGGGCGTGGTGTGCATCCACCTGGGCGGCGACGCGGCCTTCCCCGTGGACACGCACGTGAAGCGGCTGGCGTACCGGCTGGGCTTCACCACCCACGAAGATCCGGACAAGGTGGAGAAGGACCTGCAGGCGCTGCTGCCTCGCGAGCGGTGGACGCTGGGGCATCAGCTGCTGGTGTGGCACGGGCGGCGCACGTGCTTCGCGCGCTCGCCCGATTGCGGCGCCTGCGTGGTGGCGGCGAAGTGCCCGAAGAAGGGCGTGCGCGCCACCGCGAAGGTTTAAGCGGACGCCGGAGCGCCCTGGTCGCGCGAGGCCTTGAGCTTCTTCATGCGCTTGCGGATGAACTCGCGCTTGAGCGTGGAGACGTGGTCCACGAAGACGGTGCCGTCCAGGTGGTCCGTCTCGTGCTGCACGGCGATGGCCAGCAGGCCGTCACAGCGCAGCGTCTGCTCCTGGCCCTCTTCGTCCAGGTAGCGCACGGTGGCGACGGCGGCGCGGTCCACGTCCTCGGCTTCACCGGGGATGGAGAGGCAGCCCTCCGTGTAGGTCGTCTCCCCTTCGAGCGCGACGAACTCCGGGTTGATCATCGCCAGGGGCTTGGACTCCGGCTGCTGTGGCCGGGTGTCCAGGACGATGATGCGCTGGAGGATGCCCACCTGCGGGGCGGCGAGACCGACGCCCTCGGCAGCGTACATGGTCTCGAACATGTCCTTGATGAGCGCGCGGACCTTGTCGTCCACCTTCGCCACCGGCTTGGCCTTCTGCTTCAGGATGGGGTCGGGCCAGATGAGAATCTCGCGAACCATGGAGGGGATTCTTAACCCCTCCGGACCGCGACGGGCAACCGTTCCACCGGGCATCAGTCGAGCAGATTACGGGCGTACTCGCCCCGCAGGCGGTCGTCTCCCAACGCCCGCGCGGCCTCCGTCAACACCGCGCGGATCTGCTGCGCCCGGTGCTGGAGCGCGGGGTCCGGATGACCGGCGAAGCGCAGCGGGTGGAACTCGGCGGCGAGCAGTGCGTAGGCCCGCTTGACCTCCTCGCTGCCGGCCGAGCGTGCGAGCCCCAAGACGGTGAAGTAGTCCGCGTCCTGGATCTCCTCGAACTTGGCCTCCAGGCGGTGAACGTCCAGTTCCGGCGGCAGGCCGCCGTGCGCGTCCTCCGACGGCGGATGCAGCGCGATGAGGCCCAGCGTCCGCGCCACCGCGAGCGTCTTGAGCGCGCCGTCCTGCGGCAGGCCCGCGCCCAGGAGCAGTGACTCCAGCGTGCGTTCTCCGTCCACGGCCTGGAGGAGTTGGAGTTCGCGAGAGGAGAGGCCGAAGTCCGCGGGGGGCATGTGCGCGTCGCCTCGGGAGACCTGGGCGCGCAGGGAGCCCGCCGCGTCCAGGAGTGATTCGGCGGTGAGCGTGTTGCGCAGCCCTTCCGCGAGCAGGTGCAGCGGCGGGCGCGTGGCGGCGGCGAGCGCGACCTCATGGGGCGCGGGCTCTGGCACCAGGCGGTAGAGCGTGGAGGGCTCCGAGAGCGCGTCCAGGAAGACCTGTTCGGTGTAGCGCTGGACCAGCGGGACGGATTCGGCTTCGCGCACGTAGCCGCGCCCGCGCAGGGCTTCCAGCAGCGTGCCGGTGGTGGCGCTGCGCACGAGCCGCAGCTCGGCTTCCTGGCGCGCGTCGATGAGGCCGTCCGCGCGGGCGCGGTCGACGAGGGACTCGCCCTGCGCGGAGGACGCGGCGCCGACGAGGGTTCCATCGCGCAGCCAGAGGACGCGCAAGGCGTTCATCACCTTGAGCTCCAGGCGCACCTCCATGCGCGCGTCGCAGAGCCGCAGGATGAGGCGCGCGAGGCCCTCCTGCGTGAGGCTGCCGCTGCGGGCCACCGCCATCTCCGGACGGCCAGGCGATTCGAGCGGGATGATGGTGGCGCGGGCCTGGGCCGCGGCTTCTTCCGCGTCCCGCTGCGCGCGGGCTTCGAGCTCCGCGCGCTCGCGTTCGGCCTGGAGGCGCTGTTCGACGGCTTCGGCTTCGAGCCGGGTGCGGGTCTCGCGCTCGCGGGCGAACTCCTCGCGGAGCTGGTCGAGCTGTGCTTGCAGGGTGTCTCGGGCCTGCGTGAGGTCGGTGGATTCGGAGCGGGCGCGGGCTTCGGCTTCGGTGCGCGCCTGGGTCTCGGCGGCGAGGCGGGACTCCGCGGCGGTGCGGGCCTGGGACTCGGTTTCGAGGCGGGCCTCGATGTCCTGGCGCGCGCGGGCCTCGGAGTCGAGGCGGACTTCCAGCACGGTGCGCAGGCGGCCTTCGGACGTGGCCCTGGCGGTGGCTTCGGCGGCCTTCTGCTCGGCCTGGAGGGCGCGGGTTTCCGCGGCGGTGCGGGCCTGGAGCTGCTGTTCAGCGGTGGCTTCCGCTTCGGCGCGGGCCTGTTCGGCCTGGGCCAGGCGGGTCCGGGCGAGCTCGTCCGCGTCGTGCGTGGACTGCTCGGCGCGGGACTCCGCCTGGGCGAGGGACTGCGCGAGTTGATCCGCCCGGGCCTGGGCCTGGGTCAGCGCCTGTGTGAGCTGCTCAATGCGCGCCTGGGCCTCGGTGCTCGCGTGAGTGGACTGCTCCGCGCGCGACTCGGCTTCCGTGCGAGCCTGCGTGAGTTCCTTGATGCGCGCCTCGGCTTCGGCGCGCCCCTGCGTGAGCTGCTCGATGCGCGCCTGGGCATCGGTGCTCGCATGGGTGGACTGCTCCGCACGCGACTCGGCTTCGGCGCGCCCCTGCGTGAGCTGCTCGATGCGCGCTTGGGCATCCGCGAGTGCGTGCGTGAGCTGCTCGATGCGCGACCCGGCTTCGGCGTGTGCTTGCGCGAGTTGATCCGCGCGGGCTTCCACTTCCGTGCGCGCCTGGAGGGATTGCTCCGCACGGGCCTCTGCTTCGGCTCGTGCCTGCGTGAGCTGCTCGATGCGCTCTTGGGCCTCGGTGCGTGCCTGCTCAAGCTGATCCGCGCGGGCTTCGGCTTCCGTGCGCGCCTGGGTGAGCTGCTCGATTCGCTCTTGGGCTTCGGTGCGTGCCTGCTCAAGCCGGTCCGCGCGGGATTCCGCTTCCGTGCGCTCCTGCGTGAACTGCTCCGCTCGCGCTTCCGCTTCGGTGAGCGCCTGCTTGAGCTGTTCGATGCGGGCCTGGGCTTCGGCCTGGACCTGCGTGAACTGGCCCTCGCGGGTCCCGGAGTTGGCCTGGAGCTGCTGGAGTTGCTCCGCGCGGGCCTCGGCTTCGGCCTGGGCCTGCTTGAGTTGCTCGGTGTTTTCGGTGGCTCGCGCTTCGGCCTGCTTCAGGGCCTGCGTCAGCTGCTCCACCCGGGCTTCCGCCTGGAGCAGGGCTTCGGCTGGCTGCGCGGCCTGGGCTTCGGCTCGCAGGCGGGCCTGCTTGAGCTGCTCCATCCGGGCGTTGGCCTGGCTCAGGGTCTCCGCGAAGCGCGTCTCGTTCTGCTGCCTCGCCGCTTCGGCCTCTTCCGCGCGGACCTGGGCTTCGGCCAGGGCTTCCTCGGCCTTCGTCGCCCGGGCTTCCGCCTGCGCCAGGGCTTCGGCGTTCCGTTCGGCGGTGGCTTCCGCGGCGGCTCGGGCCTCCTCGGCCTGGCTCACGGCCTGGGCGGACTGTTTTGCCTTGGCTTCGCCCTGAAGCAGCACCTGCGCCAGCTGCTGCGCCCTGGCTTCCATCTGCGCCAAGGCCTGCACGGACTGCTTCGCCTTCGCCTCGGCTTGCGCCAACGCCTGCGTGGCCTGCTGCACCCGCGTCTCCGCCTGGGCCAGCGCCTGCGCGGACTGCTTCGACTTCGCTTCGGACTCGGCCAGCGACTGGGCCAACTGGTGGGCTCGCACCTCCACCAGGGACAGCGCCTGCGCGGAGTGCTTCACCTTCGCTTCGGCGGCGGTGCGGGCCTTCGCCTCGGCCTCGGCCCTGGCCTCCGCCTCGGCGCGCCGCGACTCCAGGTCCGCACGGAGCGCGGCGTCCTCGCTCTCCGCCGTGTCGGAGTCGGTTTGTGCTCGCTGACGCGCTTCCGCGCGGGCTTCGGCCGCGAGTCTTGCCTCGATCTCGGCTTCGAGCCGCGCCTCCACGTCCGTGCGCGCGGCCTGCTCCAGCTCGGCGCGGGCTTCGGCCTCCTCGCGCGTCTGCGCTTCCTGGCGGGCCCGGAGCTCGGCCTCCTCGCGCGCCTGGACCTCCGTGGCGAGGCGCTTCTCGAGCTCGACCATCTCGAGCCGGGCCATCTCCGCGAGGGCCTCGGCTTCACGGCGGTCACGCGCCTCGGCCTCCGCGCGGGCTTCAGCCTCCACGCGGCTTCCGGCCTCGGAGGCGAGCCGCGCCTCGACCTCCGCGAGGGCCTCCGTCGCCGATTCGGCCTGGACTTCCGAGGCCTCCTTGGCCGCCGAGGCCTGCTTCAACAGGGACTCGGCGCGGGCGCGGGCGTGGACCTCCGCTTCGGCCCGCACCTCCACGGCGCTCCGGGCCTCGACCTCGGCATCCGCTTCGAGCCGCGCGTCTTCGCGTGCTCGCTCTTCGCTCGCGATGCGCTCTTCCAGCTCGACGCGGAGCGACTGCTCCGATTCGGCCAGCGCTTCCGCGTCCGCGGCTCGCGCCTCGGCCTCCTCGATGGCGGCGTGGGCCAGCGCGAGCTCCTCACGCAGCGATTCCAGCTCCGCGGCGAGGTCCGATGATGACTCGGCTGCGTCCGTGCGCGCTGGAGCAGGGGTTTCCTGCTCCTGGGCGCGCGTCTTGTTCGCCCGCTGCAGGCCGCCTGGCACCTGCGGTGGCGACGACGCCGCATCTCCTGCTCCGGCCTTGTCTCCCGGATGCGCGTCGGTGCCGCTGGCCCTCGCCGCTCCAGCTCCGGACGGGTCGCTCAGGCCCTCGGCTCCCACTCCGGACTCGTTGCCCGGACGCGTGGACGTGCCGCCTGTCGTATCGCCCGGGCTCGCGGACGAGACGCCCACGGTCGCCACGACGCCCGCGCTGCTCTTTCCCGACGAGCGCAACGGGACACGGGCCGCGACACGCAGCGGCCTCTCGGGATTCACTTTCGGCGCGGCGCTGTCCGCCGTCCCACCCTCGCGCGACTCCGCCCTGGCTGGATTCGGGGGTGCCGCATCTGCCGGGCTCGCGGGCTCCGCCCACTGGAGGGGCTTGGAACCCTCCTCCTTCGCCTCCTCGACGGTCTCTGAATCGAACCAGTCCGAACCCACCGGCTTCGCGTCGTCCGAGGAGGAGTCCTCGTCCCGCTCGCGCGCCTCGGCGGAGGCCTTGAGGTCCGCCTCCAGCACATCCCAGTTCGACAGGCCCGCCGCCGCCAGCTCCTCCGCGGTCGGCTCCGAGGGCGCGTCCTCCTCCGGAGCACTCGCCGCGACAGCCGCGGCCCGCTCCTCCGCCGCCACGTCGTCCGCGACCGAACCGAAGTCCGTCTCGTCGGAATCCTCCACGCCGCCCGGAGACGCACGCAGCTCCGGATCCGGCTCCAGTTCCTTCCACGCCAGCGGCTCCGAGCCCTCCGGTTCCGCAGCCTTCGCCGCCCCGCCGTCCTCGTCCGAGTCGACGTCGAAGAACCCCTCGTCCCCCAGCTTCGGCGCGGGCTTCACCGGCTTCAGTCCCGGCGGCGTGAGCGGCTCCTCACGGAACGCGAGCCGCCCCTCGGCGGGCGCATTCTCGCCCTCGGCGTTCGGGAACGGGAAGCGCAACGTGGTGCGCGCCTCCGAGGAACGGCCCTCGTCCGCCCCTTCCGCGTTCGGCGGCTCCGCGTCCCACTCACTGCCGACGCTCGCGTCCGGATCCTCCTCGCCCCACGCCTCGCCGGAGTCACCCTCCCCCTCCGCTCCGGCCCACTGCGACTTCGTGCCCACCGACAGCGCGGAGTCGATGGAGGCGATGGCCTCCGTCTCCACTTCCAGGTGCGCCTGCTCCAGCGCGGCGTTCATGCTGCGCTCGCGCTGCTGGTGCACGGCGTGCGCGCTGCGCTCCTCGCGCGTCATCGCCGCCACTTCCCAGTCCGTCTGGTTCAGCGGCGCCAGGTCCCCGAACAGCGCGTTCGCCAGCGCGGGGTCCCCGCCCACCGAGCGCGGCGCCGTCACATGCCAGTCTTCGTCCGCCGGGGCGCTCCCCTTCGCCGGCTCCCCCAGCGTCCGGTTCTCCACCACGCGCCAGCCATCCGCCTCCGCCGGCGCGCGGATCAACGTGTCCACCAGCGTCACGAAGCTCGGGCCGTCCAGGGGCAGCGGCGCCACCGGCGCGCTGAAGCCCTCGATGGCCTCACTCAGGAGCAGCACCCGCGCCTTGTGGCCTTCGGGGTGCTGCACCAGCTCCTCCAGCACCACGCGCCCGCGGTCGCTCTCCACGCCCGGCGCGAGCACGATGAGCTCCGGCAGGTGATGCCCGAAAGCGATGAGCGCGTCCGCGGCGGAGGTCGCGAGGATGACCTCGTGCCCTTCGCGGGACAGCAGTCGCCGGACGGCGGCGATGGTGGCGATGTCGTCGTGTACGAGGAGGACCGAGGCGCCCATGGGGGAGCCCGGGAGTCTACAGCATGGCCCCGGGATCCACGTCGATGACGACCTTCACTCCGTTCGGCACATCCGCCAACGCCGCCTCCAACCGGGCGAGCAGTGGGGCGAGCGCCGCATGTGTCGGCGCCTTCAGGAGCAACTGCCAGCGCGTCTTGCCCCGGATGCGGGCAATGGGCGCCAGGGCCGGACCCAGCAGGCGCACCCCCGCCGACGCCGGTGGCATGTGGCGTCCCACCAGGTTCCCCAGGAAGCGCGCCACGCCCGCCGTCTGCTCCGGGTGCTCGCCCTCCAGCCGGACGGCCGCCATGCGCGCGAAGGGCGGATAGGCCAGCGCCTTGCGCCACTCCAGCTCCTGCTTGGAGAACCCGTCGAAGTCGTGCGCCAGCATCCGCCTCACCGGCTCCGCGTCCGGGTTGTAGGTCTGCACCAGCACCCGGCCCGGGTCCTTCCCGCGCCCCGCGCGCCCCGCCACCTGGGTCAACAGGTGGAAGGTCCGCTCAGCGGCTCGGAAATCAGGAATCGCCAGGGACGTGTCCGCCATCACCACGCACACCAGCGTCACGCCCGGGAAGTCGTGCCCCTTGGCCACCATCTGGGTGCCCACCAGCACGTCGATTTCACGCCGCGCGAAGGACGCCAAGAGCTCCGTGAGCTTCTCCGCGCTCGTCGCGGAGTCCCGGTCCAGCCGCGCCACGCGTGCGTGTGGCATCCGCTCCAGGACCTCCGCCTCCACGCGCTCCGTGCCGATGCCGAGCTTGAGCAGCGGGCCGGTGCACTCGCGGCAGGCGTTCGGAACGGGGAACGCCACGCCGCAGTAGTGGCACACCACCCGGTTCTGCGAGCGGTGGTGCGTCATGCACACGTCGCAGTCGTGGCACTTGAGCGACAGGCCGCACACCTCGCACAGCAGGATGGTGCTGTGGCCGCGGCGGTTGAGGAACAGGATGACCTGCTGCCCCTTGGCCACCGTCTCCTCCATGGCCTGGAGCATCTGCGGGCTGAGGATGGGCGCCTCTTCCGTCACCTGGCCCTCGCGCGGACGCTCCACGCGCAGGTCCACCAGGCTGATGGAGGGCATGGGCCGGTCGTCCACGCGGTTCTTCAGTTCAATCAGCTTGTAGCGGCCAGAGCGCGTGTTCTGGAGCGTCTCCAGCGAAGGCGTCGCGGAGCCCAGCACCACCACCGCGCCGGCCTGCTTGCCGCGCACCACCGCCAGGTCGCGCGCCTGGTAGCGCAGCTTCTCGTCCTGCTTGAAGGACGGGTCGTGCTCCTCGTCCACGACGATGAGCCCCAGGTGCTCCACCGGCGCGAACACCGCGGAGCGCACGCCGACCGCGATCTTCACCGTGCCCTTGCGCAGCGCCTGCCAGTGGAACAGCCGCTCGCGGTCCTTGAGCCCCGAGTGCAGCACCGCCACGTCGCCGCCGAAGCGGCTGCGGAAGCGCCCCACCAGTTGCGGCGTGAGCGCGATTTCGGGCACCAGCACCAGGCTGCCCAGGCCGCGCGCGAGCGTGTGCTCCACCGCGCGCAGGTACACCTCCGTCTTGCCGCTGCCGGTGACGCCGTGCAGGAGGTACGGCTGGAAGCCGCCCACGTCCACGGCGCCCTGGAGCTCCTTCACCGCCAGGGCCTGCTCCGGGGTGAGGCGGTCCGGGCGGTTCTGCACCAGGCCCTCGCGCACACCGGGCTGGAGCGTCACCTCCACCCACTTCACGAACTTGCGCGTGGCCAGCTTCTTCAGCGTCTCGCGCGCGCCGGGGATGGCGTGCGTCACCTCGTCCAGCGGCGCCCTTCCGCCCACCGCCAGGAGGTACTGGAGCACCGCGGCCTGCGCCGGAGCGCGGGCGAGCGCGGGGGGCAGCTCCGTGACGAGCGCCTCCACGAAGAACTGGATGTCCGGCCTGGCTTCCTTCTCATCCACCGCGGTGGAGAGGCCCGGCGGCAGCGCGCCGCGGATCACCTCGCCCAGCGGATAGCGGTAGTGCTCCGCGGTGAAGCGCAGGAGCGCGATGAGGTCCTTGGGCAGGGACGGCGAGTCCTCCAGCACGCGCTGGATGGGCTTGAGCCGAACGCCCCCTTCCACCGGCGCGTTCGCGGGCCCCAGGTAGAAGCCCAGCGCCATGCCCCGGCCGAAGGGCACGAGCACGCGCTGGCCCGGGGCGAGGTTGCCGGCGAGCGCCTCCGGCACCAGGTAGGTGAACTCCCCGCGCACGGGACGGCCCACGGCGACAGAGGCAAGTTGGGCAGGGGTGGCGCTCACGACGGGGCGCACTGTACCGGCGGGATCCCGCTGCGACACTTCCCTTCCCACTTCCGTACGCCGCGTCCGCAACGGAATGGAACCGCGAGCGGGGGTCGCTCCCTGTGACCGCGGAAAACCACCCAGCGCGAAGTGCTCTTGCTCCATGACCGCCCTCTTGCCGCTCTACGTCCCCGGCCCGCCCGTCCTGCACCCGGGATCCACTGTGCCCCGGGCGTCTGACATTCCCCTTGCGTCTGGAAACACGAAGGGCCCCTCCCGGCCCTGGAGGACAGGGTCGGAAGAGGCCCGGGAGGCCTTGAGCGAAAGAGGGTCGTGCGGGCGGCCTAGCGGCCGTGGGCCTTCTTCACGGACGGGCGGTTGGACACGCGGTCCCACCAGGCCATCACGTTCTTGTACGGGGCGATGGTGTCCTTCTCGCCCATGGCGAAGAGGTACTCCATGTACGGCGCGAAGCAGACCTCCGCGAGCGTGAAGTCATTGCCCGCGAGGAACGGCCGGTTCGCCAGCGCGGCGTCGAGGACCTCCAGCGGGCGCTTCATGCCCTCGCGGCCCTTGGCGACGTTCTCCTCGTTGTTGGTGCCCCGGAAGCGCTCCATGACGATCTTCATGGCCTGGCCGGAGAAGTAGGACTGCTCCACGCCGATGAACTGCTCCATCAGCGCGTAGGCCTTGGGGTCCACGGGCGTCAGCGACGGGCCCGGCAGGGTGCGGTCCAGGAAGCGGGCGATGGCGCGCGACTCGTACATGATGAAGCCGTCGTCCAGCTCCAGCGCGGGCACCACGCCAAAGGGCTGGCGGGCGATGTGCTCGGGCGTCTTCTGCTCGTGCTTCATCAGGTCGATGTTGATGAACTCGGCCTGGTGGCCCTTCTCCGCCAGGACGGTGAGGACCTTGCGGGTACACGTGCTCATCGGATTGCCATAGAGCTTCATGCGAATCGCCTCCGAGCCAGGAACCGGGGAAATCCCGGTCCTGGAACGGGCGGGACTTTCACCGTCAGCCCCGCCCATCGCAAGCGAATCGAAGCGGGGGCCGCTACTTGAAGAGCGTGTCCGGCACGGCCGAGCGGTTGTCCGCCTTGAGGGCGGTGAAGCGCACCACGCGCTGGCCCGCCTTCCACACCTCCACGGTGCGGGGCATCCAGTCGCCGGTGGCCGGCGAGGCGTAGTCCAGGAAGCGCACGTCCCAGGCCGCCCCGGACGCGTCCGAGTAGCGCAGGCGCGCGGGCCGGAAGGCGTCCTTGTAGACCCAGAACTGGGGCTTGTTCTCCGCGGGGTCTCCCAGGACGTAGGCCACCTCGCCGCCGAAGCGCGCGAGCGACGTCACCTTCGTGTTGATGCCCAGCCCCTGGAGGTACGCCTCCTGGGCGAGCTTGGTGTCCTGCACGCTGCCCGCGTCCTGCGCGAGGATGGCGCACACCTGGGTCACCAGCACGGAGATGGAGGGCAGCTCCTTGCCCTCCACCACGCGCTTCTTGCCGGAGGCCTGCACGGTGGCGGACTTGAGGCTGCTGTCGGGCGAGCTCGCGTCGAAGCGGCAGCGGCCCGGGATCTTCACGGACAGCACGCCGTCACCCTGGAGCTCCGGGCGGTCCGTGGGGACGTTGAGGGCGGCCCCGGCCTCCGCCACGGCCGTGGCGGAGAAGATGACGGAGCCCTCCACGCGGAAGGACGACAGGCGCTTCTCCTCCCGCGCGGTGGCCATGCGCCGCAGGATGGAGCCGCCGGGCAGCACGTAGGCGCCGGCGGTCAGGGAGGCGAGGACTGCGGATACGGCGATGAGACGCTTCACGGCTTCTCCGTCTTGACGACCTCGCGCAGGTACTCCAGGAGTCCTCCGCGCAGGTCGGGGCGCTTGAGCGCATAGGCGATGTTCGCCTTGAGGTAACCCACCTTGTCACCGGCGTCGTAGCGCTGGCCCTGGAACTTGTAGCCCAGCAGACCTTCGGTCTTCTGGAGCGTGGCCAGGCCGTCCGTGAGCTGGATTTCGCCGCCCACGCCCGTGGTCTGCTTCTCCAGGATGGGGAAGATGGACGGGGGCAGCACGTAGCGGCCAATCACCGCCAGGTTCGACGGGGCGGTGCCCTTCTTGGGCTTCTCCACCACGTGGTCGATTTGGATGACACCGTTGCCCAGGTCCTTGCCGGCGGCGATGCCGTACATGTGCGTCTCGCTCTCGGGGACCTCCATGAGCGCGATGACGGCCTTCTGGTGCTGCTGGTAGATGCGCGCCAGCTGGCCGATGCCCGGATCCTCCGAGTCGATCATGTCGTCGCCCAGGAGGACGCCGAAGGGCTCGTCGCCGATGACGCTCTTGGCGCACAGCACCGCGTGGCCCAGGCCCAGCGGCTCTTTCTGGCGCACGCTGATGATGCGCACCAGGTTCGCGATGGCGCGCATCCGGTCCGCCTCCGCCGTCTTGCCGCGCGCGCGCATCGTGGTCTCCAGCTCGAACGCGATGTCGAAGTGGTCCTCGATGGCGCCCTTGCCGCGGCCGTTGATGACGACGACGTCCTCCATGCCGGCCTTCACCGCCTCCTCGACGATGTACTGGAGGGTGGGCGTGTCGACGATGGGCAGCATCTCCTTCGGCACGGCCTTGGTGGCCGGGAGGAAACGGGTGCCCAGGCCGGCGGCGGGGATGACGCACTTGCGGATGAGCTTCGCTGCCTTCGTGTCGGTGGAGGACATGGGGCGGGGAATCTATTGGTGGCCCAGAACCCCAGCAAGCCGGATAGATTCCCTCCAGCCATGCCGCTCCGTGCCATCGCCGCCGCTCTCTGCTTGACGCTGTCCGTGGTCCCCTTCGTCGCCCGAGCCGCCACGACCGAAACGGCCGATGAGCTGCGCAACATCGCGAATGCACGGTCCCTGGGCATGGGCAGCGCCTACCGGGCCACGGGTCTGGGTGCGGACGCACTCCTGGGCAACCCGGCGGCGATGGCGCTCTTCCCGGCCTACCGCATCGAGGGCACGGGCGCGTACGACCCTCGCAACAAGGAGGGCTACCTGGGCATCACCCTGGCGGACTCCAGCAGCGGCCGGCTGGCGCTGGGCGTGGACTACCACTGGCTATCGCTGGGGCGCGGCGGGGGGCGCACGTCCGCGAACCTGAGCACGCTGGGGGCGGCGCTGCCCCTGGGGCAGTCGCTGCTCATCGGCCTGTCGGGGCACTACCTGCGGCTGAACGGCCAGTCGCGCTTCGCCAACTCCATCACGCTGGACGCGGGCATCCTGGTGCGGCTGAGCGAGCAGCTGTCGCTGGGCGTGTCGGGGCACAACCTCATCGACACGGAGAACGTGGAGCTGACGCGCTACTTCTCCGCGCACACGGCCTACGTGGGGCAGGCGGTGGTGGTGGCGTTCGACATGCGCGCGGACTTCGAGACGCGCGACTCGGCGGTGCTCACGTACAACACGGGCGCGGAGTACATCCTCGACCAGACGATTCCGCTGCGCGCGGGCTACACGTACGACGGCTTCCAGAAGATTTCCCGCGTGACGGTGGGCGCGGGCTTCCTGTCGCCCGGAGGCGGCGGCGTGGACCTGGCGTACCAGCACGACCTGGGCGGGCTGAACGGACGCGTGCTGTCGCTCACGCTGCGGCTCCTGGTGAACTGAAGCGCTAGCGGCCCCGGCCCGCTTCGGCGGCGTCGCGCAGGGCGAGGTAGCGCTCGGAGGCGGCGAAGCGGACCATTTCCTCCAGCTCCGAGTCGTGGGGGCGGCGGGCGCGCAGCACGGTGAGCGCGGGCCCGGGGCCTCCGCAGGCGACGAGCCCCGCGCGGTTGGCGGAGTCGCGCGCGGCGGCGACGAGCAGGCTCGCGTCGAAGTCGCGGGTGCCGGGCTCCATCAGCAGGGCGGCGCGCTCCAGGGCCCTGGGGGACAGGGACTCGCGCACCACGCGGGCGTCGTCGCCGGCGTCCTTGGGGTTCTTGAGGACGGAGGACAGCAGCGCGAGCGCGCGCAGCAGGTGGTCCTTGCGCAGGGCGCGCAGGGCGAGCAGGTCCGGTGACAGCGAGAACAGCGCGCGGCCGGCGTGGAAGCGCAGCTCGGCGTTGGTGGGCGGCTGCTGCACGAGGATCCGGCCCACGACGAGGCGCGGGGCGGTGGTGTGCAGCGGGGTGATGTTGGCGCTGTCGTCATCGCCCGCGACGAGCTCTGGCAGGGGCACGCCCAGCAGGCGCGCGGCGCCGTTGAGCGCGTCGAGCACGGCGGCGGCGCCCGGGCCGGAGGTGGCGCGCAGGGGCTCCGTGGTGCTGGCGATGCGCGCGGGCGACGGGAAGAGCCGGCACAGCGCGATGCCCACGCACGCGAGCAGCTCTCCGGACGGGGTGCGCAGGCCCGGGTGGCGCAGGCCTGCGCGCTCCTGGTTGGTGAGGGGTGCGCGCTGCACGCGGGGCGAGGAGACGTCGCGGCCCTCCAGGGCGTCCGCGAGCTCGCGCATGAGCGCGGCGCGGGTGGCGTCACCGCGCTGGTCGAAGTGGTCCACGAGGCCGCGGTAGGGCTTCGGGTCGAGCGGCCGCTCGCGCACGAGCTTGAAGACGAGCGGCTCCGCGGAGGTGGAGTCCGCGGGGGGCTCGGCGTCCGGGACGGCGGCGGGGGTCTCGCGGGTCTCGGTGGAGCCGACGGTGGGGCGGCCACTGGCCTGGGGAGGACGCGTGGGGGCCGGGCCGGAGACGGTGCCTTCGGGACGGCCGGCGCGGTGGATGCGGCGCACGGGGTCCATGCGGCCGGGAGGCGCTTCCCACGCGATGACGCTCGTGGCCTCCACGGGCCCGGCGCCGAGTTCCTGGGCGTCCTCGTCTTCGTCCTCGGAGGGAATCTGGCTGAGGAGCGGGATGTCGGGCGGGGCTTCGGGAGCGCCGCGGCCCTTCGAGGGAGGGGCGACGGGGCGCGAGGCTCCGGCCATGGCGCGCGGCGCGGGGGCTGGAGGTTCCACGCCACTGGCGGACAGGGGTGCGCGGGGGGGCGGCGGGGGTTCCACGCCGCTGGCGGACAGTGGGAGCCGGGGCGCGTGTCCGGCGCGCGGGGCGCGTTCCACGCGGGATGCGGCTTCGCGGATCTGCGTGCCCGCGTTCTTGGAGGGGCGGGCGTTGTCCTCGGAGGCGGTGGCGGCCTTGCGCGACGCTGGGGCTTCGGGCTCCGCGTCTGGAGGGAGCGCGGCTCCGAAGGCCGTGGTCCTTTCGCGCGGAGGCGTGGCGGCGGCGCGCTGCTTGCGGTCGGGCGCGGAGGTTGCGTCGTCCGGCGCGGGGCCGGGGTCCTGGACAGGGCCGCCGCGAGACGGCTTCGCGGCCCGGGCCATGCCGCTGGGCGCGGGGGCGGACTCCGCGAGGGAGACAGGGCTCTCCGCGGGAGCCTTCGCGGCGCGACGGGGAGGCTCCGCTTCTGGCGACGTGCTCGCGACCGAGGGATGGCGGCCGGATGGGACCTTCGGCTGACGAACGGCGGCCGTGCCCGGAGCCGCGGTGCCAATCGGCGCGTGGCTTCCGGACGGTGCCTTCGGCTGACGCGTGGCTTCCGAGGGGAACGGTGCGGTTCCTACCGACGCATGACGTCCCGAGGGCGCCTTGGGTTGTCGAGGCGCTTCCGTCGAGGACGATGCGGCGTCCACCGGTGCATGACGCCCCGAAGGGGCCTTGGCCGGGAGATCGACCTCCGCGCCCGGGACTGTATCCGCGAGGGCGGCAGGGCCTCCCACCGGCGCCTTCCCGGATGCGGGGCGACGCGGTGCTTCCGCGCCCTGAGCGGTGTCTCCTACCGACGCGTGCCGTCCGGAGGGAGCCTTTCCAGGCTGCGGCGCGGCTGGAGTTGCTCCCGTGCCTCGCTCGGATTGCTTTCGCGGCGCGCGCTCGGCCGTGTCACTCCGCGCCCCCGCACGCCCTCGCTTCTTGTTGCCAGGAGCCGCGTCTAGCTCTTCGCCTGCCGTGTTCCCGCGCCCCTTGCGCGCAGTCGCGCTGACCCCTGGCGAGCGCTTCTCCTGTGCGTTGGCGGACGAGGCCTCCTCCGCCTGAAGCAGCGACGGGACGTCCGTGTTGGATGTCACCTCGTCGGACAGGTCCTTGCGCTTCGCCGCGGGCACCCGGCCCGTGGCGACCGGCGGCGCGACGAGCACCGACGGCGGCGGCACCCCTACGGCCTGCGCTGGCGCCGGACGCGCGGGCTCCTGCGAGGGCGGACGGGCGCGCTGCTCGCGGGACTTGCGCAGGCTCTCGGCGCGCCGCGCGTAGAGGCGGGCCTTCTCGGTGTTGTGCAGCACCTCGCGGCAGAAGAGCGCGAGCCGCTCCCACGTGTGCTGTCGCTCCTCGTCGTCCTCCGTCGCGGTGGCCGCGTTCTCCAGCGCCCACGCGGCCTCGCCGAACTGCTCACGCTCGGTGCAGCGGTCCGCGAGCAGCAGCCAGGCTTCCTTGTGCCCCGGCTCGAAGCGCACGGCCTGGCGCAGCTCCGCCAGGGCCGCGCCCGCGTCGCCCATCGCCTCCAGCGTGGCGACCCGCTCCAGGTGCGCCTTGCGCGCGGCCGGCCCCCGAGGCTCACGCGCGAGCTGCGCGTGCAGCAACGCACTCAGCGCGGGCAGGTCACCCAGGCGGCGCGCGAGCGCCAGCAGGTGCTCCCGGGGTTGCTCATTGTCCGGGCTCTCCGCGAGCACCTCCGCCCAGGCCCACTGCGCGATGCGCAGGTCCCCCAGGGACTCCTCCGCGGTCCGCGCGAGGACCCGCAGCGCCTCCAGGCGGTCCGGCGCGCGGCGCGGCGCGGCCGCACAGGCGGCGCGCAGACGCTCGACCTGGGCGAAGCGCTCGTCGTCGGAGACGCTGCGCACCAGCCCCGCGAGCACCGGCAGCATCCCGGGCACGAGCGCATCCGCGGACTCGAAGTCCTCGCGCGCCTTCGCGGGGTTGCCCATGTTCAGCTGCCGCTCGCCTCGCGTCAGCAGCGCCACGGCGCGCGCCCGCGAGGTCCTCGCCCGGGAGATCGCGTCATCGAGCGCACGGCGCACGAGCGAGGCGTCCTCCCGCTGCGACAACAGCCGGACCTGTTCACGCAACGCCGTGCGCTCACCGGTCAGCTCGACGATCTCCCGGTACATGCGCGCGGCGCCCGCGGAGTCCTGGAGCTCGTTCTCCATCACCTCCGCGAGCCGCGTGAGGGCTTCGGCGCGCTCGGGTGCGTCCTTCGCGCGGTCCGCGCGCTTGAGGTACAGCTGGGCCAGCTCTCGCCACGCACTGCGCGCGATGAGCTGGGCCTCCTGGCGCTGGGACTGTGCCCGCTCCGAGCCCTCGTCCGGGGTGCGCGCCGAGGCCGGTGCATCCGAAGCGGCGGTGTCGGCCTTCGCGGCGGAATCCACCTGCGGGAAGACGACTTCCGAAGTCGCCTCCTCCGCGTCGAACGCGGGCTTCGCGGTGGAGGGGACCAGCACGGAGGCCCGTCGCGGAGCGGATGGTTTCCCGTCACGGGACTGCGTTGACGCGGAAGCGCCCTGCTCCGCTTCGACACGCTCGGGCGGGATGATCTCCGAGGTCGACTCCTCGTCATCGAACGCCATCGCGGGTGCACCCGGCACCAGCACCGCGCTGGGCGGACGCGGAGGGTTCACCTCCGACGTCGCTTCGTCCGCATCCGGCGGCTTCGAGGCCGATGCGTCCTCGCGGGATGCCGTGACTTGCGCTCCAGCGACCGGTTCGGACGGAGGCGGAGGGAGGATCTCCGACGTCGATTCGTCTTCCTCGAAGGCCTTGGAAGGCGCTCCCGGCACCAGCACCGCGACCGGCGAACGCGACTCGTCAGGGCCGGAGTCCTTCGAGGGTTCGGGCTTCTCGTCGACAGCCCCTGCGACATCGGCGGGCAGCGCTTCCTCGAGCTTCTTGCCGAAGACCTGCGTCGACTCGAACAACGGCGGAGCCGGTGGCGCGGCGGCAGGCGTCGGCGCCTCGACCTTCTCGTCGGGTGTCCGCACCGCGTCCGGCCCCGCCGAGGTGTCCGGAGGCGGTGGCGTCGAACCCGCTGGCGATGTTCCACCCGCGTGCTCGGACGCCGGAGGGTTCTCCGCTGACGACGATGCCGTTTCGACGCGCTCTGGTGCCTTTGCCGCACCCGACAACATCAATGCGCTCAACGCCGCGATGACGTGTTCAGGCACCGTCGCGGACGGCGATGCGCTTACCGGCGTGACGACGGGCGCGGGCGCATCCGCGGCCGCTTCGCCAGAAGCGCTCTCGACCTGAGGCGCCTTGTCCACGGACGACGCTGCACCCGAACCCGAGGGGGCCAAGTCGCCCGGCGCTTGCACTGCGACCTCATGGCGCACCTTCTCGCCAGACTCCTGCGCGACGACCACGGGCTCCGGAACGGTCTTCGCGACCTGCGGCGGCGTCACCACGCGGGCCTTGCCCGGCCCATCGTCATCCCAGGGGAACTCGGGGCCTCGCGACGCCATCCGCGCCGGTTCCGCCCACTCGCCCAGCGGGACCTGCACCGTGGCGGCCCGGGGAGCCCACGCCTGCGGAGCCGGCACGGCCACCACCGGCATCTCCACCACCGTGTTGCCCAGCTCCGGATCCGACAGCGCCAGCGCGGACACCTCCACGGTCTTCGTTCGGGACTCCTCGTCCTCCACCGGGAGCCGAGGGGCCGGCTTCGCCTTCGCCACCCGCTCGCGCAGCACGTCGAGCACGAAGCGGGCCCGGGCGTCGTCCGGCGAGTCCATCAACAACCCGTTGAGCACCGCCGCGGCGCGCGCTTCCTGCCCCGTGCGCCGCAACACGCGCGACAGCTGACGGCGGACCTCGCGGCGCACCTCGCCCCGCTCCGTCACCATCGCCGCGTCCAGCAGGGTGATGACCGCGCGCTCCGTGCCCGCCTTCAGCGCGCACCGGACCAGCACCGCCGCGAGCTGGGGCGTCATCGGAAGGGAACGGCTGGCGGACACCAGGCCGGAGTACGCCCGCGCCGCCTGCCCCTCCTGGAGCAGCCGGGCAGCGTCCTGACAGATCCGGGCCACCGCGCCTCGCACGTCCTCTCCTCGCGAGCCCAACTCCGCTCCGCGCAGGGAGGGCTCCGGCGTCCGTGGGCCCTTGCCGTGTCTCCCGCCACCCATGAAGCCCCCAGTCTACACACGATGCGCGCGACGGGGGCATCCTGTCCGTCGGCACAGGGCCCTGGTTTTCCAGGTTCTCAGGGCGCGTCCGCGGCCACGATGGGCCCCTCCGGAACGCGCGCGCCCGCCGACTCGAAGAAGGCCCGCAGGTCCTCCGGCACCGGCGCCTCCAGCCGCAGCGGCCGGCCCGTGCGCGGATGCCCCAGCTCCAGCGCGTGCGCATGCAGCAGGCAGCGCGGCGCCATCAGCCCCCCCGCGCTCCCCGCGCCGCCGTAGCGAGCGTCCCCCAGGATGGGGTGCTCCAGCGCCGTCAGGTGCGCCCGGAGTTGGTGCGTGCGGCCCGTCCGGGGCAGCAGCTCCACCAGGCTGAACGCCTCCCCCGCGAACAGCGTCCGGTAGTCCGTCCACGCGGGCACGCCATTGGCCGCGCGGGTCGCCCGCCAGCGCCCCGGCCGCGACGGGTCCTTCGACAGGGGCAGGTCCACCGTGCCGCCCGCCGGGAGCCCCGGCCCTGTCGCCGCGAGGTACCGCTTGCGCGCGGTGCCCTCCCGGAACGCCTCGGCCAGCGCGGAGGTGGCGGCGGGCGTCTTGCCGAACACCGTCACCCCGGACGTCTCCCGGTCCAGCCGGTGCACCAGCCCCGCCTGCCGGCCCAGGTGCTCGCTCACCAGGTCCACCAGGCTTCCGCCCACGCGGCCTTCCGTGGGCTGCGCGTTCAGGCCCGCGGGCTTGTCCACCGCGATGACCTCCGCGTCCTCGAACAGCACGCGCAAGGGGGCCGCGGGCTTCGAGGCCTCCAGCGGGCTCTGCCCCGCCTCCTCCAGCACCACCGTCACCACCTGCGCGGCCTGGAGCTTCACCGCCCCATCCCGCGCGCGCCGCCCCGCCACGTACACGGCGCCCACGTCCACCAGCCGCCGCACGTCCGCCACCGGCAGCGCCAGCTCCGCCGCCACCGCGTCCACCAGGGCGCGCCCCACGTGCGCCCCCTCCGCCCGGAACGTCCGGCGCTTCATCGCGCGCCGCCCCTTTCCAGCAGGAACTCCAGGGGGGCATGCGGACAGGCAACGGAGGCAAGGGACATGGCGCGACACTCTATGCGCGTGCTCCCTGCCCTGACGCGGGCTTCCTGTTACCTTCCGCGCCGCCATGGACCGCCCCCTGCTCTCCGTCCGGTCGCGGCTGGATGACTTCCTCGCCGAACTGGCCACCCTCCAGTACCGCTACGGCGCCGGACTCTCCCCGGACCTCCCCGTCGCCCGCCTGTACGCGTCCTTCCCGGAGCTGTCCTCGCCGGACACCTTCGCCGCCGCCAACGAGGCGCTCGCCCGCGCGAAGGGCAAGGACGACCCCGTCGCCCTCCGCCGCATCACGCTGGTGCGCGAGCTCATCGCCACCCAGGTGGAGGAGTCGCTCGCCCTGCCCGCGGCGGACGCCGTCGTCGCGCTGGAGGCCCGCTCCCACATCCCCGCGGACGACACGACGCTGTCGCTGGCCCAGGCCCTGTCCCAGATTCCGCGCGAGCCCAGCCGCTCCCGCCGCGCCCTGCTGGAGCGCGGCGCCGGCAACTTCCTCTGGGACCACCGGGGCCCGTACGGAGACCGGCGCGACGCCTCCCTCCAGGCCGCGGAGGTGCTGGGCTTCCCGGACTACCCCTCGCTGCGCCAGGACGTCACGGGCATCGACGCGGGCAAGCTGGCCGAAGCCGCCGAGGAGACCCTCCAGCGCACCGAGGACGCCTACCGCGACGTGCTGGCCTACGTGCTGCGCAAGCTGGAGCCCACCCTGCGCCCGCTGCCCGGCGGCGAGGCGCGGCGCCATGACGTGCAGCACGCCCTGCGCGCCCCGTGGATGGACGCGCACTTCCGCCGCGAGGACACCGTCCCCGCCGTGATGCGCTGGCTGTCCGACTGGGGCCTCCACCCGGAGGCCGGCGGCCGCATCCGCCTGGACGACGAGGCCCGCCCCGGCAAGGCGTCACGCCCCTTCGTCGCCGCCGTGCGCGTGCCCCACGAAATCCGCCTGGTCCTCCAGCCTCGGAGCGGCATGGACGCGCTGGGCGACCTGCTCCACGAAATGGGCCACGCGTGGCACCTGGCCCACGTGGACGCGGACGCCCCCATGGAGCTGCGCCGCCTGGGCGACGCCTCCGTCACGGAGGCCTACGCCGCCACCTTCGAGCGGCTCCTGCTGTCCCCGCCCTGGCTCAAGCGCTACCTGGGCCTGCCGTCCGGCACCACGAAGGACGTCGTGCGCCTGGCCGCCTTCCAGGCCCTGGCCGTGCTGCGCCGCCACTGCGCGAAGCTGTCCTACGAGCTGTCCCTCACCACCAAGGGCGCCTCCGCGGACCGCGCGGACGAGTACGCCGACGGCCAGCGCCGCGCCCTCTTCGCGCAGCCGCACCCGGGCTTCTTCCTGCATGACGTGGATTCGCAGCTCTACGTCACCCGCTACCTGCGGGCCTGGGCCCTGGAGACCCGGCTCACCGCTTCTCTGCTGGAGCGGTTCAACGAGGACTTCTGGCGCAACCCCGCCGCCTTCACCTGGCTCAAGGGGCTCTTCGCGCGGGGCGGCGCCGCCGACGCGGAGGGACTGGCCACGGAGGTCTCGGGCACGCCGCTGGCGTTGCCCGAGGCGGGAGCGCGCCTCGTGGCCATCCTCAACCAGTAGGGGATGCGGCCCCCTACTTCTTCTTGGCGCGCAGCGCGCGGACGATCTTGTCCTTCGCCGCGTTGGCCGGAGCGACCTCGCGGGCCGGCGCCTTGGAGGCGTTGGCCGCGGTGCGCGTCTGGCCGGTGCGCGCGCGCATGGCCTTCATCAGCTGCATCTCGATGACGAGCAGCTCGTCCGCCAGCTCCGCGTTCGCGCCCGCGGCGCGGGGCAGCGGCGCACTCTTGCTGGGAGCGCCCGCGCCATGGCGCATGCGCAGGGCCTTCTCCTCCGTGGCCGTCAGCGTGGTGGACTTCTCCAGCGCCGCCTTGACCTCTTTCGCGGTCAACGTGCTACTTCCGACCTTGCGCTCCATCTCCGCTCCCTTCGTTGTGCACGCCTGAACACCCGAGCATGTCAGATGCGTCTGGGCCGCAACCGACGAGGATTGTAGAGGACGCAAGAGGGCCGTCAAAATTTCTTCCAACAGGCCGCTGCCAGTCTGTAGCGACCCGCCCCACCCGCTACAGCTACAGGTGCATCCCCAGACCCAGGAACGTGGAGCGCAAGTTCTGTCGCTCCCCGGAGAACGGGGAGCCCCTGGCGGAGAAATTCTGGTAGCGCGCCTCGGCGGAGAGGAAGAGGTTCTCCCCCAGCTCCAGCCCCACGCCGCCGCACAGCTCGAAGCCCAGCTGGAGCACGCGGCTGCCCAGCGCGTCCGGGGCCACCGGCTGGGGGCGTGAGTGGGGCACCAGCATGCTGGCCCCCACGCCCAGGAAGGGCCGCACCCGCGTGTCCCCCAGGGGCACCACGCGCACGGAGATGGGCGTCACCTCCGTCAGGTGCCGGCTGGACGCCAGGTGGCCGCCCACCTCCAGCACCGCCCCCGGCTTGCGGTACGCCCAGCCCAGGCCCGCGCTGTAGCCCACCGTGCTCGCCGCCTCCGCGCCGCCCTGGAGCACGTAGGCCCCCAACGGCGCGACGGTGATGCCCAGGTTGCGGGCGGGTTCGGCGAGGGCCGGGGTCGCCAGGAGTGCGAGCCCGGCACACGCCAGGGGGAGGGCGGAGCGGAACATGGCCTCCCGTCAGAGCAAGGCCAGGGCCAGGGGGATTCCCCAGCCGCGTCAGGCACTTGCGGGGAGGCCCGGGCGGAGGCGGCGGCCCGTGCAGGACACGGCCGTCACAGCCCCCGAGGGCCGCGCGCGCTTCCGAGCCTCAGGGAACCTCTGGCCGTGAAACCGTGGGGCTTCCAACGGCCAGGGAGGCTTTGGCGGTGCGCGGCGGGATTGGGTCAGTTCGCCTCGCCCTCGTCTTCCGGGTCGGCGCCGGGCGTGGCGCCCGGGGTGGCCGTCGAGTCGCCAGCCTTCTTGCGCGGGATGCCGAAGTGGTCCAGCGCGTCCGCGATGCCCTGGGGCTTGTCCGCGTCCGGCAGGAAGTCCTGGGGCGGCTGCAGCCCGGGGTCCTTGCCAATCTCCGTCAGGCTGGACTCCAGCGTCATGCGCAGCTCCGCGGCCTCCGGGGTCTTGTCCTGGGGCACGCCGATGCGGCCGTCCAGCCGGGCCTTGAGGACGACGGACGTGGCCGCGTCCACCAGCACCTCGCCCTCCAGCGAGCGCGGCAGCCGGTGCGCGAAGAAGTTGGCGCGGCGCTTCGTCGTCTCATCCGCGTTCTTGGGCGTGAAGGCGGCGGGCAGCTTTTGCGGGGTACCGCCCTCCAGGGGCTCGCCCAGGGACACGTTGTACTTCCACGCGGTGCGCCCCTCGTGGGTGACGGTGCCCGCGGGGGTGAGCTTGATGCGGCCCTGGAAGAGGCTGTCGAAGTCGCGGATGGCGCCCGTCAGCTCCGTGCGGGTGCGCTCGGCCATGCCGCGGTCGCGCAGGCGCTGGCGGTACGGGCCGTAGCGGTTGCGCGCGAACACCTGCCCCTTCACGCGCATCACCTCCAGGCCCTGGTCCCGGGAGTTCTCCAGGATGCCGTGGAAGTCGCCGTTGACGCCCCCGGGGCCCGCGCGGAAGGAGCGCGTCTCCGTGAGCTTCACGGGGTTGTTCCCGTTGGGGCCGGCCCACTCGTAGCTGAGGGTGGACTGGAAGAAGTGCGGGCCCAGCCGCTCGGTCACCTCCGCGGCGTCCATGCCCAGGATGCGGCGGGACACCTGGGGGTTGTCCGCGACATCCTCCGGCGGCAGCTTCTCCTTCGCCGAGGCCACCACCTTCGGCGGGTCCTCCGGAGAGAAGATGCGGGCCTTGGCCGCCTTGTCGACAGGGTCGGAGCAGCCGGCGGCTGCCAGGACCAGGGCAAGGGCGGCGGACTTCGTCAGACTTCTCACGGAACCTCCACGACCGGGACGGCGGGGGCGGCAAGTTACGTGGGGGGGACAGGAGCGGCAAGCGGTGGCTTGCGTGCGGCCGTGCAAGGGATAGAACGCCCAACCCATGCAGAACCTGCGAGACAAGTTGTTGAAAGCGGGCCTCGTCTCCGAGGAGCAGGCCAAGAAGTCCGACTCCACGCCCTCGGCGCCACGGCGCCAGGAGGACAACCGGGGGAGCGCTCCACGCGCGCCTGCCCGGCCAGGACGTGATGAGAATCGGACAGCCGGAGGCCCGCCGCGCCGCGATGACCGCGGAGGTCCGCCGCGCCGCGAGGGCGGTGGTGGTCCGCCGCGTGGCGCCGGAGGTCCCCCTCGCCAGGGTGCGGGTGGTCCGCCGCGCCAGGGCGGAGGCTTCCGGGGCGGCCCCCAGGGCGGGTTCGGCGCCAACGCGCGTCCGGGCGCGCCCGCGGAGAAGCCCATCCCCAAGCTGCCGCCCATGCCGGGCTCCAAGGCCTACCAGCGCGCCGAGTCCAAGAAGCAGGTGGAGCTGGACCGCGCCCTGCGCGAGCTGGTGCTCGGCGCCCAGGTGCCCCAGGAGCCAGGCGAGACGGCGTTCTACTTCATGACGCGCAAGGGAAAGCTGCGCCGCATGGAGCTGAGCCCCGCCCAGGCCAAGCAGTTGGAGGACGGTGAGCTGGGCGTGGTGGAGCGTCCGGAGCCCGCGCAGATTGAGCACTCGCTGGTGCCCGCCGCCGCGGCCGAGCAGATGTTCGCGCTGTCGCAGAAGGCCGTGCGCTTCTTCAACCGCAAGGAGAACCCCGTCGGCTTCATGAACGACGAGGAGCTCAAGGCGCAGCAGGCCGCCGAGGCCTCCGGCACCGCGCCGGAAGTCGCCGACGAGCCCGAGGCCGCCGCGGAGGGTTCCGAGGAGGGCGGCGAGTCCGCGGAGGCCACCGCCTCCGAGCCGTCATCCGAGTCCGCTGGCGAGCCGAACAACGAAGGCGGCACCCAGTCCTGATGTTTCTTCCCGTGCCCTCCCCTCCCTCCCATCCGGGAGTGAGGGGAGGCGCGGCTTCCACCGAACGTCCGCGCTCGCCTCAGCCGAACGCGTCGATGCCGGTGATGGCCTTGCCCAGCACCAGCGTGTGCACCTCGTGGGTGCCCTCGTAGGTGAAGACACTCTCCAGATTCAGCATGTGGCGCACGGGCGGATAGTCGTCCGTGATGCCGTTGGCGCCGTAGATGCTCCGGGCCACGCGGGCGATGTCGAGCGCGCTCTTCACGTTGTTGCGCTTGGCCAGGCTCACCATCACGGGGTTGCTCTTGCCCTCGTCCTTGAGGCGCGCGAGCCGCAGGCCGAGCAACTGCGCCTTGACGATCTCCTGGAGCATGTCCGCCAGCTTCTCCTGCGTGAGCTGGTAGCCGGCGATGGACTTGCCGTCGAACTGCGTGCGGGACAGCGCGTATTCGCGCGCGCCCTCGAAGCATGCGATGGCCGCGCCCGTCACCGCGAACGCGATGCCCGCTCGCGCGTTGTTGAGGCACGACAGCGGACCGCGCAGGCCCACGACGCCGGGCAGCACGTTGCGGTCCGGCACGCGTACGTCCTGGAAGGACAGCTCGCTGGTGCGTGACGCGCGCAGGGAGAACTTGCCGGGAATCTCCCGCGCGCTGAAGCCGGGCATCCCCTTCTCCACCAGGAAGCCGCGCACGGACTCCGGACCGCCGTCGTCCGTCTTCGCCCACACCACCGCGACGTCCGCGATGCTGCCGTTGGTGATCCAGGCCTTGGTGCCGTTGAGCACCCAGGTGTCTCCGTCCTTCCGGGCGCGGGCGCGCATGCCGCCGGGGTTGGAGCCGAAGTCGGGCTCGGTGAGGCCGAAGCAGCCGATGAGCTGTCCCTTCGCCATGCCGGGCAGGAAGCGCGTCTTCTGCTCCTCGCTGCCATAGGCGTGGATGGGGAACATGCACAGCGAGCCCTGCACGGACGCGAAGCTGCGCAGGCCGGAGTCACCGCGCTCCAGCTCCTGCAACACCAGGCCATAGCTGACGGTGTTCATGCCCGCGCAGCCGTAGCCCTGGAGGTTCGCGCCCAGCACGCCCAGCTCCGCCAGGCCCGGGATGAGGTGCGCGGGGAAGGTGCCGTCGCGGAAGTGCTTGCCGATGATGGGCAGCACCTCCGAGTCCACGAAGCGGGCCACCGCGTCGCGCGCGGCCTTCTCCTCGGCGGACAGCAGGTCGTCGATGCGGAACAGGTCGGTGATGTCGGCGCGGGGCATGGCGGCGAGCTTGGCGTCGCCATGCGGGAGCCGTCAAACCACCGGTGCTTCAGTGTTTCGCGGGCGCGAGCGCTTCCAGGTCCGCGTCGCGCAGGGAGTTGACCAGCGGACCGTCGATCTTCCGCTGACCGTCCACCACCACGGTGGGCTTGAGGAAGAACAGGTTGTTCCAGTTGAAGTCATACAGCGCTGCTTCCGCGGCCTCGTTCCAGGTCGCGTCCATGCGGCCCTGGTAGTACCCGAGCTTGTGCAGCACGCGCTTCACGACCTTCGCCGTCTCCTTGTCCAGCGGGATGAGGTCCGACGCGTACGGCGCCGCGACGCCCGCCTGGTAGCGGTTCATCTCCACGTCCAGCTCCCGCAGCGCGTTCCTGCTGCTGTGCACGACGGCGTCCGCCAGCACCTTCGTGTAGAAGACCGCTTCGTTCTCCGAACTCCAGACGCGGATGACACCGGAGCGCTCGCCGTTGTTGTCGCCGCCCACCCGGGCCCCCGCCTTGAGCGACGCGAGCAGCCGCTGCGGCAGGCTGCCCGTGGCCTTCTGGAAGCCCAGCACCATGGCGTCGCAGATGGTGGCGGTGGTCTGGTTGTTGGCCTGCACCACGAAGTTCGCGCCCTTCACGGCGCAGCGCTGCGATGCGCTCTCCGCGCCGGTCTGCTGCCCCACGGTGATGGTACCGTCTGCATTGAGCTTCACCGCGGCGAGTTGGCGGTAGTCCGCGTACGGATCCACGGTGAACACGTAGTCGACGGCGGCCTGGGCCGTGTCGCCCGCGTCGGTGCGGGCGATGATCGCCTCGGCGTCATCCACCGAGGGGTAGAACATGGTGGCCACCGCCACGTCCGGACGGCCATAGGGCACCAGGCCGCTGATGCCCGAGGGGAAGGAGATGCTGGCCACGCCGCAGGACTTCTCCACCGCGTCGCACGCGACGATGGCGCGCGTGCCCATGAGGCGCGGATTGGCGCGGCCGGTGGGCGCCGCCGCGAGGGCGGACGTGGACGCGAACATCAGGCAGGAGGCAGCCAGCAGGCCGTGCTTGAGCGACTTCATATCCAGGGGCTCCGGTGCAGTGGTTGTTGTCTTGAAGAGCCCCCGGCATCGCGAATGATGCATTTCGCCATGCACGCGCAGTCCGAATCCACGCGCGCGGTCCTATGCTGTCCGGCCATGACGAACGAGACGACGAAGTCCGTGGTGGTGACGGGCGCCAGCCGGGGCATTGGCCGCGCGGTGTCCCTGGCGTTCGCGCGCGAGGGCTATGACGTCTGGGCGCTGGCGCGCTCGGCGGAGTCGCTGGAGGCGCTTCGCAAGGAGGGCGGCGAGCACATCCGCGCGCTCACGGTGGACGTGGCGGATGAGTCCGCGCTGCTCGCGGCGTGCAAGACGGTGCTGGCGGCGGGGACGCCTCGTGTGCTGGTGAACAACGCGGGCATCACCGTGTCCGCGCCGCTGACGAAGACGTCCACGGCGGACCTGGCGAAGGTGATGGCCGTGAACGTGACGGCGCCCTTCCTGTTGTGCCGCGAGCTGATGCCGGCGATGGCGTCCGCGGGCGGCGGCCGGGTCATCAACATCGGCTCCATCACCGCGACGCGCGGGGCGAAGTACACGTCCGCGTACTGCGCGTCCAAGCACGCGCTGCTGGGACTGACGCGCGCGCTGTCGGTGGAGTACGCGCGCAAGAACGTCACCGTGAACATCGTGAACCCGGGCTGGGTGGAGACGGACATGTTCGCGGGCGCGACGGCCGCCATCACCAAGACGACGGGCCGCAGCGAGGAGCAGGCCCGCGAGGCCCTGGCCGCGATGAGCGCCATGGGCCGCATCATCCAGCCGGAGGAGGTGGCCGCGATGTGCCTCTTCCTCGCGTCGGATGCAGCGGCGCCCATCACCGGCGCGGCCTACGCCATCGACGGCGGCGAAGCGGCGTAGCGCGGGGGCTCCCGCGCGCCGGGCCGTGACGTGCCCTGCGTCACCGCTCGCGTGGGGCGATACGCCGTGCGGCGTCGCGCGGGGCTCCGGCACGCCGGGCGTCACCGCGTGCGTGGGGTGATGCGGCGTGCGGCGTCGCGGGCGCTACCGCCGCGCTACGCCGTCACAGGCGGTACTGCCCCACGATGTTGCTGACCTCGTGGGACGCGGTGGTGAGGCGCGCGGCGGCCACGGCGCTGGTGGCCACGCGCTCCACCGTCTCGTCCGCCAGCCGCGTCAGGTCGCTCAGCGCCGCGAACAGCTCCGCGATGCCCGCGTCCTGCTGGCTCACCATGTCCGCGATGCTCTTCACGGACACGCTGTTGTTCTGGATGACCTCGGCCAGCGCGCGCAGGCTCTCTCCCGCCGCGCGCGCCTGCTCCAGGCCGCCCTCCACCTCGCGCGTGCCACCCTCGCTCGTCTGCACCGCCTCGGAGATGGCGCGGCCGATGTCGGCGAGGATGGACTGCACGCGCGCCGTGGCCGTCGCGGACTGGTCCGCCAGCGAGCGCATCTGCCGGGCCACCACCGCGAACGCCCGGCCCGCCTCGCCGCTGCGCGCCGCCTCGATGGCCGCGTTCAACGCCAGCACGTTCGACTGGTCCGCCAGGTCCTTCACCGTGCCGGTGATGTCGCCCACCTGCCGCGTGCTCTGCCGCAGCTCCGACACCGTGTTGGAGATGCGCTCCACCTGCGAACGGATGTGCGTGAGCCCGCCCACGCTGCCCGCCACCGCGGACTCGCCCGCCTGCCCCACCGCGCCCGCCTTCTCCGCCTCGCGCAGCACGCCCGTGGCCCGGTGCGCCGCCGCCCGCGAGCTCTCCTGGAGCTGCCGCGCGGCGATCTGCGTCTGGTGCAGCGCCGCCGCCTGCCGCGTCACCGCCAGGTTCTGGTCCGACGCGGAGTTCGCCAGCTCCAGCGCCGTCGCCTCCAGCTCCTGCGCGGAGTTCTTCAGCGCCATCAGCACCGCGCGCAGCCGCGCCATCATGTCCCCGAAGGACGTGGCCAACTGGCCAATCTCATCCCGGGAGTGGATGTCCAACGTGCCGCTGAAGTCCCCTTCCGCCACCACCCGCGCCGCCGCCGCCGTCAGCGCGCCCAGGGGCGCCATCATCCGGCGCACCAGCAGGAACACGCCCCCGCCCGCCAACAGCGCCACGAGCAGCCCCAGCCCCAGCACCTGCATCAGCGTGGCGCGCATCCGCGCCCACTCCGCCTGGGCCCCGCGCGCCAGCACCAGCTCCAGGCCCTCGCCCACCTCCACCCGCGACACGTGCAGCTTCACGCCGCCCACGTCCACCTCGGCGCCGTCCGCCCCGCCCGCGCTCGCCGCGGCCAGCAGCGTCTTCGCCTGGACCGCGTGCACCGACCTCGCCACCAGCCGGGGCCCCGCGTGCAGCAGCGCCTCCAGGTCCTCGCTCCCCTCGCCCAGCCGCCGCAGGTCCTCTCCGCCCAGCTCCGCGCCCACCACCAGGAAGCCCACCGGCACGCCGTTGGACTGGAGCGGCTGCGCCACCGCGAACAGCGGCACGCCCGTGGCCGGCAGCAGCACCTGCCCCTGCTGGCGCACCACCTTGTCGATGCCCGGCAGCGTCCGCTCACCGGAGGAGGCGAGCACCGTCCCATCCACGCCCACCAGCGCCACCAGGTCCACGCCCAGCACCGTGCGCTGCTCGTTCAACAGGGCGTCCGTCTCCGAGTGGTCCTCCGCGAAGGCCGCCGTGAACGCGGGGTTGGCCGCCGCCACGCGTCCCAGCTCCGCCAGCACCCGCAACTCCTGGTCCTTCAACGCCTGCCAGCGGGTCTCGTCCCGCGTCAGCGCGGAGGCCATCTCGGACTCCACGCGCGAGCGCAGCGAGAGCCCCATGAGCGTCACGGTCAGCAGGGTGAGGGTGATGACAACGGCGGTGAGGGCCGCGGTCAGGCGCGCGGCAAGGCTGAGCGTCATACGCAACGGGTGCTCGGAGGGGGGAGGGAGACGCGAGGGGGAGGCACCAGATTAACCTGGAAGATGTGAAGGATTGAAGTCCCTGTGTAGCGTGACTCCCCCACCGTCCACGCGGACCCATCGCGCAGGGTCGGCGGTCAGGACCGACCTCTGGGGTTCACCGCCCACGCACTCCCAGCATGTGACGCGCCAGGTAGACGCTCAGGCCGCCACGCGCAGGACGACGGCGGTGATGTTGTCGCGGCCCCCGGCCTCGTAGGCGGCGGTGACGAGCGCGTCGCACGCGGCCTGGGCGGTGGGCGCGCGCAGTTGCTCCTTCATCAGCTCCGGGCCCAGGGGCTCATACAACCCGTCCGAGCACAGGAGGAAGACATCCCCGGGCTGCGTCTCCAGACGCTGCACGGTGGGCTCCGCGTTCTCCGTGCCCAGGGCGCGGGTGATGAGGTGGCGCAGGTTGGCCGGGTTGCCGGGCGGCTCGCGCCCCGCGGCGCGCAGCTCCTCGATGAGCGAGTGGTCGCGCGTGAGCGGCTCCAGTTGGCCCTCGCGCAGGCGGTACAGGCGGCTGTCGCCCACGTGGGCCACCGCCGCGAAGCGCTCTCCCACCGCGAGCGCCACCACCGTGGAGGCCATCTCCTTGAGCTTGCCCACGCGGCGCACGCGCAACGTGCGCTGGGCGAGCGCGGTGCACGCGGCCAGGTAGTTCTCCTCGCGGCTCCGCGCCGGGTCCACCGCGTCCGGCCAGGTGCCGTCGCGATCGCGGTCCAGCCGGTCACTGAACCCCGCGAAGGTGTCCACCACGCACTGGCTGGCGACCTCCCCGCCCTCCTGCCCCCCCAGCCCGTCCGCCACCACGAACAGCCCGCGTTCGGGCAGCACGCAGTACGCATCTTCATTGTGCGGACGCCGGCCGATGTGGGTCTGCCCCGCGCACTCGAATCTCATCACCACTGCCTCCTGGCTGGGCTCCCGGACAGCAAACGGGAGGCCAACGGCCCGGTCGCTTGATGCCCGGGCATCCCCCATGGGGTTCTCGCCTCTGGAGAACGTCCGGGTGCGCGTTCCCTCCGCGCCCCCGCACTCCCCTGTCCGCGGAGCGACGTTGCGGTCGTCTCCACCCCGTCCCGCCGCGACTTTTCAACGGGCATGACACCCTCGGGGCCAGGGCGGACTTCGTGGGAGGACGCGGGATGGGCGTCCACGTGTGCGGCCAGGGTGGGACTCATGGGCGCCGGTAGGATACCGGGCATCGTGGCCAATGGGCATTGCTCACGTCCCCCTAGCAACTCCCGCCGGCCCCGGCGGACAATGCATGAGCTGCCCGACCCACGGGCCATCACCCGAGGAGAACCATGACATCCATCCGCCGCGTGGGTTCTGGCATCTCGACGTCCCGGGCCTGGTCCATCTCCAACGAGCTGGAGGTCACCGCCCCGCTGAAGCAGGAGCCCATGACGCCGGTGGAGCCGGTGCGGAAGGGCTTCTCCGACTCGAGCGACTTCCAGGCGGACGCCGACGGCGACCTGGCCGGCGCCCTGC
The DNA here is from genome assembly GCF_017309135.1 of Corallococcus sp. NCSPR001. Classification (NCBI taxonomy): domain Bacteria; kingdom Pseudomonadati; phylum Myxococcota; class Myxococcia; order Myxococcales; family Myxococcaceae; genus Corallococcus; species Corallococcus sp. NCSPR001. Next base: position 8,495,804 of record NZ_JAFIMS010000002.1, read on the forward strand.
TCGCGGACCTGGGGCTCACGTCGGACGGGGCCTCTTCAGAGGACGCTCCGGAGACCCGCGCCGCGCTGCTGGAGAACCCCCACCTGCGCACCTTCGCGGGGGAGAGCACCTTCGAGGCCTCCGGCCCCGCGTACGCGCAGCGGCTGGGCATGCCCCAGTCGTCCACCCCGCTCATGCAGGCGCGCCACTTCCAGCAGGCGGAGCGCCGCGCGGAGGCCCCGCCGGCGGATCCGTCCCTGGACCCCTCCGACATCCTGTCCCCCGACGCGGCCGCGTGGGAGCTACAGAACCTGGACAGCATGCCGAGCACCGTCTCCGCGCAGGAGGCGGAGGACCTGCTCTTCCTCCTGGAGTCTGGCGACCTGTCGAGCCTGAGCGACGAGGAACTGGCCGCGCTGGGCGACGAGCTGGCCATGGAAGACGCGGCGCCGGAGGCGGCTGGCGACGCGGACGGCCTGGACGCGTCCGGCGCGACCGGGGATTCGGACGGGTTCCTGGCCACCGTGGAGGACAGCGGGTCGGAGGCGCTGTCGCTAGATGCGCCGCGGAGCGCCCCGTCGTCGAATGACTTCCTCGCGGACGCGGACGACTTCACGATGGAGGCCGTCCAGGCCGAGGCCGCCTATGCCGCAGCCTACGCGGAGGCCCTCTCCACGGGCACGGCGCTCCCGCCCGCGCGGCGTGAGGCCCCTGTCTCCGAGCCGGAGTCCAGCGTGGTGGTGGCCCCCGAGGCCGCTGTCGCGTCCCCGGACGTCCCGGACCTCATCGAAGACGTGCAGGACGCCGACCTCGTGGAGGTCGACGCGGCCCAGACGCCTCCGCCGCCTCCGCTCGAATCCTGACGCTTCAGGGCTCGGGCGTGTCGGAGAGCGCGGCGTCGAGCTGCTTCTGCGCCTCCACCACGTCCTTCTCCAGCTCGCGGGTGTAGAGGTCCCGCTCCGGGCTCCGCCACTCCGCGTCCGAGAACTGGTCGAGCGAGTACACGCGCGTGGTGTGCACGGGCCCGCGCAGCGTGACCATCAGCTCGCGGTCCGGGTCGCCCATCTCCTTGAGCAGGAAGCCCTCCACGTCGCGCAGGATGAGCGGGAACGTGGGCTTGTCATCCCGGACGACCTTGCCGAAGACGTTGAGCTTCACCTCCTGCGCGCCCTCCTGGAGCTCCTCGTTGAAGGACAGCACCGCGAACGGCACGCCGCCCTCGTCGTCCAGCCGGCCGGACACCACGTACCGCCCCGCCTTGCGGACCTGGACGGGCAGGTACAGGTCCAGCGACCCGCCCTCCAGCACCTCGCGCACCCTGCCGGTGAACGTGGCCGGCGGCGCGGGCGTGTAGAGCACGTCGAAGAACGCGGAGTCCTCCAGCGACCCCGAGCGCACGCGGAGCGCCACGCGCAGCGTGCCGGAGAACATCGCGAAGCCCTGCTTCGACGGCTGGAAGCGGCCGGTGAGCATCCCGTCACCGGCCACCGCGTCGCCGCCCTGGCCCGAGTCCACGAACGTCACCGGCACGCCCGGCACGCCGCCCGCGTCCGCCAGGTGGTCCGCCTCGTGCGCCATCGCGGACACCACTTCACAGGGGCGCGGCGCGCGGCGCGAGTCCTCGCACGCCACGGTGAAGAGCACCGCCTCGTCCCCGACGACGAACACCTTGTCCTGCTTGAGCCGCAGCTGCACGTCGGAGGTGCCGTCCTCCGCGGCCTTGGGGCTCAGCGGCCGGGTGCGCTCCGGCTCCGCCAGCTCCAGCTGGTCCGGATGCTCGCGGCTGGGCCGCGACTCGGGCGGATAGCGCGTGGCCGCCACGTAGGATTCCAACGAGCGCTTCGCGCGCTCCAGCCGCTTCTGCCACAGCTCGCGGCGGGCCTCGCGCTCGCGGGCCTCCGGGCTGAGCAGCGACGGCGCGGCGGGCTCGGCCGCCATGCCCGCCCCGGAGCGCTCCGCCGGTGCCCGCGCCACCTCACGGGGGTCGGGCACCGGGGCGGAGGTGGGCTCCGGTGCGCCCTCCGGCGCTTCGGCCCCATCACTCCCCTGCCACCAGAAGAACGCGCCGCCCACGAGCGCCAGGGGCACGAGGGCAAGCAACCACCGGCCGTGGCGCAGCCGGGAGGCGGAGGGGATGGAGCCGTCGTCGCGTTTCATGAGCGGGCTTCGCCGGAGGGGGCGGGGGAAGCCTTCAATCTAGTACGCGTACTGGACCATGTACTCGCGCACCTTGCTGACGATGCCGCCCCAGTTGCCGTTGGCGTAGTGGTTGTACGACTCACCATCGTCGCGCAGGTACACGGAGTGGAAGCTCCACTTCGCCCGGCCGTCGCTGCACGCGTTCTTGAGCAGGTTGAGCGTGCCGCCGCAGAACCAGTCGCCCGGGTTGCAGTAGGAGCCGCCGCTGCTGCCGGAGACGCCGCCCGTGGAGTGGTAGGACACGGCCTCGTCGTCCTGGCCCGGGAGGATGCCGGAGTACAGCGTCCCCTTGGAGCCGGCGAACATGAGGAACTCCACGTTGGCCGTGGCGTTGTGGTTGTACATAGAGCGCGCCGTGGTGGTGACCAGGTCGCTCACCAGGGGCTCGCTCACCGCCCAGTCGCCGTGGTCCGCCAGCTCGCTGCCGCCGCCCGCGCCGGACGCCACCGCCACCCACTTGATGTTCCAGCCCGCCTTCGTGCCGTTGCTCACCTTGCCGCACTCGCCGTTGGCGTTGGGCGTGGCGTTCGTCACCGGCCGCACGCTGGTGCCGTAGAGCGACAGCGCGTAGCCGATCTGCAGGTCACCAGCGCTGTGCACGGCGATGTAGCAGGAGTTGTTGCCCGTGCAGAAGCAGTCCAGCGCGTTGCGGATGCGGTAGTTCTCCGCGCCGATGCGCTGCGTGCCGTTCCAGTTGACGGCCTTCTTGTTCACGCCCGCCGCGGTGGTGGACGGCCCCCAGTAGCTGAAGTCGGCGTAGTTGCCCGGCTTCGTCGTGCCGCCGTTGCGGCCGTGGATCCACAGCGTGTAGTTCGTCGCGGCGGCTTCGGTGCCCACCAACAGCGTCGCGGCGGTCACGGCCGCGCCAATCAGCATCTTCATCGGGGTGTGTCTCCTGGCCTCTCGGGGGGATGAGAGGGCTTTGCGCACGGCCGCAGGCCGGGCGAGGGGACAACCACTCTAGAGGTTGTTTCAGATGAAGGCGATAAGCCGAAAGTCCAGTCGTCAGCGAAAAACCTGACGCACCGCGCTGGCTTTGGGTGTCACTCCAGCGCGTCCAGTCCGCCGTCCCGTACGAAGCGTTCCAGCCGCTCCAGTGCTTCCGGCAGGTTGGCGCGCCCCAACCCCAACCGGAAGTGATTGCCCGGAAAGCCATACACGTTGCCCGGCAACAACAACACGCCCTCGCGGGTAATCAGTGACTCGGTGAAACGAGCCACCGGGATGTTTCGCAGCAGACGGGGGAAGGCCACGCTGCCGGCGCGTGGGCGCACCCAGTGGAAGGTGTCCGCGTGGCGCGCGAAGAAGTCATCCAGCCGCGCGAGGTTCGCGGTGAGCAGGCCGCGGCTGCGCTCCAGCACGCGCTCGCGGGCGCGCAGCGCGATGAGGGACAGCTGCTCGCTGGGGGCGCTGTTGCAGAGCGAGGTGTAGTCCTTGAATGCGCGGCAGCGCGCGAGCAACTCCGCGTCCCGGGTGGCGAGCCAGCCCACGCGCAGGCCCGCGAGCCCGAAGGCCTTGGACATCACGCCCAGGCTCACGCCCTTCGTGAGACACGACGCGGCGGGCGGCAGCGAGTCGTTCGGGTCGTACTCCAGCAGGCGGTACACCTCGTCGGAGAAGAGGTGGATGCCGCGCGCCTCGCACAGCGCGCACAGCTTCTGGAACGTCGCGCGGTCCGGCAGCGAGCCCGTGGGGTTGTGCGGGAAGTTCACCACGACCAGGCGCGTGTCCGGGCGCAGCGCCGCGGTGAGCGCGTCCAGGTCCAGGGCCCAGCCATTCTCCTCGCGCAGGGGCAGCAGCGTCACGTCCGCGCCCACGGAGCGCGCGACTTCGTAGAGCGACTGATAGCCCGGCCAGGTGACGACGGCGTGCGTGCCGGGCCCCAGCAGGACGTTCATCGCGACGAACATCCCCTCCTGCGCGCCCGCGAAGGTGAGGACATCCTCGGAGATGAGGCCCGGGTACATACTGGCGATGGCCTCGCGCAGCGCGGGCAGGCCGGCCGTCTCCGTGTAGCCGAGCGTCAGCCCGTCCCAGCGGGCGCGGTCCTCCGGCGACGCGAGCGCCATCAGATCCGCCATGCGCCAGCCCTCGATGTCGGAGGAGCACAGCAGGTAGGGCGCGGCGAACTCCCAGCGCGCGAAGTACCGTTCCAGTTCGAAGTCGGGGATGCGCATCACGGTCTCCATGCCCGCCTGCCCACCGGAGGGCGGAGCGGGCCAACAGCCCTTGCCGGACAGGCGAGCGGACGGGCGCGCAGCCGGGAGCAACCGGTGACGCATGCATAGCTTGAGTCACGTCCCGTTGAAGCGCTTTCCACTTCCCATAGGGAGCCCGTATGGCCTCGACGAAAATCCCCCTCACGCTCCTGGACCCGGATGGCGGGTGGGTGAATGCCCCCGTCCACGTCTCGGAGCTCGATGGACTGCCCGTCCTGCTGCACTTCTGGACCATGGACTGCGAGGACTGCGCGAAGCAGTTCGAGGCCGTGAACCAGTGGGTGGTGGACTACGGGCCCAAGGGCCTGAAGGTCATTGGCGTGGACGTCACCCACAACGAGACGGAGCTGCGCGACACCAACAAGGTGGAGGGCTTCGCGCGCGAGCACGGCCTGCGCTACCCCATCGCCATGGATGACGGCTCCATGGCCAAGGCCTACGGCGTGGACAAGCACCCCGCCTTCCTCCTCTTCGGCACGGATGGCCGGCTGAAGAACCGCATCGGCGGCAAGGACGCGCTGCGCCGCGTGCGCGCGCTGCTCAAGGACCTGCCCGGCCAGGAGTCTCCCGCGCTCCACGGCGAGGTGTCCCGCGAACAGGAAGACCAGGTCGCGGCCTCCAATCCCTGAAGCGCCTCCGCCTCCCCACCCTTCCCTCCCCTGGAGCGTCTCACCATGGCTGACCGACGACACACCGAGCGAAAGGGCCTCTCCCTGGGCGCGCTGGCCGCCGGGGTGGGGGCCGTCGTGGGCCTGAAGCGCGCGCTGCGCCCGCGCTACAGCTTCCAGGGCAAGACGGTCGTCATCACCGGAGGCTCCCGGGGGCTGGGGCTGGTGATGGCGCGCATGCTCCTGAAGGAGGGCGCGCGCGTGGCCATCTGCGGACGCGACGTCGAGTCGCTCAAGCGCGCCCACGCGGACCTGGAGCGCCTGGGCGGCGAGGTGCTCACCCTGCGCTGCGACGTGCGCGACCAGGTGCAGGTGGACGCCATGGTGGGCGCCGTCCACGAGCATTGGGGCGCGGTGGACGTGCTCATCAACAACGCGGGCGTCATCATGGTGGGCCCGCTGGAGTCCATGACGTTGGAGGACTTCGAGGAGGCGGTGGACACCCACCTGTGGGGGCCGCTGTACACGACGCTCGCGGTCGTGCCGGACATGAAGGCGCGCGGCGAGGGCCGCATCGTCAACGTGTCCTCCATGGGCGGAAAGCTGAGCATCCCGCACCTGGTGCCGTACTCCACGAGCAAGTTCGCGCTGGTGGGCCTGTCGGACGGGCTGCGCACGGAGCTGGCCCAGGACGGCATCCGCGTGACGACGGCGTGCCCTTCACTCATCCGCACCGGCAGCCCGCGCAACGCGAGCTTCAAGGGCAACCACGAGAAGGAGTACGCGTGGTTCCACGTGAGCAATTCGATGATGGGCGTGTCCATGAGCGCCGAGCGCGTGGCGCGCAAAGTCATTGAAGCGTGCCGCCGGGGTGACGCGGAGGCGCTGGTGGGCATGCCCGCGAAGCTGGGCGCGGTGGGCCGGGCCCTGGCGCCCAACCTCACCGCGCGCGTGCTGGACGCCGTCAACCGGCTGCTGCCCCAGGACAGCACCCCGGAGCGTCATAAGGGCAGCGAGAGCGAGACCCCCCTCACCCGCTCCTGGCTCACGGAGATGAGCCGCCGCGCGGCGGAGCGCAACAACGAGAACGAGGTGTCCCTGCACTGACGAGAAGGCGGCTCAGGCCTTCCCGTCCATCTCCGCCATCTCCATGCGCCAGTGGCCGCGGTGCTCGTACGCCTGCGCCAGCTGGTCGTTCAGCGCGGTGAGCATCTTCACGTTCCCGTCCTGCTCGTAGCCCTTGAGGGACTCCGCGCAGGCGGGCACGCGGGCGAGGAACGTCTTCAGCGCATCCAGGCTCAATTCCTTCACATACATCCCGTACCCCAGCTTCTCCAGATAGAGGGCATTGAGCACCTGCTCGAACTGGCCTCCCACGGGGATGCTGAGCAGCGGCTTGTGCAGGTACACCGCTTCGCTCATCAGCGTGTAGCCGCCGCCCGCCACCACCGCGCGCGCGGTGCGCAAATCGTCGATGAAGCCCGCCTCGCTGAAGGGCCGGTAGGTGAGGTTGCCGTCCACCACGTCCTCCTTCAGGTCGCGGCGCAGGCCATACACGCGGCACGGCACGCCGGACTGCTTGAGGATTTCGGGCAGGTGCGTGTTCGTCGTCGCCGTCTGGTACACGAGCAGGTGCTCACCGGCCTCCGGTTTCGCCGCCAGGATTTCGGGCCGGAGGATGGACGGCGCCAGCGTGGTGCGGCGCTTGCGCACGGGCGGGTAGAAGAACGTCGTGGTGAGGTAGTGGAAGGCCCCGGGCAGCTTCGCCTTCACGATGGCGCGCGAGGCCTCGAAGCTCTCTTCATGGCCCGCGAGCAGCGCCGGGTCGTGCGTGCAGCGGTTGATGATCTGCATGTTGTCCACGCTGATGACGGGCAACATGTGGCGCTTCGCGAACAGGTAGCTGAACGTCTCGAAGTCGCTCACCACCACGTCCGGTTTGAAGCCCTCCACCAGGTCGAAGTACTGGCGCACGTTCTGCGGCCAGCCCGCGACGGCGCCCTGCAGGTTCTGCAGCACCGTCTGCCACTTCTTCACCGAGTTGCCTTCGTAGGCGATGGTCAGCCCCCAGATGCCGTGCACGTTCTGGAAGCGCTGGGCCAGGTAGTGCTGCGCGCGGCCCGACACCACGATGTGGACCTCGTGTTCCTTCGTCAGCGCCTCCAGCAGCACGCGCGAGCGCGTGGCGTGGCCCATCCCTTCGCCGACGACCCCATACAGGATTCGCATGGTCCGGAAGCATACGCCCGGGACACCCTCCCCTGTCCCTTCCGGCCCGGGACGGTGCTACGCCTCCCGGTCCATGACCTCCCTGCCCTCGCCCCGAGGTGCCTCCGTGCTGCGCGCCGCGGCGTTCGGGGGCATCGCCGGCCTCATGCTGGGCGGCCTGGGGCTGCTCGGGCTGGGCGTGAGGGCCCTCTTTGCCCCCGAGGACTGCGCGAAGCTGTCCCCGCAAGAGTGCCAGCTCCTCCACGAGACGGACCGCGACCTGGGCCGCGTGCAGACGCTCTCCGGCGGGGCGCTCGTCGCCCTGGGCGCCGCCCTCTTCGCCCTCACCCGCCCGCGTCCGCCCGAGGACGGCCATGACTCCAACGTTTGAGAGCCCAAGGATTTCGCCGCGCCGCGCAAGCAGCCGGGCACATTGTTCCTGTAGGTCATTTTCGCGGGCGGGGTAGGTCAACTAATTACTACTGGCCCGGCCATTAGGTTTGAGGGTAGGAGACGGCCCATGCAGCTCGAATCGTTGAAGATGTTCTGTGACGTGGTCGAGACGGGTTCGTTCTCGCGCGCGGCGCAGCTCAATCACGTGACCCAGTCCGCGGTGAGCCAGCAGATCCGCGCGCTGGAGAACCGCTACGAGCAGAAGCTGCTCTCGCGCAGCGCGCGGCAGGTGACGCCCACGCCGGCGGGTGAGCGCCTGTTCCGGGGCTGCAAGGAGATCCTGGCGCGCTTCGCGGAGGTGGAGCAGGAGATCCGCGAGCAGGCCACGGAGGTCCAGGGCGCGACCACCGTGTCCACCATCTACTCGGTGGGTCTGCACGAGCTGAACGTGGTGCAGAAGCAGCTGCTGAAGACGCACCCCAAGGTCAACATGCGCCTGAACTACCGGCGCAATGATCAGGTCTACGACGACGTGATTCTGGGCGCGGCGGAGATTGGCATCGTGGCCTATCCGCAGCCGCGCGCGGGCGTGGACATCCTGCCGTTCCGCGACGACAAGCTGGCGGTGGTCTGCGCGCCCAACCACTCGTTCGCCAGCAAGGCGAAGGTGAGCCTCACCGCGCTGTCCGGCGTGCCCTTCATCGCCTTCGACCGGGAAGCCCCCACGCGCAAGGCGTTGGACCGCCTGTTCCGCGAGAAGAACATCGACATCAATCCGGTGATGGAGATGGACAACGTGGAGACCATCAAGCGCGCGGTGGAGATGGGCCTGGGCGTGGCCATCCTCCCGATGGCCACGGCCCACGCTGAAATCAAGAACAGCTCGCTGGTGGCGAAGCCCTTCGCGGAGGGGCCCGTGTCGCGCCCCATTGGCCTGCTCATCCGCAAGGGCAAGTACCTGGACCGCGCGTCCGCCGCGGTGCTGGAGGCCTTCAAGCAGGCCGCCCTGATTCCGCAGGACGACTGAAGGCCCCCGCGGCGCTTCAGTAGAGCTTTCGCAGCCGGGCCGCGAAGAAGCCGTCGTAGCCCTCCGGCCCGGGCAGCGTGCGCAGCCAGGCCTGCGCGAGCGGCAGCTTGAGGCCGGGCAGCACGGGCGGCTCGGCCGTCCACTCCGGGTGGCTGCGCAGGAACATGTCCACTTGGTCCTGCCCCTCCTGCGGCTCCGGCGTGCAGACGGCGTAGACGAGCAGGCCGCCGGGCGGCACCGCCTCCTGGCAGTTCTCCAGGATGCGCCGCTGGAGCGTCGCCAGCCGGGCCACGTCCTCCTCCTTGCGGCGGTATCTCAGCTCCGGGTGCCGGCGCAGCGTGCCCAGCCCGGAGCACGGCGCGTCCACCACCACCGCGTGGAACTCGCCCCAGCTCTCCGGGAACGGCTCGGACGCGTCGTGCGCGTAGGCCTTCAGGCGGCCGGACAGCCCCAGACGGTGGGCCTCGGCCTCAATCTTCCGCAGCTTGTTCGCGTGCAGGTCCACCGCGACGACGTCGTGGCCTTCCGCCTGGTGGCAGGCCTTGCCGCCCGGCGCCGCGCACGCGTCCAGCACACGCGCCGTCTCCGGGATGGCGCCATAGACGCCCACCAGCTGCGCGGCCTCGTCCTGCACCTGCCAGAGCCCTTCCGAGTAGCCGTACACGTCCTCCACGCGGCCCACGGGCGGCAGGACGATGCCCACGGGCGAGGCCTCCGTGGCGCGCGCCTCCACGCCCACGTCCTTGAGCTGCGCGAGCAGCGCGTCGCGCGTCACCCTGGCGCTGTTGGCGCGGATGACGACGGCGGGCGGCGTGTTGTTGGCGACGAGCATCGCCTCCGCGCGCTCGCGGCCGAACTGGCGGATCCACCGCTCCACCAGCCAGCGCGGGTGGCTCTCGCGCACGGACAGGTACTCCACCGGGTCCTTCTGGGAGGGCAAGGGCGGCGAGGGCAGCTCGGACAGCTTGCGCAGGATGGCGTTGGTGAAGCCCGCGGCGCGCGCGAGCCCCACGTCCTTGAGGGCCTGGACCGTCTCCGCCACGGCGGCTCTCGCGGGCACGCGGGTGTGGAAGAGCTGGTAGGCGCCCACGCGCAGGGCGGCCAGGACCTTGTCCTCCAGCGCGTCCAGCTTGCGGTCCGCGAAGCGGGTGATGGCGTAGTCCAGCGCGAGCTGCCGGCGGGTGGCGCCGTAGGTCAGCTCGGTGACGAGCGCCGCGTCGCGGGGGTCCTTCGGCGGCGTCTCCGACAGGGCCGTGTCCAGCACCACGTTGAGGTAGGCATCCGTGGCGCGCACGCGCGCGAGGATGTTGATGGCGAGGATACGGGCGTTCATCCTTCTTCCAGCCGGGTCATCAGGTCCACCAGTTGCTCGTCCGACATCCGCGTCGCGGGCAGATGGGACAAAGTGAGGCTCTGGAGGCTGTCCTCCAGGAGATCGCGGTGGCCGCTCTCCGCCGGTTCACCACGCTGGACCTGCTGATACTTCGCGCGGGCCCAGGTGGCCAGCTCCGCTTCACTGAGCCGTCCGGCCAGCCGGTCCGCGATCTTCTGGCGCACGAGCGCCCGGGTGAGCAGGTCCGACGCGGGCGTGGATCCGCCCTTCGCCGCGCGGCCCAGCGTCTTGCCCGGCTTGCCGTCCGCCTTCACGACCGTGGGCACGGACTTGCGGCCCAGCGTCTTCAGCGGTCCCCCGGCCTCCGCCGTGCGCCTGAGCGAGCGCGCGGGCGTGGCCAGCGGCGTGGGCTCCGGCGCGTCGTCCTTCTTGAGCGGGTGCACGCGGCCCACCAGCTTGGGCTTCGGGCGGGAATCGTCGTCCTCCGGCCCGGCGGTCTTCTTGCGGCGGCCCAGCGACTTCACCGGCCCGGGGATGGCGGGGTGGAAGATGCCGCTCGCGAAGGTCTCCAGGGCCTGGATGTACGGGTCGAAGCCATGCAGCCCCAGCACCTGCATGGCGCAGGCTTCGGCCACCACGGACTCGCGCGCGGGTGGCTTGAGCAGGACTTCAATGGCGGGCAGCCCCACCGCCTCCAGCGCCTCCTTCAGCGCGTAGGACGTGAAGTACCCCGCGGGGTTGATGAGGATGCCCTCCACGTTCTTGCGCTCGGCGTGGATCGTGTCGATGAGGACGCCCTCGTGGTTGGACTGGACGATGGTCAGCGTCAGTCCCAGCTCCTTCGCCTTCGCGCGCAGGGCCGCGTCCAGGTCCGTCAGGCGGCCCCCCGCGACGTCCTCGCGCTCGCCCAGGAGGTTGAGGTTCGGCCCGTGCAACACCAACAGCTTCATGCCCATCCGTGAGACTCCATCGCGCTAGGATTCCACATGGCGCTCGATGGCGCGCTAAGACGTGAACGGCTGACTGCCCGGCTGCAATCTGTTTCCGGAGAGGAAGTCCGCCGCGCGCATCACCCGCTTGCCCTCTGGCTGGACCTCCAGGAAGACGACCGAGCCCTCGCCACAGGCGACCTCGATGCCCTCCGGTCCCGCGGACAACACCGTGCCGGGCGCGCCCCTGCCTTCCGCGGCCCGCATCCGGTGCACCTTGAAGACCTTGCCCCCCAGCATCGTGTACGCGCCGGGCCACGGCGTGAAGGCGCGCAGGCGGCGGTCCAGCTCCACCGCGCGCTTCGTGAAGTCCAGCTTGCCGTTCTCCTTGTCGATGATGGGCGCCAGCACCATGCCCTCGGAGGGCTGGGGCTGGGGCGTCAGCTCCCCGTTCAGGTAGCGCGGCAGGGACTCGCGCAGGATGTCGCCGCCCAGCGCGGACAGCTTCGCGTGCAGCGTGGCGCTCGTCTCGTCCGGCGCGATGGGCAGCCGCTTCATGGCCAGCACGGGGCCGGTGTCCAGGCCTTCGTCCATCACCATCAGCGACACGCCCGTCTCGCTGTCGCCATGCTCAATGGCCCACTGGATGGGCGCGGCGCCCCGGAAGCGCGGCAGCAGGGACGCGTGCACGTTCACGCAGCCTTTCACCGGAAGCGCCAGCAGGTCCTTGGGCAGGATCTTCCCGTAGGCCGTCACCACGCAGACGTCGGGGGCGTACTGGCGCAGCTCCTCGGAGAACGGCGGCGTGCGCAGCTTCTGCGGCTGGAGCACGGGGATGCCCTTCTCCAGCGCGCGCTCCTTCACGGGCGGCGCGGTGACGGCGTTGCCCCGGCCCTTGGGCTTGTCCGGCTGGGTGACGACGGCCACGACGTCGCCCACGTCGAAGCAGGCCTCCAGCGAGGCCACGGCGAACTCGGGCGTACCCATGAAGACGATGCGGGGTCGGCTGCTCATGTGAGGGAAGTCTCGTGTGGAAGAAGGGATGGGTCAGGCCACGGACTTGAAGGTGGCGGGCGGCGCGGAGGTGTCCACCGCCTGGCGCTTGCGCGCGCGCAGCGCCTCCAGCGTGGACAGGGCCTCGCGCGCCTCGGGCGTGGTGGCCACGTCCTTGAGCACGTCCAGCGCCTTCTCCAGCGCCAGGGCTTCGTCCGCCTCGCGCTGGCGGATGCGGTCCACCGCTTCGCTGAAGCGCGCGAAGAAGGCGCGCAGCTCGTCCTTGCGCCGCAGGGGGCGCAGGCGCGGATAGCGGCCCGCCGCGAGCGCCGCGACGTAGAGGCTCATCACGTGGACGGGGCCCGCCACACGGTGCGTGAAGAGCAGCCCGAACAACCCGAGCGCGACGCCCAGGCCCACGGTGGCGACGCCGGTGAGCCACCAGAGCGTCTCCTCGCCGGACAGGCCCCCTTCGGCGGACATGCGGTGCACCTGATGGGCGAGCACGCCGAAGAGCAACATGCTCCCGGCGCCCATGCCGGTGAGCAGGAGGATGTATTTGAGCTGGAATTCTCGGTCGAGCAGGTACGTCCGGCGCATGATGGTCGGACGCGACGCGTTACGACTGTCTTCGGCAGGGGCCATGTCGTTGACCAGCGTACCCCAGGAGGTGGAGGAGGTTTGCGTCCTTCGTGTGGACAGGTCTACACCCGACGAAAGCCCAGACGTTCGGACGTAAAGGAGCCCCATGTCCCGCTCATTCGTCGCCCTGTCCCTGGCCGTTTCCTGCCTTGCCCTGGGGGGTTGCAAGAAGGAGGACCCCAAGACGCCGGAGTACTGGCAGTCCAGTCTGGAGGGGGCGAAGCGCCCCGACGACAAGGTGCGAGTGATTGAGTCGCTGCGCACGTCGGGCAACGTGAACGAACAGTTCCTGCCCTTCCTGCACGCGCGGCTGTCCTCGGAGCGCCGGCCGGAGGTGAAGGCCGCGTTGGCCCGGACGCTGGGGGATTTGCACCACCCGACGTCGCTGGAGCCGCTGACGGCGGCGCTGGACCCCGGGGCGTCGGACGTGCCGGCGCAGCAGGTGAACAAGGCGGTGGTGGGCGCGCTGGGGCGGATCGGGGATGAGCGCGCGGTGCCGTCGCTGGTGCCCCTGTTGCGCAGCAAGGACAACTACACGCGCATCGAGGCCATCCAGGTGCTGGGCGCGCTGAAGGCGAAGCCGGCGGTGGAGCCGCTCATCCAGTTGGCGACGGACGAGGCCGCGGAGCCGTTCCTCAACAAGAAGGCCATCGAGGCGCTGGGGCAGATTGGAGACCCGCGCGCGGTGCCGGCGCTGATGCGCACGCTGACGAAGGAGCGCCGGGGCGTGTCCTTCTACGTGGAGAGCAGCTTCGCGCTGTTCCAGTTGGGCGCGCCCGCGGCGGACGCGCTCCTGCCGGTGCTGGAGGGCAAGGACGCGGAGCTGCTCACGTGGGCGAAGGCGCAGGGGGTGAACCCCGCCAGCTACCCGATGAAGGCCGCGCAGGTGCTGGGCGACCTCCGGGAGAAGCGCGCGGTGCCCATGCTGTTGAAGCAGCTGTCGTTCACGCACTCGGATCCGCAGATCCAAGCGCTGGTGCGGATGCAGGCGGCGGACGCGCTCGGGAGGATGCGCGCGCAGGAGGCGGTGAAGCCGCTCGCGGCGCTGGTGGGCGAGCCGGATCCGACGGTGCGCGACGCGTACGTGCGGGCGCTGGCGCTGCTGGGCAGCCGGGACGCGCTCCCCGCGCTGGAGAAGGCGGCGGGCACCGGCGACTGGTACTCGCGGGAGATCGCCGTGAAGGGCATCGCGCTCCTGGGAGATGCGCGGGAGCAGCCGGTGCTCGCGAAGCTGGCGGCGGCGGAGCCCGCGCGCACGGCGGCGGACTGCCAGGAGACGGGCGAGGACGGGTGCCAGGACGCCGCGGCGCTGGGCAAGAAGCGCGCGGATCAGGTCCAGGGATATGGCGCCGTGCTCGAAGCGGCGCAGGCGTGCAGCGGCAACGCGGGCTGCTGGTCGCAGCGGCTGCCCAAGGCGGACGCGGTGCTGTTGCAGCGCGCGGCGCTGGAGCTGGGGCGCTCCGGGGCGGCGGACCAGGGCCCGACGCTGGCGGGCCGGCTCAACGAGCGCGACACCGAGGCGCGGGCCACGGTCATCCAGGCGGTGGACTGGCTGGCGGACGCGCCCGGCGCGGCGAAGAAGCTGCGCGAGGCGTCCCTGCCCGCGCTGAAGAAGCAGCTGGAGGACGAGAAGGGCAACTCCAACTTCGTGCGCGTGAACGAGGACCTGCGCCGGCTGATGGTCAAGCTGGAGCGGGCGTAGCCCCATCCTCCGAGGCACGCAGCGCGGGCGGCATCCGCTCCACCGCGTGGTGGAGCACGCCCAGTTGACGCACCAGTCGCGACAGTTGCGTGCGCGCCAGCGCGTCCGTGCCCTCCAGGCCCGGCGCCTCGCGCTTGAGCGCTGACGGCACGCGGCGCGCCACCAGCGCCGCGGACAGCTCCTCCAGCGCGTCCGATGCGTAGCGCACCACCGGCCCCACGTCCGAATCCTGATGCCAGGTGCGACTCGCCGCCAGCGCCGTCACGGCCGCGGTGAAGCGGCGCGCGTAGGTAATCAACGCCATCCCCGGCTCCAATTCCTTCGCCGGGCCCTTCCACTCACTCAGCAGGCGCTGGAACGACGCCTCCGCGGACAGCAGCGCCACGCCCACCTTGCGGCGGGCCTCTCGCAGCGCCGGCTCCGTGGCCACCGGCGTGCGCGCCACCTCGCGCAGGTAGTGCTGGTCCGCCTTCAGCACGCAGGCCACCGCCTCGGCGAAGCGCGCGTGCTCGGGGCTCGGCCAGAGCAGCCGGATGCCCACCAGCGCCAGCGCGCCTCCCATCAGCGTGTTGAGGATGCGCACCCCCGCGAGCCGCCAGTCCCCCGTTTGAATCTCCGCGAGCAGCACCAGCGCTGGCACCAGCAGCACCTGGTACACCGTGAAGTTCAGCGGCCGCACGCTCACCGACACGCAGACCAGCAGCACGATGGCCACGAGCATCATCCCCGTCGTGGGCAGCACGTGCACCAGCCCCATGGCCAACACGCTGCCCAGGAACGTGCCCGCCACACGCTGAAGCCCCTTCTCCGTGGTGAGCCCCGAGTACGGCTGCAACACGACAATCACCGTGATGGTCACCCAGTACCCGTGGTTGAGCCCCAGCCCCTCCGCCAGCGCCGTCGCCACCGTCGCGGTGAGCCCCAGCCGCAGCGCGTGCCGGAAGACCACCGACTCCGGCGTCAGGTGGTCGCGCAGCACCTTCCACCCCGAACGCCCGCGCCCCGGCTCCACCCCCAGCGGCTTCATGTCCCGCTCCGGCAGCGGCTCGCCGCTCTCCAGCCGGGACGCCACGTCCAGCGCCACCCCGCTGTACTCCCGCAGCCGCCCCAACAGCCCCGCCACGTGCGAGTACTGCGAGCGCGCAGGCTCCGGCGGCCCCCCGTCCGCCTGGAGCACCCGCGTCACCCGCTCCGCGTCCCACGACGTGGGCGCCGGCACCGTGCCCCGCACCAGCGCACCCACCACGCCCCGCAGGTCCACCGCCAGCGCGCCCAGCGCGTGCTGCGCCTCGATGCGGGCCGTGCGGCACGCGCCCTGACGCGGCGCCTCGTCCAGCGCCTCCGACATCGCCGTGAGCAGGAGCGACAGCGCGTCCGCGTCCTCCAGCAGCACCAGCAGGTGCTCGCCCCGGCCGCTCTCCTCCTGTCGTCCCTGGCGCGTGGCGCCCAGCGTCGCGCGCGCCGTCTCCAGCGACCGCCGCATGCGCGCGGCCCGCTGCACCGCCTCCCACGTCCCCACCCGCGAGGGCCCCTCCATGGGCCAGCCCGCGACCGCGTCCGCGGCGTCCGCCAGCTCCTCGTAGCAGGCCGCGATGGCCAGCCGCGCCGGGCGGTAGGGCCTGAGCGGCCACAGCACCAGCGCCAGGAACATGGACCACAGGCCGCCCGCGACGAAGTACGCCGCCTGCATCAGCGCCGCCTCCGGCCCCCGCTGCGGCAGGGCCAGCGACACCACGAACAGGTTCGCCAGCAGCATGCCGACGATGCCCGGCGTGTCCCCGAAGCTGCGCGCGAAGCCGCACGCCGTCACCCAGAAGAGCGTCAGCGCCACGTCCACCCAGAAGGGGCTCGGCAGCGCGATGACGAGCCCCACCAACGCCCCCAGCACCGTCATCGCGCCCATGGCCCGGGCGCGCGTGCGGTACGGCCCGCCCTTGTCCACCAGCGCGACGAAGAGCCCGGCCATGCCCGCCCATGACGCCATCGGCTGCGACAGGAGCGCGGAGAGCAGCAGCGGCACGCCCAGCGCCAGCCCCGTGCGCAACCCCGAGGCCACCGCGGGCCGGCCCGGCTGGAAGCGGAAGAGGCCCGCGACGTGGCGGGGCAGGTGTCCCCGGGCCGCGCTTCCCCGTGGCGCCACCCAGCCCTCCGCCACCGTCTCGCCTCCGTCCCCGCGCATCCCCGAATATGGGGTGCGCGAGCGCCGGATTCCTCCCCTGCCCGCCCGCATGCACGGCGGACGGGCGGAAGGCGGCCAGCGTTCAGCTGCGCTGCGCGTAATACTCGACGATGAACGGCTCGTTCACGTCCACGGGGATCTCCTCACGCTCGGGCAGCCGCACGAAGCGCATGCCCTCCCCTTCGCCCAGGACCTGCACGTACGCGGGCACCTGGCGGGACTTCATCCGCCCGAAGGCGTCCTGCACCACCGCGAGCTTCTGGTGCGCCGGGAAGAAGCGCACCTCGTTGCCCGGCTTGAGCCGGAGGCTCGGGATGTCCGCGCGCTTGCCGTTCACCTGGAAGTAGCCGTGGCGCACGAACTGGCGCGCCTGCCGGATGCTCGTGGCCAGCCCCGCGCGCAGCACCAACGCGTCCAGCCGGCTCTCCAGCAACTGCAACAGCACCTTGCCCGTGTTGCCGGGGGCCTTGCGCGCCTCCAGGAAGGCGCTGCGGCACTGCTTCTCCAGCAGCCCGTAGTACAGCTTCAGCTTCTGCTTCTCCCGCAGCCGCTGCGCGAAGTCGCTCACCGACACGCGCGCCGTCGCCCCATGCTGGCCCGGCGGATACGGCCGGCGCAGCACCGGATCCTTGTCCGGGTCCTTCGCGCTGATGCGCGACAGGGGGATGCCCAACCGCCGACACAGCTTCCCTCGGGGTCCCAGTTCACGTGCCACGGTGCGTTCCTCCGGCCTTCCTGTTGGGTCGAGCCAAGTTGAAGTTGATAATCACTATCAATTTCAATACCCGCAAGGCGAGCAGCCGGTCAAGCTTCCAGACACGGCGTGTGGGTGGACGGGCGTGCACAACCAGGGTGAAAATGAACGGAAATACAACCCCGCGCACCTGCCTACCTACCGGTCGGAATGTGTTTCCGGAGCGGATGTAGGACGAAAACTTCACCTGTGAATTCATGAGGTTGAACCCACTCATGACCGTGTAAGCAGCCACCCACACGCAACAATGGGACGGCTGACACGAGAATCAATTTGTCCGCTGCACCTGCCCCCGAAAGCACGCCCCCATGGCCCTGCGCACCGACCTGTCGAAGCCCGTCGTCGCCACCCAGAACCGCACCGACACGAAGCCCGTGAACACCGTGAAGCCCCAGGGCCCGGTGGGCATGAGCTCGCAGTCCAGCTTCAGCGCGGGCGCGCCCTCCAAGGCGAAGGCCACGGTGGCGCTGAACGGCGTGGGCCAGAAGCTGACGCCGGGCCCGGTGGACCTCACCAGCCCCCAGGCGCAGCAGGCCATCCAGCAGACGGTGGCGTACGTGAACCAGAAGAACCCGCAGCTGTCCGGCGTCACGGGCGGCACGTCGTTCTCGCCGCGCACCGTGGAGCGCGACCAGCTGGGCATGACGCACGTGCGCATGGACCGCATGCACGAGGGCGTGAAGGTCGCCGGTGAGCAGATCATCGGCCACCTGGACGCGAAGGGTCAGTTCGACAGCCTGACGGGCAACGTGTCCGACATCCCCGCGGGCATCGGCAAGGCGCCCACGAAGCTGACGGCGAAGGACGCGCTGGCCGTGGCGCAGAAGGACTTCAACAGCGGCACGACGCGCGCCCCCACGTCGGAGAAGGTCATCGTCAAGGGCAAGGACGGCCAGTACCACGCCGCCTACCACGTGACGCTCACCGACACGTCCGCGGCCAACGGCAAGGAGCCGCGCTCGATGAACTACTTCATCGACGCGAACACCGGCGCGTCCATCAAGCAGTACAACACCATCAGCCACTGGAGCCGCGAGGGCGCCAAGGCCACCCCCACGAAGCCGGGCACGTCCACCCAGGCCCCCTCCACCCCGGCGACGCCGGCCCCGACGACGGGCGGCGGCGCGGCCCGCGTGGCGGACGACCAGACGATGTACAGCGGCAAGGTGGACCTGCAGACCACGAAGAACAAGGACGGCACGTACTCGCTGGAGGACAAGACGCGCGGCAAGGGCATCGTGACGTACGACGCCAAGAACCGCCCGGAGGCGTCCGGCACCACGGCCATCACCGACAAGAACGACGTCTGGGGTGAGAAGGGCGACCCGGCGCGCGCCCAGGCGGGCGTGGACGCGCACTACGGCGCGGCCATGACCTACGACTTCATGAAGGACGTCCTGGGCCGCGACTCCATCGACGGCAAGGGTGAGAAGCTCATCAACTACGTGCACACCGACAACAACCTGGTGAACGCGTTCTGGGACGGCGAGAAGATGCAGTACGGCGACGGTGACGGCGTGGACTCCGGCCCGCTCACCACGCTGGACATCGCCGGCCACGAGATCGCGCACGGCCTCACGGAGCGCACCGCCGGCCTGGAGTACGAGGGCGAGTCCGGTGGCCTCAACGAGTCCTTCAGCGACATCATCGGCACGGGCGTGGAGTGGTACGCGAGCCAGAAGAACGGCGCGGTGAAGTTCGACTGGGCCGTGGGTGAGGACGCCTGGACGCCCAAGAACGGCGACAACACGGACGCCCTCCGCTACATGAACGACCCGACGGCGGACGGCTACTCCATCGACAACTACAAGAACTACCCGAAGATGACGGAGGTCCACGGCTCCAGCGGCATCGCGAACAACGCCTTCTTCCTGCTCACCGAGGGCGGCAAGAACCGCACCTCCGGCATCGAGGTGAAGGACGGCATCGGTATGGACAAGAGCCTCAAGGTCTTCGGCCGCGCGCTCACCACGTACATGACGCCGCAGACGAACTTCTCCGAGGCCCGCGCCGCCACCATCAAGGCCGCCACGGACCTGTACGGCAAGGACTCCGTCGAGGCGAAGAAGGTCGCCGAGGCCTGGACCGCCGTCGGCGTGACCAAGTAATCCCCTGAAGTCTCCAGGCCCGGATGGGAGCCCTTCGCGCTCCCATCCGGGCCTTCTTCATTTCACTGCTTCGCCAGGGCGGCCTTCTGCTCGGCCTTCGTGTCCCGGACGTGCTCGCCGACGACGTCGACCGTCACCTCGTGGAGCGTGCCGGTGAACTCGAAGGGCGCGGCGTAGCGCTGGCTGACGGAGGAACACTCGTCCCGGCCGCAGGTGAGCCCCTCCCCCAGGCTGATGGCCAGCGGCATGGTCGCGTCGATGGTGCTCTGCGCCACCAGGTCGCCGTTGATGTAGAGCCGGCCGCGTCCGGGAGCGCCCCGCCCCACGCTCAGGTCGGGCTTGCCGGTGGGCTCGAACTCGAACCTCAGCTCCGAGCGCCCCTCCGGCACGTCCACCGCCGACTCGATGTGGAACTCCTGCTCCCCCAGGTAGTTGTAGACGTAGTGCAGCTTGCGGTCCTGGATGAAGAACGAGTAGCCGCCGGTGAGGCCGCCGTGGCACAGCAGCACGCCCTGCGTGTCCCGCGTCACCTCCGCGTCCGCGGTGAGGGTGTGGGGCCGGTTGAGCACGTGCACGGCCGCGTTCTCCGGCGCGGGTGACGTGTGCGGGCGGTACACGTAGCGCGTGCGGTCCTTGGTGAGCTGCGGGCGCTCCAGCGCGAACACGGCGCGGGTGGGCGACGCGAGCGGCAGCACCTGGTAGCGCCCGGCCTCGGCGTACCAGAGGGCGATCATCTCGATGAGCTTGCCCCGGTTCTCCTCCGCCACGTTCTTCGTCTCGGAGCAGTCCTCCGCCACGTGGTACAGCTCCCAGCCGCGCGAATCCAGCTCGCGCAGCCGGTCCTCATCGAGCTGCGACTCACCGAAGCCCTCTCCGGCCTCCGTGAAGGACGGGCCGGGGAACGGGCACACCGCGCGCCAGCCGTCGTGGTAGATGGCGCGCGAGCTGAACATCTCGAAGTACTGCGTGCGGTGGCGGCTCTCCGCGTTCCCGTCGTTGAACGTGTGCTTGAAGCTGACGCCCTCGATGGGTGACTGGGTGACGCCGCGGATCTCCGCCAGCGGCTCCAGCCCCAGGCAGTCCAGCACCGTGGGCACCATGTCAATGGCGTGCGCGTACTGCGTGCGCACCTCGCCCTTCGCCTGGATGCCCCGGGGCCAGTGGACGAGGAACGGGTCGGTGGTGCCGCCGCGGTACGTCTCCCGCTTCCAGCGGCGGAACGGCGTGTCCCCCGCCCAGGCCCAGCCCCACGGGTAGTGGTTGAAGTGCTTCGGGCCGCCCAGGTCCTCCATGGCCGCCAGGTTCTGCTCCAGCGACTCCGGCGCGTTGTTGAAGAACTTCAGCTCGTTCACGGAGCCGTGCGGCCCGCCCTCCGCGCTGGCCCCGTTGTCGGACAGCACCATGATGAGCGTGTTGTCCAGCTCGCCGGTGTCCTCCAGGAACTTCAAGAGCCGGCCGATGTGATGGTCCGTGTGCTCCAGGAAGCCCGCGAAGACCTCCATCATCCGCGCGTAGAGCCGCTTCTCCTCCGGGGGCAGCGAGTCCCAGTCCTGCACGTCCGGGTCGTGCCGGGACAGCCGCGTGCCCTGGGGAATCACGCCCAGCTCCAGCTGCCGCTGGAACACCTTCTGGCGGTAGGCGTCCCAGCCGTCGTCGAACTGGCCCGCGTAGGCGTCCGCCCACTCGCGGGGGACGTGGTGGGGCGCGTGCATGGCGCCCGTGGCGAAGTAGAGGAAGAAGGGCTTGTCGGGCGCGACCTGCTTGGTGTCCGCGACGCAGTCGATGGCGCGGTCCACCAGGTCCGGCGTGAGGTGGTAGCCCTCTTCCGGCGTGGCGGGCGGGCGGATGGCGTGGTTGTCGTGGATGAGGTCCGGGTAGTACTGGTGCGTGTCCCCCCCCAGGAAGCCGTAGAAGCGCTCGAAGCCGCGGCCCAGCGGCCAGCGCGAGTACGGCCCGGCGGCGCTCGTCTGCTCCGCGGGGGTCAGGTGCCACTTGCCAATGGCATACGTGTTGTAGCCGGCCTCCATCAGCATCTCGGAGAGCAGGCCGTTCTCGAAGGGGATGGTGCCGTTGTAGCCGGGGTAGCCCAGCGACGTTTCGGTGATGGTGCCCATCCCGTTGGAATGGTGGTTGCGGCCGGTGAGGATGCACGAGCGCGTGGGCGAGCACAGCGCGGTGGTGTGCATGTTGTTGTAGAGCAGCCCGCCTCTGGCCAGCCGGTCCAGGTTCGGCGTGCGGATGGGCGAGCCGTAGCAGCCCAGGTGCCCGAAGCCCGTGTCATCCAGGATGATGAACAGGACGTTGGGCGCGCCGGGCTTCGAGCGCAGGGGTGAAGGCCACGCGGGAGACGACTGCTCCCAGGTGCGGCCGATGACGCCAGGGAAGGGACTGCCAGGCTTGTATTCTTTGAGGGACATGGGCCTGAGGTGCATCGCCCCGGAAGACAGCGAATCTGCCCCCAGGACGGAGGCGGCCGGCCCCAGGCCCTGGCCGCCTCCTGCTTCACACCCGGCTCACGTCACGGGGAACGGGTTGCGCTCGTGGAACTGGCGCTGGTGGAAGTACGGGTAGGGCCAGGGCGTGGCGCTGGCGGCGTCCAGCGTGGCCACCTGCGCGGGCGTGAGGTTCCACCCGATGGCGCCCAGGTTCTGGCGCAGCTGCTCCTCCGTGCGCGCGCCGATGATGACGTTGGACACGGTGGGCCGCTGGAGCAGCCAGTTGAGCGCCACCTGCGGCACCGTCTTGCCCGTCTCCTGGGCCACGGCGTCGAGCGCGTCCACGACCTTGAAGAGGTACTCCTCCGGCACCTGCGGGCCGCCGGCCGCGGTGGCGGGGTTGTTGAGGCGGCTCAACTCCGGCTTCGGCGCGCCCCGGCGCAGCTTGCCGGTGAGCCGGCCCCAGCCCAGCGGGCTCCACACCACCGCGCCCACCTTCTGGTCCTGCGCGAGCGGCATCAGCTCCCACTCGTAGTCGCGGCCCACGAGCGAGTAGTAGGCTTGGTGGGCCACGTAGCGCGCCAGGTTGTAGCGCTCCGACACGGCCAGCGACTTCATCAGGTGCCAGCCGGAGAAGTTGGAGCAGCCGAGGTAGCGGATCTTCCCCGCGCGCACGAAGCCGTCCAGCGTGTTGAGGACCTCCTCCACGGGCGTCACCGCGTCGAAGGCGTGGAGCTGGAACAGGTCGATGTAGTCCGTCTTCAGCCGGCGCAGCGAGGCCTCCACGGCGCGCGTGAGGTGGAAGCGCGAGGAGCCCACGTCATTGGGGCCCGGGCCCGCGCGGAAGGTGGCCTTGGTGGAGATGATGGCCTTGTCGCGCCGGCCCTCCAGCGCCTTGCCGAGGATCTCCTCCGCGAGCCCCCCGGAGTAGCCGTCCGCGGAGTCGAACATGCTCACGCCCGCGTCCAGCGCGATGTCCACCAGCCGCGTGGCCTCCTTCACGTCGCTGGAGCCGAAGCCCTTGAAGAAGTCACCCGCGCCGCCGAACGTGCCCGTGCCCAGGCTGAGGACGGGGACCTTGAAACCAGAACCACCCAGCTGCCGGTATTCCATGACGTTCACCTCGTGACGAAACAGGAGGAAAGGCGGCCCACGTAACGGGCCGTGGCGCGGCGCGCAACCGTCTTTGCCCGGGTTGCGCGAAGTGCTTGATGCGGCGCGAGGGGCCGCCCATCATGCGCGCGCCTTCCCGGGCGGGGAGGCAGGGGTCCAGGTTCCACGTGAGCACATCCGCGACACCCGCATCCGGCCGCCCCCCCATCCTGCGGGCGCTGGGCTATCTGCGCCGCTACCGCCTGGAGGCGATGGGCGCGCTCGTGTCGCTGCTGCTCGTCTCCGTGGCGAACCTGGGCGCGCCACAGATGATCCGCATCGCCATCGACCAGGGGCTCGCGCGCGGGGAGGTGCGGCCCGTGTGGCTGGCGGTGGGAGGCCTGGTCGCCATCGCGCTGGGGCGCGGCCTGTTCAACTTCCTGCAGGGCTACCTGGCGGAGCGCGCGTCGCAGGGCGTGGCGTTCGACCTGCGTGACGCGCTCTTCGCGCGCATCCAGCGGCTGTCCTTCAGCTACTACGACCAGGCGCAGACGGGGCAACTGCTCACGCGGCTGACGAGCGACGTGGAGGCGGTGCGCAGCTTCGTGGGCGGCGGCATCGTGCAGTTCGCCGCGGCGGCGGCGATGCTGCTCGGCTGCGCGGGGCTGCTGGTGTACCTGGATCCGGTGCTGGCGGTGGCGGCGCTCGCGACGGTGGCGCCCATCCTGGTGGTGATGCGCACGTTCATCCGGCGGATGCGGCCGATGTACGGCCAGCTCCAGGCGCTGCTGGGCTCGCTCAACAGCACGCTCCAGGAGGACCTGCGCGGGCTGCGCGTGGTGCGCGCGTTCTCCGCCGAGGCGCGCGAGCTGGCGCGCTACGGGAAGACGAACGCGGAGCTGAAGGAGACGAACCTGAAGGTGGTGGACGCGCTGGCCAGCAACTTCCCCTTCATCACCTTCTTCGCCAACCTGGGCACGCTGGTGGTGGTGGGCGTGGGCGGCTGGCGCATCTTCCACCAGCGGCTGACGCTGGGGGAGCTGGTGGCCTTCAACAGCTACCTGGCCTTCCTGCTGATGCCCCTGATGACGCTGGGCTTCATCGCGGCCAGCATGTCCCGGGCGAGCGCGTCCGCGGCGCGCCTCTTCGAGTTGCTCGACACGGCCGTGGAGGTGTCCGACCGTCCGGGCGCATCCGCGCTGCCGCCGCTGCAGGGCCACATCGAGCTGCGCGACGTGCGCTTCCGCTACGCGGGCGGCGAGCGTGAAATCCTGCGGGGCGTGAGCGTGACCCTGGAGCCCGGGCAACTGGTGGCGGTGCTGGGCACCACCGGCTCCGGCAAGAGCACGCTCATCAACCTGCTGCCGCGCTTCTACGACGTCACGGGAGGCGCGGTGCTGCTGGACGGGCATGACGTGCGGGACGTGACGCTCGCGAGCCTGCGCTCGCAGATGGGCGTGGTGCTTCAGGACGCGCTGCTGTTCTCCGGCACGGTGCGGGAGAACATCGCCTACGGACGCCCGGAGGCGACGCAGGCCCAGGTGGAGGCCGCGGCGGAGGCGGCCCAGGCGGCGGAGTTCATCCGCGAGCTGCCCCAGGGCTACGACACGGTGGTGGGCGAGCGCGGCGTGGGGCTCTCCGGCGGGCAGCGGCAGCGCCTGGCCATCGCGCGGGCGCTGCTCACCGATCCGCGCCTGCTCATCCTGGACGACAGCACGTCCGCGGTGGACGCGCGCACGGAGACCGCCATCCAGGGCGCGCTGGACGCGCTGATGCGGGACAAGCGCCGGACGGCCATCGTCATCGCCCAGCGCATCAGCACCGTGAGGGACGCGGACCTCATCCTCGTGCTGGACGAGGGGCGCATCGCCGCGAAGGGGCGCCACGAGGAGCTGAAGGCCACCAGCGAGCTGTACAACGACATCCTCGGGTCGCAGCTGCTGCCCCCGCGTCAGGAGGGAGCGGCATGAGGCGGCCGGGGAGCCTGGAGTCGATGGTGGAGCTGGAGGCCGGCCACGCGAACCAGCGCGGCAAGGTCCTGCGCCGGCTCCTGGGCGAGCTGCGTCCGCACACGCGCACGCTCACCTCCGCGCTGGTCTTCATCCTGGTGGGCGCGGCGTGCCAGGCCCTGGGGCCGTACCTGGTGAGCCGGGCCATCGACCGCGACATCGGCGCGGGGGACGGCTGGGGGCTCGCGCGGACGCTGGCGGTGCTGTTCGCCGTCTACGCGGTGGGCGCGCTGTCGCAGCAGGCGCAGACGCGGCGGGTGGGCCACACGGGGCAGCGCGTGCTAGCGGACCTGCGCCAGCGCCTCTTCGAGCGGCTCCAGCGGCTGCCGCTGGCGTGGTTCGACCGCCGGCCCCTGGGCGACCTGATGAGCCGCCTGCTGAGCGACGTGGACACGCTCAACCAGCTCTTCACGCAGGGGCTGACGCAGCTGTTGGGGTCGGTGCTGGGGCTGGTGGGCGTCATCGTCGCGATGTTCGCGCTCAACGCGCGGCTGGCGCTGGCGTGCTTCTCCATCCTCCCCGCCGTCGTGCTCACCACGTGGTTCTTCGCGTCGCGGGCGCGCAATGCCTACCGCAAGACGCGGCAGACGGTGGGCGACGTGACGGCGAACCTCCAGGAGGAGATCGGGGGCGTGCGGCAGGCCCAGGCCTTCAACCGCACGGAGAAGAACATCGAGCGCTTCCGCGACCGCAACGCGGCCAACCGGGACGCGAACGTGGCGGCGGTGGGCATCACGTCCGCGTTCTCGCCGGCCATCGACCTGCTCTCCACGCTGTCCATGGCGCTGGTGATTGGCTACGGCGGCGTGCTGACGCTGAGCGGGCGGCTCACGGTGGGCGGCGTGGCGGCGTTCCTCATCTACGTGCAGCAGTTCTTCCGGCCGGTGCAGCTGGCCGCGTCCGTGGCCGCGCTGATGCAGTCCGCGCTGGCGGGGGCGGAGCGCATCTTCGCCATCCTCGATGAGACGCCGGAGCCGCCGGACGCGCCGGGGGTCGTGGAGCTGGGGCCGCTCCAGGGACAGGTGGTCTTCGACAGCGTGTCCTTCGGGTACGACGCGGCGAGGCCGGTGCTGCGCGACGTGTCCTTTCACCTGGAGCCCGGCCAGACGCTGGCGCTGGTGGGGCGCACGGGCGCGGGCAAGACGACGGTGGCCAGCCTGGTGCCGCGCTTCTATGACGTGACGGGCGGCACGGTGCGCGTGGACGGGCACGACGTGCGCCAGGTGACGCGCGGCAGCCTGCGCCGTCAGATGGCCATGGTGCTGCAGGAGCCGTTCCTCTTCAGCGGCAAGGTGGCGGACAACATCGCGTACGGGAAGCCGGACGCCACCCGCGAGGATGTGGAGGCGGCGGCGAAGGCGGTGCACGCGCACGACTTCATCACCCGGCTGCCGCAGGGCTACGACACCGTGCTGGGCGAGGGCGGCGCGACGCTCAGCCAGGGGCAGCGGCAGTTGCTCGCGTTCGCTCGCGCGGTCATCGCCAATCCGCGGGTGCTCATCCTGGACGAGGCGACGGCGAACATCGACACGCGCACGGAGGCGCTCATCCAGCTGGCGCTGGGGCAGCTCTTGTCCGGCCGCACGAGCATCGTCATCGCGCACCGGCTCAACACCATCCGCCACGCGGACCTCATCCTGGTGCTGGAGCACGGCACCGTGGTGGAGCGCGGCAACCACGCGGAGCTGCTCGAGAAGGGCGGGCTCTACGCGGAGCTGTATCACCAGCAGTTCCGCGACGCGCCGGAGCCGGCGGTCAAGTCGCTGGGCTGAGCGCGCGCGGGGCGGCTTTCCGCGCCTTGATTCCCGTCAGGGCCGTCTCTTGCTTGCACGGCCGGCCGCCCTTCGTTACCCAGCGGCCGAGGGTGCGGCCCCGGCGGCGTGCGCTTCGCGGGGGCGGTCCCCATCTCCAGCATTCATTGCGTCGGAGTCGGGCGCGTCCTCTTCACCCCCCTTTTCGGGAGCAGGCATGGCAGGCAGTCGAGGGACAGCGTTGGTGACGGGCACGTCCGCGGGAATTGGCGCGGTGTACGCGCGGAGGCTGGCGGCGCTCGGGTATGACCTGGTCCTCGTCGCCCGGCGGGAGGAGCGGCTGAAGGCGCTGGCGGCGGAGCTGACGGCGGCGCATGGCATCCGCGCGGAGGTGCTGCGGGCGGACCTCACGGTGCACGCGGACCTCCAGCGGGTGGCCGGGCGCGCGGCGGGCGAGGACCTCACCCTGGTCATCAACAACGCGGGCGTGGGCGGCTATGGCCCCTTCGCGCAGGTGGAGCCCGCGGCGCTGGAGGGGCTGGCGAACCTGCACATGATGGCGCCGATGCTGGCCACGCGCGCGGCGCTGCCCGGCATGCTGGCGCGGGGCAGGGGCGCCATCATCAACGTCGCCTCCCTGCTCGCCTTCTCCGGCGCGATGCCGCCGGGTCCCCTGCCCCACCGGGCCACCTACGCGGGCGCGAAGGCGTTCCTCGTCCACTTCACCCGCACGCTCGCGGGAGAGCTGCGCGGCACGCCCGTGGTGGCGCAGGTCGTCTGCCCGGGCATGACCTTCACGGAGTTCAACGGCGGCTATCCCGGCACCATGTCGCCGGAGGACGTCGTCACGGCCTCGCTCGTCGCGCTGGAGCGCGGTGAGACGGTCTGCGTCCCGGGGTTGGAGGCCGCGGAGGCCCTCACGGCCCTGGAGAAGGCGGAGGCCGGGCTCTTGCGTGGGGCGACCCACGCCCTGGCCGGGCGGTACCGGACGGCCTGAAACGCATGGGCCGCCCATGCATCGATTTGGGCATTCATCTGCACGGAGGAAGCACTCATGAGCGGAACCTCGACGCGACCCGCGGAGAAGAGCGGCACCTTCAAGCTGGGCGGCGATTTGCCCGTCCACCGGCTGGGCTACGGCGCCATGCAGCTCACGGGCCCTGGCATTTGGGGTCCGCCCAAGGACCGGGCGGAGGCGGTGCGCGTGTTGCGCCGCGCGCTGGAGCTGGGCGTGGACTTCATCGACACGGCGGACTCCTACGGCCCCTACATCAGCGAGGAGATCATCGCGGAGGCCCTGCACCCCCATGCCAAGGGCGTGGTGGTGGCGACGAAGGCGGGCCTGGTGCGCACGGGGCCCAACGAGTGGCATCCGGTGGGCGCGCCGAAGTACCTGCGCCAGGAGCTGGAGATGTCGCTGCGCCGGCTGAAGCTGGAGCGCATCGACCTGTACCAGTTGCACCGCATCGACCCGAAGGTCCCGGTGGAGGAGTCGCTGGGGGAGCTGAAGGCGCTGCAGAAGGAAGGGAAGATCCGCCACATCGGCCTGTCGGAGGTGTCGGTGGAGGAGATTGAGCGGGCGCGCAAGGTGGTGGACGTCGTGTCGGTGCAGAACCGGTACAACCTGACCGACCGCGTGCACGAGAAGGTGCTGGACTACTGCGAGAAGGAGAACCTGGGATTCATCCCGTGGTTCCCGCTGGCGACGGGAGGCTTGGCGAAGCCGGGGAGCACGCTCGACTCCGTGGCGAAGAAGCACGACGCGACGCCCGCGCAGATCGCCCTCTCCTGGCTGCTGGCGCGCTCGCCGGTGATGCTGCCCATCCCGGGCACGTCCTCCGTGAAGCACCTGGAGGAGAACGTCGCGGGCGCGGAGGTGAAGCTCAGCAAGGAAGAGCTGGCCGCCGTGGACGCCCAGGCGTCGGGGCGCTGACGCTTCCGCCCGGCTTCGCTTGAAGCACCCCATCGACCCACAAATGGATGGGGTGCTCGCGGCACCTCAAGCGGGAAGCGTCCGCCGGCCACGAATCTTCGTGAACGCGTGCGAGCTCAGATAGGCGTAGCTCTGGGGTGCGCGCAGCTCCGGGGAGATGTCCCCCAGCGGGAAGGGCTTCGCGAAGACGTGGACCTTCCCCACCTGGATCGCGACGCCGCCCTCGCACCGCGAGAAGTAGCGGTCGTAGTCCTCCTTCAGGATGCCCCCCACCCTCGAGTAGCGGCGCCAGAGCTGTTCGGGAGGGGCCTCGTCGATTCCAGCGATGTCGAAGAAGCCGACGACCTGCTTCACCGGGCTGGAGGAGTAGACGACGACATGTGAGACCTCCCGGCGGAAGGCGCGCTTGCGGAATTCGACGCGCTTGAGCCCTTCCAGGATGGGCGTCGCGTACCGGGGCTGGATGGGCAGCAGGACTACAGACCGAGGCGTTGGCGAAGCCACTCACGACCTCCCTGCTGGACCGTGGTGATGGACTGCGGAGCGCCGTTGAGCACTCCATGACGACAGAGGTCACCGAGAGGGATGGGCTCCTTCAGGATGGCCGCTTGTCGGAAGAGGATGGCGAGCACCTCGCCATTCGAGCACAGCGTCTGCATGTCGCGAAGGGAGAACACCGTGCGTTTTCCCACCGTGGCTGCAATCTCTTCGGCATTCGTGGACACCAGCGTCTGCTCGGCGATGCCCACGACCGTCACGGCCTTCTGGGAGTGGCTCAAGTAGAACAGCAGTGACGCACCGGGCTCTATCTGCCGGATCAACGCCCGGCACAGGTACGCCTTCCGCAGGCCATTTCCAAAAGGATGGAGGCCGGGCTCCAGCGACAACTGCGAGTCCGCGTCCGGGAAGAGCAGGTGATGGAACCTGGGCTCAATGGGGATGATGAAGGACGGCACATCGAACTTCATCGCGGGCGGACCGTGGCGCACGTGAAAGTCGAGCGGTGAAAGCGCTTCAGGCGCATCCCCCGCACGCATTCGTTTCACGAGAATGAGCTCGCCGGACTCCGTACGCCCTTCCACCTGGAAGCCGAAGTCCTCGAACACGGCGATGAGCGCGCCCTGCCGCTCGTAGGCCGTCACATAGACGAAGTCGTGCCCGTTCTTCGAGACGTGCTCGAAGACGCTCTTGAGCAGAAGCTCCCCCAGGCGGCGTCCCTGATGCTCAGGGGCGACCTTGAACGTACAGAGCTTCAGCGTGCGTCCCTTGAGGTCCAGGACGCCCTCTTCATCCTTGATGAGGCACAGCGCGGCCAGCTGACGCCCCTGTCCCCGCACCACCCAGCATCGTCGGTGCTCCATCTGGCATCGGCGCAACCAGCCATCGAACGGTGGGTAGTCCCCTCGGAGGCTGTCGAAGAACGGGTCTTCCGCGTCGACGTCATGCGCGAACGTGAACTCCACCGCGGGCGGAGGCCGGGCGAACCTGGCTCGCAAGCCCTGCACCATGGCGAGGGCTTCGCTGACCGTGACAACGCGCTCCTTCAGTCCGACGCGCTTTGCCTTCCGGTGGATGCGCAGGTCTTCAGTCACCAGGACGCCCACTGCGTTGGACCGAACGGCGGCCAACAGCTGGTGGTCCACCCAATCATTCGAGTGGAGCTCGGGGCGTCCCAGGATCTCGTCCCAGCTTCCGGGGACGGGAGGCGGCGCGGGAAGTGGGAGGTACTTGCCGAGCAGCAGCTCGCGAAGCCGGCGGCGCGCCTCGTCGCGATCCCGCTCGACATCCACCTTGATGGCTGGATGGATGAAGAGTTGATAGCCAGCCTCTTCAATGGCTCTCACCAGCCGGGCCGCGGGCTCCATCATCGCCTCAACCTGTTCAGGCGAGGTGGGCTCCAATGGAATCAAGACATTCGTATCGATCAAGAGCTTCGTGACATCCCCCTCACTGCTGTCATGAGGCGTGAAGCCTACTCACGCGTCTGACACCCGTCACTTCCGCTTCAGGTAGCGCAGGAGGAGTGTCACCAGCTCCTCCTGGAGCAGCCCCTGGGACAGGGACTCGGGGCGCTCCACCACGGCCCGGTGGATGACCGCGTGGGCCACCGTGTCGATGAGCCACAGGGCCAGCTCCGGATCCGGCACGTCCGTCTTGAATTGGCCCAGGGCCTCCAGCATGGGCGCGTCGTCCTTGTCCCACTTCCTGGCCGGACGCGCGGGCATTTCCTCCGTCAGCGCGTGGTGCAGCTTCGGATTCACCGCGTGCGCCGCGAAGCCCATCGCCACCAGCGTCCGGATGAGGTCTTCCAGCGTGGTGAACTTCCGCGTCGCCAGCACCTCCCTCGTGGCGGCGCGCTCCTTCTTCACGTGACGGCGTAACACCTCCGCCATCAGCGCCTCCTTGCCTGGGAAGAACTGGTACAGCGACGCCACATTGACGCCCGCCCGCTCCGCGATGCGGTTCGTCGTCAGCTTCGCGTAGCCGTCGCGCACCAGAATGTCAGCAGTCGCCTGCACCAACGCATCCACTGTCGCGCGTGAGCGCTCCTGCGTGGGCGTCTTCCGAGGGGAAAGCTTCGCGCGAGGCATGCCGGACTCCTGGGACGGGAACGCAAGCTGACAACATAAGCACTCCCTTACATTCTTGTCTCCGTCGCCGCTGGCTCGCGACAGGAGACCTTCCATGTCCCATGACATCCTTCCGGTGCTCGTCATCGGCGCGGGGCCCACGGGCCTGACGCTCGCTTGCGACCTGGCTCGCCGGGGCATTCGCGTGCGTATCGTGGACGCGGCCCCGCGCCCCTTCGCCGGTTCTCGCGGCAAGGGGCTTTCGCCTCGCACGCTGGAGGTGCTGGACGACCTGGGCGTGCTCGATGCCGTGCTGGCCGCCGGTACTCCCTACCCCAGCCTCCGCCTCCACTGGCGGCGCTTCGTCGTGGGTCGGTGGACCATGATGAAACGCCGCACGCCGACGCCGGACGTGCCCCACCCCAATCCCTGGCTCGTGCCCCAGGCCCGCACCGAGGGCATCCTGCGCGATCGGCTGACGTCGCTGGGCGTCACGGTGGAGTTGGGCACCGCGCTCACCGGCTTCACCCAGGACGACACCGGCGTCACCGCCACCCTCACCCGTGACGGCGTGGAGGAGACCGTCCGCGCGCGGTACCTGGTGGGCGCGGACGGCGGACACAGCCGCGTGCGCAAGGACCTGGGCCTGACCTTCCACGGCATCACCCACGAAGAGGAGCGCATGGTCGTGGGCGACGTGAGCGTGGACGGCCTGGACCACACGCACTGGCACATATGGCCCTTCGCGAAGGGCGGCGTGGTGGCGCTGTGCCCGCTTCCCGGCGCGGGCCGCTTCCAGCTCGCCCTCCAGGTGAAGCCCGGTGGCGTCGTGCCGGAGCTCACCGAGGCGGCTCTCCATCAGCGCATCCAGGAGGCCGCTCGCCCGGGCCGAAACTTGCGCCTGCATGACGCGAGCTGGCTGTCCCTGTACCGCCCCAACGTGCGTATGGCGGACCGCTATCGCGTGGGCCGCGTCTTCATCGCGGGCGACGCCGCGCACGTGCACCCGCCCTCCGGCGGCCAGGGGCTCAACACCGGCGTGCAGGACGCCTACAACCTGGGCTGGAAGCTGGGCCACGTGCTCCAGGGCGCGGACCCCGCCCTGCTCGACACCTACGAGGCGGAGCGGTTGCCCGTCGCGGCCCGGGTGCTCGGGCTGTCCTCGAAGCTGTTCGACGGCATGCGGCAGGGGCGCATGAAGGCCCTGAACCGCGGCGAGGAGCTGCTGCAACTGGGCTTGAGCTATCGCGGCGGTCCGCTCGCACCCGAGGCCCCCGGCGACACGGCCCGCGTGCAGGCCGGAGACCGCGCCCCGGATGCCCCCTGCGTGGACGCCCACGGAAAACCTGTCCGGCTGTCGGACAGGTTTCGCGGCCCCCACTGGACGCTGCTCGCCTTTGGGAACGCGCACACGGATGCCGGCGCATGGGCTGGTGATTCCGTGCGCGTCGTCCGCGTCCTCGGGAAGAGCAACGCCCCCGTCCCCGAGTCCCTGAACGACGTGGAGGGCCACGCGCACCGCGCCTACGACGTGGCCCCGGGCAGGGACGCGCTCATCCTGGTGCGCCCGGATGGCTACGTGGGACACGCATCCCGGCCCGGCGACCTCGCGGCGCTGACCGCGTTCCTCACGCCGCTCCTGCCCGCCCACGCGGAGGCCGCGCTGGATGTAACCGCCGTCAACCTTCCTGCGTAGAGGGAGCAACACCCCCGGGCTTCGCATTCAGGCGAGGCCCAAGGAGACTCCCGCCATGTCCATCCGCTCCTTCCGTGTTGGCGCCGCCCGAGCCGCGCTGGGCCTGCTCACCCTGTCCGCCTGCGGCTCCGGCGACGACACCGACCCGTCCTCCCGGCGCTTCCGCGTGCGCATTGAGAACGTGGCGCCCTTCCAGAACCTCAAGTCCGGCCGGTTCGACACGAAGGTGAGCGGCACCTCACCGGGCCCGCTGGCCCCGGGCGACACCTACGAGTTCAGCTTCACCGCGGGCGTCAACCACCGGCTCTCCTTCGCCGCCATGTTCGGGGCATCCAACGACTGGTTCTTCGGCACGGAGCCCCAGGGTATTCCCCTCTACTCCGCCCTCGGGCAGCCGCTGACCGGCGACATCACCTCGCAAATCCTCCTCTGGGACGCGGGCACGGAGGTGAACGAGGAGCCCGGCGTGGGCGCGCACACCGGTCCGAAGCAGGCCACCTCCACGGACGGCCCGGGCATCAACGACTTCAACTCCAGCAACGTGCGGCGCGTGGGCACGCAGCCCGTGCTCAGCAGCGGCCTGCCGTTCAATCTGCCCCCGCTCGCGTCGATGATCCGCGTGCAGTTGGCCCACGAAGCGGCCACGAACCGCTTCACCGTGCGCATCGAGAACGTCTCCGACGACCGCAACACCCTGAGCACCTCCGAGGGCATCAAGCCCGTGCGCATCTCCCCGGGAGTCTGGGTGGTGTCCGCGGGCAATGAGCCCCTCTTCACGGAAGGCCAGCCGGACCGGGGCCAGGGACTGGAGACGCTCGCGGAGGGCGGCGACGCCACCGCGCTGGACACCTGGCTCAAGCCGCTGAACGGCGTGGCCACGCCCCTGTCACCGGGCGTCTTCGCCGTGCACACCGCCGCCTCGCCGCTGTTCACCGAAGGCGCGCAGGACCGGGGCCAGGGACTGGAGGCGCTCGCGGAAACGGGGGATGCCTCGCGGCTGGCCAACGCCCTTACGTCGACGCCGCCCGCGGGCGTGAGCAAATCAGGCACCTTCAACACGCCCGTGGACGCGTCCGCGCCCGGTCCCCTCCTGCCGGGCCGTGCCTATGAATTCACCGTCAACGCCAGCCCCGGCGACCGGCTGTCCTTCGCGACCATGTTCGGCCAGTCCAACGACTGGTTCTTCGGCCCCGACGAGCAGGGCATCGCGCTCTTCGACAAGGCCAATGCCCCCGTGACGGGCGACATCACGTCCAGGGTGTACCTGTGGGACGCGGGCACGGAGCTGGACGAGGAGCCCGCCGTGGGCCCGCACCAGGGCGCGCCCGAGTGGACCGTGGACACCGACCAGACCGTGCGCCGGGTGCCCCCATCGCGCTACGGCACGCCGCTGACCCAGCACCTGCGCGTCACCCTCACGGCGGAGTAGTCCCGCGCCGCGCGTCCCACGGGGGCGTCAGACGGCCTCGCGCTCCAGGGTGTCCTCGTCGTCGGAGGCGTCCACCGCGGGGCCGTCCTGGAAGGCGCTGGGCAGCAGGCTGAAGGGCAGCACCTTCGCCAGCGCCGCCAGCAGCAGGATGCCGCCCGGCGCGGCGAAGATGGCCAGCGCGGGGATGGCCTTCGCCACGTCGATGAGCTGCGCGCGCATGCGCTGGCGCTCGTCGGCGGTGAGCTTCTGGCGCCGCGCCGCCTTGGTGAGCAGCACCGCCAGGTCGCCCGTCTCGCGCGCCTCCTGCATGAGCCGGTGGAAGTTCTTCTCCAGCGTCTCCTGCATGCCGCCCATGAGCTCCTCGCCCATGGCGCCCGCCGCGTCCGACACGGTGAAGACATCCACCAGCGAGCGGTGCCGCGCGTAGAACTCCGCCATCTCCAATTCCAGACGGCGCAGCTCCGCGTGGGGCACGTGCAGCGCGCCCGCCAGCGTGTCGATGAAGGCCCGCTCCCGCCGCGTCCGCCGGCCGTCCACCAGCGCCGCCAGCAGCGCCTGCTCCAGCAGCAGGTGGCGCATGTCCACGCTGCGCACGCGGCGCACCACGTCCCGCACGTCGCGCTTGCGCTCGAAGGACTGGCGCACCGCGGCCTTCACCTCGCCCTCCAGCGCGTGCGGCAGCTTCAGCCCCTCCACCTGCCGGAGGATGGCGCGGCGCGCGGGCGCGCTGGGTTCTCGGTCCACGCACGCGAGCGCCGTGAGCACGTCCACGAGCAGCGCCTTCTGCCGCGCCGCGAAGTCCCGCCGCCGCTCGGCCGTCGCGCGAGACAGCCGCCCGCTCGAGAACAAATCAATGGCCTGCCGGCAGAACAGCTGCGCGTCCGCGTACTGCGCGCCGTTGTGCAGCACCAGCCCGTACACCGGATCCCCGGCCAGCGACGGAGCCCGCTTGTCGAGCGCATCCTCCACCCGGCCCACCATCCGCCGGGGCACCGGCAGCCCCGCCTGAAGCCGCGCGTCCAGCGCCATGGCCAGGTCCAGCTCGCCCGCCAGCACCGCGAAGAGCACCAGCAACTGCTCCACCCGGGGGCCCTCCGGCGCGTCCATCACCCGCGCCAGGTCCAGCGCCATGCGCGCCAGCGTGCGCACCACGGCATGGAACAGCTCGTCCTCCACCGCGCGAGCGGGCACGTCGAAGGGCTCACCGCCGTCCACTGGCGACGGCAGCGGCACGGGCGTGCCGTAGACGAGCCCGGACGCGCGCAGCGTGCGGCGCAAGAAGGCGCGGCCCCGGGCCCGGCCGGAGGAGGCGGCGTCCGGAAGCGGAGGGGCAGGGACGGGCGAAGGGGAGCGCGCATGCGCGGCGACCACGTCCGTCAGGAGCGCGGCCAGCCAGGTCCCCCTTCCAAAAACCAGCACCGACACCGGTACACCCCTCGAAAGCGCGCGGCCGGAGCTTCCCCCTCGGGCGCGCTGAGGCGGGGAATAACCCAGCCGCCTCCGGGATGCCACTCGACCCCGGGCGCACGCAGGCGTCCGGCAACGGATGCTGATGCCTGGTGGAAAAAACAGAGCGCCCGTCCACCCAGGGCGGACGGGCGCTCGAAGTGAACCCGGAAGGCCTACAGCGCGGTGGCCTTGCCCGGCTCCAGGGTGAGCACCTTGGTGGAGGCCCGGGTCTTCTTCAGCTCGGTGGTGAGCGCGTCCGGGGTGCCGGCCAGGGCGGGGAAGGTGCCGTAGTGCATGGGCACCACGGTCTTCACCTTCAGCAGCTTCGCGGCGACGGCGGCCTGCGCGGGGTCCATGGTGAAGTGGCCGCCAATGGGGAGCAGGGCCACGGTGGGCTTGAACTGCTCCGTGATGAGGGCCATGGACTGGAAGGCCCCGGTGTCACCCGCGTGGTACAGCGTGGGGCCGTTGGCGATTTCGATGACGAAGCCCAGGGGCGCGCCCGCGTACTGCGACGCGGCCTTCGGGTCCGCCTGGTAGCTGCTGGAGTGGACCGCCTCCACCAGGTGGATGGTGGCGTCCTTCACGGTGAACGTCCCGCCCGCGTTGGCGCCCACGGCCTGCGCCTCCGGCAGCCCCAGGAGGTTCACCAACTCGAAGGAGCCGTACACCTTGGCGCTCGTCTTCTGGGCCAGGGCCTTCGTCTCACCCACATGGTCGAAGTGGCCGTGGGACACGAGGATGGCGTCCACCGCCTCCGGCCAGGTGGCGCCCTGCGGCGCCTTGGGGTTGGTGAACCACGGGTCGATGGCGATGGTCGCGCCGCCCGGCGTCTTCAGCACGAAGGCGGCGTGGCCCCACCACGTCACCTCCGTCTTGCCCGCCGTGGCCGCCGCCTTGCCCGCCGCGGCCTTGACCTGCGCCTTGGCGTCGGCCTTGGGCGCCGCCGGGGTCGTCGGCGTGCCCTGCGCGAAGGCCGCGCCCGCGACGCCCAGCACCGCGCTCACCACCACTGCCTTCAGCTTGTTGCCCATCGTTGTCCGCTCCAGGAGGAAGGAAAGAGACGACATGTCGCCGTGCCGCCCGGGGGCGCCGCACGGCCGGGGCGCGACATACCACCCCGCCAGGGAGGCGGAAGGGGGCTGGCGCGTCCGGTTGCCTTGGGAAGGACACATGCCTTCATCCACCCACGGCGGGGGATTGTGGCCCCGGGGAGGATGCAGCGCGCTACGCTCGACGGCCGCGTGGACCATCGATTCCAAGTCAGCCTCCGTGGGGTCA
Organism: Corallococcus sp. NCSPR001; assembly: GCF_017309135.1. Taxonomy (NCBI): domain Bacteria; kingdom Pseudomonadati; phylum Myxococcota; class Myxococcia; order Myxococcales; family Myxococcaceae; genus Corallococcus; species Corallococcus sp. NCSPR001. The sequence continues at coordinate 8,532,722 of NZ_JAFIMS010000002.1, forward strand.
TCGACCTCCTGTCCCACCACCTGTACAGCTCGCCCGGGGTCTACGTGCGGGAGCTGCTCCAGAACGCCACGGACGCCATCCGCGCCCGCCAGCAACTGGAGCCCCAGGTCACCGGCGCCGTGGGGCTGGAGCTGCGGGAGAAGCAGGACGGCGGGCCGCCCACCCTGCTCTTCATGGATGAAGGCGTGGGGCTGACGGAGGAGGAGATCCACCGCTTCCTGGCCACCATCGGAGAGTCCTCTAAGCGCGAGCAGCTGGAGGCCCGCCGCAACGACTTCATCGGACAGTTCGGCATCGGCCTGCTGTCGTGCTTCATGGTGTGCGACGAGCTGCTGGTGGTGACGCGCTCGGCGAAGGGGGACGGGCGGACGCTGGAGTGGCGGGGCCGGCACGACGGCACGTACGACGTGCGCGTCTCCGAGCACCCGCTGGACGCCCCCGGCACGCACGTCTACCTGGTGGCCCGCCCGGACATGGTGGAGTGGTTCACGCCGGAGCGGGTGCGCCAGCTGGCGAAGCACTACGGAGGCCTCTTGCCCTTCCCCGTGCGGCTCACGGTGGATGGACGGACAGAGACGCTCAACCCGGACGGGCCGCCCTGGCGCCGCGTCTACGAGACGCCGGGAGACCGGCGGCAGGCGCTGCTCGCGTACGGGCGAGAGGTGTTCGGCACGGACTTCCTGGATGTGATTCCGCTGCGCTCGGAGGCGGGGGACGTGGACGGCGTGGCGTATGTGTTGCCGGCGTCGCCGCACTTCAACGCGAAGCAGAAGCACCGCGTGTACCTGAAGCAGATGCTGCTGTCGGAGAGCGCGGAGAACCTGCTGCCGGAGTGGGCGTTCTTCGTGAAGTGCGTGGTGAACGCGAACGGCCTGCGCCCCACCGCGAGCCGCGAGTCCTTCTACGAGGACACGGTGCTGGCGAAGGCGCGCGAGGCCCTGGGGCAATCCCTGCGCAAGTACCTGATGGACCTGGCGAACGACGACCCCCGGGCGTTGCAGCGGTTGATTGCGTTGCACGGGCTGTCGGTGAAGGGATTGGCGCTGGATGACGACGACTTCTACCGGCTCGTCATCCACTGGCTGCCTTTTGAAACATCGCTCGGGGTGATGACGCTGGCGGACTACCGGCGGTCCTGGCCGGTGGTGCGCTACACGCCGACGTTGGACGGGTTCCGGCAGGTGGCGCGGGTGGCGGCGGCGCAGGGGCTGTGCGTCTTGAACGCGGCGTACACGCACGACACGGCGCTCTTGGAGAAGCTGCCGCACGTGGTGCCGGAGGCGCAGGTGGCGCCGTTCTCGTCCGCGGACCTGCCGCAGAGCTTCGAGGAGCTGACGCTGGACGAACGCGAGGCCGTCTACCCGCTGCTGCGCCTGGCCGAGCGGGTGCTGGCGCCGTTCCGCTGCGGCGTGGAGGTGAAGAAGTTCTTCCCGGCGGAGGTGCCCACGCTCTACAGCTCGGACGCGGAAGGCGCGTTCAAGCGGGACGCGGAGCGGGCGCGGGAGGAGTCGGATGATTTGTACGCGGGCGTGCTGGACGGGGTGATGGCGGGCACGGGCGGACAGGACCGCGCGCTGCTCTGCCTCAACCTGCACAACCCCGTGGTGCGCCGGCTGGCGGCGGTGGAGGGGCGGGAGTTGCTGAAGCTGTCGGTGGAGATGCTCTACGTGCAGGCATTGCTGCTGGGTCAGCACCCGCTCAACGCGCAGGAGATGGCGCTCTTGAACCACGGACTGCTGGGGCTCATCTCGGCGCGGCTGGATGACAGTGGCGGCGGCGGAGGTGGGTCGTCGGGCCCGGGCTCGCGGGGGATGCACTGATGGCGGACTGGCGCCAGCAGGTGGAGGCCCTGCGAGGGCAGGCGGAGGAGCTGCCGGAAGGCGACGCGAAGGTGCGCGCGCTGGAGGAGGCGGTGCGGCTGACGGACGCGCACGGCGACGTGCCGCTGGGGTACGAGCTGCGGGACGCGCTCATCGACGCGGCGACATTCGGGGGCCATCCGGACAAGGCGCTGGTGGCGTTCGCGTGGTGCCGGGGGCAGCAGAAGAAGGACCCGCAGCGGTTCGACCCGGAGGACATGCTCTGGAAGCAGAAGTGGGTGGTGGGCCGGCTGGACGAGTTCCCGCACATCAGCCGCAAGCAGATTTCAGACGCGCTGGATGACGTGGACCAGAGCTTCGCGAAGCTGGACGCGGGCAAGCGGGCGGCGCTGAAGCTGCGCTACCAGATGGCGCGCGACATGGGCGACACGGAGGACGCGGAGCGCCTGTGGGAGGCGTGGCTCGTCGCGCCCAGGGACCACCTGACGGACTGCCGCGTCTGCGAATTGGACGACGAGCTGGACCACCACGTGGACAAGGGCGAGTGGGAGCAGGCCATCCAGAAGGCGAAGCCCATCCTGGATGGAAGGCAGTCCTGCGCGGAGATTCCACACCTGACGTTGGGCACGCTGCTGTATCCGTTCTTCAAGCTGGAGCGGATGAAGGAAGCGCGGGACTGCCATGTGCGCGGCTACGCGATGGTGGCGAAGAACCGCGAGTTCCTCGCCACGGTGGGAGAGCACCTGGAGTTCCTGGCGCTGACCGGCAACCTGTCGCGAGGGCTCACGCTGCTGGAGAAACACCTGGGCTGGGCGCTGGAGCACTCCAGCTACCGGGACCGGTTCAGCTTCTACACGGCGGCGTCATTCCTGGTGGGCCAGGTGGTGGCGGACGGCCGCGACGAAGTGAGCCTGCGCCTGCCGCGAGCGTTCCCGCTGCACGCGGTGGACGGGGGCTACGGGACGCGAGCCCTGAAGGATTGGCTGGAGTCGCAGGCGCGCGATATCGCGGCACGATTCGACGCGCGGAACGGGACGAAGCGGTTCACGGGATTGCTGGCGCGCAATGAAGTGCTGGCGAAGGAAGCGCGGCTGTTCCCGCTGGATTGAGCAGTTCAGTACCCGGTGATTGGAAATCCGAGGGCCTTGAGGGCCTTGAAGTAAGGCATGGAGCGCATCTCAGGGCATTTGAGGACTGCGTCCTGAAACTCTCCTGGCGGCACGTACCCGTGCGCGTCGATGTAGTGGACGATCATCGTCGGAGCGATGAAGACCTTCGTCTCTCCGGGGATAAAGACGTTCGCTGTGCCGGCGGCGCCCCCCGCACCAAAATAAGACGTGCCCGCGATCCGTCCCCCGAACTGGCAAAGCGAGCACACGTGGATGCCTGCGGACACCACCGGAGGCTGCCAGGGCTTCCCACACAGGCGGAGCAGCGCCTCGAAGAACTTCTCGTCCACGGTGCCCTGGGGATATGCGTGTCCCCTTTCGAGCCAGCCCACCGCGAGCGACGACTGCTCCCACTCGCGCAAATAGCCGCAGGGGGTCAGGTCTTGAAAGTGGGCCATGTGCGTCAGCGCTTCAACTTCGAGAACGGGTTGTTGAACGGCTCCGGCTTCTTCTGCGGCGGAGCCTGCGTCGCGGGCTTCTGCGCGGGCCGCTGCTGCTGTGCCGGTGCGCTCGCGGGCTTCGACTGCGCCGGCCTCCCGGACGGCTGCGCCGCCCCACCCTCCAGCACCGCACGCACCGACAACGCCAGACGCTTGCGCGCCAGGTCCACGGTCAAGACCTTCACCGTCAGCCGGTCGCCCACCTTGGCCACCTCCGATGGGTCCTTGATGAAGCGCGCCGCAAGCTGCGACACGTGCACCAGGCCGTCCTGATGCACGCCCACGTCCACGAACGCTCCAAACGCCGTCACGTTCGTCACCACGCCCTGCAACACCATCCCCTCCTTCACGTCCTCCAGCGTGCGCAGGTCGTCCCGCGTCGCGTGCGCCGTGAAGTCTCCTCGCGGGTCCCGGCTCGGCTTCTCCAGCTCCGCCAGGATGTCCTTGAGCGTCAGCTCTCCCAGCTCCGGCCCCAGGTAGCGCTTCGCTTCAATCTGTCGCACCAGCGCCGCGTTCCCCACCAGCGACGCCACGTCCACGCCCAGGTCCTTCGCCATCCGCTCCACGACCGTGTAGCGCTCCGGGTGCACCGCGCTTGAATCCAGCGGCTCCGGCCCGCGCACCCGCAGGAAGCCCGCCGCCTGCTCGAACGTCTTCGGCCCCAGGCCGCTCACCTTGAGCAGCTCCCGCCGCGTCGTGAAGCGCCCCTTCGCCGCCCGGTGCGCCACCAGCTTCTTCGCCAGCGACGGCCCCACACCCGACACGTGCTCCAACAGCTGCGGTGACGCCGTGTTCACGTCCACGCCCACCGCGTTCACGCACGAGTCCACCACCTCACCCAGCTTCTTCTTCAAGAGCCCCTGGTCCACGTCGTGCTGGTACTGCCCCACCCCGATGCTCTTCGGGTCGATCTTCACCAGCTCCGCCAGCGGATCCTGCAAGCGCCGCCCAATCGACACCGCCCCGCGCAGCGACACGTCCAGCTCCGGGAACTCCTCTCGCGCCACCTCCGACGCGGAGTAGATGGATGCGCCCTGCTCGCTCACCGACACCACCGGGACCTGCACGCCCATCGCCTTCAGCGTGTCCCGCGTGAAGACCTCCGCCTCGCGGCTGCCCGTGCCGTTGCCCACGGCGATGAGCTCCGGCTTGTGCTTGCGCACCACCGCCTCCAGCAGCTTCGCCGCGCGCGCCCGCTCGTCCGCGCTCCGCTCCGAATAGAGCGTCGTCGTCTCCGCCACCGTCCCCGTCGCGTCCAGCATCACCAGCTTGATGCCCGTGCGCAGCCCCGGGTCCAACGCCAGCACCGCCCGAGCCCCGGCCGGCGCCGCCAGCAGCAGATGCCGCAGGTTCTCCCCGAACACCCCGATGGCGCCCTTGTCCGCGCGCTCCTTCAGCTCCGCGCGCAGCTCCGACTCCAGCGACGGCCCCATCAGCCGGTCCCAGCCGTCCTCCACCGCCGCGCGCAGCTCGCCCGCGAACAGCGACTGCGGCCGCGTCACCACGCGCGCGCTGAAGAGCCCCTTCACCTCGTCGTCCGGCAGGCCCAGCTTCACCTTCAGCACGCCCTCCTCCTCCCCGCGCAACAGCGCCAGCACGCGGTGGGACGGGGCCTGGGACAGCGGCTCCTCGTGGCCGTAGTAGTTCTCGAACTTGGTCGTCTCGCCCTTCTTCGCGGGCACCACGTCCGAGCGCAGCGTGCCCCGCCGCGTGCAGAGGTCGCGGGCCTCGCGGCGCAGCTTCGCGTCCTCCGCCACCCGCTCCGCGCAGATGTCCCGCGCGCCCGCCAGCGCCTGCGCCACGTCCGCCACGCCCTTGTCCGCGTTCACGTAGGGCTTCACGCGCGCGTCCAGGTTCTCCCCGCGCTGGCCCTCCTGCTTCCACACCAGGTCCGCCAGCGGCTCCAGCCCCTTCTCCCGGGCGATGGCCGCGCGCGTGCGGCGCTTGGGCTTGTAGGGCAGGTACAGGTCCTCCAGCTCCGCGCGCGTGCGCGCCGCCTGGAGCGCCTTCTTCAGCTCCGGCGTCAGCTTCCCCTGCTCCTCGATGCCGCGCAGGATGGTGTCGCGCCGCCCGTCCAGCTCCGCGCGCTCCGTGGCCTTGTCCAGGATGGACTGGATTTGGACTTCATCCAGCCCCCCCGTGGCCTCCTTGCGGTAGCGCGCGATGAAGGGGACCGTGCCTCCCTCTTCGTGCAGTGCGAGGGTCCGGTCCACCTGCTCCGGCTTGATGCCCAGCTCCTGGGCCAACGCGGCGGCATAGACGTGCATGGCGCCCGTCTATACCCCGGTCCGCCCGCGCCTCCCAGAGACGCGCCGCTCGCCTACTGCCGCACCAGACGGATGACGTCCAACGCCACGTTGTAGCCCGTGCTCGCCGCGTTCTTGCCCACCGTCGTGAACGTGAACGCCTGAGGCTCCAGGTCCGTGAACGTCACCGTCCCCAGCTCCACCTCCACATACTGCGTGGTGGCGGAGTACTCGTCCCGCGTCCCGCCCACCGCCACCCCGTTCACGTCCAGCCGGTACTGCCCCCGCCCGTTGTTGCGCTTGGTGCGCACCCGCACCGCGAACGTGCCCACCGTGCGCGGATACAGCGTGTACGTCACCTTCGCGCCCACGGCGCTCGTGTTGTGGTAGCGCACCCCGCCCAGCTCCGGCCCGGCCTCCACGCCGGTGGACGACGGGTCCGGGGTGCTCGTCGGCTTCAGGTTCTCCGCCTGGTACACCAGCACCCGCGCGTCGTGCTCCACCGCGCGCCCCAGCCGCCTCTGCACCTGGTCCACGTAGAGCGACTGCGGCACCAGCTCGTTCCCGGACTGCGCCACCTCCACCAGGTCCGCGGGGGCCGTCTTCGTCGTCACCACCGCGTTCACCTCCGTCGCGCTGCCGCGCATCCCAATCACATACCCCTGCCCGTACTGCTGCGAGCGCACCACGCTGTTCCCACCGTACGGAGGCGGCTTCGCCCCGTTGGTGTTCCAGAACACGCTCTCCGTCGTGGTGACGCCGTGGCTCGTGGTGCCGTAGGGCGAGCGGTCCGCCGCCTCGAAGCGCTCCAGGTACAGCGTGGTGTTGTCCACCAGGTTCGCCGCGCTCAGGTGCATGTGGAAGTCAGACACCTTCTCGCCATTGGACACGCGGTTGTTGAACAGCACGTTGCCGGTGGTGTGCATGGAGCGGAAGTCGAAGTTGTGCCGCCCGCCGTACGCCACGCTGTCCTTCACCAGGCTGTCGCTGCCCCGGATGGAATACAGGTAGCCGTTTCCGCCACCGCCCTTGTACTGGGGCTTGTCGACTTCACACCCCTCCACCGTGACGTTGCGCGCGTAGTTCAGGTCGATGCCATTGGACGTCACGTGCACGTCCTGCGTGTTGGACGGCGGCCGGTAGGAACTGACGCCGCGCACCCACCCGTCCACCACGTGGTTCATCAGGAGCGCCGTGGACTCGTGCACCTGGTACGCGCCCGTGCCCGGCACCGAGTAGTCCTCCTCGGCCAGGCCCGGCGTGGGGTTCTCCCGCATGCCGATGGCCAGGTGCTCCACGCCCACCTCCGACAGGTGCGCGGGCACGCGGTACACCCGCGCGTTGTCGCGCATCAGCAGCCCCTGGCGCAGCGGGATGTCCAGCGTCAGCATCCGCGTGGCCGCGTCCACCGCCACCACCTGCCGGTAGAAGGACGGGCCGGGCAGCGACGTCCACTCCGTGCCCATGTTCAGCTCCGCGCTGCGCGTCGCCGTCAGGTCCGCCCGCACCACCACCCACGTGCCCACGGTGTAGCCGGACACGCTCGCCACCTGGATGCGCGTGGCCTGGTTGGGCGCGTCCTGCGTCAGCGCCACCGACGCCGTCGAAGCCGACGTCCAGGACACCGTCGTGTCGCGCGGGCTCACCTGAACCACGCGCTTGCTGCGCATGTCCGTGGCGGAGTTGTAGAGGAACGTGGACGTCGCGCCCTGCCCGCGCAGCACCACGTTGCTGTACCGGATGAGCAGCGCGTACGGCTTCCCCGCGGGCGGTGCCACCCGGTACGTGCCCCGGGGCAGGTACACCACCCCGCCCCCCGCCACCGCCCCCGCGTCATCGAGCGCCTGCTGCAACACCGCCGTCACGTCCGACGCCCCCGTGTTGTCCGCGAAGTACGGCGCCTGCGTCACGTCCAGCACCCGGTCCGTGCGCACTGGCGGCTCCGCCTGCCGCATCCGGTAGCCCGCGTAGGAGAAGTCATGCAGGAACCGCGACGCGTTGCCCGGCTGCGAGTACCCCGGCGTCCACGTCTCCGGGTACAGCACGCTCCGCCACGGCGCCGCCTCCGCCGCTCCCACGGCCATCATCAGCCCTGCGCCCAGCACTCCCTGCCATCCCTTGCGCGCGCCCACGGTGTGCTCCTTCCCGGTGTCCCAGACTCCCTAATGGGAGCCCTGTCCAAGAAAAACAGCACAAACCTGTAAAATCTCAAAATCCCCCAGCCACGAAAAAGGGCCGCGCGGGGAGCACCCCCACGCGGCCCTTCCTCTTCACCTCATGACCGTCCAGCTCAGGCCGGCTGGATGTCGCTGTTCTTCACGCGGAAGGTCTTCGAGGTGAACTTCGCCTCCAGCTCGCTGTCCGCGCGCTTGGAGTAGTCCTTGGCCACCTCCGCGGCGGGGATGAGGTGGAAGGTGGCGAGCGTCTCATCCGCCTTCACCTCCACCATCACGAAGCCGTGCGAGTCCGCGTCCGCGAAGCGCAGGCCCGGGTTGGACGCCTGGAGCGTCTTCTCCATCTCCACGACGGCGTGCTGGTACACCGGCGCGCCCGCGGCGTAGCCCGCGCCAATCAGCGCCAGGCTGGCCAGGCTCTTGATGGAGCCGGAGGTGATGCCCGGCGCCGTCAGCACGGGCACGCCCTCCTCCACCGACGCGAACGACGCGTGGATGTCCCCGGAGATGAACAGCGTGTTCGTCACGCCCGCGGCCTTCAGCGTGTTGAGCATCACCTTCTTCTTCGTGGGGAAGCCGTCCCACTGGTCCACGCTGAAGTAGAAGCGCTGGCGCAGCGTCGGGTCGCTGATGTCCGCCTGCTGCCGGAAGTCCCAGATGAGCGCCGACAGCGACGTGGAGCTCACCACCATCTTCCACGTGTTCGTCGCCGTGGTGAGGGTCTGGTTGAACCACGCCTCCTGGTCCGGGCCGAACACGTCCTCGCTCTTGCCCTTGGACAGCTGGAACTTCACCGCCGCGAACAGGTCGAACGTGTCCTTCACCACCACGTAGCGCGAGCCCTGGATGTTGAAGAGCGCCGCCTTGCCCATGTGCGCGTATGCCAGGCCCCGGGGCTTGCCCGCGGGGGCAATCACCAGCGCCTTGTTCACCGCCGCCAGCACCTGGTTCACGTAGTAGAGCGCCACGGGCCCGGCCACCCACTTCGCGGCCTTCTGCGCGGCCTCCTCGTCCGTCAGGCCCGCGGCCTTCGCCTGGCTCAGGTACACGCCCTGGAGCACCTGCTTGTGGTTCGCGTACGCCGCGTCGTCGATGTTCACGTACGCGAACGTGTCCGTCTGGAACGTGGCCTTCACCGCGTCCGGCTGGCCCTGGAGCGCCGCGCCCAGGAGCGTCTCGTCCAGCACCACGCCGCCCGGATACGCGTCCTCCGGGATGAGGTGGTCCGGACGGTAGCTGCGGTAGTCCGTCACCAGCAGCTTCAGGTGCTTGCCGTACTCGAAGTCGCGGTAGATGCGCGAGTTCGGGAAGCGCGGCTCACTGCCCACGTCGATGGCGCCCTCGGGCGACTGCGCCGTGTCCAGCGGGATGTACTCCAGGAAGGCCTGCTCCGCGTTGAGCTTGCGGTCCAGCTGCGTCTCGTCCCGCTTGCCGTCCTCGTACGTGGCCACGTCCTGCCAGCAGTCGTCGGAGAACTCGTGGTCGTCCCAGACGATGATGAACGGGTAGCGCTCGTGCACCGCCTGCAACTGCTTGTCCGTGCGGGTCGTCTTGTAGAGGTCGCGGTAGTTGGACAGCGAGTTCGCCGCCAGGTACGCGGTGAGGCCCGCGCCCTGCGGCAGCGCCTCGTCCGGCGCGCTGAAGCGAATGGCCCGGCCGCCGTCGCCGGACTGGAAGGACGTGTCGCCCGTCGTCTCGTAGACGTAGTCGCCCAGGAACACGATGAAGTCCAGGTCCGCGTCCAGTTGCAACAGCCGCTGCCAGGCGTTGTAGTAGCGGCCAATGAAGTCCTGGCAGCTGGCGAAGACGAACTTCACCGGCACGTCATCCCCCGCCGCGGGCGCGGTGCGCGTGCGGCCGGTGCGCGTGGTGTGCTTCTGGCCGTCCTTCTCGTAGGAGAAGCGGTAGTAGTACGTCGTGCGCGCGGACAGCCCGGTGACCTTCACCTTCACCGCGTGGTCATGCGCCGCCAGCGCGGACAGGTCCTTCTTGTCCAGCACCAGCGTCTTGAAGTCCTCCGTCGGGGAGACCTCCAGGCGCAGCGGCAGGTCCGACCCGGCGCGGTCCTTGTCCTCCACGCGCACCCACAACACCACGCTGTCCGGACGCGGATCCCCCGACGCCAGCGACTGCGGGAAGTAGGGCGAGCCATCCGACGCGTCCGTCGACTCGTCGTCGGAGCATCCAAAGGTCGTCGTCGCCGCGACAGCAACCACGGCTTGCAGGAACGTGCGGCGTTTGAAGGGGTTGAACAAGGCGATGGACTCCAGCGGGGAGCAGGGGTGAAGGGGCTCCCAGGTCGCGAAGTCTAGAGGCGCTCCTCCCTCCACACGAAACATCCCGGCGACAGGCCGGTGATGACGGTGCGCGTCACGCGCCCAATCCCTCTCACGGTGAAGAAAAAGGGGCCGGCCCCATCGCTGGAGACCGGCCCCTTCTCTCTGCTTCACCCGCCGCGCCGCTCCCCCCGGAGGTGCGCGGCGGGCCCTTCCACGAAATGCCCGGAGGGCTACTTCACGGCCTTCACGCGCGGGCGCTTCTCGCCTTCCGCCGGCTCGCTTGCTTCCGCCGCGGGGGCCGCCGCACCGGCCGTCTTGCCAATGCCGTACTTCTCCAGCACCAGGCTCTCGACCTCCTTGTAGGTCTCCGGGTGCTCGCGCAGGTACTCCTTCGCGTTCTCCCGGCCCTGGCCGATGCGCTCTCCCTTGAAGGAGAACCAGCTGCCGCTCTTCTCGATGATGTTCTCGTTGGAGGCCAGGTCGATGAGGTCGCCCTCCTTCGAGATGCCCGCGCCGTACATGATGTCGAATTCGACTTCCTTGAACGGCGGCGCCACCTTGTTCTTCACGACCTTCACGCGGGTGCGGCTGCCCACCACGTTCTCGCCGTTCTTGATGGCGCCCACGCGGCGGATGTCCATGCGCTGCGACGCGTAGAACTTCAGCGCGTTGCCGCCCGTCGTCGTCTCAGGGTTGCCGAACATCACGCCAATCTTCATGCGGATCTGGTTGATGAAGATGACGCACGTCTGGCTCTTGGAGATGGTGCCCGTGAGCTTGCGCAGCGCCTGGCTCATGAGGCGGGCCTGCACGCCCATGTGCGCGTCGCCCATCTCGCCTTCCAGTTCCGCCTTCGGCACGAGCGCGGCCACCGAGTCCACCACCAGCACGTCGATGGCGCCGGAGCGCACGAGCATCTCCGCGATTTCCAGGCCCTGCTCACCGGTGTCCGGCTGGGACAGGAGCAGGTCGTCGGTGCGCACGCCCAGCTTGCGCGCGTAGCCCACGTCCATGGCGTGCTCCGCGTCGATGTAGCCGCACACGCCGCCCTTCTTCTGCGCCTCCGCGACGATGTGGAGACACAGCGTCGTCTTGCCGGAGGACTCCGGCCCGAAGATTTCGATAATGCGCCCGCGCGGCACGCCGCCCACGCCCAGGGCGATGTCGAGCGAAGTGGACCCCGTCGAAATGGCCTGGACGTCCTTCATCATGGGCTCGTCGTTGCCGAGCCGCATGATGGACCCCTTGCCGAACTGACGCTCCACCGCCGCCAGCGCCAGCTCGATCGCCTTTTCCTTCTCCTGATTCACGGCCATTTCTCGTCGCTCCTTGGAAGAGTGGACCACCCCGGTCCACCTGAACGCGCTTTTAGTACGCGATGGGTAGACCCTAGTCCACCCCTCTGACATCCGTTTCGGGTCCTGGCGGTCAGCTCTTGCGCAGGGCAGCCAGGAAGGCGGCCACCAGCCCGCCCAATCCGGCCGCCCAACCCGCCGGAACCTCTGGCACCAGCACCATCCCCAACCCGACCCCGGACACCACCGTCAGCAGCGCCAGGGCTCCGCGATACAGGGGAGAGCCCACGGAGGCAACCGTCAGCACGGTCAGGGACAGCAGGGTCAGGAGCCCCTGCAGGATGAGCAGCCCGCCAGGCACGACGACGCCTGTGAGTCCCAGCACCACCTGCAACGCCAGCGCCCCCAGCCCCACCGCCAGGGCCGGGAAGGGGCCTCCCCGGGGGGGCGTCAGCCGCGTGCCCGGGGCGGGGGCGTGGGTGAGGTGCTCCAGGTCCTCCGGGCGCACCTCCAGCGCGTAGGGGAAGCCCAGGGACAGCAGGGACTCCACCGCCGTGGCCCGACAGGAGCGCCCGTCCGAGTCCACCAGCCCGTCCAGGTTCCCCCCCTCCAGCAGCCGCTGGAAGGCGTCCGCCTCCGCCCGGCCTCCGCCCTGCGCCGCCATCTCCTCCAGGAGCTGGTTGAGGTTCCAGGCCAAGCGCTTCTGTTCGTCGCCCTGGGCGCGCCGGGCCTGCTGCGCCAGCAGGTACATGGGCAGCGGCGAGTCCGTGGGAGGGGTGGGCGTGCCGCCCTGCGCCAGGGGCTCCGACGCAGGCTCCCAGGCCGCCAGGTCCGACGGGGGCTCCGCCTCTCCTCCCGGGTGGGGGGCCGGTGTGCGCGAACGTGGGCGGAAAGCATCGGACACGGTGGCGAAACTGTAACCGGGGCGCCCCGTGGGGTTCAAAGTGGGGGTGGCCCGCAACTTCCAGCGGGCAACGGGGTTTGGGGCCTCACGGATGGATTGGGACCCGGACACGCAGGCGATGCTGAAGGTGGCGGCGGGCGACAAGCAGGCCTTCGCCTGGCTCTTCGACCGGCACCACGCGAGCGTGGCGCGCTTCGCGTTCCGCTTCGTGGGGGACGCGGCGCGGGCGGAGGAGCTCACGCAGGACATCTTCGTGAAGCTCTACCGCCACGCGCGCTCCTACAAGCCCACGGCGAAGTTCAAGACGTTCCTCTTCCGGGTGGCGACGAACCATTGCCTCAACGAGATGCGGCGCGGCGAGTACCGCGTGGCGCGCCTCACGGCGGAGGCCCCGGCGGAGGAAGACGTGGGGGCGATGCGGATGCCAGGGCCCGACGGAGACAGGCCCGACCAGGCGTTGAGCGGCCGCGAACTGGAAGCGGCGGTGGGCCTGGCCTTGAAGGATTTGAGCGACCGCGAACGGGCCGCGTTCACCATGTGCCGCTTCGAGGGCATGGCGTACCGGGACATCGCCGAGGCGCTGGAGGCGAGCGAGGCCGCCGTGAAGAGCCTCATCCACCGGGCCACCCTGGCGGTGGCGCGCAGGATTGAAGCGTTGCAGGCGGGCACCGTGCCCGCGAGGAGTCGGGCATGAGCTGTTCCTACGAAGAAGACCTGACGGCCTGGGTGGACGGGGAGTTGCCGCCCCCGCACCGCGCGCGCATGGAGGCCCACCTGGGCACCTGCGTGGAGTGCCAGGCGACGGAAAGGCTCCTGCGCCTCACGGTGGCGCGGATGGCGGAGCTGCCCGCCTTCACGCCCTCCCCATCCGCCCGGCGCGAGCTGCTGGCCCGGGTGGACGCGCTGCCGCCCACCTGGCGCGAGCGGTTCGCGCACCTCTTGAGGCCCGGCGTGCTCGTGCCCTCCGCGGGCGTGGCCGCCGCGGTGGCGCTGACGCTGCTCGTGGCCGGGCGCACGCGCGTGGAGGCGCCCGCGCTGGAGGAGTGGGACCCGGGCGCGCTGGAGGTGGCGGCGAACCTGGAGCTGGTCGAGGACTACGAAGTGCTGGGGCTGGACAGCTCCGAAGACCTGGAGGTCGTCGAGAACCTCCACGAACTGGGGGTGCCGTGATGCTGGGAAGGATGACCGCCGGCGTGCTGGCGGTGGCGCTGCTCTTCGGCATGCCCGCCCGCGCCGCCAACGCCCCCGCGCCCACCGCCGCGGAGCGCTTCGAGAAGCTTTCGCCGGAGCAGAAGGAGGCCCTGCGCGCGAAGCTGCGCGAGTTCAAGGCCCTGTCCCCGGACGAGCAGGCCCGCGTGCGCGCGAACCTCCAGCGCTGGCGGCAGCTGCCCCCGGAGGAGCGCGACCGGCTGAAGACCAACCTGCGCGACTTCCAGAAGCTGTCGCCCCAGGAGCGGCAGGCGGTGCGTGAGCAGGTGCGCGAGCTGCGCGGCCTCACCCCGGAGCGCCGCGCGGAGCTGCGGGGCCGGATGCGCGCCTATCTCAAGGAACACCCGGAGCGCCGCGAGCAGATGCTGGAGAACATGCGCCGCTGGCGGCGGATGTCCCAGGAGCAGCGACAGGAGGCACGCGAGCGGCTGCGCGAAAGGCGGCGCGACAAGTGAGGCCCGCGCCCTGTTGGCTGCTGCTGTTCGCGCTCGCGGCGGGCGTGCCCGCGTCCGCCCAGCAATCCCCGCCCGACGAGGCTTCCCCGCCCGCGAAGGCCGTGCACCCGGAGGCCCCGCCCCCGCCCGCCGAGCCCCGCCGCCCCCAGCCCCCGCTCACCGACGAGGATCGCGAGGTGGTGGAGAACCTGGAGCTGCTGGAGTCGCTGGACGCCGCCGCGGACCTGGAGGTGCTCCTGGAGCTGGCGGACGAGCAGTAGCGGAAACGAAGAAGCCCGGGCCCCCTGGTGAAGGGAGTCCGGGCTCTTTCGCGTTCAGGCGTGGAAGCCGTGAAGCGCTACTCGACGGTCACGCTCTTGGCCAGGTTGCGCGGCTGGTCCACGTCGTTCCCGCGCATCTCCGCCACGTGGTACGCGAGCAGTTGGAGCGGGATGGTGGCCACCACCGGCGCGAGCAGCGCGCAGGCGGCGGGGATGCGGATGACGTGGTCGGCCAGGGTGTCCGCCTGGTTGTCGTCCTCGTCGAGGATGGCGATGACCTTGCCGCCGCGCGCGCGGACCTCCTCGATGTTGCCGATGATCTTCTCGTAGGCGATGTGCGGCTGCTTCGGCGCGATGACCACGACGGGCATCTTCTCGTCGATGAGCGCGATGGGGCCGTGCTTCATCTCACCGCCCGCGTAGCCCTCCGCGTGGATGTAGGAGATCTCCTTCAGCTTGAGCGCGCCCTCCAGCGCCACCGGGTGCATGGGGCCGCGGCCGAGGAAGAGGAAGTCCTGCGCGTTCATGAACTCGCGCGCCACGCGCTTCACCTGCGGCTCGCACTTGAGGACCTCTTCAATCATCTTCGGCACCTGGGTCAGGTGCGTCAGGTGCTCCTGCGCGCCCTCCACGGACAGCGTGCCGCGCATGCGGCCCAGCTTCACCGCCAGCAGGTACAGCGTCACGAGCTGCGTGGTGAACGCCTTGGTGGACGCGACGCCAATCTCAGGGCCCGCGTTGGTGAGGACGTGCAGGTTCGCCTCGCGCGTCATCGCGCTGCCGATGACGTTGCAGATGGCCATGGTGTGCGCGCCCAGCCGCTTGGCCTCCTTGAAGGCCGCGAGCGTGTCCGCCGTCTCGCCGGACTGGCTGATGGCGATGACCAGGTGGCTCTTCTCCACGATGGGGTCGCGGTAGCGGAACTCGCTGGCGAGCTCCACCTCCACCGGCAGCCGCGCCAGGGATTCAATCATGTGCTTGCCGGCCACGCCCGAGTGCCAGGACGTGCCGCAGGCCAGGATGGTGACCTTGGTGAAGGTCTGGACCTGCTCCTGCGTGAGGTTCCAGGTCTCGAAGTGGACGTCGCCTTCGGTGAGGAGCATCCGGCCGCGCAGCGTGTCCGCGATGGCGCGGGGCTGCTCGTGGATCTCCTTGTGCATGAAGTGCTTGTAGCCGCCCTTCTCCGCCATCATCGGCGTCCAGTCGATGCGGCGCGTGGGGCGGTTCACCAGCTTGCCCTCGCGGTTGAAGATATCGACCTTCGCCGCGGTGACGACCGCCAGGTCGCCCTCCTCCATGTAGACGAAGTCACGCGTGTGCTCGAGCAGCGCGGGCACATCGCTGGCGATGAAGTTCTGGCCCTGGCCCAGGCCCAGCACCATGGGCGACGCGTCCTTCGTGCACACGATGCGGCCCGGGTCGTTGGAGCACACCACCACCAGGCCGTAGGTGCCCTTCACCTGCTTGATGGCCGCGCGCACCGCGTCCGGCAGGTCCACGCCGCGCTCCACCTCCGCGGAGATGAGGTGCGCGAAGACTTCAGAGTCCGTCTCCGAGGAGAAGACGTGGCCGCGCGCGCGCAGCTCCGCCTTGAGCGCCAGGTGGTTCTCGATGATGCCGTTGTGCACCACCGCGACGTTCTTGTACGTGTGCGGGTGGGCGTTCTCGTCGGAGGGACGGCCGTGCGTGGCCCAGCGCGTGTGGCCGATGCCCGTGGTGCCCCTGGGCAGGTCCTGCACCACGCGGTTCTCCAGGTTGCGCAGCTTGCCCGTCGCGCGCACCACGTTGAGCTGGTTGCCGCCGACCACCGCGACGCCCGCGGAGTCGTAGCCCCGGTACTCGAGCTTCTTCAGGCCCGACACCAGGATGGGAGCAGATTCCTTGTCACCGACGTAGCCAACAATCCCGCACATGTTCTTCCCTGCCTCTTTCTCGTCCCGCGGCGCCGGAGCAAACCACGGGCAACCCGTTCACGCCCAACACGCCCAACCCCGCCCCGCCGACCGACCAGCAGGCGAGCACTCTTGCTAACCAGCCTTCACCTTCACCTGCCGTGCCTTCTTCGCCGCCACCCACCCCTCCTTCACGACCTGTGGCGCGCGGGACACAGCGAGGCTCCCAGGAGGCACATTTTTCGTCACCGTGGTGCCCGCGCCGACATACCCGCCGTCCCCCACCTTCACCGGCGCCACCAGCTGGCTGTCCGAGCCGATGAAGACGCCATCGCCCAGTTCAGTCAGGTGCTTGTTCACCCCGTCATAGTTACAGGTGATGGTGCCCGCGCCGATGTTGCAGCCCGCGCCGATGTTCGCGTCGCCCAGGTAAGTCAGGTGGTTGGCCTTGCTGCCCTTGCCGATGCGGGCCTTCTTCGTCTCCACGAAGTTCCCCAGATGCACTTCCTCTGCCAACTCCGTGGCGGGGCGCAGCCGGGAGAACGGGCCGATGATGCAGCGCTCGCCCACACGCGCCTCCTCCAGCACGGAGTAGGGCTTGATGTGGGTGCCATCCGCCACGTGGGAGGCCGTGAGCACGCTGCCCTGGCCGATGATGACGCCCTTGCCGATGACGGTGCCGGCCATCAGCGAGACGCTGGGGCCTACTTCCGTATCAGTACCAATGGTGATGCCCTCTTCGATGTACGCGGTGGCGGGGTCCTGGATGGACACACCCGCGCGCATGTGGGCTTCGTTGATGCGCTGCTGGAGGACGCGGGCGCGCGCCGCCAGCTCCACCTTGTCGTTCACGCCCGCGGTCTCCGTGGCGTCCGCGTCCACCGCGCCCACGGGGCCCACCTTCGCGGCCATCTCCACCAGGTCGGTGAGGTAGTACTCGCCCTGCGCGTTGACGGGCTTGATTTCGGCCAGCGCCTTCCAGAGGAAGGCCGCGTCCACGGAGTAGATGCCCGCGTTGCACTCCTTCACCGCGCGCTGCTCCGGGGTGCAGTCCTTGTGCTCCACGATGCGCGCGACCTTGCCGCCCTCGCGGATGACGCGGCCGTAGCCGGTGGGGTCCTCCAGCGTGGTGGACACCAGCGCCAGCACTCCGCCCGCGGCGTCATGCGCGGCGAGCAGCGCCTGGAGCGTCTCCTTGCGCAAGAGCGGCACGTCTCCGTAGAGGATGAGCACGCGGCCGTCGTGGCCCTTCAGCGCGTCTTCCGCGGCCTTCACCGCGTCCGCGGTGCCCTTCTGCTCCTTCTGGAGCGCGAAGCGCAGGGGCGCGTCCGGGAAGTGGGCGCGGATGGACTTCTCCACCTCCGAAGCCTGGTGGCCCACCACCGGCACCACGTGCGTGGCGCCCAGTTCCAGGGCCCGCTTCAAGGGATAGGCGCAGAGGGGACGGCCGAGGATGGGGTGAAGGACCTTGGCCTTCTCCGACTTCATCCGCGTGCCCTTGCCCGCGCACAGCACAACCGCCGCCAGAGCTGTCATATGCGGCGGAGAATTAGGGACCGCCGATCAACTCGTCAACCGCGCCCGGACGGCAAAACAGATCGCGGGGCATCCGGAGGGGGCCGTGCGCTGACTGCTACACACAACGTGTTGCATTGGACCGTGATGCCGAAGCGCGGCTTCAGGAACGTCGTCAGCCGTGCCGTCGTGGGGACCGGAGTCGGAACCGACGCCGGGTTTTCCACGGGGTTCGGAAGACTCATGAGCACCGCCAGTTGCTGCGCATTCCCCGAGAGTGCCCCGCCTTCGCTCACAATCCAAGGAAAAAAATGTTGCCCAGTTGAAACCCTGGTCCGGGCGCGGCGCATGGTGCATTAGGGAACGGCCGGAAATCACAAGGAAAGGCGTCCAGGTGGGGAAAGCACACATGGGAGCCGTGGGACGGAAGTCGTTCCGCGCGCTGGGACTCGCGGTGTTGCTGGTGGCGACTCAGGCGGGTGCGGCACGTCCCTACCGGGGAGGTGCGGTGGCCACGGCGTATCCGCCCGCGAGCGAGGCCGCGCTCCAGATGTTGGACAAGGGCGGCAACGCGGTGGACGCGGCGGTGGCGGCGGCGTTCGCGGCGGCGGTGGTGGGCCCCTACCACTCCGGCGTGGGCGGCGGCGGGTTCGCGCTGGTGCATGACGCGAAGTCGGGCGGCACGCAGGTGCTGGACTTCCGGGAGGTGGCTCCGAAGGGCGCCTCCCGCGACATGTACCTGAAGGACGGCGCGCTGGTGCCGGGGCTGTCCACGGACGGCGCCCTGAGCGTGGCGGTGCCGGGCGCGGTGGCGGGCTACCTGGAGCTCTTGTCCAAGCACGGCAAGCTCAAGCCCGCGGTGGTGCTGGCCCCGGCCATCCGGCTGGCGAAGCAGGGCTTCTGGGTGACGCCCAAGTACCAGCAGATGGCGAAGGGCCGCGTGCAGTGCCTGAGCCGGGACGCGGAGGCCGCGCGCATCTTCCTCGTGCCCAACGCGCAGGGCACGCCGGACGTGCCGCCGGTGGGGCACCTCATCAAACAGCCAGACCTGGCGCGCACGCTGGAGCGCATCGCCAAGGGGGGCGCGAAGGCCTTCTACGCGGGCCCGGTGGCGCAGGCGGTGGTGAAGACGGTGCGGGACGCGGGCGGGCTGCTCACGCAGGAGGACCTGACGAACTACCGCACGCGCCCGGCCACGCCGCTGGAGACCACCTACCGCGGGCACCGCATCCTCACCATGCCGCCGCCCAGCGCGGGCGGGCTGGCGGTGGTGCAGGTGCTGGGCATGCTCCAGCAGCTGCGGCCGCAGGGCGTGCCGTACCGCGACCCGGAGTCGCTCCACCTCTACGTGGAGGCCGTGCGGCGCGCGTACGTGGACCGCGCGAAGTACCTGGGCGACCCGGCCTTCGTGCAGGTGCCGCTGGAGCGGCTGACGTCGCCCGGCCACATCGCGGACCTGGCGGGCGGCATCGACCCGAAGAAGGCCACGCCCAGCGCGTCGCTGCTGGCGCCGCTGAAGGGCGGCCCGGCGTCCACGCTGAGCAAGGACGCGCAGCCCCTCACGCCGGAGCCGGAGAAGAAGAACACCACGCACATCTCCGTCATCGACAAGGACGGCAACGCGGTGGCCATGACGACCACCGTCAACTACAGCTTCGGCTCGTGCCTGGTGGCGAAGGGCACCGGCGTGCTCCTCAACGACGAGATGGACGACTTCGCCGCGCAGCCGGGCGTGCCCAACGCGTACGGGCTCGTCACGGGGGAGCCCAACGCCATCCAGCCCGGCAAGGTGCCCCTGTCCTCCATGTCGCCCACGCTGGTGTTCTCCAAGGAGGACCCCAAGCGGGTGATGCTGGCGGTGGGCAGCCCCGGCGGCTCCACCATCCCCACCACCGTCATCCAGGCCATCAGCAACGTGCTGGACCACGGCATGGACGTGACGCGCGCGGTGGGCGAGGGCCGGCTGCACCACCAGTACCTCCCGGACGAGCTGTGGGTGGACAAATGGGGGCTGGAGCCGGCGACGCTGTCCACGCTGGAGGCGAAGGGCCACAAGATTCGCCGGGTGGACGCATGGGGCGACGCGGAGGCCGTCTACAGCGACCCGAGCACCCACCTGCGCTATTCCTCCAGTGACCCGCGCAATGAGGGCGCCGCGACGGGCCAGGACTGAAACGAAGGAGAGACACTGCCCGTGGCCGAGCCGCTCCCGCTCTTCGATGCGCACCTCCACCCGGAGGCCCTGACGGACCAGGACCTGGAGTCCATGCGCTTCTTCGGCGTGGAGCGGGCCCTGGTGGTGGCGCACCACTTCCCGGAGCCCACGGCCAAGGCGCTGCGCCAGCACTTCGACCAGCTGGTGGAGAAGCAGCTGCCGCGCCTGGAGCGGCTGGGCATCCGCGCCTGGGCCGCCCTGGGCGTGCACCCGCGCTGCATCCCGCGCCGGGGCCTGTCGGAGGTCCTGAGCCACCTGCCGGACTACTTCGAGGGCGGCCGGGTGGTGGCCCTGGGAGAGACGGGCCTGCACGCGGGCGGCGAGGAGGAGGAAGAGGCCTTCCTGGAGCAGCTGGCCCTGGCCCGTCAGCTCAAGCTGCGCGTGGTGGTGCACACGCCGCTCAAGGACAAGGAGCGCCACACGCGGCGCATCCTCACGCTCCTGCGCCAGTCGGGGCTCGCGCCCTCGCGCGCGCTGGTGGACCACGCCAACGCGCGCACCGTGCGGACCATCCTGGAGGTGGGCCACTGGGCCGGCCTCACCCTGCACCCGGAGGCCCTCCAGGCGGACCGGGCGGTGGCCCTGGTGCGGCGGCTGGGCAGCGAGCGGCTGGTGCTGGACTCGGACGCGGGCGACGGCGCGGGGGACATCCTGGGGCTCGCGCGCACGGCGAACCTCCTGGGCAAGGCGAAGCTGTCCGAGCGCATCGTCCGGCGGGTCACCCGGGACAACGCCGCCCGCTTCTTCCAGATCCACGACTGAGCGCGGCATCCACGCGCCGTGCGGGTGGCGCGCGGTGCGTTGAAAAGTGGACGCAAGGCCCGAGCTGTCAGCGCTGTAAATGCGACGGGCCCCACGCCGTGAAGCGCGGAGCCCGTGGCTCTACAGCCTGTGTCCCTGGAGGGGGGCCTAGTTCAACGAGACGGAGACCTGGGCCTCCGGGTGCAGGGTGAGCCCCTGCGCGTCCGGCGCCAGCCGCACCTGCACGGGGACGCCCTGGGAGCGGTACTCCGCGAGGGAGTCCGCCGCCTCGTCGAGCAGCTGCTGATAGCGCTCCTCCAGCTCCACCGCGATCAGGAGCATGGTCTCGCCAGCGTCCGTCACGCCCGGCCGGTACACCTGGCACCGCTGGAATCGCGCCCAGCGACCGTTCTGCATCTTCACAAGCTCGCCGTCGTAAGCCATGCGCAGCACCCTCTTGAGTGAAATCCGACGGACGCAATGTAGAGGCGAATCCCCGCGCTGTCATCCCCCCGCTTGAAAATTCGTAAACCCATCGGGATTACAGGAGGTTGCCAACGCTCAAGGGCGTGCCCAGGGGTGCCTCGGGGGCGGGGCCGGCGCAAAATGTAAACTGGAACACTGTCAACGCCGTTAACCCGACCCTGGGGGCGATGGCGCGTCGCGCTGTCAACACTGTGTGAACCGGGCGGCCCGGGGAGGGGCGGCCAGGGGACGGGGCGGGACTGACGCGTGGCACCCCGGTGGGGCATCCCTTAGATTCCAGCGAATGAAGTTGCCCCTGCCGTTCCGTCGCGACCGTCCCATCATTCCGTCCGCCAACGCGCAGGATCACGCGGAGCGGTTGATCGCCGAGTCCCTGCGCATGCTCGGCCAGGTGTGCTCGAAGGTCGCGGACGCCATCGAGGCGCAGCGGCTGGAGCGCCAGGGCTACGCGCACAACAGCTACCTGCGGCGCCTGGACCTGGACCCGAACGAGGACGCCGACGCGAAGAAGCCCTCCGGACCGGGCACGGGCGGATGACGGTCCGCCAGGAGCCTCCTGGAGCGCACGCCCACCCCGGACACGAGGACGCCGACGCGCCAGCGCCGTGCCTGGCGTCCTCGCCGGCCGCGACCTGGCGGGAGCAGGGCATCCAGATGCCCATGCCCGCGCTGGCGGACGAGGAGGGGCCCCGCGTGGACCCCGGCCTGCCGCCCGTCGTGGACGCGCACGTGCACCTGTTCCCCGATCGCGTTTTTGAAGCCGTGTGGCGCTGGTTCGATCGCTACGGCTGGCCCATCCGCTACAAACTGCACACCCCGGGCGTGCTGTCGTTCCTCCTGTCCCGGGGCGTCGAGCGCGTGGTCGCCCTGCACTACGCCCACAAGCCGGGCATGGCGCGCGCGCTCAACGCCTTCATGGCGGAGGTGGCGAAGGCCGAGCCCCGCGTCATCGGGCTCGGCACCGTGTTCCCGGGCGAGCCCGGGGCCGTCGCCATCCTGGAGGAGGCGTTCGCCCTGGGGCTGAGGGGCGTGAAGCTGCACTGCCACGTCCAGGCCTTCGCCCCGGACGCGCCCCCGTTGCACGAGCTCTATGAAGCGTGCGCGCGGGCGGGCAAGCCGCTCGTGATGCACTCGGGGCGGGAGCCGTCCAGCTCCCAGTATCCGGTGGATCCGTACCAGCTCTGCGCCGCGGAGCGGGTGGAGCGCGTGCTGAAGGATCATCCCACGCTCAAGCTGTGCGTGCCGCACCTGGGAGCCGACGAGTTCGACGCGTACGCGCGCCTCCTGGAGCGCCACGACACGCTCTGGCTGGACACGACCATGGCGGTGGGCGGCTACTTCCCCGTGCCCCTCCCCCGGAAGGCGCTGGAGGTCCGCCCCGGGCGCATCCTCTATGGGACGGACTTCCCCAACATCCCCTATGCGTGGGACCGGGAGCTGCGGGCGCTGGCGGGGCTGGGGCTGGACGAGGCCGCGCTCGCGGGGGTGCTGGGCGGTAACACGCTGTCGCTGTATGGGGAATGTTGAAAAGAAACGCAGGCCCTTCCGCAATGGAAGGGGCATTCCCATCTTCGACCCCATAGAATCGCGGTCCCCAAGCAGACGCCGCCACTCCAGAGGCTCAAGCCCATGTCGAACTTCATCCTGGTCGTCGACGACGACGCGAGTCACCGCACGCTCATCTGCGATGCCCTCCAGGAGATGGGCTATGCCACCATCGAGGCCAAGAACGGCCGTGAGGCGCTGGATCTGTTGGAGGACGACATCCCGGGCGCAGTGCTCCTGGACCTGCGCATGCCCGTCATGAGCGGCTGGGGCCTGCTGGACGCGCTCAAGAAGATGCCCCGGGCGCGCAACCTGCCCATCATCATCATCTCCGGCTACGGCTTCGAGTGGGAGGCGGAGCTGGTGGGCGCCGCCGGCTACATCTCCAAGCCGGTGGACCTGGACAAGGTGCGCACCACCGTGCAGCAGATCGTCGGGCCGCCGGAGGTGGCCATGGTGCACTGAGTCGGGAAGCGCCGGCGGGCCGCACCATCCGTCAACCCGAGGATTGTGGGCAGCCCCTGGGTGCATGGTGTGATGGCGTCCTTCATGACGCCCCCCTCTTCAGAACCGGCCGGCTCCGAGCTGGCCATCGACGCTCACGGCCTCGTCAAGCGCTTCGGTACCTTCACCGCGCTGGACGGCCTGGAGCTTCAGATTCCACGGGGCGCCTTCTACGCGTTCCTCGGCCCCAACGGCGCCGGCAAGTCCACCTCCATCGCGTTGCTCACCGGCGTGTACGGGCCGGACCAGGGCACCATCCGCATGCTCGGCGTGGACGCCGTGGCGAAGCCCCTGGAGGTGAAGCAGCGCGTGGGCGTGGTGCCGGAGGAGCTGAGCCTCTTCGAGCGCCTCACCGGCCGCCAGTACCTCACCTTCTGCGCGCGCATGTACGGGCTGGACGGCGCCCAAGCCGCGTCGCGCGCGGTGGAGCTCCTGGAGCTGACGGAGCTCACGTACAAGGCGGGCGCGCTGGTGGCGGAGTACTCCAAGGGCATGCGCCGCAGGCTCGCCATCGCCGCGGCGCTCATCCACGCGCCGGAGCTGGTGCTGCTGGATGAGCCCTTCGAGGGCATCGACGTGCTCGCCGCGGGCGTCATCCGCGAGCTGCTTCGCGAGCTGTCCCGCCGGGGCGTGACGCTGCTGCTCACGACGCACGTGCTGGAGATCGCCGAGCGGCTGGCCACGCACGCGGGCGTCATCCGGGGCGGGCGCATGTTGGATCAGGGCCCGGTGGAGCAGCTGCGCCAGCGCCACGGCGTGTCCTCGCTGGAGGCGGTGTTCGAGAAGCTGATCGCCGTGCCCGCCGCGCGCAACGCGAAGCTGTCGTTCTACGGTGAGCCCGCGCCGAACGTGGTGCCGCTGCGCCGGGAGTCCGCGTGAGCACCCCGCGTCCGAGGGTCCCCGGCTTCTTCCAACACCTGCTGCTGCTCTGGGGCCTGCGCCTGCACCTGGGCCTCAACCAGGGCCCGGGCAAGAGCCGCCTGCTCGCGGTGGCTGCGTTCGTGGGCTCCAGCGCGCCGGGCGTGCTCCTGGGCCTGAGCTTCTTCAAGCTGATGCGGCTGCCGCTCATCGTGCACAGCAACGTGTGGCCGTACTTCATCCTCAACCTGTTGTGCTTCGTCACCGCCGCCACCTGGGTGACGTGGCCGCTGTTGTCCGCGGGCGTGGATGACCACTCGGAGCTGTCGCGCTACGCCGCGTTCCCCATCTCGCCGTTCCGGCTGCTGATGGGCTCCACGGTGGCGAGCCTCTTCGAGCCGCGCGCGCTGGTGTTCTACGCGCCCCTCACCGGCGCGGCGGTGGGCTATGCGTCGCGGCACCGGCTGGCGTCACCGTGGCTGGCCGCGGTGCTCTACGTGCTGTTCGCGCTCTTCTGCGCGGCGTGGAGCCGGGTGGGCCTCTACACGGTCATCAACGTGCTACGGGCGAAGCACAGCGCGCGCATCATGGGCGGCGGCATGGTGGCGTTCCTCGTGGCCGCGTCGTTCATCCCGCCCATCGACACGTCGTGGCTCACCAGCGTGGGCGAGACGGGCGTGGGCGCGCTGGACATGAGCCTCATCATCAACGCGGCGGTGGCGCTCAGCCAGGTGCCCCCGGGCTTCTTCGGCGACGGGCTGGGGCAGCTGGCGCACGGACGCGTGGGCATCGCCATGCTGGAGGCCTTCGGGCTCCTGTTCTTCACCGCCATGGGCATGGTCGTGGCGTACGCGCTCCTGATGCGCTTCCACCGGCAGGCGGGAGGCCGCTCCGGCGGCGACCGGGGGGACGGCAAGGACAGCGATCCATTCGCCACCACGGGCTCGCGCTTCGACACGCTCCTGCGCCGCGAGGTGCTGGACTTGTGGAACAACCCGCGCGCGCGGCTGCTGGCGGCGGTGCCCTTCATCCTGGCCATCCTGCTGAAGCTGCTCTCCGGCCGGGACCTCTTCGTGTACCTGCTGGGCGGCAGCGCGGACGCGTGGGTGATGGGCGGCCTGAGCATCTACGGCGCGGTGGTCATCGCGTCCACGTTCTCGCAGAACACCTTCGCGTACGACGGGCACGGCTTCGCGGTGTTCCTGGCGGCGCCCATGAACCTGGCGGACGTGCTGCGCGCGAAGAACCGGGTGCAGGGCGTGGCGGCGCTGGGGATGGCGGTGCTGGTGGGCGCCTTCTACCGGGTGTACTTCGGCTCGGGGACGCTCGTGGACTTCCTGTGCGCCATGGCCTCGGTGGCGGCGGTGGTGCCCATGCTGCTGGCCGCGGGCAACTTCCTGTCGCTGTACTTCCCGGTGAAGTTCCACGCGAGCTTGAAGCGCCGCGACCGCATCCCCCTCACCGCGTCCATGCTGGGCATCCTCGCGGCCAGCGTGGGCTGCATGCCGTTTGGCCATGCGCTGCGGGCCGCGGGGAAGGACGGACCGGGCTGGGGGTCCGTGGCCTTCATCCTCGGGTTCGCCGTGCTCCACTTCGGCGTGTACCTGCTGACGCGCCCCTGGGCGATGCGGCTGTTGGATCAACGCCGGGAGATCGTCCTCCGGGCGGTGACCCGCGAGTAGCCCGGGCTCAGTACGCGACGCCGAACTTCGCGGCCTGCGTCTTCACGCTCTTCATCACATTGGCGTCGAAGGCGTCCTCCTTGGCGGGGGCGTTCTTCGCGAGCCACTGGTCGCGCTCGGCGGCGAGCTTCGCGACCTTCTCCTCCAGCACCTTGCGCTCGGCGGACAGCTGCTTCACCTTCGCGGCCTGCGCCTCCTTCTTGAGGCCCTTGAGTTCCTGGGGCAGCTCGTCGTCCTTGAGGGTGTCGAGCGCGGCCGGCTGCTCCAGCAGGTCCACGCCGCCCGCCACGGCCGCGGGCGCGCTGCTCACCGCCCCGGCGCTGGCGGCGCTCTTCCCCGCACCCCGGCTCTCCTTCATGAAGCTGATGCGGTCCGCGACGGCCTCCGCCGCCATGCCCTTGGTGGCCTCCGCGCGGGCGACATTCATGGCCCGGGCCTCCGCGCGGCCTCCGTACAACGTCTTGGACGCCAGCTCCGCGTTCACCCGGGACAGCTCCGCGTCATAGGGCGTGGCCACCGCCACCATGCCGCCCGCCGCGTCGATGGAGTCGAAGGTGCCGTCCGTCAGCTTCGCCACGTAGCGCCAGGACTCCTCGGTCGTCGGATCCGCGCCGCAGCGCACCGTGTTCACCACGATGTGGCGCTCCTTCGCGCGCTTGGACCACATCTTGAAATCCCAGGCGGCCTCGCGCTGGGCGGGGGGCGCGTCGCCCACCAGGAAGATGACCTTCATCACCTCGCGGTCCTGGCTCCACTTGAGCAGCGACACCGCTTCGCCCAGGCCGCGCCCCACGTGCTCGGGGAAGTCCCCGCCCCCGTTCGCGTCCAGCTTGCGCAGCTCCGCGAACATGGAGTCCATGTCGTCGCTCAGGTCGAAGCGCTTCGTCACGTATGCGTCCCCCTGGTCGCGGTACGCCACGAGCGCCACCTTCAGGTGCGGCGTGGGCTTGCCCTTCGCGATGCGCGACGCGATGGAGAAGATCTTCTGCTTGGCGCCCTCCAGCAGGCCGCCCATCGACCCCGTCGTATCCAGCACGAACGCCACCTCGATTTCAGGCCGGGCCCCCTGCGGCTGGGCCTGCACGTCCTGGCCCTGGGACTGAGCCTGCGTCCCCTGCCCCGTGGGCGTTTGGGGTCCGGTGGCCGGTGTGTCCGTGGGCTTCGTGGGCTTGATGGGTGTCCCCTCCACGAAGGGCTTCTCGGCCGCGACGGGCTTCGCGGTGGACGACGGCTTGCTGACGGGCGTGACGGCCCAGGCGGAGGGGGCGGACAGACCGGTGGCGAGCGCGGCCGTCAGGACGGCCCGCGAGAGGGGCTTCAGGTTCATGGGTGGGCTCCGGGTGACGGACTTGCGAGGGCGGGCACCTTCGCGCCGCCTGCTCCTGTAACGGACAGGCCCGCGGGAAGTTCTACGCCCCCGGTTGCACCCCTCGAGAACGGGCGTTACGCCCCGGGTCCGTGCGCGTCTTCCACATCGACAGGTACCTGGTCCCCCTGCCCGACGGGCACCGCTTCCCCATGGAGAAGTACCGCGTGCTGCGCGAAATCCTGCTCGAGCGCGGCATCCTCCCTCCCACCGCCTTCCACGAGGCCCCCCGCGCCGGGCGCGACGAACTGGAGCGCGTCCACACCCCGCGCTACCTGGACGCCTTCTTCGGAGGCACCCTCACCGACGCGGAGGTGCGCCGGCTGGGCTTCCCCTGGTCCCCGCGGCTCGTGGACAACGCGCGCGCGTCCGTGGGCGGGACCCTGGCCGCCGCCCGCGCCGCGTTGGAGGACGGCTTCGGCGCGAACCTGGCCGGCGGCACGCACCACGCCTTCCCGGACCACGGGGAGGGCTTCTGTGTCTTCAACGACATCGCCGTGGCCATCCGCGTGCTCCAGGCCGAAGGGACCATCCGCCGCGCGGTGGTGGTGGACCTGGACGTGCACCAGGGCAACGGCACCGCGGCCGTCTTCGCGGGCGACCCGTCCGTCTTCACCTTCTCCATGCACGGCGAGCACAACTTCCCCTTCCGCAAGCACGCCTCGCACCTGGACCTGGGGCTGGAGGACGGCGCGGGGGACGCGGAGTACCTGGCCGTGCTCGACGCGCACCTGCCCCACGTCCTGGAGTCCGCGCACGCCGACCTGCTCTTCTTCCAGGCCGGCGTGGATCCGCTGGAGGAGGACACCCTGGGCCGGCTGTCGCTCACCCACGCGGGGCTCTTCGAGCGGGACCTGCGCGTCATGCGCGCGGCGAAGGAGCGCGGACTCCCCGTGGTGCTCACGCTGGGCGGTGGCTACGCGCGGCCGCTGGCGCCGTCGCTGGAGGCCCACGTCGGGACTTATCTGGCCGCCGGTTCGTTGTTCCGCTGACGCCCGCCTTCCCCGGAGCCGCTTGCGGGCGCTCGCGCCCCGGCCCCATGCTCAACCTTCGCTTCGCCACCCCTGGAGCCCTCCCATGCCGCGTTCCCTCCCCCGTCTCGCAGTCCTCATCAGTGCGCTGGCCCTGGGGTGTGGCGGCAACACGCCCTACTACCACCTGGATTGGGGAGGCCAGGACACCGTCACCGTCGCGCCCGGCGACTCCGTCCCCTATGACATCGCCATCCAGCGCATCGCGGACAACCTGGGCGAGGTGCGCGTGAGCGCGTCGATCACCCCCGAGGGCGTCACCTTCGGCCCGCCCTTCATCCTCCCGGAAGGGGAGACCATCGCCAGCACCACCGCCACCATCACGGTGGCCCCCAGCGTCACGAGCTACGGCGTGAACGCGCTGCAGCTCATCGCGGAGGACCCGGCCAACAACGTCACCGCCCGGGGCAACATCTCCCTGGTCATCCTGGAGCCCCCGGAGCCCAACGAGGCCTTCTCCATCTCCGTGGAGCCCCGCCAGGTGAACGTGACGCCCGGCCAGTCCGGCCAGACGACGGTGACGGTGACGCGCGCGGAGGGCTTCACCGGCGCGCTCACCCTCTCGCTGGAGACGCCCGGCACGACGCGGCTCGGCTCCGACCCCGTCACCCTGGCCCCGGGCGAGACGACCACGCAGGTGCGCGTCACCACGGACCGCTCCCTCAACGTCCTGCCCTACGCGGTGAAGTTCGTGGCCACCGACGAGACCGGGCGCACCGCCAAGACGGGCTTCACGTTCAACCTGAACTTCACCTGAGCCAGGCCTCGAGGGAACCCCGCGCCGCCCGGGTGTCAGGGGCGGGGTACCGGCGGCGTCTCCGCGGCGCTAACTTGAGGACCGCCATGACGCCGCCGACCCCGCCCATCGCACCCGCTCGACGCCAGGCCGCCCGGGAGGCCCTCGCCCTGGATGACGAGGCCCTGCTGAAGGTCTGCGACGTGGAGTTCTTCATCGCCTCCGGACCCGGCGGCCAGCACCGCAACACCACCGCCAGCGGCGTGCGCCTCAGCCATCCGCCCACGGAGCTGTCCGTCACCGCCACCGAGCGCCGCAGCCAGTCCCAGAACAAGGACGCCGCCGTGCGCCGCCTGCGCGCCGGCCTGCAGGCCCTCACCTTCGTCCCCAAGGTCCGCAAGGCCACCCGCCCCACCCTGGGCTCCAAGCGCCGTCGCCTGGAGGACAAGAAGCGCACCTCGGAGAAGAAGGCCGGCCGGGGCGGCAAGCTCGCGGATTAGGCGGCCAGGCGTCCCGGGCGCTATGCACGACGTGCGGACCTCGCAAGCTTTGCGTAGCCGCTGACGTCGACTGGCCACAGCCACACGGTTTCTTTCCATGGCCTCCCCCGGACGGAAGCCTCCCACGCCGGGGCACACGGTGTGCACAAGCCAAGGGTTGCCCCCGACCCCGAGGGGGTCAGTCGATCCCCAACCCCCGGTGAACCCTTGGCCCCCATCCCCCCCAGAATCTCCGCGGCGCGGCGAATCCTGCTGGGCCTGGCGCTGCTGACGGCGCTGCCGGCGTCCGCGACGGACATCGTCACCTTCAGCCAGGGCGCGCTGATCATCCCGGAGCAGGCCACCTTCCAGCAGGGCTGTGGAAGCCTGTCGGCCTACGGCCTGGTGTGGCGCCTGTTG
The DNA here is from genome assembly GCF_017309135.1 of Corallococcus sp. NCSPR001. Taxonomy (NCBI): domain Bacteria; kingdom Pseudomonadati; phylum Myxococcota; class Myxococcia; order Myxococcales; family Myxococcaceae; genus Corallococcus; species Corallococcus sp. NCSPR001. Next base: position 8,562,443 of record NZ_JAFIMS010000002.1, read on the forward strand.
CAGTCCAACGAGGCGGGCGGCTTCAACGCCAACCACCCGGTGACGGTGTACCTGGCCATCGACGACACGAAGCGGTCTCCCAACCGCTGCGTGCCCACCAACAAGCACCAGCCGCCCCCGCCGCGCAACGGCCAGTGGAACGACCCCAGCTGGAATGACGGCTGCGACTTCCACATCTCCCGCGCGGACGCGGCGCCCGTCGTGCCGGTGCCGCCCCTGCAGGCGCTGCCCCCGAGCGGCCTGTTCCCCGAAGGGAACATCGACAACTTCACCACCAACACGAACCAGGCGCGGCCGAACTTCACGGCCACGACGCTCAACACCGCCAGCGGCTTCCGCGACGTCCAGTACATGGGTGGCGCGTTCATCATCGACGCGAAGGACGCGAAGAACGCGCTCGACTTCCTGAACTCCTCCACCGGGCCGGACGCGCCGAACAAGTTCCGCACCCCGTGCAACTGCAACACGTTCACCAACAACAGCGGCTGCTTCTACGTGCGCCTGCACCAGGCCACCATCGAGTTCAACGCGCCCATTGGCCGGCGGCTGAACCGCGTGCCCCCGAAGATCGCCCTGCTGGACCGGCACGACAACAACCCCGGGGACAAGTCGTTCGTGAAGGGCGGCATGCTGGATGACTACCTGCGCAACGCGGGCCTGGACTTCCCGGGCGCGGGCGGCTGCCCGCAGGGCACCACCAGCGGCTGCACCCTCAACGGCGGCCAGCCCGGCCTCATCTACGACGCGCTCCACGCCAACGCGGACCTCATCTCCACCGCGGCGTACCCCAACGGCCTGCTCAACGCCGTGGACCCCACCACCCAGCGCCCGCGCTACCGCGTGTTCTGGGCGCCGCACTGGCAGATTGGCGACAGCTCCCGCACCGAGTACCGCACCAACGGCGACGGCGCCGGCAACCAGGCGGAGAACGTCCTCAACAACATCGCCTACTTCACCAACCAGCGCGGCAACGGCCTGTTCGCCGAGTGCACCAGCATCTGGTCCTACGAGCACACCAACAAGGTGGGCGGCGGGCTGGTGCCTTCCACGCGCTTCCAGGGTGACGTCAACTTCGAGAAGAACAAGCTGGCCGACGGCGACACGTGGAGCGGCCGCAACTGCACGGACCCCGACTACCTCACCGAGTCCGTGCCCCGGCCCGCCTGCATCATCTACCCCAACCCGGGCGACCCCTTCTCCCAGATGGGTGACTTCCGCTTCAACAACGTGGCGGGCGAGACGGAGAACTACCGCACGACCTTCAAGAACGGCGTGCGGCGGCTGGCGGTGAGCTGGGTGAACTACGCCGCGGGCAACCAGTACGACAACGCCGCGCACGTGGCGGTGGACAACCACCGCGGCCACGACTTCTTCTCCTTCAACCAGAAGGACAATGATCCGCAGAAGGCGACCATCGTCTATCTGGCGGGCCACGACTTCAAGGGCAGCGTCGCGGGCACGCGCATCGTGCTCAACACGCTGCTCAACCTGGGAAGCGAACCGCTGCAGAGCGAGCGCACCGTGTCCGCGCCCGTCGCGCTGGACGACACCAACGGCAGCGACACCAACGGCTCGCGCGCCCTGCTGTTCAAGACATCCTACAACGCCGTGACGGGCTACCCGCCCGGCGCGGACACGTACACGCCCGCGCAGGGCTCGCACTGGGTGTTCCCCTACTACCCGGGCACGCTGCGCGCGCACTCGCTCATTGGCGGGGACGCGCTGTCCACGGGGGAGAACTCCCTGTCGGACGGCACGCTGTGGAACGCGGACGCGCGCATGCCCGCGCCCGGCGAGCGCAACCTCTTCACCTACTTCGGCGGCGAGGTGACGGTGAACCCGACGCTGCCCGCCGGCCGCACCGCGCCGCACGGGGTGATGCAGGTGGGCTGGAAGCCGGAGGAGGTCTCCGGCACGCGCATCAACAACAACTACGGCTCCGTCCCCAACTCCGGCTGCGTGGACGAGCTGAAGCTCGGCCGCGCCACCACGCGCGACGGAAGCTTCCGCTACGACTTCGTGAAGGGCCCGGACGGCATCTGCGATTTGCAGCAGGCGACGCAGTACTCGCCGCAGCTGGCCGGAGCGGACTTCGGCCTCACCAACGAGCTCATCAACAAGGCGCAGCTGACCGTGGACTTCAACGCGGTGGCGATGATGCTCCAGCGGGTGCGCGGCTACTGCTACGCCACGGTGTCCGGCAACGACGGCGCCAACGAGACGCCCATCCTCGAGCCCTCCATCACCCAGTGCAACAACGAGGACGCGGACAACAAGGCGCACCTGGGCGGCTTCATCCACTCGTCGCCCGTGGTGGTGACGGCCAGCCCCCTCATCCCGGACCGCACCGCCCCCCGTCCCACGGTGGCCTACGCCGCGGGCCTGGACGGCCAGGTGCACGCCTTCTACGTCTCCGGCGGCGCGCGCTATGACGGCCCGGCGCAGAACCTGAACTTCCCCAACCCGGACGCCAGCGCGCGCTTCAAGACGGACTTCGCCCAGCGCTTCCGCTCCGGCGCCACGCCCCCGCCGGGCACGGAGCTCTGGAGCTTCCTGCCGGCCACGCAGCTCGCGGGCCTGCGCAACAACACCGCGCGGGTGAACAGCGCGCCCGCCGTCTTCGACGTGTTCGCGGACTTCGTGGGCACCGGCCGCCGCGAGTGGCACACCGTGCTCGTCGCCAACGTGGGACAGACGGGGCGCGACCTGTTCGCGATGGACGTCACCCACCCGCTCAAGCCCGTGCTGCTGTGGCACCTGGTGGGCAGCCACTACGCCACCTCCAGCGCGCCCAACTCCGCGGTGGCGCTGGCGGACAAGCCCCAGGGCGGCACGGACTGGACGTACACCTGGGACGAGGACTCCAGCATCTTCCTCCTGCCGCCGCGCTCGGACCCCGGCCGTCTGCCGAGCGGCCTCTATGACTACAGCGGCCTGGGCGGTTCGCGCGGGCTGTCCGTGGGCGTGGGCCGGCTGGGCATGGAGCCCGTGTACGCCGTCTTCGTCGCCTCCAGCAGCTCCGGCGCGCTGGCGGCGCCGGGCTCCCCGGCTTCTCCCGCCAAGGGTGTGCAGGTGTTCGCCATCGACGTGGCCACCGGCCAGAAGCTGTGGCAGTGGCAGCAGGCCTATACCAGCAGCGTGGACAACAGCGCGCCCGCCGCGCCCACCGTGTCGCAGGACTCGAGCGGCGCCGCGCGCCTCTACGTGGGCGACATGGAGGGCCGGCTCTGGGAGCTGGACGCGTCCACCGGCATGAACATCAACGTGGCGCGCATGGGCCCCGTGTGCTCGGAGGCCTCGCCCTGCAAGTACACGGCGATGAACATCGGCGGGCTGCCCGTCACCAGCCAGCCCATCAGCACCAACGTGGGCCTGGCGCGCATTCCGCTCGACGCGGCGAACACGTCCGCCTTCAGCCAGTACAAGGGCAAGATGGTGGCCCTGGTGGGCACCGCCGGCATGGACTGGGTGCCGGACACGGTGGCCGGCCGCTTCCACGCGCTGCTGCTGGACGCGGGCCTGCGGCTGCCGCTGGGCATGGAGGGCAAGCGGCTGGACGGCGCGACCCTCAGCGCGAACCAGGCCCACTCGGAGGCGGTCAGCTACGGCGTGCTCCAGGAGCCCGCGCCCTTCCCGCTCATCTTCTCCGGGCCCGAGCACGTCTACGGCAACATCACCATCGCCGGGCGCACCGCGTACTTCAGCACCGCGGAGGAGTCGGTGAACGACCCCATGCTGCTGAGCGCGTCCATTGGCGGCCACACGTACAGCATCGACCTGGGCAACACGGCGACCACGCAGGCGGCCATCCAGCCCATGAGCGGCGCGACGCTGGCCAACTACGGCGGCGTGGCCGTCTACCACCGCGACAACGGAGGAGCGTCCACGGACTACGTGGTGGGCGCGGAGGTGAGCGCCCTGCGCGTCACGCGCATCGACAACCCGACCAACACCGGCGCCTCCAGCCCCAACGCGAAGGACTCCGTGGACGGCAACAACGGCGTGCTCTACCAGCTCCTCAACTGGAGCCAGAGGTTCCTCGAATGAGAGCCCTTCCCTCTTCCGCCGCCCGGCGCGGCAGCGGCCTCCTGGAGGTGCTCATCGCCACGGGCATCCTGGCGCTGGCCGCCGTGGGCGCCGTGATGGGCATGGTGGCCGCCACCCGCGACGTGAAGGACGGCCAGGTGCTCCAGGGCCGGCGCATGCTGCTGGAGGCGCGCGTGCAGCGGCTGTGGCTCGCGTCCAAGATGGAGCTGGCCAACCAGGCCGTCCCCCGGCCCGCCCTCTTCCCGCCGGACGTGGCGCTGGCCGCGTCGCCCTGGGTGCTGGACCCCAGCGCGCCGCAGGCGGGCGACATCGGCACGGGCGCCTACTTCCGCGTGCGCCCCACGGGCCAGGTGGAGCCCGCGCTGGACGTGCCCGCCGGCACGCCCTGCACCGCCGCCACCCCGGACTCGGTGCTGCCCCGCGACGTCTACTGCCGTGAAGTCCTGGTGACGCAGGGGCTGCCCAAGGACCTGCCGTCCGCGGCCCAGGCGCTGGTGCCCGCCGGGGCGCTGCCCTTCACCTTCTGGACGCGCGCGTACCGCAAGGGCGACAGCCTGGATCGCGCCATCGTGCACAGCGAGGTCTTCGTCCTATGAGGCTCAGGTCGAAGCTCCGGTCGAAGCTCCGGTCGACGCTTGGGGCACGGGCACGCGGCATGACGCTGCTGGAGACGATGGTGGCCGCGGCGCTCACCACCATCGTCCTGGCGGCGGCCACCGCGCTGCTGCTGGCGGGCGGGCGCGTGGTGCACAACACGGAGCACGTGGCGGACAGCCACGACCACGCGCGGCTCGCGGGAGAGACGCTGCTGTCCGCGGTGCGCCAGGCCGGCGCGGGCATGTCCGAGGGCCTCTGGATTGTGTCCGGTGGAACGTTCCAGCGCATCAACCCCGTCTTCGGCGGTGACGGCGCGGGCGCGGGCGTGCTCGCCGCCACCACGACGGGCAACGCGCCGGGCGCGAATGGCAGTGACGACCTGTGGCTGGTGGTGCCGGACCGCAACTACCTGGGCCGCGACTGCGCGCCGGGCGCGGCGATGACGGTGGTGAAGCCGGGCACCGGCGCCCTGGAGGTCAACTGCGCGGGCACGTTCGCCGGCGCCGCGCCCGCGAACCCCATGCTGGTGGCCAGCAACATGAAGAGCGCCGCGCTGCTCACCCAGACGTCGGTGACGAGCAGCCCGCCCACGGCCACGGTGAACTTCCTGGAGACGGGCGTGCCGGGCTTCTCCAACGCGCCCCACAAGGGCGGCTTCCAGAAGGGCGACCTGGTGTACCCCGTGCGGCTGCTGCACTTCTTCATCGGGACGAACGCGAACAACGGCCGCAAGGCGCTGATGCGCGCGGAGGGCACCCCCGCCAACGACGTGTCGGGGCGCCCCTTCATGGACATGGGCGACCCGGTGGTGGTGCAGGACTTCGTGGAGGACCTCCAGGTGACGTTCGGCATCGACGCCACCAACACGGGAGACCCCACCCGCTACGAGTTCCAGAACGGCCTTGCGCCCGAGTACACGCCGGGCCTGCGCTCGGTGCGCATCAGCGTGGTGGCCACCGGCCGCTCGCCCCGGCGCGACACGCAGAACAAGTCCGTCCTGACCGATGACCTGCCCATCGCCGTGGAGAACCACACCCCGGCCACGGCTCCCGCGGACGGCTACTTCCGCAGCCTCTTCTCCCGCCGGGCGGAATTGCCCAACCTGGCCGCCGCCAGCCTGTGAGCCCGTCCTCCGTGAGGCCCTCCCCCATGTCCCCACGCGCTTTTTCCCGTTCCACCCGCGGCGCCACGCTGCTGCTCGTCGTGCTGCTCGTCACCGTGCTCCTGGGCCTGGTGGCGGGCGTGATGGCCTACGCCAGCAGCGAGCGCTCGCGCGCCGTGACCTTCAGCCGCACGGGCCAGCGGCAGGGCTGCGCGGAGAGCGGCCTGCAACTGGCGCGCGGCTACTTCGGCCGCAACTACGCCCAGTGGAACACCTTCCTGGGCGCGCCGGGCACCTACGACCCCGTCCCCTCGCCCACCAACACCGCGCCCGCCAACCCGCGCACCGCCGACGGCCGCGCGGCCATCAAGACGGTCAACCCCGCGCTGTTCGCGGACCTGGACGGCGACGGCCGGGACGACGTGTACCTCTACATCCGGGACAATGAGGACGAGTTCAAGCCGCTCGCCCCGGAGTGGGACCGCGACAATGATCAACAGGTGATCGTGGGCGCCCTCTGCATCAGCGACACGCTGATTCCGCGCCGGAGCGACAACACGCAGGACACCAGCGCGCTCGCGGTGGAGGGCATCCTCCAGTACAACGGCGGCGGCCACGCCTACACGGCGCAGACGGCGGGCGGCACGGGCTCCGGCAACCTCAACCGTTGAGCCGTCCGCCGGGCGTGAGAAGCTTGCGCCCATGCCCACGCTCGAAGACGCCATCGCCCTGGCGGTGGCCGCGCACCAGGGTCAGCGCGACAAGGCAGGACAGCCCTACATCCTCCACCCCATGCGGGTGATGCTGCGCCTCGCCTCCGACGCGGAGCGCACCGTGGCCATCCTCCACGACGTGGTGGAGGACACGCCGTACACGCTGGAGCGCCTGCGCGGCATGGGCTACCCGGAGGACGTGCTGTCCGCGCTGGACTGCCTGACGAAGCGCGAGGGCGAAAGCTACGAGGCCTTCATCGAACGGCTGCGTCCCCACCCCCTGGCCCGCCGCGTGAAGCTGGCGGACCTGGAGGACAACATGGACGTGCGCCGGCTGAAGGACGTGACGCCCAAGGACGCCGAGCGCCTGTCGCGCTACGTGGCCGCCTGGACGCGCCTGCGCGCGGAGTAGCCGGAAAAGACGACGGCCCGGCGACCCTCTCATGAAGCGAGGGCGGCCGGGCCGCGAAGCCAGCGTGACGCGCCTCTACGCCTTGGCGAGCTGGCGCAGCACGTACTGGAGGATGCCGCCGTTGCGGTAGTAGTCGAGCTCGTTCGGCGTGTCGATGCGGCACAGCGCGGTGAACTCGATGGGGCCCTTCTCACCGGTGGCCTTCACGGTGAGCTTCTTCTGCGGCGCCAGCCCGTCCGCGATGCCGGTGATCTCGAACGTCTCGTGGCCGGTGAGGCCCAGCGACTGCGCGTCCTGGCCCGCCTCGAACTGCAGGGGCAGCACGCCCATGCCCACGAGGTTGGAGCGGTGGATGCGCTCGAAGCTCTTGGCGATGACGGCCTTCACGCCCAGCAGCTGCGTGCCCTTGGCCGCCCAGTCGCGGCTGGAGCCGGTGCCGTACTCGGCGCCCGCCAGCACCACCAGCGGCGTGCCGTCCGCCTGGTACTTCATGGACGCGTCGTAGATGCTCATCCGCTCACGCGTGGGGATGTGCACCGTGACGCCGCCCTCCACGCCCGGGACGAGCAGGTTCTTCAGGCGGATGTTGGCGAAGGTGCCGCGCACCATCACCTCGTGGTTGCCGCGGCGCGCGCCGTAGGAGTTGAAGTCCTTGGGCTCCACGCCCTCGGCCATGAGGTACTTCGCCGCGGGGCTCGTCTTGGCGATGTTGCCCGCCGGGGAGATGTGGTCCGTCGTGACGGAGTCACCCAGGAGCGCCAGCACGCGCGCGCCCTTGATGTCCTGGACGGCCTTGGGCTCCTTCGGGAGGTTCTCGAAGAAGGGCGGCTTGCGCACGTAGGTGGACTTCTCATCCCACTTGAACGTGGAGCCCTTGCTCACCTGCAGCTGCTGCCAGAGCGTGTCGCCCTCCATGGCGTTCGCGTACTGGCTGCGGAACTGCTCCGGCTTCACGGCCGTGCGGATGGTCTCCTTGATTTCGTCGTTGGACGGCCAGATGTCCTTGAGGAACACCGGGCGGCCGTTGGGGTCCGTGCCCAGCGGCTCGTTGTCCAGGTCGCGGCCCACTTCACCGGCCAGCGCGTACGCCACCACGAGCGGGGGGCTCGCCAGGTAGTTCATGCGCACGTGCGGGTTGATGCGGCCCTCGAAGTTGCGGTTGCCGGACAGCACCGCCGCCACCACCAGGTCGCCCTCCACCACCGCGTTGGACACGGGCTCCGGCAGCGGGCCGGAGTTGCCGATGCAGGTGGTGCAGCCGTAGCCCACGACGTGGAAGCCCACGGCCTCCAGGTAGGGCAGGAGGCCCGCGTCGCGCAGGTACTCGGTCACCACGCGGCTGCCCGGGGCCAGGGACGTCTTCACCCAGGGCTGCGGCTTGAGGCCCTTCTCCACGGCCTTCTTCGCCAGGATGCCCGCGGCCACCAGCACGGCCGGGTTGGACGTGTTGGTGCAGGACGTGATGGACGCGATGACCACCGCGCCGTGGCCCACCTGGTAGCTCTGGCGGCCCGCCTTCACGGTGACGGCCTGCGCCAGCCGCTCCGGGGGCACCGCGGCGGCCGGGGCCTTCGCGCCACCCTTGGGGCCCTCGTCGTCCTCGCCCTTGCTCTTGCCCGCGGCGAGCATCTCCACCAGGGACTTCTCGTACCCGGCCTTCATGTCCTTCAGGGGCACGCGGTCCTGCGGACGCTTGGGGCCCGCGAGGCTGGGCACCACGGAGGCCAGGTCCAGCTCCAGCGTGTCGCTGAAGACGGGGTCCTGCGCGCCGGCCTCCAGCCACAGGCCCTGCGTCTTGGCGTACGCCTCCGTCAGCGCCACGACGTCATCCGGGCGGCCGGTGAAGCGCAGGTAGTTGCAGCTCTCCTCGTCCACCGGGAAGAAGCCGATGGTGGCGCCGTACTCCGGGGCCATGTTGGCGATGGTGGCGCGGTCCGGCAGCGACAGCCCCTTCAGGCCCTCGCCGTAGAACTCCACGAACTTGCCCACCACGCCCTTCTTGCGGAGCATCTGCGTGACGGTGAGCACCAGGTCCGTGGCCGTGGCGCCCGCGGGCAGCTTGCCGGTGAGCTTGAAGCCCACCACCTGCGGAATCAGCATCGTGATGGGCTGGCCCAGCAGCGCGGCCTCCGCCTCGATGCCGCCCACGCCCCAGCCCACCACGCCCAGGCCGTTGATCATCGTCGTGTGGCTGTCCGTGCCCACCAGCGTGTCCGGGTACACGGTGCTGCCCTGACGGAAGGTCACCTGCGCCAGGAACTCCAGGTTCACCTGGTGGCAGATGCCGATGTCCGGCGGCACCACGCCAAAGCCCTTGAACGCGCTCTGGCCCCAGCGCAGGAAGGCGTAGCGCTCGCGGTTGCGCTCGAACTCCAGCTCCGCGTTCTCCTTGAAGGCCGCGGTGGTGGCGAACGAATCAATCTGCACCGAGTGGTCGATGACCAGGTCCGCCGGGTTGCGCGGATTGATCTTCGCCGGGTCGCCGCCCATGGAGGCCAGGGCCTCGCGCATGGCGGCCATGTCCACGACGGCGGGCACGCCGGTGAAGTCCTGGAGCAGCACGCGCGCGGGGTGGAAGGAGATTTCGGTCTCCGGGGCCGCCTTGGGGTCCCAGGCGAGCATCTTCTCGATGTGCTCGCGCTTGACGACGCGGCCGTCCTCGTTGCGCAGCAGGTTCTCCAGCAGGACCTTCAGCGAGAACGGGAGGCGGTTGACCGCCGGGTGGGCCTTCGCCAGCGTGGCCAGGCTGAAATAGTCGTAGGTCGCCGAGCCCACCTTGAGCTGGGCCTTCGTGCCGAAACTGTCCGTCATGTGCGTTGCCGTCCTTCCGTGCCGGAATGACGCAACTTCTAGGCGTGTCCCCCCCGGCATGCAAAGGGTTCCTGCACCGCGTTGAAGGCGGTGGACGGTTGTCTTGGCCCCCGGGCTTACGGGCCCGCTCAGAGCACCTTGCGGAAGAAGTACAGCACCCGCTCCACGGCCTTCTGCCAGAGGGGGCGGCGGCGGAAGGCGGCCAGGTCCACCTCGCGGCAGTTGCCGCAATCCAGGCGGAACGAGTCCTCCAGGTCACGCCCCAGCCGGGGATCCGTGAAGACGGCGTTCACTTCGTGGTTGAAGGCCAGCGACAGCCGCTCCAGGTTGAACGACCCGATGGTGCCCCACACCCCGTCCACCACGGCCGTCTTGGCGTGCAGCACGCCCCGGCGCCACTCGAAGATGCGGATGCCGGCGTCCATCAGCGGCTCGTAGAAGGCGCGCGTCGCGTGCTCGAGGAACGGGTGGTCGCTCTTGCCCCCGTTGAGCAGCAGGCTCACCTCCACGCCCCGCTTCGCCGCGTCCTTGAGCGCGGCCACCATGCGCCGGTCCGGCACGAAGTAGCCCGCCGCGATGAGCACGCTGGCCCGCGCGCGCTGGATGGCGTGCAGGTACGCGCGGTGGATGCTGCGGCGGCTGGACAGCACCGCCAGGCCCACGTCGCCCTTCCGGGGCCGGGCCTCCAGCGCCTGCGCCCCGCCGCGGATGCGACGGCGCAGCCGGCTCAGCCGGTCGCGGAACATCATCCGCCACGTGGCCAGGAACCTGCGCTCCAGCTCATGCACCGCGGGGCCTTCGATGCGCAGCACGTCGTCGCGCCAGGCCACGCCCTGCCCCTCCGGGGCCCAGTGCGCCGCGATGTTCACCCCGCCCGTGAAGGCGACCGTGCCGTCCACCACCAGGATCTTTCGGTGGTCCCGGCGCAGCAGGTGGCGCAGCCCGCGCTGGAGGCTGAAGGGCTTGAAGGCCCGCACGTCCACGCCCCGCGCGCGCAGGCCTTCGAAGAAGCTCCTGCGGCTGGTCCAGGAGCCCACCGCGTCGTAGAGCACCTTCACGTGCACGCCGCGCTCGGCGGCCTCCGCCAGCGCCTGGCCGAAGAGCTCGCCCACCGCGTCGGTGACGAACATGTACGTCTCCAGGCGGATGGAGCGGCGAGCGCGGCGGATGGCCTCCAGCATCTCCGGATAGGCCTCCACGCCGTCACGCAGCAGCCGGCACGCATTGCCCTGGAGGGTGGGGTGGTGGTGCGGCAGGTAGTACCGGGCGAGCAGGCGCCGGGACACCCCGGCGCTCCACACCGGAGCGTGTTCGGGCACCGGCCCCGGCGAGCGCGCCGCTGGAACCAACCCTTCCGACCGCCCGTCCTCCCCCGCCAGCTCACGCATCACCCCACTCAGGGTGGGAACGGGGGGAGGGACCGGCAACCCGGACGGGCCCTGCCCGCCTTCCTGGCGGGGTTGCACCGTCCGTTGGCCAACGGCTGCTGGCTACAGCCCGTACTCGGCGCGCTTGTTCTCCGCGCGCGTGGCGCACGGCTGGTCGTACTCGGGGAAGTACTCGCGCATGTGGTCCAGCGTGGAGGCGGCCTGCTTGTAGTGGCCCTGGTTGTAGTAGCCCTCCACCTCCAGCAGCAGCTTGGAGCAGGTGCGGTCCAGCTCCTGCTGGGCGCGCTTCATGGACTCCTGGGCCTCATCGTACAGGTCCGGCTTCGGGTCCGGGTGGGCCTCCAGCATCAGCCACGCCTCGCGGAAGGACTTCCAGGCCTCGTAGCGGTTGCGCGCGCCGATGTCCGGCGTCTGGAAGTTCTTTTCGCCCTTCTTGAAGAGGTCCCGGGCGTTCTCGATGAGCTGCTGCGTGGACAGCTGCTCGGGCAAGAGCGCGCGCTCCACCCAGACGTTCCACACGCGCCAGGTGTCCTCGCCCGGCGGGTTGCGGGTGTTGTCGAAGATGATGCGGTTGGGCTCGCCCTTGCGCAGTTGCTGGGGCGGGATCATCAGCTCCAGCGAGCGCTCCTGGCTGGCCAGCGTGTCCGGGGGCACCTTGCCCACGTCCACGCCGTTGACGCTCACCACCACCTCGTCCTTGGAGATGCCCTGGGCCTGGTAGTGGAGGATGACCACCGCGCGCGTCGCGGCGACGAACTCCCACTCGAAGACCTTCATGTCCGGCCGGTTCCAGGTGACGCCGTCACCCAGGCCGAACGAGTCGTTGATGGGCTGGTTGGACAGGCGCACGGGCTCCTCGCCCTTCTGCACCGTGTCCTCGCCGCCCAGCACCAGCCAGTACATGAGGGCGAAGAGGCCCAGCACCACCACGCCGCCGCCGGCCATCACGCCCGCGCGGACCTTGGAGTTCGCCTCCGCCCAGAACAGGCGCAGGTTGGCCACCAGGCCCGGCGTCTCACGGCGGATGCGGGCGCGCTCGGCCGCGGACAGGCCCCCCCCGCCGCCGCTGGCGCCACCGGCGCGGGGCGTGCGGGCCACCGCGCGGGAGGACTGGGAGCCGGTGCGGCGCGCGGGCGGAGGCGCGGGAGCGGGCTTTTCGATGGCCGCCGGAGCGTCCTCTTCCGGGGGCGGAGCCTGGGGCACCGCGCGCTGGGCGGAGGAGGTGGGGCGGCGGATGGCGCGCATGTTCATGCGCGTGGACTCCGCGCGGATGCCCTGCAGGTCCTCCTCGTCCGCGCCTTCCGGCACGAGCGCGGCGCCCTTCTTGTTGCGCGACTTGCGCACGGAGTCGATGGAGACGATGCGCGTGCTGTTGGCGCCGTCCTCCGCGGGCTTCTCGTCCTCGCCGGTGGGCGCGTCCTCCGCGGCGATCGCGAAGAGGAACGTCACCGGGCCCAGCGTGAGCGTGTCGCCGTCCGCCAGCGTCTGCTTCTGCACGGCCGCGCCGTTGACGACCGTGCCGTTGGCGCTCTTCTGGTCCTCCACGGCGTAGCCGTCACCGTCCTTGAAGATGCGGCAGTGGCGGCGGGAGATGCCAGGGTCGTACAGCACCACGTCGCACTCGGAGGTGCGCCCGATGAGCACGGAGTCCTGGTCGAAGACGAACTCCTTGCCTGCGTCTTTTCCCTCGGAGATCGTCAGTTGGAAGGCCATGTCGTCCTAGGAGCCTATCGAGGCATGTACGGCTCGGGCAACGGCGGCGCGCGCGCTCGCCGGCTCCAGCACCTCCGCCTCTCCCCCGAAGGATAGCACCCACTGCGTGAGCCAGCGCTCACTGTCTCCGGCCACCCGCACCTCCACCCCTCCGTCGGCGAGCGGGCGGGCGTCCTGCCCGAAGCGCTCCTTCACGTAGGGTGCGGCCGTGGGGGTGAAGCGAACCCGGACGGAGGCCTCGCTGGCGCCACGGGCCGGGTTGGGCACGTCCGCGCGGGCGTCCGGCGGAGGCTGGAAGGCGGTGGTGGTGACGGCCAGGTCCTCCATGCGGTCCAACCGGAACAGGCGCGCGTCCTGGCGGGTGTGGCAGAAGCCCTGGAGGTACCACTGGCCCCGGTGGCTGAGCAGCTCGTAGGGGCGCACCCGGCGCGGCTCCGCGGGGCGGCCGGGGCTGGCGTAGCCGAACGTCACCTCCAGCCGCTCCAGGATGGCCCGGGTGAGGGGCCCCAGCGCCGGGGGCGCGTCCGCGGAGGCGTCGATCTTCCGGTACATGTCCCGGAAGCGCTCGCGGGCGGCGGGCGGGATGATGCCCTCCAGCTTGGTGAGGGCGCTCTGGAGCGCGTCGCCGGTGGCCGGGCGCAAGAGCTCCGCCGCGGCGGCCAGGGCCGCGGCCTCGCCCGCGGTCAGCCGGGGCGGCGCGAACAGGCGCTGATCCAGGTCCACGTAGACGCGGTCGTTGTCCACGTAGATGTCGATGTAGTCGTCCGGGTTGAAGGGCGGCCGGCCCACGCAGGTGAGCAGGTCCAGCTCCTCCAGCAGGTCCTCGCGGCTGATGTTGAGGGCCTTGGCCAGGGCCTCCACGGTGACGCCGGGGTGCTTGGAGACGTAGGGGACGAGGAACAGCAGGCGGCGCAGCCGCTCGTGGACGTTGCTCATGCGCTCACCCGCTGACCTTCCACCGGCGCGTGCTTCGCCAGGATGTTCGCCGCCATCCGCTCCAGGCGCTCGCGCGCCTCCGGAGGCCCCTCCACGCGGCAGTCCTGCCCCAGGGACAGGACGAAGCGCGTCAGCCCGTCCAGGAACGTCACCGGGAAGCGGGCCCGCACCACGCCTTCGGACACCGGCTCCAGCGCCGCGCCCGGGAACAGCGAGCCCGCGCGCGAGGCCTGCGGCCCGGTGAGCTGGAGCGTCACCTCCAGCGGCTCATGGAAGCGGTACTGCCAGGGGAAGTACGCCACGTGGGCGTCCAGCGAGAAGTCCGCCGGCACCTCGAAGTCCGGCGTGCGCGGCCGGGCGGTGTTCACCTTCAGCTCGCGGATGCGGTGGACGTGGAAGGTGCGCAGGCCCTGGCGCAGGTGGCAGTAGCCCACCAGCGTCCACACGCCGCGCCGGAGCGCCAGGCCGTACGGGTCCACGCGCCGCTCCGTGACGCCGTCCTTGCGGGGGCTGCCGTAGGTCAGCTGCACCCACTTGTGCGCGGAGCACGCGTCCCAGAGCTGCTCCAGGCGGGCGGAGACCTCCTTCTCCTGGCCCTGCTGGCCGGTGCCCAGCTCCATGCGCACGCGCGGGGTGGGCAGGGATTCGCCGGCGAAGAAGCCGATTTTCCGCAGGGCGTGCGCCAGGTCGTCGCGGCCGGGAAACGCGCCGGACGCCAGCGCGGCGGAGCCGGCGGCGTAGAGCACGGCGAGCTCCTCCTTCGTGAGGTCCGCCTCCGGCAGGTAGTAGACGTTGCGGTCGACGAGGTAGCCGTCGCGCCGCTCGTCGTCGCCCTGCACGTAGCTCAGCGGGAAGCCCAGCTCGACGAGCTCCGCCTTGTCGCGCTCGAACTTGCGCTCGGCGGCGTCATCCGAGCCGCCGTAGTCCGCGGGGAAGTGCTCACGCAGTTCGGCCCACGAGATGGGTTCCCGCGCGTCGAGCAGCAGTGCCACGAGATCAAGGATGCGTTCCGTGCGGTCCATTCAGGTGATCGGTGACCATGGCGGACAGGACCCGGGAGATCAAGAGACCGGGGACTTCCGGGGTGGGAGAAGGGGGCAGGAGGTGAAACGAACAGAAAAGGAACAGTGGAGGGGGCCAGCTCCGTCCAAGGGGGGATAGCCGCCCCAACCTGAACAGGCAAGCAGGTATCGCCATGTACCCCTCGTTTCGTCCGCAAGCCAGCAGACAACCCCGGGCGTGGGGCTCGCACTCGGGGCGCGTCTGGGTTATTCCTTGGACATTGTCGATTTGGGTGAGAAGCGACAGCGGGCCTCCTGGAGGCCTTGCTGGCTGCCGTGGGGCCGACGCGGCGGACCGAAGCTTTTGACGAGGGCTCGACCATGGACCGCACCTCCCTGCTGAAGAAGTGGCTTCCCGGGCTGGCGCTGGTGCTGCTGGCCTTCGTCTCCACCCCGGCGCACGCCCGCAACGAGCCGCTCTACTTCGCGCTGGAGGTCCGGCGCGACGGCCGGCTGATCGCCCAGCCCAAGCTGCTGGGTGAAGCGGGGCGCACCCTTCGCGCCGAGCGCCGCCGTCCGGGCGCGACGGTGGCGGACTACCGGCTGGTGCTCACGCCCAAGGGCGAGGGCGATTCCTTCCAGCTCCAGGTGGACCTGTCCCTGCCGGAGGGGGAAGGCCACTCGCAGCTCGCCCTGCTGCACGGCCAGGAGCGCAAGCTCCAGCTCGGCCGGGTGCCGGGGGAGCTGGAGGTGTCGCTGCTCCTGATGAAGGTGGACTCCCCGGAGTTTCGCGCGCTGATGCGGCTGACGGAGCCGGAGACCGGCACGGTGAAGTCCGTCTCCTCCTCCATCTAGGCGCGCGTTGCGCGGACCGCGGCTACAGCACCGCCAGGTCGTCGCGGTGCACCGCCTCATCCAGGTAGCGGTAGCCCAGCACCGCCTCGATGTCCGCGCTGCGCCGCCCGGCGATGCGCCGGAGCTCGTTGGCGTCGTAGGTGGACAGGCCCCGGGCGAACACCGCCCCGGCCGCGTCCGTCAGGTCCACCGGGTCTCCCCGGCTGAAGTCCCCCTCCACGCCCGTCACGCCGCTGGGCAGGAGGCTGCGCTTGCCGGTGACGATGGCCTCCTTCGCGCCCGCGTCCACCACCAGCCGGCCCCGGGGCCTCAGGGCGTGGGCGATCCACGCGGTGCGCGCGCTGCGGCGTCCGGCGGGCTCGAAGAGCGTGCCCACGGCGTCGCCCTCCAGCACGCCGCGCAGGCGGCCGGGCACCGCGCCGGAGGTGATGACGCAGGGGATGCCCAGCTCCGCGGCGCGCGCGGCGGCGCGAACCTTGGACGCCATGCCGCCCGTGCCCACCGCGCTGGTGGCGTCACCGGCCAGGGCCAGCACGTCCGCGGTGACGCGCGGCACGGCGGGCATCAGGCGGGCCCCGGCGTCCTTGCGCGGGTCGGCGGTGTAGAGCCCCTCCACGTCCGACAGGAGGACCAGCGCGTCCGCCTCCACCACGCCGGCCACCAGGCTCGCCAGCGTGTCGTTGTCGCCGAACTTCAGCTCGTCCACGGACACGGTGTCGTTCTCGTTGATGACGGGCACCACGCCCGCCGCCAGCAGCCGCTCCAGCGTGTGCTTCACGTTGAGGTAGCGCCGTCGCTCCTGCACGTCCTCGTGGGTGAGCAGCACCTGGGCCACCGTCCGGGCCGCGTGGCCGAAGGCCTCCTCGTACGCCTGCATCAGGCGGCTCTGCCCCACCGCCGCGCACGCCTGCTTGCCGGGAATATCCCGGGGGCGGGCGGGCAGCCCCAGCCGCTCCATGCCCAGGGCGATGGCGCCGCTGGACACCACCACCAGCTCCCGGCCCCCGGCGGCCCACAGCAGGTCCTGCCCCAGCGCGTCGAAGTGGGCACGGTTGAAGCGGCCCGTGGCGCTCGTCAGCGCGTTGGTCCCAATCTTCACCACCACGCGGCGGGCCCCGCGCAAGGCGTTGCGTGCGGAATCAGTCACGCAAGGCAGCGTAGGCTGGAACGGGAAAGGACGCGCGTGGCCGGTTGTTCACCAGGCTTCGCGGCACACCGGCTGGGGGCTTTGTCATGAAACGCGGAGGGCCCCAGTCCATCCAATGCCTTGAATGCGGCGCGGGTCATTCGATGTCCGCGCCAGGAGAAACGGTTTGAAGGAAATCTTCGGCAACACCCTGGGCCTGAAGTCGAGCGAGCAGCAGCGGCTGCGCAACACGTTCCGCCGCCGCGTGGATCCGCGCGAAATCGTGTCCGCGGAGCTTGCCCGCCACCTCACCGAGCTTTCGCACGAGCTCAACCGCCAGGTGGGCGTCCTCATCAACCGCAAGGGCGACATCGAGCACGTCGTCGTCGGCAACGCGCACAAGCTGGAGCTGCCGGACATCGGCCGTGCGCGCGCCGGGCAGATCCGTCTGCGTGGCCTGCGGCTGGTGCACACGCACCTGAAGAGCGAACCCCTGACGAAGGACGACCTCACGGACCTCGCGCTCCTGCGCCTGGACTGCGTGGCGGCCGTGGGCGTGGGCCATGAAGGCCTGCCCGGCGTGCTGCACTGGGCCTACCTGGTGCCGGAGAACGGCGCGGGTGAGTTCTGGCACGTGTCCACCCTGCCCAACGTGCACGGTGAACAGCCGGACCTCCTGGCCACGCTGGACGCGCTGGAAGAGGAGTTCAACCGCAAGGCCGCCGCGCGCACGGTGTCCGGGAAGGAGCGCGCCATCCTGGTGGCGGTGTGCCTGGACGGCAACCGCGCCCGGGCGGAGTCGTCCCTGGCGGAGCTGAAGGAGCTGGCGCGCACCGCGGGCGTGGAGGTGGTGGACAGCGTGCTCCAGATGAAGCGCGAGGCGGATCCTCGCTACCTCATCGGCCGGGGCAAGCTGGAGGACCTGAACCTGCGCTCCATGCAGTCCATGGTGGACCTGCTCATCTTCGACAAGGACCTCACCCCGTCGCAGGGCCGCCACATCGGCGATGCGACGAGCCTGAAGATATTGGACCGCACGCAGCTCATCCTGGACATCTTCGCGCAGCGCGCGCAGACGGCCGAGGGCAAGCTGCAGGTGGAGCTGGCGCAGCTGAAGTACCGGCTGCCCCGGCTGGTGCAGGGGGATGACTCGCTCAGCCGCCTCATGGGCGGTGGCGTGGGTGGCCGCGGTCCCGGTGAGACGAAGCTCGAAATCGACCGCCGCCGCGTGCGCGAGCGCATCACCAACCTGGAGCGCCGCATCGACGTCATCAGCCGCGAGCGCAGCGTCCGCCGGGCGCAGCGCAACCGGCGCGAGGTGCCGGTCATCTCCATCGTGGGCTACACCAACGCGGGCAAGTCCACGCTGCTCAACGCCATCACCAACGCGGAGGTGCTGGCGGAGGACAAGCTGTTCGCCACGCTGGACCCCACGAGCCGGCGCCTGCGCTTCCCGCAGGAGCGCGAGGTCATCATCACCGACACGGTGGGCTTCATCCGGGACCTGCCCAAGGACCTGGTGGCGGCCTTCCGCGCCACGCTGGAGGAGCTGTACGACGCGAGCCTCCTGTTGCACGTGGTGGACGCGAGCGACCCGGCGCGCGACGATCAGGTGGAGGCGGTGGAGAAGATCCTCGCCTCGCTGGGCCTGATGGAGAAGCCGCGCCTGATGGTGTGGAACAAGGCGGACCAACTGGCCGCGGACGAGGTGGAGTCGCTCCTGCGCTCGCGGGGCGGCGTGGCCATCAGCGCGGTGAAGCGTGAAGGCCTGGCGACGCTCCTGGCCAAGGCGGACACCACCCTGTTCGCCGAGGGTGCGTCCGAGTCCATCGGCGTCGTGTGACGGTGGGCGGGTTGTCGGCGCGGGGGCCCTCCCCGTAGAGTCGGGGGGCCTTGGCTCCCGCGCTGAAACTGCTCATCCCCCTGTTGACGGCCCAAATCGAAGGCCTGCCCGGACAGGACTCCGGGCCGGACTACGACCGGCCCGTCTCCTCCATCTCCACCGGCTACTTCGAGCTGCTCGAGAAGAACAGCCACATCGTCTACCCGGTGCTCGCCGTGGTGACGCTGCTGCTCATCGGCTGGGGCATCCTGTCCTCGTGGCGCTCCCAGGACCTGGACGGCCTGCAGAAGAACGAGCTCAAGCGCGCCATCATCAACGAGCTGCGCGCCAACATCAGCGGCATGCCCGGCGATTCGCTGGGACGCAGCATCGGGTTGGACCGGCTCAAGACGAACCGCCTGCTGGAGGAGATGCAGACGGAGGGGCTCGTCCTGAGCCACACCAACTCCGAGCGGCTCACCGTGTGGCGCGTGCGCGGCGCCAGCCCCGAAGCGAAGCCGCGCCGCTACTAGCGCGGCCCCTGATGTCCTCCGGCATCCTCAGACGCCGGACAGCTCCGACTTCGGCTGGCGCGTCATCAGGTCCACCACCGCCATCTTGGCGTTCTTGCCCTCGTAGGCGATGAGGTAGACCTGCTCGCAGATGGGCAGCTCCACGCCCGTCTTGAGGGACAGGTCGCGCGCGCTCTTGGCCGTCTTGACGCCCTCGGCGACCTCCTTCATCTCCGCGAGGATGTCCGGCAGCTTGCGGCCCTTGCCCAGCTCCATGCCCACGTGGCGGTTGCGGCTGAGCTCGCCCGTGCAGGTGAGCACCAGGTCGCCCATGCCGGACAGGCCGGAGAGCGTCAGCGGGTTGGCGCCCTTCCTCACCGCGAGCCGGGTGATCTCCGCCAGGCCGCGCGTGATGATGGCGGCCCGCGCGTTGTGGCCCATGCCCAGGCCGTCCGCCATGCCCGCGGCGATGGCGATGACGTTCTTCAGCGCGCCGCCGTACTGCACGCCCACCACGTCCGTGGACGTGTACGAGCGGAAGGTGTCCGTCTGCAGCGCCTTCTGACAGCGCTGGGCCACCTTGTCCCAGTGCGACGCGATGGTCACCACCGTGGGCATGCGGCGCGCGAGTTCCTTGGCGAAGCTGGGGCCGGAGAGCACCGCGACGTACGGGTGGAACTCCTCCGGCAGGCAGTCCTCCAACAGCTCCGTCATGGTGAGCAGCGTGCCGTTCTCGATGCCCTTGGACACCGTGACCAGCGGCACGCTCTTCGGGAGGAAGGCCTTGGCGCGCGCGAGCACCTCGCGCGTGGCGTGGCTGGGCGTGGCGAGCACCACCATCTCCGAGCCGGCCAGCGCCTCCTCCAGGTCCGTGGTCGCGCGCACGCGCTCGGAGAGGGGGATGCCCTTCAAGTAGGTGTCGTTCTCGTGGCGGGTGTTGATGGCCTCCACGGTGGAGGGCTCACGGCCCCACAGGCGGACTTCGTCGCAATTCACCGCGAGCACGTTGGCGAGCGCCGTTCCGAACGAACCTGCACCGATGACACTGCCGCGCATGAGATGACCTCGGGTCGAGAGGTGGGAGGGGGATTTCAGAACAGCGTGGACACCACACCCACCGACAGCGTGGGCATGAACTCCGCGTCCGAGGAGCGGCTGCGGAAGTCGCCACCGAACGAGACAGCGTAGGACGTCTTCTCTCCAACGGGAAACTCCGCGCCCAGCCGGACGAGGACGGACGCATCCAGCTTCCACGCGGGCGGGATGCCGGACAGCGGATCCTTCTGGACGGGGTCCATGTCGAAGGCCATCAGGGCGCGGACGTCCAGGTACGGCCGCCACCCGCGAGGGCTGTCGCCCTGGAAGGACGCCACCAGCCCCGGGGCCACGTTCCAGTCGCGCCGGCCGCTCAGGTAGCGCGCGCCCTTGTCCTCCGTGTCCGGGGCACGCAGGAAGAACGCGTGGCCGCCGTCCACCACGAAGGCGAGGCTGACGTTGTCGCTGTCCAGGAGGGTGAGGCGGGCGCTGGCGCGCAGCTCGGTCATCAGGCCGTAGACGGTGTCCACGCCCAGCCCCAGGTCCAGGTGCTCCAGCACGCCGTACACGCCGCGCGCGGACACGAAGGGAAAGCCCAGCTCCATGCCCACGCCCGCGTGTCCGGAGCCCAGCGACCGGCCGCCGTAGAGGCCGTAGCGGTTGGGGGCCTGGGGCGGAGGCGGCGGACGGGGCGCCTTGACGCGGCGGCGCTCGGGGGTCGGTTCGGTGGGCAGCGGAGGCGGGGCCCGGGGCGGAGGCGGAGGTGGCGGCGCGGGGGCGGGGTCGGAGGCGCCGGGGAAGGACTCCCAGCCCCCGGCTTCGGGCGGCGGCTGGACGCGGGTGGGCGCCTCCTCGTTGGGAGCGGCCTGGGGGCGCGCGGGCGCGGCTTCGGGGGCGGGCTGGCCGGGTTCGCTCCAGGACTCGTCGGGGACCGCGCTCCGGGGAGCCGGACCGGGGGTCTGGGCCCGTGCGGAGAGGGCCGGCGCCAGGGCCAGGAGCGACAGGCTGAGGAGACCGGGGAGGCGCATGGAGGAAGAGGGCAGGCAGCCTAGCCCACGCTCCGGCCCTGAACGAGGCCGGCCTGCCCGACCTCTCCCCCGCCATCCGGTCGCGTCTGGAAAGCGGCAGCCGCGCCACAATGCTGATGACGGGGGCCGGGCACGGTCTACCATCCGCGCCCGCGCGCATGGCGTCGGTGAGGAGAGCCAACGGGATGAGGTTCGGACGGGGTGCACTGCTGATGGCGCTCGCCCTGGGCGCGTGCAGCAGGCCCGGTGCGGGCACGGAGGCGTCGGACGCGGGGGCCCTCGGGATGCCGGGGCGGCCGTCCACGTTGATGCTGCCCTCGTGCGAGGAGCTGCTGCCAGCGGACCTGCGCGACCTCACGCTGAACGGCTTCACGATGAAGGAGGCGCGCGCGTGTCCCACGTGCGGGCCCGTGTGCTCGCTGCGCTCGGCGGCGCTGGCGGACGTGGCCGTGTCGGTGACGTATGACTGCCAGCCGGGCTACGCGGGCGCGGATGTGCGCGCGCTGCTCGCGCCCACGTTGAACGCGGGCGGCGAGGAGATTCCGGCGCTGGGCAAGGCCGCCGCGCGCCGCAACCCGGTGCAGGGCATGACGCAGGTGGTGGCGTGGGATGACGACACGCCGTGCGTCGTGGTCGTGACCTGGCTGGGGGATGACCCCGACCGTGCGATGGACGTGGCCCGGCTCGCGGTGACGTCGAATCACGGCGTGGTGGATGCCACGGCGGACGCGGGCACGGAGCTCCCGGCGGACGCGGGGGACAGCCTCCTGCTGGACGAGCCGCTGGAGCCGCTGGACAGCCTCACCGCGCCGCGCTCGGGCTCGCCGGACCTGCTCTCCGCGCCGAAGGGAGCGCGCCCCGTGACGCCGCCGCCCGTGGCTCCGGCGCCCGCGCCGAAGAAGCCCTGAGGCTCGCGGCGCTGCTCGCGGCCTCCAGGAGGTTCCCCTCCCGGAGGCCTTCGCCACCGGGCTACAGCGTCTCCAGGTACGCCACCAGGTCGTCCATGTCCGCGTCGGACAGCCCCGCGGTCATGCCGTGCTGGTTCGTCTCGCGGCCGTTCATCAGGCGGGCCTTGAGCGTGGGCGCGCTGCCGTCATGCAGGTACGGCGCGGTGCGGCCCACGCCCAGGAGCGACGGCGTGTTGAGCCCCGCCTGGATGACCGCCGCCGCGTCCCGCAGCACGCCCGAGAGCACGAACGTGCCCACGTCCACGTTGCGGTTGTCCGTGAGCGCCGCGCCCGTGTGACACGTGTCGCACTTCGCCTGCGTGAAGAGGGCGGCTCCGCGCGCCTGCGCCGCCGTCAGCGGCTCGCCCCGGAACGCGTTGTCCGTCGCGGGGATGGCGTCGATGAACGCCCCCAGCTTCGCCACCGTGTCCGCGTCCAGCTCCTGGCCGCCCATGCGGTCCTTCACCGTGGCGCTCATGAAGTCGCCCAGCGCGGAGAACTCGCCGCTCCAGTGGAAGGGCGCTGTCGCCGTGGTCATGCGCCCCGCCAGGCTGGGCGTCTGGCGCGGCCCGTCCGGGAAGCCCCACACGTGGCCGTCCTCGCGGCCCTCCAGGTGGCACGACGCGCAGGACACCGCCACGGACGGGCTGGTCATCCGCCGGTCCACCGCGCTGAAGAACAACCGCCGGCCCTCCGCCGCCAGCGGCGACAGCGTGTCGCCCGCGATGACCAGGCGCTCGCCCTCCTCGCGGATGTCCCCCAACCCGTTGCCGCTGGAGCCCAGCGTGCTGACCGTGTGGTCGAACGCGTTGTAGACGTACGCCTTGCGCCCGTCCCGCGTGAGCGCGATGCCGTTGGGGCCCGCGCCCACCGCCACCACCTGCCGCACCGGGCTCGTCTCGTTCACCAGGTCCGAACCAGAGCGGCGCCACGAGGGCAGGATGGCCACGTTGTTCGAGTCCTGGTTCACCAGGAACAGCCACGCGCCCGTGGGGTCCACCACCGCCGCCGAGGGCCCCTGCAGGGGCGTATCGAACAGGGGGCTCGCGATGAGCGACGTGGGGTAGTCCGGCTTCTCCTCCGGCGGCGGCTTGCACTGGTCCAGGTCGTCCACCACCGGCCGGGGCGCGTCGTCCTCCGCGTCGAAGGTGATGAGGCCCGCGGCCACCACGCCGCCACCGGCCGCCGCGCCGCAGGGCGTCCCGCCGCCGTACATGGAGTCCCCCGTATCGGGCCCGCGCCCGTCCACGGGCCCGCCCAGGGGGTCTTCGCGCGACCACAGCACCGGCGCGAAGAGGCGCCGGCCGTCCGGGGCGCTCAACAGGTCCACCATGCCGCGCGACCGGAAGGAGCGCGGGCCCTGCTGGGGATTCATGGGCGGCGGATCGAACTCCGATGGGGCAGCAGGGGGCGACGGCCGGTTGGCCTTCGCGAGCAGGTCCGTGCCGCCGCGCATCACCTGGGGCTGGTTCGCGTCCGACAGGTCCACCGTCATCACGTCGCCCTGACGGAACAGGGACACCGCCGCCTTGCGGCCGTCCTCCAGCAGCGCGATGCCGCGCGGCTCCTCCCCCAGCGGCAATTCCCAGCGCGCCGTGAGCGTGCCCGTGTCGATGGCGGTGAGGCTGCCCCTCGCGGCGGACTCACGCATGGCGCTGTTCACCACGTACAGCGTGCGGCCATCCGGAGACAGCGCCATGCCCGTGGGCTCCACGCCCACCGGGACGCGCGCGGCCTCCACCGCGTCTCCCTTGCGGATGACGGACACGCTCCGGCCGCCCCGGTTCGTCACGTACACGGTGTCGTCCGGGCCCACCATCACGCGCTCCGGGCGCGGGCCCACCCGCACCTCGGACACCTTCTCCCGGCGGGCGGTGTCCACCACGGCGAGGATGCCGTTGTCCGCGTCCACCACGTAGAGCAGCGAGTCGTCCCGGCTGAGCGCCACGGACCCGGAGGCGTTGCTCCAGGTGTTCGCGACCTCGCGCTCCTTGCAACCCGACAGCACCAGCGTCGTCACCGCGCACAGCGCGGCCCATCCCTGCCGTCGCATCGGAAATGCCATCCCCTCCCGCGAAGGCTTTCGCGCGCTTCTTCCGGCCCCACCCCGCGCGCATGCCCCACGGCCTGTCCGGAAGGCGTGCCGGCCCTGCTCACACGCCTTCCCGAGGGCCGCATGCTCGCCCAGCCGCCCCCCGGAAGTCGATGGCTCCTCCACCCGCCGTATGCCTCCGGACAATGTCGGGAAGACTCCCCCCTCCCCCAAAAGCCGCGAGCACCCGGCCGCCGTCGCGTGTAGACACAGGGGGCCGTGTCTCGTCCCGCGCCCGTCATCCTCAGCTTCCGGCGCACGTTCGCGCTGCTCATCCTGCTGGTCGTGCTGCCCTCGGCCGGCCTGTCCGGCTTCGGCGTCGTGGCCATCATCAACGAGCGCGCCGCGGTGGAGAAACGCCTGGAGGCCGCGTGGCGGGGGACGCTGGCGGACCTGTCCGCGGAGGTGCCCCGCGCGCTCGGCAGCGGACGCCTGGAGCGCGTGGGCACCGAGCGGTTGGCCTTCGTGCTGCCGGATGACCGGGAGCTGTCCGACCCGGACGGCACCTTCCACGTGGAGAACGGGCTCGTCCGCACGAAGGACCCTCAACTGGCGGAGGCCCTGGCGGCGCTGGTGCCGGAGGCCGCCTCGCTGCCCACGGTGCCCACCGTCTTCTCGCTCGCCACGGGAGGCCGCGCGGTGATGGTGGCCGCCGAGCGCCAGGGCGCCGCCGTGCGCGGCGTGCGGCTGTCAGGCGTGGCGCTGGACGCGCTCCTGACGGAGAAGGCGCAGGGGCGGGCCACGTCGGAGCCGGTGCGCTTCACGCTCCTGCCCGTGCCGCGCGACACGTCGAGCGAGGGCGGGCTCGTCAACCGGCTGATGTCGGAGGTGGCGCAGGCCCGGCAGAACGCGCTGGGGCCGCCGGTGCTCGCGGAGCGCGTGCTGTCCGCGCCGCTGCAGGACTTCCGCCTGGTGGTGCTGCCCACGGGCGAGGACCCCGTGGCGAGCGCGTCCACGCGCAACCGCGTCGTGTACGGCGTGCTCCTGGGCCTGTTCTACCTGACGCTCACCTTCGGCGTGGGCTACACCGCGCGCGTGCTCTACCGCGAGGCGCGCCTGTCCCGGATGAAGACGGACTTCGTGTCGCTGGTGAGCCATGAGCTGCGCACGCCGCTCACCTCCATCCGGATGTTCATCGAGACGCTGGCCCTGGGCCGGCTGAAGGACCCGGCGCAGCAGCAGGAGGTGCTGGACCTGCTCACGAAGGAGACCGAGCGCCTGTCGGACCTCATCGAGCGGGTGCTGGACTGGGCGCGCATCGAGAGTGGCCGCAAGGTGTACCAGCGCGAGTCGCTCCCGGTGACGAACGTGGTGGACGCGGCGGTGGCGGCCTTCCGCACGCAGCGCCACGGCGACGGCATGGAGTTCACCGTGAACGTGGAGGACGGGCTGCCCCCTGTCGAGGTGGACCGGGTCGCGGTGGCGGGCGCGCTGCTCAACCTGTTGCAGAATGCCTACAAGTACAGTGGGCCCACCCACCGCAGAATCGCCCTCCGGGCGCGCAGAGACGGCGGACACGTGAACCTGTCGGTGGAGGACAACGGAGTGGGAATCGCCAGGAAGGACCTCAAGCGCATCTTCGAGCGCTTCTACCGGGTGGACAACCTGCTCACGCGCAAGACGGAGGGCAGCGGCCTGGGGCTCGCCATCAGCAAGCGCATCGTGGACGCGCACGGCGGCCGCATCTCCGTGAAGAGCGAGCCCGGCCAGGGAAGCTGCTTCACCATCCAGCTGCCGGTGGGCCACGAATGAGCACCTCCGTCCCTCACGACGACAAGCCCCAGCGCATCCTGGTGGTGGAGGACGACCTGTCCATCCTCACCGGCGTGTCCATGAACCTGCGCTTCGAAGGCTACGAGGTGCTCCAGGCCCAGGACGGCCGCACGGGCCTGGCCAAGGCGCTGGACGAGTCGCCGGACCTGCTGGTGCTGGACCTGATGCTGCCGGAGATGAACGGCTACGAAGTGATTCGCGAGCTGCGCCAGCGCGGCCGGGACACGCCCGTGGTGGTGCTGTCCGCGCGGGGCCAGGAGTCGGACAAGATATTGGGCCTCAACCTGGGCGCGGACGACTACGTGGTGAAGCCCTTCGGGCTCCAGGAGCTGCTCGCGCGCATCAAGGCGGTGCTGCGCCGCCGCTTCGGGACCACGGGCACCACGCCGCCGCCGGTGATGTTCGGGGACGTGAAGGTGGACCTGTCCCAGCGCACGGTCGCGCGCGACGGGCAGCCGGTGGAGCTGACGGCGCAGGAGTTCAAGCTGCTGGCGCACTTCCTCGCCCACCCGGGCCGCACCTTCACCCGCGAGGAGCTGCTGTCCGGCGCGTGGGGCTACCACTACGAGGGCAGCGCGCGCACGGTGGACAACTTCATGCGCCAGCTGCGGCTGAAGTTCGAAGCGGACCCGGAAGCGCCCCGCCACTTCCTCACCGTGCGCGGCCTGGGCTACCGCTTCGAGCGCTGAAGCGGGCTCAAACCCCGGCGACGCCAATCTGGCGCAGGTCCTCCAGGTCGAAGGGCTTGCCGTCGAAGCGGCCGTAGCGCTCGCGCAGCGTGAGTCCGCTGGCGATGAGCGCGTTCTCCAGCTCCTCCGGCAGGAAGTGCTTCAGCTTGAGGCGGCGGATGGGGCTCTGGCCGCCCGCCGGACGCCGCTCACGCAGGTGCAGGGCGAAGAGGGGGCGGCGGGGCTCCACGGCGGCGCCGGGCTCGTCGTCATCGCGAGGCAGCACGGGTTCGCGCGGGGCGTTGAGCACGTCGTAGATGAAGGTGCCGCCGGGGGCCAGGTGGTGGCGCACGGTGGCGAGGAACGCCTCCAGGTCGTCGCGGCCGGACATCAGGCCCAGCGCGTGCTGCGGTGCGAGCACCAGGGGGAACTGCTCCGGCAGCCGCAGCGCGCGGGGGTCCGCGACGATGAGGCGCGTGCGCCCGGAGACGTCCTGGGATTCGGAGGCGCGGCGCTCCTCGGCGGAGCGGATCATCGCCTCGGAGGGGTCCACGCCGACGGTGGAGAAGCCGTGACCCGCGAGCGCCCACGGCACCCGGCCGTTGGCGGCCCCCAGCACGAGCACGGGCCCGCCGTGCTCGGACGCCTGCCGTGTGTAGAAGACGAGGTCCGGCTCCTGTCCCACGAGGGACAGCGGGGTGCGGCCGCGCGCGTCGTTGCCTGCCATTGCCCAGGCCCTAGCACGGTTGAGGGGCGCTCCGGGACTCCGGCGTTCACACAATGGGTAGAGGTTTGCCCATCCGGTGTCGCGCAACCGACGCACACCGCCCGTGTCCCGACGGTTGGCGGCCCTCGGGGGCTGGCACCCTCCTTGCCTTGATGGCCGCGAACAATGGCTTCGTGCCGGGGGACCTTCCCCCGGCCCAGGGTGAGGTGGGCGGCATATGAAGCACGGGTGGCGGTGGACGGGGGCGCTCCTCCTGGCGGGAGCGCTGGGGTGGACGGGCTGCGGCGGGGACGGCGGCGACACGCGACAGGTGGACGACCCGGTGGTGCCGGTGACGCCCGTGGACGAGGACCCGCGGCTGCCAGACGCGGGCACGGGCGAAGTGGACGCGGGCACCGGGACGGACGCGGGCACGCAGGTTCCCGACGCGGGCACCGGGACGGATGCGGGCACGGGCACGGGCACGGATGCCGGCACGGACGCGGGCACGGGCACGGATGCGGGGACCGGGACCGACGCGGGGACCGATGCGGGGGTTCCGGAGAAGGTTCAGACCTATCCCCGCCCCTCGGCGCCGGGCTGGACGTTCTACAACCAGGAGCAGGGAGCGCCGCGCTACGTCTACGGCATCACCGCCGACCAGGGCGGCAACGTCTGGGTCGCGGGCGGTGAGGAGGGCCTGTTCCTCATCAAGAAGGGCTCCAACACCATTCAACGCTTCACGATGTCCGAGGGCCTGCGCCCCTACGGCCGCATGCGTGACGGCGTGGGCGGTGCGCCTCCGGGCGTGCCTTATCTCAAGGTCATCTCCGTGGCGGGCGGCCCGGATGGCACGGTGTTCGTCGGCTACGCCGGCAAGCCACCCCAGCCGGGCATGCCCACCTGCGAGGACGAGTGGGACCAGGCGGAGAACGCCCACCGTGAGCCGGACGCCAGCGTCTACAAGAGCGGTGACGCGGACAAGGTGACGCTCAAGGCGGACGGCACCATCGACGTGGTGCACTACGACATCCACACCGGCCCCAAGAAGGTGAAGGCCGAGCTGCGCGGGCGCGAGAAGGTCTGCACCATCTACCGAATCGCCTACGACCCGGTGAAGGAGGTCGTCTGGTTCGGCGGCAATCACGGCTTCGCCATGGGCGACGCGAAGTTCAACGGCATCGTCCCGGCCTACTGCTGGGACCCGCGCCCCTGGGAGACGGATGGCTTCAAGTGGGAGTTCGAGTGCGCGGGCCTCTACGAGCACGTGCACCCCGCCATCTCCGGCTCCAAGGGCGAGCTGCTGTCGGACCGCTATTACGGCATCGCCATCACGGACAACCACGACGTCTTCTTCGGCGGGCAGATCCGCTCCACGCGCTTCTATTACATGACGCTGAGCACCGACCCCGAGAAGAAGGTCGGCAACTACTGGGATGCGCAGTCCTACACGGAGGACTCGGGCTACGACTGGAACCGCTTCGACATCTGGCCGGACGCCGTTCCGAACTACCCCACGGTCGCGCAGCGCGTGGACGACAACGTCTCCGGCATGGCTCCGGCGTCCAACGGCGGCGTGTGGGTCAGCTCCTTCTACTACGGCCTCGCCCGCCTGAGCGCCAACGGGACCGTGGAGACCAAGGTGATGCAGGACCTGGTCAACTACACGCCCGCCAAGGGAGACACGCCCGCGATGGCGCCCACTTCGTCCGTGGCGACGGATCCGTGGGACGGCAGCCTCTGGGTGGGCGCCAACTGGTGGGGCGGCATCACCCGACTGAAGGGGGGCAGCTCGGTGAAGTACGGCGGTGACGTCTTCGGTCACACGGTCACCTCCTTCAGCAGCGTGTCCGACATCCAGTTCGACCGCTCCGCCGGAAGGCGCCGCGTGCTCGTCTCCTTCGAGGGCGTCAAGAACGAGAAGACCGGCGTCGTCACCCCGGGCCTCATCGGCATCTACGAAGGCGACTGACGCCGCATCCACACCGAAGTCCTGACACGGCCGTCCTTCCCGTCATGGGGAGGGCGGCCGTTGTCTTTTTGCGCGAACGCCTCAAGGGCAGGCCGTTGATGGAAAGGCGGCGAATGAACTGTCTGTCCTTCAGCAAAGCACCATCAACAAAGGCAGCCACTCAACAAAAACCCTCCCCCAAGGTCAGCTCGGGCCAGTGCATTCGACCAGGGACTCGCGCCCTCCGCGTAGCTGGAATGCGCGGCAACGCAGGAGACCGCGCGCCCCCATCGCACACACCTGGAGCCTCGCTCGTGAATCGTCGTGCTGCCATTCCATTTCTCTTCTCCGCCGCGTTTTTGCTGGCCTCGTCTGCTCAGGCGAATCTGGAACGCGACATTGTCGCCGGCTCTGAAGACTTCACCCTGCCTCACGCATCCTTCGTGCCTGCTACAGCCAACCTTCGATACGTCGACGCCTATTACACGGGCACATCGGATGGCAGCGAAGCGCATCCCTGGAAGTCCATTCAGGTCGCGATCAACTCCCTGCAGCCAGGACAGGCCGCCTATGTCCGAGGCACCTTCACGGAAAACCTGAACTGGACCGCCGCAGCCCATGGCACTTCCACCCAGCCCATCACCCTGATGGCATGGCCGGGCTACCGGCCCAGGGTGAAGAACCCGGGCTCGGGACCACTCCTCGACGTCACGAAGAGTTACTGGATCGTGGATGGGTTCGACCTGGATGGGGACCAGGTCTTTGCCAATGTCGCGCGGTTCAAGGGCGCAGGGGCGCACAACATCATCTTGCGGAACAGCCTCATCACCGATGCGCGAGGCGGCGCAGCCGTCTTTGTGGGGGACTCCGCCCACCACATCCAGATCCATCACACCACCATCCAGTGGACCAAGAACTGGAGCGGCCTGCGCTCCGATACAACTTGCCGCACCCATGCGGATTGTGCCGCACAGGAGACCTCCACGCCCGTAGGGCTCGTTTGCGTAGACGCGTTCCACTGCGCCACCCGTGAGGATGGTCACGCCGTCAGCATCTATCCGGACAGCCACCATGTGCTCCTCAGCGAGAACACGATGAGCGACAACTCAGGTGACGGCGTGCAGTGCGTGGGCCCTGTGCACGCGGAACCGGCAGGTACAGGGACCGTGAGGCCTCACGACATCTTGATGGTCGACAACACCATCGCGAACACCAGCAGCAGCGATGGCAACACCGAGAACGCCGTCGACATCAAGGACTGCGACCGCGTGACCATTCGAGGTGGCCACCTCAGCCACTTCCGCGCCACCCGCAACGAGACAGGCAACGCGAGCAAGGGCGAAGCCATCATCGCTCACTTCGATGCCCAGGGAATTCTCATCGAAGGAGTGGACATCGCTGACACGTGTCGAGGCATCAACCTGGGTCGCTACGCCACGAGTGAGCAACTGGCCAACGTGGTCATCCGCAACAACATCATTCGAGATCCGACCATCAAGACGGCACGGTGCCCCTCCAACGCGGTGTGGATGACACGCGTGGCAGGTGTTGACCTCTACCACAACACCTTCGACGGCTGGGAAGGCGCCTTCGTATCGGTCGGCGAAGAGATGCTTGGCATCAATGTCACCAACGTCGACGTCTGGAACAACATCTTCAAGGGCGGTGCGGGCTATTACCTGGGCGCGAGCCAGTACGGCGTGAGCCAGTTTGAAAGCGGCTACAACCTCTTCGCCCAGGGCACGCAGAAGATGCTGCGCTGCAATTACGACCTTGTGGACATGGCAGCCTGGAAGACGTGCCTGGGGATCCCGGGGCTCGGGCTCGAGGAAAACAGCAAGTGGGGAGACCCGCTCTTCTCCTCACTCGCGCGCGAAACACAACCTGGCTCGCCGGCCCGGGACATGGCCCTCAATGACGCCCAGACAACGACCTACTGTGGCAACGGCCCGGACGTGGGAGCGAAGGAGAGCTGCGCCATCGGCACGCAGCAGCCCTCGGATGTCGCGCCTTCGCCGGTGTGGGGGCTCCAACGAGGCACGACAGGGGATGACGTCTTCGAGGCCGTGGTCACCAACTCGCAGAACGACGTCTTCTACGCAGGATGGACGACCGGCGAGTTCAACTACACACCGCAAGGTGGTTGGGACGCCATCATCGGACGCTACTCGACGACAGGCACCATGGGCTGGTCCCGCCTGCTGGGAGGCTCAGGTAACGAACAGGCCCTCTCCATCACGGTTGACGCAGCGGACAACGTCTACGCGGCCGGGGTGACGACGAGCAACCTGGGTAACATCCACCAGGGCGGTGGGGATGCCTTCGTCGTGAAGTACGACGCGAATGGCGTGAAGCAATGGGTGGTTCAGCCGGGCACGGCGACTTCGGACGCGTTCACTGGCATTGCCTCGGATGGCAGCGCCATCTACGCGGGTGGCGTCACCGTAGGCAGCTTTCCGGGCCAGCCGCACCACGCGACTGCCGGAGGGGACTACCTGCTCATGAAGTTCGACGCGAACGGGAACACGCTCTGGACCCGAGTCTGGGGCACAGCCGACGACGAATCCGTGGAGGGCGTGGCCTACGGCGCGGGCGGAGTCTACGTCCTAGGACACGACTACAACCGGTACATGTCCGTCACGAAGTTCACGCCCGGCGGCGACAAACTCTGGGAGCGCATCTTCCCTGCGTCATTGGCCCGGGCTTCGGACATCACCGTGGATGCCACAGGCAATGTCTACGTCGCGGGCTTCTTCCAGCCCTATCCTGAGTCCTACACGCCGTGGATCATCAAGATCGACAGCGCGGGCAACGAGCAGTGGACCCGGACCACCACCTTTGCCGGCCCCTTCACTTCGCTCTTCGGCATCCGCACGGACTCCGCCGGCAACGTCATCGTTGCAGGCCATTCCTGGGGCTCCATGGCGGTCTACAAGCTGACTCCCACCGGCAACCTCATCTGGGAAGGAGGACAACCGAGCACGGCTGCCACCTATGGTCTCGCCATCGCGGTCGACAACGCGGACGACATCCTCCTTGTGGGCGAGACCCGCGGGGACGTCTTCAGCACGAATCAGGGAGAGCGCGATGCTTTCATCCTGAAGTACCCCAACTAGCGGGTGTCGCCCCCTCTCGCACCGCGAGAAAACAAACCGGCTCACACGCTTTTGACGCGCCGTGCCCGGCTACCCTCCAGCCGGGCACGGCATTCACCGACAGACAGCCCGCGCGGGCCCGAAGCCGTCTAGAATCCCCGCCCGCTCATGCCTTCCGGTCCTCCCGTCCCCATCCCCACGCACACCGTCGTCGCCGCGCGGGCGCAGGGGGAACGGCTGTCCGCGCAGCGCTTCCACCTGGTGCTGCTGGACACCGAACGAGCGGGCACCGTGTATCCGCTCGCCACGGAGGACCTGCGCGTCGGCAAGTCCACCGACAATGACGTCGTCATCGACCACCCCACGGTGAGCCGCAACCACCTGGTCGTGCGCCGCCAGGGCGACCGCTTCCTCGTGCAGGACCTGGGCTCCACCAACGGCACCTTCCTGGACGGCGCACAGGTGCGCGAGGCCTACCTGCGCCCCGGTGCCCTCCTGGAAGTGGGCGACGTGCGCCTGCGCTTCAGCCCGCAGATGACGCCCGTGCAGGTGGAGCCCACCGTCGAGGACCGGCTGGGCGACCTCGTGGGCCGCAGCGTGCCCATGCGGCAGATCTTCGCGCTGCTCCAGCGCATCGCCCCCACGGACTCCACCGTGCTGCTCGTGGGCGAGACGGGCTCCGGCAAGGGCGCGGGCGCCAAGGCCATCCACAAGTTGAGCCCCCGCGCGGCCGGGCCGCTGGTCGTCTTCGACTGCGCGAGCGTGTCCGACTCACTCATCGAGTCCGAGCTGTTCGGCCACGAGAAGGGCGCCTTCACCGGCGCGGTGGGCCAGCGCATCGGGTGCCTGGAGCGCGCCCACGGCGGCACCCTCTTCCTGGACGAAATCGACGACCTCGCCCTGGACCTGCAGCCCAAGCTCCTGCGCGCCATCGAGGACCGCGAGTTCCGCCGCCTGGGCTCCTCCACGCCCATCTCCTTCGACGCGCGCATCGTCGTGGCCAGCAAGAAGGACCTGTGGGCGGAGACGCAGGCGGGCCGCTTCCGCGAGGACCTCTACTTCCGCCTGTCTGTCTTCACCGTCAGCCTGCCGCCCCTGCGCGACCGCAAGGAGGACATCCCGCTGCTCGTGGAGGCCTTCGCGGGCGAGGGCCTCTGGCCCCGGCTGCCGGAGAAGATTCAAGAGCAGTTCCTGGGGCACACCTGGCCGGGCAACGTGCGCGAACTGCGCAACGCCCTGGAGCGCGCCCGGCACATGGTGGACATCCCGGGCCTCACCGGGGACAACCTCCTGCGCGAGTTCACCCGCGACGTGCCCACGCCCGCCGGGGACTTCCTGCCGGTGGAGTTCACCGGGCCGTTCAAGGTGTGCAAGGACGAGCTCGTGCGCGCCTTCGAGCGCGAGTACCTCACGCGCCTTCTGGGCCGCGCCCGGGGCAACATCGCCCGCGCCGCCCGGGAGGCGGAGCTGGACCGCAAGCACCTCTATTCGCTGCTGCACAAGTACGGGCTCGTTCAGAGCGAGCCGGACTGAGCCTTCATGGCATGGTGGCGGCCGCTTCCAAGCGGTCCCCCATCCCCCAGGAGGGCTTCATGAAGTTACGTCCGTCCCGTTGGCTCGGCGTGCTGTGCGCGGGTGTCCTGATGATGCATGCGACGGGCTGTTTCGGCTCGTTCAAGCTCACGACGAAGATCTGGCAGTTCAACAAGGGCATCTCCGGCAACAAGTTCGTCCAGTGGCTGGTGTTCCTCGTGTTCATCGTGGTGCCCGTCTATGAAATCGGCACGCTGGTGGACGCGCTCGTCGTCAACAGCATCGAGTTCTGGACCGGCGGCAACCCGGTGAGCAGCGTGGAGGGGGAAGACTCCAACACGCGCATCGTGAAGCTCAGCCCCACCGACACGCTGAAGATGTCCCGCGACGTGGAGTCCGGCGTCATGCGCCTGGAGCTCCAGCGCGAGGGCCAGGAGCCCGTGGTGCGCTACTTCGAGCCGCTGGAGGACGGCATGGTCGCGCGCGACGAGGCGGGCGCCCTGCTCATCCGCGCCCAGGGCCAGACGGACGGCGCGGTGAAGGTGACGGACGCCGCCGGCTCCACCGTGACGGTGCACGCCCGGGACGCGGTGGACGCCGCGCGGCAGCTCTTCCTGGACGGCGGCGCGCCCGCGCTCGCGCAGTTCGCCACGCACCAGGGACAGCTCTCCCAGGGCATGGCCACGCTCGACGCCTGCACGCCGTGAGCTGAAACACAGGGCTTCCGGTGTGACTTCGCCGGAAGCCCCGGAGTGCTTCAGGGCGCGGGTTCGTCGACCACCACGTCGCCCAGGTCCGGGCCGAAGCCCGCGTCGAGCGCCAGGGAGTTGAACGTCCCCTCCATGCTGCGCCCCGCGCCGTAGCCGTCGCCCTTCTTGAACGACAGGGAGAAGTCCCCGCGCGTGGGCTCGCCCACGTTGCCGCCTTCATCCAACACCAGGTCGCCGCGCTCCACCTGCGTGAAGACGCGCGCCGGCTCACCGGCGGCCACGTGCACCACCGACGCGCGCTCGCGGCCGGAGGGCGTGGTGCCGCCCAGTTGCACCTTCGTGCCCGGCTTCAGGTCCACGCCTTCCGTGTCCACGGTGAGCCGCGCGACCAGGTCCACGTCCAGGCCGTTGTTGCGGAAGTAGCTCACCTGGAGCGCCTCCGGGTTGCGGCGGATCTCCACCCGCGACACGTCGGTGACGGGGAACAACTCCGACACGCTGCCAGACAGCTCGTTGTCACCGCGACACGCGATGGCGCCCGCGCCGGAGAGCACGGCCGCGAGCCCCAGCGCCGCCACGGCGCGTCCCGCGAGGCTCACCGCTCCACCGCCAGCATCAGGACGCTCGTCGTGGGAACGCGATAGAGCACCACGCGCTGGCCCGTGGACAGGAACGCCAGCTTGGGCGACCAGCCACCCGCCGTGTCCACCGTCACCTCACGCCACTGGTCCTCCACGCGCGTGGCGATGACGAGCGCGTCGTCCGACGGCGAGCAGCCGCCCTCATTGCGCCCGGGCTCCAGCGAGCAGATGTGGAACGCGATGGACGGGTCGTGCGTCTTCGGGTCGAACGCGAGCGACGGGTACCAGCCGCCCGTGCCCGTCTGGTAGACGGGGTCCGGCAGCGTCCAGTCCCCAGGGGCCGTGCACTGCGTGCCCGTCTTGCCGTCGCACGAGATGTACGTGAGCTTGTTGTCCGAGCGGTCCACCACCGCGATGCCGAACCCCACCGCCGGGTCATACGCCAGCGACGCGCCCAGCATCGTGTTGCCCACCGATTGAATCTTCCTCGGCGGCGTCCAGGTCTTCCCGTCCGAGCCGCGACGCTGGAAGTACACGTTCTGTCCCGGGGCATCCGCGGCGTTGAGGGCCTGATCGAACACCAGCGCCGGCTGACCACCCGCCAGCACCATGTCCAGGTGCCCACCGTACGCGGGCTTCTCATCCGCGCCGTCGCCGCCCAAGGCCACCATCTGGTGCTGCCACGACGTGGGGCCGCCGATGGCCAGCTCCGCGTCACTGGCGTTCCAGTCCCCCTGCGGGAACTGCCCGTTGTGCACGTCCCGGTAGGCGACGAGCGCCTCGTTCCCGTTGAAGACGAGCGCGGGATCGAGTCCCACGATGTTGCCCGAGTCGCTGACGCTGTTGTTGGCGAAGGCCTCGTTGCTGCGTCGCACGGCCACCTGCTCCGTCCACGTCCCGTTCGCGGCGCGGTACGCCACCGCCAGGTCGCTCTGGAACCAGAAGATGGATTCGGAGGAGGTCCCGTCGTAGACGCCGCCCAGGTAGCTCACCGCGGGCTGGCCGTTCGCCGCGAAGGCCAGCGATACGCCATACACGCGCTGCACGGTCCGGATGGTCTCCGCGTTCGCCTGCACCTGACCGTCCTTCACCTCGCGGTAGCGCAGCTCGAAGTCCAGCTCCTTGCCGGGCACCTTCACGAAGTACGCGATGCCGATGCGGTCGTCCGGGCCCACCGCCATGGCGATGGAGGAGATGCGGTGCAACTCCGTCGGCTCCGTATCCACCGTCAGCCGCACGAAGGGCGTGTCCGTCGTTCCGCCATCGTCCTGCGGCTTCGGGCCCGCGTCCGGGTTGGCCGGCTTGCCGCCGCCACATCCCAGCGCGAGCGCCGCTCCCAGTAGCCACGCGTGCCGTTTCATGCGGTCCTTCTCCTTGGTTCAGTCGGCCTGGTTGAGCGCGCCATCCTATGTCAGCCACGCGCGTTGTCCGTCACGCCTCGTGGTGCGTCCCCTCGTCACGCACGCGGTGGGCGGCCAACCGACCCCGGAGCCTTTCTCATCTGCCGTGAAACACAGGCACCTGGGTTAGGCTCGCACGCCATGGCTCGCGCGCGTTCGCTCCCCCCGAAGCTGTCCCGGCGCACCTTCATCCAGCGGCTCACCTTCTTCGGCGGCGGCGTGGTGCTGCTGGGCGGCGTTGCGTGTAAACGTTCGAAGGAGGCGGAAGCGAAGAAGGCCCCGGAGCCCACCGGCACCACCTCCGCCGGCCAGGCCCTGCGCACCTTCTCCGCCTTCGAGTACGCCGTCGTCGCCGCGGCCACGGAGCGGCTCATTCCCCGCGACGAGGACCCGGGCGCCCAGGACGCGGACGTGGCGCTCTACATCGACCGCATCCTGGAGACGCAGGGGCTGGAGTCCATGCACCGCGACTTCCTCCAGGGCCTGTCCGCGCTGGAGCGCCGCGCGCAGCGCATGTTCCAGAAGGGCTTCGCGCAGGCCACGCCCGCCCAGCAGGACGAACTGCTCGCCATCTTCAAGGACAGCCCGGCCGGCAGCGGCGAGGCCCACTTCTTCGAGCTGTTGATGACGCTCAGCCTGGAGGGCTTCCTGGGCGACCCGTCCTACGGCGGCAACAAGGGCCGCGTGGGCTGGCGCCTGATGGGCTTCGACACCGTGGGCACGCTCGCCATGGCGCCCCCGGAGGGCTACGACGGCCCGAAGTGCCTGCGCGAGTGCGGAGGCCACCACCCGTGAGCCTGCCCTCCGTGGACGTGTGCATCGTGGGCAGCGGCGCGGGCGGCGCGCCGCTCGCGCTGGAGCTGGGGCGCGCGGGCTTCAAGGTCGTGGTGTTGGAGAAGGGCCGCCACTACCAGCCCAAGGACTTCGTCCACGACGAGATCCTCAACAGCCGCCGCAACTTCTTCATGCCGCTGCCGTGGGAGGAGCCGCACCTGGTGCGCCAGGGGTCCAAGGCCCGCTACGAGCGCAGCAACGCCGCGTGGACCGCCAACTGCGTGGGCGGCGGCACCGTGCACATGAGCGGCTTCTTCTACCGCCTCAAGCCGGTGGACTTCCGCCTGCGCTCCACGCTGGGCGCCGTGCCCGGCACCACCGTGGCGGACTGGCCCATCTCCTACGAGGAGCTGGCCCCCTTCTACGACAAGGCGGAAGCGGAGCTGGGCGTGTCCGGCCAGGCCGTCCCCCACCCCTTCGCCGAGCCCCGCAGCGGCCCCTACCCGCTGCCGCCCCTGGACGTGCACCCGGTGGCGTCCGAAATCGACAAGGTGTGCGCGGCCATGGGCTGGCACGCGCTGCCCACCGCGCGCGGCATCATCAGCAAGGCCTACAAGGGCCGCGCTCCGTGCGCGTACTGCGCGCTGTGCGGCAGCTACGGCTGCGAGACGGGCGCCAAGAGCAGCACGCTCGCGAGCCTCATCCCCAACGCCATCGCCACCGGCAACGTGGAGGTGCGCCCGGGCTGCATGGCGCGCTCCATCGAAGTGGATAAACAAGGCCGCGCGAAGAGCGTGGTGTACCTGGACAAGGACGGCGTCGCGCAGGAGCAGCCCGCGAAGGTCATCATCGCCTCCGCCACCGCCGTGGAGAGCGCGCGCCTCCTGCTCAACTCCACCTCCAGCCGCTTCCCCAGGGGCCTGGCCAACGGCAGCGGGCTCGTGGGCAGGAACCTGCTCTTCAGCTCCTTCGGCGGCTCGCGGGCGCACTTCCGCGTGTCGAAGCAGAAGGCCGCGCGGCCGTGGCTCACGGACCCGGCACCCTTCGTCAACCGCAGCCTCCAGGACTTCTACGTGATGCCGGATGGGCGCCACGGCTTCCGCAAGGGCGGCACGCTGGGCTTCATGTGGGCGCACCCCAACCCCATCTACGCGGCGGTGGGCCTGGCGGGCAGCGGCAAGACGGGCGTGTTCGGCAAGGAGTTGAAGGACCGCATGCGCGCGTACCGCGACTCGCGCATCCTCGAGTTCGAGGTCTACGCGGAGTTCCTCCCCACGCCCGGCACCTCCGTCACGGTGGAGCCCGAGGTGAAGGACAAGTACGGCATCCCCGTGGCCGCCATCACCCTGGACCGGCACCCGGCGGACTTCGCCGCCACGCGCTTCCTCGTGGAGCGCGGCGAAGAAGTGCTGATGCGCCTGGACCCGGACAGCGTGGAGCGCGTGGGCACGCAGGGCGAGACGACCATCCTCCAGCACGGCACCTGCCGCTTCGGCGACGACCCGGCGGCCTCCGTGCTGGACAAGCACTGCCGCGCGCACGAGGTGCCGAACCTCTACGTCGTGGACGGCAGCTTCATGCCCTCCGGCGGCAGCGTGCCCTCCACGCTCACCATCGCCGCCAACAGCTTCCGCGTGGCGGACCACCTGGTGCGCACGCTCAAGGGCTGAAGGCCGCGCGCTACTGGAGGCGCAGCGGCGTCACGTCCACCTTCACCACGTAGCGCGCCTGCATGTCGGAGTCGAACTCCACCAGGTGGTCACCCACGCCGGTGACGTCCGCCTGCTGGGTGAAGACGCCGAACTTCTCCATCTGGTCCAACGCCGCGCGGCCCGTGGACGCCTTGCGCTGGCGTGCGCGGCAGCCCTCCTCGTGCACGGTGATGGCCGTCTCTTCACCGGCCGCCGTCACCTCCTCCAGATAGAAGCTCACCTTGATGGTGGAGGCCTCCGGCACGCGCACCAGCACCTGGCTGTGCCCGGGGAAGCGGCCCTCGGAGTAGCTCTCCGGCCCGAGGATGCAGCCCGCGTACTCACTGCACACGGGCCAGGACGCCTTGCAGACATCCAGCACGCGCGCGCCGATGAAGTCATCCCGCGAGCCGCCGCATGCGACGAGCATCAATCCCATCACAGCGCCCGCCAGCCGCGAGACATTCCGTGTTACAACACCAGACATTCTGCTGAACCTCACCGAGGAGTGGATGTCCATGCGCATGCGCAACCTGTGGCTGCCCCTCACCATCATCGCCCTGACGGGCTGCGGAGACGAGACCGAGGACCTGCCGAACACGCCGCAGCTGCTCATCGACCGGACGGAGCTGAGCTTCGACACGGAGTTCTCCGCTGGGACCTACGTGGGGGCGACGACGTTCAACACGCTCTACATCGAGAACCGCGGGCTCCAGACGCTGGAGCTCAACGAGGCCTCCATCTCCGGCCCCAGCGTCTTCACCATGAAGCGGCCGGAGAACTGGCCGGAGAACGGGCCCCTGAAGCTGGAGACCTACCAGCGCGCCT
This sequence comes from Corallococcus sp. NCSPR001, assembly GCF_017309135.1. Classification (NCBI taxonomy): domain Bacteria; kingdom Pseudomonadati; phylum Myxococcota; class Myxococcia; order Myxococcales; family Myxococcaceae; genus Corallococcus; species Corallococcus sp. NCSPR001. Next base: position 8,602,290 of record NZ_JAFIMS010000002.1, read on the forward strand.
TCATCGAGGTGGCCTTCAAGCCCAACGCCGCGAAGGAGTTCACCGGCACGCTCACCCTCAAGTCCAACGCCGCCAACGGCGAAACCCGCGAGCTGGCGCTCAAGGGAAAGGGCATCGCGCCGTAGTAGTCCCGGCGGTGCCCCCGGAGGCGGCGGAGGCGTGAAGCCCCGCCGCCCGCCCGGGCCTGCTAGCGGGTGAACTGGCAACCGCCCACCCACGTGCCGCCGTCCTGCGTGGGCGCCGGGCACGACGTGGGCGAGCCGCCATCCGCCGCGTTGTAGCTGCGCGGGTAGTCGCCGTAGCCGGTGCGCAGCGTGTAGCTCACGGGCGTGTAGTCCGTGCGCTCGGTGGCGCTCACCGCCACCTTGAGCGTGCCGCCCCGGATGAAGCGCCGCTCCAGGCAGGCGCACGTGTAGGGCGCCACGGTGACGCGCGTCGTGGTGGCCGTCTTCTCCAACTGGTACAGCGCCTGGTAGCTGCTGAGCGGCGCGCTCGCGGAGGTGTGCCACGCGCGCATCGCCGTGGGGTTGTAGGCCAGCGTCAGCGCGCCGCCCGTGCTGGTGGTCGTCACCGGCGTGCACCCGGCGGTGCCTCCGTCCGTGGCGGAGCCGTCACAGAAGGTCAAATCCAGCGCCAGCCCGTGCGGCGTGCCGCCATCCGGCAGGTTGTCCACGTCCCACTGCACCAGCCACGCCGCGTCCTCGGGCGCGCTCAGCGCGGGGAGCTGGTACTCGAAGGTGTCCGTGTCGGAGGGCACCGCGTCGTAGTCCGTGGGGCCGCGCACGCCCAGGCCCGTGGCGCGGTCGTTGTTGCGCAGCCGGCTGTGGCCGTACGTCAGCTGGCCCTTCGCCTCGAAGGTGGCGTTGCCCACCGGCAGGTTGCCCGTGCCCACGCCGCCGAGCGTCCTGGAGCGCGGCTGCTCCACGCCGCCGCTGTAGGCGCTCTCCTCTTCCGCGTCCTCCGCCTCCCAGGACACCTCCAGCCGGTAGTCGCGGTCATCCGCCCAGTTGTTGCCGTCGTCCTGCACCACGAAGTGGTACGTCAGCTCCCCGCCGTGCGCGGGCACCGGCAGCCGGCCCTGGAAGTTGCTCAGGTTGGGGAAGCGCGCCGGGTCGGACTCCTCGCGCACGGACTGGATGCACAGCACGGCCTCCGCGTTGTTGCAGTAGGTCTGCACCAGCCCCGGCGCGTCGGGGTGCTCACGCGGGTCGCGCGGGCACACGGCCGGGTCGTTGGTGCAGGTGGCGCGCTGCTCGGCGGTGACGGACGTGCTCACGGTGGTGAACACCAGCACCTGCCGGTCCGCCAGCTGGCCCAACGGCAGGGGCAGCGGGTCGAAGCGCGGGGTGGTGGGCCGCTCCGTCAGCCGGTAGCGCAGCACGCTGGGCTTCGTCAGGCTGGACAGCTTCACCGCGAACCAGTCGCGGTCGGTCACGTAGCCCAGCCGGCCATCGAAGGTCGTGGACGCGCCCGGCGCCCCCATATTGTTCACGTACGCGCGCGCGTAGGCGTCGTTGTCCCCGGACTGGTCGCGCGGGTCTTGCTCGTCCACCACGCGCACCTCCACCTCGTACGGCTGGCGCAGGTCGCCCGCGGGCACGGGCTCGTTGTTGCCCCGGTAGCCCTTCACCACCAGGGTCCAGGTGCCCGCGAGCTTCACCTTGCGCGCGGTGGCCAGCACGCCCGGGTGCACCTTGGGCAGCACGTTGCCCTCCGACTCCTTGTCGGTGCCGTTGGGGCGCAGCAGCTCATAGGACAGGCGGAAGTTGGGCGCGAAGCCCTGGTCCGGCGCGGTGACGCGCACGTAGGCGATCTTCCCCGCCGTCAGCGGGAAGCTGAAGCGGTCCACGTCGTTGTCCGTGGCCAGGTAGCCCTGCGCCGTGCCCACCTGCATGGCCCCCTGCGCCGCCAGCGCGATGGGCGTGGGCGTGACGTCGTTGGGCTCGTTCGCGTCCGGGTTCTCCAGCAACTCCACCGTGAGCCGGTAGGCGTTGCGCGCGTCGTAGTTGGGGCGCGCGGGGTTCGTGGGCGCGTCGCGCACCACGATGATGAGCTGCGTGTCCGGCGTGCCGTACGGCAGGATGATGTCCACCGGCTTCGGGGCGCCCGCGCCGTGCTGGTCCGACTTCGACACCAGCGCGGTGCTCTTGTCCTTCTCCTGCACCGTGACGGACAGGTTCACCGGCGTGCTGGACGCCAGGTACGTGCCGGTGACGTGCACCAGCGTGCGCGCGTTGGCGGTGGCGGGGATGCGGACGCTGTACCAGTCCTCGTCACCGGCCTTCACCTCGCCCGTGAGCGCCAGGAAGCGCTCCAGGGGCACGCCGGGCTTCAATTCACAGTCCGCGTTGGACAGGGCCTCCTCGCGGCTGTTGCAGAGGTCCTCCACCACGCCCGTGCCAGCATCCGGCGTGTCTTCCCCTTCCGAGGAACAGGCGGCCAGGAGCAGGAGCGCGAGCGGGAGCAGTCGGGTGCGAAGGCGCATGGGAGGCTCGAAGGGAATCAGGGGACGGGCGAGAGGGTCGGGGCGACGCCGGGGCAGCCGTCCACGAAGTCCTCGGGGTTCACGCGGATGACGCCATCCGGAGGCGACTTGATGCCGCCCACCGGGTAGCGCACGGAGTCCACGCGGAAGGTGCGCACCAGCGTGCGCGCGGTGGGGTCGTCCGCGGGCAGCATGGCCACGGAGAGGTAGATGTCGTTGTAGCCCGCGCCGCGCTGCACGGTGCCGGCGTCCACGCCGCCATCCACGCCGCCGTCGGCGATCATGGCGATGGTGGGCGCGAGCAGCACGTTGTCCACGCGGAAGCGGTAGCACTGACGGCCCTGGTCATCCACCGGGCCGTCCGCCTCCATGCTGTAGCGGTACGCGTCCGAGGCCAGGTTCGCGGTGTCCACCTGCAACGGGCGCATGTGCATGCGCGCCTCGCTGCGGTTGGTGAGCCCGTCCGTGTCCGGGTCCTCGTCCATGTCGTTGCTGGAGCCCTGCGTGCCACCCCGCCACTCCATGCCGTCCGGTACGCCGTCGCCGTCGCTGTCCTGGAGCGTGGCGTTGGTGCCGATGAACTGCTCGTCGCAGTCCAGGAGGCCGTCGCAGTCGGTGTCCACGCCGCGCAGCGCGGGCGGGCAGCCCTTGTCCAGGCCGCCGCCGTCCGGCTGCACTTCCTGGGTGGGGTCGAACTGCACGCCGCGGTCGCGGAAGTACACCTCCACGCCGTCGCTGAAGCCGTCGCCGTCCGTGTCGCGCAGGTTGGGGTTGGTCCCCAGCTCGTACTCGCGCGCGTCGGTGAGGCCGTCACCGTCCGTGTCCGCTTCATCCAGCGGGCTGCCCGGGGGCGCGGAGAAGTTGGAGGCCACGAAGTCCTTCACGATGAAGGCGCGGCGCACCTGGCCGAACTGGAAGTTGAGGAAGTTGATGGGCTCGTTGTTGCGGAAGTCGCGGAAGTTGCCGCCGCCCAGCGTGGCCATCTTCTCCAGGCGGTCCGCGTTCTGGTTGATGATGAGCAGCGGGCAGCCGCCGTCGCCGAAGCCGCCGTCCTCCGCCACCAGGTCGCACACGGACGGCACCGGCTGCGTGGGGTTGAAGACGTGCACGGTGTTGAAGCGCACGTCCTCCACCAGGTCGCGCAGCTGGCGGATGCGCACCACCGCGTCACCGCGGATGAGCTCGTCGTCCTGGTTGTTGGTGGGCTTGCCGTCCGACAGGAAGATGACCGAGTAGCGCGCCTGCGCCAGCGCGTCGCTCCCGCTGGGCTGCTGCCGCGCCCGCGCGATGTCCGTGTTGATGAGCGAGTAGATGTCCGACAGCGGCTTGACGAAGTCCGTCGAGTCCCGGTTCGGCGACGTGTCCGTGTTGCGGAAGGTCAGCAGCTTCTCCGTGAGGATGGCCTTCTGGGTGGCGTCCAGCCTGGACACCTGCACGAAGCCATCCTCCGCCGGCGGCCCCGGGTCCTGCGTGAGGAATGCCGTGGTGCTGCCCGCGAAGAGCATCACCGCGATGGAGACCTCGTCGTCCTGCGGGAGGTTCTCAATCAGGTCCACCAGCGCCGTGGCCCGCGTGCCGTCCGGGTCGCTCACGCGCATGGACTGGCTGGCGTCCATGGCGACGATGATCTTGATGGGCCGGATGACCTCATTGGCGCCCAGCGTGCAGAAGCGCCCGTCCAGCGCCACGGCCCGGTCCGCGGGCACCTCCGTGTCGCGGCGCGGGTCGTAGAGGTACGAATCCGTACAGGCCACCACCACGGCGAATCCCACCAGGGTGAGGGCCAACCAACGTCCCGCGCGGCTCACGGCGACGCGCCTCCCTGCGAAGGCGACACGCCGACGCAATTGCCCTGGGCTCTCCAGGGGTCCACCAGTTGATCCGGACGGCGGAAGTCACTGTCCTGCATGGCCAGGTCCGGCGCCAGCGGCACGCGCACGCTGGGCGGCGCGTACTGCGCCCACGCGCACGCGGTGCGCCAGACGCCGTAGTCCGTGGCCACGCCGCTCTCCGGCGCCTCCGCGAACCACACCTTGAACAGGTTGTAGCCCTGCTTCACGCCCGCGCGGTCCGGCGGCGTCACCAGCTGCAGGTTGGAGACGGTGAAGTCGTAGCAGACGCCGTCCGTGTCGTTGCCGCCCGGGACCTTCTTCACCTCGTACTGGATGCCGTACTTGTCGTGGAAGGGCCGGTCGCGCCGGGTGGGGTCGCTGCCGGCCTTCAGCTCCACGTCGTCCGGGACCCCGTCGCCGTCGGTGTCCAGGCCGGCCACGCTCGACTGGAGCGGGTTCAGGCCGTACTTCGCCTCCAGCCCGTCCGGCACGCCGTCGCCGTCGCTGTCCACGATGCCCTGGCGCGTCTTGAGGTAGGCCTCGGCGAACTGCGACAGCCCGTCACCGTCCGTGTCCCGGCAGGTGCAGCCGGGCGTCAGCGGGGACTGCGGGTTGCAGCCGCGCGCGTCCAGGTCGTTGCCCGCCTTGAAGCCCTGGTCCTGGCGGCGGTACTCGAAGCCGTCGCTCAGGCAGTCCCCGTCACTGTCGATGGTGAAGGGGTTCGTCTTGAGCGTGAAGCTGTTGTCCAGCGAGTCCGGGACGCCGTCGCCGTCGCTGTCCAGCACGCGGCCGTCATCCCCCGGCGCGGAGCTCAGGGGCTCCACCAGCAGCGTCTTCATCACGTTGGGCGACGCGAAGGAGGAGTAGTCCAGCGCGCCCAGGCCCAGCTCGCTGATTTCGGCCGTGTCGCTGAACTCCTGGTACACGCCGTTGCCCATCTCCGCGAAGCGCTTGAGCAGGTACGAGGCGATCTTCTTCGCCGCGGCCGGGTACTGCGCCTCCGGGACGCCCGGGTAGGTGCCGTAGATGTCCTGGCAGATGGGGCCGCAGGCGCGCACGGCCTCTTCGTTGAAGAGCAGCACCGTGTGCATGCGCACGTCGCCCACGTTGTACTGCGTCTTGAGCTCCATCAGCCGGCGCACGTAGCTGAAGAGCTGGTAGTTCTGGTTGCGGTCCGTGCCCACCTCGAAGCCGGTGATGGCGTCGGTGGTGCTGGTGGCGTTGCAGAAGCTGGAGATGGAGTCGCGCCAGGTGAGGTCCGGCGTGTCCGGCCCCGCGTAGACGGACAGGTCGTCGTTGGCGGAGCAGCGCGGGTACGGCGTGCCGTCCGTGAGGAACACGACGACGTAGCGCGTGCGCGGCAGCAGCTCCGGCGTGGACTGGGACACCGCTTCGATGTCGCTGGCGATGAGGCTGTACGCGTAGCTGAGCGCGCCCTGGTAGTCCGTGCCCTTGCCCAGCTGCGACTGAAGGCCTTCGATGTAGCCGTTGATGTTGCCCGGCGGCGCGAAGCGGTCTCCCGAGGAGGCCGGCGGCCAGGTGTTCTTCACGTTCGTTTCGAACGGGGCGATGGCGATGCTGATGTTGCCCTGGCCCGCGGCGTTGATGCGCCGGAAGCCGTTCACCACGTTCTTCAGGGCGCGCACGCGCGCGGGCTCCGTCACGCCCGGCGGGATGATGGCCTGCACCTCCGCGCGCTCGCAGAAGCCGCTGCCCTCCTGCGAGCCCGGCGGATCCGACACGCACATGCTGCCGGACTCGTCCACGACGAGCACCACCTTCACCGGGAAGCCGGTGGGGTTCGCCGGGCGCGTGCACACCCGGCCGGTGAGCGTCAGCCGGTCATCCAGCTGGGACTGCTCCTGGGCGCGCGGCTCCAGGAGCGTGTCGGAACAGGACAGCACACCCAGGACCAGGAGGCCGGTCGCAAGAAGCGGAACGACGAACGGACGGCGCATGCGATGCGGACCTCCTGGCATGGGGGACATCTCTCCTTACGCCTTCTTGCGGCGGCGCAGCAGCAGGCCGAGCACGCCAGCGCCCAGGGCCGCGGCGCTCCCGCCGGCGGGCAGCGAGGTGCAGCCGCCGCCGTCGGAGTCCTGCTTGCCCACCTTCACGAAGAGGCTGGACACGGAGGCGCGCTGCTCGGGGAACACGCGGTCCGCGAAGGCCAGGCGCGTGGACACCTGCAGTTCGTACTCACCTTCCTTGTCCGGGTTGAAGTTGGGCACGCTGCCGTCCACGTACTGGTACTCCCAGTGGCGGCTGTAGGTGACGGCGCCCTTGGGGTTCTCCACCACCGCGGTGGAGCCGGAGGGACGCTTCACCACCGTCCACGTGTACTCGATGGCCGCGCCGTTGCGGTTGGCGAACAGGGGCGGGCGCACGGCCATGCCCGTCTTCTCCACGCTGATGACGCCGCCGGTGCCCACGCTGAAGGGCGACTTCGGGTCGAGGCAGTCGTTGGGGTTGTCCTTGTTGAGCACCACGCAGTAGCGCGTGTCGCACGCGTCACCCAGGCCGTCGCCGTCGTCATCCGCCTGGTCGCGGTTGGCCACCGCCGGGCAGTTGTCCGCGGCGTTGAGCACGGAGTCGCCGTCGATGTCCGGGTCGCACGCGTCGCCGATGCCGTTGGCGTTGGTGTCCTTCTGGTCCGGGTTGGACAGGCCGGGGCAGTTGTCCAGGTTGTCGGAGACGTTGTCGCCGTCCGCGTCCACGCGGCACGCGCTCACGTCCGCCGGCAGCTGCTGGTTCTCATTGGCGATGAGCGGGCAGTTGTCCTCGCCGTCCTTGCGCCCGTCGTTGTCGTCGTCGTCGTCGCAGACGTCGCCAATGCCGTCCCCGTCGTTGTCCGCCTGGCTGGTGTTGGGGATGGTGGGGCAGTTGTCGACGGCATCATCGACACCGTCGCCGTCGTCGTCCGGGTCGCACGCGTCGCCGGTGCCGTCACCGTCGATGTCCAGCTGCGTGGCGTTGGAGACGGCCGGGCAGTTGTCGCAGGCGTCACCGGCGAGGTCGCCGTCACCGTCCGTCTGGTCGCGGTTGGACGTGAACGGGCAGTTGTCCTTGTCGTCCGCCTTGCCGTCACCGTCCGCGTCGTCCGTGTACGACAGCGTCTTGCCGTCGTCCGTGTACGCCACCCAGACGGAACAGCCGCAGCCGCAGCCACAGCCACCGCCCTCCTCCTTGGGCCGACCGCACTCGTCTCCGAGGCACTCCGGGTTGTCCGGGTTCTGCTCCTGGGCCTGCACGGTACGGGGGCTCAGTACCAGGAAGGCTCCGAGCGCCAACATGGGGGCAATGCGACCGATAGTCATGGTGACTCCTTTCACAACCCCCGCCCTAGCAAGAGGCGATCCCGCGTCTGTAGGAGTTTCAGGGTCAGGAACTTCAAGGGGTTATGCGTTCAGAAGGGACTGCTACAGGAAGGGTGTGGGGGGGACACCCCATTCAGACTGTGGGGAACACCCCACGCCAGCGGGCCGGCTCAGTTGCTCACGATGAAGTCGTCGGAGACGAGGGGGACCATGCCGGCGGGGGTGCGGCCCGTGTCGGGGTCGTACTGGATCTCCTGGATGAAGAGCGAACCCACGCCGGCGCCGCGCGGATCATTGTCCCGGCCCACCTGGAGGTAGAGGTAGACCTCGTTGGTGCCCGCGCGGATGACCTCGCCGGGGATCAGCGGGTGGGGGCGCTCCAGGGTGGGGACCAGGGAGACGTTCTCCACGCGGGTGCGGTAGCAGGCGCGGTCGCTGGTGGCCGTGGGAGGCAGCGGGACGATGGAGTAGCCGTAGCCGCGCTCCCGGTGGAAGTCGAGGTCGGCGCTGAGCGGGTCGCCGTGGGCCTCCACCTCCGCCACGTTGGTGAGGCCATCGCGGTCGGTGTCGAGCAGGTCCTCGGCGACGAGCGGATTCGTCCGGGACAGGGCCTCCACCAGGTCCGGCAGGCCGTCACCGTCCGTGTCGCCCACGCAGGGGTCGCTGCCGAGCACGCGCTCCTCGCAGTCGTTGAGCCGGTCGCCGTCCGTGTCCTGCACCACGCTGCAGCCGTTGATGATGTCCACGGCGAGCGGGTCCAGGCCCATGCGCAGCTCCACGCCGTCCATGAGGCCGTCCTGGTCGGTGTCGGGGACGGTGGGGTCCAGGCCCAGGGCGCGCTCGTCGTCGTCCGCCACGCCGTCACCGTCGCTGTCGGTGAGCATCTGGCCGTTGCGCACCTGCACGTTGCGGTTGAAGGCGAGGAAGCGCTTCAGCTTGAGCGCGTTGTCGAGCGCGCCGTAGTCCAGCTGCCTGAGCGCGTTGGGCAGGAGCGAGGCGTCGGTCTCCACGGGCGCGCTGCCGCCCGCGTTGGCGATGGCGGCCACCTGCAACCGCGTGACGGGATCCGGCGAGGTATCGCGGACGTAGATGGGCTGGACGCTGACGTCGCCCGCGCCCAGTTGCTCCACCAGCCCCTTGAGCTCGCCCACCACGGCGGTCAGCTCACACTGGCTGCACGACGCGTTGCACGCGGACTGGGCCTCCGGGGACGCGTTGCAGCCCGCGGCCTTGGACAGCGCGGTGCAGCGGCTGTCGATGCCGATGTTGAAGGCCGGGTTGTCACAGCTCACGTCGGAGCTGCGGATGACGGGCGCGACCACGTAGCGCGAGCGCGCGACCTCCCCCTTGCAGGCGGTCTGCATCTCGCCGGACATCAGGCTCTTGGACAGCCGCAGCGCGGAGCGGATGCTGATGGGGCCATCCTGCTGGTAGCTGGCGTAGCGGGGCAGGACGGCCTGGAAGCTGGCGGCGTCCGTGAAGCTGCCCTGCAGTCCGGTGGCCACCGAGTGGAAGGCCACCAGCCCGAAGCGCATCTGGGGGCCGGTATAGCGCGACGTGAGCGTGGTGAGCCCGTCCACCGCGGCGCCCACCATCGCCGGATCCACGCCGGTGCCGCCCTGGAGCGCGAAGAGGACCTTCACGGGGAACGCGTCGCCGGTGGCCTCGGGGACGCAGAGGTCGCCCTCGAAGTTGGCGCGGTCCCGTGTGCCGCCCGCGCGGTCATCAATCGAATAGAGCCCCGCGTCGGTGCACGACAGCCACAACGTAGGAAGCAGGAGCCAGGCGACCCGGGGGGAGGAACGCATCCGTTGGATTGTAGACCTCAGCCCCCCCTTCCAACGCAAGCGACCCGCGGGCCGGATCCACGTGAAGGCCCCGACAGCGCACCCACCTCTTCGCGCCGACAAAGAAAAGGCCGCCGCCAATCAGGCTGGAATGTCCACATCCCGCCTGGAATCAACCCTCAACAGAATCCTGGTCTTACCGGGATGGTTCCGATTTCGGGGAGGGGAAAGACATTGCCCATGCAGTTCAATCCCCAAGGAGCAAGACCATGAAGAAGACGACCATGAAGCTGGGCGGGACCGTGGCGATGTTCGTGCTGGCGCTGGGTGCGACGGGCGCGATGGCTCACAACCGTGAGGTGAAGAGCCACGATCCGCGCATGGCGGTGGCCATGGAGGAGGTCGTGCTGGTGTCGAAGACGGGCCCCCTGGCGGGTGGCTCCGGCGGCAGCGGCAACGGCAACTGCGGCATCCTCAGCAACATCCTGGGTGGCGGCAACATCATCGGCAACACCACGGGCAACCTGCTGGGCCTCTTCATCGGCGGCGGCAGCATCTCGGGCAACTGCAACTGAGCGTCCGCGGACGTCACAACCCCCTGAAGTGAAGTAGCGGTCCATTCAAGACGGACCCGACGCCGGAGGTGCCCCCTCCGGCGCTCGGTCTGGAGCCCCCATGCGACACACGTTGACTCCCCGGCACGGGTTGTTGACCGGCCTCGCCGTGCTGCACCTGGTGATGGTGGCCCGAGGCGCGCTGCACGTGCCCCTGCTCCCGCTGACGGACGCCACGAGGACCTGGACCCAGGCCTACGGGCATTGGACGGGCTCGAGCAGCGGCTTCAGCTTCTTCGCCCCCGGCATCAGCCCGGCGGTGCGTGTCTCCTTCGACGTGGAGGGTGCGTCCGGCGAAAAGCTGCACGACGACTTCCGGTCGGACAACGGCGCCGTGAGCGTGCGCATCCATTCCATGAACCTGCGCTTCAGCCTGGAGGAGAGCCGGGACGCGCTGGCCCGCGCGTGGGCCGCGGCGATGTTCGGCCGGCACCCGGACGCGAGAGCCGTCACGGTGCGCGTGGAGTCGCTGCGACTGCCTGGCATGGCGGAGCACCTTCAAGGGTCGCAGCCGCTCTGGACGGAGGCCTACCGCGCGGAGTTCCAGCGGCGCGCTCCCGCGGCCGTGTCCACCGGGGAGGTGACGCCATGAGCGCCAGGAATTGGAAGTCCGCCGTGGGCGACAGGCTGGCGGCGTTCGTCGGCGAGCCCTCCTCTCCGCAGCCGCTGGGCGTCCTGCGCATCGGCGTGGCGGCGCTGCTGCTCATCCAGGCGTGGAGCCTGTCGGAGAGCCTGCCGGAGCTGTTGGGCGACCGGGGCTGGGTGCCCTGGAGCGTCTCGGAGGCGATGGCGTCCCCGTCCGTGCCCCGGGTGGGCATGGTGGTGGCCGCGCTGGAGCCGCTGGGCTTCACGCAGGCGGCCAGCATCCAGGGCCTGACGTTCGTCTACGTGATGGCGCTGCTGGGGCTGCTGCTGGGCCTGCACACGCGGCTGTCGGCGGTGACGGCGTGGGTCCTCCACACGGTGCTGCTCAACAGCATCAGCTTCTTCTCCTACGGCGTGGAGACCTTCGCGCACATCAGCCTGTTCTATTGCGCGGTGATGCCGGTGGGCACGGCGTACTCCCTGGACGTGCGGGCGAAGAGGCTCTCCGGCGCGCCGTCCGCGCTGGCGACGCTGTCGCTGCGTGTGTTGCAGGTGCACCTGTGCATCATCTACCTGACCACGGGCCTGGAGAAGATGCTGGGCCCCGTGTGGCGGGACGGGACGGCGCTCTGGGAGGTGCTGATGCAGCCCCAGTACGGCCAGTTCGACTTCGCGTGGCTCGCGGGGGTGCCATGGGTGGTGAAGCTGGCCACGTGGGGCACGCTGCTGGTGGAGGTGGGCTACGCGTTCTGCGTCTGGCCCCGGCGCACGCGGGGGCTCTGGGTGGCGCTGACGCTGGGCCTGCACCTGGGAATCGCGGTGATGATGGGGCTGTGGATGTTCAGCGGGATGATGGCGGTGCTCACCTTCGCGGCGTTCGGGTGGCCGCTGCTCTCCGAAGCCCTGGCCACCCGGGTCCGCGCCGCGGTGCTGCTCCCCTTCCACTCCAATCCCGCGCGTTAGCCCTCACAGCGTGAGCAGGTAGGCGAGCAGGTCGTCCCGCTCCTCGGCGCTGAGTTCCTGCGCGGCGCCGTGGTTCAGGCCGGGGGTTTCCAGCAGCGTGCGCAGGGGGAAGCGCGAGCCCACCACGAGCCGGTCCTCCTGCACCGCGTAGCCCGCCGTGGCGCTCGTCAGCAGGGGCCACACGTCCCAGGTGCCCACCAGCGAGGGCGGCGCCGCGCCTGTCACCAACTGCTGCTGCGCCAGCCGCAGCGGCAGCGCGATGGGCGTGCCCACGTCCTGGTACTGGCCCCGCGTCGCGGGGTCCTGGTCCAGCGTGTAGAGGGGCGCGGGGTGGCAGGCCAGGCACCGGGCCTTCCCTTCGAAGAGCGCCAGGCCCTTCACCGGATGGCCCGTCCTCCCGTCCGGCAGCGTGACGGTCTCCAGCGGCGCGCCGTCCTCGCCCCGGTAGGGGTTGGGCGCGGTGGGCAAGAGCGAGGTGTAGAGCGCCAGCGCCTCCACCTCCGACGGCGTTGGATCCGGGTTGTGGTAGCGGTTGCGCCCGCCCACCGTCTCCACCGTCTCCGCGATGCTGCGCGTGCTCGCGGGCGTGAAGTAGGGCGGCGTGTCCCGGCTGCCCAGGGCCGTCGTGGACCGGTAGATGCGCATGGGGCGCGTCTTCTCGAAGAAGACGCCGCCGGTGTGCCCTTCGATGTGGCACGCGTCGCAGCTCATGCCCGTGCGCCCCACGTCGGTGAAGTAGAGCACCTGGCCCAGGCGGCGCTGCTCGCGCGAGCGCACGTCCACCACGGGCCACTGCCGCGTCACGCTCGCCCTGCCCGCGCGCGCGTTGCTCACGTCCACCACCGCCACCGTGCCCGTGAAGCGGTTGAGCACGTAGAGCGTGCGCCCGTCCGGGGACAGCGCCAGCGAGCGCGGCCCGGAGTGCAGCTCCAATCCCGCCCTGCCCTTCGTGCCCAGGTCCTCCACGGGGCGGATCCACGGCGTGCCCTCCGGCGGGGGCACGGGCAGCGTCTGGAGCAGCGCCTCGCGCGCGCCCGCGTCACTCTTCACCAGCGCCTTCGCGTCCAGCACCCGCACCTGGCCCAGGCCCACGTCCGCCGCGTAGAGCAGCCCCGCGCGGTCATCCAGCGCCAGCCCCTCCGTCACGCCCGCGCCGAAGCCCCGGTGCCGCACCACCTCCTGCCGGTCCAGGTCCAGCACCGCGACGCCACTGTTCGCGCTCACCTCCATGCGCTGGGCGTTGGGGCCCACGTTCGGCCCCAGGCTCGACATGAAGAGGCGCTTCAAGCGGTCGCTCGCGACCAGGGCGCGCGGCGCCTTGCCGCCCATCACCTGCGCGGAGAAGGCCTCCGTGGGGCCTCCGATGATGGGGACGCCGGGCTTCGGCACCACCGGCGCCAGCTCCCGGCCGTCGTCCTGGCGCAGCAGCACCACCTGCCCCGTCTGGAGGCTTCCCACCGCGAGCAGCCCGTTCCACCGCGCCATCGCGCGCGGGTTCGGATCCACGGCCGCGCGCCACAGCTCACGGCCATCCTCCAGCGCGAGCGCGTGCACCGTGTCGCGCAGGTGCTCGGCGACGAAGGCCACGCCCTTCGCCCCGTCCACCTCCAGGCCCCACGCTCCCGAGGGCGCGGGGACGACCCGGGCCTTGCGCTCCGGCGCGTCCAGCGCGTACAGCCAGAGCTCCGCGCCGTGCTGGTGGGCCACGCCCAGCCAGGGATGGCCGCTGGCGTCCTTCCAGGTCGCGAGCGCGGACGGCCCGTCTCCCACCGCCATCGGCTCCACGCGCCCGGACGCCACGTCCAGCGCGAACACCGTGTCCGTGGGCGGCGACGCGACGAAGAGCGTGCGCCCGTCCGGAGACAGCGCCATCGCCATCAGGTCCGGGAAGGCCGCGTCGTTGATCAGCGTGAGCCGCGCGGTGCCCGTGGGCCGGGGACCGGTCGCGGCGAGCGACAGCTGCACGTCCGCATGGAAGGTGCCCTCGGGGAGTTCGAGGCCGGACGGGAGCCTCGCGTAGCCATGGCGCGCGTCCACCACCGCGAGCGGCACCTCGCGCGACAGGGGCGCGCCGAGCACCAGCCTCAGACCCGGCACCAGGTTCTCTCCGTAGACGGAGATGGGCTGCGAGGTCTGGTTGCTGATGAGCTTCGGGCCCACCGCCTGGAGGATGGGGCGCGGCCCGGCGGGAGCGGCGGACGGCGCGGGCGTTGGCGCGGGGCTGCTGGGGGGCTTCAGCACCAGGACCCCAAGCCCCAGGAGCACCAGGACTCCGAGCACTGCCGCGATCCATCCCCGATGGCGAGTGACACCTATCACGCGTGGGCATGCCTCCCGCGCGCGAGCATCCTCCATCCGCCCACCATGTCACGATGACTTCGTGCCACGTCTGCTCGCATGCTGGGGAGGCACTGCTCGGAGGGAATCCCACGGGACGTTTCCAGCGTACCGGCACGAAGAAGGACGAGTCGTGGAGAGTCCGCCCCAGGTGAGGTGGACTGCCCCCCACACCTGATCGCCACGGGCCCTGCCATGGGGCTGGAGTGTGCGTTGACAGGTCGGGGCTCGCATCGCTTAACCTGTTGATGATGCGACGTTTCCTCCTCTTCTGTGCCGTCGCCAGCGTGCTCGGCTTCGGTCCCCTCTCCCCCGCGAACGATGCCTGGGCCCAGGGGCGTGCACGCGCCTCCAAGACGAAGGCCGCGAAGGCGCCCAGGGCCAAGAAGGGCTCGAGCAAGGCGCCCCCGCGCATCGAGACGAAGTCGAGCACGGCCGTCACGGATCCGGTGACGGGGGATGCCTCGGCCGCCGCGGCGTCAGCGCCGCCGCAGCGCGGCCCGTCGCGCATCGACTTCGACGACCGGCTCATCCAGGGCCAGACGAACAAGTCCGGCGCCGTGTATCTGTATGACCGCAAGGAATTGAAGACGCGGTCGATGCTTCGCGAGCGGGACAGCTTCCGCTCGGAGACGCTCGCCACCGTCTACGATCAGTAGGGCCGTACCGCCCATCACCCCTCGAAGGGAGCGTCACCGTTGAGCGGCCAGCCCAGCGTCCTGCAAGTCGTCATCCTCCGCGACGGCCTCCTGGTGGGGACGGAGGTCTTCGTCCCCGGCACCTACGCGCTCGGCTCCGATGCGTCGTCGGATCTGCGGCTGGACGACGCGTCCGTGTCGCCTCGCCATGCGTTGCTGTACTTCCAGAACGGCCGCACCGCGATCCAGGACGCGGGCAACGGCACCAGCGGCGTCTTCGTCAACGGGCACCAGGTCACGGCCTGTGAGATCCGCTCCGTGGACGAGGTGCTGTGCGGTCCGTTCGTCCTGAAGACGCGGATCCTCAACCAGCGTCCCGTGGAGACCAAGCCGCAGCCGCCGCCCGAGGTCGCCGCGCTCCTCGGAGGTGCGGGGGCTCCGCCCGCCGCGCCCCTGAACGGAGGCAACGGGGCGACGCACGCGTTCGGGCCCGCGAATGGCTTCGCGCCCCATCACGGCGCGCAGGCCGCGCACGCGCAGCAACAGGCGCAGCAGGCCGCCTACGCGCAGCAACAAGCTCAGCAGGCCGCACTCGCGCAGCAGCAGGCGCAACACGCGGCGCATGCACAGCACCAGGCGCAACAGGCCGCCTACGCGCAGCAACAGGCCCAGCAGGCCGCACTCGCGCAGCAGCAGGCACAGCGAGCCGCGCAGGCCCAGCAGGCCGCACACGCGCAGCAACAAGCCGCGCTCGCGCAGCAGCAGGCACAGCAGGCTGCCTACGCCCAACAGCAGGCCCAGCAGGCCGCACTCGCACAGCAGCAGGCACAGCAAGCCGCTTATGCCCAGCAGCAGGCGCAGCAGGCCTCGTACGCGCAGCAGCAGGCCCAGCAGTCCGCGCACTCGCAGCAGGCCGCGTACGCGCAGCAGCAGGCCCAGCAGGCCGCGTACGCGCAGCAGCAGGCGCAACACGCGGCGCATGCACAGCATCAGGGGGCCCAGGCTCAACAGGCGGCCTTCGCTCAGCAGAACGCGCACGCCCACCACGGCGCGCACGCGGGGCACCCCCAAGCCGCGCACGCAGTGCACGGCGCACACCCGAACGGTGCCCACGCCCAGCCCGCGGCCTCGAAGCAGGCCCCCGCTCCCGCCGTTCCCGCGGGCACCGTCCCCTCCACCCGGCGCCGTCCGCCTTCGGAGGTCATGCCCAGCCTCCTCGTCGCGGACGACCTGCTCTCGGACGTGGACACGGACGTCGCCGCGCCCGCCTCCGGCCCCCTCGTCCTCGACGCGGCCCCGGCCAGCCGCCCCACGCACGCGCCGAAGATCGGCCCGGGCAAGAAGGGCGCGGCCCAGCTCTACCTGGAGCTCTACTGGGGCGCCGTGCGCCGCGACGCGCGCCGCTTCGTCCCGGACGCGAAGAAGCCCGTGAAGGCCGCCGTGGACGAACTGGCCCCCATGCCGCTGTGGGGCTTCACCCTCCCGGAAGGCGACGACTTCACCCTCGCCGAGTCCGTCAACGGCAACTACCGCCTCTTCGTGCCCCCCGGCACCGACGTGGAGAAGGCGAACGGAGACGGCCGCTTCGCCCCCGTCACCACCGCCGCGCTCGAGTCCGACGGCAGCCGCCGCTTCGTCACCCTGCGCGACGGCGCCGCCGCCCGCCTCACCCAGGGCAAGATGTCGCTCGTCGCCTACGCGGCCCCCGCCCCCGAGCGCATCTTCGTCAACCCGCTCAAGGGCCTGCCCTGGCTGACCCTCTTCTTCCTCGCCATCTTCGGCGGCGGCCTGGGCTGGTTCATCGCCACCCGGCCGCAAGGCCCCGCGACCGCGGACTTCACGCAGAAGAACCTCCCGCCCGTCGCGCTGCGCCTCATCGCCCCCGAGCCCAAGAAGAAGGAAGAGGCCAAGAAGAAGCTCGAGGCCCTCAAGAAGAAGGAGCCCGTGAAGGAGAAGCCCGTCGTCGCGGAGAAGGCTCCTCCCAAGCCCGTCAAGCAAGTGCAGGTCCCCAAGGCCGTGGCCGCCGCGCCGGAGAGCAAGGCCCTCAAGGCGCTCGCGAAGCTGTCCGCCGCGGGCCCCGCCGCCAACGACCTGCTGGCCGCCGTGGACAAGCTGGGCAGCGGCCCGGGCAGCAAGAACGCCAAGCAGACGAACTACAAACTCGCGGGCCTCATCGGCAAGGCGCCCATCGCCAACGCGGGCCTGGGCACCTTCGGCCTGGGCGGCGGCGGCAAGGGCGGCGGCGCCACCCTGGGCGCGGAGCTCTTGCGCGGCAAGGGCGGCGGCGGCATCGGCGCGCTGGGCGCGGGCGGCGTGGGCAAGGGCGCGGTGGGCGGCACCGTCACGCGCGCCACCGCGCGCAGCATCTCCTCCACGCAGGGCACCGTGGACCGCGAAGCCGTGGCCAAGGTCATCAACAGCCACCTGAATGAAGTCCACGGCTGCTATGAGCGCGCGCTGCTCAAGGACCCCGGCCTCGCCGGCAAGGTGGTGCTGGAGTGGGCCATCGGGCTCAACGGCCGCGTCGCCTCCGCGAAGACGAAGTCCTCCACCCTCCGCAACGCCTCCGTCGAGGCGTGCATCCTCAGCAGCCTGAAGGGCTGGCAGTTCCCAGCCCCCAAGGGCGGCCAGGTCATCATCACGTACCCGTTCCTCTTCAACTCGGTCGGCTACTGACGCGGGGGACTTCCCCCCACCCCACGTCGTCCCCCGCCTCCTGACAGGAAAAAGTCCCCGTGCGATTCCTCCTGCTCTCCCTCCTGTGCCTGGTGCCCGGCCTCGCGCGCGCCCAGGCCGAGGAACTCGAGAACCCCGGCACCGTCTCCGCGGTGCAGGACCGGCTCTACCGCATGCACCACGAGCTCTCCCTGGGCGTGGGCGTGCTGCCCGCGGACGCCTTCTACAAGGGGCTCATCGGCACCGTCGGCTACACGTACCACTTCAGCGACAGCGTCGCGTGGCAGGTGGGCCGCGGCACGTACAGCTACAACGTGCAGACCAGCCTGCGCCGCCAGTTGGAGCGCGACTTCGACGCGGCCCCCACCGCCACCGCCTTCGAGGACCAGGTGCAGTGGATGGTGGGTTCCGACCTCATGTGGAGCCCGCTGTACGGCAAGACGTCCTTCCTCAACGCCAACGTCCTCCACTTCGAGGTCTTCCTGCTCGCTGGCGGCACGGTGGTGAAGGTGGACCGCAGCGACGGCTTCCGCCCCGCCGTCAACCTGGGCCTGGGCGTGCGCCTGTTCTCCAGCCAGAACGTGTCCTTCCGGCTGGACGTGACCAACAACACCGTCTTCGCGGGCGCGTCGCGCATCATCAACGTGCCCACCGTGCAGATTGGGACGGCCTTCAACTTCGGCGCCACGGAATGACGTCCCGCCCGCTCATCGTCGCCGCGCTCGCCAGCGCCGCGCTCCTCGTGTCCCCAGCGGTCGCCCATGCGGCACCGGACGCGGGCACGCTGCCCATGCCCCCTCCACCGGCCGCCGCCACGGCGAAGGCCGCTGGCACCCCCACGGACGCGGGCACCGCCGGTCCCACGGACGCGGGCACCGCCGCCGGCACGCCCGCCCCCGCCAAGACCGCCGTCGCGGAGGCGCCTCCGCCCCCGCCGCAGAAGGTGCCGCCGGAGACCTTCGACAACGCGCTCAAGGCCTACTTCGACGGCAAGCCGCGCGACGCCGCGGGCCCGCTGTACGCGTGGCTCCAGGCCACGCCGCGCACGGATGACAACTACGCGTGGGGCCAGTACTTCCTCGCGCGAAGCCTCATCGACCTGGGCCTCACGCACGCGGGCGCCACGTACTTGGCGCGCATCGCGCGGGAGCGCTCCAACCCCAACGTGCTGCCGCGCGCGCTGGACGCGCTGAAGGGGCTGACGGACCGGCCGCACGACGAGGTGATGATCGACGAGCAGGTCTTCGGCGCGCTCGACCTGGGCTTCCTCCCGGACGAGACGGGCGCCTACGCGCACTACCAGCAGGGCCTGGTGGACCTGCGCGTGGGCAACGAGCGCTGGGCGAACACGCACTTCTCCAAGCTGCCGGAGACGAGCGCCGAGGCGAGCCGCGCGAAGTTCGCGCTGCTCGTCACCCGGCTCAAGCAGGTGAAGGATCCGCCGGAGGAGATGGTGAAGGACTTCCTCGGCCTGTCCCAGGACGAGAAGCTCACCCGCGAGGCGCGCAATGAAGCGGCGCTCGCGGTGGCCCGCCTGCGCTACGAGAAGAAGGACTTCACCGGCGCGCTGGACGCGTACAGCCAGGTGAAGCTGCCGGAGCTGGACCCAGGCCGCGCCAGCCTCTACCTGGAGGAGGCGTGGACCCGCTACAAGCTGGGCGACCTGCGCGCGGCGCTGGGCATCCTCACCACGCTGGACGCGCCGTCCTTCCGCGATGAGTTCATGCCGGACAAGTACCTGCTGCGCGCGCTCATCTTCCGCGACCTGTGCCACTACCTGCCCGCCAAGCGCGCGGCGAAGGAGCTGACGCGCCGGTACGCGGACTCGCTGGAGTCCGTGCGCAGCCGCGAGGACCTGAGCCAGGACGTGCGCCTGCGCCGCGCCGCCAACGCGCACGGCGGCACCCAGCGCGCCGCGAAGTTCGTGGCCCTGCTGGACCTGGAGGGCGAGCGCCTGGGCCGCTACGCCGGCAGCTTCGGCGACCGGCTCTTCGGGCACCTGACGCGCGTCTACGATTTGTCCCACGCGGAGGCCGTGCGCGTGTACGACG
The DNA here is from genome assembly GCF_017309135.1 of Corallococcus sp. NCSPR001. Lineage (NCBI taxonomy): Bacteria > Pseudomonadati > Myxococcota > Myxococcia > Myxococcales > Myxococcaceae > Corallococcus > Corallococcus sp. NCSPR001. The sequence continues at coordinate 8,621,575 of NZ_JAFIMS010000002.1, forward strand.
CGCGGCTGCAGGACGCCGTGCGCCAGGAGGCGGACACGCTGCTTCGCGCCGCGGAGCAGGTGCGCCTCATGGAGTACGAGGTCGGCCTCAAGCTGTACGAGCGCGTGAAGAAGGGCGCGCAGGTGGTGGCGGCGCAGGAGGAAGAGCTGCTGTCGCCCGCGCAGGTCGCCTTCAAGTTCGACAACGAATACTGGAACGACGAGCTCAAGTCCTACCGGGTCCGCATCGAGAGCCGTTGCATCGAGGAAACCCCATGACCGGCCCGTTCACCGGCCTCATCACCGCCGCGCTGCTCGCGGCCGCGGCTCCCGGCCCTGGCGGCCGTATCGGGCCCAACACCAACCCCATCGTGTCCAAGGCGAAGGAGCGCGAGGAGCTCGTCGCCAAGCTCAAGCGCGACATCTTCAAGGTGGACCGCGCCATCGGCGAGACCGAGAAGCTCATCTCCAAGAGCCGCAACGCGCCGTACCTGCCGGACCTGCAGTTCCGGCTGGCGGAGCTCTACGTGGAGAAGAGCCGCTACGTGTACTACCTCCAGGCGGAGACCCGTCCGGAGGGCGCCACCGGCGCCATCGTCTCCCCGGAGACGCGCCTGATGAAGCAGAAGGCGGTGCAGATGTACTACCGCCTGCTGCGCGAGTACCCGGACTTCAAGGACGGGGACCAGGTGACGTTCTACCTGGCGCACGAGCAGCGCGAACTGGGCCAGTTCGACGAGATGCTCAAGACGCTGGGGGACCTGACGCGCAAGTACCCCAACAGCCCGCTGCGCCTGGAGGCCGAGCAGATCCTCGGTGACCACTTCTTCGACAAGGCGGACCTGGTCGAAGCGGAGAAGCACTACCAGGCCATCCTGGAGCTGCCGCCGTCGCCGGTGCACGACCTGGCCCGCTACAAGATGGGCTGGATCCGCGTGAACCAGGCCAAGCACGCGGAGGCCGTCACGTTCTTCGAGGCGGCGGCCGCCAGCGCGCCCCTGCCCGGCGTGGACGTGAAGAAGGCGCTCAACGTCAAGCGCGAGGCGCTGCTGGACCTGGTCTACAGCTACACGGAGGCCAAGCCCGCCAAGGGCGCGCTCAACTACTTCGAGAAGCTCAGCGACAGCCGGGCCACGTACGCGCTCGCGCTGGACAAGCTGGGCAACCGCTACTTCATCAAGCAGCAGTACGAGTGGGCCATCCCCACGCTGCGCAAGCTGATGGAAGTGCAGCCCGACCCGGAGATGGACCTGGAGCGCAGCCAGAAGCTGTACGACTCGCTCAAGGCCGCCAAGGGCAAGGTGATGCCGGAGCCGGAGGACATCCGCTTCCTGGTGCGCGCCGCGGTGCAGAGCAAGACGGACCCGGAGATGGCGGAGTCCGACCGCAAGAAGCAGCTCGCGGAGACGGAGGAGATGGCGCGCGACCTGTCCACGCAGGTGCACCTGGCCGCGCAGAAGGCGGACTCGCGTGAGCTGTACCTGAAGGCCGCGGACGCCTACCGCGAGTACCTGGGGCTGTTCCGCCCGGAGCAGTACGTGCGGCCCATCATGAAGAACCGCGCGGACGCGCTCTTCGCCGCCAAGGAGTTCCCGGAGGCCGCGCGCCAGTTCGAGGAGCTGGCCCGCTACGAGGACAAGGCCAAGGACAACAAGGCCGTGGACACCGCCATGTACGGCGCGCTGCTGGCCCACTTCTCCACGCTCAAGCCGGAGGAGGCGCAGAAGCGCAACGCCTTCGAGGTGGCGGACGCGCGGCAGGCCCTGAAGCTGTTGGGCGCGAACTACGTGTCGCGCTACCCGCAGAGCCCGCACGTGCTGGACGTGAAGTTCAACATCGCGCGCGCCTACTACGAGGACGGTGAGTACCCGAAGGCGGCGGAGCTGTTCACCGCGTTCGCGCTGGCGCACCCGCAATACAAGGACGCGCCGGTCGCGGGCAACCTGGCCCTGGACAGCCTCCGGCAGGTGAACGACTTCAAGAAGCTGGACGAGACGGGCCGCAAGTTCCTCGCGTCCTCGCTGCCGTCCGGCTTCCGCGGTGAGGTGCAGAAGATCCTCACGCAGAGCAAGGCCGAGGCCCTGGACGAGCTGGCCCTGCAGAGCGCGCAGGAGACGGGCGACGTCATCGAAGGCCTGATGAAGGTCGCGGACGAGAACAAGAACAGCGACATCGGCGAGAAGGCGCTCTACGGCGCGTTCACCGCCGCGCGCGAGAAGCGCGACCTGCCGCGCGAGCGCGAGCTGGGCGCGAAGCTGGCGCAGTCCTATCCCAAGAGCCAGTACCTGTCGGACGTGCTGCTGACGTTGGGCCGGCACGCGGCGGAGGCCGCGGCCTTCAACGAGGCGGCCGGCTGGTTCGAACAGGTGGGCCAGAAGCTGACGGGCGACCTGGCGTCGGTGGACGGCTGGATGGCCGGCGCCCGCCTGCGCATCGCGCTGGGTGAGTACAAGGAAGCGTCCCGCAACCTGGAGACGGCGTCGGAGTCCGCGGGCGCGCGCAAGGGCGAGGTGCTGGCGCTGCTCGCGGAGACGCGCCTGAAGCAGAAGGACTACGCCCGCGCGAAGACGGCGGCGGAGACCGCCATCAAGCTGGACAAGAACAACGTGGCCGCCGCGGCGGTGCTCGCGGAGGTGCAGGCCACCACCGCGCCCACCGCTCCGCCGGATGCGCTCATCTCCACCCTCACCCCCGCGGTGCAGGGCCCCAACGGCCAGACGGAGGAGGCTGCCAAGGGGCTCTGGTACCTGGGTGAGATTCTGTACCGCGGCTACAAGGACCTGCCGGCCGACAAGGTGGAGGAGAAGGTCGCCGCGCTCCAGGCCATGGAGGGCGTGTACACGCAGGCCGCGTCGCTCGGGTATCCGGAGTGGGCGGTGGCGTCGCTGTGGAAGATCGCCCTGGCGTACGGCCACATCGCGGACGTGGTGGACCAGACGCCGGTGCCCGGCGGGCTGTCCGCCGCGGAGACGAAGCAGTTCCAGGACGCGGTGAAGCAGCAGGTGGGGCCGCTCAAGTCCCGCTCGGACGAAGCCTTCAAGGCCTGCCTGTCCCGCGCGGAGTCGCTGGAGGTCTTCAACGCGGCGGTGGTGGGTTGCCGCAACCGCACGGACGTGGCCGCGCTGCCGGTGCCGCAGCCGGCCGCGCCCACGCAGCCCGCGGCGCTGGAGGACCTGCGCAAGAAGGCGGAGAAGGTGCTCACCGCGGAGGCGCTGGAGGCCCTGGGCATGGGCTACCTGGACGCGCACCAGTACGGCATGGCGCAGCTGACCTTCGGGCGCGTGACGGAGTTGCAGGACACGCGCGCGTCCGCGCACGCGGCGCTGGGCTGGGCCATGCTCAACCTGGGGGATGCCATGGGCGCCCGGGCGGCGTACGCCAAGGCGCTGGAGGCGGACCCCACCTACGACAAGGCCCGCCTCAACCTGGCCGCGCTGCGCTGCCGCTTCGGCGACACGGACGGCGCGCGCCGCGAGCTGGCCGTGCTCAAGGACATGGGCACGCTCAACGGCCCGGACGTGGACGCGGGGTGGAAGGCATGCAAGTGAGCGCGCCCCTCCGCCGCATCGCCCCGGTGCTGTTCGCGCTCGTCGCCACCGCGTGTGGTGAGGAGGGCGGCCGGGTGGAGGGCAGCGTGTCGGAGCTCCTCGACCTGCGCTACCAGCGCACGGAGGCGGCCCTGGCGGAGGGCACGCTGGCGGTGAGCTTCGTCAACACGCAGGGCAGCGGGCAGGACGTGGTGTTGAAGGTGAGCGCGCGGGTGGCGGACATGCTGCCGGACAACGAGTACGCGGGCTCGCTGGACATCGACCTGGCGGAGGCGCTGGAGGACGGCTCGCAGCGGGGCAGCGTGGACCGCAGCGTGCTGGATGAGCCGGTGCGTCCCTTCCCGCCGCTCGTGCGCGGCAACCTCTTCGTGAAGTCCCTTCCGAAAAACACCGGGGACCGGGTGTCGGGCGAGTTCAACGTCACGTTCACCAACGGCACCGACGTCTACTCCGGCCGGACCCTCTTCAGCCGTTTCGAGGCCATCGCTCCATGAAGCGCCACCTGCTCCTCAGCCTGTCCCTCCTGACCGCCGCCTGCGGCCCGAGCTACGGCATGCGCGTGCCGGACGCGCTGGTGAAGAAGCTGCCGTACGAGACGCGCATCGAGCTCTTGGAGGCGGAGAACGACCTGGCGCTGGCCATCGACCGCGTGGACGAGGCGGACAATGAGATCAACCGCGCGCGCGACAACATCCGCCGGGCGAAGTCCCGCCAGGAGGCCGCCGAGGACGAAGAGGACCGCGCGCAGGACGCGTCCTCCCGCGAGGTGGCGCAGCTGGCCATCGCGGAGTCGGAGGCCCGCGTGGAGTATTTGCGCGCGCACCAGCGCCTCAATGTGGGATTGCGCGAGGTGGAGAAGCTGTCGTTGCGCTGCGCGTTCGCCCGCTTCGAACTGGCGCGGCTGACGTCGGCGCGCAAGGCGAAGGTGCAGGGCAGTGAGCGCCTGGAGCCGAAGGATTTCGAGGAGCAGGTGTCCGAGTGCGAGGCCGCCGTGAAGGAAGAGCGCGCGAACCTCGGGGGGGACACGAAGGAAGCGCAGGCGGCGAAGGAGGCGTGGGAGGCGAAGAAGGCCGCCCTCGCCAAGAAGACCTTCGACGCGCGCGCCAGCCCGTACGTGGAGAACCTGTGATGACGAAAGCCGGAGTCCTTCTCCTTCAATTGCTGACGGCCCAGGCTCCCGCGCCGGAGGCACCTCCACCGGAGAAGCCCGCCGCCGCGCGCGCGGACAAGCTCCCGGACGACCCGGACGCGCTCTACAAGCTGGGCACGGCCTTCCTGTCGCAGAACCAGCCGCGCCGCGCGGTGGCGCCGCTGACGAAGCTCGTCGGGCTCACGCCGGACGGCGTCCCCGCGAAGGTCGCGCTCGCGCGCGCGCTGCGGCTGTCCGGTGACGTGCCCAAGGCCAAGGCGGTGCTGGACGCGGCGCTGGCGGCCTTCCCGGAAGAGGCCACGCTGCGCTCGGAGCGCGGCCTGCTGGCGCGCATCCAGGACGACACGGACGAGGCCATCACGCAGTACTCCGTGGCCACGGAGCTGTCGCCCAAGGACGCGGAGCTGCGCTTCAACCTGGGCGAGGTGCTCCAGCGCGCGAACCGCACGGACGACGCCATCGAGGCCTACCGAGAAGCGCTGAAGCTGGACGGCGCGCTCCAGGTGGCGCGGGTGAACCTGGGCAAGGCGCTGGCGGAGAAGGGGCTGGCCGCGGAGGCGAAGGAGACGCTGCGCGAGGCCATCCGCCAGAAGGACGGCGACGCGGAGGCGCACTACAACCTGGGCGTCGTGCTGATGCGGGAGAACGACGTCACGGGCGCGTTCGCGGAGTACCAGGCGGCGCTCAAGGCGGACCCCAGGCACGCGCGCGCGCAGAACAACCTGGGCGTGGTGCTGGACGGCCAGGGCAACGCGCGCAAGGCGGCGGAGGCGTTCCAGAAGGCCATCACGTTGGATCCGAAGTACGCGGAGGCGCACTTCAACCTGGGGCTCGCGTGCTTCCAGTTGGGGGAGAACGCCCGGGCGACGAAGGCCTTCGAGAAGGCGCTGCTCCTGGAGCCCCGCCGCGCGAGCGGCCCGTACACGCAACTGGGCCAGCTGTACCTGGCGCAGGGCAAGAAGACGCAGGCGGTGTCCGCGTTCCAGAAGGCCATCGAGAAGAGCGCGGACGACGGCAAGAAGACGACGGAGGCCTACCAGGGCCTGGCGCGCGCGTACCTGGAGCTGGGCAAGGTGGACGACGCGGTGGCCACACTGAAGACGGCGGTGGAGACCTTCCCGGACGAGCCCGGCGTGCGCGCGGGCTACGGCGACGCGCTCAAGGCCAAGGGCGACCTGGACGGCGCCATCGCGCAGTACTCGGCCTGCGTGAAGCTCCAGCCCACGGTGGAGAACCGGCTGATGCTGGCGGAGGCGTACGCGAAGAAGCACGTGGGCGCCCAGGCGCGGCCCCTCTACGAGGCCGTGCTCCAGGAGGATCCGAAGCACCGCGCGGCGAAGCTGGGCCTGGCGGACCTGCTGCTCGCGATGGGCGACTACGTGGCGGCGGAGAAGCTGCTCACGCCCGCGCAAGGCGAAGAGGCGGACACAGCGGCGCTCGCGCGGCTGGGCATCCTGCACTCGCGGCGCGGCCGGCCGGACCTGGCGGTGCCGGAGCTGGAGGCGGTGGTGACGAAGGACCCCGCGCAGTTGGAGGCCCGCGCGGAGCTGGGCTTCCTGTACCTGCGCGGCGGGGACGAGGCCAAGGCGCTCCAGGTGCTGAGCGACGTGCTGGCGGTGGAGCCGCGCAACTCGCTGGGCCTCTTGTACCTGGGGCACACGCTGTACCGACAGGGCAAGCTGCCGGAGGCGGAGAAGGCGTTCCGGGGCGCGTCGCAGGTGGACGCGAGCGCGGGCGAGCCGCACTTCGCGCTCGCGCAGCTGCTGGAGGCCACCAACCGCAAGCCCGAGGCGAAGAAGGAATACGAGGCCGCCGTGCAGTTGCAGCCGGACCACGCGGACGCGAAGAGCGCGCTGCAGAAGCTGGCCGTGGACGTACCTTGAGGACCCTCATGAGAAACCATCCGATGCGCGTGGGACTGGCCGCGGTGTTGCTGCTGGGGCCGGTGACGGCCGGCGCGGTGAGCCAGAAGCTGCGTTACAAATTCGAGTCGGTGTCCGACCCGGTGACCACCGTGGTGGACGACAGCGGCAAGGGCCACACCGGCACGGCGCAGTCGAGCAACGGCGGCGCCGTCACGGTGGAGGCGGCGGGATACGAGGGCCAGGGGGTGCGCTTCCCCGCCGTCTGTATCGGGACGGCATGCGCGAAGGCGTTCATCAGCGCGGCGGACTCCGCGTCGCTCAACCCGGGCACGGCGCTGTTCTCCTTCGGGGCGCGGGTTCGCGTGACGCTCGCGGAGCTGAGCACGGACCACGGCTCCAACCTGGTGCAGAAGGGGCTCTCCTCCACGCCCCAGTGGAAGCTGCAGCTGGACGACGCGGTGACGGGCAAGCCCAGCTGCGTCGTGCGCACCACCGGCGGCGCGGACGCAGTCATCGTCAAGGCGTCCGTGGGCATCGCGGATGGCGTCTGGCACAAGGTGACGTGTCAGCGCACCAGCACCACGTTGACCATCCTCATCGACAACGTGGCCCGGGGCAGCGCGCTGCTCGCCAGCACCTACGACATCAACCCCACGGGCCAGTCCGTCGGCATCGGGGCCAAGAGCGCCGGGAACAACAACGACCAGTTCCACGGCGCCATCGACGAGGTGTACTTCAACCTGGATTGAGCCCGGGGTTACTCGCGGGAGCGCATGAGGGCCTCTGGCAGCGGAGGCCCCGTGGGCGTGGGACGCGGTGACTCCGTGAGCGGCCGGCCGAAGTGGTAGCGCGCCTCCGCGTGGACGCCGAAGGATTCGCCCGCGGCGCTCGCCAGCAGCACGAGGTCGTCGTCGGGGCGGGAGCCCTCGGTCAGGCCCAGGGTCCAGGGCACTTCCCGCGTGTCTCCGTCCAGGACGATGGGCGACGTGGGGCCCTCCCGGAGAACTGTTCGCGGCGGCACGCGCAGGGAGACCTCCACGGGCGCGGTGAAGCCCGGGCTCCGGTCCAGCCGCGCGATGAGCCGCACCGTGTCCGCGCTGGCGTCCACCACCCGCCAGGAGACATGCAAGGGCGCGGGGATGCGCGCCGTGGCGGGGAGCATCGTGGTCCGTGGCGCGGGGCTGTCCGTGGCCGTGGCGCCGTCCTCCTCCGGGCTTCGCGTGAGCACCGGTGTCTGCACCTCCGTGACATGCGTCTTCGCAGGGGCAACAGGCCGCGAGCGCGGGGCTTCGCGCGACGGCAGGTCCCATGAAGGCATTCCGTGCGCTGGCAGCGCCACCGACCGCGCGGAGGCGAGGAGCGTCGGGGAGGACGCGTGGACGGGCTTCTCCTGCGCCGCCTGAGGCGGTGACTCGGAGGGCCTGGGCGGCTTCTTGCGCCGCACGCGGTCCACGCCAGACGCCATGCCCGCCGAAAGTGCTCCGACGAGCGCCAGCGCCAGCACGGCCCCCGCCACGCGTTTGCGCATCATGGCCGTGGACCGCCGGCTTCTCTGCATCGGACGGGGAAGCTTCATGGGCACAGGGGCTCGTGGCTGGGATACGGAAAGGAAGTCGCGGGTTCGGTGGCCGCGTCCACCCGTGTGCTCGGGAAGCCCTGGCACGTCAGCGCGTCCAGGAAGTCCGCGAGACACGGTGACGGCCTTCCCGTGTCCGCCACGTCCGTGAGCGCGCCCGTCTCATCCCGCGTCCAGGTGTGCTTCGTGTAGCCGCGCGCCCAGGGAGGCTGGTTCATCGCGGGCGCGGCGAGCGCGTCGTAGAGCGGCTGGCTGGACGGTGTGCCGGTGGCCGTGCGGTAGAGGATGGCGGCGACCTCGTTCTCGTCCATGGGCTGGAGCAGGCCGTCTTCGGCGCGGGGCCGCGTCCAGGGGCTCACCGAGGAGGCTCGCGCGGACAGGTCCACCCAGAACAGCGTCCCGCCCTGCCGGTCGAAGTAGCGGGGACTGCGGCGCGCGTCCGCGCTGAACCAGGTGGCCCAGCCCTCGCTCCACGCCTGTCCCGGGAAGGTGGGCACGCCCACGTAGTGCGGCCCGCCCTCCTCCGGACTGGTGCCCTGGCTGGCCATCACCCAGTGCCCCAGCTCGTGCATCACCATCGCGTCCGACCACCACGCCGCATCCGAGTCCCCCGGCAGCCACACCTGCGAGTCCCAGCTCCGGCCCACCGCCGTCACCGGCCACGGCGCGAAGCACGCCCCACAGGACCAGGTCGTCCCGAAGCCCAGCCACGCCACGATGGGCAGGCCGTCGCGTCCTCCGTAGCGCTCGCGCATCCGGCGCCAGGCCGTGCCCAGCACGTCGAACACCGCCGCCGCGCCGGAGCCCTCGGACTCGGCGAGGGTGAACACGGGTCGCTCCGACAGCTCGCGCGTCGTGCGCGACCAACTCCAGATGCGGGCCGCGTCCCCCGGCACCGTCTTCACCGACTGCGCCCCCTGCAGCCCGGGGTCCGCCACCGCGTAGGCCACCGCGCCATCCCGTCCACGGCCGGCCGCGTACACGACGACGCGGTCGTCATCGCCCGGGGACGACGACACCTTCAGCGTGAAGCGGCCGGCGTCATCCGTCACCTGCGAGTCGAGCACCTTCGAGCCCTGGAACGACACGATGAGGAACCCGCGCGCAGGCACCGGCTCCACGTCCAGCGTCCACGCGCGGAACTCCGCGTCCGGGAAGCGGCGCGCGTAGCGCACAGTGCCGCTCAACGTGGGCCCGGGCCTGCCGCAGAAGCCCCGTCCGGGCGCGGCTTCGCAGGCCACATCACAGGCCCGCGCGGCCCACCGGCCGTTCGTGCACACCTGCAAGGCCCTGGACTCCGTGCACTGCGAGACGCCGTCGACACACGCCGAGCCCGAGACACAGGCGACCTCCGGCGATTCGACGCAGGTCGTGTCCTCCGCGCAGTCCTCCCGGTGCACGGCGCCATCCACGCAGCGCTCCAGCACTCGAGGCCCCAGGCACCGTGACGGCGCGAGGAGCTGATCACACGCGAGCGCGGGCCGGACGGTCTCCTCGGGAAGGGACGTGACGCAGGCCGCGCAGGCCGCGCCCTCGCAGTCCACGGCACAGGGCGTCAGCTCCGCCCCCGAGCCGCAACCCGCGAGCGCCAGCGCCACGAGCGCCCAGCACCACACCCAGACCCCGCGTCCCACCAGGAGGAAACCTCGTTCGAGCCAGCGGGCGCGAGAACACCACGCACGCCTCGACGTCAGGCAGAGCCAGGGGGACGACGGCCCCCCTGCCCGCCCGCCCTACCCGCCGCGCCGCGCACAAACCTGTTCGACTGTCGGACAGGTTCGACCAGCGGGACAACGGCTCATACAAGGGGCATGTCCATGAATGAGGCGTCCAGCCGCCGCCGCTTCCTGTCCACGGTCGTCTTGCTGGGCGCGGCAAGCACCGTGAACGCGGCGCCCAAGTCCAGGCCCGCGGAGGTGAACGCCACGGAGGACCTGATGCGCGAGCACGGCGTCATCCGCCGCACGCTCCTGGTCTACGACGAGCTCGCTCGCCGCCTCGACCTCCGTGAAGAGAAGGCTCCCGCGGAGGTGCTCGCCCAGGCCACCCGGCTCATGCGCCGCTTCGGCGAGGACTACCACGAGAAGACAGAGGAGACGGAGGTGTTCCCCCGGCTGGTGAAGGCGGGACAGCAGAAGGAGCTCGTCCAGGTGCTGCTCGAACAACACGCCGCCGGGCGCAAGCTCACCGCGTCCATCCTCGCCGCGGCCTCGGGCCGCGACGCCCTCACTCAACCCCAGCAGAGGGCCACGGTCGCGCGGCAGCTCACGCAGTTCATCCGCATGTACCGGCCCCACGCCGCGCGTGAGGACACGGTCCTGTTCCCCGCGTTCCGCGAACTCTTCGACGAGAAGCAATTCCAGGAACTGGGCGAGCGCTTCGAGGCGCAGGAGCACCGGGTGCTGGGGAGCGACGGCTTCGAGAACGCGCTCAAGGAGGTGGCTCAGCTGGAGCGCGCGCTTGGCATCCACGACCTCGCCCGGTTCACGCCTCCGGAGAAATAGTGCGCGCGAGGAACGCGGCCAGCAGGGCCCGCCGCTCCTCTTCACCCAGCACTCCATCCAAGGCGGGGAACAGGTACGTCTCCTCGCGCAGTGAGTGGTGGTGCTCCAGGTGCTTGAACGTGCTCTCCATGTCGAACACGCGGAGCACCGCGCGGCGGTAGTCCGGTGTGCTCGCGTCCAGCGCGTCCACGGCCTCCTGACACTTCGCCAGCAGCTCCCGCATGCGCTGGTGCTCGCCGGTGAAGAGCTCCGGCGCGGCGCCTCGGATCCTTCCGGCGCGCGGCAGCTCCGGCAATAGCAGGGCCTCCTCCGCCTCCAGGTGCCGCGTCAGCTCGTCTCGATAGAGCGTCAGGCGTTCGCGCGCGGCGGGCAGGTCCATGCCCATCAGCGCTTCCTGGTGCTGGAGGAACAGCTCCTCCAGGTCGCGGTGGAGCGCTCCCAGGCTGACGAAGTCGGTGGGCGCGGCCATCAACGCCCTTCAGTGCACCTTGTCGTCGCGCACGTGGGCCTCGCGGGCCACGCGCGGACGCGGCGTCACCATGCGGGTCACTCCGGAGTAGAGCTGCTCCTCCGTGTAGACCTTGCGCACGCGGCGGTGCGACGCGCGCGGGTGGTAGGCCGGGCCCGGGCGCTCCAGCCACTGCAGCACCCGCACCTCGCCCGAGTGCGCCAGGTCCGTGAGCAGCGCCTCCGGGCACAGCTTCAGGTAGCGGCGCACCAGCGGCCGCAGGCGGCGCCCGAACTCCGCGCCCAGCTTCGCGTGGCGGCGGCCCGCGTGCAGCGTGCCGTCGAAGCGCAGCGAGATGTGGAAGAGCTCGTGCATCAGCGTCTCCAGCCGCGACTTCGCGGTGGAGCCCCGGAAGAAGAGCGGGCGCAGCGTGATGCAGTACAGGATGCGGCGGCCCCGGATGCGCACCACCGGCTTGCGCCGCCCCGCCTTGTCGATGCTCTTGCCCCCCTTGAAGCACAGGGGCTTCACCGTGCCTCGCGACGCCCGGCGGGCCTCGCCAGCCACCACCAGGATGCGGCCCACCTTCACGTGGCTGAACTCGGGCATGCGCGCGGCGATGTCCCGGATGAGGGAGCGCAGGGTCCGGTTGAAGTTGGGACGTCGGGGAGCCACGGTTGGTGGACAGTCTAGCGGAAATCCCCTTGGGCCGAGCCCCTGGCCTCCCCAGAATGTCCTTTGTGAATCGCTCGACCTGCTTGATGGCCCTGGTGTCCGCGCTGTTCGCCCTCAACTCCGGGTGTGCCTCCGCCCCGGTCCGCTCCGGAGGCCCCCCGGCCCTGACGGCCCAGGAGACCGCCGTCGTCTCCCAGGGGCTCACCGACGCCTCCGTGCGCTACACCGGACAAATCACCGGCACCGCCAACGGCGTCGTGGAGCGCGCCGACTACGAGCTCGTCGCCGACGGGCAGGTGGTCAAGACGGGCTCCGCGAAGCTGGGGGTGCCGTTCGCGCCGGGGACCCCCGCGGACTTCTCCATCGAGGAGAAGTCTTCCTACGTGAAGAGCCCCGAGGACCTGGCCCGCCTGAGCGCCCAGGGCGGCACGGTGCTCATCGCGCTGCGCGGCACGCTGGTGGTGCGCTCCGGCGGCAGCGAGGAGACCGTGCCCTTCGCCGCCAGCCGCGCCGTGCGCGTGCCCCGGCTGCCGGAGGTCATCGTGGAGAGCCTGGACGCCGCGCGCTATTCGCCGGAGGAGGTGCAGATCAACCTGCGGCTGGGCGTGCGCAACCCGAACCCCTTCCCGCTGCGGCTGGACTCGCTGACCTACCAGGTCGCCGTGGCGGACAAGCCCCTGGAGGAGGGCACCACCGCGCAGGCGGACTCGGTGGATGCGTCCGCCACGGGCGTGTACCCGGTGGAGGTGGCGGTGACGGCCCAGTCCTGGGGGCCGGGCGTCAAGGCGCTCATCGGGAAGGGCGTCCTGCCCTACAGCGTGAAGGGCGAGCTGAAGGGCCCCCTGTTGCAGGTCCCCTACTTCCTGAAGGGTGACGTGAAGCTCAACGTGTCCCGCTAGACTGGGGCGCACGCGTGCCCATCTACCTGCTGAGTGACGACGAGCCGGAGCTGTTCCCCCCGCCCTCCAAGGCGGACAAGAGCGGCCTGCTGGCGGTGGGCGGCGACCTGCGCCCGGAGCGGCTGGTGGCCGCGTACTCGCAGGGCATCTTCCCCTGGTACAGCGAGGGGCAGCCCATCCTGTGGCACTCGCCCGACCCGCGCTTCGTGCTGGAGCCGGACAAGATTCACGTGGGCCGTTCGCTGCGCAAGGTGATGAACCGGGGCACGTACACAGTGCGCTACGACACGGTGTTCGCGAAGGTCATCGACGCGTGCTCGCGAGTGCACCGTCCGGGGCAGGACGGCACGTGGATCACGGACGCGATGAAGCAGGCGTACATCCGGTTGCACGAGCTGGGGCTGGCGCACTCGGTGGAGGCGTGGGACGGCGAGGTGCTGGTGGGCGGGCTGTACGGCGTGTCGCTGGGCGCGGCGTACTTCGGGGAGAGCATGTTCGCGCTGGCGCCGGACGCGTCGAAGGTGGCGTTCGCCACGGCGGTGGAGCGCTTCAAGGGCTGGGGCTTCCAGCTCATCGACTGCCAGGTGGAGACCGAGCACCTGGAGCGCTTCGGCGCGGAGTCCTGGCCGCGCAAGCGCTTCCTGGCGGCGCTGGAGCAGGCGTTGAAGGAGCCCACGCGGCGGGGGCGGTGGACGGAGTAGGCGTCACGGGCCGGGCTGCAACTGGAGCTCGTATCGAACCTGGACACCCGCCTTCTCGAGGATGACATCCAGCAGCCTCGCGGCGGTCGCGCTCGCTTCCGCGGAAGAGGCTGCGTCCACGCGGAAATACACTTCGTCGACGTCGCCCTTCTGCGGGCCGACGCAACCGCTATCGGGCACGACTTCGTCGAGTACATCAGCGACAGCTCTTCGTTCCACCTCGGTCAGTGGGCGCGACAAATCGGCGTAGACGGACCAATTCATCACCCTGTCTTTGCTGAACACGGCAGCAAGGCAGCTCATGAAGCACCAGGAATCCTGCCGCCCAACCCTTGAGAGCAAGGGCTTGGGCGGCAGGAATGGATTCTGGCACTCATCAAGGGCCCAAGCGCCAGGCCATCACGGAGCCGCAGGCCGCCAGCCGGCGCTGGCGGGAGATCGCGGTCGCTCTCAAGGTTCAGTCCCAGACCCAGCACCGGGCGTGGAGGGATCTCGCCCCTCCTGCTTCAGCCGCGTAGCTCCCTGCGAAGCAACAGGGTGTGGCAGAAGGGGCCGGTTGTGGCGCCATCCCGGTCGCCAGTGCAGCGACCCGTTACGATTCCAGATCCTGTCTTGCGAGGTCGAGTGCCACTGCCAGTTGTATGCGCCCAACCCTACCAAGACCCATCTCGTATTGATTCAGTGGAATAGCCACCACCTTCGGCTGAATCTGAAGGTCCATTCGATCCAGCTCGACAGCCGCGATTGTGTTGTCGTTTACAAGAATCCGGAATAGCTCCTCGCCCTGCTCGGGCGTCCAGCTCAACACGTACGCAGTCGACATGTGCGGGAAGTGTGCCCGGAGCGCGGAGAGCAGACGGTGTTTGCCTGGATCCCGAAACAATGATTCGCGAGATCCCGACAGCTCTGTGCGGAAGTCTTCTTCTGTCTTGCTCCCTATGAGCTTCACTTGATCACTCCGGGTGTCACTGTCACCAAGTTACCGAACTTGTCCGTGAGGACCGTCATCGTCGAGGTTGGCTGCAATCCCTTGAACTTGTCCACCCCTATCGGGCGGTCGAAGGTCAGTTCGCGCACATAGCGAACGCCATCGGCGCTTTGGAGCTCGCGCAGGACTGGAGCACTCACCACATCTTCGCTTTGAAGGAGTTCTCGAAGTTCTTCCTGTGAGATCGTGAACTGCGAGGCGTTCTTGGCAGGATTGAAGTGGCGATCGACAACATGGCTCCAGCCAACGCCCTCCGCCACGCTCCCCATTCGCAGGTTGATTCTCGATAGAACACGACTAGGAACGCCGGACAGACCCTTGGCGGCGAACTTAAGTTCTCCAAGAATTGCCTTCCCATCTCCCAGGCTTGCCACAACAGCAACCATCGCAACAACGCCAACAGCGCCATTGAAACCAACGCCTCGGTAGTTACCGCCAGCGAAAGCACTTTGTGCATCGGAGAAGGCAGTCCACATACTGAAGACAGGGACCTGGGTATCAATCGCCCCCGCTCCCGCTCCAGCCAACCCCCAATTCGAGTATCCTGCCCTGGCACCATCGGAGACCGACAGAAACGTCTCACTGCTCATCTGGAGCAATGGGTAGGCCCCCCACATCATCCGGCTTGAAAGCGACCGGTTCGCCTCATGCTCCAAGGCAGCATTCGCCATGCTGGAGATCGCGTGGCCCGCGCCGTCACTCACGTCCTCCGTCTTCTGTACGGCGCCATTCACATCTGAAACACCGGTGAATGTCTCAACAATTGTATTGATTGCGCGAACAGCAACATCCGCCACCCAACTGGCGATAGCCACCACTGGGCGGGTCAGATCCAGTCCCGCTCCGCTTTGCCCACCGCACCCGTAGCATCCGTTGATGCCTTCGGCGGTGAAGCCAGACGGGTCCGTCATGGACAAGGGGTTGTTGAAGACGTAACTGTACCGGTTGTACCCCTGGCTGGAGAACGGGGCAGTCACGAACGGATCCACTGACAGGAAGCGGCCGGCGCGCGGGTCGTAGAGCCGGCCTCCCATGTTCACCAGCGAGGATTCCGCGTCATCTTCATGTCCCGTGAAGCCCGTGCGGATGGAGTTCGTCGTCGCCAGCACCCGCTGCGTCGGATTGGCAGGGTTCGCCTGCGCACCAAAGGGCTGGTACTTCCGCCGCTGGACCACGGCTCCCGCCTGGTTCGAGACGGTCTCGATGGAGCCCAGGTGGTCACCGTGGAGATAGAGGGTCTCGACGTTGTAACCACCGCTTCCCGCCGTCCACTGAACCTGGGCCACCGGCCCGCTCGCACCGGGAATCTGGAAGACGTGCGAGACGACTCCCGCCATCTGCCGCTTCTCGTAGAGCCCTGACACGTAGAGCGTAGAGTCGCCGTTGTTGCGCAGCTTCAAGACCCGCTTCTGGAAAGCGTCGTACTTGAAGTCCAGCCGTCCAGCCTGCGCCGACTCCAGGACCTTGGGCAGGCTGAACGACGTGTACGTCACCTGGCGGTAGTCCCCGTTGGGCGCCGCCCAGGAGAGCTGATTGCCGGCGGAGTCATACCCGAACACCTCTCCACCCAGCCCGGTCAGCGCATTGGGCCCCGCCCCTGCTTCGCCATACCGGTAGTCCTGCTGCTCGGTGAACGCGTCCGCCCCTTGCTGGCTCACGGTGCGCAGCAACAGATTGCCGATGTCGTCGTAGCTGAAGCTCGTCGTCGAGGTGTTGCAGGCCGTCTTGACGTTCCACGCCGTCAACCGGTTCAGCGCGTCGTAGGAGAAGCTTTCGTGCACGTTGACCAGCAGGTCATTCCGGAGTTGGAGATTCCCCGCCGTATTCCACACATAGGCGATCCGCTGGAGCGTTCCCTGGCCGCCCTGTGACTCAATGAAGCGGAGCTGCCCCTGTCTGTCGTAACGGCTCAGGGATGAAACTCCGTTGCCGTAAAGCTCCCGGGTCAATTGCCCGGCGGCGTTGCTCTCCAGGGCGCTCCAGTAGAGCTGACCCGTCACCGTGTTGCGGATTCCGCTGAACCGCCCGTTGTAGCTGTTGTACTCCAGCGTCATCCCCAGACGCAGTTGGGAGTCGACCTGCGGGTAGATGAGCGCAGCCATGCGGCCGTAGGCGTCGTAGCCCCGGTCGACCCGGTACGAGCTGGCGCCCCCATCCACGCTCGTGGTCTCCCACAGGGAGCGGCCCAGGGCGTCGTAGCCGTACGTCAGCACCACGTCCGTCGGGCTCGATGTAGCGGAAGGACCTGACCTGGCCCAGGCCAGGGCCCCCATGCCGTTGGGAGCGGTGTCCCATTCGAAGCGCGTGACCCCCTCCGGCGTCTGCACCGACACGGGCCGCCCCAGGAAGTCACGAGCGAAGGTGGTGACGTTCCCCAGGGAATCCGCCTGCTCACGGACATCGCCCAGGGCGTCGTAGCGGGTCTCGGACGCACCTGCCTCCGGCGTCACGAGCTGCGTGCGGCGCCCGAGGACGTCGTAGTTCATCGTGGTGAGGTTGCCCTTGGCATCCTCCACGAAATCCACCACCCCAAAGGGGCCGTAGCTCAGCCGCGTGCTGACGGCACTCTGGGGGTTGCCCACCGTCTTAAAGTCCTGGCTCTCCACCACCTGGCCCCGGGCATTCACCAGGAGCCGCCGCTCCGACCAGCCACTCCGCTGCCGGACGTTGCGCCCTTCGTAGGTGCGCACCTCCTTGATGGTTCCGCCGGCCTCCACCTGGGACAGCCGCCCCGCCTTGTCATAGTTGATGACAGTGAAGGCGGGCGTCTCCCGGTCGGAATAGGGGAAGGACTGTTTCCACAGGCGCCCCAACGCGTCGTACTCCCGGGTCGCATGGCTCCAGCTCCCGTCCGAAGCTCGCTCGCGCTCCTCGACCAAGCGATCGAAGCCATCCAGGAGACTGATGTGTTCCCCGCCGCCGTCCTGCTTCACTGTGATGGTCGTCCGCGACTGCTCCTTTCCGTAGCTCACGGTCGTGTTCGCCGCGGATGCGACCGTCTGGCTTCCCACCCGGTACGGAGCGCTCTGCCTTCGCAGACGGCCCAATCCGTCGTAGCGCCATTCTTCGCGCACGCCGTTGGCGTCCTCCTGGATGGCCAGCAACCCCAGCCCTGGGTGATACAGCCGATCCGTGCGATGTGACGCGGTCGAGACGTCTTCGCCCAGGAAGGTCTGGTCCACGACCGGAAAGATGCGCTCCACCGGGTCGTACTCGCGAACCGAGAACGATTTGACGATGCCCTGACGCGCCCGCTGCGTCTGGGAGGTCACCTGCCCTGTCGTATCCCGGCTCACTGTCGTCGCCAGCCAGACGTCGGCGCCCGCTGGCCCCGTCGCATCCGGCTCGATCACGACCTTGTACAGCAGGTTGGACCACGGGCACTGCTCCGCCGCCTCCTCCTGGTAGTCGTACTGAGTGCAATAGCTGTAGCGCACGGTGCGCGAAGCAACCCCTCCCGAAGGGTGCCGCGCATCCGCCGCGATGCTGTCCGTCTCCGTCCTGGACATCGGCATGCCCAGCGTCCAGTTGGGCGTGTAGTTCGAGTAGCTCACCTCCACCTTGTGGCGGTGGGGGTTCATGTCCTGGGCGTCGTTCGCGATGAAGGTCTCTTCGCTCACAATGTTGCCGTAGGCATCACAATCCCGGTTCGTGACGACATCCCGGAACTGTCCCTGCTGGTTGTCGTATTCGCCCGAGAAACCGAGGGTCGGACACAGGAACTTCGTCCGGTTCTCGGGCGCGTTCCGCAGTTCCCATTTCCGGGTGGTCTGCCTCGAGAGGGTCACACTGGTGGACGCGGGAATCGAGGACGTCTCCAGGTATGGCAGGCGCGCCCAGGGATAGAGCGAGCCGGCCTGCTTGGCGTTGTCCATGTGCACCGTGGACGTCTGCAGGGTGTCCGAGTCAAAGGTGGTCCTGGAGGCGAACCCCAGCCACCCCTGGCCTCGAAGCGCATAGCGGCTGTCCTTGTAGCTGAACTGAGCGGAGCGGGTTCCTCCCCGGCCATTCGGGGCATACAGCATTCCGACCACCGGGAGCGCGGACGCGGCACAGTACTGGGGGTAGGTGCACGTCCCCGGCGTATAGAGCGCGGTGCTGACGCGGAAGTCCGTCAACGCCATGTAGATCACCGTCGTCCGGTTGCCATTGGAGTCCAGCACCGCCTTCATCAGGTCAGGCCGGCCGGCCTGGCGGCGGTAGATCTGAAGCGAGAACTCGTTGAGGTTCCCGGTGGGCTCGACCTGCACCAGGTCCGTCAGGCCATCACCGTCGATGTCCATCAGGCGTGACAGGCGATAGCCGTACCCCGTTCCCGGCTGCGACTGGGGATGGGCGGCACCACCGCTGCCCGTGGTGATTCCCGTAGGGATGGCATTCAGGGTCCGCGGCACGAAGCCACTGCCCGTCGACTCGAGGACCGTCACCTTCGAACGGCCCACGGCGTTCGGGTAGACCCCGTCCGTGAACGAGTCCATCAGCAGGAGGTCCTGCTTGCCGTCCATGTTGTAATCGATGATGCGAACGCCATTGTCGATGTAGCGCCCCTCATTGACCTGGATGGGGCTGGGCATCGCGCCCAACGGAATGTCGAGGTGCTCGGGCGGCAGGTAGCCCACGCCCGTGTTCAATGAGAGCAGGAGGTCGCGCGGCGTGCGCACGCCGCCGACCTTCGCCTCCTTCGCCATGCTCACGACGTCCTGGAGGCCATCGCCGTTGACGTCCAGGAACCACCGCTGCAGGTGGTGATAGGGGCCCTGGGGCCGCTGGATGTAGTCCCAGGGAAGGGCCGACAGGGTGGCGGTCGTCTGCGCCGGACACGACGTCCCTGCGGCCCCGCCGGCACACGGCGTCGGAGAGACTTCGACCGCAGAATAGAACTGCTCGAAGCCGTCCACCGTCGTGGTGGAGGCAGGCTGCCGCAACAACACATCGACGGCGCCATCTCCGTCCACGTCCGTCGCGTAGCCTGCGAGCGCCGAGGTCCGGGAGAAGTCCCCTCCGATGCGGGTGGGCGCCGAGAAGCTCAACCCGGCATGGGTCGTGGTGTTGAGGCGGTAGCTCCAGTTCGCGATGCTCGCGGAGGTGATCGGCTGGCGCGAGCGCAGCAGGTCCGGGCGACCATCACCGTCCAGATCCGCGACGTGCATGATGGGGGCCGGCACGTCCTGCACCGAGTCGTAGCAGAGGTCGTAGAGCTCCTCGCCGCTGTTCCACTGCGCTTCGAAGCCAGCGCCCGTGGAGCGGTAGAGCTGGTAGTGCCCGTCACACGGCGACGTGGGATGGCCGGAGTTCGTCCGGTTCAGACCGATGACGTCGGTCTTTCCATCCATGTCCAAGTCGACGGTGATCAGCTCATCCAGCGAGTCCCCCACCACCGCCCTGGGGAGGTTGTTGGCGGTCTGCGGAGGGCCGAAGCCCATCCCGGTGGAGAGCCGGTACCTCCAGACCGGAGGCAGGCGCACGCCGTTGCTCGTCACGCCCGTGTACCGGTAGAGGATGTCGTCCCGACCGTCGCCGTTGATGTCCAGCGTCTGGAGCGTCCAGTAGTCGAGGCCCAGGTAGTCCGCGCTCTGGAGGGGATCATTCGGGTAGACGACGCCGTTGGCCGCCACGTCCGTGATGCCCGTGTCGATCTTCTCGAAGGTCCGGTCGGGGTTCGGATCGAGGCCCTTCTCCCACTCGAACGTGAGCGGGCTGCGGCAGACGTCCTTGCCGTCGCACTCCTCGACGTAGGTCAGCAGGCTGCGTTTCGAGACGCTGTCGTTGCCGTAGGTGAAGACATACTCGCGAAGCTTTTCGATGACCGTGCCCTGGGAATCCACCGGGGCCGACATGGAGATCTTGAGCAGCCGCTGGGTGGACCTCAGCTTCAGGCCCGAGACGTATTGGACATCCGTGTCCGGCCGCGGCCCGTACTGAAAGGAGACGCGACGGAGCGGCTGGAGCTGGGGCACGGTGTTCACCGAGCCCGTGTATTCGATGGCGGAGGGGATCTGCTCGACGGCTCCGTCGGTCTCCGTGCGGGTGTAGAGCACGCGCATGAAGTTGCCGCTGCGGTCCTCGACCTTCGAGACGGACCACGAATACCGGACGCGAGGTGCCCCGGTGTACGTCGCGGAGACCCACGACGGGGGAACGGCCGAGACCAGCACCCGCGGGCCCTCCAACACAGAGCCCTCCGCGGCCCCGCCGTAACCGCCGTAGGTGAGGACCTGCCCGTCGCGGGTGCGGACCTCGAACTGCTTCGGGCCGTTCGCATCCGCGTCGGTGATTTTCACCTGCGAGAAGGTGTCGATCTCCGTGCGGTACGTCGCGCCGATGGCGCCCGCGGTTCCGGTGATGAGCACCAGCCGGGCCCCGTCCAAGCAGAGGTCATCCGCCGGGTTGAACTGGATGGGCAGCCGCTTCCCCGCCCCGTCCAGCGAGGGATTGCAGCGGGCGATGCGGGAGAAGCCGCTCACCGACCAGCCCATGCCCAGCAGGCCATTGCCGCCACGGCTGTTGTAGGACAGCGTCAGCGACGGCTGGACCCCCGCCCGCCCTGGAGGAACCCACAGGGGCAGGGCATAGGTCGCGGCACCATCCAGGGACACATCCAGACGGCCCACGGTCAGTCCCGTGGCGAGGCCATTCACGGTCTCCGTGGGCAGGACCGTCGACGCGGGCAGCGTCAGGCTCGTCGCCCCATTCAGTTGGGCTGACGCCTTCGACAGGGCGCGCGCGTCGTCCTGCGCCGACACGGGGCCGCAGCTTCCCAGCAACTGCACGACGTAGAGGGATAGGACCGACGTGGAGAGGAACTGCTTCAAGCGGCTTGGCGCTGCATTCCTGAACTGGGTGTCCATCACTTGTCCCCCTCCATCGAGCTGAAGCCGCCACCGTTCGTCTGGCAGATGCCGAACTTGCAGGTCGAACCCGAGCCACAGGTCCCGCAGCTCAGCACTCCGCCACAGCCCGTGGGGACGCTGCCGCACTCGCGATCACCGCAGGCCTCGTAGACCGGGTATGGCGTGCAGCCACACACGTTGGGCGTGCCGCCTCCTCCGCAACTCTGGCTCCCCGTGCAGCCGCTGCCGCAGGTGTAGATGCCTCCACATCCGTTGCTTACAGTGCCGCAGTTCTTCCCCGCGCAGGCCGTGGCCTGGGAGATGGGCGTGCAGCCACACACATTGGTGGTTCCGCCGCCGCCGCAGGTCTGCGGCGAGGTGCAGGTGCCACAGGCGTACGTACCACCGCAGCCATTGGGCACCGTTCCGCAGTTCTTTCCCGCACACGCAGTGACCAGGGGAGTGGGCGTGCAGCCACACACGTTGGCCATGCCACCGCCGCCACAGGTCTGGGGGCTGGTGCAGGCACTGGAACCGCAGGTGTGGAAGCCGCCGCAGCCATCCGCGACCGTTCCGCAGTTCTTCCCCGCGCAAGCGGTTTCCTTCGAAACGTAGGAACAGGTTGCGCAGACGTTGGCCACGCCTCCTCCTCCACAGACCTGTCCGCCCTGACAGGAGCCGCAATTCAGCGTTCCCCCGCACCCGTCCGAGACGCTTCCGCAGTTCTTCCCCAGCGACGCACAGGTCGCGGCGCAACAGGCGTTCGAGCTCAGCCCGCACACCTCTCCTTCCCAGCCCTGGGAGCCCTCGTCGATGCGGCCGTCGCAGTCGTCATCCAGGCCGTTGCAGGACTCCGGGGTGCTGGCATTCCCATCCCCGACGCCATCGCGGTCGTCATCGCAGTCGTTGCAGGGCAATTCCCGCGACGCCGTCGAGGGCTGACAGGGACCAAACGACCCGTCCATCCGGCAGGCCTGGCTTCCTCCGGCGCCACAGGTTCCACAAGCCTTTCGGCTGTCAGGCGCCAGGACACAGGTGGGACCCGCGGCGGTACAGGCCCTGACGCCCGAGCAACCATTGGGCATCGTACAGGGCGCTCCGGTGAGCCCCTCGTCCACCAGCCCGTCGCCGTCGTCATCACAGCCGTTGCAGAGCTCGTTCTGATAGGCCGAGCAGGACTGGGCGTCCACCGTGAAGTCCGTGCAGGTCTTGTAGCCCGTGCGTCCACAGACGTTGCAGGTCGTGTTCGCTACGCCCGTGGGAAAACACTCGCCCAGCCGTGTCCCTTCGCAATACGCGACGCCCTGGCAGGCCCCTTGTGAGCATGTATGGGGTGACGTGTCGCTTGCGCTGCATGGGGTAGCGGAAGCGGACGTCGCTCCAGCCAGGACGGCCATGAGGAACAACACGGACCACGCGCGTGCGGTTCTTGCGCACGCGCGGAACAACCCAGGCCACTGCATGAATACGCTCCCCTCTACAGCCCACGGGCTGGCACAGCCCTCAGAAGGGCTGCTCGACGCACTTCAAGTGCGTTCGTGAATCCACCTGGGGGAGCACTGACTTCAGGCGGACATGGTTCTAACGGCAACGGCAAAACTTATTGAGCATTTCGCTCAGGAAATCAAATCTCCCTGCCGTCTGCCCTGATGCTGAGGGGCGCGGTCATGCAGGCTGACACCCCAACGGGATGTCAGGGAATACCCTGCTCCAGACGCTGCGGATCGATTCCACCACCTGGGGCCCGTTCCCGGTGGCGATCTGCTCCCAGTAGGGAAAGTGCGCGAACACGGCCTCATGGTTCGCGGTCACCTCTCCGTGGAAGTCCATCCCGTTGTACCCGTGGATTCCCATCAGGGTCTGCAGCTGGGTCCGCGCATTCTGCCTGCGCAGGGAGAAGGACTCTGGAACCTTGCCCGTGAAGTGGGGACCGAAGTCCGCGGCGGTCATGCGGATCCGTCCCTGGATGTGATTGTTGAATGCATCCAGGGCCTCGGCCGGAACCCAGAGTTCCTGGTGCATCCGGGCGCCGACCTGATGGACCTCGAATGACGCGGAGTGGGCGTCCTCCACGTCGAATGCCATCACGTAGCCGGCGCCTTCGGGACTGGCGGCGTTCCAGTGCTGGCTGATCTGCCGGGCATACGGTTCGTTGAGCACCGGGTAGAAGATGGGCTGCTCCGGCAGACGCGGTGGGAAGCGCCGCATGCCCGACCGGTAGATCAACAGCAGCTCGGCAAGCCCGACGGGGCGATAGAGGCGCATGGCGGACCTCTCCTTCCTGGAGCGCTTCACGCGAAGAGCCCCCGGATGCTGACAGCAGCGTCCAGGGACCTTGGCTTCACGGCTTGAGCGTGGCTACTTCTTACACGGAGGCAGCGTGTGCCTCGCGTGGATGAGATCCTTGCGAGAAGGGCTCGGAGGCCTCCGTACGCTTACCGCTCGGCTCGTCTCACTGTGGTAGCTCTCCTGTGCGAGCTGCGCGTACAACTTGTGGAGCTTCGCCCGCAACAGCTCCTTTGAGGGCAGGAACGTCTGGTATTCGGCGACGAGAGTGGGCGCCGTCGTCCGCGCGAGCGCGTACTCGTCATCCTTCGTCGCGCAGAGGAGCAAGCCTATCGAGGGCCGCTCGTGGAGCTTCTCCACGTCGCGGTCAAGCGCCTCGACGTAGAACGAGAGCTGACCGAGATCGGCCGGCTTGAACTTGTCGACCTTCAACTCGAAGGCGACGAGGCATTGAATGTGAGTTTGTCTCACCGCTGGCGAGACTTTCTTCGTGGCGCGGGCCTCGCGGAGGACGGCGCCCGAACGGATCTGCCGTTCGAGTTCCCGCTTGGACCAGCGCTCCTTGAGGGCGGTGAGGATGTAGAACTCGCGGGGCTCGACGGGCTTGGCCTGGCTGAGGATGATGAGGTGGTGCGTCCACAGCAATTGTCTCACCAGCGGTGAGACTTTCCGGTTCGACCTGGGAACATGGGTTCCGGCGAACTTTGCAATCTCACAAGCGAAGCTGGCCAGTCGATTGCCCCTGGATGCTGACTGCAGCGTCCAGGGGCATTGGCCTCACGGCCTGAGCGCGGCTACTTCTTGCACGGCGACAGCGTGCGCTTCGCGTGGATGAGGTCCTCTTCCGTCGGGCTCCCGTACCGCACGGCCTTCGGCGCGGCCTTCAGCTTCTGGTAGTCGTACGCGTAGAGCACGCCCATCTCCCGGCTCAGGATGAAGCGCGGGCCGCTGAAGTCCCAGAGGCCTCCGAAGAGCTGTCCTCCCGGTTTGAGCGGCGTCAGCGCCGTGCTCTCCCGCCCCCGCACGAACAACATGGACAGGTCGTCCGTCGCCCAGTTGCACGGGTTGCTGCCGTTCTTGTGCAGATAGGACACCGTCAGGTCGAACGCGCCCTCGCCCTCGTCGCCCGTCACGCCGAAGTACTCCCACAGCCGCGCGCACTCCGGCGCCGCGCAGTCCTGCGGCGGGATGTGCTCCGCGTAGTCCGGCGGAATGCCGTCCGACTCCTTGCCAATCAGGCTCCGGTTGGGCCGCCGCAGCACGCACCCCGTGGGCTCGTCCTTCTGCCGCAGCGCGATGGGCGTGCCCGCGAGCCGGCCGGGAGGCAGCACCTCGCACTCCGTCGCCAGCTCCGCCATCAGGTACGTCTGGCGGTCCTCGTCCGTCCCCATCCGCACCGCCCAGTACGCGATGGGCGTGCCCTTGCAGGCCTTCGCCTTCTCCTTGCCGAAGACCCAGATGGGCGCCTTGTTGGTGTCCAGCGCGCCCAGCTTCTTCGCCTGCTCCATGGGCACCGGCTTCACCCCGGAGCGGCTGCGCGCCCCCGCCTGGAAGAACTTGTCCTTCGAGGACGGGATGATGGCCTGGTGCACCAGCCAGCCCAGCCGGTCGATGCCCACCTGCCCCATGGGCGTCATCGGCAGGAACTCCGGCTTCACCGGGCAGCCCCGGTCCATCTCCGGCAGGTCCACCACCACCGCCGAGCCGTCGTCCTCATCCACCTGCGCCCACGCGGCCCCAGGCCCCACCGTCAGCGCCAGCACCAGCGCGAACCCCGCGCGCTTCACTCCGTTCGTCATTCCGTCGGACCTCCACCCACGGTCATACCGCAAGCGGCTGCCCTCCGGCGCGCTCCCCAGGGGGCATTCAGCGCGGCTTTTTCGGAGCCGCCTTGCGCTTCACCGGCGGAGGCGGCGCCGGCGGCACCCCGGCATCCCGCGGCACGTCCGACACCGTCGCGTCGAGCGCCTCCTGCTTCGCGGCGTCCTGCTCCTTCGGCGGCGCCTCCACCTCCGTGCGGTCCTCCAGCGGCACGCGGCCCACGGCGCGGTCGAACAGCGCCCACAGCGCCTTGCGGTGGCCCTCGCGGTCCGTCTTCCCGGACAGCACCAGCCCCGCGCCGCTGTAGCGCACCGTCAGCCCCGGCGGCATGCCCGCCTCGAAGTCCTCCAGCTGCGCCTGGAGCTGCTCCACCGCGAACGTCAGCTCCAGCTCCTTCGCCAGGTACGCGTGCGTCTTGAGGAACGTGCGCAGCGCCAGCCGGCACGCGTTGTCATTCACCGTCGCCGTGAGGCCGCGCTCCGCGCCTTCCGTGGCCTTGAGGCCCGGGCAGGCCTTCCTGGCCGCCGCGAGCTGGGCCTCGGTGTTCTGCAGTTCGATGGGCCCCACCATCACCCGCCACACCGCGAAGCGGCCCTCCGCGTACAGGAGCACGCGGGCGATGCCGGCGGCGTGCGGCGTCAGGAGCAGCTCGCCGCTCTGGGACAGCGCCTCCGCCGTCACGACGTCGGGCGCGTCGGACTCCGCCCAGTCCACGGCGGTGAGCTTCTGGAAGGTCTCCTTGCCGGGCTCCAGCGTCAGGGCCTGGTCCACCGGCCAGGCCCGGGCCGCCGAGGGCGCCGCCAGCGCGCCCAGCAGTCCGCCAATGACGTACATCCGACGTCCCCGCATGGTGCCTCCCGCCAGGGTGGTATGCCCCTCTAGCACGGGATAAGAACCTCCCCCTATGCCTACCTGGACCCTCTGGGTCGCCTGCCTGGCCCTCTGCTTCATGAGGTCCCTGGTCGCCGCCGCGGAGTCCGCGCTCTATGGGACGTCCGACCTGCGCGCCCAGGAGCTCGCGGAGGAGAGCAAGAGTGTCGCCGCGCGCCGGGTGCTCCGTCACAAGACGGACCGCGAACCCGCCGCCACCGCCCTGCGCCTGGGGATGGTGCTGTCCGGCTTCCTCGCCGCCGCCATTGGCGCCTTCGTCCCGCCGCGCCTCCTGGACTTCAGCCGCTACGCGGAAGCCACCTGGGTGCCCATCGCCACGGTGTGTGCGGGCGCCCTCTTCGTGGGCGTGCTCGCGAGCCTCATGGAGGTGACGCTGCGCGGCCTGGCCAACGGCAACCCGGAGCGCTGGGCCCTGCGCCTGTCGGGCCTGGTGTCCCTGCTGGTGACGGTGCTCTACCCGCCCATGCGCATCATGCTGGGCCTGCTCAACCTGGGCGCCCGCACCATGGGCCGCACCCTGCGCTTCGAGCCGCCGCCCCCGCCCCTGGAGGAGCTGGAGAAGCTGCTCGCCGCCCAGGCCGCGCGCAACGAGGTGGACAAGAGCGCCCCGCAGCTCATCCGCTCCATCTTCGAGCTGTCCGACAAGCGCTGCCGCGACGTGATGGTCAACCGCACGGACGTCGTCTCCGTGGACATCACCACGCCGCCGGACGAGGTGCTGCGCATCCTGGCGGAGGAGAACCACTCGCGCATCCCGGTCTACAAGGACGACGTGGACCACATCGTCGGCGTGCTGCACGCGCGCGACCTCATCCCGCTGCTCCAGCACCCGGAGCTCATCGTCCTGCAGGACGTCATCCGCCCCGCCCACTTCGTGCCGTGGATGAAGCCCGTGGGCGACCTCTTGCGCGACATGCAGAAGCGGAAGATCCACATGGCCATGGTCGTCGACGAGTACGGCGGCTTCATGGGCGTCGTCACCCTGGAGGACATCCTCCGCGAAATCGTGGGCGACATCGGCGACGAGTTCGAGGTGGAGGAGAAGCTCGTCGAGAAGATGGCCGACGGCACCTCGCTGGTGGACGCCGCCATGGAGGTGGATCAGTTCACCAAGCTCTTCGGCTTCCCGCTGCCGGAGGGCGACTTCGACACGCTGGGCGGCTACCTGTCCTCGCTCGCGGGGCACCTGCCGGACGTGGGCGAGCGCTTCACCTACAACGGCTGGCAGTTCGTCGTGGCCACCAAGGAGGGCGCCCGCATCGACCGCGTGCGGATGTCCCGCCTCAAGAGCGTCGCGCCCGGCCTCCCTGACGGACAGCCCCGCGACGGCGTCCTGGCGTCCCGGGACGACGGCCAGGGGGGCCCGCCGCGGCAGCCCCCGGACTCCGGCGCGGCGCCAGACGCCAAGGGCTGAAGGCGCGTCACTGCGCCGGGCTGGACTCCCCGCCCGGCACCCACGCGAGGTCCAGCGAGCGCACGTCCCGGAAGGGCGCGCGCCGCTCGGAGCCCCCGAAGCGCAGCACCACGCCGCCCTCCACCCGCACCACGTGAGAGGCCGCCTCTGGCCGGCCACCGCCGCGCGCCACGGCCAGCGGGAAGGCGACCTCCAGGGGGACCTGGCCCTCGCCGTCCAGGGGCACGCCCATCACCTGCTCGCCCGTGGCCACGCGCCGCCCGTCCACGCGCAGGTCGAAGTCCACGCGCGTGAGCGTGGCCGCGTCCGAGGACGGGTTTCCCACCTGGAGCTTCAGCGTGAGCGCCCCCGAGCCGTCGCGCGTGAAGGCCACGTCCACGGCCTCCACCCGCACCGCCTCGTCGTAGGCGCGCGGGCGGAAGGGCACCACGCCCAGGCAGCCGGACATGCACAGGATGCCGGACAGGCCCAGCCCGAGCACCGCCCGGCGCGAGCGCATCAGCCGCCCAGCAGAGGCTGCAGCGCCTCCACCGTCAGGGGCCAGCCCGCGCGGCGCGCCAGGACCTCCAGCGCCTTGATGAACTCCGCCGCGGTCTGGAAGCGGCGGGCCCGGTCCGCGAACAGCGCCTTGCGCGCCACCCGCGCCGCGTAGTCCGGCAGGTCCGGCGACAGCGTGGAGAGCAGCGGCACGCGGGCGTCGCGCACCTGGTGCATCAGCTGCGCCTCGTTGTCGCCGGTGAAGAGGCGGCGGCCGGCCCACAGCTCCCAGAGGATGACGCCCACCGCGTACAGGTCCGTGCGGGCGTCCACCGCCTGCCCCAGCACCTGCTCCGGGCTCATGTACGGCAGCGTGCCGCGCAGCGCGCCGGAGTCGCCGCGGATCATCCCCTCGACCTCCGCCACGCCGAAGTCGGTGAGCTTCACGTCGCCCTGGACGCCCAGGAGCACGTTGGCGGGGTTCACGTCGCGGTGGACGATGGTGGCGCCGTTCTCCCCCACCTTGGCGCGGTGGATGTAGTCCAGCGCCTTGAGGATGCACCACGCGATGTAGCAGGCGGACTCCGGCGGCATCGCGGCGCCGGCTTTGATCAGCAGCTCCTGCATGTAGCCCAGCGTCCGGCCACTCACGAGCTCCTGCACCATGAGGTAGTCCGGCCCGGCGCGGAACAGCCGGAACGTCCGCACGATGTGCGCGTTGCGCAGGCGCACCGTCAGCTTCGCCTCGTCGACGAAGGCCTTCACATACGCGGGGTCGTTGCGGAAGGACGGGTGCAGCCGCTTGATGACCACTTCCTCGGGCTCGCCCGGGGAGCGCTGGGTCGTCTCACGGGGACGCGCCTGATACACCTCGGCCATGCCGCCGACCGCCAGCCGGCCGACCACTTCATAGCCACCCAGGTCCGGAGCTTCCGCCACGGCGGCAAGTTTAACGCGGATCCGGGAGAGGCCCCACTATTCCTCCACCAGGGAGTGGAAGAGGGCCTCGTACTTCCGGGCGGACGCGGTCCAGGAGAAGTCCTTCCCCATGCCCCGCACCTGGAAGTGCCCCAGCCGTGCGGGGTCCGCGTACAGGGAGAGCGCCCGGCGGATGGCGGCCAGGAGCGCCGAGCGGTGGAAGGCCTCGAAGAGGATGCCATTGCCGTCCAGCCCGCCCTCCACCGTGTCCACCAGCCCGCCCGTGGCCCGGACGATGGGCACCGTGCCGTAGCGCAGGGAATACATCTGGTTCAGCCCGCACGGCTCGTAGCGGCTGGGCATGAGGAAGAAGTCCGACCCGGCCTCCACCAGGTGTGACAACGCCGGGTCGAACCCGATGTGCACGCCCACCTGCCTGGGGAAGCGGGCCTGGAGCGCCCTCAACCCTTCCTCCAGGGCCGGGTCGCCGTTGCCCACCGCCACGAACCGCAGGTCCGCCTGGAGCGCCGCGGGCAGCGTCTCCAGGAGCAGGTCCACGCCCTTCTGCCACGCCAGCCGGCTGACGATGCCGAACACCGGGGCGTTTCCTTGCGTGGGCAGGCCGAAGTGCTCCAGCAGGGCGCGCTTGCAGACGGCCTTCCCCGTCATGTCGTCCTGGCCGTAGCGCGCGGGCAGGTAGGAGTCCGTCTGCGGGTTCCACTCGTGCGCGTCGATGCCGTTGATGATACCGGTGAGCGCGTGCGAGCGGCGGCGCAGCAGGCCATCCAGCCCGTAGCCCTGCTCCGGCGTCTGGATTTCGCGCGCGTAGGTGGGCGACACGGTGGTGAGCGCCTCGGAGTAGACGAGCCCCGCCTTGAGGAAGTTGACGTGGTCGTAGAACTCCACGCCCTCCGGGGTGAAGAGGTCCCACGGCAGCCCCAGGTCCTCCATGGTCCGCTTGGGGAACTGCCCCTGGTAGGCCAGGTTGTGGATGGTGAAGACGCACTTCGCCTTCGCGAGCGGCGTGCTTTGGAAGCCCCGGCGCAGCGCCACCGGGACGAGGCCCGTCTGCCAGTCGTGCAGATGGATGATGTCCGGGAAGAAGCGCAGGCGCTGCGCGGCCTGGAGCGCGCCCACGCACAGGTAGGCGAAGCGGCGGGGGTTGTCCGCGAACTCGCCGGCCGCGTCGCCGTAGAGGCCCTTGCGTCCGCCGTAGAAGGCCTCGTTCTCCAGGAAGAGGACCTCCAGGCGTTCACTGAGTCGCGCGGACAGGATGGGGCCGCCCGTCTCACCGAAGGGGAAGCGCAGCACCAGGGACTGGCCGGTGGGCAGCAACTGTCCGGTGTTGCGCACGTCCTGGTAGCGGGGCGTGACGATCTTCACGTCGTGCCCCAGCCCGGCGAGCGCCGTGGGCAGGGCCCCGGCCACGTCGCCCAGTCCCCCCGTCTTCGAGAAGGGGGTGACCTCCGAGGCGATGAAGAGGATCTTCATGAGTCCCGCCATTGCGTGCGAGTCCCGACAGGGAGTCAACCGCGAACGTGCGCGCCGGGGCCGTGTTTCCTATGGTGCGCCGCGTGACGACGATTCCTCCCGACCCCATCCAGCGCTTCGCCGACCTCTTCGCCCAGGCGAAGGCCGCCATCCCCGTGGACCCCAACGCCATGGTGGTGGCGTCCGTGGACGACCAGGGCCGCCCCAGCTCACGCGTGGTGCTGCTCAAGGACTTCGATGCGCGGGGCTTCGTCTTCTTCACCAACTTCCACAGCCGCAAGGGGCAGCAGTTGCGTGCGCACCCGTACGCGGCGCTGTGCTTCTTCTGGCAGCCCCTGGAGCAGCAGGTGCGCATCGAGGGCCGGGTGGAGCAGGTGAGTGACGAGGAAGCCGACGCGTACTTCCAGAGCCGGGCGCGCGGCAGCCAGATTGGCGCGTGGGCCAGCCTCCAGAGCGAGGAGCTGCCCTCGCGCGAGCTGCTGGACCAGCGCGTGGCGGAGGTGGAGGCGCGCTTCCAGGGCCGCGCGGTGGAGCGCCCGCCGCACTGGAGCGGCTTCCGCGTGGTGCCGGACCGCATCGAGTTCTGGCACGCCCGCCCCAGCCGACTGCACGAGCGCAACGTCTACCTGCGCGACGGCGCGGAGTGGAAGACGCAGCTGCTCTACCCCTGAGTTCTCAGGGCACTCGGTGCTCGCGGAAGGTGACGCGCAGCGTGTACGTGCCCGCCGGGGCCTCCACCCGCACGAAGTCCCGCGCGTGCGGCGTCTGGAGCGTCAGCGTGCCGCCCGTGGCCTGCTTCTCCCAGGCCACCAGCGCCAGGTCGTCCACCGCCGTCACGCCCTGGCCGGACTTCGGGGGCGCGGTGTTGAGCGTCAAATCCAACGCCCAGGGCGCGTTCCACAGGTCCGGCTTCGGTGGGTCGGCG
Organism: Corallococcus sp. NCSPR001; assembly: GCF_017309135.1. Lineage (NCBI taxonomy): Bacteria > Pseudomonadati > Myxococcota > Myxococcia > Myxococcales > Myxococcaceae > Corallococcus > Corallococcus sp. NCSPR001. The sequence continues at coordinate 8,652,960 of NZ_JAFIMS010000002.1, forward strand.
GGGAAGCGCAGGTCCTCCGCCACCAGCGTCCAGTCGTAGGTGCCGCCGTCGTGGCGCAGCAGCGTCTGCTCGCCGAAGAGCGTGTAGGACTCCACGGGCAGGTACTGCACCTTCGCGGAGAACGCGCCGCCGCCCTGCCCCTTCAGCCACGCCACCGCGGTGAGGTCCCGGTTGGGCGGCCCTTCCGCGAAGCCCGGCGGACGGAAGCGGTTCACCAGCTTCACCGCCGCGCTCCGTGAGTCGCTGGCCGCGCGCCGCTGGCAGAGCGCCGCCGCGCCCCGGTGCGGCCCGTCCTGGCACACGTAGCCCGCGTTCGGGCCCACGCTCCAGCGCGTCGCCTCGTTGGCGTCGTCGTCCACGTCGTGGTCCTCGAAGTCGCCGTGCAGGAGCACGTCGCGGCCGGCCTTGAGCTTCACGCCCGTCACGTCCGCGCCCGTGAGCTTCGCCACCGCCACGGACTCGCCTTGCTGGCGCAGGGGCCGCAGGTCCACCGTGGCGCGGCCATTCGCGTCCACCGTCACCGGCACGTCCACGGTGCGCTCGCTCACCGCCGCGTGTCTGTCTTCCGGGAGCAGCTCGCCCCAGGAGGGCTGCGGCACCAGCTCCACGCCGCCCTCGCGGGACAGCTCCGCCAGGTGGCGCAGGAAGCTGTCCGCCAGGTCGCCCGCGACGGGCCGGGGGCGGTAGTCCTCGATGTACACGGGCACCGCGCGGGCGCGGTCCACGCGCGTGCCCGTGGCCTCCACCTCCGCCATCAGGCCCACCATCGTCTCCATGCGGTCCTGGTCGAAGGCGAAGTTGCCCAGCGACTGCGCCATCAACACGCCTTCGTGGCGCGCGAAGCCCTGCGGGATGTGCGGGTGGTGCGCGATGACGAGCCCCGCGCCCGCGTCCACCAGGTCGCGCATCCGCTGCGCCGTCGGAGTGGAGGGTCGGACGCTGTACTCGACGCCGGTGTGCAGCACCGCCACCGGCACGCGCCCCTGCGCCTTCTCCGCGGACAGCAGCGCGGACGCCCGCGTCAGGTTGCGCGCGTCCGCCGCGCCGCCCTGGTTGGGGCCCGCGACGTACTGCTGATCATGCGCGCTGCCGGTGATGGAGCACAGGGAGACGAGGCTGTAGTTCGCGCCCGGGAGCGACATGCGCGCGGGCATGAACGCCGCGTCCTCGTCCTGGCCCGCGCCACTGAAGGCCATGCCCGTCGAGCCCACGTGCGTGAGCGTGTCCGCGAGCCCAGGCGCCAGGTAGTCATAGACGTGGTTGTTGCCCAGGCTCACGTAGTCCACGCCCAGCCACGGCAGCGCGGGCAGCGAGCCGGGCAGCGTGAAGAACGCGTAGGCCTTCTCGTCATGCGGCGTCGCCGGGTGGTCCGTCACCGGCGTCTCCAGGTTCACGGCGCGGAAGTCCGCCGCCTGGAAGTAGGGCCGCACGTGGGTGAAGACGGCCTTCGTGCCCGGCAGCGGATCCGACACGCGGATGAGCGCCGCCGGGTCGTCCTTTGGCATCTGGTTGCGCGGCGTGGTGTCGTCCGGGTCGAGGAAGCGCCGGCCCAGTGACACGTCGCCCGCGAAGAGCATCCGCACGCCCTCCTTCGGAGACAGGCGCACCGGCGGCAGCGTCACGCGCTTCTCCGTGAGGCCCCGGCGCAGCTCCACCGCCACCACCGCCGGACGAAAAGCCTCCGCCTCCACCGTCAGCAGCCGGTTGTGACGGGGCAGCACGGGGAAGCGGAAGTGGCCGGATGCGTTCGTGCGCGCCTGCGCGTCCCCCACCTTCATCACGGCGTCCGCCACCGGCGTGCCCGCCGTGGAGACCAGCGAGCCCTCCAGCGCGATGCCGGTGCAGGCGTAGTCATGGCGCGCGGTCCGCTCGGCTTCGGGCACGGTGGCGTCCGCCGCGGGCTCCGGCGCGCAGGCCGTCAGCACCGGATTCTCCTCCGGTGGGGGCGGCTCCTCCGCCGTCTCGTCGGGTGGCGGCTCCTCGTCCGGGGGTGGCTGGGGAGGCGGAGGCTCTTCCTTGCCGGGCGTTTCGTCCGGAGGCGTCACCGGCGTCGAGGGCTCATCGCCCGGCGTCACGGCCTCCTGCCCCTGCTTCGGCGTGGACGCGCCAGGACCGCACGCCACCAGACACGCCGCCACCCACGCCACGGACCATCGCCGCCACGCCATCCCACCCCTCCACCGCGGACTGCCTCGCGACGAGATGGGGACGACGGCAGGCAGGCGCCAGCGACGGCCTCGGACCCGGGGGCTGCTTGCCTGCCCCCGGGGGCCGGGGCGTGTTCAGCAGGGAACAACGACCCTGTCACCGGGGTCCACTACCAGGGCACCTCCGCGCCTTCGTAGTCGAAGAACCGGCCGGAGTGCTCCAGCGAGACGCTGTCGATGACCCGCAGCATCCCGCGCACGGACTCCTCCGCCGGCAGCGGCGCGTCGTGCCCGCCCATGTCCGTCTGCACCCAACCCGGATGCAGCAGCACGCACGCCAGGCCTTCGCGGCGCAGGTCGTTGGACATGGAGCGCACGCCCATGTTCAGCGCGGCCTTGGACATGCGGTAGGCGTACGCGCCGCCCTCCGTGTTGCTGGAGAGCGAACCCATGCGCGACGTGACGTGCGCCACCTTGCGCCCCGCGCCGTGCCGCAGCGCGGGCAGGAGCGCGGAGGTGATGCGCAGCGGCCCGAGCGCGTTCACCTCGATGGTGCGCGCCAGGTCCTCGTAGTCCAGCTCATGCAGCCCCACCCACTGGCCGGACACGCCCGCGTTGTTGATGAGCACGTCCACCGGCTCGCGGCAGACGCGCTCCGCGAACGCGTGCACGCTGTCCGCGCGGGTGACATCCAATGGGTGGATCCTCAGGCGGCTGCCCGCCTCCAGCAGCAGCGGCTCCAGCCGGCGCGCCAGCTCCGGAGCACGCACACCCGCATCCACCGTTTCTCCCCGCCGCAGCAGTTGCTGCACGAATTCGAAACCGATGCCACGGCTTGCTCCCGTGATGACATAGCGCATGCCTTTATTAACGCGCCGGGTGGCTCTCCTTGGCAAAGGTCTTGCCTTCGCACTAAGGCGCCCGGGGTTGCTCACCTCACGACAAGCTCGGGAGTAGGACGACATGACGGTCGCGGTCATTGGGGGAGGCATCACCGGACTGGCGCTGGCCTATCAATTGCGGGCTCGCGGTACTGATGCCGTGGTGCTGGAGTCGACGTCACGCGTGGGTGGAAACGTGCAGACCCACGCACGCGGGGGCTACCTGTTGGAGGCGGGGCCCAACAGCTTCCTGGACCGGGAACCCACGACGCGTGAACTGGCGGAAGCGCTGGGAGTGTCATCCCGGATTCGTCCGGCGGATGCGGCGGCGAAAAACCGTTACGTATTCACCCGGGGTGCCCTGCGGGCCCTGCCCACATCGCCCCCGGCGTTCCTGAAATCCGACATCCTCCCCCTTGCGTCCCGCCTGCGGGTGGTGGGGGAGCTGTTCAGCGGACGCAACCCCACGGGTGCGGACGAGTCCCTGGCCACGTTGGGGCGGCGCCACCTGGGACGTGAGGCGACGGCGGTGCTGCTGGACGCGATGCAGACGGGCACCTACGCGGGCGACCCGGAGCAGCTCAGCGCGGAGGCCACGTTCCCGCAGCTCGTGAAGCTCGAGCGGGAGCACCGCAGCCTCATCCTGGGCGCCATCCGCGCGCAGCGCGCGGCGCGACAGGCGAAGGGCGCGGCGGAGCCAGGGCCCCGGCTCACCGGGCAGATGAGCACGTTCGACGGCGGCCTGGGCGTGCTGGTGGACGCGCTGGCGAAGGCGCTGGGCGACCGCGTGAGCACGGACGCGAAGGTGGAGGGGCTGGAGCGCGCGGCGGACGGCTGGAAGGTGCGCTACCAGCACCGGGGCCAGCCGGCGGAGCTGACCGCGTCGGACGTGGTGCTGGCGGTGCCCGCGCACGTGGCGGCGTCGCTCGTGCGTCCGCTGGACGCGGAGCTGGCGGCGAAGGCGGACGCCATCCCGTACGCGCCCATCGCCGTGGTGCACCTGGGCTTCGCGCCGGGGACGGTGCCGAAGCCGGACGGGTTCGGGTTCCTGATTCCGGCGGTGGAGGGCACGGCGATGCTGGGCACCATCCATGTCTCCACCACGTTCCCCTTCCGCGTGGAGGGCGGGCGCGTGCTGCTGACGTGTCTGATGGGCGGCGCTCGCCGTCCGGAGGTCGTCTCGCGCGACGAGGACGCGCTGGTGGCGCTGGCGCGCGAGGAGCTGAAGACGATGGCGGGGCTCACCGCGACGCCGGAGCTGACGGCGGTGTTCCGCTGGCCGCGCGGGATTCCGCAGTACACCGTGGGGCACCTGGAGCGCCTGGCGGCGATGGAGGAGCGGCTGAAGCGCTGGCCCGGCCTGCACCTCGCCGGCAACGCGTACCGGGGCGTGGGCGTCAACGACTGCCTCAAGGAGGCGGCGCGGCTGGCGGAGGCGCTGGGAGGGCCCGCGGCGGGTGCCGCCCGGAGCGCCTGAGCGACCGCTCACCCAGGGACAGCGACGGCCGGGGGCAACCCTCCCTGGAGGGGCCCTGGGTCGATGCCAGAGTCCGTGGGCATGTTTCATGGACACTGGAGAAGCCCCCCATGTTCTCACTGCGCTCGCCGCTCCTGTCCATGCTCGCCGTCCTCTTCTTCCCCGCGCTCCTCGCCGGGACGTTCGTCCTGGAGCTCGTCCCCGCGACCGCGCCCCAGCGCTAGGACGCGGGACGGTGTAGCCTCCCGCTTCCGCATGCCGGAGACGTCGTCGGAAGGCTCCATCGTTCGCGCCACGCTGCGCGCGCTCATCGCACCGTGGCGGCTGGCCCCCATCGTCCTGGTGTCCATCCCGCTGCTCGTGGCCCAGGTGCGCTGGAGCGTGGACCCTCGCGCGTTCTGGCTCGGGCTGCTGCTGTGCCTGATGTGCGTCGCGGTGGCGCCCGTGTCGTACCGGGTGATGTTTCCGGAAGGACTGGACCTGAGCCACGGCGGCATCCGCCTGCTGCTCTACGCGGCGGTGGGCTGCGGCGTGGTGCTGTCGGTGGGCTACGCCCTGCCGCGCGTCACGCTGATGCAGGACACGTTCCTGTCGGAGCCGTACAACCTGGCCATCTGCGGCGGGCTGTTCCTCGTCGCGGGCTGGGGGTTGGGGCGGGACATCGGCTTCGAGGAGACGCTGGCCCGTGAGCGCGCCCGCGCCACCCGCTTCGCCTGGGAGGCGGAGCAGGCGCAGCTGCTGGCGCTGCGCAGCCACCTGGATCCGCACTTTCTCTTCAACACGCTGAACGCCATCGCGGAGTGGTGCCGCGAGGACGGCGCCGTCGCGGAGGCCGCGGTGCTGCGGCTGTCCACGATGCTCCGCTCGGTGCTCGCGGGCGTGCGCAGCGTCACCTGGCCACTGTCGCAGGAGCTGGAGCTGATGCACACGCTCTTCGACCTGCACCTGTTGCGCGACCCGGACCTGTTCCAGCTGCGCATGGACGTGGCGGACGGGCTTTCGGACGTGCCCGTGCCGCCGCTGCTGCTGCTGCCCCTGGCGGAGAACGCGGTGAAGCACGGCCCGGCGGCAGGCCACCGGGGGCCGCTGAGCGTGGAGGTGGCCGCGCGCGAGGGGGCGGTGGTGGTCACCATCGACAACCCGGGCGCGTCGAAGGGCCCCCGCGAGGGCAGCGTGGGCCTGCCCACCGTGGAGCGGCGGCTGGCGCTGGCCTATGGCGGCCACGCGCTGCTGTCCCTGGAGAGCGCCGACGGGCGCACCCGTGTCACCGTCACCCTGCCCCGCCAGGGCCCCCAACCCGGAGTCCTCACGTGAGAGAGCCCTTGCGCGTCCTCATCGCAGACGATGAACTGCTGGCCCGCAAGCGCCTGTCCCGCCTCCTGGCCGCGCTGCCCGACGTGAGCGTCTGCGGCGAGGCGGTGGACGGAGACTCGGTGCTCGCGGCGGTGCGCGCGGGCGGCGTGGACGTGGTGCTGCTGGACATCCACATGCCGGGCCTGAGCGGGCTGGACGCGATGGCGCTGCTGCCGGAGGGCGGGCCCCACGTCATCTTCTGCACCGCGCACGCGGAGCACGCGGTGAACGCCTTCGAGCACGGCGCGGTGGACTACGTCCTCAAGCCCGTGGAGGCGGCGCGGCTGCAGAAGGCGCTGGAGCGCGCGCGGGCGCGGCTGCCGGCGCGGGTGAAGGCCATCCCCACGACGGCGCCGGCATCAGGCGCGGAGAAGCCCGCGCTGGCGCGGCTGCCCATCCCGACGCGGCAGGGGCTGGTGCTGGTGTCGCCGGACGCCATCTCCCACGCGTCGCTGGAGGACGAGCTGGTGACGGTGTTCACCGCGCAGGGCGACTACCTCACCGACTTCACGCTCAACGAACTGGCGGACAAGCTGCCACCGGAGCACTTCCACCGGGTGCACCGCCGCGCGCTGCTCAACCTGGCCCACGTGACGCGGCTGGAGCCCCTGGAGACCGGCGGCTACCTGGCGCGCACGGCGCGGGGCCACTCGGTGGAGGTGAGCCGCCAGTCCGCGCGCGAGCTGCGCCGCATGCTGGGCCTGCGCAAGGGCGCGGAGGACGAGGGCTGAGCGCGGCCGCCAGTCCGCGCCATCCACCGAGGACTGACGCCAGCAACGCCGGAGCGGGCACGGCGAAGCGCCCGGCTCCGGTGCCGTGCGCCTTCAGTTCCAGACGAACAGCCGGTGCACCTGCGCCGCGTCGTCGCCCAGCGTGTCCGTCAGGGCCTGCTTCGCGGGGCCGGGCAGCTCCACTCCACCGCGCGCGCAGCGGGCCGCCTCTTCCACGGCGAAGGCGGGCGCGTTGCAGAACGACTCCTGCCAGCGCGACATGAGCGAGGCGAAGAAGGTCTGCTCGTAGCCGCGCAGCTGCCCGTCCAGCCAGCCCTCCTTGTTGGGCCGCTCGAACTTCTGCGGCCGCACGCCGCCGGGCTCGAAGGTGATGTTGTGCTCGTAGCCGGAGGCCTCCAGGGCGTTCTCCGCCTTCACCGCCAGCGGCGCGTGCCGCTCCTGGAGGATGCCCTGGGCCACCACCGCGAAGTGGTACTCCACGCCCCGCCGCTGCGCGTGGTAGTCGAACGAGCGCGACACGTCGCGGTACTTCGTCACCTCGACCGTCGTCTTGTACTCGACCGTCTTCTTCTGCTGGACCAGGCGCTTCTTCATCACGCCCTTGTCCTCGTAGGACTCCTCCACCGTGTACGGCACCTCCGCCGTCGCGGTGCGGTCCTCGTGGTCCGTGTACGGAACGCGCTCCGTCCACGGCGCCGTCAGCGTCACCGGCTCGCTCAGGCGCCGCTCGCTCAGGCTCCCCGCGATGGTCATCGGCGCGTGGCGCTGGGACGCCTCCGAGTACCAGGGCGAGGCCTCGAACGCGCCCGACAGCCGCGTCATCAGGTACTGCACGACGTCGTTGCTGATGCCATCCACGGACACCTGCCACGTGGGCACGCCCAGCGCCTCCGGGAACATCCCCGCTTGGGGCGAGGGCTGCTGGTAGTGCCCGCAGTAGCGAGCCACCAGCTCCGCCCAGTGCTGCGCGCCGCCGGACAGCGACTGCTTCAGGTTCGCGCACGTCGCCGCGCCGCCCTGCGCCACCGCCTCCTCCATGTCGCGGCGGATGGGCGCCATCTCCGGGTGGGCCAGCAGCGCGCGCTTGCGGTCCAGGTGCGACTCCGCCGTCAGCGCGTGGCCCCGCTTCGCCGGGTCGATGATGAGCTGGCGCAGGTGCCGGTGCGTGCCCGCCATCTCCTCCAGCAGCGAGCTCTCCATGCCGCCATCCAGCTTGGAGTTCCACTTCACCTTGTAGGTGAAGAACTGCTCCAGGTTCACTTCCGCGTCCTCGTCCCGGCCCTCCACGCGCGCCTGGCGGGCCTGGGTGAGCAGCTGCGACAGGCCGCGCCAGCGCAGGTCCTCCAGCGACGCGCGGTACTCCGGGTTGTTGGGCTCGTCCTGGACGAGCTTCACGTAGACCTCGGCCGCCTCGACGAAGCGGCCCTTCTCCGCCAGGTCATTGGCTTTGCCCCGGGTGGTCGAGCACGCGGACAGGACGCCCGCGCACAGGAGCGCCGGCACGAGGAAGGACCTCCGGCGGGCGCCGGAGCGGAACGAAGCAAGGAGCGAGGCAATCACGGGAACGGCACCCTTCAGCACGAGGCACGAGGCCCCGCCCGCTGACCTACAGGATGGCCGGATTATTCACCGCGACCGCCCCGTCCCGACAAGGCCCGGGGTCCGAAGACCCCGGGGCACGTCAGCGCTCCACCGGCCAGGTGTGCACCGGCAGCCCCTCCTCCGACAGCTCCAGGTAGCGCTCCAGCAGGGCCGCCAGCGCGTCCTGCCGGGGCATGTGGGCCTCCAGCCGCTCCAGCACCGCCCGCTGCCAGCGCGCCCCGGTCCGTTGAATCGCCACGCGCCGGGCGATGATGTCCAGGAGGCCGTCCGCCTCCGCCGCCTCCACCCCGGCCTCCAGCAGCCCGCGCCGCGCCACGGGCAACAGCTGCTTCACCAGCTCCACCGCCGGCAACACCCGGGGGCTGGGCGCGGTCTCCGCCGGCCACAGCAACTTCGCGCCCAGACCGTAGTGCGCCGCCTGCTTGAAGTTGCGCCGCGCCTGCCAGAAGGGCAGCGCCGGCAGCAGCGCGTCCACCCGCTCCGCGAGCCCCAGCGTCAGCCCCAGCATGAACGCGCCGTTGGCCACCATGTCCACCGGCGTGGGGCCGGAGGGCAGCGCGCGGAACTCGATGCGCACGTGGCCTTCGCCGTGCGGATCATAGACGGCCCGGTTCCACGACCAGACCGTCCCCGTGTGCAGCCGCAGCTCCTCCAGCTTCGGCAGGCCCCCGGCGGCCACCACCTCCAGCGGGGACTCCTGCCCCATCACCGGCAGCAGCGCCGGGTAGAGCGCCACGGCCTCCGCGAACAGCTCGTGCGGGCCCTCGCGCACCCAGCCGTGTCCGAACGTCACGCGCGGGTGCAGGTGCGCGGCCTCGTCGCTGTCGCTGCGGTCGTCCGTGGCCTGCTGGAAGAGCGCCACGCGCGTCTCCTCCCACAGCCGCTTGCCCAGGAACACCGGCGAGTTTCCGCACGCGGCCAGCACCGGCCCGGTGGCCAGCTGCGCGGCGTTGTACACGCGCGCGAAGTCCTCCGGGGCCACGCGCAGGTGGAACTGGAGCGACGTGTTCGCCCCCTCCAGCGTCACGTCCTCCCAGGTGAGGTTGAGCGTGTCGTCGCCCGCGATGGCCACCTGGAAGGGCCCGTCGCGCCGCTTGCGGATGGCCGAGGCCAGCGCCCGGTAGCGCGGCTGCGGCGTGAGCGCGTTCTTCCCCAGGTCCGCCTGCCGCAGCGTGGGCAGGATGCCCACCGCCGCCACGCGCGCGCCCTCCGTCGCCGCCGCGCGCCTCAGCTCCGCCAGCACGTCGTCCAGCTGGGCCTGGAGCCCGGTGAACGGCCGCCCCGCGAGCAGCGAGGGGCGCAGGTTCATCTCCATGTTGAAGCGGTTGAGCTCCAGCGTCAGCCGGTCGTCCTTCGACTTCGCCAGCACCTGCTGGTTCACCGGCAGCGGGAAGCCCGCGCCGTCCACCAGCGCCACCTCCAGCTCCGCGCCCATCGTCACGGGCCCCACGCCGAAGCCGGGACGTTGGAGCACCTGCCGCAGCGCCTCCAGGCTCTCCGCGAGCCGCGCCACGAACCGCGTGTGCTCCTCCGGCGTGAACTCCTCCTGCTGGATGGCCAGTCCCATAGGCCCTCCACGATTGGCACGACGCGGCGCGCTGGCACGCGGGGTGTCAGCCGCTGGACGCCGCCACGCACCGGGGAGCCCCCACCCGCGCCCACGCCGTGCTGGCTGCTCTCCTGGCCGCCCCCCGGCCCGGCGGCCCCGGGTGCGCCCGCGCCGGGTGTGTTATCCCAGGCCCCGTCATGCCGGACGCCACCGTCAACCTCCACGACCTGCCCCGCCCCGCGCTGGACGTGCGGCTCTCCGGCTGGGGCTTCAGTCCCCAGTACCGCGAGCGCGTGTGGGCGGGCCTGTACCGCGACGGCGTCACCGCGCTGGGCGACGTGACGGGGCTGCGCCCGGACCTCCAGGCCGTGCTCCAGGAGCGAGCGCACCTGGGCACGCTCGCCACGCACCACGAGAGCTTCAGCAGCGACGGGCTCACCCACAAGCTGCTCCTGCGCCTGCACGACGCGCAGACCATTGAAACGGTGCTGATGCGCTTCAAGGGCCGCGCCACCGTGTGCGTGAGCACGCAGGCCGGGTGCGCCATGGGCTGCGTCTTCTGCGCCACGGGCCAGATGGGGCTGTCGCGCCACCTGACGCCGGGCGAAATCGTGGGCCAGGTGCTCCACGTCACGCGCCTCCTGCGCGCGCAGGGGGAAGCCTTGCGCAACATCGTGCTCATGGGCATGGGCGAGCCCCTGCACAACTACGAGCACACCATGGCCGCGGTGGACATCCTCGTGGACCCCAAGGGCCTGGCGCTGGCGCCGCGCTTCATCACCCTGTCCACCGTGGGCGTGGTGCCCGGCATCCTCCGGCTCGCGGACGAGGCGCGCCCGGTGCAGCTCGCGGTGAGCCTCCACGGTGCGACGGACGCCGAGCGCGCCGCGCTGGTGCCCGCGGGCCGCCGCTGGCCGCTGAATGAACTGATGGACGCGTGCCGCTACTACGTGGCGAAGCGCAAGCGCCGCATCTTCTTCGAGTGGACGCTCATCTCCGGCCGCAACGACACCGCGGAGCACGCGCACACGCTGGGGCAGCTGCTGCGGGGGATGGACGCGCACGTGAACGTCATCCCGCTCAACCCCACGGTGGGCTATGACGGCGGCCCCAGCGTCCCCGACGCGGTGCGGGCGTTCCAGGACGTGCTCACGTCATACGGCGTGCCCAGCACGGTGCGCCAACGTCGCGGTATCGACATCGACGCGGGCTGCGGCCAGCTCAAGGCCGCCGTGGAGCGCAAGCCCCGCCGCTCCCTTCCCGTCGCGTCCTGAGCAACGTGCGGGGTCGCGCGGAACACCACCCGACCTGTCGTGTCACCCTGAAGCGCTAGCGTCCGCCCCGCTCGCACACGCGTAACGTAGGTGTGTGCGGCACGTGGATGTTCGGGGGCCCTTGCATGGCATGGGCTCGTGGGCACATTCTTCAAGACGACTTCCACGCAACCCCAACGGCTTCTCTGGCGGAGGTGGACAATGCTTTCCATCCAGGAGCACGGCACGGTGGAAGAGGCGAGCAACAACCTGCTCGACTTCATCCTGATCCCCGACAACTGGCTTGAGCAGGCGCCCCCGCAGCCCGAGGGCTCCTCCACATGGCCGGCATCGGATACCCAGTACCAGCGGCGCGTGGGCCCGCTGCGCATCTGTGCGTCGGTGGACGTGGCGCCGTCCCTGGACGTGACGCTCCACATCGCCTTCCGCGCGCCGGGGCTCACGCCGCTCAAGGCGGCGGACCACCTGGAGAGCTTCCTCAAGCAGCGCCTGCCGCTGACGCCCAACAGCGAGTGGCAGGTGGAGGTGGACGAGCGCCGGTGGATCCACTTCTCGCGGCGCTACGCGGGCACGCACCTGCTGGCGTGACGGCGGCGTCCAGCTACGGCGCCAGCCGGTAGTGCCGCAGCGGCTGCGCCACGTTCTTCACCGTCGTTTCCGTGAGGGGGCCGAACTGGAGCTTGCGCACGAAGGGCTCCTGCGACTGCTTCAGCGCTTCGTGCACGCTCTCCATCACCAGCGTCTCGCGAAAGCCCGCCAGCGACTGCAGGCGCGCGGCCTGGTTCATGCCGCTGGAGAAGGCCGTGTAGTTGCGGTTGGGCCCGAAGAGGCCGCAGTTCGCGGTGGCCAGGTTCACGCCCACCGCCACGCCCAGCCCCGGCAGCTTCACCCGCCGGCACAGCGCCGCCACCTCCTCGCGCTCGCTCAACTCCGCGGTGAAGGCCTGGATGTCCTGCGCGGCGCGCACGGCGGCCTCCGCGCGGCGCACGCGGTCCGTCTGGAAGAAGGGCGGGCCGAAGAGGCCGATGACGCAGTCGCCCACCATCTTGTCGAAGACGCCGCCGCGCGCCCAGATGCAGTCCACGGCGCGCGCGCTCCACTCGTCCACGAAGCGGCCGATGCTGCGCGGGCTGTCGAAGCCCTGCTCGCAGATGCGGGTGAAGCCGTTGATGTCCGCGAACAGGATGCCCACCTCCTGCTCCTGCGCGCGCAGGTGCCGCGCGTAGTCCGGGTCCTCCAGCAGCGCGTCGATGGACACCGTGGGGAAGAACTGCGACAGGTGGATGCGCTCGCGGTTGTAGTCCAGCAGGCGCTGGCTCAGCGTGGAGGCCAGCACGCGGATGAGGTCCATCGCGTACGCGGAGAAGCCCTCGTTGCTCCAGACGACAATCTTGCCCAGGGGCTCGCTGCGCGTGGCCGCGGAGATGAGGACGGCCTCCGTGGTGCGCCCGTCGAACAGGCGCTTGAGCACGCCCGCGTCCCCGTTCAACAGCCGCGTGCCGTGCTGGTGCAGCAGCGTCTCCAGTTGGGGGCCGGGCTGATCTCCGCTCTCGTACTCCAGCTGCCCGTGCCGGTACGTGCGGTAGTGCAGCACGTGCGGCTGCACGGCGTCGCGGTAGAGCAGGAGGAAGCCCGGCAGCCGCACCCGCTGCGCCAGCGTGCGCACCGCGTGGTCCATGCCCGCCTCGAAGACGGGGTTGGCCAGGTGCTCGTTGCACTGGAGGATGAGCTGGTGCTTCTCCGACGCGGTGTGGACCAGCATCAGCACCGTGTCCAGCTCCTCCGCCACCACGTCCAGCGCCCGCGCGCGCTTCGCGGTGGTGCTCGCGTCACCGGGCGGCCCCGCGAAGAGCACGCCCAGCGTGCCCACCGGTGAACCCGCCACGTCCAGCGTCTGGGTGAGCAGCGTGCCCGTGTCGTGGACACTCAGGCCCACGGGCCCGGCGAGAAGACTTCCGGCGAAGACACCGCCCCAGTCGCCCTCGCTCCAGGTCTGCTCCACCAGCTCCTCGTCGCGCGTGGTGACGGCGATGGCGCGTGCGCCCAGGTGCGTGAGCAGCGTGGGGAAGCAGCGCCGGAAGCACTGGGTGAGCGTCTCGCGCTCCCGCAGGCTCTCCTCCAGGAGGTCGTCCGTGACACGTCCCAGCTGGCGCAGGAAGCGGTACTCCTCCAGGGACAACTCAGCGGGTGGGGACGGGGTCGCCGGGGTCATGTGCGCCCCTTGTACCGCCGCCCAAGGGAACTGTCACAACGCGGGCACGTGCTTCGTCCCGCCCACGACGACGCCGTCCTGGACCTCGATGAGCCAGTAGCCCTCCTTCCCCGCCTGGGTGGAGGAGCCCGCGCCGAACAGGTGGGGCCGGTCCGCCGTGGCCGGGTGGTGGTAGCGCTGGTGGATGTGGCCGTGGAGCACCGCGAAGCGCGGGCCCGGCAGCAACTTCAGGAGCGCGTCCGCGTCATGCAGTCCGTGGTGCCAGCCGTCCGCGTGGTTCGCGGAGCTCCGGGGCGCGTGGTGCACCACCACCAGGATGGCGCGGCCGTCCAGCCGGGCGTCCTTCAGCAGGGCCGCCAGGCCTTCGAGCTGCGCGGGCCCCACGGTGCCGTAGGACAGGCCGGGCGTGGGCAGCGGGCGCGCGGAGCACAGGCCCACCACCGCGGCGCCCTCGCCCACCAGCCGCACGAAGGGGAACGCGCCCTCGCGGCGGTACTCCGGCAGGTCGCTGCCCAGCAGGTCCCCGAAGTGCCGGGCGAAGCGGCCGTCCCGCGCGGCGCCGGGGGTGAAGACGTCGTGGTTGCCGGGGATGACGGTGCAGCGCGCGGGCGTGGGGGCCAGGGGCGCGAGCGCGGCGCGGGCGGCGCGGAACTCGCCCTCCAGCGCGTAGGCGGTGAGGTCGCCGGAGAGGATGAAGTGGTCCACGCCGTGCGTGCCCGCCTCGCGGGCGATGGTGGACAGCGTGGCCTGCGCGTTCCGGTAGGCCTTCGCCCGGCCTCCCGCCGTCAGCTCCACGAGCGCCACCCAGCGGCGCCAGCCCAGCTTGTGCAGCGGCAGGGCGAAGTAGTCCTCGGTGATGTGGACGTCGGAGCAGTGCAGGAAGCGCATGGAGGCGGTCACACCCGGAGGAACGGAAGGAAGCGGCGGGGCATTCTCTCCCAGCGCGCGAAGACGGGCAGGGAAGTTATGGTGGCCACCACGATGCGAGGACGCTTCGCCCCCAGCCCCACCGGCCGCATGCACCTGGGCAACGTGAGAAGCGCGCTCCTGGGCTGGCTCCAGGCCCGGGCCGCGGGCGGCGCGTTCCTGCTGCGCATCGAGGACCTGGACCGCGCGAGGTGCCGCCCCCAGTTCCTCCAGGACCTCTACGAGGACCTGCGCTGGCTGGGCCTGGACTGGGACGAGCCACCGCTCATCCAGAGCGAGCGCGACGGCGTCTACCGCGAGGCCCAGGAGAAGCTGGCCCGCGAGGGCCTCATCTACCCATGCTTCTGCACGCGCGCGGAGATTGCCCGCGCCGCGAGCGCGCCCCACGGCCTGTCCGACGAAGGCCCGCGCTACCCCGGCACCTGCGCGCACCTCACCGCCGAACAGGTGTCGGAACGCGCCCGCACGCGCGCCCCCGCGTACCGCTTCCGCGCGCGCGAAGGCGAGGTGCGCTTCGTGGACGAGCTCATGGGCCCGTACGCCCAGGACGTGCAGGCGCTGGTGGGGGACTTCGTGGTGCGCCGCAATGACGGCGTGGCCAGCTACCAGCTGGCGGTGGTGGTGGACGACGCGGCCAGCGGCATCACGCACGTGCTGCGCGGGGACGACCTGTTGCCCTCCACGCCCCGGCAGCTCCAGCTCTACGCCGCGCTGGGCCTGAGCGCGCCCGCGTTCCTCCACGTGCCGCTGGTGCTGGGCGAGGACGGCAAGCGGCTGGCGAAGCGCGACGGGGCGTTCGCGCTCGCGGAGCTGCGGGCACGCGGCCGGCCTCCCGAGCATGTCCTGGGCCTGCTCGCCGCATGGAGCGGCCTGGGTGACGGCAGCCCGGTGACCCTGCCCGCGCTCGTCGCGCGCTACCGCACGGACGCGCTCCCTCGGGAGCCGGTGGTGGCGCGCGAGGCACTGCTCCTCGACGCGCTCGGCCTGCGCTGAGGCCACCCGGCCTTCCGCCCCACCCTTCGGGGCGGGGCGACCGTGAGGCGGTGAAACGCCCGGGCGTGCCCGGTGCACAGCTTCACCCAGACACGTCCGTCCCCGGCCGCGCCGTTGGAGCGCGGCCGGGGCGGCACACGGGAAGCGAGGGTGGAATCCAATGGCAGCCATTGTCGAGAGCGAACGCGCCGGCATCATCCCAGCAGTGCCGGGCAGTGCGTACAAGCTGAGCTGGGGCGCCATCTTCGGTGGCACCTTCGTCGCGCTGGGCGTCTGGATATTGCTCTACACGCTGGGGCTGGCGCTGGGCCTGTCGTCGGTGAACCCCGCCGATGCGTCGAGCGCGAAGTCCGCGGGCATCTTCACCGGCATCTGGAGCGTCATCGTCCCGTTGGTCGCGCTCTTCGTGGGCGGCGTGGTGGCCGCGCGCAGCGCGGGCATCGTGGACAAGGCGGGAGGCGCCATGCACGGCGCGGTGCTCTGGGGCCTGACGACGCTCCTGGGCGTCATGCTCGTGGGCATGCTGGTGTCCAACGTGGTGGGCGCGGTGTTCAACGTGGGCAAGGCGGCCGTGGGCGCGGGGGGCACCGCCGCCGTGGGGGCGGTGGCGGGCGGCGGTGACGCGGCGAAGGCGTTCGGCCTGGACGCCAACGACGCGCTCGCGCCGGTGAACAAGCGCCTGCGGGAGGAGGGCAAGCCCACCATCACCGCGAACCAGTTGGAGGCCGCGACCAAGGACATCGTCACCGAGGGCGTGCGCCAGGGCCGCATGGACCGTGAGCTGCTGGTGAGCAACATCGCGCAGAACACCAACCTGTCGCGGCAGGACGCGGAGGGCGTGGCCGACCGGGTGCAGCAGCAGGTGGACCAGGCCAAGACCAAGGCCAGTGAGGTGGGCCAGCAGGCACAGCAGGGCGCGCTGAAGGTGGCGGACCGCTCCGGCCGCGTCTTCTGGGGCATCTTCGCGGGCCTGCTCCTGGGCCTCGTCGCGGCGGTGCTCGGCGCCACGCTGGGCGTCAGCCGCAAGCAGCGCATCCGCGCGGAAGGCGCGGTGGTGGTGCCCCCGACGACGACCACGCCGGGCCCGCGCCGAGAGGTATATCCGTAGCCTCGGGCGCTCGCGTGCATCCCCGCTTCACGCCCCTGCGTGAGGCGGGTATGACACGCGGGCACCCGGCCCATGGCGTCCTCGCACCGCACCCTCGTCCGCTGGCTCCTCATCCCTGGCCTGAGCCTGGGCCTGTTCCTGCTGTTCACGCTGGGGGCGGCATGGGTGACGCGCTTCATGGACGCGCCCATGCCGCCTGAACCGGCCGCGCCGCCGCCGGCCCTTCCGCCGCGCGCGAGCGTCCCGGCCCCCGAGCCCACCCGGCCCGCCGTCCCCCCGGCGCCGCTCCCTCGCCCCGAGGCTCCGGTGCGCGAACCGCCCCGCGCGCTTCCTCCGCGCGAGGACTTCGACGCCCCCGACCCGCGCCACGTGGAGGTGGTGGAGCCGGTGGTGGAGGCCTCCTCCGGCCGCATCGACGCGGAGGACCTGCGCCTGGCCATCCAGTCGGTGACTCCGCTCGTGCAGCAATGTTTCCAGGACGCCGCACAACGCAACCGGGGCACACAAGAAGTGAAGTTGCGCTTCACCGTGGAGGGCGAGGGCTCCGAGGGGAAGATGACCCGGGGCGAGCTCGTCTCCAGCACCATCCCGGACCCCATGGTGCAGGCGTGCGTGCTGGATTCGCTCCTGGACGCGCGCTTCCCGGCACCCCACCTGGGAGGGTCCGCGACCGTGCTCCACCCATTCCGTTTCACCGTGCCTGGGGACGCTGGCCCGTGAGGTCGGGTTGCGCGTAAGGTTCAGGCCCCTTCGTCCCCCGCGCATGCCCGTCACCGTCGAACAGCTCGCGCCTTCCCACACGGACGCCCTGCGCGCGCTCCTGGCGAAGGATCCCGTCCACAACCTCTACCTCCTGGGGTTGCTGGAGGAGTTCGGCATCGCGGCGCCGGAGCGCCAGGCGGCCTTCTCCTTCCACGGCCGCTTCGACAGCGGCGTCCTCACCGCGGCCGTCTTCGTGGGCGGCGAGGGCGGGCTGGTGGTGCCTAGCGCCAGCGACGCCAGCGTCACCGGCGTCATCGCGGACGCGCTCGCCCCAAGCCTCAAGCTGCGCGCCACCGTGGGGGACAAGGCCTCCGTGGACGCGCTGGTGCGCAGCCTTTGTGAAGGCAAGCCGCGCCTGTCCCGCACCCAGAAGCTGTTCAGCGTCTCCGCGGACGACCTGGGCCCCTTCACCAACCCCACCCTGCGCCTGGCCCGCGAGGAGGACGTGCCCCGCCTGCTGCCCCTGGCCCAGGGCTACGTGCGGGAGATCCTCGAACGGGACCCGATGGAGGAGGACCCCGCCCACTACGAGGCCCGCGTCCTCCAGCGCGTGCGCCAGCGCCGCACCTACGTGCTGGAGGAGGGCGGCGAGCTCGTGTTCAAGGTGGACATCGGCTGCCGCTCGCAGTTCGGCGCGGAGCTGGAGGGCATGTACACGCCCCCGTCCCGCCGCCGCCAGGGCCACGCCACGCTGTGCCTGGGACAGATTTCCCGGCACCTGTTGTCCTCGCTGCCCCGGCTGGCCATGCGCGTGGACGAGCGCGACGAGAGCACCGCCCGCATCGCGCGCAAGGTGGGCTACCACGCCGGCCGCACCCAGCGGCTCGTGCTGGTGGAGTAGTCCCCGCGGCAACGCAGGCAACACCCGCCCGTTGCTCCGGGAACAACACGGATTGCCATAAAGACACGTAAATATCTGAAAGCACGCCATCCCGGATGAGGGCATGGCGCTTGCTCCCAGGCGGTGCGGCGCGCGCGTTCGCGAGCCCGGCGGCCCCAATCACCGCCGCATCCCACGGGAGCAGTCCGATGAAGCGTTTCCAGACGTTGGCGAAGGTGTGCGCGTTCGGCGTGGTGGCGTTGAGCGCCGGGACCGCGGCCGCGTGGCAGTACCACCCGGGCGCCGCGTTCAAGGCCGCCTATGCGGCCGACGCGGCGTGCTTCAACGTGAGCAGCTTCTCCGCGCTGGTCAACAACTGTTCGACGTTGCGTGAGGCGATCGCCACGGTGCCCATGTGGACGGTCGGCTACCACCCGACGACGGTGCAGATCTACGGCAACAACAGCTGGTGCGAGTCGACCACGGTCAACGGCGTGGGCAACGGCGCGCACCTGGGCGCCATCACGTACACGCTGGCCGGCCCCATGCAGTGGCAGACCCTCAACACGGGTGACCGCTACGTCTGGGAGGACTACGCCATCGTCATCCGCTGCGGCGTGCAGTCGGGCGGTGCCCTCGGCGGCTTCACCATCGACTGATGAAGCACGGGGCCGCGCGAAGGCTTCACATTCCTCCCCTTCGCGCGGTCCTTCTTCCCCACCCCCAAGCCCCGCGAGCGCCCCGATGACCTCCAGGCTCCAGACCGTCCTCGCCATCGTCAACACCGCCGCCATCGCGGGCGTGGGCTTCGCGCTCGCCGGACACCAGCGCGCCTCCGACGAAGCGCTGGAGGAGCTGCGGGCCCAGGTGCGCCGCGCCAACGCGAGCACCGACGCGAACCTCGCCGGCCGCCGCGCCGCCGCGGAGACCGCGATGCGCATGTGGGCCGCCAACGCCACGCACCCGTCCCCGGCCCCCTCCGCGCGGCCCGGCCCCCCGGAAGCGGCCCCTTCCGGCGAGGCGGAGGACTCCGGTGGTGACGTGCCTCCGCCTCCGCCCATCCGCCCGCCCCCGGCCTCGTTCGAGCAGTCGCGCACCCGCGTGTCCGACGCGTTCGCCGCGGAGCCGGTGGACGGAGACTGGAGTGCCCGCGCGTCCAAAACGCTGGATGACGCGTTCCGCGCGCACCTGCCTGGCACCTCCCGCGTGAAGTCGCTGGAGTGCCGCGCCACGCTCTGCCGCGTGGAGCTGGTGCACCGGGCGCAGGCGGACCACGGGGCCTTCCTGATGAACGGTCTGCGCACGTGGCCGGGCTCCGTCTTCATCGCCAGCGAGGCGCAGGAGGGCAACGACTACGTCGTCACGCTGCTCGCGTCGAAGGAGGGCACGAACCCGCCGCTGTAGCGCGGTCCGGAGCCGGACACGGTGGGCGGCCCCTCACCGTGTCCGGGCCGGATGTCCCGGGAGGAAGCGGGCTGGAGAGCACCTCACGACACCCGCGCACGCTGGCCGGCGGATGCCCTACAGTCCGCGCCGAAATGAGCAGCCGCCCCACGCCCTCCCGCCGTCCCCTCTCCGGAGCGGGCCCCGTCATCCTCCACGCGCCCACCGACCCCGGCTGGCTGCCGCTGGCGCTCGCGAACTTCGACGCCGTGCTGGTGGACCACGCCCACTGCGAGAAGAAGGCCGCCGCCAACGCGCTGTCCATGCTCCAGGCCTACCCGGACCTGCCGGGCCTGCCGTCGCAGATGGCGCGCCTGGCCCGCGAGGAGAGCGCCCACCTGGCGCGCGTGCTGGACCTGATGGCCGCGCGCGGCCTCACGCTCACCAAGGACGCCGGGGACCCGTACGCCCAGGGGCTGCAGAAGCACGTGCGCACGCCCGCCCCCGAGCGGCGCGTGGACCGCCTGCTCGTCGCCGCCATCATCGAAGCGCGCTCGTGCGAGCGGCTGTCCCTGCTCGCGGAGGGGCTCACCGACCCGGCGCTCGCCCGCTTCTACGGCGAGCTGGCCCAGTCCGAGGACGGCCACCAGTCCCTCTTCCACCGCCTGGCCGTCACCGCGTCCAACGGGGACGAGGCCGCCGTGGACGCGCGCCTGGAGTACCTGCTCGCGCAGGAGTCGCGGGTGCTGGCGGACGTGGGGCTGCGCGCCGCCATCCACTGACGCTCAGTGGAAGGGCCACACCACCGGCACGGCGAAGACGAGGAACACCACCAGCACCGCGGTCAGCGGCGTGCCCAGCCGGAAGAAGTCGGTGAACCGGTAGTGCCCGGGCCCGTAGACGAGCACGCAACTGGGCTCCAGCGGCGTGATGAAGGAACAGCTGGCCGCCAGCGTGATGCCCATGGCGAAGGGGCGCACGTCCACGCCCAGCTGCGTCGCCGCGTTGAGCGCCACCGGCAGCACCACCAGCGCCGCGGCCTGGTTGCTCATGGGCGCGGACAGCACGATGGTCAGCACCATCAACAGCGCCAGCACCGCGCGGGGCCCGCCGTACGCGCCCAGCCGGGCCACGTGGTCGCCAATGAACTTCCCCGCGCCGCTCACCTCCATGGCCAGCCCCAGCGCCATCATGGCCCCGATGAGCAGCACCACCCGCCAGTCCACGCGGAACGCGGTGCGCGCGTCCACGCAGCCGGTGGCGATCATCAGCAGCATGCCGGTGAGCCCAGCCAGCGACAGCGGCACCCAGCCCAGGGAGCCCGCCACCAGCGAGCCCAGGAAGATGACCACCGCGAGCAGCGCCTTCGCGTAGCGCGGCGGCTCGTACTCGTGGCCCTCCAGCACCATCAGCGTATGGCCCGGGGCCAGCTCCGCCACCTTCTGCCGCGGACCGCGCAAGAGCAGCACGTCCCCCACGGACAGGGGCAGCGTGGACAGCGAGTGGTGGTGGTACGCGCGCTGCAAGAGCTGCAGCTTGGTGCTGCGCTGGATGGCGGGCCGGCGGTGCAGCCCCAGCGCCACCAGCCCGAAGCGCTCCACGAACAGCGCCTCCTTCAGGCTGCGCCCCACCAGCGGACTTCCAGGCGGCACGCTCACCTCCGCGAGCATCGACTCCGGCCCCTCCAGCTCCGCGTCCGACAGCCGCACGTCCGGCCGCAGCTCGATGCCCCGCAGGTCCTTCACCCGCAGGATGTCCTCGCGCTTGCCCTCCACCACCAGCCGCTCGTCGCCCGTGAGCACGTACGACGGCTTCGCGTTGAGCGTCTCGCCGTCGCGCACCACGCCAATCACGCGCAGGCCCAGCCCCTCGCTGATGTCCGACAGCGGCTGGCCCACGTAGCGCGAGTCCGCCGGCACCACCGCCTCCGTGAGGTAGTCGCGCAGCGAGAACCCCTCCGTGCCCGGCTTGCCCTCGCGCGACGGCAGGAGCCACCGCCCCAGGAGCAGCACCACCGCGAGCCCCAGCACCACCACCGGCAGCCCCACCGGCGCCAGCTCCGTCACGCCAATGGGCGCCAGCCCCTGCCGCTTCAGCGCCGCGGACACCACCAGGTTCGTGGACGTGCCGAAGAGCAGCACCGTGCCCCCCAGCATGGACGCGTACGCCAGCGGCAGGAGCAGCTTGCTGCGCGGCACCTTCGCCCGCTGCGCGGCGCCAATGGCCACCGGCAGGAAGGCCGCCGTCGTCACCGTGTTGGAGATGAACGCGGAGAACACCGCCACCGCGCCCATCATCGCCAGCACGAACGCCTGGGAGCCGAAGCGCGCGAAGAACGCCATCCGCTGCCCCACGGCCTGAACCACGCCCGTGGCGGCGAGCCCCTGCGTCATCGCCAGCAGGGTGAAGATGAAGATGACGGTGTCGTTGCTGAAGCCCTCGAACGCCTGCGCCGGCGTCAGCACCCCGGAGAGCGCCAGCAGGCACACCACCACCAGCGAGGTGAACTCGATGGGGATGGACTCCATGGAAAAAAGGACCAACGCGACAACGATGACGGCCAGGACGAGGGCGATGGACATGGAGTGGTCGTGTGCCCCTCAAGTTGGACACGACGCGATGCACTGCCAGCGTCTGCCGCACCGCGCCGTTATCTGATGAGCGACCGGGCGCTGATAAGTGGAATTAGGCCAAAGCGGTCGAAAGTCCGGTTGACTGCCGGACGTCGGTTGATTTTGGGCCCCCGGTCCAGAAGGTTTGGTGTTCCTTCCGCTGTAGGGTTTCCCCCCCTCGCACGACGCGGAATGCGGGAAGACCCCACGCAATGAAACACCCCGAGGAGACCTCCATGGCTTCGACGCAAGCGGCCGCCGCCACCGAGCAGGCGCCCACGAAGAACCCCACGCTGCTGGCGTGGGTGGCCAAGATGGCCGCGATGACCCAGCCGGACCGCATCGTCTGGTGTGACGGCTCCGAGGCGGAGAAGCAGCGCCTCACCGAGCAGGCGGTGAAGGACGGGACGCTCATCCCGCTCAACCCCAAGACGCGCCCCGGCTGCTACCTGCACCGCTCCAACCCCAACGACGTGGCGCGCGTCGAGCACCTCACGTTCATCTGCACGCCCAACAAGACGGACGCGGGCCCCACCAACAACTGGATGGAGCCGGAGGCCGCCTACACGAAGCTGTCCCAGCTGTTCGAAGGCTGCATGAAGGGCCGCACCATGTACGTGGTGCCCTACGCCATGGGCCCGCTGGGCGGCGCCTCCACGAAGATTGGCGTGGAGCTGACGGACAGCGACTACGTGGTGCTCAACATGCGGATCATGACCCGCATGGGGAAGGCCGCGCTGGACATGCTGGGCGACAGCGACGACTTCAACCGCGGCCTGCACTCCACGGGCGACGTGAACCCGGACCGCCGCTACATCTGCCACTTCCCCCAGGACAACACCATCTGGAGCTTCGGCTCCGGCTATGGCGGCAACGTGCTGCTCGGGAAGAAGTGTCTCGCGCTGCGCATCGGCAGCTACCTGGGCCGCGAGGAGGGCTGGCTCGCCGAGCACATGCTCATCCTGGGCGTCACCAGCCCCAAGGGTGAGACGACGTACATCGCCGCGGCCTTCCCGTCCGCGTGCGGCAAGACGAACTTCGCCATGATGATCCCACCCAAGGAGTACGCGGGCTGGAAGATCGAGACCGTGGGCGACGACATCGCCTGGATGCGCCCGGGTCCGGATGGCCGCCTGTACGCCATCAACCCGGAGGCCGGCTACTTCGGCGTGGTGCCGGGCACCAACTACAAGACCAACCCCAACGCCATGGAGACCATCTCCAAGGACACGCTCTTCACGAACGTGGCGCTCACGCCCGACGGCGACGTCTGGTGGGAGGGCAAGGACGGCGAGGTCCCCGAGGAGCTCATCGACTGGCAGGGCAAGCCCTGGAAGAAGGGCAGCACGGAGAAGGCGGCGCACCCGAACAGCCGCTTCACCGCGCCCATGAGCAACAACCCGGTGCTCTCCGCCAAGGCGAACGACCCCCAGGGCGTCCCCATCAGCGCCATCATCTTCGGCGGCCGCCGCTCCAACACCGTCCCGCTGGTGCTCCAGGCCTTCAACTGGACCCACGGCGTGTTCCTGGGCGCCACCATGGGCTCGGAGACGACGGCGGCGGCCACCGGCAAGGTGGGCGTCGTGCGCCGCGACCCCATGGCCATGCTGCCCTTCTGCGGCTACCACATGGGTGACTACCTCCAGCACTGGCTGGACATGCAGAAGTCCATCCCGCAGCTGCCGAAGATCTTCCAGGTCAACTGGTTCCGCCAGGACAAGAACGGCAAGTTCATCTGGCCGGGCTTCGGCGAGAACATGCGCGTCCTCGAGTGGATCGTGAACCGCGTGCAGGGCCGCGTCCCCACGCAGGAGACGCTGCTGGGCTGGGTGCCGCGCCAGGACCAGGGCCTCAACCTCAACGGCCTGGACCTGCCCGCGGAGGCCATCCAGGAGGCCACCTCCATCAAGGAGGACGAGTGGAAGTCCGAGCTCAAGAGCCAGGAGGTCTTCTTCGAGCAGCTGGGCACCAAGGCCCCCGAGGCCCTGATGCTCCAGCGCAAGCTGCTCATCGCGCGCCTGGACGGCTGATCGCCGTCTGACGCCCCCTGAAGGCCCGTCCGGGGCCGCTTCCTCCCCTGTCGCGACAGGGGTGGGGGTGGCCCCGGCGCTTTTTTAAGGGGGCCAGTGCTTCGACGGCCGGAATGTTCGGCGCTAGGCTCCCCGCCCCATGAGACTGGTTTTCGTGTTGTCGCTGGCGCTGGCGCTGGCCCCGGGGTCCGCCCTGGCGCAGCGGGGTGGCTCCAAGGTCAACGTGCAGGCGCTGTTGAAGGAGGGCAAACGCCTCTACGACGCCGGCAAGTACCGCGAGGCGGCGGAGGCGCTGAAGCAGGCCAACGAGGCGCAGCCGCACCCGCGGCTCGTCTACAACATCGCCGTGGCGCTGGAGTACGCGGGCGAGCCCCGCGAGGCGATGAGCTTCTACCGGCAGTACGTCACGTCCTCCAGCGAGGACACCGACCCCGGCCTGCTGAAGAACAGCAACCGCGCCATCGACCGGCTGCGCGTGCAGCTGGACCGCGAGGACCAGGCGCAGGCGGCGGCGGACGCGGACAGGAAGCGCCTGGAGGCGGAAGCGGACGCGGCGCGGCAGCAGGCGGAAGCGGAGCAGGCCGCGGCCCGGCGCGCGGAGGAGGAGAGCGAGCGCCAGCGGCAGGCGGAGCTCAACCGCGCCATCAAGTCCTACCGCAACCAGCGCATCGCGGCGTTCGCCACGGGCGGCGTGGCGGTGCTGGGCGTGGGCGCGGGCGTGCTCTTCGGGCTGCAGGCGCGCGACCAGCGCGACCAGTTCGACAGCGCCAGCACGCTCGCGGACAAGCAGCGGCTGTCGGACAGCACCAAGAGCAAGGCGCTGCTCGCGGACATCGGTTTCGGCGTGGGGCTCGCGGGGGCCATCACCGCCATCATCCTGTATCCCAAAGAGGGCCCTCCCGCGCAGGGCGAGGTCCGCGTGACGCTCGCGCCGCGCGGCGCCGGGGTCGGCATGGAGGGTCGTTTCTGATGCGCGCGCTGGGAATGATGACGTTGGGCATGGCGCTGCTGTCGTCCGGGTGCAGCTTCACCACGGCGGGCGGCCTGTCCGAATGCACGACGAGCAGTGACTGCGGCGCCAACAGCGTCTGCACCTCCGGCTTCTGCCTGCCGCAGCCCGCCGGGTGCAACCAGGTGGTGGGCGCCACGTCCGCGGCGAACCCCATCGTGCTGGGCGCGGCGCTGCCGCTCACCAACGCGAGCGGCAACGCGGAGATTGAACAGCAGCGCTTCAACGGCCTGAAGCTGGCGCTGGACGAGGTGAACCAGGCGCAGGGCGTGGGTGGCCGCCAGTTCGTCATGTACGTCTGCGACACCGGCGCGGACAGCAACCGGGCGGTGACGCAGGCCAACTGGATGGTGAATGACAAGGGCGCGGTGGCGATCTTCAGCGCGGGCAGCGCGCAGACGCTCGCCATCCATGAGGTCACCACGCCCAAGAACGTGCTCTTGATGAGCCACACGGCCACGAGCTCCGCGTTCACCACGCTGTCGGACAAGAACGGCGGCAGCGTGGGCCTGGTCTGGCGCACCACGCCCTCGGACGTGCTCCAGGGCCGCGTCATCGCGAACGTGCTCCAGGGCGTCACGCCCATCAACGACCCGGGCGTGACGTTCACCCCTCCGACCAAGGTGGGCGTGGCGTACGTCAGTGACTCGTACGGAACCGGCCTCTTCGACGCCATCCAGAACCGCATCCCCAACAAGGACAACGTCGCGGGCGCGCAGTACAACCGCAACGAGGCCGTGAGCGGCGCGGTGGGCCGGCTGGTGTCCTTCAAGCCGGACATGACGGTGCTGGCGGGCTTCCCCGAGGACAACTCGCGCCTGCTGCTGGAGGCCATCGACGCGAAGGTGGGCATGGCCTACGGGAACCGCTGGTTCCTCACCGACGCCAGCAAGGACCGCACGCTGCTGACCTCCCGCAAGGAGGTCGAGACGGAGCTGTCGGGCACGTACGGAACTGCCCCCGCGTCCGCGCGTCCCAACGACGCCACGTACAAGCTCTTCGCGGACCGCTTCATCACCGCCTACAGCACGGACCCCGGGCAGTACTCCTTCACCGCGCACGCGTACGACGCCATGTACCTGGTGGCGCTGGGCTCGGCGTACGCGGTGGGCAATGACTCCAACAACCCGCAGCCGGTGACCGGCCCGCGCATCGCGGAGGGGCTCACGAAGCTGACGCCCGCGTCCGGCCAGACGGCGACCAGCTATCCCCTGGGCTCCACGCAGTTCACCGCGGCGCGCGAGGCGCTGCGCGCGGGCACCGTCATCGACGTCCGGGGCGCCAGCGGCGAGCTGAACTTCAACAACGAGACGGGCGAGGCGCCCTCCCCCTACGAGCTGTTCAAGGTGACGGGCACCACCTTCAAGACCGTGCAGCTCATCGACCCGCCGACGGACTGAGCACGCGCACCAGCGGCTCCAGGGCGGCGGTGAAGACCTCGGGCTTCGGCAGCAGCGACAGCACGAGGTACGCACCGCCGCCGAAGTCGTAGAAGTAGCCCGGCTGCACGCGCACCCCCTCCTCCAGGAGCCGCAGGCAGGTGGCCTCCTCGCCGGGGTGAAGGGGGATGCGCAGCACCGCGCTCCAGCCACCGTGCGAGGACACCACGTCCCACGCGGCGTCCGCCGGACGCGCTCGAAGCAACCGCTCCCGGTTGCCCCTCACCCGCTTCAACAACGCCTGCTGGAAGCGCTGCGCGTGCGCGAGGAGCGCCGGCAGCGCGAGCTGCACGGGCGTGGCCACCGACAGCACCGCGTCCGCCACGTCCTCCAGCCGGGCCAGGGCCTCGTCGCGCGCGTGCGCGGGGCCGCCCACGTGCAGCCACGCCAGCTTAAGGCCGGGCAGGCCCGCCACCTTGGACAGGCCGGAGAGTGAGAACGTCAGGCACGGCAGCGGACGCCCCGCCACGGACGTCACCCGTCCCGCTTCCTCATCCCACGCGAAGTCGGAGAACACCTCGTCGCTGATCAACGTGAGGCCGTGGCGCGCGCACACGTCCGCGAGCGCGTGCAGCTCCCCTTCATGGAGGAAGTGGCCGGTGGGGTTGCCGGGGTTCACCACCACCACCGCGCGGGTGCGCGCGTCGATGGCGGCCTCCACCCGGGCCGCGTCCAGCCCGAAGCCGTGCACGGCGGGCAGGCGGTAGGAGCGCGCGTGCACGCCCTCCAGGCGCGCCAGGACCTCCACCAGCGGGTAGCCGGGCGCCGGCACGAGGACGTTGTCCCCCGGGTCGCACAGCAGCTTCAGGATCCAGCCGTAGGCCTCGCTGGTGCTGGCGCTGAGCACGACGTGCGGGGCTTCCACGGGCGCCCCCCGCTGGGACAGGTGCGTGGCCACGGCCTCGCGCGCGGACGGCAGGCCGAAGGGCTCCGGGGCGTAGTCGAAGGTCCCGCGGTGGGCCCCGAGCTTCACGCGCGGCGGCGGCAGGCCCACGCGGGTGGGGTTGGTCTCCGCCAGGTCCAGCACGGGCAGCCCGCATGCGTGGCGCATGGCGAGGGCCTGGGACAGCGGGTTGGGCGTGCGCGGGAAGGCGGTGCGGAGCGAGAAGCGGCTCACAGCCCCGTCTGGAGCATGGCGCTGGCCACGCGGCGGATCAGCTCGCGGCGCAGCTCCAGGCGGCAGTGCTCGATGGCCTTCTCGTGCGGCCGGGGCAGTTCCGGGTTCCGGGTGCGGATCGCGGTGCGCAGGACCAGTTCGACCTTCGTCGGCTCAATCTGGAAGAGCCGCGGACCGTCTTTCTGGAGGAAGTAGGACAGCCCGCGCTGTTCGATGAGCTTCTGGAAGAAGCGTCGGACGTCCGCGAGGAGCGTGATGTCGATGATGTCCGCCATTCGTGCCGGCTTTCTCGCGCGGAAAAAACGGGCCGTCCAGATCACGGCCACCACCACGCGAAAACTTGCGCGACCTGTAGCACGCGCCTTTCCAGCGAACGCGGCGGAGGCCGATTTATCGGGCCTGCGCGCGTTCGGGCACCAGCGGCGCCAGCGCTCGCCGGAACGCCATCCGGCGCTTTTTTGCGTCCTCCACATACGGCACGGGACCCAGGACCTCCACGCCATGGCGGGCCTCCAGGTAGCGGCGGTTGTCCCGCTCCGCCAGGTCACGTCCGGGCACCCCGCGTGACAGCACCACCGCCCGCACGGACACCTCGCGCGCGGCCAGCGCCTCCAGCGACAGCGCCACGTGGTTGAGCGTGCCCAGCCCCGCGCGCGCCACCAGCACCACGGGCAGGCGGAAGGCCTGGATGAGGTCCACCACGTCGCGCTTCGAATCCACCGGGACGAACAGCCCCCCTGCCCCCTCCACCACCACGCTCCCGCGCTTCAGCTGCTTCCACGCCGCGAGCGTCACGCGGAAGTCCGGCTCCGTCCCCAGCCGTGACGCCGCGATGCCCGGGGCCAGCGGCGCCTTGAAGCGGTGCGGGCAGACGGCGTCCACCGGCAGCGTGCTGCCCGCGGCCTCGCGCATGGCCAGCGCGTCCGCCGGGGCCTTGAGGGACGCGCAGCCGCTCTCGTAGGGCTTGAAGCCCTGGGGCGCGTGGCCCGCGTCCTTCAGGAGCGACAGCAAGGCGCACGACACCTGCGTCTTGCCCACGCCGGTGTCCGTGCCGGTGACGAAGAACTGGAGTGCCTCAGGGGCCACGGGAGACTCCCACCCGGCGCAGGGCCTCCAGCGCCAGGTCGATGTGGCCCATCGTATGGGCCGCGGAGAGACAGAAGCGAAGCCGGCTGGTGCCCTCGGGCACGGTGGGCGGGCGGATGGCCTTCACCAGGAGGCCCGCCTCGCGAAGGCGCTTCGCCGCGTCCAGCGCGCGCGAGGGCTCGCCCAGGATGACCGGGAAGATGGCGCTCCGGGGTTCGGCGGGCAGTCCCAGCGCACGCAGACCCTCGGTGAAACGGTGGATGTGCCCCCACAGCCGCTCGCGCGGGGCGGGGTCATGCTCCACCAGGTCCACCGCGCACTCGGCGCCAGCGCAGAGGGCGGCGGGCAGCGCGGTGGAGTAGACGAACGGCCGGGCGCGGCTGACCAGCAGGTCCGCCACCGCGCGCGACGTGGCCACGTACGCGCCCAGCCCGCCCAGCGCCTTGCTCAGCGTGCCCATGCGCAGGTCCACGCGGTCCTCCACGCCCAGCGCCTCGCACAGGCCCGCGCCGCGCGCGCCCAGGACGCCGGTGGCGTGCGCCTCGTCCACCATCAGCGCGGCGCCGTGGGCCTCGCACGCGGCCAGGAGCTCGCGCAGCGGGGCCACGTCCCCGTCCATGGAGAACACGCTGTCCGTGACGACCAGCTTGCGCCGCGCGGGCGTCTCTTCCAGCGCGCGGGTGAGCGCGGCCACGTCCGAGTGCGGGTAGACGACGACGCGCGCGCGGGACAGCCGGCAGCCGTCCACCAGCGAGGCGTGGTTGAGGGCGTCGGAGAACACCGCGTCGCCGGGGCCCACCAGCGCGGGCAGGATGCCGGTGTTGGCCGCGTAGCCGGAGTTGAAGAGGCGCACGGCCTCCGCGCGCTCGAAGCGGGCGAGCCGCGCCTCCAGCCGCTGGTGCGGCACCATGTCCCCCACCACCAGGCGGCTGGCGCCGGTGCCCACGCCGTAGCGCTCCAGCGCGGACGCGGCGGCGGCGCGCACGGCGGGAGACGCCGCGAGCCCCAGGTAGTCATTGGAGGAGAAGTTGACCAGCCACCCGTCCCCCACGCGCACCTCGGCGCCCTGGGGTGAGTCGAGCGGCTCCAGCGCGCGGCGGAGGCCCTTCGCGGACAGGGCCTCCAGGTCGTCGCGCGCCCACTGCGTGGAGGGCCTCACCGGTCCTGCCGGGGCTCCAGGGGGCGGATGCCCGCCTTCTCCAGGAGCGCCATGTCCTGGGTGTACTCGGGGTTGCCGGTGGTGAGCAGCTTCTCCCCGAAGAAGAGCGAGTTGGCGCCCGCCATCATGCAGAGCAGCTGCGCCTCTTCATTCATCTGCATGCGGCCCGCGGACAGGCGCACCATGGCCTGGGGCATGAGCAGGCGCGCGGTGGCGATGGTGCGCACCATGTCCACCGTCTCCACGCGGTGCTGCTCCGCGAGCGGCGTCCCCTCCACGGGCACGAGCGCGTTGATGGGCACCGACTCCGGGTGCACCTCCTGGTTGGCCAGCGTGCGCAAGAGGTTGCAGCGGTCCTCCACGGACTCGCCCATGCCGATGATGCCGCCGCAGCACACGGAGATGCCCGCGTCGCGCACCCGGTCGAGCGTCTTCAGCCGGTCGTCATAGGTGCGGGTGGAGATGATGTCGCCGTAGTGCTCCGGGGACGTGTCCAGGTTGTGGTTGTACGCGGACAGGCCCGCCTCGCGCAGGCGCTTCGCCTGACTGTCGGTGAGCATGCCGAGCGTGGCGCACGCCTCCATGCCCAGGGCCCGCACGCCCTTCACCATCTCCAGCACGCTGTCGAACTGCGGGCCGTCCTTCACCTCGCGCCACGCGGCGCCCATGCAGAAGCGGGTGGCCCCGGCCTGACGGGCCTGCGACGCGGCGGCCAGCACGTCCGGCACCGCCATCAGCTTCTCCGCCTTCACGCCCGTCTTGTAGCGCGCCGCCTGCGGGCAGTACGCGCAGTCCTCCGGACACCCGCCCGTCTTGATGGAGAGCAGCGAACACAGCTGCACCTTGTTCTCCACGAACACCTGCCGGTGCACCGTCTGCGCCTTGTGCACCAGGTCCAGCAGCGGCAACTGGTACAGCGCCTTCACCTCCGCGAGCGACCAGTCGTGCCGCACCGTCACCCCTTCCGGGGCGGGGGCGGCGTGGTGGGCGTGGCCGTGGAAGGACTCGGCGGTGTCGGACATGCGGGCTCCTTGGGAGACGTCAGGAGGCCGACGGTGCGTGGCCCGGAGGCCATTGTCAACGCTCTTGGGACAGGGGGTTGACGACTCCCCTTTCTCCTCTGGGGGAGGCCCGCCCAAGAGGCCCGCAAAGACAGAAGGGACGCCCGCGCATGGCGGACGTCCCTGGCTGTCTCCCGCCTCATCGGTCGAGGAGCCCTACGGACTAGACGTGGACGCGACGGCCGCGGCCGGCGAGCCCCACGAGGAACAGCACGACCAGTGCGCCCAGGACGGAGAACAGCAGGCCCGTGGGGTGCAGGTCGAAGACCCGCCCGTCACGAGAGAACAGCGAACCGACGAAGCCGCCCACGAACGAACCGGCGATGCCCAGCAGCGTGGTGGCGATGAGCCCCATCGACTGGTTGCCCGGCATGATGGCGCGCGCAATCAGACCCGCGACCAGACCAATCACCAGAAACGCGATAATCCCCATGGCACTCTCCCTGTGTGGGGGGCGCGCTGTTTCGCGTCGCCCGTGGACCAGAAACTGGGCTGTCCCCCCCTGTGGGGCAACCCGCTACCTGATCCACGACATCACGCTTGCCTGCTCTCCTGGCATGGCGTGCGCATGAGGCAGGGAAACGTCAGGGGTCTGGGGTAGACACTCCGACCCATGGCGAAGGCGAAGACGCACTACACCTGTCAGGCCTGCGGCTACCAGACGGCGAAGTGGCTCGGGAAGTGTCCGGACTGCGGGGCCTGGAGCTCGCTCCTGGAGGAGACCGAAGCGAAGGTGGACGACAAGCGCCCGGCGTGGGGCGCGTCCGGGGGCTCCTCGCGGCCGGTGAAGCTGCAGGACGTGACGGGTGAGTCGGAAGTCCGCCGGCGCACGGGCATCACGGAGTTCGACCGCGTGCTGGGCGGCGGCGTGGTGGGCGGCTCGCTGGTGCTGCTGGGCGGCGACCCGGGCATCGGCAAGTCCACGCTGCTCCTGGCGGCGCTGGACAAGCTGTCGCGGCACGGGCCGGTGCTCTACGTGTCGGGTGAAGAGAGCCTGCGGCAGACGAAGATGCGCGCGGAGCGCCTGCGGGTGGAGAGCGAGGCCATCCACCTGTTCGCGGAGACGGACGCGGACCGGGTGCTCCAGGCGGCGGAGGCGCTGAAGCCGCAGGCGCTGGTGGTGGACTCCATCCAGACCATGTACCTGCCGGAGTTGGGCAACGCGCCGGGCAGCATCACCCAGGTGCGCGAGGTGGCGGGCCGGCTGATGGCGTTCGCCAAGCGCAGCGGGGTGCCCACGTTCCTGGTGGGCCACGTGACGAAGGAGGGCTCCATCGCGGGTCCCCGGGTGCTGGAGCACATGGTGGACACGGTCCTCTACTTCGAGGGCGAGCGGGGCCA
The DNA here is from genome assembly GCF_017309135.1 of Corallococcus sp. NCSPR001. NCBI lineage: Bacteria > Pseudomonadati > Myxococcota > Myxococcia > Myxococcales > Myxococcaceae > Corallococcus > Corallococcus sp. NCSPR001. The sequence continues at coordinate 8,685,033 of NZ_JAFIMS010000002.1, forward strand.
CCCGTTCCGGCTGTTGCGCGCGCACAAGAACCGCTTCGGCAGCACGAACGAGATTGGCGTCTTCGAGATGAAGGGCGCGGGGCTGGTGGAGGTGGCGGACCCGTCCGCGCTGTTCCTCTCCGAGCGTCCGCAGGGCAAGTCCGGCAGCGTGGTGACGAGCACGCTCAACGGCACCCGTCCGCTGCTGGTGGAGGTGCAGGCGCTGGTGGCGCCCACGGGCTACGGCACGGCGAGGCGCACGGCGATCGGCGTGGACGGCAACCGCGTGGCGCTGCTGGCGGCGGTGCTGGAGAAGAAGGAGGAGATTCCACTGGTGGGCTGCGACCTGTTCGTCAACGTGGCGGGCGGCATGCAGTTGAGTGAACCGGCGTGCGATTTGGCGGTGTGCGCCGCGCTGGTGAGCAGCCTGCAGAACCGGCCGTTGGACGCGAAGACGCTGGTGCTGGGAGAGGTGGGGCTCGCGGGCGAGGTGCGCGCGGTGGGCCAGGTGGAGCCGAGGCTCGCGGAAGCCGCGAAGATGGGCTTCCAGCGGGTGGTGCTGCCGGCGGGCAGCGCGCGGCGCGTGGAGGCGACGAAGCTCCAGGTGGTGGGCGTGGAGACCCTGAGCGAGGCGCTGGCGGCGATGTTCGACTGAACGTCGGGTGCGTCAGTGCGTGTGCAGCATCCAGGACACGTCCGGCACACGCGTGGGCCTGGTGAGGGTGGGCAGGTCGAAGAAGGCGTCGCGGCCCAGGGTGGCGATGAGCTGGCCTTCCGCGGCGTCGCCTTCCGGAGTCATGGCCTGGGTGGGCAACTCGTAGGGCTGGACGAGGACGAGCCCCCCGTCGAGTGACTGGCGCTGGGACGCGGGGATGGCGTCCAGGCGCGGGCCGAAGAGGTCCACGAAGGGGGCGCCGAAGACGTTGCGCCAGTAGAGACCTTCCAGGCCTTCGCTGTAGTCACGCAGGTTGAACTCATGCCTGGAGCCGAAGCCGTCTTCGTTCGGAACCCACCGCCAGTTCTTCCGCTCGAAGTCGACATCGAGTCCGGACTGGGCGAGCGGCGAGCCCAGCAGGCGCATGACTTCGACGACCTGGCGCAGATGTGCTTCGCGCCAGCGCGCGGTCCTGGCTTCCGCGACGGAAGTCGTCCAGCTCAGCTTGCCGATGAAGGAATGCTTCGTGTCCCTGCTGGGGGAGAGCATCAGGAAATCGCGGTCCGTTGCCGCTGCGATGGTGATGCTCTTGAACTCCCCGTAGTAGGTGATGAAGGGCTCGACATCCACGGGTCCAGGCTCGACCCGTTCATTCATCAAGGCACGCCCGAACCGCTTCGGCTGAAACCAGCGGTACTCCCCGAAGATCCGCTGAAAGAGTTCGCGGACGACTTGCTCCCCGGGAGGCCCCGGGGGCATGTGGAACTCGGTGTTGAGGGACCGCCGGGCCATGACCTGTCCTCACGGGAAAGACTGGATGCGGGCCTTGCCGTCCTGTTCCAGGGACCGCAACCGCCGCATCAACGGATCGGTGAGCCTCGTCGCACCCTCTGAGTGCCTGGCGGAGCGGATCCAGAGCTCGATGGAACCGCCATATGACTCCACGTACTCAATCATGGCCTTGAGGTTGCCACTAAGCGCCATCTCCTTGCGGCCCTTCACCTCCACGAAGTCGTAGGGGCTCCCCCAGACGAGGTCGCCTTTGTGTCCCGTCACGGCATCCGGGACGAAGCCCTGGGCCTTGCTCCCCGGAGGTGGCAGCAGGAGGTCCGTGTTCTTCGGCAGCTTCCGGCTCTGGAGCACGGACTGTTCGAACGCGGTGCCCGCGCCCTTGTTCTGGATGACCGTCTGGTAGAGCCGCTCCCACTCCGGATCCACGGCGTAATTGAAACGCGGGTATTTGCCCGGGTGACGGAACTGGTAGTCCACCCACGCCTGCGCCAGGTGCTCCGCGCTGCCCGGCACCAGCCGCGCGCCCTCCGCCGTCGCCCGTGAGCCCACCAGCGCCACGCGCTTGCCCCGCGCCAGCACGCGCCCGGCTTCCGCGAGCGGCGCCTCCAACCGCTTCGCCAGGGCCCGCAGCTTCTCCACGTCCTCCGCGGACACGGCCTCACCGCGCCCCGCCGCGCGCAGCACCTGGCGAAGCTCCTGCGACTCCCGCGGCGACAGGTGCTGCACCACCCGCTGCAACACCTGCACCTCGCGCAGGCTCCGGCCCGTGAGCAGTGCGACGCGCTCCGCCCCCTGAGCGCCTTCCGACAGCAAGCGCCCCGACACCACCGGCAGCGCCACGCTCACCGCGCACAGCAGCCGCTCGCCGTCCGTCAGCGGGTAGCCCAGGAGGCTCTTCCCCAGCACCACGCCGCCCACGTCCGCCACCTCACCGGTGACGGGCAGCAGGCCCAGGGCGATCTCCAGCACCACCTCCTCCGGCGGAATGCCCGGAGGCGCGAGGGCCGCGTCCCAGACCGGAGGCGCGAAGCGGCCCGCCTCCACCGCGGAGGCCAGGAGGCTGTCGCGCGCCAGCAGGTAGAGCGCCACCTCACTGGGACTCTTGCGCGGGAAGTCCGGGTCCTCTGTATGCGTGAACGCCCAGTCCAGCACCGCATCCACCAGCGCCAGTTGCGTCTCCTCGTAGAGCGCGCTCTCGGTGAGCAGCCCATCACTCCCGAGCCGACGGAAGTGCGCGTCCGCCAGGACCTGACGGCGAGCATCCGCCCAGCGGTGGAACTCCTCCAGCTTCGCCTCCGCCCGCGCGGACCGCTTGCCGTCCTCGAGCAGGGCCTCGGCGTGCTTCGCCTTCAGCCGCAGGTACACCTCCAACGGCTCGTCCTTCGCGAGCTCCGCCTCCGTCCGCGCGGACGCCCAGAGCATCAGGTCGTTGAGCGCGGCATGGCCCACCTGGCGCTCCGTCTCCATCACGGCGGGCTGCTTCAAGGCGGCTCGCTTCTCGCGGATGAACGCGAGGTAGCGGCCCAATTCCTCTCCACCCACGGTGCCGTTCGAGCCCGCGCCGCCCCAGGCGGAGTCGCGCGTGAACGACGCCGGTGAAGCGCTGCGATAGCGCCCGTAGCCGTGCATCCCCACCGGCAGGGTCCGGGAGCCCGGCGTCCCGCAGGCCGTGAGCGACAGGACCCCCACCAGCCCCGCGCTGAATCGTCCCAGCCATCCGGTCAGCATGACGCGCCCCCTCAATCACTCACATCTACCAGTCGTGTCTGACGTGTTTCGTGAACTGATTCCTGACGCACAGGGCCCTGCGCGCGGGCCCACGGCACGCGCGCCATCTGCTCACGCATGTCGCATCGGAGACATCCCTCCTTCGGGGGATTCCCGCGCCGCGTTCCGGAACGCGGAACGAGGACTGGCCACGGACGGAGGCATGCCGTTTGATGCGAGGGTGCGAGGAGCACCGCCCGGATGACGCATCGCCCTCATTCCTCCCGTCTGCGGGACGCGCTGGGCTCGCTGTCCGCGCGGCTCCTGCTGGCGTTCCTCCTGCCCACCCTGCTCTTCCTGTCGCTCGCGGGCGCGTCCGTGTACGCGCTGGCCCGCGCGAGCCTGGAGGACGAGCTGGGCGCGAGCCTGTCCGCGCTCGCCGCCGCCACCGCCAGCCAGGTCAGCGGCGAGCGCATGCTCACCATCGAGCCCGGCGACGACGTGTCCGGCACCCGCACCTGGCGCGCCCTCGTGCGGCTGCTGGACGGCGTGCGCACCGCGAGCGGCGTGCGCCGGGTCTACGCCGTGGACGCGCGGGGCCGCGTGCGCGCGGACGTGGGCGGCAACCTGCCCGTGGGCACCGAGCTGCCGGACCTCGCGCGCGACCGGCTGGAATTGACGCGTGTCCTCGCGGGCAAGCGCGCCGCCAGCCAGGTGCTCTTCACCGGCTCCGACGGGCTGCTCTACAAGACGGGCTACGCCCCCGTGGTCCAGGACGGCCAGGTGGTGGGAGCCATCGGCGTGGAGGGCAGCGCGGCCTTCTTCGGACCGCTGCGGCGGCTGTGGCGCACCTTCGTCATGGCCAGCGCCGTGGCGCTCGCCGCGCTCGCCATCATCGCCGTCATCACCGCCCGGGGCCTCGCCGGTCCGCTGCGGCGGCTGATGGACTCCGCGCTAAGAATCGCCCGGGGAGACCTGACCACGCCCGTGCCGCCGGAGCCCACCCGCGAAATCGGCGTGCTCGCGCGCGAGCTGGAGGTCATGCGCGGCGCGCTGGAGAGCCGGGACCGGCAGCTCAAGCTCATGCTCGCGGGCGTGGCCCATGAAGTGCGCAACCCGCTGGGCGGCATCGCGCTCTTCTCCGGCCTGTTACAAGAGGACCTGCGCGCGGGCTCCCACGCGGACGCGAACAGCCACGTGGACCGCATCCAGCGCGAGGTCGCCTACCTCCAGCGCATCGTCGAGGACTTCCTCGCCTTCGCCCGCGAGCAGCCGCTGGCGCGCGCGCCGGTGGACGCGCCCGACCTCGTGTCCAACGCCTGCGAACTACTCTCCGTGGAGGCGCAGGGCAAGGGCGTGACGCTGGACGTGGCCGCCGCGCCCGCGCACCTGGAGGCGGACGGCAGCCTGCTCACCGCCGCGCTCGTGAACCTGGTGAAGAACGCCGTGCAGGCCGCGCCAGGCGGGAGCCACGTGCGGATCCGCGGCGAGGTGCGAGACGGGCGCTATGCCATCGACGTCCAGGACGCGGGCCCGGGCGTGCCCGAAGCCGAGCGTGAGCGCATCTTCGAGCCCTTCTTCACCACCCGTGAGCAGGGCACCGGGCTGGGCCTGCCGCTCGCGCGTAAAATCGTCCGGGCCCACGGCGGCGAACTCTCCCTGCGCTCCACGCCGGGCGAGACCGTCTTCACGCTGACCCTGCCCTGCCCGCCGGACGCGACAGGGCGAGGCGCGAACGCCTGACGCGCCCTACGCCGCGCCACCCGCGCGCAGCACCTCGCGCGCCTTGCTCAGCATGCGGCGCAGGGGCGCTTCATCCGCGCGCGTCAGCGCTTCGTCCCAGCCCAGCCACTGGATGCCGAACGACTCCGCGGGGTCATGCGCGAGCGACTCGGGGTCCTCCGCCACCACGAGGTAGCGCACGTCCAGGTGACAATGCTCCGGCTCGTCCTTGCGCGCGGGGATGACGTGCACGTCCACGTCCAGCGGGCGCGGCGCGGTGGGGTGCAGGTACACGCGGCAGCCCGTCTCCTCACGGGCCTCGCGCAGCGCGGTGGCCTCCATGTCGCCGCCGTCTCCCGCTTCCGCGTGGCCGCCCGGCTGCAACCAGCGCTTGAGCTTCGCGTGGTGCAGCATCGCCACCCGTCCGCCCGCCGCGTCCACCACCACCGCGCTGCCGGTGAAGTGCGCCTCCACCTGCGAACGGGAGAAGGGCTCCTTCAGCGACGTGGCGAAGTCGCGCATGCGCGAGAGGTCCTCGCGCTCCTTGTCGTCCGTGGGGACGTGGCGCGCGAGCAATTCAGTGAGGGCGGCGGAGACGGGGGCCATGCGCCGGGATAGACACCCACCCGGCCCTTTGCGCCAGCCCTTTCGCGGAAGCCCCCGCCTGCACCCCGCCGGGTCCGGTGTAGGGTGGCCTGGCATGTGCATTCCGCCGCCCACCCACCGGTGGCACCCCACCCTTCCTTCCCGAGCAGGCGCATGGCCCGCATCCTCGTCATCGACGACCACGACACCCTCCGCGAGGGCATGACCGTCACCCTCACCCGCTCCGGCCACACCGTGTCCGCGGTGCGCAGCGGGGCGGACGGGCTCGCCGCGTACAAGAAGGGCCCCTTCGACCTGGTCGTCACGGACCTGAAGATGGACGGCATGGACGGCATCGCCGTGACGCGCGCGCTCAAGCAGGTGGACCCTGGCGCCGTCGTCATGGTGGTGACGGCGTTCGGCACCATCGAGACCGCCGTGCAGGCCATGCAGGAGGGCGCCTACGACTTCATCACCAAGCCCTTCCCGCCGGACGTGCTGCGCGCCAAGGTGGACAAGGGCCTGGAGCTGTCCGCCACGCGCCGCCAGGTGGAGCGCCTCACCGCCCGCACGGACGCGCATGACGCCGACGCCGCCCTCACCCACCGCGACCTCGTGGGCGACAGCGAGCCCATGCAGCGGCTGCTCGCCCAGGTGCGCAAGGTGGCCGCGAGCGACGCCACCGTGCTGGTGCGCGGCGAGAGCGGCACCGGCAAGGAGCTGGTCGCGCGGATGATCCACCAGCGCTCCCCGCGCAAGGACGGCCCCTTCGTCGTGGTGCACTGCGCGGCCCTGGCGGAGACGCTCCTGGAGAGCGAGCTGTTCGGCCACGAGCGCGGCGCCTTCACCGGCGCGGTGAAGCGCAAGCTGGGGCGCTTCGAATTGGCCGACGGAGGCACCCTCTTCCTGGACGAGATTGGAGAGATTCCCGCCTCCGTGCAGACGAAGCTGCTGCGCGTGCTCCAGGAGAAGGAGCTGCAGCGCGTGGGCGGAGAGGAGACGCTCAAGGTGGACGTGCGCGTGGTGAGCGCCACGCACCGCGACCTCCAGGCGGAGGTGAAGGCGGGCCGCTTCCGCGAGGACCTCTACTACCGGCTGCACATCGTCCCGCTCACCCTGCCGCCCCTGCGCGAGCGCCCCGAGGACCTGCCCGCGCTCGCCCGCCACTTCGTCGCCAAGCACGCGCCCCGGGTCAACCGGCGCGTCACCGGCATCGACGACGCGACGCTGCACGCGCTCACCCGCCACGCGTGGCCCGGCAACGTGCGCGAGCTGGAGAACGTGATGGAACAGGCGCTCGTCTTCGCCGAGGGCGAGACGCTCACCCCGCAGGATTTGCCCTCGCACCTGGCCGGCCAGACGCCGCGCATGGACGCGGGGCTGCCCGTGCCCCAGGGCGACCGCCCCCTGCCGGAAATCCTGGAGGACCTGGAGCGCCAGCTCATCGCCCGCGCCTACGAGAAGGCCGGCGGCGTGAAGACGGAGACCGCCCGCCTGCTGGGCATCAAGACCTCCGCGCTCTACTACAAGCTGGAGAAGTACGGCTTCCTGCCGCGCGGCGAACGCCCCGAGGAGGCTCCGTAGGCGAGGAGAGGTGCCTGGCCCCGGGGCCTCGGAAATCCGTCATCCGCGCCCCGGCCCCATGACTTTCCACCGTCCGGCCCACCCACTCCGTCCCACCCTGCCCGTGCAGGTGCCCGGAACCAGGGCGCTTTCCGTCGGGCCTGGGAACGGGGTAGGAGGGAAGGACTGGCATCCGCCTTGCTGACGGTGTCCCCCCGATGATGTTGCGCGCCCTCCCCCTCCTCCTGAGCCTGTTCGTGGCCGCTCCCGCCGGGGCGGCGTCCGGCCTGGAGCAGGCGCGCGCGAAGGCGCAGACGGCGCGCACGGAGGCACGCTCCCTGCGCACCCGGCAGCAGGGGCTGCGCGACGAGCTCAACGGCGTGGCCGCGCGCATCGAGGCGCTCAAGGCCCAGCGCCAGGGGAAGCTCACGGCGGGCGGTGAGCTGGAGTCCGCGCTGCGCCGTTCGCAGGAGCTGAGCGGGGAGCTGACGGGGCTGGCGCAGTCGGTGTCCGGCGCGGACGGCGAGGTGGAGCGCGCGCACCTGGCGCTGCACGGCGCGCTGTCCCAGGAGCTGACGCGGCTGCGCGCGGCGTGGGACGCGACGACGGACCGGACAGAGCGCGCACGGCTGCTGGAGCAGATGCGCTCCGTGCGCGGCGAACGCGAGGCCGTGCGCGCGGCGCTGCCCGCCTCCCAGGTGCCAGCGCTGGATGGCGCGGCGCGCGGGGATGATCCAGAGGACCTGCTCGCGCAGGCGGACGCGCTGCGCGACACCCAGGACAAGGTGCGCCAGCGGCTCCAGGCCCTGAAGGCCCGCATCACGGAGGTGCGCGAGGAGCGCGACCTGGACCGCCGCATGAACGACTTCCTGGGCGAGGAGTCCATGTTCGACGACCAGGACCGCCGCCTGCGCATGCGCACGGTGGGCGACCGGGGCCTGCAGGTGGCCCCCACCCAGCGGGGCGGCCGGCAGCCGGAGGTGATTCCGACCGACTCGATGGTGGAGTCTCCGGACTACGCGGGCGACCCGACCCACGGCCCGGGAGTCGGAGGCAATCCCGCCGTGGACAGCCCGGCCCTGTCCGCCACCGCCAGCGACCGCCGTCCCCAGGTGGACCCGGTGCGCGCCCAGGCGCTGGCCGCGGGCGGCCTGGAGGACCTGTCCTCGCTGGAGCAGGAGGCCACCCGCCTGGAGTCCCTGGCGCGCGAGTTGGACGGGCGCGCGGGCGCGCTGGAGCGCCGCGCGAAGACGCTGGCGCCCTGAAGCCGCGGGCCCCTACAGCAGGCCGCCCTCCACCTCCAGCACCACCGTGGCCTGCACGCGCACCTCGCGCTCCGGCAGGCGCCCCGTGCCGCGCAGGATGATGGACATGCTGGGCGCGGCCACGTAGGGCCGCAGGTCCACGCTGCCGTCCGTGTTCAACCCCACCGTGGGGTTGGGCGGGCTCAGGCGCAGGCCCGCGATGCCGTCGCGTCCCGCGAAGCGCGACTCGGAGTTGCCCGCGCGGGCCACGGCCTCCAGCGAGTCCAGGAAGCCGAAGTCCTGCTCGTTCGGGCTCAGGACCTTGAGCGTCATCGACTTCACCTGCACGCGCGTCACCTCGTCCTTGGTGACGTCGCGGTTCTTGAAGTCCTGGTTCTCGTTGAAGTCGAGCGCGGAGAAGCTGCTGATGGAGGGAAAGGCGTTGAGGAGCGTGGAGGTGCCGGCGGGGTTCGCGGGCACCGTCGCCTCGCCCTGGACCTCCGTGGTGAAGGACGCCGGGGAGCAGGCGGCGAGCCCCAGGCCGGCCACCGCCGCGAGGAAGGACGCGTAAGACATGGCCGCAATGTACCGGGCGGCCGGGTGCGGCGTCACCGACCGCGGGCACACCCCGGGTGTCCCCGGGACGACGTGGCCGCACAGGGCACTTGCGAGCGTGGGGATGCCAGCGGGCCGGAGTATGGTGCGCGCGTCTTGGACCGCCGCCTCCTCCCGCTCCTCCTGGCCCTCTGCATCCCCTGGGGCGGAGGTGCGCGCGCGGCCGAGTGGCAGGGCTCGCTGAGGGGCACCGGCCGGCTGCTCGGGGACAGCAACGCCCCGCGCGACTTCTCCGACGGCGCCACACCCGGCCCCGGCGCGGACCTGGCCCTGAGCGTGCTGGGCGTGGCGGAGGGACGGGGCACCGGCGAGCGCTCCCAGGTGGTGGGCCGGTACGAGCTGGGCGCGCGCAAGTACCTGGCCTACGACAACGAGGACACCCTGGTGCAGGCGGGCGCGCTGGAGGGCTCGCTCGCCCTGGGCTCCGAGTGGGGCGTGGGCGCGGAAGGCCACGCCAAGGACCGGCGGGGCGGCAGCCGCGCGTACTCGGACCTGGGCGCCAGCCTCTTCGCCGAGTACGCCCCGGACGTGCGCCTGGCCCTGCGCCTTCGCCTGGGCGCCCGCCGCTTCGTATACCGCCCGGACCACACGGCCGACTTCGGCGGCCCGGAGGTGGGCGTCCTGGGCCGCTACCGGCTGAGCCCGCGTCACACCCTGAGCGTGTTCGGCGAATGGGGCTCTCGCCGCTACGGCCCCTTCGCCCGGCCCTTCCCGGGCGTCAGCGCGGCCCCCGTGCGGCGGCAGGACGGCGCGCTGCTGGCGGGGGCGGGCTACACGTACCGGGGGCCGGTGAAGCTGTCGCTCACCTATGCCTTCCAGGAGGTCAGCTCCAACAGCTTCGGTGAGACGGCCCTGAGACACCGGCTCGTCGGCAGCGCCGGGCTGCGGCTGCCGTGGCGGGTGACGCTGCTGGCGCAGGGGACGCTGGGCCTGGCGCGCTACCCGGACGGCATCTTCCTGTCGCCGGAGATCATCCTGGTGGAGGAGGACGAGGGGCAGAACTCGCTGTCCCTCAAGCTGGCGCGGCCCGTCTCCGCCCGCGTGGACCTGGAGCTGTCCTGGGGCCTCTGGAGCACGCGCCTGCCGCGCAATGACTTGCGCTACACGCGCCAGGTGTTCGGCGTGGGCTTCACCTGGCGGGACCAGGACTAGGAGCGAAATCCATCAATCCAGGTCGGCGATGCGCTCGTCGATCTCCTCGGCCAGGCTGGGGTGCTGCTGGGCGAGCGCGTGGTCCCGGGCGGTGGTGAGCACCTGCTTCGCCTTGTCCGTCTGGCCGGCCCCCGCGTAGGCATCCCCCAGGGAGACGAGGGCCGCGGCATACTTCGGGTCCAGGCGGACGGCGGTCTCCAGACTCTGGATGGCGCTGTCGTACTCCTTGCGCTCCAGTTGGAGCTTCCCCAGGGAGAACCAGGCCATGGGGGCGTCGGGGAACTGGGCCGTCATCTTCTTGAACTGCTCCAGGCGGGCGTCGCTCATGGACGGAACCCATTAGAGGAGCGCTGGAAGCTTGCCAAGGGTGCGCTAGGGTATCCGCCACATGGCCACGAAGAAGAAGACCCCTGCATCCAAGAAGGCGAAGGCGAAGAGCGCGACCCGGGCTCCGGCCCGCAAGAAGACGACGGCCGCCAAGAAGGCGAAGCCGGGCGTGCGTCCGCCGCCGCGCAAGAAGACCGCCGCCGCGCGCAAGAAGGCTCCGAAGCCCGCCGCCCCGCCCGCGCCTCCCAAGCCCGCGGAGAACGCGAAGGCGCGTGAGCTGGCGCGCCGCATCGGCAACCTGCTGCTGGACAAGAAGGCCACGGACGTCGTCATCCTCGACATGCGCGGGATGACGTCCTACGCGGACTACATCGTCATCGCCTCCGGCGAGAGCGACCGCCAGGTGAGCGCCATGGCGGAGAACGTCCAGGTGCAGCTCAAGCAGGAGGCGCAGCCCCTGCGCCCCATCAGCACGGAAGGCCTGGAGACGGGCCAGTGGGTGCTGCTGGACTACGACGACGTCGTGGCCCACCTGTTCAACGGCGAGGTGCGCGCCTTCTACGACCTGGACGGGCTGTGGGCGGACGCGCCCCGGGAGAAGCTGTCCTAGTCCCGTGAAGGTCCGCCTCCTCTCCATCGGCAAGGACCGCTCCGGGTTGTTCGAGCCCGCCGTGCAGGAGTACGCGCGGCGGCTCGAGCACTACACGCGCTTCGAGCTGCTGGAGCTGAACGAAGCGTCGGGCCGCAAGCTCAAGCCCGGCGAGGCGAAGTCCGCGGAGGCCGCCGCCATCCTGGGCAAGCGCAAGCCGCAGGACTGGATTGTCGCGCTGGACGAGCGCGGCACGCTGCTGGATTCGGTGGAGCTCGCCCGCTACGTCGCCAAGGCGCAGACGGGCTCGAAGGACCTGCTCTTCGTCATCGGCGGGGACGAGGGCCTGGACGACTCGGTGCGTGGCGCGGCGCATCAGGTGATGTCGTTGTCGCGGATGACGCTGCCCCACCGGCTGGCGCGGGTGGTGCTCATCGAGCAGCTCTACCGCGCGTTCACCATCCTGAAGGGCGAGCCCTACCACAAGTAGGCAGCCGGGCAGGCCTTGGGGCCGTGAGCGTCAGGGCGCGTGAAGGGACCGCGTCGAAGCGGCCATCATGAACACGCCTTCTTCTGACACCTCCACGGCCGCCACCGTGCGCATCATCGCCTCGCCCCAGTCCTGGGTGGAGGGCGAGGCCGTCCGCCAACTGGAGGCCGTATCGCGCCTGCCCGGGATGAGACTCGCGGTGGGCTTGCCGGACCTGCATCCCGGCAAGGGCGCTCCGGTGGGCGCGGCCTTCGAATCCGAGGGCTTCCTCTATCCCTATCTCGTGGGCAGCGACATCGGCTGTGGCATGGGCTTGTGGGACGTGGACCTGCTGAAGCGCAAGGCGAAGGCGGAGCGGTGGGCGGCGAAGCTGGACCTGGAAGGGCCGTGGGTGGGGGACACGGAGGCGGTGCTCGCGGAGCACGGCGCGAGCGGCGCGGGCTTTGAGTCGGCGCTGGGCACGGTGGGCGGCGGCAACCACTTCGCGGAGGTGCAGCGGGTGGAGGAGGTGCACGACGCGCGCGTCTTCGAGGCGCTGAGCCTGCGGGAGGAGCGGCTGCTGTTGCTCGTGCACTCGGGGTCGCGCGGGCTGGGAGAGGCCATCCTGCGCACGCACGTGGACCGGCACGCGGCGGGGGGCCTCGCGGCGGATTCGGACGAGGCGCGCGCATATCTCAAGCGGCATGACGGCGCGGTGCTGTGGGCGAAGGCGAACCGGGCGCTGGTGGCGCAGCGGACGTTGGATGGGATTGGGGCGACGGGGCGGCGGGTGTTGGACGTGTGCCACAACAGTGTCACCGCGCGGCATGCGGGTGGACGCGTGGGGTGGTTGCACCGCAAGGGCGCGGCGCCGTGGGACGAAGGGCCGGTGGTGATTCCCGGCAGCCGCGGAGCGCTGAGCTATCTGGTGTTGCCGGTGGGCACGGGCGAGCAGAGCGCGTACAGCCTGGCGCACGGCGCGGGACGCAAGTGGACGCGCACGGCGGCGCGGGAGCGGCTGAAGGAGCGCTTCACGGCGGAGTCGCTGACGCGCACGTCCTTCAAGAGCCACGTGGTGTGCGAGGACCGGGACCTGCTCTTCGAGGAGGCACCTCCGGCGTACAAGGCCATCGACCGCGTGGTGACGGACCTGGTGGAGGCGGGGTTGGTGCGGGTGGTGGCGACGCTGGCGCCGGTGCTCACGTACAAGACGCGAGGCCGCACGGCGGAGTGAGCGGCACGGGGCTCGCACGAGGGGCGCGAGGATGCGCTGCCCCCTGTGAGGCCCGTTGATGTGGAAGGCACTGTTGGACCTGGTTTATCCGCCCATGTGTCTGGCCTGCGCGAAGGTGCTGCCGGGCGTGGGCGCGGTGTTCTGCGAGCCGTGTGACACGGCATTGGAGCGGCTGCCGCCGGTGTGTTGCCGGACGTGCGCGGAGCCGGGTGCGTTCCCGGGGAACGCCTGTCCCCGTTGCCGGACGGTGCCGCCGCCGTTCAGCCGGGCCTGGGCGCCCTTCGCGCACGAGGGGCCGGTGGCGAGGGCCATCCACCGGTTCAAGTACGAGGACCACCCGGACCTCGCGGCGCCACTGGGGGTGCTGCTCGCGGACGAGGCGCGGCGGTTCCTGAGGACCGCGCCGGAGTGCGTGGTGGCGCTGCCGCTGCACGTGCGACGATTCCGGAAGCGGCAGTACGACCAGGCGCGCCTGCTCGCGGGGCAACTGGCGAAGGCCACGGGAAGGACAGCGCCGGTGGGGTGGCTTACGCGCACGCGGGAGACTCGGAGACAGGTGGGGCTGAGTGAAGCGGAGCGCGCGGGCAACGTGGCCGGTGCGTTCGTGGCGTCGCGAGCGGTGGAGGGGCAGGAGGTGTTGCTCCTGGACGACGTGTTCACCACCGGGTCCACCGCGCGGGCCGCCGCTGTCGCCCTGAGGGACGCGGGGGCCACGCGCGTGGAGGTGCTGACATTGGCGAGGGCGTTCACCCTCGCTTGAGCCGGGCGAGCTCGGCTTCGAGTTCCCTGAAGCGGCGTTCGGCCTCATTCGCGCGCCGGGCCTCCTCGTCCGCGCGCCTGGATTCTTCGTCCGCGCGCCGGGATGTTTCCTCTGCGAGGCGTTGCAGGCTCATCGTCTGATCTTCCAGACGGTCAATGAACTCATCGGAAACCAGCAGCGGCGCGTTGCCCGCCCAGAAACGCACGTCCTCGCCCTCGACTTGGAGTTCGAGCCCCAGCACCTCCGAGATGAAGCGGCCATTCCGGGACTCCATGCGCGTGTAGACACGCGCATCCGGTGTCGCCAGCCGGTAGCCCTCCAGCGTGAGCCGTCCCCCATCGAAGATGAAGTATTCGGGGATGCCCAGACGGGCATACCGGCTCACGTTGAACTCGGCATCCTTCTTCCGGTCGCCCCCGACGTGGACCTCCATCACCCAGTCGAGCCCGTGCCCCTCGTGGCTGACCAGCCACTTCTTCCGACGGTGGTTCTCGACGTCCAGCACGACCAACAGGTCCGGCGCGAATCGGCGCTCCGCCGGGTAATACACAGGCAACTCCGAGCCCACGTAGGCCTTGCGTCCACGGCGCTTGAAGTAGCCCCGGAGTGCCTCGCGCGCGAGCGCCTTGGGCTCCTGATGGCTGTCCCCCTCCGGCATCGCCATCTCTTCGTACGTCACCTCACCCGGCAGTGTTGCCACCACCCGGTCCCGCTCCTCCTGCCCCATCCGCTCCCACTCTTCCTGAGAAGGCGCCCGGGGGAAGGCGTCTCCAACCTTGTCGGTATGACGTCCCATGACCCTCAGCCTGCGTCGGGCAGGCCCTTGGGTCAATTGCCCCCGCGCGGGCCTTGAGCAAGCAACGCGCCAAGGAGTTCTCAGACCGCCGTCCAGGCTTCGCGGCGAATGACCTCGAATCAGCGCGTCTTCGCCGTCTCCAGCGCGAGCGCCTCACCGCGCAACTGCGCGTCCAGCCAGAACGTCCCGCCCGGCACCAGCGAGGCCAGGAAGGCCACGGCGATCCGCTTCACGCCCCAGCGGTATTCGATGGCCGCCATCATCAGCGTGTAGAGGTACGCCACGAACAGCACGCCGTGCGCCATGCCCACCACTCGCACGCCCAGGGGCATGTGAAGCACGTACTTCAACGGCATGGCGATGAGCAGCAGCACCAGGAAGGACAAACCTTCCCAGAAGGCAACGGCGCGGAAACGGCCCAGGGCGGTCTTCAGCATGACGTCCTCTCTCCTCCGCCCCTCTCGCACCGTCAAGGCACGCGGCCGAAGCAGTATCGCCTTCCGTCGTCAGCGCGGTGAGCCCCGGTGATACAGGTCCCATTGTCGCAGGGCATCCTCGCCTGCCCGCTCCAGGTCCCGCCTGACGTCAGGGCCTCGCCGCCGCACCCCGGATGTCGGACGCATCACGCCTGGCCCCTTCCTCCCCCCGTCCACCCCCGGAGCTGTTATCCCCCCTGCGCGTGGACTCCATCCCGAAGAATCCCTCCCTCCCCGCCCTCGCGCGCGAGGCCGCCGAGGCTCCGGCCGCCGCCCGCCGCCAGCTCGAACGCTGCCGCGACACCTTCGCCTACCTGGGCGCCCGCCTGCGCCGCACACCGCCCCGCTTCGTCGTCACCTGCGCCCGGGGCAGCTCCGACCACGCGGCCGTCTACGGCAAGTACCTCATTGAAACCACGCTGGGCCGCGCTGTCGCTTCGCTGGGCCCCAGCGTCGCGTCCGTCTACAACACGCGCTCCCTGGACCTGCGCGACGCGCTCTTCATCGCCGTGTCCCAGTCCGGCCAGAGCCCCGACCTGCTGCGCATGACCGAGGCCGCCCGCGCGGGAGGCGCCGTCGTGCTGGGCTTCATCAACGACGAAAGCTCTCCACTCGCGGCGCTGTGCGACGTGCGCATCCCGCTGTCCGCGGGCCCCGAGCACAGCGTCGCCGCCACCAAGTCCTATCTGCTCTCCGGACTCGCCTTCCTCCAACTCGTCGCGCACTGGTCGGACTCCGCGGAGCTGCATGACGCCGCCCGGCGGTTCCCGGACGCGCTGGAGGCCGCCGGGAAGCTCGACTGGTGGCCGGCGCTCGCGACGCTCAAGGACGCGAGCAGCCTCTATGTCGTCGGCCGGGGCAGCGGCCTGGGCGCCGCGCTGGAGATGGCCCTCAAGCTCAAGGAGACCTGCCGTCTGCACGCGGAAGCCTTCAGCACCGCGGAGGTCCTCCATGGTCCGCTCGGGCTGGTGCGGCCCGGCTTTCCCGTGCTCGCGCTGGGACAGGAGGACAACGCCGCGCAGGGCACGCGTGATGTCGTCCAACGCATGGTCGAGCTGGGCGCGAGCGTCCACACAGCCCTGCCCGTCCCCGGCGCGCAATCCCTGCCCACGCTGCCGGACGTTCCCGCAGCCATCGCTCCGCTCTGCCAGGTGCAGAGCTTCTACTTCGCGGTGCACCAGCTCGCGACGGCGCGAGGCCTGAATCCGGATGCCCCCGCGCACCTGCGCAAGGTCACGGAGACCGTGTGATGCTCACCCGTCTCCAGGGTGCCCGCGTCTTCACCGGGGACCCGCGCCTCGCGGGTCAGGCCATCGTTCCCCCGCAGGCGCACGGAGACGGCATGATGCCCACGCCCACCGTTCATCAAGACACTCACGCCCGCGCCGTCATCCTGCACATGCTCACGGGAGCCGAGTGATGCCCACGCCCACCGTCCTTAAAGGCGCACGCGTCTTCACCGGGGACCAGCTCCTCGAAGGTCACGCCGTCGTCATCGAAGACGGCACCGTCCGCGCCGTGGTGCCCTCATCCGCGATTCCCACCGGCGCCACCGTGCACACGCTGCCCGGGGACACACTCCTGGCCCCCGGCTTCGTGGACGTGCAGGTCAACGGCGCGGGCGGCGTGCTCTTCAACGACACGCCCACCGAGGCGGCCGCGCTCGCCATCGCCTCCGCCATGCGCACGTGCGGCACCACGGGCCTGCTCCCCACGTTCATCACCGACGACGCCGCCCGCATGCGCGAAGCCTGCGAGGCCGCGCTCACCGCCACCGCGCGCCCCGACAGCGGCGTGCTCGGCATCCACCTGGAAGGCCCCTTCATCAGCCGCGAGCGCGCGGGCGTCCACGTGCCCTCGTTCATCCGCACGCCCGACCCTCGCGACCTCGACTACCTCACCGCCCTGCCCCGCCGCTTCGCCGCGCACGGAGGCCGCGTGCTGATGACGCTCGCTCCCGAGTGCGTGGACGATGCCACCTTGCGCCGCCTCGCCAACGCGGGCGTCGTGCTCAGCGCGGGCCACACCGCCGCCACCAGCGAGCGCACCACCCAGGCCCTGAGCTCAGGCGTGCGCGGCTTCACGCACCTGTTCAACGCCATGCCCCCGGTGATGAACCGCCAGCCCGGGCCCGTCGTCGCCGCGCTCACCCATGACGACGCGTGGTGCGGCGTCATCGCGGACGGCGTGCACGTGCACGCGGACAACCTGCGCCTGCTCCTCAAGGTCAAACCGCCGGGCAAGGTGTTCCTCGTCACGGACGCCATGCCCCCCGTCGGCACGCCCGTCACGTCCTTCACCCTCCAGGGACGCACCATCCTGCGCCGCCACGGCCGCCTGGAGACGGAGGACGGCACGCTCGCGGGCGCGGACATCGACCTCACCGCGGCGGTGCGCCACTGCGTCCACTCGCTCGGCGTCCCCCTGGAAGAGGCGCTGCGCATGGCCTCGCGCCATCCCGCCACCTTCATGGGACTGCATGGCCACCGGGGCCGCATCGCGCCGGGGCATCGCGCGGACCTCGTGCTGTTGAAGCCGGACCTTTCCGTCCACACCACATGGGTGGGTGGGCAGACACAATCCAACGCCAGCCATTAACCCGGAAAAATGGGTGCGTGACTCCTTCCGCGTGTACCGCAGGCGAGGAGAACACGAATGCGTCGTAGCAAGTGGATTGTGGGCCTGGTGGCGTCCGCGCTGACCGTCGCGGGCTGTGGTCAGGAGTCCTTCGCTCCCGAAGCCGGAGGTCCTGGCAGCGTGATGAAGGCGCCGCTGGATGCCGCGTGGGCCGTGGGCGTCGCCTACTCCGTGGGCACTCGCGTCACCTATGAGGGCCGCGTCTATCAATGCCGTCAGGCCCACACGTCCCAGGCGGACTGGACGCCGACGGCCGTGGCGGCGCTGTGGCTGGACCTGGGCCCCGTCACGGGCGGCGGCGACACCACCGCCCCCGTCGTCACCGCTTCGAGCAGCAAGACGAGCGTCACCGCCGCGGGCTCCATCACCGTCTCCGCCAGCGCCACCGACGACACCGGCGTGACGAAGATTGAAATCCTGGAGAACGGCACGCTCGTCGCCACCGCGTCCTCCTATACGCGCAGCTTCTCCGGCTCCGGGCAGAACGGCACGTACACGTACACCGTGAAGGCCTACGACGCCGCGGGCAACGTGGGCTCGAAGACCGTCACCGTCACCGTCGCAATCCCCTCCACCGGTGACGTCACCGCCCCCGTCGTCACCGCCAACGCCAGCGCGTCACGCCTCACCGCCGCGGGCTCCTTCACCGTCTCCGCCAGCGCCACGGACGACACGGGCGTGACGAAGATCGAGATCCTGGAGAACGGCACGCTCGTGGCCACCGCGTCGTCGTTCACGCGCGCCATCTCCACGTCCGCGCAGAACGGCACGTACGCGTACACCGTGAAGGCGTACGACGCCGCGGGCAACGTGGGCACCAAGACCGTGAGCGTCGTGGTGGAGCTGCCCACCACGCCACCTCCTCCGGGCGGCAAGCGCATCGTCGGCTACTTCACCGCGTGGGGCATCTACGGCCGCAACTACCAGGTGTCCAACGTCCCGGCGTCGAAGCTCACGCACATCAACTACGCCTTCTCCAACATCTCCCCGGACGGCAAGTGCATCCTCGGGGACGCGTTCGCGGACATCGACAAGGGCTTCGGCTACCCCGGCGAGTGGGACCCCGGCGCGCTGCGCGGCAACTTCCGCGCGTTCAAGGAGCTGAAGAAGACGAACCCGAACCTCAAGCTGCTCATCTCCATTGGCGGCTGGTCCTGGTCCAAGTACTTCTCGCAGGTCGCCGCCACCGCCGCGTCGCGCACCGCGTTCGTGAAGTCCTGCGTGGACCTGTACGTGAAGGGCCAGTTCCCCGGCGTCACCCCCGCCAACGGCGTGGGCGTGTTCGACGGCATCGACGTGGACTGGGAGTACCCCACCGGCGGCGGCCTGCCGGACAACATCAGCAGCCCCGCGGACAAGGTGAACTACACCCTGCTCATGCAGGAGTTCCGCACCCAGCTGGCCGCCGTCACGGCGCAGACGGGCCAGTCCTACCTGCTCACCATCGCGTCGGGCGCGTCGCCGGACCTGCTCGCCAACAAGCAGGAGACCGTGAAGCTGGCCGGCATCCTCGATTGGATCAACGTGATGTCCTACGACTACCACGGCGCCTTCGAGAGCACGGTCAACTTCCACTCCGCGCTGAACCGCGTGACGGGGGACCCGGGCGCCAACGACGGCTTCTACACGGACGGCTCCATCGCGAAGATGCTCCAGCTGGGCGTGCCCGCCTCCAAGATCGTCGTGGGCGTGCCCTTCTACGGCCGCGGCTGGGGCAACGTGCCCAACGTGAACAACGGCCTGTTCCAGTCCGGCGTGCCCACCAAGGGCACCTGGGATGATGGCCAGTCCGGCCTCACCGGCGTGTTCGACTACAAGGACCTCAAGGCCAACTACGAGCGCGCGGGCTCCGGCTACACGAAGTTCTTCCACCCGGAGAGCAAGCAGGCCTACGTCTACAGCCCCACGACGAAGGTGTGGGTGGCCTACGACGACGTGCAGAGCATGAACGCCAAGTCGGACTACATCCTATCCAAGGGCCTGGGCGGCGCGATGTTCTGGGAGCTGAGCGGCGATGACGGCAGCCTCGTCAACGCGCTCTACAACAAGCTCCACTGACGCCTCCCCCCTCGGGGGAACGCACCCACACCGGGGCCGGCACGGGCATCCACGCCCGCGCCGGCCCTGTGCGTTTTCGTGCCCTGGCCTTCACGGGCCCACCCCGCCCCACACCGGTCCGGCATAGAGTGGGGCTCGGATGGGTTGCCTGCCCGCCGTCCGGGGCCGCATGCAGGGGAAGGCCGTGACGGGTCCGCCTGTTCACTGGCGTCACCGCCCCCTGCCTGCCCCCGGGCGCCGTCGAACTTCGAGGAGAACGGATGTCGCGTTTCACATCGCTGGCCGCACTTGTCGTGCTCACCTGCCCCGTGCTGGGGCTCGCGAAGCCGAACGCGGACGACCGGGCCCGCGAGTACGCGGCCGAGGCCGTCAAGGCCGCCAACTCGCCACGCGGCGGCGCCGCGCTGCTGCGCATGCACGCGTTGGTGGATGACGTGGAGGACCTCACCCCGCTGGTGAGCACCTATCAGCAGATTGCCTCGCGCCGCGCGTCGGACGTGAACACGCGCACCACCGCGCAGCTGCTGCTCATGGACGCGGAGCGCTCGCGCGGCCGCATGGTGCGCGCCAACGAGGTCCGCCAGTGGCTGGGCTTCGTCAACGACTACTACGTCGTGGGCGGCTTCGAGAACGAGGGCAAGGCCGGCTGCGACACGGACTTCGGTCCGGAGGCCGCCAACCTGGACCTCACCGCGCGCTACCCCGGCGCCAAGGGCCACGAGGCCACCTGGCGCAAGCTGTCCGTCACGTCCGCGGACGGATACGTGGACCTGGCCACCGCGGTGCGCCCCAACAAGGAGTCCGTGGCGTACGCGCTCACCTGGCTGGAGGTGCCCCAGGACACGCGCGTGGCGCTGGGCCTGGGCACTTCCGGCGGCTACCGCCTGTGGGTGAACGGGCAGCTCGCGTCCAAGGAGGACCGCTACAACCTGCCGCGCCCGGACCAGACGCGCGTGTCGGTGAAGCTCAAGAAGGGCCTCAACCGCGTGCTGGTGAAGGTGTGCCAGGAGTCCGGCCCGCTGGGCTTCTACCTGCGCTCGGAGACGGCCTCCGCCCGCGCCTCGCTGCCCGCCAAGGCCCCCGCCCTGGAGCGCATGCCCGCGCCCGCGCCGCAGCCTTTGCCCACGCTGACCTCCTCGCTGCGCGCGCTGGTGGAGAAGAACCCGGACGACGCCCAGCTGCGCGGCGACTACGCCCAGGTGCTGTCCTTCTTCCGCGCGTATGACGAGCGCGAGCACACCGCCAGCGCCGAGGCCGCGCTCGCGGCGGAGACCGGCCCCAACGACGCGCGCCTCCAGGTCCTGGCCGCCAACACCCAGACGGACGACCTCAACGAGCGCCGCCGCTTCCTGGAGGCCGCCGTGAAGGCGGACCCCACCTACGCCCCCGCGCGCCTGGCGCTGGCGGACCATGAGATGGACCGCGGCCACCCGGAGCGCGTGCAGCCGCTGCTCGCCCCCCTCCTGGAGGTGGAGGACGGCCGCAATGTGCCGGGCGCGCGCCTCCTGCTCGCCCGCGCGGCGGAGGCCCTGGGCGAGCGCGCCCGGGCGCACGCGTTGATTGAAGAGGCCTTCCGCCAGCAGCCGCGCGTGCCCCGCGTGGTGCGCGTGGCCGCCGCGGCGTCCCGTCAGCTGGGCCGCGCGCAGGAGGCCATGGACCGCATGCGCGTGGTGCTGGCGCTGCGCTACGACGACACCAACACCCGCCGCCAGCTGGCCTCCATGCTCGCGGACGCGGGCAAGGTGGACGCCGCCGAGCGCGAGTACGCGAAGCTCACCGACCTGAACCCCTTCGACAACGGCAGCCGCGTGCGGCTGGCGGAGCTCAAGGCCGCCAACGGCGCCGTGGAGGAGGCCTCCGCCCTCTTCACGGAGGCCAAGGCGCTCTCCCCGGACGAGCCGGAGGTGTACGAGCGCGAGGGCCGCGCGCTGCTCGCCGCCGGTCAGCGCGAGCCCGCCCTGGCCGCCTTCGAGAAGTCGCTGGTGCTGCGCCCGCAGAACCCCGGCCTCAAGGAGGCCCTGCGCACGCTCAAGGGTGAGTCCGAGAGCGCGGGCACCCAGTACCTGGTGGACGCGAAGCCCCTGTCCAAGGAGGCCGAGGGCTACATGAACGAGGACGCCCTGTACCTCGTGGACAACACCTACGTGCGCGTGCAGAAGAGCGGCCTGTCCAGCCGCATGCAGCAGATGGTGGTGCGCGTGTTCAACCAGCGCGGCGTGGACGCGTTCCGCAGCGTGCCGGTGACGTACTCGCCGGACCGCCAGGAGGTGCGCGTGCTGCGCGCCCGCGTGACGAAGCCGGACGGATCCGTGGTGGACAGCTACGGCGACGCGGACCGCAACATCAACGAGCCGTGGACGGGCATGTACTACGACGCCCGCGCGCGCATCCTGTCGTTCCCGTCGCTGTCCGCCGGTGACACGCTGGAGCTCACCTACCGCCTGGACGACACCGCGCAGGACAACCTGCTGTCCGACTACTGGGGCGACGTGGAGAGCGTGCAGGGCGTCTACCCGAAGGTGCGCTTCCAGTACGTCGTGGACATGCCCAAGGAGCGGCCGCTGTACTGGAACAAGAGCCGCCTGGCCGGCGTGGACCAGCAGCAGGAGGCCCCTGAATCCGGCCGCACCGTGTACCGCTTCGGCGCGAAGCACGTCTCCAAGGTGGTGCCGGAGCCGGGCATGCCGGGCTGGGCGGAGGTCGCCCAGAACCTGCACATCTCCACGTACAAGACGTGGGACCAGGTGGGCCACTACTGGTGGGGCCTGGTGCGCGACCAGCTCCAGCCCAACGCGGAGCTGAAGACCACCGTGGACCAGGTGCTCACCGGCGTGGACCGCAAGGACCAGCTGGCCGTGGTGCGCGCCATCTACTCCTTCGTCGTCACCAACACCCGCTACGTGGCGCTGGAGTTCGGCATCCACGGCTTCAAGCCGTATCGCGTGGACCGCGTGCTGGCCCGCCGCTTCGGCGACTGCAAGGACAAGGCGAGCCTCATCCACTCCATGCTGAAGGTGGCGGGCGTGGACAGCCGGCTGGTGCTGCTGCGCATGCGCAACCTGGGCGCGCTGGACGCGGAGCCCGCGTCGCTGGCGGCCTTCAACCACGCCATCGCGTACGTGCCCAGGTTCGACCTGTACCTGGACGGCACGGCGGAGTTCCACGGCGCCAAGGAACTGCCCAGCGCGGACCGCGTGGCCAACGTGCTGGTGGTGGACCCCAACGGGACGAGCAACTTCCTCACCACGCCGGAGGCGAAGGCGGAGGACAACAAGACGACGCTGGCCATGGACGTGGCGCTGCGGCCGGACGGCGGCGCGGACGTGAAGGGCCAGAGCAGCGTGTCCGGCCAGTCCGCGCCGGACTACCGCCGCGCCTACCGTCCGGAGTCCACGCGCAAGTCCACCTTCGAGCGCGCCTGGGCCCAGAGCTTCCCCGGCCTCACCGTGCGCGAGGTGAAGCTCAGCGACACCACCCGCCTGGATGACGACGTGACGCTGGACTTCAACATGGGCATCCCGCGCTACGCGGAGGTGCTGCCCGGCGGCAGCCTGCGCTTCCTGCCCTTCGGCACGGGGCGCACGTATCAGCAGGCCTACGCGTCGCTCGCCGAGCGCCGCTTCGACCTGGTGATGCAGAGCCCGTGGGTGAACACCTTCAAGCTGCGCTACACGCTGCCCGGCGGCTACACCGTGGCGGACATGCCGCAGGCGGTGGAGGAGACCACGAAGTTCGGCCGCGTGAAGCTCAGCTACCGCGTGGAGAACGGCGCGCTCATCGCCGACGGTGAAGTGGCCCTCTCCGTCGCCCGCATCAAGGCGGACGAGTACCCGCAGTTCCGTGAGTTCCTGGGCCGGGTGGACCGCGCCTTCGGCCGCCGCATCCTCTTGCAGGGGCCGGGGCAGAAGACGGCTTCGCGGTAATCGCGGACACTCGCGACGCCTGCCTGCTGTCGCAGGAGCACGGAGGGCTTGACCCGGACGCGGCCCTCCGTGCTTAAGCAGATGCATGCACCCTGCACGCGCGCTCGTCCTTGGCTGCCTGCTGGTGGCGACGGCCGCCACCGCCTCCCCTGTCGTCCAGCTTCCCGAAGGCGCGCGGGCGGTGGAGGTCATCCCCAAGGGCGTGCTGTGCGGCCCCGTGCGCGGCGGCTGGGTGCTGGGGCCGGAGGGCCGCACGCTCAAGCCGCCCACGCGCGCGGATGAATCCAACCGCACGCTGGAGCTGAAGGTCGCCGCGGACGAGGCCTCCTGCGCCACGGCCACCGAGACCGTGGTGGTGGTGGCCACCGGCCCCTTCCCGCGCATCGACAGCGCCTCCACCACGTTCTACCCGGACGACGGGCGGCTGGAGCTCAAGGGCACCGGCCTGAAGAACGTGGCCATCGCCTGGTCCGGGACGCCCCGGGGCGTGGATCCGAAGACGGCCTCCCTGGACGGGCAGGACGTCTGCATGGAGCCCAACGGACCCAACGAGTGCGCCGTCCCGCTGACGCCCGGCCTGCCCACGGACGCGGTGCTGTCCTGGGTCCCCGCCTACGGCCGCCGGGGCGCGGACGTGTCCACGTACGACGCCAACGGGCGCTTCCTGGACGACGAGTACTTCCGCCTGCGCCCCGGCCGCACCGTGCTCACGCGGCCCCTGGTGCAGTCCTCCGGCGTGGACCTGTCCAAGGGCCCCGGCTACGCGGCGGTGACGCACTCGGAGGCCATCGCGTCCGTGGACTGCGGCACCGCGCGATGCGAGGTGACCGAGGGCGCTGTGTCCATCCGCAACGTGCCGGGGCTGAACCCCACGGTGGCGCTGCGCCTGCGGCTGGTGCCGCGCGTGTTCTTCGCGAAGGGGGACGCGCTGGAGACGTCCTTCTCGGAGACGCTGCCCGTGCTCGCGTGCCCCATCACCGCCGTGGAGGGCACGGTGCTGCGCGACGCGGAGAACTCCGGGCTGGTGATGCGCCTGGACGCGTCCTGCGCGCACGACCCGCGCGGCCTCTTGTGGACGGTGAACGGCGCGCGCGTGCGGGTGGAGCGCGTGGTGAAGGCGCAGGACGGCACGTACGTGCTCCTGCGCACCAGCGGAACCAACGAGCCCCAGGTCGTCGTCACCGCCATCACGTCGCGCGTGGACGGCACGGTGGTGGCGTCGGATACGGCGGACACCCATGCGGCCCCCGTCCCCCGCGCGACCCTGGAGCTGCCCGGCCACGGCGCCATCGACTTCGTGCCCACCAACCGCCCCGCGGAGGTGACGGTGGCGTCCAACGGCGGCCTGGGCCGCTTCGTGCTGCGCCCGCTGGGCGGGGCCTACACCGTGACGGTGCGCGAGTCCGCCACGCTCATCCAGGGCGAGGCGACCTCCGGCGGCTTCGTGTCGCTGCGCTTCGGCTACCGGCTGCCCACGCTGCCGGCGGAGCTGGCCACGTCCGACCTGTTCCTCACCGACGAGCGCGTGCAGCGCGCGGTGCGTGAAGCCAGCGTGCCCACCAACGTGGAGAACCTGGTGGAGCTCGTCTGCGCGGACAAGGAGGGCAACGACGAGAAGCTCTCCCCCAGCCGTCCGCACCGGCTGGAGTACGCCATGCGCAACACCTGCCGCGTCGTCGTCCACCGCGAGCGCCTCACGCCGGAGGAGGGCAACCAGGAAATCACCCTGCGCATCACCGTGACGAAGTCGGACGGCTCCGTCCGGGGCGAGAGCAGCGTGGACCAGCGCCTGTTCCTGCGGCCCAAGGGCGAGATGCGCGTCATCCCCGTGCAGGGCAACCTGGGCCAGTACGACCGCATCCTCGTGCAGGTGGCGCACGTCGCGGACGAGTCCCGCTACGCCCTCTCCACCGTGGACCGCACGGGCCTGCCGTCCGCGCAGTGGACCGCCATCGTGCGCGGCGGCATGTTCCGCCTCTACACCATGGCCACCATCCCCGCGGGCCTCTACCGCGCGACGCAGCCCACGGGACAGCTGGCGGTCAACTTCGGCGTGCTGTCGCGCCTGGCGCTGCTCAACAACGAGGGCCAGGAGCGCCTGCTGGGCATTGAAATGGGCCTGATGGGCCTGGGCCTGGTGCCGCAGTCCGGGGACATCCAGTTCCCGCCCACGCTCGCGGCCGTGCTGGGCCTGGGGCTGCGGGTGCCCATTGGCCCGGGCGCGGCGGTGGGCGCCAACGCATGGATTGCCCGCGAGTTCCGGGGCGACATCACCCGGCGCACCAGCGGCGACCCCACCACCGACACCGTGGTGCCCTCCAGCAAGTGGTCCTTCATCTTCGGGCCCAGCATCTCCGTGGGCAACGTGGGCTTCAACCTCTGAGGCCCACGCCGCGCCCGGAGGCTACTTGCCGAGCAGCGCCCTCAGGAACCGCCGCACCTCTGGCGGCCCCTCGACACGGTAGGCCGCGCGCGTGTGCTTGTTGCCCGCGTGCACGGTGATGCCGCCCGGGGGCACCGCGGCGAAGAGGTCCTCGTCGGTGACGTCGTCGCCCAGGGCCACCACGCGCACGTCCGGCGCCTCCTCCTTCAGCACCTCCGGCACCACGCGGCCCTTGTTGACGCCCCGGGGCCGCACCTCCACCACCCGGTCCCCGGGCAGGATGTGCATGGGCTCCTGGGAGAACTTCTCGTAGAGCAGCAGGCGCAGCTCGCGCGCCTGGAGCGCGCCGAACTCCGCGTCCACCTTGCGGTAGTGCCACGCGAGCGACGCCGTCTTCTCCTCCACGAACGAGCCCGTCACCCGCGCCGCGAACGTGTCCAGCACGGACTTCACCTTCGGCTTCCACTCGAAGGACACGCCCGGCAGCGCCTGCCACGGCTGGCCCCGCCGCATGCGCGACCACAGGCCGTGCTCCGCGTGCAGCCCCGCGGGCAGCTCGCTGAACCACGCCTCCAGCGTGTCGCGCGGGCGGCCGCTCACGATGTGCACGGACAGGTCCGGCCGGGCGCACAGCTCCTTCAGCAGCGTCATCAACTCCGCGTCCGGCGCGGCCAGCTCCGGCGTGGGGGCGAAGCCCACGAGCGTGCCGTCGTAGTCCAGGAACAGCACCTTGCGGCCCGGCCCCTTCAGCTTCTCCACGGCGAGCATGCCGTCCGGCAGCGGCGGCTTCTCCTCCACGGAGGGAAGCCCCTGGAGCCGGTCCAGGAAGCTGGCCACCCACCAGTGCACGTCCCGCGTCTTCACGCCGGCGCGCAGGGAGCGCATGCGCTCCTTGCGCTCGGGGGCGGGCATCTCCAGCGCCTGTTCGATGGCGTCCGCCATGCCCTCCACGTCGTAGGGGTTCACCAGCAGCGCGTCGCGCATCTCCGACGCCGCGCCCGCGAACTCGCTGAGCACCAGCACGCCGTCCTCGTCCGGGCGGGCCGCGCAGAACTCCTTGGCCACCAGGTTCATGCCGTCGCGCACGGGCGTCACCAGCATCACGTCCGCGCCGCGGTAGAGGCTCACCAGCTGCTTCTCGTTGAGCGAGCGGTAGAGGTAGTGCACGGGCGTGCTGTGCACGGTGCCGTAGAGGCCGTTGATGCGGCCCACCAGTTCGTCCACCGTCTCGCGGTACTCGGCGTAGGCCTGCACCTGCGTGCGGCTGGGCACGGCCACCTGGATGAAGCGCAGGCGCCCGCGCAGGGACGGCTGCCGCTCCAGCACGCGCTGCACCGCGAGCAGGCGCCGGGGAATCCCCTTGGTGTAGTCCAGCCGGTCGATGCCCACGAGCAGCCGCTCATCCCGCGAGCGCTCGTGCAGGACCTTCACCTCGTCCATCACGGCGGGCTCGCCCGCCAGCGTCTCGAAGGCGGTGGCGTCGATGCCCATGGGGAAGGCGCCCACGCGCACCTCGCGCCCCTGGAAGAGGACGCGGTCGACGTCCGTGTCCAGCCCCAGGTGCCGCAGGAGCGTGCCGGAGAAGTGCCGCACGTAGCTCACCGCGTGGAAGCCGATGAGGTCCGCGCCCAAGAGGCCCTTGAGCAGCTCCCCGCGCCGGGGCAGCGTGCTGAAGATTTCGGAGGACGGGAACGGGATGTGGTGGAAGTAGCCGATGCGCGCGTGCGGCAGGCGCGCTCGCAGCATCCCGGGCACCAGCATGAGCTGGTAGTCGTGCACCCAGATGGTGTCGCCCGGCTGATAGTGCTTCGCGGCCAGGTCGGCGAAGCGCTCGTTCGCCTTGCGGTAGGCGTCCCAGTCCCGGTCCTGCCGGGGGACGCGGTCCAGCATGTAGTGACACAGCGGCCAGAGCACCCGGTTGGAGTAGCCCTCGTAGAAGCGGCTGACCTCGCTGGCGGACAGGTACAGCGGCACGCAGCGCAGGTCCGCCAGCTGCTTCTCCACCTGCGCGCGCTGGGCATCCGTCAGCCGGGAGACATCCCCGGGCCAGCCGATCCACATGCCCCCGGAGCGCTCGTGCGGGCGGCTGAGCCCGGTGGCGAGTCCCCCGGCGCTGCGCACCACGGAGACAGAATCCTTCTCCGCCTTGACGGTGACGGGAAGACGGTTCGAAACGAGCAGGAGTCGAGCCATAGACCCACTAGCTCTATTCACCTCTTCCGGGAATGGCTACCACCTTGTGCGCCTGGCTGACGTTTGAGGGCCCCTGGCCCGCCCGGGACCAGCCGAGCCGGACCAGCAACGCGGGCTCCCGGCCAGCCTTCCAGATGAATGCATCCAGCACGTAGTGCGTGGCCTGCGGCAGCGCAAGCAGCGGCACCACGAGCGCCAGCACATCCGCCTCCAGGGCGGGTCCACCGTCGCCAAACAACACCGGGCGGTCGTGCCACACCAGCACGTCCCACAACCCCTCTTCCATGAGCGCCAGTCCCGCGAGGAACAGCAGGAAGCCCGGCAGCCCCGCACGCAGGAGCACGCCCATGTCGCCGAAGCCCCCTTCCGCGTGGCGCCCGCGTGCGTAGCGGAACAGGAGCGCGAAGTACGGCACGCCGTGCAGCACCACGTTCATCACCGTGAACGCGAAGTCGTCCCGCGCCAGCACGATGCCGCCGAACCACGCCACCCACGTGGCCACCACCAGCAGCACCTTGCCGGCCTGCACGCCTTCACCGCGCGCGATGCGCACGGCCTGGAAGCCGGCCCACAGCGTGAGCACCGCCGCGTGCGCGCCCAGCGCCGCGGTGCCCATCCACCGCGGGAGGCCGGAGAGGAAGTCGTTCTCCACGAACCACCAGAACGCGCGGGGCAGGTTCGCGTGCCACCACACGACGGGGCCCAGCGTGGCGGCGTAGACGGCCGCGGCGTCCAGGCGCCGCTCGAAGGCGGACGCGCGCGCCTTGCGGTCGTAGAGCGCCACCCAGCCGTACTGCTGGCGGATGAAGTGGAACAGCGCCACGTACGCGAACAGGCTCCAGAACGCGGCCGGGGACACCATGTACGCGAAGACGCCCGCCGTGTACGCGGCGAGCGGCGCGCCCACGTAGAGGCCCGGGCGGCGAGACACCTCCTCGCCATCCAGGTACGTGCGGAACAGCGTGGACCAGACGTGCGCCACGTCCACGCCCACCACGAACAACAGCCACGCCCACGCGGGCGTGTCCCCCACCGCCCCCAGCCACGGCGCGGCCAGCACGAAGGCCACGGACACGAGCGCGCTGCCGGCGAACACGGTGAGGTCCACGCCACGGCCGAACAGCCAGGCCTGCGCGGGCGAGAGGAGACGGGGCATCGGGCCCGGGAGATTAGCGCATTCTCCGGCCCTCCCCGGTCCTGGCGCACCCACCTGATTTACCCGGTATCCAATCAATCCATTACATTTGAGCAATCATTGGGACGAAAGCCGCTCGCGGCCATGACAGCCCGTGCGTGTCATTCCATACGGGGGATTCGTTAGGCTTTGCGCCGCGCGTCCTCCTTCATCCGCCGATCCCCGTCTGGACGGGCGCGCTTCCACGCCCATGCGCCATGCCTCATCCGTTCCGGCCCGCCGGAACGCGACGTCCTCCACGCTGCTCTGCCTGCTCCTCGCCGCACTTCCCGCCCTGGGCGCCGAGCGCGCCCTGCCCTGGGAAGGGCCGGCCTTCACGGCCTCCGCCTCCGCCATGGCCGCCAGCGCCGCGAAGCTTCCCGCGCCCGCCGGGGGCGGAGACGTGGAGGTGCTGCTGCGGGAGGGCAACTACCAGGAGCTGGGGCCCCACCGCTGGCGCACCACCCACCGCAACGTCTTCCGCATCCTCACCGCCGCGGGCGTGCGCCAGTGGGCCGAGGCCCGCGCCGAGTGGTCCCCCTGGCGCCAGCAGCGCCCCGTCCTCCGCGCCCGCGTGATTACACCGGACGGGAAGGAGCACCCGCTGGATGAGGGGACGCTGCACGACGCGCCCGTGGAGGACTCCGCGCCGGACGTCTACAGCGACACCCGCGCGTTGCGCGCGCCGCTGCCCTCGCTGCGGCCCGGCAGCATCGTGGAGATGGAGTCCGTGGTGGAGGACACGCAGGCGTTCTTCGACGCGGGCGTCGTCACGCACTTCTACTTCGCCAGCCCCGTGCCCGTGCGCAAGGTGCGCCTGGCCATCGACGTGGCCCCCAGCACCCAGCTCGCGCTGCGCGTCCAGGGGCTGCCGCTGGAGCCGCTGCCGCAGCACCAGTCCGACCGCAAGCGGCTGAGCTTCGAAGGCGGGCCCTACGCCGCCGTGACGCCGCTGGAGGCGGACCTGCCCGCCGCCCAGGCCTTCCAGCCGCACGTGGCCTTCTCCACGGGCCGCTCCTGGAACGAGGTGGCCCGGGCCTATGACGCCATCGTGGAGGCGCAGCTGGACGGCGCGTCGCTCCAGGCCCGGGCCCGCGCGCTCGCGAAGGGCACCAAGGACCGCCGCGTCGTGGCGCAGCGGCTCTTGGAGGAGGTGCGGGAGTCGGTGCGCTACACGGGCCTGGAGTTCGGCGCCGCCGCCATCGTCCCCGCACCGCCGAAGCAGGTGCTCGCGCGCCAGTACGGCGACTGCAAGGAGATGTCCACGCTGCTCGTGGGCCTGCTGCGCGGCGCGGGCATCCCCGCGCACGTGGCGCTGGTGCGCTCCGGGCGCGAGGACGTGCCGGAGCTTCCGGGCATGGGCTTCTTCAACCACGCCATCGTCCACGTCCCCGGCACGCCCGCCCTGTGGATCGACCCCACGGACCCGGGCGCGGAGGCCGGGATGCTCGCCCCGGAGCTGCAGGGGCGCCACGCGCTGGTGGCCGCGCCGGACACCCAGGGACTCACCGTCATCGACGAGTCGCTGCCTTCCGCGAACACCGCCCTCTTCACCCGCACCGTGGAGCTTTCCGACGAGGGCCCGGCCCGCGTGAAGGAGACGCGCGAGCTGTCGGGCTCGCTGGCGGTGCAGTACCGCCGCATGCTGCGCGCGGTGCGCCCGGACGACCTGCGCCGCAACCTGGAGGCGCTCGCCACCGCGCAGTACCAGGGCACCCTGGAGGGCATGAAGCACACGTCGCTGGAGGAGGGCTCCGGCCCCTTCCGGCTGGAGCTGGACGTCGCGTCCGCGCGCTTCGCCACCACGGGCTGGCGCAGCGTGCGCGTCCCGTTGCGGCTCGACTCGCCCCTGGCCTGGCTGCCGGACTCCCTGGACGACGTGCGGGAGCTCTTGCCGGATGAGCTGGGCCGCAAGCCCGTCCTGCCCGCGAAGCGCAAGGCGGACCTGGTGCTCCCGGTGGCCTACCGCGCGGAGGTGCGCTACCGCCTGCGCCCGCCCCAGGGGTTCGCCGTGCGGACCGTCCCCCGCGACGAGACGCTGCCGCTGGGGCCCGCGACGCTCGCGCTGGGCTACACGCGCGAGTCCGACGGTGGCCTCACCGCCACCTTCCGCTTCGACACCGTGAAGCGCCGCTACACGCCGGACGAGGTGACGGCCTTCCGCACCGCGCTGGCCACGTTCGCGCACCGGCCGCCGCTGGAGGTGGAGTTCGAGGACCGGGGCGCCCGGCTCGTCGAGGCGGGGCGGGTGAAGGACGGCCTGGACCTCTACGAGAAGCGGCTCACGTCGCGCGCGGAGTCGGCGCAGGTGCGCGCGCGCTACGCCGGCACGCTCCTGCGGTTGGGCTTTGGCGGCCAGGCCCGCATCGAAGCGCGCCGGGCCGTGGAGCAGCGGCCGTCCTCGCCGCTGGTCCACCACGTGCTCGCGTGGGTCCTGCAGCACGACCCGCAGGGCCAGCCGATGCGCCCGGGCGCGGACCTGGAGGGCGCGGTGGCGGCATGCCGCAAGGCCATCGCGCTGGAGCCGGACAACATCGCCGCGAACGCGCTGCTGGCGGACCTGCTGGAGCACAACCGCGAGGGTGAGCGCTTCGGCCGGGGCGCGCCTCTCACCGAGGCGGTGGCCACCTGGCGCCACCTGCGCGACGACCTGCAC
Organism: Corallococcus sp. NCSPR001; assembly: GCF_017309135.1. NCBI lineage: Bacteria > Pseudomonadati > Myxococcota > Myxococcia > Myxococcales > Myxococcaceae > Corallococcus > Corallococcus sp. NCSPR001. Next base: position 8,716,722 of record NZ_JAFIMS010000002.1, read on the forward strand.
GCCCAGGACGTGGATGACCGGCTCATCGCGGCGCTGTTCCGCTCGGGCGCCACCGCCGAGGCGCTGGAGGCCGCGCGCCAGGCAGCGCCCTCCGACCTGCGGACGAAGGTGCTGGTGATGACCACGGCGGAACGCCAGGGCATCCCGGAGGCCATCGCGGCGGCGGACCTCGAGTTCGAGGGGCCGGACGCGCGCCGCCAGGCGCTGGCGCTCGCGGGCAACCACCTGCTCACGCGGGGCCGGGCGGGCGACGCGGTGAAGCTCTTCGAGGCGGCGCTCAAGGGCGCGTATGACCCGGACCGACAGTTCCAGTTGGAGCTGGCGAAGAACGCCCGCGACGGCAAGAACGCGAAGGAGGAGAAGGGGCCGGAGGCGCTGGTGCGCCGCATCGTCAAGGCGGCCTGGACGGCGCGTGACGCGAAGGACTTCAAGGCCACCATCCGCCCCCTGCTGTCCAACCGCGACCGCGAGGACAGCACGCTGGGCCGCAAGCTGGAGCTGCTCCAGGCCCAGGCCTCGCGCTTCTCACGGACCTCCCTGGACACCGTGGGCGAGTCCTCCATGGCGGACCTCGCCGTGGCCGCGCTCGACCTCAAGGTGGAGGGCCAGGAGAAGATTGGCTACCGGGTGCGGCTGAAGTTCCTGCTGGGCGCGCAGGTGTACGAGGACGCCTGGTACATCGTGAACGAGAGCAACCAACTGCGCCTGCTGGGCTCGGTGACGGATCCGCGCCCGCTGGGAGCGGAGGCGCTGCGGTGGCTGGATGCCGGCAAGCTCAAGCAGGCCCTGGTGTGGATTGAATGGGCCGTGGCGGACACCCGCGCGGTGGGGCCGGCGGGCCTGTCCCCGCTGGCCTCCTTCGCGAACACGCTGCGGGGCTTCTCCGGGGCGGAGGGCGTGACGCACCTGCGCGCCGCGTGCGCCTACCTGGGCGCGAGCACGGGGGACGCGCGCGTCCTCGCCGCGCTGCGGGCCCAGGCGCAGTACGCGTCGGGCGACGAGCGGCACCGGCTGATGCTGGCGTTGGCGGTGGCCACGCGGGCGAGCGGCCAGAGCCCGAACGCCGAGGTCATCCTGGACGAGGTGCGCTCGGACGTACCGCAGTCCGCGGATGCCTTCTGGCTCAAGCGCGAGATGCTCACCGAGCGCGGCCGGTGGGCGGAGCTGCGCCAGGTGTCCGAGAGCCGGCTCGGGCTGCTGCACACGGACAGCCTGGGCTTCGAGTCGCTGATGCTGGCCTCCCTGAACCTGGGCGACTGGGCGCGCCTGGACGAAGTCACGCGCGAGTTGATGGACCTGGGCGGCGCGGGTGCGGACGCGTACCGGACCCTGGCCTGGGCGGCGCTGCACCGCGGCCGGGTGAAGCCCGAGGACATCGCGTGGGCCCAGAAGGCCGTGCGCCTGGGCGCGGAGGGAGACACGACGCCCACCACCCTGCTCGCCGCGCTGCTGGTGGAGTCCGGCAAGCTGGTGGAGGCACGCAAGCTGGTGGACGACGCCATGGACCTGGGCGGCGCCGACACACCGGCGGACGCGGGCCTGCTCTACGTGAAGGCCCGGCTCGCGGAGTCCTTCGGGTTGACGGAAGCGGCCCGGGGGCTCTACCGCGCGGTGCCTCCCGACGATGCGACCGACGCGCGCTCGTTCCACCGGCTGGCGCAGGCCCGCCTCCACCGCCGGGGCGCCGCGTCCCCCGCGACCGCGACCCGGACGGAGTGAGCCGGGTGCGGGTTTCCCCCTGGGTCCGCCACCACCGGACTCTTTCTGCCTGATCAGAAAATACGGCTGGCAGCGGCGGTGGCGGACAGCCGCCGTGAAATCTTCCTGAGACAAAGGGGTGGCTCAAAGACAACAACCCGACACGTGTGACTAACTTGCAAGGTTTTCCTTTCCGGGCGTTATCATGGTTGAAGACACACAGACGCAGGGCTGACCGCGGAGGCTTTCATGTCCGGAATGTCGATGATGAATGGACTGGTTCACACCGCCGACCTCGAGTGGAAGCCGCTCGGTCCTGGAACGTCCTACCGCCTGCTGCGCGTGAGCGCGGAGACGGGCGTGTGGAGCGCCATCCTGAAGATGGAGCAGGGCGCCGTCTTCGCGCCGCACAAGCACCTGGGCCCGGCTGAAATCTTCATCCTCTCCGGCTCGACGCAGGACCGCCTGGGCATCACCCGCGCGGGCGACTACGAGTTCGAGCCGCTGGGCGCCGAGCACCCCGCCACCACCGCGCTGGAGGAGTCGCTCGTGCACTTCACCGCGCACGGCCCCATCGCGTTCCACGACGACAAGGGCCGCATCGTGATGCTGCTCGACTCGGAGTTCTTCCTGAAGGCGCAGGAGCAGGAGCCGCAGTACAGCGTCAAGAAGGCGGCCTGACGCACGACCGCGGTGCTGTGTTTCATACGTCGGGCGTCTGACATTGACACCCGACGTCAGGGTTGGCGGCCAGACGTCAGGCCGCCTCCAGCAGGCGCAGGAAGGCCCTGGCCGCGTCCGCGTCGCTGATGTTCTGGAGCCCCTCGCTCACCTGCAGCTCCGTGGACACGACGCCGGGCACGCGCGTCTGTCCGAAGCCCCACGCCACCCAGACGCGGTCCTCGCGCGCGATGCGGTCGCGCTGCTTCGCGTAGGCCTGGGGTGAGCCGCGCAGGAACACGTGGAACATGTTCGTCTGCACCGGCTGCGGCAGCACGGTGACGCGCGGGTCCGCCGCGATGAGCGCGGTGAGCGCCTTCGCGCGCTTCACGTAGCCGGGGATGGCGGCCAGCGCCGCGTCGAGGCGCATGGCGGCGGAGGCCACCAGCGGCGCCAGGTGGAACAGGTTGCCGCCGTGGCGGTGCCGCCACACGCGCGCTTCCTGGATGAAGTCGCGGCTGCCCACCAGCATCGCGCCGCCAATGCCGCCCACCATCTTGTAGAAGGACACGTAGACGGAGTCGAAGCCCTTGCAGATGTCCGCGTAGGAGCGGCCATAGAAGGGCTGGCTCTCCCACAGCCGAGCGCCGTCCATGTGCAGCTTCACCTTCCTGTCGCGGCAGGTGCGCTTGAGCTCCTGGAGCTGCTCCCACGTCTGGAGCTGCCCGCCCAGCCAGCGCACCGGCAGCTCCACGCTGACGCTCCCCAGCGTGTCGCGCGCACCGGCCACGTCCTCCGCCAGCAACGGCCGCGTCCACGGGCCCAGGTACACCGCGCGCAGCTGGTGCAGCACGGAGTAGGCGTCGTCTTCATGCAGCACGTGGTGTGACGACGGGTGCACGCCCACCGTGCGCACGTTGCTTGCGTCCGCGTAGATGCGCAGCGCGATGAGCTGCGCCATGGTGCCCGTGGGCATGAAGCACGCGTCCTCGAAGCCCAGCAGGTCCGCGATCTTCTTCTCGAAGGCCTGCACGAAGTCGCCGTTGCCGTAGGTGTCGCTGGACAGCTTCTGGCGCTGCATCCACTCGCCGATGCGCACGTACTCCGCGCCGTCGTCGGACGTGGAGGTGACGGGCAGGGACGCGATGCAGCTCCGGTGCAGCTGGGCCATCTCCTCCGGCGAAGGCGAGCCCGGCCTGGGCGCGGGGGCCTTCGCGTTCGCCGCGGGGACGCCCGCGAGCCCCGGCGACTTCGTGGTGCGCAGGGACGGCGTGCCCCCGTCCGGGGCCGCCTCGCCCCGGCTCGGGAACAGCGTGGAGCCCGCGAGCAGGCTGGTGAGTCCGAGGAACTCCGCCCGGCTGAAGCGACTGTCCTTCATGTGCCCTACCCTCCCGCTTCGGATGGCTATAACCAACTGGCGCTCTTGAGCCCCATTCCCGCCAGGGCCCGCTCCGCGGCCTGCACGCCGAACCAGTTGGCCTCCTCGAAGAGGGCCATGCCGCCCAGGTCCGTGTGCGCGAAGTGCAGGTGCCGCCCCAGGCTCTGTTGCGCGGAACGGCGAGCCTCGCCCCAGATGAAGCCGGGCTGGGGCCGCACCATGGCGTGGCCCCAGCGCTGCACCTCCAGCCGCTGCGCGAGCGCGCCCACCCCGGGGTGCGCCGGCAACAGGTCCGCCATCACCAGCGCCTCCCAGTCCCCGTACGTCGCGGAGAGGGCCTGATTGCGCTCCGCCTTCACGTCCGCGCCGGCCATGGGCAGGTACCAGGTGAGCACCGTGGGCCCGCGCACGTCCTGGCGCAGCGACTGGTGCGTGGCGACCACGTAGCCCAGGCTCCGGCTCTCGTAGAAGACGTTGTCCCAGGCCAGCGGGAAGCCTCGCGACGCCGGCGGCGCGGACACCGTCAGGTTGGCCACCACCCACGGGCTGTAGACGAAGGCGTCCATCCACGCGGGGCGGGCCTCGCGCCACGGTGCCACCACGTGCGCGGCGACGAAGCGCGGGCACGCCAGCACCACCTGCCGGGCGTGGAAGGCACGGGGCGCCCCGGTGCGCGCATCCAGCGCGTGCACGCGGCAGCCGTCCTCGCCCGGCTCCACCGTGTGCACCAGCACCTGCGTCTCCAACTGGCGCGGGCCCAGCGACGACGCCAATTGCTTCACCAGCCGGCCGTTGCCCTCGGGCCAGGAGAGGAAGCCGTCGCTGCGCTCCCCCTTCCCGTTCTGCCGCGCGGCGAAGTACCAGATGCCCGCCCAGGCGGAGACATGCTCGGAGGTCGCGCCGTAGTCGTCGCGGCACGCGTAGTCCACGAACCACTTCAGCCGGGGCGAGCGGAAGCCCTCCGCCTCCATCCATTGCGCCATGCTCACCGCGTCCAGCGCGGTCCACTCCGCGTCGTCGCTGGAGAGCGCCCCCGGCACCGCGAACGCCTTGCGCCCCTTCGCGTCGCGCGCGGCGGCGAAGGCGTTCATCCGCGCGTCGAAGCGCTCCAGCTCCGCCAGGTCCTCCGGGCTCGCGCCCGCGCGCAGGTACAGCCCTTCGTACCAGTGGCCCCGGTAGAAGACGCGCTCGTCGGGCTCCTGGATGAGCAGCTCCTCCGCGAACGACGGGTGGCCCTCCGCGTCCACGCCGGTGACGGCGTCCATCTCTCGCAAGAGGCGCATCACCGGCCCTCTGTCCTCCAGGGGGGAGGGCAGGTAGTGCGCGCCCCACGGGAACGCGGACACGGCGTTGCGTCCGGAGCGGGACGTGCCCCCGGCCTCCGTCTCCAGCTCCACCACGCGCACGTCCTTCACGCCCGCGGCGGACAGGCGCCACGCGGCGGACAGCCCGGCTGCGCCCGCGCCGACAATCAACACGCCCACCGGTTCGAAGTCCTGCGCGCGCGGCAGCGGCCCTGTGCGCAACTTGTGGCCGGTGTCCACCGCCCGGTCCACGATGGCGCCCGGCACCGGCGCGCGAGCGGCCTGCCGCGTACAGGCGCTCGCCACGGAGGCGCCCAGGAACGCTGCCACCAGCTCGCGCCGCGTCAGTTCCACCGGCGCCACTCCTCTTCGTAGTAGTGCACCAGCACCTGGTTGTTCAGCCGGTTCACCTCCGCCGGCAGCGGCGCCATGTCCGGGGAGAAGCGCGTGAGCCCCTCCAGCGTGTCCTCGTCCAGGAAAGCCAGCCCCTCCGGCAGCGCGCGGAGGCGGCCGGCCGGCTCCTGCGCCACCAGCACGTAGCCCCACTCCCCGAAGGACGGCACCAGCGCGTGGTACGGCTGCGTCCAGAAGCCCGCCGCCTTCAACGTGGTCTCCACGCACCAGAACGAGCGCCGCGCGAACAGGGGGCTGGTGCTCTGGATGACCGCCACGCCGCCCGGCGCCAGGCGCTTCTTCAGAATCTTGTAGAAGCCCGTCGTGTACAGCTTCCCCAGCGCGAAGTTGTTGGGGTCCGGGAAGTCCACGATGACGACGTCCCAGGCGTTGGCGCCTTCGGCCAGGAACTGCATGGCGTCCGTGTTGATGACGCGCATCTTCGGGTGCGTCATGGAGTGGTGGTTGAGCGCCGCCAGCTCCGGGTAGTTCATGGCGAGCCCGGTGATGGCGGGGTCCAGGTCCACCAGCGTGACGGACTTCACCTCCGGATACTTCAGCACCTCGCGCGCCGCGAGCCCGTCACCGCCGCCCAGGATCAGCACGTGCTCCACCTTCCGCGCGCGCACCATGGCCGGGTGCACCAGGGACTCGTGGTAGCGGTACTCGTCGATGCTGGCGAACTGGAGGTTGCCGTTGAGGAACAGCGAGAAGCCCCGCTTGCCGCGCGTGACGATGATGCGCTGGTAGGGAGAGCTGGTGGCGTGGACGACGTCGTCCGCGTAGAGCTGGTCCTCGTAGAACGTGGTGAGCCGGTCCCCCAGCGCGAAGCACACCAGCAGCCCCGCGCACAGCGCCACCGCCTTGACGCGCAGGCGCACGGGGTTGGCCAGGATGGGCGCGAGCAGCCACGTGCTCCACAGCCCCACGCCCGCGTTGAGCAGGCCGAAGAGCAGCGACGTGCGCACCAGCCCCAGCTTCGGCACCAGCAGCAGCGGGAAGGCCACGCTGGCCGCGAGCGCGCCCAGGTAGTCGAACGTCAGCACCTGGCTGACCAGGTCCTTGAACTTGAGCTGGTCCTGCAGGATGCGCAGCAGGAGGGGAATCTCCAGCCCCACCAGCGTGCCGATGACGAGCACGCTGCCGTACAACACCACGGGGAACACGCTGGTGAGCGTGAAGGTGAGGAAGAGCATCGGCGCGCACAGCCCGCCGACCAGGGCCACGGCCAGCTCAATCTCCACGAAGCGCTGGGCCACCCCGCGCTCCACGAAGCGCGACAGGTAGCTGCCAATGCCCATGGCGAAGAGGTAGCCGCCAATGACGGTGGAGAACTGGGTAATGCTGTCCCCCAGCAGGTAGCTGGCGAGCGTCCCGACGATGAGCTCGTAGATGAGCCCGCACGTCGCGATGACGAGGACGGTGAGGAAGAGCAGCGTCTTGTTCAAAGCGTCACGTGTTTCAGCCGCTGATGGCCGCCGCGATGATGATGGCCAGGCCCAGGATGAACGAGCCGATGACGATGCCCAGCGCGGTGTTCTGGTCGACCTCGATCTCCTTGTGCACGTCGTACGGCAGGATGAGGCGGATGACGTAGAAGCCGGCCACGAACACCACCAGGCCGATGAGCGAATAGATGACGCTCGCCAGCACTCCCTGCAGGGTGACCACCACTCCGAGCAACAGCATCACTTGCCTCCCATGAATCCACCGGTCCACAGCAGCACGCCGCCGGGACCGCGCTTCACGTCGCCGGTCACCCGCCCGCGCTCCTCGTTACTGAATGGGGCCCACCCCGTATAGGTGGCCCACGCGTACGCCACGAGCACCAGTCCGCCCAGGTACTTCATCGTCCACCTCCCTGCCCGCTCACAGGTTGCTCTCCTTCCAGCGCTCGGTCTCGAAGCCGTTGGCGAAGAAGAACGACACCGCCGGAATCACCAACAGCAGCACCAGCGAGATGACGAACCAGCTCTCGTTGGGCGTGTCGTGCGTGAGCACCACCTGGTAGCTGACGACGGGCCCCAGCTGGGGCCCCGTGAGCTTCAGCGCCGGGTCGAACGACGTGGTCGTCCGCAGCACGTACTTCCCCTTGGGCAGGGACGACAGGAACACGCTGCCGTTCTGGCTGCCCTCGCTCCAGGAGCCGTCGCTGTCGCGCCCGTGGTAGTAGCTCACCTCTTCGTAGAAGCTCACCACGTCCTGCGTGTCCTGGTTCACCAGGTCGCCCTGCACGCCCACCCAGGCATTGTTGAGCGACTGCGACATGTGGATCTCCGCCCGCACGTTGCCGGCCCGCACGAGTTCGAAGGGCTCGCTGAAGTGCATGGCGTCCGGGGTGCCGGAGTTCGCGGTCCTGGGCAGCGTCACCTGCAGGTCCAGCACCCGCGCGTTGAGCGCGCGCGCGTGGAGCACCGCGGACAGGGCGAACAGGCCCAGCAGCCACACCGCGGACCAGCGCAGCGTGCGCATCATCGAGTCGCGGCGCAGGTTGGGCTGGCTGGGCGCGATGCCCCGGGGCCTGGGCAGCGGCTCCTTCAGCTTGAACGCGTCGCGCACCGCCTCCGGGGAGAGGTACTCGCCATGCGTGTAGGTGACTTCGTTGTCGGTGGCGTCCTCGTTCACCGAGTACGGCGGCGCGACGTACTCCGTGGCGCGCGCCTTCTCGCCCTGGAAGACCTTCCAGTAGAACTCGCCCACCACCGCGTCGGTGACGGCGGTGACGGACTGGAAGGCCTTGTAGCGGCGGCGCTCGTAGAAGGCGGACACCTGCGGCACGACGCTCACGTCACCGGCGGCCATGGGCGTCAGGAACACCCAGTGGCCGTTGGACTCCATCAGCCAGGTGAAGCCGCGCGCCGCGTTGTAGAGCAGGTACTCCATCCACGGGTAGCGCGTGCCCTCCACCACGCACGAGCGCTCCTGGTAGCCGATGCAAATCCACTCCGTGCCGTCGAGCGTGCCCTTCTGTCCCAGTTGGAGGGCCGCCGGCAGCTCCGGCTTCTGGAGCAGCTTGAGGAAGGCCAGCTTGCCCTGCGCCACGCTCATCAGCGCGCCGCAGTACGGGCACGCCACGCGCAGCGTCTGGTCCGGCGCGCGCAGCTCCAGCGGGCCGTTGCAGTGGGTGCAGCGCGCCTGCTGGAGCTGGGCCTTGCGCACGCGGGGGCGCATCTCCCCCGCGGGGATGCCCAGTTGCTTGAGCTCCAGCCGCTGCCCCAGGAAGACCTCCGGGTCGCGGTCGCGCGTGCCGAAGTCCAGCGTGACGAACAGGCCGCGCGGGCCGGTGGCGTCCACGTAGTAGCTGTCCGCGGTCGGATCCACGTCGCTGGGGAGCTGCCCCTCCGCGGCGACGACGCGCCCGTGGCCGCGCTCCTCCACCACCAGCGGGCGGTTGCGCAGGCGCAGGCGGTCCCCGGGGTGGAGGTGCTCCAGCTCGATGCCCTCCTCCACGCCCGCGTCGGAGAGCAGGTGGAAGGCGCCCTCGGACTCGCTGAGCCAGCCGGTGCGGCCGTCGGACATCTCCACGTACCACTCGTCCCAGGGGCCGGCGCCGTGGTCCTTCTGGAGGTGCCCGACGATTTGATACGCGGTGCCGTTGACGCGGCCCTCCAGGCCCAGGCGCAGCGGGGAGTCCGTCTCCACGATGCGGGACACCTTGCCGTGGTCCTCCAGCTCCGCGCCCACGCGGGCCACCATCGTCTGGCAGTGGCCGCACACCACGACCTGCGCCGACCCGGCGGAGAACTCCACGCTCGCGCCACACGACGGACACGCCCCCTGCGTCACGCCTCCACCCCTCTCGACAGCTCGCGCACACGGCACGACGTGGCGCCCAGGTGCTTCGCCGCCAGCGCGTCGAAGTCCGGACGCGCGCGGGTGCGGCAGCAGTAGACGTTGAGCGCCGCGAAGCCATGCTCCGGGAAGGTGTGGATGGCCAGGTGGCTTTCGGCCAGGAGCGCCAGGCCGGTGACGCCGCCGGGCTCCGGGAAGACGTGCCACTGCGGCTGGCCCACGACCTTCAGGTCCATCAGGACGACCAGCTCCTCGAAGAGCGCCGCCAGCGCGGCCGCGTCCTTGAGCCGCTCCGGCGCGCAGCCGCTCGCGTCAACCAGCCATTCCTGTCCGGTTGTCACAGGGGAAACCTCCGGGAGTGGAGACCCTCTTTAACACGCTGGAGCCGGGTCGAAAGCCGCTAGGATGCCCGCCCCATGCGCACCCGATTCCTGACCGCTGGACTCCTCTGCCTCGCCCTGACCGCGTGCTCCAAGGACAAGGAGCAGCCGCCCGCGGCGAAGGCCCCCTCCAACTCCGCGCCGGCCCCCCGCACGGTGAGCCTGCAGACAGACCCGGCCTCCGCGAAGGGCTTCCAGAAGAAGGCCCTGGAGGGCCAGGACCTCTGGGCCACGATGGAGACGAGCGAGGGCACCGTCGTCATCAAGCTCTTCTCCAAGGACGCGCCCAAGACGGTGGCGAACTTCGTGGGCCTGGCCACCGGCGAGCAGCCGTGGATCAACCCCAAGACGGGTGAGCGCGAGGAGGGCAAGCCGCTCTACGACGGCGTCCTCTTCCACCGCGTCATCCCGGACTTCATGATCCAGGGCGGCGACCCCACGGGCACGGGCCGGGGCGACCCGGGCTACCGCTTCGGGGACGAGTTCCAGAGCAACCGGGACTTCGACAAGGAGGGCCTGCTGGCCATGGCCAACGCGGGCCCGGGCACCAACGGCAGCCAGTTCTTCATCACCACGTCCAAGCCGCAGTTCCTCAAGGGCAAGCACACCATCTTCGGTGAGACGGTGAAGGGCTACGACGTGGTGCAGAAGATCGCCGGCGTGGAGCGCAACCGGGCGGACCGGCCGTTCACGGACGTGAGCATCAAGCACATCACCATCAGCGACACGCAGCCGTGAGCCTCCGCCCGCGCCACGTGCGCACCCGGCTGGGAGAGCTGAACTGCCACGTGGTGGACGCGCTCCCCGAGGGCGCGGCGCCGGAGCTGGTGGTGCTGTTGAGCCACGGCTTCGGCGCGCCGGGCACGGACCTGGTGGCGCTGGCGCCCGAGCTGATGACGGCGGCGCCCCGCCTGGCGCAGGGCGTGCGGTTCGTCTTCCCGGAGGCCCTGCTGTCGCTGGACGCGCTGGGCATGCCCGGGGGCCGCGCGTGGTTCGAGATCCCCATGGCCATCCTGATGGGCCAGGGGCGGGACTGGGCGCAGTACTCCCAGGCCGTGCCGCCGGGGATGCCCGCCGCGCGCCGGGCGCTGATGAGCGTGATGGCGGCGCTCCAGGTGCCGCCGGGCCGCGTGGTGCTGGGAGGCTTCAGCCAGGGCGCGATGATGTCCACGGACGTGGCGCTGCGGCTGGAGGAGTGCCCCGCCGGCCTGTGTCTCTTGTCCGGGGCCATGGTCGCCGGCAAGGAGTGGGAGCCCAAGGCCCGAGGCCGTCCGGCGCTGTCGGTGTTCCAGGGCCACGGCCGGCAGGATCCGGTGCTGCCCTTCCAGGAGGGCGAGCGCCTGCGCGACCTGCTGACGGGCGCGGGGCTGCCGGTGGAGTTCCTGCCATTCGACGGCGGGCACACCATCATCACGGAGGAGCTGGAGCAGCTGGCGGCGTTCCTCGTGAAGCGGCTGGACGGGCGCTGAGCCGCGGGACGGAGGGTTTCCGGGTGTATCAGGCGAAGGAGCTGACGGTGTCCACGCGGGGCCGGGGCCTGGTGGACATCACCGGTGAGGTGCAGCGGGCGGTGAAGGGCACGGGCATCCGCGAGGGCCTGTGCACGGTGTTCCTGCACCACACCAGCGCGTCGCTGATCATCGGCGAGAACGCGGACCCCGTCGTCCAGCGCGACCTGGAGGCGTTCTTCTCCCGGCTGGTGAAGGACGGGGACCCGCTGTTCCAGCACGACGCGGAGGGGCCGGACGACATGCCGGCGCACGTGCGCACGGTGCTGACGCAGCTGTCCCTGAGCATCCCGGTGAAGGACGGACAGGCGGACCTGGGCACGTGGCAGGGCGTCTACGTCTGGGAGCACCGCACGTCACCGCACCGCCGCCGCGTCACGGTGTCCGTGCTGGGCGACTAGAGGTCCCGGACGGTGGCGACGACGGGGGCGCCCTTGCGGCGCTTCTTTGGCGCCTCGTGGGCCTGGCCCCGGATGCGCACCCAGGTGCCGGGGTCGTCCGGCATCGCGTGGACCATGGACCAGCCGGTGGGCACTTCGGGCGTCGTCCACCCGTAGAGGGCTCGCGCGTCCTTGGGGGCCAGGTTGATGCAGCCGTGGCTCACGGGTTCGCCGAAGCGGTCGTGCCAGTAGGCGGTGTGCAGGGCGAAGTCGCCCTCGAAGAACATCGTCCATGGCACGGTGGCCACGCGGTAGCTGGCCTTGCCCGTGGTGCCCGTCATGTCGGCTTCCGCGAACTTCACCCAGATGCGGAAGAGACCTTCTGGCGTGTCGGTGCCGGGTTGGCCGGAGGAGATGAGCGTGGCGTAGACGGGGCGGTCGCCCTCGTAGGCGACGAGCGTCTGGGCCTCCAGGTCCACGTCCAGCCAGCGCGCGCCGGGCTCCACGATGGACGGTGACGCCAACGGCCAGGCGACGTGCAGGTCGCCGCGCGCCACCCAGTGGTCCTCCGCGATGCGGACCCACTGGCCGTCGGGGGACAGCTCGCGCACGGAGACGAGCGTGCGCGGCGGGAGAGTCGTTTCTCGTTCCGCTTTCGCGTCCGGGGCTTTGCGCACCACCACGTCGGTGCGGGGGGCGGTGCGGGACTGGGCCCAGCCGAAGGGCATGGGCAGGGACGCGAGCGCCTCCGCGTCCAGGCCGCTGAAGTCGGAGGGGCGGTGTTCGCGCAGCACGCGCGCCTCGAAGTACTGACCGTCGGAGGTGCGCCAGAAGGTGCGCCGGCCGACCTTCACCTGGCCCAGGAGCTTCACGGTGACGGAGCCCTTGAGCAGCACGCCCTGCTTCTTGCGGCGGGCGAGCGCGAGGCTCGGATAGGCGCGTACGCGGTGGCCCACCACGCGCGCGTAGACGCCCGGGGTGAGCGCACCCTCTTCTACTCGGGGCAGCGGGCGGACGCGGGGCTCGCGGAAGTTCTGTTCCAGGTAGCGCTCGCAGACCCAGCCACGCGGTTGCAGTTGCACCCAGTCGCAGTCCGGCCCGCGCATCGCGCCCTGCCACTTCACGCGCATGTCCTGGGCCACGGTGCCCAGTGAAGGCGAATCCTGCCGGGGCTCGGAGCGCACCGCGATGGAGCGGCGCACACGCAGCGAGCCCGCGTCCGGCGCGTATGGGATGGCGTAGGGCTCCATGCCCGCGTCGGCTTCCATGGACGGTGCTTCAGCGACGACGTCTTCGTCACCGTCGACGCCTGTGACGATAGCGGCGCTTCCTCCGTCCAGCGCATTGGCATCGACTTGAGCAAGAGCATCCGCATTGGTCGCCGGGTCCTCCGCGTCGATCAACGGCTCACCATCCGGTCCCAGTTCCAGCACGGGGACATCGGACTCGGTGATGACCTGCGGTTCCTCTTCGCCCGGCAGGGCCTCGGTGCTCGACCCGACGGAGATGGATTGCGCCAGCGAGGGCTCACTGCCCGCGTCCTCCGAGCCTTCCATGACGTCCAGCAGCGCAGGCGCAGCGGCATGCGTGACACCACCGTCGTCGGACGACTCGGGCGCGGTGGCCTGCCATGCGGAGTGGAGCGCCTGCGCGGCCTCCTCTCGCGCGGCCTCTACATCAGGCGCGGAGGCCTGCGTCTGCACAGTCGGCGCGGGGGCCTGTGCCGCCACGGTGCCCGCGTCCACCGGTACGGCGGGAACGGGGGGCTCCACCGGAGCGCACGCGAAGAACAACAGGGGGAGTCCGAGGGGGAACCAGCGGCGGCGCATACAAGCCGCAACGCTACGGGTCCCCGCTGACATCCTCAACGTCGGCCCAGGTGCGATCTCCTACGCGTTGGTGGGCAGTCCTTGCGCCCTGAACGGCGATTGCCGCGAGCGGCGGAAAGTGCCTCCGCGGATCAGCTCCGCCCATCCGTGGGCGGAATGCCTTCGGGCGTCTCCTGGGCCTCCAGCAACTTGTAGAGCGTCTTGCGGTCCACGCCCAACAGGCGCGCGGCTTCGCTCTTGTTGCCACCCACGTGCTGGAGCACGTGCGCCGCGTACCGCCTGGACAGCTCCGCGAGGGGAGGCAGGTCCCCCGCGAGCCCCGTCAGCCGCTTGGGCGCGTCACCGATGGGCTCCGGAAAGTCCGGCGGCCCCAGCACGCCCGTCACGTTCAGCGCGAGCGCCCGCGCCATCACGTTCTCCAACTGCCGCACGTTGCCCGGCCAGTCGTACACCGTGAGCCGCGCCATCGCGTCCGCCGTCACCACCGGCCGCACCCCGCCCCTCGCGTGCAGCGACGCGAAGTGCTCCACCAGCGCCGGGATGTCCTCGCGCCGTTCACGCAAGGGCGGCAGGTGCAGGTGCACCACGTCCAGCCGGTACAGCAGGTCCTCGCGGAACGCCCCGTCAGCCACCCGCGCCTTCAAGTCCTTGTTCGTCGCCGCCAGCACCCGAACGTCCACCTTCACCGGGACGCTCTCGCCCACGCGGCGGATCTCGCCTTCCTGGAGCACGCGCAAAAGCTGGGACTGGACCTTCATCCCCACGTCGCCAATCTCGTCCAGGAACAGCGTGCCGCCGTTGGCCTCCTCAAACAGGCCGCGCCGCGCGCCCGACGCTCCTGTGAAGCTGCCCTTCGCGTGGCCGAACAGCTCGCTCTCCATCAGCGACTCGGTGATGGCGCCGCAGTCCACCGGGATGAACGGCCCGGACGTGCGCGCCGAGCGCTTGTGCAGCGCCCGCGCCACCATCTCCTTGCCCGTGCCCGTCTCACCCGTAATCAGCACCGGCACGTTGCTGGTCGCCGCGCGGGCCACCTGCTTGTAGACCTCCAGCAGCGCCTGGCTGCGGCCCACCAGCGACGTGCGCTCCACCTGCTTGCGCAGCGTGCGGTTCTCCTCCACCAGCCGCTTCTGCTCCAGCGCGCGCTTCGCCACCCGCATGATGGCGTCCACGTCGAACGGCTTGGACAGATAGTCGAAGGCGCCCTGCTGGATGCTGTCCAGCGCGCCCTCGATGTTGCCGAACGCCGTCACGACGATCACCGGTGTGTCCGGCAGGTTCTGCCGCACCAACTGGAGCACCTTCAGGCCGTCGCCCGGGTCGGGCATGGCCATGTCCGTGAGCACCAGGTCGAAGGACTGCTCGCCCATCCGCTCCGCCGCGCCCTTGGGGTCCGGCGCCTGCGTCACCGGCCCCAGCACGCCCAGCAGGCGCTGGAGCAGGTCGCGCGCATGCGGATCATCATCGACGACGAGGATTCGGGCTGTGCTCATGAGGCCTTGCGGATGGAGGGGGCGTCGCGCTGCGCCCCGGACTCCACCACAAGCGGCGCCGGAGTGCGCGCCACACGTGCGAACCGCACGCGGATCCGCGTGCCCTTGCCCTCTTCTGAATGCACCGTGAGCGTGCCGCCGTGCGCCTCCACCACGCGCCGGGTGGTCGCCAGCCCCAGGCCGTGCCCGGGAATGCCCCGCACCTCCGCGGCCCGGAAGAACGGCTGGAAGAGCGACGCCTGCGTCGCCGCGCTCATCCCCAGCCCATTGTCCGTCACCTCCACCACCGCGTCCGTCCCTTCCGTCGCCACCCGCACCTTCACGCGCGGATCCGGCCGCCCCGCCGTGTACTTCACCGCGTTGGACAGCAGGTTGCGCGCCACCACCTGGAGCAGTTGCGCCGGACAATCCACCAGCACGCCCGGCTCCAGCTCGCGCTCCAGCGACACGCCCAGCGCCGTGGCCGTCTGGCTCACCTCCAACAAGAGCGTGCTCACCGCCGTGTCCAGCTCCCCCATCGTCCCGTCGCCCCGGGTGCCCGCGCGGCAGAAGCGCAGCAGCGCTTCAATGAGCTCGCCCATGCGCACCGCGCTGGACTCGCACTGCGAAATCATCTCCAGCGCGCCCGGGTCCTTCACCGCGCCGGAGCGCCGGATGAGCGTCAGGTAGCCCTTGAGCGGGGACAGCGGGCCCATCAGGTCGTGCGCCACGCGCCGGGTGAACGCATCCAGCTCCTGGTTGTGCCGCCCCAGCTCCTCTAGCTGCCCCTGGATGGTGGCGTCCTGGCGCTTGAGCAGGGAGATGATGTGCCAGCCCACCAGCATGGACAGCAGGATGGCCAGGAGCGTGGTGGCCGCGCCCAATGCGGTATTGCGCACCCGCAGCGTGCCCAGCCTCCCCACCAGCACGCGCGCGTCGGACGCGTTCTCCGTGGCCAGTTGTCCCGCCAGTTGGTCCACCTCCGCCGCCAGGGGGCGGATGCTCTCCACCAGGTGGCGCCGGGCGCGCTCCGCGTCGCGCTGCCGTGAGAACACCGCCGCCGCGCGCACCTGGTCCGCCAGCCCCTGGCACGCGCCGTTGAAGCGCAGCCAGATCTCCTTCTCGCCGGGCGGCAGGTGGCGCATGTACGCCTCCGAGGACTGGCGGATGCTGCCCAGGATGTCCTCCATCACCGCGTCGGCTTCCTTGCGCTCGGCGTCGCCGCTGGAGCGCACGTGGGCCTCGATGGCGGACTCCAGCGACATCACGTCCACGCGGATGCGGCCGATGAGGCTCGCGCGCTCCAGGGCCTCCAGCACCAGCGCGTCCACCTGACGCCCGGTGCGCACCTCCGTCAAGAGCATGAAGCCGATGACGCCCGACAGGAGCGTCACCACGAAGAAGAAACCCGCGCGGTATCCACGGATGGGGGTCCGCGAGTTCATCGCCACGGGGACGCTCCTTGAATCGACAGATGAAGAACCCGCGGGCGCCCCGTCACGGACGCCCACGCGAAACTCAC
Source organism: Corallococcus sp. NCSPR001 (assembly GCF_017309135.1). NCBI lineage: Bacteria > Pseudomonadati > Myxococcota > Myxococcia > Myxococcales > Myxococcaceae > Corallococcus > Corallococcus sp. NCSPR001. The sequence continues at coordinate 8,733,038 of NZ_JAFIMS010000002.1, forward strand.
GGCACCGGCCCGGCCGCCTCGGTGGAGGTGGCGCCCGGCAGCGGCGGCTGGGTGCGCCGCCGCGCGCGCTCCAGCGCGGACTCGTACCAGACGTCCGACAGCTCCTCGTGCAGCGCCGCCAGCTCGCGCTGCCGCGCCAACAGCTGCGCGTTGTGCTCCTCCAGCGTGTGGCGCTCCGCCTCCAGCCGCGCCAGCTCCTCCGTGGCGGTCGCGCGCGCCTGCTCCGCCTCCGCCCGCGCCTGCTCCGCCTCCGCGCGCTCCTGCGCCAGCTCCTCCAGCGCGGACTCCAGCGCCGCCAGCTTCGCCGCCAGCGCCTCGGTGCGCTCGCGCTCGGCCTGGTACTCGCGCTGCCAGCGCTCCGTCTCCGTCACCTGGGCCTGGAGGCGCTCGGGGGGAATGGTCGCGGCGCATCCCACTCCCAGCCACGCCACACTCCATGCCACCAGCAGGTGCCGCATACGCCATCTCTCCCGACACCTGGCCGCGCGACATGCACGACGAGGACGTCCGGGCTTCTTGCTCCACTTCATGTCCCGGCGCGTGGCGCTCGGAACGGAAGGTTGCCGTGCAGCTTGCAGAAGAGCGTCGTTGCCGTCAAAGCAACGTGCGCCTGCCTGGGGAGCTTGCACCCATTGTTGCAATCGCAACTGAGGAGATTCTCCCCATGGCGGATCCGCTCCCACCCGGAGAACCCCGCGAAGTTGCTTGAAACCGGTGCTGGCACGGCGAGTGCTCAAGGGTCATGGCATCAACCGATGCAATTCCGCGTCGGCGTGTCGTCCCCGGAGCCATCCATGAAGACCGTCATCGTCGCCGCCCTCTTCGCCGCCACCACCGCGTTCGCCAACACCCCGGCCCCGGCCGCCGCCCCCGCCGCGCAGCCCGCTCCCGCCGCCGAGGCGAAGACCGAGGCCGCCGCTCCCGCCGCCGAGATGCAGGGCGAGATGAAGACCGAGTCCAAGACCGAGACCAAGCACGAGGGCAAGGCCACCAAGAAGGGCACGAAGACCAAGACCGAGAAGAAGACCTCCACCGAGACGAAGACCGAGGGCTGATCCCTCGCTTCACTCGCGCCCTGTCCGCCTCCAAGGGACGGCGCAGGACGGGGTCCCCGGCAGGGGCGCTCTCCTCACGAGGGCGCCCCTGTTGTCGTTTGCGCGCATGAGCGGAATCGTTGCCACTCCAGCGGCCCGCCGCGAGCGCGCCGCCACGTGACGGAGCGTGAATAAACAATCCGCGGCCTCCATCTAGAGCCGCGATGACGACGCCCGGCGCACTCCAGCGAGGGCAGTCCGTCTCGCATCCGAGCCCATCACCATGAAGACCTTCCTCGTCGCCGCCCTGTTCGCAGCCTCCGCCGCCATCGCTTCCCCGCCGCCCACCAAGGCGCCCACGGATACGCGGGGCCCGGCCAATCCCCCCGCGACCGGCACCCTCGAGACCCCCACCGGCGACAACATCCAGGCCGACCCGCACGCCCCCGCGAAGACCGAGAGCAAGACCGAGGCGGCCACCGAGACCGCGCCCTCCGGCCGCACGGAGACGATGATGCAGGGCACCGGCGGCAAGAAGCCCCTGAAGGCCCCCGCCTCGGCGAAGTCCACGAAGTAGCCCCCTTCACTCCTCCAAGGGATGCGCCGCACGCGGTGCCCGGGCAGGGGCGCTCTCCTCACGAGGGCGCCCCTGTTCGCGTTTCCAGCCCCAGGTCACACCGCACCTCTCTTCTTCTTGGGTTTCCAGTAAAACCACCATTTGACAGGAACAGAGGAATCGCGCATAACAGGACATGTGTGGATGACAGCTCATCCACGACAGGAAGGGGTGTCCCCCTCCCCCCCTTCAAGCGAGACGGTCATGGTGGAAGCGTTCACGAAGGTGTCCGAAGCGTCGCGGTTGCTGCTGGACAAGGGCCTGTGCCCGGCCACCGGTTCGGATGCACTGGGCATGGTGGCCCGGCCGCTGAAGGTGGACCGCGCGTGCCTCTTCGAGAACCGCACCACGAACCTGGCGGGCCGGTTCATGACGGACCTGCGCTACGCCTGGGCGGAGCCGGGGGTGGTGTCCCCGCTGGCGCACCCGGTGCTGCGCGCGCTGCCCATGCGCGACTACGCCATGGCGTGGACGGACATGCTGGAGGCGCAGATGGTGGTCTCCTGCACCACCAAGGAAGCGCCGCCGATGATGCGCGAGCTGCTGGAGCGCCAGGGCGTGCAGTCCGTGCTGCTGTGCCCCATCGTCCCGGCCAAGCAGTGGTGGGGCTTCGTGGCGTTCGAGGACTGCCACCAGGCCCGCCTGTGGCGCCCGGAGGAGATTTCGCTGCTCAAGTCGCTGGCGCGGGCCATTGGCGCGTCGGTGCGGCACGCGAACATGCGCTCCTCGCTGTCCCAGGTGCGCACCAACCTCACCAGCGTGCTGCGCCCCGTCGCCGGGGACACCTGAGCCGACACCGGAGCCGGCCGGGTCATGGCCGCCCGCCCCCCCGGCGGGCGGGAGGGGGCCGGAAGGGCAGCTGGGGAGCGGTAACGCGGCGCCCCGTTTCTGCTACCCTCGCCGCCCTGTTCCCCGCCCATGTCCTCGTTCGAGCCCACCGCCATCAGTCGTTCCCGGCCTCCTGATCTCGTCAGCGGCTACCGCCTGGAGAAGCTCGTCGGCGCTGGCGGCATGGGAGAGGTCCACAAGGCCACCCAGCTGTCGCTCGGCCGCACGGTCGCGGTGAAGCTGCTGAATCCGGATCTGGCCAAGGACCCGTCGTTCATCGCGCGCTTCCAGAAGGAAGCCGCGGCGCTGGCGACGCTGAGCCACCCCCACGTCGTCGCCATCGTCGACAAGGGGAAGACGGACAACACCTATTACCTGGTGATGGAGTTCGTGGACGGGCCGTCCCTGCGCGAGCTCATGCGCAACCCGTCCATGGAGACGCCGGTGCTCCTGCGCCGGATGCTCGAGATCTGCCGGGCCATCGAGTACGCGCACGGCCGGGGCGTCATCCACCGCGACCTGAAGCCGGAGAACATCCTGCTGGATCAGCAGGCCGGCGGCATCGCGAAGGTGTCCGACTTCGGGCTGGCGTCCTTCCTGGATGACGCGTCCGCGGCGTCGCGCTTCGCGCTCACGTCCACGCACGTGTCCATGGGCACCATCTCGTACATGGCGCCCGAGCAGCGCGTGGACGCGAAGAGCGCGGACGCGAGAGCGGACATCTTCTCCCTGGGCGTCATCCTCTACGAGACCTTCACCGGCGAGGTGCCGCTGGGCACCTTCGATCCGCCGTCGCGCAAGCGCCCGGGCCTGGACGCGCGCGTGGACGCCATCGTGATGCGGTGCCTCAAGCCGGATCCGGACGAGCGCTATCCGTCCGTCACGGCGCTCATCGCGGACCTGGAGCCGCTGGTCCCCGGGAGCCTGCTGTCCATGCCGCCCCTGCGGCTGACGCGCTGGCAGCGGGCGAAGGCCTCCATGCGCCGCGCCGCGCGCGTGACGGCGCAGACGGCCGCCGGGGTGACTGTGCTGGCCGCGGTGGGCGTGCTGGGCGTGGCGTACAACCGCAGCGGGCAGGTGCGCGTCCAGCCGCCGCTCCCCGGCAAGGCCATCATGGACCAGGCGCTGCGGGACACGCCGCGCAACGGCCCGGGCCGGGTGGAGGACGTCACCCCGGACAAGCGCCGCGTCACCATGGGAGATGGCCCGGACCTGCCGCAGATGCTGGTGGCCGGCCGGACGCTGAACTTCGAGAACAAGGCCCTCGTCTTCCCGCCCGTGGATGACGACGCGGCGTCGCGCGTGGGCCGCGCGCGCGTGGATGTCCTGGGGATGGTGGGCGGTGTGGCCCGGCTGACCGCGCGCGTGCGCGCCGAAGCGCCGCCGGCCACGTGGAAGCGCCGCCTGAAGGAGCTCTGGGACGGTCCGCCGCCGGAGCCGGTGGCCTCGCTGGGGCTGATGGGCCGGGACGGCCGCTACGTCACGCTCGTGCACCACGGCGCGGGCGCGCCGCTGACCCTGGAGTGGTCCCTGGGCGAGCGCGGCGGCGCCATGCTGGGCCTCGTGTCCCCGGAGGGCGACGTGCGGCTGGAGCTGTTCGTCACCGAGGACGGCGTGATGCAGGCCTTCGTCGGCCAGGGCAAGGACCAGCGCCCCATCGCGGAGCCGCTGAACCTGGGCCCGGACTGGCAGGCCCACTTCGGCGAGCCCCCCGTGCCGGCCATCGGCTGCATCGAGGGCACCTGCACCGTCGAGGGGCTCACCTACACGGTGGACAAGCCGGCGCCCGCGACGGAAACCCCGGCCACGCCGGTGGTCATGGTCCCGCAGGCGCCGCCCCGCACGGTGGCCGCCAACACGGTGCCGGCGAAGGCGGTGGTGGCCAAGAAGCCCGCCCCGCCGCCGCCCGCGCCCAAGCGCCCGGCCGCCAAGGCCCCCGCCAAGCCCGCCCCGAAGCGCCGCTAGGGGACAAAGCCGGGCCGGTCCCGGACATGTGCCTCAAGGGGAATATGGCCTCTCCGGGGGGATTGCATTATCCCTCGGCTCCCCTATGCGCACCTTCCGCAGCGGCCTGACCGCGCTCGCCCTCGTCGCCGGCCTCACCGGCTGCCCCCGGCCCTCCTCCGTCGTCGCGCCCCACGTGCTCGAAACCGCCGCAGAGCGGGCCGGCCAGGGTGACGCGGAGGCGCGCACGCTCGCGTTCGCGGGCTTCCACGCGTACCTCGTCGCGGGCGACGTGAAGCTCGCGCAGGAGCGCTTCGACGCCGCCGTGAAGAAGGACCCGGGCGACCCGTACGCCCTGCAGGGGCAGGCGCTGCTGGCCCGGCGCAATGGCCAGTCCGACCGCGCGCTCGCCGCGTCGCTGGAGCTGGTGAAGCGCGCGCCCCGCCACCCGGTGGCCGTCATCGCCGCGCGCTACGTGCTGGACCGCGTGGGCACCTCGCGCGCGGAGGACGACACCATCCTCAAGGGCGTGGACGCGGGGCTCGCCGCGGGCGCCCGGGGTGAGACGGCCTACCTGCTGCGCGCCGCGCGCCTGTCCGTGGCGAGCCTGCGCGCGGACACGGCCACCCAGGCCCAGACGCTCAAGGACCTGGGCGGCGCGGGCGAGGCCACGCTGGTGGGCCCCTTCTCCCCCTTCCACGTGCTGGCCATCGACGAGCCCATCGCGCCGGAGAAGGACGGCTCCTTCGCGGGCCCCTTCACGGGCGCGTACGGCCCGCTGTCGGTGCGCACGCTGCGCTCGCCGGACGGCCGGCTGGACCTGGGCGGCGAGCCCGGCCACGGGGACATGTACGCGCTGGGCATCGACGCGGAGGTGGCGCAAGCCGGCGTGTACGTGCTGCGCACGGTGAGCCAGACGTCGCACCGCGTGCTGATGGACGGCGCCCCCGTGCTGGAGCGCCGCGACTGGGCGCGCACCGCGTCCACGGTGAGCGTGCGCGCGATGGAGCTGCCCGCCGGCAAGCACCGCTTCGTGGTGAAGATGTCCCGCGACAACACGCAGGGCGGCCTCTCCTTCGCGCTGGTGAAGGCGGACGGGAGTCCCTCCGGCGTGCGCCTCACCGCCGCCACCGGGCCCGCGCCGCGCTGGAACGCGAGCGCCCCGGGCGAGGTGGAGGTCCCGGACATGTACCCGGGCGCGGAGGACGTGGCCCAGGCGCTCCAGGGCGAGGCCGGCGAGACGCTGAGCACCTTCCTCGCGGTGCGCGACGGACTGGCGCGCGACCTGGACGGCACGCACCGGCTGATGGCGAAGCTGGAGGCGACGACGCCCGCGCTGCTCACCCTGCGCGCGGAGCAGGCCGCGCAGGACCGGGGCATCCCGTCCAAGGTGGCGCGAGGCCGGGCCACGCGTGACCTGGAGGCGGCGCTGGCGAAGGACCCGGGCAACGTGGCCGCGCTGCTGTTGCGCGCGGACCTCTTCCTGGATGACGGCCAGCCGGCCACCGCGCTGGACACGCTGAAGACGGCGCGCGACGCGGTGAAGCCCGCGGGCTTCCCGGTGCACATCCTCATGGCCCGCGCCGCGCTGGCGCTGGACGTGGACGCGCAGGCGGAGGTGGCCCTGGCCTCGGCGCTGGAGGCCCAGCCGGGCCTGTGCGAGGCGCTGGGGTTGCAGTACTCGCTGGCGCGCCGGCGCGACGCCGTGGCCCGCACCGACGAGTTGGTGAAGGCCCAGGAGGGCTGCCCCGGCGCGGACGCGCGGCGGGTGGACCACCTGCGCACGCGCGGCGACCTGGACGGCGCGGCGAAGGGCTACACGCAGCTGCTGTCGCAGGACCCGGACAACCTCACCACCGCGGCGGCGCTCTCTGGCGTCTACGTGAGCCAGCGCCGCTACGACGACGCGGCGAAGGTGCTCCAGACGCTGGCCACCGTGTGGCCGCGCAACGCTGAAATCCTCAAGCGGCTGGCGGACGTGCGCGAGTACGCGGGACAGGGACAGGAGGCGCTGAAGCTGCGCGAGCAGGCGCTGAAGCTGGACGGCACGGACCTGCCGCTGCGCCGCGCGGTGGAGCGAGCGAAGACGGGCAAGGAGCTGCTGGCCGCCTACGCCATCGACGGCAAGGAGGCGCTGAAGGCCTACGAGGCGGCGCCCGTGACGGGCGGCAGCGCGGCGGCGTTCGTGCTGGACGCGGCGGCGGTGCAGGTCTACCCGGACGGCTCGCTCGTCAACCGCATCCACACCATCCAGAAGGCGCTGGAGCAGTCCGGCGTGCAGGAGATCGCGGAGGTGAACATCCCCCGCGGCGCCCAGGTGCTGGCGCTGCGCACGCTCAAGGCCGACGGCCGCGTGCTGGAGCCGGAGAACATCGAGGGCAAGGACACCATGAGCCTGCCCGGCGTGCAGGTCGGTGACTCCGTGGAGGTGGAGTACCTCTTGCCCGAAAGCGACCGCGGCCCCGCGCAGCCGGGCTTCACCGCGTCCGCGTTCTATTTTCAAATCGCCAATCAGCCGAACGCGTGGAGCACGTACACCGTCGTCGCCCCCAAGGGCAGCGGCATGAAGGTGGACGCGCACGGCATGAAGGCGCCGCCGCCGGAGGTGAAGGGCGACGTGGAGGTGTTCCACTACGACGCGCGCCGCGTGCCGCCGTTCATCCCGGAGCCGGACGCGCCGCCCTCCGGTAACGAGTACCTGCCCTTCGTGATGGTGGGCGCGGGCGAGACGGGCAACGACGGGCTGGCGCGCGTGTACGGCGACGCGTTCCAGGACCGGTGGATCCGCACCTCGGAGGTGGAGGCGTTCGCGCGCCAGGCCACGGAGGGCAAGAAGGGCCTGGACGCGGTGAAGGCGCTGCACGCGGCGGTGATGAAGCGCTTCTCCGGCCGCGACGCGAGCCTGGCGCAGTCCGCGGCATCCACAGTGGCGCAGGACCGCGGCAGCCGGCTCACCGTGATGAAGGCGGGCCTGGAGACGCTGGGCATCCCGTCGCGCGTCGCGGCCATCCGCACCTTCAACACCGACCCCGCGCCGTACCTCTTCCCGGCGGACGCGCTCCTGCCCTACGCGGCGCTGCGCGTGGAGGTCCCGGGGGAAGAGCCGGTGTGGATTGACACGTCCGTGCGCTACGGCCCCTTCGGCGAGCTGCCGGAGACCGCCATGGGCGAGCGCGAGGCGTACCTGCTGCCGGAGCCCGGCAAGCCCCTGCAGAAGGTGAAGACGCCGCCGCTCAAGCCGCGCGCGGGCAAGGACGTGAAGCTCACGCTGGAGCTGGGCGCGGACGGCAGCCTCAAGGGCCAGGGCGAGGAGGTCTACTCCGGCTTCGAGGCCGCGCAAATCGCGGAGGCCTTCGAGCAGCTCTCCGCGGAGAGCCGCAACCAGGCGCTGCAGGGCGCGGTGGCGCGCTACTTCGGCGGCGCGGAGCTGTCGTCCGTGAAGCTGGAGCGCCAGGAGGTGGTGGGCGCGCCCTTCGTGCTGCGCTACGCGTTCACCGTGCCGCGCTTCGGGCGCATGGAGGGCGACGGCCGCATGGCGCTGGGCCCCGTCACCTTCCCCGCGCTGCTGGGCCGGCGCTACGTGCAGCTGTCCACGCGCACCACGCCGCTCTACATCGACGACACGGAGGCCAGCCGCACCAACGTCGCGCTCACCCTGCCCCAGGGCTGGAAGCTCAGCGACCCGCAGACGGGCCTGAAGGTGGACAGTCAGTTCGGCCACTTCACCCGGTCGGAGAAGCAGGACGGGCGGACGCTGAGCATCTCGGAGTCGTTCAACATGCCCCGCGCCCGCGTCACGCCGGCGGAGTACGAGAAGTTCTCGGGCTTCGCCGGTGACGTGGACCTGCTCCAGGTGCGCGAGCTGTTCCTCGTGAAGCAGTAGTCCTGGAGCCGGTTTCCGCGCACCCGCTCAGTGGTGCGCGGAAGTCGGCCCGGTTGCCCGCCTAGGGCTGCTGGAAGATGGCGACGGTGGGCGTGCCGTCCTCGCCGATGTAGCCGCGGTACATGCCGCTGGAGTTGAAGGGCATGGCCACGTGGCCCTGGCGGTCCATGGCGATGACGCCGCCCTCGCCGCCGGCCTTCACCAGCACGTCGTGGATGACGTGGTTGGCGGCCTCCGGGAGCGGCAGGTCCTGGTACTCGACGCGGGCGCAGATGTCGCGCGCCACCGTGTAGCGGATGAAGAACTCACCGTGGCCCGTGGCGGACACGGCGCAGTGTTCATCCGCGTAGGTGCCCGCGCCGATGATGGGCGCGTCCCCCACCCGGCCGAAGCGCTTGTTGGTCATGCCGCCCGTGGACGTGCCCGCCGCGAGGTTGCCGTCCATGTCCAACGCCACCGCGCCCACCGTGCCGAACTTGTGGTCCCCCGTGATGGGGTCCACGCCCGGCGTCAGCGATGAGCCGGGCTGCCCCTGTTCCGCGGGCGGAGCTTCCTTCGCCTTCTCCTGCTCCAGCGCGCGCTGGAGGCCCTGCCAGCGCTCCTCCGTGTAGAAGTACTTCGCGTCCACCAGGGGCATGCCCTGCGACTTCGCGAAGGCCTCCGCCCCGTCACCCACCATCATCACGTGCGGCGACTTCTCCATCACCCTCCGCGCCAGGTCGATGGGGTTCTGGATGTGATGGACACCGGCCACCGCGCCGGCCATGCGCGTCTTGCCGTCCATCACCGCCGCGTCCAGTTCGTTCACGCCGTCGTGGTTGAACACCGCGCCCTTGCCGGCGTTGAAGTACGGCGAGTCCTCCATCACGCGGATGGCCGCCGTCACCGCGTCCATGCTGCGGCCGCCCTTCGCCAGCACCGCGTGCCCTGCCTGGAGCGCCTCGGTGAGCACGGCGCGCATCGCGGCCTCGCGCTCCGGGGTCAGGTTCTCGCGTGAAATCACTCCCGCGCCGCCGTGGATGACCAGCCCCCACTTCGGCTTCACGCGCGGCGGCGCGTCCGTGCGCAGGGCCGCCTCGTCACGCGCGGCGCCCACCTGCGATGACGTGGCGCAGCCCAGCGGCGCCAGGAGCAGCGCCGTGCTGGCGAGCAGGCCGCGGTGCATCCGGGAAGGGAACGAGGGGGACATGCCGTGCGCCTCCAGAAGAGAACCCAGGTCGTAAAGCTGTTCCCCCAAGGCGTCCAGCGCCGCCGTGTGCCGCGCCGCGGCAGCCCGCGAGAAGGCATCACCCCGAGCCCCTGCCTGCCCGCCTGCCCTCCGCTTCCCCTCCCGAAAGGGCATGTGCACCGTGCAGGTTCGGGTTGTAGGGCAGGCCCGGACATCAGGACATCGGGAGGACGGGGCAATGAAGAAGCTGAAGGGGATGAAGGTGGCCGTGCTGGCGGCGGATGGCTTCGAGCAGGTGGAGCTGACGCGGCCGGTGAAGCGCCTGGAGCGAGAGGGCGCGCACGTCACCATTGTCTCCCTCCACAAGGGCCGCATCCGGGGCATGAACCTGCTGGTGCCCGGCCGCAAGGTGCGCGTGGACGCGACGCTGCGCGACGTGAAGGCCGCGGACTTCGACGCGCTGCTGCTGCCCGGCGGCTTCATGAACCCGGACTTCCTGCGGCAAAGCGCCCTGGCGCTGGACTTCGTGAAGGACGCGGACCTCCTGGACCAGCCCATCGCGGTCATCTGCCACGGGCCGTGGCTGCTCGCGTCGGCGGGGCTGCTGGAGGGCCGCCATCTGACGTCCTGGCCGGGCATCCGCAACGACATGGAGAACGCGGGCGCGCACTGGACGGACGAGCCCGTGGTGCGCGACGGCAACTGGGTGTCCAGCCGTGGGCCCCACGACCTGCTCGCCTTCGAGCACGCCATGGTGGAACTCTTCGCGGAGCGCATGTCGCCCGCCATCGCCCGCCGCTCCACGGCGGAAGCCGCGCCGCGCTGGCCCCGGTGGCTCGCGGGTGGGCTCGCCGCCGCGGCCACGCTGGGCCTGGTCGCTCGCGGGCGCAAGGCCCTGATCTAGGGGACCTGGAGCTCCCGGACGACTTCGTCCGAGCAGCGGTAGCCCACGCGGCCCTGGCATGGGTCCACGACGATGAGCGTGCAGGCGCGGCCCTGGCGGTGGCTCTCCGCGCAGGCGCGGATGTCCGACTCCAGCCACAGCGCCAACTCCGCGTCGAGCGCGTCGGTGCCCCGCGCGAGGGAATCATCGGACACCTTCTTCAGGCACGCCTGATAGCGGCTGCACCGAGGGCTGTCCGCCAGCGCGCACGGATCCTGCCCGGGGCCGACCTTGTCCTTCGTGGGAAGACACTGCTTCAGCCGCGCGGTGAGGGTGTTCGATGCCGAGGCACGGTGTTGCTCGCGGGCCTGATTCATTGCATCGAGGGTCTTCTCGGAGCAGTCCATGTCCTGCGTCCAGCCCTCACCGAGGCAGCCCTGCATCCCCGCGCAACACGCCTGGAGTGCCTTGCGCACGGCGGGGTGCCGTTCGAAGCCCTTGCTGTTCGGATCCGCGAAACCTCCGACGTCGCAGTGCCGCCTGGTCTCCCAGCCTGTCTCACTCAGGAGGACGGCGGGAACATGGGGAGGCAGGTCCAGCACCTCCTCCGCTGGAGGCAGCGAGTCCCTGGCCCGCGCGAACGCCACGACCGCCCGTTCGGTGCTCCCGCCGTTGCCTTCATCGACGCGCCGGGTGAGCCGGGCCCAGAGCGGGCTTGGACAGGCGAGAGCTCCGGGCCCCTGCAAAGCGAAAGGCTCCGAGGCGGCACGCGGAATCGACACGCGCACGCCTCGCTTCCACAGCGTGGCGTAGGCGTCCTTGCGCGCATTCTCGTCGCCCGTCTTCACGGCCTCCAGGGCCGCCTCCCTCTCCCCCTGCGGCTTCGCGACGGGAGTGGCCGCGAGCACCCACAGGAGGCCCCCCAGGACGGTCATCATGGGCGGGTACCCTAGAGCACCCGCCCGGGGATTTCACATCCAGCCCAGCTGGAGCCGCGCGACGTCCGTCATGCGGCTCTGGTCCCACTGCGGCTCCCAGACGAGCTCCACGTTCGCCTCCTTCACGCCGGGCAGCGCGGAAACCTTGGAGCGCACGTCCTCCACCAGCACCTGGCCCATGCCGCAGCCGGGCGCCGTGAGGGTCATCTCGATGTCCACGCGCTGGCCGCCCTCGTCCAGCGGCGTGGCCTTGCACGTGTACACCAGCCCCAGCTCCACGATGTTCACCGGGATCTCCGGGTCGTAGACCGTGCGGAGCTGCTCCCAGACCTGCTCCTCGTGAAACTCACCGGGCGTGACGCCCTCATCCGGCGTCTTCGCCTTGGCGGCGTACTCCTCGCCCAGCACGTCCGCGTTCTTCTCGTCGATGCGGAACAGCTGGCCGTACGGGTCCTGCACCGTGACGTTGCCGCCCAGCGTCTGCACCACCGTCAACTCCGAGCCCGCCGGCAGCAACACCTTGTCCCCGCTGGGGATGAGCATCGCGTCCACGTCGCGCTCGATGACCGTCATCGCGCCTCGCATGACCCCTCCCTACTCCGTCGACACCGACGTGGAGCGGCCGTCCAGCGCCGCGTTCAGCGTGTGCCACGCCAGGCTCGCGCACTTCACCCGGGCCGGGAACTCGCTCACGCCCGACAGCACCGCGAGCTTGCCCAGCGACTCCACGTCCACCTTGTCCGGCCCTTCGGTCACCAGCGTGTGCACGCGCTCGAAGAGCGCCTGCGCCTCTTCCCGGGTCTTGTCCTTCACCGCGCCCGTCATCAGCGACGCGGACGCCTTGGAGATGGCGCACCCCTGGCCCTGGAAGCCGATGTCGCGGATGACGCCGTCCTCCAGCTTGAGCGTCACGGAGAGCTGGTCGCCGCACAGCGGGTTGTGGCCCTCCGCCGCGCAGGTGGCGCCCTCCACCACCCGGAAGTTGCGCGGGCGCTTGGAGTGCTCCAGCACGACCTCCTGGTACAGGTCCTTGAGGTCCGAGCTCACGCGAACACCTCCTTCACCTTGTGCAGGCCCTTCACCAGCGCGTCCACGTCCTCACGCGTGTTGTAGAGCGCCAGCGACGCCCTGGCCGTGGCCGCCACCCCGAAGCGCTGCATCAGCGGCTGGGCGCAGTGGTGCCCGGTGCGGATGCAGACGCCCTCCTGGTCCAGGATGGTGCCCACGTCGTGCGGGTGGACGTCCTCCAGCGTGAAGGACAGCACACCCGTCTTCCGCGGCGCCGTGCCCACCAGCTTGAGCCCCGGCACGGACTGGAGCGCGTCCGTCGCGTACGCGAGCAGCCACTGGTCGTGCTGGGACACGTTCTGCATGCCCACCGCTTCCAGGTACCGGATGGCCGCGGCCAGCCCCACCGCGCCCGCCATGTCCGGCGTGCCCGCCTCGAAGCGGTGCGGCACGCGGTTGTAGACGGTCTTCTCCATCGTCACGGAGAGGATCATGTCCCCGCCGCCCTGGTACGGCGGCAGCGACTCCAGCATGGCCAGCTTGCCGTACAGCACGCCGATGCCCGTGGGCCCGAAGAGCTTGTGCCCGCTGAAGGCGTAGAAGTCACAGCCCAGGTCCTGCACGTCCACCGGGAAGTGCGTCACCGACTGCGCCCCGTCCACCAGCACCGGGATGTTCTTCGCGTGCGCCTTCGCCACCAGCTCCTTGATGGGGTTCACGGAGCCCAGCGCGTTGGACACGTGCGTAATCGCCAGCAGGCGCGTCTTCTCCGTGAGCAGCGCGTCCACGGTATCCATGCGCAGCTCGCCGCGCTCGTCCACGGGAATCACGCGCAGCTTCGCGCCCGCCGCGTCGCACACCATCTGCCAGGGCACGATGTTGGAGTGGTGCTCCATGGCGGAGATGAGCACCTCGTCGCCCGGGCCCACGTGCTTGCGGCCGTAGGTGGCGGCCACCAGGTTGATGGCCTCCGTGGTGCCGCGCACGAAGATGACCTCGCGCACGTCCTTGGCGTGGATGAAGCGGCGCACCGTTTCGCGCGCGTCCTCGAAGGCCTGCGTGGCGCGCTCGGAGAGGATGTGCACGCCGCGGTGCACGTTGGCGTTGTCGTGCGTGTAGTAGCGCGTGATGGCGTCCAGCACCGCCTGCGGCTTCTGCCCGGTGGCGGCGCTGTCCAGGTACACCAGCGGCCGGCCCCGCACCTCCTGCCGGAGGATGGGGAAATCCGCGCGAACCCGCGCGAGGTCGAATCCAGGACCGCTCATCCCATCACCTCCGCCGTCCCCGGCAGCTTCTCCGCGAGCAACGCCTCCACCCGCGCGCGCACCGGCCCCTCCGGCACCGCGCGCACCAGCTCACTGGCGAAGGCCTGCGTCAGCATCCGCTCCGCATCCACCTTGGGGATGCCGCGCGAGCGCAGGTAGAACAGCGCGTTGTCATCCAACCGGCCCACCGCCGTGCCGTGGGCGCACTTCACGTCGTCCGCGAAGATTTCCAACTGCGGCCGGGCGTCCACCTGCGCGCCCTCGGAGAGCAGCAGGTTGCGGCTCTGCTGGCTGGCGTCCGTCTTCTGCGCGTCCTCGCGCACGCGGATCTTCCCGTGGAAGGTGCCGCGCGCGCGGTCGTCCAGCACGCCCTTGTAGAGCTCGCGGCTGGAGCAGTGCGGCACCGCGTGGTCCAGGTCCGTGCGGTTGTCCAGGTGCTGCGTGCCCCGGCCCACGAACAGGCCGTTGAGCACGCACTCGCCGCCCTCGCCCGCGAAGGCCGCGTGCACTTCATTGCGAGAGAGCAGCCCACCGAAGGAGAACGCGTGCGACTGGAAGCGGCTGTCACGCCCCTGCCGCGAATACAGCCCGCCCAGGTGCAGCGCGGTGTCACCCTCCGCCTGGAGCTTGAAGTGGCGCAGGCTGGCGTTGTCCCCCAGCTGCACCTCCGTCACCGCGTTGGTGAACGTCGCGCCCGAGCCCAGGCCCGCGTACGTCTCCACCAGCGTGGCCTCGCTGCCCTCGCCCGCCACCACGACGATGCGCGGGCTGGCCAGCACCGGCCCGTCGCCGCCGCGCGCGAGGAACAGCAACTGCACCGGCACCTCACTCAAGGCCCGGGGCGCGAGCGTGAGCAGCGCGCCTTCCTCCAGCAGCGCCGCGTTGAGCGACGTGAAGGCATGCGCGGACGGCCGGGAGAACTGGCCCAGCGTCTCCTGGAGCAGCGCCCCGTCCTCGCGCAGCGCCTGCGACAGCGGCTTGAGCACCACGCCGCGCGGCAGGCCCGCGAGCACCGACAGCGCCGGCACGAATCGCCCGTCCACGAACACGAGCCGGGGGCCGGGCAGCGCCAGCCGCGCCACCGCCTGGGCCACGTCCTCGCCCATGGGCACGTCCCGCACGGGCTGGAACGGATGCGACGACAGCGTGGAGACGGGCGTGTACTTCCACTCCTCGTCCTTGGACGTGGGCAGGCCGCGCGCCTGGAACTGGCTCAGGCCCTCCTCACGCAGCGCCTGGAGCCACGCGGGGGCGTCTCCGCGCGCCTGGAAGGCCCGGGCCACCTCCACGTAGTGGGACGCGCTCATGGCCGGGCCTCCTTCGCCTTGCCGGCGCCCTCCGCGCCAATCCAGCCGTAGCCCTTCTCCTCCAGCTCCAGCGCCAGCTCGCGTCCGCCCGAGCGCACGATGCGGCCCGCCGACATCACGTGCACGTGGTCCGGCACGATGTAGTCCAGGAGCCGCTGGTAGTGGGTGATCACCACCATGGCGCGGTCCTTCGCGCGCAGCGCGTTCACCCCGCCCGCCACGATGCGCAGCGCATCGATGTCCAGGCCCGAGTCCGTCTCGTCCAGCAGCGCCAGCCGGGGCTGGAGCACCGCCATCTGGAAGATCTCGTTGCGCTTCTTCTCTCCGCCGGAGAAGCCCTCGTTCACGGAGCGGTTCATGAACGCCGCGTCCAGTTGCACGAGCTTCGCCTTCTCCTTGGCCAGGGAGAGGAAGTCCATCGCGTCCAGCTCTTCCTCACCCTTGGCGCGGCGCTGCGCGTTGAGCGCCGTGCGCAGGAAGTGCAGGTTGCCCACGCCGGGAATCTCCACCGGGTACTGGAACCCCAGGAACACGCCCGCCTTGGCGCGCTCCTCCGGCGGCGTGCCCAGCAGGTCCTTGCCGTCGAACAGGACGGTGCCCTTCGTCACCTCGTACGTCTCACGCCCCGCCAGCACGCCCGCGAGCGTGCTCTTGCCGGAGCCGTTGGGCCCCATGATGGCGTGCACTTCACCGGCACCGACCTCCAGGTTGATGCCCTTCAGGATGTCCTTGCCGCCCACGCGGGCATGCAGGTCCTGGATGCTCAACAGCGACGCCATCACCCCACGCTCCCTTCCAGGCTCACGCCCAAGAGCTTCTGCGCCTCCACGGCGAACTCCATGGGCAGCTCCTTGAAGACCTGCCGGCAGAAGCCGTTCACGATCATCGACACCGCGTCCTCCTGCGAGATGCCGCGCTGCCGGCAGTAGAAGAGTTGGTCCTCGCCAATCTTCGACGTGGACGCCTCGTGCTCCACCTGCGCGGTCGCGTTCTTCACCTCGATGTACGGCAGCGTGTGGGCGCCGCACTTGTCGCCCAGCAGGAGCGAATCGCACTGCGTGTAGTTGCGTGCGTTCGCCGCGCTCTTGAGCACCTTCACCAGGCCCCGGTACGTGTTCTGCCCGCGGCCGGCGGAGATGCCCTTGGACACGATGGTGGACCGGGTGTTCTTCCCGATGTGCACCATCTTCGTGCCCGTGTCCGCCTGCTGCCGGTGGTTGGTGAGCGCCACCGAGTAGAACTCGCCCACCGAGTCATCCCCCTTGAGGATGACGCTGGGGTACTTCCACGTAATCGCCGAACCCGTCTCCACCTGGGTCCACGAAATCTTGGCGCGCTGGTGCGCGATGCCGCGCTTGGTGACGAAGTTGTAGATGCCGCCGCGTCCTTCCGCGTCGCCCGGGTACCAGTTCTGCACCGTGCTGTACTTGATGGACGCGCCGTCCAGCGCCACCAGCTCCACCACCGCCGCGTGCAGCTGGTTGGTGTCGCGCATGGGCGCGGTGCACCCCTCCAGGTAGCTCACGGAGGCGCCTTCATCCGCGATGAGCAGCGTGCGCTCGAACTGGCCCGTGTCCGCCGCGTTGATGCGGAAGTACGTGGACAGCTCCATGGGGCACTTCACGCCCTTGGGCACGTAGCAGAACGAGCCGTCGCTGAAGACCGCGGAGTTGAGCGCCGCGAAGAAGTTGTCGGAGAAGGGCACCACCGTGCCCAGGTAGCGCTCCACCAGCTCCGGGTGCTCGCGCACCGCTTCGGAGAACGAGCAGAAGATGACGCCCGCCTTGTAGAGCTTCTCCCGGAACGTGGTGGCCACCGACACGGAGTCGAAGACGGCGTCCACCGCGACGTTCTGCAGGCGCTTCTGCTCCTCCAGCGGGATGCCCAGCTTCTCGTAGGTGCGGAGGATCTCGGGGTCCACCTCCGACAGGCTGTCCTTCTTCGGCTTCTGCTTCGGCGCCGAGTAGTAGCGGATGGCCTGGTAGTCGATGGGGTGGTACTTCACCGCCTGCCACGAGGGCTCCTTCAGCGTGAGCCAGTGGCGGTATGCCTTCAGGCGCCACTCCAGCATGAAGGCCGGCTCGTTCTTCTTCGCGGACAGGACGCGGATGACGTCCTCGTCCAGGCCGGGCGGCAGCGTGTCCGCCTCCACCTGGGTGACGAACCCCGCCTGGTAGCCCTTGCGGGTGAGCTCCTGGATGGTTTCGGTGGTGCTCATGAGCGGACTCCCGTGACGGAAGCAGGCGCGCTGACGGACGTTGGCAGGCCCAGGCCCACCAGCCGCTCCGGCATGCGAGGCGCGGGCGCGCGCAGGTCCGCGAGCGTCAGCTTCCCCAGCGCTTCCTGGATGGCTTGATTGATCAGGCGCCAGTGGCCCCGCACCTGGCAGACGGACTCCAACTCACAGGGCCCGGCGGGCTTGCCCTGGTGCTGGCCACACTCCGTGAGGGACACCGGCCCCTCCAGCGCGGACACCAGCTCCGCCAGCGAGATGGCCTCCGCCGGACGCGCCAGGCCATAGCCGCCGCTCGCGCCCCGGTGCGATACCACCAGCCCCGCCTGCAACAGGCCCTTCAGGACCTTGCTCGCGGATGGAAGGGCGACATGCGTGCGCGCCGCCAGCTCTCGCGTGGTGCGGGTTTCCCCGTTCGCGCGCGCCAGCTCGGTCATCAGCACGATGCCGTAGTCGGTCATCTTGCTCATCCGGAGCATGAGTGGGTGTCTCCTCGGGGCTGTCCGCGGGCCCGATGCCCGCGACGGCCTCTTATGTAATGTGGACCTGTTCAGTCCACATTCAAATCAGGCCACAACGAGCTAGGGTGGGGCCGTCCGCTTTTCGTGTCCGTCTCCCCCTCGAGGAGCCTTACCGATGCGCCGTTCCCTCCCCCTCCTGCTCACCACGCTGGCCCTGGCCCTGGCGGGTTGTGAGAAGAAGTCCGCCCCGGCCCCCGCGCCCGCGCCCGCCACGCAGGGGGGCAGCGCCACCGCCGCGCCTCCAGGGCCTCCGCCGGCGGGCAGCATCCTCATTGGCGAGGTGGGCAGCCTCACCGGCTCCGAGGCCACCTTCGGCATCTCCGCGCGCAACGGCATCGACCTGGCGCTCCAGGAGGCCAACGCCTCGGGCGGCGTGCGCGGCCAGAAGCTGGTGGTGCGCGTCTACGACAGCCAGGGGCGCCCGGAGGAAGGCGCCCAGGCCGCGACAAGGCTCATCGCGCAGGACAAGGTGGTGGCGCTGTTGGGTGAGGCCGCGTCGTCCGTGTCCATGGCCATGGCGGACAAGGCGCAGGCGGCGAAGGTGCCCATGATCACCCCCACCTCCACCAGCCCGGAGGTGACGAAGAAGGGCGACTACATCTTCCGCGTCTGCTTCATCGACCCGTTCCAGGGCCTGGTGATGGCGAAGTTCGCGCGGGAGAACCTGAAGCTGTCCAAGGTGGCGGTGCTCACGGACAACAAGAGCGCCTTCTCCGTGGGGCTGGCGGACGTCTTCAACCAGAAGTTCAAGGAGTTCGGCGGCACCATCGTCGGCAACGAGAGCTACTCCAAGGGCGACACGGACTTCCGCGCGCAGCTGACGTCCATCAAGAACATGAAGCCGGAGGCGGTGTTCGTCCCGGGCTACTACACGGACGTGGGCATCATCGCGAGGCAGGCGCGCGAGGTGGGCCTGCGCGTGCCGCTGCTGGGCGGTGACGGCTGGGACTCCGACAAGCTGTACGAATTGGGCGGCTCCGCGCTGGAGGGCAGCTACTTCTCCAACCACTACTCGCCGGACAACCCGGACCCCGTCGTGCAGAACTTCCTCACGAAGTACAGGTCCGCCTACGGCAGCGTGCCGGACAGCGTGGCGGTGCTGGCGTACGACGCCGCGCGCCTGCTGGTGGATGCGATGAAGCGCGCGCCGGACACGTCAGGCCCCGCGCTGCGTGACGCCATCGCGGCCACGAAGGACTTCCCGGGCGTGGCGGGCACCATCAACCTGGACGCCAACCGCGACGCGGTGAAGCAGGCCGTGGTGATGAAGGTGGAGGGCGGCAAGGCGGTGTTCGTCACCACCGTGAAGCCGTAGGCCGCGCCGTCCGGCCGCCCGTCCCCGGGACGTCAGGGGATGGGCGACTGGATGATGTAGTAGATGGACTGGAAGTAGGTGCTGAGCGCGCGCAGCAGCTGGACGAGGAACGGCCAGCTCATCACGGTAAAGCCGAAGAACGCCGCCGTGATGACGCCGTACTCCGACATGGCCTGGCCCCGCTGGAGGGCCTTCTTCAGGCTAGTGCGCGTGTTCATCCGCGGGCGCCTCCATCGTCGTGTCACCACCGCCGCCCTTCTTGCCGTTGCGGCACTGGTTCATGCACTTGTCGCGCGCCTGGCCGGCGACCTTCAGGCAGTAGGGGACCGCGTTCTTCGCCTTCTCCTTGCAGACCTTCTCGAACTTCGCCTTGTCGTCCGCGCAGCGGCGCTCGCAGCTGGCGCCGGCGAAGGCCTGCGGGGCCCACAGCAGCGCGCCCACGCTCAGGGACAGGGCCAGGACCGGGTTCTTGAAACGCTTCATCGCTCGTCACTCTCTCCGCGCCGGGTTCACGGCGCGGCCTGGGCCCGCATCAGGGACAGGTGGAAGTCCACCGACCGCTGCGCGGAAGGTTGCCTCAAGGTGGCCTGTCCGCGCAGCCCCGGGCGCGTCAGGTTCAGCTGGGTCTCCTGGAAGCCCTCCTGGGAGGCCTCCGTCACGCTCCAGCCCTGGTCGCGCAGCAGCACGCGGTAGGCCTGCTCTGATTCGGAGAGCGTGGTGTCCGGCACCCGGCCCGACACGGTGATGTTGGTGGCGCCCTCCATCCGCAGGGACAGGGATGCCACGTCCTGAAGCCCCCGGGGCACCGGGATGCCCGCGGGCACCCGGCCGGCGCGCTCCAGGTAGTTGCGCATGCGCGCCGAGGAGACGAAGACAATCGTTTCGTCCCCCTGGTGCAGCGTGGACATCAGCCGCACCTCGTCATCCTTGGGGACCCAGTAGCCCACGTAGCCGGCGTTGTCGTTGAAGCGCACGCCCACGACGGGCAGGCCTTCATCCAGGATGACCTGGCGGTAGTGCTGCAGCACCTGGTCCGACGAGTCCTGCGTGGAGAACCACGCCACCGCGATGGGCGTGTCCGGCCCCAGGTAGTCCGCGGCCAGCGCCTCCGGACGGCCGCCCCGGGGATAGGGCGGGAAGTACGTCAGCGTGCGCGCCAGGATGGCCTCGTCCCGCTTGGAGCGCGTGGGGCCGCTCTGCGCCGCCGTCGCCTCCTGGTCCAGCTCGTCCGCGGCGGCCTCCGCCCGCTCCAGCTCCGTGCGGGCGCTCCCGTAGCGCGCCTCCTCCAGCCCCATGCCCATGACGATGCCCGCCACCGCCACCGACACCAGCACCGCCGCGGTGCGGAAGGCGGGGTGCGCGGCCAGCTTCTTCAGCACGACTCCGGATCCTTGCACCCCATGTACCACTCGCCCCGCTGCCCGTGCTTGTACGTGTTCTGGTTCTTGTCGTTGTCCCAGTCACGCCACTCCTGGTTGAAGTAGCGGGTGCTGCCCTCCTGGTCCACGGTGTTGGCCGGGGTCTGCATGTTGGCCAGGTGCGGGTGGATGGAGACGTACGGGTTGTTGGGCGAGTCCTCGAACATGTACAGCATGGTGCCGTCCAGCAGCTCGTCCGTCAGCGCGCTGCGGAAGTCCATCATGTGCTGCTTCATGCTCAAGGCGTTGAAGGTGTTCGAGTACACGTAGTCCACGCGCTCGTAGAACTCACCGCTGGAGTCCGACGGGGAGATGTCCGCATCCTCCGTGAGCGCCCAGGTGTCGGTGATGATGCTCATGCGCTGTTCCTTGAGGAAGTACGCATTGCCGCCGCTGCCCTCCGTTCCCTGCTGGGCGTTCGAGTGGATGTCGCCCTCGCCCTTCCAGTTCTTCTTGGTCAGCGCCTGGTTCTTGCTGAACTCCGGGAGGAACTGCTCGGGCAGCAGGTAGTTCTCCACCACCGCGCGGGCGGAGCACTCGATGTAGCCGCCGTTGGTGAACTGGCCCTGGTACTGGCCGGCCAGGCCGCCCAGCGACGCCGCGCCGGTGTCCGGCGCCTCGCACGTCACCTGCTTGGCCTTGTCGTTCATCCAGCACACGTGGGCGACGACGGCCAGGTGGTGGTCCAGGTCCTCGCAGTCCGCGTAGTTGCTGCCGGACATCGCGTCCGGCCGGTCGATGCCGGACTCGTGGTCGCAGTAGGTGAGGCGGGCGTTGTGCTGCACGTTGGAGCTGCCGCCCTGGGGGCCGGTGCCGCCGCCGCCGCTCTGCTTGAGCGCCTTGGTGTAGTCCTGCGTGGTGAAGTCCCAGATGGTCGTCACCGCGGCCTCCTGGGCATCCAGCGAGTAGCGCAGGAGGTCGTCCAGGAAGAGCGCGTACATGAAGATGGGGATGAGGACGATCATGGAGAGCGCCATCTCCACGGAGGCGGCGCCCCGGACGCGGCGGCCCTGCGGGTGCGCGGCGCTCATAGGGCCAGGTCCTTGGCGCCGGCGAGGTCCGCCGCGTCGCCGTTGCCGGCGCGGTTGAGCACCTTCGACGCCTCCTGGGCGTTGAACGGGTGCAGCTTCACGCGCCAGTAGGGGTTGAAGAGGCCCGGGGCCTCCTTCCAGCCGTTGGGGCCCAGGCGGTGGTAGTAGACGAGCGCCTTGGAGAGCGCCGCGCCCTCGCCGGG
This sequence comes from Corallococcus sp. NCSPR001, assembly GCF_017309135.1. Classification (NCBI taxonomy): domain Bacteria; kingdom Pseudomonadati; phylum Myxococcota; class Myxococcia; order Myxococcales; family Myxococcaceae; genus Corallococcus; species Corallococcus sp. NCSPR001. Next base: position 8,754,633 of record NZ_JAFIMS010000002.1, read on the forward strand.
CGCGAGCTGCAGCTTGCCGTCGCCCTGGGCGCCGTGCGTGAGCGTGAAGGAGCCGCTGTTGTTGAGCTCCCAGGGCGCCTTCCTCGGGTCCCCCACGAAGAACTGCTTGGTGACGTAGCTGTAGACGTGCGGCTGGCCCCAGTCCGTGTCGGGGTTGTCGTCCGCGCGGAACTTCATGAAGCAGTTGCCGCTGCCCGAGCAGGACATCAGGTCCTTGGTGTTGATGCCCTTGAACTCGTCGTGCTGGCCGCTGTGGGCGCCGGAGGGCTCGTGGCTGCCGCCGTTCTCGCTGCTCTCCACCACGGCCTTGTAGGTGCCCACGCCGAAGCCGTGGCGCCACTGCGACAGGAGGGTGCCGTGCTCGTCCGCGACCACGACCTTGCCCTCGTTGCCGGTGACCTGGCCGGGGCCGTGGATGTTGCTCTTGGTCTGCGCGACCTTGGCCGTGCCCTGGTGCCCCATGATGACGTGGGTGCCTTCCTGGGGGATGTCCTTGAGCAGGTCCTTGATGAAGTCGCTTTTGAAGTAGGTGGGCAGCCCGTTCATGATGACGGGCAGGCTGCGGTTGGCGGCCCAGCCGGGGCGCGAGGCGTTGGAGATCTCCGTCATCACCTGGGCGCGGGCCTTGTTGCTGGAGCCGGCGCGCGAGCAGTTCATGCCATCCACCGCGCAGTCGAACTCCTCCGCGTTGAGCCCGCCCACGGACGAGTCGAGCGAGTTGGCGCCGGGGACGTTCCAGTCCGTCAGCTTCGACAGGTCCGCGGACTGTCCGCTGCGCACGGCGTTGCGCGCCTTGCTGTGGGCGGACTTCTGCGATTCATGGATGTCGTTCGACATCTTGTTCAGGTCCTGGATGACCTTGTTGAACTTCTCCTCCACGTCCTTGACCTTGGAGTCGTAGTCGCTGGCCTTGGAGCTGTAGTCCATGGCGATCATCAGCGCTTCAATCGCGTCGAAGCAGTGCTGGAAGTTGTAGGGCGGGCACTGCGCCACCTCCAGGGCCGCGACGATGAAGAAGCTCATCTGCCCGGCGCGCATCATGTCGCCGGTGGCGCTGGCGGCGGCCATGTAGCCGTGCGCGGACGTCATGCCCACGTAGGCGGACGCGATGGCCCGGTTGCTGGCCGCGTAGTAGTTGAGCGCGCGCGCCTCCACGACGCCCATGGAGTAGGCGAGCGCGTCGCTGTGCTGCTGCAGGCTCATCTTCTCCCGCAGGGCGTGGCTCAGGTTGAAGCTCAGCGTCGTCATCAGCGCGAGCAGGAGGAACGACAGACACGCGAGCACCAGGGCCTGGCCCCGGTGGCGGCGCTTGGGCCGGGAGGCGGACCTCACGGTTCGAACGGGAAGATGCATTCGTTCTCCTCCGGAAGTTCCTTCTGGGTGAGGTAGATGTTGGAGTGCATCCGCATGATGTACGTGGCGCGGATGGGCAGGATGTAGAGCTTGTTGTCCGCCGCGGAGTCGTACTTGGACATCTTCTTGACGATGAACTCGTCGCGGTCCGAGTCCTTGCCCAGGCGCAGGACGTACGGCAGGTCCCGGCCGCGCGCGATGTTGTAGATGACGACGTCCGCGAACGGGATGGGCAGGCGGTAGTTGAACGTCACCTGCACGCTCAGCTTGGTGCGCAGGCTGTCCGCCCAGCCGCCGTCTCCGGAGGCGACCTTCGGATCATCGAAGTCCATCTCCTTGTTGCCGTGGGAGCCGGAGCCCATGTTCCCCTTGAGGGGGCCGCAGATGGTGACCTCCGCGAACTTCAGGCCGGAGGCGTCGTTCATCTTGTTCTTGGAGATGTCCCCGGATTCGAACTTGGACTTGAAGTCACCGGCGCTGGTGATGGGCTTGATGATCTCCGCGCCCCCGCTGGCGGCCGTGCTCACCATGGGCAGCAGCACCGCGAGGGCGGCCTTCTCCATGGTGGGGATGTCCGCGTTGTGCAGGGAGCCGGCGCGCACGGCCTTGTAGGCCGCGTACTTCGTGAGCAGCCGGGCCTGGTGCATCAACCCCAGTTGCAGGATGCCCAGCAGCATGAACACGAACAGGGGCAAGACGATGGCCGTCTCCACCGCCGCCTGGCCTGATTCGTTGCCGCGCTTCATGCTTCGCCCCTGTACTGAAGATACCCCAGGGTGGGAGCCTTCCCGACCCATTGTGCCGCTACCATACCGCCCGTAGGTTCGGCGGGAATCGGCCAAGTGGCCGGGAATGCAGGCCCGGCCACCGGGCTTGCGGACATTATCGGGCAGGCCGGGGCCCGGGGTGCTTGACGCTGTGCGCATGCCATGGTTGGCACGGGCATTCGCGCTGAGCGCAGGGAGACGAATCGCATGAACTGGCACGTGGCGAAGCGAATGGGCGTGGTGCTGGCGGTGGCGTTGCTGGCGGCCTGCAGCGACGACGGCGACGGGGACGGCAAGACGGACGGCGGCACCTCCTCCGACGGAGGGACGAACACCCGCAAGTCCGTGGGGCCGGGCCTGGGCTTTTCGAAGGAGGCCCCGACGGGGCAGGCCTTCACGCTGCCGGCGGGGTTGACGCTGGAGAACCCCATCGTCGCCTACTCGCCGGAGAACCCGGTGGACTGCGACGACAAGTTCAAGGAGGAGGCCTACGGCAGCGGCGAGGAGGTGCGGGTGTGCCTCATCTTCAACAACACCACGAACGCGCCCATCACCGTGACGCTGCCGCCGGGGTTCATCCTGGTGTCGACCAACGACGACGTGCAGAACGGCATCATCGTGCAGACGGTCAGCATCGTGGTGCCCCCGGGTGAGCGCTACTTCGCCCCGATGTTCGCCTACTGCGCCAACCAGGACCGCTCCACGACGGGCCTGGACGACCGGTACGAGCTGGGGCCCGTCGCCCAGCACAAGGACCTCCAGGAGGTGTTCTCGCTGCTGGCGGGCAAGCAGCTCACGCGGGAAGGCGCCGCTCGCGTCCAGGTCGTCATCGACCACGTGACCCAGGGCGAGGGCCTGTCCGCCGCAGACCGCGCCACCCTGCAGGGCCTGTAGCGTCGCGGTCCCTCGTCCGGCGGGCCCTCAGCGCCGCCGGGCGATCTCCTGGATGAGCGTCACGTAGCGGCGCTGCTGGGGGTTGAGCTTGAAGGCCTTGCGCAGGGCGTCCTCCGCCAGCGCCCACTGGCCCTCGCCCCGGGCCACGTCGCCCAGGAAGGCCCAGCCCTCTTCCAGACCGGGCTCCTGGCGCACCAGCTCCTGGAGCTCCTGGAGCGCCAGCCGGCCGTGCGCCTCCGGCTTCATGAGGTAGCGCGCCCAGGCGCGGTGGGCCTGGTACAGCGGCCTTGGGTCGATGTCGCAGGCGTATTCGAAGTACTCGAAGGCGCCCGCGAAGTTGCGCGCCTCCAGGCGGCGTTTGGCTTCATCGAACTGGGTGGTGGCGTCCAGCAGGTCCGTGCGGATGCGGAACTGCTCCGCGGTGGAGGGCCGGCCGGTGTTCTGGCGCGCCTTCTCCCGGTGCGCCTGCCGGCGCTTCTTCCACAGCGCGTTCTGCTCCGGCTCCGACAGCGAGCCGTAGGCGCGCGCGTACGCGGCGAGCATCCCTTCCGCCTTGTCCTTCAGCTCAGCGGTCTGGAAGCGCAGCGGGGAGAAGCGGTCCGCGGCGGCGAGGAACGCCTTGCGCAGCGCCACCGGCTGCACGTCCTCCGGCACGTCCAGCAGCGCGAACGGATCCATGCCGCGGTGGTTGAGGAACGCGCCCACGAGCGCGTTGCGCGCGGCCTCGTCTTCATCCGCGAAGGGCGTGCCGGACGGGGCCTGCTGGGCCGGCACGGGCACCGGCGTGGGGACGGGCTCCGGCGCGGGGGTGGCGGGGGCCCTGCGGGCCAGGTCCTCGGCCCTCGCGTCCACGTCCTCCACGAAGCCCGCCACGCCCAGCAGGCACAGCGCGTAGAGCCGGCGCAGCACGGAGTCCATGTCGAAGCCGGTGCGCTCCAAGAGCTCGTTGAAGGTGGGCCGCTGGCGCAGTGCCTGGAACAGGCGCGCGTCCTTGGAGGACAGCTTGGGGGCGGACTCCACGCCGGGCATCTGTCCGAAGCGGCGGTCGTCCGTGAAGGTGAAGTGCGTGGCGACGGTGTCGAAGGGCAGCTGGGTGGAGACGCCGGTGAGGATGAGCTGCGCGGTGTTGGCGCGCACGCTGGCATCCGGGTTCTCCACGTCCGCGATGAGGCGGTACTTCGCCTCCGTCCAGCGGAAGCAGTCCAGCAGCTTGTGCGCCAGGTTCGCCTGGAGCTGCTTGTAGAGGTCGAAGGGGCTGATGAGCCCCTTCTGCACGAGCAGCCCGCCCAGTTGCATACCCGAGGACACGCTCTCCGCCAGGGACTTCTGGTAGTCCGCCTCCGACAGGCGGCCCTTCTCCACCAGGTACTTGCCCAGCGTCTCGTGCAGGAGGTTGGAGTGGCACGCCACCGGCGCGCCGTCCTCGAAGGTGATGCGCTTCTCGCGCTGGCGCACCTTGAGCTCCAGCGTGCAGGTGCGCTCCTCCACCATCAGCGCGTGCAACAGCAGCGGGAAGGGCGTGTCCGCCAGCAGGCCCTCGCGCTGGCGCAGCACCTGGGACGGCGGGGGGAACATGCGCGGGAAGCCTACTACTCCGCGTCGTCGCCGCCCATGTCGTCCGCGGCGTAGGGCGCATCCTCGTAGCGGCCGTAGGGGGCGTACGTGTCGTGCGTGGGCAGGTAGCGGGTCAGGTACGCCCCCACGCCCATCAGCACCAGGGCCACGGCGGCGTACGTCAGCGGGCGGGACGGACGGGCGCGCCAGGCCCACCAGCGGTCGCGGCGCTTCTGGAAGCGCGGGGCGACGGAGTACTCGCGCCAGGCGGCGTCGCGGGCGTCCTTCGCCTCCACGTCCAGGCCCTCCTTGTCCAGCGCGCGCGACAGGAGCACGCGCCCCTCCACGGAGCCCTGACGCACCTGGAGGAAGCGCTCCAGGGCCTCGCGCGCGCCCTTGAAGTCGCCGCGCTGGAGGCGGAAGCGGCCGCGCTCCAGGTCGATGGCGCCCTGGCGGTAGTCGGCGTCCAGGCGCTCGGCCTCGGTGAGCAGCAGCTCGCCCCGGGGAGCATCGCCCGCGCCCAGGTAGGCCACGCCCAGGAGGTAGAGGGTGTCCACGTCGTCGTCGCCCGCATCCAGGTTGGGGCGCAGCAGGTCCACCGCCTCCTGGTAGCGCTTCTGGCCCAGGCGGATGTCCGCCAGCTCCGCGCGGGCGCGGCGGTCGTGGGTGTTGGTGAGGATGGTGCCCGCGAGCTCCCCCGCGCGCTGCCAGCGCTTGAAGATGCGCATGGGGCTGGGCAGCACCTGCAACGTGAACCGGTCCGCCGCGAACAGCAGCACGGCCAGCAGCCCCAGGGACAGCAGCGGGCTGCCCGTCAGCATCGTGAGGCCCATCCACAAGAACCACTTGGTCAGCACGGTCGAATCGTCCTTCCTGGAACCGCCTACAACAGCCGCGCGCAGACGGCGCTGTGCACGTCCGCCCCCCGCTCCGTCAGGGCCAGCCTGCGGCCGTGACGCGTGGCGAAGCCGTGGGCCACCAGCCGCTCCACCTCCGCGCGCCGGGGCTCCACGGGCTGGCCGTATCGCTCACAGACGGCCTCCCAGTCCACCCCCGACACCAGGCGCAGGCCCATGCTCAGCCGCTCGGCGAAGAGCTCCTCGGGGCCCAGGTCCTCGCGGCTCGCCTCCGGCAGCCTCCCCTCCTCCACCGTGCGCAGGTAGGCCTCCGGGCTCCGCAGGTTCACGTAGCGGTGGGCCGTGGGGGACAGCAGCATGCCGGTGGCGCCCACGCCCAGCGCCAGGTACTCGCCGCCGGTCCAGTAGAGCGCGTTGTGCCGGGAGCTGAAGCCTTCGCGCGCGTGGTTGGAGACCTCGTAGCGGGTGAGGCCGTGCGCGCCGTACACGTCGCGCACCGTGCGGGCCATGGCCACCACCTCGTCGTCCTCCGGCAGGAAGAGCTCGCCCCGGTCCAGCTGCTTGGACAGCGGCGTGGACTCCGCCAGCACCTCGCGCTCCACCGTCAGCGCGTAGGTGGACAGGTGCTCCGGCGAGAGCGCCACCGCGCGGCGTGCGTCCGCCTCCACCTGCGCCACCGTCTGGCCGTGCACGCCGTAGATGAAGTCCAGCGCCACCACGGGGAAGTCCGCCTGGCGCGCCGCCGCCACCGCGCCCTCCACCATGGCCGCGTCGTGCGCGCGGCCCAGCGCCTTCAGCGTCTGCGGCTGGAAGGACTGCACGCCCAGGGACAGCCGGTTGATGCCCGCGGCGCGGTAGCCGGCGAAGCGCTCCGCGTCCGCGCGCTCCGGGTTGCCCTCCAGGGAGATTTCCAGGCCGGGGGCGAGCGACATGCGCGCGGCGATGCCCTCCAGCACGCGCGCCACGTAGCGGGGGTGCCACAGGGACGGCGTGCCGCCGCCCAGGAAGAGGGACTCCAGCGGCTTCGTGCGCAGCGACGGGTCGGCGGACAGGCGCGCGTCCAGCTCCGCCAGCACCGCGTTCGCGTAGCGCTCCTCCGGCACCTGGCGCGCCACCGCCACCGCGAAGTCGCAGTAGGGGCACTTGGCCAGGCAGTACGGGAAGTGCAGATACAGCCCAAAGCGGGCTGCCTGCATGCCCGTCAACGGGTCGGTGGGCGCGGCGAAGGACATGAAGGTCCAACCTCTACTTCAGGGCCTTCAATTGCGCTTCCAGCCGCGCCACCTTCGCCTTGGTGCTGGCAGCCGACTCGAGCGCTGCCTCGGCCGCCATCAGCTTGCGCTTCATGGAGGCCACGTCCGCCTTGAGCTGCTCGCGCTCCGCCGCCCAGTCCGCGGGCACGTCCGCGACAGCAGCGGGCGCCGCCGCGAGCTTCGCCTCGAGCGCCTGACGGGCCGCCTGCTCCGCTTCGAGCGCGGCGCGAGCCTCCTCCAGTCGCGACTCCAGCGCCGCCTTCACGCCCTGCTCCTCCAGGAGCGTGACGTCGGACTGCGCGAGCTTCGCCTCCAGCAGCGCCTTCGCGCCCTGCTCCGACGCGAGCTTCGCTTCGAAGTCCTTCACGCGGGCCGCCTGCGCTTCGGCGACGCGACGCTTGGACTCGGAGGCCTCCAGCGCGCCCTCCACCATCTTCACGCGCTGCTGGAGCCGGTCCACCTTGTCCGCTTCCGCGCGGGCCGCCTCCAGTTGCTCGCTGAGGGAGGCCAGCTCCTCGCGCTGGCCGTCATGTCCGGCGCTCAGCGCCTCGGCGCGGCCCTCGGCCTCGGCGGCCTGCACCCGGGCGTCCGCGATCTCCGCTTCCACCGCCTCGCGGCGGGCGCGCTCCAGCGCCAGCTCCTCCTGGGCCTTGGCGACCAGGGCCTGCTGGCGCTGCACCTCCGCCTCGCGCTGGCCCGCGGCCGTCTCCAGCATGGACGCGCGCGCGGAGAAGCCCACGCGCTCCGCCTGCGTGGTGGCCAGCTTGCGCTCCACGGCGGCGAGCTGCTCCTGGTGCGCTTCGCGCTCGGCCTGCGTGGCCTCGACCCGGGCGGTGAGCTCCGCCAGCTGGGCCTCCAGCGCGGCGGCCCTGGCTTCCGCCTCGTGCACCCGGCCCTCGGCCTCGTGCACCGCCTCGCCGAGCGCCGCCGCGTCCGACTCCATCCGGTCGCGCAGCGAGACCTGCTCGACCTCCGCGGCCTCCAGGACCTCGCGCAGCGAGGCCAGCTCCGACTCGGCCATGCGCGCGCGGACCTCCGCGGCCTCCACCTCGGCGCGCGCGGCTTCACGCGCCTGGGCGAGCTCCGCCTCCAGCTCGCGCACGCGCGCCTGGACCCGGGCGGCCTCCGCGGCGCGGCCCTCCAGGGCGCTCCTGAGCGAGGGGAGCTCCGCGGCCTCGGCCGTGCGCGCGGTGAGCGCGGCGCGCAGCCCCACCGCGTCCGCGTCCTTCAGCGCGAGCGCGCGCTCCAGCTCCGTCACCTGCGTCTGGAGCGTCTTGAGCCCGTCCTCCACCACCGCGAGCTGCCGGCGCGCGGCGTCCCGCTCGCCCTCCATCCCCTTCGCGTGGGCGTGCGCCTCCTCCAGCGAGCTGCGCGACCAGTCGCTCTCGCTCTCCAGGGCGCCCATGGCGCCCTTCGCCTCCGCGAGCGCCGTCTCCAGCTGGCTGATGGCCAGGGCCTGCGCGTCGCGCTCGGCGGTCAGCCGCTCCACGTCCGCGAGGGTGGACTGGTACTGCTCCTGGACCGCCTCCAGCGCGCCCTGCGCCTCGGACTTGCCGGAGGCCAGCTCCGCCACGCGGTCCTGCGCGAGCCCCAGCGCCTCCTTCGCGCCGACCAGCTCCTCCGCCATCGCCCCGCGCGACTCGCGCTCCGCCTGGAGCTCCTCCGTCAGCCGGGGGATCTCCGACTCCACCTCCGCCAGCGCGCGCGTGAGGTCCTTGCGGTCCGCCTCCGACGCGGCGAGCTCCGCCTCCAGCGAGGCGAGCTTCACCTGGGCCAGCTTCAGTCGCTGCTCGTCCTGCGCGGACGGGACCGGAGCACCGCCGCCGCCTTCCCTGCGCGCCTTCTCCAGCGCGGCCTTGAGCTGCGTCACTTCGCCCTCGCGCTCGGCGTACAGCGCGCGCGCCCGGGCCAGGGTCTCCGTCTTCTGCTTCAGGATGCCCCGGAAGAACTCCAGCTTGTCCTCCGGCGAGCCGCCCATGGGCAGCCGGGGCTCGGCGGGCTCCGCGAAGGGATCCCCCTTGCCGGGGCTGCGCGCCGCGGCCGCCGGGGACGGAGGCGTGGTCGTGGGCAACCCTCCACCGCCGATGGGCGCGGGGGTCGTGGGCACCCGGGCGGCGGGCGCGGCGGCCGGAGACGCGGGCAGGCCTGCGGCGGGCCGCCGGGGCGGCAGGGGAGGAGGCGCGGAGGGGGGAGGCTTGGGAACCGAGAGCGGCCTGGTGGGGGCCGGAGCGGGCGCCGCCACGGGGGCGTCGCCTTCATCCAGCAGTTCCTTCAGGTCCGCGAGCGGATCCGCCTCGTCCGGGGGAGACGGCATGTGCGCGTCCCAGGTTACCGGCCACGGGGGGTTTCCACCAGTTACGCGATGGACACCGCGCCGCTTCGCCTGCCTGGTGGGAGGCGGACGGCACGGTCCGCTCGACGTGGAGGGGGCGGGACGTTAGCCAATGGAGCAAACATCACACCTCGCCTTGCCTCCCCTTGGGAGGGGATGACAGCTTCGGACCACTCCTATGGCCATCCGCTACACCCTGCCCAACGGGCTCACCGTCGTCTTCGAGGAGCAGCACGCCGCCAAGGTCGCGGCCTTCCAGGTCTGGGTCAAGGCCGGCAGCGCTGACGAAAGGCCGGACCAGGCCGGGCTCGCCCACCTGCACGAGCACATGCTCTTCAAGGGCACGGAGCGCCGGGGGCCCGGTGAGATTGCCCGGGACATCGAGGCGCACGGCGGCGAAATCAACGCCTGGACGTCCTTCGACCAGACCGTCTACCACATCGTCATCGCCAGCCAGTTCGCCCGCACGGGCCTGGACATCCTGGGGGATGCCGTCCGCCGCTCCGCGTTCGACAAGGACGAGCTGGCGCGCGAAATCGAGGTCGTGTGCGAGGAGATCAAGCGCAGCTACGACTCTCCGTCGCGCCGCGCGTCCCGGGGGCTCTTCACCGCCGCGTTCCAGACGCACCCCTACCGGCTGCCCGTCATCGGCACCGAGGAGAGCGTGCGCAGCTTCACCCGCGAGAAGGTGCTGGAGTTCTACCACCGGCACTACACGCCGAAGAACCTGGTGCTGTCCGTCGCGGGCGACCTGAACGAGGCGGAGCTGCGCCAGTGGGTGGACGAAATCTTCGGCGGTGACTGGGGCCGGCCCTACGCGGGCCCGGTGGAGCGTCCGCGCGACGCGGCCCCCACGGGCCGCCGCGTGCTCATCCAGACGGAGGACGTGAAGGAGGCCTACCTGCACCTGTCCTTCGCCATCCCGGACCTGGAGCACCCGGACGTGCCCGCGCTGGACGTGCTGGCGATGATCGCCGGCCAGGGCAATTCGTCATGGCTGGTGCGCGAGGTGAAGCGCCGCCAGCACCTGGTCAACGACGTGCACGCGTCCGCGTACACGCCCAAGGACCCGGGCATCTTCTCCGTGTCGCTGACGCTGCCGCCCGCGCAGTCGCAGAAGGCGCTCACGCAGACGGCGCGCGTGCTGGAGGCGCTGCGCACCACCCCCGTGCCCCTGGACGAGCTGCGCGCGGTGCAGGCGGTGGTGGAGGCGGAGTCCGTCTACCGCAAGGAGACGGTGCAGGGCACCGCGCGGAACCTGGGCTCGTACCAGACGTCCCCCGGCGGCCTGGAGTCGGAGGCGCGCTACCTGGAGGACATCCGCAACCTGAAGCCGGAGGACCTGCGCCGCGTGGCCCAGAAGTACCTGCGGCTGGAGCACGCCGTCGTCACCGCGCTGGTGCCGCCCGCCGCGGAGCTGACGGAGGCCCACGTGCACGCCGCGCTGGATGAGGCGGCGAAGGGCCCCGGCCTCACGCCGCCGGAGCGCTCCGCGAAGCAGCCTCCCCCGGAGGCTCCGCCGCGTCCAGCCCGCGGCGCCGTGGCGTCCGCGCGTTCGGAGGTCGTGAAGGAGAAGCTGCCCTCCGGCGCCACGCTCCTCATCCGCGTGGAGCCACACGTGCCGCTGTTCTCCATGCGCGCGGCCTTCATCGGCGGCTCGCGCTACGAGACGCCCGAGAACAACGGCATCACCACGCTGCTCAGCCGCACCCTCACCAAGGGCACCACCACGCTCAGCGCGGATGACATCAGCCAGTTGGGCGACCTGTACGCGGGCAACGTCACCGGTCAGGGCGGCCGCAACTCCGTGAGCCTGAAGGCGGACTTCCTGTCGCGCTACTTCGAGCCCGGCTTCCGGCTGTTCGCGGACGTGCTGGTGAACCCCGCCTTCCGCGAGGAGGAGGTGGCGCGGGAGCGCGCGCTGCTGCTCCAGGACATCCTCACCCGCGAGGACAAGCCGTCGAGCCTGGCGTTCGAGCTGTTCTCGCGCACGCTCTACCAGGAGCACCCGTACCGGCTGTCGATGCTGGGTGAGAAGGCCTCCGTGGAGGCGCTGGGGCCCGAGCAGCTGCGCGCCTACCACCGCGCGCACATGGACCCGTCGCAGATGACGCTCAGCGTGGTGGGCGACGTGGACGTGGACCAGGTGCGGGCGCTGGCGAACGAGTACTTCGGCAAGTCGCGCGGCGGCGCGGTGGCCCCGAAGCAGGTGCGGCCGGAGGCGCCTCCGTCCGCGCCGCGCACGGAGAAGAAGGTGCTCGCGCGTGCGCAGACGCACCTGGTGATGGGCTTCCAGGCGGCGCGGATGACCGACCCGTGGCGCGTGGTGCTGGACGTGCTGTCCACGGTGCTGTCCGGCCAGGGCGGGCGGCTCTTCATCGAGCTGCGCGACAAGCGCTCCATGGCCTACAGCGTGAGCAGCTTCTCCATGGATGGGTTGGACCCCGGCTACTTCGCCGTCTACATGGGCACGAGCCCGGAGAAGGTGGAGGCGGCGGTGGAGGGCATGCGCCGCGAACTGCAGCGCATCCGCGACGAGCCCATTCCGGCCGCGGAGCTGGAGCGCGCCAAGCAGCACATCATCGGGGCGTATGAAATCGACCTGCAGCGCAACAGCGCCCGCGCGACGCTGCTGGCGCTGGACACCTGCTACGGCATCGGGCTGGACAACTTCCTGCACTACTCCGAGCGCGTGGCGAAGGTGACGGCGGCGGACGTGCAGGAGGTGGCCCGCCGGGTCATCGACTTCGACCGCATGGCCATGTCCATCGTCGGTCCGTAATTCCCTGCCTCGCGAGCGTGGAAGCGTCACGACGACGGCGCTTCCACGCCGCACCGGGTGCGGTAGAAGGGGCGCCATGTCCCAGACCTACCTGTCACTCACCGTCGATATCGCGGAGGAGGCCTCCGAAATCCTCCAGGACCTGCTCCATGAGGCCGGCGCCCTGGGCCTGGAGGTCCGCGACACGGAGACGCCCACCATGCCGGGCGTGCGCGCCCCCGTGAAGGGCCAGTCCATCGTCGTGGCCTACTTCGAGGACCGCGAGAGCGCGGAGGAGGCCCGCGACGCCGTGGCGGAGAGCCACCCCACCGCGCGCCTGTCCCTGGACGAGCAGCCCCAGCAGGACTGGAGCAACGAGTGGAAGTCGCTCATCAAGTCCGTGCAGGTGGGCCGCCTGTGGGTGGGCCCGCCCTGGGACGTGGCGAACGCGCCCGCGGACAAGGTGAAGCTCGTCATCGAGCCGAAGATGGCCTTCGGCACGGGGGACCACCCCACCACCTCGCTGTGCCTGGCGGCGGTGGATGACTTCATGTCCACGCACCCGGGCGCGAGCGTGCTGGACGTGGGCACCGGCACGGGCGTGCTCGCCATCGCGGCGAAGAAGCTGGGCGCGGGCCACGTGGTGGGCACCGACAACGACCCCACCTCCGTGGAGCTGGCCCAGGAGAACTGCACGGACAACCAGACGCCCGACCTGGACATCTCCGGGCGCGAGCTGACGGAGGTTGCCGGCACCTTCGACCTGGTGCTCGCGAACATCCTGGCCAACACGCTTATCGAGCTGGCGCCCCTCATCGTGCCCAAGGCGAAGGACCGGCTGGTGCTGGCCGGCGTGCTCGCGCACCAGCGCGCGGACGTGGAGGCCGCGTACCGCAAGCTGGGGTGCACCGTGCTGGAGGGTGCGCAGCAGGGCGAGTGGGTGCGCATCGACTTGAAGCGCTAGAAATGAGAGGGGGTCGGGCAGCGAACGCGAAGGCTCGCCCACCCGACCCCATCTGGACTCGCGAGGCTTTCCCCCTTGGCGTCAGGACCTCGCGAGTCCCGCCGTGTGCTTGGCGGACATTGCAGTCCGCGTGCCCGCCGCAGGGACCTTGGAGATCCAAGGGGACGCGGGCGCGGCTGTAGCGGGGCGGGTTACAGGGCGCCCGGCGCGTGTGACCTTCCGCGCTACAGCGGACCTCAGGTGAACGCGAGCGTCCCGGCCGCGCGCAGGGAGCCCACGACTTCGTTCCGGGTGTTGAGGATGCGCGGCTCCGCGTGGTGCTCCAGGCCCGTCATGGGCAGGACCAGGCCCTGTGCTTCCGCGACGAGGCGCAGGACGGCGAGGAGCGCGGGCGCGGCGCAGCGGGCGTCGCCGTCCTCGACCTTGACGGCCACGCCCAGCCGGGCCCGGGGCAGCGCGGCGCAGTAGACGCCCTCCGCGCCAATCTTCACCACGGCCTCGCCCCCGAAGGCGGTCATCAGGTCCGTGCACGCGCGGCCCCTTCCCGCGACCAATTCCGGGTGCGCGAGCATCGCTTCGCGCAGGCGCTGGGCCGCGGGCGCCTCCGACACGCCGAAGCGGGCCCACGCGGTGGCCATGGCGCTGAGCGGCAGGCCAAAGCAGACGGCGAGGCAGCCATCCACGGCCTTCACCAGCGCGTCACGCGGCAGGCCCGTCCACTTCGCGATTTCGTCCTGGATGCGCTCCTGCACCGGGTGGCCGTCGCTGGCGTAGCCGTGGACGTCCCAGCCGTGGTGCCTCGCCAGCGCGAGCATCCCCGCGTGCTTGCCGGAGCAGTTGTTCCAGCGGGGCGTGAGTACCACGCCCGCCTTGAGGGCTTCTTCCGCGACCGCGGGCGACAGCGGCGGGTGCGGGCCACACGCGAGGTGGCGCTCCTCGCAGCCCGAGGCGCTCAGCATCCGCATGGCGAGCGCGCGGTGCACGGGCTCGCTGGAGTGGGACGCGCAGGAGAGCGCCAGCTCGCGCGAGCCGAAGCCGTAGCGGTCCGCCGCGCCGTCCTGGACCATGGGCAGGGACTGGAAGGGCTTCGCCGCCGAGCGCCAGAAGGTGACGCGCTCCGGGTCGCCCGCGTACGCGACGCGCGTGCCCTCCGCGCTCACCACCGCGACGGACACGGTGTGGAGGGATTCGACGAAGCCGGAGCGGGTGGACTCGATGACGAGGGTGGCCATGGGCGTTTCGCGCGCCATAGCATGGAGGACTATCCTGCGGGCGCCCTCCCCTCAAGGAAGCCGCCGTGGTCCGCCTCTTCGTCCCCCTGCCCGACCCCGCCCCCGTTGACGTGACGCTCACGGGCGAGCGCCGCCACTACCTCGTCCACGTGCTGCGGCTGGAGGACGGCGACGCTTTGGAGGTCTTCGACGGCAAGGGCCGCGCCTTCGAGGCGCGCGTCACCGGGCTGGACGCGGAGTCCGTGCGGCTGGTGCTGGGGGCCGTGCGGGTGACGCCGCCCGCGCGCGAGATGCACGTGCTCCAGGGGCTGCCCAAGGGGGACAAGCTGGAGCTGGTGCTGCAGAAGGGCACGGAGCTGGGCGCCACCGCGTTCCATCCGGTGGCCACGGCGCGCAGCGTGGTGAAGCTGGAGCCGAAGCGCGCCGAGGAGCGCACCCAGCGGTGGGCGAAGATTGTCGAGGAGGCCGCGCGCCAGTGCCGGCGCGACGACGTGCCGGTGGTGCACCCGCCCCGGCCGCTCCTGGACGCGGCGCGCGCGCTGACGCCGGGCACGCTGCTGCTGGTGCTGGATGAAGAGGAGTCCGCGGTGCCGCTGGGCGAGGCGTTCCGGAGCGTGGCCGCGGGGACTCCGGTGGCGCTGGTGATTGGCCCCGAGGGCGGGCTCGCTCGCGAGGAGGTGGACGGGCTGCGCGGGTTGGGAGCGCGGCCGGTGACGCTGGGCTCGCGCATCCTGCGCACGGAGACGGCGGCGCTCGCGGCGCTCGCGGTGATGCAGCACCTGGATGGGTCGCTCGGTTAGCAGGCGGGCGGGCAGCCCCTCCCTGCATCCCGGGTCACGGATCCGTGTGGTGATTCCTACGTTTCTGCCATTCGGGACCTCGCGGGTCCCTCACACGGGAGAGACTCTCATGGGGATCATCGCATTCATCATCATCGGCCTCATCGCGGGCCTCATTGCTCGAGCCATCCTGCCGGGCAAGCAGAGCATGGGGCTGGTGGCCACGACCCTGTTGGGCATGGTGGGTTCGCTGGTGGGCGGCCTCATCGGCTCGCTCTTCGAGCGCAACGGACGGCTGTTCGACCTGCATGCCTCGGGCATCATCATGTCCGTCGTGGGATCCATCATCGTGCTTCTCCTGGTGGGAGCAGCGGGACGGCGCCGCGTCCACGCCTAGCGTGAGGCGCCCCACACGCACCGTCCCCCGAGGACGATGGTGATGGCGCGAACGAGCCCCTGACGGTTCCTCGGCCGAGGGACCGGCGGGGGCTTGTCCTTTTCTTGCTACAGGCCTGAATGCGGCCTTTCATGGCGACGGTTGTCCGCGTCACCGGGAGGATCCGTTGTCCAAGTGCCTGAAGTGCGGCGCCTCGCTGCCGCCGGTCGGAGATTGCCCCGCTTGCGCCGCGAATGCCGCGCGCCCACCCGCGGTGGCCCCCGTCCCGAGCCTGCTCGACCGCGACATCCACATTGATCGCCGAAGCAGGTCCGGAGACCGTGTGGCCCAGGGTGCCGGCGGCGAAGACCCCATCACGTTGAACAGCGAACCGATGGAGCCGGAGACGCTGCGCGGCACCCCGGCCTTCGCGCTGGAGCCGCCTCGCGGTCCCGTGACCCCGCCGGGCATGACGCCGACGGTCCGTCCGGGAATGGCCCCCGCCGCGCCCCGGCCGCCCGCGCAGGCTCCGGCCGCCGCGCCTCGCGCCGCCATGCCTCCGACGGATGGGCCCACCGTGCGCGCGCCCACTCCGGGTGCCGTGGCTCGCCCCGCGCCGGCCTCCGCGCCTCAGGCGGATGCGACGATTCGCGCGGCGGCGCCTGCGGCGCGTCCCCCGTCGCCCCAGGCAGCGCGTCCCGCGCCCCAGGCGGATGCACCCCAAGCGGATGCGACGATTCGCGCGGCGGCCCCGGCGGCGCGCCCTGCCGCACCGCAGGCGGATGCGACGATTCGCGCGGCGGCTCCTGCCGCACCGCAGGCGGATGCGACGATTCGCGCGGCGGCCCCGGCGGCGCGTCCTGCTCAGGCCGAGCGCGCTCCCGTGCCGCCCGCGGAGGGTCAGGCGGTCCGGGCTCCCGTGCAGCAGGCGCCCCGGGCAGCGGCGCCCATGCCTCCCCGAGCCACGCCTCCCGCGGGGAACGCACCTGCTGGCGCCGTGCAGCCTCCGCGTCCCGCCGCGCCGCCTCCGGGCGTAGCACCGGTGGCCGCCGTGCCCCCGCGCGCCGCGCCCACCGCGGCCCTGTCGGAGCTGGGCTTCCAGAACCCTGGCGTCGCCGCGCCTCGCGCCACGCAGCCTCCGGCGTCCCCCATGGAGCCCCGCCCGGGCGCCGCGCCCACTCCGGCCTACGGCACGGAGCCGCACGTTCCGCGCCCCCAGGCCGCCTCGGGTCAGCCTCGTGGCAACGCCGTCCAGGGGTCTCCCGGACTTCCTCGCATGGACGCGCCGGCCCAGGCCGCCTCGGGCCAGCCGCGTGGCAACGCGCAGGGTTCGCC
The DNA here is from genome assembly GCF_017309135.1 of Corallococcus sp. NCSPR001. Lineage (NCBI taxonomy): Bacteria > Pseudomonadati > Myxococcota > Myxococcia > Myxococcales > Myxococcaceae > Corallococcus > Corallococcus sp. NCSPR001. Next base: position 8,771,090 of record NZ_JAFIMS010000002.1, read on the forward strand.
CGGACTGCCCCGCATGGACGCGCCCGCGCAGGCCCAGGCGTCCGGTCTTCCCCACCCCGCCTCCGGACCGTCGTCCGCCGAGCACTGGGATGCCTCGCAGGCGTCTTCCGGCCTTCCCTTGATGGATGCTCCCGCGCAGGCCTCCGGTCCGTCTCGCCGGGACGCCACTCCGGGCCTTCCCGTCATGGAGGACCCGGCCATCCTGCCCCCGCTGGAGACGCCGGCCTTCGCGACGTCCTCCGCGCCCGCTCCGGGAGTGTCCCGAATGGAAGCCTCGCCCGCCCCTGTCCCCGCCCCAGCCCCCGCGAAGTCGAAGGCCCCTGCGCCCTCGGCGGTCCCGGCCGCTGGCGAGGTCCACGCGCGCCCCGCCTCGCTGTGGCGCCGGCTGCTGTCCTTCACCGTCGACACCGCGGCCATCGGCGCCGTGGCGGCGGCCTACATCACCCTCGCCTCGTCCATCGCGGGCGTGAAGGGGCCGCAGGCGGGGCTGACCGGGCTGGACGCGTTCGTCGCCTGGCTGCGCGCGCTGCACTCCGTGCTGCTGCCGGGCGTGGTCCTGGTGGTGGTGCTCGCCACCGTGTACTGCGCGGTCGCCGCCTTCCTGTGGAATGGACGCACCCTGGGACGGTTGCTCCTGGGCCTGCGGTTGGTGGACACCCATGGCATGGCGCCCACCCCGGGCCGGGCCATCTTCCGGGCGCTGCTCGCCGGGCTTTCCTTTGTTCTCTTCCTGGGCGGCTTCTGGATGGCGCTGTTCGACCGCCGCGGACAGACGCTCCATGACAAGCTGACGTCCACCTTCGTCGTCCAACCGAGCTGAAACCGGCTCATTGTGCCTTGCGGCTGCGGCCGTAAGATGCCGCGGCCTTCATGCCTTCGCGTCTTGCCCAGCACCTCGTCTCGCGCGCCCTCCTGTCCCAGGAGCAGGCCGGGGAGTTGTTGCGTCAGCATCAGGCCCAGGGTGGCCATCTGGACACCGCGCTCCTGGAGCGCGGCATCCCCGAAGCGGACGTCCTCGCGATGTTGGGCGAGGTCTCCGGCTTCCGGCCCGTGAACCTGGTGGACTTCGAGCCCAACCTCGAGGTCGCCAGCTTCATCCCCCCGAAAATCGCCGAGCGCCTGAGCGTCGTCCCCCTGTCCCTGGACGGGAACACGCTGCACGTGGCGTGCGCCTATCCGGTCCCCAAGAAGGAGCTGGACGAGGTCGGCTTCCTCCTGGGCAGGCCGCTGGAGCTGTGGGTCGCCATCGAGCTGCGGGTGCGCGAGTGGATCGCCATCATCTACCGCCAGCCGCTGCCGCCCCGCTTCGTGCAACTGGCCGACGCCTTGGCCCAGCAGGCCGGAGCGCTCACGCCGCCTCCTCCTCCGCCTCCCGACGACGAGTCGATGACGGTGGACATGGTGGAGCAGCTGGCGCGCAACGTGGCCCAGGAGCCCGTGCCCGCGCAGGCCCGTCCCACCGCCTCGCGTGAGCCCGAGCCCGCGGACATCCCGCCCCCCGCGTACGTGCGCGAGCCGCTGCGCCTGAACACCTCCGCGGGCCCGGTGACGACGGCCCGCGCGGTCCAGCGCCCCACTCCGCCGCCGACGCCCACCGACATTCCGCCCCCCGCGTACACGCGCGAGCCCCTGCGGCTGAACATGCCGGGCACGCCCGCGCGCGCCGCGCCGCCCGCGCAGGCCCCGAACCGGGGCGCGCCGGGGAACGCCGCGCCGCCGACGCTGTACCCGCCGGGAGAGCGTCCCCCCCCGCCGCCGCAGCCCGTGCCGGTGCTGTTGCCCGTGGGGCCGGCCGGCACGCCCGCGACGCAGGGCTCCGCCCAGGGCGGCCGACCCGCCGCGCCCGGTGCGTTCGCCACGCCGCCGCAGACCGCGAGCCGTCCCGCCACCACCGTGCAGCAGGGGCCCGCGACGCAGGGCTTCGGAGGACCGGGCACCGCGCAGGGCATCTCCGCGACGCAGGGCTTCGGAGGACCGGGCACCCCCGTGCAGCAGGGCGGCACCACCCCGGCCGCGCAGCCGGCACAGGTCCCCGCCCGACCGGGGACCACCGTCCAGGGCGCGCAGGGCACCTCCCCCGCCGCGCCTCCGTCCGCGAACCGCGCCGTCGCCCCCGCCCAGCCCCCGGGAGCCCGCCCCGCGGTGTGGCCTCCCGCGCCCGAGCAGCAGGCCCGCGCGGCCCAGCCGTCCGCCACGCCGACCCAGCCGCCCGTTCCCCCGGCGCCGCCCCGGAGCGAGCCGTCGTTCATCATCTTCAGCAACCCCGGGTCCACGCAGGGCCCGAACCGTCCTCGCGCGGCGGAGCCCGCCTCCGTCCCGGGTGCCTCCAGCGCGCCGGATGCCGCCGTGCCGGAGTGGACGCTGCCCCAGGCCCGCTCCGCGCTGCGCGAGTCGACGCGGGACCTGGACCGCCTGCTGGACGTGGCGCTGCGCTTCGGCCGCCGCACGTTCGACTACGTGGCCGCCTTCGCCGTCGTGCGCGGCGCCGCCGGTGGCTGGGACTCGCGCGGCGACGGCTGGGACGCGAACGCCCTCGCCCAGGTCTCCATCCCCCTGGACGCGAGCAGCGTCTTCCGCACCGTCGCCGTCACGCGCGGCAGCTACGCGGGCCCGCTGCCGCCGGACGCGCTCACGCGGCACTACCTGGAGCTCTTCGGCCGCCAGGCTCCGCGCACCGTCTTCCTGTACCCGGTGGAGGTGAAGGGCCGCCTCGTGGCCATCCTCTACGGCGACTGCGGCCAGAAGCCGATGAGCCAGCGCCGGCTGAGCGACTACATCCTGTTCTGCCAGGACCTGCCGGCCGCGTTCCAGGAGCTCATCCTCTTCCGCAAGCAGCGCGTCTCCGAGCTGCGCGCGCCGGAAGAGGACATCACCATCGACGTGGACGTGCCCGGCTTCCCGGCCCCGGTCCAGCCCGCTCCCGCGCCCGCCGTGGTCGCGGGGCTCGGGTGGAACCCCGTCTTCGGCCGGGGAGGCGTGGCGAACCTGGGCCGCGCCGCCGCCCTGCCCCCGCGCGTGCTATCGCCGGAGGAGCTGCCGCCGCCGGACTTCACGCCGCTCCTGCGCCGGCTCACCGGCCCGGACGCGTCCCAGCGCTCCAGCGCCATCGCGGAGCTGGCGCGCTCGCCGGAAGCCAGCGCCCGGGTGCTCGCGCAGCACTTCCCTGGCCCCACGGCCTGGAGCCGCCTGCCCGTCGTGGAGCTGCCGGAAGCGGACGAACTGGGCCCCATCCCGGCGGCCCTGTCGCGCCTGGGCCGGCCCGCGGCCGTCGCGCTGGCGCCGCTGTTGGATTCGAACGACGCGGACACGCGCTACCTGGCGCTGCTCACCGCGGGCAACCTGCCCTACGCGGAGCTGGTGGACGGCGTGCTGCGCGGCTTGTTCGACATGGAGCCGGACATCTCCAGCGCCGCGCGAGTCGCCGCCGCCGCGCTCAAGCACCTGCCGCGCCTGGACGCGTCCCTGCGCGATCTGCGCCAGGAACTGGCCAGCCGGGACGCGCTGCGCCGCTCGCTGGCGGCCCGTGCCCTGGGCACGCTGCACGACCGCGACGCCATCGAGGGCCTCATCAACCTCACCGGCAGCGACGACGCCATGTGCGCGCAGGCCGCGGCGGAAGCGCTGCGCGAAGTCACCCGCGCCACGCTGGGGCTCCAGCCGCGCCAGTGGTCGGCGTGGTGGGCGGAGAACCGCAGCCGCCGTCGCGCGGACTGGCTGGTGGCCGCGCTGCGCCACCGTGAGTTGGACGTGCGGCTCGCCGCCATCGAGGAGCTGAGCCGCGCCCTGCACGACACGCTGGGCTACTACGCGGACGCGCCCGACGCGGAGCGCGAGGCCGCGGTGCGGCGCTGGGAGTCCGCGGCGGTCGACCCCGCCAACGCCCGCCGGCTGGGCATGCTCTGAGCCACGGAGGCGCGCGATGACGGGCGCCATGTGGCTCAGCCTGCTCGCGTGCGCGGGGCAGCTCGCGCTCGCCGGCATCGCGCTCGCCCGCGTGGGAAGAAGTCCCCTCGCGCTGCCGCTGTCGCTCTTGTCCATCGCACTGTCCACCTGGAACTTCTCCGCCTTCGGGCTGGCGCGTTCGGGGGACACCGGCTGGCGGTTGATGGGCTTCGCCGCGGCGCTGATGACGCTGCCGTGCGCGGTGCACTTCATCCTCGCGTTCGTGGGCCGCCGTCGCCGCTCCGCCCGCGTGCTTTACGGCACCTACGCGGTGATGGGCGCGCTCGCGCTGACGATGCTCATCGCCATGGGCGTGCCCGCGCTGGAAGAGCGCATCAACACCTTCGCCTTCGGGCTCGCGGTCTCCGTGGGCGTCATCCCCATCCTCACCACCGGCTTCGTGCTGCTCACGCGCCACCTGCGCCACGCGGGCTCGCAAGACGAACGGGCGCGAGCAGGCTTGATGCTGCTGGGGCTCACGCTGCTCGTCGCGCTGCTGCTCACGGACCTGGCGGCGGACATGGCCTTGCCCGTGCCGAAGCTGGGCAACGTGGGCACGCTGCTGGGCCTGCCTGTGATGGCCACCGCGTCCCTGCGCTTCCAGCTCTTCGGCAAGGACGCGCGCGCCACGAACTCGGCGATGCACGCCGTCGTGCTCGCGCTGGTGGGCGTGCTCGCCTACCTCACGCTCTTCCGCGCCTTCGCCGCTGAGTCCGGAGCGCTGGTCGTGGGCACCACCGCCATCACCTTCGCGCTGCTCGCGGCGGCGCGGCGGGGCGTCACCGCCTTCGTCACCCAGCGCGAGCGCCTGGAGCAACTGGCCACGCTGGGCCGCTTCTCCGCGCAGATGGCGCACGACCTGAAGAACCCCATCGCCGCGCTCAAGGGCGCCGCGCAGTACCTCAAGGAGGAGCACGCGCGCGGCCACTCCTGGGACGCGCACGGGGACTTCCTGGACCTGCTGCTGGAGCAGGTGGAGCGCCTGGACCGGGTGGCGGGCACGTACCAGCGCCTCGCGCGGGTCGAACCGCTGCGCCGGCCGCTGGATGTGAACCGGCTGGTGGAGGGCGTGCTGTCGCTCCAGGCCTTCGCGACACCGGGCGCGGTGGAATTGAAGAAGGAGCTCGCCCCCGACCTGCCCGAGTACGCGGGAGACGAGGACCTGCTCGCCAACGCGCTGGAGAACCTGGTGCGCAACGCGTTCGAGGCCATGCCCGAGGGAGGCACCCTCACCGTGCGCACGCAGCGGGACGGCGGCGCGGTGGTGGTGGAGGTGCAGGACACCGGCAGCGGCATGGACGCGCGCACGCGCGAGCGGGCCTTCGACGACTTCTTCACCACCAAGGCGACAGGCAGCGGGCTGGGGCTGGCCTTCGTGCGGCGCGTGGCGGAAGCACACGGAGGCACCGCGTCCCTGACGAGCGGCGAGGGCCATGGCACCATCCTCCGCCTGCGCCTGCCGGCGGCCCCCGTTTCCCAGCCCCCGGCAGCCGAGGGAGAAGCCGCGTGAGTGACGCACTGAAGGGCCACGTCCTGGTGGTCGACGATGATCCCGCGCTGCTCAAGGTGCTGGGCGCGCTGCTCACCCAGGCGGGCCTCACCCCGCATCCCGCGTCCAACGCGAAGGACGCCCTGGCCCAGCTCGCGCGCCGCCCCATCGACGTGGTGCTGAGCGACGTGCGCATGCCGGGCATGAGCGGCATGGAGCTGCTCGCGGAGGTGGGGCGCGGCTGGCCGGACGTGCCCGTGCTGCTGATGACCGCGCACGGCACGGTGCCGCTCGCGGTGGAGGCGATGAAGGCGGGCGCGGCGGACTTCGTGCTCAAGCCCTTCGACCGCGAGGAGCTCCTCTTCTCGCTGAAGAAGGCCCTGCTCCACGCGAGCCAGGATCCGGAGCCCACGCGCGGCACCGGCAAGGCGCCGGACGGACTGGACAGCCTGCTCATGGGCCAGAGCCGCGCGATGAAGGACGTGAAGGCCCTGCTGGTGAAGGCCGCCCAGGGCACCGCCACGGTGCTGCTGAGAGGCGAGTCCGGCACGGGCAAGGAGCTGGCCGCGCGGGCCCTGCATGAGAACAGCCCCCGGCGCTCGGGCCCGTTCGTGAAGCTGCACTGCGCGGCGCTCCCGGACACGCTCCTGGAGAGCGAGCTGTTCGGCTACGAGAAGGGCGCCTTCACCGGCGCGGCGACGCGCAAGCCCGGACGCGTGGAGCTGGCGCACGGCGGCACGCTGTTCCTCGACGAGATTGGCGACGTGTCCCCCGCCGTGCAGGTGAAGCTCCTGCGCGTGCTCCAGGAGCGCGAGTTCGAACGGCTGGGCGGAACCCAGACGGTGAAGGTGGACGTGCGCTTCGTCGCGGCCACGCACCAGGCGCTGGAGGACGGCGTGCGCCGGGGCACCTTCCGCGAGGACCTCTTCTACCGGCTCAACGTGGTGCCCCTCTGGCTGCCCACGCTGCGCGAGCGGCCGGAGGACATCGCGCCGCTCGCCCGCCACTTCCTGGACGTGCACGCGAAGACCAACGGCCGCCCTCCGTTCACCCTGAGCGAGGACGGCCTGCGCGCGCTCCAGGCCCAGCCGTGGCCCGGCAACGTGCGCCAGTTGCAGAACTTCCTGGAGCGGCTGGTGGTGCTCTCCGACGGGCCCATGCTCACCGGCGAGGACGTGGCGCGCGAGCTCTCCCGCCAGCCGGGACTCGCGCCAGCGCCCGTCGCCGCGCCCCTGCCTCCTTCGACGTCCGACTCCGTCACGCTGGAGTCACGGCGCAAGGACGTGGAGAAGGAGGCGCTGGTGGACGCGCTGAAGCGCTCGGGGGACAACCGCACGCTGGCGGCGCGGCTGCTCGGGGTGAGCCGGCGCACGCTCTACAACAAGCTGGAGGAGCACGGCCTGCTGTAGGGGGACCGGGAGACCGGCCCGCTGGAACCCGGGCCGTATTTTCGCGCGGCGCTTCCGTGTACGGACCTGACTTCCAGGTTTATGCTGCTTCGCGCTCGTACTCCCTGGACGCGGCACCGCAGCGCACCCGAGTCCCCCTCCCGGCCCGAAAGGGCTGGCTGACACGAAGGAGCAACGCCCCATGACCCAGTCCCTCGCCGGCCGCGTGAGCGGTCCCGTCTACACCCCCAACGACGCGGGCTATGCCCCGGAGACCGCCGGCTTCAACGTGCTGGTCCAGCACACGCCGCAGTACGTGGTGGCGGTGAAGTCCACGCAGGACGTGGCGGAGGCCATCCGCTTCGCCCGGGAGAACCAGCTGCCCGTGTCGGTGCAGGCCACGGGGCACGGGACGTACGCGCCCATCACCTCCGGCGTGCTCATCTCCACGAAGGCGCTGAACCACGTGAGCATCGACCCGGCGACGCGCATCGCCACCGTCGGCGCGGGCGCGCGCTGGGAGCCCGTCATCGCGGAGGCCGCGAAGCACGGCCTGGCGCCCATCGCCGGCTCGTCCACGAACGTGGGCGTGGTGGGCTATCTGCTGGGCGGCGGCCTGGGGCCGCTGGTGCGCAGCCACGGCGTCAGCTCCGACTACGTGGTGGGCTACACGCTGGTCACCTGCGACGGTGAGACGGTGGAGGCGAGCGCGGAGAAGCACCCGGACCTGTTCTGGGGCCTGCGCGGCGGCAAGGGCGGCTTCGGCATCGTGACGGAGGTGAAGGTCAAGCTGGTGGAGATGCGCTCGCTCTACGCGGGCAGCCTCTTCTTCGAGGAGCAGCACATCGAGGCCGTGCTGCGCGGCTGGGTGAAGTGGACGTCGGAGGCGGACGCGCGCGTGTCCACGAGCCTCGCCGTGATGCGCTTCCCGCCGTTCGACTTCATCCCGCCCCCGCTGCGCGGCCGCACGGTCATCAACCTGCGCTTCGCCTATCCGGGCTCCGTCGAGGAGGGCACGAAGCTGGCGGCGCCCCTGCGCGCCCTGGCGCCCCTCTACCTGGACATGCTGGGCGAGCTGCCCGCGTCCCAGATGGCCCGCATCCACAATGATCCGGATCAGCCCAGCCCCGTGTGGACGAACGGCATGATGCTGACCCACGTGGACCAGGACTTCGCGACCACGGTGCTGCGCCACGTGGGCGCGGGCGTGCAGACGCCGTACTTCATGCTGGAGCTGCGGCACCTGGGCGGCGCGAGTCAGAAGGACGTGGACGGCGGCTCCGCTGTGGGCGGCCGCACCGGCAACTTCATCATCGGCCTGGTGGGCATGCACCCGCCGCTCTTCGAGACGGTGCTGCCCGGCGCCACCGAGGGCCTGCGCGCGGAGCTGAAGCCGTGGCTGTCGCCGGACATGACCATCAACTTCATGGGCAAGGTCCGTGACGCAGCGCACTTCGACAGCGCCTGGCCGGACGCCATCCGCGCGAAGCTCAAGGAAGTGCGCGGCAAGTACGACCCGCACAAGCTCTTCGCGAAGTAGTGCTTCAGGGGGCCAGCGTCGCCAGCGCGTCCAGCTCCGCATGGAACGCGGCGACGAGGGCCCCCGGGTCGGGCACCCGTGACGCATCCGAGGCCACGCCCACGGTCACCTGTCCCGAGTAGCTGAAGAGGCTGACCCCCAGGCCCACGTGGCCGGCCTGGGGGACCCAGAACGTGAGCCCCTGAAGCCTGCTGCCCGCGAGCGACACCGGCTGGCGCGGCCCGGGCACGTTGGTGGCGACGAGCGACGCCTTGGTGCCCATCACGTCCACGACGGCGCGCTCCAGCGCCGCGGGCGTGCGCCCCAGCAGCTCCAGCACGCCGGACGTCACCACGGCCTCCGGCGAGCGCTTGAGGTGCTCCATCCGCTTCATCACCTCGCGCAGGCGGCGGCGCGGCTCGGCCAGGTGAACAGGAAGCCGCAGGAACACCACGCCGAAGCGGTTGCCCAGCTCGCGAGGCACCGGCACGTCCAGGGGCCGCAGGTTCACCGGCACCCAGCGCGTGCACGTCCTCCAGCGGTGCCTCCCGCGAGCCCAGGTAGCGCCGCAGCGCGCCCGTCACCGCCGTGAGCAGCACGTCGTTCACCGTGCCGCCCAGGGCCCGGCCCGCGGCCTTCACCCGCTCCAACTCAATGGGCTCCGACGACCACGCGGCGACCTTCCGGGGGCCCAGAGGCCCACGCAAAGGAGAGCGGGGGTCGGGAGGCAGCACCAGTAACTTGCCCAAAGCCGCCGCGCCCTTCGCGCCCTCGCGAACGAGGTCCCCCGCGAGGATGGGCTCGCGCACCATCTCCGCTCCCTTGCGCAGCGCGGAGCGGGCCCCCCGCGCCATCCGCAACCAGCCTGGAGCTTGAGGTCTCCGCTCCACTTCGGAGGGCATCACCGCTTCCGGGCTCTCATCCCAGGTCTCCGGAACGGTGCCCGCGTCCACCGGATCCGTGAGGGACAGCAACACCCGCGCGAGCGCGATGCCATCCGCGATGCAGTGGTGCAGCCGCGCGAGCACCACATCCCCACCCGGCGCGCCGCGCACCAGGTGGAAGTGCCAGAGCGGGCGGGAGCGGTCCAACGGCACGCCCAGCCAGTCCCCGACGAGCGCCTCCAGCCCCGCGTGGTCCGCGAACTCCGGCACGCGCAACGTGGACAGGTGCTCGTCCGGGTCGAAGTCTGGCGCGTCCTCCCAGTGCGGCCCGCCCAGCGGTCCGGGGACCACGCGCTGCCGGAAGCGCGGGTAGCGCTCCACCAGCCGCTCGCGCACCACCGCGCGCAGGCGCTCCAGGTCCACGGCGCCGTCGAACCACAGCACCGCGGTGATCATCATCAGGTTCGCGGGCTCCTCCATCTGGAGCCACGCCGCGTCCATGCTCGCCATCCGCTCGCGACCCGCCATGGCGTCCTTCTCACCCGTGCGCCCCGGTGGGGGCAAGGTCCTCCTCAAGGCTTGGGCTGCGGCTCCGGCGCCTCCTGCTTCTCCCGCTCGAACTGGAACGTCTGCCGCGTGGCGCCCGGCACCGTGAGGACGAGCGAGTCCTTCTCTTCAATGACGTACGTGAACTCCCCGCCCTTGAACTTGCCCTTCGTCAGGGGGACCACGCGCTGCTTGCCGCACACCGGGCCCACCGCCTGACCGTCCTGCGTGCGCAGCGCCAGGTGCTTCTTGTCCTTCACCTCCACCCGGCCCCACGCGCGCACATCCAGCGTGCTGCCGCGTCCCAGCGTCGCGTCATCCAGCTTCGTCCGCAGCACGAAGCACCCGCCCGGCGTCACCTGCAACGCCCGCGCGTAGTCGGACCGGGGCTGCACGTCGATGCGCTCCTCGCGCCCCTGCTCCGTGTCCGGGATGCTCGCCGCGGACAGCACCCACGTGCCCACCAGCTCCTCCGGGACGGCCGTGCCCTTGGGGGCCTTGTCGCCCTCGCACGGGTTCTCCGCCAGCTTCTCCGGGCTCTTGGGCGCGGGCTCGAAGGACCTCTCACAGGTGAGCCCGCACGACTTCGCCGCGCACGCCGAGTCATCCGGCGCGCAGGCCGCCTTGCTGGTACAGGCCTTCAGCCGCTTGAGCGCGTCCTCGCACCCCTCGCGCATGCACTTGTCGACGCACTCCGCGTCGATGCACTCCGACACGCAGACCCAGTTGGTGCGGCCACACACGCCCGCCACCGTGCGGGGAGCCTGGGCCGCCGCGGGCAGCGCCGCGGCGGAGACGAGAAGCAGGACGAGGAGTCGGAACGGTCGCATGCGGAGTGGAAGCTAGGCAGTGCGACCACCTCCGGCGACACCCGGCGACAGCATGGCTGTCCACCGGGCATCACTCCGGGCTCCGGCACTGCCGTCAGGTGAACTGCCACCGCCAGGTGCGCGGGTCGGACGGATTGGGCAGCTCCAGCTCGAAGTCCAGCGTGTCGTAGCGGCTGAACTCGCGAGGCTCCACGCGCAGGAGCGTCATCGCCGTGGTGTTGCGCTCGCGCATGGGGGACACGTCGAAGGCCAGCTCCGCGTCGAAGGCGACCTTGTAGAAGAGGCAGAAGCCGTCCACCCGCCCGTCCTCCTCCACCGGTCGCTGGATGCGCACGCGCGAGGGCAGCCCCTCCGCGCGCATCGTCTCCAGGTCGAACCCGAACGCGGGCTCCGGCTCGCACAAGAGGTGGTCCACCTCATACGAGCGCACCAGCCGCGTGAAGTACGACGGGCTCATCGCCTCGCGCAGCGACTGGAGGCAGCGGAAGTCCACGTGGGGCAGGTGCTGCGTCCAGATGAACGGGACGCACGCCTCCTCGCGCAGTTGCACGGGCTCCACGTAGACCTCGAAGCGGTTGGGGAGGATGCGGCCGCCGGGCTTGAGCAGGCGCGAGCGCAAGTCCAGCATCCGGGGCACGAGCCCCGCGTCGAGCAGCGCATCTCCCAGCAGCTCATGCAGCAGCACGTCCGCCTTCTCCTGCGGCTGGAAGTGCCAGGTGGGCTCGCGCACGAAGTCGATGCGGTCCAGGCCGTTGCGGCGGGCCACCCACTGCGTGGTGTCCAACAGCCGCGAGTCATCCACCGCGTACAGCCTGCGCGGGTTCTGGTGCGCGGCCAGGAAGGTGCGCAGGCCGGTGCCGGCCTTCACGTCCACCACCACCTGGTTGGGGCGCACGTAGCGCTCCACCGCGCGGCGCCACATCTCCACGCGCTGCGGATCCGCGAGCACGGAGTCCTGCGGCGACGGACTGGAGAGGGCCAAGCTGTTGGGCGCGTGCCGGCGGTGCAAATGGGACACGAGCGGCAGGTGGCTGAGACGCGAGCGCAGGTCCATCAACGCCTGACGCGGCAGGTCGAGCAGGTTCGACATGGTGGCTTCCCCCCGGAACGCCGTGACGGTCCCGACAAAGACGCGATCGACCACCCCGTCCCCCGGAACCGGACTCCAGAGGATGCTGCAAATCCAGTTTTTCCCCCAATCCGTCCGGAGGGCCGCTCACTGTCCCCGCGTGAACATCCGCCCCCGCACCGGAGGCTCAATCCACGCGCACCGCCTCGCGACAATCCCTCAAAGCAGGAAGACACCGGTCCCCACCGGTGACCTCTCGCCGGCGGCCTGGAGACGACGTCGGCGAGAGGCTTTCCCCTGCAAGGGAGCGTCCGCGAATGACAGTCCAAGCATCCCTCCGGGCGGGCAAGAAAACGGGCGGAATGCGTCTATTCTGGAAAGCCGCTCATTCTCGACCCCTGCTCGTGGACGGGAAGAAGGCTGCCGGTCACGCCCGTGGATGGACCCAGGTCTTGAAGCAAGAGGGGGCACGGATGATGCGAGCGATGGAATCGCGGACGCAAGGCGGGCGGGAGCGGGTGGAGAGCGTCGAAGGCGCGGCGCGTTGGGAAGCGCAGCCGTGGCGGCTCCAGTTGCAGGACGCGAGGGCGCACGAGCAGCGGGTGGCGCGGCCGGTGCTCGTCGCGGCGCTGCTGGCGGAGGGCTGCACGGCGGAGGCGGAGGTGGCGGGGTTCGCGGGGGCGCTGGAGGACCGGGCGTCGCTGAGCATCGGGCAGGTGCTGCGGTTCGTGGACAGCCTGCGGGTGCGCATGTCGCTGGCGCGCACGGATGACGAGGTGTTGCAGTTGGCCTACCTGCGCCGCAACGCGGAGGAGCTGGCGGAGCGGATGATTGACTGGGCCAACACGGGGCGGCTGCCGGCGTAGGGCAGGCGGGGCGCCGCGCGGACGTTGGTGGTGGGCGTCCCGGGTGGGAGTGCCTTGACAGGGGCGGTGGGTCGCTTTCAGGTGGGGGCATGCTCGCCCTCGCACTCGCCGCCACGCTGGCGGCCGCACCCGCGCCTCGCGTCGCCGCCTCCACGGTGACGGTCCTCCACGCTCCGCAGTTGGATCAGCTCCAGGGGTTGAACGCGTTCCTGACGCGGGCCGGGGCGTCCTCGCAGATGCTGAACCCGGAGGCGTGGCGCGGCGAGCTGCACCCCATCCTTCAGCTCGACCTGGGGAAGCCGGAGGTGATGGAGGCGCAGGGCATCGACGTGACGGGGCCGCTGACGGTGTCCATGCGGCGGGACGGCCGCATCGCGTGCACGCGGGTGAAGGACGCGAAGGTGTTCCAGGAAGCCACGGCGAACGTGCTCGCGCGCAACGGCGACGTGAAGGCGGGCACGGTGAAGGGCGTGACGACGCTGCGGGCCCCCAGCGCCACGGGCGGCTTCGGCGGCTACGTCATCAAGGGCCAGGAGGCCTGCGCCTTTTTGAGCACGGATTCGGACGACGCGCTCCGCAAGGAGGCCGCGAAGCTGGTGGCGCAGAAGGCGCCGGCCGCGGACGCGAGGATGGCCGCGGTGCCGGGCGTGCTGTTCGTGTCCACGAAGGACGGCGTGGTGGCGCTGGATGGCACGGCGACGGGGCTGAAGGTGGAGGGCACGGCGACGAAGCTGCCGCTGCCGCCCTTCCAGACGAAGGGCACGAGCCCCTACGGCGCCATGTCCCCCGCGGGCCTGCTCTTCGCACGCGCGCAGGTGGCGCCGACGGGCGTGGCGCAGGCGGTGGAGTCCGTAGCGGACGCGGTGCGGACGGTGTGTCCCGCGTGCCCGGCGGCGGACGTGAAGGCGGTGACGGACGCGCTGGCGAAGCAGCTGACGGGGCAGGTGTTGTTCGGGGTGGACTCGGTGGCGGTGCGCGGTTCGTTGCGCAAGCCGGAGGTGCGCTTCTTCGCGGCGAAGCAGGCGCTGGCGGCGGAGGTGACGGACGCGGCGGCGGTGAAGGCGGCGCTGGCCCCGCTGGCGAAGTTCCCGGGAGCCAAGACGCTGGAGGACGGCTACGCGATGGAGGCCAAGGGCGGCAGCGTCTACGTGCGGCTCAAGGGCAAGCAGCTGGTGTTCGGCAATGACTCCACGGTGACGCAGACGATGCTCGCGGCGCTGCCGGAGAAGGGCGGGCCGCTGAAGCGCGCGGTGGAGTTCACGCTGGATCCGAAGAAGCTGGCGCGGGGCCTGTCCCAGGTGTCGCTGATGGACGTGATGGGCGACGAGCGCCTGGCCGCGTTCTTCGGAGCGAGCACGGAACTGGGTCCCCTGCTCGCGAAGAGCGACAGCATCACCGGTTGGCTGGACAGCGCGCCCAACGGAGCGCACCGGTTCCAGATGAACTGGTCGCTGCCGGAGAAGAACTGAACGCGGCTACTTGCGCACCAGTTCCACCTGCATGCCCAGCAGCTTGCGGCCCTCGCCCGTGGTGCCGCACATCGCGCCGTCCGTGAGCGGACCCATGGGGCGCGCCATGCCCTCCACCTTGCACCAGTAGCGCACGGTGTACAGGTGCGCCCCTTCGCCGCGCAGCCGGATGCCGAAGGCCTCCAGCCTGCGTGACTCGCCCTGTGTTCCGCAGGGCGTGCCCTCGGGCAGCCATCCTGAGTCACCCAGGTCCTGCAGGTGGCACTGGTACTCCAACTGCACGGCCTTCATGGGGCGCTTCAGGTGGAACTCGAACTGCTCGATGCGTTTGGGCTGATTGGGCAGCCACGTCGCCCGGCTGGAGCTCTGGTTGCCGATGTCCTCGCTGTGCACCGTGCCCACCAGGTCCACCGTCTTCGAAGGCGCGGCACCCAGCGTCGACGCCAACATCATTCCAACCAGCAGGCTCTTCATCGGAGTTCCTTGTGGGAGACCTCCGTGCTGACGCGCCAGTGAAGGACCTATTCACCCAGAGCGCTAACGGGACTTGCGGCTCGCACGCTTCCGGGCCGGGCTCTTGCGCGCGGTCTTCTTCGCCGCCGTCTTCTTCGTCGCGGTCTTCTTGCGCGCTGTCTTGCCCCAGCCGCGCTCCATGTTCTTGTAGGACTTGCTGGACACCTTGGAGCGGCTCTTCGGCCGCGACGTCCCCGCCTTCTTGCGCCGGTTGATGTTCGCCACGAGGCTGTTCTTCTTCTGGGCCATGCGCTCCCCTTTGGCACGCAAGGTCTTCACTCCTCGCCCAGTGGGCAACGCCTCCTCGCCTGGGCCGTGAAGCCAACAGCACTCAGGCCATCCGCTACCGGAATGAATCAACGATGTAGGCCGCCGCAGTGGAGCCTCGTAGTGCCGGATGACGACCTGCGGGCCGCTCGTCCAGACCAGCCCATAGGCCAGATCCGGTGAACGGGTACAACGGCACTTGTTGGATCGGCCGGTCGCCGCTTCGGCTCAGACTTCCTCGTCGGGGAGGAGCGTCCGAAGAAGGTCATCGTCGGGGCCGAGCGGGCGCCATCCAGCAGGGGGCGGATTCGCGCGAAGTGCCGCCCTCGCCAATCTGACCCGCTCCTTATGGGTTTCTGGGGTGTAGGCGGACCACGAGCCGAGTGCCTTGGCTACCTTGAATAGATTCTCGTCATCCAGCACGGCGGGCCAACCGTTGGCAAGACTCTGAGACAAGAGACGCACGAGAACATCACGAACGAAGCGCGTGACCTGCTTGCGCTGCTCCGCCTCTGCGAGCAACCCACTCAACACCTGCACCGCAGCGACGTCATCGTCGCCAAGCTCGTCGGCCAGCGCGTACAGCGGGACAGCAGGGCGTGCATCGGCAAAGGCTGTGAGCGAGTCGAAGCCGCGCGCACGGACTCGTTCGTACAGGCGCGCTTTGATATTGCCCCGCCACGCGCCGCCACCGCTCATCGTCTTCTCCAAGGCGTGAAGTTCATCGGGATCCGGTAGTCCTTCATTCGATCCCCAACGATGTCCAGGACTGCATTTCTCGTCAACGTGCGTCCAGCTTCAGCCTCGGCATCGCGCAGTGCCTCCATGATCCGCCGATTCCACTCACCGGGCCATGTACGCCCCAGCTTCCAGTCGCCCCCGCCGTGAATGGCCTCGTGATGGGCCTGCTCCAACCGGACGCAGAACTGGTCGATGTCCATGTCGCCCTTGAAGCCGCGCTGCTCGAACCACTCGCGGTTTCACGCGGCCGCTGGCGGCGCAGGAGCCGTTGCCCCCCCCCGGAGAGGACGCGTGGGGAAGCGCTCCATGCGCGCGAGGGCTCGCCGTTCGGAGCCTCCACCCACGCGAGCGAGGAGTCCTCTCGCGGTGCATGGCTCAAGCTTCGGCCTCGCCCAGTGGGCAACGCCTCCTCGCCTGGGCCGTGAAGCCAACAGCACTCAGGCCATCCGCTACCGGAATGAATCAACGACGTAGGCCGCCGCGGTGGAGCCTTCAAGAATCGCCGTCCCAGGCTTCGAGTCCGGACTCTTCCGCATCTGGTCCTGGCTAAGTCGGGCCACGGCGCAGATGGGGAACTTCTCGCTGTCCGGTGGATGGGCCTCGTAGTACCGGATGACGACCTGCGGTCCGCTCGTCCAGACCTGCCCATACAAACGGGTCGTCGCCTCCAGCGTGCCGAAGTCATCCTCGAGGATGCTTTCAATCGGACCGTCGTAGAGCGTGGGACGCCGTGAACCAATCTGGTTCGCGTCCAGCTCGACCAATTGCGCGTCCCCCACATGCAACCGCAAGGCACGCATCGTCCGCTTGGCTTCCTCCGAGCACTCCTGCGGCCCCGGAGTTCCATCCGGGCGCAGCGACACCCCGCCGCTGGTACATCCAGACGACGCAGCAAGCAGGACGAAAGTTCCGAACAGCAGGGCCTGTGTCGTGGGCATGGAGACGACTTTTCTACTGCCGAACGAGTGCATGTTCCATCGCCACGGCGACCTGGAGGATCCCATCCTCACGGAAGATTTGAAGGGCCAGATCCGCCAACTGACCACCCTCCAGTTCGAAGGAGCTCCTGTCCACGACGACGGCGATCCTTCCTGACTGGCCAGGGACGATGACCGGCCGGTCCATGCGCAACGCGAACGGGCGCTCCGAGGGAGAGCGCTCACGGGTCACGGAGGCCGCTTCGAACCGCCACGCATCCTGGAGCACGGTGTTCCGCAAGGTCACCACCGCGGCTGCCTTCCCAGGTCCCTTGAAGACTTCAACCACCATGTCCATGTCCTCGTGCTTCAAGCGGAAGACCCGCTTGCGCCGGAACGGCGTCTTGCCCACCTCTCCGTTGGAGAGAAGCGTCGCGTAGGCATGGTCGATGGAGTTCTCCTCCTTCTTGAACCGCTCGTTCTCCTCACGCAGCTCACGCTCTCGGTTGAGCGCGTCATACAGCCCTGAAAGCACCGCGTTGTAGCTGCCACGGTCCCCGAACACGTTGACCTGGTAGTCGATCCACCCCCAGTCCTCGCGACGCTTCGGCCTCACGAGGAACGTCAACTCCGTCCCATCCACCAGCGTCACAAGGAGAGGCAGCGCTTCGCCCTCATCCAGATCGCGCAGCGGCTCGACCACCACCTTCTTGCTTCCAACGAGCAGCGGTTCGAACCGCCCCTCCCAGGCCAGGAGCCGTGTCTTCGCGGGCACGACGTCCTGCTCGAAGCGCAGCACGCTCGCCACCTGCGCGGAAACATAGATGGACGGCGCTTCCTGCCCGGGATGGGCCGGAACCTGGAGCGTCCGGATCCTGAGCTTTTCTTCAAACTCCCGGGCCAACGCCGGAAACGCCAACAAGCCGAGCAGCAGGCCGCACTTGAGCGACAGCGAAGAGGACATGGCGCCCCCACTTATCAGGGAGGATGCCTTCCATCCAACCTACGCCGTCCGCTCCCGAGGCCACCCCGTCCGCGACCGGTTCCGCTCCGCCTCCTCCGCCCGCGCCAGCCCACGCTGGATGTCATTCCAATCCAGCGTCCCCGCGAGCAGCCCATCCTCATCCACCACCGCCGCCATGGGCACGCGCGCCTCCGCCATCCTCCGCAGCGCCGTCCACCCGTCCTCGCGCAAATCCGCCACCACCCCATCCTCCATCGCGTCACGCACCACGTAGCCCCCGCGCTGCGCCTCCGGCACCGCCTGCGCCGCAGCCCACGTCACCCGCCCCACCGGCCGCCCCGCGCTCGTCACCGGCAACGCGTTCACGTGCTCGTGCCGCATCGCCCAGTGCGCGTCCTGCATCGACAGGTCCAGGTCCACGCCCACCATCCGCGGCGTCATCAGCGCCGCCACCTGCACGCGCTCCAGCAGCGCCTTCATCCGCACCTGCCGCGACTCCCCCTCCGCCCCCATCAGCACGAAGAACGCCACCACCAGCGTGAACGGGTTCAACGTCACCAACCCCCACACGCCGAACAGCACCGCGAACACGCGCCCCAACCCCGCGGCCACCTTCGTCGCCCGCACCAGCCCCAGCCTTGGCGTCAGCGCCGCGC
The DNA here is from genome assembly GCF_017309135.1 of Corallococcus sp. NCSPR001. Taxonomy (NCBI): domain Bacteria; kingdom Pseudomonadati; phylum Myxococcota; class Myxococcia; order Myxococcales; family Myxococcaceae; genus Corallococcus; species Corallococcus sp. NCSPR001. The sequence goes on from NZ_JAFIMS010000002.1 coordinate 8,789,150, forward strand.
GCACGATGCGGCCCCCGTCCATGGGGAACGCCGGCAACAGGTTGAAGCCCCCCAGCACCGCGTTGAGCATCGCCAACGTGAAGAGCGCGAACTGCACCTGGAACATCCCCAGGCCGTGCATCACCCACGTCAGCGCGCCCAGGAACGCCGCCAGCCCCAGGCTCGTCAGCGGGCCCACCAGCGCCATCAACGCCTCGTCGCGCGGACGCTTGGGCACCTCCGCCAACTCCGACACGCCTCCGACGATCATCAGCGTGATGCCATGCACCTCGCCGCCATGCCGCAGCGCATAGAGGGTGTGCGCCATCTCGTGCAGCAGCACCGACACGAACAGCCCCACCGCCACCGCCAGCCCCCACGCCCACGGGTGCCCGCCCAGCGCGCCCGGCGGCACGTCCGCCGCCTCCGCCGCCCGCTCAAGCGTCCCACCGAACGCCAGCGCCAGGAGCGGCAGCGCTATCAGCAGGGAGAAGTGCACCCGGATGGGCACTCCCCGGAACGACCCCACCCGCAGTGCCCCCGGCCTCTCACGCATCGCCAACCTCCCCTGCCCGCCGCCCGGCCCCGGAGCCCGGGAAGACGCGGTGTCGGAAATCCTGAACTTCCGTCCCGTCCCCTCCCCATGCACCCCGGGCCCGGCCGTCCGCCCACCCCTCCAGGAGCAAGGGAAGCGCTGCCAGCGACTTCCAATCGTGTTAGAGCGCCCCCCATGGCCACGACCCCCGAGAACGATCCCTTGCGCGCACGGCTCCAGCAGATGGAGCAGCAGGCCGAGCAGGGCGGCGGCGCCGACCGCATCGCCAAGCAGCACGAGGCCGGCAAGCTCACGGCCCGCGAGCGCATCGACCTGCTGCTCGACCCCGGCTCCTTCAGTGAGCTGGACAAGTTCGTCACCCACCGCAGCAGCGACTTCGGCATGGGCGACAAGAAGATCCTCGGCGACGGCGTCGTCACCGGCTACGGCACGGTGGAGGGCCGCCAGGTCTTCGTCTTCGCCCAGGACTTCACCGTCTTCGGCGGCTCGCTGTCCGGCGCCTACGCCCAGAAGATCTGCAAGATCATGGACCTGGCCACCCGCGTGGGCGCGCCCGTCATCGGGCTCAACGACTCCGGCGGCGCGCGCATCCAGGAAGGCGTGGAGAGCCTCGCCGGCTACGCGGACATCTTCCTGCGCAACACGCTGGCGTCCGGCGTCGTCCCCCAGATTTCCCTCATCCTGGGCCCGTGCGCGGGCGGCGCGGTGTACTCGCCCGCCATCACGGACTTCATCATGATGGTGAAGGACACGTCGTACATGTTCATCACCGGCCCGGACGTCATCAAGACGGTGACGCACGAAGAGGTCTCCAAGGAGGCCCTGGGCGGCGCGCTCACGCACAACCAGAAGTCCGGCGTGGCCCACTTCGCCGCGGAGAACGAGCAGGCCGCCATCGCGATGACGCGCGAGCTGCTCTCGTACCTGCCCTCCAACAACCAGGAGGACCCGCCCGCGCAGCCGTGTGACGACGACCCGTTCCGCGCCGAGGAGTCGCTCAAGTCCATTGTCCCGGCGAACCCGAACAAGCCCTACGACATCAAGGAGATCATCCGCGCCATCGTGGACTCCAAGCACTTCTTCGAGGTGCAGGAGCACTTCGCGAAGAACATCGTCGTCGGCTTCGCGCGCATGAACGGCAAGAGCGTGGGCATCGTCGCCAACCAGCCCGCGGTGCTCGCCGGCTGCCTGGACATCGACGCCAGCGTGAAGGCCGCGCGCTTCGTGCGCTTCTGCGACTGCTTCAACATCCCCCTGCTCACCCTGGTGGACGTGCCCGGCTTCCTCCCCGGCACCGACCAGGAGTGGGGCGGCATCATCACCCACGGCGCCAAGCTGCTCTACGCGTACGCGGAAGCCACCGTCCCCAAGATCACCCTCATCACCCGCAAGGCCTACGGCGGCGCGTACGACGTCATGGCGTCCAAGCACATCCGCGCGGACATCAACTACGCCTACCCCACCGCGGAGATCGCCGTGATGGGCCCGGAAGGCGCGGTGAACATCATCTTCCGCAACGAGCTCCTGAAGGCCCAGGACGCCAACGCGGAGCGCAAGAAGCTCACGGACGACTACCGCGAGAAGTTCGCCAACCCGTTCAAGGCGGCGGAACTGGGCTACATCGACGAGGTCATCCGTCCGGAGGAGACCCGCGCCAAGGTCATCCGCGCGCTGGAGATGCTCAAGGACAAGCGGCAGGAGAACCCGCCGCGCAAGCACGGCAACATCCCGCTGTAGGAGAAGTCCCGGACCGCGCCCGCACGCCCCTCGTCGCCAGGGGGGCAGGCGGGCGTGGAGACTTCCGGAAATTCTCAGGTAACGCCGGGGCTTTCACGGGGCCACTCAAGGAGCCACCCCCGTGTCCCAGCAGCGCCGACTCGTTCTCTTCCTCTCCGACGTCGAAGGCAACCTCACCGCTCTGCGTCAGACGCTCAAGGGCGTGTGTGAAGGGTTGGACCTTCCCTGTCCCGAAGTGAAGTGGGTGGAGCCCCGCCCGGAGTCGCTGGCCGACACCGGCTGGCACGTGGCGGAGATTCCCCTCGTCCACGGCAAGACGTCCGGCAAGGTGTCCTCCCCCGAGGAGCACGTGGACGCCATGACGCAGGCGCTCTCCCGGGACTTCCGCGACCGCTCCATGGGCATGTACGTGGACCGGGAGCACAGCTACGCCCGCGTCTGCATGGCCGCCCCCAGCCGCCCGCCCCGCGCCATGGAGGGCGAGTACCTGGACGTCCTGCGCCAGGCCGCGCGCTGGCTGGACGTGGAGACGACGGCGCTGGCCCGGCTCTTCAGCGGGAATGCCGCGCGCAACCTGCTGGCGGCGGCGGTGGACTTCGGGCCGGACGGCAAGGCCGTGGAGGCCCCCTCGCACCCCGCCCCTCCCCCGGAGCCGGACGAGGACGACCGCTTCGTGGAGGCGAAGCTCGCCCAGGCCAAGCTGCTGATGGATGAGTACCTGAACCTGCGCAAGTAGAGGCGGGCAATCCCGGGCGCCTCATGCTAGACGGGCGCCCATGCCCAAGATCCGCAAAGTGCTCGTCGCCAACCGCGGCGAGATCGCCATCCGGGTGATGCGCACCTGCAAGGACCTCGGCATCGCCACGGTGGCGGTGTACTCCGAAGCAGACCGTTCCGCGCTGCACGTGCGCACCGCCGACCAGGCCTACTTCGTCGGCCCCCCGCCCTCGCGCGAGAGCTACCTCGTGCAGGAGCGCATCCTGGAGGTCGCGAAGCAGTCCGGCGCGGACGCCATCCACCCCGGCTATGGCTTCCTGTCGGAGAACGCGTCCTTCGTGCGCGCCTGCGAGAAGGCCGGCATCACCTTCATCGGTCCGCCGGCCGCCGCCATGGACGCCATGGGCGAGAAGACCCGCGCCCGCGCCAACATGATCAAGGCGGGCGTGCCCGTCGTCCCCGGCACCACGGAGCCCATCGGCACCATCGAGGAGGCCCGCGAGTACGCCCAGGGCATCGGCTTCCCCATCATGCTCAAGGCCGCCGGCGGCGGTGGTGGCAAGGGCATGCGCCGCGTGGAGGGCATGGCCGACTTCGACTCCGCGTGGCGCTCCGCCAAGAGCGAGGCGCTCAACGCCTTCGGCAACGACGCGGTCTACATCGAGAAGTACCTGGAGAAGCCTCACCACGTGGAGATCCAGGTCTTCGCCGACCAGTACGGCAACACCATCCACCTGAACGAGCGCGAGTGCTCCGCGCAGCGCCGCCACCAGAAGGTGGTGGAGGAGACGCCCAGCCCCATCCTCACGCCGGAGCTGCGCGCGAAGATGGGCGAGGTCGCGGTGAAGGCGGCCAAGGCCGTCAACTACGTGGGCGCCGGGACGGTGGAGTTCCTGGTGGACGTGCACCGCAACTTCTACTTCCTGGAGATGAACACCCGCCTCCAGGTGGAGCACCCCGTCACGGAGTGGGTCACCGGCCTGGACCTGGTGGCCATGCAGATCCGCGCCGCGGAAGGCGAGAAGCTCCCCCTCTTCGAGGCCCCCGCGCCGCGCGGCCACGCCATTGAAGTGCGCGTGTACGCGGAGGACCCGGCGCGCAACTTCATGCCCAGCCCGGGCAAGATCCACGCGCTGCGCGTGCCGAGCGGCCCGAACGTGCGCGACGACTCGGGCGTGTACGCGGGCTTCACGGTGCCCAACTACTACGACCCCATGATTTCGAAGCTGTCCGTGTGGGGCGCCACGCGTGAAGAGGCCATCGCGCGGGCCAAGCGCGCGCTGTCCGAGTACGTGGTGAAGGGCATCACCACCAACATCCGCTACCTGCACGGCATCCTGTCCCACCCGGAGTTCGTGGGCGGGGACTACGACACCAGCTTCCTCACCCGCCATCACACGGCGCTGCTGGGCGAGGAGGACCCCAAGCTCAGCGAGGTGGCGCTGCTCGCGAGCACGCTGCACGCCTTCCAGCGCGACCAGAAGCGCGCCAAGACGCTGCCTTCGCGCGCCGGTGGCGGTGACACCTCTGGCCGTATCAGCCCGTGGCGTCTGGCGTTGAAGAGCCGCCGCCGCTGACCTTCCTCCTTTCCCGCAAGGACCTCTCCTCCATGCGTTACTTCACGAAGCAGCAGGGACAGAAGGAAGCGGTGCCGGTGGACCTGGAGTCGCTGGGCCAGGACCGCTACCGGCTCACGGTGAACGGCAAGACGTTCCAGGTGGACGCGCTGTCCGTGGAAGCGGGCACGCTGTCGCTCCTGGTGGACGGCCAGTCGTACAACATCGAGTTCGAGGAGAACGGCGACGAGATCGGCACGCTGGTGCGCGGGCAGGTGAACCGCACCGACGTCGCGGACGAGCGCAAGCTGCGCATGCGCGCCGCCGCGGGCAGCTTCTCCGTGGAGGGCCGTCAGGTCATCCTCGCGCCCATGCCCGGCAAGGTGGTGAAGGTGCTGGTCAAGGTCGGTGAGGAAGTGAAGGAGGGCCAGGGGCTCGTGGTCGTGGAGGCCATGAAGATGGAGAACGAGCTCAAGAGCCCCAAGGCCGGCAAGGTCACGGAGGTGTTCGCCAAGGAAGGCACCGCCGTGGAGAACAACGCCAAGCTCGTCGTCGTGGAGTAGCCCGCCCCATGGAGATGCTCTGCACGCTGCGCAGCACCACCGAGCCGCAGCGCCAGGCCCTGCACAAGGCGCCCGAGGCGCTGGAGCCCTTCCTGGAGGACGAGGAGGACTTCGGCGACGCGAAGGGCGCGGCGTTCCTCGAGCTGGACATCGGCGAGGCGTGGCACGGCCTCCAGTACCTGCTCACCGGCACGGCCTGGGAGGGCAAGCCGCCCCTGGACTTCCTCGTGCGCGGCGGCGAGGACGTGGGCGATATCCCGTCGGATGAAGGCACCGCGCGCGTGTTCGACGTGGCCGCCGTGAAGGCGCTGGCGGAGGCGCTGAGGAAGGTCTCCGTGGAGGACCTGCGCAAGCGCTTCGACCCCGCGAAGCTCCAGGCCGAGGACATCTACCCCGGCACCTGGGACGAGGAGGAGGAGGTCGAGGAGGACGTGGATCCGCTGGAGGAGCTGCTCTCCTACTTCGTGGAGCTCCAGAAGTTCACCGCCGCCGTGGCGAAGCGCGGCCTGTGCCTGCTCGTGCACATCGGCTGAAGGCGGTCAGGCGCTTCAGGCCGCCCAGCCCTGCCACACGTCGTGCCCCAGCTTCAGCACCAGCGCGGTCACCACGCAGAGCACCACGACGCGCACCACCTTGTCACCGCCCTTCACCGCCACGTGCGCGCCCACCCACGCCCCGGTGAACTGCGCGGCGGCCATGGGCAGCGCCACCTTCCACAGCACCACGCCCCGGAGCGTGAACAGCGTCACCGACGCCAGGTTGGAGGCGAAGTTCACCACCTTCGCGTCCGCGGACGCGCGCGCCAGGCCGTGGCCCAGCAGTGACGAGAACGCCACGATGAGGAAGGTGCCCGTGCCCGGCCCGAAGAAGCCGTCATAGGTGCCGATGCAGAGCGCGATGAGCGCGCCGATGGCTTGCGCGCGCGGACGGGGCGAGGGCTCCACGCCGTCCCGCTTTGGCGGCGCGCGGCGGAAGGCGAGGAACACCGCCACCGCGATGAGCAGCACCAGCACCAGCGGCTTGAGCACCTCCGGCTTGAGCAGCATCACCAGCGCCGCGCCGCCGAACGCGCCCATCAGGCCGAAGGGGAACGTCGCGCGGGCCAGCTTCCCGTCCACCAGCCCCGCTCTCGCGAAGCGCACCAGCGCCGCGCCCGAGCCGAACACGGACTGCCCCTTGTTGGTGCCCAGCGCCACGTGCGCGGGCAGGCCGGCCGCCAGCAGCGCGGGCAGGCTGATGAGCCCGCCGCCTCCGGCGATGGCGTCCACGAAGCCCGCGCTCAACGCGGCGACACACAACAGCACCATCTTCACCGCGCTGACGTCCAGGTCCACGATGGCGACCCGCTTATCACCCTTACTTGCGCCAGGTCGAAGCTTGGGGGTCAATGGGGTCATGCTCGCGACCCTGATGACCGTGCTGGCGCTGACGCTCGCCGCGCCGCCCTCGCCGCCTGACGCGACCACCGCCACGTGCCGCTCCATCGACGGGCACGTGTCCTGTGGCTACGCGTGCAAGTCGGATGGACAGCGCGTGCGGTGCGCCCAGACGCTCCAGGGCCGCTGTACCGTCATCGACGGGCAGGCCTCCTGCTTCGACCCGCCGGCCTACGTGGTGAAGGCGTACGGCGCCGCGCTGCCGGACTCGGAGTGCAAGACCATCGACGGGGTGGTGGGCTGCGGGTACGGGTGCGTCACGGACTTCGGCAAGGTGCAGTGCGCGAAGACGCCCGCGGGCGTGTGCCGCAGCCAGAGCGGCAACGTGACGTGCTTCGACCCGCCCGCCGCGGTGTTCGCGGTGTTCGGCCGGCAGCTGCCTCGCGCGCAGTGCGTCAGCAACGGCCTGCAGGTGGCGTGCGGCTTCAACTGCGTGAACGCCTCCGAGGGGGTGCGCTGCGCGAAGACGCCCCTGGGTGTGTGCAAGGCGCAGAACGGCCACGTCACCTGCTTCGACCCGTCTCCCGCGGCGCTCTGCGCGTGGGGCAAGGGCCTGCCGGCGCCCCAGTGCAAGCTGAGCGAGATGGGCCCGGTGTGCGGATACAACTGCACCACGGCGTACGGGAAGGTGGCGTGCGCGGGGACCCCGGCGGGCATCTGCAAGGTCTTCGACAGCGAGGTGTACTGCTTCGACCCGCCCGCGGAGCAGCAGGCGGACGCGGCGTGTCTGGCCAACGTGGGGCTGGCGGCGATGGAGGGCGCCACGCCCTGAAACACCCGCCCGGTCGCCCGTAAGAGGTCGTCTGCTTGGACGCGGGCCCGGGCGGCGATAAAATTCCGTGTTCCCGGCGGTCCAGGGAGTGGGAGTAGGACGGCACATGGCGGAGGGCGAGGTCCGGCAGTACTGGGTGCGGAACGATCGGGGCACCACGTGGGGGCCCCTGACGGGCGCGACCATCGAGCTGCTCATCGACAGCGGCTCCATCCAGGGCAAGCTCCAGGTCTCCAGCGATGGCCTGCAGTTCGCCTTCCCGTGGCGCTTCCCGGAGGTGCGGGACGCGTTCCCCCGGGAGCTGTGGGGAGACGGCGCGCCCGCGTCGCTGCTGCAATCCACGCCCGCCGCCGTCATCGCTCCGCCGCCGCCGCCGTCCGGCCCGGTCGCCGCGCCCGTCGCGGGTCCGGCCACCGTGCCCATGGCGGGCCCTGGCACCCGGCCACCCATGGCGGGCCCTGGCGCGATGCGGGGCCCCGGTCCCGGAGCGGCGCGTCCGCCCGTGGACGCGGCGGGACGTCCTGTCGCGGCCACGCGGCCTCCGGGTCCTCCGGCCGTGGCTGCTCCGCAGGCACCGCAGCCCGCGGCGGATGACGGGACCAACACGGTGCCGCCGCAGGGGCAGCTCCAGCAGAGCTCGCCCCTGCAGCTGTACGGGCGCATCGCCGCGGGCGAGCAGACGGGCCTGCTGACGCTGGGGCTTTCGGACCGCACGCTGCTGATCCACTTCCGCAAGGGCAGTCCGGAGTACGTGGACTCGTCGCACGCGGAGGACGCGCTGGGCGTGTCGCTGATGGGCGCGAGGCTCCTGACGGCGGAGCAGCTCCAGCAGGCCGAAGGGTCCAAGGAGCGCTTCGGAGGCGACCTGCTCGCGGCGCTGTTCGGGTTGGGGCTGCTCCAGCCGGCGACGGCGTTCACGCAGCTGTCGCAGCGGGCGCTGGGCATCCTGGGCAAGGCGCTGCGGGCGGAGTCCGGGACGTTCACCTTCGAGGCGAGGGACCTGCCCGCGCAGAAGGCGATGCCGCTGGGCAACCGCTGGGCGCTGCTCAGCGACCAGGTGCGGCGCATGCCGACGGCGGACCTCAAGCGGCGGCTGGCCTTCGTGCTGCCCATGCCCATCATGAAGTCCGGGGGCCGGGTGGCCTCCAGCGAGCTGCGCCTGACGCCGCACGAGGTCCGCGCGCTCTCCTTCATCGACGGGGTGCGCTCGCTGGGGCAGCTGCTCCAGGACGTGCCGCAGGACGCGGATCACCTGATGCGCGTGGCGTTCCTGTTGAAGGAGCTGAACGGCGTCTCCTTCGCGGCCTCGCGAGCGCAGTCGGCGCCGCCGCCACCGGGCCCGGGCAACCCGACCCGTCCGTCCGGCACCGTCCCCACCGTGGGCGCAGGAGCCCCGGGCCCGGGCAACCCGACCCGTCCGTCCGGCACCGTTCCCACCGTGGGGCCCGGAGCCACCGGCCCGGGTGCCGCGCCCGCCGCCGCGAGCGCCGGAGCCAGACCCGGTGCCCCCGTCGCGGGCCCTGGAGCCACGCCGATGGCCGGGCCCGGTGCGCCCGCCGCCGCGAACGCCGGAGCCAGACCCGGTGCGCCTGCCGCTGGCCCTGGCGCCAGGCCCGGCGCGCCCATCGCGGGCCCCGGAGCCGCACCCGGCGCGGGGCCCGGCGCGCCTCGTCCCGCCGGTGCCGCGCCCACGGCGGGCCCGGGTGCCGCGCCCCGTCCTCCGGGTGCCCCCGCTGGAGCCGCTCCCACCGCGGGCCCGGGTGCACGTCCCCCCGGTGCTCCCGCCGGTGCCGCTCCCGTGGCGGGCCCGGGTGCCGCCCGGCCCGCTCCGCCCGTCGTCGCCGCTCCGGCGGCCCCGGCCGCTTCGGGTCCCGCGCCCGGTTCGGACGAACTGCCCGCGCTGCGCCAGCTCGCCGCGACCCTGAAGGGCCAGAACCACTTCCAGCGGCTGGGCCTCACCGAGCAGACCGAAGGCAGCGCGGTGAAGATCGCCTACTTCCGCCTGGCCAAGCTCTACCACCCGGACACCCTCCCCCAGGGAGCCCCGCTGGAGTTGGAGAAGCTCAAGGCGGAGGTGTTCGCGTACATCGGTGACGCCTACCGGGCCCTCTCCGACGACAAGAGCCGCGCGGCCTACATCGAGGAGCTCAAGAGCGGCGGCGGCGACGGCGTGGACGTCCAGGCCATCCTCCAGGCGGAGGAGCTCTTCCAGAAGGCCTGCATCCTGGTGAAGGCGCGCAAGTACCCGGAAGCCGTGAAGATGCTCAACGACGCCATCGCCCTCAACGCAGAAGAACCCGAGTTCTTCGCCTGGAGGGGCTATGCGCGCTTCCTCGCCGCCCCGGACAAGAAGGCCGCCCAGCCAGAGTCCTTCCGCGAAATCCAGGCCGCCATCAAGCGCAACGAGCGGTGCGCCCCCGCCCACTACTTCCTGGGCGTCATCGCCAAGCTGTGCGGCGACGCGGCCGGAGCCCTCAAGCACTTCAAGCGGACGGTCGAGCTGCAACCGGACCACATCGATGCGATGCGAGAGGTCCGCATGGCGTCGCAAAAGAAGTAGGGTGCGCGCCTTTTCAAGGAGACACCCCCCATGCCCCTCACCGGGAAAGAACGCCGCCACCTTCGGGCCCTCGGCCACCACCTGGAGCCGGTGGTCATCGTCGGCTCGTCCGGCGTCACCGAGGGCGTCATCGCCGCCGTCGAGCAGGCGCTGAACGACCACGAGCTCATCAAGGTCAAGATCAACGAAGGCCCGGAAGGCCGCCACGAAGGCGCCGACAGCATCGCCGAGGCCACCGGCTCGGAGCTCGCGCAGCTCCTGGGCCGCACCGCCCTCTTCTTCAAGCGCCGCAAGCAGAAGTCCCGCTTCGAGGACATCCTCAAGGGCCCGCACGACCCGCGTCCGGCCCCCAAGCAGGACGAAGAGAAGAAGCCGCGCCGCCGTTAGCCGCACTGTTTTCCAGGGTTCGAGGGGAATCCAGGCCAGCCCGCGCACTTTCCGCGGGTCCGGAAGCAGGCGAGCCCTCGTGCCGGGTTCGAAATGTCCCTACGCTGGGGGTCTTCCCCCCGCGGAGGTGACGTGCAGACTTCCCCGTCCTCCCCATCCCCCATGCCCGGTTGGCACGGCGTGCTGATGCATCACCTGGAGCCGCTCCTGGGTGACTTCACCGCGAAGATGGCCATCCACACCGCCGCGTTGCGGGTCCTGAAGCGTCCACCGGAACAGGTGAGCCTGCAGGACGTGCCGCTGGTGCTCGAGGGCCTCAAGCCCATGCTCAACGTCTTCATCGGCGCGGCGCGCACGACGAACACCCTCACGGAGCTTTCGAAGGCCATGGAGAAGCTGCGATGAACGCCCCCCGTCCCTCTTCGGGTCGCGCCTTCAAGCGGATGGCGCCGTGGCTGGGCGCCGTCGGGGTGCTCCAACTGGCGCACCTGGCCGCGGTGGCCACGTCGTTCCAGGACGCGCAGCGGCTGGCGCTCGTGGGTGACGTGGCGGGCTGGACGGTGGGCCTGCTCGCGGTGGCGGGCACGGCGGCGGCGGCGCTGTCCTTCGGCTCGGGGGACTACCTGCGCCGGGTGTGGGGACTCCTGACGGCGGGCGCGGTGCTGTCGCTCGTCAGCACGGCCCTGCGCAGCTACTGGATGCACGCGGTGCCGGACGTGCCCTTCACCCAGTCGCCGCTGTTGCCCGTGCGCATGGGCGTGGTGGTGCTGGCGAACGTGTGCACGACGTTCGCGCTGGTGCTGCTGGCGCGCACCTACAAGCAGTCCGGACTCCAGCCGCCGCCCAGCTCCCGCGCGTCGCTCCTGTGGGCGGTGGCGGCGGTGGCATCGCTGGCGGTGGGTGGGCCGGCGCTCGTCGCGGCGGCGGGCCACCTGGGCCAGGGCTTCGCGGCCACGTGCACGGCGGTCATCGCGCTGGCGTCCACGCTGGCGGACATGACGACCATCCTGCTCGTCGCGCCCATCCTCCGCGTCGCGTACATGCTGCGCGGTGGGCGGCTCGCGTGGGTGTGGTGGGCCATGGGCGTGTCCGGCGCCGTGTGGCTCTTCTACGACGCGCGCGAGTGGCTGGCGCCGCTCCTGCCCGGCAATCCCGCGGAGGCGGTGGAACTCTTGCGCACGCTGCGCACCTCGGGGCTCGCGATGCTGGGGCTCGCCGGGTGGTTGCAGCGCTCGGCGCTCATGTCGGCCCAGCGCCAGTCGAGCCCGGGCGTCGTCATCCCCACCGCCTGACACGGCCCAGCGCTTCGAGCCGAGGTACGCGGCCCGCTCCATCCTTGGGGCGGGCCGTCGTGTTTCCAGGGGCACGGGGCTGGAGGAGACTGGGGTCTCCCCTTCTTCCAGGAGCCCCCACGCCCATGCGCCTCTCCCCGACGTCCCTGCTGTTGGCCACCTGCCTGCTGACCGGGTGCCGGACGGCGAGAGAAGCACCGGCGGCACGGGCGAAGGCGGACTGCGGTCCGGTGATTCCCGGCATGGAGGCGGTGCTCAAGCCCGCGGCCTTCGTCGTGCTGGGGGAGATCCACGGCACGCAAGAGGCGCCAGACTTCGCGGCACGGCTGGCGTGTCACGCCGCGGCGGCGGGACAGCCGGTGCGGCTGGCGTTGGAGCTCCCGGTGGAGGAGCAAGCGCGCTTGGACGCGTTCGTCACGGGCGAGTCCGAGGGCCCTCCCGACAGCGCCTTCTGGCGCCGCGAGGTGCAGGACGGACGCAGCAGCGAGGCCATGCGGCGGCTGCTGGAGCGCGCGCGGGAGTTGAGGCACGCGGGGCTGCCTCTGCGGGTGGTGGCGTTCGACGCGGGGGGCAAGGACCGCGACAGCACGATGGCGGCCCAGCTGCGTCAGGCGCGGAGCGAGGCGCGTGGGGACACCTTCATCGTGCTCGTGGGCAACCTGCACGCGCGCCGCGACGTGGGCGCGCCCTGGGACGAGAAGCTCCAGTTCATGACGCACCGGTTGCTCGAAGCGGAGCCCGGGCTGGTGTCGCTCGACCTGATGAACGCCGGAGGCTCCGCGTGGATCTGCCGGGGCATGACGGCGGACACCTGTGGACAGCAGCCGCTGCGCGGCCAGGGCGAACCGCAGGCCTCGGGCATCACGCTCCAGAAGAAGGCGGAGGACCCGGACGGCTACGACGGAACCTACGCGGTAGGGCCGCTGAACGCCTCACCGCCCGCGTTCGGCGCCACGAGCACCGCGACGCCCGCGCCTCGCTGAGTCCCCAGGCCAGATGTCGTCCCGCCCACGCCCGGTGCACCGCGAGGTGGCCGTCCTCCCACCGGGCGCGCTACATGCGCGGCTCCATCCTTTTCGGGCACGAGGAACCTGGAATGCTCGCACGCACCTGGCGCGGGGTGACGAAGGCGGAGGACGCCGACGCCTACCTCGCTTATCTCCACCAGACGGGCCTCACGCACTACCGGCGCACGCCGGGCAACCTGGCCGCGTACTGCCTGCGCAAGGTGGCGGACGGGCGCGCGGAGTTCCTCCTCGTCACGTTGTGGGAGTCCATGGACGCGGTGAAGCGCTTCGCGGGGGACTCGCCGGAGCGCGCCATCTTCTTCCCGGAGGATGACCGCTACCTCATCGACCGGGACCTGCACGTCACCCACTACGAGGTCCCCTTCGCGGAAGGCCAGGCCTTCGAGCCCCAGCGGATCCGCTTCGATGACTTCCGGGTGGCGGGGCCCGCGGGCGACCTGCGGCTGGTGGACACCGGAGGCGGTGACGGGAAGGCGCTGCCCGTCGTCTTCGTGCACGGGCTCGCGGGCAACGCGTCCCACTGGCAGGCGCAGTTGGAGCACCTGGCCCGTCAGGGCCGCCGGGGCATCGCGCTGGAGTTGCGCGGCCACGGAGGCTCCGCCGTGCCGGAGCCGGAGGACTACACGCTGGAGTCGCTCGCCGGGGACATCTCCGCCGTGGTGCGAGCGCTGGGGCTGCGCCGCTTCGTGTTGGTGGGGCACAGCATCAGCGGGGGCGTGACGCTGGCGTACGCGGGAGAGAATCCCCGGCAGGTGGCGGGCCTGTTCCTGGTGGATCCGATGACGGACTCACGCCAGTACCCCGAGGAGCAGGTGGCCGGGTACATCGCCTCGCTGGACGCGCCGGACGTGGCGCAGGCGGTGCGGCGGGACTGGGCGCAGATGGCGGGGCCGCGCGCGGACGTGCGCGAGCGGCTGCTGGCGGACCTGGACGCCACGCCGCTGTCCGCCGTGACGGCCACGCAGCGCTCCAGCCTGCGCTTCGACCTGACGGCGGCGCTCGCGCGCTACCCGGGGCCGAAGTTCTCGCTCGTCGCGCCGGACAACGACACGCCGCACAGCGTCCACCGGCTGGGGGAAGGCGTGGCGCACCAGGTGGTGGAGGGCGCCGGCCACTGGATTCAACTGGACCATCCAGACGCGGTGAACGCCGCGCTGGACGCGTTCCTCACGAAGTCAGCACCAGCTTGACCAGCTCCGGGGGGCTGCCCAGCCGCATGGGCGGCCCCCAGAAGCCGCAGCCCCGGCTGACGTAGATGTGTGAATCGCCGTGCCGGTAGTGGCCCGCGGAGTGCTCCCAGCTCAACCCGATGAGCGCCGTCATCGGGAAGAGCTGGCCGCCGTGGGTGTGCCCGGAAATCTGGAGGTCCACGCCGCGCTCCGCGGCCACCTTGAAGTTGGCGGGCTGGTGCGCGAGCAGCACCGCGGCGCGCTCGGGGTCACGGCCCGCGAGCGCCGCGTCCAGGTCATAGCCCTTCTGCCCCAGGCGCCTGCCGCCGTGCCAGTCGTCCACGCCGACGAGGTCGAACGCGCCGCCCGCGTCGCCAATGCGCACGTGCCGGTTGCGCAGTGAGGGAATGCCCAGCGAGTCCAGGTGGGCCACCCACTCCCGCGCGCCGGACGAATAGTCATGGTTGCCGGTGACGAAGAAGCTCCCGTAGCGGGCCTGGAGGTTGCCGAGCGCCGCGACGAAGCCGCCGAGCCGGGGCACGGTGCCATCCACCAGGTCCCCGGTGATGGCGACCAGGTCCGGCTTGAGCGCATTGGCCCGCCGCACGAGTTCGTCCATGAAGCGCCGCTGGATGAAGGGGCCCACGTGCAGGTCGGTGAGCTGCACGATGCTGAAGCCCTCCAGAGAGCGGGGCAGCTTCGGAATGCGAACCACCACCTCCGTGACCTCCGGAACGGTGAACGCGCGCCAGCTCCCATACCCCGCCAATCCCCCACCCAGAGCGAGCGCGCCGCCAGCAGTCGCCTGCGACAGGAAGCGCCGCCGTTCGACATCCACGGAAGGGACAGCAGGAGCAGGCCGGAGCCGGCGTCCCAGGGCGAGCACGGCGCGTCCCACGTCGACGCCCGCTAGCGCGAGCACCAGACACAGCGCCACGCCCATCCACGAATAGGACACCAGCTCCACGACGTCGCCAGGAGCCTCCGGAAGCGTGCGCTGCAGATACCGCCGCGCAATCAGCACCAGTGTCATGAACCCCAGCACCAGCGCGGCAACGAGCCGGATCCCACGGCGGGACGTGAGGTTCCAAACGAGCCGCCGGAACAGATACAGGTGCCCGAGCACGGCACCCAGCGCGATGAGGAGCGAAAACGGAGACAGCGGCATGGGCCCAAGCCTCCCGCGCCTCATGCCCGAGCGCACCAGAATCCGTGCTCGCCCGGCCGCCCGCCGTCTTGTTCAGTCCAGTTCGTCCCAGAGCACGGCGAGCTTCAATGCCACTGCCTCGAAAGGTTCGGCGGACACGGAGTCGGTTCCAGAGTGGGTCGCCAGTTGCACGTACTGTCCCGACTCCAACCGGAACACTTCCAGGGTGCGGAGGACCGGGTCGATGAACCAGACATGCCCCACCCCTTCGCGCGCGAACACCGGCAGTTTCACTTCGCGGTCCAGGAGCCGCGTCGACGGAGAAAGCACCTCGCAGACCCAGTCTGGCGGAAGGGCGAGGGCCGCGACCTTCGGCGCCTTCGGGAGTCGCTCGCGCCGCCATCCCGCCAGGTCCGGAATGAGGACATCGTCCCCCAGCCGCAGTTCGGGCTCGATCACGATGTACCAGCCTCCCGGGCCGCCCAGTCCAAAGACGAAGGGATTGCCCAAGAGCCCCATCAGGAACGAAGCCGCCGTGAGATGGGGAAACGCCGGACGCGGGCTCGCATACAGCTCCCCTGCGACAACCTCCCCCACGACATGATCCGGGAGCGCCTCCAGGTCCGCGTAGGTCGCGGGTTTCTTTCCCATGGATTCCCTCCAGTCCTCGCCGCCCATCACTCTATCCATGACGGCTGGAGGTAGCACGCCCGTCTGACGTATCAGGGCGGACGGTCATCCCTGGACCCTGGAGGTCCCATTCTGTCAGCTCGCCGTGCGGCCCCAGATGAACACGAGGTCCAGTTCCACCGCTTCGAATGGCTCCGCGCGCACAGGAGCATCCCCGACATGCGTGAGCAGCGCTTCGTACTTCCCATCCCGCAGCCCGAACACCTCCAGCGTCCATGTCCGCGGATCCATCAACCAGACATGCCGCACGCCCTCGCGCGCGTAGACGGGCATCTTCGCCTCGCGGTCCAACTTCCGGGTGGACGGGGACAGCACCTCGCAGACCCAGTCCGGCGCGAGAGACGTCGCGGCTGTTTCAGGAGCATCGGGCATCCGTTCCAACCTCCAACCCGCGACGTCAGGAATCAGGACGTCATCCCCAAGCTGCAACTCTGGCTCATCAAAGAACGTCCAGCCTCCGGGCCCACCCCTTCCTCGCTCGAAGGGCCCCATGAGTTCTCCCCCAAGCCGGGAGGAAACCCGTACGTGCCGCATCGTCGGCCGTGGGCTTGCATACAGCTCCCCCGCGACGATCTCCCCCACGACACCCTCTGGGAGCGCCTCCAGGTCCGCATAGGTCGCTGGCTTCTTTCCCATCACGTCTCCCCATTCCTCGCCGCCCATCACTCTATCCATGACGGCGGGAGGTAGCACGCCCGTCCGACATGACAGGGCACACGTCCCACGTCCTACCTTTCAAGTCCTCCTCGAATTCCCCTGCCGAGCCCGAACGCGGCGGTTAAGAGGCCCGCGCTTCCCTCTACCTTCACGAAAGGCCCCCTCATGGCCACGCCGCTCCAGGGACGTGAAATCCGCCTGACGTCCCGCCCTCACGGTGCGCCCACTCCGGACAACTTCGAGCTCGCCACGGTCTCCGTCCCGGAACCCGCCGAGGGACAGGTCCTCGTGCGCAACCACTTCATGTCCGTGGATCCGTACATGCGCGGCCGCATGAACGACGCGAAGTCCTACGTCCCGCCCTTCAAGCTGGGCGAGGTCATGGACGGCGGCAGCGTGGGCCAGGTGATCCGCTCGCGCTCGCCTGACTTCAAGGAAGGTGACTTCGTCGTCGCCGGCTCCGGCGGCTGGCGCGAATACGCCGTCGCGCCCGCGAAGCACTACCAGAAGGCCGACCCGTCCGTGGGCCCGCTCTCCGCGTACCTCGGGGTGCTCGGCATGCCGGGCATGACCGCGTACGTGGGCCTGCTCGACATCGGCAAGCCGAAGGCCGGCGACACCGTCTTCGTGTCCGCCGCCGCGGGCGCCGTGGGCGGCGTCGTGGGCCAGCTTGCCCGCATCCAGGGCTGCCGCGTGGTGGGCAGCGCCGGCTCCGACGCGAAGGTGAAGCACCTCCGCGACGACCTGAAGCTCGACGCCGCCATCAACTACAAGACCGCCCCCATCGCCGAGTCCCTGGCCCGGGCCTGCCCGGACGGCATCGACGTCTACTTCGACAACGTGGGCGGCGACCACCTGGAGGCCGCCCTCGGCCTGATGAAGAACCACGGCCACATCGTCCTGTGCGGCGCCATCTCCATGTACAACGCCACCGCCCCCACGCCCGGCCCCCGCAACCTGATGCTCGCCGTGGGCAAGCGCCTCACGCTCCAGGGCTACATCGTCTCCGACCACGCGGACCGCCGGCCCGCCTTCCTGCGCGACATGGGCCAGTGGCTGCGCGAGGGCCAGGTGAAGGACGTCTCCACCATCGTGGACGGCCTGGACAAGGCCCCCGACGCCTTCATCGGCCTGCTGCGCGGGGACAACACCGGCAAGATGCTGGTGCGCCTGGCGAAGGACGCCTGACGCTCGCTGGCCAACGTCCCGAACGAACGACATCGGACACAGCCGCCGTCTTGCGTCCTGCACCTCCCAGACGCGGGACACAAGACGTGCGGCGTCCACCGCGTCCGGCACCCTGCACGCCCCTTGAAGGAGGCAGTGCGGTGACCTCACAGAAACAGCCGGACGCGGTGCGCGTGGATGAGAAGAGCAAGGATCAGCAGCTCGCGCGGGACCGCTCGGAGCCCACGGGCAACTTCCTCACGACGGACCAGGGCATCCGCGTCGAGCACACCGACGACTCGCTCAAGATTGGCGCCCGTGGCCCCACGCTCCTGGAGGACTTCCACTTCCGCGAGAAGATGACCCGCTTCGACCATGAGCGCATCCCCGAGCGCGTCGTCCACGCGCGCGGCGCGGGCGCCCACGGCTACTTCCAGGTCTACGAATCGCAGGCGAAGTACACCAAGGCGAAGTTCCTCCAGGACCCGTCCAAGAAGACGCCCGTGTTCGTGCGCTTCTCCACCGTCGCGGGCTCGCGCGGCTCCGCGGACACCGCGCGCGACGTGCGCGGCTTCGCGGTGAAGTTCTACACGGAAGAAGGCAACTGGGACCTGGTGGGCAACAACATCCCCGTCTTCTTCATCCAGGACGGCATCAAGTTCCCCGACATCATCCACGCCGCCAAGCCGGAGCCCCACCACGAGATTCCCCAGGCGCAGACGGCGCATGACTCGTTCTGGGACTTCGTGTCGCTCGTCCCGGAGACGATGCACATGATCATGTGGATCATGTCCGACCGCGCCATCCCGCGCAGCTTCCGGATGATGCAGGGCTTCGGCGTCCACACCTTCCGCTTCGTGGATGAGAAGAACACCGCGCGCTTCGTGAAGTTCCACTGGAAGCCGCTCCTGGGCACGCACTCGCTCGTCTGGGATGAGGCGCAGAAGCTCGGCGGCAAGGACCCGGACTTCCACCGCCGCGACCTCTTCGAGGCCATCGAGCAGGGCGACTTCCCCGAGTACGAGCTGGGCGTCCAAATCCTGGAGGAGAAGGACGCGCAGGCGCTGGGCGTGGACCTGCTGGACGCGACGAAGCTCATCCCGGAGGAGGTGGTCCCGGTGCAGCCGGTGGGCAAGCTCACGCTCAACCGCAACCCGACCAACTACTTCGCGGAGACGGAGCAGGTCGCCTTCTGCGTAGCCAACATCGTGCCGGGCATCGACTTCACGGATGATCCGCTGATGCAGGCGCGGCTCTTCTCGTACCTGGACACGCAGCTGACGCGCCTGGGCGGGCCGAACTTCGCGGAGATCCCCATCAACCGCCCGGTGGCGCCGGTGCACAACCACCAACAGGACGGCTTCGGCCGGCACACGAGCAACGTGGGCCGCGCCAACTACTTCCCCAACTCACTGGGCGGCGGCTGCCCGTTCCTCGCGTCCCAGCAGCAGGGTGGCTACGTGCACCACCCGGAGCAGGTGAGCGGCAAGAAGGTGCGTGAGCGCGCGGCCTCCTTCAACGACCACTACAGCCAGGCCGCCCTCTTCTTCCGCAGCCTGTCGGAGCCGGAGCAGCAGCACCTCATCGACGCGTGCCGCTTCGAGCTGGGCAAGGTGGAGACGAAGGCCATCCAGGAGCGCGTGCTGGAGCACTTCGCGAAGATCGACGCCCTGCTGGTGTCCGCCGTGGCGGAAGGGCTGGGCCTGCCCGCGCCCAAGGCCACGCCCGTCACGCCCAAGGGCCCTCCCGCGTCCAAGGCCCTGAGCATGGAGGCCATGAAGATGGCCATGCCGCCGTCCATCAAGACGCGGAAGATTGGCGTGCTCGTCGCGGACGGCGTGGACGCGGACGAGCTGATGGCCCTGCGCAAGGAATTGGAGGCCGGCGGCGCGCAGCTGAAGGTCATCGCCAAGCGCCTGGGCACGGTGAAGGCCTCCAACGGCAAGGACGTGCCGGTGGACAAGAGCGCCATGACCACGGCCTCCGTGGAGTACGACGGCGTCTTCATCCCCGGCGGCGCCGCGAGCGTGGCCACGCTGAAGAAGGACGGCGAGTCGCGCCACTTCGTCCAGGAGGCCTACCTGCACTGCAAGACGGTGGGCGCGTCCAAGGACGCCGAGGACCTGCTCAAGGCCTGTGAAATCGACCCGGCCGCGCCCGGCGTCGTCGCGGGCTCCAAGGCCGGGGCCGGAGCGGCGCTGGCCACCGCGTTCGCGAAGGCGCTCGCGAAGCACCGGCACTGGGACCGCAAGGACAACGACCGCGTCCCGGCCTGAGGCTTCACCCGGAAAGCGCCGTCACCGCGTCCGCTGTGACGCGGTGACGCGCCGCCATCCGGCGGGACAGCCCTCGCGCAGCACCCGCGCCGCGGCGAGCGCGCAGGCATAGCTGCTCGTGATGGGGCGCTCGCCCCAGGCGCCGTCCGCATACAGCCGCACCGTGGTCGAGGCCTCGACGTGGTCCACGATGTCGCCCTTGCGCAGCGCGTGGGCCATGGCCGTGTCCGCCACCGTCACCACCGACGGCAGCCCGGACGGCAGGCCCGACACGGGGCCCGCGGAGCAGAGCACCAGGCTGCCCTGCTCCACCGCGCGGTCCAGCAGCGCGGTGAGGGGCGCCTCGAAGGCGCGGCCCACGGTGCCCAGGCTCAGGTTGATGAGGTCCGGCCGCACGTCCCGCGTCAGCCACTCCAGCGCTTCCAGCAGGCCCAGCGAATCGCCGCGCATCCGGCCATCCAGCACGCGCGCGACGTACCACTCCACGTCGGCACCGGGACGGCGGCCCTGCTCCAGCAGGATGCTCAGCACCGCGGTGCCGTGGCCGTGCGCATCCTCCAGGTCCTCCAGCACGGCGCCGCCGCCGCGCCAGGCCGCCAGCTCCTCACGCGAGTGGACGCGGGACTCCAGGCGCCGCGCCTCCCGGTCCACCGTGAAGCTCGCGGCCCCGGCGAGCGACAGCCCCGCCCCGCGAAGGAAGCCCACCGACACTCCGCTGTCCACGATGGCGACCTTCATGGGGGCAGGGCCTTGCGACACCGGCTAGCAGGAACTGCTGGAGTCCTCGCCCACCGGATACTTGAGCACCGGGAAGTAGGTGCCCACCCACTGGGTACCGCTCCAGGTGTAGTGCTGGCCGTTGAGGTACGACGTGGCGCAGGCGTGGCCGATGAGGTCCTCGGACCCGCTCACGTCCTCCAGCAGCTTCGACACGTCCTTGCTCGTGAATTTCAAGGGAGCACTCCTGGCACGGGATTGGGGGGAAAGCAGGCAGGAGCCTAGGGGGCCGGGGGGCGGGTCGCAATGATGTGGGGCGTCCCTCGGAGCGGAACGCGGCGCCGGACCCCCGAGGGGGTTAGGGTCCGCGGGTCCACGCAGTGAGAGGTGTCTCGCGATGAAGCTCTGGGCCCGCTGGTTCCGCATCCCCTTCTGGCAGCGCGTGCTGGGCGCCTTCGTGCTGGGCGCGCTCGCGGGGTGGGCGCTGGGTGACAAGGCCGGCGTGTGGCTCCAGCCGCTGGGCACGCTCTACGTCCAGCTGATCCGGATGATCGCCATCCCGCTGGTGTTCTTCGCCGTCATCCACGCGGTGTCCGCGCTGCGCGGCCAGAAGAGCGTGGCGGCGCTGGGCGGCCGCACCTTCCTCTGGTTCGCCGTCACCGCCGCGCTGGCCGTGGGCGTGGGCCTGGGCACCGCCGCCCTCACGAAGCCGGGCGTGGGCGTGGGCACGCTCCAGGCGGCCAGCGACTTCAAGCCCCGGCAGGTGCCCGGCCCCGTGCAGGTGCTGCTGGACGTCGTCCCCACCAACCCCTTCGCCGCGCTGGCGGAGGGCAAGATGCTCCAGGTCATCTTCTTCGCGGGCCTGCTGGGCTTCGCGCTGGTGAAGCTGGGGGAGCGCACCGCGCGGCTGCGCACGCTCGTGGGCGAGGCCAGCGAGGCCATGATCCAGGTCACCCGCTTCGTGCTGGAGCTGACGCCGCTGGGCACCTTCGGCCTCATCGCCGCGCTGGTGGGCACCTACGGCTTCGAGCGGCTCCTGCCCCTGGGCACCTTCGTCCTCACGCTGTACCTCGCGTGCGCGGTGCACATCGTCTTCGTGTACGGCGGGCTGCTCGCGGCGCACGGGCTCAACCCGCTGCGCTTCTTCCGGGGCGCCGCGCCGGGCATGCAGGTGGCGTTCGTCAGCTCCTCCAGCTTCGCGTCCATGCCGGTGGCCTTGCGCAGCGTCACCCACAACCTGGGCGTCGACCGGGACTACGCCGCGTTCGCGGTGCCCCTGGGCGCCAGCATCAAGATGGACGGCTGCGGCGCCATCTACCCGGCGATGACGTCGCTCTTCATTGCCCAGTACTTCGGCCTGACGCTGTCCGCGCCCCAGCTCTTCATCATCCTGCTGGCGTCCGTGCTGGGCAGCTTCGGCACCGCGGGCGTGCCCGGTACGGCGGTGGTGATGACCACCGTCGTCCTCAGCGCCGCGGGGCTGCCCCTGGAGGGGCTGGGCTACCTGCTGGCCATCGACCGGGTGCTGGACATGATGCGCACCCTCACCAACGTCACCGGCCAGATGCTGGTGCCCGTCCTGGTGGCCCGTGAAGAGGGCCTGCTGGACCTGGCCGTCTACAACCGAGGGTCCAGCAACGTGGGGCTGGAGGAAGAGCCCCAGCCCCCGTCGCCGGCCGCCTGAGCGCTACTTGCAGGTCTTGGCGGGCATCTGGTCGATCCAATCCGCGATGAGCTGCGCGCCCTCCGCGTGGTGAATCGTGCGGCCAATCTGCGGCATCATCTTGCCGGACTCCTCCGTGTGCAGCCGGTACCAGAGGATGGACTCGTCGTGCTTGCCGGGGACGATGTCGAACTCGCCGCCCACGCCCGCGCCCGCGGAGCCGGGGCGCTTGCACTCGCCCAGGCTGAACAGGCTGGTGTTGTCGAAGTTGAGGAACAGCTGGCTGGTGATGCCCGCCGTGCCCTTCGGGTTGTGGCAATGCGCGCAGTTGATGTCCAGGTAGGTGCGCGCCCGCGTGTCCAGGCTCGCTGACTGCGGGTCGAACGCGTCCGGCGCCTTCGGCAGCTCCGCCTGCGCGGGCAGCCCGTCCAGCTTGCCCAGCGACGCCAGGTACTCCAACTGGTCGCGCTCCACGCCGCCGTAGGTGTTCGTGCGGTGCAGGTAGCGCGCCTTCACGCCAATGGGGTGCATCACCTGCGCCCCCGTGCCGTCCACCAGGTGGTGGCACTGCTGGCACTGATTCTTGGAGGGGACCGAGTACCGGAACGACCGGGTCTCCCCCTCCGAGTCGATGAACGTCACGTCGCGCGCGCGGCCGCCGGTGGCCAGCGTGGCCTCCGTCTGCTCCGCGTTCCAGACGTACGGCCACGCCTCCCAGCCGGAGGGCTGGTGCACCAGGACGCGCGTCTCGATGACCCGCACGTCCTGGTCCGGCTGCCGCAGGTCCGCCGGGAAGGCGAACGTCTTGGTGATGAGCGTCCCCACCGGCAGGTCCAGCGCGTCCACGGGGGCGTAGTGCGCCGTCTTGCCGGGGGGGATGTAGAGGGTGCGTGACTTGACCGCGTAGTCGGAGAACAGCGGCGTGGACAGGGTGTAGGGCACGTTGCCCTCCACCGGCACCAGCCCCCCGTCCGCCGGGCTTCCGGTGAACAGCCCGAAGCCCGACAGCGCGTTGGGGATGGCCAGCGGAGCCCCCGCGTCCTCGGGGCCCGCGTCCGGAACGCCCGCGTCCCCCGTTCCGGCATCCAGGCCCGCGTCCGGCTCACCCGCGTCCGGAACCCCCGCGTCCCCCGTTCCAGCATCCGGCACGGAGGTCCCCGAGTCGGGTGTGGGCCCGGGGTTTTCCGGGTCGGAGGAACCGCAGGCCGCCAGCGACAGCGCCAGCAGCACCACGGAGAGACGGGGGCTCACGAACGGCGTCCACATGGGTGTCACGCTCCCTGACCGCGGTTACTGGATGAAGTCGCCAATCGTCAGCGCGGGGGTGAAGCCCGGGCAGTTGAACTCCGCCTTGTTGGCCGGGTAGTGCCGCGTGAGGGCCCACCCGCCCGCGAAGTTGCCCTGGGCCGCGAGGGCGCCCGCCGCCACCAGGTCCAGGTCCGCGATGGCGTTGCCCGTGCCCGAGGGCAGCATGTTGTTGGCGAAGCAGATGTTGATGGGGTTCAGCTCCGTGCGGGCGTGGCCGTAGGGGTCCACGCCGTCCCACACCAGGTGCTCCACGCCCTTCGCGCCCTGCTGCTCACCATAGGTGTAGAGCGCCGCCAGGGCCGCGCCCAGGGGCCGCAGCTGCGGGCTCAGGTTGCCGTTGTCCACGTCGTCGCCGCTGCCACCCTGGAAGGTGTTGTCGTGGATGTAGATGTCGGAGCTGGCGAAGTTGAAGCCGCCCGCCTCCCACAGCTTGTCGTTGGGCTCGATGGTGAGGCCGCTCAGCACCGCCACGTCCACCGTGTTGTTGTTGCCCCAGGTGTTCCCCGTCAGCTCCACGCGGCGCGACGCCAGCATGAACGTGCCCGTGCCCGCCGGCACCTGCGACACCGTGCTGCTGCTGTTCGCGACGGAGGCGAAGTTGTTCCGGTTGTTGCCGGTGATGATGTTGTTCTTCACCCGGATGTCGGTGCCCATGATGGGGTTGCCCGGCAGGTCGAACACCACCAGGCCCGTGGTGTTGTCCTGGGCCGTGTTGCCCAGCACGTAGGCGTACTTCGTGTTCTCAATCTCGATGCCCGCCACGTTCTGCTTCGCCACGCTGTTGCGCACGACGGCGTACTCCGTCTGGCCCACGTAGATGCCCGCGTCCGCGGCGTTGTACGCCTCGCAGTCCTCGATGAGGACGTACTTGGACTTCACCGGGTACAGGCCGTACTTGCCGTTGCTCTCCTTGTCGGCCTCCGCCCACTCCGTGCGCACGCGGCGCATGACGACGTCGGTGGAGGACTCCACGCGGATGGCGTCCTTCTTCGCGTTCCACACCGCCAGGTCGCTCACCGTGAAGCGGTTGCCCACCACGTCCAGGCCGTTGGAGTTCGCCGCGGCGTTGGTGAACACCAGCACCGTACTCTGCGCACCGCCCGTGCCCTCGCCCTTGGTGCCCTTGCCCGCGCCCACCAGCGTGATGCCGTTCTGGCGGATGGTGATGGCGTTGTCGAAGGTGTACGTGCCCGCCGCCAGGTTGATGGTGGTGCACTCGGCCATCGTGTTCACCTGGTCCTGGAGCTCCTCCTCCTGGCCCGGCGCGAAGTTCAGCGTCGCCTGGGTCTTGCCCTCGCAGGAGAAGTCGCCCGCGCTGCCGCCGTCCCAGGGGATGCCCGTGTCCACGCTCCCCGCGTCACTGCCCGCGTCCGTGTTCGTGCCCGCGTCCGTGTTCGTACCCGCGTCCACTTTCACGCCCGAGTCCGGCGTGTTGTCATCGTCATCCGAGCAGGCGGTCAGCGAGAGGGCCCCCACCAGGGCCAGAACGGTCGCGCGCGTAGCGCGGGTCCACTGCAAACGGGGCATGTCGTTCCTCCGCGAGGCCGCTCCGCATGGGCCACGGGGAAGCGCCCGCGGCCCGCGAAGCAGCGGGAAGGCGGCATGCTCGGAGCAAAGACACACTGACGACAAGCACAAGTTTCACGTTTGTGTTTTGACGCAGCGCCCCTTCAGCCCTGCTCAAAAAAGCACGTGCACGCGGTAAGCCTATCGTCCGCAATGTGTTCGGAATGCGAATGACGCACGGCCCCATGACAGGCCCCCGGACAGGCGGGGGGGCGCGGGCGCCGTGCTCCCCAGGGCCGACTCACGCGGTCATCTTGAGAAGGAGGTCGCGGCGCGGTTCCCCTCTCCCGCGACGGAAAGAACGAGGACGCCCATGCGCACTGGCCCCCTGGTGACCCTGGTGGTGGCGCTCGCGTCAGGCCCGGTCCTGGCGCAGCAGGACGAAGCGCTGACCGGCCCGGAGGTCAATGACTCGCAGAACCCGGATGACCGGCAATCACTGACAAGCGACCCCGGCGCCAACACCTTCTGGGACAATTACTATTATCAGCCGCCCGCCGGGGCGTATCAGCTCCAGCAGCCGCCCGCCGGCTCGTATCAGCTCGAACAGCCGATGGCCGGTGCGTATCAGCTCGAGCAGCCGCTCATCGGCAGCTATCAGCTCCAGCAACCGCTCATCGGCGCCTACCAGCTCCAGCAGCCGCTCAACGGCAGCTACCAGTTGCGGCAGCCGCTGAATGGGACGTACCAGCTCCAGCAGCCGCTCGTGGGGACCCAGCAGCGGCCGCTGCCCCACCGCTGAACGCGGGGGCTACCGCCGGGCGTTGAAGGTGTCGCACGCCTCCAGCGTCCCCTGCTCCAGGCCGCGCTTGAACCAGGTCATGCGCTGCGCGGCGGAGCCATGGGTGAAGGACTCCGGGACGACGTAGCCCCGGGCCCGCTTCTGGAGGGTGTCGTCGCCCACGGCGCTGGCGGCGCCCAGGCCCTCCTCCACGTCGCCCTGCTCCAGGATGTTGCGCTCCTTCTGCGCGTGGTGGGCCCAGATGCCGGCGAAGCAGTCCGCCTGGAGCTCCGTCAGCACGGAGAGCTGGTTGGCCTGCTCCTCGCTCGTGCGGTTGCGCAGCGACTGCACCTTGCGGGAGACGCCCAGCAGGTTCTGCACGTGGTGGCCCACCTCATGCGCGATGACGTACGCGCGGCCGAAGTCACCCGGCGCGCCGAAGCGGCTCTCCAGCTCGTCGAAGAAGCTCAGGTCCAGGTACACCTTCTGGTCGCCCGGACAATAGAAGGGCCCCACCGCGCTCTCCTGCGCGCCGCACGCGGACTGCACCGCGTCCGTGAAGAGCACCAGGCGCGGCTGCACGTAGCGCACGCCCTGGGGCTCCAGCAGGCCGGGCCAGGTGTCCTCGGTGTCCGCGAGCACGACGGAGGCGAAGTCCTTCAGCTCCTCCTGCCGGGGATCCACGTTCCCGGAGCCGCCCGTGCCCGGCTGCGAATACGGCGAGGTGCGCGTGCCGATCTGCACGTCGGACGGGTCACCACCCAACAGCATCACCAGCAGGGCGACCACCAGCGACGCGGCGCCACCGCCCACCGCGAGCGGGCGTCCGAAGCCACCGCCCCGCCGATCCTCGATGTTCGAGCTGCGACGTCCGCCTTCCCACCTCATCCCGTGCCCCTTTGTTTCGCGAAGACGATCCGAGGACCAAGGTAGGCAGCGGGCCCTCCTTCAGCGACGGGGCGGCCCCGGTGCGACCGGATGGCAGGAGACCCGTGGGGCAGGCAGGCGGACGGGCCTTCGCCGTGTCTAGCTGCCCGGAGAGAAGCCCGCGGAGTCGGAGGCCACGCGCGCGGCCGTCCCCAGGCGCTCCAGGAGGACGGGACCGAAGTACTGACGCCGGGACTCCCCCTGCCCCGCCTTCACCTTCTCCGGCGTGTCCAGGTAGCCCACATAGCCGTTGGCGAGCCCCAGCACGTGCGTGGCCCCGGTGAGGCCCGCCAGCGCCCGCCCCGCGTCCACGGTGGGCTCGCCCGGGATGGACAGGAGCTCCAGGGGCCCGAGCGCCAGCGCGTCCACCTCCGCCTCCCGAGGCGACGAACCGCACAGGAAGTTGTCCCCCGCCGCGCGCGTGAAGGCGGGCACCAGCCGCGACGAGTCCGGCCGGGGTAGCGCCGTCTGGACGCGCGCGAACGCCAGCCGCACCGGCCCCGTCACGGACGCCGGGGTCGCGCCATCCGCCAGCGCGGACAGCTTGCGCGCGAAGCCCAGGGCGCGCTCGGGGCCCTGGCCCTCGGTGAAGGCCACGGACGCGTTGCCTTCGCTGCCCTGCACGAACAGCGTGACGCCGCTGCCCGCCTCCTCGCGCAGCGCGCTCAGCCGGCCCGGGTAGTCCGGGTCCACCAGCGCCCGCTGCCGGGGAATGAGCGTGGCGTGCCCGGCGAACACCAGCACCTCCGCCACGTTTCCCTCCGCCCCTCGCAACACCGCCCGCGTGAGCTGTCCGTCCGGGACCTCTCCACCGGAGCGGGAATAGACGAGCCCCGCGTCCGCGGCGCCGCCCACCTCCAGTGTCACGTCCTTCATGGAGGCCGCGGCCTTCTCCAGCGCCTCGCTCGCGCCCTCCACCACCGCGTTCACGGACGCCTCCCGGTAGCGCCCCGTGCCGGAGAGCTGGGCCGCCCACCTCGCGTCGTAGCCGCCAAACGAGGAGTGCGTGTGCGTGGCCACCACCAGCACGTCCTTCACCCCGGCCTTCGCGGCGCGCTCGCGCACCCGCGCCGTGATTTCCGGCGTCACCAGCAGCAGCTCCAGCGACACCACGCCCACGCGCGCGCCGCCGGCCTCCAGCACCAGGGCCCTCGCATGGAGGGGGAGCTCGGCCTGGCTCGCCTCGGGCCGGGGTGGGACGTAGCCCGCCACCACCACCGGATAGGGTGGGGAGAGGGCCACCTTCGCCGCGCCCGCTCGCAGGGGGCCTTCGCCACGCACCTGAGACAGCACCTCGGGCGTGCGCTCCTCCCACCTCCCACACCAGTTCCAGGAGGCAAGCGCGTAGGCGGCCCCGGCCGTTAGCAAGGCGAAGGGCAGCAAGGGGCGGAGGAAGGAGCGCCGGGAAGAGGACATGCCGGGGGCAGCGTACCCCCTCGGCGCTTCCAGGCGGCTCCTACCTTTCGGGCAACGGCACCTTGCCTGGCCTACAAGGGCCGACGTCGGCTGATGGTGGAATACCCACCTTCAAGGCGTGCGTTCCTGTTCCGCTTCGCGGTCGAAAGGGGTAAGGCAGCGCGCCATGTGCGGCATCTTCGGAATCGTGGGTCACGGAGAGGCGTCCAACCTGACGTACCTGGGGTTGCACGCCCTGCAGCACCGCGGACAGGAGTCCGCCGGAATCGTCGCGTCCGACGGGCACACCCTGCGCGCGCACCGGCAGATGGGCCTGGTGGCCGACATCTTCACCGCCCCGGTGATTGAAGGACTCCCGGGCAAGGCGGCCATCGGCCACGTGCGCTACAGCACGGCGGGTGGCAGCGGCATCAAGAACGCCCAGCCCCTGTTCGTGAACTACGCGGGCGGCCAGTTCTCCATCGCGCACAACGGCAACCTCGTGAACGCGACGGAGCTCAAGGCGGAGCTGGAGTCGGAGGGCGCGCTGTTCCAGTCGGACGCGGACACGGAGGTGGTGATGCACCTCCTCGCCCGCTCCAAGCAGCCCACCTTCGAGGCCCGCCTCGTGGAGGCGCTGCGCCGGGTGGAGGGCGCTTACAGCATCCTGCTGCTCACCGAGGACAAGCTCATCGCGGTGCGCGACCCCAACGGCTTCCGGCCGCTGGTGCTGGGCAAGATGAAGGAAGGCGCGTACGTGCTCGCCAGCGAGACGACGGCGCTGGACCTCATCGAAGCGGAGATCGTCCGCGAGCTGGAGCCCGGCGAGCTGGTCGTCATCGAGAACGGCGTGCTGCGCACCAGCATGCCCTTCAAGCCCGCGGCGCGGCTGGGCCGCTGCATCTTCGAGCACGTCTACTTCGCCAAGCCGGACTCGGTGCTCTTCGGCAGCAGCGTGTACGAGGTGCGCAAGCGCCTGGGCGTGCAGCTGGCGCGCGAGCAGCCCGCGGAAGCGGACCTGGTCATCGCGGTGCCGGACTCGGGCGTGCCCGCGGCCATCGGCTTCTCGCAGGCGAGCGGCATCCCCTACGACGTGGGCCTCATCCGCAGCCACTACGTGGGCCGCACCTTCATCGAGCCGCAGCAGTCCATCCGTCACTTCGGCGTGAAGCTGAAGCTGTCCGCCGTGCGCCAGGTGCTCAAGGGCAAGCGCGTGGTGGTGGTGGACGACTCCATCGTGCGCGGCACCACCAGCCGGAAGATCGTGAAGATGCTCAAGGCCGCGGGCGCCGTGGAGGTGCACCTGCGCATCTCGTCGCCGCCCACGCAGTGGCCCTGCTACTACGGCATCGACACGCCCAGCCGCACGGAGCTCATCGCGGCCAGCCACACCACGGAGGAGATCGCGAAGTACGTGACGGCGGACTCCCTGGGCTACCTGTCGCTGGAGGGCCTGGGCACCGCGGTGGAGGACCCGAAGCGGAGCACCTACTGCACCGCGTGCTTCTCCGGGCAGTACCTCACCGACAAGCTGTCCCAGAGCGCGGGTGCCACCAAGCTCAGCGCCTGAGACGCCAGCCGCGCCTTCCGGCCGGCCCGGGCTCGCCCAGGCGGAGCGGCAGTTCGTCCGCTCCGTCGTCGCGGGCCTGGTGTTGTTGGGCGCGGTCGCCGTCGCGGGGCCGCTGCTCTCCTACCGCAGTGACGTCGCCGGAGCCCGCGCGGAGTTCCAGTCCCGCATGACGCGCGAGGCCCGCGTCTACGCGGAGGCGCTGGGCCTGCACCTGAAGCTGCTCCAGACGGAGCTCTTGCGCGTGTCCGAGGGCGTGGGCCCGGACGTGAAGCGCGAGCTGCCCACCGAGGACCTCCAGGACCTCACCACGCCGCGCGCGGGCCTCTTCCACGCGGGCGTGATGGTGCTGGACGCGCAGGGCAAGCTGCGCTGGAGCGACCCGCCGCTCGATGAGGCACAAGCCGGCGGCGGCTTCGTCACGCGCCCCTGGTTCCAGCAGGTGCTCGCGCGCCAGACGTCCGTGGTGGACGCCATCGCCCCGGGCGCGTCCCTCTTCGTCGTCGCGGTGCCGGTGGTGCGCGAGGGACAGACCACGGCGGTGCTCGCGGGCCTGCTGGACACGGGCACGGCGCTGCCGGGCGGCCGGCCCCTGAGCGACGACCTGGAGCTGCTCGTCCTCAACGCCTCCGGAGACCTCTTCCTGCCGAGCGCGCCGCCCTCGTGGGCCAACGTGTCGCGCGCGTCCGGGGAGCTGCGCGACTTCATCCGCGAGGGCGTCCGCCCTCCGTCGCTGGACGCGATGCCGGAGACCTTCCTCACCGCCACGCCCGTGCCCGGCACGGGGCTGCACCTGGTGCTCGCCGCGGACGAGACCGCGCTCCTGTCCGGGCTGCGCGACCGCTTCCTCGTGCAGTTGCTGGTGCTGGCGCTGCTCCAGGTGGGCACGCTGGTGCTCTTCACCGTCCACTGGCGCCGCGTCTACGGCCTGTTCCGCGAGGTCGAAGCGCGCTCGGCCCGGCAGGAGAAGATGGCCGCGCTGGGCAGCGCCGCCAGCCTCATCGCGCACGAGGTGAAGAACTCCCTCAACGGCCTCAAGGCCGCCACCGGCCTCGTCTCTCCCGAAGGCGAAGGCGGGCTCGTGGTGCGCACGCTGCACGGGCAGATCGACCGGCTGGCGCACCTGGCCACGTCGCTGCTCCACTTCGGCAAGCCACCCGTCGTGCGCCGCGTGGACGTGGACCTGTCCAGGCTCGTGCGCGACGTGGTGGAGGGCCTGCGCTCATTGCCGGAGGCGGCCGAGGTGCGCGTGGACGTGGACGTGCCCCCGGACGCGGCGCCCCTGTCCTGCGACCCGCTGCTCCTCACCACCGCGCTGGACAACCTGGTGCGCAACGCGATGGAGGCCACGGTGGCGGCCAAGGACCTGGGCAAGGTGGCCGAGCCCCAGGTGCGCGTGCGGGCCCGCCTGGACGCGGACGCCGCGGTGGTGACGGTGGAGGACAACGGGGGTGGGCCGCCGCCGGAGGTGGAAGGCCACCTCTTCGAGCCCTTCCACACCTCCAAGCCCAAGGGCATCGGCCTGGGGCTGGCCATGACGCGCCAGGCGCTGGAGCATCAGGGCGGAGAGCTCACCTTCGAGCGCCTCCCCGACGGCAGCCGCTTCCTCCTCCACCTTCCCCGAGTGCCCCGGTCATGAGCCTCCCCGCCCTCCTCGTGGACGACGACCGCGCCTTCTCCTCCATCGCGGCGGTGGCGCTGCAGCGCGAGGGCTTCAGCCTCACGGTGGCGCATTCGCTGCACGAAGCCCGCGCGTCGCTGGCGAAGGCCACACCCGTGCTGTTGGTGCTGGACCGCCGCCTGCCGGATGGAGACGGGCTCGCGTTCCTGCCGGAGCTGAAGGCGCACGCGCCCGGCGTGGCGGTGGTGATGGTGACGGCGCACGGAGACATCGCCAGCGCGGTGGACGCGGTGCGGGCGGGCGCGGTGGACTACCTGGCCAAGCCCGTGGAGCTGGCGGACCTGGTGCTGCGCGCGCGCCGGGCCGTGGACGCGAGCCGCCTGAGGGACCGCCTGGAGACGGCGGAGGCGGAGCTGTCCGGCCGCCGCCGGCTGGTGCCGCCCACGTCCGCCGCCATGCAGCGGGTGTTCGCGATGCTGGAGCGCATCGCCGCGTCGCCGCGAAGCCCGGTGCTGCTGCTGGGTGAAACGGGCGTGGGCAAGGAGCAGCTCGCGCGGCACCTGCACGCGCTCGCGTCGAAGGACGGGGGCGCGCCCTTCGTGCACATCAACTGCGCGGCGCTGCCCGAGCAGACGGTGGAGAGCGAGCTGTTCGGCCACGAGAAGGGCGCCTTCACGGACGCGCGCACCGCGAGGCGCGGGCTGGTGGAGGTGGCCCATGGCGGCGTGCTCTTCCTGGACGAAGTGGGCGAACTGCCGCTGCCGCTCCAGGCGAAGCTGCTGACGTTCCTGGACTCGGGGAGGTTCCGCCGGCTGGGCGGCACCACGGAGCAGACGAGCACCGCGCGCATCGTGGCCGCCACCAACCGGGACCTGCCCAAGCAGATGTCGGGCGGCAACTTCCGCGAGGACCTCTGGTTCCGCCTGGGCGTGTTCCGCATCGACATCCCCCCGCTGCGCAAGCGGCGCGAGGACGTCCTCCCCCTGGCGGAAGGGATGCTCGCGGACCTGGGCCGCGAGCTGGGCCGGCGCGACGTCAGCCTGGGCGCGAAGGCCCGCGCGAGGCTCGGGGCCTATGCGTTCCCGGGCAACGTGCGCGAGCTGCGCAACATCCTGGAGCGGGCGCTGGTGCTGGAGCCCGGGCCGGAGCTGGAGCTGGAGGTGCTTGGCGGCACGCCCTCCGTGAGCGCCGCCGTGAAGGTGGAGGCCCCGGCCTCGGTGGCGCCGGGGGCCTTCAGCGTGACGGAGCCCGTGCCCATGGAGGACCTGGAGCAGGCCTACGTGCGCTGGGTCCTGGAGCGGCTGGGCGGCCGGCGCATGGAGGCGGCGAAGGCGCTCGGGTTGTCGTATCCGACCTTCCTCAAGCGCCTGGGCGACACCTGAAGCGATTTGCAGTGCCGGCGATGAAAGGATTTTGAAGTCGCGGGCGCTGAAAGGATTTTGAAGTCGCGCGGCGCCGCATCCGCGCGGATTTGCTGGGGCCAGGCCGGGCACACGGCTTGCGATGGGGCTCCTCCGGATTCTCACCGGAGCCTGCCGCTTGCGCCGTTCCCTCCCCGCTCTCATCGCCCTGGGCACCCTGCTCGGTCTCACCGCCGGTGCCGAGCAGCACCCCACCTCCTCCGCCACGCTGCTGCTCTCCACCCTGCCGGACGACGACGGTCTGGCGGAGCTCCTCTGGGAGCACGCCGCGGACTTCGCGGACGACCGCGCGCGCCTCGCGGCGTCGCGAGCGGATCACCAGCGCACGCACCTGCTGCCCAACCCGGAGCTGGACGTGTCGATGAACACCATCCCCATTGGCGCCACGAACCCGCCGGGCCTGCGCCGCCTGGATGACGTGCCCAACTACGTCGTGGGCGTGTCGGAGCTGGTGGAGCTGGGCAAGCGGGGCCCGCGTCAGGACGCGGCGAAGGCGGCGCTGTCCGCAACCACGCTGGACGTGCACGCCGCGCTGAGGGCCCGCACGTACGACGTGCTGGAGCGGGCGGCGGAGGTGGCCACCACGGAGGTGCGCATCGCGGAGCTGACGAAGCTCACCGATGACGCGCTGAAGCTCACGGACCTGCAACGCGCCAGGCAGCAGCACGGCGACGCGGCGGGCCTGGACGTGGACCGCTCCACGCTGGAGGCGCAGGCGCTGGAGACGACGCTGGGGGAGGAGCGCGTGAAGCTCACGGACGCGCTGCTCGCCTGCGCGCGGCTCGCGGGCATCCCGTGTGAGCCGTTCGGAAGCCAGGAGCGGGCGATGTCCTTCCTCCAGAAGAGGCTCGACCAGGCGCCCGCTCCCACCGCCATCGAAACAAGGCCGGACCTGCGGGCCCTGAGCGCGCAGGAGGACTCCGCGCGGTCCTCGCTGACGCTGGCGAAGCGCCGCTGGATCCCGGATCCGACGGTGCGAGCCGGCTACACGCGGGACCAGTTCATGATCTCCGGCAACCAGCAGAACTCCCTCTTCGTGGGCCTGTCGATTCCGCTCCCACTCTTCGACCACGGGCAGGCGGACGCGCACGCCGCCAGCGCGAGCGCCGGGGCCGCGAAGGCCGCGCGAGAGCTGCTCACGGCCCAGGCCTCGCGAGAGACGGACCTGCTGAACCAGCAACTGCGAGCCGTGCAGGAGCGCCGTCAGAAGCTCCACACCCAGACACTGCCGCTGGCCGAAGGCGTGGTGCAGCGCCTGGATGCGGCGGTGAAGGCCGGAGGCGCGGCGTTGCAGGACCTGCTCCTCGCGCGCCGGACCTACGGCGAGCTGGTGCTGCACGCGGCCGACCTGGATCAGACCGCCTACCAGCTCACCATCGCCATCGCCCGAGTCAGCGCCGCCGGTCCCCGCGCACCGGACACGCTGATCAACCCCCGCGCCTGACCCTCCCCCTCTCCTGAAAGCCCCCAGTCCATGAACTCCCCCGACACCTCCGCCGCCCCGACGTCCACCAACACCTCCTCACGCCGCGCCCCGGTCTGGGTGGCCTTCGCCGGAGCGGGCCTGCTGGGCACCGGCGTGCTGCTCTACGTGCTGTCTCCCACCGCCTCCATCGCGGAGAGCGAGACCGCCATCAGCGGGCCCACCGTGAAGGGTGAAACGGTGCACCTGCCAGACGACGCACCGCAGTGGCACTACGTGCAGCTCGCCGTGGCCACCGAGGGCAGCGCCCTCACCCCGCTCCCCTCCCCCGCGCGAGTGCAGTTCGACGAGGCGCGCACCGCGTCCGTGGGAGCCCCGCTCTCGGGCCGAGTGGAAGAAGTCCGCGTGCGTCCCGGCGACCGGGTGAAGCAGGGCGACGACCTCTTCAGCGTGCGCTCTGGAGCCTTCGCGGAGCTCGTGCGTGAACAGCGCGGCGCGGAAGCAGAGCTCGCGGAGAAGCGCCGCAACGCGGACCGCCTCAAGGAGCTGGTCGCCCTGCGCGCCGCACCGGAGAAGGAGCTCCTCGCCGCGCAAACGGAGCTGCGTCAGGCCGAGCTCTCCCTGGAGGCCGCCAGGGCGAAGCAAGGCAGCCTCCGCGTGTCCTCCCGAGGCGAGAACCTCTTCTGGGTGACGGCCCCGCGCTCCGGCACGGTGGTGGACCTGGACCTGGTGGCCAGCCAGGAGGTGACGCCGGACCGCGACAGGCCGCTCGTGCGCCTCTCCGACCTGGATCAGGTCATGGTCGTCGCGGACCTCCAGGAAGCGGACGCGCTGGACATGTCCCCCGGCCAGGACGTCACCGTCACCACGCGAGACGGCATCGTCCGCGCCGGCAAGGTGGACCGCGTCTCCGAGGTGGTGGATCCGCTGCGCCACACCGTGGAGGTGCGCGTGCGGGTCCCCAACAACGACCGCCGCTTCCGCCCCAACGCCTTCGTGGAGGTGACGCCCACGGCGCCCGAAGGCGTCAAGCGCGTGCGCGTCCCGGACAGCGCGGTGGTGACGGATGGAGCGCGCTCGGTGGTCTTCGTCGCCCGTGACTCGAACCGCCTGGAGCGCGTCGCCGTGACGCCGGGCCGCCGCCGCGACGGCGAGGTGGAGCTGCGCGGAGGCCTCGCCTCCGGAGACCGGTTCGTCGCCCGGGGCGCGCTGCTCCTGGAGAACCAGATCGAACTGGCGGACTGACCGGAGACACCCATGTTCGAAAAGCTCGTCGACTTCAGCCTGAAGAACCGCGCGGCGGTGGTGTTCCTCACGCTGCTCACCGCCATCTGGGGCTGGTTCTGCTTCACCGACCTCACCGTGGAAGCCTTCCCGGATCCCACCGACACGCAGGTCAACGTCATCACCCTCTACCCGGGCCAGCCGTCCGAAGAGGTGGAGCGCCAGATTGGCCTCCCGCTGGAGCGCGCCCTCAACGGCATCCCGGGCCTGACGCGCCTGCGCAACCTCTCCATGTTCGGCCTGTCCTTCGTGACGCTGAGCTTCAACGACAACACCGACGTGCTCTTCGCCCGGGCCCAGGTGCTGGAGCGCCTGAGAGACGCGGAGCTGCCCGCGGGCCTCACGCCCTCGCTGGGCCCGCTGGCCACGCCCATCGGTGAAATCTATCGCTACACGCTGAAGGGCGCGAAGGGCGACCCCATGAAGCTGCGCACCCTCCAGGACTGGGTGGTGCGGCCGGGCCTCCTGCGGGTGGACGGCGTCGCGGACGTCGTCAGCTACGGAGGCCTGCTCAAGGAGATCCACATCCAGCCCGACCCCGCGAGGCTCGCCGCGTTCGGCCTCACGCTGGACGACGTGGAGGACGCGCTGAAGGACGGCTCGGAGAACGCGAGCGGCGGCGTGCTGGAGCGGGGCTCCGAACAGTTCGTCATCCGCAGCGAGGGCCTCTTCCGCTCGCTCGAAGACATCCGAGACGTGCGGGTGGCCACGCACGAAGGCACGCCAGTGTTCCTCAAGGACGTGGCGGACGTGAACGAGGGCTGGTCCCCCCGCCAGGGCGTGGTCAGCCGGGACGGAGACGGTGACGTGGTGCAGGGCATCGTGCTGATGCGCCGCGGAGAGAACCCCTCCGTCGTGCTCTCCCGCGTGCGCGAAGCGGTGGCCGCGGTGAACAGCCGCCTCCAGACGGAAGACGCGCACATCGATCCGTTCTACGATCGCACGGACCTGGTGAACACGACGTTGCGCACGGTGGGCCACAACCTGCTGGAGGGCGCGCTGCTCGTCACGCTGGTCCTCTTCATCTTCCTGTTGGACCTGCGGGCCGCCATCGTCGTGGGCGTCCTGATTCCCCTCTCGCTGCTGGCGTCGTTCATCTACCTGAAGATGCGCGGCATGTCGGCCAACCTCCTGTCCATGGGCGCGGTGGACTTCGGCGTCATCGTGGACGGAGGCGTGGTCATCATCGAGAGCATCCTGGCGCGCATGTCCGGCCACCAGTACGAGGGCGAAACCCCGCTTGAGCGCATCCAACGCGCGACGAAGGCGGTGGTGCGCCCCACGGTGTTCTCGCTGCTCATCATCATCGCGGCGTACCTGCCCATCTTCATGTTGCAGCGGGTGGAGGGCCGCATCTTCGCGCCCATGGCGAACACGGTGGTGGCGGCGCTCCTGGGCGCGCTCGTCTTCTCCGTCACGCTCATCCCGGTGCTGGCGTCGTTCGTCTACCGCAAGCCGGTGAAGCACAAGGAGTCCCCGGTGCTGCGAGCCGCGGACAAGGCCTACGGCCCCGTGCTGGCCTGGAGCCTCAAGCACCCGGCCACCGTGGTCGCGGTGTGTACGGCGGGCCTGCTCTTCGCGGGGGTGCTCGTCCCGCGCATGGGCAGCGAGTTCCTCCCGGCGCTCAACGAAGGCAGCCTCTACCTGACCTTCACCATGCCCTCGAACATCTCCCTGTCGGAGGGCCGCAAGCTGGTGCCGAGAATCGAAGGCCTGCTGCGCCAGGCGCCGCAGGTGGACGGGGTGCTCAGCCAACTGGGCCGCCCGGAGGACGGCACCGACGCGAAGCTCACCAACAACCTGGAGTTCTTCGTGAAGCTCAAGCCACCCGCCGAGTGGCCCAAGAGCACGCCGAAGCTGGACGACGTGCTGGAGGTCCTCCAGCGCGCCGTGTCGGAGGTGCCGGGCATGGAGGTGAGCTTCAGCCAGCCCATCGGCGACAACGTGAACGAGAGCATCAGCGGCCAGCAGGGCCAGCTCGCGGTGAAGCTCTTCGGCGACGACCTCCAGGTGCTCCAGGAGTATTCGCAGAAGGTGAAGCGCACGCTGTCCCGGGTGGACGGCGTCGCGGACCTGGGCATCGTGAAGAGCGGTGAAGTGCCCAGCATCCAGGTGACCCCGGACCGCGTGGCCCTGGCCCGCCACGGCATGTCGCTGGGAGACTTCCAGCACGTCTTCCAGACGGCCGTGGGCGGCCGTCCGCTCAGCGAATTCTGGGAGGGCGAGCGCCGCTTCGACGTGGTGATGCGCCTGCCCATGTCCAGCCGCGACGACGTGGAGAAGCTCTCCCGCCTGCGGGTGCCCGTGGAGGGCGGCGTGCTGGTGCCGCTGAGCGAGCTGGCCACGGTGAAGACGGGCTTCGGCCGCGCCTCCATCAACCGCGAGAACGGCCGGCGCTACATCGGCGTGCGCATGAACGTGCGAGGCCGGGACCTGGGCTCCTTCGTGAAGGACGCGCAGGCGCTGCTCCAGAAGGAGGCCCCGCCTCCCACCGGAATGAGCGTCGAATGGGGCGGCGAGTTCGAGAGCAAGGAGCGCGCGATGGACCGGCTCCTCACCGTGCTGCCGGTGGCGCTGGTGCTCACGCTGCTGCTGCTCTTCAAGGCATTCAACTCCTTCGGCCGCGCGGTGGTGACGCTGCTCAACGTGCCCTTCGCGCTGATGGGCGGCGTGTTCGGCCTGTACTGGGCGGGCATGCCGCTGAGCGTGGCGGCGGCGGTGGGCTTCATCGCGCTCATCGGCCAGGCGGCGCTCAACGGCGTGCTGGTGATGAGCGCCATCGCGGAGCGGAGGGAAGCCGGAGAGTCACTGGACGACGCCATCCTCCACGGCAGCCGCGAACGCCTGCGCCCGGTGCTGATGACCGCCGCGCTGGCGGCCCTGGGCCTGGTGCCGGCGTGTTTGAGCAACGGCATCGGCTCGGAGATGCAGAAGCCCCTGGCCATCGTCATCGTGTCCGGAACCATCTCCGCCTGCGCGCTGACGCTGGTGCTGCTGCCGGTGCTCTTCCGCATCTTCGCCCGCTTCACGGAGCAGGTCGTGGACCGGATGCCCGCGCAGCTGTTGCGCGTGGTGCCCGGAGCGAAGAACCTCCGCAAGGCAGGCTGATGCAACGTTCACGGAGCCCCATGACGACCTGGATGAGTGGAGTCAGCGAAGCGAACGGCATCAACCTCCACTACCTCCGGACCGGAGGTGACAAGCCTCCGGTCGTCCTGCTCCATGGATTGATGGGAAGCGGAGCCTGCTGGACGCCCGTGGCGCGCGTGCTCGAAGGTGAATTCGACGTC
Source organism: Corallococcus sp. NCSPR001 (assembly GCF_017309135.1). NCBI lineage: Bacteria > Pseudomonadati > Myxococcota > Myxococcia > Myxococcales > Myxococcaceae > Corallococcus > Corallococcus sp. NCSPR001. The sequence continues at coordinate 8,827,742 of NZ_JAFIMS010000002.1, forward strand.
GTCATGCCCGACGCCCGGGGGCACGGCGATTCGAGCACGCCGCCCCACGGCTACCGGTACGACGATCACGCAAGCGACGTCGTGGGCCTCATCCAGGGCCTGGAGCTCTCGCGTCCGGTGCTGGTGGGCCACTCGATGGGCGGAATGACGGCCGCCGTGGTGGCGAGCCGAGGGACGGACCTCCGCGGCCTCGTCCTGGTCGACCCGACGTTCTTGAGCCCCGAGCGCCAACGCGAGGTGCACGCCAGCGACGTCGCCGAGCAACACCGTCAGGCGCTCGGCCTGAGCAAATCCGACCTCGTCGCACAGGCCATCGCCTGGCAGCCGCATCGCTCACCCGAGCTCATCGAGCTCCTCGCCGAGGCGCGACTGAAGACCCACCTGGAACCCTTCGACGTCCTCACGCCGCCCAACCCCGACTATCGCGACGTGGTGAGCGCGATGGACGTCCCCATCCTCCTCGTCATTGGAGACCGCGCCCCCGTCGTCACGTTCGAGATGGCGACGGAGCTGCGGAGCCTCAACCCACGCGTGCGAATCGAAGAGCTCCAGGACGCCGGCCACGGCCTCCCGTATGACCAACCCGAGCGTCTGGCGGAGCGAGTCGCGTCGTTCCTGCGGGAGCTGGCTTAGCTGCCGCCACTCGCTGCCGGAGCCTTCCCGGCGATGAAGTCCTTCAAGTCCTCGGGAAGCGGCGACGCGAAGGTGACGGTCTCCCCGGTGCCCGGATGCGGGAACGAGATGCGCTCCGCATGAAGCGCATGGCGCGGCAATCGCAGCCGGGCCCACGCCTCCGGCTCCAGCGAGTGCTTGCTGAACCGGTCGAAGTACCCCGGATCCGGCCCGTACATCTTGTCGCCCACGAGAGGAAAGCCCGCCTCACGCAGGTGGACGCGGATCTGATGCTGCCGCCCCGTCTCCGGAAAGCAGCGCAGCAGCGCGAACGGCTCGCCGCCATGCGTGAAGCGCTGGAGCACCTGGAAGCGCGTGCGGCTGGGCTTGCCCACCACCGGGTCGATTCTCACGGCGATGCGGATCAGGTCCGTCCCCTCCGCGATGGGCGCGTCCACGACGAAGGTGTCCTCGGCGGGCTGGCCCTCGCACAGCGCCAGGTACTCCTTGTGCACGTCGCGCGACAGGAACAGCCCGCCCAGCACACGGCAGGACTCGGTGGTGCGGCCGCAGACGACCAGGCCGCTCGTCTCGCGGTCCAGCCGGTGCGCGGGCTCCGCGAAGCGCTCACCGAAGCGCTCGCGCAGCAGCGTCACCAGCGTGCCCTTGTGGTAGCGCGCGGTGGGGTGGATGGGCAGCCCCGCGGGCTTGTCCAACACCAGCAGCCAGTCATCGGAGAAGACGACGGGCAGCTCCGTGGGCGTCACGGGCTCCTGGCTCGCGGGGCGGCGGATGCGGAAGGTGAGCCCCGGGTACACGGGCGTGGAGGGCTTGAGCCGGTACTCGTCGCACAGGACGCCGCGCAGGATGATGCCGCGCACGCGCTCCAGATCCATGCGGCGGATCTTCTCGCAGAGGTACCGGTCCAGCCGCCACCCCGCGTAGTTCGGCTCCACGACGAACGGGATGTCCACGTAGCCGTCGGGCACGGCCGGAGCGCTCTCGGAGTCTTCACGCATGGCGAGCCCGACGCTCTACCACGCTTCGAAACACGAAGGCCGCCCGGGCCCGCGCGACGAAGACGCGAGCACCCGGCGGCCTGTTTGCTTCACGAACCGTGTCCGCTCACCCGAAGGCGCGCTTCGTCTCCACGCCCAGGAAGCGCGCGTAGAGGTCCGCGATGCGCTCGCCCGTGCGGCCGTCCCACAGCTCCGGCACGCGGCCCTTCTTGAAGTCTCCGGCCAGCACGCGGTTCGCGGCCTCGCGGATGCGCGCCGGGTCGGTGCCCACCACCTCGTTGGAGCCGACCTCCACGGTGATGGGGCGCTCGGTCTGCTCGCGCATGGTGAGGCACGGCACGTTCAGCGCGGTGGTCTCCTCCTGCAGGCCGCCCGAGTCCGTCATCACCAGCTTCGCCTGCGACGTGACGGACAGGAACTCCAGGTAGCCCATGGGGTCCACCAGCTTGAGCCCCGGCGTCTGCTCCAGCTTCGGGCCCAGGCCCTGCTCCGAAATCATCTTGCGCGTGCGCGGGTGCACCGGGAACACGACGGGCAGCTGCTTCGCCACGTCCATCAGCACGCCCAAGAGGCCCGCCAGCAGCTTTGGGTTGTCCACGTTGGACGGGCGGTGCAGCGTCGCCACCACGTAGCCCCTGGGCTCCAGGCCCAGGTTCTTCAGCGTGGGCAGCTGGTCGGCCTTCTCCTTGGACGACAGGAGCGAGTCGATCATCACGTTGCCCACCAGGTGGATGTGCTTCGGGTCGATGCCCTCCTTCAGGAGGTTCGCGTCCGCGTCGCGCGACGGCGTGAGCAGCAGGTCGGAGAGCCGGTCGGTGACGACGCGGTTGATCTCCTCCGGCTGGTGCCGCTCGAAGCTGCGCAGGCCCGCCTCCACGTGGGACAGCGGAATCGCCAGCTTGGACGTGACGAGCGCCGCGGCGATGGTGCTGTTCACGTCGCCCACCACGGAGACCAGGTCCGGCTTCTCCTGGAGGAACACCTTCTCCATCTCCACCATCATCTTCGCCGTCTGCTCGGCATGGCTGCCGGAGCCGATGCCCAGGTGGATTTCAGGCGGAGGCAGCCCCAGGTCCGCGAAGAAGACGTCACTCATCTTCGCGTCGTAGTGCTGGCCGGTGTGGATGACGAGCTGCCGCAGGGACGTACGCGCGGAGATGGCCCGGTGAATGGGTGCCACCTTCATGAAATTGGGACGCGCGCCAACGATGTGGATGACCTTCTTCATGTCGCCCCGGAAGCTAGGCATGGCGCCAGTTCTGGCCAGTGGTGGGCGCCCGCCAGCCCCTCCCCAGGCGCGGCGAGACGTCCTGAATCTGATAGATGCCGCCCCATGCCCGCCTCCCGCACCGTGGCCGTCATCCCCGCCCGCCATGCCAGCACCCGCTTCCCCGGCAAGCCGCTCGCCCTCATCGCCGGGCGTCCGATGATCGAACACGTCTGGCGCCGCTGTCAGGAAGCCCGCGCCTTCGACGAGGTGTGGGTGGCCACCGACGACGCGCGGATCCGCGACGTCGTGGAGGGCTTCGGCGGCAAGGCGGTGATGACCAGCCCCGCCTGCCCCACCGGCACGGACCGCATCGCGGAGGTCGCCCGTGCCCGCCCGGACGTGGCGGTGTGGGTGAACGTGCAGGGGGATGAGCCGCTCGTGGACCCGGGCGCCCTCAAGGTGCTCGCGGACCTCTTCCAGGACGAAGCCGTGAACATGGGCACGCTGGTGCGCCCCCTGGACCCGGAGGAGGTGGACAACCCCCACGTGGTGAAGGCCGTGCTCGCCCTCAACGGTGACGCGCTCTACTTCAGCCGCGCCGCGGTGCCGCACGCCCGCGACCCCGGCACACCCGTGCGCCGCTGGGCCCACCTGGGGCTCTATGGCTACCGGCGCGACACACTGCTCCAGCTCGCCGCGTTCAACCCCACCCCGCTGGAGGAGACGGAGAAGCTGGAGCAGCTACGCGCCCTGGAGAACGGCCTGCGCATCCGCTGCGCCAGCGTGAACTGGCGCACCGTGGCGGTGGACGTGCCGGAGGACGTGGCCCGCGTGGAGGCCGTGATGCGCGAGCGCGCCGCGCTCAGATGACGGGCAGGTCGTCCGGCTCGTCGCCCTTCGGGAAGGCCGCGTCGATGCGCTGGAGCTCCTCCGCCGTGAGCTTCAGCGAGGCCGCGCTCGCGTTGTCGCGCACGTGCGCCGCGTTGCTCGCCTTGGGGATGGCGAACACCGACGGCCGGCGCACCAGGAACTGGAGCGCCACCTGGAAGGGCGTCGCCCCGTGCGCCTTCGCGATGGACGCCAGCACCTTGCCGCCCGCGCTGGTGGGGGACGGGAACTGCCCGTTGCCGAAGGGGCTGTAGGCCACCACCGCCACGCCCTGCGCCTCGCACCACGGGAGGACCGCGTGCTCGATGGCGCGCTCCTCCAGGTGGTACAGCACCTGGTTGCACGCGATGCGCCCCTTGCCCGCCAGGGCCAGCACCTCCTCCAGGTCCTCCACCCCGAAGTTGCTCACCCCCCAGGAGCGGATCTTCCCGGCCGCCATCAGCTCCTCGAAGGCCTCCACCGTGCCCTCCAGCGGGTGCGAACCGGGCCAGTGCAGCAGGTAGCAGTCCAGGTGGTCCGTGCGCAGGCGCTTCAGGCTGCGCTCGCAGGCGGCCACCGTGCCCCGGCGCGTCGCGTTGGACGGCATCACCTTGGAGACGAGGTACACCTCGTCGCGCCGGCCCTCGATGGCCTTCGAGACCAGCTCCTCCTCCACCCGCCCCTGCCCGTAGAGCTCCGCGGTGTCCAGGTGCGTGAGCCCCAGGTCCAGCCCGGCGCGCAGGGCCCGGACGGCCGCTTCCGCGTCGTCGTCCTCCATCTGCCAGGTGCCCTGTCCGATGACGGGCACCGCCACCCCGGTGTTGCCAAAGACGCGCTTCTCCATTGGCCCCTCCTCGCGTGGAACGTGTCATGAAATACCACCCAGGCCTCCCGCCTGCATCCCTGCCCTGCGGACGCCGTCCGGGCTGCACGTCCCCCGACAGTCCGGTAGGCTCCAGCGGTGCCTCCCTCCGTCACCGCTTCGACACCCCACCGCGCCTCCGGGGTCACCGCGCGCCGCCTGCTGGCGCTCGCCCGCCCTGAACTGGGCACCCTGCTCGTCGCCACCGTCTTCCTGTTCATCAGCAGCGGCGCCAGCCTGGTCTACCCCCAGGGCGTCCGAATCCTCATCGACGAGGCCCTCAACGCGAAGAACCGCGGCCTCATCGATAAGGCCGCGCTCGTCATGCTGGCCGTCTTCCTGGTCCAGGGCGTGGCCACCGCCCTGCGCTTCTACCTCTTCACCAACGCTGGCGAGCGCGTGGTCATGCGCCTGCGCCATGACTTCTTCCGGCGCCTCATGGACCAGGAGGTGGCCTTCTTCGACACGCGCCGCACCGGAGAGCTCACCAGCCGGCTCGCCTCCGACACCACGGTGCTCCAGAACACCGTGAGCGCGAACATCTCCCAGGGGCTGCGCAACGCCGTGCAGGCCCTGGGCGGCATCGTGCTGCTCTTCTACACCTCGCCCTCGCTCACCTTCCTCATGCTCGCCATCGTGCCCGTGGTGGCCGTGGGCGGCATGGTCTACGGCCGGCGCGTGCGCGGGCTGTCGCGCAACGTGCAGGACGCGCTCGCCAAGGCCAGCGAGGTCGCCGAGGAGAGCCTGTCCGGCATGCGGACCGTGCGCTCCTTCGCGGCGGAGGCGTCGGAGGTGGCGCGCTACGGCAACGCCGTGAAGACCTCCTACGAGGTCGCCCGCAACCGCGCGCGCCAGTCCGCCGCCTTCATGGGAGGCGCCTCCAGCGCGGGCTACATCGCCGCGGTGGTGGTGTTCTGGTACGGCGGCCGGCTGGTGGTGGACGGCGAGCTGTCCGTGGGCGCCCTCACCTCGTTCCTCATCTACACGATGCTCGTGGCCGTCTCCCTGGGCTCGCTGGCGGACCTCTGGGCGGACTTCATGCGCGCCTCTGGCGCCGCCGAGCGCGTCTTCGAATTGATGGACCGCGCGCCCGCCATCCCCGCCAACGAGGGCGAGCGCCCCACCACCGTCGAAGGACTCGTGGAGCTGCGCGGCGTGCACTTCGCCTACCCCACGCGCCCGGACGTGCCGGTGCTCCAGGGCATCGACCTCACCGTCCACGCGGGCGAGGTCGTCGCCGTGGTGGGCTCCTCCGGCGCCGGCAAGTCCACCCTCGCCGCCCTCCTGTCCCGTTTCTATGATCCGCTCCAGGGCGAGCTGCGCCTGGACGGCCGCCCCCTGAAGTCCCTGGACCCCAGCTGGCTGCGGCGCCACGTGGGCATGGTCGCCCAGGAGCCCCTGCTCTTCTCCTGCTCCATCGCGGACAACATCCGCTACGGCCGCCCGGACGCCACCGACGCGGAGGTGGAGGCCGCGGCGCGCGCCGCGAACGCGCACGAGTTCATCCAGCGCTTCCCGGACGGCTACCGCACGGAGGTGGGCGAGCGCGGCGTGCAGCTGTCCGGCGGCCAGAAGCAGCGCGTGGCCATCGCGCGGGCCGTGCTCAAGGACCCGCGCATCCTCATCCTGGATGAAGCCACGTCCGCCCTGGACTCGGAGAGCGAGCACCTGGTGAAGGACGCCCTGGACCGGCTGATGCAGGGCCGCACCACGCTCATCATCGCCCACCGCCTGTCCACCGTGGCCAACGCCCAGCGCGTGCTGGTGATGGAGCACGGCCGCGTGGTGCAGAGCGGCACCCACTCCACCCTCATGACGCAGGACGGCCTGTACCGCCGCCTCGTGGAGCGCCAGGTCGTCGCCGCCTGAACGCTCGTTCCCCGGACGGGCTTCTCCCACCTCCCGCTCTTCGTGGCGGGAAATGGGGGCGCGCATTATCTCTGCTGCCGCAAGAAAGGAGGTGATGCCTTGAACGACAGCAAGATCAAGGCGTCCACCTCCGTCGCGGTGGCCTGCTAACGCGGGTTGTCCCCGGCGGAAGTGACGCCTGCGGTACCGAGTCGCCCCCGCCTTTGCCGGCGGGGGCGACTTTTTTCGTCCCCCTCCCTACCGGGAATGTCCTGTCCACCCACCGGTTCGTGGCCGCCGGGGGGAAGCACCATCCACGACCATCGGGGTCGCTCGCAGGAGAACTGCCGTGTCCATCACGCCGTGCCCCATCCCTCTGCCCTCCGCCCTCCGTGATGAAGAGACGGTGGACGACCAGCGCAATCTTTTTTGTCCCAACTACGACGCCTGCCTGCACCAGGTCGTGAAGAAAGGCTGGGAAGGCTGGAGTTGCCGGGGGTGCGACCTGCGCCACTTCCGCGTCGGCCAGCCCACCGCCCAGCAGTTCGCCGTGGCCCGTCCGGGCGGTTGGGACGGGCAGTGAAGGGCTGACCTCGCGGGTCGGGGCCAGCCAGCCGTCCGTGCGTCAGAGAATATTTGACGCCCCCTGGCCCTCTTGGCAGGAAGGGACATGCGCTCCAAGAAAACCAAGTTCATCTTCGTGACGGGCGGCGTGGTCAGCTCGCTGGGGAAGGGACTGGCCTCCGCATCCATTGGCGCCCTCCTCGAGAACCGCGGGCTGGACATCACCCTCATCAAGCTGGATCCGTACATCAACGTGGATCCGGGCACGATGAGCCCCTTCCAGCACGGCGAGGTCTTCGTCACCGAGGACGGTGGCGAGACCGACATGGACCTGGGCCACTACGAGCGGTTCACCCACGCCCGGATGAGCCGCCTCAACAACTTCACCTCCGGCCGCATCTACAACGCGGTCATCACCAAGGAACGCCGTGGCGAGTACCTGGGCAAGACCGTCCAGGTGATTCCGCACATCACGGATGAGATCAAGGCCAGCATCCGCCAGGCCGCCCAGGACGTGGACGTCGTCATCGTGGAGGTCGGCGGGACGGTGGGTGACATCGAGTCCCTGCCCTTCCTCGAGGCCATCCGCCAGATGCGCTACGACGTGGGCAGCCAGAACGCCGTCTACATCCACCTGACGCTCTTGCCGTACATCGGCGCCGCGGGCGAGGTGAAGACCAAGCCCACGCAGCACTCGGTGATGAAGCTGCGCGAGATCGGCATCCAGCCGGACTTCCTCCTGTGCCGCACCGACCGGGAGATCTCGCGCGAGCTGAAGGACAAGATCGCCATGTTCTGCAACGTGGACAACGGCAACGTGTTCACGTCCCCGGACGTGCGCAGCATCTACGAGCTGCCCCTGGAGCTGCACCGCCAGGGCCTGGATGAGCGGCTGGCGGAGGTGCTCAACATCTGGAGCCGCGCCCCCCACCTGGAGAAGTGGGAGACCATCGTCCGGAAGATCTACGAGCCCGCGCGCGGCGAAGTGACCGTCGCCATCGTGGGCAAGTACGTGAACCTCACGGAGAGCTACAAGAGCCTCAACGAGTCCCTGCTCCACGGCGGCATCGCCAACGACGTGCGCGTGAAGCTGCGCTTCGTGGACAGCCAGGACGTGGAGGCGCAGGGGCCGGAGAAGACGCTCGCGGGCGTGGACGCGGTGCTGGTGCCCGGCGGCTTCGGCGTGCGCGGCACGGAGGGGAAGATCGCCGCGGTCCGCTACGCGCGTGAGAACAATCTCCCCTTCTTCGGCATCTGCCTGGGCCTCCAGATGGCCGTGGTGGAGTTCAGCCGCACCGTGCTGGGCTTGAAGGGCGCCAACAGCCTGGAGTTCGACGAGCACACCGCGCACCCCGTGGTGACGCTCATGGAGAGCCAGGTGAAGGTGCAGGACAAGGGCGGCACCATGCGCCTGGGCAGCTACGCCTGCGCGCTCAAGCCCGGCAGCGTCGCGCACAAGCTCTACGGCCAGGAGGCCATCCAGGAGCGCCACCGCCACCGCTACGAGGTCAACAACGCCTACCGCGGCCGGCTCCAGGAGGCCGGGCTCGTCATCTCCGGCCACAACCCGGAATTGAACCTGGTGGAGATGATCGAGCTCGCGGACCACCCGTACTTCGTGGGCTGCCAGTTCCACCCCGAGTTCAAGAGCAAGCCCTTCGCTCCCCACCCCCTGTTCTCCGGCTTCATCGGCGCGGCGCTCGCCCAGCGCGACGCCAACCGGACCGCCCCGGTGCGCTCATGAGCAACACCCCCTCCATCGAGCTGTGCGGCCACAAGGTCGGCCCCGGCCAGCGCCTCTTCGTCATCGCCGGCCCGGACAGCATCGAGTCCGAGGAGATGGCCCTGCGCCACGCCCACCTGCTCAAGGGCATCACCCAGCGGCTGGGCGTCCCGTATGCCTTCAAATGTTCCTATGACAAAGCCAACCGGACCAGCGGCAAGTCCTTCCGCGGTCCGGGTTTGAAGGAAGGTCTGAGAATCCTGGACCGTATCCGGCAGGAGGTGGGAGTGCCCGTTCTCACGGACGTCCATGAAACCAGCCACGTCGGGCCTGCCGCTGAAGTCGTGGATATCATCCAGATACCGGCGTTCCTCTGCCGGCAGACGGACCTCGTGGAGGCGGTGGCCCGCTCGGGCAAGGGGGTGAACTTGAAGAAGGGACAGTTCGTCGCCCCCAAGGACATCGTCCACTCGGCGAAGAAGGCCGTGGAGGCGGGCAACCCCAACGTGCTCGTCACCGAGCGCGGCTCGTCCTTCGGCTACAACAACCTCGTCGTGGACATGCGCGGCTTCGCCCAGATGCGCGAGGCCGGCCTCGTGGTCTGCATGGACGCGACCCACGCGGTCCAGCTCCCCTCCTCCAGCGACGGAAAGACAGGCGGCGACCGCAAGTTCGTCTCACTGCTCGCCCGGAGCGCCGCCGCCGCCGGGATTGACGCTTTATTCACAGAAGTCCACGAAGACCCCGACCGTGCCCTGTGTGACGGTCCGTGCTCGCTCAATCCACAGATGTTCGAGGACGTGGTACGAGATGTGCTCAGCATCCGCCGCGCGCTGGGTCACGAAGCCAGTTGATGCATGCGAAAGGTGAGGAGGCCATGTCGACGGAAGCGCCTTCCAAACCGGGCAAGGAAGAGCTGACGTCCCGTGCGTCGCGCGTGCGCTTGCTCGTGTTCGACGTGGATGGCGTCCTCACCGACGGCGCGCTGTACTACGGCGACAACGGCGAGGTGATGAAGCGCTTCAACGTGAAGGACGGCCATGCGCTCGTCATGGCCCGGTTGGTGGGCCTGCCCGCCGCCATCCTCACCGCGCGCTCGTCCCGCATCGTCGAGGCGCGAGGCCGGGAATTGGGCCTCGCCGCCATCTTCCAGGGCCGCAAGGAGAAGGGTCCCGCCTTCCTTGAATTGCTCGCCCAACTCCAGATACCCGCGAATCAGTGCGCGTATATGGGAGACGACCTGAACGACCTGGACCCCATGTCCCTCTCAGGGCTTTCGGCCTGTCCGGCGGATGCCGTTCCAGAGGTGCGCCAGGAAGCGGACTTCGTTACGACGAACGTGGGCGGTCACGGAGCCGCCCGTGAGCTTGTGGAGCTGTGCCTCCGTGCCAGTGGCCGTTGGGAAGACGCCGTGGGTCTGATGAGAAGCACAGATAAACGCAGCACGTCGTAGGGTGGGTTGATCAAACCCCGCATTCAAGGTAGGTGTTTATTTCCATGGCTAGTGGAACGATGCAGTCCGAGGGGAGTACGGCGATGACGGACCAGCTCTACACGACGCACGACATCAGTCGGTTGCTTCAGGTGGACCCGTCGACGGTGAGCAAGTGGATTGACCGCGGCATCCTGATGGCCTTCCGGACTCCGGGCGGCCACCGCCGGGTGCGTTCGACGGACCTGCGCACCTTCCTGGTCACCCACCAGATGCCCGTGCCCGAGGAGCTGGGCAGCAGCACGGTGCGCCTGCTGGTCGTGGACGACGAGCGCCCGGTGCTGGACGCCATCAAGCGCGCGTTCAAGCCGCACGCGAACCAGGTGGAGCTCCAGACCACCACGAGCGGCGTGGAGGCCCTGCTGCTCGTCTCCGAGCAGAAGCCGCACGGGATGATCATCGACCTCAACATGCCGGACATCGACGGCATCGAGGTCTGCAAGCGCATCCGCGCGCGCAAGCAGATGGAGGGTGTGCGCCTCATCACCATGACGAGCAATCACACGCCTGACGTCGTGGAGCAGTCCAAGCAGGCCGGCGCGGTGGCGTGCCTGGCCAAGCCGCTGGACGTCACGCAGGTGATGGAGCTGTTCCGGGTTCCGCTGGCGCTCAACACCAGCGCTGCTCGCAAGTAACAGGGCGGGGGCTTCCGCCGGCCACCGCGGAAGCCCTCGGGTCGCAAGGATGCTTGCGGGAGTCGCCGCGCCTCGTCGCAGCGAGGGCAGCGGCCTCCCTGATGGGGTGTTGATGCACGCGCATCAACCCTGGACCTTCACCTCGACGACGCGGGGCTTGGTCTCCTCGCGGCGCGGCAGGGTGAGGGTGAGCACGCCATTGTCGTAACGGGCCTCCACGCGGGTCGCGTCCACCGTCTCCGGCAGGCGGAACTGGCGCGCGTACACGCCCGAGGCGCGCTCCTGGCGCCGCAGGGTGCTGCCCTCCGGCACGGTCTCGGCCTTGCGCTCGGAGCGCACGGTCAGCACGCCGTCCTCCACCTTCACCTGGATGGCCTTGGCGTCATGGCCGGGCAGGTCCACGCGCAGCGTGATGCCGGACTCGGCCTCCAGGATGTCCGCCGCGGGCGTGACGGTGCGCTCGGCGTCGTTGCGGACGCCCAGCTCGCGGAAGAGGAAGTCGAAGTCGCGCAGCAGCGGGTGGGTGACGGCGGCGTTGTTGAAGGGATAACGGGCGGTCAGCATGGTCTTCTCCTGTTCGTGACGTCCCTTGGGACGCACGTCGTGCGGGTTCACGGTCGTTGTTGAATTGGCGTCCGGGGCCCCGTTTCTCGGGGGTGCCCGGCAGCGCCTCACAAGACTCAAGAGAACCATGCTTCGGGACGTGTCAAGCAACGCCCCCGCACGTCCTGGAGCCCCCGCCAACGGCCTTCGTGCCTGCCCGCCTGCCCTCCTTCCGGGGTGCCAGGCTCAGTCGTCGTCGCGGCCCAGCGTGACGGCGGCGCCGTCGTCGTCGCGGGTGACGCGCACCTGCCAGGGGCGGCAGCAGACGGGGCAGTCCTCCACGTAGGACTCGGAGGAGGCGCCCAGCGAGTCCACGTCGACTTCAACCTCTTCACCGCAGTACGGGCACATCTGGGTGGCGGCGTCCGCGAATGGCTGCATGGTCCAGGCCTCCTTGCCCTCAAGGCATGTTCGGTGACGTGGACTGAGCGTCCGCGCCATCAGACGCTAGAATCCCCACCCCATGGCTCCCCCTTCCCGGAATCGCATCGCGGACATCCTCGTCAAGGCGCGCGTCATCGACGAGTTGCAGCTACGCAGCGCGCTCGCCTCGCTGGACCAGTGGGGCGGACGCGTGTCGCGCGTCATCGCGGACCTGGGCCTGGCCTCCGAGGAGACCATCACCCAGGCCATCTGCCAGGGCCTGGGAATGCCGCGCGTGCAGCTGGGCAACCTGACGAAGGACGCGGCGGCGCTCGCGCGCGTGGACGTGGGGCTCGCCGAGCAGAAGGGCATCTTCCCCGTGCAGCTCAAGGACAACGGGAAGACGCTGGTGCTGGCGATGTCCGACCCCACGGACCTGGCCACGTTGGACCAGGTCGCGGCGCGCAGCCGCGCCCGCGTGGTCCCCATGGTGGCGGGCGACCGTGAAATCGAGCACGCCATCCTGCGCCACTACCGCGGCCAGGAGCCGGTGGAGAAGAAGCGCTACAAGCCCGACTCGAACAAGCAGCAGGACGCGGGCGAGCTCCCGGAGGAGGAGGAGTTCAAGGTCGTGGACATGAGCGGCAAGACGGTCGTGAAGCGCATCAGCGACATCGTCGACCCGAACGCCGCCCCGCCGCCCCCCGCTCCCGCGCCCGCGGCACGCGCGGCCCCCGCGCCCGCCGCCGCGAACGTGGGCTCCAGCGCCTCGGACATCCTGGATGAAATCCTCGCGGGTGGCTCGCCCACCAACGAGTGGACGGAGGAGGACCTGGCCCGCCTGCAGACGGTGCAGCAGAACCAGGAGAAGAGCTCGAAGATCCTCCGCGCCCTGCTGGAGCTCGTCTTCGAGAAGGGCGCCGTGCAGCAGCGCGAGCTGGCCGCGCGCATGCGCGTCTGAGCCTGTCTGTCTTTGTCAGCCCACCTCGCGCAGCTCGCGCGCGGTGAGCCCCAGCAGCGTGAGGATGGTGTCCAGCCCGCCGGCGGAGATGGACGTGTCGGCGGCCTCACGCAGCTTCGGCTTGGCGCGGAAGGCGATGCCCAGCCCCGCCTTCTCCAGCATCAGCAAATCGTTGGCCCCATCCCCCACGGCGATGACCTGCTCCAGCAGGATGCCCTCCTGCTTCGCCAGCGTCTCCAACAACTCCGCCTTGCGGCGCGCGTTGACGATGGTGCCCACGGTGCGGCCGGTGAGCTTCCCGTCCTGGACCTCCAGCGCGTTGGAGTACGCGAAGTCGATGCCCAGCCGCTTCTGCAGCGCTTCGGCCGCCACGGAGAAGCCGCCGCTGATGACCGCGGTGCGGTAGCCCAGGCGCCGCAGCACGCGGATGAGTGTCTCCGCGCCCTCGGTGAGCGGCAGGTTCGCGGCCAGCTCGTGCAGCACGCGCGCGTCCAGCCCGGCGAGCAGCGCCACGCGCTGGCGCAGGGACTCGTCGTAGTCCATCTCCCCGTGCATCGCGCGCTCGGTGATGGCGGCCACCTTCGCGTGGACGCCGTACGCGCGCGCCAGCTCGTCGATGACCTCGATGCGGATGAGCGTGGAGTCCATGTCCATCACCACCATCCGCTTGCCGCGCCGGTAGAGGCTCTCGCGCTGGAGGGCCACGTCGAACGTGGGGCTCGCCATGGACAGCGCCAGCAGCGCGCGCTTGAGCGCCGCCGGGTCCGCGTCCGGCGGCAGCGTGACGTGCAGCTCCACCGCCGCGAGCGGCGTCTCACTCAGCCGCGTGATGCGCTCCACGCGCGCGTTGCCCGCCACCAGCTGTTGCGTCAGCGCATGCACGTCCTGCACGCCCAGCGCCTTGCCCACCGCGGTGACGACGTAGCGCAGCGGCTCCGGCCCCGGCGCTGGAGACGTGATGGCGGAAGGCACCGCGCGCACGTCCACCGTGACGCCCAGCTCCCGGGCCAGTTCTGGAAGTTCCTGGAGCGATTCGCCGCCGGGCAGGCGCACCCAGAGGGCCAGGGTGAGCAGGCCCTGCACCACCACCTGCTCCACGTCGAGCAGCTCCGCGCCCGCTTTCGCGAGCAGGCCGGTGAGGCGGGCGGTGGTATCGGGGCCGTCCCTGCCGGTGACGGTGAGGAGGACGCTGTCAGAGGGGCGCGTGGACATGACGCACCTCACTCTGACAGGTCTCCACGGGGACGGGCGAGCCTCGCGAGGAGGCCCGCCTGCCCGGCCTGCGGCTACTCCTGCGGATCCGACGACAGGATGAGCGCGCCGCGGTCCAGGTACTCGCGCTCCGGGAACGCCTTGTAGAAGTCCGCCAGCATCGCGTCCACGTCCGGGTAGCGCTGCTCGCGCCGGTCCTGAGTGGCCTTGTCGAAGAGCTGATCCAACCCGCTGGGCGCCTCCGGGTTCACCTCCGACGGCAGCGGCGAGCGGCGGCCCGGAATCTGACCGGTGAACATCTCGTAGAGCAGGATGCCCAGGGCGTACACGTCCGCGGCGGGGCCCGCCTCCTGGACGCCCTTGTTCATCAGCTCCGGCGCCATGTAGACCATGCCGCCCGTGCCCACGAACACCTGGGGCATGCCCTTCGTCGCGTCCACCTCCACCACGCGGCTCATGCCGAAGTCGGAGAGCTTCGCGTTGCCGTACGCGTCGAAGAGGACGTTCTCCGGCTTGATGTTGTGGTGGGTGAGCCCCGCGGCGTGCGCGGCCTTCAGGCCGTACGCCAACTGCAGGAAGGTGCGCAGCGCGTGCTGCACGTCAATGCCCTTGCCGCCCGCGGCCTCCAGCTTCTCCTTCAGGCTGCCGCGCATCAGCTCCACCACGAAGTAGGGCCGCGCCGAGTCCACGTTCTGGTCGAGGATCTGCACCACGCCCGGGTGGCGCACCTGCGCCTGCGCGCACAGCTCCTTCTTCAGGCGCTTGAGGACCTCACCGCGCTGCAGGAAGGAGAAGTAGCCGAAGATGTCCTTCAGCTCCTTGATGCAGATGTCCAGCCCCAGCGCGTTGTAGCGGCCCTTGAAGACCGTCCCCAGCGGCCCCGTGCCAATGGGGTCGAACTTCTGGTAGCGCAGGTCCAGGTCGCTGGAGCCCTTCGCGGCGGCCGCGGCGGCGGCGTGGGGAACCGGGGCTGCGGGAGCGGAAGGCGTGGCGGGAGGGGGCATCGGAGCGGGCGTGGCGGCGAGCGGAGGGGTGATGATGATCGGTTGGGACGCGCTGGGAACCGGCGCGGTCACCACGACGGGCTGGGGCGCGGGCGCCGGCGGCAGCCCGATGAAGGTCTCCCGGCGTCCTTCCGCGGGGCCTTCCTGGCGGAGCGCCGGCTGGGGCTGCGGCGTCGCGATGGGCGGCGGCGCGGCGGCCTGCATCTGGGTCGCGACCTGCCCCAGATCCAGCGCCGGCATGGCCACGCGGTGCGTGCGCGAAGGCGGCACCGGGGGCGGCCCCACCTGGGACTGGGCGGAGGCCCCGGCCGAGGAGGACGCATCCACCTCCGCCTCGTCCAGGAGCAGCTCTGGCGGCGGCGGCGGGACGCTCATCGGTTCGTCCTCGTCCAGCGGACGGCCGATGTGCGTGGCGTCCTCCGCGGGCAGGAGCTGATCCGCGAAGAAGTCGTCGACCTCCGACGCGAACCGGTCCTGCAGGTCCCCCTCCACCACCCGCTCACCCTGTTCGGTGAGCTTCAGCTGGGCCTCGCGGTCCATGGCGATGTAGTGGAACTTGCGCAGGAAGAAGAAGTAGCTGTCGAACTCCAGCGAGACGGACGGCTCGAGGGCGGCCTTCACGTCGGCCAGCTTGTTCGAGCGTCCCAGGCGGCCGTTCTCCCGCAGATTCTGCAGGATGAGCAGCGCCTCGCCACTGACGGTGTCACGATGGATGGCGGGCTTCGTCATGGGTGCGCGGACTCTACGCGGCACCCGCCCGGCGCATCAATGTCTGCCGCGCCGAAGAAAGCCGGAGGCCTACCGGATGCGCAGCAGCTGCTTCACCGTCTCCAGCACTTCCACGAACCGCACGGGCTTGCGCAGGTAGATGTCCACCCCCAGCTGCATCGCCCGCTCCTGGGCCTCCTTGCCACCCGCGGAGATCGCGATGACCGGGATGCCCTTGAGCTCCTCCTCCTCCCGGATGCGCTCCACCAGGGCGAAGCCGTCCATCACCGGCATGTAGAGGTCCAGCATCACCAGGCTGAAGCGGTCCTCGCGCAGCCGCAGGAGGGCGTGGTGGCCGTCCGGGGCGAAGTGGACCTCCAGCGGGACCTTCCCGTGCAGATCGTTGCTCGCGAGCTTCTTCAGCACGTAGCTGTACATCTCGATGATGTGCGGGTTGTCCTCGACGATGAGCACACGGTACCCGTCCTGCTCCGAAGGGGTCACCGCGCTGTCGTTGGGTCCCGCCGCACTCAAGATGTCACCCAGTCGCCGCCGGTCCTGCTCGCTCTCCACACGGATGCCCACGCCGCCCGGCTGATCCGGCGCGGCGATGCGCACCCACGCCACCGTCCCCGCGACTTCTACCGGATCCAGCAGTCCCGGGAAAGAAAGAGCAAGCCGCAGCTCGTCTCCCACCGCGAAGAGCTGCTCGGTCTGGACGAAGAACCCTCCGGCGGAGAGGTTTTCCGTCACGTCCCGCAGCGGCCGGCCATGGGCGTAGTCCACCCGGAGGATGGTGGGGATACGAGGGTGCTGCCGCTGGTCCGCAGGGTCCAGGCTCATAACAAGGGGTTGAAATCGCTCGGTAATTTGCTGAGGGCGGCCCAGTCTACCTCCGAGGGTTTATGTTGACAACGAAGCCATTGGAGCAATACGTACCGGCCCGCCATGGCGGAGCCCCTGTTCACTCCTGAAGAGCAGAAGAAGTTCGACGCGGGGATCGCGGAAATCCTCTCGCACTACCCCTCTGATCGCAAAAGCGCCGGCATGCTTCCCGCGCTGCGCCTGCTGCAGGACCTCAAGGGGTGGTTGCCTCCTGAAGGTCTGCGGCTGGTCGCGAGGAATCTGGAGGTCACGCCGGAGCGCGCCTACGAGGTCGCCAGCTTCTACGTGATGTACCACCTCAAGAAGCCGGGCAAGTACGTCATCGACGTCTGCACGAACCTCTCCTGCTCCCTCTGGGGCGCGGAGAAGATGCTCGCGTACCTGGAGCAGAAGCTGGGCCTCACCGCCGGGGAGACGAACGACAAGTTCACCCTGCGCGAGACGGAGTGCCTGGCGTCCTGCGGGACGGCGCCCTGCCTGCAGATCAACGAGGATCACCACGAGCGCCTGACCCAGGCGAAGCTGGACGCCATCCTGGCCCGGCTGTCGTGAGTCGCCCCTCCTCCCCTTCGCTTTCCTAGGACGTTCATCCATGGCCTCTACGGCAAAGGCGGTCGAACCCGTCATCTCGGCGGCCTGGGGCAAGCCCCAGTCCTGGACCCTCGACAGCTACCGCTCGCGCGGTGGCTATGACGGCCTCAAGCGCGCTCTCTCCATGGAGCCCGCCGCCATCATCGACGAGGTGAAGAAGTCCAACCTGCGCGGCCGTGGCGGCGCGGGCTTCCCCACGGGCATGAAGTGGAGCTTCGTCCCCAAGGACAGCCCCAAGCCCAAGTACCTGGCCGTCAACGGCGACGAGTCCGAGCCGGGCACCTTCAAGGACCGCTACATCCTGGAGAACGACCCGCACATGATGCTGGAGGGCATCGCCATCGCGTCGTACGCGCTGGGCGTGCACACCTGCTACGTGTACCTGCGCGGCGAGTTCAAGTTCCAGGCGGAGCGCACCCAGGCTGCCATCGACGAGGCCTACAAGGCCGGCATCTTCGGCAAGACGCTGATGGGCAAGGACTTCGCGCTCGACTGCTACGTCGTCCGCGGCGCGGGCGCGTACATCTGCGGCGAGGAGACGGCGCTGCTGGAGTCCCTGGAAGGCAAGAAGGGCTGGCCCCGCCTGAAGCCCCCCTTCCCCGCGGTGGTGGGCCTCTTCGGCTGCCCCACGGTGGTGAACAACGTGGAGACGCTCGCCAGCGTGCCCCCCATCCTCGCCAAGGGCGCGGACTGGTACGCGAAGCTGGGCACGGACAAGTCGGGCGGCACGCACCTGGTCTGCCTGTCCGGCTCCGTGAACCGCCCCGGCGTCTACGAGGTGGGGATGCACACCACCATCCTGGAGCTGATCCACGACGACAAGTACGGCCAGGGCATGCCCAAGGGCCGCAAGGTCAAGGCGGTCATCCCGGGCGGCTCCTCGGCGCCGGTGCTGGGCGCGGACGAGCTGGACGTGGCGCTGGAGTTCGAGGCGCTGAAGATGAAGCAGACGATGGCCGGCTCCGGCGGCGTCATCGTGATGGACGACGCCACCTGCATGGTGCGCAGCCTCTGGCGCGTGGCCCGCTTCTACGCGGAAGAGTCCTGCGGCCAGTGCACCCCGTGCCGCGAGGGCACGCCGTGGCAGACCCGCCTCCTGCGCAAGATCGAGGAAGGCCGCGCGGAGATGAGCGACATCGACATGCTGTCGAACGTCGCCTCCTCCATCGCGCCCTACCCCCCCATCGGCCTGGGCAACACCATCTGCGCGCTGGGTGACGCGGCGGCGCTGCCCACGCACTCCTTCCTCATGCGGTTCCGGGACGAGTTCGAGGCTCACGTACGGGAGCACCGCTGCCCGTTCGGTGACCACCCCTGGGGTTCCTTCGGAGACTGGTCTTGAACATCGAATTGGTCCTCTTCGGCGTCTTCGCCGTCATGACGCTGCTGTCGGCGGGGCTGGTCATCACCGCGCGGAGCCCCATCAACTCCGCCATGGCCCTGGTGTCGACGTTCTTCTTCCTGGCCGGCATCTACGTGCTGCTCTGGGCGCACACCGTGGCCGCCGTGCAGGTGCTCGTGTACGCGGGCGCCATCATGGTGCTCTTCCTGTTCGTCATCATGCTGCTCAACCTGGGTGACGCCCCCCACCGCGGCAAGCCCACGGCGACGCGGCTGCTGGGCGGCGCCTCCGCGCTGGGCCTGCTGGCCGTGCTGGCCGTGACGCTGGGCCGGACGAACGCGCAGCCCGCGCAGCTGGACGCGAAGGCCCAGGCGGCGTTCGGCACCATGGCGTCCATCGGCGAGACCATCTTCACCACCTGGCTGCTGCCCTTCGAAGCGGTCAGCCTGCTCCTGCTGGTGGCCATGGTGGGCGCGGTGGTGGTGGCCAAGTCCCGCATCTGACCCTCGCGACCTTCCGGACAACCCAATGGTCCCCATCACCTACTACCTCCTGCTGGCCGCGGCCCTCTTCTGCATGGGCATGTTCGGCGTGCTGGTGCGCACCAACGCGCTGGTCGTCTTCATGTGCGTGGAGCTGATGCTCAACGCGGTCAACCTCACGTTCCTGGCCTTCGCGCGCATGCACGGCGAAGGCACGGGCCACGTGTCCGCCTTCTTCGTCATCGCCGTGGCGGCCGCGGAAGCGGCCATCGGTCTGGCCATCGTCATCGCGGTCTTCCGCAGTCGCGGGTCCGTGAACGTCGACGACATCCGGACGATGAAGCACTAACGCCCCGTCACCCCTGAGCACACCCATGGACGGATCCCTCGTCGAGTTCTTCAGAACCGCACCCATCCCCCCGGAGGTGTTTTCGCCCTCGCTGGGGTTGATCATCCTGCTGCCGCTCCTGGGCGCGTTCGTGTGCGGCGTGTTCGGCAAGTGGCTGGGCCGCGCCAACGTGCACCTGGTGGCGTGCTCCGCCATCGCCGGCGCCTTCGTGCTGAGCCTGCTGGCCTTCTGGGCCACCAGCGACGCGGCCGGCGGGCGCGTGGTGAGCATGGCCAACCCGTTCGGCATCGAGCGGGACACCATCCGCTACGCCATCGCGTACGACTACGGGACGTGGTTCGCCGCCGGTGACTTCCGGGTGAACTTCGGCCTGCTGGTGGACCACCTGTCGGGCATCCTGCTGCTCATCATCACGGGCGTCGGCTTCCTCATCCACCTGTACTCCACCAGCTACATGGAGCACGACGATGGGTACTGGCGCTTCTTCGCGTACCTGAACCTCTTCGTCGCCGCGATGCTCACGCTGGTGATGGCCGACAACCTGGTCCTGCTCTTCGTGGGCTGGGAGGGCGTCGGCATGGCCAGCTACCTGCTCATCGGCTTCTGGTACACGGACAGCGCGAAGGCGTGGGCGGGCCGCAAGGCGTTCGTCACCAACCGCATCGGTGACTTCGCGTTCCTCATCGCCACGTTCCTGCTCATCCTCACGGTGGGCGCCTTCAACCGCCAGGCGGACGCGCGGGACTACAACGCGGCGGCCACGTCGCGGGCCCGCTACGAGCAGGGCATCTCCCAGAAGGGCCCCGTCACCTTCAAGGGCCTGGAGAAGCTGGCCCTGGCCCTGCCGGAAGGCACGGGCGGCGCGGTGTCCCTGTCCACGCCCATCGAGTCCGGGCCGCTGTCCGGCTACACCTTCGGCGGCGTGATGACGTCCATCATGCTGCTCTTCCTCCTGGGCGCCGCGGGCAAGAGCGCGCAGCTGCCGCTCTACGTCTGGCTTCCGGACGCGATGGCCGGCCCGACGCCGGTCTCCGCGCTCATCCACGCCGCCACGATGGTGACCGCGGGCGTGTACCTGTTCTGCCGCATGAGCGCGCTGCTCGTGCTGTCCCCCACCGCCATGGCGACCATCGCCATCGTGGGCGCGCTCACGTCGCTTTTGGCGGCGCTCATCGCGTTCGCGCAGGACGACATCAAGAAGGTGCTCGCCTACTCCACGGTGTCCCAGCTGGGCATCATGTTCATGGGCGTGGGCATGGGCGTCTTCTGGGCCGCCGCGATGCACCTGATGACGCACGCGTTCTTCAAGGCCTGCCTCTTCCTGGGCGCCGGCAGCGTGATGCACGGCAACGGGGACGAGACGGACATCAAGAAGCTGGGCGGCCTGTGGAAGGAGATGAAGTGGACGCACGCCACGTTCCTCATCTCCACGCTGGCCATCACCGGCATCTTCCCCATCATGTCCGGCTTCTTCTCCAAGGACGCCATCTTCCACGGCGTGCACCACAACCACCTGCACGGTCTGGAGTGGGTGTCCGGCTTCGTCTACGTACTGGGCCTGCTCATCACCGCGTCCACGGCGTTCTACATGTCGCGCGTCTACCTGCTGACCTTCACGGGCAAGCGGTCCCCGGAGGCGAAGCTGGCGCACGCGCATGAGAGCGCGTGGCACATGACGCTGCCGCTGGTCATCCTGGCGTTCCTGGCCTTCATCACCTTCGTCTACGCCCTGCCCCTGATGCCCCGCGTGGGCGGCGGGACGCAGCCGGTGTTCGAGAACTTCCTGTCCCCCGTGCTGCGCCCGGCGGAGACGGTGGCCCGCGTGGCGGAGACGGTGAAGCTGGACACCAGCGTGCCTGGCGTCGGGGACTACGCCTTCGCGTGGATGTGGGCGCTCCTGGGCGGCGGCGCCGCGGCGTTCGCCTACCTGAAGTTCTTCCCCTCGCGCGTGGGCCAGCCGGTGCCGGCCTTCGCCCGCGCGGTCCGCCGCACGGCGCTCAACAAGTTCTACGTGGATGAGTTCTACGAGTTCATCCTCATCCGGCCGGTGAAGTTCGTGGCCTTCATCCTCTTCCGCGTGGTGGACGCGCTCGTCATCGACACGGTGCTGGTGCGTGGCACCGCGTACGTCACGGAGAAGGTGGGCCTCGGGCTGCGCCGGCTCCAGACGGGTGACGCGCAGGCCTACGCCGCCATCATGGCGCTCGCCATCCTGGGCGGCGCGGTCTACGCCCTCGTGCAGGTGCTTTCATGAGCTTCTTCGACACCCACCTGTTGAACGTCGTCATCTACCTGCCGCTCGTCTTCGCGGCGCTGGTGCTCGCGCTGCCGGCCAGTGAGCACGGGCAGGTCCGCACCATCACCTTCGTGGGCATGCTGCTGGACCTGGTGTTCGGCGTCTGGGCGTACTTCCGCTTCGACCCGTCCGGCGCCGAGTTCCAGATGGAGTACCGCGTCCCGTGGTTCCAGCAGTTCGGGATGAGCTACCACCTGGGCGTGGACGGCCTGGCCGTGAGCCTGCTGCTCCTGACGGTGTTCCTGGGCCCGCTGGTGGTGCTCGCCTCCACCACGTACATCCAGCACCGCATCAAGGAGTTCCACCTGGCGCTGCTGGTGCTCCAGACGACGATGCTGGGCGCGCTGGCGTCGATGGACGTCCTGCTCTTCTACATCTTCTTCGAGGCCATGCTCATCCCCATGTACCTGATGGTGGGTGTGTGGGGCGCCGAGGATCGCCGCATGGCGGCGGTGAAGTTCTTCCTCTACACGCTGGTCGGCTCGCTGCTGATGCTGGTGGCCATCGTGGCCGTGTACTTCATCAGCGGCGGCCCGGGCGTGCGCTCGTTCGACTACGGCACGCTCTACAACAACCTGCTCGCCGCCAATCAGCAGCTCGCCGCGTGCAGCGCCGGGCCGGAGGGCGCGTGCGCGGGCCTTTCGGGCCTGGCCGCCACGCTGCACACCTACGGGCCGTGGATGTTCGCCGCGTTCGCGCTGGCGTTCGCCATCAAGGTCCCCATGTGGCCGGTGCACACCTGGTTGCCGGACGCGCACGTGCAGGCGCCGGTGGCGGGCTCCATGATCCTGGCCGGCGTGATGCTGAAGATGGGCACCTACGGCTTCTGGCGCTTCGCGATCCCGCTCTTCCCGGTGGCGGCGCACCAGGCCCGTCCGTTCCTCGCGGTGCTGGCGGTGATTGGCATCGTGTACGGCGCGCTGATGTGCCTGGCGCAGCGGGACATCAAGAAGCTCATCGCGTACTCGTCCGTCAGCCACCTGGGCTACTGCATGCTGGGCCTGCTCGCCGTCACCGGTGAGGGCGCCACGGGCAGCGCGTACCAGATGCTCAACCACGGCATCTCCACGGGCGCGCTGTTCCTCCTGTTCGGCTTCCTCTACGAGCGCCGCCACACGCGCCTGATGTCGGACTACGGCGGCATCGCCAAGGTGATGCCGGTGTTCACCGCGGCGTTCGTCATCATCACCTTCTCGTCGGTGGCGGTGCCGGGCACCAACGGCTTCATCGGCGAGTTCCTGGTGCTGATGGGCACGTTCAAGAGCAGCCTGCCCCTGGGCTTCGGCGCGTTCGCCACGCTGGGCGTCATCCTGGGCGCGGCGTACATGCTGTGGATGGTGCAGAAGGTGTTCTTCGGCAGCATCACGCACCGGGAGAACCAGCACCTGCGCGACATGAACCTGCGTGAGATGCTCACCACGGCCCCCTTCATCGTGCTGGTGGCGGTGATGGGCCTGATGCCGCAGCCCTTCCTGGACCGCATCGCTCCGTCCACGGACCGCTACGTGGCGCGCGCCAGCGTGGGCGCTCCGGGCGCCACCCAGGCGAAGGACGACCAGCTGCGCGTGGAGGTGATGTCGCTGCCCTCCACCGCCGCCGCGGCCCGCCCCTCCGTTCCCGCCGCGCCGCTCGCCGTCCGCGAGTAGGCCCCGAAAGACTCCATGAACCTGCCAAATCTCACCCTGGCGGATTTCCTCCCCATGCTGCCCGCCATCATCATGGTGGTGGCGGCCTCCGTCCTGCTGTTGTCGGAGGTGTTCCTCTCCGCGACGGCGTCCCGCGGCTACCAGGCGGTGCTCACCGTCGTGGCGGCGGTGGCCAGCGGCGCCGTCGCCGTGGGCCTGATGTTCGAGCCGCCGCAGGAGGTGTTCCTCGGCTTCGGCGTGTTGGACCCCTTCTCCAGCTTCCTCACCCTGGTGGTGAGCGTGGGCCTGGGGCTGGCGGCGCTGAGCGCGGTGGGCTTCCTGCGCAAGCGTGGCGCGGAGCGCGGTGAGTTCTACGCGCTGATGCTCTTCGCCTCCGCGGGCATGAGCCTGCTGGCGATGTCGTCGGAGTTCATCACCATCTTCGTCAACATCGAGGTGCTCTCCATCGCGACGTACGCGCTGACGGCGTACCTGCGCCGCGGCACGCGCCCCAGCGAGGCGGGCTTCAAGTACTTCATCCTGGGCGCCTTCTCCTCCGCCATCCTGCTCTACGGCACGGCGCTCCTGTACGGCGCCACGGGCACCACGAAGCTCAACGACATCGCGGGGCCGCTGCAGCAGGCCCTGTCCACCAACCCGGCGCTCGTCTACGTGGGCGCGGTGCTCATCGCCGCGGGCTTCGCGTTCAAGGTGGCGGCCGTGCCGTTCCACATGTGGACGCCGGACGTGTACGAGGGCGCCCCCACCCCGGTGACGGCCCTCATGAGCGCGGGCGTGAAGGCGGCGGCGTTCGCGTCGCTGGTGCGCGTGTTCGTCACGGTGGGCAAGGGCATGGACCCCAAGCTGCCGCTGATGCTCTTCGCCACGCTGGCGCTGCTCACGATGATCGCCGGCAACCTGATGGCGATTCCGCAGCGCAACGTGAAGCGCATGCTGGCGTACTCCTCCATCGCGCACGCGGGCTACCTGCTCCTGGGCGTGGCGGCGCTGTTCGTCGCGGCCCCGGGCGAGCACTTCCGCCTGCTGTCCGCGTCGTCGCTGTCCGGTGGCACGCCGCTGGACGTGGCGCGCTCGGACGCGCTGCGCGGCATCCTCTACTACCTGTTGGCGTACACCTTCAGCGCGGCGGGCGCCTTCGCCATGGTCTCCGCGCTGGAGCGCCGCGAGGACGAAGAGAAGGGGACCGCGTGGGACCTGGAGCGCTTCGCGGGCCTCGCGCAGCGCCGTCCGGGTTGGGCGTTCGCCATGGCAGCCTTCATGCTGTCCCTGGGCGGCATCCCCCCCACCGTGGGCTTCATGAGCAAGCTGCTCATCTTCCAGGCCGCCATCGACGTGGGCCTGGTGGGCCTCACCGTGGTGGCGGTGCTCAGCAGCGCGGCGGGCGCGTATTACTACCTGCGCGTCGTGGTCTACATGTTCATGCACCCCGTCCCCGAGGGCGCGCAGCCGCTGGAGCGCAACTGGGGCACGGAGGCCGCGCTCGTCATCGCCACCGTCGCCGTGGTGCTGCTGGGCATCCTCCCCGGCCACGTCACCGACTGGCTCGCCCAGGCCGGCACGCTGTTCGGCCAGTAGCCGCTTCAGCTCGCGGCACCCGACGCCCGCCTCGGCCCCTGGCCCTGGCGGGCGTTGTCGTTGCGGGCATGGCTCACGGCGTCAAGGCCGTGGGTGCATTGCAGAAGTGAAATGGATCCGCGCTGCGTCATGCGGGCGGTTGCAACGCTGCAACGATGCGGGGAGCGGAAAAGAAGGCGGCCCGGCACCCGTGAGGGTGTCGGGCCGCGGGTCTTCTCAAGGTAACGCACCGGAAGTGCTGAAAGGGTGGGGGGGAACCACTTTCAGCCTCGCTTCGATGCGTCCCGAGCTAACCCTTTAGCAGGTGCCATGCCAGCGCCCGTACGAGGCGGAAATCTAGAGTTCTCAGGCACTTGGACGACCGGGCAACAGTCCCGCCCCATTGCAGCCCTGAAATCGCGTTTCATGGATGAAAACAATCAACGAATTCAGGAGGTTGGTTTTTTCATCCCTGAACGGGGGCGATTTCGGATCTGCACTCATACCCGGAGGCAGGTGTGAGTTCGCTGTGAGGCTATTCGCGGGCGCCGGCGGGAGGTCGCAGGTTGAGCCGCTTCATCTTCCGCCACAGCGTGGTGGAGGAGACGCCCAGCTCATCCGCCACGCGGGCCAGGTCCACGCCATGGCGCTCGAGGGCCTGGACGATGGCCCGGCGCTCCGCGTCCTCGACCACCTCCGCCAGCGTGGGGCCCGTGGCCTCCGCGCTGGCGGGCCGCGCGGCGTCGGTGGGGGGCAGGCCCGTGGCTTCCGGCACGGGCGCGGCGTCCGAGGAGGGCGCGCGGTTCTGGGGGCGCAGCGGGAAGTCCTCGGGGAGCAGCTCGTCGCCTTCGGCGAGCGCGGCGGCCTGCTCCACCAGGTTCTCCAGCTCACGCACGTTGCCGGGGAAGTTGTACGTCATCAGGTGCTCCACGGCGGTGGCGGACAGGCGCCGGGGCCGGGGGCTGCGGGCGTTGGCGCGTTGCAGGAAGTGCTCCGCCAGCGCGGGCACGTCCTCCAGGCGCTCGCGCAGCGGGGGCACGCGCAGGAGCACCACGTTGAGGCGGTAGTAGAGGTCCTGGCGGAAGCGCTTCTCCTTCACCTCCAGCTCGATGTCGCGGTTGGTGGCCGCGGCGATCCGCACGTCCACGCGCAGCGCGGTGGACTCGCCCACGCGGCGCACCTCGCCGTCCTGGAGCGTGCGCAGGAGCTTGGACTGGAAGGTGGGGCTCGTCTCCGTCACCTCGTCGATGAAGAGCGTGCCGTTGTCCGCCTCCTCGAAGAGGCCCCGGCGCGTCTTCACCGCGCCGGTGAAGGCGCCCTTGGCGTGGCCGAAGAGCTCGCTCTCCAGCAGCGTCTCGCTGATGGCCGCGCAGTTGACGGGCACGAAGGGCTGCCTGCTGCGGCGGCTGTGCGCGTGGAGGGCGCGGGCCACCAGCTCCTTGCCCGTGCCGCTCTCGCCCTGGATGAGGACGGTGGCGTCGCTCTGGGCCACGCGCAACAGGCGCGTGGTGAGCTCGCGCATGGCCT
Organism: Corallococcus sp. NCSPR001; assembly: GCF_017309135.1. Taxonomy (NCBI): domain Bacteria; kingdom Pseudomonadati; phylum Myxococcota; class Myxococcia; order Myxococcales; family Myxococcaceae; genus Corallococcus; species Corallococcus sp. NCSPR001. Next base: position 8,854,097 of record NZ_JAFIMS010000002.1, read on the forward strand.
GGCTGCGGCCCACCAGCGCGGACAGGCCGTGGCGCTCATTGAACTCCGAGGTGAGGTTGTCCACCGCCGCCTGGAGCCGGGCGCGCTCCAGGGCCCGCTCCACGCGGTAGCGCAGCTCGCCTTCCTTGAAGGGCTTGGTGACGTAGTCGTAGGCGCCCAGGCGCATGGCCTCCACCGCGCTGTCGATGGAGCCGAAGGCCGTCATCATGATGACCTGGAGGCGCGGGGCCACCTCCAGCGCGCGCCGGAGCAGCGTGAGCCCGTCCATGGGCTCCATCTTCAGGTCCGTGAGGAGCAGGTCCACGCGCTCGTGCGCGAGCTTGCCCAGGGCCTCCTCGCCGGTGGCGGCTTCGTTGACGGTGTAGCCCTCCGCGCGCAGGAGCAGGGCGGTGGTGGCGCGCATGTTGCGCTGGTCGTCCACCACGAGGATGCGTCCTCGGGGAACCGGGGTGGTCGCGTCGGTCATGAGAGGGACTGGGGCTGCGTGAGCGGCAGCCAGAAGGTGAAGGTGGTTCCGCGTCCGGCGGCGCTCTCCACGGCGATTTCGCCGCGGTGCTCCTCCAGGATGCGCTTCACCACCGCCAGCCCCAGGCCGGTGCCCTGGGCCTTGGTGGTGAAGAAGGGTTCGAAGACGCGGTGGAGCAGCTCCGCCGGGATGCCCGGCCCCCCGTCCATCACGTCGATGCGCAGCTGCTCGCGGCCGCCATGCGTGTCCCGGCGCGCGCGCACCCGGACCTCGCCGCCCTGGGGCATGGACTGGATGGCGTTGACGGCCACGTTGAACAGGGCCTGGCGGATCTGCCGCCGGTCCATGGGCACCGCGGCCAGGCCGGGCTCCACCTCGATGGAGAGGGACACCGGGCGCTCCGTGGGGGCCTGAGCCCGCGCGGCATCGAAGGCGTCCTGGAGCACGCGCAGCAGGTCCTCCGGCTGGAGCACCGGGTTGCGCGGGCGGGTGAAGTCCAGCAGGTCCGCCACCATCCGGTTGAGGCGGTCGCTCTCCTCCGCGACGATGTCCAGCAGCATGGCCGTGTCCCCCCCGGGGTTCATGATGCGCCGGAGCGTGGCCACCGCGTTGAAGATGACGCCCAGGGGGTTTCTCACCTCGTGGGCGACGATGGCGGACAGCTCGCCCAGCGCGGCGAAGCGCTCGCGCTTCACCATCTCCGCGCGGGTGGCGGCCAGCTCCGCGTAGCTGGCCCACAGCGACTCGTAGAGGCGCGCGTTGGCGATGGACAGCGCCAGTTGGCCGCACGTCGCCTCCGCCAGCTCAATCAGCTCCGGGCCGAAGGGGCGCGGGCCGCGCACGTCGTCCACCAGCACCACGCCGATGAGCTCCTCGCGCGAGGTGAGCGGCAGGCCCAGCAGCGCCTTCTCCCCCAGCCGGTCGATGAGCACCGCGCTCACCGAAGCGCTCGCGGACGTCAGGTCCTCCACCGCGATGGGCTTGCGCTCCAGCGCCACGCGCGCGGCCAGGTCGTCGCTGTCGAGCGGCACCACCACCGTGCGGAACAGGTCGCGGTGGGTCGCGGACGCCGCCGCGCCGCGCAGCACCTTGGCCTGTTCGTCGTAGAGCAGGATGAAGCAGTTGGACACGTCCAGAAGGTGCACCAGGAAGTCGGACGCGACGTCCAGGATGCTCGCGGTCTCCAGCACGCCGGAGGTGGTGCGCGCCAGGTCCAGCAGGAGGCGCGTCTCCGTGAGCTGGCGCGCGGACTCGGCGCGCAGGCGGCGCTGCTCCAGGAGCGTCACCAGCAGCTCCGCGAGCGTGGACAGCAGCCGCGCGTCGCGTTCATCGAACGGGCGCTCCTTCGCGCGCAGCGCCTGCACCACGCCCACGCTCTCACCGCCGCGGGTGAGCCGCGCCGCCGTGCCGCTGCCCAGGCGGCCCTGGGACAGCGTCTCCAGCGCGCGCCCCTGCGCCTCTGACGACAGCACGCCCCCGTCCTCCCTCAGCGACGCGGCCAGCAGCACGCCGGTGGCGCGCACGGCGTCCGCGTCACTCCCCTCCTCCAACCCCACCTGGGCGGAGAGGCGGGGGGCCTGCCCCGGCCCGGGGACGACGTGCAGCGCCACCGCGCGGGCCTGGAGCAGCTCCGCCACGCGCGCGAGGAACGTCTCCGGCGGCGGAGGCACGGGCTGCGCCACGAAGCGCGCCATCTCCGCCACCGACTCCACCTCCCAGCGGCTGCGCGCGCCGTCCGCCTGGAGGTGGGCGTCCGCGAGCGCCGCGCCCACCACCTTCGCGAACAGCGTCAGCACCGAGCCGTGCCGCGGCGCCACCCACGGGCCCGCGACCCAGAGCACCTCCGACCGCGGCCCGCCCACCGGCAGGTACGCGTGCGTGGGCTGCGCCTGGTCCGCGCCGCCGAAGACCGGCCGCCCGTCCGACAGCGCCTCCAGCGCCAGGTGCGTGTCCGCCGGCAGGGAGACGCCGTCGCGCGCCACCCACCGGGTGCCGTCCCAGCGCAGGATGCGCGCCCGGAAGCCCGCGGCCTCCAGGCCCGCCAGCGCCACGCGCCGCACGCCCTCCTCCGAGCGCGCGGACACCAGCCCCGCGGACGTGTCCACCAGCCGCTCCGCCACCGCCAGCTCCCGGGGGCGCTCCGCCATCACCATGCAGCTGAGCAGCAGCGCGAAGCGCCCGGTGTCCAGGCGCAGGGGGTTGGCCTGGACGTAGAGCTCGCCCGTCGTCCCGTGGACGCTGAATATCTTGTAGAGCTGGGGACGCCCGTCCAGCGGCGCGCCGGTGGCCACCCGGTGGAAGCGGTCCGCCATCCGGCTGCGGTCCTCCGGCTGGACGAAGTCCAGGAAGGAGCGGCCCTCCACCTGCGCCACGGGCAGGCCCAGCAGCCGCGCGTACGCGGCGTTGGCCACGCAGACGCGCCCCTCGCCCTCCACCACCAGCACGGGCTGGGTGAAGGCATCCACCAGGGCACGCAGTTCCTGCTCGTTGTAGGTCTTGGAGCTCATCCGCGACGCAGCACCCGTTTGTCCCCCACCCGCAGCGTCACCTTCTCCCGGTCGAAGTACTCCGACAGGGGGATGCTGAACTTGCGGCTCTGGCCCACCAGCTCCTTGAAGGCCTGCGTGGAAATCTCCCTCTGCTCCTTCAGGTACGTCACCAGCCGCCCGCGCAGGTCCTCCAGCGCGCCCGCGTCGAAGCACAGCTCCTCGCTCACCCGCACGCCGGTGCCCGAGGCCACTAGCACCTTCAACAGCTCCTGCAGCTTCGCGGGCGCAAGCCCCAGCTTCCGCGACAGCTCCGTGACGGTGGGCGGCGCGAGCCCCGCCGCGGACAGCTCCGCGGACAGGCGCGTGCGCGCGGCCTCGTCGCCCAGCGTGAGCGTACGGCCCCGGCCCTTGAGGCGCACCAGGTCCTTCTCCGCCTCCACGCCGCCGGAGTCCACCAGCGCCTGCACCACGCGCTGGAACAGGCGCACGTCCAACTGGGCGGAGAGCCGCTGACGGAGCTCCTCGCGGGACAGGCCTTCACGCATGGGTTCGCGTTCGTGGAACGCGGCAAGCAGCGCGAGCGAGCGCTGGCGCAGGCCCTCGAACACGTCCTGCGCCACGTAGAGCCGCCGGTCGCGGTCCACCAGCAGCACCTGCCCCTTGGCGCCCGAAAGCTCCAGCGTGCGCGCGAGCACCCTGGGCGAAAGCCCCGAGCGGCCGAACAGCTCCGTCTGCGTGAGCCCCGCGTAGCCCGCCTGCCGCAGGAGCCACGCCACCTGCCCGGCCGCGTCCGCCTCCAGCAGCGGCCGCACCACCGAGGACGCCCCCTTGCGCCGGCGCGGCGGCGTGATGGAGAGCACGCGCCCCCCGGCCACCGTGGCGCCCCGGCCCGGCAGCGCGCGCGAGCCGCGCAGGATGAAGCGCTGGCCCACGAGCGCGCCCACCGGAGACTCCAGCCGCAGCTGCGCGAGCCCCGTCTCCCCTGGCGAAAGCGAGTCCAGGTCCAGGAGCGCCACCGTGGCCTCCACCTGCGCGGTGCCCAGGTGCAAGAGCAGCTTGCGCCGCCTGGGCAGCGGGGCCTCCGCGGCGGGCAGCAGCGTCAGCTCCACGTCCAGCATGGACGTCTCCGGCAGCTCGCCCGCGCGCGTGAGCACCATGCCCCGGTGCACGTCCTCCGTCTGCGCGTCCGCCACGTTCACCGCCGCGCGCTGCCCCGCCTCCACGCGCGCCACCGGCTGGCCGTGCACCTGCACGCCGCGGACGCGAAAGGGGCCCGGACGCGCGCCGGCCCCCGAGGGAATCAGCGCCACCGCGTCATCCACCGCCAGCGCGCCGGACAACAGCGTGCCCGTCACCACCGTGCCGAAGCCCTTGATGGTGAAGGCCCGGTCCACCGGGAGGAACACGGGGCCCTCCGCGGGGCGCCGTGACATTGAGGCGCCCGCGTGGGCGAGCGCCGCCTTCAGCGCCTCCAGGCCCTGCCCCGTGCGCGCGGACACCGGCACCACGGGCGCGGTCTCCAGGAAGGTGCCGGCGGTGAGCGCGGCGAGGTCCGCCTCCACCAGCGCGCGCCAGTCGTCGCCCAGGCCCTCCAGCAGGTCCGCCTTGGTGAGCGCGACGACGCCCGCCTTCACGCCGAGCAGCCGGCAGATGTCCAGGTGCTCGCGCGTCTGGGGCATGACGCCCTCGTCCGCCGCGACCACCAGCACGGCCAGGTCCACGCCGCCCGCGCCCGCGGCCATGGCCTTCACGAAGCGCTCATGGCCGGGCACGTCCACCACGCCCGCCACCTGCCCGTCCGGCAGCGGCAGGTGCGCGAAGCCCAGCTCCAGGGTGATGCCCCGCCGCTTCTCCTCTGGGAGCCGGTCGGTGTCGGTGCCCGTCAGCGCCTTCACGAGGGACGTCTTGCCGTGGTCGATGTGCCCCGCCGTCCCGATGATCATCGCCGCGTCAGCGCCCTGATGCGGGACCCTAGGCCCCGGCCTTGTCCGGGTCGTCGTCGGGGTGGGCGTCGCCCATCACCGGCTGGTAGTCCCACGGGAAGACGAAGAGCGCGTCCGTGGACAGCCCCACGTGGTCCGGCGTGAAGCCCTCCGGCCGCGCGATGAGGCACGCGGTGCGGATCTCCTTCGCGCCCACCTTCTTCGCGAGCGCCGTGGCCAGCCCCAGCGTGTCCCCGCTGGAGGCGATGTCGTCCACGATGAGCACGCGGCAGCCCTTGAGCTCCGGCGACATCTCCTCGCTCACCTGCGGCTGGCCCCGCTCCGGGGTGCGCTCGGCCTTGTCGCGGCTGCGGCGGCTGATGCGCACGGGGTAGAACTTGCAGCCGAGCGCGCCCGCGAGCGCTCCGCCCACGTACACGCCGCCGTGGGCCACGCCCACCACCGCCTGCGGCTCCCACGCCTGACGGATGGTGCGCGCCAGTTGCTGCACCTTCCGGTCGAACTCCGCCCACGACAGCTCCACCACGCCGGTGGACTTGTGCCGGGACTGGTCGCGGCCGGTGGGTTGGCGCGGGGCCTCCACCTGGGGCGCCAGCACCATGTCATTGGGAATGGAGACGAGCTTCTCCGCCCCGTCCTTCTGGGCGGCGGAGGGCACGGAAGACTTCGGGGAAGGGTTGCGCTGGTCCTGGGACTTCGGCGGCGCTGCCCGCTTGATGGCCACGGCGAAAGCTCCGGGTGAGGTGCGGCCCTGTCATATCCCGAGCACCGGGCCCCCGCCACAACCGCCGCGCCTGCCTCCCCGGACGGTGTGAAGCGCTGAATCATCCGCTGTAGAAGCGGATGTCTGTCTTCACGTCAGGCGCTGCCCTCGGTGAGCATCTGCTGGATCTCCGCGCCGGGGATGACATAGCGCGTCGTGCAGAACTGGCAGGTGGCCTCCGCCTGGCCTTCCTTCTCCAGCAGGTCCTTCAGCTCCTCGCGGCCCATGGCGAGCAGCGCGAGCTTCACGCGGTCCCGGCTGCACGAGCAGGTGAAGCGCAGGGGATAGCGCGACATGATCTCCAGGTCCGCCTCCGGCACCAGTGAGCGCAGGAGTGTCGCCGCCCCGTCCTGTGCGTGCGCCTGCACGGCCGTCTGGAACTGCGCCCGGAGCCGGGTGCCCAGCGCCTTGAAGGCGTCCCGGTCCCCGTCGGGCAGGGGCTGCACGAGCAGGCCCACCACCGTGGCGAGCGCATCCTCCTGGCCGTCCACCAGGCCGGGCACCTGGGCCACCATCAGGTGCGAGGGCACCTGATCCGACTGGTGGAAGTAGCGCTCCAGGTCCGCCACCAGGTCGAAGTGCTCCAGCTCCACGGACGAGCGGTAGTACTCGCCGCCGCCCTGGTCGCGCAGCACGGACAGGAAGCCCTGGTTCCCCAGCACCGGGCGCCAGTGATAGCGCCCCTCCGAGCCGGTGTACTCCACCAGGGTGTTCTTCACGTAGCCGCGCACGACGCCGTTCGCGTCGCCGTCCACGAAGAGGCCGCGCAGGGGGCCGTCGCACTCCAGTTGCAGGTTGATCCGGGAGTCCGTGCCCTTGCGCAGCGACCCCATGAGGGCGGCGGCGGTGAGGCCCTGGGACAGGAGCGCGGCGGAGGCCGGCATGCTCTGGTGCGTGGCGCGGGCCTGGCGGGACAGGTCTCCGGTGGTGGCCAGCACCAGGCGCAGGTCCGACGCCTTCAACAATCCACTGACAAGCTCATCAGGCATAGGGCTGGTTAGCGTGCCCCACCCGTCCGCGCCCGCCAACGGAAGAGGGACTGGGACGGGACGCCCGCCTGGCGGCCAGCAGTCAGGGCGGGGGGCTGGCATCGCCAGGGCTTATGAGTCGGTGTTCCCCGGCTGGCACGGACCGGTGCGGAAGAAATCCAGCCAGCGTGACGGAACGGCTATAAACCGCCGGAAGGCCGTATCACCCAGGCCCTGACTTGGGCTCGCGGGGGTCCTCACCCCACCCGACCGCGCGCCCCGCTGGAGACTCGATGAGCACCCAAGCCACCGCCGAAGCCATCACCGACCGGACGCCCTTCTTGAAGTCGCGGCTGGGGTCGTTCCTCGCCGTGGTGCCCCTGAGCATCTGGGTCATCAACCATCTGTGGGACAACCTGTCCGCCTTCTACGGCGCGACGGCCTGGGAAAAGTCGGTGACGGAGTACGCGAACCCGTTCGCCCAGGCGTTCACGTTCATCATCGTCATGCTGCCGCTGCTCATCCACACGGCGTGGGGGCTGTTGCGCATCTTCACGATGAAGCCCAACAACCTCGCCTACAACAACTACGGCAACCTCAAGTACATCGTGCAGCGCGTGGCGGGCCTGGGCGTGCTCGCGTTCCTGGGCGCCCACATCTGGCTGGCCTTCCTGCAGCCGCGCCTGATGGAGGGTCACGCGGAGCCCTTCGCGGACATCGCGCGGGAGATGCACTACCACGGCCCCACGCTGATGGTTTACCTGCTGGGCACGCTGGGCACCTCGTACCACCTGGCCAACGGCCTGCAGACCTTCGGCATGGGCTGGGGCATCCTCGCGAGCGACCGCTCCATGCGCCGCTTCGAGCCCATCTCCATCCTCGTCTTCCTCGTCCTGCTGGCCATGTCCTGGGGCGCCATCTACGCGCTCTACACCGCGGGCGGGGCGTACAGCCCGGCGGGCCTGGACGTCGGCTGAGGCCTTCGGGCGGCAGGAAGCCGGAGCCTCGCGCTCCGGCGCTGAAAACACGACCGGCCGCCCCTGACATCCAGGAGCGGCCGGTTCGCTTTTCAGGGGAAGGCCCCCAGGGCGTTAGAACGGGATGTCGTCGTCCGCGCCGCCGTGGTTGCCGCCCATGCCGCCACCGTCATCCATGGGAGGCGGCGGCTGACCGTAGTCGTCACGCCCCTGACCGTAGCCGCCGTTGCCGCCCTGCTGCTGCCGGCGCCCACCGCCATTGCCGCCGCTGTAGCCCTCACCGGCGTCACGGCCGCCGAGGAAGGTGACGGAGGTGGCGACGACCTCGGTGGTGTAGTTCTTCTTGTTCTCCTTATCCATCCACTCGCGCGTCTGCAGACGGCCTTCGACGAAGCACTGCCGTCCCTTCTTGAGGTACTCGCCGCACAGCTCCGCGAGCTTTCCCCAGACGACGATGCGGTGCCACTCGGTGCGCTCCTGCTTCTGGCCGTTCTTGTCGTTCCAGCTCTCGCTCGTCGCGATGCGGAAGTTCGCCACGGCCTGACCGCCCGGGGTGAAGCGCACTTCGGGGTCCGCCCCGAGGTTGCCGATGAGAATGACCTTGTTCACGCCTCCAGCCATGTTTCCTCCCGATACCTGACCCCTCTAGGGCCAGGAACAAACCTGCGAGGCCACACGCCCCGACAGGTCCTTCAGCCCATAGCATCCACCACTGACATTCCCCGGGCCACTAAACGGCCGGGGGTGCCCGGGACGCACGTCCGCCTGCCCACCAGGCGGGAGGCCTCAAGGATTCCGGGGTGTTGGGAGGTGCCGCGAGCCGGCTGGGAGGACCGCCCGCCCGGACGGGGACGTCCGGGCGGAGGGATGCGGCGGTGGAGCCCTACCCGCCCGGGCGGAGGACGCCGGAGGCAGGGACCACGTTGGGCGTGGCGGAGGCCGGGGCGACCACCTGGACGGGCTGGGCGCGCTGGGAGGTCCGGGCCTCGGCCGTCTTGGTGGCGAGGGTGGAGTCCAGCCCCTTGGCGAAGGCGACGAGCTGCGGATCCGTCCCGCCGGAGCCCAGCTTGCGCAGGGACTTCCAGAACGGGTGGGAGGTGTCCCCGGTCTTCACCAGCCCCTGGGCCAGCAGCGGCACGGTCGCGTCGCGCTCCACGGCGCTGGCGGCGCGCAGGGCAACCACGAGCTCGTCCGGGGCGGTGCGGGCCACCTCGCCCAGGCCATCCGCCAGCTCGTCCTGCGCCTCAAGGTCGCGGGCGGTGCCGGCCGCGCGGCACAGCTCCAGCACGCGGGCCAGGGCCTCCGTGTTTCCGCCGGAGGCCAGCTCCACCATGCTGCTCACGCCGGGCACGCCCACGGACAGGGCGTGGGCCACCTGGCGCAGGCGGCCGTAGACGTCGTCCGTGGCGGAGTAGCTGTCCAGGAGCGTGCGGGTGCCCAGGTAGTCGTGGGGGTTGGACTGGTAGAGGCTCTCCGCCAGCACGGCGCGCACGGCGGGGTCGCGCTCGCTGCGCCACGCGGTGCGCAGGAAGCCGATGTTGCGTTGGTCGCGCTGCTTGCCCAGCTCCAGGTAGGTCTTCACGCGGTTGGCGATGTCCGGCAGGCCGCCCTGGGGCTTCTGGCCCTCGTTGAGCGAGGCCAGCGCGTTGTCCGGCCCCAGCGTGGAGCCGGTGGCGGCCACGGCGGCGCCCAGCGCGTCCATACCCGCGACGACGGGGCCGGCGCGGCCCGCGTAGTCGTTCACCATGATGGAGAAGGAGAACTTCTCTCCGCCCGCGGACTGCACGTAGCCGCTGAGCGCGGAGACGCCCTCCAGGGTGCCGGTCTTGGCGCGCAGCCGGCCCACGGCGTCCGTGCCGTCGAAGCGGTACTTGAGCGTGCCGTCCTTGCCGGCGATGCCCAGCGAGGACAGGTACTCCGGGGCCAGCGGGAAGCGCTCGTACATGTGGCGCAGCAGCCGGTCCACCTGCGCGGTGGAGAAGCGGTTGGCGTCATTGAGGCCGCTGCCGTTCTTCATCACGTAGGTGCCGCGGGGGATGCCCACGTCGCGGTCCAGGAACTCCTCCACCACGTCCACGCCCTTGGTGAACGAGCCCGGCTGGCCGCGCAGCTCCGCGCCCATCGTCTTGAGGAGCGTCTCCGCGATGAAGTTGCTGGACAGCTTGTTGAGGCGCTTGAGGACGATGTCGAACGTGTCCGACTGGGCCACGTACACGACCTTCGCGCGCGAGGGCGCCAGGCCCAGCTTCACCTTGCCCTTCACCTTCACGCCACGCGAGGCGAGCAGCTGCTTCAGCGTGTAGCCGAAGTACATGGGCGGGTTGTCGATCTTCTTCCAGACGCTGACGGCGCCGCGCTCGTCGGGGACCTGGCCCTTGACGATGATCTTCTGCTTGTCACCGAAGGCGGCGGACTTCACGGACAGGCGCCGCGCGCGGCCAGGGCCGCTGGAGACGGAGCTGTCCACGACGAAGTAGTCGCTGGGCGGCTCCATGTCCACCGCGGCCTTGCCGCCGGGAGCGGAGCGCACATACACGGCGATCGCGTTCCAGTTGAGGCTCACCGCGCCGGTGGGCGCCATGTACGCGCGGTCGGAGTCCTCCTGGTCGTAGCCGGGCGGGGTGCGCTCGGCGTCGAACCAGGAGTCGTCCACGACGATGTCCTGCACCTCCTTGAGGCCCGCGTGGAGCAGCTCGGAGGTCATGCCGTAGAGGCGCTCGGTGGTGACGGTGGGGTCACCCTTGCCGCGCACGTAGAGCGTCTTGACCTTGCCGTCGGAGGGCAGCTCCTGGTCGACGAGGAACTCCGTCTCGTAGCGGAACTCCGGCCCCAGGGCGACGAGCGCCGCGGAGGACGTGACGAGCTTCACGTTGGAGGCGGGGTTGAGCAGCTCGTCCGCGTTGTGGCTGAACACCACGGAGCCGTCGTCCAGGCTCTGCATGTGGACGCCGACGCGACTGCTCTTGAGCGCGGTGCGCTGCATGACCTGCACGAGCGCGTTCTTCAGCGCCTCGCGTTCGGCCTTTTTCTCGGCGGACGGCGACGCGGCCAGGGTGGCGGAAGGCAGCCACAAGACAATGGCGGTCGCTGCCCAGAAGGGTCTGGTTCGAAAAACCTGCACGCACGCTCCGGGGAAGTCGCGTTCCATTATGAAGAAGGGACGAAAGGGGCGGCAAGGGCGGGGGGAGGATCCACGTCCGCCGTTACCCTGCACGCCTGCCTGCTTCCTGGAAACAGGAAGAAGGCTGTCGCAGCATGGACGCCCCGCCTGACATCCACCTCGTGACAGACGCCATGCCTCCCCTGCCCTCCCGCGCCGCCCGGGTGTTCTTCATCGCGCTGGCGCTGGCGCTTGACTCCGGCTGCCGCGACCCGGCGCCTCCGGCGGGCATCACGGTGCTGTTGGAGGCCCCACCGGACAGCCTGGATGACCGCTTCGCCCTCACGGCCCATGGACAGCGGCTGGCGCAGCTCGTCAGCCCGGGGCTGCTCACCTTCGATGACGCGAGCCGGCCCGTGCCCCAGCTGGCGGAGTCCTTCCGGGAGGTCTCGCCCACGGTGATGGAGTTCGTCCTCCGCCCGGGGCTGACCTTCCACGACGGGAGCGCCCTCACCTCCGAGGACGTGAAGGCCACCTTCGATGCCCTGATGAATCCGAAGCTGGGCAGCCCCAAGCGCGAGCGGTACGAGCCGGTGGAGCGCGTGGAGGTGGTGGACGCCCGCACGGTGCGCTTCCACTTGAAGCGGCCCTATGCACCGCTGCTCGCGGAGCTGTCCGCGGCCATCCTGCCCGCGGAGCGCGTGGGCCCCGGAGGCATCGAGGCGCAGGGAGCGCACCCGGTGGGCGCGGGGCCGTTCCGGTTCGAGTCGTGGCCGGATGAAGAGCACCTGACGCTGGTCCCCTTCGAGGGCTGGCATGGAGGCAGGCCCGCCGTATCGAGGCTGACGTTCCGGGTGGTGCGGGACGAGACGACGCGGGTGCTGGAGCTGCTCAAGGGCCGCGCGGACCTGGTGGTGAACAACGTGTCCCCGGCGGTGCTGCCCGCGCTGCGGAAGGCGCCCCACCTGCGCGTGGTGACGAAGCCGGGCACGGGCTTCACGTACCTGGGAATCAACCTGCGCGAGGGGCCGCTCGCGGACGTGCGGGTGCGCCAGGCGCTGTGTCACCTCATCGACGTGCGCCCGCTGGTGGAGCACAAGCTGCACGGGCTGGCGGAGCCCGCATCCAGCATGCTGCCCCGCGAGCACTGGGCCTTCACGGAGACACCGGGCTGCGGCTACGCGCCGGAGGAGGCGGCCCGGCTGCTGGACGCTGCGGGGTATCCGGATCCGGACGGGCCCGGGGGACAGCCGAGATTGTCCTTCACCTTCAAGACGAGCACGGACCGCTTCCGGCGCGCGGTGGCGCTGGTGCTCAAGGAGCAGCTGGCGAAGGGCGGCATCGCGGTGGAGGTGCGGGCGCTGGAGTTCGGGACGTTCTTCGAGGACGTGCGCCGGGGGCGCTTCGAGCTGTTCACCTTGAAGTGGGCCGCCGTGATGGAGCCGGACCTGCTGCGGGGCGCGTTCCATTCCGCGAACATCCCCGGGCCGGAGAACCACTGGGGCGGGTTCAATCGCGGAGCCCTGAAGGACCCGAAGCTGGACCGGGTGCTGGACGCGGCGACGCAGGCGTCTCGCGAGGAGCGCAAGGCGCTGTACGCGGAGGCGCAGCGGGAGCTGGACGCCGACCTCCCCGTCATCCCGCTGTGGCATGAGGCCAGCGTCGCGGTGGTGTCCTCGCGGCTCGCGGACTTCGAGCCCAGCGCGCACGGACTGCTGCTGCCGCTGGCGAAGGCGCGGGAAGTGACGCCGTGACCCGGAGGCTCGTGTCCGCGCTCATCGCGATGGTGGGGGCGCTGCTGCTGGTATCGCTGTTCCTGCACCTCGTGCCTGGGGACCCGGTGGACGTGATGCTGGGCGAGCAGGCGACGCAGGTGGACCGCGCGGCGCTGCGGCAGGCCGTGGGGTTGGACCTGCCGTGGTACGCGCAGCTCTGGACGTTCGCGCGCGACCTGGCCACCGGGGAGCTGCGCACGTCGCTGCCTCCGTTCCAGCGCAAGGTGCTCCCGGCCCTGGGCGCGGCGCTGCCTTACACGCTGCTGCTCACGGTGTCGGCCATGGCGGTGTCCCTGGTGCTGGCGCTGCCCCTGGGCGTGATGGCGGCGGCGCGGCGAGGGACGCCCGTGGACGCGGCGGCGATGGGCGTGTCCGTGGCGGGTATCGCCCTGCCCCGCTTCTGGTTGGGCCCGGTGCTCATCATCCTCTTCGCGCTGAAGCTGGACTGGCTGCCCGTGTCGGGCGCGGAGTCGTGGCGGAACCTGGTGCTGCCCGCGTTCACGCTGGGCACAGGGCTGGCGGCGTTCCTCGCCCGGATGACGCGCGCGACGATGTTGGAGGTGCTGCACGAGGACTACGTCACGGTGGCCCGGGCCAAGGGCCTGTCGCCTCGCGTGGTGCTGTGGAAGCACGCGTTCCGCAACGCGCTGCTGCCGCTGGTGACCGTGCTGGGCCTGGAGTTCGGCGCGCTGCTCGGCGGCGCCATCGTGACGGAGAAGGTGTTCGCGTGGCCGGGCATGGGCACGCTGCTGCTCACCGCCATCGAGAAGCGCGACTACAACACCGTGCGCGCCACGGTGCTCCTCTTCACGTTCTGCTACGTCGTGGTCAACACGCTCACCGACCTGACGTATGCGTGGGTGGACCCGCGCGTGCGGAGGCGCTCATGAGCGCGGCGCGCCGCTTCCGGTTGCACTCGTGGGGCGCCCGGTTCGGGCTCGCCGTGGCGTGCGTCTGGGTGTTCACCGCGCTGTTCGCGCCGTGGCTCAGCCCTCACGCGCCGGACGCCATCGACCTCACGCGCGAGCTGTCGCCCCCGACGCCCGGCCATCTTCTGGGCACGGGGGAGAACGGCATCGACGTGCTCACGCACGTGCTGTACGGCGCGCGGGTGTCGCTGGAGGTGTCCTTCTTCGCCGTGGTGCTGTCCGCCGCGGTGGGCATCACGCTGGGCGGCATCGCGGGCTACGCGGGCGGGCTCGTGGACGAGGCGCTGATGCGGGGGGTGGACGTGCTGCTCGCGTTCCCCGGCATCCTGCTGGCGCTGTTCATCACCGCGGTGCTGGGTCCCAGCCTCGCCAACGTGGTGTTCGCCCTGTCCTTCACCGGGTGGACGGGCTACGCGCGGCTGACGCGTGGACAGGTGCTCACCCTGCGCGAGCGGGACTACGTGCAGGCGGCGCGGGCGCTGGGCAGCGGTCCGGGCCGCATCCTCGTGAGGCACCTGCTGCCCAACGCGGCGGGGCCACTGCTCGTGCAGGCGACGTTCGCGCTGCCAGGCGCCATCGTCGCGGAGGCGTCCCTGAGCTTCCTCGGCCTGGGCGTCCCCCCGGGCACGCCGTCCTGGGGCGCGCTGGTGGACCAGGGGACGCAGTACCTGCTGGTGGCGCCGCACGTGGCCCTCTTCCCCGGCATCGCGCTGGCGGTCACCGTGCTGGGCTTCAACCTGCTGGGCGACGCGCTTCGCGACGCGATGGATCCCCGTCACGAAGGGCGCTGACTTGAAGGCCCCGGGCGTCCCTGGCAGGAAGCAGGGACGAAAGGGAGTCAATCCATGAAGGCCGTGGTGCAGCGGGTCCTGGAAGCGTCGGTGACGGTGGACGGACAGCGTGTGAGCGAGATGGGCCCGGGCCTGCTCGTGCTCCTGGGCGTGGGCAAGGGCGACACCGACGCGGACATGACGTGGATGGTGGAGAAGCTGGCCACGCTGCGCATCTTCGAGGACGCCAACGAGAAGATGAACCTGTCGCTGGAGGACACCTCCAAGCAGCTCATCGTCGTCAGCCAGTTCACGCTCTATGGCGATGCGCGCAAGGGCCGCCGGCCCAGCTTCATCGAAGCGATGGAGCCCGTCGCCGCCAAGGCCCTCTACGAGCGCACCTGCGAAGCGCTGCGCCAGCGCGGCCTCACCGTGGGCACCGGCATCTTCGCCGCGGACATGAAGGTCGCGCTCGTCAACGACGGGCCCGTCACCATCCTGCTGGAGAGCCCGCCGAAGGCCGCGCCTCCGGCCTAGCGCACGTCCAGCGTGCGGCGGAAGAAGGCCACGCCCTCCGCGTTCGTACTCGCGTGCGAGGCCGGGCGCGTCCCCGCCACCGGGTCTCGGCACAGCATGGCGATGACCTTGAAGCCCTTCGGGTAGCACTCGGGCAGGAAGGTGAAGTGCCCGGCGTCGTCCAGGACCACCGTCGTCGTGGTCGCGGCCGGCAGCAGCCCTGCCAGGTGCATGCCGTGCCCTTCGTGGGGCATCAGCTCGTCGCCCTTCGCGAGCACCAGCTCCACGGGCTTCTGGATGTCGGCGGTGTCGCGCGCCTCGAAGGAGGCCGCCATGCCCGGCGCCATCGCGAACGCGGCCTTCACTCGCGGGTCCAGGTATGACGCCCGCGCGTGCTTCATGTCGATGCGGCTGTAGTCCACGTCCCGCAGGCCTTCGCAGCCAATCTCCTCCTTTGTTCCCGGCGTCTTGCAGCGCTTCTCAATCCACTCCAGGTTCAGGTTCAGCCCCACGAGCGCCAGCGCCGTGTAGCCGCCCATGGAGTGTCCCGCCGCGCCGATGCGCGCTGGATCCACGCGTGGGCCCCACTTCGCATCCTTCAGCAGGTGGTCCAGGACGACCGTGAAGTCCTGCGGGCGTTCGTAGGCGCGCGCGAAGCCCTCCGGGCTCGTGTCTCCGAACGTGTTGCCCGGATGGTTCAGCCCCACCACGACGAAGCCGTGCGCCGCCAGGTTCGAACCGAACCAGGCCAGGTCCATCACCGAGCCGCCGCTGCCGTGCGACAGCAGCACCACCGGCCAGCGCTCCTGAGCGTCCGACAGCGGTGCGTCCTTCGCGCCATAGAAGGGCTTGAACACGTCCGACGGCGCGCGGTTGTCCATCGGCGTGCCCGGGGACACCGGGTACCAGACCCACGGCTTCAGCGTGCGGCGGCGGACCGCGTCCTCGTATGTCAGCGACTGCGTGACGCCCACCGCGTAGGCCGCGTCCGCGCCGTAGAGCGACGTGTGGTCCGTGCGCGGAGCCTCCGTGGCCTTCTTCGCGGAGGAACAGCCGCCCGTCAGCAGCACGGAGACGAGGAGGACGGGACCCATCGGAGAGAGCAGACGGAACATGGCCCCGGAGCATGGCTGGGAATGGCGGAGCAGGGAATCCCGGAAGACGCCCATCCGCCTCGGCTCAGTGACGCCTGCTCAGCGGACGTCCAGCGTGCGGCGGAAGAACGCCACGGCCTCCGCCTGCGTGCGCGCATGCGTGGCCGCGCGCGTCCCGGCGACCGCATCCCGGCACAGCGGAGGCGCGACCTCGAAGCCCAGCGGCATGCACTCGGGCAGGAAGCTGAAGTGCGCCGCGTCGTCGAGCACCACCGTCTTCGCCGCGGGCAGCTGACCCGCCAGCTTCATGCCCATGAGCTCGTGCGGCATCAGCTCGTCCCCCTTCGCGAGCACCAGCTCCACCGGCCTCTGGATGTCCGCCAGGTCCCGCGCCTCGTAGGAGCCCGCCATGCCCGGCGCCATCGCGAAGGCCGCCTTCACTCGCGGGTCCCGGTACGACGCACGCGCGACGGCCATGTCGATGCGGCTGTAGTCCACGTCCCGCAGGCCCTCACAGCCCACGTGGTCGCGGGTCTCCGGCGCGGTGCAGCCCTCGGCGATCCATTGCAGGTTCATGCGCGCGCCCACCAGCGCCAACGCCGTGTAGCCGCCCATGGAGTGTCCCGCCGCGCCAATGCGGTCCGGATCCATGCGCGGCCCCCACTTCGCATCCTTCAGCAGGTGGTCGAGCAGGACCGAGAAGTCCCGGGGCCGCTCATAACCGCGCGCATAGCCCTCCGGGCTGTCGTCCCCGTAGGTGTTGCCCGGGTGGTTCACCGACACGACGAGGAAGCCGTGCGCAGCCAGGTGCGCCCCAAGCCAGGACATGTTGATGGCCGTGCCCCCGCTGCCGTGCGACAGCAGCACCACCGGCCAGCGCTCGTGCGCGTCCGACACCGGCGCGTCCTTCGCGCCGAGGAAGGGGGCGAAGATGGCGGACGTCTTCTGCGTCTCCATCCGCGTACCGGGTGCCGCCGGATACCAGACCACCGCCTTCAACGAACGGTGTCGCGCGGCGTCCTCCACCGTCAGCGACGAGAGCCCCACCGCGTAGGCCGCGTCCGCGCCGTAGGGGGACGCAGGGACGGATGTAGCGGCCGGCCCGGCACCGCGCGAGGAAGCACAGCCGCCCGTCAGCAGGGCCGCGGAGATCAGCAACACCACGCGGGAGGGACATCGCGAGGAGAGGGACATGGGCGGATTCTTCCGGGCCCTCGGTGGGCCTCAAGTGGATTTCGAGCGCGAACGACACATGGGCTCCAGCGGACACGGCTGGCACGAGCGCCTGTCGTCCCTACGGCGTGGAAGGAGGCTCCATTGCGGAGGGAGTCGCGCGGCTCACAGCCGCACGGTGGTCCCGCGTGTCACCAGCGCGGCCAGCCCCTGCTTCGTCTGCGCGGCGGTGCGCAGGTGCAGCGTGAGCGCGCCCAGCTCGCGGATCCACGTGGCCGCGTTCGGGCCCAGGCCGGAGAACAGCACGGACAGGGGCGGCGGCTGGGGCAGCTTCCCCGTCCAGTAGCCCAAGACCTCGTCGCGCTCCGGCAGCACCGGCAGCTTCAGGCGCTCCTGCTCCCGCGACATCAGCCGCTCCAGCTTGCGCGGCAGGTTCACCTGCCAGTGCAACACCGTCTTCGCCGGCCGCCAGGCCCAGTCCGCGAAGGCGAACCGCTCACGGACCGCGTACTCCCCGCGGCCCTGCGTGACGAAGACGCGGTCCGGCGGGAACTCCGGGAAGGGGTCCCACTGCCCGGCCAGGAGCGACGCCAGCCCCTGCTCGCCCGGGGGGCGCCGGCGGAAGTTGTCCCGCACCACGCGCGCCGCCTTCGTGTCCCAGTAGGGATAGGCCGGGTCCTCCACCATCAGCGCCAGGTTCAGCGCCTCGTCCCACTCGTCCGCGTAGCCGCCGGGGGACCCGCCCACCTCCCAGCCGCCGGGCGCCTCGCGCCAGGGCTGGAACACCAGCCGGTCCACCAGGTCCATCCACCCGTCCGAGTCCACCGACCCCACGCCCCCCGGCAACGCCGACGAGGCCAGCCGCTGGCAGAGCGTGAACGCCTGCGCGTCACCCAGGTGGTTGGACAGGGCCTCCAGCGCGCCGGAGGCATCCCCCATGGCGCGCGTGAAGAACGGCAGCACCAGCTCATGGAAGAAACGGTCGTTGATGGGACGCAGGACGACGTCCATGCGGGGCGTCTCCTGTCAGGCCCTCAGGGCCGCGCGTCTTCCTGGACGATGAGGGCGTGGATGTCCGCGGCCGAGGGCGCCTCCAGGATGGCCGCCCGGAAGCGCGGGTTCTTGAAGAGGCGCGAGATGCGCGCCAGCGCCTTCAGGTGCACCCCCGCGCTGTTCTCCGGCGCCACCAGCGCGAAGAACAGGTGCGTGGGCTTGCCGTCGATGGACTCGAAGTCCACCCCCGCGCGCGACACGCAGAAGGCCGCCTGGAGGCTGTCCATGCCCGCCAGCTTGCCGTGGGGGATGGCCACGCCTTCGCCAATGCCCGTGCTGCCCAGCTTCTCGCGTTCCTGGAGCACCGCCACCAGCCGGTCCTCGCGCAGATTCGGATGCGCCCGGGCCAGCGTGGCACTCAGCTCGCGCAGCACCTCCGGTTTCGTGCGGGCCTGCATGTCCGCGACGACCGCCTGGGGGCTGAGGAAATCGGCGATTCTCAATGGCGCTCCCGCACTGGCGCTCCGGGCCGGCAATGATTCCTCGGCCGGCAATTACTCCTCACACTGGATTCGCGCAAGGGTGGCCTGGGCGGTGACAGGCGCTTCGCTCACTGCGCGTCAGCCCGGGCCGTTCCCCTACACCCCGGGTCCCGGGGTCCGGGCTCGGAGATGCTCTCCCCGGACCCGGTCCCCCGCGGCACGGACGGTTGCCCGTCAGGTGCCGGTGGCGGCCACCGGCGCGTCAGGCAGGTGCGGCTCGATGAGGCCGAACCCACCCTCCTTGCGGCGGTAGACGATGGACAGCGCCTGGGACTGCTGGTTCTGGAACACGTAGAAGTCGTTGTTCATCAAGTTCATCTGCATCACGGCGTCGTCCACGGACAACGACTGGATGGCCAGGTGCGTGGTGCGCACCAGGCGGGCGACGCCCGACTCGGCCACCGGCGCCTGGGCGGCGGGCGCGGAAGCCTCGGCGGTCTCCTCCGGCTCGTGGACCTCGAAGACGTCGTGGCGGACCTTCACCAGGTCCTGGCGGTGGTGGACCTTCTCCTTGCCGTGGTGCGACTTGAGCTTGTCGCGGTAGCGGCGCAGCTGCCGTTCGATCTTGTCCATCGCCAGGTCGATGGACGCGTACATGTCATCGCTCTTCTCACGCCCCCGGAGGACCCAGGCGCCGGAGTGGATGGTGATGTCCGCGTGGTGCAGGTGCCGCTCCAACGACAGCACCACGTGGGCTTCACCCGCCCGGTCCAGCAGTCGGTTCACCCGCTCGACCTTTTCACGGGCGTACTCCTTCAGGGAATCCGACGATCCGAACTGACGGAAGGTGATGTTGAGCTGCATGCGTGGCTGCCTCCTATGGAGAGAGGTAAGCTCCGTGACAGATCAGAAACGGAGCCCACGCCGAAAGCAACCCGGCCCCCCAGGTTGGAACTTCCCGTTCATGGCTCGCGCTCGCGAAAGCGACCGCCACAGGACACGTCTGGTGTCCGCTGCCTGTCACGGCGGGGGGATTCCGACCCGGGCCTCATTTTCCGGTCCGCCATCCCCCACACCGCGTGCGTGGCGCTCAGGCGAGCAACATGCCTCCGGTGACGCCCAGGATGTCGCCGTTGACGAAGCGCGACTCGTCACACGCGAGGAACACGTAGCTGGGCGCCAGCTCCGCGGGCTGCGCGGGCCTGCCCGTGGGCGAGCTCTTGCCGAACTCCTTCACCTTCTCCCCGTCGTAGGACTGGGGAATCAGCGGCGTCCACACGGGGCCCGGCGCCACGGCGTTGACGCGGATGCCGCGGCCGATGAGCTCCTGGGACAGGCCCTTGGTGAAGGTGACGATGGCGCCCTTCGTGGTCGCGTAGTCGAGGATGGAGGGCGTGGGCTGGTACGCCTGGATGGACGCGGTGTTGATGATGGTCGCGCCCGGCTTCATGTGCGGCAGCGCGTACTTCACCAGGTGGAACATCGCGAGGATGTTGACCTTGAAGGCGCGCTCCACGCGCTCCGCTTCCAGCTCCTCGAACTTCTCCACCGCCTTGCCCTGGTAGGCCGCGTTGTTCACGAGCACGTCGATGCGGCCGAACTTCTTCACCGTGTCCTCGACGATGCGCTTGCAGGTGGCCTCCAGGGCCATGTCGCCCGCGAGCGCCAGCGCCTGCCGTCCGGAGCCCTCAATCACGCGGCGGGTGTGGTTGGCGTCGTCGCCTTCGCTGAGGTACGCGAACGCCACGTCCGCGCCCTCGCGCGCGAAGGCCAGGCACACCGCGCGGCCAATGCCACTGTCTCCGCCCGTCACCAGCGCGACGCGGTCCTGCAGCCGGCCGAAGCCCTTGTACGACTGCTCGCCGTAGTCAGGCTCCGGCTCCATGCGGCCTTCGTGGCCGGGAGAGGGCTGCGTCTGCTCCGGGAAGGGCGGCTTGGGGCCGGCGTCGCGGGGATCGGGGTTGCGGGCCATGTCTTCGCTCCGTGGGAAAGGCGTTTCCACACGGTGGAGGCGCTGGCATGGAGCGGCAATCACGCGCGGGCCGCCTGCCCGCCCGCCTCAGGGCACCACGGAGAGCACGAAGTCCTGCGAGTGGTAGATGGCGCCCGAGCACGACGCCACGCCCGTGCACTCGCTCACCACGCCCTCCAGGTCCGCGCCCAGCGTCAGGGTGTGGTTCGCCTGCGGGGTGCCCGCGGCGATGGTGACGGTGGCCTTGGTGCCATCCTGCGTGACGGGCAGCACGCCGGGCGCGCGGCCCCCTTCGCGCAACAGCAGCGCCTCCACCGGACCGGGCACCTCCGTGGAAGGCTCCCAGAGGAAGTCATAGGACTGCCCCACGCGCAGCTTGTCCGGGGTGCCTTCCCCCTGGAACGTGAACTTGCGCTTGGCCTTGGCGTTCTTCACCACCAGGCGCACGGTGCTGGAGGCGTCCTGCAACTGCACGACGATGTCCTCCACCGGCTCGCGGCCCCAGGCGGCCGGGTCGAAGTTGAAGTAGACGCGGCTGTTCTCACACGCCTCCGAGCGCCCGCCCACGTCCGACGCGCCGCCCGGCACCAGCGTCATGGGCTGGCCGTTGAGGGTGGCCGTCACGTCGTCGGCGAAGCGCGAGCACGGGCCGTCTGGCGCCACCGTGTAGCTGGCCGTGAAGCGGTGCGCGCCCTGCGCGTCCGGCGTCTCCGCGTCATCCACGTCCGCCAGCGCGAAGATGAGCGAGCGGTCCGACAGCTCCGCCAGCGTCATGACCTTCGTCTCGCCGCCGCTGCACCCGGTAAGCGCCACGAGCGCCCCCAGGACGGTGAAGCGGGACACGGTTCGACGCGGGCTCGGAGCAATGAAGGTCATGGCGGCCGGCACCCTATCACTCCCGCGCCAGCAGTCCTTCGAGCCGTGCCTTCACGCCGGGCCACTCGGTGTCGATGAACCCGTAGTACGCGCTGTCCCGCACCACGCCGCCGCGCACCAGCATGTGGTTGCGCAGGATGCCCTCGAAGGAGGCACCCAGGCGCTCGATGGCCGCCCTGGAGCGCGCGTTGCGGCTGTCCGTCTTGAGCTGCACGCGCATCACGCCCAGCGTCTCGAAGGCGTGCTTGAGGAGCAGGTACTTGCACTCGGTGTTCACGCGCGAGCGCCACGCCCGCCGCGCCAGCCACGTGGAGCCGATCTCCAGCGTGCGGTACTCGCGGGAGATGTCCAGGTAGCGCGTGGAGCCCGCCACGGTGCCGCCCGCCAGCTCACGGATGGCGAAGGGCCGCTCCGTGCCCGCGGCGGTCGCCTTCAGTGCACTGGCGACGTAGTCCGCGACGTCCGCTTCCGTGCGCAGCACGCGGGAGAAGTGGGCGAAGACCTCCGGCTCGCAGACCGCCGCGAGCGCGGGCACGTGCTCCAGCGTCAGCGGCTCCAACCGCACCGCCCTCCCCTCCAGGGTGACGGGCGGGACGACGAGCGGCACGGGGTCACGGCGGGGAACGCCGACATCGGCGGGGAGCACGGGGTCCATGGACCCGCTTCATGCCCCATTTCCGGCCCTGGTGTGCAGGGCCGGAAGGCGCGGACGGCTTTAGAAGTACTTCTTGCGCTTGCTGCTGGGGAGGATGCCCAGCACCTCGCGGTACTTGGCCACCGTGCGGCGGGCGATTTCGGTGCCCTGCGAGCGCAGCAGCTCCACGATCTTCTGGTCCGAGTACGGGTTGCGCGGGTCTTCCTGCGACACCAGCTGCTTGATGTGGTGCTTCACGGCCTCGCTGGCCGTGTCCTCGCCGGACACGCGCGCGATGGACGAGTTGAAGAAGTACTTCAGCTCGAAGATGCCCTGCGGCGTGTGCACGTACTTGCTGGTGGTGACGCGGCTGACGGTGGACTCGTGCATGCCGATGTCCTCCGCCACGTCGCGCAAGATGAGCGGCTTCAAGTGCGCGATGCCCTTGTCCAGGAAGTCCCGCTGGAACTTCACGATGCTCTCGGTGACCTTGTAGATGGTCCGCTGCCGCTGGTGGATGGAGCGGATGAGCCACATCGCGCTGCGCAGCTTGTCCTGGATGAACTCCTTCGTCTGCCCGGGGCTCACCGCGCCCGTCTTGAGCGCGTTCCGGTACATGCCGGAGATGCGCAGCTTGGACAGGCCGTCGTCGTTGAGGACCACGGTGTAGTCGTCGTCCCCCAGCTTGTAGACGAAGACGTCGGGGGTGATGTACTGCGCGTCATCCCCGCTGAAGTTGCGGCCCGGCCGCGGGTCCAGCTTCGGGAGCAGCTTCGCCGCCGCGACCACCTCGTCCAGGGTGACCTTGAGGTCCTTGGCGATGGCCGGCAGGTTCTTGCTCTCCAGGTACTTCATGTGGCGCTTGATGATGAGGCCCAGGAGCGCCGCGTTCGGGTCCTTCATCGCCTGCAGCTGGATGAGCAGGCACTCCTGCAGGTCGCGCGCGCCGCAGCCCCGGGGCTCCAGGTTCTGGATGCGGCGCAGGGTGCGCTCGGCCACGTGCATGGGCACGTCCGCCTCGTTGGCCAGGCGGATGAGCGGGTCGCCCTCCACGTCCTGCAGCTTGAGGTAGCCGTCGTCGTCCAGGTTCCCCAGGATGAGCACGCCCACGCGGCGCTCGGCCTCGTTGAGCCGCAGCGTGCCCAGCTGCTCCTGGAGGTGGTCGACCAGGTCCTCCTTCTTCACCATGTTGGCTTCGAACGACGGCAGGTCGTCCGTGGCCACGTTGCCCTTGTTGGAGGCGGTGGTGGGCTCGTTGAACTGGTAGCTGTTGAGGTAGGACTCCCAGTCAATCTCCGGGGGTCCCTCGCCGTCCGCCTTGAACTCCTGGGCGTTCTCCGGCGTCGCCGACGGCAGGTCCACGTCGCGCGCGATTTCCGTGTTGTCCGCTTCGAGCGAGGCCTCGCCAGGCTCCTTCTCGCTCACCTCGCCGGGCATGCCCTCCTCGGGCTGCTCCAAGAGGGGGTTCTGCTCCATCTCCTCGCGGACCTGGTCCAGGAGCTCCATTCGCGAGAGCTGGAGGAGCTTGATGGCCTGCTGCAGCTGGGGCGTCATCACCAGCTGCTGCGCGAGCTTCAGGCTCTGTTTGAGTTCCATCGCCATGTGGGGGCGTCTCCGGAAGGCATGCGTGCCACTTGATTGGAGGTTCCAATCAAGGACCGTGCCAACCTAACAAGGACCCCCGGCCACGTCCAGTGGCCCAGCGCATGGTTTCTGATTTGCAGTGTCTAAAAAACCGCAGGAAATCCGACAGGTTGCCGCAACCCCTGCCTGCCCGGCTGATGTTCAAACGTCGACGCAAAAGTGGGGCCAACTTCACCCCGAGCATCTGGAGGCATACGGGGAGCGCGGCTTTTCACGGAGCCTGGAGACGGAACCGGTCTCCCAGGTAGACGGCCCTCGCGCGGGCCGAGCCGGCGATCTGCGAAGGGGTGCCCTCCTCGAGAATCTGCCCCTGTGCGATGATGTAGGCCCGGTCACAGATGCCCAGGGTGTCCTGGACGTTGTGGTCGGTGATGAGGATGCCCAGGCCCCGCTCGCGCAGCAGGTGGATTTGACGCTGGAGGTCACCCACGTTGATGGGGTCCACGCCGGCGAAGGGCTCGTCGAAGAGGATGAAGCGGGGAGCGGGGATGAGGCTGCGGGCGATCTCGGCGCGCCGCCGCTCGCCGCCGGAGAGCGTCTCGCCCCAGGACTCGGCGACGTGGGAGAGGCCGAACTCCTCCAGGAGGGTGTCCGCGCGCTGCTTGCGGTCCTGGGCGGTGAGCCCCTTCTGGAGCTCCAGCACGGCCAGGAAGTTCTCGCGCACCGTGAGCTTGCGGAAGACGGAGGCCTCCTGCGGCAGGTAGCCCACGCCGCGGCGCGCGCGGCGGTGCATGGGCAGGGGGGTGAGGTCCTCGTCGCCCACGCGCACCCGGCCCGCGTCCGGCGTCACCAGGCCCACCACCATGTTGAAGCTCGTCGTCTTGCCGGCGCCGTTGGGGCCCAGGAGGCCCACGACCTCACCGGGGGCGACGTTGAAGGACACGTCCCGCACCACCTGGCGGCGGCGGAAGGTCTTCTGGAGCCCTTCGGCGAAGAGCTTCGCGCCGCTCATGGCGTCTTGCCCGGGGACTTGGGCGCGGGGGCCTTCTTGCGGGTGCCGGGGACGGCGGTGGTGGACGGGGAGTCCACGAGGATGCGGGCGTTCTCCACCTCCAGGCGCTCGTTGCCCAGGATGAGGCGCACCTTGGTGCCGGTGAGGTAGGTGTTGCCCTGGCGGGCCTCCGGGGAGCCCGTCACCACCAGCACGCCCGAGGGCACGTCGTAGTCGGCGCGCTCGCCCCGGGCCTGCCGGTCGCCGTCCACGGCGCGCACGTTGCCGGCGCACACCACGCGCGTCACCTGGCGGGTGGCGTTGTAGTAGCCGGTCATCTTGTCGCAGCGGATGTCCATGGTCTGGTGCTTCACCACCACGTTGCCGGTGAGCACCGCCTGGTTGCGGTCGCCGGTGACGTGGTCCGCGGACAGGTCCACCGGGTTGCGCAGGCCCGTGGGCGCCAGGGACGCGCCCGGCGCGGGAGTCGGGGCGGCCGGGGTGCCCGCGTCGGGAGGCTTCGCCGCCGGGGCACCGGGAGCACCCGACTTCGGGGCCGGACCGGCCTGCGCGACGAGCGGGGCGCCAGGAGCGGCGGGCGCGGCGGCCTGGGAGGACGCGGGCTGGGCCAGGAACAGCGCCATCACGAGGAACTCAATCACTCCGTCGCTCCACCCAGCACGGCTTGGACCGTGCCCTCGAAGGTGAACGTCTGGTCCGCGGCGGACAGCGTGAAGCGGTCCGCGCGCATCTGGTAGTCCGGGCCCCTCATCGTCACGCCCTCGTCGCCGTGGGCCCGCCGCGCATCCGAGTCGTAGGTCAGGCGGGGGGTGTTGGCCACCAGGCCCTCCGCCGTCTGGACGACGACCCCGCCCGACCCCACCCACCTCTTGGACGCGAGGCTGCCGTCCATATTCGGCGCGGTGATGATGGTGCCTCCCTGCTGGGAGGCGGGCGAGCCCTTGGCGGGAGGCAGGCGCACGACGACCTCGGTGGCCTGCACCTCGCCGCCCGCGCGCCGGTAGTTGACCCGCGAGGCGGTGCCGGAGACCTGGAGCGTGTCGCCCTCGTAGGAGCGCAGGTGCGCGCCCTCCAGCACCACGTCCGGGCGCGGTTCGTTCGCGCCCGGGGCCGGGCGGCGCGGCGAACAGCCGGTGGCGAGGAGTCCCAGGAAGCTCAGGGCAAGCAGGCGCGGCACGAGGCCCTCCTTATCACCGCGCCGGGGCGGACGGTGCGTCGGCGAGGGCTGGGGGAACGTCCTCGGGAGGACGCGTCTTCCAGCGCTGATGCATCCACACCCACTGTTCGGGGGCGCGGCGGATCGCCGCCTCGATGCGCTGCGACAGCGCGGCGGTGAGCGCCTGCACGGCCGCTTCACGCTCCGTCGCGTCCGGGTGCGGCACCTCTTCCATGGTGAGCCGGTAGCCCTGGCCGTCGCGCTGGCAGAAGCCCACCACCACGGCCGCGCCGGTGCGCAGCGCCAGGTCCGCCGCGGCGCGCGGGGTGGCCGCCAGCTCCCCGAAGAAGGGCACGAAGACGGACTGCACCTTGGTGTCCTGGTCGATGAGGATGCCCAGGATTTCACCGCTCCGGAGCGCCCGGAGCATGGCCCGGGCCGCGCCCTCCTGGCCGCGCCAGATGCTGCGCACCCCGCCCTTCGCCCGGAAGTCCTCCACCAGCGCGGTGAGGCGCGGGTCGCTGGTCTCCTTCGCGATGCTCTGGCTGGGGTAGCCCGCCTTCGCCACGCGCCGGGCGAGCAGCTCCCAGTTGCCCACGTGGCCGGACACGAAGACGACGCCCTTCCCCTTCGCCAGCGCGGCCTCCAGCACCTGGCGGTCCGCGTCCGGCCAGGACACCAGGGCCTCCAGCCCGGCGTCCAGCGCCCGCGCGGAGGCGACCTCCAGGGCGGCGGCGGCCAGGTGGCGGAAGGCGTCACGGGCGAGCGCGTCACGCTCCGCCCCGGTCCGCTCCGGGAAGGCGCGGGCCAGCGACTTGAGCGCCTTCCTGCGCTCCCCGCCCGCGAGCGCGTAGGCCCAGCCGCCCAGGGTCATGCCCAGGGTGCGGGCCGTGTCCAGCGGCAGGAACTGGAGCAGGCGCAACATCCCGGCGATGAGCAGGTAGCGCAGGTAACGCTTGAGGCGCTTTGTTAAAGGGGGACGCTCCACGACGCGTCTCCATATCCCATGCGCGAATACAACTTCGACGGCCTCATTGGCCCGACCCACAATTACGCCGGCCTCTCGCCGGGCAACCTGGCGTCACAGCACCACGGCGGCCAGCCCAGCCATCCCCGGGAGGCGGCGCTCCAGGGGCTGGAGAAGATGCGCTTCGTGTCGGAGCTGGGCGTGGGCCAGGCGGTGCTGCCGCCCCAGCCGCGCCCTTCCCTGCGCACCCTGCGGACGCTGGGCTTCACCGGCTCCGACGAGGAGGTCATCACCCGCGCCGCGCGCGACGCGGAGCACCTCCTGCGCCTGACCTCCAGCGCCTCCGCCATGTGGACGGCGAACGCGGCCACCGTGGCGCCCTCGGCGGACACGGCGGATGGCCGGGTGCACCTGACGCCCGCGAACCTCACGCAGATGTTCCACCGCGCCATCGAGGCGGACACCACGCACGCGGTGCTGCGCGCCATCTTCGCGGACCCGAAGCACTTCCAGGTGCACGCGCCGCTGCCGGGCGCCTCGCACTTCGCGGACGAGGGCGCGGCCAACCACACGCGCCTCTTCACGCCGGGGCACCAGGCCGTGCACGTGCTCGCGTGGGGGCGCAGCGCGTGGCAGGACGTGAAGGGGCCGCAGCGCTTCCCCGCACGCCAGACGCTGGAGTCCAGCCAGGCCCTGGCGCGGTTGCACCAGCTGGCACCGGAGCAGGTGGTGCTGCCGCAGCAGCATCCGGATGGCATCGACGCGGGCGCGTTCCACACGGACGTGCTCGCGGTGGGCAACGAGCGCTTCCTCATGCTGCACGCGCTGGCCTTCGTGGAGCACCCGAAGCTCCTCCAGACGCTGCGCGAGAAGCTGGGTGACGCGTTCCGCTTCGAGGTCGCGACGGACGCCGAGTTGCCCGTGAAGGACGCGGTGCGCGCCTACCCATTCAACTCGCAGGTGCTGTCGCTGCCGGATGGCACCATGGCCATCATCGCGCCTACGGAGAGCCGCGAGACACCCACCGCCCGCGCCTTCCTGGAGCGCGTCGTCGCCGGGGACAACCCGGTGAAGGCGGTGCACTACCTGGACGTGCGGCAGTCCATGAACAACGGCGGCGGCCCGGCGTGCCTGCGTCAGCGCATCTCGCTCACGGACGCGGAGCGCGCCGCCATCACCGCGGACGTCTTCTACTCTCCGGCCCTGCATGAGTCGCTCGCGGGCTGGGTGCGCAAGCACTACCGCGACGTGCTCAAGCCGGAGGACGTGCGCGACCCGCAGCTCGCGCGCGAGACGATGACCGCGCTCGACGAGCTGACGCGGCTGCTCAAGCTGGGCAGCGTGTACGACTTCCAGCAGTGACGGTAGCGGGCCTGTCCGCCTGCCCTCCGGCGCACCCGGCGAGGGCAGGCAGCCACGTCCGCCCCGTTCGGGTGGCAAATGGCCGCCCACGTCGTCCGGACACACCTTGTAGGTGAAGGAGGTGATGTCCCCCATGATTCCGAGTGCCATTCAAAGCTATCTGCGGCGCCATCGCGTCCCCTTCGAGCGGTATGCCCACGGCCGGGCCGTGACCGCGATGGAGCTCGTGGACGCCCTCAACGTGCCCGCCTGGCGCGTGGCCAAGTCCGTCATCGTGCTGGCCGACCGGCAGCCGTGGATCGTCGTCGTTCCCGCGATGGCGACCGTGGACCTGAGGCAGGTCCGCCACACGCTGGGCGTCCGCACCGCGCGGCTCGCCGCCGAGTCCGAGTTCAAGGACCACTTCCCCGACTGCGAGACGGGCGCCGAGCCTCCCTTCGGAGAGTTGTACGGCCTGCCCGTCGCGATGGATGAGTCCCTGAGCGCCAACGAGCGGCTGCT
This sequence comes from Corallococcus sp. NCSPR001, assembly GCF_017309135.1. Classification (NCBI taxonomy): domain Bacteria; kingdom Pseudomonadati; phylum Myxococcota; class Myxococcia; order Myxococcales; family Myxococcaceae; genus Corallococcus; species Corallococcus sp. NCSPR001. The sequence continues at coordinate 8,882,599 of NZ_JAFIMS010000002.1, forward strand.
GTTCCGCGCGGGTTCGCACGAGGAGGCCCTGGAGATGCGCTTCCAGGACTTCGCGCGCCTGGAGTGGCCGCTGGTCGCGTCCTTCATCCAGCCGCTCTCGCGTGAAGAGGAGAAGGCGCCGTCGTACGGAGCGTCCTCGGAGGACTCAGGCGCGCCGGCCTGAGGTCCTCAGGGAGGAGGAGCGTCGCTGACCGCCGGTGAGCCCGGCGCTTCCAGTTCCTGCCCCTTCGCGGCCTCCAGCAGCGCCCCCTTGTGTGCGTCCTGCAACGCACGCTCGCGTTCCTCCAGCCGCGCCGCCCAGGCCTCACCCTCCGCGCGCCGTGCATCGTTGAGCGGCATGAGCCGCAGGCCCTCGTGCACCGAGCGCGCCGCCGCGTCGTAGCGCGACAGCAGCTCCTGCAGCCGGGCCACCGCGAAGTGGCTCTCCGGACCGGGCAGCAGCCCCACGACCGAGCGGCGCTGCTCCAGGGCACGGGCCAGCAGACCTTCCCGTTCGAAGCTGTCCGCCTCCAGCGACAGCAGGCGGGCGCGCTGCCGCAGGCCGGTCAGGTACGGCGCCATGGCGGCCAGCGTGTCCCGCGACCTGCGCGTGAGCCCGGCCTCCTGCTGCCGCGTGGCCAGCGTGAAGGCCAGCTCCACGTCGTGGGGGAAGCGCTTCACGAGCGCCTCCAGCGACTGGAGCGCCTCCGCTTGCTTTCCCTGTGCACGCCACACGTCCGCGCGCAGCAGGTGCGTGGCCAGCGCATCCGGAGCGCGCCGCTCCACCTCCGCGCAGGCTGCCTCCGCCGCGGGGAGCGCTCCCTGGGCCAGTCGGCCGCGCGCCTCCTGCATCCACAGCGCGGTGGCTTCGGGCCGGCCCTCGAAGTGTTCACGTGCCCAGGCGAGCCATTCGAGTCCCAGCGCGCGACGCGAGGGACCGACGAGCAGCGCCTCCGCGAGTTCCACCACCTGGCCGGTTGCCTCGGACGTGAGGGTCTTCAGCTCCTCGACCGTGCGGGCCCGGGGCATCGCCTCGCTGATCAACACGCGCGTGTCGCCGGCCTCGTGCGCGAGCCGGTACTCCAGGAAGGCCTGCTCGCGCCGGCCCAGGTGCAAGAGGGCCCGCGCGGCCACGCGGTGCGCGGGCGCATCCAGTGGATGCAGGTACAGCGTGTGATTGACGAAGGACAGCGCGTCCTTCGCGCCTTCAGCGCCATTCGACACGGAGGCCATCGCCATGAGCCGGTACAGCAGGTAGTCCGCCGGGTGCGTGTCGATGAGCTGGAGCCCCAGCGCTCGCACCTCCGCGACGGGTGCCCGCGCCGCCACGCGCTCCGCCAGCAGCGCCTCCGCGTCCACCATCCTCCGCTGTCCCGGCACGAGCGCGACGAGCAGCACGGCCGTGAGCCCCGCCGCCAACGCCAGCGCGGGCCTGGCGGACAGGGTGCCCCACTTCGTGCGGCGCGCGGCCATGCGCTCGGCCTCACGGGGCCGGGCCACCGCGCCCAGCACCACCGCGACCGCCACCGCGCACGCGGGCAGCTCCAGGCTGAAGTCGAAGAGGTTGTGCAGCGCCAGCGCCGCCACGGCGGACAGCGCCGCCAACTCCACGGGACCGTGGTCCTCGCGCCGCACGCGCTTCACGAAGGCCCAGAGGGCCAGCCCGAGCAGCAGCACTCCCGGCACGCCCCACTCCGCCGCCACCTGCAACACCGCGTTCTCCGGGTGCGTGAAGGTGTTGGGGTTGGGTTCGGTCTGGTAGCGAGGGAAGGCGGCCTCGAACGCGCCGCGCCCCATGCCCAGCACCGGGAAGGCGCGGGCCGCGCGGGCCATCATCGACCAGGGCTCCATCTTGCCGCGGCGCAGGGACTCCACGCCGTCCACGGTGCGCGCCTCCGCCCACAGTTGATCCGCCGCCAGGTACGCGCCCACGGACAGCGTCGCCAGCAGCCCCAGCAGCACCGCCGCGCCCCTTCCCCACGCGGGCCTGGCGGGAGTGCGCGCCTCGCGACGCTGCTTCACCAACCACGCGGCGAGCAGCACCTGCCCGAAGACGAAGAACACGATGCCCGCGCGAGACAGCGACAGCAGCACGCCCGCGCCGGAGACGAGCGCCGCCATCGCGAAGGGCCACGCGCGCGAACGCGGCTGCTTCGACAGCGCGAGCCCCACCGCCACCGTCGCGCACAGCCCCAGGAAGCCCGCCAGGTGGTTGGGATTTCCGAACGGCGTCACCAGCGGTGGCCGTGCATGCACGTACGCCCGCAGCCCGAACAGCGCCTCCACGCCGAACAGCGCGTGTCCCAACCCCACCGTCGCCACCGCCGCGCCCGTGAACGAGAGGACCGCGAGCAGCCGCTGCCGCGACGCGCGAGCCCGGCACACCTGCACCGCCGCGACGAACGTGAGCAGATAGGCCCCGTGCTTCGCCAACTCACGCCAGGTAGCGGAAGGCTCCAGCGACACCGGCCGCCAGCCCGTGAGCCCCAGCGGAACGAGCACGTCCTCGCGCAGCGCCGCGGCCTCCGGGCTCACGAATGCGAGCAGCCCCGGTGGCAGTGGCACGAGTTGCAACGCGCACAGCACCACGGCGCCCACCAGCGGCGCGGCGAGGAGCGGTGCGCGCAGGGTCTCTCCCTGCCTGCGGGCCCCCACGAAGGCCAGTACCGCCGCGGCTCCGGACAGCACGCACAACGGCCAGGACACCCAGTGCGCGGCGCCGCCGAGCGCCACCGGGCCCAGCACCACCAACGCCGCGAGCGCTGCTTCCGCGTAGACGGTGTACCGGGAGACGCGGTGGGAGCCAGGAGCCATGCGCGGCGCGGGAGTATGTCACGCTCCTCGCGGGTCTCCGGGGCTTGTCCCCTTGGCCAGCGGGCGTGACGCCTGGACGCCTCCTCTCCGGGCGCGGCCGTCTTCCAGGGCGGGGGCCCGCGAATGAACGGGCCGCCCGGGACACCGCTTGCATCCGGGGAACCATCTGGCATCTTCCCCCGACCCCATGCGTCGCTTCCTGCTCACCGCCGCCGTCCTCTGCGCCTCCCTCTCCGGACTCACCGCTTGCAAGAGCGCATGCCGCGAGTTGTCCGAGAAGCTCTGCGAGTGCGCCCTGAATTCGGTGGAGAAGCAGGCCTGCCAGCAGCGCGCCGCCGATGAAGAAGGCCGCGTGGAGCCCACCGCCGATGACGAGATGGTCTGCGAGGCGAGGCTCGACGGCTGCGACTGCCGCGCCATCGAGACCGAAGAGGGCAAGAAGGCCTGCGGCCTCGCCCGCTGAAGTCGCGCTGCCGTGAGGCTCAGGTGCCCGGCGCCACGGGAGCCGGAGCCGGCCTCGTGGATGCACCATCCACCCACGGCTGAAGCCCGCGCCGCACCCGCGTGCGCCACGGCGTCTCCACCCACCGGTGCACCGCCACCGACGCGGGCACCAGCACCCCCAGCAGCACCGCCAGGAAGCCCGGAGGCAACAACGGGCCCACGAACCGCTCCAGCCAGTGCACCCCTTCGCTGACGGGGTACTGCAAGAGGTACAGCGCGTAGCTGGCCCCGCCCAGGTGCACCAGCCACGGCCTCGCCAGCACCTGCCCCAGCGGACCGCCGCCTCGCGCCAGCCCGTACACCAGCAGCGCCGACGCGGGCGCCAGCAGCGCGTTGTGCATCAGCGGATACGGAATCCACGCGCCCTGCGAGAAGCCCGCGACCAGCAGCGCCGCGCCCGCCAGCGCCATCACCGCGCCGGAGCGCCGGGACTCCGCCGTCGCCGCCGCCCGCTCGCGCACGAAGACGAGCCCCAGCAACACACCCAGCAGGAACTCCGGCAGGCGCGCCAGCGGGTTCAACTTCACCACCGTCAGCCACATGCCGCCGGACGCCGCGTTCAGCGGGCCCGACCCGTCCGGCATCAGCACCAGGTAGAGCACTGGCGGCAAGAGCCCCAGCAGCCACACGCCCACCAGGGCCGCCGTCATGCGCGCGCCCCGGAAGCGCTCCAGCCTCCCGGCCAGCGCGGGGAACAGCGCGTAGAAGAACGCCTCCACCGACACGGACCAGGACGGCGGGTTCCAGTACAGCGCCAGCTTCGGCACCCACGACTGGAGCAGCATCAGCGTGGTGAGCCCCGCCGTGGTCAGCTTCGCCGCCGCTACCGGTACGGTGTTCGACGCCAGCGAGCCCTGCGCCGTGGGCACCGCCGACAAGAGGAACATCAGGAGGAACACCGGGTAGACGCGCGCCACCCGCGCGCTCCAGAAGGCCCGGGGCGGGGTCTGCATCCCGCCGGCCGTGTCCACGTAGTTGTACGCGAGCACGAAGCCGGACAGGAGGAAGAAGACCCCCACGGACGCATAGCCGGAGGCCACCACCTGCACCATCCACTCCGGCGCCACGCCCTGGATGCAGGGGGTGCCGAAGTGGAACAACACGACGTGCAGGGCCGCCAGGAAGCGCAGCCCCGTCAGTGCATCCAGCGAGCCTCCGGACTGCGGCTTCATCTACTTGTTACGACCGATGCCGAAGTAGGTGAAGCCCTGCTCACGCATGCGCGCGGGCTGGAAGATGTTGCGGCCGTCGAAGACGACCGGCGTCTTCATCAGCGACTTCATGCGCGCGAAGTCCGGGTGGCGGAACTCGTTCCACTCCGTCACCACGAACAGGCCGTCCACGCCCTCCAGCGCGTCGTACGGCAGCTCCGCGTAGCGGATGCGGTCTCCGAAGACGCGCTTCGCCGCGTGCGCGGCCACCGGGTCGTGGGCAATCACGGACGCGCCCTTGCCGATGAGGCCCTCGATGACCTCGATGGACGGCGCCTCGCGCATGTCGTCCGTCTTCGGCTTGAACGCCAGGCCCCAGACGCCGAACTTCTTGCCCTCCAGCGACCCGTAGTGCTTCACGGCCTTGCTCACGAGCAGCTTCTTCTGGCGCTCGTTGGTGCGCTCCACCGCGCGCAGCAGGTCCAGCTCCAGGCCGTACTCACGCGCCGTGGTGACGAGCGCCTTCACGTCCTTGGGGAAGCAGGAGCCGCCGTAGCCCACGCCCGGGAAGAGGAACGGGTAGCCGATGCGCTTGTCCGCGCCCAGGCCCTTGCGCACGAAGTCCACGTCCGCGCCCACCTTCTCGCAGAGCGCGGAGATGTCATTCATGAACGAGATGCGCGTCGCGAGCATCGCGTTGGCCGCGTACTTCGTCAGCTCCGCGGAGCGCGTGTCCATGAACAGGATGGGGTTCTCCGTGCGCACGAACGGCGCGTACAGCTCCCCCATGATGGTCCGGGCGCGCTCCGTGTCCGCGCCAATGACGACGCGGTCCGGCTTGAAGAAGTCGTCCAGCGCGGCGCCTTCCTTCAGGAACTCCGGGTTGGAGACGACGTCGAACTCCACGTCCGTCACCTTGGCGATGGCCTCACGGACCTTGTCCGCGGTGCCCACCGGCACGGTGCTCTTGTCCACCACCACCGTGTACTGCTTCATCGCGCGGCCCACCGCCTGCGCCGCCGCGAGCACGTACTGGAGATCCGCCTCGCCGCTCTCCCCTTCAGGAGTACCCACGGCGATGAACACGGCCTGCGCGTTCTGCACGCCCTCGGCCAGGTTCGTGGTGAACGTGAGGCGCTTCTCCTTCACGTTCTTCTTGATGAGCTCCTCCAGACCCGGCTCGTAGATGGGAACCTGTCCATCCTGGAGCATGCGGATCTTCCGCTCGTCGATGTCCACGCACGCGACGTCGTTGCCCGAGTCCGCGAAGCAGGTGCCCGCGACGAGTCCGACGTAACCCGATCCGATAATGGCAATGCGCATTCTTTGAGTGTCCTGGTTTCGACAGGTGGCGTCATGAACTCATACGCCGACCGGAGCACTGAAAGAAAGCCCGGGCACGAAGGACCGCCGAGCGACCAGACAGCCTTATCGCCCCGTGAGGAGGCGTCGCAGTCGATCCACACCCCGCAGGGCGGAGGAACGTCCGGGGGTGCTCACCGGACCCACCACGCCGCGGTCCAGAAGCTCACGGGTCGCGCGGCGCAGCGGCGGGAACGCGGCGGTCGCCTGTGCTTCCGCCTCCGGGAACAGCCGCGCCACGATGGCCAGCGACGTGTAGAGGGCGCGCTCCAGGCCGAACGCCTCCGCGCGTGCGAGCAGCGCCGGGACTTCCAGCGGGCGCGAGTACACACCGCCCATCCAGGTGGCGCCGGTGATGAGCTCGCGCAGGTCCACGAAGGACAGCCACGGCACGTCATACCCGTGGTGGGCCTGATCCAACGCGGTGAGGAGCAGCGCGTCCTCCAGCTCCGGGCGGAAGATGGACTGCCCGTAGACCTTCATGGGTCGGGCGCGCTCGAAGATGCCGGCCAACTGCTCACGTCGGTTCGCGCCCAGCACGTCCGCGTAGATGTGGATGGGGGTGCGGCCGTCGGACACGACGCGCGCCGCGCCGCTGTTCGTCGTGTCCTCTTCCGGGACGAACTCGTGGTTGGACAGGTAGCCGGCGAAGCCGTCCACGTCCATGCGGCGCACCAGCACCTGGATGTCCAGCACGGGCCGGAAGCCCACGTGCGGATAGAGCGCCTCCGCGAAGGCCGCGCCGCCCAGGAGCAGAATCTTGCGGCCCTCCAGCTGATCCACGATGCGCTTGAAGTGGACCAGCTTCATGACGTTGTCGTTCACGGAGCCGGTGTAGATGGACATCATCCGGTCGCGGGCCCACTCCGGCGCGTCGCCGCCGCCCATCCGGTACTCCAGGTTGTACGCCGCCAGCGGCGCCAGTCCCTGCGCGATGGCCCAGTCGACGTACGCCTCCCAGGGCGCGCCCCGGAGCTTTCCGCGCGGGGGCTCGAAGGAGGACAGGACCCGGAAGGTGTCGAGGAGGCTGGGCGCCATGGTGCGGCACCTTTAATGGGCCGGGCCCGCCCGCCGCAATCACCGTCTTCCAGCAGGCGAGCGAACAGGCCGTGGCGCCCCTGGTTCCGCCCCCGTCCCGGGAGGGGACCAGGTGACGCGCAGCCGCCGCAGCGCGTACCGCACCATGGGCCGGGCCTGGGGCGCCAGGGCCAGCTTCGCGGCGATCCACGCCGGCTTGCTCCCCGCCAGCTCCGCGTCCACCAGCCGGGGCCCGGAGAACAGCCGCGTCGCCAGCGCGCGCTGCCACCGGGGCGGGCAGAGCGCCTTGAGCACCCAGGGGGGCACGGGCGCGTCCAGCAGCCGGTGCGCGGCGTCCCACGCGTACCAGACCAGGTGGGGCAGCCCCGTGCGCCGCGCGCGCGTCACCACCCGGTCCCAGTCGAGCCGGGGGTGCGCCCGCGCCAGCAACTTCAGGTCGAACAGCCAGGCCAGCCGCTGCAGCAGGTGGTTGCTCGCGTGCAGGGACAGGTACACGGCCTCGTCCTCCGGGCACAGGTAGCGCACGGGGTGGCCGTCCAGCGTCGCGTCCACCGCCCGCGCCACCATCGCGTCGCCCTCCAGCGCCAGGCCGTAGCCCGCGAGCGCGCGGTAGTGCAGCTCCACCAGTCCGTCCGGGCCGGTGAGCTCCACGTGGTGCGCGTCGTCCCGGTCCACGTCGCCGGCCTGGGTGGTGAGCCCCATCCCCTCCAGCGCGTGCACGGCGCACAGCACCCGCGCGCGCGGCACCAGCAGGTCCACGTCGTTCGTCGCACGCTGGAGCGGCTCCGGGTAGAGCCTGCGCGCCAGCCCGTAGCCCTTGAGCAACACCGGCGTCACGTCCAGCGCCGCCAGCGCCGCCAGGCTCCGCGACAGGAGCGACCGCACGCGCATGCCCCGCGCCGCGCTCGAGCGGGCCTCGCGGGTGAGCAGCGCGGCGGCGTCCGGGGGCAGCGTCCAGTCCGCCTTCGCGAGCGCGTGCTCGACGAAGCCCGCGAGCCCGTGGCGCACGGCGGCCTTCACCAGCGCGTCGCAGGACTCCGCGTCCACGGGCGCGGGGACGTCCGGCGCGTCCGGCCAGGCCTGGAGCAGGGTCAGCAGGGCCGGAGCGCAGGTCATGGGCTCACCGCCGGAGCGCGATGATGCGCTGGGGCTCCGCGGCCTCCAGCGCCACGAGCTGCCCCACGCGTTCAGCCACCGCGTCCGCGACCACCTCCAGCGCCAGCTCCTCGTCCCGGTCGATGGCGGTCCGGCCGTCGCGCCAGACCAGGCGCAGCGCGCCGAGCAGGGTCTCCTCCTCCTTCACGTCCAGGCGCACCTCCAGCGCCGCCGCGGAACCGGCGTCCGGGTGCTGGGCTTCGAAGACGACGCCCGCGTTCACGTCCTCGTGCGGGCGGCGCAGGCGCAGCTCCAACGAGGACAGGCTCAGGCCCTGGGACAGCGGGCGGACGGCGTTCCACACCTCCTGGAACGAACCGGCCGCGCGCACCGCCGCGGTGACGGAGCGCACCAGGGAGCGCAGCTCCAGGTTGCGGTGGCGCGTCTGCTGGACCGCCTCCATGCGGCGCACGTCCAGGTAGCCCAGCTTGCGCATCAGCACCATGATGACCACGCCGACGCCACAGAGCAGCAGCGCGCTCTGCAGGCTGTTGGCGAAGTTGAGCGCCAGCGCGGTGACCATGAACAGCGTGCACAGCGCGTAGAGCACCAGCACGGTGGTGCGGTGGGACAGGAGCAGCCGGCTCATCAGCCGGTGGTGGATGTGCTCCTTGTCCGCGCTGAACATGGGTCTGCCCAGCAGCGAGCGGCGCACCATGGCCAGCAGCGTGTCCATGATGGGCAGGCCCAGCGCCATCACCGGCACCAGCAGCGCCACCGCGGTGCCGCTCTTCGACGACGTCTTGATGGACACCGCCGCGAGCACGAAGCCCAGGAACATGCTGCCCGTGTCCCCCATGAAGATGGAGGCCGGGTTGAAGTTGAAGACGAGGAACCCGAGGATGGCGCCCGCGAGCGACACCATCAGCAGGCACAGCAGCACGTCCCCGCGCATCAGCGCGAGCAGGAAGTGGGTGCCCACGCCGAAGAACGCCACGCCGCCCGCCAGCCCGTCCAACCCGTCGATGAGGTTGAGCGCGTTGATGACGCCCACCACCCACAGCACCGTCAGCGGCAGGCTCAAGAGCCCCAGCGTCAGCTCCGCGCCGAAGGGGTTGGCCAGCACTTCAATGCGGAAGCCCAGCGCGTACAGGCCCAGCGCCACCGCGAACTGCACGGAGAACTTCAGCTTCGCTCCCGCGCCCTTGAGGTCGTCGTAGAAGCCCAGCCCCGCGATGATGGCGCCGCCCACGAAGAGGCCGATGATGAGCGTCGTCTGCGCGAGGAACTGGTCCCCCACGCCCGAGTCCACGATGAACAGCGCGCACAGCGGCGCGAAGAAGCCCCCCACGATGCCAATGCCGCCCAGCCGGGGGACGGCCCGCACGTGCACCTTGCGGCTGGAGTTCGCCTGGTCCAACCAGCCCCACGCCAGCGCACGCTCACGCACGCGCCACGTGAGCACCAGCGCCACGAGCAGCGACACGAGGAAGGCGACGAAGAAGGTGACCATGCGGGAGGAGCGTCCACCCGCATCGTGACGGCCACCGAAGCAGCGCGTCAACGTCCTGACGTCGCAGGTGCGTCACGACTCGCCTGCCTCCTTGCTGATACGGGCGGCGATGTCGGGCCAGGTGAGTCCTCCTGGCCTTACATCCGCGGGCCCGCGAGCAGCGCCGCGCCAATGGCGCCAGACAGGTCCCCCAGTTCGGCGATGCGCATCGCGGGCTTGCGCTCCGTGATGAACAGGTGCGGGTCCATGGCGTCCTGGAGGTGGCCCATGTAGATGGGGCCCAGCCGGGACCCCAGCCCGCCTCCGATGATGACGGCCTCCACGTCCAGCAGGTTGATGACGGAGGCGATGGTCGCGCCCAGCATCTTGATGGCTCGCTCGATGAGCCGCGTCGCCAGCGGGTCCTTGTGCTTCAGCGCGCTCGCCCAGACGCTGCTGGACAGGCGCGTGCGCTTCTTGTCCCGCATGATGTCGAAGAGGATGGTTTTCTCCCCCTTCTTCGCCGCCGAGCGCGCCTTGCGCTCCATGGACGCGCGCCCCGCGTAGGCCTCCAGGCAGCCTCGCCGGCCGCAGCCACAGCGGGCGCCGTTGGGCTTCACCACCATGTGGCCAATCTCACCGGCGGAGCCCTGCCCGCGCCACGGCACGCCGTTGAGCACCAGGCCCCCGCCCACGCCCGTGCCCCACCACACGCCCAGCACGGAGCGGTGGCCGCGGCCCGCGCCCAGCTTGTACTCGGCCGCGACCGCCACCTGGACGTCGTTGCCCAGCATCACCTTGCCGCCGCCCACCAGGTCGCCCAGGTCCGACGCCAGCGGATATGGCGAGTCCCAGCCGCCCGCCACGTTGGCCGTATGCGAGAGCGTGCCCTGGTTCGCGTCCACCGAGCCCGGCACGCCCACGCCCACGCCCGCGAGCCTCGCGGGCTCGATGCCCACGGACTGCGCGGCCTCGCCCAGGGCGCCGTAGAGTTCCTTCACCACCTCGCCCGGGCCGCCCGTCGCGGGGGTCGCATGGCGGGCCCGGCCCAGCACGTCGCCGCGCGCGTCCACGATGACCGCCTCGATCTTCGTGCCGCCCAGGTCGATGCCTCCCCAGATGCGGGCCTTGTCGTTGCGCGCGCCGTTCCCGTTCCCCGCGCGGTGCCCGTTCTTCGCTGACGCGTCGGCCATGTCGTGTCCCCGTGGTTCGCTCGCGGGACAATCTGCGCAGCGCGGGCGCGGCCGGAGCCGCCTTGCCAGGCACGCCCGTGTCCGCCTGCCCGCCCCACGGGGCTGCATGCGGGCCCTCCTTCCGGGACGCGGGGACGCCCTACCTCCGCGTGCCACTGTTCGCCGGAGGCGGGGGCGCATATAGGCTCCGCCGAAGTTCCTTTCGTGGAGCGCCCCATTTCCCCATGAGCAGCCGTTCCCCTTCCGCGCCGGACGCCGCCGAAGCTCCGCCCCTGGGCATGTCGGACGTGAAGGTCCGCGCGCAGCGCTCCATCATCGCCCTGCTCCTGCGGACGGTCGGCTCGCTGGGCTTGCGCGTGGTGAGCTCGCTCACCCTGTCGCATCTGCTGTTCCCCGGGGACTATGGCGTGTTCGCCATCGTCGCCTTCACCTCCGCGATGGGCGCGTTCCTGGGGGACCTGGGGCTCAGCGCGTCCCTGGTGCGCCAGCAGCACGAACCCACGCAGGACGAGATCACCTCCGCCTTCTGGAGCCACCAGGCGTTCACCGTCTTCATCGTGGGCACCATCGCGCTGCTCGCGCCGTGGCTGTCGAACACCTACGAGCTGGGCCCTTCGGGCGCGGCCATGGTGGGCACGATGGCGATTGGCCTGTTCTTCCACTCGCTGCGCGTCGTCCCCGTCATGATGCTGGAGCGGCAGTTGCGCTTCCCGACGCTCGCGCGCATCGAGCTCATCGAGAGCGTGGCGCAGACGGCGGGCAGCATCCTGCTGGCCTCGCTGCACTTCGGACCGTGGTCGCTCATCGGCGGTGGGCTGGTGCGGGGCGCGGTGGGCATGGTGCTGTTCTGGTGGGCGGCGCGCTGGCGGCCCCAGGGCACGTTCCGCTGGGACATCGTGAAGCGGCTCCTGTCCTTCGGCATCTGGTTCCAGCTCACGGGCATCATCCCCGCGGCGCTCCAGGGGTGGATTCCGCTGGTGGTGGGGCGCATGGAGGGCAAGGACGGGGTGGGCCTGGTGAACTGGGCGACCGCGCTGGCCTCCGTGCCGCTGGCGGTGAGCAGCGTCCTCACCCGCGTCGCCTATCCAGCGTACAGCCGCATGCAGGAGGACACGGTCGCGCTGGCGGACTACCTGCGCACGTCCATCCGGCGCGTGAGCGCGGTCCTGTGCCTGGCCATCCCGTTCGGCGTCATCGCGCTGCCGCCCTTCATCCCGGTGGTCTTCGGTGCGCGCTGGAGCCCCGCGTCCACGCTGGTGCAGTGGTTCACCATCGAGGCGTCGATGCTGGCGGTGCAGGGCCTGCTGGCCTCGCAGCAGAACGCCAGCGGTCACGCTCGGGAGCGGATGTACGTGGCCATCACCGGGAGCCTCTTGCGCTTCGGCCTGGGAGTGCTGGCGGTGATGCACTGGGGCATCGTGGGCGTCGGGGTGAGCGCGACGGCCGTGACGCTGACGGAGCTGTGGTTCACGGCGCGGCTGGTGTCCCGCCGCAACCCGCACCTGTCGCGGCTGGAGTTCGAGGTCATGGAGCCGTTCCTCACGGTGGGCGCGCTGCTCGCGCTCGCGGTGGGCGGCTCGCGGCTCGCGATGGGACAGGACGGGCTGCTCGTGCAGGCGCTGGTGGCGGCGGGGCTCCTGACCGCGCTGGTGCTCGGGCGTGAGGCCACGCGGCGTGGACTGTCGTTGCTGGGAGAGCTGCGCGCCCTGGTCCAGCACCTGCGCGCGAGGCGGGCGCCTCCGTGAGCCACACGTGGCACCTGTTGACGGGGGAGTACCCGCCGGCCCCCGGCGGCGTCTCCGACCACACCCGGAGCATCGCCCACGCGCTGTTGAAGGCGGGGGAGACGGTGCATGTCTGGACGCCTGGGACCGACGGCGTCACGGATGATCAGGGCGTGACCGTGCACCGTTGGCCCGGCCTCTACACGCCGCCGGAGTTGGTGCGACTGACGCGCGAACTGGATGCGACGCCCGGGCCCCGAAGGCTGCTGCTCCTGTACGTGCCGCACGCGTTCGGAATGAAGGCGATGAACGTGCCGCTGTGCGCCTGGTTCGCGGCGAGGCGGCAGGACGAACGCGAGCTGTTCCTCCATGAGGCGGTGTACCCATGGAGTCCGGGCGCGCCGTGGAAGCATCAGCTGCTCGCGGGGGTCACGCGGGTGATGCTGCGCGCGCTGGCGCTCGGCGTGGAGCGCGCCTACGTGTCCATCCCCACCTGGGCGGAGCACCTGCCGGAGCCCCTGCGGTCCCAGGCCCGGTGGTGTCCCATCCCCAGTCCCCTGCCCCAGGACGTGCCGGAGGACGCCGTGCGCGCGGTGCGGGAAGCGCTGGGCAGTGGCCCCACGGTGGCGCACTTCGGGACGTATGGCGGAGCCATCGCGGGTCCGCTGGAGGCCGTGCTCGTGCCGCTGTTGCAGCGGGATGAGCGACGGCAGGCGCTGCTGCTGGGCCGGGGCAGTCAGGCCTGGAGCGAGTCGCTGGGGCGGAAGCATCCCGCATTGGCTCGCAGGCTCCATGCGCGGGACGGACTGGCACCGGAGGCCGTGGCCGCGCACCTGCGAGCGGCGGAGTTGCTGGTGCAGCCCTACCCCGACGGCGTCAGCGCCCGGCGCAGCAGCGCGATGGGGGGCCTGGGACTGGGCCTGCCCATCGTCACCCACACCGGGCACCTGAGCGAACCGCTGTGGCGCGAGCTGCGGCCCGTGGCGCTCGCGGACGACGCATCTCCCGCCGCGCTGCTGGCGCTCACGGAGCACTTGCTGGAGCATGGTGAGGAGCGCCAGGCACTGGGTGAGCGCGCGGCGCGCGTGTACCGTGAGCACTTCGCGCTGGAGCACACGGTGGCGCACCTGCTGCGGCGAACCGGGAGCACCCCATGAGTGACACTTCACCGACGCCAGAACAGCGCGACGTCGCGATGAAGGACATTCTGGGAGACGACCGCACCGCGATGGTCAAGGCGTCGATCCTGCTGTGCTACGACAAGTCGACCACCTCCACGCTGCTCCGATTCCTCGAAGCGGAGACGCGCGTCGACACGCGGCACGCCATCCTCTATGCGCTGACCTGGCACAGCCATCTCGCGCAGTGGGACCTCATGGTCGGCCTCCTCAAGGATGTTCAGGAGCCGCCCCTGATTCGCGGCCAGGCCGCCGAATACCTGTCGTACAACTTCTCGATGGTGAGGACGGACTCCGCGGAGTTCGAGGTCGCGGTCAAAGCGCTCCTCGATGCATTGAAGGACCCTTCTCCCGAGGTGCGTTACTGCGCCGTCAACGCGCTGGGCACCACGGGCCACCTGCCGCTCATCCCTACGCTCGAGGCGATGCGCGAGGACAAGACCCCGGCGCCAGGCTGGGTGGGCACGGTGAGCGATGAGGCATCACGCGCGCTGGAATGGATCGTGGGCATGCACGAGATGCGCATCAAGAACGGCATCCCCTGACGGGAGGCGCTGAGCAGGTGAGCCCCTTGAAGTTGAAGGTCCTGATGGATCCGCGCGAGGAGGGCTGGCCCAGCATGGACCTGGTGGGCGAAGCGCTCGTGGACGGACTGGCTGCGCATCCCGCCGAGGTCGACGTCACCCGCGTGCGTCCGTCCATTCCCCATGCCGTGCGCGCCCTGCCCCGCGTGGGCAGCCGCAAGGCCGCCTTCAACGCGGACCGGCTGCTCACCCGCTTCGGCCTCTACCCCGCGCGACTGCTGCGTGAACGCGTTGGCCCGGATGTGTTCCACGTCGTGGACCACACCTACGCGCAGCTCGTCCACGCGCTGCCCGCGGAGCGCACCGGCGTCTTCTGCCATGACCTGGATGCGTTCCGCTCCGTCCTGGAGCCCCACCGCGAACCACGCCCCACGTGGTTCCGGCTGATGGCGCGGGCCACGCTCAAGGGCCTGGAGCGCGCGGCCATCGTCTTCCACAGCACGCAGCAGGTGCGCGACGAATTGCTCGCGCACGGCGTGGTGCCTCCCGAGCGATTGGTGTGGGCACCCTATGGAGTCTCGCCGGAGTACCGGCTCGAATCCGTCACCGGAGACGCCAGCGATACGGTGCTCGCGCCGTTGAAGGGCCGGCCGTACCTGTTGCACGTGGGCAGCGCCATCCGCCGCAAACGCCTGGACGTGCTGTTCGAGACCTTCGCCGCGCTGCGAGCCCGGCATCCGGACCTCATGCTGGTGCAACAGGGCGGCGACCTGGACGCGGCCCAACAGGCGCAGGTGGCGCGGCTCGGATTGAAGGACGCGCTGCTGCAACCGCCCCGGCAGGAGCGGGCCACGCTCGCGGGCCTGTACCGGCGTGCCCGCGCGGTGCTGGTGCCCAGTGACGCGGAGGGCTTCGGCCTGCCCGTCATCGAAGCGCTGGCGTGTGGTGTCCCCGTGGTGGCCAGCGACCTGCCGGTGCTGCGCGAAGTGGGCGCCGACGCCTGCACGTACTGCCCCGTAGGCGACGTGGCCGCATGGGTGGAAACGGTGGACGCGCTGCTCACGGGCCGCGTGCCCGCGCCATCACCGGAGACGCGGCGTGCACGGGCCGAGCGCTTCACCTGGAGCGCCCACGCGCGCACCGTGCTGGACGCGTATCTGCATCGCCTTGACCGCTCCGGGCGGGTCTGATTCGGTCGCGTCCGCGTGCGGATCCTGTTCCTCAACCCCGTGGGTATCCTGGGCGGTGCCGAGCGCGCACTCGTGGATCTCCTCGCGTGCCTGCGCGCGCAGGACCCTGGGCTGTCGCTGCACCTCATCGCCGGCACGGACGGGCCCCTCGTGGAGACGGCCCGAGGGCTCGGCGTGGAGGCCCGAGTGCTCGCCCTGCCCGACCGACTGTCCGCGCTCGGGGACAGCGGTCTGCGGGAACAGGGCCACGCGGGGCTCCTTCGCTTCGCGCGGGAGCTTGCCCCCACGCCCCTGCTGCTGACGCGCTACGGACTCGACCTGCGGCGCGCGGTGCGTGACGCGGCGCCGGACCTGCTGCACTCCAATGGCATCAAGACCCACCTGCTGAGCGCGGCCACCACCGGACTTCCGATTCCGCGCGTGTGGCACGTGCACGACTTCCTCGGCGAACGGCCCCTGGTGCGCCGCGCGCTCTCCGGCCTGCATCCGCTGGCCTCGGCCGCCATCGCGAACTCGCAAGCCGTGGGAGACGACGCGCGCACGGTGCTCGGGAAGGTGCCCGTGCACGTCGTGCCCAACGGCGTGGACGTGGAGCGGTTCTCTCCGGCCGCGGGTGACGGCGCGCACCTGGATGCACTGGCCGGATTGCCTCCCGCGCCTCCAGGCACGCTGCGCGTGGGGCTCGTGGCCACGTACGCGCGCTGGAAGGGACACGACGTCTTCCTGGAGGCCGCGGCCCTGCTGACGCGTCAGGCACCGGCCCTTCCCGTGCGCTTCTACGTCGTGGGCGCTCCACTCTACCGCACGGCCGGCTCGCAGTTCACCGGCGCGGAGCTGCGCGAACAGGTGGAGCGCCACGACCTCACGGGCCGCGTGG
This sequence comes from Corallococcus sp. NCSPR001, assembly GCF_017309135.1. Lineage (NCBI taxonomy): Bacteria > Pseudomonadati > Myxococcota > Myxococcia > Myxococcales > Myxococcaceae > Corallococcus > Corallococcus sp. NCSPR001. The sequence goes on from NZ_JAFIMS010000002.1 coordinate 8,898,720, forward strand.
GCTTCGTGCCCTTCCAGCCCGAGCCCGCCCGCGTCTACCGGGCCCTGGACGTCTTCGTGCACGCGAGCACTCGCCGCGAACCCTTCGGCCTCACCATCGCTGAGGCGCTCGCCTGTGGCCGGGCCGCCGTCATCTCAAAGTCGAGCGGCGCGGCCGAAGCGCTGCGGGATGGCGAGGACGTGCTGGCCATTGAACCCGGCGACGCGAACACGCTCGCGGCGGCCCTGCGCCGGCTGCTGGAGGATGAAGCCTTGCGAGACACCCTGGCCCGCGCGGCCCGCCACACCGCCGTGCGCCGCTTCTCCCGCGAGCGCTACGCCCGGGACATCCTCGCCGTGTACCGGAGCCTCGTCCCCGCACGAGGGCATTCATGATGCGTCCCCGGAAGCTCGTCACCGTCTCGCACTCCTACGTCGTCACCCTCAACCGGCGACTGGCCAACGAGATGGCCCGAGTGGGCGCCGGCCGCTGGGAAGTCACCGCCGTGGCGCCGAAGTCCTTCCACGGAGACCTGAGCCCGCTGGTGCTCCAGCGTGACCCGCATGAGGCCGTGAACCTGGAGGGCGTGCCCGCGTACTTCAGCCGCTCGCTGCACGGCTTCGTCTACGGACCGGAGGTGCACGCGCACCTGTCGCGGGGCGCGGACCTGGTGCACCTGTGGGAGGAGCCCTACGTGCTCTCCGGCCTGGAGGTGGCGCTGATGACGCCCGCCCACGTGCCGCTCGTCTTCTGCACGTTCCAGAACCTGGCCAAGCGCTATCCCCCGCCCTTCGCGCAGGCCGAGCGCTTCGTCCTGCGCCGGGCCGCGGGGTGGATCGCCTGGGGCCAGACGGTGCACGACAACCTCCTCGCCCGGCCCGGTTATGAGCAGCGCCCTTCGCGCTTCATCCCCGTGGGCGTGGACGTGGATCACTTCCGTCCGGATCCGGAAGCGGGCCGCGCCTTCCGCGAGCGCGTGGGCTGGACGTCCGAAGGGCCGCCCGTGGTGGGCTACCTGGGTCGCTTCGTGCCGGAGAAGGGCCTGCGGCTCCTGATGGATGCGCTCAACCGGATGACCACGCCCTGGCGGGCCCTCTTCGTTGGCGGAGGCCCCCTGGAGGTGGACCTGCGCGCGTGGGCGCAGCGCCACGGAGACCGCGTGCGCATCGTCACCGGCGTGAAGCACGCGGAGGTGCCTCGCGCGCTCAACGCCATGGACGTGCTCTGCGCGCCCAGCCAGACGACGCCCGCGTGGAAGGAGCAGTTCGGCCGCATGCTCGCGGAGGCCTTCGCGTGTGGCGTGCCCGTGTTCGCCAGCGACTCCGGAGAGATTCCGCATACCGTGGGCGATGCCGGGCGCATCCTGCCGGAGGCGTACGGCGGTGCCTGGGTCACCGCGCTCGAGGAACTCTTGGAGAGCCCCGCGCAGCGTCAGGAGCTCTCCGCGCGAGGCCGCGAGCGGGCCGTGTCCCGCTTCGCCTGGCCGGTGGTCGCGAAGGCGCACCTCGACTTCTTCGAGCAGGTGCTCGAGCGCGGGGCCTGAAGCCTCACGCCTCCAGCCGGGCCACCACCGCCGCGGCCATCGCGTCCCACGTCCAGGCCCGCAGCTCCGACGACAGCGCGGCCACGGCGGGCATCCAATCCCCGCCCCGAGCCCGCCACTCCTCCAGGCGCCGCACCAACTCACCCGAGTCCTCCGGGTCGTCCAGCAGCAACCCCTGGAGCGAGGCCGGGAAGCGCTCCGCCACGCCCGCCGAGCGGCTCACCAGCGCGGGGATGCCCACGCACAGCGCCTCGTGCACGCCCAGGCCATAGGACTCGTAGCGCGTGGGGGACACCAGCAGGTCCGCGGCGGCCATCAGGCGGGGCACGTCGTCGCGGAAGCCCAGGAAGCGGATCCGCTCGCCCAGCCCCTGCTCACGCGCCGCGCGCTCCCAGGATTCGCGCTGCGCGCCCGCGCCCACCACGTACAGGTCCACGTCCCACTCGCGTCGCGCGCACAACCGCGCCCACGCATGGAAGAGCGTGTCGAAGCCCTTGCGCCGGTCACCCAGCGCGCCCACGAACAACGCCACTTGCCGTTCCTGCGGCCAACCCAGCGACGCGCGCGCCTCACGGCGAAGCACGGGCGTCGTGGACGGGAAGCGCGCCGGGTCACCGCCCAGGTACACGACGTGGACGCGGGAGGCCTCCACGCCCGTGGCGGCCAGCAGGTCCTGCCGCGTGCGCTGTGAGTTCGCCAGGATGATCCGCGCCCGGCGCAACGCACGTTGCTCGCTGCGCAGGTGCATCCGGTGGCTCACCTGGCCCTTCAGCCTGCGCAGCGGGCCGCCGGCGGACTCGGGCACGTGCGCGGCGTGGACGTAGTGGACCCAGTTGGCGGCGGCCACCTCACAGTTGCCGCCGTTGGCCAACACCTGCCCGCCCTGCGCCAGCGTGCGCGCGGCCCAGAAGCGTCCCACGGCGTCGAGCAACGGCTCGCCCAGCAGGTACGCGTTCGCGGGCTTGGGCACGCGGACGAAGTGCACGTTGGGGTAGCGCAGGAGCGAATCCTCCACCCGGTGCGCCACCAGCCGCACGGGCCCGCCCTGGCGCGCGAGCCAGTCCGCCAGCGCGAGGTTCGCGCGGTCCATGCCACCGGTGGAGACGAAGTCACCGGCGATGAGGGTGTAGGGCCGCATTCCGGTTCCAGTACGCGCTGAAGAAGGCCGCGTTGAGCAGCCAGAACTCCATGCCCATCTGGCTCATGAAGAACTGGTAGCTGAAGGTCTGCGCGATCGCGCCCAGGTCATACGCGAAGAGGAGGCTGCCCCAGAGCCAGAACTCACCCGCCGACTCATCGCGGCGCCGCGCCACCTGGAAGCCCCACCACAACGTCGCCAGCAGCGCGAGCGGATAACAGACGAGCCCCAGCCATCCACCGTCGTAAGCCCACGCCGTCCACTGGATTTCGGCCCACAGCGGAGGACTCTCGCGGTCGAGGTTGTCGCCGAAGTAGGCGTTGGCCATGCCGTAGCGCCCCAGGCCCGCGCCCAGGGGGAACTCCGGGAGCACGTCGTCAAAGGTCTCGTCGAGGAAGCGGCCCCGGTTGGATTGATACACCTGCGACGGGTCGGCGGCCGTGAGCGTGCTCCAGCGCGAGAGCACCGCGTCGCCGCCGACCGCGACGGCCCAGCCGAAGGCCACCACCGCGAAGCCGCCCACGACCGCAGCCAGCGTCACGAGGCGCACCCACCGGCCGCTCACGGTGAGCACCAGGCCCATGGCCGCCATGCAGACAATCAACGTCACCGCCGCGACGCGCACCTGCCCCAGGTAGAGGCAGATGAGCCCGATGCCGATGCCCGCCGCGCCCAGCACCTTCCGGGACAGGCCCTGGCGGCTGAGCAGGAACGCGCCGCCCAGCAGCACCGAATAGAAGGCGCCGGTGGCGGCTCCGCCCGGGATGTCCGTCAACCCCATGGGGCGGAACACACGCGCGCCGCTCGCGGTCTCGAACTGGAGGCTGCGCACGTAGCCCTCGCCCTGGCTCTCGACCATGGCGGACAGGTTGGGCTGGAAGCGGCCGGGGAAGGTCACCTGCAGGATGCCCAGCGAGGCGCTCGCCATGTTGAACAGGAAGAGCAGCAGGACGACGCGTCCGAACATCTTCGCGTCGATGCGCAGGCGGCTCGCCCAGAAGAGGGGCGCGAACACGGAGATCTGGATGCCCAGTTGCGCGGCCGCCGCCAGCGGGGTGTTGGTGCCGGGGTGGAAGAAGTTCAGCGCGGTGAGCCCCGCCGACGCGAGCAGGAAGGGCATCGCCGGGTGCCTGAGGAAAGGGCCCTTCACCAGCACCAGCAGCGCCAGGCTCGCGCCGAACGACGCGATGCGGAACACCACGCGAGCCGGGGCCAGCGCCTCCACCAGCAGCGCGAGCTGGCAGACGAAGAGCAGCGCGATGAACGCCACCACCACGCCGCCCGAACCGAGCAGCCCCGGAGACGCTGGAGCCGGAGCCGGCACGGCCTGCGTCGTCGCGGGTTCCGGCGCGCGGCGCACGTACCGCTGATGCAGCACACCGGGGCCCCGGAGCTGGGGACGAGGACTCGCGCCACTCATGCGCTGGGCCCCCGGGTCACGGAGCGCACCGCGTCCTCCAGCGTCGACAGGAAGGCATCCGGCGCGCTCAGCGCCTTCGCGCGAGACGGTCCACCGCTGCCCAGCTTCCGTCGAGCCGCTTCATCTTCGATGAGCCCGCGCAGCGCCTGGGCCAGGGCCTCCGGCTTCGGAGGCACGAGCACGCCGCAAGACGCATCGACGATCTCCAGCGGTCCGCCCAGCGCGGTGGTAACCACGGGGAGCCCGGCGTAGAGGGCCTCCACGAACGCCAGGCCAAACGGCTCCGGCCCGGTGTTGGGCTGACAGTGCACCTCCGCCGCGCGCAGCAGTCGGGGCACATCCGAGCGCTGTCCCAGGAACCGCACGCGGTCCCCCAGGCCCAGCGCCAGGGCCTGGGCCTTCAAGCCCTCTTCGTAGGCAACCTCTTCCGGGCGCTGCGCACCACCCGCGAACCACGCCTTCCAGTGAGGCACCTGGCGCAGCCGGCCCAGCGCTTCGAGCAGCAGCCGCTGCCCCTTCCACTCCTGCATGCGGCTGGCATGGACGATGACGACGTCCGTCGAGTCCGCGCCCAGCTCGCCCCGGAGCGAAGCGCGCTCGGAAGCCATGAGGCCCGGGCCACCGTCCCGAACCGGCGGATGGAGCACGCTCCACGGGGTGCGCGGGTACACGCTCGGAAGCGTGCTCGCGGTGTATCGGCTGTTGCACAGCGCCAGGTCCGGCGACGTGGCGCGGGCCCACCGCTCCACCCAGTGCGAGCCCGACAGGGCGTCGTGCTGGAAGAAGATCAACGGGACACCGGCCGTGCGCACCACGGGCCCGAAGAGGGCTTGAGGCCACGCCGCATGACACACCACCGCGTCGAACGCCTCCCGCTGAAGCAGCGCCGCCAATGCACGACGGGCCTCCCAGACCCGCCACGGCCGGCTCACCTTCGCCGGTCCCAGCAGCGTCAGCGGCGCGCCCGCCGCGCGAAGCTCCTCCGCGATGCGTCCCTCGAAGCAGAGCGCGAAAGCATGCACCGCGCCGCCGTCGTGCTCCGCGCTCGCGAGCGCCATCGTGCGCAGCAGTGTCTCGACACCGCCGTAGAGGTTGCCGCTGGAGACATGCAACACGCGAAGCGATGCACCTGCGGATGCAGCCCACCTGCGCGAAACACCCATGCCCGCATCCGCGTCATCGACCGGCGCGCCACTCGGCGCATGCGGCTCGCTGGAGGCCGTGCCGACAGCCTCGGTGTCTCCACCAGGCTCACCACCGGGCGAGCGCGGCACGCGCGAAGAGGGGCCTTCGCCCTCCCCGAGACCGTCACGATGAGATGCGCGCGACCGGTGCATGCGCGGACCTTCAGCGCCCGCCCGCGACGTGCCGGACGGAGGCATCGCTCCGCTCCTCCGCCACCGGCGGCCGTCCGAGCGCCTCCGCGTACAGGTCCAGGCTGCGCGACGCCATCACGTCATGGGCGAACTCCGCCCGCGCACGCTCTCGCGCCCCACGTGACAGCCGCTCCCGCAGGTCCGGCTCGTCCACCAACCGGCGCGCCGCCGCCGCCAGCGCCCGCGCGTCTCCCACGGGCACCGTGAGGCCCGTGCGCTCGTGCAGGCTCACCCACGCCACGCCCGAGTCCGGCACGGCGGTGTTGAGCACGGGCAGTCCACTCGCCAGCGCCTCCACCTGCGACAGGCCATACGCCTCGCTGCGCGCGTTGCTCGGGAACCACAGGGCCGTCGCGGCCCGGTACGCGCCCGTCAGCGCCTCCGGCGACAGGTACCCCGCCCACGTCACCCGGTCCTCGATGCCCAGCGCCTTCGCCCGCGCGCGGCCTTCCTGCGCCAGCGGCCCCTCGCCCACGATGACCAGCCGCCCCGGCGCGTGCACCAGCGCCTCCAGCGCCGTGAACAACCCCTTGTAGTAGACGAGCCGCCCCACCATCAGCCACAGCGGCCCGCCCGCCGCCTCCGCCGTCCACCGCGCCTGGGCCGCGAGCGCCTCCGCGGAAGGAGGCCGCAGGTACGACTCCAACTCGATGCCCAGCGGCAGCACCCGCACCTTCGACTTGAACGTCGACAGCAGCGACGAGCCGCGCACATACGCGTCACTCGTGGCCAACAGCCGCGCCGCGCGCGCGTACAGCATCCACTCGAAGGGACGGAACAGCGCGCCCGCGACCTTCTGCCGGATGATGTCGCTCTGGTGCGTCACCACCACCGCGGGCAGCCGCGGCACCGCGTCCAGCGCCAGCACCATGCTCGGGTTGGGCACGTGCAGGTGCACCACGTCCACGCCCCGCGCCAGCGCGCGCCTCAGCATGAACGGCAGCGACGGCATCACGTCCATGCGCGCCACCGACGCGAGCCGCCCCAGGCGGACCACCCGCACCGGCCCATCCCACTCCTCACGCGTGGGGCTGCGCCCGTGGAACTCGTGGCTGGTCCCGGTGCCATCCACGGAGTGGTTCGCGCACAGCACCTCCACCTGCGCGCCCAGCGCCGCCTGCGCTCGCGCCAGCGTGCACAGGTGCGCCTCCATGCCGCCGGAGGCCGGCGGGTAGAACTTCCCCAGGTGCAGCACCCGCAGGCCCGCGCCCTTCACGACGGGGCCACCCCGCCCTTGGGCTCGTCCTGCGTCGGGCCGTAGCCCTGGTAGCCCAGGTACGTGTCGCCGTAGCGCGGCTGCCGCAGGTCCACGTCGTTGAGGATGGCGCCGAACATCCGCGCCTGCACGTCCGCCAGTGAGCGCAGCGCGCGCTTCGCGGCGCTCCGGTCCGTCCGGCCCGCCTTGAGCACCATCACCACGCCGTCCGCCTGCGTGGCCAGCACCGCCGCGTCCACCACTGCATTGAGCGGCGGGCTGTCCAGGATGATGCGGTCGAACTTCTCCCCCGCCGCGCGCAGGAGTTCCTTGAAGGCACGCGTGTGCAGCAACTCCGCGGGGTTCGGCGGCAGCGGGCCACACGGCAGCACGAAGAGGTTGGGCACCTCCGTGCTCTTCACCGCCTTGTCCAGCGAGCCCTCGCCCACCACCAGCGAGCTGATGCCCAGGTCGTTGGGCACGCCGAACGCGCGGTGCAGCCGGGGCCGGCGCATGTCCGTGTCCAGCAGCAGCACGCGGTTGCCGCTCTGGGCCATGGCCACGCCCAGGTTGATGCACGTGGTGGACTTGCCCTCCTGCGGGCCGCTGGACGTCACCACCAGCGTCTTGCAGGGGTGATCCGGCGACATGAACAGGAGATTGGTGCGCACCGCGCGGCAGCACTCCGCCACCGCCGAGCGCGGCGCGCGGTGCACGTACAGGTCGCGGTCGCCCGGCGCCTTCGTGGCCTCCATGCGCGGCACCACGCCCAGGAACGCCAGGCCCAGCACGTCCTCCACGTCCGTCTGCGACGTGACGCTGTTCTCCAGCATCTCCAGGAACAGCGCCACGCCCAGCCCCAGCAGCATCCCCATCACCCAGCCCACCAGCAGGTTGCGCCGCGTGTGCGGCCGCACCGGCAACAGCTCCGGCCGCGCGGCGTCCAACACGCGCACGTTGCTCGTGCGCAGGAGGCCCGACAGCTCGATGTCCTTCAGCCGCTTGAGCACCAGCTCATAGAGCCGCTGGTTGTTGTCCGACTCGCGCTGCAGCCGCCCGTACTCGATGGCCTTCTTGTTCACCTGGAAGGCCTCGGCCTTGGTCTCGTCCAGGAGCTTGTTGAGGTTCTTCTCCTCGCCCTGCGCCTCCGCCAACTGCGTCTCCGCCGAGCGCACCACGTTGCCCAGGCTCTTGAGCAGGTCCGCGCGCACGACGTCCAGCTTGCGGTTGCACTCCAGGAGCTTCGGGTGCTCCGGCAGGTAGCGCTCGGTCAGCTCCGCGCACGCGGCCTTCTGTTCGCCGTAGCGCGATTTGAGGTCTTGGATGGGGCCGTCCTTCGCGCCGGGCACGGCCTCCGCCCACGTCTCGTCGTTGCCCGCGTCCTTGCGCAGCCGGTGGATGGCGTCCACGCGCGCCTGCTGCGCCGCGATGCGCGTGCGCACCTCGGTGAGCTTCAGGTTGTAGGAGTTGATCCGCTCGCTGACGATGGACAGCCGCGACTCCAGCGACGTGGACAGCATGTCCGCGTCCTTCTTCAGGTCGTAGACGGCCATCTCGCCGGCCTTGGACTGGCGGCCCAGTTCGTCCAGGCGCCCCTCCAGCCACGCGCGAGCCTCCTCCGTGGTGCGCAGCTTCAGCGCCAGGTTCTCCGCCATGTACGCGGCGGCCACCTCGTTGGAGAGCAGCGCCGCGCGCGCGGGGTCCTCGTCCTCCACGCCGATGTTCATCACCCGCGAGTCCTTGCCGGGCACCACCTGGATGCGCGAGCGCAACAGCCCCACCGCGTCCGCGTCCTCCAGCGCCTTCGCGCGCTCCGCCGGGTCCTGGTTCGCGGGCAGGCCCAGGAAGGACGCGTCCTTCGACAGCCCCAGCCGGTCCACCACGCGGCTGGCCACCGCGCGCGAGGTGATGATCTCGCTCTGCGTGGCGTAGTACTCCTTGTTGAACCAGTAGTTGCTGCGCTCCTCCCCCATCACCTCCTTCACCTCGCCGTCGAGGATGCGCGGCGCGGTGACGTCGATGATGAGCGAGGTGCTGGCCGCGTAGATGCGCGGCTGCCGGAGCGTCCAGGCCGCCGTGAGCGCGGTGACCGCCAACGCCACCCCGAGCATCACCCAGCGCCGGCGCCACACGCCTCGCAGCCGGTGCATCACGCTCGCGGACGTCGCGCCGGGCGCTCCACCGGCCGGGTCCAACACCGTTCCTTCCACGTCGCGTCTCTCCGGAAGTGGCTGCCGCGGGCGGTCTCCACCGGCCCGAACGCATCCGGACCCGACCTGCACCCACATCGCGCTGGGGGAATAACGTCCGGAGCGTGCAACGGGTGGGGCGGGTTGTCCATCCGACGAACGCCGCCTGGATGCCCCCCATCCATCCGCGCCGGTCCGCGAACGCGCACCCTGGAGGGTCCTGTGGTAGTGAGCGGCGCAATGGTTCCTGCGCTTTCCGTCGTCCTGCCCTTCACCCCCGCCACCGCCGCCGCCGCCGCCCGGTTCGCCCACGCGCTGTCCGGCCAGGCCCAGGTCGTGCTCGCGGGTGAAGGGCCGGTGGACGTCACGCCCGGTCCCAACGTCCACGTCCTCGCCGCCCAGGGTGGCAAGGGGGCGGCCATCCGCGCCGCGCTCCCCCACGTCACCGGCGCGCACACGGTGCTCCAGGATCCGGACGCCGCCTACTCGCCGGACACCTACGACGCCCTGGTGCAGCCCCTGCGGGACGACACCGCGGACGGCGTCTTCGGCCGGCGCCCCGGCATGTCGCCGGAGCTGGTGGCCGAGCGCGCGCTGGGCGGCATCACCCGCTTCGTCACCGACGTGGCGCTGACGGATCCGCTCACCGGCCTGCGCGCCTTCCGCACGGAGGCGCTGCGCTCCATCCAGCTCACCAGCGATGACGACGCGGTGGACGCGGAGCTGGTGGTGAAGCTGGCCGCGCAGCTCTTCCGCCTCACGGAGGTGTCCCTGCCGCCGCTGCAGGCCGTGCCGCGCCGCCCGGCCTCCGCGCACCTGGCCCGCCTGCGCACGCTGGTGCGCTACGCCACCGTGCGCGACGACGCGGACAACCAGCACGAGGGCTACTCCACCCTGGAGCGCATGGACGGCGCCACCCACTACAACCAGTGGCTGGGCCGCCGCTTCCGCGAGCACATGGGCCGGCGCGTGCTGGAGATTGGCGCCGGCATCGGCACCATCACCCGCGAGCTGGAGGCCGGCGCGGAGCACCTGGTCGCGCTGGAGGTGGAGCGCTTCTACGTGGACCGCCTGAAGAACCTCTTCCGCGGCAAGCCCCACGTGCGCCCCTACCTGTCCGACGTGGCGCTCGCGGACTGGGAGTCGCTGAAGGCGGAAGCCCTGGACACCATCGTGCTGTCCAACGTGCTGGAGCACATCCCGGACGACGCGTCCGCGGTGCGCCGCTTCCGTCAGATCCTCCAGCCGGACGGCCGCGTGCTCATCCTCGTGCCGGCGCTGCCGCAGCTGTTCGGCGCCATCGACGAGGCCGTGGGCCACTACCGCCGCTACACGCCGGAGTCCCTGCGCGCGGTGCTGCAGGAGAACGGCTTCCGCGTGGACACGCTGGAGTGGATGAACCTGGTTGGCCTGCCGGGCTGGTTCGTCAACAGCCGCCTCTTGCGCCGCCGCGCGGTGCCCAAGCTCCAGCTCAAGCTCTACGACGCGCTGGCCCCCCTGCTCGCCCAGGCCGAGCAGCAGGTGCGGCTGCCCGTGGGCATGAGCCTGTTCGCCGTCGCCCGCGCCGTCTGATGTCCCCCCGCGCTCCCGGACTGCCCAGGGCGGTGTGGGCCACGGTCGCGGCGCTCTACGTGCTGCTGTTCCCGTACCACCCGGGCCTGCGCTCGCCCAACGAGCTGTGCCGCCTGTGGCAGACGCGCGCCCTGGTGGAGGACGGGACGCTGGAGATCAACCGCGCCCTGCGTGACTACGGCCCGGTGGGCGACCTGTCCGTGATGGACGGGCGGTACTACCCGTCCAAGGCGCCGCTCTTGTCCTTCGCCGCGGTGCCCGTGTACGCGGGCCTGAGGCTGCTGGGCGGCGGCCACCGCTACGCCGTGCCGGAGGTGCCGCTCGTCTTCTTCAGCCGCCTCTTCCTCACGGTGCTGCCCACGCTGGGGCTCTTGTGGCTGGTGCGCCGCTTCCTCTTGGCGTTCCTGTCGCCCGTCGTCGCGGACGGCGTCACGGTGACGTACGCGCTGGGCTCGCTCGCGTTCAGCTACTCGCTGCTCTTCATGAGCCACCAGACGACTGCGGTGCTGCTCTTCGCGGGCTTCTACGCGCTCTGGAAGCTGTCGCGCGGCGAGTGGCGCGAGCGCGGCTACGTCGTGGCCGGCGCGTGCGCGGGCGCCACCGTCGCCGCCGAGTACACCGGCGCGCTGGGCGTGCTGGGCCTCATCCTCTACGCCGTCCTCACCCTCCTGGGCACGCCGGAAGCCCCGGAGCCCTGGGCCGCGCGGCTGAAGAAGCTGGGCCGGGCCACGGGGCTCGCCGTGCTGGGCGCGCTGCCCTTCATCGTGGCGCTGGGGCTCTACCACCAGGCCACCTTCGGGCACCCGCTGGAGACGGGCTACAAGCACCTCAACGACGCGGCCTACCAGCCGTGGCACCTGGGCGGCTTCCTGGGCATCCGCACGCCGGATCCGCGCGCCTTCACGCTGTCGTTCTTCTCCCCGCTGCGGGGCCTCTTCACCCTGTCGCCGTTCCTCCTGCTCGCGCTGCCCGGGCTCGCGCTGCTCAAGCGCCTGGGCCGGACCTCCGCGGAAGGACGCGCCCTCTTCTGGATGTCCGCGGCCACGCTCGCCGGCTACACGTACTTCACCTCGTCGTTCACCTATGACTCGTGGGGATGGACGACGGGGCCCCGGCACCTCACGGGGCTGGTGCCCTTCCTGCTGCTGCCCGCGGGCCTGGTGCTGGAGCGGCTGCGCGGCGCGGGCCGGCCGGTGCTGTCCGGCATCGCGGCCATGCTGTGCGCGGCGTCGGTGCTCGTCACGGGCCTGGCCACCTTCGTCAACTACATCCCCGACGACGTCTCCACCCCCGTGCTCGCGCTGGCCCGGCCGCTGCTCCTGGACGGCTACCACCCGCCCAACCTGCTCGTCTGGCTGGGCCTGCCCACGTCCCTGGCGGGCGCGGTGCTGCTCGCGGCGCTCGCCGCCGTGGCGGCGTCCGTCTTCGGGGCGCTGGTCCGCGACGCGGCCGGACGCGCGACTCCGCCCGCCGCCTGGGTGGCGGGGCTCGCGACGCTGGCGGTGCTCGCGAGCGCGCAGGCGGTGTTCACCCGGAACGACCGGGCGGATCAGAACGCGGTGCGCTTCCTGGAGTCCGTCTGGCTCCAGCCCCCCGGCCGCCCCACCGCGCCCTTCTGGCCCCGCGCCGGCTCCTGAGCGCGTGGCTATACTGGCGTCCCCCTCCCCTGGAGACCGTGCATGACCTCGCGGTGGTTCCCGCTGTCCACCCTCCTGCTGTGCGCCCCGGCCCTCGCCCACGCCGAGGACGCCGCCGCCCTCTGGGACAAGAGCTGCAAGAACTGCCACGGCCCGGACGGCCGCGCCCAGACGCGCATGGGCCAGAAGGAGTCCATCCCCGACATGAGCCGCGCCGCCTGGCAGAAGGCGGAGTCGGACGCGGAGCTGCGCCAGGTCATCGCCAACGGCTCGTCCCACAACCCCAAGATGAAGGCCTACAAGGACCGGCTCACCCCGGAGCAGATGGACGCCCTGGTGCGATACATCCGCACCTTCAAGGCGAAGGAGGAGTGATCGTGAATAACCCTTCGCGTCCGGGCGTCGTGGGGATTGGGAGAATTGGAGCCGCCATGAAGACCCTCACCGTCGCCATCGTGTTCTGCCTGTCCATGGTCAGCCTCTTCACGTCGGTGCGCGCCGACGCCAATGCCTTCCCCCGCCTGGAGCCGGGCGTCTCCCAGCCGGTGGCGCTGATGCCCAAGGGCGGTGACGGCAAGGGCGGTGGCAAGGGCGGCAGCGACGGCGGCAAGGGCGGCGGCGAGGAGGATGAAGAGGAGTACCGCCGGCAGACCCGCGCCCTCTCCCAGAGGGCCGCCCTGGAGCTGGTGGACCCCGGCGTCCTGGACGACATGCTCCGCCTGCGCGCCGCGGTGCGCGGCGGCCAGCGCTGACGGCCGGCGACCTCGCAAGAATGAGGAGGCTCGCAAAGTTTGCGCAGCCCCCTGACGTCACACGGCACCCCCCCGCATCACGGACATCCCTTATTCCGGCGGGTTGAGTGTCGGAATTCCCGGCACGAAGCTTGCTGTTCTGAGGCTCCCAAGCCGTACCTCCCCCCAGAGGTGCGCGAAGGAGCCCCCGATGTCGCGTCGCCCAACCCCCCGCCGTCAGTCCCGTGGATTCACGCTCCTGCTCGCGCTGGGCGTGGTCGCGCTGGTGACCATGGCGGTGATGCTCAGCTACAGCGTGGTGGGCCGCGAGGCCGACAGCCAGGCGGATACCCGCCGCCAGAAGCAGGCGTTCTTCGCCGCCGAGGCGGGACTCGCGGAAGGCCGTGAGACGGTCCGCCTCATCATGGCCAACGCCGCCAACCTCAACCAGCTCACCATCGACCTGCGCGCGACCCTGGGCTCGCCGGTCGCCGACATCCCCGGCCTGGGCTCCGCGGCGCGCCCCTATTTCGAGTTGCTCCCTCCCGGCGGGGGCGAGGTGTGGAACCGCTACGAGCTGTACAGGTCCACCCTGGAGACCGTCGAGGAGCCGCCCCCCAACGTCGACTACCCGGAGCAGCGCCACGTGCGCTACCGCGTCTTCGTGCGGGACGACGACGACTCGGAGGCCAGCCCGGAGATCGACAGCAACCGCCAGATGTGGATCGTCTCCATCGCCGAGGTGGCCAACCCCCGGGGCCGCCCGACGCGCGCGGTCGTCCAGGCACTCGTGACCAACACGAGCGGCGAGACGCTGGTCGGCCCGGGGACTCCTTCCGCGAACTCCGGCCTCAACATGTAGCGCCCGCGACCGGTGGCCCCGCCCCGTCCCTTCTCCAGAACTCCCGCCTTCCCCGAGCCCTCCATGAAACGCCTGACTCCCCTGCTGTTCCTGCTCCCGGCGCTCGCCAGCGCCCAGGACCGAGGCGCACTGGCCTTCAACCAGGCCTGCGCCAAATGTCATCCGGCGGAAGTGCAGAAGCGCGCCTTCGGCGAGCGCGGACCGGCCGGTCCCGCAATGGCCATGGTGCTGCGCAAGAAGAACCTGGAGGAGATCCGCGAGTGGACCGTGGCCCCGCACCGGATCAACCCGAAGACCAACTGCGACACGCGGCTGCTGGCTCCCGGCGACCTGGACGCGCTCATGAGCTTCCTGGCGACGGTGACGGTGCCCACGCCGCCTCCGCGCCGGATGCTGCTGCGGCAGCAACTGGAGCAGGGCGGCAAGCAGAAGCCGCGTGAGCAGCCCGAATCCGAAGAGAACGCGAAGTCCCAGCCCAAGAACCAGGGGAAGAAGTGATGCGGACGTTCTACAAGGGGCTCTTGGCCCTGACGCTGACGGTCTCGTCGCCGGCCCTGACGGCCACCACGCCCACCCAGCTCTGCCGCAACGACCTGGACAACGACGCCCAGGGCGACTTCAAGCTCGGCCCGGACGGCCTCACCGTCGCCAACGACACCATCATCCTGCGGCCTGACGGTCGCCTCCAGCTCAACACCAACCTCAAGAAGCTGGACTCGGAGAACATCACCTTCCCGTTCGACCAGCGCGTCACCATCAGCTACGTGTACGAGTCCGCCGGTGCGTCGCACGCGCTCGGCTACATGTACCTGCAGGACGTGAAGGACCGCGGCTACGCGGACGCCAACGGCAACCTCGTCGACCTCAACAACAACGGCATCCTCGACCTGCACGAGGCCCTCTACAACCTGACGCCGGCGGACGACACCAAGCTGACCCACAAGTACATCGGCGTGCTGCCGCGCCGCTGCGACAAGACCTTCACGTCCGGAGGCATCAAGTACAACCATCCCGAGCTGGCGATGGACAAGGACTGCAAGGAGAAGTTCGACTCCCAGCTCGACACCACGGACGCGCGCCCGGGGCGCACGACGGGCGACAAGAACATCAAGGCGGACTGGGTGGGGCTTCAGATGCCCCTGAACAACAACAACTTCGACAGCCCCAAGGACCTCTCGGACAACGATGCGTCCGACAAGGGGCTCTTCCCCCACATCCCCAACCTGCTGGAGCCGAGCGCCGCCGCCAACGGCTACCTGGGCCTGGGGCGCATGGTCTTCCTGCTCGCGGATGACGACAGCGACAAGACCGTCTTCCGCAAGCTGGGCCCCGTGCCGGACGCCACCACCGACAACGACGGCATCCCGGACTACGACGTCTCCAAGTACGACTACCGCGGCCTCGAGCAGTCGGTGAACCCCGACCCCGGCATCACCGCCCGTGACCGCACGGTGGACCTGGGCCTCATCGAGGGTGGCAAGGAGATCGTCTTCTTCGCCATCGTCTATTACGACTCCCGCCACAACCTGGACAACGACACGGTCGCGCCCTGCCTCAAGCGCAAGAAGTACGAGGACAAACCCCTCGAGGACGGCAAGTGCCTGCTGCACCTGCGCACGTCCATCTCCGTGTTCTTCTCCAAGGCCACCTGGAACATGGACCAGAACTTCCAGGCTCCCGCGGACAACAAGGTGGCGGAGCGCAACATCGGTTGCGACTACTCCGACCAGTGCTACCCGCCCAACTACTCGGGCGCCTGCACCATCAAGGACTCGGGCGGCAAGAAGGCCTGCGGCTGGCTGGACCAGGCCACCCTCCAGCGCCTGAACACGAACACCTACAACAACCTGGAGATGCCCAAGGAGGGTGTGACGGTGATGCGCCCTGGCACGGAGCCGGGTAAGGTGAGCAAGGAAATCGACCGGATGAACTACATGCCCCACGTCATCGTGGGCGCCCCCACCACCGACCCCTTCCGGTGGATCCTCGGCTTCGAGGACCTCAACGGCGGCGGTGACCGCGACTTCAACGACATCGTGTTCCTCATCAACAAGGAGAACGGCGGTGGCGCCAAGTCCACCACCATCACCTCCAAGGTGATGAGCCCGGAAGGCGATACGCCCGGCCAGAACTTCACCATCACCAAGGTGCGCTTCCGCCGTCAGGACGACGTGGCGCCCTACGCGAAGCCCGGCAATCCCCCCTCGGAGATCCGCGAGGGCTGCACCACGGCGCCTTGCTGGACCGAGTCGGCCACGAACGCCTGCACGTCGACCGGCATCCTGCCCACCATCACCTACTCCATCGCGGTGGATTGCCGCACCTACGACCCGGTCGCCAACAAGTACAACGACAACCTGAACCCCACGTGGGTGCCCGTCGTCTTCCCGGCCCAGACGCCCGCCGCCCAGGAGGTGGAGATCGACATCGTGGCGCTGGGCCTGACCGGTTCGCAGCTGTGCTGGAAGGTGGACATCAGCAGCCCCAACGAGCAGTGCCGCCCCATCATCGACGACGTCGACATCGGCTATCAGGCCGTGCGCGCGGGTGCCTATTCGCGCGCCACCCCGACCACGGTGGCCAACGTGCTCATGTGGGGCGTGAACGAGACGCCGGGACAGAACTGGGGCACGGGTTGGCCCTCCACGGCGGGCAGCCTGCCCGCGCCCGGTATCCGCGCGTATGACGGCGCCAAGGACTACACCCTGCGAGGCAGGCTGTACCTCCAGTCCATCTACGACCCGGAGAACCCGGAGACGACCACCAACAAGGAGCAGTGGGAGTCGGGCCGCGTGATGGCCGTGTCCATGGGCTCCATCGAGCCGCGCAACCGCAAGCTGTACACGATGAACGACGCGGGCGTTCGCAAGGAGGTCAAGGACCTGGCCAAGGCCACCGAGGGCGCCGCGGCGGGCGCGCTGTTCCCGGACATCCTCTGCAACGACTACAGCGAGATCGACCGGCGCTATCCGTATGACCTGAACAAGGACGGCATCTGCGGCACGCCCACCATCACGCTCCCCCTGGGGACGGACAAGTACATCCCCGGCGACCACAATGACCGCGACTTCCTGGTGGACTGGCTGTACGGCTACGAGAACCGGCACGCCACCGGGAGCAACAACGCGCGCCGGCCGTGGCCCATGGGCGGCATCAACCTGTCCACCGTGGGCGTGGCCGTCCCGCCGTACCAGGACGCCTGGTACCAGGCCGCGACGGCCAGCGAGCGCGACCTGTACTTCAAGAACTTCATGTCGCCGCTGAAGGAGCGCAGCTCCATCGCCTACGTGGGCACGATGACCGGTGTGCTCCACGCCTTCGACACGGGCGAATACCGCGCGGCCCTGCGCGACGGATGCGTCAGTGAGACCCAGTACCGGGGCTATTTCATCCCCAAGGCTTGCGGCACGAAGGATGCCCCCGCCGACCGCAAGTACGGCGAAGGCAGCGAGGTCTTCGCCTACATGCCCCGGATGATGCTGGGCCAGTACCGCAACCAGTACGTGCGCTTCCGCAACTCCGGCAGCCTCGTGCGCCCGCAGATGGACGCCTCGCCGGCCATCGCCAACGTGGACCTGGGTGACAAGGACAACTGGGAGTCCGGCATCAAGTTCAACTGGACCCCGGCGACGGCGGAGAACAAGAAGCAGGGCGCCAAGACCGTGCTCGTCTCCGCGACGGGCAAGGGCTCGCCCGTGGTCTTCTCGCTCGACATCACGAATCCGAAGGATCCCTGGTACCCGTCGCCCATGTGGGAGTTCAGCCTCATGGACCTGAACATGGCCTCGTACTTCACCGCGGCGCAGGTCGCGAACAGCGCCGTGCTGCTGCCGGACAACAGCGGTTCGCGGCACGTCCCCAACGTCGCCCGCATCTCCTGGGGCTCGGGGGATGAGAAGGACCGGCGTTGGGTGTCGGTGGTGGGCACGGACTACCAGCCGGCGGACAAGCGCGCGGGCACCCTCTACCTGCTCGACATGAAGACGGGCCGGCCGCTCGAGTACGGGTCGGATCCGAAGGGCAAGTACGCGGGCGTCATCACCCTGGAGAAGGGCTCCGGCATCGCGGCCGCGACGCCGATGGTGGACCTGGACCGGGACGGCAGCTACGACGTCATCTACGTCCCCACCACGTCCGGCAGCGTCTGGCGCGTGAACCTGAAGAACGTGAAGGCGAGCGAACGGGCGGGCAACCAGGTCCAGAAGTGCATGGTGGCCCATGCCGCCACGGCGCTGAAGGACCACAAGGACGCCAGCCAGACGGCGCTGGAGCTCCAGCAGCTCTACTCCAGCATCGCGATGCAGATGGTCACCACCAAGACGGGTCCGGCGGTGCGCTTCTACTTCGGCACCAGCGACAATCCGGATGAGTACTCGGACGGCTATCCCGAGGTGGATCCCAAGAACCCCACCTACCAGTACCACCTGCTCGCCTTCGAGGACACGGACCCCAGCGGCAGCAAGCCGTGCGCGGAGCTCAAGCCCCTGTGGGTGCAGAAGATGGATCCGGGCCAGAAGCTCTGGGGTGGTGTGGCGCTCAGCGACGAGAAGCTCTTCGCCGCCACCGCCGCGGGCGCGGCCGCGGACATCTGCAACCTGAGCGACAGCATCAAGGGCCGGTCCTACGTCGCCAACCAGAGCACGGGCGTGCTGATCGACAACAGGGAGAACAACGACCACGCCATCGTCGCGCCCATCATCCACGACGGCTACGTCCTGCAGGGGACGGTGACCGGCCTGGTGGACGCGAAGCCCGAGCCCGGCAAGGACGGGAAGCACAACAGGCCGACCGCCACCGGTGGCGTTCCCCGTTCGCAGATCATGATGTGGGAGCCGCTGCCCGACGGGAGACTGCCGCAATGAAGCAGCGTGCCTCACGAGGCGTCACCCTGTTGGAGGTCATGGCCACGATGACGGTCATGCTGCTGGGCGTCATGGCGGCCATGACCGTCGTGAGCCAGACGAGCGTGTCCAACCGGCGCACGCTGACCGCCAACCAGGCCCAGGTGATCGCGGAGCAGGCCCTGGAGCGGGTCATGACGCTGGGCTGCCTGAACCCGAACTGCACCAACCTGCGGGACGAGACCTACTCCGTCTGGCAGACGGCGGCCGGGGCGCTGCGGGCCGAAGAACCCGTGGAGCCGGGCCTGGTGGCGAGGGAGTACTCGGTGAACATCGACGTGGACAATCCGAAGGACCCCACCACCATGGAGGGAGCCAAGGTGGGCTGGCCCCCGCTCGACCGCATCGTCGTGGCGGGGCAGACCGGCACCATCGTGAACGTGCGCGTGTCCGTGAGCTGGGATGAGCCGGGGCTCCGCTCGGACCGGCAGATGGTGGTCCTCCAGACGCGGATGGCCCCATGAAGACCGCCTCTCTCCAAGGCCGGGGGTTCACGCTCCTGGAGATGATGATCGCCAGCGCCATCGGCGTCATCGTCATCACCACGGGGCTGGTGGTGGGCTCCCAGATGCAGAAGCGCGCCCTCTTCGAAGAGCAGACGATGATGGCGCAGGTGACGGGCCGGACCGTGAAGGACGTGCTCCTCGCCGACCTGTGGCGGGCGGGCGTGGGCATGGGCAACACGCCCATCTCCTACGGCGTCGACGATGAGCGGTCCGCCATCACGGTGTGGCACAAGGCCGACCTGAAGCTGGGGATTCTGCCCGCGATGCCCGCGGACGGGTCCTTCGTGCCGGCCCCCAAGGCGGAGCTGGCCTCGGATGCGCTCCAGCTCTACTGGGGTGAGACGAACGGGGCCATCACGCTGGCGTCATGCGGGACGGGAAGCTTTCGCGACGGCAACACCTTCTGCGCGGTGTCCGAGGCCTCCATGGCCATGGTCACCCCCAGCGGTCCGACGCTCGCGGTCATGGCGAGCGGCGGCACCCGGCTGGCGTGCCCCGTGACCATCACCGCCGTGACCCCCGGCGCGCCCGGCGCCCAGTCCACCATCACCATCGACGGAGCCGCCCAGAGCCCTGACTGCGCCGCCGCCTCTTCCAGTTGGAGCGTGCCGACGGGCACCGAAATCAGCCCGGTGAACTGGATGGCCATGCGGCTGGGAGGCGTGGCCTACCGGGTGAACTGGAAGGACAACATCCCCACGCTGGAGTACCGGCCCGTGGGTGAGCCCGACTGGTTGGTGCTGAGCCGTGACGTGGAGCAGCTCACCGTGCGGGAGGGGCTCATCGACTTCAGCAAACCCGACAACTCCCTGCAGTGGTTCCCCAATGAGGGCATGCTCCCCGCCCCCGCGCAGCCGCACCCCGCCATCTCCGAATGCACGCTGGCGAAGTACGACACCGGCGAATGCTCGCTGGGTCTCCAGGAGGCGGATGGCTCGCTGGTGGTGAAGCCCGCCACGAACGTGGATCTGCTCAGGAGGCTCCGCCAGCGGGTCCGCCAGTTGGAGGTGACCCTGGTCATCCGGACCCGTCGCGCCAACCAGGATGCAATCCAGCCCGGGCTGGATGAGGAAGGCTTCGTGCAAGACGGTTACAGCCGCCGCCGGTTCACCTTCACGGTCGAGCCCCGCAACTTGATGAGCGTGGGGATGATCCGAATCCCCGCTGGGGCGGCGCCATGAAGAACACGCGAGGCATGACGCTGTTGGAGATGATGACGGCCGTCGCGGTGTTGGGGGTGCTCGTCACCCTCGCCGTGGCGGGCATGCAGGGCAACATCAGCACCCAGCGCGAGAACACCGCGACGCGTGAGCTGTGGTCGTCCGCGCTGCGGGCACGCCAGCTCGCCATCAGCACGAACCAGCCCGTGCGCATCGTGGTGGAGAAAGACGTCGACCAGCCAGGCGGCACGCGGGCCACCGTGGCCCGCTGGGAGCGCCTGAAGTGTGGCGACGACCTCAACACCCCGGATGAATGGACCCTGGACAAGTGCCCCAGTCCCGCCTGCGTGGACAAGACCTGCCGCGACGCGCCTGACTGCTGCACCGACACGGGGCAGGACATCATCATCCCCGTCACGATGAACGCCATGGACATCAACAACCTGTGCTTCCTGCCGGGCTCCGGCCGGCCGGCGCTCAACAGGATGGACTGCCTGCAGGGGCTGCTCGGTCAGCCCGCCACCGTCGCGGGGGCGGCGCCCCTGGATGCCTCCATCCAGTTCCGGTTCACCTCCAGCCGTGCCAAGAGCGTGCTGATGGTGGAGCCGCTGACGGGCATGTCCAACGTGATGGACTGCGACTCACTGGCCGCCACCACGTCGAACACCGCCAAGCGGGATGTCCGGCTGGCGGACGCCTGCGGCAATCCCTGAGCGGACCCGCCGCGCGCCCGGGGACCCTTCCCAGGTCCCGGGCGCGCGTGAGCCTCCCCGCCCGGCGGCCGTCCCGCTGTTTGCGTGGACACGACAGGTGTCCGCATCCAGCGTTGATTTGGGAGAGGGCGCACCCTAATTAGCCGAGGGCCCCACCCAGGCCCCCGAATGGATACCTCTCTTCCTCCGAAGTCCGACGGCACGTCCTGGCCCGGCGGCGCTCCCCCTTCCTCCGGTGATGCCTTCGCCCGGCTCCTCGCCTCCCTGCGCGCGGGGCACCGCGCGCGGACGCAGGGGGTGAAGGGCGCGGCGCGCGGCCACCTGCTCGCCCGCCTGCACCGCGAGCTGCGCGCGCCCCTGGTGTGCGTGGCCGTGGATGAAGAAGCGGCGGACGCGCTCGCCCACGACCTGGCCTTCTTCCTGGGGGGCACCGGCAGCCTGCTGGAGCCCCGCGTACTGCGGCTGCCCGCGGACGAGGTGCTCCCGTACGACGAGCTGTCGCCGGAGGCGGGCCCCATCACGGAGCGCCTGGGCGCGTTGTTCCACCTGGCGCGGGGCACGCCGTTCCCCGCGCTGGTGCTGTCCCTGCGCGCGCTGCACCGCCGCGTGCTGCCGCTGGGGGTGATGGAGGGGCTGGCCCAGCGCGTGGAGGTGGGCCAGGACTTCGACCGCGACTCGCTGGCGCGGAAGCTGGCGCTGATGGGCTACCAGAACAGCCCCCTGGTGGAGGACAAGGGCACCTTCAGCGTGCGCGGCGGCCTGCTGGACGTCTTCAGCCCGCTGTACGAGCGGCCGGTGCGCCTGGAGTTCTTCGGGGACACCATCGAGTCCATCCGCGTCTTCGACCCGGAGTCGCAGCGCACCGTGGACGCGCTCAAGACGGTGGACCTGGTGCCCGCGCGCGAGCTCTTGCTCACCGACGACACCCGCCCTCGCGCCGAGGCCGCCGCGCGCGCGGTGGCGGACCGCATCAACCTGCCCACCATCAAGCTGCGCGAGCGGCTGGACGCGCTCCGCGAGGGGCTCCCCGGCTTCGGGCTGGAGGGCCTCTTGCCCGGCTTCTTCGAGGGCGGGCTGGCCTCGGTGTTCGACTACCTGGGCGCGTGGGCGAAGGAGCCCGTCGTCTACCTGGACGACCCGGTGGGCCTGGACCGCGTGCTGGAGGAGCTCCAGGCGGAGCTGGCGAAGGGCGTGGCGGAGGCGGACGCGCGCCAGGACCTCACCTATCCGCCGGAGCACCACTTCCTCACGCGCGAGGACGTGGCCGCGGGCCTCAAGGCCCTGCGCGTGGTGGAGGGCGGAGGCCTGTCGCTCACGCAGTCCGAGGCGCCCGTGGCCTTCACCTTCGGCACGACGCAGGACCTGCGCGAGGCCATCCTCGCGCACCACGGCGAGGAGGGCGCGCTCACCCCGCTGGTGGAGCGGCTCCAGCGCTGGCGCGACACCGGCGTGGCATGCGCGGTGGCGTGCGGCACGCTCAGCCAGGCGGACCGGCTGAAGCGGCTGCTCTTGGACCGCTCCGTGATGGTGAAGGTGCACACGGAGGCGTTGCAGGACCCGGCGAAGCTCTACGAGCCGGCGGTGTGGGCGCACCTGTTCACCGGCGAGGTGAGCCACGGCTTCATCGACCCCGAAGGCCGGCTGGCGGTGCTCGCGGACGAGGAGATCTTCGGCGTCCGCTCCCGCCGCCGCGTCAAGCGCAGCAAGAAGCTGGACGCGTTCGCCGCGGGCTTCAAGGACCTGAAGGAAGGCGACCTCATCGTCCACACCGACTTCGGCATCGGGCGCTACGCGGGCCTGACGAAGATGGAGGTGCAGGGCGTGCCGGGGGACTTCCTCGTCCTGGAGTACGCGGGGCGGGACAAAATCTATCTGCCGGTGGGCCGCATGCGGCTCATCCAGAAGTTCACCGGCGGCGACCCGGAGAAGGTCCAGCTGGACAAGCTGGGCACGACGAGCTGGGAGAAGACGAAGAAGCGCGTCAAGGAGCAGCTGCTCAAGATGGCGGCGGAGCTGTTGCAGATGGCCGCCGCGCGCAAGGCGCACCCGGGCTATGCGTTCGCGCCGCCGGACCGCTACTTCGCCCAGTTCGAGGCGGACTTCGAGTTCGACGAGACGCCAGACCAGGCGAAGGCCATCGAGGACGTGCTGGCGGACATGCAGAAGGCGCAGCCGATGGACCGGCTCGTCTGCGGCGACGTAGGCTACGGCAAGACGGAGGTGGCCATGCGCGCCGCCTTCAAGGCCACGCTGGACCGCAAGCAGGTGGCGGTGCTGGTGCCCACCACGGTGCTGGCGCAGCAGCACTTCCACTCCTTCAAGAAGCGCTTCAAGGACTACCCCGTCACGGTGGAAGTCATCTCCGGCATCCGCAAGCCGCCGGAGATCCGCGACATCCTCCGCCGCGCCAAGGAGGGCAAGGTCGACATCGTCATCGGCACGCACAAGCTGCTGGCCGGTGAGGTGGCCTTCAAGGACCTGGGGCTGCTGGTGGTGGATGAAGAGCAGCGCTTTGGCGTGAAGCAGAAGGAGGCGCTCAAGCGGCTGCGCACGCAGGTGGACGTGCTGACGCTGACGGCGACGCCCATCCCCCGCACGCTGCACATGAGCATGTCCGGCGTGCGCGACATGAGCATCATCGCCACACCGCCGCAGGACCGCCGGGCCATCCGCACCTTCGTGATGAAGTACGACGAGGCCGCCATCAAGGAGGCCGTGGAGCGGGAGATTGCCCGCGGCGGCCAGGTCTTCTTCGTGCACAACCGCGTGGAGTCCCTGCCGTCCATGGAGCAGGAGCTGAAGAAGCTCCTGCCGAACGTCTCCATCGGCGTGGCGCACGGCCAGATGGGCGAGGGGCAGCTGGAGAAGGTGATGCTCCAGTTCACGGAGCACAAGTTCCAGGTGCTGCTGTGCACCAGCATCATCGAGAGCGGCATCGACATCTCCAGCGCCAACACGATGATCGTCAACCGCGCGGACCAGTTCGGCCTGGCGCAGCTCTACCAGTTGCGTGGACGCGTGGGCCGCAGCAAGGAGCGCGCGTACGCGTACCTGCTGGTGCCCACGCGCCGTCCGGTGACGAAGGACGCGCAGCGGCGGCTGGAGGTGCTCCAGAACTTCACGGAGCTGGGCGCGGGCTTCTCCATCGCCAGCCACGACCTGGAGATCCGTGGCGCGGGCAACCTGTTGGGCGAGAAGCAGTCCGGCGCCATCGCGGAGATCGGCTTCGACCTGTACGCGCAGTTGATGGAGGAGGCGGTGGCGGAGCTGCAGGGCCAGCCGCCCAAGGTGCACGTGGAGCCGGACATCAACCTGCCCATGCCGGCGCTCATCCCCGACGACTACGTGGCGGACGTGCACCAGCGGCTGGTGTTCTACAAGCGCTTCAGCCAGGCCAGCCACCCGGACGAGGTGACGGACCTGCGCGCGGAGCTGGTGGACCGCTACGGCGAGGCGCCCGACGAGGTGGACGCCCTCTCCGAAGTCACGCTCCTCAAAATCGACATGCGCGAGCTGCGGCTGCGCGCGCTGGAGGCGGGCCCGGCCCGGCTGTCACTGGCGCTGGGCGGCGACGCGCTGCTGGATGGCGCGAAGGTGGCGGGGCTGGTGCAGCGCTCCAA
Organism: Corallococcus sp. NCSPR001; assembly: GCF_017309135.1. Classification (NCBI taxonomy): domain Bacteria; kingdom Pseudomonadati; phylum Myxococcota; class Myxococcia; order Myxococcales; family Myxococcaceae; genus Corallococcus; species Corallococcus sp. NCSPR001. The sequence continues at coordinate 8,923,262 of NZ_JAFIMS010000002.1, forward strand.
GGGCTTCTACCGGCTGACGCCGGACATGAAGCTCATCGCCCGCGTGCCTCCGGAGGTGAAGGGGCACGCCCTGCTGGCGGAGGCGCACAAGCTGCTGCGCGACGTGGGCACCTGCGCGCTGCCCCGGCACTGACGATTGCCCGGGGACCTGGGGTAGGCTGGCCGCCGAATGGCGATTGAGAAGGCGCTGTTGCTCATCGCGGACATCGGCGGCTACACCCGCTTCATGCGGCAGCACCGCTTCGGTCTCGCGCACGCGCAGGACACGGTGGCCCAGCTGCTGGAAGCCGTCATCGACGCGTCCGGCCGGTTCAAGCTGGCGAAGCTCGAGGGCGACGCGGCCTTCTTCTACGCCGTGGGCGAGGACACCTCGCCCATCGCGAAGCAGGTGGCGGCCATCCGCCGCGCCTTCCTGGAGCGCCGGGAAGCGCTGGTCATCGACCGCATGTGCAAATGCGACGGGTGCACGCAGGTGGGCAACCTGACGCTCAAGTTCGTGGCCCACGCGGGGGAGGTCGCCTTCCAGAAGGTGAAGCACCTCACGGAGCTGGCCGGGGTGGACGTCATCCTCCTGCACCGGATGCTGAAGAACGACGTGCCCATCTCCGAGTACGTCCTGATGACGGACGCGGTGCACCAGCACCTGGAGCCTGAGCTGCGCCAGCTCAGCCAGGGGCTGGAGCACGACTTCGAGGGCATGGGCCGCACGGTGACTCACTACATCGACCTGGGCTCGCTGGTGACGAGCGTGCCCGCGCCGCGCCCCAACCTGCCGCGCAAGCTGTGGAACAAGCTGATGCTGGAGCTGCGCTCGCTGAAGTACGTGCTCGGCTTCAAGGAGGCGTGTCAGGGCTTCCGCAACGTGGAGGTCATCGAAGACGCCACACCTGGAAAGCCCTGACGTGCCGGGCGCTCAGCCGCCCGTGCAGAAGCGCGCGACGGCCTGCGTGAGCGCGGCCTCGCAGCGCACCAGGTCCTCCATGGGGACGAACTCGCCCGTCTGGTGCGCGACGCGGATGTCGCCGGGGCCGAACACCACGGCCTCCGCGCCCAGCTCCGTGAGCTGCGGGGCCTCCGTGCCGAAGGACACCGTTTCGGACGCGTTGCCGCTGACCTGCTCCAGGAAGCGCACCACGTCCGCGTCGCCGCGCGTGTGGACGCCCCGGTCCATGCGCAGGACCTTGATGCGCGCCTCGTAGGCGGGCTCGTCGCGGGTGAGCTCCTGGCGGATGTGCTCCATCATCTCCGGGACGCGCTCGGCGGCCTGGCCGGGGATGGGGCGCCACTCCACGGTGAAGCGGCAGGAGCCGGGCAGGACGTTCTTCGCCTTGCCGCCCTGGATGAGGCCCACGTTCACGGTGGTGAAGGGCGGCTGGAAGCCCTCGTCGCGGTCCTCGCGCAGGACGGTGTTCGCCAGCGTCTCCAGCCGGTGCAGGAAGCGGCCGGCGCGGAAGATGGCGGACGCGCCCAGCTCCGGGTACGCGCTGTGCCCTTCCTTGCCCAGCACCTCCACCTCCGCCAGGCAGTAGCCCTTGTTGGCGCGCACGGGGATGAGGCGCGTGGGCTCGCCGACGATGGCGTGCCTCGCGCGGCCCAGGCCGGCGGACACCAGCTTCTTCGCGCCCACGAGGCCGACCTCTTCATCGGCGGTGAGGATGACGAGCAGGGGCGCGTCCAGCTTCGGCAGGTCCTTGCGCGTGGCGGTGTGCAGCGCGCACGCGATGAAGCCCTTGGTGTCACAGGCGCCGCGGCCGTACAGCTTGCCGTCGCGCTCCGTGAGGCGCAGCGCGTCCGTCCAGGCGGCGTCATAGGGCACGCAGTCGGAGTGGCCCACCAGGGCCAGCGCGGCGCGGTCGGCGTCGCCCTTGCGCGCGACGAGGTTCACCTTCGCCACGCCCGCGTCGTCGGTGTAGTGCTGGCGCTCGGCGGTGAAGCCCGCGGCCTCCAGGCGCGCCTGGGCGTAGTCGATGAGGGGCGCGTTGGGGCGCGAGGACGTGGTGTCCAGCGCCACCAGTTCCGCCAGGGTGGCCCGCAGCGCGGGCAGCGTGTCGCTCATGGGATGGCCTCCAGTCAGGCCACCTCCATGCCACCGCCCGCGCCGCGACGCCAGGGGCCCGTATTCCTGGAGTCCTCGCGGGTCACAGACCCGACGCGGGCGACGGCGTGGGCGCCGCGTCCGGGTTCCCCAGGCCCTTGTTGATGGCCGGTTCGGACGCCGTCACGTGGCCCACGTAGAAGACGCCGTGGTAACCGTCCTTGTTGGCCGAACTCCACCGGTGCACGAAGAAGCGATCGCCGTTGTCCTTCCCCTTCGCCTCCTTCACACCGCAGTCCAGCTTGCGTCCCTGCGCATCCGCCGCGCAGATCCACGCAGTGCCGCTGTCGTAGGCCATGTCCAGCGCCGTGACGTCGTCGAGCTGGTCCTTCAGCAGGTAGCCCATGGGCTTGTACTGCTTGTCCCAGGGCAGCCCCTTCGCCGTGCGCGGATGGATGTTGCCGCTCACCACCAGGTGGAAGCGCTGTGGCGTTGCCTTCACCTTCTCCAGCACCGTCTTCGTCAGCGCGTCCTCGCGCGGCTGGCCGGAGAGCTTCGGGTGGTCGTAGACGAAGACCGCCACGTCCAGGCCCTGCGCTCGCAGGTGACGCAGCTGCTCCAGCATGTTGGCCACCGCTTCACTGCCACGGCCGTCCGGGTACGGGCTGCGCCAGAAGGGCGCCTCCATCAGCTTGAGCCAGTCCACCTCACCGCCCTGGCTCTGGAGGAAGGCGGTGATGCGTCCCTCGTTCTCCACCGGCAGCTCCAGGCCCACCGTCACCGGCATGCCCGCCGTGACGAGCTGACACACGGACTGCGCGATGAAGCGCGGGACCTCCTGCGTGCCGTGCAGCTCGCCCAGCAGCATCACCCCGCCCGCCTGCGCCAGCTTCTTCAGCCCGAGGATGGACTGGCCGCACTCGGTGAACGCCGGTGCCTCCTTCGCGCCCGGCGCCTTCGCCACCTGCTGCTCCGCGCTCACCGCCTGCTTCTTCGCGAGCTTGGGCATGATGCCCCGGAACACCCGCCACTCCATGGTCAGGTCGCGCGTCCCCTGCCCCGAGTCCACGTAGAAGGCGTTCTCTCCCACCGGGAAGGCGAACCGGTCCGCGTCGTCCTCCACGGAGACACCGTACGCGACGCTCGAGGACGCATCGCCCGGGGCCCCCGATCCACGGTCACCGGGAACGCTGCCGAGACTGCGGCCGGCGCCCCAGTCCAGCTGCCGGCCGGGCAGGGCCAGCGCCTTGTTCACCGACTTGGTGATGCGGATGATCCACAGCTTGCTCTTCGTCGGCGTCTCCCGCTTGCCGATGACCATGTACCGGTGCCAGTAGCCGGCGATCTTGGAGCCGCCGAACTCCTGCTTCCACTCGGTCTCCAGCACCAGGCTGCCCCGGTCCTCCCGGTAGGGCAGGTTCGCGTCCGTGAAGTACTCCCGGACCGACGGCCACATCTCCTCCAGCGGCATGTCGTAGATGGCCTCGTAGTCTGGCGTCTCCAGGTCCTGCCGCCCGGCACAGCCCCCCACGGCCAGTCCCATCAGCACCACCAGCGACAGCCAGATTCCTGAACGCATCCATATCCTCCTGCTCCACCAACGCGCCGAGGGCGCCCCCCATATCGAAACGGGTCGCCCTCCCTACGGGTAGAGGCGCCGGGCGAGCTGCTGGAACGCCCTGCCGCTCGCCTCCGTCAGCGGATGGCGGCCATCCCGGACCAGCAACCGGCCCGCCACCGCCACCTCGCGCACCGCGCCTTGCGCCGCGCCGAAGACGATGCCCGGCAGGAGCGACGCACAGCTCGCGCCCACCAGCGATGGGTGGTTCACGTCCACCGTGAAGAAGTCCGCGGGCGCCCCCGGCGACAGCGTGCCGGTGCCCATCCCCAGGCTCCGCGCGCCCTGCACCGTGGCCATGTCGAAGAGGCGCGCCGCCAGTCCGTCCAGCGTCCCCGCCCCCGGGTCCAGCACCGCGCGGCGCAGCCGCACCAGCCGCAGGTGCTGCTCCAGCTGCCGCGCCTCGTCCAGCAGGTCCACCACCGTCTGGCTGTCCGAGCCGAAGCTCACGCGCGCTCCGGCCTTCACCAGCGCGTCCGCCGGGACGATGCCGTCGCCCAGGTTGCGCTCCGTGGACGGGCACGCGCACACCGTGGCCTCCGCGCGGCCCAGCAGCGCCACTTCGTCCTCCGTCAGGTGCACGCCGTGCACCGCCGTGAAGCGCGGCCCCAGCAGGCCCACGTCCGACACCAGCTCCACCGGACGGCGGCCGTGCTCCGCGAGGCATGCCTCAATCTCCTTCGGCTGCTCCGCCACGTGCATGTGGATGGGCATGCTGGCGGGCGCGGCGCGGGCCACCTGCGTCAGCCAGTCCTTCGACACCGCGCGAACGCTGTGCGGCGCGAGCCCCACGTTCACCCGCGCGTCACCGCGCGTCGCGTGGGCCAGCGCCTCCGTGGTGGACAGGAACGCGTCCACGTCCGCGTCGATGAAGCGGCGCTGGCGCGGGTTCGCCCGCACGTTGAAGCCCGCGCGCGCGTAGCCCACCCGCAGCAGGCAGATGCGCAGCCCCACGTCCGTGGCCGCGCGGATGACCGCGTGCGCCAGCGCGTTGCGGTCCGCGTAGGGCGTCCCGTCCGGCTGGTGGTGCAGGTAGTGGAACTCGCCCACCGTGGTGATGCCCGCGAGCACCATCTCCAGGAACACCTGCCGGGAGGCGACGTGGATCTCCTCCGGCGTGAGCGCCTCCGCGGCGCGGTACATCGCCTCGCGCCAGGACCAGAAGTCGTCCTGCCCTCCGGCGGACGCCACGTATTCGGTGCGTCCGCGGATGAGCCGCTGGAACGCGTGCGAGTGGCCGTTGACGAGCCCCGGCAGCAGCGCCCGCCCCGCGAGCCGCTCCACGCGCGCCCCTTCGGGCACCGCGTCGAGGACCCGGCCCTCCGCGCTCACCGCCAGCGCACGGCCTTCGTGGAAACGCCCTTCCGTGAAGAGGAAGTCGGGTTGGTAGACAGTGATGTCGCTCACGCGCGGCAGCGTATGTCAGTTCCCCGCGGCGCGCGTGAAGCGGCTTCAGGCGCCCATTTCGGCGGTGTCCAGGAAGGGCAGACGGCTCTCCGCCCAGGGCCGGGTGCGCACCGCGTCGCGGATCCACGTGCCGTGGCGGCGTTCGTCCTCGCGGTGCTGGCGGATGAGGCCCTTCACCTCCGGGGACCACTCGAACTGGAGCGCCAGCTCATAGGCCCGGTCGAACAGCTCCTCGTTGCCCAGCATGGCCCACAGCGTGGCCTCCGTGCCCATCAGCCCCGTCATGGCCGTCAGGCCCTTCATCGCGGAGCCCTTCAGGTCCGGGCGCAGCGTCACCGGCTCGCCGCCGAAGTGCTGGATGAGCGCGTTGAGGTCCTGCACGTGGCGCAGGTGGTCCGCGCGGAAGCTGTTGAGGCGCTCGCGCACCAGCGCGGGCCCGATGCGGGAGATGGCCACGTCGTACGCGCCCACCGCGTCGGCATCGAGCTGCGCCAGGCTGTGCAGGCGAGCCACTTCGGACTTGTCGGCCATGGGTGCCTCCTTCAACCAGGTACGGCGAGTGCTCGGGCCCGAACAATGTGGGGACGCCGCTTCCCGGTTCCAACCGCCCTCCCCGGAGCCGTCCCTCCACCGCACCCAGGGCAGGCGGACGGCCACCGTCCTCGTCTCACGTGTGGCCGGAAAAGCGGATGCCGGGTCCGCGCGGAGCGCCCGCTCTCCTGGTTGCCCTCCAGGCGATGTGAGGAATTGCGCGCCCGCCCTCCTGTGCAGAGCGTTGGAGGGTGAAGACCTCCGACAACCAGAGGCGGCTGCGCCGCTACCGGACGAAGCGCGATTTCCACCTCACGCCCGAACCATCTCCGGACGTGAAGGCCCCGAAGTCCAGCGCGCCTGTCTTCGTCATCCACAAGCACGACGCCACGCGGCTGCACTACGACCTGCGCCTGGAGATTGGCGGCGTCCTGGTGAGCTGGGCCATTCCCAAGGGCCCCAGCCACGACCCTTCCGTGAAGCGGCTCGCGGTCCAGACGGAGGACCACCCGCGCTCCTACGCGGACTTCGAGGGCCACATCCCGGATGAGCAGTACGGCGGCGGTGACTCGCTGCTCTGGGAGTCCGGCACCTTCGAGGTCGTACCGCCCGGCGACGCCGGAGCGCAGCTGAAGCGCGGGCACCTGGAGGTCGTGCTGCACGGCGCGAAGCTCAAGGGGCGCTGGCACCTCATCCGCACGCGGCCGCGCGGCGGCAAGGCGCAGTGGCTCTTCTTCAAGGCGAAGGACGAATACGCCAAGGCCGGCTACGACGTCACCGTGGAGCGCCCCGAGTCCGTGAAGAGCGGTCAGGTGAAGACCCAAGGGCCTCGCAAGCCCGGCGTGCTGAGAAAGAAGAAGCCCCCGGTCCCGGCGCGCAAGGCCGCGAAGAAGCAGGCCCGCCCACCCTCGACGCCGGAGAAGCTGCTGGAGCGCGTGTGGCCGCCCATGCTGGCGCGGCTGGCCGTGTCCGACGAGGTGCACGACGAGACGCACGCCTACGAGGTGAAGTACGACGGCTTCCGCGCCGTGTGCGCGCTCACGCACGGGAAGCTCGCCTTCCAGAGCCGCCGGGGCAACGACCTGTCGGGCCGCTTCGCGCGGCTCACCGGCGCGCTGAGGGAGCTGCCCGCGAAGGACGTCGTCGTGGATGGAGAGATTGTCGCGCTCGACGCGAAGGGCCGCTCGCGCTTCCAGATTCTCCAGAACACGGAAGGGGGCGCGGAGCAGCGCTTCATGGTGTTCGACCTGCTGTGGCTGGACGGCGAGGACCTGCGCGAGCGTCCCTATACGGAGCGCCGCGCGCGGCTGGAGAAGCTGATGGCCGGGGCGAAGCCGCCCCTGCAGCTCTCCGAGAAGGTGGACCTGCCGCTGTCGCGCGGCCTGCTGGAGGCGCGGCGCAAGGGGTGGGAGGGGCTCATCGCCAAGCGCAAGGACTCGCCCTACACGGGCACGCGCTCCGGGGACTGGCTGAAGTTGAAGGTGGTGGCGGGCCAGGAGGTCGTCATCCTGGGGTACCTGCCCATCAAGAACGCGAAGGCGAAGTCGCAGATTGGCGCGCTGCGCGTGGGCGTGCGCGGCAAGGACGGCTTCCACGACGTGGGCAAGGTGGGCACGGGCTACACGACGAAGGACCGCCGCGAGCTGCGCTGGTTGCTGGACGCCACGCGCGTGAAGAAGCCCGCCGCCGTGGATGCGCCCACGAACACGGACACGGACACCGTCTGGGTGAAGCCGAAGTACGTGGCCCAGGTGAACTTCACCGAGTGGACGAAGGACGGCCGCCTGCGCCACCCCGTGTTCCAGGGCCTGCGCAGCGACAAGGTGCCGCAGGAGGTCGTGCGCGAACACCCCGCTCCCATCGAGGGAGCCGCGAGCAGGGGCTCCCGGCGCGCGCCGGCGCAGGCCGCCGCCCGCACCGCGAAGGCGCCCGCCGTGAAGACCGCGCGAGGGAAGCAGCGCGCACCGGAGGTGGCCCTCACGCACGGCGACCGCGTGCTGTTCCCCGAGGCCGGCCTCACGAAGGCGGACGTGTTCGCGTACTACGAGCAGGTGGCGCCGCTGCTGTTGCCCGTGCTCGCGGACCGGCCCCTGGCCCACCAGCAGTGGCCCGCGGGCATCCAGGCCCCGGGCTTCTTCCGGCACGAGCTGTCCGGCATCCCCCCGTGGATGCCCACGCTGCGCGTGCGCCACGAGGACAAGACGCTGCGCCACGTGAACGTGAAGAGCACGTCCGCGCTCCTGTGGCTCGCCAACCAGTCCGCGCTCACGCTGCACATGTGGCTGTCCCACGCGCCCCGGCTGGCGCAGCCGGACTTCGTGGTGTTCGACCTGGACCCCGGCGAGGGCGGCTGGAAGGACGTGGTGAAGGTGGCCACCCTGCTGCACGCGCGCCTGGACGAGCTGGGGCTCAAGGCCTTCCCCAAGACGTCCGGCAAGCGCGGCCTGCACGTGCTGGTGCCCCTGGCGCCGGGCCACACCTACGCGCGCACCCAGGCGTTCGCGGACGCGCGGGCGCGCGAGCTGGAGGAGGAGCTGGGCGACATCGCCACCACGGAGCGCTCCATCCGCGAGCGCGGCGGGCGGCTCTACATCGACGCGGGACAGAACGCGCGCGGCAAGACGGTGGTGGCGCCCTACTCCCTGCGCGCCGTGGAGGGCGCCCCCTTCTCCGCGCCGCTCGAGTGGAGCGAGGTGAACGGCCGCCTGGACCCGCACCGCTTCCGCCTGAAGACGCTGAAGAAGCGGCTGGATGCCGTGGGGGACCTGTTCGCGCCCGTGCTCCGGATGAAGCAGGTGCTGCCGGACGAGTGAGCAGGCGGCTGACGCGCCGCGCCCTGAACGGATGTTTCCCGAAGGGGCGGCGCGTGCTAGTGCGGCGCCGCCATGTCGTCCGTGACTATCGTGACCCCGGCCGCGCAGCCCGCGCCGCGGTGGAAGGTGTCCCTCGCCTACGCCACCTGCTTCATCCTCTGGGGGTCCACGTGGGCCGCCGTGAAGGTGGGGCTGGAGGACCTGCCGCCCCTGCGCTTCGTGGGCACGCGCATGCTCGTGGCCGGGGTGGCGCTGCTGCCCTTCGCGCGCTCGCGAGGGACGGCGTTGGGGGGCGGCACCGGGTGGCGCATCGCGGGGCTGGGCGTGCTCCAACTGGCGGTGCCCTTTGGACTGCTCTTCGTGGCGCAGCAGTGGATTCCCTCCAGCTGGTCCGCGCTCCTCTTCTCCACCTTCCCCGTGTGGCTGCTGCTGGTGGGCCGCGTGGTGTTTCCGGATCAACCGCTCACCGGGCGCAAGCTCTTCGCGGCGGCGCTGGGCCTGACGGGCGTGGTGGCGCTCCAGCACCAGGAGCTGGTGTCGCTCAGCTTCTCCGGACAGGTGCTGCTGGGCTGCGCGATGACGCTGTTCGCGGCGTCGGTGGTGGCGGTGGCCAACGTGCTGCTGCGCCGGCACATGACGCACGTGCCTCCGCACCTGCTGACGCTGGTGCAGACGTTGAGCAGCGCGGCGCTGCTGCTCTCCGCGTCCGCGATGCTGGAGTGGAACCAGCCGGCGCACTGGACCCCGAAGGCGATTGGCGCGCTCCTGTACCTGGCGCTGGGCGGGACGGTGCTCACCTACCAGTGCCTGTACTGGCTCCTGCCGCGCATCTCGCTGGCGGCGCTGGGCGCCATGGCGCTCCTGGACACGCTGGTGGCGGTGACGCTGGGCGTGGCGCTCCTGGGCGAGCCGCTCACGCCGTCGCTGCTCGCGGGCGGCGCGCTCATCCTCACGGCGGCGGCGCTCGCCAACCGCGACGAGGCCCCGGAGGCGAAGGCGCCTCCGGAAGCCCCGCCCGCGGGGTGAATCAGAACGGCAGGGGCAGCGAGTACGCCGTGCCGTTCTGCGTGCCGGTGCGGTAGCTCCTCGGCGCGCCGATGACGGCCGTGGGCGGCGAGCCTCCGGAGCCCGGGACGACGGCGATGGACTGGCCCAGGAAGGAGCGCTCCGCGCCGTCCCCCACCACCAGCAGGAAGGGTGACAGCGGGCCCGTGGACTTCGCGCCACCGGCGAAGAGGAACGCCGCGCCGTCACCGTCCGAGGCCACCGACGCGTTGGGCGCGCCCACCCACAGGTCCGGCACGCCGTCACCGGTCAGGTCCCGGCCGCCCGACAGCGACGTGCCGAAGCTCACCGCGCGGGCGCGGTACGTCACGGGGATGGGGGTCAGCCCGTCGTTGGTGGCGCCCACCACGGTCTCGTTGTTGGGCGGGCCACTGGCCGGGCGCTTCGCGTTGATGGCGGCGATGTCGTAGAGCAGCACCGTGGGCTGGTTCACGCCCTCGAACAGGTAGTTGTTGGCCGTCACCGCGATGAAGTCGCGCGAGTCCCCCAGGAACCTCCCCGCGCGCGTGATGGCCACGCCCAGGTTCATCAGCGTGATGCCCTTCTCCGGGTCTCCCGCGATGCGCACCATGGACGGCGTCGTGCGGCCACCGCACCGGGTGCCCCCCGTGTCGTAGCCATAGAGGATGACGATGCCGGAGCGGGTGTTGTCGTTGTAGCGCCACGCCACCTCATCGCACTTGTCCCCGTTCAGGTCGCCCAGCGCGGCGGGCGCGGACGTCTGCAGCCCGGCGGTCGCGGCGGAGAAGTAGGAGGAGTAGAGGGGGTCGCAGGCCAGCGTCATCTTCGCGAGCGACGCGTCCTCGGGCGCGCGGCCCAGGAACAGCTCGAAGCCCCGGTCGCGCAGCACGGCCAGGTCCTGCTTGCCGTCGCCGTTGAAGTCGAAGCCGCCCACCACGCCCCGGCCGATGCTGGTGCGCTTGCACCGGGCCGCCGCGGCGTCGTCGCAGTCGGTGACCACGGACGGCGCGAACACGCGGTAGGCCGGCTTGAAGGTGCCGTCCGCCTGGCCCAGCGACACCAGCAGCCCGCCCAGCGACTGCGTGGCCGTCGTCATGCAGGCGTTCGCCACGTAGGGGTCGCGCTCCGCCACGGCGGAGTTCGTGGCCGGGATGACGAGCCCCGTGGCGCCGGCCACCAGGTCCGGCCGGCCGTCGCCGTTGAAGTCCGTGAACGCCACGTCCACGCCCACGTTGCGGCCGCCGTACCACGGAGAGCTGGCGCCCTCCCCCGACACGATGGCCTTCCCCGGCTCCGCGGTGTCGAAGGTGTACACGCGGCCCACGGTCATGTCCGCGCCGTCGTTGTTGGGGCCCGGGCCGGAGAAGCCCGGCGAGCCCACCAGGGCCACCACCTGGGAGTTGAGGCGCGCGACCGCCACGGTCTCACCGAAGCGCTCCACGCTGGCCTTCGCCGTGACGTCCATGCCGCCGCGCGACCACTCCGCGATGCTCGCGCCCGCCTTGGAGAAGACATCCACGCGGCCGACGAAGGCGCCCGCGGAGGAGGACGCGCGGCCGGAGAAGCCCGCCAGCACCGGGCCGGACGGCAGGTTCCACGCCGCGAGGCCCGCGCCCAGCACCTCCGCCTTCGCCGCGCCGCCCAGCGCCGCGAGCGGCTTGTTCATCACCGTGTCCTTCGACAGGCCGGTGAGCGGATACACCAGCACCTTGCCCGCGTTGCCCAGCGTCGCCGTGCCCGCCGTCACCGACGCGTACGGCGCGCCCAGGAGCAGCTCCGGCCCTGGCGTGCCGTCCACGTCCATCACCGCCCAGCTGCGCGTCGCGGTCATGCTGCGCGTGTCGCCGTAGAAGCGCGCGTACGCGTTCGCCAGCGGCACCGTCGCGGGCTTCGCCATCGCCGGGTCCGCCGCCAGCGTCGCGCCCCGCAGGTCGAACAGGTACGCGCCGCCCGCGTCCTGCGCCGCCGCCACGCCGCCCGACGCGCGCAGGTCCGGCGCGTCCGCCTTGTCCGCCATCACCACGAGGAACGGGGGCCGGTTGCCTTCACCGGGGATGGCGCCCAGGCGGAAGGTGCCCTCGTTGGCCATCGTCTCCACGGCGGTGTTGGACACCAGCACGTACAGGTCCGCGGCGGAGCGGTAGCGCGGCGCCGTGTCGCGCGCGAAGTACACCGCCACGGCCATCTGCTGCCCGTTGGTGGAGCCGTCCGCGTTGAACCGCGTCAGCCGGTGCAGCGCCGCCAGGTCCGGGCGGCCGTCGTCGTTGAGGTCCGCCACGGCGAGCGCGCGGCCCAGCTCCGTGGTGCTCTTCAGCGTGAACGTGCCGTCCGACAACAGGTCCTGGCCGCCCAGGCGCACCACCGGCAGGTCCGGAACGGGCTGTCCCCTGGTGAGGATGAAGATGTCGATGACGCCGCGCCGGCTGATGCCGGAGAGGGTGGACAGGTCCGCGCCGGGCGAGCCCACGAACAGGTCCATGTCCCCGTCGCCATCCGCGTCCGCGATGGCCAGGCCCGTGCCGAACCCTCCGCGGCCCAGGCCGGTGAGCGCGGGCCTCAGCAGCGCGGGCGCCTTCCCCGGCTTGAACGTGTAGAGGTACACCGCGCCCGAGTCACCGATGGTGACGTCCGCGGCCGGCGAGGACACCGCCAGGTCCGCGATGCCGTCGCCGTCCAGGTCCCCCGCGGCCATCATGTCGCCGAAGAGCGCGCCCTCGGTCTCACCCGTCAGCACCCAGGTGGGCTTCGTGGGCAGGCCGGAAGCGCTGCCCTTGTAGATGAACACCGCGCCGCCCGTGGGACGTGACAGCTCGCTCTCGCGCTGGCCCACGGCCAGGTCCTGGATGCCGTCCCCGTCGAAGTCCGCGGTCACCAGCGTGGCCACGTCCGACAGCTTGCCGTGCGCCAGCAGGGGCCGCGTCAGCTCATCCAGCACGCGCACCGACACCGGGGCCACGTCGCCGGTGAAGGCGTCCTTCGCCTCCACCACGATGGTGCCCGTCGCCCCCGCCTCCACCACGACGCGGCCGTTCACCACGGAGCCGGGGCCGGACTTCTTCGTCCACGTCACGGTGTCCGTGCCGCCCGCGGTGCCCAGCGGCGCGGAGCTGCCGGAAGGCACGCCCAGGTACAGCGGGTCGCCCACCAGCTTCGCGGCCTTGCTCACGGTGTACTGGAGCGCCACCGTGTCGCCGGACTTCGTGTCGCGCACCGTGATGACGTCCTGCGCCTCCACCTGCCCCGCCGTGTAGAGGCCCGCGTCGGTGAGCGTGGCGCCGGAGCCGTTGGTGGTGAGCGTGAAGGCCGCCGTGCCCACCAGCCCTTCGATGCGGATCTGGAAGGACGTGCCCGGCCGCAGCATCGCGCGCGCGGGCGCGACGCCGAAGCCGGCGATGACCTTCACCTTCACGCTGGTGGCGCCGCCGCACTGCTCGTCCACCACCGTCAGCGTGTCCTCGCCCGGCGTGGCGCCCGCGACGAAGCGGTTGCCGCGCATGTCGCCGGAGGAGCCGCCCGCCTCCGCGCGGTAGGTGTAGCGGCCGCTGCCGCCGCCGGCCGTCAGCGTGGCCACGCTGCCGGAGCGCACCGTCGTGGGCTCCGCCGACAGCGTCAGCGGGGCCAGGCCCTCGCAGGGGCCCACGTAGGGAAGCTGCTCGGCGGGCTTGAGCTCACCGTCACAGGCCAGGGTCAGCAGCGCGCACAGGGGGGTGGCGCGGAGGAGACGTTTCATGGGGGTGCCTCGGAAGCGGTCTTGAAGCAGGGACTTCAGGGCAGCGCGCCGGAAGACACCCAACGCTGGATGAGGGCGATGCCCTGCGGATCCAACGGCCCGTCCGCGGGCATGCGCAGGTCGCGCACCGCCGCGTTGATGAGCTGGGCGTTGGACTTCCACAACTCGTAGGTGTTCAGCGGCCGGCCAGGGCTGGTGGTGTGGCACTTGGCGCAGCGGGCCTCGTGCACGGGGCGGATGTCGCGCGCCCAGCTGGGGACCGTGGTGAGCGGCTGGTAGGTGAAGGGCATCTGCCGGCGCGCCTCCGAGCCGTCCTCGAAGCGGGACACCACGCTCAGCGTGTGGCCGCCCGGCGCCAGCGAGGAGAAGGAGAACGCCTTGAGCGTCTCGCCGTCGGCCTCCAGGCCGCCCATGCTGAACGCGGGCCCGGTGGCCTGGACCTCCTGGCCCTCCAGTTGGAAGTGGACGCTCTTGGGCGGAGTGCCCGGCGGCAGGCGGGCCTGGACCACCAGCCCGTCCTCCACCACCAGCATGCCCTGGTGCATGCCCGTCACGCGCGGCGCCGGCGTCTGGCTGATGGCCAGGGCCTGCTCGCCCACGCGCACCCACGCGCAGCCGCTCTCGTCCGCGGCCAGCAGCGTCACCGAGCCGGACGGCAGCCCCTCCGCGGAGCCCCAGACCTTCGCGTCCGCGTCGTAGGTGAAGAGCCGGTCTCCGGCGCGGGCCCAGAGGTAGCGCCCCGCGCTCATGAGCTGCTCGGGCAGGGCCGGCAGCGACACCGTGCTCCAGCCGTCCGTGTTCCGGCGCAATAGGCGGGTGCTGGTGAGCACCCAGACCTCCCCCGCCGCGCCCGTGCCCGCGCCCAACCCCGCGAGCGCGCGCACCGTCTCACCGCCCGAAAGCGGCGCGTCCGTGCCGCGCACCTGGTAGACGCCCGGCGCGGACGCCACCACCACGTTCAGCTTGCCCTCGCGCGCGAACCACAGCCCCGCGAGGCCGTCCTCCGCGGGCGCGGCCGTCATGGCGGTGATGCCGGTGAGCGGCTGCCCGGACAGCTTCAGCGACGCGAGCACGCCGCCCTGAATCTGGAACAGGCCCTTGGGGTGGGCAATCCACGCGGCGCCGTCCGCGGTCTGCGCGGTGGCGACGATGCCGGTGCCCAGCACCTCCTGCCACAAGGGTTCGATGAGCCAGCCCTGGTCCGCGAGGAACAGGCCGCGGTCGGTCTCCACCAGGGCGCTGTGCGGCCCCAGGCGGAAGGTGGCGCGCACGGCGCCCAATGCCGCCGTGTTCCGCGGGTGGGCGGCGAGCGCGGCCTGGGTGCCGTCCAGGCGCAGGCGCACGGCCTCGCCCTTCGCGGTGGCGAAGATGCCGCCGCCGGACTGGTCCGCGAAGCCGGGCACCGCGGCCAGGGACTGCGCCGTGGTGACCTGGGTGGCCGTGAAGACCGCGGGCTTCGCCGGGTCGCTGCCCGGCGGTGCGTCCTCGCCGCACGCGGCGGACAGCACCGCGGACATCAGCAGGAGCGAGGTGGGGAGGAAGCGCGCCACGGCGGGGGAACCATGGCGCGGACGGGGACGCAGGAGGGGAGTGCTCATCAAGGTTCAGGCAAGGATGAACCGCAGCGGGTCCACCCGCGTGATGCTGTAGTCCAGCTTCGCCGAGGCCAGCACCGTCGCGATGATGTGCTCGGGGAAGATGTTGGAGCCGTTCGGATCGTTGTCGCCCGTGCGCAGGTCCACCAGGCCCGGCGACATGCCGATGTCACCGCTGCGGCCCACCACCCGGTTGTGCTTGATGCCCGCGCCCATCATCAGGCAGCTGTTGGACAGGTGGTGGTCACGGCCGCCCGTGGCGTTGATGGTGGGCGTGCGAGCGAACTCGCTGAACACCAGGATGGTGGTGTGGTCCATGAAGTTGCCGCCGCCGGGGTGCGCCGTCTGGCGGAGATCATTCACCAACAGGTTCAGCGCGTCGAATCCGGTCCGCTGGTTGGTCGCGTGCGTCTGCTGCGTGCCGAAGTGGGTGTCCAGGCCGCCGGCCAGGTTGATGGACACGCACTGGCTGATGCCCTTCTTCAGGGCGGTGGCCACCATGGCGGCGCGGCCCGCGGCGCTGTTGTACGGGTAGGACTGGCCGTTGAGCCCGTAGAAGTCGCGCACGGCCTGGTTGGCCGCCAGCTGGAAGCGGAACGAGTCCGACAGCTTGTTCTCCATCACCGTCTGCATCTGGCCGCGGCTGCTCTCATAGGCCGTGCCCACGCCCCGCGCGGTGAGCGCCTGCTCCTCGCAGGTGATGGGCTGGCCGTTGAGGTCGATGAGGCTCTTCTCGATTTCGCTGTCCAGCTGGCGCGCGGCGACAGGCGGATCCAGCGTGAGCACCAGGTCCGCCAGGCCGCTGACGCGCAGCGCGTTGGCGTAGCCGCCGTAGCGGTCGTTGTAGGACTCCACGCCCTGGGCGATGGACGGGATGGGCACCGTGGGCTTCATCTGGCCCACGATCTCCGTCGCGGTGGAGGAGCCGCGCGCCGCGCTGCCGATGGGCATCTTCCCGGTGAGGAAGTAGCGGTAGCCCACCTCGTGGGTGAGCGTGCTCATGTTGATGCCGCGCACCACCGTCATCAGGTCGTAGTGGTCCGCCAGCGCGCCCACCGCGGGCCCGAAGGTCATCGCCGGGGCGTCCGCGCCCGCGCGCGTCTTGGGGACGATGGGCGTCTGCTGGAAGCGCGAGTCGGTCAGCAGGCTGTAGCCCGGCATGATGCGCGTCTCGGAGACGCGGTCGGCGGTGAACACCGCCGGGTCACGCGGGTCGAACGCGAGCAACTGGTCCCACCCGCCGCTGAAGTACACGAACACGAAGCAGCGGTCGGGCGCGGCCAGGTTCGTCGCCTGGGCCACGGCCTTGAAGGGGATGCCTCCCAGCAGGAGGGAGCCCATGAAGCCGGCTCCGGCCTTGAGGAAGGTGCGGCGCTCGGGGGAGCTGAGGTCGTCTTGGCGTGTCTTCTTCATCGCAGGCACCGTCAAGGTCAGTAGGTGATGAAGCGCGAGTCCGTCAGCATGGCGATGCAGACCACCGCCAGCGCCTGGTCGCGCTTCTTGAGGGTTTCGGCCCGGGCGGCGGCCTTGCGGAAGAACGTCGCGTAGCGCGTGAGCTCCTCACCGGCGAGGGGCGCGCCCCAGAACCGGGTGGAGAGGTACACGAGCGTCTCGTCCACCTGCGCGTCCGTGAGCTTGGTCAGGTCGCTCATGGGCGTGGGCAGCGTGCGCCCCAGGGTGCGCAGGGAAACGTCCGCCTGCGCGATGTCCTTCTGCGCCTGGGCGATGCAGACCTTGCGCGCGCCGTCGTCCAGGAAGCGGGCGAAGACGAGGTTGGGCTCCGTGTTCTCGGAGGTGATGAGCGCGTAGTCGGCGCGGCCCAGCGACTGGGCGCGGGACTCCAGCTCGTCCCACTCCATGCCCACGGCGATGCGGATGGACTCCTTGAGCTGCGCGACGGTGAGGCGGCGGGGCGCGCGGCCCACGCTGCCCCCCTGGGCCTCCGGGTCCGGCAGCGGGTCGATCTGGTCCGTGTTCCCGTGCGGGTTGGGCACCGGGTCCAGCTGGGCGTCCAGCGGGACGGGCTTGGCGGGGACGTCCACGGAGCCCTGGGTGCAGCCCGTGGCGAGCGCGAGCAGCGCGGTCAGCAGAAGGCGGCGCATCAGTCGATCCTCCGGTACGCGTCGGACATCACCACCTGCTCGATGAGGCCCTTGAGGCTGTGGTTGTTCTTGGCGAAGTCCTGCGACAGCGTCTGCAGGTACATGCGCTGCTCCTCGGCCGTCATGGCGCGGCCCAGGAACTCGTTCCAGACGCGCTTGACGGTGCAGCGCTCCAGGTCGCCCGTCTCCATCATCCGCTTCACCAGCGCCTGCGGGCCGCCCTCGATGTTCTTCTCCTCGTCCGCGCTGCGGTAGAGGTAGGTCTTCAGGAGGCCCAGCGAGTTGGCGCCGTCACCGTCGAAGGCCTGCATCACGTACTGGCTGCACTCGTTGTCGCAGGTGGTGTTGCCGGCGAGGGCGCAGTCGCGGCACTTCACGTCCAGGCGGGGGAACTGGTCCGGGGACAGGAACAGCGCGGAGCGCTCCGCGTAGCGGCCCCAGTGCGCGCCCGTGGGCTCGATGGTGGCGTGGCAGTAGTTGCAGCCGCAGCGCTTGGCCAGGTTGTTCTCGCGGTTGCACGCGTCGTCCGGGGGCGGCAGGGACGCGTCCGCGGCCGGGGCGAAGTGCTTGCAGAGGAACGCCTCGTAGAACTCGTTCACGCGGGCGCGCTGCGTGGGGAAGCGGTAGAGGAACGCGGGCGTGGTGAGCACGCCGGAGTGGGTGCTGTCGCGGACGTACTCATTCCACTGGGTGGTGTTCGCGTACGTCACGGCGGGCAGCGTGGCCGCGTCCGCGGGGGACTTGATGCTGAAGACGCCCGCGCCCTGGCGCTGCTTGTAGAACTCCGACAGCGTGCCGTTCACGAAGGAGCGGCGGGTGGTGAGGATGTTGAAGTAGGGCTCGTCGTTGCGCACCACGGAGTCCGTGATGTAGAGCGGCTCCTCGTTGAAGGCGGCGACGCGCGCGGTGTGCACGTCGGTGATTTCGCAGCGGCGCATCTTGTCGCCGCAGCCGCAGCTGCGGTCGCTGTTGAAGCGCGCCGTCTCACAGGACTCGCCCGTGTACGGGTTCAACGCGCGGTCCTGCGCCTCCACGGCGCACACCTTCACGGTCTCCGTGGTGGTGGACCAGTAGGGCTGCACCTGGGTGGTGACATAGCCCTCGCGCTGCACGCATCCCGTCTGCGCCCTCCACTTGCCGGCCGCGAGCGGCTTGCCGTCCGCGCCCTTCGAGATGTCGAACCCGCAGCGGTCCAGCCGCTTCAGGTTCGCGCTCTGATCCGGGTTCACCCAGGCGGTGATGACGCCCGAGGACGGCTCCGCCACCAGCACGTTGGTGGTGTTCTTGTTCGGGTCCGGCAGGCACAGGTAGCCCACGGACTTGCCCGCGGACGCCAGGTAGCGGTTGTCGCAGAAGTTCACGTACTTGCCGTACGTCGCGTTCGCCTTCAGCGCGTTGCAGTCCGCGAACTTCAGCTCCGGCGCCGTGGAGTTCACGTCCAGCTGGCGGCACTGGTAGTAGTTCGTGTCGTAGTCGTAGCTGACCGGCAGCGGGATGCCCTGCGCGTCGCGGCAGGCGGGGGCCGTGGAGCCACTCTGGTGCGGGTCCTGCGGGTTCGCCGTGCAGCTGTCCTGGGCAATCTCTCCATCACAGCGCTGGCTCTGGCCACCGCGCAGGTTGTTGGAGTTGTTGCCCGCGAAGCTCAGCGGCGTGCCGGACACGCGGTAGTCGCCGTTGCCCTGCACGCTGCCGCTGATGTTCGAGCGCAGGAGCGCGCGGTGGTAGTTGCGCATCCGCGCGTAGAAGGATTCGTCCTTCATCATCGCGCGGACGTCTTCCGCCGTGACGGAGCCCTTGGCCTGGAACGCCTTGTACTCCTCCATGGTCGGAGGACGTCCCAGCAAGTCGAGAGAAAGCTGACGTAAGTGCCGCTCCAAGGGGACTTTCGCCACGGGCGCGCACACCGCTTCCTCAGCGGCTGCGGGCAGGGCGAGCAGGAGGGCGGCGCTCGCCAGGGGGGCAAGGCAACGCACGCTGAACACGGGGAACCTCCGAGAGGGGGGGTCGGGGGTGACGCAGTGGACCGAAGTATGAAGGAATTTCCGGTTTGAGATCCAGTTGACCTAACCGATTCCATTCAACCGACATGTAGACGTCAGCGGAATTCCGCTGGGGCTCCCTGTTGCAAGCCGTCTGGACGCGGTCCACAAGGGGGGCATGTCCAACGCCGCTTCCGGGTTCACCCCGTCATCCCCGTCCGCCAACGACCGCTCCTTCTTCATCGCGATTGGCGTGGTGTCCGCCGGCGCGCTGGCGCTGCTGGCGTGGCTGCTGCTCATCCGGCGCGGGGGCGCGGGCATGGGCGTGGACCTGCGCTTCATGCCGGCGGTGAACGCGGGGCTCAACGCGACGGCGGCGGCGCTGCTGTTGGGCGGCTGGGTGGCCATCAAGCGGGGCGCGCGCAAGGTGCACCAGAACCTGATGGTGAGCGCGTTCGCCGCGTCCGCGCTGTTCCTGGTGGGCTACCTCGCCTACCACTTCGTGCACGGGGACACGCGCTACGTGGGCGACTTCCGCGGGCTGTACCTGACGCTGCTGGCCAGCCACGTGCTCCTGTCCATGCCGGTGCTGCCCATGGCGCTGGTGGCCTTCTACTTCTCCTGGCGGCAGCAGTTCGCCCGGCACCGCAAGGTGACCCGGTGGCTGGCGCCCATCTGGCTCTACGTGTCGGTGACGGGCGTGGTGGTGTTCTTCATGCTGCGCGGCGGCGTGCCCGCGGTGTCCTGAAGCTTTCGCGCTAAGGCGCGGTGTGCTCGGAGCCGCCACGGACCGGCGTGGACTGCGCGGGCCCGGCGGAGAGCACGATGCCCCGGGGCAGGCGCACGGTGAAGGTGGAGCCCTGCCCCTCCACGCTGCGCACGGCGAGCGTGCCCCCGTGCAGCTCCACCATGCGGCGCGCGCTGGCCAGCCCCACGCCGCTGCCGGACACGTCCTGGGACACGTTGCGCCCGCGGTGGAAGCGCTCGAAGACGAAGGGCAGGTCCTCCGCCGGGATGCCGATGCCCTGGTCCGTCACGGAGAGCAGCACGAACTGCTGCGTCTCCTCCTCCTCCACCGCCAGGCGCACGATGACGGTGGAGTCCGCGGCGCTGTACTTCACCGCGTTGCCTATCAGGTTCTCCAGCACGCGCTCCAGGGCGTGCGCGTCCCACTCGCCGGTGAAGTCGCGCCCCTCCGGCACCTCCAGGACGAAGCGGTGGCGTGACGCGTTGGCCTCCAGCTCGCGCACCTTGCCGCTCGCCATGGCCAGCAGGTCCATGGGCTCGCGCTTGAGGGGGCGCTCCTGACCGCGCGTCACCTCCAGGAAGTGGTCGATGAGCTCGCCCATGCGGTGCGCCGCGCGCACGATGTGGCCCAGGCGCGTCTCCAGCGCGGGCGTCATCGCGGCGGCGGGAATCTGCCGGCGCAGCACCTGGGCGTTGAGCGTCATGATCTGCAGCGGGCCCTTCAAGTCATGCGTCGCCAGCGAGAAGAGCTCGTCGCGCACGGCCAGGGCCTCGCGGGCGGCGGCCTCGGCGCGCTCGGCGCGCAGGCGGCGCTCCTCCAGCTCGCGCGTCATCTGCACCGTGTCCACCGCGGTCTTGAGGCTGCGGCGCAGGCGCTCCGGGCTGAAGGCCTCCTTCACCAGGTAGTCGTTGGCGCCGGCCTTCATGGCGTCCACCGCCACGCGCTCGTTGCCGCTGCCGGTGAGCACCACCACGGCGGGCACGCGGGGCAGTCCCAGCGCCGCGACCTTCTGCAACAGGGCGACGCCGTTCATGCCGGGCAGGTGGTAGTCGAGCAGCATCGCGTCCACCGGGTTGCCGGACAAATACGCCAGCGCGTCCTCCGCGTTGGACATGGGCACCACTTCCCACTGCATGTCCGGGTCCCTCGCCAGCGCGCGGCTGACCGCGAGGCGGTCCGCCATGCCGTCGTCCACCAGTAGCACGCGCAGGCTCATGCCTCCGGCTCCTGGGGCTCGGGCAGGCGCGCGGCCTTGAACCAGAAGGCATGGAGCGCCTCCGCGGTGGCCTGAAGCTGGGGGCCAATGTCCGGCTTGAAGAGGTAGCTGTTGGCGCCGTCCGCGTAGGCCCCCTGCACGTCGACCGTCTCCACCGAGGAGGAGAAGATGATGACGGGGATGGAGCGCAGGTCGGGGTCCGCCTTCAGCGTGGCCAGCACGTCACGCCCGCTGATGCCGGGCATGTGCATGTCCAGCAGGATGAGCGTGGGGCGCTCCGCGTCCGCGTGGGCGCCGCGCCGGTAGACGTAGTCCAGGGCGTTCTCGCCGTCGCGCACGCGCACCACGGGCACGGGCAGGGGCAACCGCTTCGCGATGCGCATCAGCGCCTCCGCGTCCGGATCACTGTCCTCCACCAGCAGCAACGGGTTCATGTCCGCGGTTCCTCGCCCAGCGTGAAGTAGAACGTGGAGCCCTGCCCCGGCGTGGAGTCCAACCAGAGCGAGCCGCCGTGCAGCGACACCAGCCGCCGCGCGATGGCCAGACCCGCTCCCGAGCCGCCACCATAGGCCTGCGCCGGATGCAGGCGGCGGAACAACTCGAAGATGGCCTCATGGAACTGGGGCGCGATGCCGATGCCGGGGTCTCTCACGTAGAAAATGTAGGGTGCTTCCACCTGACGCGCCGCTGGCGGACGTGATTCCCCGGGCCCCAGGAAGCCCACCTCCACCCAGCGGGGCTCGGCCGTCTGGTACTTGGCCGCGTTGCTGATGAGATTGGCCCATACCTGGCGGATGTGGACGGCATCACATGCCACCGTAGGCAGGCGGCGGGGCAGGCGGACCTCCACCCTCCCCTGCTCCAGCCGCGCGCCCAGTGTCCGGAGCACGTCCTCCACCAGGGCCTGCTGATCCGTCTCCTCCCACGACAGCTCCAGCCGGCCCAGGCGGCTGTACTCGAAGAGGTCGTCGATGAGGCCGTGCGTGCGCTTCGCCAGCCACGCCAGGGCCTCCAACTGCTGGCGGCCGTCCGCGCCCAGCGTGGGGCCGAAGTCCTCCTGGAGGAAGGAGCTGTACTGGAGGATGCCGCGCAGGGGCTCCTTGAGGTCGTGCGCCACGGTGCCGCCGAACGCATCCAGCTCCGCGTTGGAGCGGGCCAGCTCCCGCGACAGCCGGGCCAGCTCCTCCGCGTGCCGCAGCACCACGCCCACCAGCGCGCCCTTGAGCGCGAGCGCCGCCTCCAGGTCCTGGGCGGACCACGGGGTGGAGGCGCCCTTCATCTCCTCGCGCCACACGTCGAAGGACGCGCGGGGCCGCAGCCGCGCATGGCCCGGCTCCGGACGCACGGGCTTGTGCGGGTTGCCGGCCCACGCCACGGTGCGCGCCACCTCCGGGCGGAACCACAGCGCGAAGTGCGGCACGGAGGGGTCCAGGCGCACCGCCAGCAGGCCCGCGGCCACGTCCACGCGCGAGGCCAGCGGCGGGTACACGTCCCCCAGCCGGTCCACGTGGAGGACCTCTTCCGGAAGCTCGCGCGCCGAAAGCCACGCCACCAGGGCACGCACCTCCTCCGCGGAGGGCGTCGTGCCGAGCAGCAGGGGCGACGGTTCCGGGCCCGCGCTGGCGCCCAGCACCAGCGCCACGCCGTGGGCCCCCGTGAGCTCCATCAAGAGCGGGGCCTGAGCCTCCAGCGCCTTCGCGGGGGTGCGCTCGCCCAGGTTCGGAAGGACGAGCGCGTTGAGCAGCGCCGCGCGGCGCGCCTGGGCGGCGGCCTCCAGGCTCCGCTCCTCCGCGGCGAGCTGGAGCGACAACAGCCGCGCCAGCACCTCGCACGCCTGCCGCCGCGCGGCGGACACCGTGCGGGGCGCCAGGTGGTGGCAGGCCATGAGCCCCCAGAGCTGTCCGTCTTTCAGCAGCGACACGCTGAAGGACGCGCCCACGCCCATGTTGCGCAGGTACTCCAGGTGGACCTCCGACACGCTGCGGAGCGCGGCGCCGGACAAGTCCAACGGGCTCCGGGTGTCCGGCAGCAGCGGCGGCACCAGGCCCACGGCCTTCGCGTCCACGTCCGCGATGAGGCGCACGGGGTTGCGCGTGTAGAGGGCGCGCGCCTGCGCGGGGATGTCGCTCGCCGGGTAGTGCAGGCCCAGGAAGGAGTCCACACCCTCGCGCACGCTCTCCGCCACGACCTCGCCGTGGAAGTCCGCGTGGAAGCGGTAGACCATCACCCGGTCGTAGCCGATGAGCTCCCGCACCGCGTCCGCGGCTTCCTGAAGCAGCGCGACCGTCCCCTTCGCGCGCGCCAGCGGCGACACCAGCCGCTGCACCGCGGAGAGCGCGGTCTCCTCCGCGCCCACGTCCTCGGCCGCCAGCGGCTCCAGCTCCAGCACGCGCAGGCCGTCACTGTCGTGCAGGAGCGCGGAGCAGCGCTGACCCGACACCTCCACGGTGACGGGCCCCGGCCCCGTGCCCGCCTCCACGCGCGCGAGCAGCCCGTGCGGCAGCACGCCGGAGAGGGGCTTGCCCAGGAGCGCGTCCGGCCCGGCGCCGAGCAGCGCCTGGGCGTTCGCGCTCACGACCGTGACGGCCTCCGTGTCCGGGTGGAAGGCGACGAGCACCCCACGGGGCTGGATGCCGCCCAGCAGGTGGATGGGCTCGCGGTCACAGACGCTGAGGTCGGCATCAGAGACGGACGGAGACATCGTGCTCCCGCGTGAACCAGGCGGCGAAGGTGTCGAAGGTGTCGCGGGCGCCCTGCACGACGGCCGCGTCGAAGGTCTCGGAGGCCGCCTGTTCGGACGCCCGGGTGAGCGCTCCGCCGAACGCGCGCCACATGGGGCCCACCTGGTCGCCATAGGCCCGGAAGAAGGCGAAGCTCCCCACGCGCGCGTCCGGGCCGAAGTGGCGCGTCAGGTGGCGCAGGATGAGCTGGCCGCCCAGCGTGGAGCCCTCCAGCACGTATGCGCAGCCCAGCGCCTCCGCCAGCCCCGGCAGCGCCGGCAGCGGGGAGGCACGCGGCAGCCGCGCGAGCGAGGCCGTGTCGTGCCCCATGGCGCGCAGGTCCGCCTCCAACAGCGGCGTCTTCCAGCGCGTCCCCAGGTCCAGCGCCGGCTCCAGGACCGCCAGCGGTCCGGCGAGCAGCGCCTCCAGGGGCAGGTAGAGCCCGTGGAAGGCCTCCATCTGGCGCTGGTAACCCTCGGGCGTCAGCCGCGCGTCCATCAGACGCACCACGCCCTCCGTGCGCTCGTGATGAGGGCGCGTCTCCGTCTTCAGCCGCTGAAGCAGTTCCAAGTTGCCCTGAGGATGGGAAGCGGCGCGGCGGCTGAAAAGAACCAATCGCGCTGAATGTTGGCCGTTCATCGCAGATGAATGTTGGCCGCTCATCCCTGCGCGCAGCGCAGGACGCACGCAGCGTGAGGTTTCACGGAGTGCCTGTTTCCCCGGCACCACTCCACGCGGTGACTCGACCCCCTGAGTCACCCTGTCTTTACGGGCCGCGACACGCCGCGTTAGCCTGATTGCTCCACAGCTTGGCTTCCCGCGTCATGCGGGAAAGGGGTCCCGACGATGCCGTTCACCCTCCCTCCGCGCTACGGGCTGTATGAGCCGGAGACCGAGCACGACGCCTGCGGCGTGGGGTTCGTGGCCCACATCCGGGGGCAGCGTTCGCGGGGCATCGTGGAGGACGCGCTGGAGCTGCTCAACCGGTTGAGCCACCGCGCCGCGGCGGGACGGGACCCGGAGACGGGCGACGGCGCCGGCATCCTGGTGCAGTTGCCGCACCGCTTTTTCAACCACGAAGCGCCGCGGCTGGGGTTCGAGCTGCCGCCGCGCCGCCAGTACGGCGTGGCGCAGGTGTTCCTGCCCCAGGAGCCGGAGGCGCGCCGCGCGTGCGAGGCGCTGTTCGAGGACGTGGTGGAGGAGGAGGGGCAGCGGCTGCTCGGCTGGCGCGACGTGCCGGTGGCGCCGGAGGAGTTGGGGCCGCTCGCGCGGGAGGCCGCGCCGGTCATCCGGCAGCTCTTCATCGCGCGCAGGCGCGTGGTGCCCAGCGCCTTCGAGCGCAAGCTCTACCGCATCCGCAAGCTGGTGGAGAACCGCGTGCTGGCGCGCGGCGTGGATCCCCTGGGGCGCTTCCACGTGGCCAGCTGTTCGTCGGAGACGCTCATCTACAAGGGGCTCCTGCTGCCCCGGCAGTTGCCGCGCTTCTACGCGGACCTGCGGCACCCGGAGTTCGTCAGCGCGCTGGCGCTGGTGCACTCGCGCTTCTCCACCAACACCTTCCCCACGTGGGAGCTGGCGCAGCCGTTCCGCTTCATCGCGCACAACGGTGAAATCAACACCCTGCGTGGCAACCGCAACTGGATGACGGCGCGGCGCGGGCTGCTCCAGACGGCGAAGCTGGGCGGGAGCCTGGAGCCGCTGTGGCCCATCATCGTCCCGGGCAAGAGCGACTCCGCGCAGTTCGACAACATGGTGGAGCTGCTCTACCTGGGCGGCCGCACCCTGCCCCACGCGATGATGATGATGATCCCGGAGGCGTGGGAGGGCCACAAGGAGATGGGCGACGAGCGCCGCGCCTTCTACGAGTACTCCGCGTCCCTGCTGGAGCCGTGGGACGGCCCCGCCGCCATCGCGTTCACGGACGGACAGCTCATTGGCGCGACGCTGGACCGCAACGGCCTGCGCCCCGCGCGCTACCTGGTGACGGAGGACGACCGCATCATCCTGGCGTCGGAGACGGGCGTCATCGACGTGCCTCCGTCACAGGTGCGCCGCAAGGGCCGCCTGACGCCGGGCCGCATGCTGCTGGTGGACACCACGGAGGGGCGCATCCTGGAGGACGAGGAGGTGAAGCATGACATCACCTCGCGCTGGCCCTACCGCCGCTGGTTGCAGCGCAACGTCTTCACCTTCGAGGACCTGCCCGCGGTCCCCGCCCCCGAGCGACTGAAGGGCGAGACGCTGTGGCGGCTTCAGCGCGCATTCGGCTACACGGACGAGGACGTGCGCACCACGCTCGTCCCCATGGCGGAGACGGGCAAGGAGCCCACGGGCTCCATGGGCACGGACACGCCGCTCGCCGTGCTGAGCGACCAGGCCCCCACCCTCTTCAACTACTTCCACCAGCTCTTCGCGCAGGTGACCAACCCGCCCATCGACCCGCTGCGCGAGGCGCTGGTGATGACGCTGGCCACCGCGCTGGGCCCGGAGGGCAACACCTTCGAGGAGACGCCGGAGCAGTGCCACCGGCTGTCCCTGCCCGGCCCCATCCTCACCAACGGGCAGCTGGCGCGCCTGGCGGACCTGCGCGGCGACACGGGCCTCTTCGAGCCGCGCCCCTTGAGCCTGCTGTACCCGCACGCGGGCGGCGCGGCCACGGCGCTGGAGGTCGCGGTGGAGCGGCTGTGCACGGCGGCGGTGGACGCCGTCGACGCGGGCGCGAGCATCCTGGTCCTGAGCGACCGGGGCGTGGACGCGGCGCACGCGGCCATCCCCGCGCTGCTGGCCGTGTCCGCGGTGCACCAGCGCCTGGTGCGCGACGGCACGCGCATGTACACGGGCATCGTGCTGGAGACGGCGGAGGCGCGCGAGGTGCACCACTTCGCGTGCCTGTTCGCCTACGGCGTGTCCGCGGTGAACCCGTACCTGGCGCTGGACAGCTTGCGCGCGCTGGCGGATGCCGGAGAGCTCAAGGCGGACGCGGACAAGGCGCAGGCGCAGTACCTCCACGGCCTGGAGGAGGGCCTGCTCAAGGTGATGTCCAAGATGGGCATCTCCACGCTCCAGTCCTACCGCGGCTCGCAGCTCTTCGAGGCGGTGGGCCTGCAGCGAAGCCTCATCGAGAAGCACTTCACCGGCACGTCGTCGCGCGTGGAGGGCGTGGGCCTGCCGGAGCTGGGCCGCGAGGTGGCGGAGCGGCACGCGCGCGGCTTCGGCGCTGGCGCGGACGGCGAGGAGAACCTGCTGCCGGTGGGCGGGCAGTTCCGCTGGCGCCGGCAGGGCGAGCGGCACAAGTGGAACCCCGCCACCGTGGCGAAGCTCCAGGCGGCGGTGCGCGCGAACGACGCGGTGCAGTTCCAGGAGTACTCGAAGCTGGCGGACGACGAGACGCGCGAGCACAGCAACCTGCGCGGCCTCTTGGACGTGGTGACGGACGGCTGCACGCCGGTGCCGCTGGAGGAGGTGGAGCCCGCGCTGGAGCTGGCGCGGCGGTTCGTCACCGGCGCCATGTCCTTTGGCTCCATCAGCGCGGAGGCGCACGAGACGCTGGCCATCGCGATGAACCGGCTGGGCGGCAAATCCAACAGCGGCGAGGGCGGCGAGGAGTCCCGCCGCTACACCCAGGACCCCAACGGCGACTCGCGCCGCAGCGCCATCAAGCAGGTGGCGAGCGCCCGCTTCGGCGTCACCGCCGAGTACCTGGTCAACGCGGACGAGCTTCAAATCAAGATGGCCCAGGGCGCCAAGCCCGGCGAGGGCGGCCAGCTCCCGGGCCACAAGGTGGATGAGCGGATCGCGCGCGTGCGCTGGAGCACGCCGGGCGTGACGCTGATTTCGCCGCCGCCGCACCACGACATCTACTCCATCGAGGACCTGGCGCAGCTCATCTACGACCTCCAGTCCGTGAACGCGAAGGCGCGCGTGAGCGTGAAGCTGGTGAGCGAGGTGGGCGTGGGCACCATCGCCGCGGGCGTGGCCAAGGCGGGCGCGGGCTGCGTGGTGGTGGCGGGCTACGAGGGCGGCACGGGCGCCTCTCCCCTCTCCAGCCTCCAGCACGCGGGCCTGCCGTGGGAGCTGGGGCTGGCGGAGACGCAGCAGGTGCTGGTGCACAACGGCCTGCGCTCGCGCATCCGCGTGCAGGTGGACGGCGGGCTGCGCACCGCGCGCGACGTGCTGGTGGCGGCGCTGCTGGGCGCGGAGGAGTTCGGCCTGGCCACCGCGAGCCTCGTGTCCGTGGGCTGCATCATGCTGCGCAAGTGCCACCTCAACACCTGCTCGGCGGGCATCGCCACGCAGGACCCGGCCCTGCGCGAGCGCTACGAGGGCACGCCGGAGAACGTGGTCAGCTTCTTCCTGCTGTTGGCGGAGGACCTGCGCCGGCACATGGCGAAATTGGGCGCGCGCAAGCTGGAGGAGCTGGTGGGCCGGGTGGACCTGTTGCGCCAGCGCGCGGCGGTGGACCACTGGAAGGCGCGCAAGGTGGACCTGTCCGCGCTGCTCACCGCGCCGTCCGCGCCGGCCACCGAGCCGCGCCACTGCCAGACGCCGCACCGCAAGGACGTGGCGGACCACCTGGACCACGAGCTGCTGACGAAGGCGCAGTCCGTGCTCGCGGGCGGGCCGCCGCTCTTGCTGTCGCTGCCGGTGGCGAACACGCACCGCGCGGTGGGCGCCATGCTGTCCGGCGAGATTGCCCGCCGCCACGGCGCGCAGGGGCTGCCGGACGGCAAGCTGCGGGTGAAGCTGAAGGGCTCCGCGGGCCAGAGCTTCGGCGCGTTCCTCGCGTCCGGCGTGACGCTGGAGCTGGAGGGCGACACCAACGACTACCTGGGCAAGGGGCTGTCCGGCGGACGCATCATCGTCTACCCGCCGGAGGGCAGCCGCTTCACGCCCGAGGAGAACGTGCTCGTCGGCAACACGGTGCTCTACGGCGCCACGGCCGGCGAGGTGTACCTGCGGGGCCTGGCCGGGGAGCGCTTCGCGGTGCGCAACAGCGGCGCGCAGGCGGTGGTGGAGGGCGTGGGCGACCACGGCTGCGAGTACATGACGGGCGGCGTGGTGGTGGTGCTGGGGCAGACGGGCCGCAACTTCGCGGCCGGCATGAGCGGCGGCACCGCGTACGTGCTGGACCGCGAGCGCTCCTTCCGCGAGCGCTGCAACCTGGAGATGGTGGAGCTGGAGTCGCTGGTGGACGAGTCCGAGATCTGGCTCGTGCACGGGATGATTGAGCGCCACCTGCACCACACCGGCAGCGCGCTCGCGCGGCGGGTCTTGGACAACTGGGAGCTGATGGTGCCGCAGTTCATGAAGGTGATGCCGTCCGACTACAAGCGCGTGCTCCAGGCGCGCAGGGCGGCGCGCAGGCCGCCACCGGCCGCGGGCGTGCAGCAGCTCCACGTCGTTGGCGGGGGGGCCTGAGCCATGGGCAAGCCCACGGGTTTCATGGAGTGGCAGCGCGTCAACGCCCCCAAGCGGGACAAGGTGGAGCGGCTGGAGGACTGGCGCGAGCTGCACCTGCCGCTGGCGCCGGACGAGGCGAAGCGGCAGGCGGGGCGCTGCATGGACTGCGGCATCCCCTTCTGCCACCAGGGGTGCCCCCTGGGGAACCTCATCCCGGACTTCAACGACGCGGTGTACCGGGGCCAGTGGAAGGAGGCGTACCAGGTGCTCAGCCGCACCAACACCTTCCCGGAGTTCACCGGCCGGCTGTGCCCCGCGCCGTGCGAGGCCGCGTGCGTGCTGGCCATCGACCAGGACGCGGTCACCATCGAGCAGATGGAGAAGGAGATTTCGGAGCGCGCCTTCGCGGAGGGCTGGGTGAAGGCGAGGCCTCCGGCGAGGCGCACGGGCAAGCGCGTGGCCGTGGTGGGCTCCGGCCCCGCGGGCCTGGCGGCGGCCGCGCAGCTCAACTCCGCGGGGCACAGCGTGACGGTGTACGAGAAGGACAGCCGCGCCGGGGGCCTGCTGCGCTACGGCATCCCGGACTTCAAGCTGGAGAAGGCGGTGCTGGACCGCCGGCTCGCGCTGATGGAGGCGGAGGGCATCGTCTTCCGCACCGGCGAGGACGTGGCCGTCACGCCGGGCTGGAAGGCGCTGCGCGAGCAGTACGACGGCGTGGTGCTGGCCCTGGGCGCGCGCAAGGCCCGCGAGCTGGACGTGCCGGGCCGCGAGCTGTCCGGCGTGCTGCAGGCCATGGACTACCTGGAGCACCAGAACCGCGTGGTGACGGCGGGCGCGGCTCCGGACGCGCGCCTGGAGGCGAAGGGCAAGCGGGTCATCATCCTGGGCGGCGGCGACACGGGCTCGGACTGCCTGGGCACGGCGCTGCGCCAGGGCGCGGCGAGCGTGACGCAGGTGGAGCTCTTCCCCGCGCCGCCGCAGGTGCGCGCGAAGGAGAACCCGTGGCCGCGCTGGCCGCTGGTGTTCCGCACGTCGTCCAGCCAGGAGGAGGGCGGCGAGCGCGCCTTCGCGCTGATGACGAAGCGGCTGGAGGGTGAGGACGGCCAGCTCAAGCGCCTGCACGCGGTGCGCGTGGAGGTGCAGCGCGAGCCGGGCGGCGCGATGAAGCTGGTGGAGGTGCCAGGCTCCGAGCAGGTGTTCGACGTGGACCTGCTCGTGCTCGCCATGGGCTTCACCGGCCCGGACACGGACCGCCTGGCGGAGGAGCTGGGCGTGGCGCTGTCGCCGCGCGGCACGGTGCGGGTGGACGCGAAGTTCGCCACCTCCGCGCCGGGCGTGTACTGCGCGGGCGACGCCAGCCGGGGCGCGAGCCTCATCGTCTGGGCGCTCGCGGACGGCCGTGAGGCGGCGCGCGCGCTGGACACCTGGCTGTCCGGCACCGCCTCCGTGCTGCCCACGCGCGGCCAGGACTGCGCGTTCTGAGAAGCGAAACGGCCCGGGGCCCCTCCTGATGGCAGGAGGAGCCCTGGCCGGCCTCAGTGGACGAAGGCCTCCGGCGGGCGCAGGAAGTTGAGCGGCACCTCCAGCGGCTGCGTCTTGAAGTCCTGGCGCAGCTCCAGCAGTTGCTTCACCACTCCGACGTCACGGATGGGTCCCACCGAGAGCGTCGGCTCGGGCGAACCGGGCGGCACGTCCAGGGGCACGCTCCCGGCGAGCGCCTCCATCCGAGCCAGGTAGCCCACGTCCAGGCCCCTGACCCATCCGCACGTGGTGCAGTTGGCCAGTTCCTGGAGCCGCTGATGCCGGCGCAGCAGGTCCGCGAACGGCCACGACGCCACGCCGGCCCCGAACTGGGCGTCCGGCACGACATACATGGAGCCTGCCCCCCCACCCGTCAGGAATTTGGACAGCCGCGCCGGGATGCCCGACGTGGGACTGACGTGCGTGAAGGCCACGTTGTCCACGCCCGAGAAGTCGTTGGTGCCCGTGTCCTTGAAGTGACAGCCATTGCAGGTGTTCACGGAGAACTCCTTGCGAGCGCAGACCTCCGCCGCATCCGTGGGCACCACGCTGAAGCCTTCCCAGTGGGTGGGCGACGCCACCAACGCGTTGGCCCCCAGGAAGGGTCTGCCATTGAGGTTGCGAGGCACCGTGAATTGCGCCGTGCACCGGTTGGGGAGGGTCACCGGCTGCTCGACACCCTTCTTGACCTGGGTGCGCACGAAGGAGTCGATGTCCGGATCCGTCTCGGAGTCATGGGTCGCGTCATCCGGAGTCAGCGCCATCGTGTGGACGCGCAGGAACCCGTTGGAGGGTTTGTCCTTGCCGGTGACGGGGTGCTCGTCCACCAGCCGGAACTCCCGCAGCTCCCACGGAGACGCCAGGGCGGCCTCGTTGGTGCGGATCTGGTTGAGCGCATTCCCGTTGCCCTTCCCCGGACCCTTTCCCCGCAGGACGACGCTCTGGGTCATCTGCGTGAGCCGAGCCTTGTAGGCCGCGTTGAAGGACGGGTACGTCCCCAGGAGCGCCCACTGCCGGGCCCAGTCGACCACCTGCGCGCAGCCCTCGCCGGGCACGCCGTATTCGAAGATGACGGTGAAGGGCTTGAGGTTGCACGTCGCCTCCGTTCCGCCGCCCCAGGGAGAGGGGCGCGTGAGCCCGAAGATGAAGCGCAGCTCCCCCGGGTCGGTCTGCCGGTCGGCGTAGTCCCAACTGCGGGCCAGGTCGATGCGGTTGACGATGGACAGCAGCCGGAAGGGCGCGATGCCCAGGTCCAGCGGCTTGCTCAGCGACACCTCCCAGCGGCCCGTGCTGGCGTTGAGTTCGAAGGACGAGGTCGCGCCGCTGGCGGCGGCCCAGGGGGCAATCACCTCGTCATACATCTTGCGGCGCGCGGGCACCGTGTCGCCGTTGGATTGGAAGTCATTGAGCCACAGCGACAGCCAGTTCAGCACGAAGGCCTCCGGGCTCGCGCCGGAGCCCTGGGCCATCTCCCGCATGAGGTGCGCGAAGGTCCACACGCCGCCCTTCGTCCCCGCGCCCGTGCACGGGTCCCACGTGCGCGCCGGGTCGAGCACCACGGCCGGGTCGCGGATCATCAGCGTCCGCTCCCACTGGGGCTGGGTGGAGAGCGGCAGCAGGGGGCAGATGGTGACCGGCACCCGCTCGCCCCACCCGAAGGCCGCCGCATCCATGGGGAGCCCCTCGTAGCGGGCGACCGGGTGGCGGCCGTTGAACAGGATGCTCTCCCGGGTGGTCACCCCCAGCTCCCCCGAGGCCAGGCGGCGCTCGTTCTCCTGGCGCCGCTCCACCTCCGAGTCCGGCAGCTGCGCGAAGAGCGTGAAGAAGTCCGGACCGGGGCTCGAGGGGATCGCGCCCAGCCGCGCCAGGGTGTCGGCGTGGAACAGGACCGTGGGCCGCGCGGGGTCCCCCACCACGCGCACCAGGCTGTCCGAGAGCAGCCGGTTGGTCGGGGGCGGCAGCTTCAAGTACACGGCCGCCGTCTCCCCCAGGGGCGTGGGCCGCGCCAGCTTCTGGGCGAAGGTGCTGGCGACGGACAGGCCCGGCACGAGGGGCAGCTCCCCCAGGCTCGTGCTGCTCCCCCGCGACTCCGCCGCGGCGCCCTGCGTCGAAAGCTTCTGCGCGGACTCCTCCGCGCAGCCGCTGACCGCCAGCACGGCACCCACCACGGCGACTCTCAATTCCTCGCACTTCCACAACATACATCCTCCCCCGGCAAAGCCAGCCTTCGCCTGGAATGGCTGGCATTGACCCAACGCCGCTGGAGTGAAGTGCATGGACGGACGTCACGCCCCTGACAGGGCTGCCCGCGCGAGTGAACAGCGCGGGCTCCGCCCATTTCCTTCCCGACAGGCGCACGGCCTCACGGGGTCCACACGCCTGGAGGCCCGACGCACCACGTCGACCCTCAGTGGACGCGGGCCGCGGGCGGCTCGAGGAAGTCGAGCGGCAGCTCCCGCGACCGCATCCTGAGGCCGGGTCGCAGCTCCAGGAGTTGCTGCACCACGCCGACGTCGCGGATGGGGCCCACCGTGAACGTCGGGCCGGGTACACCGGGGGGCACGTCCAGGGGCACGCTCCCGGCGAGCGCCTCCATCCGCTTCAGGTAGCCCGCGTCCAGGTCGATGAACCATCCGCAGGTGGAGCAATGGGCCAGCTCCTGGAGCCGCTGGTGGCGGCGCAGCAGGTCCGCGAACGGCCATGACGTCACCGGCGCTCCGAACTGGGCATCCGGCACGACGTACATGAAGCCGTTGCCCCCACCCGTCATGAACTTGGACTCCCGGGCCGGGATGCCCGACGTGGGACTGACGTGCGTGAAGGCGAGGTTGTCCACGCCCGTGAAGTCATTGGTGCCCGTGTCCTTGAAGTGACAGCCATTGCAGGTGTTGCTGGAGAACTCCTTCCGCGCGCAGACCTCCGCGGCGTTGGTGGAGACCGCGTTGACGGCCTCCCAGTGGGTGGGCGGCACCACCAGCGCGTTGGCCCCCAGGAAGGGCCTCCCGTTGACGGAGGGAGGCACCATGAAGCGGGCGGCGCAGTGGGTGGGGACGACGACCGGCTGCTCGACACCGTTCTTGACCTGGGTGCGCACGAAGAAGTCCACGTCGGGGTCCGTGCGGAAGTCGTGGGTCGCGTCATCCGGGGTCAGCGCCAGCGTGTGGACGCGCAACGGCCCGTTGGAGGGGGTGTCCTTGCCGGTGCCGGGCTGCTCGTCCGCCAGGTGGAACTCCCGCAGCTCCCACGGAAACGCCAGGGCGACCTCGTTGGTGCGGATCTGATTGAGCGCGTTCCGGTTGCCCTTCCCTGACGCCCGCCCATGCCGGACGACGCTCTCCGTCATCTGCTGCAGTCTCGACCGGTAGGCCGTGTCGAAGGCGGGGGACATCCCCAACCCCACCCACTGCCGCGCCCAGCCGGTGACGGCCCGGCACCCCTCGCCCGGCACGCCGTATTCGAAGATGGTGGTGAAGGGCTTGAGGTTGCACGTCGCCTCCGTTCCGCCTCCCCAGGGCGAGGGGCGCGTCAGTCCGAAGATGAACCGCAGCTCCCCCGGGTTGGAGGACCGGCCTCCGTATTGCGAGCTGCCCGCCAGGTCGATGCGGTTGACGATGGCCAGCAGCCGGAAGGGCGCGATGTCCAGGTCCAGCGGCTGGCGCAGCACGACCTCCCAGCGGTTCGTGGAGGCATTGAACTCGAGGGACGAGGCCGTGCCGCTGGCGGCGGCCCAGGGGGCGATCACCTCGTCGTACATCTTGCGGCGCGCGGGCACCGTGTCGCCGTTGGCCTGGAAGTCATTGAGCCACAGCGACAGCCAGTTCAGCACGAAGGCCTCCGGGTTCGCGCCGGAGCCCTTGGCCATCTCCCGCATGAGGTGCGCGAACGTCCACACCCCGCCCTTCGTCCCCGCGCCCGTGCACGGGTCCCACGTGCGCGCCGGGTCGAGCACCACGGCCGGGTCGCGGATCAACTGCGTCCGCTCCCACCATGCCTCGGTGGAGGCTGGCATCTGGGGGCAGCTCGTCTGGGGCACGAGCGCGCCCCGCGCGAAGGCGTTGGCGTCCATGGGGAGCCCCTCGTAACGGGCAGCCGGGTGGCGGCCGTTGAACAGGACGGTCTCCCGGCCAGGCGTCCCGAACTCGCCCGAGGCCAGCCGCCGCTCGCGCTCCGCCCGGCGCTCCACCTCCGAGTCCGGGAGCCGCGCGAAGAGGGTGAAGAAGTCCGGGCCCGGGCTCTCCGGAATCACCCCCAGCCGGACCAGGGTGTCGGAGTGGAAGAGGACGGTGGGCGCGGACGGCTCACCGAGCACGCGCACCAGGCTGCCCGCGAGCCCTCGATTGGCGGGCGGCGGCAGCTTCACCTGCACCGCGGTCGTCTCGCTCAGGGACGTGGGCCTGCCCAGCTTCTGGGCGAAGATCTTCGCGACGGAGCTGCCCTCCACGAAGGGCAGCTCCCCCAGGCTCGTGGTGCCGCCCGGACCGGCCCGCGCAACCGCCGGGGCCTGCGCAACCGCCGGGGCCTGCCGCACCGGCGGGGGCTCCGCGGATGCGGGCTCCTTCGAGCACCCCCAACCCGCGAGCACGATGATTCCCAGGACAGCGATTCTTGATTCCTTGCACATCCGCGACATGCGCTCCCCCCGCGAAGCGACAGCCCCGTCATTCGATGACGGGCTCTATCTCAACGCCGAGCGCCCCCGTGCATGACCGGACGCCTACCGCATGGCAGGTCGCAGTCAGGCCCCGGACAGGGCGCTGCCCGCGCGAATGATCAGCGCGGGCTTCGCCCATTCCCTTCCCGACAGGCTCCCAGCCTCGTGGGGTCCGCACGTCCAGGCTACGCGGGCACGGGCTCCGACGGAGCGGCGTGCTCCGGGACACCCGGCGCGCTCGCAACGGGCGCGGGCGGCGTGGGGACGGCGAGCGCCGCGGTGGGGACCTCGCCCACGGTCTCACCGTGCTGGCTCAGGTCGAGCCCCTCCTCCTCCTGCTCGCGGGTGACGCGCAGCGGGACGATGCGGTCGACGATCTTGTACAGGAGGTACGAACCCACGAAGGAGAAGACGGAGACGACGACCAGCGCCAACAGGTGCATGAGGAAGGTGCGCGTCGTGCCGTAGAGCAGGCCCACGTCCTTGGCGAGCACGCCGGTGAGCACCATGCCCACGATGCCGCCCAGGCCGTGGCAGGGGAACACGTCGAGCGTGTCATCCAGCGCGGTGCGGCTCTTGAAGTGGACGGCGGCGTTGCTGACGAAGCTGGCGACCAGGCCCACCAGGATGCTCTGCCCCACGGTGATGAAGCCGGCGGCGGGGGTGACGGCGACCAGGCCCACCACCGCGCCCACGCAGGCGCCCATGGCGCTGGGCTTGCGGCCGCGCAGCCAGTCGAAGGCGATCCACCCGAGCATCGCGGCGGCGGAGGCGGTGTTGGTGGTGGCGAAGGCGAGCGTGGCCAGCGACGACGCGGACAGCGCGGAGCCGGCGTTGAAGCCGAACCAGCCGAACCACAGCATGCCCGTGCCGAGCATCACGAAGGGAACATTGGCGGGAGCATGCGTCGCGTGCGTCAGGTGCACCTGGCGGCGGCCCAGGACGATGGCGCCCGCGAGCGCGGCGAGGCCCGCGGACATGTGCACCACGGTGCCACCGGCGAAATCGAGCACGCCCCACTGGCGCAGGAAGCCCTCCGGGTGCCACGTCCAGTGGGCGAGCGGCGCGTAGATGAAGAGGCTGAAGAGCACCATGAAGAGCAGGTACGCCTTGAAGCGCACGCGCTCCGCGAACGCGCCGGTGATGAGCGCCGGGGTGATGATGGCGAACTTGAGCTGGAAGAGCGCGAAGAGGAGCAGCGGCACGGTGGGCGCCAGGTCCGGGTGCGTCTCACCGCCCACGCCGCTGAACATGAAGAAGGTGCGCGGGTCACCGATGAGGCCGTGGAAGCTGTCGCCGAAGCAAAGGCTGAAGCCCACGACGACCCACAGCACGCTGATGACGGCCATGGCGATGAAGCTCTGCATGAGCGTGGAGACCACGTTCTTCAGCCGCACCATGCCGCCGTAGAAGAACGACAGGCCGGGCGTCATCAGCAGCACCAGCGCCGTGGCGGTGAGCAGCCATGCGGTGTCCGCCGGGTTGATGGGACCGCCCTGCTTCACCTGCGCCGCCGGGGTCACCAGCAGCCCCGCCACCCCCACCGCCACCAACAGGACCATCGCCATCCACTTCTGCATCGCCGCACCTCTCCAGAGAGCTGACGCAATGCACTATATGTCCAGGATGGGCTATTTTCAATCCGTCTGAGGCTATTTCTAATGAAATTAAGCCTAAATCTTCATTAAAGAAGACCATTGCTCAACGTTTCAGCAGCAACCACCAGGCCGAGTCCCTGGTCGCTACCTCCTGTCCAGGATGCGTCCCTGTCCGTCGATCGCGTAGACGGCGCCTCCATCCAGGATGGGCTCGTTCAAGCCGCAGCGCGCGGGTTGAGGGGAGAACCACACGAAGAACAAGTCGGCTCCCGATTGGAGCACATGGGTGTCGTAGGTGCTTCGCCTGGAGAGGCACTGCGCCATGCGCTTGTCGGGCTCCTGGGTCTGGAGTTCCGAGCCAGGGGGGAGGAACTCGTTCATCGCGACCTCGAGTGCGGACATCATGGGGCCTTCCAGGTGGACGCCCTCCTTGAACGAGTTCGGGAACACCACGGTGGCGGCCTCTTCGGGTGGCGCCCACGAAGCCTTCTTCACCTTGTGGTACCCGAGCAGCGAACACCCGGACAGTGACAGGCAGAGCAGGGCAATCCCCATGGACGTCTTCATCGCGAATCCTCGCTGCGAACGACTACGGCAACCATGACTGCCCCTCGAACAGATCGAAGCTGAAGTCTCCCGCTGTTCCGGAAGCCTTCCCGATGGGGATCCATTTTCCACCTCGCAGCGCCGACACGACCCGGGAGGAGTAGTTGTTGTCGTACGCGAGGCACCCGCCATTCCGGGGCCCGTAGAAGAGGAGCAACTCGTGCTCCCAGATCCGCCCGGACCTGTCCACGAAGCGGGCCGAGCCCCACGGCGACCAGTCTGGCTCGTGGTTCGCGCCCATGTCCTCGCGGGAGAACTCCCAGTTATGGGGATGCGGGTGCGCGGGCCCAAGAATGACGGGCTCCCTGACGTTGGCATCGCGAAGAGCCAGCGGCACCTTGCAGTACTTCCTGCCTCCAGGCCCGTCTCCGCCAAGGTCCGAGAAGTAGCTGAGGAAGTAGGCCTCCGCTTGGGGGGAGTAGTACCAGAGCGCGCAGTACTCCTTGCCCTGCCGGCCATGCAGGGTCGACGCACCGGGCATCTGGATCATCCGCGCACAGGCGACTTGAGCCAGCTCTTCCCGCGTCTTGAAGGGCCCTGCCAGAGGCCCCTCGACCTCGTACATGCCGTTGGCGAGCTGACGGACCCGGATGTCCGGATGCGGCGCCGAGCATCCCAGCACCACGAAGATCACCATCCAGGATCGCTCCATGCAGTTCAGTCCTCCTCTGACTCCATCGCGTTCAGTTCTTCCGGCAGCGGGGCGTTCATCAAGGTGAGCCTTCCGGGGAGCTGGACCACGAGGAAGCCTGCGCCGGCGATCCGGATGTGCATGCCGTGTTCGGCTGTGCCTTCCTTGATCCATGCCTCGGCGTCAGTCCGCGTTTCAAAATCACGCTCGACCTTGATCTTGAAATCCGGGCTGAGGATCTCACGATAGTAGCGTGTGAAGTCATCCAGCTTGTTCATGTGCCGGACGTAGATGAGGCAGATCGCCGCGACCTGGAAGGCGCCCCATTCTCGTGAGCCCTTCTCGTGACGCTGGGTCTCCTCCCCAAGGACGGAGAGCACATCCTCCACATCGATTTCCAGCGCCTTGCTCACGGATATGTCCTTTCAGATGGGACTCAACACCAACAGCCCCGCGGGAACCACGACGAGCGAGAAAGCCACCCCCGCGACGATGACCACTGTTCCCAATGCCACCTCGGACTTGTGATCCCGGAGCCAGTCCAAGGCGGAAGCCATGTCAGGGAATCGCAGCTCCCGTTTCGCGTCCTGTTGCTCCAGTGCCTCCTGCTCCTTGATGCACTTCATGAAGGCTTCAAGGCATTGGCTCGTGCAGAGCCGATGGTGGCTTTCTGAGTGCTTCTCCATGTCTTCCACTGTCGGCTTTCGCCTCCAGCACTTCTGGAAGCACTGCTTCTGCATCTCGCCGCAGTAGGCGTCCGCCCCAGAGCCGCCTGTACCGGCCCCCTCGTCCGTCCAGACTCCTCGCGCATCCTCGGAGACGACATAGGTCTTCCGCTCGGGACGTTGGGCGTGTCCACAAGCGGCGGCCATCATCACCATGAGGACGAGGACGGCCCCGGCATACGAACCGGGGGCTCCGTGCCGGACACTGGGGGTCATGGAGTCACTCCACTCCCAAAGCCCGACCATCCTCAAGCCGCGCCGGCCCTCTGTCCTGCGTAGGTCGGTTCACCTGCGCGAGCGCTCCATTGATTCCTCGTCCCGGCCGCTACCTCTTGTCGAGGATGCGGCCCTGTCCGTCGATCGCGTAGACGGGGCCTCCATCCAGAACAGGTCGGCCCCGATTGGAGGACATGGGTGTCGCAGGTGCTTCGCCGCGACTTCGCCTTCTTCACCTCGTGGTTCGCGCCCTGCCACGAACAACACCATGCCCCGTGGTTCTTCCGCGAATGGGCTGTTGGACCGGTGCATCATGCGGGGCATGGACCCGGAGAACCCCGTCGTGAAGCTGTGCGCCCAGGGCATGCACGCGGAAGTCATCCACCGTCCGGAGGAGGCGCGCGCGTGGTTCCAGCGGGCCTGGGACGCTGCCACCGACGATTACGAAGCGTGCATCGCGGCCCACTATCTCGCACGGCATCAGCCCACGGCGGAGGACACCCGGCACTGGAACCAGGTGGCGCTCGACAGGGCCCGGGCCGTGGATGATGACCGCGTGCGGCCCTTTTTCGCGTCGCTGCACCTCAACCTGGGCAAGTGCGCCGAGGACCGGGGCGACTTCGTCACGGCCCGCGCGCACTATCAGCAGGGTGTGGACTCGCTCCTCCACGTTCCCGAGGGGCCCTACCGGAACGCCGTGGAGCACGGCCTGGGCGCCGCCCTCGCCCGTGTGACGGACTGAGTTCGTGCGACCTGCACCTTCAGCGTGAGCATCCTGTCCCGGCGCAGGTCAGTTCACCTGCGCGAGCGGTCCATCGACTTCCGCGTCCTCGTTCTCCGGCGCGTCCTCCACCGCGTCCACGCCCTGCGGAATCCCATCCACGTAGGTGACGACGTTGTTCGGCAGCGCCGCCACGCGCGGGCCCGGGGTCACCACGCCCGTGAGGTTCAGCGGATCCACGCCGGACAGCTGGATGCGCACGCCGGACGGAGCCGCGCGCCGCACCGCTCGCGCCATGTCCACTGCTTCGGGCAGCGCGAACTGCTCACCCACGAAGCCCGATACGAAGCGGCCACCTCGCAGCTCGCCTCGCGCTTCCATGCGCCGGTAGACGAACAGCAGCTCACGCCAGGTGGGCGCCAGTGACTCGCGCATCACCAGGTCGCGCCAGACGATGCCGTAGCGCTGGAGGAACAGCTTCGCCAGCGACTCCGTCACCTCCTCCTGCGACTTCGGCTCCGACGGCGCCAGGAGGCTCCAGCGGCCCGGGCCGCCCCGGTTGAGCAGCTTCTGGCGCTTGCGGTGCGCCGGGCTCTGCAGGATGCGCAGGTTCTGCACCGCGTCCGCCGTCACCAGCCCCTTCGCCACCAGCTCCCACAGCGCGTCCTCCACCTCCGCCGGCAGCCGACGCGCTCGCGTCACCAGGTCCTGGAAGAAGCACGCGCCCCGCCGCTCCAGCACGCCCACCACGTCCTTCGCCGCCGCGCTCAGGTCCGGCGGCGTCCACACGCCCCCGTCCGCCAGCACCGCGTGCGGACGCGCCGCCGCGAGCATCCACTCCAGGTCCTCGCGCACCGTGAACGTCAGCGGCGCGTTGCGCGTCGGTGAGGACCGCTTCGCCACCACCGGCTCCGGCGCCTCCAACACCGGCGCGCCTCGGCGCGGGCCCGCGGGCTTCGGCGGATCCTTCAGCGTCACCCGCCCCCACGCCACCTCACCCGCGTAGCACGCGCGCTCCATCAGGTCCGGCGTGTAGCCCCGCATGCGCGCGGGCAACAGGAAGCGCTCCCACGCGGAGGCCGGCGCTTCGTACCCCTGCAGCAGCCGCACCGCCTTGAGCAATCCCGTGCTGCCCCGCAGCGCGTCCACGTCCTCCAGGTGGTGCCACCGGAAGAGGAAGCGCATGAAGTCCTGCGGGCTCAGCGGTTCAATCTCACGGCGCAGCCGCCCCACCGTCAGCCGGTGGATGCGCTGGAGCAGGCGCCGGTCGCACCACTCCAGCACCGGGCTTCCGTCCGCGTCTTGCGCGACCGGCACGTCCTCCCGCGCGCGGAACTGGCCTCGCAGCACGCTGCCCTGGCTCTCCAGGTTGTGCAGCGCCAGGTTGATGTCGTCAGGGTCCAACAGCGTCAGCCGCGCCAGCTCCGTCACCGTGGTGGGCCCCACCAGCTCCATCCGCCCGCGCACCACCTGGAGCACCGCCGCGTCGCGCTCCACCGGCCGGTCGTACTCCAGCACCGGCAACACCGGCTGCGTCGCGGCGTCCGGGAACAGCGCGCGCACCGCGTTGCCCCGCTCCGCCGACACCAGGAACCGCCCGCCCTCCCGCTCCAGCCAGGCCACGCGCCCCTGCTTGAACAGGCCCGTCTCCAGGCCTCGCGGCACCTCCGAGTCCCGCACCAGCACCAGCTGCAACAGCGCGTCGTGCAGCTCGTCCTCGTCGCGCATCGGCTGCGCGGCGTCCTCCACCACCTGCCGGATGGCGTTCGCGTCCAGCGCCCCGAACGCCGCCGCGTCCTCCGCGGGCATCGCGCGGCGCAGGGCCACGTTGCGCACGCGGCGCTCCTCGGCCGGCGCGTCGTCCAGGAAGGTGTAGGGCTGGCTGTTGATGAGCGCGTGCGCGAAGACGCTCGGCTCCGGGACGTCTCGCGCGACCAGCTGGATGCGCCCGTCCTTCATGCGACGGAGCACCTCGCGCAGCCCGTCGATGTCCATCGCCTCGCGCAGACAGTCGTCCATCGTCTGCTTCACCAGCGGATGGTCCGGCAGCTCCACGTCTCCGCCGCCGTGGTTGTCCTGGCAGCCCACCTGCGCGGGGAACACCGCCGCCAGCAGGTCCTCGCTGCGCGCGCGCTGGAGGTTCGGCGCCACGCGCTTGCCTCCCATCATCCGGTGCAGCGTCAGCGCCCGCGACGCCACCCACCGGAAGCGCGTGCCGAAGATGGGCGCCTGGAGGATGGCCTGCACCAGCACCTCCTCCACGTTGTCCGGGTGCAGGAAGTCGAAGATGTCCGCCAGCGGGAACGAGTGCTGTTCCCCCAGGCTCAGGAGGATGCCGTCCTCCGTGGCCGCCGCCTGCAGCTCGAAGTCGAACGAGCGGCAGAAGCGCTTGCGCAGCGCCATGCCCCACGCCCGGTTGATGCGGCTGCCGAAGGGCGCGTGGATGATGAGCTGCATGCCGCCCGCCTCGTCGAAGAAGCGCTCGGCGACGATCTGGGTGTGGCTGGGCACCACGTCGCCCAGCATCTTCTTGCCCAGCCGCAGGTAGCCCAGGAGCGCGTCCACCGCAGGCGGCGGCACGCGCAGGAGCTTCTCCAGGAAGCCCGCCGGGTCATCGTGGCGCAGCAGCTCCTCGCGCAGCCGGCCCACCTGGAGGCTCAGCTCGTCCGTGCGGCCCGGAGCCTCGCCGCGCCAGAAGGGCACGTTGGGCGGCGCGCCCCTCGCGTCCTCCACCATCACCGTGCTGCCCACGACGCGCTGGATGCGCCACGCGGTGCTGCCCAACAGGAAGATGTCCCCCGGCGAGGACTCCACCGCGAAGTCCTCGTCCAGCGTGCCCACCACCTTGCCTTCCGGCTGCGCGGTGACGCTGAAGTTGAACGTGTCCGGGATGGCGCCGCCGTTGGTGAGCGCGGTGATGCGCACGCCCCGGCGCCCCTTGAGCCGCTGGTTCACCCGGTCGCGGTGCAGGTGGATGCTGCCCCGGCCCCGGCGCTCGGAGACGCCTTCCGACAGCATCTCCAGCACCTGCTGGTACTCCTCCCAGGTGAGGTCCTGGTACGGGTACGCGCGCTGGAAGACGCTGAAGAGGGCGCGCTCGTCCCACTCCTCGCACGCGCACGCGGCGACGATCTGCTGCGCCAGCACGTCCAGGGGCTTCTTGGGGATG
Source organism: Corallococcus sp. NCSPR001 (assembly GCF_017309135.1). Classification (NCBI taxonomy): domain Bacteria; kingdom Pseudomonadati; phylum Myxococcota; class Myxococcia; order Myxococcales; family Myxococcaceae; genus Corallococcus; species Corallococcus sp. NCSPR001. The sequence continues at coordinate 8,966,020 of NZ_JAFIMS010000002.1, forward strand.
CGGACCGCGTCCAGGTCTCCCTCGCGCACGGCGTTGAGGAGCGCGACGCACTCCACCAACTCGTCGCGCGTCATCGCGAAGAGGATGCCCTTGGAGATGCCCGCCTTGTGGTGGCCCGCGCGGCCCACGCGCTGGAGCAGCACGGAGATGGCCTTGGTGGTGCCCAGCTGCACGACCAGGTCCACGTTGCCCACGTCGATGCCCAGCTCCAGCGACGCGGTGGCGACCATCACGCGCAGCTGGCCCGCCTTGAGGCGCTCCTCGGCGGACAGGCGCATCTCGCGGGACATGCTGCCGTGGTGCGCGGCCACCCACTGCTGGCCCAGGCGTTCGCCCAGGTCGTGCGCCACGCGCTCGGACATCTTGCGCGTGTTGACGAAGATGAGCGTGGTGCGGTGCTCGCTGGAGAGTTGGATGAGCCGGTCGTAGACCTGCCCCCACATCTCGTGGCTCGCGATGGAGGACAGCTCCGCGTCCGGGATCTCGACCTTGAGGTCCCACGGGCGCTGGTGGCCGACTTCGACGCGCTTGCACTCGGTGAGGGACGCGCCGGTGAGGAAGCCGGAGATGGCGTCCAGCGGCTTCTGCGTGGCGGACAGGCCCAGCAGTTGGGGGCGCACGTCGGTGAGGGCCTTGAGGCGCTCCATGGACAGCGCGAAGTGGCTGCCGCGCTTGTCGCGAGCGAGCGCGTGGATTTCGTCCACGATGACCGTGCGCACGTGGCGCAGGGTGGCGCGGGCGCGCTCAGCGGTGAGGTAGAGGTAGAGGGACTCCGGCGTGGTGATGAGGATGTGCGGCGGGCGGCGCACCATCTGGGCGCGCTCGCCCGCGGGCGTGTCGCCGGTGCGCACCTGCACGCGCAGTTGCTGGGGTTCGTAGCCCTCCTCACGCGCCAGGGTCATCAACTCCTCCAGCGGCTGGAGGAGGTTCTTCTGCACGTCGTTGCCCAGGGCCTTCAGGGGCGACACGTAGAGGACGCGCGTGTGGTCGGGCAGCGTGCCGTCGAGCGCCAGCCGGAACAACGAGTCCAGCGCGGCAAGGAACGCGGTGAGCGTCTTGCCGCTGCCCGTGGGCGCGGCGATGAGCACGTCATGGCCGCCGTGGATGAGCGGCCAGCCCTCGATTTGCGGCCGGGTGGGTTCGCCCAGGCGTGAAGCGAACCAGCGCCGCACCACCGGATGGAAGGCGGCGAGCGCTGGATGGGCCGCGGACTCCGACGAGAAGGCGAGGGCGATTTGAGGGGACATGGCGGGCTCCCAGACGACCAGCCTGAACACAGGTACAGCGCGTCGTCAACGGACGGGGGGTGCCGTCTCCGGCCCCCAGGTCAGGGGATGTCGGAGCGCCCGCGTAATCTCCCGAACCGTCAACGGATTCGTCTCCCCAGCAGGACGCAGGGCACTCAGGCGGGCAGATATCACCGCGCCGCAGGGCACCACATCACGGTGCCGCCTGATTCCGTGCATGGCCCTGGTGGCGGATTGAAAGCAGCTGGAACATCAGTAGATTTCTACTGAGTTTCCAGTGGGCACCGATTCACACACCCGTGCCCGCGCGGAAGATGCCCTGCTCCCCTCAAGCCGTTGGCAACGGAGTGCCCGCCATGACGACTTCCTCCTACCGCCTGCAGGCAACGCTTCCTGCGCCTTATGGAACCCAGCTTGAGCAACTTCGGAGCAAGCTCCAGATCGACAACACCGAGGTCATCAAGGAGGCCCTGGGCTTCTTCGCCAAGGCCGTGCTCGAGGCAAGCCTGGGCCGCCGCGTCGCCTTCGTGGACGAGAAGCATCAGGTCCTCGCTGAATACAGCTCGCCCTCCCTCACCCGGCTGGAGTGGAACGCCCGGGAGGAGGGCCGCGTCGTGCTGCCCGATAGTGACTTCGACCGGCTTGTGGACGCGTTGGAGAAGCCCGCGAAGCCACTGCCCCGGCTTCGGAAGCTTGCGCGCAAGAAGGCCCGCTGACGTTCGGGAGAAAAGAAGAGGGGTGCCGTCATGACGGCACCCCTGATGTTTCCCGAGCTCACCGCCATCACCAGCGAAGACGCCGCCAGTGGTTTTCGCTGTGAGGAGGAGGCGCTCACTCGCTTCTTCCAACAACAGGCGACACAGCAGGGACGCCGCGAGGAGAACCGGACCTGGGTCCTCCACCGTCCCGACGGACGGCCTGATCTGCCCTGGGTGCTGGGCTTCTACACACTCACCTGGATCCAACTGGAGCGCAGCAGCCTGCCTGCGCCCGTCATCCGGCGGCTACCTGACTATCCGGTCCGCGCCATCCTCATCGGGCGCCTTGCGCGCGACGAGCGGTGCAAGAGCATGGGCATCGGGGAGCATCTGCTCGATGACGCCCACCGCAGGGCCTTGCGCGTCAACGCGGACATTGGAGGGCTCATCGTCGTCGTGGACGCAAAGAACGCCCACGCAGCGGCGTTCTACGAGGCACATGACTACACGGCCCTCATTCGCACCGAGCCAGAGGCCACATCATGGCCCCGGCGCTACTTCGTGAAGATGGAGGACCTGAGAGCGACCTATGAAGGAACGTAGATGCGAAAAGTCGAGGAGGATGAGTGGCTCGGAAGGGTCAGGGACAAGTCCGTACTGGCCGCCCCTCATTCCACGGAAAGTGAGCCGCGCACTCCCGCCCGAACCGAGGCACACTGCGCACCTCGAAAAGGAGCCACACCATGAGCTGGGAAGAAGACCTGCAGGGCCGTGAGCCCCCGCCCTCCCTGGAGACGCTCATCGTCCCGCGCGTGCGCGACCTGGGCGATGGTTTCCACGTCCGGCGCGCCCTGCCCTCCGCGCGCCGCCGCATGGTCGGCCCCTTCATCTTCCTGGACCAGATGGGCCCCGCGGACTTCGACCCCGGCCGCGGCCTGGACGTGCGTCCCCATCCGCACATCGGCCTGTCCACCGTCACCTATCTCTTCCAGGGCGAAATCCTCCACCGCGACTCGTTGGGCTTCGTGCAGCCCATCCGCCCCGGCGCCGTGAACTGGATGACCGCCGGCCAGGGCATCGCCCACTCGGAGCGCACCGGCCCGGAGACTCGCACCGCCGGAGGCCGCCTCTTCGGCATCCAGGCCTGGATCGCCCTCCCCAAGAAGCATGAAGAGGTCGCCCCCGCCTTCGTCCACCACCCCGCCGACACGCTCCCCGTCATCGACGGCGAGGGCATCCACCTGACCGTCATCGCGGGCCAGGTGCACGGCGGCAAGTCCCCCGTGCGCGCCCACTCCGACCTCTTCTACGCGGACGCGAAGATGGAGGCGGGCTCCCGCCTGAAGCTCTCCACCGAATACGAGGAGCGCGGCCTCTACCTCGTGGAAGGCACCGTGGAGGTGGAGGGCACGCGCTTCCAGCCCGGCGAACTGCTCGTGTTCAAGCCGGGCAGCGAGATCATCCTCAACGCGGAGTCCTCCGCGCGGATGATGCTCCTGGGCGGCGAGCCCATGGACGGCCCGCGCTACCTCTTCTGGAACTTCGTGTCGTCCTCCAAGGAGCGCCTGGAGGCCGCCAAGGCGGACTGGAAGGAGGGCCGGTTCGCGCCCGTCCCCACGGAGACGGAGTTCATCCCCCTGCCTCCGGATGATCCGCCCGCGCCCGTGCGCTACCCGTAGAGCCGGCGCACCGGCGCCAGCGTGCCCGCGGGCCGCTGCGACTTCGCCTGCGACCACGTCAGCCGGTACGTCGCCGCCGTCCCGTCGAAGGCGATGGGCTTCACCTCCGGTGAGCCCGCGCCCGACGCGCGCAGCGTCTCCGCCAGGAAGCCGCAGGCGAAGAAGGGGTTGTCCGCCAGCACGTCCTTCACCCACAGGGTGGCGTCCTGATTGGACAACTCCTCCACCCGGACTTCATTGAAGTTGTTGCCCGCGCGCAGGTTGTACGGCACGCGCTCCAGTGTCTTCCGCGGGCCCAGGTGCGTGACGAGCTGCATGCTCGCCCGCCCCACCGACGTCTGCTGGAAGCCCTTCAGGTAGCGGGCGCCCAGCTCCAGGTAGGCCGTCTCCAGCGGCTGGCCGGGGAAGACGTCCCGCGCGGCCACGTCCAGGAAGACGCGCCACTGGTCCAGCGAGTAGTGGGGGCGCAGCGGCTCCGATAGGTTGAGGCCCGCGGCCTTCAGCTTCTGGCGTCCGTCACGCGTCAGGTATGGCCCCAACGCACGCACGAAGAGGGCTTCCACGCTCTGGGCGAAGATTTGCTTTTCGGATGGGACCATGCCCCCAGGGTGGAGTCGCCCCTGCGCATCCGGAAGGGTGGACGCAATGCATCCGTCCACGAGTCGTCAAACCCGTAGGTTTTTCAGCCTCGCGGCAGACGCACCGTGAAGGTCGTCCCCTGGGCCTCGGTGGAGGTCACCTGCACGGTGCCGCCATGCGAGCGGACGATCTGACCGGTGATGTAGAGCCCCAGCCCCAGCCCCCCGGAAGCGCCGCGCTCCCGGTCGCTGCGGCCGGCGCGGCGCCACGCGGCGAAGAGGTGCGGCAGTTGCTCCGGTGGAATGGGCGCGCCCAGGTTGTGCACCCGTAGCACGGCCTCCCCATTCAGCCCCTCCGCGCTCACGCGCACGGGCGAATCCGGCGGGCTGAACTTGAGCGCGTTGGACAGCAGGTTGCCCACCACCTGCTCCAGCCGGTCCGCGTCCCACGCGCCGCGCCCGTCCCCCTGCACGTCCAGCATCACCTCGCGCTGGAGGTGGCTGGCGCGCGCTTCCTCCACCGCGCCGCGCACCACGTCGAACAGGTCGCACCGCGAGCGCACCACCGGCAGCCCCGCGCCCAGCCGCGCCCTGGCGAAGTCCAGCAGCTGGCGGATCATCCGCTCCATGCGCTCGGCGCTGGTGAGGATGCGCCCGGTGAAGACGCGCTGGCGGTCGGACAGCTCACCCTGGCGCTGGAGCTGCTGCGCGGACATGGACAGCGCGTTGAGCGGGTTGCGCAGGTCGTGGCCCAGGATGCCGATGAACTGCTCGCGGAAGTCCTCCGCGTTGCGCAGCTCCGTGACGTCCTGCCCGGTGGCGATGACGGCCTCCACCGCGCCCGTGGGCCCGGTGGCCGGGGACATCGTGTACTCGAAGTGCCGCGGGCCCTGGTCCGAGGACAGGGTGACGCGGCCGCGCTGCACCTGGCCCGTGCGCCTCGCCGCGTCCAGCGCCTTCGCATAGGACTCCAGCTGCGGGTCCAGCACCCGCAGCGCGTCCATGTTCCTGCCCGGCACGTGCACGTGGTGCGAGCCGCGTGACGCGGCCACCGCCTGGTTCGCGTAGATGAGCGTCCCGTCGCCGTCATAGAGCGCGATGGGGTCCGCCGCCGCGGACATGGCCAGCTCCAGCAGGCGGCGCTGCTGCTGCACCTGGTCGGAGAGGACGCGCACCTCGCGCTCGGCGCGGCGCAGGCGCAGGAGCGCATGCACCTGGGCCACCAACTCCTCCGGATCCACCGGCGCCACCAGGTACGCATCCGCGCCGTGCTCCAGGCCCTGCGCCCGGTCCGCCGGCCCCACCGCCTGCGCGGACAGGTGCAGCACCAGCGCGTTGCGCGTGCGCGGAGAGGACTTCAGGCGCCGGCACACCTCCAGGCCGCTCATGTCCGGCAGGCGGACGTCCAGGATGACCAGGTCCGTTTGCTCGTCCGCGAGCGCCAGCGTTTCGCCGCCGGTGCCCGCCTCCAGCACCTGGAAGCCCGACAGGGACAGCACTCGCGACGTGACGTAGCGGCTGGCCAGGTCGTCGTTGACGTTGAGGATGATGGGCGCGGAAGGCATGCAGGCGGATGGAACCGTGGCCCTTCTTCGTAATGGCTGACACCGGGCGCGCCAAGTGTTGCACGTGGGAAAATGTCTTCTCTGACGGAACAGCCAGGGGAACGGGCGTCCGCCGCCGCTCGCTGGACGACAGGGTGGCTCCCCTGCCAGCGCGTTTCGCGATAGGGATGACCCATGCGCCCTCCCTGCCGCCCGCTTCCCGCTGATGGCCGCTTCCTCCAGGCCGTGGGGCCCACGCCGCTCGTGCCCGTGCGGCTGGACCCGGAAGGTCCGACCATCTGGTGCAAACTGGAGTTCCTCAATCCCAGTGGGTCCACCAAGGATCGCATCGCCCGGTACATGCTGGAGAAGGCGTGGCGGCTGGGGGAACTCTCCCCGGGCGGCGACGTGGTGGAGGCGTCCAGCGGCTCCACCAGCATCGCCATGGCGCTGGCGAGCGCGCAGATGGGCTGCCGCTTCACGGCGGTGATGCCGGAGGGCGTGACGGAGGAGCGGCTCATCGCCATCCGCGCCTACGGTGGCGAGGTGGAGCTGGTGCCGCGCTCGGAGGGCATCCGGGGCGCCATCGCGCGGGCGGCGGCGCTGGCGAAGGAGCGCGGCGGCTTCGCGCCCCGCCAGTTCGAGAACCCGGACAACGCGGAGGCCCACCGCGTGTGGACGGGGCAGGAGATATTGGCGCAGGTGCCGGGCGGGCTGGTGCACGGCGTGGTGAGCGGCGTGGGGACGGGCGGCACCATCGTGGGGCTCTTCCAGGCGTTCGCGGAGGCCGGCTGTCCGGTGACGCCCTTCGTGGCGAGGCCCATCGCCGGGCTGGGCTGCGACATCGAGTGTTGCAGCTTCAGCGCGCGCGTACCGGGCGTGGTGGACGGCTTGTCGCGGCTGTACCGCGAGGCGGACATGCCGGGCCGCGTGGAGCTGGACGTGTCGGACGACCTGGCCATGCGCACCGCGCGGGCGCTCATCCGCCGGGGCTTCCCGGTGGGCCCGTCCTCCGGTCTCAACTACGCGGCGGCGGTGGAGGCGGCGAAGCGGCTGGGCCCGCAGGCCCAGGTGGTGACGGTGTTCCCGGACCGCATGGAGCGCTACTTCTCCACGGAGCTCGTGCAGCCCCGGGCCGCGCCCAAGGCGGTCTGAAGGCCTCTACGTGCGCATGCGCACGCGCGTCTCGTGCACCGTGTCCGGAGGCGGGGCGGTGCGCTCGCGCTCCTGGGCGCGCATCAGGCGCAGGATGCTGGGCCCCAGGACGTCGATTTCGGTGGAGGCGTAGGCCTCCGTGCCGAAGCGGCGGATGGAGTCCGTCTGCCGCTCCAGGATGCGCGCGTCCTGCCCGAAGATGTGCAGGCCCACGGGCAGCACGAAGGGCACCGCGGCCTTGAGCAGCCAGCGCGGCACGGGCAGCTTCACCGTCACCACCGCGTACACGAGCGTGTCCCAGTCATCCACCGGCGTCATGGCGGAGTTGACCAGGATGTGGCTCTTCTCCCCGATGCGGTACTCCACCTGCGCGATGGACGGCATCAGGAAGCGGTCGAAGTGCTGCACCACCCCGCCGCCCGGCGCGAGCAGCCGCCCCACGAGCCCCTTGGGCGCGGGCTCGCCCAGGTACTCCGCCTCCACGCGGTCCGCGCTCCTGCGCACCACCACGTCGATTTCGTTCTTCTTCTCCGCGGTGCGGAACAGGCCGCCGTGGAGGAAAGCCGTGTGCGGCACGTCCAGCGTGTTCTCCAGCACCGCGTGCAGCGACCCGGGCGCGCGCAGCACCCGGCGCACGGTGGTGTAGTCCGCCGCGTCCAGCAGCGGGAAACGGAAGGGCTCCGTCGTGGGCTCCACGCCAGGCGTGGAGTAGACCCAGACGAAGCCGTCCTGCTCGCGCGTCGCGTAGGTCGCGGCGCAGCGGGAGCGGGCCTCGGGCTCGCCCACCAGGCCGGGGATGAGCCGGCACTGGCCTCCGGTGTCGAAGCGCCACCCGTGGTAGCCGCACTCCAACTGCCCGTTCGTCACGCGCCCCAGCGACAGGGGCACGTTGCGGTGCGGGCAGCGGTCCATCAGGGCGCCGGGCTTGCCGCCCTCGCCCCGGAAGAGCACCAGGGGCGTGCCCTGCAGCGTGCGGGCGAGCGGCTTGTCCCCCAGCTCGCGCGACGTGCAGAGGATGAACCAGGAGTGCGGAAGCCGGACGACGGAGATGTGACTGGGGGACGCACCTGGGGTGCGCCCCTCCTCGCGGGCGTTCATGCGCCCAGTCTAATGGGCCCGGGCCGCCGTGCACGCCCCCTTCAGGCGGGCAGGTCGGCGAAGCGTTGGGCGGCCTCAGGGTTGAGGGGCTGGGGCATCACCCCACCGCTCATCCGACGGCAGGACTCCTCGCAGCGTCGGCACGCGTCCGCGCAGGCCTTCATCCGCCCCGCGTCACCCAGCTTCTCGCAGGCGGTCGCGCAGGCGGCGCACACCTCCGCGCAGGCGAAGCAGGTGCGCGAGTGCAGCTCCGAGCCGCGCAGCATGAAGCGCGCGCTCGTCTCGCAGATGTCCGCGCAGTCCATCAGCAGCCGGAGGTGCCCCGGCTCGGCGAGCCTGCCCCCCTGCTTCAGGCAGTCCGCCAGGGTCTCCAGGCAGACGCGGTGACAGGCCGTGCAGTTGTCGATGCACTCCCGCATCGCATCGTCGCTTCGCTCCACTTCGGCGCTCGCCATGGTGGGGTTCCTTTCGGCCTTCACCATGGGCACGCGCGGGGACGTCGCCCTTCCCACCTCGCGCGGCCGGTTGGACAGCGGCGTCCGGCCTAGAGCTTCAGCCGCCGCAACCGCAGGGCGTTGCCGATGACGGACACCGACGAGAGGCTCATCGCCGCGCTCGCGAACAGCGGGCTCAGGAGCAACCCGAGGAAGGGGTACAGCACGCCCGCCGCCAGCGGCACGCCCAGCAGGTTGTAGACGAAGGCGAAGAAGAGGTTCTGCCGGATGTTGCGCAGCACGCCCTGGCTCAACCCGCGCGCCCGGGCGATGCCTCGCAGGTCGCCCTTCACCAGCGTCACGCCCGCGCTCTCCATCGCGATGTCCGTGCCCGTCCCCATGGCGATGCCCACGTCCGCCCGCGCCAGCGCCGGGGCGTCGTTCACGCCGTCGCCCGCCATCGCCACCACGCGCCCCTGCGCTTGCAATGTCTTCACCGCGTCGCCCTTGGCGTCCGGCTGCACGCCCGCGATGACCTCCGTGATGCCCAGCCTGCGCGCCACCGCGTGCGCCGTCGTCGGGCTGTCGCCGGTGAGCATCACCACGCGCAGGCCTTCCTTCCGCAGCCTCGCCAGCGCCTCCGGCGTGGACGGCTTCAGCGGATCCTCCACGCCCAGGAGCCCCGCCGCCCGGCCCTCCACCGACACCAGCACCACCGTCTGGCCCTCCTGGCGCAGCGCCTCCGCGCGCTCCGTCAGCGCCTCCACCTCCACGCCCAGGCTCCGCATCAACGCCGCGTTTCCCAGCGCGACCTCGCGTCCGTCCACGCGGCCCCGGACGCCCTGCCCGGTCACGGACTGGAAGTCCTCCACGCCCCCGGGGGACACGCCCCGCTCCCTCGCGCCCGCGACCACGGCGGCGGCCAGCGGGTGCTCGCTGCCTCGCTCCAGGCTCGCGGCCTGGCGCAGCAGCGCGGAGGCGTCCCCGCCCGGCGCGGGCTCCACCGTCACGAGCCGCGGCTTGCCCTCGGTCAGCGTGCCCGTCTTGTCCACCACCAGCGTGTCCACCGCGGCCATCCGCTCCAGCGCCGCCGCGTCGCGGATGAGGACGCCCATGCGCGCGCCCTGCCCCGTCCCCACCATCACGGACATGGGCGTGGCCAGGCCCAGCGCGCACGGGCAGGCGATGATGAGCACCGCCACCGCGTTCACCAGCGCGTGCGCGAGCCTCGGCTCCGGTCCCCACACGCCCCAGACCATCGCCGTCACCACCGCCACCGCGATGACCGCGGGCACGAAGATGCCGGCCACCCGGTCCGCCAGCCGCTGGATGGGCGCGCGCGTGCGCTGCGCCTCGGCCACGCGCTGGACGATGCGCGACAGGAGCGTGTCCTGCCCCACGCGCTCCGCGCGCATCACGAGCGTGCCCGTGCCGTTCACCGTGCCGCCCGTCACCTTCGCGCCCGGCCCCTTCTCCACCGGCACGGGCTCTCCGGTGACGAGCGATTCATCCACCGCGCTCGCGCCCTCCAGCACCTCGCCGTCCACCGGCACCTTCTCACCGGGGCGCACGCGCAGGCGCCATCCGGTGCGCACCTGGGACAGCGGCATGTCCTCCTCGTGGCCATCGTCCGAGATGCGCCTCGCGGTGGCGGGGGCCAGCGACAGCAGGGCCCTCAGCGCACCGGACGTCGCGTGGCGGGCGCGCAGCTCCAGCACCTGCCCCAGCGCCACCAGCGTGAGGATGATGGCCGCGGCTTCGTAATACACGGGCGCGGTGCCGCCGTGCCCCGTGCGCGCGCTTTCCGGCAGCAGGTGCGGGAACAGCGTGACGCCCACGCTGAAGGCGTACGCCGCGCCCGCGCCCAGCGCGATGAGCGTGAACATGTTCAGGTGCCGGTTCTTCACCGACGCCCAGCCCCGCTGGAAGAACGGCGCGCCCACCCACAGCACCACCGGCGTCGCCAGCGCGAACTGCACCCACACGAGCGCCGAGGCCGACAGCCCATGCGGCACCGGCAGCATGTCCGACATGCCCAGCAGCATCAGCGGAACGCTCAGCGCCAGGCCCACCCAGAACCTTCGCGTCATCGAACGCAGCTCCGGATCCGGCGGCTCTTCCAACGTCACCGTGCGCGGCTCCAGCGCCATGCCGCACTTGGGGCAGGTGCCGGGCCCGTCGCGCACCACCTCCGGGTGCATGGGGCAGGTGTATTCGACGCGCGTCTGGAGGACGGGCGGCGCCTCGGGCTCCAGCGCCATGCCGCACTTCGGGCACGGCCCGGGCGCGTCCCGCCGCACCTCCGGATCCATGGGGCACACGTACACGGCGCCCGGCGCGGCGGGCGGTGGCGGCGTCTGGGGCTGGAGGAACCGCGCGGGGTCCTCCTGGAAGCGCTGGCGGCACTTCGGGCTGCAGAAGAACCAGGTGTGGCCCTCGTGCTCCCAGCTCCCACCCCGGGGCGCGCGAGGGTCCACCTCCATGCCGCACACGGGGTCGACGGCGGGCCCTCCCGCTCCCACGGGGGGCGGCCGGGGTGAAGGCGATGCAGGGGAATGCGGATGGTGATGCGTCATGGAGAAGCCTCCTTTCCCCGGGCCAACGCGGCACCCGGCGCGCTCTTACACGTTTGTCCATGCGGGGTCCTTTCCGGTAGGACACGGCGCCAGCGGCCTGGATTTCCAGGGGCTTGCGCGTCCGTCCGGGCTGGACCCAACGCGAAACGGCCAGGAAAATCCGCTCGCTCCGTATGGCCAGGGAAGCAAGGTCGGGGCCCGACCAGAGAAGGCATCGAATGCGACGCGTGTGGGTGACCTGGGGGGCGCTGCTGGCCCTCCTCGCCGGCGGCTGTGACGCCATCGACCTGTCGGACATCACCCAGCGCGACGCGAAGACCCGGGTGCGCCCGGAGCCCGCTGGCGCGAACTGCGAGTTCGGCGGGGACGCGGTGGAGTCCGGGCTGGACCGGGACCGGGACGGAGAACTGGACGACGCGGAGGTCACCGCCACCGACTACGTCTGCGACGCCGCCCTGCCCCAGGTCCGCACCCGCGCGCGGACCGAGCCCCACGGCGCGAACTGCTCGCTGGGGGGACAGGCGGTGCAGTCCGGCCTGGACCAGGACGGCAACGGGCAGCTCGACGACGCGGAGGTGTCCGCCACCGAGTATGTCTGCGCCACCTCGGTGGCCAACGTGCTCCTGCGCACGCGGCCGGTGAGCCCGGGCGCGCGCTGCCCCCTGGGCGGGCAGGTGTCGCACGCCGGCCATGACGCCAATGGCAACGGGCTGCTGGAGGACGAGGAGATCGCCCAGGAGGTGTACGCCTGCGACGAGCCAGTCCCCGTGGTGTTGCGCCTGCGCTCCCTGGCGGCCTTCACCGCGCCTTGCGACGGCGACGACAGCGGCGGCACGGCCCTGGAGGCGGGCCCGGACCTGGACGGTGACAAGTTGCTCGCGATGTCCGAGGTCGAAGCCACCCACTACTTCTGTGGCCTGCAACTGACCGACCTGAAGCTCCGCCATCAGCCCGAGCCCTCGGGGCCGAACTGCTCGCGCGGTGGCACGCGCGTGGAAGCGTTCCAGGACCTGGACCACGACGGCGAGCCGGACAGCCATGGCGCCTCCGCGGCCGTGTACGTGTGCCAGGCCACGCGCGTGCACGACGGGGACTTCGCGGTGACGGGCCCCGTGGACCTGGTCGCGCTCGAGGGCGTCACCCACCTGCGGGGCGAGCTGATCATCTCCGCGCCCACGCTCACCGACGCGTCCCTCCCTTCGCTGGCGATCATCGAGGGCGGCCTCACCGTGCGGGGCAACGCCAGCCTGCGCCGGCTGTTCATGCCCGCCCTGCGCTTCGTGGGTGGCACCGCGGCGGTGGTCTCCAATGCCCGGCTGGACGCGCTCACGCTGGGCACGGCGCCGGACACGATGCTGCGGGTCGAGCGCAGCCTCCTGGTGGAGGACAACCCCATGCTCTCCACGCTGGAGGGGCTGGCGGCGGTGCAGCCCGGCGACAGCATCACCCTGCGCGCGAACAACGCGCTGGTGGACCCGGGCCTGCTTCCCTACGTCACCGAGCTCCACGGGTCGCTCATCATCGAGGACCACCTGCGGCTGGACCGCTCGCCCTTCTTCTACCTGACCCGGGTCCACGGGAACGTGCGCCTGTCCGGCAACGCCGCCCTGGGCGGTCCCTTCGGCCTGAATCACCTGACGGAGGTGGGGGGCTCCCTGGAACTGCGGGACAACGCGCTGCTGGAGACGCTGGCTCCGCTGGGCCAGCTCACCTCCGTGGGGGCGCTGTTCATCACCGGCAACCCGCGGCTGACGGACACGATGGGGCTCGGGCAGCTCACCTACGCGGGCCGCATCCTCATCCAGGGCAACAAGGAGCTCTTGAGCGTGGGCGACATGCCCCTGCTGCTCCAGGTCACCGACAGCTTCTCCGTGAAGTACAACGAGAAGCTCCAGCGCGTGCACCACCTGCCGGTCCTGACCAGCGTGACGACGGTGGCCGTGGTGGGCAACACGGCGCTGACGTCCCTGGAAGGCTTCCAGCGGCTGACCCGGCTGACCACCCTGGACGTGCTGGGGAACGCCGCGCTCACGAACCTGGGCGACCTGGCGCGCTTGCGCGAGGTGGACTACCTCAACCTCCAGGGCAACGCGGCGCTCACCGATTTCGGCCTGACGGACCTGGCGCGCGTGCCGGAGAGCTTCACCGTCCTGGACAACGCGAGGCTGCCCACGTGCCGGGCCACCGCGCTCGCGGCGAGCGTGTTCCAGGGCGAGCCGTGGGGCGTGAACATCGACCAGAACGACGACGCGGCGGTCTGCCCCTGAGGCCGCTTCAGCGGCGCGGCTTGCAGGAGCAGTCCAGGCAGCCGTGCGCCGCGCACGCGCCGCAGCCGCGCTCCAGCGAACGCTTGAGCGCGAGCCGCGCACGGTGCAGCCGCACGCCCGCGTTGTTGGGGGTGATGCCCACCTCGCGCGCCACGTCCGGCACGGCCCGCCCCTCCAGGTCCACCTGGCGCACGAGCCGGGCGTACTCCGGCTTGAGCGTGGGCAGAAGGTCCGCGAGGCACGCGCACACCGCGCCCTTCAGCTCCGGGTCTTCGGTGGCGGAGTCCGCGTCGCGCGCCTCCACCTCCAGCGCGCGTCCTTCCGCGGCCTGCCGGCGGTGGTGGTCCACGAGCGCGTTGCGCAAGAGGCGGTAGAACCACGCCACCGCGCTTTCGCCGTCCTTCAGCGCCCCACCCTTCTCCAGGGTGCGGGCGAAGGCCGTCTGGAAGAGGTCCTCCGCGACGGCCCTGCTGCCCACCCGCCGCTCCACGAAGGCGAGGAAGCGGCGCTGATGGGCCAGGAGCGCCGCCACCACGTCCTCGCGGTCCGGGGGCAGCCCTGCTTCTGGCCCTTCAACCTCCATGCGACTCCTTGGTGACTACGGAGGGCCGTTGCCCTGGCGCACCGAGTTCAGCTCCACCGCGGTGGCGTAGATCTGCGCCCACGCACGGTACTTGAACTTCGACAGCGTGCCCTTCTGGTCGTTCGCGTAGTCGAACATGTCCTGGCGGAACTGCGCGTCCGCGGCCTTGCGGGCCTCCGGCTTCAGCGGCGTGCCCTTGCGGTCGTAGTAACGCAGCAGGTCGTAGCCGTAGTCGTGCGTCTTGGCCGCCTTGTCGAACTCCTTCACCGGGCCAATCTGGCCGGGGACGGAGGCGTAGCCGAGCGGGTCCTGCATGCGCTGGCCGTGCGGCGTCTGGATGGCGTAGGGCTTGTAGCCCATCACCTGCTCGAAGTCCGCCGGGGGCGGACGCGCGCCGGTGAGGTACTCGCTCATCAGCTTGCCGTGGTCGCCCGGGGGCGCCTTGCTGATGGCGCCCGTGCGCTGGGCGGCGGTGGTGCCGGGGGAGAAGGAGTCCTTCACCACGTTGCGCGCTGCAGGGGCGGCGGGGCGCGCGGCGGGGGACTCCGTACTGGAGGTCTGCGGCTGGCGGACGGGCGAGTTGCGGATGATCATGGGGGCCTGGGGGAGAAGTCTTCTCGATTTTTCGGAAACCGCCGCCCCAAAGTTGCGGCCCCCCGACCAAAGTCGCGCAGAATGCGTGCAACGCACCGCGTGGTGCACTGGGAGACACAGTGAAGAGCTACCCGTATTCCGATGGAATCAAGGAACTGCGCGCCGGCAACTTCGAGAACGCGCAGCGTCTGGTGGAGCAGGCGAAGAAGCAGGGGGACGCTTCCGTGGAGGAGCTCACCGCCATGGCGTTCGCGATGGACGGGCACAACCAGCGCGGCTTCGCCACGGAGCTCTTGCAGGAGGCGCTGAAGCAGCAGCCCTCCGCGGTGGAGCCGGCCTGTGCCCTGGCCATGTACCACCTGGAGAAGCAGGAGGATGCCCAGGCCGCGGCCGTCCTCAAGCCCGCGCTGGACGCGGCTCCCGACCATCCCAAGGCGAACCTGTGCATGGCCATGGCGCTGGCGAAGACGGAGGCCACCAAGGCCCGCACGCACGTCGCCAAGGCCGCCAAGGACACCGACGCGGACGTCCGCGCGCAGGCCGAGGCCCTGGACAAGGTGCTCTCCGAGCACCAGCCCCGCTAAGGGCCTTCAGTCGCCGCGCTTGAAGTCCTCCGTGCGGACGCCATAGCGCTTGAGCAGGCGGTGCAGGCTCTCGCGCTCCATGCCCGCGCGCTCGGCCGCGTGGGTCACGTTGCCGGAGAACTCCTGCATCAGCGCGGTGAGGTAGTCGCGCGACACGGCGTCGCGCACGCGGTCCACCGCCTCGCGGTAGGGCTGCTTCGCCAGTGCCTCCGCTGGCAGCGGCCCCGGGGCCGCGGAGGCACGGGCCACCGGAGCACTGGCGGTGAGCTCGGGCGGCAGGTCCTCCGGGGTGATGCGGGGGCCCGCCGCCACCGCCGCCGCGCGCGCCACCGCGTTCTGCAACTGCCGCACGTTGCCGGGCCACGGCGCGGCGGTGAGCGCCTGGAGTGCCTGGGGCGTGAAGCCCGAAAGCTCCGGCCGGTTCGCGCCCGCGAGGAAGTGCATGGCGAGCAGCGGGATGTCCTCGCGCCGCTCGCGCAGGGCGGGCATCCGCACCGTCACGCCCTCCAGCCGGTAGTAGAGGTCCTCGCGGAAGCGCCCCCGGGCCACCTCCCGCGCCAGGTCCCGGTGCGTCGCCGCCACCACGCGCACGTCCACCGTCACCGGCGTGGTGGTGCCCACGCGGCGGATCTCCTTCTCCTGGAGCGCGCGGTTGAGCTTCACCTGCACGGGCAGCGGCAGGTCGCCCACCTCGTCCAGGAAGAGCGTACCGCCGTGGGCCTCCTCGAAGAGGCCGGCCTTCGCGCCCGTCGCCCCGGTGAAGGCGCCCTTCGCGTGGCCGAAGAGCTCGCTCTCCACCAGCTCCGCCGGCAGCGCGCCGCAGTTCACCGCGACGAAGGGCCTGTCGCGGCGCGGGCTCTCGCGGTGCAGAGCGCGGGCGGCCAGTTCCTTGCCGGTGCCCGTCTCGCCGGTGAGCACCACGGTGAGGTCGCGCGAGGCCACCTGCGCGAGCAGCGCGTGCGTCTTCTGGAGCGCGGGGCTGGTGCCGCGCAGGCCGTGGAAGTCCGGCATGCGTGCCACGCGGTCGGCGAGCCCCAACGCATCCCGGCGCTGGCGCTGGCGCTCCAGGGCACGGGCGACCACCAGGGCCACCTCGTCCGGGTCGAAGGGCTTGGACAGGTAGTCGTACGCGCCTTCCTTGATGGCCTCCACGGCCTTGGGGATGCTCGCGTAGGCGGTGACGAGGATGACCTCCGTTTGCGGCGCGCGCCGCTTCACCTCGCGCAGCACCGTGAAGCCGTCCGCGCCCGGCATCTGGATGTCGGTGACGACCACGTCGAACGTGCGCGCGGAGACCAGGGCCAGCGCCTGCACGCCGTCGGGCGCGGTCGTCACCGCGTACGCGTCCCCGAGGATGCGCGCGAACAGCTTGAGCATGTTCTCCTTGTCGTCAACGACGAGGACCGAAGGCTTCGCGCCGCTCATGCCGCTGCCTCCTGTACGCGCGAGGGAGGAGGCAGCGACAGCGTGAAGCGCGCGCCGCCCAGGGCCCCGGTGTCCACGTCGATGCGGCCGCCGTGCGCCTCCGCGATGGCCTGGCTCACCGCGAGCCCCAGCCCCGTGCCGGAGGGCTTCGTGGTGAAGAAGGGCTCGAACAGCCGGGCCCGCGCCTCCGGCGTCACCCCGGGCCCCGAGTCCGACACCGCCACGCGAGCGCTCCCGTCCGCGTCCACCGTGATGCGCACCTCCACCCGTCCTCCCTCGCCCGCGGCCTCCGCCGCGTTCTTCACCAGGTTGAGCAGCACCTGCCGCAGCCGGGGCGCCTGCGCCCACGCGGTGCCCTCGCCGTGCACGTCCACCGTCACGGAGCCCAGGCGCGTGGCCTCACGCAGGCGCAAGACGACCTCCTCGCACGCGTCGCGCAGCGCCACCGGCTCCCGGGGCCCGCGGCCCGGACGCGCCAGGTCCAGCAGCCCCTCCACGATGTCCTGGCAGCGCACCGCCTCCTCCTCCACCACGCGCAGGTCCTCCGCGAGCGGCCCCTCCGCCCGCCGCTGCAACAGCCGCACGTACCCGAGGATGACGCCCAGCGGGTTGTTGATTTCATGCGCCACGCCCGCCGCCAGCCGGCCAATGCCCGCCAGCTTCTCGTGCTCGACGAGCCGCGCCACCGCGTTGCCGATGTACACGCCCACCCCGGCCGCGAACAGCGTGGCCCCGCCCAGGAGCAGCAGCGCCCAGCGGAAGCTGTCGCGCTCCACCGCGCCTACGTGTGCCTCGAAGGCGTCCATGGACGCGTCCGAGTCCGCCGTCAGCGCGTCCACCCGCGCCTGGATGCGCGACACCCACTCCAGCGCGCGCCCATGCGCCGCCTCCACCGCGGCCGAGTCCTTCGCCATCACCGCGGGCAGCAGCGTGTCCCGGTAGAGCGTGTCCAGCGCGTCGCCCGACGCCTGGATGTCCGCCACCGCCGCGCGCTCGTCCGCGTCGCGCGCGTGCTCCGCCAGCCGCCGCGTCAGCGCCTCCACGCGGGCGCGGGCCTCCGTGTGGAAGCGCCGGTGGCTGTCGTTGCCCAGGATGATGGTGTGCGCCAGGTGCGCGTACTGGTCCCGCACCGCCGTGGCCAGCTCCCGCGCCTCCCGCGCGCGGCCCCCCACCTCGCGCAGCGCGCGCGTGCCTTCATGGATGTCCGCCAGCCGGCCGAGCGCATAGCCCGACGCCGCCGCGAACAGCGCCACCAGCGCGCCGAACGCGAGCAACACCCTGCGGGTCGTGGTGCCGGAGACAGGTCCCATGGGAAGCCCTCTTATACGGCGCCTGTCCTCCCCAGGCTGTCGCAAGCCGCATTCCCCTTGCGCCCCTCCCCTCCGGCCGAGCATGACTCACCCGAGGCGGCGAGGGCCCATCCTTTGGGAGACACCCGTTGCCGGGAGCCACTCATGGCGATGCGCTTCAAGAACCTGGATGGCAGCGGACCGCAGGCCTTCACCCGCGTCTTCAAGTGGGCCGTCACGGACAAGCTCGCGGGCAAGCGCCGCAGCGCGCCCGCGCGCGCGGTCGTGCCGCACGTGGAGCCGGACCTGGCGGTGCTCGCCACCCCGCCCGCCCCGGGCGAGGGCGCCCGCCTGACGTGGCTGGGCCACGCGAGCTGGCTGGTGCAACTGGACGGCGTGTCGCTGCTCATCGACCCGGTGCTGCGCGACGCCATCAACGTCATCATCCGCCGCAACGTGCCGCCCGGCGTGCCGGTGGAGAAGCTGCCGCGCATCGACGCGAGCCTGGTGAGCCACAACCACTACGACCACCTGGACCTGCCCACGCTCAAGCAGGTGGGCGCCCGCGTCGTCACCGGCCTGGGCCACGCGCCGGTGTTCCAGGGCCAGGGGCTGCCCTTCCACGAACTGGACTGGTGGGAGTCCACGCAGGTGGGGCCCGTGCGCGTGCACTACGTGCCGTCCCAGCACTGGAGCCGCCGCGGCCTCAACGACGCCAACCAGATGCTCTGGGGCGGCTTCGTGGTGGAGGGCTCCAGCGCGCGCGTCTACCACTCCGGCGACACCGCCTACTTCCAGGGCTTCAAGGAGATTGGCGCGCGCTTCCCCAAGCTGGACGCGGCGCTCTTGCCCATTGGCGCCTACGACCCCGCGTGGTTCATGCGGTTGCAGCACATGAACCCGGAGGAGGCGGTGCAGGCCTTCGAGGACCTGGGCGCGATGGCCTTCTTCGCCATGCACTGGGGCACCTTCAAGCTCACGGACGAGCCCCTCGACGAGCCGCCCGTCCGCCTGGATGCCGAGTGGCTGCGCCGGGGCTGGCCGCGCGACCGCGTACACGTCCTGCCCGTGGGCGGCACACACACCGTGCGGCACGGTTGAGCGCTGGCGGAGCTTGTGGTCTCAAGCGGCCATGCTCCTGCCCACCCTCGCCGCCCTGGTCCTCACGCAGGCCCCTCCCCCACTCACCACCGTCTCCGAGCAGAGCGGCTGGAAGCGCACCGGCCGCTACGCGGAAGCGGAGAGCCTCTGCCGCGCCTTCCCCAAGGCGTTCCCCGGCAAGGCCCGCTGCGACACGCTGGGCACCACGCCGGAGGGCCGGCCCCTGGTGGCGCTCGTCGTCAGCCAGGACGGCACGCTCACCGCGGACGCCGCGCGCAAGAAGGGGCGGCCCGTCGTCTTCTTCCAGGGCGGCATCCACGCGGGTGAAATCGACGGCAAGGACGCCGGCTACTGGCTGCTGCGCGACGCGCTCCAGAACCGGGCCTCCGTGCCGGACCTGCTCAAGGGCGTCACCGCCGTCTTCGTCCCCGTCTTCAACGTGGACGGCCATGAGCGCTTCAACCCCAACCACCGCCCCAACCAGGTGGGCCCGGAGGAGATGGGCTTCCGCGTCACCGCGCAGAACTTCAACCTCAACCGGGACTACGTGAAGGCGGACGCGCCGGAGATGGTGCTGCTGCTGAAGTACCTCAACGCGTGGGACCCGCTCGTCTACGTGGACCTGCACGTCACGGACGGCGCGAAGTTCGAACCCGACGTGTCCGTGGGCCTGGAGCCGCAGAAGTCCGGCCCGCCCGGCTTGCGCGAGCGGGGCACGAAGCTGGTGGACGAGCTCTTCACCGGCCTCACCGCCCAGGGGCACCAGCCGCTGCGCTTCTACCCGTCGTTCCTCCGGGATGACGACCCCACGAGCGGCTTCGCCTACGGCGTCCCCCCGCCGCGCTTCAGCCACGCCTTCTGGTCCGTCCACCACCGCTTCGGCGTGCTCGTGGAGACGCACTCCTGGAAGAACTATGAGCAGCGCGTGAAGGCCACCCGCGACGTGCTGGAGGGCCTCTTGAAGCTCGTGGCCCGCGACGGCGCCGCGCTGCTGGCCGCCGTGAAGGCGGAGGACCAGAAGGCCGTGGCCGGACAGGTGCGCGAGGTGGTGCTCGGCTGGAAGAACACGTCCAAGCGCGAGGCGATCGCGTTCAAGGGTTACGCCTACGAGCGCATGCCGTCGGACATCTCCGGCCAGCCGTACATCCGCTACGACGACACGCAGCCCCAGACGTGGAAGGTGCCGTACCTGCCGGACGTGGAGCCCGCCGTCACCGTGAAGCTGCCCGAGGGCGGCTACCTGGTGTCCGCCGCGCACGCCGCGTGGGTCGCGCCGAAGCTGGCCGCGCACGGCATCGCGTTCCAGCGCATCACCCGCGCGGTGCCCGCGGCGAAGGTGGAGTCGTTCCGCTCCAAGGACTTCCAGTTCCAGGTGCGCTCCAACGAAGGCCACCAGGGCCTCACCGCGAATGGCGAGTGGAAGCCGGACACGCAGGACCTGCCCGCGGGGACGCTCTACGTGCCGGTGGCGCAGAAGAACGTGGAGCTGGTGGCGCACCTCTTCGAGCCCGCGGCGCCGGACTCGCTGCTGGCGTGGGGCTTCTTCAACGCCCACTTCGAGCAGAAGGAATACATCGAGGACTACGTGCTGGAGCCCTGGGCCCGCGAGCTGCTGGCGAAGGACGCGGGCGTGAAGGCCGCGTTCCAGGAGCGCCTGAAGGACCCCGCGTTCGCCAAGGACCCGCGCGCCCGGCTGCGCTTCTTCGCCGAGCGCCACCCGACCTGGGACGAGCGCCTGGGCCTCTACCCCGTGTACCGCGCCGCCAGCGCGCCGCCGAATCTGGCCGCGGTGAAGTAACCGAGGGGAAAGAAGAAGCCCCCGGCCCGCTTCCCCTTTGAAAGGGTGTCGCGGAGCGGGGGCTTCGGATTTGAGCGCCGCGCTCCCGGTCCATGAGGCACCGGGAGCGCGTCTTCATTCACGGCCTAGCCGATGGGCTTCTCGCAGACGCACGCGCTGACGTTGCAGGTGAAGCCCGGCGCGCAGCCGCCGCAGTCCGGCTTGCAGACGCAGGCGCACAGTTCCGCGTTGGCGGCGGAGCTGTTGCCGCAGTTGAGCGCGCCCGTGTCGCAGACGCAGCCGCAGGCGTTGTTGTCGAACTTGTAGCCCGCCGCGCAGGACGCGGACTGCACGCAGCTGCACGAGCAGGTGCCCGTGTTGCACGTCTCGAAGGTGCCGCACGTGCCGCCGCAGTCCGGCGCGCAGGTGAAGTCACACACCGCGCGGTCCGTGTTGCACACCTGGCCCGGGGGGGCCGTGCCACCGCAGTCCGCCGGGCACTCGCACTTGTCCGTGGTGCGGTTGCAGGCGAGCTTGCCCTTGCAGAAGTCCGGATCGTTCGAGTCGTAGTACTGCGTGTCGGAGATGCAGGGCGGCGGGTTGCCGTCCGGCTTGGCCGTGCGGTCGATCCAGTAGCGGTACGACAGCGCCGCCTGCGTCTTGCCGGACTCCTTCGGACGGCAGGCGCCGTAGAAGGACACGGTGCGGTTGATGCCGTCCACGTCGAAGCCGTTGGTGCGGCTGCGCGGCAGGTCCCCGGTGCTGGGGCAGACGGCCGGGTCCACCACCGCCTCCACCGCGACCTTCAGCGACGCGCCAATCGGCGGCTTGAGCGTGCGGTAACCCACCGACGCGATGACGCTGTCCACGATGGCGTTGATGGTGTTGGTGATGGAGGTGTTGTCCCGGATGCTGCCGGACACGCCGCCCGTGGCCTGGATGACGTCCAGGTGGCGCGGGTTCGTGTTGTCCTCACCCGAGTAGCACTGGCCGCCGTCCGGCGGGCAGATGATGCCGTGCACCTGGATGGGCTGGCCCGTGGGGTTGCTCGTGGTGCCGGACGTGGTGCCGTTGTTGAGGAAGTACGAGATGTAGTTGGCCACCGTGTCCGTGGACTGGTCCTTCACGTCCGTGAGGATGACCACCACCACCTTCGCGCCCGGACGGAGCTTCGTCTCCGCGCCGCCCGTGGACGCGGCCATGTCGTTGATGGCCTTGCGCGCCGCCTCCAACGGACGCTCGCTGCCATCGCCCTTCAGGCCCACCCAGCAGTTGGTGTCCGCCGTGCACGTGGTGTTGGGCAGCGGCGTGTACGTGGGGTTCTGGGTGGTGCCGCCTTTCACGGCGCAGACGCTGTTGTTGCACACCGCGTTCTGGGTCAGCCACGCCTTGAACTGGTTGATGTTGGTGGTGAAGGGACGCAGCACGTTGCGGTTGGCGCTGCTGCCCACCGTGTAGCTGGTGGTCACCATGGACACGCGCCAGTCCAGCGTCGCGTTGCCCAGCTTGTTGGCCACCGCCGTGCCCGCGTTCGCCAGCGACGTCTGCGACGACGCCATGGAGCCGGAGTCGTCCACCACGAAGAGGAAGTCCACCACGGCCGTGTTGCCGGTGAAGACCTCGCACTGCACCGCGTCCGCGTCGCCGAACTGCGCCAGCGCGGAGCCGCCCGCCGTGTCCGCCGTCGTGAAGAGGCTGCCCGCCTCGTTGTAGCGGGCCGCCGGCGTGATGGCGAGCACCACCACGACGCTCTGGTTGGAGCGGTGCACGTACTGCGCCTGGATCTTGAACGGGCCGTTGATGCCCGCCGTGCCGCCGAGCGTCTCCGTGCTGTTGGGCACCAGCTGGCGCGCCAGCGAGTTGGTGAACGCCTTCAGCTCCGTCGTGCCGGCGAGCGCGTAGCGGGAGACCGCCGCGGGGAAGCCGTCCCAGGTGGTGAACGTCTGCGTGAACTCCACGTCCGCCGGCGACAGCAGCGCCGTGCCAGTGCGGATGCCCGACTCGTCGGAGGAGGGCGTGGTGGAGGAGCCCACCTGACCGCGCTTGTACGCGATGAACGTCACCTGCTTCGTGTCGTCATAGCCCATCACGCCCACGGTCTGGCCGTTGGCCTTCAGGTTGAGCAGGTTGGCGTCCTTGAAGGTGTTGGGCAGCGCGAGCCGGATGTCCGCGCCGCTGTCCTCCTTGAAGGTCACCGTGCGCAGGTTCTGCACGCTGCACGCCTTGCCCGCGGGCGTGGAGGCCGCGCCGTCCTTGGGGTCCAGCGGGTTGAGCTCGCC
The DNA here is from genome assembly GCF_017309135.1 of Corallococcus sp. NCSPR001. Taxonomy (NCBI): domain Bacteria; kingdom Pseudomonadati; phylum Myxococcota; class Myxococcia; order Myxococcales; family Myxococcaceae; genus Corallococcus; species Corallococcus sp. NCSPR001. The sequence continues at coordinate 8,988,928 of NZ_JAFIMS010000002.1, forward strand.
GGGGTCCACCTTGCCGTTCTGGTTGGAGTCCTCCGCGCCGTCGGGGATGCCGTCGCCGTCGCTGTCCGCCTTGGTGGCGTCCGTCTTCGTCGCCGGGTCCGCGTCACCCACGTAGCCGCAGTTGTTGCGCGGGGCCGCGGCCGTGGTCACGCCACGCTCCACGCCGTCCAGCAGGCCGTCGCCGTCGGTGTCCGGGTTGGTGGGGTCCGTCTCGCCGGGGTCCACCTGGCCGTTGGAGTTGGGGTCCTCGCCGAGGAAGCCGTTGCGGCCGGCGCCGTCCTGGAGCCCGTCGCAGTCGGTGTCGGTCAGGCGCGGGTCGGTCTCACCGGAGTCCACGCGGCCGTTCTTGTTCGTGTCCTCCACGCCGTCCGCCACGCCGTCGCCGTCCGTGTCGGCGTTGTTCGGGTTGGTGCCGGTGGCGATTTCAACGGAGTCGGGGATGCCGTCGAAGTCCGCGTCGGGGATGGACGCGGCGCAGTCCGCCTTGCGCGGATCCGTCTCGCCCGGGTCCACCTTGCCGTTCTTGTTCACGTCCTCGGCGCCGTCCGAGCAGGTGTCGCCGTCCGAGTCCGGCTTGAGCGGATCCGTGCCCGTCGACTTCTCCAGGCCGTCCGGCAGGCCGTCGCCGTCCGTGTCGCGCAGGCGGGGATCCGTCTCGCCGGGGCTCACCGAGCCGTTCTTGTTCGCGTCCTCCACGCCGTCCGGGATGCCGTCATTGTCGGAGTCCGCCGTGTTGGGGTCCGTCTCCGTGAGGTCGCGCTTGCCGTTGCGGTTGGCGTCCTCCAGGCCGTCCGGGATGCCGTCATCGTCCGTGTCCGCCTTCACCGGCGAGGTGCGCGTCGTGGGGTCCTGGTCCCCGCGGAAGTTGCAGCTCGGGTCCGTGCTGACACTGGACGTACGGCCCACCTCCACGCCGTCGCGGATGCCGTCGCCGTCCGTGTCGCGCAGGCCCGGGTTCGTCTTCAGGCCGCCGGCATAGACCGTGGAGAACTCCTCCTGGTCCGTCAGGCCGTCGCAGTCCGAGTCCTTCGTCGCGTTGTTCGGATCATACGGGTCGACGGGGACTTCACCCGGATCCGGGTCGGGGTCGATGATGACGCCCGCGTCCTCGACGTAGCCGGCATCGAAGCCCGCGTCGACGCCCGCGTCGCTTCCCGGGCCTCCGTCGTTGGTGGGGTCAGGGCCAGGGCCAGGGTCCGGGTCAGAGCCGCCGCAGCCCGCCATGAGCGTGGCGGCGAGCAGCGTGCCGGAGAAGAGTCGGATCCAATTGCGCATAACGGGTCAGCACTCCGGAAAGGGGGGTTACGGAGAACACCCTCAGCATAGAGGGATGCGTATCCGATGCCGATGTAGGTACGCCCTGGGACGGAGGCGGAATCACGATTCGTAAACTCGGCGTTCACCGCTGTCGCCTGTTTCCGACTGCACTGTCTTTACCGAGGCCAGGAGGGCTCGGTTATCGTCCGCCCCGTGCCTGTGTTCGGTCTCGCGGCGGTCTGGGGGGAAGCGGCTTCGCCTGAGAAGGCGGCGGCTGTCGTGGAGGGCCTGAGTGCGCTTCTGCCGTCCGCGCAGTCGATGCAGCTCGTGGTGGCGTTTCGCGACGAGGCCGGCGCGCTGGAGGTGAAGGTGGAGGTGCCCGGCTATCCGCGCGCGGCGGTGGAGCGGCTGGGCGAAGAGGTTCGCAAGAGCGGCGGCACGTTCGTGGAGTTGTGGCGGCTGCCCAAGGCGGAGCGGGACGCGCTGCGCTCGCGCACGCTGGCGGGCGGCACGCCCTTCGGCGGCAATGAGCGCACGCAGGCCGCGCAGGAGCTGCGGCAGCACCTGGAGGCGCTGGCCGCGCGAGGCCCCCTACCCGCGCCGTCCGAGCCAAAGGCTCCGCCGCCATCCGAGGCACCGCCCGCGCCGCTGGCCGCTCGAGCCGGAAGCGCGGACGCGCCGCGGACTGGACCGTCCGAGGACTCACCGCCGTCGGAGCCTTCCGCGCAGGCCCCCGCGGGTGATGAGACCCAGCGCCGCGCCCGGCGCTTCGCGGTGAAGCTGGAGATGGAGTTCCGCACGGAGCTGGACTTCGTGCGCGAGCACGCGCTGAACATCAGCAACGGGGGGCTCTTCGTGCGCACGGCGCACCGCCCGCCCCAGGACAGCGTCGTCACCGTGGACGTGAAGCTGCCCAACGGCCAGCGGTTGCAGGGCGAGGCGCTGGTGGTGCATGTGGTGGACGAGCAATACACCGGGGGCGTGGGGCTGGCCTTCCTGAGCGACGACGCCACCTTTTCGGCGACGCTGGACGGATACCTGGCGAGCCTGGCCGGAGAGAAGGCGTGACGTTGGAGGAAGGCAAGACACCCGAGTGGCCGCGCGACCTGGGCCGCTTCCAGCTGCTGTCGCGGCTGGGGCGCGGCGGCAACGCGGAGGTGTTCCGCGCGCGGATGCTCCAGGGCCCGCATGCGGGCGAGGAGGTGGCCCTCAAGCGCGTGCGGCCGGAGCGCCTGCGGGACGCGGAGGCGCGCGAGCAGCTCCTGCACGAGGGGGAGCTGGCGCGGTGCCTGGACCATCCGCACATCGTGGGCTTCCGGGAGTACGGCGAGCTGGCGGACGGGCCCTACCTGGCGCTGGAGCTGGTGGACGGCACGGACCTGGGGCGCGTGCTGGCGCAGTGCCGGCGCCGGCGCATCGAGCTGCCCATCGACATCTCCGTGATGATGGTGCGCCACGTGCTGGAGGCGCTGGGGTACGCGCACAAGGCCACCAACGCCAAGGGCCTGCCGCTGGCGGTGGTGCACTGCGATGTGTCGCCGCACAACGTGCTCCTGTCGCGCGGCGGAGAGGTGAAGCTGGCGGACTTCGGCGTGGCCCGCTCGCGCGCGGGGCTGGAGGTGGACCTGCGGCGGGTGGGCAAGCAGAACTACCGCTCGCCGGAGCTCTTGGCCGGTGAGGTCTCCGTGGCGGTGGACCTGTGGGCGGCGGCGGTGCTGCTGTACGAACTGCTGTCCCTGGAGTCGCCCTATGAGGAAGGGACGGCCGAGGAGGTGGAGGCCTCCATCCGGGGCATGCGGCTGACGCCCGTGCGCATGGTGGCGCCGGAGGTGTCGGATCCGCTGGCGCTGGTGCTGGACCGGGCGCTCGCGCCGCACCCGTCACAGCGCTTCTCCTCCGCGGAGCAGTTCGCGCGGGCGCTGGCGGCGCTGAGCGACGACCGCGTGGCGACGCCGCTGGCCGTGGCCGCGGTGGTGCGCGGCCTGATGGGCGCGGAGCCGGCGACGGGCTGAGGTCACGCCACCTGCTGATCCGAGGGGATGACCATCCCCGCGTCGCCTTCCACGACGAGCTTGCTGCGGCCGCCGCCCTGCTTCACCACGCGCACCTGCACGCCGATGCGCTCGGCGAGCCCGCTCACGTGGGAGATGATGCCCACCTGGCGGCCGGTGGCCTGGAGCGCGTCGAGCGTGGCGAGCGCGACCTCCAGCGTCTCCGGGTCCAGCGTGCCGAAGCCCTCGTCGATGAAGAGCGTCTCCACCTGCGTCGTCTCCGACGACAGCGAGGCCAGGCCCAGCGCGAGCGCGAGCGACACGAGGAAGCTCTCCCCGCCGGAGAGGCTGGCCACGCTGCGGACCTCGTCGCCCATGTCGCCGTCCACCACCTGGAGGTCCAGGTCATGGCCGGGCACGCGCTCCAGGCGGTAGCGGCGGGCCAATTCGCGCAGGTGCGCGTTGGCGTGCAGCAGCAGCGCGTCCAGGGTGAGGCTCTGGGCGAAGACCTTGAACTTCTTGCCGTCGTGCGAACCGATGAGGTCGCCCAGCGTCTTCCACACCTCCGCGTCGGCGCGGCGCTGCTCCAGGGCCCGGGCCTCCGCGCCATGGCGGGCGCGGGCGGTGTCGTCGGCTTCCAGCTTCGCGCGCAGCAGGGCCTCGGCGCGGCTGCGCACCTCCACGTCGGTGCGCAGGCGTTCGCAGAGCTCCGCGACGTCCCCTTCCGCGAGCGAGGGGAGCCCGGAGGCCTCATGGCGGACTCGGCGCTCGCGGCGCTCCCCGAGGACGGCGCGGGCCTGGGCCACGGACTCGCGCAGGGCGTTGAGCGCGCGGGCCTCCGAGTCGCACCAGGCGGCGCCGCGAGCCAGCAGGGCCTTGAGCTGCTCCAAGGTGGTGCCATGGCCGGCGAGGCGCTCCGTGAGGACGGCCTGGGCGCGGTCGAGGGTGAGGGCGGCCTCGGTGCGCAGGCGCACGGCGTCCTCGGCGCGGGCGGTGGCCACCTTCTCCGCCTGCTGGAGGGCTTCGGAGTCCTCGCGGGCGCGCTCGTAGGTGGCCTGGGCGGCGTCGATGCGCGCCTGGAGCTCCGCGCGCACCTCCTGCGTGGGGCGGCCCTGGAGCAGCCGGGCGCGGGCCCTGGACGCGTCCTGGAAGGCCGTGTCCTTGAGGCCCGCGCGGTGGGCGGCGGTCTGTGCGTCCTCGAGCCGGGCCTGGAGGCGGACCTCTTCACGGGCACGCAGGCCCTGTTGCTCCTCCAGGCGCTTGCGAGAGGCCTCCAGCTCCGCGAGCTTCTCGCGCCACTTCGTCACGCGCGCCAGGCACTGGCCCTGGAAGCGCACGGGGTCCGCGGCGAGCTTGTCCTTCCAGGTGACCTCCTCGCTGGCGAACGGAGGGGACACCTCGGCGAGGGCGAGCTCGCGGGCATCGCGGGCGGTGTCCCGGCGAAGCAGCGCATCCCGGTGGGACTGGGCCGCGCGGGACTGAGCGTCCTCGGCCTTGCGAAGGGCATCGGCCGCGCCTTCGCGCCGGGTGCGCCGGGTCTCCAGCAGGGCCCGGGCTTCACGAGCCGCACTGGCGCGGGCCTCCGCGGAAGCCTCTTCGTCACGAAGGGTCGCGAGCCGCGCGCGCACGTCCTCCTGAGCTGAATGGATCCACGTCTGGGAGGTGCTGGCCTCCGCGTCCTCGGGAGGCGATGCAGCAGCGTGGTCCGTCGAACCGAGTGACGCCTTCGCATCCGCAGGACTTGAGCGCCCGGCTTCCGCGTTCGCAGCAACGGCAGGGTCCTTCGAGCCTCGTGACGAAGCCTTCGCATCGGCCGGCCCTGCCGTGTCCTCCCCCGGAAGCACCGCGCGGGTCCACCGTTCGCGCGCCGCGCTCCAGGCGTCACGGTGTGCCGTGCGCTTTCGGGCGGCCGTGTCGCGCCGGGCTTCGGCCTGGGTCGCGGCCGTGTCCGCGGTCGCCTGCCGCACGCTCGCCGCGCTCTCCTGCTTCGCCGCCGCATCCCGCGCGGACTCCAGCTCCAGCACCCGGGCCGCGGTCTCCGCGACCAGCCCCTCCAGCGCGGAAGCCTCCCGGGCATACGGATGTTCGAGCGCGCCGCACAGCGGACACGGCTCACCTTCATGCAGCGCGGCCCGGTGCGAGGCCAGGCCCTGCGTCGCCTCCGCGCGAGACTGCGCGCGGCGCGCTTCGTGGAGCATCGCCTCCTGGGTCGCCCGCCGCGCCGCCGCGTCCTTCGCCTCCGCCGCCGCGCGCTGGGAGACCTCGCGGTGCGCCTTCACCTCCGCCGCCGCGTCCCCTTCCGCCGCGCCCTCCGCCCGAGCGCCTTCACCCGCGAGCGTCAACGCCCCCAGGACCTCCTGTCGCGCCAGCAGCGCTTCCCGGAGCGCCCGCCGCGCCGCGCCGCCATCCTCGCCCAGCGCGGCCTCCGCGTGCGTCGCCAGGGCCTGCGCCTGCGCCTCCGACTCGACCGCGCCCTGGTGCTCCTCACGGCGCGCCTGGGCCTCGTTGCCCAGGCGGTCCGCGTCCTTCCCCAGCCGGTCCACGTCCGCGCCGGCCGCCTGTTCCTCCTTCAGCGCCACGGCGAAGCGCTCCAGCTCGCGCTGCCAGCGCGGCCACTCCGTGGCCAGGGACTCCCAGCTCGCGTGCGACGCGCGCCACGCCTCGGCCGAGTCCACCAGCCCCTGGGCCTTCGCTTCCGCCGCCTGCACCAGCGCCAGCGCATCGCGAGCCGACGCCTCCGCGGCCTTCGCCTGCTTCGCCAGCTCCGCGGCCTCACGGGCCTCGCGCTCCGCCTCCGCGCGGCGCGTGTCCAGCGTCGCGGCCTCCTCCAGCGCCGGACGCACCGACGCCTCGGCATCCAGCGCCGCCGCCCGCGCGACCTCCGCCTGCATCCGCACCTGCCGCTGCGCCGCCGCCGCCGCGAGCGCCGCCTCCGCCTGCGAGGCCCGCTCCAGCTGCTCGGCCTCCGCCCTCACGCAGCCCTGCTCCGCGGCCTCCACCGCGGACACCACCGCTCGGAAGCCCTCCGCCGCGCGCACCGACTCCAGCAAGGCCTCGCGAGGCGCCGCCGCCTCCCGCTCCGACTCCGCCCGGGCCACCGCGCTTTCGGCCTGCTGCTCCTGTCCCACGAACTCCGCGCGCTGCGCGTACCAGGACCGGGCCGCCTCCGCCTCGCGCGACCGGGCCTCCTCGCGGACCCGCGCCGCCTCCTCCTCGCCCAGTTGGACGCGCACGCCCTCGCGGTCGGCGTCGGACATCAGCGCGATGGCCGCGAGCCCCTGCGACAGCCGCTTCAGCTCCTCCTGCTCCTTCGCGTTCTTCTCATGCGCGGCGATGGACACGCGGCTGTACACCTCCGTGCCCGTCATCCGCTCCAGCAGCTCCGCGCGCTCGTTCGCGTCCGCGCGCAGGAACGCCGCGAACTCGCCCTGCGCCAGCAGCGCCGAGCGCCGGAACTGGTCGAACGACAGCCCCAGCCGCTCCTGAATCGCGTGGAGCACCTCGCCCTTGGTGCGGCCGAACACCTGCCCCGAGGCCACGTCCGTCAGGCTCAGCTCCTGCGGCCGGAAGCGCCCCTCCGCGCGCTCGCGCGCACGCCACACGTTCCACCGGGCCCGGTAGCGCCGCCCGTCCTTGCCCAGGAAGTCCACCTCCGCGTGGCCCTTGCCCGCCCCGCGCCGCAGCATGCCGCGCACGTCGTACGCGGACAGCCGCGCCTCCTCGTCCTCGTCCGCGCGGCCCACCAGCACCTTGCTGGGCCCACCCAGCCGGGGCGTGCGGTCGAACAGCGCCAGGCACAGCGCATCCAGCAGCGTGCTCTTCCCCGCCCCCGTCGCGCCGGAGATGGCGAACAGCCCCAGCCGGTCCAGCGGCGCCCGGTCCAGCTCCAGCGCGAAGTCCCCCGCGAAGCTCGTAAGGTTGCTGCCGCGAATCGCCAGGATCTTCACGACGCGTCCTCCTGCACCTGCGTGAGCAGCGCGTGGAACGACTCCAGCAGCCCCGGCGAGGGCGCCTCCTTGAAGTCCCGCGCATACCGGGCGAGGAACACGTCCTCCGGCGTGCGCTCCCGCAGCGACAGCCCCGGCCGCACGTCCGCCAGCGCCCCGCCCGTGCCCGTGTAGAACGGCGTCAGCTTCACCAGCCGCGCCGCCCGCCCCTCCAGCGCCTTCTCCACCTTGTGGCGCAGCGCCGGCTCCGGCCGGGGCAGCGACACGCAGACCTCCAGGTACGGCCGCATCGACTCCGGGGCCCCCGCCTCGTACGCGGGCAGCGCCGCCAGCAGCTCCAGCACCTCCGGCAGCGGCGCAGCGTCCCGCGCGGGCACCCGCATCATGTCCGTGGTGCGGGGCACCGACAGCGGACGCACCTGCGTCAGCGCGCCGTCCTCCACGTCCAGCACCAGCACCTGGTGCCGGTAGTGCGCCTCCGACAGGGACAGCGGCAAGGGAGAGCCGCTGTAGCGCACGCCCTCGCGGCCCCCCACGCGCTGCGCCTTGTGCAGGTGCCCCAGCGCCGCGTACGCGACGTCCTCCGGGAACAACTCCACCGGCAGCGCATGCTGGTTGCCGCCCAATATCTTCCGCTCGCTCAGCTCCGACAGCTCCGAGCCCGTCATGTAGCAATGGCCCATGGCCACCAGCGCCTGCCCGGACCGCCGCCGCCTGCGCGCCGCCTCCAGCACCTCCGCGTAGACGGAGCGCACGCCCCCCACCAGCCGGTCCCCTTCACCGTCCGGCACGGACGGCAGGTCCGAGGGCCGCAGGTACGGCACCGCCGCCACCCACGCGCCCACCTTCCCGCGCGCGTCGTGCACCGGCACCACCAGCCGCTCCATCTCCAGTCCGCCCCGGTGGCGCGGCAGGCCGCCCACCACGCGCACGCCCAGGGCGTGGAACAGCGGATCCGGCGCGTCCAGGCGCGCGGCGGAGTCGTGGTTGCCGCCCACCACCACCACGTCCAGCTTCGGCAGCGTGCGCCGGGCCCGCGCGATGAAGTGGTACCAGGCCGCCTGCGCCTCCGCGCTGGGGTTGGCCGTGTCGAAGATGTCCCCGGCCACCAGGAGCGCATCCACCTCCTGGGACTCCAGCGTGTCCAACAGCCACGTCAGGAACGCGGCGTGCTCCACTTCCCGTGAGACGTCATACAGCGTGTGGCCCAGGTGCCAGTCCGACGTGTGCAGCAGGCGCATCCGGCGTTCACCCTCCCTCGTGGCCCGGTGGCGGGTGCGGGCCGGGCAGCCTCCCCCGGTCCCATCCCCGACTCCAAGCGGCGAGCCCCCGCTCCCTTACCCGCCCCCTCTGACATTGTCGAAAAAGGACGTCATTCCGGGCGCTTGCATCCGTGGCCTGCCCAACGCGTCCCGTCCTCCCCACCCCACGCGCCACGGCGCCTCGCCACGCGGCCCGGGCCCACCCGCGAGGGCACACCCGTGGCATGGGACTCTTGCGCCATGCGTGCACTCCGCACGGAGCGCGCGGGGCACACGGGATTCCACACGTTTGCGCTCGCGCGGCGTTCCTTCCGCAGGTCCGCGCACCTCATGCCGCAAGCCTGCCCGGCGCGCGGAGGTGCATTCGCGATCGGATTGATGGTTCCCGCGTCGCGAGGCCAGTGCACAATGCGCCGCCATGCTTTCCGGTGTCCTCTCCCCGCTCGGCATCCTCGCGTCCCTGCTCGTCCTGGGCGTCCTGGTCCTCGCCACGCTGTTCGAACTCAAGCGCCGCCAGCGCGCCGCGTGGGAGGCGTTCGCGAAGGCGCACGGCCTCACCATCGCGGAGCGGCGGATGGAGGTGCAGGGGCGCTATCAAGGACGGCCGCTGCTGCTGGCCACGGGCAAGCGCGGCGCGGGCGGCAAGAAGCGCCACACCGTGACGGTGCTGCGGCTGGACCTGGAGGGCGCGCTGCCCGCGGACCTGCTGCTGGAGCACGAGCGCCCCGAGGACAAGCTCCCCGGCGCCGCCACCCCGCGCGAGGAGACGATTGGCGACGCGGAGCTGGACGCGGCCTTCCAGGTGGAGGGGCTGGCGCCGGAAGCGCGCCCCGTCATCCTGGAGCCGGGCGTGCGTCAGCGCCTGCTGGGCCTGAAGGGCCACCGCCGCGTGAGCATCAAGGGCGGCTGGCTCCAGGTGGAGCAGCGCGGCGTCCCCGCGAGCGCCGCCGCGCTGGAGGCGCTGCTCCGCGCCCCCCACGACCTGGCCCGCGCCGTCACCGAGGCCGCGCCCGCGCTGCCCGCGACGAACGCCGTGGAGGCCGCGCCGCACGCGGAGCCGTCACTGCTGGACGAAGAGCTGCCCGGCTCCGAGCACGCCTGAGGGCGGCGCTTCAGCCCACCCGCGCGAGCGCCTCCACGTACTGCTCGCGCACGCGCGTGGCCAGGGCCGCCGAGTCCGGCCCGAACGTCTCCGGCGGCAAGGCCGGCATCACCTGCACCGTGACGGTGGCGCGAGGGCTCATCCACGGCCCATCCCCATCCACCAGTTCCCGCGTGCCGCGCACCAGCACCGGCACCACCGGCACGTGCTCCTCCAGCGCCAGCTGGAACGCGCCGCGCTTGAAGGGCAACAGCTCCCCGGCCGAATAGGTGCCCTCCGGGAAGATGAGCACCGGGATGCCCTTGCGAAGCCACCGGCGGCAGGGCCCCAGGAGCTGCTCCATGGACGTGGAGCTGCCGCGCACGATGGGCACGTAGCCCAGCAGCGTCATCATCCAGCCCACCAGCGGCGTGCGGAACAGCGACGCCTTCGCCACGAACTTGTACGGCGTGAACAGCCCCATCACCGCCAGGATGTCCGCGAACGACTGGTGATTGACGACGTAGACGCACGGCCCCTTGGGCAACAGCTCCCGTCCCTCCACCCGCACGCGCCAGCCGGGGGACGCGTGCAGCCACAGCCCGTAGCACCAGCGGCACACCAGCACGTGCAGCCACTGGCGGTTCGGGTCCAGCGGGTACGCCACCACGAACAACACCGCGCCCAACGTGAAGAGGAGGGGCGCGGTGACCAGGAACAGCGCGAAGAACCACAGCGAGACGACGTAGCGCATGCGAGAGGGGAGGACTCCGTTCAGCGCGACGCCAGGGGCGTCAGGTTCGCCGCCAGGAGTACCATGTTCCCACCGCCCCCTCACGCCCGGCCGCCCGTGCGCTCACCGGAGGAGCCCGAGCGCGGCCAGCGGAGCGCCCGAGCGCCGGGGCAGGCAAGACGTCAGGCCCGCGTCATTCTCCTGCAATGCGCTTGCAGGGCCGCCAGATTAGCGCCTTAAGGTGCCCGGCGAACCCGGAGGGAGAACCGCATGGACGCGCAGGGAGTGCACATCGAAACCCATCCCCGAGAGGGCGAACCGGTGTTCAGCGCGGGGCGCCCGGACCCCTGCACCCTGGTCCTCTTCGGTGCCACGGGCGACCTGGCCGAACGCAAACTATTCCCCGCCCTCTTCGAGCTCGCCCGCGCCGGCCTGCTCCCCGAGAACTTCGCCATCGTCGCCTACAGCCGCTCCAAGCTGGAGGACGGCCCCTTCCGCGAGCACGTGAAGGAGGGCCTGAAGAAGTTCGCCCGCACGCAGCCCCTGGATGAAGCCGCGGTGAAGCGCTTCACGGAGACCATCGAGACCGCCTCCGGCGGCTACGACGACGCGGAGGCCTTCAAGCGCCTGGGCCAGAAGCTCCAGGACATCTCCAAGCGCCACAAGACGGACGGCAACAAGCTCTATTACATGGCCACCCCGGCCTCCACGTTCCCGCAGATCATCCAGAGCCTCTCCGGCGCGGGGTTGATCAAGCGCGAGGAGCAGCCGGGAGAGAAGCCCTGGAGCCGGCTCATCATCGAGAAGCCCTTCGGCCACGACCTGGAGAGCGCCAGGGCCCTCAACAAGACGCTGGGCTCGGCGCTGGACGAAAAGCAGATCTTCCGCATCGACCACTACCTGGGCAAGGAGACGGTGCAGAACATCCTGGTGTTCCGCTTCGCCAACGCCATCTTCGAGCCGCTCTGGAACCGCCAGCACATCGACCACGTGGAAATCACCGCGGCGGAGGCCATTGGCGTGGAGGGCCGCGGCGGCTTCTACGACGAGACGGGCGTCATCCGGGACATGGTGCAGAACCACCTGCTCCAGGTGCTGGCCCTGTGCGCCATGGAGCCCCCGGTGTCCTTCGCCGCGGAGGACATCCGCGATGAGAAGAACAAGGTCTTCCGCGCGCTGCGCCCCGTGGAAGGCGGCGAGGTGCCCCAGCACGTGGTGGTGGGCCAGTACGAGGGCTACCAGGACGAGAAGGGCGTGAAGAAGGGCTCGCGCACGCCGACCTACGTGGCGATGAAGATGAACATCGACTCGTGGCGCTGGCAGGGCGTGCCCTTCTACCTGCGCGCGGGCAAGAACCTGAAGAAGCGCCTGACGGAGGTGTCCATCCACTTCAAGTCGGTGCCCATCGGCCTGTTCAGCGGCGGCGGCGCCACCTGCCAGCGGCTGCAGCCCAACGTGCTCACGCTGCGCATCCAGCCGCACGAAGGCATCGCGCTGTCCTTCGAGTCCAAGATCCCCGGCGAGGACGTCAACATCGGCGGCGTCACCATGGACATGGACTACGCGGAGAGCTTCAAGAAGCCCGTGCCGGAGGCGTACGAGCGGCTGCTCCTGGACTGCATGCGCGGCAACGCCACCCTCTTCGCGCGCCAGGACAGCGTGGAGCAGGCATGGAGCTACATCACGCCCATCCTGAAGGCGCTGGAGACGGACGAAGGCGGCACGGTCCACACCTACGCCAAGGGCAGCAAGGGCCCCGACGCCGCGGACGCGCTGCCCGCGAAGAACGGCCGGCGGTGGTCCACGCTATGAGCCAGCCCCTCATCGTTCCCTCCGACCGGCTCGCCCGCGAGGCCGCGGACTGGATGGCGCGCGAGCTGACCCAGGCGCTCGCGACGAAGGACCGCGTGAGCCTGGCCCTGTCGGGCGGCAACACGCCCAAGCCCGCGTACCGGCTGCTCGCGGACCACAAGCTCCCCTGGGAGCGCGTGGACGTGTACTTCGTGGACGAGCGCTTCGTGCCGCCCGACCACGAGGACAGCAACTACCTGCTGGTGAAGCAGTCGCTGCTTTCGCCACTGAAGCTGCCGGACGCGCAGGTGTTCCGCATGCAGGGCGAGCGCACGGACCGCGACGCCGCCGCGCGCGACTACGAGAAGACATTGCCCGCGAAGCTGGACGTGGTGCTCATCGGCGTGGGCGAGGACGGCCACACCGCGAGCCTGATGCCCGGCCACCCGGCGCTCCAGGAGCGCACGCGGCGGGTGCTGGCGGTGGAGCAGAGCGCCAAGCCGCCGCCGTGGCGGATGACGCTGACCTTTCCCGTGCTTCAGGGCGCGGGGGCGGTGCTGGGGCTGGTGGCCGGCGAGGGCAAGCGGGACGCCATGCGGCGCATCCTCGCGGGCGATATGTCCCTGCCCGCGTCGCACGTGACGAACACGCAGTGGATGTTGGATCCCGCCGCCCACGGGTGAGGCGGCCTCTCTGGAGGGAACAATGAGCGAACAGACGAAGCCGGCGCAGTTCGGCGTGGCGGGCATGGGCGTGATGGGCGCGAGCCTCGCCCTCAACATCGCGGACCACGGCTTCCGCGTCGCCGTGTGGGACCGCCACCCGGAGAAGCTCCAGCAGGTCCAGAAGGAGAACCCGAAGCAGGCGCTGCAGGGCTTCCCGGAGCTGGAGAAGTTCGTCGCCGGCCTGGAGCGCCCGCGCCGCATCCTCCTGATGATCACCGCGGGCGCCCCCGTGGACGAGATGATGGAGCGGCTGTTCCCGCTCCTGTCGCCCGGCGACGTCATCATGGACGCGGGCAACTCCTGGTACCTGGACACGCGCCGCCGTGAGGCCCTGTGCAAGGAGAAGGGCTTCCACTTCCTGGGCATCGGCGTGTCCGGCGGCGAGGAGGGCGCGCGCCACGGCCCGTCCATCATGCCCGGCGGTCCCAAGGACGCGTACGCGCTGGTGCAGCCGGTGCTGGAGGCCATCGCCGCGCGCAGTGAAGAGGGCCTGTGCGTCACCCACGTGGGCCCGGAGGGCGCGGGCCACTTCGTGAAGATGGTGCACAACGGCATCGAGTACGCGGACATGCAACTGCTCGCGGAGACGTACGACGTGCTCCGCCGCGGCCTGGGCCTGGACACCGCGACGCTGGCGGACCTGTTCAGCAAGTGGAACGAGGGCATCGCCGAGTCGTTCCTCCTGGAGACCACCATCAAGGTGCTGCGCAAGCGCGACCCGGAGACGGGCAAGCCGCTGGTGGACATGGTGCTGGACAAGGCCGGCCAGAAGGGCACGGGCAAGTGGACGGTGCAGGTGGCGCTGGACCTGGGCGTGCCGGTGCCCTCCATCGCGTCCGCGCTGGACGCGCGCAACCTGTCCTCGCGCAAGGACGAGCGCGTGGCCGCGAGCCAGAAGCTCCACGGCCCCGACGTCTCCCTGTCCTCGGAGGAGAAGAAGGAGCTGGCGCAGTGGGCGCATGACGCGCTCTACGCGGCGCGCGTGGTGACGTACGCGCAGGGCATGCGGCTCATCCAGGCGGCGTCGGACGAGTACAAGTGGGGCGTGTCGCTGGCGGAGATGGCGCGCATCTGGCGGGGCGGCTGCATCATCCGCGCGAAGCTGCTCACCCCGCTGCGCGAGTCCTTCCAGCAGCAGCCCACGCTGCCCAACCTGATGGTGTCGGAGGCCTTCGCGCCCGTGCTGGACAAGATGGCCCCGGCGTGGCGCAAGCTCGTGGGCGTCGCGACGAAGGCGGGCATCCCCGTGCCGGTGTTCAGCAGCAGCCTGGCGTACCTGGACAGCTACCGCAGCCCGGAGCTGCCACAGAACCTCACCCAGGCCCAGCGCGACGCGTTCGGCGCGCACACCTACCAGCGCCGGGACAAGCCCGACGCCGGCTTCGTGCACTCGGACTGGCTGAAGTAGTCCGTCCCCTGCCCTGCGCGCCGCCTACTGCTTCTGGGTGGCGCGCAGCTCGGCGCGGCGGATCTTCCCGCTCACCGTCTTGGGCAGCTCCGTGACGAACTCAATCTCGCGCGGGTACTTGTAGGGCGCCGTGGTCTTCTTCACGAAGTCCTGCAGCTCCTGCGCGAGCTGGGGTGACGGCGTGTGGCCCGGCGTGAGCAGCACGTACGCCTTGATGCGCTGGCCAATCTTGTCGTCCGGCACGCCGATGACGGCGGACTCGGCCACCGCCGGGTGTTCAATCAGCGCGGACTCCACCTCGAAGGGGCCCACGCGGTAGCCGGACGTCTTGATGACGTCATCCGAGCGCCCCACGAACCACAGGTAGCCGTCCGCGTCGCGCACCGCGCGGTCGCCGGTGACGTACCAGTCTCCCCGGCTGCTGGCGGCGTTGGCCGCGTCGTCGTTGAGGTAGCCCGCGAACAGGCCCACCGGCCGCTCCGGCTTCACGCGCACGGCGATGTCGCCCTCCTGCCCGTCCGCGACCTCGTCGCCGTGCTCGTCGATGACGGCCACGTTGAAGCCCGGGGACGGCTTGCCCATGGAGCCCACGCGCGGCTCCATCCCGGGGAAGATGCCCACGATGACCACCGTCTCCGTCTGGCCGTAGCCCTCGCGGATGTGCAGCCCGGTGGCCTCCTTCCATGTCTGGATGACCTCCGGGTTGAGCGGCTCGCCCGCGCTCAGGGAGTGGCGCAGCGCGGACAGGTCCACCGCCTTCAAATCCTGGAGCACCAGCGCACGCCACGCGGTGGGCGGCGCGCAGAAGGTGGTGACCTTCTCCCGCTCCAGCACCTTCAGGAAGGCCATGGGGTCGAACCGGCCGCGGAAGTCGAAGACGACGTTGCACGCGCCCACGCTCCACGGGCCGAAGAGCTTGCCCCACGCGCACTTCGCCCAGCCGGTGTCGCTGAGCGTGAGGTGCCGGTCCTCCGGCTTCAAATCCAACCAGTAGCGGCCGGTGATGAGGTGCCCCTGGCCGTAGCTGGACTGGGTGTGCAGCACCATCTTCGGCATGCCGGTGGTGCCGGACGTGAAGTAGATGAGCAGCGGATCATCCGAGCGCGTGGGCGGGAACGCCGTCGCCTGGGATTCCGCCAGGGGCTCCGGCGCATAGCGCGTCCACGGAGCAGGCGCGTCACCGGTGGACACCCACGTCGTCACGCCGGGGGCCTGGCCCATGACGCCCTCGAAGCGGTCCAGGCAGCTTGCGTCGGTGAGGACGGCCTTCGCGCCAGCGGCCTCCAGCCGGTAGCGGATGTCCTTGGCGGTGAGCATGGGCGTGCCGGGCATGAAGACGATGCCCGCGCGGATGCAGCCCAGCACCAGGAACCACCACTCCGGCACGCGCGGCATCAGGATGAAGACCCGGTCGCCGCGCTTCAGGCCCAGCCCGGTGAGGAAGCGCGCCGCGTGCAGCGAGCGCTCCTTCAGGTCCTGGAAGCTGAAGCGCTGGGAGCGTCCGGACTCGTCGGACCACTGGAGCGCGGGGGCCTGGGGCCGCTCGGCCGCGTGCCGGTCGATGACGTCCGTGGCGAAGTTGAAGTGCGCCGGCCGCTCCCACCGGAAGTCACGGCGGATGGAGGCGTAGCCGGTGGAAGCTCGGGATGAGGACTCGGGCATGGGCGGATCCTGGAGTGTTCCGACAACCCCAGCAGCCTGTCACGTCATCCCGGGGAACGAGTCCCCCACCCCGCGCGAAAGCGCCGGTGGTGGACGCTCGTGACGCGCGGGGGGAACTCCAGGGTGCTTCAGCGGGCGGCGGCGCGCAGCTCTTCCGCCAGCTTGCGCGCTTCGTCGCTCCAGCCCGGCTCGCCCAGCGCGGCGACCTGGTCGAAGTCACGCGCGGCGCGGGCCTCCTGGTGCAGGGCGCGCAGCGCGAGGCCGCGGTTCCACAGCGCCTGCGGGTTGCGCGGATCCGCGCGCACCACCGGGTCCAACAGCGCCAGCGCGTCCTGGTAGCGGCCGTCCTGCAGCGCCACCACCGCCAGGTCGCTGTCGCGCGCCAGCGACGCGGGCTCGCGCGCCAGCACCGCCTGCGCCTGCTGCCACTGGCCGTGCAGCACGTAGGCCGCGACGATGCCGCGGAAGTCCTTGCGCTCCTCCATCTCCGCCAGCGGACGCAGCGGCAGGGTGCCATTCCCGGCCTCCATGCCGTCCGCGCCACCGCGCATGGGGCTGTAGCGGCGCCACTGGTCCGCGCGCGGATCCGACAGGCGGGCCTCCAGCTCGCGGGTGGTCTGGTTCTCCAGGAAGACGATCGCCGGCACGTCCTGGGCGGGCATCATGCGCGGCACGAAGACGGCGCAGAGGCTGGCGGCCATGGCCAGCGGCGCCACCACGCGCGCGTTCTTGCGCACCCACGCGCCCAGCGACACCACGTTGCCCGCGGGCTTCTCCGCCGGCGCCTCCGCCACGCCCGTGCCCAGGGCGCGCGCCGCCAGCAGCTCCAACTGGAGCAGGTCCCGGAGGCCACCCTCGCAGGCGGTACAGCGCGGCAGGTGGTTCCGGAAGCCTTCGGCGTCGGACTCGGACAGCTCGCCGTCCATGAAGAGGTGCAACCGGGTGCAATGCGCGTTCATGACTGGACCCCCCGCTCCCGAGCCACGGCGACGCTCGGAAGGAGCAGTTCCCTCAGGTCCCGGCGCGCCAGCGTCAGCCAGCTGCCCACGGTTCCCACGGGAACGTTGAAATGTTCAGCGATGGCCTGGTAGCGACGGCCTTCCGCGTGAAGCTTGTACGCGTCCCGCAGATGCGGCTTGAGCTGCTCGATGGCCGCCTGGAACGCGTCGTTGCCCACCAGCTCCCAGTTCTCCTGGTCGCCATCCCCCGTCACCGGCAAATCCTGCACCAGCGCCAGGTGCGGCAGCCCCCGGCTCTCCGTGCGATGCCGGCGGCAGTGGTCCAGGAACCGGTTCGTCATCGTCGTGCACAGCCACGCCGCGCACGCCGCTTCCGTCCGGTCCTTCAGGTGGCCAAACTCCGGCAGCGCCCGCTCGAAGGCTTCCTGGACCAGGTCCTCCGGGTCCAGGGCGCCGCGAGCGCACAACCGCCGCGCCACCGCCAGCAGGCTGGGCCGGTGTCGCTGGATGAACGCCTCGAAGTGGCGCTTTTCCCGGTTGAAGAGATTGGCCATGACACAAGGCCCCGAAGTGACTGGTGGGCTTTCCTGACTAAAGACGCCGAGCGGTTCGTTTCTTGAGAGAAAAATGCCCGGAAGGGCAGACAAGCCTGCCCGGCAGGTGCCTCAGCGGGCCCCTTCCGGCCCCGCCAGCAGGGGCGGAACCGACGGCGGCGGCAGGGGGCGGCGCTGCTTGGGGCCACGCTCCGAGCAGTTGACGTACGAATTCTTCACGTGCGGGGCGCTGCGGTCCGGCTCGAAGGCATTGACGGCGGAGGACGTGTCTCCGGGGATCATGGGTCGCTTCTCCTGGTGCTGAGGAAGTCCGGCGAAAACCGGGGATGGGTAGAAAAAGACTGTTGGGCGTGGTCCATACCACGCCTTGCCTCACCGGCAGGAGGGCCCCCCAGGGCCACTCCTTCAAGGATTTCAAGGAGTTCCGAATGAACGAGGACAAGTCTCCACTGCACCCCGCGTGGCGGCAGTGGCTGGCGGAGAACCTGGCATTGGGAGTGTCGGCGGAGGACGTACAGCAGACGCTGGTGCAGGCGGGGGTGGACCCGGCGCTGGCGCGGGAGGAGATCGCCGCGGTGGGGCAGCACCCGTACTTCAAGGCGGCGCTCCAGGTGGCCCGGCACTTCGGCTGGCTGGAGTCGCTGATGGACGTCTACAGCGAGCTGCGCGCCCGGGACGGGGGCCGGGAGCTGGAGGTGCGCGAGGGGGTGTCCCCGGAGGAGTTCTTCCGCCGCTACTACCTGGGCCACCGGCCGGTGGTGCTGCGCGGCCTGATGGCGGACTGGCCCGCGATGAAGCGCTGGTCGCTGGCGTACTTCCGCGAGCGCTTCGGCGCGGTGGAGGTGGAGGTGATGGTGGGGCGCGACGCCAACCCGGAGCACGCGGCCGAGCAGGACCGGCACCGGGCGCGGATGCCCTTCTCCGAGTTCCTCACCCGCGTGGAGACGGCCGGAGAGACGAACGACTTCTACATGGTGCCGCGCAACGAGAACTGGGGGCGCGAGGGGCTGGCGCCGCTGCGCGAGGACCTGCGGGCCCCCGCGGGGCTCATCGACCCGTCGCTGCGGGCGGATCAACTGACGCTGCTGCTGGGGCCCGCGGGCACCGTCACCCCGCTGCACCACGACAACATGAACATCCTGTTGGGCCAGGTGATGGGCCGCAAGCACGTGCGGCTGGTGCCGTCCTTCGAGCGCCACCGCGTGTACCCGCACCGGGGCACCTTCAGCCACGTGGACGCGGCGAAGCCGGACCTGGCCGCTCACCCGCTGTTCGCCGAGGCCACGGTGCTGGAGGCGGTGCTGGAGCCCGGGGACATGGTGTTCCTGCCGGTGGGCTGGTGGCACTGGGTGAAGGCGCTGGACGTGAGCGCCAGCGTCACCTTCCACCACTTCCTCGTTCCGGGAGGCAACACGCACCTGGACGCTCCCTTCTGACCTGTTCAGTCCGCCCGCTCCACCAGCAACACGGAGCGCGTCCACACGGCGCGGGAGTCGCGCGCGAGCCACGCCTGGCGCTCATCGCGCAGCGCGACGGCCGCGGGCTTGCCGGCGTGGATGCTCCGGCGAACCCCGTCGAAGAAGCGGCCCGCGGCGTCCGGGATGTCCACCGTGGAGGCCAGCACCGCGCGGGCCCCGGAGTCGATGAAGGCCGCGGGCAGGCTGAAGGGCTCCGTGCTCTGGAGGGACGACGTGCGGCCCGCGCTGCACGCGGCCAGGAACACGGTGGGCGCGCCGGTGAGCCGCTGCTCGCGCACCACGTCCGCCGTGAGCGCGTAGCGGCCGTTCACCTCCGGTGACAGCACCACCAGCGACGCGCCGGAGATGCTGGGGTCGGTGATGCCGTGCGCGTGGATTTCAATCTCCGTGGCGTCCGCCATCCGCGCCAGCACGCGCGAGGGCGTGGCGTCCGCGCCGGACAGCACGTCCGGCGGCGCGGCGCCGGGCTCCGCCTCCGGCGTCCACGAGGGCAGCCGGGGCAACTGCAGGAGCGACGGCGCCTCCACGCCCGCCACCACCAGGCGGCGCGCGGCGGTGGACGTGGGCGCGGGAGCGGGCCCCTGCGTGCGGCCCAGGCGGAAGCTCCAGGCCATCTCCGGCGGCAGCAGGTCCGTGCGGCCGAAGAGCGGCGTCCACGCGAACACGTCCACGTGCTCGCAGCCGGCGAGCGTCTGGCGCAGGGCGTCCGGCACCAGCCGGGACGAATCCACCCGGGCGAAGGACTCCCGGCGAGAGCCGTCGTAGGAGCCCTTCACCTCGCCCTTGGGCCCCAGCGCCACCAGGGTGGTGCGCTCGGCGTGGATGCTGGCCGCCAGCGCGCACCGCGAAGGCACGGGCGTGCCCAGCTGCGCGGCCATCAGCGCCACCACCTTGGGGAACTCCCCGGCGCGGCCCGCGTCCGCCGCGAGCGACGAATAGCTGAGCGCCCAGGTCTCACGCCCCAGCACGTCGCCGCGGGGCAGGGCCTCCGCGTCCGCGATGGCCTTCTTCAGGAGCGCCTCGCCCCGGGCCCGATCCTGGTCCAGGAGGAAGCGGCCCTCCAGATAGTGCGTGTAGATGCGGTCGCTCTCCGGGACGGTGGCGCCCTCCAGGGCCCGCGTGGTGACCGTCTTCAGCCACTCCGCGTCGCGGGGCCCGGAGCCGAAGCGGGACAGCTCCGCGACCGTCGCGCCGAACACCAGCTCCATGGAGTTGTCCGAGCACGCCTCCGCCGCCTCCAGCTCGCGCCGCGCGGCGTCCGGCCGCAGGTCCAGGTAGTACAGGTGCGCCAGCTGCACGTGGGGCCAGGAGCAACTGCGGGTGGTGCCTCGCGCGGCCCACTCCTCCAGGTACGCGCGCGCGCTGCCCAGGTCGTTGCGGGAGCGCGCCACGTGGCTGAGGATCTCCAGGACGTTGAACTCCGTCTCCCACTCGCGCAGCTGCCGGGCGCCCGCCCACAGCACGCGCGCGTGCTGTTCCGCCTCCGTGAGGCGCTGCTGGTCCGTGTAGAAGATGGTCAGCCGGCGCTCCAGGTCCAGGCAGCGCACCGACAGCGTCGTCTCACGGCAGCGCTGGAGCGCGTTGAAGAGCCGCTGCTCGGCCTTCCACCACGCCCCTTCCACGACCTCCTGGCGCGCCTGGTCCCGCTCCGCGATGTACGTGAACCAGGGGTCGCCCATGCGGCCCACGCGCGCGACCATGTCCTGCAGGCCCGTCAGCGAGCCGTTGCGGCTGCGCAGGAGCGCGCCCAGGTAGATGTCCTCGTCGCCGGACACGCGCGCCCGGTTCAGCAGCGCCTCCGGGACGGCGTGGCCCGCGCGCAGCGTCTCCGCGTACTGGCGCGCCAGGTCCGCCCGGCGGGAGAAGTCGCGCTTCGCCACGCGCTGCACGTAGTCCGTGAGCACGCTGCCGCCCTGCACCCGGTCCAGCTCCTTCGCCAGGGGCAGCAGCGCCAGCGCGCGCTCCTTCGACGCCGCGGCGCGCACGGCCTCATAGAAGACGCCGCGCACCGCGCCCGGGAGCTGCCGGGCCGCGTCCATGGGCAGGGGCGCCTTCGGATCCTCCACCAGGGCCAGGGTGGCTTCGCGCGCGGCCGTCCACTGGCGCTGGCGCTCCAACGTGGACTCGCGCAAGGACAGCGCCTGGGCGTGGGCTTCACGTCCCCAGCCCTGCTCGTTGCGCTTCGCCACCTCTTCGAACAGCTCCGACGCGCGCAGCGTCAGCCCCATCTCCCGGAACACCAGCGCGCGGTTCCACAGGGCCTGGGTCAGGTTCGGCTTCGCGGTGAGCGCCGCGTCCAGCAGGCGCAGCGCACGCTCATGGTCGCCGCGGGCGAGCGCCACCGCGGCCAGGTCGCTGTCGCGCTCGGGCGAGGCCGGCAGGCGCTCCAGGAACGAGGCCGCCTGGTTCCACTCGCCCTCCAGGGCATAGGCCGCCGCGATGCCGCCCCAGTCCTGCTGGGCCTCCATACGGGCGAGCGGCCCCAGGGGCATGGGCTCGGCGGGCACCGGGCAGCCACCCGCGGGGGCGCGCGAGCGGTAGCGGTCCGCTTCCGGATGCGTGAGGCGGGACTCGATGCGGGCCGCCGCCCGGCGATCCGTCCAGAAGGTGTCAGGCAGGGGCTGTGGCTGCTGCGCCCGGGGCTTCAGGGCCGCGACGCCGCCTGCCAGGAGGGGGATGGCCAGTGCCAGCGCCCAGAGACTCATCTTCGCCGGCTTCACCATGCGGTCCCCTCGGGCGTCTCCCCCCTGCCGCCCCTCCGGGCCGTTCTACACCAACCTCCGACGAACGCCGACCTGGCTCCGTCCCCTGCCTCCAGGCGTTCCATGACGCGGTGGGCAGCAAGGCGGTGGGAGAACAGGCGCATCGGATGTTTGGGGTGACACACGCACCAATAGACGGGCTGCTCCGCCGATCTTGAAAAAAGGCCCCACTTCCCACGTCCGATGCGACAGGGAGACAGGGCGCCGGGCCGTCAGGTTGTTGGGGGGATGACGCCCGGGGGCTCGGCTGCACGGCTGCTCTCGCCGGATGGTTTGAGCGCCCGCATCCACCCGGAATCACGCGCTTCGGCATGCCTGGGGAAGTGACGGGCGGCAGGGCCTTGTCCGCTTCATGCCCCACCAGGCGGCCCGCCAGGCGCGCGTGCGGCAGGGGGTTGGCAGGCGGGAGGGGGCGGGAAGGCTTTTTTCCCGCCGCGTGTCCTCGTGGCCCAACCCGGACCGAAAGGACCCCTGTTTGAAGCGACTCCTTCAGCTCGTTGCCGCGGCCTCCCTGATGCCGGCCCTGTCTTTCGCTGGCGTTCTCTGGAAGGGCGACTTCGAGACCGGCAACACGTCCCAGTGGACGCGCCAACAGGCCGTTGCCAACAGCCGCTTGCAGGTCGTGACCGACGTGGTGCGTGACGGCAGGTACGCCCTCAAGGCCACTGTGAAGCAGGGCGACAATCCCATCAACGCCAGCGGCAACCGCAACGAGTTGCTCTACCTGACCCACGAGACGCAGGGGAAGGAGTACTACTACAAGTGGAGCACGCTCTTTCCCTCGAACTACCCGGTGCATGACTCGTGGCAGGTCATCACCCAGTGGCACCAGGAGAGCTGCTGTGGCTCGCCGCCGCTGGAGTTCTTCGTGCGCGGGGACAAGATCAACCTGCGCGTGGGCGGTAACACCACACCCGTGCTGTGGCAGACCTCCATCGACAAGGGCAACTGGCACGACTTCGTGCTGCACGTGAAGTGGTCTTCCGACAAGAAGGTCGGCTTCGTGGAGCTGTGGCACAACGGCGAGCACGTGCTGCCGAAGACCTACGGCGCCAACCAGTTCGGCAAGGAGCTCAACTACCTGAAGATGGGCCTGTACCGCGACAACGCCATCAAGCCCGAAGGGACCATCTTCCACGACGGCTTCACCATGGCGACGACGCTCGAGGACGTGATGCCGCCCGCGCCCGCGCCGGTGGAGGAGACGCCCGTGCCCACGCCCGTGCCGGATGACACGACCATCCCGCAGGAAGACCCCACGCCGGTGACGGAGACCCCGGCGACGGAGACCCCGGCGCCGCAGCTGCCCACCACCCAGCTCCCCAGCGTGGGCGGCCAGACGCCCACCCCCACGCCCGTGTCCAACAACCCCAATGGCCTGCCGGACTCGTCCGACGCCATGGCGGGGGGCTGCAGCGCGTCCGGCACGTCCGGCACCCTGCCCTTCGCCGGTGCCCTGCTGATGCTGGGCGCTGTCGCGCTGCGCCGCCGCCGGGCCCCCGCCCGCGCGCTGGCCCCGCGCGCGAAGCGCTAACTTCCGCTCGACACCGAAGCAAGTCCCCAGGCCCGGTGCGTCTCATGACGCACCGGGCCTTCTTGTTTCCTCTGACTTTCTTCGGCCACGCAAAAATGTCGGAGATTTTAAGCAATCCTTGAATTGATTGACCTTCGCGGCTCAGTCGGGTTTCGCTTCGGGCTCCCCGAAGCATGAAAGGCAGGACCCGATGAAGCGGACCTCCGGGCTGTTCTCCACCGCGACGGCGCTGTTCGCTGGCGCCACGTTGAGCGTGATTCCCTCGATGGCGATGGCGGCGCCTTCACAGGCGGAAGCGGCGCTGGCGCACGACGTGTCGCCCGACCTGCTCTCCGCGATGCAGCGGGACCTGGGCCTGACGGCGGACGGCGCGAAGCAGCGGCTGGCGTCGGAGGCGGCGGCGGTGCGCGTGGAGGGGACCCTGCGCGCGGAGCTGGGCGCGCGCTTTGGCGGCGCGTGGATGAACGCGGACGGCAGCGCGCTGGTGGTGGGCGTGACGACGGACGCGGACGCGGACGCGGTGCGCCGCGCGGGGGCGGTGCCCCAGAAGGTGAAGTACACGCAGGCGGAGCTGGAGGCGGTGAAGGCCCGGCTGGACCGCGACAGCCGGATGGCGGGCCGCGCCGTGCATGCCTGGTACGTGGACGTGATGACGAACAGCGTGGTGGTGCTGGCGCAGGACTCCGCGCTGACGGGCGGCACGGACTTCGTCGCGAAGGCGGGCGTGAAGCACCCCGCGGTGCGCACGGTGCCGTCGCGCGAGGAGTTCCAGCCGGTGTACGACCTGCGCGGCGGTGACGCGTACTACCCGGGCGGCTCGCGCTGCTCCATCGGCTTCCCGGTGGCGGGCGGCTTCGTGACGGCGGGCCACTGCGGCGGGCCGGGCACGGGCACCAGCGGCTTCAACGGCGTGGCGCAGGGCACGGTGGTGGCCGCCAACTGGCCCGGCAACGACTACGCCTGGGTGCGCACCAACGGCTCGTGGGGGTCGCAGCCGTGGGTGAACAACTACGCGGGCGGCAACGTGCTGGTGCAGGGCTCGCAGGAGGCGGGCGTCAACGCGTCCGTGTGTCGCTCGGGCTCCACCACGGGCTGGCGCTGCGGCGTCATCACGGGGAAGAACGTCACGGTGAACTACTCTGCGGGCCCGGTGTACGGCCTCACGGCGTCCAGCGCGTGCGCGGAGGGCGGTGACTCCGGCGGCTCGTGGCTGTCCGGCAACCAGGCGCAGGGCGTGACGTCCGGCGCGGGTGGCAACTGCACCTCCGGCGGCAACACCGTCTTCCAGCCGCTCCTCCCCATCCTGAGCGCCTACGGCCTGTCGCTCACCACCACGGGCGGTGGCGGCACGGGCGGCCCCATCATCGGCCTGGCGAACAAGTGCATCGACGTGCCCAACTCCAACACCAACGACGGCACCCGCCTGCAGCTGTGGGACTGCAACGGCACCAACGCGCAGAAGTGGACCTTCATGTCGGACGGCACGGTGCGCGCGTTCGGCAAGTGCATGGACGTGGCCTGGGGCTCCAGCGCCAACGGCACGGCCATCCAGTTGGTGAGCTGCAACGGCAACCCCGCACAGCAGTTCATCCTCTCCGGCGCCGGTGACCTGGTGAACCCCCAGGCCAACAAGTGCGTGGACGTGACGGGCGGCAACTCCGCCAGCGGCACCCCGCTCCAGCTCTGGGAGTGCAACGGCACCGCCGCGCAGAAGTGGCGCCGGTAGCCGTCTTCCCGTAGCGCCCGGAACGAAGAAGCGCGGGCCCCCAGCACACCGGGGACCCGCGCTTTGTCGTTTCCAGCGGCAGCGGCGGCTAGTGCGCGCCTTCCACCTTCACGTTGGGGTCCGCCTTCTGGAGCATGGCCACCAGGATGAGGGCGCAGACGAACAGCGCGGCGAGGATGAGGAAGTTGGCGTTGAAGGCCCGCACCAGCGCCTGCGCGCTGATGCGCTGACTCAAGAGGCCGTAGGCCGCGCCCGTGGGGTTGAGCACGCCCCGGGAGGCCATGGCGCCCGTCATGGAGGCGACCTGCTCCTGGGCCACCTGCCCGTAGACGTCCACGTGCGAGGTGATGGCGGTGAAGTTGGCCTGGGTGGAGCGGCTGAGCGCGCTGCTCATCCACGCGGTGCCAATGGAGCCGCCCAATTCGCGGGTGAGGTTGAAGAGGCCCGCCGCGTTGCCTCGCTGCTCCGGGCGCAGGTTGCTGAGCGCCATCACCGACAGCGGCACGAAGATGAAGCCCAGCGAGCAGGCGCGGATGAACACCGGCGTGATGAGGGTCATTTCATCCACGCGCGTGGTCAGGTGGCCGTTGGTCCACAAGGACAGGCTCACGCCCAGCACGCCGAAGCCGATGAGGAACCGGCCGTCCACCTTGCCGCCGAACTTGCCGATGAGCGGCATCAGCAGCACCTGGATGGCGCTGCCCTTGAGGAAGATGAGCCCGATGTCCAGCGCCTCGTAGCGCATCACCGAGCCGCAGAAGAGGCTGAAGAGGAACGAGCCGGAGAACAGCGCCGTGCCCACCAGGAAGTTCACCCCCGTGGCCGCGGAGTAGGAGCGGTTGGCGAACACGCGCAGGTCCACCACGGGGCTGGGGGTCTCCAGCTCGTGGACGACGAAGGTGATGAGCGCGATGCCCGCGATGACCGCCAGCAGGGTGATGAGCCGGCTGTCGAACCAGTCCTCGCGGTGCCCCTCCTCCAGCACGTACTGGAGGCACGCCATGCCCACGGCGAGCAGCGCGATGCCGTTGCGGTCCACCTTCTCCGTGGACGGCTCGAAGTGGGGCTGCTCGATGGAGCGCCACGCCATGTACGCGGCGAAGAGGCCCACCGGCACGTTGATGAGGAAGATCCAGTGCCAGCTCGCCGCTTCGATGAGGAGCCCGCCCACGGTGGGCCCCAGCAGCGGGCCCGTCACGGCGCCCAGGCCGAAGAGCGCGCCCGCCATGCCGTGCTCCTCGCGCGGGTAGCGGGCGAAGAGGATGGCCTGGGACGTGGGGATGATGGCGCCGCCGCCCATGCCCTGGAGGATGCGGAAGGCCACCAGCGAGGGCAGGTTCCACGACAGGCCGCACAGCACGCTGGCCACCGTGAAGAGGAGGATGGAGAAGGTGAAGTATCTCCGGTAGCCGAAGCGGCGCTGGAGCCAGCCCGTCATCGGGATGACCACCACGTTGGCCATCATGTAGCCGGTCGACACCCAGGCGATCTGATCCAACGGCGTGCCGAAGCTCGCGCGGATGTCGCTCAGGGCCACGTTGACGATGGAGATGTCCAGCACGGACATCAGCGCCGCGGCCATGGCCGCGATGGTGATGCCCGCCTTGGAACCTTGGATGACGTCTCGACGCGCGTCCACGGGGGGTTACTCCGCCTTCCGCGTATCCGCCGCCGCCGACTGCTGGGGCTCCGGCTTCGCGCGGGTGTCCACGGTGACGTAGACGCTCATGCCCGGCTTGATGGGCAGGTCCTTGCGGTCGCCGTCGAAGCGGATGAGCACGGGGATGCGCTGCACGACCTTCACGAAGTTGCCGGACGCGTTGTCCGGCGGCAGCAGGGCGAAGCGCGCGCCGCTGGCGCCCGCGAGGCTGTCCACGTGGCCCTTGAACGAGTGGCTGCCGAAGGCGTCCACCTCCACGTCCACCGGCTGGCCCGGGCGCATCTCACCGACCTGGTCCTCCTTGAAGTTGGCCACGACCCAGATGTCGTTCTGCGGGACGATGGCCATCAGCGGGCGCTCCGGGCCCACCATCTGCCCCACCTCCACGGTGCGGCGGCTGACCACGCCGTCCACCGGGGCGCGCACCTGCGCGTAGGACACGGCCAGCTCCGAGAGCGTCAGCGCGGCGCGGGTCTGCTTGAGGCGCGCCTCCGCGAGCTTCAGCGCGGCCTGCGCGGCCTGCACCTGCACGGGCGCCGTCTCCGCGGCGGACAGCTTGCCCTGCGCGGCCTCCAGGCCACCGGAGGAGCTCTGGATGCCGGCCTCGGTGGAGGTCAGCCGCGCGCGGGACTGGTCCAGGGCGGCCTTGGCCTGATCATACGAAGCCTGACGGGCGTCCAGGTCCGCCTGGGCCACCGCGCCCTGCTCGCGCAGCTGCTTGATGCGGCCCAGGTCCGTCTCCGCCAGCTTGAAGCGGGCCTCGGACGCGGTCACGTCCGCGCGGGCCTGATCCAACGCGGCCTTGGAGGAGCTGATGCCGCTGGAGGCCTGGGTGACGCCGGCGCGGGCCTGGCGCAGGTTGGCGCCCGCGTTGGCCTCCGTGAGGGTGAGCTGGGCCTGGGCGTTGGACAGCTGGGCCTCCGCGCTCATCACGTCCGCGCGAGCGACCTCCAGGCGCGCGTCCAGGTCCGCGTGGTCCAGCTCCACCACCACGTCACCGGCCTTCACCGTCTGGTTGTCCTGCACCAGCACGCGGGCCACCTGCCCGGCCACGCGCGGCGACACGTTGGCGATGCGGCCCTCCACCTGGGCGTCGTCGGTGGACTCGTGGCCGTGGGTAAGGAGGAAGCGCGCGCCACCGCCCAGCACCGCCACGCCCACGAGGATGGGCAGCACCTGCTTGGCGCGCGAGCGCTTCGCGGGCTTCGCGACGGCGGGGGCTTCGGTGGCGGGAGCGGCTTCCAGGGAAGGAGCGGTACGGGTCGTCATGGTTGTTGCTCGGTACAGCGTTGAAGAATGGGGTGTGGGAAGGGGCTGCTCAGGGGTCCCGCAGGGCGGGGATGCCGGAGGACACCTTGGCGAGCAGGGCGCGGAGGGTGTCCCGCTCATCCAGGCTCAAGGGAGCCATGAGCGCGGCGATGCGGCGGTAGTGGTCGGGCATCATGCCCAGGATGAACTCGCGGCCCTTCGAGGTGAGGTGCACGGAGTACATGCGCCGGTCCTCGGGGTGATCCACGCGGGAGATGAAGCCGTCCTTCTCCAGCGTGTCCAGCAGGCCGGTGATGGTCGCGCGGCTGCAGCTCGCCAGCTCCGCGAGGTCCGCGGGACGCAGCGTCTCCCCCGCGTCCTCCGCCGCGAACAGCTGCACCAGCACGACGAAGCGCCCGTGGGACACGCCATGCCGCGCGAAGTGCGCTTCGTAGGCCTCGGTCAGCTCATTGGACAGACGCAGCATCGTCAGACACGTCTCGATGGCGCTGGGGTCCAAGGCGGGGAAGCGCTGGGCCAGCTGCTTCAGCCGCTCGTACCGGGGCACGAGCTTCATCGGCGTGGTGGTTTTTGGACGGGAAGGGATCAAGACCGGCGTCTAGTAAGGCCCCTAACGATTTTGCGCAAGATGATTTCGTCGCCTGACTAAATCCTTGATTTCCCAAGCGGGAAATGGACCGTCTGGCTACTCGGCCGCCCTCTCCAGGAGGAGCACGGCGCGCAGCTCCGGGTGGCGGTCCTGCATGGAGCGCACGGCGCGCAGGTCGAAGGACTGCACGTCCACCCTCCGTGCGAGCCCTGCTTCTTGGATGACCCGGGCCACCGCGTCGCCATGGGTTGGCGCGACGTCTGTCTTCGCGGAGGCCCGTTTGAGTTCCACATTGAAGCGGACGCGGCGGGCGTTCCGAGCGCGGAGCGGGTCGCGGGCTTCATGGGTGGCGTCCGCCTGGTCCGCCGCGAAGGCGAACACCTGGCGCAGGGTGGGGACGGTGTACGGGTCCGGGAGCCCGGCGCGCGCGGCGAACGCGACGGCCTCCGGGGAGCGGGCCCGGTCGTTCGTCTGGTCCGGGCGGTCCTGGAGGAGCTGGTCGCAGACGAAGGTGGCCTGGAGCTCTTCGACGGTGAGGGCCGCGATGGGGACGGGAGCGCGCAGCGGGCTTCCATCCGTGTGGCGGCACTTCGTGGGGGACAGGTCCGGGTCGTGGGAGAGCACGGGGACGCCGTCGGCGGTGAGGACGGTGTCCAGTTCCAGCGTGGTCATCCGGTGGTCGAGCGCGGCCTCGAAGGCGGGCAGCGTGTTCTCCGGCCGCAGGTTCCGCGCGCCCCGGTGGCCCTGCGCATCGAAGCGCTTCGGGTCGATGAGGCCGTCCGCGTCCAGCAGGTCTCCAGGCGTGCCGTCACCGTTGGCGTCGAAGTCGCGCACCGCCTGCATCAGGAGGTCCGGCCGGTCGCTGATGATGCCGTCCACGCCGCGCCGGAGCAGGGCCTGCATCGTGGGCACGTCGTTCACGGTCCAGACGATGACCGGGTGACCCGCGGCGCGGAGGCGCTCCAGGTCGATGCCGCCTCCGGGCTGGAGCAGCGCCACGGCGGGAGAGCACACGGGAGCGTGCGTCCGTGCGTGCGCACGCAAGGTGTCCATCAGGCGCAGCGTGGGGTCGCCCGCGGGCGGGCCTGGAGTAAGACCGGCGCACGCGCACAGGAGCATCGCGAGGATGGAGTGGATGAACAATGCCGTGCGCATGGGCTGCCTTCCTCCCAGGTGTCGGTTAGGAAGTGGAAGCGATGGACGTGAAGGATGCCACCGTGCAGGCAGCGCTGCGTGAGGCTTGCGACGACGCGGGACTGCCGCAGTCCCTGCGGAGCTGCGTGTATCCGCTGCTGCGGGACCCGGAGGGCGACTGGGCGCCCTGCTGCGGGGGAGGCTGCATGCCGTGCTCGTCCACGCTGGCGGACGTGGCGCTGCGCACGCTGGAGCTGCTGGGCACGCCTCGACGCTCGCCGTTGCCTCCGGGGTGATCAGCGGTACGCGTGGTCCACCAGCACCTCCGTGCGCGGGAGCGACCAGTGCATCTGGACCATCCGCCACTCCGTGCCCCGGCGTTCGAAGGCGCAGGCCACGCGAATGCCTTCGAAGGTGACGGGCTTGCCGCCAGCGACGAGGGCGATGTCCATCGTGGGCACCGTGAGGCAGGCCATCGTGGAGGGCGGCGCGCCGCCGTGCCAGAGCGGCTCCGAGCGCGGCGTCACGCGGATGTCGCGCAGGCTCCCGAACTGGGTGCGGAAGGAGTGCTCCACCTGTGCCCAGCCGATGAAGTGGAGGTTCGAGTGCGTGCCCACGACCACGATGTCGTCGTCGTGCCAGAACAACCCGGACAGGGCCTCCAGGCTCTTGCGCTCGTAGGCCTCCACGAACGCGGTGAAGCGCAGGGAGAGCTCCGCCTTCCATTCATCCTGCGTCGCGCTCATCGTGTTCCCCTTCCCTTCCCGAGGCCAGCTGCGCTTGGATGAGCCGCGCCACCTCCACCACATAGGGCTCCTCCATGACGGAGAAGTGGTTGCCTTGCACGTCGTGAATCTGGAAGGACGCGGTCGTGAGCGCCGTCCACCAGGCCGCCGCGTGTGAATCCAGCACCGTGTCCCGCTCCGTGGCCCGCAGGTGCACGAGCGGCACCGCGTGACGCCCCGGCGCGTATGCGGCGATGGCCTCATTGGTCGCGAGCACCACGTCGCGCAGTCGCGTGTCGAGCTCCATCGCCGTCCGCAGCCCTTCCGCCGCGCGCGGAGAGATTTCCTGGAACGCGTCGATGAGCCGGAGCACGTCTCCCACGCTCCGGACGTTCAGCCTGCGCGAGTCGTCCACCGTCACCGTGTCGATCTGGATGACGCCCGCCACGGCGTGGCCCCGCCTCAGCAGCTCGGCCGCCATTTCGTACGCGATGACGCCGCCCGAGGAGTGGCCCCCCAGCCAGAAGGGGCCCTGGGGCTGGAAGGCCAGCAGCTCATCCACATACGTGCGCGCCATCTCCGGTACGTCGCGGTAGAGCACCTCGCCGGGCTCCAGTCCCGACGCCCGGAACGCGTGGACCGGGATGTCCGCGCCCAGCCGCTTCGCCAGCGGCAGGTACGTGTAGACGGTGCCTCCGATGGGCTGCACCAGGAAGAGCGGTGTCTGTCCGCGCCGTCCCGCCTGGAGCTCCATCCGCAATGGGGCCTCATTGAGGAGCGGCCTGCCCGTCCGCTCCAGCTCCTCCTGGACCGCGCGCACCCACGCGCCCAGCGTCGGGTGCTCCAGCACCGCGTGGAGCGACAGGCTCACCGACAGTCGCGTCTTGAGCTCGCGGTTGAGCTGCACGACCAGGAGCGACGTGCCGCCCAGCTCGAAGAAGTGGCTGTCCGGCGTCAGCGTGTCCACGCCGAGCAGCTCCTTCCAGAGGGCTTCCATGGAGGCACGGACCTCTTCACGGCTGAGCGGCCGGGACGCGGGCGTGACTTCAGGCCGCGGCAGCCGGGGTGCCTTCTCCGCAAGGGAGTACCGCTTGCGCTCGAAGGGATACGTCGGCAGCACGACGCGCCTGCGCGGCCCGCTTCCGCGCACCGCGCTCCAGTCCACGGGGAGGCCCGCCGCCCAGAGCTGCCCCACGGCGTGGAGCAGGGCCTGTTCATCACTCCGGCCGAGCGTGTTCAGCACGAGCCGCTCCCTGCCTGCCCCGGGATTCAGCAGCGTCAACGTGGAGAGCGTCCGTCCCGGCCCCACCTCCACGAAGACGCGCTCACGGTCCTCCAGCAGCAGCTCCAGCCCCTGGGAGAACCGGACCGTGTGCCGCAGGTGACGGGCCCAGTACGTGCGGTCGTGCGCATCGTCCGCGGTCAGCCAGGCGCCCGTGACGTTGGAGATGAGGGGAATCGCCGGGGACTTCGGGCGCATCGACCTGGCCAGGTCCGTGAGCGGCTGCATCGCGGGCTCCACGAGCGCGGAGTGGAACCCGCTCGCGTTCGGCAGCCGCTTCGTCTTCACGCCGCGCTCCCGCAGGCGCGCCGCGAAGTCCTCCAACGCCTCCAGCGCTCCGGACACCACGCACTGCCCGGGTCCGTTGACCGCGGCCAGCGAAAGCGCGGGGGGCAGCTCCTGCGTGAGCACGCCCTCCGACAGCGGCACGGCCAGCATGCCGGAGGGTGGCAGTGCGTCGCAGAGACGGCCGCGCAGCGAGACCAGCGCCACGGCCTGCTCCAGCGACAGGACGCCCGCGAGGCACGCGGCGGTGTATTCGCCCAGGCTGTGGCCCAGGAGGCTCGTCGGGTGGAGCCCCCACGCGCCCAGCAGCCGCGACAGCGCGTACTCCGTCGTGAAGATGGCGGCCATGCCCAGTGAGGGCATCCGCAGCGCCTCCTCCACCTGTGCGCCTCGCTCGTCGGTAAGCAGCGCGGCGCGGAGCTCGCGCTCCATCTCCGGGCCGAAGAGCGCGGCGCAGGCATCGAAGGCTTCGCGATACGCCGGAGCGCGCCGGTACCACGCCGCGCCCATGCCCGCCTCCTGCGTGCCCGTCCCAGGGAACAGGAAGCACACCTCCGGAGGCGGAGACGAAGCGGGTTGCACGGGCTCGTCCCGCCGGAGCTTCGCGATGGCCTCCGCGGGGGTCTCGCACGCGATGGCGCGCCGGTAGCCGAACGCCGTCCGTCCCTCCTGCAACGTGTACGCGACGTCCGCCAGGGACTGCCCGGGGTGCCGCTCCAGATGATCCGCGAGCCGCCGCGAGGCCGCGCTCAATGCCTCCCCGCTCCGCGCCGAGAGCACCAGCACCTGCGCCGCCAGGCTCACGGCGGCAGCGGGCTCGGGGCGCGCCTCTTCGAGGACGACGTGCGCGTTCGTTCCACCAATGCCAAACGCGCTGACTCCCGCGACGCGTGGGAAGCCCTCGGGCAGGGACCACGGCCGCCCTTCACGGCTCACGACGAACGGGGAACGCTCCAGCCCCGTCTCCGGATGGGGCTGCTCGAAGTGGACGGTGCCCGGGAGGAAGCGGTGCTCCAGGGCCAGCGTCGTCTTGATCAACCCCGCCACCCCCGCCGCCGAGTCCAGGTGCCCCACGTTGCTCTTGAGCGCCCCCAGGATCACCTCGGGCTCCGACGCCTCACGCGCGCCGAAGGCGAGCCGCAGCGCCTGGACCTCCAGCGGGTCGCCCAGCGGCGTCGCCGTGCCGTGGGCCTCGACGTAGGTGATGTCGTGAGGAGTCACCCCCGCGTCGGCGTGTGCTCGCGTGATGACGTCGCGTTGGCCCTCCACGCTCGGGGCGGTGAAGCCGACCTTGGCGCTTCCGTCGTTGTTGATAGCCGAGCCCCGGATGACGGCATGGATGGAGTCTCCATCCCGCAGTGCATCTTCCAGGCGCTTGAGCACCACGATACCCACGCCACTGGAGGGCACCGTCCCCTGCCCCTTCGCGTCGAACGGACGGCAGTGTCCATCCGGAGAGGTGATGCCGCCCGCCTCATGGAGGTAGCCAGCAGGACCGGACGCGAAGAGGGAGATGCCTCCCGCGAGGGCCACGTCGGACTCCCCCGCCCTCAGGCTCTGACAGGCCAGGTGCACCGCCACCAGTGACGTGGAGCAGGCGGTCTGCACCGTGAGCGCGGGCCCACGCAGGTCCAGTTGATGCGCCGTCGCCGTGGCGAGGAACTGCCACGGATTGCCCAGGATGGACCGGTACGCCTCCGAGGCCACGGACAGCGAACGGAAGCGCGGCATCACCTGCTCCAACCAGTAGCGCGGCACGCCCGAGCCCGCGAACAGGCCCGCCTTGCCGGGCAGCCGCTTCGGGTCGTAGCCCGCCGCTTCGAGCGCCTCCCAGGCGCACTCCAGGAACACGCGGAGCTGCGGATCCATCAGCCGCGCGTCCAGGGGGCTGTAGCCGAAGAAGGCGGCGTCGAAGGACTCCACGTCCTCCAGCAGGCCGGAGGCGCGGACGTAGGAGGGGTCCTCCAGGAGCTGGGGATCCTCGCCCGCGGCGAGCAGCGTCTCCCGGCTGAAGCGGGACAAGCCCTCACGGCCCTCCACCAGCAGCGTCCAGAGTGCTTCGACGCTGGGAGCCCCCGGGAACCGCCCCGCCGTGCCGATGATGGCGATGGGCTCCGAGGATCGCACCGGGCTTCGCGCGGGCTCCAGCGTCACCGGCTGCGCCGTGGCGCCCGCGTCCAGGTGCCGCGCGAGGGATTCGAGGGTCGGGAACTGGAACAGCGTGGCCATGCTCACGCGGATGCCCAGCTCCGAGGCCAGCGCGGACTGGACCCGCGTGAGCAGCAGCGAGTTCCCGCCCGCGTCGAAGAACCCCTCCTGCCTGCCGACGCGTTCCACGCCGAGAATGCGGCACCAGATGCGCTCCAGGGCCTTCTCGCGCTCCGTGGATGCGGGAGCAGCCGGGGCTTTGACGGAAGGCAACGGCAGCGCGTGACGGTCGAGCTTCCCCGTGGGGCCCATCGGGAACGCGTCCAGCAGCACCCACTCCCGGGGAACCATGTGCGGAGGAAGTGTTGCGCCCAGCGCCTCCTTGAGCGCGGGCGTCACGGCGGCATCCCGGGGGATGACGTAGCCCACCAGGTGCCGCTCTCCCGCGAGCAGCCGGGGTTCGACCACGGCGTCCCGGACATCGGGGTGCTTGCGCAGCGCGGCTTCAATCTCACCCAGTTCGATTCGGAAGCCACGCAGCTTGAGCTGGCGGTCGGAGCGCCCGTGGAAGTCGATGCCGCCGTCCGGGCGATGGCTGGCGAGGTCTCCGCTCTTGTAGAGGCGTGCTCCCGGCTCCGCGCTGAACGGATGCGGGATGAACCGCTCCGCGTCGAGCTCGGGGCGGTGCAGGTAGCCGTGCGCCAGCCCCTTGCCTCCGATGTAGAGCCCGCCGCGCACGCCCACGGGGACGGGCGTCAGGGCCTCATCCAGCAGGTAGACCTCGTAGCCGGAGAGAGGTGTCCCGATGGAATACGGGCCTTCGCCCGCCACGCACTCCACGGTCGTCGTGAAGACCGTGGCTTCGGTGGGGCCATAGACCTGGATGAACCGGCGCTCTGGAGCCCACGTGTCCACGAGCCGCGCGGGGAGCTCCTCGCCGCCAAGCACGAGCGTCTTCAGATCCGGCAGCGCTCTCCATGCCATGGAGGCCAGCGCGGACGGCGTGCACATCGCGGTGTGGATGCGCTGTTTCTCCAGGAAGTCCGCCAGCTCCTCACCGGCGGCCACGTCCTCCTGGGCCATGAGGTACAGCGTGGCGCCAGAGGAGAGCGTCGGGAAGATCTCCGCGACGGAGAAGTCGAAGCCGTACCGCGAGCACTGCGCCACGCGCTGTCCCGGCGCGAAGCCGAAGTCCCAGACCACGGTCTCCGTCAGGTGCACCGCGCTCCCGTGGCCGATGCACACGCCCTTGGGTTGGCCCGTCGAACCGGAGGTATAGATGACATACGCGACGTCATCCCCGGTGACGTGGACCCGTGGCGTGTCCTCCGGACCGCCGCGCACCTGTTCCAGCGCGACCACCGGGACGCCCGCACCGTCCATGAGCGCGAGCGTCTTCTCCTGCGCGAGGATGAGCCTCAGCTCCGCGTCCCGCGCCGTGAACTCCAGCCGGGCCCTGGGATAGGCGGGGTCCAGCGGCACGTAGGCCGCTCCCGCCTTCAGCGTCGCCAGCAGGGCGATGATCAGCTCGAAGGAGCGCTGGACACAGACGCCCACGAAGTCCCCAGGCCGGACGCCCTGGGAGATGAGGTGGTGGGCCAGCCGGTTCGCCTCCGCGTTCAGCGCCCGGTAGCTCAGGGTCCGCCCCTGGAAGACGAGGGCCGGCGCGTCCGGCGTGCGCTCCACCTGCGCTTCGAACGGGTGGTGCAGACAGTCCGCATGGGGCACGTCCCGCACGGGCCCGTGAGCCCAGGCGAGCACCTGTGTCTGCTCCGCCTCCGAGAGCAGCGGCAACGCCGAGACCCGCTGCTCCGGATCCCGCGTGGCCTCGCGCAGCAGCGTCACGAAGTGCTGGGCCAACTGGTGGATCATCCAGGGCTCGAAGACGTCCAGCGCGTACTCCCACCGCACGGACATGCCGTCGGGCCGCTCATCCAGTTCGATGGAGAGGTCGAGCTTCGACGTCCCCGTGTCGACGTCGTGGGGCTCCACCCGCCAGTCCGACGCCGGCACCGCGATGCGCGGCTCCAGCGTGCACGACACCTGGAACAGCGGGTTGGCGCCGGGGATGCGCGCCGGGTTCACCGCCTCCACGATGCGCAGGAGCGGCGCGTCCTGATGGTCGAGCGCCTCCATGGAGACGCGGCGCACCTGCTCCAGCAGCCCCCGGACGGTCAGCCCGTCGGAGAAGCGCAGCCGCAGCGGCAGCAGGTTCACGAAGTGTCCGGAGATGGCCTGCGACTCCTCGCGGCTGCGCCCGGAGAAGGCGCCGCCGACGATGAGGTCCTCCGCCCCCGAGTAGCGGTGCAGCAACGCGCCGAACACGGACAGCATCGTCATGAAGAGCGAGGCGTCCGCTCCGCGCCCCAGCGCCTTCACGGACTCCAGGAGGTCCCTGGGGATTCGCACGACGTGCTTGGCCCCGCGGAAGCTCGGGACCTGGGGGCGGGGATGCTGCGTGGGAAGTTCCAGGTGCGGAGCCCCCGCGAGCGTCTGCTTCCACCAACCCAGGTGCGGTGCGATGGCCTCCTGGTAGCGGGTCCCCTGCTGCCAGACAGCGGCGTCGCCGTACTGGAGCCGCAGTGGCGGCAGTGAAGGTGCCTCCGCCAGGGAGAACCGGTGCAACTCCTGGAGGAACGCCGCCATCGTGAAGCCATCCACGATGAGGTGGTGCATCACCAATGCGACGCGGCTCTCCGCCGGGCTCAGGCGCATCCACGTCGCACGCAGCAGCGGCCCGTGCTCCAGGTCGAAGGGCTCACGCGCCTCCTGCGTGGCCAGCTGCAACGCCTTCGCGCTCCGCAGGCCCGCGGGCACGGCGTGCAGGTCCACCCGCCGCAGGTGGAACGGCATGTCCGGATGCACGCGCTGGAAGGGACCGTCTGGCGTGGCGCCGAAGGTCGTCCGCAGCACTTCATGCCGGGCGATGAGTGAACGGAACGCCCGCTCCAGCGCGTCGGGCTGGAGGTCCCCGGGCAGGTACAGCGTGAAGGGCTCGTTGTAGACGGCGCTCCGGGGCGCCAACTGCTCCAGGAGCCACAGCTGCCGCTGGGAATCAGACAGGGGCAGGGGCCGCGTCCGGTCCACCGGGACGATGGGGGGCACGTCGAGGCTTCGACCCGTTCCCCGCGCCGCATCCACCCACCGCGCCAGCTCCGCGATGTTCGGACTGTCGAAGAGCGTCCGCACGGACAGGCGGACCGACACCGCCTGCTCCAGCCGTTCAATGAAACGGATGGCCAGCAGCGAGTCCCCGCCGGACTCCATGAAGCGGTCCTGCGTCCCGGCCTGCCGCGTCCCCAGGACCTCTGACCAGACGCGCGCGATCTCCTGCTCCAGCAGCGTGCGCGGTGTCTCCCCCTCCCCTGAGCCAAAGCGCGGCGCTGGAAGCTGCGAAGGATCCACCTTGCCGCTGGCGTTGAGCGGCAGGTGGTCCAGCGCCATCACTGCATGCGGGAGCATGAAGTCCGGCAGCTTCGAGCCCAGATACGCGCGCAGCTCCGCGTCCTCCACCCCGCGCGGCGAGACATACGCGACGAGCCGCTTGTCCCCCGGGGAGACCTCGTGCACGCGGACCACGGCGTCTCCGACCCGAGGGTGGGTGCGCAGGACGCTCTCGATCTCCGCCAGTTCGACCCGCGCGCCGCGGATCTTCACCTGATGATCCACGCGCCCCAGGAACTCCAGGTTGCCGTCCGGGAGCCACCGCGCCCGGTCACCCGTCCGGTACATCCGCGCTCCGGGCACGCCGCTGAACGGATCCGGCAGGAACCGCTCGCCCGTGAGGACAGGCCGGTCCAGGTAGCCCCGCGCGAGCCCCTCTCCGCCCAGGTACAGCTCCCCCACTTCGCCCCCGGGCAGCGGCTTCCCGGCGTCATCCAGGACATGCAGCTGGAGCCGCGCGAGCGGCCTGCCAATGGGAATGGACACGCCCGGCTCCGGAGGCGTGAGGAGCTCATACGCCGTCGCGGAGGTGGTGCACTCCGTGGGGCCGTAGCTGTTGAGCAGCCGCTGGGGCTTTCCGTGCGCCATGACTCGCGCCACCCACTTGGGGTCCAGCACGTCACCGCCCACCATCAGGACGCGGAGCCCGCCGAAGGCGTCCGGGATGGCGGCGGCCAGTTGATGGAACAGCGACGTGCTCAGCACCGCGGCGGAGATGGCATCCCGCCGGAGCTTTTCCGCGAGGAGCGGAGGCGACAGCAGCGTCTCCCGTGAAACCAGACACAGCGCTGCGCCATTCAGCAGCGCGCCCCAGACCTCCAACGTCGAGGCATCGAAGGCATATGACGCGGCCTGGAGGACGCGGTCCTCGCGCCGGAAGCCCATGAAGCCTTCATCCAGCACCAGCCGCGCCACGCCCCGGTGCGGGATGCACACACCCTTGGGCCTGCCCGTGGAGCCGGATGTGTAGAGCACATAGGCCAGCGAGTCCGGCCCCGCTCCGCCCTTCACGTTCACGGCGTCCTGTTCATCCGGAGCAGGAGGCTCGACGACATGCCCCTGGAAGCGCAGCCCCTGGACCGCCTCACGCCGGCCGACGAGGACCCGCATCCCGGAGTCCTCCACCATCGCGGAGAGCCGCTCCGGGGGATGACCCGGATCCAGGGGGAGATAGGCGCCTCCTGCCTTCAGGATGCCCAACAATCCCACCACTGTTTCCGGTGTGCGGTCGGCAAGGACGCCCACGGGCTGGTCGGGCCCTATCCCCAGCGCCTGGAGCCGCCGCGCCAGCCGGTTCGCGCGCTGGTTGAGCGTGTCATAGGTGAGCACACCCCCGTCGAAGCGCAGCGCCACGGCCTCGGGTGTGTTTCGTGCGTGCGCTTCAAAGAGCGTGGCGATGTCCAGTCGCGGGTGCGCGGAGATGGAATTCATGATGAGTCATTGCCCCCCACCTTCTCAACGCACTGCCCCGGGAACCTTCACGGCCAGCGTGACCTGCCGTACGCTAGTGCACATCCATGAATCCCATCGTCCACGCCGAGGTGTCCTGGCTCCTCTCGCAGGGCCTGCGCGAACGGCGTGACCGCGTCCTGGTCACCTGCGCGGGGCTCGCGCCGGACTTGGATGGTTTGTCATTGCTGGCGGGTGAAGAGTTTTATTCGCGTTATCACCACGTGATTTTCCATGGCTACGTGGGAGCGCTCGTCACCATGGCGGTGTGTACGGCGCTGGCGCGCCAGCGGGCAGCCGTGGCCCTGCTGTCGGTGGTTGCCTTTCACGGTCATCTGCTGTGCGACCTCGCCGGCAGCGGGCCAGGCTGGCCCATCCACTACCTGTGGCCGTGGAGCCTGGAGCCGTGGTCATGGTCCGGGCAGTGGAACCTGGGCTCCTGGCAGAACACGCTCATTGGACTGGCCGCGACGCTGGCGTGTCTGGCGTGCGCCCTGCCCTTCCGGCGGACCGCGCTGGAATTGCTGTCACCGCGCTGGGACGCGGAGGTGGTCCGGACCGTACGGCGGCGCTTTTCCAGACAGGGTGAGGCGCCCTCCGCCTGAAGCGAAGGGCTACGGCGCGGTGGTGGCGGGCCCCACCAGCGTCACCTCGAAGAGGTCGGGCCACAGCTTGCCGGTGAGGAACAGGCGGCCGGTGCCGGGCTCCAGCGCGATGCCGTTGAGCACCGCTTCGTAGCTGCGCACCCGGCCGCTCACCGCCCGCGCCAGCGCCGACGCGTCGATGACCGCCAGCACGCGGCCCGTGGCGTAATCAATCTTCAGGATGTTGTTGGAATGCCAGACGTTGGCGTAGACGCCGTCCTCCGCGCACTCCAGCTCGTTGAGCAGCTCCTGCGGCGTGCCCTGCAACGTCACCTGCACCTGGGACTTCACGTGGAAGTCCTTCGGGTCGTGGAAGCGCAGCGTGGACGTGCCGTCGCTGCGCACCAACTGGCCATGCCAGTAGCACAGGCCCCAGCCCTCACCGTCGTACTCCACCTGCTTCTCCCGCGCGGGCGGCGCGCCGCTCCACACGAAGAGCGTCTCGTCCTGCCAGGTGAGCTGGTACAGCCGCTGCCCGTCGCTCGCGAGCCCCTCCGGGAACACGTCCGGCAGGGGCTGCTTCCACAGGGGCTCCGCCTGCTCCAGCGAGATGCGGCGCAGGTCGCCCTTCTCCCCGGTGCTCTCGTAGAGCTGGCCCTGGTGGAACTGGAGCCCCTGCGTGAAGGCCGTGGGGTCGTGCGGGTAGGCGCGGACGATGTTCGCCACCAGCCGCTGGGGCTTTGTCTCCGGAGTGCCCGCGTCTGGCGTCTGGCGCTGCGTGGGCGCGCATGCCAGGCACAGGAGCGACAACGACAGGGACCAGGGGAGGCGGCGCATGGGCTTCCTTGCGACAGACATTGCCGCGACACCTTAGCGCGCCATCACCCGGGGCGGCGTCACTCGCGCGTCACCGCGAGGGCCACCTCCACCGCGCCCCGCAGCTCGTCCATGTCGAACGGCTTGTTGAGCACACAGGCGGCCCCCAGGCGCAGGGCCTCGCGGTGCAGCTGCACGTCGCCAAAGGCGGTGATGAGGATGACCGGCGTGTTCCACTGCTCGCGCCGCAGCCGGGCGAGCACCTCCAGGCCCGTGAAGCCAGGCATGCGCACGTCCGTGATGATGAGGTCGGGCGCGCGCGACTCCTCTTCCTTCAGCCCTTCCACGAGCACGCGCACCAGGTCCGGCCCGTCCGACGCCTCCACGACGTCGTAACCGCGCCGCACCAGCATCTTGCGGATGAGCGTGCGCATCTCCGTCTGATCATCCGCGACCAGGATGCGCGGGGGCCTCGCGGTCTCCGATTGAGGGTCTTCCCAGGCCGCGCCGCGCGCGACTCCTTCTGACTGCTCGTGCACCATGGGCGTGAACTCCTGGAGGGTTTGAAGGGGGACCTTCCGTTCCAAGAGCATCCGCCGTGCCATGCCCGGCGGGGGCCACGGCGATGGGGCGTGGGGCACGCCGCCCCTGGGCGAAATGCCCCGGCTGGGGCACTTTGCCCCGCGTCCCGGGGCCTTCCGGGGCCTGGCGCCCCTCTGAAGGGGGGTTCTGGAGGGGTTGGCCCACGGACTGCAATGGAGTCCCGGCGTCGGACCGGATGCGGGGCTTCCTCCAAGAGCTCCCTTCAGGCAGCTGGGCCACCGGTGGCTCCCGGTGTCGCTGGTGGAACGGGACCGCTGCCTCCTTCCCAGGGTGCCCACCGCATCCGGTTCGACTCTTTCTCTCCATTTCCGTCCGGAAGGCCCTCTTCCGGCCGCCACCCAAGGAGAACGCACGATGGTTCGCACGCTTCCGTCCCGCCGCCACCTTGCCCGCGCGCTCACGCTGATGCCCCTGGTCGCCCTGGGGGCCTGCAAGCCGGCCGCGGACGTGGCTCCCCCTGCCCGCCCCACGCTGTCGTTGAAGACGGCCACCACGCCCTCGGGCGCGAAGGTGGAGCCGGCGGTCTATTCGCCCACGCCCGGGTCGCCCGGCGCGCTCATGTCGCTGGCGCCGCTCGTGGACACGGTGAAGGGCGCGGTGGTGAACGTGGAGGTGCAGGCCCGCGCGCGCCCCGCGATGGGCGGGATGATGCAGGGCCTGCCCCCCGGCCTCGCCGAGCGCTTCGGCATGCAGGGCGGACAGAGTCCCTTTGGAGGCGGCGGCGCGCCCGCGAAGCAGGGGCTGGGGTCGGGCTTCGTCATCGACCCGTCCGGACTGGTGCTCACGAACAACCACGTGGTGGAGGGCGCGGACACCGTCCGGGTGAAGCTGGAGGACGGGCGCTCGTTCGAGGCGGAGGTGCTGGGCCGCGACGCGCTCACGGACGTGGCGCTCATC
The DNA here is from genome assembly GCF_017309135.1 of Corallococcus sp. NCSPR001. Classification (NCBI taxonomy): domain Bacteria; kingdom Pseudomonadati; phylum Myxococcota; class Myxococcia; order Myxococcales; family Myxococcaceae; genus Corallococcus; species Corallococcus sp. NCSPR001. Next base: position 9,030,683 of record NZ_JAFIMS010000002.1, read on the forward strand.
CAGTTGAAGGGCGTGTCCGGGAACCTGCCGTTCGTGAAGCTGGGGGACTCGGATGGGCTGCGCGTGGGCGACCCGGTGATGGCCATTGGCAATCCGTTCGGGCTCGCGTCGAGCGTGAGCGCGGGCATCCTGTCCGCCCGGGCGCGCGACATCCACGCGGGTCCGTATGACGACTTCCTGCAGACGGACGCGGCCATCAACCCGGGCAACTCCGGCGGCCCGCTCTTCAACATGAAGGGCGAGGTGGTGGGCATGAACACGGCCATCATCGGCGGCGCGACGGGCATTGGCTTCGCGGTGCCGGCGAACCTCATCCAGGCGCTGTTGCCGCAGCTCCAGGAGACGGGCGTGGTGCGCCGGGGCTGGGTGGGCCTGGCGGTGCAGGACCTCACGCCGGAGCTGGCGCGCGCGCTGCGCGTGGAGACGGCGAAGGGCGCGGTGGTGGCCGGCGTCAGCGCGGGAGGCCCCGGTGCGAAGGCGGGCCTGCAAGAGGAGGACATCATCACGCACGTGGGCGAGCGCGCGGTGGACTCCGCCGGGTCGCTGACGCGCGCAGTGGCGCTGCTCAAGCCGGGCAGCGAGGTGAAGGTGAGCCTGGTGCGCGAGGGCAAGGCGATGGAGGTGCCGGTGAAGCTGGGCACCCGGCCCACGCAGCGGGGCGAGGAGGAGATGACGCCCCGGGATTCGACGCCCGCGCCCCTGTCGAAGCGGCTGGGCCTGCGGCTGTCGGAGGCGCAGGACGGCAGCGGCGGCGCGCAGGTGGTGGCGGTGGAGCCCGGCAGCCCTGCGGAGCGCGCGGGCCTGGCGCCCGGGATGGTGCTGACGCAGGTGGGGGACCAGAAGGTGTCCGGCGTCGCGGAGGCGGCGCAGGCGCTGACGTCCGCGGAGCCGGGAGCCGCGCTGCTGTTGCGCGCGCGGGTGCTGGGACAGGACGGGTCGCTGCTGCGCGCGCTTGAGGTGCCGCAGCGGTAGGCGGTGATTCGTGGTGGGCGCGCTCCGCCGACCGGTGGAGCGCGCTGTTCTTCTTTCAGCGGGGCTTGATGAGCCCGGCGCGGGTGAGCAGCTCTCGCACGCGATTTGCCAGCGCCACGTGTTCCGGGTTCGCCACGGTGAAGCGCTCAGGGGTCAGGACGATGAGCGTGCCCTTGTCCTCCACGGGTTCGATGCGCACGGGCGCGGGCAGTGGGGGCACGGTGCCTTGCTGCTTGGAGAAGTAGGTCACCCAGCCGACCCAGGGGCCTGCCCGGTTGTCGTCGTCCATGTCCCTGTAGGCGTGAGACATGGCAACGGCCCAGTCAGGGTCCATGGCCAGTGCCATGCTGCGCACCGCATGCGTGAGCACGGGAGCGGAGATCACGCGCTCCGCGTTCGGACTGCGCCCGAGCGTGGGCAGGCTCAGCGTGCAGCAATTGGGGACGACTTCGGAGTAGCACCCACAAAGGATGCCAAGGGCCGATCTATCGTAATCCCCTCCGCCGTTACCAAAGGTGACACTGAAGCCCAGCTCCTCGATGACCGGCTTCCCCTTCTCGCGGTTGACGCCTCGCCGAAACATCTCGGTGAGCGTCGGCATGTCCGGCGGCAACAGCGGGAACTTGCGCTCGTCCTTGAGCGACCGCGTGGGCTTGTACCACTGAGCAAGGAACGGATCGCACGGAGCCAACAACTCCAGGAGCCTCGCGGTTCGCCGCCCGCAGTCTTCAGGCGCTTCCCTACGCGTCCCCCAATAAGCCCCTGCGTAGTACGTCTCAAGACGAGTCCAGGGCCTGTCCGTGGCGGTCACAGCGTTCCCTCCTTAACGTGCTTGAGTGTGCACGATCCGGATCCCTTCAACGCGTTTGTTCTTGAAGAGCATCTCGATTGCGTTCGCGACCTTGGCCTCAGCGACATGCCACTCGATGCGAACCCCCAGTCCTTGAACGGCTTTGAGTTGCCGTCTCGCCTGATTGACGAGTGCTTCTGCTCCCGTGCGTTCAAACCACCGCTTCGGCTCCAAGTCGTCGAGGAACTTGTTCGCATAGCCGGGGCCCTTGGCCTCCCGTAGCACTCCGTCCCGGAAGCCATCGAACTTCACGTCTCCGACCCAGTAGGCCTCGTCCGCCGAGTGCCCGGAGATCTGCTCCTGGTAGCGCCGGGCCCGATCGGACATCGACTCCTTCGCGGGTCTCCACTGCCCTGGCTCATCGGGAGCCGCCGCCACGTTCGCTTTCTGGAGGACAATGGCCGCCCCGGGCCCTCCGCTCAACACCGCCGCCGCGCGGCCCACGGGCACCGCGACGCGCTCGACGCTGAGCAGTCCCTCCGCGGACACCGCGAGCACGGGCACCGTGGCCTCTGCTCCCGCCGCCGCGCGCGTCAACGTGCGCGTCGTCGCCGAGACCGTGCCCCACAGCATGACGACGTTCGTGGTCAGCCTCGCTGCTTCGCGGATCTGCTCGCCCTCCGTCATGTACCGGAAGCGCTCCCAGTACGCGGGCGAGGACGCGATGAGCGCCGCCACGCCTTGCGGCAGATGGCGCAGGCTCGCGAGGCTGTCCGTGGGATGGGACAAGAGCTGCCCCATGCCGTGGTACAGCTCCACGAACGCGTCCTCCGCGCCATCCAGGGAGCGGCCGAGGACATCCGCGTCGTCGTACACCTCCGCGAGCGGACGCCAATCCGCCGCACGCAGCTGAGCATCGACGTGGCGGAAGACGCCGCCCCTGCCACTGTAGAAGCGCCCCAGCTCGAAGTTGCCCGCGCGGAAGGTCCCGTCCCCCCACCGCACGGTCCCCACCTTCTGCTGCGTCTGCCCATCCAGCGCCCACGCCAGGTACCCGTCCGGCCGCAGCACCGCCACCTGCTCCCTGACGAACCGCTCCACCCGGCGCGACAACTCCTCGCGCGACACCGCGCCGCCTTCCAGCACCTCGCGCAGCACGAAGCCCGCCACCATCCGGGGCGGATACGTGCCCAACGTCACCGGCTGCTCCATCAGCCGGTTCAGCACCTCCGCCGCGTCCTCGGGCGTGAAGGGATTGCGGCGGACCGGCGGCTCCTCCAGCCCGGCGCGCAGCAGGAGCTTCTCGAACCCGTCCACCTCCAGCAGGCCCAGCTCCACCGCCTGCCGTGTCCGCTCCCCCGCGCTCCCGATGAGCACCGTCCCCGGAGGCACACGCACCGGAGCCGCATCCCCCACCGTGCCGCCCGCTCCCGCGGATACCGCGTCCCCATGCAACGGTGCCGGCGAGGCGCTGTGATAGCGCGCGTAGCCGTGCAGCCCCACCGGCAACGCACCGGCGCGTCCTCCCGCGCAGCCCACCAGCCCCGCGATGAGCACCAGGCACAGCCACTCACGCCAGGGCGACTGAATCCCTTTCATGCCTGTTCCTCCCGGTGAACAGGGCTAACAGGGAGTCCTGACATCCTTGCGCGTCGCGGTGTGAAATGACGCAGCCGGTGCGCGGTCGACCCGCTGAGCCGTTGGCTGCCCTGGATGTCCTGTGTCGCGTGGTTCACAGGGCATGACGCCTGGAAGCCCCCTGAGCCTGGGAGGCCTTCTGACGAATGCTTCACGCGTCCGTTGAATGACCGACCACGCGGTTCGGAAATCACGGCGGCGCTGGCATAGAGTGACGCTCGTGCCGCGATGCCTCACATGCGGGCGGCGTTGGGAGGGCTCTCATGCGCCATGCCCGCCCGGCGTCTCGCCTCCCATCGTTCCGCCATCCGATGCCTCGCTCGTCGTGCCCGACGTCCCGGGCTATCGCTGCGAGAAGGTCATCGCGCGCGGTGGCTTCGGCGTGCTGCTGGCCGCGCACCCGCGCTCCGCCGACGGCACCGAGGGTGAACGCATCGCGCTGAAGCTGGCGCGCCCCGGCATCGCGCTCGCGGAGGCGCAGCTGGCCCGCGAGGCGGAGGCCCTGCGTGTCATCGGGCCGCCCACCGTGCCCGCGCTCCACGCCGTGGGCACGCTGCCCGGCGGACAGCGCTTCGTGGCCATGGAGTTCGTGCCGCTGCCCACGCTGGCGGATTTGCTGGCCCAGGTTTCCGGGCCCATGTCGCCGCAGGAGTTCGGGCCCCGCGCCAACGCGCTCCTGGAGGCGGTGGCCGTCGTGCACGCGCACGGCCTGGTGCACTGCGACCTCAAGCCCGAGCACGTCTTCCTGGACGACGCCCACCAGCGCGCCCGCGTCTTCGACTTCGGCCTGGTGCAGCGTCCGGCCCCCGGCGCGCCCGCGGACGACGGCACTCCCGGCGACACGTCCTCCTTCGCCGGCACCGCCGAGTACATGGCGCCCGAGCAGTGCTCCGGCCACGCGGTCCTGGACGCGCGCACGGACGTGTACGCGCTGGGCGTCATCCTCTACGAGCTCATCGCCGGCCGGCCGCCCTTCTTCGGCCCGCTCACGGAGGTGCTCCAGGCGCACCTGTCGCTGCGGCCGCCGCCTCCGTCGGAGTACGCCCCGGTGGCGCCGCCCGTGGAGGAGGTCGTGCTGCGCTGCCTGGCCAAGGAGCCCGCGCGCCGTCCCCGCGACGCCGCCGCCGTGGCCCAGGCCCTGCGCGCGGCGCTGGACCACGCGGGCCAGTCCGCCGTGCAGCCCGCGCCCCGGCTCACCCTGCTGCCCGAGGTCCGCCCCGCCCAGACGCGCCGCTCGGTGGCGGTGCTGTTCACCTCCTCGCGCGCCAACCCCGTGGCGATGCAGAAGGCCCTGGCCGCGTACGGAGGCCACATGGCCTTCGCGGACGGCGAGCACTTCGCGGGCGTCTTCGACCCGGACGTGGGAGAGAACCCCGTGCGCCGCGCGCTGCGGGCCGCCGAAGGACTGGCCGAGCGCGGGCTCGCCCCGGTGTCGCTCGTGGACGTGGCCAACGTCACCGTGCAGCGCCGCCGCGACGGCGCCCCCCGCTACCTGGGCGCCATCTTCGCGCGCGAGGACCGCTACCCCCACCTCGCGGAGCTGCGCGGCCCCCTGCTCTCCCCCGCCGCCGCGGAGGCCGTGCCGGAGGTGCCGTGCCTGCCGGTGTCGGGACGCTCCGGGCTGATGCGCCCCGCGCCCTCGGGCGCCGCGCCCCGGCCGGACGTCACCGTGCTGCAATTGGGCAGCGCGATGCTGGTGGGCCGCGACGTGGAGCTGGAGCAGTTGTTGGAGAGCGCCCGGTCCGCGGTGTCCGAGGCGGCGCCCACCATCGTCACCGTGCGCGGCGACCGGGGTCACGGCAAGAGCCACCTGTCCTCCACGCTGGGCCTGCGCCTGCGGGCCGCGCTGCCGCACGCGCGCGTCTACGCCATGCGCTCGCGCGAGCCCGTGCAGGGCGACCCGGAAGGAACGCTGCGCACGCTGTTGCGCGTGGCGCTGCACGGCTTCGACCGCGACGACACCGACACGCAGGAGGACGGCCGCACCGCCATCATCGACCGGCTGGGCTCCCGGCTGGGCATGGAGCTGTGGCCGGGCGTGGCCGCGACGCTCGGGTGGCACGCGCCGGGCGGGCCGGAGCTGCACAGCTGGGCCGCGGCCCCGGGCGCCCTGCGCTCGCTGGCCATGCGCGCCACGGGCGAGCTTCTGGCGGCCACCGCCCGCGAACGGCCCCTGTGCCTCATCGTGGACGACGCGCACTTCGCGGAGGAGACCGCGCTGGACGCGCTGGAGTACGCGGCGCTCGCGGAGACGCGCGTGCCCCTGTGGGTCTGCGTGCTGGTGCGCCCGGGCTTCGAGCAGAGCCGCCCGGCGTGGGGAACCCGCGCCGCGCGCCAGCAGGACCTGCCCCTGTCCGGCCTGTCCCCGGGCGACGCGCAGGCCCTGTGCCGCGCGCTGCTCAAGCCGGTGGAGAACGTGCCCGCGCAGGCGGTGGAGCGCATCGTCGAGCGCGCGCAGCGCGTGCCCCTGTTCCTGGTGGAGCTGGTGCGCGGCCTCAAGCGCCAGGGCCTGGTGCGGCAGCGCTCGCCGGGCGGCAACTGGTACCTCGTCACGGACGAGCTGGACCGCGTGCCGGAGCTGCGGCTGGTGGAGTGGCTGGCGGACCGCGAGCTGGGCGCGCTGCCTCCGGCGCTCGCCGCGCATGCCCGGCTGTGCGCGCTGCTGGGCGCGACCTTCACCGCCACGGCGGCGGACGGCGTGGTGCGCGAGCTGGAGCGCGACGGGGCCGCGGCGCAGTTCACGCTGGACGTGGGACACGCGACGCGGCGGCTCCTGGATTCAGGGCTCCTGGTGGAGCACCGGCTGGAGGGGCTGAGCTTCCGCAACGAACTGGTGCGAGAGGCCGTGGTCGCGGGCCTGCCCGCGGAGGAGAAGGTGCGCATCCACCGCGCCGCGTACCGCCACTACCTGAGCCCGGCGGGCACGCAGGAGCGTCAGCGGCTGGCCCGGCTGGCGCTGCACGCGGCGGCGGCGGGCCTGCGCGACGAGGCGGCGGCGCTCACCATCGACCTGGCGGAGTCCGCGCGCGGCCGTCACGCGTTCCTCGACGCGGAGGCCATGTACACGCGCGCCCTGGAATTGATTGAGCCCGAGGACGAGCTGCGCGGCCTCACGGCGCTGCGGGGCCGGGGCCTGATGCGCTACCGCATCGGCCGCTACGAGGACTCGCTCACGGACTTCGCCATCGCGCGCGAGCGGGCGCGGGGCCTGGGGGATTCGCGCGCGGAGGTGGAGCTGCTGCTCGACGAGGCGATGGCGCTCGACTGGGTGAACGACTACGCGCGCAGCGAGGCGCGGGCCCAGGAGGCACAGCAGCTGGCGGAGACGGTGTCGTCGCCCTACGTGCAGGCGCGGCTGCTCCTGGCGCTGGGCCGCGCGCAGTTCCGCAAGGGCGAGTGGCTGGACGCGCTGATGCCGCTGGAGGCCGCCGCGGAGCGGGCGCGGGGCCTGGGTGACGCGGGCTACGAGACGCTGGTGGTGGCGCTGCTCCTGATGGCGGTCATCCTCCCCAACCTGGGCGACATCGACGGCGCGGAGCGCGTGATGGAGGAGGTCATCAGCGCGTGCACGGAGCGCGGCGATCGCTTCCACCTGGGCTCGGCCATCAACAACCGCCGCAACCTGTGGGTGGCCCGGCGCGACCTGACGCACGCCTTGAAGGACCAGGAGCGCTTCATGCAACTGGGGCGCGAGTTGGGCGTGGTGGGCTGGGAGTACTTCGCCGAGCACAACATGGGCGAGCTGTACTACCAGGCGGGCGACGTGGAGGCGGCGGCGCCGCACATCGCCCGGGCCATCGTGCTGGAGCGCCGGCACCCGGAGGTGGCGCACCGGCCGTGGGCGCTGCTGCTCCAGGCGCGGGCCATGGCGTGGACGGGCCGGCCCGACCGGGCGCGCGACCTGCTGGAGCAGGTGCGCCAGACGATGGCGAACAACCGGCACGGCGTGACGCTGAGCCCCTCGGAGGAGGTGCTCTTCTCCATGGTGGAGCTGTCCGCCCGGGACGCGACGGCGGAGGAGTGGCACGCGCTGCGCGAGCGCTCCGCCCAGGCGTCCGTGGAGCAGGAGCCGCTGGAGGTGCTGGAGATGATGGGCCTGGCCGCGTGGCGCCGGGGCGACTTCGCGGAGGCGATGCTCGCGCTCGGTGAAGCGCTGGCCCGCGCGGCGCACGTGCCCAACCTGATGGAGGACCGCATCCGCCGCTCGCTGGAGCGCGTGCGGGACCTCACGCCCGCGGCGTAGCGGGCGCTACGCCGAGCGAGAAAGCGCCGCCGTCGCCGCGATGAGGAGCCCCATCAGCGACTCGCCCACCAGCGCACCGGAGCCCAGCGAGGGCACGTGCGCGTCCGTGGCCTTGGGCGACCACCTGCGCGCGAGCGCCGCCAGCCCCGCGCCCAGGCACAGCGTCACCGCGAAGTACGCGGGCGTGAGGAAACCGATGCCCATCGCCACCGGCGACGGCAGCCACCGCGCCGCGCGGCCCTTCGCGGCCAGCGTCAGCAGCGCGCCCACCGCGCAGCCCATCAGCGCGCCCCCACCCGCGTGCGGGGGCAGGCCCGCCAGGCCTCGCACGGAGACCTCCGCCACCGCCCGGAACTGCGCCGCCGCCGGCACCGGCAACACCGCCGTCCCCAACCCGTACGCGTCCACCAGCAGCAGGTAGGCCGGCACCGCCACCAGCGCTCCCACCGCCACGCCCACCAGCTGCGCGGCGAGCTGCCGCGAGGCCGACGCCCCCAGCAGATGCCCCGCCTTCAACGACCACAGGCTCACGCCCACCTGCGCCGACGCGCCCGCCACCACCGAGCCCGCGGCCACGTTGGGCGCCAGCTCCCCGGGCCGCACCGCGCCGAAGGCGACCTGCGTGAGATTCCCCATCTGGCTCACGGGCGAGACGTCCGTCTGGCCCGCGCCTCGCGCGCACACCGCGCCCAGCGGCACCAGCAACACGAGCGCCAGCAGCATCGACGGCACGCCCAGCCCGAACAGCATCCCGCCCAGCACCACCGCCAGCACGCACGCCACCGCCGCCACGCCCAGGCTCCACCGGGGCAGCCCACCCCGGCTCGCGCCCACCGAGCGCAGGTCCTTCGCCGCGCCCAGGAAGTCCCGCGCCTGCGCCGCCAGCGACACGATGGCCGCGCCCACCATCAATCCCACGCCGGGCCACGTCAGCCACGCGGACAGCGGCTCATACCCCGCGCCCGCCACCACGCCCGTGCCCAACAGCCCCGGCGCGAGCACGCCCCACGCCAGCCCCGCGCCCAACAGCATGCTCAGCGCCAACTGCGGGCCCGTCATCATCCCCACCGCCAGCAACATGGGGCTCATCCCCACGCCCCACGTCAGCGCATCCAGCCCGACGCCGCCCACGCGGCCCGGCAGCGCCACCATCCCTGGCAGCCACCCGCGCGAATCCCGCATCCACGTGAGCGCCATCGACACCAGGCCGGCGCCCACCAGCGTCCGGCCCCTGCCCGCGGGCGCGTCCCGCGCCTCAGAAGGAGAGGCCGCGTGCAGCGTGGAGATGAGCTCCGCCGTGGCGATGCCCGTGGGAAACGGCAGGGCTTCCTGCTCCAGCAGGCGCCGCCGCAGGAGCCCCGCGACCAGCACGCCCATCACGCCGAGAACAAGGCCCCAGGCCGCGATGCCCCACCCCGGCAGGCTTGTGCCCAGCAGGGCCAGCGCCGGCAGCGCGCCCAGGAGCCCCGCGGACGCGGGCATCGCGCCCACCGCCGACGCGGCCGTCTGCGTGAGGTTGTTCTCCAGCGGCGTGTACGGCACGCCCCGCCTGCGCCCATAGGCCGCCAGGCCACTGAACCCCAGCACCGTGGCGGTGATGGAGCCCGAGTCCCACCAGCCCGTCTTCATCCCCATGTAGAGGTTGGTGACGGCCAGCAGCGCGCCGATGAGCAAGCCCATCCCCAGCGACCGGGCCGTCCACTCCCGGCCTTCGGAGGCCGCCGCGCCCGCGAGCCCCACCCCGGCTGGCGCCACGGGCACGGGAGCCTCCGGCCCCGCCGCGGCCTCCGGAGGAGCGGCGGGGTGACCGGAGGAGGCGCTCATCGAGACGCCTCCGCCGAGCGGCCGACCAGCTCGCGCAGCTGCGCCAGGTCCAGCGGCTTGCTCAGCTTGAGGTTGGGCACGTCCCGCAGGAACGACGTCGTGCGCGGCGTGAAGGCGCCCCCCGTCATGAACACCATCCGCCCCGCTTGCTCCGGCGCCGAGCGCCCCAGCTCGAAGTACAGGTCCATGCCCGTCATCCCCGGCATCATCACGTCGCAGAGGATGAGGTCGAAGCGGCCGCCCTCGTTCACCAGCCGCAGCGCGGCCTGCGCGCTGTTCGCGGTGGACACCTCGTGCTCGGAGGCCAGCGAGCGCTGCAACGCCACCGTCACGTTGGGCTCGTCATCCACCACCAGGATGCGCGCCCGCGCCCCCGCCGGCGCCGTCGCGGACAGGCGCGGGTAGAGGTCCACTTCGTGCGCCGCCGAGCGCAGCACCACGCGGAAGGTGCTGCCCCGCCCCGGCGTGCTCTCCGCGTGGATGGAGCCGCCCATGGACTCCACGATGCCGTGGCAGATGGACAGCCCCAGCCCCGTGCCCACGCCCACCGCCTTGGTGGTGAAGAACGGATCGAAGATGCGCCCCAGCACCTCCGGCGTCATGCCCACGCCGGTGTCGCGCACCTCCACCACCACCTTGCCCGGCTCGCCCTGGCGGATGATGGCGCGAATCTCATGCTCGGTGACGGAGGACGGGTCCTCTGGAATCGCCTGCGCCGCGTTGAGCAGCAGGTTCAGGAACACCTGGCACAGCCGCGCCTCGCTCGCCTCCACCGCGGGGACGGGTTCGAACTCCGTCACCAGCCGTGCGCGGTGGCGGATGACGTTGTCCGCCATCTTGCACGCCAGCTCCACGGACCGGCGCACGTCCACCGGCATGGGGCGCGACTCCTGCTCGCCGCGCGCGAACACCTTCAGGTCCCGCACGATGGTCGCGATGCGCTCCGCGCCCTCCGTCGTCTCGCGCACCAGCTGCTGGATGGAGGCCACCGGCTCGGACGGCGCGCCTTGCGCCTCCAGCTTGTCCAGCCCCTCGCGGATGAGGTGCAGGTTCACCAGCATGTACGCCAGCGGGTTGTTGATTTCGTGCGCCACGCCCGCGCCCAGCGTGCCCACGCTGGCGAGCCGGTCCGCCACCACCAGGCGCGCCTGGAGCTGACGGCGCTCGCTCAGGTCACGGTGCACCATGATGTTCGCGATGACGCGCCCTTCCGCGTCGCGCAGCGGCACCACCACGGACTCGCAGACGCACGCCATGCCGTCCGCGCGCTTGAACTCCAGCTCCCCGCTCCAGCGCCCGTGCACCTCCAGCGCGGTGAGGACGGCCCCCGTCAGCCGGTCCGGCTCACCGGGGTGCAGCACGCTGAAGAGCGTCTGCCCCATGGCCTCCTTGCGGCTTCTGCCGAACATGCGCTCCGCGCTGGTGTTCCAATCGATGACCCCGCCCGCCAGGTCCGTGATGACGACGCCGTCGGAGATGCTCTCGAAGATGAGCGCCTGGCGGTGCAGCTCCTGCTCCGCCTGCTTGCGCGCGGTGATGTCCATCACCGTGCCCGTCACCCGCGCGGGCTGCCCCGCCGCGTCCAGCAGCACGTCGCCCTTGCACGAAATCCAGCGGTAGCCGCTGCCCGCGGGCTCGATGCGGTACTCCACGTCCACCTGCGAGCGCTGCTGCAGCGCCGTGGCCAGCCCCGCGCGCAAGCGGGGCAGGTCCGCCGGGTGCACCACCTCCTCCAGGTCCATGGCGCGGCCGGACAGCTTGCCCACGGCCAGGCCCAGGAGCCGGTCCACGTGCTCGCTCCAGGTCACCTGCCCCGTCTTCGCGTTCCAGTCCCAGATGCCCACGCGCGCGGCGGACAGCGCCTGGCGCAGCTGCTCCTCGCGCTGCTCCAGCACCTCGCGGCGGGAGAAGCGGAACACCGTCACCGTGCCCACCTGGAGCCGGTCGCCCTCCTGCAGCTCCGCGGTGGACACCGGCAGGCCGTTGAGGAACGTGCCGTTGGTGGACTCCAGGTCCGTGACGAGGCACGAACCGTCCGACTTGCGCAGGATGCGCGCGTGCTTGCGCGACACCCCGTGATCATCGATGCGCACCTCGGCTTCGGATCCACGCCCGATGACGTGCTCGCCCGGCTCCAACCGGTACGCCTTGCCAATGGCCGCCGGCGTCGTGGTGCTGATGAGGATGAGGCACGCACCCGTCGAGGATGGGGCCGTGACCGACTGGCCCGCGCAGGTCGTGAGCTCGTCCACCAACGTCATCATGTATGACAGCCCCCTGGCGTTCCCCTGCGCTCGGGCTGGCCGTGTCTACGCCGCCTGTCGTGCATGACGCCGTGCTCCATGTGGGCCCAAAGCGTTGGCCCGGACCGCAACCATACCCCAACGGCTTCCAATGAACGTCCCCTCCCCCTTCAGGATGGGGACCCTGACTCCTGGTGAACGGCCAGGCAGGCAGGCAGGGCAGCCAACCCGGCACGGGCACTCGCGACCCACCCCGTGGATGGTAGGGTGCGGGGTATTCATGGCGGTGGATTCCGAGAGCACCTTCCGCATCCAGGCGCGAGCGAACGCGAACGTCCCGGAAAAGGGGCACGACACCCCCAGCCGTTCCGAGCGCGGGCCGGGGACGCTGGCGGGTGAATACGTCCTCAAGTCCATGCTGGCGGCCGGCGGCCACGGCAGCGTCTACGAGGCGGAGCACCGCATCCTGGGGCGGCACGCGGCGGTGAAGGTGCTGCACTCGCACCTGGCGGACCAGGGGGAGATGCTCCAGCGCTTCGTGCGCGAGGCGCGCGTCGTCAATCAGATCCACCACCCGAACATCGTGGACGTCTACGACTTCGGGCTGATGCCGGACGGCAGCCCCTACTACGTGATGGAGCTGCTCTCCGGGCGCACGCTGAGCCAGGTGGTGCAGGAGCGCGGGCGGCTGTCCTCGTCGCGCGCGCTGGCGTACCTGGAGCCCATCTGCGGCGCGCTGGAGGCGGCGCACCGCGCGGGCGTCGTGCACCGGGACCTGAAGTCCAGCAACATCCTCGTGGTGGAGGAGGGGGAGAAGCCCCGGCTGAAGCTGTTGGACTTCGGCATCGCGAAGCTCATCCAGCAGGAGCCCGGCCAGGAGGGGCTCACCACCGCGGGCCAGCGCCTGGGCACCGCGCACGCGATGGCGCCCGAGCAGTTCCGGGGCGGGCGGATTGGACCGCCCACGGACGTGTACGCGCTGGGCGTGCTGCTCTACCAACTGCTCACCGGCCGCTATCCGTTCCAGTCGGATGATCGGCTGGAGCTGGAGCGGATGCACCTGGACGCCCCGCCGCCGCGCCCCAGCGTGCGCGCGCCGGTGTCACCCGCCATGGACGCGGTGGTGCTCCGGTGCATGGACAAGGACGCCACGCGCCGCTACCCCAGCGTGAACGCCTTCCTCACCGCCCTGCGCGAGGCCGCCGAGGAGCCCGGCCAGGTGGAGGGCCAGGCGCACCCGGTGCTCGCGGTGAACGCGGAGGTCGTGCTGCCGGACGCGGACCAGGATGACGACACCGTGTACGCCGCGCTCGCGAGCGTGCTGGACACGCTGGAGCAGGGCCTGCGCGGCGAGGGCTTCCTCCTGGCGCTCCAGACGGGCACCACGCTCCTGGGCGTGCGGCCCCTGTCCTCTGGCGGCGCCGCCGAGCGCACCCTTCACGCCCTGCGCGATCTCCACGCCGAGGCCCAGCGCCTGGCCGAAGCCGTCCACGCCCACGTCCACCTCTGTCTCCACCATGGAGAGGCGGAGACGCGCGGCGACTCCGGGGAGGCCGAGGTGGTAGGCGGTCCGGTCACGCATGTGGCAACCTGGAACGTAAGGGCCCCCGGTGGCTTCGCCATCACCGGCCCCGCAGCCCAGTTCCTCGCAGGTCCTCCTCAGCAGTGAGCCGTCCCCGCCGTTCCCGCACTCCTCCTCCCCCGCCGTTCCCCACTTGAGTCGTGTCGTCCAATGCCCTTCACCGGCATACGTCTAGCCCCGTGAGAATTGGACCCACACCATAATTTTTTGACGAAGACGTATTTATTTCCGATCCTGAATCCGTCACGATTCCCCTGTCTGACAGTTTCAGCACCTTTCTAGCTGAAAGCCTGGACTGCCTGACATTCTGGAAGTCGGACCTCCGACTTCCCTCGAGCGGGAGCCCCTACATGCGCCTCACCCCTGCTTTTCGGCCTGGAAGTGGATGCAGCGAGTGGTGGAACCGAGTTGCCTCACGCCAACCCCTGAAGGCGGCGTTGATGACGGGGGCGCTGCTCGCCCTGGTGGGTTGCGGCGGCGCGATGCCGGAGGACGAGCTCGGGGCGAACCTGGCCACGGCGGATCAGGCGCAACAGGTGGACAACGGGCTGTCCACGAACGGGCTGTCCACCAACGGACTGTCGACGAACGGCCTGTCCACCAACGGCCTGTCCACCAACGGCCTGTCCACGAACGGCTTCAACGACTGGTTCAACCAGAACGCGGACATGGCGCCGACGCTGATGGCGTACATCGTGAAGTGCGCGGTGCCGGAGGGGCAGACGCGCACGTTCCAGTCCCCGACCACCGGGACGAAGTACACGTGGCAGGGCGCGCTGGGCCTGGCGCCGGGCTGGGCGGCGGGCAAGCCCGCGACGGTGACGGAGCAGCAGTCGGTGAGCGCGTGCCTGGCGGCGCACGCGAACAAGTACGGCCTGCACATCGCGCTGTCCGTGCTGGGCCGCACGGCGGAGGGCGCGGCGGTCCCCTACTCCGCCGAGGAGCTGTCGCAGTTCAGCGCGAAGGAGGGGTGCTTCTTCGGCAACCTCTTCACCAACGAGGGCCTGTTCGCGGCGCGTGACCGCGACTTCAGCACGGCGGAGAGCTCCACGCGCGCGTGCGGCCTGACGCTGAAGGCGGACACCTGCGCGCCCATCACCAACCTCGGCAGCTGCTCGCAGTTCTGCACCAAGGGCGACCCGAGCCAGCCCTACTACACGCAGTGCACGTACAACGGGAAGACGTACCCGGCCATCACCACGCGCGTGCAGCCCACGGAGCTGTTCCGCTGCGGCGACGGCGTGTGCCAGTTCACCGAGCATGCGGGCACGGGCACCACGGCGGACAGCTGCCGCGCGGACTGCGGGGCCTGAAGCGGACGCAGGTGTTGAACGGATGGTGAAGCGCGCTGGAGATGGACGGCCCCACCCCGGCCGCGTGTCCAGCTGCCTCCGGGCGTGCGGTGAGCTCCTCCCGCGCGCCCGAATCCCCAATGGAAAATGACAGCCGGAACGTGAAGCCCGAGCGGTGTCCGCTCGACGGCATCCCGTACTCGCGCACACCTTGCCGGGCACGGGGCGGCGGTGTTGGATGGCCATCCACAAGCCGTGCCCGAAAGCAGGGGCCACCGCCACGAGGAGCGGTGACGGCCGTGGATGGACGTGGGTGGAGCGGGCCGCGATGACGTTACGAGCGAAGGTGGGGCGGTTGGCGGCGATGACGCGGCGGCGGGGCACGCTCCGCCAGGCCTTCGAGCGCCTGGGCCCCGGTTCCAACACCCGGTGCGCCGAGGAGACGCCCTGCGCGGACAACCGGCTCCTGGAGGAGACGGTGCGTGAGCGCACCGCGGCGCTGGAGGCCGCCAACGCGAAGCTGTCCAGCAGCCTGGAGCAGCTGCACGCGACGCAGGCCCAGCTGCTCTTCGCGGACCGGCTCATCGCGCTGGGGCGCATCGCGGCGGGCGTGGGCCATGAAATCAACAACCCGCTGGCCTTCATCCTGAGCAACCTGGAGTACATCCACCAGGAGCTGCAGCAGAAGGAGCGCCTGTCGGAGCAGGACCGGCAGGAGATATTGGAAGCGCTGGCGGAGACGCGCGACGGCGCGGAGCGCATCCGGCTCATCGTGCGCGACCTGCAGACGCTGTCGCGCGCGGAGGACGTGGGCAGCGGGCCCGCGGAGCTGGCCGCGGTGGTGCGCACGGCGGCGAAGATGGCCATGCACGAGCTGCGGCACCGCGCGCGGCTGGTGGTGGAGTGCGAAGGCGTGCCGCCGGTGCAGGGCAACGGCTCGCGGCTGGGGCAGGTGTTCCTGAACCTGCTGCTCAACGCGGCGCAGTCCATCCCGCCGGGGAACGCGGAGGGCAACGAGGTGCGCGTGGTGGCGCGTCCCGGAGAGCCCGGCCACGTGCTGGTGGAGGTGCGCGACACCGGCTGCGGCATCGCGCCCGAGCACCGCGAGCGCATCTTCGACCCCTTCTTCACCACCAAGCCGCTGGGCGTGGGCACGGGGCTGGGGCTCGCGGTGTGCCATGGCATCGTCACGTCGCTGGGCGGCACGCTGACCATGGAGAGCGCGCCCGGCCGGGGCAGCATCTTCCGCGTGACCCTGCCGGTGGCGGGCGCGTTCGTGCAGGCGCAGCGCTCGCAGGCCGACTGGACCTGAGCGGCGCCTAGCTGGCGCCGGGCGGCTTCACCCCGAGCGACCGCTGGAGCATCCCGCCGAGCACCTCGCGGAAGCGCGCGTCCGACGCCGCGTCCGCCGGATGCCCCATCACGGGCAGCAGCACCTCGCGCGCGAGCAGGAACCACTGCGACGCGCACAGCGCCACGAGCAGCGTCATGTCCACCGTGTCGCGCGATGGCGGAGGCGTGCCCTGCGCTTCCGCCACGCGGCCTGCCTGGAACTCCAGCGCGTCCGCCAGCAGCCTCAAGCCCTGCGCGCGCACGAACGGCATGTGCTCGGCGCGGCCGGTGAGCAGCGCCCACGCCATCAGCCGGCTGTGCTGGCCCTGCTGGACCACGGTGAAGAAGCGCTCGAGCAGCGCTCCCGCGTCGGGCGGCGTGTCCACCGCGAGCAGGTGCTCCCGGAACGACGCGGCCAAGAGCTCGTTGCGGCGCAGGAGCACCTCGCGCACCAGGGCCTCATAGGTGCCGAAGTAGTGCGTGACGAGCGCGTGGCTCACCCCCGCGGCCTTCGCCACCGCCTGGAGCCCCACCCGGTCCGGCCCCTGCTCCACGAGCAGCGGCTCGGCGGCCTGGAGGATGGCCTCGCGCGCCTCCTCCGGGGTGCGCCGCTTCCGGGACGCGGCGGGCTTCACGGGACGACGGGGAGCGGGGGGGCGCCGGACCGGAGCGCGGCCCTGGGGACGCTTGGATGCCATCACGGCGCATCCTAGCCACCGGGCCCCCTCGTTCAACGCGCCCGCACTATTGTCAGATTTGACAATAACCGGGGACGGGCATTATCCATGGGGTGTCCGGGCAGTCATGCCCGGGGGTGTGCTGGCCTTCGCGAGGTCCGTGATGCTGATGCTGCTGCCCGACAAACCGACGCTGCCGGTGCTGTTCCTTCTGGTCCTGGTCATCTCCGGGACCCTCAAGCTGATGACGGTGGCGGGCGGGTGGCTGGTGTGGCGCACGCGGCTGGCGGCGCGCTTCCGGGTGTACCGGCGGGAGCTGGCGAAGGGGCAGCTGCGCAGCGAGGCGCTGGCGGCGGTGGGCGTGGTGCTGACGGACGCGGTGCTGCTCGGGACGTTCCGGTATTTCGCCGGGCCCCTGATGGCGCCGTTCAGCCTGTCCACGGCGCTGTGGTCGTACGCGTGGATGTTCGTGGGCTTCGAGGTGTGGTTCTACGTGACGCACCGGCTGCTGCACACGCCGCGCTTCTACCGCTTCCATGCGCAGCACCACGTGGCGCAGGTGACGGAGCCGCTCACCGCGCTGTCCTTCTCCGTGGTGGAGCGGGTGGTGCTGATGGGCGGCGGGCTGGGCCTGCACTTCGCGGCCATGCACCTGTTCCCGGGCACGCAGGTGGGCGTCCTGGCCTACATGCTGACGAACTACGTCCTCAACGCCTTCGGGCATGGCAACACGGAGTGGCTGCCGAAGCGCTTCGTGACGTCCTGGGTGGGCCGCGTCTTCTTCACCCCCACGTTCCACGCGCTCCACCATGCGCGCTACCAGGGGCACTACGGCCTGTACACCGTGGTGCTGGACCGGTGGCTGGGCACCGCGTTCGCGGACTATCCCCAGGTGCATGCGCGCGCCCGTGATGGCGAGGGGCTGACCCGCATCGGGGAGCGGCTGGCGGTCGCGCCCCCTGCCCCTTCCCTCCCCGCACGGCCCGAGGCGCGCCAGGCGGTCTGAGGTCCGCCGGGCCCCGCCGTCCCGGGGTGGGCTCCGGAGTCGGGCCCGGGGTGCCAGCGGCCGTGGGCCGACGGACAATCCGCGCGGGTGACGACGCCTGGGAGGGATGGCATCCGGGGGGGCCGGCCCTAGAATCGCGCGGTGAACTCCCGGCAGGACGTGGTCATCATCGGCGCGGGCGCGAGCGGAACGCTGCTCGCGGCCTGTCTCTTGCGGGGCGCCCGTTCGCCCCTGCGCGTCACGCTCGTGGAGCGCGGGGAGCGCCTGGGGCGGGGGGTCGCGTACTCCACCACCAGCGCGCGGCACCTGCTCAATGTGCCGGCCGGCCGGATGAGCGCCTGGGTCGACGACCCGGAGCACTTCCTGCGCTGGCTGCGCCTGGAGGCGCCGGACACGCCGCCGTCCGCGTTCGCCGAGCGCCGCCGCTATGGCCAGTATCTGGAGTCCCTGCTGAAGGACACCGCCGCGAAGGCCGCGCCGGGCGTCCGGTTGGAGACGCCGCGCGACGAGGTGACCGCCGTGGTGGACACCGCGGACGGCGTGAAGGTGTCGTTCGCGAGCGGCCAGAGCCTGGAGGCGAAGTGCGCGGTGCTGGCGCTGGGCAACGCGATGCCCGCGGACCTGCGCGTGCCGGACGGCGGGGTGTACGCGAGCGCGCGCTACCACCGCTCGCCGTGGGTGCCCGGGGCGCTGGAGGGCATCGGCTCTGGTGATTCGGTGCTGCTCATCGGCACGGCGCTCACCATGGTGGACACGGTGCTGTCGCTGGACGAGCGCGGTCATCGGGGCACGGTGCACGCGCTGTCGCGCCATGGCCTGCTGCCACACCCGCACCGCGCGCACGGCGCGAAGACGCCCGCGGCGGCGGAGCCCCTGCGCATCCGCGAGCTGTTGCGCTCGGTGCGCCGGGAGATGGACCGCTGCCGCGACGCGGAGACCGCCACGCAGGCCGCGGATCCCTCCGCGGAGGGCGTGGTGCCGTTCAGCACGCTGCGCATCCGCGACGTGCTGCGCACGATGCGCCAGGAGGTCGAGGCGCAGGCGGCGGCGGGCGCGGACTGGCGCGCGGCGGTGGACTCGCTGCGGCCGGTGACGACGCCGTTGTGGCAGCGGCTGTCGGAGCAGGAGCGGCGGCGCTTCCTGCGCCACCTGCGGGCGTACTGGGAGGTGCACCGCCACCGCATGGCGCCGGAGATCCACGACGTGATGGACGCGTGGCGGCGCGAGGGACGGCTGGTGCTCCACTCGGGCCGCGTGCTGGGCCTCGAGTTGGAGCCGGACGCGGTGGCGGTCCGCCTGCGTCCCCGGGGCGGGCGCGAGCCCCAGGTGCTGCGCGTGCAGCACGTCATCAACTGCACCGGCCCGGAGTCGAACCCGGCCTCTCGCGACCAGCCCGTCCTGCGCGGCCTGCTGGAGGCGGGCCATGCCCACGCGGACTCGCTGGGCATGGGGCTGGCGACGGCGCCCGACGGCGCGGTGCTGGACGCACGCGGACAGCCCTCCGCCCACCTCTTCACGCTGGGCCCGACGCGGCGCGGGGACTTGTGGGAGACCACGGCCGTGCCGGAAATCCGCTCGCAGGCCCGCGACCTGGCGGACCTCCTGCTGCGCCGGCTGGGCGCGCCTGCCCGGTAGAGGACCTGACAGGCGCCATGACCTGAAGGGGGGCCTCCTGCTCGCCAGCCAACGGCGCCCTCCGTGGGAGGCTGTCGGGGTCCAGGCGTTTCATGCGAGATTCCAGGTCCCCCTCCTGGAGTCCGTCCCCGATGGCCTTGAAGCGCCCCCTCCCCGCCCTCATGGGAGGCGTGTCCCTGTCCGTCCTCGTGAGCCTCGGGGCGCTGGCGCACCGGCACCTGCGCACCGACGCGCTGGAGGAACGGCTGCTGCGCGAGGTGAACACGCTGACGCACGCGGAGCACCCGCGCCCGGCGCACCTCACCGACACGCGGCCCGGCACCTTCGGGGACGCGATGGTTCCGCTCCTGCCCGCGCTGCTCCAGCAGGCCCGCGCGAGGCCGGCGCCCACCCCGGCGGAGGCCGCGACCCTGGAGGCCGTGACGGAGGGACGCGCTCCGGTGACGGACCTTCCCGCCTCCCGCCTTGAAGCCCTGGAGCAGGGCCTGCCGCTGATGCGGCGGGTGCTCGCCGCCACCCACGCGGAGTCCGGTGGCCTTCCGGAGGACCTGCGTCCCCTGGCCGGTCCGGAGGTGTCGCGGCGGGACGCGCTGATCCACGCGCTTCGCCACGTGGTGGAGGACGCGGCGCTCCAGACGCGGCGGCTCGTCTCGCGGGGGGAAGCGGATGTGGCGGTGGACCTGTGCCTGGACACGCTCGCGCTCAACCGGGAGCTGGCCCTGGGCGGCGGGCTCGTGGGACAGCGGCTGTCCGCGGCCGGCTATGCGCGCGCGTGGCGGCCCTGCACGGACGCCATCGACGCGGCCTCCCTGGCCCGCAAGCGCCAGGCCATTTCGCAGCTCACCCGGCTGCATGAGGGCTTCCCGCCGGTGTCCCTGACGCTGCACGAGGAGGCCGTCGCCGCGCAGCTCCACGCCTTCCGCGACCTGCTCACCGACGAAGGCCGCGCCGCGCTGCCGCCCCCGTGGTTCGACGCGCCCGAGCGGCCCTCCGCCCTGTCGCGCCGGCTCCAGTGGCGTCAGTGGGTGGAGGACGCGGACCGCCTCCTCGCCGTGGCGGATCAACCGGCCGACGAGCGCCGCCGCTCGCTGGCGGCCCTGGAGGCCCGGAAGGCCGAGGACTTCTTGCGCCAGGCGGAGGCCCCGTCGGTGCGCCTGTCGCCCGAGGACCTGGAGGCGCTGGAGCTGCGCGCGCTGCGCTCCGAGGCGCTCATCGCCCTGGTGGAGGTCGACGTGGCCCACGCGGAGAAGGGCCAGTGGCCGCGCGCGCTCCCCACGCGCACGACGTCGCTGGTGCTGGAGCCCGTGGATGAAGCCCAGGTCAGCATCCGCTCGTGCATCCCGGGGCTGATGCCCGACCCGCTGGTGGTGAAGGCGGACAGCGCGCCCGTGCTCCGGCAGGTCCAGGACGTGCCCTGAGCCGGCGGCGCGCCCCCCTGGGGGGTCGCTCGCGCCCGCTTCACGTCCGGCCTCCCACGTCGGACCGGCGATGTAGGATGCGGTCTTTCCGTGGACGTCGGGGAGGGAGCCGTCATGTCGTGGAAGCTCGCGCTGCTGGAGGAAGTGTCGAAGGTGCTGCCGGATGCGCCGCTCAAGGGCTCGGACATCCGCGTGGAATTGCCGACCGCCAGCTACGCGCTGCCCGCGGGAGAGAAGCTGGGCTCCCTGACGTTCGCGTTCGACGTGTCGGCGCGCGGCTTCATCGAAGGTTATGACGCCCCGGCGGACGTGGACGCGGCGGGCGTGGTGGGGGAAGGCCCCGGCGACGCGGCGACGCAGCTGGCCCCGGCGCTCGTCTACGGCGGCGACCAGGCGTGGCTCAAGTACGGCGTGGAGGCGCGCGTGAAGGCGGACGTGGGCTTCCCGCTGCCCTACGTGGCGCTCGCGGCCAACGGCGACGTGCGCGTGCTGCTGGCGGACTACCACCGCCACACGCAGGACACGAAGGCGCGGGACGCGCTGAAGAAGGACGCGCCGGAGCTGCGGCTGCCCCTGCTCACGTCGTCGCTGGAAAAGCTGGGCGTGGGTGACGCCATCGCCTTCCAGGCGCGCGGCGAGCTGTCCGTCACCGCGACGCTGGACTGGACGGACGTCTACACGTCCAACCTCCAGACGCTGACGAAGCTCCTGTCCGCCAGCACCATGGTCGCCTTCGAGGCCAAGGCGGGCGCCACCGTGTCCGCGAAGGTGAAGGTGGTGGACGACTACGCCGTCATCTTCTCCCGCCCCACGGCCGGTCAGGTGCGCGTGCAGGTGAAGAAGGTGGTGGCGCGCGAGGCGGGCGTGACGGCCAGCCTGCACGTGGAGGCGAGCCTCACCGACCCGGCCGCCATCGTGTCCCAGGTGGAGCACGTGCTCGAAGGGCTCCTGTCGGTGCCGCTGGCCGAGTTCGACGCCCTGATGACGAAGCTGGAAGCGCACAAGCTGTCGGACAACGAGACGAAGGTCCTGCGCATCATCCTGGACCGGCTGGGCTTCGGGGAGCTGGAGGCCAACACCACGGCGCTGCGCACGCGGTGGGAGAAGCTCCGCGCGGACGTGCGCGCGCGCGTCCAGGCGCTGGCCGAGTCCAAGTTCGAGGCGGGCTTCCGCTACGAATACCTGCGCCTGCGCGAGCAGACCACGCTCCTGTCCACCGTGTGCACCGACGCCCAGGCCCGCACGCTGCACCCGCTGCTGGTGTCCGGCCGGATGGACAGCGCGATGCAGAAGATGCAGGCCGAGGGCATGGCGCTGGAGCAGTGCCTGCTGAAGGAGGTCAACAAGGAGTCCAAGGCCTGGGGCTTCTCCCTGAAGCTGGGCAAGTGGGCGCTGGGCGGCAGCGACACGCGCGAGCTCACCCAGGTGGTGCAGCGCAACAGCCTGGAGAAGGAGTCGCCCCAGCGCGTCTCGTTCCTGGGGGTGCGCAGCTACAAGGGCACGCTGCTCACGCCGTACATGCACTGGACCGCGGACTTCAAGGCGGACATGGCGGAGTTCCGCAAGTCGCCCACCGTGGCGGACTTCGACCTGGGCCTGTACCTGCTCCTGGCCCATGACGCTCGCAAGCCGTCGGACCACGACCTGCGCCAGACCGTGGACGAGGCCATCGTCTGGGGCGCGCTGGATGACGCCGAGGAGGAGGAGGTCCTCAAGCGGATCCGCGACGCCTCCGGCGGCAAGGAGGTCGAGACGCGGGTGGAGCTGAAGCTGGACAACCGGACGCTGCGCGACGTCATCACCCACGCGGCGGACCCGGACGCCCACTCCGCCTTCGCTCGCGCGCTGGCCCGGGCCCTGCCCTGGTACGGCGTGCCGTGCCGCGACCGGCCCGCGGTGCGTGAGTCCGTCTACGCGCCCCTGTGGAAGGCGTACCTGGAGCATGACTGGCCCGCCGCCATGGCCGCGAACATGGCCGCCGCGACCCTGAAGAAGAACCCGCTCGTCGGGCACTTCGCGTACGTCGAGGGGCAGCTGGGCAACGGCATGCTGACGCTCGCGGAGGTCATCCAGAAGAACCCCGGCACCGTGTCCAAGTGGCACGACCTGCGCGCGGGCCTCCTGGACCTGCGCAACAACGAGCAGCGCTCGCCCTCCGTCTTCAAGGGCGCGTTCAAGGCGCTGTCCGGGTCGTGGGCGCAGTCCTTCCACCTGAGGGCCACGGGCGCGTTCTTCCTGGAGCTGGCGTCGCGCGGCGGCAACGGTCTGGCCACCGTGGAGCGCACCTTCACCGTGACGGTGCCGGCGACGGGCGCGAGCATCGTCTTCACCAAGTCACGGGCCTGACGGGCGCACGCGTCCCTTCGTCCGCTTCCGCACGCTCCCCGGGCGTGGTGACGCGGCGCATTGCCGCGCCTGGGGGGCATCACTACATCCAGCTCCTCACGCCGCACGTGTGATGCAGAGGAGCCCCGCGAGATGATCGTCGGTCGGATGCTGTCCTGGCGGATCATCCTCCGCTACACGGGGCGCCCCGTCGTCGTCCACATCGCCCTCGCGCTGGCCATCTCGCTGGGCTACGAGGCGCTGGACGCCACGTGGCTGTCGGTGCCGGCGCTGCCGGTGACGCTGCTGGCCGCGGCGCTGGGCGTGCTGCTCGGCTTCCGCAACAACTCCGCCTACGAGCGCTGGTGGGAGGCGCGCACCATCTGGGGCGGGCTGGTGAACGCGTCGCGGACGCTCGCCCGGCAGGTGCTGACCTTCCTGCCGGCGCCCCGCGCCCAGCGCAGCGATGGCACCCCGGAGACGCCCTCCGCCGCGTCCCGCCTGGTCCAGGTGGCCGTGCAGCCGGAGGGGCCCGCGCTGTCGCCCGCCTGGTCCACGGTGGGTGACGGCGCGGTGCGCGACCGGTTCGGCCACGCGCGCGACCTGCGCGGCCCGAGCACGCCCCGCGCGAACCTGGCCACGTTCCTCCACCCGGGCGCGGAGACACCCCGGGGCATCCCCAGCATGTTCGAGGGCATCACCGAGGACGCGCGCGAGCTCGTCTATGCGCAGATCGGCTTCGTGAACGCGCTGCGCTGCCACCTGCGGCGGCAGGACCCCTTTCCGGAAATCACCCCGTTCTTCCGCCCGTCCGTGCTGGAGGCGCTGCGCGTCGAACAGAACGTGCCCGCCGCCATCCTCCTGTGGATGGGCACGCGCATGCGCCGCATCTACAGCGACATCGAGCATCCGGAGAAGGTCTACATGCGCGTGTCGATGGACGAGACGCTCACGGAGCTCACCAACTACCTGGGCGCATGCGAGCGCATCAAGAACACGCCCCTGCCCCGCCAGTACGACATCCTCCCGCACGCCATGGTGCGCGCCTACCTCGCCATGCTGCCCCTGGGCGTCGTCGCGGACCTGGGCGTGCTCACGCCGCTGGTCACGGCCATCATCGCGTTCCTCTTCATCGCCCTGGACGCGGTGGGCCGCGACGTGGAGAACCCCTTCGAGGACGCCGTCAGCGACACACCCATGACGGCGCTGTGCCGCACCATCGAGATCAACCTGCGGCAGATGGTGGGCGAATCCGAGCTGCCTCCGCCCGTCCAGCCAAAGGACGGCCTGCTGTACTGAGGAGTCTCCAGACTAGGGCGCGGCCGTCACTTCCACCGTGCCCAGCCCGTCCACGGTCAGCCGCACGTGGTCGCCGGGCTTCATCAGGTACGCGGCGGTGGCGGCGCCGGAGAGCACCAGGCTTCCCGCGGGCAGAACCTGGCCGCGCTCCGCGAGCAGCGCGCACAACTGGATGATGGACACCACCGGGTCGCCGGAGATGGCGTCCGAGCGCGCCTCGCCCTCCACCTTGCCGTTCACCTCCATGCGCATCTGGAGCTTCGTCAGGTCCAGCTCGCGCGGGCCGCGCTCCAGGGTGCCCGGCACGAACAGCGACGACGACGCGTTGTCCGCCACCACGTCCGGCAGGCTGAAGTACTTGAAGCCCACGAAGCGCGAGTCCAGGACCTCCATCGCCGCGAAGACGGCGTCGCACGCGTCCAGCACCTCGTCGCGCGTCACGGTGCCCTTGAGCTCCTTCGACGTGCGGAAGGCGATTTCGGGCTCGATGCGCGGGTGGATGCCCGCGCCCACGCGCACCACGCCGCCCGCCTGCACCCGCATCCGGTCCGTGAGCACGCCGAAGATGGGCGAGCCCAGGTTCATCTGCTGGCGCTTCGCCTCCGACGTGAAGCCCATCTTCAGGCCCACCACCCGCTCGCCCTGGGCCTCGCGCAGCCGGATGCCCTCCGCCTGAACCGCGTAGCCATCCGGCACGGTCAGGCTCGGGTGCGCGTGAGACAGGGGCGGTATCTCCCGCCGCTCGCGCCGCGCCGCGTCCAGGATTCCAGCCAGGGCTGCTACATCCACAGTCGAGCTCATGCGCGAATCTTTTCCATGCCCGGCCCGCAATTCCACCAAGGATTCACCCGTGGAGCGGGTCCTGGACGTGCTGGGAGCCAGACGGCCGCGCAAGCGAACGCCATCCAACGCCGACTGTTCGGAATCCTGGAGGCGGCGGACGGCCGCGACATACATTGCCGCGTCTGCTTCCTGGAGGGCGCTGCCTTGGAGAAGGTCCTCAACTATATCGGTGGCGAGCTGGTGCCCGCGGCGGGCGGCCAGTGGCTGGACAAGCCGGAGCCCGCGACGGGCCAGCTCTACGCGCACGTGCCGGACTCGCGCGAGGCGGACGTGCAGTCCGCCGTGGAGGCCGCGGGCCGGGCCTTCTCCGCGTGGGCCGCCCTGCCGGCGATGGAGCGCTCGCGCTACCTGCGCCGCATCGCGGGGCTCATCCACGAACGCCTGGACGCCTTCGCGCGGGCGGAGTCCATCGACACCGGCAAGCCGCTGTCGGTGGCCCGCACGGTGGACATCCCGCGCAGCGTGCTCAACTTCGAGTTCTTCGCGGACGCGGCGACGCAGTTCTCCAGCGAAGCGCACCCCATGGACGGCGTGGCGCTCAACTACACGCTGCGCTCGCCGCTGGGCGTGGTGGGCTGCATCTCGCCGTGGAACCTGCCGCTGTACCTGCTCACGTGGAAGATCGCCCCCGCGCTGGCGGCGGGCAACTGCGTGGTGGCCAAGCCGTCGGAGGTGACGCCGATGACGGCCTTCCTCCTGTCGCAGGTGTGCCGCGACGCGGGCCTGCCGCCGGGCGTGCTCAACCTGGTGCACGGCCTGGGGCCCCACGTCGGCGGGCCGCTCACGCGCCACCCGGACGTCAGCGCCATCTCCTTCACCGGCAGCACGCGCACGGGCGCGGAGATCGCCCGCGTGGCCGCGCCCGCGTTCAAGAAGCTGTCCCTGGAGATGGGCGGCAAGAACCCCAACGTCATCTTCGCGGACTGCGACTTCGACGAGGCGCTGGCCACCACGCTGCGCTCGTCGTTCGCGAATCAAGGACAGATCTGCCTCTGCGGCCCGCGCATCTTCGTGCAGCGCTCGCTGTATCCGCGCTTCAAGGAGGCGCTGGTCGCGCGCACCAGGGCCCTCAAGGTGGGTGACCCGCTGGTGGACGGCACGGACCAGGGCGCGCTGGTGTCGCGTGAGCACTTCGAGAAGGTGATGGGCTACATCGCGCTCGCGAAGCAGGAGGGCGGCCACATCCTCACCGGCGGCCAGCGCGCGAGCGTACCCGGCCGCTGCGCGAATGGCTGGTTCATCGAGCCCACGCTGGTGGAGGGCCTGGCGCCCACCTGCCGCACGAACCAGGAGGAGATCTTCGGTCCGGTGGCCACGCTCATGCCCTTCGACGACGAGGAGGAGGTGCTGTCGTGGGCCAACTCCACGCGCTACGGCCTGGCCGGCAGCGTGTGGACGAAGGACCTGACGCGCGCGCACCGGTTCGCGTCCCGGCTGCACAGCGGCATCGTCTGGGTGAACACCTGGATGCTGCGCGACCTGCGCACGCCGTTTGGCGGGGTGAAGGAGTCCGGCGTGGGCCGCGAGGGCGGCTGGGACGCGCTGCGCTTCTTCACCGAGCCCAAGAACGTCTGCATCAAGCTTTGAGCCTTGGAGAGCCACACGTGAGCGCTGGCGAGCGGATCGATTCGAAGAAGGCCCCGGAGCCGGTGGGGCTCTACCCCCACGCGCGCCGCGTGGGGAACCTGTTGTTCCTCTCCGGCGTGGGCCCGCGCGAGCGCGGCAGCAAGGCCATCCCGGGCGTGGAGCTGGACGCGGCGGGCAACGTCGTCTCGTACGACATCGAGACGCAGTGCCACTCGGTGTTCCGCAACGTGCGCTACATCCTGGAGGACGCGGGCTCGTCGTGGGAGCGGCTGGTGGACGTGACGGTGTACCTCACGGACATGAAGCGGGACTTCCCCACGTACAACCGGCTGTGGGCGGAGTACTTCAAGGACAACCCGCCGTGCCGCACCACGCTCGAAATCAACGCGCTGCCCACGCCCATCGCCATTGAATTGAAGTGCATCGCCACCATTGGAGACGAGTGACATGGGCCGACTGACCCCCATCAACTTCAAGAAGTGGATCGACGAGCACCGCCCCCTGCTCAAGCCGCCCGTGGGCAACCAGCAGGTGTGGGCGGACCGGGACTTCATGGTCACGGTGGTGGGCGGGCCCAACTCGCGCACGGATTTCCACGTCAACGAGGGCGAGGAGTTCTTCTACCAGTTGGAGGGCGACATCACCCTGCGCGTCATCGACGACGGGCAGGTGCAGGACATCCCCATCCGCGAGGGGGAAATCTTCCTCCTGCCGCCCAAGGTGCCGCACTCGCCGCAGCGTCCCCCGAACACCATCGGCCTGGTGCTGGAGCGCCGCCGCCAGCCGCAGGAATTGGATTCGTTCCTGTGGCTGTGCCCGAAGTGCGGCGAGAAGCTCTATGAGGAATCGCTGCACGTCACCAACCTGGTGACGCAGCTGCCGCCGGTGTTCGAGCACTTCTACGGCAACCCCGACCACTGCACGTGCAGGAAGTGCGGCACGCAGGTGACGCGGGGTGGTGCGCCCAAGTGAAGGTCGACATCCACACGCACCTCCTGCCCCCGGAGTTCCCCCGCTTCGCGGAGCGCTTCGGCTACGGCGGCTTCATCACGCTGGACCACCACGCGCCCTGCCGCGCGCGGATGATGCGGGACGACGGGAAGTTCTTCCGCGAGATTGAAAGCAACTGCTGGGACCCGAAGCAGCGCGTGACGGAGTGCGACGCGCACGGCGTCCAGGTGCAGGTGCTGTCCACGGTGCCCGTGCTCTTCAGCTACTGGGCGAAACCGCAGGACGGCCTGGAAGTGGCACGCTTCCTCAACGACCACCTGGCCGGCGCGGTGGCGACGGCGCCCAGGCGCTTCGTGGGTCTGGGCACGGTGCCGCTCCAATCCACCGACCTGGCGGTCAAGGAATTGGAGCGCTGCGTGCGCGACCTGGGCTTCGCGGGCGTGCAGATTGGCAGCCACGTCAATGACCTGAACCTGTCCGACCCCGCGCTCTTCCCTTTCTTCCAGGCGGCGAGCGACCTGGGCGCGGCCGTCTTCGTTCACCCGTGGGACATGATGGGTGAGGCGAAGATGACGAAGTACTGGCTGCCGTGGCTGGTGGGCATGCCCGCGGAGGTGTCGCTGGCCATCTGCTCGCTCATCTTCGGCGGGGTGATGGAGCGGCTGC
This sequence comes from Corallococcus sp. NCSPR001, assembly GCF_017309135.1. Lineage (NCBI taxonomy): Bacteria > Pseudomonadati > Myxococcota > Myxococcia > Myxococcales > Myxococcaceae > Corallococcus > Corallococcus sp. NCSPR001. The sequence goes on from NZ_JAFIMS010000002.1 coordinate 9,059,006, forward strand.
CGAAGCTGCGGCTCGCGTTCGCGCACGGCGGCGGCGCGTTCCCCGGCACGCTGGGCCGCATCCAGCACGGCTTCGAGGTGCGCCCGGACCTGGTGGCGGTGGACAACTCCGTCGCGCCGCGCGACTACCTGGGGAGGTTCTGGGTGGACTCGCTGGTGCACGACGCGGAGACGTTGCGCGGCATCGTGAAGCTGTTCGGCGCGGACAAGGTCGCGCTGGGCAGTGACTACCCCTTCCCGCTGGGCGAGGAGCGGCCCGGCACGCTCATCGAGTCGCTGACGGACCTGGCGCCTTCCGTGCGCGAGCGGCTGCTGTCCCGAAATGCCCTGGAGTGGCTGGGGCGCTCGCACGAGGACTTCGCACCATGACGGCCCCTGTCTACGAGAACACCGATGTGTTCGCCTACGGCCTGGACGCGGCGGATCCGCTGAGGCCCCTGCGCGACGAGTTCCTCTTCCCCCCGGCCCCTTCCGGCGCGCCGGCCATCTATCTGGCGGGCAATTCGCTGGGGCTGCAGCCGCGCAAGGCGCGCAAGTACGTGCAGATGGAGATGGAGGACTGGGAGCGGCTGGGCGTGGAGGGCCACGTGCACGGCCGCCACCCGTGGCTGCCCTACCACGAGCAGCTCACCGACATGGTGGCGAGGGTGGTGGGCGCGCAGCCGCAGGAAGTCGTGGTGATGAACACCCTGTCGGTGAACCTGCACCTGATGATGGTGTCGTTCTACCGGCCCACGCGCGAGCGCTTCAAGATCCTGATTGAAGGCGGCGCCTTCCCGTCGGACCAGTACGCGGTGGCGTCGCAGGCGCGCTTCCATGGCCATGACCCGAAGGAGGCCATCGTCCGGCTGATGCCCCGCGAGGGCGAGGACACGCTGCGCTCCGAGGACATCCTGGCGGCCATCGAGCGGCACGGGAAGGAGCTCGCGCTGGTGATGCTGGGCAGCGTGAACTACCTCACCGGGCAGGCGTTCGACCTGAAGGAGATCACGCGCGTGGCGCACGCGCAGGGCTGCAAGGTGGGCTTCGACCTGGCGCACGGGGCGGGCAACCTGAAGCTGTCCTTGCACGACGACGGGCCGGACTTCGCGGTGTGGTGTTCGTACAAGTACCTCAACGGCGGACCGGGCAGCCTGGGCGGCGTGTTCGTGCACGAGCGGCACGCGCACTCCCCGGACCTGCCGCGCTTCGAGGGCTGGTGGGGACACAACAAGGCCACGCGCTTCGAGATGGGCCCCACCTTCGACCCGCTGCCGGGCGCGGAGGGGTGGCAGCTGTCCAACCCGCCCATCTTCCAGTTGGCGGCGCTGCGCTCGTCGCTGGAGCTGTTCGACCGGGCGACGATGGCGGCCCTGCGCGCGAAGAGCGACCACCTGACGGGCTACATGGAGTTCCTGCTGGACCGGCTGCCCGCGGGGTACGTCACCATCACCACGCCGCGGGATTTGAAGCAGCGCGGGGCGCAGCTGTCCCTGCGCTTCAAGGGCGAGCCGAAGCGGCTGCTCCAGCGGCTGTCCGCGGCCGGCATCATCTGCGACTTCCGCGAGCCGGACATCATCCGCGCCGCGCCCGCGCCCCTCTACAACACGTACCTGGACGTCTTCCGCTTCGTGAAGGCGCTGGAGGCCCATGCCCTCGAATGAGTCGAAGCTGACGGTGGTGGGAGCGGGCCTGGTGGGGTCGCTGCTCTCGCTGTACCTGGCCCGCCGGGGCCACACGGTGGAGGTGCTGGAGCGCCGGGCGGACATGCGCCGCGAGACGCTGGACGCGGGACGCTCCATCAACCTGGCCATCTCCACGCGCGGCCTGCATGCCTTGCGGCAGGTGGGCCTGGAGGAGGAGGCGCTGAAGCACGCCATCCCCATGCGCGGGCGGGTCATCCACCCGGTGAAGGGCGAGCTGGCCTTCCAGCCGTATGGGAAGGACGACTCGCAGCACATCAATTCCATTTCGCGCGGCTGGCTGAACAAGTTCCTGATGACGCAGGCGGAAGGGACGGGCCGTGTGTCCATCCGCTTCCGTCAGCGGGTGACGCACGCGGATCCGGCGGCCGGGGCGCTCACGGTGCTGGATGAGGCCACGGGCGAGACGCGCGAGGTGCGCGACGCGGTGGTGTTCGGCACGGACGGCTCGGGTTCGGCGGTGCGGGAGGCGCTGCAATCCCAGACGGACTCGCAGACGCTGGGGCATGGCTACAAGGAGCTGACGATTCCGCCGGGCGAGGGCGGGCGCTTCCAGATGGAGAAGCACGCGCTGCACATCTGGCCGCGCGGCACGTTCATGCTCATCGCGCTGCCGAATGAAGACGGCAGCTTCACGTGCACGCTGTTCCTGCCGTGGGAGGGGCCGGTGAGCTTCGCGACGCTCCAGACGCCCGCCGCGCTGGAGGCGTTCTTCCAGGAGCAGTTCCCGGACGCGAAGGCGCTGATTCCCGGGCTGGTGGAGGAGTTCTTCTCCCGGCCCACCGGGCAGATGGTGACGGTGAAGTGCGCGCCGTGGCACGCGGGTGGACGCACGCTGCTGCTGGGCGACGCGGCGCACGCCATCGTGCCGTTCTACGGCCAGGGGATGAACTGCGGCTTCGAGGACTGCGTGGTGCTGGACGCGCTCCTGTCGAAGCAGGCGGACTGGGCCGCGGCGTTCGACGCGTTCGAGCGGCTTCGCAAGACGAACGCGGACGCCATCGCGGACATGGCGGTGGAGAACTTCATCGAGATGCGCGACAGCACGGCGGATCCGCGCTTCCTGTTGGAGAAGGGCGTGGAGAAGGTGCTGCTCAACGCGTTCCCGGGCGAGTTCGTCAGCCGCTACACGCTGGTGAGCTTCAGCCGCGTGCCCTACCGGCTGGCGTACGGCGTGGGCTCCATCGCGGGCGGCATCGTGTCGGAGCTGGCGCGGGAGCTGAAGCGGCCGGAGGACGTGGACCTGGACCTGGCGGCGAAGCTGATTCGCGGCCGGCTGACCCCTTTCATGGAGGAGCACGCGGATGGATTTCGGCTTGAAGGGTAGGCGGGCGCTGGTGACGGGCGCGTCCTCGGGGCTGGGGCGCGCCATCGCGGACACGCTGGTGAAGGAGCGCGCGACGGTGGCGGTGTCCTCGCGCGGCGGGGAGAAACTCCAGAAGGCGGCGAAGGAGCTGGGCGCGGCGCTCGCGGTGCCGTGTGATTTGACGCAGCCCGGGGCCGCGCGCGGGCTGGTGCGTGAAGTCACGCAGAAGCTGGGTGGCCTGGACGTGCTGGTGGTGAACGCGGGAGGCCCGCCGTCCGGAGGCTTCGAGTCCATCACGGTGGAGCAATGGCAGACAGGGTTCCAGAGCCTGTGGCTGGCCACGGTGGATGCGATTCAGGAAGCGCTGCCGGGCATGAAGGCGCAGGGCTGGGGCCGCATCGTGCTGGTGACGTCCACGGCGGCGCGCGAGGCGATGAACAACCTCACGGTGTCGAACGGCCTGCGCGCGGGGTTGCTGGGGCTGGTGAAGAGCCTGAGCAATGAAGTGGGCCCGTATGGCATCACGGTGAACGCGGCGCTGCCGGGCTACCACGCGACGGACCGGATGAAGGACCTGGGCCTGTCCGACGAGAAGGTGGCGCCGAACATCCCCGCACGGCGGCTGGGGAGGCCGGAGGAGTTCGCGGCGCTGGTGACGTTCCTCGCGTCGGAGCCGGCCGCGTACATCAGCGGCCAGTCCATTGCGTGTGACGGTGGTGCGCTGAAGGGCTTCTAGGCGGACGCGGCGAACACCGCCAGCACGACCAGGAACGCAAGGACGGGCACGGACACGGCGATGCCCCACACGGCCTTCGACGAGATGGCTCGCAGCAGTCCGCAGGCGCCCAGCAGCGCCGCGGACACGAGCCATCCGCCGAGGAAGCTGAGCACGAACGCGAGCGGGATGAGCAGGTGCGACCACTCGTCGGACGACCGAGGCAGTGAGAGCTCATCGAGGACGACAGCCGCCGCGCCGAGCCCCGAGAGCAATGCCCCCGCCAGGGACAGCCACTTCCAGGCCGTCCCGGAGAGCGCGAAGGCGTTCTCACTCCGCCAGGCTGGCGCCCTGCGCACGGTGAAGAGGACGAGGGCCAGCAGGCCCAGGCCCAGCACCAGGGCCACCGGGAGCGCGGCGCCGCCGCTGAGCGCCGTCGCCAGCATCGCCAGACCGAAGAGGACGGAACCGAGAAGCAGGGCCGAGAAGAGCGCGAGGCGTGAGGTCATCAGGGCGTTTATATGCCGACTCAGCCGCGTCGCTCAGCGGACAGCCCGCCCCCTGAGACGATGGAGCATTGAGAGGATTCCGAAGTGACGTCGGCGGCCTTCCGGGGGAAGGCCATGGACGCGACAAGATGGGCGGCATGTCTGGGACTGGCGTGGCTGCTCACGGGCTGCGCGACGGGCAGTGGAACCGTGGTGGAGGGGAGCCTCCAGCCCCGGAACTTCCGGTTCGTCACGGTCGTTGAACAGACAGAGCCAGGGCCAGGAGGCTGGAGAGAAGCCTGCGTCCATGTTCCGCTACGGCGTGACACGGGAGACATCTTCCGATGCTCCTTGGGAATTGGAATTCCCCTCCAGGTCGAAGGCTCGGAGCCGATCCCGGTGGAACTGGCCCAGCGCATCGCGGCGAACTGCGCCAATCTGGCGGCCCAGACCGTGTTCAGTTCAACCACCCCGGTAACAGCCCTCGGGCTTGCGTGTCAGGAGTTCAGGACCACCTTCGGGACCGCGCTTGATGGGGCCATCATTGGCTCGCGTGTCAGGCAGAAATGCCACCCGGCAACCCTCCGCCTCAAGTCCGAGCCCAGGAAGCCATGACACCTTCCGCCGAAGAGTTGCTCGCGATTGCTCGTCTCTACTGGGGTGCCGACCTGGCCTATGTCTTCCGCCAGGAGTCCAGTCCCGAGGACCTTCGCTACGAAGCCCTCTGGGAGGAGAAGAATGCGGAGAGGCCCCGCTGGGGGTCCTTTGTGAAGGCGCTTCGAGAAGCGCTTCCCAGCTGCGATGCGTGGGACTACGCGCCGGGCCTGGCGAACCCCAGCTTTTGCGTGCTGGTCTACCCGCATCAGGAGCAGGACATGATGCGTCCACAGACGCGCTGGACCGTCGCCGGGTACCTCAGCATCCTGGCCCCCCTCTACACCGTGCACTGTGTTCGCCGGGTCTTCCTGGGGAAGCACCTCATGGAGTCGAAGGTCTTCCTCGGCCCCGTCCCGCTGGAACTGCAAGGCATCGCGGACACGGTCGCCCGGCACATCGAGGCCGAATACGGTGCGACAGCGCTGCCCCTCGACATCGCGCAGACGCCCGTTCCGCTCTACGTCAACCTCATGAAGCCGCCGGAGACCACTCTCTTCCACGCGCTCTTCACCTCCGAGCCTGGAAACATCCTCTGAGCTGGGCTCAGCGCCCCAGAATCAGGAAGAGCACGAACGCGAAGGCCGCCGTGCCCGCGAGCACGCCCTGCACGGCCACCGGCTTCAGGCCCTTCACCATCCCGACCGCCCCCAGCACCGCCGAAGAGATCAGCATCCCCAGCGGCAGTGCGGCCACGATGGCCGCGGGCACATAGAAGATGATGAGCGCACAGCCGCCCTTGCCGCAGACCCCCGGCTGGGAGAAGTAGGCGAAGACCTCCATCACCGCCCACACACTCGCGAGCAGCCCCCCGGCAATCGAGCCGCTCCACCAGGCGCCACTGGAGAGCTGGAAGGCCCCCTCCTTCCGCCACCGGGGCGCCCGCTGACGCACCGTCACCAGCAGCCACAGCAGGGCCACCGCCGGCACCAAGGCCAGCACGCCCGCCCCATCCACTCCGCGCGCCACCGCCAGGGCGCACGCCATGAGCGCGACAGCACACGAGAGCAGCGACGCGAAGAGCAGGAGTCGTGAGTTCATTCCCCCGAGCTATCAACTCTCCCCGTGAAGAGACCACGCCTCCCCCCTCCCCACGAACGGACACAGTCCGCTGACGCAACGGGCCAGCCGTTTTCCACTCTGACGGCAAAGTCTTTTTGATTTGGGCTGGTGGATTTCTCACGTTTTGCGACAAAGTTCGCCCCCTTCGCCGGGAGGGGCGCAGACGTGTCCAGACGAATCCGTTTCATCCGTGGGCTGTGGCTCATGGTCGTGTTGTGGGGAGCCGGGGCCTGGGCCCAGGGCAACTCGGTCATCACCGGGACCCTGACCAACGCGCTCGACAAGAAGCCCCTGGTGGATGTCGTGGTCACCGCCACGTCCCCCCAGTTGCAGGGCGAGCGCACCGTCCTCACCGACAAGAGCGGCCTGTACCGCATCCCCCAGCTTCCGCCGGGCACGTACACGCTGCGCTTCGAGGCCCAGGGCTTCCAGCCCTATGCCCGCGACGGCATCCTGCTGCGAATCGACCGCACCATCCGCTTCAACGCGGAGCTGGCGCCGGACAACTTGAGCTCCGACGTCGAGGTCGTCGGCTCGCCCCCCACCCTGGACGTGGGCTCCAGCGCCGCGGGCGTCACCGTGGACCAGGACTTCATCCGCAACATCGCCGTCATCCGCCCCGGCACCAAGGGCTCCGCGTCCCGCTCCTTCGAAGGCCTGGCGGAGCTCGCCCCCGGCGCCACCGAGGACCGCTACGGCGTGAGCATCAGCGGCAGTTCGTCGCCTGAGAGCCAGTACGTCGTGGACGGCCTGTCCGTGAACGACCCGGGCGTGGGCACGCTGGGCACGCCCCTGTCCGTGGAGTTCGTCAAGGAGGTCAACATCATCACCGGCGGCTACATGCCGGAGTACGGCCGCTCCACCGGCGGCGTGCTCAACGTCGTCACCAAGTCCGGCTCCAACGAGTTCCACGGCTCCGTGTTCGCCAACTACGCGCCCGGCGCGTTCCAGACGTCCGGCAAGGAGATATTGCGCGAAGGCAGCGTCATCTCCGCGCAGGGCAGCGCGCACAACCTGGGCGACTTCGGCTTCGACCTGGGCGGCCCCCTGCTCAAGGACAAGCTCTGGTTCTACGTGGGCGTCGCGCCGTCCTTCAACCGCATCGAGGTGAACCGCCAGCTCAGCAGCTACGAGCTGTGCTCGGAGGTGGACCCGGAGAACGGCTGCTCCGCCGTGGGCGCGCGCCGCAAGGACCCCACCACCGGCTTCTCCCAGGTGACCCCCATCGCGGGCACCAACTCCAGCCGCTTCGCCGACGAGCGCAGCGTGCAGTACCTGGGCAAGCTCACGTACAACTTCAACCCGGACCACAGCCTGTCCGTGTCCGTGTTCGGCACGCCGCGCTCCTCCGGCGGCAGCGGCAAGTACGCCTTCAGCGACGACGGCGAGCCGGAGGTGTGCACCAGCCTGTCGTGCACCGGCTTCGTGCAGGGCGCGTATGAATCCATCGCCACCCGGCGCAGCAACAGCGCCATGGACATCGTCGCGAAGCAGGCGTCGTCCTTCTTCGACAAGAAGCTGCTCGTGGACGCGACGCTCGGCTGGCACCACCAGGCGGACTCCATCCTCCCTTCGGACGGCTCCGACCTGGGCTCCGGCGAGGGCCTGTCCGCGCAGTCCAACATCGCCTGGCGCCGCACCCGCAACCCCGGCTACCACACCATCAACGAGTTCGAGCAGATCCCCGCGGGCGCCTGCGGCACCACGCCCGAGGAGCAGCGGCTGCGCTGCCCCGTGCTGGCCTACTCCACCGGCGGCCCCGGCACCATCAGCGTCCAGCGCCTGGACCGCGTGCAGGGCAAGGTGATGGGCACGTACCTGCTGGAGGCCCTGGGCCACCACATCCTCAAGGCCGGCGCGGACATCGAGCGGATGAGCTTCTACAACAACCGCGCGCGCACCGGCGGCACGCCCTGGCAGGAGTGCACCGGCGGCGACTGCTTCTTCAGCCTCAACCAGTACGGCTACCTGGCCGGCCCGGACCTCCCGGTGTTCCTGCCCAGCAAGGAGGGCACCTCCACGTCCACCACCGTGGGCGGCTTCCTCCAGGACAGCTGGTCCGTCATGGACAAGGTCACCGTCAACGTGGGCCTGCGCTACGACGTGCAGACCATCTACGGCCTGGACGGCGAGGTGGGCCTGCACCTGCCCAACCAGTGGTCCCCGCGCCTGGGCGTCATCTACGACCCGACGCAGAGTGGCCGCGCCAAGCTCTTCGCCAACTACGCGCGCTTCTTCGAGAACGTCCCCCTGGACATGGCGGACCTGTCCTTCCCGCAGCAGCAGCTGCTCTCCGCCACCTACGACTCGCCTCCGTGCGTTCCCTCCCGTGAGGACTCGCTGCTCGGGGACTGCACCCAGAACGCCAACCGTCAGCCCATTGGCAACCGCGAGAGCCCCAACCAGCTGTGGGACGCGCAGGGCGGCGACCGCGTGCCGGTGGACCCCCAGATTCGCGCGCAGTCCGCGGACGAGTTCGTGCTGGGCGGTGAGTACGAGCTCTTCGCCGCGAGCCGCCTGGGCGCCACGTACACCCGGCGCTACCTCAACGACGTCATCGAGGACATGAGCCGCGATGACGGCAGCACCTTCTTCCTGGGCAACCCGGGCAAGGGCTACTCCACGGACTTCCCGCTGGCCCGGCGCGAGTACGACGCGGTCAACCTCTACTTCCAGCGCGCCTTCACCAACGGGTGGCTGGCCCAGGCCAGCTACACCTGGTCCACCCTGCGCGGGAACTACTCCGGCCTGTTCCGCGCGGACACCGGCCAGCTGTCCCCCAACCTCACGCGCGACTTCGACCTGGTGTCGCTCACCGTCAACCGCGAGGGCCAGCTGCCCGGGGACCGCACGCACTCGTTCAAGGTGTTCGCCGCGAAGGAGCTGGTGCTGGGGCCCCGCACCAGCATCAACGTGGGCGGCAACTACCGGGCGCGCTCTGGCACGCCGCTCAACTACCTGGGCGCGCACCCGCGCCGCAGCGGTTCCGAGACGTTCATCCTGCCGCGCGGCAGCGCGGGCCGGCTGCCCTGGGTGCACGGCGTGGACGGGCACCTGGGCCTCAACCAGCGGCTGGTGAAGGACTACGTCCTCACGGTGTCCCTGGACGTGTTCAACCTCTTCAACTTCCAGCAGTACACGGACGTGGACCAGACCTTCACCACCACGCGCGTGTACGCCATCGAGCAGGGCGGCAAGCCGGACGACCTCACCGCCTGCCTCACCGCCGGCAACCCCAACTGCAAGGTCATCTCCACCGCCACGAACCAGCCCATTGGCGAGGCGGACATCAACCCCAACTTCAAGCGGCCCACCGCCTACCAGGCTCCGCGCTCCATCCGCCTGGGCGCGAAGCTCAGCTTCTAGGCCTGACGCCATGAGGACTCCCGCGATGAAGCTTCGTTGGATGGCAGTGAGTGCAGGGCTCGCGGCGGCGGCCGTCGCCGTGGGCGCCTGCGGCAGTGAACCGGAGCCCGAGTGCGTCGTGGCTCGCGCCGTGTCGGATGGCTCCACCGGCTCGTTCGCCGCGACGTATCAGCTCAAGCCCGGGCAGAACCCGGACACCGTCTGCGCCCGGCTCAAGCCGGAGCCGCTGGGGCTGCAGAAGTTCTTCAGCGAAGACCCGGCCGCGCCCGACACCGTGGGCGTGCGCAGCGCGCGCCTGGGCAAGCTGCTGGAGGACTTCGCGTCCCGGCTGAGCGAGGACTCGAAGGCGACCGCCACCGCGGTGGGCCCGTTCGCTTCCGCGACGCCGGGGGCGGACCACTTCTGCTCGGTGCCGGACCTGACGCCCACGCGGCTGGAGGTGCCCGCGTCCACGGCGGCGGACGGCGGCGCGCTGCCCGCGCAGGACTTCGGCTACGCGTGGAGCAACCTGCGCATCTACAACACGCCGGAGATTCCGGGCACGCAGTTCACCGCGGACCTGGTCTACGCGGAGAACGGCTGCAGCGCCGAGTACACCGTGAAGGGCATCTGGCCGGTGGTGAAGTGCCAGAACAGCAAGACGAAGCTGCCGGACGACACGCTGTGCGACCCGTACGCGGACTACGACGCGGGCCGGCTGCGCGGCTCCGGCATCAACCCGCTGTTCCCCGTGAAGTGCGACCCGGACGCGCTCATCTGCGTGCTCACGGGTGAGGTGCCGTCGGCCCCGTGAAGCCGTGGCTTCCGGGACGCAGCGCCTGCGGCAGGTCCCGGAAGTCCCTCACCAGCCAGTCCGGCCGCTCGCGCACCAGGACCTCGCGCGGGAACGACGTGGCGACGGCGACACACGCCGCGCCCGCGGCCCGCGCGGCCCGCAGCCCCGCCACCGCGTCCTCGAACACCACGCACGCGTGCGGCGCGACGCCCAGCGCGGCGGAGGCCTTGAGGTACACCTCCGGATCCGGCTTGCCCCGCGACACATCCGTGGACGTCACCCGCACGGGGAACAGGTGCTCCAGCCCCACGCGCGCCAGGGCCCGCTCCGCGTTCCGGGCCAGGGCGCTCGTGCCCAGGGCCCAGGGCACGCCCGCCTGCTTGAGCGACATCAGGTAGGCGCCCACGCCAGGGACGGGGGACACCGGCTCGTGGTCGAGCAGCCGGTGGAAGGCCCGCTCCCGGTCATCGGTGAGCGCGGCCACCTGCTCGTCATCCAGCTCCGCTCCGAACCACGCGCGCAGCGTCTCCCCGGCCCGCCGGCCGTTGGTGGCGAGCAACTGCTCGCGCGTGGGCACGTAGCCCCGCTCGCGGGCGAACTCCTCCCACACGCGGTAGTGCAGCTCGGTCGTGTCGATGACCACGCCATCCAGGTCGAAGAGGACGGCGTCGAAGACGGTGATGTTCGAGGTCGAAGGAGTCATGGAGGTCGCGCTCTCTCTCGAAAATCCACACGGGACGCGTGACAAACCTATTCATCGGATGGGACGCGGGCGTGGCTTCCGCGCCTACCGCCAATGCCCACCGTGCGGGCAGCCGGGGGGACGGTTCGGAGGGAACGACGCCTGCCAGGCCCCGGGGCAGCCAGCCCGTTGTAGGCTGCCGGGGAGGTCCATGCCGCCCAAGAACCCCACGGATTTTTCCACGACCGCCGTCCGCACGCAGGGCACGCCTTCCCAGGTCGCCCAGGTGATGCCGGCGTTGACGCTCATTGGCCATGCCCAGCCCCAGCGCATCGGGGAGCGGCTGCTGCTGGACGGGTTGCTGTCCGGAGAGCGCGCGGTGGCGCTGTCGCGCAACGCGCCGGACTTCAGCCGTCCGGGCGCGGTGCTGGCGCTGCCCCTGGGGGACCCGTTCCTCAGCCGCACGCCGGTGCGCTTCGAGGCGGGGGCGGACGGGAGCGTGCGGCTGCGGGTGCCGGAGGGCGGGACGCCGGTGTGGGTGGGCAACGAGCCGGTGCGCGGCGGGCGGGAGTTCCCCCTGGAGGCGCTGGTGGCGGGCGTGCCGCTGGTGCTCGCCGGACGCGTGGCGCTGCTGCTGCACCAGGCCACCGTGCGCGGCGCGGGGGCCCAGGCGGAGCTGGCGGAGCTGGGCATGGTGGGCGACAGCGAGGGCATCGTCCGCGTGCGCGAGGACGTGCTGCGCGTGGCCGACCTCCAGGTGCCCGTGCTGGTGCGGGGCGAGACGGGCACGGGCAAGGAGCTGGTGGCGCGAGCGCTCCATGCGCGGAGCCCCCGCCGCGCGGGCCCCTTCGTCAGCGTCAACCTGGGCGCCCTGTCGAAGGACCTCATCGCCGCGGAGCTGTTCGGCGTGGTGCGGGGGGCGTTCACCGGCGCCGCGCGCGACCGGGAGGGCTTCTTCCGCGCCGCCCACGGCGGCACGCTCTTCCTGGATGAAGTGGCGGAGGCGCCTCCGGAGGTCCAGGCGGCGCTCCTGCGCGTGCTGGAGACGCAGGAGGTCTACCCCGTGGGCGCGCAGACGCCGGTCCGCGTGGACGTGCGGCTCGTCACCGCCACGGACGCGGACCTGGAGGCGCGCATCCAGGACGGCCACTTCAAGGCCCCGCTGCTGCACCGGCTGGCGGGCTTCGAAATCACCGTGCCCCCGCTGCGCGAGCGCCGCGAGGACATCGCGACGCTGTTCCTCCACTTCGCGCGCCAGGAGCTGGAGTCCACGGGCGAGGCGGGGCGGCTGAGCTCCTCCGACGCACGCGCGGAGCCGTGGCTGCCCGCGTCGCTGGCCGCGCGGCTGGTTCGCTCCGCGTGGCCCGGCAACGTGCGCCAGCTGCGCAACGTGGCGCGGCAGCTCGTGATTGGGAGCCGGGGCCTGCCCGGGCTGCGCGTGGATGCGCGGCTGGAGCAGTCGCTGGACGCCGACGCGCTGCCCATCCCCGGGCGCCCCCTGTCCGAGCACGCGCCCTCTCCTGCCTCGGAGGACACGCCCGCGCCTTCGGAGACGCGCGCCCCCGCGCGGCGCAAGCCTTCGGAGGTGAGCGAGCAGGAGGTGCTGGAGGCCCTGCGCGCCTGCGCGTGGGACCTGAAGGCCACGGCGGACTGGCTGGGCATCCCGCGCTCCTCCGTGTACGTGCTCATCGACAAGAGCTCGCTGCTGCGGACCGCGCGCGACCTGAGCCCGGAGGAGATCACCCGCTGCTTCCACGAGTGCGAGGGTGACCTGGACCGCATGGTGCAGAAGCTGGAGGTCTCCCGCCGCGCGCTCCATCGCCGCGTGCGGGAGCTGGGATTGGACGCGAGCTGAAGCTGGTACGGCGTCTGCAATGGCGGCGGGCACCATGCCCACCAACACCATCACCATCGACGTCTCCACGACCCCCGTCAGCTACAGCCCCAGCGCCGATGTGAAGCACGGCGACGCGGTGGTCTTCACGTTGGGCAACGCGCTCAACGCCACCGCCACCGTGACGTTCCCCAACGGCACCTGTCTCACCACGTCCGGCCCGTACACGCTGGGAGGCGCGACGATGGCGACCGCGCCCCTGACCGTCGCCCTGACGGCCCCGCGCGGGGTCTATGCCTTCGACGTGGACTTCAACAACGGCCAGGAGTCCCAGGCCCGCAAGGGCCACGAGTGGGACCGGAAGAACGGCGGCATCGACGTGACCAGCGACCCGCCGAAGGAGGCGCGCCGGTAGGCGCCGGACACGTCAGCGCCCGGGCCTGGACGTGTCATTGACGCGTCCGGGAGCCCGTGGCCGTGAAACATCCGGGCACATCTTCAAGACATGAATGTTGGTACAGGGACTGCAATGCTGTGCGGACCTATGGCCACCATCACAGTCGACCTCTCCACGGATCCCATCAGCTACAGCCCCGGCCCCGAAGTGAAGCACGGCGACACGGTCGTCTTCTCCCTGGGCAGCTACCCTGCCTCCTACACCGCCACCATCACGTTCCCCGACGGGAACTGCCTCACCGTCTCCGCGTCGAACCCATACCCGTACGAGCTCGGAGGGACCCACGCGCTGGCGACCTCTCCGCTGACCGTCTCCATGACGGCGCCGAAGCGGCTCTACGAGTTCAACGCCGTCATCGACGATGGGACGCGCGCCCGGAGCACCGAGCCCCTCCATCCGACGGAGCGGGACCGGAAGAACGGCGGCATCGACGTGAGCAGCGACCCGCCGGAGGACCCCATCTGAGCGACGGACACGTCAGCCCCGGACCGCGCCATGTCCATGGCGCGTCCGGGGCCGCGGTGTTCACGGTCCGCGCCTCAGGGCACGGGCGTGCCAGCGACGGGCTCCGCTGACGGAGCACGGGCCCCGGTGCGGAGGGCCAGCAGTCCCTCCCGCACCTCGCGCGCATGGCTCCACCGGGGACGGGCCGTCACCACCGTGTCGGCCAGCGCCAGCCCCCGCGCCAGCACGGCCGCCGCGTCCTGCCCTTCCTGGATGCGCCACCGCGCCCACGCGCCGTGGAGCCGCGCCGCCGCGAGCCGGTACTCCAGCCTCGGGTCGAGCCTCATCGCCTCCTCGAAGGCCTGCGCCGCGCGCGTGAACCCGCCGTCCGCCGCGCCGCGGCCCCGCGCCATCCCGCGTGCACGGATGCCCGAGGCCTCCGCCAGGTAGCGCCAGGCATTGCCCAGGCGCGGGTTCTGCTCGCGGGCCCGGTTCAGCGCGGTCTCCGCCTTCGTGAGGTCCGCCGCCGGGTCTCGCGCCTGTGACAGCGTCCACTCCGCGTGGCGCACCCAGGCCTTGCCCAGGTTCGCCAGCAGATCCGCGTCATCCGGCAGCCGCTTCAGCGCCTCCGTGTAGTCCTCCACCGCGGCGCGCAGCGCGGCGCTCGGGTCCTCGCCCTTCGCGAGTTGGAGCTCCGCGCGGAAGACCTCCCACTCGCCCAGGTTGTTGAAGGCGAAGCCCTGCGTGGGCGCCAGGGCGCGGGCCTTCTCGAAGGACGCCTTCGCCTCGTCGAGCAGGGCCTTCGTGTCGCCGCCCTCCTCCGCGCGCAGCTCCGCCTGCCAGAACACCGCGGAGCCCAGCGCGTTGTGGAGCGCGGGCTGCTTCGCGTTGAGCGCCAGCCCCTGCCGGTACAGCGTCAGGGCGCGCTCCAGGTCCACACTGACGTCCTCGCCCTTCAGGTAGCGGGCTCGCGCGAGCTGCTCCGCCACCTCCGCGCCGTTGAAGCACGCGCCGAAGTTGTCCGGGTTGAGGGACAGGGCCCGCGTGAGCGCGCTGTTCGCGCGGCGCAGGTCACCCGTCGCATCCGGCGCGTTCGGAGCGTCCGCCCGCTTGCGGTACGCGACGCCCAGGTTGATCCACGAGAACGGCTGCTGCTCGCTCAGTTGGAGCGCCGCCTGGTACTCGGCGATGGCCTTGTCCAACAGCGGCAGCACGTCTCCGCCGCGCGCGGCCTCCGCGTCCGCCTGCCCCTGCCACGTGAGCCCCAGGTTGGCGTGGAACGCGTAGTCGCGGTCCTCCGGGCGCAGCTGTTCGAAGGAGGCGATGGCGAGCTTCAACTGCCCGCGCGGGTCCTCTCCGTGCAGTTGCTGGTAGCGCGCCCACTGGCGATGCGTCAGGGCCCGCTCCAGGGGGATGCGTTCGCTCGGCGTGGCCACGCCTTCCGCGGTGCGCAGCGCGGCCAGGGACTTCTCCAGCAGCGCCTCCACGCCCTCCCCGCCCTGGTTCGTGCGCTGCTCCGCGAGCCGGCGGTGGAAGCGCGCCACCAGCACCAGCGAGCGGGCGTGGTCCGGCGCGGCGGCGAGCGCGTGCGACAGCGCCTCCAGGCCCCGCTCGTAGTGCGGCAGGATGTTCCCCTCGCCGTACAGCTCCATCACCAGCGCGGCCAGCTCCAGCCGCCCCAGCACCGAGTGCACCCCGGGCTGGCTCTCCGCCGTGGCGACGGCGGCGGCGTACGCCTCGCGGCTCAGCGCCAGGTCCGCCTGCGAGCCCGCGCGGTCTCCGCCGTTCCAGCGCCGCGTGGCGCGCGCGAGCAGGATGTCGCCGCGCAAGAGCGGCGCCTCGTAGAACCAAGGCGACTGCGTGCCCGGCGCGTCCAGCAGCGCCAGCGCGTCCTCCGGCCGGTCCTCGTAGAAGGCGAACAGGGCCTTCACGAACGACGGCGGCGCGGGGACCTCCGGCCCCTCCGCCTGGCGCAGGTACGCGAGCGCGGGGTCTCGGTAGCGCCCGTTCAACTCCTTGAGGCGGGCCTCGCGCTGCGCGGGGGCACGGCGCTCCACGTCCAGCAGCAGCTGCTCGCGGTAGAGGTGGCCCAGCGTCTGCGCCAGCGCCCACGCCACGCGGGGCTCGCGGTAGCCGTGCGCCCACGCGGACTCCAGCCTCGCGCGCGCGCCATCCAGGTCGTCCAGCGCGAACAGGGCGCGGCCCAGCGCGTACTCCCCGGGGCCCACCGCCTGCTCACCCGCGCGGGCAATCTCCTGCTCCAGCGCGGCCATGCTCGCGCGCAACGCCTCGCGGTCCTTGCGCGTGTCGTGCAGGCGCGACAGGGCGGAGTAGCGCGCCGAGGACTCGATGCGCTCCACGCGCTCCGTGAAGGCGCGGGCCAGCCGCTCGCGTTCCGCCACCTCGCCGCGCGCGAGCTGGGCCTGCGTGAGCGCGCCGGCCACCACCGCCACCACCGTGCCGCCCAGCGCCAGCGCCGCGCGGTGCTTGCGGACCTTCTTGGCCAGCCAGTAGCGCGCGCCGTGGCGGGCCCGCACCGGCTCGCCGGAGAGGAAGCGCTCCAGGTCGTCCGTGAAGGAGCGCACGGAGTCGTAGCGGAGCGGCCGCTCCTTCTCCAGGCACTTGAGGACGACGGCCTCCAGGTCCTCCGGGATGTCCGGCTCCAGCGCGCGCGGACGCGGAGGCGGCTCCGACTGGAGCTTCGCGAGCACCTCCTTCTCCGTCCCGCCGGTGAAGGGGGGCTGCCCGGTGAGCAGCGCATACAGTGTCGCGCCCAGCGCGTAGACGTCCGCGCGGCGGTCCAGGCGGTGGCCTTCACCGCGGGCCTGCTCGGGCGGCATGTAGTGCGGCGTGCCCAGCACGGCGTTCGGGGTGGTGCTGTCCTCGCGCCAGTCCCGCGCCAGGCCGAAGTCCATCACGAAGGGGAGGAAGCCTCCGTCCTCCGTGCGCTCCACCAGGATGTTGCCGGGCTTCAGGTCGCGGTGGACCAGCCCCACGCGGTGCGCGGCGTGCACGCCCTCCGCGGCCTGGCACAGCACCCAGACGCGCTGCTCCAGCGTGAGCGAGTTGGAGAGTTGCCCCAGCGACGGGCCCTCCACGTAGCGCATGGCGATGAAGGCGTGCCCGCGCACCTCGCCCACTTCGTAGACCTCGCACACGCGCTCGTGGCGCACGCGGGCCTGGGCGCGGGCCTCGGACAGGAAGCGGCGGGCCAGCTCCGGGTCCCCGTCGCGCACGAACTTGAGGGCCACGTTGCGGCGCAGGAGCGGGTCGTAGGCCAGGAACACCTGCCCCATGCCACCCTGCCCCAGGAAGCGCACGGGCTCGTAGCGGTCCCACCCGGGCACCGGAAAGGAGGGCACGCCCTCCACGGCCAGCGAGGACGGCACCGCCGTGGACAGCGTGGCGGCCTCCTGGACGGGGACTTCCCCCCGGTCCGTGCCGCGAGCCAGGTCCTGCCGCAAGAGGTCCAGGGTGTCCTCCGTCAGCCGGCCCCGCTCCTTGAGCAGCTCCAGGGGCCGGCGTTTCAGGCGGAGGGCCTCCTCGCGCAGGGCGGCCGCCTCCTCGGAGGACAGCAGCCCCTCGTCCAGCGCGAGAAGGACCTCCTCCTCGTACATCTCTTGATGACCTGCCCCGGGCACGGACGGGAGCATACGGGGAAGGCCGGGGGACACGGGAGCGCCGCCGGAAGGGCGCCATGGGAGGGAGCGAGGGGGCGCTCCCGGGAAGGGGGTAGGCCAGCCCCTCCGGCGGGCTCCTCAATCGATGCCGCGCTATGCGGCGCGGCGCTGACGGCGGCGCAGTCTCGGCACTCCCATCAGGCCCAGCAGGGCCAGCCAGGAGGCATCCGGCGCGGTGCTGCACCCGCCGCCCGCGAAGGCGCGCGTGTTCACCACCGTCCAGGTGTACTCCGCCGGGGTCTCATCCGTGTTGCCGCTGCCATCCACCGCGCGGACGCGCAGGACATGGTCGCCGTTGCCCACCGTGTAGCTGTCGCGGCACGGCCCCCAGGCGCCACCGTCGAGGCTGCACTCGAACGTGGAGCCCTCCTCCGTGGAGGCGTACTCGAAGTCCGCCGTGCGGCTGGAGGTGGTCGGCTCCGGGCCCTTCACGATGGAGGTGTCCGGGGCCTGGTTGTCCGGCACCACGCTGTCCACCACGAAGGGGACCGCGGTGGACGGAGGGCTGGTGACGCCCGCCGGCGATTCAGCCGTGGCCGTCACGGAGTGCGGACCGTCCGTCAGCGGCGTCGTGGGGATGCAGCTCCAGTTGCCGGCCGCGTCCACGGTGGCGGTGCAGAGGACGGTGGTGCCTTCACGCACCGTCACCTGCGCGCCGGGCTCGCCGGTGCCGGTGATGGCGGGCGTGCCGGTGGTCACGGTGGCGTTCGCCGCCGGGCCGGTGATGACCGGGGCCGGGACCTCCGTGTCCACGACGAAGGGGACGGCGGTGGACGGGAAGCTGGTGCCGCTCGTGGGGCCCTTGGCCGTGGCCGTCACCGTATGCGGGCCGTCCACCAGCGGCGTGGTGGGCGTGCAGGTCCAGTTGCCGTTCGCGTCCGTCGTGGCGGTGCAGACCACGGTGGTGCCCTCGCGCACCGTCACCTGCGCGCCAGGCTCGCTGGTACCGGTGATGGGAGGCGTGCCGGTGGTCACCGTGCTGTTCGCCGTGGGGCCGGTGATGACCGGAGCGGGCGTCACGGGCTCGGGCGCATCCGCCACGCACATCTGGGAGACCGGGTCGCAGTAGGCCTCGCAGACGTTGGACGCGGTGCACGCCTGGCCCACCTCCAGCAGGCAGCGCGGCGAGCAGGTGTCGCCGCCCGCCAGGTTGCCGTCGTCACACACCTCGGCGCCCGCGCGGATGCCGTCGCCGCACGTGGTGCCGCAGGCGCTGGGCGCGCCGTTGCAGGAGTAGCCCGGCTCCACGGCGCAGGTGGCGTTGCAGCCGTCGCCCGTCACCGTGTTGCCGTCGTCGCACGTCTCGCCCACGTCCACCGTGCCGTTGCCGCAGGTGTTGAGGCACGCGGTGCCAGGGACGGGGCAGCTGTAGCCCGGCTCCACGGCGCAGGTGGCGTCGCAGCCGTCGCCCGCCACCGCATTGCCGTCGTCGCACGCCTCGGCGCCCGCGCGGATGCCGTCGCCGCAGAGGGTGGCGCAGGTGCTGGGCTGACCCGAGCAGCTGTAGCCCGGCTCCACGCGGCAGCCGTTGGAGCAGCCGTCGCCGGACGCCTGGTCCGCGTCGTCGCAGGTCTCGTTCACGTCCACGGTGCCGTTGCCGCACGACTGGGCGCACACGGAGGGGCCATTGGACGGCGTGGAGCAGGCGTAGCCGTCCTCCACGCGGCACTCGGTGGCGCAGCCGTCACCGGAGGCCAGGTTGCCGTCATCGCACTGCTCGCCCGGGTCCATGTTGCCGTTGCCGCACGTCTGGGCGCAGGGCTGGCCCGGCGTGGCGCACGCGTAGCCCAGCTCCAGGGTGCAGGCGTTGGAGCAGCCGTCGTTCAGGTTCGTGTTGCCGTCGTCGCACAGCTCACCGGCGTTGATGACGCCGTTGCCGCACAGCGGGGCGCAGACGGACGGGGCGCCGTTGCAGGAGTAGCCCGTCTCGATGCGGCACGCCGCGGAGCAGCCATCCGAGCTGAACACGTTGCCGTCGTCGCACTGCTCACCCGCGTTGATGACGCCGTTGCCGCAGGACGCCACGCAGGCCTGGCCCGGCGCGGGGCAGGCATAACCATCCTCCACGCGGCAGCTGGCGTTGCAGCCGTCGTTGGCGGTGGTGTTGCCGTCGTCGCACTGCTCGCCGGGGTTCAGGTTGCCGTTGCCGCACGTCTGGGCGCAGGTGCTGGGCGCGCCGGCGCAGCCGTAGCCGGGCTCGATGCCGCAGGTGGCGCTGCAACCGTCGTTGTTGGCGGTGTTGCCGTCGTCGCACTCCTCGCGCGGGGAGATGGCGCCGTCCCCGCAGCGGTCGTCGTAGGCGTCCACGAAGAGGTAGCGGAAGGCGTTCGGCGG
Source organism: Corallococcus sp. NCSPR001 (assembly GCF_017309135.1). Classification (NCBI taxonomy): domain Bacteria; kingdom Pseudomonadati; phylum Myxococcota; class Myxococcia; order Myxococcales; family Myxococcaceae; genus Corallococcus; species Corallococcus sp. NCSPR001. The sequence continues at coordinate 9,078,484 of NZ_JAFIMS010000002.1, forward strand.
GCTGGCGGAGTTCTCGTTGCACAGCTCGATGCGGTTGAGGCCCGGGTGCCAGGCCGCCTGGGTGCCGAACTCGCGGAAGATGTTCTTCTGCCAGGGCTGGCCGGGCGGCTCGCTCACGGTGACGGGCGTGATGGCCACGCCGTTCACCCGCGCGCCGTCGAACTGGTTGTCATTGAAGGTGGCCAGGCGCAGGCGGAACTGGGAGATGTTCGTCGTCGAGGGGATGAGGAAGTCCTGGTACACGCACGTCTGCGCGCCCTGGGGCGCCATGAAGCGCGCGGTCTGCATCTCCAGCGGCCAGTCGTTCGCGTTGCGCACGCCGGTGTCCGCGCCGGTGGTGGTGCCGGCGTAGAACCAGTGCGGATCCACCGCGCCCGTGGGCAGGCGGCGGTTCTGCGCGTCCACGCCGGTGTTGAACACGGCCACGCCCGCCCTCACGCAGCGGCTGGGGCTGCCCGCGCAGGCGAAGCCGGGCTCCACCTCGCACTGGCGGCTGCAGCCGTCGCCCTCGAAGCGGTTGCCGTCGTCGCAGACCTCCTGCGCGTAGGACGGGTACTGCCGGTTGTCGAACGTGCCGTTGCCACACAGCGACAAGTCACACGTGGCCGAACAGCCGTTGCCGTCGTTGGTGGTGTTGCCGTCGTCGCACAGCTCGCCGGGGTTCACCGTGTTGTTGCCGCACAGGCTGGCCAGCGAGCACGCGTTGCCGGGCACGTGGCACAGGTAGCCCGCCTCCACGGTGCCGGTGGACGAGCAGCCGTCCCCGCTCACCGTGTTGCCGTCATCGCACTGCTCGCCGGGCTGGAGCTTGCCGTCCCCCACGAGCGCGGAGGACTGGCTCGTGAGCACGGGCTCCGCAGTGGAGGAGCGCGCCTCGCAGCCGGCGAGGAGGAACAGCGAACACAGGGCCAGCATGTGCAGGCCCGTGCGCAGGGCCATGCGGGATGAATCTCCCCGGAGGGAATGCATCAGGGTCTTGAGCATGAACGGTCTGCCTTACTTCCGAAGGGTGTCGGGGGAAGAGGAGGAGGCCGGCGCCGTCTGCACGCCATCGGCCTCTCCGACGATCTTGAACTCGACGCGGCGGTTCTTCGCGCGGCCGTCCGCCTTCGCGTTGTCCGCGATGGGCTGCGTGGGCCCGTAGCCCTTCGCCTCCAACCGCTCGCGCTGCACGCCCTTGCTCACGAGGTAGTCCACCACCGCCTCGGCGCGCCGCTGGGACAGGTCCAGGTTGTAGTCGGCCTTGCCGGTGTTGTCGGTGTGGCCCTCCACGCGCACCTTCTCGATGTCCGGATGGGACACGAGGATGGACGCGACCTTGTCGAGCACCGCGTTGCTGCGCTTCTGGATGACGGCCTTGTTGTTCTCGAAGAACACGGCCTCCATGATGCGGATGCTGCCGGAGTCGATGCGCGCGACAGGCGCCTCCTTGCAGCCGCCGTTGGCCTCGGTGCCGGGCTCGTCGGGGCAGTTGTCCAGGCGGTCCACGATGCCGTCACCGTCGCGGTCCGGTTCCACGTCCGGGCAGCCGTCCTGGTCCTTGTAGCGGTTGAACGTCTCCGGCTCCTTGGGGCACTGGTCCTTGGAGTCCACGATGCCGTCCCCGTCGGAGTCGGGGTCGTCCGGGCAGCCGTCCTCGTCCTGGAAGCCGTTCTTGTTCTCCGCCTGCGTGGGGCACTGGTCCTGAAGATTGGGGATGCCGTCCTGGTCGTCGTCCTTGTCCGGGCAGCCCTGGAGCTGCGCGAGGCCCGCCGTCGTGGGGCACGCGTCGTCGCGGTTCTTCACGCCGTCGCCGTCGGCATCCAGGTCGGGACACTCGGCGGCCACGTGCGGCTGGCCCGCGATACAGACGGGGCCCTTGGGCGCGGGCGGCGTGCCGAAGGACACACCGGCGAGCACGCGGAAGCGCGGCGTGCCCGGCGTCTGGCCAAAGCCCGGGCCGCCCATGACGTACACCTCGGTGCCGTCCGCGGTGGGGACGCGCAGGCCCAGGAGCGCCTCCAGCGAGCTGGGCGAGTCCTGGGTGGGAATCGTGCCGCGCACGATGACCTCTTCGCGCAGGCCCCAGAGGCCGGCGGACAGGTTGACGCCGCCGTTGAGCTCCACGCCCATCTCGTCCAGGTAGGGCTGCGTCTGCGGCGTCAGCGCGTACGTCTTCGTGCGCACGAGCGCGCCGACGTCCGCGCCCACGCGGAAGGTGCCGCCCAGCTGCTTGCCGGCGCCCAGGCGCGGGGAGAAGGTGAAGCCCTCGTCGCGGGTGAGGGCGGCCTTGCTGCCCAGGGGCAGGGCCACGCCCAGGTGCAGGCCCAGATCCAGCGGCCCGCCCCGGCTCTCGGACAGGAAGCCCACGCGGGCCTGGACCCACGGCGTGCCCAGCGCGCTGGTGGTGGGACGGGACACGCCGACGCCCTTGGTCTCCGGTCCCCACTGGGCGACGATGGGCACCTGGGCGCCCAGCTCCAGCCAGTTCGTGAGCGAGTATGCCGCGCTGATGTGCGTCGTCACGCGGTTCGAGACGATGTCGGCCTGCCGCTCGTCGTTCTCCACGAGGACGAGGGGCCGGTTCTCGTAGTGCGCGGTCAACCCGATGCGGAACTGGCCCTCGGGGAGCAGGTCGCCGGTGGACAGCACGAGGCTGTCGCGCATGCCGGGGTTGAGCTGCAGGCGCTCCAATTCGATGCCCGGAATGGTGCTCTGGGCCTGGGCGCTGAAGGCGCAGAGGACCGCCAGTCCTCCGAGCCCCAGGTGATGCCTTCGTGCGAACAAGCGTTCCTCCACATGCACACACGGGCGTGAGAGATGCCCGCGTCCCTTCGCCAGGCGAGGGGTACGCAGGCGATTGCACGCCTGGGGCCAGGAGGTGTCAGGAAGACGACGTCGAACAATCGCGCGGGGATGCGGCGGGGGCCGGCATTCCCGGGGCGGGCATGACGCGTCAGCGCCGGACGCGGACACAGGGCTGACGCGTCATGGGAGGACGCGGGGCCTACAGGTGGAAGTGGCCCGCGGCCTCCGGCTGGTAGGGCACGGCGAGGATGCGCAGGCGGCGGGTGCGGCCATGGGGGAGGGGCCACTCCACGGTCTGGCCCACGGACAGGCCCAGGAGGGCGCTGCCCACGGGGGCGAGGATGGAGATGCGGCCGGCGTCGCTGTTGGCGTCCTTGGGATAGACGAGGGTGACCTCGCGCGTCTCGCCGGCCTCTTCGTCTTCATAGACGACGGTGCTGTTCATGGTGACGACGTCGCGGGGAATGGAAGTGGAGGACGTGACGACGGCGCGGGCGAGCTCGGACTCCAGCTGCTCCACGAGCTCGGCGTTGCGGGCGTTGCCGTACTGCTCGACGACGCGCTCCAGGCGCTGGAGGTCGGTGTCGGTGACGATGAGGGAATGGTCGTGGGTCATGGCGATTGCCTCCTGTGGGAAGGGGAACGGCACGCACTCCCGGAAAGGTGGGCGTGCGTGACGCGAAGGTTCAGTGGGGGTGGAGCGGACGCCGTCCGTCGTGAGCTACGCGAGACGGGCGGCGTGGGTGACAAGCCAGGCGGTGGCTCGGCCGTGCGCGGGCAGCGTCCGGCGCACGGAAATCCGGCGCGGAGCACGCTGCAGGCAGGCTGTGAGCGAAACCGTCATCTGACGAGGGACCCGGGGGTTGCGGCTGCGGTGAAGTGCTGAATGTAGCCGGGTCCACCCTGATTGCAACCGGGCCCCCGGAAACAAGCAGCCTGGCGAACAGCCGCCGTGACGCACGCAGGGGCGGAAATCAGCGGACCGGGGACACGTCCTGAAACCGCGCACCCGTGGCGCCCATGGCTTCGAGCGCGAGCTTGATGTCCTCGGAGACGATGAGCGCGATGAGCCAGCCCCAGGTGCGGAAGACCTTCGCGTCCCCGGTCCTGGCCGGGTCGATGCGCAGCCGATGAACCGCCTGATAGGTACCGACCCGCTCGGGCCGTCCATCCTCCGGCGTCCAGTAGCGCACCTCGCCTGAAGCGGCGTCGTCGATGCACTTCACGACACGCACGACGTTGACGAGGAAGTGCGGATCCGGGGAGTCCTCCACCGTGACAGGGAACAGCTCCACGTCCCCCGGAGCCAGTCGGGCCAGCACCTCCGCGACCGGTTGGGAGACGACAGGGACAGCGCCCGCATCCGCGAGCGAGAAGTCGAGCGCCCTTCCCTGCACGTAGGACGGAACGCGCAGCGAGCTCTCCACTCGCGCGGGTGTGCCCTGCATGAACAGCCACGAGCCGTGGTCCTGGCCCTGGGCGTCCACGGGCGCTCCAAGCTCCCATCGGCCGGGAAATGTCACGTCGTCCGTGAGCTTGAAGTACCGGGGCGTCACGCGGGCATCCTGCCTCATCCCCCACTCCGGGTGACCAGCTTGTTGAGCCAGGTGTTCTCCGTCACGAGCTCCTTCGCGAGGATTCGCAGCGCCTGCGTCAGGTCGACCCGGCACTGCTGAATCGTCCGGCAGGTGCTGGTCGCGAGCCTCAACCGTTCAAAAACCTCCTCGTGGTACGCCTGCGGATGCGGTCCCTTGTGCCCCGGAACGTGAACCTGGTTCTCCGGATCGTTCAGGGACATGCCAGCCTTGTCGAAGAGTTGTTGATAGCGCGGCGTCCACGGGCCTCCGTTCGCGGTGGACGTGCTGAACTTGTCGGACGCGATGTGGTGCTTCGGTCCCGGCACCTCCACGGGCCCGCCGGTCGCCACCGCGCCCGGCGCCAGGGAGAGGAGGATGTCACCCGTCGTGGACACGGCCACGGACTCCACCTGCGCGACCGCGCCCAGCCGGAAGCCGCCCTCCGCCGCGGCCACGAGTGACGCCTGCGCCGAACCGGGCAGCGTGGGCACCTTCGCGGCCAGTGTCTCCGCCGTACTGCCCAGCGCCGCCGTGGCCAGCATGACGAAGGCCCGCGCGGCGTTCTGGCCCATCACCTCGCCGTACTGCTCGCCCGCGTCACGAAGCGCATCGAAGGTCGTGGCCTCCGCCACCGCTTCCGAAAGCCGCATCCATCCCTGGATGAGGCTCCACACCGTGTCGATGCCCAGGTAGGCGATGAGCACCGCCGTCATCGTCGCCGCGACGCCCTTGGACACCGGCTCCGGCAACAGCCAGAGGCCCAGATACAAGGCGCCGGTCGTGACGATCATCGAGAGCACCGCCTCGCGATCCGTCATGCCGCGCAGCGCGTACTCCGCCTCCTCCCACACCGAGTCCAACGCGATGGAGAAGGCCAGGGTCCGCTTGCCGTCCTCATCCAGCGTGGGCCCGCGCTCCAGCAGGTGGAGACAGTCCCCGGTGAGCGCCTTGCGCTGGCACCACCGGCCATACGCCGCCGCCAGCTCCGCCTCCGGTGAATCGCTGAGCCGGAGGTTTCCGCGCCCGGGCTCCCGCACGGAGACAAGCCCCAGGTGTCCACGCACGTGGGCGTAGGGGCGTGACAGCAGCCAGCGGGTGGCCTCCGTGGGGTGCGCGGAAACAGGCGCGGTGCGCGCGAGCTTCGCGACCGTGGCCATGAAGGCATCTTCGACCAGCGCCACGGGCCGGACATCCCGTCGCGGAGTGTGGACACGGGTGGGTCCCCGTCCCGTATCGAGCCGCACGTTCCGGGACGCCGCGCAGCCCGTGCCCACGAGCAGCAGCCACGCGATGACGGCCATGTGCGCCATCCGGACAGTGACACTGGATCCGAGCGGCCGGTGCGGTTTACCCGGGACGTGGGGCTGTGGCATGGGTGAAGGGAGTCTACCCGCCATGAAACGCCGCCCTGAGTTCGACAGCCTGCGCGGAGTGCTGCTCGTCTTGATGACGCTGACGCACCTGCCCACCCGGCTGAGTGTCCTTGGCAATCAGCCCTTTGGCTTCGTGTCCGCCGCCGAGGGCTTCGTGTTCCTCTCCGCGTTCCTCGTGGGCGTGGTGCACGCGAAGAAGGCGGGCACGTCCGCGATGTTCAAGAGCCTCTGGAGCCGCGCCCTCAAGGTGTACGGCTACCACGTCGCCCTGCTCTTCTTCGCGTTCACCATCATCGCCGCGCTGGGCGTGGCCGCGCGCAGGCCCGCCATCCACAACCTGCTCGGCTTCTTCCATCAGGATCCGTTCACCGCCCTGTGGAGCAGCCTGTTCCTCCTCTACTGTCCCCCGCTGCTCGACATCCTTCCGCTCTATGTCGTGCTGTTGTTGCTCACCCCCGCCGTGCTGCTCGGTGCGCGCAAGGAGGGCTGGTCGCGGGTGCTGGGGCTGAGCGCTCTCATCTGGGTCTGGGCGCAGGTGGGCCTCAAGCGCGCCATCTACGACCTGCTCGTCGCCATCCCCGTGCTGCCGTGGCCGCCGTTGAGCATCGACCTGTCGGGCGCGTTCGACCTGTTCGCGTGGCAGTTCCTCTGGGTGCTCGGGGTGTGGATGGGCGTGGCCCGAGCCACCGCGCCCGAGCAGCGCGAGCCCGTGTCCCGCCGGCTCCTCACGGGCGCCATCGTCGTCAGCCTGGGGTTCTTCGTCGTGCGCCACCTGGACGTGGACCTGGGCGCCGCGGGGGTGCTGTTCGACAAGTGGTCGCTCGCGCCGCTGCGGCTCGTGAACTTCCTGGCCGTGGCGCTGCTGGCGAGCTGGCTCGCGCCCCGCTTGTTCCGGTGGTTGCGCCCCAAGGTGCTGGAGGCGCTGGGACAGGCGTCGCTGCCCGTGTTCGCCGTGCACGTGGTGCTGTGCCTGCTCAGCCTGTCGCTGCTGGACGAGAACGAGGACCCGCTGGACTACTGGGATGAAGCCGCGGTCCTCGTGGCCACGTTCTGCAGCATGTACTTCGTGGCGCTGCGCCAGCGCATCGCGGGCCGGAGCATGGGCCCTCCGTCGACGTCCTGAGTCAGCCGCGCACGGCGGCCAGCGCGGCGTCGGTCTCCGCCACCAGGGCGCGCACCAGGTCCGCCGCGGGGCCCTCTCGCGACAGGCCAATGCCCTGCCCCGCCCACAGGGCCATGAAGCGTGTGTCGTTCTGCTTCGACGACGCGGCCCTCAGCGTGCGCGTGGCTCCGTGCTGCTGCGGGAAGGGCAGGATGGCTCCGGCATTCTCCAGCGTGGTCGTCAGCTCGTTGGGAATCGCGCGGGCCGGACGCCCGGAGAAGGCTCGGGTGATGCGTGACGACTCATCCCGGGCCTCGCGCAACAGCGCCTTGTGGGCCGCCGCGGCGCTGGACTCCTGGCACCGCAGGAACGCCGTGCCCAGTTGCACGGCCGCCGCGCCCAGCATCCGGGCCGCCGCGATGCCGCGTCCGTCCATGATGCCGCCGCTGGCGATGACCGGCACCCGCACAGCGTCCACCATCTGCGGCACGAGCGCCATCGTGCCCACCATGCCCGCATCGAACGAACCGCCGAAGGAGCCCCGGTGGCCTCCCGCCTCCGAGCCCTGCGCGACCATCGCATCCACGCCCGCGGCCTCCAGCGCCTGGGCCTCGCGCACGTTCGTCGCCGTGCCCACGATGAGGATGCCGCGCGACCTGAACGCCTCCAGCACCGGCGCGGGCGGAATGCCGAAGGTGAAGCTGAACACCGTGGGCGCCGCGTCGAGCACGGCTTCCACCTGCTTCGCGAAGTCCGGCATCGCGGCCGCCGGAATCACGGGAGGAGGCAGTCCCAGCGCCGCATGGAAGCGCTCGAGAACGGCGAGCGTGGGCCCCGGATCCTCGGGAGCCACGGCGGGCTGTGGCGCGAAGAGGTTGATGGCGTAGGGCCGCGACGTGAGCGAGCGCACCGCGCGGGCCTGCTGGACGATGTCCTCAGGCTGAACGTACGCCGCGCCCAGCGAGCCCAGCCCTCCTGCCTCCGATACCGCCGCGACCAACTCCGGCGGCGTCAGGCCACCCGCCATCGGAGCCTGGATGATCGAATGCGCCACCCCGAGCCGCTCCGCGAACCTGCGCCACGCCTGAGGGTCCATCATGGCCACACCTCCCCGTGATTCACGTCGGACAGCATTAACGGCCCGGATTCGCGGCGGGTCCCCGCGAGCCCCAGAGTCATCAGTCCTGCTTCCACGCTCCATGCCAAGCGCGGCGCTGTGTCCCGTACTGGCCAGTATCCAGGTAGGGACTGAGAGGTCAGGTGAACGGCCGAGTTCCGCTTCGGTACACCGGGGCAGGTTCTTCATGAGTTCACCGACACGGCAAGGTCACGACGCGGGCGCGCCGGGCTTGCGAGCATCGAGGCCGCCCCCCCGGCCGGCACGATCAAAACCTGTCCGACTGTCCGACAGGTTTCCGCCCGGGCCCCCACCGGTCCGACTGTCCGACAGGTCTTCGTTGCCTGAACCTGTCCGACTGTCGGACAGGTTTTCGCCGTCCGCCTCCGGCGGGGAGGCCCTGCGGGGCTCTCAACTTCTCATCCAGGTAGACAGGCTTCATGCCCGCCGGCTTGGAACTCCCCGCGCCCTGGCTTCGAGCAACGCCTGGCGCACTTCATTCGCAGTCGTAGTTCGGCGCGGGCGCCCCGGGCTCCAGCACCACGGGCGCCGGGCCGCCTTCCCGGGCCAGGGCTTCTCCGCAGTCCAGCGACATGTCCTTCGCCAGGTGCCGGTACAGGACACATGACGCGCGCTCCACGAAGAACGCCTGCTTCGGCCAGTCCGGTCCTCGGGACGCCAGGATGGCCACCGCGTACCGGCCTCCGTCCGGCAGCGTCACCAGCCCCACCTCGTTGAGCACGTTGTAGCGCGCGTCATCCCCACAGCATCCCGGCGGCAGCCACCCGCCCTTGTGCTGGAGCGACGCGCGGGCGCTCGCGGGCAGGCGCGTTCCCAGCCAGCCACCGCAGCCCTCCCGTGGCGTCGACTCCATCCACTTCAACAGCCGCGCCGTGGGCTCCGGCTCCAACAACTCCCGCCGGTCCAACCGCGCCAGGAACGACACCGTGTCATCCGCGCAGAAGTAGTTGTCCCTCCCCATCACGCGCGGCGAGTTCGTCGCCCAGCGCTCCCGTCCGTAGTTCCACTTCGTCAGCGCCGTGTGCTCCAGCCCCAGGCCGCGAAGATAGACATTGATGGCATCCGGGCCTCCCACCAGGTCAATCACTTCGCCGGACGCCTCGTTGTCCGACGTGCGGAACACCTTCTCCGCGAGCGGCGCCACGGTCGTCAGGTCCCGCTGTCCCAACGCCGCCGCCACCCAGAACACCTTCGCGGAGCTGGCGGAGATGTGCGGCTCCAGGCCGGAGACGCTCGCCGTCTCCCCCGTGCGCAGGTCCATCACCGCGAGCGACAGGTCCGTCCCGGGTGACAGGCGCGTGGCCTCGCCCGCCAGCGACTCCACCACCGCCTTCAGGGACTCACGAGGCGGGACCGCCTCCGGCTTCGTCGCGCAACCGCTCATCACCCACAGCCCCGCCCAGAGCAGCACCGTCCGCATTCGCGACTCCCTTCAGTGAATCATCCGGTGCACCTGCTCCAACATCAGCGCCGTCACCAGCCCGCAGTAGGTCCCCAGCACGTACCCCAGCACCGCGAGCAGCACGCCCACCGGCGCGAGCGCGGGATGGAAGGCCGCCGCCACCACGGACGCGGAGGCCGTGCCGCCCACGTTCGCCTGCGACCCCACCGCCGCGAAGAACACCGGCGCCTTCAGCCACCGCCGGGCGCCCATCGTCACCGCCGCGTGGATGCACATCCACAGCGCGCCCACCGCCACCAGCGCGGGCGCGTCCCACAGCCGCCGGAACTCCGCCTGCGCGCCAATCGTCGCCACCAACAGGTACAGGAACAGCGAGCCCATCCGGCTCGCCCCCGCGCCCTCCAACCTGCGCACCGGCGTGAACGACAGCACCACACCCACCGTCGTCACCAGCAGCACCACCCACGTGAAGCCCGTCACCACGTTGCCCAGGTCCGGCAGCAGCTTCGCCAGCGCCGTGCACACCACTGTCACGCCGAACGCCACCGCCAGCATCGACAGCAGGTCAGACAGGCTCGCGGGCCGGGCGGTCGCCGCCTGGATGCGCGCGGACTCCTCTCGCACGTGGTCCAGCGCGGTCCGGTCCGCGCCGATGCTCGCGTCCATCGCCTTCTCCCTTCCGGCGAAGGACAGCAGCACCGCCGTCCACACGTTGGACACGCCCACGTCCACCACCACCATCATGCTCAACGTGCTGTCCAGCGCGCCCACGCTCTGGCCAATGGCCACGAAGTTCGCGCTGCCGCCAATCCACGACCCGCTGAGCGCCGCCAGTCCCTTCCACGCCTGGTCCCCCAGCTCCGCCGGCACCAGCCACCCCAACGCCAGATACGCGAGCGGCCCGCCCACCATGATGCCCACCGAGCCCGCCAGGAACACGCCCACCGCGCTGCGCCCCAGCCGGGCGATGGCCGGCAGGTCCACCGACAGCACCAGCAACACCAGGCTCGCGGGCAGCAGGTACACGCGCGTGAAGCGGTACAGCTCCGACTGCGTGGGGATGACGCCCGTGTTCGACAGCAGCGTCGGCACGAAGTACGCGAACACCAGCAGCGGCACGACGTTGAAGAACCGCGCCACCGCCGGGTAGCGCTGCAACGCATACAACCCCGCCAGCACCGCGAGCAGCACGGCGAGCACCCCCATGGGGTCCTGGATGAGCGGTGGCGTCACCGGGGCTCCACGCCCAGGCCCGCGCCTGCTCCCAGCCGGATGCGGCCCTGCGCCACCGGATGCGCGCGGTATGGGTCTTGCGCGAGCAGCAGGTTTCCATCCAGGTCCACCCAGTCCACCAGCGGCGCCAGGTGCGCGCCCGCCGCGATGCCCAGCCCCGTCTCCACCATGCAGCCCAGCATCACCTTCAGGCCGCACGCGCGCGCCGTCTCGATGATGCGCAACGCCTCACGGATGCCGCCGCTCTTCTGGAGCTTCACGTTGATGCCGTGGAAGCCCTCCGCCAGCTTCGGCACGTCCGACGCCTTCGTCAGCGACTCGTCCGCCACCAGCGGCAGCGGCGAGCGCGCGCGCAGCCACTTCGCGCCCTCCACGTCCGCCGCGGGCAGCGGCTGCTCCACCAGCTCCACGCCCTGCGTGGACAGCCACTGGATGTGCGCCAGCGCCTCGTCCGGCTTCCACGCCTCGTTCGCGTCCACGCGGATGGTCTGCCCCGTGAGCGAGCGCACCGTGCCGAACACCTCCTGCACGCGGTCCGCGCCCAGCTTCACCTTCAGCACCGGGAAGTCCGCCGCCTCGCGCACCTTCACGGCCAGCGTCTCCGGCACGTCGATGCCAATGGACATGGACGTCACCGGCTGCCGCGTGGGGTCCACGCCCAGCATCCGGTACAGCGGCACGCCCATCACCTTGCCCGCCCAGTCATGCAGCGCCAGGTCCACCGCCGCCTTCGCCGCGGGGTTGTCCGGCAGCGCCGCGTCCACGGCCTCGGACACGTCGCGGAAGTGGCGCAGGTCGCGGCCCTCCAGCACCGGGGCCAACTTGTGGAGTGCCGCCTCCACCGTCTCCCATGACTCGCCGTAGCGCACGTTGGGCGCGGCCTCGCCGTACCCCACGTGTCCCTCCGAGCGCACCTCCACGAACACGTTGCGCTTCACCGTGCTCGTGCCCCGGGCAATGGTCCAGGCGTGACGCAGCGGCAGTTCCACGGTGCGAAAGCTCAACGGCGAGGCCATGGCGGAATCCCTCCAGGGCCCTTCCCTTAACACGGCACTCCTCGCAAACACCGCTTCCGTTGCCTTCCCGGGCCAGAAGGGGCGAGCCTCTCCACCATGCGTCTCCTGCCCCTCGTCATCGCCTTGTTCGCGCTGGGTCCAAGCCACGCCGCGTCATCCCGTCCCGCTCCCAAGGATGAGCTGCGGACGCTGCTCGCGGAGCTCGTCGCCGCGGACACCTCCAACCCGCCCGGCAACGAGACGGCCGCGGCCCGGGTGGCGGCGAAGTGGCTGCGCGAGGCCGGCATCGAAGCGGAGCTCATCGAGCCCTCGCCCGGTCGAGGCAACCTGCTGGTGCGCTTGAAGGGTAGCGGCGAGGGCCGGCCGGTGCTCGTGCTCGCGCACCTGGACACGGTGCCCGCGGTGAAGACCGAGTGGGCCACCGACCCGTGGACGCTCACGGAGAAGGACGGCCTGATCTATGGGCGTGGGGTGCAGGACAACAAGGGCATGGCGGCGGCGAGCATCCTCGCGCTGCGCCGGCTGAAGCAGGAGGGCGGGGCTCGCTCGCGCGACATCCTGCTGTACCTGGGCGCGGACGAAGAGGTGGGCTCCGGACAGGGACTGGACTGGATGATGGAGCACCGTCCGGAGCTCAAGGAGGCGGAGTTCGCGCTCAACGAGGGCGGCCTCACGGAGCTGTCGCCGGACCGCAAGGAGGTGCGCTTCGTGGCGCTCCAGGCCGCGGAGCGCGTGTCCCGCAACGTGACGCTCAAGGCCACCGGCCCCGGAGGCCACTCCTCCGCGCCGCCCGTGGACGCGGGGCCCCTGGTGCGGGTGGCCGCGGCGGTGGCGCGCGTGGGCGCCCTCACCTTCCCCGCGCACCTGACGCCCGCCGCCCGGCTCCACGTGCAGGGCCGCGCCCAGGCGGCTCCCGGCGAGTTGGGACAGGCACTGCGCCGCATCGCCGCCTCACCGGACGCGCCGCCCGAGGACGCCGTGACGACCGTGGCCCGGCTGGACCCGGCGCTGGGCGCCGTGCTGCGCACCACCTGCGTGCCCACGGTGTTCAAGGCGGGCACGAAGTCCAACGTCATCCCCGCCACCGCCGAGGCCACCGTGAACTGCCGCCTGCTGCCGGACGCGGACCCGAAGGCCGTGCGCGAGCACATCGTCGCGGCGGTGAATGACCAGGACATCCAGGTGGAGATGGACGTGTCGCCGCCGGACTCGCCCATGTCCCCCGTGGGGGACAACGCCATGTTCCGCGCGGTGAGGGCCGCCACGGCGAAGGTGTGGCCGAAGGCGCCGGTGATTCCGCGCATGTCCACCGGCACCACCGAGTCCGCCACGCTGCGCCGCGCGGGCATCCACGCCTATGGCATCGACCTCTTCGCGCTGACACCTGACGATGCGCGCACCGCGCACGCCCCCAACGAGCGCGTCCCGGCGGCGTCCCTCCAGCCCGGCGCGGAGTTCGTCTACCTCACCCTCAAACACTTGACGCGCTGACGCACCGGCACCACCTCCTCACAGGCCCTCGCTTCACACCCGGCTCTTGCTCAGGAGGCATGCGTGAACCCCAGCAGGACCGTGGCGGCGCTGTGTCTGGGATTGATCATCAGTGCCACGGGCTGCGCGGACACGACACAGGAGGCATCGTCGACGCGCGCATCGTCGCGGCTCCTCCAGCCCACGGATCCGGTTCGCACCGCCGTGGGCAACAGCCACTCGCTGGCCATCGCGTCGGATGGGACGGTGTGGGCCTGGGGGGACAACGACTCCGGGCAACTGGGTGACGGCACTCGCGGAGACACGCGCGCAACGCCTGTTCGCGTCGTGGGCCTCACGGACGTCGTGGCCGTGGCCGCGAACGCCTCCTGGTCACAGGCGCTCAAGGCCGACGGGACCGTGTGGGCCTGGGGCCGGAACTTCGCCGGACAACTGGGCGACGGCACGACCACCGACCGCGCCCTCCCGGTCCAGGCGCAGGGACTCACGGGGGTCTCCGCATTGAGCGCGGGCAATGACTTCGCACTGGCGCTCCTTCGCGATGGCACCGTGTGGGCGTGGGGACAGAACGTCCAGGGCCAGCTCGGGGATGGCACCGCCACATCGCGGCTCACGCCAGCTCCTGTCCCTGGCCTCACCGGCGTCGTGGCCCTGACGGCGGGACTGTTCCACGCCTTCGCGGTCACCGAGGACGGCTCCGTCTGGGCGTGGGGCGCCAACTACGGCGGCATCCTGGGCGATGGCACCACCACGCACCGGCGCTCCCCCGTGAGGCTCTCGGCCCTGGGCGGCATCGTGGCCGTGGACACGTTCTCCAGCCACACGCTGGCGCTCGACGCCGACGGCCATGTCTGGGCCTGGGGTGACAACAGTTACGGCCAACTGGGCGATGGCTCCATGGATTCACGGCGGACGCCCGTGCGCATCCGGGACCTCTCCCGTGTCGCGGCCGTGGCGACGGGTGACATGCACTCCCTGGTGCTCCGCGCGGACGGCACCGTGTGGACGGCGGGGAACAACGACTCCGGTCAGCTGGGCGACGGCACGACGACGGGGCGGCCAGTCTTCGCTCCGCTGCAAGGCTTCACGAACGGCGTGGCGGTGGGGGGTGGCCTCACCCATTCGCTGGCGCGACGAAGCGACGGCACCGTGTGGACCTGGGGCAACAACAGCGCGGGCGAGCTGGGCAACGGCGTTCCCATCCAGTTCGTCACCCCCATCCGCGCCCGCTTCACGAACCCCTCATGGCTGAGCGCGGGCACCGGCTACTCGCTCGCCCTGAAGCCGGACGGCGCGCTCTGGGGCTGGGGCGACAACGCGATGGGGCAACTGGGCAACGGCGCCACGCGCCCCAGCCTCCTTCCCCTCCAGGCCCCCGCCTTCGCGTCCCTGACTTCGCTGGCGACAAGCGCCCAGCACGCGCTGGGGCTCGCGAGGGACGGGACCGTGTGGAGCTGGGGAGCCAACTTCGCCTCCCAGTTGGGCCGCCGGACGGACGGCTCCGTGGACCCTGTTCCCGGCCCGGTCTCGAACCTCGCGGACGTCGTGTCCGTCGCGGTCAGCGACGTGCACTCGCTGGCGCTTCAGAACGAGGGAACGCTCTGGGCCTGGGGCAACAACGCCTATGGACAACTGGGAGACGGCTCGACCGCCACGCGCTCGGCCCCCGTGCAGGTCCAGGGACTCACCGGCGTCACGGCCAGCGCGGCGGGACGGGTCCACTCCCTGGCGCTCCGCGCCGATGGCACCGTCTGGGCCTGGGGCGCCAACTACGCCGGGCAGCTCGGGGATGGCACGCTCGTGGGCTCCACGGCGCCCGTGCGGGTGTCCTCCCTCTCGGACATCATCGCCGTGGCGGCCTCCCAGCACTCGCTCGCGCTCCGCTCCGATGGCACCGTCTGGGCCTGGGGCAACAACGGCTCCGGTCAGCTCGGGGACGGCACCACCACCACGCCACGGGTCCCCGTCCAGGTCCTCGGCCTCACGGAGGTCACCGCCATCGCCACGGGCCGGGATTACTCCTTGGCCCTCAAGGCCGACGGCACCGTCTGGGCCTGGGGCAACAACAGCTCCGGCCAGTTGGGGGACGGCACCCGCACCTCGCGGTCCACGCCCGTCCAGGTCTCCATCCTGTCGGACGTCGTCTCCCTCAGCGCGGGCGGACTCCATGCGCTGGCCCTTCGCGCGGATGGGAGCGTCTGGGGCTGGGGCGACAACCTCCACGGGTCGCTGGGCAATGGCACCGGGTCCCTGGAGGCCGTCCCGGCGCCATCGCTCTTCCAGAATCCGTGAGCCGTCGTCACGGAGCTCCGCGGACTACTTGCGGGTCATCTCCTCGATTCGCCGGATGACCGCCGCGCGCATCTGGCTGGAGACGGCGCGGTGCTCCAGCATGTCCGACATCCACAACCCGTCGATCGCCAGACGGCAGAGCGTGAGCTCCGGCGACTCGCGCTCCTGGAGGCTGAGCTGCTCCTCCCGCGCATCGTCCCAGATGGAGCTCCAGAGCTCCCGGACCTCCGGGTCGAAGAGCATGAGCCCGATGAGCGAGCGCATGACGTGGACCTCCTCGTCATCCGCGGGAGCGGCGACCGTCACCCGGAGATACGCGCGGGTTCCCCGGCCGTTGGCGTCCGGGTCCTTCGCCATCTCGGCGGCGACGGCCCCGGCGAAGCGCTGGGTCGCGTCCTCGAACAGCGCATCGAGCAGGATGGGCTTGGTCTGGAAATGCTGGAGGAGGTCCTCCTTCAACACGCCTGCTCGCGCGGCGATGGCGTCGAGCGTGACGGCCTGGATCCCCTGCTTCAGGATGAGGTCCGCGGCCGCCTGGAAAAGCTGCTCACGCGTCACTTCAGGCGGGTCCTGCCTCCGCTGCGTCATCTCCATCACCTCGGACTGCCGTCAGGCTTTCAATGGGGCCTGGACGGTACTCCTGAAGCCAGACTTTTTCGAAGCCCCAGGTGAAGAGCATCCAATGGCAGGCTTGACCGGTGAAGCCCTCCGCCTGGATGGGACGGGTGACCGTGATGATGCGCGTGCCGGGCGCGCAGGTGCGCAGGTGGGTGACGAGCCGGGCCTTGGTCTCCGGGCTGAACGCCACCCAGTTGCAGAAGATGTGGGTCGCGTCTCCCAGGGGTTCGCGGGTCATGTCGCCCACGCTGAGCGTGATGCCCGCGGGCTGGAGCCACGGCGCCACGCGCGCCACGTGGTCCGCGATGAGCTCCACGCCATGCGCCCCGGCGCCCCACCAGCGCGCGGCGAGCAGCACGCGTCCGCGCCCCGCGCCCAGGTCCACCACCCGGCTGCCGCGCCCCACGCCCGCCCGCTTGAGGAACCACAGCGCCGTCACCAGCGGCGTCTCCCCGTACATCAGCTCGCGGAAGGTCTGGCCCGAGGCCTGGAGCGCCCGGGCCATCTCGAAGGTGCGCCGCCAGCGGAAGGGCGTCCGCAGGACGCGCTGCCACCACAACCCCAGGTACGGCTTCAGGAGCCAGGGGCGCGGCAGCAGCAGCAGCAGGTCGGTGACGCGCAGCACGACCGCGATGACGATGCCCTGCACCTGGAGCGACAGCCGCTCGAGGAACGGCAGCTCGAACTCCTCCAGCGAGTCGTCGCGGCGCGGTGGGGGCGTCACAGGAGTTTCTTCGCCGCCTTGGCCAGGGCCTTGTCATGGGCCACGGAGGGGATCTCCATGAGGCGCTGGGCGATGTGCTTGCCCACCGCCGGACTGGAGGCCGCGACCTTCAGGTACACCGCCGCGCGGGCCAGCAGGTCCGGGTGCTCGAGGGACGCCTTGAGCCGGGCCTCCAGCGCCCGGGCCAGGTCGGTGGGCAGGAAGTTCTCGAAGAGGCCCCGGAACGCCTTGCGCTCCAGCTCCTCCGGGCGCCGCTCGGCCAGGTCCAGCGCGGGCTGGAGCAGGGCCAGCCCCAGCGAGCGCATGGCCTCCGCGACGACGCCGGGCTTCCACCCGTCCACGAACGCCAGCAGCAGGGCCTCCGCGCCACGCACGTCGCCCAGCATGCCCAGCGCGTACACGGCGTGCTTGGCCTCCACGTCGTCGTGGCCTCGACCCTGCACCATGAGGACGAACCGGTCGAGCACCTCCGCGTCCCCCATCCGGGCCAGCGCCTCCGCCGCCTCGCGCCGCACCTCGCGCGCCGGGTCTGCGTGCAGCACCTGGCGCAGCACGGGCATGGCCACCGTGCCCAGGTCCGCCAGCATGGCCACGGCCGCCCCGCGCGAGTCCTTCGTCGTCTCGGACAGCGCCGCCTGCATCAGCGGCACCGCCTTCTCCTTGCGGCGCTTGGAGAGCTCCAGCACCGCCGCCTCGCCCGTCTCGCGGGCCTGCACGTCCTCCAGCGTCTCCTTCGCGAACAGGCGCAGGCCCATGTCATGGCCCCGGCGCGTCACGGCGTCCAATTCGCGCCGCGCCTGCACGCCGCCCAGCGCGCCCAGCACGCGGATGGCGGTGCGGCGCACCATGCGGCTGTGGTGCTCGCCCAGCGCGCTGCGCACGGCGCCCAGGGCGCTCTCGCCCAGCGCCGCCACCGTCCGCGCCACGAAGGCGCTCGCCGCGCCGTCGCTCCACGTCGGGTAGAACTCCCGGGCCAGGACGTCCGCGCCCAGGCTCGCGTAGTAGCGCGCCGCGTGCGCCGCCGCCTCGTAGCGCGTCAGCTCCCCGCGCGCCCGGCGCACCATGGCCTCGCCCGGGGTCAGCGCCTCCTCCGGCTTCTGCACGCGGATGCTCGGGTGCGTGGGCACGGACTCCAGTTGGGACAGGTCCACCTGCACCGCGCCCGACAGCCGCACCAGCGCGATGCCCAGCACCTGGTACACCTTGATGAAGTCGTCCAGCCGCTCCGCCGGGTCCGCCCGCTGCGCCAGCGCCTCCAGGAGCGCGCCCGGCTTCTCCAGCCCCAGCTCCTTCAGCCGGGACACCAGCGGTTCCACCGTGCGGGGGCTCACCGCCGACAGGCCGCTGGCGAACGCATCCGCCAGCTCGTCGCGCACCTCCGCCAGCGCGATGGCCGCCCGCGACGCGCCCGCCGCCCGGGCCGCGTCCGCCCAGCCGCTGCGGGGCAGCGCGTTCGGCACCGCGGGCGCCCGCACGCGGGCGCGACGGCGGGGCGAAACGGGCGCGTCCTCCGCGCGGCTCAGCGTGCGCAGGTCCAGCCCCTCCGGCGACCGCACCACCACGGCCGAGGGGAACAGCGTGGGGAGCGCCGCCTCCAACCCCACGTCCCCCAGCACCGCCACGAGCTTCGCGTCCTCCAGCGCGGTGGACAGCGGCTCCTCCAGCGACGGGTCCACGGGGAGGAAGAGGCCTCGCCCCGTACCGTCCACGAACTGCGAGCGGGCCCCGCTGGCGAGCAGCGTCTCCACCCGCACGGACACCGGCAGCAGGTCCGGCGCGAACACGTCCTTGCGGTGCTCCTGGAAGGCCACCATCACCGCGCCCACGTCCGGCAGCGCCACCTCCACCAGCCGCTCCAGCGCTGGCCTGTCCACCGACGGCGCGTCCTTCCACGACTCCAGGTCCAGCCGGTGCGGCGCGAAGCCCGGGTACTGCCCGCCGTGCGCGCCCTGGAGCACGGCGCCCGCGTGGCTGTTCTTCGGCGCCACCGTCTTGAGGTTCGCGGGGAGGATCTGCTTTTCGCTGTAGTGCCCGCCCGACCCCAGCTCCACGAAGCGGCTCGCGCGGACCATGAACCGGTCCGGCGTCACCTTGGAGGAGAACGCGTACTCCACCAGCCGGAGCCCCTCGACGGGCGCGCGGTCCTTCTTCGTCCACGTCTTGCCGATGAGCTCCTCGACATGGCGGGGCTCCAGCGCCTCGCCGCCCAGGTGCTTCTCCACCTTGCGCGCGGTGAGCAGCATGTCCGCCACCAGGTCCGTGTACACGGGCGCCTCGAAGGTGCCCGTGCGGGCCGCCGCCGCGTCCAGGAGGCCCGCCAGCTCCACCGCTCGCGCGGACAGCCGCCGGAGGCCATTGGCCCTCAGCGCCTCGCCCAGCGCGCGCACCTGCTCCGGCCGCTCCGCGCCCAGCGACGCCACGCCCGACAGGCCCAGCTCGCGCACCAGCGTGGACACCTGCGCCACGCCCGCCTTCATCAGGTCGCCGGTCTCCGCCTTGCCCTTCTTCACGCTCTTCTTCGCGCCGCCGGAGCCCGCGGGCGCGGCCGGGGCCGCCTCCGCCGTCACGAAGGCCTGCGGGGCCCGGGCCCACGCCACCAGCAGCGCCGCCGCGTGCTTGCAGAAGGGGCGCGAGCGCGCCGCCATGCACGAGCACCGCCCCTTCACGTCCGAGCGCGCCTCGCCGAACACCAGCGACACCTTGTACGGCGTCGCACCGGAGCCCGCCGCGTCCGCGAAGAGCCGGTTCTCGTAGCGCGACAGGTTGCTGAGCTGCTTGCCGTCGAACAGCTCCGCGCCCTTGGCCAGCTCCGCCTTGTCGCTGATGATCTCCGTCATTCCGCCCATCCCGATGACGGGCCGCACCTCAGCCATGACGCTCCCCCTTCTTGTCGTTGGACGCGAGCAGCGGCGCCAGGTCCTGGTTGCGCATCACCCGCTCCACCACGTCCACCAGCTTGCGCGGCGTGCACCCGAAGCACGGAATCCCCAGCGCGGTGAGCTGCTCCGCCATCGCGTGGTCATACGAAGGCCGCCCGCTGTCCGACAGCGCCAGCAGGCACAGCACCTTGGAGCGTGAGTCCACCAACTGCCGCAGGCGGGCGACCAGCTCCTCGGCGTTGCCGCCCTCGTACAGGTCGGTGATGAGGATGAAGAGCGTCTTCTCCGGCCGGCGCACGTAGTGCTCCTGCGCGTACGCCACCGCCCGGTTGATGTCCGTGCCGCCGCCCAACTGCGCGGAGAAGAGCACCTCCACCGGGTCCGCCAGCACGGGCGTCATGTCGACGATCTCCGTGTCGAACAGCACCAGGCTCGTGCGCAGCACGTCCAGCGACGCGAAGATGGCCGCCATCACGGAGCTGTACACCACGCTCTCCGCCATGGAGCCGGACTGGTCCACCACCAGCGTCACGTCCCACTCGTGGTGACGGCGCTGGTTGGGCCAGAAGTAGAAGCGCTCCGGGATGAGGCGCTTTCGCTCCGCGTCCCAGCCCTTCAGGTTGGAGCGGATGGTGCGGCGCCAGTCGATGTTGCGCGCGATGGGGATTGGGCTCGTCCTGTCCCTGCGCAGCGCCCCCAGCACCGCCGTGCGCAGCGGGGACTCCAGCTTCTTGCGCAGGTCCTCCACCACCTCCCGGATGATGGCGCGCGCGGTGTCCTTGGCCTGCTCCGGGATGAGCCCTCGCGCGCTCACCAGCGTCGTCACCAGCTCCAGGTTCTTGTCCAGGAAGGGCAGCGTCTCCGGCTCGAAGAGCAGCTGGGTGAGCCCCTTCTTCTCGATGGCGTCCTTCTGCACCAGCGCGATGACGTCGTCCTGGAAGAAGTCGCGCAGCGCGCCCAGCCACTTGGGCAGGTATGGCTTCGAACCGCCGCGCCCCGCCGAGCGCTCGCCGTAGACGAAGGAGAGCGCGTCATCCAGGCCCTCCAGGTCGTCGCCCTTCAGGTCCACCGTGCCCGCGCTGGCGCCCAGCGCGCTCAGAGAGGGGCAGGAGCCCGTCTTCTCCGCCTCCGGGCCCAGCGCCAGCCGCCAGCGCAACAGCGCGTCACGGTCCTTCGGGTCCAGGTCCTTGGGGTCCACGCTCATAGCAGGTCATCCAGGTCGTCGAGCGCCTTGCCCAGGTCCGCGCTCAGGTCCTTCAGCGTCGCCTTGTCCTTCTCCTCCAGCACCGCCTTCACCGCGCGGCCCTTGTCCTTCAATTGGCGCACGCCCATCACGTTCTCCATCAGGTAGCGGCGCTCGGTGGCCCCCAGCGCGCCCAGCGCCCGGCGCAGCACCGGCAGCGTCTGCCGGAAGCGCTCCGGCTCCACGCTGGTGAGGAAGTCATCCAGCGCCTTGACCACGTCGCGGCTCTTCACCAGCACCAGCGCGTTCACCTGGAGGAAGCCCTCCAGGTACGCCGCCGCGTCCGCGGGCTCCACCGCCGCGGACAGCCGCCGACCCACCTCCAGCGCCACCTCCGCCTCCGGCAACTCGCGCGCCAGATACAGCAGGCCCGTGGCCAGACCCGACGTGGCCGGGTGCACCGCGTGGCTCTCCATCAGCCCGCGAGCCTCCGTCAGCCACCCTTCCTTGTCCGCGCGGGGCTGGGACAGCGCCACCTCGTGCAGCGTGCGCAGCGCGTCCAGCACCAGGGGCACGCCTTCCGGAGCGCAGGCGCTGGCCTCGCGCACGCGCAGGAGCGCCCGGCCAAAGGTCTTCTCCCCCAGGGCCGCCACCGCCTCGTCGCCCACGTCCGAGTGCGCGCGTGAGGTGCCATAGGCCATCAACCCCGACAGCGCCCGGGCCGCGTTCGCCAGCGAAGGCAGGTCCGCGTCCGTGGCCGCGTGCGCGTCACAGGCCTTGAGCGCCTGCGCCACCGTCTGCGAGCAGCCGGTGATGACGGACTCCAGCAGCACGTCCGCCGCCTCCGCCGTCGTCTTCGCCTGCGTCAGCCGCTCCTGGAGCACGCGCGTCGTCACGCCCTCCAACGAGTCGCCCAACACAATCTTCTCCACCAGCGCCACGTCCGTGGACGGCGTCCACTGCGCCTGCCAGGCCTCGCGCACGCGGGTGAGCGCCGCGTAGCCGCCGGCCTCCGCTTCCGCGCCCTGCTTGCGCGACGAGCCCGTCCCGGACAGCGACGCGTACGGGATGCCCGCCACGCGCAGCCGGTGGAGGAACACGGAGGAACCCACCTCCACCGGGTTGTTGAGCCGCAGGGTGAACGTCTCCGGGCTGTCCGTGCGCGGCAACCGCCGCTCGCCCACCTCGCGCCAGAACTCCGCCTGGAGCGAGTTCTGCCCGATGCGGCTCGCCACCTGCCCCACTTCGTGGCCGATGACGCTCTTCCACAGGAAGCTGTCCACGTGCGTCGCGTCGCCACGGCACAGCGTGGCCACGGTGGCCTCGCGCAGCTCATCCAGGCCCGGGGCGCTCTTCTCGCGCAGGTCCGACAGCGTCACCGCCAGCCGGTACGCCTCCAGCACGTCCGACAGCGACGCGGAGAAGCCGCGCATCCGCAGGTGGGAGGCGAAGTCCAGGAGCACCTCCAGCGTGGCCCGCCGGAAGTCGCAGTTCGCCTCGTGGGCCTTCTGGTAGAAATGCGGCGCCCGGTTGCCCGCGCCGTACCCCATCTGCTCCGCCAGGCGCGGGAAGCTGTACGGAATCACCGTCACCGCGCACGGCCCTGCCTCGGGCAGCTTCGCCTCCTCCTTTGGATCCACGTCCCCCGCGAGGAACGCCGCGGTGTGCGCCGCGCCCGCCACCACCGCCACCTTCTCCGGCGCCACGCCGCTTGCCACCACCTCCAGCACCTTGCGCGCCATGAAGGCGTCGCGCTGGCGGTGGTAGCCCGGCCGGGGCCCCTGGTTGACCACGTCCGCCCAGGCGGTGAGCACCGGCCGGAACTGCTCCGGGCTCCAGTCCGGCGCCTCGAAGGACGCCTCCCAGAACTCCTCGAAGGAGCGGAACCCCTGCGAGCGCGCGAACGCCTCCGTGAGCGGCACCGCCTCGTCGGGAACGGGCTCGCTGCCCTCCGTGGCCTCTGACTCCACGCCCAGGCCGGGCTCGTGGCGGTCCACCGCGAGGCTGACACCCACCGGGATGTCGATGAACTCCGCCCGCGCGCCGTTCGCCCGGGCCCACTTCAGCGCCTGGTACTCCGGCGAGTACGCCGCGAAGGGCCACAGCGACGAGGACGGGGTGCCGTCCGTGCGGTAGCCCAGGATGGCCACGGGCGGCCGGGTCTGCGCGTCGCACAGCACGTCCACCAGCGCCGTCGCGTCGCAGGGGCCCTCTACCAAGACCACGGAGGGCTTCACGCGCTCCAACCACTTCAGGAGCACCGCGGTGGTGCGCGGCGAGTGGTGACGGACCGGGAAGTGCTGCACCCGGGAGAGCAGTGCCAGGTCCATCAGCCCCTCAAGAGCTTCTTGCTCGCGGAGTACAGCTCCTTCCACGGGCCCGTGCGGCCCTTGGCCACCGTCTCCATGTACTCGCGCAGCGCCTTCACGTCGTCCTCCTGCTCCTTCACCACCGCGCCCACCAGCGACGCCGCCAGCTCCTGCGACGTCACCGTCCCGGAGCCGAACTGCTGCGCGAGGATGGAGCTGTTGAACAGCACGCTGATGGCCTCCGCCGTGGACAGCACCGCGCCCGGCGTGCGCACCTTCGTCTTGCCGTCCTTCGTCACGCCCTTGCGCAGCTCGTGGAAGAGCGTCAGCAGCACGCGCGACAGCTCCTCCGGCGGCGGCACGCCCACCTGGTAGTCCGAGCGCAGCTCCGCCTCGCGCTTGGTGACGATCTGGATCTCCTGCTCCAGGTCCTCCACCACCGGCACGGTGACGAAGTTGAAGCGGCGCTTGAGCGCGGCGCTCATCTCGTTGACGCCGCGGTCGCGCGTGTTCGCGGTGGCGATGAGGTTGAAGCCGCGCTGCGCGCTTGTCACCTCCCCCAGCTCCGGCACCGACACCTGCTTCTCCGACAGGATGGAGATGAGCGAGTCCTGAATCTCCGGCGACGTGCGCGTGACCTCCTCGAAGCGGGCGAACTTGCCCGTACGCATGGCGCGCAGGATGGGCGACGGCACCAGCGCTTCGGGCGTGGGCCCCTGCGCGAGCAGCAGCGCGTAGTTCCACGAGTACTTGATGTGGTCCTCGCTGGTCCCCGCCGTGCCCTGGACGACCAGCGCGGACGTGCCGCTGATGGCCGCGGAGAGGTGCTCGGACAGCCAGCTCTTCGCGGTGCCCGGCTCGCCCACGAGCATCAGCGCGCGGTCCGACGCGAGCGTGGCGATGCACACCTGGATGAGCCCCTTGTCACCCACGTACTTGGGCGTGATGGCCACGCCGCCCACGGGCTTGGGGCTGCCCAGGATGTACGTCTCCACCGCGCGAGGCGACAGCGCCCAACCCGGTGGGCGGGGTTTGTCGTCATGCGCGGCGAGCGCGTCCAGCTCGTTCTTGTACTTCGCTTCGGCAGGCAGGCGGATGTCCGGCATGAGCTGCACGCTATCCACTCGGTCTGACATCCGGCAAACGTCCTGGCTGCCCTCCAGGTCGACTCCGGAACCCAGGACGGACGACCCCTCAGGCCGTGGTGCCCGGCGTGTGCATCCACTGAACGAGCTGGATGATGACGCCGTTCGCGTCGGCGACCTGGAAGTAGCGCTCGCCCCACTCCTCTGTCTCGATGGGCGTCAGGACCTTCACGCCCTCCGCCTGGATGCGTGCGTACTCCGCGTCGATGTCCTCCACGACGAACGCGACGATGAGCCCCTCCGCCCGGCGCGTCTTCAGGGACTCCGGCTTGAGCGTCTTCAGCCCCGTGCGCAGGTAGATGACGTTGAAGCCCACGTCGGGCCGGGCCAGGGACACGAAGCCGTCCGCGGCCATCGCCTCCGTGAAGCCGAAGTGGCGCTTCAGGAAGGAGGCGGAGGCCTCCACGTCATCGACATTCAGGGACACGGCGGAAGCGGTGACTCGCATGAACGGCCCTCCTCACGGATTCCAAGAGACCCAATCTACGTACGTCGTACGCAGTTGCGCGTCAAGGTCGCGGCGTTGGAAGAATCCGGCGCATGGCATCGCATCGCAGCAGCATGGGAGACCCCACCCGGACGCTGGAGCTGCTGTGGCGGGACTCCCTCCCCTCCCAGGGCAAGCGGGGGCCGAAGCAGGCGCTCACCGTCACCGCCGTCGTCGAAGCGGCGGTGGCGCTGGCGGACGCGCAAGGGCTGGACGCGGTGACGATGCGGGCGCTCGCGGGGAAGCTCGGCATCGCGCCCATGGCGCTCTACACCTATGTGCCCGGGCGGGCGGAGCTCATCGACGTGATGCTCGACACGCTCTACGCGGGCATGGCCCGGCGAAAGCCGAAGGGCCGGGACTGGCGCGCGCGGCTGGAGGCCGTGGCGCACGACAACCGGGCCCTGTTCACCCAGCACCCCTGGCTCGCCGACGTGTCCACCACGCGCCCGCCCCTGGGGCCGGGGCAGATGGCCAAATACGAGTACGAGCTCCAGGCGCTCGAAGGCGTGGGCCTGGACGACGTGGCGCAGGACGCGGCGTTGACGTTCGTGCTGGGCTTCGTGGAGTCCTCCGCCCGGGCGAGCCTGGACCAGCGCGCCGCGCGGCTCGAGTCCCAGATGAGCGATGACTCCTGGTGGAAGGCGAACGCGCCCCTGCTCACGCGCATGTCCGACCCGGAGCGCTACCCCACCGCGTCCCGGGTGGGCTCCGCCGCGGGCAAGGCCCATGGCGCCGCGTACGCCCCGGACCATGCGTATGCCTTTGGCCTGGAGCGCATCCTGGACGGGCTGGCCGTGCTCATCGAACGGCCGCGCGCGCCTCGCGGCCGGGCCCGGAAGCGCGGCGCCTAGGCCTCGCCCCCCTCAACTTTCCAAGTCCTTCTCAGCTCCCCAAGCAGCGCGGGAGGGGACCTTCACAGGGAAGCGGCCCTGGCATCCGCATTGCTCAGGGGTCCTGGACACACTTCCTGCCCAGGAGCTTCCCTTGAACATGCATCGACCGCGTCGTCTCTTCTCGATCGCCCTGCCCCTGATGCTGGCTGGCTGTGGTGGACCGGAAGGCAGTGTGGACCTGACGGGCTACTCGGAGATCGCGTGCACGGACCAGGGCATCTCCGTCAGCGACCTGAAGCTGACGCCGGCACCGGACTTCGTGCAGCTGCGCTCCTTCGACCCCGACACCCGTGGAGACTCGGAGCACATCCCTTTTGTCAGCCTGAGTTCCTCCGGCCAGCCTTGCGCGACGGCCACGGACGTCCCCGCGTGTGAGACCGCGCTGGAGGACGCGACCGTCACCACCGGCTTCCACTACAACTGCACTCGCGAATGCCGCCAGCACTTCCTGGTGACGACCCGGGGTGACGAGGTGAAGACGTATGCGTCGCAGGCAGCGCTCCAGCAGTTGCTGGGCACCATCGACACGGAGCAGGAGGCGGTGCTCCAGGCCTTCGCATCCAGCTACTCCTTCGTCTGCGGGAACAAGGAGCAAGGGGCGGTGAAGAGGAACGCGGATGGGAGCTTCAATGTCATCGGGACGAATGGCTACGCTTGCGGACCGGGCACGAAGCTGACGCAGTACGTGCTGAAGGTGACCGCGTCCGGCACGGTCCAGAAGCTGGAGACGCGCATCCTGGAGGAGGGAGACTCGGTCTGCCCCGACAGCCAGTAAGGCGTCCGGGTCCTGCCTCCCTCAACTTTCCGAGTCCATTCCGGCCTTCCCAGGGGCGCTTCCCAGGGAAGACGCCCTGGCATCCGCATTGCTCAGGGCCCCGGAGACACTTCCCTTCCAGGAGCCTCCCTTGAACATCCATCGACTGCGCCGTCTCTTCTCGCGGGCCCTGCACGCCTCGCTCGCCACACCGCTGGTGCTGGCGGGCTGTGACGGCACGGAGGGCAGCGTGGACCTGAAGGACTACTCGGAGGTCGCGTGCTCGGTTCAGGGGCTGGCCGTCAGCGACCTGACGCTGACGCCAGAGCAGGACTTCGTGCAGCTGCGCTACAGCAATTCCAACGGCGGCCAGCCGCCCACCTCCTACGTCAACGTCAGCTCCGCCGGCGAGCCCTGCGCGACGGCCACGGACGTCCCCGCGTGCACGGCCGCGCTGGAGGACGCGAACGTCGCCTCCGGCTTCCACCACGTCTGCGTGGACTTCTGCAGCGAGGCCTACCTGGTGACGACCCGGGGTAACGAGGTGAAGACGCACTCGACGCTGGCGGAGCTCCAGGAGGTTCTGGGCACCATCGACACGGAGCAGGAGGCGGTGCTCAAGACCTTCGCCGCGGGCTACAGCGTGAGCTGCTCCGAGCTGAAGTACGGCGCGGTGAAGAAGAACGCGGATGGCAGCTTCAACGTCATCGGGACGAAGGGCTACGCCTGCGGGCCGGGCACGGAGCTGACGCAGCACGTGGTGCGGGTCTCCGCTTCCGGCGAGCTCCAGGAAGAGGAGAAGCGCGTCCTGGAGAAGGGAGACCCCAACTGCAACATCGGCCGGCGGCCGGTGGGGCTCCAGGTCGCGGAGGCCTGCGAGAGCCCGGAGGCGCTGGGCCGCTACTTCGCGAACGCGGCGCACCTGGAGGCGGCGTCGGTGCACGCGTTCCTGCGGCTGCGGGATGAGCTGGCATTGCACGGCGCGGACGTGGGCCTCCAGGACGCGGCGCGAAGGAGCGCCATGGAGGAGGTCCAGCACGCCCGGGTGACGGAGCGGCTCGCGCACCGCTTCGGTGGCACGTCCCAGCGTCCAGTGGTGGAGGAGCTGCCTCCGCGCTCCCTGATGGACGTGGCGCTGGAGAACGCGGTGGAGGGCTGCGTGCGCGAGACGTACGGCGCGCTGCTCGCGCACCACCAGGCACTGCACGCGCGGGACCTGGAGGTGCGCGAAGCCATGGTCCGCATCGCGGAGGACGAGACGCGGCACGCGGCCCTGTCATGGGACATCGACCAGTGGGCCCGGCCGCGCCTGTCCGAGGAGGAGCGCGCGACGCTGCGCGAGGCCCAGAAGCGCGCGGTGGCGGCCCTGCGCGAGGACGTCGCGGTGGCGCTCGACGCGAGCGTCATCACGATGGCGGGCATGCCCACGCCGGAGGCAGCCCTGGCGCTGCTGGACACGCTGGAGCAGGACCTCTGGGCGTGAGCCACTTCTTCTCATGAGTCTCTGAGGCTCTGCCCTCGCCTCTTCCGCCGCATGGCCAGCTCCCGGGCCATGCGGAAACGTTCGCGCCAGGCCCGCGGCTCCGCTTGAGCGGGAGGCCCTTCAGCCGCGGATTGCTCCTCAACAAATTCATTCAAGTCCTTGAGCATGCGCATGGACACGGAGCGTGATGCCGCACCGCGGGGTCGCGCACGGCGCTCTAGCAACCGCGTCTGTCATTCCAGCGCTTGACCGGCATCTGTCCGCCCGGCCGGACTTTCCAGGAATCCACCTTGAGGCACGTCACAGGCGTTTGCGACAATCGAGCGCGTGAACGCCCGCGCTCGTGTCCTCTCCGCCGTCCTGCTGGCCACCTGCATCTGGGCCTGCGCCTCCTCGCCGCCGTCACCGTCCTCGGATGCCCCCCAGGAAGCAGGCTCGCCCGCGCGCCTGTGGCAGAAGACGTCCGTGGCGGGCGACCTCGCGCGCTTCGCCCGTGACGGCACGCGCGTCACCGCCGACGGCGCGCTGGAGCTGGACCCCGCCACCGCCAAGGACGGCACCGACCCGTTCCCCGCGGGCGGCTGGCTCGACGGCGGCAGCTTCTACAATGGCGGCACCTTCCGCGTCGGCACCGCCACCTCTGAAGTCCAGTCCGTCCCCGGCGGCTTCGACAGCGTGGTGCCCTCCTTCGACGCCCAGACGCCTCCCGGCACCTGGGTGAAGCTCACGGTCTCCGCCCGCATCGAAGGCTCCTGGACGAAGGACTACGAACTGGGCGTCTGGGCCTTCGACACCGCCACCGTCGCGCGCCACAGCGTGGACGGCCAGGGCGACGCCGACGGCAACGTCCTCACCGACACCCTCAACCTCAAGCGCCGCGCGGACGCCCTGCGCGTCACCGTCCACCTCTTCTCCGAACGCGCGGACGCAAGCCCCCGCGTCCGCGCGCTCGCCGCCGCCGTCACCGACACGCGCCTCAAGCCCGAGGACGCCACGTCGGACCGCACCGGGTGGGGCACCGTGCTCGACGTGCCGGGCTACTCGCAGATGATCTACCCCGACGGCGGCGAGGTCTGGTGCTCCCCCACGTCCACCACCATGCTGCTCGGCTACTGGAGCCGGAAGCTGGGCCGCGCGGACCTGGAGCACCCCGTGCCCACCGCCGCCGCCCACACCTATGACTGGATCTACAAGGGCACCGGCAACTGGGCCTTCAACACCGCCTACGCCTCCAGCATGTCCAACGGCGCCCTGCACGGGCTCGTCGCCCGCTTCGACTCGTTCGCCCCCGTGGAGCGCCTCATCGCCGCCGGCATCCCCGTCAGCATCAGCATCGCCTACGAACCCGGCGAGCTCCCCGGCGGCGCCGCCCGCCGCACCGACGGCCACCTCATCGTCGTGAAGGGCTTCACCGGCACCGGCGACGTCGTCGTCAACGACCCTGCTTTCGGCTCCAACGAAACCACCCACACCACCTACCCCCGCGCGGAGCTGTGGCGCGCCTGGCAGCACTCCCGGGGGGCCGCGTACGTGCTCTGGCCCGCCGGCACCGCCCTGCCCGAGCAGGGGCTCGTCCCCCTCCCTTGAGCCGGGCGTCCGAATGCGGACACGCGGCCAACGCAGCGCGGCGCGCAGTGTCCACTGGCGGGGGCGTCAGACACCCCGTCCCTTGACGTTCGAGCGTTCGTGCGCGCCCCAACACGACCTTTAGCCTTCAGTCCGCCGAAATTAGGCTTGATTTCGCGTTTCGGAATGTAAATACCTGCGTCCGTGATTTTGATGTCCCCGCCGGTACTCCGGAACCGGGGACACGCCTGGAGGCAGGACCATGGAGCAGAAGCCGCTGCGGGACTTCCTGGAGATTCCCTACGACGAGCTGGAGGAACTCAACCTCAAGGTGAAGCGCCAGCGCATCAAGCGCGAGTCGCCGGACAAGGTTCGCGAGGAGCGGATCAAGTACCTGACCGACGAGAAGCGCATCAAGGCCGTCACCGTGTGCTTCACCGACCTGGAAGGTCGGCTGCACATGCTGGACTACGACAAGAAGTTCCTCCTCAAGAGCGCGGACAACCTCACCTTCGACGGCTCCTCCATCCGCGGCTTCTCCGCGCAGGCGGAGAGCGACCTGCGCCTGAACGTGGACTGGAGCGCGTTCTACTGGCTGCCGTCGGACATCTTCGGCCCCGGCAAGGTGCTCGCGTTCTGCGAGGTGCTGGAGCGCGACGGCACGCCGTACCACTCGGACATGCGCGGCCAGCTCAAGCGCGCCACCGAGCAGCTGTTCCAGAAGGACGGCACCGTGTTCCACGCGGCGCCGGAAATCGAAGGCTTCCTCTTCAAGAACCGTGACGCCGAGCGCCACTACCACGAAGAGGGCAAGTTCGAGTTCATCTCCATCGGCGGCTACTACCACGCGCTGCCGGGAGACGGGCTGCGCACCTTCATCGACAAGGCCGCGGAAGCGCAGCGCGCCATGGGCTTCGAGAACGAGAAGGACCACCCGGAGGTGGCGCCCTCGCAGTTCGAGATGAACTTCTCCTACAGCGAGGCGCTGGTCGCCGCCGACCAGATCCAGCTCTACAAGCTGCTGTGCCGCCAGGTGGCCGCGCAGCAGGGGCTGACGGCCAGCTTCCTGCCCAAGCCCGTCACGGGCGTGAACGGCAACGGCATGCACATCAACATGTCGCTGTCCAAGGGCGGCAAGAACCTGTTCTACGACAAGGCCGGCCAGGACGGCCTGTCGTCCATGGGCTGGGAGTTCATCGACCGCATCCTCACCAACGCGAACGACATCTGCCTGGTCCTCAACTCCAGCGTGAACTCGTACCGCCGCCTGGATCCGCACTACGAGGCGCCCAACCAGATCAAGGCCTCCGCGAACAACCGCGGCGCCATGGTGCGCATCCCGTTCGGCAACGAGCGCAGCGCGCGCGTCGAGTGCCGTTCGGTGGCGCCGGACGCGAACCCGTACATGGTGCTCTTCACGCTGCTGAAGACCGGCCTGGAGGGTCCGCAGCCGCAGGAGGACGCGGAGACCAAGCGCAGCCGCACGCGCTTCCTGCCGGACAACATCTACGACGCGGTGCGCTTCTTCAAGGGCAGCCAGTTCGTCGCGCAGACGCTGGGTGAGCAGGTGCAGAGCAAGTACGCGGAGCTGAAGGTGGCCTCCGCGGACCGCTGCCCCAAGCAGTTGGGCACCCGCGTGAAGGACGCGGAGATCCAGTTCCACCACGAGGTGACCAACCAGTACCTCTGGAACCTCTTCTAGAGCTCGCGGTAGCGCGCCTGGAGGAACAGGTAGGCGGCGTAGGCCACCAGGCCCGCCGCCACCACTCCCAGCAGCACGTCGCCCGCGGGTTGGCGGGCGACGACGGCCAGGGCCTCTCCCAGGCCCTTGGCCTCACCCGGGTTCGCGTCCACGCCCGCGAGCACCAGGAAGCCGCCGATGACGGTGAACACCACGCCGCGCGCGGCGATGCCGAACTGGCACACGCGCTCCACCCGGTGCTGATGCGCCGCCGCCAGGCCCGTGAGCGAGAGCTTCTCCCGGAACTTCGCCTTCCACGCCGTGTGGAACTGCTTCACCGCGAAGCCGATGATGCCCAGCCCCACCAGCACCACCAGGACGCGGCCGAAGGGCTGCTCCATCAGCGTCGCCGTCCAGCCCTGGGTGCCCTTGCCCCTGCCCTGTGACGCGCCCACCACGGTCTTCACGGCGAACAGCGCCAGCGAGCCGTAGATGACGCCGCTGATGAAGTACATGGCGCGCGCGGCGATGCCCTTCGCGTCCGAGCCCTTGTCCTCCGTGTCCGCGAACGCCTGCGCGAAGCGCCAGATGACGTAGCCGACCAGGCCCACGGCCAGCAGCGACAGCAGCGCGATGCCAAAGGGCCCGTGCGCCACGGTGGCGACGGCGCCGTGACTGTCCGTGGCACGTCCGCCCTCGCCCGCCGCGAGCTTCAGCGCGAGCACGCCGATGATGGCGTAGACGCAGCCCTTGGCCACGTAGCCCATGCGTCCCAGCTTCTTCGCCCACGGGTGGTTCGCGGCCTCCTTCGCACCACGCGACAGCCGCTCCATCCCCGGCCCACGCATCACGTCCATTGTCGCCATGAGGTGTGCTCCTCCCGTCCTCCCGGACCGAAGGACAGGGTGCGCATCCGTGTGCGCGAACGGGCGCAAGGTGCTCCCCCCGGTTCCCCATCCGAGCGGGGAACGGTGGGCCCGGCTGCCTGGCTGCTCAGCGCAGGTTCTTCACGGCCTGGACCACGCGCGGCCACTCCTTGGAGCGCGGGTCGATGAGCTCGAAGTGGCCCGCGCCTTTGAGTGGCACCAGGTGGACGGGGTCCTTCTGCTGGACGCCCCGGGCGTGGAAGCCTTCGCTGACCTTGAGGGGGACGGTGTCGTCCTCGGTGCCGTGGAGGAGGACCTGCGGCAGCTTCAGGGGCTGGAGCGCGGCGGGGGACGCCACGGCGTAGCGCTCCGGGACCTGCTCCGGGGTGCCGCCCATGAAGGTCTTCACGATGCCGTTGCCCAGGTCCAACGCCGCGCCCTGCGCCAGGTCCAGCACGCCGGCCAGGGACACCACGCCCTTCAGCTTCAGCGGGGCGTCACGGTAGAGCGGATGCTTGGGCGGGAGGCGGTGCCGCGCGGCCAGCCACATGGCCAGGTGTCCACCCGCGGAGTGGCCCATGGCCACCACGTGGGAGAGGTCCAGCCCCAATGACGGAGCCGCGCTCATCAGGTGGTCCGCCGCGGAGGCCACGTCCTCCAGGGTGCCTGGGAAGCCGCCGCCGTCCTGGCCCACGCGCCGGTACTCCAGGCTCCACGTCGCGAAGCCGCGCTTCGTCAGGTCCGCGCACAGGTGGCCCGCGTGCTCCAGGCCGTACTCGGCGCGCCAGAAGCCGCCGTGGACGAAGAGGACCACGGGGTGCGGGCCCTTGCCCTTGGGTTTGCGCAGCTCGGTGAACTGCTGCGGGGCTTCGCCGTAGGCGATGCGCGCGTCCGGCGGCGGCTGCGGCGTTTCCAGGACCCACATGGAGCTCATGCCGCGCATCTTGGGAACGGGCGGCCGGACACCGCAAGTCGGAAGCTTCTAGACTTCATCGACCGGCATTATATTTCAGCTCATCGCCAAGGCCCTTAGCCTACGTCTTGACTCACAACAGCTCAACACCAACCATCCACAAATAAATCAATCCAACCCAATGCCGCCACGACTAACAAATCTATCAGAAGCAGTGCGAGAAATTGTCAACGCCACCCACAAGCTACCCTGGCACACTGACCCGCCGCCACCCCCATACTTTTTTATTGTTGGAGCTGGAATTTCCCACCCATCGATTCCCCTCGCAAAGGAGATTGAAGAGAAGTGCATCTCAGCAATCCAAGCGCGCGGCGAACAGCCCCCCAGCATTGAGGGA
This sequence comes from Corallococcus sp. NCSPR001, assembly GCF_017309135.1. Classification (NCBI taxonomy): domain Bacteria; kingdom Pseudomonadati; phylum Myxococcota; class Myxococcia; order Myxococcales; family Myxococcaceae; genus Corallococcus; species Corallococcus sp. NCSPR001. The sequence continues at coordinate 9,111,796 of NZ_JAFIMS010000002.1, forward strand.
GCAGCCATGGATAGATATGCGGGATTGTTCCAGGCCGCATATCCACACGCAGAGCAAAGGCGAGCATTTCTTCACTACCAAATCAAATCAGCACACATTTCGGCTGCCAATTTACGACTAGCTCACCTAGTAAGTTCGGGCAAGATAGCCAACCTCGTCGTCACAACGAACTTCGATGAACTTCTATCCAAGGCACTACGCCTTTTCAGGCGCGATGTTATCGTTTGCGACCATCCCAAAACAACTCGGCGCATCGATGCCGAACGGAACGACCCCCAGATCGTTCATGTACATGGAACCCACTGGTTTTACGACTGTTGCAATCTAAACGGAGAGATTGAGCTCAGAGCTGCAGACGACCAAGACAGCAACGACAGCATGCGCCACCTGCTCGATCGGATACTCTCTCATCGCTCCCCGCTCGTGATTGGCTACTCTGGCTGGGAGAAAGATGTCGTAATGACGGCACTCCGACGGCGTCTTCGACAAGAGCCTCTACGACACAATCTCTATTGGTTTTGCTTCGATCAAGCGGAACCAACAAGACTTCCACCCTGGCTTACTGAACACGAAAATGTTCGATTCGTAGTCCCAGGCAACGTGCCACAAGTCAAAGGCAGTCCACCTCGAAACATTATCCCTGGAGCGCTCTCGCAAGCGGCTGACGCAGCCGACTCCCCAGCAAGTGGCGCAGCCAACACTAAACCACAAAAAAATACTCTTCCTGCCCGACAAGTTTTCGACGCTCTCGTGAGAGAACTACAACTCGAAGAGCCAGAACTCACAAAAGACCCACTAGACTTTTTCGAGAAATTCCTCACAGCCCTCGTTTCACCTGACGAATCAGATGAAGACGACACCTATCTAATCAAATCGGTAATCCGCCGAGTCAAAGACGGCGCAGACTTGGTCAGGCGAGAATCCGAGCAAAATCCAGCAGCAGCTCAACAGGCAAAACTTCTCTTGGAGGTTAGCGGAGCGGTTCGCCGAGCTGCGTACACAGACGCCGCGACTCTAGCAAAAAGCATCAACATAGAAAAACTACTCAAATCTCAAATCTCAGATCTAGACAGCGCCCTTGAAGCAATCTGTCGAGGCACTCTTGCAGCAGACACCAAAACGCGACGCGAGAACTCCGAAGTCCTACTAGACTGCGCCGACATATGGATACGTCTTTGCGAGACAGCCCTCAGTCGTACAGAGCCTGCGGACCTCCACTGGAATACACGATGGGGGCTGGCAAAAAACAGCAAAGGAAACGCACAAAGGTCCGCAAACAAAACCGCAGACGCCATCGCAACATATAACGATGTGATACAAAAACTAAGCAAGACCTCCGAACCATCACTAAGGGAGCGAGCCGCCCAGGCTCTCTTCAACAAAGGAAGGGCTCTTTCCGAAGCCAAACAATACACAGAGGCCATTGCCGCGTACGACGAATTTCTTGAGAAATTCAACAACAACGAAGATCCAAACATCAAAAATAGAATTGCCGGCGTGCTATTTCAAAAGGGCGCCGCAATCGAAGAGAGTGGCAACCGCACAGATGCAACCATCATCTACGACGAGGTAGTGAGTCGATTTGAACACGCCACGAATCCAGACGTAAAAGAAGCAGTTATCCTCGCCCTCTTCCGAAGCGGTTATTGCCTCCAGGCCAACAACCATCCCGGATGCATCGAAAAATACAACAACCTCATCGCTCAAATAAACACCACCGAGAACTCAAGATTTGACATACTTTTGGCTCTCACGATGGGCAACAAGGCGCTCGCATTCACCCAGAGCGGCGATCAACAAAACTGCATATCCACCTGCAATGATTATCTTCAGCGATTCGGCAATAGCACAGATCCACAAACGAAACTAACGACTGCGAAAGTTCTCTACACCAAGGGGACAGGCCTATTCAGAAACGGGCAAATCACCGAAAGCATCGCCATCTACGATGAGGTCATCCAGCACTCCAATGACTCCACTGACCCTGAACTAAAAGCTCTGTCGACTCAAGCAGCCATCGACAGAGCGGCTGCCGTCGAGCGGAACAAATAACTTACAACACGATTTCTCGCTTTTCACACGGAGTTGCGCCCACACACAAACAAAACCCGGCGCAACATGCCATTGCACATAAAAAACGCCTCATTCCTTTGTGCTCGGAAATGGGTGTGCAAGAAAGTGAAGGGAGTAACAGGGATGCATACATCTCCCTGCGCAGGAGTGTCTTGGCTTGTTTGAGGCGAACGAAGCGGAGCTGCGCATAGCCCTGGCCGAGGGGCTGCTCTCCCGCGAGGACGTGGACCCCCTGCGCGAGGAGGCGGCGCGGCGTGGCGTGTCCCCGTTGCAGCTCCTCGTGGAGCGCGGGCGGCTCACCGCGGACTCGCTCGTGTCGCTGCGCCGGAACCTGGAGTTGGCTTCCCCGCCGGGCACCGCGGACGACACGCTGTCTCCGGGCGCGGCGCCGGCCACGGTGGACGGGCCCGCGTTCCCGGTGCCGCACTGGACGCTCTACCGGCCCCTGCGCTTCCTGGGCCAGGGCGGCATGGGCCGCGTCTTCCTGGCCCGGGACCTGCGGCTGCACCGCGACGTGGCGCTGAAGTTCGTTCGCGACGAGGACCCGGAGCTGTCCCGCCGCTTCATCTCCGAGGCCCGCGCCCAGGCCCGCGTGGACCACGAGCGCGTCTGCCGCGTGTACGAGGTCGGTGAGGTCCAGGGCCGCGCGTACATCGCCATGCAGTACATCCCGGGGGCGCCGCTGCACACGCTCGCCGGCACGCTGTCCGTGGAGCAGAAGGCGCTCGTGCTTCGCGACGCCACGCTGGGCGTGCACGCGGCCCATCTGGCCGGGCTCGTGCACCGCGACCTCAAGCCCTCCAACATCCTCGTGGAGCGCGGCGAGGACGGCGCCCTGCGCCCCTACGTCATGGACTTCGGTCTGGCGCGTGACTGGAGCAGTGAAGACGCCGCCACCGCGACCGGCACCGTGCTGGGCACGCCCCAGTACATGGCCCCTGAACAGGCCCGGGGCGAGGTCACCCGGCTGGACCGGCGCGCGGACATCTACAGCCTGGGCGCCACGCTGTATCACCTGCTCACCGGCCAACCGCCTGTCACGGGTGCCAATGGATTGGAGGTGCTCGGGCGCATCGCCACGCAGGAGCCTCGCCGTCCGCGTGAGCTGGACGCGGCGATTCCGGCGGACCTGGAGGCCATCGTCCTCAAGTGCCTGGAGAAGGACCGCTCCCGGCGCTACGGATCCGCGCGAGCGCTGGCGGACGACCTCACCCGGTTCCTCGAAGGAGAACGGGTCCTCGCGCGCACCGGCCCCGCGTACCGCGTGCGCAAGTGGGTGGCCCGCCACCGGGTCGCCGTCGTCGTCGCGAGCATCACCGGGCTCGCCGTGACGGGCGCCGTGGGTCAGGGCGTGATGGCCCGGCGGGAGGTGTCTCGCCGCGAGGCCCTGACCCGGCGCTTCACCGAAGGCGTTGAACGCATCGAGGCCCAGGCCCGCTACTCCGGCCAGGCGCCCCTGCACGACACGCGGCCGGACCGGGAGGCGATGCGGGCCCGCATGCGCGACATCGAAGCGTCCATGCGAGACGCCGGGCCCGTCGCGGAGGGCCCGGGCCATTACGCGCTGGGGCGCGGGTTCCTCGCGCTGGGGGACGAGGAGGCCGCGCTCAGGCATCTGGAGGCCGCCTGGGCGAAGGACTTCCGCGAGCCTCGCGTGGCGTATGCGCTCGCGCGGGTGCTGGGCCACCGCTACCAGCGTGAGCGGTTGGAGGCGGACCGCATCCCGGACGCGGCCAGCCGCGAGGCGAAGCGGCGCGAAGCGTGGACGCACTCCCGTGACCCGGCGCTGGCCTTCCTGGAGCAGGGCCGGGGCGCGGAGGTGACCGCGCCCGAATACGCGGAGGCCCTCCGTGCCTTCCATCAGGAGCGCTTCGAGGACGCGCTGAAGTCGCTGGACACGCTGGGCACGCGGCTGCCGTGGTTCCACGAAGCGCCCCTGCTCCGGGGCGACGTGCTGCTCGCTCGCGCCGTGCGCCATTCCCTGGCGAGTGAACGCGACGCGGCCCGGGACGACCTGGAGGCCGGACGCCGGGCCTATGAGGCCGCGGCGGACATCGGCCGCAGCGTGTCCGCCGTGCACCGCGCGCGGGCGGAGCTGGAGCAGGAGGCCGTGCTGATGGAGCTGTCCGGCAAGGGCGACGTGCTGCCCGCTTTCACGCGCGGCATGGAGGCCGTGTCACGCGCGCGCACGGTGGCTCCGGATGAAGCGGACACCTGGATGTTGGAGGCCCGGCTGCACCGGCGCCTGGCCCAGGCGAACCTCAGCAGCGGAGGCGACGTGGAGCCGCTGCTCGTGCGAGCGCTCGGCGCGGCGAAGGAGGCGCTGCGGCTTGCTCCGGGGAAGGTGGAGGCACAACACGTGCTGGCGATGGCCTGGTGGCAGTGGGCCCGCTACCGGCAGGACCGGAACGAGGATCCGCGCGAACAGCTCCAGGCCGCCGTCGCCGCCTTCGACGCCATCCCCGAGTCCGCGCGCGACCACGACTTCCACCTGGACCTGGGGCTCGTCTTCAAGGTGTGGGCGGATTCGGAGGACGGGCGCGGTGGGGATTCGCTGCCCTTCCGGCAGCGGGCCATCGCGTCCTACCGGCAGGCACTGTCGATGGACGCGAAGCGGCTGGATGCGTGGATCAACCTGGGCACGGCCTACGTGAACCGCGCGAATCATCCACGTGCACCGTCGAAGGACGCGGACCTGGAGGAGGCGAGGACGGCGCTGGAGCGCGCGAGCACGCTCGACCCGGGCCACGTCGTCGCGTGGTTCTACCTGGCGGAGGTGCACCGCTCGCTCGCCCTGCGCTTGCGAGACCACGGCGGTGACGCAGGGCCAGGACTTGCCCGCGCGTTGGAGGCCTACCGGCGGGGCATCGCCATCAACGCGAAGCTGCCGCCGCTCCAGAACGGCGTGGGCACCATCCTTCTCGACCAGGCCCGCGAGGCGTGGGACCGGGGGGACTCGCCGGAGCCGCTGTTGGACCAGGCGGAGCAGGCCTTCCTCCAGGCCATCGCCATCGCGCCCAAGGTGGGCTTCGCGCACAACAACCTGGGCGAGGTGCGCATGTGGCGCGCGACCTGGCGCCTGCTGCGGGGCGAGGATCCCACCGTGAGCGCGAAGGAAGCCCAGGCAGCGCTCCAGCAGGCCACCTCGCTGCTGCCCGGGCTCGCGGAGCCGTGGGCCAACCTGGGCCAGGTGCACCACACCGTGGCCGTGGACGCGCTGAAGCACGGGAAGGACCCGGGTCCCGCGCTCATGCAGGCCACGGAGGCACTGGAGCGAGCGCTGAAGCTCAACCCGTCGCTGCCGCAGGCCTGGCGCTGGCGCGGCGAAGTGCGTGCGCTCCAGGCCCGACGGAACCCGACGGCCTTCCAGGCCGCGGCGAGCGACTTCCAGAAGGCCTTGGAGCTGGATCCGGAGAACCTGGATCCGCGCCTGGCCTACGGCGCGTTCCTTCGCGAATGGGGCGCGGCTGTTTCCGGTTCGGAAGCACGCGCCCACCTTCAGCAGGGACTGTCACTGACCGAAGCAGTGCTCACCGCGCGCCCTCACTGGCAGGACGCGAGCAGCCTGCGTGAGGCGCTGCGTCGCGCACTCGCGAAGCTGCCGCCGGAATAGCGGCAGGCCCGCGGACCCAACGCTCACTTCATCAGCGCGCCAGCGTCGTCCGCGAAGTAGTGCGCGTCGTCCAGGTCCGCCAGGAGCCCGGGCCCTTCGGGACGCCAGCCGAGCTGTTCGCGCGTGAAGGCGCTGGACGCGGATGCATCACGCCCGAAGAACATGCCCAGGACGCCCAGGAAGTGGCCCGCTTCTTCTGGCGCCTTCGACACGACTGGCAATCCCAACCGTCGGCCAATGACGTTCGCGATGTCCCGCGTGGGCACGCCCTCGTCAGCGACGGCGTGGAGCCTCGAACCCGCGGGGGCTCGCTCCAGCGCGAGCCGGAAGAGCCGGGCCGCGTCGGACCGGTGCACCGAGGACCAGCGGTGCGCCCCATCCCCCACGTAGACGGACACGCCGTTCTTCCGCGCGGAGGTGATGAGGTGCGGCACGAAGCCATGGTCCCCCTTGCCGTGGACCGAAGGCGGCAGCCGCACGATGGCCGAGCGCACGCCGCGTGACGCCAGCGCCAGCATCACGTCCTCCGACAGGCCGCGCCCCTGTGACGCCGCCGCGTCGGCCTCCAAGGAGGCGCGCCCCCGCGCGAGGTTGAAAATCCCGGAGGCGATGACGAGGGGCCGCTGCGAGCCCGCGAGCTCCGCGCCCATCAGCTCGATGGCACGCGTGTCGGCGCGCATCGAAGCCTCGTAGTTGGAGAAGTCGTGGATGAACGCCAGGTGGATGACCCCGTCCGCCTTCGCCGCCCCGGCGCGCAGGCTGTCCGGGTCATCCAGCGAACCGCGATGCACCTGGGCCCCCGCCGCCTCCAGGGCCCGGGATGAAGCGTCCGAGCGGGCGAGCCCCACCACCTGATGCCCCGCCCCCAACAGTTCCGGAACCACCGCCGAACCAATGAAACCAGACGCACCCGTCACGAATACGCGCATGGAAATGCCCCTTGATGTCAGCTGCTGACATCAGGCATAACAGGTGATGTCAGTGACTGCAATCAGGTTAGACTCCAGCGCATGGGACGCTGGGAACCCAACGCACGAGACCGGCTCGCACAGGCCGCGATGACCCTGTTCCAGGAGAACGGGTACGACCGGACGACGGTGGAGGAGATCGCCGCGCGCGCGGGGCTCACGGAGCGGACCTTCTTCCGCTACTTCGCGGACAAGAAGGAGGTCCTGTTCGGACGCTCGGACGCGTTCCATGACCTCATTGCCACCGCCATCGCGGGCGCGCCCGTGGGGGCCTCGCCGCTCGACGCGGTCGCCGCAGCGCTGGAGGCCATGGCCCCCATCTTCAAGGACAGCCGTGAGCGTTCCCGCGCGCGCCAGGCGCTCCTCGTCGCCAACGCGGAGCTCCGGGAGCGCGAGCTGATCAAGCTGGCATCCCTTGCCTCGGCCTCCGCGGAGGCCCTGCGAAGGCGCGGCGTCACCGAGCCCACTGCGAGCCTGGCCGCCGAAGCAGGCATCGCCGTCTTCAAGGTCGCCTTTGAGCGCTGGCTCGATGACCCGAAGGCGCAGGACCTCTCACGGCACATCCAGCTCGGACTCGATGAGCTCCGGGCCGTCACCGCGAGCACCGGCCCCGTGACTCCGGCCGAGCCGCCACGCAAATCCGCGAAGACCGCCAGGGCTCGCAAGCCCTGACGGGTGGCCCGCGTCAGGGCCCGACGCCGCTGGTGACCTCCAGCGTGCCTTTGATGGTCTCCGCGATGACCTTGGGCTGCGTGCACCCGGAGCAGCCGCCGTCACTCGGGCAGGACCACCAGTCCACCGGCGGCCCCTTCGTGTCCGTGGATTTCAAGGTCCAGAAGGCGACCTGGCAGGCCGGCACCCGGAGCGGGTTATCGTCCCCACTCACGATGCCGCCGTCCGCCAGGAGAATCCCACCGTTGGCCAGGATCCCGCCGTCCGCCAGGCCGATGCACTGGTCCTGATTCACCTTGGACACGAAGTACACCGTCTTCCCGGCATGCACCGTCACCTTCGTGCTGCTGAAGTGCGGCGCGCCGGACTCCTCGGTGAGGATCACGTGTTTCTCCCCCATGGGAGCTTTCGAGTGCTCCGTGCAGGGCTGCACCGGTTCGCTGTCGAACGACACTTCGGAGGAAGAGGGGGTGGAACGGGCACCGCGGGCACAGGCCAGGAGCAGTCCGGAGATGCACAGGGAATAGAGAACGCGGCTTCGCATGGGGAAACCCTCCAGGGGATGAGGACGGACGACGCGACTCAGCATCAAGCGTGCCACGCTCACGGAGCCTTCGCCGTGAGCCCCAGCTCCTTCAACCGCCGCCCCAGCGCGCGCTTCGACACCTCCAGCGTGCGCGCCATCGCGTCCAGGTCGCCGCCGCAGGCCTCGAAGCAGCGGGTGATTTCCTCCGCGCCCAGGTCTCCGGCGGTGCGCAGGTTCGGGCTGCGCTCGATGAGGTCGTAGACGGACGGGCGCGGAATGCCCAACGCGTCCGCCGTGGCCTTCAGGTCCCACGCGTTCGCGCGCAGCGCGGTCAGCAGCTCCGCCTCCGTCACCTGCGAAGGCTTGCGCCGGGGCACTGCCGCCTCCGGAGCCGCTTCTCCTCGAACCGGAGCCACGGCGGCCATGGACACTCCCAGCAGCTCATCCAGCTGTGAGTCCGCCTGGAGCCGCGCCTGCCCCCGGCTCCCAATCACCAGCTGCCGCGTGAGGTTGCGCAGCTGCCGGATGTTGCCCGGCCACGCCGCGCGCACCAGCCTCGACGCCAGCGGCGCGGGCAGCCACGGCTCCGCGTGCGGATCCTCCGAGTCCAGCCGCGCCGCCTCGCCCAGGGCCGCCAGCTCCTCGCGCGCGAAGTGGAAGAACAGCCGGCCCACGTCCTCACGCCGCTCGCGCAGCGCGGGCACGCGCAGGTCGTAGCCCGCCAGCCGGTGCAGCAGCGGCGCCTTGAAGCGCCCGTCGCGGATCTGCTCCTCCAGGTGCGCGTCCGTCGCGGCGATGAGCCGCACGTCCACCCGCACCGGCTGGCTCGCGCCCACGGGGTACAGCTCGCCTGTCTCCAGCACGCGCAGGAGCATCACCTGCACCTCCGGCGGCGCCTCGCCCACTTCATCCAGGAACAGCGAGCCCCCGTGCGCGGCGCGGAAGAAGCCCTCGCGGTCCTGCGTGGCCCCGGAGTACGCCCCCTTGCGCGAACCGAACAGCTCCGCCGCCGCCAGCTCCTTGGGGATGGCCCCCAGGTTGACGCTGACGAAGCGCCCCTCCCTGCGCGGTGACAGCCGGTGGATGGCCTGCGCCACCAGCTCCTTGCCCGTGCCCGTCTCGCCCCGGATGAGCACCGACACGTCCAGGTCCGCCACCCGCTCGATGTGCCCGCGCAGCCGCCGCAGGCCCACGCTCTCCCCCACCATGCCCTGCGTGTCCGCCGCGCCAGCGCCGTCCAGCTCCACCGTGTGCAGCAGCAGCACCACCCGGCCTGACAGCTCCAGCGCCACGCCGTCCTTCAACTCCGCCGGCCCGAAGTCCCTGGAGCCCTGGAGCGGGACGCCCGCCGCGACCACGTGCGTGCCGTCCTCCGGCGCCGTCAGCCGCACGCCTCCGGCCGGCAGGGCGGAGAGCTCCAGCGGCTTGCGGCTCACGAAGGGATCCGCCAGCGGCAGCCCCAGCGCGCTGCCCGGCCTGGCGAAGTCCGGCGCGCCGCGGGACACGGACACCGTCCGCCCCGCCGCCACCGCCTCCAGCAGCACCCGCTCCCCCACGCGCCGGGGCACCGGGTGGGACACCACCGTCAGCGCGGGGACCGTGCGGGGCGTTCCCCCGGAGGCGCCGCGCTCCTGCATCGCGGCCGTGGAGATGTCGGCGAGGGGGTCGTGCGGCATGACCCGGGACCCTATCGCACCCACCCCGCCCCCCGTTGCGACGCGTCGAACCGCGTCGGCCGACCCGTCGGCGCCTCTGCTGCACTGCGTTTTCGGACACTCCGCGTCATGTTCTTGAGTCCTGGGAACCTGGCGGGTTGAGGCGGCCCCGCTCACACGGGTAGCGTGGAAGGGCATGCCGACGACCCCCGAACGCCTCGTCTTCCAGCAGAGCTTCGAAGGGCTGATTCGCGCCCTGGGTGACCACCTGGACGAGCCATGCGCGCGGCAGCTGCGCGACGTGGGCATCGATCCTCGCGGAAAGCTGGCGGTGGCCTATCCGCTGGAGGTGTGGGTGGAGTCGCTGAAGCTGGCGTCGTCCGTGCTCGCGCCCGAGGCCACGCTGGATGACGGCGCGGAGGTGGTGGGCCGGCGCTTCCTGGAGGGCTACGGGGCCACGCTCATCGGCAGCGCGCTGCTCGCGGGCGTGCGGCTGCTGGGGCCGCACCGGATGCTGGAGCGGATGACGCGCAACCTGCGCACCGGCACCAACTACCTGGAGGCGCGGCTGGAGCAGACGGGGCCCACGCGCTACGTGCTCACCTGCCGCCCGGTGGTGATCGCCGGCTTCTACCGGGGCCTCTTCTCCGCCGGCCTGGAGATGAGCGGCGCCCACGGCGCCTCCGTGGTGCTGATGCGCGCCGCGGGCGACGCGGCGGTGTACGACCTGTCCTGGCTGCCGGAGAAGGGCGCTGGCAAGCCCCCCGAAACGAAGCCCCTGCCGCCCCGGGGCCCCCAGCCGAGGAGCTGAGCGGGCCCTATATTCGGCCCATGCTCCGCATCCCGAAAACCGCCGTGGTGGTGCTCGCGCTGGCCCTCGCTTCCGGGGCCCTGGCCGCGAGCGGCAGTCCCCAGCTCCAGACGTACTTCCAGGGCTCGGTGGACAGCCCCACCTATCAGCAGCAGGCCTTCCAACGCGTGGCGAAGGCCTGGAAGCAGCCGGGTCCCAAGGGCACGCCGGCCCTGGGCAAGAAGACCATCGTCCAGGCCGTGCTCGACAAGGACGGCAAGCTGGTCTCCACCGCCATCCTCACGGAGTCCGGCGCCAGGGCCTGGGACGCCGCCGCGCTCGCCGCGGTGAAGAAGGCGGCGCCCTTCCCGCCCCTGCCCAAGGGCACCGCCACGGCCACGGTGGAGGCCCACTTCCACTTCGCGTGGGTCAGCTCACCTTGATGACGATCTTCCCGAAGTGCGCGCCCTGCTTCATGTGCTCGAAGGCGGCGCGCGCTTCCGTGAAGGGGAACACGCGGTCCACCACCGGGTGGACGTCATGGAGCGTGAACGCGCGCGTCAGCGCCTCGAAGGACTGACGGTGCCCCACGAACACGCCCTGCACGCGCAGGTTCTGCATCAGGATGGGGACCAGGGACACGGTGCCCGCCCCGCCGGACAGCACGCCGATGACGGACACGGTGCCGCCCACGCGCAGCGCCTTGAGTGACTTCTCGAAGGTGCCCGAGCCGCCCACCTCCACCACGTGGTCCACGCCCACGCCGCCTGTGAGCGTGCGCGCCGCCTTCTCCCAGTCCGGCGTGGTGACGTAGTTGATGCCCTCGTGCGCGCCCAGCTTCAGGGCCCGCTCCAGCTTGTCGTCGCGGCTGGAGGTGACGATGACGTGCGCGCCGAACAGCCGGGCAATCTGGAGCGCGAAGATGGACACGCCGCCCGTGCCCTGCACCAGCACCGTGTCCCCGGCCTTGAGCGCTCCTTGCGTGACGAGCGCGCTCCACGCCGTCACCGCCGCGCACGGCAGCGTGGCGGCCTCCTCGTCGGTGAGGTACGCGGGCGTGGGAACCACGCCGTCCTCGTGCAGGAGCATCGTGTCCGCGAGCGCGCCATCCAGCGGCCCACCCAGCGTGGTGGCGGTGATGGCCTTCGTCGGCTCACCGGCCTGCCAGCCCTGCGCGAACAGCGTCATCACCCGGTCGCCTGGCTTCACGCGGGTGACGGCCGGGCCCACCGCGTCCACCACGCCCGCGCCGTCCGAGTTGGGCACCAGCGGCAGCTTCTGGCGCGGGTTGTAGCGGCCCTCCACCATCATCAGGTCGCGCGAGTTGAGGCTCGTGGCCTTCACCCGCACACGCACCTGGAAGGGCCCGGGCACGGGGTCCGGCCGCTCCGCGCGCACCAGGTTGTCCAACCCGAAGGCTCCGCGAATCTCATAGACGTTCATGGCGCATGACCTTACGTCCACGGCACCTGGGAAGTCCTTCTTCCGGAAATACAGGAACGGCATGTTCGTTCTGTCTTTCTCACAAGGAGGGTTTCACCCATGTCACGTTTCTTCGGTCGTCCCGCGGTGCTGGCGTGTGCTCTGGCGTTGGGGCTCCAGGCCTGCGGCGGCAGCGAGCTTCCCCCGGAGTCCATCGCCCCGAGCGCGCCGGAGGTCCAGGCGCAATCCCAGACACAGGACGCGGCGCCGGACATCCTCGCGCAATTGCAGGCGATCCCCGGCATCACGGTGCTGCTGGAGCGGCCGCCGACCCCGTCGGGCGTGCGCACCTTCGTGCTGGCCTATGACCAGCCGGCGGACCACCTGCACCCGAATGGCACGCGCTTCCAGCAGCGGATGACGCTGGTCTTCCGCAACGCGGAGGCGCCCATGGTGCTGGCCAGCACGGGCTATGGCATCAGCACGTCCCCCGGACAGACGGAGCCCGCCTTCCTGTTGCAGGGCAACCAGTTGCAGGTGGAGCACCGCTTCTTCGGGCCCTCCATCCCGCAGCCCGCGAACTGGCGGCTGCTCAGCATCGAGCAGGCGGCGGCGGACCACCACCGCATCGTCCAGGCCTTCAAGCCGCTCTTCCCGGGCAAGTGGATCAGCACCGGCGGCAGCAAGGGCGGCATGACGTCGCTCTACCACCGGGCGTTCTTCCCGCGCGACGTGGACGCCACCGTGGCCTACGTGGCGCCCAACAGCTACGGCACGCAGGACCCGCGCTACGTGAGGTTCCTGGGCAAGCTGGGCACGCCCGAGTGCCGTGAGAGCATCCGCGGCTTCCAGCGCGAGGTGCTGGAGCGGCGCGCGGAGGTGTCGCCGCTCTTCCAGGCGACGGCCTCGGCGTATTACGGCAGCACCTACGACTTCCTGGGCGTGGACAAGGCGCTGGAGTTCAGCACGCTCGAGTTCGCCTTCGCCTTCTGGCAGTACGGCGACGCGTCGCTGTGTGAGCAGATTCCGCCGCCGGGCGGCCCCGCGCAGGGGCTGGTGGACTTCATGGACTGGGTGGTGGGGCTCTCGTACATGAGCGACGGGGACCTGAACTACTACGCGCCCTATGACTTCCAGGCCGGCACGCAGCTGGGCAGCTACGCGTCCGACGAGGCCCACCTGAGCGGCGTCCTGCACTACCCCCGGGGCTACGACCCGCGGGCGCTCGTGCCGTTCGACATGCGGCCGTATCCCTTCAACCCCTTCGTGATGCCCATCGTGGAGGGCTGGGTGAAGGCGTTCGGCGAGCGCATCCTGCTCGTCTACGGAGAGAACGACCCCTGGTCCACGGGCGCGTTCAGCGTGAGCGCGCGCAATGACTCGTACCGGTTCTTCCAGCCGGGCGGCAACCATGGCTCCCGCATCACGGGCCTGCCGGCGGCGGAGCAGGCCGTGGCGCTGGAGCGGCTGCGGACCTGGGCGGGGCTGCCCGCGGAGAGCACCAGGTCCATGAGCCTGCGCGCCCAGAGCGAGGAGTCCGCGGAGCTGCCCGTCACCACGGGCGTGGTGGACCGCCGCCGCGGCCCGCCGCGCGACTGACGCCTCAGGGCCGTTCGGCCGTCACCTCGCGGGCCACGTCGAGGAAGGCGCGGAACGCGGGGGACATCTGGGCGCGGCTGGGGAAGTCGACCTCAAGAGCCTGGATTGACCTTCATGGCCAGCATCGGGCGGTACGCCGCCCGGTAGGACCAGGCCAGGAAGATTTCCGCCGCCAGGAGCATCACCGCCAGCCCCAGGCCCGACGGCGCGAGGAAGGCGTGCGTCAGGAAGATGTTCACGATGACCGGCGCGATGAGCGCCAGCGCCAGCGGGACGAAGCGGTTGGCCAGCAGCAGCAGGCCCACCACCGTCTCCGTGCCCTTCACCAGCGCGAACAGGAAGCCCGTCGCCTTCATCGCGATGCCGAAGGCCACCGCCGGATCCGCCGGGTCCAGGTCCTTGGGCATGGGAATGAACTCCAGGAACCCGTTCAGCCCGAAGACGAAGAACACCAGCCCCATGAACACGCGGGCCCCCGTCGGCAGGAAGCGGGCGAGTGACTTCTTCTTCGGGGAGGTGTCCACCCCGGGGGGGGTGGAGGAGAGGGTGGCGTCCATGGCGTGCTCCGTTCAGGTGAAAATCGCGGGCCTTCTACATCCACGTCGATTCAGGGCTCCACGAATCGACACGCCCCGCGCTTTTCAGCGGTTCGGCAGCCCGCCTACATGGCCGTACGTCCGAGCGCGCAGCCGCAGCACCTGGTACGTGGCGCCGCAGAGGAACAGGCCCAGCAGCGTCGCCAGGGCCGCCTGCACCATGGGGGACTGGGGGCTGTCCGCCAGGGGCTTGTCCGCGGGCAGCCGGGTCAGCGTCTCGTTGATGCCCGGGACCAGCAGGACCATGAAGCTGGCGGAGTACGTGAGGGTCCGCACGTATTCCGTGGCGCGGCCGAACACGCCCAGGCCCGGCGCCGCCGCGCCCACCGCCATGAGCAGCAGCGCCACGAGCCCCAGCGCGTGGCCCGGGTTGAAGCCGCCCGTGCTGGACAGGCCGAACGACGTCACCACCGACGTCACCATGCTGGCGACATACGCCTTGCCGACGCGCGTCCCCGGGTCGATGCGCCCGTCGCGCGCGAAGGCCCAGACGCCGAAGACGATGGGAGGCACGCTCACGAGCGTGTGGATGATGCCCAGAACGGACAGGGGGTTCGCCATGACAGGACTCCAGATGAGAGGGATTGAGCTTCAGGCCAGCAGGTATTCGCGGATCATCACGCGGGCGCGGTGCAGGCGGCTCTTCACCGCCGCCGGCTCCAACGACAGGCGCCCGGCCATCTCGCGGATGGAGAGCGACTCGAAGTCGCGCAGCACGACGACCTCCAGGTATTGCGGCGGCAGCGACTCCAGCGCGGACGCCATGTCCAGCCGCAGCGAGTCCGGCGTGTGCGCGGACATCCACTGGTCCACGAGCGCCTCCTCGTAGGGGTCGTTCTTCAGCACCGTGCGGGCCAGGCGGCGGCACTCGCGCTGGACGATGCGGAACATCCACCCGGAGAACGACTTCAGCTGGCGCACGGCGGACAGGTGGCGGGACATCACCAGCAGGGCCTCCTGGACCGCGTCGTCCACGTCGCTGATGAGGCAGCGCTTCTGCGCGTAGCGCCGGAGGTTCGGCTGCTGGAGCTGGAGCAGGTGCACCATCGCGTCCCGGTCACCAGCATGGGCCGCGAGCAACAGCGCGTCGGGAGGGGTGGCCAAGCTCATGGGACCTGCCTCGTGCGACGGGGAAAATCCCCGTTCGCCAGCTAAGAGGCGGCCACGGGCCAGATGGATTCGCGGCCCTGCTGATTTTTCCCAGGCCCCGTCCAACCGCTGGAGATGCCAGGGGTTTCAGCGCCAGAGGTTGGTGCGCGCCAGTTCCAGCACCTCGTTGGTGCGACCGTTGAGCAGGGCCTTGATGCCGAACAGGGTGAAGCCCGCGGCCATGGACGCGGTGATGCGGGGAGGCATCACCAGCTCCGCCTTGCTGACCACGGCGTCCACCAGCACGGGGCCCGGCGTCGCGAGCGCCAGCTGGACGGCTTCATCCACCTGCCCCGGGTCCTCCACGCGCAGGCCCTTGATGCCCACGGCCTCCGCCAGCGCGGCGAAGTTCGGGTTCTGGAGCGCCGTGCCCACGTCGAGCATGCCGCCCACCTGCTGCTCCATGGCCACGAAGCCCAGGGAGCTGTTGTTGAACACCACGACCTTGATGGGCAGCCCCAACTGCACCAGGCCGATGAAGTCCCCCATCAACATCGTGAAGCCGCCGTCACCGGAGAAGGCGATGACCTGCCGGTCCGGGAAGGCCTTCTGCGCGCCAATGGCCTGCGCGAGGGCGCTCGCCATGGAGCCGTGGTTGAAGGAGCCCACCAGCCGCCGGCCGCCCCTCATGGTCGCGTAGCGCGCGGCCCACACGGTGGGCAGGCCCACGTCGCAGGTGAAGATGGTGTCATCCGACGCCTGGAGGTCGAACGCGCGGGCCACCTGCGGCGGGTGGATGGGCGTCTTCCCCACCGTGCCCTGCCCCAGGGAGTCCAGCTCCTCGCGGGTCTTGCGGTAGTGCGCGAGCGCGCGCTCCACGTGCTTCGTGTCGCGCTTCGCTTCGATGCGGGGCAGGAGCGCCTGGACGGTGGCGGACACGCTGCCCACCACGCCCAGGTCCACCCGCGTGCGCTTGCCGATGTTCTCCGCGCGCACGTCCACCTGGATGATCCGCGTGTCGGCGCTGTCCGGGTAAAACTGCCGGTAGGGGAAGTCCGTGCCCAGCATCAGGAGCACGTCGCAGTCGATCATCGCCCAGTACCCGGACGCGTAGCCGATGAGCCCCGTGAGCCCCACGAAGTGGGGGTTGTCCTTCTCCACGAACTCCTTGCCCCGGAGCGCGGAGACGACGGGCGCCTGGAGCCGCTTCGCCAGCTCCACCACCTGCGCGCCCGCGCCCTCGCAGCCCGCGCCGCACAGCAGCGTCACGCGCCCGCCGCGGTTGAGCAGCGCGGCCATCTGCTCCACCTGCGCGGAGGACGGCATGAGCTGGGACGACGATGCGAGCAGCGACTCCGGCGTGGGAGCGCGCGCGTCCTCCGCCTTCAGCATGGCGATGTCGCCGGGGAGCACCACCACGGCCACGCCGCCCTTGCCCACCGCGCTGCGGACGGCGATCTCCGCCGTGCGCTGCATCTGGTTGGGGCCGGAGACCAGCTCGCAGTAGTGGCTGCACTCCTTGAAGAGCGACTCCGGATGGGTCTCCTGGAAGTAGCCGGTGCCCAGCTCCATGGAGGGAATCTGCGCGGCGATGGCCAGCACCGGCGCCCGGCTGCGGTGGCAGTCATACAGGCCGTTGATGAGGTGCAGGTTGCCGGGGCCGCAGCTCCCCGCGCACACGGCGAGCTGCCCGGTGAGGTGCGCCTCCGCGCCCGCGGCGAAGGCGGCGGCCTCCTCGTTGCGCATGGGCACCCATTCGATGTCGCCCCGGCGGCGCAGCGACTCCGTGAGGGCGTTGAGGCTGTCACCCACCACGCCATAGATGCGCTTCACCCCCGCGAGCGCGAGGACCTCCACGAACTGGTCCGCCACCGTCTTCTTCATGGTCCACCTCTCGCCTGGGCCCCTTCACCCCGGGCGAAGATGTGCACCGTCCCGCTGGCCTGCGACCGGCCGTGCGGCCGTGCCCCGAGCAAGGCTGGCTGCCGGGTGCGTCGGGGACCGCCAGGCCTTCGCCATTCGCCGCGCTCCCAGCACCGTTCGCCGCGCCCTTCGGGTCACTGGCGGCATGGCCCCTGAAGGCAGGTTCCGGCCACGGCATCGTGGGGCCATGCGAAGCCCCCTGCTGTTGTCCACTGTCGCGGCGCTGCTGCTCACCCTGCCCGCCGCCGCCGAGTCCCCCGCCCTCGCCCACGTCCGCGCCGCCGCCGAGGCCATGGGAGGCGAGGCCCGGCTCCGCGCGCTCACGGGTCTGCGGTTACGAGGCGTAGGCCATTGGAACCTGCTGGAGCAGTCCGAGCGCCCGACGCCGCCCTTCCTCGTCATGTACGAGCAGTTCGAAGAGGTGCGCGACCTGCGCCGGGGCCGCCTGCGTCAGGAGTCCGAGAGCCGAGGGATGGGGGTGGAGGACTGGAAGGGCGTGACGATGCTGCTCGCCGACGGTGTGGCGGCGGCGGACTTCCAGGGGAAGTGGCTGCCCATGGGCGCCGCGCAGCTCCAGGACCTGCAGGAGCGGATGGCCTTCGCGCCCGAGCACGTGCTGCTCGCGGCCCTGGACGCGAAGGACCTGCGCGCCCAGGCGGACACGGTGCTGCAGGAGGTGCCCCACCACGTCGTCGCCTTCCACCAGGACCGCGCGAGCGTGCGCCTGTTCCTCAACGCCCGCACGGGACTGCCCACGGCCGTGGAGACGGTGGACGCGCATCCGGAGGATGTCTTCTGGAGCGTCTGGGGCGACGTGCGCACGGTGCTGTCCTTCCAGGCATGGACGCTGGAGCCGGGAGGCCTGCGCTATCCGCGTCACTGGGAGTGGGCGCGCAACAGCCAGCCCTACCACTCCGTCACGGTGACGGCGGTGACGGTGGATCCGCCGCTCGAGGACGCGGACTTCGCCGTGCTGGACGAAGTGAAGCAGGGCTTCGAGGCCCGCCGGGCAAGGAAGCTGGACGAAACCCCCGTGGTCCGACCAGACGCGCCACCGGTGGAGGTGGCGCCCGGCGTGGTGCAACTGCCGGGTGCATGGAACGTGGCCCTGGTGGCGCAGGACGACGGCGTGGTGGTGGTGGAGGGCCCGCTCGCGTCCGGCTATTCGGCGCGAGTGATGGACGAGGCCGCGAAGCGCTTCCCGGGTCTGAAGGTGAAGGCCGTGGTGTCCACCAGCGACGCCTGGCCGCACATCGGAGGCCTGCGCGAGTACGTGGCCCGGGGCATCCCGGTGCACGTGCTGGATCTCAACCGCGCGCTGGTGGAGCGGCTGGTGGCGGCGCCGCGCACGCTCATGCCGGATGCGCTGGCCAGGAAGCCACGCGCCGCGAAGCTCCAGGTCGTGGACGGACGGCGCGTGCTGGGCGCCGGAAAGAACCGGCTGGAGCTCGTCCCGGTGCGCACGGAGACGGGCGAGCGGATGCTGTTCGCATGGCTGCCGGAACACCGGCTGCTCTACACCTCCGACCTGGTGCAGCCCCAGCCGGACGGCGCGTTCTTCAACGTGCAGCAGGTGGACGAAACAGTGGAGGTGGCCGAGCGGGAGAAGCTCCCGGTGGCCAAGGTGTTCGGCATGCACCTGAAGCCCACGGACTGGAGCGCCCTCACCGCCGCCGTGGACAAGGTCCGCAAGCCCTGAGGCCCTCAGGGCAACAACAATCCTGTCGCCACGGATGAGAAGGTAAGAACCCACCGGGCCTCCCCGCCGGCGGCGAAACCAAAAAACCTGTCCGACTGTCGGACAGGTTCGGACGACCCCGGGAAGCTGTCGGACAGGTTGAGGCGACGATGGGAACCTGTCGGACTGTCGGACAGGTTTTGGGAGACCGGGCCCGGCGGGCGGCATGGGCTGGCTGGGGATTAGCGGGCCCGGCCCAGTCGCCGCTCCAGGTGCTCTCGGCGGCTGCGGCTGACTCGAAGACGCATGCCGCTTCGCAGCACCACCACCTGCTCCGTGGGGGATGGCCGGTGCACTTCTTGAATGCGCTCCACATTGACGATGGCGGAGCGGTGGATGCGGACGAAGCGCTCTGGATCCAGCCGCGCCTCCAGCGCCGCCAGGGTCTCGCGCAGGACGTGGGCCTTCCCGTCCGCGTGCAGCGTGACGCAGTAGTCGTCCGCCTCCACCCACTCGATGTCCGCGACGGGGACGAGCACGGAGCGCAGACCCACGCGCACCAGGAGCCGGTCCGCGGGCGGCTCGGCGGGCCTGGGTGCCGGGCCCGCGTCCGCCAACAGGTCCGCGAGCCGCCGGCCCAGTTCGGCGGCCTCGCCGGCGCGCAGCCTCTGACGGGCCCGGGCCAGCGCTTCGTCGAAGCGCGCGTCGTCGAAGGGCTTCACCAGATAGTCCACCGCGTGCACATCGAAGGCCTTCACGGCGAAGGTATCGAACGCGGTGATGAAGATGACGGCGGGCATCTGCTCCGCGCCCACCTCGCGCAGCACGCCGAAGCCGTCCAACTCCGGCATCTGCACATCCAGCAGCACCAACTGGGGACGCTGGGCACGGATGGCATCCACGGCTTCGCGGCCATCGCGGCACTCGCCGCACACCACCGCGTCCGGATGGCGCGCCAGGGCCTGCTTCAATCCCTTTCGGGCCAGCGGCTCGTCGTCCACCAGCAGTACACGCAGTTCAGCCATGCGCCACTCCAGCGGCGCTCGGCGTGGAGCGCCAGGGCAGCAGGACCGTGGCCACGGCGCCCTGCCCTTCCGCGTTGGCGACTCCCAGCCGGCCTTCTTCACCGTAGAGCTGCGCCAGACGCGCGCGCGTGTTCGACAGGCCAATGCCCCTTGCCGCCTCCAGGTCGAAGTCCCGGGTCAGCCCCGGACCGTCGTCCTGCACGGTCAGCTCCAGCGCGTCTCCGCACCGCCGCGCTCCAATGCGGAGCACTCCGGACGCGGAGCGCACGCCGATGCCGTGGCGGAGCGCGTTCTCCGCGAGCGGCTGGAGCACCAGGTGGGGCACTCGGGCCTCCAGCGCTTCCGGCTCCACCGCCCACTCCACCCGCAGCCGGTCCGCGAAGCGCAGCTGCTGGAGCTCCAGGTAGCGCGACAGCACGGCCACCTCGTCGCGCAGGGACACCTCCTGGGTGGCCCCCTGCTGGAGCAACTGCCGGAGCAGGTCGCTCAGCAGCACCAGCATGCGCGCGGCCTCCTCCGTCTCCTTCTCGCGCACCAGCACCACGATGGCATTGAGCGTGTTGAAGAGGAAGTGCGGCTGCAACTGCGTCTGGAGCGCGAGCAGCCGGGACTCGGCCAACTGCACCGCGAGCGCCGCGGCCTGCCGCTCGCTGTCCCTCGCCCGCTGGGAGGCCCGGGTGGCGGAGGCCACCGCCAGCACCGTCGCGTAGGCCATGCCCATCATCGGCAGCCAACCCCACCAGGCCCGCAGCCAGCGCGCGGCCCAGGTGGCGTCCCGCCCGGGCATGAACTGCGCCGTCGTCAGCGCGTACACGGCGGCGAACAGGGCGCCCATGCCCAGATACGCTCCCAGGTGCACGAGGACGGAGCGCGGCCTCGGGGGGCTCAGGGGCTCGCGCGCCGCGAGCCGGGTGAGCCACGGCGTGAGGGGCAGCCACACGTACCAGGCGGGCATCTGCGCCGCGAACACCCGCCACAGCGCGGGCGCCCCGGCCATGTCCCGGCTGAACGTGTACGTCTCCAGCGCGGAGAAGAGCGCGGGCGCGGACCACGCGGCGGCCCAGACACGCCACGCGCCTCCAGAACTGTCTTCCAGGATGCCCACGAGGCCCGCGAGTCTACTGGCGGGCGCCTCGGACTTCACCGCCTCCGCGAGCGCTCAGGGGAAGCCGCCGAGCACGATCTTCCCCACCGTGCGGCCCGTCTCCACCGCCGCGTGCGCGCGCCGGAGGTTCGCGGCGGTGAGCGGACCGAAGTCCTGGGTCATGGTCGTCCGCAGCGTGCCGCCCTCGACCAGGTCCGCCACCGTGTCGAGCAGCCGCTGCTGGGAGAGCGGATCCGCGTCGTAGAGCGCGCGCGTGAACATCAGCTCCCAGTGGAGCGCCAGGCTCTTGCGCTTCATCGCGGTCACGTCGAGCGGCGTCTGCGGGTCGTCGATGATGCCCAGGTGCCCGAAGGGCGCCATCAGCTCCACCAACTGCGCGAAGTGCTGCTCCGTCGCGGTGAGCGCCATCACGTAGCGCACGCCCCCCGGCACCAGCGCCTTCACCTGCTCGGCCAGGGGCTGACGGTGGTCCACCACGTGGTGCGCGCCCAGGGACCTGCACCACTCCACCGTCTCCGGCCGCGACGCCGTGGCGATGACCGTGAGGTCCGTCAGCTTGCTGGCGATCTGGATGGCCATGGAGCCCACGCCCCCCGCGCCGCCCACCACGAGCAACTCATCCTTCCGGGTGCCTGTCTTGTGCCGTGGCACGCCCAGGCGCTCGAACAGCAGCTCCCACGCGGTGATGGAGGTGAGCGGCATCGCGGCCGCCTGGGCGAACGTCACCCCCTTGGGCTTGCGGCCGACGATGCGCGCGTCCACCACGTGCAGCTCGGAATTCGTCCCCGGCTTCGCGATGGAGCCCGCGTAGAACACTTCATCGCCGGGGCGGAAGTGTTTCACGTCCTTCCCCACGGCCTCCACCACGCCGGCCGCATCCCAGCCAAGCACGCGCGGCGAGGGCTCCACCTTGTCCTTGGGCGCGCGCACCTTCACGTCCACCGGGTTCACGGACACGGCGCGCACGCGCACCAGCAGATCTCCGGGACCGGGCGTGGGGTCCGGCAGCTCCACGTCGGCGAAGGCTTCGGGATGGTCACTGGGGAGGTACTTCGTGAGGGCGACGGCTCGCATGGGGGGCTCCTTTGCGTGCAACATCGTCCCGAAGGTTGGAACGGACAAGTACGCAGGATTTCCGCCCATACGCACGAAAAGGGAACCATGGCCCGGCACAAGACCTATGACTGCTCCGCCGGTTGTCCGGTGTCCGCGACGCTGGATGTGATTGGCGGCAAGTGGAAGGGGCTCATCCTCTACCACCTGCTCGAAGGCACGCTGCGCTTCGGCGAGCTGCGCAAGCGCATCCCGGACGTCACCCAGCGGATGCTCACGCAGCACCTGCGCGAACTGGAGGAGAGCGGGCTCGTGCACCGGCAGGTGTACGCGGAGGTCCCTCCGCGCGTCGAATACAGCCTCACGCCGCAGGGCCAGACGCTGAGGGGCGTGATTGCCGCGCTCAAGTCCTGGGGAGAGATTTACCTGGGCCGCAAGGTTCCGAAGCCCGCGGCCCCGAAGCGCCGGCTCGCCGTGGCGGGGCGCTGAACAGCGCGGCGCCCTACCCCGCCGCGCGCACCAACCGCAGCACCACCGCGAAGTGCAGCGCCGCGCCCACCAGCGTCATCGCGTGGAACACCTCGTGGTAGCCGAAGACGCCGGGCCGGGGGTTGGGCCGCTTGAAGGCGTACGCGAGCGCCCCCAGCGTGTACGCCAGTCCTCCGGCGATGATGAGCAGGCTCGCGCCCGGGCCCACCGCGCGGAAGACGTCGCCGAAGTACGGCATCATCGTCCACCCCACGCCGATGGCCAGCGCCGCCGTCACCCACTTGGGCGCGCCCACCCAGAACAGCGATTGCAGGATGCCCAGCAGCGCCCCCGCGTAGAGCCACGCCATCAGCGTGTTGCCCACTTCGGGAGGCAGCCCCAGCAGGATGACCGGCGTGTACGTCCCCGCGATGAGCAGGAAGATGGCCGCGTGGTCCGCCCGGCGCATCCACGCGCGGGCCTTCGGCGACCAGTTCACCCGGTGGTACGTCGCGCTGATGGTGAACAGCCCCACCAGGCTCAGCGCGTACAACGCGGACGCCACTGCCGTGCGCGGCGTGGGCGCCATCGCCACCAGCACCACCCCCGCCCCCACCGCGAACGCCGCCGCCCACTGGTGCAGCACGCCCCGAAGCTTCGGCTTCTCCATGCCCATCACCGCCCCGCTCATCCGCGCCCCAAAGTGGACCCGGCACACCTAGAAACGAAGCATTTCATGGCGGTGCCGGCTCCTGGTTTGACCTACGATACGGTAGGTTTCGGTCTGGTAAGTTACCGATGGGTAGGTTCGAGGTCAACTTGAAGAAGAAACAGCGGCTCACGGGCGCGGAGCGCCGGGTCCAGTTGATGGAGATTGGCCGGGCGGTCTTCGCCTCGAAGGGTTACGAGGCGACCTCGATTGAAGAGGTTGCCCAGCAGGCGGGCGTGTCCAAGCCCATCGTCTACGAGCACTTCGGCGCGAAGGAGGGGCTGTACGCGGCCATCGTGGACCGGGAGCTGGAGAACCTGGTGGCGCGCGTGTCCACGAGCATCGCGCAGGGCACGCCCCGGCAGCGCTTCGAGGACGCGGTGCTGGCGTTCATGGCCTACGTGAAGGAGGAGCCCGCGGGCTTCGCGGTGCTCACGCGGGACTCGCCCACGGCGGCGGCGCGGCGCGGACTGACGCGCGTCATCGACGACCTGGCCCAGCGCGTGAGCGACGTCTTCCGCAGCGAGTTCGAGCGCGCCGGCTACCCGCCCAAGGTGGCGCCCATCTACGCCAACGCGCTGGTGGGCATGGTGACGCAGGTGGGCCACTGGTGGGCCGCGGAGGGCAAGGCCTTCTCCACGGAGAACGTGGCCCGCCACGTCGCGGCGCTCGGGTGGATGGGATTGAGGCACCTGCCCAAGGACCCGGCCGCCCCCGGCGCGAAGCGCGAGCCCAGGCGCCGCGGCTGAAGGGCCCCGGCTACCGCTGCTCGGCCGGGGAGCCGGAGAGCACCTGGACGGGGTCCAGGGTCGCGTTGCACCAGGTGAAGACGGCCCCGTCCGCGCGCTGGGCGATGCAACTGCTTTCGCCCAGGCGGCTCATGGCAGGCAGGGAGTCCACGCGCTGGGGGCTCGGGAAGTAGGAGGCCCAGGTGTAGAGGCTGCCATCGTCACGCAGGGCCGTGGAGAGCGTGGCATTGAACGAGCCCCCACTGCCGATGGCCGCCACGCGCGACAGCCCGGGAACGCGCACGGGCACCGTGCGGGCGCCCGGCTCGGCCCCCGCTCCCCACGTATAGACCGTCCCGTCCGCGCCCAGCGCCAGGCTGGAGCTCATCCCGGAGGAGATGGCGACGATGCCGGAGAGGGAGTCGATGCGCGTGGGGGCCGTGGCCTTTCCGCTGCCGCTGCTGGCCCAGGTGAAGACCGTCCCCGTCTCGTGCAGGGCCACGCCATGCATGAGCTCGGTGGCGACCGCGGAGATGCCGGACGGGACGTCCACCCGTGAGAGGAGGGGCGAGCCATTGCCCCAGCTCCAGACCGTGCCATCCACGCCCAGCACCAGGGAATAGACGTTCATGGTGGCGATGGCCGCGATGCGGGGAAGGCCCTCCACCACGACGGGCGTGCGGCGAATCGTCGCGAGGTCTCCGTTCGCCAGTTGGCCGGAGGTGTTGTCGCCCCAGGCGAAGAGCGTGCCGTCCGCGCGCAGCGCCAGCGAGTACCCGCTGGCCGCGGACACGGCGACGATGTCGGTGAGACCCGGCACCTGCGCGGGGACGGGCTCGGAGGTCGCGGGGGAGCCCGTCCCCAGCTGTCCCACGGCGTTGTTGCCCCACGCCCAGACGGTGCCCCCCGGACGGATGACCAGGAAGTGGCCGTTCCCCTCCGCGAGCACCGGCAACGCGGCCCCGGGCCGCACGCACGTCGACACCGTCTCCTGCGCCCGGCCGCCATGCGGGTCCGTGACGATGACGGTGAGGTCGCAGGGCTTGCAGCCCACCACCGGCGGTTGCGCCGTGGGCGTGAAGCGCGTCGTGGCCGCCGTGATGTCCTCGAACACGCCCACGCAGCTGGCCTTCCAGGCATGCGTCAGCGTTTCACCCTCCAGGTCCACGGACGTCACCGCCAGCGCCGCTGCTTCCCCCACGCCCGTCTCCGGAGTGGAGCGCGCGGAGGCCACGTACGGCGACACGTTGAAGAAGACCTCCGACAGGGGCTTCGCGTTGTGGACGGGCAGCTTCACGGTGAGCACGCCCGACGGCCCCCTCGCCTGCGTCAGCGTGAGGGTCAACGCCGCATCCGCGACCCGCGAGCCCGTCCAGGTGGTCTGGAGCGCGCTCGAGTCGGAGAAGTCACCGTCGGCGGAGGACGTCCAGGCGGCGGCGGGCGCGCCACCGGTCTCGGTGCCGCGCACGGTGGCGGTCAGCGACACGGCCTGGCCCACGGACAGGTCCCCCGGGGACGCCACGAGCGAGGTGACCACGGGCACGTCCGAGGCCGGCTGGGACGACGGGAGCAGCAGGTAGACGGCCGCGGATCCGGCCTCTTCCGTCAGCGCCACGTCCGACACCGTGGCCTCGTGGAGCCGCGCGCCCGAGCCATCCAGCGCCGCGCCCACGAAGGTGTGCCCGGCTCCCACGGGCACCGCGCGCAGCACCCCGGACCAGCGGCCCGCCTCCTTCTTCAGCGTGACGGTCCGCGCCGGCATGTCCGGGCCGGAGACGGTGACCTGGACGGAGGCCACGTCCTCATCCGGCGTCTCCAACTGAAGCGAGGTGACGACATCCACGGCGGCGGTGGATGCGTCCCTGCAGCCGGGCACCAGGCAGGCGAGCACCGCGAGAACAGCAAGGCCCCTGACGGACAATGACATGCATTTCCCCTGTGGGAGCTCCGGACGGGGCCCGGAGGCGACGTGCGTCGAGGCGTGTCTTACCCAGACATCCCGTGCGCTGAACAGCGCCTCCAGGTCACGGCCGTGGCCGCTTCGCGAGAACCCGGGTCTCCTGAATTGCCCAGGAAATTTCTTTTCTGGGTGAAAGCTCACCCCCTGGAAAGCGCCCTTCGCGCGAACCGGAGTTCCCCGTGCGCATCCGTCACTACGCCTCGCTCGCGTCCTTCCTGCTGCTGGGAAGCGCCTGTGGTCCCACCGACACCGCTGAAAACACTGCTCAGACGGACGCGCAGGGCAGCGCGCTGGCCGCGAAGCCCATGCGCGGCGACGGCCTCCGCCAGCTCCAGGCGCAGCGCCCCGGCTTCCTCAAGGGAGCAGGCGAGCTGAGCTCGCGGCGCTTCCACGTGGACGGGCATGGCCAGGCGCATGAGCGCCTCTCGCAGACGTTCCAGGGCGTGCCTGTCTTTGGCGCGGCGGCCATCGTCCACCTGGACTCGAACGGCGCGATCGCGGGCGTGACGGACAAGCTCGTGCGCGACCTCAAGGTGGACACCTCTCCCAAGCTCCGGGCCCAGGAGGCCATCGAGCGCGCCGTGGCCGGGCAGGAGGCCATGGGCAGCGTGGTCACGGGCGCGCCCCGCGCGGACCTGCAGATCCTCGCCGACAGCAAGGACACCCGGCTGACGTGGCGCGTGCAGTTGGAGACGACGGACGTGGACGGCCTGCCCTCCATGCCGAATGTCTTCATCGACGCGCGCACCGGTGACTCCGTCTGGGCTTTCGACAACCTCCAGACCACCCGCAACCGGAAGACCTACACGGCGAAGAACCGCACCACGCTGCCCGGCACGCTGGTGCGCGGCGAGGGCCAGGGCGCCTCTGGTGACGCGGTGCTGGACCAGGCCCACGACAACGCGGGCTTCACGTACGACTTCTACTCCAGCGTGTTCGGCCGGGACAGCTACGACGGGCTGGGCACCGCGCTCACCTCCAGCGTCCACTACAGCAAGAACTACGTGAACGCGTTCTGGAACGGGACGCAGATGGTCTACGGCGACGGTGACGGCTCGCAGTCCAGCGCGCTCACGGTGCTGGACGTGGTGGGCCACGAGCTGACCCACGCCGTCACGGACACGTCCTCGGAGCTCATCTACGCCAACGAGTCCGGCGCGCTGAACGAGGCCATGTCCGACATCTTCGGCGCCTCCATCGAGGCGTACCGGGACGGCGCCGTCACCGCCAACACCTGGAAGATTGGCGAGGAGTGCTGGACGCCGGCCACCGCGGGCGACGCGCTCCGCTACATGAACGACCCGGCCATCGCGGGGGACTACGACTACTACCCCACGCGCTACACCGGCACGTCCGACAGCGGCGGCGTGCACTGGAACTCCGGCATCGCGAACCTGGCGTTCCACCTGATGGTCAACGGCGGCACGCACCCGCGCGGCAAGACGAGCAACGTGGTGCCGGCGCTCGACGCCAACAGCTACGCCAGCATCATGAAGGGCGCGGCCATCTTCTACCGCGCGAACACCGTCTACCTGACGCCGGGCAGCACCTTCGCCGACGCGCGCGGCGCCACCGCGCAGGCGGCCCAGGACCTGTACGGCGCCAGCGCCGTCACGTCCGTCAACGAGGCCTGGAGCGCCGTGGGCGTGGCCGCGCCGCCGGTGTGGACGACCCTCGCCACGCTGACCAACGTCTCCGGCGCCCGCAACAGCAACACCCATCTGAGCTACGTGAAGCCCTCCGGCGCCACCGCGATGCGCTTCGCGCTGGCGGGCGGCACGGGTGACGCGGACCTCTACGTGAAGTTCGGCAGCGCGCCCACGACCACCAGCTACGACTGCCGCTCCGCGGGCGCCAGCAGCGACGAGACCTGCACCCTCAACGGCGCGCAGTCCGGCACGTACTACGTGCTCATCCGCGGCTACAGCGCCTTCTCCGGCGCCACCTTCACGGTGAGCTCCGGGCAGTAGTTGTCCGCCGGCGCGGCCTCCACGGCCCTGGGGGCCGCGCCGGGCTTTTCCTTCCGCTTCAAGCCTTCGGGGGCCGCGCCTTGAGCGCGGCCTGGATGCCTTCCAGCGCGCCCGGGTCCTCGATGGTGGTGAGGTCGCCCGGCTCGCGGGCCTCCGCCACCGCCTGGATGCTCCGGCGGAGCAGCTTCCCGGAGCGCGTCTTCGGCAGGTTCGCCACCACGTACACCGCCGCGGGGCGGGCCACGGCGCCCAGCGTCCGGCCCACCGTGTCCATCACCTCGCGTGAGAGGGCGTCCCGGTCCTCCTCGCGGTGCAGGCGCGCGGGGTCCCTGGGCACGGCGAAGGCCATCACCACCTGGCCCTTGAGCTCATCCTTCACGCCCACCACCGCCACCTCCGCGATGGCCGGGTGGCCGCTGATGGCCTCTTCAATCTCACGCGTGCCCAGCCGGTGGCCCGCCACGTTGATGACGTCGTCGGTGCGGCCCAGGATGAAGTAGTCCCCGTCCGCGTCGCGCGTGGCCCAGTCGAACGTGTTGTAGAGGGGCGTGTCGAAGCTGGAGAAGTACGTGGAGACGAATCTCGCGTCGTCGCCCCACACCGTGGACAGACAGCCCGGCGGCAGCGGCGGTTGAATCACCAGCACGCCCTTCTGGTCCGCCGCCGTCACCTCTTCGCCGCTCAGCCCGTCCACCAGCTTCACGCGGTAGCCGTAGATGGCCGCGCCCGGTGAGCCCAGCTTGCGCTTGCGCGGCTCCACCCCGGGGACGGGCCCGAGGATGGGCCAGCCCGTCTCCGTCTGCCAGTAGTTGTCCAGCACCTGCGTGGACGGCAGCGCGTCTGAAATCCACGCGTGCGTGGGCGCGTCCAGCGGCTCACCGGCGAGGAACAGGTAGCGCAGGCTGGACGTGTCGTGGCGCTTCAGGAACGCCGCGTCCTGCTTCTTCAGGATGCGGATGGCGGTGGGAGACGTGAACATCACGCTCACCCGGTACTGCTCGATGAGCCGCCACCAGACGGCGGCATCCGGCCGGATGGGCAGGCCTTCGTAGAGCACCGTCGTCATGCCGTTCAGCAGCGGGCCATAGACGATGTACGAGTGGCCCACCACCCAGCCGATGTCGGAGGCGGTGAACATCACCTCGCCGGGCTGGCCCGTGTAGATGTGGCGCATGGACGCGGCCAGCGCCACCGCGTAGCCGCCCGTGTCGCGCTGCACGCCCTTGGGCTTCCCGGTGGTGCCGGACGTGTAGAGGATGTAGCTGGGCTCCGATGACTCCAGCCACTCCACCGGAACCCGCGCCCCTTCGTGCTCGCGGCCCAGCGTGGCGAAGTCCACGTCGCGCTCCGGCGTGACGGGGCTGTGGGGAACGAGCCCCCGGTCCAGCACCAGCACGCGCGCGGGCGGGTGCTTCGCGAGCGAGAGGGCCTCGTCCACCAGCGGCTTGTAGGGGACGACGCGGCCCGCGCGCATGCCCGCGTCCGCCGTCACCAGCAGGACGGGCTTCGCGTCGTCGATGCGCAGGGCCAGGCTGTGCGCCGCGAAGCCGCCGAACACCACCGAGTGGATGGCCCCCAGCCGCGTGCAGGCGAGCAGCGCGAAGACGGCCTCCGGCACCATGGGCATGTAGACGATGACGCGGTCCCCGCGCTTGACGCCCAGCGAGCGCAGCATGGCCGCCGTCCGGTTCACCTCCGCGTGCAGCTGCGCGTAGGTGTACTGGCGGCGCTGGTCCGTCTCGGTGGACTCGAAGACGAGCGCCGGCTGGTCCGCCCGGGTGGCCAGGTGCCGGTCCACCGCGTTGTGGCACAGGTTGGTGCGCCCGCCGACGAACCAGCGCGCGAAGGGCGGCCGGGAGGCGTCCAGCACGGCGTCGAACGGCCGCTCCCAGTCGATGAGCCGGGCCTGCTCCTCCCAGAACGCGTCCGGCGCTTCGATGGAGCGGCGGTAGAAGTCCCGATAGCTGCCCATGCGGACGCTCCTGAGAAGGGGATGTCCCGGGACGATAGGGGCGGGTCCGCGGAGGTGGGAAGGACGCCCTTGCGGAAGATGCCCGGGAATAATCAGCGCGGCGGGCGTAACCCCATCAGCTTTTCCACTGAAGGGGAGTCCACACCATGAAGCGTTTCACGCAGGCGTTGGGAACGTCCGTCGCGCTGGTGCTGCTGGCCGTACCCGTGGCGTACGCAGGGTCGAAGTCGGCGTTCAACGTGAACGTGAACACCTCCCTCCGTTACGCGGAAGGGGCGCAGGGCACGGCGCGCAACAGCTCCGACACCGTCCAGCGCATCTACTGCCGCACGTCCGCGGACTCGGCGGGCAATGAGTCCGTGCGGTGCTTCGCCGTGTCCGCGGCGAGCGTGTCCGCGACCTGCTTCTCCACCCTGCCCGCGCACGTGCGCAGCGCGCAGTCCGCGGGCGACGCGTCCTTCATCTATTTCACCTGGGACACGAGCGGCGTCTGTCAGTCCATCGACGTGCTCAAGGGCTCGCACCTGGAGCCGAAGGCGCCGTAGTCCCGCCGCTTGCGCCGCGCCCCCGGAGCCTCTCGATGAAGACCTTCCTCCAGACACTGTTGTCACAGGTCCCGGGCATCGCGCTCGGCATCACCGGGGGCGTGGCGCTGACCTTCGCCACCCTGGAATCCCGCGTGGAGCGGATGCTCGACGCGCAGACCCGCCAGCTTCGCGGGCTCGCGCAGCCCTGTCCCGCCCCCACCTCCGGGGTGACGTGGACGCAGGACTCCCGCGAGGAGCTGCGGCTCATCCGCGAACAGCTCGCCGTGCTCGCGGCGAGGGAGCCCGTGGCGGCGCCTCCCGCGCAGCCCGCGGAGCCCGCGCGTCCAGCCCCCACGCCCGGACAATGGGAGGCCTCCCGCCAGGGGCAGCAGGTCCTGGATGACGCCATCGCGCGAGGCCGCTGGACGGACGATGATCAGCGGCGCTTCCACCAGGCCCTCGGCGCCGGCCCGCGCGAGGAGGTCGAGGCGATGGAGCGCGAGCTGTCCCTTGCCATCAACAGCGGGCAGCTCCGTCCGGTTCTGGGCGAAGAGCGGTAGCGCGCGAAGCGACGCAGCTGCGTCCGCGCGGCACGCAGCTTCGCGAGCGCGCGTGGGCGGTGGACGTGATCACGCGAGGTTGCGGTCTGGTCCTGGCCTTGCAGCTGGAGAGAGCGTGTCCGTGAAACAGGTTGTGTTTCACGGCGCATGCCCCTCACCCGCCAGGTCCTGCCATGACGATCTCGACGTCCCTCACCATCCAGAACAACTCCGGCTGCCCCATCGATAACCTTGGCGGACCCGACTACAAGGACGGCTCGCTCAGCGGCAGCGCGCCCGCGAGCAGCATCGCTGCGGGCTCCAGCACGACCTTCAAGGTCGAGCAGAACAACTCCATCTCCCCGGGTCCTGAAGGCACGGTGACGTACAAGCTGGAGACGGGGAACGAGCAGGTGCCGCTCTCCTTCTACTGGAACTACTCCAGCGGCGCGCAGCACCACGAGTCCTATACCGCCACCACGGACTCCGGCCTCGCGCCGGTGGTCATCACCCAGACGGACACGAGCGGGGACCACCACGCGACCACCTACCGGGTGGACTTCAAGCCGCGCGCGCCGCACGAGTGGGACCTGGTGTGGGCGCTGACCGTGGGGCTCATCAACAAGCAACTGCACGCGCTGCGCTACTACCAGCTCATCCCGTCCTCCTTCACGCAGGCCGCCAGCGGCGGCGCGCAGCTCACCGTGACGGCCATGGGCGACCCGACCGTGTCGGTCCCCGACGACCAGACGACCCACCTGGACGTGCACCTGGCCTTCACCACCGCGACCCTCCAGTACGTGGAGTCCGGCGCGACGAAGACGCAGTCCCTGTCGGGCACGACGGTCATCGTGTCGCTGGACCTGTCGCAGGCGCAGGTGACGGACCCCAGCACGCTGGCCGCCACGTCGGAGGCGAAGCAGCACATCCAGGGCCTCCAGTCGCTCAACTACTCCGTCTACCGCCTCTTCCTGGACCTGGCCAACCCGTCGCTGTTCCGCTCGCTCCAGGTGGTGAACGCGAGCAACCAGCCCGTGGCGCTCAGCCAGGCCGCGCAGAGCGCGCTCCAGGCCACGCTGGCCGGCGTGGGCCACATGGACGTGGCGTACACGACGCAGGCGCCGGGCAGCCCCGCGAGCATCGTCCCCACGCTCGCGAAGGAGCGCACCACCCGCTACAGCGCCAACGGGAACTTCAGCACGCTCAACGTGTGCATGATGAGCCGGGGCCGGAAGGAGCCCAGCTGGAGCTCGCGCTTCGGCTTCACCGCGCCGCTGGCCTCCACCACCAACCCGGACGGCAGCCCGGCGGAGGCCCGCGCGCGGCTGTTCCTCAGCCAGGACACGCTGGGCGAGGGCTACCTGAAGCCCACCGTGCTGCCCGCCATCCTGAAGGCCTCCGGCATCCCCGGCAGCATCATGCGGCTGGCGCCGCTCATGTACGAGTGCATCGGCACGCGCGACAACTCCAGCAAGAACGACGGGCGCGGTGAGTTCGTCCAGGTGAACAACGGTTTCGACCAGTACGTGGCCGGCACGGAGGCCATCGTCTTCACCACCCAGCCCAACCTCACCCAGACCGACCGCTGCACGCTCGCCATGAGCGGCCAGTTCCAGGTGAACATCGAGGTCAGCCAGTATCCGCTCGACTTCATCGGCCTGGGCATGAAGGACGTCCTGGGGAAGGCCACCTACGTGCAGCCCTGGACGGGCACCATCACCCTGTCCGCGGGTGACGGCGGCAAGCTGGTGACGTCCGTGGACATCGTCCTGGGCAAGGCCCCGGCGCCGACCGTGGACAAGACGCTGGATGGCTGGGTCTTCAACGCGTTGGACAAGCTGTTCAACTGGTCCTCCACGTCGCCGCAGGACGCCATCACGGACCAGGCGCAGAAGTTCGCCAGCGACCTGGCCAACACCTTCCGCGACAACGCCTCCATGTCGCTGGATGTCGAGGACTGCGTCGTGCTGCCCACGGGCGTCGCGCGCTCCTACAGCCAGTTCGTCTTCAACACCGAGGGCGCCGCCCAGGTGGACGTGACGTTCCCCGGCTGAAGCACCCCTCCCTCCCAAAGACATCCCAGGACCCCATCCATGTCCCAGACTTCCCAGACGGGCTCGGCGACCGTTTCCTCCAGCCTGATGTACAACTACCTGGCCGCCACCTCCGTGGACGCGGCCTATCCCCTCGCCTCCGCGGAGGACACCGGCGGCTCGCCGCTGCTGTTCAGCGTGGGCGCGTCCGCCGCGAACACCGCGCGCAAGACGCTGTGGGTGATGTTGCGCGACACCACCGTGACGACCGGCTGGCGCCAGGTCGAGCTCAGCCCGGACGCGAACCACGACGTGCAGGGCTACGCGGTGGT
Organism: Corallococcus sp. NCSPR001; assembly: GCF_017309135.1. NCBI lineage: Bacteria > Pseudomonadati > Myxococcota > Myxococcia > Myxococcales > Myxococcaceae > Corallococcus > Corallococcus sp. NCSPR001. The sequence continues at coordinate 9,144,821 of NZ_JAFIMS010000002.1, forward strand.
CCAGGCCCCCTCGGGCCAGGTCATCATCGCCGTGGCGATGGATGACGGCGCGGGCGGCAGCCGCGTGTTCGTCTCCCCCGCCCTCACGCCCACGCCGGACGGCGGCCCGTGGAGCACGCTCAACACCGCGTGGGTCCAGCGCAACGGAGCCCCCGCCGGCATGCCCGTGCAGCGGCTGTTGCTGGGCGACTTCGTCAGCGCCAGCGAGGCGCCGCTGCTGGTGGCGGAGGTGAAGAACACGAACGGCACCACCGGCCGCTACTTCGTGGACGCGTCCACGAGCAGCACGGCCAGCGCGTGGGTGAACTGGGCGCCGCCCAAGGACATGGCGACGCTGCACGACGTGGTGGTGGCCCGCGCGTCCATCACCGGCATCTCCTACCGGGGCACCTGGTCGCTGTACGACGACAACACCGGCAAGCGGTGCCTCACCTTCACCAGCCTCCTGGACCCGTCCACCAACACCACGCATTCGCTGTCGGTGACGGCGCCGTCCGGAGCGCGCTGCCTGTGGGCGCTGGAGGACCGCCAGAACCAGGGCCTGAGCGCGCTGTACGTGGGCGGTGACGGGCTGTCGTGGTTCCCCTCCACGGGCCTGAAGAACGCGAAGAGCACCGCGCTGGCCATCGCGTCCGCGGACGTGCTGTCCGGCGTCACCACGGTGCTGGCGCAGCAGGACTCCCAGCGCGTCAGCGTGTGGGCGGTGGACGGCAGCCAGCGGCTGTTCTCCCTGAACAACGCGGTGGGCGCCACGGCCGGCTGGTCCGCGCCGCTCCAGCAGCGCGAGCACGTGGCCCGGCTGGCCCCGCGCCGCAACCAGAAGCGCGCCACGGGGGAGCTGTTCGTGGCCTCCACGGACAACAGCCTCATCACGTACCTGTGGCAGGACCCGGACACCACCACCTGGCAGAACACGGACATGGTGCTGCCCACGCAGGCCAACGGGCAGGAGTTCCCCAGCTACACCACGGTGGTGCGCTTCACGGACGCGCAGGGCAAGCCCGTCGTGGGCCAGACGGTGCAGGTGAACGCCTCCGAGTGGTCCCGCGTGATGGTGAACGGCTACTGGACGGACCTGGACTCCAGCACGCGCGTGGAGGTGAAGACGGACGCCGCCGGCACGGTGACGCTCATCAATAAGGTGTCCGACGTGGGCACGCCCGTGTTCCGCTTCAGCGCGCCGTTCCTCGCGCAGGACGTGACGGCGGATCCCAGCGCGGAGCTGCGCGCGAACCTGGCCGCGAAGCTCAAGGGCCAGGACCTGTCCCAGTGGAAGAAGCCGGACGGCACGCCCGTGGTGCCCCCCGGCGCGGACCCGGACCTGGTGGCGCAGGTGCAGGCGTCGCTCCAACAACTGATGGACAACATGGACAGCCTGCCCGCGGATGGCTCGTCGGCGCCCCTGGACACGGCCCCCGCTCCGGCGCCCACGGCGATGGCCAGGACCCAGACGTCCTTCAAGGTGCTGGGCAACGTGACGAACGCCATCGAGACGGCGGCGGGCGACGTGCTCCAGGCGCTCAAGAGCGCCGCGGGCGCCGTCTACGAGTACGTCCTCCAGCCCATCGTCAGCGGCACGAAGACGCTGCTCCAGTTCTTCGTGAAGATTGGCGAGCAGGTGGTGACGTTCGTCGTGCGCACCATCAAGGAGGCGCTCCAGCTCATCAGCTGGCTGTTCCAGCAGCTGGTGGTGCTGATTGAAGACATCATCGCGTTCCTGGGCTTCCTGTTCGCGTGGGACGACATCCTGGCCACCCAGCGCGTGATGGAGGCGATGACGAAGGACGTCGTCCTGGCGCTCGCGGGTCGCATGCAGGGCATGGAGTCCTCCATCACGGAGTACTTCAACGGGCTCATCGCGAAGTGGGACGACGTCTGCAAGCAGGCGCTGGGCCTGCCGGACGTGACGACGCAGCAGGTGGTGACGCAGACGCAGTCCGAGCAGACGCCGGAGCAGAAGTCCGCCACGGATTGCCTCACCACCAGCCCCGGCGCGACCTTCTCCACCTACCAGGTGTCCCACGGCGGCGTCGGCGACAGCACGGCCGAGGACTCCGGCGCGCCGGTGGCCCAGGCCGTCACCGACTTCCTCCAGACGGTGGGGAACATCCTGTCGGACGTCGCGGACTCCGTGAAGGAGCTGTGCCAGGGGCTCCAGACGATGGTGCAGCAGGGCACCGTCAGCCTGCACTCCCTCGTCCAACTGCTGGCGGGGGAGGCCGCGAAGACGCTGCTCGCCGCCGCCAGGGACCTGCTGGTGGGCCTGTGCGAGGTCATCGCGGACGTGAGCCAGGCCATCCTGGATGACGTGCTCCTGCGCCCGTTCAACATCCCGGTCCTGAGCTGGCTGTACAAGAAGCTCACGGGCGAGGACTCGCTGACGATGCTGGGCGCCCTCAGCCTGCTCGCGGCCATTCCCGTCACGATTGTCTTCAAGCTGCTGACGGGGAAGGCGCCCGTCCCCGAGCAGCAGCCGTCCAGCTTCATGCGGGTGATGACGCCCTGGCGGACGACGTCGCTGGTGGCGCTGCCCGAGTCGAAGGACGACCAGGGGAACAACGTCATTGGAGACTCCGCCCACAACTACTCGGTCATTGGCGGCGCGCTGTCGATTGTCTCCTCGTTCTTCTACACGCTCTTCTTTTCGGGCGGGCAGCTCACGAAGAGCGAGGTCGCGCAGCGGTGGTTCTCCACCGGGCAGACCGTCTCCACCTGGACGGGGGTGGCGGGGAGCTTCCCCTTCGACGAGGACGTGCCCTCGCAGCAGTTGGACCGGATGGTCTGGGCGCTCTACTCCCTGGAGGCCGTGGTCACCGGCCTCGTGTGCCTGGCGAGCTGGACGCGCGGCGCGGACGTGGAGGCCCGGGGGCTGGCGAAGGCCCTGGAGGTGACGGACAACACGTTGCTCACGTTCATGGGGCTCGTGAGCCTGGTGCTGTCGGTCGTCAGCTACATCCTGGAGCTGGATGGGGAGATCCCCGCCTCCGTGCCCTACCACTCCAAGCTCTGGGACTCGGAGAAGTTCGGCGCCAACGTCCTGGGCTTCGGCGGCATGACGGGCGAAGGCGTCGCGGGCCTCATCCCGGGTGAATCCGACAAGGCGCTCATCCTCGCGGGCTCCGCGGTCGCGGAGTGGGGCGCGCTCCTGCTCGACGTCACGCGCTGGGCGGACGCCGTCCTCTACAACAACTTCGGTGACGGCACGGACAAGAAGCTCTTCCAGCTCTGGTGAAGCCACACGCCCCCGTCCCCTGGCACGAAGCCGGGGGACGGGAGGTGTCACGGTCCCAGTGGAAGGGTTTGGGTACACTCGCCGCATGCACGCTGCCCCTTCCGACTCCGCGGTCCTTCCACCCCCGCTTCCCGCGGGGCTGCCGTGGGTGGGCCAGGGGCTGGAGTACCGGAAGGATCCGCTGGGTTTCTTCCTGCGCTACGCGGACCGGGGCGCGGTGGTGCGGACCCGCTTCGTGGGGACGTCCATCTACCTGCTCAACACGTCCGAGGCCATCGAGCACGTGTTGGTGAAGAACTTCCGCAACTACCCGAAGGACGCCTTCCAGCGGCGCGCGTTGGAGGCGGTGGTGGGCCACGGCCTGTTCACCAGCCACGGCGACTTCTGGATGCGGCGGCGGCGGATGATGCAGCCGGCCTTCCACAAGAACCTGCTGGCCGCGCACGGGAGCGTGGCGGTGAAGGCCGCGAACACCTGGATGGCGTCACGGCGGGAGGGCGCGTCCTTCGACGCGTACCCGGAGATGATGGCGCTGACGTTGGACGTGGTGGCGGAGACGCTCTTCGGCGCGGACCTCTCCGCGCAGGCGCGGGAGCTGGGACGGGCGATGGAGGCGGTGATGCTGCACGCCCAGCACCTCTTCGACACGCCCATCCCGCTGCCCGCCTGGGTGCCCACGCCGGGCCAGCGGCGGTTCAGGGCCGGCCTCGGCGCCCTGCACGCCGTCGTGGACGACGTGGTGGAGCGCCGGAGGAAGCAGGGAGGTTCCGGAGACGACCTGCTGGGCCTGATGCTGGAGGCACAGGCCGGGGACGGCGAGCCCCTGACGGACGCGCAGCTGCGCGACGAATGTCTGACATTGATGATCGCCGGGCATGAGACGACCGCCGCCGCGCTGGCGCTCAGCCTGTGGTTGCTGGCGCGCCATCCCGAAGCGCAGGCCACGCTGCGGCGGGAGCTGGCCACGGTGCTGGGAGGCCGCGAGCCCACGGTGGCGGACCTGCCTTCACTGCCGTACTGCGAGCAGGTGGTGAAGGAGTCGCTGCGTCTGTATCCGCCCGCGTGGGGCATGAGCCGGGTGGCGGAAGCAGACGACCGGATGGACGGAGTGCAGGTCCCCGCCGGAACGGTGGTCGCGTGGTCCCAGTGGGCGCTGCACCGGAACGCGAGTCACTTCCCGGAGCCAGAGGCCTTTCGTCCCGAGCGCTGGGCGGACGGGCTGGAGCGCCGCATCCCACGCTTCGCGTACTGTCCCTTCGGAGGCGGCCCCCGGCTCTGCATCGGCGCGGGCTCCGCGCTGATGGTCATCCGCCTGGTGCTGGCCACGGTGCTCCAGCGCTTCCAGTTCGAAGCAGCGCCAGGGCCCGCGCCGGAGGTCCTCCCCGCCATCACCCTGCGCCCGAAGGGCGGCATCCCGCTCACGCCGCGGGAATCCGCTGGACGCCATGCCCGGTGTTTCCCAGGCTTGCGCCCATGACGCTTGTCCTGACGGCACCGGAGCGCAGTCATCACCTGGAGCGTAAGCACGGACGACGCGTGGGGTGGACGGAGTGGGGTGCGCCCGACGGTGTGCCGGTCCTCTTCTGCTCCGGCGCGGCGACGAGCAGTTCGCTGGGCTTTGGCGCGGAGGCGGTGCGCGAGCTGGGCGTGCGGCTGCTCTGCGTGGACCGGGCGGGGCTGGGCCTCTCCCAGCCGGACCCGCTCAAGGACTTCTCCCGCTGGACGGCGGACGTCGCGGCGGTGCTGGAGGCCACGGGCCTGTCGCGGCCCGCCGTGGTGGGCTTCTCCCAGGGCGCTCCGTTCGCGGTGGCCCTTGCGGGCGCCGGACGGGTGTCCGCGATGGCGCTCGTCGCGGGCCAGGACGAGCTCGCCCACCCCACGACCCGGGCCCTGCTCCCTCCGGAGGTCGCGGGCATGGTCGCCGCCATCGAGGCGGACCGCGCGGGCTTCGAGGCCGGCTTCGCGGCGCGCGCGGACGCGGACGGCATGTGGGCGCTCGTCGACGGCATGAGCGGCCCGGAGGACCGCGCCCGCTACCGCGAGCCCGCCTTCGCGTCCGCGTATCGCCAGGCGCTGCGCGAGGGCTTCGCGCAAGGCGCCAGCGGCTACGCGCGCGACCTCACCCTGGCCATGGGCCGGTGGCCCGTCCCACCCGAAGCCATCACCGTGTCCGTGCGGCTCTGGTACGGCGGGCGAGACACCAGCCCGGTGCACTCGCCGGATGGAGGCGCGCTGCTCGCCACGCGCTTTCCCCGCGCGGTCCGCCACTTCCTGCCGGACGAGGGCGGCTCACTGCTGTGGACGCGCGCACGGGACATCCTCCGGGACCTGCTGGCCGCGGCCTGAAGCGCGCTCACGGGTGAACACTGCATCCGTCCATGTTCCCGGGGCCGAGGACATTCCGGACCTGGACGCTTCCGGTTCCGGGGGGACGTATCCAGCTTTGGAGGTGAGGAGTCACACACCCCATGGATGCGGAAGGTACTTCCGAGCTGGGAGCCGCGAAGGTTCCCCTCGTATCCAACCAGAAACAGCAGCGCACGCGGCGCACGCCCCGGAAGCTGAAGCCCTCACGGCTGCAGGCCGTGGACTTCCGCTCCGTGGAGGAGCGCATGGACGCGGGCCGCGCCTTTCGCAAGCGCTGTCCCCGGAGCAGCCACGCCAGGTGGAAGCCCTTCCGGGGGCGCGACCCGATCGCGCAGCTCAAGGAGTCCGACGCCACGCGGCTGCCGTGGCTGGTGCCCGTGCGCCATGAGCGCATGTCGGAGTCCCCGTTCGCCTTCCTGCGCGGCACGCCCTTCGTCATGGCGCGCGACCTGGCCCACACGCCGCACAGCGGCCTGCGCAGTCAGATTTGCGGCGACGCGCACCTGGCCAACTTCGGCCTCTTCGGCACGCCCGAGCGCAACCTCATCTTCGACCTCAACGACTTCGACGAGACGCTGCCCGGCCCCTTCGAGTGGGACGTGAAGCGCCTGGCCGCGAGCTTCGTCGTGGCCGCGAAGCAGAACGGCCTGGGCGCCCGCTGCGGCAAGAAGGCCGCGCGCAAGGCCGTGGAGTCCTACCGGCTCACGATGCGTGAGCTGACGACCCGGAGCCTGCTGGAGGTCTGGTCGCTCCACGTGGACGCGAAGGAGCTGAAGCACTCCGACTCCGACGACACCGCGAAGCTCGCCGCCGAGGCGGTGGAGAAGGCGAAGCGCCACACCAGCGCGCACGCGGTGGAGAAGCTCACCGTGGAGCGCAACGGCCAGCGGCACCTGGCCTACCAGCCGCCGCTGTTGTTCCCGCTCAGCGCGGTGAAGATGGACGTGTCGCCCGCGGAGCTGGAGCGGCGCATCAAGCGGCTCACCGTGGGCTACCTGGAGTCGCTGGACGGCGCGGTGAGGGACTTGTGCCTGCGCTACCAGCGCAGGGAGTGGGGCTTCAAGGTCGTGGGCGTGGGCAGCGTGGGGCTGCAGGCCTACGTCGTGCTGTGTGAAGGCAACGGCGGAGAGGACCCGTTGGTGTTGCAGCTCAAGGAGGCGAAGGCCTCCGTGCTGGAGCCCTACCTGGGCCCCAGCGAGTTCCACAGCGCGGGCGAGCGCGTGGTGGTGGGCCAGCGGCGCATGCAGGCCTTCTCCGACCTGTTCCTCGGCTGGACGGAGGTGGAGGGCATGGGCGCCTTCTACGTGCGCCAGCTGCGCGACATGAAGGGCTCGCTGGACGCGGAGAAGATGGATGCGCCGGTGTTCCTGGACTACGCGGACGCCTGTGGCGCGACGCTGGCCCGCGCCCACGCGCGCACCGGCGACGCCGCGCTCATCGCCGGCTATCTGGGCAGCAATGACCACTTCGACGAGGCCGTCACCGAGTTCGCCTGCGCCTATTCAGACCAGGTGGACTCGGACTACGGGCACTTCATCGACGCGCAGGCGAAGGCCCTGGAGGCGCTGACGCACTGACACCCTGTACCGCCGTCCCGGGGGATGGTCCCCCCAGGTCAGCCGTCCGCCATGAGCACGCACGCCATGTTGAGTCCGCCCCGGTTGGGGCCTCTCACTGCGTGCAAGGACGTGCTCATGTCACACCGTCATTTCAAGCGTCTGCTGCTCTCCCGCCCGTTCCATCAGGCCCTGCTGTCACTGGGGCTGCTGGGCTTCTGCGTGCCCGCGCTCGCCGCGGACACGGGCTCCGTCAGCTTCAAGGCCGTTGGCGACTTCAAGACCGGCGAGGGTCCCCGCCATCTGGCCATCACCGACCTCGACAAGGACGGCACCCCGGACATCCTCACCGCCAACACGAAGGACCGCTCCCTCTCCATCCTCATGAACGGAGCGAGCTCCGAAGCGGTGACCGTCCCCCTGCGTGCCGCGCTCGGAGCCCCCACCGGCATCGCGGCCGGGACCGACTTCGACCTGGATGGGCACGCGGACATCGCCGTCGTGGGCAAGGGCGCCCTCGCCATCTATCCCGGCGATGGCAAGGGGGGCGTCAAGGCGGACGCGCCGCTCGTCAACCTCTTCAATCCCAATACCAACCTGCGCGAGCTGGTCATCGTGGAGCTGGATGAGCAGTACACCCCGGACCTCGCCAGCCTGGGGCACCGGGGCGGCGACGGCGTCATGACCGTGCTCCCCCTGGAGAACGGCGAGACCCGGATGCTCATCCCGACGGGCGGCTCGCCGGTGGGCCTCGCGGGGCGCGAAATCACCGGCGACGGCCATGATGACATCGTCACCGTCGACGAGGACGGCACCGTCACCCTGCTGTCCGGCAAGGGCAACGGCTCCTACTACACGCCCTTCAAGAAGTACCCCACGCACGCAGCCGCCCGCCGCGTCGCCCTGGGCGACGTCACCGGTGACGGCAAGGCGGATGCCGTGGTCGCGGGCAGGAACTTCGTGTCCGTCCTCAAGGGCGACGGCAACGGCAACTTCGAAGGCGCCAAGAACTTCACGACCTCCGTCGACGCGAAGTCCCTCGCGCTCGCGGACTTCGACGGGGACGGCCTGCTCGACGTGGTCGTCGCGCCAGACAGCGCGATGGCCGCCGCCGTCTTCGTCAACAAGGGCGATGGCTCCTTCGGCGAGGCCGTCCTCCTCGACACCCAGGGCACGATCTCCGCGCTCGCGGCCGCGGACCTCGACGGGGACGGGAAGGCGGACCTCGTCGTGGCACGGGAGGCGGCGAACCTCGTCACCGTGTTCCACAACACGACCGACGCGTCGGAGCCCGAGCCCGAAGCGGACGCCTCCGTGCAGCTCGTCTCCCGGCGCGTCCTGACCCTGATCAATCCCTACATGCTCTACGAGGTCCGCGTGACCAACAACGGCCCCGCGAAGCTCGAGTCCGTCACCGCCACCGCGGCGCTGCCCTCCGGGTTGTCCGCGACGGCAGGGGACTGCACGAAGGGCTCCGGGGACATCACCTGCGCGTTCAGCGACATCGCGCCGGGGGAGACGCGGAGCCGGTTCTTCCACGTCCCCCTGAGGCAGTACTCCTCCAACAAGTACTACACCGTCACCGCGTCGCTGTCGGAGAGCACGCCGGAGGACCCCAACCCCCTCAATGACGAGGCCTCGCGGCGCTGCATCTTCTACCTCGGCCAGCTGGTCCATTATTGCGACTAAGCACCCCTCGGGGCGTCATGCTCCCCCCGGCGCGGCCGGGGGGAGCGACGGCGGCCAGGGTGTTCTCCGGCAGCAGCTCGTGGTCCAGGTGCGGGAAGATCGAGAAGTCGACGGCCCCCCGTGGGCGGCTTCCACTCGACGAAGCACGGGCCGATCCTGGGCGTCATCACCATGCTCCCGGCGCTCAATCCCACCCAGACCGTCTTGCTCAGCGACGGCAACACGGACTCCCGCATCCTGGGCAGCGTGGTGAGCTCCAGCACGCCCATGGACTTCCACCCCAGCTCGCACATCCCGTCAGCGGACCGGCCGGAGATGAACCGCCAGACGTGAGAAGAAGTTTCATGGTGTCTCCCGGAAGCTGACCCGGTCGAAGCCAATCGCAGCAGGCTGCTCGCGCCTACAAGCGGAATGGGGCGGAGGTTCTCACGCGAGGACCCGACGCAGAGAAGATGGATGCGCCCGTGTTCCTGGACTACGCGGACGCCTGTGGCGCGACGCTGGCCCGCGCCCACGCGCGCACCGGCGACGCCACGCTCATCGCCGGATACCTGGGCAGCAATAACCACTTCGATGAGGCCGTCACCGAGTTCGCCTGGGCCTATTCAGACCAGGTGGACTCGGCCTACGGGCACTTCATCGACGCGCAGGCGAAGGCCCTGGAGGGCCTGACGCACTGAGCGGGACCGCGCACTTGATGCGGTCCGTTGAAGTTGTCGCGCCCCCAGGTCAGGATGCCGCGCTTCCTGATCTTGGGGAGTGCCATGAGGCTGGCCGGAGCCGTCTCGCTGTTGTTGCTGCTCGCGACGGGGTGTGCGACCCGCCGCGTTGTCCATATCGATACCGGCAGTGGCCCCCGGGTTGTCCACGAGCCGGTGCAGGTTGCCCCGGTCCAGGTGAGCGAGGACGCGTTCGCGTCCGCCCTCACGCAGCTCATCCTGGACATGCGCATGGACGTGGCCTTCCGTGAGACGAAGCGATCCAGGACGCTGCTTGCCTCCTCAAAGGGCCTCGCGGGCTCTGGCTCGCGGAGTTCGCCTGAGTCCTTGTCCGCGCGCCTCTGCCCCGAGGCGGATGACTGTCTGGCCCTGTTGGGCGGGACGGGGCTGACGTTCTCACGCAAGGACCGGACGCTCATGGCCTTGTCCTTCGCGCTCGACAGCGTGTGGGAAGGCGTCGAGGCCGAGGTTGGCAAGCTGCTGAACCCGGCGGCACTCAAGGCCATGGTGACGTCGGCCGCGCTGAGCCTGCTTCTCACCCTGACGCTGCCGGAGCCTGTCACCAAGGCTATCGCCGTGGTGCTGACGGCCGCCATGGTCGCCTACCTGGGCATCGTACCGGTCTGGGAGATGGGCCAGGGCTTCGTGCGGCTTTGGGACGACGCAGGAGCGGCGACGAGCACTCTTGAGTTGCAGGACATCGGTCACCGGTTCGGGCGGGTATTGGGGACCAACGGCACGCGCGTACTGGTGCTGCTCGTCACAGCGGCGCTTGGCGGGAAGAACGCGATGGCGGCCCAGGGCCCCAAGCTCCCGGGCTTCCCCCAGGCCGCGCTCCGAGGGCAGGCCGAAGCGGGATTCTCACTCGGGGCAGCCCTGAACGGTGGCGTGACATCCATCGCGCTGCCCGCCGCAGGTGTGCTCAACGTCGCGTTGGCTCCTGGAGCGGCGGCTGCTCTCGCGATGTATTCGAACGGCCAGATTCCAGGCGACGCCGAGGGGCCGGTTCATCACATCTGCACGAACAAGAATCTGGTCTCCGCTGTGTCCGGAGGGCCATGGACGCCGCAATGTGCAAGGCTCTTTGCCCGGGCCGGGATGAAGCTGGAGGATGTCCCGAACCAGGTGCGCCTGAAAGCCCATCAGGGGCCGCATCCACGTGAATACCATCAGGCTGTTCTCGATCGGTTGGAGAAAGCTTTGGGGCGATGCAAGTCAGAGGAGACGTGCCGGGTCCGACTGATTGAGGAACTGGCGCGGATCGCAGGGGAGCTTCTTACGACTGGCACGGAGTTGAGGCGGTTGGTCGTGGTGGGTGGAGGCTGAGATGGCGCTAGACTTCTACGCAGTGGAGATTGGGGATGTCCCCCAGTGGTGCCTGGAACTCCCCACCCACCTGAATGGAGACGCGCTGGATGACCCGTGGATGTTTGTGGACGGGAAAACAGTGACTGACCCGGGACCTCTCAAGACAGTCCCCTTTCACGTTGATGTGAAGCGTACTTTTTCGGTGGCCAATGCAGACCGCTTGCCCATTGCGAACGAGCAGGTCGCGAACGTCTTCCGGGAACTTGCGCCTGCCGACGTGCAGTTGTTCCCAGTAGACATTGAAGGGACGCCGGAGCGGTACTACGTCGTCAACGCGACCCGGCGCTTCATGTGTATTGACGAAGCCAACTGTCGCGAGGTCCAGGTCTATCCACCGGACGGAGCCGTACCCGAGCGGGTAGGCGAGTACCGCTCAATCTCGGGCCTGCGTATCGACACTTCGAAAATTGAAGATGCGCGTGTCTTCCGTCCCATGGGGTGGGAACTGGCCTTGATTGTCTCCGAGGAGATCAAGGAAGGGATTGAGAGAATCGGCAACACGGGAGTGTTCTTCAACCGCGTGACGGGTCCGCGAAGCACATCCTGAGTCAGTCTTTGTCAGTCCCACCCGGCCAGTCCTTCACTGTGCTGGACCGGACCGACTGCCTCGACCGGGAGCGCACCCTCGTGAAGGGCGTGCCTTTCCACCAGTGCGGAGAAGAGCTCCTGGGCAAGGAGGACGCAGAGCCACTCGTGCTCCGCCCTCCGCCGGGAGGCGTCCCGCCCGTGTTCTCCATCCCCGAGCTGCTCTACTACTGCTACACCGAAGAGGCACGGCAGGCGTGTGAGCAGGCGGGATTGAAAGGGCTGTGGTGGCGTCCCCAGCCTTGAGCCCGGGAACGGCCCTGGACAAGGCGCCCAGGTCTTTCGCATACACGATATCCCTTCGCGCTCGCCATACCGGCGGGGCTCAAGCGTGTGATTGACGGGCCGACGAAGCGTACCCTGAGTGAGAGTCGCTCCACGGGCCAGCGGGCCCGAAGTGCCTCTCTTGGCGATGGCCGTCCCTGATCGGCCGCTGCTACCATGACCGGGATTGCCCCGGAGCGGCATGCACCTGCCTCGACCCGCTCCCCCCTTCGCTCCGGGTGCTCAGAGAGAATGCCTTCATGAGTGAGCCGAACCTCTCCTCCTTCATCTGGTCCGTCGCGGACCTGCTGCGCGGCGACTACAAGCAGTCCGAATACGGGAAGGTCATCCTCCCCTTCACGGTGCTGCGCCGCCTCGACTGCGTGCTCGAGCCCACGAAGGCCGCCGTCCTCGCGGAGAAGGTGGCCCGCGAGAAGCAGAAGCTCAACCCCGAGCCCTTCCTGCTCAAGAAGTCCGGCCAGCACTTCTTCAACACGTCGCCGCTCGACCTGAAGAAGCTCATGGGTGACCAGGACAACATCGGGGAGAACCTGCTCCGCTACGTGCAGGGCTTCTCCCCCTCCGTGCGGGACATCTTCGAGCGCTTCGAGTTCCACGCGCAGATCGACCGATTGTCGAAGGCCGGGCTGCTGTACCTGGTGACGGAGAAGTTCGCGAACATCGACCTGCACCCGGACGTCGTGAACAACGCCCAGATGGGTTCGGTGTTCGAGGAACTGATCCGCAAGTTCGCTGAACTGTCGAACGAGACCGCCGGAGAGCACTTCACGCCCCGCGAGGTCATCCGGCTGATGGTCAACCTCCTCTTCATCGAGGACGACGACGCGCTCGTGAAGCCGGGCATCGTGCGCCACCTGTACGACCCGACGGCGGGCACGGGCGGCATGCTGAGCGTGGCTGGCGAGCACCTGGCCGGGATGAACCCAAAGGCCCGCCTCGTCATGTATGGACAGGAGCTGAACCCCGAGTCCTATGCCATCTGCAAGGCGGACATGCTCATCAAGGGGCAAGACGTCGCCAACATCGTCTTCGGCAACACGCTTTCCGCGGATGGGCATCCCGGCAAGCACTTCGACTACATGCTGTCGAATCCGCCGTTCGGCGTGGAATGGAAGAAGATCGAGAAGGAGGTCCGCAAGGAGGCCGAGCAGCAGGGCTTCAACGGCCGCTTCGGCCCGGGCCTGCCGCGCGTGAGCGATGGCTCGCTGCTGTTTCTCCTGCACCTGGTGTCGAAGATGCGGCCGGAGAAGGACGGAGGGAGCCGCTTCGGCATCGTCCTCAACGGCTCGCCGCTCTTCACGGGTGGGGCAGGGTCGGGTGAGAGCGAGATACGCCGCTACATGCTGGAGAACGACCTGGTGGAGGCCATCATCGGCCTGCCCACGGACATGTTCTACAACACGGGCATCAGCACCTATGTGTGGATCGTGAGCAACCGGAAGCCTGCTCAGCGCAAGGGCAAGGTCCAGCTCATCGACGCGAGCACCTTCTTCCAGAAGATGCGCAAGAGCCTCGGCAGCAAGCGCAAGGAACTGAGTCCCGAGCACATCAAGGACATCACGCGCATCTTCGGCGCCTTCAAGAAGGTGACGCGGGAAGGCGTACCCATCAGCCGCATCTTCAAGAACGAAGACTTCGGCTACCGCACCATCACGGTCGAGCGTCCCGAGCGTGACCACAAGGGCCATCCGGTCCTGGGCACGAAGGGAAAGGGCAAGGGCAAGCCCCTGGCGGACGCGAACCTGCGCGACACGGAGAACGTCCCGCTCTCCGAGGACGTGGAGACGTACTTCCAGCGTGAGGTGGTGCCCCATGCGCCGGATGCCTGGATTGACCACGAGAAGACGAAGGTGGGTTACGAGATTCCCTTCAACCGGCATTTCTACGTCTTCAAGCCGCCACGTCCGCTCGCGGAGATCGATGCTGAGTTGAAGGGCGTTACCGACCGCATCCTCACGATGATCGGAGAGCTGTCGAAATGAGCTTTCCCCGCTACCCGGAATACAAGGACAGTGGTGTCGAGTGGCTGGGCGCGGTACCGGCGCACTGGGATGTAAGTCCGCTAAAGTACCTTGCGCGTGTGGGGAACGGCTCAACGCCCAATCGAGAGCAATTGGCGTATTGGGCTGATGGCACCTATCCGTGGCTGAATAGCTCAGCGGTAAACCAGGAAGTCATCAAGGAGTCCGACCAGTTTGTCACAGAACTGGCGCTCAATGATTGCCATCTACCGAAAATAACGCCGCCTGCGGTTTTAATTGGAATTACAGGGCAAGGTCGGACGCGCGGGATGGCTGCCTTATTAACGATTGAAGCCACGATCAGTCAACACGTGGCATATGTTAGTCCGGATGCTCACAAGGCAAGCGTCGAATGGATACGTCGCATCTTTGATGCGAACTATCGGCTACTGCGAGACGAGAGTGACGGAGGCGGCAGCACAAAGGGTGCGATTACATGTGAGCAAATCTCCACATTGAAAATCCCGATCCCTTCAATGGAAGAGCAAATTTCCATCACAGCCTTCCTTGCCCGTGAGACTGAGAAGCTCGATGAACTGGTTACCGAACAGCAACGACTGATCGAACTGCTAAAGGAAAAGCGCGAAGCCGTCATCTCCCACGCCGCAACTAAGGGGCTGAACCCTGACGCACCTATGAAACCCTCGGGCGTCGAGTGGTTGGGCGAGGTTCCGTCGCACTGGCGCGTTGGTAAGTGTGGATATTACGTATCGATCCTTTCTGGGTTCGCTTTTCCTTCGGGCGGATTCTCTGAGAATCCTTCGCACCATAAATTGTTGCGAGGGGTGAATATTGGCGTTGGAGCCTTACGATGGGATGATGTGGTCCACTGGGAGAGGCAGTCTGAAGATGGGCTCGACGAGTATGAACTCCTTGGCGGAGAGCTTGTTATTGGCATGGATCGTCCCCACATCGCGGAGGGCGTCCGAGTAGCAAGGGTTAGAGCCAAAGACTTGCCATCTCTTCTGCTTCAGCGGGTCGCATCGGTCAGATGTCGTGACGAACTTCATATTGACTACCTTGAGACGCTTTTTGCGTCTTCGATGTTTGTCGCTCACTTTGTACCGGAAACGACAGGCGTCAGTGTGCCGCACATTAGCCCTGGGCAGATCAGGAGCTTCGTTGTTCCGATTCCTCCTCTGGCCGAGCAGGTGTCCATTACCGTTCATATTGCAGAGATATCCAATCGCTACGCAGCGCTGATTCAAGAGACAGAACTCGCCGTTTCACTTCTTGAGGAACGTAGAACCGCCCTGATCTCCGCCGCCGTCACCGGCCAGATTGACGTTCGCGCCATCGCCGGAAAGGCCGCAGCGTGAGCCTCCACAAGGAAATCAGCTTCGAGTCCGAGATCTGCGCCCACCTCGCGTCTCACGGTTGGCTCCACTCGGACCGAGACGCCACCGACTACGACCGTCCACGCGCGCTCTTCCCCGCCGACGTCCTCGCCTGGGTGCAGACCACCCAACCCAAGGCCTGGGAGACGCTGACGAAGAACCACGGCGGCAATGCCAGGGATACGCTGCTCAACCGCCTGCGCGACCAACTCAATCAGCGCGGCACGCTCGACGTCCTGCGCCACGGCATCGAGCTGCTGGGCCTCAAACAGCCGCTCAAGCTGGCCGAGTTCAAACCCGCGCTCGCCATCAACCCCGACATCCTCGCGCGCTACGAAGCCAACCGGCTGCGCGTGGTGCGGCAGGTGCACTACTCCGTCCACAACGAGAACAACATCGACTTGGTGCTCTTCCTCAACGGAGTGCCTATTGCGACGGCCGAGCTGAAGACCGACTTCACCCAGAGCGTCACGGACGCCATCGACCAGTACCGCTTCGACCGCCTGCCGCATCCCAAGGGACAGGCCGCCGAACCGCTGCTCTCCTTCCCGAGCGGAGCGCTGGTGCACTTCGCCGTGAGCAACAGCGAAGTCCACATGGTGACGCGGCTCGATGGCCCGGCGACCAGTTTCCTGCCCTTCAACCAGGGCGACGACGGCGGCGCGGGCAACCCCGTGAACCCATCCGGCGGCCACCGCACCGCCTACCTGTGGGAGCAGGTCTGGGCGCGCGAGAGCTGGCTCGAAATCCTGGGGCGCTACCTGATTGGCCAGCGTGACGCCAGGAAGCAGCTCACCCGGCTCCTCTTCCCGCGCTACCACCAGTTGGACGTCACCCGAAAGCTCCAGGCCGCCGTGCTCGCGGACGGGCCCGGCACGAAGTACCTCGTCCAGCACTCGGCCGGTTCAGGGAAGACGAACTCCATCGCCTGGACGGCGCACTTCCTGGCCGAGCTGCACGACGCCCAGCACAAGAAGGTCTTCGACACGGTGCTGGTCGTCTCCGACCGCAACGTCATCGACTCCCAGCTCCAGGAGGCCATCTTCGACTTCGAGCGCACGACCGGCGTGGTGGCGACCATCACCAACAAGGACGGAAGCAAGAGCGGCAAGCTCGCCGAGGCGCTCTCCGGCAAGAAGAAGGTCGTCGTCTGCACCGTCCAGACGTTCCCCTTCGCCATCGAGGAAGTGCGGCGGCTGGCCGCGACGCAGGGCAAGCGCTTCGCGGTCATCGCCGACGAGGCCCACAGCTCCCAGACGGGAGAGACGGCCTCCAAGCTCAAGGCCGTCCTCTCCCCCGCGGAGCTGGCGGAGCTCAACGACGGCGGCGAGGTGAGCAGCGAGGACCTCCTCACGGCGCAGATGTCCTCACGCGCCAATGACTCGGGCATCACGTTCGTCGCGTTCACTGCTACGCCGAAGAGCAAGACCCTGGAGATCTTCGGCACCCGGCCGGATCCGTCGCGCAAGCCCGCGCCCGACAACGTCCCGGTGCCCTTCCACGTCTACTCCATGCGGCAGGCCATCGAGGAGAAGTTCATCCTCGACGTGCTGAAGAACTACACGCCCTATAGTCTGGCCTTCAAGCTCGCCCACGAAAGCAAGGCGGTGGACGAGAAGGAGGTGGAGAAGAGCGCCGCGCTGAAGCGGATCATGGGCTGGGTGAGGCTCCACCCCTACAACATCGCGGAGAAGGTGCGGGTCGTGGTGGAGCACTACCGCGCGCACGTGGCTCCGCTGCTCGACGGCAAGGCCAAGGCGATGGTCGTCGTCGCCAGCCGGCTGGAGGCCGTGCGCTGGCAGCTCGCCATCGAGAAGTACATCCAGGAGCACGGCTACAAGATGGGGACGCTCGTAGCGTTCTCCGGAGAAGTCGTGGACCCGGACTCCGGTCCGGAGCCATTCACAGAGAACAGCCGGACTCTGAATCCCCGCCTGAAAGGGCGCGACATCCGGGAGGCGTTCAAGGAGGGCGAGTACCAGGTGTTGCTCGTCGCCAACAAGTTCCAGACTGGCTTCGACCAGCCGCTGCTCTGCGGCATGTACGTGGACAAGCGTCTGGCGGGGATCCAGGCGGTCCAGACCCTCTCCCGGCTGAACCGGGCGCACCCGGGCAAGGACACGACGTACATCGTCGATTTCGTCAACGACGCGGCCGACATCCTCGAAGCCTTCAAGACCTACTACACGACGGCGGAGCTGGCAGCCACGACCGACCCGAACGTGGTGTTCAACTTGCGCGCGAAGCTCGACGCCGCTGGCTACTACGATGACTTCGAGGTCGAGCGCGTGGTGGGAGTGGAGCTGAACCCCGGCTCGAAGCAGAGCGACCTCGTGAAGGCCATCGAGCCGGTGCTGGACCGGCTGATGAAGCGCTTCAAGGCCGCGCAGGCGTCCTTCAGGGCCGCGAATGAAAGCTCCGACGCGAAGGCTCGCAAGGACGCCAAGGCGGAGCTGGACGCGCTCGTCCTCTTCAAGTCGGACATGGGCGCGTTCCTGCGGCTCTATACCTTCCTCTCGCAGATCTTCGACTACGGCAGCACCGCTCTTGAGAAGCGGGCCATCTTCTACAAGCGCCTGTTGCCGCTCCTCGAGTTCGGGCGCGAGCGCGAGGACATCGACCTCTCGAAGGTCAAGCTCACGCACTACACCCTGAAGGAGAAGGCCAAGGCCCCGATGCTGCTCGCCGTGGGCGAGAAGCCGACGCTCTACCCGGCGACGGAGGCAGGCGCGGGCAGCGTGCAGGAAAGGGAGCGCGCGCGACTCAATGAGATCATAGAGCGGGTGAACACGCTGTTCGAAGGCGAGTTGTCGGATCAGGACAAGCTCGTCTACGTGAACAATGTCTTGCTGGGGAAGTTGCTGGAGTCCCCCACACTGGCTCAACAGGCCGCGAACAACTCGAAGGAACAATTCGCGAACTCGCCTGACCTCCAGGAGGAGATCATGAGCGCCATCATCGCCGCGCTCGACGCGCATGCGCTGATGAGCAAGCAGGCGTTGGACTCCAAGACGGTCCGGGATGGCATCAAGGACATCCTGCTCAACCATTCGATGCTGTGGGAGGCCCTGCGCGCCAGAGGGGCAAGCGACACGTGACGGACGGCAACGGAGCGAGCTGCTGATGCGTCGTTCATGGCTGGTGCTGTCCCTGTTCTTGGCGCTGGTCGGGTGTAGCAGTGCGACGAAGGCCGTCCGGCTCGACACGGGGCGCGGTGCGCCTGTCGTCCATGTGCCTCGTGCGGATGGAACGGCCCGGCCGGTCCCGCTGGATGCGGGGGCGCTGAAGGAGGCCGTGGCGCGGCTGGCCCCGGGGCTTCGGTTGTCACCGAGGGCCCAGGAGGCCGCCCGGCGCCTCTTCGAGGTGGAGCCCCGGAGCGGTTCGTACTTGATGGATGTGCAGCGCCGCCGCATCACGCCGCTAGGGCCGGGGGAGCACCTGTCCTCCGAGCAGGCGCAGCCAGACGTGGAGCTGACCCGGGCCTACTTGCGCTGGTGTGGCCGGACCGGACGCGCCGGTGACTGTCTGGCTCTGCTGAAGGAGATCCCAGTTGTCTCTGGGGACGCGCGCTTCGCCCTGGCGCTCGCGATGGCGAAGGGGGCGGTGCTGGAAGAGCTGTGGGACGCACTGAAGGACATGGCGAATCCCGAGGCGCTGATGCAGGCCGCTCTGTGGACAGCGGCCACGTACGCGCTGCTCTGGACGGTGCCTGAGCCCGCGACGAAGGGCGTGGCGGCGGTGATCTCGGCAGGGCTCATCGCCTACGTGGGCATCGACACGTTCTGGGCGCTCATCCAGGGCTTCCGGCACCTGATGGCGGAGTCGGACGCGGCGCTGACGTTCGACGAACTGCGCGGGGCGGGAGAGCGATTCGGCAAGGTGATGGGCCGGCAGGCGGCGCGGGCTTTCGTGATGCTGGCGACGGCGGCCATTGGAAGCACGGGGGCGACGCTGGGGGCAAAGCTCCCGGGCCTGCCAGGGGCAGCCCAGGCCGCGGTCCGGGCCGAGGCGGAGGCCGGGGTGGTCTACGCCGCCGTGGGGCAGGTCGAGACGGTTACCATCGCCGCTGACGGCTTCACGGTCGGCCTCGCGCCGGGCGCCGTGGCCATGTCATCGAATGGAACGCACGGCGGTGGGAGCGCTTCCACTGGATACAAGGCGTGGCAAACACACCGGGGCATGACGAAGGCGCGAGGGAGCGCGGGCACGAACAGGGAGTGGCACCACGTCGTCGAGCAGACCGAGGGGAATGTTCGCCGGTTCGGTCCGGAAGCGATACACAACACCGAGAACGTCGTCGCCCTGAACAAGACGCTCCACGACCTGGTCAGCGCGTTCTACTCCAGGAAGTATCCGCTCATCACTCGTTCACGCGTCCTTACCATTCGAGAGTGGCTGAGCACGCAGTCGTACACAGCCCAACGCGACTTCGGCTTGCTCGCCATTGAAAACATCAAGAAGGGAATCTGGCGATGATTCTAGAGGGTCTGGTCAGGGAGTTTGCTGAGAATGTCGCGGCACAGACGGACGCGATCTTCCAGGTGGGTGCGGACCCCGAGGACAAGCACGGCGACCGATACATCGCTGCTTTCGATGAACTTCGTGCCCGAGGAGACGAAGGAAGAGAGGCACTCTGCATCCTCTTGAAGCATCCCAGGATGGACGTGAGGGCCACGGCTGCCGCCTTCCTGCTCCGTTACCGCACCGCCGAAGCCAAAGCGGTGTTGGAGGAGGCCGCAAAAGGTGAGGGGCTCGTTGCTTTTGGCGCTCAACAGACATTGAAAGGGTGGGAAGAAGGCGTCTGGGACCTGGATCCCGAATAGAGGCGGGCCCCGCTTGCTCATGAAGTCCAAGGACCTCAAGGTGCTAGGGACAGAAGAGTTGATTGCGCATTTTCGCGAGGTTTCAGCCAAGCACGGGCGCTTACTGAATGCGCGCGACACTCGGGCTGCGAACAAGAACTACCGTCTCGCGGCAGCCGTCAGGAAAGACCTGCGTACCCGTGGACCCGATGCGGAGAAGCGCCTGCTGGCATTGCTGACTGATCCGGAGCCAGGGACGCGGTATTGGGCAGCAACAGCCGCCCTGGGCTTCGCGCCCAGCGAGGCAGAACGTGCACTTGCCCTGTTGGCGGAGCCGCCGCCAACAATGCTGAGTGTGAGTGCGGCAATGACCCTGCGCGCGTGGAAGGACGGAACGCTTCCTCCGGAAGAATAGAGCCGTTCCAATTGATAGGTCGACTGCGAGGACGCTCCCGCGCAGTTGGAGGCAGCAGGAAGAGGGGTCGGAGTGAGGTTCGATACACTTGTCAGGCTATTCGCGGACAACGTCGCCGCCCAGACCGACGCGATCTGGCAGGGCGACGCGAAGGCCGGAAACCGACACGCAAAGAAATACATCTCCGCTTTCGAGCAACTCCGGGCTCTTGGGAATACAGGCCGCGAGGCGCTCACGGTGCTTTTCAGTCATCCCAGGATGGATGTGCGAGTCATGGCTGCGGCCTACCTGCTCCGCTACCGAACGCATGAGGCACGCGAGGTCTTGATGGAGGCAGCCAGGGGCGAAGGACTCGTGCCGTTCAAGGCAGGGCAGGCACTGAAGCGCTGGGAGGAGGGCACCTGGGCACTGGACCCGGAATAGCAGCGGGCCCCATGCGTCTCGGCCCCTCTCAATGCTCATCCACCCCAGGAACAGACGTTGAAAGGGTGGGACGAAGGCACCTGGGACCTGGGTCCAGGATGGCGGCCAGGTTCGCTCCCGGATTGGACAGACATCCAATGTCCTGGAGGCCCTGACACACTACTGAAATGGAAAATAATCTCCATGGCGGAGGGCGGACTGAAACAAGAACAGAGACCTGCCCTGAGGTCTGGGGTTGATTGACGTCTGAGAGATTGAAAGTCACTATGACTCCACTCCTCCGGCAGCAATCCCATCTCAACCCAGTCCCTGCCTGTCCCAGGCAGGCGGACCCCCGTTCCGCGGTCGCCGGAGGACGGCGGGGGTCTGTCTTCACACGAGAGAAAGCCCCCCATGAAAATGTCCATCAACGGCTTGTCCGCCGTCGTCCTCGCCGTGGCGCTCTACGTCGTCCCCGCGCAGGCGCAACAATGCGCGAATCTGAGTTCCACGCTGGGGGTCGCCATCCAGGCGGCGAATGCCGCCTTTGACGCAACCCAGACCAGCGCCAACGCCACGGCGACGGCAGCTGCTACCCTGAACCTCCTCCAGATCCTCCAGGCCGCCACCGCCAATCTGAATGCGGTCACCGGGATCGCCGCGTCCGAAGGCGCGACCCTCGTTCTCCTGCCAAGCGCCGCCTTCACGGACCTCTCCGCGATCAACAACAATCTGACCTCTGTCACCCAGACCCTCCAAGCCTTCATCCAGAATCTCCTGATGGGGATTACGACTCCCACCACCCTCCCCGCCACCGTCGGAACGACCCTCTCCGATACCCTCGCCCTGATCCAGGCGCTCCCGCCCATCTGTGAATGAGGCATAGGGGCTTCAGCCCACCATCCGCGTCCAGTCGTCCTCGTGACTGAAGAGCCTCACGCCCAGGCATTCGCAGACGTCCGCATGCGCCTGGGCGGCGGGGCCTCCCACCCAGAGGGCAGCGCATCCAGGCAGCGCCGCCAGCACCTCGCAGCGCGGACGCCATGTGCTCGCGCGCCACGTCCAGGCGACTGGCCATCTCGCGCAGCAGCGGGAGGAGGACCGTGTCGCAATACGTGGCCGCGTCCAGCCCCACCTGGGCCGCGGACAGCGCCGCGTCCGCGCCCTCCGAGTCCAACACCATCACCGCCGCCCAGAAGCGCTCCAGGTGCCGCGCCTCTGGCGGGACGTCCGTCCGGGGCTCGTCTCGCACCTGGGCGATGGCCTCGCTCACCGAGAGGCCCTCCTCCATCCACTTCGCCACCCGGCGGACGGCCTCCACCTCGTCGCGTGAATAGACGCGGTAGTTGTTCTCGCTGCGCTCCGGACGCGGGAAGCCATGGCGGCGCTCCCAGGCGCGCAGGGTGGCCTCGCGGATGCCCGTGAGCCGGGCGATGGTGCGGATGCGCAAGCTCATGGCCCCAGGCCTCGCGCGCGGTCCCAGCGCTCCGCCACGCCGCGCGGGCCAGCAACTCCACGCCGCGCTCCATGGCCTTCCTGCTCCGTTACCGCACCGCGGAAGCCAGCGCCGTCTTGGACCTGGGTCCAGGATGGCGGCCAGGTTCGCTCCCGGATTGGACAGACATCCAATACCGTGAAGCCCCTGACACATCACTGAAACTGGAAAATAATCTCCATGGCGGAGGGCGGACCGAGACACGAACAGACACCTGCCCTGAGGTCTGGGGTTGATTGACGTCTGAGAGATTGGAAGTCACTGTGACTTCACTCCTCCGGCAGCAATCCCATCTCAACCCAGTCCCTGCCTGTCCCAGGCAGGCGGACCCCCGTCCCGCGGTCGCCGGAGGACGGCGGGGGTCTGTCTTCACACGAGAGAAAGCCCCCCATGAAAACGTCCATGAACTGGTTGTCCGCCGTCGTCCTCGCCGTGGCACTCTACGTCGTCCCCGCGCAGGCCCAGTGCATCAACGCGGACTCCACCGCGGGCGTGGCCATCCAGGCGGCGAACGCCGCCGTGTCCGCGGCCCAGACCAGCTACATCGCGGCAGTGCCGGTGGTCGCAGCACCGAGCATCCCGGGTATCGCTTCCGCCCTCGGCGCCATCGCGAACGCGAACGCCGCGCTCACCGCGTCGGAGCTCGCGACCCTCGGCACCCTAGGGACCGCGCTGAACACGGACCTCACCAATATCAACACCTCGCTCGCGCTCAATGTCCTCCAGCCGCTCCTGAGCGTGATCACCTCGCTGTTGACCACGATTCCATCGGCGGGGGTCCTGCCCGGCATCGGAGATGCCCTCGATGACACCGTCGCGCTGGCGCAAGGCCTTCCGCCGTTCTGCATCTGACGCACGCGGAAACTCAGCCCACCATCCGCGTCCAGTCGTCCTCGTGACTGAAGAGCCTCACGCCCAGGCGTTCGCAGATGTCCGCGTGCGCCTGGGCGGCGGGGCCTCCCACCCAGAGGGGCAGGCCCTTGGGCAGCGCATCCATGATGCGTTCGAGGACGTCCTCGAACACCGTGGCGCCCCGGTTCGTCACCGCCGACAGACCCACCACGTCTGGCTTTGCGCGGGCCACCGTCTCGCCCAGCCCCTCCGCCGGCACGCGCTGCCCCAGCAGCGTCACCCGCACGCCCGCGTGGCGCAGCCTCAGCGCCACTCCCAGCAGGCCAATCTCGTGCTCCTCCTCCGGGAAGCACGCCAGCACCGCGTGCTTGCGTCCTCCCCGGGGGGCGCCGTGCAGCAGGCTCACCAGCCGCTCGCGCACCACCTGCGTCACCAGGTGCTCCTGCGCCACCGTCAACGTCCCCGCGTGCCAGCGCTCGCCCACCTCGCGCTGCACCGGCACCAGCACGTCCTCGAAGGCCTTCAGGGGCGGCAGCGCCGCCAGCACCTCGTCCAGGACGCGGACGACGCGGGGCTGATCATACGCCTCGGCCGCGGCCATCACCGCCGCGCGCCACGACTCCGGCTGCGCCCCGGTCCGCGCATCGGCGCCCTCGGCGGACGGGGACGGCGCCGCGTCCAGCTCCGCGCGCAGCTGGGGCACCAGCTTCGCTGCCTCGCTGATGGACACCCCTTCGTCCGTCAGCGCCTTGAGCCGCTTGAGCAGGGCCACGTCCCGGTCGGTGTAGACGCGGTAGCCCGAGGGCGTGCGCTCCGGCTCGAGCACCCCGTAGCGGCGCTCCCAGGCGCGGATGAGCTCCACGCGGACCCCTGACAGCTCCGCGGCGATGTGGATGCGATAGGTGCGCTCAGCCATGGTGTGCGTGCTTCACGGTCGGTTCTGCGCGTTTCGCGCCTGATGCCAGACGGCGATGAGCTCCTCCGCGGACTCGGCGTATTGCGCGCCCAGGGTGAACAGCGTCTTCAAGTGCTCACGCGCGCCGGGCCCGCCTACCACCACGGGAGCGGGCGCGCACGCATGCATCGCTTCGGACAACACCGCGACGAAGTCGTCCGCATCCCGGCGGCGGATGAACGACAGCGCCACCAGGTCCGGGCGCACCTGCGTGCATGCCCCCTGCAACGCCTCCGAGGGCGTGTCCGCGCCCAGCAGCGTCACCCGCCAGCCCCGCGCCTTCAGGTGCACGCCCAGCGCGAGCAGCCCCCCCTCGTGGTGGTCTTTCGCCGGACAGGCCAGGAGCCCCCGGGGCCCGTCGCCCACGCGCTCCATCCCCGCCAGCAACATGCGCAGCCGCTGCCGCACCAGCGCGGACGCCATGTGCTCACGCGCCACGTCCAGGCGACTGGCCATCTCGCGCAGCAGCGGGAGGAGGACCGTGTCGCAATACGTGGCCGCGTCCAGCCCCACCTGGGCCGCGGACAGCGCCGCGTCCGCGCCCTCCGAGTCCAGCACCATCACCGCCGCCCAGAAGCGCTCCAGGTGCCGCGCCTCCGGCGGGACGTCCGTCCGGGGCTCGTCTCGCACCTGGGCGATGGCCTCGCTCACCGAGAGGCCCTCCTCCATCAGCTTCGCCACCCGGCGGACGGCCTCCACCTCGTCGCGTGAATAGACGCGGTAGTTGTTCTCACTGCGCTCCGGGCGCGGGAAGCCATGGCGGCGTTCCCAGGCGCGCAGGGTGGCCTCCCGGATGCCCGTGAGCCGGGCGATGGTGCGGATGCGCAGGCTCATGGCCCCAGGCCTCGCGCGCGGTCCCAGCGCTCCGCCACGCCCTTCGCTCCGGACACCTTCTGGGTGAAGCCCTCCAGGCTCGTGGCCCCGGACACCCGCCGCACCACCGCCTCCAGCCCGCTCTGGAAGCGCGCGAGCGGCCCGGCCTCGTGGACCTCGCCCACCTCCAGCAGCACGTCCGGCCGCTCGTGCTCGAAGAAGGCATAGCGGATGGCGATGGGCACGCACTCCGCCTTCGCCGCGCGGGCCAGCAGCTCCACCCCGCGCTCCAGCTTCAGCGGGTGGACGCCGAAGGGCCGGTGCTCCCCTTCCGGAAAGACACACACGGCGGCGCCCGGCTTGCGCAGCAATTCCTTCGCGTAGCGCAGCGAGGACAGGGACGACATCGCGTCCTGCCTGCGGATGCTGAAGGCGCCCATCTTCGTGTGGAAGGGGTAGCGGCGCAGGTTCTCCTCGTCCATGAGGCAGTAGCCGTCCCAGCCCGCCACCTGGCAGAGCTGGTGCAGCACGAAGCCGTCCCACCAGTTGGAGTGGTTCAGGTAGACGAGCCGGCCCACCCCGTCGGCGGGCAGCTCGCCGCGCACCCACAGGCCCCGGAACGTCGAGCGGACCTTCCACCCGATGTACCGGTCCACCGCCCACCCGAAGGGCCCACCCTTGGCCGCGCGAATCAAGACGCCCGAGCCTCCCGGAGCCGCAGGAGCGCCGTGAAGAGCGCGAGCCCCAGCGACACCAGCACGCTCGTGATGAGGAAGAAGAGGACCTCCTCCAGCGGCACGGCGCCGATATACACACCCACGTGGCGGCCCTCACCGAAGTTCCAGATGCCGGTGGAGATGGCCAGGTGGTCCGCGATGGACAGGTACACGCCGATGACGAGCGCCGGGGGCAGCACCGCGCGCAGCACCTCGCCCGAGCGGGCCTTGTAGTGCATCACGAGCGCCGCCAGTTGAATGGCAATCACCGGCAGCGTCCAGGCCAGCAGGTGGATGAGGTACGCCCAGCGCGTCTCCATCATGGCGACACCTCGGAGGGCTCCAGGGTCCGCTGCGCGCGGACGGACTTCTGCTCGTGAGACACGGGCTGTGGCTTCTTCGCCAGCACGCGCTCCAGCCGGTCGCGCGCCCACAGGCCCACGAGCAGCGTCTGGAGTCCGAAGAAGAGGTACTCCTCCAGCGGCAGGTAGCCCAGCTTCACGCCCCAGATGCGCTCCGGGTCGAAGCCCCACAGGCCCCACTTCACGGCCATGTTGTCCCACGGCGACGTGGCCGCGTAGACGATGATGAGCAGCAGGCCCATGGGCGCGAGCCCCCGCCACGACAGCGTGCGGCGGTAGCGCACGAGCAGGAACAGGATGGGCAGGACGACGAAGAGCCCCAGGAAGCGCGCGTAGGTCATCCCGGGCCTCCACTCCACCGCGGCGCCACCCGAATCATGCGTCCCCCAGCTTCCAGCGCGTAGGTATGGCCGCGCCAGGTCACCCTTCCCTGCCGCGTCAGCGAGGCCACGAAGGCCGCGAGCAGCAGGAGCTCTCCCTGGATCCAATCCGTCAGCGCGTGGCCCCGGTCCGCCTCCGAGGGCACGCGGCTCAGCGCCGCGAGGCGCAGCGACAGCGACGTGCGCACCGCGACGAGCGCCGCCACCGCGAGCCATACGGTGACCTCATGGAGCCACGCGGCGAGCAGCAGCAGCGGCACGGTGGGCGTGAAGAGCAGCGGCACGGTGGGATACAGGCCGGGCCGGTGGCTCGCGAGCACCTGCATCCAGCGCGTGAAGCGCTCCAGCGGCACGCGCCAGGACGTCCCGTTGGCGACAGGCACCCAGGCGGGCGCGGGGCTCAGCGCCACGTCCAGTCCCCGCGCGTGAAGCCGCTTCGCCAGCTCCAGGTCCTCGCCGATGTGGTCCGACAGTCCGGCCAGCTCCTCCGCCGCGCGCGGTGACAGCCCGAGCGCCTTGCCGCAAACGGCCTGCGCGCCCGCGCTCATCGCGTGCAGCGCGCGGAAGCTGTGATGCGTGTAGCGAAGCAGCCCCGCCATCGCGCGGCCCGCCGCGTCCACCGCGCCAACAGGCGTGGGAGCAGCGGTGCTCAAGGCGGCGCCGGCCACGAGCGGAGCGGCGAGGCCCTCCACCAGCGCGCCCGTCACCGCCACGTCCGCGTCCACCGCGAGCACCACCCGCCCGCGAACCTCGAGCGTCTCCAGCGCGTAGAGCAGGTGGCCCACCTTGCGGTTGGGACACACGGGGTCGCTCGGAAGCCAGCGCACGCCCTCGGCCAGGCGCGGCCGGTACGGAGACAGCACCACCTGCTCCAGCGGCCCCGCGTAGTCGATGGGGAGCTCCAGGTTGTCCAGCTCCAGCGGCGTGGGCGCGTCCACGGGGCGCAGGAGCAGCACGGAGGGCAGCGCGCCCCCGGCCGTCACGGGCGCACGGCGATACAGCCGCGCCAGCGCCACCGCGCTGAAGCCACCGGCCATCACCGTCCACCCGAGCGTGAAGAAGCCGAGCGCGTTCATGCCGTCCTCCCCAGGCGCGTGCGGAAATGCGCCATCCAGCGGATGAACGGGGAATGGAAGCGGCGGAAGTCCGCCACCTCTCCCATCGTGTCCAGCGCGTCCCGCCTCGACTCCAGCCGCGCGTAGAAGGGCGACGACTCCAGCAGGCGCGGCGCGCCCACCACCTCGTTGCCCGTGTGCATCTTCGCGGGGACGCGCAGCCCCCAGCCCGTCAGGCTCGTGGGACGCGCCTCGGGGTTCGGGCCGCGCTCGCACACCACGCCATTCGCCCCCGCCACCATGCGCACCGGCGCCACGCCGTCCGGCAGGTGGTAGTCCACCACCGTGTGGTTCGCGTGGTGCGTGCGCGCCCAGTGCCAGCCGGACAGCCGCGCGCCCAGCAGCTCCTGGCCGTGGTTCGTGTCGTGGTAGCCCATGCCCTCCGCGCTCACGCCCAGCGTGGACACCTCCAGCCGGGCCTCCGCCCGGGGCGCCAGGGGCTGCCAGTAATGCGGCAGGCCCGGCATGAGCTGCACCTCCGGGCCCCGCCCGGTCAGCGGACGCAACGTCAGGCTGGCGCGCACCGGGCGGCCCCACGGCGCCGTCCCGTCATCCACGTCCATGCGCACCGTGCCATCCACCGCGTGCGTCAACGTGGAGCGGCCGATGCGCAGCCGTCCCGGCCCCTGCAACTCCACGCGCGGGTACTCGCTCAGCACCCACAACTTGCGCACACCCTGGTGGTAGAGCGCGAAGTTCACCGCGCTGTACGCCAGCGGATGTCCTCCCCGCCGCGCAGCGACGGAGTAACGCGGGGAGAACAACGACCCCAGCATGAAGATGCACACCGCGCTGTACGGCCCGGCGGTCACGTCCGCGTAGAACCAGCGGTACGCCCCCGCCATGTCCGGCAGCGCGGGCAGCGCGCACGACTCCGCCGCGCCGGACAGGAGGTTCTGCGCGAGGACGGACTTCATGCGACCTCCCGCAGGTGCGCGGACGCCATCTGGGCCGCGAACCGGCCCGACAGCATCACCAGCGGAACCCCGCCGCCCGGATGCGTGCCACCGCCCGCGAAGAACAGCCCCGGCGTGCCGCCCCGGATGCGCGGCCTGCGGAACGGACCGAAGCGGCCATGCGGCAGGAAGCCGTAGATGGAACCGCCCGGAGCCCCGCGCGCCGCCAGGTCCACCGGCGAGCGCTGCCCCACCACGCGCACGCGCCCCTTCAACGCCGGGTAGTGCCGCACGAGCTTCTCGAACATCTGCTCGCGCACGCGCTCCGCGCTGGCTTCCCAATCACGCCGGGCCTGCTCCGCCCTGCCCTCCTCCAGCGGCATGGCCGGCGCGTTCACCATCACGAACAAGCCCGTGCGGCCCGGCGGCGCCATGCTCGAATCCGTGGCGGACGGGTTGCAGACATACACCGTGGGGTCCGTGGCGAGCTGGCCCGCGAAGAGCTCGTCGAACTCCTTGCGGTAGTCCCCGCCGAACATCACCGCGTGGTGCGGCACCGCCGTGCGCCCCTCCACCTCCAGGAGCAGCACGAAGCCGGACAGCGACAGCGGCTCCGACTCCCGGCGCAGCGACGCCAGCGGATCCGCGTTCACCACCACGCTGTCGAACACCTCCGCGACCGGCTCCACGCGGTAGCCCTCGGTGATGCGCTCGAAGCGCGCGCGCGTGTCCAGGTGCACCGTCACGCCCAGCCGCCGCACCGCCTGCCCCAGCGCCTCCACCAGCGCGCCGATGCCGCCGCGCACGTGGTGCACGCCATACGCATGCTCGATGTGCGGGATGAGCGCGAACGCCGCGCTGGAGTCATACGGCGACCCGCCCGCGTAGGTGGCGAAGCGCCCCACGTACTGGCGCAGGTGGTGCGTCTGGAAGTGCTTCGCCGCCAGCGCGTGAAGCGTGTCCAGCTTCATCCCCGCCAGCATCGCGCCGATGCCCCGGCGGGCCACGCGCGCCATGAAGCCGGCCATGCCCTCGAAGGGGGCCTCCAGGTAGGGCTCGCCCGCCGCGCGCCAGATGGCCGCGGCCTCCGCGTAGAAGGAGTGCACGCCCTTGCGCTCCACGGGCCGCAGCTCCGCGGCGCTCTCCGCCATGCGCTCCAGGTCCTTGTACGCCGTGAAGCCGCACCCGTCCGTGAAGTGGTAGGTGCACTGCGGCTCCAGCTCCGTGAACGGGGGCAGCAGGTCCACCGCGCCCAGCTGCTCGAAGGTGCCGCGCACCAGCGCGGGCAACGTGAGCAGCGTGGGGCCCGTGTCCAGCGTGAGCCCCTCCACCGTCACCGCCTGCGCCTTGCCGCCCAGGGACGGGCTGCCCTCGAACAGCGTCACCGCATGGCCCTCCTTCGCCAGGAGGCCCGCGGCCGTCAGCCCACCGATGCCGCCGCCAATCACCGCCACGCGCGAGGCCTTCATCGCGAGCCTCCCGTGCCCGTGGGCAACAGCGGCACCGGCGCGGACGGCAGGGCCAGGGGCGCGTCCGGCAGCGCGGCCCGGGGACGCAGGAACACGGTCGCCGTCAGCTTCAGCTTGCGCCCCGTCGTCGTGTGGGCCCGGCCGCTGAACACGTCGTAATCCCGCGCCTCGATGTCGCGCAGGATGTCGCCGTAGATGGCGCCCATCAGCCGCACCATGCGCTGGCTGCCAAAGCCGGTGAGGTAGTGCACGCCCGCCGCCGCCCGCGCGTAGTACGCCCGCGCGCGCTGGATTTGAAAGCGCATGAAGTCGCGCCACTTCGCGTCCACGCGGCCCGCGCGCAGGTCGTCCTCGCTGATGCCGAAGGCGCGCAGCTCCTCGGAGGGCAGATACACCCGTCCGCGCTCCAGGTCCTCGCGCACGTCGCGCAGGATGTTGGTGAGCTGCATCGCGCGGCCCAGGTCCGCCGCCGGCTCCACCGCGCGAGTGTCCTCGCAGCCCAGCACCGGCGTCAGCATCAACCCGACCACGCCCGCGACGCGGTAGCAGTACAGGTCCAGCTCCTCCCACGTGTCGTAGCGCACCTTCGTCAGGTCCATCTCCATGCCGGAGATGAGGTCCTGGAAGGGCTGCTCCGGAATCCGGTAGTGGTGGATGGTGTGGCGCAGCGCCGCGAACTCGCTCGCGTCCCACGGCGACGGCGCGTCCGCGGAGGGCTGCCGCGCGGACGGCGGTCCCAGCTCCTTCGAGGCCAGCTCCGGCAGCGGCAGGTACACCTCCGCCACGCGCTCACGAGCCCGGGCCAGGCGCATCGCCAGGGCCATGGGCGCCTCGCCCGGCAGCGCGCTCTCGCCCGCGTCCACCAGGTCATCCAGCCGCCGGCAGAAGGCATACAGCGCGAAGGCCGCCTTCCGCCGCTGTCCGAAGAGGAGGTACGACGCGAAGAAGAAGCTCTTGGCGTGGTGGCGCGTGACGACCCGCGCGCGCCGGTAGCCTTGCGCGATGAGCGCGGGAGAGGCCATGGCGCTCATGCCGCCACCTCCACCGTCGGAGCGCCCGCGCGAGGCGACAGCGCCACGCCCTGCTTGTGGGCCCACTCCGTCAGCCGCTCGGTGACGAGCCGCGCGGAGATGAGCACCGTGGGCAGGCCCGTGCCCGGCTGCGTGGAAGCCCCCACGAAGAAGAGGTTCTTCACGCGGGGGTCCACGTTGGCCGGACGAAAAGGGCCAATCTGGAAGAAGTTCTGCGCCAGCCCGAACGCGCTCCCACGCGCCAGGTTGTACGTGCCAGCCCAATCATCCGGGGTGAAGACGCGCTCCACCTCCACGTCCTGCTCCAGGTCCGGGTAGCCCAGCTCCGCCATGCGCTGGAACACCTTCGCGCGCACCTTGGGGCCCTCCACCGTCCAGTCGATCCCCGGGTTCTGGTGCGGCACCGGCACCAGCACGTAGAGCGAGTCCTTCCCCTCCGGCGCCAGCGACGGGTCCGTGCGCGTGGGCACGTTGATGTAGAAGCTGGGGTCCTCCGGCACGCGGAGGCGCTGGAAGATGTCTTCGAACGAGCCCGCGTAGTCCCGGCCGAACATCACGTTGTGATGCAGCAGGCCCGGCACCTTCTTCTTCATGCCCAGGTAGAGCATGTAGCCGCTGGAGGTGAAGCGGAGCTTCTCCCCGCGCTTGAACGGCGCGTCCTTCGGATCCAACAGCTTCTCGTACGCGTACGGCAGGTCCGCGTTGCACAGGACGGCGTCCGCGGCCACCACCTCGCCGCCCGCGAGCCGCACGCCCGTGGTGCGCCCGCTCTCGGTGAGGATGCGCTCCACGGCCTGGCCGTAGTGCAGCGTCACGCCCTCCTCGCGCGCCAGCCGCTCCAGCGCGAGCGGAATGGCATACAGGCCGCCCTTCGGGAACCAGATGCCCACGCCCAGCTCCGTGAAGGGCAGCAGGCCATAGACCGCGGGCGACTCGAAGGGAGACACGCCCAGGTACATGGTCTGGAACGTCATCGCCGCGCGCAGCCGGTCGTCCTGGAAGTAGCGGCTGACGTCCGCGTACATGCGGCGGTGCGCGCGCGCCTTGAAAATCTTGGCCAGCACCCCGGGGGAGAAGTAGTCGCTCACGCCATTGAAGTTGCGGCCCACGAAGTGGTCCAGGCTGATGCGGTACTGCTCACGGCCCTGCGCCATGAAGGCCAGGTAGCGCTGGAAGCAGCCCGGCTCCACGCGCTCCAGCTCGCGCCCCATGGTGCACAGCTCGGACGTGAAGGTGATGTCCGAGCCGTCGCGGAAGTGCACCCGGTAGTTCGGGTCGCACCGCACCAGCGTGAGGTAGTCCTCGATGCGGCGGCCGAGCGCGCGGAAGGTCTCCTCGAACACCTCCGGCATCAGCACGATGGTGGGGCCCACGTCCCAGGTGAACCCATCCACCTGGAGCTGGTTGCACCGGCCTCCCGGGCCGTGCGTCTTCTCGAAGACCTGGACGTCGAAGCCCTGCCGCGCGAGCCTCGCCGCCGCGGCCAGTCCACCGACGCCCGCGCCCACCACCACCACCCGCTTGCCCTGTGCGCTCATGACGGTGTCCTCAGGAAGCGCGACGCGACAGCCGGGTGATGAGGGCATCCAAGAGGTCCCTCAGGCCATGGGGGTTGGGCAGCGACGCCAGGCTCCGCCGCGCGGAACGCGACGCGCGCTCCACCGCGCGCTCACACGCCGCACGGCCGCCGAAGTGCTCCACCAGCTCGCGCGCCCGGGCGAGCGCCGCGTCGTCCTTGCACTCCACCGGCAGCGCCCACAGCCGCTCCAACTCCTCGCGGCCCGCGGGCGTGGCGCGCACGTACGCGGCCACCACCGGGAAGGTGCGCTTGGCCTGCACGAAGTCTCCGTCGGACGCCTTGCCCGCCACGGCCGCGTCGCCGAACAGGCCGATGAGGTCATCGCGCAGCTGGTACGCGAGCCCCACCGAGCGCCCCACCCGCTCCAGTCCCTCCAGGAGCCCCGCGTCCGCGCCGCCCAACATCGCGCCGCACACCAGCGGGGCGCAGAAGCCGTAGCGCGCCGTCTTGAGGTGCGCCACGCGCAGCGTCTGGAAGAGCGTCATCTCCGCCAGCGGCACGCGCGCCAGGTCCAGGTCCAGGTACTGCCCGGCGGCCGTGTGACGGCACACGCCCAGGTAGTAGCGCGCCACGCGGGAGGCTCCCGGCAGCCCCGACTCCAGCATCGCCTCCAGCGAGCGGGCGAAGAGGTGGTCTCCCATCACCACCGCCAGGTCCTCGCCCGGACGGCCCGGGGCGAGCATCCGGTGCAGCACCGGCCCGCCCCGCCGCAGCTCCGCCTGATCCGCCACGTCGTCGTGGATGAGCAGGAACGTGTGCAGCAGCTCCAGCCCCGCGGCGAAGCGCCACAGCCCCGGAGGCACCGCGGTGCTCCCGCGCGCCAGCCCGTGCCCCGCCAGCACCAGCGCCGGCCTCAGCCGCTTCGCCGGCCGCAGCGCATAGGCCCGCGCCTGCGCGGCAGCGTGCGTCCAACGTGCGTCCAGGGTCTGTTCGTCCGGCAGCTCGAACAACTGGGCGAGCGCGGCCTCCACCTGCGCCTGCACGAGCTGCAGCCAGGCATGTTCAGGGGGTGCTGCTCCGGCGGAGGTCTGCTGCACGTTGGGAAGCAGGGTGGCCATACAGCGGATCTCCGAAATCGGGAGCACGGCAGCAGCCTTCTGACCTAGAGGTAGCGTTTGCGTCCAGAGATTGTCAAGGCTATGTCTAAGGTTTGCAAAAACCTTGTACACGGAGACCCCCGATGAAGGCGTGGATCACAGGCGCGTTGACGGTGGCCCTGACGGCGGGGAGCGCGAGCGGCGCCACCCCGGACCTGGAGCCGGTGGACGCGACGTTAAGCACCTCCAGCGGAGAGCGGGTCCAGCTGGCTCGGTGGCGTGGGAAACCCGTCATCCTCTTCTACGAGGACAAGGACTCCACGACACTCAACGCCCCCCTGAAGGCGGAGCTGTTCACCCGGGGACGCGAGCGCGGCCTTCTCCAAAGTGCGTTCGTGGTCGCCGTGGCCAATCTGGAGAAATACGACTTCTTTCCCGCGCGGGAGATCGCCCTGTCGTACGTGCGTGACGAGGAGAAGAAGGCCGGCGTGCCCATCCTGGTGGACCTCAAGGGCACCCTGGGCCAGGAGCCCCTGAAGCTGCCCACCAAGACGTCCACGGTGATGCTGCTGGACGCGGAGGGCACGCCTGTCTACCGCCACTCCGGCCGCATGAAGCCGGAGGAGCAGGCCCGCTTCTTCATCGCGCTGAGCCAGCTGGTGGGCCAGGACCTGACCGCCGAGCGGGAGAAGGAGGCCCACCCTTGAGGGTGACCTGCACGGGCGCCACCGGCTTCCTCGGTCCAGGCCTTGTCCAAGGTTTGTTGGAGGCCGGCCACACCGTGCACGTGCTCAGCCGGAACGTGGAACACGCGCTCGGCCGGCTGCCGGCCGGGGTGACGGGCTCCTACTTCGACGGGAGCACCCCGCTGTCGCCGGACGCGCTCGCGGGCGCGGAAGGGGTGGTGCACCTGGCCGGGGAGCCGGTGGACCAACGTTGGACACACGAGGCGAAGCACCGCATCCACCAGAGCCGCGTGGAGGGCACGCGCGTGCTGGTGGAGGCCCTGAGGCAGGCGGGCAGCGTGCGGCACTTCGTCTGCGCGTCGGCGGTGGGCTTCTACGGCGGCGCCCGGGCGGGGCAGACGCTGACGGAGGAGGACGCGCCCGGCGACGACTTCCTCGCCCACGTGTGCCAGGGCTGGGAGGCGGAGGCCCTGCGCGCGGAAGAAGGAGGCATCCGCACGGTGCGCCTGCGCATCGGCGTGGTGCTGCACCCGGCGGGCGGCGTGCTGCACCGGATGCTGCCGGTGTTCCGCATGGGCGCGGGCGCGAAGGTGGGCAACGGCCAGCAGTACGTCAGCTGGGTGCACAGGGAAGACCTCTTCCAGTTGATGCGCTTCGCGCTGGAGCACCCCACGCTGTCCGGCCCGGTGAACGCCACGTC
Organism: Corallococcus sp. NCSPR001; assembly: GCF_017309135.1. Lineage (NCBI taxonomy): Bacteria > Pseudomonadati > Myxococcota > Myxococcia > Myxococcales > Myxococcaceae > Corallococcus > Corallococcus sp. NCSPR001. The sequence continues at coordinate 9,179,685 of NZ_JAFIMS010000002.1, forward strand.
GCCGGAACCCGTCACCAACGCGACCTTCGCGCACACGCTGGGCGCGGTGCTGGAGCGGCCCGCGGCGCTGTCGGTGCCGGGCATCGTCCTCAAGGCGCGCTTCGGGGAGATGGCGCGCGTGGCGCTGGAGGGCCAGCGGGTGATGCCCCGGCGCGCGCTGGAGGCGGGCTTCCAGTTCCGCCACCCCGACCTGACCGGAGCGCTGCGCGACCTGCTGTCCCCGTGACTACATTGCGCGCCACGCATGGATGACACCCGGACGCTGGAAGCCCGCGCGCGCAAAGAGGGCACGCCGCTCATCGACGGAGACACCGCCACCTTCGTGTGGAAGGGCCCCCGGCAGGTCTTCCTCCAGGGAGACTTCCAGGACTGGCGCGGCGCGCCCCTGCCGCTGGAGCGCGTGGGCAAGGGACTGTGGGCGCGCTCGCTGGCGCTGCCCGAGGACGCCTACGTCGAATACGCGCTCCTGGACGCGAAGGGCCGCCGCGCGCGCGACGCCTTCAACCCGCGCCGCTCCGACAACGGCTTCGGCGACTTCAACCACTGCTTCTGGATGCCCAGGGGCGAAGCGACACCGCTGGGCAAGCGCATCCGGAACGTCCCCAGGGGCCGCGTGACGCGCCACCCGGTGGCGACGCACGAATGGGCCGTGGGCGCGAAGCGGGCGGTGGCACTGTACGCGCCGCCCGTGAAGGGCCCCGTGCCGCTCATGGTGGTGCTGGACGGCGACGACTACCTCCGGCGCGTCCAACTGCCCGTGATGGTGGACAACCTCATCGCCGCGGGCCGCATGCGGCCGGTGGCCATGGCCTTCGTGTCCAACGGCGGCCCGGCCCGCACCGCCGAGTACGCGTGCAGCGAAGCCACCGTGGCCTTCCTGCACCAGCGCGTGCTGCCCCTGGCCCGCGAGCACCTGTCGCTGGTGGACGAGCAGCGCACGCCGGGCGCGCACGCGGTGCTGGGCTCGTCGCTGGGCGGCCTGATGGCGCTCTACGCGGCCCAGCGCCTGCCGCGCGTCTTCGGCCGCGTCCTGTCCCAGTCCGGCGCCTTCGCCATCGAAGGCACCGACATGGTCGTCTTCGACCTGGCCCGCCGCACCGGCCAGCCGCCGCTCCATGTCTGGATGGACTGCGGCCGCTTCGAGGGACTCCAGGACGGCAACGAGCGTCTCCTGCCCGTCCTCCAGGCGGCCGGGCACCGCGCCACGTACCGGCCCTACAGCGGGGGCCACAATTACCCCGCGTGGCAGAGCAGCCTCCCGGCCGGGCTCGAAGAAATCTTCTCGACCGCTGGGTGACGCGTCGCGGCGAAACGCCGGATTTCCGTCTGGAATGAAAGTCCCCTGGAATCAAGGGGTTGGGCCAGGGGGAAGGCGGCCAAGGCCGGATGATCCAGGATTGGGAGGGGGCCCTGACGCGGCAGGCGGGCGGCCGTGCGGGGCCTGTGGACTGGGGGGCTACGCAACCCGGGGGAAGGCCGGACCGATAACAGATGTAGGTGCCGCAACCCGGAGCGAGTCTCGCGACGGGCCTTCCCCTGCGCCTGGAGTCCCCTCATGTCTCGCGTCGATGGTGGCAATCGCCCGTCCCTTCCCCCGAAGCGCTCGGAGCTCGAGCGGTCCGAGCGGAGCGACGTCACGCGCGACAGCAAGCCGGGGGCCGCCCAGGGCCGGACGCCCGCCAACGCCAACGTGCGCTCCTTCCAGGGCCGCAGCGACTTCGAGCCCGCGCGCCCCGCCCCCGCTTCCTCCCGCCCCACGCCCGCGCAGACGCCGGCCGCGAAGGCCCCGCCCTCCGCGGCGGACGCGGAGTCCATCGCCCAGGCGGACATGGAGCTGGGGCTGCTGGCGGAGTTCCCGGACGCGGACGCGCAGAGCGGCATCGCCTCCGCCATGCTGCACGCGCACGCGGACGCGCCCGTGTCGCAGAACCGCATCGTGGAGCGGCTGAAGCAGGACGGCCGCCTGGAGACGCTCTTCGGCGAGGTCTTCCGCGAGGACAACCCGTACGTGGAGCAGCCGCACAAGAACGCCATCGTGAAGGCGCTCGACACGGCGCTCTCCCGCGGCACGGTGACCGGCGAAGACCTGCGCGCCTTCTCCCGTGGCACCTACGCCCAGGAGTGGCAGCAGATCGGCGCCGCGCTGGGCACCACCCGGAAGTAGCCGGACACCGGGCGCGGGGCTCCCGGTCCGCTTCACGCTTCTTCACGCGCATGCCGGTTGCGCCGTGGCGCGTGCGCGCGAGGATGGGCCTCCCATGGTGGAAAGCCCGTTGCGCATCATCCTGTTCATCCTGCTCGTCAGCGTCGCGTCGGTCCAAGTCCACATCTACCTGTACCGGCGCCTCTTCCGTGACACGTCCACGAGCCGCTCCTGGCGCACCGCGGGCAAGGTGCTGCTGACGGCCCTGTGCGTGCCGCTGCTGCTGTCCTGGGTGGTGACGCGCATCCTCCCCTCCGCGTTCATCGTCGCCGTGTTCGCGTGGACGTGGATGGGCGTCGCCGTCTACCTGCTGCTCTCCCTGGCGCTGCTGGGCGCGGTGAGATGGCTCGTGGCGCGCACGCGCGGCCACCGGGGCGTCGCCGCGCCGCTCGCCACGCCCGCGCCGGACCCCGCCGCGCCGCCGTCCCTGGCGGACCTGGCCGTCACCGTGCCGGCCCCGCCTCCCGCCGTGCCCCCCGTGGACGAAGCGCGCCGGTTGTTCCTCTCGCGGGCCACCGCGGGCGGCGCGGTGCTCGCGGCGGGCGGCCTCACCGGCTACGGCATGTGGAGCGCCTTCCACCCGCCCGTGGTCAACGAGATCGCGGTGCGGCTGCCCGGCCTGCCCAAGGCGCTGGACGGCTTCACCCTCGTCCACATGAGCGACATCCACGTGGGCCCCATCATCCAGCGGCGCTTCATGGATGAGCTGGTGCGGCGGGCCAACGCGCTCAAGCCGGACCTGGTCGTCATCACCGGCGACCTGGTGGACGGCACCGTGGCCGACCTGCGCCACTCCGTCGCCGCGCTCCAGAACCTCCAGGCGAGAGCGGGCACGCACTTCATCACCGGCAACCACGAGTACTACTGGAACGCCAGCGCCTGGGCGGACGCGCTCAGCGGCCTGGGCGTCACCGTGCTGCGCAACCGTCACGTGACGATTGGAGACGCGGGCGGCGCGTTCGACCTGGTGGGCGTGGACGACTGGTCCATGCGTAACGGCCCCAAGGGTTACAACCTGGAGGCCGCCATCGAAGGCCGGAATCCAGACCGCGCCGCGGTGCTGCTCGCGCACCAACCATCCAATTGGGATGTGGCCGCGAAGGCGGGCATGGGCTTGCAACTGTCCGGACACACCCACGGGGGACAGTTCTTCCCGTTCACCCTCGCCGTCTCAGCAATTTGGAAACACGACGCCGGTCTCTTCCAGGAGGGCGACAAACACCTCTATGTCAGCCGTGGCACCGGCTTCTGGGGCCCGCCCCTGCGCGTCGCCGCTCCGTCTGAAATCGTTAAGGTGACGCTCCTGGCGTGAGGTGTAGATTTACCCGGAAATGAGCAAGGAACCAGCGAAGCGCGAAATCAAACAGGAGCGGGCCGCGCGAACGCGGGTCGAAATCCTGGAGGCCGCCATCACGTTGTTCGCTCGGCGGGGCTACCTGTCGACGACGATGTCGGACCTGGCGAAGGCCATCCGGATGACTCCGGGCGCGCTCTACTGGCACTTCCCCACCAAGGAAGACCTGCTGCTGGCGGCCATCGAGGAATTGCACCAGCGCTACCTGATGGAGTTCGCGCCGCTGCTCGCCGAGCGCCGCGTCCTGTCCGGCCGGGAGCAGCTGGTGTTCGTGGTGTCCCGCACGTCCCAGTTCCTGCGCTACCACCGCGAATACGGCATCTTCTTCGGGATGCTGTCCGCCGAGTCCGCCGAGTCCAACGACCGCGTGGCGGAGGCGCTGCGCGAGAAGATCTCCCTCTACGTGGCGGTGCTGGCGGGGATGATCCGCTTCGGCCAGAAGCGCAATGAGTTCCGCCAGGAGGTGGACCCGGTGCACATGGCCCACACGATGATGGGCGGCTACCTGGGCATCCTGCTGCACCACAACCTGTACCGCGGCATGGTGAACTACGACCCGCTGATGGCGTCGTTGGATCAGATCCTCTCCGGCGGCCTCCACGTGCGCGCCCCCCTGGCCTGAGGCGCTGACCCCGCCGGGCCGGGCGGCCCGGAAGAACAGACGCCCGGTCCCCCATGCGAGGGACCGGGCGTCTTTCATTTCAGGGAGCTTCCATCCCCGCTCCCCATGCGAGGGGAGCGGGGCGGGAGGCGGTGACTACGGCGTCTCGATGGGGCTCGAGGAGTTCTGCGGATCGCGCGCCACGCGGGGCACGAAGTCCGCCGCGTTGTTGTCGGAGTCCTGGCCGTTGCCCGCGAGCTCATCCTCGCCGCCCGCGCCCATGGTCGCGGCGGTGGACGTCGCCCGGGCCTTGCGCTCGATGCTGCCACCCTTGCCCGCGGGCGCGGGGGCCGCGGCGCCCTCCACGACCGTGCGGCCGTTGCCGAAGCCCACGGTGTCCACCACGCCCGTGAGGGACGTGGGGTCCACCGTCACATCCGCCATGCCCAGGCGGACGTTGCCCGTGGAGCCGGAGATGTCCGTGTTGCCCCACGTGTAGTCCGCGGGGACGGCCGACGTGGAGTAGCTGGTGGCGGCGACCAGGTAGTAGCCGTGGGCCTTGATGGTCGCGGCGGGCAGCGTGGCCAGCACCGTGAAGTTCGTCGTGGTGCTGGTGGTGCTCGCCGTGCGGTAGAGCAGCTTCCAGCCGGTGATGTTCACGGCGGCGTTCGTCGGGTTGTACAGCTCGATGTAGTCGTCCGCGTTCACGGTGAGACCCTGGCCGGCGATCTCACTGATGACGACGTGGCCCTGCACCGCGGCCACCGTCACGGCCGCCTGCTTCGTCACGCCCTGGTAGGACGCGGTGAGCTGGCCGTCGCCCGTGGCCTCCGTGGCGGTGAAGACGACCGTGGCGGTCGTCTGGCCTTCCGGCACCGTCACCGTCGAGGCCGACAGCGAGCCCAGCTCCGAGGGCGTGAACGCCACGTCCACGGCCGCGCCGCCCGCCGGGGCCTTGCGGTCCAGCGTGACGGTGAACGTCTGCGTCGTGCCCACCGTCACCGACGCCGTGCCCGGCGTGACGCTGGCGAGCTTCGCGGGAGGAGGCAGCACGGTCAGCGCCGCCGACCGCGTGATGCCGTTGAGCGAGGCGGACACCGCGCCCGTCCCCTCACCTTCCGCCGCGGCGGTGAACGTCACCGTCGCCGTCGTCTCGCCCGCGTCCACCGTCACCGACGTGGCGGACAGCGCGCCGAAGGGCGTGGCCGGAGAGGTCAGCGCCAGCAGCACCTGCACGGGCGCCGTCGGAGCGGACTCCAGCGTCACCGTGAACACCTGGGCCGCGCCCGCGTTCACCGTGGCGGTGGACGGGGTGAGCGACACGAGCCGCGGCACGTCCGTGATGACGTTCACCGTGGCGCTCAGCGTGCCCAGCGTCACCGTGCCGGAGCCGGTGCTGGCCTCGTCCACGAGCAGGTCGAAGGTGGCCGTCAGCGCGTCCGCCGTCACGGCCTGGGCCGTGAAGGTGCCGAAGCCCGAGGGAGCCACGCTCACGTCCAGCGAGGTGCCCGCCGGCACCGGCCGGTCGAACGTCACGGTGAAGCGCGCCGTGCCGCCCGGCGCCACGCCCACCGTCTCCGGGGTGAGGCCCGTGGCGTTGGCCGCCTCGGTCTCACCCAGCACGCGCAGCGCGGCCGTCTGGGAGGACGTGCCCAGCGTCGCGGTGAGGGTCACCGACGCCGCCTGAGCCTTCGCCTCCAGCGCCACCGTGGCGCTCGTCTGGCCCGCGGGAATCACCACCTGCCCGCCCGCCGCGGTCAGGGCCGCCGCGTCGCTGGAGCTGATGGCCACGGTGACGTCCACCGGGTAGGCGTTCGCCATCGTCACGGTGAGGGGCTGCGGAATCGCCTGGGCGCCGCCCACGCGCGCGAAGCCGCCGGACGTGAAGCCCGTCAGCGCCGGCAGGGGCGGCAGCGGGATGACCATGTCCGCCGCGCTCCGGGGCACCAGCTTGTGGTCGTTGAAGTTGAACGTGAGCACGCCGCGCAGCGTGGTGTACTCCGTGCCCAGCACCTGCGGGGCATAGGCGAAGGCCTGGTCGTCCACCATCAGGCCCGAGGACGCCGGGTTGCCGGCCTTGTTCTCGTCCACGATGAACTCGCGGTTGGTGTTCTCCAGGCGGGTGTTGAAGACGTTGTGGACCTCCACCAGCGCGCCCTCCAGCGCCTTCGCCTTCGGGCCGTTGGTGCGGATGTCCTCCGTGCGCACCACCACCGGGGCCGGCATCGGGTTGGCCGCGCTGTGCTTCGTCACCTTGCCGTCAATCACCTCCAGCAGGCCGAAGTAGTCCTTCAGCGTGCCCTCCACGCGGATGTTGTCGCCCACCGCGACGTCGGCCTTGAGGCTGTAGATGAAGAGGCCGGAGTTCTCCGCGCCCTTGCCCGCCGGGTAGTTCGCCACCTGCACCCAGTAGCCGCGCTCCGCCTTCGCATCCACGGCGGTCACGACCACGTCGTCCACCGCCACCTTGGTGCCCACCAGCGACTGGTTGCCGAAGCGCGGCGTCACCTTCACGTCGTAGACGGAGGTGGCGCACGCGGCGCCGGCGGGGTTGGCCACCGGGCACGCGTCGCACGCGTCGCCCACGCCGTCGTTGTCGGAGTCCTTCTGGTCCGGGTTGGCCACGAGCGGGCAGTTGTCGGTGGCGCTGGTGATGCCGTCGTAGTCGAAGTCGGACGGGTCCGTGACCGAGCACGTGGCCGCGTCATCCGGGCAGCCGTCGCACACGTCGCCCTTGCCGTCGCCGTCCGTGTCCTTCTGGTCCGCGTTGGCCACGAAGGGGCAGTTGTCCTGCCAGGTGGGCACGCCGTCGTGGTCGTCGTCCTCGCCGCGGAAGGCCTGGCACGCGGTGGTGCCGGCCTCCAGGGGGCACGGGTCGCACGCGTCACCCACGCCGTCGCCGTCCGTGTCCAGCTGCCGCCCGTTGTCCATGGGGCGCACGGGGTTGAAGATGGTGGGGCAGTTGTCGGCGGCGTCCTCGATGCCGTCCGCGTCCGCGTCCGCCGCGCTCGCCACGCCCGAGTAGACGGTGGAGCCGTTGACGGCGGCCACCGGGAAGCTGGTGTTCACCGCGTTGCGCGAGGGCTCGCAGGTGGGCTCGTTCTCCGGGGTGCCGCACGCGAACAGCGGGTACAGGCCCCGGGTGTCCTGGGAGCCCTGGAACTCCGCCAGCGTCTTGCCAATCTCCGACTTCACGCACGCGGCCTTCGCGGTGCCGCACACGTCCAGCGCGTCGCAGGCGTCCGTGCCCTTGAGGCCGTCCACCAGCGCCTGGTCGCCGTAGAGCGGCTTGCCGCCGCGCATCGTCAGCACCACGTCCGCCGGCTCCGCGGCGATGACCGCGCGGAACGGAGAGGCCATGTTCGCGCCCACCCGGAAGATGGCCAGGTCCGCCACCTTGCCCGGGGCGATGCGGCCCACGCGCTCATAGAAGTCCACCACGTCCGCGGCGTTGGCCGTCACCATGCGCCACAGGTCCTCGTCCGTGAAGGTCTTGGCGTAGCGCGTGGTGTTGAGGTGATCCGCGCAGCGCAGCTCGCGCAGGATGTTCATGGAGCCGGAGCGGATCCAGTCCGTGCCCAGGGAGATGGACGCGCCCATCCGCTTGTAGGTCGTCACCATCGCCGTGTCGCCGTACAGCGAGATGTTGGAGCGCGGCGACCAGACCAGGCCCGTGCCGTGCGCCACCATCTGCGAAATCTCCGCCGCGGTGAGGCCCACGCCGTGGATGATGGCCGAGCGCGGGAACAGCACGTTGCCGGCGCCCTCGGACAGGCAGCGGAACTCGTTCTGCGCCGTGGACGCGATGCCCTCCGCGATGTGCGGCAGGTACGCGGACGTGCGCCCGGTGATGGTCGAGGACGACGGGAACGAGGAGTAGGAGCAGGAGTCCGTCAGCGTGGTGCCGCTGCTGTCCCCCAGCGGGAAGGTGTCCGAGTCCGCGTACGGCTCCGACAGGCCCTCCTGCTGCGCGGTGGTGGACACGTCCAGGTTGCGCAGCAAGCCCGCCTGCCCGCCCGCGCCCGCGATGGAGGTGGTGCCCGCCATCACCTGGCGCAATTCCGACCAGCGCACCGCGTCCGCCTTGGAGTTGGACGGGTTGTTCTGCCGGGTGTGCTTGTTGTTGCCCGTGCGCCAGTCGTGGCGGTGCTCGTAGCGCTCCGTGCTGGTGCTCGCCAGCGGCGCGCCCGGGTAGGTGATATGGTCGTGCGGGTTGATGAGGCCCGGGGAGATGACGCCCGTGGGGCACGACACCGCCGTGGCCTCCGCGGCGCCCGCGGCCTTGGAGCAGTCGCACTCGGAGCAGGTGATGACGCCCTGGGCGTCCACCAGCACCTGGCCGCCCATCAGCGTCTGGCCGTCCTTGAGGATGATGCCCGTGAAGAGCGTGCCCGCCGTGCCCGCCTTCGTCACCTCACAGGTCGCGCCGTTCGCGAGCGGCGCGGGAGGCGTGGCCCAACACTGCTCCGACTTCACGGGCGTGTTGGTACAGTTCGCTTCGCACCCATCTCCGCCGGTGGTGTTGCCGTCATCGCACTGCTCGGCCCCCTCCTTCTTGCCGTTACCGCAGACCGCCGCAGGGACCTCGGGATCATCCGAACTACAGGCACTGCCCAACAGAAGGACCGCGCCCAGGGCGGCCAGCAATAGACGGGGGGAGCTGCGCATGAAGCCTCCTGCCCGAAGGCAGTGCCTGAAGAAGGAACGGGTGCGACGAGGAAAGCCCCCCCGTGCCTCGCATGCCGCGTGGGGTGGGGGTGCAACATTTCAGCGATACCTGACCCCTGAAGTCCACTTCGTGGGGCTCCAAAGGCCTCCCGTGTGCCGTCAGGTGTGGTAGGAGCGCACCCAACGTGTGGGGGAGCAGGCGGATGACGCGTCCTGCCACGTTCTAGAGTGGGGGGACATGATTACCCGGAATCCATCCAGCACCGTGTCGCGCTTCCTGGACGCGCACCTGCGCCGTGACGCGCAGGCCCGTGAGCTGTCCGTGGCGCGCTTCATGAGCATCCTGTCCGCCATCTGCGTGGTGGTGGCCGCGGCGCTGGGGCCCGCGATGGGGTGGGACCTGACGCTCGCGCTGATGGGGCTGTCCACGGTCCTGTCGGGCTACTACGGCTGCATGTGGTGGGTGTTGCGCTCTGGCGCGTTCCACCCGGCCATCCCGTGGTTGAACGTCTTCATCGAAGTGAGCATCCCGGCGGTGGTGCTGGCGTTCGACCTGCACTTCAAGGGTCCCGTGTACGCGCTCACCGCGCCCACGCTGGTCATCTGGGGCACGCTGGTGACGCTGGCGGGCCTGCGCAGCAACCCGCGCCTGGGGCTGGCCGCGGGCGCGCTGGTGGCGGCGGAGTACCTGGCGCTCTACTTCGGCTTCGTGCGGCCGCTGTTGCCGGAGGAGCCGCTCGTCACGCTGGGGCCGCTGTTCATCTGCGTGCGCGCGTTCTTCTTCGTGGCCACGGGCGCGCTGACGGCGACGCTGGCGCGGCACTTCTTGGAGCGCACGCGCAGCGCGCTCGCGGCGCTGCGTGAGCAGGAGGTCATGGGCAAGTACGTGCTGCACGAGCGCGTGGGCGCGGGCGGCATGGCGGAGGTGTACCGGGCCACGTACTCGCCGGAGGGCGGCTTCGAGAAGCAGGTGGCCCTGAAGCGCATCCTGCCGTCGTACGCGGACGACGCGGCCTTCGTGACCATGTTCCGGCGCGAGGCGGAGCTGTGCTCGTCGCTCTACCACCCCAACATCGTCCAGGTGTTCGACCTGGGCCGCCACGGCGGCACCTACTTCCTGGCCATGGAGTACGTGGACGGGCTGCCCCTGAGCGCGCTGCTCAAGCCGCGGGACCGCCGGCCGCTGCCCCTGTCCGCCGCGACGTTCCTCGCCGCGGAGCTGGCGAGCGCGCTGGACTACCTGCACCGGCGCACCAGCGCGGACGGCGTGCCCCTGCGGCTGGTCCACCGCGACCTGAACCCGCCCAACATCCTGGTGTCGCGCATTGGCGAGGTGAAGCTGTCGGACTTCGGCATCGCGCGGGACGCGGCGCGCGCGAACCTCACGGTGGCCGGCAGCGTGCGCGGCAAGCTGGGCTACATGGCGCCGGAGCAGGCCATGGGCCATGACATCGACGGGCGCGCGGACCTCTTCGCCCTGGGGCTCACGCTGCACGAGGCCCTCACCGGCCGGCGCGCGCTGAGCGGACATTCAGAAGAGGTGCTGCTGCGCGCGGCGGTGGACCAGGAGGTCGTCCCGCCCTCGCAGCTCAACCCCGCGGTGCCGCTGGCGTTGGACCTCATCGTCATGCAGCTCTTGCAGAAGGACCCGGCGAAGCGCACGCCGAATGGTGCCACGCTGCGGCAGCAGTTGCTGGCGCTGGAGGGCCCCGCGGCCCCCTTCCCTCACGGCCAGGGGGAGCTGGGGCGGGTGGCGCGCGAGGCGAAGACGCTGGCGGAGCAGCTGAAGCAGGAGACCGTGGAGACGGCGGCCCAGGGGAAGCAGCCCCTGGCGCGCATGGCGTGAGCCGGGGACGTGGCTGCGCGGGACACGGGAGCGCGTTAGAACGCGGCGCGTTTCCCGTCGCCTGGAGCCCGCCACCTTGGACATCGCCGTCATCACCTACGCCGGACTGCCGCAGATGAACCCGCTGGACGCGCCGCTGGTGCCCGCGTTGCAGGCGCTGGGCCTGGACGCGCGGCCGGTCATCTGGGACGACCCCACCGTGGATTGGAGCCGCGTGCGCGCGGCGGTGGTGCGCAACGCCTGGGACAGCCACCTGCGCCGCGAGGAGTTCGTCGCCTGGGCGGACCGTGTGGGCGGCGTCACGCGGCTGTTCAACCCGGCGGACGTGCTCCGGTGGAACACGCACAAGGGCTACCTGAAGACGCTGGAGGCGAAGGGCCTGCCCCTGACGCCCACCGTCTGGGTGCCGCCCGGCGGGACGCTGGACGTGGCGGCGACGGCGCGCGAGCGCGGCTGGGACGCGGTGGTGCTCAAGCCCGCGGTGGCGGCGGGCGGGCTCAAGGTCTTCATCGTCCGGCGCGAGGGGTGGGACGACGCGAGCGCGAAGGTGGCGGAGCTGGCGAAGGAGGGGGACGTGATGGTGCAGCCCTACCTGCGCGCCTTCGAGACGGAGGGCGAGCGCTCATACATCTTCTTCAACGGCGTCTTCAGCCACGCGGTGCGCCGCCCGCCCACGCTGACCACCGCGCCCCGGGGCTTCGCGGAGCCGCACGGCTTCACGCCGGACGACGCGGAGGAGCAGCGGCTGGCGCACGAGGTGATGGAGGCGTCCGGGGGCGCTCGGCTGTTGTACGCGCGCGTGGACGTGGCCACGGACAACGAAGGGCGCACCCGGCTGCAGGAGGTGGAGGTGACGGAGCCGTGCCTCTTCCTGCCCATGGACGCGGGCGCGGCGGAGCGGATGGCGAAGGCGGTCGTTGCCCGGTTGTAGTCTTTCGGGCCGGCCCATTCGCCCACTCGTGGACACCTGGAGGGCCATCCGGGCGACGCGGAAGCGCCGGATGGGGTTATGACTGGGCCATGCGAGCCCTGTTGCTCTCGCTGCTCATCCGGCAGCACATGGCACTCCAGGAGAAGTTCAACGCCAAGTACCCGCACGCGTGGCTGGTGTGGGAGGCGGGTGCGTGGAACGTCCCCGAGGAGCAGAACGTGGCGGCCACGCGGCTGCCCATGATGGACCTGCGCGACTGCCTGCCCGCGGGCGACGCGCTGTGCTTCGAGCTGATGGGGGTGGCGGACCGAGGCCCCCTGAAGCTGGGGCGCGCGTCGCACAACACCTTCGTCGTGAACGACGCCACGGTGTCGCGCGAGCAGCTCGCCCTGCACCCCACGCCGGACGGCGGCTGGAAGGTGGAGCGGCTGGCGCAGTCCCGACCGGTGACGGTGAACGGTGAAGCGCTGGAGGCGGAACAACCACGCCTGCTGCGAACGGGAGACGAGCTGAAGGTGGGCGACGTGCGCCTCACCTTCCACGACGCCCCGTCATTCCACGCGCGCATCGGCCGCATCGCCGCGCAGGTGCTGGCGCAGGCCGCCGCACCGCCGCAGCGCTGAAGGCCCGCGCGGAGCCGGCGGCTTCGGACCGCCGCCTACCGCCCCACGGTGCCGAGCGTCGTGTCCCGAGGATTGGGCGCCGTGGCGACCCACACCGCGCCGCCCGCGAGCAGCGCCACCGCGCCCGCTCCCGCCCAGACGTACCAGCGGCGCGTCCACGGCTTGGAGGCTTCCGCCTCCGTCTTCACGGACGCGTCCGGCACCTGCATGGCCAGGGCCTGGGAGGCCCCGTCCTTCTCCGGCGCGGCGGACGGGTTCGCGGCGAGCCTCGCCTCGTTGGCCCTCGCCTCCGCCAGCGCGGCCTGCTCGCGCGCCTTCTGCAGCTCGCGGTCCCGGGCGAAGCGCTCGCGCTCCCGGCGCTGCTCCTCCTGGACGCGCGCCTTCGTGTCCATCTCCGCGATGAGCTCGCGCACCACGTCCGCGTTGGCCGGCTCCCCCTGCGACAGCGACAGGTAGCGCCGGTAGAAGAAGGCCGCGCGCGACGGGTTGTTCAGCTGCCGGTGGCACTGCGCGATGTTGAAGAGGAACGCGGGCAACGGCTTGAGGCGGTACGCCTCGCTGAAGGCCTTGAGCGCCCGGTCGAACTCGCCCAGGTCGTACGCCAGGTTGCCCTCGGAGAACTTCTCCCGCGCCTGGTCGTCCGCAGCGGTGGCCGTCGCATCCTCCGCCGCCACCGCCGGGAACGGCGTCCCCAGCGCGAGCGCGAGCGCCAGGCTCAGGGCCCGGGGCTCACTGCGACGCGAACGGATCAATGACCGCATCCCTGCTTCCTCCCTTGCGGCCCGGCGCACGCGCGGGGGCACGACGCGGTCCCGCGCTCGCCTTCACGAGCGGCACGGACAACTCCGCGGCGGCGGCACCCTGCTTCAAATCCACCGCCCGCTCCAGCGGAACGTAGCCCGCGAGTTCCACACGCAACTGTGGCGGCACGGCCTGCCGGCTCAGCGCCTTCGTCAGCGGCGTGACGCCCAGCTCCTCGCCGGTGTCCACGCGCACCACCTTCGCGCCTGGCGGCGACGAATGCACCGTGAGCGTCACCGGATCCGCCGCGCCCGCGACCGCCGTCCCTCGCGCGGCCGCATCCGGGCTGGACGCCACCGCCGCCGCGGCCTGCTCCGCATGGGAGGCGCGCATCGAGTGCAGCCCCGTCCACGTGGTGATGCCGGACACCAGCGCGAGCGCCGCCAGCCCCACGGACACCTGGAGCCGCCGGGAGCGCAGCAGACCCGGCACCCGCATGCGCAGGGTGGGCCGCTCCGCCTCCTCCACCAGCGGCTCCGTACGCGGCTCCGGGTCCGGCGCGGTGGGCATCAGGAGCAGCGCCGTGGTGACCTCCGCCAGCTGCTGCGGCCGCGCTTCCGGTTCCTTCGCCAGGCAGCGCATCACCAGCTGCGCCAGCTCCTGCGGCACGCGCTCGCCCGAGGGCAGATGCGACGGCAGGGCCGGCGGCGGCTGGGTGATGATCTGCACCACCAGCTGCCCGAAGGCCGACGCCTGGAACGGCGGGTGGCCGGAGAGCATCTCGTAGAGGATGTTGCCCACCGCGTAGATGTCCGCGCGCGCGTCCACCGGCAGCCCCGCGGCCTGCTCCGGCGCCATGTACGCCGGCGTGCCGATGATGGTCCCGTCCAGCGTGCCGGTGAGGCTCACGCCCGTCTGCGTGGTGATGAGCTTCGCCACGCCGAAGTCCAACACCTTCACGAAGTCCTGCTGCCCGGAGCGCTGCGTGATGAAGAGGTTGTCCGGCTTGATGTCCCGGTGCACCACGCCCACCTGGTGGGCCGCGCCCAGCGCCGCGCACACCTGCACGCCCATGCGCTGCACGCGCTCCAGCGTCAGCCCCTCCTCCTTCAGGAGCGCCGCCAGGCTCTGCCCGCGCAACAGCTCCATCACGCAGTAGACGTGCCCGTCGGGCGACTCGTCCACGAAGTCGAAGACCTCCACGATGTGCTCGTGGTTGATCTGATTGACGGTGCGCGCCTCCTGGAAGAAGCGCTGCACGAACGAGCTGTCCCGCGCGTGCTCCGGCTTGAGCACCTTGAGCGCCACCTGGCGCCCCAGCCGCACGTGCCGCGCCTGGAAGACGCGGCCCATGGACCCTTCGCCCAGGAGCTTCTCCAGCTGGTAGTTGCCCAGCACCGCGCCTTCCTGCGCCTCCTGTCCGGCCGGAGACATCATGACTGGCGCCCCGCCACCGTCGGTCACGGCGTCACCCGATTCGGACAGGACTGTGTGAGCGAGGAGGTCGTCGGTGCCCATGGGAGGATCAGGTTTCCATGACCGGGCGACCCTGCAACCCACGGGAGGGCATCTATCGCGCGAGAGACGGAAAAACTTTCGGCACGTGACGATTCACCCGCCGTGTACCGGATGGACAGGTGGCATGTACGGCGAACGCGCACCTTCAGTCCACGGACATTGAAATACTTCTCCATACAACCCACTCCCGTCCAAATCCCCCGGCGCACGATGGTCGCCGCTTGGATGCGGCGGGTCAACGTGGGCGGAGGTCGTCAGGCACCGGGGGGCACTCAGAGTGTTTCCGTTCGTGTTCCCGCTCCCGCGAAGGGGGCGGCGGACAGGCCGCCTGGCCACCGCGCGGCGGGGAGTCGGCTCGGTGCGGGAAGCTTGCCGGGGCCGGTGGGGGTCCGCATCCCTCAAGGGACAAGGAGGCGTGAAGATGGCGGACAAGAGGCTCTGGATCCTGGTGGCCAACGCGAGTCGCGCCCGGCTCTTCGCCACGGATGCGAAGGCGGAGAAGTGGGACCTCATCGAGCAGTTCCAACATGACGAGAGCCGAGCCAAGCCCGTCGACCTGTTCAACCAGGCGGACAATCCCAACGCGGGCACGCTGCACCGCCCGGTGCCGGAGAACGAGCCCAACGGCCGACGGGAGCTGGAGCACGAGCGCTTCGCGCGGGAGCTGTCCGCCCGCCTGGACCGGGGCGTGGACACGCACGCGTTCGACCAGGTGGTCATCGCGGCGCCGCCAGGGTTCCTGGGCATGCTCCGGGGGCTCCTGAGCACGCGCGTGAAGCAGCGGGTGCGGCTGGACCTGGACGCGGATTACTCCAACCTGCCCGCTCGGGACCTGCCTGACCGGGTGCCGGTGCTCTAGGCGGCCAGCCGGCCAGGGGGTTCAGGGCCCGGGTTCTGGTATAGGAATCCGGGTCCTTCTCTTCGCGCCGGCGTGCCATGCCTTCTTTCAAACTGCCGTCCCTGACGCTGCGTGGGCGGCTGCTGCTGTACATGACCCTGGTGTCGTGCGTGCCGCTGCTGGCACTGACCGGCTTGCAGGACAAGCTGATGCGCCAGCAGACGGAGGCGCAGATCCACACCTCCCTGCGCATGGAGGCGGAGGGGTTCAAGGACCTGCTGGAGTCCACCCTGGCGGAGCGCGAGGCGAGCGCCCACAGCTGGGCGGAGGACCCCGTCCTGCGCCAGGCGCTGCGCACGAAGGACCCCGCCGCGAGCGACGCGATGCTGTCGCTGCTGCAGCGGCGCTACCTCACCCTCAACGGCATCGTGCTCTTCAGCGACGACGGCGCGGCGGTGTCCGCCAGCACGCCTGCGCTGCGCGAGGCGTACGCCGGGAGCGCGGAGGCGGTGCGCAAGGCGCCGTGGTTCCAGAAGGCGCAGGCCGGCGCCACCACCGCCGAGGGCGTGGAGGCGGAGGACCCCATCTACAGCGTGCATGTGCTGCCGCTGGCGGTGCCGGTGATGGACGAGCGCGGCCAGCGGCTGGGCGTGCTGCTCGCCGCGTTCGACTGGGGCCAGGTGGGGGAGCTGGTGAAGCCCGCGCTCGCCCGCGCCCAGTTGCGCGGCCACGCCAGCTTCTCGGTGGAGATCCAGGGCGCGGACGGCCGGACGCTGTTCGACACGCGCCCGGGAGAGCACGACGACACGGGCCGCGTGGCGGTGACCGCGGTGAACGGCTCGGAGGTGCGCGACGTGGGGGACGGGTGGAGGTTCATCGCCCAGGTGGACCCCGCGGAGGCCTACGCGCCCCTCAACGGGATGCGCCGGCTGGTGCTGGGGCTGGCCGCCATCTTCGTGGCGGCGGTGGGGCTGGGCTCGTGGGTGCTGGCGCGCGGCATCACCCGGCCGCTGCGCGCGCTGGGTGAGGTGGTCCGCCGCGTGGTGAAGGAGGGCGACCTCACGCAGGAGATGGAGGTGAAGGCGGGGCGGGACGAGGTGGGCGAGCTCACCCAGGCCTTCGCGCAGATGATGAAGAACCTGCGCGAGACGGCCACCAGCCTCCAGGAGGGCACGCACGTCCTCAGCGAGACCGTGGCGGAGCTGAACCTCGCCTCGGAGGTCCAGGAGCGCAACGTGGCCCGCCAGGCCGCCGCGCTCCAGGAGACGCAGGTGACGGCGCAGGAGATCAAGCAGACGTCGCTCCTGGCCGCGGAGAAGGCGGAGACGGTGCTGGGCGTGGCGTCGCGCGCGGAGGAGGTGGGCCGCGCGGGCGAGGTCGCCATCCGCGACAGCCTGGACGGCTTCCAGGGGCTGCACGAGCAGTCCGGGGAGATGGCCATGCGCATCGTGCAGCTCAACGAGCGCACGCAGCAGATTGGCGGCATCACCCAGACGGTGAAGGACCTGGCGGACCAGTCCAACATGCTCGCGCTCAACGCGGCCATCGAAGCCGTGCGTTCGGGCGAGCACGGCAAGGGCTTCAGCGTGGTGGCGCGTGAAATCCGCAACCTGGCGGACCAGTCCATCCAGGCCACGGAGAAGGTGCGCGACATCCTGGGGGACCTGGGCCACGCCATCATCTCCACGGCGAAGATGACGGAGCAGAGCCACTCCAGCGTCGCGGAGGGCCTGGAGCAGGTGCGCACCAGCGGCGAGCACCTGAAGGAGCTGGCCACCATCGTCCAGGACAACGCCGCGGCGGCGCGGCAGATCGCCGGGGCGGTGAACCAGCAGAACGCGGGCATCGCGCAGATCTTCAGCGCGGTCACGGACCTGTCCTCCATGATGACGGAGACGCAGGCCAGCCTGAAGTCCACCACCGGCGCGGCGAAGCGGCTGCAGGACGTCGCCAGCCAGATGGAAGGCGTCGCGCGCGCCTACCGCATCTGAAACAGGAGCCATCGTGTCCGCCGTCCCCGCCGTGAAGGCCGTGTTGCTGGACCTGGGCAACGTGCTGGTGTTCCACGACAACGCGCTGCTCTTCGCGCGGCTCGCGGCGCGGGCGGGGCTGGAGCCGCAGGAGGCCGCCAGAAGGCTCACCGGCGCGGGCTGGACGGCGGCGAACCGGGGCCTGCTGGACGCGGAGGGCATCCGCCAGGACGTCTGCGGCGCGCTGGGTGTGGACCTGCCCATGCAGGAGTTCGCGCCCCTCTGGAGCAGCCACTTCCAGGTCCACGACGCGGTGCTGCCCCGCGTGGAGGGGCTGGCGGGCCGCGTGAAGCGGGTGCTGGTGTCCAACACCAACGCGCTGCACGTGGCCTACCTGAAGCCGTTGTTGCCCGTGCTCCAGCGCTTCGACGCGCTGGTGATGAGCTGCGAGGTGGGGCACGTGAAGCCGGAGCCGGCCATCTACCAGCTCGCGCTCCAGAAGGCGGGCTGCGCGCCGGACGAGGCCGTCTTCTTCGACGACCTGCCGGAGTTCGTGGACGCGGCCCGCGCGCTGGGGCTGCGCGGGTTCGTCTTCACGGACGCGCCCACGTTCGACGCGCAGCTGAAGTCGCTGGGGCTGTGAGTCCCGACGCGGATGGGTCCCGAATCCATCCGTCCGGATGGATATTGACGTGACGGCCTCTCTTGCCGATACATTCCGGGCTGAAATCCATTCGAACGAATGGATCCTGGGAGTCCACGGCACATGGCTCGACCGGAAACCTCCTGGCTCCGCCCCCTCGCGGAAGCCGTCAGGGCGCGACGCACGAAGCTTGGATTGACCCAGCAAGAGGTCAGCGTCCTGGCGGGATGCGGACCTGTCTTCATCTACGACGTGGAGAGCGGGAAGAAGGCCACGCTGCGCCTGGACAAGCTCCTGGACGTCCTCCACGTCCTGGGACTCCAGCTGACGCTCGAGCCGGGCCAGCACCGCCTCCGGGTGAGCGAGCCGGCGTCATGATCCGCCCGACCGACATCGAGGTCGCGGAGGTGTGGCGCGAGTCCACCCATGTCGGCTCCATCACCCGGACCGCTCACGGCTCCATCTTCGAGTACGCGGCGGACTTCTTCGAGCAACACGCTGCAAGGCCTGGCGGCATCGCGGTCCACCTGCCCTACTCGAGACGCCGCACCGAGACCCTGGGCGCCAACCTCCACACCTACTTCGCGGGACTCCTTCCTGAAGGACTGCGCCTGCGGGCCCTCCTCCAGAACGTCAAGACGTCGGAAGACGACCTGCTCAGCCTGCTGGTGGCGGCGGGGGCCGATACCGTGGGGGACCTCTCCGTCGTTCCCCAGGGACAGCCCCTCCCGCGCCCCAGCCCTCGCGGAGCGAAATGGAAGCCCGAGTCCGTTCTCTTCACGGACCTCTTCGCCCAGAGCCTCCCGCGGCTGGGGACGGAGAACACCGAGCCAACGATTCCAGGCGTCCAGGAGAAGCTCTCCGCCTCCACCATCTCGTTCCCGGTGTCTTCGTCGGGGCAGCGTGACTACATCCTGAAGCTCAACCCGAGGGACAAGCCCGAGCTCGTGCGCAACGAGCACTTCTTCATGGGCATGGCGAAGCAGTGCGGCTTGCGCGTCGCCACCACGCGGCTCATCCATGACCGCGATGGGAACGACGGGCTGCTCGTCGAGCGCTTTGATCGCCGTTGGGAAAAGGCGGAGAAGCGCCTGCGCCGCATCCACCAGGAGGATGCCTGTCAGTTCCTCAATCGCTATACCAGCGACAAGTACCGGCTCACCTGCGCAGCCATCGCCGAGGGCCTTCGCGAGAACTGCGCCGCGCCCGTCCCCGAGCTTGCGCGCTTCCTCCACCTGCTCGCGTTCAGCTACCTCATCGGGAATGGGGACCTGCACGCCAAGAACGTGAGCATCCTGGCGGAGGGGCCCGGAGGCGGTTTCCGTTTGTCACCCGCCTATGACCTGCTGACCACCCTGCCCTACGGCGATCACCGCATGGCCCTGAAGTTCGAGGGGCGCGACGACAACTTCCGGCGCGCGCACTTCATCGCTTTTGGCGAGCGCTACGGCGTGAACGCGAAGGCCGTCAGCACCCTGCTCGACAAGCTGTGCGTCAGCGCGGAGCCCTGGCTGGAGCGCCTGGAGGAGATTGGCTTCGACGCGCGCCGCACGGACTTCCTGCGGCGGACGATGCACAAGCGCCTCCAGGACCTCCGCGCTCCGTAACGCTCCTACCGGTAACGCTGGAGCGGCGGCTCGCCCTGGGCGGCCTCCGTCCACTTGAGCATCGCGGGCAGGCCCAGCACCGCGTCGCGGTACGCGGCGTTCTCCGGACGGAACGGGACGCCGTAGGTGACGAAGCGGGTGATGACGGGCGCGAAGAACGCGTCCGCGATGGAGAAGGCGCCGAAGAGGAAGGGCCCGCCCTTGCCGTAGCGCTCGCGGCAGCCCGCCCACAGCGCCTGGATGCGCGCGATGTCCGCGTGCACGCCCGGCGCGTCCACGCCCGGCACCGTCTTGCGCGCGGTGAGGTCCATGGGGAGGTTCGTGCGCAGCGCCGTGAAGCCCGAGTGCATCTCCGACGTCACCGAGCGCGCCATCGCGCGCATCGCGCGGTCCTCCGGCCACAGCTTCGCTTCCGGGAAGGCCTCGGCCAGGTACTCGCAGATGGACAGCGAATCCCACACCACCGTGTCGCCGTGCTTGAGCACCGGCACCCGGCCGCTGGGCGAATGCATGGCGATGAGCGCCGCCGTCTCCGGCGTGTCCAGCGGCACCAGCACCTCCCGGAACGGCTGGCCGGTGTGGGCCAGGGCCAGGTAGGGGCGCAGCGACCACGAGGAGTAGTTCTTGGAACCAACGACCAGGGTGAGCTCGGACATGGCGCGGCACCATACCGCCGCGCGTCCGGCCGTCAGCTTCAACCGTCCGCGCGCTCGCGCTTACGGCCCAGCAGTGAACGCACGCGCGACAGGAGCGCCCGCTCGCCGCGGCCCTCCGCCGGCGAGTCGATGCGGAACACCGCCACCGGCAGCCGGA
This sequence comes from Corallococcus sp. NCSPR001, assembly GCF_017309135.1. NCBI lineage: Bacteria > Pseudomonadati > Myxococcota > Myxococcia > Myxococcales > Myxococcaceae > Corallococcus > Corallococcus sp. NCSPR001. The sequence goes on from NZ_JAFIMS010000002.1 coordinate 9,200,041, forward strand.
TGTTCTTCAATTCGTTGCGGCCCAGCTTCACGGGAGGCGCCTTCAGCCGTCCCTCCAGTTGCGCGGCCACCGTCTCGCTGACGTAGACGGTGCCCGGACGCGCCAGGGACTCGATGCGGGCCGCCAGGTTGACGCCTTCCCCGAACACGTCGCCGTCGCGGTGCACCACCATGCCCAGGTGCGCGCCCGCGCGGACGGACATCCGGCGCTCGGTGGGCACGGCGCGGTTGCGGGCATCCACGGCGTCGCGCCACTCCAGCGCGAAGGCCACCGCGGGCGGGCCCGACTCGAACTCCAGGAGGAAGCCGCCCTCCTCCATCCGCTTCACCTCGCGGCCACCGTGGCGTGCGAGCAGTCCGCGCACCAGTTGGCCGTGCTCCTCGTGCAGCGCTTGTTGTAGCGACTCATCTCGCCAGCGTTGACCTGCGGGGGCCTCCATGTCCGTGAACATGATGGCCGACATCGTCCGGGGCTCCGGGGCCTCCACCACCATCGTGCATCCTCCCTCCCCCCGGCGTGAGACACCCGAGATGCTACCGCACGTCGGGCGCCGGCTCCCAACCACCCCGGGAAGGCGCCCGGACGGAAGACGTTCCGGGGAACGCAACCGTGCGAAGACAGAGGCGGATCCAGGTCCGCATCCCCACGGTAGCGACTTCCTGACGCGACGCACCAAGCACCCGGGAGGTTCTGGACCCCCGTTGTCCTGCACCCGACGCGTCGCGGTGGGAGTGCGTCCGATGCGAGTCAGGTGATGGGTGGGCGCCACGTCCGCGCCGGCCACGAAAGGTCCACGGGCGATGATCCACTCAGACGAGAAGGTCCGGCAGATGGCGCGCTCGCTGCTGCCGTCGAAGCACCGGGAGGCAGCGCGCTTCGCGAAGGCGCGCATCCACCGCGCGGCCCGCCAGGAGGCCCGCCAGGAGCTGGCGGTGTGGATGAAGGCTGGGGACGTGGAGGATGACCTGCCCTCCCTGGCGCCGTGGGAGCGCAAGGAGATCAGCATGGAGGTGCGCTGGCGGCGCGACGGCGACAAGGTGATGCCGTTCATCCGCTGGGCCACCGCGCGCACGCGCGAAATGCGCCGCGAGGATCGCCTGAGCCACGTGCGCAGCCTGCTGCCCCGGGGCGTCATCGGAGAGCATGCACTGGGCCACGTGAAGCACACGCGCGCGTTCGAGGACCCCGTCGAGAAGGCGTGGCGCAACCGCTACTGGCTGCACAGGCAGGCGCTGCGCAAAGGGGCCCTGTTGGACCAGGGTGAGCAGGCGCAGCTGCTGCGCGCGCTCCTCCAGAAGCCCGACGGCCACCGCACCTTCAACCGCTTCCTGCGCGAACGCCACACCGCCGCATCCGCGCCGCGCAACCCGGGCGCCGGGACCAGGAAGGGACTTCCGCCGCACCGGCCGCTCATGGGCCTGCATGACGTGCTCCCCTTCCTGGACACCCTGACGCGGCATCCCTGGGGCAACGCCGTCCGCACCTGGGGACAGCAGGAACCGCCGGCGCACTGGGTGCGGCTGTTCCTCCAGCGCTTCAAGGAACACCGTGGCTCCATCCCGGCCGTGCGCGCCGCGCTGGAGGCCGAAGGCCTGTTGGAGCGCGCCGAGAAGGCCCGGCTCCGGAAGCCCCCCGGACGATGAGCCGCCCCGAACCTGTCCGACGGTCGGACAGGTTCAGGACCGCGTCGACGTCCTCAGCGGGCCGGAGCCGCGGACGCCGCCTGCGCGCCCTTCAGCTCGTTGACCACGCGGGTGGCACCGTAGACGTGCTCCAGCGCGGCCATGATGCCGTCGCCGTGCACCGCCACCGCGCGGTTCGTCTCCGGCACGTAGAGGTAGCGGCCTCCCAGCGACGGCAGGTTGCCGTCGAAGATGAGCCCCACCACCTGCCCGTCCCGGTTCACCACCGGCGAGCCGGAGTTGCCGCCGATGATGTCGTTGGTCGTCGCCATGTCCAGCGGCGTCACGTCCGGCACCTTCCCCTTCGCCTTCACCCACGGCGCCGGCAGCTTGAAGGGCTCCTTGCCCGTGTCGCGCCCGTAGGCACCGCCGAACGTGGTCAGCGCGGGCACGGCCTTGCCGTTGTCATCCCAGCCCTTCACCTGCCCGTAGTTGAGCCGCAGCGTGAACGTCGCGTCCGGAGCGCCCGCCGTGCCGTTCACCAGCAGGTACGCCTTCGCCAGCCGCTCGCCGTTGCGCTTGAGCACCGCCTCCACCGTGTCCTCGTAGCGCTTGCGCGACGCGCGCGTCTCCGCGTCCACCCTGCGCGCCAGGACGATCATCGGGTCCTTCGACGCGTCCACCGCCGCCTTGCCGCCCTCCAGCAGCGCCTTGCGCACCTTCACGTCGCCCAGCTTCGAGCCCTTCACCAGCGCCTTCGCCAGGTCCGCCGGGGCCTCCTTCGCCAGCACCAGCCGCACGAACGGATCATCCGCGCCCAGCGTCTCGCGCAGCTTGTTGAAGCCGAACGTCAGCGTCAGCGTCTCCAGCTCCGCCGGGATGGGCGCTTCGCGCAGGAGCCGCTGCCTGAGCGCCGGCAGCTGGCCGTCGGTGTACTCGCGCAGGCGCTCCGCGTTGGCCTTCGGCAGTTCATCCGCCGCGCGCACCAGCGCCTGCGCGTAGGAGAACAGGTCGGAGCGGAACGCGTCCCCCGCGCCCTTCATCCGGTAGTCGTTCATCGACTTGCGCCACACGTCCAGCGCCTGCGCCGTCTCCTCCCACATGCCCTGCGTCAGCGCCTTGGCCTGGGGGTTCGCGTCGATGCGCTTCCTCAGCTCCGCCTCCTCCTGCCGCTTGCGCGCGAGGACCGCCGGATCCGCCAGCGTCTCCTGCCGGCCCTTCAGCGCCTTCAGCCCGTTCTCCACGCCGCGCAGGCTGGAGCGCGCCACGCGGAAGCGCTCCGGCGACGCGCTGGTGAACTCGCGCAGCGCGCCGCGCATCTCCGACAACTGGAGCAGCGTCTGGGGCAGCGCCACGTCGCGCTGGAACTCCAGCTCCGCCACCGTGCTCTTGCGCTCCGTGCCGCCCGGGTGGCCGGAGACGAAGACGAGGTCTCCCTCCTTCGCGCCCTCCTTCGCCCACGGCAGGTAGTCCGGGCTCTTGGCCGGCGCGTCGTCCTGCCACACGCGCACGAAGGACACGTCGTAGCCGTAGCGCGGGAAGTTGAAGTTGTCCGCGTCCCCGCCGAACGCCGCCATGGAGAACTCCGGCGCGAACACGAGCCGCACGTCCTGGAAGCGGCGGTACTTGTAGAGCTGGTACCTGCCGCCGTTGTAGAGCGTCACCACGTCGCACCGCACGTCCGCGCCGGTGGTGCACGCGGCCTCCACCGCGGCCATCTCCTTCTTGAGCGCGGTGTTGAAGGCCGCGCCGGTCAGGCCCTTCGTCGCCGTGTTCATCCGCTCGGTGACGTCCGTCATCTCCACCAGTTGGTTGGCTTCAATCTTGGGACAGCGGCGCTCCTCCTTCGCTGACTTCGCCTGGAAGCCCTTCGCCAAGAGGTCGTCCTTCGCGGTCGTCAGCTCTTCGATGCAGCTGCGCACGCAGTGGTGGTTCGTCATCACCAGGCCGTCCGGCGACACGAAGCTGGCGGAGCAGCCGCCCGCGAGCCGCACGGAGCCTAGGCGCACCTTGTCCAGCCACGCCTGGGTCGGCTCGAAGCCGTAGGCCTTCTTCACCTGGGCGGCGGGAAAGGCGTCGTAGGTCCACATGCCCTCTTCCGCCGCGGCGGGGAGGGACGACAGCAGGCCAAGCGCGAGCAGTGTGCGGTACACGCAGAGTCTTCCTTCGTGGGTAGGGGAAACGGACGGCCGGTTCTGTCAACGCGGCCGGGCGCGCGTCAACCCCGTGGGCCGCCGGGTATTCCAAGCCCATCCCGGGAGCGTGGGGTATGCTGGGCGACCCATGTCCGTGAAGCACCACGTCTACCTCGTCCCTGGATTCTTCGGCTTCACCAACCTGGGCGAGCTCCTCTACTTCGGCCACGCGTACGAGTTCCTGAAGCAGGACCTCGCCCGCCGGGGAGTCGACGCGGAGGTGGTGACGATCGTCTCGCACCCCACGGCCTCCATCCGCCAGCGCACCGCGGACCTGCTCAAGGCCGTGAGCGAGACGGCCTCCGGGGACGACGGCCCCATCCACCTGGTGGGCCACTCCACCGGCGGCCTGGACGCCCGCCTGTTCGTCTCCCCCGGCGCGCAGGTGTCGGACGCGCTGGAGCTGGAGCCCTTCGCGCGCCGCGTGCGCTCCGTGGTGACGCTGTCCGCGCCCCACGCGGGCACGCCGCTGGCCACGTTCTTCCTGGGCCTCTTCGGCCAGCAACTCCTGAAGCTGCTGTCGCTGTTCACCATGTACGTGCTGAGGTTCGGCCGGCTGCCCCTGAGCGTGGTGTTCCGCTTCGGCCACCTGATGTCGCGCGCGGATGATCAGCTGGGGTGGAAGGCCACGCTGCTGGATCAGCTCTTCGACCAGCTCTTGGGGGACTTCTCCAGCGAGCGGCGCGACGCGGTGACGAAGTTCCTGTGGGACGTGGGCCGCGACACGTCGCTCATCCCCCAGCTCACGCCGGAGGGCATCGACCTGTTCAACGGCGGCACGCATGACCGGCCCGGCGTGCGCTACGGCTCCGTGGTGACGCAGGCCCGGCCGCCGTCCCTGCGCACGCGCCTGGCCGCGGGCCTGGACCCTTACGCGCAGCTCACGCACACCATCTACGCGTTCGTGTACGGCCAGACGCAGCGGATGCCGCTCACGCAGCTTCCCCTGCACACGCCCGCGCAGACGGCGGCGCTGGTGCAGGCCTACGGCGCCATGCCCGGCCCCACCGCGTGCGACGGCATCGTGCCCACGCGCTCGCAGGTGTACGGCCGCGTGCTGACGGCGGTGCGCGCGGACCACCTGGATGCCATTGGCCACTTCGACCAGCCGGCGCACCAGCCCCCGCACGTGGACTGGCTCATCTCCGGCTCCGGCTTCCGCCGCCCCCAGTTCGAGGCGATGTGGAAGACCATTGGCGACTTCCTGATGGAAGAGGAACCGGCGAAGTAGCTACCCGCGCTTGAAGACGGCCAGGAAGCGCGACTCGGCGACGCACTGGCCGTCCGTGCCCAGCAGGCGCACGGGGATCCACGCCTCCGCCTTGTCGCCCGTCGCGCGCAGCTCCGACGCGAGCTTCTGGAGCAGCTCCTCTCCAGGCTCGCACACCGCGCTCACCGCCGTCTTCGCCTTCGCGTGGAAGGCGACCTCCATGCGGTTGACCAGCATCTTGTACTGGCTGGGCGGGAAGCGGCGGAAGAGCATCACGCCCATCGTCAGCTCCATCACCGTCACCTGGGCGCCCAGGTACACGCTGCCCACGTGGTTCTTCGTCTTGCGGTCCAGCGGCACCGTGGCCTTCACGCGCGCGTCCGTCACCTCGTCCACGCGGTAGCCCATGGCCTTCGCCAGCGGGACGATGTTCTTCACCGCCAACGTCGTCAGCGCGTTCGCCGCGCCCGGCGACACCTGCCGCACCTTCTCCACCATCTCCAACGCGAACATCCGGTCCTCCACCCTTCCCTGCTGACGTCCCGCGCGCATCCTAGCCACCCGCCGCCTCCGGCGTAGAGTCCGCCACACCATGGGTGAAAGCGCGGACGTGGTCGTCATCGGCGCGGGCGTCGCGGGACTCACCGCGGCCCGGGACATCGCTCGCACCGGCGCCACCGTCGCCGTGCTGGAGGCGCGCGACCGCGTGGGGGGCCGCACCCTCACCCGCGAGCTGGGCGGCGGGCTCGTGGACCTGGGCGGCCAGTGGGTGGGCCCCCGGCAGCGCCACGTGCTCAAGCTCGCGGATGGCCTGGGCCTCCAGCGCTTCCCCCAGCACCACCAGGGCACCAAGGTGCTGGAGGTGCGCGGCGAGCGCCGCACGTACCAGGGCAAGGTCCCGTCCCTGCCCCTCCTGTCGCTGCTGGATTTGCAGCGCATCGTCTGGAAGCTGGATGGGCTGGCGAAGCGCGTCCCTCGCGAACAGCCCGCCGCCGCGCCGAAGGCCGCCGAGTGGGACGCCCTCACCGTGGAGGAGTGGAAGCAGCGCCACGTGCCCACCTGGGGCGCCCGCGCCGCGCTGGACATCGCCACCCGCGCGGTGTTCGCGGCGGAGCCCTCCGAGCTGTCCTTCCTGAGCTTCCTCTCCTACGTGCACTCCAACGGCGGCCTCATGCCGCTCACCGAAATCGAGGGCGGCGCGCAGGCGGAGCGCTTCGTGGGCGGAGCGCAATCGCTTTCACAGAGGCTGGCGGAGGCGTTGCCCGAGGACCGCGTCGTCCTCTCCGCGCCCGTGAAGGCCGTGCTCCAGGACGCTCGCGGCGTCACCGCCACCACGGAGGACGGCCGGACCTTCCGCGCGAGATACGCGGTGGTGGCCACGCCGCCCGCGCTCGCGGCGCGCATCGACTTTGGCGCGGACCTGCCGCCGGGCCGCCGCCGCGCGCACGCGGACATCCCCATGGGCAGCGTCATCAAGGTCGTGGCCACCTACGCCACGCCCTTCTGGCGCGAAGCGGGCCTGTCCGGCGAGGCCGTCAGCGACGTGGGCCCGGTGCGCCTGTGCTTCGATGACTGCGGCCCCCAGGGCCACCACCCCGCGCTCGTGGGCTTCTTCCTGGGCGACACGGCCCGCGCGTGGACCGGCCGCCCCGCGGAAGACCTCCACCGTGCGGCGCTCGCGGACTTCGCGCGCTTCTTCGGCCCCCAGGCCCTGTCACCCTTGGCCATCGCCGCGCTGGACTGGAAGCAGGAGGCGTTCAGCGCCGGCTGCTACGTGGGCCTGCCCCGCCCCGGCACCCTCACCGCCATGGGCGACGCGCTGCGGGCCCCGTTCGGCCGCGTGCACTGGGCGGGCACCGAGACGGCCATCGAGGGCCGTGGCTACCTGGACGGCGCGGTGGAGTCCGGCGAGCGTGCCGCCACGGAGGTCGCCGCCCGACTGACCGCCCCCGGCGCGGGCTGATCATCAAGGACGCCCGGCCGCCCGCCCTCCGGGCCAGCCGGGCGGCCAAGCGACGCATGCCGCACCATGGCCAGGGGCCCGTCCCATCCCCACCCTGTGGGAAGCGCCGAGACGTCATGCCGACGGCCTGCCGCGCGCAAACCACCCAGCGAGGGATCAGGACCATGTACACGACCAGCCACGTGAACCTTCCCCAGGACGCGCGCGAAGAGCTCATCGACATGCTCAACACGCTGCTCGCCAACGCCATCGACCTGCACTGGCAGGTGAAGCAGGCCCACTGGAACATCCGGGGCACGCACTTCTACAGCCGCCACCTGCTCTTCGACGAAGTGGCCAAGCACGCGCGCAAGCACGCGGACTCGTACGCCGAGCGTGCGGGCGCGCTGGGCGGCTACGCCCAGGGCACCATCCGCCTGGCCACCAACAACAGCCAACTGCCCGAATACGACCTGCAGGCCGTGGACGGCGAGGCCCACATCCGCGCGCTGGTGGAGCGCGTGGGCCGCTACGCCGCCAGCGTCCGCGACGGCATCACCAAGTCGGATGACGTGAACGACCCCGTCACCGCGGACCTCCTCACCCAGACCCTGGGCGAGACCGAGGAGGACCTCTGGTTCCTGGAGAGCCACCTCAACGGCGACGCGCGCGCGGGGGTCTCCATGCCCCCCAAGGGCGGCGGCCGCCGGGGCCGTCAGGCCGAGGACATCAGCCAGGCCACCACCTGACATCCGGCCCCACCTCCCTGGCGGGTTCTCCTGCGCGGGGAGGGCGGGGAGCGTATAGAACGCGTCCCCGGATTCCAGGAGGACGCGTCCCATGGCGGCAGGGCTTCCCGAAGACCGTCTCGACGGCAAGGTGTGCCTCATCACCGGGGCCACCGGTGGCATTGGGCAGGAGACCGCGAAGGCGCTGGCGCGGCGGGGGGCCACGCTGGTTCTCTCCGGCAGGGATGAGGCCCGCACGGCGGCCACGGTCGCCGCGGTGCGCGAGGCCGCCCCCGGAGCCCAGGTGGAGTCGCTGCTCGCGGACCTGTCCTCGCTCCAGTCCGTGCGCGACCTGGCGAAGGCGTTCCGCGCCCGGCACTCGCGGCTGGACGTGCTCCTCAACAACGCGGGGCTCATCATCGACCGGCGCCAGGTGACGGTGGACGGCTACGAGGCCACGTTCGCCACGAACCACCTGTCCCACTTCCTCCTCACCCACCTGCTGCGCGACCTGCTGGTGGCGAGCGGACCGGCGCGCATCATCAACGTGTCCTCGGAAGGGCACCGGCTGGCGTATCCGGACTTCCTGGACGACCCGCAGACGGAGCGGCGCCGCTACGACGGCATCCGCGTCTACGGCAACGCCAAGCTCAGCAACATCCTCTTCTCCCGCGGGCTGACGAAGCGGCTGGCCGGCACCCAGGTCACGGCGAACGCGCTGCACCCCGGCGTGGTGGCCACCGGCTTCGGGCACAACAGCCAGGGCATCTTCAAGCACCTCGTCAAGCTGGCCGGGCCCTTCATGCTCTCCCCGGAGAAGGGCGCGCGGACGTCCATCTACCTGGCGTCGTCGCCGGAGGTGGCGGGCGTCAGCGGCGAGTACTTCATCAAATGCCGCAAGGCGAAGCCGTCGTCCGCCGCCCGGAACGACGCGCTCGCGGAGCGGCTCTGGCAGGTGAGCGAGGAGCTCACGGGAGTGACGGCATGATCGACCTGTACACGTTCAAGACCCCCAACGGCCGCAAGGTGTCCATCGCCCTGGAGGAGCTGGGCCTCCCCTACAAGACGCACTCGGTGGACATCATGAAGGGCGAGCAGTTCAAGCCCGAGTACCTGGCCATCAACCCCAACAACAAGATTCCGGCCATCGTGGACCACGACGCGCAGGGGGGCCCGCTGACCCTCTTCGAGTCCGGCGCCATCCTGCTGTACCTGGCGGAGAAGACGGGCCGGCTGATGCCCACGGATCCGCGCGGCAAGGCGGAGGTGACGCAGTGGCTGATGTTCCAGATGAGCGGCCTGGGCCCCATGCTCGGGCAGCTCAACCACTTCGGGCGCTTCGCCAACACGAAGGTCCCCTACGCCATCGACCGTTTCCAGACGGAGGCGAAGCGCATCCTGGGCGTGGTGGAGCAGCAGGTGTCGTCGCGGGACTACCTGGCCACCACATACTCCATCGCGGACATCGCCACGTACCCGTGGCTGAAGGGCGCGCGGGAGTTCTTCCCGGAGCTCTTCGTGAACCTGCCCAACATCATCCAGTACCTGCACCGCGTGGGCAGCCGTCCGGCGGTCCAGCGGGGCATGCAGATTCCCTGACGTCTGTTGTTTCCATCCATGGCCTCGCTCGAACAGCTCGTCTTCGACAACACCTACGCCCGTCTGCCCCCCGGGTTCGCCGCCCGGGTGGCCCCCGCGCCCTTCCCGGACGCGCACGTGGTGAGCGTGAACCCGGCGGCCCTGCGGCTCCTGGGATTGGACGCGGAGGAGGCCGCGCGCCCGGAGTTCGCGCGCGTGTTCGGCGGGGCCACGCCGCTGCCCGGCATGGAGCCCCTGGCCATGGTGTACGCGGGGCACCAGTTCGGCGTGTACGTGCCGCGCCTGGGAGACGGCCGCGCGCTGCTCCTGGGCGAGGCGCGCGGCCCGGATGGCGGCAGGTGGGACCTGCACCTGAAGGGCGGCGGGCCCACGCCCTTCTCGCGCGGCGGTGACGGCAGGGCGGTGCTGCGCTCCACCGTGCGCGAGTACCTGGCTTCCGAGGCCCTGCACGCGCTGGGCATCCCCACCACGCGGGCCCTGTGCATCCTGGGCAGCCGCGCGCCGGTGTACCGCGAGGACGTGGAGACCGGCGCCATGCTGGTGCGCCTGGCCCCGACGCACGTGCGCTTCGGCACCTTCGAGTTCTTCCACCACACCGAGCAGCCCGGCCACGTGGCCACGCTCGCGGACCACGTCATCGCCGCGCACTTCCCGCACCTCGCGGGCCAGGAGGGCCGCCACGCGCGCTTCTTCGCGGAGGTGGTGGAGCGCACCGCGGAGCTCGTGGCGCGCTGGCAGGCGGTGGGCTTCGCGCACGGCGTGATGAACACCGACAACATGTCCATCCTGGGGCTCACGCTGGACTACGGGCCCTATGGGTTCCTGGACGACTTCGACCCCGGCTTCGTCTGCAACCACTCCGACCACCAGGGCCGCTACGCGTTCGACCAGCAGCCGCGCGTGGCGCTGTGGAACCTGGCCTGCCTGGGCGAGGCGCTGCTCACGCTCATCACCGAGGACGAGGCGCGCGCCACGCTGACCCTCTTCCAGCCCACGTTCACGCGGCACTTCCTCACGCGCATGCGCGAGAAGCTGGGCCTGGTGGAGGCGCGCGACGAGGACCGCTCGCTCCTGGAGGACCTGTTCGCGCTGATGGCCGGCTCGCACGTGGACTACACGCGCTTCTTCCGCGCGCTGAACCGGTTCGACGCAAGCCCCGGTGCCCGCAACGACGCGCTCCGCGACCACTTCCTGCCGCCGGAGGGCTTCGACGGGTGGGCCGGGCGCTACCGGGCGCGGCTGGAGTCGGAGGGGAGCGTGGACGCCGAACGCCACGCGCGCATGGACCGCGTCAACCCGAAGTACGTCCTGCGCAACTGGGTGGCGCAGCAGGCCATCGCCCGGGCACAGGAGGGGGACTTCGCGGAGGTGGACCGCGTGCTCGCGCTGGTGTCCGCGCCCTTCGACGAACACCCCGGACAGGAGGCCTACGCGGCCTCGCCGCCCACCTGGGGCCGGCACCTGGTGGTGAGCTGCAGCTCCTGACGCGCGGGCACGAACGGGACGCCGGACAGGGGGGCGGGCGGGCAGGCGCACGCGGACGGGAATCCCGTGCGCGCGGTGCCTAGCTTGGAAGGCATGATCGAACCTGCCGCCCCGCCCCGCATCGTGTTCCGTGCCCTGGGTCCCGGCCTCGTGGGCGCCGCCGCGCTCACGCTGGTCCACGAGAGCGCCCGGCGCGTGTTGAAGCACCCGCCGCGCATGGACGTGCTGGGCATGCGCTCCCTGGAGAAGGGCGTCCGCTTCTTCGGCGGCGAGCCCGCGAAGGGGCGCCAGCTGCATCGCCAGACACTGGTGGGGGACCTGCTGTCCAACGGGCTGTTCTTCTCGCTCGTGGCCCTGGGACGTCCCAGGCGGCCCTACCTGCGCGGCGCCACGCTGGGCCTGCTCGCCGGCCTGGGCGCGGTGGTGCTGCCGCCCAAGCTGGGCCTGGGCCGGAAGCCATCCCAGGCCCGTCCGTCCACGTCGCTGCTCACGGTGGCTTGGTACACCCTGGGAGGGCTGGCCGCGGCCCGCGCCACGCGCAAGCTGGTGGCGCGCCGTCAGCCGGAGCTGCCCCTGGGCCGGCCCCTGCACTGAGCCAGGGTTGGCGAGTGAAACTCCTGGCACGGGGGCACTTGCCGGAGGCGGAGGGGCGACCCCAGCCTGAGGGTCCATGGCCACCGACTTCACCCGCCTGCCCCTGCGCGGCGAACAGGATGCGTTGCATGTCGTCGTCGAGTCGCCCCGCGGTTCGACGGTGAAGTTGAAATACGACCCGAAGCTCCAGGCCTTCACGCTGTCCCGGCCGCTGACGCGCGGCTTCCGCTACCCGTTCGACTGGGGCTTCATCCCCAGCACGAAGGGCCCGGACGGGGACCCGCTGGACGCGCTGGTGTACTGGGACGTGCCCACCTGGCCCGGCGTGGTGCTGCCCTGCCGGGCGCTGGGCGTGCTCCAGGTGGACCAGAAGCCGCGGGGCGCGACCAACGGCGAGCGCGAGCGCAATGACCGCCTGCTGCTGGTCCCGGTGAACGCCACCCGCTCGGACCACCTCAATTCCTACCAGGACCTGTCCAGGCGCGAGCGCGAGGAGCTGGAGCACTTCTTCCTCGCGGTGGTGCACTTCGCGGACAAGGACGCGCGCATCCTCGGCTGGGAGGGCCCGGACGCGGCCGAACGCATGGTCCAGCAGTACGCCCTGAAGGAGGACTGACCCGCCATGCCTCCTCCCACTCCCATCCGGGGCCTGGGCCCCGACACCGCGCTGGGCGACGCCGCCCGCCGCATCCTCGCCGGCCGGCTCGCGGACGTGCGCCACCCCGAAGCCCAGCTGGAGGGTGAACTGGACGAGGACGGCGTGCACGACATGCGCGTGGCCACCCGCCGCCTGCGCGCCGCGCTCCAGGTGTTCCAGGCCACCGGCAAGCTCACCCGGCTGGAGGCGGACGTGAAGCGCCTCCAGGACGCGCTGGGCGGCGTGAGGGATTTGCACGTCCAGGACAAGTGGCTGGACACCGCCGCGAAGGGCAAGAAGGACGCGAGCAAGGCGCTGGCCGGCCTGCGCCAGTCCCACCTGTCCGGCCTGAAGGCCAGGGAGAAGAAGCTGCGCGCGGAGCTGGAGCGCTGGACGGACCGCACCGTGCCGCGCCTCTTGAAGAAGGTGGACACGCTGCAGGACGCCCACCGCTTCGCCGGCAAGCGCGTGCGCAGCCACCTGCGCCAGCGCCTGCGCCGCGTGGAGAAGCGCCTGGAGCGCTACGCGGACGCGCCGGACGCCGCCTCCGCGCACGCCCTGCGCAAGGACTTGAAGAAGCTGCGCTACGAGCTGGAGATCTTCCAGCCCGCCTTCCGCCGCACCGTGGGCGCGCTGCTGGAGGTCCTGGTGCCGCTCCAGGACGGCCTGGGCGAGCTGCACGACGCGGACGTGCGCCTGGAGCTCTTCGAGCGCGCCGCCGCCGAGGCCCCGCCCGGCCAGCGCAAGGCCGCGCGCAAGCTGCTGCCCCAGGCCCGCGACGAGCGCGCGGAGCGCTCCGCCGAAATCGCCCGCGAGGTGCAGCGCTGGCACGCGGAGGCCATTCCCAAACGGCTGCGCAAGGCGTTGACCTGACGCAGGGGGCGGCCCCCACGTGCCAGCCCGTCACGCCCTGACGGCTAGGGGGTGTGCGTCGTGGCGGCGTTGTTGCTGTTGTTCGCGTGCTGCGCCGCGTCCGCCGCGGCGCGGATGATGGCACCGCCCGACGCCGCGGCGGCCCCGGTCCGCGCCGCGTTCGTCCCCTCCGCCGGCTTCGGCTCACAGACGCAGCCTGCGGAGTTCATGATGATGACCACCGCGCTCATCCGCATGTCGATCTGCTCGCACAACTGCCGGCACTCCGTGGCCCGCTCCATGGGCAGCGCGAACGACGTGGCCCTCGCCGTCGAACAGGCCGCGAGGGGGAACACCAGGGACAGCGCCAGGAGCACGGGCAGACGGGGGGTCTTCATGGGTGAAGCCTGACACACCCCGACATAACCGTCTTCCTTGTTATTTCTGATAGACCCTGGGAGCCCTCTTCATCCCAAGGAGTCTGTCCTTGCCCCCGAATCCCTCCCGTCTCCTGGCCCTGGTGGCCGGGAGCGCCTTGTTTGTCATTCCCTCACCACGTCCGGCGCACGCGGCCGACACCTGCGGCCCCGGGGACCTGTACGAGGACGTGCAGCCCGCGTTCGCCGCCGCGGGGTTCGACGAGCTGACGCAGGTGACGCTCACCCCGCAGAAGACGCTGCGGTCGGTGAACCCGTTCTGGACGCCCACGTCGGTGGACTCCATCGTGTTCCCGACGGACCAGAACGTCACCATCAGCTTCGTGTACGAGAGCGCCGCCGCGAGCCACGCGCTGGGCTACCTGTACATGAGCGACCTGCGGGCCCGCGGCTACGTCAACGCGCAGGGCGACCTGGTGGATGCCAATGGCAACGGCATCGCGGACCTGCACGAGGACCTCTACAACCTGGCCCCGCCCTCCGGTACCCAGGCCCGCCCGTACATCGGCGTGAGCCCCCGCTGTTCCCGGACCTTCACGTCCCGCGGCTTCACCTTCCGCCAGCCGGACCTGGCGCTCAACTCGAACTGTACCTCGGCATTCATCACCCACGCGGACATGACGGACGCCCGTCCGGGCCGCACCTCCTCCGCCTACAACATCTCTATCGACGTCGTCGGGAGCAGTCCGCCGGGAGCGGCCGGCACCGGCTATTCGGACAACGGGCTCTTCACGCGCATCCCCAACCTGCTGGAGCCTGCGCACGCGTCCAACAACAACCTGGGCATCGGCCACCTGGCCTTCCTGCTGACGGACGACGACTCCGACACGGCCACCTACCAGGGGCTGGGCACCGTCACTGACTCGATGGACCTGAACGACGGCGTCCCCGACTACGACGTCTCCGCCTATGACAGCCACGGCCGTCCGCGGGCCTCCAACCCGGATCCCGGCATCACGACCTATGACCGCACGGTGGACCTGGGCGTCATCCCGGGCGGACAGGAGGTGGTCTTCTTCCTCGTCTCCGCCTACGAGTCGTCCCACAACACGGACAACGGCACCGTCTATCCCTGCCTGCGCAGGGATGCCGACCTCAAGTGCACGCTGCACCTGAGGACGCCCCTCAACGTGTTCTTCTCCAAGGCGAAGTGGAACCTGGACCAGGACTTCATGGGCCAGAACCCCGTCGCGTCCCGGAACATGGGGTGTGATTACAACGAAGCCTGCACCCCGAATTCGACCCGGTACGCCTGCACCCTGGCCGGCACCACCCAGAAGATGTGCGGGTGGTTGGATGACTGGACCCGCGAGCGCCTGGCAACGATGCCCTACGGCAACACGAGCCTGCCCATGGTCGCCACCACCGTCGCCGCGCCGGGCAACCTCGTCATGCCCCACGCCGTGCTGGGCAACGTGGGCCCCGCGTCCGACCGGTGGCTGCTGGCCTTCGAGGACCTCCCGGGTGGAGGCGACCGGGACTTCAACGACGTCGTCTTCATGCTGCGCAACTGGGCGCCCACGCCCGGCCGCGTGCGCTCCACCGTGCTGAGCCCCCAGGCCCGCCCCAGCTGCAACATCCAGCAGGTGTACATCCACAAGGACGACGCCCAGGACCCCACCTGCGCGTCTCCGGTCGCCATCAACTACGCGGTGGCCACCGACTGCCGCCTGTGCCTCTTCGACACCTGCATCCCCAATCCCAACCCCACCTGGCATCCGGTGACGTTCGACTGGAACCGGGACGCCGTGCTCGACGTGTCCGGCACTCCCGGCCATCAGCTCTGCTGGAAGGCGGACCTGATCGCCGGGAACACGCCGTGCCAGGCCACCATCAACAACGTGGACATCGGCTACGAATCCGGGCCTGTCGTGCCCTGAGGGCCGCCAGGGATTGCCTCCCGCTGGAGATGCCTGTCATCCGCATCTGATAAATCCTCGGGGCCGTCTCCACCCCGAGGAGTCTGTCCTTGCAGCCTCATCTGCTTCGCCTCCTGGCCTTCGTGGCCGGGGGGCTCCTGATTGTCATTCCCTCACCGCGCGCGGCCCACGCGGTGTCCTCCGGGAGCCTCCCGCCTTTCCATGTGCCGCCGCAGCTCAACGGGTTCTCGCAGTCCACCGCGGTCCTGCCTCCCGGCGGCACCGCGGAGGTCGGCATCCTGGCCACGGATCCGCAGGGCTTTCCGCTGACGTTCTCCTGGGAGGCCAACGCGGGCACGCTGGGGACGCCGGTGGACACCGGGACCTCGAGCCTCCAGACCTGGACCGCGCCGCAGTGCCTGGCGGAGGACGCCACCCCGGTGGCCGTCACGGTCACCAGCAACTACGGCCAGTCCATCTCCGCGTCGTTCGGCTTCAGCGTCGCCCAGGACCTGTCGGTGAACCGTCAGCCGCCCTTCGCGGACTCGGGCTTCGAACTCCTGGAGAACGCCACCGCCATGCTCCCGCAGGAGCTGTGGTTGACGCCGCCCGAAGCCCCCAGGTCCTCGGAGCGCATCGTGTTCCCGAGGGACCAGCAGCTGAGCGTCACCTTCATCGCCAAGGAATCGGAGGCCACGCACGCGTTCGGCTACGTGTATTACGACGACCTCGTCGCGCGCGGCTACGTCAACGCCCAGGGTGACCTGGTGGACGCCAACGGCAACGGCATCGCGGACCTGCACGAGGACCTCTACAACCTGGCCCCGCCCTCCGGTGCCCAGGCCCGTCCGTACATCGGAGTGAGCCCCCGCTGTTCCCGGACCTTCGTTTCCCGTGGCTTCATCTACCGCCAGCCGGACCTGGCGCTCAACTCGACCTGCGGTTCGGCCTTTACCACCAGCCACGACGTGACGGATGCCCGTCCCGGCCGCACCTCCTCCGCCTACAACATCACCGCCGACATCGTGGGGACCGTCCCCCCCACTCCCTCCGCGAACGCGGGCACCGGCTTCTCCGACAACGGCCTCTTCACGCGCATCCCCAACCTGCTGGAGCCCGCCCACGCCGCCAACAACTTCATGGGATTGGGCGCGCTGGTCTTCCTGAGCACCGAGGACGACAGCAACCTGACCACCTATCGCGCGATGGGCCTGGTGCCGGACGCCGATGATTTCGAGGACGGCATCCCTGACTACGACGTGTCCCGGTACGACACGCGGGGCAATGTGCGTCCCTACAATCCGGACCCCGGCATCTCCCGTCATGACCGCACGGTGGACCTGGGGATCATCCAGGGCGGCAGGGAGATGGTCTTCTTCCTCGTCACCGCCTTCGACGCGGCCCACAACCTGGACGACGGCACCGTCTTCCCCTGCCTGAGCAGGGACGCCGACCTCAAGTGCACGCTGCACCTGAGGACGCCCCTGTCCGTCTTCTTCTCCAAGACGAAGTGGAACCTGGACCAGGACCCCGTGGGCCGCCTGCCGACAGCGCAGCGGAACATCGGCTGCGCGTTCTCCGACCAGTGCGACCCGGACCACGCCCAGTCCTCCTCGAAGGCCTGCCCCGTGGTGCCCAACGGGCAGAAGCTGTGTGGCTGGGTGGATTCGAACGTGCTGCAGCGCATCGCCGCGCCGTATTACGGGGGCCTCGTCCTTCCCAAGGAAGGCGCCACCGTCCCCGCGTCGGTCAACCTCCGCATGCCGCACGTGCTGATGACGGCGCCCACGACCGTGCCGGGCCAGTGGCTCATGGGCTTCGAGGACCTCAATGGTGGCGGCGACCGTGACTTCAACGACGCCGTCTTCCTGTTCCAGGGTCAGGCGCCCATGGCCGCGCGCTCCAAGGTGCTGAACCCTCCGGACGCGAGCTGCGCCGTGTCCCGCGTGCGCTTCACGAAGACGGACACCGTGCCGGCAGGCTGCGCGAGTGAGCCCGCGCCCCGCTATGAGGTGGCCACCGACTGCGCCTCCAACCCCACGCCCACCTGGCACCCGCTGCCGCTACAGCGCGGGCCGGACAGCGTCACCCTGGATGTCTCCGGCACGCCCGGCAACCAGCTCTGCTGGAAGGTCACCCACCCGGGCAGCCCGCCCGCCTGCCTGCCCGCGGCGGTCCAGGTGAACGTGGGCTACGAGCTCACGCCCGTGGCCCCCTGAGCCGTCCGTCACTTCCGGACATCCGCCGCCCCGGGCCCCTGGTGTGGGGGCCGGGGCGTGCCCACATCCCTGCTGGATGTGATCCGCCCTGTGCCCGGGTCGCAGGGCAGGCAACCCTCCCTTCAGGGCACCCGGAAGAAGTGTCGGTACCCCGCGCTGTAAAAAGTGCCGGGTTCCGCCCTAAGCATTGAAGCCTTTTCGCGCAACGCCCTGGAATCATTGAGGTTGCCCGTCGGCTGGCATTGGCCCGTGCGTTGCTAAAGGTCTCCCCGTCGCAGCAAACGGCGGTCACACACACCGCCCTCTTCCCCGAGAGAGACCCCCATGCAGGCTTCCAACTCCTTCTCTTCCGCCGACTCGCTCTCCACGTACCTCTCGGAGATCAACCAGTACCCGCTGCTGACCCCGCAGGAAGAGCAGACGCTGTCGCGCTCCTTCCGCGCGGGCGACCTGTCCGCGGGCCACCGCCTGGTGACGAGCAACCTGCGCTTCGTGGTGAAGGTGGCGTACGAGTACCGCTCCTACGGCCTGAAGATGTCCGACCTCATCCAGGAGGCGAACATCGGCCTGATGAAGGCGGTGCAGAAGTTCGACCCTGAGAAGGGCATCCGCCTCATCTCCTACGCGGTGTGGTGGATCCGCGCGTACATCCAGAACTACGTGCTCCGCAACTGGAGCCTGGTGAAGCTGGGCACCACGCAGGCGCAGCGCCGGCTGTTCTTCAGCCTGGCCCGCACGCGCCGCGAGCTGGAGAAGCTGGGCGCCGGCGAGGGCCACATCGTCAACGCGGACGAGATCGCCAAGAAGCTGAACGTGAAGCCCACGGAAGTGCGTGAGATGGAGCAGCGCATGGGCGGCCGGGACCTGTCCCTGGACGCGCCGGTGGGCGAGGACGGCGACGCCACGCACCTGGACTTCGTGGAGTCCGAGTCCGCCTCGCACGCGGACGAGGTCGCCGACCGTCAGCAGGCGGGCCTCACCCGCAACCTGGTGCAGCGCGCGCTGATGCGCCTGGATCCGCGTGAGCGCTTCATCATCGAGCAGCGCGTGATGAGCGACTCGGAGATGACCCTGAGCGAGCTGGGCGAGCACTTCGGCTTCTCCCGCGAGCGCGCCCGCCAGTTGGAGATCCGCGCCAAGGACAAGCTGAAGGCGGAGCTGGCGAACCTGATGGCCGAGGCCGGCCTGGACCAGGCCGAGCTGGCCGCGTAACGCGCGCAAGTTCTTCCAAAGGCTGCGACACGGCACGGCCCCGGACCCTCGCGTTGGGAAGCGCGAAGGCACGGGGCCGTGGCATGTCTGGAGCCTCCGCACTACCGGGGCACGCCGGGCGAGGACTCGCCGCTCTCCACCGGTGCGGGCGCGGCCGGCTGCGCGCGGGACGTGGCGTCGATGCGCAGGGCCTGCGGCTCGCCGCTGCCCTCGTCCGTGCGGTAGGAGGCGCGGACCTGCGCGCCCTCCTGGATGTCCGCGGCGCTCGCGGCCCGGCCATCCACCTGCACCTGCGTACTGGGCCCCACCTTCAGGCGCAGTTGCGGCTCACCGCGCTGGCTCACCAGCACCTCCTGGGCGCTCGCGCTGAGCACGTCGCCGGAGATCTGCTGTTCCTGCTGCTGCGGGGCCGGGGCCTGCGGGTTCTGGGCGATGGCGGCCTGCTGCGTGGCGGCGTTCGGGTTCGCGGCCTGCTGCCGCGGGGCGCTCGGGTCCGCGATGCGCTGGTTCGCGGCGGCGCTCTCGTTGGAGGCCTGCTGCTGCTGCGTGGCGAAGTTCTGCTGCGCCTGGCGCTGCGCGGCCAGCGCGCTGGCCTGGGCCTGCTGGGCCACGGACTGGGCCTGCTGGGTGCGCGCCTGCGCCTGCTGCTGGCTGGACTGGGCCTCCTGGGCCTCCTTCTGGGCCTTGGCCTGGGCCTCCTGGAGCTCCTGCTGCTTCCGCCGCACGTCCTCCTGGGCGCGGGCGGCCTCGCGCTGCTGGCTGGAGGCCTCCTTCTGCGCGTCGCGCGCGTCGTCGAAGGCCTTCTCCGATTGAGCCTGGGCCTGCTCCACCTGCTGTCCCGGGGTGTTCTTCTCCGCGGTGTCCTGGCGGGAGCGGTCCTGGTCCTGGCAGGCGGTGGTGCCCACTACCAGTGCGGCGACTCCGGCACCCAGCCATGCTGCGCGCGATTTCATGGGGTTCTCCTGTCAAAGGGATGACAGGGCAAAGATGGCGGTGGCGCGTGGAGCGCCAAGCCACCCGGTGCCGAGCGCCCGCCCGGCCGCACGCCCCACGGCGGGGGCTCACTTTGGGGCTACCGCGTCCGGGAGAATGGCGATAAGGGGCGCCCCCCCATGCGCGCCTGCGGACTCGACTTCGGAACCAGCAACACCGCCCTGGCTCTGCCGGATGGCACCGTGTTGCCGCTGCAGCCCCACACCCCGGAGCCCCGGCTGTTCCGCTCCGTGCTCTTCTTCGCGGAGGAGGAGCGGGAGGTCTTCACGGGCGCGGACGCCATCCAGCGCTACCTGGAGGACAACAACGGCCGGTTCATCCAGTCCGTGAAGTCCTTCCTGCACAGCTCGTCCTTCCGGGCCACGCAGGTGAAGGGGCGCACGTTCACCATCGAGGACCTGGTGGCCATCCTGCTGCGCCGCGTGCGCGAGGCGGCCGGGGCGCACCTGGGCGAGCCGCCGGACGCGGTGGTGCTGGGCCGGCCCGCGGTCTTCACGCCGGATCCGGAAGCAGACGCACTGGCGGAGAAGCGGCTGCGCAAGGCGGCGGAGCTGGCGGGCTTCACGCACGTGCAGTTCCTGATTGAGCCCATCGCGGCGGCGCTCGCGTACGAGGCGCGGCTCGAGAAGGACGAGCTGGTGCTGGTGGCGGACTTCGGCGCCGGCACGACGGACCTGACGTTGATGCGGCTGGGACCGTCGCGGCGGGGGAACCTGGACCGCAGGCCGGACGTGGTGGGGTCCACGGGTGTGCGCATCGGTGGTGACCGGTTCGACGCGGAGATCATGCGGCACAAGCTGCTGCCCCGGTTCGGGGCGGGGTCCACGTACAAGGTGAAGGGCTTCAGCCACAAGCGGCTGCCCATCCCGCAGCACGTGCTGGCGAAGCTGCTCAACTGGCACGAGATGTCCTTCATCCGGGAGAAGTCCACGCAGGAGCTCCTGGAGGTGATGCTCGACACGAGCGACCACCCGGCGGAGATCCAGGCGCTCTACGACCTGGTAATGGACAACCTGGGCTACCGGCTGTTCCGGGCGATTGAAGCGGCGAAGGTGAAGCTGTCGAGCGAGGACGTGGCGACCATCGACTTCGAGGACGCGCGCATCCACCTGCACGAGCCGATGACGCGCCCGGAGTTCGAGGCGGCGAGCCGCACGTTGCTGGATGAACTGTCGCAGTGCACGGAAGGGCTGTTGGCGAAGCACCCGGAGGCCAGGGAGATTGACGCGGTCTTCCTGACGGGTGGTTCGTCGCAGATTCCGGCGGTGCGGGAGCTGTACGTGAAGCGCTTCGGAGAGGAGCGCGTGCGCACGGCGGACGCCTTCACCTCCGTGGCGGAGGGCCTGGGCCGCGCGTCCGCGTGGCTGACGGGGTGAACCATGGCGGCACAGGCAGCACGGCGATGGTGGCTTCCAGTCGCGGCCGTGCTGACCCTGTGCGTGGCGTGTGTCGGGCCCACGGACCGGACGTTCGTCACGGGGCGGATCCTGCCCCGGCAGATCCGCTTCGTGACCATCGTGGAAGCGGCTTCGGGTAAGCCCGGCGGCTGGCGGGCCGCCTGCATCCACATCCGCATCTCCCGGGACAACACCGGAGAGTCCATCCTGTGCCGGTTCGGGGTCGAGACGCCCCCTCACAACGTCGAGGGCCCCATCTCCACGGCGTTGGCCCAGCGAATCGCGGCGGACCGCATCAACGAAGCCACGCAAGCCATCTTCAGCGCAGCCACCCTTGCGTCTCCCTTGGGAATGCTCTGCGAATCAGTGAAGTCCTCGCTACGAACGACCGTCCCCGCGTCCATCGCGGGCTCGAAGGTCCCGGCCGTGTGTCACGAGCGAGCCCTCCCGGTGCATTTCGGTGATTTCACCCTTTGAAGCCGGAGCCCGCGCGCGATGACTCCCAGCACGGAGCAGTTGTTGGCCATCGCCAGACACTACTGGCCTGCCTCGGTCTCCGACGCCGATGAAACCGGTCCTGAACTCTCCCGCCTGTTCAAACGCTTTGACGAAGCGCTGCAGGGCCTTGGCCAGTGGCACGGGTTTCTCGACCATCTGCGCACGCTGCTTCCAGGCTTCTCGATAGGCGACGGCACCGGCCCCACGCGATGCAGTTTCCGCTGCATTGTCTATCCCGCGAAGGGAGACCCCATGCCGCCCATTCCCTGGGCCGTCGTGGGTTGCATGAGCATCCTGGCCCCGGTGTTCACCGTGTACGGCATCACGTTCGAATACGAGGGGCGCAAGCGCCGTGCGGCCCTGCTGCACCTGGCGCCCCTGCCCGGAACCATGGAGGAAGCGGCGCGCATCGTCGCAAGGGAGCTGGAGTCCCGCTTCCACGTCAGCGCGCTGCCCCGCGAAGTGGCCGCGACTCCCGTTCCAGTCGTCGTCGAGTGGACCCAGCCCCCCCGGACCACCCTGTTCGACGCGCTCTTCGACAGCGACCCGACGAACATCCCGTGAGAGGGCAGGGCCCGCTACGGGGCACCACTGTCCAATACAATCCCATCCAGGACTCCTGCATCCATGTCTTGAGGCGCAGGTGGGGTCTCCGGCTCCGCCCCCACGCTGCGCCGCAGGATTCGACCATCAAGGCTGACCGCGTAACGTGCTCCCGTGTCCACACCGATGAAGGTGTTGCCACAGGCATCCGGAGCCTCGTGGATCAGGATGAAGAAGACGATGCCCTGCCGGATGACCCGGTAGCGATACGCCTCCGGCCTTCCCCAGCAGGGCGTGTCCTTGGACTGCTTCGGGAAGAAGTCCTCCGTGGCGACCTGGACAGCCCTGAGCAGGTTGCCGTCCAGCACATACGCCTGCTCTTCGCCGCCGACCTGCACCGCTGACTGCGCGTAGAACGGCGGAAACGCGATGCTCCGGTCTCCCTCCCAGTCAGCGGGCCGGGCTCCCTGTCCTCGCAGGCAACCCGCCAGGAGCAGCACCCCGCCCATCAGGCCCAGTCCTGCGCAACGCATCGCGCTCGTCAGTCGTGGCATCCGCGGTGCTCCTGCCTAGCGTGTCGGGACGAACCGGAACTCCGTCTCACTGTCCCAGGTGACAGTACCTGCCCGCGTTCTGCGCCAACGGCCTTCGTCATCAGGCGTCCAGCGAACCACTTCCGCGCTCCCGTAGGTGTACTCGTAGAACCCGTCGCATCCCGTAGGGTTCCCAGAAGAACCTTCAGAGAAGAAGGCGACGATTCCAATGGGCAGCCGGCCTGCCTTCGTCTCGACATATCCCCCATGGATCCGCGCCATCTTCGCCAGCGCGGCAAGGTCCCGCTCCGAGAGGTTGGTGGGCGTCGCGGGATGGTTGTGGAGGAAGTAGAGGTACTTGAGGCTGTCGGGTGGATAGCGCGGGTCCTGGACGAACGCGGGGGCCCTGCACCCCTGTTCGAACTGACTCCGGGTGGCATCCGAGCTCTCCACCAGCTTGCTCAGCGCGTACCGATCATCCGGGACGTAATACAGCCAGGCGCAATACTCCTTCGACATGCGCCAACGCACGTCGAAGTTCGCAGCGCCCGCATTTCCCGCCGTGGCGTTGCGTTGGGAGAGGATGAGGGGACAGGCCGCGAGGAGCGCGTCCCACGCGGTGTTGAACAGCGGTGTTCCCGGCATCGGGCCATCCAGCCGGGCGGGCATGCGCGCGGAGTCGAAGCGCACGACGCCCGGGGGCGGCGGGGAAGCGCACCCGCCTAGACACAGGACGCCCCACAACGCCCCCATGAAGGCCCTGGCTCTCAGGGCCCCACGTCCACCGTGCGCGTCGTCCAGTCCGTGCCGCCGCGGCCGTCCCGGGCCACCACCCAGACCGTGATGCGCTCGGGCGTCTTGGCCGTCGTGTAGGTCGTCGTCGGGTCTCCGGGCTTGCCATCCACCGGCTCCAGCGAACGGAACGACCCCACCTCGCCCTCGCCCGTCGCGAACCAGCTGAAGAAGACCTGCTCCGTCCGCGTCCCGTCCGCCGTGGCGTAGGACTCCTCGCTGCCCTCTCCCAAGACCGGCGTGAACGTCACCTCCGCGTCCAGCGGCAGCGGTCCGGACAGCGGCGCGTCATTCCACAGCACGTCCTGCATCACCGGGTTCTGGTTCGGCGTCTCCGTCGAACGCAGCGTGATGCGCCGCACGCCCCGCTCCACGCCCTCCGGCGTCCCGCTGCCGTCCGTCGCCTCGTACCCCACGAACAGCGGCAGCCCCGTCTGGAGCACCTGCCGCACCGCCGGGTCGTTGAAGTCGAACGTTCCCCCCTGCCCTCCCCCGGTGCCGCCCGTGGCCGCCTGGAACGACTCGATGAGCAGCGCCTGCACCGCCGGGTCGCTCAACGACAGCACCCCGTTGTTCAGCGGCACCCCGCTGTCCCCCGGACACGCCACGTCCCCGTAGGGGTTCACGTCCGGCCGGCACAGCGCGTACGTCACCGTCACCGGACGCGCGTCCGGCGTCACCGCCAGCGCGGTGAACGTCACCGGCGGCGGCAGCGTGGAGGCGCTCGGGTCCAACGTCAGCTCCGGCGGCTCCGCCTTGATGCCGAGCACGCGCACGCCGCGAATCTCACTCTGGGCATCGAAATCGGGGCCGCTGCACGCGCTTGAGCCCAGCAACGCAATCACAGACAGCAGGACGGGAGTGCGCATGGCGTCAGAAAGCTCCCTTCAAGCCGAGCACGGGCAGGATGGGCAGGCCCTTGAAGAACTCGCGCTTGGAATAGTTGTAGTTGTAGGCCACGCCCTCGACCGACTGGTTGTTGTACGCGTTCGTCAGGTCCAGGTAGAGGTCCAGGTTCCACGTGTCGAAGATGAGGTTCTTGTCCACGCGGATGTCCAACTGGTTGAACGACGGCAGCCGCTGCGAATTGACCAGCCCGTAGTACGGGATGAACACGTCCGTCGTGTCGTCGCGCTTGGCGCCCAGCACCGGCGTCGTCGGGTTGCCGGACGCGAAGCGGAACCGCGCGCCCACCTCCCAGCCCTTCGGCAGCTTGTAGCTGGCGATGGCCGTCAGCACGTGCGTCTGGTCGTTGTCGAACTTGCGCCAGCGCGCCCCCGGCGCGTCCCGGCGCTCGCTGCGGGAGAGCGTGTACGAGACCCAGCCGAACAGCCGGTCCGTCAGCGCCCGGCGCACCAGCAACTCGAAGCCATAGATGCGCCCCACGCCGCCGTTCTTCAGGTTCTCCGGCACGGACTCGCCGTTGCGCACGACGCGCGCGTTCGAGCGGACGATGAGGTCATCCAGGTCGTTGTAGAAGACCTCGCTGCCCACGAACCACTCCGGCCGCGCCTGCCACTCCGCGCCCACGCTGTACTGGAGCGACCGCTTCGCCCCCAGGTCCGGATTGCCGAACCCCGGTGACGGCTCATCCTGTACCGGCGGGCTGTGGTAGACGCCCGCGCCGCCCTTGAGCGTCAGCGTCTCCGTGAGCGCGTAGCGCACCGCGAGCCGGGGGTTCACCGTGCGCTTCACCTCCTGCTGGTCCGTGAAGACGTAGCTCTCCGTGCGCACGCCCGGCACCACCAGCAGGTCCTGGATGGGCCGCCACCGCACCTCCGCCCAGGCGGACGGGTAGTACTGGGTGAACTTCCCGTCGATGTTGATGAGGTCCTCCGTCACCAGCGGCGACGGCGGCTCGCCCTCGCGCGGCGGCTGCTGGATGCTGGCCCTCACGTTCGCCAGGTTCGCCACCACGTCCAGGCCGCCCGCCACCGTCACGCTGTCGTTGAACGCGAACTCCACCGTGGGCCGCAGATACAGGTCCGTGGACGCGATGCGCAGCCCGCGCTCGCCAATCTGGAAGTCCAGGAGGGTGTTGCCAATCAACCCGTGCGTGTCGAGCGTCAGCCGGCCCTCGCGGAACTGGTGGCGCAGGCGCAGCTGGTTGAAGCCCGTGGTCACGTCCAGGCCGCCATTGACGGACGGGTCGCCGTCCGCCGGCTGGTCCAACAGCAACGCCAGGCGGTCGCGCGACGTCAGGCCCTGCAGCGTGAACGTGTGGCGGCTGCTCGGCTTCCACACCAGCTTCGCCTGCGCGTCGTAGTAGCGCGGCGCCACCTGGAGGCTGTCGTCGTCGAACGGCACCGCCTTGAGCACCAGGTCGATGTACGAACGCCGGCCGCCAATGGCGAAGCTCAGCGTGTCCGTGATGGGGCCTTCAATCACCGCGTTGGATTCAATGAGGCTGATGCCCACCGTGGCGTGGTAGCGGTCCGTGCGGGGCTCGCGGCTGCGCACGTTGATGACGCCGCCGGTGATGTCGCCGTAGTACGCGGAGAAGTTGCCGGGCAGGTAGTCCACCGCCTCCAGCAGGTCCGAGTTGTACACGGAGGTGAGCCCACCGAAGTGGTACAGGATGGGGATGCGCAGGCCGTCCAGGAAGACGCCGGACTCCTGCGGGCTGGTGCCGCGAATCACGAGCGCGCCGCCGTTGAACGCGGGCCGCGCCACGCCCGGCAGGTTCTGCACCACCTTGAGCGTGTCCCCCTGCGTGCCCGGCACGCGCTGCACCTCCGCCACCGAGATGGTCGTGCGCGTCACCTCCTTGCGCTCGCGGTCGCTGCGGACCACCGTCTCGTATTGGCTGAAGACGCGCTTCTGCACGTAGTACTTCGCCTGCGTCTCCTTGCCCTCTTCAATCGTCTCCTGCGTCTTGAAGCGGTCGTAGTTGCCCAGCACGACGACGACCGGGTGCGTGCCCACGGGGACGCCCCGGAAGGCGAAGCGCCCCTCTTCATCCGTGACGGTGGAGCGGTCCAGCTCCGTGAGCACCACCTCCGCGCCCACCAGGGGCTTGCGGGTGCCGCGCTCCAACGCCTGGCCGCTGAAGTTCACCGGCCCCTGGGGCTCCTGGACGCCGCCGTCCGGCGAGGCCTCGGGTTGCGGCTCCGGCGCGCGGAAGACGAACTGGTAGGCGTACTGGATGCGCACCGGCGCGGGGACGTGGTCCACCTCCGCGGGCTCGAACTGGAACTGCTTCACCGCTTCGGTGGCGGCCTCGTCGAAGCCGTGGCCCGCGGGCTGGGTGATTTCGACATTCGTGACGGCGCCCGTCTCCGAGATGTCGATGAACATCACCACCGTGCCCTCGAGCTGCTGGGCGGCGGCCTCCGGCGGGTAGGCCGCCTCCACCTGACGCAGGAGGGCGGGCGGCTTCGTCAGCACGCCCGTGGGAGCGCCAGCGTCGCCGGCGAGGGTTCCTGCGTCCGGAGCCTGTGCCACGGCTCCGGTCGCAAGCAATACACAGACGACGCAGAGGAGCGTTCTCATGAAGGGTGCGCGGGTCTCCCGCGCCCCCTCCTAGCGCCCCCCGAGGCCGGGCGCGAGGACGATTTCGATGCGCCGGTTCTGGCTCTTGTGCTCCGGCGTGTCGTTGGGCACGAGCGGCTGATACTGCCCGTAGCCCGCCGCGGACAGCATGGTCGGGTCCACGCCGGAGTCCTGGAGCGAGCGCACCACCGCCATCGCGCGCGCCAGGCTCAGCTCCCAGTTGGTGGGGAACTGTCCGCCACCGGTGGGCACGTCGTCCGTGTGGCCCTCCACGCGCACGATGCGGCCCTTCACCGTCTTGAGCGCGTCGGCGATCTTCACCAGCGCGTCCTGCCCTTCCTTGCCCACGCGCGCGGAGCCGGACGCGAAGAGGATCTTGTCCTTGAGCTGCACGGTCATCCGGCCCTTCATCTCCGACAGCTCAATCTTGCCGTCGGAAATCTCCTGCTTGAGGGACTGGGCCAGGCTCTCGTACTCGGCGCTCTTCTTCTCCAGCTCCTCCTTCGCCTGCGCGAGCTTCTTGGCGTTGCGCCCCAGCTCGTCGTTGAGCGCGGCCAGCTGCGCGTTCTTGTCCTCCAGGGCGCGGCGCTCGGCCGCCGCGGTGGTGAGGCGGTTCTCGGAGGCGTCCAGGCGCGTCTGAAGGGCGGTCTTCTCCTGCTCCAGCGCGGCCTGCTTCTCCTCCAGCTCCTTCACCTTCGCCTCGGCCGCCGCGCGGGCCCCCTTCTCATCCGTGAGGTTCTTCGTCAGCCCTTCCGCCTCCAGGGCCTTCTCGTTGAACTTCCCCTGCGAGACGCAACCCGTGGAGAGTGCAACGAGGGCAGCCAGAACCAGACGTGTCCGCATAGGTGCGATTCCTCCTGACAAGGATGTTGGTGGGTCCGAGATTACCGCTCTCGGGCCCGCAGCCTAGGAGAAACGCGCATCCAATTTGAGGACAAACTTCCCCGCCGGACGAGCGGCCTTACTTGGGGAAGATGGGGTGGGTGTCCAGCCAGGAGCTGAAGAGGGCGTCGGCGAAGGGCTTGCCGGGGATGTGGACGCCGCCGGACGCGCCGCCGGAGACGTGGAGGCCGGAGCCGGGCAGGTAGGTGAGGACGAGGTCGTCGCCCTTGCGCACGTCATGCAGGGACGACAGGAGCTTCTCCAGGGACTGGCTGAGGGCGTCCTGGCGCATGGCCGGGTTCTGGCGCAGGCCCTCGCGGAAGCTGCCCACGAGCTGGTCCTTGGTGATGGTGCGCAGGAAGCGGAAGTGCAGGCGCTTCAGGCTGTTGGAGGCCACGGCCTCCTTGAAGCAGGTGGGCTCCTCCTCCATGTAGAGGCTCCACACGTACACGTTGAAGAAGAGCTTCTTCTTCAGCTCCATGTGGGTGAGCGCCAGCGTGCGCCCCTCCACCTGGAGGGAATCCGGCATGTCGACCCCGCCCGCCTGTCCCGCGTGGGCGGCGGCGCCCACCAGCAGGAGCATCCCCAGCGCGACCCCTCGCGCTCCCTTTGTCCACACCGTCCCCGTCATCGCCTTCCCCTTCACCCGCTTCCCAAATCCGGTGATCGCAACGGTGTGCATGCTCTGGAAAACCGCCACCGGCGGCGATCATTGGTTTGTGCACCATTGGACGGCAACCGGAAGCCCAAGGCAAGGCTGTTGGGGGCTCAAGTGACTCCCCGGTTGTCGGGCGGACAGGACGGATGGCGCAGGGCGTCGTGAAATCGGGGAGGCGGGACTACTCCGGAGACAACCTACGGCCGCGGAACCAGGAGTCGGATGTCGTCGAGAGCGAGTTCCGCGTGGCCGCCCATCTCCGGGTCGGGGATCAAAGCCTGAAGCGCCTGCGTCACCTCCTCGTGGTCGAGGGTCCTGTGGATCCGCGCAAGGTGGCTCAAGCTGATGGCCGCGACGCCCCTGAGCGCTGCATCCGGGTGCCTCAAGAGACGCAGGCACGCGGCCTGAACGGGCCTCCAATCCTCCGAGGACAGCGCCCATCGCACCAGCGCGTCACGGATCCGATTGTTGTCGGACGAAGCCAGCGCATCCATCGCATCCGCCTGTGAGATGGGCTTCAGCTCCTCATACTCTCGATTCACTGGCTCTTATCCGCCGCACGGAAGGTCACCCGGGACGCAATGCTTTTGCGTGCACGCGATATCAGCCGGTAGACGTGCCCCGCCTCGTCCAGGCGCTCCAGGCTCATGGAGTCGTCGTACTGATGAACTGGGCAATGCGCCAGATCTCCGAAACGAACTCGGGACCCGCGGGGCCGGTGATGACGTGGTTCCCGCCGTCCTCCCGCGTCCGCTTCCAACCGGGTTTGAGGAGGAAGTCGATTTCGATGGCGACGCCTTGCAGGGAACTCTCCTCCCAGGTGCGCGCCATCGTCGCGGCGCGGGCCAGGGCGTAGCCGCCCATCCCCGCGGAAGACTCGAACTCGTACAGGGCGAGTTCCCCCGCGAGGACCCTCTGCGTCCACACGGCATCCAACGCCCACTCCGCGCAGCACTCGGCGGTTCCATCCGTGCCCGCTCGCCATTCGCGGATGTCGAAGAGCACGTTCCGCGTCCCGAGCCTCTCAAGGGACCAGTCCTCCGCACCGTGGAAGTCGAACCAGACGGTTTCGCGGGTGGGCAGGATCAGCTCCACTTGCAGGAACATCTTCTCCCGGTCCATCCGCACGCCCGTGACCTTGGCGTCGTGGCCCGACACGTTCAGGAAAGCCATCGTGGGGAACAGTCTCGCACCCAATGGCCCCCACGCGAGGAGATGCCGGCGTAGGCTCTCCGTCCATGAGCGCTTCCGTCCACTTCCGCACCTGCAATCTCTGTGAAGCCATGTGTGGCGTGCGCATCGAAGTGGCGGACGGGCGCATCACGTCCATCAAGGGGGACGCGGAAGACCCTTTCAGCCGGGGCCACATCTGTCCCAAGGCCGTGGCGCTCCGCGACCTGCACGAGGACCCAGACCGGCTCCGCCATCCCATGAAGCGCACCGCTTCCGGCTGGGAGCGCGTGTCCTGGGAGGACGCGCTCCGCGACATCACGCAGCGGATCCATGCCATCCAGAAGGAGCACGGGCCGAACAGTGTGGGCGCGTACCTGGGCAACCCCAACGTGCACAACCTGGGCGCGATGATGTTCGGGCCCCAGTTCCTTCGCGCGCTGCGCACGCGCAACCGCTTCTCCGCGACGTCCGTGGACCAGCTTCCCCATCAGCTCGCGGCCCACCTCATGTTCGGCCACCAGTTGCTGGTGCCCATCCCGGACATCGACCGCACGCGCTACATGCTCATGCTGGGCGCGAACCCGCTCGCGTCCAATGGCAGCCTGATGACCACGCCGGACGTGCGCGCCCGGCTGCGTGCCATCCAGGAGCGCGGCGGCAAGGTCGTCGTCATCGATCCCCGCCGCACGGAGACGGCGGCCATCGCGGATCAGCACGTCTTCGTCCGGCCCGGCACCGATGCGCTCGCCCTCTTCTCCCTGCTGCACGTCGTGCTGGAGGGAAGCGCCCACCGCATGGGCCGGCTCGCGGCGTTCGTGGATGGATGGGACACCGTGCTGCCGCTCGTCCGCGACTTTCCTCCGGAGCGCACGGCGCCTCACACGGGCATCGCACCGGACGTGCTTCGCGGCATCGCCCGGGAGTTCCTCGCCGCGGATGGGGCCGTCTGCTACGGGCGCGTCGGCGTGTCCACGCAACCGTTCGGCTCTCTCTGCCAATGGCTCATCAACGTCCTCAACATCGTCACCGGCAACCTGGACCGCGAGGGCGGCGCTCTCTTCACCCTTCCTGCCTTTGACCTGATTGGAGGGCCTCGCGCGTTCGGGGTCAGCCCTGGCAGCCATGGACGCTGGAAGAGCAGGGTCCGGGGCCTGCCGGAGTCCTCTGGTGAGCTGCCCGTCGCCGCGCTCGCGGAGGAGATCCTCACCCCGGGCGAGGGCCGCATCCGCGCGCTCATCACCCTGGCTGGCAACCCCGTGCTGTCCACGCCCAATGGCACGCAGCTGGACACCGCGTTGGGACAGCTCGACTTCATGGTGAGCGTGGATCCGTATCTCAACGAAACCACTCGCCACGCCCACTACATCCTGCCGCCCGCGTCCCTGCTGGAGCGAGGACACTACGACCTCGTCTTCCACGTGCTCGCCGTGCGCAACACCGCGAAGTATTCGCCGCCGGTGTTCCCGGCCGGTCCGGACTCACGTCAGGACTGGGAGATCCTCCTGGAGCTCCAGCACCGGCTGGAGACCCTGCGCAAAGGACGGAGCGTTCGCGCGACTCTTCAATACCAGGCCCTCAAGCGGACGGGGCCGGAGCGCATCCTCGACCTGGGCCTTCGCATGGGGCCCTATGGCTCGCGCTTCCATCCGCTCAAGAAGCAGGGTCTGTCGCTCGCGAAGCTTCGCGCCGCGCCGCATGGCATCGACCTGGGACCGATGAAGCCCAGCCTGCCCGGCAGGCTCCGCAACCGCGCCAAGCGCATCCAGTTGGCACCGGAGCTGCTGGTCGCGGACGTGGCCCGTCTTCGCGCAGCGTTCCCGGACGACGCGGCACCTCGAGAAGGCGAGCTGCTGCTCATCGGACGCCGGCACCTGCGCGACAACAACTCGTGGATGCACAACGTGCTGGGGCTCGTGAAGGGCCGTCCCCGCTGCACGCTGATGGTCCATCCGGACGATGCCTCACGCATCGGGCTCGCGGATGGCGCCAACGCCACCATCCGCTCGCGAGTGGGGGAGGTCACCGTGCCCGTCGCCGTCACCGCCGATGTGATGCCCGGCGTCGTCAGCCTGCCGCACGGCTACGGTCACCAGCGTCCTGGCATCCGCCAGCAGGTCGCCAGCGCGCACGCGGGCGCCAGCATCAACGACCTCACGGATGATCAAGCGCTGGACGTCGTCAGCGGCAACGCCGCCTTCAGCGGGACACCGGTCCAGGTCCGACCAGCCTGAGCCCCCTACCCTCGGGGTGTACACCGCCGGTCCGACACAGACCCAACCGGTCCGACGGTCCGACACCAGGTTGAACCCGAAGCTCCCAGTCCTGGTCTTCCAAAACCTGTCCGACTGTCCGACAGCTTTCCGCTGCTTGGCAGGAGAGGGCCCCGAACCCGGACCTCCAAAACTTGTCCGACTGTCCGACAGCTTTCCGCCGCCCGGCTGGAGTGGTGGCCCGGCTGCGGTCCTCCGGAACTTGTCCGACTGTCCGACAGGTTTCTGGCGGTCGCCGCCGCCGGGCGGCCCTGCGGGAGTTCTCACCTTCTCATGGAGAATCCAGGTCCGAGGGCCTGGGTCCCGGCTGATGGATGCGGTGGACCCTGGCTTGCATCATGGCCAGGCATGTCGTCACTCGTGCCGCTCGCCTGGCGCTCTTTCCGTCAGGGCTCTGGCGAGCGCGGCGATGTGCCGTTCGTCGGTGCCACAACACCCTCCGAGCAGCCGCGTGCCGAGCTCCTTATGGACGCGGATCATCTCCCGCGCGAATGCGTCCGGGGTCTCGCTGTCCAGCTCCGCGCGCCCCTCGAGTTCCTCGGGCGAGAGACGGGAGGTGTTGGCCTGCAGGCCCACCACCCGCGCGTTGAGGGCAGGCGAGGCGGCCAGTTGGCGCGACAGGCCCTCTCGGAAGACCGTGGGGTGGACGCAATTCACCATGTACGCGGCCGGACGTGCGCCGGGCCGGGCGTCGATGCGCTCCACGGCTTCGGCCAGCGGGGTTCCGTCGAGCAGTGTCCCGGTGGGACGGAGGATGAAGCTCAGCAGGAACGGCGCTCCCGTGCGCGCCATCGCCAGCGCGAGGCCCTCGGCCTCCGTGAGGGCCGGCAGCGCCTGGGCCACGAGGAAGTCCACCCCGGCGCGTGCGAGCGCCTCCACGTGGGGCGCGTGGAAGGCCGCGGACTCCTCGCGTGGGAGGGCCTCCTCGGGCCGGTAGGCATCCCCGCGACACCCGACGAGCCCTCCGATGAAGACGCCCTCCCCCCGGCCGCCAATCTCATCGCGCAGGCCCGCGAGCAGCCCCACGGCCTCGCCGAAGACGTCGCGTCCGGCGAGGCCTGCTCGCTTGAGCCGTTCCTCGTTCGCGCGCCAGGTGGGCGTGAGGAGGAGCGTGGGCAGGCCGTGGCGCAGGCCGATGTCACGGTAGTCGCGGTAGATGCCGGTGAGCGCCTCGCGTCCCTCTGGATGGAAGAGGAGGCCCGCGTTGGCCACGTGCGGGTCCAGCAGCCCCGCGGGGTGGCGGCGCAGGCGCTCGACCACCGAGCCCTCGGCGAGCACCCGCGGGGCCTCATGCAAGGCTCGAAGAAATGATGCGTGGTTCGCCAGCCCACCCATCAGCGCATCCCCGTCATCGTCAGCATCCTCCGAACCTCTTCTGCCTTCAGTTGTCCTTGTCGCGCCCCGCCATGACGCCGCCATCGACATCCCAGATGCATCCTGTGACCCAGGACGCCTCGTTCGACAACAGATGGGCGATGGTCCGCGCGACCTCCTCTGGAGCGTACGATGCACCTGCTCCTTCGGGATGAAGCCCTCGTAGATGGGCGCCTTCTTGACCACAGCGGCGAAACCGCGTTGACGCGGATGCCATGGCCGGCCAACTCCATCGCCAGGTGCTGCGTCAGCGAGTGAAGTCCTCGTGGCGCTGGCCCGCGGCATCATGGCGCATGATGACCTCGCGGCCGGACGGTGGTTGCGCCTGTTCCCGGAGGTCGGGTTCCCCTCCGTGCTCGCCTCCTCCGTCGTCTCGGCCCCGAGCGACAGGGCCTGACGAACAGGACCTAGCGGTACACCGGCGCGGGCAGCACGGGCGGCACCACCGGCGCGGCGGCCGTCACCTTCGCCTTCGCGCGCCACACCAGCGGCGTGAGCGCCCCCACCAGCACGAACACCGCCTGCACCGTGTGCGCGAGCAGCGCGATGGACATCGCCTTCGCGGCCGTCGTCCCCATCGCGCCGGCCGCCAGCGAGAACATGCCGTCCGTCACGCCCACCTGCCCCGGCACCAGCGAGCCCATCGCCAGCGCCACCAGGTAGAGCCCCTGCGTGAAGAGCGCCTGGACCACCGTCGAGTCGATGCCCACCGCGTGCGCCAGCACCGCGTACTGCATCACCTGCAACACCCGGCTGCCCAGGAAGGCCATCATCGGCCGCCACGGACACAGCCCTCCGGCGCGGACCGAGGCCTGGAACGCCTCCGCGTGCTCGCCCCACTTGCCGCACCGCCTGCGCATCCACGCGCCCAGCCGCTTCGCCCGCAGCCCCGCGCGCACGCCCAGCGACGCGAGCAGCAACACGACGCCGTGCACGAGCATCGCCACCGTGAACGCGCTCCAACCCGTCATCAGATAGGCCGCCAGCGCGCACGGAAAGGAGATGAGCCCTCCGGCTCCCAGCGACGCCGACTGCGACGTGGCCGCCGCCGCCGTCGCGGACGCGCCTCCCGTGTAGGGCGTCAGCAGCGTGGCCTTCGTCGCCTCCGCCGCGGCCCGGCCCGCGGGCGCCATGCTCGACACCGCGGTTCCAATCAGCTGCGCTCGCACCAACACCGACAGGGGCACCTGCCGCGCGCGCGCGCCATAGGACAGTCGCGTCGCCGTGGCGTCGCACGTCTGGCGTCCCAATTCGATGAGCACCACCCAGGGGAGCAGCGGCAGCGCTTCCAGGAGCGTGGTCTTCAGCTCGCCGGCGCCTGCCTTGTGCACCAGGGCCCCCAACATCCCCAGGCCGCCCATCGCGAACACCGGCTTGAGGACCGTCAGCAGCCTGCGTCTCCAGACGCACGGTGAGGCGGAAAGCCCCTCCCCCGCGACGGCCCCCGGCCCGGCCAGGGCCCCTTCGTGGTGCACGTTGCTCACACTCGCCCTCCTCGCCCGTCCCCACCCACCCCACCGAGGGGTCCATTTCAGAACCTGTGCAGCCCCCACCGGCATGGCGAGGCCCGATCGTCGCCGGCCGGCAGCCTCCTCCCGCTCGCGTCCGGGGGTGGACAGAGCGCCGGGGCCGAGGGGCGACGCGTGCAGGCGGAGCGGATCCATCCACCAGCGGATGCACACCCCGCGTGGCATCACAGCGCACGCTCGGCAGCAGGGCGGAAGGCGATTAGGGTGGCGCCGCCTTCACATCGCGGGAGCAATGCCATGAAAGCAGTGCGCTTCTCGGCCTTCGGGCCGCCCCCCGACGTCGTCCAGGTGGTGGAGGAGTCCCCCGCGCCGCTCAAACCCGGCGAGGCGCGGCTGGCCGTGCTCGCCACGCCCATCAATCCCTCCGACCTGCTCACCCTCTCCGGCGAATACGGCGTGCTGCCCAAGCTGCCCGCCACGCCCGGCAACGAGGGCGTGGGCCGCGTGGTGGAGGTGTCCGGCTCCGACGCCGTGGCCGTGGGCGACCTCGTGTTCCTCCCGCTGGGCGCGGGCACCTGGCGCACGCACCTCACCGCGCCCGCCGCGCAGCTGTTGCCGGTGCCGCCGGGGCTGGACCTGCTCCAGGCGAGCATGCTGCTCATCAACCCGCCCACCGCGTATCTGATGCTGCGCCAGTTCGTGACGCTCCAGCCCGGCGAGTGGGTGGTGCAGAACGCCGCCAACTCCGCGGTGGGCCGCTACCTCATCACCCTGGCGCAGGTGATGGACCTGAAGACCGTCAACGTCGTGCGCCGCCAGGAGCTGGCCGACGAGCTCAAGGCCCAGGGCGCGGACGTGGTGCTGCTGGACACGGATGAGCTGCCCCAGCAGGTGCGCGCGGCCACCGGCGGTGCGAAGGTGCGGCTGGGCATCGACGCGGTGGGCGGCGAGTCCGCGCGGCGCGTGGGCGACTGTCTCGCCACCGGCGGCACGCTGGTGAACTACGGCGCCATGAGCGGCAAGGGCCCCAGCCTGTCCGCGGCGGCCTCCATCTTCAAGGACATCACCCTGCGCGGCTTCTGGCTGACGCGCTGGCTGCGCGATGCCCCGCGCGAGGAGCAGAACGCCACGCTCGCGCGGATGGCGGAGCTGATGGCCGTGGGCACGCTCCAGGCGCCCGTGGACGGCACCTATCCGCTGGAGCGCATCCAGGACGCGGTGAAGCGCGCGCTGGAGCCGGGCCGCAACGGGAAGATCCTGCTCACCCCCAACCCCACGGCGTGAAGCACCCGCCGCTCACACATGAAGGAACGACGATCATGAAGCGAGTCGAAGGCAAGGTGGCCCTGGTGACCGGCGGCGCGGGGGGCCTGGGCGCCGCGTCCGCCCGGATGCTCGCGCGCGAGGGCGCGAAGGTGGTGGTCACCGACCGGCGCGAGGGCGAGGCCCGCGCGGTGGCGGAGGAGCTGGGGGATGCCGGCCTG
This sequence comes from Corallococcus sp. NCSPR001, assembly GCF_017309135.1. Classification (NCBI taxonomy): domain Bacteria; kingdom Pseudomonadati; phylum Myxococcota; class Myxococcia; order Myxococcales; family Myxococcaceae; genus Corallococcus; species Corallococcus sp. NCSPR001. Next base: position 9,236,190 of record NZ_JAFIMS010000002.1, read on the forward strand.
TTCCTCCCGCTGGACGTCACCCGCGAGGACCAGTGGGTGAGCGCGCTGGCGCGCACGGTGGAGAAGTTCGGGCGGCTGGACGTGCTCGTGAACAACGCGGGCATGGGCATCGTGAAGGACATCGAGGAGATGTCCCTGGACGAATGGAGGTTCGTGCACTCGGTCAACCTGGACGGCGTGTTCCTGGGCTGCAAGCACGGCATCCGCGTGATGAGGGAGTCCGGGTCCCAGAACGGCTCCATCATCAACATCTCCTCCATCGCGGGGCTCGTGGGCGTGCCGCAGTTCCCCGCGTACTGCTCCAGCAAGGCCGCCGTGCGCATGCTGTCCAAGTCCATTGCGCTGCACTGCGCCTACAAGGGCTATGGCATCCGCTGCAACTCCATCCACCCCGGCTACGTGGAGACCGCCATGGTGGAGGCGCTGGCCCAGGCCGGTGGCCAGGCGGAGAAGACTCGCGCGCGCATGCTCAAGGGCATCCCCGCGGGCCGCTTCGGTGAGCCGGACGACGTGGCCAACGCCGTCGTCTACCTGGCGTCGGACGAGTCCAAGCTGATGACCGGCGCGGAGATGGTCCTCGACGGCGGCGCCACCGCGCAGTAACGCGCGGCGGGACTCCACTCCAGGCGCCCGGGGGACGTCACTCCCAGGGCGCCGTCAGCAGCTCCCCGAAGCGCATGCCCAGGTCCACGCGGCCCACCATCGCCTGCCCCCAGGCGGTCGCCTGCGCGGCCCAGGTGGCGGGCGTGAGCCCCAGGGTCTCGAAGAGCTTCATCACGTCCCCGCCCTGCTGCATCGCCTTGATCATCCGCGCGTAGTCCACGAGCGTGGGGAAGGCGGACTCGGGGAAGAGCACCTCACGGTCCACGTCCTTCAATGGCACGCGGGGCTGGAGCGTCACCAGCAGGCGCTGCGCGTTCACGCGGGAGAGCGTCTCCTGCTGTTCGCGCTCCACGGCCTGCCGGGCCTGGAGCGCTTCGGCCTCCCGGCGCTGGGCCTCCCGTTGGCGCTCCTGGTCGCGGCGGCGGGACTCGGCCACCTGACGGTCGATTTCGCGCTGCCGCTCGCGCTCCGCGTCCTCACGCCTGCGCTCACGGCGCTCGCGCATCATCCGCAGCGCGCCGTGCGTGTCGTCCAGGAAGTCGCGGTGGATGCTGGACTCCTCCGGCGGGGACGGCGTGGCGCGCACGCGCTGCTCGAAGGCGGGGAGCCACGACTCGAAGTGCTCCAGCTCCGCGTCCAGGACGTCGCGGTTGCTGGCGTCGCGGGACTCCAGTCCGTTGCGCAGCGCCATGGCGCCCTTCGACACGGAGAGGGACGCCGTGCGCGGGCGCGTGCCCACCTGTTCCTCCGCCGCGTCCCAGAGGGCGCGCAGCCGCTTGGGCAGTGCCCCTTCCGGGACATGGTCCAGCAGCTGCTCCGTCTGGCGGTAGAGCCCTTCTGGATCCACGCGCCACCAGCTCAGGAAGCGCACGAGCGCGTCCGGCTCCACTTCGCACTGGAACTCCCACAGGCGGTCGCGCCAGGCCGCGAAGGCGGTGAGCAGGGCCGCGCGCTCGGCGGGATGGGACTGGAAGCGCCGCCACACGGCTTCGACGAACAGCTCGCTTCCATTGAGGGAGCGCCAGGAGCGCACCACGCGGGACAGCGGCGTCACCAGCAGGTGCTGGCCCGGCCCCTCCCAGACGGCCATCAGCAGCCGGCCGGCGTGACCGGGGTCGGGGTGCGGCTCCGTGCTCCGGCTCTCCGGAGCGAGGCCCAGGTGCCGGGTCCTGGAGGGATACATGATCAACGCTTCCAGCAGGGCCTCGCCGCTGTACGCGTCGCGGGCCCAGTCGTTCAGCCGCCGCTGTTCGTCCACGCCCGAATGGTGGAGGAAGCGCGCGAACGTGGATTCACCGAAGCACGCGGTGCGGTCCTTCGTCGTGCCCCGGTCGATGGCGTGCATGGTCTCCTCCAGGAAGGCCCACATCGCCTCGGACTCTTCCTCCTCGGGAGGCTCGGGGTCGTCGCGGGGCGGCGTGGCGGCCCAGTTGAAGAAGTCGAGCGCGGTCTCCGCGGGCAGGTCGCTCAGCACCGAGCGCGCCCAGCGGGCCCACCGCCGCTGGTCCTCCTGCCCCCACTCGCGGAAGGGGCGGCGCTTCGCGAAGGAGAGCAATTCGTCCGCGAGCGACCCGACCGTGCGCAGCGACACGGTGAGCAGCGCCTCCAGGGCGCCCTCGGGCGGAGGGGTGGGGAGCTCGCGCAAGACCTCCTTGGCGAAGGCCGCGTCGCCGTCCCGCTCCAGGCGCGCGAGCAGCCGGCGCGAACCCCACTGGCTCAAGGTGCGCCGCGCGAAGGCGGCGACGTCCGCGTCGGAGGAGTCCAGCGCCTGGGAGACCTCCATCTCGTCGCGAAGGCACAGCGCGCACTCGAAGCGGACCTCCAGGTCGGAGCCATACAGGCCCCGGTGCAGCGCTTCGGTGACGTTCGCGGGCGCCGGCGCATGCGACGCCCGCGTCCAGGCGACCGCGGCGCGCGCGGACAGCTCCGGCACATGGAGCACGCCCAGGGCGAGCGTCCGGATGCGCTCGCGCTCCTCGGGGCTGAGCCGCGGGTCGAGGCCGTTGCGCCAGCGCGTCATCGCGAGCATGGCCTCCACCGCCACGCGGCCCTCGCCGTGCAGCACCTGGTTGCTCACGGTGAAGCGGGCCTCCCGCGACCAGGAGCCCTGGTGCACGCAGGCAAGCGCGGCCAGCAGGCGCAGGGTCGGATCCGGAGACTTGTTCGCCAGCCACTCCACCGAGTCCGGCATGGGGCTGAAGGGCGCGAGCATCTCCTCCAGGGCGGACTCCTCGATGGGCAGTATCACCGCCCACGAGTCCTCCAGCTCCCGCGTGAAGCCGCGCTGGATGAGCAGGGGCTCGATGCGCCGGGCATCTTCCGCGAGGCGCAGCACCGCGCCCCACTGCCGTGCGTAGCGCGCCTCCAGCACCGCGACCTGGGCGGGCTCCAGCGCGGCGGTGCGGGCCGCCAGGGCGAAGCGGTCCACGCCGGACTTCACCAACGCGCGCGCGGAGCCATAGCGCTCCAGAGGGATGGCACCACAGAGGCAGTGCGGGCACGCGGCATCAGCGGGGATGAAGCGGATGCACCCGGGGCAGCGCACTTCGGTCCCCTGGCGCACGCCGCTGTCGAGCAGGGCGGACATGCCGTGTGTCTACCCCGGTCCGGGACTACCTGCGAGGCGCCAGGACGATGATTGCCATCCCGGTCAAAGCCACCAGGGCCCCCACGATGTCCCAGGTGCTGGGCCGCTCTCCCTCCACGACCCACAGCCACGCCAGGGCCACCGCGATGTAGACGCCTCCATATGCGGCATAGGTCCGCGCGGCCCCCGTGGGGTGGAGCGTCAAGAGCCATGCGAAGGCGGCGAGGCTCACGGCCGCCGGGACGAGGAGCAGCGGAGACCGCCCCTCGCGCAGCCAGAGATAGGGCAGGTAGCACCCCACCACTTCGGCCACGGCGGTCAGGACGAAGAGGCCCAGGGCTCGCAGGAGGATGAGCATGGGGCCCTTCGTTCCATGGCGTGAGGCGCGCCAGCAAGCGCATCCGCGGGGGGCGGTGGGAATGATGCCCTTCCGCTGCATGGCATTGCCAGCCGTCCCTGTGCCATCCGTATGCCTATCCAGGGAGGCACACACATGGGCGCATTGGACGGGAAGATCGCGGTCGTCACGGGCGGAAGCACGGGCATTGGCTTCGCCATCGCGGAGCGCTTCGCCAGCGAGGGCGCGGAGGTGGTCATCGCCGGACGCCGGCAGCAGCGCCTGGAGGACGCGGCGGCGAGGATTGGCCGGGGCGCCCGGGGCGTCGTCACCGACGTGGGCGATGACGCGCAGGTGAAGCGGCTCATCGACTCCGTGCCGCGCGTGGACCTGCTGGTGACGTGCGCGGGCGGGGCCGTGTTCGGGCCGGTGGAGGGCGTGCCCTCGCAGTCGTGGCGGGCCCTCTTCAACGACCGCTTCTTCGGCCAGCTCTCCGCCTGCCATCACGCCGTGCCGAAGATGGCCCCGGGCAGCGCCATCATCCTGTGCTCCGGCATCGCGGGGCACACGGCCCTGGTGAACTACTCGGGAGGCGCGGGCCTGTGCGGCGCGGTCAACGCCATGGGCCGCTCGCTGTCCGTGGAGCTGGCGCCCAGGGGCATCCGCGTCAACGTCCTGTCCCCCGGCCTCACGCGCGACACCGCCATCGACTGGGGTGTCCCGCAGGAGCAGGTCCCCGCGTTCCTGGACGCGCTCGTGAGCAAGGTCCCGCTCAAGAAGCCGGGCACCGTGCGCGACATGGCGGACGCGGCGTACTTCCTCGCCACGTGCGCGTACGCCACCGGTCAGGTCATCGACATCGACGGCGGCTGGACCGCCGGGGCTTAGCGCTCCGAAGGACGAATGCGCCGGTGCCAGAGGAGCGATAAACCTGTCGCTCCGATGAGCATGTCAGACGAAGCGCGCCGCGCACTGAAGGCGGTCTACGCACGCGTGGAGGCGCGTGCGGCGGACATCTCCGGCTCCCATGACTGGTGGCCCTGCCGCCGGGGATGTGATCACTGCTGCCGCCACCTGGCCGCGCCGCTCCCCATCACGCAGCTGGAGTGGAGCTACCTGGAAGAAGGGCTCCAGCAGCTGCCCGCCGAGACGCTGGAGGAGATCCGCACCCGCTTCGACGCCATGGACGCACGGCCGTACACCTGCCCGCTGCTGGACCGGGAGATGGGGGCGTGCCGCGTCTACGCGCACCGGCCCTTGGCGTGCCGCTCGTACGGCTTCGCCGCCACGCGCGACGGCGGCCTCTTCTGTCACTTCATCCTGGACCTGGTGGGAAGGCACGGCGACGCGGACATCGTCTGGGCCAACCAGGACGCGCTGGAGGACGCGGTGGCGCGGCTGGGTGGAGCCGCGCGCCCGCTCCCTGAATGGTTCAGGGAGCTGAAGCGCCGCGAGCCGTGAACCTCCGGCTCAGCGTGCCCGCTTCGCGAGCCGCGCCTCCAACCCGTCGAGCCACACGCGCAGACCCATTTCGAACAACTCGTCGAAGTCGAGGTCGAACCCCGGGCGCAGGCCGCTCAGCACCCTCTCGAAGTGCGGGAAGCGCCCCGACGTCGCGACCCGGAGGAATCGGGACAGGTTGCGCTGCATGAACTCCTCGTCGTTCATGCCGGACTGCGCGACGGCGTCCGCCTCGGATTCGAGGTTGACCGCGATGCCCTGCACGAACGCGTGGAGCAGCACGTGGACGCGCATCGCCTCCTGCGGCGGGAGCCGCGCCTCCGTCAGCGCCCGCATGACCCAGTCCGCGAACGCGAGCGCGTTCTCCTGCGGCTGGGGCCGCGTGAGGTTCACCACCCGCGCGAGCCAGGGATGGCGCTTGAAGACGCGCCACTCCAGCCTCGCGGCCAGCTCCAGTTGCGCGCGCCACCCGGGCGGCGGCTTCGCCGGCAGCGGTTCCTCCGCGAACGCGAGCTCCGCCATCATGAAGAGCAACACGTCCTTGCTCGCCACGTGGCGGTAGAGCGACATCACGGGCAGCTCCAGCTTCGCCGCGACCCCGCGGATGGACAGCGCCGGCAGGCCTTCGTCATCCGCCACCGCGATCGCCGCGCGCACGATGCGCTCGCGCGTCAGGTCCGCCGAGGCCCGCGTGGCGCCAGTCCGGGACGGCCCTCCCGCGACGACCGTCCCGACGCGCGGCACGGTCTTCACCACGCCCTCCTGCGCCAGGGTCCGCAGGGCATGCGCCGCCGTCGCGAGCGCGACCTTCCACCGCCGCGCCAGCTCCCGCGTGGAGGGCAACCGGTCCCCGGGCTGCAACGCACCGGTGCGCAGCTGCCGCTTCACGTCGTCCACGATGCGTTGATACGGAGCGAGGGCCATGGGCCCTTGTACTAGTACAGGAGCCCCGGCGACACCGGCCCGGCCCCGGGCGCTCCCCCTGAGCTAGCACAACCGGAGACCGCGCCAGGGGTGCCGTTGCCGGGGACGGACGCATGCGTACAGCGTACGCATCATGAACCGACCCCACGTCCTCGTCGCTGGAGCAGGAATCGCAGGCCCGTCCCTCGCATGGTGGCTCTGCCGGCGAGGCTGGCGGGTCACCGTCGTCGAACGCGCCCGCGCGCTGCGCACCGGCGGGCAGGCCGTTGACTTCCGGGGGCCCGTGCACCGCGCCGTGCTGGAGCGCATGGGGCTGTGGGAGGCCATCCACGAACGGCGGACGCGGTTGGGCACGCAGGCCTTCATCGACGCCACGGGCCGGACGCTGACGGAAGTCCCCGCGTTGATGATGAGCGGAGACGTGGAGCTGCAACGCGGCGACCTCTGCCAGTTGCTCTTCACGCGCACCCGCGAGCAGGTGGAGTACCGCTTTGGGGACAGCATCACCGCGCTCCACGAAGCGCCCGATGGGATGGAGGCCGTCTTCGAGCAGCACGCCCCCCAACGCTTCGACCTGGTGGTGGGCGCGGATGGATTGCGCTCGAACGTGCGCGCGCGCGTCTTCGGTGAGGATGACGGTCACCTGAAGCACCATGGCTACCGCGTCGTGGGCTGCACGCTGCCGAACGTGCTCGGCCTGCGGCGACAAGGGGTCATCTACAGCGAGCCCGGCCGCGGCGTGTGCGTCACCAGCGCCCGCGCCGAGGACGAAGCCCGCGCGCTGTTCGTGTTCACCGGCGCGCCCCTCGCGTCCCAGGTGCGTTCCCCGGACGTGGCGCGCGAAGCGGTGTCGACGGCCTTCGCGGGCGCGGGCTGGAGGACGGCGCGGCTCGTGGAGTCGCTGCGCGGAGCGGAGGACCTCTACTTCGACGCCATCAGCTCCGTCCGGCTCCCACGCTACTCACACGGCCGCGTGGTGCTGCTGGGGGACGCGGCCTGGGGCGGCACGCTGGGAGGACAGGGCACGCCCATGGCGATGGTGGGCGCGTACGTGCTCGCCGGGGAGCTGCTCTCGAATCCGGGCGCGCACGCCCGGGCCTTCGCGCGCTTCGAAGAGCGGATCCGGCCCTACGCGGCGAAGTGCCAGGAAGGCGCGAGCCACGTGGGCGGATTCTTCGCGCCCCGGACACGGGCCGGACTGTTCCTGCGCAACCACATCTATCGACTGCTCACCACGAAGCCACTGGAGCGCGTGTTCGAGAAGATGGTCACCCACGCGGCCACCGGGTTCGTGCTGCCGGAATACGCGGATGCCCTTGCCTGACGAAAACTAGAGGCCACCCGTCCCGAGGCATAGAACCAGAACGCCTGGAACATCCAGAATCATCATTCTTCCAGGAAGAGGAGTCCGCATGAAGAAGACAGGAATGATGTTGGGTTTGTGCGTCGCGATGGGCCTCTCCACCGCCAGCTTCGCCGGTGAAAAGTTCAGCTATCCGGTCGCGGTGGACACCACGAATCAGACCTTCAGCGGAAGCATGGGGACGGCCCGCAACAGCACGGACACCCTGCAGATCCTGTCCTGTTTCTACTCGACCAGCTTCGTCAGCTGCTTCGCGCAGGATGACTCCGGCGTCAGCGCGAGCTGTTTGTCCACCGACGCCGAGTTGGTCGCGACGGTCCGCGCGCTGGGCTCGGATTCGTACCTGCAGGTCAATTACGACAACGCAGGGACGTGCACGAGCATCATCGTCGGCGCCGGTTCCTACTTCGAGCCCAAGCAGCCCTGAGTCTCCCGCGTTGAAGGCGACCCGCGCCATGATTCCACTCAGCCGCACGCTCGTCGTGCTCAACCTGATGTTTTTTGGCGCGGGGCTTGCGCTCTTCGTGCAGGGCCAGCGCGCCTCCGACAGCGCCTGGGAACTCGAGACCCGCTTGGAGCGGATGGAGGGCCGCCTCGATTCGTTGCTCGCGCAGCGCCAGGGTTCCGCGGTGGCGCGGTCCGGTGCGCCCGCACCCACGGCGACGCTGCCTCCGGACCTGGACGCGCGCATCGAGCAGGCCGTGACACGCGCATTGCAGACCCAGGCCTCCAACGCCGCGCCCCGGGAGCCCCCGGCACCGCAAGAGTCCCCCGTGCCGGACGCGCGAAACGCCGAGGCCTGGGCCCGCGTCAACGACATGGCGGACCGGGCTCTCGCCGCTCGTCGGTGGGGAGCTGCCCAGGCGCGTGAGCTGTCGGCGGCCGTGCCCAAGCTCACGCAACAGCAGCAGGTGGACGTCCTGCGCCGGCTCAGCGTGGCCATCAACGAGGGCCGGTTGAAGGTGGAGACGCGCGGCCTCCTCTTCTAGCGGCTACCGCGCCTCCGCCGCCTGAGCGGCGTCGGGCTGCGTGGGCACCTTCAATTCCCCGGAGATGATGCGGGCCCGCAGCGCCTCCACCGTGCGCAGCGCCTCGTCCTTGCCCGGGAAGTCCAGCCGCACGGGCGAAAGCCCCATCCCGCCCTCCTTCAACCCGAGCGAGACATTGCCGCCCTGGAAGCGCCCCTGGCGCTGCTCGCGGATGGCCTCGTAGACCACCAGGTCCACGTGCTTCACGACGGCGGACAGCACCGCCTCCGGCGCCAGGTGGGAGGGGTCCGAGTCCACGCCAATCACAGACACGGGCTTGCCGGCTTCGCGCGCCTCTTTCACGGCCTGGATGGCGCCCAGGCCGTCCACGCCGGCCGCCGCGAAGATGACGTCCGTGTTCTTGAGCAGCAGGTCCTGCCCCACCTGCTTGCCCAGGGCGAAGTCCGTGAAGCTACCGGTGTAGTTCACCAGCACCGTGGCGCTCGGGTTCGTCGCGGCCACGCCCGCGCGGAAGCCGGCCTCGTAGCGCTGCACCAGCGGAATCTTCATCCCGCCCACCATGCCCACCCGGCCCGTCTTCGTGACGAGCCCGGCCAGCGCGCCCGCGAGGAAGCAGCCCTCCTCCTCGCGGAAGACCACCGTGCGCACGTTGGGCAGCGTGATGACCCGGCCCTGCGCGTCCAGCAGCGGGCTGTCCACCAGCAGGAAGGGCAGCGAGGGATTGCGCCGGGCCACCGTCTCCACGGCGTTCTCCAGCATGAAGCCCACGCCCATGGCCAGCGACACGCGCTGCTCCGCGAGCAACTGGAGGTTCGGCTCGTAGTCCTCCGCCACACGGCTCTGGAGGACCACCGGCGTGATGCCCAGCGGGATCATCTCCCACCCGCGCGCGGCGACATCCGGCGCCAGCGAGTCCTTCCGCTCGGACGCGGGGACGTCCTGATATCCAGCCTTCTCGTACTTCTTCCCCGCGGCCCACAGCTCCAGCCCGCGCAGGGCGGAGTCGTTGAAGGCGTGGTCACCCCGACCGCCCAGCCCCAGCACCAGCCCGATGGTGGGCGTGGCAGGCGCGGCGGGCGCATCCTTCTTGCAGCCAGTAGCGGCCACCCACAGACACAGGACGAGGGAAACGATTCGGCGGCGCGGGCTCATGACGCCGCGTAAGGTATCATGCGTCTGCTGGCGCTCCCTCCAGGGTGGACAATGCTCTACTACTTCAAGTGTCAGAAGTGCCTGAACACCAGCGGCATCTTCCTGGAGAGTGAGCTGCCCGGCGACATGCCGACGTGCAACCACTGCACGAAGGAAGGCGGAACCAGCAAGGTCGACAAGCTGGAGACGATGGCCTTCTTCTTCGGCTGCGCTGACTGCAAGGGCCAGTGGATGTACTCCGCGCCCAGCACCTACTCGCAGGAGAAGGCGAACCGGCCGGACTGTCCGACGTGCGGACACAACCGCTCCATCTTCTTCGTCCCGCTGACGACGGGCGCCAACAAGGCCCAGAAGCGCAAGAAGGCCGGACTGCTCAACCCGGCACGGCACGACGTCAGCGGCTCGCTCGACATCGCTCCCGAAGCGACCGTGGTGAACCTCAAGCGGCGGCGGCTGGAAGATGGCTTCCAGGACGAGGCCCCCACCTTCAGCGTGAAGCCCGTGGAGGACGATAACGCCAAGGCGCGCATCGACACCGAGCGGGCCTACCGCAAGGTGAAGAAGCGGCGGCAGGACTACGACACGAAGTTCGGGGCGCTGGCGAACGCGCAGAACCCGAAGACGACCACCACCCATCCGGGCCGGGTGGTGTCACTCGCCCAATACAATACCCTGCTGACCCACCGGGAGACGGTCGACAACGTCAGCTATCCCCGCTTGAGCCAGTCCGCTCCCACGGTGGTGAACGCCGCGAAGATCGTCGGCCGCGACGCCGTCTGGGATTACCGCGAGCTGGGCCCCAACTCCTTCATGCGGCGGCTGTGCACGCTGCTCTACACCATCGACTTCGGCGGGGACTCGATGAACCCCGTCGAGCTCCAGGCCATGTGGGCGAATGGCTCGCTCTACATCTCCTCCAACAACTACTCCTACGGGCTGGAGCTGGAGAACTCGCTGGGCACGCACGGGACGCTCAAGGCGCTGATCGGGCAGATCAAGATTGGCAGGACGGGCGCCGGGTCCATCAACTCCTCCAAGCGCAACCTGAAGAAGACCCACACGGATCGCCTGCCGGCCTACAAGGCGGCCTTCGTCGCCAACACCGAGGCGGCCTACTCGGAGTACTTCCAATATCAATGGAAGTACATCTTCACGCAGCTGCGGGCGTCGCTGAACTGCGCGAACCACCAGGTCCTCACCATCACGAAGAACGGCGACGACTACACGGACTGGACGGCGCCCGCGGTGGCTTCGGGCCGCGTCTACCTGGTGGTGCCGGAGCAGGGCCGCGGGACCTTCACGAAGAAGGACATCCACGCGGAGCAGATGTTCTATCCCATCCTCATGGACCTGGACGCGCGGGGCCTGTTGAGCGAGGCGTCCCCCGCCTTCATCGGTGGCGTGAAGACGCCCTGCCGGACCTGCTACGAGGTGCTCCAGGCGGCCTCCGGCGCGCTGGGCGACAAGCTGGTGCTGCCGACGGATGCCTCCGGCCACTACTGGGAAGCCTCCGGCATGCACGTCCCGGGCACCGTCTTCCCCCCAGCCCATCAGACGATGGTGTTTGGCAAGCCGGGGTCGGACAAGATCTTCGACACGGAGGTGCCTCCGTCTCCCACGCGCAGCTGACGCGTTAGTCTGTGGGCCATGACCTACCGACGCGCTCCCGTGAAGGCTCCCCGGCTCTCCGGCATGGCCCTGAAGGCCATGGTCAACACGCTGGAGCGGGGCGGCGTGGGCCCGGCGCTGGTGGAGAAGTTGATGCGGGACAGCGGCATCGAGCAGTGGCGTGAGCTGTCCGCCGGCGATGCTCCGCCCGTCCAGTACCCGCTGCCTCCCGGTGCGCCGCCTTCCGAATCACAGACACCGGGGGAGCAGGCCGCGCGCGCCGCCGCCGCTTCGCCCGTGACGCCGAAGCGGGAGACGGTCGCGGCGTTCGCTCGGGCGTACCGGGACGGGAGCACGGATCCGGTGGTGGTGGCGCGCAAGGTCCACGAGGCGATTGAACGGCTGGACGGCGGCGCGGACCGCCTGGGGCTCTTCATCGCTCGCAAGCCGGAGGAGGTGCTGCGGGCGGCGGAGGCGTCCGCGGAGCGGCTGCGCGCTGGGATGCCGTTGAGCGTGTTCGACGGGGTGCCCGTCGTCATCAAGGACGAGCTGGACCTGGCGGGCTTCCCCACGACGCTGGGCACCACGTTCCGCAAAGAGCCGGCCCAGGCCGACTCCACCGTCGCCGCCCGGTTGAAGGCCGCGGGCGCGGTCATCCTGGGCAAGGCCAACATGCAGGAGATTGGCATCAACCCCATCGGGTTGAACCCGCACCACGGCGCCGCGCGCAACCCGTGGAACCGGGGCCACATCACCGGCGGCAGCTCCAGCGGCTCCGGAGCCGTGGTGGCGGCCGGCCTGTGTCCGGTGAGCATTGGCGCGGACGGCGGCGGCTCCATCCGCATCCCCGCCGCGCTGTGCGGCGTCGTCGGGCTCAAGGCCACCTGGGGCCGCATCCCGGAGACGGGCGTGCCGCCGCTGTGCTGGAACGTGGCGCACGTGGGCCCCCTGGGCCTCACCGTCGACGACGTCGCGGCGGCGTATGCGATTGTGGCCGGACCGGACGGACACGACGTCGTCGCCCGGCAGCAGCCTCCGCACCACCTGTCTGGCCTTGAAGACGGCGCGCTGAAGGGCATCCGTCTGGGAATCTGCACGCCTTATTTCGAAGACGCGGACGCGGACGTGGTGTCCCGCTGCCGCGAGGCCGTGCGCGCCCTCACCGACGCGGGCGCCACGGTGGTGGAGCTGCCCGCGCCGGACCTGAACACGATTCTCTGGACGCACAGCTGCATCATCCTGAGCGAGATGGCGGAGGCGATGCTGCCGCAGGTGAAGGCCCGCGCGTCGGTGTTCGGGCTCGACTCGCGCACCAACCTGGCGCTGGGGCGGCACTTCCTGGCCACGGACCTCATCCACGCCCTGCGGCACCGGCACCGGCTGACCCGCGAGCTGCTGGCGCTCATGGCGGACGTGGACGTCATCGTCACGCCGACGACGGCCAGCACCGCGCCCGCCATCCCCGAGGCGACGCTGCCGGCCGGAGAGTCGAACCTGCCGGTGGTGGACGCGCTGATGCGCTTCATCCGCATGGCGAACCTCACCGGCTGCCCTGCCCTCTCCGTGCCCGCGGGCTTCGACCGCGCGGGCCTGCCCGTGGGCGTGCACCTCATGGGGCGCCCCTATGAGGAGCACCTGCTCTTGCGCCTGGGCCGCGTGGTGGAGCGCGCGGCGGAGCACCGCACGCCGGGCATCCACGTCAACGTTCTGGCCTGATCGGGGCAACTCCTCTTCTCATCTCCCGATAACCTTCTCGAACCGCGAGCACGGAAGGTCCGGGACATGTCCATCGACGGAGTGGGAAGAGGCGGAGTCCGGCAGGTGACGCCGCGCGCCGTGGAGGGACAGACCGGCCCCGTGGCGAAGAACGCGCTCGCGCGTCCGCTGGCGACCAAGGACGTCTTCGAGGCGAAGGGCGCCCGGTCCTCCACCCCGGGCAGCGCGAACCTGCCGCCCATCCAGTCCAACACGGGCACGGTGCAGGCCGGCACGGTGCAATTGGATGAGGCGACGAAGGTGGCTCGCGGCGCGCTGAAGATCGACTCGAACGCGGATCCGAAGACCTACGACGGCATGTACCTGGGCTCGGACGGCTACGCCTATCCGCCGGACAAGTTCTCCGTGTCGGAGGTGCCGCCGTTCAAGCCGGAGAAGCCCATCGCCTCCCCGACGCCGACGACGTACCACGTCAACGGCATCCTCACGCAGCCGCAGGGCGACGGGAACGCCACGGGCGAGGCCCAGAAGCTGGCGAACGAGTCCGGCACCAACGTGGTGCCCATCTACAACGCGACGGAGGGGCTGCCCGCGGACGTGACGCAGACGGGCCTGGACCGGCTGGGGCTGGGGGACAACAAGGCGGCCCAGACGCTGGCGGACGCCATCTACCGGGACCTGCAGGCCGGCAAGAAGGTGAACGTCACCGGCTACAGCCAGGGTGGCGCCATCGTGTCGAGCGCGCTGCGCGACGTGGACAACCGCATCAAGGACGACATGGGCGGCTTCTGGGGGAACCTGCCTGTCTTCGGAGACGGCAACCGTGACAAGCGCGAGGCGCTGCTCGGCAACATCAACGTCTCCACCTTCGCGGGCGCGGGCAAGACGTTCCCGGACGGGCCGAACTACACCTTCTACGTGAACAAGCAGGACCCCGTGCCCACGTGGCTGGGCACGCACGCGTTCAACCCGGTGACGGACATCGTGAGCGGCATCGCGTCCGGTCTCTTCCCCGGCATTGGCATCCTCAACGGCGGCCCGTCCATCCAGTACCCGGAAGGCGCCACCATCCACACCTTCGACTCCCCCGGGAACGGCGAAGTGTTCGCCCTAGATGGCAAGCACGGCATCGACACGTACCTGAACAACATCCAGGACGCGGTCTGAAGCCACCGGGGCGCGGTGGCGCCCCGGGACGAAGCACGCCTATTCGCCCGTGGAGCACTTCCGCGGGCAGCTGGCGCCGATCAACTCACACCGGTCGATCTGCGCCTGCGTGGTGGCGTTCTGCAGGCACCGGCTCAGGTTCACGCTGCAGGCCTCCAGGCACGCCTCGACGGGATCCAGCGCCTGCTCCGTCTGCTGGAGGTCCGCGCCTTCCTCCGCGGCCGGGCCACCACAGCCCATCAGCAGCCCCACCGCCCACAGTCCGGCAACAATCGCAGCTCGCATGCGTCTCTCCTGGTTTGGGGGTTCAACAGCCCTTCCAGGATATCGCCGCCTTGAGCGCGAAGGGGACCGGCCTCACGCGGACGCGGGCGCCTGCTCCTCGTTGCGCATCCGGTTGGGACGGCGCTCGGGGACGGGGGCGACTCCGCCCACCCACTCCCAGTCCATGCCGTTCCATGACTGTTCACACCAGCGCAGGTCCGTGGCCAGCTCGCGCGCCTTGGTCCCGTGGGCGATGAGCGCCCAGCCCAGCCGGGACTGCTTGCACTCGCCGCTCTTGAACTTCAGCAGCCGGCGCTGGCCCTGGGCCTCGGCGCGCTCCGCCTCCCAGAGCGCCTGGTTGCGCAGGCCGTCGCCCTGCGCATCCACTCCGTTCCACTCACACCACGCCTGCACGTCCTTCAGTCGGACCAGCTTCGATCCCCGGGAGAGTTCCGTCACGGCCGCGACGAGAAGGTCGGGGGTGATGACACGCATGCGTTGGGGCCTCCGTTACAGAGCAGCGAAGGACTCCAACGTACAGCGTAGGAAATGGCGGAAGGCCTCAGCTCCTCCATGCGTTTGTCATGGTTCTGTCATGAAGCCGGACCATGACGCAGGCAGGCATGCGTCAGGGCTTCGGCGCGGGCCTGGCTGCCGGGGCGGGCGGTGTGGCTGCCTTGTTCTTGGAGTACGTGGTGATGCGGTTCGTCACCTCGCCCATCAGGTCGTTGGGGATGGGGACGGAGAGGTTGTACTGGGCGATCTTCCAGCCGGCCGCGTCCTTCACCAGCACGCCGCTGCCGCGCGCGGGGCCCAGGTTGGGCGTGTCCAGCGCCTCGTCGAACCAGGCGACCTGGCCATCCTTCGAGAAGAAGACATTGCGGGACACCGACTTGAAGGACCAGGCCTTGCCCTTGGAGAAGTAGGGCTTCGCCCACGCGCGGAACTGATCCACCGTCCAGCGCTCCTCACCGTCCGTGCCCATGAAGACCGCGTCCGGCGCGAAGAAGGAGAAGTAGCGCGGCTCGTTGGCCACCGCCGCCGCGCGGTGCCAGTCGTCCAGCACCGTGGCCACCGCGACCTTGGGGTCGGCCGGAGCCTGGGCCGCGGCCGGCGCCGCGACGGGGTTGGCGCCGAGCGCCAGCAACAACCAGGAGACGGATGCCATCGGGTTCACCTCGACGAAAGGGGGGTTCGCGGTATGAAGCGGCAGGCGTGCCCCCAGGTCAAGGCATGCGACACAAGGCGGTGGTGGCGTGGTGCTCGAAAGTTTCCAGGTGGGCACGGGGGATGTGCCCACGGTGATGTTGCACGGCTTCCTCGGGACGGGCCGCAACCTGCGCTCGCTGGCCGTCGCGTGGACGAAGGCAGACCCGCGCCGCCGCATCCTCCTGCCCGACCTCACCGGCCACGGCACGTCCCCGGCGCTGCATCCGGAAGCGGACCTGACCACGCTCGCGCGCGACGTGGTGGACACGCTCGACGCGCAGGGCTTCAAAGGCGCCGTGGACTGGGTGGGCCATTCGCTGGGCGGCCGCGTGTCCCTGGCCGCGAGCCTGGAGTCCTCCGAGCGCGTGCGCAGCGTGGCGATGCTCGACATCGCGCCCGGCCCCGTGCCGCTGAACCTGTCGGACAGCGGCTATGTCCTGGACATCCTCCTGAAGGCCCCGCCGCGCGCGGACAGCCGCAAGGACCTGCGCGCGAACCTCATGGGCAATGGCCTGTCGGAGGCGCTGTCGGACTGGCTCCTCATGAACCTCACGCCCGACGGTGACGGCGTGCGCTGGCGCTTCGACCGCGACGCGCTCCTCCAGCTCCACCGCCGCGTCAACGGCCAGGACCTGTGGCCCGCGGTGGAGCGCCCCGTGCACCCGCCCCTGCGCTGCATCCGCGGCGGGCGCAGCCGCTACGTGTCCGAGGAGAGCGCCCAACGCCTGGAGGACGCGGGCTGCCCCGTGGCCCTCCTCCCGGACGCCGGCCACTTCGTGCACGTGGATGGTCCCCAAGAAGTGCTCGCGTGGCTGATGGCCCCCTGATGGATACCCAGACCGTCCTGCTCGTCTTCATCGCGGTGGGGCTGGACGGCCTGGCGGGGCTCGCGGGCGGTGTGCTGTCCGAGCCCTGGCTGCAACGGCGGCTGCCCGCGCTGGTGGCCTTCGCCGCCGGCACGCTCTTGAGCGCGGTGTTCCTGGAGGTGCTGCCGGAGGCGGTGAAGTCCCAGGGCGACGCCGCCTTCGCGTGGGCCTTCGCCAGCTTCGTCGCGCTGGCGCTCCTGGAGTGGGGCCTGGGCCATCACCACCATGACGCGGAGGCCGCCGCGGGACATGCGCACGGCCAGCATTCGCACCGGGGCGCGCCCACGCTGCCGGGCGCGCTGCTCGTGTCGGATGCGCTGCACAACGTGGGGGATGGCGCGGCGGTCGCGGCGGCGTTCCTCGTGTCGCCGCAAGCGGGCTTCGCGACCGCGTTCGCCGTCATCGTCCACGAGCTGCCGCAGGAGGTGGGCGACTACGCGCTGCTGCGCGCCGCGGGGTGGACTCGCGCACGGTCGCTGCTCGCGCTGGGCGCGGTGCAGCTCACCGCCGCGGTGGGCGCGGCCGGCGTGCTCTTCGGCACGCGGTATCTGCCCTCGCTCCAGGGCACGGTGCTGGCCATCGCCGGGGGCTCTTTCCTCTACATCGGCGCGGTGGACCTGCTGCCGGAGCTGCACCGGGGCCCGGACTCGCGCCAGCGCGTGGTGGGCTTCCTGTGCGGGCTGCTGCTCATTGGCGGACTGCACTTCGCGGAAGCCTTCGCGGGAGGCCATGGCTGAAGGGCCGCCCCCCTGAGAGGATGGGGCCATGCAAGCAAAGACCGTGATTGTCACCGGTGCCTCCGCGGGCATCGGCGAGGCGCTGGCGGTGGCCCTGGCCGGCCGGGGCGCGAACGTGGCGCTGGCGGCGCGGGATGCCCAGGCGCTGGAACGCGTGAAGGCGAAGTGCGAGGCCGCGGGCGGCAAGGCGCTGGCGGTGCCCACCGACGTGGGCGACCCGGAGGCGTGCCGCCTGCTGGTGGAGCGCACGGTGGAGGCGTTCGGCGGCGTGGACGTGCTCGTCAACAACGCGGGCATCACCATGCACTCGCGCTTCGAGGACGTGAAGGACCTGGGCCTCTACGAGCGCCTCATGCGCATCAACTACCTGGGCGCGGTGCACTGCACCTTCCACGCGCTGCCGCATGTGAAGGCGCGCAAGGGACTGCTCGTCGCCGTGTCGTCGCTCACGGGCAAGACGGGCGTGCCCATGCGCACCGGCTACGCCGGCAGCAAGCACGCCATGCAGGGCTTCTTCGATTCGCTGCGCATCGAACTGTTGGGCACCGGCACGGACGTGCTCGTGGTGTCGCCGGGCTTCGTGGCCACGGACATCCGCGCGCACGCGCTGGGGCCGGAGGGCCGGCCCCTGGGGCAGAGCCCTCGCGACGAGGCGGGCCCCACCATGGACGTGGACACCTGCGTGGCCCTCATCCTGCGCGCCATGGAGCGCCGCGACCGGGAGCTGGTGATGACGCTCACCGGTCGCGTGGGCCAGGTGCTCAAGCTGGTGGCGCCCGCGCTGGTGGACAGGCTGGCCGCGCGCGCCATCCGCGGCAGGAAGGCCTGACGCTACTTCTCCAGCCGCGACACCATGCCCCACAGGCCGTCGAAGGTGGCGTTGCCCACCTGGTGCAGGCCGAAGCCCCAGAGGAAGGCGGTCATCCACGCGCCGGAGCCGCCCCACGTGGGCGCGAAGACGTCCAGCACCTGGAGCCCCAGCAGCACCGCGATGATGGACATCATCCCCAGCACCGCGAGCTCCACCTTCCACAGGTCTCGCGAGCGAGGCAGGGGAATCCAGTCCAGGTTCACCAGCACGTCGGTGCTCGCCTTCGTGGACGACGGCGGCAGCGGGGAGAGGTTCCCGGTGGCGGGCCCGCCGGGCAGCGGTGATGGCGGCGGCGGTGGCGACTCCACGGCCGGCTGCGAGAAGGGATCCAGCGTCACGGCGGAGGGAACCGACTCCAGGGCCAGCCGGCCGCCCATGGACACCGGGGGCGGCGGGAGCGTGACGTGGCGCGCGAAGTCCTCGCGGGCGGCGCGGTACTCCGCCGCGGCCAGGTTCGCTTCGCCCTTGTCCAGGTGCTCTCGCGCCGCCGCCAGCCGCGCGTCCGCCGCCGTGCGCCAGTCCGCCAGGGTGTTCAGGCCGCCACCGGACTGGGCCTGGAGCTGGGTCAACGCCTCCTCCAGGTTGTCCACCAGCTCGCGCAGGTACAGCGCGTGCGCGGACTGGTAGTAGAGGTAGGCCTCGTCCACGCTGGCGGACATGCGGGCTCGCGCCCGGGCCAGCTGTTCGCCCACGCGCAGGCGCAGCGCCGCCCACTCCTCCTGCGTGAAGCCGCCGGGCAGCTCCTTCCCGGTGAGGGCGTCCTCCAGGTCCGTCAGGAGGATTTCGAGGAACGCCTCGCGCGCGGTCTCCACCAGCCGGCGTGACGCCTCCAGGTCGGGCCCTGGCAGCTGCTGGCGCGCGCGCAGGACGTAGAGGGGCAGCTCGCCCTGGAGCCGGCGGCTCACGGGGTCATCCCCGCGCTGGGAGGACAGCGTCCGCGACTGCTGCTCCAGCTCCGTCAGCCGCGCCTCCAGCACCGCGCGGGCCACCGCCTCCAGATCGAGCGTGCGCAAGAGCTGCGCCTGTTCGCTGAAGTCCGCGGACGTGGCCTGATCATTCTGGAGCAGCGTCTCCACCGCCTTGAGCTTGCGCTCCGCGTCCAGCAGCGCCACGCCCTTGAGCCCCTCCAGCTGCCGCAGGAGCACGGACCAGAGGGAGAAGAGCTGGAGGCGCGCCTCGAAGAGGGCGAGCACGGAGTCCTGCACGACGAGCCCGCTCAGCGGCCGCTGGATGTCCGCGAGGAGCGCGTCCACCTGGCGGCGCAGCGACGCGGCCACGGCGGCCTCGCGCTCCAGCGGACGGGCGGGCACCAGGGACTGGAGCTTCTGGCGCGCGGCCTCCGCGCGGCTGCGCAGGTTCACGCGCGGGCGCACGCGCTGCACGTAGAAGCGCACCGCCGCGGACGTCACCACGCCCAGGAAGATGAGGAACGCGCCGAACATCGCGGGCGTCTTCACCCAGACGGTGAAGGCCTGCTCCACCGCCGCGCCCTCCGGCACGAGCAGCCGCACCGTGCCGGTGTACTCGCCGGACTCCGGCAGGTCATCCACGTCCAGGCTCAAGAGGCCGGTGCCGTAGGCGGGCACCTGGAGGACGCCTTGCTGTCCCGGGCCCTGCGGCTGGCCATCCGGTCCACGGAAGAACCACGTCGCGTCCTGCGCCTGCACGGGCGCGGCGCCGTCTCCCGAGCCGCCCGCCCTGCGGTCCAGTTGCACCACTGCCGCGGGCCCCACCGCGCCGCCCACGCCCGCGGTCTCCCGGAAGGTCAGCCGCACCGTGGCCTTGCCGGAGAACGGCCCCAGCGTCCAACCGCGCGCGGGCGCCACCGGATAGAACTGCACCGTGGGCGCCACCGCCACGCGCCGCACGACGAGCGGGGTGGACTCCCGCACGCCGTCGCCCAGGAGCACCACGCGGCCGTGGTAGTCGCCCGCCGCGGGCAGGTCCGCGGACAGCGTCACCGTCACCGGCTGACTCACGGAGATGGGCACCTCCGCCGCGCCCTCCGTCGGGCTCACGCGCACCGTCACCGGCACCTGCGTGCCGTCCGCCGCGAGCAGCGGATCCACCAGCACCGTCACCCGCGTGGCCGCCGCGCCCGCGTCGCGCGGTGCCTCCGGAGACACGTCCGTGGGCGTGGGCAGCAGGTCCACGCGCAGCACCGTCTCCAGGTGGGCGGTGGACGTGCGCAGGCGCACTTCGTTGTTGGAGGACAGGCCCGCGAGCCCGAAGCGCGGCGCCGCGCCCGCGAGCACGGGCAGCAGGCACAGCACGGTGCACATGACCTTCGCGGCCAGGGGGCTTCGAGCGGGAAGGCTCATGCGCGGGGACGATAGCAGCCCCCTCCTCCGCGCTCGCATGCGCGTCCACGCGCGCGGATCCATGGCGTCGTCACAGGGGTGTAGCAGCAGCGCTCGAAGGCTTCACTCCCAGCCCAGGCGGCGCAGCACGCTCCCGGACAGGCTCGAGCGGATGGTGTCCAGGGGGATGCCCTCGTCGTCCTCGGCGGACTCGTGGCCGGGGCGTGGGTCTCCGCTGTGGTGCAGCGCGACCAGCTCCAGGTCCGGCGTGAAGCACGGCGACCCGGACGAGCCCGGGTGCGTGTTGGTGCAGTAGGTGACTCGCGTCTGGGAGCGGTTGACCTTCTGGAACGTGTCCAGCGCCACCTGCATGGGCCGGCCCTTCGGGTGCTGCACCACGAGCGCCAGCGCGCCCGTCTCGAACGCCGTGGGTGAAGACGGGGCCAGCGGGATGAAGCCGCGCGGCCGGTCCCCTACCCGGTCCGCGCCGGGGGCGTCTTGAATCTGCAGGAAGGCGTAGTCCAGCTCGTCGCGCGTGGCCTCGCGCGGGCGCGGGTGCATCAGGTCCGCCGGGCTGTGCGGGCTCTGCGCCAGGCACGCCGTCACCGCGAACACCCGGCCGGGATGCACCGCGATGCGGTCCGGCAGCACCTTCAAGTCGAAGCGCACGCGCAGCGCCTCCAGCAGCCGGTGCTCGATGACGTGCGAGTTCGTCAGGACGATGTCCGGCGCCACCAGGAAGCCCGTGCCCAGCGCGCGGCCGCCCTCCAGCTCCACGCGGCACACGCGCCTGGACAGCGTGGTCAACCGGTCGCGCCAGACCTGCGGCGTCAGCGCCAGCCTGGACTGCTGGACGATGCGCATCAGGGCGCTGCCGGACACGCTGCGCTGCACGGAAGACAGGTAGCTCTGCAGGAAGCGGCGGATCCGCGGATGGCTCGGCGCCGCCGCGTGCGCGCCGCGCACCAGCACGTCCGTCCACCCCTCCGCCTCCGCGGTGCGCACGAGCGCCCGGGCCCGCGCCGCCCCCTCCCGTTCGACGGGGGGCACCAGGCTGCGGCCGCATTTCACCTCGACCATCCGGTGGAGCTCCTCCACCGAGGTGAACGCGCCCAGGAGGGCGTGGGTCAGTTCCTCCTGTTCGGAGCCTTCAAGCTCCATCCAATTCCTCGCTGCCGCGCGCAAATGCATCTCCGCCGTGCATCCTGAAGTGTACGCACGCGGGCAGCGATTGCACCGGGCGGGGGGCGCCCGGAGGGACGGGCCCCTGCCGCGCTTCCGGCGCGCATTCCACCTGCCCCGGAGGCCAGACGGAAGGGACCTGCACCGGCGCCGTGAGTGGAGAATGACCCCACGGCACCGGAGGGCGTCAGCGCACCGCCCAGGTGGTGGGCGGCAGCGACGCGGTGATGTCCGGCCGGCCAGGCACGCCCAGTCGCGCCGCGCCCGCCTGCAACGTCCCGGCGAGCGTGGGCAGCACGCGGAACTCCACCTGCACCGGCGCGCCCTGCTCCCTGGGAGAAAGGTCCAGGGACAACGCCCCATCCTGCACATCCCAGGAGGTCACCTGTCCGGACGCCACGAGCGCGGCGAGGCTCGCGGGGTCCACCTGCACGCCCGCGGGCAGCTCCTGCTGGAAGCGCAGCGGCAACGCGGACGGCGCACCCACCTGGACGCGCACGTTCGTCAGCTGTCCCACGCGCGCCTCCTTCGGCCCCGTCACGGCCAGTTGCAGGCCGCCCTTCAGCTCGCTCTTCCACGGCACCGCGGCGGACAGCGCCAGGGAGAAGCCCAGCCCCGGCACCGCGGGCTCCGCGCGCACGGTCCACGCGTGCGTGCCCGCCGAGCCCGGCGCGGCGGCCTCCAGCGCCAGCACCTCGCGCAGCGCCTTCGTGTCGTAGGTGCCCTCGGTGACGACCTGCCCGTCGCGCGCCACCGTCACGCGCACCTGGGCCGGCAACGGAGCCTTGAAGAGGGCCAGCGCCGCGCGCAGCCCCACGCGGTTGGCCTGCCCATCCCCCCAGCCCAGGCCCGGCGTGTAGTGCGCGAGCAGCCAGGCGCCCAGGTCCGCGAGCGGCGCCTTCGCATCACCCTGGAGGGCGAGCACCGCCATCGCCGTGGCCTCCGCCTCCGAAGGCAGCGCCCCATCCGCGCGCACCGTGTCCGGCTCCACCGGCAGCCACGCGGTGCCGTCCGCGCCGGACTTCAGAGCCTCGCGCACGCGGGTGCGCAGGGCGTCCGCCACGCTGCCCTCCGCGGCGCCCTCCGCCAGCAGCACCGCCGCCGTATAGCCATCCTTCACCTGCGGCAGGTAGCGCTCGAAGACGCCCGACGCGCGCACGGTGAAGGCCGACGCGCGCTGCCTGCCCTCCGGGGTGCCCTGCGCCGCGCGCACCGTGCGGGCGCAGTCCGCCGTCGCCACCAGCAGGCGCTGGAGCGTCCAGCCCTCACCGCCCTGGCAGGTGCCGTCCGGCCGCTGCGCCTGGGCCACCTGCGCCACCAACCGCTCGCCCAGCCGCGAGAGCACGGGGTTGTCCGGGTGGGCCAGCGCGCCCTCCGCGAGCCGCGTCGCCACCTCCACCGACGGCGCCCGCGCCGCGCGCAGCACCCGCTGCGTCGCCACCAACGACAGCGCCTTCAGCGCCGCGGGGTCCGCCGTCTCGCCCAGCGTCTTCAGGAGCTCCGGCGCCTGGCCCGCGAGCAGCAGCGCGTACGCGTCCCCCGCCACGTCCACCGGCCGGCGCTCCACCGCCGCCAGCTCCGCGCGCACCATGCCCAGCGCGCCCGGGTACACCTGCAGGCGCACGCGCTCGCTGCCGGTCTGCGCGTCCGCGGGGCCCACCAGGGACAGCGTGCGCGGCGCCGCCAGCGAACCGCCGCGCGTCTGGACCACGGGCTGGCCGGTGGCCCACACGTCGAAGTCGCGCACCACCGCGTCCGTGTCGCCCAGCGAGGCGCGCAGCGTCACCGGCCCCGCGCCTCCGGCCCTCACCGTCACGAACTCCACCACGCTGCCGCGCGCGGGCACCCGCACCGTGCGCGCGCCGGACTCCACCTGCGCGCCCTTCACGTCCACCTTGAGCGCGGCCTCCACGGCCTTGTCGGTGGTGTTCACCACCTGCACCGGCAGGCGCACCGTGTCGCCCGCGCGGAGGAAGGGCGGCAGCACCGGATCCACGTACGTGGGCAGCGTGCCCGCGAAGGACGTCACCGCCCCCGCCTGCGCGCCGGAGCGGGAGTGCGCGAGCGCCAGCACCCGCCACTGCGTCAGCCGGTCCGGCACGCGCACCGGCACCGTCGCCGCGCCGCTCGCGTCCGTCACCACCAGGGGCTCGAAGAGGAACGTCTCCGGGAACCACGCGCGGGTGGGCGCGGCGGCGGCGCCACCCTTGTCCTTGCTGACGCCCCCCTCCTCCATCTCCGGCTCCGGCGGCGCCGCCATCTCCATCACGGGCGCCGCCGCGGCCTTCGGAGGTGCGGCCCCGCCGCCTCCCCGCGAAACGATGGACTCGTCGTCGTAGGCGTTCGCCGACCCGAAGTTCTTCATCGCCTTGCGCTGCAAGCCGTCGATGCCTGGCGCCATGGTGACTTCCATGGACTCCCCCGAGAGCGCGGCGGCGGACTGCCCCAGGGTCTTGCGGACCGAGTCCCCCGTCACCACCGCGATCATCACTCCGCCCAGCACGAACCCCACCCCGAGGCCCACGGCCCCGGACATCCAAGAGCGCTGCTTCATGGCGCCTCCCGGGCGACCCACGCGCCCCAGTTCACGACGTCCTCCGGCAACCGCGTTCCATTCACCACCACCGCGCGCGGATCCGTGAGGGCCAGCAGGTCCTCCGGCAGCCGGGACAGCCGCAGCTTGCGGCCGAACGCATCCGTCACCTTCTGCCCGCGCTGCTCGCACGCGGCCAGCGACTCCGCCCACAGCCGCGCGAGCCCCGCGGGGTCCAACGTCTCACCCTCGGGCGCGGTCTCCTCCCACTTGCGCGTGCGCGCGTGCAGCTCCGTCAGCACCGCGTAGAAGGGCTCCGTCAGCTCCGCGTCCGGGGAGAAGGGGCTCGTGCTGCTCACCGACAGCGGCGTCTCCACGTCTTCCAGCGTGGGCACCGCCGTCACGCGCAAGAGCGCCGCCGCGGCCGCGTTCGCGCCCCGGATGCGGCCCATGGCCAGCGCCTGACCGTCCAGCACGCCGAAGGCGGGCGTGGCCACCGACGGCGCGGGCTTCAGCCCGTCCAGCGCGTCCGCGCCCGGCAGCGGCGCCAGTTGGGACAGCGTCTCGTCCACGCCGAAGAGGCCCACCGCCGCCTCGCCGTCCTTGCCGTCCACGCGCGTGTGGACCTGGAGGTGCGCCAGCTCCCCGGGCGCGTACGCGGGCTTGTCCGGAGACACCTCCACCGACAGCGACGCGCGGGGCGCCACGTACACGCGCGCGGTCGCCGCCACCCCCTCCACTTGCGCCCAGCCCTCGAAGTCCTGGGGCAGCGTGAAGCGGACGGAGCGCGTGGCCGGGTCCAGCTTCTCCTTGAGCCGCGTCGGCCCCGCCACCAGCTCCAGCGTCTTGGGCAGCTCGCCCGTGAAGCCGGGGCCGCGCAAGAGCTCCACCTTCACGGACTCACCGGCCTTCGCCAGCACCGGCGTCGCGCGCAGGCGCAGCGGCGGCAGGCGCGCGGGGCGCAGCACGACCTTCGTCTCCCCCATGTCCTGGCCGTCCCACTTCGCCTGGACCTTCAACTCGTAGCCCAGGAACGCGGTGGCCAGGGGCGGACGGGGCATGCCGTTGCCTCCGTAGTTCGGCTGCGCGGTGAAGCGCACCACGCCCATGGCCTCCGACGGCCTCCGTCCCGCCAGCAGCTCCGCCTGCGTCGAGGCCGGAACGCGGATGCGGCTCAGCCGCTCCTTCACGCACGCCAGCGCCGCCGCAGCGGCAGGGGGCGTGGCCTCGCTCGTGGGCTCCGCCACCCAGGACAGCGCCAGCTCCGGCTTGTCCGCCCACCGCCGCCACGTCAGCACGCCGGGCACCGCCACGGCGCGGTCCAGCGTGGAGGGCAGGCACGCGCGCGCATCCAGCGCGGCGACCGTCAGCCCCTCGCTCACGCCCCGCTCGTCTCCGAAGGCGACCTGCGTGTTCCAGCGGAGGGTCGGCAGGCCCGGGTCCTGGACCTGGAAGCGAAGCGGGAGCATCCGCTCCGCGCGCGCCGGCAGTCCCTTCGCGCGCAGCGCCGACACCATGCACGCCTCCAACCCCTCCTCCGCGCCGGCCACGTCCAGCACCTGCCCGGACGCACCCACCCGCACCGCGAACTCCGCCATGGCGGCGCCAGAGGCCGGAGAGACGAAGCGCGCGCAAGGGTGCAGCGAGGGCAGCAGCCGCTCCAGCGCGAGCTGGTCCTCCAGCGACGCCTGTCCTCCCTGCGCGCCCAGCAGGTCCTGCGACGACACGAGCGACACGGGCGGCGGACGCGGCTGCACGCGCACCGGCAGCGGCGGCACCACCACGTTCACCGCGGGGCCGGGGTCCAGTTGGAAGGCGGCCACGCCGTCCTCGTCCGCGACCGCGCTCACGCCCGGGTCGCGCGGGTCCCACGCGCGCGTCACCGTCACCTCCGCGCCCGGCAGCACCTGGCCCGACGCGGTGGTGGCGCGCAGGTAGACGCGGTTGCTGAAGCCCGCCACCAGCCCGTCCTCCAGCTCCGTCACGGAGGACACGGCCAGCGCGTCCTCGGACAAAAGGAGCGACACGCCGCCGCGCACCGGCTCGCCCGTGGGGTCCTTCGCCTCCAGGCTCGCGCTCAACGTGGCCTGGCCGCGCAGGTCCTGGGGCACGCGCGGCAGCGTCACGCGGAAGCGGCCGGCGGCATCCGTGCGTGCCTTCGCCGGCAGCCCGCCCTGGAGCCACTCCGTCGGCGGAGGCCATGCGCCCGCGTGGCTCCACGCCAGCGTCACGTCCGTGTCCGCCACCGGCGCGCCGGACGCGTACGACACCTGCCCCGTCACCTCCGGCGTGTCGTTGGCGCGCCAGAAGGGCCGGGGGCTTGCCGCCTCCATCCGCAGGCGCGGCAGCGTGAAGGGCTCCACCGTGAAGGCCGCGTCACCGGAGGCGCCGCCGCTCGTCCACGACACCGTCCACGTGCCCGTGGGCGCGCCCCGGTCCAGCGGGAAGTCCCCCGCCACCACGCCCCAGTTGCCCGCGGGCGCGCGCTCCTCCAGCACCACCTCGCCGGAGGGGTCCGTCACCTTCCACGTCCCCGGCCGTCCATCGAGCGGTGACAGGTCCTTCGCGCGCAGCGCCACCGCGCGGAAGCGCACCCGGTGCCCGGGCTCGTAGAGGGGCCGGTCCGTCAGCACGCGCACCCGCGCGGGCGCGTACAGGGGCAGCGCCGCGTCCACCGTGCCGGTGCCCAGCGGCGTGGTGACGCGCGCGCGCAGTTGATAGTCGCCATCCGGCACCGCGGGCAGCGTCACCGGCGCCGACAGGGAACCGCCGCTCTCGCGCTTCCAGCGCCCCTTGGCGTCCAGCGGCAGCGGCGTCTCCTTGCCGGCCGCGTCCACCAGGAACAGCGCCGCCGTGCCGCGGCCCACGAGGGACTCGAGCTCGCGGCCCTCCGCGTCCATCCCGTGCGCCTTCGCCCAGACCGTCACCCAGCGGGAGGTGCCTCGCGCGAGCCCGCTGACGGACACGCTCACCGTCTGGCGGAACTCGCCGTCCGGACACTGTGGCACCTCCACGCCCTGGAACATCCAGGCGGACAGACACCGCCCGGAAGACATGAAGGCCAGGCCTCCCCCCACGAACAACAGCCCGAGCCCCCCGGCCACCCATCGCCGGCGCTGGATGCCACCTGTCATGCGTTTTCTCCCCGTCTTTCCACTGTACGTCGGAAAGCGTAGAGCCGGTCCCCACCTCCCCCCGTTGACGTATCCGTGGGGTGGCTGGGCTAGGGTGGCGCGCCATGGCCGTGTCGAAGAACCGCCCCCCGCAGGATGCCCTGCCGCCCCGCCTGGATGCGCTGCTCGAAGCCTTGATGGACCGCGACTTCGCGACGCGGCTGCGCAAGGTCTACCAGGCGGCCGCCGTCGCCATCGACCGGCTGGGGCACCTGAGCATCGTGAAGTACGAGCCCACCACCGCCGAACCCGACGACGCCGCGGACCTGTCCCTCTGGGAGACGATGGCGCCCGCCATCGGCGAGACGCTGACGGACGTCAACAAGCTGGTGGCCGCCATCCGCGACGCCTTCCCGCCGCCCGCGCGTCCCGCCACGTCCCACGACGGAGGCTGGGCCCCGCCGCCCGCAAGCTCCGACGAGCGCCTGTCGCAAGAGGCGGAGGCCGTGCTGCACGCCAGCGCGGAGCGCCTGTCCAGGCGCTTGCAGGAGCTGGGCGTGCAGATGCGCCGGCCGGAGGTGGTGAGCGACCGCTGGACGCTGATGTCGGAGCTGGCCGCGTCGCGCGCGGACTTCCGCAACCGCATCGGCGACCTCGTGTACCTCACCGCCGCGGCCTTCGCGGACGTGCGCCGCGAGGACGTGGTGCCCGGCTACGCGAACCAGGTGGGCGCGCGCGTGGCCCTGCGCGGCGCCGCGGCGGATTTGCGCCGCTCCCTGCAGGGCCGGCTGGAGCGCGCCGCGAAGGCCACGGACGCGCAGCGGCCCGCGCTGGCGAGGCAGGCCGAGGAGAGCCTGGCCGCGTTCGTGTCCCTGCCCGCGTCGCTCGCGCTGAAGACGCCCACCAAGCGCGAAATCGTCGCGGCGCGAGGCCGGCTGCGCGAAGCGGGCGCGCGGCCCGAGTTGGGGCCGGACGTGCTGCCCGGGCTCGTGGAGCCCTTCCTCGCGCTGCTGGAGGAAGCGATGGAGGAGCTGACCCGCGCGTGGCTCACCGTGCACGACCGCGCGGTGTGGGCCGCGAGCGGGGTCCGGCTGGAGCAGGTGGAGATGCACCTGGAGCTGGGCTCTCCGGGCGCGGCGCGCGTCCTGGAGGAGGCGGTGGCGGCGGCGGGCGCGCTCTCGGGACGCTCGGCGCCCTTCGACGCGTTCCTGCGCAAGGGGCGTCAGGAGGCCTCGGCGGGGCTCAACGAGGCCGGCGCGCGCGACCTGCTCGCCCGCTTCCGCGAGCGGCTGGCCAGTCTGCCGTTCAGCTAGCGAGTCGCGCTTCGACAGGGCCCGAGTGCCTCCGGGCCCTGGAAGCGGACAAGCGGACGACTCTCCGCGGCCTCAGGGCTTCGCGGGCGTGGCCGGCGCGGGCAGCGCGGGGGCGTCCTTCTTCGGAGGCAGGATGCGCAGCTCCTCGAAGCGCTCCGCCAGCGTCTGCGGCGTCAGCTCCTCCTGCCACTGCTTGGGGTTGGTGTTCCACCCGAAGTCGGCCGGCACCTTGCCGCCGCCCTGGCTGGTGTAACCAATCATCTCCGGGAACTGCGCGGACCAACGGCCGCCCGGATCCGGCTCCTTGGTGACGTGCTGCCGGTTGGGGAGGATGAAGGGCTTGGGCTTGGGAGCATCACTCATGCAGCCAAGCCTCTCCGAAAGAGACCTCATTGGGTAGAGCCAAGCAGGGTTCCTGCCGCCTTCGCGCATGGTTCTTGGGAGGCAGCACGCTGGGCCCCAGCTCGAACACCGCCGCGAAGTAGCGCGCCTGCGACTCGCTGCCGTACCGGTAGCGCCGCACGCCCCCCGCGTGCGCCACCTCCACCCGCCAGCCCTTCCGGTCGCACATGACCTTCACTGTGTTCCCTGCACCCATCCCACGCCTCCCCCGTCCCGTTGCTGTCCGAGGGGGTTCGCCATGGAAATCCCGTGCCAGCGTCTACAAGGCGGCCCAGCGGGTTGCGGTGTCGGCGGGTGAGCAATCGGAGCTCGGCCGGTAACCTTTGCAGGCTGCCCCGAGGGGCCGTCTTCTGTGCCTGAAAGGTGGGGCAAGGCGCCATACCGGGTCCTCGCGGAGGGGAGCCGGTCTGCTTGTGTCGGGCAGATCCTGCGTTAACTCAATGGCATGACCCACTTCGAGACCCAGAGCGGAGAGCGGTTCGCGGACTTCGATCTTCCCGAGGGCTGCATGATGTGTGGCGGCGCGGTCTCCATCCGGGCCACGCCCGCCGGTGCCCACGGCTATTGCCCGCACTGCCATGTGCTGTCGCGTCCGCAGATGCGCGTGAAGCCCAACGGCGTCGAGCTCTCCTTCGAGACCACGGCGCTCGCCTGAGGGCGAAAACCTGAAACGACCCACTGACGCCCGTGTGCCGCACGGGCGTCAGTGCACCAGCGACAAGAGCAGCGGCGCGGTGGCGAACGACAGCGGAATGCCCACGCCCACCATCAGCACCGCCAGGTCCGCGTCCAGGTCGTGCTCGGCCGCGAGGATGGCCGCCGTCACCATGGGCGCCATGGCGATTTGAAGCACCGTGGCCTGCTTCACCACCAGCGCCAGCCCGGGCATGAGCATCAGCAGCCCCAGCACCGCCAGCGGCGCGAGCACCAGCTTGTAGGTCAGCCCCAGCGCGAGCGCCGGGACCCGTGGGCCCACTCCCTTCAGCCGCAGCTGGAAGCCCACGACGAACAGCGCCAGCGGCGTGAGCAGGTCACCCAGCCGCTGGAGCACGGACTCCAGCCAGTCCGGGAAGGGGAAGGGGCGCAAGAGCAGCGCCACCACCAGCGCCTGGAACGGGGTGAACCCCAGCACCTTGCGCAGGAGCGTGCGCACGGACAGCTCCGACCGGGCGCTGGCCTTCGCCGCCGTCAGCGTGGCGAGCGTCGCCAGCACCAGGAACGACCCCAGCTGGTCCGCCACCACCGCCACCGGCACGCCTTGGGGGCCCAGGAGCGCGGCGGCCATGGGCAGGCCCACGAAGGCCGTGTTGCCCAGCCCCGCGGTGAGGATGAGCGCCGCCACCGACTGACGCGACAGCCCCAGCCGGGGGCCGAGCAGGCGCATGAAGAGCACCGCTCCGGCGAAGAGCAGCCACGGCGCCGCGGCGGCCACCACCAGCCCGGGCGCGAACTCCAGCCGGTGCATGGCGCGCAGCACCAGCGCCGGCAGCGACACGTTGAGGAGGAAGACGTTGAACGCGGGCGCCGTCCCTTCCGGGAACCGGCCGCTGCGTCGCGCCAACACGCCCAGGACGAGGCACACCCCCAGAAGTCCAATGACCTGCCCCATGCCCGCCTTCGCGTCCCGCCTTCCTGGGTGTGGATTGGCGCGGCAACCTGGAGGAGCCCGGAAGCGATGTCCAGCGCCATGAAGGTGCGCCCGGGAAGTCGCGTTTCGCGCGCGGCTGGAATGCATGCGGCTCCAACCGCCCGCGCGGGCCAGAGGGCGCATGGAAACGGGCGGGGCCCGGGCGCATGCTGACGAGCGCCCCCGGTCAGTCTCACCTCCCCACGTCCGTCGGGCATCCCGCCATGAATCCCGTTGCCACGGTGTTGAGAGCGCTGGGCGGGGGTGGCCTGCCACGGACGTACTGGGTCCTGTGGGTGGGCACCTTCGTGAACCGGCTGGGGTCCTTCGTCGCGCCGTTCCTGGCGCTGTACCTCACGCGCGAGCGCGGCTTCAACGTGGAGCAGGCGGGCTTCATCGTGGCGCTCAACGGCGCGGGCGCGGTGCTGGCGGCGCCCCTGGGGGGCATGCTCGCGGACCGGGTGGGCCGGCGGCTGACGCTCGCGGGGGGCCTGTGGCTGGGGTCGGGGGCCATGCTGCTCATCGGCCACTCGGAGACGCCCGGGCGCATCGCGGTGGCGGCGTTCCTCCTGGGCATCCTGGGGGATTTGTACCGGCCGGCGGTGTCCGCGGCGGTGGCGGACCTGGTGGCGCCCCGGGACCGGGCGCGCGCGTACGGGTTGCTCTACTGGGTCATCAACCTGGGCTTCGCCATCGCGCTGCCGCTGGCGGGCCTGCTCGCGGGGCTGGGCTACCGGCTGCTCTTCATCGCGGACGCGGTGACCACGTTCCTCTACGGCTGCTGCGTCTGGGTGTTCGTGCCGGAGACGCGGCCCCCGGAGGCGCGGGCGGCGCACGCGTCCCACACCCCGCTGGGGGCGGTGCTGACGCCCTTCCGGGACAGCGTGTACCTGGCCTTCTGCCTGCCGGTGTTCGCGCTGGCCCTGCTCTTCCACCAGAGCTTCATGAGCCTGCCGCTGACGCTGACCCAGCAGGGCCTGACGCCCGCCCAGTACGGGCTGGTGATGTCCGTCAACGGCGTGCTCATTGTCGCGCTCCAGCCCTTCGTCGTGCGAGGCGTGGGCCGGGTGCGCCGCTCCACCGCGCTGGCCGTGGCGGGCGTGCTCACCGCCGTGGGCTTCGGGCTGCACGCGCTGCCGGCCACCGTGCCGCTCGCGATGGCGGCCGTGGCGGTGTGGACGCTGGGCGAAATCGTCCACTCACCGGTGGCGCCGTCGGTGGTGGCGGACCTGGCGCCGGCGGAGCTGCGCGGCAGCTACCAGGGCGCGTACCACATGATGTGGGGCCTGGCGTCCAGCGTCGCCCCCGCGCTGGGCGGCGCGATGCTGGGCCACGCGGGCGCCACCGCGCTGTGGGCGGGCTGCTTCTGCGTGGGCCTGGCCGCCGCCGCGTGGCACCTGACCATCGCGGGCGCGCGCAGGCGCCGGGTGGAGACGCTGCGGCTGGAGCGCCCGGAGATGAGCGCCAGCCTGGACTGAGCAAGGCGGCCCGCCCGACCCAGGAGCGGCGCGAGAGGCGGCCTGTTTCGCCGCGACCGCCATCGCGCCGCGAGGCGCGGGCAATGGGCTACTGCCCGACGCCCAGCAGGGCCTCGGGCCGGGTGAGGCCACGCGCGCGGGCCACGGGCTGGAGGATGTCCTGCGGCGGCGCGTCCGCGGTGAGCAGCAGCGCGCGCACGGCGGTCTCCACCACGTCCTCCGCGCCGGGGCGCACCATGCCGCGCCGTGCGTCCTCCACCCGCTTGCCGCGGTACAGGTCGAAGCGCTCCTTCACGTGCTTCGCCACGTCCGCCACGGCCTTGTCGCCCGCGTCCACGCGCAGCTCCAGCTCGTTGCGCAGCTGGACTGGGTCCGCGAGCACGCCGTAGCGGTCATAGCCCTTGTGCGCCAGGTCCTCGTGCAGCACCGCGTAGTCCTGCGTGTTGGGCGCGGGCACCTGCTGCGGCGTCAACAGGTCGCGCATCACCGACGTCACGGTGGCCGTCACGGTGAGCCGGTGCAGTTGCACGTCGTAGACGAAGTCCGAGTACATGGGCTCCTCCACGGTGATGGGCTCGCGGAAGACGGCGTCGCGGTTGCGCTGCACCTCGGAGCGCTGGGTCTCCGCCTTGTCCAGGGCCACCTGCACCGCCCCCTCCAGCACGCGCGCCGCCTTGGCCTTCATCGACATCAGGCCTTCATCCTGGGTGCACTGCCCGGAGCACCGCTCCGGGTCGCACTCGCTGGGCACCTTGCCCGGGCTCTTCGCGTCGCGAGCCTCCTCGCCACACTCCTGGATGGCCGCGCGGCACTCGCGCTTCTCCCGCTCGCGGCAGCGCTCGGCGGCGTCGCGCAGCGTGCCCAGCTCCACCTGGGCCTTGAGGTACTCGCGCAGCACTGCGGCCTGCTTGCGCTCCACGCCCTCCAGGGTGCGCTCCGCCTCCAGCAGCTTCTTCTCGTAGTCGCCGCGCTTGGGGTTGGGCACGGAGCGATTGCCCGCGAGGTAGCGCTGGCTTTTCTGGGACTCCTCCACCGCCTTGAGCGGCAGCACGCGCTCCAGGGACAGGTCCAGCTTCACGCCCACGCGGCCCGGGGGCGCCTCCGTCACGACCTTCAGGGGCAGCTTCGTGGGCAGCGCCGACGCCAGCCGTCCGGCGCTCAGCCGCTGGGCGACGTCGGGGGCCTGGGCGTTGTCCTCCACGGGGGTGGCGACCACCAGGAAGGCCACCTCGTCGCGCAGCCGCTGCCGCACGGACTCCGCGCGCTCGCGGGCGGCGGTGGCGCCCACGCGCTCCTGGTCCGCGCGCACGTAGGCCACGAGCGCGTTGCCCAGCTTGCCGGACTTCTCCAGCGTCTCCGCGCTGGCGAAGAAGCGCTTCGCCCACGCCACCTGCACGGCGTCCACGCCCTTGCGAGCGTTCACGTGGTCCGGCGACACGGCCAGCACCGCGTCCAGCTCCGCGCGGGCGTCCTGGAGCTTCTCCTCCTTGAGCAGCCCCAGGGCCACCTGGACGCGCGCCTCCAGCGTCTGGGCGAGCAGCGCGCGCGCCCCTTCATGGTCGGGGTTCAACTCCAGCACGCGCACCAGCAGCTTGGTGGCGGACGGCAGGTCCCCGGAGGAATGGGCGGCGCCGGCCTCCTGGTACACCTCCTCGCCCCACTCCCTGCGCACCGCGCGCAGCTTCACGGTGATTTCGGAGGCCTCCGGATCCGCGGCCAGGGCGCGCAGGTAGGCGGCCTCCGCTTCCGCCCAGTGGCGTTCCTTCACGGCGCCGTCGCCCTCGCGCACCGCGCGGGAGAAGGCGGAACAGCCGCTGAGCAGCACGAGCGACAACAGGGCCAGGGCGCTCAGCCAGCGGGAGGAATCGCGGGGGGGTCGGGCGGGGGAGCTCACGCGCCGCATTCTCGCGGGAAAGCGCTCCGGGCGTGAAGATTCCGACGGCCTGCCCGGCCGGTTGCTCCGCGTGAAGGCAGACATCCTGGGGGGACGGGCCAGGGACGCCCGACATCATTAGGCTGTTGTGCCTTTTGAATGTGTCGCACCCACACGGTCTTCTGCTGGCAGCGATGAGCCGGGGTGCAAGCGTTCAGTGTCCGGGTGAAGGACGGCCGGGAATGACGCGACGCACCAGTCAGTAGAGGGAATCAGCACCCACGAGGGGGGCTAGAGAGAACCCAATGCCTTGTCCACAGCCGCGTCCCACCAAGTTCCACCTCCCGCTGCGGGCCGATACCTTCTCCATCGAGGAGCACCGCAACGTCCACTGCCGCTTCTACGGCGGCTGCATCGACGTGGCGGTCCGTCAGGACTGGGAGAGCTTCACCTGCGCCAAGTGCCCCCTGTTCCAACAGGACAAGGCACCAGGCGCCAGTTCGTTTGCCTTCACGCAGCCCGCGAACTTCGGGCAGCCGTAGTCGTCCCTGTATCAAGGTCTGTGATTGAACCGGCCGGGCGTCCTGGACGCCCGGTCCCTGCGTTCCAGAAGGACCGGGCCCACCTTGTTAGGCGGCGAGGGGACAGCGGATGCAGGAGCGGCACGTCACATCCTGGTTGGAGCTGCAGGACCTGCTGTTCGCGGGCTCATGGAACGAGCCGCTGGGCCGGTTCCGCACGAGCTTCGTGTTCCGGGGCGTTCCGGACGCGACGCTGGATTTGACGGCGACGTTGAACCGCCAGGGGGCGTTCGTGCGGCAGGAGCGGGACCTGCTGCGGGCCTTCCGCAAGTACGCGCGGGGCGTGCCGGGCACGGAGCGGCTGACGTCCATCTGGGACTGGCTGGCGCTGGCGCAGCATCACGGGATGCCGACGCGGCTGTTGGATTGGACGTTCAGTCCCTACGTGGCGCTGCACTTCATGACGGAGCGCGTGGACCTGCTGGAGCACGACGGCGCGGTCTGGTGCGTGGACTATCACCAGACGAACCAGCAGTTGCCCCGGCCGCTGCGTGAGCAGTTGCGGTTGGAGGGGGCGGACGTGTTCACGGCGGAGATGCTGGCGACGGTGGCGGGGGACCTGGCGACGTTCGACGGGCTGGGAGAGAACCCGTTCGTGTTGTTCTTCGAGCCGCCGTCGCTGGATGCGCGCATCGTGAACCAGTTCGCGCTGTTCTCGGTGATGAACGGGCCGGGGCTGAGCCTGAACGAGTTCCTGGGACATCAGCACCAGGGCGTGCGCCGGCTGGTGGTGCCGGCGAAGCTCAAGTGGGAAATCAGGGACAAGCTCGACCAGGCGAACATCACCGAGCGGGTCCTCTTCCCCGGCCTGGACGGCCTCAGCCGCTGGCTGCGCCGCTACTACGCTCCGCGTCCCCGGTAGGAACCGGAGCCTGTGGCTCCGGCGCGGGCGGTGGGGCCTCCAGCGGAGGCGGCTGCGCATCCGGCGCAGGTGGAGGAGCCGCGAAGGAAGCGTCTCCCGCCGGAGGAGGGGCCTTCGCGAGCACCTCTCCCTGGGGAGTGACCGCATAGGCATCCCAGGCATCAAGCACCCGGATGCGTGGCCCTCCACACCGTCTGAAGTCCTGGTGTACCGCGACGAAATAGAGGCCCTGGGTGGCTCCGGTGAAGACAGCGACCGCCAGGCCCTGCTCCGGGCTGGAACAGCCCTGGAACAACGTGGGGTCGGGGTTCGTGCGGATGAACTCCCGTATCGCGCCAGCGGCGGCCACCGCGGCCCCGGCCTCCATGGGCTGTCCCACGAGCGTGGCGGACGTCTCGTCGGGCCACTCGATGGGCGTCGCCCACGCCTTCGGCTTCGCGGCACATCCCGCGAGCACCGCGATGCATCCTGCCGCCACAACCCTGCCCCTCATCGATGCTCCCTATTCACGCAGCAGCCGCAACGACCCATTCGTGCACCGGGGCACCGCCCCCAGGTGGCTCTGTGTCGGAGAGCAGGTGCCCAGGAGAATCCACATTCGCCGCCGTTCACTCCATTGTTCGACCTCGCCCGTGGGAAAATAGCGCAGGTAGACCCGGGAGCCGTCCATGCGCTCCGCGACCAGGGCGGAGGCCATCTCGATTGCCACGTTCTTGAAGAGGGCGGGCGCGGGATTGCCAGGGACGAGGCGAACCACCGCCATGGCCGTCAGCGGATCAATCGCATCCGTAGGCCAGGCCATGAGGTCCACCGACGAGGGAGGGCTGCCACACGGATGATTGTGGATGAACCCGACCACCCAGACCTGCGAGGCCGGGTTGTCCGCATCCTGGACCTGCTGAGGCGCGGAGCAGCGACTGTGGCTTCCGCGAACCGGCTCGGACACGCGCCAGGACAAGGCCTCTCGCCCGCCCGCGACATAGACGGTCGCGCAGTACTCCGTGGACAACCCCTGGATGGGCCGCAGCGTCGCGGGGTCGCACGTTCGAGCACCTGGACGCTTGAGGAAGGCGTCCGCCACATCCCGTATCAGGCCGATGGGGATGGAGTTGTCCCCTGCGGGCATCTCGACCGCGGGCACTTCCGCCCAGGGGCCGCGACCGGTCTTCGCGTCCGCGAACGAGGTGGGAGCAGGCGCCGAGGC
Source organism: Corallococcus sp. NCSPR001 (assembly GCF_017309135.1). NCBI lineage: Bacteria > Pseudomonadati > Myxococcota > Myxococcia > Myxococcales > Myxococcaceae > Corallococcus > Corallococcus sp. NCSPR001. The sequence continues at coordinate 9,272,512 of NZ_JAFIMS010000002.1, forward strand.
AGCGCACCCCACCAGAAACCCCAGCCATGACAGCAGCGCGAATCGCACGGTGCGGCATCCTCGCATCCACGCGAGGAAAGCACCTCACGCTTTCACGCGTGCAGGGGCTCGCGACGTGATGCCGCGCGCTCCGCGTCCTCCCTGGCCCACCGCGCGTCGTCCTCGCGCGCGTTCTTGTGCGCGAGCAATCCCCCCACGATGACCCCACCTATCACCAGCATCATCACCAGGATTCCCACCACCAACGCGCCGACGATGAGCATCTGAACCACCTCCACCTCCAACGGTGCGTCGCGCCCGCCCCTCCCGCAGGCCCGGGCCGACACGCCCTGCGGGACCTTGTCTCCCTGTCCGCCCCTAACCCGCGTCCGCGACCCCGGGGCCCCCCGCCTGGCAATGGACAGACATGGGACGCACCTTTGCCAGAGAGCCGCGACACCCCACATGGAGGTGCGCCAATGCCAGACACCACCGGCATCCAACGCCCCAGCCCCCCAACCCCTCCCTGGAAGCCCAAGCCCCCGCCCGCCCCGCGCCCGGACGCCGCGCCCCCCGCGTCCGGAGGTGAGCGCCCGCCGCACGACGACTTCGACGACCCCATCGCGTCCTGGTAGGGAACCAGGGCATGAGCGTGCCCCGCCCCAACCCCCTGCTGTCGGATCGCGACGTGGACTTCCAGCTCTACGAGGCGCTGGACACCGCCGCCCTCTGCGCGCTACCCGCCTTCCAGGAGCACTCGCGCGACACCTTCGCGCTCCTGCTGGACAGCACCCGCCGCTTCGCCCGCGAGGTGCTCGCCCCCACCTACCGGCCCATGGACGCCGCCCCGCCCGTCTTCGAGCACGGCCGCGTGCGCGTCCACCCGGCCATGCGCTCGCTCTACGCCGGCATGGTCGACCTGGGCCTGCTCACCGCCACCCGCCCTCCCGACGTCGGCGGCCAGCAGCTCCCGCTCACCGTGCACGCCGTGGCCAGCGCCTACCTCATGGCCGCCAACCTCAGCGCCTATGGCTACCTGGGCCTCACGATTGGCGCCGCGCACCTGCTGGAGGTCTTCGGCACGCCCTTCCTGCGCGAGACCTTCATGGCCCGGCTGTACCGCGGCGAGTGGACCGGCACCATGGCCCTCACCGAGCCCCAGGCCGGCAGCAGCCTCGCGGACGTGAAGACGCGCGCCACGCCCGCGCCGGACGGCTCCTACCGGCTCCAGGGCTCGAAGATCTTCATCAGCGGCGGCGACCAGGACTTCACCGACAACGTCGTGCACCTCACCCTCGCCCGCATCGAGGGCGCGGAGGGCGGCACGCGCGGCGTGTCCCTCTTCGCCGTGCCCGCGAAGAGGCCCCAGGGGGACACCTTCGTCCCCAACGACGTCCAGGTGGCCGGCGTCATCCACAAGATTGGCTGGCGCGGCCTGCCCAGCCTCGTCCTCAACTTCGGCGAAGCCCAGGACTGTCACGGCTGGCTCGTGGGCCAGCCCGGACGCGGGCTCGCGTGCATGTTCCAGATGATGAACGAGGCGCGCATCATGGTGGGCCTCAACGGCGTCTCCACCGCCGCCGTCGCCTACCAGGAGTCGCTCGCCTACGCGCGAGAGCGCCCCCAGGGACGCCCCGCCGGCCTCCGCGACACCACGCGCGCCCAGTCCCCCATCATCGAGCACGCGGACGTGCGGCGCATGCTGCTGCGCCAGAAGGCCATCGTGGAGGGCGGCCTCGCGCTGCTGCTCACCACCTCCACGCAGGCGGACCTCTCCCACCACGCCCCGGATGAAGCCACGCGCAAGCGCGCGCAGTTGCTGTTGGACCTGCTCACGCCCATCGCCAAGACGTTCCCCGCGGAGAGGGGCTTCGAATCCAACGCGCTCGCGCTCCAGATCCACGGCGGCTACGGCTACTCCAGCGAGTACCTCCCGGAGGCGTGGCTGCGCGACCAGAAGCTCAACAGCATCCACGAGGGCACCACCGGCATCCAGGGCCTGGACCTGCTCGGCCGCAAGGCGGTGGCGGAGGGCGGCGCCGCGCTCCAGGCGCTCGACGAGGAGGTGCGCGCCACCACCGCCCGCGCCCGCGCGGCGGGCGTGGAGCCCGCGTGGAGCGAGGCCCTGGAGGACGCGCTCCAGCAGGCCGCGTCCCTCACGCTGGAGCTGGGCGCGCGCGGCATGGCGGGCGAAGTGGACGTGATGCTCCGCCACAGCACGGACTTCCTGGAGCTCTTCAGCGTGGTGGCCGTGGCGTGGCGCTGGCTCGCGCAGGCAGCCGCCGCGAAGGAGGGCCTCTCTCGCGCGCCCTCGCCGGAGGACACCGCCTTCTACGAGGGGAAGCTCGCCACCGCGCAGTACTGGTTCGCGGTGGAGGTGCCGCGCGTGCCGCTGCTCGCCCACCTGTGCCGCACGGGCGAGGACTCCTACGCGCGCATGCGCCCGGACTGGTTCTGACATGTCCGTCTCCTTCCACCTGTGCCAGCCCGGCGCGGGCGCGTCATGCGGCGCCTGCTGCGGCCTCTACAACTTCCGGGACCACTCGCGCGCGGCGCTGACCCGCAGGCTCACCACGCAGACGGAGCGGCTCTCCCGCACGCCCCACACGCCCGAGGCCTACGCCGAGGCCGCGCGAGAGCTCACCGCGAACCGGAACGCCCCCGCGCTCTTCCCCATCGTGCGGGTGTGTCCCCTGCTGGGCTTCCTGGACGCGGAGCACCAGCGCGTGGGCTGCCTGGGCCACCCGCTGGTGACGGGAGGCACGGACCTGCGCGACTGCGGCGTCTACCGCGCCACCATCTGTGAGACGTTCACCTGTCCGTCCTTCGGCTGGCTCACCGACGCCCAGGCGCGCCTGGTCCAGGCCGCGTGCGCGGACTGGTACCTGTACGGGCTCGTCATCACCGACGTGGAGTTCGTGCGCGGCTGCCTGAAGCTCCTCGAGTGGGAGCTGGGAGGCCCCGCGTCCCCGGACCGCCTGCGCGAGTGCCCCGAGTCGCTCGCCGCCGTGCGCCGCCTCTTCGCCCTGAAGGAGACGGCGCCCGGCCGCGACGGACAGGCCACCGTGTTCGGCCGCTTCATCCATGACGCGGAAGGTGAACCCACCCCGCGCTCGCTCGACTACGCGGCGCTGGGCACGCGCGCCGCCCCCGAGGACGACGTGGTGCTGTGCCTGGGCTACACGCCCTCGGACGCGGCGGAGCTGCTCGCCGCCAGGGCGCTGGTGCGCGAGCACGTGCGCGCCGTGGCCGCCACGTTCCCCGCATAGGCCTCCGCCATCCAGAAGCCAACACCCCGCCGCACGTTGGACGCTTGCAACGGCAGGGGGTCGTCCGCAGGTTCGCCTGCGGGAGGGTTGGCGGATGGGTGGACGTTGGATGTGGTTGGGGATGGTGGGGCTGTGCTCGCTCGCTTCCGGCTGTCAGCAGCATGACACCGTGGACGCGGTGCCAACGGCCCCGGCGACGATGCAGTCCCGGGACTCCGCGAGCGGCGGACTGCTGGTGCCGGCCACGCCCGCGCTGGCGCAAAACACGGTGGACGGCGACCGCGCCCCCAGCGGCGACGCGCTGCCCACGGCGAACGCGCGGGTGCCTCCAGACACGGCGCCGCCTCCGCCCGGTGCCCGGCCGCTGCCAGGCCCCCGCGTCAATGAACCCGCGCAGGGCACCACGGCGCGGGCTCCGGCCCGCCAGGACACCCAGGCGAACCCGAATGCCCCACAGGCGAATGCGCAGCAGCGGCCCCCGCAGGCCGCCCCGGCGAACGCGAACGCCCGGCGGCAGGCCCAGGCCACCCCGGACGGCGCGCCCGTAACGCAGGCGCCCGCCGAGGGCCGCGTGATGATTGGCGCCCAGGCCGTGCAGGCCAGTGACGACGAGTCCTGGTACGAGGGCGCGGCCAAGGCGGCGCAGGCGGCGGTGACGGACACCTCCGCCAACCGTCCGCTGGAGCAGGTCATCATCGCGTCCAGCACGGTGAGCGGCCGGGTGACGCGCGTGGGCAGGAACACCCTGCACGTGCGCGACGGTGAAGGCACCGTCTACGAGCTCCAGCTCGACCAGCGCAGCCGCGGCCTGCGCCAGGGCCAGCGCGTGCCCCTCAAGGAAATCCAGGAGGGCACCCCGGTGCGCGCCCAGTTCGTCCTCATGGGCGGCCGCACCGTCGCGCGCGACGTGCAGGTGCGGCGCTAGCCCGCTCGCTCCTTCCAACACCTGAAACGACGACACCCGGGAAGCCTTGAGGGCTCCCCGGGTGCCTGTCTTCGTCCCGCGCTCCCTTCACGCGAAGGGAGCCGGGATGGATGCGGATGCGACTACCAGCTCGCCTTGAGCGTCACGCCCGAGTAGGCGCTGTAGCCGCGGATCTTCACGTAGTACTTGCCCGCGGTCGCCTTGGTGATGGTGCACGTCTCCGCGTTGCCGGACTTGTAGGGACGGCAGTCGTAGGACGTGGTCGTCGGCGAGGAGCCGAACTTCACGTGCAGGTCGCCGTCACCCGTACCGCCGGAGGTGGCGATGGTGACCGTCTTGTTCGCCGGCACGTCCACGGTGATCCACTCGTTGGTGAACGAGCCGGAGGCGCCGGAGATGCCCGTCACCGGGACGTTGTTCTGCAGCACGTTGCCGCCGCTGCCACCGCCGGTGGTGTAGGAGCCCTTCAGCGACACGCCCGAGTACGTGGCGTAGGCGTTCAGCATCACGTAGTAGGTGCCCGCCTGGATGTTGGTGATGGTGCACGTCTCCGAGTTGCCACCGGCGTACGGACGGCAGTCGTAGGTGGACGCGTCCGGCACCGAGCCGAACTTCACGTACAGGTCCGCGTCACCCGTGCCACCGGAGATGGTGAACGTCAGGGCCGTGGCGCCCGAGGGGACCACCAGCGAGAAGTACTTGTTGTTGCCCGTGGAGTCGGCCACGGTCACCGCCGTGCCGTTGGTCAGCGGGGTGGAGGTCGGGGGCGTCACAGTGCCACCCACGCCCACCGCTTCCCAGGCGGCCTTCACCGCGTCCTGCGTGGCCTGGTCGTAGCCCAGGTCCGCGGCGGCCTGGATGGTCCAGGTCTTGGCCTGCGCGAACGTCGTGCCCGCCGTGTAGATGTCGGTGTTGGCCTTGTACCAGATGCGGCCGGCCTTCTCGACGCCGATGGCCGGCACGACGATGCTGCTGCGGCCGCGCGGGTGCGTGCCACCCTTGGAGAGCAGCGCGAACGCCAGGTTCGGCACGCCAGAGCTGTAGTGCACGTCCGTGCCGGACGTCACGTTGGCCGCCCAGTCCTTGGACGCGCCGTCCTTCGCCGGGTCGTCCATGTAGCGGAGCGCGTCGTTCGCCGTGCCCGGCGTCCAGACGTCCTCGCCCACCATCCAGATGTCCGCCGCGGTGCTCCACGTGCCGGAGGCCCAGCTCTCGCAGATGGCGCCGAACGTGTCGGACATCGCCTCGTTGAGGCCGCCGGACTGGCCGGAGTACGTGAGGTTGGACTCGTACTCCGTCACGGCGTGGGTCAGCTCGTGGACGGTGACGTCCGCGTCCTTGCCCAGCTCGATGGAGTTCACGCCGTCGCCGTCGCCGTACACCATCTGGGTGCCGTCCCAGTAGGCGTTCACGTAGTTGCGGCTGTAGTGCACCGTGCTGATGAGCGCCGTGCCCGCGTTGTTCAGCGAGTCGCGGTTGAACAGCGTCTTGTAGCAGTTGTAGGTGTAGCCCAGCATGTCGTAGTTCATGTCGACATGCGAGTCACCGGTGGCCGCGCCGCCCTCGCTGCGCTTGAGCGTGCCCGGGGTGCTGGTGCCGTTGTTCGCGCTGTAGACCTTGCGGTTGAGCGCGGAGTGGATCTGCGGGGCGCGCAGCACGACGGAGCCGTCCTGGGCGCTCACGTAGACGCGGTCGCGCAGCGGCATCAGGTCGTTCTCACCCGTCACCGTCACTTCGTACGCCAGGCGCAGCGCGCCTTCCTCGGTGCGCACGTACACCAGGCGGGGAGCACCCTGGGCCTCCAGGCCCGTGCCCACCGTCGCGCTCAGCGCGGCCTCGCGCGCGGAAGCGGCCGCGATGCGCGGCAGCGCCGACACGTTCAGGCCGTCGCGCGCGGAGCCGTTGGCGCGGAACACCGTGCCGTCCGGACGCACGTGCACCACCAGCTCACCGCCGACGACCTCCAGGCCGTTCTTCGTCTGCGTGAAGCGCAGGTGCTGGTTGCCCTGCTCGTCGGTGCTCGACTTGCGCAGCACCATGTCGTCCGCGTTCAGCCGGAACGCCGGGGCCACGCCCGCGATGGCCTGGCGGCTCGCGTCCAGCGTGTTCAGCGTCCACTCCACCCGGCCCAGCTCGCCCCGGATGCTGTCCGGGATGCCGTCCGCGTGCACGCCGAGCACCTGCGCGCCGTTGAGCGCGTTCAGCGTGCTCTGGATGTCCTCGCCCGACCGCCCCTGCTCAGGCGCCTGGGCCTCGTCACCCGTGGAACCCTGCGTACCGCACGCCGTCAGAGCCACGCCGAGCCAGGCCGCGCCAATCGTCTTCAACAGTCGATGAGCCAACGCGATACCTCCATGAAGAAACAGCGGGATGATACGTGACACACTTGAAATCATCAGAGCAACTACTTTTTGGCGAAAGTACGTTTAGCTACTTTCGCCAGCCCGTCCGACCAAGCAGAGAAAGCCTGAATTGCTGTTCTGTAAAATTTCAACGACTTTGCAGCTCTTCACCGGCTCTCCCGAGGGAACGGACCTGTCCCCGGGATGTCTCAAAAAATGTTTCATGAGACGGGCGGAAGGATGAATCAGGGGGCTGACATGACGCGGGGCGCCGGGCGCCGGTGGACTGGAGGGCTGTGCGTGGGGGTGCTGCTGGCGCTCACGGCCTGCGCGTCCCGCGCGCCGGTGGTGACGCAGGTGCCCGCGCCGCCCACGTTGTCGGTGGCGCAGGTGGCGCGACTGCTGCCCGCGAAGGTGAAGGGGGCGGAGCGCGAGGGCTGGGCGGGCGACGTGCTGGCGGCCCTGGACGCGGAGTCGATCCCCGCCGCGGCACCGGAGGTGTGTCAGGTGCTGGCCATCATCGAGCAGGAGTCCGGCTTCCAGGCGGACCCCGCGGTGCCGGGGCTGCCCAAGATGGTGCGTCAGAAGCTGGACGGCACGGCGGGACGGCTGGGTCCCCTGGGGCGGCGGCTCCTGGCGGACGTCCTGGCGGCGCAGCCGAAGGGGGCGAAGCGCACCTTCGGGGCGCGGCTGGACACCCTGCGCACGGAGCGGGACCTGGACCGGCTCTTCCGGGACATGCTGGCGTACTACGAAGAGGAGTACCCGGCGGCGTACGCGGCCGCGGACCTGGCCAGCTCGCTGTTCGGTCCGTCCTCGTTCGCGGGGCAGAACCCCGTCACCACCGCGGGCTCCATGCAGGTCAGCGTGCGCTACGCGGTGGAGAAGGCGGGCCCGGACGCGGATCCGGTGGCGGTGCGCGAGTCGCTCTACACGCGCGCGGGCGGCGTGCGCTACGGCACCGCCCGGCTCCTGGGCTTCGAGGCCGCGTACGACGCACCGCTCTACCGCTTCGCGGACTACAACAGCGGCGTCTACAGCTCGCGCAACGCGGCGCTCCAGGCCCAGGTCAGTCGGCTCACCGGGGTCGCCCTGGCGACCGACGGCGACCTCCAGTTGTATGACAAGGACGGTGAGCCGCGCGGCGAGGACAGCCAGAGCCTCAAGGCGCTGCTCCTCTTCCGTCAGCGCTACGCGCCGGACCTGAGCGAGCGCCGGGTGCGCCGGGACGTGAAGGAGGAGAAGACGGCGGACTTCGAGAAGACGGACACGTACCTGGCGGTGAAGCGCGTGTACGCGAACCGCACGGGCCAGGCGCCCGCCTACGCCCAACTGCCCCAGGTGACGCTCAAGAGCGTGAAGCTGAGCGGGCAGCGCTCCACCGCGTGGTTCGCGAAGTCGGTGGACGCCCGCTACCAGCAGTGCATGGCCCGCCACCGCCAGCCTGCGCGGTAGCGGGCCGCCACGCCGGGGCTACGGCGTGGTGAAGACGGCGCTGAACGTGTCCGCGGTGACGGTGGGCAGCAGCTCCGCGGTGACGTACGGGGCACGCGAGGGCTCGTAGTTCGGCGAGCCGTCCGCCGCCACGCGCACATAGTAGGTCGTCCCGGGCAGCAGCAGGCCCGGCGGCAGGCGGACCTGGGTCCGGTCGCCGGGCACGTAGAAGCGGAACGTCGGGTTGGCCACCGTGTAGGTGCCAATCAGCTGGATGACGGACACGGTGTAGTGCCGGGGCGTGCCCATGACGGGGGCCCGCCAGTCGATGACGGGCTGGTTGGAGCCCACGACGCGCGACACATAGGCATCCACGCCGTCGATGCGCAGGTCCCGCGGCGGCGAAAGGGAGGGCTGGAGGGGACCGGCGATGAGGCGGTCCAGCCGGTCGGTGACGAAGATGTTGCCGCTGGGGTAGTGGATCCGGCTCCCCACGGTGACGGACGTCGCGGACCGGAACGCATAGCCGGCGGTGCCCACCACGCCCCAGTTGGACGGATAGGGATTGCCGTAGGCGAGCCGGCTCGCGATGACGCCAGTCTCGCCGCGCGGCAGCCACATGTTGAAGAGCTCTCCCTGGTAGCCCACCCAGCCGTGCTGGTAGCCGAACGGCGCGGGCACCAGTGACAGCGAGGGATTGCTGAGGATGCCGCTGGGGTTCGCGTCCGAGCTCCAACGGGCGAACTCGCTCAGGCGCCATTCCATGGAGAACGGCGTCTGCGTCACGGGCGCCAACGTGGCCGTCAGCGGCAGCGAGGTGGTGCCGTCCGGCGTGAACGAGAACGACGGCAGGTGCGCGCTGCTCACCACGGACTGGTACGCCAGCGTCCCGCCGCTCGGCAGCGTGCCGGCCTGCACGGAGTTGAGCTGGTTCACGTAGATGCGGTCGCCCTTCGACGCATCCAGGACAGGCGCTCCGTAGCCGGTGCTGAAGCTCGCGGAGGCGTCCGGTTCGACGATGGACGTGTCACCGGTCTGGGCCTCCAGAAACATCGTGCTGTAGAGGTTCACGTCCGCGCTGATGAGCTGCACGGTGGTGCCCGGCTCGGAGATGGACGTGTAGTTCTGCCAGGGATCCAGGTTGAAGAGCTCCGCCGACACAGGGTTCCCGGTGACAGGCACATAGACGGCGTCCGGCCGGCCGATGCGGTTGACGCCCAGGTCGAAGTGGCGCTCGCGCGTCAGGAAGTAGTGCCGGTTCGAGCGCAGGAAGTACTCGCCGTCCGGAACGTTGTCGAAGCGCATGCCCCCGGCCACCGGCGTGCCGGTGTACCGGTCGAAGTCGACGCCGTTGGGGACCAATATCTCCAGGTCGCTGCCGGCCAGGTTCTGGGGAACGACCGTCACCCCGGCGGCGGAGTGGAACCGCGTGTCCGCCGTCACCAGCACGGACGTGCCCGTGTCCACCGGGCCGGTGCCCGCATCGGGCTCACCACAGCCCGGCGGCATGTCCTCGTTGATGATGACCGCCGTCCCCTCGCGGGGGTCCGTGGCGATTTCGGGAGGGTTCACCTCCTCGGAGGGAGGCACGGCATCCCCGCAGCCCAGCCAGGCCGCGCAGGTGGGGACGAGCAACAACGACAGACGTCGCAAGGACATGATGGGCCTTCGTGACAGGCAATGGCAATAACCGTCCGGTCCCGGCCCAAACCAGACGCTGCCTTCTATACGCGAAGCGTCTGATTTCCTGGCTATTTAATTTTTGGGGGATAATTCCGGTGGGCGCGATTCAAGGTTTGCGCCCACCTCCCTCTGCCTTTAACGGCCCGGCGCGGCCGGCGGGGCGAAGCGCTTGTCGGAGATCTTCATCTCCGTGACGGGACCGTACTTGCGGGCCACGTCGCGCAGGGCCTCCGCCTTGCCAATGAGGACGAACGTCAGGTCCTCCTGGGCGGGCAGGACGCGCTGGAGCACGGTGTGCACGCTGTCGCGGGTGGACGCGGACACAGCATCCGCGAACCCGTTCACGTCCTGTGCGTCCAGGCCGTAGAAGGCCAGCTCCGACAGCTTCATGGCCAGCTGCTCGCCGGTCTCCAGCGTCGGCGGGAACTGCCCCAGCACATAGGCCTTGGCGGAGGCCAGCATGGCGTCGTCCATGCCGTCCTGGCGGTAGCGCGCGAGCACGTCCAGTGCGAGGTCGATGGCACGGCCCGTGGAAGCCGTCTGGGTATAGGACGTGAGGACGACGGTGCCGGGCTGGAGGGCCAGGGCCAGCGAGGAGCGCGCACCGTAGGTGAGGCCGGTCTTCACGCGCAGCTCGGTGTTGAGCAGCGAGGTGAAGCGGCCGCCCAGCACGGTGTTGCCCAGCTCCGCCACGACGCGGTCCGGGTCGGTGCGGCGGATGCCGGTGTTGCCGATGGCGAAGTAGGTCTGGGTGGCGTCGGGCTTGTCCACCAGCAGCACGTGGCGGCCCTTCGTGGGCGCGGTGGTGGGCACCGAGGCGAGCGGCTGCGCCGCCGGGGCCCATCCGCCCAGCGCGGACTCCAGCTTCGCGGCGAGCTGCTTCGCGTCGAAGTCGCCCACGACGGAGAGGATGAGCCGGTCCCCGCCCAGGTTCGCCTTCGCCCAGCCGAGCACATCACTCCGGCTGATGCCCGGCAGCGACGCCTCACTGCCCACCGCGGATCCGCCGTACGGGTGCGAGGGGAAGTGGAAGGCATTGAAGTACACGCCGATGAGCGCGCGCGGGTCGCCGTCCTTGGCGGAGGCGATTTCGGAGACGCGCAGCGCGCGGGCCTTCTCCAGCTCCTGCGCGTCGAAGCGCGGGCGCACGAGCATGTCCGACAGCAGCTCCACCATCAGCGCGGTGTCGCGGGACTGGAAGCTGCCGTTGAGGACGAGCGCCTCGCGGGCGGGCACGACCTCCAGCTCGCCGCCCACGCCGTCCACGGCGTCGGCGAACTGCTGGGCGTTGCGGGAGCCCGCGCCCTTCTGGAGCAGCTCGGCGGTGAGCGCGGCCAGGCCCTCCTTGCCGGCGGGGTCGGTGACGGCGCCGCCCTTGAGCCACGCGCTGAAGGACACCAGCGGCAGCTCGTGCTTCTCCACGAGCAGCAACCGCACGCCGTTCTTCAGCGTGACGGAGGTCGTCTCCGGCAGCGTCACGCCCTTCGGGGACAGCGGGGCGGCGGGCGCGGGCGGGGCCGGGGCTTCCGGCGCGGAAGGAGGCGGCGTGGGCTCGGCGGCGGGAGCGGGCGCGGGCGTGGTCGCGCACGCGGAGGTGAACAGCAGCGCGGCGAGGGCGGAGCGCAGCGGGCGGGGACGGAAGGGAGCGTTCATCGCGCGGCCTCCTTGTGGGCCGGGGCGGCGGGAGCCGTGGTGGGGACGAGCCAGCCCACGGTGCGGTGGTCGGGGTTGAAGATGCGGGCGGCCAGCGCCTTCACGCCGTCGCGGGTGACCTGCTCGTAGCGCGAGGGCGCGTCGAACAGGGCCTTCCAGTCTCCCCGGAAGGTGGCGGCGTTGCCCAGCTCGCGGGCGCGGCCGCTGTTGGTCTCCAGCTTGCGCCAGAAGGTGGCCAGCGCCACGTTGCGCGCCTTGCGCAGCTCCGCGTCGGTGACGCCGTCCTTCACCACGCGGGCCAGCTCCGCGTTGAGCAGCGCCTCGGTCTTCGCCAGGTCGCCGCCCGGCGTCAGGTCCACGGAGAACCAGACGAGCGACGGGTCGAAGCCCCCGGCGGTGGTGCTCCGGACGCGGATGGCCACGCGAGCTTCGTCCACCAGCTTGCGGTGCAGTCGCGACGAGTCGCCGTACGTGAGGATGAGGCCCAGCAACTCCAGCGTCTCGATGTCCGGGTCGTTGGCGGCGAGGCCGTGGTAGGCGACCTGGAGCAGCGGGGACTGCGCCAGCTTCTTCACGACGATGCGGCGCTCGCCCTGCTGTTCGGGCTCCTTCGTGCGCACGGGCTCCGGCGCGGGCTGCGCGGGGATGGTGCCGAGCGTGGCCTCCACCTGCTCGAAGACGCGGTCCGGATCCAGGTCGCCCGCGAGGACGAGCGTGGCGTTGTTGGGGGCGTAGTAGGTCTTGAAGTAGGCCTGGAGGTCCTCCATGCGCCAGGACTCGATGTCGGACGGCCAGCCGATGACGGGGATCTGGTACGGGTGCGCGACGAAGGCGGTGGCCTGCAACTGCTCCTGGAGCGCGCCGTTGTTGTCATTGTCCACGCCCGAGCGGCGCTCGGAGTAGACGACGCCGCGCTCGGACTCGATGACCTTGGGGTCGAAGGAGAGCGACTGGAGCCGGTCCTGCTCCAGGTCGAGGATGAGGGGCAGCGCGGAGGCGGGGAACCAGTCCAGGTAGACGGTGACGTCCTCGGAGGTGAAGGCGTTGTTGGCGCCGCCGTTGGCCTCCATGACGCGGTCGAACTCACCGGGGCCGTACTTCTTCGCGCCGTTGAACATCATGTGCTCGAAGAAGTGGGACAGGCCGGTGATGCCGGGGCGCTCGTTGCGGCTGCCCACGCGGAACCAGTTGGCGAGCGCCACGTTGGGGATGTCGTGGTCCGGCCAGACGATGACGGTGAGCCCGTTCTTCAGCGTGCGGGCCTGGATGCCCGAGCCCAGCTTCGCGGCGGGGCCGGAGGCAGCGGCGGGCTTCGAGGAAGGCCCGGAGACGGCCTGGGCCCCGGCCTGGGGCGCACCCAGGAGGGCCAGACAGGCGAACCACGACAACGGTGGACGGAACATCCTTGCTCCTGGGGAGGGACCACGGCGGCGCCCGGGAACGGGCGAGGGCGCACCCTATTCCAGAAACGCCGCGTGGGAGTCCCCGAGGAGCGTCAGGCGCCCATCACCTGGCGCAGCACGGCCTGGAAGTAGTTCGTGCTGCCGATGTGGCCCGAGTGCAGTTTGGCGGACTGGTGGAGGCGCTGGGCGACGGCCTCGAACTCCGCCTGACTGACGTCGCGCAGGGACAGGTACAGGCGGGCGGCGGCGCGCAGGTAGGAGAAGAGCGGGTTCTTGTGGTGGCCGTCCGGCCGGCGCGCGAGGTGCCGGTAGAGCTGGGAGAACTCCTGGTCGACCTCCGCGTGGCGCGTGTCGCGGCAGAAGCCGGCGGCGGTGGCCTCGATGAGGAAGAAGAACGGCTCGTACTCGGGGAAGGGGGGCCGGGTGAAGTCCGGGGGCTGCTTGTTGCCGGTCCACAGCGCGGAGATGGGCTGCAGGCGCACGTGGGCGGTGACGTCACCGAAGCGCACGGGCACCTCGTCGCCCACGGGCTTCACCTGGCCCTGTTCGTCCCGTTCCACGGGGATGAACAGGCGCATGGGGTCCTCCACCTTCACGCCCGCCTTCTCCAGCTCCGCCACCACGTTCGCGTCCATTGCGTTGATGAACCTCCGGGACACCCATCTATCGCGTCACGCCCGGATGTGCACCCGGCGCGTCGGTCCTGGGTCGGGAGACCGCCTCTTCCAGCACGTCCCGGGCGGCATCGAAGACGCCATCGACGCGGTCGTAGGGCTCGGGGGCCCCCTCGGCGCGCTGCCGCAGCGGAGAACACAGGCTGCCGGTGAGCTTTGCCCGCTGGGAGGCCTTGAACAGGCCGGAGCCGCAGGACCAGGTCATCCGAACCTCGGCCGCCGTGGTCGACTGACAGCGCATGCCGTGCTCGGTGCGCGTCGCCGCGTCCACCAGCTTGCGCAGGAGCTGTTCACCCGCGGTCCGGTCCATGCGCTGGTCCACGAGGATGGCATCCGGGTAACCGTCCTGGCTCCCCCTCAAGTGCGCCCCCTCGGTCCGGACGCGCAGTTCCAGCGCACTCGTCGAACCTCCGAAGCATCCACGGCTCTCGAACTCAATCTGGAGCATGGCATCCGAGGTCGCCAGCAGACACGCGAGTGGATGCTCTGTTCCCGGATTCCGGCCTGTGGCCACGGTGAAGTCATGGGCCTCCCATCTCTCCGCGGGCGCCCAGGTCCACCCATCATCCTTCGAGCGAAGCAGCCGCCCGCCGTCGAGTTCCGCGAGCAGGATTCCGTTCTCAAGCAACACCAGCGTGTGAATTGACCTGCCTGAAGTATTGCCTTGGCGAAACCAGCTCTGGCCCGCGTCATGGGTGGCCACGACCTGGTCCCCTGACCATCCCAGCCAATGCCTTTCACTCCGTTGAATGGAACCATCCAGGCGCGTCAGCCTTCCCTGCCCTCGCATGAGCATCGGGCCTTCCCGAACGATTTGGCCTGAGACATAGGTGGTGAGCGTGCTCGATTGTGAAAGGACAGCCACCGTGTCGTGAGGGAAGGCCTGGGCCTTCCAGAAGGAAGGAATCCATTGTTCAACCGGCAGTTCCGGAGGCGTGAGGGTCAACACCTGTCGTCCATCCGGTGTGACGGAGACACGGAGGGCGTCCGGCGGACTGGGGAAGGGCCCCTGCCAGGTCCTGCCACCGTCCGTCGTCTTGTAGAGCCCGTTGGAGCCCAAGACCCAGGCCAGGTCTCGAGTGAGTCGCAGGACTCCATGCAGCTCCGGGGACGATGAATGGCCCCAGAAGAAGACAGAGGGTCGGAGCAGTTGGAAGGGAGGCGTCAGGGGCGTCCAGGTATCGCCGCCGTCCTCCGTGGCCCAGAGCGTGGAATTCGAGCCCATGGCCCATCCCTGGTCCGGACTGATGAAGGAGAGGTCCCTGCATCGGTCATCAGTGTTGAAGGGAGTAGCTGTGGATTCCCGCCAACTCGCGCCCTGATCATCGCTGCGCAGAAGCCGGCCCGTGGAGCCACATATCCAGGTCCTGTGACCGGCGCGCTCCAACGTGTAGAGCCATTGCTCATCCCACAGGGGGACCGAGCGCCACGTCCTACCGGCATCCGTGGTGCGGAGGACCCAGGGCCCAAGAGAGCCCGCCGCGATGCCTGTCTCCGGTGTGAACCAAGTCAGGAAGCGGATGGCGTTCGAGGACTTCTCTCCTCGTGCCGCGTTCAGCGCCCGGGAGAGAGCCGCGGCGCGCTGCCAGGACCTGCCTTCATCCGCGCTGCGGAAGGCTTCGATGCCGGGCGCATTGGAGACTGCATAAGGCCCCTCCCCAATCGCCCACCACTCCCCTCCGGGGCCAGGAGCGACGACATGAATCCGGGCATCGATGGCTTCAACGGTCAGGTCCGCGGACAGCGACGAAGAGGCAACACTCCGGGGCGCGGCACAGCCCAGCGACACGCCGCACACAGCCCAGACCACCCAGTGACTCGCGTGCATCGACACCCTCCTGGCCTGGAGTCAGTATTCGTCCGCGTGCGCGCAGGCGTTCCTCACCGTTCCATCATGATTTGCGCACGAACCACTTCGCGGACGACGTTCCCACCACGCCCTATCGCGAACTGGATGCCCGGCTGGACACACGCTCGTACTCCCCTCGCGGGACCCCATACCTGGAGTGCCGTTGACAGCGAGGTCGCGAAGTCCTCGAATGAAACACAGTCTCTCCAGAGGTGACACATGCAACGACGCATCTCTCAGACAGTCATTCTGTGTTTGGCGGTGGGCGGTCTCTTCACGGGGTGCGGCGGAGGCGGTCTGGAAGCGGTGAGCACCTCCGAGTGCTCCACGGGCATGAAGTGGACGGGCAGCGACAGCGGCAACGCCCTGATGCATCCCGGTGGCAACTGCATCCAATGTCATACAGACCGGGGCGAGGGGCCCAAGTTCGTGGTGGCGGGGACCGTCCAGGCCACCGCGCACGAGGCGGACGACTGCGCGGGCCTGGAGGGCGCCCAGGTCGTCATCACCGACGCCAATCAGAAGGCATACACCCTGACGGCCAACGCCTCCGGCAACTTCTTCCTCAAGGCCGAGGACGCGAAGGGCTTCGCGCTCCCCTACACCGCCCGCGTCACCCACGGTGGCGCCCAGTGGGCCATGAACACCCCGCAGGGCACCGGATCCTGCGGCTCCTGCCACACCGTGGCCGGCGCCAACGGCGCCCCCGGACGCATCAGCCCCCCGTAACGACGCTTCTAACGGGAAAGAAAAAGGGCGCCGGACCAGAGTCCGACGCCCTTCATGCTCTTCGAATCGGTGCGCTCAAGGGCGCAATCGAACCACCGATTCGCCAAGCCTCTTGGCGATATGGCCAATATTCCTGGTAGATTCATCGGGTGCTCGAAGAAGGTTCTCGGCTCTTTGGTACTCCGACCCGGACGGCGGTACTCGTGGCCATCCGTCTGCTCGAAGGGACCTATCCCAGTGAGCTGGCAGCGCTGCTCGGCGTCCGTCCGTTCACCATCCAGTCCATTCTGACATCGCTCGAAAGCGAAGCGATCATTGTCAGTCGGCTAATGGGGCGCACGCGTACGGTTTCCCTGAACCCCCGCTATTTCGCGCACGCGGAACTCAGCGCGCTGCTTTGGAAACTTGGCGAGAACGACACAGCTCTCCAGAGCAAGCTCGCCGCGCGACGGCGCCGTCCCCGCCGCGCTGGCAAACCGGGGCTCTTGTGATCAGCCCCACTTCGTCGCTCACCGATATCGCCTTCGCCGTGTGCACGGCGCTGGAGCGCAACGGATTCCAGGCAGTGCTCACGGGTGGAAGCGCGGCGACCTACTACGCGCCAGACGCATATCAATCTGGAGACCTCGACTTCGTCATTACAGTCAAGGGAACAGGAGGCGAAGCGGCGTTGGCTGCGCTTGGCTTCATCCGAAAAGGCGACTTCTACCGTCACCCACGCTCACACTTCCTTTTGGAGTTTCCGAGCGGCCCCCTGGCAGTGGGTGACGACCTGATTAGGAGCTGGAGCACGGCGCGTCGTGACGACGAGGTGCTGCACGTCCTGTCGCCGACCGACTCCTGCCGTGACCGACTCGCGTCCTTTCTCTTCTGGAACGACTTCAGCGGCCTGGAGCAGGCCCTTGCTGTCTTCCATGCCCGGAGCAAGGAAGTGGACCTGAACGTCATCGAGGACTGGTGCCGGCGCGAGCGTCACAGCCAGAAGTTCGGCCTGTTCGCGTCACGCATTGGCGCCGCGAAGTAAGCGCAAAAACAAAGGGCGCCGGACCGGAGTCCGACGCCCTTCAGATTCTTCGTACTGGTGTGCCCAAGGGCGGAATCGAACCACCGACACGGGGATTTTCAGTCCCCTGCTCTACCGACTGAGCTACTTGGGCGTACCGCGGACCGCGAGCGGCAGCGCCGATTTACGGTTCCTGGCTCGCGACGTCAACCTCTTTCCGCCAGGCCTCCTCCTCGCCCGACACTCAGGCCGCCAGCCGGGGCGCTTCGCCATCCCAGGACGTGCACCCCGCCGTCAGCCGCTGGCGCAGCTTCTGGCGCAGCCCCTGCTCGATCTGCCGGATGCGCACCGCCGTCACCCCGAAGCGCTTCGCCAGGAACTCCGCGCTCACCCCGTCCTCCACCAGCATCCGCTCCTTCACCAGCGCCCGCTCCCTCGCGTCCAGCTCCGGCCAGGCCGCCGCCACGCTCTGGCGCAGCTTCTCCGCCCAGGCCCCCCGGTCCGCCTGCTCCTCCGCCGAGTCCTCGTCCGACTCCAGCATGTCCAGCCGCGTCACGTCCCCCTCCAGGCCCAGGGGCGCGTTCAGGGACACGTCCTTCGCCAGCGCGTCCGTGCCCCGCACCACGTCCTCCTCCTTCTTGCCCAGCGCCTCGGCCAGCCGCTTCGTCACCTCCGGGTGGCCCTCGCCCCAGCGGGCCTCCAGCCGCGCCCGCTCGCGCCGGAGCTGGAAGACGATCCACGGCGCGCGGCCCCCCGCCACACTCCAGGTGCGGGACACGTAGGCCCGGATGCGCGCGCGGATCCACTGCTGCGCGTAGGCGCCGAACGGCACACCCCGCTCCTCGAACCGGCGCGCCGCCTCCACCAGGCCGACGTTGCCCTCCGCCATCAGCTCCTCCAACGACAAGCCCGTCCAGCGGTACTTCCAGGCCAGCCGGCGGACCAGCTCCAGGTGCCCCCGCACCCGCATCTCCACTTCCGCCGAGTCCACCTCGGTCGTCTCCACACCCTCCGCCGTGGACTCGAGCTCCTCGTAGATGGCATCCATGACGCGTACCTCCCCAATCAGTCCCCCGCGCACCCATCGCGCGGTGACGGACATAGAGATAAGCGGCGGCGACACTTAAAAAAATGAGCTAGTTTGGATGAAAACCTTCGGTTATTCCTAAGTCATGGCGTGGCTCAACTACCACCATCTCCTGTATTTCTGGACGGTTGCGCGGGCGGGCAGCATCGCCAAGGCGAGTGAAGAGCTGCACCTCGCCCAGCCCACCATCAGCGCTCAAATCAAGCTGCTGGAGGAGTCGCTGGGCCACCAGCTCTTCGAGCGCAAGGGCCGCAAGCTCGTCCTCTCCGACGTGGGCCGCACCGTCATGCGCTACGCGGACGAGATCTTCCGCCTGGGCAACGAACTGAAGAACGTCGTCTCCGGCCTGCCCACCGGCCAGCAGCTGCGCCTCAACGTGGGCGTGCTGGACGTCATCCCCAAGCTCGTGGCCGAGCAGCTGCTCAAGCCCGCGCTGGAGGCCGGGCCCTCGCTGCGCATCATCTGCCGTGAGAGCCCCCTGCCCCAATTGCTTGCACAGCTGGCGCTGCATGAGCTGGATGTGGTGCTCGCGGATGCGCCCGGCTCCGAGCCCGTCAGCGTCCGGTCCTTCAACCACCTGCTGGGCAAGTGCGGCGTGACGTTCTTCGCCGCCCAGCCGCTCGCGCACCTGCGCAAGGACTTCCCGCGCTCGCTCGACGGCGCTCCCATGCTGCTGCCGTCGGAGGAGTCGTCGGTGCGCCGCTCGCTGGACCTGTGGTTCGAGCGGCTCGGCATCCGACCGCTCATCGCCGGTGACTTCGACGACAGCGCGCTGCTCCAGGCCTTCGGGCAGAAGGGGCACGGCATCTTCGCCATGCCCTCCATCATCGACGCGGAGGTGCAGCGGCAGTTCAACGTCACCGCCATCGGGCACACCGACGAAATCGAGCAGTGCTTCTACGCCATCACCGTGGAGCGCCGCCTGCGCCACCCCGCCGTCGTCGCCATCGCCGAAGCCGCGCGCTCGCACATCTTCGGCGGCTGAAGCCGCGTCTCACCCATCCGCGCGGAACACCTCCGCGCCCGCCACCACCGTGGCCAGCACGCGCGCATCCACCAGCGCGAACGCGGGCCCCTCCAGCGGGTCCTCCGACAGCGCGACGAAGTCCGCGTCCAGGCCGGGCTTAAGCCTCCCGCGCCGCGCCTCCTCGAAGGACGCCCACGCTGGCCCCACCGTGAAGCCCTCCAGCGCCTCCGCCGCGCTCAGGCGCTCCTCCGGATACCAGCCGCCCTCCGGCCAGCCCTTCGCGTCCTGCCGCGTGCGCGCCGCGTAGAGCCCCGCGAGCACGTCCGGGTTCTCGATGGGGAAGTCGCTGCCCAGCGCCAGGTGCGCGCCCGCGTCCTTCAACGTGCGCCAGGCGTAGGCGCCCTTGAGCCGCTCAGGCCCCAGCCGCGTCTGGGCCCAGGGCATGTCGCTGGTGGCGTGCGTGGGCTGCACGCTGGCCACCAGGCCCGCCGCGCCCAACCTCCGGATGTCCTCCAGCCGCAGAATCTGTGCGTGCTCCACCCGGTGACGCAGGGCCTGCGTGCCCGTCCGCTCCGCGCCTCGCAGGAGGACGTCCACGACCAACGTATTAGCACGGTCTCCAATGGCGTGGATGCACACCTGGAAGCCCCGGGCCATGAAGGCCTGTGCGCGCGCTTCGAGCTCCTCGGGGGAGAGGAGCAGCAGGCCGCGCTGGCCAGGCTCGTCGCTGTAGTCCTCGTGCAGCGCCGCGCCCCGGCTCCCCAGCGCTCCATCCGCCAGGAACTTCACCGAGCGCATGGACAGGTGACGCCCCTGCCACGGGCCCTGCTCCAGATAGGCGTGCCGCTGTTCGCCCTGCCCCGCCGCCATCGAGTACACGCGCAGGGGCAAGGTCCCCGCGGCGTCCCACGCCTGCAACATGCGGAAGGCCTGCAGGTCCATGCCCGCGTCGTGCACGCCCGTGAGCCCGACTTGCGCGCACCGCTCCAGGGCGGCTCGCAGCCGGGTCTCCAGCTGCTCGCGCGTGGGCGCGGGGATGGCGGCCTCCACCACGTCCATCGCGTTGTCCACGAGGACGCCGGTGGGCTCGCCGTTCGCGTCCTTGAGGATGCGGCCTCCTGGCGGATCCGGCGTGTCCCGCGTGATGCCCGCGCGGCGCAGCGCCTCGCCGTTCACCCAGGCCGCGTGATGATCCACGCGCATGAGGAACACCGGCGTCGTCAGGAAGCGCGCATCCAGGTCCTCGCGGCCAGGGAACGCGGCGCCGGGCCACTCGTTCTGGTCCCACCCCTTGCCGAGCAACCAGTCCCCCTGGAAGCTCGACGCGGGCGCCTTCGCCAGACGCTGGACGACGTCCTCCACCGAGGGCGCCTTCTCCAGGCGCACCGTGGTCAGGCTCTTGCCCAGGCCATGGAGGTGCGCGTGCGCGTCCACCAGGCCGGGCACCACCGTGGCGCGGCCCAGGTCCACCTCACGCGCTTCAGGACCCGCGGCGGCGCGCGCTTCCGCGAGCGTCCCCACCGCGAGGACCCTTCCATCGCGCACCGCCAATGCTTCCGCGCGCGGACGCTCCGCATCGAGCGTCCACACGCGCTCCGCCCTGTAGACCGTCGTCTCCGCCGTCATGGCGCGGAAGACTACCCGCCGCCCTCGGGGAAGCCACCGTCCACGTCCGGCGCGTTGATGGGGCCCGCGGGGCCGGCCGGTTCATTGGGGACGTTCTGGATGGGCTCGCGGGCCGTGTCCGGCCCCTGGATGGGCCGCTGGTCCTCCGTCCCCGGGGGCTGGGTGGTCTTGCAAGCCACCGCTCCAACAGCGGACAGGCCCAGAGCAGCGATGAGCAGCACGGCACGGCGCATGAATCCTCCTGGGAGAAAATCGAGAGGCCGACCCTAGGGAGGTGCGTCCTCCTCCAGCAACGCGCATCCCCTGCAACGTCCAGGACTGGATGCACAAGCGAGGCGCCGGACACCTCCTGCCCGCCTGCCCTCCGGGCCCCCGGCTTCGAAATCCGGTCATCCGAACGTCCGATGCACACCGTTGTCCGAGTGCGTGTGCGCGAGGGGCGCGCAGCCGGGGGCGGACATGCGGGACCACGTCGACAGGATGAGCTGGCGCCGTCACGTCCTCTGGGGCTGGCTCCTGGCGCTCCTCTGCGTGGGCTTCACCGCTCCGGCGGCTCCTGACGCACCCTCCCTGGTCGCGCGGTGCGAGCTGGAGGGCGTGGTCGACTCCGGCTCGGGCGAGTACCTCACGGACTGCGTGAAGCGCGCGGAGGACGCGGGAGCCTCGGCGCTGCTCGTGCGGCTGGACACTCCGGGCGGTTCGTTGGAGGCCACCCGCTCCGTGGTGCGCGCGTTCCTGGGCTCGCGCGTGCCCGTGCTCGTGTGGGTGGGGCCTTCCGGTTCGCGCGCGGGCAGCGCGGGCGTGTTCATCTCGCTCGCGTCGAACGTGACCGCCATGGCCCCGGGGACGAACATCGGCGCGGCGCACCCCGTGGGGCTCGGCGGTGAAGACGTGGAGCAGGCGGGGGGCGAGGAACTCGCCCGCAAGGTGGAGAACGACACGGTCGCCTTCGCGGAGGGCCTCGCCCGGCAGCGAGGCCGCAATCCGGAGTGGGCCGCGTCCGCCGTGCGCGACAGCGCCAGCGTCCCCGCGGACCGCGCCGTGGAGCTCCGCGTGGTGGAGCTCGTCGCTCCCACCGAGGCCGCGTTCCTGTCCGCCGTCGATGGCCGCCGCGTGGAGGTGGCGGGCGGGAACACCGTGACGCTCGCCACCCGCGACGCCCACGTGGAGTCGCTGGAGCCGGGGCTGTCACAGCGGGTGGTGCATGCGCTCGCGCAGCCGTCGCTGATCTATCTGCTGTTGCTCGTGGCGGCGCTGGGCCTGGTGGTGGAGCTGTCCCATCCGGGCGCGGTGGCGCCGGGGGTCATTGGCGGCGTGGCGCTGGTGCTGGCGTTGATGGCTTCGGCGACGCTGCCGGTGCGCTCGGGCGCGCTGGTGCTGATGCTCCTGGGCGTGGGGCTCATCCTCGCGGAGCTGTTCGTCACCAGCGGCCTCTTGGGCGCGGCGGGCGCGGGGCTGTTGATATTGGGCGGCGTGTTCCTGGTGGACCGCTTCGAACCCGGCTGGTTCGTGGAGCCGTCCTTCCGCATGTCGTGGGGCGTGATGTTGCCCACGGCGCTCGTGTTCGCGGGGAGCGCGGCCTTCGTCGCGTACCGCAGCGCCCAGACGCGCAAGCTGCCGCAGCGGGGCGGCGACGCGGGGCTCGTGGGCGAGGCCGGCACGGCGCTGGCCCCCGTGACGCCTTCGGGCGGCGAGGTGTTCGTCCATGGCGAGCGCTGGCGCGCCGTCTCCTTCACTCCCATCCGCGAGGGCGCCCAGGTCGTGGTGCGTGCCGTGGAGGGACTCACCCTCACCGTCGCGGAGCAGATGCCATGAACGAGCTGGTCGGAGCGCTGGGGTGGATCCTCCCCCTGGCCCTGTTGTTTCTCCTCTTCGTCTCCGGCGTGCGCATCGTCACCGAGTACCAGAACGGTGTCGTCTTCCGGCTGGGCCGCTACGTGGGCCTCAAGCGCGCGGGCTTCCGCTGGCTCATCCCCTTCATCGAGCGGATGGTCATCATCGACCTGCGCACCGTGGCGCGCGACGTGCCCCCGCAGGACGTCATCACCAAGGACAACGTCAGCGTGAAGGTCAATGCCGTCGTCTACTTCCGCGTCATCCAGGCGGACAAGGCCGTGCTCCAGGTGGAGGACTACCTCTACGCCACCAGCCAGATTGCGCAGACCACGCTGCGCGCCATCCTGGGCCAGGTGGAGCTGGACGACCTGTTGTCCCAGCGCGAGCGCATCAACCATGAATTGCAGCAGGTGCTGGATGCGCGCACCGACCCGTGGGGCGTGAAGGTCTCCAACGTGGAGGTGAAGCACATCGACCTGCCGCTGGAGATGCAGCGGGCCATCGCCCGGCAGGCGGAAGCAGAGCGCGAGCGCCGCGCGAAGATCATCGCCGCGGAGGGCGAACACCAGGCCGCGGAGAAGCTCTCCCTGGCCGCGGACGTGCTCAGCCGCAACCCCGCCACGCTCCAGCTGCGCTACCTGCAGACGCTGGTGGAGATCACCGGCGGCGGCAACCACACCATCCTGCCCATCCCCCTGGAGATACTGCGCGCGTTCGGCGCCATGCCCTCGCGGTCCCGTCCATCCGAAGAAGCCCGCGAGGAGGAGGACGAGGACGCGTCCCACGGCCTGTCTTGAAACGCCCGCGGCGGAAACGACGAAGGTCCACCCGCGCGCGAGGCACGGATGGACCTGTCGGGTGAGACGCAGCGGCGGGATTACAGCTCGCCGCAGGCTTCAATCTTCACGGGCTCGCGCGTCGCGCCGGACTGGCTGCCCACGCCTTCAATCTTCTTCACCACGTCCATGCCCTCGACGACATGGCCGAAGACGACGTGCTTGCCGTCGAGCCACGAGGCGCGAGCCGTGGTGATGAAGAACTGCGAGCAGTTGGTGTTGGGGCCGGCGTTCGCCATGGAGAGGATGCCCGGGCCCGTGTGCCCGAGCTCGAAGTTCTCGTCCTCGAACTTCTCACCGTAGACGGACTCGCCGCCGGTGCCGTTGCCCCGCGTGAAGTCGCCGCCCTGGCACATGAAGTCCGGGATGACGCGGTGGAAGAGCGATCCCTTGTAGTGCAGCGGCTTGCCACTCCGGCCCGTGCCCTTCTCACCCGTGCACAGGGCCCGGAAGTTCTCGGCGGTCTTGGGGACGATATCCCTGAACAGCTCCATCACGATACGGCCAGCGGGCTGGCCCCCAATCGACATGTCGAAGTAGACCTTTGGGTTTGTCATGTTCACGTGCTCCACGGTGAGGGGTTCGAACGGAAGTTCGGAGCCCCCCTGCCGCGGCGCGCCCGTGCTGAACGTGCCACCCGGCCCTCCCCAGAAGACACGTCCCCCGGAACGACGAAGGTCCACCCGCGCACGAGGCACGGATGGACCTGTCGGGTGAGACGCAGCGGCGGGATTACAGCTGGCCGCTGTCCTCGATCTTCACGGGCTTGCTCGTCGCGCCGGACTGGCTGCCCACGCTTTCAATCTTCTTCACCACGTCCATGCCCTCGACGACCTTGCCGAAGACGACGTGCTTGCCGTCGAGCCACGAGGTGGTGGCCGTGGTGAGGAAGAACTGCGAGCCGTTGCTGTTGGGGCCGGCGTTCGCCATGGAGAGGACGCCCGGGCCCGTGTGCCGGTGCTTGAAGTTCTCGTCCGCGAACTTCTCACCGTAGATGGACTCACCGCCGTAGCCATTGCCGAGCGTGATGTCGCCGCCCTGGCACATGAAGTTCGGGATGACGCGGTGGAAGGGCGTGCCCTTGAAGTGCAGCGGCTTGCCGCTCTTGCCCATGCCCTTCTCACCCGTGCACAGGGCGCGGAAGTTGTCGGCGGTCTTGGGAACGTCGTCGGAGAACAGCTCCATCACGATGCGGCCGGCGGGCTGGCCACCAATCGACATGTCGAAGAAGACCTTGGCGTTTGCCATGTTCACGTGCTCCACGGTGAGGGTTGGGCGGGACGTACCAGACCCGCGCGTCTCGGAGGCACCCGCTAGCACCTTCGCGTGCGCTGCGGAACAAATTCAGGCCTCCGGTGGGCCGCCCGGTTGCCCGTCGCGGAACAGCTCCGCGCGCAGCAGGTACAGGAGCGACGTCACCACGAAGGACAAGAGCGCCGCGTAGGTGAAGCCAATGGCCCGGGCGAGGATGGCGTGGCGGCGGTCCATGATGGCCACCGCCTCGCGCAGGAGTGAGCGGCGCGCGTGGCCCTCCGGCAGCGTGCGCCACTCCCGGACCCTGTCCCGCATGCGCGCGGTGATGCGCGAAATCTGGTGGTCCAGGCCGTCCACGCCGACGTTCATGCCCCCTTCTGTCCCACCGCCCGCCTGGCCGCCACCCCTGGCATCCCGACACCATCGCTGACGAATCGCCACCAATTTCTTGACAGTCGAACTGTCACAACCTACTGTCAGGTTCGTGAGCACGCCCAAGACACAGACGGAGTGGAAGCTGGCCGCGCTGGCGGAGGAGGTGGGGGTCTCGCCTCGCACCGTCCGCTACTACGTCCAACGGGGCCTGTTGCCGGCGCCGCCCTTCAAGGGGCCGGACACGGTCTACGGAGAGGAGCACCGGACGCGGCTCAAGGCCATCCGGGTGCTCCAGGCCCGGTTCCTGCCGCTGGACGCCATCCAGGCGGAGCTCTCGCGGTTGTCGCCGGAGGAGCTGCGCCGGCTGGCGGAGACGCCGGTGGGCCCGGGGACGCCGCCAGTGCCGGAGGACGTCCCCCGGATGCCGCCGAAGCGGCCGGGAAAAGACCCGACGGTGGAGGTGGCGCGTTACCAGCGCTGGCTCCTGGCGCCGGGGTTGGAATTGCACGTGTCGGAGCAGGCGGAAGCGAAGGTCCGGGCGCTGGCGGAGCGGGTGCGCGCCCTCATCGAGGAGTCCCAGGAAGGAACGCCGTCATGAACGAGCAGGCGAAGTGTGGGCTGTTCACGCGTGAGGGGGCCCAGGTGCCCCTGCAGGGAGTGGAAGTCTCCGGTGAGCTGCTCGGGGGACACGCGCGGGTGCGCGTGACGCAGCGCTACCGCAACGACGAGAAGAAGCCGGTGGAGGCCGTCTACACCTTCCCCCTGCCCTCCGACGCGACGCTCAGCGCCTTCTCCATGACGTGCGCGGGCCGCCGCGTGGCCGGCGTGGTGAAGGAGCGCGAGGCGGCCTTCCGCGCCTACGACGACGCCATCACCGAAGGCCACGGCGCGGCGCTGCTGGACCAGGAGCGCGCCAACGTCTTCACCGCGCAGGTGGGCAACCTGCTGCCGGGCGAGGAGACGCGGGTGGAGGTGGAGTTCCTGCAGACGCTCACCGCGGAGGAGGGCAGCGTGCGCTGGATGCTGCCCACGCTGGTGGCGCCCCGGTACATCCCCGGCGCGGTGCACGGCGACCGCACCGGCCACGGCAGCGCGGCCCCCACGACGCGGGTGCCGGACGCGGACCGCATCACCCCGCCCACGGGCTCCGTGGACTACGGGCTGCGCATGGACCTGCTCATCGACGTGGGCCGTGACGTGGTGGTGGAGAGCCCGTCCCACCGCATCACCGTCGCGAAGGACGGCACGCGCACGCGGGTGGGCCTGCAGCGCGATTCACACCTCAAGAACTTCGCGGGCAACGAGGTGGCGCTGGACCGGGACGTGGTGCTCACCATGCGCAACGCCAACCCGGACGTGATGCTCACGCCCGTGGTGACGCACCGCAACGCGGAAGGTCCGGGCACGTTCGCGCTCACGGTGGTGCCGGACCTCTTGAACCTGGCGACGACGCCGCCCCGGCAGGAGGTGGTGTTCGTGGTGGACACGTCCGGCTCCATGGCCGGCGACAGCCTGCCCCAGGCCCAGGCCGCGCTCCGGCTGTGCCTGCGCCACCTGCGTGAAGGCGACCGCTTCAACGTCATCGCGTTCGAGAACTCCTTCCGCTCCTTCTCCGCGCAGACGGTGCCGTTCACCCAGCGCACGCTGGAGCAGGCGGACGCGTGGGTCGCGGGGCTGAAGGCCTACGGCGGCACGGAGCTGCTGGAGCCCATGGTCACCGCGATGAAGGCGGCGCCGGACGGCGTGGTGGTGCTGCTGACGGACGGCCAGGTGGGCAACGAGAGCGAAATCCTCGACGCGGTGCTCGCGGCGCGCGGGTCGGGGCGGGTGTTCTCGTTCGGCATCGGGACGAACGTGAGCGACGCGCTCCTGCGCGACCTGGCGCGGCGCACGGATGGCGCGGTGGAGTTCATCCACCCGGGAGAGCGCATCGACGAGAAGGTGGTGGCGCAGTTCTCGCGGGCGCTCGCGCCGCGCGTCACCGACCTGGAGGTGCGCTTCGACGGCGTGGAGGCCAGCGAACTGGCCCCGTCCACGCTGCCGCCGCTGGTGGACGGCACGCCGTGGACGCTCTTCGGGCGCTATGCGCAGGCGGGCACGGGCAGCGTGACGCTGAAGGGCAGGTCGGGCCGGGAGCCGTTCTCCCTCACGGTGCGGTTGGACCTGCCCGCGCGGTCGGACCGGCCGGTGGTGGAGAAGTTGTGGGCCGCCGAGCGCATCCGGGGCTGGATGGACGCGGGGCTGGTGGGCCGGCGCGCGGAGGCAATGAAGGAGCGCATCGTGCGGCTCGCCGTCGAGCACCAGCTGGCCACGCAGTACACGTCCTTCGTGGTGGTGGAGGAGCGCCAGGGCGACCGCCGCGCGTCCGGCACGCCGGAGACGCGCGTGGTGCCGGTGAACGCGCCCGCGGGCTGGAGCATGTTCAACCAGGCCGCGCGGGACATGGATGACGACGTGCCGGAGGGCGCGCTCGCGCCGGAGCAGTCGCGCGTGATGAAGCGCAAGGCCTCGAAGTCGATGCCCGCGCCCGCGGCGGCGCCGGGAGGGCTCGGCCGCTCGCGGGGCGGCGCGGTGCCCCCGCCGCCTCCGAGCATGGCCGCCCCCGCCCCCGCCCCCGCGCGCGACCTGGGGCCGGAGCCCACCACCGGGTCCTCCTTCCAGGCGGAGTCCGCGGATGGCGCCGGGCCCATGGGTGGCAGGGCCGCGCCCATGGAGCGCAGGGAGCAGGAGGCCGCGAAGAAGGACAAGGGCGGCTTCTTCGACCGGCTGATGTCCGCGGCGATGCCGTCCAAGGCCTCTCGCGTCCTGGAGACCGCCCCGGAGCTGGAGCGCGTCGTCCAGGGCAAGGCGGAGGTGCTCTACGAGCAGGAGGAGGTCCTGCCGCTGTCCGTGGCGGACGCGCCCATGGCCACCGAGGACGTGGGCGGCCTCCTGGGCCAGCAGCTCGCGAACGGGCTGTGGGCCGGCACGGGCGAAGGGCCGGAGCCGGTGCGCCAGGCCCGCGCCACCGCGCGGGTGCTGATGGTGCTCCTGCGCGAGGGCATCACCAGCAGCCACCCGCTGCACGGCGCGCAGGTGAAGAAGGCCGTGGACGCGCTGCTCGCGCTGGCCTCGCAGCTGGGCCAGGCGCCGGACGTGGCGGAGCTGGCGCTGGGCGTGGCGTGGCTGGTGGCGGCGGGACCGCGCACGCGGGGCCGCATCGAGCAGGCCGCGAAGCCGCTTCCGGGCCTGGACGGACGGCTGGGGGACACGGCCGCGCTCCGTCAGCACCTGGAGACGCTGGCGACGCGGTAGGCCGCCGCGTGGCGTCACCCGGGCCCCGTGCCTCCTTTCCGGGAGGACCGGGGTCCCGGGCCTCCCGTCTTTTCGCGGGGGTCGACTAGGGTGGGCGCCCGCATGCTCCTCGCGCCCTTCGTCCTGGCCGTCCTCGTCGCAGCGCAGCCCGGTCCTTCGTCACGGGAAGCCGCGGCACCTCCCGCCGTCACGTCTCCAGACACCGTGTCCGCGCCGCCGCTCGTGGCGAGCGAGGAGTCCTGCGCCGCCGAGTCCGACTACGCGGCGGGCTTCGACGCGCTGGTGCGCGGACAGGATGCCCAGGCGCTGGAGCAGCTGGAGCGCGTGATGCAGGTGTGCCCCGGACATCCGTTCGCGCCGGAGCTGGCGCGGCTGGCGCGGACGCGGCTGGAGCCGGGCGCGCGGCTGGCCCAGGACACGTTGGCGCGGCCGGTGGTGGCGGAGACCGAGACGTCCGTGGAGGGACCGTCGAAGGGAGCCCGGGCGTCGCTGACCGTCGTGCAGACGCTGCACGGCATCACCCAGGGCATCCTGCTGTGCGAAATCTCCAACTGTCAGGACGGGCGCGCGTACGTGGCGGTGTCGCTGCTGGGCGGCGGCGCGGGGGCGGCGATTTCGCTGCTCGCCACCCGGAGCGGGCTGACGCAGGGCCAGGCGGCGGCCATCAACTCCGGCACGGTCTGGGGCTTCGGGTATGGCCTGGCGTCCATCGGCTCGTTCGACCTGGACGGGGACAACTCCACCGGGGCGGTGATGGTGGGGGCGCTGGGCTTCACGGGGCTGGGCATCCTGGTGGCGGAGTTCGCGCGGCCCACCGCCGGGCAGGTGTCGCTGGCGAACTCCGGCGGCCTGTGGGCGGGCGTGGTGGCGGGGCTGCTGCTGGGCACGCAGAGCAACGGCGACACGCGCGCGTTCTTCGGCATCGAGCAGGGCGTGGTGGGCGCGGGCCTCATCACCTTCGCGCTGGTGTCGCGCCACCTGGACATCTCTCGGGGCCGGGTGCTGCTCATCGACGCGGGCGGCATCCTGGGCGGACTGGTGGGCTTGAGCGCGATGTTCCTGGCGCTGGACAGCGACCACGGGGACGCCCTGCTGGTGGGCACCGCCGTGGGCGTGCTGGCCGGCCTGGGGACCGCGACGTTCCTCACGCGGGACTTCGATGCACCCGATGACGTCCCGGCCGTGTCCGTCATCCCGGCGACGATGGGACGCCACGGCGGCTTGGGGCTGGCGGTGATGGGCCAGTTCTAGCCCTAAGCTGCCCGCTTCGCCCCGCCGCTTCCGGAGCCGCCCATGTCCGTCGAGTCCCAGGCACTGACCCTCTTGCGTGACGAGCACACGCTGCGCGTGCGGCAGGTGAAGGAGTGGGGCGAAATCCTCACCGGCTTCGAGGGCCGCAACCGCTACGAGGTGGTGGGCGACGACGGACGCCCGCTCTTCTTCGCGGGCGAGGTGGGCAGCGGGCTGGGCCTGTTCCTGCTGCGCGGCTTCCTCAAGGCGAAGCGGCCCTTCACGATGGAGCTCAAGTCCGAGCGCGGGGAGACGCTCCTGCGGCTGCGCCGCCCGTGGCGCTTCTGGCTGTCCCGACTGGAGGTGGAGGACGGCGAGGGGCGGCACCTGGGCGCCATCCAGCAGCGCTTCCGCTTCTTCACCCGCGCCTACGACGTGCTCGGGCCCCATGACGAGGAGCTGGCCCACCTGAGCGGGCCGTTCTTCCGGCCCTGGACGTTCAACGTGGAGCAGCAGGGCCGCGAGGTGGGGACCATCGCGAAGAAGTGGAGCGGGTTCGGCAAGGAGATGTTCACGGACGCCGACAACTTCGGCGTCCGGTTCAACGGCCTGCACGACCCGCACGTGCGGACGCTGGTGGTGGCCGCGACGTTCCTCATCGACTTCGTGCACTTCGAGGACCGCCGCGGCGGCAACGACTGACGGCTAGGAGTGCCGGCGCAGCGCGGGCTCGCGCGCGCGGCCCTCCTCGTCGCGAGGGAGTCCGTCGAACGAAGGCACACCGGCGGGCGTGCCGGGGCGCCAACGCTGGACCTCGCGCACCATGAAGAACGCGGCGGCGGACAGCACACCCAGGTCGTCCAGCCAGCCCACCACGGGGATGAAGTCCGGAATCGCGTCCACGGGCGACACGAAGTACAGGACGGCCAGCAGCCCGGCCAGCTTGCGCCACGTCGCCACCTGGGGGTCGCGCACGTAGCTGAAGAAGCGGGTTCCCATTCCTCGAAGGCCTGCGATGTTCATACCTCTCCCTACGCATGGGGGACGCGGGTGATTGCACCATTCGTGCCGGAAGCTTGCACGCCGGGTGCCCTAGCGGGCGAGCCCGGATGTCTCCTCCAGCACGTCCGCGCGGCCTGAGACCTCCAGGCGGGCACGGCCGCCCTCGCGAAACGGAGCCGAGGAGGAGGCGCGCACCACCAGCGCCGTGCCCGCGCAGGACACGGTGAAGTCCACGTGCGCGCCCCGGAAGGCGCGCTCCAGGATTTCCGCGCGCAGGGCGCCGCCCACCGCGACGCCGTCCGTGTCGGGCACGAGCCGCAGCGCCTCCGGGCGCAGGGAGAGCATCACCTCGCCGCGCGCGTCGGTGCTCAGCGGCAGGTTGCCCAGCGCCGTGCGCGCGACGCGGCCGAAGGCGGAGCCGGGCAGCAGGTTGGTGCCGCCCAGGAAGTACGCGGCGAACGCGCTGCGCGGCGCTTCGTAGACGGACTCGGGCGCGCCCTGCTGCTCCACCGTGCCCGCGCGCAGCAGCACCAGCCGGTCCGCGAAGGCCAGCGCGTCCCCCACGTCGTGCGTGGCGAAGAGCACGGCGGTGCCTCGCGCCTTGAGCACGCGGCGCCACTCTCCGAGGATGTTGGCGCGCAGGCCGGCGTCCATGCCGGCGAAGGGCTCATCCAGCACCAGCAGCTTCGTCCCGGAGGCCAGCGCGCGCGCCAGCAGCACGCGCTGCCGCTGTCCCCGGGAGAGCGTTCCGCAGGCGCGCGCCTCCAGGTCTTCCAACTGGAACATCGCCAGCAACCCGCGCGCGTGCGCCAGGCCTTCACCCCTGGGCTGCACGCCCATCACCACGTCGCGCACGGTGAGGCCGGATTCGAGCTCCGCGTCGTGGAGGACACGGCGCAGGGGGCGCTGCTCCGGAGGCACGAACACGTCCGGCCCGGCGACCACGCGGCCATCGAGCGTGACGGTGCCGGAGGTCGGCTGCTCTAGGCCCGCCACTAGCCGCAGCAGCGCCGTCTTCCCGGAGCCGGAGGTGCCCATCAGCGCCACCGCGTCCCCTGGCTCCAGCGCCAGCGACACGTCCCGCACCGCGGGGGCGGCGGCACCGGGGAACTTCAGGGTGAGGGCATCGAGCGAGAGGAAGGCCATGACGGCGGGCACACTACGGTGCGGCACCGGCCGGGCCAAGCACCGGACCCCGTCCGGCCCGGTCCCAACCGGTCCGACTGTCCGACAGGTTCATCCGGCGCGCTCCCCGGAGGGGAATCCCAGCGAGCGCTCCCCACCGCGAGGCTAGGCTCCCGCCGCGTCCTTCCCCTCTTCCGGGAGTCCCCATGTCGCGCCTGCTCGTCGCTTGTGCCGTCCTGCTGGGAACCGCGTCCTTCGCCCAGGCCCCCGCGGCTCCGCCTCCGCAGCCCAAGGCCACGGCCCCCGCCGCTCCGGAGAAGCCCAATCCCATCAAGGCCTCCGCGGAGCGCACCCAGGCCGCGCTCGCGCAGCTGCCCAAGGCGAAGCCCGAGGACGTGAAGTCCCAGGACGCCATCCTCAAGGCCCTCTACGACGTCATCAGCGGGCCGGCGGGCGCGCCTCGCGACTGGCAGCGCTTCCGCTCCCTCTTCTATCCGGGCGCCCAGCTCATCCCGCTGGCCAGGCCTCCGGGCGCGACCACGCTGGCGGCCCGCCCCATCACCCCGGAGGACTACGTGACGTGGGGCCAGCAGGGCACCGCGACGCAGGGCTTCTTCGAGAAGGAGATTGCCCGCCAGACGCACGCCTTCGGCGCGCTGGCGCAGGTCATGAGCACCTACGAGGCGCGCGGCACGCAGGACGGGCCGCTCATCGCCAAGGGCGTCAACAGCATCCAGCTCTTCAACGACGGCCAGCGCTGGTGGGTGATGAACATCCTCTGGATGGACGAGAAGGCCGCCGGCCTCGCCGTGCCCAAGGACCTCACCCAGAAGTAGTCCCCGCACAAACGAAGAGGGCCGGGTCACCGACCCGGCCCTCCCGTATGGCTACTGCTTCAAGCCTTCAGCCTTCCGAGCCGGGCTCACCTTCCGGGCCGGGCGAAGCGGCCTCGTCCGCCGGAGCCTCCGGCGAAGCGGCCTCCACCGGCGCGGCCTCCGCGGAAGCCTCGGCGCTGGAGCCCTCCACCGGCGAGGTGGTCTCCGTCTCCTCCTCGGACTCCTCGCCTTCGGGCAGCTTGGAGATGGCCATCACCTTCTCCTCGCCGTTCTCCAGCGCGATGAGGCGCACGCCCTGCGTGTTGCGGCCGATGACGGAGATCTCCTTCACCTTCATGCGGATGAGCATGCCGCCGTTGGTGACGAGCATCACCTCGTCGCTGTCCTTCACCTGCACCACGCCCACCACGCGGCCGTTCCGCTCGGTGGTCTTGATGTCGATGATGCCCTTGCCGCCGCGGCCCTGCTGCCGGTACTCGGCGCCTTCGGTGCGCTTGCCGTAGCCGTTCTCCGTCACCGTGAGGATGGCGCTGCTCTGCTCCGCGGGCGCCTGGCCCTCCTCCGGCTCCTTGTCCAGCAGGTCCGCGCCCACCACCTCGTCGCCGTCCTCCAGCGTGATGCCCTTCACGCCGTAGGCCTGACGGCCCATGGAGCGCACGTCGTCTTCCTTGAAGCGGATGCTCATGCCCGTGGCCGTGGACAGGAGGATGTCCTTGGTGCCGTCGGTGATCATCACGCCCACCAGCTCGTCGCCCTCGTCGATGCCCAGCGCGATGATGCCGCTGACCCGGACGTTCTCGAACGCGCTCAGGTCCGTGCGCTTCACCACGCCCTTCTTCGTGACGAAGAAGACGTAGCGGTTCTCCGGGAAGTCGCGCGTCACCAGCACCTGCGCCAGCCGCTCCCCTTCCCCGAACTGCACCAGGTTCACGATGGCCTTGCCGCGCGAGGTGCGGCTGCCCTGCGGAATCTGGTGCACCTTCAGCGAGTACAGCTTGCCCTTGGTGGTGATGGGCATGAGGTACGCGTGCGTGCTGGCCACGAACACCTTGGTGACGAAGTCGTCCTCCTTCGTCCCCGCGCCCGTCTTGCCGCGCCCGCCGCGCTTCTGCGCGCGGTACTCCGACAGGGGCGAGCGCTTCACGTAGCCCGTGTGCGACAGCGTGACCACCATCGTCTCTTCCGCGATGAGGTCCTCGCTGGTGAGGTCATCCACCGCGCCGGTGATCTCCGTGCGGCGCTTGTCGCCGTAGCGCTCGCGGATCTCCATCAGCTCCGCCTTGATGACGGAGAGCAGGCTCTTCTCGTTGGCGAGGATGTCGCGCAGGCGCGCGATGTCGCGCACCAGGCCGATGAGCTCCTTGAAGAGCTCCTCGCGCTGCAGGCCGGTGAGGCGCTGCAGGCGCATCTCCAGGATGTTCTGCGCCTGGTCCTCGCTGAAGCCCGCGCCTTCGTACTTGTGCTCCAGGCCGCCGTAGGCCGGCTCCTCGTTGCGCGCGCGGCTGACCAGCAGCTCCATCTGCGCCTTGGCCTTCGCGTAGTCGATGCGGTCCAGGTTCTGGAAGCGCTCGCGCGTGTACAGCTCCGGCGACAGGATGTTCATCAGGCCCCAGCGCGCTTCATCCGGGTCGCGCGACGCGCGGATGAGGCTGACCACCAGGTCGATGAGGTCCTGCGCGACGAGCAGGCCTTCCACGATGTGCATGCGCGCCAGCGCCTTGCGCAGCTCGTAGCGCGTGCGGCGCGTCACGACGTCGCGGCGGTGCGCGATGAAGCGGTCCAGCAGCTCCTTGAGGTTGAGCGTGCGCGGCTGCCCGCCGTCGATGGCCAGCATCACCGCGCCGAACGTCGTCTCCATCTGCGTCATGGAGAAGAGGTTGTTGAGCACCACCTGGGAGATGGCATCGCGCTTGAGCTCGATGACGATGCGCATGCCCTGACGGTCGCTCTCGTCACGGATGTCGCTGATGCCCTCCAGCTTCTTCTCACGCACCAGCTCGGCGATCTTCTCGATGAGCCGGGCCTTGTTCACCTGGTAGGGGATCTCCGTGACGATGATGGCCTCACGGTCGCCCTTCTTGTTCGTTTCAATCTCCGTGCGCGCACGGATGGTCATGGCCCCGCGGCCCGTCTCGTAGGCGCGGCGGATGCCCTCGCGGCCGGTGATGATGGCGGCGGTGGGGAAGTCGGGGCCCTCGATGAACTGCATCAGGTCCAGGACGGTGCAGCCCGGATTGTCGATGAGGTGCAGCGTGCCGCTGATGACCTCCGTCATGTTGTGCGGCGGGATGTTGGTGGTCATGCCCACCGCGATGCCGCTGCTGCCGTTGACGAGGAGGTTGGGGAACTTGGCCGGCAGGACGAGCGGCTCTTCCAGCGAGTCGTCGTAGTTGGGGCCGAACTCGACGGTCTCCTTGTCGATGTCCGACAGGAGGTCCTCCGCCAGCCGCTCCATGCGCACTTCCGTGTAACGCATGGCCGCCGGCGAGTCGCCGTCCACCGAGCCGAAGTTGCCCTGGCCGTCCACCAGCAGGTAGCGGAGGCTCCACTCCTGGGCCAGGCGCACCATGGCGTCGTAGACGGAGGAGTCGCCGTGCGGGTGGTACTTACCGATGACGTCACCCACCACGCGCGCGCTCTTCTTGTAGGCGCGGTTGTGGAGGTTGCCCAGGTCGTTCATCGCGAAGAGGACGCGACGGTGGACGGGCTTCAGGCCGTCGCGCACGTCTGGCAGCGCGCGGCCGATGATGACGGACATCGAGTAGTCGAGATACGAGCGGCGCATCTCGTCTTCGATGTTGATGGGAATGAGCTCTCCGGCGCCGCTCGACGGAGGGGGCGCGGGGGGCGTTGCCGGCGTGTCGGTGGTGTCGTCAGCCATGGGCTCTGGAAGGTGCGGACGGGCCCCTCACGTGGGGGGCTCCGCCCGATGGGAGAGTGTTCGTAACCCCTGGATTTCCCTCAGTCAATAAGGGAAACAGGGGGGATTCGCCACGGCTGCCCGCCCGCCCGGTTCCAGGGGTCGGAGAGGGCCTTTCCGGGGCACCCGGATGGAACATCCGGGCGGTGCGTTTTCAGCCCTTCGGGCGGAGGTTCGCGGCCAGCCGTTCGGCCTCCGCGCCCACGCCGCCCTCGGGGTCCCTAGCCTTCGCCGCTTCGAACGCGGCGAGCGCCCCTTCGCGGTCGCCGCGGAGCTTCAGCGCCACGCCCACGTTGAGGTGCGCGGAGGCGTTGTCGCGGTCCATGGCGAGCGCCTCGCGGAACAGCGCGAGCGCCTGGTCCACGTCGCCGGACAGGAGCGCCTCGCGGCCCGCCTGGACGCGCTTGTCCGCGTCGTTGACGAGCTCCACCTCGAACACGCTCTTGCCCACCACGTTGGCCACGAGCACGCGCAGGATGCCGCCCCAGTAGAACGACAGCCCCTCTGCGGCGACGACGGCGGCCAGGGGCAGGTCGGGCAGCAGCTGCTTGCCCCGGAACTTGAAGCGGACCTTGGTGTAGCGGCCCTTGTTGGTCCAGTGGACCAGCTCGCCGCGGAGCTTCTGGAAGCCGGCCTCCAACTGGGCCGGGTCGATCTCGAAGGGCAGCACCCGGCCCTTCGGCTCACCGGCGGGCAGGCTCCTGGGCGCGGCCGCGCGGGGGTCGGCCACGGGGCCGGAGTCGAAGACGGGCTCGGCCTCCAGCACGGGGGGCTTCGGGGACGACGCGGAGGCGCGGCGGGGCTCGACCTTCTCCACCTTCGCCTTCACCGGCCGGGCCGGTGTCTTCGCGGGCGCGGCGGGGCGCGCGGGCTGCTTCCTGGCCTTCGCGGGGGACTTGCGGGATGCCGTCTTTGCCATGAGGCCACTCTAAGCGACCCACTCCCCCGCCGCTCGTGAAGTCGTGCGAAGACGATGGCCGTCAGACAGGGCCTGGACGGTGGCCCCAGACGCCCACCATGAGGCTGGGCACCAGCACGCCGCCGTTGGCGCGCAGCTCGGCGGTGAGGCGGGCGGCCAGTGTGTCGATGTCCACCTCCATGGCCAGCGCCACGCCCAGCCGCTCCATGTGGGGCAGCAGCGTGCGCACGGTCTCCACCAGGGCGTGCGTGGTCTCCGCGTCCGGCGTCACGCCCAGCCGTCCGCCCACCACGCCGTCATCCACCACCAGCCCCGCCCGCCGCAGCGTGGACACCAGCTCCATGCCCATGTGGACCTTGATGCCCACGCGCTCGCAGGTGGGCAGCATCCAGCCCCAGACGCGGTTGAACAGCGGCAGCTTCGGGTGAGCCAGGCCCATGGCCGCCAGCTCCAGCTCGTGCATCACCAGCACGCCGCCGGGGCGCAGGTGCTCCGCCATGCGGCGGACGAACGACACCGGGTCTGGCTGGAACATCAGCACCAGCCGGCCGACGATGAAGTCAAAGGGGGCTTCGACGGGCAGGGACTCCAGGCTGCTCTGCTGGAAGCGCACGTGGGGCATGCCGCGCGCTCCGGCGCGGCGCCGGGCGCAGTCGAGGACGCGGGCCTCGCGGTCCACGCCCACCACCTCCCCCGTGGGGCCCACCAGCTGCGCGGCGAGGAAGGACACGTCCCCCACGCCGCAGCCCACGTCCAGCACGCGCATGCCGGGCTTGAGGCCCGCCGCGCGCAGCACGCCCTCCGTCAGCGGCGCGTACACCTGGGCCTGGAGCATGAGCCGTTGCAGCTCCCGGTCCTCGTTGCCCAGGACGTACTCGGCGGCGGCATCGGTTTCTTCGACACGCATGTGCGACTCCGGAGTTGGAGACGACGCGCACGGTCGCAAGCCCTGGCGCCGTTCGCGCCCTCCCGGAGGTCCCGGCGCAATGACAGACAGCCATCCGCGCCCGGGACCCGGGGGCAGGGCCGCGTCCATCCACGAACAGGCCCACGTCCCGGACATGTCTCTTGTGATTCCGGGACTTCCGGGTGAAGCGCCCGCGCGGTGCACGGCGTGTGGGTTGTCGCGCGGCGCGGCCGTGAAACAATCCGCGCCCTCCCCCACCAGGAAGAGCGCATCCATGACGCGTGTCCGGCCCATCCTCCTCTCCGCCCTGTTGTCCGCCTCCCTCGCCCACGCGGCGCCCGCCGTGCCCGCCGCGGAGGGCGCGTGGCCCCGCGTGCGCAAGGAGCGCCTCCAGAAGCTGCTGCCCCAGGCCATGGCCCGCGCGGGCGTGGACGCGTGGGTGGTGCTCTGCCGTGAGAACGACAACGACCCGCTCGCGGCCCACGTGGGCGGGGAGAACGCGGGCGGCACCGCCGCGTTCCTGTTCCTGCGCGACGGCGAGAAGCTGCGCTCCACCGCGCTCTCCCCAGAAGGCGAGGCCACCGCGCTCCG
This sequence comes from Corallococcus sp. NCSPR001, assembly GCF_017309135.1. Lineage (NCBI taxonomy): Bacteria > Pseudomonadati > Myxococcota > Myxococcia > Myxococcales > Myxococcaceae > Corallococcus > Corallococcus sp. NCSPR001. The sequence goes on from NZ_JAFIMS010000002.1 coordinate 9,310,260, forward strand.
GGACATGGGCGTGGTGGATGAAGTCGTGGCCTTCGAGCGCGGCGCGGACGTGAACGCGCTCATCGCCGCGCGGCTGTCCAAGGCGAAGCCTTCGAAGGTGGCCATCAACTCATCGGAGCGGATGTCCATCGCGGACGGCCTGTCCGCCACGCAGCGCGCGAAGCTGGAGGCGGCGCTGTCCCCCGCGCTGCGCAAGAAGCTGGTGTCCTCCGAGGACCTGGTCTCCGAGTGGCTGTCCGTGAAGACGCCCGAGGAGGTGGACATCATGCGCAAGGCCGCGGACATCACCGCGAAGCTGGAGGAGGAGGCGTACCGCACCGTGGTGCCCGGCAAGACGCGGGACTCGGACGTGGCGCGCTTCCTCAAGAAGCGCATCGCGGAGCTGGGCGTGGGTGACGGGTGGCAGCCGGACCAGAACCCCAACGTGAACAGCGGGCCCACGCGCGGGCACTCGAACGCCACCGACCGCGTCATCCAGCCGGGGGACTTCATCCAGACGGACTTCGGCATCCGCGTGGGCGGCACGTGGGTGACGGACATCCAGCGCTTCGCGTACGTGCTGGCGCCGGGGGAGAAGCAGCCTCCCGCGGAGGCGCTGGCGAAGTGGGAGAAGTCGAAGAAGGGCAGCCGCATCGCGCTCGCGGCGATGAAGCCCGGCGTGCGCGGCTACGACGTGGACAAGGCCCAGCGCGACTGGATGCGCGAAGCGGGCTCCGAGCCCGTGATGTGGGGCACCGGCCATCCCGTGGGCTACTGGGCGCATGACGCGGGCCCCGCCCTGTCCGGCGCGGCGTCCGGCAAGCCGCCCTCCGGCTCCGCGCTGCGCAAGCTCCAGCCGGGCCAGGTGTTCGCCTTCGACGGCTTCTACGCGTGGAAGGACGGCAGCAGCCCGGACGCGCTGCGCATCCTCTCCGTGGAGGAGATGGCCGTCGTCACGGAGACCGGCGCCGAGTACCTCAACCCACCCCAGGAGCAGCTCATCCTCATCCCGTCTCCCGTCACGCCCGCGAAACAGTGAGGGCCTGAAGCCCCCCGCGCCCACACCCTACGACGGGGGCGGTCCCGACCCCGGTGGCCCGCATGAGGGGGTGTGGCGCGCGGACGCGCGGGCTCGGATACACTCGCGAGCATCGCGCGCGCCGCTTGAGGCGCTGGAGGACTGTCCATGCCAACCGTGCTGGTCATCGACGATGACCTCTTCGTGCTCGCGACCGTGGGAGACACCCTGCGGGACGCGGGCTACACGGTGCTCACGGTGCAGTCCCCCGCCGAGGCCTTCCACCTGGACCTCTCCAGCGTCGCGGCCATCCTGTGCGACTACAACATGCCGGACATGAACGGCTCCGACGTGCTCGCCGCCATGCGCGATCTGCAGGCATGCCAGGCGCCGTTCATCTTCCTCACCGGCCACTCGGAGCTGGATGACCTGCTGCCCGTGGCCATCCGCTACGGCGCGGAGCTCCTGCCCAAGCCGGTGGACCCCGCGGAGCTGACGCGGCTGTTGCGCAAGCAGATCGCCGCCTGAGCCGTCCCGCGCGCACCGGCCCCGTGCGGCTCAAGGTCCTCACCCTGAACGTGGCGCACGGTGCGCCGTTCGCCGTGCCCATGCCCTTCCTGCGCCGGAGGTCCGCGCTGCTGGGCACCTTGGACCGGGTGGCGGCGCTGCTCGCGCGTGAAGGCGCGGACGTGGTGGCGTTGCAGGAGGCGGACCGGTCCAGCCTCTTCAGCGGGCGGGTGGATCAGGTGGCCCGCATCGCGGAGCAGGCCGGCTATCCGCACGTGCACCACGGCGTGCACTCCGGCGTCCCCAGACTGTTCGCGCAGGGCACCGCGCTCTTGAGCCGGCAGCCGCTGGAGTCCTGCGACACCGCGCACTTCGGGCGCGACCGGCGCGTGGACAAGGGCTACGTCGTGGCCACGCTCGCCGGGGAGCACGGGCTGGAGGCCGTGTCCCTGCACCTGGATCCGTTCTCCGCGGCGGTGCGGCTGCGGCAGGTGGACCGGCTCATCCACGCCCTGCGCCAGCGGCCACCGCGGCCTCGGGTGGTGATGGGCGACTTCAACGCGGAGGGCCTGGACGGTCCCGTAGCCCGCCTGTGCGCGGAGCTGGGGCTGCACACGCCCGCGGAAGGCGAGCCCACGTATCCCCTTCCGCACGCGCGTCAGCGCCTGGATCAGGTGCTCATCTCTCAAGGCCTGCGCTTCACCCGCTACGCGCGCCTGCCCGACGCCGTCTCCGACCACCACGCCGTGGTGGCCGAGCTGGTGTCCTGATCAACCGAGCACGGCGACGAGCTGACGGCACTGCGCGAGCAGCGTGCCGTCCTCCGCCCAGAGGAGCTGGGTCTCCTCCGTGTAGCCGTCCGCGGCCTGGCGCGAGCGGCCGGTGCGCAGGTAGTGCGCGTCCGGCGCGAGGCCCTTCACCGGGAACGTCTGGAAGAACTGGACGCTGAAGTCCACGGACGCCGCCGCGCGGAAGCCATCCATCCGCGACAGCACGGACGGCGGATACGCGTCCATCAGTCCCACGCACAGCGCCGTGTCCAACGCCGTGGGGACGCGAGGCCGCAGCCAGCCGCCCACCTCCGCCGTGGGCCCACCCGAGTACGGCGTCGAACCCACGCAGTAGCGGTACTCGAAGAAGCGGCAGAAGTCCGGCATGGGCACGTCGTCGGGGACGGGCGTGAGCGTCCCGGGCGCGGGCACCTCCGGCATGACGAAGTCCATGTACTCGGGGGCGCCACCGCGAGCGGCGCCAAAGGTCGCCGTGGCGACGGCCACCACCGTGCCGCCGCTCTCCACGCGCGCGGTGGCGTGGGTGACGAACTTGCCGGCGCGCTCGATGCGCGTGTGCAGGTCCGCCACGCCCTCTGTCGCAGGCGAGCAGAAGTGCACGGTGAACGAGCGCACCTGCCGCTGCGGGTCGTTCAGGTGGTGCTCCAGCGCGCGCAGCACCTGTCCCGCCACCACGCCGCCGTAGGCACCCCGGCCCTGATACCAGGGCGCCTCGTAGCGCGAGCGGTAGTGCCCGGGTTCGAGCGGTTCAACGAGGGTGGCGACAAGGAAGGGCGAGCTCATGATGCACCGCATCCTAGTCCTCCCAGACGAGCTCGCGCAGCGTGGTGCGCGGTTGGATGGGCACCCAACTGAAGACGCCCTTGCTCAACCGGGGGTACAGGCTCCCGGGCTCCGCCAGGTAGAGCGAGCTGAACACTCCGGCGCCCGGCCGCTTCTCCGTGGTGGAGACGAGCGTCTCCTGTCCCTTCCCATCGCTGTCGGAGAAGACGACCGTGAAGGCCGCCAGCGCGGACGGCGGCTCCACGTCGCCGTCATGGACGGTGACCCCTTCCGCCGGCTTGGGAACCAGCCAGCTCACGGGCAGGTCCACCTCGAACCGGTCGGGCGCGGCCCACCGGATGGAGGGAAGCGCCCTGCTCTTGCGGCCGGGAGGCTGGAACCACGTGGCCACGGGCTTGCCGTCGGCGGCGCGCGCCACGCCCAGTTGCACCGCGCGCGTGGCGTCCGCGGCCGGTTCGCTCCACCACAGCTCCAGGTGATCCGCGCCGAGGATGGCCTTCGCGCTCGCATCCGCGGCGGGCACCGGCTGGTCGTCCTGGAGCGTCGCGATGAGCGTCACCGTGGCGCCCCTGCGCAGCCACTGAACCTTGAGTCCCGCGTCCGCGTCGCCGCTCCAGTTCTTCTTCCCCCAGCTCACCCAGACGGGCGCTGGCGGCGCTGGCTCCTGCGTGCCGGAGGCGAGCATCGAGGCGGAACGGTTCGGGACAGGGTCCTCGGTCTGCGATTCGGAGTATTCGTAGGACGAAAGCTCCGTCCGCTGTGAGACCAGGTCCATGCTCCATGCGTGGTACCGGTCACCGGTTTCGCCACCCACCAGCAGGGGCCCCTTCCTGTCGAACCGCAGGGACACCGCCCCCATGTAGCCCGTCAGGCCATTGCCTTTGAGACGGAGGGAACCCGGCTGGCCCGGCGTCGTCGCTGACGGAGCCCTGGGACAGTCGACATGGTGAATCGGGCCCAGCCCGTCGCCACGCAGGGCGAAGCGTTCGCCGGTGGCCAGCCCCACCAGGATGACAGGCTTAGCCTCCTTGAAGTCGTAACAGACGACGTCGTCCTCCTGGCCATCCCCATCCAGGTCGACCTGGAAGCGCTCACGGACGACGGCGTTCTCCGCCTTCACGCGCGCGTCGAACCAGGCGCCGAAGGACTGGGGAGCCGAGGCGGCCGGCGCGGCCGTGACGAGAAGCCCGAGCAACGAGAACCGATGGAGCATGAGCATGTTCAGCCCTGGTAGGCCTCGTCCTGTTCGATGCGGCTGAGTACCCAGTCGAACTCGCCGGACGTCACGCGCGCCTGGCAGTGCGTGCAGTGGCCCGCCATGTTGATGGACAGCGGGGCGCCGCACGACGGGCAGTTCTTCTGCGTGGAGGGCCTGCCCTGCACACCCCGGCCGCGGATGAGCGTCCAGTACTCGCTGTAGGCGCGCTCGTGGGAACGACTGCCGCCCACGACCTGTCCGTCCCGGTCCCGCACCGTGTAGTCCAGACTGGACGCGTACACGCGCAGGGTGACGGCGTCGAAGTACGCATCCCGCGTCACGCGCGCGAGCACGATGTTCGTGATGTGCGCGTCCTCCGTGATGTTGCGCAGGCCGGCCGCGCGGTAGGCGTTGATCCAGTACAACTGCGTCTGGAAGAGGTTGTCGCTGAGGAAGGGCCGCATGCCCTTCCACTCGCGCGCGGCCCACGCGGTCTGCATCTCGTGGAAGATGAACTCCAGGCGCTTGCGCAGCGCCAGCGGCGTCGACTCCGGGTCGTCATGCAAGAGCGCGTTCAGCCGCTCCTGCGCGCGCGAGTCCTTGACGGTGGGCAGCTCCGTGCCCTGCTCCTCCGTGGTGCCGGTGAGCTGCGGGCCGCGCCGCTCGCGCTCCTGCGACGCCACGCGCGTCACCACCCAGTCGAACTCGCCGGTGTTCACCACCGTGTCGCAGTACGAGCACTTGTGGCCGTGCACGGACTCCAGCGGCGCGCCGCAGTGGGGGCACTTGAACGCGCGTGCGTCCTCGGGCGCCCGGGACTTCGCGGTCGCGTCGCGCTCCAGCAGCCACTCCTCCGCGACGTACCAGCTCTGCTCGGAGCCGGAGGTGACCTCCGTGTAGTTGGCCTCGAAGCGCAGGACGACGCGGACGCGCTGGCTGTTCGCGCTGATGCCCTCCACGGACTCGTACGTGACGGCGCCCACCACCACGGCCTTCACCGCGTCCGGAGTGCCCATCCGCTCGAGCGAAGCGATGGCGCCGTCGGACAGCCAGCCGCCCAGCGTGTCCAGGCGTCCGCCGCCGCGCGCCTCGTGCACGCGGGCGAAGAGCGAATAGACGAAGTCCTCGAAGAGGACGATGGAGAACTCGGGGTCCAACGGTTGCGTCGACCCGTCCGAACCCCGGGGCCCCACCCGGGCCAGGTGCGCGAGCTTCGTGCGCAGCGAGCCCTGGCGCTGGGGCGGAGGAGGCCTGCGGGGCGCGGTGGTGCTCCAGTCCCGCTGGCCCGCGCCGGACTTCATGTTCATGACGACGATGGCCACCATACCCATGACGACGATGAGCAGGCAGAAGCCGCCAAACGCTCCGCCGCCATCCGAGGACGACGAGCCGCCGGAGCTGTAGGAGCGGGAGCCGGAGCTGTACGAGGACCGGCTGCTGCTGGAGCCGAAGGAGGAGGACCGGCTGCTGGATGAGCTGCGGCTGCTGGATGAGCTGCGGCTGCTCGACGAGCTGCGGCTGGAGCCCCGGTAGGTGCTGCCACCGCCGGGGCGCGCCTCGGCGTCCGGCAGGGAGGCGAGCCCCAGCCCGAGGAACAGCGCGACGGCGAGGAGGAGGACGGAAGTGGAGCGCCTCACGCCACGGCTCCGGGCATGTCCGGCAGTTCGTTCACGTCATCCTCCAGGCGGGGCAGCACGCGCGAAAGCGGCGCCTGGATGCGGCGCAGGGCCTGGAGGAAGGGCTCGGGCGCGGTGGACGCGGCCAGCGCGGCGGACAGCTGCGTGAGCGCGTCCTGCCACTCGGCGCCCATGAGCGAGGTGTCCACGCCGTAGTCGGTGACGACCTCCACGCGCCGCTCGAAGAGGGAGACGAACACCAGGATGCCGGTGCGGCGCGACGTGTGCGAAACGCCCAGCTCCGTGAAGGCGGCCTTCGCGGCGGTGCGCACGGAGTCCTCCTGGAGCTTGCGCGGGGTGAGCGCGCGGCGCAGCGACGGCATCAGGCGGCCGCCCATCACGCCCGCGGCGTAGGACAGGAGCACGACGGGCGGGAAGGCGAAGAGGTGGACCTCCTGCGGGATGAACAGGAGGACCAGTAGCATCACGAAGGCGACGGCCGCGCCCAGCCGGGCATCGGTGTGGGCGTAGTCGCCGGAGGCGCGGCGCACGGACACCACGACCTCCGCGGCGGTCTGGGATTCAATGGCCGCGACGGCTTCGGCGGCCTGGGTGCGTGCGGCTTCTTCGAGGAAGGTCGTGGCCATCGTGGGCGGGCACTATAGCCAACCCACGCGACACGCTCCTACGAGGGCAGCTCCCAGTCGATGGTGTGCTGGCCATGCTTCTTCAACGCGGCGTTGGTGGTGCTGTACGGCTTGCTGCCGAAGAACCCCTTGCTGGCGGACAGCGGCGAGGGGTGCACGCCCTCCAGGACGACGTGGCGGTTCTCGTCGATGAGGGCCTTCTTCTTCTGCGCGGGCTTGCCCCAGAGCAGGAAGACGACGGGGTCCGCCTTGGCGCTGACGGCGCGGATGACGGCGTCGGTGAAGGGCTCCCAGCCGTGCTTCGCATGGCTGTTGGGAGAGGCCTGGCGCACGGTGAGCACGGTGTTGAGCAGGAACACGCCCTGCTTCGCCCAGGGGATGAGTGACCCATCGCGAGGCTTCGGCGCGCCCACGTCGCTGTGGAGTTCCTTGAACATGTTCACGAGCGAGGGCGGGGGCGGCACGCCGGGCTGGACGGAGAAGGCGAGGCCATGGGCCTGACCCGGGCCGTGGTAGGGGTCCTGGCCCAGCAGCAGCACGCGCACGTCCGCGTAGGGCGTGAAGCGGAACGCGGAGAACACGTCCTCCTCCGAAGGGAACACGGTGTGTTCCTGGCGCTCCTTGCGCACGAACTTCTCCAGCTCCTTGAACGACGGAGCGTGGATGGCGTCCTGCAGTACTGCCTTCCAATCCTCGGGCAACCCATCCGCCAGGCTCATTCACGTCCCTCCGTGGGCCGCACCCTAGACCAGCGGGCGCGTCCTGAGGCGGCCCGCCGCACCGGAAAGCGAGCAGGCACTCAAGGCGGGAGCTTGGGGCCCGGGCCGGGGCGCGCTAGCCTTGCGCCCGCCATGACGATGTACACCGAGTCGCTCCGCGCCTTCCTCAAGCCCGTCCTCCCCTACCTGGACGACGAGTCGGTGTCGGAAATCATGATCAACGGCCCCACCGACGTGTGGATCGAACGCAAGGGCCGGCTGATCAAGACGGATGCCTCCTTCTCCGATGAAGGCCTGCTGGGCGCCGCGCGCAACATGGCCCAGTTCGTGGGCCGCCCCCTGTCCGAGGAGCGCCCCCGCCTGGACGCGCGCCTGCCCGACGGCAGCCGCATCCACGTGGTGATTCCGCCCATCGCGCGCAACGGCACCACCATCTCCATCCGCAAGTTCTTCAAGGACAAGCTGACCATCGACTCGCTGTTGAAGTTCAAGTCGCTGACCAAGCCCATGGCGCGCCTCATCGAGGCCGGCATCGCCACCAAGCTCAACATGCTGGTGGCCGGCGGCACGGGCTCCGGAAAGACGACGCTGCTCAACATCGTCTCGTCCCTCATCCCGGACGAGGAGCGCATCCTCACCATCGAGGACTCCGCCGAGCTCCAGCTCAACCAGTCCCACATCGTGGCCTTCGAATCCCGCCCCGCCGACAAGTTCGGCAAGGGCGCCGTGGACATGGGTGACCTGCTGCACTCGGCGCTGCGTCTGCGCCCCGACCGCATCGTGGTGGGCGAGGTGCGCGGCGGCGAGGCCTTCCACCTCATGCAGGCCATGAACACCGGCCACGGCGGCTCGCTGGCCACCACGCACGCGAACACGCCCACGGACACGCTGCGCCGCATTGAGTCCCTGTGCCTCATGTCGTCCGTGGAATTGCCCATGGTCGCCGTGCGCGCCCAGGTGGCCAGCGCCATCAACTTCATCATCTGCTGCGAGCGCCTCCACGACGGCAGCCGCAAGACGATTGCCCTGTCGGAGGTGCTGCCCCTCAACGAGAAGGGCGAGTACCGCACCCAGGACATCTTCGTCTTCACGCCCGTCGCCAAGGACGAGCACGAGAACATCCTGGGCTACCACGCGCCCACCGGCATCATCCCCAACTTCATCCAGAAGGCGCGCGCGTACGGCTTCACCGACCTGGACGACGCCTTCTTCGACCCGGCCACCTACGGCGTGCCGCCCCCGCCCAGCTTCCACGTGGGCGAGGCCTACGCCCTGCGCTGGGCCCCGTCCCTGAAGCACCGCGAGCAGGGGCTGCCGGACCCGGCGCACTTCAAGGAGGACTGGGCGAAGTTCGAGCAGGTGCTCCGAAACGCCGCCCCGGACGGCCCGGTCGCCGGCCCCAAGCCCGCGGCGCCCCCGCCCAAGCCCGCCGCCGCGCCGCCGCCGCCCGCGAAGGCCGCTCCGGCGCTGCGCCCGTCGCTGCCGCCGCGCCCGCCGCCTCCGCAGGACGACGACAAGACGCCGCCGCCCACGCGCAACCCGTTCGCGGAGCAGGAGGACACCCGCGCCACGCCGGCCTCCGAGCCGCTGGTGCAGGTGTCCGAGGACCTGCTCGCGGAGGCCCCGCCCGCGCGCAACACGCCGCCGCCGCGCCGTCCGCCGCCCGCCCCGGCGCGTCCCGGCACGCCCCCGGCCAACACGCTGCGCGCGGGTGCCACGCCCACGCGCCGTCCGCCGGGTCCGCCGCCACCGCCCTCGGAGGATGAGGACGAGGACGACGACCGGCCGAGGACGGAGCTGAACACGTCGGAGAAGACGCAGATCCGCCCGGCGCCGGAGCGTCCGCGCCGGTAGCCGTCGGACGGCGCGGGAGACCCTCCGGGTCTCCCGGGCCGCGGGCACCGTGAAACATCCACGCGGGGAGCCCGGCGCCGGACACCGGTGTCGCCCCCGGGTGGGTGGGGCCCTGTCCCACCACGCGGGTCCGCGAATCCTGACCTTGCGAGGAGGGCGGGTCGGGGAGAAAGTGCTCCCGTGTTGATCCCCTTCCTCGCCGCGCTCACCCTGGTGGTCGCCCAGGCGCCCGCACCCGACTCCTCCGCGAAACCCGTCACCGTGTTGCTGGCGCCCACGGACGTGACGCGGGGAACGCCGCGCTACCTCGTTGGAACCGCCCAGGAGCACGTGGCCGAGCAGCTCAAGGCCCGCGGCCTGGAGGTGATCCGCGTGGAGGACGTGACGCGCACGCTGCCGAAGAAGAAGCGCACGGCGATGATGCGCTGCAACCGCACGCAGCCGTCCTGCATCGCGTCCCTGGGCGTGGCGGCGAAGACGGACGTGGTGATGGTGACGGAGATTGGCCCGTACCTGAACGCGTACAAGGCGGGCGTGCGCGTGTACACGGCGCAGGACGGCGCACCGCTCGTGGAGGAGTCGGTCCCTGGCGTGAGCGAGGACCAGGTGCTGGACGCGCTCAACAAGTCGCTGGACGTGGTGGTGCCGCGCACGCTGCGGGTGCTGCGTCCGGAGCCGGTGGCGCCGCCGCCGGTGACGCCGCCGGTGGCGCAGCAGACGCCCAACGTGACGCCGGGCGAGAAGCAGCCGGTGCCGGGGCCGGACCTGACGCCGGGCGTGCAGCCGCCCACGGACCTGGGCCTGAGTGACACGCCGACGGTGGAGACGCCGGGACGCCGCAAGTGGGCGTGGGTGCCGGCGGCGGGCGGCGTGGTGCTCGCGGGCGTGGGCACGGTGTTCTTCGTGCAGTCGCGCAGCAAGCTCAGCGACCTGAACAACAACGAGTATCCGGACCTGGAGGAAGCGAAGGATGTTCGCGACTCCGGCAAGCGCTCGCAGACGATTGGCGCGGTGGGGATCGGGGTGGGCGCGGCGGCGATTGTTACGGGCGCGCTGATGTACTTCCTGCCGGTGAAGCAGACGAACGTTCAGCCGTCCGTGACGCTCACGCCGCAGGGTGGTGGCTTGAGCTTCGCCGGGACGTGGCAGTGAGCACGGGGAAAGCCATGCGGAACCTCTGGAAGGTCGGCGCGCTGGGCGCGGTATTCGGTGCGGTGCTCAGCGCGGGCGGTTGCAGCAACTTCGACGCGGCCTTTGAAAACTGTGAGCAGCAGGGCCGCTGCGGACCGCAGGCGACCGAGGACGCCGGGACCGATGGCGGCGCGGACGCGGGAGATGGTGGCGACGGCGGTGAGGTGGAGCCCACCTGCATCATCGTCTCCAACGAGGACGAGCCCGATCCCGAAGGCCGGGACCTGAACTGCGATGGCGTGGACGGCATGGCGGAAGCGGGCTACTTCGTGGATCCAGTGCGAGGCAACGACTCGCAAGACGGCTCCAACAAGAGTCCGCTGCAAACCCTGCGCAAGGCGCTGGAGTTGATCAAGGCCGCCGGTCCTGGCTCGACACGCACGCACGTGTACCTGGGCGTTGGGACGTACAACGAGTCGGAGACCGTTGTGACCACGCCCGTGTCGCTACACGGCGGCTACCAGTGGAACGGCGTGGACCGTTACTGGAGCCGCTTCAAGAGCACGACCCCCACGTTCGTGGACGGTGGGACGCTGGCGTTCACGGTGCGTGACGTGGCGGAGGCTGGCGTGCTGCTGGACTCGCTGAACATCGCGTCCGCGAACGCTGGAGACGATGGCGGTGCCTCCGTGGTGCTCAAGGTTCAGCACAGCGCGAATACCACGCTGTACGCCACCCACCTTCAATCAGGCCTGGGTGGCCCCGGTGCCGCTGGTTCGCCAGGAAGCCAGGGGGCAGAGGGAAGAAGTGGCTCCCCGGGCCAAGCTGGGCAGCCCATGATGGCAGGGAATAGCAGGTCCGGTGGCACCAATACCTGTGCCATTGGCGGCGCCCGAACGGGAGGCGCCAGCGGCTCGGGCCTCGTTCGCGGCACTGGGCAACCTGGTCTCAAGGGTGCGCCTTCGGATCGCGGCGGCGGAGCAGGCGCGGGCGGTGAGCAAGGCACCTTCTCCTGCCCCGCCCCTGGACAGCCCTGTTATTGCTCCGCGTCCAATGGCCACGATGGTGGCCCAGGCCTGGATGCGCCCGATTCAGGCGCGCCGGGACGCTCGGGGCTCGCCGCGCTGGGACAATTGGATGGACTCACGGGAGTCTGGGCTTGGGCGACCGGCTCCACGGAGCATGGCCAAGCGGGCGAAACAGGCCCTGCCGGCGGTGGCGGCGGTGGTGGTGGCGGTGGCGGTGCCTGCGCGGCTGACTCCGATCCCATCGTGCCGGACAGCGATACCGCAGGTGCTGGCTCTGGTGGCAGCGGAGGGGCGGGCGGATGTGGGGGACTGCCCGGTGGTGGAGGTACCAACGGCGGCGCGTCCATCGCACTCGTTGTGATCGACTCGCGCGTCACCCTGTCCGGGATGTCTCAGGTCCAGGCAGGACAGGGCGGCATCGGCGGAGAAGGGATGGCGGGAGGCGCAGGGGGAGCCGGCGGGCCGGGTGGGGATGGCGCTCAGGGTGCGACCACCAACTTCCGCGTGAATGACGCAGGCATTGTCTACACGGTCTATGGCGGCACCGGAGGAAACGGAGCGAAGGGCGGAGAAGGCGGCCGTGGTGGCCCTGGGGGTGGTGGAGCAGGAGGTCCGTCCGTAGGCGCGTGGTGCGCGGGTGACGCAGGAATCACCATCGTCAACGGGCAGATCCTCGTGGGGGCTGGAGGCCAGGGCGGAGCAAGTACTGGCAACCCGGGCCCCACGGGGCTCGCTCAGATCCTCGTGGATTGTTCCGTCTTGGATGCCGGAACGCCCTGACTCACTGCATCGCCCGCTGTGTGACACCAGCGGGTGAGAAAACGCGACCCGGGGGCAGGTGCCTGTTTGCTTGCCCGGCGACCCTCGGGCCCTGACTTCGCTTCCCGGGATTTCACCTGTTACGCTCCCCCGTGGTGGAGATGTCTTCCGAGCTGATCTGCGAAACCTGCGGCCTCACCGTTCCGTCCGAGACGGCGGTGTGCCCTCGCGATGGCACCGTCGTGCTGTCGTCGTTCCAGCCGACTCCACCGGAACCGAAGGTCATCGTGGAGCACCCCGGTACCGAAGCGACCGCCATCACCGACCCCCTCATCGGCCTGAAGCTGGGCGAGTACGAGCTGCGCGCACGCATCGGCGTGGGCGGCATGGGGCTCGTCTACGAGGGCATCCAGCCGCTCATCGGCAAGCGCGTCGCCGTGAAGGTGCTGCGCCCCGAACTGGCGCACTCGTCCGAACAGGTGGCCCGCCTCCTCGCGGAGGCCCGCGCCGTCAACGCCATCCGCCACCGCGGCATCATCGACATCTTCGGCTTCGGCCAGCTCCCGGACGGTCGCCAGTACATCGTCATGGAGTACCTGGAAGGCCAGCCGCTGGACGCCATCCTCGCGGAGAAGGGCCGCCTCCCCGTCCCGGAGGCCCTGTCCCTCCTGGATGAGGTGCTCGCCGCCCTGGGCGCCGCGCACGGCGCGGGCGTGGTGCACCGCGACCTGAAGCCCAGCAACATCTTCCTCGTGCGCCAGCCGGACGGCTCGCGCTACGTGAAGCTGCTGGACTTCGGGCTCGCCAAGCGCGGCGAAGGCCCCACCGGCCGCACCGCGCAGACGCGCACCGACATGGTCGTCGGCACTCCGGAGTACATGGCGCCCGAGCAGGCCCGCGGCCAGTCCGTGGGCCCCATGACGGACCTGTACGCCATGGGCGTCGTCACCTTCGAAATCGTCACCGGCCGGCTGCCCTTCATCGGCAGCTCCCCGGTGGACCTGCTCATGAAGCACGTGGAGGCGCGCCCTCCCCGGCCGTCGGAGTTCGTCCCCGACCTGCCGCCCGCCGTGGACGCCTTCATCCTGCAGATGCTCACCAAGGACCCGGAGACGCGCCCCAACTCCGCGGACCCCCTGCGTCAGCACCTGGCCAAGCTGCGCCGCACCCTGCGCGCCACGCGCACCAACCCCACCGCGCCCGCCCCCGTCGAGCCCTCGGCGCCGCCCAAGCCCGCCCCCGCCGCGGCGGTCGTCATCAGCGACGCGGACGCGCGCCGCCCCACCACCCACGTCCCGCCGCCCGTCCCGCCGGACGACCTGCTGGTGCCGCAGGAGGAGACGTCCTCCCTGCGCCGCTTCGTGCCCATCGCCGTGGGCGCGGCCGTGCTGTTCGCCGCCGTGGGCGTGGTCATCGCCACGCGCGGCGGTGAGACGCCTCCGCCCGCCGTCGCCACGGCCCCGACGCCGCCTCCCGCGCCGAAGGTCGAACCTCCGCCGCCTCCCGTGCCCGAGGTCGTCGCCGCGCCCGTGCAGGAGCCGGCGCCCGAGCCCGTCGCCGAGCCGCCCCCTCCGACGAAGGAAGAGCCGCCCGTCGTCGCCAAGGCCGCCGCCGTGAAGCCCGTCCGCGAAGGCCCGCCGCCCACGCCCCGGCGCACGGAGTCCTCGAGCGAGTCCGCCGTGAGGGATCAGATCATGGCCGCCGTGAGCCAGGTCGAGAGCAGCCCTCTGTACGCCGACAACAAGGTCCACAAGGGGCTCACCCGGCAGGCCGCGCGCAACTACCTGGACCGGCAACTGAAGCGGCTGGAGAACGCGGACGACGCGGCGGGCCGCACGGAGATCCTCAGCGAGCTCCGCGGCTGGAAGCAGCAGTACCTCAAGTAGCCCACGCCATGGCCGAGCCCCCAGGTCCTGCGCTGCTCGCGGTGGACCTGGGCCTGCGCTGCGGGCTCGCGCGCTTCGGCGCGGACGGGCGGCTGCAGTGGTACCGCTCGCAGAACCTCGGCACGCACGCGCGGCTCAAGCGCGCGGTGCCCGCCGTGCTCCAGGACGCCTCCCCGCTCGCGTGGCTCGTGCTGGAGGGCGGTGGCCCCATCGCGGACGTCTGGGAGCGCGAGGCCCTGCGCCGCGCCCTGCCCGTGCTTCGCGTGGCCGCGGAGGACTGGCGCCACCGGCTGCTCTACGCGCGGGAGCAGCGCAGCGGCTCACTGGCCAAGGACGCCGCGGACACGCTCGCGCGGCGGGTCATCGACTGGTCCCACGCGCCCCGCCCCACCTCGCTGCGCCACGACGCCGCGGAGGCCATCCTGCTGGGCCTGTGGGGCGCGCTGGAGGTGGGCTGGCTTCCGCAGGTGCCCTCGGAGGTGCGGCGCTGACCGCCCGCTACTTCACCGACGTGCACGCCACCGGCTGCGCGATGGCGTTGCGCGCGCGCTCCTCGCTCACCAGCGCGTAGCCCGCCAGGTCCTGCAGCAGCAGGTCGCGGTTCTGCCGGATGAGGCTCGCGTTCTTGCACGCCTTGATGTCGCCGTAATACCCGTACGGCGGCAGCGCCAGTTGCAGCTCCGCCAGCTCCGACAGCTGGAGCTCTCCCAGCTCGCGCTGGAACAGCTTGCGGGCCGCGTCCTCCACGCCGACGACGCCGCGCTCGAAGCGGATGATGGACAGGTCGTACGCGACGAGCTGGTCCTTCTGGAAGAACGCGTGCAGCCGGTGCGCGGCCACGGACAACTGCAGGTCCCCCTCGATGCCCATCTCCCGCGCGATGCGCATGGCCAGCCGCCGCTCGCAGGCCCCGTCCCCCGGGGGCGCCGTGCCCAGCGTCACACCGGCGAACAGGCGCCACGCCCACGCGCGGCCATCCTCGCGCGGCGTCTGGAAGTAGGTGGGGCACTCCATCTGGCGGATGTAGAGCGCCACCAGGTCCTTGGGCATCCGCGAGAAGTCCGGCCGCGTGAACGTCACCGCCGCCCGCTCCCTGCCGCCCTGGTCCATCCGGCCCACCAGGACGCTCATCCGGTCGCCTTCGATGCGATGGCGCAGCTGGCTCTCGACGTCGAACTCGCTCTCCAGCCGCGGCAGCTTGCTGGCCGTGTAGAGGTACGTGATCGGAATCACCACGCCGGCCAGACCGACGAGGAACATGAACAACCAGAACACAGTCTTCACGGGCACGACTCTAGCAGGGCAGGCACGCGCCAGGAGGACGGGTTAGAAAGTCCCCATGAGCGACTGGCACATCGCCACCGTCACCGCCCGCACCCCCTCGGCGGATGGCCTCACGGATTGGGTGCTCGACATCGGCGGCACGCCGCTCGTGGGCTCTCACGCCCACCCGGGACAGTACGTTCAGCTGCGCCTTCCCGGTGGGCAGCCGGGCATGTTCGCCATCGCCTCGCCGCCCGCCCCCAACGGCACGCGGTGGGAGTTCCTGCTGAAGGATGAAGGCTCGCTGCCCTCCGCGCTCATCCACCTGCCCCTGGGCGCGCACGTGGAGGTGACGCGTCCGGCGGGCCCCGGCTTCCCCATGGAGAAGGCGCGTGGCCGCGACCTGCTGCTGTTCGCCAGCGGCTCCGGCATCTCCGCCATCCGCCCCGTCATCGCGGCCGTGCGCCAGGAGCGCGGCGCGTACGGCCGGGTGACGCTGTACTTCGGCGCGCGCACGGCGGGCGGCTTCGCGTACCAGCAGGAGTTGCGGCAGTGGATGGAGGACGGCGTGCGCGTGCTGTGCACCGTGAGCCGCCCCGGCGCCAGCGGCTGGCAGGGCCTCACCGGCTACGTGCAGTCCCACCTGGGCGAGGAGCCGCTGGAGCACGCCATCGCCTTCGTGTGCGGCCCCCAGGACATGGTGCAGGACGTGATGGCCCAGCTGGGTCAGCGCGGTGTTCCGCGCAGCGCCGTGTTCCTCAACTACTGAGCCGCTCGCGGCTCCACGGTGGGGGACGCATAGCGCACGTCCACCACCACCGCCGCCGGGTCGCTCTCCTGGCTGCCGGTGGCCTTCTGCGGCGTCCACGCGGCCACGCCCAGCTGGTGCCCCTCCGGGGAGAAGCGCACGCGCCGCACGGACCAGCCGAACTCCAGCTCGCCCTTCGCCTCTGGCGCGCCTTCCGCGAAGAGATACACGCGCCGGTCCCATCCACCCGACGCCAGCGAGCGCCCATCCGGCGCGATGGCCGCGGTGGACACCACGCCGTGGTGCAGCTCCCACTTGCGCAGCACCTGCCCGGAGGCCGCGTCCACCAGCGCGCCCGCGTTCCACGGGCCCTGGGGCTCCTGGAGGCCCTTGCGCTCGCGCTCGTACACCGTGCGGTTGCGCTCCGCCTTCTCCTGGCTGAAGGCCACGCCCAGCCGCTGGCCGCGCGCGTCCACGGTGACATCGTTGACGTGCGCCGGGAAGGTGAAGTCCCGCTTCGGCGTGAGCGCGCGCGCCGTCGCCGTGGCCGCCCCTTCCGGGACGCCGCCCTTGAGCGTCAGCACCGCTTCCGCCGTCGTCTCGTCGAAGACCGTGTCCACGCGCTCGGCGAAGGGCGCGCCCAGCACGCCCTGGCTGCCCTGCGGCACGCACGCGTCACACACCGCCACGTCCACGCCCGGCAGCGTCAACTGCTTGAAGCGCAGCGTGCGCCCGCGCGACAGCCGCGCCACGGTGTTGCCCAGCGCGCCCGGCACGGTGACGGTGTCCTTCAGGAACGCCACGTCGATGCCGGACGCCGTGGCCGCCGCCGTGGTGAGCACCACCACCGGCGTGCGTGAGTCCAGCGCCAGCACCACCGGCGGCCCGCTGTCCACGCGGCCCTGCACCGCCGCGAACCCGCCGCGCCGCTCGAAGTGCGTGCGCGCCACGTCCGGCTTCAGCGTCTGCTCCGGCGTGTCCGACGCGCGCACGTGCCCGTCCCAACCACCCGAGTACAGCGTCCCGTCCGCCGCGAACGCCAGCGCGCTCACCGGCCCCGCGTGCAGCCGCGCCTCCGCGCCGAACGAGAGCTCCGGCACGGACAGCAGGGACACCAGCCCCTGAGCGCTGCCCACCGCCAGCCACCGGCCATCCGGATGGAAGGCCACCGACACCAGCGGCTCCTCCGTGGCGAGCGCCCCCACCTGCGAGCCCGTCGCCGCGTCGAAGAGCTGCACCGCGCCGCTGCGGCTCACCGTGGCCACGCGCGCGCCGTCCGGCGAGAAGGCCACGCCCTCCAGGTCGTACTGCTGCGCGTTGACGGAGGGATCCGCGCGCATCACCGGCGCGCTGGCTTCACCGGGCTTCGCCGCGGCGGGCGCCAGGTCCCAGATGGAGACGTGGTACGCCTTGTCGCCCAGGCGCGTGTACGCCACGCGTTGGCCTTTCGGCGCGAAGTCCAACGCGTAGATGAAGTCCTTGCGGTTGAGCACGGTGGGCTCCCCGTCGAAGCCCTCCACCGCGCCGGAGAGGAAGCCTCCGGGCGTGGACTCCAACCGGCCCCGCGTGTCCGGCGACAGGCCCCCGGACGTGTGCGCGCAGCCCGTGAGCGACAGCACGCCCGCGAGGACGAAGCCCCCGGTGCGCAAGCTCATGAACCCGAGCCGCGGACGGCGGCCTTCTCCTTGTCCACGTTGATCTCGTTCACGCCCTTGTTGTCCACGGACAAGAGGAACAGCTGCTTGTCCGCTTCACGCTTGTCGTTGAACGAGGTGCGGCCGGTGGCGCCGTCGAAGTCCTTCAGCCCCGCCAGCGACTCACGCATGGCCGCGCGCGTGTTGGGGCGCTGCTTGTCCAGCACCTGCCGCACCATGCGCGCGGAGTCGTAACCGATGGCCTCCAGCAGGCCCGGGTCGCGGCCCGTCTCCTTGTACGCGTCGCGGTAGCTCTTCACGAACTTCTGCGTGGCCGGCCGCTGCGAGTCCACGAAGAAGCCGTCCACGTACACCGAGCAGGTGACGAACTTGCCGCCGCGCTCCAAGAGCTCCGGCAGGCCCGAGCGGCCCTTGGGGCTGGACCACTGGTTGGTGCCGAAGAGCGTGACGGTCTTCAGGTCCTTCTTGCCCGTCGTCTTGCGGATGCGCTCCAGGTCGCGCGGGTCGCACGCGTTGGTGACGATGTCCTCCACCGCGAGCGCGGGCGTCACCAGGCTTACCCGGCGCCAGTCGTCCGGGATGAAGAGGCCCTCGAAGTCGATGATGGGCTCCACGCCGCTGCGCGCCTTCTCCATCGCCTTGCGGCGGCGGTACGCGTCCGTGATCTTCTCACCCTGCACGTCGCGCACGGCCTCCGCGTAGTCGCCGCGGTCCTCCAGGTAGTAGCGGCCCACCAGGCGCTTGGCCTCGCCGGTGAACGTGGTCTGGTCGTAGGAGTACGACTCCGCGCCGCGCACCGCGCCGCCGCGCGACACCACGTCGTCCCAGAACTCGTTCGCCAGCTCCACCCCGTAAGGGATGTTCGGGTAGAGCACCGCGAAGCGCTTGTAGCCCTTCACGTTCATCGCGTAGTCCGCGATGGCGCTCGCCTGCGCGGAGTTCGTCAGCATGTTGCGGAAGACGTACGGGCCAATGTCCGTGATGCCCTCCTGACGGCTCATCGTCAGCAGCGGCACCTGGAGCTCTTCCGCGAGCAGCGCCGCGCGCTTGGTGTCGTCCACCAGCAGCGGGCCCATGGCCGCGATGGCGCCGTCGTCGAACGCGAGCTGCTCCATCGCCGTGCCCGTCTTGTTGACGTCGCCCTGCGTGTCCTTCACCACCAGCTCGATGTCGCTGCCCTGCAGGCCCAGCTTCACGCCGCGCAGCACCGCCTCGCCGATGGGCTGGTAGCGGCCCGACATGGGCAGCAGCACCGCGATGGTGCGAGGACGCACCTCCACGCGGCGGGTGGCGCGCGCGAGCAACTCCTTCGCCTGCGGCGCGAAGGTGCTGTTGGGCGCTTCGCGCAGGTACGTCTGGAGCGTCTCCTCCAGGCGGGTCCAGTCGCGCAGGTGGTAGTAGATGCGCGCCAGCTTGAACTGGAGCACCGGCCACGCGGGGTTGGACGGGGACAGCCCCTCCTGCACGCGGGCGATGTCGAGGAAGCTGGCGCGGCCTTCCACCAGTTGCTCCACCTTCTTCACCGCGGCGGCCTTCTCCTCCGCGGTCTGCGCGTCTCCGGCTTCCTTCACCGCGGAGGACAGCGCCTGCGAGTACAGGCCCGCGCCCTCCGCCGCGCGCGCGGCCTCCTTCAGCAGTTGCTCCTTCTCGGCACCCTCGGCGCGCTCGGCCAGGCTGGTGAGCGTCTGGTACGCGTCGCGGTAGGCGCCCACCTCCATGGCGGAGACGGCCAGCTTGTGCTTGGCGTCCTCGGCCTGGGCGTGGAGGGGGTTCTCGAAGAGCAGCTCGTTGAAGGTCTTGCGCGCGTTCGCGTAGTCCTTCGCTTCGAAGTAGAGGACGCCCGCGTTGTAGAGCGCGTCCTGGCCGGCGGTGGTGGCGGGGTACGCCTTGCGCACGGACAGGTAGGCCTCCGCAGCCTGCTTCTTGTCCGGGTTCGCCTGCGCCTGCGTGCGGGCCTGCGCGAGCGCGGCGTTGGCGGTGGCGTCCTGCTTCACCTCCACGCGCGGGCGGTTGGGCTGGGTGGAGTCTCCCCCGGAGGTGTCGTCCCGGCTGTCGGTGCGGGAAGGCGTCTTGGGGCAGGCGGTCAACGTCAGGGCCAGCGCGGCGACGAGCGCGCGGCGCGATGCGGAGAGGACTTCCATGGCGAAGTGCATAGCAGCGCGGGTGAGGCTCCGTCGACACTTGAGCGGGGGGAAGATTCCCCTGGAACGTCCGCTTCAATGCACCGCGCATGCCCGCGTGCGTCACCGAGGGGAGCCCCTGCCTTCCCCCCGCTTCGTGCGGCCCCGGAGCCACGCCTGAAGCGCGGCCCGGGACGCACGGTCGGCGGGCGACCATCTAACATCGTGGCCGTGGAACCCCATGCCCCCCAGTTACAGCGATGGAGCAGCCTCACCGCTCTGGTCCTGATGCTCGCCTCCACGGCTTGCGGCTCGGTCACCCCCGCATTGGTGGGTCCCGGCCGGAAGTGGGTGGGACCCCTGGTTGCTGTCCCCGGAGGAGGTCATTTCCGCACGGTCATCCACTACGGCCCGTGGCAATGCAGACCCGCGTTCATGCGCTCCTGCGAGAGCAGATGCGCGGCGACGGGCAACGTGGTCATGGGGTGCATCTGGTTGGCGGACATCAAGATGGACTTCGAAGGCCCTGTCGTCCATGCGGGCAGCCGATACGGCGTGACGCACTGCTGCTGCAACTACACCCCCGTTGCGCCAGCCGCGACGCGAGCGAGCCGCAGTCGCTGGAACAACATCCGCGACACGTTCCGTCGTGAGTGGGCGAAGCGCATGGGGGCCTGGCCGAGCGACCCGGGCGGCACACCCTGGCAAGGGCACCACATCTTCGACCTGGGTCATGGTGGCGACCCTGTCGATTGGGACAACGTGATTCCGCTGCCCCAGGACCTCCACCAGTACGTCACGGACTCCTATGGCCAGTGCTATGCCGGAGCACCGCCATGGAATGGCGTGGGAGTCGACTATCCCTATGGCGAATGACCCGGATCCGATGCGCGCGATGCTGCTGGAGATCTCCCAGCGGCATTTTCCGAATCCGCCCGCCACGGCCGAGCAGATCGAAGCCTTCGAGCAGCGGGTGGGCTGGAGGTTGGATCCGGACCTGCGTGCGTTCTACCTGCACTGCGACGGAGCGGATCTCTTCGACCGGATCGATCCCCCGTTCCGATTCCATCCGCTCGCGCAAATCGTCCGTGCGCGCGTCGCGATCCGCGGGAAGGACACCGACGACAGAGGACCCTCGGACTGGTGGTCCATCTGCGCGGTCAAGGACGGCAACTGCATCATCCTGGATGTCAGCGCGCCACGGATGGGGCGCTACCCACTTCGGGACGGGTACCGCGAGATGTTTCCCGATCCAGAGTACTGCCCGGAGATCGCCCCAACCTTCTCGGCTTTTCTGGAGGGAGCGCTCCGAAGCAACGGGGATTGGTTCTGGTTGAGCTGACCCGTCACCCGGAGTGGCTCTTTCCTTCTCCCTGCGAAGGAAAGAGCCCCAGGTAAATCAGCCGAAGAGTTCCTTCACCTTGTCGAAGAAGGACTTCGACTGGGGATGGGTCTCCTCGCCGGACACCTCCGCGAAGCGCTCCAGCAGCTCGCGCTGCTTGGAGGACAGCTCCGTGGGCGTTTCGATGATGACGCGCACGTGCTGATCGCCCCGCTGCTGGCTGTGCAGGTGCGGGATGCCCTTGCCGCGCAGGCGGAACACCTTGCCGGACTGCGTGCCCGCCGGGATGGTCATCTTCACCTTGCCGTCCAGCGTGGGCACGTCGATCTTCGCGCCCAGCGCCGCCTGCGTGAAGGACACCGGCACTTCGCAGAAGACCTCGTACTCCTCGCGCTGGAAGAGCGGGTGCTCCCGCACGATGACCGTCACGTACAGGTCGCCCGCGGGCGCGCCCCGGTCTCCCGGCTCACCCATGCCCGCCAGCCGCACGCGCGTGCCGTTGTCCACGCCGCCCGGGATGGCGACCTCGATGACCTCTTCCGACGGCGTCTTCCCGGAGCCCCGGCACTTCGCGCACGGATCCGGGATGGTCGCGCCCGAACCGCCGCAGTCACCGCACGGACGCGACACCGCGAAGAAGCCCTGCGAGTAGCGCAATTCCCCGCTGCCGCCGCACGCCGCGCACTGCCGGGGCGCCGCGCCGCTCTTGCTGCCGGAGCCGGAGCAGGTCTCGCACTTCTTCGGACGGGGGATGGTCACCTTCGGACGGCAGCCGAACGCCGCCTCCTCGAAGCTGATCTCCAGGTTGTAGCGCAGGTCCGCGCCCCGGCTCTGACGCTGCCGGCCTCGCCCGCCGCCACCCCCGAAGATGTCGCCGAAGATCTCCCCGAAGATGTCGTTGATGTTGACGCCCTGGAAGCCGCCGCCCGCGTCCCCGAAGGGGTTGCCCGCGTGTCCGAAGCGGTCGTACTTCGTGCGCCGGTCCGGATCGCTCAGGACCTCGTAGGCCTCCGAGGCTTCCTTGAACTTCTCCTCGGCCTCGTGGTTCCCGGGGTTGCGGTCCGGGTGGTACTGCAACGCGACCTTCCGGAACGCGCTTTTCAGGTCCTGCGCCGTAACGTTCTTCTGGACGCCGAGGACCTCGTAGTAGTCGCGCTTCTGCCCTGCGGCCCCTGCCATTGAATCGAACCCCTGGAATTTGCTGGCGTTTTCAAGCTGCGTAGAGAATCGGAGTCACTATAACGCAGCGAAACACGCCAGCAATCCAGGCCCGGGTCCAACCCTTCTTGAAGCAGGGGTCCTGCGCTACACGGTCCAGACGCGGTTGACCGTCAGCTCCATGCGAGCAAGGCGGCGCTTGAGGGCCGGGTCCACGGGGCCGTTCATGGACCACTTGGGGACCACGAAGTGCAGCTCCGCGTTGTAGAGCTTCGCGGCGCTCGCCAGCAGGCTCCAGCGGTTCTCCGCGGTCGGATCATCCACCATGCCCGGGGTGACGATCTCCAGGATGATGGGCGTGCGGGCGGAGTCGGACTGGCGGCAGGTGAAGTCCGGCCGGTGGTCCTCGATGGTGCCGGAGAGCACCGGCGGCGGCATGAAGCCAGGGAGCCGGGCCTTGATGTCCGAGTAACCGATGGTGCGGAAGTACTCGGCCATCAGCCAGAGCAGACGGCGGCGCTCTTCGTCATCCACGACCGACTCGCAGCCGGGATTGAACAGGACTTCTTTCTCGGAGTTGGTTTCCATGGCGCCTCTCAAGCTGTCCGCGTGTGTGGGATGCGGCAACGCAGGCGGGCGCGAGCGCTCCCTGGCCGGCCGTGGAGCGGGCGGCCATGCACGCGCGCTTCCCACGTCCCTTTGGCTTGGACGGCACCGTCGCCTCGGTGACAGAGTGCGCCCCCTCCGTGGCACCCCGTCCCTCCGCGCACGTCTATCGCCGGCTCCTGGGCTACCTGAGCCCCTACCGCCGGCTGCTGCTCGCGGGCACGCTGGCCTCGCTCACCGCCGCGGCCGCGACCGCCGCGTATGCCTGGATCGTCGGGCCCCTGCTGCGCGCCGTGCTCACCGGCGCCCCCGTCACCGTCGCGGGGATGACCCTGGCGCCAGAGGCCCTGCTGTCCCGGCTGCCCCTCCTGGTTGTCGCGGTGGCGCTGGTGAAGGCCACGGCCCAGTTCCTCCAGGGTGGACTGATGCAGCGCCTGGGCCAGCGGGTGATGGCCGACCTGAGGGGCTTTCTCTACGGCCGGCTGCTCGCCCAGCCACCGGCGTTCTTCGAGCAGCGCCACTCGGGAGAACTTGTCTCCCGGTTCACCTCGGACGTACCCCTGGTGGAGTTCTCCGTCACCCAGGCGTTGTCATCGTACGTGAGGGATGGGCTGCAGATTTGCGCACTGCTGGCGACCTGCTTCCTCATCGACGCGAAACTTTTTCTCTTCACGTTCGTCGTCGTGCCCGTGACGGTGGTGCCGGTGAGCCGCTTCGCGCGGTCGCTCAAGAAGGTGGCCACCCGCTCGCAGGCGAACCTGGGCGCGCTCAGCGCCATCACTGCTGAACAGTTGCAGAACCTCCCCGTGGTGCAGGCCTACGGCACGGTGCCCCGCGCGCTGGAGTCCTTCGACGCGGAGGCCGAGGCGTACCTCACGGAGATGCGCCGCTCGCTCTTCATCCGCGGCGCCTTCAGCCCCACGGTGGAGCTGCTGGGCATCGTCGGCGTGGCGGTGGCGGTGGCGTGGGGCGCCCGCGTGGTGTCCATGGACCCGACGCTGGCCGGGCGCCTCTTGTCCTTCATGGCGGCGGCGCTCCTGCTCTACCAGCCGGTGAAGTCGCTGAGCGGCACGCTGTCCCAGGTGCTCACGGGGCTGGCGGCGGCGGAGCGCCTGTTCGTGCTCGCGGACTCGCCGGTGCCGCCGGACATGGGCGCGGAGGCCCCGCCCCTGTCGCGCGCCCTGGAGCTGTCCGGCGTGCGCGCCACCTATTCGGACGGGCGCGAGGCCCTCAAGGGCGTGGACCTGACGATTCCCGCGGGCGCGCGCGTGGCGCTGGTGGGCCCGTCTGGCGCGGGCAAGACGACGCTGTTCTCCGTGCTGCTGGGCTTCCTGCCGCCGAGCGGCGGCGAGGTGAAGTGGGACGGCGTGCCGCTGTCGTCCCTCAAGGCGTCCAGCGTGCGCGCGCAGCTGGCGTGGGTGCCGCAGGAGCCGGTGCTCTTCTCAGGCACCGTGCGCCACAACCTGCGCCTGGGCCAGCCGGACGCGACGGACGACGCGCTGTGGGAAGCGCTGCGGCTGGCGCACGCGGAGGACTTCGTGCGGGCGCTGCCCGGCGGCCTGGATGAGCCCGTGGGCGAGCGGGGCAGCCGCCTGTCCGGAGGACAACGCCAGCGGCTGGCCCTGGCGCGCGCCTTCCTTCGCCGCCCGTCCCTGCTGCTGTTGGATGAGCCCACGAGCGCCCTGGACGCCACCAGCGAGGCGGCGGTGGGCGCGGGGCTCCAGGCGCTGATGAAGGACCGCACGGTGCTGGTCATCGCGCACCGGCTCAGCACCGTGCGCGACGCGGACCTCATCGCGGTGGTGGAGGGCGGACAGGTGGTGGAGGCCGGCACGCACGAACAGTTGCTCGCGCGGCGGGGCCGCTACGCGCGCCTGTTGGGCGAAGGCGCCGTCGCCGCCTGAACGCCGCCCCGCAGGGCCATGGCCTTCGCTCGCGAAGGGGTGTTCATGGGTCCCGTGCCCATTCATTCCAAGCCATTGCCGGCCTTGCGCGACCGGGCACGCCCTGCGAGCCTTCCGCCCTGGCCCATGCCTCCGACGCCGCCCCGCGAACGAGAGCCCCTGTCGCTCAACGCGCTCCTGCTGGTGCCCGCCCTGCTGCTGGCCGCGGGCGCGTGCGTCGCGGTGGCCGCCCGGCACTTCGCGCTGGCCGCCGCGTTCACCGGCACGCTGGGGCTCGTCCCGTTCGTCTTCCGGCTGTGGACGCGGCCCTGGTACCGGGGGCTCGTGCTGCGCGGCCTGGGCCTGTTCATCGCGGGCATGCACGTGCCCATGCTCGCGGGCGGCGTGCTCGCCTACGGGCGCATCGGCTGCGAGGGCGCGGACTGCGGACAGACTCTGCTTTGGAGCATCGTGCTGGCCCCCGTGGCCGGCGCCGTCTGCTCTGTCGTGTACTGGCTCGTGGGCCGTCCCCCCGTCTGAATTACAAGGAATCACGGACCCCCTATCTTCACTGGAAATGCTTGTTCCAGTCAGACCTCACGTCGCGCCCGGACCGTTCGTCGTGGCGTTGGCCGTCCCCACCATGGTGTGCGTGCTGGGGGGCACGCTGCCGGTGCTCCTGGGCAGTCCCGCCGGAGTGGTGAGCGTGGTGAGCTCCGCGGGGCCCTTCGCGGCGCTGCTGGTGCTGACGCTGGTGGTGGAGGTGCCGCTGCTCATGCTGGCGACGGGCTCCACGCTGCTGGGCCGCACGGTGCCGCTGGCGGTGATGGTGGGCATGGCGACGGTGCCGTGGACGCTGGGCCTCTTGGGCACGGAGGTGTCGCTGGAGCGGATGCAGGCGGCGCTGCCGATGGTGTCCGCCACGGCCACGGACGCGGGCATCGCGTTGACGGCGGGGCTGGGCAAGGCGATGGCCCCCCGGCTGCTGGGGGCCTGGACGAGCGCGGTGCTGCTGGGCGCGCTGTCGGTGGCGCTGGGCATGGCGCGATACAACACCGCGCGCACGGCGCAGGACCACACGCGCCGCAGCCTGCTGCTGGGCAGCCTGGTGTCCGCGGCGCTGGCGGGCATGGCGGTGGTGGGCACGCTGGAGGCGCACCAGCTCTTCACGCTGCTGTCCAAGCTGTCGCGGGCCCCTGGCGAGCTGCGCCCGGACCTGATGGCGGAGGGCATGGCGCAGGCGGCGCGGCTGCGCTCGGTGCGCTGGGGCTGCTTCTCCTGCCTGCTGGTGCTGGGCTTCGCCTGGCTGATGACGTACCGCGCGGCGGAGGCCCGGCGGACCCGCGCGCTGGATTGGGTGGGCGGCCTGGTGCTCACCGCCGCGGTGGCCGTCCTGCTGCTCTTGGACGCGCACCCGCTGCACACCACGCTGGGCCCGGAGCGCGTCACCACCGGCCGCAGGACGTCCGGCCCCGTTCCCACCGACGCGGACGTGACACACCTGATGGGCGAGCGCTCGCCCCTGCGGCTCAGCCTCCCCGAGACAGCACGAACAGGATGATCAGCCCCACCACGACGAAGAAGCCGAAGACGGCCACCATCACCAGCCCCTCCGACTTGCGCACCACCGGGGGCAGGACCTCGTTGGGCAGCGGCTGACCGTGCCGCACCAGCACGGGCTCCGGCTCCGGGGCCGCCTGCGGCGCGGGCGATGAAGTGACGGCGGCGGGAGCGGCCTCGCGCGGAGGCGGCGCCACCGGCGTGAAGGTCACGGCCCGGGTGGCGACGGTGTCCCGCGAGCCGGGGTCGCGGCCCGGCTGCGTCACCAGGTGCTCCGACGGCGTGACGCTGGACATCTCCAGCCCCTCGCGGGCGAGCGCCAGCACGCGCTGCATGTGCAGGATGTAACGGTCCTGGCCTTCGTAGGTGGCGAGCGCCTGCGCGGCGCGCACCAGCCGATGCGGCACCAACTCCGGGTCCGCGCGCACCTCCGTGGACACGGGCCGCGCCTCGCCCGCCTCCACCCGGCCGGTGCGCACGCCCTGGCCGCTGGCCCAGATGCAGTGTTCATCCAGGAGCGTCAGCTCCTGACGGCGCACCCGGCCGTCCTCGTCCACCAGCGACATCAACTCCGCGCCCTGGGGAGACAGGTGCCAGACGGTGCGCAGGCCGTTCTCCCCCAGCGGGCCTTCCACCGCGCGCGCGCGGTAGAGCTCCTGCATCGCGGACTTCAAGGGGTCGGACGAGGTTTCCACGGCCATGACTGCCGCACAGTAGGGGCGCCGCGCCCGAAACGGAAGCCGCGCACGCTCCGGCGTGATTGCCCCGTGCGCGGATGCCCGCCTTGTGCCTACCGTCCACTCCACGATGAGCCGCTCCAAGAACCGAGCCCCCGACTTCGTCCGCCAGTTCGAGGGTGCACAGACGCTCGACGGACTGCTGGAGCTGTCTGGCAGTCCCTGCGACACCGCCGACGTGCTCGAGCGCATGCGCGAGGCGCGCGCGGAAGGCGCCGATGCCAGCCAGGTGATTCCCACCCTCTTCGACGGGGAGCCCCGCTTCCCGGACGCGGAGCTGGCGCGCCGCCTGTACCAGAACCTGCTGGGCCTCTGGGACGTGTTGCTGGAGGGAAAGGCGGTGCGGCTGGAGGACGGCCCCCGCCCGCCGCGCCCGAAGAAGGAGCGGCTGCAGGCGCCCGCGCCCTTCCATCCGGACGAGCCCACGGGCGAATTCGTGGAGGCCGCCTGGCGTTACCTGGAGGACGACGACAAGGCGCGCACGCGGCTGATGCATGCCTACGAGAACCGGCAGGACACCCTGCTGGGTGCGCTTGACGCCGCTGGCCTCACGGACGAAGGTTATGGGGTCGCCCGCCACCTGCTCTTCGAACTGCACGCCATGCTGGAGCTGGGCTGGCCGCCGGGGCTCTCGGCCGTGGATGCCAGGGCCCTGGACAGGGAACCGGATGCGCCGCCCGCGCCGGATGCCCTCCAGGAATACGTGACGGAAGCGCTGTTCGAGGCGGAGCAGGACGAGGAGCACCCCCTCGCCCCCGAGGAGCTGGCGCAGGTGCGCACCCTCGTCCGGCGGGGACTGGCGGCGCTGTGGCGCGCCCGCAAGGGGAGATGAAGATGGCCCGAGACGACAACGACGGTGGTGGCTTCACCGGCAAGCGCAACAAGTCCTACCGCGAGCTGGACGCGCAGCGCGGCAAGAGCAAGTACCACTCGCGCCAGGACGACCCGGCGCAGCAGAAGCTGGAGCGCAGCGCCAGCTACCAGAAATACAAGACGGCCGCGGATGCCCTCTTCACCGGCGGCGAGCTGCCGGAAGGGCTCGCGAAGACGTTCGACCCTGAAGGCAAGCGCAAGGCCCAGAAGGACGCCCTGCGCAAGGTGCAGGAGTCGGAGACGCGCGCGGACTGGGTGAAGGGCGTGGTGGACTACCTGGAGAAGTATCCGGACATGCCCGAGGACGCGTACTTCCTCGACAGCCTCCTGGACCACCCGCGCGAGCGCATCGTGGACAAGGCGCTGGCGAAGCTGGAGTCGCTCCAGGAGGCGGGCACGCTCCAGAAGAAGCTGCCCAAGAGCCTGGATCAGCGGCTGAAGTCCATTGAGATCACCAGCCTGGATCCCGACATGCAGGGCCGCGCCAAGGCGCTGCGCGAGAAGCTGCGCGCCTGATCAACGCGCACGCTGTTGCCCGCGCGCCTGACGCAGTCAGCGCGCACGCTGTTGATAGATGAGCACCACGCCGCGCTGGCCGTCCTTCGAGGGCTGGTGCGTCAGCCGCAGCTCCGCGCCGGGCCGCGAGTACGCGCCGGGCTCGTCGCCGCGCTTCCACCCGGCCTTCGCCAGGGCGTCCTCGTAGAAGGCCTCCACCTGCGGCCCCGTGAGCGGGACCTGGAAGGTGAGCGTGCGCGAGCCCTCCGCGTTGACGCGCAGCACGCCGTTCGCCTGGGGCGGCAGCGGCGCGAAGTCCCCGGCCGCGGTCTGCGGACGCGCCAGCGCGTGGTTCGCCTCCCCCAGGTACAGCGTAGTGGTGCCGTCCGCGTGCGGCATCATCACCACGGTGTAGGTGATGCGCCGCTTCGGATCCAACGCGGTGAGCATGGCCGCGTTGTTCGCGTACTGCGCCTGCTCCTTGCCGGGCGGCACGTAGAGGCCGCCGTCGCGGAACGCGTCCGCGAAGCGCTGCACCAGGTCGCGGATGTTCTCCTTCACGTGCACCGCGCGCAGCGCCACCGGGATGCCACCCGCCTCCACGATGTCGCTGGACTCCACGTGCGCGATGACCTGGAGCCGGGGCCACGCGAAGCGCGGCTCGGCGGGTGCGCCCGCGTCCGGCACGCCCGCGTCGGGGGACGCATGGGCCCGCGCGGACAGCCCCAGCAGCAGGCAGAGCCCCGCCCCCGCCACGCGCCCGGCCCGGCTCAATGCGGCACGCCGCCCAGCCACTTGCCCTCGCGGTGGACGTCGTACCTGTGGCTGATGTTGGGCGCCACGAAGGGCGTCGTCTCCCAGACCGACTGGTTGCCCGCGTGCGAGCCGCCGATGTTCTGCTCGTAGTGGCTCTCCTGGCCACGGAAGCTCATGAAGAACTGGTCCTCATTCACGCCGCCCTCCGCGCCCACGCCCGCCATCAGCGCGCTGCCCGCGTTCCCGCCGCCGCCGTTCTTCTGGTACACGCTCTGGGCCCAGTTGTAATAGTCCAGGTTCCCGCAGGCGCCGCCGCTGTCTATCTGGAGCGGACACTCCTGGCCCCCCGCCACGGTGGACAGGCCCCAGTCATCCAGCAGCATGAAGAAGCGCCGGGTGCAGCGGCCGTTGGACGCGCGCCCCGCCGCGCACACCACGAACTGGTCGGTGGCGCGCCGGTGCGACACCTTGAAGAACTCCGGCTCCATGAACGTGCCCAGGCGCTCCGCGCGCAGCCGCGTGGAGGCGGTGCAGGAGATGCCGTCCGACTGCACGTCCATGGCCTGCCGCAGCGCCGTGGAGCCCAGGTCCGCGTCCTGCGGACGGGTGCCCAGGATGCCGAGTTCGCTGCCCGCGGGCCGCGTCGGCTCGCAGTCCACCTGGATGCGGGTGGCGCGCGCCAGGGCCAGTTGGAAGGTCATGGCGCCGCTGGCGCGGCCCGCGCGCCCGTCGAAGTCCTCGTAGCGCCCGGCGGCCTCCGCGGACGCCAGCGCTTCGGCGTGGGAGCGCTGGAAGACGCCGTTGCGCGGGTCGTGCATCACGTGCCCGGTGGCCTCCCACAGCGCGAAGTTGGCGGCCTCCTGCACCTTGAGCGTCAGCGCGCTCACCTCCGCGAAGTAGATGCCGAACATCAGCACGGTGACGAACACCAGCGACCCCAGCGCCGTCTCGACGAGCGCCTGTCCGCGGCGCGACCTGGAAGCGCGCGCGGGCATCAGTACTTCCCGCCCGTCTTGCTGCCGCCCCGGTAGCCCGCGGCGTCCAGCCGGCGCAGCGCGTCCGCGTGCTCGGTGAAGCCCGCCTGCTGCAGGTTGCGCGCGGGCTTGTCGTCACGGGCGCCCTCCGTGCTCACCAGCGTGGCGCGCCAGAAGGGGTTGAGGAAGTTGGGGGGCTCTTCCCAGCCCCCGCCCGCCGCCGCCGGACGGGGCCGGTGGTAGTAGGCGAGCCCCGCGGCCAGGGCCACCTGGTTGCGCTGCACGTCCTCCAGGCCGGTGGGCTGGATGCGCCCGAGCGGCGCGGCGTTGTCGAACTCCGTCTCCTTGCCAGCGAACTTGAAGGTGAACACCAGGTTCCACGGGTCCGGCTTCGCCCGGCGCGCCGGGCTGGCGTAGTCGCGGTGGATCATGGCGTACAGCTTGGGCTGGCCGAAGTCGTTCTCGTCCGGGCGGGGACCGTTCAAGAGCCCCGCGTTGAAGCCCACCGCGTTGGGCCAGATGCCGGGGCACACGTTGCAGGCCCCCAGCGTGTGGCGCTCGTCCACTGGCTTGCTGTTCTCCGAGCCCTGTCCCGGGGGCGGCTGGCCCGCGCCGTAGACGTGCTGGTCCTGCTTGGACTGCTCCTCGTCGGACATCACCCACGCGTCCGAAGCGCCGCCGGGCACGACGGTGCCGTCCGGGCAGGTGACCACCACCGCGCGCCCGTGGTCGTGCGCCCACGAGTTGCGGCCGGAGATGGTCTGGTAGGTGGACGAGTCCATCGAGGACGCGCTGCCGTAGTGCTTGAAGCCGGGGTTGTGCGCGGCGGCGCCCGAACCGAAGCCCGCGCTGCCAGTCCCCCGGTTGTGCACCCACGTCCAGCCCATGCTGCCCATGGTGGCATTCAGGTTGACCGTGCTCTGCATCCCGGCCAGCGCCACCGCGCCGGAGCTGTCCGGCACGCCCCCCGTGCGCTGCAGCTCCTCGAACGTTTTGAAGGTCATGCCGGAGGACGCGCCGCCGGACACCTCCGCCAGCGACTTGCCGTCGCCCGCGGCCGGGGCCGCCAGCTCGCGGTTGATCTCCTGGACGATGTGACTCGAGAGGCCCTGCCCCGCCAGGTGCGTGCCCACCAGCACGCTGTACATGGCCAGCTCCGAGCGGAACATGTCACCGGCGCGGTTCTGCAGCTGCTTCACCTGCTCGGCCGCCGCCTGGTCCAGGCCGGACCAGACCGGGTCCGCGATGGCGCACGGGGACAGCTGCCGCGCGGCGTAGTGCTGGCTGCCGTAGCTGATCATCGACTGCGTGCCCGCCATGGCCACCATGTGGGCAATCTGGGCGCGGTTGAGCACCGCGATGGCGTTGAACGTGCGCGCCGTGGACACCGCCTGGCTGTAGGCCGCCGCGTCCGCGGCCATCTGGATTTCGACGCGCTCCTTGGCGCGCATGCCGAAGCCCAGCGTCCCCAGCACCATCAACGTCAGCAGCAGCAGCGTGAGCGAGAACAGCACCAGCGCCTGGCCGCGTCCGTGCCTCAGAAGCCGTGCAGGCTGCATCCGGCACCTCCCTGGAAGTTCGCCGCCTTCACCGGCGTCATCATCTTCATGGCCGCGTGCACCTGGATGGGGAACAGGTAGTGGCCCTGCGCGTTCCAGCGCACCATCCGGTCCCCCAGGTCGCCGCCGGGCCAGTCATCCGGCCCCAGCTCCACGTCGGTGTCCGCCCACCAGTCCGACTTCTTCTGCGCCGGGTTGAGGGGGTTCGCGTCCGTGTAGTTCTTCAGGTGGAACTGGGCCAGGAACATGCGGCTCATCACCCAGTCCGCGAACGGGATGCGCATGTAGTACCAGGCCACCATGCGGATCTCGAGCGTGCGCTGTCGCATCAGCGCCGGGTCGTCCGTGGGCACGTCGAAGAGCAGGTCCTCCTCGCCGTGGCCGCGCACCCACCCCACGCCCGGGGACTCGCGGACGATTTCCACCATGGGCCCTTCGGTGAAGAGCGCCCCCTCCGTGCCGCGCACGCGCAGGAAGTTGCGCCGGCGCTTCTCGAAGGCGTCGGCCAGCTGCGCGCCCGTGGTGGTGTGCTCCACCGTGGGCAGCATCGTGACGATCGCCGCGTGCGTCATCGCCTCGCAGCTGCCGTGGTTCAAGCTGCCCGCGCGCACCGCGCGATACACCGCCACCTGCGCCAGGATGCGGCCCTGCAGCAGCATGAAGAGCTGCAGCGTGCCCAGCACCATGAACACCACGAGCGGCATGCACAGCGCCGCTTCCACGGCGGCCTGACCGGACTCGTGCTTCCGACGCTGGGATTGGGGGAAGGCCATATCGGGGGAGGCTGCCTTCCTCCTAGATTCTCGATGATTGGGGAATCGGTCAAATGGCCGGAACGCCGCCAGGAGCGATTCCATTGTGACACAACTGTTTACCTAACGATCGAGGGTGAAGCCGCAGGCGGCGTCCAGCACCACCTTCGCCCCCGCGAGCGCCTGGAGCAGGCGCTCGTAGTGATGGCGCTCCGCGTCAACCTGGGCCTCCACCGCCTCCGGGGACAGGCCCTGGTGGGAGAGGGAGAGGCGCAGGCGGGCGGCGGCCGCGTCGCGCTCGGCCTCAATGGCGGCCCGGGCCTTCTTCGCGGACCGGCCGAGCTCCGCCTCGGCGGCGGCCTGGGCCACGGGCAGCGCGGCGTCCACGAAGGCGCCGAAGCCGGGGAAGGCCTGGTGGACCTCATCCCCCTTCAGGGCCTTGCCGTCGGATTCCAGTGCGGCCAGTACGGAAGTGTCGGCCACGGGCCCCTGGGGGCCGTCCACCACCGCGACGGGCAGCAGGGTGCGCGTGAGGAAGCGGGCCAGCTGACGGCTGGGCACGCGGGCGCCGGGGGTCGTGTCCTGGGGCTCCGGCAGCTGGACGTGGAAGAGCAGCTCCAGGCCGCGCGCGGGCTTCTTCACGGAGCGCTTCTCGATGTGGCGGAAGCCGCTGCGGCCGTAGGGGCCGTCCTTGAGGAAGCCGAACAGCGCCTCCACCAGCGGGTGGCCGGTGGCGAAGTACTCCAGCTCCTCCGCCTCCACGGCGGTGTCGCGCCAGAACGTGCCCAGCACGGTGCGGTCCTGCATCACGTCGATGCCGGGCAGGCCCTCGACGTTGAGCGCGTGGCCGAACTGGAAGGCCACCTGGAAGGCCTCCACCTGTTCGTCGGTGTCCACGCCGATGCCCACGCGGCGCGCCAGCTCCGTGACGGTCTCCTCCAGGCGCTCGTCCAGGTCGCGCGCCACGCTCCACAGCCCGTCCTCCAGCGGCGGAGCCTCCTCGTCGGAATCTTCTTCCGGCTCCTCGCCCATGCGCTCCTGCGCGCGCGCCACCAGCCGGGCCACGGCGGGCTTGTCGAAGCTGCGCACGTCCAGCAGCGGGTCGTACGCGCGCTTCACCTGCTCACGCGCCGCCTCCACGCGGGCCTTGAGCTCCGCGGCGTACTCCACGCGCGCCTCGCGGGGCAGCAGGGCCAGGTCCGCGATGCGGTCCTCCACCTCCTCCAGCACCGCGTCCAGGCCGCCCACCGTCTCACCGAAGACGCCCACGGCGTCCGCCAGCAG